>NZ_SNYV01000012.1 GCF_004363245.1 Sphingobacterium yanglingense | reverse complement strand
TCACCGGACTGCGCCTTGTTATCACCGTTCGCATCCACAACAGTTTTTACTGAACTGTGCGATGGTTTGCTCTCTGTAGGGATCTCAACCTCTGGTCTTTGTGGCTCTGGCAATTCATTACCGCTAACCGTAGCCACATTATAGATATTACTAATACCGGTTAAGTTTGCAACAACCTTAACAGCAAAAGTAACTGTAGTATTTGAATTAGCTGGTACGGTTAGATTATTCCAAGTAATCGTATTATTACCTGCTGTGTATACCCCTCCATTTGCACTACTTACATAAGCCGTATTCGCTGGAATAATGTCGGATACATTTACTGTAATATCTCTATCATAGTTATTAGTAACCTTAATTGAATAAGTTAATTCTTCATTGGACTCAGCTTTGCCATTATTGTTATTGTCACGGACTGCTTTCTCCGTAATTACATTACAGTAGTTAGTTACAGTGATCACCACTTCGTTTGAAGAAACGGTGCAGACACTGTTATTTAGTGTCGAAGTAGATACTCGGCGGTAAGAAGTTGTTACCGTCATAGCACCCGGCGTATATGTCGCTGCAGTAGCTCCACTAATTGGGGTCCAATTCGCACCATTGTCCACACTAAACTCCCATTGATAAGCAAGGGTACCAGTAGCTGAACCTGCTGTTACCGAAGTGATGGTTGCTGGTGCTGTACCATTACATACCGTTTGAGAGCCTGCGATTGTTCCTGCTTGAACAATATTAATGGCAACCGTAACCTCTAAACGTTGAACACTCTCACAGCCACCAACGGTCTGCGATGCATAATATTTCTGACCATCAACCAAAGTGGTCGTAGGTGAAAGTAGATTACCGCCTGTAGCGGCATCGTACCACTTAATTGTACCTGCACCAGTCGCCTGTAGATTCGCAACCGTATGTGGTGCGATCTCACAGAAAGTCTGGGTAGACTGTGTCGTTGTAGGAGCAGCAATTACAGTAATGGCAACCGTAACCTCTAAACGTTGAACACTCTCACAGCCACCAACGGTCTGTGATGCATAGTATTTCTGACCATCAACCAAAGTGGTCGTAGGTGAAAGTAGATTACCACCTG
>NZ_SNYV01000010.1 GCF_004363245.1 Sphingobacterium yanglingense | reverse complement strand
CTACAGATGGTGCCGCTGCAGATGATAAGTCGATGTGGGGTATCTTTATCGCTGGTCTTTTGGGTGGTTTTGCGGCATTCTTTATGCCCTGTATCTTCCCGATGGTACCACTTACGGTGAGTTTCTTTACCAAAAAATCAGGAACACGCTCCAAGGCGATATCACAGGCCTTCTTATATGGTGTCTTTATCATTGTGATCTATGTCGCATTGGGTATGTTGATCACCATTGCATTTGGACCTGAGGCGCTGAACGAACTGTCTACAAACGGTATCTTCAACTTCTTCTTTTTCCTACTTTTAGTGGTTTTTGCAGCATCATTCCTTGGTGCCTTCGAGATAACCCTTCCGAGTTCATTTGTCAACAAGATCGATGCACAATCGGACAAGGGCGGATTGATCGGTCTGTTCTTTATGTCGGCGAGTCTGGCCGTGGTTTCTTTCTCCTGTACTGGACCGATCATCGGTACATTATTGGTAGAAGCAGCTACGAGAGGTGAGCGTCTTGGACCTGCAATAGGTATGTTGGGCTTTTCTATTGCCCTGGCTGTACCTTTTGTCCTGTTCGCGATGTTCCCATCGATGTTGAAATCCATGCCTAAATCCGGTGGATGGTTGAATAGTGTAAAGGTGGTACTGGGATTCCTGGAACTGGCTTTGGCCCTTAAATTCCTTTCCAATGTGGATCTGGCCTACAACTGGAACTTCCTTGACCGCGAGGTGTACCTAGCGTTATGGATCGTGATATTCGGTCTATTGGGGCTGTACCTGATCGGCAAGATCCAGTTCTCCCACGATAGTCCGTTGCAGTTCCTTTCCATCCCTCGTACGATGATTGCGATTTTGGTATTCTCCTTTGTCGTGTATATGGTACCTGGATTGTGGGGTGCGCCGTTGAAAGCGATTTCGGCCTTCCTTCCTCCGATCGGAACACAGGATTTTGACCTGAACAACCTCGCTCTGGGTGGAGGTAGCCCTGCAGCACATGCTGGAGGCACAGATGCCAACAGCCGCAAGCACTATACCTATTTCCATAGCAAGTCGACGATCAAAGGATTGGATCCTTACTACGATTACGACGAGGCGCTGGCAGCAGCCAAAGCGCAGAAGAAACCGTTGTTGGTCGATTTTACAGGCTGGAACTGTGTCAACTGCCGTAAGATGGAAGCTGAAGTATGGAGTAGCCCTAAAATACGGGC
>NZ_SNYV01000009.1 GCF_004363245.1 Sphingobacterium yanglingense | reverse complement strand
TGAAGTAGTCAAGACTTAATCTGACAGTTGCAATAAATTAACAACTGAAAAATAGATTAGAGTTATGACAACACAAGAAAAAATCATCAAGAACAAACTGGGTGTTTTAGAGCTTGCCCAGCACTTAGGGAATGTATCAAGAGCCTGTAAAGTAATGGGCTATTCCAGAGACAGCTTTTATAGATTTAAAGAATTGTATGATCAAGGAGGCGAGCTTGCACTTCAAGAACTTTCTAGAAGAAAGCCTATATTAAAGAACCGAGTAGAAGAGCATATTGAAAAAGCTGTTGTTGATCTAGCTATAGACCAGCCTGCTTTAGGTCAGTTACGTGTTTCTAACGAGCTGAAAAAGCAAGGCATATTAATATCTCCTGGAGGAGTTAGGAGTATATGGATGAGGCATGATCTGCAGACCTTCAAGCTCAGATTAAAAGCCTTAGAGGCAAAGTCTGCACAGGAAGGTATTGTTTTAACGGAAGCTCAGCTTCTAGCTCTGGAAAGAGCTAAAGAAGAGAAAAAGGCACACGGTGAGATAGAAACTCATCATCCCGGATATCTAGGTGCTCAGGATACATACTATGTCGGTAATATTAAGGGAGTTGGGCATATATATCAGCAAACTTTCATTGATACCTATTCCAAAGTCGCTTTTACAAAGCTGTATGATCGTAAGAATGCATTAGTTGCTGCAGATATGCTAAATGATCAGGTCGTACCATTTTTCGAGCAACATGACTTAAGGTTGTTAAGGATATTGACAGATCGAGGAACGGAATACTGCGGGGTAAGAGACCAGCATGAATATCAGCTCTATTTAGCCATCGAAGATATAGATCACACGAAAACCAAAGCAAAAAGTCCTCAAACAAATGGTATTTGCGAACGTTTCCATCGTACTATTCAGGACGAGTTTTATGCAGTTGCATTCAGAAAGAAAGTATACCGAAGCATTCAGGAACTCCAAAACGACCTTGATCGTTGGATGATTTACTATAATCAGGATCGTACCCATACAGGAAAGTATTGTTTTGGAAAGACACCTATGCAGACCTTCGATGATACAATTAATTTGGCAAAAGAAAAGATGCTGGAGACACTAAAAGAAGATCAACTTGTTACTTATCCGGTGCAAGAAAATAAGCAACAAGTTGAATCTATAGATTTTGCAGAAACATTACTATATTCGAATAGGCAATCTGACAATTTTTAAAAACAACCAACTGTCAGATCAAGTAGTGGCTATTACACTT
>NZ_SNYV01000008.1 GCF_004363245.1 Sphingobacterium yanglingense | reverse complement strand
GTGCCCGAACCCGGTGTGCCCGGTGTACCAGAAGTACCTGGCATGCCCTGAACGCCCACTACGCCAGCATCTCCTTTATCTCCCTTATCTCCTTTTGGACCTAGGATATTCGTCCAGTTATTCGTCGTAGGGTCGTATACCCAAACTCCCGAATCATTATGTACAACCGTAATACCTTCACCAGGTGCCCCAGGCGTGCCCGAACCCGGTGTGCCCGGTGTACCAGAAGTACCCGGCATGCCCTGAACGCCCACTACGCCAGCATCTCCTTTATCTCCCTTATCTCCTTTGGGACCTAGGATATTCGTCCAGTTATTCGTCGTAGGGTCGTATACCCAAACTCCCGAATCATTATGTACAACCGTAATACCTTCGCCAGGGGCACCAGGCGTGCCCGAACCCGGTGTACCCGGTGTACCAGAAGTACCCGGCATGCCCTGAACGCCTACTACACCCGCATCCCCTTTATCTCCCTTATCTCCTTTTGGACCTAGGATATTCGTCCAGTTATTCGTCGTAGGGTCGTATACCCAAACTCCCGAATCATTATGTACAACCGTAATACCTTCGCCAGGGGCACCAGGCGTGCCCGAACCCGGTGTACCCGGTGTACCAGAAGTACCCGGCATGCCCTGAACGCCCACGACGCCAGCATCTCCTTTATCTCCCTTATCTCCTTTGGGACCTAAGATATTGGTCCAGTTATTCGTCGTAGGGTCGTATACCCAAACTCCCGAATCATTATGTACAACCGTAATACCTTCGCCAGGGGCACCAGGCGTGCCCGAACCCGGTGTACCCGGTGTACCAGAAGTACCCGGCATGCCCTGAACGCCCACGACGCCAGCATCTCCTTTATCTCCCTTATCTCCTTTGGGACCTAAGATATTGGTCCAGTTATTCGTCGTAGGGTCGTATACCCAAACTCCCGAATCATTATGTACAACCGTAATACCTTCGCCCGGTGCCCCAGGCGTGCCCGAACCCGGTGTGCCCGGTGTACCAGAAGTACCTGGCATGCCCTGAACGCCCACTACGCCAGCATCTCCTTTATCTCCCTTATCTCCTTTTGGACCTAGGATATTCGTCCAGTTATTCGTCGTAGGGTCGTATACCCAAACTCCCGAATCATTATGTACCACCGTAATACCTTCACCAGGTGCCCCAGGCGTGCCCGAACCCGGTGTGCCCGGTGTACCAGAAGTACCCGGCATGCCCTGAACGCCCACTACGCCAGCATCTCCTTTATCTCC
>NZ_SNYV01000007.1 GCF_004363245.1 Sphingobacterium yanglingense | reverse complement strand
AACGTTGCTACGGTTAACGGTAACGGCCCTGACGGTACAACAACTGTTCCTCCGGTGGAATCTACACCTGAAGATCCGAACAATCCAGGCACACCTGATCCGGGCAAGACACCTGGCGATCCTACGGTTGTCGAAGCGGATAATACAGCATCATATACCTTAGTTAAAGGCGCTAAGCTTACTACCGATAACGGTACAGTGGGCAAGGCGGATGTCAATGATGTTATTACGTATACCTTTACGGTTAAGAATACAGGAAAGGTTACGTTGAAAAACGTTATGGTTAGTGACCCTCTTGCGAACCTGAGTACTATCAGCCCAGCTTCTGCTGCTAGTTTAGCTCCTGGCGCTAGTGCTACCTTTACAGCTACATACACTGTTGTTCAGACAGATGTGGACCGCGGTTCCGTAGAGAACGTTGCTACGGTTAACGGTAACGGCCCTGACGGTACAACAACTGTTCCTCCGGTGGAATCTACACCTGAAGATCCTAACAATCCAGGTACACCAGATCCGGGCAAGACACCTGGTGATCCGACTGTTGTCGAAGCAGATGATACAGCATCTTACAGCTTAGTTAAAGGCGCTAAGCTTACTACCGATAACGGTACAGTGGGTAAGGCGGATGTCAATGATGTTATTACATATACTTTTACAGTTAAGAATACAGGTAAGGTTACGTTGAAAAACGTTACGGTTAGTGACCCTCTTGCGAACCTGAGTGCTATCAGCCCAGCTTCTGCTGCTAGTTTAGCTCCTGGCGCTAGTGCTACCTTTACGGCTACATATACGGTTGTTCAGACAGACGTGGACCGCGGTTCCGTAGAGAACGTTGCTACGGTTAACGGTAACGGCCCTGACGGTATAACAACTGTTCCTCCGGTGGAATCTACACCTGAAGATCCGAACAATCCAGGTACACCAGATCCGGGCAAGACACCTGGCGATCCGACTGTTGTCGAAGCAGATGATACAGCATCATATACCTTAGTTAAAGGCGCTAAGCTTACTACCGATAACGGTACAGTGGGCAAGGCGGATGTCAATGATGTTATTACGTATACCTTTACGGTTAAGAATACAGGAAAGGTTACGTTGAAAAACGTTATGGTTAGTGACCCTCTTGCGAACCTGAGTACTATCAGCCCAGCTTCTGTTGCTAGTTTAGCTCCCGGTGCTACGGCTACGTTCAGCGCTACGTATACGGTTGTTCAGACAGACGTGGATCGCGGTTCTGTGGAGAACGTTGCTACGGTTAACGGTAACGGCCCTGACGGTACAACAACTGTTCCTCCGGTGGAATCTACACCTGAAGATCCGAACAATCCAGGCACACCAGATCCGGGCAAGACACCTGGCGATCCGACTGTTGTCGAAGCAGATGATACAGGAGAGCTTAAGGTCGTGAAAACGAGTCTTCCAGTAACAGGGGTTTTGCACGCTGGTGATAAAATTGAATATTTAATAGAAGTTAGTAATACAGGTAAGGTCACGTTATTTGATGTTGTTGTAACGGATGCTAATGCCGATGTTAAAAATGTTGGAACTATTGCAAAATTAGAAGTAGGGAAAACGGTACAGTTAACGGCGTTCCATACGATTACACAAGCTGATATGATCAAAGGCTTTGTATCTAACATTGCGAAAGTTGAAGGTAAGGATCCGAAAGATAATCCAGTTACTGGTGAATCTACTTCCGGCAATACACCAAATCCTGGAGATCCTACAGATCCGAATTGTGCAGACTGTACAATCACCCCATTACCTTGGGTGCCAATCGTAGCAGTGGTAGATACGCCACCGGCAATCAACGGTAAGGACGGTGGTAATACACCTAATGTCTTGGACAATGATAAATTAAACAACAAACCAGTTGATCCGAAGGATGTAACAGTTACGGTAGAGAAACCGGCAGATCCAAAAACACCTGGGGCTCCTGTTCCTACGTTAGATCCTAAAACAGGTATCGTGACGGTAGATCCGGAGACACCGGCAGGGGAGTACGAGATCACCTACAAAATCTGTGAGGTATTGAATCCGAACAACTGTTCTACGACTACGGTTACTATCGTTGTAGAAGCACCTCTAATCGAAGCGGTGGTCGATACGCCACCAGCAATCAATGGTAAGGATGGCGGTAAGACACCAAGCGTACTGGATAATGATAAATTGAATAACAAACCAGTTGATCCGAAGGATGTAACAGTTACGGTAGAGAAACCGGCAGATCCAAAAACACCTGGGGCTCCTGTTCCTACGTTAGATCCTAAAACAGGTATCGTGACGGTAGATCCGGAGACACCGGCAGGGGAGTACGAGATCACCTACAAAATCTGTGAGGTATTGAATCCGAACAACTGTTCTACGACTACGGTTACTATTGTTGTAGAAAAGGCTCCTATTGAGGCAGTGGTGGATACGCCACCAGCTATCAATGGTAAGGATGGCGGTAAAACTCCATCGGTGTTGGATAATGATAAATTGAATAATAAGCCAGTTGATCCGAAGGATGTAACAGTTACGGTAGAGAAACCGGCAGATCCAAAAACACCTGGGGCTCCTGTTCCTACGTTAGATCCTAAAACAGGTATCGTTACAGTAGATCCAGAGACACCGGCAGGCGAGTACGAGATCACCTACAAAATCTGTGAGGTATTGAATCCGAACAACTGTTCTACGACTACGGTTACTATTGTTGTAGAAAAGGCTCCTATTGA
>NZ_SNYV01000006.1 GCF_004363245.1 Sphingobacterium yanglingense | reverse complement strand
AACAAAAGCCCCTCCAGTTTCCTGAAGGGGCTTCGTATTAAAAAAGGCACCGACCTACTCTCCCACCTGTTACGGCAATACCATCGGCTCTGGCGGGCTTGACTTCTCTGTTCGGAATGGGAAGAGGTAGACACCGCCGATATAGGCACCTGAAATATCTTTTAGATATGGGATCTGACATATGTGAGATGAGAAGATATATCCCAATACACAATACCATGTACCCAATACTAATATTGACATGTTATTGAAAGAAAAAGAACAGTCAGAGAAGACAACAGGTCTATCTGCTTGGAAAGCTTCGGGCTATTAGTACTACTCGGCTTTGGTCTCTCAACCTTTACACCTATAGCCTATCAACGTAGTCATCTTCTACGACCCTATAAGGAAGTCTCATCTTGTGGCTAGTTTCGCACTTAGATGCTTTCAGCGCTTATCTATTCCCGACGTAGCTACCCAGCCGTACACCTGGCGGCATAACTGGTTCACCAGCGGTCAGTCCATCCCGGTCCTCTCGTACTAAGGACAGATCCACTCAAACTTCCAACGCCCACAACAGATAGGGACCGAACTGTCTCGCGACGTTCTGAACCCAGCTCGCGTGCCACTTTAATGGGCGAACAGCCCAACCCTTGGGACCTTCTCCAGCCCCAGGATGTGACGAGCCGACATCGAGGTGCCAAACCTCCCCGTCGATATGAGCTCTTGGGGGAGATCAGCCTGTTATCCCCAGCGTACCTTTTATCCTTTGAGCGATGGCCCTTCCATACAGAACCACCGGATCACTATGTCCGTCTTTCGACCCTGCTCGGCTTGTAGGCCTCACAGTCAAGCAAGCTTATGCCATTGCACTCCCCGTACGGTTACCAAGCGTACTGAGCTTACCTTTGAAAGCCTCCGTTACCTTTTTGGAGGCGACCACCCCAGTCAAACTACCCACCAAACAATGTCTCCCACATCATGGGATTAGAAACCGAATACAGAAAGGGCGGTATTTCAAGGTTGATTCCATGACTCCTGGCGAAGCCACTTCAACATCTCCCGCCTATCCTACACATCCTGTACCCAATTTCAATGTTAAGCTATAGTGAAGGTGCATGGGGTCTTTCCGTCCCGTTGCGGGTAATCGGCGTCTTCACCGATACCACAATTTCACCGAGCTCATGGCTGAGACAGCGCCCAGATCGTTACACCATTCGTGCAGGTCGGAACTTACCCGACAAGGAATTTCGCTACCTTAGGACCGTTATAGTTACGGCCGCCGTTTACTGGGGCTTCGATTCAATGCTTCTCCTTGCGGATGACATCCCCTCTTAACCTTCCAGCACCGGGCAGGTGTCAGGCCTTATACCTCATCTTTCGATTTTGCAAAGCCATATGTTTTTGCTAAACAGTCGCCTGGGCCTTTTCACTGCGGCTGCTCTTACGAGACAGCGCCCCTTCTCCCGAAGTTACAGGGCCATTTTGCCGAGTTCCTTAGCCATGACTCACTCGAGCACCTTAGGATTCTCTCCTCGACTACCTGTGTCGGTTTACGGTACGGGTTTTCTTTACCTGAAGCTTAGCGGGTTTTCTTGGAAGTCTGATTACCTGCTCTATCTGCGCCGCCGAAGCTTTGCAGTACTATTGGATTTCAGCAGGGTCGGCGGATTTGCCTACCGTCCCTATACCTACGTCTTTTAACGAACTATTCCGTCAGTTCGCGGCAGTGTCACTACTCCGTCACCACATCGCAGTAAAGAAAAGTATGGGAATATTAACCCATTGTCCATCGGCTTTCTCCGTTCGGATGCGCCTTAGGTCCCGACTAACCCTGATCCGATTAGCGTTGATCAGGAAACCTTAGTCTTTCGGTGGGCGGGTTTCTCACCCGCCTTATCGTTACTTATGCCTACATTTGCTTTTCTATTAAGTCCACCACACATCACCATGCGGCTTCGCCCCCAATAGAATGCTCCCCTACCAGATGCACATAAGTGCAAATCCATAGCTTCGGTAGTAATCTTGATGCCCGTTTATTATCCACGCCCGGTCGCTCGACTAGTGAGCTGTTACGCACTCTTTAAATGAATGGCTGCTTCCAAGCCAACATCCTAGCTGTCTGGGCAACCGGACCTCGTTAGTTCAACTTAGACTACATTTGGGGACCTTAGCTGATGGTCTGGGTTCTTTCCCTCTCGGCCTTGGACCTTAGCACCCAAAGCCTCACTGCCGGCCATATCTTGTAGCATTCGGAGTTCGTCTGGATTTGGTAGGATTTGACTCCCCCGCACCCAATCGGTAGCTCTACCTCTACAAGACTCTATGCCGACGCTGTTCCTAAAAACATTTCGGGGAGTACGAGCTATTTCCCAGTTTGATTGGCCTTTCACCCCTACCCTCAGGTCATCCGGAAACTTTTCAACGTTTATCGGTTCGGTCCTCCATCTGGTGTTACCCAGACTTCAACCTGCCCAAGGGTAGATCACAAGGTTTCGCGTCTACCTCTACTGACTATGCGCCCTATTCAGACTCGCTTTCGCTTCGGCTGCGTGGCTGAACCACTTAACCTTGCCAGTAAAGAGTAACTCGTAGGCTCATTATGCAAAAGGCACGCTGTCACAGAATCACTCTGCTCCAACCGCTTGTAAGCACACGGTTTCAGGTTCTTTTCACTCCCCTGTTCGGGGTTCTTTTCATCTTTCCCTCACGGTACTGGTCCACTATCGGTCTCTCAGGAGTATTTAGCCTTACCAGATGGTGCTGGCAGATTCAAGCAGGATTCCTCCGGTCCCGCCCTACTCAGGATACCACTATGCTGTCATTCTTTACCTGTACGGGGCTATCACCCATATCGCGCAGTTTCCCACCTGCTTCCAGTTCATAGCGACAATACAATGTCGTGGTCCTACAACCCCCATATTGCCGTAACAATATGGGTTTGGGCTCTTTCGTGTTCGCTCGCCACTACTTACGAAATCATTATTATTTTCTCCTCCTACGCTTACTTAGATGTTTCAGTTCGGCGCGTTCGCGTATTATACGACTGTTCTTCAAACAGCCAGGTTGCCCCATTCGGAAATCCACGGATCAAGTCACATTTGCTGATCCCCGTGGCTTATCGCAGCTTATCACGTCCTTCATCGCCTCTGAGAGCCTAGACATCCCCCGTGTGCCCTTATTTACTTTCTTCACACGCATGGCCCTTTTGCTACCATGGTGTTGCTTTGACTAATCGTGCCTCAGCACTTTCGTCCCTATTGTCTTCTCTTGTGTTTTTTTTCTTTCAATATGTCAAAGAACTCTTTGGTAGTATGTAGTAGTTAGATATTAGCAGTTGGATTCTATATGTCGCCATACATCTGTCCAGATACTAAGTACTAAATGCCTGATACTATCTCGTGGAGAATAACGGATTCGAACCGTTGACCCCCTGCGTGCAAGGCAGGTGCTCTAGCCAGCTGAGCTAATTCCCCTTAAGTGTTGTAGTCCCGAGCAGATTTGAACTGCTGACCCCTACATTATCAGTGTAGTGCTCTAACCAACTGAGCTACGGGACTAGCTATTACTTTTATCTCTCTCGGTACTCCACCAGGGTGGGTACTTTCTTCTTGTCTCTTATAATCATGTAATAACGTAACGAGCTTCAATCATGAATGCTCTAGAAAGGAGGTATTCCAGCCGCACCTTCCGGTACGGCTACCTTGTTACGACTTAGCCCCAATTATCGGTTTTGCCCTAACACGCTCCTTGCGGTTACATGCTTTAGGCACCCCCAACTTTCATGGCTTGACGGGCGGTGTGTACAAGGCCCGGGAACGTATTCACCGCGTCATTGCTGATACGCGATTACTAGCGAATCCAACTTCACGGGGTCGAGTTGCAGACCCCGATCCGAACTGTGAATGGCTTTTCGAGATTGGCATCACATTGCTGTGTAGCTGCCCGCTGTACCATCCATTGTAGCACGTGTGTAGCCCCGGACGTAAGGGCCATGATGACTTGACGTCGTCCCCACCTTCCTCACTGCTTACGCAGGCAGTCTGTCTAGAGTCCCCACCATTACGTGCTGGCAACTAAACATAGGGGTTGCGCTCGTTGCGGGACTTAACCCAACACCTCACGGCACGAGCTGACGACAGCCATGCAGCACCTAGTTTCGTGTCCCGAAGGAAGGATGCGTCTCTGCATCCGTCACTAACTTTCAAGCCCGGGTAAGGTTCCTCGCGTATCATCGAATTAAACCACATGCTCCTCCGCTTGTGCGGGCCCCCGTCAATTCCTTTGAGTTTCACCCTTGCGGGCGTACTCCCCAGGTGGATAACTTAACGCTTTCGCTGGGACGCTGACTGTGTATCGCCAACATCGAGTTATCATCGTTTAGGGCGTGGACTACCAGGGTATCTAATCCTGTTCGATCCCCACGCTTTCGTGCATCAGCGTCAATACTAACTTAGTGAGCTGCCTTCGCAATCGGAGTTCTAAGACATATCTATGCATTTCACCGCTACTTGTCTTATTCCGCCCACTTCAAATAGATTCAAGCCCTACAGTATCAAAGGCACTGCGACAGTTGAGCTGCCGTATTTCACCCCTGACTTATAAGGCCGCCTACGCACCCTTTAAACCCAATAAATCCGGATAACGCTCGGATCCTCCGTATTACCGCGGCTGCTGGCACGGAGTTAGCCGATCCTTATTCTTCGGGTACATTCAGCTCTCTACTCGTAGAGAGGTTTATTCCCCGACAAAAGCAGTTTACAACCCATAGGGCAGTCATCCTGCACGCGGCATGGCTGGTTCAGAGTTCCCTCCATTGACCAATATTCCTTACTGCTGCCTCCCGTAGGAGTCTGGTCCGTGTCTCAGTACCAGTGTGGGGGATTCTCCTCTCAGAGCCCCTAGACATCGTAGCCTTGGTAAGCCGTTACCCTACCAACTAGCTAATGTCACGCGAGCCCATCCATATCCTATAAATATTTAATTAATGTCCCATGCGGAACTATAATCTTATGCGGTGTTAATCCGAATTTCTTCGGGCTATCCCCCTGATATGGGCAGGTTGCTCACGCGTTACGCACCCGTGCGCCACTCTCACCATCCTTAGCAAGCTAAAAATGGATCCCGTTCGACTTGCATGTATTAGGCCTGCCGCTAGCGTTCATCCTGAGCCAGGATCAAACTCTCCATAGTAAAATGAAGTGTAAGATCAAGACTATTTATGAAAAATAGAATTGTCTTTATTAAATAATTTCTGATTCTATGATTGACAGGTTGAGTTATTTTTAACTTTCGTTGTTTCTCAACACTACTCGTTACGTTACATGATCATTTCCTTAAAGAACTTTGTTCGCATCCGCATCGCGCTTCTGCTTTTATTATCGACATCAAAAGATGTGACTTGTCATTTTGTTGTTCCGATCACCCTTGCGGCGATCGCCCTCCGTTTCCGTTGGGACTGCAAAGGTAGGAATCTTTTTTAAACCTCCAAATTTTATTTTAAAATATTTTCGGAGAAGATTGC
>NZ_SNYV01000005.1 GCF_004363245.1 Sphingobacterium yanglingense | reverse complement strand
GTGCCCGAACCCGGTGTGCCCGGTGTACCAGAAGTACCCGGCATGCCCTGAACGCCCACTACGCCAGCATCTCCTTTATCTCCCTTATCTCCTTTGGGACCTAGGATATTCGTCCAGTTATTCGTCGTAGGGTCGTATACCCAAACTCCCGAATCATTATGTACAACCGTAATACCTTCGCCAGGGGCACCAGGCGTGCCCGAACCCGGTGTGCCCGGTGTACCAGAAGTACCCGGCATGCCCTGAACGCCCACGACGCCAGCATCTCCTTTATCTCCCTTATCTCCTTTGGGACCTAGGATATTCGTCCAGCTATTCGTCGTAGGGTCGTATACCCACACTCCCGAATCATTATGTACAACCGTAATACCTTCGCCAGGTGCCCCAGGCGTGCCCGAACCCGGTGTGCCCGGTGTACCAGAAGTACCCGGCATGCCCTGAACGCCCACGACGCCCGCATCTCCTTTATCTCCTTTATCTCCTTTTGGACCTAGGATATTGGTCCAGCTATTCGTCGTAGGGTCGTATACCCACACTCCCGAATCATTATGTACAACCGTAATACCTTCGCCAGGTGCCCCAGGCGTGCCCGAACCCGGTGTACCCGGTGTACCAGAAGTACCCGGCATGCCCTGAACGCCCACGACGCCAGCATCTCCTTTATCTCCCTTATCTCCTTTGGGACCTAGGATATTCGTCCAGTTATTCGTCGTAGGGTCGTATACCCAAACTCCCGAATCATTATGTACAACCGTAATACCTTCGCCAGGGGCACCAGGCGTGCCCGAACCCGGTGTACCCGGTGTACCAGAAGTACCCGGCATGCCCTGAACGCCTACTACACCCGCATCCCCTTTATCTCCCTTATCTCCTTTGGGACCTAGGATATTCGTCCAGTTATTCGTCGTAGGGTCGTATACCCAAACTCCCGAATCATTATGTACAACCGTAATACCTTCGCCCGGTGCCCCAGGCGTGCCCGAACCCGGTGTACCCGGTGTACCAGAAGTACCCGGCATGCCCTGAACGCCCACTACGCCAGCATCTCCTTTATCTCCCTTATCTCCTTTGGGACCTAAGATATTGGTCCAGCTATTCGTCGTAGGGTCATATATCCAAACTCCCGAATCATTATGTACCACCGTAACACCCGCACCTGGACCGCCGGCCTCACCCGGGGTACCCGGAGCGCCTGTCTGGCCTGGTTGCGACTCCGATTTAAAGCCCGTATCCCCTTTGTCTCCTTTCGGACCTGCCGCCAGATTTATAGTGACAGGAACCCCTTTCTCATTCGTGTAAGTAATTGTACCGTCGCCATTGTTGACCAATGTTGTTACGGTTTCATTCGATTTTACTACTGCTTTAAAATCGATGCTAACAGGATTGCCAGCATCATCAATAAAAGAAAGCATATAATTTGTCGGATTATAGCTAATATTGGTGGCCTTTCCAGAAGAAACAAGCACCCATTTAGTACCATCATTATAGTAAATTCCCTGAACCACGTCATTAATAGTCGCCGTATTATACACCATCATACCCGCCACATGTTTGCTCAATGGGCTGGCGGCACTGGTCCTATTCAACTCGACTCGCGTATGTAATAGTCCTTTATTCTTACTGGCCAAATCTAGAATAGCATCTGGATTAACGACCATGCCACCACTATCCGTAAAATCAGATAATTTCTGTTGAGCAACGGCAACTCCTCCTAATAGGGTAAGTGCCAATGATAAAACGAGGTATTTACGTTTCATAATTTCATTTGTTTTTAATTCGTTCTTTAAAAGGTTGTATAGAGTATCTATATACAATTAGACAGATGACTTGTATCTAGACACTTCATATTAGCTTGTATTGACAAAATAACATCAAAACCTTTATGAGGTTGTGGAGGAAAATCTACATATAACATATATTTGCTATTGTTTTTTACATGTTTAACATTTTATTGCTAGTTTTTTTTATTAAAAACACATAAATATGTTAAACAAACCTGTAACTCGATTAAAAACAAATCTTTTCCCCATAAATCTAATATCTAATTGACATTATTGTAAACCATCACCATTAGGTAAAATAATTTAACCACAAAGAAACAAACACCTTTCAGCATACGAAAAGCAGAATCTCATAAACACAAACCTCTCTCCGAGACTTAATGATCACCCTGTTTTCATTACCGTAGCTTTCTTGTGAAGATTGTAATTCCTATGCCGAAGATTATTATCACGCCCATATACACGCCCCACATGGAGTGGGATTTCCACCATTTCATTTTTTCGATTTCACTCTGCGCTATGATACGGAATAGGCTATCCCTATGATTAGCGCTTTCTTGGTAATACCGATCAGCGACTATCTTATCTTCAAAAGCCATATAACCTCCACGAGCCCACAAACCACTATCGGGATGAAAATAAAAAATAGAATCAGTAAAGATAGACCAATAACGATGGTTAGCGTCTTTGATCAAATACTGTTGCTGCCTGCTGATTTCACTGGTATTCGCCAGTTGTTCATAAGATTTCTCCTGCCTGAATCGTCCTTTGGAGGTACCGCAGCTGTACAAGGTCAGGATCTCGAAAATCGGGACAAGAGTGATGAGAATGATGATTGTGCTATTTTTCATGGTGTATAAAGGTTACAGGGTTACGAAGAGACAGAGTTACAAGGTGAAGCATGGTGATGTATTTTTAGGGTAGACGCATTTGCAAATTCGCGAATCCACCATTAATCATTAACAATTAATAACTAACCATTAATTTACCCAATCCGCTATTGTATAAATTGTACGTAAATGCCGTCGCCTGGACTCTACCCTATCGTTGCTGTTGCCTTCGATTGTCACGAGATATTGACCTTGTTTTTCCTTAACCAGTCCCACATGGTTGATGCGTTTGGCTTTTATACCATAAATCCCGAATACATCTGCTTGCATTGCTTTGACTTTGTCTATCTGCCGCGCTTTGGGGAATAAGGCTGGAGACCATGGGTTACGTGGAACAGCGAATCCGGCTTGACCGTAGCACCAGGAGACAAATGCCGAACACCATTCATAGCCTTTACCGAGGTTTGTATAGCGAAGGTATTGTTCGACCCGCAAACCATCGTTGTTACCAGTAGCTTCGTGGGTTCCTAGTTCTTTTGAAGCAATCTTAATGATATTGATTCTGTCCTCCATGCCAGACGGGCGTGACACTTGGTATCGGCCAAGTGTCCAAGCCTTGTCGCTCGAACATTCTGACCGTACGGCAGTGCCTCCCATTGGTATTGTCAGAATATACCTTCGGTGAGCTCGCAAGCTCGGTTTCACAGGCGACATTAAATCAGATTGTAAGGGAGTGCTAGCAATAACCGAATAAAACGGCCTAGGTTGCGAAACCGTTAAGAATTTAAATGGTGATCTCGTTAAGAAAATCAAACTGTTTGACCCCGATAAGTCGGGGGAGTTTAGCTTCGCTGAGCTCCACTTCGTTCCGGTTTTGATTTTTAGAGGACACAAATTAAATTTAGGATGAGCAACCAAGCCTTGATTTTTTTGTTTCGTTTTTTCATCAAGGAAAAAATGAAAATCCCTCCCTTGATAAAGGGAATAAAAACCGTTTTCAAGTGATGTTTTGAACATATTTAAAACACCACTTCCATCCCCTTTAACACTGCATATAACAGTAAAAAGAAGACCGAAAAATAAAGAATACATTGTTGCCATGATGTTAATTGATTAAAATGATTATTGAATTGTTGTCTGAAGTATTTAAACGGATGCCACAAGAGTTCTTGCAGCCAAATACTGATGTACACGGCTAGCCAGCCGATCAGCAGTCCAAATATCGCGACGGTGAGGATACCGAAATCCAGCACACCGATAGCTGGATCGAACAGTTGTAATACGGCTGAGACTAATAGCCAACCGATGATGATAAACAGTAAGCCAAAGAATAGCTTTTCCTTGAGTGAAAGTTCCTGCCGCCAGCCCTGGGCCAGCCATGAGGGATTGATTGTTGTTTGCATATTTATAAGTTATGTAGTAACGAGTGACCAGTGACGAGCAAAACTTTTCACTTCGTCACTATGTCACTTCGTTACGCTCTAGCCTTCAACCGTTAGGAGATGACAAACTCACCGATAAACTGGCTAGTGGATGTCACCTTACCATCCCGATGGATTGCAAATGTCCAACCTACCATTGTCTTTCCGGTATAACTGACTGGCAGCGAGATGTCCAAACTACTGTCGACTCGGCTCACGCCCTCATAAGCAGAGAAGAAATTTTCATCTACATTGTACAGCAACACGATCACCTGATCATCTGCAAAAGCATTGAAGCGATTTACATCAGGCTGCCAACTAAGCGTGAGCACCTGCGGGGCTGACTCCTCGGTCTGCAGTCCCATTAGAGCCGCTAAACTGCCACTGGCAATCTGTACCGAAGAATAATCGATGCTCAAGGCTGGATAAGTACCCGTGATCGCATTCGTGATCAAATGCTGAAAGGCTACATTATACCCCATCTTTCCACGTTGTTTACTGTCTGAGAATCCAATTTTCAGGATATCCTTGATGGACTTAAGAAAATTGGTCGCCATTGCAAACCGAGTACGTTGTGCCATTTGATCTTCCGATGCCGGTTTTGAACTTTTCTTTGGAAGCGAGCGGATATAATCTATACCGCGCCACGAACTTCCGACTACATTGCCTACCTTTCCCGTGTAGGCTCCTGTGATTCCTTTTAAAAATCTTGCCATGATATTAATTTTTTAAATTTTAACTGTGGCGCTGCAGGCAGCCACGGATATCGATATCATGACACGAAAGTATTGCGCAACGGCATTTTTCACGGTCAAATGGCGTCATTTGGCGCTATTTGGCCGACAATGACGTCGTTCGGCGCCAACAGAAAATCACAGAATGGGTCTGCAATAGCCTTTGAAAGGTGTTTTGGAAGCAACACCAAAACTACCAACGCGGGGATCCTTTGCTATTTAGCCAACGAACAACCAACGAAAAGGCAAGCAAAAGGCAACGGATAACCAAAGAAAAGGCAAAGAACAGGCAACAGATAAGCGAAGGAAGTACGGGCAAAGCCCCTAGAATATCTCCACAATAACCCTAAAAAAAAGGGTCATATAAGACCCTTATTGATACTGCGGCGAACCGCATCCTTCAAATCCTCCTCCCGATAAAAATGCTTATTTCCCATTTTTATTGGTGCTAGGATTCCATTCTTTACCCAGCGGTTGTAGGTCCGCTCGGATATCCCCAACTTAGCAATGACCGCCATTCGGGTCATCAATTGATTTACATCGATCGCTACAGGTAGCGTATCGGTTTCCGCGACTTTACACATCGACTCCAGCAGTCTGTAAATAGACTTTAGGACGACGAGTATTTTCGTCATTTGTTTCACCATATCATTTTGGCAATTGATACGATAAAAATGTGGGCAGCCTTTACCCTATTTTTCTTATTTAGTCGTTTTTTCCCGCTGTTGAAACAACTTCAGTGCATGTTTAAAACTGGCATTAAACTCTTGACTTATCGTGATAATTTCCCGGATAGACGGCTCTTTAAAATAAACCTGCTTACGGTTTACCCCCGACACTTTTGACAGCGAAACCAGATAGCTTCCATGCGGCTTGCTGAAATCTTCAACAGGCAATAAATTCTTAAACTTAATGAGCGACATTTTAAAACTGTGGCTATCGCCTTCGGTCATTACCGTAACTATTTTATCATCTACGCGGGCAAAATAGATGTCCTTAACCAGCAATTCGACTTCAATGCCCATCACATCCAACAGCAGAAGTTTATCTATTTCCCGACGTTCCCTTTCTTCTTTGGCGTCTACCATACCTACTACTTTGCGCATCACCCGTTCGAAAGCTTTAAAACCGATCAGCTTCGATATGTACTCATCGATACCTACTTCATGTCGATCAAAGGCGTAGCTGGTATATGCCGTACAGGCCACTGTAACAGGTGGATTACTCAACATGCCAAATAACTTTAACCCATTGATATCTTCCCTGCCAAAGTCCATATCCAGAAAAAGGATATCAACTTCCTCTTGACCTAGGTAGTTAAATCCTTCTTCAGGGCTAGACAGCACCACGGGTGATTTCGCAATAAAATCGAGATCCTCCATCATGTCCAGGATATAACTTATGGTGTTCGGATTATCCTCTATGAAAAGTACACGGTAATTTAATTTATTCATCGTGTTTCCACGTTAGGTGTATCGTTAATTCATATGTATCCATCTTGCGTATCCCTTCGCAAACCAACCTATACGGTGTATCCAATACTTTGGACTCCAAGAGGCGATAACCTGCCCCACCATCATGATCCTTTTCCTTGGGACTCCAATAATTATGGCAAGTGATAACTGCCATACCAGACCTAATTGTCAGATCATAGTGTATGGGATAGTCGGGCGAGATCAAGGCGTGCCTAAGGCAATTTTCTAGGGGAAATAACAGTATTCCCCAGGGTAGCAGAGGGAAGTCATTCCCATCCTGATCGATTTTCAGCACGACAGCCTGCGCGCCATGATGTGTGCGCAACAGCCGTACAAAGCATTCGAGTTGGTCGACTTCTTCCTCCCAAGTCACCTGTGCATAGGGACGGTCAAATCGCACCAGATACCCCAAAAATTGAATAACATCCCGCTTCGTCTGCTTGTTCTTTGGCGATTCCTCAGCAAGCATCCGTCCAAAACTCCCTGCAAATACCGTCCGCAGAAAATGTGAAGTATGCGCAATACCCGATATCTGCTGCCGATAATCCGACAGCTCCACATCCGCTTTACGCGCTGCGCTACGTCTTTCCAAAAATTGGAGCAAAAATACAAAAGCCAGCGCTACCGCATTGATAAATATATATCCGCGCCATATATCATAGTGAAAATCTGTGTCATTACGCGGCATTGATTCGTCGTAAAACTGTACACCGAGCCAAGGAAAGACGACATACACCAAACCATCCACGGTAGGCACTACGGTAAAGGTTAAGATTAGAAAAAGCAACAGTGCTACTACTTTTGCGCGCCTATACTCTTGCATAAACTGCCAGAATACCAGGGACAGTAGACCAAAGAAAAGAAAATAAAGGACTGTCAATCCAAATACCTGTACGAAAGGTATATGTACATCAGCATAATATAGATTTAACAAACTAAGAATGACAAATATGACCACAAATAAGGACGTAGCAATGGTTAATACGGTAATTGGTAACTTCATAACGTGTAGATGACAAATCCTAATTTATAAAATTATTTCCTTTGAGTTCTCATCTCGTAACAGAAAAGATACCTTAATCGATCAAAATACCCCATTTGACCAGCTATGCTGATGGGGAGCAAGGCATCTTCCGGCTTTACAATATCCCTATCTGCCCTTTCATCGGCCTCAGGCTCAAATGCATTCAGCTCATGCAGGTAAGACCAGCACTCCCAAAGCCAGGGTTGTACCGCGAGCTCTCTACTCAAAAATCCATATAGCGCCTGCATACAGACCGCTATATATTCTTTTCTAGGGGTATTTGCCGGGAATATGGCCTCACCAAGGACTAACTGTATCTTTTGCCCTTGCACCCGATGGGATATCGGTATGACCGGTGTCATCATCAGGTGACTGATGAGCGCTATTCCCTTACGCACCGCTAAGCGACTGTTTAAAAAATCGACCTCCTGTCTATTTGCCATAGCCGTATCGGTGCCACTGTTGCCATCGGCAAATACAACCAGATGCCGACCTTGTTGGAGCGTGGTACGTACCTGCAAGAGTACAGCCGGGTTATCACTGAATAGAAAGCGGTAGGTATTTTCGTTGCTATTCATGTCATCGCGCAGATGATCCAGAAGGTCCCGTTGCTCTTCGAATACCTTTCTGTCCATTAGCACATCAAAGCATAACCCCTTGTCGGCCAGTACACGTGGTAGCTGCGCATGGTACCCCAAGTGGTACAGACATAGTATCCGTGGAGCAGTAGTCGTATACGGGGCTAGCACAGTAGTCTCCCAAGCCGAACGGTCATACGACAAGCGGGGTTGATGATACTCGGTATACTGCTGATAAAGCTGAGGATGTTCGGTCCAAGGTATTTCCGGTAAATAGCGGTGTAGGTTTGCCGAAAAAAGGGCAAATTCCCATGTTGTATTCCATTCCATAAGATATGTGGTATAATAGAGGGGCAGGCTCCTACCTGCCCTACTCCTAGTTAGTAAAAGGCTGCTTTTTGGTCAAATTAAATAGTTTTTATGGGGCAGCGTCGCTTAGGCAATACCTCTTCCAGAAACGGAAGTAGCTCCTTCCAGCGCAACACACCGTTGCCTGCTTTCAGCTGCTGTTCCCAGTACAATACATGATCCTTGTTCATTTTCATCGTATATTTTGTTGAACCATAAGCCTCGCCCAGGAATGTACCTGCCCTGAGATCGGCGATAATAACTCCGATTGGATCCAATGGCTACAAAACTGAAGGAACAGCAAGAAAATCAAGAAAAAAAGCGCACATCGTATCCAGCGGTACGATATGCGCTACGAATAATGCCTCATGCACGACTTACGCTCAGTAGTGTACGACTTGCGCCTAAATAAGTACGATGTACACTTTGATTTGATTTTTTGAAGCAATGATTGGTAATATCGACCAAAACCAATATCTCCCAGTATGGAAAAAACCTATGAGCTACTACTTGGGCCAGGGACCGACGGTATCCCAAACCCGCCCTACACCGCGAGCCACCTGATCCGCCATGCCGACTGTCAATACTGGACAGTAGCTGAAGGCTGCATCTTTGAACAATGTTTTGATGGGCGCTACGCTTACCTATACTATTACGAA
Organism: Sphingobacterium yanglingense; assembly: GCF_004363245.1. Taxonomy (GTDB): domain Bacteria; phylum Bacteroidota; class Bacteroidia; order Sphingobacteriales; family Sphingobacteriaceae; genus Sphingobacterium; species Sphingobacterium yanglingense. The sequence continues at coordinate 23,878 of NZ_SNYV01000005.1, read as the reverse complement.
TACTGGCTAGACCGTTCTACCGATATCCCAGTGCAGATCAACAAAGGCGACCTGCACCTACTCTACACGCTGCTCTCCGATGGGGAGATCCATGTCGTAGCGCAATCGTTGCAAACCAATCTGCATACCCAATCCGGCGAGGGTGCCTATTATTACCTATCTCAAGGCACCTATAATCTGAGGATTCCACCGGGGCATCATATCCTGATCGGTTTTATCCTCGATGCCGGCTTGTTCCGCCCTCCGGCCAATAAATCTTTTACCTTTCTCGATAGCTTATTAAAAGCGAAAAAAGACCAAGCACCACATGCCCTACAGAGTAAACGGTTCCGCGCCGGCGAACTGACCACACGATACCTAAAGCTGCTTTTCAAAAAAATCAACCCCTATACCCTCGACAATGAACATATCCTGCTCCGCCATCTGATATTTTTGATCAATCTGTCACGGTTCAAATTTCTGGACCACGCCGAGCGGCAGAATGATGAGCACACCTTGGTGTACCAGGCCCGCCAGCTTCTCGAACTACTGATCATACAGCAGGGCGCGCAGGCCCAACTCAAAGACATCGCGCAGGTACTGCACATAGGTGTGGTACAGCTACGGCGGCTCCATCGGCACCAATATGGCTATTCGCTGCAGCAATACCGCAATGAGCTGCTATTGGATCTGATCCGCAGTAGCTTACCAGAAAATGATAAACTCATTGCCACAGCCATTCAGGTTGGCTTCAGTGGCCTCAGCGAGATGGGGCGTTTTATCCGTACGCATACTGGTCTTAGCAGCCAACAGTTCAAAGCACAGATTAAAAACAAAAAAATAAATCTACCATGAATAGACCAATGATGCCCAAACGGCTCCCCAACCATCTAATTTTTAACATCCTGAGTCAAGTTTACGATCGACTGGACGGCCTCTTTGAAAAAATCACACCCGAAGGCTGGAAAGATAGCCGATATCACCACGATATGATGGACGAGCGTCTATCGCTCTATGAGGATTTTAACAAACCCCATCCAAATAGCTACTATGCTTGCCATGCAAGCCAGTTGGAGAACGAAGAAGAAGAGGAGGACTCTCCATTTACGTTTGAAAATTATTTTTACGGCACCTTTCCGCCTATGTACAACGACAATATGGAATTGCTCTTCTGCGTGAGCGAACTCCTTGGCGATATTACCAACGGGGCCAATCTCTACCACGCAGAGCAGGACGAGCGCTATTATATTCCAGAGCAGGCCATAGCCGAACAGCTATTGGCTGTAGCATACGACCGGCATGAGATAGATAGCGATACATATACCTTACGCGCATTGATCCTCCTGTGCCCATTATTCGAATTCATGGATGATCTACATGCCTACGAGCTGCTGATCGCTATCCTTAAAAATATGGGTTACCAACTGGAATACTACGATATCGAACTGTTGCACATAGCCGATCTGCAGGAAGCCTACCATGACCTGACCTACGCCCTACTCCCGGTAGCGCAAAAAGAACGGCAACAGCGCGAGATACTGGAAGAGCTCAAAGCGATTATCACACCCTATGCCACCAAAAAGCTGGATCTTTTAGATTTTCAGTCCATCGTAGCGCTGTACAACCGAAAGAAAATCTGTCCCATCGTACTCGCTTACCTACATCTCTACGATTGCTTTCCAAAGGGCTATCCCTATCGCACTACGGACTATAGGGATGAACAAGAGGAAGGTGATTTTTTATGACTACAGCGATTTACGAATATTCGCTTCGACCTATGGGCTGTTCGGTCTGGCCTAGCATCGGGACCTGCTGTGCGGCTATTTTTGCTTTATGCATTTATACATCAGCACATGCTGATCGGAACTTGGGTTCTAGGCCAACTTGGGGAAAGGGCGTACCGGCCAAAAGGTATTTTGGACGATCATTGTAGACAGCTCTGGCACCGTACAACGTAGAGACTGCTCATGATAGCAAGTAGCTCCCTATGGTACTCTGGGAGTTAAAAAGTAGAGTAACCAACATTAAAACTAAAAACATGGAAAATTTAAAAAATTATTGGCTAAAAGGCATCATGGGATTGATGCTCGTATTGGGTGTAGGATATTTTGCAGTAAATGCTTCGGAAAAAAAAGCGGATCCAGGTGAAAATAAAACCGAAAAAGTGGTCACAGCACCAGATTATTTGGTAAATAAAGGGACTGATTTCCAACCTAGAACATCGGTTAATACGGGATTATATTGTAATACTACAAATCCAAGGCATTGTGTCTATATACCAACGGAAGAAGGTATGACTGAAATTCCCGCAAAAGACAGCTATAGCCAAACTGAAATAGACAACTATGTATCCCAAGGTTGGCTGGCACCACATCCGAGCTCTAGTTTAGCACTGTACGCAAACTAGAAGATAACAACTACATTCCTGAAAGCCGTCTAGCATTTAAACTCGCTAGACGGCTTTTATTGTACACAAACCGCGGACTATCTAAAAGATTCGACAAGCTTTTTAAAGTCAATCCTTGTTTGAGGATCGGTACTTAGTGGTCTTGATGGGTTATGTGAAACAAGAATTCCATCTTTGTTTACGACCATCAACTGAGGCACTCCCTGTATGTTATAATGTTCCAAAATGGGACTTTTCATCCCCTTCTCTCCCATCCATAGGTTAACACCTTTTTCATGCGTATACTCTCCCGACTGTAGTGTTTTCAGCCATACGTCTTTATACTTATCGAAGCTCAATGATATAAACACCACATCATCCCTCTCCTTCATCTCTTCCTGAATAATTTTGAGTTCCTTCGCTAAATATAAACAAGGTAAGCAACCTGTATACCACATATCGATAACCAATACCTTCCCTTTGTAATCTGCAAATCGATGGATCCCCCCCTCTTTATCTTGCATTTCTGCATCAAAAATTTCGGAGCCTTCCAATCGCTTAGCTAGGTTCTTAAAAGCATCAGCATAAAGACTGCCTTTTAAAATTGACGGCGCCACCGCTCGCAAGCCCAACCTATCCCGTTCACGTACCAAGGCAAGGTAGAACAGTTTATCGCGAATAACTCCTGTATACCGTTCTGCTAGATAGTTAGCAAAACCGTAATCATTATCTTTTACAATTTCCACGCGTTCTGGGTGTCTTTCCAAAGCAAACTTTAACCATTCCTTTTTCAATAGCATGTCCACCCACCCCTTTGATTTTGCAACTAAGGCTGTACTAAAATCTTTTACGGGGTATCGACGGATGGATATTTCCTTTAAAACCTTTTGCTGGGCTTCGACATCGTATGGAAAAGATTCTACTATCCCCTGCATAAGATTCCTCTTCGTATCATATAAAAAAGCCGTGTAATCACATGTTAATAACTCTTTTATTTCAGTAGTTAGGCCAGCTGTATCCAAACGTTTAGAAATCTGTATAAAGGCCGAGTCTACCCAGTGCTGTAGCACGGCAAAGGATTCTTTAAATTTACGATGCCCACTACTCGTTCTATACTGGTTAAATACTCGATCATTAATCATGATTCGTCTCGCAAGATCATACTGTAACGTATATTTAGCGGCCTGTTGGCCTTTAAAAATTACAGGACTAATCTTTTTTGGGTACAAATGCACTTCTATCGTGTCTTTATCTTCTACAAGGAATAAGTTGTTACCCACATGTAGGTTAATAAGGCTATAAGCCCCCTCCAATCGTCCGAAAAAAGCCCCTAATCTTACATAATTAATACGCTCAGGAATAGGGACATGCACACGAGTAATGCTATCGATAATATCAACCTCTATATACTCAATATTCTTTGCGAAAAATGAGTTTATCCCATCCTTAAATACCTCTATCTGAACCTTGCCCTCCTGCAGCTCTTCTGGACAATGCACATGAAAGTCATAAACTACAGCATATGTACTATTTTGTGCCAAACTAACATTAACCTTTGATAACAAACCTAGTGTTATCAGAATTATATGTAAATGCTTCATACCTTATCTTCTATTTTGAATTAAACCACTGAATGCTATTTCATCATCAGGAATGGGGAAAATATACTTTGGATCATCGGGCAAAAGTGTATGTATTTTATCGCCTATTTCCCGCTTTAAAGTAATCTGTTTTCCATCCCGATTGAGACGTTTGATATCCGACCAACGTATAGAACGCCAGACCAATTCCTTTCTCCTTTCTTCTAAGATCAATTCCAGAACAGCACTTTTATTGCGAAGAAATTCTAGCGTGGGCACTTTACCTGTGGCATATCTCTTTTGTAAAAGACTATGCATCCATCCCAACGCTTCTTCATCTTTAGATTTCCTTGCCAAACACTCTGCCTTAATTAAATACAACTCATCTGTGGCAAGCCCCGTAAATCCAAATGACCCTAAGCCATTGTAAGCTCTCTTCATGACCACCACCCCAGATTGGGTCATAAAATATATTTTTGAACGTAGGTCTTCCTCTGCATATAAATCAATAAGTTTCGGATCAATTTTATATAACTGCGGAAAAAAACCTGTTATAGTAAGTTGATAGCGACCAACTGTCATTGTACTATAAATAATCTCTACGTTGTTGGGTGAGAAAGGCGTATTTGTTGTTAGATTCAAAGTATTATAATCCAACAATACATTATAAAGATTGAGCGCAGAATCCGCGTAGTTTTCTGCCTCCGTATATTTACCCATATCCAAATAGATCCTCGCCAATAAGCTATAGGCTGCTGTACGATTTGGTTTTAGCAGATTTGCTGTCCGCTCTGTAGACAATAGAGGAATTGCCTCCTGTATGTCGGCCAATATATGCGCATAGGTATCTTCTACACTAGATCGTTGTACGACAACATCAATATCCGCGGTCGTACGGATCGGAATACCTAAATCGGCACTGGCAGTTCGTTCATCGTAGATTTTACAGAACAAACGAGTAAGTTCATAGTTAGCATAGGCCCGTTTAAACAGTGACCAACCTTTCAGTTCTTTATATTGCTTTGTAGATTGCGTTTTCTTATCCATCTCGGACAGCTTTGTTAACGCATTATTGACGTAAAAGACAACTTGATACGGTACATTCCAGTCTAATATTTTCCCTTCTCCTTCATAGATATCCGAGTTCCACACCGAGGCATTCCGTTCGATTGCAGGTGCTGCTTTCCAGTTGGCTTCATCAATCACGTATTCATCAGCCGACACGGTGGCCAAGCCACTAGAAATAGTCTGCATAATATTATTATTAAGCAACTTTTGTACATCGTCCAACGTATGAGGCACTAATATTCCCGAGTTGGGTTTGACATCCAGAAAATCAGATTGGGTACAGTTCAATAGTCCAAATAGACTAAGGAACATCCACATGTTTTTATATATTTTCATCTTTTATACTTTTATAGTGAAACCTTAAGTCCTATAGCATAGGTGCGCATAGCGGGAAATGAGGTCGGATAATCCGGGTCTATATTTCTATTATTCTTTCGCCACAGTATTCCTAGATTATTGATATATGCCGACAATTGGATTCTCGAAAAAGTGTAGCCGAGCTGTATGTCTTCGAGCCGTATGTTTGCCCCCGACTCGACAAGCGATTCGGATTGGGTGTAGATCCGAGTACGAAATGTATTGGCCGGATAGATTAATGCAGGCACATCGGTGTACAGTTCATCGCCGGCTTGCTGCCACCTTTGATCGTAATCCGTCAGCACAGCAGATACCGTCCCCCCGCTTCCGTAGAGCATGCTGTTGTCCAAGGAGGTTCTGCGGAACACATAGCCATACTTATAGCTGATGTTAAAGGAAAGCTCTAAAGCCTGGTGGCGAAATGTGTTCCGCACGGAGCCAAACGCCGTTGGCACTTTGGATCCGCTATAGACCAGATTCGTTCGCTCCATACTATTGGATATACCCATATAATCTACACTCTGCTCGCCATTCAGGTAGCCTATAGGCGCACCGCTCGCATTGAGCCCGCCATAAGGAAAGCTGAATAAGGCCCAGTAGGGATAGCCGACAAGAGGATTGCTGGTAGGAATAGAAATAATATCGTAGTTCGTCCCCATCTCTAATAGATAGTCTGTTACTTTATCTTTGGTGGTATTGAAAAGTACATCGGTGTGCCATTTTAATCTGCCATCAAGGTTAACAGAGCGGAGCTGTACATCTACACCCTGTGACGAGGTACTTGCCGTATTCCCCGTGAAACGGGTTACGCCTGTCTGTGGTGCTACAGCCGCCGGGCCTATCAGGTCTTTTCCCGCCTTCTGCCAGTAGTCTACTGTTAGAGCCAATCGATTATTGAGCAGGCGTACTTCTAGACCAAAGTTAAGGTTGCTCACCCGCTCCCACCGCAAAGACGGATTAGGAGGATTCACAATATCGGCAAATAGCTGATTGTAGCTATTGATCAGACCAGAATTACTCTGTGCAGTAAGGTAGGCAGAGAGACTTTTATTTACGTTACCGGTATAGCCATAAGTAGCACGTAACCGCAGATCATTTACTAAAGGCAGCTGCTCCATAAAAGGTTCTTTAGAAAGAGTCCATAACACTCCTGCTGACCACAATGGTACTCCCTTCTGATTGGTCTTTACACCGAATAGGTTGGATTCATCTCGACGTGCGCTTCCAGAGACGGTATATCTGCCAAGATAAGTGTAAGAGGCATTTGCAAAATAAGAGAAGAAGCGATCTACAGCTTCGTACTGTGTAGTCCCGTTATCAATCCTTGCTGAACCATTACCATACGAATAATTGTAGGTCTTTGTAAAATCTATAGCTGCATTCTGATTGGTCAATGTCACTGGATCATGACCATAGTATATAGCCGCATTGCGGTGGCTCTGCATATCTTTGATTTCGGTACCAGCGATAGCGTTCAACTCGTGATTTATCCATTTTTTATTGAAATCCAGTTGCAACCGCCCATTTGAGGTATGAAAGCCTTCATTATTATTTCTAAAAATGCCGCCTTTGGGTAGCACAAAATCAAATTGCTGTGTACTGTTATTTTTCTGTGCGAACCTATTGATCATATCCCTAGCGTAAAAGGAATCTTGGTTATAATAGTTGTCATTATCCGTGCTACCTCGCTCATATCCGTAACGAATTGCAGCTTTAAGGTAATCCGTTATTTTGTAGCTCAGTGCCGCATTAAGCCGATAGCTGATGCGATCGGTGGTGTTGGTGCTGCCTTGATCGAGTTCGTCCATAGGTCTATATTTCCAGTCCAATAGCTGCCCATCACCGAAACTATCGGTAAAGTAGGGAGAAAGACCAGAAGCATTGGTCAATGCCATTGCCTGTCCATTGTCATCTACAAAGCGATCATAGGGATAGAGTGTACCGACCTGCGCACCTGCCCCGGCCTTAGCTGATGTCAGGGCCAGATTTGTCGATAGCTCCATTCGTTGATTAAAGAAGGAGTAATCGTTGTTCACATTGGCGCTGTACCGCTTTGTATGGCTATTCACGATATGCGCCCTGTTATCATCGTATCCGAAGGATGCAAAGAACCGGTTGTTGGCCCCACCACCATTCAGGCTTACATTATACTGTTGATTGAGAGTATTTTGATAGTAGTATTTGAGCAGGTCATTTCTTGAATCGTAGTCTTTCAGCGCACTGATAAGCTGCAATGAGTCGGCTGGACTAATCATTTTCTCACGTGTACGCCAGAAAATATCTACGGCCGGGCTGAATCCTTGATAACCGTTTTTTAGCCGTGTATTATAGGCTCCTTTATTAAATAAAAACTGTTCGACTTCTATATAATCAGACGACGACAATTGCGGAGTGCCTGCCGAGAACAGATTGGGCTTCTCGCCAAAGGTGCTGTTTGCAACGGCATTCACATTTGTGCGGCTGTTAAGTTTGCCCTTTTTTGTGGTAATAACGATTACGCCGTTGCCGGCTCGCGCACCCCATGCCGATGCCGCTGCCGCATCTTTGAGCACCGTTATGCTCTCTATATCATTGGGGTTTATGCTGCTGATATCACCGTCGTAAGGAAAATTATCCAGAATAATTAACGCTTGTGCATTACCCCTTAGGGTACTCCGCCCGTGTATCTGAATAAAGGTAGCATTGTACCGTTCAGTACCGCCAAGGCCGCTACGAAACTGTAATCCACTGGTGATGCCGTCTAACCGATCGAGGAGATTGGTGCTGATCTTTCTGTTCAGAAGCTTGTTATCAATCTGTACAAAACTACCTGTAGCACGTTCCTTGGGGATAGTCTGATATCCCGTGGAGACCACTTCTACTTCTTCTATTGTATTCTCGCTTGGCTGTAAATGTATTTTTATAAATGTAGACGTATTTTCATAGGCAACGCTTTGCTCTTTATATCCGATATGTTTTATAATTACTACCCCTGTAGGCTTGTCTACACTGATCGTAAACTGCCCCTCCCTGTCCGTGCGCGTATGTTTCTTGTCGACAATGACCGAAGCCCCTTCGATAGCCTGCCCATCTTGAAAAGATGAAACCACACCTCTAAGTAAGGTCTGATTTAGGCCTCCGGACTCCTGTGCCCGAACAGGAGTTACCGAGAGGCCGCTAAACAACACACAGAATATTATTATAATATGATATAGGTCACTACGCCGTGTCCCGTTTTTAGCAAAGCGAAGCAATCTATTACTTTGTCCTACTGGGCAACTAGAAAGGTCTTTGTCACGGAGACTTGTACCGCCTGTCCCGAGAATCGGGAATTTACTTCGGGATAACATGTTAACTCGTTCAATCTGGCCAACGGCCATACCTCTCCCACCCCTAAAAAAATGTCTCATTTTTTGGTTCAATTATGCATCAGTTTTCACCATTGCAGATTCAAAAATCTAGTACGATTTCTGAATGGATCTAATTGGTTATTCTTGGTTTATAATCGGTTTTTGACCATCCATTCATGAAATAAATAAAATACCGACCTCTATAAATATTGACAAACAATACCTCTGTAAAGCATTTTAGTTGGTAGGCAATAAAATCTGTGCTATCTTTAAGCTACGAAACAATAAGACAAACCGATTCTCTTGACCTATATGAACTAACTGTTTTCATATACGAGGTCGGATTACAGACTGAAAGAGACTAATCGTCTATTTAGTTCTATCGGATACATCCGATACATGACGCTATTATAATTAGTATGATTATAAGCCCCTTTCCTGTCTGTAATATCTTGTTAAGTTTTACTCCGGCGATGCCGGAACGTTCTTTAAATGTAAAAGTTGGGAATACCATGACGACCGATGGGATATCGGTGTTGGGTGGCTTTTGTTGGTTTTAAAATTCGTTCTCATAATTTATAAAGTTTATGATGAACGAGTCTATAAAAATTAATGGGGTACCCCCTATCTTCACTTTTATCGAGGCACGGCAAAGAGCCTTTGACGAAGTTCCGATAGGATAGCGACCCCATATTATTGCGAAGATACAAAATTATGAGGTAGCAACTATCCTATGGCCTTGCGTCGTTGAAAATTTGCCGTTTTCGATAACAAGACTCGTTTTAATCAAGTTGCAAACCAATATGTTATTAGTTCTAAACAAAGGTACAAACAAAAAACAAAACATGCAATATATAGCATGATTTATATTATGAAAAAACTAGTTTCAAAAAAGAAAATTACAGAACTAGAGTTTCGAATCATTGAAAAGGTAAAGGAAGTAAGAACCAAGAAAGGTGTTTCGAGAATGAAGTTAAGCGAAGAAATTGGTGTCGACAAGGGTTTTGTTGGTAAAGTAGAGAGTTATGCTCACCCTGATAAATACAATTTTAGTCATCTTTTTAGAATCGCTAAAATTCTAAAATTAAAGTCTATACGAAGTCTTGTTCCCAGCGCTATACCTACGTATGAAGATATCGAAATTGTCTACGAAATGGTTCCTAAAATAAATAAGGATGGCACTCAATCAAAACAACTTGAAAGTAGCGTACTAGAGATTAGGCCCAGAACAGAACCATAATTATCTGTTGGTAGGAGATTTCAACTCTTATCTTGAAAAAAGAGGTAATCTTTACTTGTACTTCCAGCCTATTTGTAAGAAAAAGAAGCTGAGGTAGAACAAAAGAAGTAAAAAAAGACCAATTATAACCACGGAGAAATTATGAGTAAGAAAAGTATAATACAAACTATACCACCTGATGACGAAATCCTGGCAAGTAAGATTTATGTCATCAGGAAGCAAAAAGTCATGTTGGATCGCGATTTGGCTCATCTTTATGGTGTCGAAACTAAAGTTCTGAAACAATCTGTCCGTAGAAATATGGACAGGTTCCCAGAGGAGTTCATTTTCAATTTATTGTTTTTTAAAGGAAAAATGGATTCCTACGGAATTTATGTTTGAAATGTCTGATGAAGAGTTTGAGAATTGGAGGTCACAAATTGTGACCTCCAATTCTGACAAGCAAGGTTTGCGATACGCTCCTTTTTGTTTTACAGAACAAGGAGTTGCCATGCTATCATCTGTACTAAATAGCAAACTAGCCATTCAGATCAACATTCAAATAATGCGGATATTCACCCGTATAAGACAACTACTTGTCGATAATACAGAAGTTAGACTCGAAATAGCGGAGATCAAACATACTGTAGAACAAATCGCTAAGAAACAGAGAGGCCACGACCAGAATATCGAATTGTTGTTTGAATATATCGACCGACTGCAGGAGAAAGAAGAAAAAAAGGTGATCAGGACGAACTCAAAAGGTGAAATAGGTTTTAAGGTTGGAGGAAAAAAGAACTAAAATATACAATTACAACTATAGCAACACCAATGTATCATAATCTAAAAAAAGTAAAAGCTCTATTTATTGCGCTTTTCGCATTTGCAATAACCAACACCTCCTTTGCGCAACAAAAGCACTTCACCATTGAAGGTAAAATAGATTCATTGAAAGAAAATACTAAAATCTTTTTAACCTATGAGTTTGAGAGAGAAAGCAAGGTCGACTCTGCATTGGTCAAAAATGGTGTATTTCGCTTTAAGGGGATGGCCACGCCGGGCACTGCAGCGAATTTAACATTAGAACGCTTGGATAATGAAGAGTATGTCGATAATATCTATTTTTGGGTAGCACCTTCAGCTATAAGAGTAACATCCACTAGCCTGCTGGAAGACGCGAACGTGGAGGGATCGGTCTTTCACGACGAATTCAAAAGATTTAAGGAATTATTAGGTAACGTCGTGGCAAAATACACTGATTGGACTGATAGATATTATGCAGCACTAGATAAAGGTGATATGTCAAAATCTGAATCGGACACTTTTGGCAAGGAATATGACGAGATAGGACAAGAGAAACTGAATACAATCATTGGGTTTGTAAAAGAAAACCCGAACAGCTTTGCCAGCGTATATGGGTTAATGCATAGCTATGAAGATTTTGGAATCGATAGACTTAGTGCCCTATGGACCGGTATCAGTCCAGAATTAAAAGATATGCAGCTTGGCAAAGAGCTTGGTACTCGAATTGAAAATCTTGAAAACTCTAAAATTGGACAGATAGCTCCTAATTTTACACAGAAGGACACACTGGGCAATCCTGTATCGCTACTTGACTTCAGAGGAAAATATGTGCTGATAGATCTCTGGGCGAGCTGGTGTGGTCCTTGCAGGCATGAAAACCCGACATTGGTGAAAGCTTTTGATACCTACAAAGACAAAAACTTTACTATCCTAGGTGTGTCTCTCGATGATGAAGATACGCGTGAGCGCTGGATAGATGCCATAAAATCGGACAAGCTAACCTGGCCACAGGTTTCTGATCTGAAGGGATGGAATAATGAAGTCGCTAAACTTTACGTGGTAAGAGGAATCCCTGATAATTTTCTAATAGACCCCAATGGTAAAATTATAGGTCGAGACTTAAAAGGTGAAGAGCTGCTAAAGAAACTGAGTGCGTTACCTTTGGAATAAGGTCTAAATGGCTTACCAGCCTTAATGATTCATTGATCTTAATGCACGAAAGTATTATCTAAAAGAAGCGGAATGAGACAGTAACTTATAAACGAATTGTAACCCCGGGGAAATCAGAAGTAAGAAACAAACGGGACTTAACCCCACCAAAATGGCAGACGACGTACTCGTAAACAAGATTTACGAATTTCGAGGGCAGAAAATGATCCGCCAGTAGTCGGACACGGTGCTCGACAGTGATCTTGCCGGAGAAGAACTCTGCGAAGCAAAACGAAGGTGGCCAGTAATAAGCAGAAGAAGGGATAAAACTTGTGTTGTTTAAACTATTTCATTAAATTTGCATCTAACATTTTAAATAACAATTAATTATGGCTATTGCAATAAAAAACATCCCTTTATTAAAAGAAGACGTTGCTATCGCTTTTGATAGCAAAGCAGAAGCTGCTATTGCAAAAAAATCGACCGTTAAGTTCACCAAACAGTTAGCAGTTTCCGCAAAAATTTTGAAAAAGGCTAAAATCTAAATTCCCATCGTTTTGGCATTTCTATATGAAAAGTGCACTTTACATACCTACGACGAATCTATCTTAAAGGATTGCGTTGCATTTGATTGTGGAAATCCCGATCTCAATGAGTTTTTCTCAAACGATGTACTCAACTACACTTCACAATTACTAGGAAAAAGCTATTGTTTTACCTTTGACGATGATCCTTCTCAGATTGTTGCTGCATTTACAATCTCCAATGATAGTATAAAAACCTACACCTTACCAAACGCAAGAAAGAAAAAAGTGATTGCAGAGATACCTAGACCAAAGCAAATGCGGAGTTACCCTGCGGTTCTAATCGGAAGACTAGGTGTCAATAAAAATTTCAGAAATCTTACAGGGGAAGAAAAATCCCTGGGTGACCAGTTGATGGACTTTATAAAATCATGGTTCATCGATAAAGGAAACAAGACTGGTTGTCGATTCATAGTTGTGGATGCTTACAATACCGTAGCACCTCTGAAATACTATCGAAGAAATGGATTTACTGAATTATTCGGTTCAGAGGAACAAGAAAAAGAATATACTGGAATACCAACCAATGCAACTCTTAACACCAGATTACTATATTATGACCTGATCCTATTAGCGGATTAAATATTTTGAATCACCAAAACTATTCTTAATTCGGACGAACAGATCATAGTCCGTTATAAAAAGAACCCAAGAAACAGCAGACGGCTCCGAGTCTAAGCAATTCGAAACTATAGTAGTAGATATCATCCTCACTAAAATAAGTGATCCGCCGGTTGGCGGACTCTGCGTAGCAAAACTAATATTGCTAGTAATAAAAAACGGAAGAAGGAGTAATAGAATGCTATTGGGAAATAGGAAGACGCATAGTAGAAAAAGAGCAGCAAGGACAAGATCGAGCTACTTATGGCAAGGAAGTACTGCAGAATCTATCAAATGGTCTAGGTAGTGGATTCAGCACCCGAACATTGCGGGATATGCGCAAATGTTATCTAACTTTTCCCGAATGGAAAGATTTGGCACACGCGTGTGCCAAATTGGAGTGGTCTCATATTCGGACTATTACAAGAGTGATTGATGTTAATGCACGAAAGTATTATCTAAAAGAAGCGGCTGAACAAAATTGGGGTGTGCGGCAACTGGAACGTAATATAAATACACTCTACTACCAACGTTTAGTATCCTCAACAAATAAACAGCCTGTCATTGATGAAATGGTTGAAAACATAAAGGATATAAAACCTGATAGCCGTGACTTTATACGTAACCCCACAGTACTTGAGTTCTTGAACATTCCCACTAATCGTGCCTACACAGAAAGGCAACTTGAACAATTACTAATAGATAATCTCCAACAGTTTCTACTAGAACTGGGTAAAGGGTTTGCTTTTATAGCGCGTCAAAAACACATCCGTACGGAGACATCAGACTTTTTTATCGACCTGGTGTTCTACAACTATATATTGAAGTGTTTTGTGATCGTTGGGTTAAAAACAGAGAAAATCACACATCAGGATATCGGGCAATTGGATATGTATGTCCGTATGTTTGACGATCTGGAAAGAAAAGAAGATGACAACCCCACCATAGGACTATTACTGTGTACGGAAACAGATCGCACTATTGCTAAATATTCAGTGTTGAACGAGAATAAGCAATTATTTGCAAGCAAATATCTACCCTACCTCCCTGCTCGCGAGCGTCCTCGCTCGTGTTCTAACTATTAAAAGTACATATCTTCGCTAGCCAACTCGAGAAGAATACCAAAAGAGGCTAAAAGTAAAAGGGAATTATAAGAAAGCTTTCTTTTATCGGCATGCAGGGTGCTGCGTCGTACGCCAATGTACACCTGAAAGACGATTTTCTACTTTCCCTCAGCCTGTTTACCAAAAGGGAAAATGAAATTTTGCAGTACATGGTTCAGGGCATGAGTAACGAAGCGATATCGACACTCCTTGATCGAAGTGTTTTTACTATACGTAACCACCGCAAAAAATTCTAGAGAAATCAAGCTGTAATAATGTACAGGAATTATTGGTGAAAGCCATAAGGGAAGGTTGGGTCTAGAAATCTCACCATCTACTTAATAAACGCGCTACTATTCATGTTTGAGTAAACTCCCCTATGATACCAACTATTAATCTAATCTTTGATAAAAAACAGAACATTTTTTTATTTTAATTGTTAAACCTATATATAAAATATAAACAGTTTGCTTATCGCGAGATAAGGATGATCCTGGGTGTGATAATCCGGGATTTGTTTTCCATGAATATATAAGCAATAAAATCATGAATACTGTAGATCCAGAAATTGATTTTTTAAAATTTGGTTTAAAGAAAGAACCTTCCTTAAAACATACTTCAAAAAAACATGCTGGCCATATTGTAGAATCTATCATTAGAAAGCAAGGGCATAATATAAGTAAGCTAGCTCAAAATATGAAAATTAGTAGGTGCACAATATACAATTGGTTTCAGCAGGAGACACTACCTTTTGACGTATTAGTTAGAATTGGCTCTTTTATTAATTATGATTTCTCGTCTGACTTTCCTGAATATTTTTCTTTAAATCCAGAGGAAAAACTAGAAATAAATCCTTCACAAGATCAATCTACAGAAGGTGAAAAGGTTGATTTTTGGAGACGAAAATACATTCTTTTATTAGAGAAATATAACGAATATTTATGGAATAGCACTAATAAATTGAAATAACCCCCTTCGAAAAATACAAAACCTCAAAATAACTAAGCTATGAAAACCCTATCTCATAATCCCTCGGATACACTAAACAATGGAGAATAATTTGATTTTTAAAGTTTAAAAGGGAAAAAAGTACTTGTCATCGTACGACTCCTAATCGCGCGAGCGTCCTCGCTCGTATGTTAACTAATAATAGGTATAAAAAAGCTATTCTACGACTGTAAAAGCTGTAGATATGTTTTAAACTTTACAAAAAAAACAACAGAGTTATAATTATAACTATAACTTTTCCTGTTTCTAATAAAAATTATAAACATATCTAAAACACTTAATATGTCTTCTCACGCTTCTATAATACGTCCCGTATATGTAAATCGGGTAATACCATTTATCGGAAAAAATCTTATTAAGGTTTTTACAGGTCAGCGTCGTGTCGGAAAAAGTTACCTGATGTTTCAGCTAATAGATGAAATTAAACTACAGGACCCTGAAGCGCACATTATTTATATCAACAAGGAAGATCTAACTTTTAAAGACATCGTAAACGCAGAAACCTTGAATGACTACGTATTGAAAAATAAATCAGAGACGCATAAAAACTATATTTTTATTGATGAAATTCAAGAGATTGAAAATTTTGAGTCGGCACTACGTTCTTTATTATTAGATCAAAACAATGACTTGTACTGCACCGGAAGTAATGCCCAGCTACTCTCTGGAGATATTGCAGGAAAATTAAGTGGCCGTTTTATTGAAATCAATATTTATAGCCTTACTTACATGGAGTTTTTAGAGTTTCAAGGGCTCCAAGATTCGCATGATTCCTTGCTGAAATACCTTAAATATGGTGGATTACCTTATCTAAAGCACCTTCCGCTAGAAGATGAGATTGTTTTTGAATACCTAAAAAACATCTATTCGACCATTGTATTCCGGGATATCATCAACAGGTATTCCCTTAGAAATACAGCTTTTTTAGAACAACTTGTATATTTTCTAGCTTCAAATACGGGAAGTATATTTTCCGCAAAGAAGATAAGTGATTTTTTAAAGTCACAAAAAGTAAATATGGCTCCAAACCAAGTCCAGCTCTACACACAACATCTGACAAATGCATTTTTAATCCATCAAGTAAAGCGCTATGATATCGAAGGAAAGCGCCTCTTTGAGATAGGAGAAAAGTATTATTTTGAAAATTTAGGAATCAGGAATGCACTTTGGGGGTACCGTCTTCAGGATATTGGGAAGATAATGGAAAATGTCGTGCATAACCACCTGTTGGCAGAAGGATACACTGTTCAAATCGGAATACTGGCTGCTTATGAAATCGATTTTGTTGCAGAAAAGAACGGTGAAAAAATCTATATTCAAGTCGCGCTTTCTTTATTGGAAGAAAAGACGATAGAGCGAGGGTTTGGCAATTTGCAAAAAATCAACGACAACTATCCTAAAATGGTTATAACAATGGATGCCTTTTCAGGAAACACGGTAGATGGAATTTTATCCGTTGATTTAAGAAGCTTCTTAACCAATAAGTGGCGATAGCACAAGGGATTTTACAACACCAAAAGAACAAATTCAGCGCTGGAATATAAAACTCCTAAGAAGATGGAAAAGATTTTGCGGAGTTAACAAAATCTTTTTCCAGTTTGATTTTTCACATCATCTTATTGCCGTTGATATTGACCTAAGTTAGCGGTATACTTACAGATACCTCTGTACCCTTCGTACCTGAATGTATTTCAGCTTTACCGCCTAGCGATTCAACCCGGCGGCGAATAGAAAGCAAACCCATAGTTGCTTTACCATTTTTAGGTTTCGTATCCCCTAATCCTATTCCATCATCACTGATCGTGAGGATAAGGTTGTTCTCCTCTTCGTAAATCAAAATTTCTATATTTTTGGCTTTCGCGTGCTTGATAATGTTGGTGATGGCCTCTTGGATAATGCGAAGCAGGGTAATCCTATCATCGACACCGACATTCGTCAATGAATCGTCGTCTATGTGAATGGTTTTGTTATAGCGGCGATCTGGCAGCGAATTGTCCGTAAGAAGTTTTATCTGTTTTTCAAATGACTGCTCCAGTTGCTTATCACCTGCACTGAACCACTCATGACTTTTGCTTCTTGCAGCCCTGTAGGCGTTTTCTGTTTCAGCTTTAAGCATGTCCATTTTGCTTTTCAGCGAGTTGTCATTGATATCCATCATGATTGTCTCCACTTGGTGTCTGATAGCAGCAATAGACGACGAAAGCCCATCGTGAAGATCCTGTCCGAGGCGTTGCTGTTCATCTCTAACTGCTTGATATTTGGCTTCTTCCATCGCTATAATTTGCATATTGGCTGTATCGTTTAGTGCCTCCAGCTGCTCTTTTGCTTTGCGGCTTCTGTACATCATCATCATATAGATACCCAGGATAATGACACATGCCAGCACGGAAATAAGCACCAGCCATAAAGTCCGTTGCTGTTTTATCTTTTCCGCTTTTTCGAGGGCTATACTGCTATGCTCGGCCTGTGTATAGGCATACAATAGATCGCTTGATTCTGTCATTAGATTGGCCTGTAACTCTCGCTCGTGATTTAGGGCATCAGCAAGGTAAGTATATGCTCCTGCGTAGTTGCCCTTGAGTGCCTGTAGCTTGGCTTTGAATTCAGCTAGATCTGCACTCTGTGCTTTTCCAAAATTTGGCGAAGTTTCATATTTCGTTATATAAAGCTGTAGGCTGTCTGCATTTTTTAAATTCAGGTAATTCTCTAAACGTAAACGCACCAGATTAATATCGATGAAATTTGTTGGTTGATCCTTGTAGGTTACTTTCAAACGCTCCATTTCATTCAATAAGTTTTTGGCATCATTGTACCGACGCTCGAAGTTCGCTACAGAGAGTTCAATATCGATCATCAACATATCCGTATAGAGCATCTGTGGCCTTGAAATAGGATATTTCTGTTGAATGGCGGCGCCGATTTGCCTAGCCAGAAGTACGATGTCACGGACGGATGCGACGTCGCTCATCTTGATATATCCTGAAAGCACAGGCGAAAGGATATATAGTGCATTCAGGCCTACCGATTCGTCGACACTATCTTTTTGCAGTAATCCAGGCAGGGATTCAAGGTATTCTTTTTCAGTCTTAAATAGGTCAACAATTTTATCGTATAACCGTTGTTCCTGATAGATTTTACTCTTTTGAAGCTGCTCTATCAGGGGGTGCTCTTCACCATATTCTTTGTACGCAGCCGTAATCTTTTCGGCATAATACATCGATGCCCCTTTCTTTTTAAACATGCGGGCATTATTAAAAAAAAGGTAATAGTAGCTGATACGCGCTCGGTGATATTCGGTCTTGCTCCAGGCAATCTTTTCATAGAGACTAAGTAGATCTACCAACTCCTTGGTTTCGATGTGAGTGCCTTCCGAAAATAAGAGATGCACAACAGAATCAGCCTTTACAAAATACTCTTGGGCAGATAACTTTCCAGAATGGTACGATTTATTTAATACATTGAATTCGTTTTGTGGATTTCTTTTGGATTGTCCAGAAACTGTTTGGAAAAGAAATAGAAACAAGAAGAAAAAACACAAATTGCTTAATAACGGATAAAGCGGACTTTTCATTCGGTAATTTTTTTATATATCCAGGTTTGACTAATTCGTTTTTGTAGATGTAACTATTTAAACGATCCGTAAAGATACGTTTTCAGTTACATCGAAGATAATTCTTATTACACAAATTTTCCTTCTCCAGTTATATTTTAAGCTTGTTTTACAGCGTTTCATACTTAGGGAGGCCTGATTTTTCAGCAGGAATCGCCCCTCAAGCCTCACCTATGTAGGTATTCGATTCCCAAGTACAGATGCCCCCATTTTCCATAACGTCATCAAATCTTAAGCTGTAGCACGTGTAGCTACTACATTGGTAAACTTTTCTCCTTTTGTATTCCGATTGTTCGTAATACTTTATTTACAAGATGTCATACCGAATTGGCAGCAGTACCTGTAAGTTCTGTCACCGTTTTTGGTACCTATAGCAGACAGACCCCATACATCTCCTGTACAGGTCGAGATTACCAAAGTCTGATAAGAACCAAAAAGCATTTTAACATCGGTAGGATTTACCCCACGGGGTAGTCCATACGTGTATGCTTCTACTCCTACTGTTACTTTTCCAAAAGTGCCTGTGTTTTTTAACGCACTGAAACAATAAGGCTTTCGAAACTATGTATGGAGCTTTTGGAAACGATGATGCTAGATGTCTTCTATCGATTAGTGAATGATTTCTGTAGCAAACAAAAAAAGGAGCAGAAAAACTATTATTTTCTACCCCTTTTTAATTTTATCCTTTCTTAAAAAAGGATTTTCTAGATGCCCCTTCAAATGAAAAAAGCTTCTTTGTGATTTAAAATCAAGACCTTATAGTTCCAACACCTCTACCTCCGTACGTCTATTGGCCTGATGCTCTGCTTTAGTGCAGTCTACGCCGTTACTGCATCTATTTAACAATCGTTTTTCTCCGTACCCCTTAGCCACCAAACGTTCTCGAGCAATACCACGAGTGACCAAATAATCCACGGCCGACTGTGCTCTACGCTGCGACAGCTTTTCGTTATAGCTATCCGAACCGCGGCTATCCGTATGACTGGACAACTCTACTTTCAATGTAGGGTTATCTCGCATGGTAGCAACAAGACGATCTAATATCTTAGCGGCATCTGGACGAATATTATGCTTATCGAAGTCGTAGTGAATGTTTTCTAAGATGAACTTATCACCGACTTTCATCACTGGTGTTAAATTCATGGTATAGCGTATCACCGTATCTTTCGTAGGCATCACAGCACTAACCAATACCGAATCTGCATGATACCCTTTTTTCTCTCCCAAAAGACGGAACACCGTATTAGGTGCGACTTCAAAACTGATCTGAGCAGCATTATCGGTCTGTCCTTTCGAAACAATATCACCAGCTGCCCCAAATAAAGTAACTGTTGAAACTGGTAGCAATTCACCTGTCTTACGATCGCGCGTCACGCCTTCTAGAACAATCCGAATTTTAGGTTTTTGGAACACGAACGAATAAATATCATCTGATCCTACACCGCCTTTACGGTTTGAAGATAGATATCCCACTTTATTATCTACTGTCTCCCCATACTCTACATAGGCAAAATCATCCGAAGCGGAGTTGATTGGATATCCTAGATTCTTCACTCCTTCGTATTTAGCTTTCTCGCCCTTTGCTTTAAAAATATCTAGTCCACCCATGCCCACATGCCCTGTACTGGAGAAATAGATTTCCTTACCGGCAAGTGTTGGAAACATTTCGTCTCCGGCTGTATTGATGACATCCCCCACATTTTGAGGAACTCCCCAACTTCCGTCGGCCTGTAATTCACTATACCAAATATCAACACCACCTTTCCCTCCTGGCATATCTGACGCATAGTACAACGTCTGCTCATCCGGACTAAGGAATGCATGACCTAAAGAATATTCCTTAACATTGTTATACGCAAAATCTTCTTCTACCCACTCGGCACCTTTCTTACGGAAGATTTTAAGTTCTAAATTATGCTTATTCCATTTTGCGCCATCAGCTTTGAATCGCTCGCCATCCTTACCTGCAAAGGTCCGGGTTACATAGAGCACATCCTCGGCCGCATTTGTAGCTATGGGACCAACGTGATATGTGGATCCATTGATCGAAGATGCTACTTGATTAGGATATACCAAAGATCCATCTGCTTTACGCTCTGCGGCATAAATCCGTAAGAAAGCCTGTCCTGTCATACCACTCTTGGCCTGCAATAAACTATTAGGTTCGGCCGCGTACATCACGCCATTATTCGTTTTCACTACACTGAATTCAGCCAAGGAGGTATTTACCCCTTGCTCATTACGGATGTCGTGACGTGTAGGATTACGCATCCATACAAGAGCCGAATCAGCACCGTGGATGGCATTCAGTATAGCCTCGTTCTTTCCTTCGGAAGCAAGTAACTGTTCGTATTGAGCTTTAGCTTCCGCATATTTTCCCTGCTGCTTTAGTACTTCAGCATAGTTTAACCGCAATTCAGGTGTCACCGATTTTTGAGCCACCAGTCGCGCGTACCAGTTTTCAGCTAAATCATATTGTTTGATATAGAAGTAACTATGTGCTAAGCGCTCCATATTCGAAACACTCGGTTTCTTGACATCAACCAATTTTTCATAAGCGAGGGCAGCCTTTGCATACTGCATCTCTTTATAGAACTGGTCGGCACGATTACGGCGGCTAGGTTGTTCCTGTCCCTGTACAGCTCCCACACTCAAAGAGAGTGCGACTGCTACCATGACCGTATTAAAGTATTTTTTTGTTCTCATTAAAGTACGAATTATAAAGACGACAATATTATATACAAGTCATTTTAAAAATAACGTGGACTTAAAATCTGACGATGAGCTCTTCCGAATGTAATACCAAGAGTCACCTCGTGACTTCCATTCTGCAGCCCACTCATGCTATTCAACATATGGTCATATGAATAACCTATGCGCAGTTTGGGACTTACATAGAACTGTGCGATACCACTGAAAGAGTTCATTGCACTAAGCTTGTTTACAGTCGCTTTATTATAATCCCTATCAAAGATACGAGCTCGCGTACGGTAACCTCCGCCAATCCAAAACTTGTCGTTAAAGATAAACATTGCATTTAAATCTAACGAAGTCGGACCTTTAAAATCATCTTTCACCAGTATACTCGGACGCAAAGACAAGCCTGGATCCAATTCAAAGAGCGCTCCCGCTATAAAATAACCATGTACTCTACGGTACAGACTCTCTAATGAATTCTGGTTAAACTGAAATTCAGAATCGCTATTGGCATTAGCAAACAAATCCTGTACGGAGACACCTGCATACCACTTCGGATTGCTATAATATACCCCTAATCGAATGTCTGGGCGCCAAGTGGTCACCATATGATCTGGCACAACCCCATCGATTTTTTCAACAGTTTCTAACTTCTTACCATCAAGGCTGTATTGTGTCACCCCTCCTGCTACTCCCAATGCAAGACGATGTTCATCAGCACGGTCTAACTGCAAGCGCAGTGCATAGTTCGCAAAAATACTAGTTGCTGCCTGTGCCCCCAATTTATCGGCCGTAACCTGTAGACCAACCCCATGGCGTCGTGCTTCAGGATCCAATACCCCATCTATGGAAATTGAGCCCGTTTTAGGCGCCCCTTCCCAACCGGACCATTGGCTTCTTAATCCCATCTGTCCAAACCATTCTTCTTTATAACCTGTATAGGCTGGATTGACCGCTATGGAATTAAAGATATACTGCGTGAACTGTATATTTTGTTGGCCATGGCCCTTCATCGATAGAAGGACCATAGTCATGAACAACAAACTTTTTATATTAAACTTTTTCATCGTAAGACTAGCTTATCTTGTTTTAATTAATACCCATCCTTTATGTACCGTCTCTGTCGTGCCCTTACGTAGCGTAACGATATAGTAGTAAGTACCTTCGTTGAGTCCTGAACCATTCCATTCGTTCTTGTAGCTATCATTGCGATACACTTCATTACCCCAACGGTTCACAATAGTAACACTAACGTTGTCGAAGTTCTCAATACCTACTATTTCAAACTTATCATTGACTCCATCACCATTCGGTGTAAATGTATTTGGAATAAACACATCCGAAGCTTCGATTACAATAGTCGCTACCGCTGTAGAACAGTTGGTCGGGTTCAATACCTCGCAGATTGTGTATGGATAAGTATACGTACCAGGTCTTGTACTTGGTGCGACCGTGATCGTACCATCTGCATTCATGGTCAGCCCAGGATTACTTGGTACACCTGGTTTCAGGGTAACTTCGGTTAAATCTATTGGCTTTCCATTGTAGCTGTCATTTTTCAACACAGACTCTGTAGTCACTTCCTCTTTAGACCATTCCAATTTTATTGGATCGTCTACGGTAACAAGTGGAGCCGGCGCCACTACCACCTTTACAACAACAGAGCTACAGTTGTTTGGATTCAATACCTCACAGATTTTATACGTGATTTCGTATTCTCCTGCTGGTGTCTCTGGATCTACCGTAACGATACCTGTTTTAGGATCTAACGTAGGAACAGGAGCCCTAGGTGTTTTTGGATCTGCCGGTTTCTCTACCGTAACTATTACATCCTTCGGATCAACTGGTTTGTTATTCAATTTATCATTATCCAACACCGATGGAGTTTTACCGCCATCCTTACCGTTGATAGCTGGTGGTGTATCTACCACTGCCTCAATAGGAGCCTTTTCTACAACAATAGTAACCGTAGTCGTAGAACAGTTGTTCGGATTCAATACCTCACAGATCTTGTAGGTGATCTCGTACTCCCCTGCTGGTGTCTCCGGATCTACCGTTACGATACCTGTTTTAGGATCTAGCGTAGGAACAGGAGTCCCAGGTGTTCTTGGATCTGCCGGTTTCTCTACTGTAATCACAACATCCTTCGGATCAACTGGTTTGTTATTTAATTTATCATTGTCCAGTACGCTTGGTGTCTTACCGCCGTCCTTACCATTGATAGCTGGTGGTGTATCTACCACTGCCTCAATAGGAGCCTTTTCTACAACGATAGTAACCGTAGTCGTAGAACAGTTGTTCGGATTCAACACCTCACAGATTTTGTAGGTGATCTCGTACTCGCCTGCCGGTGTCTCTGGATCTACTGTAACGATACCTGTTTTAGGATCTAACGTAGGAACAGG
>NZ_SNYV01000004.1 GCF_004363245.1 Sphingobacterium yanglingense | reverse complement strand
GATACAGGGCATAAAGAATGCCGCAAAACCACCCAAAAGACCAGCGATAAAGATACCCCACATCGACTTATCATCTGCAGCGGCACCATCTGTAGCTACAGTTGCTGTAGCATCTACCGTCGCAGTACTGTCAACCTGTGCACTACCAGTATCCTGTCCATCAGAGAATACGATATCGTCAGGGACTTCAGCTCCTTGGGTGCTGTCGGTGACGCTACCATCTGTAAATGTAAGACCAGAGACGTCAGATAGACTATCCGCCTGTTGGCCGATAGCTACACCTGAGAACATCAGTAACAGGATTGAAAAAACATACAAAAATGCTTTCATAATTTTAGTTTAAAGAGATTAGTTTTTGTTAAACCAATTTAAGTGAGGTCCGCCAGGATCCTAAAATCCCGGCTTACCACACAAACACAAACAACACCTAAATAAATTTAGGCTGAAACAAGTCTTTATAGTACGCTTGATCCGAACAATGATTTTTCCAAGCGCGCTATAGGCTGGAAGCCTGTGAAATCTAAATCTGTAGAGATATATCCTTCTTTCACCGGCTGCTCTTTAACAAGATCCGTACTTAAATATTTTTTATTATCGTCACATAGAAGCGTTACGACAACAGCTTCATCGCCCAACTCTTCCTTCAATTTAATAGCTCCAATCACGTTTGCACCAGAAGAGATACCTACAGCCAAACCTAACTGTCCTGCCAATTTCTGAGCCATGATAATAGAATCACCATCTGACGCACAAACAACAGAATCCAACTCTTCCAACTTAACGATTGCAGGAATGAACTCATCAGAGATACCTTGAATACGGTGTGCTCCTACTTTGTAACCTGTAGTAAGCGTAGGACTTTCCTGAGGCTCTAACGGGTGAATACGAACTGCAGGGTTATAATTTCTCAATTGTTTACCTACGCCCATTACCGTACCACCAGTACCTACACCAGCAACAAATGCATCCGCAATAAGACCTTTACTAGCTAATTGCAATGCAATTTCCTTACCTGTAGTAAGTTCATGTGCTTCGGCATTATATTCATTTTCAAATTGTCTTGGCAAGAACACGCCCCCTTGTGCAGCAAGCTCTTCACTAAGGCGGATACTTCCTAAGAAACCACCTTCTTCTTTACTAATCAATTGAATTTCGGCACCCATACTTTTAATAATATCGATACGCTCTTTACTCAACCAATTTGGCATAATGATTTTCACTTCATGTCCCAACGCTTTACCGATAGCCGAGAATGCAATACCTGTGTTTCCACTAGTCGCTTCGACAATCATATCTTCAGGTTTGATCTGACAATTAGAATATGCCTTATAAAGAATGTACAATGCCATACGGTCTTTGATACTGCCTGTAAGATTGTAGTTTTCACATTTTACATAAATCTTTCCTGGTTTACCTTTGTACACGTACTGCAATTCTAGCATAGGTGTATTTCCAACCAAACACCACAAATGCTGAAAGCGACTATCCAACTCTGGAGATAAACATTTGCTAAAAGTAGTTTCCTCTATCATTATTTATTTAATAAATTATATTTTTAGAAATTTTTCGAATATAATATGGTCTTCATACTAAACTGCACAAAATTCTAACAAAACAAAATAATATTCAACACAACGATAATAATTCAATAATTTTTATCGAACCACCAAACAAAACCAATAAAAAATACAGATTAAAATAGTAATTTAGCAGCGTCACCAAAAAAAATACGTTATGGAACTGGATCAAACAGACAGGAAGCTATTAAAACTATTACAAGAGGATGCAACTCTTAGTAACAAAGAGCTCTCATTAAAACTGCACAAATCCATAGCCGCGGTCCACGAACGCGTCAAAAAGCTCAAAGCCGCAGGCTATATTCGTAAAACAGTAGCGATCCTGGATCGTCATAAGATCGGAATTGGATTAATCTCTTTCTCTCAAGTATTCCTCAAAGCACACACCTACGAGGTTCTCAATGAATTTGAACGGGAGGTTGCCAAGTTTCCGGAAGTCATGGAATGCTATCAAATGGCCGGGTCTTATGACTTCATGCTTCGCATAGCTACAAAAGACATGGATGCCTACCATTTATTCTTAAGACATAAACTGGCCGTTCTCCCCCATGTCAGTACGGTTCAAACTTATTTTGTACTATCAGAAACAAAAAGCGAAACAGCATACTCTTTTTAGATGAACGCAAAGGATAGTTCAAATGAAGACGGACAGCAGTATTAAGATATACCACAATACAAGCTGCAGCAAGAGTTGTGCTGCATTGGAACTTCTCTTAAAAAATGGAGAAACTCCTGAGGTAATCCACTACCTCAAAGATACCCCAGATAGAGGAGAACTCAGTTTAATATTAAACTTGCTCCAGTTGAGACCACTAGATCTCATCCGGACAAAAGAACCATTATTTCAAGAAAAATTCGCCCATCTCACCTTATCGGATGAGGAATGGCTTGATATTCTATTGAAACACCCTATTCTGATAGAACGTCCAATAATCATCGTGGGCGACAAAGCGGTAATCGGCCGCCCTATAGAACGGATTTTTGATATTATCGAGCGACGCGACTAGAAAAACAAAGAGGGAGCTCCCAAGAGCTCCCCCAAACTAGAACAGTATAAATCAATAAACCTTAGTTTTTCTTGAATTCTTTCAAACTTCCATCTGCATTGAAGTAACCGGAGTACTGTCCACGTGTCCCCTGCACCCCCGTCATCCACTGCCCTTTTTGGAGCATCACATTTAAATTGTAGTAAATATGGCCGTCGATTTTAGCCCCTTCTACCTCTTTAGACTGCTCTTCTAATTGTTTATAAATATCAGCAACAGTCTCAAACTTAAGTGTACTTAGTGGAAACACATTCGCCGACATATCACCATCACCTGAAATCTGGACAGCCTGAGGCTCTTGCCATTTTCCTCCCTGAAATAAATAATCGTCGATATTTTCTGGCTTATCTGGATCCTGAAGTGCTAATTGCACACGGCCATCCTCATAGAAGTGAATATTCTGGAACACCTTAACATCTTTACCTTTAAATTTAGGCATATCTTTCAATGCCGCTTCTGCTTTTTTCAAAGCATCGCGATTTGTAAGGAAATTCCCTTCTTGCTCGGCATCACCTTTGTCTGATTCCGCCCCATTTTTTCCAGCTTCTTCTGTCGTTTGGGTATTATTCTCTGCTTTCTTGTTACCCTCACCACAAGCTGCAAAAAGCATAGTAGAGAGAACTGCGATTGTCAATAGTTGTTTTTTCATCTTCTATATTTTTAGTTTTAAACTTTTTGTTAATTACATCGTTGAATTACAAAAGCAAAACTAAGGAGACAAGGCTAGGAAAAGAATCCCCGAAACCAGTGGTTTTACTCCCCCCCCTTTTTTAACGGAAGAGTCGCTCATATTTATCGATCAACCTACCTTCAGCCAGGGCTTCCATGAACATCAGAAAACTATCTGCAACCCACTCTACCTCTTCGTATTCAGGCTCTCCCCCAAAATAAATCTTCCCCCAGTTATTTTCCCCGACTCCAATAGAAAAATGACTATACCCGCCTTCGACAGACAGTATGATAGGGATGTGCCTGTCCCAAAAATCACTAACCAAACCCTGAGCAGTTGCATCGCCCTCAAGAGCTTCCATAGACTCGCGTTCAAATTCATCCCATCTAAACTCTTCCACCTCGTCCTCATTAAAATCCGTTATACTATTAAACCAAGTCGTATCTGCCTTATTAGCGAGTAACGAAAAGGAGTTCAAAAAATCAATATACTCAATAGGCAACTTTGGGTATCGACTTAAAAACTGCTCCGACAAACCAACTGTCGGCCCACTTTTTGCAATATAATTTGGGAAAAGATGCAAATAACCTTGTATCATAAAAGTGAAAATTGAAGAAGTGAAAAACATCTTAAGCAACGAAAAAAAAACGACAAAAATGATATACATGCATTAGATTTTTCTAATGTTGGGCATATTTTAACAAATAAAAAGCAATTTCGTAACCGAAAACAGCAGACACATCGCTATGAATATACTTTTGGTTGAAGATGAAATTCGGGTTGCCGAATTTATAAAAAAGGGACTACATGAAGCTGGCCACCAAGTACAGGTGGCTTATGATGGGGCCACTGGTTTAAAACTAGCCTTAGAACAAGAGTTTGACTTACTGATTCTGGATGGTATACTTCCCCACTTGAACGGTACCGAAATCTGTAAACATGTACGCAGGCTCAAAACAGATGTCCCCATCTTGATGCTAACCGCTCTCAGCACGATCCAAGACAAGATCGAAGGATTCAATTGCGGTGCAGATGATTACCTGACCAAACCCTTTCATTTTGACGAGCTGTTGGTTCGGATCAAAGCGCTATCCCGTCGTACCACATACCACAACAATAGCATAGAATACCATGCCGAAGATCTAAAAATGGATTGTTTTTCCAAAACTGTACAACGCAATGGACAAGCGATCACATTAACGGTTAAAGAATACGCTCTCCTAGAATATCTTTTGGTCAACAAAAACCGTGTCATGTCGCGAGCACAGATTGCCGAAGCTGTTTGGGGCATTGGTTTCAATCGAGGAACCAACCTTATTGATGTCTATGTAAACTATCTACGAGCTAAAGTCGACAAGGGCTTTAATCCTCCTTTAATCCACACAGTCGTAGGCATGGGCTATATTCTTAAAGATAAAGCATGAAGACAAAAACCCGATTGATTTTCCAATTCAGCCTACTTTTCGCTTCACTTCTTCTTGCTGTAATGGGAATCCTATATTTCCTGGTATCCAAGGAAATAGACCGCAGCTTTCACAAGAGACTGGAAGACAGAGCTTATATTGTAGGACACAACTACTTGGCCAGGGATAACTTTTCAAAAGAAGAGTACCAAGAGGTTCTTCATAAATTCCCCAGAACACTCCCCACAGAACAAATTCGAATTTACGACACCAACTACAACTCTATGTTCATAGAGGAAAAAGGTATAAGCTGGGACAAAGCAACAATAGATCGTATCATCGCCCAAAAAACGGTATTTTTTAAACGTGACGACGTTCCGTCGATCGGTATATTATACAAAGATAATTCAGGTGATTTTGTTATCATTGCTTCGGCGCAAAACATCTACGGCGAGCAGTCACTTCAGGAATTACGCTATGCCATGATCATCAGCTTTGTGCTAGCAATAGTCTTGACAGTCTTGTTGGGACGTGTATTTGCAAATTGGATACTTTCGGCCATACGGGACGTCATCGTACACATGAAGCGAATAGAGGCCAACAATCTACACGAACGCCTTCCGCTGCGCGGAATACGGAATGACGAAATCGAACAGCTTAAAGAAACCATAAACCAAGTTTTTTCGAGACTCCAACAAGCTTTTGAAATGCAGCAATCATTTGTGTCCAACGCTTCGCACGAACTAAAGACCCCCATAGCGGTACTTCTGGGTAATGCAGAAATAACACTACGTCAAGAACGTAGCACCGAAGAATACAAAGAGGCATTAACCCACATTGTGAAGGACTGCCAAAAGATGGACAACCTCATCCATAATCTACTTTCTCTCGCACAGGTAGATTATCAGATGGCAAACATAAAGCAATTTGCATTTGAAGATTTCCTTTGGGACATGATGGATGATCTCTTACAACGGAACCCAGCTATTAAAGTAGCTATACATCTCCAAGTAGAGAAAAACCTAGATGCCATTCAACTCCATGGCAACCCCAAACTTTTAGAAATAGCGATTACCAATCTCATCCATAATGCGGCCAAATTCTCCGACTTTCAGGAGATATCCATCGCTATCCACGTCAAGAACAACAATCTATTCATAACCATAGACGATAAAGGAATAGGTATTAGTGAAGAAGATTTGTCCAAGATATTAACACCTTTCTATCGTGGCAAAAATGCGATAGGACATCTTGGCTCTGGCTTGGGCCTCTCGCTATCTCAAAAAATAATCCACCTACATAAGGGGACATTATCGATCACTTCGCAAATTGCCCAGGGCACGAGTATGGTCATCAAACTTCCTTACACAGAAAAGGAGATTAAAAAATTCTAATGCCAAACTAATGCCTCTTTAATAACTCTTAAATAACCTTCTAATACGGCAAACATACCTTTGAGTCAATTCGGAAATGGAATCCGAAGAGACTCAAAAGTTAACGTTTTCATGAATTTTAGAAGTTTATTGACCATCTCCCTTCTTTTTCTTTCGGGAATACCGCTAAGAACCATAGGGCAAGAAAAAAACATCACAGTAACTGTGAAAGATGAAAAGACGAATGAACTGATCCGCGGGGCCACGCTCACTGATGCTACACATTCGCAATCCTACATCTCCGATCAATCAGGCCGAATCTACCTACCCGCCAGCTCCTCGATGTCGCGGATAGTGGTCAGCATGCTGGGATACCAAACAGAACAGCTTGTCCTTAAAGAGGGAAAATCGGAGTGGACAATCTCACTGCTATCTCAAGAAAACGATCTATCCGAAGTCGTGGTCACGGGATATACCAAACAATCCCGGGCACATACCACTGGTGCGGTAAGCTCTTTACCTGCGGAAGGTATAGCGCGCATGCCCGTTGCTTCCTTTGATCAGTCCTTACAGGGGCAGATACCAGGACTTTATGTCGCCTCTCCATCTGGACAACCAGGCGCACCTGGACGCATCACACTACGTGGCATAGGATCAATACAGGACGAAAATTCAGCTCCTCTCTATATCTTGGATGGTGTCCCTATCTCGGCAGGTTCATTCTCCACCTTGAATCCCCAGAGTTTTGAGAACATTACAGTACTCAAAGATGCTGCCTCTACCGCACAGTACGGATCCCGGGGCGCCAATGGTGTCATCGTCATCACCTCCAAAAAAGGCAACTCTTGGGAAAATGGCACTCCACGCATTTCCTACACAGGACAGTTTGGCTATGCATCGGTTAATAACAGCAAGTGGGATATGATGAATACGAAGGAACGACTTTTATTCGAAGAGCGCTTACAGGATCCCAATTTCCCAGGCTGGGCTCATTCTAGAAATAACCCCAACAAACTAGTAAACGGGGCACTGATGCCAAAAACTGAAAAAGACTTTCTAGAGGGCGATGAGATACTGGCAAACCTACGGGGTATAGATAATGACTGGAGAAAACTATTACTACGCAATGGCACGACAAATGCGCACGATGTCAGTTATTCACTCGGAAAGGAGAATACACAGATCTTTTCCTCGCTTTCTTACTTTAATCAACAAGGGGTACTATACAACTCTGGATTAGAACGAATCAACCTAACCAACAATATCGCCCATCAGTCTGGCCGACTATCATTGGCCCTGAACGTCAATCTAGCTACGACCAATAGTAAGATCAGCGAATCTGACTTTGATGTCAGCGAAACCAATCCCGTAGCGTCACTTTACTTCGCACTGCCTTATGAGAATCCATACGACAAAGACGGCAACTTAACCCCCGGACCTAACCGCTTTGGAACAAATGCGCTATCGATGTACCAAGATGTAGACCGCCGCGAACGTCAATACAAGAGTGTGGTAACCGGTAATTTCGCCTACACACTAACCGAACATTTAAAGCTAACGAGTACTTCTGGAGTAGATTTTCAACAAATTAATGGTAAACATATCATTAAACCGGACACTTATTTTGGCTCACTCGTCGAACAGGGAGGACAGGGATCATACACGTCCAATACAAATAATTATTTTAGTATAGTAAGTAACATCGGGTTCAATTATTCACGCCGCTGGGACAATCATTTTATAGAAGCTATAGGTCTGGGAGAAATCAACAAACAAAAAATCAGCAGTCAAGGCTTCACAGGCTATGGTCTTGTACCCGGACTATCCCAGACTCCTGGTGGTATCACCCCGGGAACTGCAGAGAACAACCTGATACCGCAGCTATCCGGTGGTATATCTGAGAATGCACTGGTCTCGCAAATCGGATTACTGCGCTATTCTAACGGCAATCGCTTTACCGTAACCGGAAGCTTACGTCGCGACGGTTCATCCCGCGTACCTGAATCCAATCGCTACAAATATTTTTACGCAGGAGGTGCCAGCTGGAACCTAGGGGAAGAAGAGTTTGTAAAAGCACTGCCCATCATCAGCATGTGGCGTCTGCGGGCAAGTTATGGTCTGACGGGGAATGCTTCTGGTTTTGCCAGTGACTTTGGATACCGCAGACTGTATGCCGTGTCACACTATGCTGGCCAAAATGCCTTTGTTCCTGTA
Source organism: Sphingobacterium yanglingense (assembly GCF_004363245.1). GTDB lineage: Bacteria > Bacteroidota > Bacteroidia > Sphingobacteriales > Sphingobacteriaceae > Sphingobacterium > Sphingobacterium yanglingense. Next base: position 103,560 of record NZ_SNYV01000004.1, on the reverse strand, counting down.
TCGGCCGGAAACCCAAACTACAACTGGGAGATGAATCGCGTCACAGATATAGGCACAGAAATCGGCTTTCTAAATAATCGAATTACAGCAGAGGTTGACTTCTACAACCGTGTAACCAGCAATCTATTTGTCGACCGCACACTTTCTATGACATCCGGCTTCGAATCTGTCCCCGATAATATGGGGAAAATCCGTAACCGAGGTATAGAGTTCGGTCTATCTGGAGATCTTATCCGCAAAGACGACTTTTTCATCCGCCTTGGCATCAATGGCTCTTACAACCGAAACCGCATTTTAAGCCTGGGAGACGAAGATGAGATCGTGACTGAAGACTATTCCATCCATCGTGTGGGGCAACCGTTAGGACACTTCTATATGGTAAGATGGGCTGGTGTAGACCCACAAACCGGAGCCCCTCAATACCTTGATGCGGACGGCGAAATCACTTCTACTTTTGACCCAGATAATGCTGTATTGGTAAAAGGTTCATTCGACCCACCCCTAAAAGGAGGATTCACAGCGCGAGTAGGATACAAAGGCTTACAGGTAAGCGCCCTATTCACCTATATAAAAGGCATGTACCGACTTAACACAGGTGAGCTATACCGCACCTCAGCGGACGCCAACTATAGAATCTACAACCAATCCCGTGATATGCTGGATTTTTGGCAACAACCGGGAGATCAATCCGGCAACCCATCTCCACAATACGAGCGTTTTATGACGGACCGCGAATTACAGAGTGCCGACTATATCAAGCTCCGCAACCTACAGATCAACTACAGTATACCAATGAGCAATAAGTTATCGAAATACTGCCGTGAAATCAGCGTATTCGGTCAAGGACAGAATCTGTGGACCTGGACAAAGTGGAAAGGACAGGATCCCGAAGACGACAACAACTGGTATCAATATGAATATCCACTACCCCGTACGTACACTTTAGGCTTACACGTCAAATTTTAAACAGCAATGAATTTATCTAAAATACTAGGTTTTGTAACCCCTATACTTATTTTGTTTGCCAGTAGCTCCTGCAACAAAATACTCGACATGCATCCGCAGGACAAATTGCAGGATGAAGAAATCTACAGCTCTGTAAGAAACTATGAACAGGGCGTACTGGGAGTATATGCCGAATTACAAACGGAATATAATATTCTAATCGGCAGTATATTCGCCGATGAGGCCAGACTCGCCAGTGATAATATGGGCGTCAATGGTTATGCGAACAATCTACACCGATGGAACTATGCATCGGACGATGACATTCTTTTAATGGCCTGGAAAAACGCCTATGCCAGCATCTATAAGATCAACCTTCTACTGAGCAACAGCGAACGGGTCGTTAGGTCCGGCACTGCTGAGGAAGAAAAATTAAACAATCTCGTAGCCGAGCTAAAGGCACTGCGTAGCTTTATTCACTTTGGACTGCACCAGATCTATGGAGACTTTAATAAGAACACGGGAAACTACACGGTTCCTTATGTTACGACAGTAGATATACATCAAAAGCCACCTAAGCTTCCGACGACTGAATTCTACGCACAGGCAGAAAAGGACATAATTGAAGCGCTCGCCTCTGGAACCGGTCAATCTGATATAGGGCGTTTTTCAGATGATGCTATACACGCCTATGCCTCCCGCTTCTATCTCTATCAAAAAAAATACAAGGAAGCCATCATACACGCGTCGCCTTTAGTTACAAAATACAAATTAGCAGAAGGAGAGCATTACACTGCGCTTTGGCAGGACGTTCGAAACACAGAAGTCATACTGGCCTTCAGAAGAAATAATAATAATGAAATCCGTCCCAATACATTATGGCGCAATTATGGCTCGGGCAAAACACTCTTCTACCCTTCTTATAAGATATTAAATCACCTTGAGCAGGAAAAAGGTGAACGCTATGCATTATTCGAAGATATCGAAGAGGAAGCACCTATAGGCAAATACCCCGGTAACACCTATGCTGATAACCTCAATGACGTCAAAGCATTCCGGATCTCTGAGCTGTACCTTATACTGGCCGAAGCCTACCTTTTTGAAAACAGGGTGGCGGAATCTAGTGAGATGCTTGCTGCACTACGACGAGCACGTGGCATTGACAGGACTGCAACAGCAGTGCGTATCGACGATATCTTAGTAGAGCGCTTTACGGAACTCTGCTTTGAAGGGCATCGCTATTTTGATTTAAAAAGACTGGAAAGAACCTTAGATCGCGATACAGAGGACCTAGCTTTGACGACAGATAGAAAACAACTCTTGCCTACAGATCCGAACTATAAGCTTCCCATCCCTTTCAAAGAGACACAAATCAATCCTGACCTTAAGTGGTAGGATGAAGACCTAGTTCATCATTTCCCTATATATATGTAAAGGTACCGCCATCATCTCCGATGTGTGGTACCTATTTTCTATTATCTTCCACAGCCTACCGAATAGGGCTATTAAACAGCGCTCCTGTCTTAAATTTGGAACAAATGAGATACCCCACTACAACTCCTATTATCGAAGCCAGGATATCTATATAGTCAAAGACATTATTTTTAAACACACTTCCCTGAACCAGCTCATATCCAACAAGACCAATTGCTCCAAATAGAGCATGTACTTTTAAGGATACTTTCTGATATTGAATATAATAAAAGAAGACAATAATAAGTCCTGCAAAAAAATTGGGAGAAGAATCAGCAATTCCAAAATCATTAATCTGATTGGAGTAAATATATTGCCTGTAAATAGATTTAAACAGGATAGCTATGATAGCGAGCAGAACCATTACTACCCATAAATATTTTGTATCGGAAAAAGGTCTAAATTTCATTTGTAAATGAGTTACTTATTCTATAACAAAAATAGAAAAAGCCTTAACAAAAGTTAGTATTATTTACACTGTCAGCACGATAGAATTGGTTCAACACTCTGATTCTCATCCTGACACCCCCTTAAACGAAAAAAGCCCTAACTTTCGTTAGAGCTTCTTTCTGTCGGGGTGGCAGGATTCGAACCTACGACCTCCACATCCCAAATGTGGCGCGATACCGGGCTACGCTACACCCCGAAAAGGTATCACCTTTAAAGTGATGCAAAGATACATCGTTTTATGATCAAAGCAAGCACTTTTTTACTAAACCACACTAACAACCTGATTTAATGTGAGATATTTTTAAAACAACTATCTACAGAATCCTAGCAGTAAGATATATTATAAAATTATCAACACACCTATACAATTATAGTTCTTTTTTTCATACCTTTGCACTCGCTTCGGGAATCGGAGTTAAATATTTTTATAAAAAAACTTTTTTAATCGAAATAAAAGCTGTAATATTGCATTCCGATTTTTACAGGATATAAATCGTTTATAATTACTCAAAATCATGGATTTAGTAAAATTTGTAGAAGAACAAGCGGTAGTAAAGAATGAGATTCCCGCTTTCAAAGCAGGAGACACCATCAGTGTACACTATAAAATTCGCGAAGGAAACAAAGAGCGTGTTCAGGTATACCAAGGTGCAGTTATTCAATTAAACAGCGAAGGTGCTAACGCTACTTTTACCGTTCGTAAAATCTCTAACGGTATTGGTGTAGAACGTATTTTCCCTGTAAACTCGCCTAACATTGACAAAATTGAAATAAACAGCTACGGTAAAGTACGTCGTGCTAAGTTATTCTACTTACGCGGACTTACAGGTAAAGCTGCTCGTATCAGATCTAAACGTATCAAATAGTTTAGACGAACGAAGATACCAAAGAAGAAATCAAAAGGGTGTAGACAGCAATGTTACACCCTTTTTTCGTACGCTGTGATTTCCTCAAGCAAAACCCCTCTCTCAAAATAAAAAAAATAATTTTCGACTTCCAAAAGAGCATAATTATGTATATTCATGCAGATTATTGATTATGCTAAAACCTTTTTATATCATTATTTTCCTTTTTACGACAGGAAGTTTTCACGCACATGCGCAACAGAACCTTTCCCAGGCACTACGCATGCAATCCTTACCCAAAACATACCCGGTACTTAAGACAGAAGAAGCAATAGTAATTGATGGCTTAAACAATGAAACCGCGTGGGCCCGTGCCCCTTGGTCAGACAAATTTGTAGATATTGAAGGCGACTTTAAACCTACTCCACGTTTTGAAACGAAAGTCAAAATGCTATGGGACGAAAACTATCTATATCTATACGCCCGTCTGGACGAACCGCACATCTGGGGAACCTTAACACAACACGATGCTATCATATATCATGACAACGATTTTGAGGTTTTCCTAAAACCCTCCGAACATCAGTCATTATACTACGAAATCGAAGTCAACGCCCTAAACACCATAATGGATCTTATGATGGCCAAAGCTTATAGAATCGGAGGCGAAGCTATCATGCATTGGGATGTTAAGAATTTAAAATCAGCCGTACACATAGAGGGTACATTAAACAACCCTAATGATATCGACAGTTATTGGAGTGTAGAGATGGCTATTCCATTCACATCGCTGGGAACATTTGGAAGATCCCCTACTCCTCGGGTAAATAGCTTTTGGCAAATCAACTTTTCACGTGTGCAATGGCAGCATATTATTGAGAATGGAGAATACAAACGAAAAAAGGAAAACGGAAAGCTAGTAGCGGAAGACAATTGGGTCTGGTCACCTATCGGAATCATCAACATGCATTACCCTGAGCGGTGGGGATATATCCAATTTGTGGAACACATCGACAAAGACAGCTACCCTAAATCTCAAACGATCGAACAAGCAGCCTGGAATATCTTCTATCTTCAACAATTGCACTTTGCTGGCAATAACAGAAAGTATAGCCCTAGACTAGAAACACTACCAGGATTTGAAAAAATCCTAAAACCTCAAGTATCTGGAATCAAACACAGGATAACAATAAACAAAGACAAAACATTCTATAAATCTGAATTATTAGACCCCGCCAATCACATCAAAGTCACCATAGACAATTTTGGCAATTATACGATATCTTATGAACAGTAGAAGAAACTTCATTAAAGCTGCCAGTCTAGGTTTAGCTGCATTACAGCTCAGCCCAAACGTCTTACAGGCACAGCAAGACCACAACACACCTTTATTATTTGATTTTTGGTTATGGGCCCGCCCCAACGAATCAGAATCCGAAGCGACATTAAAAAAAAGGTACCAAAGCTATAAAGATGCCGGAGTGCGAGGAATATTTTTTGAGAATTACAGTGTCAAACATTTTCAATTAGCAAAACAATATGGTCTTGAGACACATCGATGGATGTGGACCATGAACCGTGGAGAAAAGGAGCTTTTAGAAAAGCATCCCGAATACTACGCTGTCAGCAGGTCGGGAAAATCCTGCGCGACTAATCCCCCTTATGTAAATTATTACCGTTTTCTTTGCCCATCTCATCCTGATGTACCGAAATACCTCGAAGAAAAGGCCAGAGAACAACTTGAGAAAGAAGATGTAGATGGCTTACATCTTGACTATATCCGTTATCCAGACGTAACGCTTCCTGTTAACCTCTGGCAAAACTACAATCTAGATCAGTCAACAGAATTAGCTGACTATGATTTTTGTTACAGTCAATTCAGTAAAGATGCTTTTTTCAAGGAAACAGGCATAAATATAGACAAGGTTGATCGCCCCGACCAAAGCCCATCTTGGCGCTCATTCCGATACGGTCAAATCAACAAAATAGTGAATAGAATCTGTGAGGCAGCCAAAGACTACCAGAAACCTGTTACCGCTGCCGTATTCCCGACACCGGATCTCGCCCGCCGTATTGTCCGTCAGGACTGGACAAACTGGAACCTCTCCGGAGTATTTCCAATGATCTATCACGGGTTTTACAAAGAACCCATACATTGGATCGGCACTGCTGTTGCTGAAGGTGTACAGGGTTTACACGGCAAATTCCCATTATATGCCGGACTATACCTGCCTGATTTTAAAAATCTAAATGAGCTAAAAGAGGCGATATCACTTGCTAAAACAAATGGAGCCGCAGGTGTCTCTCTTTTTGGGGAGACTGAATTCGACCAACAGACCATCGCTTTGTTACAATCGATACGTTAGATCACACCTCTATTTCTATGCGTCGGCTTAAGGTCGACGCATGGCTACTTTGACACGTATTCATCAACAAATAAATTTCAACATTATTTTTTTAATCGCAGCAATCCCGAAAAATATAGTATCTTTGTACCCCGTACATAAGGCAGATATTTGGATACAAAATCCAATCATCTTTAGTAGAAAATTCCATTAATTGCTATGACTAAATACATCTTTGTTACGGGCGGCGTAACCTCGTCGTTAGGGAAAGGTATTATTGCAGCTTCCCTTGCTAAACTTTTACAGGCACGTGGCTTTAAAGTTACTATTCAAAAGTTTGACCCCTACATCAACATCGATCCAGGCACACTCAACCCCTACGAACATGGCGAATGCTATGTCACAGAGGATGGTGCAGAGACAGACTTGGACCTAGGTCATTATGAGCGCTTTTTAAATGTGCCTACTTCTCAGGCCAACAATGTGACGACTGGTCGTATCTACAAACATGTCATTGAAAAAGAAAGAGAAGGAGCTTACCTTGGCAAGACCGTTCAGGTAATACCACATATTACAGATGAGATAAAACGTCGTATGCAGCTTTTGGGAGAAGGCGGCGAATACGACATCATTATTACCGAGCTTGGTGGAACTGTAGGAGACATCGAATCCCTTCCTTTTATCGAAGCTGTACGTCAGCTACGCTGGGAATTAGGAAATAATGATTCACTGGTTATCCATTTGACGCTGGTTCCTTACCTTGCTGCTGCAGGCGAACTAAAAACAAAACCGACACAACATTCAGTCAAGACCTTATTGGAATATGGGGTACAACCTGATATTTTAGTATGTCGCACAGAGCATAAACTGACTCAAGAGATCCGTAAAAAGCTCGCTTTATTCTGTAATGTAAACATCAATGCAGTAGTGGAATCTATCGATGCGCCTACTATTTATGATGTGCCATTGTTAATGTTAAAAGAGCAGTTGGACAAAACAGTTTTAACAAAACTCAAGCTTTCAACTAAAAACGAACCTAATTTAGACAATTGGAAAACCTTCTTAGGTCGTCTTAAAAACCCTACGACAGAAGTCAACATCGGTTTAGTTGGAAAATATGTAGAGCTGCCAGATGCCTACAAGTCGATTGTAGAAGGTTTCATCCACGCTGGATCAGCCAATGAAACCAAAGTAAAGGTTAGTTTCATCGCTGCAGAAAGTATTTCTCCAGAAAATGTCGCGGACAAACTAAAAGGTCTGGATGGGGTGCTTGTTGCGCCTGGTTTTGGTGAACGTGGTCTAGAAGGCAAGTTGAATACCATTAAATATGTCCGTGAGAACAAAATTCCTTTCTTCGGTATATGTCTAGGTATGCAATGTGCTGTTATTGAATTCGGACGAAATGTACTGGGCTTGAAAGGCGCAAACAGTTTTGAGATGGATGAGAATACCCCTCACCCTGTTATCAACCTGATGGAAGAACAGAAAAACATCACGAATATGGGCGGTACAATGCGTCTTGGTGCTTATGATTGTGATATTAAAAAAGGAACAAAGGCCTTTGCTATTTACGGAAAGACAAAAATTTCAGAACGTCACCGCCACCGCTACGAATTCAACAATGCTTATCTGAAAGATTACGAAAAAGCTGGAATGATTGCTTCTGGATTCAATCCTGAGACTGGTCTAGTAGAGATTGTGGAGTTAAAAGACCACCCATTCTTCGTAGCTGGACAGTTTCATCCAGAATTAAAGTCAACTGTTGCAAATCCTCACCCACTTTTTGTTAGCTTTGTAGCCGCTTCTTTAGCCAATAAAAAAGGAGGAACTAAATAAACCTCTTTATTCTATTGATAAATAGTGGACGTAAATAATAAAATGGAATAAATTATAATAGATGGATAGAAATAACATTATAGGGCTAGTATTGATTTTTGCAATTTTTGCAGGTTCTTTTTATTTTTTAAAACCTACTGAGCAAGAATTAAAAGAAGAGCAACAACGCCGGGATAATAAAGAGAATACCCAGAGTGGACAAATGCTAAGCGACTCATTAGCTTCTTCTAAAAAAGACGAAGTTCTTGATTCGGCTGCATTGAGCAAGCCTTTTGGTACTGCCAAAATCGGACAAGAGCAATTAATCACTTTAGAAAACGAACAGCTTATTATTCAACTGTCTTCTAAAGGTGGTAAAGTAAAATCCGTACAACTCAAAGGTGAAAAGAATTTTGACGGAGCTCCTCTTTACTTGTTAGAAGGAGATAATAACAATTTCGGTTTTATCTTTAATGCAGGGGGTCAGAATATCAATACCAATGATTTACACTTTGTAGTTAATGCATCATCACCTAACAGTGCTTCGTTTCGTTTGAAATATACAGACGATCAGTACCTAGAGTATAACTATGCATTAGAAAAAGGGTACAATTTAGCATTAAACGTCAATGCAGTTGGAATCCAGAACTTAATTGATGTAAAGCAAAAAACAATCGTATTAGATTGGGAAGCTAATCTTCTTCGAAAAGAACAGAACATAAAATCTGAACGTGAAAAATCTTCTATATTCTATAAAGATACAGAAGGCACAATAGACCACTTATCAGAAACAAGTGATGCAGAAGAAAAAATTGAGAAAACAAAAGTTGAATGGATTGCTTTCAAACAACACTTCTTCTCTTCAATCTTGTCGTCTAAACAAGCTTTTGAGAACACTGATCTCAAAGTAACGTTCTCAAACAACGAGAATGTCGTTAAAAACTACAAGACTACAGCAGAACTAGCTTTTAACACACAAGCCAACAATCATTTTGAATTTAGCTTCTTCTTTGGTCCAAACCAATACAAGACGTTAAAAGCAGAAGGTAATAACTACGAAAAGATCATCAATATGGGCTGGGGCCCTATGGGCTGGATCAACAGATTCATCACTGTTCCATTGTTTGACTTTTTAGATGGTTACCATATGAGCTATGGTATCGTTATTCTGATATTGACGCTATTGTTAAAAGGAGCGATGTTCCCATTAACCCGCAAGTCATACCTTTCTATGGCTAAGATGCGTGTACTAAAACCACAATTAGATCAGATTAAAGAGAAAGTCGGAGAAGATAACCCTATGCTATTGCAACAAGAGCAGATGAAGCTCTACAAGCAAGCCGGAGTTAATCCATTAGGAGGCTGTCTACCGATGTTGTTGCAAATGCCATTCACACTTGCCTTCTTCTTTTTCTTTCCTAACTTGTTTGAATTAAGAGGCCAAAGCTTCCTATGGATGAAAGACTTATCTACATACGATACATTCATCACGTTTAGCCCGATCTTTGGTATCAACCACATATCACTAATGTGTGTGTTGATGACTGCAGTTACATTATTGACCACTTGGTATAACAACGCGACTTCGGGAGCGACTTCAGGAATGGGTAACCAAATGAAGTATATTGGTTATATCATGCCTTTGTTATTCTTCTTCATGTTGAACAGTTTCCCTTCTGGATTAAATTATTACTATTTCCTAGGGGCCTTATTCACATTCTTAACACAGTTCTTAATTCGTTCATCAATTGATGATGAAAAGATACTCGCTAAGCTTGAGGAGAATCAAAAAAATCCAAAGGCGGCCAAAAAGTCGTCATTCCAGGCAAAAATGGAAGAGATGATGAGACAGCAACAAGCTGCTCAGCACAACAAGAAAAAATAACATAAAAAAGAGAGGCATCTAAATTAGATGCCTCTCTTTTTATATAGTAAACTTTAAGCCTATTTTTCTGGCTTTTTAAATCCATCTTTCTCTGCACGCTTGCCCATCTCTGCTACTCTTTTTTCTGTATCCGGATGTGAAGAGAATAACTTCTGCGTAAAGCTCTCCTTGCCTCCGCCAGACAACTCTACCAAACGCTCAAAAGCCATTGCCATATACCATGGATTCACATTATTAGCTTTCAAAAACTGATACCCATATTCATCAGCCATACTCTCTTGTTTACGGGAAAAACTCATATTGGCTACTTGCTCTCCCACTTCACCCAACTGCGAGTCAGAAAGCGCTCCTGCAGCACCACCTTGAGAAGATACACCATCTTTCAATGCTGAAGTTAACAATGCCGTACGAAATGCATCTTTTGAATCCTGATTTTTAACATGGCCGATTTCATGTCCAATAACCCCCAATACCTCATTGTCCGTCATCGCTTCCATCAATCCAGCACATACACGTACGCTACCGTCTGCACAGGCAAAAGCATTCACGTCACGAACGAGATAAACCTTAAAGTTCAGTTGTTGCCCATCGTAATTACTCAATCCTGAAGTCAATTTGACTAAGCGTTGAGCCAGCTCATGATCCGCTGGTGCCACTGGATTGTTTTCATCCATCCAGTTGATATATTCTTTTGTATAAGCTATTACATCATCATTTGATAGCGTTGCTGCTTTTACGGCTTTTGCTGCAGAACCAATCGATTTGGTGTTAATTTTAATCTGTGCCTGTGCACCGTAAGCCCCCAATCCCATAAGTGCTACGGTCAACAATGTTTTAGTTACTTTCATATAAAATTTCGAATTTAACATTCCCGTTACAATAAACATACCAAAGGAATAGAACAGTCGAAAAAGTTTGGTACAACGCTTCAATACCAATTATTACACAAAAGCACTATGTCCCGTAATGCTGCGCCCAACAATCAGTGAATTAATCTCTTTAGTACCTTCGTAAGAATAAATAGCCTCCGCATCAGCTAAAAAACGGGCGACATTATATTCCAATAAAATACCGTTACCTCCCATCACCTCACGTGCACGGGACACGATATCACGTGTACGGAGTGTACAGAAGACCTTTGCCAACGAAGCATGCTCATCTTTGAGTTTACCTTCATCCTGTAGCTCCGACAGGCGGAATACTAAAGTCTGCATCGCAGTCAGATTAGACAACATTTCCACAAGATGATTCTGAATCAATTGAAAGGCTGCAATAGGTTTGCCGAATTGCTCTCGCTCCAACGTATAAGCCAGTGCATTCTCATAGGCTCCGCGTGCACAGCCCACCGCCATCCAGGCCACTCCAGCACGGGTCATCTGTAGCACCTTCGCTGTATCTTTGAAAGACTGTGCATAAGGCAACCTGTCAGATTCCGGCACCAAACAGTTAGTCATTGTAATCAGACCATTCTGAACAATCCGCAGCGCCATCTTCCCTTTAATCTTTTCAACCGAAAATTCTGGATTCTCTTTCCTCACAATAAAACCCTTGACCTGATTATCGTCCACATCTCTCGCCCAGATAATTGTTATATCTGAGAAAGTCGAGTTCCCGATCCATTTTTTCTGACCATTCAGCACCCAGCCTTCATCTGTACGCTTGCATGTTGTAGTCAGCCCACCAGCGGTAGCCGATCCCACTTCAGGCTCCGTCAGTCCAAATGCCCCAATTATTTTTAATTGCTGCATCTTCGGCAACCACTCTTCTTTCTGTATATCCGAACCACACATATATATGGAACCCATTGCCAATCCACTCTGCACACCTAGAAAAGTCGCTATGGAAGGATCTATACGACCAAATTCACTGGCAATGATTCCATCCATCAACGAGGTCCCTCCAGCACAGCCATAACCTTTATAGACATAACCACACACGTTCAATTCGGCCAACTTGGGAATAATTTCAAAGGGGAAGTCATCATGCAACCAATAATTATTTACGATAGGCTTTACTTCCGCCTCTAAAAATGTCCGTACCCGAAGCTGTAATGCCCGATCTTCTACCGAAAGCTTTTCTTCTACCGCATAGAAATCAGCATTGATGGGTGGAGGATCTTTCTTTTTTTTATTCCCAGTCAACATTTTCATTGCCATTTGCAGTTGTTTTTCATCCATCTTAGAAACAGCCTGCATGACTTCAGCAAGGTCCACTTTTTTCGAAATCTTATCAATCTGCTCAAAATCAACCGATTTCACTAGCTTTATTATGCTCTTAATCTTTCCTAACATATGCGTTCTTTATAGTCTAACAACATTTTTAGCTTAAAATAGTTTTTTATTGTTGCATTTCAACAAAACAATACTATATTTGCATCCGAAATAAAAATCTATTTTATTTAACAGCTGTAAATCAGAATGTTAATATATATAAATAAAAATTTTTATTTCTTGGGTTACCTTTTCAGGTTACCGGTATTAAAGAGTATAAAACAACATTTGTTTCAATTAAATAGAAAATTAAAAGATGAAAAATTTATTCGCATTCGGATTTTTAGCATTAGCTTTAACAGTAGCATCATGTGGTAACAACACTTCAAAAACTGAAGAAACTGCTGATTCTTTAAAAGGAATCGTTGATTCAACAGCTGGTGCTCTTACTGACTCAATCAACAAAGTTGCTGATTCAGCAAACAAAACTATCGATTCAACTGCACAAGTTATCGATTCTACTAAAAACGCTCAGTAATCCGAAAAAGAGTTAAAATACTCCTACAAAAGCCCGTGTTCTTAATGACACGGGCTTTTTTATTATCCTTTAATTGCTAAAAAAGTAACTGTTTTTTGTACTTTTGCAGTACCTAAGATGGGCATGGTGATTACTTGTTTGACTTTAGAAATAGAAGAACAGCCCAGCTTATTTACTTTTGACTTATTAATTCCACAGAAAATGACATTATCAGCGTTAACGGCTGTTACTCCTATCGACGGACGATACCACAATGCCACTCAAGAATTATCCCCTTATTTTTCGGAGTTCTCTTTAATCAAACACCGTGTTTTGGTAGAAGTGGAGTACTTCATTGCTTTGGCACAATCCGGAATTCCACAATTAGCACATTTTGATGGCTCTTTAAATGAAAAACTACGTAAGATATACGAAGAGTTCACCCTTGAGGATGCCCAATGGATTAAAGATACGGAGAAAGTGACCAACCATGATGTTAAAGCTGTAGAGTACTTTCTAAAAAATGAATTCGAGAAACTAGGGTTACACGATTCTTTAGAATTTATACATTTTGGATTGACATCACAGGATATTAATAATACGGCTATCCCATACGCTTGGAAAGAAGCATTAAATCAAGTCTACCTTCCCGGCATACAATCCGTAATCAACGAACTTAAAAAACTATCTGAAGAATGGAGCGATGTTGCTATGCTAGCACGTACACATGGCCAGCCTGCTTCCCCTACCCGACTGGGCAAAGAGATTAAAGTTTTTGTAGAACGTCTGGAAAAACAAGTTAATCTACTCCAAAGTGTACCTCACTCGGCAAAATTCGGTGGTGCAACAGGCAACTTTAACGCACATTTTGTTGCCTACCCCACTCACGATTGGGTTGCTTTTGGAAATGCATTTGTCAATGAGCAACTAGGACTAGACCGCTCACAGACTACCACGCAGATCGAACACTACGACAATTTTGCAGCAAGTTGTGATGCTTTAAAACGAATAAACAATATTCTTATTGATCTGTGCAGAGATATATGGACGTATATCTCGATGGACTATTTCAAACAGAAGATCACAGCAGGCCAAATCGGTTCTTCTGCTATGCCGCACAAAGTGAACCCTATTGATTTTGAAAATGCAGAGGGCAATCTAGGACTTGCAAATGCACTATTCGAGCACCTATCTGCCAAATTGCCGATATCTAGGTTGCAACGTGACCTTACAGATTCTACTGTATTGCGGAATATAGGCGTACCTCTAGCTCATACCATGATTGCGATCAAATCTTCGCTAAGGGGCATAGGCAAATTAATACTCAACGAATCCGCTCTTGAGAAAGATCTAGCGAACAATTGGGCTGTTGTTGCCGAAGCGATACAAACGATTTTACGTCGTGAAGGATACCCTAAGCCTTACGAGGCATTAAAGGACTTGACCCGTACAAATACACAGGTGACACAGGAAACTATTGCCGCATTTGTTGATGGTCTCAATGTATCTGATATAGTTAAAGAAGAGATAAAAAATATCAGTCCATCGAATTATACAGGGGTTTCGCTATAAATCTATCCTATGCTCCTCTCTTGAACCGTAAGGTTTTACGAAACAATGACGTGGATCATATACATATAGATTATCTTTGGATGACATAAGATAAAGGGATAATGGTGACTTCTTGATCACTTTTATAACTTTCATAACTTTAAAACAAGAAAATGGCAACAATAAACGTATATACAGAAAGCACACCGAATCCAGCGACGATGAAGTTCTTGGTCAACAAGCTACTTATCAATGGTAGTGTGGACTATCCGGATAGAGAAAGAGCACAAGAATCTCCTTTCGCAAAAGAACTATTCAAATTTAACTTCGTAACAGGCGTATTCTTTGCGAGTAATTTTGTTACCGTGACAAAATCGGAGGATGCAGAGTGGAATGATATTGAAGCAATACTGAAAGACTTCGTAAAAGGTGCAGTAGAGTCTGAGCTGAAGGTACAGGAAGTGGTGAGCGACGAAGATGTTTCTTTTGAAGGAACAGAGACAGAGATAAAAATCCAACAGGTTCTTCACGACTATGTTCGCCCTGCGGTAGAGCAAGACGGTGGTGCTATAGCCTATAAATCTTTTCAGGAAGGTATCGTTACAGTAGAGCTGAGAGGTTCATGCAGTGGATGTCCTTCTTCTACTATCACGCTTAAAGCGGGTATTGAAGGACTTTTAAAACGTATGGTCCCTGAAGTGGAAGAGGTCGTTGCCGAAGCAATGTAAGCAAACAACGAATTCCTATAGCAGAAAGAGCGCTCCATGAATTGACATGGAGCGCTCTTTTTATATCGCCTCCAAAAGCCAACAGTTTTTTTTCTTCTTGAAAATGAGTATTTTTAAGAAAAAGTGTAGAACAACCTCCTATTATGAAAAGTGCAATTTTATTTTTGTTAACGACGCTTCTATTTATCCGCTGTACCAGCAATACAGAAGTAGATCTCATTGTACACAATGCGAGAGTATACAGCGTAGACTCTTCTTTCAGCATGCATGAAGCATTTGCTGTAAAGAATGGTATTTTCATTGACATCGGTAGCTCAAAAGACATTTTGAAACGCTATAAGGCCAAAGAAACTATCGACGCCCATCAATCCCCTGTTTACCCTGGTTTCTACGATGCCCATGCCCACTATTTTGAGTTGGCTAACCTATTTCAGGAGGTCGACCTCAACGGCACAAAATCCATAGAAGAACTCATTGACAGGTTACAGCAGTATAAACACAAAAATCCAGATAAAAAATGGATTATAGGTGGTGGCTGGGACCAAAATCTCTGGCCGGGCAAGGCTTTTCCAACAAAAGATAGTTTAGATAAATACTTTCCAGACATCCCTATTTATCTCTCTCGTATTGATTACCATGCGGCTTTGGTCAACTCTGCGGCCTTACGGATAGCACATCTGGATACGGTGCTTGATGTCCAGGGCGGAGTTATCTCCAAAGATGCTCATGGTAAGCCTGATGGCTTACTCATAGACAATGCGATGCCCTTAGTCAGTAAATACCTTCCCAAGCACGACGAACAGAGTACACTCCGTTTCCTGCAACAAGCACAGGACTCACTTGTAGCCGTAGGTTTGACCAGCATCGTTGATGCTGGCCTTAATGACGAAGAACTTGACTACCTTAAGACATTTTATGCCAAGGGGCAACTCAAAATCAGGGATTATGCGATGATCCTTGCTGACCCTTCACAAATAGACCGATATATCAAAGAAGACATCTTCGAAAGTGATCGGTTGAACATAAGATCGATCAAACTATTAGCAGACGGTGCACTTGGATCTCGGGGAGCCTGTCTTTTAGAACACTACCATGATGCGCCCACCAAAGGCTTTTTATTGCATACCGAAGAGCAGTTTGACCAAACCATCAAAAAACTGGCCGACAGCAAGTTTCAAGTGAATACCCATGCGATAGGTGATTCGGCAAATCGCTTGATACTCGACGTATACGGCAAATATCTTACGGACAATAAAGCAAGAAGATGGCGTATTGAACATGCACAAATAATCGCTCCAAACGACTTTGCTAAATTCAACAAGTTTCATATCATTCCTTCGATACAGCCCACACACGCGACATCTGATATGTACTGGGCTCCACAAAGACTAGGCGACGAAAGAATCAAAGGAGCTTACGCCTATAAAGATTTATTAAAACAATATGGCAAAGTAGCGATAGGATCTGATTTCCCCATTGAACATTTCAACCCTTTATATGGTTTCCATGCAGCCATTGCCCGGGTTGATAATTCAGGATATCCGGCAGGAGGTTTTCAAATGGAGAATGCCCTTAGCCGAGAAGAAGCCTTAAGAGGAATGACCATATGGGCCGCTTTTTCTTGCTTTGAGGAAAAGAAAAGAGGTTCGATTGAAAAAGGTAAAGATGCCGACTTTGTGCTATTGGAAAAGGATATCATGGAGATTCCAGTAGAAGATATCCGTAAAGTAAAAACACTACGGACAGTGATTGGAGGCGAGACTGTATTTCATCGGGCTGCCCGCTAAACTTTCAGCGACACGATATGACATAAAAAAAGGATAACTCTAATCTAGTTATCCCTTTTTTATATAATGATTGCTATTACTGCATATCGAACAAATGTTTCTCTGCGTGATAGGAAGAACGAACCAATGGTCCAGACTCTACATATTTAAAGCCCATTTTCAGACCAATTTCTTTGTATTTATCGAATTGAGCTGGAGTAATCCAATCAACGACCGGATGGTGCGCTTTTGTTGGCTGTAAATACTGTCCTAACGTCAAGATATGCACTCCCACATTATACAGGTCTTGCATTGCCTCTATCACATCTTCTTCCGTTTCTCCCAGTCCTAACATAATGCCAGACTTTGTGCGTAATCCTGCTTCCGAAATACGGCGCAAACACTCCAAAGAACGGTCATACTTTGCCTGTATACGTACTTCTCTGGTCAAACGACGAACGGTTTCTAAATTGTGGGATACCACTTCTGGACGCACTGCAATGACACGGTCCAAATTGTCCCATTGTCCTTTGAAATCGGGCAATAAGGTCTCTAATGTCGTTTCTGGACTTTCTCTACGTATTGCTTCAATGGTCTCTGCCCAGATAATAGAACCACCATCTTTCAGATCATCCCGGTCTACCGAAGTAATCACGCAGTGTTTTACCCCCATCAGTTTAACAGAGGTAGCAACACGATTCGGCTCATCCACATCCACCGGAAGAGGTCTTCCTGTAGCTACCGCGCAAAACGAACAAGAGCGTGTACAGATATTACCTAGAATCATAAAGGTAGCTGTACCTGCCCCCCAACACTCGCCCATATTCGGACAATTCCCACTTTCACAAATCGTATGAAGCTTATGCTCATCCACTAAGCTACGCACATGCCTATATTCTTTCCCTACGGGAAGCTTTACACGTAACCAATCTGGTTTACGCTGCGTCTGATTCACGGGTATAACAGGTAATTCTATCATAGCACAAAGATAAATATTATTCGTTGAATCTAACAGACAAGATTTGTTAGTCTTGTATCATATTCGGGAACAGATCCGCATCACGCTTAAAACTCAAACCCTACCCCAAAAGAAACGATACGACTTTTTTCCTTATATTCTTTTTGAGTAATATTAAACTGAAATTCCTCTTGTCTTTTGTTCAACCGTGCTAACCCTATGTTATATCCTGCACGAATAAACAACCCGCTATTAAATTTATAGCCCAATAGAGAACTGATTCCATAGTCAAACCGATTCATTGAAGCATGATCTCCCGAATAGACAATGTCCGATTCAAAAACTCCTGAAGGGAACGAAACATCTCCATTCGCGGCATCAATACCCTCCCATTTCTTCTTTTCCCTTCCACTTAATTGCAAGCCTACAAAAGGTCCAACTCCAATCAGAAAATTCCCTGTCTCAGGAACAGATATAGAATATGTTACATGAACTGGAAGTTCTAAATAATTTATACGACGTTCTACCGAGCCGACTTTTGCAAAATCGTTTTTAACGCCTATGTGTTGAAAATTCAACCCAGACCTGATAGACAAGGTCGAACTCAATGCAACATCTGCATAGACTCCGACAAAAGCACCTGCTCCAAGTTTAGATGTAGGATTATTATCAGGAACCGCTAATCTTGATAGGTTACCCCCGATAACAACACCGTAGCGCATCTGAGAAAACGCTGAATTGGTCACAGAACAAAGAAAAACAAAAATTAAAATCTTATAGTTCATTAGGTTATTAAGTCAGTAAGCAACGAAGATAAATATTATTCGTTGAATCTAACAGACAAGATTTGTTATTCTTGTATCATATTCGTTTTAAATAAAAAACCCCTTGGATAAAACTCCAAGGGGCATATTTTGCTTACTTTAAGTGTACTGATTAAATCTCGAAACCAATACCTACTGAGAATACATTGTTTTTAACTTTCAAACCGCTGACATTTGACATGTTGCCCAGTCCTAAACCATAACCTCCGTTAATCAACAGACCGTTAGCCATTTTATAGCCCAACTGAAAATTAGCACCATAGTCAACCACTTTCATCTTATCTGCGTCCGAGCCAAACTTAATATCAGTTTTCACATCCCCTGCTTTATTTTTTCCAGACACATTAAAACCGACATACGGTCCCGCTCCAATAAAAACAGAGCCAGATGCCCCAGTAGGGATATAATACACCGCATTAACCGGAATTTCAATTGACATCAAATTAGTTGTAGTCGTTGTATTCAACACTTCAACTTTACCACCTTTACCTTGTAAAGACACCCCTGGTTGGATAGTAAAATTAGAAGCCGCAGGAATGTTTGCATACCCCGAAAGATAGAAATTAGTAGATGTACTAGTGCTATAACTTGAATTTCCACCTGAATAATTCAATTTAGGAAAGTTAACACCCGCCTTTACTCCATAACCAATCTGAGCCTGTGCTCCTACTGCTGTTAATAATGCAACACCTAATGTTAGTAAAACTTTTTTCATAATGTTTATTTTTAATACTCTTTTTTAATACACGGAATTGAACAGACAATCCTATCAATTACTATCTATTCAAATTTGATACCAAACTCAAATGTGATAGCCCTGAATATAAACCTAATCCAGATAACAATGCTTTAAGACCAGCTTAAAGGCCCTATTCCATATAAAAAGTAAACATCTTTCTACAAAGAAAAATTAAGACTATCAATTTATACCCCAATTTCACTGTAAGGGAAATATCGTCATATCTGCATTTCGATTTAAACCTACGCCCTAAATTCATTTTGTGAAATTAATTTTGCTTTTTCAATTTTTAAGTTTACTTTTGCATGCCCGGTGAGGGTAAAGGGTCGGATGGCCGAGTGGCTAGGCTGAGGTCTGCAAAACCTCCTACAGCGGTTCGAATCCGCTTCCGACCTCGTTTTCTAACGTACAAAAAAATATTATATTAAAATGGGAGTTACACGTTTAAAAAGAAAAGATAGAAGAAACAAAACAACTTCACGTATGGAAGTTCAGTTTCTAAGCTTGGGAACTAACGTTGAACTAGGTTCACGTTCAAAAATGCCTAAGCATAGCCAAATCGTTAAAAACGACGAGATTTTGAATCAATTAGCTGCTGAAGCTAAATAAGCTCGATCTTATCATATAAAAAAAGGGATTTGTTAAAACAAATCCTTTTTTTTATGCCCAATGCCCCAAAACACAATAAGAAAAGGCCCACAGCTAACTGCGGGCCTTTTCTTATACTATTTCTTGTGACTATGAATTGATAGCCGCTACTCCTGGCAACTCTTTTCCTTCCATATACTCCAACAACGCTCCTCCACCGGTACTTACATAGCTTACATGCTCAGTCATACCAAACTTGGCTACAGCAGCTGCAGAATCCCCTCCACCGATTAATGAAAAGGCTCCTCGCTCTGTCGCTGCTACAATCGCATCGGCTACAGCTTTTGTTCCCGTAGCAAAAGTATCAAACTCGAACACGCCCATAGGTCCATTCCATAACAAGGTATTGGACGCAGATATCACTTCAGCAAAATGACGTGATGATTCACTTCCGATATCCAACCCTTGCAAATCCGCTGGAATCTGATCATTAGGACCATCGTAAGTCGTTGCATCATTCGAGAATGCATCAGCAATCTGTGCGTCAGTAGGCAATACTAAATTCACCCCTTTCTCCTCTGCTTTTTTCACCAGTTCGTTCGCAAGATCCAATTTATCCATCTCCACTAATGACTTACCAATCTCGCCACCTCGAGCTTTAACAAAGGTATAGGCCATTCCGCCTCCGATAATAAGATTATCCACTTTATCCAATAAAGACTCGATCAACTGTATCTTATCGGAAACTTTCGCTCCCCCCATAATGGCCGTAAATGGTCTGTTAGGATGATTAAGTACTTTCTCCGCATTATTAAGCTCACCGGCCATCAAATACCCAAAATATTTGGCTATTGGAAAAAACTGCGCCACGATCGCCGTAGATGCGTGAGCACGATGTGCTGTACCAAAAGCATCATTAACATATACATCGCCCAATTTCGAGAGTTTCTCCGCAAAAGCGACATCTCCCTTTTCTTCCTCTTTATAAAAACGAAGGTTTTCCAACAACAGGACTTCTCCAGCCTTCAAATTAGCCGATTTATCGTACGCTTCCGCGCCGATACAATCGTTCGCAAACTGAACTTCTACCCCTAATACCTTTGAAAGGTGTGAAACGATATGCTTTAACGAATACTTATCTGTTGGTCCTTCTTTAGGTCTCCCCAAGTGAGACATCAATACAACAGATCCACCATCGGCTAAGATTTTCTTTATTGTAGGTGCAGCTCCTTGAATTCTGTTATCATCCGTAATATTAAAATCAGCATCAAGAGGGACATTAAAATCGACCCGGATTAAGGCCTTTTTACCAGAAAAATTTA
This sequence comes from Sphingobacterium yanglingense, assembly GCF_004363245.1. Classification (GTDB taxonomy): domain Bacteria; phylum Bacteroidota; class Bacteroidia; order Sphingobacteriales; family Sphingobacteriaceae; genus Sphingobacterium; species Sphingobacterium yanglingense. The sequence continues at coordinate 82,599 of NZ_SNYV01000004.1, read as the reverse complement.
AATCGTCAATTGTTTTCATACACTGTATCTAAAAGTATTTAAGTTGATTTGAGGCGTAAACTTATATAAATTGCTTTGCATTCACGCAATGCCGTAAAAAAAAATCTAATATATCTCAATTTGATAAGGCAATCTTGCTTGTATTCCCGTATGTTTTAGAACTTTGGTCACGTCTAGCAAATATTTCTGATAATCGCCAAGTTCTTCGCCAAACAACCACATTTTAACCTTGTCTTTGGAAGAAGAAAGTATACTTGTAAAAGGATCCTCTTTCTCTGGAAGTTCTACAATCTGATAGTCTTTCAATGAAGCCTTTGCTGCTGCGGCACTGATTGCACGCTGCAGATTGCCTATTCCATCCACCAAGCCCAATTCAAGTGCTTGCTTTCCTGTCCACACACGGCCCTGACCGATACTATCCACTTCCTCAACTTTCATTTTCCGTCCATTAGCCACACGCTCCATAAAAGTAGCATAGGTTCTATTCACCTCCATCTGTATGATAGACCGTTCTTCCTCCGTAAGTGGTTTATCCGGATTACCCATCAGGCTTGAAAATTTACCGGTATTTACCTCATCAATATGTATTCCCAACTTATTATTCAGCAATCCCTTAAAATTAGGTATAAGTCCAAAGACACCAATAGAGCCCGTCAACGTACTTGACTCCGCAAATATGGAATCTGCTGCTGCCGCAATATAGTACCCTCCAGATGCCGCATAATCACCCATAGACACGACGATTGGCTTTTCTTTCTTGATAAGTTCGACTTCTCTCCAAATAACATCCGAAGCCAGAGCCGAACCTCCACCTGAATTTACCCGTAGCACAATCGCCTTAATATCTTTATCTCTACGCAATTTGCGAAGTTGTCTAGAGATCTTATCTCCCCCGATCTGACCTACGGTCCCTTCGCCATCCACGATATCCCCATAGGCATATAGCACTGCTACCTTATCTCCCGAGGCAGAAGCAGAGCTGCCTGCATAATTCAAAATAGAAACGGAAGAGATATCCTTATCTTCTGCCACATCCAGACGTTTCTTTAACACCGAAAGAAGTTCATCTTTATATAACTTACCATCAATAAATTTATAACGTAAAGCATCATCTGCATTACGGACAAGGTATTCGTTCGCAATATGCTTTAGTGAGTCGACAGGCTGCTTTCTAGCCTCAGCAATATCCGATAAAAACGACTCATAGATACTTCCTAGATAAGAAGTCACCTGCTCCCTATTCGCCGGACTCATTTCATTGAGTATAAAAGGTTCAACCGCCGATTTATAGGTTCCGACTTTTATCACCTGCATTTCGACACCAAGCTTATCCATAGCCTCTTTCATAAAAACAACAGAAGAGCTTAATCCTCTAAAATCCAGAGAACCTTGTGGATTCAGATAGACACTATCTGCGACAGTGGACAAATAATAAGCTTTCTGTGAATAACCTTCACTATAAGCAACGATAAACTTCTTTGACTCTTTAAAATCCACTAATGCATCCCGTATCGCTTTCAAACTAGCAAAGCCCATCCCTACCGATGAAGGATTTAGATATATCCCTTTTATATTATCATCCGTTTTAGCCGCCTTTATACGTGCTAGGATATCATTCAGCCCAATAGACTTCTCTACATTATAAAGAGGCAGATTCAAATCACCCAACGGATTGCTTTCTGTCTTTTCAACTATTTTATAATCAAGAGACAGGTAGAGCACGGATTTGGCCGGAGCCACTACCGTAGTAGGTTGCGATGACTGTTGCACCAAGACGCCAATGAATACTAAGAAAATAAAAAACAGGATAATACTGGTAATAAGTATCCCTGTTATCGTGGCTAGCACTTGTTTGATAAAGTTCATATGTAAACTATTTGTTTTTTACAGACTAAATTTAATGTATTTAATTGATTTTGTCGAATTTAAAGGTTCAATATTGTATTTTTGAATAGAATGAATCAAATCTACATCCTACTAGGAGCCAATCTAGGCAATCCGACCTCACAGATCGCTCAAGCCTCTACCCTCTTGCAAGACCGTATAGGCCCAATTGTGAAATCATCAGCTCTTTATGTTTCCGAGGGATGGGGAGTCACAGATCAGCCTTTATTTTACAACCAGGCACTGATAATCCAAACAGACCTAGACAAACAGACCTGTCTGAGCGTATGTCAGGAAATAGAAACTGAGCTGGGACGGACACGCCTCGTCAAGTGGGGAGCTAGACTTATAGACATTGATATTATCTACTTTAATAACGAGGTTTACGAGTCTGAGGATTTGGTAATCCCCCACCCCCTGATGCAATTTAGAAACTTTGTACTAGTCCCCTTCTGTGAAATTGCAGAAGACTATGTCCACCCTTTATTACGACAAACTAACCGACAGCTCCTCTCCAAAAGTGAAGATGAACTTGTTGTCAAGAAATATACTTAATCCCTATTTATATGGCCTATAAAATCATTAATCCAGAATCTATCAATAAATCCATGATGGGGAATCCAAAAATGGTAAAACAGTTCATTGAAATGTATATCGAACAGAGCCCTCTTGATTTTCAGGCATTAATCCTCAGCGTATTAAACGACGATAAAAATGCTATCCGAGACAGCGCTCATCATATCAAACCTACGATGGAGTACATCGGTGCCAGCAAACTTAGAAGCGCCTTTCAAGAGCTGGAAAATATGGGGCGGGATGGAATGGGAGTAGAGGCTATCCGTATCAGGTTTGAGGAAATCAGATCCGACTTTGACTTAATGATTGCAGAGCTCAAGTCATTTACCCTGGAGAACGAAAAGCAGATAAAAGACTAAGGGGTGAAAATCATCGCAGATTCCCACCCCTTAACCGTTAATTTATAGTTCTTTTTAACTAAGATCAAATTTATATCCGACTCCTTTGACAGTAGCCACATAATTATCTCCGATTTTCTCCCGCAATTTTCGAATATGCACATCGATAGTTCTATTGGTGACCACTACAGAATCTTCCCAAATAGCCTTTAGTATCTGCTCGCGTGTATATACTTTATTAGGCTTAGATGCCAACAGGTATAACAGTTCAAACTCTTTTTTGGCCAATACAATCTTCTCCTCTTCGCGATACACCAAAAAAGCATCCCGATCGATTACCAGATCCGCTATCTCCAATTTATCTATTGGCTCATCAATAGATTCAGTAGAATTTCTCCGTAAAATCGCATTGATTCTAGACATTAATGCGCGAGGCTTGATGGGCTTAGCGATATAGTCATCGGCACCGACATGAAAGCCTGCTATCTCAGAATACTCTTCACTTCTAGCAGTTAAAAAAACCATGAAGGTATGTTTAAACTCAGGCAGCGAGCGCATAATTCGACAAGCCTCTATTCCATCCATCACAGGCATCATAACATCTAGAATAATCAAGTCAGGACTAACTTCCTTCGCTTTATCTATTGCTAATTTTCCATTTGACGCCGTATAGACTTGATAGCCTTCTTTGTTCAGATTGTAGGAAATGAGATCTAAGATATCTTGCTCATCATCTACCACAAGTATTTTTTGCTTGGCACTCATATTAGTTTTTTTGCTAAAGTATGTACTTTATGGTAAGATAAAGTTAATCGAATGTTATGAAATTGTTAACTATTAAAAATAACTTAATAAATTAATAAACTAGCTCTAATTTGAAGGCAACGTCTTCTGCAAGAAGGCCTCCAAATCCGTACCTCTCAGATTTTTAGCTACAATAAGGCCCGATGGATCTAATACCACAGAAGCTGGAATAGCCTTGATGCGATAGTTTAACACCAAATCTGAGCTCCATGCCTTAAGGTCTGAGATATTGGTCCAAGTCAATTTATCCTCCTCTACTGCACGCATCCATGAACCTGGATTATTATCTAGAGAAACACCCAGTACTGTAAAATTTTTATCCTTATACTGATTGTATAGACGCACGATATTAGGATTTTCCTTTCGACAAGGTACGCACCAAGAAGCCCAAAAGTCAACAAGAACGTATTTACCCTTAAAGTCCGAAAGCTTTACCGTCTTATTATCCGGTGTATAGGCAATGATTTCGGGCGCAGGCTGACCTATGGCCAGTTTGCGCAATTTGGCAATCTCTTCTTTAAATTGAGTGATGGTACGGTTATCCGAGAACAAGTCTCCCAGACCATCCGCGTAAGCTATCAGCTCATTTTCGGCAACATCCGGATCCAAAATACTCATGGCATAAAATCCAGCCAGGTTATTCTGATTTGCCTTTGCAAAGGCCACAGCCTGTGTCGTAAAAGAAACCATCTCCCTTCTATATTGTGCCATATAATCCGCGCGCAGGCTTTCTATTTCTGGTTCGGATTTACCTGCCATACGCTTCACAAAATCTCCCTGCAACGAGTCTTCCAGAAATTCCTTCCGTTGTTTTACAGGAGCGAAATCTCTTAACAATGCTGATAAAGCAGATCCTTCCACCTTATACTCTTCGGGCTTATCTTGGAGGTTCGAGCTAAATTCAAGCTTTTCACCTGGAGAGACAATAACAGGATAACGGTTTTTGCCCACTTCTATCGTTAGAAGCCGAGGCTGAGTCGCTTCACGCTCGAACTTAAACTTATTCTGATCACTTAAAAAGACAGAATCAAGCTTCCGATCACCTTCATAGAACGCCACAACCTTAACATTACCGGGATTTAGAATCTCACCTGCGATTCCAATCGTATCCTTATTGGAACAGCTCCATAGTCCCAGTCCAAAAATTGAAAACAGAAAAACGTGAAACTTGTTCATATGCTGATATAAATAATACTACGTTAAAAAATTCTTTGATCGTGCGATAGCCTTCTCCAAACCGCTTGCATCTTTACCTCCTGCAGTCGCAAAGAATGGCTGTCCACCTCCACCACCTTGAATATCTTTAGCAAGGTCGCGCACTATATTTCCGGCATTAAGGCCACGTTCTTTAACCAACTCTTCGGAGACAACAACCGTTAAACTAGGTTTGCCTTCTATATTTGCTCCTAAGACCAAAAATAGATTATTCATCGCTCCCTTCAAGGCATAAGCAAGTGTCTTTACCGCATCGGCACTAGGTAGATCGACCACAGTGGACAAGAAGTTAACCCCATTCACGACCTCCATTTTTTCGTTCAACTCATTCTTTAAAGCCATCGAACGTTCTTTCAAGAAGTTATCGATTTCTTTTTTCAACGCTCCATTTTCATCCATCACCTTGGTTACTGCAGACACGAAATCTTTCGGGTTATTCAGAATCTCCTTCATGTGCTGGAACAACTCAAAGTGCTCTCTAATAACTGCAGCTGCTTTTGTACCTGTAATAGCCTCGATTCTTCGCACCCCTGCTGCAACAGCCGACTCCGAAACAATCTTAAAAAATCCGATCTGCCCTGTTGCTTTCACGTGAGTACCCCCACAAAGCTCCTTAGAATATTGATCATCAAAAGTAATCACACGGACATAATCCCCGTACTTCTCTCCAAAGAGAGCTGTTACACCCGAATCGACCGCCTGTTGATAAGGCACCTGTCTTTCTTCTTTCAATGGGATATTTGCACGGATTTTAGCATTAACGATATCCTCCACAGCCTTGATTTCTTCATAAGTCATCTTCGCAAAATGAGAGATATCAAATCGTAGAATATCCGCAGATACCAACGACCCTTTCTGGTTGACATGTTCGCCCAATACCTCTTTCAAGGCTGCGTGCAGTAAATGCGTTGCAGAGTGGTTACTCTCTGTATCTATACGTTTAGCCACATTGACCGTAGCTTCAAAAGTAGCATCTATTTCTTCCGGTAATTGATTCACAAAATGAACAATAAGCCCATTCTCCTTTTTCGTGTCTGTCACAACTATTTTCTCGCCACGTTCGGATACCAATAGGCCAGAATCGCCGACCTGCCCTCCACCTTCTGCATAGAAAGGTGTTACAGACAGCACCAATTGATATTGATCTTTCCCTTTCGCACTTACCTTACGGTACTTTTGGATACGGGTTGTCGCTTCCAGTGCATCATAACCGACAAACTCGACCTCATCACCTTCACCAACAATCACCCAGTCGCCCGTATCAGTCGTAGTCGCTGCTCTCGAACGCTCCTTTTGAGCTAGCAAAGCCCGATCAAAGGCATCCATATCCACTGTCAGCCCTTTCTCTCTAGCCAACAACTCTGTTAAATCTATCGGAAACCCATAGGTATCGAATAATTCAAAGGCAAAATCCCCATCAATAAGTTGATTTCCCTCGACATAGTTCTCAAACCGCTGTATCCCGGTAGTCAATGTTCTCAAAAAGGAAATCTCCTCCTCTAAAACGACTTTTTCCACAAAGTCCTGTTGCTGATACAGCTCATCAAATACCCCTTTGAATTGAGCAGCCAAAACCGGCACCAATTCATGGAAGAAAGGTTGTTTGAAATCAAGGAATGTATAAGCATAACGGACAGCACGTCTCAAGATACGGCGTATTACATATCCTGCTTTATTATTGGAAGGCAGTTGTCCGTCAGCAATTGCAAAAGACACAGCACGTATATGATCCGAAAGCACACGCATGGCGATATCGGTTTTCTCCGCAGCACCATACTGAACACCTGATTTTTGTGAGATATAGGCAATCAATGGTTGGAATACATCCGTGTCATAGTTTGAAGTTTTACCTTGTATTGCACGAACCAAACGCTCAAATCCCATTCCCGTATCAACATGTTTGGCCGGTAGAGGCTCAAGACTACCATTCTTCAACCTATTGAACTGCATGAATACTAAATTCCACACTTCAATTACCTGAGGGTGGTCAGCATTGACCAATTCTTGTCCCTTTTGCGAAGCACGTTCTGCATCAGTCCGCATATCATAATGGATTTCAGAACAAGGTCCACAAGGCCCCATATCCCCCATCTCCCAGAAATTATCTTTCTTATTTCCCAATAAAATACGATCTTCTGCGATAAACTCCTTCCAAAAATCATATGCTTCCTGATCACGGACCAATCCTTCTGAATCATCCCCCTCGAAAATGGTAACGTACAATCTATCTTTGTCCAGTTTATAGACTTCAGTAAATAATTCCCATGCCCAGGCAATAGCTTCTTTCTTAAAATAATCTCCAAATGACCAATTGCCCAACATTTCGAACAGGGTGTGGTGATAGGTATCAATACCTACTTCCTCCAAATCGTTATGTTTTCCAGACACGCGTAAACAACGTTGCGTATCAGCAATTCGCGAATATTTAACCGCAGCCTCTCCTAAAAACAAATCTTTAAACTGATTCATCCCCGCATTGGTAAACATTAATGTTGGGTCATTTTTCACCACTACTGGTGCTGAAGGTACGATATGATGTGATTTACTCTTGAAAAATTCTAAAAACGCTTCGCGTATTTCTCTACTGGTCATGAAATATATTTTAAAGTTATAGAAATTATAAAAGTGATATAAGTGATGAAGGTATCTTTCATAACCATCGTAACTCTTGTCACCATTGTAACTTTATTTTATCAAGTGCCAAATTTACTCAAAATAGAGCGCTATTACAATTGATTTTTTAAGCGTACGCCCAGCAGACAATGCCTATAGACCACATACAGTTAGAATCCACTTCAGAACTGCGGGCATAGCCCCCTCTACCGTATCATACCCTTTGTAAATGTGATTAGAATCACGCTTAAAACTAACCAAAATCATTAAAAAGTCAATTAATATTAGTAAATTTATTCCATCTTTCGATGTAGATAGTTAGAGAAATATGACACAAAAAATAATAGTACCTACTGACTTTTCAGACAATGCCTTAACAGCAACACGCTATGCTTGTGAGCTGGCCAGCCAGAACAACTATACCATTCACCTTTTTCATTGCTACACCTCCGATTCAGCACTTTTTGATGAGGAAAAAGCAAACAAAGACACGAGTATTCCGTTATTAAAGGCAGACATGCTTATACTGGATCTTAAAGAAAATCTTCAAAAGGAATACCCTTCCGTATCCTTTGAAACAACGTGCACGAGCGGCCTTCTATATGAAGTACTTCCTTCTGTAGCCGTAGCTCCTACATATGCTATGATTGTTATGGGGACCACCGGCACTGGAAAAGGAAAATCTGTAGTCTGGGGTAGCAATACCAGCAGCATCACCACCAAAGCCAGAGTTCCGGTCATAGCGGTACCCAGTACAACAAAAGAGTTTTCTTTGCAAAAAGTGGGCATGCTGACCAATTTCAAAGTTGAAGAACTTGACACCTTAAAAGCATACCTAAGACTAGTTTCATATATTCCTCATCTAGATACTATCCATGTGTACAGAGACTCCAAAGAGGCATCTGAAATATCGGAACATCTTAACACCTGGTCTTTTAACATAAAAAATCTAAACGGTGTACAAGAGGTAGAGTGTATCGCTGAGCCCATCCATATTGAAGATGAAAACCTAGATAGCATTCCCGAGGTCATCAACCATATTATCAAAGAGAACGATTACGATATGATGGTCGTCACGAAAACAAGAAAATCATTCTTTGAACGACTTTTCTCTTCATCTGTTTCCAAAGAGATCGTGCTTGACCTCGAGCGTCCTACTTTTTTTGACAACAATTAAACACGCAACTATCATGGCGAAGAAATTACTTATCCCAATCGACTTTTCCCAATATTCCAATAAGGCTATCGAATACGCGGTACAACTTTCCAGAACGGCCAAACACGACTTGGTATTAGTACATGTATTTACAGACCACATCAATGTGTACCGCAATTCCATTGAAAACACGGACCTATTAGATCCCCGTGTAGCTGAAGCAAAGGATAAAATGGGAAAACTGATCGCTGACCTCAAAAACACAGATCCAGAAATCGCGGTCAGTAGTGTCTTTGGCGACGGAAACCTTTTTGAGGAGATCGGCAAGCTCGTAGCTATAGAACCGTATGATGCGATTATCATGGGCACAAAAGGCTCTTCTGGCTTAGACTCGCTACTGATTGGTTCCAACATGTTTGATGTTTTCCAGAACACACAAACTCCAGTATTGGCTATCCCTTTCAGCGACAAACCTTATAAATCAGATAAAATCGGACTATTATGCAATTTTAAAGACGGCGAAATAGACGTCCTAAAACAAGCAATAGCGCTTTATACCCAGGACTTCGAGCTGGTACTGATACACATCAATACCGCTGATGAAACAATACAGGCATTAGACAGCAAGTTTGCTGAATTCATAACGCGTATCATTGCTGAAACTGGAATAGATGATATATCTTACATTATTAAGACGCAGGCTTTCTTCATCCAGTACAAAGAAGATATATCATCGGCTATCGATTCAGTCATCGCAGACGAATTATTGGACACCTTATTGGTCACTAAAAGCAAGAAAGGATTTTTACGTAAAATCGTTGAAGAGAATATTGTTAAGAAAATGGCTTATCAAATCCAGATTCCTAAATTTTTCGCACGATCTAATGCATAAATTAAAAAAACAAAAATATCAGTGTAGTTTTCGCTCCACAATATTACGTTTTCACCAAACTTAATTAGAGAATAATACCTTTTTGGCAATAGTTTTGCCCAATCATTTTTTTAAAAAACAAATATGAAAATTAAAACTCTACGTAATCTATCGCTAGCTGTAGCAGCTGGACTAATCAGTACAGCGTCTTATGCACAAAGCACAAACGACTCTGGTAATACTCCATTTGCACCATCAACTTCTTACAGAACATGGTCGGTAGGTGTTAATGCAGGTCTTTTAAACCAAACCAACCTCTTTAATTTCAACCGTGAAGGTTTTAACAAGATGGACAACAATGTTGGATACAGTGTGTACATCAAAAAACACATCTCCCCATCTTTCGGATTGAAGGCTCAATATCTTGGTGGAAAAGTCGGTGGAACCAACGAAAATGCAACTGGCAACCAGATTTCTAAGTTTGAAACAAAAACTCCATGGTCTGCTGCCCTTTCTGCAGAGTGGACAATGGCAAACACAGACTGGATGTTCTTAAACAACATCATTAAACCTTACGCAGCAATCGGTATAGGTGCGTTGAACTATGAAACGACAACTTTCGCGGGTTCAGTAAGCAATACTGCAGATTCCAAAACAAAATTGTACGTACCAATGGATGCGGGATTGAAGTTTGCAGTGGCAAAAGGTATCAGTCTTGACCTTGGTTACCAATTGAACTGGGCTAATAAAAACTTCAACGGTATCGAATCCGGTGCTATCAAAGAAGATTTATTCACCTACATCCACGCAGGTGTGGAGATTGCTTTAGGAAACAGGGAGAAACCTTATTTAGCACACAGCAACCCTGTAGCTAATTTAGTGAATGATGCAAACAGAAAATACGATGCGATAAAAGCAGAGCGTGATGCATTGGTAGCATCTAACTCGCAATTAAAGCTAAAATTGGATGAAATTTCAGCAGACTTAAGAGATGATGATGGTGATGGTGTTGCTAATAAATTTGACAAATGTCCAAACACACCAGCTGGTGTAAAAGTAGACGGTGCTGGATGTCCACTACCTGAAATGAAAAACGAGACTAAAGTAATCGAGAAAATCATCGTTACTGAAGAAGATAAAAAAGTAGTAGACGAGGCGATCAAAAACTTAGAGTTTGACTTAGGAAAAGCAACAATCCGCTCTACATCACACGCTTCTTTAAACCGCGTAGCATCTTTATTGATCGAGAAAAACTTTAGCTTAAAATTAGCTGGACACACAGATAACACAGGTTCTTTACAAACAAACTTACGTCTTTCTAAAGAACGTGCAGAGTCTGTAAAAGCTTACTTAGTATCTAAAGGCGCTAACGCTTCACGTATAGAAGCTGTTGGTTACGGCCCTAACCAGCCAATCGCTACAAATGCAACAGCTGAAGGACGTCAACAAAACCGTCGTGTAGAATTCTTACTATTCTAAGCGCTATTACATATAAAACAGAAAAAGGGGGCCTAAGCCCCCTTTTTTATTCTCTTCCTGATTCTATTTCTTTCCGCAGTAGCGAATGTTTCTTACCGTACATAAAGTACACCGCCACCCCGATCAACATCCAGATCCCCAAACGCTCCCAACTCTCAAGAGGTAGAGAGGCCATCATCAACACACAGACGATGATACCTAAAATAGGGATCAACGGCACAAGCGGTGTTTTAAAAGGCCGTTCGACATCCGGATTACGCTTACGCATCACAATCACACCAATACACACCAGAGTGAAGGCAAATAACGTACCGATACTAACCATATGTCCAAGCTCAGCCACAGGAACGAATCCGGCAAACAAACTTACAAAAACCATAAAAATAACATTTGTCTTCCATGGAGTCTGTCTCTTAGAGAGATCCGAAAACACCTTAGGCAGCAATCCATCTTTACTCATCGAGTAGAAAACCCGACTTTGCCCCAACAACATGACCAGAATAACCGATGTATATCCGGCAATAATGGTTACAATCATTGCTGTATTCAAAAAAGTGTATCCCGTTTTAGCAAAAGCTGTAGCCACAGGTTTTGCATCCCCTTTAAACTCGGAGTAATGAGCCAAACCTGTCATTACATACGAAAACAACACATACAATATAGTACAGATCACCAGCGAGCCTATAATACCAATAGGCATCCCTTTCTTAGGATTGATCGCTTCCTGAGCAGCAGTACTAACCGCATCGAAACCAACAAATGCAAAGAAAAGTACACCTGCAGCCCTTAATACACCTGAGATTCCAAAATGACCGAAATATCCCTCTTTAAAGAAATCAAACATCCCTATCTTCCCTTGCTTGAGCAACTCCTCCCCCTCGTTTACCGGAATAAAAGGCGTATGGTTTGCCGGATTGATAAACTGCCAACCCAAAGCGATAAATAGAACCACTACTGCGACCTTCAAGACGACCAATATATTATTAACAAAAGAAGATTCCTGAGTCCCACGGATCAAGAGTAAGGACAAAAGACAGACAATAATGATTGCAGGGAGATTGACTATACCACCGGAGAAAACGGTACCGTCAGCAAGATGATGCTCTACCCAAGGCGAGTACAACAGTTCATTGGGCAGCGATGTCCCAAATACCTTGAGCAGCTCATTAAAATACTGCGACCAACTGGCTGCTACTGTTGCTCCGGCCAATGCGTATTCCAGCACCAGATCCCAACCGATAATCCAGGCCATAAACTCACCCATCGTTGCATAAGAATAGGTATAAGCACTACCTGCCACAGGTATCATAGAAGCAAATTCAGCATAACAAAGTCCTGCAAATGCACAACCTACAGCCGCAATAATAAAAGAAAGCATAACCGCAGGGCCCGCATTCTCTGCTGCCGCAATACCTGTCAATGAAAATAGTCCAGCTCCAATAATCGCTCCTACTCCCAAAGCAATCAGACCTGAACTAGATAGGGTACGTTTTAAGGTCCCTTCTCCACTCTGCTCGGCCTCAGACACAAGCTTGGCTATAGATTTTTTATACCACATAATTTAGTTATATTAGTTAACGTAATCCAAACCTAAAAAAAATATCGCTATATCCAACTAAGGAATATACTTTTTCTTAAAATAGCTTTCTAGTAGCGCTTTCAAATAAAAAAAACTTCAGCCCATTCAAAATCAATCGCTTACACTATAGGAATTCTTAAATATTAGTTGTACCTTTGCAGCGCCTTAGGCAATAGTGCCTATTGTATAATTTATTTCATGAACCCATTTTTAGAACTGGGAATCCGTGAGGAAGTTGTTAATGCCATCTCAGAATTAGGTTTCGAAAAACCATCTGAAATTCAGGAAAAAGCCATTCCTGTTTTATTGACTGGCAACGACGATTTTGTCGGATTAGCCCAAACCGGCACAGGTAAGACAGCGGCATTTGGTCTTCCATTATTAGAGCAATTAGACTTTTCTCAAAAACAGCCACAAGCCTTGGTCCTTTGTCCAACACGTGAGCTTTGTTTACAGATCTCGAAAGATTTAGAAAAATTCGCTAAGTACATCGACAACGTACATGTTGTGGCTGTATATGGAGGTGCAAACATCTCTGACCAATTACGTCAGATCAGACGTGGTGTGCAAATTGTAGTAGCGACCCCAGGTCGTATGTTGGATATCATCGGTAGAAATGCCATTGATTTTTCACAAGTAAAATATGTTGTATTGGATGAAGCTGATGAAATGTTGAACATGGGCTTCAAAGAAGACATTAACAACATTTTGTCTGAAACTCCAGACGACAAAAAAACATGGTTATTCTCTGCAACCATGCCAAAAGAAGTACGCCGTATAGCACAAAACTATATGACGGATCCTTTTGAATTGACTGTTGGAACCAAAAACACAGGAAATGCAAACATTGAGCACAACTATTATTTAGTTAAAGCTAGAGATAAATATGCTGCTTTCAAACGTATTGTAGACTCCAACCCCGACATCTTTGGTATCGTATTCTGTCGTACTAAGATCGAGACTCAAGAGATTGCGGAGGCATTGATAAAAGATGGCTATAACGCAGATGCGTTGCACGGAGATTTATCTCAGCAACAACGCGACAAAGTAATGAAGCGTTACCGCGACCGTAGCTTACAGTTATTGATTGCTACAGATGTGGCTGCCCGTGGTATTGACGTCAACGACGTAACACACGTTATCAACTTCTCTTTACCTGACGAAATCGAAAACTATACGCACCGTTCTGGTCGTACAGCCCGTGCAGGAAAGACAGGTGTTTCTATCTCTTTAATCAATATTAAAGAGCAAAGTAAAATCCGTCAGCTTGAAAAAGTAATCGGAAAAACTTTTGAGCGTAAACAAGTACCTCAAGGACCTGAAGTTGTAGAAAAACAACTTTTAACAATCATCAACAAAGTACAGAATGTAGAAGTAAACGAGGAGCAAATCAATCCTTTCTTACCTCAGATCATGGAAGGCTTTGAAGCTTTATCAAAAGAGGAGATTGTAAAAAGATTTGCATCTTTAGAGTTCAATAGATTCTTAGAGTATTACAACAATGCTCCTGATTTGAACATTGATGCCCGTGGTGATGGTAGAGAGAGCAGAGACGGTAGAGATCGTGGCGAACGCGGATCACGTGCTGGATCAAAAGGATACACACGTCTATTCATGAACCTTGGAGCAGTAGACGAATTCTCTCGTGGAGACATGTTAGGATTTATCTGTAACAACGCTAAAATATCTGGAAAATCAATTGGTAAGATTGATATGAAAGGTGTGTTTACCTTCTTTGAAGTTCAAGATGAGGAAGTAAACAAAGTGTTCGAAGGATTTAAAGCTGTTGATTTCAACGGACGCCAAGTACGTATCGAAGTCTCTGGAGATAGTGGCCGTTCTGATAGAGGAGGTCGCTCAAGAGGTGGAGACCGTGGAGGTGATCGTCGTAATAGCGGTGGCTACGGTGGTGGCGAAAGAAGAGATCGCGGTGGTGACCGTCGCAATAGCGGTGGCTACGGTGGTGGAAGAGGTGATCGCGGTGGAAACAGCGGTGGCGGATTCCGTGACTTCTCTGGCAAACGTCGCGAATCGAAAAGTAAATACTAGTCGAAAAGCTTACATAAAAAAACATCCGTCACAATTGGCGGATGTTTTTTTTTACTTATTAAATCTCTTTTTCAGATAATCTCGCCTAGATCTTCGCAACCTAGAGTTCTTAACGGGGTAATGCCTATTTTTGGTTATGTTGTTGAACAATAGGGCAACCAGAAAGAGAATCAATGCTCCTGTAAAAACAGGACTAAGCACATACCAATAACCTAAAGCTGCTATTTTTGTTCCACCGGACACTGCAATCAGAGCTGTCGCCCCACCCGGAGGATGTAACGTGCGTGTAATCTGCATAAACACAATGGAAAAGGCAACTGCAAGCGGTGCCGTAAGCCAAATAATATCCGGCACGAGTGTAGCAACGGTAACACCGACTAATGCTGATATCACGTGTCCACCTATCAGGTTCCGGGGCTGAGCCAACGGACTTTGTATTGCTCCATAAACGAGTACACTCGATGCACCAAAGGAACCTATCAAAAATACATTTTCGAGAGAAGGTAAATGTAGAGACTGTATGAAAGCAATAATACCGATTCCAACAAAAGCACCGACAAAAGACCAAAAATGCTCGCGATGGTCAATCAACGTCTCGCGATACATCACATAACGGTATTTCCTAAATTCGCGTTCCAGCTTTCTCTTTAACATCTCCTTTTTTAATGGTTATAAAGTTACAAAGGTTATAACAGTTATAACCCCTACAACCTCTTAACACTCTAACCCTTTACGATTTAACTCTTTAAATACCCAACGCCCGCTGACGTATAGCTTCGTATATAACGACAGCTGCAGAGACTGAAACATTTAGCGAACCGATTTCTCCGTACATCGGTATTTTAGCCAACTTGTCCGAGATGCGAATCAGATCGTCCGATACACCGACATCCTCAGCACCCATTATAATACAGGTCGGTCCGCTATAATCAACATCATATACCGAATCTTTCGTTTTCTCTGTACTAACGACGAGCTGTATCCCCGACTCAATAAGAAAACGACCAGTTTTACCTAAGGAATCTTCTCTACAGACAGGTATCTTATACAATGCACCTGCAGATGTCTTTATCGCATCTGGGTTAATCTCTGCCGAACCTTTTTTAGGGACAATAATTGCATGGACCCCGGCACATTCTGCCGTACGTGCAATAGCTCCCATGTTACGCACATCGGTGACCCCATCCAACATGAGTAATAAAGGAGTTTCTCCCTTTTCATAAATGGATGGCAATAGATCTTCGATATGTTGATAGATGATAGGCGAGATAACAGCAATAACTCCTTGATGATTTTTTCTTGTAATCCTATTCAGTTTTTCAATAGGCACCTGTTGATAACTTAGGCCATGCTCTTTCAGCAATGATTTAAGTTCCAAAAAGAGACTCCCACTGATACCGCGCTGTATAAAAAGCGACTCTATTTCTTTCCCACTGTCAATAGCTTCAATTACGGCACGAATACCAAAAACCATTTGATTACTTTCTCTTTTTTCGCCTCTATCGTGACGTTGGAAATTATTTTGCATGTTTTAAATTATCTGAAGATGAGCTCGCAAAAGCTCGGTTAAAAAACCAAAATTAAAAATTAAAAACCATTCAAATCGAATGGCAAGAATATTACTAACTAAGCCCCAGATTAAAAGTCTTTCTCAACACTTCCAGCGCAGGGTTTTTGGAGGCCATCGCCTGATATTTTTCCTGCGAGGTATAGGCTTTACGAATAACAGCCTGCTCCAATTGAACGGTCTGCATATCTAAAGAAAAGTTCTGTAACGCTGGACGAAGATAGTTTAGCATATCGATTTTACCTTCTCGCAGCTGATCGCTTTGAATGGCATTTTCAACATCAATTTCAATAATGTTCCCTTGTAATCTCGGTGGGTTAGCAGTCATAATCGTATATATGGTGATACGATTATTTTCCTTCATCTTCTCGGCCAACTCATTCCACTTCCCGATAAAAGAATTAAAGGTGACTTCTCTAAATTCCGTCCCTTGTACAAGATCATTTTCTTGCTCCTCCTCTACTACCTTTTCTTCAAATACGGTATTCAAGTTGGGCACCTCGACAGCAGACTTAAAACTGCCCCATCCTTTCCCGGAGGAGAAACTCTTCTTTTCCTCCACTACGGGTTTAGCCGTTGAAGCTGTTACCTTTGGCGGTTCGACCTTTGCCACTACAGGCGCAGAAGGTTCAGTCTTTGCCGCCGCAACAGGAGGCATAGCCGCGGGTGTTACGGAACTAGGTAGTTTTTTTTTTTGATCAACCTGAGTTGATACACCATTTATTCCAAGCTGTATTGCCGCAGCTATATGGCACATCTTCAATAAAGCCAATTCAACCTGAAGTCTTTGGTTCTTACTGGTTTTATAGCTTATCTCACATTGATTAGCAATATTCAAGGCAGACAGTAACAGTCCCGAACTTAATGAAGAAGACTGCTCAAGGTATCTCTTTTTAACATTTTCACTAACCTCTAACAACTTTAATGTTCTAGGTTCTTTCGTGATCAACAGATTCCTCAAATGTCCTGATAGACCTGCAATAAAATGCCCTCCATCAAAGCCTCTATTTAACACATTATCTAAAATCAGTAAGGCCTCTGCAGCATCTTCTTTCTTTATCGCCTCGACCAGATTAAAGTAATAATCATAGTCAAGAATATTCAGGTTCTCGATGACGGCCTGATAGGTAAGGTTTCTGCTCGAAAAGCTCACAATCTGGTCAAACATTGACAATGCATCCCGGAGTCCACCGTCGGCTTTCTGAGCGATGACATGGAGACCATCGATCTCAAATGCGATATCTTCTTTCTTCGCTATCGATGCCAAGTGATTGGACATGTCTTCTACCCGGATACGATTAAAATCAAATATCTGGCAACGTGACAAAATCGTAGGTAGGATTTTATGTTTTTCTGTGGTTGCTAGTATAAATATAGCATAAGAAGGAGGTTCCTCTAATGTCTTCAAAAAGGCATTAAAAGCCGCTTGAGACAACATATGCACCTCATCAATAATGTAAATTTTATACTTTCCGGTTTGTGGGGGTATGCGTACCTGATCAATCAGGCTACGGATATCATCTACAGAGTTGTTCGATGCCGCATCCAATTCATGAATACTGAACGACGCCCCTCCAGCAAAAGACTTACAGCTTTCACATTCTCCACAAGCTTCAGTATTCGCAGAAATATTCTCACAATTTATTGTCTTAGCCAATATACGCGCACAGGTCGTCTTCCCCACTCCTCTAGGTCCACAGAACAAAAACGCTTGTGCAAGCTGATTACTATGAATCGCATTCTTTAGCGTATTTGTAATATGCAACTGTCCTACAACGGAGTCGAAGGTCGCTGGGCGATATTTACGGGCTGAAACAATGAAATTATCCATCCCTGCAAAGATATGGAATTAGAATCAAAAACCTACCTCCAAGGTTTGAAATTCGACACAATAGGTTTTGTAAGATCAAACTCCACCGAAAACAGTCGGTCTGATCCGATTCTTCTTAGGTTATATGTAAATTTATGCGCATCAATAGTCACCCACCATACATTATAGGCCGCATAATCGATAAGTTGCTCTGTCTCCGCATCGGCAGGAAACATCTGCATATTCGGCAGCCCCTCATTGGTGGCTGTCCCTCCATAAAAAGTCACCTTATCTGCTGTACCGTCTGGCTTTCTGTGATCATGCTTCAGCTCTACACGATTATTGCTCCAACTAAAGATCCAGGTACGGGACTTATCCTCTCCGACATAAAAAGGAACCTTTACCTCCCGTTCATCCCAGCTTATCACCTGCATCAATAGACGCTCTCCGGTAAAACCGTCCCCTTCTTTTCCTCCAGCAACGATAGTCCCTTCATAATATTTGCCCAGATGTGGCTTAAAAGCTTCCATAAAAGCTTTAGAATGCTGGGCATTCGCCCAAATAACGCTTATGCTAAACAGCATAAATAGAACAATCTTTCTCATACAAAACATAAATGACCCACCAACTCTTAGACCTAAATAAGTCAAGATAAGAAAAATAACATTATTTTTTTATTAACTTTATATTAAGCTTATGTTAATAAAATGAGACTTTCGATTCGATATATCCTCTTACTCTGTATAGGTTTGACCTATACGGCTTCCCTGTGGGCCCAGCAACTGGATACCATCGACTTTTTTAAAAAGCCATTTGTCTTCAACAGATCTCATACCCCTCAGATTCAAATCCAAGGGAAAACCGATGAGCGATCTATTCTTACCTTTTACAACGACATTGAGTCAAAAGAATATACACCGCTTATAGAACAATTAAAAGCATTTAAAGCGGAGAACAGTCTTAATGATTGGCTTTATTACCAACTTGTCCGCCGTGTATCGGAATCGATAAGCCCTAAAGCTGAGAACTACCACCGCTATACACTCTACAAATGGTACCTGATGAACAAGTCTGGTTACGATGCACGTCTAGCTGTCGGTGATGACCAGGTGATATTTTATATCAAGAACAAAGAAGACATCTCCGATATCCCCTTTTTTATCATCGATGGACAACAATTTACCTGTCTTAACTATCATGATTATGGCAAATTATTCAGACGCTCTGATGTCTATCGTCCCGTAGCCATCAGCGTCCCTGGAGCAGATGGTGATTTCAGCTACAAAATTGCGCAAATGCCCGAATTTAAAGATGAGTCCTACGCGGTCAAGAATGTCAACTTTCAATACCAGGACAAAGTCTATGAATTTGACATCAAAGTAAATGACCACGTAGCCGGAATTTTTAAAAACTATCCTGGAGTAGATTTCGAAACCTATTTTAATATTCCGCTCACTCAGGTGACCTATCAATCTCTAATCCCAGTGTTAAAGGAAAATATCAAGGGAATGGATACAAAAGGGGGTGTTGACTACCTCATGCGCTTTACCAGATATGCCTTTTTATACGAGAATGATGACATCAATTTTGGTATAGAAAAACGCTTGTCTCCCGAACAGACACTAATGAATAATTACAGCGACTGTGACGACAGGGCGGCTTTGTTCTTTTTCTTGATCAAAGAGATCTATAATCTTCCTATGATTGCCATATTATACCCTACCCACATAACTATGGCCGTACAGTTCGAACAGAAAATCGGTGAATCCATAGCATATGAGGGACAGTATTTTTCCATCTGCGAACCTACACCCCAGGGACAGAATCTAAATATTGGCGAAGTAGCCGATAAGTACAAACACGAGAAATATGAGATCGTGTATCATTACAAACCGAGATAGTCGCTTTGATCGTTAAAGTTCGAAAGTATAATCCATAGCATTTCCTTATGTACGCGCGTCTACGATCCCTCCAGTGCCCTTGCATGCCTATTCAAGAGAGGTAGGAAACAGGTTGGAGACTCTCTTGGGACATCCTCGCCTGTTGTTCGCCCATTGTTCGAGCACCGTTTGCCTTGGGGACAAAGGATAGTCGAAGAATTACCAAAGGATAGTCGAAGCAGCCCCGAAGCAATCCCGAGGATGGTACGGAGCGTTATCGAAGCATAGTCGAATCTATAACGGAGTTGAGGGGACTTGAGCGGACTTCAGGCGAGTTGAGGGGACTTTTGATTAATAATTCTATATTATTAATAGATCAGCCTGTAAAATGCTCTATAGACTAATATAGCACTGTTAAAATCATTACTTCTACCCTAAAAGTAAATATAAAAGAGCACCTATTGCTACGTAACATGGATACGTTCTTGTACAAGTCGAACGCAAACTGAACCAAAAAGATCAGAAACCAACAGCAGTAATTGAGAGTTTAGTCTAAGTCTGTTACAAGTTCATACCCGTGTCTGATGTCTATAGAGTGATTTCCATGATTGCTACGTAGCTATTGGAGCCAGAATCATGTTTTTATCACTAACTATTCTCACTTTCTGGTTTATCGGTACTAGACTAGCAGAAACTGAACACAGTCAATCGCACTCTGAATTAACCACAGCAGACATTCACTGTCACCCAAGATAAACTACTATTTCGTTAAACGCATGTTACGTAGCGAGAGCGCAAACTAGCAAGAATTTATCTTATAGTTGTGTACAACTATTGTCAACTTGTAACGCTTTGAGAACAACTCAAACATTGTAGAATAGTACTTTTTACTGGAAACAGAGAAGTATTACCTATTCATAAAACGGCTATGAAGCATCCATCACTACCTGTACAATATCGTTGTAACTGTTTATGGGTTTAAGGCATATATATTGAAATTGTACCACTTCACAATACCGTAAACTAATTTAGTTATAACCGTTAATAAGTATTAACTTCTCTCTTCAATTAGGTCTACTTCAATACATTCTCCGCCGACTCAAAAACAGACCTAATCTCTCGATCCATCGCATACAAAACTTTACCGTTATATTTTTCTCGCTTTCCTTTCATATAATCAAAATAGGATTTCGTTAAGTCCAGATCAAACTTATCAACGGAACTATGCTGATCGAAATTAACGTCATTCAGCATGGAATTTGTTGCTTCAAGATACATCTGCAGATTATTTCTACGCTTATCACTACCATATATGTTATATATCCTCATATCCACAGTACTGGCACCGATATCAATCGAAACAGTAAAGAACATAGTAAAATTCGAATTATTAACTCCTGATTTAAAGCTATATTTTCTACCAGCCTTTCCCACTAATGCCCCTAAGTGTGGATCATCGATTTGGATCACATTCTGAATGCCTGGAAAACTATCTACAAACCATCTCTTCAAAGTCGTATGAACTTCAACTTTGTCTCCGGTATAAGGTAATAATTCCCTGTACTCCACCTTCTCATCTTTAAGTGGAATAAAAGTAGTAGCGCTGTCAATCTGTTCTTTGCTCGGATTATAAGCATTGATAAAGAGATTTGCTTCTTGCCCCGAGAGACTAATAGATAGTAAACAGAAGATAAACAAACAAAGTGTTTTCATATTGAAGTCATTTTTAGTAAAAACCATTGTATTATAATCACAATAAATGCAAAACATATGTTTTAATCGTCAACGCATCATTAATAAATGATTAATTTAAAAAACTGCAGATGACCATAATAGAAAAGGGCTAACTCTACGAGTTAGCCCTTTTCTATCTATTTAGAAACTATTGATTACAAACCAACAGTCCAACCTTTAGCCCACTCTGGAGTTGCTGTTCCAGCGCCAGCTCCTGTAGCATTAGTATTTTCTGTATAGATTGCTGATACATCAACAGACTCTCCTTTTGTACCTTCTGGAGACCCAGCAGGAACTGTTTTTGTTCCTTTCGACTTCTTTACCACATTATCAAATTTCACATTAGTAACTTTCAATGTACCATCTCCAACATAGCCGATACCTTCATTATGTTCTACGTCAAAACCAACTTGCCAGTTGCTCAATACGACATTGTCAATGATTGCTTTAGTACCTACACGCAACTTCATCGCCTGAGGCTCTGCTCCATATTGTTGTTCAGTTGCACCAACACCACCTCGTCCTATCAACGTTAAGTTTTTAATCTTTGGATTAGAAATAGGATTCGCTAAGTGATTATTAGAATTGTTATCTGCCTCTATACCTCTGTTTCCTTTAGAAGCAGCTTCTTTTCCATACCAATTTTCATTTGTACCATTCCAACCTTCAGTCCAGTCAAATTGATCATCTTCATTCGCTGTTGCAACCAAATATTTTGTATTCACTGTACCACCGAACCACTCAAAACCGTCATCCGAGCCTTCGTGAACCTGAATGTATTCGATCGTAGTACCGTTACCTACACCAAACATAGAAAGACCGTTAAACTCTTTATCAGCATTATAAGAATAACCAGAGTACTCTATACGCGCATATTTCAAGATACCAGAGTTGTCATTTGCAACAGTACCACCGTATGGTAAGCCAGACACCTCTGCATTTGCAGTATTTCCTTTATTAATTGGGGCCTTTCCACAAAGAACAATTCCACCCCACGCCTGCTGTACTTTATTAGCTGCTGTAAAAACAATAGGCTTTTCTTTAGTTCCCTCTGCTAAGATTTGTCCACCTTGAGCTACTGCGATATAACGGATCTCCTCACCATCTTTAAATGGTGTTGCCTCTACTATTACACCTGGTTTTATTGTTAATTTTCCACCAGCTTTTACAATTAAAGGTCCGTTCAATTTATAAGTACCACTTTCCAGTACTAAATTTTGACCATCTTTAACTTCTCCTTGTAGATTAGTGCGAATATCGTTATCGATAATTTCAGTAGCATCGTCTTTTTTGCTACAAGCTGTAAAAGCCATCGGAGTAGTCGCAAGT
The DNA here is from genome assembly GCF_004363245.1 of Sphingobacterium yanglingense. GTDB lineage: Bacteria > Bacteroidota > Bacteroidia > Sphingobacteriales > Sphingobacteriaceae > Sphingobacterium > Sphingobacterium yanglingense. Next base: position 59,715 of record NZ_SNYV01000004.1, on the reverse strand, counting down.
AAAGCGAGCATTAACAATGTAGAAGTAGATCTTTTCATTTCTTTAATTTTAATTTTTTCTTCTTTCGATAGTACAAAGAAAGATGTTTAACATTTATTTATAATTAACTCTATATTAGATTTTTGTTAACAGAACCATTAAAACTTATAGTTCACACCCAAACTAAAAGTAGCTCCTCTTTTATACGACATCACCTTCACTGGTGTCTCATTTTGTTGCCATCTTTCAAAAGATGGGTTTAGGATATTACGCGCCGTCAAATCAACCCCCAAATGTTTGGTTAACTTAGACTTTAGCACAAAATCCAATGTACCTAGGCCTTTATCCACCAAATTACCACGTCCTCCGGTACCAATTGCATTGAGCTTATCGGAGTAATAATTATATAATATCGTCGCAGAAAGATTTCGCTTAGCATCAAAGTTTTTCAGATAAGATAGATCTGCATTAACAATGAAATCAGAAGCTCCTGTAAATTTTGAAGAAGTGCTTGTTGGATCGATATTAATGAGGCCGTCAGTGTCTTTAAATACCTTTTCTGGATTAAACTTTTGATCAGTCTTCATGATAGCTGTATTAAATCCGATCGAGAGTTTATCATTTGTTAAATCCAACAGATATTTCTTCGCTTCTATTTCGACACCATATACATATCCTTTATCACCGGTATTAGCATACGACACATCATTGGAAGTTGATGATACCACAATTTCATTAATAGGATTCTGTATATATTTTCCAAAAGCAGTAACGGAATATAACTCTCCTTCACGAGGGAACATCTCCCATTTCAAATCCAGATTATAGTTGTCCGAAGCATATAAATATTGGTTACCAACAAATGTCTGGGTTACCTCTTCATATGGGAAGCGTGCTCTTTCCTTAAACTGAGGTAACGTATAGGTCTTACTTGCACCAAGGCGTAGATTATTCTTAGCATTCAACTCATACTTTAGATTCAAGCTCGGCAATAAGCCATTTTTCTTCAGCGTATTTTTACCTCTAGAATATTCGATACTATAGAAATCGACATATTGTTTAATATTCTCGTAGCGTACACCCAATACTCCCGTCAATCGATCTGTCAATTTATAATCCATTGTTGCAAACCCTGCGTGAATATCTTGGTCACCGTTGTAGTTTTGAAAGGCATTCCCTGCTAAACCTATAATATTATAAAATGTACCATAACCAGCAGCACCAAGATATTGGTTCAGGTTATTCGGATCCATCTTTGTAGTACTCTGCTGTCCGTCTAGAATATTGAAGTTCAACTGCATTACGTCGAAAGAACGTTCTTTCATTCTTCCATTGTACCCTACTGTCAGTTTACCTCTATTATCGCCTAGTTTGTATGATGCTGCAACGTTAGCAGCTAGTTCATTTTCCTTAAGGTAATAAGTATATCGGTGGTTATCAGCTGCATTGACACGTATAAAATAGTGATCACCATTAGTCGTTGTACTATACATACTCTGCAAACGGTCAGGCATATCTCCTTTTACATTGTTGTAAGCCAATCCCCAATCCAATTCGACTTTATCCGTCAAGGTGTGCTTACCTAACAATTGATTGATAAACAACTGCGTAGATGAAAATGTACTACGATTGATTGTCCCTCTGTAATTCTCAGCATCTACCCCTGCATCTCTGATATATCCAGTAAACACATCCCTATATTGATTACCCGCATTAACATACATGAAATTATAGGTCAGTTTATGCTTAGCATTAATTTGATAGTTGGCGTTCAACATTCCTGTTGTATTGGCGCTGTAGCTTTGTTGCGATTGATTCAATGATTTCAACGGTGCTCCCTGTGCACTAAAGCTAGAGTTCACACCTTCGCGAGCTCCATAACCATTAGCAAAATTCACCATACCAAACAAACTCATTCTTCCTTCAGAACCAACTTTAAACGAGTCTCCTGCTTTGACAGCAAAATTCATTGGAAGCACTGTCTGCTTCTTAGGATCCCATCCATTTTTGAAATGATAGCTTCCTTGCACATCTGCTGGTGCTTTATAATTTGAATAACCGAAGAAATTAGGTCCATCCTGCAAATAGAAATCGCCCCATTGTTTCATTGCATTAGAATTCACAGAAGATCCTACTGAAACTTCAAACAATCGATCTCCCTTAAAATCTTTAGAACCAATATTTACAGTAGCTCCACCGAAGTCTCCATTCAAAGGAGAATTATAAGATTTATCCACACCAACATAATCTACTACATCAGTTGTGAATATGTCTAAAGCGATATTCTTCAGATTAGGATCACTTGCTGGTATTGGTAAACCATTCAACGATGTAGAAATATAACGATCCCCTAATCCCCGGACGTAAACCTGTGTTGATCCTTCTTGTCTGGAAACTCCTGATAATTGACTGACAGCACCAGCCGCATCAGACACTCCTTTACGGGACAGCTCCTGTGCACCGATTTTCTCTACGAATAAATTAGAATTCTTACGTTCTTCCAATAAAGCGAACTCAGTCGCTTGCACACGTCTACGTGTCACGACAACCTCATCTAGTGTCGAAGACTCGCTTACCAACACAACACTTACAGTCTCCCAGTTTTTTGCTTCCAAAACTACCGGCGTGATCTCCTTATTGTACCCTAGATAACTACTTACTACTTTATAATCACCCTTCTTGTCAACAGGGATAATAAATTCTCCATTTGCATTGGTTGATGTAACTTTGCTATTATCAGACAATGATACACTTACCCCCGCTATAGGTTTCATCGTCTCTACGTCGATGATCCGTCCTCGGATACCCAATACCGAAGCTGAAACCCCATCAGCGATTGAAGCACTCGTTTTCTGCTGTGCATTCAACGTATTAACAGTATCCTTTTTAGTGGACTCCTTTACTAAGGCATTTCCTTTCGGATCTGTCTTTTGTGCAAATACAACTGAGCCTGCTACTACACCTAATACTAGCAAACCTGCCTTTTTAATGTTTAAATTTAGTTTCAACTTGAATTAATTTTAATTTAACACAAAAGTATAAGGGGCATATTAACTCAATATTACCGACAAATTACTTTTACCTCAACCTATTGTTAATAAATCGTTAACTAGGTCCGATAAGGCGAAAAAAGACAGTCAATAAACCCCAATAACATGACGTTTATTTCAGATACATTAATTTTTCTTTAAGGCGAAAAGGACTTAATCCTGTAATAATTTTATTAAGATTTTCTATTGTAACCAATTTCCGATACCTTTAAGGTTGAAAATTCACACCGTAGGAATACATTATCCATGATACGTTCAGAAAACCTTAAGTTCAACTATTTGCCGTCGCACGAACTGCAGTTTCCTGATTTCAAAATAGAAAAACATCAGCATACCCTTCTATTAGGAGACTCAGGCACTGGAAAAACGACTTTACTACATTTATTGAGTGGCCTTTCCCGCCCTACTAGTGGGAAAGTATTCGTAGACAATCAGGATATCTATCAACTTGGCGAAAGTCAACTCGATAGGTTTCGTGCTGCTAACATTGGCTTTATTTTTCAGGAAGCTCATCTTTTGAAAAACCTGACTATAGGAGAGAATATTGAATTGGCACAACATCTTGCAAAAAAAACAATTGATAAGAAGGCCATAGCCGCAATATTGGAGAAGTTGCAACTGCTTGATAAAACAAACAGTTACCCTTCGCAGCTGAGCAGAGGTCAATTGCAACGTGCAGCCATCGCTCGCGCTGTGATCAATAGACCAAAGATATTGGTTGCCGATGAGCCTACTGCCGCTCTGGATGACACCAATACGCAACATGTCTTGGAGCTTTTACTGGATACAGCCAATACCTATGGAGCTACGCTGCTAATAGCTACGCACGATAAACGAATAAAGGACAATTTCTCCAATACCTATCAGTTATAATATGAACAATTTTGCATTAGTCTGGAAGAATATTACCCAACAATGGGGCGCCACCCTATTGAGTATAGTCTTGACCGCATTCGGTGTTGCTATACTATTGGTTATATATATATCGGGAGATACCTTTGAAAAGCAACTAGAGAACAATAGTAAGAATGTAGACTTGGTAATCGGTGCCAAAGGTAGCCCGATGCAATTAATATTGAGTAGTCTATACCATGTAGACAACCCTACAGGCAATATATCATTAGCGGAAGCAAACAAGATAGCCGAAAATCCTTTTGTACAATTGGCTGTTCCAATCTCTTTGGGGGATAATTTTAAGGGGCACCGGATTATTGGCACGGATACTTCTTTTATGGGACTCTATGAACTGAAGCTTGCTGAGGGGGCATTATGGTCGAAAAGCTTTGAGATTGTACTTGGTGCCGAAGTAGCCCGCAAGCATCAGTTAAAAATCGGTGATGAAATACATAGTGCGCATGGCCTATCAGCTGATGCGCACGTCCATGATGACCATCCATTCAAAGTGGTTGGTATACTGGCACCAGCTAGGTCTGTCGTAGACAATCTTATACTATCCAACCTAGCGAGCGTATGGGAGGTACATGGCATAGCGCATGATGGCGAACACATACATGGTCCAAACTGTGACCATGACCATGACCATGACCACGATCATGCACATCATAGCGATTCGACACATGAACATAAGGCGGAGGACCATAAACATGAGCACGGAGACGGAGAAGAGCACAACCATGAACATGCAACAGCACAGGAGCATACACATGACCATGCGGAAGCTGAAGAAGAATTGGTTAAAGAAAAGCCTAGAATGGAATCACCTGCTATGGTCAAAAGCATAGGACAGGATATGATTGAAGACCACGGGGTCGAAATCACTGCTCTGTTAGTCAAATATAGCTCACCAGCAGCAATAGGCGTGCTACCTCGATTGATCAACCAAAGTACACATATGCAAGCGGCTTCACCAGCAATAGAGAGCTCTAGGATTTTTTCGTTATTAGGTGTAGGTCTGGATTCATTAGCTATATTGGCTTATGTGATTATGCTGATTGCAGCACTGAGTGTCTTTATAAGCCTCTACAATGCCTTGAAAGATAGACGGTATGATATGGCAATCATGCGTACCATGGGAGCCTCCAAGACAAAACTCTTTGCCTTAGTCGTAACCGAAGGGCTGGTCATTACCTTGATCGGTGGTCTGGTCGGTCTACTGATGGGACATACCATACTGTATTATATAAGTACGCAGACCAGTCAGAGTGCAGATTTTATTGAGGCATTCAAGCTATACCCAAATGAATTGCTTATTCTATTAGCAGCGATAGCATTAGGTATAGTAGCAGCGTTGATACCTGCATTTAAAGCCTATAACACAACTATTTCAAAAACATTATCATCCAAATAATAAAAGGATAGAAGCATAGACAATACAGAGAATGAACAAATTATTTCTAATACTAAACTTTCTTTTGCTGAGCACATTGATTTCAAATGCTCAGATAAAAGATTATCCCAACCTCAATGTTCCGGATCACACTCCGATGATGAACAATACCTGGGAAGCCATCGACAAAATGATGTACAAAGTCAGTACAGAGGGCAACAAAAAGGTTTATACTCCGCATTATCCGCCAGAGCTGAAAAAACTGGAGAACAAAATTGTGGACTTGCCGGGATATATCGTACCGCTTACGAGTGGCCGAAACCACAGCACTTTTATGTTATCGGTACTACCAATTGCACAATGTCAATTCTGTGGAACCAACGGTATCCCCCCAATGGTCGAAATATTTATGAAAAAAGGAAGTATCAAGTATACGGAGGAGCCTATTAAGATTAAGGGGAAGATGAAATTCAATCCAGAACCGCTCAAAGGAAATGCAGAGATACAGCTATTCGAAGCAGAACTAATCCGTTAGCGATTCAATAAAGACACTTCGATTGTAGAAGCGAGTGCTGCCGTTTCGGTACGTAACCTCGCATCACCCAAGGAAATAGGAATAAAGCCAGCATCTAATGCCTGGCTTATTTCTTTTTCGGAGAAATCTCCCTCAGGACCTATGAGCAACAAGTAATCACCTTTAGGCTCAAAAGCCGTAGCGATATATTTCTTCTCCGCATCGACACAATGTGCAAGCCCTTTATTGGTTCTCGTTTCAGTTGCTTGTTGTATAAATTTATGGAAAGAAATAGCTGGGTTTACTCGAGGCATATATGCTTTTAAAGATTGTTTCATCGCAGAAATTGCAACTTTCTCTAAACGCTCTACCTTCACTTCTTTCCTTTCGGAATGCTCACAGATTATGGGAGTAAACTCATGCAACCCGACTTCAGTAGCTTTCTCTAAGAACCACTCCAGTCTATCCATATTCTTTGTCGGAGCCACTACCATATGTAAACGATAGGGCAATATCCCAAATTCGGTCTGAACCTTTAATATCTTTAGACTCGTGCGCTTGGGATGCGCATCCAATATTTCGGTTTCATATAGCCCACCTCTCCCATCAACAAGATGTATGGTATCTCCGACCTGTAGCCGTAATACTCTAACAGCGTGTTTGCTTTCTTCTTCATTCAGAAGAAAAGCGGCATGATGGGGTTCTATATCAGGGGTGTAAAAAAGCTGCATTATACTTATTCGTCGTCATCATCATTGGCCGTCTCTACCAAATCCAATTTCACAAACTCGATGTTTTGTTGTGTCTTTTTCATAATGGTAAACACATAACCAAACTCCTCTGTAGATTCGCCGACATCAGGGATTTTCTCAAACACGTGGCTGACCAATCCAGCTATGGTATCATAATCCGAGCTTTCTGGAAGTTCCAAAGGTAGATAACCGTTAGAATCGTGTACAGAAGCACCAGCATCTACCATGTACTCCGTTTCGGAAATACGCTCGACAACAGGTGTTTCCTCGTCATACTCATCCTGTATCTCTCCAACCAGTTCTTCGACAATATCTTCCAAGGTAACCATACCGGAAGTACCACCAAATTCATCTAGAACAAATGCAATCTGAATGCGCTTTAACTGAAACTCCGTCATCAAATCATTGATTTTCTTTGTCTCAGGAATAAAGTAAGGCTTACGCATTATATTTTTTAAGACTACCTCTTTCCCTTTAACCAATAAGGGAAGGATATCTTTGGTGTGTACCACCCCTACTATCTGATCAATATTATCATCATAAATAGGAATACGGGAGTAACCTTCTTCTGTAACCGTATTAATGAACTCTTCGGCAGAATCATCAATCTCCACAGCGATTATCTTGGTACGGGGTACCATAATGTTTTTTACGACACGTTCATTAAAGTCAAAGACATTCTTAATAAGCTCATGTTCTGAAGTATTCAACGCCCCAGACTCCTTTCCTTTTTCTAAAAGGTATTGAAGCTCTTCGGAAGAGTGCGTCGAATCGTGAGGATTGGGGTGTATACCTACCAACCTCAATAAAAAGTTAGCAAATCCGTTAAAAACGTAAATTAAAGGCATTAATACCCAAGAAAAAATACGTAAAGGAATAGCAACTTTCATGGTCGTCGCTACAGGCTTTTGAATCGCAATGGATTTTGGTGCGAGCTCACCCAATACAACATGTAGAAACGTGATAGTACCGAATGCGATTGCAAATCCAGCCCATTTGGCCCACCCTTGCGATACATCTACTTGCAGATACGCAAATAGCTGGGATACGAGCTGTGTCATTACAGCTTCACCCTTCCACCCTAAGCCTAGAGAAGCTAAAGTAATACCTAGCTGCGTAGCAGCTAGGTATTTATCCAAATGCTCTGTAATATTTTTCGCAATTTTAGCGACATTGCTACCCGACTTTGCCTGCAACTCAATTTGAGATGCTCTTACCTTTACTATAGCAAACTCAGCAGCAACAAAAAAACCGTTTGCAAAAACTAAAAAAATTGTCCAAAAAATATCGAGGGCCATCAGGGGTTATTTGTTTCTTATATCTTTGTTGTACAACTCAATACTCTCTAAGATAACATTTTGAGCGTAAGTACGGCCATATAAATTTTCAATTGTTACATTTTTACCTTCTAGGGCTTTGTAATCCTGGAAGAAACGTACAATCTCTTTCATCGTATGCGGAGGTAATTCAGAAAGATCGTTAATGTGATTAACAGACATATCATTTTTTGCTACAGCAATAATCTTGTCATCTTGTTCACCGCCATCGATCATGTGCATTACACCAATAACTTTAGCTTCGATAAGGCTCATAGGAACGACATCCACAGAACAAAGAACCAAAATATCTAATGGATCTTTATCATCACAGTAAGTTTGAGGGATGAAGCCGTAGTTTGCAGGATACATCACTGAAGAGAATAAAACTCTATCCAATTTTAGTAAGCCGCTATCCTTATCGATTTCGTATTTCGCTTTCGATCCTTTAGGTATTTCTATAATAGCATTTACGGAATTTGGCAGGTCCTCACCAGGAGAAACTTGGTGCCAAGGGTGTTGTGTACTCATTAATATATTTACTGTTTATTTTGTTTCTTTTTTTTCTTTTTGGCCTTTTATCCATCGTTTTAGTAAAGCAATAATTATAGGTAAGAAAGCAATAACAATCATACCGACAATAATATACTCTACATAATTAATGATAGAAGGGAAAAGCTCCCCCAAATAATATCCCGAAAGAGTCAAGACGGACACCCAGATAAATGCGCCTAAAACGTTATAAAGCACAAATTTCTTAAAGTCCAACTTAACCACTCCAGCAAATATTGGCGCAAATGTACGAATAATTGGCACAAACCGCCCTATAACTAATGCTGTACCACCATATTTCTGATAAAACTCTTCAGCCATGACGACGTATTTCCGTTTGAAAATCAACGAATCCTTCCGCTTGAAGAGCATGGGCCCCGTTCGATATCCAAACCAATAGCCTGCAAAATTACCCAAGATACCTGCTCCTAAGATACCAAAATACATGGTCGTAATACCTACATCAATCTTATTGAGTGCACAGAATAACCCCGCTAAAAATAAAAGATAATCCCCCGGCAGAAAAAAGCCAAAGAAGAGTCCGGTCTCTGCAAATACAATTAAACAAACAATATAGAACCCGCCATGACTTAATAAGTACTCAGCGTCCAATAATTGTTGAAATGACACTAAAAATTCTTGCATATTTCTTTGTTAGGATACGAGTATGAGGCTTTGACTACTCGCCATTAGTGATAGAGACCACTGCGTGACGGATATCATCCGCTATCTTAGTCATTTCCTCTGTAGGTAAAGACAATTTTGCCTTTTCAAAATTCATATCGCTCACTTCATTAAGCGGGATAAGATGTATATGAGCGTGTGCTACCTCTAAACCGACAACTGCTACTCCGACTTTTCGGCAAGGGAACACTTTCTTTATGCCTTGGGCTACAATTTTGGCAAATACCCACATTCCCATATACTCATCGTCGTTAATATCGAATATATAATCAGTTTCCGTCTTTGGGATAACCAATACATGTCCTGGAGTAAGCGGAGAAATATCTAAAAAAGCCAAATAATCATTGCTTTCAGCAACTTTATAGGCTGGTATCTCGCCAGAAATAATCTTTGAAAATATTGTAGACATTTATCTTTCAAGTTGATCAATGAACAAATATAACAAAACCTTCAACAAGTATTTGCATAAACTACAATGAAAGTTGGAACCTCCTATTTTTTCTGACATTATGCACACATAGACAAAACTCCCCAAAAAAGCGGGAGAGCCACAGAAACTATGGCTCTCCCGTTGAATTATAAAGTTATGAGAGCGGTTATGGCAGTCCGCTCATAACCTATCTTAAATATTATCTAGAAATATCCAATATCTCAAGTTCGATTTCACCTGCTGGTACATTCACTTTAGCAACGTCTCCAACAGATTTACCTAACAATCCCTGCGCGATAGGAGATTTAACAGATATCTTACCGGCTTTTAGATCCGCTTCGGTCTCCGATACCAATTGATATGTCATCTCCGCTCCGTTTTTCTTGTTCTTTATCTTAACGATAGAAAGGGCCAATACTTTGGAAAGATCTAATTTAGATTCATCGATTAATCGTGCACTTGCCAACACATCTTCCAATTTGGCAATCTTTGCCTCATGTAGTCCCTGTGCCTCTTTTGCAGCATCATATTCTGCATTTTCTGACAAGTCACCTTTGTCCCTAGCTTCTGCGATGGCATTGGCTATTTTAGCCCTTCCTTCAGTTTTTAGGTACTGTAGTTCTTCTTTTAACTTCGCTAACCCGTCTTCTGTGTAATAAGTTACTTCCGCCATAATTATTCAATTAACTTAAATAGTAAATACTAATTCTTAATAAAAAAGAAACAAGACCACTCTTTCCTCATTCCGAAAGAGTGGTCTTGTTCGATATTGACGAAGATAATTAAAACGTTTTAATTATCCAAATCCATCAAATTATTCTTCATCGACAAACTTATACCCTAAACCTCTGACAGTCTGTAGGTAAGTCGGTTTATCGGGATTATTCTCGATTTTCTTGCGTAAACGGACCACGTGCATATCTAAGGTCCTGGTATTAACATTGGAACTGTATCCCCAGACCACTTCCATAAGCTCCTCCCGGGTAATCTCTCTTCCCATATTCTGTAGAAAATGTAAAAGAATACGGTTTTCCAAGATTGTCAATTCAATCTTTTTGCCATCCCTAACCAATGAGTGGATCTGTGGATGATGCTCGGTATTCCCAAAGACATGCACGTCTTTATTATTGCTCTTAGGAACGAAGAAACGCACCTTGTTCTCAATCATGGCCACCAGTACATCCATATTGAAAGGCTTGGTGATATAGTCTGTGATGCCATAGCTGTAGGCGTCTATTTTGTCTACATCTTGGGATTTGGCCGTCATCATAATAATGATGTTTTCAAACCCTTCCTTGCGTACAGCCTGACAGACTTCAATACCTTCTTTGCCGGGAAGCATCCAATCCAACAATACGATATCTGGTTGAAGCTCTAAGATTAACTTTTCTGCCTCCAACCCATTTCCTACTTGGATGACTTTATAATTCTCTGTCTGTAAACGATGACTTACTAAAAAACGTAAGTTTTCATCATCTTCTACAACTGCAACCGTAATATCTTTTTCCATAATTTATGCTTTTTTAACTTCTACAGGAAAACTAAGTGTAAAAACCGTACCAACATTCATTTGGCTGTCCACTTTTATATCCCCTCCCATAAACGCTGTGATCTCTTTACAAAAGGCCAATCCCAAACCAATACTTCCTTGCTGGTTAAATTGGTTCTTGACGCGGTAAAACTTTTTAAAAATACTATTAAATTCTTTCTTATCTATACCAATTCCACGATCTTTAAATAAAATAACAAAATTCTTTTTGTTTTGTTGCACTCTGATGTCCAAAACCTTTCGATCAGGAGCAGAATACTTATACGCATTATCAATTAGATTTTGAAAAACACTCGTCAACAGAACCGGATCTGCATACATCTCATCTTTCACATCAATTTTATAATTCAACTGCAGATCGGGATACTTGATGTGTGTCGCATCAAATATATGCTGACAGAACTCATTCAATTCAATATACTCGCCATTAAACTTAATGGATTTATTCTCAATCTGAGCAAAGGACAAAAGCTTATTCATTAAGGCATTCAGTTTGTCCGCTTCCTGATCTAGAATCCGTCCGTACATATTCCGCTCGGTATCGGATAGTTTATCGGCACTCTTTATATTATTACCGGCTATTTTGATAACACTGACAGGAGTTTTGAACTCGTGAGTCAGGTTATTAATAAAATCATATTGAAGTTGATACAGGCGGCTATTGATCATCACATTCCGATAGACCAAATAGCCTACCATCAAAAGAATTAGATAAATCAAAGAAAGCCCAACTACTACAGGAAAGAATCGCCTATTAATATCATGCTGAATAAACTCTCTAGAAGCTTCAAACTGCAATTTATAATCGGACAAGGCTCCTGGCAGAGCCAATTCCGTGCTCAGATAAGCTGCATTCTTGACAACGTACTGATCCACGATCGGCTTAATAACAATATCTTCGTAGAGATTTGGATACTTATTCAGAATAGCCATCTTACGCGGCTCTATGGCAAACACAAACAAATCCTGTTCATAATCACTCTTTGGCAAATCCTCAAAGCGCATCATGGACTTGTAAGCCATAATATCAGACATCCTCGGAATATTTAAATAGGAAATCTTACCCGGCTGTAACGTATAGAATACCTTATAGATATCATTGTCTGTTAATTTTGTCGAGTCCGAGACCCGATCCAAGAAACCAGCCAACTTAAGCATCATATTGTTAAAGTCTTCAGCATAGTTCTTATAATCTTCCGAACTCTGATGCACACCAATAAACCGATTCTCAGCGTCCAGCTTAAAGATATAGGAATTACGCAGTGAAATACCTAAGTTATTAAATCGGAGACCTTTGCCCAATGTATCTCTATTGGTAAATACTACATCGGAAAAATTAACATTACTCACAAAGGGATAACGTCGTAATACTGTATTAGAGAACTCTGCAGCCTGTGCAGAATCGATATAACCTTGATAATAGGATATCTCAGGGACCTTGGAAGTAAAAAAATCATTAAATGGTTTGATGAACTCATCAAAAACCTCAACTTTCTTATTACTGAATTCGGTCTCCACAAAATTCGTGGTCATTTTGCGCGCAAAAAAAGCGGACGTCACGAACAACACTGTGACCAAGACCAAAAATGTGATTAAAAGGCCTAAATTCTTTCGATATTGCAAACCAAAGTTTCCCATTAGCTATAGCTGTTCTTTTAGGAACTGTTCAATCATTTGGTAATATTCAATTACGTTCTCATCCTTCTTGAACCTGCGGCCTTCATCTTCTTTAAATACATACCGCACCGGGACATTATTATTTTTCACTTTTTGCACAAACTGATTGACATCCGTGAGGCTATTGAAACGATCCCTTCCCCCATGGAACATCAAAATCGGCATTCTCACTTTTTCCGCATGAAACAAGGGCGATGTAGCCTTAAACAACTCATACTCTTTCGTCGGATCACCGATAATATTATAGTAAAGCTGTAGATAAGGCTGATAATAAGGAGGTATTTCTTTCAAATAGGTAAACAGATTAGTGTAACCAGAAGCTGAAATGGCACATTTGTAAAGCGTAGGATTAAAACAAGCTGCATATAATGCCGAATACCCTCCGAAACCGGTTCCCATTATCGCTATCTTATTTTTGTCGGCTATACCTTGATGTATCAACCAAGCGACCCCATCACTGATATCGTTCTGAATCTCTCCTCCCCACTGTTTGAATCCAGCCGTATAAAACTCTTTTCCATAACCCACAGACCCTCTATAATTGACTTGAAAAACCGCATAGCCGCGATTGGCCAAAAACTGTACCTCAGCATTGAAGCCCCATACATCTCTCCTATTCGGACCATCATGGATCAACACCACAACCGGATACGAATCTTTTTTAACAAGTGGATAGGTCAGATACCCCTTGATGGTTTTACCATCCCTAGAGTCAAAACTAACCTCCTCCATCGGTGCAAGACGCTTCCCATTCAGCGCAGGGTTAATAACAGAAAGCTCTACAATCTTATCTTTCTTTTTGGAATAATAATAAATCCCACCAGGATCAACGTCCGTATAGGTTTTAAACAATACGGTATTAAAAGCACTATCGGTATCTATTATATCAATGTTATACCCATCAAACTTGTTGGTTATTTTTGAATATATTTTTTTAAAATCCTTATTAAGAATACGTGTCTCCTTTTTGTTCAACAGTCCCGTGGTATAGACCATTTCCTCTCTAGAAAACGAATAGCCCTCTCTATTCATATCGACATACTTGTTTTCTGCAACGAGCTCTTCCCTACCGGTACGCAAATCGAGCTTAACAATGGCGAGTTTATCCCTACCGACATTAGACATTGCGAACACCGCTCCATGATCGTCCCTAACGGGCCCAAGAGGAAGTATTGTTGTCGCAAAATCTGTCTCTACGACTTTATGATAGGGATCTCCTTCTTGTTCTCGATACAGCAATTGATCTTCGACACTATCGCTTGTTAGAGCCAATCTGACTTTACCGTCCGCCGAGGCATACCATGAACTTATGTTTCCGGGATTCAGCTCTATCAATTTCGGTCCAGAGCCATCCAGAGGAACGCGATACAGATCAAATACCGAAGAATCTCTAATATTCATTTCAGCTAGAAGAGCGCCATCCCTAGACCGCAACGGATTCAACCAACTTAGCTCATGCTTTGCAGGAGCGAATAAAGGCTGAGCTACCTCATGATGAATATCTATGGTAAAAAGACGTAAGCTATCTTGATGGGACTGTGTGTTGGAAAAAACAATACTATCCTTACCTATCCAAAAAAAATATTGGACATTCATATTGTTCTGATATGTCAATTGCTTTGAAGAGTCGGGTTCTTCTATATCCAGCACAAAAATATTACGGCAATGATCCTCTAATCCCAGATAGGCAATGTGCCTTCCGTCAGGCGACACTCTAAAATTAAAACGATCCGGTTTGCCAAAAAAATCCTGGACCGGAATATACTCCACCTTTCCATTGCCATTACAGCCCACTAAAACAGTGGTAACAAAAAGAAAACTAAAGGCTTTTATTAAAAATCTCATCCAACTATTTCTCGTTCTCTCAAATATTAGAATTTTCCAAGACTAAACCTATATTGCAACTTTTTTTTTACAGGTTGAAAAATTACATTTCGTACCTTTGCATCATGTATCTATACAATATTTCTATTATAATCGAAGAGAGTCAACATCAGGAACTTCTACCTTGGATCCAACAATCTTGGGCACCAGCTCTACCAGCAGAAGTTAAACTTCTAAAAATGCTAAACTCTCCACATGAAGGACACACCTATTGTGTTCAATTAATCGCTAGTGATGAAAACGACATCCAACAGTTTCAATCGGAGCATTTGCTTTCACTACAAAACTACATTACACAGCACCACAACGAAAAAGCATTTATTTTCGATAGTGTAATGCAATATCTATAAATAAGTAAAGGATAAATGATAAGGCCGCATCACTACGAGTGATGCGATAAGAGAGTTTGTTTTGGGGATTTTGTGCGATATTTTTTATACCATAAAATCCCTATACCCGCTCCGATCAAGAAAGGTGCTCCTAATAAAAAAAGTATTCCATTATTCAACCCCTTACCTTGGGTGTTTCCATGTTGTGTACTATTCTCCGCATTTAGCGAGCACATAGCACATTGTGATACTACCACTGTCGGCTTCATAAAAACCATCCCTAGCAATAGCATTCCAGAAATAAGTGTATAGCGAACTGCTTTCATTTCACAAAGTTAAAGAATTAAGACGGATATATCCTAATTAAACTACTTACGTAATAATGCGTTAAATTTTTCCCAGAAACCATCCTCTGGCACGGAAGCTTCGATACACATCGCCTCCTCGGTCACCGGATGCTTAAAAGACAAAGACCTAGAGTGCAAACATATGGTGCGACGTGTGGATCCCCGAGGGTAACCATATTTGTTATCCCCGACAATAGGACAGCCCATATAGGCTAGTTGGCATCTTATCTGATGTGTACGCCCTGTAAGCGGGTTGATTTTTAATAAATAAAATCCATCCAACTGTCCCAGCACCTCATAATCCAACTCAGCATAGCTCCCATTCTTAACCTCCCGATCATACGCTTTGGTCACCATCTTTTTGCGGTCCCTCAAAAGCCAATTGGTCAACTTACCTTTGAGTGCCGGCGGTCGCTCTTTGACCACTGCAAGGTAAGTCTTCTCTACTGCTCTATCATGAAACAACCTATTCATGCGATCTAAGCCCTTGCTCGTCTTAGCCATCAAGATCATACCGCTAACTGGTCTATCTAAACGATGGATAACACCAACGAAAGCACGATTAGGTTTATTATATTTCTTCGCAAGGTATTCGGACAGCATTTCCTCCAGAGATTTATCTCCTGAAGGGTCTACCTGCACAATATCTCCCCCACGTTTGTTTATCGCAATCAAATGATTGTCTTCGTAGATAACATCGCTATCTGTAATTACTCCCATATTAATATGCTCTCTTCCGCTTAAACTTTATTTTGAAACCGCATCTTTCGACTCTTTCTCTGCTTCTTTTGCTTTCTTCTTAAAGTACCCACGCAATAGGAAATTACTTTGCAATGCTTCCATATTGACATCAAGTTTCTCTGTACTAGTGTTTAAGTTTTTGAGGATTTGTCGTATTTCATTTGCCGCTTCAGCGTCATTTGTAAGTACGCCTAATGCATTATCCTTATCATTCAACCGTGCAGAAGTCTTGTTCAGGTTTTCCATCAGTGCATTTGCAGTCTGTGTAACTCCCTGCAGCTGCGCAGCAGACTCTCTCAAGCTCGCAAACACCTCCGTATCTGTTGTCAAATCGTGAATAAGCCCTTGATTATTATTTAATTTACCAGTAAGTGTTACCAGATTATTAACTGCTTTATTGGCATCTGTCATCACACTATTTAAAGAAACGACAGATGACTTAAGGTTTGTCGCTATTGCATCGTCTGTTAATAGCGCGCCGATTGTCCCTTTACCTTCCACCATCTGTTGGGATAGCTTTGCAAAGTTTTGAGTGATTACAGTTAGGTTTGCACCATTCTCCTGCAAAAGTCCAATCATCTGATCCATACCACCACTAGCTCCAGACTTGATTACATCTCCATCCTGAATCTCCGGGTTAGCAGCTGTACCTCCCACCAAACTGATAATAGCATTACCGATCAGACCATCTGAACCTAGGGTAGCTACCACGTCTTTACGGATAAACTGGCTATCTTTCTCCTGTATGCTCATGACTACACGGACGTTCTCTACGTCCTCGAAAGCAATTTCTTTGATAATACCGACCTTAACCCCGGAAAACCAAACGTTATTACCTACTTTCAATCCTTTTACATCATGAAAATAAGTCTTCACGATAAGGTTTTTACTAAACTTATTTTGTTGGGTACCTAATACCAAGATACCTGCGATCAGGATCACCAGACCTATTAATGCAAAAAGTCCTACAATTAGTGATCGTTTATTTTCTGCTACGCTCATTCTTAATCTATTATACTATAAAATTATAATCATAAAATGGTTTTACCCGAGTATCATCTGTATCGAATATTTCCTCAAAGGTACCCTGTCTTTCAAACTTACCGTCCAATAACATCACCATCCTGTCCCCGACCATTTTGGCACAAGCTAAATCGTGGGTAATGATAATGGATGAAGTTTTGTACCGTTCTTGCACCTCATTGATAAGACCGTTGATATCTAAACAGGTGATTGGATCCAATCCTGCTGTCGGCTCGTCGTACAACATGATATCCGGACGCAATATCAGTGTGCGTGCTATACCAATACGCTTCTTTTGTCCACCTGATAACTCTGACGGCATCTGATTCAACGCCTGAAGCAGACCTACTCCATCCAATACATCTTCCACCTCACGGTCTATCTCTGCTCTTGTCAGATTTCTTTTATTACGCACCAAAGGGAACTCTAGGTTTTCCCTTACGGTCATACTGTCATACAATGCTGAGTTCTGAAAAGAGAAACCTATCCGTAACCGCAATTGCATCAGTTCTTTTTCGGTCAGATCATTCACACGCTGTCCTAAAACAGTAATATCACCAGTATCTGGCTTTAACAATCCCGATATCAGCTTAATAAGCACCGATTTCCCTGTACCGGATCTTCCCAAAACAACTAAGTTCTCTCCATTGTATAACTTCAGATCCACATTCCGCAATACGTGCAGATCCCCAAAAGACTTACTTACATTATCCACGTGGATCACACAGTCTTCATAGTTAATTACGTTTCCTACCTTTGCCATCTTTTAAGAAATTAAAGATAATACCTGAACTATAAGCAACTCTTCAATGAATACCGTAAACATGGAGGCTACGACTGCGCTATTAGCTGCCTTACCGACACCTTCAGTTCCTTTAGAAGAGTAATAACCGACGTAACAGCTTGCAAATCCTATGGTAAATCCAAATACAACAGCACGTAGTGTCATGGCGAATATGTCTACAAAACCGATTTTGTCAAATACCTGGGTAAAGAAACTCAATAAACTCAACTGATCATTACCGATAATACTTAAATACCCACCGAACAAACCAATCCCTGCAATATAAAAACACAGAATAGGAATCATAATTGTGGTCGCGATAATACGGCTGACCACTAAAAATTTGAACGGGTTGGTTCCTGAAACTTCCATCGCATCGATCTGTTCAGTAACATTCATCGAGCTCAGTTCAGCTCCAATCTGTGATCCGACTTTTCCGGATGCAATCAAAGCGGTAACTAAAGGTGCTAATGCACGAACTATAGCGATAGAAATCAATGCTGGCAACCAAGAGGTGGCACCAAAATCTTCTAGTGAAGGCCTAGACTGCTTGGTAAAAACAAATCCTACGATAAATCCGGTCAACCCGATAAGAGGAAAAGATTTCCAACCTATTTCGTAACACTGCCGAACAATCTCCTTAAACTCATACGGTGGACTTACTGCCTCGCGCAGTACTCGCATCAAAAAGCGATGTAACCGTGCAAACTCGAGGAGCAGATTATTAAATTTCCTTCCCATTTATCTTTTTAGAAGTGAATAAAAACAACTATGTATTCATCAAAAAACTGGCCAAAGGTACACAATTTTAACTTTTATTGAGGTCACAAAATAGGTGAACCTTAAATTGTAGCTATAAAACTACCATTTTTTTTATTTTAAGTTTACTCGTAATATCACGATTAAACCTTCTCCACCATTAGAGCGTCCTACCAACAAAGAAGAATATAGAATAATAAAGTTTTAAGAAAGCAAAGCGTATGAAAAGGGGGATAACAGTATTAATCGTAACATTGGTTTGTATTTTCACAAATCTTTTACAGCCATCTACAGCACAGGCCCAGTATTATGGAGGAATATCCCTGGACGTCTTTTATGACGAGCTTTCTCCTTATGGTTATTGGGAAAACGATCCAACCTACGGGGAAATATGGTACCCTCGAGTCAATCGGGACTTCAGACCTTATGGCACAAACGGCTATTGGGCAATGACGGAATATGGAAACACTTGGGTTTCGGGCTATTCTTGGGGATGGGCGCCATTCCACTATGGCCGCTGGGTACACAATAGTTATAGAGGATGGGCTTGGATACCTGGTTATGAATGGGGACCGGCATGGGTCGATTGGCGCTCTGGTAATGGTTATTACGGATGGGCACCTATGGCTCCCCGTATCGGTGTGCACGTATCGATAGGATTACCTATAGATCTATGGATATTTGCACCGGTAGGACATATCCATTCTAGAAACGTGTATAGGTATAGTTATTATGACCGTCCTGCCATATACAATAACACAACGATTATCAATAACACGTACATCGTAAATAACAACCACTACTATGGTGGCCCTTCTCGTAGAGATATGGAACGTACCAGTGGCCGTAGAGTAGAAGTACGTGAATTCAGGGAGTCATCGAGACCAGGGTCTGCAACAACAAGCCGCAACTCTGTATCTATGTACCGTCCCGATAACGGAACAAGTAGCTCCCGTAGAGAGACTGGATCGACACGTACAGACCGCAGCAACTCGAGAGGCGAAAGTAATTCGAGCAGAACTGACCGTAACACAACGAACTCCACAGGAAGCCGTCGTTCGGAAGCGGGCTCGTCTAGAACTGAAAATAGTAGAGGTGAAACAAGTATCGATAGAAATGGAAACTCCAGCATGCGCGGTGGTGGCACCACAAGCAGGGAACAACAATCTTCAAGAGGAACGGAAAGAGGAACAGAACGCCAGTCGCAATCTGAAAACCAGAATAGTTCGCGCCGGGGAACATCCAGAGAGCAACAGCCTGTAAGGGGAACCGAAAGTAACACACAGCGTCAACCACAACAGGAACAAAACAATCGCTCGAGGGAAGTGCAACGTAACAATGAAGGGAGTTCATCGCGTACACAGCGTGGAACTGAAACGAGCCGTGGATCGTCCGAGAGTCGCAGACAGTCTCCTGCTCAGCCTCAAACAGAGCAGAGGAACCGTCAACCGGAAGGACGTACACAACAACGCAGGGAATCGCAGCCTGTGTTTCAAGCCTCAAACAGAGAAAGCTCAACAGGCACTTCCTCCCGATCCTCGGGCAACCGCTCTGAACAAGCTCAGTCCAGTAGACGTGGCGGTAGCAGTAGTGAAGCAGGAGAGAGAAGCAGACGCTAGTCTTGATTTAAACAAAAAACAGCTATTAAATTGAAACAAATATCGAGCGAGCAGAAGG
Organism: Sphingobacterium yanglingense; assembly: GCF_004363245.1. GTDB lineage: Bacteria > Bacteroidota > Bacteroidia > Sphingobacteriales > Sphingobacteriaceae > Sphingobacterium > Sphingobacterium yanglingense. Next base: position 39,381 of record NZ_SNYV01000004.1, on the reverse strand, counting down.
AATTCTGCTCGCTCTTTTCGTAAAAAGGATTCGATGACTATTGAAATACGAAGCTCTGCTAAATTATTTTTGGTATTTTCGTTCACGCTTAGTATTCTCTACCTTGGTTCTTGACCGCTGTAGACAATGCGACAATCAAAAAAAAGACAGACTCTGATATGGCAAGACTTGAATCTCTCCTAGACAACGACTTTTACAAGTTTACAATGCAGTATGCTGTTGTCAAACTCTTTCCAAAAGCGAAAGCTAAGTATCAATTCATCAATAGAGGTAAACACGTTTTCCCTGAGGGATTCGCCGAAAAGCTTACAGAAGCAGTCAGCGCAATGGCCACGCTTAAACTCAGCAATGGCGAAAAACAGTTCTTCGCCGAAACATGCCCTTACATCGACCCCACCTATTTTGATTTCCTCCAAGGGTATCGCTACAACCCTGAAGAAGTCCGTATTACACAGCACGCCGGAGAATTGTCCGTCAAAATAGAGGGATTTTGGTACCGTACAATCCTATGGGAAGTACCCATCATGTCATTAATCTGTGAACTGTATTATGAAATGAGTGATGCAAAAAGAGTAGATGACCAACAGGTGATGGATATTGTAGACCGAAAAATGGATAAATACGACAAGTTGAAAATCACCATTGCGGACTTTGGTACGCGCCGTAGGCACTCCTATGCAGTACATGACCTGGTAATCAGAACACTGAAAGCCCACCCCTCAAAGACCTTTATAGGAACCAGCAATGTCCATCTGGCTATGAAATATGGGACAAAGCCAATTGGGACACATGCCCACGAATGGTTCATGTTTCACGCGGCAAAATATGGGTATAAAATGGCTAATCTATTGGGGCTGGAAAACTGGTCGGATGTATATCGGGGCGACTTAGGGATCGCTCTTTCCGACACCTATACCACTGAAGCATTTTTCAGGCAATTTGATAAAAAGCTCACTAAGCTATTTGACGGTGTACGCCACGACAGTGGGGATGCAATTGAGTTTGCAAAAAAGACCATTAAACACTATGAATCGAAAGGGATTGACCCTTTATCAAAAACCATCATCTTCTCCGATGGACTCGACTATGATAAGGTGGAGAAAATCACCAACTACTGTAATGGTAAAATCGGTTATTCATTTGGTATCGGCACAGACTTTACCAACGATGTCGGCTTAGAACGCATGAATATTGTATTAAAAATGACCGAAAGCCTTCCTGAGGATGGGGAATGGACACCTGTAATAAAACTTTCTGACGAACCTTTAAAACATACCGGAGACCAGGCCGAAATTGAAATGGCGATACGGTACCTACAACTTGATGAACATGCATAGAGATATTTATGGCGAAGCACTAAACCAGTTCCATCGAAACGGAGAACTAAGCCAGCCTTTATTATTACACAGCACCTATGGCGACATTGAAGAAATGCCTGTTGAAGTCTTTTTTCGTACAGAAGAGGACTTCCCTGAGCTGGAGTTGATCGCATTGTCATTATGTGATGGTACGGTATTGGATGTGGGTGCTGGAGTTGGCTCGCATGCATTGTACCTACAAGAAAAAGGATTTGAAACTACTGCTTTAGAAATATCTGCGTCGGCTTGCAACATCATGCGAGAGCGGGGCGTTTTAAACATTGTCCAACATAGCTTTTGGGACTACTCCGAAGGAACGTATGACACATTGTTGTTCTTAATGAATGGTATAGGACTGGCCGGGGATCTGGCCGGCTTTCGTAGATTACTGCATCACGCCAAAACACTATTGACCGACCGGGGTCAGTTATTATTCGACAGTTCGGACATTTCATACCTCTACGAAGAATACCGTATCAAAAGACCTGACTATTACTTTGGAGAGATTGGGTATCAATACGAATTTCAGGGCCATAAAGGAGCTCCATTCAAATGGCTCTATATGGATCAAGCCACATTAATACGTATCGCTCACGAAGAAAACTGGGTCGTGCAGGTTCTTTATGAAGATGAAAACGATCAGTATTTAGTTCGGATGGAACCTAGAAAATAGTTAAAGCAAATTGTATTTGAGCAATTTTCGGATTGCATGCCCGATTTTTAAAATTGAAATTTGTGTATGAATGAGAAAGAAAGACACTGGAATTACGAGCGTATAGCACAGGCAATAGTTTATATCAAAGACAATTTTGATCGGCAACCTAGCCTGGAAGATATCGCTGCGCACATCCATTTAAGTCCATTTCATTGCCAAAGGCTATTTCACGAATGGGCAGGTACTACACCTAAAAAATTTCTGCAGTACATCAGTCTGAGTCATGCAAAATCATTGCTTCAGAAATCGGAATCGATTTCTGAAACGACGTTTAAAACCGGACTCAGCAGCAGCAGTCGTCTACACGAACTTTTTGTCAAACTAGAAGGAATGACTCCCCACGAATACCGTAATAAAGGTGAGGGGTTAGTCATAACATATGACTATGCTGACACCTCTTTTGGAGAAATCATTATTGCAGCAACAGAAAAAGGGATTTGCCACATTGCATTCGTCACTGATCGAGATAGTGGGGTAAAAAGTTTAATAGATCTATTCCCCCATGCGTCTTTTAAAGAATCCGCCTCCCCTTTTCATCAACAAGTACGTGACTTTATGAATGGTGAGAAGGATGCTAAAGACCCCATAAAACTACATGTCAAAGGAACGGCGTTCCAGCTGAAAGTATGGGAAGCTTTACTTCAAATTCCTTTGGGAGAGCTAGAGACCTATGGACGGATTGCAGAACACATCGGCAACCCAAAAGCTTCAAGAGCTGTGGGGACAGCAATTGGCAGCAACCCAATTGCCTACCTAATCCCCTGCCATCGGGTGATACAGGCTTCTGGAGTAATCGGGGGATACATGTGGGGGCCTACACGAAAAACGGCTATAATAGGCTGGGAAAATGCACAGGTAACCCCATAAATCCGTTGTCCATGAAATTATTCTCTCTTGATGATCCGGATAAGAACTGGCTGCCCTATGACGGTACTGTCAATTACCATGGTGTCATACTGCCCAATGCGAACCGGTACTTTGAGTTACTGCGTGAGCAGATTGCGTGGAGACATGATGAAGCGATTATTTTCGGAAAACATATCTTCACCAAACGAATGGTCGCCTGGTATGGAGATCTACCGTTTGAATACAGCTACTCTGGCATCCAAAAAACAGCCCTACCGTGGATTGACTGCTTATTGGAGCTAAAGGAAATGGTCCAAAAGCACTCCGGAGAGACCTTCAACTCTTGTCTCTTGAATCTTTACAACGACGGTACTGAAGGTATGGCCTGGCATAGTGATGGCGAAAAGGACTTGAAAAAAAACGGAGCTATTGCTTCCTTAACGTTGGGCGCAGAGCGAAAATTCTGTTTTAAGCACAAAGTAAGCAAGGAAAAAATAGACATTGTATTGGAACATGGATCATTATTGATGATGAAGGGTACAACACAAACCCATTGGCTGCACCGGCTTCCCCCAACAAAGAGCGCTATACAACCCCGGATAAATCTAACTTTTAGAACCATTGAGCGGTAAATACTTTTAGTTTTCGTAACTTCCATGCGTTAAGATTTCCACCATGCGCATTTTTATATTTTTCTATTTTACAATTATGAGTATTTCGATTGGTATGGCACAGCAGATTGACAGTACCTACCTCGTCCTATTGCTTCAGAAAAATCCAGAGCTATTTGGACAGATACTAAAGCATCCAACGCACCATGAAGTTCAAATACTCTACACGCAAATTGACAGAGATAAAAACAATATCCCTCATTTCAAATCGTTTGGCTACCGACTGGATCCGACCTGGTACTTTTACCCTGCGAGCACTGTCAAATTACCAACAGCTATCTTTGCTTTAGAAAAGATAAACGAGCTCAAGATCGATGGGCTCGACAAGAACACCCCCTTGAGAATAGACTCTGCTTATGAAAGGCAGACTTCGGTAAGGACTGATTATTCATCAGAGAATTCACTACCGAGTATTGCCCATTATATTAAAAAGGTTCTGCTCACCTCAGACAACGACGGACATAACCGACTTTTCGAATTTGTGGGCAGAGCCGAAATAAATGATAAACTTAAAAAACACGGCAGCAAATACAGTCGTATTGTAAATAGGCTAGCTATAGGAGACAAAGGTATCTGGGCTAAACACACTAATCCATTCACCTTTTACAAGGATGATCAAATCATCTACAAACAAGATGCTCAATATGACCCTAAGGATTATGAGATGCCTTGGCTTAAAAACACAGTACAAGGAATCGCTTATATGAACGCAGCAGATGAACTCGTCCATGAACCCTGGTCTTTCGAGGGACTGAATGTATATGCTTTAGCGGACCAGCAATTAATGTTGAAAAAACTGCTTTTCCCTGAGGCTTTTCCCGTGAAACAACGTTTTAATCTAACAGAAGACGATTACCGTTTCATCTATTATTATATGTCAAGGAGCCCTCAGGAGGTAACTTATCCGAAATATGACGCCAACGAATTTTGGCCTACCTATAGTAAATTCGTATACTTTGGGCGAGACAAATCGATAAGTTCTTTTCAAAATATCCGAAGTTTTAATAAATATGGGGACTCCTATGGCTATAATATCGACAATGCATACATCGTCGATTTCGAGAAAGGAGTTGAGTTTTTGGTTTCCGTCGTTGTTCAATCCAATCAGAATGGCATTTACAATGATGGAATCTATGAATACGAAACAGTTACGTATCCTTTCCTAAAGAATCTCGGAGAAGTATTATATCAGGAAGAATTAAAAAGGCCAAAGCTTGTTAAGCCTGACCTGAAACGTTTTTCGTTTTAATAGTAAACTTTCATAAAACAAGGAGTCCAAAAATGGACTCCTTGTTTATTATTTCAATGCGGTTTCTATCAATTCGCCATAAAAATCGCTTTCCTTCATCCCATAAGCTCTTACCTGCTGCGGTATAAAACTTTGTGCCGTCTGTCCAGGAATCGTATTGATTTCAATAAAATAGAACTTGTCCGTATCATGTTCTAAAAAGAAATCGACACGAACCATACCTTTACAATCCAATCGAACATAAATCTCTCTGATAATCCGAGCTGCACGATCACGCTGTTCTTCATTCAAATCGGCTGGTGTTATCTCTTCTGTCAGCCCCGGAATATACTTGGCCTCAAAATCAAAAAACTCCCTTGTGGTACGCACTTCTGTAGCCGGTAGCACCACGAGTTCGCCTTTCGTATTTCTAAATATACCCTGCGAAAACTCTCGTCCTTGGACAAACTCTTCCACCAGCACCTGCTTACCTGTATTCTCTGCATCAAAGGCTTTGTCCAGTGCCTCCTGTAACTGTCCAGCCTCTTTAACCTTGGTCATACCAATACTGGATCCTCCGGCGTTGGGTTTAACAAAATAAGGTAATCCTAACTTCTCTTCCACGAGACGGATACCATCTTTGCGGTGGTTTTCAAACAGCAATACCGACTTAGCAACATTGATCTCGGGGATATCTGCCAAAATGGATTTGGTATAACCTTTATTCATCGTCAGCGCAGAAGTCAATGCGCCACATGAGGTGTAAGGCAATCCAATCATATCAAAGTATCCTTGTAAACGTCCATCCTCCCCTGGCGTACCGTGCAAAATAATTAAAGCAACATCGAAAAGAATCTTATTGCCGCTAATGTGCAAGGAGAAATCACCTTTATCAACAGGCACTTTTTCACCCTCACCCGCACTTCCATACCACCCCTCATTGGTGATATCGATGATATACACATCATACTTACTTTTATCCAATTGACTATAGACAAAAGCCGAACTTTTATAAGACACCTCGGCTTCACCCGTAAATCCACCGGTAATTAACGCTACTTTTGTTTTCATTTAGAATCTAATTAGCTAGTTTAACTCCCACAAACCTAAAAAAAATGTGCATCATTCACTAATCAACACCAAATAAAAACGCAGCAAATAAGTCTTTTTTAGGCGATAGCATTCACTTAGAGGGGAAAAACAAACATCCCCGTATTCTGTTCTATCTAAATACTTGACTGTTTAAAGGAAATATAATTTGTGATACGGGGAAAAACGAATATTTTTGCTTAGTAAAACTACAATGTAAAAAAGATTCTACCCTTTTAGTAGAACACAAGGATTTATATAAATTTCATTTCATGTCCAAACTATTGCTTTATTTACGAACAGATGTGTTCAGAAAAAATCTGATTTATGCACTGATCACACTTATCGTTTTATTTCTCGTAGTCTACTTCGGTCTTAAAATCTACACAAAGCATGGCGATGCCCAAGAGGTACCTGTATTAAAGGGGCTCACAATATCTGAAGCCAAACAAATACTAGACAAAGCGGGATTAGAATACAAAATAGACTCCGTCTACCAAATGGATGCCAAACCAGGCTTAGTTATAGAGCAGGATCCTGAGGCGTCGGCTTTAGTGAAAGGCGGTAGAACCATATACCTTACGATTATTACCCAGGTCGCACCAGAGATTGCACTACCTGATGTCATTGAGAAAAACCTGATCGAGGCATCGGCAATCTTAAAAAACCATAATTTAAAGATTGGAGACACGATTTATATCAATGACATCGCGCGAGACGTGGTATTAGGTATTCAATTTGGTGGTCAAAAAATTAATGCCGGAAGAATGATTTCCAAAGGTTCTTCAATTACAGTCGTATTGGGCAACGGTAAAGGAGCTAACGAAGTTGAAGTCCCCATGTTATTGAACCTTACGCTATCGGAAGCTAAATTTGCTCTGCAGGGACTGGGGCTCCATATTGGCGCTATATCTGGAGCAATCACGGACTCGACAACAGCACGTGTCATCGCGCAGTCTCCAGATTCGACCTCACGGTTTATTAGCATTGGTACACCAATCAACTTGACACTATCTAACGACTAAACATGACAGCAAAGAAAGCTTTCCCAACTTGGTTAAAAGGAATTTTAATCGCGGTTCTCATCATCGGCGCTTTTATCGGATGGAAGGCATACCAGATTTTCTGGGGGCCATCGGTCACAGACGCTCAGGAATACCTTTACGTACACACGAATGACTCTTATGAAAGTGTACTACGCCGCATCAGACAGGAGAATCTTGTAAAAGATCCCGAGCACTTCAATATCGTGGCAAAGGCCATGGACTTTCCAGAAAGTGTTAAAGCGGGCCGCTACAAACTGACACCGGGCATGAGTAACCGAAAATTGATAGGCAACCTGAGAGCCGGCCTACAAGACCCTGTAAAATTGCGTTTCGCCAATATCCGTCTAAAAGAAAATCTGGCAGGTCTATTGGGCAAAAGCTTCGAAGCAGATTCTGCTCAGTTTAGTGCGATCTTAAACAATGAAGCTGTTGCTGAGCAGTATGGCTTTACAAAAGATAATTTCTTTGCGATGTTTATACCCAACACGTACAACATCTATTGGAATACATCACCAGACAAAGTAATCGAACGACTGAACGAAGAGTATAAAAAATTCTGGACTGCTGAAAGAAAGGGAAAAGCAGAGAAACAAAATCTCACGCCTATAGAAGTCTCTATCTTAGCTTCTATCGTACGAGGGGAGGCACTACACAACGATGAGATGCCACAGATAGCAGGATTATACCTGAATAGGCTGAAAAAAGGAATGCTTTTACAGGCTGACCCTACTGTTATTTTTGCAAATAATGACTTCACTATCCGTCGTGTACTGAACAAGCACCTCACTATTGACAATCCCTATAATACATATAGATACAAAGGACTGCCTCCGGGACCTATCACCATGGCTCCTATTGTCGCTATTGATGCTGTTCTAAACCCAGCGCAGCATGACTATATCTACATGTGTGCCAAAGAGGACTTCTCCGGATACCATGCTTTTGCCACAACGGTGACAGAACATTTGGTAAATGCACGGAAGTTCCAAAAAGCATTGGATGACAGAAACATCAAGAAATAGCGTTTAAATGTTTATATACGAACACCAACTACGGATAAGATATGCGGAGACAGACCAAATGGGCTATGTCTATTATGGTAACTATGCAGCCTTCTATGAAGTAGCACGTACGGAGATGCTCCGTCAAACAGGCATCTCCTACAAACAACTCGAGGATATGGGGGTCATGATGCCCGTACTTGAAATGCACACGAAGTACTTACAGCCGGCTAAATATGACGAGCTCATCACGATAAAGACTACTATCCGTGAAAAGCCCAATGTCCGTATCAATTTCGAGTATGAAATCTGCAACGAGCAGGGAACCCTACTCAATACAGGCAGCACCCAATTGGTATTTGTGGATATGAAAAAAAATAGGCCCTGCCGTGCTCCAGAGATTTTCATGGAGAAGATAGCACCCTATTTTATATAGCAAAGGTGCTAAATGAAAAAGCTACACGACAGTCTACTCCATCTAAGACCTTACGACAAATTTATCGAATGGTCCAAGACTGCCGTTCTCCCGGGCTTTAACAACCTTCCACTGTATACTGTAGCTGTATTCTTCTTTCAGGAAATCAAAAGAGAAGCGATACTCAACAAAGCATCCTCTCTTGCGTACAACTTTATGCTGGCAATATTCCCGGGTATTATCTTTCTATTTACGCTTATTCCTTATATTCCCATTAACAATTTTCAAGAGGGACTGATGGACTTTTTGGCTATAGTGATCCCTTTTGAAGCATTCACAGCGATAGAGTCGACTCTAGAAGATATTATAAAAAATCAAAACGGTGGACTCATGTCCTTCGGTTTTTTGTTAGCCACATTTTTCTCGACCAACGGAATGACGAATTTAATGATGGCATTCAATAAATCCTCGTTGACCCGAGAGAAAAGAAGTTGGGGGCAAAGACGTCTTATCGCATTGGGCCTGTCATTTGCCATTATTACAGCTCTTACTATAGGGATAACAGTTTTTACTGGAGCAGGTATGATTATTACCTACCTCAAAAATCAAATCAGCTATGATATGTCTTGGTTTTGGACGTTTATCATAAAGGCTGCTCGATGGATTATTTTATTCGCCATTTACTTCAGCACGGTCAGTATGCTTTACAAATTCGCTCCGTCCACCTCCAAAAGATGGAAGCTTTTTAGTCCCGGTGCAACGTTAGCGACCGTCTTGGCCATCCTTACCTTTTCCGGATTTGTATTCTACATCAATAACTTCAATGCCTACAACAAACTTTATGGTTCTATAGGAACTATCATCGTGATAATGATATGGATGTACCTCAATTCACTTATCTTGTTGATAGGGTTTGAATTGAATGCCAGCATCACCCTATCCAAACAGAGCATCAAGATCGTCAAACCTAAAGTTTATAATTCTTTCAAACAGCCTTCTAATTAAGCGTTAAATCAGGACTAACGCTATCTGTGGTGTCGAAAACTTTTTTTTCACATAAAATATTGTAAATAAAAGTTTTTCGTATCTTTGCACTTCCTACAATGTAGGGAAAAGGAGATAATTAATTAATGGCAAAAAAACAAGAAGCAGAAAAAGAGTTAGCGGCGAAAAACGCAGAGCTACAAGGTGCTGACACTAAAGTAGTGAAAGACACTGAAAAGATTGAGTCTGAAGCTGATTCAAACTTAATCGACGAAATCAAATCCAACACATGGATTACTCCAGCTGGAGATTTTGATTGGGATGCTGACGAGAAAGCTTTCGGTAATTACAGCGAAGCAGAACGTACAAAAATGGAAGAACAGTACGCAGGTACTTTCAACCAAATCAACCAAGGCGAAATTATTGAAGGTATCGTGGTATCTATCAATAGTAAAGATGTGGTTTTGAATGTTGGTTTCAAATCAGATGGTCTTGTAGCAAAAACTGAGTTTCGTGATCTTCCTGATTTAAAAATCGGGGATACTGTAGACGTATTTGTTGAATCACAAGAGGATGCAAATGGTCAATTAGTATTGTCACGTAAGCGTGCAAAAACTCAAAAATCATGGGAAGCTATCAACGAAGCATTGGAAAATGATGCTATCATCGATGGTTTCGTTAAATCACGTACCAAAGGTGGTTTGATCGTAGACATCAAAGGTGTAGAAGCTTTCTTACCTGGATCTCAAATCGACATCAAACCTATTCGTGACTACGATATCTATGTCGGAAAAACTATGGAATTCAAAGTTGTGAAAATCAACCACGAATTCAAAAACGTAGTAGTTTCGCATAAGGTATTGATCGAAGACGATTTAGAAAACCAAAAATCAGAGATTGTTTCTAAATTAGAAAAAGGTCAAGTATTAGAAGGTACTGTTAAAAACATTACAGATTTCGGTGTGTTCATCGACTTAGGTGGTGTAGATGGTTTACTTCACATTACTGATATTTCTTGGGGACGTATCGAGCATCCGAGAGAAGTATTGGCATTAGACCAAACAATCAACGTTGTTGTATTAGATTTTGATGACGAGAAAAAACGTATCGCATTAGGTTTAAAACAACTTTCTCAACACCCTTGGGAATCTTTAGATACAGCTTTAGAAATCGGTTCTAAAGTAAAAGGTAAAATCGTTACTGTTGCTGACTACGGTGCTTTCTTAGAAATCATCCCAGGAGTAGAAGGATTGATCCACGTATCTGAAATGTCATGGTCTCAAAACCTACGTTCTCCTCAAGAGTTCTTAAAAGTAGGTGATGAAATCGAAGCTCAAATCTTAACGTTAGATCGTGAAGACCGTAAAATGAGCTTAGGTATCAAACAATTGACTCCAGATCCTTGGCAAAACATCACAGAGCGTTACCCTGTAGGTTCTAAACAATCAGCTGTTGTTAAAAACATGACTAACTTCGGTGTATTTGTTGAACTAGAAGACGGTATCGATGGTTTAATCCATATCTCTGATCTTTCTTGGTCTAAAAAAATCAACCACCCTAACGAATTCACTAAAGTTGGTGAAACATTAGACGTAGTTGTTTTAGAACTAGATGAAGAAAACCGTAAGTTATCTTTAGGTCACAAACAATTAGAAGAAAACCCTTGGGATACTTTTGAAACAATCTTTACTGAAGGTTCAATTCACGAAGGAACTGTTATCAAAGTAGGTGAAAAAGGAGATATCGTAGCTTTACAGTACGGTGTAGAAGGATTCTGTCCATCTAAACACTCTGTAAAAGAAGACGGTAGTGCTTTGAAAGTTGATGACGCAACAGAGTTCAAAATTATTGAATTCAATAAAGAGAACAAACGTCTAGTTATTTCTCACTCTCGTATCTGGGAAGATGCTAAAGAAGAAGTTCGCAAAGAAGAATCTAACAGCCGTAAAAAAGATGCTAAAGCTGCATCAACTGCTGTTAAAAAAGTAAAAGATTCTGTTGAGAAATCTACTTTAGGTGACCTTGGTGTATTAGCTCAATTAAAAGAGCAAATGGAAGGTGACGAAAAAAAATCTAAATAAAATCCATTAGATTTATATAAAGGCCCCCAAAAGGGGCCTTTTTTCGTTCAAGACCAAAGTTCCTAAAAGCTAAATATCCCCCTCATATTTGTATACTAGTCTTTAATACATTATTTTTAACATCAATAATCTAAAGACTGACACCCTCTAGTTTGTAATTAGCAAATTACCCGTTGTGATGAAGAATAACCTTCGCATTCTTTTATTAGTACTGACGCTGTTATTTATAGCAACAGCTTTTTCTATCCGGAAATCGATATCTGACACCGACATATTAGAGCTAGATACCAAACACCTCACAGAGAATCTAAGAGCGAAAGAAAAACTGGTTGATCATATTTTTGCAGACTCCCTGTATCTTAAAACTTTTGTCAATAGCGATAGGTATCCCTTACAATTAAAAGAGATTTCCCAACGCTATGAAGAAGAAAATGTATACCTCTACCTATACAAAAACAAAAAGCCAATTTTTTGGAGTTCCAACATGTACGTTCCAGAGACAGAAGCGGGACTCAAAAACGAAACAAGCTTTATAAAGACAGAAAACTTTTCATTTGTTGTCAAAAAAAAGAAAATATCTGACGAAATCAGTGTCTTGGCCTTGATCCCGATAGAAAGGAGTTTCAATGCATCCAGTGGATATTTTAAGACGACCCAGTTCTTTAGCTTCCTGAAGACGGATAATCTCCGTTTCGCTAATCTTGGGGACTCTGAAAATATTAAGAATATCTATGCTAAGGACAATACCTTTTTGTTTTCGGTTAAGCTAAAGGAGGGAAAACACAACAGCATATTTCTCAAAATACAATTGATATGTTGGATTTTGGGGACCCTATGTTTTGTCATCTGGGTGAATGGTGCCTGCCTGACACTAGCGCGTAGAGGCTACCCGTTTCTTTCTGTTATCATTTTGCTGCTCACCTTTTTTCTAGTCCGCATTATAGATATCGAAACGAATTGGTTCACGCAATATTCCAGCTTGGACATCTTTGATCCGAGATATTACGCATACAGTTACCTCTCCCCCAACCTATGGTCATTCTTAATCAATAATATAGCTATCTTTTGGATTTTATGCTTTGCTAAAAATATAAAGGATCAATGGCAAATCCCCAATAAACTCAAACAAAGAAACATAGGGGTCCTAATATACTACCTTCTACTATCCGCGCTATATATTTGCTTCCACTGGGGCTTTGACCAAATCACGACGCTGATTACACACTCCCCTATTACGCACAAGGATTTCGTACAGATTTTTTATCTTAATCCCCAGACATTTATCCATGCGCTAATATATAGTCTCAGTATCCTCTCCTTAATTTATTTAACAGACCTGATATTAGGCTTTGGAAAGGCCGTATGCCATAAGGCAACACTGAATATCAACATCCAACTCATAACGATTGTACAATTTTTGATATTGGGCACAATCAATCAGGATTTCAGCCTATTCAATGTATTGGTAGGTGTCCTTATTATGGTTCGCTCCTTCGACTACTCGATGTTCAAGGATAATAATCTGTCTACTCATGTCGTGTCTCTAGTTGCGCTCGCGTTGATATCTACGATCAAGTACGCCGAGGCTGTCAAGGAAACGCAACAAGAGCAGATGAAAATAACATTGACGACATTAGAGTCGGACGATGATATCGAGGCTATCTCTCGTTTTTCGGATATAGAATACAATCTTCAAAGTGACCAACAGCTAAAACATCTGATAGAGATCTCACTGCCGAATCCGGATACGAAGATGATCAGTGAATATATAAAACGAAAATATCTAGGTGGATATCTTTCGAAATATGAATTCAGGGCTTACTACTACTATAATGAAACTCCGCTAGGTAAGTATGCAGGAAACAAAATGGATGAGTATCGGGAGAAGGTCATCAATAAATCCATTAAAGTCAATGAGACGGATCTATTCTATAAAGTACAGACCGAAATAGGAACTTATGAATATTTCTGTATTGTAACTTTTCCTGTGGCCAACGAACAAAATATCTCTGTCATTCTGGACTTCAAGAGTAAAGCTTTTAACCCTAACTTTCCCTTTCCTGTACTCACAGAGTCTCAGTCGGAAGAAGGAGTCAGTCCACAGCGGGTTATAAAAGACAGTTTTGCACTCTATAAGAATGGAAACCTAATCACCCAGAACGGAAAATATACCTATCCAAATTCGGACAATAGCTATCCCCAAAAGACACACGAATTTCTTTATCTTGACGACAATAATGGATTCTACCACATCATCTACAAGCCGAACAAAGAAACTACGATAATCGTAAGCAAGCCACACCATTCGTATTGGCAATATATTGCTGTAGCCTCGGTCGCTTTTCTAACCTTATATTTAGCACTTGCTATTTCCAAGTTCTTGCTGGTTATTATACCAAAATATCTTCGCCAGGATTTCAAGCTCCGTAATATCAGTTATCAGGTACGGATCATATTGTCGCGAATACGCTATAGTACCCGTATACAGACATTGGTGATTTCTTCAGTTTTAATTGCCATTGTGATCTCTGGGCTCATTACTTTCTTTAGCGTGAGTTATCAATCCCAAAAGAATATAGAGAGTCAGCGGCTTAACTATATCTCAGAACTGGTCACCAAGCTAGAGACCAGGGCATTAATCGATACGGTTGGCGACGCCACTACAGACCTAAAAGCATTGATGACCTCTATGTCGGATGTTTTGATCACAGACTTCAATCTATATGACAAAAACGGAAAGCTGTTCTTTACGACACAGCCTAAAATATACGATCAAAAGCTAGTATCCGAATACATCAATCCAGATGCTTTTATCACGCTCAATGTATTAAAAAAGACAGAAACACAGAATAACGAATCCATCGCGGACTTTAACTACGTCTCTTCGTATGCCACCATCCGAAACTCAAACTACCATACGATTGCCTATCTAGGTATTCCCTATTTCGACTCGAGTGCCTACGATTCTGAAAACAGAAGTATTCTGCTGAATACGATACTGAATGTCTACACGATTATCATTATTGTATTTGTATTTTTATCGGTCTATATCTCCAATAAAATCACAGAACCCTTACAGATTATCCGCAAGAAATTATCGCAGACTAATCTTGGAGGTAAGCAGAACGAACCCCTTTACTGGGAGAAAAATGACGAAATCGGTGTACTGGTAAAAGAGTATAATTTCATGTTGGTAAAGCTAGAGGAAAATGCTAAACAGCTGCGCAATGCAGAACGGGAAAGTGCTTGGCGAGAAATGGCAAAACAGGTCGCACATGAGATCAAAAATCCATTGACACCGATGAAACTCGGCATACAGCAACTTAGCCGTTCCTTTTACGAAAACGACCCACGGCTTACCGAGCGTTTTCAGAAAATATCGACTTCATTCATCCAACAGATTGACGCCCTGTCGCACATCGCATCAGAGTTTTCGGCTTTTGCAAAGCTTCCGGACACCAATCTGGTACCAATAGATTTGATTGCGAAAATCAACAAGTCCTTGGATGTCTACAACAACAACCAAAACACAGCTATCGTGTTTGAAAACCACACGAAGCTGCAAAAAATAATTGTACTAGGGGACCGTGATCAGCTACTTCGTTCTTTCAATAATCTATTAAAAAATGCAATTGAAGCGACCTCACGACGTCGCAAACACAAAATTAATATACAAGCCCACCTGCTGGAAGACAATTGGGTGCAAATCATCGTACACGACAATGGTGATGGTATAGCGCGAGATGTGATTCCGAATATATTCAGTCCTAATTTTACAACTAAAAGCTCTGGAACAGGATTAGGGCTGGCCTTTGTGAAACAGACTATAGACGGAATGGGAGGAAAAATAACCTTTCAGACAGAGATTAATATCGGCACCTCGTTTTTTATAGAAATACCGCTGCATAAAGAAAGTCTATAGCATCATAATATTTTTACATAGCAGGACTCGAACAGTTCTAATAAACATGCTATCTTAGCATTAAATTAATATACTCATAATATGAATTGGAGAAAATCTCTATTTATCGCCGCTGCAATGTTTGCTACTACGCATACATTTGCACAAGATAACTTAATCAATGCCCTTAAAAATAACGTAAGT
Organism: Sphingobacterium yanglingense; assembly: GCF_004363245.1. Lineage (GTDB taxonomy): Bacteria > Bacteroidota > Bacteroidia > Sphingobacteriales > Sphingobacteriaceae > Sphingobacterium > Sphingobacterium yanglingense. The sequence continues at coordinate 23,842 of NZ_SNYV01000004.1, read as the reverse complement.
GACAAAAGCAAAGATGGATTTGTCTTTACACAAGTAATCAACTTAGGAAATACTTCTATCAAAGATCAAGGTTCTTCAGGTACATGCTGGTCTTACTCGGGCAACTCATTCCTAGAGTCCGAAATGATTCGTCAAGGAAAGCAACCCGTAGAGATTTCTCAGATATACACAGCGTATTACACTTACTTGGAAAAAGCAAAAACCTATGTAAGACTACATGGTGACCAGGCGCAAGGCGAAGGTGGTCAACTACATGATGTATTGACTATCTTCCGTAAATATGGTGCCGTACCTCGTGAGGTATACACAGGACTACGTGATGGTCAGACACGCAATAATTTCTCTGAGATGTCTACATTGATTCAAGGCATGAACGAGAATATTGTTAAAAGTAAAAAACTAACTCCAACTTGGCAAAAAGCAATCACCGGAGTAATGGATTCTTATCTTGGAGTACCTCCTCAGTCTTTCCAATACAAAGGAAAAACCTATACGCCACGTACATGGGCTGATCAGGTAGTAGGTATCAATCCGGATGACTATGTGGGTATCAGTTCCTTCAAAGAGCATACATATTACAAACCATTCGTACTATTGATCCAAGACAACTGGTCTTTTGAGAGTTTCTATAATGTACAAATGAATGACTTGACAAGCATCATTGATAATGCATTACAAAACGGTTATACAGTAGCATGGGCAAGTGACGTTTCTGAGAAATATTTTAGCTGGAAAAACGGTGTTGCCTTTGTTCCTGAAAAAGATATGGATATGATGAACAAGGAAGAACTTGGTGATCTATTCAATGGACCAAAAGCAGAAGCAAAAATCACAGAAGATCAACGTCAGGCAGCATACGATGATTACTCGACGACTGATGACCATGGTATGCATATTGTAGGTTTGGTAAAAGACCAAAACGGCAAAGAGTACTATATCGTTAAAAACTCTTGGGGCGAGTCCAATGATTATAAAGGTTACCTTTATGTAACTAAGGAATACGTACGCTACAAAACAATCTCTATCTTACTACATAAAGATGGGATTCAAAAAGAAATCAGATCAAAATTGGGCGCATAGCTCATTCGATAATGAAAAAGCCTGCTAATATTTTTTAGCAGGCTTTTTTTGTTAAAGCGCTGTACTACAAAACATTTCTACTGAATCGCTGTTTTTACCTTAGAAACATTGATGACGAGCTGTAGCACAGTAAGGATTCTGCTCGTTGTGATAGTAAAGGATATACAATAATTACATGAAATACTCCTGTTTAGCGAAACCAAACACCCATGAGTTCGCTAGCTGGTGGATGACAGATAAAAAACAATTTATACATATATGAAATTATCATCTATTACAATAAAAAGGAACTTTATCGTTCTCGCTACAGTGGTCAGTCTAGGGATGAGTAGCTGTGCAATAAAAAAATCAGGAACGGATAAAAATATGACAACTGAATTATTCGACACAAAATGGCAACTGACGGAATTAAACGGCAAGGCTGTTCCGAATGAGGTCAATGGAAAGCAGCCCTTTATGGCTTTTGAAAAAAAGGACAACCGTTACTCCGCAAGTGGGGGATGTAACGGTATAGGCGGTACGTTCGAGTTAAAATCGAATAAAAAGATAAAATTTTCTCAGGGTATGTCTACTATGATGGCTTGTCCGGATATGAGCGTAGAGCAAGGGATTAATCAGATGCTGGGTAAAGCTGATAATTTTGAATTAACAGGAGGTTTATTGATTTTAAAACAAGGGACCACACCTGTAGCGAAAATGAAAGCTTCTAACGCAGCCTCAAGCAGTTCTTCGCTAGAAGGAACCTGGGAGATGGATTATGTCTTACACACGAGCGAATCTTTCCAGGCTCTATATCCAGAACGAAAACCTACGATCACATTCACTACAGCAGAACACAAAGTGAATGGCAACAGCAGCTGCAATAACTTTTTTGGAGAATACAAAACAGGCGAAGGTAACCGTATCAAATTTGGCGATCTAGGCATGACACGTATGTTCTGCCCAGGCAATGGGGAGTCCATATTTGTAAGTAATCTGGCAAAAGTAACCCGCTATTCGGTTTCGGAAGGTATATTGACTTGCATCAGTGATGATATCGTTGTGATGCGTTTTAAAAAGAAATAAGCCCCTGCTAAGAGGAACTTAGAGCCTGTATCGGATTATATATCGATACAGGCTCTTCTATTTATACTATAGGCCCTAACCAAATAGGCTAGAACTCAAATAGCGATCACCACGATCACAGGCTATAAACACAATCACTCCGTGTTCCAATTCGCTGGCGACCTCTAGAGCGGCTTGCATTGCTCCCCCCGTACTCATACCTGCGAAAACACCTTCTAGGCGTGCCAATTCTCTAGATCGCTGGATAGCATCTTTTTCATCCACATCAATTATCCGATCGACACGAGAAGGATCGAAAATCTTAGGAAGATAGGCCTTTGGCCAACGGCGAATCCCTGGGATAGAGGATTCTTCTGTAGGTTGACAACCTACAATCTGAATAGCTGAATTTTTCTCTTTAAGGAACGTTGAACATCCCATGATCGTCCCAGTGGTCCCCATTGCACTCACAAAATGGGTGATCTCCCCCTTAGTATCCTTCCATATTTCTGGCCCTGTGGTCTTTACATGAGCGAGATAATTGTCGGGATTTGCAAATTGGTTCAATATAAATACTCCTTCCTCCGCAGCCTTTGCCTCGGCATAATCTCGACATATTTCCATGGTCTCTAATAAGGTGACCTGAGCTCCAAAAGCTTCCATAGTAAGCGTACGCTCTCTGGTAGAGGTGGCTGGCATGACCAGCTCGAGATCCAACCCATACATACTGGCGATCATCGCCAAAGCGATGCCTGTGTTGCCACTTGTAGCTTCGATCAGCTTATCCCCCTTTTTTATATCTCCACGTTCCATCGCCGAACGAATCATGTTCAACGCAGGTCGATCCTTAACAGAACCTGCAGGGTTATTCCCCTCCAACTTAGCAAAAATCCTGACGTTCGGATTGGTATGGAATTGTGTGATTTCCACCAAAGGTGTATTTCCTATTGTATCGATAATATTTCCCATTATACCGTCGGTTTAGTTTCTATAAATTTTGAGTTGGGCTGATGGTATACCGTAGTGTAAGGCTCTACACTACTCGTCAGCCACACGTTTCCACCAATGATGGAATGGTCTCCAACTTTGGTCCCTCCTCCAAGAATGGTAGCTCCTGCATAAATAATAACATGATCACCTATGATGGGATGTCGCTGTACATTCGCAAAAGATTTCTCGACGCTGAGCGCCCCTAGCGTCACTCCCTGATACAGTTTGACATGACTACCTATGATACAGGTCTCACCGATGACCAGTCCTGTGCCATGATCTATATATAGATAGGGACCTATCTGAGCACCAGGGTGGATATCAATCCCTGTTTTGGAGTGGGCATACTCGGTCAATATCCTCGGTATTAAAGGCACTCCCAACTGCAGCAACTGATGAGCTAAACGATAGATGCTGATAGCCATAAACCCAGGATAAGTACGAATGACTTCGCGCAGGCTCTGGGCTGCCGGATCCCCATCCATGATTGCTTGGGCATCGGTATTCATTATTTCATAGATGCTAGGGAGCAAAGCAAAAAAACGCTTTGCTATAGCTTGGTTGTCACAGTGTGAACAAGCTTTGGTTTTCAAAAGAAGTTCAAAAAGTTCGGATTCGGCCTGTCCAAAAGCCGAAATCATCTGTTCTATACTTTCAAAACCTTTGGAATTGCGCTCTGGGAATAACAGATCTAGCAAATCCTTTGCCCAACTCGCAATACGCTCGTTCGAAGGCATATCCTGTACCTCTAGCTGCTTTAAAAACAATTGTTGATAAAACATCGTAACCTCATTTTCCTTCATCGCGTCAAATATACTATTAATACTACCAACATTATAGAATTAATTTATTAAACAACTCGTCATGAGTCTGTTCTGCTGACACACACATTCCAGGATGGGTGGCCGAGCACTGTATCAGTGTGCTTCTATTTGCAGTGAGCCATCTAAACCGTTCGGGCTGATCGAGCGAAGCTATACGCCCGGCGTGTTTGTCGCCAATGCAAATCCGGCGAAACGAATCTAGATGTTCCTTAATCATCGACACATCTATATCCGCATACAGTGCTTTTATTTTCGTTTCATCGACATGTATCTTAACATCCGCATAGCGTTGCTTTCTACAATAGAGCGCGACCCCGACATTCACAAATTCCTCCCGTTCGACACGAGGTACGACCCGTACTACGGCATACTCATATACTGTTCTTTCGCTCATTTTCTATTTGATTAAGAAATACTTCAGACTGTGCTAACCTTCCCAATAAAAACTTTCTATATACCTCACGCACTTCATCTGGATTTAGTGTTCTTCCTTCTTCCTGTAACCATTCGTCAGGAATAGCATCCAAAATACTGGTCACGACATCCGCACTAAAACTCGATCTATACTTGCTATCAACTTCGCGAACATGTGCGGCCCTATTCAACAACACATGGTCTTTGATCTGTACAAAAGGCTTGGTCATTTGTTCCTCCCAATTGTCCCAGGAATGATGAAAATAGAGTGAGGCACCATGGTCGATCAACCAGAGCTCTTTATGCCAGATCAGCATATTGGTATTGCGTGCTGTACGGTCTACATTCATCAATAGGGCATCCAACCAAACAATCTTGGATGCTTCCTCTTCACTTACAGCATCGACATTCGCATCAAATGTAATCGCTCCATTAAGAAAGTGAACACCCAGGTTCTTTCCTACCGAAAAACGCAGTAGGTCCTGGATCTCCTCATCCGGCTCCATCCGGGCGAATGATTCGTCCAACTCAGCAAATACCATCTCGGGCATGCGGAGATCCAACAGACGCGCTAACTCACCTCCTATAAACTCCGCGACCAAGGCTTTTTTCCCTTGTCCGGCTCCCCTAAACTTGATGACGTAACTAAAACCATCATCTGCATCAACCAGTCCGGGTAATGATCCTCCTTCTCTAAAGGGCTGTATATAACGGATGATATTTACATCACGAATTTCTATTTTATTAGTCCCCATTGGCGCTCTTGTATATCTTGTATAAAACTCAAATTCATCACTCTAATCTAATTCAAAAATCTTGACTTATCGATAGAAAAAAGCAAAACATACAGTTTTGTGACTAACAAACAAGCAGATTTCTAGCTATATTTGTCTTTTATCGAAAAGTAATACGAATTAGAGGATATGGATACAACCGCAGAATACAATGCCGTAATACAATATTGCAAGGATCTTTTTATAAAAAAAACGAAAGATTATGGTACCGCATGGCGAATCATGCGTCTACAATCGATCACAGATCAGATTTATATCAAGGCAAAACGTATCCGAACGCTCGAAATCAAACAGGTTTCTAAAGTTGGCGAGGATATCTCTGATGAATATATCGGGATCGTGAATTACTGTGTGATTGCACTTTTACAGTTAGAACTGGGCGAGGAAGGCGACGAAAATCTTCAGACCGCTTTTGTAGACCAAAAATATACAGAAAAGGTGGACGAAACACGCGATCTGATGTTTGCAAAAAATCACGATTATGGGGAGGCCTGGCGTGACATGCGCATCTCGTCGATGACAGATCTCATCCTTATGAAACTGCACCGTGTAAAACAAATTGAAGACAACCATGGGCAGACACTTGTCTCTGAAGGCTTAAAGGCCAACTATCAAGATATGCTGAACTATGCTGTCTTTGCGTTAATAAAACTGGGTTTTGCCGATAAAAACAACTAAAATGTCTAATACATCCTACTATGCTCCGTTGAACAACAACAACTCTTCGCCCGATATCCTACTATGGATATCCAGACTGTTTGTTGGACTCCTATTTATATTTTCCGGATTAATAAAAGCCAATGATCCTATGGGATTTGGCTTCAAGTTACAAGAGTACTTCCATGTACTACATCTTAATTTTCTAAACGATTATGCCACATGGATTGCAGTCGCTATCTGTGCTTTTGAAATTATTCTAGGGGCTCTACTGGTATTAGGGATCGCTGGTCGAAAAGTGGCATGGGGTTTACTTCTGTTGATTATTTTCTTTACCTTCTTAACATTTTATTCTGCATTTTTTGAGGTGGTCAGCTCTTGTGGATGCTTTGGAGATGCCATTCCTTTGACACCGTGGCAATCTTTTATCAAGGACCTTGTCTTACTCGTTTTCATATTGGTGATTTTTGTCAAAAGAAAAAAAATAGTCCCTTTGATCGCGAGCTCTTTTACCAATAATCTGCTTAGCTTTTTTGTTATCATCTTGTCTTTTGGTATCGGCATTTACACAATTAGCTACTTGCCTTTCGTCGACTTCTTACCTTACAAAGAAGGAAATAACATTCCTAAGCTGATGGAAATACCGGAGGGCGCTGAACAGGATGAATATGAGCACATCTACTCGCTGAAGAATAAGTCAACAAATGAAGAGAAAAAGATGACTGACAAAGAGTATATGGATCAAAAAATTTGGGAAGATGAAAATTGGGAGGTCATTGGTGAACCCGAGTCGAAACTTATCAAAAAGGGTTACCAAGTACCTATTCCTGATCTGATTATATCAGATGCTGAAGGTAATGATCTAACGAAAGAAGTAATAAATAATCCGTATTACAATTTTGTGGTCACTAGCGTCGATGTAACGAAATTATCACCAGCAGATTTTATTGCCTTAGATAAAATCAATCAAACAATCCGCGACTTATCTACTGAATATAATATCCGCGCTATTTTATTGACAGCAAGCTCTTCGGAAAATGTCACTTACCTCAATGATCAGCTCGATTTGGTACTAGAGTCGTTTTATGCAGATGCTGTGCCACTCAAGAGCATGGTCCGCTCCAATCCTGGTGTTATGCTACTTCAAAATGGTACGGTCATCAAAAAATGGTCTAAACATGCTTTTCCATCAAAAGAAAAGCTTATCGAGACTTATTTTAAAACGCAATAATGAACAGACCGATTTTCATCGTTGGATTCATGGGCAGTGGAAAAACCACATTGGGCAAAAAAATAGCTGCTGCAATGGGAAGGACATTCATCGACCTTGATCATGAGATTGTAGCCCATATAGGCATGAGTATCCCGGAATATTTCAAAGCCTTTGGCGAAAGCAACTTTAGGGAGCTAGAACGCGAATTCTTAAGAAAGCAAAAAGGGAATAATGCTATCATCTCTACAGGAGGTGGAACACCTTGCTTCTTTGACAATATGCAATGGATTACCCAGAATGGGCTGGCACTTTATTTGGAGCATAGCCCAAAATCGCTTTGGTCAAGGCTCAGCCAATCTGATGTTAATAAAAGACCTGTTCTCAAGGGACTAAATGGTGAGGAACTTTTGACATTCATCGAAACAAAACTGGAAGACCGTGCTCCTTTTTACAATCAATCGCAGTTAAAGGTAGACCAAATGCATACGAGCATAGAACAGATAGTACAATTGATAAATAATTACAAAACCGATTCTGTCTGATGAAACGCCATTTTTTATATCTTTCTATCCTACTGTTCGTAGCCTCTACGACGAGCTGTTTTCGTAATAGTACAGGAACAACAGAAACAGGAGCTAAGGATACAGAAAATAGCCTATTCGCCAACACGACTTTCGAATTGAATACGGTAGATGACCTCTACCAGTTTCTTACTTATACCGAATCCAGCTATCCACTAGTCAGTGCGCACCGTGGAGGCCCTACGAAGGGCTACCCCGAAAATGCCATCGAAACCTTTGCACGTATCGCGAATAAAATGCCTGCTATTATCGAATGTGATGTAAGGCTTTCGAAAGATTCTGTTCTGGTGCTTCTACATGACGAGACATTGGATAGAACGACCACAGGCAAAGGACAGGTCAATAAGCTTACACTCGCGGAGCTCAAAAGCTTAAAGCTAAAGGATACAGAAGGGAAGAGTACATCTTACCGTATCCCGACATTGGAAGAAGCACTGGTCTGGGGCAAAGGGAAAGTAATCTTTACGCTGGACGCTAAAAGCGACATACCTTACCAACTATTGAACGATGTAATAACTAAAGCCAACGCACAAGCTTATAGTGTTGTAATCACGTATAGCGGCAAACAGGCCAAAGCATTGTACCGTATCAATCCAGACCTCATGATTTCGGCCAGTATTAAATCGGTAGATGACCTAACCCGCTTGGCAGCTCTTGGAATTCCTGACAATAGGATCATCGCTTTTATAGGCGTGCATCAACCTCAAGAGAAATTGGTAGAAATACTCCATCAGCATGGTATTAAAATAATATTGGGAACACTGGGTAACCTTGACCGACAGGCCGAACAACGGGGCTATCAGACCTACGCTGAATATATTGAAAAAGGTGCGGACGTGCTTAGTACGGATCGCCCACTGGAGGCCCATAAGGCATTAGATTATTATATCCGAAAGCGAAATATCACTTCGCCCTATATCCGTCATTAAACCATGTCTATCGAAGTCAAGGAATTAACGAAAACATATAAGCAGCAAAAAGCGCTAGATTGTATTTCATTTACTACATCAAGTAATCATATCATCGGTTTCTTAGGCCCCAATGGTGCAGGAAAATCGACAACGATGAAAACCCTTACTGGGATACTACCTGTAGAACAAGGTTCCTGTAAGATTAATGGCGTAGACATTACAGCAAACCCTCTATTGACAAAGAAATCTATAGGCTATCTGCCGGAGAATAATCCGCTCTACACGGATATGTATGTACAGGAAATTTTACATTTTGAAGCTTCGCTCCATAAATTGACCAACAGCAAGCAACGAATTGCAGAAGTCATAATGCTGACCGGACTAAAAGATGAACAGCACAAAAAGATAGCACAACTATCTAAAGGTTACAAACAACGGGTAGGATTAGCATTAGCGATCATACATGACCCTCAGGTCCTAATTCTCGATGAGCCCACTACAGGGCTCGACCCCAATCAGATTATAGAAATCAGAACCTTGATCCAACAGTTGGCAATTAATAAAACTGTATTCCTATCAACACATATCATGCAGGAGGTCGAAGCAATATGCCAAGAGGTTATAATTATTCATAAAGGTCAGATCAAAGACCATTTCCTTGCTGAAGATCGGAATGTAAAGTACCCAGGCTTAAACATGGAAGAAATTTTTGTAAAACTGACTATTTCCTAAAACAAGATTACGGCTCGATTGTTGTATAGGTAGTGACATTATTTATAATTAAAAACTAATAGATATGAAGAAAAAACTACTTACAGCAGCCTTATTACTTGGTGTTTTTACCTACACCAATGCACAGCAGGTTAAAACAGTGCCTCAACATTCAGCGAATGTAGGTCTCACCCCAATCAAAGAAGGAAACTGGATGGTAGGTGGATCTATCGGTGGCTTAGGATATAGCTTTGAATCAAAAGCTTTTAACATCAGTGTAAGCCCTCGCGCAGGATACTTTATCTCCGATGGTTTGGCGTTAGGTGCTCAAACTTCATTGGGACTTAGAACAATCAAAGACGCAGACAATGAGTGGAATTATGGTATCGCACCTTTTGTACGTTACTATATCCCTAGAGGATCGAGTGCTACAGGCCGTTTCTTCGGACATGGTGATGTGGGTATCACAGGAAGTAATGCAGGTAAAGGAACTTCCTTTGCATTCGGTATCAATGCGGGATATGCACACTTTATTACGCAGACAGTAGCTCTTGAAGCAATGGCTGGTTATAATTATTCTAAAGCGAATGTCAATGTCGGTGACAAAGCAACAGGATTAGGAGTGAGCCTTGGCTTTCAAATCTATTTACCTGGAAAAAGTAAATAGACTATCATAAAACAAACAGCATGAGACTATACCTCATGCTGTTTTGCATTATATACAGTCTTGCTTTCTACTCTACATTTTCCTAATTTCGGAACAAATTAATCGAGAGCAAGTTGTTAAGTATATATAAAAAAGAAATAGCAGGTTATTTTAATTCCTTAATCGGCTATCTAGCAATAGGAATATTTTTATTGACCACAGGATTGTTGGTCTGGGTTTTTCCTGAAACCTCTATATTGGACGCAGGCTATACTTCATTGGATAGCTTTTTTGCATTAGCTCCCTACCTCCTTTTATTCTTGGTACCTGCAATTTGTATGCGCAGTATTGCCGGTGAAAAGTCGGATGGTACCTTCGAGCTTTTACAAAGTCGCCCCATTACCTTATCTCAGATTGTAATCGGCAAGTTCTTAGGTGGGATAACGATTGTTTCACTAGCCATACTCCCTACCATTGTCTACGCTGTAACCATCTACTTCTTAGCTTACCCTGTCGGCAATATGGATATAGGAGCTATTATCGGCTCGTATATCGGATTACTGTTCTTGGCCGCCACTTTTGTAGCGATATCCATATTCTGCTCCGCACTGACCAACAATCCTATCATAGCCTTTTTATTAGCGATTTCCCTCTCCTTTTTGTTCTTTTATGGATTTGATGCACTGAGCTCACTTACCCTTTTCCTCCCTATCGAAGACTTTGTTAAAAACATAGGGATTTTAGCGCATTACGACTCCATAAGTAGAGGGATTATAACTGCCGCTGATTTAATCTATTTCCTAAGTGCGCAGGCTTTATTCCTTCTCCTGTCAATTGGCCATCTAGGTCGTCAGTTTAGACCGCGAAAAAAAACATTTACAGCCTACTTTAGCTTTCTAATACTAATCACGGTACTGAACCAAACGCTAATCCTGCAGGCCTTTGGAAGAATAGACCTTACTGCAGACCGACGTTTTACCCTGACAGAGGTATCAAAAGATATTGTATCGGACCTTAAAGAAGAGACTTATATCACCATCTTTCTAGATGGAAGCCTACCTGCAGGTTTTAAAAGACTAAGACAAGCTGCTATTGACATGGCACATGATTTAAAATCTTACTCAAAGGGCAAATTAAAAATCAATGTTATTGATCCTAGTGCAGGAAGTCAGGAGGAGCAGAAAGAATATACCGAAGCATTAATCGCCCGGGGGCTCTACCCCACCAATCTCAGTGTAAAGACAGAAAACGGGTTTACGCAAAAACTGATTTTCCCGTCCGCCATAATCAGTCGGGGGGACCATGAAATCAACGTCAGCTTACTGCAAAATAAAACTGGACAGACACCTGAGCAAGTACTCAATAACTCTATTCAAAATCTAGAATACGCCTTCACTTCTGCTATTTCAAAATCGAACATCGATAAAGTACCCTATATTGCTTTTACCGAAGGTCATGGTGAGCCGTCTGATTTGGAGCTCTATGATGCCATGCAGACCTTAGGTGCTTCTGGGCAGGTAGGAAGACTCCATCTCGATTCAATTCCACTGAACAATCTAAAGGAGATTTCACTACTGATCATAGCCAAACCCCAAACAGCTTTCTCCGAAAGCGAGAAGTACAAATTGGACTATTTTGTCCGACATGGTGGTTCTGTTATTTGGGCTATAGATCAGATTGATGCTAGTTTGGACCATCTTAAAAAGAATGGTACGCAACCCCTAATAGGCCGAGAACTCAACTTAGATGACCAACTATTTCTATATGGTGCACGTCTAAACTACAACATACTGGTGGATCTAAACTGTGCGCAAATACCACTCTCTATAGGGAGCATCGGTGGGCAGACACAAATAGAGATGGTACCTTGGTACTTTTTCCCAATTTTGATGCCTACAGGCAATAACGCCATTCTAAAAAACCTAGACGGAATACGCGCTGAATTTGTCGGCACGATAGATACCATTGCTGCTGCAGGTATCAAAAAAGAAATCCTTCTGCATTCCTCTCCTTTCAGCCGGATCGTCAATACGCCTGGACCGATCTCCTTGCAGATGGTAGAAGAACAGCCTGACCCCGCCAAGTTTAGGACAACACCTAAGCCTGTAGCTGTTCTTTTGAGTGGCCGTTTCCCTTATATTTACCAAAATAGGCCTACTCCTATAGGTGCAACTGAAGCTATAGACCTATCGAACATATCTGAGGAAGCCCGAATGATGGTCATCGCAGATGGCGACTGGTTGATGAACCAGGTGAACAGCAAAGATCAATCACCTTATCCACTAGGCTGGGACCGCTATACGGAACAACAGTATGCGAATAAGATATTTCTAGAAAACTCGGTGGACTATCTGATGAACGATGAGCGGCTAATCTCCCTTAGAAACAGAGAAATCAAGCTCCGCCTCTTGGATCAGGCGATGGTTAAAGGTGATAAACTAAAATGGCAACTGATCAATGTTGTCCTACCGATAATCATCTTGATACTAATAGGTCTCTCTCAAGCTTACTTACGTAGGCATCGCTATACCAAGTAAAAAAAGGCGTTAACAGATTATCTCTCTTAACGCCTTTTCTCTATTTTTTCATTGTTCCGGTCTGGCCCAATCTTAAATGCCAACTAAATGCTTCTTCCAACAAGTGCGGTGTATGACCTCCGCGGGCGCAGGCTCTATCAAAATAGGACTGCAATTCTTCCCTATAATCCGGATGCACACAATTATTAATGATTTGCTGTGCTCGCTCTCGAGGTGCCAAGCCCCGCAGATCGGCAAGCCCAATGTCTGTAACTAGAATATCAACGTCGTGCTCAGTATGATCCACATGTGACACCATAGGTAATACATGTGATATCGCATTTTCTTTGGAAGCTGCCTGTGTGACAAATATACTCAGGTAGGCATTACGTGCAAAATCCCCAGAACCTCCTATCCCATTCATAATCTTAGTGCCTGAGACATGCGTTGAATTGACATTTCCATAGATATCAAATTCAATCGCAGTATTGATAGCGATAACCCCCAGTCTTCGGATAAGCCCCGGTGTATTGGATATATTCTGTGGACGGAGTACAAACTTATCCCGATAACGTTGAAGGTTATCAAAAACACGATGATAACAATCTTTTGATACTGTAATCGAGGACGCTGAAGCAAAACTCAATTTTCCGGAATCAATAAGATCAAATGTACTATCCTGCAAGACCTCCGAAAACATAGTCAGGTCATAGAAGTTACTATCTTTAAATCCCATCAATACTGCATTGGCTACCTTCCCTATCCCTGCTTGAATAGGAAGCAGGCGATCTGTCAGATGGCCAAGTTTTACTTCGTTTTCAAAAAATTCGAGAATATGACGGGCTATTGAGGATGTCTTTGTATCTGGAGCTGCGATGTCTGCCGGACTATCGGTGATATCGGTAAATACGATACCGATTACCTTACTCGGGTCCAAAGGAATTGTCTTACGCCCTATTTTGTTCCAAGGAGCGACAATAGGAATTACGTTACGATGGGGATAATTCTCCGCTTGATAAATATCATGGATGCCATATACTTCTTCTGGAACTGCAGTATTGATCTCCAAGATCACCTGTTTTGCCAACCCTGCAAATGTCACGGAATTCCCAACAGAAGTGGTCGGCACAATACTCCCATCACGGTCGATGTAAGCGACCTCTATAATTGCAATATCAACAGGAGGTAGATTTTCATTATGTAGCAGTTCGGCACTTTCACTTAAGTGCTGATCGATAAACAAGACCTCTCCAGCATTTATTTTATTTCGTAATGTGCGATCTACCTGAAAAGGCATACGTTTACTCAAAGCTCCAGCTTCGGCTAGTTTACCATCAGTATCATGTCCTAGTGAAGCCCCTGTCATCAAGGTGATCTTTATACTTTCTTTCTTCGCACGTTCGGCAAATGCAGGTAAGACGACCTTGCTATCCCCTGCCTTTGTAAACCCACTAGAACCTACGACCATACCATTCTGGATAAACGAGGCAGCCTGCTCCGCAGTCATCACTTTATCACGTAAAGTTTCTAAACGTATTCTTTCGACACTCATTATTTACAAAATATGACTTTTTATATCTTTCTATTAATCAAACAATTTACAATATTATAAATTAAAAATCGAGCTAAATTATTATATTCTGCCAGTAAATTATTGATTCCCATCCAAAACCACATAAAACACTAATAATCAGTAAAAAAAAGAGTACACAAAACTTAAAAAGCTAGGCGTCACCAATCCTAAAACACTATCAAGCAACCCATTAAGAACAATCGCGATTTCCCGACAATATCATATTTCAGTCTTTAGCTTCATTTTTAGAGTAAGCTATCACTTACTTTTTGGTTTTGTAAGCAAAAAACAAGAAATTTATAACTCAATCAACAAGCTATGGAAAAGGAATATGTAAACAAATATTACATGACCGATGTGGACGCATTTGAAGATAGTATCTATTGCCATCACGCATTGATGGGCGATAATCATATCGAAGAGCACCTGCATAAAAAAGGACAATTTTTATATACTGAGGGCGGTGTTGTATTCCTCAAGACCTCGGACAAGTCATACTTCTTGCCTGCCCGTCATTACATCTGGATTCCTTCCGGGATGAAACACAGTATACATCCGAGTTCGTCGCATGTTGTTATGAGAAACCTTTATTTCCCGAAATATGAAACGGATACTGACTTTTTCGATAAAATCAATATATACCCAGTCAACGATCTTTTGATTGAATTAATCATGTTTACCAATCGTTGGAATGGTAATATTTTTCCCGTTGAAGAGCCCAAATATTCCATAGCAAAGGCTTTTAAACTAATACTACCCGAATTATCACAATCAGAGCTCCCTTTAGCACTGCCTTATCCACAACACGAAAAGCTTAAGAACATCGTTTCCTTTCTCGAGAAGAATATCTCCGAAAATGTAAGCTTCAAGGAGCTTTCCCAACGATTCGACATCAGCGAGCGAACGTTGGCCCGTCTTTTTCAAAAAGAACTTAACATGTCTTTCATCCAATACTACACGATATTGCGAATGTTAACAGCACTACGGTTACTACTGGATGAAAAAATAAGTGTCAACGAAGTAGCGCTCCGAGTGGGGTACAGCAGCTTACCGACCTTTAGTAATACCTTTAACAAGGTAATCGGGATAAGACCCAGTGATTATGTCAAACATCAAAATACATTACTATAAATAATCCTAATCAAATGAACCTAAAACATCTCTTGACTATCGCGTTTGCTTCAGCTGCGCTCCTATCCTGTAATGCCCAAAACAAACAAGCAGCTAAGGCTATAAAAGCACCTGCTCCTATACAATTGTTCAATGGGAAGGATATCAATGACTGGACAGCAAAGATTCGCTTTCATGAGGTCGGTGAAAACTATAAAAATACGTTCCGCGTGGAGGACGGACTATTGAAAGTTCGGTACGATGGCTATGACGACTTCAACAAACAATATGGGCATCTAGCCTATAACAAACCATTTGGCTACTATATATTACGCGTCGAATACCGTTTTGTAGGAGACCAGGCCAAAGGAGGTGAAGGATGGGCCTGGCGCAATAGCGGCGCTATGCTACATGGGCAATCACCTGAAAGCATGCTCAGAAATCAAGATTTCCCAATCTCTATAGAAGGTCAGCTTTTAGGAGGAGACACTACCCCGACTTCAGAGCGCACTACTTCTAATCTCTGCACCCCGGGTACGAATGTATTCTACCGCAATGAGCTATATACCCCGCATTGTGTGGGTTCAACATCAAAAACATACCACGGTGACCAATGGGTTACAGCCGATTTTGTTGTATTGGGCGATTCCTTGATAAGACACGTACTGGAAGGAGCAACTGTTCTAGAATACACCAAGCCTCAAATCGGAGGGGGGAATGTCAGCGGACATGACGAGACACAGAAAAAAGATGGACAATTGCTAAAATCAGGATACATCTACCTGCAATCGGAAAGTCATCCTATTGATTTTAGAAAAGTAGAGTTATATGACTTGGAGCGCTATAAGGATAATCCAGCTGCGCTAGAAACCATAACAAACACTATCCTTAAAATGAAGGATAGCAAATAGACCAAAGTTTGTCGAAATAAAAAAAGGATGCTTTTGGCATCCTTTTTTTATATTATTACTAAAAAAGATTACGCTAACTTGTTAACAAATTTTGTTAACTTAGATTTGTTATTTGAAGCTTTTTTCTTGTGGATAACATTTTTCTTAGCCAAACGATCTAGCATAGAAACTACGCGTGGTAATAACGCTTTAGCTTCTTCAGCAGAAGTTGTAGTACGTAATTTTTTAATCGCGTTACGAGTAGTTTTCGCTTGGTAACGGTTTCTTAAACGCTTCGCAGCGTTAGCTCTAATTCTTTTAATCGCTGATTTATGATTTGCCATTTCTCTTAGCTATATTTTATTATATACTTTTTTATACTAAATTCGGATTGCAAAAATAACCAGTATTATTCAATATTCAAAATCTATTTTAAAGTTTTATTTACCCTTCTGAGACGAACAGCAGATAATGTTATCAGAGCGCTTCATTTTTCACATTATACTCCTTAATTTTGAGCATGCAAAAACTATCAATGGATCAATTGAACCGTACTGATATAACGGCCTTCAAAGCGCAAGAGAAAACACCTATCGTCTTGGTTCTGGACAACGTCCGCAGCATGCATAATGTAGGCTCTACTTTCAGAACAGCAGACGGTTTCGCATTGGAGAAAATTATACTTTGCGGTATTACAGCCTGTCCTCCTCACCGGGAAATTGAAAAAACAGCACTTGGCGCTACACAATCTGTGGAGTGGAAACATTTCCAAAGCAATCTAGAGGCGATACAATCCCTTAAAGATGAGGGATATAAAATATATGCCATAGAGCAGGTTTCAAATTCAATATCACTCCCTGACTTTACGGTATCTGAACACGAAAAATATGCTTTAATTTTTGGGAATGAAGTCCATGGCGTCGACGAACAGTTGTTGCCACATGTAGATGGCTGCATCGAAGTCCCTCAATTTGGCACTAAGCATTCCTTCAATGTATCGGTTACCGTAGGTGTAGTATCTTGGGATTTGCTCACCAAGATGAAATATTCTTATAAAAAAGTGGATTAGCACGACCTTTATTTCGGGAAGTCATTACAAAATAGTAGATTTGCTCTGCAAAAAAATAGAACAATGAGTGTATTAGTAAATAAAGATTCAAAAGTTATCGTTCAAGGATTTACTGGAACAGAAGGTACTTACCATGCTTCTCAAATGATTGAATATGGTACTCAGTTAGTAGGTGGTGTTACACCAGGTAAAGGTGGTCAATCACACTTGGACCGTCCTGTATTCAACACCGTACAAGATGCAGTAGATGCTACTGGAGCTAATGTTTCCATCATTTTTGTACCTCCAGCATTTGCAGCAGATGCTATTATGGAAGCAGCAGCAGCAGGAATTGCTTTAATCGTTTGTATTACGGAAGGTATTCCTACGAAAGATATGATTCAAGTAAAATCATACTTGAGCGACAAAAACTCTCGTTTGATCGGCCCTAACTGTCCTGGTATCATCACAGCAGAAGAAGCTAAAATCGGTATCATGCCTGGATTTATCTTCAAAAAAGGTAAAGTAGGTGTCGTTTCTAAATCAGGAACTTTAACATACGAAGCAGTAGACCAAACTGTAAAAGCAGGCTTAGGTATCACTACAGCTATCGGAATCGGTGGTGACCCAATTATTGGAACAACTACAAAAGAAGCTGTTGAGTTATTAATGAATGACCCTGAGACTGAAGCAATCATCATGATCGGTGAAATCGGTGGTGGAATGGAAGCTGAAGCAGCACATTGGATCAAAGAAAATGGTACTAAGCCAGTTGTTGGTTTTATCGCAGGTCAAACAGCGCCTCCGGGACGCCGTATGGGACACGCTGGTGCTATCGTAGGTGGTGCAGATGATACAGCAGAAGCAAAAATGAAAATCATGCGCGAGTGTGGTATTCGTGTTGTAGAATCTCCAGCTGAAATCGGAAAAGCTATTGCGGAAGAATTAGCTAAATAAGCTACCGTAATTTTGATATATAAAAAAGGCCTCTTAAAATTAAGAGGCCTTTTTTATTAGCCGTTGCTCAAGTCATCCGCTGAAGGACCGTAGATGCCCGGTACAGGAATATCCATTAGCCGTAAGTAGAGCGACAATTGTCCTCTATGATGGATAAGATGGTTCTGTATGATAAAACGCATAGCTCCAACTTTAGGCATCTCTACAATGATATGATCACCAGCACATAGCTTCCACCTCGACGACCAATCTTCATCTGTCAACGCATTGATCATCTCTACATTCTTAGCGTAACCCTGATCCAGTACTTCTCGAATTTCATTCGTATTTGTTGGCTTAAATGGCGTAAAATGTCTTTTAAAATCAAACTCACTTTGCCCCAAGGCCTTGTGTACCCAATTGTGTAACTCGACGACGTGGGCAGCCAACTCACCTGCTGTCATCGATTTGGTATGCGGCCGCCAATCAAGATGCTCATCCTTTAACCTGCTAACAATACGTCTTGTATTCTCTGTTTCCCTCTCTAACTCAATCAAAAAGCCTTGTTTCAAACTCATAATATTTCAAATTTTGTTTTCTCTAATTTAGAAAAAATAGTATAAATACTTATATTGAATTCTAATTAGAACACTGTCACCATGAAAAGACTCCTACTGCTACTTTTATTTTTTCCGCTTATTACTGCTCATCTCCTCGCCCAAGAGGTAAACGAGGCTTATGTTAGAGCACATTACGACAAGATTGAAGAGTACATCCCCATGCGAGATGGAACTAAACTTTTCACGGCAATCTATATCCCTAAAGACAAAACTATTAAACATCCTATTTTACTAAACAGGACTCCTTACACCGTAGCTCCCTATGGACAGGACAAATATAAAAACAGCTTGGGCAACTTCGACAAAATGGCTATCGCTTCCTATATTTTTGTTTATCAGGATGTACGAGGCAAATGGATGAGCGAAGGCACCTTTGAAGACATTAGACCTACCAGAACCAAGGAAAACAAACTCCAAATCGACGAGAGCACAGATACCTATGATACGATAGACTGGTTGATTAAAAATATCAAGAACAACAATGGAAAAGTAGGAATGTATGGGATCTCATATCCTGGATTTTACGCTACAACGTCCTTGATTGGCTCTCATCCAGCTCTTAAAGCAGTATCCCCACAGGCTCCTGTAACCGACTGGTTTATCGGAGATGATTTTCACCATGGAGGTGCTCTATTTCTTATTGATGCCTTCCGTTTTATGTATACGTTTGATGCCCCTCGCCCACGACCTATTACCAATGAAAACGGTCCAAAAGGATTCAACCTAGAATCCAAAGACTGGTATAAGTTCTTTCTTGACCACCCTACACTAGGGGAGTTAAAGTCAAAATACTTGAATCACACCGTTAAATTCTGGGATAATCTGGCTAAGCATAGTACCCTGGACACATTCTGGACAAACCGTACGATCACGCATCATCTAAATGCCGTAAAACCGGCGGTCATGGTCGTAGGTGGCCTTTTTGATGCCGAAGACACTTATGGCGCATTTGAAACCTATAAACAGATTGAACGACGAAACCCAAACAATAACAACATTCTCGTTATGGGCCCTTGGTTTCATGGTGGCTGGGTCCGGGGCAAAGGGGATTCTTTTGGAGATATTAGGTTCGATCAAAGCACAAGTACCTACTATCAAGAGACATTTGAACTCCCATTCTTTGAGTACTACCTAAAAGGAAAAGGGAATTTCAACCCAGCGGAAGCTAATATTTTCGTCACCGGAAGCAACGAGTGGAAAACTTTTGAACAGTGGCCTCCGCAAGCGGGCAAAGAACAGTCTCTCTATCTCAACGAAAACAACAAATTAACCCATACTCCGAATCAAGAGCAAAACAAGTACGTTGAATATGTCAGTGACCCCCAGAAGCCCGTTCCTTCCCAGGACGGAATAATCACTAACCGTACCCGAGAATACATGATAGCTGATCAACGCTTTGCTGCGAATAGACCAGATGTCATGGTGTTTGAAACCGAAGTACTATCTGATGATATAACTATGGCAGGACCAATACTGGCAGATCTCCATATATCAATGACGGGCACCGATGCAGATTTTATTGTAAAAATAATCGATGTATACCCTGATAGCTCAGCTGCTATTTCAGCCATCAACAAGGAGACCGTGATGCAAAACTATCAAATGCTTGTTCGTGGAGAAATTCTACGAGGTAAGTTTAGAAACAGTTTTAGTGTACCTGAACCATTTGTTCCGGCCCAGGTAACCAATGTAAAAGTCAACCTCCCTGATGTTGCACATACCTTTAAAAAGGGACATAAGATTATGGTCCAGATTCAACACAGCTGGTTTCCTTTGGCCGATCGTAATCCGAATCAGTTTATGGATATCTATAAAGCCAAAGCTGAAGACTATATCAAAAATACACATCGTATCTATTTCGATCAGTCAAAACCGAGTCGCATCAAGTTTTCGACACTATAAAAAAGGGAGCTTATTGTAAGCTCCCTTTTTTTAAGACTGAACGATTGTTTTGACCTGATCAAATTCCTCTTGCACTTCCTTTGTTACCGGTTTATCAAATAAAGAAACAGCAACTATAGTTAAAAAGCTGAGAAGAAATCCTGGTATAATTTCATAAACTGCCTTATAATCATGAGGCACATAAACCCATAACAATACTACAACTCCCCCTACTAACATACCTAGCAAGCCCGCAAGTGCTGTTGTACGTTTCCATAGCAAAGACAATACAATCAAAGGTCCAAATGCGGCACCAAAACCGGCCCAGGCGTTCCCTACAAGGTTCAGAATGCTATCCTGTGGATTCAGGGATAATAATAGCGCTACAATAGCTACTATGAGCACAGAAAGTCGACTCATGAGCAGCATATTCTTCGCAGAAGCATTCTTGTTAAAAAAAGCCTTGTAGATATCTTCGGTCATCGAGCTCGACGTGACCAAGAGCTGCGAGGAGATTGTACTCATCACTGCTGCTAAAATAGCAGACAGCAGAAACCCTCCTATCAATGGATGGAAAAGTACCCGGGACAAATGTATAAAGATCGTTTCGGCCATTTCCTTGGAGCCGTCGAATGCAAGCATTCGGCTCTGATCAAACTGATAAAGATAAGCTATACCAAATAGACCTACCAACATCGCTCCACCAACCGTAAATATCATCCAACTGATTCCTATACGTCTCGCTTTAGTCAGATCCTTAATATTATCAATAGCCATAAACCGAACAAGAATATGAGGCTGGCCACAGTATCCTAATCCCCAAGCCAATAGGGACGCTACAGAAACCGCGGTCGTCCCTTCTAAAAGATCGAGATAATGCCCACCCTTTGTCTCAATAATCTCCAAAGTAGTCCCTAATCCTCCTACCTGAGAGACCACAACAATAGGAATAATTACCAACGCAGTAACCATAATAGTTCCTTGCACAAAGTCCGTCAGGCTTACCGCTAGAAAACCACCTAGAAAGGTATAGAGCACCACGACAGAAGTCGTAACAAACAGCCCCGTGTAATAATCGATTCCAAAAGCCGACTCAAAAAGCCGTCCTCCAGAAACCATTCCTGCTGAGGTATACAAGGTAAAAAACACTAGGATAAGAATAGAAGAAACAATCTTCAGCAACTGCGTTTTATCCCGAAAGCGATTTTCAAAATAAACGGGTAGTGTGATTGCGTTATTGGCGACCTCTGTATACACCCGTAATCGAGGTGCTACGATCAAGTAATTCAAAAAAGCACCTGTAGTCAGTCCGATTGCGATCCATGCACTGGAAAGCCCCGAAAGATACATGGCCCCTGGCAAGCCCATTAGTAACCAGCCACTCATATCAGCAGCTCCTGCTGATAAGGCCGTAACTGCAGCCCCCATCTTTCGCCCACCAATTAAAAATTCATCAGAGCTACTTGTCGACTTACGCCAGGAATAAATTCCTATTCCTATCATCAGCAACATGTACAATCCAATTGATATCAGTTCATATACATTCATACGTAAAATTTATAAGGTATAAAGATGCCATTAAATTGGCTTAACGTCTAAAATTTAATCCAATAAAATACATCATCTGGAAATTCGGTCTCGGATCTTAATACTTAGCCGCTTTATCAGCTGCTGGGATAGATTTTTTGATAAATTCCCGAATATCATTGTTGGCCTTTATTAAATCCTCTTTTCGCAGATACATCATATGTCCACTTCGATAACCGAAGAAACTCATCCTTCCTGACAGTTTTCCTGAAGGATCCATCTGCCATAGGTTATACTTTGCGTTAAAATAATCCGTGGCCCCATCATAATAACCAGACTGTACCATAACGTGTAAGAATGGGTTGGCAGCCATAGCTTGTCTCAAACTAAAACCGGTATTATCATTTGACCGATCCCATGGATGCACGTCCCCAAACATATTATACTTCACATCGGTTTTATACTTAAGCTCATTTAAATAATAATAATTTATGGCTGGGGTGAATGAATGCAACCAAGAAGTTAACTCAGCATTGTAATCTGGTCGTTCTCCGCCATCTCTAAGATCTATTCCCAAATATCTAGAATCCAAACGTCCTATAGTCATTCCTTTATCCCGTAATAACTCTTTCCAGTATAGGGAAGTAGAAACATCCAGATTGTTCTGCTCAATCAGCACTTCCGATAATCCCGAATATCGAGCCATCTTCTTTACGATAATAGCTCGCTCAGAAGCGGGTAAACTACTTCCTCGCGCTATCGCTGGAAGTAACTCGTTCAATGTAAATTCCTCCACCTCTGGTAGAAGTTCTTCCAAATCCCTACTTTGCAATTCGGTAGGCAATCGTTTATGATACCATGACGTAGCTAAAAAATACGGTAAACGATTAGCTTTAGACACAGCACCTTCACGTTTTAATCCTAGATCCGTCGGAGAAACCAAAATAACACCATTTAGATACATCCATTGTGCATTCTGTAACTCCAAAGCTAATCCAGATACGCGTGTTGTACCATAACTCTCTCCAATAAGGTACTTCGGAGAGCTCCATCGATTATTTCTTGTCACAAACGTATTTATCCATTCGGCCAAATATTTAATATCAGCATTAACACCAAAAAACAATGCTCGGTCGGCTTTATTATCCAAAATCCTTGAATACCCTGTATTAATAGGGTCTACATATACAATATCAGCGACATCCAATATGGTATAGGGATTCTCCTTAACACCGTAGGGTTGTAAGGGATAGCCTTCATCGTCTATATTTAATAACCTAGGTCCTGTATAAGCTAAATGCATCCAGACTGAACCAGAACCTGGTCCACCATTAAAAGATATTACTAGCGGTCTTTTATTACGGTCTGATACATCATCACGTGTATAATACGTGAAATGAACAGTCGCTAAAACATTTCCATTCGCATCCCAAACCGGTTGAGTTCCTGTCTTTGCCGTGTAAGCAAACTTCTGTCCATTTGCAGCTATTTGATGCTTTGTAGTAATCACACTGTCCGCTTGAGGAACACGCTGTGCTATTAAAAAATTAGAAAAGAGTAAAAAAACTAAACAAAGACCTATTCTCATACTATTGGTTATTAATGTGTTTATAAAATACTGGTATCGTGCTGTTCAGGCAAACTTACATGAAAATACAAATTATGATGGAGAAAAGAATATACTTTGTATACCTAGAAAGTAACATATTTATAACGAAGTCATAGCCATGAGAAATTCGCTAATCCCATCAGCCGGTTTGTCCTCTGGAAAGTATACACAAAACAAAAGCCCCTCCAGTTTCCTGAAGGGGCTTCGTATTAAAAAAGGCACCGACCTACTCTCCCACCTGTTACGGCAATACCATCGGCTCTGGCG
>NZ_SNYV01000003.1 GCF_004363245.1 Sphingobacterium yanglingense | reverse complement strand
CGCCAGAGCCGATGGTATTGCCGTAACAGGTGGGAGAGTAGGTCGGTGCCTTTTTTAATACGAAGCCCCTTCAGGAAACTGGAGGGGCTTTTGTTGTATATGATGTTAGGCTCTAGTTCCTTCATCGAGAGTATTCCTATTCAGAGATAATTCGAGTTATCGCTATTATAATAAGAATTTTACATTTTTTATAAGGCAATATAACCTATATTGTAACAGGAGTATGAATAAACTGCAAACTCCCAAGTAAATTATGAATCGAAAAGTTGGAATATTTCTATTGATCTTGTTTTTGATAGTTGCTGGACTAATCAGTTATAGACTATTAAAAAATAGAGAAAAACAAAGCATTAGTGAAAAGAATGAAGGTTCTCGTCGTGCTGAGACTAAAGTCTATGGTATGGTTGTTACAGGAAAACCGTTTTCTGATTTTCTGTCGCTGACAGGCGGCATAGAGGCTAATGAGGTGGTAGATTTAAGGGCTGAAATGTCAGGACTTG
This sequence comes from Sphingobacterium yanglingense, assembly GCF_004363245.1. Lineage (GTDB taxonomy): Bacteria > Bacteroidota > Bacteroidia > Sphingobacteriales > Sphingobacteriaceae > Sphingobacterium > Sphingobacterium yanglingense. The sequence goes on along the minus strand of NZ_SNYV01000003.1, from coordinate 119,050 downwards.
TTGAAAATCTGAACTTTGAGGAAGGAAGCAACGTCGGTACAGGACAAGTACTTCTGAAAATTAACGATTCTGAACTACGAGCACAGCTAGAGCAAGCACAAACAAGAAGTAATCTTGCACAAGAAAATGAACGTAGAGCGCGATTACTCTTGGAAAAGGAAGCTATTAGTCAAGAAGAATATGAAATAGCAAGTGCTGATTATCGTACAGCTAAGTCACAAATACAGCTTATCCAGGCCCAACTTAATAAGACTTTAGTAAAGGCTCCGTTTGCTGGAACCATTGGGCTTAGAAGTATATCAAAAGGAAGCTATATTACGCCTACAACACCAATAGCACAGTTGGTTAATTTGTCAAGGATAAAGCTACAGTTTTCTATCCCTGAGAAATATGCCGTGAAAGTCAGAATAGGTGAACAGGTTAGATTTACAGTTCAAGGTTCAGAGGAGATTTTTTATGCAAAGATTTATGCAATTGAACCCTTGATAGAAGAAAGTACACGCACATTACGGGTTCGAGCGATCGCAGAGAATGCTAATAATAAGCTGATTCCGGGATCATTTGCTAATGTGACATTTCCCTTAGAGACAATAAGTGATGGACTGTTGGTTCCTACAGAGGCTTTGATTCCAATCCAGAACGGCAAGAAGTTGTTTCTTAAAAAGAATGGTAAGGCAAAAGAAATATTGGTTGAAACTGGAGGAAGGACAGATTCGGTTGTATTGATTAGTAGAGGGATAGCTGATGGAGATACTGTATTAACATCCGGTGTTATGTCATTAAGGGATGGTAGTCCAGTGAAAGTAACATTGAGATAAGAGAAGATATGAGTTTATCAACCTTAAGTATCAAGAGACCTGTATTGGCAATTGTGATGAACCTTTTGCTGATTTTGTTTGGCATCATCGGTTATACATTCTTAGGTGTACGAGAGTTTCCTTCAATCGACCCAGCTCAGATATCTGTTAGAACAAGTTATGCAGGAGCGAATGCAGAGATTATAGAGTCTCAGATTACTGAACCGCTAGAGAAGTCTATAAATTCGATTGATGGAATACGAAATATTTCTTCTTCTAGTAATCAGGGAACTAGTAATATTACTATCGAGTTTAACTTGGATAAGAACCTCGAAGAGGCTGCGAATGACGTTCGTGATAAAGTCTCTCAAGCGTTGCGCAGTCTTCCTCAGGATATTGACGCTGCGCCAGTTGTTTCTAAGGCAGATGCCGATTCGGAGCCGATAATAACAATGACGGTGCAGAGTGCTACAAAGAATGTACTCGAATTATCTGATTACGCGGAGAATGTCATTGCTCAACGGCTTCAAACTATCCCAGGAGTAAGTTCAGTCCAAATCTGGGGACAGAAGAAATTTGCTATGCGTTTATGGATTGATCCCGTAAAGTTGGCTTCGTATGGGTTGACGGTATTGGATGTGCGAACGGCTTTAAATAGTCAGAATGTAGAACTTCCTTCGGGCAAGCTTACTGGAGCAAATACCGAACTCGCTGTAAAGACTATCGGTAATCTTTCTACTGAGGAAGGGTTTAATAATATCGTGATACGGGCAGAAGGTAGCCGTATCATTAGGTTAAGTGACGTGGGACAGGCTACACTGGAAGCAGAGAATTTCGAAACCAAAATGTCGGACTCGGGCTATCCTATGGTAAGTTTGGCTGTAATACCTCAACCCGGCACTAACTATTTGGATATAGCTAAGGAGTTTTACGAAGAGTACGACCGTTTGGAGGTTGATTTACCTGAAGGGTTTGAAATTAATGTTGCGATTGATAATACGCAGTTCGTCAAGCGTGCCGTATTAGAAGTGGTAGAGACTTTGTTGATCTCTATCGTTTTAGTAGTGATAATTATATACATCTTTTTCCGGAATTGGAGTATTGCATTTAGACCATTGATTGATATTCCAGTATCATTGATAGCTACATTTTTCGTCATGTATCTTTGTGGGTTTTCAATTAATGTACTTACATTATTGGCCATTGTTTTGGCTACCGGTCTTGTGGTGGATGATGGAATTGTGGTAACCGAGAATATATTTAAGAAAGTGGAAGAGGGGATGTCTCCAATAGAAGCCGCAATCAAAGGATCCAACGAAATATTTTTTGCAGTTATCTCTATCTCTGTGACCTTAGCAGCAGTTTTTCTTCCAGTTATATTTTTGGAAGGATTTGTGGGAAGACTGTTTCGTGAGTTCGGTATTGTCATTGGATCGGCCGTGTTGATATCTGCTTTCGTATCGTTATCGCTGACTCCGATGTTGAATGCTTATCTTATGAAAGGTGGCGAGCAGAAACGTTCAAAATTTTACGATAGGACGGAACGATATTTTGTAGCGATGAATAAAGAATATGAAGGCTCGTTACGTAGTTTCTTAAGTAGAAAATGGTTAAGTGTTGCTATTATCGGTGCTTGTTTTGTTCTTATCTACTTCTTCTATCAGCTTTTACCCAAGGAGACAGCACCCTACGATGACCGTAGTTATATCTCGCTGCGAGCAACAGCTCCGGAAGGTGTATCTTATGATTATATGGATCGATTCATGACCGAGTTGACCATGTTGATAAATGACTCTGTTCCTGAGAAAAAGGTTAGTTTGGTAATCACTTCACCTGGATTTGGTTCTTCTTCGGCCAATAGTGGTTTCGTGCGTTTGGGACTTGTACAGCCTGGTGAACGTGAACGAACGCAAGAGGAGATTGTCAATCAGCTTTCAAGATTGACACGGCAGTATTCAGAAGCTCGAGTTGCTGTCTCGCAACAACCTACAATTGCGGTGAATAGAAGAGGTGGATCCCCAATTCAATACATTATCCAAGCTCCTAATTTCCAAAAATTAGAAGAGAAGATTCCTGAGTTTATGGAAGAATTGTCAAAGGACAAAACATTCTCTATGGTAGATGTCAATTTAAAATTTAATAAACCTGAACTGTATGTGCATATCGATAGGGAGAAAGCTCAAGCGTTGGGTGTATCGGTACTAGACGTTGCACAAACTTTACAAATGTCTTTGTCTGGTCAACGATTTGGCTACTTTATGATGAATGGCAAGCAGTACCAGGTGATGGGACAGTTTGACCGAAAGGATCGTGCTACGCCAACGGATCTAACTTCTATTTTTGTGAAAAATAAGGAGGGGAAACTGATTCAGCTCGACAATATAATAGAGGTGCAGGAGCATAGTAGTCCGCCTCAGCTCTATCATAATAATCGATATATGTCTGCTACAGTATCAGCATCACTAGCTCCAGGGCAAAGTATGGGACAGGGCATTGAGGCTATGGATGCGATCAAAGAGAGGGTATTGGATGAAAGCTTTACTACTGATTTGGGAGGAGAGGCTCGAGATTTTGTAGAAAGTGGATCCAATACGATGTTTGCTTTCGGTCTAGCCGTACTTTTAATATTTTTGATTTTGGCGGCACAGTTCGAGAGTTTTGTCGATCCTATTATTATATTGCTGACAGTTCCTATGGCCGTGGGGGGAGCGTTATTTTCGTTATGGCTTTTCGATCAATCATGGAATATTTTTAGTCAGATCGGTACGATTATGCTTATTGGGCTGGTGACGAAAAACGGGATTTTGATTGTGGAATTTGCCAACCAGCTTCGCGAGGAAGGGCAGGAAAAATTTGAAGCAGTAGTTCTTGCGGCTGAGGCTCGTCTAAGACCTATCCTGATGACTTCTTTTGCTATTGCATTAGGAGCTTTACCGATTGCTCTTTCCTTTGGAGCAGCATCTACCAGCCGTATCGGTATGGGGGTTGTCATTGTCGGAGGAACGCTCTTTTCTTTGTTGTTGACCTTATATGTAATTCCAGGTTTTTATTTGATGTTTTCACGTAAGCGTAAACATCGTCCAGAATTTGATCAGATAGATGGCTAGTATGAAGTATTTAGCATTATTTTTTATGACTTGGACGTCATACAGTCTAGTTACGGCGCAGGAATTGTTGACTGTCCAAGATGCTGTTGAATTAACTTTGGCAAATAACTATGATATCAAATTATCCGAGAATAATCGTCAAGTGGCGGTAGAGAATGTGACCTACGGAAATGCAGGTATGTTGCCCTTGGTATCGGGGAATTTTACCCAAAGCAATAGTATACAGAATTCAAAGCAAACACAAAATGATGGGAATATCCGTGAATTGGACAACGCTAAGAATAATAATATGTCTTATGGTGTAAGTTTAGGATGGACCATTTTTGACGGTTTGGGTATGTTTTCTAGGTATGAATCCCTAAAGGAACTGGAGAAATTAAGCAGTGTTGAGGCTAAGGGCACACTTGTAACAATGGTCTCTGATGTAATTCGAACCTATTATAGTATTGTCGAACAGCAGAATTTGTTGGTAGCCCTAGATTCTAGTATACTGATTTCAAAAGAGAGATTGCGCACTGCTGAAAATCGATTTTCTATAGGTAAGGCTTCTCGCTTGGAGGTCTTAAATGTACAAGTCAATTTAAATGAAGATGAATCTGCCCGACTTCGTCAGTTAGACCTTGTAAACAATCTCAAAACGGCTTTGAATGGTTTGATGGCACGACCATTATTAACTGAATTTAATGTCATCAAAGATGTAAACATCGATCAATCAATGGTATTGACGGATTTACTGAGCAAAGCGGCTATACATAATCCTGATTTGTTACGGGTGGGAATTAACAAGCGTCTTGCTGAGCTGGAGTTGAAAACCATAAAAGCAAACCGCTATCCTACGGTTAGACTGAATGGAGGATATAATTTTTCTGAATCGGAATCGAGTTTAGGTTTTGTTGCTAGATCTAATTCTAGAGGGCTTAATTATGGTGTTACTGCTTCCGTTAATATTTTTGACGGTTTTAATCAGAGACGTAATGAACGAGTCGCTAAATTAAAGATAGATAATGCCGATTTAGCGATAGAACAAAGACGCAATGTGATAGAAACGGCATTGACGCAGGCTTTTCAGAGCTATCAGACGAGCTTGGCTTTAGTGCATATTGAGGAGGGAAATGAGCGTATTGCTAAGCAGAATCTAAATATTACGATGGATAAATACCGTATTGGAACAATTAGTGCTGTAGAGTTTAGGGATGCACAGCAAAATTTCATTAATGCGGTATCCCGATTCAACACGGCTAAGACCCAAGCAAAGTTGTCTGAATCCCTATTAAAAGAACTTGTCGGAACAATAGACTTCTTATAGTAACGATTGTGTTAGGCAAACGTTTTCGCAATTTAGGTCAAACGTTTGCGTTGTTTTTTCATTTCTTATTATGGTATTTATAGATTATTATTGTGATAGATAATATGAAATAAATGTCGTTATCTATAACCAATAACCCTTTAATAATAAATTGGTTATTCGACAATAGACTGTTTAGTTTGTTTTAAAATAGGTGATTTTAAGGGGGGCTTTGTGTCCCCTTTGATTTTTGAAGAAATAATAATCCTAAGATAGATATGAGTTCAAATAGAAGAGATTTTTTAAAGAAGGCGTCGTTCCTTTCTGCTGCAGCTATTACTTTACCTGCATTGAATAATGAAGCGCTGGCAGCATCATCTTTTAACATGTGGGGATATGCCGCTCCTAAGATTGATAAGGTACGGATAGCCGTGATCGGTTTGGGAATGAGAGGTCCTGGGGCGGTGGATCGCTTATCTTATATTGAAGGGACAGAGATTGTCGCATTATGTGATAGGCATGCTGATCGCGTAGATAAGGCACAAAAGATTCTGACTGGTAAAGGTCTGAAAGAGGCGAAATCTTATTCCGGAGATAATGGATGGGAGAAGTTATTAAGAGAAGAAGAGTTAGACCTTGTTTATATTTGTACTCCTTGGGAATTTCATGCACCGATGAGTATTGCAGCAATGAAAGCTGGAGCACATGTAGCGTGTGAAGTTCCAATTGGTCTAACGGTGAAGGAATGCTGGGAGGTTGTAAAAGTATCCGAAGCGACCAAAAAGCACTGTATGATGTTGGAAAATTGTTGTTATGACTTTTTCGAAATGCTGACCTTAAATATGACACGTCAAGGTATGTTCGGTGAGTTGGTACATGCGGAAGGAGCTTATATACATGATTTGTTGGATTTGAACTTTAACAGTAAAAATGGTTACGATAACATGTGGCGTTTACGCGAGAATATTAAAATGAACGGTAACCTTTATCCAACCCACGGTCTTGGTCCAATCGCACAATGTTTGAATATTAATAGTGGCGATCGTATGACTCACCTTGTTGCTATGCAGACTGCCGATTTTATGATGGGAGAGACAGCTCGAGAGATGGCGGCTAAAGACTCTTTTTACCAAGAGTTTGTTGGCAAGAAGTACCGCGGAAACATGGATACAACTTTGATTAAAACGGAGAAAGGTAAAACGATGATGCTTCAACATGATGTCACTTCACCTAGACCTTATTCACGTCTTCATTTGTTGAGTGGTACCAAAGGTTTTGCACAGAAGTATCCGAAAGAAGGCATTGCCTTTGGACACTCTTTTGTGAAGGAAGACGAGTTGAAAGGTTTGTATGAAAAATACACACCACAATTAATCAAGTTTATTGGAGAGCAGGCAAAACAAGTAGGGGGCCATGGCGGTATGGACTTTATGATGGATTGGCGTCTGATTGATTGTTTGAGAAATGGCTTACCAATCGATCAGCCTGTATACGAAGGAGCTTCTTGGTCTGTAATTGTGCCATTGAGCTGTGAATCTGTAGCTAAGAATAGTAGAACGGTTGCTATCCCTGACTTTACTAAAGGAAACTGGAAAACGAATAAACCTCACGATATTACGTTGAATGGAGGTGGAATTACCGGTATTCGTCCAAAGGTGTCTAAGGATCAAAGTAAACAGTTGAAAGTAGATTAGGACATTTCATACCTAAACTTATTGAAAGGGAAGATTTCTACGGATATCTTCCCTTTTTTGTTGACTGTAAGAGCGGATGATACTACCTTTGGGCTATACTCTGAAACTGGCTTAAAGCCTCTTTTGGGGTACAGCCATAATAGCTTTTAAACACTTTTATGAAGTGGGAAACACTATGATAGCCTAATAATACCGCCAATTCGTTGACATTATAGTTTTGTAATAGAAGCTTTTTAGCTTTTTCCATTCTTAGTTGTACGACATAAGCGTAAAGCGTAGTGCCATAGGCAGCTTTAAAATTTTGCTTTAGCTTCTTTTCATTCATAGAAAATATCTTTGCCAGCTCGGCACTTGAAGGCGGCGTATCGAGATTTAGTGTAAGGTAAGATTTTATTTTTTCTAAACTATTGGATGGTTGGGATGCGATTTCAGGGATATTGTCTCCATAGTGTGTCTGTTGATGTATGGTAAATAGTAGTTCTCGCAATTTAAGCTTAAAAAAGTGATACCTATGTTCAATTATATCTTTACTATCTATCATATCCTCAATAATCTGTAGCATCTTAAGATCTATAGAAAGAGTCTCATTGGGCCTATTCTCAGGTGTTCTAGACAAGATGTATTGATGAAAAGTATCTTCGTTTATCCAATCTTCAGATTTTATGAGATTGATATAAAAATCGACGGACATTTTTATTATTATATAATGCAATGCCTCTCCAGGCCGGATAATGAGACTTCCCCCGCCTCCTTCTGTATCTAAGAAATTCCGTTGTAGCATTCCTGCCCTATGGGTATAGGATTCGTTGCCTGCTCCATTTTTTACGCTTGAATTTCCACTTAGATAAAAAAAGAAACGGACGTGCGGAGTTTCTGCAGACCAATTATTGGTAAGGATAGTATCTGTATCTATTTGGGACTCGACAATGTGTAATCCCACAGAATGAAATATATCACAATGTATTGATACATGATTTTGCTTGTAGCTGAATACTTTATGCGTTAATATATCTTCTTTTAAATGAGTCCTTTCAACTATATCATCATGTACTATCTTGTTTATCTCAAGAATCTCTGATTTCAATCGCATGTTTTTATTTCGCTATTTTTTGTCCCAATTATCACTATTTGTTGATCGGTTAAGTAATTACATTTGCGAAGTTATTTATAATTAATCTAAATACCAATAGGGTTCTCGAAAATGAAAATAGATTTATCTGAAATCAAACAAGTGGTTCGCATAGCATTGTTTTTTTCAATATTGTTTACAGGTACATCTCTTTATGCTCAATCTCAAAAGAGGGAAATGGGTAAGATCATAGGATATGTAAAAGATACAGAAGGTAAAATAATCCAAGGAGCTACCGTTTATGTCCTTAATACGGCATATAGTACACAAGTGGATAAGGATGGGCATTATGTTTTAGTTGTAGGCTCCGGAGATTATGAGGTAATGAGCTCTGCAGTGGGTTTTATAGGTAATAAAGTAAAAATAACAGTTGGAAAAGGTGAAAATAAATACCAGCAATTTGTTTTGAAGGCGGATCCAAATACTTCTATAGAGCAAGTTGTGGTTGAAGGCAAGTCTGCAATTCAAGAAGTAAGGGAGACACCTTTTAACGTTGTCGCTTTAGATGCAAAGTCACATTATAATACAACTCTTGATTTAGCTCATCTTTTAGATAAGGCTTCAGGTGTTAAAATTCGTGAAACTGGTGGATTGGGCTCCGATATGAATATTACTTTGAATGGTTTTACAGGGCGTAATATTCGTGTTTTTATGGATGGTGTTCCTATGGAAGGTATGGGAACTGCATTTCAATTAAACAATATACCGGTGAATATGGCGGAACGTATCGAGGTATATAAAGGAGTTGTCCCTATTGAATTTGGAGCGGATGCGATGGGTGGAGTTATTAATATTGTGACCAATAGGACCCAAAATACAACATTAGATGCATCTTACTCTTATGGTTCATTTAATACACACAAATCCAATGTAAGTCTTAATCACACTTTTAAATCCGGTGTGTCTCTACAATTAAATGCATTTCAAAACTACTCAGATAATAATTATAAAGTAAAGACGGATTATAGAATTTTTGCTAAAGAAGGCAAACCTGTGACTGGTGATGATGATGATATTTGGCAAGAAGGTTCTGCATGGTCGGCAGACTCTGCGTGGTTTAGACGTTTCCATGATAGCTATAGAAATGAAACTATCATGGCCAAAGTCGGGATTGTTGGTAAGAAGTGGGCTGACAGAATGTTGTTGGGGCTTACTTTAGGTCAGGTACACCAAGATGTACAACATGGTGCAGAGATGAGATATGTCTATGGTGAGCGGACTGCTCATAGTAAATCGTTTCTTCCATCTTTTGTTTATGATAAAAGAAACCTAATTGTTGAAGGATTGAGTGTGCGGGTTACGGGTAACTATAACTATCAGAAGGCAGGAAGTGTAGATACCACCGATTTTAAATACAGTTGGACTGGTGATCGTAGGTTGATGAAGGATCTCCGAGGGCAAAGTAACGCCTTTGGAGAAGCAAGCTATGGACTATCTGAATACTCAAACAGTAATCAGTCTGGAACAGTAAATATTGGATATCGTATTAATACTGGTCATTCACTTGCTTTCAATAATGTCTTGTCCAATTACACACGTAAACCTGATATGCAACGTGTAGCTGATGCCTTATTCCCTAGCTTACCTACAGCTGCTGATAGTATGAGTAGGACGAGCTTCAAAAATACGTTAGGGCTAGAGTATAGATATACTTATCAACGTAAATGGAATACAAACATATTTGCAAAGCACTATACGAACCGTGCTTCCGGTCCTGGAACTCATGCAGAAACTGAAGAGACTTATAAGCAAAAAGAAGAAGTATCTAAAACTGGATATGGTATTGCCAGTACATATTTTCTGCGTAATCTACAATTAAAGGCTTCTGCAGAAAAAGCGTATCGCCTACCGAATGATAGGGAGTTGTTTGGTGACGAATTATTGGAGGAAGGAAATGTAGCCTTAAAGCCAGAGGAGTCCAACAACTATAATATTGGATTTACCTTTAATAAGGAGCTTTCAAATGATTACTCTATATATGTGGACTGGTCAGGCTATTACAGAGATACCTATAACTTTATTCAAACTTTATTGGCCAGGATAGGTGATGAGGTGAATGGTAGTTCAATGTACAGAAGAACAAATCATGGACGAGTAACACGTCTTGGAACCGATGTAGAAGCACGGGTTTATTATAAGAATACAGGAACTATTGGAGCGACATTAACCTATATGGATATACGTGACAAGGTACGGTTTACAGATAAAGATGGGAAGAAGGAAAATGGAAACTATAAGTATCGTATGGCGAATCTCCCATACTTTTTCTGGAATGCTGATGCTTCTTATTATGTGCATGATTTTCTTAAAAAAGGCAATACACTTAACTTAAATTACACGTTGAACTTTGTAGATAAAATATATAAAAATTCAATGGCGTATGGTGAAAAGTCGACAAAAGCTTTTATACCAAAGCAGTTTTACAGCGACTTTTCTGCAACTTATATTTTAGAAGATGGGAAATATAATATTTCTTTTGAAGCGCGTAATCTTGAAGATGCTATGTTATACGATAACTACAGTTTGCAGAAGCCAGGAAGAAGCTTTGCTGTTAAACTAAGATATTTCTTTATTAAAAGATAACAATTTTTGGAGTATAGAATTTAATACAGGTATATATAATAACAATAAAATGAAAAAACAATTTATTACCAAAGCATGTTTTTTAGCTTTAACTGTAATGATTGCAGTAGGCTGTAGTAAAAGTGATTCTGATAAAGGAGGCGAAGGAAAACCCGTAGATCAGTATCTAGTCGCTGTCCAAGCTAAAGGAACAGGAGAGAGTGCAAGTACTTATTTCATTCCAGTTGAGTCATTAGATAATCCCGAATCTTCGATTACTCCTGTTGGAACAGGATTAGAGATTGATAATACTTTTTCCAATTATATTTCTAATGGGTTTGACGGCTTTGTAACTCTAAAGTATGGTCAAGGACAGGCTCACGTAGGGACAAGAGTAACCATAAACAACAATGGGAAAGCAACACAGATAGGTAAGCAGTTTGAAATACAAGATGGATTCGTTACAGCGGGTATAGTAGGTGATGCTGTTTATTCAGCCATGAGTGGTTTTAGAGCGAAAGATAAGAGTAAGGCTACTTTTAATATTATTCCAATGTCTCCTTCAACACCTCAATTTGCCTACATGCAAGTAGATCAATTTGCTGGCTACGAAGGTAAGAATGCGGCTTTAGTAGGTATAGCTGATGCAGGTAATGGATCTTTCTATACGGGACTGGATTATTCTGCTGACGAAATAGATGAATTGGTAGTAGCTAAAGTTAAAGCAAATAACTTAAAACCAGAGGCTGTTTATAAAGATACGCGTTTGAGTAAGTCAGGTGGACAATATAGATCCGCTAGATATTCGCAGATTGGTGAAACATCTAAAGGTGATGTTTATGTGTTCTCAGGTAATTACGCGGGTACAAAAACAGCAGGAGCTTTATTGCTTAAAAAGGGGGCTACAGGCTTTGATAAAGACTATTTTTGGGATATCGAAAAAGCTTCTCAAGGATATCGCTTCCGTAAGGTCTGGTATGTCCAAAATGATATATTCTTGTTAGAGTTTTATAATGAGAAATCAGAAGCTGGAAAATCTGTTTCAGGTGTTGCTTCACAGTTTGCCTTATTGGATATGGTAAGCAAGAAATTTACTTGGGTAACAGGTTTACCTGATAAAAGCTCAATTCCTGATCTAGGTACAAGCGAACCTTATATACTAGGTGGAAAAATTTATTTAGGACTTAAGACAACTATAGAGACGCCAAGATTCTATGTAATTAATCCAGTTACTGGACAAGGTAAAAAAGGGTTGCTTGTTAAGGATGCAGAAGCTATTGAAGGAGCTACATTTGTTAAGCAGAAATAGTAGCTTTTTTTAAGTTTAGTAATAATAGCAGGAGGAATTTCCTCCTGTTTTTTTATGAACTCTCTATATTTTTAATGTATTAATTATGAAACGTAATTATCTTGTTGCCTTGCTTTTAACAGCATGTACTTTTAGTGTGTCAGCACAGAAGGCGGTTACTTTTAAACACTCTAAAGGTGAAACTAATGTTCCTGCGAATCCAAAAAAAGTATTGATTATGGATTTAAGTGCTTTGGAAACATATAATGAACTGGGGATTCCTGTTACAGCTACAGTGGATCAAGTCCCAGAATACTTAAATGAATATAATGATGCAAAGTACATTAGAGTAGGGAATGTAAAAACACCAGATATGAAAGCGGTTGTAGCATTAAAGCCTGACTTTATCATTACTGGGGGAAGAATGGGCAATTATTATGATTCACTATCGATGGTTGCTCCCACGATTATTTTTGGTACAGACGAAAATGATTTTTGGGGTTCTTTTGATCAGAATGTCCGTGATATTGCTAAATTACACGGTAAGGAGAAAGTAGCTGAGGCAAAATTAAAAGCTCTACATAAAAGAGCTTCGATTGTACAGGCTAGAGCTAAGGTAGATCCAAAGAAAACAGTCTTAGCGATGCACATGAACGGACGTTTGATGCCTAGCGGTCCCAATTCTCGTTTTGGATTTTTGTATGATGCTTTGGATTTAAAACCAGCGTATATACCAGACACTGGAGTGACTAATGCACCTAGAGGTGGTGAGCGTCCTCAAACTCCTAAATTAGCAGATATCAATCCTGATTACTTATTTATTTTTGACCGTAATACAGGTATACAAGGTGTAATGCCAGATGTTAACGATATTATTAATGATGATATTAAAGCTACGCAAGCTTTTAAAGATGGTAAGGTGTTTATCCTTCCAGGATGGATTTGGTGCCTTTCTGGTAGTGGGTTGACTTCTGTCGACCAAAAGATTACAGAAGTTGGAGAAAAACTTTATAACATAAAGTTCTAAAACCAACCCTTCTTAAAATAAAAAGCCCGCTACTAGCGGGCTTTTTATTTTACTGTGCATTTAAGAACATTGATTTCTTTAAAACCAATTCTCTAAAGTAAGGATCCTTCAAATCTTTGATGAAACGGATTGCTTCACCTGTTGACTTCATTTCAGGTCCTAATTGTTTATCTACTTCAGGGAACTTAGAGAAGGAGAATACAGGCTCTTTTATTGCCCAACCTTCTAGTTTACGTTCGATTGTAAAGTCTTTTAATTTGTTAGCGCCTAACATTACTTTGGTCGCTATATTGATGTAAGGTACATCATAAGCTTTAGCAATAAATGGAACAGTACGTGATGCACGAGGGTTGGCCTCGATAACATATACATTTTCTCCTTTTATAGCAAACTGTATGTTTAAAAGTCCTCTTACGTTTAGCGCTTTCGCAAGTTTGATCGAGTATGTTTCCATTTTATCCTGTACAGCTTGTGAAAGCTCAAAAGGAGGTAATACTGCGTATGAATCTCCGGAGTGAATACCTGCTGGTTCAATATGCTCCATCATACCGATGATATGTACATCTTCTCCATCCGAAATAGAGTCCGATTCTGCTTCTTCTGCACGATCTAGGAAATGGTCAATTAATATTTGATTTCCCGGAAGGTTTTTAAGTAGATTAACAACTGCTTTTTCTAGGTCTTCATCATTGATTACGATACTCATACCTTGACCACCTAATACATAAGAAGGGCGCACTAAAACTGGATAACCGACTTCGTTTGCCACTTTGATAGCTTCTTCTGCAGATGTTGCGACACCATACTTCGGATAAGGAATTTCGAGCTCTTTTAATAGATCCGAGAAACGGCCACGGTCTTCAGCAAGGTCCATATCTTGGAAAGAAGTGCCGATGATTTTAACACCCAGTTTTTCTAGACGTTCAGCCATTTTCAATGCTGTCTGACCACCTAACTGTACGATTACTCCTTCTGGTTTTTCTAATTCAATGATTTCACGTACGTGTTCCCAGAATACAGGCTCGAAGTATAACTTGTCTGCCATGTTAAAGTCTGTTGATACAGTCTCTGGGTTACAGTTGACCATGATCGATTCGTAACCACATTCTTTAGCAGCCAATAGACCGTGTACACACGAATAGTCAAACTCGATACCTTGTCCGATACGGTTAGGTCCAGAACCTAGTACGATGATTTTCTTTTTATCCGAAACAATCGATTCGTTCTCATCTTCAAAAGTGGAGTAGAAGTAAGGAGTATGTGCTGGGAATTCTGCTGCACAAGTATCTACCATTTTATAAACACGACTGATCCCTAGTTCTTTGCGTCGGTCATAAACCTCATCTTCGGTTACATTACCCAACAACCAAGAGATTTGCTCATCAGAATAACCTTTTTGTTTCAAGGTCATGAAGAAATCGCGTGGAATATTAGATAGTTGGTAGCGACGTAGTTCTTGTTCTAGTTGAACTAATTCTTGTATTTGTCCTAAGAACCATTTGTCAATCTGTGTCGCTTTACGGATAGATTCTAGGGGAACGCCTAATTCAAAGGCATCTTTTATATGGAACAGACGGTCTGCACTTGGGTGCTCTAGACTATGCATAATTTCATCTAGGTTGCGCAACTGTTTGCCATCAGCACCTAGTCCAGCACGGCCTGTTTCTAGAGATTGACAAGCTTTTTGTAGTGCTTCGATAAATGTACGGCCAATTGCCATCACCTCGCCCACAGCTTTCATCTGAAGACCAAGCTCTTTGTTTGCTCCTTTGAATTTGTCAAAGTTAAAACGAGGCACTTTTACGATTACATAGTCTAATGTCGGTTCGAAATAGGCCGAAGTTGTTTTCGTAATTTGGTTTTGTAACTCATCTAAGTTGTATCCAATTGCCAATTTAGCAGCTATTTTTGCAATAGGGTAGCCCGTTGCTTTAGAAGCTAATGCGGACGAACGAGATACACGCGGGTTGATCTCGATTGCGATGATGTCTTCGTTTTCAGGATTTACGGAAAACTGAACATTACAGCCCCCTGCGAAAGTCCCTATCGAACGCATCATCTTAATCGCTTGGTTACGCATATCTTGATAACACTTATCAGACAATGTCATACCTGGTGCTACTGTGATAGAGTCTCCGGTATGTATTCCCATTGGATCAAAGTTCTCGATCGTACAGATGATAATTACGTTGTCGTTTGTATCACGTAGCAATTCCAGTTCGAACTCTTTCCAGCCCAATACAGCCTGTTCTACCAATACCTCATGGGTAGGAGATGCGTGTAAGCCTCTGTTTAGGGCCGCGTCAAAGTCTTCTTTTTTATGTACAAATCCACCTCCGGTACCTGCTAGCGTATAGGAAGGACGGATTACTAAAGGAAAACCAATTTCTTGTGCTGCCTCTTTTCCTTCAAGGAAAGAGTTTGCGATTTTTGAAGGAGCTACACCTACACCGATATCAATCATCAGCTGACGGAATTCTTCGCGGTTTTCTGTCTTCTCAATAGCTGCGACATCGACTCCAATCACTTGAACATTGTATTTCTCCCAAAGCCCAATATTAGAAGCTTCAATACATAAGTTTAAAGCGGTCTGCCCGCCCATGGTTGGCAATACAGCATCAATCTTTTGCTCTTGTAAGATTTGCTCGATACTCTCGCACGTAAGAGGTAATAGATAGATGTGGTCTGCTACAACCTTATCGGTCATAATTGTTGCAGGGTTAGAATTAATTATGGATACTGTGATACCTTCTTCTTTGAGTGATAAGGCAGCTTGGGATCCTGAATAATCAAATTCACACGCTTGTCCGATAACAATAGGACCAGAACCTATGATTAAGACAGAGTTAATGGAGGTGTTTCTAGGCATTATTTATGAAATCAAAAAATTAAAATACGAACTAGTTGCTGTTTACAAAGCGGCGAAATGCCTTTGAAAAGAAGAGTATTCCGACTGCTTTGTCGGAGTGCAAAGTTATATTTATTTTTTGATATAGGCAAGAATGTTTTGTTAAACATGTATCCGATAAATAGGAGTTTTTGAAATATGTACTGGAATGGTACATTATTTGCTTTATCTTCGACGAAATTTTAAGAAAAACTATAAATACAACTTTATGAAAAAATTTACTTTAGCATTAGTAGCGTTATTAGTTGCAGGAGCTTCTCAGGCTCAGGATTACAAGAACTCTATCGGTATCCGTTTAGGTTCTGGTTACTATGACGTGATTTCTGCGTCTTTTAAGACATTTATCAAACAGCCTGCTGCTTTGGAATTTAACTTAGGTTTTGATTCAGATAAATTCGCTGGAAAGAGTTTTACGAATTTAGCACTTTCAGGTGCTTATCAGCATCATTTCCCTATCGGAAATATCGATGGATTCAAATGGTTCGTAGGTGGTGGTGCAGTATTGTCTAATACTTTCTCTAATATTGATGAAGTTAAGGGCTTTAGCGCAGGTATCTTCCCTACAGGAGGTGTTGATTACAAGTTGAAAAGTGCTCCTTTTGCTTTCTCTGCAGATATCAGACCTACCATCCACGTTGTAAATGGTGCAGGACACTATAATGGTTTCTATGCAAATGGCGGTGTAACTGCTCGTTATACTTTCTAAGCGGAAAGAACGATAATAAAAATGGGATTGCAAAATGTGCAATCCCTTTTTTATTTACTTAAGCTTTACTTCTTCAGATGTAGATCAAAATACTTAGCGATTTTATCATACATATGGATTCTATCCCTGCCACTTACATTGTGCTCGTGTTTAGGGTATAGAAAGTAGTCCACTTGTTTTCCTGCTTTTATACATTGTTCTACAAAGTCCATAATATGTTGTTGTACTACAACAGGGTCCTGGGCACCATGGATTATCAGAAGGTGACCATTTAGCTTGTTTGCTTTATTTAACAGCGAGGTCTTTTTGTATCCCTCAGGATTTTCTTCCGGTGTGTCCATATAGCGTTCGCCATACATCGCTTCGTAGTATTTCCAGTCCATTACTGGTCCTCCTGCTACAGCAGCTTTAAAGATATCGTTGTGTTTGGTCATTAAAGATGTGGTCATGAAGCCACCGTAGCTCCATCCGAATATCCCCATATTATCGCTATCTACATAAGGAAGAGATTTTAGGTATTCAATACCGACCAGTTGATCAGCCATTTCTGATTCACCTAGGTTGCGGTGCGTCACGCGTGTGAAATCTCTGCCGCGGGCATCAGAACCTCTATTGTCCAATGTGAAAACAACATATCCTTTCTGAGCCATGAACATATCAAAATAACCTGCGGCTCCTAGCCACCTGTCGGTAACGAGTTGAGCATGTGATCCTCCGTATAGGTACAACATAACCGGATACTTTTTTGAAGAGTCAAAGTTCGCAGGGTAGATGATCCTAGCGTTTAAAGGGGTTTTCCCATCGGGTGAGACAAAAGTTTTAAACTCAATTTTCGGGATATCTATTTGACCAGTGAAAGGGTTTTCGGCAGTTAATATATTAGTTGACTTGCCATCCTTCTTTGTTATTACTTCTATTTTATTGGGAGTAGTCAGATTGCTGTATTGATCAAGGATAAAGTTTCCACTGTCACTGATAGAAGCGTTGTGTGTCCCATTTTTCTGGGTCAGTTGGGTCGTCTTGCCACTCTTTAGCTCTACTTCAAACAGCTGGCGTTCCATTCCATTATTGATTGTTCCTATATAATACGCTTTTGTTCCTTTGCTGTCAAAACCTTTGAAATCGATTACACTGACATCGTTATGTCCGAGATGACGGATCAATGTCCCCTGCGTATCATATAGATATAGTTGGTTGTATCCGTCTCTGTCCGTTTGGTATAAAAACTGCTTCGAGTTGCCTGGTGTAAAGATCAATGCATGTTGAGGTTCTACCCATGTCGTTGATTTCTCTTCAAAAAGTGTTTTAACAAGTTCGCCGGATTTTGCATTATACTTGTTGAGCTTTAGGTGGTCTTGTCCCCGGTTTAGAATTCCTACATAGACATACTCATTGTTTGGGTCCCATGAAGCTATAGTCAGGTACTGTTCTTTTGGAGTTCCAGTCTGTAGTGTGGTGTAGTGACCTGTCTGTGTATTGAAGATGTTTAAGGTCACTTCTTCATTTTTCATTCCGGCCATAGGGTAACGGATGTCTTTTATTGTAGCAACACGTGTGTCCCATTGTGGTAATGGATATTTGGTTACCATTGTTTCGTCTTTACGATAGTAAAGCAGTTTTTGGTCATCCGGAGACCACCACATTCCTTTTGTGATTCCAAATTCCTGTCTATGGGTAAACTCACTGCCGTTTACAATACCATTTACCGTGTCTTTGGTAACCTGTATTTTCTCCCCGTTTGCAGTTGTGATTTCGATATTGTTGCCGATTAGATAAGCGGTCTGTGCATTCGATGCGCTGTACTCTATGTTTGTAGCTGTGCTGGGTACATTGGACGTAATCTGTATATCCTTTTTGGTGACATTATATGCTATGCCATATACAGTTTCTTTTCCATTCACTGTAAATGTTAGTGTGTTGGCATCTTGCCATTCGTACTGTGTGGGGAAAGTTCTCAGAAAGAACTGTTCATTAGGGATAGTTTTTGTTAATGCAGTCTGTAGTTCTGCAATCGAAACGAGCTCTTTGCTCTGCCAATTATCTTTTGATGGGCGTATCATTAAGTTTTGATACGAAGCGTCTAAGTGTGAAAAAGCATCTGTCCCCTTTACCCACTTTTGACCAAATAGATTCTTTGGTGAAAATTTGCTTGGGCCGAATACCGTTTCATCTATAGTGAAACTCCGTTGGCCATAGGCATAAGTTGAACCGAGCAGTAGTAATAACAATAATTTTTTCATCTGTTTGTTTTTTGTTAGATGGAGTCTTTAATAGGCATTGCCTGCTGGCGAAATTAGCTAATTGTGTGAATATAATTGCTAACGTCAAAAATGTTTTACAAGCCTTTTTGAGTTTCGGTAGGACTTGTTCTGTTGTGGTGGAGAACTTGTAATATTAGGCTGCAAGCTAAATGTATTGTATTTCGCATGTATTAATTTAAAAATTGTGTAATTTTAATATTATGATTACACAGAAGGTCTCCCTACGGGAGGTGCGATTTTATTCGCCAATTGGTTATTATGAAGAAGAACAGGTTGTCGGAAACGAGTTTTATGTAAGTGTGGATGTGTTTTTCCCCTTCGAGAACTCAGACGCTGAAGATTTAAAGAATACTATTAATTATGAGGAGCTTTATCAGATTCTTTTAGAAGTGATGAGTCCTAAACGCAAATTGTTGGAGTCCGCGTTGGAAGATATGCTTGATTTGATTCTAAAAAGGTTCAATTTTGCCCAGAAGGTCAATGTAGTTATCAAAAAGATTAATCCAGCTTTTGGTGGGGACTTGGCAAATTCGGAGGTAGCTCTGCAGTTTGTAAAGGATTGATTGACAGGTTTCAGGGCTTTTTAAAATGCTTTTGATGACATTTTGTCTTTTCTATTTGTTTTGCTGTGTCAAAATGTCTTGTTTTTATGTTTGGTATTTTTATTGAAATAGACTGACTGTATAAGTTTAGTATATAATTAAAAAATAAAAATAATTGGAGGACAAGAAAATGGCATTAATTAAATTCCCTACAAAAACAGTAAACACAGACGGTGTAAATCCATTTGTTAATAGTGTATTTGACAATCTTTTTAACGATTCATTTATCTCTGATCGTTTGGTAACACGTATTCCAGCGGTAAATATCACGGAGACAACCGAGGCTTTTGCAATAGAATTGGCGGCTCCTGGATTACAGAAGTCTGATTTTAAAATCAATGTAGATAAGAATATTATCTCTATCAGTGTAGATAAAGTTGAAGAGTCAGTATCTGATGATAAGCTGTATAGTAAAAAAGAATATAGCTACAGTTCTTTCTCTAGGTCCTTTACTTTGCCTGAGACTGTGAATTACAGTGATATTGATGCAGTTTATGTGGATGGAGTGTTGCAGGTCAAGATTGGAAAGAAAGAAGAGGCTATTGTGGCCAAACGCCTGATCGAGGTTAAATAAGATGAATTATTTAAGTATATTGAAGAGCTCCAACAAGGAGCTCTTTTAATTTTCTCCAGTACCGAGGTGATGCTTTTTGAAAAAAAATTGCAGTATTGAATATAATAATCTATCTTTGCGGTTCATTAAATAATTAACATTTTAATAAATAACAATGTACGCAATAGTAAATATAGCAGGGCAGCAATTTAAGGTTGCAAAAGACCAGTATCTTTTTGTACACCGTTTACAGGGAGAAGAAGGCGCTAGTATTGAATTTGACAATGTGTTGTTGGCCGAAAACGGTGGTAAATTCACTGTAGGTACTCCAAGTATCTCAGGAGCTAAAGTTTCAGCTACGATTTTGTCTCATTTGAAAGGTGATAAAGTAATCGTTTTCAAGAAAAAACGCCGTAAAGGATACAAAAAGAAAAACGGTCACCGTCAACAATTCACTAAAATCCAGATTACTGGTATCAGTTTATAATCGAATTTTTAATCCTGACGCAAGTCATAAATTAAGATAAAGAAATGGCACATAAAAAAGGTGCGGGTAGTTCCAAGAACGGCCGTGAGTCACATAGTAAGAGATTAGGTATCAAGATTTTCGGTGGTCAGAAAGCTATCGCTGGTAACATTATCGTTCGCCAACGTGGTACTGTACACAATCCAGATACTAACGTAGGTGTTGGTAAAGACCACACTTTATTTGCTTTAGTTGATGGAACAGTTGTTTTCCGTAAAAAAGCAAATAATAAATCTTATGTTTCAGTAGTTCCTGCTGAGCAAAACTAAGGTTTAGTTTAATCCTATTTAAAAGCCGCTAAGTGTTCCTTGGCGGCTTTTTTTTCTGAAAGTGTCTGTTTTTAATGGACATCAAGAACTTTCATGTCTGTTGGTGATTCAGAGGAATCATGAAAGTTTTTTCTGAAAGTGTTTTGTTTTCAATGAACATGACAAACCCTCGAGACATTTTCATAACTATTTAGATTGTTATTACAAGAGGGTTTGTTTTACTATAGAACATATTGATGAAAACGTTCAATGATTTAAAAATCAGCTCGCCTATATTGGCCGCTGTAGAGGCGCTGGGATATGAGAATCCGACACCTATCCAAGAGCAGGCTATTCCTGAGGTGCTTAAAGGTAAGGATTTGTTGGGGTGTGCACAGACTGGTACGGGCAAGACTGCTGCTTTTGCAATACCTATTTTGCAATTACTTAATAATAATAGGCCTCAGGGGCTTAAGCGCGGCACCATCCGCTCGTTGATTCTGACTCCAACCCGTGAGTTGGCAATACAGATTGGTGAATCTTTTAGTGATTACGGTAAGAATCTTAAATTAAGACATACCGTTATTTTTGGTGGGGTCAACCAGTTTAGCCAGGTCAATGAAATTCGTCAGGGGGTAGATATTTTAATTGCGACTCCAGGTCGACTTTTAGATTTAATGAATCAGCGTATCTTATCGATCAATCAGATAGAAATCTTTGTATTGGATGAAGCAGATCGGATGTTGGACATGGGCTTTATACACGATGTCAAGCGTGTGTTAAATGCTATACCAGATAAACGCCAGACTTTGTTTTTCTCAGCTACTATGCCTAAAGCAATACAGTCTTTGGCAGATAGTATCTTGACAAACCCTGTCAAAGTTGAGGTTACTCCAGAATCTACAACCGCAGAAACCATTCAACAGACTCTGTACTATATAGAGAAGGCGAATAAGCCGAAGGCATTGATGTATTTGTTGAAAAAAGAAGTAGATGATAATGTGCTCGTCTTTACCCGTACCAAACACGGTGCAGATCGCTTAGTGAAATTGCTGCATAGACAAGATATTTCTGCAGCAGCCATACACGGTAACAAATCTCAAAATGCACGTCAGAATGCGTTAGAAGGTTTCAAAAAGAAAGAGATTCGTGTTTTGGTGGCAACAGATATTGCAGCAAGAGGAATCGATATTGATCTTTTAAAATATGTTATCAATTATGAAATCCCTAATATGCCTGATGCTTATGTACATCGTATCGGGCGTTCTGGTAGGGCGGGAGCAGAGGGCTTCGCGATTTCGCTTTGCGATGTGGAGGAGATCCCGTACATCAAAGATATACAGTTTACCATTGGCTTTGAGCTTCCTGTAAAACGAATGGAAGACTTGAGCATGTCTCCACAGTTTCTTGCAAAGGCAACGTTAGAATCTGGTAAAGGAAAGACTAAAGGGAAAGCAGAACAGCCTAAACCAGGTGCGAAGCCTGATTATCGTCATAAGAAGAAAACTTCGTCAAATAGTCGTGGTCAGTCTTCAGGTGGACGGGGACAATCTTCATCAGATGGTAGAGGAGGGGCTTCTTCAAGTAGAGGACGTTCTTTTGGAGGTAAGCGCGGATCTGGCAATTCAGGTAAGACATTTTAAGGGAAATAGAAAAGGGCAGATTTTTTAAAATCTGCCCTTTTTAGTTGTGGAGAATAACGGATTCGAACCGATGACCTCTTGCCTGCCAGGCAAGCGCTCTAGCCAACTGAGCTAATTCCCCATTAGCTGATGCAAAGATATAAAAATATTAATCTGTTGCAAGTGTAAGCGTAAACTTTCCCCGATCAGATTCCGAAACCTCTCGCATAAAGTTGTAGAATTGTACATAGCTTTCGGGTTGGTAAGTACCTTCTTTAACTTCTAGTTTACGATAATATAGAAGCTTATCATCTTTCAAGCTGATTCTAAGATGATAGGTACCCATAGGAGAGTTTATAACTTTCGTTATCGGCTGAAATCCATCTTTAATCTTCTCGTCCATACTATAACTAATGCTATCAATATCTGTATAGCCCCGGTTGATGCGAAGGGGATTTATCCTGTTTTTTGATTCAGGGATAGCTTTGGCTACATTGAAAATATTTGGATGGAATACAAGCTGATCCTTATTCTTTGCAATATAGTTTTTTATAAAGATGTCCATTTTTTCAATAACTGTCGGTTCTGTCTGATCTTCTATGCTATACGCATTATTTGAAAAGCTAATGTTGTCAATGTCATAAAAACGCTTTAGTAATTCTTGTCGTTCACGTTGCACCTTAGAGACATTTTCAAAATGATTGTCAAATTGAGTTCCGGTAAATCTTGTTGTTATACTTCCTTCGATATTACCTGTCTGTCGTATGTTAATATGTCCTGTTCGGCTTTGCAAATTCTTAGTCGAGGGATATTGAGTTGTTCGCAGTATTTTCCCTCCGTCAGGCGTGCAAGCAAGAACTAGCCTGTCGTCCGTAAATTCGCCGAGGTAACCGAAGGGGTGTTTGTTACTTGTACACTCAATCCAGGTCGTGTCTTTTTCTAAAGGAAGGCATAGTATAATATGATTACCATCAACGGCATTTGCAAAATCAATATCTAGATTTTTTTTTTGATGACCAGCCTCTACAATGCAGTATAGAGATTCGATACCCGCTTCTTTTAATAAGGCTTGGGTGTAATTTACGAGAGCTTTACAGTCTCCATATCCAAGTTGTTCTACGTAAGAAGCTGGATAAGGCTCAAGCCCTCCGATTCCTATTTGTATACTAACATATCGTGTTTTACTCTGCATATAGGCGAATAGTACTTTAGCTTTTTCCTTGTCTGAATCTAGATGTGCTGTAAGTTCTTTTACCTTATTTTTAGTTTCGGGAGATAGTTCTTGCTTACCCATCAGAAGATTTTCATACATCCATTTTCCAAAATCAGACCAGTTTTTTACAGTTCCTTTTTTTCTGAAGTAGTGAAAGTTTTCAGGGACAGCCTTGACCAAGATGGCATCTTGCCGATCAAATGGTTTTAGGGGTTCTTCTTTTCGTGCTTTTATATTTTTTGCAGTCCATTTATAAGTTTTCGATTTTTCTGTTGTCGTTATATGAGCAGATTGAGGTGTATTCTCCGCTTTTATCCGCAAAGATTGATCTGGTTTACAGCTTAGCTCATATGTACTACTGATAACAGCAAGATCAGACAGGTAGTCCGGTTGCCAGTACGGAATAAATAGGTTTTGGTTGTGTTTTACCTCATAGCTATATACAATGGTATAAGGGAAGGTATGTGAGTTTGGGGTATAATGTTTGAACCGTATATCATCAAACATACTGACTTGACTTGTTGCACTGTAATCTTTGAAATCCTTCTGATTGAATTTGTTAATTTGATTGCCGAACTCATCTAGGATCTGCCCCTTGATATCTTTGATTGTTTTGCTTTTGTCATAGTATAAAACCAGTTCTGCATGTTTTTCTCCTGCTTTGTTAAGTATTGTTATCACTTTGCGAACGGTTTGTAATGCGTTTGAATAATCTACATCAAAGGATATATGCTCTTCTTGTACGACAGCATTAGCGCGGCTTAAGAGATCTTTTGATATGTCCGTCACCATGTATTTTTGAGCATCTGCTTTTAGGATGCAAGAAGTCATTAATAGGGTGAAAATAATTCTATAGAGAAGCATTAGCATTGTAATTGAATGAATGGTCTATCTTTAGCTGTTGTATAACTCTTGAAAACAACTCTTTTAATCCGAAATATTCATCTGTATTGTATATAGCTTTTTTAAGTGATAGATGCTGCGCAACATGTAGGCTATCGTCTATGAGTTCACTTTTATAGTTGTAACGGGCCGTAGCCTCCGGTAATACAAAACTTACATTTTTTGGTGAGGTCTTTATATTGCTTCCTTTGGGAAGCTTTATTGTTATTGTATGACTCTCATCTCTCCTTGAACCTATATCTACATGGTAGTTTCTTTCATCGAGATTAAAAGGGTTTTTTATAGTTCGGTTTATAAATATAGGGTTGAAATAGAAGGTGTTTCCTTTTATTTCATCGCACAGTTTGATTTCTATAGCGAAGTTTTCAATAAGAGAAATTTCATTGTTATCCAGATTTTCTATGTTGAGTTCTTTTACAGTCATACTTGTCAATTGCTCGTCAATAGCTTCCTGGTATTCTTCTGCTGAAGGATACTCAAGTATGTTTCTGCGTTTACTTACGGCATCCATTCCGTTGTACATTATAGTGAGGTTACCTTTTAACACACCGCTAGGCTCTAGTGAACCATCGAAATTGTAATGAGTTGATGATATTTGATTGTTGATTAAAGGAATCCATTCCGAGGATTTTTTAGAAAAAATAATCCGACCTTTTTCGTTAATACAGCGCATAGGAAGTTGGCCAAAAGGAAGTAGAGGGTCTGTCGCATCTGCTAGGTAGGTTTGGTCCTGGATTTTAACTCCTGCTATTACATAATTAAAATCAGAGATAACGGGATGGAGGCTGTTCGGTAGTCCGTTATCTCGTGTAGAAACAAGGATAGGGTAGGATTCTATGCCCGCTGCATTGAGTGCCGTGATCAGAGTGAGGTTGATATCTGCTGAGTTTCCATTTTTGCTTTTCAAGGCGTCTTCAATACCATGTTGTGCATATTTTCCATATGTATTGTTCCATTTTATGTTCTTTTGAACCCATCTGAATACACTTTTAGCTTTATCAAGTTGATTATAAGAGGTGTCTCCTAATTTGGTCAGCGTTTCCTCAAGTAGATTTGTTTTCTTTAATTGTCCTCCAAAATCTTTATCTGTCATGAGTTCTCTGTCGACATCACTCCATTTTTTTGTAAAAGATTTGATACCTCCCCCCGACATAGCCATTTCTTCTAGCTCAAAGCTGACAGCCGAAATGTAGTTTTTCGGAGCTAGCATATAAGCCTCCGCTTTGAAGGCTGGTATACTTTCCATAAAGTAGGTGATGTCAGAGCAGTCTATTTTGTTGCCATTTAAAACTAGGCACTCGCGTTGTAGTTTTGATTTTGTGTCAGAAAGTTTTAGTGGACCTTTTAATGTAATGTTGTATTTATATATAGCCGGGATCAGTACGCGATAGTCACTTTTTAGTTTTGGAATATCTGTTTGGAATTGCCAGGATCTAAAGTTGAATATATCTGGAGAAACCAACGTGTATTCAAGTTCTATTATCGACCCAGTCTGAATATCCGGCATCGTAAATTTGTTTAATTTTACAAAATCGCTTTTATGTTCAAGGAAGATGTCTTTGTTTTTGAGGGGGATGTTTTCGATTTTACCGTTTACAAGGTTATACGTAGTCGCTTTTATATTTGTTATATATTCAAAGGTAGAACCATATTTATACAATGGAATTGTGAAGTTAGCATGTTCATAACCCTCCTTTGTTAGGATTTTGAGTCGGGTTTTGTAGTGGTGGAATACCATTAAGGAGCGATCGGACTCGCTTTTATCAATCTGAGTCTTGCCATGTTCAAAGAGAGTTATGGCGTGTGCACTAGAATCTATATCATATACTTTTGTTTCAAAATCGGAGGGACTTATTGTAGGAGTGCCCTCAAATTGCGCCATCAAGCTTGCTGAAGACAACGTAAAAAGAGCTAAAAGAATATATCTCATAACTGAACAAGTGGGTTGGTATCTTCCCGAAAGGTAGTTAAATATTACCCGAATTGCAAGCTGCAATTGTTACTCCGTACTCTGCAGTAACTGTTTTTCATATAGTTCTGCATATTCTCCGTTGGCCGTTAATAAGCTGCTATGATTTCCTTCTTCTATTATTTTCCCATTTTCAAGAACGATAATGTGGTCTGCGTTCTTTATTGTGGAGATACGGTGCGCTATAAATATTGTTGTTTTGTTCCGCATGATACGTCCCAGGTTGTGCAGTATCTCCTCTTCTGTTTTAGTGTCGACTGCAGAAAGACAGTCATCAAATATCAACATTTGAGGATCTTTTACCAATGCTCGGGCGATGGACAACCGTTGTTTTTGGCCACCAGAAAGTGTTAGCCCCCGTTCACCTATGTGAGTCTGAAATCCCTCTTCAAAAGCAGCGATGTTTTCATATACAGCAGCATCTTTTGCTGCTACTTCAACTTTGTCGATTTCACAGGTATCCAGGCCGAAGGCGATATTATTGGCAATAGTGTCCGAGAATAGAAAAACCTGTTGCGGAACAAAGCCTATTTGATGACGTAGTGACTTTATATTCAATTCTTTTATGTCTTTTCCATCAAACGTTATTTCGCCCTGGTCGGCGTCATACATTCTCAGGAGGAGGTTGGCCAGTGTCGATTTACCAGAGCCAGTCTTCCCGATTATCGCTAGTGTCTGTCCTGCTTTTATATCGATGTTTATATTGTTCAGTGCTTGAATACCAGTCTCGGGATAGGTGAATGATAGGTTTTTGATACGGATATTTCCAGCTAGTTGATCTGTTATTTTTCCACTGATGATTTCTGGTTTTGTGTTCAAAAACTCATTTATCCGTTTTTGAGAGGCTGCTGCTCGTTGTATAAGCGAGGTTACCCAGGCTAATGCCATAGCGGGAAAGGTAAGCTGATTTACATACATGATAAACTCTGCTATATTACCAGCAGTGATAGTTCCTTTGTTGACTTCGATACCACCGATATACACAGTGATTATTGTACTGAAACCTACCAAGAATATAATTAGCGGAAAGAATATCGCTTGTACTTTTACAAGGTCAAGAGAACTGTTCCTATAGACATTGCTCTCGTGTGCAAATTCAGCCATTTTTTGTTCTTCTCTTACATAGGTTTTTATCACCCGTATACCAGAGAATGTTTCCTGCACAAAAGAGGAGAGTTTTGACAGTTGCGCTTGGATTTTGGTACTACGCTTGTTTATTATACGGTTTACCAATAGAATAATCAATGATATTATTGGAATTGGCAATAGTGCGTAGGTTGCCAAAGTAGGATTTACATCATACATCGCATATATGATCATCACAGAAAGTGTTACCGTGTTGATGGCATACATTATCGCTGGACCAAGGTAGTTACGAACCTGGTTTACATCTTCCGTAGCACGATTCATTAGGTCACCCGTGTTGTTCTTTCTGAAAAAAGAGAAATCCAGCTCTTGATAGTGATTGTATATCTCGTTTTTTAGGTCATATTCAATATGTCTGGAGATAAGTATGATCGACTGTCGCATCAAGAATAGAAAAATTCCTCTAAGTAGTGCGAGTACAAGGACTACAACCCCGAAAAAAAGTAAGCTGCTTCCGAAGACTTGATAGATTAGGCTTTGGCGTTCGAAACCATCATACAGCCTGTATAAGTCTATGTTTTCCTTGACTAGGTCAAAAGCTTCGCGTATTACTTTTGCTGGTAGTATTCCAAAGTAGTTAGAAATAATAACAAAGATTACACCTGGGATTAATCTCCATTTGTATTTGTAGAAATATTTATTGAGGTAGGATAGTTCTTTCATGTTGTGTCTCTATTACAAATGTAATGGTTTCGGTTTAATATCTTTTGGCTGTTTCTTTCTAATTCGTCATATAATTCTGTAAAAGCGACATATTTCAATAAATCACGGATAAAACGAATTAATTTTTTATTTTTGTGAAGCTTTTTAGAATAGTTTTTGAATTATTTTTTTTGATATGCAAAACGCTTCAGTTTTCGATTTGATGGCCTCTTCAGAGCATCAGAATTTGTTTTTTTGCAATGACCCATCGGTCGGCCTGAAGGCCATCATTGCAATTCATGACACGACTCTAGGTCCTGCTATTGGAGGAGTTAGGATGCTACCTTACGAGTCAGAAGGAGAGGCTGTCGAGGATGCGTTGCGTCTATCGAAAGCAATCACCTATAAATCTTCATTAGCTGGATTAAACTTAGGAGGTGGATGTGCTGTCATCATCGGTAATAATCGTACCGAAAAATCTGAAGTATTGATGCGTCGCTTTGGCAAATTTGTCAAAGGTTTGAACGGTAACTTTATCGCTTCCATCGATGTCGGAACCACACAAAAAGATTTAGAATATATTCATGCCGAGACGGATTACGTAGCAGGGCTTCCTACCTCTATGAATGGAGGTGGTGATACTACTGTTTTTGCTGCTCGTGGTGTTTTTTATGGAATTAAAGCTTCAATAAAGGAATTGTACGGTGATGATTCCCTTGCCGGCCGTAAGATTGCTGTTCAGGGGGTTGGGTCAGTAGGAGAGCAGTTGGTTTCCATGTTGCGCGCCGAGAATGCAAGGGTTTATGTGTCGGACATGACCGAAGAGCGTAAGATGAAAGTTGCTGCCAAGTATAAAGCTGAGCCGATTCAATACGCGACGAGCTATGAATTGGATGTTGATGTGTATGCCCCTTGTGCATTAGGAGGTACAGTTAATGTGGATACAGTGCCCAAAATGCGATGCAAAATTATTGCAGGATCTGCCAATAACCAATTGAAAGATGAGGAGCGTACTATTCAATTGTTAAAAGAACACAATATCCTTTATACCCCTGATTTTTTAATTAATTCAGGAGCGTTGATTAGTTGTTATTCAGAGTTAGAGGGCTACGGTACGGATCGTACGGAGTCTTTGATACGTAATATATATAGCGCTACGCGCCACGTCTTACAGACGTCTAGAGAAGAAGATATTACTACATTCCAAGCGGCCAAGCAGTTGGCAGAAAAGCGTATTTCAGATATGGCTAAGCTTAGGAGATAGGATCTATTCTTAGATTATCGTTCTTATAAAATTATCGTTCTTATTACATATGTTAAACAGAAGACACCTTAGAGTTAAGGTATTGCAGACGCTTTACGCGTACAGTTTATCCGAGGATAAACAGGTTAAAGGTTTTGAAAAAGCACTTTTCAAGAATGTCGAAGAGGTCAATGAGATGTATATCTGGACATTGAACCTATTGGATGAGGTAGCAGAGTATGTGGTTTTGGATCAGGAGAGTCGTGCAGCTAAGTTTCTGCCTACCGAACAGGATAAAATCTTAACTGCAAAGTTGAATAGTAACACCTTTATTGAGTCGTTACGTCAAAATCGGACATATTTGGAGTTGGTTAAAAAATATAACGTGTCTTGGGGATTTGACCCAGAGATTGTTCGTTCTATTTTTGCTCAGCTTAAGGATTCCCCAGCTTATTTGGAATATTTAGCTTCAACGGACCACAGTATCAATGCAGAGAAAGATATTATTAGATATATCTTCAAGAAAATAATACTTAAATCTGTAGATATTGAACAGGTTTTCGAGGATAAATTTATCAATTGGCCCGTCGACAAAGAAGTTCTTCAGGCAATGATTGCTAAGACCTTTAAAAACTTTAGCTCAGAGAATCCTTCACAAAATAAGTTGGCCGATCTTACACCGAGCTGGGATGAAGATGAAGAGTTTATTTCCGAGTTACTGAAGACATCTATCCGTTACGGAGAAGAGTATCAGGCTCTGATTGCGGCAAAAACAAAGAACTGGGAAGCTGATCGTATTGCGTTAATGGACATTCTATTGATGCGTATGGCAATCAGTGAATTGATAAACTTCCCCTCTATACCGGTGAAGGTAACAATAAATGAATATATTGAACTTTCTAAGTCGTTCAGTACATTGAAGAGTAATACTTTTATTAATGGTATTTTAGATAAGATCCTAGCTGACTTAACGAAAGAAGGACGTATTCGGAAAGCAGGTAGGGGATTAAAAGATTAACTTATGGTATTTAAAAACACGCTTTTGGCTTTTGCCATCATTGGGTTATTGGTAGGTTGCGGTAATCAAAGTGCGACCAAGACAGAACAAAATGTGGAACAACCTGTAGCCTCCACAACTGATACAACAGCTTCCAAGCAGCAGGGGATTATCGAATTTGAGGAGTCTGCCTTTGATTTTGGTAAGGTAAAAGAAGGAGCAGTAGTGGAACATATCTTTAAGTTCAAGAATACGGGAGCTGCTCCGGTTATCTTGTCTCAGGTTTCGGCCTCCTGTGGGTGTACTACACCAGATTTTACCAAAGAGCCGGTTTTGCCTGGCAAAGTTGGTGAGATTAAAGTGAGTTTTAATAGTTTAGGGCAAGTGGGCAATCAGCAGAAGATTGTAACAGTAAGCTCTAACGCAGAAAATAGAGTGACAACAATCCAGATCAAAGGAGTTGTCGAAGAATAGAAAACAGTAATCAATAACTAAATAAATAATAAAATGATATCAACATTTTTTTTACAAGCTGCAGGTGGTGGCGGAATCATGAGTTTCTTACCAATGATTTTAATCGTTGTTGTATTTTATTTCTTCATGATCAGACCGCAGATGAAAAAGCAGAAAGATCACAAGAAATATATTCAGGAGTTAGATGTTAATTCGAAGGTAGTAACTACAGCGGGTATACATGGACGTATCGTTGAGGTTAGTGAGTCTACTTTTTTGATCGATGTAGGTTCTGGTGTTAAAATGCGTTTTGACAAATCGGCAATCTCTTTAGATGCATCACGTGCTGCGAATACAGAAGTAAAGAAAGATTAACTTCTCTTACTGCAAAGAATACAGGCCATTCATGTTTTGAATGGCTTTTTTTTCGATAATACAACTCATTTTTTTTAAGTTTGTATTTAAACAATCTAGGTACTACAAGCTGTGTGGGGGTGATTTGAAGGCTTGTTCGAATAGTGTAGAACAAAGAGCCCCCCCCATGTCGACTATAGAGCGTGTAATAATTATTTACCGATGAAACAAAGGAGAATAAATAAAATACAACGGCGTAAAATTTCCATTTTCGTACGTTGCCTTGTTATTTCTTTTGTCGCTTGGTTGCTGATTGCTGTTTCCAATAAATACACCTTTACCGTTAAGGCTGGAATTGAGTATGTCAATATACCAGAGAAGCGAGCATTTCACCCGTTACAATCAGATACCGTTAGTGTACGTATCAAAATGAGCGGTTGGAACGTCCTAATGTCCCGTCTAAACCCTGATACGGCAAATATCCAGGTTGACCTAAGTAGTCTAAGCAGCCGTAATTATATCGTTTTTTCCAATCAGATCGGTTTTATCAATAGACAGTTCCCCGTAGATAAACAAGTCATCAGTGTGGGACCGGATACCTTGTATTTTGATTTTTCCAAACAGACCCAGCGCAAAGTTCCGGTCCGTGTACCAATGCATATTGGCTTTAAAAAACAATATGGTGTGGTTGGGCCTACACGTACCAGTCCGGAATATGTGACGATTACCGGGCCATTGGAAGATGTTGCAAATATAGAGTTTCTAGAGACCGATAGTGTGTTTGGTACGCAGGTACATACCGATATCCGAACAGTTTCTAATATCAATAGAAAGCAACGTACCAATGTTACGATCTATCCAACCTTTGCGGAGGTGACCATTCCCATAGGTGAATTGACAGAAAAGATCATCGAAATTCCTATAAAAGTAGAGAATGAAGGACGCTATACTTCGGTCCGGACTATTCCTAGTAAGGTGACCGTTACGACATTGGTTTCTTTAAAGGATTTCAGCAAATGGACTGCCCGCGATTTTGAAGCTATTGTCGATCTGGATAATTGGGCTGAAAATCGAGTGAAAAGCTTGCCTATCCTGATGACCAAAGTTCCTGATTATGTTAAAATCATAAAAATAGAGCCTCAGAATGTCGATTTCTTCGTTCGTAAATAAGTCACAATGGGAATAAAAGTTGGTATTACAGGAGGGATTGGTTCAGGTAAGAGCTATATATCCCGCATTTTTAAGGCTATGGGCGTTCCTTTTTACGACGCGGATAAAGAAGCCAAGCAACTTATGAATCAGGATCCCCGTATACACCAAGGATTAGTGGATGCATTCGGCGAAGCCGTGTATCAGTCCGACGGAACACTGGATCGGAAATGGTTGTCCATACAGGT
Source organism: Sphingobacterium yanglingense (assembly GCF_004363245.1). GTDB lineage: Bacteria > Bacteroidota > Bacteroidia > Sphingobacteriales > Sphingobacteriaceae > Sphingobacterium > Sphingobacterium yanglingense. Next base: position 86,418 of record NZ_SNYV01000003.1, on the reverse strand, counting down.
CTTTAATAATAATGATAAATTACAGCTATTGAATAGTATTGTTCACCCTGTAGTCATCAGACATGGGCAGGAATGGGCAATGCGGCAGACTGCAGCTTATAGCCTTAAGGAGGCTGCACTACTAGTAGAGAGCGGATCCTATAAGAGCTTAGATTGTCTTATTTTAGTATCAGCTCCAGAGGAGCTAAGGATTGAACGTGTTATGCACAGAGATGGCGTATCGCGTGAGGAAGTCCAAGGGCGAATAGATAAGCAGATGCCCGAGTCTGAAAAAAAGAAGTATGCGGATTTCATTGTTCATAATGACGGGGTGAGCCCCTTGTTGCCGCAGATATTATATATACACCAACAGATTTTACAAAGAAAATGGTCGAAATAATTGACGACTTTTTAGTGGAGACCGCTCTAGGATTCTATTGTCGGTACGGAGATTTTTATATTGATCCCAAGCAGCCTGTACAGAAGGCTGTCATTTCCCATGCCCATGGTGATCACGCGGTCCCAGGAAATCGGAATGTATACTGTACAGCTGCTACAGCTGCTTTTATGCAGTATCGTTTTACCAGGCATACCCAGTCAAGCTATTTCATTAAAGGGTTTGACGAGAGCTTTGATTTAAATGGTGTAGCGGTTACTTTCATCCCTGCAGGACATATATTAGGGTCTGCTCAGGTGTTGATGGTTTTCAAAGGCGTGCGCTATCTCTATACGGGGGATTATAAGCTCCAAGAGGACGCGACCTGCGAGCCTATAGCTTATGTCAAGGCCGATGTATTGATTACGGAGACTACGTTTGCAGACCCCGCTGTTATGCATCCAGATCCAATAGAAGAGATTAAAAAGCTAAAGGCAGTATCGACGCATATTATGCTTGGGTGTTATGCGCTAGGCAAGTCTCAACGACTTACGCATTTGCTCAATACCTATTGTCCGGAAAAGACAGTGCTCCTGCATCACAGCATGCTACCTTTGCATCGTATCTATGACGATTTGGGCTTTGTTAAGTTAAATTACGAACCCTATCAACGGAAATCATTAAAAGAAGGGAGAGATAAGGTGTATCTCGTACCTCCTATGACCTTCAATCATTATATAAGGGCCAAGAATGTAGTTCGTGTTTTTGCTTCAGGATGGAAGCGATTACAGCGGCAGAATGATCTTTCTCTTTATATTTCTGATCATATCGACTGGGCAGATTTACTGACTTACATTGGTCAAGTAGAGCCAACCGAGATTTGGACAGTTCATGGTGAAGGGGCACACTTACGTGAGTTCTATAGTGACAGGATGAAAGTCCGGAATATTTTAAAAGGATAGGACAGGGAAGAAATAAAAAAAGACTATCTTATGGGATAGTCTTTTTTTGTGGTGCCAGCTGGATTCGAACCAGCGACACAAGGATTTTCAGTCCTTTGCTCTACCAACTGAGCTATGGCACCTTACCAAGTTTTTATTTTGAATCTGTTACTTGTCAGATTTTGGTGGTGCCAGCTGGATTCGAACCAGCGACACAAGGATTTTCAGTCCTTTGCTCTACCAACTGAGCTATGGCACCTTTTTTTGCAATCCGTTTTACCGTTCTTGCGATGCAAATATAGCTTCTCTTTTTGGATTCTAAAACATTTCTACAAAAAAAAATGCGATATATCTACAATCGATTGATTTTGATAGAGATAAAATTACACGAAATAAACACAGGGATAAATGATTTTAGGGTATCTTTGCACTTTATTAAAATAGTATGAGTAAAAAAGGAAGAGTATTAGTGGCTATGAGTGGGGGGGTGGATAGTTCGGTAGCGGCTGTAATGCTACACGAACAAGGTTATGAAGTGATTGGGATAACCATGAAGACTTGGGATTATGCGAACTCTGGAGGTACGTCCAAGGAAACCGGATGCTGTAGCTTGGATAGTATTAATGATGCGCGGTCGCTGGCTGTAAATTATGGTTTTCCCCATTTTATTTTAGATATCCGGAATGAGTTTGGTGATTACGTAATCGATAATTTCGTAGACGAGTATATCGCTGGGCGTACGCCCAATCCCTGTGTATTGTGTAATACCCACATCAAATGGGAGGCACTCATTAAAAGGGCAAATAAGCTAGACTGCGAGTTTATAGCTACAGGACACTACGCCAATATCCGTCAGCACGATAACGGTCGTTATGTGATCTCTAAAGGGCTAGATGAGCACAAGGATCAATCTTATGTTCTTTGGGGGGTTACACAAGAGAATCTTGCCCGTACACAGTTCCCATTGGGAGGTTTCCATAAATCGGAGATTAAGCAGATGGCACTGGATATGGGGCAAAAGGAACTGGCCAATAAATCGGAGAGCTACGAGATCTGTTTTGTTCCGAACAACGACTATAGAGAGTTTCTGAGACATAAAAAGCCAACTTTGGACCAAGAGATCGGTCCGGGTAATTTTTTACTCTCTGATGGTACCGTAGTAGGACAGCATATCGGATATCCTTATTTCACGATTGGACAGCGTAAAGGGTTGGGGATTGCTTTAGGCAAGCCTATGTTTGTCATTGAGATATTGCCAGAGAGTAACTCTGTAGTCTTGGGTGAAGAACACGAGCTGGAGCGTTCGCAAGCTTTTGTCCGCAATATCAATTTAGTAAAGTATGCCTCTTTGGAAGAACCTATGGAGGCGATTACCAAAATCAGGTATAAAGATGCAGGAGCTATCTCTACCTTGACACAGCTTGGAGATATGATGCAGGTCGACTTTCCACATGCGGTCAAAGGAATTGCACCGGGGCAGTCCGCTGTTTTCTATGAAGGCAATGATTTGTTGGGTGGAGGCTTCTTAATGAAGTAACATATACCTCAATAAAAGATTCTTTCGAGACTCTTATAGTAGAAAACCCTCCAAGTTTGTATCCTGGAGGGTTTTCTCGTGTTATATCTAAGTAGGATAAACTTACAGTTTACTTTCTTTTTTTACCTTACGTTTGGTCACAGGTTTAAGCAATTGCTTTGCCTCATATTGTCTTTCAAGATACTTGATGATTTCGGTAGCTATATCTTTGTTTGTAGCCTTCTCAATACCCTCAAGTCCTGGCGACGAGTTCACTTCCAGTATCAACGGTCCTCGAGTAGAGGGAAGCATATCTACCCCAGCCATAGTAAGTCCCATAGCTTTTGCAGCAGCTACAGCAGTTTCTCTTTCCTTACGGGTCAATGTCACAATTTCGGCAGTACCCCCTCGGTGCAGATTGGAGCGAAATTCCCCCTCTTTTGCAGTGCGTTTCATAGCCCCTACGACTTTTCCATCAACTACGAACGCGCGTATGTCCGTTCCTTTTGCTTCTTTGATATATTCTTGTATGAGGATATTATTGCCCAGCCCATAGAATGCTTCTATTACAGAAGAAGCCGCTTTTTTTGTTTCGGCCAATACCACACCAATACCTTGCGTGCCCTCCAATAGCTTGATGACGAGAGGTGCTCCACCGACCATATTAATAAGGTCATCGACATCTGAAGTAGTTCGTGCAAAACCAGTAATAGGGAGTCCTAATCCAGCACCAGAAAGAATCTGCATACATCTCAGCTTATCCCGTGATCGCGTAATAGCCTGGCTAGGATTTGCAGATATCACATCCATGACCTCAAATTGACGTACTATGGCTGATCCATAAAAAGTGACCGAAGCACCGATTCGTGGGATAATAGCATCAATATCCGTTATGTTTTCACCCCTATAATGGATGCTTGGTTTCCCTTGTTGTATTCCTACATAACACTTGCTATGGTCCATCACAATGCATTCGTGACCTCTCGATTGAGCGGCTTCAACGAGACGTTGCGTGGAGTATAAGTTTTTATTTGTAGATAGTATTGCTATTTTCACGAATGTGCGTATTTAAAATATAAAACAAATGGGTAGGCTAAAGGTTTGATTAAAAGCTATTTCTAGCAAGCCCTTTTTTAGAAACATCAACGAGAAATTTTCCGCTGATGAAGTTCCTCCCCAGTAGCATAGGGTAGGACATCGATGACCGATCTCTCAGTGATAGCTTGATATCAAAGAGCTGATCAAACATACGTATTTTAGTCAAAAATATATGGCGCGTTTCCGTTTGGCCAAAAGAGCTTTTGACGACCCGCTCCCTGTGGACGGGGAAGGTCAGGGTTAAAATCTCCTCTTCCTCCAAGTGTGGCTTAATATGACAGTTGATGAACCGATGCCCTTCTTTTTCTATGATTTCGAAGTCTTCGCAATGCAACACCGAGGTCTCGGCCCCGGTGTCGATTTTTGATTCTATATTGTACATCCCCAGTTCGGGAAGGTCCACAATCTCATACCTGCCTATTGTCAGCTTTTCTTTCACGCAGCTTATTCGTAGATAAATGTGCCATAAGGAGAGTTGATAGTGACTTGTTTTTTATCACTTTCTTCCACTCTTCCAATAATTTGAGCTGGTATACCGAAAGATTCTGAAATCTGAATAATGTCGGCAGCTATCTCTTCGGGGACATATAGTTCCATACGGTGTCCCATATTGAATACCTTGTACATTTCCTGCCAATCGGTGTTAGATTCCTTTTGAATCAGGTCAAACAACGGCGGGATCGGGAATAGGTTATCTTTGATAACATGCACATTGTCTACAAAATGAAGAACCTTAGTTTGGGCTCCACCAGAACAATGTACCATTCCGTCGATTTGCTTTCTGTATTTGTCCAGTATAACCTTGATGACAGGTGCATAGGTACGGGTAGGAGAGAGCACAAGCTTACCTGCAGTGATTTCTTCACCTGTTTCTACCTTTACAGTATCGGTCAGCGCTTTACTTCCTGCAAATACCAAGTCATAAGGAACCGCTGGGTCAAAGCTTTCAGCATATTTCTCTGCGATATATTTGCCGAATACATCGTGACGGGCAGAGGTAAGGCCATTAGATCCCATACCTCCATTGTACTCTTTCTCATAGGTCGCTTGCCCATAGGACGCTAATCCCACAATGACATTTCCGCCTTTGATATTATGATTAGAGATCACATCTTCACGTTTCATACGACAGGTGACCGTACTATCTACAATAATGGTACGTACTAGGTCTCCCACGTCTGCAGTTTCTCCTCCTGTAGAATATATACCTATTCCCAGTTCACGTAGTTCAGCAAGGATTTCTTCCGTCCCATTGATGATTTCTGCAATGACTTCACCAGGGATATTGTTTTTATTACGACCTATCGTAGATGACAATATGATATTATCGATTGCGCCTACACAGAGTAGGTCATCTAGATTCATGATGATGGCGTCCTGCGCGATACCTTTCCATACAGAGATATCACCCGTTTCCTTCCAATAGACGTAAGCTAAGGAGGATTTAGTACCGGCACCATCCGCGTGCATGATGTTACACCAATTCTCGTCTGCTCCCAGAATATCAGGAATTATTTTGCAGAAAGCTTTTGGATATAAACCTTTATCGATATTCTTTATCGCATTGTGTACGTCCTCTTTTCCAGCGGACACACCTCTTTGATTGTATTTTAAATCTGACATCTTGCCACAAAAATAAACATTGCTTATGATTATAACTAAAGTTTTTCGGTAAGTATTCGTTTTTTAACCCCAGCAGTACAACTGCTGCCAATACAGCGGTATAGGGGGAACTAAAGTCATTGTTTTTTTACATACTTGTACCTGATACGGTGAGGTAATTTAAGCCGCGACAGTCTATTGCTGTGATTCCATCTCAAATACCGAATCTATTTTCCAATTCGGTTTATCCTTGGATGCAGCTACTGCCAGTCGGTCACAACGCTCATTTAATGGATGTCCGGCATGTCCCTTGACCCATACTAATTTTACTTCATGTATCTTATAGGACTGCATTAGGCGTAACCATAGATCCTTATTTTTTTTGCCTTCAAAATTCTTTTTTATCCAGCCGTGGACCCATTTTTTGTCTATTGCATCGATTACATATTTGGAATCTGAATAGATAGTGACTTTTTGCCGATGGTTTTTGAGCGCTTCCAGTCCAATGATTACTGCCAAGAGCTCCATCCGGTTGTTCGTGGTCTTACGAAAACCTCCAGAAAACTCTTTTTCTATAAGTTTACCGTGAAACTCCGGGTTACTGCCCGTATAGATAGTTCGTAATATCGTACCATATCCTCCTGGACCAGGATTTCCGCTAGAAGCACCGTCTGTATAAAGTTCTATCATTGGCACAAAAATACATTATAAATCGTTATTCGATAGTAAAATTTGTCAATACTATAGATATATCTTATTTTAGATTATCCTACTTTAAATTTATGATCAAGAGACTTTTTATTGGCTTAGTGTTGTTTTCTTTATTTGCTAAATCGTATGGGCAAAATAATCTTCCCAAGGAGGAGAAGATGCTATGGTTTGATGATGCTAAACTCGGTATTTTTATCCATTGGGGGGTATATGCTGTTAATGGGGTTTCTGAATCGTGGTCATTTTTCAATAATTATATGAGCCATGATAATTATTTGAAGCAGCTCGACGGTTTTACCGCAAAAGAATACAAACCTCAAGAGTGGGTTAGCCTGATTAAGGAATCAGGAGCACAGTATACGGTAATCACGACGAAGCATCATGATGGAATCGCATTATGGGATAGCAAAGCAGATAAAGCGCTGACCGTGCCTAAGCATGCTATTGCCAAGCAGGATGTCTTGACGCCTTTTATAGCAGCCGTTAAAAAGGCCGGGTTGAAAACAGGACTCTATTACTCCCTGCCCGATTGGAGCCATCCATATTATGATATCGTTACACGCTCTCGTAAACGTTACACACTAAAAGATGAACCTAAGCGCTGGGGACAATTTGTTGATTACTATCAGGGACAACTAGCCGAACTATCATCGCAGTATAAACCTGATCTATTGTGGTTTGATGGTGATTGGGAACATAGCGCCCAAGAATGGCGAGCCGAGCAGACGTTGGGTTTGCTACGCAAATACAATCCCAATATCATTGTAAACTCGAGGTTGAATCATCATGGAGACTATGCTACCCCCGAACAAGGAGTGCCAGTGAAGCGACCTGCAGACCGATACTGGGAACTATGTTATACCATGAACGACTCTTGGGGATACCAACATTTTGATACAAATTATAAAACCCCTAATATGATCGTTAGGACGCTGATTGATTGTATCGCCATGGGCGGTAATTTACTGTTAGATATCGGACCTAAGGCAGATGGTACCATCCCCGACGAGCAGGTGAAAATCCTAAAAGAATTGGGACGTTGGACCAGCAAGTACAAAGAAGCTATTTATGGTACCAGGGCAGGAGTGGCGTCTGCTTTCATAGCAGAAAAAAATAGTCTCTCTAAAGATGGAAAGACTGTATATATTTACCTTGATGAGGTGAAAAACTATCTTCAGATAAATGGTTTACAGTCAAAGCCTGTTCAGGTTCGTTTTATCAGCAGTTCTGATAAAATAGACTATAAATACAATGGCTATACGTTGAGTCTTAATATGACTACACAGGATTTCGATCCTACGGCTTCAGTAATTGCGATAGATTTTGCAGATCATCCTCATTTTGAGTTTGATCATGCCGAGGTTAAACCTGTTCTTAATGATGTACTACGCGCCAAAGATGCTCCGAGTGCTATACGTGATATTGTTGAGTTTACTTCTGCGGGAGCTAATTTATTTTCGGGTCACATGAGTGATGACGGTAGTGTACTATCAAAAGACCTCAAATTTGCAGATCAGAAAATAAAGAATTGGGTCTTGAAACACGCAGAGGTCCTACACGACGCGCGCACAGGAATATCCGATGGGCATTATATCGGAAATACAGCTTTATCCCAAGATAGGCAGACATTGTATCTATTTATCGAAGGTCAGCCTACTGGGCCCGTCGCTATTAAAGGATTGAACAATACCATTGCGCGGATACGGATAGTCGGAGAAGGGTCCATGATAGGACACAAGATTTATAATAAGTTGTATTGGAGTGCCATTCCTGGGATTGTCTACATAGATGTTCCAAAAGATAGATTGGATAGTTATTGTACTGTTGTGGCAGTACTATTGGATAAGCCTATAGAGCTGTATGCAGAAGAAGTAAAAGCAATAGAAAGTAATCTTTAGTCTATAAAAAAGGTCTGTATCATTTTCTGATACAGACCTTTTTTCTGAAAGTATTTATTCATTAATGACATCGAGAGCGCTCCGCTTACCGGGATCTGTCTCTGCGCATCGATGCCCCAAAGAAATCATCAACTTTTTATTTACTACGGATAGTTACCTTTCCTTCTTTACCTGGTGATCCAGAATAAATCTGTCCTTGTGGTAACCCACGAAGACCGGGAGCAGAAGTCGCTATTCTAGAATAGATATTTGTTATTTCAGAGCTCGGTGTTACGTGTAAACCACCAGGTGAGACATCTACAAAAAGATAATTTTTCTGTTTTTTATTTTCTGTTTGCGGTGTGATACCAGCAGGGGCATATACCAAGTCTACATTACCTGCATCCCCATTTGGATAGGTCCGTGTCCCATTATTGGCATCTTGGCCTCGAGCGATCACATACAGCGATCCTAATTTTGCAAAATTGATATCAATGTCAAAGTTAGAAGCATTGTTTTGTGCTCCCTGTCCGGAGATAAAGGCTCTATCACCAATCTCCGCATGTTTGACAATCAGTTTGACATCTTTCTTTCCATAAAATTGAAGGGACGATCTGTCTTTCATGATCAACGTATCAATATAAATAACAGTTGAAGAGTCGCGGTCGTTGAAAATTTTCTTCTCCTTTTTGTTGAGTACTAGTTTTTCGAAACGCAGTTCGTTGGTCTGTCCAATTGCAATGGAACATAGCGCAATCATGAAAGCGATAAGTCCCGTTTGTTTGTTTACTTTCATCTGTTTGTCTTTTTGTTATTAATAATTATTCCCCTTTACAAAAAGGGAATCTTACTTTATCATACAAGTTAGACTGCAGTTAGGTAGCTAAAGATTAATTTGGCTGTTTTTTCTGATGCTCCTGGAGATCCTAACTTTTCCGCTAATACGTCATAGTTCTCTAAAATATCGTCTTTGTGTTCCTTCTCTGTGAGGATTTTTCCGATTTCATCCCGTATTTTTCCTGGGTTACAGTCCTCCTGTATCAATTCGATTACAGATAGATAATTGTTTATTAGATTGACTAGAGCTATAAATTTTACCTTGACCAGCTTGCGGGCTATCCATACGCTTATTGCATTGGCTTTGTAGACAACTACTTGCGGTACCTTTAATATACCGGTTTCCAATGTCGCCGTACCACTGGTAACAACTGCTGCTTCTGCATTTTTTAGTAGGTCATAGGTTTGGTCAAATACCACAGGTATTTCCATATCCCCAATATAGTTTTGATAGTAAGAGCGCTCAAAGTTTGGGGCGCCTGCGATAACTAATTGGTGTTTAGGGAACGCATAATACAGCTCGATCATGTTAGGCAATATCTGTTCGATTTCCATTTTGCGGCTACCCGGGAGGAGTGCGATGATGGGGGCTTCCGTGAGTCCATTGCCTGTCCGAAAATCAGGATTAAATGTATAATTGCTGATTGCATCCAATAGTGGATTACCCACATAGTCTACTTTCATCCCAAACCGTTTATAGAAGTCCACTTCAAAAGGGAGGATGCAGAACATATGATCTACTATTTTCTTTATTTTATGAACCCGACCTTGGTTCCATGCCCATATTTTGGGAGATATATAATAGCAAGTCTTTATTTTTTGCTGTTTGGCAAATGATGCTATTTTTAAGTTAAAACCAGGGAAGTCAATAAGAATGACTGTATCTGGATGATAGTCGAGGATGTCTTTTTTTACAGCCTGTAGGTTTTTACGTATAGCTCCGAGATTCTTAATGACTTCTACAAAACCCATAAAGGCCATCTGCGAGGTATGTATCAGGGCATCTTGACCTGCTTCCTGCTGCATTCTATCTCCACCTACAATCTTGAATTCAGCGTTTGGGTCTTCATTTTTTAAGGCTTTAATAAGATTTGCACCGTGCAGATCACCTGATGTCTCTCCCGCTATAATATAGTACTTCATGTGTATATCCTCTGTTTATGTATAAGCACCACTTCATCGATACAGATTGTATTTTTGACAAATACCTTATCCGCATTGCAAGGGCGGTGAGTTTTTTAAAGGTTAAAGATAAGTATTCTTTATTTAAGGATGTCTTTCACTGTTCGATTCCATATGATTTGAGCCCAGAGTTTCCTTTTTTTTCTTCATAGGCAGGATATAGCGAAATAAAAAAAAGGCCAACTGATGCTGGCCTTTTTATAAAGAGTGTATCTATATCTAGATTCCCAGTTCTACTTGGAACATACCTCCCCAGGAATTTTTATTATGTGTATTATTGTAAGCGCCATCTTTGACCGTATAGTTGGCATTGAGTTGGAATTTGAGACGGTGCGCTTTCATGTATTTTGTCAGCCCCAGTTCAAGAACCTCTGTCTGTACTTCGAATGCTGAGATTTGTTGATGCGGTTTGAGATAAGTGTATCGACCCGCTATTTCGTAGCCGTGATTCAATAGATAGGACGTCTGCTGATTCAATCCCCATCCCTTGTAAGCATAGGTATCCTCCGGTTTGTCGCCCGTTGTTTTGTTCAAAGGGTTATCTACGTCACGTCGCATGTATTCAGCCTGATATGCAAATCCCTGATATTTAAAGATAGCATCTGCGAAAGCTGTTTTTAAGGTAAAAGGATCCTGCACATACTTACCCGTTTGCCCACCTTCACGTACAGTGCGGTCGTTGTAGCTATATCCACCACCAATCGATAGTTTTGGAGTAACTTCCCGCTCAATATCTCCTTCGGAATAGTCCCCTCCATTTTTAAATTCTCCTAAAGGCAAAAATTCAACACGCCCAGTATAGGCCAGTCCATCGTCCGTGGAGTTTGCAGGTCGTCCTTCACCAGTTGAAATCGCAGCCTTGGCATTGATAGGCATTGCGCCTAATTTTTTGCTTATATTGAAGCTAATTCCGAAGTCACGATCGACCGTAAAATTACTGTTCACCAAGGATCTGTCGGCAAACTGTAGCGAGCCTGACGAGTTTACCCGTTGTCTGTTTCCTGGGAGCTTATTCTGCCCAAAAGAGATGTAGAAGTCATCCGAGAAATTGTAAAAGATAACCGCGTCACGCACGATATTCGGTACGCCCGTGTCGTCAAAGTCCTGATCGCTCCGTGTGAAAGCCAACTGTACCGAGTAGGATATTTTTGGAGTATAGATATAACCATCCATCCGCATACGTAGCCGACGTATTCTCGCGTCAAATTTTCCGTTGTTTTCGCCATCCAATACATTGCTATAGCCCAGCCTGTTCTGCATTCTAAACCTAAAGTTAGTATAGAAAAGGGAATCTTTGGAAGTATATTGAATCCCTTTAAAATTGAGGATAGTAGCACGGTCATCCCGTTCCTGGGCTTTTAATGCACCAAGACCTAGGAATAAGAACAAAGGCGTTGCTACTAAAGCTTTTTTACGAAAAAAAAACGTTCGAAAATTGGGGTACTGCATTGTTATCTTTAAATTTAAAATCTAATTTGGGACTGTGGTGTTAAGTCTTTAGGTCTTAACATTAACTTTACGCAAATATAAGATTAATGAATTGAGGACAAAGGCTTAATGTTCAAGGTAATCATTTCATAATACTCAATTAACATTGACTTAACATAGGTGTTCGGTTGCGTGCTTTTTGGGGACTAAAATCGTTGCATTACAACATGAGAAAAATCATCCATGTAGATATGGATTCATTTTATGCCTCCGTCGAGCAAAGGGATTTTCCCGAACTACGGGGCAAGCCCATTGCTGTGGGTGGTTCGCCCGATGGACGGGGAGTGGTCGCGACCTCTAGTTATGAGGCTCGGCGTTTCGGTGTCAAGTCTGCGATGTCATCGAGGCAGGCACTACAGCTCTGTCCTGATATTATATTTGTATATCCCCGATTCGATGTCTATAAGGAGGTCTCCATACGTATCCGTGAGATTTTCAGACGTTATACCGATCTCATTGAGCCTCTTTCCTTAGATGAAGCTTATCTAGATGTAACAGAGGACAAGAAGGGGATAGGCTCGGCTATAGATATCGCTAAAGAAATAAAGGCAGCAATCAAGGGCGAACTTAATCTGACCGCTTCTGCAGGAGTTTCGGTCAATAAATTTATAGCAAAGATCGCTTCCGACTATAACAAGCCCGATGGATTGACTTTTATCGGCCCTTCAAAAGTTGTGCGATTTTTGGAAGCTCTGCCTATTGAACGTTTTTTTGGAGTGGGCAAGGTGACTGCCGAAAAAATGAAAGGAAAGGGGATACATTCTGGGTTTGATCTCAAATTATTTTCCGAAGCGCAGCTTATAAAGGATTTTGGCAAGTCAGGGAGCTTTTTTTATAATATGGTCAGAGGCAATGATGACCGTCCCGTGCGCTCCAACCGTGTAGCCAAATCTATCAGTGTAGAGGATACTTTCGAGCGCGATATCTTTGATCTCGATCAGATGAAGGAAGAATTAGACTTACTTTGCTTAAAACTGAGTAATAGGATCGATTTAAAATCAGTGTCAGGGAGAACCTTGACCTTAAAAGTAAAGTTTTCTGATTTTACTTTATTGACAAGAAGTTATACCGGTGTGCATTTCTTGTCCAGTTATCAACAGTTGAAAGAAGAGGCTGGATTACTTTTGGACAAAGTCGATTTTGAAGACCGTAAAGTGAGGTTATTGGGCGTTACAATATCCAATTTTTTCGAACACGAGTTTGATAGCCCGAGGAATGGCCAGTTGAGCTTGTTTGATGATAGCAATTATAGACCCGTATAAAAAAAGCGCGCTAGATCTTTAGGATGCTAACGCGCCAATATTTTTTATTTTGGGGCTTTTTCAGTGAAGCTGCAGCCGCAGCCCTTACCACAGCCACCACTTTGTGTTTTCGATGGCCAGAATTTTTTAACCATAAATACGATTGCAATAATAAAAACAAGTGCTATTATAGCGTATTGAATGTACATCATAGCTTAAATATTTATTTTAACAGTTGATACGCAATTAAGGCAGCGATATAGGCTAGGCCCGTCATAAACCCTGCTTGGATTAACGTCCATTTCCAGGACCCCGTCTCTCTCTTAACAACGCCAATTGTCGCCATACATTGCATTGCAAATGCATAAAATAATAAAAGCGAGATACCCGATGCAAGATTATAGGTGGGCTGACCAGTATTACGGTTGATTTCTGATCTCATACGGGTGAAGAGTGTCTGTTTTTGTTCATCATCTTCGATGTCCAGATCTTCTCCCAGCGAATAAACCACAGCTACCGTTCCGACGAATACTTCCCGTGCCGCAAATGAGGCTATCAGGCCGATTCCTATCTTCCAGTCATAGCCTAGAGGTCTGATTGCTGGTTCAATCCCTCTACCTAGATACCCTAGATAGGAGTATTCCGTTTTATAAGCAGAGATTTCATCTGCTACCTGCTCTTCAGTAAAGTGCGGATTTTCCTGTGTGATATATTTTTCTGGATCCGAAAACTTGTCGTTCGGACCAAAGTTGCCTAATACCCAAAGGATGATGGATATGGCTAGAATAATCTTACCGGCACCGAATAAAAAGCTGGAAGATTTTTCCCATACCGTATTCAGAACGTTTTTCCAGTCCGGCATTTTATAGGTCGGCAATTCAAAAATCAGGTATGAGTTACGTACCGATTTAATAATCTTGTTGAGGATTAATGCCGAGAATAGAGCTGCTACGATACCAAGGATATACATCGCAAATAAAACTATCCCTTGTATATTGAATCCTAGAAAGTCAGTGTCCGGTATTACCAAGCCTATGATCACCACATAAATAGGCAATCGGGCCGAACAGGTCATAAAAGGGGTTACCAACATCGTCAGGAGACGCTCTTTGGGGTTTTCTATATTGCGGGCAGACATCACAGCGGGTATAGCGCAGGCTACGCCAGACATTAACGGGATTACCGATTTCCCATTCAGTCCAAATGGTTTTAACCAACGGTCCATCAAAAAAACTACGCGGCTCATATATCCTGTTTCTTCCATCAAAGAGATGAAAAGGAATAAGATAATGATTTGCGGTAAGAAAATGACAATACCTCCGATTCCTGCGATGACTCCATTCACCATGAGATCTGCCAAGGGACCTTCAGGGAGTAAGGCAGCAGTGGATTGGCCCAAACTTGCAAAAAGCTCGTCTACGCCATCCATCAATGGTCCAGACCAGGTATATATCGCTTGGAAGATCAAAAATAATAGTCCAAAAAAGATGATATACCCGTATACGGGGTGAATTAGGATGTTATCTATTTTTTCTGTGATACTAAGTTTCTTATTCTCTTTTTTCTCGAGTATCGGCTTTAGATCGTTGTTGATTTTTTCCTGGCGAAGGATTGCTTCAGCTTTTTGTAGCTGCTGTATATTGATACCATATTGACTTCTTATGGCAGACAGTTTGTCGTTTTCCTCTTCCGATAAGACTTTTATGTCTTCTTGTGCCAAATATTGCCAAGTCCGGTATTCGGTTTCCAATGGAAATATTTTCTTGGCATCATCTAGCGGCTGTTGGTAGGCTACAGGAAGCTGTAGGCTATTGAAGTAAGGTGCTGGTTGTATATCAAAATTTTGGATCAGTTTATCTATTCCTTCTCCAGTGCGTGCATTTGTTTTGAAAATAGTAGTCTTTAGGTAGTTTTCTAACCCCGCATGATCGATCTGGATACCCTTATCTTCAAGTTCATCCATCATGTTCAGGACGAATATTGCGGGTAGCCCAGATTCCCGTACCTGTTGGTAGAGCACGATACCCCGATTTATTGTACTCGGTTCGGAGACGACTACGACAAGATCAGGAGCACCATTCACGTTTTTGCTGGTCAGCGTATTAAAGACGACTTCTTCGTCCAACGAATTAGGAAATAGGGTATATGTACCCGGTAGGTCGATGACCTTATACTCTTTGTCGCCCTTTTTTGCTGTCCCTACTCTTTTCTCGACAGTAATTCCAGGATAGTTTCCTACTTTTTGGTTGAGCTTGGTAATACGGTTGAACAGGGACGTCTTGCCTACATTGGGATTCCCTAATAATGCTATTGTCTTATTCTTCATTATATTTTATTTGCCAGAATTAAAGCTGCTTCTGACTTTCTGATTGCTACTAAGGTATTGTCTTGAATAATGTTAATACAGATGGGACCATGCAATGGGGCTTTATGCTTGATTTGTATGGTAGTACCCGGGGTAAAACCCAATTCGTAAAACTTGGCCGGCAGATCATCTTTTTCAAAAGAGTGAATAATTGCCTTTTCACCTTTTTTTAGTTTATCCAGTGAGATTTTATTTTGCATTATTTTTGTAACTTTAGATGATTTCAATACCTCGAAATCCCCCAAATATAGGTAAAAGGAGTGAATGTAGAGGTGTTGGTTCTGTCACATAGTTGTTTTATTTAGATTTATTAAAAGCATGGGTATTGAGGATCGGATCAAGACTAGTCGATTTCAGGATGATTGGCATAAGGCCACGATTAATGTTCTTTTTACTAACAATTGGTTGACTAATCTATTGGAAGAGAGGGCAAGTAGGCTGAGTATTACCCTTCAACAATTTAATGTGCTTCGGATTTTACGTGGTCAATACCCCAAGCCAGCTTCCAATGCTACTATCCGCGAACGTATGATAAATAGTACACCTGATATTTCAAGGTTGGTAGAACGTATCGTGACCAAAGGGTTGGTCACCCGTACTAAGAATAAGACTGACAAACGGGCTGTAGACCTTCTTATTACAGAAAAAGGCCTCCAACTCTTAGAAGAATTAGAGGCCGATATGAATCTTTCTACAATATTATCCGAAAATCTTACGACTCAAGAGGCGCAGCTTCTGAGCGATTTGCTGGATAAAATGCGCGGCGAAATTTAATCCAGGTGGTTAATGCTGATGCCCCTTGTGGTCATCATGCTTAGGCGCTTCGTCTTTACTATGGTCGTGGCTGTGATCATGTCCATCATGGTTGTGGTCATGTGTTCCATCTGTATGCTCATGGTCGTGATCGTCGTGGTTATGACCATCATGATTATGGTGCTCATGTCCATGTGCGCCATGGCTGTGGTCGTGTGGCAATAAGAAGGTGGTAAGTGATACTGCCAGGCCTAAGAACACAGCAGCCATTTTCTTCTTATTAAATTTGTGGTGATCTGCAGAACCTGATTCGAATAATATAGTCGTCGAGATATGTAAGAATATACCGATTACTACAGCCATTATTTTATCAAAATGCTGAGATATATTTCCGATTTCTCCCTCACTTAATACAGAACTTGTAATAAATCCTAGCGGAGTCATTGCCGCAAATATTACAAGCATAATGATGATAGTCTGTTTTTTTACCGTAGAGCTCAATAATAAACTACCTAGTGCAAATGCCGCAGGTATATGGTGTATTGCGATACCAAATACAAGTTTCGTCTGCTGTCCCGATATGAGTGGCATCCCTTCCAGAAACGCATGAAGACATAGGCTGATCATAATCCCTAACGGAAAACCAGTGTTTTCATGGTGATGTATATGTCCATGTTCTATTCCTTGCGAGAACTGTTCCAAGAGCAATTGGAATATAAAACCGCCTAGAATATACAGACCGATTACTTCCGGACTGGTTGTGTTCGCATGATAAACGTGGGGGATCAGGTGTAATACCGTAATAGCAAATAGATAGGCTCCACTGAAGGAAAGTATCAACTTGAGATAACTTGTATTATCACGTTTGACAAAAAATACCGCCATACCACTGATGAAGGCAGATAAAAATAAGATAGCTACGATTAAAGTAAAGCTCATATAGTATTATGTTATTGGAATTGTTTCCTTAAAGAAAGACGGTACAAACCGTTTGAACAGGTTGCCGTTGAGGATACCGATCAGGCTTCCGAGTAGGGCACCGCAGAGGATATCAAAAGGGTAGTGTACTCCGACATAGATCTGTGAAACTGAAATAAGAGAAGCCCATAGTATACATAGCCATAGGGTATGCTTCCATTTACGTCTGAACAGTACGATCCAGAAAAATGCCATTGCAAAATGATTGGTGGCATGGGAGCTTGTGAAACTAAACCCCGATCCACATCTCACCCGGAGATTGATATCATGCTTGAACTCGATGTCGTTGCAAGGCCGTATACGTTTTACATTTTTTTTGATCAGGTGCGAGGAGATACCATCGGACACCCCAAAATTAATCAACGTGCACAGGACAACCAATATACCTAGTTTGCCATAGTGTTTGATGAAAAAGATAACCACAAAAAGGTAAAGCGGAGCCCAGGTAAACGGGTTGCGTAAAATAGGTAGCAACCAGTCAAATACTGGGTTGCTTAATCCTTGGTTTATCAGCAAGAATATTTCTTTATCTAGATCAATTATCTGTTGCCACATAGTTTTATGTTTTGTGTATGAAAAGCTAAAATACATTAATTGACATAAAACGTAAAATAGTATTTTTGCATTAAAATACACAAAGTTGCAACAAAGATATGTTTTTAATTTTATATCCAATCAAGATACTTGTATTTATTTAGGAATAGCTTATTTTTACGGTTCACTATAATTGATTTCGTATATGACTTTAATAAAATCTATTTCGGGTATCCGTGGTACTATTGGAGGCCGTGCCGGAGAAGGATTGACACCTATTGATATTGTCAAATTCACGGCGGCTTTCGGTAATATTCTTATGCAGAAGACTGGTCTTAAGAAGATTGTAGTCGGTAGAGATGCTCGAGAGTCTGGAGAGATGGTTAATAATCTGGTCGTCGGTACGTTGCAGAGTATTGGTGCCGAGGTAGTCGATCTAGGGCTTTCCACAACGCCGACTGTGGAGATAGCTGTTCCTTTAGAGGGAGCAGCAGGTGGTATTATATTGACTGCTTCCCATAATCCAGGACAGTGGAATGCCTTGAAATTATTAAACGCAAAAGGCGAATTTATTTCAGACGCTGAGGGGCAAGAGGTATTAAGTCTTGGCGAGAGTCTGGACTTCGATTTCGCGGAGGTGCAGAATCTTGGAAAAGTAGTAAATGATAGCAGCTATCTTCAGAAACATATCGATGCAGTACTGGCTCTTGAATATGTAGATGTAGATGCGGTCAAAGGAGCGGGGTTCAAAATTGCAGTGGATGCCGTCAATAGTACCGGAGGATTTTTTATTCCGGCATTGTTGGAGGCAATGGGAGTGGAGACCATCTATAAGATACACTGCGAACCCAACGGTAAGTTCCCGCATAATCCAGAACCTTTAAAAGAGCATTTGACCGATCTTTCTGCTGCAGTATTGAACAATAAAGCAGATCTTGGTATTGCCGTCGATCCTGATGTAGATCGTTTGGTGTTTATGATGGAAGACGGAGAGTTATTTGGCGAGGAGTATACTTTGGTTGCTGTTGCTGATTATATCTTGTCGCAGCAAAAGGGAAATACGGTTTCCAATCTATCTTCTACACGTGCGCTGCGCGATGTTACATTGCGTCATGGTGGCGAGTATTTTGCGGCAGCTGTTGGTGAGGTGAATGTAGTGACAAAGATGAAAGAAGTGGCTGCTGTGATTGGTGGTGAAGGCAATGGCGGGGTAATCTATCCTGCGTCACATTATGGACGTGATGCTTTAGTCGGTGTGGCAATCTTCTTGACACATCTTGCGAAGATGGGCAAAAAGGTCTCGACCTATAGAGCCGAATTACCACAGTATTTTATGTCCAAAAACAAGATAACGTTGACTCCAGGGTTAGATATCGATGGTTTATTGGCCAAGATGCAGGCTAAATATGCCCACGAGCAGCATACAACCATCGACGGGCTGAAGATTGATTTTGAAAATGAGTGGGTACACTTACGGAAGTCGAATACAGAACCGATTATCCGTATCTACTCCGAGGGGCCTACGCCTGAAGCTGCGGAAGCGATTGCACAAAAGATAATCAAAGAGATAGAAGATATTATCTCCTAAATAAAAGAAAAAGCCTTCGATTCGAAGGCTTTTTTTAGCATCTATTTAGACGGTCGATTCGCTGCTTGTTTTTTGCATCCAAGCGGGAGGCCACAGCCCATATCGCAGCAGGCAGCCATCCTATTAAGGTTATCTGTAAGATTAAACATAAAATTCCCGAAAAAATCTTGCCTCTTAGAAAGAAGGAGAGCCAAGGGAATAATACAGCGATCAATATCATTTTATCTGTTCTTTAAAATTAAACTAGGGGATTGTCTTCTTGTTCTTTTTCCGCGCTATTTTCTTTAGGCTCCGCATCTTTACGCTCAACAATTATTTTGCACTCTGCGATTACAGCTGCCAATGCACCTACTGCTGCAAAAATGGGAGCGAGGATTAGTCCTACGATACCAATAGTTACCGGAAAACTGATGATTTCTTTTTCATGCTTATCAGCGATAGTGATTTTCGTCACATTACCATCGTTGATCAGTTCTTTGATTTTCTTTAGAAGGTTTTCTCCGGAGATATTATAAGTTTCTTTGAATGCCATGATTTCTCTTTTTTAAAATTTATGTTCTTTGTTTGTATGGTATCAAAGGTAGTGGAGAATACATGGCTTGCCCAGTCCAAGTAGGTAAACCTAGGCAGATTTTCGGTGAAAAATATATTTTTATCGGTGTGTTTTCCAGCTATATCGAATTATGCTTCCTTTCCGATCAATTCACGAAGCGCCACCGAAGCGATTGCTCCACCAAATGCAGCCGGAAGGTAAGACATTGTGCCATAAGCTGATTTTTTAAAGTTGCTGCCGTCCGTATAGATCAGCGAAGATTTTTCCGGTAACTCCGTAGAGAATGCCACCTTTACGCCTTCCCGGATATCATGTTTGCGTAGCTTTTTACGAATGTGCAACGCCAGCTTACAGTTATAGGATTTGCTGATATCCGCGATTTGTATTTTTGTAGGGTCTACTTTTCCACCAGCTCCCATCGAGCTGACAAAAGGAATCTTCGCTGCATATGCGCGTCGGATCAAAAATAGTTTCGGTGTGATACTATCTATCGCTTCGACAATATAATCGGGTTTGGTCTCGAGTAGGGTCTCCAAGCGTTCGGGAATGATAAACTCTTCCAGTACTGTGAGGTCCAACTCGGGGTTGATGTCCAGCAAACGCTGTTTCATGATCTGCGCCTTAGAGATACCGTGGTTGGTCGCCAGTGCAGGCAGTTGTCTGTTCCTGTTTGTCGGATCTACCGTGTCTCCATCTATAATCGTCATTTTGCCTACACCTCCGCGACAGATAAATTCTGCTGCATAAGAGCCTACACCTCCCAGTCCCAATACCATGACATGCGATGAGGCTAGTTTCTCTATAGCCTCGCGGCCTATCAAAGCTTCTGTTCTAGATAACCACGATAAATCTTTCATTCTTCAATCCTGTAATTAAATACTTGCTCGAAATTGTCTGTCAACTGCTGTTTGAGTACATCAAGAGGAAGTTTTCGAGCGGCACAAAAGTAAGAAAAAATAGCTACTATATCAGTCGTTTTATCGTCTGTTTCTAGAAACACCCTGTCCAGCGGGATTTCGGCAATCAGTGCATCCTGCCTGCCATCAAGAATGTCTGCTCCTAAGCTTAGGTAGTAGCCTGCATCAAGTAGCTGCTTTGCCAGTTTTATGTTTTTATTAAAGCCGTGAAATATTACGGGTAGGTGGAACTGATGTTTTCGTAGTAACTGGCTTATCTCCTGATAGGCTCTTACACTATGTATGAGCAGTGGTTTATGCTGTCTTTTTGCCAAGTGGATTTGACTTTCAAAGACCTCTACCTGGAGATTCCAATCCGTTTCACAGAGTTTGTCCAATCCACATTCGCCAATCCCGATCACCTGGGGATTTTCTACTGCGGCCTCTAAAAGCTGCCATTGCGTATTCAGTTCCGGGGCAATATACCAAGGATGTATACCGGCAGTATATAGGCTTTCCTTGTCCATTACCTCCCGGCCTATGATATGATTGAGGATACGTAATGTGTCCGGGTGCTGGAATGTATGATGGGTATGTATGTCTAAAAAAGGAAGAGACATAATATATTTACTCGGGTTTTTGTTTTTCATCCTCTTTCGGAGCCTCCGTATAGGGAATGTCTTCACTTTCATGGATTTCTTTATACGTCAGTTCAGACTGAGGCATTGCCTCAGGTTTTTCCGTATTATTTATAGTAATATCCACTTTGACTTTATTCTCCACTTTAGGCGTACGTACGATTCCCCATTTCATGAGCAGTTCTTGCGTTGAGTTTCGTTTGAGGTGCTGTTTTTCCGGTTCGCCGATTAGGAATCCAAAAGCCTCCATACTTGGGATGGCATCGAATATAACTTTTAATGTAGCTATGAATGGGAGTGCCAAGATTAAACCTGCGAGGCCAAAGAGCATTCCGCCCAATAGAATGCCGATAATCGCCATAAGTGGATTTATGCTGACCTTACTCCCTACTATATTTGGGGTGATTATATTTCCTTCTAAAAACTGTACCACCTGAAACCAAGCCACGACACCTAGCGCGTACCATGCGGTGTCTTTGGTCGCTAATGCGAAAAGCGCTGGCAATATAGATCCTATGGCTATCCCGATGTAAGGGAGCAGCATCAAGAGTGAGGCCAATGTCCCAAAGAACCAAGCGTACTCAATATCCATAAGCATAAGGCCTACGGTATTTAGTATTGCGACGATTCCCATCACAGTAATGAGGCCTACAAGGTAGCTCTGTACAACCGTGTATATCTTATTCAGTACCTCATCGACTTTGGTTTGTGGCGTAGATTTGAATGCTTTAAAGAAAAACTCCCGAAAGAAATCACGGTAGTAGAGCATGAAAAAACTGTACAGAGGTACCAATATCGCACTGGCCAGCATATTGCCTATAGATCCAAATGTTGCCGTTATCACACCACCGGCATTTTCCAGTGTTTTGTTGCCCTGTTCTTTTAGTTTGTCAAGTACTTGGTTTCTTTCGATGCCAAATCTATCCTGGAGCCAGTTTTGACCATTTTCAAGAACAGAAAGCACTTTGTCTGTAATGGCAGAGGCATCTTTCCCGATGATAATACTCTGATGCACGATAAACCATAGGATGGCCGAGATTACTGTTATGGCGACGATAACCGCCAACAGCGCCGAAAAAGCCTTCCCGAGACGCAAGCGCTCAAAGAGTCTGGCTAATGGAAAGAGAGAGATGGAAATCAGCGTTGCAAATAGTATAGGTAGGAGCACATCTTGGGCTACATATAGTAAAGCCAGTATTAATACAAGGGCAAATAAGCTAGCTGCTAGATTAATTGCATACGGTTTGTTCGACGGTGTTTCCATACCTATTATAACAAGCGGTCGCTTCTTTCTGTTTTGGTTTTATCCCAATATAGCACATAAAAAAAAGCAAGAAAAATAACGATCGCATTTCCATACATGATATAAGGAATACGTGGGATGAAATCTTGGTAAATATAGCCTGCTAGCAGAGCGCCTCCTCCAATTCCAATCTCCAGTGCGATGTACATCGTAGCCATTGCTTTTCCTCTATATTGGGGGAGAGATAGGTCTATTGTCCAGGCATTCAGTGCCGGTGATAGAATACCCGTTCCTATCCCATATACACAAGCCCCTATGATCAGTCCAGAGACGCTGTCGCCGTTGCCGAGTAGCACGAGCGAGACGACGATAACAAGTAGTCCGACGAGCATTACCCTTATCCTTCCGAACCTATCGGACACTTTTCCGGATACGAATCGAATTCCGATAGAGGCTAGGGTGTAGGCGGTGAAGAATAAACCTTTGTTGCTTATTTCAAGATGTTCGCTCCAGTCCGGTATCAGTGTGAGTATAACGCCATAGGCAGAGTAGGAAAGCAAGGTCACTATACCAGCAGGGATAGCTCTTTTTTCTAGAATATCCGAGCGGGAGATCTTTAGCATGCTGGTCTGGAATTTGCGCTTTGGATGCAGCGTTTCCTTCATGTTCAGTACGATGACGATAGAAAGAAATGCAAAGAGTGAAGAGGAGAAAAACATCGTATTAAGACCGAAGTTTTGGGCTACAAAACTCCCTACTGCCGGTCCTACTGCACCACCAATACTAAAGCACAACCCGTGCATTCCCAGTGCTTCGCCCCATCTTTCCTGAGGAATGATGTCAGCCACATAAGCAGAGGTCGCGGTGGGTTTGAATCCTGTCGAAAATCCATGGACCAGCCGTAGCATGAAGAAGCCGGATAGCGTCGTCAGGATAGGGTATAGAAAACCACAGATTACACATACGATAGAACCGATGGCCATGACTGGTACACGTCCCCATTGATCGGTTAGTCTTCCGCTGAAAGGCCGGGATATACCTGCCGTAAGTGTGAATAGTGCGATAATGAGCCCTTTGTGCTCGGCTCCTCCGAGGCTACTGAGGTAGTTGGGGAGTTCAGGGATGATCATGTTAAAGCTCGCTGAAAAAAGAAGAGAGCTTAAGCAGAGTAGTGCAAATTGTAAGGTGTAGATTGATTGTTTGGATTCTTGCATTATAGAGTTATTCTGCTTTTGTTAATTTTCGGCGCGCTATTTCCGAACAGAATATGGTGGTTGCTACCGCCACATTCAGGGATTCTGCAAGCCCGATCCGAGGGATAGTTACAGCTGTTTTTATCGAGGGGATTAGTTCGGGACGTATGCCATTTCCTTCATTCCCCATGATGATGAGCCCTTGGCTTCCAAAGTCGACATCGTATATTGATTTACCTTCTAGCAGTGCACCGTATGTTGGGATTTCTTGCTGTTGTATCAGTTCATCGATAGCTGTATAATGCAGTTTCACTCTAGCGAGGGACCCCATTGTAGCCTGCACCACTTTAGGGTTGTAGGCATCTACGGTATCCTGCGAGCAGACGATCTGTTCTATGCCGAACCATTCTGCAGTGCGAATGATTGTTCCTAGGTTGCCTGGGTCTTGTACACCATCCAGTACCAGTGTATGTCTGTTTTTTAGCGATTCAAGGTCAAGGTCTTGCCGTTCAGGTATTTCTACAAGGGCCAAAGCGCCTTGTGGACTTTTCAATGCCGATATTTTATTGAAATCATTTTCAGATAGTGCGATCGGTTTTATACTTTGCGGTATTTTAAGCAACTTTGCGCAGGCCTGATCGGTAGCGAATATTTTCTGTACCTTGTACGATGAATGGACAAATTCCGTTACGGATTTGATACCCTCGACAATAAAAAGACCATGTGTGGTACGAAACTTTTTGTGCTGGAGAGAAGTTATCAGACTGATTTGCGCTTTTGACAACATTGGATTAATGACTAAAAAAAGAAGACTTTTATTTTTTGCAAGTATAACACTTTTACTCCTAAAATTCGCCTCCTGCCGGTCCGCAAAATACATGGAAGACAATCAGGCGCTTGTTACGGATGTAAATATGAGCGGTATGCCCAAGGAACTGAAAGAGTCTGCTTATGCGCATGTTTCTAATGAAATTAGGCCCAACTCTGTCTTGAATTTAAGCATATATAACCTCTTTAATACAAAGAATGGGCGTTACAAGACCCAAAAAATAAGACAGGTCGGTGAAGCTCCACACTTGCTTGACTCTTCACTCGTTGAGCTTTCCGCCGATCAGATTCAACGTTTTTTATATACCAAAGGATATTTTAGAGCCCATGTTTCTCCTCATTTGCAACTTCATAAAAAGAAAGCAAAGATTGACTTTGTATCACAATTGGGAGATCCATTCTATGTTCAGAAGATAAATTATGATTTTGAAGATGCTGTTTTTTCACAGATCTACACCGATGAGGTAAGCCCCTCCAGCAAGTTGCAGGAAGGTATGCAATACGACGCTGCAAAACTCGGAGAGGAGCGGGAGAAGTTTTTTCACGCTGTAAAAAATAAGGGGTATTTTGATTTTTTACGCCAGTACATGCGTGTGGGAGTGGATACCACTATGGAGGGCAATAACGCAGCTCTTCTTGTTAAGGTGGCCAATCCGGAGCATGGCGTACATCAGCGTTATAAAATAGGGCAGGTGAGTCTGCATGTGCTACCTGCTGATGGAAAGAAGCGTGAGGTGGCCCAAGACCGAGACCCGATCACAGGGATAGTTTTTGCCGATCAGACCTCTCGGTACCGACTGAAGCCTATTGCTCGTTATATGTATATACGGCCCGGACAAGATTATAATCTAAGTAATGAGAACCTATCCTATGATCGTTTGTACGAGATGAATGGGTTTCGGAGTGTGAAGATCAGCTATGAAAAAGTAGATAGCAGTGTGCTGGATGTATCCTATGAGCTTGTTCCGCGCCCGTTAATGGCCAATCAGGTGGAGGGCGAGTATACCTTTAGTTCAGGGATGAGTGGTTTTAATATTGGTAATACTTTCTCTCATCGCAATGTCTTTGGCGGAGCCGAGCTTTTGGAGGTGAAATTGCGATATGGAGTTCTATTTGATCCCAGGCTCGCTGGTAATCTTAAGGATAAAATTTTCAATAATGACTTTCAGGTCGGTGTTAATCTGGTTGTTCCACGCTTGTTATTACCTTTTGGAATTCGTAGCTCTGGACGATTTGGACTTCCTCGGACGATGTTTTCATCGAGCCTGCAGTTGTTTAATCAGGATGGTACCTACTCGAACCGTTATTTTATCAACACCTTGAATTATACCTGGTGGCAATCCCGCAATCTTCAGCACAGTTATACACCTTTGGTACTCGAGTATAGGGCAGGGCGCTTTGATCCAGGATTCCGGGATAGATTAATAGAAGAGGGCTATCAGTTATATGTAGAGTCTAATGACCGGCAATATTTTGGATTGGGTTCGCAGTATGCTATTACCTGGAATGCCCCTAAGCTTCAGAAGTTGGAGGACTTTTCCTTTGCGCGTGGCGTTGTCGATCTAAGTGGTAATACATTGGGCGTGTTAAGTTCTTTGTTTCGTTTTAGGGAGAATGCCGCAGGGATGAAGACGCTGTTTGGCGTTGCTTATCTCCAATATGCCAAGGCCGAAGCTGATTATAGGCTATATCGGTATCTTGGTGGTAATCGGCAGTTCGTCTTTCGGTTCAATGCCGGAGTTATTGTGCCCTATGGCAATAATTCGGAATTATTGATTTTTGAAAAGAGTTTATTCTCTGGAGGGATGAATGGTATACGGGCTTGGCAAGCGCGGACGCTGGGACCAGGAGGGTATAATAGAAGTAGTATCAAAGCTTCGGACGATGCCAAGACCGAACAGTTGCGGCTCAATCTGCGGAATCTTGATCAATTGGGCGAATTAAAGTTGGAGTCTAATTTTGAGTACAGGTTCCGTCTTTTGGATAATTTTCTAGGAGCCAAGATGAATGGAGCTACTTTTGTGGATATGGGTAATATCTGGCGATTACGGCCCAATACGTTAAACCAGGAGGGAGAGTTCAAGTTTGATAAATTCTTGTCTCAGATTGCAATAGGCACCGGTTTTGGTCTGCGCTTTGATATGGATTATTTTACGATGCGTCTGGATGCGGGCCTTAAGGTCAAGGATCCTCAGTTTAAGGGAGGAGATCAATGGGTAATCAGGCACCTTTTCGACGCTAAGGAGTTTAAGGATATGTACCGACAGACGAATAGCCCGGATCGATACGGCTTTTTTCAGTATAATTTCGGGGTAGGGCTTCCTTTTTAGAAAAAACTCTTTAAGACTTCAAGTGCACTCTCTAAGATTTGACTGATGGACAGTCCTTTGCTGAAAGAGAAATAGCCATAGATCACAGCCAGTACCACAAAGGTTGTCAGCAGACGTTTGAACGCATAAGCCAGTAAGAGTAATACACCTGGGATGATAAGGAGTAGAAGACCATTTATTTTTACTGGCGTTATCTTGTTATCTTTCTTGTAGAGAAAGTAGAGCTTTCCTGAGCTTCCATTTTGATTTTTATGTTTGAAGTAGGCAAATGTAGATCCGTCTATGGGGTGTGTTGGTACACCGACTCCCTGGTGGAACGATAATGTCTGTTCAAAGCCATTGATACTGAATTTGAAGGTGCCATTGATAGCTTCATTGGCTACTTCGCTAGAGTCGACAGCGATTATAGCTACTTTTCCGTTTGCGGTCAAGTTTTCTTTGACTATAAAGTTGTCTATATATTGAGGGCTGTTCTGACCATAGCTATAGATAGAACAGCATACAAGGGCGAAAAAAAGGAATAGTATTCTCATGTCTGTAACTTCGGTACAATATTACTAAATAATTCTGCTAAAGAATTGTGCCTTCGTTTTAAATCGTCAAAATATTTTTAAAATGTAGATATACTTTGTACCTTTGGCCAAAGAAAAAATAGTATACAATATCATGGAAAATACAGCAGCTCATAGACAGCCTAAAAAAACAGATAACAATGCCAATCAAACGCATTATTACGTTACGTTGACTGTCGCCATTATTATTGGTTTGTTTGGCGTTTTTGTAAGATTTGTGCCTGATGTCATTTCAGCATTGGATCAATATACTTTCTTGTTTTCAATGATTGCTAATGTTTCCGTTATTATTGCTACACTTATTGCATTCAAAGTCGTTTTTGGAATTTTAGGTTTCGGAAGCAAAAAATAGCTTATACAAAAAGAATAATATCCTAATAATAAGAGAGGCAGTGTCGTAAAGACATTGCCTTTTTTTGTGCCTTTTATTTTTGTTTAATGCTATTATCGTTGATTGTGTTTGTTTCTTTGATTTGTTGTTTTTGATTTAAATTTGTTAACATTATTTTTGTTTTGTTATTAAAATCATAACAATATTTAAATATTGTTATGATTTTAATAAAACAATTTGTTTCTTTGTTCTGTCATTAATAATAAGAAGCATTAAACAGGAATATTATGTGTGGAATAATAGGAGCATTTGATTTAGTAGAGTCAGGATCAAAAGTTAGATCCCGTGTATTGGAGATGGCGAGACGGATTCGTCATCGTGGACCGGATTGGTCTGGTATATTCAGTACAGATACGGCAGTTTTGGCGCATGAACGCCTTGCAATAGTCGATCCTCAATCAGGTAGCCAGCCCTTGTACAGTAATGATGGTCAGGTTGTCTTGGTTGTCAATGGTGAAATCTACAATCATCAAGAATTGCGTAATTCTCTGCCTGGATACGAATTTAAAACAGCATCTGATTCGGAGGTTATATTGGCGCTGTACCTTCAGCACGGGGTTTCTTTTGTCGAAGAGCTCAATGGAATTTTCAGCTTTGCACTTTACGATTCGCGCGATGGTTCTTATTTTATAGCTCGTGATCATATGGGGATTATTCCATTGTATTATGGACGTGACGAGTTGGGGCAGCTTTTTGTGGCTTCCGAATTAAAATCTCTCGAGGGGTTTTGCGTAGACATAGCGCAGTTTCCTCCCGGATGTCAATTGTATAGCCAAAGTAGGAGTCAGGTTCCTGAGCGCTGGTATTCCCGCGACTGGGAATCCTTTGATGCGGTGTCCGACAGCATTGCGGATTACAGCGTGCTTCGCGACGCATTGGAGGGAGCGGTGCAACGACAGCTGATGTCTGATGTGCCTTATGGGGTGCTCTTGTCGGGAGGGCTGGATTCTTCAGTCATTGCTGCAATAGCTCAGAAGTATGCTTCCTCCCCTTTGCACTCCTTTGCCGTCGGTCTTAAAGGAGCTCCAGATCTTTTGGCAGCCCAGCGTGCGGCCGATCATATCGGTACAATCCATCATGAAGTTCATTTTACGATCCAAGAGGGGTTGGATGCCATACGGGATGTAATTTATCATCTAGAGACGTACGATGTTACTACAGTCAGGGCATCTACCCCGATGTATCTTTTGGCCCGATCGATCAAGTCTTTGGGGATTAAGATGGTGTTGTCGGGAGAAGGGTCGGACGAGTTGTTTGGGGGTTATCTCTATTTTCATAAGGCACCCAATGCGCGGGAGTTTCACGAGGAAACTGTACGCAAGCTAAAAAAGCTATACCTATACGATTGCCTGCGAGCCAATAAATCGCTCGCCGCCTGGGGCGTAGAGGGGAGAGTGCCTTTTTTGGATAAGGAATTTATGGATGTAGCCATGCGTCTCCATCCTGCAGAAAAAATGATTCAAGAGCAAAGAATGGAGAAATGGATGTTGCGTAAGGCATTTGAAGACTACCTGCCTGCGTCCATTGCTTGGAGGCAGAAGGAACAATTTTCCGATGGCGTTGGTTACAGCTGGATCGATACCTTAAAAGCGCAGGCTGAAGCATTGGTTGAAGATTCGGATTTTGAGATGGCGGGTGCACGTTATCCTATCAATACCCCCAAGAATAAGGAAGAGTATTACTACCGGACGATATTTGAGTCACACTTTCCGTCGGTCACGGCGGCCAGTACAGTGCCTTCGGTCAAGTCGGTGGCATGCAGTACACCCGAAGCATTGTTATGGGATGCGTCGTTTCAGGGGGTAAATGATCCCTCCGGACGAGCAGTTGCCCATGTACACAAAGAAAGTTATGTCGAAGTGGATTCTCAAAGTGGTTTAAAACGAGTAGGTTAGTCTAAAGTCCGCTAGAAAGCGATTAAATAAACATATTAAATGTAAAAATCTTTTGGAAAATTCTAGTCTAAGCTGTATCTTTGTGTCACTTTAGAAGGAAGTACTTCTAATATGATTCCTGAATAGCTCAGTTGGTTAGAGCATCTGACTGTTAATCAGAGGGTCGCTGGTTCGAGCCCAGCTTCAGGAGCGGAAAAAGTGAAACCGACTATTATTAGTCGGTTTTTTTTGTTTTACGTATAATGTACAACTCATGAGTTTGGTAATTGTCGGCACGGTAGCTTTTGATGCTATCGAAACACCTTTTGGAGAAACGGATAAGATTGTTGGAGGTGCAGCGACCTTTGCGGGATTAGCTGCTTCTTTTTTGTACGATAATGTGAAGCTGATCAGTGTAGTGGGGGATGATTTTGGAGACAATATGTCTCTTTTTAAGCGAGGGAACATTGATACCTCCGGGATACAGGTGATTGCTGGCGGGAAGACCTTTTTTTGGTCCGGAAAGTATCATAACGATATGAATAGTCGGGACACCCTGGCGACCGACTTGAATGTATTGGCTGACTTTGACCCTAAGATACCTGCTTCTTATCAAGATTGCAGTTACCTGTTGTTGGGCAACCTGACTCCTCAGGTTCAGATCGATACGCTGGCCCGCCTGCAGCATAAGCCGAAGCTAGTTGTTTTAGATACGATGAATTATTGGATGAATGTCGCTTTGGATGACCTTAAGGTTGTTTTGAAAAAAGTCGATGTATTGACCATTAATGATGCGGAGGCGAGACAGCTGTCTGGCGAATACTCATTGGTAAAAGCAGCGCAGAAAATAATAGAGCTAGGTCCAAAGTATTTAATTATTAAGAAAGGGGAGCATGGAGCCTTGTTGTTTGGTGAGGGACAGGTCTTTTCTGCTCCAGCGTTGCCGCTGGCTGAGGTCTTCGATCCGACTGGTGCGGGCGATGCGTTTGCCGGTGGTTTTATTGGCTATTTAGCGCGTGTAAATACCGTTAATTTCTCGAATATGAAAAATGCTGTTATCTATGGTTCTGCTATGGCCTCTTTCTGTGTCGAGCGGTTTGGTACCGAACGTTTACAGGATTTGATACAAGATGAGATCAGAGATCGGATACAGGATTTTATTTCGCTTTCAAAATTTGAGATAAGCGAATAGAAATTCGCTTATCTCCTTATATATTGCTTAACCTAAGCGTCCTACCACCGGAAATTTTTGAAATACAGTCTCGCTGTGCGGAGCATCGGCTAGTTCTGCTGTTAGATCTTGCCCCGCCCAGTGTTCATAGTGCATGCCTCTCTTCCATAATCTACTTGTCGATACATCATATATCAGTCCCTGATAAGCTACCCATATAGCGGGCTTGTCCTGGCCGTTTCTCAGTGCCAGTTGTGCTTTTGTGTAGTAAGTGAGTTCTTCGCAGTCCATTGCCATGGCGCAAAACTACAGAACTCAATTGATTTTATAGGCAGATAGCGATTTTTTCATCATTTTACGTGCTACGTGTATCCTTGTTTTTACCGTACCTATTGGGATATCCAGATGTTCGGCTATTTCATGGTACTTGTACCCCTCAAAATACATTGTAAACGGGGTGTAGTAGTCTTCCGATAGCGTGGTGAGGGCTGTGTTGATATCCTCCATTATAAACTTGTTTTCGCCATTATTCAGTGTGGCCGAAACAAGTAGATTGGATGGAGAGATTTCCTCTTCTTGCGTAATGAAAGTGTTGGTCTTGGTGATTCTGCGGTAATTGTTAATAAAGGTGTTTTTCATAATGGTATAGAGCCAACCTTTGAGATTGGTTCCATCCCGGAAGTTTTTAAAATAGGTGATTGCTTTTACTAAAGTGTCTTGTACCAAGTCATTTGCATCATCCTGATCCTTTGTGAAGTTTCGAGCATAAGACTTTAACGAAATCGAATGCTGAGTCACAAGGTTGTTAAATTCCATTCTGTTCATAGCGGTAGTGTTTATTCGTTATTACAATAATTCGTTTTTATTCGAAAACGATGGCTCCCTCCCGAGGTACAGAAAATATACCGGCTCTCTCAGTTATTAAATGAACTGCAGTTCGGTAAATAGATAGCAAAGACTGTGCTAGTTTTTATTGAGAAATATTAAATTTTTGTTATTATAGGGTAAATTTTAGTCAAAAAGTACGCCCACGATTATTCTAACGCATATTTTGCGTTTTTGTTTTTAATAAGTTATTAAGAAATGTGGAAAACTTTTTTAAAAAATATTTACCTCTCGCTCTAATTCGATGCCAAACTCTTGAAATACAGATTCAATGATGCGTGTTGATACATCAAAAATAGCTTGACCTGTAGCCTCTCCTTTGTTTGTTAGAACGAGGGCTTGGTTCTTCCAGACTGCGACTTCTCCGATTTCTTTGCCTTTCCATCCGGTCTGCTCGATGAGCCATCCGGCCGCTACTTTAGACTCGCTGTTTCCTAGTGGGTAAAAAACTAGCGTTGGATGTTGCGTGAGCAGTTTATCCCGTTGTTGATTCGAAATGATTGGATTCTTGAAAAAACTACCTGCATTACCTATGGTACTCGGATCAGGAAGTTTTTCAACACGGATATGAGATACCACCTCTGCTACATCTTTTATTGTTGGTGCAGTGATACCTCTTTTTTTTAACTCCGACTCTATAGCTCCGTAGCTGGTATTGAGCTGGGCATGGAGGTGTAATCTATAGGTCACCGACAATATGATAAACCGGCCTTTATATTTGGTTTTAAATATACTGTCCCGATAGGTGAAGGCACACTCTTTATTGGTAAAAGTCCTAAATTCTCCTGTACGTGTGTCGAATGCACGACAGCTGTAGAATACATGCATCAGTTCTGCTCCGTATGCTCCTATATTCTGCACTGGGGAAGCACCTACAGTACCTGGTATCAATGCCATGTTTTCTAGGCCCGGAAAATTATGTTGGATGCAATACCAGACCAAGTCATTCCATACTTCGCCTCCAGCAGCAGTAACAAATATATGCGAACCCTCTATAAAATGCTGTATGCCTGTATTGGCAACTTTGATGACTGTACCGTCAAAGTCTTTTGTGAATAGCATGTTGCTGCCCCCACCTAGAATAAGGAATTTCTGTTGGAAATAGCCTTTTCTGTACAGTTCCGTTAGTTTCTTTTCCTCCCGTATCTCAACGAAATTTTTGGCTATAGACGGTACACCAAAGGTGTTTAGATTCTTTAAAGAGATGTTGCTTAATACGTCCACAGAGTATTGAATTGACTTTTACTTTTAAAAATTCAAATTAAAGTACTACCTTTAATCGTTTTGTTGCGTAAAGATAGCAATAAAGCGAACGATTTGAACAAACTTATTTTATTTCGAATATGCCGAAAAATGCAGATGAAAAGCGACTGAAGATTTTAGAAACGGCCAAGCGGAGATTTGCACACTATGGGATGGCCAAAACGACAATGGCCGAGATTGCTAAAGATCTTTCCTTTTCAAAAGCCCTCTTGTATTACTATTTCCCCGATAAGAATAGTTTGTATGCTGCTGTCCTTGAGCATGTGATGGAGGAGTTGGAAGAGGATATTACAACATCCCTCAAATCCATACTTTCTGTTTCTGAGTCCATTGTTGTGGTATTGGAAAAACGTATGGAATTCGTGAAGAAGTATTATTATATTCTTGAATATACGGTTCTCATGCGCAAAGATTTATCTTCAGAGCTTGATCAGCTTTTGATCGATTCTTTTGAAAGTCAGAAAGCGATAATCCGTGATGTCTTTCGTCAAGGTATAGAACGTGGCGAACTAATGGATGTGGATCTGGAGGAAATTTCTAAGATATTTCTGTTCTCCTCTATGGGGATGCGTTTGGTTGTTGTCAAAGACCTAAAGAGCAGTTTTATTCCGGATAAAGAAGAATTTGATGCTATCTTGGCTATGCAAAAGAAAATGGCCGCGATTTTCATCAGAGGACTTAAGGTCTAGCCTCAGCTTGGATCGAAGCGATTATTAAATCTGCGTGTATTCTTGAGTTTTCAATAAACCAGAGGTGGGTATTCAGTCCGCCGCATACTACACCTGCGAGATACATCCCTTTGATATTAGTTTCCATTGTAGTAGGGTCGTGGCTTGGGATCATCGGTTCCGTTTCTGGAATGTCAATATTGAAATGGCGCAATAGCTCAAAGTTAGGGCGGTATCCTGTGAGGGCGATTACAAAATCATTGGCGATGATTTCGGTACCTTTCGGTCCACTGATATGCACTTGTTGCGCTTCTATTTTTGTTAGGTTACTATAGTAGCGTACCTCAATTTCTCCGGCAGCAATCCGATTTTCTATATCTGGTTTTACCCAGTATTTTACCCTTGGACTGATTTCATTTCCACGGATTACCAATGTCACTTTCGCGCCTTTTCTATAGGTTTCTAAAGCTGCGTCGATAGAAGAGTTGCTGGCACCTACCACCACTACACGTTGCCCTGCATAATAGTGCGGGTCATTATAGTAATGGCTTACTTTGGCTAGATTTTCTCCAGGGATATTCAGGTGCATAGGGATGTCATAAAATCCGGTAGCCACAATAACGTTTTTGGCTCTATAGCTTCCTTTGGTCGACTGTATCTGAAAAATGCCACCTACTTTAGTGCAACTTGTTACCTCTTCAAATAGCCTGACGTTTAAATCAAAGTGCGTGTAGGCTCTTCGGTAGTATTCCAGCGCTTCAGCCCGTTTGGGCTTTGGATTTGTGGATACAAAAGGCACATTGCCGATTTCAAGCTTTTCAGCCGTAGAGAAAAACGTCATATTTACCGGATAGCGGTACAGCGAGTTGACCAAGCATCCTTTATCTAGAATGAGGTAATCCATATTTTCCCGTTTTGCGGCAATACCGCAGGCCAGGCCTATGGGGCCTGCCCCAATAATCAGTACATCATACAGTTTCTCCATTTGTAGCTGGTTTTATGCGCTCTAAGTCCTCACTTTTTGTAATGAGGTCTGCTGTTATTTTCTGTATATCTGTTGCTATTTTAATGAGGAACTGCAATTGTTCCGTGATGAGTCTTGCATCGTCACTTTCGGTTTCCTCTGTATCCAGACGTTCTATCCCTTTGAAGGGTTGGAATGGTGTATCCTCTTCTTGGCTCACTGCCGCAATTGTTTTTTCCAATGTACCTAGGGCTTTGTAAAGCTGTCTAAGGTGTGCATTATTAAAATGGTGGTTGTCAGCATCCTGTAACTGCGTCATTAGGGTCGCTGTATACGACGAAAAAACGTGATTCAGAATGACAAAACGGTTTACTTCCTTGGTTACATTCTGTCTCCATTTGGGCTCTGTCAATAGACGCTGAAATGTAGACCCCATATTGGCTGATGCAATATATACTTCTTTGCGGGCCAGTTTATAGGATGTGATATCGTCCATGTTGCCGGACAGTACACGTACAGCTTGTGCAAGGTAGTGATAGTTGGCTATTAATAGACCCCGTATATTCGTGCGTATCTGAAAGCTTTCCCAGTTCGGAAAGATAATATAGCTTGACAAAAACGCCAGAGAGCCTCCGATGAACGTATCAAGAATCCGCTCCTGCGCCATCTCTAAGGTATTGACTCCGGTGAAACTGAGCATAATCAGTACATAGGGAGTCATAAAGATTACCGCCATGATATAGTTGACGCGAAATAGGCTATAGGCAATAAGGAAGAAAATAATCAAAATAACGAACCGCGCTGTGAGATCCGGTATCATGACCAGTACAATACCACCTAAGATACCTCCGATTACGGTCCCGATCAGTCGCTGTACATTCCGTTCCTTTGTCAGACC
Source organism: Sphingobacterium yanglingense (assembly GCF_004363245.1). GTDB lineage: Bacteria > Bacteroidota > Bacteroidia > Sphingobacteriales > Sphingobacteriaceae > Sphingobacterium > Sphingobacterium yanglingense. The sequence goes on along the minus strand of NZ_SNYV01000003.1, from coordinate 50,985 downwards.
AAAACCAGGCTTTAAGATGACGAGTATCGTCAGTAATATCCAGTACATCCCAAAGTGCGGGTAATTGATCAAGTTGAGCGTGAGGTATGTGCCTGACAACATAATTGACATACGCAGTGCATGTCTGAAGTTACTCGAGTTTAAACTAAGGTTGTCCCTGAATTTTTCCCAGTTGAGCGCTTCATTGCGTAAGAACTTACGGCTATGCTGTATCTCTTCCTTTTCGACATTGACCGATTTGAATTGGCCATAGTTATATATATCCCGGATATGTTTGGTGATAGAGCGGATATTGATCAATATTTTTTTCAGGGGTATTGCACTTTGCTCAGAAGATTTGTCAAACTCGTCTACTGCCACCCTGAGCTTGTCGATCTCTGCTTCCAGATCGTATATCGGTTTAGGAATACGGTTTGCATTGATCTTGTAGGCGATATTGTCCAGCTCATGTGTCGCTTTTAAGATTACAGCTTTGATATTGTCCAATATACCCGATGGGCCATAGTTTATTCTTACTTTGTCGTAGTCGTAATGTGTGGTCATGCTCTGCTCAAAGAGATCGATGACATCATTGAATATCAAGGAAAGAAAGCGTCCCTCTTTGGTCGTATCCTTTATGGATCGCTTGCTACGGAACAGGATATCCCTTACATTTTCCTGGTGAGAGTTGACCGCTATCTGACTTTCTATAAGTTTGATGTAATTGTCGTCGACACCTATGCGGGTATCATAGAAGTTTGCCTTTAGTCTCAGGTATTCCGCAACTTGAAGGATAGTCTCCGATAGCTCTTGCTGGGCCAGTCGATAGGGGCGTACCTGCATGATAGAAAAGCTGATGAGCATATACCAAGATGCCCCGATCAAGAAGTAGATGAGGTAGGTCATTTCCTCTTTTAGGGTATGTACGTCATCCACATTAATAAGCATGATCAGTAGACACATGGTTCCGATCGTTGCAGCGCGTGTATTAAATACCGCCAGCATGGAGAATAGAAAGGCCAGTATAGCGATGATAATCGTCATCAGGGGCAGTATGCCATTGCATAGTGCTGTAATGAGGATCGTTACACTACCTAATATGGTACAGTAGACCATTCCGAATTTCCGATGCCGCGGGGCACCCGGTGTATCGGATAGGCCGACGATCAGTGCACCTAAGGAGATGAGCGTACCTGTTTTGAATTCACCAAAGAATGCACATATCACCACAGGGATAATCGTGCCCATCGTGATCCGCAATCCTTCGGCAAAGTATTGACTGTAAAAAAAACTGGTTATCTCTTCCGTCTTTCTCATATTGGTCGACTAAAGCTGGTCTAGGTATTTTCTGTCCATCCGTTTTTCAGAGCGGAAAGTCGAGGCAGATACGCCTACAATTTCCTTAAACTGTTTGCTGAGGTGTGCCACACTACTATAGTTGAGGCGATAAGCGATTTCTTTCAGTGACAGTTCATTATAAGAAAGAAGCTCCTTGGCTTTTTCAATCTTCAACTGTATATAATACTTCTCTACCGTAATTCCCTCCTGTTGAGAGAATACAGAGCTTATCGTGTGGTAGTTGGTCCCGAGTTTTTCACTGAGATAGGCCGATAGTTTGATCGGCTCCGTATTCAGCGCACCTACGAGCTCAATCAGTAGTGTTTTTACTTCTTTTGCTAAGTTGTCTTTAGGGTCTTCAATGAGTTCGAATCCAATATTTTCTAGTGCCGTACGGATCTGTTCGGTTTGCTTTTCGGGTATAGCCGATGCAAATTGGATCGTACCTAGCTGTACGTTTGAAAAAGGAATCTCCAACTGATTCAGGATGTCCTCTACTGCCGACACACAACGCTTACAGACCATATTCTTGACAGCTAATTCCATTTGTACCTCTTCTATTTTGTTTAGATTGTTTTTCGAGTATAAACTTAACGAAAATTGCCTTTATATGCAATATTGAAAGCTTGCATATAAAGGCAATTTGTAGATAATCCGCTAACTGGATTATAGCGAGACGACTAGTTTTTTACAGCCTCTACGTAGACAATGATTTCTACTGTCGGAGCAACTGCATCTACACCTGTAGGTAGTTTGTCGTTGTATTTGATGTTGTAGTCAAAGCGGTTGATCGATGTTGTCGCTGTAAATCCTGCGCGGGTTTTGCCCCACGGATCAGTGATGATACCACCGTTCTGTTTTACCTGGAATGTTACCTTTTTGGTGACATCACGGATCGTAAGATCTCCGGTTAGGACGAACCCACCTTTTGCATGATTAAGTGAGGCATTGGTCAACGTCATTTTTGGATATTTTTCTGCGTTGAAGAAATCGTCACTTTTCAAGTGGTCATCACGCATCTGTACGCGTGTATTGATGCTGTTTACATCGATAGAGAAGTTCACCTTAGCCTTGTCAAAGTCCGTTGCATTTGCTGTTTCCACAGTACCTTCTAGTTTGGTAAAAGCACCATCTACAATAGCGATTCCTAAGTGTTTGACCTCAAATCTTGCATTGGTATGTGCAGGGTCTATAGTCCAGCCTACCTGTGCGAAGCTTATGTTCGTAAAAAGGACGAGTGCAGTAAATACGCTTAATACAGTTTTCATATGTTCTTGTTTTTGTTTGTACAATGCAAAGGTCGGTCAAGTTTTTGGTCCAAAACTTAATCTACATTAATTAAACAAAAAAAAGCGGGATATGTTTTACTCCAGACCTTCCCACCAGCGCGGATATAGTTTATACTCTTCTAAAGATACTATTTGTCCTATCTTCGGTGTTATGATCGCTATATGTTGGGCTGTGGCCGCTTCTGTAACCCGCTTTAGGGGTTCATCCCAGGCATGGTTGGCCAATGGAAACTTGGCCGAATGTACCGGGATCAGATAGCGGGCCTGTAAATCCTGTGCTGCAGTGACTACCTCCTCTGGCATCATATGTATATACTTCCACATGGCATTGTATTGCCCATTCTCCAGAATCGCAAAATCAAAGGGACCATAGGTATTACCGATTTCTTTGAAGTGCTTACCATAGCCACTATCCCCTCCGATAAAGATTTGTTTAGAGCCTTTTAGCACAAATGAGGACCATAGTGTCGTATTGCGTTTGAAGGTTCTTCCCGAAAAGTGCCTAGCTGTAGTCGAGTGAATCTCGAACCCGTCTATTTGAGCTTGGTCTCCCCAGTAGAGTTCAGTGATCTGCGCGGCAGGATATCCCCATTTTTCTAGATGTGCGCCTACCCCGAGTCCCGTCACGATATGTTTGACCTTGTCCTTCAGTTTCATGAAGGTATTATAATCTAGGTGATCCCAGTGGTCGTGCGTAATAAAAAGGATATCAATCTCCGGTAGGTCCTCGACCTGGTAGTTGTATTCGCTATCGAAGGCGCGTACACTCACCCGCACAGGTGTAGCATATTTGCTGAATACGGGATCCACTAATATTTTTTTTCCGTCCAGTTGGATATAATAGGACGAATGTCCAAACCATACATAGAGATTACTGTCTATGGGCAAGTGGTGTAAGTCATTTTTTTCTACGGGGATAAGGTCTTTGGGGATATTCCGTACCTTCTTGGCAAAGAAAAACTCTTTCAGCATTTTCGAATAGCTGGTTCCCTCGGCTAGGGCCGGTGTATGTTCTAGGTTATCAAAAGCCCCCTCCTTATAGTTGGGTTTGCTCTGCATTAGCGCTAGGCGTGAGCCACTAGCATTTTTTCCAAATCTATCGTGTTGCATGTACAATAGTGTCACTAGGACAAGCAGTACAATGAGGGCTAGGATTACCTGCATACTTCGTTTTAAAAACTTTATCATCTCTTCTTAATATCTAAAGTTATGCGAAATATTCTAATCTAAAAGTCATAACTTTAGGAAACTACAATGCTATATAAGATACTTATGGAAATACCCTTGCTTTGCAAAAAGATCTGTCTATATTTTTTCTTAGCCTTAGGGCTTCCTATTGGTGGCTATGCGCAGGTGCTCCAGCCTGGTTTCGACAAGGCCGAGTTTACAGAGATTTTGGCTATTAATGCACGTTTTTCGGAGAGCCCGGAGATGGCCCGGTATATTCCAAATCCCGAGCATTCCCGTTTGCTTTATAAGAGTGGCGAGGTCGGACTGGTCAATCATTGGCAGCTGTGGCTCATGGACGAGCGTGTCGCAGTCATCTGTACACGGGGTTCTACACGGGAGGGCGAGAGCTGGTTGGCCAATTTATTTGCGGCACAGATCCCTGCCAAGGGAGTCTTACATATCGAGAAAGATTTTGAATTTGAATATACCCTGGCAGAGCACCCGCGGGCGGCAGTCCATGCAGGATATGTTTTTAGTTCCGCATTCTTATTGCGCGATGTATTGCCCAAGATTGATTCATGCTACCGCTCAGGTATACGGGATTTTGTTCTTTCTGGCCATAGTCAAGGGGGCGGAATTACCTATATCATGAGCGCCTACCTATTACAGCTGCAAAAGGCAGGCAAATTGCCGGCAGATATGCGCATCAAGGTCTATACCAGTGCGAGTCCCAAGCCTGGCAATCTTTATTTTGCCTATGATTATGAGCATAGCGTAGGAGAGGGATGGTCGCAGCATGTCGTCAATACCGAAGATTGGGTGCCACAGTCTCCCTTTACTGTGCAGACTATTTCCGACCTGCCCGATGTCAATCCTGTGCCCGCTCTACGCGCTACACTCAAAAAGCAGAGCTTTTTCAAACGCCTATTTTTCAACTCACTTTATAAAAAAATGACGAATCCATCGCAAAAAGCGGTAGACCGTTATCAGAAGTATCTCGGCAAATTTACTGGCAAGCAGATCAAGAAATACTATCCTGATTTTGTCATTCCAGACTTCGTCAATAGCAACGAGTACGTACGTACCGGCAAGCAAGTCGTTCTGTATCCAGACAGCAGTTACTTTGAGCAGTTTGATTACAGCAGAGACAAGACTAAAATTATGCTGCACCACTCGACAGTGGCCTACTATTACCTGCTTAAACATAACTACGGGAAGTAAAGAATCTGTTTTTTATAACTTTTCTGAGCTATTCATTTAAATATTTACAATATGCTATCTGTAAATTTTCGTTTAATGTCGCCTTAGCGGATTGGCAATAGCACTGAGAGGCACTTCCGTTGTGCCAATACGGTACAGCGACGAGTTTTGCTCCACTTTTGAGGAAAAAGTGGATTGCCCGTCCGGTAAAGAGGACGACAAACCAAGCTGATAATTTATATACACGATTTATGATCTGTTAAGTAACTAAATGAATATCGCTATAACTTTTATTATTCGTAATACAGGGGACGTATTGTAAACCGATTTGCCTTTGTACAGGGACTTCTTTAATTTTATTCTCATAATACGTTATAGCGAGCATGGCAAAACAAATAAAGGCATTAAAATGTCCCCAATGTGGTAGTGTAAAGAAGCAGAATGTTAAGGAAGACCATTATATCTGTAACCATTGCGGGACTGAGTACTTTTTGGATAATGATGATATCAATGTCAATATAAAGCACCAGTACAGTGGCAATAATCTTGACCCCAATACTAAACGGAATATCATATTTGCACTGGCTGGATTTCTGTTTTTGTTGTTTTTTGTGAGCCTGATCCGTAACTGTGGAAGTAATAACAGTGGGACTTCAAATACGGGTTATATCGATAAGATTACAAAGGAACCTTCCTATTATGAAAGGATAAAAGACAATTTGGCCTTCACTGCTTATAACAGCAAGAACCCAATGTTACTTTTTATCATCGCTCGTAGCAAAACTAGCTTTGATCGGGAGAATGCCGAATACTTTGCCCGTTTTTACGATCCCTTAAAAGAAAAGATCGTGAATGACGTTCTCCTACCTGGTTGGAAAGATGATTTTTATGTAAAGAGCACTACGTTCAGCGATGGTGCACATTATATCTGCGCAGATAAGAGCAACCGGGTTTACAAAATCGATCCAGCGAAAAACGAGCTTATCGATATGACGGAGACCTTCTTTGCAGGTGTGCCCGAGTTTGCTTCCGGTATCGCTACGTTGCGTTTTACCCAAGAAGTAGAAGGGGATGGATTCAATATTATGACCAATGACGGTAAGGAATACTATTATTATCCGTTGGTCCGCAAGATTTATAAGGACCATTCCGAACGACGTAATGCAGGGATTGGACTTTCCAGTTTATTGCCGGGTGCAAGTCCTTTGATACGGTATGCAATATCCGAAAAAAGCCGGGACTATCCCAATGAGAAGATCCAACTGCTCAAATACTGGTACCAGCACAATCCTGGTTACCCTATTATGTTGCCCTATTCTTATCAGGTGGTATGGGAGAAGGTGTATGACTATCCAAAGAAATCGGGTATCTACTACGGTTCATTTCCTTATGTCAAAAAACTATTTAAAGATTCACGGATAAATAAATTCGTAGATCTCACTCCCGATCGTCTTTACTTTGATGCCAAGATCGAGTATCAGGATAGTGCCAATGTGTATATCTCAGGGTTGCCCAATGCTAATCCTGAAGGCAATAGGTTCCTTCAAAAAATAGATACGGAGACAGGCAAGATTGTGTGGAACTATACGCCAGCGAGTGATAACTATGCTTTCGAACACGTTATGTACGGTTACGCAGGTGGTCTCGTGTTTGGCTATTATGATAGAGCTTCTACGGCCCGTACCAACTGGCTTATCATTATGGGCAACGATGGGACAATTGTAAAAGATATAAATAAGGACGAATTATTTAAAAAGTAAAAGATGGGACTATTCAATTTTTTTAAGAAACAAGTCGCTACAGTCATCGAATGGCAGCCGCAGGCTCCTGGATTGTTGGTGTGGAAATATCCTGCAGCGACAGACGAAATAAAGAACGCCAGTAAATTGATAATTGCTCCAGGACAGGGTTGTGTCTTGGTATATGAAGGCAAGATTACTGATGTGATCGATACCGAGGGCGTTTACAATATCCGGACGGACAATCATCCTTTCATCACCTCATTGCTTAAGGTGGCCCAGTTGTTTGAGAGTGAACACAAGATGGGGCTTTACTTCTACCGCAAGGCGGAGGTGGTTAATCAGGGCTGGGGTACATCTTCACCAATCAAATATATGGACGAGTACTATAAGATTCCGATCCAGTTATCTGCTTTTGGTAATTTTTCATACCGTCTTAGCGATGCAGGGCGTTTTTTTACAGAATATGTCGGTTCGCAAGATACCTATAGTACCGAAGCATTCCGCGAGGCGATACAGGCTCGTATCCAGCAGGTGCTGACTTCCTGTTTGGCAGAAGAGAAAATGCCTTATACCAAGATCGATGCGGAGATTGCCCGGTTGTCTACTACTATGAGAGATCGGCTTGTGCAGGATTTTGAAGCCTTTGGTCTCGTGCTCCGCGACTTCAGGATCGAAGGAAACTCATTTGATGAGGAGACACAGACTCGTATCGGTAAGATTGCCGATATTACGGCCGATAGCCATGCCGCTTCAGAGGGAGGACTTAGCTACGTCGAGTTGGAAAAACTTCGTGCCCTACGTGATGCTGCCAAAAATGAAGGCGGGCTTGCTGGAGCAGGAGTCGGGCTTGGAGCAGGTATGAGTCTGGGTAAGGTGTTCAGCAATTCTATTGATGAAGTCACGCAACCTACCGTAGGGGTAGATCCAATGGAACAATTGCGCAAGCTCAAGCTTCTGTTGGATGAAAATATCATTACCCAGGAAGAGTTCGAAGAGAAGAAGAAGGATTATTTAAATAAACTGTAGGCCATGAAGCATATTATTACATTTCTATTCGTTGTGTCTTTACTTGTAGTAGGTTTTGTGTCGCTCAACTATATGTGGGGCTGGGTAGCTGTAGATTATACCCAGCTGGTCAAGATTGCTATTTCTGTAGCTGTGGTCATCTTTATAGGGACAGGACTAGCCATGGTGTTCAGCGCTGCGTACGCACGTCCTAAAAATCAGCAGGACGTCGGTAAGAAGGATTGATCCTTTGTCAAACTGGGGCACTATTCTGTCGGGGATACCTGATCGCTGTGTACAGTGATATATAAGCTGGGGGTCATACTATAGTGTTTATGAAAATCTCTCGAAAAGTTTGATTGTACCGAATAGCCTACCATGGTTGCAATCTGAGCTATCGAATGTTTCTTTAGTAGTAGTAGTTCGGCAGCTTTTCGTAATCTCGAGATATTGATCAATTCGTTAGGGCTGAGGTCGGACAGGCCTTTTATCTTGCGATACAATGTCGGTCTGCTCATATTCATAGATTTGGCCAGTACCTCAACATTAAGCTCTGTCGAGTCAATCTGTTCATAGATAACCCGATGGAGCTGATCTATAAAATCCTTATCGGGTTCAGATACATGCATATCCAATACGTTGGAAGTTGATGGTGCCGTAAAATAATCTTTGACGATTTTACGGTTGTTGAGCATATTACGGATGTTCACCAGTAGGTACTCCAGGGAAAACGGTTTTTCGATATAAGCATCAGCTCCACTTTTTAATCCTTCTATTTTGGCATCCAATCCATTTTTTGCCGTTAGAAAGATGACTGGAATGTGGCTGTATAAGATGTCTGATTTTATGCGCTTACACAGTGCCATGCCATCCATAATCGGCATCATAATATCAGTAAGAACCAGTTGTACATCATTGGCTTCTATGATTTCCATGGCTTCTGCGCCATTACCGGCTCTTAGTATCGAGTAATTTCCCTTGAGCTCTTTGTTTAGATAGGCCAGTATCTCCTTATTGTCTTCTACAACGAGAATAATAGGGTTTTCTTTTTCTGGATTTTCTTCGACAGCGATTCCCTGTTGTTCAGAAGGAGCGGCCGGAGGGTCGTTGGGCGACTGCTTGTCATTTTGCTCGTCTTGCAGTATCGGGCAGGAAAGCAAAAAGAGATTCCGTTCGCCTTTAGTATATACGAGAGACAGGGAGCCATGATGAAGCTCTGCTAAGGAGCGGGAGAGAGGTAGTCCGATCCCTGTTCCAGTATTTTTGTCTGCATCATACAGTCGGTAGAAAGGTTCAAATATTTTGTCTTTTTTATCAAAGGGAATAATCGATCCATCATTGCCAAACTCTACATTGAACATGATGTCATCACTGTTGAAAGGCAACAGTTTTATTTCCACTTCTCTGTGCGCATATTTAATGGCATTATGGATCAGGTTTGTGAATATTTTTCGAAGCGCTTCGCTATCCACATAAGCTGTCAGGGTAATACGAGGTAGCAGCAGTTGGTATGTTAGTTTTTTTTCCTTAGCGAGAGGTCGCAAATCATTGAATACTTCATCGAGAAGGGTGTTGATCTCTGTCTTTGTAAAAATAAGGCTCATATTATTATTTTCTGCTTTTCTAAAATCTAAAAGTTGATTCGTCAGGATGATTAATCTTAACGTGTTTTTTTCAATCAGCGCAAGGTCCTGTTTGGTGTCTTCGTCCACGATTTTGCTCCCGTTCATTATTTTCTCCAAGGGCATTTTTATCAGCGTAAGAGGAGTCCTAATCTCATGGGCTAGATTGGTGAAAGATTCTAACTTGAGATTGTACATTTCCCGTTCTTTTTCTCTTTCATAATTGTCCATCTTTCGTACATTGCTCGCCTGCACCCATAAAAAGTAATACCGCAAAATCAGAAAAACAATTGCTCCCATGATTAAGAGGTAGAAGGTGTAGGCCCAGATCGAACGCCACCAGGGAGGCGAGACGATGATACGCAGTGTTTTTTCGGTCTGATTCCAGAGTTTACTATTATTGGCCCCGATATATCTAAAAGTATATGTACCTGGGGGCAGTTTATTGTAATATATCTTTTGATTGCCAGTTATTGTCGTCCATTCCTTATCGTAACCCTCCATGATGTAGCTATATACGTTGCTTTCGGGAGAGGCAAAGCTCAATGCAGCGATATTGAAGTTAATATTCGAATGATCGTGTGTCAGTCTAAGCTCTTTTGATAGTGATATAGAGCGTTTCAGAAAGCCGTCCTTGCTTATGGTTACATCCTTATTGTTGATCTGGAGATTGCTGATGAATACGGGCGGTACAAAATTGTTCTTTATCGTCTTGGCCGGGTTGAAGCTGACCATTCCCTTTATCGTACCAAAATAGAGTGTCCCATCGCTATCCTTAAATGCCGAGTTGTAATTGAACTGATCGGTTGGAAGGCCATCCCGTGCCGTAAATATCGTTTCCTCCGGACTGTTCTCTTCCAGTTTTACCAACCCACTCCCTGTAGATACCCATATCGTGTGGTTGTCATCTTCCAGTACTTTGAAAACCTGTGTCGAAGGAAGCCCCAATTGGTTGAGGTAGGTGGTGAATTCTCCGTTTCTTCGGTATTTGGAGAGTCCAGCCTCAGTAGCCAACCAAATGTTTTTTTTGCTATCCTCAAAAAGCCCATTAACGTAATTGTTGACCAAAGTGTTCCCCTTACCGGGCTGGGAAAGAAGTTGGCGATTTGTGCCTGCTATACGGTCATATACGATTACGCCACTGCCATAAGTGTTGATCCACAATATACCTTCTGCATCTTCGTATATCCCCTGTATCCATGCCAATGGGATAGGCGCTAGTTGAAATTCTCTTTTCTTCTTATCGTAGATGTATAGCCCTTTGTCCGTTCCTACAAACATGGTTTCGTCTCGGGTCTTATAGAGACATACTACAAATTTGCTTCGTGTCAGGCCTTCCCCAATCCCCCTATAATGCCTTTTTAATAAACCGGTTTTTAAATCTAGAATATCCAGTCCATGTGATGTAGAACCTACCCATAGTTCATCGCCCATCATTGCCAGTCCATGTAGATTATTATGAGTTATACTTCCTGGCTTGCCGTCGGCTTTGAAATGTTGTACCTTATTCGAGTTAGCTAATATCCTGTTTAGCCCCCCGTCTTCCGTCCCTATCCAGAAGTTGCCGTATTTGTCTTTTGCGATTTCATGGATCACATTCCCCGAAAGTGAAAACTTTCCATTTCCCTGTAGGTGCTTTTTAAAGTTTTCAAACTGACTGCTATACTGGTTTACCCCACCAAAAAATGTCCCAGCCCATACACTTCCTTCCCGGTCCTTAAAAAAGTTTATCACGACGTTGTCCGATAGAGAAAATGGATTGAGGGGATCTTTCTTGATATGACTGATTGTACCTTTACGGAGATCATAGCTGTAGATTCCCATTTCAGTACCTATCCATAGGGCGGACGGACTTTGTTGGATCACACCGTGGACCAAGATTGCCTTTTGTGGGTGTCGTTTTGTGATAAGGTCTGTCAGTTTGTTTTCCGTACAGTCCAATAGGTAGGCTGTATAGGCTGTACCGATAATGATCAGCGAGTCGTTGATGCCATATACTGTTTTGATACTGGATCGTATGTTCGGATGTAGTGCACGGAGATCTATAGTGGTAAACTTGTCCTCTTTCGTATTATACCGTAGTATGGCATGACGGCTGTCTACTAACCATAGATCCTGATTGTGGTTTGTACTGGCAGCGATTATCCGGTCTATGAGTTGATTGAATACCTTGAACGTCTGTCCCTTCAAACTATAACGATATAGACGGCCATTGGAAACAAACCAGATATAGTCCGTTGTCTGCTTTATAAAGCGGATCTCTTCCATTGGCACTTCTTCTATATAATTAAAGGCTTCCCGATCAGGTATGTACCGATACAAGCCATGAGTGGTACCAACCCACATAGTACCTTTGCTATCCGTCAGGAGACTTAGTATAGACGAGCTTCCTATGCGTAAAGTCGCAGAGTCGGTATGACTGAATACCTTGAATTGGTGACCATCGAAGCGATTGAGACCATTACGTGTACCAAACCAAAGGAAGCCTTGTTCGTCTTGAGTTATGGCAGTCACCGCGTTGTTTGATAGGCCATCGATGGTCTGGTAGCTGCGAAAATAAGTGGATTGTGCTTCCACACGACCGTGTAGCAACAGCATCAATACCATATATAGAGAGACTATCTTTTTCAAAACTTAGATCTTAAAGCTAAAATAAGTAATAAATAGTTTAAAACGAGCTTGTCTGACACGCAATGATAAAAAGTTGAGACGCTGTGAATGCTGCGGAGTTTTTGTTTTTCCCATTTTTATGTAATCAATGATAAACTGTATGTAGCGCTCTGAACTGCCATTCGGCAATGGTTTGGGGTGATACCAATCAATAAACCAAAAAACACAAGCAGTATGAACAAAGAACTACTCAAATCAAGTGTAATGTCCTTGGCATTATTACTGATTACTGTTACAGCCTTCACCCAGACCAGATTGCTCAAGGGGAAGATTGTAGATGAATCTGCAAATCCTATTGCAGGTGCTACGATTAGGGTATCTGGTACCTCAGCGGGTACGAGTTCGGGACCTACCGGCGATTTTCAGTTGGATATTTCTCAGGACGCTCGATTGCTGGAAGTTAATTACATTGGTTACAATGTAACTCAGGTTCCTATTTCGGGAGATTATATGACTATCACAATGGAACCGGCCGCAGATCAGGGGCTTGACGAGGTCGTCGTCATCGGCTATGGTACCGCTCGCAAAAGAGACTTGACAGGTTCCATGGTTACTATCGGTGTCAAAGATTTTAACCGAGGATTGACGACGAGCCCCGATCAGCTGATCCAGGGTAAGACTCCTGGAGTGATGGTTATTAATAATACCGGACAACCGGGAGGTGCTACGACAGTGAGTATCCGGGGTAATTCATCTATACGTTCCAGCAATAATCCATTGTTTGTGTTGGACGGTGTGCCGATGTCGGGCAATTCACCTCTCCCAGAGGGGCGTGGAGGCTTTACTTCGGATCGTGGTAACGCATTGTCTTATCTCAATCCGAGTGATATCGTGAGTATGGACATCCTCAAGGATGCATCTGCTACGGCTATATATGGTTCACGTGGAGCTAATGGTGTCGTCATTATCACAACAAAAAAAGGAAAAGTCGGTTCGCCTGAACTTTCTGTTGGGGCATCGGCGGGGATTTCTAGCATGCGCGATTTTCCAGACGTGCTCGATGCAGGACGTTTTAGAGAAGCTTTAAAATATTATACCCCGGGCGACGCTAGTACAGCAGATTACGGGGAGAGCGAGGATGCCTTTAAGGCTATCACTAGAAATGCCGTTACCCGGAATTATTATGCCGATGTAGTAGGGGGTACAGAGCATGGCAAATACCGGGTGTCAGGAGGGTATCTGAATCAAAATGGAATTATTAAGAGCTCCCAGCTCAAAAAATATACAGCTAATGTTTCTGGTAACTTCAGGTTTTTAGAAAATAAAAGACTCGGGCTCGATTTTGCGGCTTTTTTGACGCAGATGGACAATAATTATGCACCCATCAGCGCTGTAGTCGGGTCAGAAGGTAACCTGATATCCCAAGCGTTACAATGGAATCCGACACGGCCACTTATTGATGCCAATGGCAAACATACCTTTGTCAGTACCACTACACGTAATCCTTTGACCAGTATTGATGCCTTCAAGGATGAATCGGTAACGAATACCACTATTGTGAATATCGCACCTTACTATAAGATAACAGATGATCTAGAATACCGCTTCATCTACAGTGTGATGCGTCAGACTGGTAATCGTCAGGGTATGTACCGTGCAGGGCTGATCGACCCTTCGAATGCCAAGAATGAACAGGCGTTTAACTCGAATAATGGGGAGACTAACATGCAGATGACGCACATGCTTTCCTATAATAAACAGATCAACTCCGATTGGAGTATCAATGCAATGGGGGGTTACGAATATCTAGATTATAACTATAATAATAATATAGCCTTTGGTGGCGGTTTTAGCTATATGGGGCTCAGCTATTTTGACTATCTACAATACTCGTCTGTAGCGACACGGGAGATTGCTTCATACCGTAGCCCGACCAACCAGTTGCAGTCCATGTTTGCCAGGGGTGGGGCCAACTACCTCAACCGTTATTTGATTACGGCAACATTAAGACGGGATGGATCGACCAAATTTGGTAAAAACAATAAGTATGCGATGTTTCCTTCAGTAGCTGTGGCGTGGAATATAGCCGAGGAGAGCTTTCTGAAATCCAATTCTTTTATCGATCAGTTAAAACTGCGCTTGGGCTGGGGACGTACGGGTAACCAAGAGTTCCCATCGGGAGCCTCACGCGACCGAATGGTCTTTACAACCCAAGCTATTAGTCAGGCGAATCTGAAAAATCCTGATCTAAAATGGGAATCTTCTGCTACGGTCAATGTCGGGGTTGATTTTTCTGTGCTCAACAATCGTATCTATGGATCGGTAGATTATTTTAATAAAAAGACAACTGATGCGTTATTCGAGCAGACCTTGGCTATGCCTGGACCAGCAGGCCGTATCTGGGTCAATCTGGATGGGGAGATTGTTAATAAAGGGGTAGAGATCGCTCTTACGGGTACACTGATTAAAAATACAGACTGGACCTGGGACCTATCTGGAAATGCGACCTTCCTTAAGAATAGTGTAAGTGGTCTTTTGGGGTACTATGAAACTGGCGCATTGCGCGGGCAGGGATTTACCGGCGTGTTAGGTCAGCGTATGACCAATGGCCAGCCGCTCAATGTGTGGTATCTGGCCGATTTTCAAGGTATAGATCCCCAGACAGGTATGAGTATGTATAAGGGCTATGATGGTAGTGTCAGTTCCAACAATGATCCGGCAACCAACAAATTCTATTCTAATAGTCCCAATCCGACCACACTATTGGGTGTATCGACCAATGTATCGTACAAGAAGGTGTCTCTCGTCGCTAATATGAATGGCGCTCTAGGTCACTACCTGTTTAATAATACAGCAGCAACCAATTTGGGCGTGAGTAATTTATCCGACCGTAATATTGGATCTACATTCTTTGATACCTCTGTCAAAGAGTCTACGTCCAACTCTTCGGCACCATCTGACCGTTACCTCGAAAAAGGAGACTATCTCAAGATGGCCAACCTTACATTGAGTTATCGTGTGGGTAATATTGGTAATACTATCAAAAATCTGAATGTTTCACTGACAGGACAGAATCTGTTTATCATCACTAAGTATTCAGGCTTTGATCCAGAGGTCAATACCGATGGTTCGTCCAATGGTATTCCATCGTTAGGTATCGAATACCTTCCTTATCCTCCTGCGCGAAATGTTCTCTTTGGGGTCAACTTTTCACTTTAGGAGATGAGGTACTTCGGAGTTAAAGGAAAAAGAATAGTGGATAATAAAAACTACAAACAGATGAAATTTAGAACAATATTATATATGGCTTTGGCAGGCGCAGTGTCTGTAGGCTCATTTTCATGTACTAAGCTGAACGAAGAGTTCAAGGGAGAATTGGAAGAAGGAGTGTCGGAAGTCGATGCGGGAGGTTTGTTGGTGACGGCTTACAGCTCATTGAATACACCATACCAACAGGAGCAGCGATGGGTGATGCAAGAGGTGTCGACCGATGCTGCGATGGCACCGACACGTGGAGGCGATTGGGATGATAATGGTATGCACAGGGCCATACACTTGCATACTTGGACTGCGGACAATGCTTACATGAATAACACCTTCGTAAGCTTGGGTACCGCGATGTACAATGCCTCCAATGTTTTAAGGTACAATCCTAGTGCGCAGCAGGCTGCTGAAGCCCGTTTTTTGCGTGCATTGATGGTATTCGACCTGTTGGATCTCTATGGTAAGGTGCCAGTCCGTGAGGGAGCATCGATGGAAGATTTCAAGATAGCCCCTGAAGTATTGACACCAGAACAGGCCGTCGATTATATGGTAAAGGAGCTTAATGAAATCATGGGGGCTTTACCTGATAAGGGGCCGCGGGAGGCGCACATCGCAAGTAAGAATGCTGCAAGGGTATTGCTGATGAAAGTGTATCTCAATAAAGGAGCTT
Source organism: Sphingobacterium yanglingense (assembly GCF_004363245.1). Taxonomy (GTDB): domain Bacteria; phylum Bacteroidota; class Bacteroidia; order Sphingobacteriales; family Sphingobacteriaceae; genus Sphingobacterium; species Sphingobacterium yanglingense. Next base: position 35,096 of record NZ_SNYV01000003.1, on the reverse strand, counting down.
TTATAAATCGACAAAACCCGACTTTTGCGGTCGAAGACATGAATAAGGTCGTTAACCTGGCCAATGAAATACGCACTTCCGGTAACTATAGCATTTCGCTAAGCGGCAAATACTTTGATAATTTTGCCCCCGATAATGATGTCAAATCGACTGAAAATATCTTTACCCTTTATAACGAGAATGGTGTACGCGGCGGCAATGTGGACCGTACATGGAATACAATTGCACACTATAATATGCGTCCTGGTGGATGGAATGGTTGGTGTACGCTGTCAGATTACTACGATAAATTTACTTCTACGGACGAGCGACGTGGGATCTATTATGCCTATGATGCCGATACAACATCCAATAAAAGCAAGGGGTATCACCGTCAGAATGTAGGCTTTTTTGAAGGACAGCAATACAACTGGACGACCAATCAGCCACTCAATGCCCGTAACCCATCTACAGCACCGCTATACTTCACCCGTGAGGTGACTATCCGCACCTCGGGCGCTACACTAGAGACCGCAGGGATACGCCCGATGAAGTATGCTTTTGATTATGCCGTAACAGGGCAACGCAATAATGACTGGGTGGTGTACCGCTACTCGGATGTATTATTGATGAAAGCTGAAGCCATATTGCGTGGAGGGAATGGGACAACTGGAGAGGCCTTGGGGATTGTCAATGATATCCGCACCCAACGAGGTGCAGCTCTGTTTGGGACACTTACTCTGGATAACCTGTTGGACGAACGCGCGCGGGAGCTCTACTGGGAGGGATGGCGTAGACAAGACTTGATCCGTTACGGCAAGTTCTTGTTGGCATGGCAGGAGAAACCAGCGGATCCAGATCCGAAGACGTTGGTATATCCGATTCCAAACCCACAGAAATCGGTCAATCCCAACCTGGAACAAAACCCAGGTTATTGATTCTAGTCTATAGATAGATCCGCCCTCCAACTTGTCTAATGCAGGTTGGAGGGTTTTGGTTTTTGACAATGTTGTGGTTACCTTTTGGACGGTCGGATTGAATTTTTACAGGATTAACGAGTATTGTTCATTAATGATAATGTGTTATTTTCTATGGATAATCGGAATTTTTCCGATTATAGCGTGATAATTTAACAACTATGACTAGGGATGATGTTGTACCATTCATAAAAGATGATACTGCACTTAAAACTTGGGATAAGCAATATTTCAATGATTTGGTCGATAGATTAAAATTCCAATAGGCTTTTTATCAAGAAAGAAATGTTTGGGTTGAGCGTTTGGATCTGATGATTTTTTTCTAATTTGACCTCACAAATATATAGTAAGATCAAGCAGAACAAAAGATGAGAGCGTTTATTATTTTACCATTGGCCGTATTTTCAATAATAGGCTTCGTTCTGCTTTTCTTCGCTATTACGCTTCACTGGGAGGTCGGTGTTGCGGGGTGGATCACCATTTCGTTATTTGCTTTCTTTCCGTTGCTTATTCTATACGGAGTATTGTTTGGGTTTTCGCTGTCTGGGCGGCAACATAAAATAATTGAAGAAAGAAAAAACAAACTATCGGCCGATGGCAATGGAATCTGTATTGATATGCCCCTGTTTGATAAGAGATGCGCTATAAGCTGGGAATCCATCGAAGCTATTGTCCATTACAACTATATTGTCAGTAGCGATTTTACTACGGTCCACAGAGGTTTTAGATTCTATTTAAATAGCCTTCCGACCTATACAAAGTATGATAGACAGTGGTGGCTCAATAGGCTATTCAGCAAAGACCCTCAAGATAATTGTATTGACATAACAGATGAAACCAAGGGCTATCAGGAAATACCTGTTCTCATAGAGAAATACCTGGGCGTAACTGTTACTATCGATTGTCTTAAAGACCCCAGAAAGGGGAGCCATATTTCCACTGAGATGCAGCAATATAAAGATAAGGTCACTACGATTGAAAAATGGAAACCTGAAAGCGGTGATAGAGAAACTATCGTATACAGCAGGTCGGGGCAAAGTATCGAAGAGCTTGAAAAAGCATTTTCTTAAACCTAATGTATTACCGTTCTGATTTGCTGCGATTTCTATCTCGAAGGCGACGATCGGTTATGCTTAGTTCATTCCTGTATTTAGTAAAGGGAGCTGTCTCAAAAGGTTTAAAAAACAATTCACGTTTTTGATATAATCAGATTGCTTTGTCGTCATTCTTTCTCCGCGCAATGACGTCGGGAAAAGGTTTCTGAGACAGCCCCTAGAGATGTTAATGATTCATCACTAAGCTAATTTAGCTAAGATCATTGAGCCTACTACCAAAAGTACTGCTGCAATCAGTAAGGAGAACGTCCACCAAGGTGTTTTTGCTTGCTGTTTGACCTTGATGTAATCTTCTTGTAACTCCGGCAAAAACGCCTTTTTTGTTAACGTCTGTTTACAGTGTCCACAGCTTGATACCGTAGATTTCCATAGTGGAAATACAGGTATCCAGAATATATGGAAATAATGTTGATAGACGAAAAGCCATACGGCTTCCTGTTGACAATATGCACAGTTTGTTTTAGCCTGGTGCGCTGCAACCTGCGTCGAACGTGTCCCGAAAAAGAATATCATATTATTAGAATTAATCAAGGTCAAAATTCTAATTTTTAAATCTAAAAATAAAGGGAATGAATGCTACAGAAAGACTACAAGATTCGTGTAAAGCGTCTACAAAGCATCTGTTTTTTGTAAATGTAACCCTCGGTGAATACATCATGATCCCGATGTTGTAGAAAAAGAAGAGAACGTATTGGGCCTTCTAAGGAAAAACAATAGGTAGGATATAGCTATGATTTAGGTCTTTCTTAGTTCGGATAACATGAGAGTGTTACAATAAGGATATAGAACTTGATTACAAATAAGGGATTATCTGTTTTCTTCATTATTACTTTTTATTTGTTTAACAAAGTTTGGGTCACTTGGGCGGATAAAATTTTTATCCACTATTCCTCCTTCTTTATCGAATAGAATATATCTTGGAATACTTTGTATTCCAAAGCGTTTAGAGAATGCTTGAAGCCCATTTGGCTATATAATATTAGCGCTGGGGGAGGTCCAGCAAATCATTTAGACCTTCTTTTTTGAACAGTAATCGACCTATCTGTAGATTAGACCATCCAGTTTTTAAAACGTACGAAAAGACAGGTAATTCATCCCGTATTTGACAGTCTATGTAATAGGCATCGGCAGTTATGGGACTTTGGTCTAGTTCGTTTTTCAACTCAGCTATATGCGTAGAGATAAAGAGAGTCGAAGTTTTAAATTTCTGAAGACCTATGATTGTTTTCACACTTATGGCGAAGGCATCCTCATGGTTGGTTCCTTTAAACAGTTCATCAAAAATGGCGAAGCAACGTTTGCCTGAATCAGCCTGTAGTACTACATCTTTGAGCTTGATGATCTCATTCATAAAATGACTATATCCATTTTTCAGATCATCGCTATGATTGATCTGTATAGAGATGCTGTCATAAAAAGGGATCGAGCCACTGTAGGCAGGTATAGCAAGACCCAGATGACCGAGATATACACAAAGTCCGATAGCTTTAAGCAGTGTTGATTTACCCGACATATTGGCTCCTGTCAGGAGTACCACATTATTTTTTATGTCAATGTCATTTTTGATGGGGGCTTGCAGTAGTGGATGATAGAATCCAGATAATTGAAATTGATTGTTACCTATTTCTGCGAAGTGAAAATCATGTTTGCAAATGCCTTTGCTTATTGATATATAGGCCTCAAAAAGAGAAAGCTTTTCAAAGAAGGCAACGGTATCTCCATTTTTACGTTTTTCATACACTATTGCGTTTAGCTCTTGGATCGATTTATAGCCGAATTTATCCTTAGCGAGTTTTGATTTATAGTGTTTCGGTCGGAATGATTGCAAATAGTTTAGGATTAATCGAACCTCTTCCTGGTAGTGTTTTGGAAAAGCTTTGATGTCAAGATTTTCTCTTAATTGTTGTTCGATTTTGGCTAGGAAATAGATCAATTGCTGGTATTCCCCCAGTAGGGTATTTCTCTTTCTCTTTTTGAGGATGTATTGCAGATAATCCTGTTGGTTTAGATCCTCCAGCGGAAAGCTAGACAGAAACCGATGCGTATCGATATATTCTATCTTACGGTAGTCATATTCGTCACAAAGCAGTTTAGAATCAATTATCTGTTGGAGTATAGTCTGCCTACCCTTGATCTCAGCGACGGACGAAAGAGGGTGTTGTAAGAGTCTCTCTAATATAGATTTACTATCTGGGTTGAGTGTATAGTCAAATAAAGGAAGTATATCTTTTAATAAGAACAAATCCTGCGTGTTGTTTATAGTCATGCCTTCAAGATCCAATATATAAGTCTACGTTACAAGTTAAGTATTATTTTGTTGTTTTGGTTGCGTTAGTCAATACACTTAATGTATTACTTGGTTTTATTCTAAACCATTAGCCTCCTAGTATCCGAATCAGATCATGAGTTGTATAAAATACCTCTTTTCCTTCTCGTTCTGGAGTTAAGATTTGAGCTGCAACCATTTCATTGAAATACTTTGTCAAGCAAGTTCACTGTAATTTTCTAGTTTTACACACTTGAGATAAAATTCCATTTCATCAATGGTTTTACATTTCGAAAAAATAAGTAGAATGTTTGTTCTGCCGATTTCTCTCACCAGTGGTGAGAGCACTTGCGTCTATGTCTACTACAAGAATTTTGGCGGCAGGAAAGGTGGCTAGAAGGATAGCTAGAGATCACCACAAACATTATGACGCCAGAGAGGTAATAAGATATCTTCAGTTTAAAAGTTTAATATCCTTTATCATTCGATAATGAGCAATTCGTATATGAATGACCATGTTAGGTATTCAGACACTGTCTGGAAATCCGGATGTTCTTTGTAAAACTTTCGCATATTGAAGAGATTCGAGTGCGAAAACCCTTTCCCGATTTCTTGTAAGGAGTTTTGGAAGATTTAGAATGATATCATAATGTTGGTAGGCTGTAGTAGTAATGGTAAAAACGAGATCATTAGAATGGTTAATTAGACTAGAATGTTTGCCTTTGAGTCCCATGATACGATACCTCATTGCCTATTTAGCATTTTTACAAAACAGAATTTCAGTCTTTAGTTACGTAGATTTACATTATATTGCAAGCCTAATAATTATGAATTACGGTCATACTACAGATAGTGAGCTAGCGTCGCTGTTAAGGCAGAGAGATCAGGAAGCGTTTAGAGAGCTATTTGAACGCTATAAGAGGGTACTGTATTCATTTGCGAAAAATATGACCCATGATATAAGCGAAGCCGAAGATCTTGTACAAGACGTTTTTATATCACTTTGGGAAAATGCCGAAAGATTAGAATTAAAAGGAACGATATCATCTTATCTGTATGCAGCTGTACGTTATAAATTCCTAAATCTTGTCGCACACAAAAAAATCAGATCAGATTACGTGTCAATTTTTCAAAAGTTTATCAATGAAGTTGATTATAGTGTGGATGAATATTTGAATGAAAAGGAGTTGATCAATCTCGTTGAAAAGGAAGTATCGAAGCTCCCCGACAAAATGAGAGAGGTGTTTGAGTTGAGTCGTAATGCGGGTCTATCACATCGAGAAATAGCGGACAAATTAAATTTGTCAGAAAAAACGGTTAAGAATCATATCAATCATGCACTTAAAATATTAAGAGGCAAGTTGCCTCTAAGTGCGATTTTGCTTTATCTTCTCCAATCGTTGTAATTTTAATCGTCTCTTTGTCAGTGTATTGTTGTTTTTTTTGTAAAAACTGATTTATTTTTTAGGCCCTAAGCCCTAGTTAGCTGACTTACTTGTATACAGCCATTATATTCTGTATTGCTAACCAAAAAAATAGATGAAGGACAACGCTGAAAGTCTAATTAATAAATATATTGAAGGGAGTAGTACCTCCAATGAAAATGCAATTGTTGAAGCTGGATTTTTAAATGACTATAAATCTGGTTATACAGCGGTTTCTAGAGAAGAGATAGAATCGTCTACACAACGAATTGCAGAAGCGATGGATTCCTATTTAGCTCATCAAAGCAGGGTTAAAAAGGAGACAGGTATCCGAAAGGTATACATTCGGATGGGGATTACAGCAGCGGCAGCGGTTATTCTTCTTTTCTGTTGGTGGTCTTATACCGATTTACAAAAGCGACAGGGCGTAGGTGATGTTCTTGCTACAATTCCAACAGAAGATATCAGTAACTCAAAGGGAAATGGTGCGACGATTACGCTTTCCAATGGGAAAACAATAGCATTAAGTGATCTTCAGGAAGGCGTAGTAATTGGCGACGGTAGTTTGAGATATGATGACGGTAGTGCGGTGGAAGATGGTTCATCAGTAGAATATGATAAACTGACTGCTACAACAGCAAAAGGGCAAACGTATAGTTTTTCACTTCCAGACGGTACCAAAGTTTGGTTGAATACAGCATCCGAAATTACGATTACTCAACCGTATGGACGGAGTAAACGCGAGATATATTTAAAAGGTGAAGCTTACTTTGAAGTAGCTAAGAATAAAAAAGCGCCATTCATTGTGCAGAGTGAAGGCCAAAAAATAGAAGTTTTAGGTACACATTTCAATGTTAAGGCATATCCCAATATAGCAAAGCGAACTAGCCTTTTAGAAGGTAAGATACAGGTTGCTCCTAGTGCAAATGATAAGTACACCCTTCTTCTTCCTGGCCAGGAGTCCTATGTAAGTGGTTCTCGCATGACTATAAAAGAAACTGACGTAGAGGCTTCGATATCTTGGCGGTCGGGTTTGTTTAATTTTGATGATAAGCCATTTACAGAAATTATGCAGGAGATCAGTGACTGGTATGACCTAGATATCGTTTATAAAGGAAAAATCCCTAAAGGGACATTCTTTGGACAGGCCTATAAGTCCGATAATCTGGCTACAGTACTTCAATTATTGGAAAGTGCAAAATTGGACTACAAAGTTTCGATGGATAGAAAGTTAATTATTTCAAATAAAGCTCTATAGAAGAAAATAAGAACTTCATGACGTTTGGAACCAGCGTCTCAAAAGTAAGGGAAGTGCGACCAACACCTCCCTCAAATGGCTCAAAAAATATCAACTAACGAATTATTCAAACCAAAGCAAAAATAATGAAAATACATTACTTTATACGTGTGATGAAACTTACCATTATACTTATTTTGATTGGGCTGGTACATGTGAATGCATCCATTTATTCGCAGACTATAACCTTAAATAAGAAAAATCTAACGATCAGAGAAATCGCTTCGGAGGTAAAGAGGCAAACAGGTTATGTTATTTCCGGAAGTAGCAGCATTATCTCTGAGACACGTCGAATATCAGTGAATGTAGTAAATATGCCTATAAAGCCTTTTTTAGATCATATCTTTAGTGGGCAACATATCACCTATAAAAAAGAAGGGAAAAATATTGTATTACGTAGCGCTCCTAATATTGTAATTGATGAACAGCCTGGTTCGCAGCCTATCCAACAGCAGGTGATTAATGTGTCAGGAACTGTCCGTGACAGTCTTGGTAATTCGATATCTGGTGTTAGTGTGCATATTGTCGGAACTAAAATAGGGACATCCACGAGCGACCGTGGTTATTTTTCACTGTCGAATGTGTCACAAGGTGCGTCATTGCAATTTAAATCTATCGGATATAATGATTTAACCCTGAGAGCGACTGAAAATATGAGCGTTGTGTTATCTGCCAAACTGGGGGATATTGATGAAGTTGTCGTAAATACGGGATATCAAAAAATTGCTCGGGAAAGGGCAACAGGCGCCGTTACTACGGTGACGTCCGATCAGCTGGATAGCAGGTTCACTCCGAATATTATGGATAATCTGGAAGGTCGTGTGGCTGGTCTGGTAAAATACGGGGACCGGATTATGATTCGTGGAACAGGGACATTATTTGCCGAAAGTAGACCCTTATTAGTTGTCGATGGACTTCCTGTTGAGATGGCTTATGAAGATTTAAATCCTTATGATGTAGAGTCCGTTACTATCCTTAAAGATGCGGCAGCCTCGGCTATTTATGGTGCCCGCGCGTCCAATGGAGTTATCATTGTAACTACGAAAAAGGCGAAAGATTTAAATAAAATTGATATCGAGGTTTCTTCAAATACTACAGTTTGGGAAAAGAAGAACATTGATTATGCGGACAATTGGTATATGACCCCAGCACAGCAGGTGGATAAGGAGAATGAGTATTTCAAATGGTTGTATAACGAAGCGCCTAATGCCGCAGCTCAGTTGTCAGCAATGGACAATGCGCTAAAAGGTACAGGGAGTTTTGGCTTAAATCCAACACCTATTCAGTATGCGCATTATCAGCTAAAGAAAGGATTAATCCAGCAAGATGAACTGGACAGTCGGTTAGCACAATACAGAACGCAGAATTTTGCCAAGGATTATGCTGATAATTTACTCAGACAACGGGTGCTCCAAATGCATAATTTATCTGTAAGAAACCGGACCGATAATTTTCAATCTAATTTGGTGGTCAACTATAAAGGGGATAATACCGGTAAAATATCTGACAAGGATCACCAGCTCAATGCTTTCTATAAAGGGACCTATGATATGACAAAATGGTTGACGATTAATTTTAGTGTAAATAATATATTCCAGCGGTCTACCCAACGCCGAGGTAATTATGTGGAAAATATAATGGACCCATTCAGTTTACCGGCTTATTATAGTTTATTTAATCCAGACGGTACACAAGCGAATATTTCACCGGGATGGACTCATTACTATAACCCCTATGCAACTTGGGTAGAAGACAATAAGGCTTTGAGGCCCATGCATTATTACTTATTAGATGAAGTCAACCTCAACAAGCATAAAATCGAGAGACAAAATACCCGTTATCATGGCGAGTTCCTGTTTAAAATATTAGAAGGGTTGACATTCAACACGCAATATGTATATGAGGTAAACCGTCAATCCGTGATTAATAATACAGAGTCTGATAGCTATGTCATGCGTCTTATGCGAAATGTATATACTGTACAAAATCCAAATGGAACGTATCGATATATGCTCCCACAGACAGGAGGAAGGTTGGCGACAGAACATATGCAAGGTGATTATTGGACCGCACGGGGACAGGTGAATTTTAGTCGGGTTATTAAAGATATCCACCATATAGATGTGCTTGCAGGTGTTGAATTTAGAGAGACAAACTCAAAAGGTAACCGAAATCTTTACTTAGGCTGGGACGATCAACTGCAATCGCACTCGACCACCAATGTAAATTATAATGAGCTTTGGAGCATAAACAACACTAGCTTTTATGCCCCTGGTTACCCAGCAAGGCAGTTTATTTTTACACCATTGATTGATAATGCGATAACGCTCAATGCAGGAGGAAACAACCTAACAGAGGTGAGACGTCGCAATGCGTCTGGTTATGCCAACATGACCTACACCTACGATAGACGGTACAATGTATTTGGTTCTATTCGTAAAGACTTTGCCGATGTATATGGATTGGCCACTGAATTTAGAGGTTCACCATTTGGCTCTTTTGGTGCCAGCTGGAATTTACACCATGAAAGTTTTATGAGCCATTATAAGGATATCAATTTATTAAAATTAAGGACGAGCTACGGCTATACTGGAAATATCTATCAAGGTGCAACAAGTTATATGACGGCTACTACGGGCCAGACAAATATTAATACCGGACTGCCCCGAGCAACTATCGAAAGCCCAGGCAATCCAGCATTGTCCTGGGAAAGAACAGGTACAATCAATATTGGTGCAGAATTTATGTTGTTTGATTCTAGATTAAGAGGTGTCATTGATTGGTATGATAAAAAAAGTGAGAAAGTTTTCTCCAACCAGACGCTGGAGGTTACAAAAGGATTCAGTAGTCTAGTAATGAATATGGCCAATTTAAAAAACAGAGGGGTAGAGTTAACTCTTGCTTACGATTGGTTCCGTGCGAAAGACAGAAACGCGTTCTCTTGGACTACTTCTGGTACCGCATCGTGGAATAAAAATGAAGTGACCCGAGTCGAGATTCAAGCCAATAGCGCCTATCAGGTTGTCAATATTGGCTACAAAGAAGGTTATCCTGTACGTTCGTTGTTTTCTTACCGGTTTGCTGGACTTACTGACAGAGGTGTACAATCCTGGTATGCGGAAGATGGACGTATTATTCCTGAAGTAGGGATCCAAGTTGCTACGCCAGGTTCTGTTTATTTCACTGGACAAGCGGATCCCAAATACACTTATGCGATGGAAAATCAATTTTCCTGGAAGGGAATAAGCCTAAATCTGATGATGGTGTATTACGGTGGACATCATCTACGGGCTAATCAAGTTCAAATTAATAGTTTACCGTCAGCTTCGCCGGTTAGGTCTTGGTATTTGGATGCTTGGACACCAACCAACACTGATACAAATATTCCGGGAATATGGCAGTACAACAACTCTGGAGGTACGCAACCTGCTGTCCAAAACGCTACTGATATATTTGTTCATGCCGCCGATTTTCTAAAAATAAGAAACTTTGTTCTGGGCTATGATCTGCCACGCAATTCATTGACTAGAATAGGATTAAATAATTTGAGACTGCGCTTTCAGATGAACAATCTTCCTGCGTTATGGAAGAGCAATAAGATCGGTATTGATCCAGAAACAGTGGGTATCCGACTACCTACAAGTTATGTGTTTGGAATTAACTTTAATTTTTAATAATTAAGAGTTCAAAAAGATGAAAAATATACTATACGTTATAGTTTTTGCTTTAGTTGGCACACTTAGCAGTTGTGAAAAATTTACTGAAATTGAACCTAAGGGAAGAAACCTGTTGAATACAGCAAGTGATCTTGATTTACTACTAAATGATCCCTACTCCGGTTTTTCCGTGGTTAGGACTGCCCCATTGACTGCGGGAATTTATAATTTAAATATTGGGATCTTAAAAAAGGAACCTATCAAGACCTTTAATTATGCTGTCGTGTTTTGGGATGAAAGTATTGACCGTGCGGCGTTAAGGCCAAGCTGTAATATTTATGAACCAATTTATAGCGTCATCGGAAAGACTTGTAATCCTGTCATCGCTCGCGCTGATGCAGCAAAAGGAGATCGATTATTAGCTAATCGTTATAAAGCAGAGGCATATGTGCTGCGTGCATGGTTTCACTATCTTGCTGTAAATATATTTGCGAAAGCTTATGATCCTACTACAGCTGCTACGGATGGTGGGGTACCTTATGTATTGGAAACGGATGTGATTTCGGAGCCGGCAAAAAAGTATACGGTAGCAGAGGTGTATGATTTTATACTTAAAGATCTTGATAATGCTTTCAAACTGGAAGCATTATTGAATGAGGGTGCAAATCAGCAACGTGTAGGCAAATCGTTTGCCTATGCTGTGCAAGCAAAAGTTCACCTATCTATGCGTAAGTTTGATCAGGCATTGATCGCTGCTAGAGCATCGCTTGCTATTAATAGCCAAATTGACAACCATAATAATATGCTGGTCGACTATCCGGTTACAGGTGTCAGTCCAAATCCAAAAGGTTGGGCCAGACCAACATTCTCTAGCAAGGAAGATCTCTTTATTACCCCGTCCGTTATGTACCTTACTTGGTATTACCCAGAGTTATTGGCACAGTTTGATCCAAATTCGGTACTCTATAATTATATGCCTACCCAAGTCAATATTCCATTTTCAGGGGATTCTGGAGGTTCATATTTCGGTATGCCTGGCGAAAAAGCAGTATGGACATTAGGAGGAACCTCTTCGGAGGTCAGCGGTGCCGGTCTTACATCAATAGATATGCGTCTTACTGAAGCCGAATGCTTAATGCGCGCTGAGGATCTGACAGAAGCCAAAGAAAAACTGGAAAACATTCGGAAGAAAAGAGTGCTAACGGACAGATATACTGTATCTACGGCTTCAAGTAAGATGGAGGTGTTTACTCTCTTGAAGCAGTTGCATAGAAGTGAAAATTTTAATACGATGAAAGATCTAATTGATCTGAAGCGCTGGAATACCGAACCCGAGTTTGCTTCAGCATTGAAAAGAACTATTTTGGGGGATACCTATACGTTAAAACCCAATTCACCATTGTGGATCTATCCTTTTCCGCAGAATGCAACTAGTTTTAATCCGGAGCTGACACAAAACTATTAATTATGAAAAATTTTTTATTATTTATACTAGTCCTTAGCCTCCCGTTTGGAGGAGCAAGAGCACAAAAGTCAACAATCAAGGGACTTAAAGTCTTATTTGTAGGTTATGATCCGTCTAAACCCATGCCCACATGGGACAAGGGGCGTATGGGACCCGGGGGCATGTCGGAAGCGGGGTTCAAAGCTGAATATCCGATTCGTATGCCTGCATTTAGGCAATTGTTGTCTAGTTACTTCTCTGAAGTCAAAACGATGGATGTAAGAGATTGGGAAACGTCGGATTCCGAAGCTTATGATGTGACGATATTCGACTTCCCGACGACACCAATCGAGCCCGCAGTCAATGAAGTCGGCGCTGACGGCAAGCGCGTCTACAAATCGGCAAAGTACCTGCCAGATGACTTTTCAAAACCTGTGATATTTATCGCCGGCACATCCGATCAGATGGGGCGCGCTATAGGCTTGAAAATAGACTGGCTGTGCCTGTGTTTAGATGCAGACGCTCACCACGTGAAGAGCAATCATGCTATCTTTAAAGGCCCTTTGGAAAAGGTATCACCAACCTTTGTCAATAAGCCGACTCCAGAAGGCGTATTCCATTATGCTTCTGGGAAAAACCTTCCAAATGAATTGCCCATGTGGCGCGTGGATAAAAGTGGTTATTTAGACTCACGAGATGCGCGAATTGGTTTAGTGTCTAGAGGAAATAGATTCAGCGAGTCACCCGATACGGAGATTATTTCCAGTGGAGTGTGCCAGAAAGATGTGGGAGCGGTAGCACTTGGCCGACATGGTAATTTCTTTTTATGGGGCTTTGGAGCATCACCGGAAGGAATGACCGAGGAAGGGAAGAAGGTATTTGTGAATACCGTAGCTTACATGACGCAGTTTGAAGGACGGACTCCTATCGCACGAAAATACAATGATCGAATGGCGACGACAGATGACATCCGGGAGAATATTGCTGGTACGAACAAGGAGAGTTATGATGATTACGTGGCCTCGATGACAGCATTTAATAAGCAGAATGCAGAAACACGAAAACGTCTCGATACAAAAAAGGCATCAGGTGAGCAATTGAGTTCTGAAGAAGAACAACAATTGCAGTACGCAGGTCGTGATCAAAAAATAGAAGGGTTAGACGCATTTTTAAAAAGACGAATGGGCAAATGGGCAGACCAATTTGGTACAGATGCTGAGGCTTATCAGAAATACATGAACGAAAATATAAACTATATGTATTGTGATCCCAATGAGTTTTTTACCTATGTCATAGACGAAGATGTGCAGCAGATAGGGATCTCCAATCATGATGTCAGACTTCTGGACGCTTGTATAGCGATGTTAAAAAAAGGAGACCGTAGCGATTTAGCACTTCGGGTATTAAAACGCTATACGGCGAAGGATTTTACAACGGCCAAGGATTGGGAAAACTGGCTTTCGAAAAATAGAAAAAAGCTCTTCTTCACCGAGACCGATGGTTACAGATTCATGGTAGATACATATAGCCTATGAAAACGATTTTCAGTTTTTTAATCCTATTTTTTGTACTGGTTCCTTATACTAGAAGTCAATCGATTTTGGATCAGAAAATTGCTATGGCAATAACGATGCTTCCTTGTGATGAGCCTACGGAACGTGATCCTGTTGCACTCAAGGCGACTTTAGTTTCCGAAGGCGATAGTCTAGCTGTCATCGTGAAGGTTCGTATGGCTCCTGAATGGCACATTTACCAATATGTACCAGACAATGCACCCTATGTACAACTGGAAAACTTACTAACTCTACCTCAGGGACTGGTCAAGTCAGGAGCGTGGAAATGTAGCGATCCTATTGGTTACGTAAGTGATCCCAATGTGCTGATCCATGAAGAAGGGGCATGGTTTGTTCAAAAGGTGGTAGGCAAGGCGGAAAAGGGAAGTCTAATCAGTACCGGGTTATATTACCAAACCTGTGATCATAAGCAATGTCTTCCTCCGGTAGAAGTGAAGTTAGAGCTCAAGTCTAATTAAAACGAACTCATATAGGGTAATTTAAAATCAAATGATATGAATTTAAAATCAATATTAACAGTATTAATCCTTGGGATAGCGCAGCTATCCCAGGTTTTTGCACAAACGGGTAATGCAGCAGTATTGACGGTCGGTGATAAGGCCCCGGAGTTACAGTACTCCAAATGGATCAAAGGCACTCCTTTCACGATGGATGACAAGAATATGGTCTATGTTTTTGAATTCTGGGCTACCTGGTGCGGTCCATGTATTGCGGCTATGCCACATCTGTCTGAACTGGCTAAGAAGTACGAAGGTAAGGCAAAAATAGTAGGTGTGAATGTCTGGGAGAAAAACAAAGATCAACCGTATGAATCCGCTATACCAGCAGTCGAAAAATTTGTAAATGCCAGTGGGGACCGCATGGCTTATAATGTTATTGTAGATAATAATGCACAGCATATGGGCAACAAATGGCTGTTGGCCGCAGGGCAGAAGGGAATACCATCGACTATTGTCATAAAAGATGGCGTCATACAATGGATTGGTCACCCAATTAAGCTGGATGGGCCTTTAGATAGTCTCGTAAATGGGACATGGGACTTAGAAGGGTTTAAAGGTATTTACGCAAAAAGACAGCAGGCTTCAAATAAGCAGAATGAACAGATGGAAAGGATCTTCAAGGCGGTCAAAGATGCCGCCGATGCGGCTGATTTCGAAAAGCTAGCACAAGCGATTGAAGATGGAGCGAAAGAAGTCCCTTATCTAAAAGGAGCTTTGCAATCGAGAATGTTTGAAACATTGCTAACAAAAAAGTCTGCGAAGGAAGCATTTGCATATGCAGATGAAATGCTAAAAGAATCTCCAGGTTTCAAAACCAGCTTAGCCATGATGGTATTGGAACAGAATGGTCTTGACAAAAGTAGTTATCAAAGGGCTATTGACTGGTTAAAAAGTAGCCCTAGCGCAAATTCCATGATTCTAGACAAAGTAGCGGATGGCTATGTTAAAATAGGAGATATTAATAGTGCTATTTCTACATTGGAGCAGGCCGTTGCCAAAGGGCAGGAAGAACTAAAGGATGATCAATATAATGGCCGGGTATTTGACTATACTGTGGAAGGGTACAAGGAGAAGCTCAGTAAGCTAAAAAAGAATTAAAAGAAAATTCTCATGAAAAAACAGCTAATTACATTATCCTTAGCCGTCTTCACCCTAGCGGGACAGGCATTTGCGCAACAACCGAATACCCAAATCAGTGGTAAACTCGATGGCTTACCAAAAGACGAATGGATCTACCTGTCGGGACTGACTAATCGGCAAAAGGATTCGGTACAGCAGACCGACAAGGGTTTCAAATTTGAGCTGAACATTCCCGAAGGGGAAGGCGATTTTTATATCCTACAAGTCGGCAAGCGAGATGCGTCCGGCCAGATGAATGGAGCATTCCTCTATTTGGAAAAAGGTAAACTAACGATCAATAGCAAAACAGCCCAGATTAAAGAAGCGAAATTCGCTGGCGGTAAGCTCGCCGATTATTACAATCAGTTTCAGAATCGTCCCAAGGCGACAGGTCTCGATGCACTGTACAAGCAATACGAGGAGGCCCAAGCCAGCAAAAAAACTGACAAGCTAACCGAATTACGCACCGCTATAGATGCTAAAAATGCTGAACAAAAGGAGTTGGACCGGGTTTTTGTGTTGAAGCACAAAAAAAGTCCCGGCATAGCCTACCCTATGTTCTTCAGTTTGCGCGATCGCAATAATCTAGCCAGCGTAGATGAATTGCTGCAACAGGTAAGTCCACAGGCCAAAAACAATATACCGGTTAAAAACATCGAGCACAGTATCAAGACGGAAAAGCTGACTGGGATAGGCCGTACTGCCCTGCCCTTCGCGCAGGCAGACACCTCGGGCAAGCTAATTTCCCTGAGTGATTTCAAAGGTAAGTACGTACTTATCGATTTTTGGGCCAGCTGGTGTGTACCTTGCCGTGTTGAAAATCCACACGTCGTAACAGCCTATCAGCAATTCAAAAACAAAAACTTTACGGTACTGGGCATATCTTTTGATAATCCCGGACAACACAGCCGCTGGATGGAAGCAATACATGCCGATAATCTGCAATGGACACAGGTGTCTGATCTGAAAGGCTGGAAAAATGAGGTGGGTGTGTTGTATGACATCAAGTCTATCCCGTCCAACCTATTGCTCGATCCGAATGGAACCATTATTGCCAAAAATTTAAGAGGGGACAAGCTCCAGGAAAAACTAGAGGAATTACTGGGCACTCCGCAGCTAGATAAAAACACCTTTGTACTTACAGGTAAGGTAGCGAATACTGGGCAGGCTAGGGCATTCCATATCCAGTATGAAGGTGCCGATGGAAAGACCGTCAAGGACAGCGTCCGCATTTTTAACGGAGTCTTTAGCTACATTGGCAAAATTGCATCGCCGGTCGAGGTGAGGGCCTATTATACCAAAGATAAGGAAGGCGCTCCACAATCCTTTGACAGCTATTTGAGTTTCTATGTTGAGCCCGGCATTATCAGCCTCACGGGAGATACTGGCCAACCGAAGGCTTTCAACATAACAGGTTCGAAGGTTCAGGATGAAAATGTATTGTTCAATAGCCTGACCGCAGAAGAGCTTAATCTGTTAAAACCGATAAGCGAGGAATACAATAAGAAAAGTATGGCCTATGGCAAGCTTAAAAAAGAGGGAGCCGACGAGGCAGTATTAAATGCCAAACTGGAAGAGTGTGAGCAATTGCGCGCGGACATGGCTCCTTATTATAAAGCGATGCAGGAGAAAAACCTGGCTTATATGCGCAAACACCCCAACTCCATCATCACAGCGAATCGTCTGCGGGGCTATTTCAGTAGCCTGAGCCTCGAAGAACTTCAAGGTTTTTATGGTAAAATGAACGATGAGATTCGGAATTCTGCCGCAGGACAGGAACTGAAGAACGAAATCAAGAATCTACAAGGAGGATCTCCGGGTGGAATAGCTGCCGATTTCTCGGGACCGGATATCAATGGAAAGCTACTGAAGCTGTCGGACTATAGAGGACAATATGTATTGATTGACTTTTGGGCTAGCTGGTGCGTGCCTTGCCGCAAGGGTAATCCACACTTGCTACAACTCTACAGCAAGTACAAAAAGAAAGGCTTTGAGATTATCGGCGTATCCGATGATGACAGCAATCATGCGGCCTGGCACAAAGCCGTAGAGCAGGACAAAATAGGCGTCTGGAAACACGTGCTGCGTGGTCTCAAGAAAATGGAAAATGGCCGCTATGACAAGTCGGAAGACAAATCCGAAGCCTATGGCATTCATACCTTGCCAAGCAAGATCCTAGTCGGTCCCGATGGCGTAATCATTGGGCGCTATGCCAGCGGAGCAGGTACAGATGCTGATTTGGATGCCAAGCTAAAAGAGGTATTTAAGTTTTAGGATTTTTCTTGCATTGGGTTATCCTTCTTTTTTGAAGCACAATCGACCTATTTATAGATTAGAGCATCACTGACGAGGAGCTTAACAGACCTCATGATAATATTGAAAGCCATCCTGAAGTAGATTCGGGATGGTTTTAGAGTTATCATCTATATGATACACATAATGCTTTATTGAGCGTTGTTTGTCTATAATCTCTCCTTTAATTTTTTATAGACTGCGCATATGTTGTTTGCGGCAATGATGCGGATTATATGCTAACACATATTACGAAAGACACCTTAGAAAAGGTTAATAGACTAGTCACGCAGACAGTTTCACTCTTAAGCTCTTTCATATTATAACAAGTCATTAATCATATCTTTTATTGCTGCATTTCCGGGAAAACTTGTGAATTTGTTTATAAGTATACCTTCTTTATTATATAACAGATAGGACGGAATATATTCGAATCCGAAATATTCCATCATGTATTCCCATTGTTCACCTGTAAGATAATAGTGTTCATCACCTATTCCTTTTATTTTTTCTTCCCATAGTTTTAGTGGAGAAGAGGTATTGGTTATATATACAAATACAACATCCTTCCCCTTCAAATCTCTCTTTGCACGTCCGAATTGTTTGATCCCATCTAGACATGGAGCACACCATGTTGCCCAAAGGTCAATAAATATGACCTTACCTTTATATTTGGAAATAATAGTCTCGATTACCTTGTCTTTCTGTATAGACTTGATGTCATTTATGACAACAGGCGATTTTACTTTTTCCAGTTCCACAACCTGTTGATTTTTCCGAAATAGTATTTTTGCGATTTCTCCATTTTTCCAATAATGGGTTATATGCTCTTTTTGTTTTTCGCTAAGTGGCTTTACCTGTTCGTTGAGTTGTCGGGCATAAGCATTAGCCGTTAAAATGTCATAATATTGGCCGTCGTCAAATCCTACCAAATCAGCTAAAATTGCTTTTACGCCTGCCAACCAAGAGGGGATGTCGCTTTCTCCGATCTCTGGCAGGTCTAAAATGCTATTCCGGAGTAATTCAAGCTGAAACTCAGAAAACATGAATGTTTGAAGGTATTGTGGGTCGTTGAGATTGAAATCTTTCAAAAAGCGAAAATAGGATCTGTCAATCTTTTGGATTTCCGGATTTCCGATGGTGTCGCCCGTTGAGTTACTATAATTACGTTTCATCATATCTTCATAATCGAAGATATCAGGAGTGTATATAAATAAACGCAAGTCTTTAGCTATAATTCCTTTAAACTCTTTGGAAAACATATCATTGCTGTCTAAAAAAAGTTCCAATCTTTTAGGAGCAGATTTTGCAACATACTTCAAAAACTCATCTATGTTTTTATCAAAGAGCTGTGGATATACCCATCCCAATGTATCTGGTGTGTACTCTATCATTTTTCGCAATACCTCTGTGCTCTGAGTCATATCTATCAGATTCATAGCGGGCAAGACTTCTATGTATTTAATCTTGTTGCCTCCGTCGTAGGCTATATCAATATTCGTTACAGAGCTGTCCACTAATCTGACCATAAGGGCTTTGTAGGGTTCAAGACTCGTTTGTAGCCCTACATAAGTAGTATCTGTCTCAATATCTACTTCTATAGCGAACTCTCCTGACTGATTAACTGGAATCTCATATTTGATATTCTCCCCCGAAATGGGATGTAAAACAGTAATACTTACCATGATACTATTCTTGTTTTGCCTATTAGGAGTGATGATTTTTCCTGTTAATTTAGAAGTGCCAGCAACTATGTGTACCGTACCTATATCTAACTTCGTTGTTTTTATACAGGATAAAAGGAGCCAAAGTCCACAAATGTAAAATAGTGTTATTCTTCTAAAAATGCTTCTAGCAATCTCAGGTTTAGTATTATTTACCTCTGTTTTTTCTATGTCTTTTTTATAATATCCTAACATATTTTTCTGAGCTCTGATATATTTGATTCTTGAAAAACCAGCGGAGTTTATTCTGCATATTGGATAGTACGAATACAAGATAGTTGTTTGCGTCTACCTGCTTTTGCAAGGGCTAATGTCCGCTTAGTAAGTTTATAACTGACTTAAATATACAAAATATTTAGAAGTAATCAAGCCAAGTATTTAAGCTAATTGAGGGGCAACTGCCTCGGTAGACTTTGATCTTTTAATGATCTATTAGGAATTGTCCGATAAAATTAAATCATGATGAGGGACAACCTCTTTTGAGTAATGAAACGTAATTTAAGTAGAGATTATATAGCAATTCAATTTAGAAAGATGAACAAGTTTAATATCTCTTCAAAACTTGGAGTTATTGAACTAAGACCTATAGCTTCGGACGATGCTCCTTTCTTTGATTGTTAATACGCGAGAGTTATTAGATTATAACTAGCAGAGGTTAATGCTATCAAGGCTAGATATACGCTGATGTACAATGGAGAGGTGATTAAAGTGTTGAGAGGAGAGAAGTAAGGTCTTTAAAATCGAACTTTTGAATGCTAATTATTTTAGTTTTGTATTCGTGTATTTGTCTAGTAACCAATTATTAAACGTTATGGCTAAATCAAGTAAGCATCTCGGTAAGTATGTCGATCCACGAACCGATTATTCGTAAGAGTTTGTTTTCAGTAGTACTCATGAACTCAGTCGACTATTGTCGCCTTCGGTTTTGGGATGAAGTTTTATTTTGGACGGGAAGAAAATAAGATACTTTTGATTGAATTTCTCAACAGTCTCTTTGAAGGGGAGAAGGTCATAGCCGATCTGAAGTACAAGACAATGGAGCACGATGGCGAGACGGTTGATTAATAAACAGCTAGCAAAAGGAAAGAAAGGCAATGATTATCATTTGCCGGAAGTATATTTTGTCGGTATTCTAGAATTCGATATGAATGGAGGCTCGAATGTTGCACTGTCCCGAAAGACAGATCGCCCCTACTTTTATGATGTTGCCTTATGCGATAAGCATACCCATGAGGTTTTTTACGACAAACTAGGCTATAAGATGGTCGCTCTCCCTGTTTTTAATAAACAACCAGAAGAATTGGAGACTATAATGGATCAATGGCTTTACCTTCTTAAGCATCTGAGTACCATGGATAAAATACCGACTTTTTTGGACAAACGAATATTTGAGCGTATCTTTGCTATAGGAGAGATAGGCAAATTAAAAGAGGAGGATCTGATGTCATATGAAGCAAGTTTAAAACAAAGACGCGATGCAGAAAGCGTTTTTAATTCTGCGCTACGCTCTGGCCATGCAAAAGGTAAGGCTGAGGGGCGAGCTGAAGGTTTAGCTGAAGGAGAGCGTAAAAAAGCTGTTGAATCTGCTATTAAGATGTTGAAAAACGGATTTGAGGTCAAGATGATCTCGGAAATTCTTGGATTGACTGTTGAAGAGATAGAAAAGTTAAAATAAATTCTGGAAGATAATTATTGAGGAGCTGTTCTAAATTTATTTTGGAACAGCTTTTTTGCTTTCATTGTTAGTGCATGAGTTTATGGCACCACAAGAATTGTGACGCCAGCAAAGGGAGGCGGTAAAGTTATCAAATATGGATATTTCTAATATATTTGCATTTTATATTTATAACGCATTTTGGCGTTTTTAGTAAAAGACTTGTTTTACTAACCTTAATTAAGATACTTCATATGTTTTCAGTTTTTTATAACAAGAGTTGTTTGTTCCTTATTTTGTCTCTGATTGGATTTTTTAAAATTGGTGTGTGTCAAGAATGGAGTGCCAAACAACAAGACTCTATTTATTATGAAGAAAATGCAAACCTTAACAAGGTTCGAATTTTAATTATGACTGAACCAGATAGTGTTTTGTTGTACGCGCAAAAGTATGCTAAGAACATGTCCGATTTAGGATTGCCTCCAAAATTAATACTTGAACAATATGGTAATTCGATTCCATTTACTACTTATCATGGGTTCCAGTCGGCTTTGACGCGTTCTAGTGATAAAGGAGTCACATTTTCTGAGAATGAATACCATACCTCTATATTGACTGGTTTCAAAAATATATTTGAAAGCATTAATAAACTTTCAAAAAGTAATATTGATGGTTTGGCGAAAGACTTTTATTCGATGAATGTGTTTTTTGATTTGTATACTTCCAAATTTAATAAGGAAGATTTAAATAACAAGATCAAAAATTATACCTTGTATGTAGATCAGGGAGAATTCGGGCTTTATGATTACTTCCCCTTTTATATAGCTGCAATAGTCAATGACTACAAAGAAAGAGGTGATGACCAATTAATAGGGGATTTGTTGACAAAAGGTATAAAGTCTACAGAAAAGTTTATTACTACAACAAATTTGGATACTCAGAATAAAACACTGTATAATTTTCTTCTTTCACATCTATATGGTATCCAGGCCGATCGTTACGGAAATCAAGGTAAAATTGAAAACGCTAGAGCGTATTGGACAAAGGCTACCATGGGTATAACTCCGAATACCAAATCTTTAAATAATACAGTTTATTATACAGTTATAAATACATATTTGCGGTGCTTTGCAGAGGACGATTTCGAAATACTTCACAAAAGAAGATTAGCATTTCTAGATAAGTATCCTGGGAAAAAAGACGATTATTTAAATTTATTGGTAAGCCTAAGCGTACTTAATCCGGTTGAATGGAAAAATTCTTTGGAGAAATTCTATAAAGAAAATTATAATAAAGATTTTCAGAACTTTTGGACGGAGCAATTGATGTCAATAAAAGGAAGCAAGAGAATCGATAAAACTATACTGTCAGATCTTTTTGGAAGGCATTTCTCTAATGACGGCAAATTTATTCTTGTGGATTTTTGGGGCACATGGTGTGGACCGTGTTTAGAAGAGATACCTCAAATAAACGGTTTGTATGAGCGGCTGAAAGGTAATGACAAACTTAAACTTTTAACAGTAGCTTGCAAAGATAGTCCAGAGAAAGTTGAACGCTTTATGGCTGAAAAAAAGTGTAATTTTCCTGTTATTGTTTCTGATGGAAGATTTGAAGATATATTTGAGATCTATGGTTATCCTACCAAATTAATCATAAGTCCAAATGGAAGTGTCATGTTTATTCCGAGTCTGGAAGAGGATTTAGACCAACTACTGGCTCTTTATTTTTCAATTTAATAGTGAGGACGCTCGCGCGAGTAGGAGTTTATGGCACCACAAGTATTGTGACACCAGCAAAGGATATCATATCGGGAAGTTGTGCTCTGATTGTTTCTCAGTTTTATGTTACACCTCTCTAGAGGCGTGAGCGGAGATTGGTAAAGAAAGATATCCTTTAGGAATATCAGGAACGTTACATCCAATGGAGTAGGATTATACCTGGGGAGATTTAATCCTGTTGCTGGTTTTTTAGGAAAGATGGCAACTTCTAATCTTTTTGATGGAATAGAGTCTTCTGTAGATTATCTTAATAAAGGGATGAGTCAAGTTAAAAGTCAAATAATTCACTCGATTGGAAGTCAATATAGATAAGAAATTAAATGATGAAAGAAATTAAAGCCTCCATATCAAAAGATTTAATTCTATTGTCATTTACGATAATAAGAGTTGCCATTTATTTAAGTATAGTCTTTTTGTTAGACCTCTCCGTCTATTTTTATTACGGAGCTGCAATAATAATGCTGCCGACCTTTTATCTACATTTTAAATATCAGATCGCCGATAGCACAAAGAAAGTACTGCTCTCTGATAAAGAGATTTTTTTGGTTTTAAACGGAGGTGAGCAAATTAATTTGATAGAAGCTGAAGTGGTTTTTTATCATGGTCATGTTAAACTGACAAGATCTAATATTCCTTTTCTAATTAATCCCGATTATTATAATATAATTTTCAAGATGGGGGATGGTCGTGAATTCAGTGTTTCATCGCTTCTAGATCGAAAACTTAAAAATTATGTTAATGCGAGAATAGATAATAAGAGAATTAATTACGAGTATTATATGTTATATTAAGAGAGGAGTTAGAGGTGTTCTAAAGTGGGGAAATCTATATTTTAAAGTAAGCCTACACTTTTAAGTCAGCTTTAATGCTACCAAAATTTCAACGATGAATAAACAAACTAAAATTAATTATTTTTATAGCTATCATATTGTTGCATATATTACTTTAATTCTAGCATTATATGGAAAAACCTTTGTCGCCGAGGGCTTTTTTTTAGGAATAATTCAGTATCTGCATTTGTTTTTATTAATAATTACTCTGCCTATAAATTTTATTAGTCTTGCATTGGTGTTTTTTGGTTCGGCCAGTTTTTTTTCCATTACACTTATTCAGGGGTGTTTTTTCGTGATAAGCCTATTTATTTTTAAGTCGCTGCTAAAGGAGTAGAGGAAGACCTCAAAGACAGGGAACTTTACTTTATGATATAGGAATACAGGAAAGAAAAAAAAGATACAAAAATGAAAGATGTTTCACTTTTTCGATTGATTTCGGGAATTATTATGGTGATAGGCTCGATAATTTATATGATTTTCTTTTTACGGAATGATAAAAAGCGAAAGGATTATAGCGAGATGCTTTCTGTTAGTAAAGTTAGAATTATTTCAACTTTGATATGTGTTATAATATTTGGGCTCTTTCTTCTCTTTTATGACTTTAACTAAACAAGAGAAAAAAAGAGTATGTCAAAAATCTTATAAAAACGAAGCTCGAACATACTTCGAGCTTCGTTTTATTTTTCTAGCTTAATAGAATATTCGCCATGCTCCGTAATGGTGTTATAGGAAAGGAAGCCTGCTTCGGTATTTTTTGTCGCATTTTTAGTCACCCAGTCTTGACCCTGGCTTTTATCGACGCGGTCATTGTAGAACATCTTCCTAAGAGTAGCACCGCTCTTTTTATTTAATATATCTGTATCTTAGACTAGCTTAGGAAGAAATTGGCTAGAAGAAAAGTAGGTAGAAATCACCACAAGCATTGTGGCGCCAGCGAAGGGAGTAATCAGTTGAATAATCTTTTACAAAGAGTCCAAGGCGCAGGAGCTGCTAATATTAAAAATATTATTATAATGCCGAAATAATTATTGTTATGCCAAAAGTAAGATGTATTTGTAATTATGTGATTAGCTTGAGTGAAATACCGAGTTCCAATCAATATCTGATGATATCAGATGTTTCTTTTGAGAAATATTTTGATGTAGAAATAAAAGCCGAGGAATTGTATAACGACATGAAAATAGTTGCGCAATGTCCGAATTGTGGTAGATTACACGTTTTTTATAACGGATTTGATAAAGACCCAGTTGTTTATCGAATAGATAATTAGATGTTAACAAGCCCAATCTGTACTGGATTTGTAATCTTACCCTAGCTAGCTACATCCAAAACTAAAGAATTCCAATGTAATGATGTAATAGCAAAGGGAACCATCTTTAGTGTTTTTTAGTTAGGTTTTTAACTAGCTCTCTTCCATACAAGCTTTTATCGTTGCGGTCATTTTAGAGCATTTTCCTCAGAATAATGCTGCTCTTTCTATTTAATATATCTGTATCTTAGGTTGACTTAAGAGATAAGTGACCAAGGTAATAGTTACGGACACCACAAGTATTGTAGCGCGAGCAAGGGGAATAATATGAAAATAAGTATTAGTGAAATTCAAAAGATTACATCCGATTTACTCTCAAAATTGAAAGAAAATAAAGGAGATGAAATACAAATTACCAATGATTATTATTGGGATATTTCAGACGAAGAGGTGTATAATCCATATGAAGAACCAAGAAGTATTACTTTGGGGCAATTGTCAGATGATCTTAGAGAGATAGAAAGGCTTATTAATTCTGATGATGCGATAATGTATGATCTACGACGAATTGCAATCATCTTAAAAGCCATCAGTGCACAAAATCCAACGACTTTTTAAGATAGTTATGGTAATAATAGAATATATGACTAAGTTAGACAAAATAATACATCGTGATACTATATCATTTGATGATTATTTTGATTTGGATGAGGGGGAGCTTGTCGAACATGATAGTGTTCCACAGTATTCTCAACCTTATATGTATGTTGACATTCCCATTGAAGAATTGGTCTTTGTAAAAGTTGATATCGTTG
Source organism: Sphingobacterium yanglingense (assembly GCF_004363245.1). Classification (GTDB taxonomy): domain Bacteria; phylum Bacteroidota; class Bacteroidia; order Sphingobacteriales; family Sphingobacteriaceae; genus Sphingobacterium; species Sphingobacterium yanglingense. Next base: position 9,400 of record NZ_SNYV01000003.1, on the reverse strand, counting down.
TTGAAAATAACAGACGGACCTATAAACAAACGTTTTGGAACTCAGGGAGAAATGTTTTTACCGAAACAACTGATTATCAGCCAAGCGTTTCTACTGAGATTATAATAGCTTTAGACAAGGGTAATGGTGATAATGAGATTATTCGGTTATATAATGGAACTGGAATATTTTATCCCATTTACCATGGTTTCTTTACGAAAGATAGTACTGATGAAGAAAAGCTGGATATGTCTATGTTTATAGATTTAGTAAAGCATGAGAAATGATATCTAATTGAATGCCTCGATACGGACATTTTTGAGAGTGTTGCATCGAGAGAGGTATTATTTCTTGCCGTATAAATTTGTATTCTTCTTTGTTGGATGTGGCCAGTGTTTTATGAACTTAGAATTTTGTAGATCCTTTGATAGATTGGTTAATTTAAGTTCTTTATAGTGTTTGCGGATTATTCGTTTTATAGTCTTTAACTCTACACTCTCTGCATTAGCGAACTCATCGTCTTTCAATACCATATTTTCTATTATGTATTGAACTGAAGGTGCATCTGATAAGATTTTATTATACTCTGGATTTCTAGTGTGTTTTTTCTGAAGCAAATCACGGAGGTCAGAAGGTACCTTTTGTATACTTGTGGTGAATTTCCCATAATCTGTATTGAAAAAATCACAAGCCTTCTGAACTACATTTGGATCAAATTCATAATCTTCATTTTTAGAAATGAGATATTCCAACCATCTTTTTGATACCCCAAGTAAATTAGCAAACACTTCTATCGTTAGCCCGCTCTTATTGAAGTAATTAAGAATGTTAGTTTTGGTTATTTTTGCATTATATGCTTTCATAACAACAAAGGAATCTTTGAAATGAATTATAAATCCGCAAGTAAATTCGTTTTTATAATTTATTTTATTAAATTTGTGTTGTTGACTTTGAGCTATTTATAGCTTAAATGTCTTGCATTAGACTAGAAGAGTCTCGTCCACAAACTCTCACAAAAAACCACAGGCGAGACGATAGGATAATGCCCGATAAGTTTTTTATTGTACTTTAGTGCAATCTATAGCTTTCGGGTTCCTATCGTAAATCCGTCTTGTGGGGGGTGAGAGCCCTGTGGAACGGTGGATAGGAACCTGCTATAGTTTCCATTCCCTGAGACTCACTTTATAAATTAATGAGTGAGTGATGAAAACAAAAAGACAACAGTACAAAAACATTTTCTGTCCACCTGAATAAGGAGGAAGAATGGATTGCCTTATAGTAAGGAGATCTATGAAGAGGATGTTCCAATTATAAACCGATGAGATTCCAATAATTACCTTCCAAAGGAACCGCCTCTATTTTAGGGATTAATTGATTTTTTATTAAAACGTGTGGCCTGTCTTATGGTTGCATGATTGTAGACCCGTTCGACTCCACTACGTTTCGCTCAGGGTGACGATCATAGCTATTAGGTCACACCTAATTAACTTAAAAATGAGACATTTTTTTAGGGGTGGGAGAGGTATGGCCGTTGGCCAGAGTGACAAAGACCTTTCTAGTCGCCCAAAAGACAGATTGCTTCGTCTCCGCCTACTGGCGGATCCTCGCAATGACGAGCGGAGTGTGAATCGCAATGACGAAACGGGGCGCAGTGACGTGGCGCGTGTTATAATAATATTCTGTGTGTTGTTTAGTGTGTCCGGTTTGCTAGGGGCTAGCGCTTTTGCGCAGCCTCTGCATCGGGCTGTCCCCCGGATTAACTTCGGGGATCAAATGCCCGTCGGTTGGGAGGCGGGTACTCAACGGCAAACTGAGCGTATACTCCGTGGTGAGGTACGCTCGGCTGCCGATGGGGTGACTGTGAATCAGGTTGGCATTAATACTGGGGATGAACAGCAAAAGACCTCTTTGCCTTATGCACTACAGAAGAGAATAAGGGTCGGGGAGGTGGTACCCGAGGAGCTGTGGAACCTGCCTCTAGAGGTGCTCTACCATAAAGATGGGGCAAAGCGTATACGTCTTGCTGACTATAGAGATACACCCCTTATCATTATCGATGTATGGTCGACTTCTTGTGCGGTATGTATCCGGGAGATGCGTCATGTCAGGGCCGTAGCAGAGGCGATGGATGGAAAGATGGTACCTCTCTTTTTGACTCCGCAAGCTAAATCGGATGTAGAGCGATTTATGGCCGGCAGGGAAGGCGACACCTGGGAGACCATCGTGGGGGCTAATATCTTTCTGAAGTTATTTCCTACCTATAGCGCTCCGCAAGAAATATGGATCAAAGACGGGAAAGTATTTGCCATTACGGAATATGTATATGTGACTAAAGATATTGTAAAGGACGTACTGGACGGCCGTATTACTGAACTGCCAGAGAAGGCATACAATGGCGATTTTGAAATTAGCAAGCCGCTACTTGTATCTGATAATGGCGGTAATGCTGCAGATATGATTTATCATTCGTTATTTACTAGGTATTTGGATGGAATTTATGACAATAGTCTGCGGATAGGGGGAGAGCATGGTAATAAAATAACACTGTCCAACATGTCGGCGTATCTCATGTATTTACGCTTTTCCGAATTAATAAATCCAGATCTTACTGCTACGAACAGGCAGTTGATACAATCTAATCTTATCGATAGCCTCAAGACATTGAGCGCCTTTTATCCGGAAGATCGGAAGCATTTTTTCTCCTACGAACTGTTATTGCCTCCAAGTATGCAGGAGCAGGCTCCCGAACTTATGTTGGCTGATCTTAACCGCTTTTTCGGTGCGTGGTATGGGATCAGGGGAGAGGTTGCAAAAATAAAGCGCCCATGTTGGGTACTGCGCCTGAATGGAAGTGCTATTCCTTATGCCTCCACAGGTGCACAGCAACAGGCGGAAGTACACGATGGAGTGATTGATATGCGTGCTTATCCGCTTCCTTCCTTTGTTTCCGCAATGAAGCGTCATTTTAGCATGTTGCCGTTGCCAATCGTGGATGAGACTGATATCACTGAACGGATAGATATACAGCTTTTTACAAAGAGAGAGGATTTTGAAAAACAGCGTAAACATCTAGAAAAGAACGGATTTGAACTGGTTAAGGAGGATCGTGAAATCGAAATGTTGGTGTTATCCGAAATCAAAACAACGAAAGGAGATATTTAATGAGATATGTTATAATTGTCGTATGTATGCTGCTTACTTTGGTACAGCACATACAAGCCCAATCTATGCGTATAGGGGCAGTCAGAGATGAACAGGGAATACCATTGGGCGGTGCTAGCCTGTTGGTCTACCCAAATAGAATAAATATAAGGACGGATAGCCATGGACAATTTAGCCTCCCGGCCGAGGTCGACTCAATAAGGATATCAAAGGTAGGGTACCGTACCGAAGTATTTGTCATTAATACAGACACCTTATTGTCTTTCACACTTACGGCCTATCGACAGTTTATTGAAGAGGTACAGGTTTTTACTGGTTACCAGGGACTGACAAAAGAGAGGCAGACGGGGTCTTTCGTATTGGTTGATAATAAGTCTTTGGAGCGGCGTAGCAGCGCAGATATAATGAGTCGTCTTGAGGATCGGGCTACTGGGCTATTGTTTGATAAACGACCGACGGGGTCATCACCATTTTATGTGCGGGGGCAGAGTACAATCAACTCTGAGGATCGTCCGCTCATCATATTGGATAATTTTCCATATGAGGGTGATCTAAAGCAAATCAATCCCAATGATATTGAATCTGTGACTATCCTTAAAGATGCCGCCGCTGCATCAATCTGGGGAGCAAGGGCCGGAAATGGGGTGGTGGTACTGAAGACCAAGCAGGCTCGGATAGGTCAGCAGGCATCGGTAGATTTTAAAAGTTACTACAGCATAACTGATAAGCCCAATTTAAGGGCTAACAAAAGTTATTTGCCTTCGGAACCATATATCGAAGTGGAACGCTATCTTTTTGATAAAGGGTATTATACCGATAAAGAGCGTGATCTTACCTATCCAGTGCTGTCTCCCGTAGTCGAGCTGTTGATCGGCGAACGGGAAAACACTATAACAGCGGAAGAGTTAGAGTCTCAATTGAACTTTTTGAAACAGTTGGATTTCAGAAATGAACTGTCACGCTATGTTTATAGGCAGCGTGGTGAGCTTCAATCTGCCTTAAATATTCGTTCGGGTAGCGATCGCCTAGCATATTCATTTTCCGCAGGATTTGACAAGAATCGTTCGGAAATACATTACATGGGTGATAAGCGTGTAAACCTATCGCTATCTAGTCAGTTTAACATAATACCAAAATTGACTTATCACAATACTTTTTCTTATGTCAATGCCAAGAATACGTATGATAGTTATGTCGTACAGAACCTATATGGAGGAATGGCGATTGCGCCACCTTATCAGCGGCTGCAAGATGAGGAAGGAAATCCCTTGACGCTATGGAAGGATTACCGACAGCACTATATACATCAGCGGGCGCTTGAAGGTTATCCCGATTGGACATTCTATCCCTTGGAGGATTTGAAAAACCAGAATAATACGGCCGAGAATGATGATATACGTATCAATAATGTACTTCGCTATGCCTTGACCAAAGGGCTCGATATGGAAATACAGTATCAGTATGATCGACAATCGCTCGATAATACAAGTATACAGGATCAACAGCTTTACGTCACACGAGATCTGATCAATCGGTTCGCACAGAGAGATGGTGCCCGATTTGTTTATCCTGTGCCATTGGGAGGGATACTTGACCAGCGGCGACAAGTGAGAATGACCCACTCAGGAAGAGGGCAGGTATTGCTTAATAGGCAATGGGAGGTACATAACCTGGCTGGGGTATTGGGGGCTGAATGGAGAAATGGGCTAAATGATGCTCATGGAAGCCGCCTTTACGGCTATAATGATCAGCTATTGACTTTTGTACCTGTTGATTATCAGGGTTATTATAAGATGAATCCACAGCAATATGACGGTAATATACCGAATACAGCAATTTTGGAGGGAAAGATAGACCGTTTTGTATCCTACTATGGAAACGTGGGCTACGACTGGAAAAATCGCTATATGCTGTCATTAAGTGCACGTAAAGATGCCTCGAATATTTTTGGAGTCCGTACCAATCAAAAAGGTGTTCCACTATGGTCTTCGGGACTAAGCTGGAATCTAAGCAATGAGCCCTGGTATGATCTGAAGCAATTACCCTATGTAAAGATCCGTACGACCTATGGATTGAGTGGAAATGTAAACCGTTCATTGACCGCTTATAGTACGGGATATTATAGTATATCTAGTTTAACCAACCAGTCGTATATACAATTACTCACGCCTCCGAATGCAGATTTGAGATGGGAGAAAATAAGTACGGTCAATCTGGGCTTAGATTTTAGAAGTAAGGACAATCTCCTGTCAGGTAGTGTGGATTTTTATTGGAAAGATGCAAAAGATCTGATTGGAGAAACGCCTCTGGATCCTACTGCTGGGTTTTCTGTGGGTGGACGTGATGAATTTGTCGGTAATAATGCCAGAATGAAAAGCCATGGGGTAGATATGAATCTAAATTATAGGAAAAATTGGAGCAAGATGGGATGGACAACGGTGTTTAACTATAGCTTTAATACCGATAGAATCGTAAAATATGATTTTGAGAACCACTTGTCTTCCTATTTTTCTGCATTTCCTGCTCCCATGGAAGGACGGGCCAGATTTTCACAATATGTACTGCCATGGAGTGGCCTAGACCCTAAAGATGGGGATCCTATAGTCCTTTTGGACGGTCAGCCCTGGAAAGATTATGGTAATTTCTATACTAAACTGGTCAAGGAGGATATTAAATACGGAGGAGCGACACTGCCCCGTCATTTTGGATCGATTCTTACAGAACTAAGCTATAATGATTTTCAGATAAGTATAGGTTTGAACTATAAATTTGGGCATTGGTTTAGGCAGCCCACAATCAACTACTCAGATCTTTTTTCAAGAGGTAGAGGGCATTTGGATTATTTGGACAGATGGCAAAAGGAAGGAGATGAGCAGCATACCGATATACCTTCCAGACCTGACCATTCGGTAACCCCTATGCGGGATTTTGTATACCAATATGCAGATGTACTCCTTAAGAGAGCAGACCATATCCGCCTGAAAGATGTTCGTTTCAGTTATACCTTTTCCGGAAAAATGAGACAGGTATTCAAGGGAATAACGGTTTTTGGCTATGTAGATAATGTGGGTCTGATATGGACCGCCAATAAATTGGATATAGATCCGGAGTATGTGTTGTCCGATTATTCCGCTATGCGTAATTATGTCTTAGGCTTGGATATTAAATTTTAAAGATACAGTTATGATTAAACAATATTATATTTTTGGGATGATCTTGTGTTTTTTGGCTCTATCCTGTACAGGAGATTTTTTGGACGTTAAACCGGACAAAAAACTAGTTGTTCCAGAGACGCTTGCAGATATGCAGGCCCTGCTGGATTATACAGACCTAATGAACCGGTCTATACCTATGGTAGACGAGATGCAGGCCGACGATGGCTATTTGACAGATCAGGTTTGGAATTCGATGGGCAATTATCCGGACTTCAAAAATGCGTACATATGGCAGGATCAAATATATGAGACAAAATTGTTAGATGCCAATTGGTCTGTCGCATACCGGATCATTTTTCAGGCAAATAAAGTTTTGGAAGGATTGTCCAAGTTACCCTCCGCTGAAGATCCACTCTTATATAAACGTCTTAAAGGACAAGCGCTATTCTTTAGGGCCTGGCAGCATTGGAGACAGGCGCTAATGTTTGCTCCGCAGTTTGATAAAGATAAGTCTGCCACAGATATGGGGGTACCAATGAAACTCCAGACCGATATCAACGCAAAGACGATACGGATCTCTGTAGAGGAGAATTATAAGAAAATCTTAGCGGATCTATTGGAAGCTGCAGAGTTGGTGGATGATCATGATGCTGTAAAAACACGACCGGCTAAAGCTGCCATTCATACTCTCATAGCGAGGATGTACCTTACTATGAGGCAATGGAAAGATGCTGTAAAATATGCGGATTTAGCGCTGTCTAGTCCCCATTATTCATTAGTGGATTTTGGTGAAGTGACCAATGGTAGTTACCCGTTTAAACGCTTTGGATCGGAGGTGCTTTTTCATGCGATAGCAAATACATCTTACATTTTTTCGTCTTCTCGCTTTAAAACAGATCCTGAATTATTCCGTTCATATACAGTCAATGATTATCGTCGTCAGCTTTTTTTTAATCGCTCAGGAGATGAAGCTAATTATAAGGGAAGTTACGATGGGTCACTTTATCCATTTGTGGGGATTAAGTTGTCTGAGTGTTTTCTGATAAAGGCTGAATGTGAAGTAAGAATGAACCAAGTTGAGCAGGGGCTTAATACATTAAGTAAACTGTTGGAATCTCGTATAGAGGGGTATCGACCACCTGAAGGAATGTCGCAGTCTGAAGCGTTGAGCTATGTATTGTCTGAACGCCGTAAGGAACTTTTGCTTAACGGTATACGTTGGTATGATTTGAAGCGTTTGAATATGGAAAAAGAAACAGAGAAGATACTTTCTAAGACAGTTTTGGGAAAGGTATATGTGTTGGAACCAAATAGTTTAAAATACATATTCCCAATCCCACCTAGCATAATCCAAATGACGGGGATCCCACAGAATCCCCGTTAATAAAAGGAAGGGAGGCGATCTTTCGCCCCCCCTTTGTTATTCTCTCGTACGGAAATCTTTGTGTTTGTTGATCTCTGAAGGAATAACTGTACGCGATGCTCCTGAGCCTGTTGTTTGCGAGGCTAGGTATTTTCTAGCACAATTTGGTTCAGCATTATTATCAGGACAAGGTAGGTCGACTTCGTTTACTTCACCTGTCAAAGGAGTAGTTCCGGTCGCATCCATAAGGAACCAATACTCTGCCTGAACGTCAGACTTTAAACCATTTGCAATGGCATACATGCCAAAGCCCGTTAATGTTGCTGTTAATGCAACAGCAAAAAAGTTTTTTTTGATAAATTGTATGATTTTCATTTTTCAGGTTTTTATTTCACACAGACGGAAAAAAAACACGGTAAAAAAAAGCACAGTTTATTATTATGTTAATTACTTGTTGCCTTTTATAAAGACTAGGTTCCTTATTCGGTCAATCTACCTGCTACAGGCTTAGAGACCAAGCAGCCCGTGAATACCGCGAACTTCTCCCGGAGGTCAAAGGCATTTTTTTCATTTTGATGTATCATAAGGCTAAGGTATATATGAAGACTCCCTTTGTTACCTGCTTTAATTCGCAAAGTGGATGCATTAAGTCGTTATGTACGTGTATTATGCCGAATTCTTGTGAATTAATTCGTAAATAATTGTAAATGAGTAGTGTTTTGTTGTTTTAGTATCTTCTGCTGGCTATCTTAGAAGATATAGACCAGACAGAAATTATCTAAAGATGAGCTGACTAAGGCTCGGTAGTAAACACTTTGAAATGTTTTGATTATGGATGAAAAGGCCAGACCTAAGTTTAAAAAGTGTAGGGGTACGGGCAAGGTTTCGTTTCCTAATAAGTTGGAGGCACACTGGACGATGCTCAAGCATAAGTGGTCTGCCTTGGTGCGCAATAAGATTGATGGGCGGCGGGTCAAGCACCGCCAGGGCAAGCAGGCGCAAAGGCGTGTCTACTACTGTAAGGTATGCAAGGGCTATCACCTCACGAAATGGACCAAACAGAATTTTAATAACTATACCCGCTATAGGGATGAGGAGAGATTCTAGTTACTTATTCTTCTGAAACCAGCGTAAACTCATATTCAGGTAGCCAGCTTTTAGTTCGTCCGTGATAATGTAATAAATCTCCTTGTGTTCGTCCCTAAACTGTGCTATTCTTTCTTTGGCATCGGTGCGCTTGACCCAACGTATATGCTTTCTTAGTTTATTGTTCTTTTGGGCGAGGAATTGGTTGAAATAGTAGTTGAGTTCGGTAAATTGCTCCCGTATCCGAAATAGGTCGATCAGGTCGATCTCTAGTGTGGTACTGGCTATCGGAAATACAATATCCACATCGCTGCCCCGTTCCTCTAGCGAGCTGCTCGCATGGATGATGACATCGGTCGGACTCCAGATCCAATCCAGGTGTTTTGTTCTATCTACTTTTTCTAATGCCACGGCTTTGCCTTCTTGCACGAGTACAATCTTGGTATGGATCTCGCCTGCACGTAGCAGGATTTCTTTTGCTTCGTAGCTTTTGACTCGGCTTTGGTCGAGAATAGCTGTTAGCAGCTCATCGTTGGGTGTTTTATGCTTTGCCAAAACAGCTTTTAGAAATTGATAATTAAGGTTCTGTTGCATGATGTGTTATTGTACGTCAATAAATCCCCGTACAGTGGACTTTCGATTCTGTAAGGGGTGA
>NZ_SNYV01000002.1 GCF_004363245.1 Sphingobacterium yanglingense | reverse complement strand
GGAGATAAAGGAGATGCTGGCGTAGTGGGCGTTCAGGGCATGCCGGGTACTTCTGGTACACCGGGCACACCGGGTTCGGGCACGCCTGGGGCACCGGGCGAAGGTATTACGGTTGTACATAATGATTCGGGAGTTTGGGTATACGACCCTACGACGAATAACTGGACGAATATCCTAGGTCCCAAAGGAGATAAGGGAGATAAAGGAGATGCTGGCGTAGTGGGCGTTCAGGGCATGCCGGGTACTTCTGGTACACCGGGCACACCGGGTTCGGGCACGCCTGGGGCACCGGGCGAAGGTATTACGGTTGTACATAATGATTCGGGAGTTTGGGTATACGACCCTACGACGAATAACTGGACCAATATCTTAGGTCCCAAAGGAGATAAGGGAGATAAAGGAGATGCTGGCGTAGTGGGCGTTCAGGGCATGCCGGGTACTTCTGGTACACCGGGCACACCGGGTTCGGGCACGCCTGGTGCCCCTGGCGAAGGTATTACGGTTGTACATAATGATTCGGGAGTTTGGGTATACGACCCTACGACGAATAACTGGACCAATATCTTAGGTCCCAAAGGAGATAAGGGAGATAAAGGAGATGCTGGCGTAGTGGGCGTTCAGGGCATGCCGGGTACTTCTGGTACACCGGGTACACCGGGTTCGGGCACGCCTGGTGCCCCTGGCGAAGGTATTACTGTTGTACATAATGATTCGGGAGTTTGGGTATACGACCCTACGACGAATAACTGGACGAATATCCTAGGTCCAAAAGGAGATAAGGGAGATAAAGGGGATGCGGGTGTAGTAGGCGTTCAGGGCATGCCGGGTACTTCTGGTACACCGGGCACACCGGGTTCGGGCACGCCTGGTGCCCCTGGTGAAGGTATTACGGTTGTACATAATGATTCGGGAGTTTGGGTATACGACCCTACGACGAATAACTGGACCAATATCAACGGCCCTCAGGGTCCAGCGGGAACAAATGGTACATCAGTAACGAGTGGGGCAACTGCTCCAACGGGTACAGGAGCAAACGGCGATACCTATATCAACACGACTACAGGCGAGACGTATGTTTACGACGGTACCACTTGGGTACTTAATGGAAATATCAGCGGTCCCCAAGGAGCCCAAGGTCTACAGGGCCCAGCAGGCGCACCAGGCCCAGCAGGCGCACCAGGTCCTCAAGGTCCAGCAGGTACAAATGGAACCAACGGTACATCAGTAACGAGTGGGGCAACTGCTCCAACGGGTACAGGAGCAGACGGTGACACCTATATCAACACCACTACCGGCGAGACATATGTTTACGACGGTACCACTTGGGTACTTAACGGAAATATCCGTGGTCCTCAAGGCTCTGCAGGCGAAACAGGCCCAGTTGGGCCTGCTGGAGATCAAGGTCCTCAGGGCCCACAAGGTCCCGCTGGAACTACAGCAGCAGTAACTGCGGATAACGGATTAACTAAAACAGGAGATAACATTCAGCTTGGTGGCCCATTGGTAAAACCAACAGTTATTAATACAGGAGCGACGAATACGCTAGCCATCGCTGGATTACAACCAGGTACATCGACAGACAATTTGATAGTAGCTGGTACAGACGGAGTACTAAAATCTGTGCCATTCCCAACGACGGCTGTAGAACCTTGGAATGTTCAAAATACAACAACCGGAGCGACATCAAATAGTCAAAGTATTTATCAGACGGGTAATGTGGCAGTAGGCGATTTCAGTACCGCAGCTTCAACTAAAAAAATGGAAGTAAAAGGTGATTTTAAATCTGAAATTACTGCAGCCGGCGGAGCTACCGGAACAGAAGTGGGTTCTCCGCTTAATCCAAATGGGGCTATGCACTATTGGTTTTCGTCACCAACCAACTACAGAATAGCATCTGCAAGTGACCAAAGGGCGTTATTACAAGCTGTTTCAGGAACAACTACAAATGCAATTTCAGCTTCTGATATTCAATCAGAAATGTCATCGGTAAACGGTACTAATTCGATTTCTACAGCAAGAACACTAAATACGGGTGAATTTCGTTTGGAGAGTTATAATGTTGCAGATAATTTTGGTTCTACAGTTTCATTACAGAACGATGGTCTTCGCTTAAGACATACCAATACTAACGGTGCAGCCGATCCCTTCCCGCTTAACAACAGTTCGGAGATTTTCGTTCAAAAAGCAAACGGAGTACGTTTTAATTTCAGAGATGCGGCGGCTGTACAAACGGGCGAGTATTGGTTCCCAACAAATACGGGAACTGCAGGACAGGTGATGACGCAGACTGCATCAGGAAAAATCGTGTGGGCAAATCCTTCTGGATTGCTAACAGAAGTAGATGGTGTGATTGGCAATGAGGTAGCTGATGCCACAGCAAATGGGGGGCTAACACGTGCTGGTGCCGGAACTACGGCTAGTCCGTACACCTTAGGCTTAACTCCAGGAACAGCTACAGGTAACGTAATGACCTGGAATGGTACGGCTTGGAATCCGGCGGCTCCCGTCAATATTTACAATGCCAATGGTACATTAACGAGCAACAGGGTAGTAACCATGGGTGGAAGAAGTCTAACCTTCGCTGCACCAGAAAGAGAAATTTATTTTGATCCTAATGGTCGTATTGGAGTTGAAGCAAACGGCACTAACGATGCAGATATCTATGTTACTTCGGGCTCTGGTGCTACTTATAATCGTTTTGATATTCAGTCTTTTCCTAGTGGTTCTCTCAATTTAACAGCAACCGGTGCTGGAGCGGAACAAGTTAGGTTAGGTAGTAGTTTTACTGCAAATCCAGTACCGTTATTATTTTCAACAAGTGGGGGTGGAAATACAGCTGGTGAAGAAAGAATGCGTGTTACAGGTACAGGTAATGTTGGGATAAATACCATTGAACCCACTGAAAAATTAGACAACGACGGAATTACGAGATTAAGAAACCTTCCATTAAACGGTGCAACAAATGCCATTAATACTACAGTTGATGGAGATCCGTCTGCAAGTCAGGATCAAACTTTTACAGCAACCAGAACGGTGGTGGCAGATGCTAATGGCGTATTAGGGACTGTGGCAGGTTTACCTGCAACTCCTGTTAATATCTATAATGCAAATGGTACACTTACAGGCGCAAGAACTGTAACTACAGCAAACAACAATTTGACTTTTGCCGGAACAGGTAGTAGTGTATTGATCGCTACCAATGCAACCGAAGGAAGGGTTACAGCTACAGGAACTAGTAGAGGATCTATCACAGTTACTGGTGGAAATTCGATTTTAGATGTCTTTGCTGATAATAACCTTAAAGGTCAGATTGCAGCAAGAGGTACAGGAACTACTGGCTTAGATATACGAACAGAAGGAGCTACGCCTTTATCTTTCTTAACCGATAATACTTCAAGAATGCGTATAACACCAACTGGAGAAGTAGCTATCAATGCAACATCCGCGCCATCGTTTGTAGTGGGAGGTACGACCATTCAACCTAAATTACACGTAAATGGTGATATCTCAACTACAGGTAAACTTTGGACAACCAACAGTGTGTATGCCGATTATGTATTTGAAAAATACTTTAAAGGGCATTCCGATTTAAATAAGGACTATAAGTTTAATTCATTGGAGGAAGTCAGCGAGTTTATCAAAAAAAATCACCATTTACCAGGAGTAACCAAAATAAACGATTTGGCTAAATCAGAAAATGGATATACGTTCGATATGACGGCACTTTCTATTCAACAACTTGAAAAAATCGAAGAATTATTCTTACATACTATTGAGCAACAGTCACAGTTAAAAACTCAATATGAAGTGAATGAAAAACAACAGGAGATTATTCTTCAACAACAAAACGAGTTGCAGCAATTAAAAGAAAGAATGCAAAAATTAGAACAGTTATTGAACAGCAAGCAATAATAGGAAAAGCAATCTTAATGAGAACCCTTGCTTCTTTGAAGGGAGGGTTCTTATAAAATGAAGACTATGAAAACATTTTACGTATTAATATTATCAACTTTCCTAGCTTGTATTTCTGTATCTAAACTACATGCGCAAGCTCCTGGAGGTGTTTCGGCTCCTGATTTCTGGGTAAAATCAGACGATGCAGGAACCATAGCTACGGCTTGGAAAGACCATTCTGCAAACGCCAACAACATACCGGCAGTAGGTATATGGACACTTTCTCCGGCTGACAGAGCGCACAATTTCCATCCTTACACTACAAATTATACGGGGACTAAATATTTTTACAATAACGCTTCAGTATTAAATCCAACCAATGGATTATTGAGTGATGTCTCCCATTCTATCTTTTCGGCAGTAAGACCTATTATGGCAGGACAAGGGCGTATCGTCGGGATTGATGACACTCCGGGCTATGCATCCGAACCGGCATTTTCTATTGAAAATGGAATATTAAGGTTTTATAAATTTAGCGGAGGAGCTAGTTTTGAATATTTTACAGAGGAACCGTTCAAAATTGGTGCTATAAATGTAGTTTCAGGGATAGGTAACAACCCTGTAACTAGTGGAGGAACTTCAACGTCATCCGGTGGAGAGAGGGTTCTGGGTATGAATGGTATATATAAAACATATCCATATACAGGAACTAACAGGTTTCATTTTAATGGCCAGCATTTAAGAATAGGTGAAGGAGACTGGAGTGCTTCTGGAGCTTTTCCAGGAGACATCATGGAGGTTATTTGGTACAAACGTGCCTTATCAGCTAATGAGCAATCGAGAGTAAATTCTTATTTAGCTATAAAAAATGGTACCACACTTGCAGAAAATTACCTTGCCGCAAACAGTAATATTGTATGGGACAGAACCATTAACAATGGTTACAACAACAACATCTTCGGTATTGCAAGAGATGATGCATCAGCATTGCACCAAAAGCAAGCAGCCAGTACATCTGAAAATCAGAAGTTAGTTCTTGGCCATGGTAGCTCTTTATTTAATACCAATGCAGACAATACAAATAGCTTGGTAGATGGGCAATTTTTAGTTGTAGGCGATAATGGCTTAAAGCAAAGCCTCACAACACCTTTGGTTTTCACAGGGGGCGCTAACGGACCAACCAATTTCCGTTTCGAATCGATCTGGAAAGTACAGAATACCGGCAGTGTAGGCACGGTAACTGTTGCCTGGCCAAAAGGAGTAAATAACCTGTATTTGGTGCAATCTACGGATGCTGTTTTTGATGCAACAGATAATTTTACTTCAATGGTTACAGAGGTAACCGTGAATGGGGTGGTTTACAACACCGCAAATGTTGTGCTGTCAAATGGAGAATTCTTTACCTTTGCAGGTTTTGGAAATTCTCCGGGAGGTGTAACTAACGGATTGTCTTACTGGTACAGAGCTGATAAAAACGCAGTGAATACAGGTGCCGCAACCGATGTAACCGGATGGACAGATGTATGGTCTGGAACCACGGTAGCGCAGCTAGGAACGAACGCCTTACCTAAATACGTATTGGGTGCAGTTAATTATTTCAACTTTAACGCAGGAATTAACTTTACGGCTGGAACACAAACTTTAGGAAACAATACGGTACGTACATTAACGAGTTTAGACTATGATGTATTTACATTCACTAAAGAAGGTTTGGTAAGTGGCGGTTCATTTGGTAGATTATTTAGTGTTGGTATGGATAATACAACTACTGGTATTTCAAATTGGGATGCTTTCGGTATCTGGCCGGCTACAACTGATTTAGAAAGAAGAGTTTATGGGGGCGCGACGCAATACCCAAATGTAGCTCCTGCTTTTAGTGCAACTATACCCAGCATCATGTATTTTAAAAATACAAACATAAATACAAGAAAAGGACTTAATGGCGCTGTTTTACAAACTCCAACAACTTATAATGCAGTGGGTAATCAATTCGGCGGTCATATATTTGGAAATACTGAGTTTTCTAGCAACGCTAGCGATAATCCCGGATTCATAGGACATATTGGAGAAACCGTAGTTTATGGTGCAGGTACGTTGTCAGATACAGAACGCAGAAGGGTAGACTCTTATCTTGCGATTAAATATGGTATTACTTTAGGACGGGTAGATACAGACCATTACCTGGATGCCGATGCAGCTATGGTATGGAACGGTGCCACCAACACCGCTTACAACAATAATATTTTTGGTGTGGCAAGGGAAGATATTGGGCTTTTTGAGCAAATGGTATCCAAAAGTGTGAATGCTGGAACCATTCTTACGGTGGCAACTACCAATGATTTTGTGAATCCAAATGACAATGCGGCACGTACAAGATTTAGCAACGATAAAACCTATTTCTTATTGGGAGATAACAATGTAACGAGCCCAAATCTTACCAGCGTTACTGTGGCAGGAAATACTTGGAAGAGAATTCAGCGAGTATGGCTGTCTCAGCGTAAAAATACGCCGAACGCGCTGTATTTCGAAGCAGATTTGTCTACTTTTGGTAGTAGTTTTGCTGCATCGAATACGGTTTATATGTTGGTTGCGGACGATGCGGCATTTACCACCAACGTAAAAAGTGTTGCAGGAACCTATACCAATGGTAAATGGGTATTTAGCAATAATTTCGATACAGATAATATACAGCGGTACATTACTTTCGCAACCGTGCTCCCAAGCTACTGTGTTACCGGCGACTGTAATCCAAATACTTTCTTAAACACCTCAGATCCAAACACCATTGAGTACGACAATATGGTAAGTATGTTCCATAGCACCATGATGCGCGACGGATCTACCGGCGAACTGATGGTATGGGGTGAAAGAATGGCAAACGATGGTACAGCTAACGTGTTAACGCCTAGAGTTGTCAACAGTACCAACTATCCGGCACTTACGGGAAATATCCTCAAATTTACCGGCGGAAGCACTAATCAAGCTACTGCTCAAAGTGTTGTTTTAACTACAAACGGGCTGTTTGCTTGGGGACTAGAGGGAACTTTGATTTCAGGGGACATTACAAGCAGTAATACCTTTCAAAAAATAAGTGTAGGAACTTTCGGCATTAATGGCGGCGTGGTAAAGGCAGACGGTTTACCAGACGGGGTCGCTCCGGCAGATGTTAAAATGTTGTTTGGTAGTTTCCATACATTGGCATTGGTAACCTGTTCTGGTGAAGTGTGGATGTTGGGTCAGGAGGCAAATACATACGGTGATGGCGCTGCAAGCTCTACTACAAACCATGCATTATGGCATCGGGTGCGTATTAATGCGACTACCACATTAGATAATATAGTCGCCGTACGTGGAACGGGTACACAGGCATTTATAGCGTTAGCGGCATCGGGAGAGGTATATACCTGGGGAACAAACACAAGACTAGGTGATGGTACTGGGGCGGTAGCAAACAGACCATTTGCCACACAAATGACTCTGCCGGTAGGTGTAACCCCAAAAATGATAGGGGCGAGTGGAGCTACTTATTATATATTAGGAACTAATGGCAGTGTGTATAGTATGGGAGTTAATTTAACTAATCAGTTGGGTAACTTTAACACCACCGACAGTAACAGCTGGGTACAGGTACAGAAATCGGCAACGGAAGAGGATTACCTTACAAATGTGGTATGGATCAGCGCAAATGAACATGACTTTTTGAGTACTGTGCATACTCGTGGTATTAATGTACTGACAGCAAACGGTAGACTTTGGGCTTGGGGATCGAATAACAGTCTTATGCTTGGAGTGTCATCGGGCGGTAATCCAATTAATCCAACGGAGATGCCCGGCAGTATTCCTGCTGCTAATCCCTACGATATCGGAAAACTGAATTGGACTGACAATGTGATTGCGGTAGAAACCGGAGGGCACACCTCTATGACGGTTAAAGATAACACCAAAAGATACGGTTATGTGGGGCACAGGATTAACGGAAGTATGGGTGATGGGGTTAGCGCAAGTGCTACAGAGAATCAATATAACTTTGCAGCTACCCCAGAAATATACCTTTGTGGGGCACTAGTGGTAACAGAAATTTGTACTAATCCAGGTGTATTTGACGCTCCAGGTTTACCAAGCACTACAGGAATTTCTAACCTAGCAGGTTTTACCGGTGGTACAACAGGATGGCCTGCGAATGTGCCTAATGGACATATCGTGATCGAATCGAAGAATAAAGGTTTTGTAATCACGAGGGTAAGTTCATCAGCAGCAATACTCAATCCGGTAGAAGGTATGTTGATCTACGATATTGCAGCAGCCTGCGTGAAGCTTTATAATGGTACAGTTTGGAATTGTTTGGCAAAGGATTGTATTCCTGCAACTAATTAAAATGAACAGCATGAAAAAATATTTCATATTATCAGTTTTAAGTTTGGCGTTGTGCAGTATTGCGCTATCGCAAACTGCTATCGAAAAGAAAACAACCGATGTGTCTTCGATTTTGGACTTTGCTTCAGGTACAACCAAAGGCATTATCCTGCCTGCGGTAGAAACATTACCTGCTACGCCTGCCAATGGTACTTTCTTATTTGATAAGGTAGCCAAAATTGTAAAAATGTACCAAAATGGAGCTTGGGTTGATCTTTCTGGTGTCGGAGAGACAGCAGGGACCGTACCTCTTGCGCCGTACAGCGGCACTGTGGATAACGGCAAGCAAACCGTAATGGGAGCTAGATCTACCACGGCAGATGGGGTGCTTGTGTTAGAGTCGCCGGACAAAGCGTTGGTTTTACCCAAAATTTCTAATCCACACCTAAACGTAAAAAGCCCATATCCCGGCATGATGTGCTACGATACCGATAGAAAGGCATTGGCCGTATTCGATGGAAAAGTTTGGAACTATTGGAAGTAGCGGCAATAATATTTAAGATGATGAAAAAATACGTAGTTATATTAATCAACATGTTGTGCTGTGGACTGCTTTTTGGACAGAATGGGGCGGGAAGTTTCGAAAGCAGCAACGGCTATGAGCTTGTAAGTCCTGGAAACTATAAGTTCATCTATGCGGAGAGCCTCTGTCTGGGGCCTACAGCCGACTGGCAGATCGACGGTGAGGTGCACGTATACAGTCGCAATGTCTGGATAGCTCCCACAGCAAAGATTACCGGTATAGGTACACTTTATATCCATAGCCCTGGTGATAATCCTTTTTATGAAGATTGGACCGCTGCAGCGACAAAGATAGACGGCAATAACGGGGTTTTTATCGATGTCAATATCGTACTGGACAATCCTAAAGGAATGATATTGTCTGATTTACAACAGACGGGCTATCCCGATGGCTCGACGGGGGTGGTTGCAAAGGCCGCCGCGCTAAAAATAGGAAAATCGATCGACCTGCGCGTTGATGGAGCCAGTATCTATCTCAATGGGTCTGATCTGGAACTGTCGGCATCGGGGCAACTGTTGAACTATAACCTCCACCGTATGGTGGTAACCGGCAATATGCTTACCGGTCATATGATCAAAAACTATACCGGGGTAGGGACATTTGTATTTCCGGTGGGTATAGCCCAAGGTGATTATACCCCTGCGCAGCTGACACCAAAAACGGCGAGCTCTAAACTCTATGTCTCGGTCAACGATTACAAGGCAGTGGCTGATTTAAAACCGGATGCTGACCTGGGAATGGATCGTATCTGGAATATTTACGCTGCTGATAAAATGGATGTCAACTACACGCTGACGCACAATGCGGTGACCAACGGCAGTGCCTATGTGGATGCGGATGCACGTATCGTACAGAATGCAGATAAAGGAAATTGGATCGGCGACGTCACGGTATTGGAAAGTGCCGGTGTACACAGCCGTAAGGATATAGAGACGGTCACAGGGAATACCTTATCAGGCACCTGGTTTACGAAGAAGGCACAGATACCGCCGAAAGCGGTAGATGACCGTGCAACGATGGAGTATGGCAGCAATGTCACGATCAATGTCCTGGAAAATGATATTGTCGGATCAAGTGCCATCGATCGCGGGTCGGTACGGATCGTAGCGCAACCAAGAGACGGAACGGTAACTGTAAATGCGGATGGAAGTGTAACCTATGTGCCACGCGACGGCTTTATCGGTGAGGATGTCTTTGAATATGAGATTATGGACGAAAATGGTATGGTGTCGCAGGCTAAGGTCATGGTTACTGTTTTACCAAGAGAACTGATGATCCCGAATGTGATTACACCGAATGGTGATGATAAAAACGACAAATTCGTGATTGTAGGTAGAGAGGCGTATGACCGGATAGAGCTTATTGTGGTCAATAGATGGGGCAATGAAGTCTATCGCAATATGGATTATAAGGATGAATGGGACGGTACAGGTTTGAACGAAGGTACATATTTCCCGATCATCAAGGCATATCGAGGCAATGATATGCGTTTGTTCAAAACACATGTCCTGATCAAGCGCTACTAAAACCGAGGTTATTATTTTAGGTAATCATAGAAAAGTAACAATGATAAAGAATATAAAATATGTAAGTGTTGTGATCCTGCTGATCCTGGTGTTCAATGGCCATGCCCAGCAGAACATACAGTTTACGCAGTATATCTTCAATTCGATCTCGATCAATCCGGCTTATACGGGCTACAAGGAAGAGTGGTTTGGACAAATGGGGCTGCGGAGCCAGTGGTCCGGTTGGGATGGGGCGCCAAAAACCGGCTCCTTGTCTATTGATGGGGTACTGGATCCTGTAGAGCGTAGGCATGGTGTGGGGCTGCAGGTCACTGCCGATAAACTTGGAGCACAGGGAGCAACAAGTGTGTTTGCCAACTATGCGCTGCGCCTGCAATTGGATAATGCGGATGAGCATCGTCTGGCTTTAGGTGTTGCCGGTGGGGTGACCCAATACAGTCTTGATGGAAATAAACTTTCTCCCGTGGAGAGAAACGATGGGGCTATACCAGATCATATGATCACGACCTGGAAACCTGATATACGTCTGGGAGTTTATTACAGTAACCCGAAGTGGTATGCCGGGGTATCTGTGCAGGATCTTTTTTCCAACGCGAGCAGCAACGAGGAGTTCCAATTCAACCAGAACTCGCTGGAAAGTCTGTACCGTAAGGTGCACGGCTACTTTATCGCAGGGGCGCTCTTTGAGCTGGACCCGGGACTGTTGCTCCGTCCGAGTGTTCTGGTGAAGGATGACTTTAAAGGGCCGACCTCCTTGGATGTGAACGCGATGTTCATCTTTAACGATAAGTTCTGGATAGGTGGCGGCTATCGGACGCGGGCGCGTATTTTTGACCGGGATTATAATAATATATCGGTCAATAAGCTGAGCTCGTTGAATTCACTGAGCGGGATCGCGCAGTTTTATGTGAGCCCGAAATTGAGGATCGGTTACTCTTATGATCATATGTTGAATAGAATGAGCGGGCTGCAAAACGGTAGTCATGAGATCACGCTGGGGATAACATTTGGACGTAGGTACCAGCAGATATTAAGTCCAAGATATTTTTAACCAATAGAATTTATGCGCTCCGAGCGTGGAGGAAGTATATATGAGAACACAGACATATTTGAAACATACTTTATGGACGCTGTCCATTTCCCTTGCTGTTACAACGGCCTGGGGACAGGAACAACCCAGTAGACGTAGCCGCGCCGATCAGTTTTATAAAGAAATGCAGTATGCCAGAGCTGCAGCAGCTTATGAAAAGCTGGTAGATGTTAAAAAGCCGGGAGTAGAGACGATGGAACGTCTGGCACACAGTTATTATTACATCAAGCAATATGACCTGGCAGAAAACTGGTACGCCCGGGTGGTGGAGCAAAAAGGAGCTTCTCCGGAATCGCGGTTGAACTATGCCGATGTATTGAAGCAGCAGGGGAAATATGCCGAAGCAAAGGGGCAGTACGAGCTTTATGCTGCGAAGCAGAAAAAGAGTGAGGCTGTCCGGGCTGCAATCCGTGGTGCAGATTCTGCGCAGGTGTGGATGCGCAATCCTACAAAGCACCAGCTCAAGAACGAGCAAGCGGTAAATACAGCTCTGGCGGAGTTTGGCGTTATGGCCATGTCCAACGGGGTGATGTATGCGGCAGAGCCTAGTAGTCTGTTAAATGCCAAAAGCGGAATGACAGGGCAGGCTTTCCTGAAAGTGTACACTGCCGAACGTCAACCGGATGGTACACTGCGGCAGCCCAATGTGCTAGCGGCCCCTATCAATGCGGCAGCCTACCATGTCGGGCCTGTTGCCAGCAATGCCGCCGGGGATGTGCTCTACGTGACGCGTACTTTTCCCGGAAAGGATGGAGAGCGTTTCCGTGCCGCTGGGCAAAAATGGAATAAGCACAACCTGGAACTGAAAATATATAAAAAGAACGGGGAAACCTGGACCGAAGAGGATTTTCCCTACAATAACGTAAAAACCTATTCACTAGGACATGCTTTTCTGAGTGCAGACGAAAGTGTACTTTATTATGCCTCGGATATGCCAGGGGGCAACGGAGGCGTAGATATCTGGTACAGTAAACTTCAGTCTGATGGGAGCTGGGGAAAGCCTCAGAATGCTGGTGATAAGATCAATACGTTGGGGGATGAGCTGTTCCCTACGGTTGTTGGAAACGATCTTTATTTTTCGAGTACAGGCCATGTGGGTATGGGCGGTCTGGATATATTCAAAGCTAAAGGCAGCGAAAGTACTTTTGATAAGGTGGTTAATTTGGGGTACCCCCTCAACTCCGCCGCTGATGATTTTGCATACGTAGAGTACGGTACGGCGGCGGATGTGAAGGTGGGCTACCTATCGTCCAACCGCAAAGGGGGTGTCGGTTCAGACGATATCTACTCGTTTGTATTTCAAAAGCCAAAGATCAAAATAGTTCTCGAAGGAGTGACCCGCGATCGTAATACCGGTGAATTGCTACCTGCATCCACGGTTACATTATTCGGTATGAAAGACGCTATTGTCTCAAAGGGAACGACAGACAACAACGCGTTTATCAGTTTTGACATAACGCCTAATACAGATTTCCGATTGTTGGGCGAGAAGAAGGGCTACCATGCGGATTCTGTCTTGGTTGCAGGTATAAACCCAAGCAAAGATACGGTCATCCGGTATACGATGAACCTGAATCCGGTTCTGAAAGTAGGGGATAAGTTTATTCTGGAAAATATTCATTACGATTTTGATAAACACAATATCCGTCCCGATGCGGCCTTGATTCTGGATCGTCTGGTAGCTACAATGCGCGATAACCCAACGTTGAAAATCGAGCTGTCCAGCCATACCGACAGCCGTGGATCGGATAGCTATAATGACAAGCTTTCGCAGCGAAGGGCCCAGTCTGCAGTCGATTACTTAGTGACCAGAGGTATTGCACGGGAACGTCTGGTAGCCAAGGGCTACGGAGAGACACGTTTGCTGAATAGATGTAGTAACGGCATACCATGTTCGAGAGCAGAACATCAGGCCAATAGACGTACCGAAGTGGAAGTATTGGCGAATTAGAAATTATGAGTGGTAAATATTACGGTAGATTTTCTAAGATTGTGCGCGATAGTGCTATCGATGATATTTTGGCGGGTCGGCTACTTGTAGAAGAAGTGATGGACAAATATCGTATAAGGAGTAAGGCAACGGTGGTTAGTTGGGTACAAAGGCATAGGAAAAAATCAAAACAAAACATTTATAACCAATAAAAGTAAAGATTATGGCAAGAAATGATTTAAAAGGAAAAGTAGTTTTAATCGCAGGAGGAGCGAAAAACTTAGGAGGTTTGTTAAGTCGTGATTTTGCAGCAAAGGGTGCAAAAGTTGTTATTCACTACAACAGTAACGCGACAAAAGCCGATGCGGAAAAAACCTTGGCAGATATTACCAATACCGGTGGCGAAGCTTTTCTGTTTCAGGCAGACTTGACGGATGTAAAAAATATTACCAAACTGTTTGATGCGGCTATCGAAAAATTTGGAGGTATAGACATCGCGATCAATACTGTAGGTAAAGTGCTCAAAAAGCCTTTTGCGGATACCACAGAAGCAGAATATGACAGTATGAGTGATATCAACTCAAAAGTAGCTTATTTCTTCATCCAAGAGGCAGGTAAAAAACTGAACGATAACGGAAAAATAAATACTATTGTTACCTCATTACTGGCAGCATTCACTGGGTACTATTCTACGTATGCGGGAGCAAAGGCTCCAGTAGAACATTTTACCAGAGCGGCTTCCAAAGAATTTGGTTCAAGAGGGATTTCTGTTACAGCCGTCGCCCCTGGCCCAATGGATACCCCTTTCTTCTATGGGCAAGAAAGTGACGATGCTGTGGCTTACCATAAACAAGCTTCTGATTTGGGCGGACTCACCGATATTAAAGACATTGCGCCTTTGGTGGAGTTTTTAGTAACCGATGGCTGGTGGATTACCGGACAGACCATTTTTGCCAATGGTGGTTATACAACAAGGTAGTATCACGATTTAGTTCATATTTTTAAAAGGTAAATGACGGTGTTGTTTACCTTTTATTTTAAATTCCTATAAAAATGATATTAAAAATATTCAACACTGTTTTAATTCTTTTTGCGGTGTTTATGGGGACAAAACATGGTTGGAATATGCTAACCGCGAAACCCGAGATGTTGGAGATGTTTGGTAAGTGGAACTTGGGTAAAACAGCTGTTATGATTAACGGTGCTGTCACTTTATTAGCTTCTGTTCTAATTTTATTTCCAAGAACTTTCGTTTGGGGAAATTTCCTGATGGCTGCAGGAATACTGATGATTATTTGCATGCAATTATTGAACAAGGACTTAAAAGGTGTAGCCATTGAAGTTCCATTTTTGTTACTGAATTTGGTCATTGTCTATTTGCAACATCCTTTTAAAGCAAATTAAGATATGTAATACACCTCGAACAAGCACGCAGGCAAGAGAATAAAGAACAAACGGCGTGAACTGAGGATCGTGCATACGCGAATACCTTAGCACTAATCTAATGCGTAATGGCACGCATTGATGCAAATGAGAACCGATATTTATCAATAACTATTAACATGAAAATACAGATGCTTATTTTAGTTTGTTCGCTGTCACTAAACGCTTGCGGACAACAATCGAAAACCAATCAAAGCGTACAAACCATAAAAACAGAAAACAAAATGAAAGATCAAACAGTATTAAAACCCGTTAAAACTTTGATAGAGGCAATGGATGCAGAAGATGCCGAAGTGATCCGTGCTCAATTTGCAAAAACAGCCACACAGGCTTATGGTGCAGAAGGGATCATGAAAACGCCCGAAGAAACAGCCAAATGGTTAGAAAGTGACATCATTAACCGCCGGGGTAAAGTAGCAAAGCCGGAATACACGGTGCTTAGTGATAAAGAAGTTGTGGTCAAAGGACAATACGCAAGCCAGGGATATTCAAACAAAGCCAATTTTTTGTTCACTGTAGAAAATGGACGGATCACGAGCTGGAGAATGCGGTATTAAATAGCATCTATTTAATGATGTATTAAATAGTATTATCGAAGGGGGGCTCGTGGACCGTAATACTGGTGAATTGTTGCCTGCATCCACGGTCACATTATTCAGTATGAAAGATGCTATTATCTCAAAAGGAACTACAACAGACAATAAGTCGTTTATCAGTTTTGGTATAAAGGGGCGGACTGTACGCGTACAGAGTATCAGACCAATACACGGGAAGAAGTAGAAGTTTGGATATTTGGGCGGATGCCTCGGTATACTGCTAAAAGTATAACTTCAGTAAAGGGAATCACGATAAACAGTAATCCCCTTAATTATTTTAGTTGTTTTCAGGCGCTATAGGGAAAGTGCAGGTAAGTAACATACCTTCTGCCGAAGAAGTAACGTCGAGCTTCCCATTCATTTCCTTGACCCTGTTTTCGATATTCTGTAATCCTATTCCTTTAGTTGATGTACTTTTCATGCCTAGGCCATTGTCTTGAATACTTAAGGTTAGGAGACTATCTTCATGATAGAGTAACACTGATAGTGAGGTGGCTTTGGCATGCTTTAGTATATTGGCAAATGCTTCCTGCACAATACGGATAAGGTGACTTCTTAGTTCAAAATTAGTTTGGTTAAGGGAGCCTTGATCAATGGTCACTTCATAATGGTATTGTGATTTCGGAAAGGCTGTTCTCGCGAGATCGATTATATGTTGCTGGAATCGTTCCTCACTAATACTATTCGCTTGGTCATTTAGTGTGTGACTCCTTTCTCGTATTTCCGTGTAGACCTGTTGGGCCATCTTTTTGAGCTGTCGTACATTGTCTAAGTATTCGCTGTCCGTTGGACTGACCTGTATTTCTAATCTATTGATGATACTGGCTAATGTTCCCGAAAGACCGTCGTGTAGTTCCTGGGATAGCCTATGCTGCTCATCCCGTCGGGCTTGATCACGGGCTTCTTCCATGAGTGCAATCTGTATATTCGCTGAATCATTAAGTAAGTCAATGATTTGTTGCGATCTTTTGCTTTTTTTTTGCATAAGAAGATATATTCCCACAATGATAGCTAATGCAATGCCGGATATAAGGACTAACCAGGTGGTACGTTGCTGTTTGACTTTTTCAGATTTTTGTAGGGCTATTTGATGGTGCTCAGCCTCGGTATGAGCATAGAGTAGGGTGTCCATCTCGATCGCAATATCGGATACTGCTTTTTGATATAGTTCGATGGATTCGTGCAATAAGTTATAGGATTCTTTGAAATTGCTTCGTAAGGCCTGTACGTCTCCTTTATAGGCAAGGATATGCGCTTTTTGCATATTGTTGGAGGCTGGATATTTTTCCATCTCCTTGATGTAAAAGCTTAAGCTGTCTGCATTGTGAGTCTGTAGAAAGTAGTGCAGCCGCCATTTTAGAAGGTTAACATCTACATAGGTGGTATTTATGTCACTATATTTGGTTTTGAGCTTTTCTAGTTTTTGCAGAAGAACGCCCATTTGCTTGTTGTCTTTGGTCTCTAGCGCGATTGCAAAAGGTATGCTTGTAAGAAATAAGTCGGTGTTTAGTAAAATTTCTTTGGAACTATCTTTTCGACGTTTTATCACTTCTCCGATTCGATTGGCCAATTGAGCTGTCTTCTCGGCTTTGAATTTATTATTGGTTTTGATATAGGCAGTCACAGCTGGGTATAGGATGTAAATGGAGTTCATACCCTGGCTCACTTTTACTTTGTTATTTCTCAGTAGTGAAGGAAGCTGTTGCATATATTTTTCTTCTTTCTCATAAGAATTGATGATTTTGTCATTTAAGCCTTGACCTATATAGATATCAAATTTTTGAAGCATCTCGATTAGAGGATGTTCATCGCCATCTTCTTTTGCTTGCTCACTCATCTTCTCTGCATAATAGATAGAGGCTCCTTGTTTCCCGAATATGCGGGCGTTGTTCAGAAACTTTAGATAATAGGTATAACGAGCTGATTTGAATTTATCGTCCTCCCACACGATGGATTCATATAAGCTGAGATGATTCGTTAGTTCTTTTGTCTCTAGGTAAATGCCTTTTGTAAGGAACGTGTTGGCGAGTGAATCTATCGCTTTTAGGTAGTTTTTTTTTGTAAGCTGTTTGAGATAATAGGCTTTGTCGAATTTATCAAATTCTTTCTTAACATGCGTCTTGGTGCTGTCTTGCGCAAAAGTGAATCCTGCCCCTAAGCTAGAGATAAAGTAGCCTGCAAAAACTAGGTTTATTCTTTTGAATAACATGGAATTTACAGGTTATATTAAATAAGTTTCCATTGACTGGTATACGTTAATAATTGACTGATAGAAGTACAATTGGCCTTTGACATCATGTTACGACGATGAGCTACTATGGTATGTCGACTTAAAAAGGTTTTTTCAGCAGTTTCGGCAATTGTATATCCTTCAACAAAATAGTTTAATATTTCAAGTTCGCGGGCCGTAAAACTGACTGGTTGGCTTTTTAGGTTGACTGCCTTTAGTTCTCGAAAAGTTGGACATATATATTGTTGGTCTTTTTGTATTGACAGTATACATTCCAACAAAATGTCAAGGCCGCTAGCCTTGCTAATAATGCCATCCGGATTGTGATTCTCGATATTATAGATCACAGGCCAGCTGGTAGAACTCGTGAGGAAGATGATTTTACAAAGTTTATTGAGCCTTCGGATATCTATTAGTACACTTAATCCATTTGCGTCCTTTAAGTAATAGTCTAAAAAAATAAAGAATTTTTCCCTGCTGTGTTGACCTAGAAAACGAAATAATTCGGATATCTCCTGAAAGGTGTATACCGTTTTTATCTCGGTGTACTTTTCCAATAATACAGCAAAGGACTCACCAAACAACTGGTGGTCGTCTAATACAAGGGCACACTTTTGATTCATATTTGTTATTGATAAACGGTTATTACAAAGATAAATAATTTCGGAATGCTATTGATTATCCGTAGGGTAGCTAAAGCATGTTAAAATAATAAATGGATATAGCATGTTTTTGCTATAAGGTGTGAAATGTATCACCATTTGTGGTTATACTTTCTTTTATTTGTATATGTCTATCGGAAATAAGCGATAGATATATTTTTTCGGTCAAGGTAGGGGTTGGTAGGATAAAGGGTGAATAAGGATTCTCTACAAGGCAGAAACCAATCATAATTTTGTATACTCCTAAAGTATAATTTCAAATAGGTAGATTAATGGGTATCATCCCTCCCCAAAGATGATACCCTAATCATGTTAACTTAATAAAGTAAAGTCTATCTGTCTTTTTTCGAGATCTACTTTTTTGACCTTGATTTGTACCTCGTCTCCCAACTGGTACACTTTTTTCTTCCGTTGGCCTATAATTGCGAAGTTCTTCTCATCGAGGGTATAGAAATCATCCGTTATGTCGCGTAAGCGTACCATTCCCTCACATTTGTTCTCTTGGATTTCCACATACATTCCCCATTCAGTTACACCTGACACGATTCCTGTGTATTCGACACCTACCTGATCCTGTAGGAACTCCGCCTGCTTGTACTTGATAGAAGCACGCTCCGCTTCGGCAGCTTTTTTCTCCATCTGAGAGGAATGTTCAGCCATTTTCTCGTAATGTTCTACATTGACTTTTGTCCCTCCGTCTAAATAGAATTGAAGTAACCGATGTACCATGACATCTGGATAACGACGGATAGGAGAGGTAAAGTGGGTGTAATAGTCAAATGCTAAACCATAGTGCGATGTGCCTTTTGTTGTGTAAATGGCTTTAGCCATTGAGCGTACAGCGAGCGAAGTAAGTAGGTTCTGCTCCTTACTGCCCTCAATTTTCATCATCAGCGCATTTAATGATTTGGCCGTTTCTTTGTCCGATTTTATAGCTAGGCGGTGACCAAAGCGTGCTGCAAACTGTGAAAAGCTTGTTAACGTTTCTGGGTTAGGAGTGTCGTGAAAACGGTATACAAATCCCAGTTTGTTTTTTCCTTTTCCTTGCTTTCCAATGTATTCTGCTACCTTACGGTTCGCCAGGAGCATAAAGTCTTCGATGAGCTTATGCGCATCTTTTCTTACTTTCGTATATACGCCAAGGGGTTTGCCTTTTTCATCCAGTAGGAATTTTACTTCCTCGCTTTCAAAGCTTATCGCTCCATTTTTAAATTTACGATCACGGAGGATATAGGCGAGTTCATTTAGTTTTAATATTTCTGTCGCATGGTCGCCACTTTTGTTTTCAATGATTTCTTGCGCCTCTTCGTAGCTGAATCTACGATTCGAGTGAATAATTGTCCTACCATACCATTCGTCCACTACGTTCGCTTTCTCATCCATTTCAAACACGGCGGAGAAACATAGTTTATCCTCATTGGGGCGTAGTGAACATAGGTTATTGGAGAGACGCTCCGGTAACATAGGAATTACACGATCTACCAGATATACCGATGTAGCCCGTTCAAATGCTTCTTTGTCCAATATGCTATCTGGAGTTACGTAGTACGAAACATCAGCGATGTGTACGCCTATCTCGTAGTTACCATTCTCCAAAGTCTTGAAAGAAATAGCATCGTCAAAGTCCTTCGCGTCTGCAGGATCTATCGTAAAAGTCAGCGTATCCCTGAAGTCTCTGCGCTTAGCAATCTCTTCGCGACTGATCTCTTCGGGGATAGCATTTGCTGCTTCATCCACTTCTTTGGGAAACTGTAACGGGAACCCGTAGTCTGCAAGAATTGCATTCATCTCGGTGTTATTCTCTCCTTTTGTGCCCAGTACAGATTTGACTTTACCGATTGGATTTTTTGCGTTTTTAGGCCATTCGATGATGGTGACGACTACCTTTTGACCGTTCTTGGCACCATTCAGACTATCCAAAGGGATAAAGATATCGTGCTGCATCTTCCGGTCATCGGGTAAGAAGAATGCATAGCTCTGTGAGATATCTATTGTCCCTGTAAAATCGGTCTTAGCACGTTGTAATATCTCGACTACTTCACCCTCTCTCTTACGCCCCTTTTTACGTTCGTAGACGTGTACTTTTACGATATCTCCGTGTAGCGCTTGTCGTACTTTTCGAGGGGCTACAAAGATGTCATTCTCGAATTCATCATTCGGTACGATATAAGCCGAACCATCTGCAGTCATATCTACTTTTCCGATGATGTAGACCTGTAGCTGTCTAAGCTTGAATTTGCCCCTCTCGGGTTGTGCGAACTGGCCGCTTTTTGACGAATCATTTAGGATGTCTGCGATGGCTACTTTGGAATCACTGTCCGTGATGTTGAGCTTTGCCGCAACTTGTTTATAGTTTAGAAGTGGGTTACCTGATTTCTCAAAGACATCAACAATAAGCTGTGTCAGCACTTCTTTGTAAGGATTTTCTTTTCTAGACTTCATCTGTTTTTTTTATTCTTCTTTTTGTCAGAACCTGTTCCGATCTATCGGGATGTAGCCTGCATTTAATCGGGTTCATCTGTATTCTTTATTTGTAGATACCTTTCCTTCTTTTCTTAGGAGCTGTAGCCCGCTTGTGGGGATGGATATAATCGTATCGTAATATAAAAGCGAATTTTGTAGCTCTCCTCATTCTATAGAGGGAATATACAAAAATGATGCTGAACTTGCCGTAGAACTGAAATATTTTTTTAATCGTTTTATTACACAGATAGCGAGTTGTCCACTACCAAAGTCGAGCGCCATCGGAGAAAAGGGGGGATTATTGGGCAAATAAAAAGCTTCAACTTAATGAATAGAGGTACGTCCAAGGAGAGAAAACGGCTGTACAGCTAGCCTGTTTTATTCCGCGTTGTTACATTGATCGCATAGACCTACTGCATTGATGGCAATGGAATGAAGCGAGAAGTTTTTTGGGATATTAATTTTAGGAACACTGACCTCGTCCAGACAGTACACGCTATTACATACCGAACAGATAAAATGTATATGTTGGTCATGGTGGTGATGGGCACTACATTTGGTTGAGCAGATGGCATAGGTTGCCGTCCCGTTCAGATCAAATACCTTGTGCAGAATACCCTTTTCTTCAAAGCTTCCGAGTATCCTATAGAGCGTCACTCTATCAATATCTTTGCCTACGATTTTCTCTAATTCGGGTTGAGACAAAGCCGATGTCTTTTCTGAAATAATCTCTAAAACACGCAGACGTGGTTGCGTTATTTTAAGTTTATTCTTCCTTAAAAGGTCTGAAAATTCTTCGTTGATAATTACCTCTTTTATCTGCTTGTTTTCTGTACTCATTGTTGTCAAATTAAAGTGTCATCTTGATGGACGTGCTGCTGCTCCGAAAGAGGGCAGGTGCTTCGTCTCCTCAAGATGACATTTATATAAGGCTCTCTTCTTTTTTTATTTGCCTGCTGCTTTAGCGTGGTCTGCTAAAAACTGTGCAAGGCCACTGTCTGTCAATGGATGTTTTAATAGTGCTGTAATAGCAGATAAAGGTCCTGTCATTACATCAGCACCAATCTTAGCACAGCCCAAAATATGTGCACTATGACGTACTGAAGCAGCAAGAATCTGCGTTGCGAATCCGTAGTTGTCATAGATTAATCTGATTTCTTCTATTAAGCTCAAGCCATCTACCGAAATGTCATCAAGACGTCCAATAAATGGAGATACATAAGTTGCTCCAGCTTTCGCTGCTAATAAGGCTTGTCCTGCTGAAAACACCAATGTACAGTTTGTCTTTATCCCTTTTTTACTGAAATATTTGATAGCCTTAACACCGTCTTTGATCATAGGCACCTTTACGACAATTTTGCTGTCTAGAGCCGCCAATAATTCACCTTCTTTAATCATCCCCTCATAATCTGTTGAGATTACCTCTGCGCTGACGTCACCATCTACGATTTCGCAAATTGCTTTATAGTGGTTGATAACGTTTTCATCGCCGCTGATTCCCTCTTTAGCCATTAAGCTAGGGTTGGTAGTTACGCCGTCTAATACGCCGAGATCCTGTGCTTCTTTAATCTGTGCCAAGTTGGCGGTGTCTATAAAAAATTTCATGTTTTGATTGATTGTTGTTTACAAATTATTACGAGGTTCTAAAAACTATCTCTAGTCTTAGCTGTTACAAAGGTAGTTAATTCTTTAGAGTTTTTTGAACAGACTACGTTTTCTGAAGGTCATAATGTAAGACAGAATAGGTTTCGGTCCGTCGATTTAAGTATATTGCCTATATGGATATTTTCAGGTCGCTTCATTACCCCAATTTTAGGCTACACACCATTGGACAGTCCATCTCGCTTCTCGGAACCTGGATGCAACGTATTGCTATTAGCTGGTTAGTTTATAAGCTTACTGATTCTGTTTTTTGGTTGGGGTTTGTATCTTTTGTTTCCCTTTCTCCTTCGTTACTATTTTCCCCTTTTATTGGAAGTTTTGTAGATGGCCGTTCCAAATATAAGCTTGTTGTCATCACGCAAGTACTCTTGATGATACAAGCGGCTATACTGACCTTGGCCGTATATTCCGGTTGGGTATCTGTATATTGGCTCTGTGTCCTTGGTTTCGCTCAAGGGGTCATTAATGCCTTTGATGTGGTATCCCGTCAGGCTTTATTAGTTTCTTTAGTGGATAATAAGAAGGATCTGCCCAATGCGATAGCACTCAATTCATCGGTATTTAACGCCGCCCGTATGGTAGGTCCTGCTATTGGGGGATTTCTTTTAAGCACCTATGGCGAGCTGGTCTGCTTTTTTATTAATTTTTTGAGCTTCATTCCTGTGCTCTTTACATTGTCTCAGATGAAAGTGAATGAGCTACAGGTTACAAAAACGAAACAACTCTCTAATTGGCAGGGGATGAAGGATGGATTTGATTACCTAAGACGTTCTCCACATATTGCCTCTTTGATTGTCATCATGGCCTGTTCCAGTCTTTTTGTGATTCCCTATACCTCGTTGTTGCCTGCTGTTGCCAAAGATTTGTTTAATGGGGACGAGCGTACCTTTTCTTGGTTCGAGAGTGCGGCAGGATTGGGAGCGATGATTGGTGCTATTAATATGGCTCGTTTGAAATCAGGAGAAAACCTACGGTACCGGGTCATGTTTTCTGCCTTGATTATGGGGATTTCCCTGTTGTTATTGGCTTATGCACATTATCTTCTGTCGGCCTTACTCTTTACAGTAGCAGTCTCTTTTGCGATGATGATGCAAAATTCCAGTATCAATACCTATATACAGACACATGCGATGCCTGCTTATAGAGCCCGGATTATGTCTTACTACGTTATGGCATTCCAGGGGATATTTCCAATTGGAAGTCTTATTATTGGTGCCGTTGCCGAAGGAATAGGTATTAAACACACGCTTTATGTGATGGGCGCTATAGGGGTATTAATCGCATTAGGCTTTTATACCTATTTACGTCAACACATACACCGGAGATTGTTTAAACTTCCCCTTCCTCTATCCAGAGTCCGTCGTTCTTGATGATATCAATCAGCTCGTCCAGCGCATTTGCTGAACTGACATTCTTTTTGACGACCTCTTTACCTCGATATAGTGTAATCTTGTCCGGTCCAGCGCCTACATAACCATAATCGGCATCAGCCATTTCACCTGGACCGTTTACGATACAGCCCATAATGCCTATTTTAAGTCCTTTGAGATGATTTGTTCTGCTACGGATCATCTGCGTAGTCTCCTGCAAATCAAATAGGGTACGGCCACAGCTAGGGCAGGATATGTATTCGGTTTTAGAGATTCGGGATCGAGTGGCCTGTAATATACCAAAGGAAATTGAGGATAGCTTATCGGTAGGAGTAGCGGGAGAATCAATCCATATTCCAGATCCAAGACCATCGATGAGCAATGCGCCTAGGTCTGTAGCGGCATACAATTGTAATTTGGAGATAGGCTCTTCGGGATCCATATCGTTGCCCATAGGAGCGGAGAAGTCCTCAATTGGATAGCTCCGACGTATAATGACAGGAGCATCCATTCCGATTTCTTGTAGATTAGCGAAAAACTGACGTTGATCTGCCATTCCATGGGCTAAATCAGTCTCCAATAAAAAGACAATACTTTTGTCCAGTTGCAGGTTGTCAAATTCTTCCGACTGTAGTTGTGTATTCGATATACGGACCAGGTTTAATACCGGGTCTTTTGTAGTCGCATTGTTAAACTCCGCGAGTGTAAACAACGGATGTATATTGGATCTATTTGATAGCTGTAACCAAGTGGTATAGTCATACAGTTGTTTGAGGTTGCCTGGCATATTGAATGAAGGCAGTTGATCTGCTAAGTAGACAAAGTCCACAGATTGATCCCCCATATGATATTTGTCATTGAGTAGGTCATAGCGATAACCTACTTCCGACAAGATAAAAGGGTCTTTTAAGTTTTTGTCGGAAATGTCTACAATTACACGTGGTACCAGTGACCCTCCTACAAAGGTGTTGACTTCCTGTGAATTATAGGCAGTCGTTTCTTTCGGAGTAGATAATGTTAGTATAGCATGATCTCCTTGGTTTTTTGTCAATAATTGCCTTTTAGAATAACGATTCACCAAAGCAATGGCGACAGGAGCTTCCTTCTCCGGTTCTTCAGTCAATGACACGCGTACAGTATCCCCTAATCCATCCTCTAACAATGTACCTATACCTACAGCAGATTTAATCCGACCATCTTCACCATCTCCAGCTTCTGTTACACCAAGATGTAAAGGATAGTTCATGTTTTCAGCAACCATACGCTCTACGAGCAAGCGGTAGGCCTGCACCATGACTTGTGGATTAGAAGATTTCATGGATACAACTAGATTATAATAATCCAAATCTTCACATATACGCATAAATTCCATGGCCGATTCGACCATCCCCTCTGGTGTATCGCCATAACGGCTCATGATACGGTCGGAGAGTGAGCCGTGATTGGTTCCTATACGCATGGCTGTACCATATTCTTTACAGATGCGGACCAATGGAGCGAATTTTTTATGTATTCTTTCCAATTCGGCCTGATATGCACTGTCGGTATAATCTATTTGGTCAAATTTCTTTTTGTCTGCGTAGTTACCCGGGTTTACCCTTACCTTTTCAACGATACGGGCCGCTACTTCAGCTGCATTGGGGGTAAAATGTATGTCGGCTACCAGAGGTACTTGATATCCGCGGGCACGAAGTTCCCGTTTGATGTTTGCCAGATTTTCAGCCTCTTTGATACTAGGAGCTGTAATACGGACATATTCACAACCTGCATCTACCATACGGATGGTCTGTTCGACCGATCCTATCGTATCCATAGTATCGATAGTCGTCATGCTCTGTATACGGATGGGATTATCCCCACCCATTGGAACATCACCTATTTTTACTTCTCTTGTCTTAAACCTTGAATATTCGAGTTTCGAATTACAATAACCGCCCGGTAATATCAACTTCGTTTTTGCATCCATCTTGGCTGCAAAGTTAGGTATTTGCGGGGTTAATATCTATTTATCTTTAGAGAATTAGCTGCTCCTGTGATTTTGATTATATATTTTTTTTCTGCGGTATCAAAATTGTCAGTTTGCTGTGCATCCTCTTTTTTATGAAAACCGTCAAATTTTTTGGAGGTTAGTATACTTTCCATTTCTAATTTACAGGCAGCATCTTTTGGAATGTTTATCGTACAGTTCGAAGCGGCAGTATTTATTTCTAGGATCGATTCCTGTGTTTGTGGCATTCCGAATGTCATATCCAGAGATGCTGCACCGGCATTGATTTCCAAGTATTCAATTTTGTGCTTACTGAAATCTGCAACAAACTTAGAGGCCCCCATATTGATGATTAAATTCCAGAGAGGAGAGGCGTGTAAGGCCAATTGTATTTTGTTCTGTTGATTGTTATTGTGTTTTATCACTGAGGTCAGCTCAAGATGCGGCGAAAGGCTATCCCCTGTATTCTCCAGTTTTAGACCTACATTCGCATTGGGCGTAGAGGCCTTGAATAATTGAGTAGAGGGCACGCTGTCTAATGCAATTGTCGAGGCACCTACATTAAATTCTAAGGAGGCTTGCTCTGTTCCTTCTACAAAAGGGATTTCCACTAAAGGGGCAGCACCTAGGGTATCGTCCGATACGTTATAGTTAATGGGACCGCTAAAACTGAAGCGCTCTGTGGAAGTCATACCTTTATAGCCCAGAAATATACAAAGACAAATGTTGATGACAGTCAAAATTAAAACTCCATGAGGGCGGTTT
The DNA here is from genome assembly GCF_004363245.1 of Sphingobacterium yanglingense. Lineage (GTDB taxonomy): Bacteria > Bacteroidota > Bacteroidia > Sphingobacteriales > Sphingobacteriaceae > Sphingobacterium > Sphingobacterium yanglingense. The sequence continues at coordinate 96,065 of NZ_SNYV01000002.1, read as the reverse complement.
TGAAAAATGAGGTTCGCACCAATAGCGATAATGAGCAGTGGCCAGTACGGGACAAGCGCCCAGAAGTTGAAATTTATAATATCAAAATTATGGAGCAAGGCTATAACGCCCAAAAATATAAACCAAATGCCTGTCGAAATTTTTCCTTTCATATTGCGAATAAATATAGTACTAAACTTTCTTAATCTACTACAAATGTACATTGCTATTTCCAACTTTACTTATATAATAGGGTTATTGAATTGGAAAATTCGGTGAATTAAAAGGTTTCATCGGTGAATAGAGAAGAGTTTATAATAAAAGCCGTAAAAAGAAGTGAAATTTTTGCTATTAATATGTATTTTAGCTTAAATAGTAGATAGCGACATATGTTTTTTTATCATTTTGGAGAATACGTTCTTTTGCTGAAAAAGGTCTTTAAACGGCCAGAAAAGTGGAAGATTTATTGGCGGGAAACTTTGCACGAGATGAATGAGATAGGAGTAGGGTCGGTTGGGCTTATTGTAATTATCTCTACCTTCATTGGAGCAGTAATGACGATGCAGATCGCGTTTCAGCTGGTGTCAGATCTGATTCCGAGTTCGGTCATTGGGCAGATCAATAGGGACTCCAATATTTTGGAATTGGGGCCGACCATCTCAGCCCTCGTACTCATGGGAAAGGTAGGGTCGTCTATTTCTTCACAGATAGGTTCTATGCGGGTCACTGAGCAGATTGATGCTTTGGAGATAATGGGGATTAATGCAGCAGGTTATTTGATTTTGCCTAAATTAATTGCTGGAGTTATTATGGTGCCTGTTTTAGTTACCATAGCTATTTTCTGCGCAATAGTTGGAGGGCTTTTAGGAGGGGCACTGACAGGAGCCGTAACCCCGAATGAGTACATTATGGGGATTCAAAGTGAATTTAGGGGTTTTACAATCGTGGTAGCGATGGTGAAAGCTTTTTTCTATGGTTTTATTATTACGACAGTACCTGCACATAAAGGATTTCATGTACGAGGTGGAGCGCTAGAGGTAGGGCAGGCCGGAACGAAAGCCGTTGTTATCGGCTGTATATCTATTCTGGCCAGTGATTATATCATCACGGCATTAATGTTATAAGCATACTTTATATGATTGAGATACAAAATATCCATAAAGCCTTTGGTAGCAATGTGGTGTTGAGTGGAATAGATGCTATTTTCGAACCCGGTAAGGTGAGCCTTATCATTGGGGGGTCCGGATCCGGAAAGAGTACATTATTGAAATGTATCGTGGGATTACATCAACCTGAGCAGGGTAAAGTTTTTTTTGATAAAAAGGAGTTTACCCATATGGACTTTGAAGAGAAGATTCCTATTCGTAAGGAGATCGGTATGCTTTTCCAGAATTCTGCACTTTTTGATTCCATGACTGTGGAGCAGAATATCATATTTACACTGGATATGTTTTCGGATATGTCCCGGTCTGAAAAGGTAGATCGCGCTAACTTTTGCCTTGAGCGTGTCAATTTAGCTGGAAAGAATAAGTTGTATCCGGCCGAGTTATCTGGAGGGATGAAGAAACGTGTCGGTATAGCTCGCGCAATCAGTATGAGTCCGAAATACCTGTTCTGTGATGAACCCAACTCAGGATTGGATCCCGCTACTTCCATTTTGATCGATGAACTTATTCAAGATCTTACCCAAGAATATTCCTGTACAACTATAATTGTTACGCATGATATGAATTCGGTAATGGGGATAGGAGAGTATATCCTTTTCCTACATAAAGGACAGAAGTTTTGGGAAGGCTCAAATCAGGATATGTTGAATTCGGATACCAAGGAGCTTAATGATTTTGTTTTTGCCAGCCCGTTAATGAAGGCTGCGAGGCAGGTTATAAAATAAGGGAATCTATCGTTTCTTAACTGTCGTTGAGCTACCAGCTCGCGGATTAGGAAAGTTTTGTTTATTTTTGCCGAAATTTAAATATTAGTATTTTGTCTACAACTACACACATACAGTTATTAACACCACAGCATTGGAAAGATTACGAGTTGATTGATTGCGGTGATTTTGAAAAATTAGAGCGTTTTGGTGATTTGATTTTAATCCGACCTGAACCGCAAGCAGTCTGGCCGAAGGCTTTAAGTGATGCGGAATGGGAGAAAAGATATGACATCAAGTTTAAGGGGCGTTCGGCTACTAGTGGTGAATGGATGAAGAAAAGTGCTAAAACAGCAGATAGGTGGCATATCTCTTATAAAAATAAGGATGTTGCAATCAAATTCCGCTTAGGGCTGACCTCATTTAAGCATGTAGGGATATTTCCTGAACAGGCAGTCAACTGGGACTATATTTCGGAAAGTGTAAAGTCATTTAAGACCACTAGTCCAAAGGTGTTGAACCTTTTTGCTTATACAGGAGGAGCTTCGTTGATTGCAAAAGCAGCTGGAGCTGATACCACACATGTCGATTCTATCAAACAGGTCGTGACTTGGGCCAATGAGAATCAAGAGCTTTCTAGTCTGTCGGATATCCGCTGGGTTGTAGAGGATGCTTTGAAGTTTGTAAAACGCGAATTGAAACGAGGCAATACCTATAACGGTATCATCTTGGATCCACCAGCTTACGGACATGGTCCAAAGGGTGAAAAGTGGAAGCTGGAAGATCATATCATGGAGATGATGCAAGATGTTGTGAAGCTTTTAGATCCACAGGAGCACTTCTTGATTTTGAATACATACTCATTGGGTTTTTCTTCTGTAATTGTAGAAAACCTAATCCGTACTTCTTTCCCACAGGTTGAGAATCTTGAAATTGGCGAGCTTTACTTGCAGGCCACAGCGGGGCCAAAACTGCCTCTAGGCGTATTCGGTAAATTTAGAAAGTTAAAATAAAAAGAGAAGAGGCCGTTTTTTTAACGGCCTCTTCTCTTTTTACAATGCTGTAATACGTATCAATCCGTCCCTCAGGTCGTTTAAGAATTCTTGGTGTTGTGCATCCTTATCTATTGGATAGAGCTGAAGGGCTATACCTTCATAGTAAGTGATGCCGCGCAGTAATTCATCTTTGAATTTGTTGACAAATTTTTCTTTCTTCTCATCCATCTGCAGCTGGTTGTCCTGAAGATATTGTTCGAGGTGCTCGATATATAGATTCAGTTCGTTGATGAACAAGGATGGTCTATCAGAATGGATTAGTAGGTCTTTGCGTCCGTAAATATGGTCTACCATATCCTGTAGGCTATATACAGCATTAAAATAAGCAGTATTTGGGCCAGGACAAATCGCTACAGCGTCGTCTTCCTTGCTTTGTAAAATATCATACTTTAGGTAGGCAGAGGTGGCTAACCCTTCACAAAGGCATGTTTTCTCGGTAATTGCTTCTAGTTTTTTCTGGTAGTCGGCACAGTCAGCGTCGAAAAGTTCCAGTTCTTTCAATTTAGTATATTGGTAGATTCGGGATGCAGTACAGATGGGTTCATCCGAGTACTCGGCATTGGATATTAAATATTTTTTTGTGCAGGGAGCACCTGGGCGCCCTTTGTGTATGCGGTGCAGGCGGTTTAGTTCGGCACTGCTTTTTTTGAAATTATTGAAAGGTACGCCTAAAGGAGAAGCTCCACTGACATAAAAGTCTTCTTTCTGTGCGGAGGCGAGTGCTTTTAATGTTTGTTCGTCTACCGTCGTCGCTTCCGGAACCAATAGAAAAGGAGAACCCCAGCCCGTAGATTTTAAGCCATAGTAATTTAGTAAAAAATCATGCTCTGTTGCGGTGCCTATTCCACCTTGAGCTGTAATGGTCAAGGCAGGACAGCTTTTTATGCTATACCCCTTAGCATTAAGGCTATCGGTATATAGCGAGTAGAGTTCTTGCTGTAAGAAGCCTTTATTTTTCTTGAATTCGTCTAATATAGGACCCAATAAAAAGCCGTCTGTAGCGAATGCATGTCCTCCACAGTTGAGACCAGACTCTACCCTGAACTCAGAGACCCATATTCCTTTTTTTGCTAAGAATTTGGCCTGTATTAAGGCCGAGCGATAGTCAGAGACTTTTAATATCACACGTTTTTGGAACTGCCCATACTTATTAGGCATGAATTGGGGTAGCTCTCCAAGATAGCTGTATAATCGGGGATTCATGCCGGCAGATAGTACCAGGCCGCCCTGAAGATTGCTCTGTGCAAAGCCACGTAAAGCAGCATTCGCATCCGAATACATATGATCTAGTCTGTTACCTGAGGCATCCGTATTGATTTTATCGACTTTGGACATGATATTGACATTGATTTCGCCTTGCTTTATCCCCATCATCAACGTTGCCTTGAGGTTTGCTTTTTTATCAGCGTCTGTTTCCGATCGATAAGCGTTATACGTTTTTTTGAGGTTAGCCGATTCCGGTAACAGGTGGAAATACTTTTGTAAATCAGTGCTATCGTCCAGATCCGAATTGCGTAATGTGTTCACTTGTTGTTTCACAATGTCCTGTACCAGGTCAAGATAGGCCGTTATTCTTTTTGAACGGCTGTCTTTCGCTTTCGGGCTTATAGGGATGTAGGGTAGATTGTGTTGTTTTGAATAGTATTCCCGCATGCGTTCGACCAGTTCGTCATCAACAATAGACATTACTGATGCGATACCAAACTGAGCGACTTTGAGCGGGCTATCTATGGAAAAAGCTAGACCAAGTACAGGGAGATGAAAAGTGTGTTCCATTGCGAAATTTTGATATGCAAATAGCCACAAAATTTATGGAATAAAAAATGTTAAACACCATTAAAAAAGGTGTTTCTAGTCACTTTTGGCCCTTTTTGGCCTCATTTGCTAGGATTTAAAAACTATAGTTTTGTTGCCATTTAAGATTACCCGGTCCTCCATAACGAGTTGAATAGCTCTTGTCAATACGGCTTTTTCAATCTCTTTTCCAGCAGTTTTCATCCGGTTTAGGTCATAGCTGTGGTCGACAGATTTGGTGTTCTGTACGATAATGGGCCCCTCATCCAAGTCATCTGTTACAAAGTGTGCGGTTGCTCCTATAATTTTTACGCCACGGTCGTGCGCCTGCTTGTAAGGATTCGCTCCGATGAATGCAGGAAGAAAGGAATGGTGTATATTGATGAGTTTATGTTCAAAATGCTGCACAAAATTGGGCGAAAGGATGCGCATGAATTTTGCGAGTATGATATAGTCAGGAGTATAATGGTTTATACTGTCTATGATTTCTTGCTCAAAGTCTTTTTTGTCCTTGTTTTCGTGTGATATAAAGTGAAAAGGTATATCAAATTTCTCTGTAAATTCTTTGAGTATATCGTAATTCCCTATCACTGCTTGCACTTCACCCTGTAGGGTATCAAAGTAATGACGTGTCAGGATATCGGCCAAACAATGGTGCTCTTTGGTTACCAGGATCACCAATTTTTTTCTGTTCGTTGGATTGATCTGTATATCCGCATGCTCTGGTAGAGCTTGTCGTAAGTCATTCAGGAGTGGCGCTGTAGATGGAAGTTGACCTGAACAGACGACACGAACGAAAAACTTATTGTTTTCTTCGTCCACATACTCCCGCATAGTGATGATATTCAGCTGATGCCTAGTGATACTATTTGAAATGCCCGATACGAGACCAACAGCGTCTTTACACTGTATGAGTATAAGCGTTTGATTGTGCATGATAGGTTAGGTTTAGGTTGTAAGGGGCTGTCTAAAATTTAAATTGTCACGTCATTGCGAACCTGAGGAACGAAAGACGGAAAATATTACGTTTTAGAGAGCCCCATTTTGCTTAGCCTGCTTTTTGGGCAAGCTCCGCTTCAAGGTCGACCTCTATACGGAGGTTGTCCACAATATGTCGTTGTCTGTCTGGTGTGTTTTTACCCATATAGTACTCGAGCAATTGCTGTAGTCTATTGTCTTTAGATAATATTACAGGCTCTAGGCGCATGTCTTCGCCGATAAACAATCCAAATTCGGAAGGAGAAATCTCACCAAGTCCCTTAAATCGTGTGATTTCTGGCTTGTTTCCTAATTTAGAAATAGCACGTTGACGCTCCTCGTCCGAGTAACAATAGATGGTTTCTTTTTTATTGCGGACACGGAATAATGGTGTCTGTAAAATAGAAACATGCCCAGCTTTTACCAAATCTGGAAAAAACTGTAGGAAAAACGTCATTAACAATAGGCGAATGTGCATACCGTCGACATCGGCATCGGTTGCGATGACAATGTTGTTATAACGAAGACCTTCTATGCCATCTTCAATATTCAAGGCGTGCTGCAGAAGGTTGAATTCTTCATTCTCATACACGATTTTCTTGGTCAGACCATAGCTGTTCAATGGTTTTCCCTTGAGACTGAATACCGCTTGGGTCTGTACATCTCTTGATTTGGTGATCGATCCAGAAGCGGAGTCCCCCTCTGTGATGAAAAGGGTCGTTTCTAGGTTTCTTTCACTTTTGTCGCCGAAGTGTAATTTGCAGTCTCGCAGCTTCCGGTTGTGTACGGATGCCTTTTTTGCCCGTTCGTTGGCAAGTTTCTTGATTCCTGCAATATCTTTACGCTCCCGTTCCGATTGCATGATACGCTTTAACAGGGCATCTGCAGTAGCAGAATCTTTATGGAGGTAATCATCCAAAGCTTTCTTCACGAAATCATTGATGAATGTACGTACGGTCGGTCCTTCGGGCCCTACACTTTGTGAACCTAATTTAGTCTTGGTCTGAGACTCGAAGACCGGTTCTTGTACTTTTATCGCAATCGCTCCGATTATAGAAGCTCGGATATCTGAAGCATCAAATTCTTTTTTGTAAAACTCCCGAATGGTTTTCACCAAAGCTTCGCGGAATGCCGCCTGGTGTGTTCCCCCTTGGGTAGTATGTTGCCCATTGACGAAAGAGTAGTATTCCTCACCGTACTGTTGTCCATGTGTCATGGCTATTTCTATATCTTCACCTTTTAGATGAATGATAGGATAGCGCATACTCTCCATATCAACATTACGCTCCAACAGGTCCTTTAACCCATTTTCGGAAAGGAATTTCTGACCGTTAAAGTTGATCGTAAGTCCTGAGTTTAGGAACACATAGTTCCAGATCATATTCTCAACGAATTCAACTCTATATTTATAGTGTTTGAATATGCTGTCGTCCGGATAGAACGTAACAGCCGTTCCATTCCGTTGTGTAGTTTCTTTTTGTTCGTCGTCTACAAGTTCTCCTTTGCTGAACTGTGCAATCCGTGTTGCGCCTTGGCGATAGGATTGAACGGTGAAACTTGTGGAAAGTGCGTTGACAGCCTTGGTACCTACACCATTTAGACCAACTGATTTCTGAAAGGCTTTACTGTCGTATTTACCCCCTGTATTGATCTTGGAAACGACATCCACGACCGAACCGATCGGAATTCCGCGACCGTAATCACGTACAGACACTTTGTTCTCATTGACCGTTATATCTATCGTTTTTCCCGCGCCCATCACAAACTCATCAATTGAGTTGTCGACAACTTCTTTTAATAAAACATAAATGCCATCGTCATAGGCAGAACCGTCCCCGAGCTTACCAATATACATACCAGGACGTAGTCTGATATGTTCTTTCCAGTCGAGGGATCGTATGCTATCTTCGTTATATGTAGTCATGTACCGTAAAGTATGAAGTGTGTGCAAACTTAGATAAAATGCTTTGGATTCACGAATACATAATTAAATGTTATCGGCCAAAATCATCCTGTACACGTACGATATCATCTTCGTCAGAAGGGCTTTCGATATCGGTATGTTGCCATATTTCGGCAATTACACCATATTCGCCAAGACCTACAAGACGATGACGCTCGCCTTGTGCTAGACGGATATATTCCCCCTCTTTAAGAATTTTTAGTTCATGTTCGTTATCGTCGAGACTAGTAACTACGCCAACTTCGCCGCGAATAACTCGCCATATCTCGGCCCGGCGGTGATGGTACTGCCAAGAAAGACGCTTGGAAGGAGCAACGATTAGTATTTTTGGACTTAACTTGCCCGAAATTTTTAAATCTTTGATGTCTAGACCTTCAAAGTATTGATTAGCGAACTGCTGAGCCTGTGCTTCGTCTATAACAAAGAAGCCTCCCCAGGGTCTATTCTCGTCGATGTTGTCGATTTTAAACCCTGCATCCGTAATTTTTTTTTCAATCTGATTGAATAGTTCAGTCTTGTCTATATACGTCATAGTCGTTAATGTGTTTCTACGGGTTAAGATAATATTTATACGTGAAATTACATAAAGATAATGTTTTTTTAAATTTTAACATTGTTCTATAAAAGGAAGGTGTTTCTTTAAGATCTTTTTGTTGCTCAAGCCCTGTCCTGATAAGGACAAAAAAATCCTTCCTTGACTAACTTCATTACAAAACGCTTACTTTTGTAAGATATCATGACGCAACAATACGACAACGAAAACAAAATTTTCAAAAAAGCAGTAGCCTTTGTTAATCAAACGAACCAAAACTTATTCCTTACGGGGAAGGCGGGTACAGGGAAAACGACTTTTCTCCGCTATATTCGGGACAATTGCTATAAAAAGATGGCTATCACCGCTCCGACGGGTGTAGCAGCGATGAATGCCGGAGGAACGACGTTACATGCTTTGTTTTGGCTCCCTTTTGGTGTTTTTATAGAAGATTATGCGCTTAAATGGGACGAGCAGGACCATAATATCTATAATAAGAGTCGTCTCTTTAGCACGATAAAATTGACGAAGCAACGGCGTGCTATTTTGCAGGAATTGGAGCTGTTGGTTATTGATGAGGTATCTATGGTGCGCGCAGATACACTAGATGCAATCGATGTTATCTTGAAATCTGTACGTCGCGATATGCGTCCTTTTGGAGGGGTACAGGTGCTTTTTATAGGGGATCTCTATCAGCTCCCACCTGTGGTGAAGGATGCGGAATGGCAGGTGTTGCGGGAGCATTATTCCAGTATGTTCTTTTTCGATGCCAAGGTATTACGTAGTAGTGCATTGGTTAAGCTGGAGCTGCAGCAGATATACCGGCAGCAGGATACCGGTTTTATCAATGTTCTTAATAACATTCGGAATAATGAATGTACCACCGAAGATTTAGCGCTGTTGAATGGTCATTATCGGGAGGGATTTGTGCCCGAAGGGGAGGATCAATATATTACATTGACCTCACACAACCGGCTTGCCGAGCAGATCAATCAGGAGGAGTTAATGAAGCTTTCTGGTCGTATGCACAATATCAAAGCTATTGTGAAGGATGATTTTCAGCAGGGAGCCTACCCAACAGAAGAAACCTTAGCGCTCAAAGAAGGGGCACAAGTGATGTTTATCAAAAATGACGTAGGGGAAGACCGTAAATATTTTAATGGTAAGATCGGTACCGTCAAAGAACTATTGCTGGATAAGCATCAAATTGTTGTGAGCTTTAAAGATGGGGGTGAAGATGTGGTCGTGAAACGCGAAACCTGGGAAAACATTAAGTATAAATACAATAAAGGCGAAGATAAGATTGAGGAAGAAGTGCTGGGCACATTTTCGCAATATCCTTTGCGCCTTGCCTGGGCGATTACCATACACAAGAGTCAGGGATTGACTTTTGATAAGGCCATAATTGATGCAGGTACCTCGTTCGCTTCTGGACAGGTCTATGTTGCGCTCAGCCGTTTGACAGGACTAGAGGGCTTGGTCTTACGCTCTAAGATTGCATCGCATTCGATCCGTACGGATTATCAGGTGGTCGGCTTTATGAAGCAACTTTTGGCAGATGAAGAGATGGATAAGGTGTTGGTGCAGTGTCAGCGAGTGTTTTTAGGACAGATTTTACTGCAGAGTTTTCGGTGGACTACGCTTACAGAGTCTGTTCAAGAACTAGCAGACTCTTTGGTGAACCGTAATATTGATAACAAACCTGGCGTTGATGCTTTTGTATTGGGGGTAATGACCGCCGTAAAGCAGCAAGAAGCTGTCGCTCATAAGTTTGTAACACAGCTTTATGGTATGCTTGCTAATCCGGAGGATGTGGATTATCAAAAGATATGCGACCGTACGGAGTCTGCTGTCCAATGGTTTCTGCCTCGTATGGAGACCGAGCTGTTGGAGGCTACAACCCAGCATATTGAAGCTTGGAAAGTGCGGAAGCGTACTAAGAAATACATCGAGGAGTTAAAAGCATTGCTTTTAGATTTTAAACGTAAGCATGAGGTGCTGAAGCATTGTCTTACGATCGCTACTGCGCTGACGAAAGAAGAAGGTTTAGAGGGACTTGTATTGGGAGCAAGCGTGGTAAAAGATGAATCTGTCAAAACAGCAGATGATGGGGATGGAAAAGAGTTGGATACCAAACAGGTTACACTAGAAATGTATCTAGATGGTTTTGATATTGCGCAGATTGCAGAAAAGCGGGGGATGGTTGAAGGAACAATCTATGGGCATCTTATCCACTATGTAGGGGTAGAAATTGATGCTGAGGACTTAATTTCCACAGAAAAGTTGAATCGTATTCTAACCGTACTGAAGGAAAATGAAGGAAAGTCTTCATCCGAGATCAAAATGATTCTTGGAGATGCTTATGGTTATCCCGAAATTAAAATAGGACAGAAGGTTTTGGAAACGGAAGCCGCGAATCAAGATGTTAAAGCCTGATAGATGAATTATTTAGGCAGATATGGCGTAAATGCAAAGCTTTTTATCTAAGTTTGCATCCCAATCTGTATTCGTTTGAAGGAAGAAAAAACGCCCAAAAAGATTAACAAGTGGATTGTATTCACTTCGATGCCTTTTCAAATGGCGGCGACAATCTATTTGTGTTATGCGGTTGGAGATTGGATCGATGTACGTTTTGATTTCGCTGGAGGATGGTGGGCAAAAGGATTCACGATGTTGGGTGTGTTGGCGTCATTGTACCAGTTTATCCGTCAGGCCAATAGGATTAGTAGGGGCGAGTAGGGCTGTGAAGAGGCTTCATGCGAGCTGCTAATCGTAGGAGGAACTATGGGGTTCCATTATGAGGTTAGCGCTAATGAATAATTCCTTTGAATACAAACAAATGATGAATGAATAACTATATCAAGAATATTTTAATGTTGCTGGTGTTTGCAGTGACGGCTTTTTTTGCACATTACCTTATATTGAATGGTATGGAGCTGGGGGATTATTGGTCCCGTTCAGAATACAGTTTGTTAGGTCTGTATACCTTTGGTGGGGTTGGGTCTTTGCTTGCTTTGGTGTTGATTATGTTGACCAATTGGGCGATGCCTAAAAACTTGGGTTTTGTCTTTTTGGGTATCATGACTGTCAAAGTCATCGCAGGATATATCTATGTCCGGAAGGGGCTGGGTGTCTTTGAGAACGATTTTATAGAGTATAACTTTTTAGCTGTGTTTTTTCTCTTTTTATTTTTCGATGTTTTCGTTGCCTTTCAGGCTTTGAATCAGGGAGATAGCACTGTTGAAAAAAAATAACAAAAAGTTTCTGTCAAATGGCATTATATGACAAATAAAGTTGTATTTTTGCCCAAAATTTTTCATTATTCATATAGTAGTCTAAAATGGTGAGTCTTAAGAGAGCAATTTTGCTTTTTACAGTAATCTTCTTTACAGTTAGTCCGTTCACAGTTCGAGCTCAGTCTTCTGAAATTTCTACGCCGGAGGAAATAACGGCTTATTCCCAACATCACGTCAAAGACGATTATTACTTCTCCTTGTTCAGTCATAAGGCATCAGGCAAACATTACGGTTTTGCTTTGCCGGTTATTTTGATTGATAATGGTTTGAAAGTATTCTCTTCTGCTGAATTCCATCATGGAGATGCGGTAGTAGAAAAAGACGGTCAATTTTACAAATTGTACCATGGAAAGATTTATAATACAGATGCTGCAGGTACAATCACTTATGATGAGAAACAGCATCCTACAAATGCTAAGCCTTGGGATTTTTCGATTACAAAAAATGTCGCTGGATTAATTATCGCTACGATATTAATGTTCTGGGCATTTTTGAGTTTAGCTAAAACGTACAAAAAAGGTGTCAATAACCTTCCTACAGGTATCGGTCGTATATTGGAACCATTGATTATCTACGTACGTGATGAAATGGCTCGTCCAAATATCGGTCACCGTTATAAAGAATTCATGCCTTACTTATTGTCTGTATTCTTTTTGATTTTCTTGTTAAACTTAATGGGACTTACACCTATTGGTTTCAACGTGACAGGAAATATCACGGTTACATTTGGGTTAGCTATTGTTACTTTCTTGATTACAAATATCAAAGCAAATAAAGCCTATTGGAAGCATATTTTTTGGATGCCAGGTGTTCCTGTGCCATTCAAAATTTTGTTAGCTCCTATCGAGTTACTAGGTATTTTCACAAAGCCTTTCTCGTTGATGCTTCGTTTGTTTGCAAATATGACAGCGGGTCACTTTGTAATCATGGGTTTTATCGCGGTCATCTATTTGTTCCAGAGTCAATTGACATTAGGTGGTAGTATCGGTATCTCGATGTTACTTACACTGATCATCTTTGTTTTAAAGCTATTGGTTTCATTCCTACAAGCCTTCATCTTTACCATGTTATCTTCATTGTTTATCGGTATGGCTGTAGAGGAGCACCCAGAGCATCATTAATCAGAATTTTTTGTTAAATTTTATAAAATAATTATTATGTACAACTTAATTGGAGCAGGTTTAATCGTAATCGGTGGAGGTTTAGGCTTAGGTAAAATCGGTGGTTCAGCTATGGAAGCTATCGCTCGTCAACCAGAAGCAGCTTCTAAAATTCAGACTGCGATGATCATCATTGGTGCATTAGTTGAAGGTTTGGCACTTGCTGCCCTAATCTTAGGTAAATAAGCCCAAGCTGACACAAAGTACAGGACATCATTTGCAACGGTTGGTTGCAAATGATGTTACTTAACAAAAAACAAAAACAACAAAATATTAAACATATATAATGGAAGCATTAATTCACGATTTTTCCTTCGGTTTATTTTTCTGGTTACTAATTGTATTGGTAATCGTCGTATTTTTATTGGGTAAATTTGCTTGGAAGCCTATCATCAGTGCATTAGATGAGCGTGAGCAAGGTATTACCGATGCTTTAGCTTCTGCAGAAAAGGCTAAATTGGAAATGGCACGTTTGACCAATGAGAATGAGCAATTGTTAAAAGATGCTCGTGTGGAGCGTGATGCTATTCTTCAGGAAGCAAAAATATTGAAAGATAAGATTGTTGCTGAAGCAAAAGAGTCGGCACAGACTGAAGGAGCTAAGTTGATTGAAAACGCGAAGCGTGAAATTGAAGATCAGAAGTTGAAAGCTTTGGCAGAGGTTAAGAATCAGGTTTCTTCTTTGTCTTTAGATATCGCTCGTAAAGTATTGGCGAAAGAGTTTGAAGACCAAGGTAAACAAGAAGCATTAGTTTCTGACTTGTTGAAAGACGTTAAATTGAACTAATCGGGTTCTGCTTGATTGTAATTTTTAAATTTTTAAATTTTTAAACATGTCAGTATTCAAAGTTGCTTCTAGATATGCTAAATCTTTATTGGATTTGGCAAAAGAGCAAGGTCATGTAGAGGCGGTCAAAGCCGATATAGAACAGATCGTTGCCGTAATAAAATCGAGTTCAGAGTTGCAGGCTGTTTTAAATAATCCTATTATTAAAACAGATAAGAAAGAGAAAATTTTAGTGGCTCTTTTCGACGGTAAAGTAAGACCTGAAATAATGACCTTCTTTGGGATTATGATCCGCAAAGGACGTGGTGAATTGATTTATGCTACTGCATTAGAATTCATCCGCGAGTACAACGAGTTGAATGGTATTGTTAAAGCAGAAGTACTTTCTGCGTCTGCATTGTCGGAGGCCAATATCCAAGCGTTGAAAACTGCCATCGGTCAACAGATCAATGCGGAGGTTATCTTAGTCAATAAAGTAGATCCTACATTAATCGGTGGATTTGTGGTTAAGGTAGGCGACAGACAAGTTGATGCGACCATCGCTGGCAAATTAAATAAACTAGAAAGACATTTCGTAACACAAGGTGTTTAATCCTTGTACGAAATCGATAAAAGTAATAGATTCTAAAACCCCTTATACGAAGTTAAAATGATAGAGGTAAGACCAGATGAAGTTTCGGCAATTCTAAGAGAGCAATTGTCAGGCTTTAAGTCAGAAGCCGAATTAGAAGAAGTAGGTACCGTACTACAAGTAGGTGACGGTATTGCTCGTGTTTACGGCTTAACAAAAGTTCAATCCGGAGAGTTAGTTGAGTTTGCTAATGGATTACAAGGTATTGTAATGAACTTAGAAGAAGACAACGTAGGTGTCGTACTTTTAGGCCCATCAGACGAGATTAAAGAAGGAGATACAATCAAACGTACCAACCGTATCGCATCTATTAAAGTAGGTGAAGGTATGTTGGGTCGTGTCGTAAACACATTGGGACAACCTATCGATGGTAAAGGACCAATTCAAGGCGAGACTTATGAAATGCCTATCGAGCGTAAAGCTCCAGGGGTACTTTTCCGTCAGCCGGTTACTGAGCCTTTACAAACAGGTATCAAAGCTATCGATGCGATGATTCCAGTAGGTCGTGGCCAGCGTGAGTTGGTAATCGGTGACCGTCAGACTGGTAAGACTGCGGTTTGTATCGATACGATCATCAACCAAAAAGAATTTTATGATGCAGGTCAACCTGTATTCTGTATATATGTTGCTGTAGGACAGAAAAACTCTACAGTAGCGAATATCGTACGCGTATTGGAAGAAAAAGGTGCTATGGCTTACACTGTAGTTGTTGCAGCTTCTGCTGCAGAGCCAGCTCCTCTTCAATTCTACGCGCCAATGGCGGGTGCTGCTATCGGAGAGTTTTTCCGTGATACAGGTCGTCCAGCATTGATCGTGTATGATGACTTGTCAAAACAAGCAGTAGCTTACCGTGAGGTTTCATTGTTGTTAAAGCGTCCTCCTGGACGTGAGGCTTACCCTGGAGACGTATTCTACCTTCACTCTCGTTTATTAGAGCGTGCTGCTAAAATTAACTCTTCAGACGAAATTGCTCGCGAAATGAACGATTTGCCAGAGTCTATCAAACATTTGGTAAAAGGTGGCGGTTCATTGACAGCACTTCCTATCATTGAGACACAAGCAGGAGACGTATCAGCTTATATCCCTACCAACGTAATTTCAATTACAGATGGTCAGATTTTCTTGGAGTCTAACTTATTCAACGCAGGTATCCGTCCAGCGATCAACGTAGGTATCTCGGTATCACGTGTAGGTGGTAACGCGCAGATCAAATCGATGAAGAAAGTTGCTGGTACCTTGAAATTAGACCAAGCTCAGTACCGTGAGTTAGAAGCTTTCGCTAAATTCGGTTCAGATTTAGATGCAGCTACTAAAGCCGTATTGGACAAAGGTGTGCGTAACGTTCAGATCTTGAAACAAGGACAGTTCTCTCCAGTTTCTGTGGAGAAACAAGTTGCTATTATCTATGTAGGTACAAAAGGATTGTTGCGTAGCGTCCCTGTAGATAAAGTAAGACAGTTTGAAGAAGAATACTTAACACAGTTAGAACAACGTCATCCAGAAGTATTGTCTGCACTAAAAGCAGGTAAATTCTCGGATGAGTTGACAGATGTGTTAGAAACAGTAGCTAAAGAATTAGCTTCAAAATATTAATAAGTACAAGGTATTTAGTATTTAGTACTTAGATTTCTAGGTCTAAATACTAATTACTAAATACTTACTACTTAAATTGGAATATGGCAAATTTAAAAGAAGTAAGAAACCGGATTACATCGGTTACATCCACGCAACAGATTACCAAAGCGATGAAGATGGTATCTGCTGCGAAATTAAAACGTGCGACAAATGCAATTGTGCAGTTGCGTCCTTATGCCAATAAATTAAGAGATATTCTAGCTCAAGTATCCACTTCTGTAGAAGGTAATGATTCTCCGTACACACAAGACCGTTCCCCTAATAAGGTATTGGTTGTTGTAGTTACCTCTAATAGAGGTTTGGCCGGAGCTTTTAATGCGAATGTTATTAAAACAACGAATAATCTTATCTTCAGTAAATACGCAGAGCAGCATGCTCGTGGCAATTTAAGTATCATTGCTATTGGTAAGCGTGGACACGATTTTTTCACTAAGCGCGGTTTTAATGTTATTGGTAATCACAACGAGCTTTTCAACGATCTTAATTTTGAAAATGTTTCTAAGGTTACGGAGTATGTTATGGACGAGTTTAAGGCTGGAAATATAGATCGTGTAGAAGTGGTTTATAATCAATTCCAGAACGCTGCAGTTCAAGTGTTGACTTCGGAGCAGATTTTACCTTTGGTACCAGAAGAAAAAGGAGAGAACGTAGCAGAACTTGACTATATCATCGAGCCGTCAAAGGAAAAAATCATTGAAGAATTGATTCCTAAGGCGATCAAAATTCAACTATATAAGGCTGTTTTAGATTCCAACGCTTCAGAACACGGAGCACGTATGACAGCGATGGATAAGGCTACAGAAAATGCTGGAGATTTATTGAAAGCATTGAAATTGTCTTACAACCAAGCACGTCAAGCGGCAATTACGACAGAGTTGACCGAGATTGTATCCGGTGCAGCAGCATTGTCAAACGGATAGGTGTTAATTATTGATGGTTAATGATTAATTATTGATGGTTAATTGTTAATGATTACAGCATAGAAAAGAAAAGGCGTTGAAATTATTCAACGCCTTTTCTTTTTTATGTTTGCAGTAGGCTTAAACTTTAGACCATTTGCGTTAGGTTATTGTAAGTGGCTAAAATTAATCATTAGCCACTTACCATTAACCATTATTAAAACGCTCTTTCTTCTAAATGTTTTTCTAAGTCCATATAGTCAACACCCTTAGACCACCAGCTTGGAGCCTCTTTTTCTTTTAAATAGTAGTCAAAGTATTCCATCATACGCACCGCATAATCTTTCTTATTGACTTCTTTCACCAGACCATGGTTTTCACCATTGTAGGTAAGCATTACGACTGGTTTGTTAAGACGTCTTAGACCGTTGTAGTACTCTACTCCTTGTGTATAGTCCACCGCACCATCTTTATCGTTGTGCATAATGATCAGCGGCGTATTCACCTTCTTGATATGGAATATAGGAGAGTTACGTGTATAAGCCTCCCAATTGTCCCAGTACCCGCTTGTAAGACGACCTTGGCTCG
Organism: Sphingobacterium yanglingense; assembly: GCF_004363245.1. Classification (GTDB taxonomy): domain Bacteria; phylum Bacteroidota; class Bacteroidia; order Sphingobacteriales; family Sphingobacteriaceae; genus Sphingobacterium; species Sphingobacterium yanglingense. Next base: position 78,898 of record NZ_SNYV01000002.1, on the reverse strand, counting down.
ATTCGAAGATCGCTTGGTTTGAAGATCCCGAGTTCCAATAGATCAATGAATACATAGAGATCATATTCGTCAATGGAGCTCCTGCTACCGCTGCTTTAAAGATATTCGTTTGCGTGATCAAGAATGCCGTTTGGTACCCACCCCATGAATGTCCGTGTATAGCGACATTTTTCTCGTCTACAATACCAGTAGCTATAGCTGCTTTTACGGCAGGGATTACACATGCCACAGCAGACATACCTGGATCATTCAATTTGTATTTGATATCTGGCATCAATACCGCGTAGCCATTGCTGTTGTACATCGCTCGATTGAATCCACCACCAGGATATCCTGGTTGCGCATAGGTATTCTTGTCGTCTGTAAGTCGCTCGTAGATATAGGTAATCGTCGGATAAGATTTTCCTTCTACATAGTCTGCAGGCAGATAAAGAGTAGCCTGTAGCGTATCGCCATGGTCACTCACATAAGTAATCAGTTTAGAACCTGCCGATAGGGCATATTTATCATTATTACTTCTGTTCTTAGTCAGTTGGTTCTCGGTTTTAAGGAACTTGTCTTGACTTACAAAGTATTCTGGAGCTTGATTACTGCTCTCCATGATGTAGAAGAACGTATTGCTGTTCTTTACTTTGTTGATCGAGCTCATGTTCATATCGTCGAGCTTTAGGATTTGCATTTTATTTTGACCAGCAGGCAGGTATGCGATTCCCTTTTGCTTAGTCTCCTGGCTGAGGACCGTAAAGTACTGATCTTTTTTCAAGTCTATGTTTTCGTCATCTTCATAGAGTCTACTAGCTCCAACCGTAGTTAGTTTTTGACCTTTCCAGTCATTTGTCAGCGTCGTTGCCGATTTACCATCAGCAGATACTTTCCATAGGTCAAAGTTGTCCTTTAAAAGCACATACTTTCCATCTGCCGTCCAACCAAAGTTGCCGGTTGCGACTTTAGAAACATTATGGTCATCGTAGATGTCAATAAAAGAAGACGGAATATTTTCGGTTATATTCTTTTGTTGTAATGTATTTACATTTAGCGTGTAGTAGTTTCCGTCGTTATAGTACAGAAGGAAGTCACTGTTTGGCGAGAAAGAAAAGCCTCGCGACGCATTCATATAGAGTTTCTTGACTGCTAGTTTTTTAGCACCAGTTTTTACATCTACGATGTATAGATCACCATATCCCTGTCCATCGAGATTAGCCTCGTACTCATAGGGGCTGAAATCCAAGCCGTATCCGATTGTTTGGTTTGGCGCTAGAGCGATAGATTTTATTGCGCTATCCGCTAAAGAGACAAATTTGTTGGAAGTAACATCCCAAGCGCTCATGATCATAAAGTTCTTGTCTCTTTGCAATTGCGTGCGTTGTGCCGATTGCAAACGCTTGTCTTGCCAGTTCCAGATAATCATGTCTGGTTTTTCGAGATCTTTTTTGTTGACTTGAGGTTTCGTAGGCGCAGCTTTAGCCAGCTTTGTTTTTGTGGAATCCGTTGAAACACTATCTTTTATAGCAAGTTTCGTGTTCGTGGAATCTTTGCCCAGTTCATCAATCTTCTTCTCGGTACTTTTAGGATCTTCCGTTTTTTCAAGTTTTGCAATACCAAAGAATACCGTGCTCAAATCTTTACTCCAGGATACGCTGGTATTTTGACTGATACCGTAACCTGCTGTGATTTGGTTTTCATCTAATCCAGAGTAGTCGAAGACTTCTGCGTTTTGACCTTTTATATTCTTAACCCCGATCAGCGAATATACTGGAGTTTTATATTTTTTATCTTTTTTAGATTTTAAGAGCGCAAATGCAGTACCTTCTTTATTCCAACTGATTTTAGAAAAATTGGCATCATCATTCTTTAGTGCACTTGTCAGTCCCGTCGTCATATCCATCAAGAATATACCGTTGCCATTTTTGTTGTTGGCATCGATGGTATAAGCAAGGTACTGACCAGACTTGTTGAATTTGTAGTCACTGACATTACCCAGGTTAAAACTTTTCTTGGTCAAGAGGTTGTATAATACTAAGTCGGCTCCACGGCCTGCATCCTCTCCTCTAGGCGCACCAGGGCCAGCAGGCATACCTTCAAAACGGATAGCAATCCACTTGTTGTCATCGTTTGAAAAGTTAAAACTTTGTACTTTGTCAAAACTCAACGATGCTGTGTCTTTTAAAGCGATGATTTTAAGCTTTTTGCTACTTGGCTTTTTCGCTTTTTCATTCGCTTTTATTTCCTTAAAATTTGGCGATTCAAAGAAACCGATATATTGGCTGTTATTGGAGAAAGCGATAGGAGTGCTTTGACCTCCTATTTTGTAGTTATAGTTTAAAGTGTCTTTGGTGCTTTTAAGCGTAAGGGTCAGATCTCCCTCAGAAGGTCCTGCAACATAGGCAAACCAATTGCCATCTTGGGAAGGCTGTGCTCCGTTCATTCGGATGTAGTGCCAGGACGGGATTTCTTGCCATGTTAATGGCTTTTTACCTTCTTGCGCCTGGGGCAGAAACCACGACAGTTGACACGCTAAGAATAATAAAGATTTCTTGTTCATTAAAAAATAAGTTAAGTATATCAGCCTCTAAATTATTGATTTTAAAGAGTTGTTTTGATAGGAATATGGATTGTATGGAATATTTTACGAATCTCTTAAAAACAAAAAAGACAGTATAGCTGTTTATACTGTCTTTTTGTTTGTTTTTTGATCGTTAGAGATTAAGATTTTGTCGAATCCTCATCATTCTCTTCTTGAATAGGTTTGGTAGGAGCTTCGATGGTATCATTCTCATTTCTTCCTCTTATCTTTTTCCATAAAAAGCTAAAACCACCAGCTATACCGACGGCAATTATCTTCCAAAATTTTAATATTGCAGCGAAGAACCCTGTTTTTGCCAAAATCTTACCGGCAACTAATCCTCCGACTGTCCAAGATGCAATCTGGTCACCATCTGTATAGTCTTCATACTTGTATCCATTATCAAATTGCACACTGGCAATTAGCTGATCCAAATTTTTATTGACCTCAGGAAGTTCGTCCATCGAAGCGACTGCATTGACGAGGTATATTCCTTCTCTTCCCAGCACTCTCAGATTGTAATTAAGTGTATTGGCGCTATCCCCATCAAATTTTATCTCCTTAGCCCAATGCAATACCTTTTTATTGCTATCATAATAGGGAGTTGATGCCCATCCAATCAATTCAATAGTGCCGTAACCTGAATTTAGCCTTTCTTGGTTTTCGGCTAGTATGTCTTTTTTATTTGAGGCAAGAAGATCGTCATAGTTGATTGTATTTGCATCATCATCCTTAACATACCCCATCGGGTCATAACTAATGGTAAAACCCCATGAATGATCATCCAATACGCCGACATGTATCGGGAATAACATTCCAATAATTGTGTTGTCTTCCGGATTGCCCCATAGATCACTAAGCACATATTTGCTTTGTTCTTGATCTAGAAAATGAAATCCTTTTGGAACAATTAAGGTGCCGTGACCTTCCTTTAGTTTTATTGTTCCTGTCTGATACTGTAGCGATTGTTCTATTTCTTTTATTGCGATTTCAGTAGAATCAGGAGATTCTGCAAATCCAGACATAGCAATAAATAGCGTAAAGATGGTAAGTAAATATTTGTTCATATACATTTTGAATTAAAAATTATCAAATGTACAAAAAGACAAATAAGGTTTCAACTTTATTCAAATATAGTTGTATTATGGATTCTTATTTGATTAGTAATTTATGGTTAGTCTATTGTTAAAGGGGAGGGGTTTTGTTAAAATAATAGTATTTTTGCCCTTAGTTAAATTGTAATTAACGAAACAATCATAAGTCGGTGGTTAAGCTAATCAATATGGAGTAACTTCCTCATATAATAAAAAATAGAACAGATGAAAATTTGGCAAAAAAATATAGATGTTGATTCGTTTGTAGAGTCTTTTACGGTAGGTAATGACCGGGAGATGGATTTACAGTTGGCTGAGGCTGATGTGTTAGGCTCTTTGGCACATACACGTATGTTGCATAGCATCGGGCTGATGACTGCGGAGGACCTTCAGGCGGTTCAGCAGGAACTGAAGAAAATTTACCAAGAGATACAGGACGGTTCATTTATTATTGAAGACAGCGTCGAAGATGTACATTCTCAGGTCGAGATGATGCTTACCCAACGTATAGGCGAAGCGGGGAAGAAGATACACTCTGGACGCTCCCGTAATGACCAAGTATTGGTCGACCTAAAGCTCTATTTTAGATCCGAGATTAAAGCGCTATTTGACGGTACAGAAGTACTGTTCAAGCAATTGATTTCTTGTAGCGAGCGGTATAAAAACGTGTTGATGCCTGGCTATACACATCTGCAGATCGCTATGCCTTCCTCTTTTGGTCTTTGGTTTGGAGCATATGCAGAGAGCTTGGTCGATGATCTACATTTATTGAAGGCAGCCTGGACAGTGAGCAATAAGAATCCGTTAGGTTCTGCTGCTGGCTATGGCTCTTCTTTTCCGTTGAACCGGACGATGACTACCGAGTTACTCGGTTTCGAAGACCTTAATTACAATGTCGTATATGCACAAATGGGAAGGGGCAAGACCGAACGTATCGTAGCACAGGCGATGAGTTCAATAGCAGCTACGTTGGCCAAATTTGCCATGGATGTGACACTGTACATCAATCAGAATTTTGGCTTTATCTCTTTTCCTGCGCATTTGACGACAGGTTCGAGTATTATGCCACACAAGAAAAATCCCGATGTATTCGAGCTCATACGGTCGCGCTGTAATAAAATACAGGCTTTGCCCAACGAGATAGCGATGATGACGACCAATCTGCCTATGGGATATCATCGGGATCTGCAACTGTTAAAGGAAAATTTGTTCCCGGCTTTTCAATCCTTGAGTGATTGCTTGGAAATAGCAACCTTTATGTTGGAACATATCTCGATAAAGGAAAATATACTGGACGATCCGAAATATGACTACCTATTCAGTGTAGAAGTTGTTAATAACGAAGTGCTAGAAGGTGTGCCGTTCCGCGAAGCATACAAAAATATTGGCCTAGCTATTGAGGAGGGCACATTCAAGCCAGAAAAGGAGGTACAGCATACGCATGAAGGCAGTATAGGTAATCTGTGCAATGATCAAATCGAACGTATGTTTGAATCGGTAAAAGTTGAGTTTGGTTTCGAGAAGGTGGAAAAGGCATTGGATGATTTGTTGAAATAGAATTTTGAACTAAATATAGGAATCCCTATCTGAGCAATCGGATGGGGATTTTTTGTGTTTCACCATATTTTGTTTAGTTAAAGGTGTGTTAAATATTTCATGTTCAGTGTTTTGTGGTTGTTTTTGGCATTTGCGTTGCGCTATAATCAGTAATGTATTTAATTAATTTTAGTGGTTATGAAAACCTTAAATTCAATCCAAAAATTAGCAGCATTAGCTGCTGTCGTGGCTACTTTAGGACTAGGTAGTGCTCAGGCTCAAACAGCAAAAACTGTTGAAAAACCAGCTCGGAAAACGGAAGTAAAAGGTCCTAGCGAACAACAGACTAAGAAAACAGAGAACAAGGCGAAAGAAGCAAATGCTTCAGCGACCAAAAAAGAAAGTCAACCAAAAGAGACTGCAAAAAGTACGGGTACTAAAGCAGTAAAGGACGTTAAAAAAGAAGAGGCAGTTAAAGCCGATCAAAAGACAAAGACTGAAAAGAAAGTTAACAAAACACAAAGTCCGAGCGTAAAGGCTACGGGGCAAGATAAGTTGACTGGGGAAAAACACAATGGCCATCCTGTCTATGAAGGATCTAAGGGAGGTAAATATTATATCAACGAAAATGGAAATAAAACCTATATCAAATAGGTGTGATTAAAGCAGCACTTAGGACCTTGAAATAGGTGTTATAGTGCTGGTTTATCTGTCGAAGAGCATTTCTAAGCCTAACTGATTTATTCAGTTAGGCTTTTTATGGGCTAAAAAAGCGCTAAAAAGTGATTGGTTCTTCGGAATCAGTGATCACTTCTTCTAACAATGTGATTACTGTTTAGCATTTAGTGATTTGTTGCTGATGAAGAGTGTTCACTTTATTGCATTGATTGATCACATGTTGATGACTTGTGTCGACTCTTTGGTAGAAAGGGAACACAGAGCCTGATAAAGTTATCACTATGTTGGGGAAAGGGGGGCATGTTTATTATTAACTAATTCCTTTTTGCTAAAGACTAGTTACTTATAGCAGAATGGTAATCACTTGTTGCGATAATGCAAGTCCTTAGCACTATGAAGTGACTACATTTTTCTAAAAAGTGTTCATCTATCGTTATCAAGTGACTGCTATTCCATAACAAGTAGTCACTGTGTTCTAAGAAGTGTTTACTTTTTTTGAAAATGCAATCACAGGTTAGCTTATAGTGGTTACTTTTTATAAAAATACAGACAAATTGTGCGCAATTGTGTTCACCTACAGTCAATAAGTGTTCACTCGTCGCTGAAATGTAATCACCAGTCAGTGGAGAGTAATCACTAGCCAGGGGAAAGAAATCACTGAAAGTGAAGGACCTTTCACTTTTTTCGATAGATATTTATCGTTTTATTTCTTTTCCCATACCTCAAAGGTATAGTCATAAGCATGCTTTTCGTCTTTATTGTGTTTTTCCTGGCTCACAAGTTCCCATTCGGTAGAAGGTAGTTCAGGGAAGAAAGCATCTCCATCGATGCTAGTGTGTACACGTGTCAGTAATACGCGTTGCGCGAGCGGAAGTGTCTGTTGGTAAATATTGGCACCACCGATAATAAAGATTTCCCTTTCATCGCGACAATAAGTCAGAACATCTTGGATGCTATTAGCGACATCGACGTCTGTATTGCTATATTGTTGGTCTCTCGTGAGAACTATATTTCTGCGCTCGGGCAAAGCCTTGCCGATCGATTCAAAAGTTTTACGTCCCATTACTATAGAATGGTCTATGGTAGATTTTTTGAAATATTTAAAATCGTTGGGCAGATGCCAAGGCATTTGATTGTTTTTACCTATTGCATTGTTTTCTGCAGCTGCTACGATCAATGTTATTTTGGTACTCACGAAGTAAAAATTAAAAAGTAAAAATTAAAAAAGTCAGCACTTCGAAATATTCACTATACCGCAACTGGAGCTTTGATATGTGGGTGGAACTCATAGTTCACTAATTCGAAATCTTCGAATTTGAAATCAAATATGTCTTTAACTTCGGGATTGATTTTCAGTTGCGGGAGGGCTTTTGGTTCCCGTGACAACTGTAGCTCTGTTTGTTCGAAGTGATTGCTGTAGATATGTGCATCACCTAAGGTGTGTATGAAATCTGCTGCCTCCATATCGCATACTTGGGCTACCATCATCGTCAAAAGAGCGTAGGACGCGATGTTAAAAGGAACTCCTAAGAAGATATCCGCGCTTCTTTGGTATAACTGACAGGATAACTGAGGCTTTAAGAGACCTTTTTCGGGTTGAGCTGGTGCAACATTAAACTGAAAGAAAGCATGACATGGAGGTAAGGCCATGTTGTTGATTTCTGCCACGTTCCATGCAGATACGATGATGCGACGGGAATCAGGACTATTTTTCAGTTGATGGATAACTTGCGCAATCTGATCAATATGACCTCCGTCTGGCGTAGGCCATGATCTCCATTGTGATCCATAGACTGGACCTAAGTTGCCGTTTTCATCAGCCCACTCATCCCAAATGCTGACTCCGTTTTCTTTGAGGTATTGAATATTGGTTTCTCCTTTCAGAAACCAGATCAATTCGTGGATAATGGAGCGTAGGTGCAACTTCTTGGTTGTGACCAAAGGAAAGCCTTCTTTTAGGTTGAAACGCATCTGATAACCAAAAACACCGCGTGTCCCCGTTCCTGTCCTATCTGTCTTCTCGACGCCTTCTGTGTATACGTGTTTAAGTAAATCTAAATACTGTTTCATGATGTTTATGCTTATTCGTTAAATCGTTAATCTGCGAATACGTGGATTTGCAGATACGTTCAAATCTAAGCAAATTACGGTGAAAGCTGAAATTTTGTGTCATGAACATCTCACATCTTGCCCAGAAGAACTGAAATATAAAAACTGAAATCTCATGTCTATAAAAATGTGTATTTTTGCGGATTGGATTTTCCAAATGACCTACAAACGGTCGAGTTATATGGATATGAATAAAAAAGTTGCTTTTTACACGTTGGGATGCAAGCTGAATTTTTCAGAGACATCTTCTATTGGTCGTATTTTTAAGGATGCGGGCTATGAAACCACGCCTTTTAATTCGCAGGCAGATGTTTATGTTATTAACACCTGTTCGGTGACAGATCATGCAGATAAGAAGTGCCGTAAGGTGGTGAAGGAAGCGCTTAAACATTCGCCAAATGCTTATATCACTATTGTAGGGTGCTATGCACAGTTGAAACCAAAGGAAATCTCGGAAATCCCTGGTGTAGATATGGTCCTTGGAGCAGCTGAAAAGTTTAATATTATTGAACATATCAATGATCTGACGAAACAGGAAAAGGCGATTATTCATAATGGACCTATTGATGAAACCAATCAGTTTGTATCTGCGTTTTCTATTGGAGATCGTACGCGTACCTTTCTGAAGGTGCAGGATGGATGTGACTATTCGTGTACATTCTGTACGATACCATTGGCGCGTGGCGCATCCCGTTCTGGTAAGATAGAAGATATCGTGAAGCAAGCAGAGGAAATAGCTGCTTCAGGCGTGAAGGAGATCGTACTGACAGGGGTGAATATCGGAGATTTTGGAATCCGTGACGGCAAGCGGCAGGACAAATTTCTCGATTTGGTCAAGGCTTTGGACGAAGTCGAAGGAATAGACCGTATCCGCATTTCTTCTATAGAGCCGAATTTATTGGCCAATGAGGTAATCGAGTTTGTTGCGCAATCAAAACGATTTGTTCCTCATTTCCATATGCCGTTGCAGTCGGGAAGCAATAAGATATTGGCGCAGATGCGTAGACGCTATAAGCGTGAGCTGTACGCTGAAAGGGTGGCAAAGATTAAAACATTGATGCCTAATAGTTGTATCGGTGTGGATGTGATTGTAGGTTTCCCAGGAGAGAGTCGTGAAGATTTTATAGATACGTACAATTTCCTGAATGAGATGGATATCTCCTATCTACACGTGTTTACCTATTCGGAGCGAGAGAATACGATTGCAGCACAGATGGAAGGTGCTGTACCTGGAGCGCAACGTTCAGACCGTAGTAAAATGCTACATATTCTGTCTGAGAAAAAACGTCGTGCTTTTTACGAAGAGAATCTTAATGCTGTCGGAGAGGTCTTGTTCGAATCCGATATCAAAGACGGATATATGCATGGCTTCTCCAAAAATTACGTCAAAGTACGTACGCCATATGATCCGCTTTTGGTGAATGAAATTGTTCCCGTACGTTTCATGTCTATTTCGGAGAATGGAGAGGTGGATGTAGAAGAACTGCCAGAGATATTGGCACATTAAATAAGAAAAGAAAAGCCCGCATCAGCGGGCTTTTCTTTTCTTATTTAATTTTCTTGTTGTCTATTTTGAACTCTTCAAATTCTTTGTTCAATCTTAGAAGCTTAAACGTCGAACTGATAAGTTCATTTGTTTCTAATAGTATGGAGAAGTATAGCTTTGTGTTTTTTGGGCTATTCTCTGTCGTACGTATGTGGTCAATCTGCTTATCAACTAGGTTATTGATGACCTTTTGCAGTTGATCTCGTTGTTTCATCGTATTATCGATCTTTAAGAAGTCACGACGCTTATACATATTATAGACTTCAGCATACCAATTGCCTAATTCATCACCTACTAGACGAAGATCATTGCCCTGATAATCCTTTAGCGATTTATGATTATTGTCTACGTGGTTGTGTGCATTGGTGGCGATGACGTACAGGTTTTCTACAATATCCTGTAGATAACCTAAGGACATAATGTAGAACCGGCTACCTTTTGCCGACGAATCGTCCAGGTTACGAATAAAGCTGTAGAGGTTGTCATTCGTTGAATCCAAGTCTCGCAAGAACTTCTTGATAAGCTTTTTATTCATAGCAAGTGATGTCAGATCATTTTTGATCAATCCATCTACGATTTCTTTGTAGAAAATATTGGATTTTGCAAATACTTCACTGATTTGATTAGAACTGGCCTCTGTTACCTGTTGTAAGGTGTGTATGTCTTCCTTACCTAACTGTAATTTCCGTTTTGCCTGTTCAGCTACTTTTTTCTTGTGGCTTTTCGCATTGTAAACTAAAAGTATGGCTAATAATACAAGAGCACCTACAAAGGTCATGATGCCACCTATCTTCAATAAATAAGCAATGATGAATGCTCCTGTAAATGCACAGGCAGCTGTAAAGAACCAACCACCGATAACATGGAAAACACCAGATACGCGGTATACAGCACTCTCTCGGTCCCAAGCTCTATCTGCAAAAGCGGTACCCATAGCGACCATAAAGGTCACATATGTAGTCGATAGCGGAAGTTTCATGGATGTACCTAATGCAATTAGACTGCTGGCAACCATTAGGTTGACTGAGGCACGTACCATATCAAACATCGGTTCATCCTGTGATTTCTTTTTTGTAGAGCGTTCATTTTCAAAGGAACGGTCTAGACGGGCTTGAAGAGCACGGGGCATCAGATAGCTTATAGCATTACCTATATTCATAAAGCCACGGACAATCCATCTAGATAAGGTATTGGGCTGAAATTTTTCGGTGCTAGCGTCTTGGCTAGTTAAATTCATCTCGGTCTCAATAACTGTTTTCGCTTTTTTCGAAGTCCATAGCGTGACAATCATAATAGCTCCAGAAATAAATAAAATCCATACGGGAGCTACGATATCGGCAGAACCAAGTTCTCCCATCATATAGGTGTCAGGATTGCCTCCAGATGCTTGGAAGAAGCCAATTGCCTGTATCGCTGCAACAGGGACACCAATGAAGTTGACCAAGTCGTTTCCAGCAAAAGATAATGCTAAGGCGAATGTGCCTATCCCGATAATAACTTTAAGGATATTGATTTTTAAACGGGTCAGAACGAAACTGAACGCCGTGAATAAAACAAAACTTCCAGCGATAAGTAGTAATTCATGGGTGTTGATCCATTCTTTTACCGACTTGTCAATGAAAGTAACTGTTTTTAAACCTTTGATAATTATAAAATAGCTAATTGCAGCAAGGGCTACTCCGCCAAAGAATACCCCAAAGGATTTCATCTTTTTCTCAAATTGAAATGTAAAGATCAAACGGGATACATATTGTACGGCCATACCGACGGTAAAAGACAGAATCACGGACAGGAGTATACTTACTACGATTTCTGAAGCTTTTTCAGTATTAATATACTGGGATAAGGTAGACCAATCCCCTGTGGTTGTGGCTATTTTGTATAGTCCTAAACAGACAGCACCTCCCAAGAGCTCAAATACGATGGATACGGTAGTGGATGTAGGTAAACCGAAGTAGTTGAAGATGTCAAGTAGAATAATGTCGGTGATCATTACCGCGAGGAATATGATCAGTACATCATTGAAGCTAAACATACTTGGGATATAGATTCCACTTCGTGCGATCTCCATCATACCACTTGAAAAAACGGCTCCACACAATATTCCTGCACTGGCGAGGATCATAATCAATCGAAATGGAATTGCTTTAGATCCGATAGCCGAATTCAAGAAGTTTACAGCGTCATTACTTACACCGACCATCAGGTCGATCACACCTAGGGTGATAAGGGTGACGATGACTAAATATAAATAATTGTCCATAGTTTTATTTTTGCAAAACTATGAACAAAAAATGAAGCATATATTAAGTTAATGTTAAGAGTTGCTTTTTTTGTTATTTGTTTATTTAAAGCAATTTAACCAGTTTTTTGCCATGAGGTCTGCTCCAGCAGCCGAAGTATGTACCCCATCGGTCGTCCAATAATCTCCAGGAGCTCGTTTGCAGGCGGTATCGAAGATACTTTGATAAGGAAGAAATACTGCTTTATACTCTTTTGCAATATCAGAGGCTACTTCTTGATAGTGTGCGAATTCAGGAAACCAGCTGTCGTCGACATGCTTTACGTTTTTAACCGCAAAGGGTTCAGCGATAATTAACCTGAGCTGTGGAAAGCGTTCTAGCGTTGTATCCAGTAGTTTTTGATACTGTTCTTTATAGAGTTGGGCTGTACCGGAATAGTTTCCACTTCTTTTGTGCCAATAATCATTTACTCCAACAAGAATACTTAATACGGAAGGAGCGAGGTCGATACAATCGGCTTGCCAACGGTCCTGTAGTTGGGGTACTTTATGACCACTGATTCCTCTATTGTATATTTTAAGGTTCTTTTCGGCATATTTGTTCAGCATGGCACTAGCGGCAAGCATCGCATAACCTCTGCCTAATGCTTGAATGTCATTGGGCAAGAGGTTGTCTTTGGCTCTACCATTGTCTGTAATGGAGTCGCCTTGAAACAAAATAATGTCGTTTTGCTTGATCTCCAATTTATTCTTGGTGGCGAGCGGTGCTGCCTTTGAGACTTGATTGGCCAGTACGGTAGCGCCTAAAGCCAGTACCGAACTTTTGATAAATGTTCTTCTGTTGTTCATGTATTATAGGTTTAGTATTCTAAAACTACAAAAAATATAACAGCTTTTCAGAATGATCCATCAAATTAACGCTTTACTACCGGATATCAGTCATTAACAATATTTGTTTAGCGCAGTCCTAATGACTTGGCAAGCTTCCAGAATCTCGGTCGTCGAAATGGTCAATGGAGGAGCTATCCGCAATGCTGTTTCACAATGAAGGTACCAGTCGATCATGACGCCGTTTTCAGCACAGTATTTACTGATATTGTAGACTTGATCAAAATTGTCAACCTGTAGACACATCATCAGGCCAAGTCCTCGTATTTCTTTAACGTGCGGATGGTTCAGTTCTTTTCGGAATAAAGCCGCCTTTTCTGCGACTCCTTCGATTAGTTTTTCCTCTAAGATAGTTTCCAGAGATGCTAAGGCTGCTGCACAGCTTACGGGATGGCCTCCAAAAGTGGTGATATGACCGAGCATAGGATTGGCTTTGATGACATCCATTATTTCTTTAGAAGCGACAAATGCACCTAATGGCATGCCTCCGCCTATACCTTTGGCAAGCATCAATATATCAGGGATGATGCCGAAATGTTCGAAAGCAAATAGTGAACCTGTGCGTCCAAACCCTGTTTGTATTTCGTCAAAGATCAATAAGGTTCCAGTGTCTGTACATTTTTGGCGTAACGCCTGCATGTAAGCTACATCCGGGACACGTACACCGGCCTCACCTTGTATGGCTTCGACAATTACGGCTGCTGTAGCTGTCGTGATATGAAACAGGTCATCGTGATCATTGAACGTGATGAAATCAATCTCGGGCAATAATGGAGCATATGCTTCTTGATAGGCGGGATTGCCAATCAAGCTTAACGCGCCTTGGGTACTGCCATGGTAGGCTTTTTTTGCGGCAATGATCTGCCTACGACCCGTAAATTTTTTGGCTACCTTCATGGATCCTTCTACAGCTTCGGCCCCTGAATTGGTCAGGTAGACAGATTGAAAGAAAGGAGGAAGTTGTTCTAGTAGTTTGGTCGCAAACTGAACCTGGGGCGCTTGAACAAATTCGCCATACACAGTCACGTGCATATATTTGTCCAATTGTTCTTTTATGGCAGCAATCACTCTAGGGTGGCGATGTCCAATATTGCTTACGTTGAATCCTGAAACCAGGTCTAGGTATCTTTGCCCTTGTGGGCCGTATAAATAAGAGCCTTCAGCTCTTTCGACTTCTATCAGACGGGGACTTTCTGATGTTTGAGCCGTGTTTTTTAAGAATAACTCTCTATTACTGATCATATACGAAATTAAAAAGTAAAAACTAAAAAGTAAAAAAATAGTGGTAAGAAACTCGAAGCTTAATACAGCAATAAGACAAAGGGAACAATAAAAACAGAAGCCACTCTTGTGAGAAGTGGCTTCTGGCTTACTTTTATTACTTATGGTATTACTCGGCGGTAATCAAAAAGTAGTTCTTTTTACCTTTCTGGACTACCAGGTATTTGCCATTTATTAACTGTTCTGCGCTTATCGTTTGTTCGATATCACTAAGCTTTTCCTTATTTAAGGATACACCACCGCCAGTCAGCATCTTTTTGGCCTCGCCTTTGGAAGCGAAGACAGAAGCTTTAACAGCTAGAAGATCCAGGATATTGATTCCTTCTGTTAATTCATCTTTGCTGATTGTAAATTGTGGTACACCATCAAAGACGTCCAATACAGCTTCATGTTCTAAGTTTGCTAAAAACTCTAGAGAACCATTGCCAAATAAGAACTCAGAAGTCTTAACAGCTGTCTCGTAAGCTTCTAGAGAATGGGTACGGATGGTAATATCTTTGGCCAAAGCTTTCTGAACAGTACGTAGATGTGGAGCTGTATCATGCTCTGCAATGATGGCATCCAATTCTTCCTTGCTCTTAAGCGTGAAAATCTTGATCCAGCTTTTGGCATCATCGTCTGTTGCATTTAACCAGAACTGATAATATTTGAACGGTGACGTTTTCTTCGCGTCCAACCATACCGCTCCGGATTCCGTTTTACCAAACTTCTGCCCATCGGATTTTTTGATCAACTGTGTCGTTACAGCAAATGCAGTTCCTTGGTCTTGGCGTCTGATCATTTCTGATCCTGTGACGATGTTTCCCCATTGATCTGACCCACCCATTTGTACTTTACAGTTGTGGTGTTTCCAAAGATAATAGAAATCGTATCCTTGGATTAATTGGTACGTAAACTCTGTGAATGATAGTCCGTTATCGCCTTCTAAGCGTTTCTTTACCGAATCTTTGGACATCATATAGTTAACAGTAATTAACTTACCCACATCACGAATAAAATCCAAGAAACTGAAATCTTTGAACCAATCGTAGTTGTTTACCATTTTAGCATCGTTGTCACCATCGCCAAAATTTAAAAACTTTGATAACTGATTCTTTAGGGCAGCAACATTGTGGTTTAATGTAGCCTCATCTAATAGATTTCGTTCTGCCGACTTGAAAGAAGGGTCTCCAATCATCCCGGTAGCACCACCCACTAGGGCTACAGGTTTATGGCCAGCATTCTGAAAATGGATTAATGTCATGATCTGGGTCAAATGACCGACATGTAAAGAATCGCCAGTCGGGTCGAAACCGATATATCCAGATACTTTCTCTTTGTTAAGTAAGTCTTCGGTACCGGGCATAATATCTTGAAGCATGCCTCTCCAACGTAATTCTTCTACAAAATTCATAAGTGTTGTGTTTGATTTTCATTTTTCTTATGGAATATCCTGTTTTGGATATTTCATAATGATATGATTATTTATTAGGAGCGTTTTCGATTCATATGATATATATGAATTCATTTCACTCGGTTTAACTTTTTTATTATAAGATTGCAAAGATAAGATATTAAGCTGTATATTACGATAATTTAAGAGATACTCCTGTCGTGAATTTTTTATCGCACTACTATTTTGAGCGTTATGCTATAGAGCCTGAAAGGGTTCTAGGGGGGCTTTTGCCGGATCTTCTAAAGAATGTGGATAAGAAATATGCTTTTCAGATCCATAAATATGGTGATGTCTTAAGGAGTACTCCTAAGGCGCAGTCTATAACGGAGGGGTGGCTTAGACATGTAGAGATAGACCGCTTATTCCATAGCTCAGATTTCTTTTATAAGCATACACATCAGTTGAGGTTGGTTCTTGAAGATGATATTGCTGATTTACCGGTAAGGGCCTCGTTTCTGGCGCATATCGGATTAGAGCTATTGTTGGATCATGAGCTGATAGTACACAGCCTATTAAACGTGGGAAGACTTTATGAGTATCTAGATCAGGTAGATAGGAAGGCGGTAACTGCCTATCTCCAAAATTTAGGACATGTTGATATCGATCGTTTTTTTATTTTTTATGACCGATTTGTCAGTTCTAGATATATCTTTGATTATGCTAAAATAGAGAACCTTCCGCATGCGCTGTTTAATATATGTAAGCGCATATGGGATTTTGAAGCCACTATGACGCATATTGAAGTATTGGGGAATAGGCTTGACGAATATAAACAGACACAGTTGCAGGACTTTTTTGAAATCTATAGCGACTTAAGTCAAAAGCTAGAGTGAGGTACGGTACAGTGAGCCAATGCTTTTAGCTTATTGTAAACTTTAAAATATGATATATCCTTTTGGCAGAAACTGCACAAAAGAAAAGGAATACAGTTTGGATTCGGCGGCTGGCGGATGGACAATTAAAAATTAAACCGAGCTTGCGAGCTCATGAAATAATTATACATATATGAAAAATCAACTTTTCAGAAAGAAAAGTGTTGACCAAATTCTAATCGACTCTAAAACCCATGGCTCAGGGCTAGCAAAAATTTTGGGTGTTAGGGATTTAGTGTCTCTAGGTATTGCAGCAATTGTAGGTGCTGGTATTTTTAGTACCATTGGACTGGCTGCTTATAATGGTGGTCCAGCAGTATCACTTTTATTTGTCTTTGTAGCTTTCGCCTGTGTGTTTACTGCACTGTCTTATGCCCAGTTTGCCAGTACGGTTCCGGTTTCAGGGTCGGCATATACCTATGCTTATGTCGCTTTTGGGGAGTTGTTTGCGTGGATTATTGGATGGGCATTGGTCTTGGAGTATGCCGTGTCGAATATGGTGGTCGCTATCTCGTGGTCACAATATTTTGTTTCGATGTGTGAGGGATTTGGTATTTATATTCCAAAGTGGCTGACCATGGCGCCAGGATATGCACTCGAAGCACACGAAAAGATGCTGCTCGTTGGTGCAGATAAACTATCTGGAATAGATAAAATTGCACTTGAAGCGTATAACACAGCTCCAAAGATTGGCGATTTACCAATTGTTTTTGATTTGCCAGCGGGTTTAATTACGGTATTGGTGACATGGCTGGTTTACATTGGGATAAAAGAATCGCAACGCGCCAGTAATATCATGGTCATGATTAAGATAGGGATAATCATAGCGGTCATCATAGGTGGAGCATTTTTCATCAAACCGGAGAACTGGACACCATTCGCTCCGAATGGAATGGGAGGAGTCTTGAGTGGTATTGCCGCGGTATTCTTTGCGTTTATCGGTTTTGATTCGATCTCTACTACAGCTGAGGAGTGTAAAGATCCACAACGGGATTTGCCGAAAGCTATGATCTATTGTTTGATTATATGTGCGGTGTTATACGTACTGATTACATTGGTGTTGACAGGGATGGTCAATTATACGGATTTAAACGTAAAAGACCCTTTGGCGTATGTGTTTCAATATGTTGGGTTTGATCATATGGCTGGTATAATCTCTGTTACTTCTGTAATCGCTATTACAAGTGCCTTGTTAGTTTTTCAATTGGCACAGCCTCGGATATGGATGACGATGAGTAGAGACGGATTGTTGTGGAAGAAGTTTGCTACAATCCATCCTAAATATAAAACACCTTCTTTTGCTACATTGGTGACAGGAGTGGTTGTGGCAGTACCGGCACTGTTTTTTAAGATGGACTTTTTTGTAGATCTTACCTCTGTAGGGACATTTTTTGCATTTATCCTAGTATGTGGAGGGGTGTTGTATATGGATAAAACAGGCCTGTCGAAGAAATCAAAATTTAAGGTCCCTTATATCAATGGCAAGTATCTTGTGGGTATTGGACTTATTGCTACTGCTATATTGATGTTTATTTATGGAAAGGAGAGCCTTCAGGAATGGCAGACACTAGGTACGAAAGATGTAATCATACACAAGTCGCTGGTAGTTGTATTTTGGGGAACTTGGTTGGTAATGAGTGTGATGAGTTTTAAGCATAATTTTTCATTGCTTCCTGTTATAGGTATTTTGGTCAACCTCTACCTTATGAGTGAGCTCGGTGCTAGCAATTGGATTATTTTTATCATTTGGTTGGCAATCGGTCTCCTGATCTATTTTATGTACGGGTACAAACACTCTAAGTTGAATAAGGACGCTCAGTAAGAAGCATAAAAAAGAAAACCGTAAAAGTGTAAAATTGTGAAGAGTTTATTACTTTACAATTTTACCTATTTACGGTTTTACGTTTTAATTAATTGCTTTTTATTTCAATCTTCTCAATTTAATGTTTTCGGTGTTCGGGATGTTTAGAGGAACGCGTTCCAAGGTCACGAAACTACTATCTAATCCAAATCCTTTTTCTTCGCTTAGACTGAAGTGTTTTAATATTTTGTAGATTTCCATAATGATGCGATCTCCCCAACTTAGATCGCTGGTTCTAGAGAATACTTTCTCAAGAACAACAAAGTTAAAGTCTCCCGTTATTTTATGTTCTTTTAAGGTGTCGTATTGACTCGTGATATCGACTTCACCTTTATTGACCATATCTTCAACTACTTTACGGAATAACAAGCTTATTTTTTGTTCTTCTCTAAAGCCGAGTTTGAAATCAATACGGATTAATTTTCCTGGAATGAGTTGTTTGACGGTATAGTCCCGGGCATGTGGAGTATCCATAACATCGACATGTACCAGCCAGTACACATCTGCCCGTTTTGGTTTCTTGTTAATGAGTGAATAAATAATCTTTGTTTCTATCTCTTCGATATTATTGGCACTGGTCAAGTAGACCAGTTGTGATGCGAAGGTAGGAACTGATTTGTCTTCACTGAGTTTTGATATAATAGGGAAGTACTTTTTGATATCATCAAAGCGTACATATCTATTTTTTATTTTCCGCGCATTGTACCAGGCAAACATCACCGTGAATATACTGAATGCAAGGATCAAGGTCAACCATCCACCGTGTGCAATCTTAACCCCATTGCCCATTAGGAAGCCAATCTCGATAGTGAAGTAGACGATGGCAAAAAGAATGATCCATATTTTATTAACCCGCTTACGGATCATAAAGAATATTACGAGTATGGTTGTAGAAAGGAATGTAAGATTAATCGCCAACCCATACGCTGCTTCCATATTGCTGGATTTTTGGAATATAGCGATTACAAGCATACAGCCTAGGAATAGGATAAGGTTGATGGAAGGAACATAAAGTTGTCCTTTTTGATCACTAGGGTATCTAATAGTCACTTTAGGCCATATGTTAAGGCGTACAGCTTCCGAAATCAAGGTATAGGATCCGGAGATCATCGCCTGACTAGCAATAACAGCGGCTATAGTAGCGATGGTAATACCATACATCAAAAACCAATCGGGCATGATAGCGTAAAAAGGATTACGTTCACCTAAAACCGACCCCTCATGCATGATAAGCCAAGCGCCTTGTCCAAAGTAATTGAGGATTAAGGTGAGTTTTACAAAAATCCAGCTGACTCGAATATTCGATTTACCACAGTGCCCCATATCAGAATATAAGGCCTCTGCTCCAGTGGTACAAAGAAAAATAGCTCCTAAAATGAATAGTGCATCGGGATAATTAATGATGGTTTCGAGTGCGTAATAAGGATTCAATGCTTTGATAACCTCTGGTGCGTAATGAATATAAGATAAGCCTAATATTCCTATGGTGCTGAACCAGACCAGCATAAGAGGCCCAAAAACCCGACCGACAATGGAGGTTCCGAAACGCTGGATAAGGAATAGTAGCGAAATGATCAAAACAACCACTGGTACCGTTGGAAAGGAAGGGTTGTGGATAGCTAATCCCTCAATAGCGGTAGATATGGTGATGGCAGGGGTAATCATACCATCGGCCAATAGGGTAGACGCTCCTATAATAGCAGGTATGATTAACCATTTTGCTTTGCGGCGAACTAGAGAGTATAAGGAGAGTATCCCTCCTTCACCTTTATTGTCGGCATTTAAGGTGATTAATACATACTTGATCGTTGTCTGCAAAGTCAAGGTCCAAAAAACACAGGAAATACTTCCAATGACCAAGTCTTTGTCGATAGTTCCTTGATTGAAAATTGCTTTGAATACGTAGAGGGGAGAAGTTCCGATATCTCCAAATATAATTCCTAAGGAGATGAGTAATCCGCCCATACTAAGGCGGTTAAGTGTGTGTTTATGGTCTGAGCCCATAGGTGTTCTTACTGTGTTACTATTAAAATATGGTGCCAATATAGAGCAAAATACTGAGGTAACGAATTTTCTTGTTAAAAATTGTTAAAAGCCTGAAAAAAAAATAAAAATGATACCTATCTAGTACTAAAAAAACTAACTTTGTATTAGGAAGTATGGGACAGATTATTTAGATTTGATTAAACCATTTCCAATTGCTTGTTGTCTAAATTAAATAATGAAATTAAATATCCGTAAATACGCAAAAATAATATGTACAGGACTGCTGCTATCAGCTACTGTATATGCTACCCATGCCCATGGGAAGAGCGTAGGATATGCAGAAAGTTATCAGCTGTTTGGCTCAGAATCTAAGGATCAAGGTACAGACAAAATGATTACTAATGTAAAAGTGATGTATAATCCAGTAGCATCGCAAATCACCACTTCTTTCAAATTGACAAAACAGAATAATGTATCCATTAAATTAATGGATGCCTTAGGCAATGAGGTGCTGAATTTGTCTAACTCTCCTCTTGATGCGGGGAATCATAACCTTTCGTTTGAAACAGAAGGTAAGGTGTCTGCAGGCTTTTATTTTGTAAGGGTCAGTTCTGGTACAGAGACTGTCGTCAAACGGATTTCTATTCGTTAGTAGTCAACCCCACACGCTAAATTTATTCTAATAAATTTTCCAGCTTGGCGCTTATAACGTTAATAGCGATTTTTTTCGTTTTATACTGTTTAAGGTCAGTGTCCGTTTTTTATAGTTGATTATCCCGCCATAGTTTACTAAAATATCTCCCCCTAAGACACCAATGATAGAGGGGAGGTTCATTTGTGTATAGGCATAGTTGATGGTTGATAAGTCCAGAACAGCAACCTCAATAGGACCGCAGACCCAATCCTGGATCTGAAACTCCGAGAGTTGCATGGTAGCACTTTTCATCTCGTTAGTCCCGAGACCTGTAGACAACAGTTCGGATGTTATGAATGTTGTTTCCGTGATTCCGGCCTGGAGTAGTGTGCTTTTATCAAATACTGTTTTGCTGGCACCTGTGTCTACAACCATTTTGTGAGCTATACCGAATACAGTTACGTCAACAATAATATGAAAGCCTTCTTCCTCTAATTGGAGAAGTCGTAAGGGAATTGTATGCATGTATGTGTTTTCAGTCAGCAACGCATAGCGTTGCTGACGTAATAAGGATTTAAGCCAAGATTAAATAAAGTTGCTGTCTTTGAGTACAGCGTTCATATTACGTACCGCTTCTGCACTTGCTTTAAAAGCAGCTTGCTCTTCGGAAGAGAGTTCTAAAGGAACAATCTTGTCCCATCCATTCTTATTGATGATCACAGGTACACCGATGTTGATGTCATGTTGTCCCATTTCACCTTCTAGATATACGGATGCAGTGAAGAGTTTATTTTCATTTAGCACAATACTTTTGACCATGGCTGCGGTCGCTGCTCCTGGAGCATACCAGGCAGAAGTACCTATTAGCGCCGTTAATGTAGCCCCACCGACCATCGTTTTCTTGACGATGTCTGCTTGTTCTTCTTCTGACAAGAACTGTGTTACAGGGATGCTATTCCAGGTTGCTTTTTGTATCAATGGAATCATTGTGGTATCACCATGCCCACCTATGACAATAGCATTTAAATCAGAAGGAGAGGCATTCAGTTTAGTTGCTAACTGGAATTTAAAACGGGCTGAGTCTAATGCTCCCCCCATACCGATTATTCTATTTTTAGGAAGACCACTCGCTTTTAGTGCCAAGTAGGTCATGGTATCCATAGGATTTGAAACGACTAGAATAATAACGTCCGGAGAATGTTTTACTAAGTTTTCAACAACGGTTTTAACAATGTTGGCGTTTGTGCCGATCAATTCTTCACGAGTCATACCAGGCTTACGTGGTATTCCTGAGGTGATCACCGCTACACTACTACCTGCTGTTTGTAGGTAATCATTAGTAACACCTTTAATTTTTGTATCAAAGCCAAGTAGTGCTGCTGTCTGCATCATGTCTTGCGCTTTGCCTTCGGCGACGCCTTCTTTGATATCTAATAATACGACCTCTTCCGCAAAATTGGCTCTTGCAATGTTATCGGCTGTAGTAGCGCCTACGGCTCCGGCCCCTATAATTGTTACTTTCATCGGTTTTCAAGTTTAGAATATCTGATTACTAAATCTACTTAATATTACTCGTTTAACAAAGCGGACTAGCAAAAAAAGCAATAGATTGCTCTGGCAAGTAGGCTAAAAAGGATAGCCTATCGCCAGGTTGAATATCAAGTTTTCTCGTCTCCATTTAGAACTCTTTAGATCGATATCTTTAAATACCCAACGGTCTCCTTTAGGAAGATAAGGGATTCTAAATGGCATAGCAAAATCTGTACGTATAATGAGGAAATCAAAATCAAATCGGAGGCCTGCTCCACCACCAACAGCGAGTTCGGTTATAAAATCTTTAGATAGTTGTCCTCCAGGTTTATTACTGTCAGGTCTTTGCAACCACACATTCCCGGCATCTACGAAAGCAGCCCAGTGAACAAAGCCAGCAAGTTTGGACCGGTATTCCGTGTTCAATTCTAGTTTGTAATCTCCGGTTTGGTCAGCAAAGAAGTTGTTGGCTCCTATGTTTTCTGGTGCTGATGAACCAGGACCAACTGCTCTAGCCCGGAAGGCCCGTAGTCCGTTTGGACCGCCACTATAATATTGTTTGAGGTAGGGAAGAGAGTAAGAGTTGCCATAGGAGTAGCTGGTTCCTATCATAAGTCGAGATGCCAGCTGGGAATTTTTTCCTAGTTTCATATAATGCCTGAAGTCTCCTTCTACACGGACAAACTGACTGTAAACCGTTCCAAATAATGTGCGTGTCTCGTCATTTTTGTAACTCGCCCCCTGAATTAAACCTAGTACGTTTCCAGACAGATTGATACCGCCTTTAAAATAGAAGGTATGTTTGAGACTCTGATCCATCGAATTGGTAAAGGTATAATTGTAGTTTGGTCCGAACGAAAATTGCGGGTCAACTATACGTTTTAATGTGGGAACTGTATCCATCTGCGCCTGATAATCTGCTGATATATTACGAGGTTGTACGTAGATGATTTCAGCTAAAGTAAGATCATGTTGCTTTTGATCGTTTTCCTTCCACATATAACCATAGCTTAAGGTAGAAGAGTTAAGGACATAGGCGGTTCGTCTATTCAAAAATTCGTATCCTACTTTGAGATAGGTTTTGGGAATAAAACGTTTCGAAGGAGCCCATTTATAGGGAGATAATAGTCGAGGCCAAGTGATCCCCAACTCGGCACCGTATCTGTAGTAAGCGGAGTTAAGATTGACTTTTCCTCCGGTCTGTGTTTCATATCCTCCAAATACATTGAGTGTCACAGTTTCTGCCCCTTTGAAAGCGTTGCGTAGTGACCAGGTCACGTTTGCTTCAGACCCATTGTATACAGTAGCGGTCTTGGCTAAGATTTCAAAGCGTAAAGATCGTTTTGGAAGCGGTGTGAGGTAATAGTATACATCAAGGGTATTGGCAGAATCTGGACTGTTTTCAAAGTTGTTTTTAACAAATTTGAATGTATTCAGGTTTACCAAATGATTGATGGTCTGATTGTGGTCATATCTGTTGTATAATTCGCCCTTTTCAAAGAAAATGTGATTGGCTAATACTTTCTTTCGGAAAGTATTCTGCGGATCTATGAAGTGTATGTTTTTGTTGTACAGTTCCATATTACGCGAATTTCTGCGGGTGTAGCCCTGCGATCCTAAGGTATAATTGGGATATACGTAGATATTGCCTATACGTTGAGGTTCTTTGGCCTGTTTGGTCGTTTCGGGCTTTATCGTTGTGTACATGTTTACCTTATGATTGCCTATGGTACTATCGACTTCGACGAGAATGTTGTCTGGATTGAAATAATAATAGCCTTTGTTTTTTAATACATTGTCGATCCGTTCCCGCTCACTGATAATAACGTCAAGACTATAGTTTGAACCTACTTTAAGAAGAGATTCGTCCTTTACAGAGAGGATGTCTTTACCAATATGGGACGTAGAGTCGATGCTGTAGCTTAGTGAG
Source organism: Sphingobacterium yanglingense (assembly GCF_004363245.1). Lineage (GTDB taxonomy): Bacteria > Bacteroidota > Bacteroidia > Sphingobacteriales > Sphingobacteriaceae > Sphingobacterium > Sphingobacterium yanglingense. The sequence goes on along the minus strand of NZ_SNYV01000002.1, from coordinate 54,713 downwards.
TTGATGCGGTATATCTTTCTAGGTACTGCAGTGTAAAGGACACTAGCGTATTTTCCCTTTATGATAGTATCTGAACTTACCGTAGCATTGAAAAAACCAATGTTTTCCATGCGGTTGCGTAGAAGGTTTTCGTTGTATTCTCGGTTTACGTCACTTAATAATACAGGGGCTTCACCTTGTTTCTTAAGAAACTTTCGAACAAGGTTCTTACTAGTATCATAGCCTCCGCCCATATTCCAGAATAGCAGTTTCCAAGGTACTCCCAATGCTTTTTTATTGGGTTTGGGCATAAGTAAAGACCCGAGATTCTCTTCAAAAGCGAGCTTCCGTTGCGGGTTAATAGCGGTGTCTAATTTGAGTTCGACCTCTCCTCCCGTATATAGTTTTTCTCCCTCGGCAATATACTTGGTCGAACTACAGGAAAATAGAACTGTAATAAATAGTGTAAATGCGATTATTGACCTGATTCTATTTTTCATTTTGTCTCCTTTCCTCCTCCTCATTGCGGATAGCAGAAAGTGGCTTTTTAACTTCTGCACCTTGGTGTGTACTGTCTTTTTTATTCTTGATCGAGTCTTGTGTTTGCTGTAGTTTTTCTTGGGCTTCGCGCTCTTGCATCCGCTTGCGGAACTCTGGGCTGTGTAGTATCAAACTGTCTCTGATGATGGTACGAACACTATCTCGGTAGATGGAGTCCGTCTCCATACGATCTACATTAAACCGTTTTCTGAAATTACTATTGTCTGAGTTATAATACTGTTCCAGTGCTTTTGAACTCATAAACAGTTCTCTGAACCTATTGTAGCTCATGTTAATGATAAAACCGATACCAGTCTCTACAAACTGTCCTTGTAGGGTGGCTTGGTATTGGTTTTTGCGATATACCCTAGCGAAATAACGTCCATCTTTCGATAATTGATAGTCTATAGAGATATCGCCTGCGATATTATTCGGTTTTTCTCCTGGACGGGTATTACCTTCCACCTCAAAGTTTGATCCGACAGTGATTTTTAATCTGTCGTCAAATAGCATTTTGGATATCCCTACTGCAAGGTCTGTGCGGTTTTGACCGGAACCTGTAAGGTAGTCCTGCTCAGACTGTAAGTTGAAATCCAGTTCGACCCCTTTTATCAAATCTGAAGCGAGGTTGTTCAGTTGACTAGATAAGAATGAGCTCACTGAGCTACGCGCCATACCTTCTACGCCACCGCCCCCCGATAAACTTTCGAATGGATTGGATGACATAAAACGTCCCATAATAATCAATGAGAATACTTGTTTGTTTAATTCGGCAGGGTCATCGCGTAAAGATGCGAGACCAATATTTACCTTGGACACTACATCCTGAGAGACGATTGCATTATTTTCGTCCAGATCAATGTCAAATCGGATATCAGGTTTGAATAATTCGCCTGATAGGATCAGCTTGACGTTGAAAGGCACCCGTTGTTTGTATAGATTCTGGCTCTCTGTACCGATTTGGTTGCTAACCAGCTCTAGCGTTGGGAAACGGCCCTTATAAACTGCTGTAATATCCATCCGCGCATCCAACGGATCTCCATTCCAAGTAATAGTGCTGCCTTTTTCAAAATCAAATTCTTTTTTAATAGGTCCGAAATTGAAAGAATAGTTTCCTTTCTCCACAGTAAATGTGCCGGACATCGTTATTTTTTCACTCGCGTCGATGGCGGTATTCAATTCGGCAATACCCTGTATGTTCAGTGCATCTTGGGAACCTTCATCTATGATGACTTTAAACTTAGCCTCACGGTCTGTACTGAGATTGAGGGCGAGATCCATCCCCGACAATTTAGTGGCAGTTGTCATAGAGTCTAGCCTAGCAAATATATTGGCCTTTGCAGTGTCGCTTTTATCCACAAATTTGACTACACCATCACGTTCCGCAATTCCCGGATTCTCATTCGGGACGATAAAAACAAAGTCGGTGTTCTCATTCGCTTTGACATCACCATCAATAACAGGTTTATTTAAATCACCAGATATGCGAATATTTGAGGTAATATTCAATTTGCCATAGAATAGGTCATTGTCTTCTCTCGTGGAGTTTACGGCCGCAAAATTCTTGGTCGTTAGATTGAGGTTGAAGTCAAAGTCGGTATAGTTCTTTGTTAATATGCTACCGTTTAATTTGGCTTGGTTGCCTCTGAGGTCATTCAGTGCGAACTGTTTGAAGTTGATCCCTTGGTTGTTGAAAGTGATTTTTTGCTTGTCCATCAACAAATCAGCATTTAACATAGAGACATTCATTCTTGCCTTGTTAAAGGTCAAGTCACCCGAAATCTTCGGAGCATCGAAGTTGCCGCCAATCTGAAGCAAACCATTGAGGTCACCTTCGCTATTTTTTAAATAGCCCATACTAAAGGCTTCTATAGTTTTTATTTTTAAGGGTTTCAATTCTAGGGAAGCATTAAAGCTAGCTTCTCCGGTAGGAGGTGCTATGTATTCTCCTAATAACTGTACATCGTTTCCGTTTTCTGTAATCTTAACATCAGCGGAATAGGTGTTTTCTTTGAGGTTGTCTACCTTCACTAAGATATTACCAACGGTATCCTGTCCAAAATAGAATTTTTTAATTTCCAGATCGGAAACAAATACAGGGTTGCTGGATAAACGGGAGACTGTAGCGGCACCATTGATCCCCCCTCCAAAGTTAAGTACATCAGATTCGAGCATACTGGAGAAAGTCTCTATCCTAAAGTTGTTGAAGGTGAGATCGATAGGGGAATTGAATGTGCTGTCTTGTGATTGTATACTAAAATCTTGTCCTTTGTAGCTTAGTTTAAAATCTTGGGCACGGATACCGTCTTTACCAAAGCTAAGCTGATTGCTTGGGTTGATATTCCACTTGTCGTAATTTAGCATGAGACCATCTTCAAATAGACTAAGCATATAATTACTCTCGTCTACACTCATTTTTGCGCCAAGGTGATAGCGGTCCTTTTGTGCTTTATCTTTTATCCATAGTCCAAAATCCAAATTGTTCTCAATGATTTTACCACTGAGTACCGTATTGTTCAATTCGATATTATTGACTTTGATTTTGTTGATTAATGTGGAGTAGTACATGGTACTATCTACGGTGATAATGTCTAAGCCTACGTCTTTGACCTCAATACCATCGTATATGAGGGTAGGGGCTATTAACTTAGCCATTATACTCTTTTGTTGACTATTGAAGGTGCCATCGAGAGAAATATCGTCCATTCTTTCGAGACCTGGTAAAAAGTCCCTAAGGAATCTGGAGTTATTCAATGTGGCTGAAAATTCGAAATTCTGATTTTCATATTTCAAAGGGGTAGGAGGCTCGTTTTTTGGATTGTAATATATTTTTGCAACATCCTGTAGCGAGGCGGCTAGCTCGGTCAGTTTGTATTTGCCAACCAAGTGGGCTTTTAGAAATTCGGACTTGAGAACTAATGCGTTTCGGTTGGTGTCGGCAAGAGCGGTCACCGATATGGTATCTAGCGCATAGCGGGAGTCATTATAGGCAATAGAAGAATGGGAGACAATTAAATCTCCGTTTAAGTGGTTGATATCAGCTGTCGTTAAATCTAGGTTTACCTTGCCATGATAGCGGAAGTCATCCTTCATTAGCTTTAGGTTTTTGAGATTGACGGAGTCGATCATCAATTCGGCTTTTACCGCTGGATAGGCTCCGCGCATATCTGCAGCCATGTCCAGATTAAATTTGACATTAGGGTCAATGGAATTGATATTGCCAGCGATATCTCCATTTTGTGCGGTTAGATCGAGTAATATGTCATGGTATTGATAGCCCATTGCATCTAGGCGATTGACTGTTCCGCTCATCGATGCACGCATTGTCTTGGGGTCGAGGCCCTGACCTTTTACTTGCGCATCTATAGAAACTATACCCAATGTAGAATCTTGCTCTAGTAGATGGCCAATGTTGAAATCAGAAATGGACAAGGTGGCATCGTAGGTGGTGTCTCTTCCTGCCATGTTGAGGTAACCATTGACCGTCGCATTTCCCTTTTCGGTGAGTAAGCTCATGTTGGTGTCAAAACCTTTCATGCCGCCTTTAAATGTGCCAGATAAGGATATGGAATTGGGGAACTGAAAAGCCATATCTTTAGGAAGCATCGACTTTGCGATAAGTCTGTCTAGATCTTTTTTGCTTGTTGTTAACTTCTTAAGATTGAGGTTTATAAAAAGCTTATCCGTATCGGGTAGGCCTTTGATATCTGCGCTCGCAATAATATTGGTGTTGTCGAGCGTGCGGAAGTTGAGCGAAGGGATATGAAGATCATTGAGCTTGCCAACTATATGTCCGTCTAGAAAGAAACGCTTTGTCAAGAGTGGCTGCATAACATCCATTTGCTCGAGGTCTGGGACAAAGAAGCGGATGTCGGACATATCGATCTGCGTTTTTTTGACTTTGGCGTCGATAGATAAAAGTCCCGGGTTCTTAGCTACGGCATCGAGTGAAGGGTAAGTAATTTTAAAATAATCCCGTATGATCGTGTTTGGAGTTTCTGCAAGTAGATTTTCTATGGTGGCACCGGTATTGGTGTAGGTGAAGTCTGCTTTCAACTTCTTGAGATAAAATCCAGAATGATCTTTTGCTGTTAGGTTCAGTAATGAACCACTTATCGAATCTGCTGAATAGTGAAGCTCATCCAATGCACCCGCTAAATTTGTTATTTTGATATTGAAATAGTCAAAACCCTGCATTCGAGCTTGGTTGTCGTCCCGGAATGCAAAATTTGTTTTGTCAATGACGACTTTATCGGTAGTCACGACCCAGTTTACGCTGCTAGTATCAGATGTGGTACTTGTCTTTTTGGTTGTCTTTCCAAAGGTGACGTAAGAGTCCGATTGGTCTAAGATCAGTTCACGGAGGCGTACCACTTCTTTATTCAGGTCGATCAGGTCCACATTGGCGGATAAATTTTTGATATCAAACTTGGTGTCCATTGCAGAGGAAACGTCTTGATAACGTACAAAAATGTCTTTCAACTTAATGAATTCGGTGCCGATATTAGGAAGTAGTGCAGTAGTATTGGCACTACTGTCGGTGATGCCAAAATCTTCGGGACTGGGCTTGGTGCTTTCTGTGCTAGGTGCCCACTGTTTGACGTAGGCGGTGAGTCCCTCCAAGTTGATTTTTGGCATGTCGAACGTCATGTTGTCTTTCAGATCAAATGTTTTGATACGGGTATCAAAATGATTTAGCCAAATATCTGCTGAGGTACCTATCATATCGTCTTTGTAGGCAAAGCGTATACGGTCGAAGTTTACCTTGTCAATATTGAATAGGAGGGCTGAGGCGGTGTCTGGTGCCGTAGGAGTGCTTTCTTTTTCGGAAGTGAACGCTTTGAGTATATAGTCAAAGTTAAAACTACCATCTGGTGCCGAACGTGTAATCTTGGCAGTAATCCCTTCCAAATCTATTTCTTGAATCTCAATAGTGTTTTTCAATATTTTTAACATATTGATATCTACCATTAGCTTTTCTCCAGAAAGGAGGGTATCCTGGCTTTGGTCTTCAAAATAAATGTTTTCCAGTACTAGTTTTTTAGGAAAAGTAATGTTGACATAACCAATGTTCACCGGTGTACCTATTTTGGTTTCTAGGTAATGCGCTACCTTGCCCGCGATATAATTCTGAACGGATGGTAGACGAATTAAGAATATAACCAATAGGACTAAGGCGATTACGGAGCCAAAAATCCATAAAAAAATGCGTAATAAAACGCGCGTAAATTTATTCAAACCAATGATGTGTATTAATTGCCAAGCCTCTAATAATAACGTAAAAATAAGGTAAATGTTTACTAAAATGTAATTTTTATGGTCGAAACTCGATAAAACTGGGGCTGATGTAAAGAATTCCTAAATGTTTCCAAATTATGGTGCCATTATTGTGTTGTCAGTCGAAAGGAGAAGCTGATTTATCAATAGACGTTGGGGGCAAAAAATATTGTTATCTTTAATAGGTTTATGAAGGTACTTATAATTGAAGACGAAGTAGAGCTACTTCGAAGTATTCAGGATTTTCTAGAACGGGAGCATTTTCTTGTTGAAAGTGCCGATAACTACGAGCAGGGGATGGATAAAATATTGAATTATCCTTACGATATTGTATTGTTGGATATTATGTTGCCTGGGGGAAATGGATTGGATTTGTTACGGTTGTTGAAACAGAAGAATGTAAATCAATCCGTACTCATACTATCAGCAAAGGACTCTGTCGATGATAAGGTGTTGGGGTTGGAGATCGGCGCAGACGATTATTTGGCGAAGCCTTTTCATTTTGCAGAGCTTTTGGCAAGGATCAAATCTATTGTACGTAGGAATACGCAACATGGGGATACTATTATTCAGTATCAAAATGTATCGCTGGATATGGACAATCGTATTGTCAAAGTGGATGGACAGGAGTTGCAGCTCAATCGCAAAGAGTTTGATGTGCTTTACTATTTTTTGTTAAGGCCCAATAAGCTATTGGAAAAAACAACGCTGGCAGAAACGGTATGGGGAGATCATGCAGACCAAGCGGATAATCTTGATTTCATTTATTCTCAAATTAAGAACCTACGGAAGAAACTTAAAGATGCCAAAGCAAAGTTGGATATACAAGCAGTGTACGGTGTAGGCTATAAATTAGTGTGATGGCGGTTTCTGTAAAATACTATACCAATCGATTTATTGTCATCACGATACTCATTGTGATGGCGGTATGGGCATTGCTCTTCTATGCCATATTAATGGATGAAGTGTATGATAATATCGATGATGGGCTGAAGAATCAAAAAATTGAAATTATCAGGGAGGCTTATAATAGCCCCGAAATTTTAGAAAACACAAAAGAGTTTGGAATCAATCAATTCCGGATTCTGCCTGTAGAACACGCTGCGGAGGATCTGGATAAGAATCGGTTTTCGAAGGAATTTATCTATATGCCTTATGATGATGAGGATGAACCTTACAGAGTACTACGGACTGGCTTCTACAGTAAGGAAGGCAAGCCTTATTCGCTGGAGATACGGACTTCGACGGTAGAGGAGGATGATTATCTGATTAATTTAGCAATCTCGCTGGCGGTATTGTATGTTGTGATTATACTGAGTATTCTTCTTGTTAATCATCTGGTACTGAGTCGGGCCTGGAAACCTTTTAGACAGACGTTGGATAATTTAAGCCGTTATAGATTTGGAGATACTTCGAGTTTTGAGACGGTGCCTACTAAGGTGAAAGAGTTTGAGGAACTAAATAAAGAGGTCAAGCATATGATCGATCGGAATGAAGCGGTCTTTGAAGCTCAAAAGCGTTTTTTAGAAAATGCTTCACACGAATTGCAAACACCTCTGGCTATAACAATCAATAAACTGGAACTCTTGATGGATGATGCTACCTTGACGGAATCGCAATTGGTACAGCTGTCGGAAGCGAAGGGAGCGTTGCATAGGATGGTGGGTTTAAACAGATCGTTGCTTATGTTGTCGCGTATTGATAACAACCAATATGTGGCTAGTGATTTGGTGGATTTTAGTACTGTAATCAAATCTTTGGTGGATGATCTGGAAGATATAGCTTCCTTTAAGGAGGTGAAATTTGTAGTTCAGGAAGAGCTAAAGGAGTTTCATGTCAATTTTAATAGAGATCTAGCGCATATACTATTATCGAACCTGCTGCGTAATGCCATTAAATATAATATTCCGGGTGGTGATGTGTTGGTGACAATACGTGAACATGAAATCGAAATAGCAAATGATAGCGACTCTGGAGCACTCAATCCAGATTATATCTTTGAGCGATTTTACAAAGGGAGCCAGGACAATCATTCCAATGGATTGGGACTGTCTATTGTAAGGTCGATCTTGGAACGACAGCATCAGATTAAGCTGCATTATAGGTACGAATCGGGGAAACACTGCTTTGTCCTTGAAAAAGTTTCGTGATTTTTTTCAAAACATCTTCCGATTCCCAATTGTTTCCCAAATTGGAATCGAACTTTGAGTTATAAATCAAATAAAGAAATAAGAAGATGAAAACAATGATGAAATCCTTTATGACTGTAACACTATTAGTGATGGCAGTTGTTGCTGTAGCGCAAGAAAAAATAATCACATTTACGCAATTACCAAAAAAGGCACAAGTCTTTGTGACGACTTATTATGCGGCAGATCAAGTGACCTTGGTGAAGGAGGAGAGCGAATTTCTAGCAGGTAAAAGTTATGAAGTAAAATTGAAAGACGGTGTGAAGTTGGAATTCGATTCTAAAGGAGAATGGACAGAGGTGGATGCTGAACTAAAGGCGGTTCCTTTGAAAATAGTGCCTGTGTCCATTTTAGAATATGTGAAAAAGAGTTTTCCGAACAATGAAATAGTTCAGATCTCCCGTAAATCCCGTAAGTACGAAGTTGAACTAACGAATGGTGTTGATCTTGAGTTTAATAGTAAGGGGAAATTTGTCCGTATTGATGATTAATGCCCAGTAGACGGGTAACCTGTAATATAAAAATATGATGAAAAAGTTAATATTGAAATTGACGCTTTTAATGGCAGTTGCATTTGCAGTGGTATCGTGTGATAAAGAAGAAAACATTGAGGTGGATAATCTGCCTACAGCTGCAAATACATTTTTAAATGATCATTTTAAAGAGGCAAAGATACTTTCTGTGACTCGGGAAAAGGAGCCGTTGTCTGGAACGGAATATCAAGTGCTACTGAATAATCGAATAGAAGTGAAGTTTGATAAAAATGGAAGCTGGACAGAGGTGGAAGCGCTTGATAATACGGTAGGGATACCTACTTCATTCGTATTGGCACCTATCGTGGGCTATGTGAAGGAAAACTATCCCAACGATGGTATCAATAGTATCGATAGAGAAAAACATGGATTTGATGTGGAGTTGACCAATGCGTTGGACCTAGAGTTTGACGCTGCTGGCAAGTTTATTCGAATCGATCCTTAACCAAAGAAAAATGGGACTCAAATCTGAGTCCCATTTTTTTTAGCCTTTTCGTGCCAATTCGATTTTTGTCTCCATCTCGTTGACTACTTTGTCAACATCAGCAGAACCGCCAGAAGATTCGAAACGGATAAATCCTTCTTTATCAATCACTACTTTGTGTGGGATACCAGATACGCCATATGCTGTAGTAGTCGCTTTGGTACGATCTTTCATCTCGTCAAACAGTACGTGGAAGGAGTAGTTGTTTTTGGTCATGAACTCGTTTACCAAATCTTTATAGTTTTCTTCACGCTGCCAAGTGTCAATAAACAAGAACTCAACATCTTTGTCGCTTTTATATTTGTTGACAGCAGCCTGCATGCCAGGGAAAGACATTACACAAGGTCCACACCAAGTCGCCCAAAAGTCTAGAACAACAACTTTTCCTTTGTAGTCAGATAAGGAAACTGTTTTTCCATCTCTGTTTACCAAAGTGAACTGAGGAGCTTCTTTTTTAATCATTTCTGATTTGTATTTAGAAACCATAGCTTCTTTTGCTTTTGCTTCGATAGATGCAAAATACAGGTCAAAATTCGCTTTATTGTTGTTTAGCTTATTGTACAACGGTTGCATTTCTTTAACGATGTCTGCATTTTTTCCGTTTTTAACGACAAAGTTTTCTAGGGAAAGGAAAGCATCTAGCTCTTTTCCTTGTTTTGCATAAGCTTTGGCCAATGTTATGGTATTGATCGGAGAGCTCGCCGCATATGGAGAAGATTTTATGAAGTCTTCCATCACAGTTACTGCTTTCTCTGCATTGCCTTTTTCAACTAGTGCCTGTGCATAAGAAGGGGCGATAGAACCATAAGCTCTAGCATTTCCTCCATTTTTGATTTTAGGATCGCTTGATTTGGAAGCCTCTAGTGAGCTTGCATAGATCTCTTCTAAAATAGGAAGAGCTGCGTCGTAATTATTGTCTTTGATAAGGCCCGCAGTAACTCGGCTTGCGTAGGAGGCGTAGTTAGCGCTGGATTTAAGCTGCGTGATATAGTTTTGTGCTTTAGCAGCATTATTTGCTTTAAAATAAAGGGATGCTAAAGAAGCAGCTGCTTGATCATAAATACCTCTGTCTTTTTCATCAAATGAAGCAGCAGGGAATTGTTTCAACCATGCGGTATATCCTTTTTCAACGACTTCTGCAGAAGCATTCTCATCGCCGAATACTTTTTCGTAAGCTTCGGAACGTGCTTGAAGTCCTTTAGGGAATTTTTTTAAGATTGTTTTGTTGATCGCTTCAGCTTTATCATCTTGCTCTAGGGCTCCGTATACTCTAGCTGCCATAGATACAAAGCTTTCGTTTTTGCTTTGAGACATTGCTAACGCTTCTTTTCCTAATTCTACTTTAGAAGCGTCGTCGCCTTTTTGAAACAATTCGTTTAAATGTTTCATCAAATCTTCTAGCTTGACATCCTTCTGCTTGGCCATCTGGGCCTGTACAGATGTGAATGCCATTCCTGCACTTAACAGGGCAATTGAAAAAATCTTTTTATTCATCAGTCTATAATTTTTTCTCAAATATAGTCTGAAATGTGCTTGTTCAGTCTTTGTAAGTAATTTATTACAGCTATTTCTTGATACTGAACTTGTAAATGATGGTCTGTTTGAACTCTTCTCCAGGGTTTAGAATGACCGTCGGGAAGTGTGATTGATTGGGACTGTCTGGATAGTGTTGAGCCTCAAAACAGAAGCCTCCATGTTTGAGATAACGGTTTCCAGATTTCCCTTGGTCGTCAGCAAGAAAGTTTCCGGTGTATAAGTGGATACTAGGCTGGTCAGTGAAAACCTCTAACAGAATTCCACTTTCTTCGGAATAGGCTGTCGCAGCGGGGCTGCTTATAGGGGATTCATTGACGAATCCATGGTCGTACCCTGTCGCATAGCGTATCTGGTCTACTGGAGTATTGATACCCTGTGCGATCTTCTTTGCTTTTCTGAAGTCGAATGCTGTGTCTTCTACAGGTAATAGTCCACCTGTCGGAATCTGCTTGTCATCGATAGGGATAAAATGAGTAGAGGGAATTTCAATGAAATGATTAAGGACATCGCCATTACCTTCTCCGTTCAGATTGAAATAAGCATGGTTGGTTAGATTGACTACGGTCGTTTTATCAGTAGTAGCCCTAAAATCAATTTTTATCTCGTTTTCATTGGTGAGTTCATAGCTGACACAAGTATTTAGCGTTCCTGGAAAACCTTCCTCTCCATTGGGAGATACATAGTAAAAATCGACTTGTTTTTTTAAACTAACCTGTCTGTCCCATACTTTGCGATGAAAGCCCTCGGGACCACCGTGCAACGAGTTTTCAGCGTTGTTCTGTGCTAAGGGGAAAGAGGCGCCTCCGAGGTGGAAATGTCCAGCAGCGATGCGGTTGGCAAATCGCCCAATTGTGGCCCCATGATACTGCTCTCTAGCATGGACATACTCGTCAATACTGTTGAAACCTAAGACTACATCTACCAGTGTGCCTTGTTTGTTGGGGACCAATACACTAACTAGCCGAGCTCCGTAATCACTCAATGCAATCTGCATGCCCGCACGATTGGCTAAAGTCAATAAATGCGTGTTTTTGTTATTTAAACAACTTTCAAAAGCTTTGGTGTCGGGAAGTGTATAGATTGTCATGATTCGAAATTATTTCTATAAAAATAGCAAATATTTAGTTAGATCGGAAGTAAAAAAGGTATTCCTATAGGTTGTCTTACGAGAGATTTCTGCTTTAGGCTGTTAGGAAGAGAGAGGGGAAGTTGTACGGTGATTTTTCCAGTTGGAGTTGGTGAATGCAAAGCATTTTATATAAGTTTGCCATGCAAATCCAAAATATTGATGAACTGGAAACAACTGTTGTCTGCAAAGAGATGGGGCTATGAAGATCGTATCCCAAATGAGCAATTTGATGCAAGATCCGAGTTTCAGCGGGATTATGACCGTTTGATTTTTTCTTCTCCATTCCGCCGGTTGCAGAATAAAACGCAAGTGTTTCCTCTGCCTGGTGCTGTATTTGTTCATAATAGATTGACGCATAGTTTGGAGGTCGCTTCTGTGGGACGATCTCTGGGACGTCTGTTTTATAATCTAATGAAAAAGCAGCATCCTAACATAGATGAGGAAGTCCCTTATTTGCAAGAGGTAGGTAATATTATATCTGCCGCTTGTCTATCGCATGACTTGGGTAATCCAGCCTTTGGACACTCCGGTGAAGCTGCAATCTCTTCATTTTTTACCCAAGGAGTAGGACAGAAATATCAAGAACATGTATCTGCCAAACAATGGGCGGATTTAACCCATTTTGAAGGTAACGCTAATGCGTTACGTATACTGACACATGCTTTTAATGGCAAAGATGAAAAAGGCTATGCATTGACATATGCGACTTTGGCTTCTATTGTGAAATATCCATGTGCAGCCATAGATGGACATGTAAAGGGAAATCATCATCGGAAAAAGTATGGCTTCTTCGAAGGAGAAAAACAGGCATTTGAAAAAATAGCTATAGAACTGGGGCTTAAGAAGGATCCCACAAATCCGCAGGGTTATTTGCGACATCCTCTGGTATATCTTGTCGAAGCAGCGGATGATATTTGTTATAATATTATTGATCTGGAGGATGCTCATCATCTTAAGATTTTGTCTTATAAGGAAGTCGAAGAATTGCTGTTGCCACTTTGTGGGGGCGAAGAATTACGTAGTCGACTAGATGGATTGAATGACACAGGAAGCCGTGTGGAGTTATTGCGCGCCAAAGCTATTAATACACTGATCAACGGTTGTGCTGAGGTTTTTGCTAATAATCAAGATAAATTTCTTTCGGGTACGTTTGAAAGTTCACTGATCGATGCACTCTCTCCTGAGATTGTAGCACAGATGAAGAAAATTGAGAAGATATCTGTGGTAGAAATCTATAATGCCTCGGCTGTTGTGCAAATTGAAATTGCAGGTTATAAGGTGATGAACGCCTTGTTGGAGGAGTTTGTACCTGCTTATCTAAAGACAAATAAGACGATGTTTGATCGTAAGATTGTCGCCATGATTCCAGGGCAATTTCATACCGATAAAGAGGATGCGTATGCTAAAATTCGTGCAGTGTTGGATTTTGTGTCTGGAATGACGGACGTATATGCGGTGGATCTATATCGGAAAATAAAAGGAATCTCAATAGCATCTTTGGATTAGGTGATGGAGGTTATGAAAGTTATGGAGGTGATAAGAAAATGAAGGTAGTAATAGCGGAGAAACCCTCTGTTGCGAGAGATCTGGCCCGCGTAATGGGGGCAAAAGAAGTGAAAGATGGCTATATAGCAGGGAATGGCTATGCTTTTACCTATGCTTTCGGTCATTTGGTGCAATTGTGTACGCCACAGGCTTACGGTTTTCACAATTGGTCTGTGTCGAATCTACCGATTATTCCAAATCGATTTGATCTTGAAGTGAAGAAGGTACGGAAAGATGGAAAGCAGATTGATGATAGCGGAGCTCTAAAACAAATCCATATTATCAAAGGACTGTTGGAACAAGCGGATGAAATCATAGTGGCTACGGATGCAGGACGAGAAGGTGAACTTATATTTAGGAATATTTATTATTACTTAGGCTCGAAAGTGCCATTTAAAAGGTTGTGGATCTCTTCACAAACGGATAAGGCTATCAAAGAGGGGTTTGCGAATTTGAAAGAGGGACAGGAGTATGATAGTTTGTATCAATCGGCACGATCCCGGTCGGAATCGGACTGGTTAATCGGTATCAATGCCACACAAGCCATAACATTAGCAGCTGGCAACAAAGGTTTGCTTTCCTTGGGGCGGGTACAGACACCCACCTTGGCTATGATATGTTCGCGTTACCTCGAAAACAAAGATTTCAAACCACAGGCATTTTACAAAATACAGGCAGGTTTTGAAAAAGATAGTATCTCTTTTAAAGCGACTTCGGATAAGATCGAAAAAAAGGATGTCGCAGAAGAAACTGTTGCAAAACTGAATATCGGGACACAAACCAAAGTCGTAAAGGTAGAGGCAAAAGAAACGAAGGAACAACCCCCACTTTTATTTGATTTGACTTCACTGCAGCAGGATGCCAATAAAAAGTATGGCTACTCTGCGGATCAAACCTTGAGCCTTGCACAGACTTTATATGAAAAGAAGGTAATTACTTATCCAAGGACAGGTTCGCGGTATATAGGTGAGGATGTTTTTGAACAAGTGGAGGCGCTATTTCAACATTTGGCAGATACTGCTGAAGAGGGGATAGCGGCTATCTCTCGTAACTTAATAGGTGCGAAGCTGAACAAACGTTCTGTTGACGATAAAAAGGTGACGGATCACCATGCGCTATTGGTTACGGACGAAAAACCAGGGCCAATGCTCAAAGAACAGCAGAATATCTACAATATGATTGCAAAACGTATGGTAGAGAGTTTCTCTGAGGTTTGTTTAAAAGATATTACGACTGTAACAATTGATGCCGAAGGAGTAGAACTTATCGCCAAAGGTACGGTAATTCGCCAATACGGCTGGCGCCTATCTGCTGATCAGATTGAAATACCGGATGATGAAAAAAATACGGACGAACAGGATAATGAAAATGCGCAACTTCCTAAGTTGATGGCAGAAGAGATGTTGGAAATCCTCTCGCTGGAACTTTCTGAACGATTTACAAAAGCAAGACCTATTCATACGGAAGCGTCCTTGCTGAAGGCTATGGAGACTTCAGGAAAGGAGATAGAGGATGAAGAGATGAGGCAAGCTATGAAAGATTGTGGACTGGGCACACCTGCGACACGTGCTGCCACGATAGAGACATTGTTCCAGCGTGATTATATAAAACGGGATAAGAAAAAGCTTATTCCTACAGAGAAGGGCCTCGCGGTGTATAATCTGGTCAAGGATAGGTCTATAGCAAAGGTAACTTTGACTGGTAAATGGGAGCAGAAGCTTGAGGAAATGCGTGAAAACAAGGTCTCTTACGAGGTGTTTATGAAACACATCAAAGACTATACGGCGAAAATTACAAAGGAGCTGTTGCAACTTCGTATTTCTATAGCACAGGAGGAGATAAAACCCCAGCAAAAGGGAAAGATAAAATGTCCGAAGTGTCAGCCTGGAAATATACATCTCTATGATAAGGTTGCGCAATGTGATCATTATGCTAGGGGCTGCGATTTCAAGATATGGAGGACATTGAATGGCGTCTTTCTCGAAGAGAAAGAAATGAAAAGCTTGCTCGAAAAAGGAAAGACTTCTGTGCTGAAGGGGGTGAAGACTAAGGAAGGACAGATTGTGGAAGCACCTTTAGTCTTTGAGGATTTTAAGGTTAATGTTGGTTAAGACCTCTTATTCATTAATAATCGATTTTGAGTATAAGGGGCTCGTGGGTAAAACGTCAAAATACGGTCAATCCTCAACGATTCCGATAGATTGAAAATGTAAAACTTTACCTTTGCCCATATTATGGCAACAAAACTGTACAATCCCTTCGTAGATTTTAAATTCGATAACAAGACTTGCTTTTTGACTGGAGTGACTTTGGACTCTGAAGAAGAACGTATCCAGGTTTTTCCGGTATGGATGATGCGTTCTTTTGATTTAGAGGACAAGCCTTTTAAGTTGCTGGATGAAAGTATGATTACTTATAAAAAGTTGCAGCTACCTTGTTCAATAGCTGCTGCTGCAAAGATTGAGGAGGTGGAGACCGCTGTGGAGACTGCAATGAAGACAGGGTACGATGCGGTGAATGCATTGGATCAAATTACATTATTCCATTGGGTATCTAAGATATTGTATGGCGTTGTGTTTAATGAGATTCAGGTCGGAATAAAGCAAGCTGTACGGACGGGAGAAGAAATGAATTTTTCGCAGGCACTGGTGCATAAGTTTAGAAACTTACATGCGATGATGCAGTCTCTCTGTGTACCGATGGAGTTTGAACACCGTAATCCTTTTACCATTCAAGTATTCCCTGTGGATAGTACAGAAGATACATTTCTGTACCGTGATGAAATCAATACGCTGATTTTCTCATTGCGGATGAAGGATTTTGCGATTATCGCTACACTACAGGATAATGGTACTAATGCTATTTATCACGAGGATATTTTGGCGAAAGTAGCGGATAAAAAGTTGCACCCAATTCAGTTTGAAGAAATCTGTGCACGTTACTTTTATTCAGCTTACCTGTTTAATCGTTTGCCGGAGTATACCTATATGGAGACGCCTAAAGCTGTCTTTGTGGAGCCTATGCCTTTAAATGACTGGACGCTAAAACCTATATTTGATAATTGGACGGTGAAGACCTATGGGCAGGTACTGGAAAACTTTTGGAAACCTTGGGGATACCTTCTTTTTGAAATAATAAAAGATCCTGAAAATCCGATGTCATTTTTGACTGATGAAAATGGAGAGTTTAAGACGGTAGATGATCTGTCTAAAGCTTAGGGGATTCGGTATGATTTTTGTTTCTTTTTGATTTATGGAGACTTTATGATAGTCTCTTTTTAAATGTAAATCGTTAAGAGGATGGGTATGAAAGTAAGGTATGTGATGCTGTTGGTTGTGATGTTGCTGTCGTCCGCTGTAAAGGCTCTAGAAAAATCGCCTGGAAAACAGGATACGATTATAGTACCGCAGGTCGATGTGGTACCTCAATTTAAAGGGGGAGTGTCTGCTTGGAACCGTTTTCTGCAGAATCGAATGAATATCAGTGAGTTGGTTGGGTCAATGGATAGTACAGCCTATGTTACTTACGGGACCCGGCAGACTGCTGTTTTAGAATTTACGGTATGTGAAGACGGAGAGGTGTGTGATGTTGTAGTTCTTAATAGGGATAAGATAAGCCCGATTTTTGAGAAGGAGGTTTTGCGTGTGATGAGCCGATCTCCAAAATGGGAGGCCGCCACTAAAGACGGAAAACCTGTCCGTACCAAATTTAAACAGACTATTATGGCGATACTCGATTAACCCCAATAGGGTGTATGGCCCGAATTTATTTTCAGAACTATTGTTAAACTATTTTTTATTCCCGTTTTTCTTCTGCTTACCGGCATTCGGAGTTTTTTTTGCTACCTTCTCAAGTTGTTTGTTATAGAACCAAATCATTACGGATGGACCTAGGACTGGTACAGTCAGCGCCAAGAAAGTTAGAATAAGCTGTCCCCCGGTGGCGTTTCTCAACTTAAAGAGCCTAAATAGCATAATGCCAGTTAGGGCCATATGGATTAATAGTACAATATTTACTAAAGTTGCCTTGTCTATCTGCATGGAGTAAAGAGATTTTGCCCAAAAATAGTTAAGTTGTTTGGAATGTCAATCTTTTTGAAAAATCTTTACTACATGATGATTCATTTAGTTTTTATTGATTAGTTTTGTGTTAAATCGAATAACATATAACCGTTCCTGTGGCATTAGTATTTAAAGATGGACGTCCTGTTGTTAGGCTAAGAGCGTTTCGCGCTATTGATGACCCTCGGACTTGCGAGCGTTTTATAGAAGGGCACGCGCATGTCTTAACGGCAATAGGAGTAAAAAAAGTAACCTCATCCAAGAATGATTGGATGTATAATCCTGCGGCTTTTGTTTTAATCGTGGAATCGTTGGATGGTGAGAATGTGTATGGTGGTGCTCGTATTCATGTTGCTGGAGGAACACAACCTCTACCTATTGAGGAAGCGACAGGTAATATGGACGCTAAGATATTTGATCTCGTCTGGGATTATGCACAAGATGGAACCGGAGAAGGCTGTGGGCTTTGGAATTCGAGAGAGATTGCCGGCTATGGAATCGGGAGTATCTTTCTAACGAGAGCCGCTATTGCAATAGCACCTCAAATCGGTATTAAATCTCTTTTTGCTCTTTGTGCACCTTATACGATAAATCTGACTAAAAGCGTCGGGTACCGTCAAGAGACTAGTGTCGGAAATAATGGTACATTCTATTATCCTAAGCTCGATCTCTTGGCCACGACAATGATTCTCGATGATGTAGGGAGTCTAGAAATGGCATCTGAAGAGGATAGAGCGGCAATTATGGCGCTTAGGGAGAATCAGAATTGTACGCGGATTGAGGTCTTAAGATCCAAAGAGATTGAAATACAATATAAGCTTGACCTGGATGATATGGATAAATGGGATTTGAAGGGGATGATTGCCAATACCAAAAAAAGAACCGAACTTGAGGTCGATACCAATGATGATGATATCGAAATTATGTAAAACCTACTTATGAATAGAATATGACGGACGAATTAGAATCTAAATTCCCTCATAAAGTACTTTTTTTTAGACTTTCTAATAAGGTTGACAGAGGCCAACTGGAAGAGCTAAAAAAATCAGGAGATATTGTTTTTTTCTATGATGAGATCGAACGACAATTAAAAGAATTGATTCGTTGTAGATATCCAATGGGAGTAAATCCCGACGAGGAAGAGAAGCTTATCCAAGACTTGTTACAAGGTAAGACTAAAGAGGAATATGGGGTGTGGGTTTACTATCCGTGGTGCCGATCTTTGGTTCATCTACTGGATGAGGCCGAATTTGTAGAGGTGCGGACTAATAGGAACCAGCTTAAGATTTCTAAGGAAGAGCAGCTGCGACTTTCGGGTAAGAAAATAGGTGTTATAGGACTTTCTGTAGGTCAGTCTATTGCACTGACCATGGCGATGGAACGAATCTGTGGTGTCTTGAGACTAGCGGATTTTGATAGCTTAGATTTGAGTAACATGAATCGGTTACGGACGGGAGTTTTTAATCTGTCAGTTCCCAAAGTTGTTATCGCAGCTCGAGAAATAGCGGAGATTGACCCTTATTTGGTAGTAGAGCTATTCCCGCAGGGAATTGATAGTAATAATTACGACGAGTTTTTGAAAGGTGATGGCGGGCTTGATGTCTTGGTAGAGGTTTGTGATAGCTTTGAGGTGAAACTGGACAGCCGATTTAGATCTAGGGCAGCAAAAATACCTGTAGTGATGGACACGAATGACCGTGGTATGTTGGATGTCGAACGATTTGACCTAGAACCAGATCGACCGGTTTTCCATGGGTTGGCAGGTGACCTGACGGTAGATACGTTGAAGATGTTGACAAGTGGAGAGCGCTCTGCTTACTTGATGAAAGTTGTTGAAGCGCAGAATCTCTCTGTAAAAATGAAAAACTCTATTTCAGAGATCGGTCGTACTATTGCTTCTTGGCCACAACTCGCATCAGAAGTTGTCTTAGGAGGAGCGGTGACGACAACGGTATGTCGGGAAATCTTGTTGGGCCGTACCGTAAACTCTGGACGATATTATTTGGACGTCGAAAAAGCGATAGGTATTACAGATTGATGCAATTTAGATATTGTAGAAGCTAAGCTAATGTAAAATGGATTGTAGAAAGTTTCTGTTAATTTTCCTGATTATCGCACCCTTTTTGTGTGCCTATTCTGGTGAACCATTTCAGTTTTTTAAAGATCGTGAAGGTCAGTATATCGGGAAGAATATTTCTATTTTTAAGGATCCTACGAAGCAGTTAACATTTGAAGAGGTCAGAAGCCAACCTGATCTTTTTAAGGAGAATAAGCAAGAGGTTCCTAATCTGGGGGTAGAGGACGTTAATAACTGGATTCGTTTTTCTATTAAAAATGAGTCTGATATAGAAGACCTGATTGTTAACCTCTCTCAGGCAAATATCGATGAAGTCGTATTCTATTCCTTACGAAATGGTGTTGTAGACAGTCTGAATGTTAATAGTAACGTTAGTTCTGCGAAATTGGCTTATCCTCATCAGTATTTTTTATTTGAAGTTCCATTAAAGAAAGGGGAGGAGATAACCTGCTATCTCAGGTTGCTCAGTAATACACAGCTGTCTGCTCCAATTTCTATTTACAGTGATAAGGGACTGTTTAAAACCCTTATGAAAACAGACGTTTTCTCTGCTATATATATAGGGCTGATGCTTTCCATGATCCTTTATAATATATTTTTGTATTTTTCTACACGGGAAGCACATTATTATGTCTATGTAAGCTATATATTCTGGGTTACTATAGCGCAGCTAGCTATTCTAGGCCTTTTAGGCCCCCTGTTTTCTATAGAGAATAAGTGGATTTCGGAGCGGCTACTCACTTTTTCTGGTGCGATGTCCGGCATTGCGGCTATTTTCTTTGTGAAGTCGTTTTTACAGACAGCTAAAGAGTCTCCAAAATTCAATATGCTATTGAATGTGTTTCTAATAGGATATGTGGTAGCGATAGGGCTTTTGATTGGAGGTGTTTTTATTCCTGCCTACAAAATGGTAAATATTGTTGCCGGTGGAGGTTCTACAATCGTCTTGATATTGGCTTTTCAGCTATCGCAACAGAAGTATAGACAAACGAAGTATTTTCTTGTCGCCTGGTGTATATTCCTCGTAAGTGTCTTGGTGTACGTACTTAAGGATTATAACATACTACCTTATAACTTTTACACCTTACGCGCGGTTCAGATTGGTTCAGTTATAGAGGCTATTCTGCTTTCGTTTGCATTGGGAGATAAAATCAATATCTATCGTAAAGAGAAAGAAGAATCACAAACACGGGAATTGATTATATCGCAGGAGAATGAGCGGTTGATTAGGGAGCAAAACATTGTGTTGGAGCAAAAAGTTAATGAGCGTACGCTCGAATTGACAGAATCCAATGAATCTCTGCAAAAGACATTGACACATCTTAAAGAAGCGCAGTCTCAACTTGTGGAGGCGGAAAAGATGGCTTCTTTGGGACAGTTGACTGCTGGTGTAGCACATGAAATTAATAACCCTATTAACTTTGTAACTTCAAATGTAGCGCCACTGAAAAGGGATATTAAGATGGTGTGGGACACATTGGATGAGGTGGAACGCATCGCTTTTGCTGAAGGCCTTTCGCAAACCGAAAAACAGGAACAGATTCAGGCGTATAAGGAAGAGTTAGATATTGACTATCTAAAAGAAGAGGTCGATTTTCTCTTGAAGGGAATGCATGACGGTGCTAGTCGTACTGCGGAAATTGTAAAAAGTCTCCGTATTTTTTCGAGGGTCGATGAAGACACTTTGAAGTATGCTGATATCAATGAGGGATTAGAATCTACGCTGATCATCTTAGGAAGTATTATAAATGAAGGGATCGACGTGCAGAAAGTATATGGTGATATTCCCGAAATAGAATGTTATGCTGGGAAATTGAACCAAGTGTTTTTGAACATACTGACTAATGCCATTTACGCTATCGACAAAAAATTTGAGCGAGGCGATGGCGGGGTGCTGAAAATAGAAACAGGAGTCTATGAAGATCCAAACTATATTTTCATTTTGATATCGGATAATGGTATAGGTATTCCGCAGAATATCAAAGAGAAAATATTCGAACCGTTTTTCACAACAAAAGATGTTGGAGAAGGAACCGGCTTGGGTATGTCAATCGCTTACAATACAATTGCAAAGCATGAAGGAAAGATAATTGTCGAATCTGAGCTAGATAAGGGCGCGATTTTCAAATTAATTATTCCGATTAAACAAGATTGTTAGAAAAATATAAAAGAAGTAAATAGGCTAAATTTACGTAACTTTGTATATAGAGTCATTTGGTTAGTACGTTTTTATTGCCAAATTTATGCAACAGGTTCCAGAAATATTATATATAGATGATGAGGTGAATAACCTAGTTGGCTTTAAAGCCAACTTCAGATATCATTATCTGGTTCATACAGCGTCCAATACTGCCGAGGCAAGGGAGATATTACGTACGCATCCCGATATCCGAGTTATTTTCTGTGATCAACGTATGCCCGGAGAGCTAGGGGTAGATTTCTTACATAATATTAGAACGGAGTTCCCGAGACCGATTCGGATTTTACTGACTGCCTATGCCGATATGGAAACCGTCGTGGATGCTGTGAATAAGGGACATATTTTCCGTTTTGTTCGTAAGCCATGGCAGCAGGAAGAAATCATTTCTTCAATTGAAGAAGCTAACAAGTTCTATATAGCAACTTCGATGTTGGATATTCGTAATGAGGAGCTGCAAAAAGCCTATCATGAGTTAGATAAGTTTGCTTATAGTGTGAGCCACGATTTGCGCGAGCCTCTGACCGGTATTCTGACGGCTATAAAGCTTGCTGCTGGATTTGATCAAATAGAAAGGGTACACGAGATACTAGGATTAATGGAAGGCTCCTTAATGCGCTTGGATGCCTATATAAATAGTCTGCGTGATTATTTCTTATTGCGTCGGGGCGAGTTGGAGCTGTCAGATATAGATTTTTATAAGCTTTTCGATAATATCGTACAGTTTTATAAAATGTATACCAAGAATAATCAAGTTGCTCTGAATGTAAAAGTCGAACAGTCGGACACTTTTAGAAGTGATCATGCTGTTCTAGAGCTTGTGTTACATAATCTGCTCTCTAATGCCTTCAAATATCAACGAAAAGATTCAGACAACAAACAGGTAAATCTATCTGTCATAGTTAAAGACGATTATGCTACGATAGAAGTAAGCGATACGGGTGTAGGGATTTCTCCAGAATATATTAAAGACATATTTAGGCTCTTTTTTAGGGCGAGTAACGAAGCTGAGGGGATGGGATTCGGTCTTTATAATGTTCAGAATGCGCTAGCAAAACTACAGGGTACTGTCGCTGTAACTTCAGAGTTGGGTAATGGTACTACCTTTAAGGTAGTAATACCAAATAAGTAACCCTTTCTTTTATCTATAGGGGATGAAAAGAAAGGGTTGTCTAGGTACCTGTCTGCAATAAAGGTTTCTCAATGGTTTTACGAAAGTAACTTCTGACGTAGTAAAAACTCCAATTGCTCGTTGGATACCTCTAGTTTTGAGTATGTTTCTAATATATCTTTGCGTTCAGAATAAACCTCGTAAGCACGCTGTATAGTTTCATCTAATTCTGCCTCGCTCCAAGGTTTGCTAAGATAATGGTATATCTTTCCTTTATTAACTGCGTCGACGACAGCGCCCATGTCTGCATAACCAGTTAAGAGGATACGCATCGGCTCTGGATTGATTTTAATAATCTCTTCTAACAATGCTACACCGGTCATTTCAGGCATTCGCTGATCCGTAATGATAATGTCGATGTGGTTTTTCTTGACCATATCGATAGCCGTAGCACCATTAATTGCAGTAAGAACCTTGTATCTTAATCGAAAGGTAGCTTTAAAGGAAATCAAATTGTTTTCCTCATCATCTACATACAATACTGTAATTTTACTTTTGTTTTCCATAGTTTTATACTTCACCCCGTCTAGATAAGAGAAATTCTTAGCTATACAAAGTAATGAAAAGTATCGTAAGAATCAAATAGTTTTCTGTTGTTTTTGTTGATTATCAATTGAAAAAAGATGATTTTTTAGAGAACTAATTGGTTAATAATAAGGCGTTTTGTTAAAAATGCGAAGAGGTTGCCTCATTAAGACAACCTCTTTACTATTCCCTTTTGTAAGAAAGTTCTAATTATGTACGTCTTCTTGTCTAAAGATCTTCGCACCTAGGTATTCTCTATTCAATCGAGCAATATTTGTCAATTTTATTCCTACAGGACATTCAGCCTCACATGCACCAGTATTGGTACAGTTACCGAAGCCTTCAGCATCCATTTGGTCTACCATAGCTTGCGCACGCTCGTAACGTTCCGTCTGTCCTTGCGGTAATAAAGCAAATTGAGATACTTTGGCAGAGACAAATAACATTGCAGAAGCATTTTTACACGCAGCTACACAGGCTCCACAACCTATACAAGTCGCTGATTCGAAAGCTTCATCAGCAATACGTTTTGGAATAGGAATAACGTTGGCGTCAGGCACACCTCCTGTATTTACATTGACGTAACCTCCAGCTTGTTGGATACGGTCGAATGCTGTACGGTCTACGGCTAAATCTTTTAATACTGGGAATGCAGCTGCTCTCCATGGTTCGATGACGATAGTCTGTCCATCATGGAAGCTACGCATATGCAATTGACAAGTTGTAGTACCTTCCATAGGGCCGTGAGGGCGACCATTGATTACCAACGAACACATCCCACAGATACCTTCGCGACAGTCGTGATCAAAATATATAGGGTCTTCACCTTTACGGGTAAGATCATCATTGACAATGTCTAACATCTCTAAGAAAGACATGTCATCAGCGATGTCTTTGGCTTGGATGGTTACAAATTGTCCTTTTGCTTTATCATTTTTTTGACGCCAAACCTTCAGCGTTAAATTCATGTGATTACTCATATCTGTATAGTATTGAGTACTGAGTATTGAGTATTGAGACATTGCGCATATCCCGATACGCTATACGCAATACTATTTATAACTTCTTTGTGTTAACTTAACGTTTTCGAATACCAGTTCTTCTTTGTGAAGGACCTCAGGTTGATTTTCGCCAGTGTATTCCCAAGCCGAAACGTAAGTGAAGTTCTCATCATCACGTTTAGCTTCGCCTTCTTCTGTTTGTGATTCCAAGCGGAAGTGACCTCCACAGGATTCGCTACGATTTAAGGCATCATCCACCATTAATTCTCCAAGTTCGATAAAGTCTGCAACACGACCTGCTTTTTCTAAAGACATATTCAGCTCTTCATTCTGTCCTAATACGGATGCATTAGACCAGAATTCTTTTTTAAGTTCTTGAATCATGCCTTTTGCTTTAGTAAGACCTTCAGCTGTACGGGCCATACCACAGTATTCCCACATGATATGTCCAAGCTCTTTGTGGATATCATCTACGGTTTTAGAGCCACGTAAAGCCAATAATTTGTTGATGTTATCTTCTACCTCTTTACGAGTTTGCTCAAAAGCAGGATGGTTTTTGTCTACAGGATTGAAGTTTCCTAGGCCAGCCAAGTAATCTCCAACAGTGTAAGGGATTACAAAGTAACCATCAGAAAGTCCTTGCATTAATGCAGAAGCACCTAGACGGTTAGCCCCGTGGTCAGAGAAGTTGGCCTCTCCTAATGCATATAATCCAGGTACTGTAGTCATCAAGTTATAGTCAACCCATACGCCACCCATAGTGTAGTGAACAGCTGGATAGATACGCATCGGTTGTTTGTATGGGTTTTCGTCAGTAATCTTGTGATACATATCGAAAAGGTTACCATATTTAGCACGTACGCTATCTTCTCCAAGGCGAGCAATTGCGTCTTTGAAGTCTAAGTAAACAGCGAAGCCTGTCTTTCCTACACCACGACCATCATCTACAGCTTCTTTTGCATTACGCGAAGCTACGTCACGAGGTACCAAGTTACCGAAAGAAGGGTATTTACGCTCTAAGAAGTAATCTCTGTCATCTTCTTTGATATCTACAGGTTTCAATTCGCCTTTACGTACTCGTTCTGCCATTTCTTGTGTTTTTGGAACCCAGACACGACCGTCGTTACGTAGAGATTCTGACATCAAAGTCAGTTTTGATTGGTGATCCCCAGTTACAGGAATACAAGTAGGGTGAATCTGTGTGTAACATGGGTTGGCAAAGAAGGCTCCACGTTTGTGTGCTCTCCATGCTGCTGTTACGTTACAGCCCATTGCGTTTGTAGATAAAAAGAATACGTTTCCGTAACCACCTGTACATAAAAGAACAGCATGACCTTCATGTGATTCTATTTTACCCGTTACCATATCGCGGGTAATTACGCCTCTTGCATGGCCATCAATCTTTACGATATCTAGCATTTCGTGGCGCGTATAGGATTGAACTTTTCCTTTTTGAATCTGACGGTTCAAGGCAGAGTATGCTCCTAATAATAGTTGTTGTCCTGTCTGACCACGTGCGTAGAATGTGCGTGATACTTGAGCTCCACCGAATGAACGGTTGTCTAAAAGACCGCCGTATTCGCGTGCGAAAGGAACACCTTGAGCCACACATTGATCAATAATGTTTACGGAGACTTCTGCCAAGCGATATACGTTTGCTTCGCGTGCACGGTAGTCTCCTCCTTTGATCGTATCATAGAATAAACGGAAAACCGAGTCACCGTCATTTTGATAGTTCTTTGCAGAGTTGATCCCCCCTTGTGCAGCAATAGAGTGAGCACGACGTGGAGAATCCTGGTAACAAAATGTTTTAACATTATAACCTAGCTCAGCTAATGAAGCTGCAGCAGAGGCGCCTGCTAAACCTGTACCAACAACGATAATTGTAAATTTACGTTTGTTAGCTGGGTTTACCAGTTTCATATTGAACTTATGTTTTGACCATTTTTCGGCCAATGGGCCTGCTGGTACTTTTGAATCTAACATAATCTTATACTATTAATGCGATATTACAAACTTTTAAAATAGAAATACAAAGGCATTGCTGCAAACGCAAGCGGGACAAGAACCCCAAATACCCAAATGCCAAGTCCTTTAATAAATCCAATGTATCTTCTGTGGTTGAAGCCTAGCGTTTGGAACGCGGATTGGAATCCGTGAATCAAGTGGAAAGCTAGGGCCGCCATTGCAATCACATAAAACAATACAATAAATGGATTTTGGAAAGTATATGCTACTTGTTTGTATAAATCTTTTGTTTGAATTGTCTCAACGCCGTTGTTTACATAGGTTTTGTAACCATCGTAGTTGCTAGGAATGTTGTCTGAAGCTATGATCTCGCGGTTTCCAGTTGCTAATTCAGTGTGGTATTCTACATAAGGAGTAGTGCCAAACTTGTACTGAAACCAGAAATTTTGCATGTGAGTCGCTAAGAAAACTAAAACGATTGTTCCTAGGATACCCATATTTCTTGAGTTCCATTTGCTGTTTACGTTACCACTACCTTTGTCATAACCAATCGGTCGAGCAGCTTTGTTCTTCATGGTTAAAATTAACGCATAAACAGCGTGGATGATAATAGATGCGTAAAGTAAGTAGGAAACTACTTTAATAGGGGTGAAATGCGTCATGAAGTACGCATAATTGTTGAATGCATAGCCTTCGTCATCTTTAAATAACTGTAAGTTACCAATCAAGTGAACTAATAAGAACGAACATAAAAATAGTCCGGTTAAGCTCATGATGAGTTTCTTTCCCAGTGAAGAAGTCAATAGTGGCTTTGATTTACTACTCATTATCCTTTTTTTTATAAATTTTATCCTGCAAAAATATCTAAATCATTTATAAAAATGACTTTAAATCCATTAAAAAGCTTTAATTTAGAATTGTTCTAAATTTTTTAGGTTACGCTATCGAGCTTTAGAAAGAATACATCTCTCTAAAAGTTCTCTTTGTTGTTTTACAATATATGCTTTCAACCATACGGACTTTGGAATTTCAATCCGATATGAATCTTCAGTTATTATATAAAAATTGGTCGAGGTGTTTTGCAAAAACATCTCGACCAATCCGTCTTTAATATTAAATGTGTTGATTAAATCTTGAATAAACGGTAGCCTAGACCAATACTCCACATGTTGATTTTTTGAGCTTCATTACTTCCTTTCGCCATATCGTTGAGGCCTAATTCATACCGAAGATCCACGCGTAAACTAGATATGTCCACTCCGGCACCAAATGCCCATGATGTAGAGCTTTTCTTGTATTCTGAAAACTTCAGCGCATTCGTTAATTTGTCACCATTGTCATTGGTAATAAAAGAGAATACGGGGCCTGTCTGTATTCTCGCGCCAATAGGGCCTAAGCCAAAACGCTTACCTAATAAAACAGGAATATCCACACTTGTGAATTTAAGGTCATCCACATTGTCTTTGTTAATCTTTACATTTTTTCCAGTGATGTAGATCTCAGGTTGTACGTGAAACCCCAATACACCGATACGAGAATAAAGACCGGCTTGGTAACCTGCTTTGCTGTCTGAATCAAAGTAAGTGTCATTTTTTAACTTAGAATAGTTTAATGCTCCTTTTAGTCCGATTTCGAAACTTGGCAACACTTGCGCTTGTGCTATTGATGCTCCACTTAGGAACAAAAGTAATGCTGGTAAAATTTTTTTCATCATTGATTTATTTATGTAGATTTGTTTAATATAGTTTAAAACGCGTTTTGCACAGTTTGTATACGCTGTAAATATACGCAATTTTAATACCACATTATGAGCAATCTCAAAATTAAAGAACAAGACTGGCAAATTGCTAAGATAAAATTGAGTCGGAAATACAACCAGCTGACGGAAGAGGATTTGTCCTATAAAGAAGGAGAGGAAGACTTATTGATCGAACGATTGGCTAAGCGATTGAAACGTACGAAAGATTATGTTGTGTTTACTATTGGAAAGCAGGTTGAAGACCTTTCAAGCAATAGAGTGTAATGAGTGTAAATGAAGATATTAGTTGGTCTGACTTTGAACGGGTAGACTTGAGAGTTGGAACAATTTTAGAAGCGAATGATTTTCCAGAGGCCAGGAGACCAGCGTATCAGTTATTGATTGACTTTGGTTCGGAAATCGGTTTACGTAAATCGAGTGCACAGATTACGAAGTTATATACTAAGGAGGAGTTGGTCGGGCGACAGATTGTGGCTGTTGTTAATTTCCCGCGTAAGCAGATTGGGAAATTTATGTCTGAATGCTTGGTGACAGGTTTGGCGGACGAAAATGGTGATATTGTTTTGACAGCGGTAGAACGTAAGGTGCCAAATGGTGCCCGATTGATATAGTATGCGGATTTATAATTTTGAAGAAACGTTGCCACAGGAAAAGCTAGATGAGCTCTATATGAAGGAAGCGTTTAGTTTAGCGGAGCAAGCTTTTAGAGAGGATGAGGTGCCGATAGGGGCAGTTATCGTTGCACAAAATAAAATAATAGGTAAGGGATATAACCTTACAGAACGGTTGAATGATGTGACTGCGCATGCTGAAATGCAGGCACTCACAGCGGCTGCTAATTTTTTGGGAGGCAAGTATCTCAAGGACTGTACACTATATGTGACGGTAGAACCTTGTGTGATGTGTGCTGGTGCATCGTATTGGACACAAGTGTCACGCATTGTTTACGGGGCAGTGGATGAAAAGAGAGGATATACGGTGGTCGCCCCGAATATACTACACCCTAAAACACAGATTATAGGTGGAGTGTTGGAGGAACAATGTGGTGCTTTGATGAAGACCTTTTTTCGCTCAAAACGATAAAATGGCATTATTATGAAACATTAGCAGAAGTGTTTTGTTATATTCGTAGTATTAAAATAACAGTTGATAATTTTATTAAAATAAGTAACTATGGCATTTGAATTAGAAGCGTTACCATACGCAAACGACGCATTGGAACCTCATATTGATAAAGAAACAATGGAGATTCATCATGACCGCCACCACCAAGCATATGTTGATAATTTAAACAAAGCTATTGCTGGTACTGACGCGGAAAATGCTTCGTTGGAAGATATCTTAAAGAACATCAGTAAGTATTCTCCTGCTGTCCGTAACAACGGCGGTGGGCATTATAACCACAAGTTGTTTTGGTCTGTATTAGGTGCTAATGCCGGAGGCGAGCCTACAGGTGAATTGGCAGAGGCGATCAATGGTGCTTTTGGTTCTTTCGATGAGTTGAAGAAAAAATTACAAGAAGCAGGAGCAACACGCTTTGGTTCGGGATGGTCTTGGTTGATCGTTGGTGCTGATGGTAAACTAGCTGTTACTTCAACTCCAAATCAAGATAACCCATTGATGGATGTGGCTGAAGTTAAAGGAACGCCTATCTTCGGTATCGACGTTTGGGAGCACGCTTATTACTTGAAATATCAAAATAAACGCCCTGCCTATCTAGATGCCGTTTTCAATGTTGTAAATTGGGATGCTGTAGCAAAGAACTATGCAGCAGCTAAATAAGCATAGATTATAACGATTTTAAAAGGCGACATGGAATTACCATTGTCGCCTTTTTAATCTTTATTCAGTAGGAGATATTGGATGAGAGACAGATGTTGTAGGGGAGAAGTGCTGTTTGTTGGAAAACGTGAAAAAAATAGGAAGGATTTAATAAGATAGGGTGTTTATGAAACCGATTCAGTTTACAGTCTCTGTATATGGTGAAGGTGTGTTTGCTGTTATGGAAGATAAGAAAGAGAATTTTTATAATTACTACCATCGCCATGACGAAGCACAGATAACGTATATCTTAAAGGGTAAGGGGACTATTATGGTGGGTAATATTATGCAGTCTTTTCAGTCTGGTGATATTTTTGTTTTGAAGCCCAACGAGCCACACATGTTTGATCGGGATATGGAGGATGAGGAGGAGATTGGAGATATACATGCTATTCATATATTTGTGAACTTGGAGCGGATGAAGAAGCTTTACCATATCCCTGATTTCGAGTTGGTTAAAGATTATTTATTAGAGTTAGATACCAGTAAGCGGCTTGATAGGTCTGTTTCCGAATCAATGATGCATTATTTTACCAATTTAATGGTGAAGACATCAATGCCTCGTTTTACGGAGTTCCTTTCCTTGCTCTATGCGCTGGCAATCCATCGACATGATGTTTCTTCCCTTTATTCTGGAGTTCGGAATGTGACTTACTCGGATAAGGACGGAGCGCGAATCAGTCAGGTGTATAAGTATACTTTCGATCATTATAATGAGGATATCACGGTCGAGCAAGTAGCATCTATCGTGCATATGACACCTACTTCCTTCTGCAAGTTTTTTAAGAGGCATACCACCAAAACATATATTAGTTTTTTGAATGAGGTGCGGATAGAAAAAGCTTGTCAAATTTTGATTGACAATAAATCGGAACATATTGCAGAAGCCGCTTTTCAATCAGGGTTCAATAATGTGGTGCATTTCAACCGTGTTTTTAAATCCATTACCAAGATGTCGCCACGTAAATATATAGCTCAGCATAGTGTGGATATCTAACAAAAATTGTATTGACGATTAGTGTTGATGTGAGTGTGAGTTTATTTATGTTGTTGGTGTAGAGGTCTTTGTTTTGTATTTTTGTGTCTGGTTGATATGACTGTTATTTGTTGTCGGGGCAGAATATGTTTAATTATGGACAATCCAAGACTATAATGTAGCAGATATATTTTGTTATTTTA
This sequence comes from Sphingobacterium yanglingense, assembly GCF_004363245.1. Classification (GTDB taxonomy): domain Bacteria; phylum Bacteroidota; class Bacteroidia; order Sphingobacteriales; family Sphingobacteriaceae; genus Sphingobacterium; species Sphingobacterium yanglingense. Next base: position 23,742 of record NZ_SNYV01000002.1, on the reverse strand, counting down.
CATAGATAAAAAATTAAAATTATGTTAAAGGGATTTTTTAATGTTCCGGCTCCAGTTAACGAACCGGTATACGCATACGCACCAGGTACGAAAGAGCGTGCATTGTTACGTCAGGCTATTCAAGATGCTAGAGGTCAGGAAATAGATGTTCCTATGTACATCGGTGGTAAGGAAGTACGTACGGAGAAAAAAGTCAAATTGACTCCTCCTCATGATCATAAGCATATTTTAGGATACTATTCTCAGGGTACTAAGGAGCATGTAGAAGAGGCTATTGAAGTCGCTTTGGCTGCTAAAGAAGATTGGGAAAACCTACCTTGGGAACAGCGTGCAGCGATTTTCCTAAAAGCGGCAGAGCTTATCTCTACTAAATATCGTTATAAACTGAATGCTGCAACAATGTTGGGGCAGTCAAAGAATCCATACCAAGCAGAGATCGATTCAGCTTGTGAGATTGTAGACTTTTTACGTTTTAATGTAAAATACATGTCTGAGATCTATCAGCAACAACCTCCAGCTAATAGTAAAGGAGTATGGAATCGTGTAGAGCAACGCCCATTAGAAGGGTTTGTGTTTGCATTGACACCGTTCAACTTTACAGCAATCGCAGGTAATCTACCTACATCAGTAGCGATGATGGGAAATGTTGTAGTTTGGAAGCCATCTAACACACAAATTTATTCTGCCAACGTATTAATGCAAATCTTTAAAGAAGCTGGCCTTCCTGATGGGGTTATTAACTTGGTATATGTTTCTGGTCCTGACGCTGGAGATGTAATCTTCAAACACCCGGATTTTGCAGGTATTCACTTCACAGGATCTACAGGCGTTTTCCAAGATATTTGGAAAACTATAGGAGAGAATATCCATAGATACAAAACTTATCCACGTATTGTCGGTGAGACTGGTGGTAAAGATTTTATCGTAGCGCATCCTTCAGCTGATTTGGACGTGCTGAATACGGCATTGGTTCGTGGTGCGTTTGAATTCCAAGGACAAAAATGTTCGGCCGCTTCTAGAGCATATGTGCCTCAATCGCTTTGGAACGATTTGAAAGGGCTAATGGAAAGAGATATAAAATCATTTAAGATTGGTGGAACGGAAGATTTTAGCAATTTCATCAACGCTGTAATTGACGAGAAATCTTTTGATAAAATCACAAGTTATATTGACAGAGCAAAAGCTTCGGCAGATGCTGAAGTTGTCATCGGTGGAACATATGATAAGTCAACAGGATATTTCATTCATCCAACTGTTATAGTTGCGAAAACCCCAGATTATGAAACGTTGTCTGAAGAATTGTTTGGTCCTGTGTTGACAGTTTATGTCTATGAGGATAGTAAATGGTCAGAGATGTTGGGCTTGGTTGATAGAACCTCAATTTACGCATTGACAGGGGCTATCATATCGCAAGATCGCTATGCAATTGACGAGGCTACGTATGCGTTACGTAATGCAGCAGGTAACTTCTATATTAATGATAAGTGTACTGGAGCGGTGGTTGGACAGCAACCATTTGGTGGAGCGAGAGGCTCGGGTACAAATGATAAAGCTGGATCAATGATTAATTTATTGCGTTGGGTTTCACCTCGCACAATTAAAGAGACTTTTACTCCAGATACGGATTATAGATATCCATTTTTATCAGAAGAGCAATAAGAAGCTTAATAATATTAAAAAAAGCACGGTATAATCACCGTGCTTTTTTGATTTCGGAAATCTATTGTTTTAGGAAGCTAGGTGCTTTGCTCAGGATAATAGTTGTCATAATGTATAGCTGTGAAAAACAGGGTAATGTTGCCGTTGGAAGTAATGATTAAATAAAATGGGCCTTTTATTTCTAAAAGGCCCAGATTTTACTATTTTTCACTGTGGATTATTCCGCCATTAGCGCAGACTGGTCTAATGCTTCTCCGGTTACTTCTGCACGAATCTTTGTCTCTAATTCATCCATCAAATCAGGATTATCGAGTAGTAAATTTTTTACTGCATCACGTCCCTGACCTAATTTTGTATCACCATAACTAAACCATGAACCTGATTTTTTGATGATGTTATATTCAACTCCTAAGTCGATAATCTCACCAACTTTAGAAATTCCTTCTCCAAACATAATGTCAAACTCTGCGATACGGAAAGGAGGAGCTACTTTGTTTTTAACAATTTTTACTTTTACACGGTTTCCAGAAACTTCATCAGAATCTTTAATCTGAGAAGTACGTCTGATATCTAAACGAACGGATGAATAGAATTTAAGGGCATTACCTCCAGTCGTCGTTTCAGGATTACCAAACATAACACCTATTTTTTCCCGTAATTGGTTAATGAAAATACAGCAACAGTTTGTCTTTGCGATGGTTCCGGTCAACTTACGTAATGCTTGAGACATTAGACGGGCTTGAAGTCCCATTTTTGAGTCTCCCATCTCACCTTCAATTTCTGCTTTAGGTACTAAGGCCGCAACAGAGTCAATAACGATAACGTCTATAGCTCCTGAGCGTATCAAGTTTTCTGCAATTTCTAAAGCTTGCTCTCCATTGTCAGGTTGAGAAATGAGTAGGTTTTCTACATCAACACCTAATTTTTGAGCATAGTATTTGTCAAAAGCATGTTCCGCATCAATAATAGCAGCTATTCCACCTTTTTTTTGAGCTTCGGCTACGATATGAGTGGCTAAGGTAGTTTTACCAGAAGATTCTGGACCATAAATTTCTATGATACGGCCTTTGGGAACCCCACCAATACCTAAGGCGATATCCAATCCCAATGAACCAGTCGATATCGCCTCAAGAGGCTCAACTGCTGAATCACCTAGTTTCATGATAGTACCTTTGCCGTAAGATTTTTCTAACTTATCTAGGGCCAGCTGTAATGCTTTTAATTTTTCTCCGTTGCTCATGTTTTTAGTATTGATGTGTCAAATATATAACCTTTATTTCTTATTATCAAATTTTTTACTAATATTATTAGTCTTTGGTGTTTTTGAGAATAGTTGTGTTTAATTAGTTGGATTGTTTTGTTATAAGCTCCGCTTTTCGGCTTTTTTCAAAATACTTGCAGAAATAAGTAATAGGACACTGCTCGCATTTGGGAGATCGGGCCAGGCAAATATATCTACCATGCAGAATGAGCCAGTGATGTGCTACCGCAATAGTTTCTTCTGGAAGGTATTTAACCAGTTGTTTTTCCACAGCTAGTGGAGTGGTAGCATTGCTCGTCAATCCAAGTCTGTTACTCACCCTAAATACATGAGTATCTACAGCCATGGCTGGATTGTTGTAGACAACTGACGAAATAACATTTGCTGTCTTTCTGCCCACTCCAGGAAGCTTTATAAGATCTTCTACTTTTTCTGGAACAACACCGTTAAAGTCATCCTGTAGTTTTTGGGCCATTCCGACCAAGTGCTTTGCTTTATTGTTGGGGTAGCTTACGGAACGTATATAGGTGAATACTTCGTCCTGAGAACTCGCTGCAAGCGATTCTGCGTCGGGGAAGCGTTCAAATAGCGCTGGCGTAACTTGGTTGATGCGCTTGTCGGTACATTGCGCCGATAGAATCACAGCAACTAAAAGCTCATAGGGATTGCTATAATGAAGCTCAGTTTCTGCATTGGGATTATGTGTCGAGAAGTACTCTACAAAGGCTTTGTAACGGTCTTTTTTTAACATAAACAAAGATAATCATTTGTGGGGTACTCTTAAAATAACAGAGTCTCTAAACTTTTAGAGACTCTGTTGTTACTTGCTTACAAATGATTTAGAGTAAGAAAGAATATTGTCTATGACACGCTGTGTTGGTTCTTTTGCTAGACTTTGAATACCTTGTTTGATATTTGTTTCAAAGGTGGCGTCTATATCTGTCATAGATTCTTTTAAATCGCTTTTGTAAGCTTCTTCATAAATTGTAGTAGAATTTTCAACCATAAGCCTCTTATTTATTGTTGTTTAGTAGTTAAACGCAAAATAAGAATTATTATTATAGAAAATTTAACATTTTTTTACTTTTTGTTTGAAGTTTGCTTATTAGCCTCTACAATAGCATTGTAGGCATTTGCGATTCCTCCACTTACAGAGATTTCATCGAGATATACCTTTTTGCTAGAGCCTTCTTGCTTTACTTTTACTTTTTGATCTACTTTTACGACAGACTTAAGTATGATATTTTTTACTTGCAGAGCTGTAAGCTCAGGGTAATAAGAGCGTAGAATCGCTGCTAGGCCAGATACCACTGGCGCTGCCATACTCGTTCCTTGTAGTTCCTTATACTGATTTTCAGGCATGGTAGAATTGATTGCTACACCTGGAGCAAAGACATCCACAGACTTGTAACCATAGTTTGAGAAATCGGCTAACAGATCGCTGTCTAATTTCCATGAAGTAGCTCCTACAGTAATCCAGGCTTTGGCTTCCCCTGTAATCGCATTTACACTGTCTGTATAATATTTCGTTGGATAATTTGGTGTAATATCAATGTTTTTGCCATCATTTCCTGCAGCATGGACTAATAGTACATCTTTGTCCATAGCGTATCGGATAGCTTCATCCACCGTTTTTTTATTATAGTAATAGCCTTTTCCAAAACTCATGTTGATGACTTTTGCGCCATTATCTACGGCATATCTGATACTGTTAGCGACGTCTTTATCTCTTTCATCTCCATTTGGTACAGCACGGATAGACATAATCTCTACATTGTCGGCAACACCATTGATACCGATGTTATTGTTTCTCTTAGCACCTATTATACCAGCAACATGGGTTCCATGTTCAGCATCTGGACCTTTGACATCTGGGTTGCCATAATTGCGTTCGCTGGCATCATCATAATGGTCACCGATGATAGATCTGGAATCATAGTCTTTATTGAGGTGGTATTTGACTTGTGCACCGAAGTAATCGGTCGCTTCCTCAATTTCTTTGTAGAATTTTTCGAATCCGCCAGATTCTACTTCTTTTTTTGCAATTCGGATCGCGAGTTTTTGTTGGTCATTCTCAGCTTTGAAGTTATCAAGGTCCTCTTTTTTGACATCTTTTGCTTCTTTGCCCATTGCAGCAAGAATTTTCTCTATGCTTTGTTTGAGACGACCATAATTTACATCTCCAAATTGGGCTTCATCCATTTTGGTGGTGTAATCCGAAATCATTTTTTGATAAGCAACAAACTCTCTTCGTTCAGCTTCAGAAAGTTGGGTGGTAGGTAATACAGAGATATATTTAGGTTCATACTTACGGATCAATCTAGTGACTTCGAGATTGTCATAGTTGACGTTTTCCCCGTTCGCATTTCCAAGAAAATTCCATCCGTATTTGTCATCTATATAGCCATTGCCGTCGTCATCTTTGCCATTAACACCTGTTTCTTTTTTATTGATCCACAGTACCTCTTTAAGGTCTTCATGGTTAATATCTACACCACCATCAATCACAGCAACAATCACAGGAGTCGATTTACGTCCCTTAAGTAGTTCATATGCTTTTTCGGTACTGATTCCCATGATGCCGTCCGATTTGTAATCTAGATTGTACCAGTTTGCTGGAGCTTTATCTTTCTTGTCTTGTGAAAAGCCTGAGTAAGGAAGTATGCTTATCCCCAATAAGGCGATAAATAGTTTTGTATTACGCATAATTTAATTTTTGTTTCAACTGCAAATATAATGCTAGGTATGCTGTCAAAATAGTTAAATGTATGTAAAATAGGTATTGTAACTTAATAATTGCAGAGATTTCGTATTTTTAAAACCGTTTTCAGTTTAAAACTTCGGTATATGAGAAGGAAAATAGGTAATTATATAATAATATTAAGTATGATAACAGGTTCTTGCGGATCTCAGGGAGAGAAAGTTAAAAATGTTAGTTGGCCCGATATCCAAGCGCCCGTTGCAGCAATTAAGCCTTATACGAGAATTGTTCATGGAGATACGGTAGTCGATAATTATTACTGGTTGAATGATTATTTCAAAAAAGGTCCAGACTCGGCATCTGTGATAGATTATTTGCAGGAGGAGAATGTGTATACGGCAGCTATGTTGAAAAGCACGGAACCTCTTCAGATGAAACTGTATAATGAGATGAAGGCACGGGTCAAGGAGAAGGATGAATCTGTCCCCTATTTAGAAAATGGTTATTATTATTACCGACGTACGGACGAAGGAAGACAGTACTTTAAGTTTTGTCGTAAGAAAGGCGGATTGGACGGAACCGAGGAGGTTTTGTTGGATGTAGACGAAATGGCAAAAGGAATGGCTTATTACGCTGTATCTGGGCTAGAAGTAAGTCCTGATAATAGATATCTCGCTTACGGTGTGGATACGGTGTCTCGACGTGAGTATGTGATTCACATTAAAGACCTTCAAACAGGAGAGGTAATGAAGGACCGTATTATGCAGACGACAGGAGGTGGTGTCTGGGCAGCCGATAGTAAAACACTTTTTTACACTCACAAGAATCCAGTGACGTTATTGTCGGAAAAAATCAAGAGACATGTAGTGGGAACAAGTAGTGCGATAGATGTAGAAGTGTACCATGAAAAGGACAATACAAATTATATAGGCGTTAGCAAGTCCAAAAACGGAAAATATATATTCATAGAGTCGGAGGGAACATTAAGTTCGGAGGTTAGATATCTGCGCGCAGAGCAACCAAACGAGGCGTTTCGTGTATTTCAAGCGAGACAGAACGATGTGTTATATAGCGTCACGGCGTTGGATGATCGTTTTTTAATAACGACCAATAAGAATGCTCAAAATTTTAAGGTTTTGAGTTGTGCTTTGGATGCTACAAATCAGGATAATTGGCAAGATTTTATACCGCACTGTGAAGATGTCCTGATTGAGGGAGTGGATGAATTTAAAGATTTTTTAGTAGTATCCGAACGTAAAAACGGGCTGACAAATCTGACTATACATGACCTGAAGAATAAGACTTCTTATCCGCTGGATTTTGGAGAGCCAACTTATACCGTACGGCCTAGCGTGAATGTAGAGTATAATACGGATGTTTTCCGTTACGGATATACTTCTTTGGTAACTCCGGCATCTACATTTGAATATAATATGCGCTCTAAGGAAAAAAGCTTACTTAAACAGCAAGAGGTATTAGGTGGATATAATAAGGATGAGTATGTGACTGAACGTACTTTTGCTAAAGTGAGAGATGGCGTATTGGTGCCGATATCATTGGTTTATAAAAAAGGAACGAAAAAAGATGGTTCGGCTCCACTCCACCTGTATGCATATGGTTCTTATGGAGCGTCTATGGACCCATCATTTAGTAGTGCACGTCTATCGCTTTTGAATAGGGGATTTATCTATGCTATCGCACATATTCGTGGTGGAGAAGAGATGGGACGACAATGGTATGAAGATGGTAAACTTCAAAAGAAGAAAAATACATTTACCGATTTTATCGATTGTGGAAAATATTTAATAGATAATAAGTATACCAGTAAAGGGCATCTTTATGCGGAGGGGGGAAGTGCCGGAGGTTTGTTGATGGGGGCAATCATAAACATGGCTCCTGATCTATGGAATGGTGTGATTGCTGCTGTCCCTTTTGTTGATGTAGTTACGACTATGTTGGATGAGACTATACCATTGACAACAAATGAGTACGATGAATGGGGAAATCCGAACGAAAAGGAGGCTTACGAATATATGAAGTCGTATTCTCCCTATGAGAATGTCGAGGCTAAGGAATATCCGAACTTGTTGGTGACTACAGGACTACACGATAGCCAAGTGCAGTATTTCGAACCCGCTAAGTGGGTCGCTCGCTTGAGAGCGCTGAAGAAAGGAAATCAGGTGGTTTTGCTTAAGACGGACATGGATTTTGGACATGGAGGCGCATCTGGTAGATTTGACTATCTTAAAGATCAGGCGTTAGAGTTTGCGTTTATCCTTAAATTGGAAGGTATAACCGAGTAACTGACTTTAAAGAAAGGGCATCAAATTTTAACGTTTGATGCCCTTTTTCTATAATCTCTCTGCTAGAAAGAATAGCACTGTTATTCCTAGTTTTGCGTGTCTTTGTGATTCTCAGTCTCTTGTTCTCGAGCATCAATCTGATGTTGACGATAATTCTCGATTGCATTTTTGCTCGCTTTTTGAGATACATAGATACCTAAAATTGCAATTAAGGTAACTATCGCTATTCCCCAAGCGTATTTGCGTTTGTCTTGTTTTACTAACCAATACATCACAAAAACATAAGGGACTGCAAATAAAATGTAGAAAATAATACTCGGGCCTACCATAACTAACTCAATATGTTGAATTGCAAAAGTACAGTATTTGAAAAGAGAAGGCAAATCGAATCAATTATTCTGTTTATTTTGTTTTCAAGATTTCAATAATTATATGGTCTTATTGCCAGTTTTTTTGTCATTAAGGGCATAAATGGTATTTTGTCAAAAAAAATATGTTTTTTTTGCATAAAAGAGAAAAATAATTCTTTACTTTTGCGCTGTTAGATTTAAGAAAATATACGGATCGGTTTTAAATGTATTGTAAAAAGGGACATAATAGTATTATCGCACAGACTTTCAGTAAGTTTGTAGCTATACCTATGTTCGGATATAATACGTCAAATTGCCCAGTTTTGAGATTCCGACGACCTATTCTGCCTCGAGCTTGATTCGAGAGGCAGGTCAATTCTATTTCGAGTAAATTCATTTAGCTCAATGAATTTCTTAACCCTTGGTTATTTCTTTTAGCGCACATTAAGTGCATTAATTTTTAGGTCGACGTCTTAAGATGACAATTTCAGATTTTTTAATTATTCCCGCTACAGCAGATCATGTGAAATATGCTGTGCAGATTTGTGATGAAATGTTTGAGTCTGCAAAGGCTCGTGGTACAGGTATTGCTCGCCGCAAACCTGAGTATGTAGCGAAAAAAATGGAGGAAGGAAAAGCGGTGATCGCTTTACATCGGGATGGTACATGGGCGGGTTTTTGTTATATTGAGACCTGGGGGCATGGAGATTATGTCGCGAATTCGGGACTAATCGTTAATTCTGTGTTTCGTAAAGTGGGATTAGCTAAGGCTATTAAGAAGCGGGTATTTGAATTGTCGAGAGAGAAGTATCCAAATTCCAAGATCTTTGGCTTGACAACAGGGCTTGCTGTGATGAAGATTAATTCAGATCTAGGCTATGAGCCTGTTACTTACTCTGAACTAACACAGGATGAAGAATTTTGGAAAGGATGCCAAAGTTGTATAAATTACGACATACTGATGAGTAAGGACCGTAAAAACTGTATGTGTACGGCTATGCTATGGGATCCGGTCGAAAAGGAAAAGGAATTGAAGGAAAAGATACAACGTAAGGCAGAAGCTAAAGAACGTCTGGATCGTATCGCTAAGAAGCAGTCTTTGCTGAAACGTATCGAAGCTAAATTGTGGAGATCAACACGGAAGACTATTTCTGTTTTGTTTGCGCTAAGGAGTAGACCAGTAAAAGGATTTTAGTTCTCTCAAAAGAATACACACTCACGCCAATAAAGAATGTGCACATTGTTTAGCGGTATATATAAATGAATAAATAATTTATACGGATGAAAAAAGTAGTTCTAGCATTCAGTGGAGGTTTGGATACATCTTTTTGTTGTATCTATCTTTCTAAGGATTTAGGGATGGAAGTCCACTCTGTTGTTGTAAATACAGGTGGGTTTTCAGCAGAAGAAATAAAGAATATTGAAGCGCGTGCCTATGAGTTAGGTGTTAAATCGCATACTACTATCGATGAAACGGAAGACTATTACCGAGATACAATAAAGTACCTTATTTTTGGTAATGTATTGAAGAACGCAACGTATCCTCTGTCTGTATCCGCAGAGCGTGTGTGTCAGGCTACTGCTATTGCTAATTATGCAAAGAAGATTGGTGCAGCTTGTGTAGCACACGGATCGACAGGAGCAGGTAATGATCAGGTTCGTTTTGATATGATTTTTAATACGCTGATTCCCGGTGTTGAGATTATTACACCAATTCGGGATCTGAAATTGTCACGTGAAGCGGAGATTGAATACCTTGGTAAGCATGGTTTTCCTTATAGTGCGGAGAAAGCTAAATACTCGATCAATAAAGGATTGTGGGGTACATCGGTAGGTGGTGCTGAAACATTGACCTCTAATCAGTATTTACCAGAATCGGCTTGGCCTACTGCTGTGACCTCTACAGAACCACAGACAATAACGGTTGATTTTGAAAAAGGAGAGCCTGTCGCATTGAATGGCAATAAAATCGGTGCGGTAGCCGTAATCCAACGACTACAGGATTTAGCACAACCCTATGGAATAGGACGTGATATACATGTTGGTGATACGATTATTGGAATTAAAGGACGTGTAGGCTTTGAGGCTGCGGCGCCGTTGATTTTGGTTAAAGCACACCATACGTTGGAAAAGCATACATTGACGAAATGGCAATTGTCTTGGAAAGACCAAATTGCCGGTTTTTACGGCAATTGGATGCACGAAGGTCAGATGCACGACCCAGTGATGCGAGATATCGAAGCTTTTTTGGCATCCTCTCAAGAAACTGTCTCAGGAAGGGTTATTGTTGAGTTACATCCTCATAGATTTGTAATCATAGGAATTGAGTCTGCACACGATTTAATGAACAATGAATTTGGGAGCTATGGAGAGATGAATGAAGGATATACTGGAGATGATGTGAAAGGATTCTCTAAGATATTCGGAAATCAAACTATTATTTGGCACAAAGTAAATAACAAAGGTTAGTGACTAACTGGCTGTTGGAATATACTACTGATTAAATGGATATGGGTGCCACGTATTAAACGTAGTGCCCATTTTTTATGGTTACAATATTGTATTTATGGAAAAGATTAAAGTTGGTATCGTTGGCTCTGCCGGGTATACTGGTGGTGAATTACTAAGAATTCTTGTCTATCACCCGAAAGTTGAGATTGTGTTTGCAAATAGTGCTTCAAATGCAGGGAAGAAGGTCTCAGCGGTGCATAATGATCTACTAGGTGACACAGAGATAAGTTTTACGTCCGATTTCCATTCACAGATAGATGTACTGTTTTTATGCGTAGGACATGGAGATGCGTGTAAATTTTTAGCAGCTAACACAGTGGAACCTCATGTTAAAATTATCGATTTATCACAGGATTATCGTCTTAGAGCAAATAGAGAATACAAGGATGCGCAGTTCGTTTATGGATTACCTGAATTGAATCGGGAAGCCATAAAATCTGCACATTATTTGGCTAATCCAGGTTGCTTTGCAACAAACATACAATTGGCATTATTGCCTTTGGCTGCGCGAGGAGAATTAAAAGGTCAAGTGCATGTGACGGCTACAACTGGGTCGACAGGGGCGGGGCAAAAACCAAGCCCTACATCTCATTTTTCTTGGAGAAGTGGTAACCTATCGGCTTATAAGTCTTTTGAACATCAACACCTACAGGAGATATCAGAATCATTGGATCAATTGCAAACTGGTTTTTTGGTGGACTCAGAGAACGCTTTGATGGAGCGTGCAGCGGAGCGTATTAATTTTGTACCCTTGCGGGGTGCTTTTCCAAGGGGCATTTTTTCGAGTATTTATGTAGATACAGATTTGACGGAAGATGAGGCATATCAGCTTTATGAAGGTTATTACGAGACGCATCCTTTTGCTATAGTTTCACGTGATAATATCGATTTAAAACAAGTGGTTAATACCAATAAGAGCATTATGCATATTGAAAAACATGGGGATAAATTATTGATCTTGAATGCTACGGATAATTTGTTAAAAGGTGCGTCCGGGCAAGCAGTCCAGAATATGAACTTAATGTTTGGTATAGAAGAACGTACGGGCTTAAATCTAAAGCCAATGGGTTTTTAACTAACTGTCGATTATAATATAACAAAGGGCTGTATCAAAACTATATGATACAGCCCTTTGCGCTATATAGAAAAAAACTGTTTATTTTTCGTTTTCTTCGCTTATGTCTGAAGAGACAGAGCTGTCTCCAGAACTTCTTCCCTTAACAACAATTTCTTTCTTGTCATCATCCAAATCAACCATGATTACATCGTTGGCTTTTAGTTCTCCTTTTAAGATTTCTTCAGCAATTGGATCTTCAAGGTATTTTTGAATAGCTCTTTTCAACGGACGCGCTCCAAAGTTGGTGTCATATCCTTTCTCAGCGATAAACTCTTTTGCTTTGTCTGTCAACTCAATGGAATGCCCCAATGCTTCAATTCGTCCAAATAAAGATACTAATTCAATATCTATGATTTTGAAGATGTTTTCTTTTGTCAATGAATTGAAAACAATCACATCATCTATACGGTTCAAGAATTCTGGTGCAAAAGCGCGTTTCAGAGCCGTTTCAATAACCCCTCTAGAGTGTGAGTCAGCTTGAGTTTCTTTGGCGGAAGTTGTAAAACCTACACCTTGTCCAAATTCTTTTAACTGACGTACTCCGATGTTGGAAGTCATAATAATTATCGTATTTCTAAAATCAACTTTACGACCAAGACTATCTGTCAACTGACCTTCGTCCAGTACCTGAAGTAGTAGGTTGAAAACATCAGGGTGCGCTTTTTCAATTTCATCCAGTAATACTACGGAGTAAGGTTTACGACGTACTTTCTCTGTTAATTGCCCCCCTTCTTCATAGCCCACATATCCTGGAGGCGCTCCTACTAATCGAGATATGGCAAATTTTTCCATGTATTCGCTCATGTCAACTTGAATCAGTGAATCTTCGGAGTCAAACATGAAACGAGCCAATTCTTTAGCGAGCTCCGTCTTACCAACTCCGGTGGGGCCTAAGAAGATGAATGAACCGATAGGTTTTCTTGGGTCTTTTAATCCTGCACGAGTCCGTTGTATGGCCTTTACCAGTTTTTGCACAGCATCGTCCTGACCAATAATCCGTCCTTTCATGGAGTCTCCCATGTTCAGTAACTTCTGACTGTCGGTCTGGCTAACGCGTTGGACAGGTATACCGGTCATCATAGAAACGACTTCAGCGACATTGTCTTCAGTGACCGTGTAGCGTTTACTCTTTGTCTCTGTTTCCCAAGCTGCCTTTTCTTTCTCTAGTTCTTCAAGGAGTTTTTTCTCTGTATCTCTAAGCTTAGCTGCTTCTTCGTATTTTTGAGAACGAACAACTTTGTTTTTTTCTACTTTGACCTCTTCTATTTTTTCTTCAATGTCGATGATTGACTGAGGCACATGTATGTTGGTAAGATGTACTCTTGAACCAGCCTCATCCAACGCGTCAATAGCTTTGTCTGGTAGAAAACGGTCTGTAATGTAACGTGTGGTTAACGTGACACAGGCTTCAATTGCTTCTGGCGTGTAGTTGACATTATGATGTTCTTCATATTTGTCTTTAATACGATTTAGAATTTCTATCGTTTCATCGTGTGAAGCCGGCTCGATCATTACTTTTTGGAAGCGACGATCTAAGGCTCCATCTTTTTCGATAAATTGTCTATACTCATCCAACGTGGTGGCTCCAATACATTGAATCTCTCCACGCGCTAGTGCTGGTTTGAACATGTTGGATGCGTCTAGTGAACCAGAAGCACCACCTGCACCTACAATCGTATGTATTTCGTCGATGAAAAGAATCACATCAGGAGACTTTTCAAGTTCGTTCATAACGGCTTTCATACGCTCTTCAAACTGGCCTCTGTATTTAGTACCAGCAACAAGAGACGCTAAGTCTAAAGTGACCACTCGTTTGTTGAATAATACACGTGAAACTTTGCGTTGCACAATGCGTAATGCTAATCCTTCGGCAATAGCAGATTTACCAACTCCAGGTTCTCCTATTAAGATTGGGTTGTTTTTCTTGCGACGTGATAGAATCTGAGAAACACGTTCGATTTCTTTTTCACGGCCTACTATAGGATCTAGTTTTCCTTCTTCAGCAGCGCGTGTCAAATCACGGCCAAAATTATCTAGAACTGGTGTCTTTGATTTGATATCAGAAACCTTTTTCGGAGCAGAAAAATTATCTTCTTCTGCATAGTCGTCGTCTGGTGTAGACGAACCCGATGCTTCATCCGTAATCGTAGCTTTATTTTGTTCTACTTCGTTCTTGAATAAATCATACGTCACATTATACTGTTGTAAGATCTGTGAGGCAATATTGTCTTCATCACGTAGGATAGCTAACAGTAGGTGCTCCGTACCAATAATGTCACTTTTGAAGATTTTGGCTTCTAAATAGGTTATTTTCAAAACTTTTTCAGCTTGTTTTGTCAGAGGGACAGATCCTACCGGTGCCCTGGATACCGATGAGCCTTTTACTGCATCCTCAATAGACTGTCGAATTGAACCAGTGTCTACTAATAGATTTCTAAGGATTTTTATCGCCACCCCATCACCTTCTCGAATAAGCCCAAGTAAGAGATGTTCGGTGCCTATATAATCGTGGCGGAGACGTAGCGCCTCTTCGCGACTATAAGAGATCACATCTTTGACTCTTGGTGAGAATTTTGCTTCCATGTAATTACCTTTCTTTCTTTTATTAAACTAAGTTAGAACTTTATAAATGTATGAAATAAATGTAAATCCTAACTTATATTTCTCTATAAATTATCAACAATCAAGCCACATGATAATATCGTCAAAATGGCAGTTTTTTTTCTTTTATAGAACGTGTCCCCAGGGGGCTTGGCTACAGTGTTTCACAATTAAGGGTGAATTTGGTATCTTTGGGCAATACAAGGAATAATATAAAAGTTTAGGTTCAAAAATATATGTCTGACGAGAAAGTAATTTTTTCAATGGCGGGAGTAAATAAAATTTACCCCCCACAAAAGCAGGTTCTAAAAAATATTTATCTATCATTTTTCTACGGTGCCAAGATTGGTGTAATCGGTCTGAATGGTTCAGGAAAGTCCTCTCTCTTAAAAATTATCGCTGGATTAGATAAGTCCTATCAAGGAGAAGTTGTCTTCTCTCCGGGCTATTCTGTAGGATATCTAGCTCAGGAGCCTGAGTTGGATCTTAATAAAACAGTTAAGGAAATTGTTGAAGAGGGTGTAGCGGAGACAACAGCTATTCTGAAAGAGTACGAAGATATCAACGAACGTTTTGGATTGCCAGAAGTTTATGAGAATCCGGATGAGATGGATAAGCTTCTCGCTAGGCAAGGAGAATTGCAAGATAAAATCGATGCAACAAACGCATGGGAACTAGATTCTAAATTGGAAAGAGCAATGGATGCTCTTCGTTGTCCAGAGCCTGATGCGATCATTGCCAATTTGTCAGGAGGGGAGCGTCGTAGGGTTGCACTTTGTCGGTTGTTGTTGCAAGAGCCTGATGTGTTATTGCTGGATGAGCCTACCAACCACTTGGATGCAGAATCTATTGATTGGTTGGAGCAGCATCTACAACATTATAAAGGAACGGTTATCGCTGTTACCCACGATAGGTATTTCTTAGATAATGTGGCTGGTTGGATTTTGGAACTGGATCGGGGCGAAGGGATTCCTTGGAAAGGGAACTATTCTTCGTGGCTTGATCAAAAAGCAAAACGTCTTTCACAAGAGGAAAAGCAGGAGACAAAGCGTCAGAAGACTTTGGAACGTGAATTGGAGTGGGTACGTATGGCTCCAAAAGCGAGGCATGCCAAATCTAAGGCTCGTCTACATAACTACGATAAATTGGCTTCGGAAGAAACCAAAGAAAGAGAAGAGAAGTTGGAGTTATTCATCCCACCGGGACCACGTCTTGGAAATGTTGTCATCGAAGCTGATAATATTTCTAAAGCTTATGGCGACCGGATTTTGTTTGAAAACTTGAGCTTTTCATTGCCTCCAGCGGGGATTGTTGGAATTATCGGGCCCAATGGGGCTGGTAAAACAACATTGTTTCGTCTGATTACTGGCCAGGAAGAACCGGATACAGGTACTTTTAAAGTCGGAGAAACCGTGGTATTAGGATATGTAGATCAGTTGCATAATGATTTGGATCCCGAAAAATCCGTATGGGAAAACATAACTGAAGGGAACGATAATATTATGTTGGGCAATCGTGCGACCAATTCGAGAGCATATGTTTCAAAGTTTAATTTTAATGGAGCGGATCAGCAAAAGAAAGTAGGGGTGTTGTCTGGAGGAGAGCGAAATCGGGTACATCTTGCTATTACATTGAAAAAGGCATCTAATGTATTGTTACTGGATGAGCCTACAAATGATATCGACGTTAATACGTTAAGAGCTTTAGAGGAAGGCTTGGAGAATTTTGGAGGTTGTGCAGTGGTGATTTCTCACGATAGATGGTTCTTGGATAGAATTTGTACTCATATTTTGGCTTTTGAAGGGGATTCGCAGGTGTATTTCTATGAAGGGAATTATTCTGAATATGAGGAAAACCGTAAAAAGCGTCTAGGAGATGTTGCCCCTAAGCGTATCAAATACAAAAAATTGGTAAAGTAATATGAGTTTAGAGTCCGCAAGGTTATTAGAGGCAATAATAGCTACGGCGATAGATGGAATCATAACTATCGATAGTAAGGGATTGGTGGAATCTATTAATCCTGCAGCTCTGACGCTGTTTGGCTATGATGCAGAAGAGGTGATAGGGAATAATATTTCTATGCTAATGCCTGAACCTGACCAAAGCCGGCATGATAGCTATATCTCGAATTACAAAGAAACGGGAAGGAAGAAGATTATCGGTGTAGGAAGAGAGGTAAGAGGAAAGAAAAAAGATGGAACGACATTTCCTTTCCGACTAGCAGTAAGTGAGGTTTTTTATAAGGACAAGAGTATTTTTACAGGCTTTGTCCATGATTTGACGAAAGAAAAAAAGGCCGAAGATGAGCTTTTGAAGCATACATTGGAGTTAGAAGAAGTGGTTCGACATAGGACAAAGGATTTGATATCCCTAGTCTCGGAACTGGAAAAGGCTAAAGCAGACGTGAGTAACTCTCTTGAAAAAGAAAAGGAGCTCAATCAATTGAAGTCGCGTTTTGTGTCGATGGCTTCCCATGAATTTAGAACTCCTTTGAGCTCTGTTCAGCTTTCAGCCTCTTTGATTGATAAGTATATCGAAAGGCCTGATTTTGAAGCGGTGATGAAACATACGAATAGAATCAAAGGTTCTGTTCAATTGCTTAATAATATTCTCAATGATTTCCTTTCTTTAGAAAAACTGGAGGCAGGAGTCGTTGTCGTTAATAAGCAACATATAAATCTCGTACACCTAGGCGAAGAGATTTCAGGAGAGATGCAGCTAATCTGTAAGAAAAATCAGCATATTGTCTATCAACATACGGGAGCTCAGGCTGACTTTTACCTAGATGCGCATTTGTTGAAGAATAGTATTATAAATTTGGTTTCTAATGCGATCAAGTATTCTGGAGAAGATACATTCATTGAATTCTCTACAGAAATTACAGATGAATTCTGTACGATCGTAGTTAAAGATAATGGGATAGGTATACCGGTAGAGGATCAGAAGAATCTTTTTGAACCCTTTTTTAGGGCGCATAATACTGGGAGTATTCCCGGTACGGGCTTGGGACTCAATATCGTAAGAAGATATGTGAGTCTTATGGATGGGAAGTTGGAGTATTGGTCTGCAATTAATCAGGGAGCTTTATTCCGGATGGTATTCAGCCGCTAGGCAAAAAAAGTAAAACATAAATGAAGAAACGGACCATTTTAATTATCGAGGATAATTTAGAAATCAGAGAGGGAAGTGCTGAGATATTGGAGTTGACTGGCGAGTATGAAATTATTACAGCAGAAAATGGGTTGATTGGTGTTGAACTTGCGACCAAGCATCACCCAGATCTGATTCTGTGCGATATCATGATGCCTGAATTAGATGGATATGGAGTCCTGTATATGCTAGGTAAGCAAGAGAGTACGATGCATATTCCTTTTATTTTTATAACAGCAAAGTCAGAGCGCGTGGATATGCGTAAAGCGATGGAGATGGGAGCTGATGATTACATCGTCAAACCGTTTGACGATATCGAGCTGTTAAACGCTATTGAGAGTAGGTTAAAGAAAAAAGATAGTTTGGATCTCGCTGCTGGCAACGGTCGTTTCTTGAAATTGGAAGAAGAGGAGCAGAATTACCTGTTAGAAAATTTGGTCAAGGAGGCGCGTGTCAAAAAATTCAAGAAGAAGCAGCTGATTTATGGAACAGATGACTCGCCTCTCTTTATATATTATGTGGTGAAAGGTAAGGTAAGAAGTTTCCTTAATTATCAGGATGGGAGAGAGCTGTCAACCGATATCCATGGAGACGGGCACTTTTTTGGATATGAGTCAATCCTTATGAATGAAAACTATACCGAAAGTACAGCGTCGCTGGAGGATTCTGAGATAGCTATGATAAGTAGAGATGTTTTCTTCGAACTGATTTATAGAAAACCAGGTATTGCGAGTAAATTTATCAGGATGTTGTCTGGAAATATTAAAGAGAAGGAAGAACAGATGTTAGGTTTTGCTTATGACACTGTACGGAAGAGAGTCGCTAGTGCATTGATTCAGATTGCTCAGAAAAGTTGGGAAAACAAAGATGATGACGAAGTCTTAATTCGTATTTCGAGAGAGGATTTGGCAGCATTTGCTGGGACGGCAAATGAAACTATAAGCCGTATTCTAGCTGAGTTTAAAGAAGAAGGGATAATTATAAAGGAAAAAACGGCAATACGAATACTATCGATAAAGGAACTAAAAAAGATAAAACAGTAACAGCGGCTATTAGAACAGATAGCCGCTGTTCTTTTTTAGAATAAGTGATAAGAATCATTTTTTTGTTTGACGGTTTGCATTCGTAATGTGCAGAACTACTGTTAGATTTGAATTATTGTACCATAATGAATCAATGGAAGTTATTGCATATATGAGGGTCGTCGCATATAACATAGAAGAATTCGAGAAAGAGTTACTTGCCAAAGCGAATGCTAAGGTGCATGATCTGACTTTAATTTCAAATGGGCTCAACTTTAATACGATTCATTATACAGAAGGTAAGGATGTGATTATCATCTCTGGACGGGATCTTTTAGACAAACAGATGCTCGAAGCGCTTTGGGAAATCGGAGTAAAAAAAATAATAACCCGTTCGACTAGTCTTGAGCATATCGACATGCAGTATGCTTCTGTTCTAAAAATGCATGTTGCCAATACCCCTGCTGCTGATCAATCTCCGGAAAGTATTGCTATACAGACTATTTCCAACCTTAACAACTGGGGGAATAAAAGATGCTTAGGGGAGTCTTGCCATTGTTCTTTCGAATGCGATAAACATACACACACTAAATAATAACACAACTATGGGAGCGGATATGAATTTACTGATATCAAAATATAATGTGGCGGCACCTCGTTATACGAGTTATCCTACTGTCCCGTTTTGGCAGAATGAAGAGTTTACTCGTGAAGATTGGAGCGTTAGCGTTAAGAATCGTTACGAGAACTCGAAAGGTAAAGGGATTAGTCTCTATATTCATCTACCTTACTGCGAAAGTTTGTGTACTTATTGTGGCTGTAATACGCGAATTACTAAAAACCATGCAGTAGAGGATCCTTATATTACTTCTTTATTGGCCGAATGGAAAATGTATAAAGTATTATTGGGTAAGGAATCAGTAAAAGTAAGTGAAATACATCTCGGCGGTGGAACACCAACATTCTTTACGCCACATAATTTGAAGCGCTTGATTGAAGGGATTTTGGACGGGAATGAAAAGAGTGAAGATGCTTCATTTTCATTTGAAGCGCATCCGGCCAATACTACAGAAGCTCATTTAAAGACATTGTATGATTTGGGCTTTCGGAGGCTCAGTCTTGGTATACAGGATTTTGATGAAAAGGTCCAAGCGATTATTAATAGACATCAAACTATAGAAGAGGTTACTTATGTGATGGAACGCGCACGGTCTATTGGCTATGACTCTATTAATTTTGATCTTATTTATGGTTTGCCACTACAGACTATGGAGTCTGTTCGTGAGACAATAGCGTTGTCTCTGGAGATGTCCCCAGATCGAATTTCGTTCTATAGTTATGCTCACGTTCCATGGATTAAACCAGGGCAACGAAAGTTTACGGAACATGACCTTCCTGAGGGAGAGCAAAAACTGGGATTATATAAGATGGGTAAGGCGATGATACAGGAGGCTGGATATGAAGATGTAGGTATGGATCATTTTGCAAAGGTGGATGATGCTTTATTTTTAGCAGCACAAGACGGAACATTGCATCGGAATTTTATGGGATATGCTGATCGATATACACCGTTGATGATCGGATTGGGCGTTTCATCGATCAGTGATTCATGGACTGCTTTTGCACAGAATGTAAAAACGGTAGAGGAATACCACGCATGTATCAATGCAGGTGAGCTTCCCGTTTTTAAAGGTCATCTGCTAGATGAGGAAGATCTTGTGGTGAGAGTTTATATTTTGGACATGATGTGTAGAGGACGTGTAGTATTAAAGGGAAACAAAATAGATCGTAAGATTAAAGGGAGATTGGTACCTTTAATGGACGATAACTTGGTACAGATTGATGGAGACGAGGTGCGTATCACGGATATTGGAAGATCCTTTTTAAGAAATGTATGTATGGCCTTTGACGAAAGGTTGCAAAAGACAAAAGAAAGAGATAATTTGTTTAGTCAAGCGATTTAATATTATATGGCAGAGCATAGCAGTTTGATTACTAAAACGAAGTGTTACCATTGTGGGGATGCTGTTGAGCAAACTCCCTATGTGTTGAATGATCACCAATTTTGTTGTCTAGGCTGTCAGACCGTTTATCAAATTTTAAATGAAAACGATCTGCAGAGCTATTACCGATATAATAGTCATCCCGGGAAATCCCAGCAAGCACAAAAGGAGGATTTAAGTTATCTAGAGGAGCCTAATATCGTTGCCAAATTAGTTGATTATCAAGATGAAGAGATAGCGGTTATCACTTTTTATGTTCCTGCAATCCACTGTAGTTCCTGTATTTGGTTATTGGAAAACCTGTTTAAATTGAATCCGTATGTAAAGTCTTCTAAGGTTGATTTTATGAAACGGCAAGCTAGTATCACCTTTAGTAAAGATGGACTTTCTTTAAAAGAACTGGTACAGTTGCTTCATAATATAGGATATGATCCAAAGATCACATTACAGGACGTTATAAAGGAAGGAAAGAAAAAAAATCAGAATGGATTGATCAGTAAAATCACTGTTGCCGGTTTTTGTTTTGGCAATTCTATGATGATTAGTTTTCCAGAGTATTTTGGGATGGCTGAATTTGAACGGGAATATTCCGCTTTTTTCGGCTATATGAACCTAGCTTTTGGTTTGCCCGTTTTATTATATAGTGCTTCCGATTACTTTCGTTCGGCTTGGTATAGTCTTAAGCAGAGAAGACTAAATTTAGATGTTCCCTTAGCGCTGGGAATTTTCGTTTTATTTTTCCGGTCGGCTCTTGAGATTCTAACACAGAGTGGGGCTGGTTTTATAGATACATTATGTAGCCTTGTATTTTTTATTTTAATAGGGAAATGGGTGCAGGAAAGAACATACTATCATATTTCCTTTGAAAGGGATTATAGATCTTACTTTCCCGTAGCAGTCACCGTTTTGAAGGAAGAAAATGAAAAGCCGACTCCTATTGCCGATTTAAAAGTAGGAAATCGTATTCTGGTTCGTAATAATGAGATTATTCCTGCAGATGCGATGTTGCTCAAGGGAGAAGCATTAGTCGATTTTAGTTTCGTGACAGGAGAAAGTAAACCTATGAAGAAGATTTTGGGAGAAGTTGTGTATGCAGGTGGAAGGCAAACAGGGGGGGCTATTGAGCTGGAGGTTGTAAAGGCTGTGTCACAAAGTTATCTCACAAAACTGTGGAATAATGAAAGCCTCAAATCCTATGAGCGAAAATTTGAAACTTTTGTAGGGGTAATTAGTAAATATTTTACAGTAGCGTTAGTTTCTATTGCATTGCTTGCAGCGGTATTTTGGATATTAGGAAATGCACATGACAGGGCGTGGGCGGCATTTACGGCAGTACTTATCATAGCGTGTCCTTGTGCTTTGGCATTGAGTTCGCCCTTTACATTAAGCGCTGCTCTTAGTATTTTCGATCGGAATAAAATGTACATTAAAAATACCTCAGCAATAGAGCAGATGGCAGCTATAGATACTGTGGTTTTTGATAAGACAGGTACGATCTCGTCTCCTAGTGCTTCTACGATGTGTTTTGCAGGGAATTTGTGTAAATTGGAACGGGACTTACTATACTCTGTGTGTAGGAATTCGAATCATCCATTAAGCCGAGAGATTATAAAATGGTTAGGACCTTGTAATATTTTGCCGATTAACGAGTATGAGGAGTTTGTAGGGAAGGGGCAGTCCGCTTCTTATTTGGATTATCGTATTATGGTAGGGAGTGCTTTGTTTACAAATGTAAAGTATTCCGAAGTTGAAGGATCAGTGGTATATGTTGTAGTCAATGAGGCTGTAAAAGGAGTTTTTACATTGGAACAGTCTTGGAGAGAAGGGTTGAATGAGGTTATTGGTGTATTAAAGAAGAGTTACGAACTACATCTTATATCTGGA
Source organism: Sphingobacterium yanglingense (assembly GCF_004363245.1). Classification (GTDB taxonomy): domain Bacteria; phylum Bacteroidota; class Bacteroidia; order Sphingobacteriales; family Sphingobacteriaceae; genus Sphingobacterium; species Sphingobacterium yanglingense. The sequence goes on along the minus strand of NZ_SNYV01000002.1, from coordinate 1,180 downwards.
GATAATGAACGTCGAGCAGAAGCTTTACGTTTGATCTTCCCTACCAATGCGACACTATTGTTTAATCAAACGCCTAATGATAAGTTGTTGAAAATAGATAGCTGGCAAAAAGAGGGTAAGAATGTCTGTATGTTAGGGGACGGTTTGAATGATGCCGGAGCTCTGCGCAAAGCGGACTTGGGTATTGCTGTTTCGGATGATATCAATAACTTTTCACCGGGCTGTGACGCTATTTTGGATGGCGTGTCTTTTGAAAAATTGCCTGACTTTTTTGCTTTTAGTAAAGATGCGGTTAAGGTTATTAAAATGAGTTTTGTAATTTCGTTGTTGTATAATGTGATAGGGATAAGTTTTGCTGTCCAGGGAACAATGTCTCCTTTGTTTGCTGCAATCTTGATGCCCATTAGTACTGTAACTATTATTTCCTTTACAAGCTTAATGACAAGATGGTATGGAAAGAAGAGAAGTCTTATTTAATAATATATAAGTATGTCTATTATTTTTTTCTTAATCGGGTGTAGCATTTTTATAGCACTTATTTTCTTAGGAGCTTTCTTTTGGGCAAATAGAACGGGACAAAATGAGGATACTTATACTCCATCTGTACGTATTCTTTTCGATGACGAAGTGAAAGCCGACGTCAAGACACCAGAAAAAAAATAAGTCTTTTCTTTTTCCTCATTTTTTATTGATGGTTCGCTGAGGTTATCCTCTGCATTGCTTCTTTACAGCTTCGTCTCTGTTTTAAATTTTCTAGGGGTTATCTAGAGATATAATAGAGGTATACCACTATAAAGGCTCTGTTATGCCTTGCTTAAATCCGTCGTAATCCAGACTGATTATAGAATGATTTTACCTTTTGTGCAATCCATGGTACCTGTTTGTTTTCTTTTTTCAATTTTATCGTTCAATGTTCCAGTGTTTTATGTTTTATTCGATAAAATAGTTTGTGATATGTCTTTGAAATGTGGTCTTAAAGTCCCTATCTTTGCACCACTCCGCGAGGGAGGGACGGTTCTTCAGAACGATGACATAAGGTAGAAAGAGGATTTTTTTTGGTTTTATCCGATAAATCTTATCCTCCCGCAATCTTCTCCGAAAATATTTTAAAATAAAATTTGGAGGTTTAAAAAAGATTCCTACCTTTGCAGTCCCAACGGAAACGAAGGGCGATCGCCGC
>NZ_SNYV01000001.1 GCF_004363245.1 Sphingobacterium yanglingense | reverse complement strand
GCGGTGACCGCCCTTCGTTTCCGTTGGGACTGCAAAGGTAGGAATCTTTTTTAAACCTCCAAATTTTATTTTAAAATATTTTCGGAGAAGATTGCTGAGGATAAAATCTATCGGATAAAACCGAAAAAATCCCTCTTTCTACCTTATGTCATCGTTCCGAAGAACCGTCCCTCCCTCGCGGAGTGGTGCAAAGATAGGGACTTTCAGACCATATTTCAAAGACATCCCGCAAAGTATTTTATCGCATAAGCCATAAAACACTGGAACATTGAACGATAAAATTGAAAAAAGAAAACAAACAGGCACCATGGACTGCACAAAAGGCATAAATTAATAATATCTCAGCCTTATCTCCCCTACAAATTCCTTTACTGACCACTTTCCTATCCTTCAGATAAGCATTAAGCTCTCAAAACAAAAAAGACCTTTTCGATATTCAAAAGAGTTTTTAAACGGTAAACCTTACTAAAACATATTATAGCAGGAGGTTTTGCATGAAATTAAAAGCCGCTGATTCCGGTGATATCTTGTCCAGTAATCAATAGGTGCACATCGTGTGTCCCTTCGTAAGTAATGACGGACTCCAGATTCATCATGTGACGCATAATTGGGTAACCCCCTACAATTCCCATAGCCCCTAGAATCTGTCTGGATTCTCGCGCCACCTGCAAGGCCATGTTCACATTGTTACGTTTAGCCATAGATATCTGCTGCGGCGTAGCCCTATTGTCATTTTTCAAGACACCTAGACGCCACGACAGTAATTGAGCCTTTGTAATTTCGGTAACCATTTCTGCCAGTTTTTTCTGCTGCAACTGATATGCCGCTATGGGTTTACCAAACTGCGTTCTTTCCAAAGCGTATTGCAAAGCCACTTGATAGCAATCAATAGCGGCTCCGATGACTCCCCAAGAAATACCATAACGCGCCGAATTCAAACAGGACAATGGCCCGCGCATGGATGAGACTTCTGGCAGCAACCTATCAGAAGGTATATATATATTATCAAACACCAGCTCTCCAGTCCGAGATGCTCTTAACGACCATTTGTCTTTAATTTCAGGCGTAGAAAACCCAGCATCCGCCCGTTCTACGATTACACCGTTCACCTTCCCATCCTCATCTTTGGCCCATACTACAGCAAGGTCACAAATTGGCGCATTCGTAATCCAAGTCTTTGCCCCATTCAATCGGTACCCCTCACCATCTTTCACCAAACGGGTTTCCATACTTGAAGGATCAGATCCATGATTGGGCTCGGTAAGTCCAAAAGCCCCCACCCAATCCCCCGAAGCCAACATTGGTAAATATTTATTTTTTTGCGTTTCGGATCCAAAAGTATATATCGGATACATGACCAAAGAAGACTGTACTGATGCTGCCGAACGGATAGCCGAATCTCCGGCTTCCAACTCTTGCATAATCACACCGTAAGCCATGTAATCAAGCCCTGCCCCTCCGTAAGCACTCGGGACAAAGGGCCCCAAGGCACCTACACTTCCTAATTTCTTCATCAGGCCCGGGATTTCTTCATGATGCTGTGCTTTTTGATCGATAGTAGGTAAAATTTCTACTCGTACAAAATCACGGATTGTATCACGAATCAAAAGATACTCTTCTCCTAAGAGATCTTCTACTTTAAAATAATCTACAGTGCTGTTCATGTCTTACTGGCTTTCCGTAAAAATATCAAATATTCAACAGAAAAGAGTATATTATAAATATTATTCTCTATATTTATGAAAATTTCGAATAATATAAACCATATTATGACAATTAAAGAATTAAAAACACTAGGAATCGAGATTGACAACCTAGGTACATCGACAGGGAGCAAGTGGTTTGCAAAAGGAGATATCATTTCTTCTTTTTCACCAACCAATGGTAAGCTTATTGCAAAAGTTCAATCAACAACGCGTAAAGAATACGACAAAGTAATCAGTGAAGCTGAAAAGGCTAAACTTATCTGGAGAGACATTCCAGCTCCAAAACGTGGAGAGATAGTTCGCCAATTGGGCGAAAAGCTAAGAGAACTAAAACCTGTACTAGGTAAATTAGTCTCCTACGAAATGGGAAAATCTTATCAAGAAGGACTTGGCGAAGTCCAGGAAATGATCGATATATGCGATTTTGCAGTGGGGCTTTCCCGTCAGCTATATGGCAACACAATCCATTCAGAGAGACCTGGGCACCGTATGTATGACCAATACCATCCACTTGGGATTGTAGGTATCATTACTGCCTTCAATTTTCCTGTTGCCGTTTGGTCCTGGAATGCTGCTCTGGCTTTAGTATGTGGTGATGTCGTTGTTTGGAAACCTTCAGAAAAGACACCACTTTGTGCAGTCGCATGTCAAAAAATCATAGCGGATATCCTTAAAGCCAACAAACTTCCAGAAGGTATCTCTTCGGTAATAACTGGGGATGCTGAGGTTGGAAAATGGATTTCGGAAGATCAGCGCATCCCATTAGTATCCGCTACGGGTTCTACGAGAATGGGTAAATTGGTGGCGACCACAGTTGCTCAGCGTCTAGGAAAAACATTACTGGAACTAGGAGGAAACAATGCAATCATTGTGACACCAAGTGCCGACTTGAAGATGACCATTATAGGGGCAGTATTTGGAGCAGTAGGAACTGCTGGCCAACGCTGTACCAGTACTAGAAGATTGATCGTCCATGATAGTATTTATGACAAGGTAAAGAAGGCATTGACTGATGCTTACAAACAAGTGAAAATTGGGGACCCGTTGGACACCAAACATCACATGGGACCATTGATTGATACGGATGCAGTACAAATGTACTTGAATGCATTGGACAAGATCAAAGAGCAAGGTGGTAAAATATTAGTTGAAGGGAAGGTCTTAAGCGGTAAAGGTTATGAAAGTGGCTGTTACGTGACTCCTGTGATCGCGGAGGTGGAGAACCACTATCAAATCGTACAAGATGAAACGTTCGCCCCTATCTTATACCTCATCAAATACAGTGGTGAAGTCGATAATGCAATCACGCTACAAAATGGTGTGAAACAAGGACTATCCTCTGCAATTATGACCTCAAGTCTACGTGAATCGGAATTATTTTTGAGCCAAAATGGGTCTGACTGTGGTATTGCCAATGTTAATATTGGTACTTCTGGAGCAGAGATCGGTGGTGCCTTTGGTGGCGAAAAAGAAACCGGAGGAGGTCGCGAATCAGGTTCTGATGCATGGAAGGTATACATGCGTCGTCAGACCAACACGATCAACTACACCACTAGCTTACCACTAGCACAAGGAATTAAGTTTGACCTTTAAAAACAAAAAATTATGAGAGAAGTACACCAAAGATTGGCAAAACATATACTAGCAGATGGATTTCCTGTTGTAATCGATCTAGAGAAATCACATGGCTCTTATATTGCTGATGTAGATGGCAACGAATACTTAGACATGTTCAGTATGTTTGCCTCATCTCCAATCGGATACAACCACCCCCATATCCTCAAAAATGCTGAGGTATTAAAAGATGCTGCAATCAATAAACTTGCCTTATCAGATATCTATCCTACGATATATGCTGACTTTTTGGATACGTTTTCACGTGTAGCTATCCCTAAAGAACTTAGTTATTGTTTCTTTATCGATGGAGGCTCTTTAGCTGTGGAGAATGCATTAAAAGCAGGGTTTGACTGGAAAACAAGAATCAACCTATCTAAAGGAATAGAACATGAGGCCAGTCAGGTCATCCACTTCAAACAGGCATTCCATGGCCGTTCGGGGTATACGCTATCTTTGACTAATACGAAAGATCCTAAAAAATACATGTACTTCCCGAAGTTCAACTGGCCTCGTATCACGAATCCTAAATTGAAGTTCCCAATTAATGAAAGCAATCTGGCAGAGACTATAACATTGGAAAACCAGGCGATTGCAGAAATCAATGCAGCTATCACCAATCGCCCAGAAGATATCGCATGTTTGATTATCGAAACTATACAGGCCGAAGGGGGAGATAACCACTTCAGAAAAGAATTCTTCCAAAAGCTAAGAGAGATCTGTGACCAAAATGACATCATCCTTATTCTAGATGAAGTACAGACTGGTATCGCAATGACTGGCAAAATGTGGGGATACCAACATTACGGCATCATCCCTGATGTGATTGCTTTTGGCAAGAAAACACAAGTCTGTGGTATACTCGCTAATCAGGAAAAATTTGACCGTGTCGAAAAAAATGTTTTCAAGGAATCCAGCCGGATCAATTCAACATTCGGTGGAAACCTCGTAGATATGGTACGCTTCAAGTTGATTCTAGAAGTCATCGAGCAAGAAAACTTAGTGGCCAAGGCAGATGAAAAAGGAAAATACATCTTACAGCAGATCGAACAATTGGTCAAAGATTTTCCACAACTGTCCAACGCGCGTGGTAAAGGTTTACTTACTGCATTTGATTTTGATACTGAAAAATCCCGGGATGAGTTTATCTCCAAAACACTTGACAACAAACTATTAATATTAGGATGTGGCGATAAAAGTGTACGCTTTAGACCACACCTCACGGTTACGATTGAAGATATAGACAAAGCATTTGCCATCATCCGCAATTGCTTAAAATAATCGTTCGCGCTAGACCTTAATTCTTTTGGTTTAAGCATCTCATAGCTGTCAAAAGGTATATTCCAAAAATCCTTTTGACAGCTTTTTTGTTTCCTACCAAATAAAGCATTTCAAAGTACAGACTTTATTTATTTTCCTTCCGATTAAAACACAAGCCTTTCAACGAATAAAAGTCATAAAACTATTTTTGACCTTTTGATTACTTTGTTCAATTAATAAACTCATTACTTTGCTTAAAAACACAAATAGTTTAAACATACTATCATGTATTTACGCAGACACTTCTTTCTTCCCCTCGCTATGTCAGTCATGGTTTCACTTATTTCATGTAACCGAAATTTTCAGTTTTCTGTTCTTGAAGTCAAACCTTTGGACCGAGACATCAACCTAAAGGCAATAGCCCGGATAAAACAGTTGATACCTCATGACACCTTCAGCTTCTTAATCTTTTCGGATACTCAAGTAGCTTATGATGAACTTGAATCCTTTGTTGCGCATGTCAATAGCACCTACACTATGGATAGTATCGCTTTTTTAGTACACGGAGGTGATTTCACGGACTATGGTGCTAATTTTGAGTACAATCTCTACTATGATGATGTCAGAAAACTTAAGTTTCCGGTTGTAGGATGCATAGGAAACCATGACATGCTCAGTAATGGTAGAACAATCTTTAAAAAGCTATTTGGTCCTGAGAATTTTAGTTTTAATTATGGAGACTACAGGTTCATTGTCTTCAATAGTAACAGTAGAGAGGTTCGCTTTGATGGTAGTTTACCTAATTTGAGTTGGCTCCAACAAGAGATAAATAGTAGCGCAGAAAACAATACAATTTACCTTTCACATGTAGCACCGATGACCACAGACTTTGATCCGGCTTTAAAGAACGACTTCACCAAAATCTTGGCCTCAAACAAAAAGAGTCGCTTATCTATACATGGGCACACCCACAATTACGTACTTGAGGAACCGTATACCGATGGCGTACAATACCTCACTGTTCCCACTCTACAGAAGAGACAATACGTAAAGGTTACTATTTCTCCTAAGGACATGCAAATACAACAAAAATTCTACTAATGCGCTGGATTACATTTTTTCTTTGCCTCTTATTGTCATTCTCCCTATCGGCCGAGACCATAGATTCAACGACAAGCAAACTTTACAAGTTCATACCCAACAGTACCATTCTACAATTTGCAGGGAATATAGGCATGTTCTCTACAGGGGTACGGTATGTTACCCCCAACAAACATTGGAAAGGCGCATTCCTCTATGGCTTTGTCCCAGCTCGCTATGCAGCAGACAAACCAATACACTCCGTCACGGTCAAAGGGCAATATAGTACGATGAACCATCGATATGGTCCTACAATCCAGATTGAATGGTTAAATGTCGGCTTATGGTACAACTACTCTTTTGGCAGAAGCTATTTTTCCAACCTCCCTAGACACTATGATGATGGTTATTATTATTTTCCGACCGCCATCAACATCGGACTTACTCTAGGCAGTGAATTACGTCACAAAAAATGGGGGCTATACTACGAAATTGGAACGACCGACAAACGGGTTATCAATTTTGTTAAAAGCCCGAAGGCAGTTTCATTTCGAGAAATCTGGAATATTGGTATAGGAATAGTCTATCATTTAAAACAGGAAGTTTCTCTTTAAAGTTTCAAATGCACGGCGTATATTTAACATCAAAACAACGATCATGGAATCACCTTTAATCAACATACAATCATTGAAGGAGCTGAGCTCTAATCCTAAACTTATTATTCTTGATGCCACCATAGACAAAGTCAATGAGAAAATCGATGAATACAATAAAGATTTGATTCCCAATTCTTTATTTTTCGATATCGAAGGTTGTTTTTCAGATCATAGTTCAGGACTTCCACACACGATGGTGAGTGCAGCCACTTTTACCGAACAGACACAGCAACTCGGCATTGACCAAGATAGTATCATTGTCGTCTATGACCGTTGGGGCGTATATTCGAGTCCCCGTGCATGGTGGATGTTTCGCTACATGGGGCACAAGCAGACCTATGTGCTAAATGGTGGAATAAAAGCATGGCAACAAGCCCAGCTTCCGGTTGTATCGGATTATCTAACCACAACTAAACTCGGGAATTTTATAGCCTCCCCTCAATCTCAATGGTTTGCAGATAAAGATACTATATTGGCTTCCTTAGAAACACAGAGCGCGACGATTATAGATGCTCGAGGGGAGGGTCGATTCAACGGGACAGCCCCTGAGCCTAGGTCGGGGGTACGCTCAGGACATATCCCGACCTCTAGCAACATACCTTTTGATCGGGTTTTAGATGGCGCATATCTAAAAGAAAAAAAAGCGCTTGAGACTTTGTTCACCACACATATCTCGAACCACAAACAGAATATATTTTCCTGTGGATCAGGAATCACCGCCTCAATTTTAGCATTAGCGGCATATCAAACAGGAGTCAACAACATCGCTGTTTACGATGGTTCTTGTGCTGAATGGGGAGCAGACCACGCTTTGCCAATGGAGTAAGTACTTGTTTTAAAACAAGTACTTACTCCATTGCTTTTGAAAGACATCTTCTTCCATCCATTCATAAACAGACCTCCTCAACAATTCCCTTGTCTCCTTTTTAGATTTCGGTTGTACTTTTTTACTTTTAGTCAGTTGCCCTGAAATTGATTTGTTGTTTAATTCGACTTGAGTAGCAAACATATTTATATTCCACCCAGGTATAGACAGCCCCAATATCATACCGGGCAACCCTTGGATGAGTTCAGGCCCACCAGACATTGCGATCTGATTTGTAAAAAAAGCAACTACATAAATAGAGTCCTGTACTACTCCATTAGCCCTTCGACAGTCATATCCAGCTATATTTCGATACTCATCTGTGTACCTCCATTTGACAACGGGAATCGTATCTTCCAATAAAATCTCATCACCACTGAAATGAATTAACCTCGAAAACATATTCGTTTTTTGATTTTTATAGGTTTTTGAGTCATTAAGCACTGGAAGATAATTTAAGGCACTCCTATAGTTAGAAGGATAGTCTTCTTTGATCGTTTCAAACAACGTCTCTCCATCATAAAAAGTAAGACTGTGCTTAGTTCCTATTTCCATTGGGCCATTTTTCACCACCTCATCTACAAACATCTTATCCCAAGTATCGAGATCTGCCTTATTTAGGTGATTGCGTTTTAAATAATTTTGCACATGAAACTTACGCTCATATGTGATCGTCCCACTATTTGGAAAAAAAACATACTGCGCTTGTACATCAATCAATATGATGTTCAGAAATATAAACAATAACGCTACTCTAACCATCTTAGTTACCTCCTTTCATAGTTGTAAAATTGTAAATCAGTTTAAACATCCCATAACGTTTCAAGACATCATTACTTGTCTGCACAAAGGAATAGCCATTCTGATAACGATTTATACCGTTATTTTTATTCAAGATATCATTCACGAAAAACTGGGCTTCCATTGATTTGTCTTTCAAGAATTTCTTAGAAACATATCCAGTCATGTTGAAAGTACTGAAAGCCTTAAGCGTTTCGGTTGCTCCTTGATAGGATTGATCAATCTCGACTGCAATTTTAAAATCTTTAGGAAAGTAATAGGTTAAATTTGAACTGGAGGACAGCGTAAAAGTAGTGCTATTCAACTCAGACTGCAATGATGAGTTAAGAACCTGTATTCCCGGCCTAAGATCTACAGAAAAATCCATCTTATTAGCTCTGTACCGACTGACACCCAGCGAAGGGCCAAAACTAAATCGCTCGGTATTATTCAATTCGGGCTCTTCCTGGCCTGTAGACAAATAATTATAAGTATTATTAAAGTTTGCCGATAGACCGGTATTTATATTAACACCTATTTTACGGAATAGAGGCATACGATAGCCTCCTCCCATATGTGCTGACCAATTTTGCTTATCAATATTAACAAACGAAATATCCCTTTTTCCAGTCTCTGAGTAATAACGAACCTTACTATTGATACTATTGATGCTTTGATTGGCACCTCCATAGAGGTATAAACTACGGTCTTTCAACGGTCGATAAGAATTAAAATCCAGAGAATAGGAATTACTGAACCCTGTAGACAGATCAGGATTATCCAGATAATTAACCAATTGATTCGCATTTTGCTTTAAGGGCTCAATCTGTGTCAAGTCAGGCTGTACTGTACGTCCGTAGTATCTAAAACTGATATTTTTACTCTTTGACAGCTTATACCCCGCATAGAACATGGGATTAACAGATGTCTGTGATCGCTGCAGCTGTGTATTTAGATTGTTATAGGTCCGACTCACATCTTCAAAATCTAATCTGTTACTGACGTTGATAGTCCAAAGGTCATTTTTAAAGTTTAACCCTGTATTAGCTGTATTTTTTGAACTGTTGACACGAAAATTATTCAAGACCTGCAAATCTAACAGGGTGTAGTCCCCTGTTGCTGGATCCTTATCAAAAGATTGGTTTAAGTTGGTAGCGTTATTTTTTTGAAACGAGTATCCCAACGTAGCCGTAAGGTTCTTACTCAATGGCTCTGTATAATTTAAGGAGGTAGTAAACACTTTAGCACCTACTTCATCACGTTTAAACTGATCAATTTCAGTTTTTATCCCTGTAGAATGATATTCAGCCTTTGAATAATAATTGGTATTACCATCCGTCTGATTCGATCTAACATTTGCATTCAATGTCATTGACCGTTTATCTTTTTTAAATTTTCTAGTCAATAAAAAATCAAGACTAAGATTTTCATTCGTGCTGATTGTATTACTCCTATTCGTCATCTCGTTAATTAATTCATTGGCCAGATTTCGACGATCTGTTTCCTTTTCTTCTTTATTGTCAAGATTTTTTCGACTGTACCCAAGGCGAACTGTTCCTGAAGACAAAGAGTCTATGTTGAAATCATAGCGCATATTAACTTGATGTGACTTATCCTGATTGTTGGTTGTGGTAGTGGCATTATCCAAGGTTGTATTTTCCGGATAGCTTTCCTGTGCTTCATATCTATTCAGATTTTGGACATCCATTTGATTCCTTTTGTAGTTTACATTCAATTTATGCTTATCATTCTTAGACTTGTCCGAAAAACTAAATCCCATATTCAAGGCTTTGGGCACACCTGCTCCCCGGTAATTACCACTCCAGGAATCTGATCCATCAAAACCTCCATCAGAGGTAATCATTATCCCACCTCCGTCCATTACAGTTACGTTGGCACTTCCATTCACTCCATATTTTTGCCCATCCTCAAACCCGAGGCCAACCAATCCATCATTCGCTATTATTCCATATGCTGCTATTTTTTGCGTTCCCTTAAACCTATTAGCCATTGCCTTTCCGGCATAGTATTTATCGGTTCCCATCCCACCTAATACCTGACCAAACATGCCTTTCTTTTTATCTTCCTTTAATTTAATGTCGATAGTTTGCGTTCGTTCACCATCATCAATGCCTGTTCTCATCGCGAGATCAGATTTTTTTTCATAGACCTGCACTTTACTTACCATGTCGGATCGTATATTTTTCGTGATCAGCGTAGGATCATCACCAAAAAACTCTTCCCCATCCAGTAAGACTTTTTTCACTTCCTTCCCTTGGGCAGTAATTCGTCCACTAGCATCCATGGTTATTCCTGGAAGAACCTTAAGCAAATCTTCTACTTTAGCACCCTTCTCCACTTTAAAACTCCCAGCGTCATACTCTATAGTATCCCCCTTTATTACAACAGGCATTCTACCCATTACCTCCACCTCTTCGATCAATAAAGCAACTTTAGAAAGCTTAATAACTCCCAACTCCTTTCCTGTAGCATCTAATAGCAAATCTTGAACAAAATCCGCATATTGAGGATAGGACACCAGTAATTTATAACTTCCAGTGTCTAGGTTGGCAAGTGAAAAGCCTCCGTTTTCTTTAGCCCATGTAAACCGGACAAGAATAGAGTCCTTTGCATTCAAAAGTGCAATAGATGCTTTCTCAAGTTTACGGTTATCAGCTCCATCAACGACTTGTCCTGAAACTTTGGTCTGTGCAGAAACCGAAAAAAAACTCATAAAAAGGAGGCACACAAAAAGTAGCAATACTAGGTTTGGATTCATAGCATAAAAGTTTATAATAAAGGGAGATATAATCTCACCAATCCAAAACTAAATATTTAGTTAATAATAATTCGTAAAAAAAAAGTTAAAATATAGTTATAAAAAAGTTAAATATAACACCTTAAATTATTCTATTAATTAACCAATAGGATATAAAAAAGGCCGACAGAACTGTCAGCCTTTTTTATACTTTGCTACCCAACACCTGGATACGGTACATAATCATCGTCACCTGGTACTTTCGGAAATTCTCGTGCAATCCACTTCTGCTTAGCTTCTTCATTAATCGCTCGATCTGTAGCCACAAAGTTCCATGAGATAAACCGTTCTTCCGGAAAAGGTTCCCCTCCAAAAATATACACTGTGGTATTAGCTTTCATTGTAAACGAGCAGAGATGGGCATCCTTGGTAATCAAAATCTGCTTCGATCCATAATCAAATCCATTGCTTTCAATATCGCCTTCTAGAATATAAAGCCCGCTTTCGCCATAGAGTTCTCCACGGATATCGATGAAGGCATCTTTTTTCCCAGTCTTGATTTCAATCATATACAACTTACTATATACTGGAACTGGAGACTGCTTTCCAAATGCCTGTCCTGCTATCAGTTTATAGGATACCCCATCCTGTTCCCAAGCAGGTATATCTTGTGCTTCAGTATGATGAAACTCTGGATCCATAAATTCTAATTCCTTCGGGAGCGCGACCCAGATCTGTAAACCGTGCATAAATTTATCCTTATGACGGAGGTATTCAGGTGTACGCTCCGAATGCGTCACCCCTTTACCTGCAGTCATCCAATTTACAGCTCCCGGCTTGATCTCCATTGCCGTACCTAAACTGTCCCGGTGAAATATTGCACCATCAAAAAGGTATGTTAGCGTAGAAAGTCCAATATGCGGGTGGGGACCAACATCCAGGTTTTCGTGTTCGGCTAGACACGCTGGCCCCATATGGTCAATAAAAACAAACGGGCCTATTGATCTCTTCTGCCGAAAAGGTAATAGTCTACCAACAAAAAAATTACCGATATTGGCGGCGGTTTCTTCTCTTATAAAATCAATATTTGACATACGCTATCTCCTCCATTTTTATACCTAAAGTTACGTAATATATGTCAGTAATACTGTTAAGAACATTTGAAAAATAACCTCATACTATAAATGGGCACCTTTTAGGGGTGCCCATTTATACTGTAGATTATCTTATTCTAAAACTTCTGTAGGAACTTAAAAATCAGATCAGAGCCTAACTTGGTAGTTCTTTGATCAATATCATACACTGGATTTAACTCAGCAATATCCATACTTGCCAAATTAGGCAGCTTGATTATCGCTTGAAAAATCCGCTGGAAGGTTATGTCTGGAATAATACCATTAAAAGCCAAAGCGCTCACTCCCGGAGCATAAGGTGCCGCAAAAGCATCCAAATCGATAGTTAGGTAAACTTGATCTACCTGAGTCGCAAATTTTTGCACGGCCGCAATTATTTCCTGAACATTATCCGCTTGCACATCCTCTGCCTTTATAATCTTCGTCCCCTTACCTTCCGCATAAGCTAATAATGACTGGGTATTAGAAATATCCTGAATTCCTAAAGCTAAATAGTGCAACGGCTTATCGATACGTGATAAATCATCAGCAATCTGGTAAAATCCTGTACCCGAATTTCCTACTCCATCTTTAAGCGGACGAATATCCAGATGGGCATCGATATTAATGATTCCGATGGAATCACTATTCATGTGCAAGCCCTTAAAATGCGCATAGGTAATTTCATGGCCCCCACCTAGTAAGAGTGGGAAGCCTCCTTGCAGACGAATCGTAGAAACAAGCTCAGCCAGTCTCTGTTGGGCCGCCTCCAGCTCGGTGCCATAACAATACACATCCCCACCATCCAGTAACCGGATTTGTTCAGAGAAATGAACAGGTAATCCGGCCAATACTTTTCGAAACTGGGCAGGTCCATCCTTAGCGCCTACTCTTCCCTGATTACGACGAACTCCTTCATCACAACAAAAACCTAATAATACAACCGCATTTTTTAAATCCTGTTTCTCATCCAGATTCACACAATGTACCTCTTGGTGCCAGCGTCGTAAACCCGACTCGGTCCCATCGACACGACCTGTCCACTGCTCAGGATTTCCAGACTGATATAATGCCTTCATATTGACCTATCCAAAAAGTTTATCCAGTACTGCAGCATCTACCAATTCGGCTTTTGTCACCTTCAATGTAGGGCTCCGTTTCAGTTCCGTTTCTATCGCCTGCATAGCCTCTTTATTCCTTGCCCAAGCTCTGCGTGCGATTCCGTTATTAACATCAAAGAACAGCATATTGCGCAATTTCTCTTCCGCAGCGGCAGAACCATCTAACAACATACCAAAACCTCCGTTGATAACCTCGCCCCATCCTACACCGCCACCATTATGAATAGAAACCCAGGTAGCTCCCCTGAAACTATCACCGATTACATTATGTATCGCCATATCAGCCGTAAATTTACTACCATCATAGATATTACTCGTCTCCCGATAAGGCGAATCTGTACCACTCACATCATGGTGATCCCTACCCAATACGACAGGTGCAGACAATTGCCCAGTTTGCACCGCATCGTTAAATGCTTTTGCAATCCGGGTACGGCCCAATGCATCGGCATACAGGATACGCGCTTGGGAACCGACCACTAAGCGGTTCTCTTCTGCATCCGCTATCCATTTTATATTATCCGCGAGCTGCTGTTTAATTTCCTCTGGAGCTTGCTTTTGTAATTCCTTCATCACGTCCAGAGCAATTCGGTCGGTCGTACGAAGATCTTCGGGCCTCCCTGAAGTACACACCCAACGGAATGGTCCAAAGCCATAGTCAAAACACATCGGACCGAGAATGTCCTGTACATAAGATGGGTATTTAAAGTTAATACCATCTATAGCCAATACATCAGCTCCGGCACGTGAAGCTTCCAACAGAAAAGCGTTTCCATAATCGAAGAAATAAGTTCCACGTGCAGCGTGCTTATTGATAGCATTAGCCTGTCTCACCAAAGATTTTTGTACTGCTTTTTTAAACTCGTCTGGTTCTTCTGCAATCATCCTATTTGCATCCTCAAAGCTATATCCAACCGGATAATATCCACCCGACCAAGGATTATGCAAAGACGTCTGGTCTGAACCTACCGTAACAAAAACCTCCTGTTCATAGAAAGCCTCCCACACGTCCACTACATTACCAATATAGGCCAATGAAACCACTTCTTCATTTTGAATAGCCTGCTTCACGCGGATTATAAGTTCCTGTATATCTTCCTGCAGTTCATCTACCCAACCTTGTTCATGTCTTTTGCGTGCTGCTGCCGGGTTTACTTCCGCACATACGGTAACACAACTAGCGATATTTCCCGCTTTCGGTTGCGCACCACTCATACCTCCTAACCCCGAAGTAAGGAATACTTTGCCCCGCGAATTATCTCCTTGCTTGAGATGCTTACGAAAAGCATTCATCACGGTAATGGTTGTACCATGTACAATTCCCTGTGGACCGATATACATATACGAACCTGCTGTCATCTGTCCATACTGGGTAACGCCTAGGGCATTGAAACGCTCCCAATCATCTGGTTTGGAATAATTAGGAATCATCATTCCGTTGGTCACTACAACTCTTGGGGCCAAAGCCGAGGAAGGGAACAAGCCCATTGGGTGTCCCGAATACATGTGCAGTGTCTGTTCTTCCGTCATCTTTGCCAAATATTGCATCGTCAACAGATACTGTGCCCAGTTTTGGAATACAGCACCATTGCCCCCGTAGGTAATCAGCTCATGCGGGTGTTGTGCCACTGCAGGATCCAAATTATTCTGTATCATCAGCATAATTGCTGCCGTTTGGTGGCTTTGCGCTGGATACTCTTCTATTGGCCGGGCGTACATCGCATATGTCGGGCGAAAGCGATACATATAGATACGTCCATAGCTTCTCAACTCCTCTAGAAAATCTGCCGCTAGTTCCTCATGCCATACTGCAGGAAAATAACGCAGTGCGTTTGCAATAGCCAATCGCTCTTCATCTTTTGTAAGTATCGGCTTACGCACCGGAGCGTGACTCACCGAAGCATCTAACGCCACTTTAGCAGGCAATTGATTCGGTATACCTTGTATTATTTCATCTTTAAACTTCTGCATGACTATTTTATATTAGATAGAACCTCTGCCCCATTCTTCCAGACAGCCGATGGCTGTAATGCTCCTTGTAGGTAAGTGATATTCTGATAATTATTTGTATCATAAATGACGAAGTCGGCCAACTGCCCTTCGACCAATCGACCTCTATCGGAGAGATCCAAGGCCTGTGCCGCTCTAAAAGTAACTGCGGCCAACACTTCGGCATTGGAAAGTTTCTCCATCGTTGCCAGAATACTGGCCGATGCGATAAGCTGTCCCATAGGCGCGGAACCAGGATTCCAATCTGTTGCAATCGCCAATGAAGCACCTGCGTCCAATAAACGCCTAGCAGGTGTAAATGCACAACCGATCCCCAATGAGGCTGCCGGCAACGCCACAGCAACCACATCCGAATCGGCAAGCAATGCAATCTCCGCATCTGTTGATGCTTCCAAGTGATCGGCAGATACCGCATCAAAAGCAACAGCGACCTCAGAACCAGAGGTGCTAAATTGATCTGCATGTACGGTAATCATAAAACCCATATCTTTCGCAACTTGGAAATAATCCTGAATATCTTCTGCCGAAAAAGCAGTCTGTTCTATAAATGCATCGATACGTCCAGTCAATTTTTCTTCCTTCAACGTAGGGAAAAGTTCCGTAGCCATAATCGCAAGATATTCTTTTGCCGTCCCTTCAAAATCCTTCGGTTTCATATGCGCAGCCAAGCAGGTAGGGACTAGGTCCATTGCCAATTCAGCATTAGCCTCCTTAATTGCCCGTAGTGTTTTCAGCTCTTCATCTCTATTAAGCCCATAACCACTTTTAACCTCCACGGTAGTAATTCCTTGCTGCAAAAGATAGCTGGCTCTACGTTTTGTCAATTCCTTCAATTCGTCCTGTGTCGCCTCACGTGTATGCTTGACCGTACTCCAAATACCTCCACCCGCTTGTGCAATTTCCAAATAGGAGCTTCCAGCATTACGCATTGCAAAATCATTAGCCCGGTTGCCCCCAAAAGCGATATGCGTATGGCAGTCAACAAAAGAAGGTAAACACACCTTATCCTCCGTAATCAACTGCACTTCTACTGCACCACCTACCTGACTACGGAGAGCTTCAAAATTTCCGACGGTTTTGACTTTCCCATTTTCGATCCATAAACCGCTCTCTTCGATGACTTCCAGCTGACTGTCGTCCAGAGCACCTTTTAGGGGCAAATCACGCATGGTCAATAACTGCCTAAAAGGACCTATAAGTATTTCATTCATGCCTAATAGTTTTCAAAATATTCAACACCTGCACCAAAATATGCGTTCCCCGCCGTAGCTTTAGCTAGTTCAACCAGTTCGCCCGATTTCACTAAGGCTAATGCCTTCTCCAAAATATCCTGCATCGGTTGATCTTCTTCCAGATGAGGAATGTGCTTGCGGATATGTTGATGTAGTGCTTCAACAACGGCTGTAGATTGCAATGGACTATGAAAATCTTTAGCTTGGGCCGCACAAAGCAACTCTACACTTAATATCTTATCCACATTGTCAATAACCTGTAACAACTTTCGACCGGATATCGATCCCATACTCACATGATCTTCCTGCCCCATCGAAGTTGGTATACTATCTGCCGAAGCGGGGAAACAAAGCCCTTTATTCTCGCTAGCTATAGCTGCAGTAGTATACTGCAAAATCATAAAACCTGAGTTTAGACCTGTTGACTTCATCAACAATTTAGGCACCCCATTTGTTTCTCCTTCTAGGGAAAGATATACCCTGCGATCGGAGATATTCCCCAACTCACTAACAGCAAGTGTTGCATAGTCCAACGGCAGCGCGATAGGCTGTCCATGGAATGAGCCTCCACTTATAGTCAACTCGCTATTTATAATGATTGGATTGTCCGTTACTGCATTAATCTCGGTTTCAATAATTTCTTTAAAATGAAGCCAAGCATTGCGGGATGCGCCATGCACCTGTGGTATACAGCGCATCGAATACGGATCCTGTACTCTAGAACAATTTTTATGTGACTCTAAAATTGCAGATCCCGACAAAAGGTTATATATCGTGGAAGCTACAAATACATTCCCTTTATAAGGTCTCAACTGATGTAACTCACTAAAGAACGGTTTGATGGAGCCATTCAGCCCCTCAATCATTAACGTTGCAATCAAATCCGCATTATTCATCAATCTGTTCATCTCGACAACAGCCTTCACACCATGTGCAGCCATAAACTGTGTCCCGTTGATCAATGCTAAGCCTTCTTTAGCTCCCAACGCGACAGGCTTCATCTGCAGTTCGTTCAAGACATCGGCCGTATTACAGACTTCACCTTTGTAAAACACCTTCCCAAGACCAATCAAAGGCAAGAATAGATGCGACAATGGCGCTAGATCACCAGAAGCGCCGACCGACCCCTGTTTCGGCACAACCGGTACGATATCATTCTGAATATGCCAGATAATACGCTCTACCGTGCTTAATTGCACACCTGAGAAACCTTTGGACAACGCATGTACCTTCAAAATCATCATCAACTTGGACAGTTCCTTTTCAATGGGCTCTCCGACTCCCACAGCATGACTCATCAGGATGTTCTCTTGTAGCTTACGGGTATCATTGGCGTCAATCAATGTTGTACAAAGCGGACCAAAACCTGTATTTATACCGTACACCACCTTACCCGAATCCACAATTTCCCGCACATAGCCTGCACTTTTCTCGATATCCTTTACTACTTCTTCCGTTAAGATTCCTTCAACTGTACCTCTTGCTATACCTAAAGCAATGGAGCTCTGTAAAAAATCAACTCCGTATTTAAATGTGTTCATCTGATCTTTCGTTTTATCTCAAATTTAACAGGTATATTTGATAACTGGTAATACCATTTAAGTCAACTATTAATAACTATGAATTATCAAATAGAGCTTCGACACCTCCATTACTTCAGAGTTCTGGCCGAAGAACTTCATTTTCGTAAAGCTGCAGATCGGCTTTTCATCTCCCAGCCTGGACTGAGTAGACAGATTAAACAGATGGAAAGTATCTATAGGACTACACTCTTTGAACGAAGTAAGCGTGCCGTGCAATTGACTGAGGCCGGCAAATACCTTTTACAAGAAGTCGAACTATTGTTCAGCCAGCTCAGCAATATCCAAACACAGATTGAAAAGATTGCCGAAGGAAAGATAACATCGCTCAAATTAGGATTTATTGGTTCTGCAGTACAGACGATGCTGCCCAAACTATTGGCTTCACTAAAGCAAAAACAGCCTTTGATCGACATCACCCTCAATGAACTCAGCAATGAGATGCAACTCGAGATGCTAGGGCGCAATGAATTGGATTTTGGTTTTGTGCGTATCGATGGTACACCTCCCCACATAAAATCATTACCTATCCTGACCGAACACTTCGCACTTGTCATCCCAAAGAATCACCCACTCAAATCAAAGCACAATCTTCAGCTGACAGACTTCAAAGATGAACCTTTCATCCTGTTTTCAAAAGCTTATAGTATTTCCTACTATGATCTGGTCATGAGTATATTTCGAGACCACGATTTTGTACCTCATGTCACCCTGCGTACAGTCAATGCCCTGAGTATATTCAATCTAGTATCTCAAGGACTTGGCGTAGCGATTGTTCCCTCTTCATTAAAAAACGGTTACAGTACAGATGTTGATTTTATCGAACTCGAACATATACGGCAGCGCACCACCCTTAGTCTAGTCTGGAATCAAGAGAACCGTAACCCTGGCGTACCAACATTACTTGAAGAGGTCAAAGAATTACTAAATTTGATTTAATTCGCTTAGCTTTCTATTGTTAAATCATACTTTAATAATAAGAGTTCCAATTGATAGATGGTGAACTTTGCTTTTTTCACCTTATTGAGCTCCAGATCGAGAATCAGATTTGCAGATGTTCTGAAATCGACCTTTTCGATGTTTGTTCCTATAAAAGTAGCTCCTAATAAGTCGCACTCTATAAAAACACTTGCAGATAAGTCTGACTCACTAAAATCCACTTCACGTAAGGAACACTTCAAAAACCGCATCTTTTTTAGATTTGCACCATAAAATATAGAATAGTCAAGCTGGCATTTTTCAAAAGAAAAAGAGAACATAAACTTGTTGAGCGAAGAGAAATCTACCCCCATAATCTTGCAATCCTTGAAAATAACATTGCGCAGTCCCACACCTCGCAAATTGGCCATAGATAGGTTGCAGGTTTCAAACGTACATTCTTCAAAATCATTGGTTCTTAAATCACTCTTAGAAAAATCACAGCCTACAAAATGGCAACGGACAAACTCCCTATTACGGAGTTCCTTCTCTGAATAATCGACCTGTTGAAAGGTTTTATCGGTATGCGTAATAATTTCTGCACTCATATTCTATCCAATTTTCAAAACCTAATCAAGGTCTGTGATTCCCTGCTTAAGGTAGGAATTATTTCACTTGTTTTTCAAAAAGCCGTAACTTGAGTGCATAATTTTACACTCCATTTATGGAACTACGGCTGTTAGTGCATCCATTCTACAAAACGTAGTTATTTTTTAGTAAATACAATCTCATTATATATGAAGCGACTGATCAAAGCGTACTTTTACTTATTATTTATCTGCCTACTGCCTTTTATAGGAGTAGCACAGACCACTTCTACTCCATCCCCTAAATGGAAAGAAATAGAACGACTTATCTCCATCAGGAACTATGAGCAAATGCTGCCCGTCCTCGCAGACATTAAGGCCGAAGCCCGCCGCAAGGACAATTCAGCAGAATGGATACGCGCTATTGTTGCCGAAGGCCAGACAAAGAAGGTCAATCGTACCAATGACAGCTCGTTTGTCGAAATCGAGAAATATTTTCAGCAGCAGATCAAGCAGGCATCCGCAGTAGAAAAAGCAATACTGAATAATTTTTACGCGCTATTTCTTGCCTCTAATATAAACCGATACCTCAGCGACACAGACAATGACTTTATTGCGAGCGACAGCAAACAAAAAATAAAACACATCGATTCCTTATTCAACCTTTCTCTTGAACCAAAAGAGTCTTTACTCCAAGCTCCTTTAGAAAAATGGGGGGACCTATTTGTCTCCATCCAAAACGTATCGTTATCCCCTACCTTATATCATTTTTTAGCGTACCAATACATCGATTTTCTCGCCACCTATCAGCGGGACAATGAAGACAAAGTAAATAAGTTAAAACAAAACATTATTGCGATCAATCAAAGTAAGGGATACGCCAATGCGACGTCTTATGTGCATTCGCTGAAACAGGGTAATTCCTATGCCTATGGTACGGCCCTTGAGACAACAACCAACTATTTGGACATTATTGCAAAAAACAAAAGCGATTACAATGCTTACCTATTAGCTCAAGTAGCTGGAATCTACAATAGTCGGAATAACAAAAAGGAAGCTTTAAAATACGTTAATCAAGCCTTAACAGAATATCCCGAGTCGCCTTGGATTGACGAAGCAAAGAACCTTTTAAAAGTAATCAAACAGGTTAACATCCAACTTACCGCCAAATCATTTGCTCCTGCCAATCAATATACACCAATTAGAATCAGTACCTCAAATGCAGACAGTCTCTACATCCGCGTCTACAACACCAGCAATACGCTAAAATCGTATCGAACTTTCGATGTTAAATATGATTCACTGACCCATCAGACGAGCTTAGATGCAAAACTTGTATATGAGGAGTCACTGTCGTTGAAGTCCTTTACAGACTATCAAAGCCATAGTACCCTGTACAAATTGAACCCGCTTCCATTTGGCAATTACACGGTTCTAGTATCCAACAACAAGGACTTTAAAGATGATGGCCTGTATCTCGAAGTCGTAAATCAGCAAATTATCATTTCCGACCTTTTTATTTCGGCCAGTCAAGATAAAGCCGATGACAATAGTACCTTATTTAAAGGACTATTACTAGACCGAATGTCGGGCAAGCCTTATACTGATCAAAAAATACAGTTATATGAACTGAACCGTTACAATACCCTAGATCTGGTTCAGGGACTACGCACCGATACAAAAGGTGAGTTTTCGTATGCTTCTAAACAGCAACGAGAATTTGGTGATTACCTGCTCTATCTCCCACAGGAAAATCAATTGATCGACCTCAGTAGATTAAAAACCATAGGCCGTCATGTTTACAATAGACCGCAACCGGACGAAAGTAATCAAATTTCGATACAGACGCTGACAGATAGGGCTATCTACAGACCGGGACAACGCGTTTACTTTAAAAGCATCTTGTACAATAGTCACGCGCTATTGGGCAAAGTGATGGAAAAAGAAGAGCTAAAGATTTATCTTCACGATGCCAATTATCAGAAAATAGACTCTTTGACCCTGAGCAGCAATGCTTATGGTTCGATAAATGGGAGTTTTATTTTGCCCAACAAGACATTGACAGGGTCATTCAGAATCGTAGCTCTACATAAGGGCAAAGAGCAAGGCTCCCATTATTTCCAGGTCGAGGAGTACAAAAGACCGACTTTCAAAGTAACGTTTGATACGAACAAAGAGACTTATACACTCCGAGATACAGCCGTATTTACAGGTTCTGTAGAAATGCTATCTGGAGCAGCATTGCCGGATGCAACAGTAAAATACAACATCACATTCTATAGTAACAAGCACCGCCAATATGTTACTTATATAGACACCACCATGACCACTGATGCAGAAGGGAAGTTTGCCTTTAAGGTGGCTCTAATGGATTCTACTTTTAAAGGTTTGGATAATTTCTACCTACAATATAATGCCGAAGTAACCAGTCAGAGCGGTGAGATGCAAGCCGCAGGCGGGCAGTACAGTTTCTCTACTCGCCCATGGCAGATTCAAATCCAGACCAGCAGCCGAATGGAGGAGAAAAAATGGAAAAATTTGACCATTAAGACCACCAATCAAAATCACCAACCACTTCTGTTTTCTGGTAAGGTCAATATATACCGTTTGAGTCAACCAACGACAGTCATGACCAGAGAAAGTAGCCAGATATTCGGCAACCTCGAATGCCATCTCTTGAGCATTGAGGAATACGAAAGATATTTTCCAACAACATTTGATCGGAGCCTATTACAAAAAGAACCACAAAAAGAATTGCTCGCGTCCTACGACTTCGACACACGCGACACCGGTTTGGTCCAGATAGACTCCAATCTATTTGCCAAAGGGCGCTATATGATCGAAGCCATCAGCATACAAGATGGAGACACCATAAGAGCGACCAATTACGTACAGCTGTACGATGCAGTCACTAAAAAAGTCAGCAATAACGAGTTCTTGATAGCCAATACCGACAAGACAAACTATAGCATTGGGGACAAAGTCACCATCACCTATCAAACGGATGAGAAAAATGCCAAATACCTCTATTTATTCAGTTCCCTTGGAGCATCAAAAAAGCCAACCCAACTGTTGGCTATAAAAAATGGTCAAGCGACCTACACCTTCACGCTAGAAAAAGAACAGGTATCGCCCAATATCTCTTTTACAGCCTTATTAGTCGTGAACAATAAGTTGGCTATCACATCGACAGCTATACCAGTGCTCCGACAGGATAAACTCTTACGAATTACTGCTAAAACATTTAGAGATAAAATCACCCCTGGCCAAAAGGAAAAGTGGAGTTTCAGTATCGCGCAGAAAGATCTACCAGTATCCGAAGCAGAGGTGTTGGCTACGATGTACGACAGCGCCTTGGATGTATTTGCCAACAACACCTTCCCTTCGTCATTACCACTGAATACCCCTTATTTTGATAATATCCAGTATTATTACCTCATTAACGGCTTCTACAAAGACGATTATTCCAACTCAACATTCTATAAAGACAATAGGCTACCGACCTTAGGAAATGGACTATCTCCTATTTATACCTATGGCCTATTCACTGGTGGACTCCTAAACAACCAACAGTTTTTTAACGATTTCAACTCACTAGATGAAGTTATCGTCACTGTCGGAGGCAGGCAAAAAAAGATGGTATCTGGCGTTGCTACTGGATCAACAAAAGGTGTTGAAGGGGTATTTGAAAGCGTAGCTATGTATGATGAGTTAAGAGATCCTAAACTACGGGCTGAAGTGGAGAATCTGCGTATACGAGGAGCAGCCAGCCCAGGACAATCAACTCCACTATACGTTGTAGATGGGGAAATCATCGACGGCTTTGTGCTTGAAAATTTCTCAGCAGATCAGATTGAAAAATTAGAAGTACTCAAAGATGCTGCGGCAGTAGCTCTATATGGTTCCAAAGCTGCAAATGGGGTCATTCTTGTTACAACTAAAGAAGGTAAAAAGAAACAAGATCTGTTGGACCAAGCGCAGACACGCACCAACTTACAGGAGACTGCATTTTTCTTCCCGACGTTGTACACCGACGCAGAGGGCAATATCAACTTCGAATTTGACAGTCCCGAAGCACTCACGAAATGGAAACTGCTCTTATTTGCGCACCGCAAAGATCTTACATCCGGCGACGCGACATTCATCAGCCAAACACAGAAACAGCTGATGGTACGTCCTAATCTACCTCGGTATTTCAGAGAGGGAGATGAAATCACATTGAAAGCACAGGTACAGAATATAAGTAAGCAAGCATTGAAAGGCAATGCACGGATTGAAATACTTAACCCAGAAAACGATACAAACATTACCAATCTATTTTTGGCAGGAAATAGCATGACGGCTTTCGAAGTACCTGCCACAAGCAATAGCATTGTCGAATGGAAACTTAAAGTACCGGCACATATACCTACAGTACAGATTAAAATCGTAGCCGCTACGGATTCATTTTCTGATGGTGAAATTGCAGAATTACCGATACTTTCCAATAAGGTATTAATTTCGGATACGGAAAAGATAATACTGAAGCCTAGAGAATCTAAAGATTACGACCTAAACAGCGCTAGAAAAGACAATCTACATGCTAAAGTACAAATACAGCGTAATCCTATTCTAGAAATTATCGCAACACTAGACTATCTGAAGAACTATCCTTACGAATCCACCGAACAGAGTGGTAGCAAGTGGTTTGGTCTGAAGATGGTACAATATATGGAGAAGAACTATCCAGAAATTGCCACTTACTTCAAAACACTAGACAAGGATCAAAGCAAAAGCAAACTCGAAGAAAACAGTAGTCTAAGCGAATTGAAACAAGAGGAAATGCCATGGTTACGAGCTATAAAAAGTGAAAAAGAAAAATTAGCAGCTATTGCTAGCCTTTTCAATAGCGACATCCAAGGGGAAATTAACTCCGTAGAAAAAAAGATACTGCAGAACCAAATTGACGAAGGAGGGTTCAGCTGGCTTCAAGGAGGAAAAGTAGATAGTCGTATCTCTATACGCATGCTCGAAATCGTGGGTAAAGTGCTCCACCTCGACCATAGTCTAGTGGATTCGGACATGCTAGATGCAATGGAAAATCTCACCCAGTACCTAGACCAGGACAGTAGTATCTTTAATCCAAAGGCATCTATAGAGCTCGCTCTGAGTTACCTCTATGCCCGCCATTACTGGACAAGTTATTTCAAGCCTCAGGGCAACAGCATCCAACAGCTCACCAATAAGTTGGTAAAAGCCCCAGAAGTGACCGCCAAAGGATCGGCAGGTTTAGCAGCCAAAGCATGGGTAGTCAACCAATTGTATGGTAACGCCAAACAATCAAATGAACTAAAGAACAGAATTAGTCAGGAGGTCGTCCATGATAAAGACAGAGGAATGTACTGGCCGAGCAACGACCGTGCTTATGATGCTGTAAGTATGCAGTCGTACCTTGTTGAAGCCTACAAACTAAACGACCCTTCTCAGCTTCAGGCCATAACCCAATGGTTATACTATAAAAAACAAGTAAACCATTGGAGCAGTACCTGGATGACGGTAGATGCCATCTATGCGCTACTAATCGCTAATAATCCCGATGACTTTAGCTTGGATAACAAGGTAAACGTACTTGTTGACCGCCAACAGACGGACACTAAAGATATCGTATTGGGCCAAGTATCACTAGATTTCGATCGGTCTGCACTGGAAAAAGACAAACAGCTTGCTATTCAAAACAACAACAATAGAACGATATACGGCGGGATCTATCACCAGTATTTTGTTCCGCTTTCCGAAGTGAAGCGGAACACCAATGCCCTCTCTGTTCAGAAGCAATACCTGGTAGAACGCAACGGGACTTGGGTAGAGACCAAAGAGGCTAGACTGGGTGAGCGTATCAAAGTTAAGATCATTGTTATAAATGATGCTCCACTACAATACGTTCATCTAAAAGACAGCCGCCCATCGGGTGTGGAGCCAATCTATCAACCTTCGGGATACCGTTGGTGGCAAGGGTATTATTTCAGCATGAAAGATGCTTCGACCAACTATTTCTTTGACCATCTAGGAAAAGGAAAAAGAGAGTTTGAATATGAAATAAAAACAAACAATATCGGCATATTCAACTCAGGGATCAGTAGTATTGAATGCATGTATGATCCGACAGTGAATGCGAGATCGGCGAACATACAACTCGTCATCGTGCCTTAACGCACTTGTATAATAGACGCAAAAAAGGGGCGCTCAACAAACACAGTTGGCGCCCCTTTTTAGTAAACAGACTCAAGTTATGTATTTTTTATATCTATCGAGACAACCTTTTCTTTAGGCACTTCCTTATCCTTCTTGGCCGATGTCAGGCTGTGCCCCCCGAGTATTGGTGCTATGACCAAACCTACCAAACAAGTAAGTTTGATTAAGATATTCATAGAGGGGCCCGATGTATCTTTAAAAGGATCTCCTACTGTATCTCCCGTTACAGCCGCTTTATGTGCCTCCGACCCCTTATAGGTCATCTCACCATTTATTTCTACCCCTGCTTCAAACGACTTCTTCGCATTATCCCATGCTCCTCCAGCATTATTCTGAAATATAGCCCATAATACGCCCGACACAGCCACTCCTGCCATATAGGCACCCAATGCTTCAGGTCCCATAATAAAACCAACCAGAATCGGGGTGATAATAGTTAAAGCCCCAGGCAACATCATTTCGCGTAGCGCTGCTTTGGTCGAGATCTCCACACATTTATCATACTCCGGCTTACCTGTCCCCTCCAATATCCCTGGTATTTCACGAAACTGCCGACGTACCTCGTTGACCATATCCATCGCTGCCTTACCTACAGATTGCATCGCTAACGCCGAAAACACCACAGGTACCATACCACCGATAAAGAGAGCCGCGAGCACATCCGCCTTAAAGATATTGATACCATCTATTCCCGTAAAGGTGACATAGGCCGCAAATAAAGCAAGAGCAGTCAAGGCTGCAGAAGCAATAGCAAACCCTTTCCCTACTGCCGCAGTTGTATTACCGACCGAATCCAGCACATCGGTACGTTGACGGACCTCTTTTGGCAACTCGCTCATTTCGGCAATCCCCCCTGCATTGTCAGCAATAGGACCGAAGGCATCAATAGCAAGTTGCATCGCTGTAGTAGCCATCATCGCAGAAGCTGCAATAGCGACTCCATAGAATCCAGCTAGCGCATAAGACCCCCAGATAGCAAAAGCAAATAATAAGACCGACGAAAAGGTCGATATCATCCCCGTAGCTAGACCAGCGATAATATTAGTTCCCGCTCCCGTTGATGAATTCTGCACAATATTAAGAACAGGTTTCTTCCCCAATCCAGTATAGTACTCCGTAAAAGCAGAAATCAATCCTCCAACAGCTAACCCCACCAACGTTGCATAGAAAATATTCATTCGAGGTATATCTTTCAAGCCCTCACCAAAAAAATTCATCTTTATCACCTCCGGAAGCATGTACTGAATCAAGAAAAAACAAGCCACAACTGTCAGAATAATAGAGGTCCAATTGCCCATATTCAGCGCCTTCTGCACTTGGGCTTCCTTAGCATCGTTGCTCGATACTTTCACAAAGAATGTACCGATGATTGAAGCCAGTATGCCGACTCCGGCAATCACAATAGGCAGTAAAATCGGCCCCATTCCTTGAAACGCATCCGTATATACTGTTCCTGATGCTTCACTCATATCTTTGACCACATAATTGCCTAATACCATAGAAGCCAGCACCGTCGCTACATAAGATCCAAAAAGATCGGCCCCCATTCCGGCCACGTCTCCCACATTATCTCCTACATTATCTGCTATTGTTGCTGGATTACGCGGGTCATCCTCAGGGATACCTGCTTCGACCTTACCGACCAAATCAGCGCCCACATCGGCTGCCTTCGTATAGATACCTCCACCAACACGCGCAAATAAAGCGATTGATTCTGCTCCTAATGAGAATCCTGCCAATGCCTCCAATACTACCGTCATTTCGCTATAAAAGCTACCATTTCCAGATACAAACATTTTGACGAATAACAGGAAGAAGATGTTCAATCCCAAAACAGCCAATCCAGCAACCCCCAGCCCCATCACAGTCCCTCCCGAAAAGGAAACTTTTAAAGCCTGTGGCAGGCTACTACGGGCAGCCTGTGTAGTGCGGACATTCGCACTAGTCGCGATACGCATGCCGATATTTCCGGCCAATGCCGAAAAGAAAGCACCAAACACAAAAGCGACTACAATAATCCAATGGGTAGTCTCTACCAAGGTAGAAACAAAAAATAGGGCGAGCGAAGCTATAATCACAAAAATTAAAAGAATACGATACTCCGCTTTCAGAAAGGCCATTGCCCCCTCTTGAATGCTCTTTGAAATGGCTTGCATTCGGTGTTCACCCGAATCTTGCTTTTTTACCCAACTTGACTTGGATAGCATAAATAATAAACCGAGCACAGCAAGGGCTGCTGGTAGGTAAATGATAAGGTTCTCCATAAACTGTTTATTTTGGTTACTAGTTAAAGCTATCATTTTTTTCTGACAACAAAAAACCTTTAACACTTTCTTTTTGAGACCCTTCTACTAAAAAAAGAGATTAATTTGTAAGCCAGTAAAATTGGGAATTACGTTCTTCAACCTTGCCCAAATCAACTAATCCACGTAATACCTGGATCCGTTTGCTTTCGTCCGCAACAGGAATTGCATCAACTAGTTCGTGTAATCCCAAAGGCTTCTCCAGCAATAGAACCCGTATTTCCTGTTCTATTTTCTCTGCCTGTACTGCTTTAAAATCCCGTGTCAGGCACAGATCACAGACTCCACAGACATCGGATCCCAATTCACCAAAGTAGGATAATAGTGCCTGGCTACGACATGTTTTTTCATCCAAATACTGGTATAGCGCTTTAACCTGTTGCTCGCGAATCTGCCTCCGCTCACGGAGAAAGTCAGCATCAATGTACAGATTTTTATAATCCACCCGGCTTTGTAAAAATTGAAGTTGAGGTTTGTCCGTACTTTTTAAATAGGATGCAATCTGTTGTTTCTCCAACCCCTGCAACAGTTCTACAATCACCTCATAGGGCAGTTTCAGCTTTTTTGCAAATTCGTATTCATTGATAGGTACATAAAAGTCAAAGACACCCCCATAAGTACGTAGCACCGCTTTGATTATAGGATCATATTTAGCCGACTGAACCTGGAATTTATACAGTTCCTGAAAATCTATTTCAAATTTTAACCGAGAAGGTATATAGACTGCTTCTGATAATACCAGCCATCCGTCACGCTCTAAGAACTTTAGTGCACTCAAAGTCTGCAGCAGATCCAATCCATATTTTTTACTGAACTCGACAATATCAAAATCAAAAAAACTTCCTTTCCCTGCGCCATAGGCAATCTGATAATGATTTGCCAAATAATGATAAACCTGCTGAATAAAGGTAATCTCTGGAAAACTATTTTCCAGACTTGTCCACAGTTTATCCCTATCACTCCGCTGATACAGCAGTACCGGAAATGCCTTCTTATCATCTCGCCCGGCCCGCCCCGCCTCCTGATAATAGGCCTCCAAAGAGTCAGGTATGTCCAAGTGGATAACGAATCGAACATCAGACTTATCGATTCCCATACCAAAAGCATTTGTCGCGACGATAACCCGGGTCTTGTTCGAAAACCAGGCATCCTGCTTTATGGCACGCTCTTTCATACCAATACCAGCGTGATAATAATCGGCTGGCACGCCATGATTCAGTAAGAAACGGGCAACCTCCTGCGTCTCTCTTCGATTCCGTACATAGACAACCCCAGTTCCGCCGACCTTCTTCACGATACGTAGCATACGCCCCATCTTATTCTCCTCCTCCAGTGCCATATACCCTAAATTGGTCCGTGCAAAGCTGCGCTGTAAAACATTTGGCGTTGTAAATCCTAATTTCTCCTGAATATCGACCACCACATCTGGCGTCGCTGTTGCCGTCAACGCTAGAAAAGGAACTTTCGGATGCAATTCGCGAAGCGTTGCAATCTGCAGATAAGAAGGTCGAAAGTCATATCCCCATTGTGAGATACAGTGCGCTTCATCGATAGCCCAGAGATTGACTTTCATATAACGAAGACGTTCTCTCACCAAATCAGAATATAAACGCTCGGGTGCTAAATAAAGGAATTTCGTCTTTCCAAAAATACAATTGTCCAGTGCAATATCCACTTCACGATATCCC
The DNA here is from genome assembly GCF_004363245.1 of Sphingobacterium yanglingense. Lineage (GTDB taxonomy): Bacteria > Bacteroidota > Bacteroidia > Sphingobacteriales > Sphingobacteriaceae > Sphingobacterium > Sphingobacterium yanglingense. Next base: position 125,947 of record NZ_SNYV01000001.1, on the reverse strand, counting down.
ATCCCAGAATAAATAGCTATCGCTTCTATTCCACGACTACGGAGCTGCTCTACCTGGTCCTTCATCAATGCAATCAACGGACTGATCACGACACAGATACCTTCCTGCAACAGTCCTGGCACCTGAAAACAAATTGACTTCCCCCCTCCTGTGGGCATTAGAGCAAGGGTATCCCGACCTTTAAGGACAGAATCGACAATATCTTCCTGTAAAGGCCGGAAGCTATCATATCCCCAATACTGCTTTAATATAGAAAGACTATTTTCAACCATATTTTATTCTTCATCCCAAACATAAGCAAAATTATTTTTGAGTATATACATCTGCTCCTCAAGAATAGTTTTATCCGCCTGAAGAATTCTAATAGCGTTATCAGAATTACTCCCATCGATCAGAATCAATGGAGAAGCTCGAAACCTATGTCTGATATCCTCAATTGTATTCTTGCTGTTTTTTCGCCAAATGACTATATCAACTCCTGTCAAAGTATCAGGAAGCAGCGTCTCTAAAATCAGTATTTTTTTCCCACCTATTGACAACGTATAATTTTGCCGTCCCATGGATGGTAATTTCCTATATTCAATCTCCTCTTGTGGAGAAAAACGCTCTAGATCCGGAAGGATCGCAAAGCGACTATCACGATGCGTCAAGGAATCAAAAGTACAATACAACATCACTTTTCCCTTTTTGATCTGTGCTATAGCCAAATCTGAACGAACATTATAAATGCGATATCCACTGTATTCCAGTCGCCTTATATAGGCGACACTGCTCGTTACCGAAAAAAGCACAAATACTACCATCCCAATAAAAAGTGCTCTTTTACTCTTAAAATTCCACGACCAAACCATCAATAACAACATTAACAAAACCAAGATGACCTGTATATCACTCCAAACAATCCCTTTCAGAACAGCCTTCGGCAATCTCTCTAAATACTGCAAACCATAGACAGAAAAATGTAATAATTCCTGTAAAAGCATGCCTACATAAGCGTTGATACTAGCGAATGGACATAAAGCCAGAACTACACCAAGATACATGATACCTGTACTGGGAAGAGCTATAAATAAATTTGCTGGAATAAAATAAGTAGGAAACTGCCCAAAATAATATAACACGACAGGTAATGTAAACAACTGGGCTACAATGGAGATATAAGTATACTCCACGAGCAACCGTCCCCATCTATTCTTGGGTAGATACAGCTTTTTTAGCAGAGGATGCAATAATACTATTCCTAAAACGGCCAGATAAGATAGTTGGAATCCGACATCAAACAAGCTTTTAGGCATAAACAGCACTATAAACAGAGCTGATGCAAATAACGTATTCAGTGTTACCTGTTGTCTATTTACAGCTAAAGACAGAATAAAAAATGTAATCATAATCCCTGCCCGAAGTATCGGAGGGCTCATTCCTGTAAGAACAACATATCCCCATACCATCCCTATAATGATAATACTACGCAAATGAGATCCATTAGGAAAATAATCCACCCATTTCAACAACAGCATTAATAGTCCGAAAACTAGCGCTACATGTAATCCCGAAACACTCAATATGTGTACAGTCCCCGTATTCGTGAAGGCATTTACCATGCGTTCATCCATCTCAGAGCGATACCCAAAAATTAACGCCACAGCCAATTGAAAAGCATAGGGATCGTCTACATATCGTGAAAACTTAGCCATCATCCGTTCCCGCAACAACAACGCTTTTGCTAAGATCGGGTTCCCCTTCCCAGTATCTACCTTTTTCACCAGCTTTTCTGGAACAAAGCACTGAAACCAAATATCTTTGCTTTTCAAATAGCCTTTATAGTTAAACATTTTGGGATTAGTAGGAGGTGGTATCTCTTGAGAACGGTTCGGAACGTGTAAAAGATCGCCATATTTAACATGCAATCTCGATACGGAATCCAATCCTATAGTCACCATCATCTTACCTACGGTATGAATCTTACCCTCGTCGCGCATCACGGCTTTCACTACAACAGGAAACCGGAGTGTTTTTCCTTTGGTCTGAGGCTCATCATCGATCACAATTAAAAAACCATCTCCCTTGATATTTGAAAAATGATAAGGTTGATAGGAGGGCATAGTCCGTACGGTCAATGTGATGCCGAGTACCATCCACATAGCATAAAAAGCAACTGCAAACAGCACTCTCCCCCCATCCAATCTCCGCCTCTGAAAAGCCAGGAGCTGCAAAACGAATAAAAAAATTAATAAAAAGGTCCAAAAAGGGAAGAAATCAAGACTGCTATAATACGCAATGCATACACCTATAGCAAAGAACAAGAACGGCCTAAGCATAGGTACCTTGCCCAACTCTAAGCCAAGGATATTATCTTTTACCATTGCCATCGAACCTGTACGTTTACATCCGTTTTTCTCTTCCCCGCAATTAAATCTAAGCCCGATCCGATATCACCACGATCAAAGTAATAGGTTATTGCATACCGTGCCCAAAAATCTAGATTTTTGAGAATCTTATATCGTATATTAAGGTAACTACGAAGACCTTTATCATAGTACATTGGAAAACCGGATGCGTAAAGCACATTATTTTCATAAGCATAAATTCTGGAATCATAGCCCTCTGTATCGAAATAGGCCATTCTATAATTAAATTGTAGTCTAGGCTGTCTTAGCTGCCAAAAAGCATCCTGATAAAACAGGAATCCCTTACTTTTAGCTGCAATCTCTTTAGCAAAAAGCATCGCTTCAGCTCTTGAGCGTATGCGCCAACTATCGCTCAACTTGTATTGAAAATCAACACGAAATTGGTTTCTATCCACATCTGCCAACATATTGGTATGCCGCCCCTCTAGATTGACATTTTCTTGCCGGAGACGATGCCGATAACGAAATGTCAACTTTCCGACTTTGTACCAGGTGTAGGTAAATTGACTCAATAAATCTACGCCTGCACTCGGTGCGTCAACACGGTAGCGTAACCAAGGAAATTGAAAAACATCGACATAATTGCCCCACTCCACCTTTCTACTAGGGTGATAAACCACTCCTGTATATACCCCTTTTTCATTAGCGACTTGGCTTCCCTCACCTAAAGACTGTCCATAGATACTATAATAATCTCGTTGATAATTCCTATAATTAGCAAATAAGGATAGCTTGGAATGTAGACTGGCTATGACCCCATTATTGGTAGCCCAACCTCCCCCAAAACTATAAGCTGTCTCACCAAAAAAATAATAGTTCCGAAAAGTGTAATTGTAGTTAGCCCCTATTAGGTGCAGACTCGTCCCCTGAAAATCAAACCTTTGACGTAGATCCTCGCCTCTTATTTTTAGTCCATCGTATGTCGATCCCATATAGGTAAGACCAACCTTCAACCTCCCATACCTATACATCACATGACTACCATATGCGACTTGTCCAATTGCTCTTCTATAGATCTGCTCTGTGGGGGTACGATGCAGTCCAGAATGGCTTATCCTAGTGATAAGGCGATTCCCATCCAGTTCTTCGACTTTTCCTGAGAGCCGATTGTAAGCAACGAAGGGAATCCATGTAAACGCCCCTCGTTCGACAGCGGCGGCTATCCCTCGTTGAAAATTGCTTTCATTCATCGAAGAATACGGCACGAGCCCCAGCCCTTGCCGAGCCACACTGCCTATCCAAGCCCCCTTGCCAAAACTCAAGCCATTCCACGAAATAAGCCCTTGCCCAAACTGGAGTGCATAGTCACCTATGACGAGCTTTTTAACATGCTTACTTAATGCCCTCACCTCAATATGTCCCGAATAAAAATCAAATCCGTAACGTTGCTTTTCCTTCAAAAAAGGTTCACCTGCATCCTTTTCCATGTTAATAGCTATTCGAATCTGATTGTCATAATTCCAACGGTATCGAAGCGCATAGCGATTCGCATCTCCCAAATACCTATTTTTATCCTCATCCTGTATCTCATATCCCTTTGCTCGTTCTAGATTACGGCCATAACGCATCATCACCATGTGCTCATCTTTGTCCATAATCGTTCTAAAGTTCAACGCCTTAAAAGAAGTTGGCGTAGCAATATAAACGAATGGAAGTATACGTTGAATCGTTTCGGTATTAAATCCTTTGATAGCCTGAAGCTCCAGTATATTAATAAATTCACCAGATTTGGTCCGATGAAAAATCAAGTTATCGATCTGCTGAGGTGATAGGAAAAAAAGTGAACTAAGTTCGGCTTCACTTGCAGTATTGAGATTTAAAGGCTTCTTTAAATAATAATTTAATTTCTCCGAAATCTCACTGATATCTACATCTTCTCCCAATTCTTCATGAAGCTGTTCCAAAAGAAGTTCCGCAACCTCCTCCTCTTGTGCCAGAGTGCGATCAGGCAACAAACCCAACGTCACCACAAAAAATACAAGTCTAAAAACCATAAGCCAAGGATAACTGAGGAGAAGCTCCCAACCGCGTATGGAAAGACGAAGAAATATCACATAACAATTTTCCCAAGGTCATTCCGATTCCCGTAAAATACTGCATAGGCACCAACGTTGCCCCACCTCTTAAAATAATTAGGTCATCGATATGATAAGCAATTCCAAATCGAGGATCTATTTCACGAAACGCATTATAATAAACATCAGCCGTAAACAAGACTTCTTTAGATATGTTGAACAACAATCCTGCTCCAACCTCCCGCGTAACGTATTGATCTATCGTATCGTCAAATCGGGAAGCAGTAACATTGCGGAGCAACAAACCGAGAGACAGTGAGTTACTGACATTAAGATGCGCCCCTAAATCCAAAGAAAGCGTATTATCTCCCCCATAGCCTTTAACATGATATTGATGATAGTTCGTTGATACCGACGTAGAGAAAACATTACCAAATGTCCGCACATAAATTGCCCTCAGCGTCAATAGAGAGGAAGTTGCTTTCAATCCATAGTTATTAACAGCAAGACCTAAGGCGTTGATCCGTCCTAAAGGCAAAGCAGCTAATAGTGCCTGCGCCCGGATATCATTTGTTAAAAAATGGGGTTGATACCCTACTCCAATACGAGGCCGTCGTAATTGGCCGATTACCGCTGCATTGGCAGTTAGACCATAGACCGAAGGCACCGCCAATCCTGTATTCGCCATGCCCTGCATAGGGGCTCCATAAAATTCTTGCGAACACACGTTTATGCAAAGAAACATCAAAAATAATATCACACTTGACTTCATAGTGTAAATAATTGGTTGTCACCAATTTACAAAAACAATTCCACAATAAAAAAATGATATACAATTCAACTCTTTTAAACAGAGAGTTCCGGCTAGCCGATTGACACAAAAAAAGCCAGATAGTAAACTATCTGGCTCTCCATATAATGACAAGATTCCGTTAGGTATCTATCTTTGCATATTTTGCATTTCTTTCTATAAACTCTCTTCGCGGAGCCACTTCGTCACCCATCAACATAGAGAATACACGGTCAGATTCTGCTGCATTCTCTATCGTTACCTGACGTAGAGTACGCTTCTCTGGGTTCATTGTTGTTTCCCATAGCTGCTCTGCGTTCATCTCTCCAAGTCCCTTATAACGCTGTACGTGTACAGAATCTTCTTTACCAGTACCTTTCAGACGCTGTATCGCAGCTAAACGTTGGTCTTCTGTCCAAGCATACTCCGACTCCTTCCCTTTTTTGACCAAATACAATGGTGGAGTAGCGATATAGATATAACCTTTCTCGATCAATTGGCGCATATAACGGAAATAGAATGTCAGAATCAAGGTAGCAATGTGGCTACCGTCGACGTCCGCATCCGTCATGATAATGATCTTGTGATACCGTAGTTTAGCCGTATTCAATGCTTTAGGATCCTCCTCTGTACCAACAGACACCCCCAAGGCCGTAAACATATTCTTGATTTCTTCACTTTCGTAAATCTTATGCTCCATAGCCTTCTCTACGTTCAGGATTTTACCGCGTAGTGGCATGATAGCTTGATAATTACGATCACGTCCTTGTTTGGCCGTTCCACCCGCAGAGTCTCCCTCGACAAAGAAAATCTCACATAAAGCAGGGTCATTACTTGAACAGTCAGCCAATTTTCCAGGAAGCCCAGATCCACTCATCACCGTCTTACGTTGTACGAGTTCACGTGCTTTACGCGCCGCGGCCCTAGCTTGAGCGGCTATGATTACTTTTTGCACGATAACTTTAGCTTCTCTTGGGTTCTCTTCCAAGTATACGCCTAAGATCTCTCCCACAGCAACATCTACTGCTCCCATGACCTCAGTATTCCCTAGCTTCGTCTTAGTCTGACCTTCAAACTGGGGCTCCGCAACTTTTACAGATATAACAGCTGTCAATCCCTCTCTAAAGTCATCCCCAGTCACCTCAACTTTTGAATTCTTCAATAGCCCAGACTCATCTGCATATTTCTTCAAAATACGCGTCAGACCTCTACGAAATCCAGCGACGTGTGTCCCCCCCTCTATCGTATTGATATTATTGACATAAGAATGCACATTCTCAGAATACGTATCGTTGTATTGGAAAGCCAATTCGACCGGAATCCCTTGCTTAATACCTTCCAAATAAATTGGATCAGGAATTAAGGAAGTACGATTACCGTCCAAAAACTTGACAAACTCTTGAAGTCCGCCCTCAGATAAAAATACATTCTTCTTCTCTGTACCATCTTCATTGGTTTCGCGTTCGTCCAACAACGTAAGGGTGATTCCTTTATTCAAGAAAGCAAGCTCACGTAGACGGTTAGCTAATGTATCATAGTTATAAACAGTAGTCTGTGTAAAGATCTCTGGATCCGGAGAAAATGTTACGATAGTACCTGTAACATCCGAAGTACCAACTTCTTTAACATCATACATCGGTTTTCCCTTTTCATATTCTTGGTTGAATACTTTTCCTTCGCGATGTACTTCAGCTTTCAGGTGTATAGACAAAGCGTTCACACAGGATACCCCCACACCGTGAAGTCCTCCAGATACTTTGTACGTATCCTTATCAAACTTACCACCGGCGTGCAACACCGTCATGACGAGCTCCAATGCGGATTTATTTTCCTTTTTATTTATACCAGTCGGAATACCCCTACCGTTATCTTTTACAGAAATTGAGTTGTCCTTATGGATAGTTACATGGATATCATTACAGTAACCTGCAACAGCCTCATCGATAGAGTTATCAACAACCTCGTAAACTAAATGGTGTAAACCCTTGGGGCCTGTGTCCCCAATATACATGGATGGACGTTTACGTACCGCTTCTAACCCCTCTAATACCTGGATATTATCAGCTGAATACGTTGTAGGATTCTTTTTTTCTTCGCTCATGTAATATATTAATAACAGAAAAAATTAACTCTCAAAGTTAATAAAAATTAGGCACTTAAGCAAGTGCTCACAGCGGTAAAATGGCCTTAAAAATTCTTTTTTTGCGGACAAAAAAGCGAAAAAGATGGATTTGTAATTTTTTTATAGTAGGTTTGTTTTTTCAACGAGAAAAGGACATAAAAGACATTGGCCCACAAGCCCCTCATCTTAAGAAGAAAGTCCGATTGAACGTTTAAACAGAAGCATAAAAAAAGATCAAAATAGACAAAATAATGAATAGAATTTTAGCAAACTTATCAAAAGTTACTTTAGGATTAATACTAGCAGCATCGATTACATCTTGTAATCAAAATGCGTCCAATACGCCAGCTTCTAAAAATGATAGCACAGCTACCTCTCCAGCAAAAATTCAAGAGAAAATTGTCTATGTAAACTCAGATACACTTTCTGAAAAATATGTATACTTCAAGGACATCAAATCTAAACTTGAAGCTAAAGTAAAGAAAGCCCAAACGGACTTACAATCTAAAGGACAAGCATTCCAAAGAGAAGTTGCAGAATATCAGCAAAAAGCAGCTACAATGAGTGCCTCTGAGCGCCAAGCTACAGAAGAAAAATTAGCGCGTAAACAAGATGAGTTAGGAAGATTAGATCAGAACGCTTCTCAATCCCTAGCACAAGACGAAGCTACAGAATTCAATGCGGTCTATAACGCGATTACAGAGTACCTGAAAAAGCATGCTGAAGAAAAAGGATATCAGTTCGTATTGACGTATTCTAAAACAAATCCTGCAGTAATCTACGCAGATTCTAAATTAGATATCACTAAAGAAGTGGTTGAAGCGTTGAACAAAGAATACAGCGCAAAGAAACCAGCTGAAAAGAAATAATCAAAAATCAGCTATAAAATAAAAGAGGGATTCAAACTTGGTTTGAATCCCTCTTTTATTTTTAATAAATTGAAGGTTTTAAGTTAATGGTAACTTATTCATCCTTGATAATATAAACCAATATGACTACTTTAATGGCAAATTAAAGCAACCTCTTATGGTAACATATATCCTCCAGCACCCTGAAAGCAGTTTTGAATGGATCGACATATCCAATCCAAAAATAGAAGATTTCGCGGAACTGAAGGAAAAATACAAACTCAATGATGCTTCTATAAAAGATTGTTTGGAAACTGGACATCTTCCAAAAATAGAAGAATTCGAAAACTACCATTTCCTTATACTACGATCAATTCCGAATAAATTTGATGAAGAATCAGACTCCTTAGTCGAAGTCACCGATCGGATATCCCTATTTTACAATGAAAGTGTCGTAATCACCGTGCACCGGAATCAAATCGATTTCCTCGAACGTCTTAAAACAATCGAGCGCTCCCACAGAAGACTACAATCCAGCAAAACACTAGTCAATGCTTTGGTATCGGATACGCTCAAAACATTTGAAGACCTAGTCCTAGGAAAAATGGCCATGCAGCTTGATGAATACGAAGAGATTGTTTTTCTGCACCATCGAAGAAAGCCGTTTTTAAAGAAACTATACTATATCAAAAGGCAGATTGATGTCATCCGCAGTGTACTCACTCTTTACAAAGATATTGTTGATTATTTCCATATGCCGGAGTATAAAAATATCTACACACAGGACTTAAGGGATTTGTTTTCAAGAACCAGTACACTCTTTCGCAACATCTCCGAAAACACCTCCCAGTTATTGAACATCTACTTCAATATCGAGTCCAACCACACTAACGAAATCATGCGGACGTTGACCATTATATCCGTATTCTTCATGCCATTGACATTTATTGTCGGAGTCTATGGAATGAATTTCGAGAACATGCCCGAGCTGGAGTGGGAATACGGCTACGCAGGTATATTGATCATCATGGCCCTACTCTCCGTACTGATCTATTACTGGTTCAAACGAAAAAGATGGTTATAGGTTTAAATAAGCTTCTTAGACACCGTCGCCACAAACTCTTTAAGATAGAACGGCTCAAAATAAATCAGGTCTTCACCCTCCTTACTCTGAAATTTACGAAACGCAATCGTACTTAAATAGGATGACGAATGTTGGTATTCTCTATCTATTTGCACCTGCACATTACCTTCGAACAGCTCTTGTAACTTATTTGCACCTGACCCGAAAAGCACGACATTTTTAGGAGCAAAAACATCAAACGTATTTACATCGACTATAACGGCCTCCGTTTTTTGCAAACAATTCTTCTGCTCATCAAATGCCGCCATATACACTTCCATCCGCCTCGCATCCAACATCGGAATATAAACAAGATTGTCTTCTCCCGCCCGCTTTGCAATATACCCTTCGTACATGCTTTCTAAGGTATTCACACCAAGCAATGGTATATCCAATGCATAACACAATCCTTTTGCCGTAGACACCCCAATTCTAAGCCCTGTATAAGAACCAGGCCCCATACTCACCGCCACAGCAGACAGATCAGCATAATCCAATGATACACTTTTCAACAATCTATCAATACAAACAGTAAGCCCCGAAGCATGCATATTCTTCTCCTCTGCTGTAAGCTCGGCCAAGAGCTTCCCCTCCGTACCGATAGAGACCGAGCAAACCTCTGTTGCTGTGTCGATTTGCAATATATAGTTACGCATAGAATAATACTTTCTGAAAACAGGTTAAATTTAGGGTACAGGATCATGACCATGTCCTCCCCAAGGATTACAACTGGCGATACGCTTGATTGCTAACCAACCGCCTTTAAAAGGACCATATTTAAGGATAGCCTCTTTACCGTATTGCGAACAAGTCGGGGTATACCTACAGTTTGCACCTAGTAATGGAGAGATAAAAAGCTGATAAAATCGTATAATCAACAAAAAGATTCCTTGCAAAATCTTCACCGCAAACAAACCGATACTATTGATTATTTTCATTGATCAACTGTGCTAGTGCTTTTTCCATTTTTGTCCAAACCGTAGCAAAGGGCACTTCTTCCTTTCCTACGTACTGTATCGCGAGCAACAGGCCCGAAGATTTAGACTCCATGAAAGGGTAAAGTGCGATAGATTTTTGCTGTCGGTAGGCTTCCCGAATCAAACGCTTAATACGATTACGATCAGGTGCCGCCTTGAATCTGCGTTTTGATACAGAGATAACGACACTGACTGGAGATTGCACTTTCTCTAGCGCTACCTCCGTATATACCATCCGAAAAGGGTATACAACAAAAGAAGAACCACTATGGAAGAGCTTATTTAGTAAGCTCTTATTACATAGTCGTTCTTCCTTTTTAAATGTTTTTTTCATACGATGACAGAAAAGGCCGGAACGGCACAGTTAAAGTCACCGGCGCTAAAAAAAGTATTAGCCTTTGTGGCGATACTCGTCAGAAACACTAAGACGTTTTCTTCCTTTAGCTCTACGAGACGCTAATACTCTTCTACCATTAGCTGTGCTCATACGCTCTCTAAAACCGTGTTTGTTTCTTCTTTTTCTTTGCGAAGGCTGAAATGTTCTTTTCATGACGCTTTATTATATTTTTTTAATATTCTAACCTGTAATTATCCTTAATAGGAATGCAAAAGTACTGTATTATTTCTAAACTAACAAGGACTAAAATCAAAAAGTTTAGTGTAACAGAACTCTTTATCTGGTTAGCCTATTTATTTTTCAAAATGTCTCTGATTTCAGAAAGTAGAACCTCTTCTTTAGATGGCGCTGGCGGAGCAGCTGGAGCAGCCTCTTCTTTCTTATTAAAAGAATTAATTCCTTTAATCACTAGAAAAATACAGAATGCAATAATCAAAAACTGTATAATCACATTCGCGAAGTTACCATATTTGATAGCAACCTCTGCTACACCAGTAGTCGCATCAGCTTCCGTAATCACATACTTTAAATTACTGAAATCCACCCCTCCTGTGATAAAGCCGATCGGAGGCATAATAACATCGTCCACCAAAGAAGTAACGATTTTACCAAATGCACCACCGATCACAACACCGACAGCTAGATCTAACACGCTACCGCGCATTGCAAATTCTTTAAACTCTTTTAAAAACCCCATAATTATTTAATTTTTGTTTTTCTATATACATACAATTATAATGATAATAATCAAAAATACGACAATATGTGCAAGTTTTTTATTATTAATTAATGTGAACAATCTAAATATATAAATGATTATTTCGTATGTTTGCAAGTAGCAATCACCTATTCAAGCTCACACTAAATAGTTGTTAAATATAAAACGCACATCCCTTTTTATGAAAAAGATACTCATCGCAGATGACCACAGCATAGTCAGATTAGGGGCTGCCGTAGTGATTAACGAAAAATTCAAAGATGTTTCTATAACTAATGCAGTCACGATAAAAGAGGTCTATGATCATCTTAAATTTGAAAAATTCGATTTATTGCTTTTAGACATTAATATGCCCGGAGGTAATAATATAAAAGTAATCGGCGAAATACTCAACTTTCAGCAGGATCTAAAAATCCTAGTTTTCTCTTCTTACGACGAGAACATCTATGCCTTACGTTATATTGAAGCAGGGGCCGCAGGTTATCTCAACAAAAATACCGCTATGGAAGAGCTGGCCAATGCTATTCAAAGCATTAAAGACCGAGGTAAGTATATGTCCAATGAAGTAAAGGATCTGTACGTACAAAAACTGACAAGCACAAAATCTTCAATGGATCGGGTCAATCCGTTGAATAAACTATCCAACAGGGAGATGGATGTCGCAAAACACCTTATAGAAGGTCATGGCATACTCGAAGTATCTAACCTCTTGGCATTAAGCTCATCGACTGTAAGCACCTACAAAAGTAGGATTTTTGAAAAATTAGCGGTCAACAATATACCAGACCTTATCGAGTTATTTAAACTCCACGCTAAGGACTAATTTATGCATCGTGAAGGGAAAGACATCCTTCCCTCCACGATGTCATTAAGCCTCGCTTATTTCTTATTTTTTAGATCCTGTATACCCAATCGCAGATCTTGTGATAGTGTCTTTAGCTCCTGAAGCCCCTTACGGAGTCGCGTCCCAGCAGCTCCATTGCCCTTGGTATAAAACTTTTCCGCTTCAGATTCCAACCCGTGTACTAAAGCTTTCAACTCTTCAAATTTGTTAATACTTGCCATAATTTACTGATTTATAAATTTATAGATTTTAGATTTATTCCTAAAATAGCATCTTTATAACACAAAACAAAATACGCAAAGCAAAAGGTCGGCTGTCTTAGACAGCCGACCTTTCTATACAGCAATAAAAAAAGCGCTCTGATTAATCTACATTATCGTGTAAAAACGAATTATTAGAACGAATCTCCGTCACACCTTCATCAAAAGATAAGGTGAATCGTGACACCTGAGAATCAGCCGAATGAGGCACATCGTCCAATGTCTTTTGTTTTCTTTTGTAAGCAGGCTCGTTTTCCAACTCGGCCAATCCATTCGAAGACTTCAACTTCATACTTAATTCCTTAAGTCTTAAGATGCGTTCTTTTGTCTTTAACAACTGATCTTCGAAGTTAACTTCTTCTTCCACTTTTACAGTAGAACCACCTACATGTGTCGTAGGTATAGAGGAAGTTACAATGTTATTCACTTGGCTAGCCACCTCTTCATCAACCTTCTCTTCATAGGCGTCAAATACAGTTGGCAACTTAAATTCAAACACAGAAGGCGAAGTCTTCAACTCGAAACCATGGTTTTCTTCTTTTTCTTCCACAAAATCATCCTGTACATCCAATGTATGACGGACTATCTGCGGCTCAGCCTGAACCGAAGCATTCGTAAATCCAGCAGATTTAGATGGAGCTGAGAACAAGTCTGCTTGTGGCTTACTAACAACAGGCTGCTCCATGCTATTAGCAACTGTAGGCACTACAGGCTTTATATAGCTATCTACTCTCGCTTCCGATGGACGCTCAGTAAATTGATTCTGTCCTACAGGTTTAACAAAAGAAGGTGTCGGCTCTGGAGTAAGCGGCAATGCTACTTTCTCTTGCTCTTTCTCTTTGATACGCTCTTCCGAAGTTTGGAATCCTGTAGCGATAATAGTTACCGACAGACTATCTTCCAATGCTTCGTCAATACAGTTACCCCAAATCAAGTCAGCAGTCAAACCTGCCTTTTCCTGAATGAAATCTGTAACGATAGCTACCTCGTCCATAGTTACTTCCGTCTTTCCAGAAGTAATATTTAAAAGAATATAACGTGCACCTTCTATCTCATTATCTTTAAGTAACGGAGAAGCTAATGCTCCTGTTACAGCTTTGATCGCTCTATCTTCTCCAGAAGCCACATGGTTACCCATAATAGCCACACCACTATCATTCATAACGGTACGAACGTCTTTAAAATCGACGTTGACATAACCTGGAATAGTGATGATTTCGGCAATACCTTTTGCAGCAGTAGTTAATATATCATCCGCCTTCGCAAATGCTGCAGTCATCGTCAAATTTCCAAAGATTTCGCGTAGACGATCATTAGAAATTACAAGATACGAATCCACATATTTACGAAGTTCACTTAAGCCTTCTTCCGCTTGCGAACGACGTTTCTTACCTTCGAATGTAAAAGGAGTAGTAATAATCGCGACTGTAAGGATTCCCATCTCCTTTGCTGCTTTAGCCAAGACAGGACTAGCACCGGTACCGGTACCACCACCCATTCCAGCAGTAATAAACAACATCTTTGTGTTGGGGCCTAACATTCTCTTGATATCGTCGATACTTTCGATAGCAGAGTTCTCACCCACGTCAGGATCTGCACCAGCTCCCATTCCCTCTGTAAGACTAGCTCCCAATTGTACTTTGTTAGGAATTGGGCTCAACTCCAGCGCTTGCGCATCTGTGTTGCACACAATAAAATCTACACCACTAATCCCTTGCTTGTACATGTGATTGACGGCATTACCACCGCCACCACCTACACCTATAACCTTGATTATAGATGATTGCTCCTTTAACATTTCAAATTGTATCGACATAATATCCTATTTTTATGAACTGCCAAGCGATCAAAACGAAACTCAACAATTCGAATGTAATAATACCAAATTATTAACAACAGTTTTCCACAATTGTTAAAATGTGGAAAAAACTACGTTGTGTTGAAAATTATTTCTTACCTATAAAGGTGTCATCATCAATCTCTTGATTGTCGCGAATGAACTCTGAAATAATTTTCGTAAACCAGCTCTCCTTTTTGCTTTGCTTCTCTGCAATCTCTTTTACCTGCACCTTTTCGGTCTTTCTGCTCGCCATTTCGTGATTTGCAGCTTCCTCATCCTCCAAGATCTGTATACCTTTAATCAAAAGACCAATACTTGTAGCGTACATTGGGCTCTTCATTTCCTCAAATGTCTGCTTGTTCAACATATCCGTTTTTGCCAGGTACTCATTTGGATAACCGATACGGCAATCTATTCCCGTGATATACTCAACCAACTGCACCAAATGCTTCAACTGTGCTCCCCCACCTGTAATAACAATACCTGCGATCAGCTTATCCTCATATCCAGAAGATTTAATTTCGTAGTATACGTGTTCAATGATTTCCTCCATACGCGCCTGAATGATATAAGCCAAATTTTTGACCGATATCTCTTTCGAGTCACGTCCACGGATTCCCGGAACACAGATTACCTCATTCTCTTTATTCTCATCCGCCAATGATGATCCGTATCTCACTTTTAACTGCTCCGCCTGGTTTCTAAGTACAGCACAACCTTGACGAATATCTTCAGTTACAATATTACCTCCTAATGGAATTACAGCAGTATGACGGATGATACCCTCGTGGAAAATAGCCACGTCGGTAGTACCTCCACCAATATCAACAAGAACAACACCAGCCATTTTTTCTTCATCATCCAATACAGCTTCGGAAGATGCTAAAGGCTCCAACACCAGGGATGAAACTTCAAGATCAGCATTATCAACACACTTCTTGATGTTTTTAATATCCGTAACCCGTCCAGAGATGATATGGAAGTTTGCTTCCATACGACGCCCTGCCATTCCGATAGGTTCTTTGATACCTGGTTCATTATCGATTGTAAACTCCTGAGGCAAGACATGGATAATCTCTTCTCCCGGAGGAAGAACCAATTTATACATATCCGAAATCAATCGTTCTACATCGATTCTACCTATTTCATCATCATCGCTTTTGGTCAAAATACCGCGATGTTGGATGCTTTTGATGTGCTGACCTGCAATACCGATATTCACGACCTTAATATCCACATTGGACTGTCCTTCAGCCGAGGAAACTGCTTCCCTGATACTGAACACAGTCTTTTGAATATTAGCGACCACGCCACGGTTTACTCCTGCAGATTCGGCTTTACCAACGCCCAACAACTCAATTTTATTCGAACCACTGCGTCTCCCTACAGTAACACAAATCTTTGTTGTACCGATATCCAATCCTACGATGATTGGATTCTCTCTTTCAATGTCTGTAATTCTTGGTTTCATATGCTGTATTTTATGCTGTATTGTTAATTTTTCATATTTATTTTCATCTGCAAACTGTCGATAAACCAGTTCCCCCTGCGTTCACAGATGATCTGACCGCCATACTTGACGTTCACTTTTTCATAGGCCTCACTGCCTACCTTAGGCAGAATATTCTTGTAATACACCTCTAGCCTTCTCAACTTATAATCTA
Source organism: Sphingobacterium yanglingense (assembly GCF_004363245.1). Lineage (GTDB taxonomy): Bacteria > Bacteroidota > Bacteroidia > Sphingobacteriales > Sphingobacteriaceae > Sphingobacterium > Sphingobacterium yanglingense. Next base: position 109,941 of record NZ_SNYV01000001.1, on the reverse strand, counting down.
GAGAATCTGCTGAGCCGATCACCAAGACTTCTCGCCCTACGCGTGGAATCAATTCGATATCCCGCTGTTCATTGACAAAAATCTGTACAATTTGGTTCTCCCAAAGATTATCGCCCCGTACATGTCCTGCAATACGCACCAAATCCTGTACTAACTTGGACTCAACCATCTCTAGTGGCTGCTTATATCCTTCACTGATATTACCATTTGCGACCATCACGTGTGGCACATATTTCAATGTCACCGGGACTTTCTTGCCCAAGCGATCCACATAGTACTCACGTCCGGCTTTGTTGATCACGCGCAATACGACTTCGCGTTGCTGCACTGTAACCTGCATGGTCCCGTCCATATCCAAATGCACCTCCGCATTGGATACATAAGGCAACATTTCGATGGCTTCTTCGATCTGTTGTACTTTTATACCTGCCAAATCTTTTCCGACAACCGACCCGAATTTCTGGTCGATCATCTTCGAAATATCCTGCTGGTCGATAAATGTTTCCTTACCCTCCACAACTACTTTCAACTCTTTACATAGTTGTTGGCTATCCTTCTTCGATACCAGACTCATAAGCATAGCTAAGCCTACAAAGATCACTAGACCTAAGAAAACGTAAAAAACCATGCTCCATCTGATATTTCTCATACTATCTCTCCAATAATTCCTTCAGTGGTTTCACCAGTCGGTCGATATCTCCTGCCCCTACAGTTACCAATAATTCAGGCTGTTCATCCCTAGCGATCTCCAAAACTTCCTGCGGGCTCACCACGCGCTTGTTCGACAAGTCGACCTTTTCCAACAACCACGATGAAGTCACTCCTTCAATAGGTAATTCCCGTGCAGGATATATTTCCATAAGTAACAACTCATCGGCCATACCCAATACCTCTGCAAATCCATCTATAAAATCGCGCGTACGGGTGAATAAATGTGGCTGGAATACAACCGTCAATTTTTTCTCAGGATACAGTTTACGCATAGAGCTCAAAAAAGCCCTTAACTCCTCGGGATGATGCGCATAGTCATCAATGTAAATATGCTTTTCATTCCTAACGATAAATTCAAACCGTCGCTTTGCTCCTTTAAAATTAGCCAGTGCCGCTACGATTTTTTGGTCCTCAATCTTCAACAGCCGCGCTACCGTAATCGCAGCTACAGCATTTTCCACATTATGAAGCCCCGCTATACCCAAAAGAATGTTCGCTATTGTGACTTCATCACTCACATAGTCAAAATAAAACTGACCGTCTTTAACATGTATATTTTTAGCATAAGCATCCGCTTCAGTATGCTGCGAATAGCTAATGTCTCCTTTAAAAGGCAAGCCCTTTTTTACAATCCGTTTTCCACCGTCTACCACCCGATCCAGGTACATCTCAAATGATTCAATCAAATGCGATTCATCCCCATAGATATCCAAGTGATCCGCATCTGCAGAGGTCACGATAGCGATATCCGGATGTAGCGTCAAAAACGAACGATCGTATTCATCTGCTTCGACCACCACTACATTATTTGCTCCAAAAAGCACATTCGTATCATAGTTTGAACTTATGCCTCCTAAGAATGCAGAACAATCATAACCCGAATCTTTCAAAATATGGGCAATCATGGTTGAGGTCGTTGTCTTACCATGCGTACCAGCTACTCCGATAGTAAAGCGGTTAGCACTGATAATCCCCAAGACCTGTGAGCGTTTAAAAAGCTCAAAGCCTTTATCCAGAAAATAGTTCTTTATCTTCAACTCCTTAGGAACCGCCGGCGTATAGATCACCAATGCTTGTTCCGATGGTGCTGAAAAGGATGCATCGATTGTAGTGACGTCATCTTCATACACCACAGGAATACCTTCCTTAGCCAAAGCCTTGGTTAGCTCAGTCTCCGTTCTATCATATCCACTCACCTCACAGCCGAGTTTATGAAAATAACGTGCCAGACCGCTCATCCCGATACCACCGATACCGATTAAATAAACTTTCTTTATCTGATCAATGTTCATATCCCCTATTTCTTGATTAATTTCAACACCTCTCTTGCAATCACCTCATCGGCATCCAACAAGGCCATTTTTTCTATATTCTGCCCCAACGTCTCCGCCGCAGGCGCATCATTCAATAATTCCAATATTTTATCCACCAGCACATCTCTCGCTTCCACATCCTTCACCATCACTGCAGCGTCTCTATTTACCAGTGCCATCGCATTTTTTGTCTGATGGTCCTCGGCCACATTAGGCGACGGCACCAGAATCACAGGCTTGCCCACCACACATAGTTCAGAGATTGTACCTGCTCCCGCACGGGCCACTATCAGATCAGCCGCCGCATATGCATAGTCCATCCTCTGTAAGAAAGCAGACATTTTAATGCTATTGGGAAGTTTCCCACCAAGCTCGGCTGTCAACTTATCCACATAGTATCCCCCGCATTGCCAGATAACCTGTACACCTGCAGCATTCAACTTATCAATATTATTCTTCACGCAGTCATTGAGCGTCCCCGCTCCTAGGCTTCCCCCCGTCACCAAAATAGTTTTCTTGCCCGCTTCTAAACCGAAATCGACCAAAGCCTCCCCCTTTTTACCTTCAATATCTACCGACGCACGACGAATAGGATTTCCGGTCAATAACACCTTTTCTTTTGCAAAGAACTGCTCCATACCCTCATAGGCAACACAGACTTTCTTAGCTTTCTTGCCTAGGCTCTTGTTTGTTTTTCCAGCAAACGAATTCTGTTCCTGGATCAACGTAGGTACCCCCATCATATTTGCCATCATCAACAACGGGCCGGAAGCATAACCACCGACACCTACGGCAACGTCCGCTTTAAAATCCTTAATAATTTTTCTCGCCTTCAACAAACTATCCAGCATCTTAAAGGGCAAAGACAGATTTTTCAGCAAAGACGAACGGTTGAACCCTTGGATATTCAGACCTATGATCGTATAACCTGCGGCTGGCACTTTCTCCATCTCCATCTTTCCTTCAGCTCCAACAAATAGGATTTCAACATCGGGCTCAATACGACGCAAAGCATTAGCAATTGCTATCGCAGGAAAGATATGCCCTCCTGTACCGCCACCACTGATAATTACTTTATGCGCCATTTTATTCGTATTTAGTAATGAGTATTGAGATAGGAGATTTTAATCCCGTAACTCTCCCCTTCTTAACTTTATAACCTTATAACTATATAACCTTGTAACCTTATTAACTTAATAATCAAATTGACCCGACGACAACCCTTTTAGGTTTTATCACCTCATCCAATTCTTCCTTACCTTTTAATTCTTCAATATTCCTACTCACAGACAGAATAATCCCTAGTGCCACTGACGTAAACAAAATGGATGTCCCCCCCATACTTACTAGTGGAAGCGGAACTCCTGTCACCGGCCCCAACCCTACAGCCACCGCCATATTTGCAAGAGCCTGTATTGTTAGGCTAAACCCTAAACCTGCGGCCAAAAATGCCCCGAATGCACGTGGACTCATCGTTACGATACGAATGCAACGGTACATCAAAGCCAAATACAAGAACAACAGAATCACACCACCCATCGTACCATATTCTTCAATTATAATCGCGAATATGAAATCCGAATAAGGGTGCGGTAATACGTTACGTTGCACGCTATTTCCTGGACCTTTACCAAATACTCCACCTGTCGCAATAGCGATTTTCGCATTATTCGCCTGATAGTTTTTATCCTCTTGAAAAGGAACATTCGTTTCGTGTACTTCCTCCGTCTTAAAGAATCCTTCAATACGGCTGAAATAAGTAGCCCGACGTGGACCTATTGAAATTACTATTATCCCCAATACTGCTACACCGGCCGTAACCAAAGCAATCTGCTTAAACGAAATACGACCAATCAACAACAAAAGAACGCTGGTTCCGAAAAGCATTACTGCTGTAGACAAGTTGGCCCAGGCAATCAAAACAAACACCACACACACCGCCCCCATAATAGGGACAAAAGATTTCTTGACATCCTTAATCTCCTCTTGCTTACGGGATAACATACGGGCCAAAAAAGTAATCAAAGCCAGTTTGGCCAAATCCGAAGTCTGAAATGTCTGATTGATAACCGGAATCGTAACCCATCGCGATGCCTCATTCACTGAACTACCGAAAATCAACGTATATAACAGTAAAGGGATTGTAATAACCATCAGTATCTTCGAAATACCCGCGTACCATTTGTAATCCAACTTATGGGACAAATACATCAAAAGCAAACCCACTGCTACAATAGAAAAATGTTTAAACAGATACAGCTCCGTCCCTTTTCCTTCTTTATAAGCCAACGTACCTACAGAACTATAAACAGCAAGCAAAGACCACCCTGATAGAATTATCACGATAATCCAGATCCACTTGTCTCCTTTTAGCTTTGCAAATATCTGTTCCATTATCTTTTTTCCTCTGTTATCGAGTTATCAGATGATCCTGTTATCAAGTTGTCTTGACAATTCAAAACCTTGGTAACTTGTTCACTTGTTAACTACCCAACCTACAACGCCATTACAGCATCTTTAAATTTATCTCCTCGTTCTTCGTAATTTTTAAACCAATCAAAACTTGCGCAAGCAGGTGATAACAATACCGTATCTCCCTTTTTAGCAAGATGCGATGCGATCTGTACAGCATCATCCATTGAAGCACTGTTTACAATTACGTCTACCTCATCTTCAAATGCATCATGGATGCGTGAGGTATCCTTACCTATACAGATAATCGCTTTAACTTTTTGCTTCACTAAATCGCGCAACATATCATAATCATTTCCTTTATCCACCCCTCCTAACAGAAGAACGATATCTGGCGAAAAACTCTCCAACGCGTACCATACCGAATTCACGTTGGTAGCTTTGGAATCATTGATATAATTGACACCTCCTATAAATGCCACATGCTCCAATCGGTGCGGTATATTGACATAAGAGCCCATACTCTCCTTCATCGTCTGATTGCGCAACTCTTGTACTTTAGCGACCAAACCTGACGCCATATTATTGTACACGTTGTGTCTTCCCTGTAATGATAACTCTTCAATATTCATCGCAAATATCTCTCTATTAGGTATGTTAATTATTAAATCTTTCTTCTCGTTTAAATATGCACCTTTCGACACCACATCTTCCTGTGTCATAGGTAGCATCATTGCTTTTATATCAAATCTCGGCAGCGCTTTGACGGTCTCTTCATCATCGCTACAGTAGATAAAGAAATCGTTAGCCGTTTGATTTTGAATCACCCTGAACTTCGAGTTCACATAGTTTTCCATCTTGTAATCGTAGCGATCCAAATGGTCTGGAGTGATATTCAACAATACAGCCACATCGGCTCTAAAATGATACATATCGTCCAGCATAAAACTCGATATCTCCAAGACGTAAACATCAAAATCTGCACGCGCCACCTGTAGAGCGAAACTTTTTCCGATATTGCCCGCCAAGCCCACATTAAGGCCTGCCTTCTCCAACATATAGTGAGTCAACATCGTCGTAGTCGACTTCCCGTTTGACCCTGTAATACAGATTAACCGTGCATCGGTATACTGTGCCGCAAATTCGATTTCCGAGATAAGTGGAATACCAGCTTCTCTCAGCTTTTTTATTAAGGGCGCTTTTTCCGGAATACCTGGGCTCTTGACAACCACATCTGCATTCAAAATAGCTGCCTCAGTGTGCTGACCGCTCTCAAAAGCGATTCCTTCATCTTGCAACTGCTTCTGATAAGATGCAGCTATCACCCCAAGGTCGGACACGAATACATCAAACCCCTTATCCTTACCAAGGATAGCAGCTCCAACACCGCTCTCTCCTGCTCCCAGAATTACTAAGCGACCTTGCTGTGGATAATATGTATCTGCAATATTTGCCATCTTATCTAACTTTCAACGTTACTATGGTTAAAATCGCCAGGATAACACCCACAATTACAAATCGGGTTACAATCTTGGCTTCGTGATATCCTTTCTTTTGGTAATGATGATGCAGCGGAGACATTAAGAAAATCCGTCGCCCTTCACCAAACTTCTTCTTTGTATACTTAAAGTAGGATACCTGTGTAATAACCGAGACCAACTCAATCAGGAACACACCACACAACACCGGAATCAACAGTTCCTTGCGGATCAGGATAGCAAATGCCGCGATATTACCTCCAATCATCAACGATCCCGTATCTCCCATAAATACCTGTGCAGGGTAAGCATTGTACCACAAAAAACCCGTACATGCACCGATAAATGCTCCAGCGAAAATCACCAGCTCACCCGAATTCGGGATGTACATGATATTCAGATAATCCGAGAAGATAATATTACCCGACACATACGCTAGTATTGCGAGGGTAATCCCTATAATCGCCGACGTCCCCGTTGCCAATCCATCTATACCATCCGTTATATTCGCTCCATTCGATACTGCTGTCACGATAAATACGACAACAAATAGGAATAGGAAAAAAGTAGGCCACTTACCTTCTAAACCAACAACATCCAATACCTTGGAATAGTCAAACTCATTATTTTTATAAAATGGAATGTTCGTCTTTGTTGACTTCACATTTTCCGCATATGTCTTTTCGCCAGTCTGTGGATTAATAATCACCTCAACAGGTCGTGATGAACTCGGGTTTGTCACCTGCTCCCGCACGACGATATCCGGATGAAAGTACATTGTTATAGCTATCAGTGTACCTAAGCCCACTTGACCAATAACCTTGAATCGACCAGCCAATCCTTCTTTGTTCTTCCGGAATACCTTGATATAATCATCCAAAAAACCAATAGCACCCATCCAAAGGGTCGTAATGATCATAATGATAACATAGATATTATCCAGCTTAGCAAACAACAATGTCGGGATAAGAATACCTGCTATGATAATCAATCCTCCCATAGTTGGTGTACCTTGTTTCTTTTTCTCCCCTTCTAGCCCTAGGTCACGAATAGTCTCGCCAACTTGCTTTTTGTGCAGTAACCGGATTAAACGGCTACCAAAGACGGTGGTAATAATCAAAGAGACAATAACCGCCATTGCCGTCCTAAACGAGATGTACTGAAACAACCCCGCCCCAGGAATATGCAAGTGCTCTTGTAACCAATTAAATAAGTAATACAACATCGGCTCTTATTATTGTTCGTTAAATGTATTTTCCAATTCTTCACGATCATCAAAATGATGACGCACACCATTGATCTCTTGATATTTCTCGTGTCCCTTTCCGGCAATCAGCACGATATCCCCTGGCGATGCCAAGTGGCAGGCTGCGCGGATAGCCTCTCTCCGGTCCGAGATACTAAATGTATTTTTCTTTTTATCAGCAGGTATACCCGCTTCCATTTCCTTGATAATAGCAAGCGGATCCTCCGTACGCGGATTATCCGAAGTAATGATAACCTTATCACTATACTTCAAAGCTACTTTAGCCATTTCAGGGCGTTTTGTCCGATCACGGTCCCCACCACAACCCAATACCGTAATAATCTGCTGTGTTCCGGTGCGCAGTTGCTGAATTGTCTCCAACACATTCTCCACTGCATCTGGTGTATGGGCATAATCGACCACACCAACAATCCCCTTAGCCGAACGCACCGTCTCAAATCGTCCTTCAGCACCTGTAATCTCGCTCAACGCAGTCAGCACTTTTAAAGTCTCTTGCTCCAACAGAATCGCAGCACCATATACCGCCAAAATATTATAAGCATTAAATCCGCCCACCAATTTGACCCAGACCTCTTGCCCATCAATTTGCAGCAGCATACCATCAAAATGACTTTCTATTACCTTGGCCTTAAAGTCTGCCATACTCTGTAGGCCATAAGTCTTGCGGTGTCCAAAAGTATTTTGCAACATCACTGCTCCATTTTTATCATCGATATTGGTCAATGCAAAAGCATAGCGATCCAACTCGTCGAAAAAGCACTTCTTCGCTTTTATATAGTTGCTAAACGTTTTATGGAAATCCAGGTGATCATGCGTGATATTTGTAAATATCCCACCAGCAAACCGCAGACCTGCTATACGTTGTTGTACCACAGCATGCGAGCTCACTTCCATAAAGCAGTAATCACAGCCCTCTTCCACCATTTCCCGTAGCAACTGATTCAGCGCCACTGGATCCGGTGTCGTATGTGTAGCCGGAATAATACGGTCACCGATTCTATTTTCAACAGTAGACAATAGCCCCACCTGGTACCCCAAATGATCAAATAAATTAAATAACAAGGTAGCTACCGTAGTTTTCCCATTTGTACCCGTCACTCCTACCAACTTCAAATCCTTGGATGGGTTGCCATAAAAATTCCCAGCAACCAGCCCCAGTACATAAGCACTATCATTGACTAATAGGTAGGTTACCCCCTCCAACATTTCGGCAGGCAACTCTTCGACGACAATAGCAGCAGCCCCTGCAGCTCCCACTTTATCTACGAAGAGATGTCCATCTGTATGCACACCACGAACCGCTACAAAGAGCGCCCCATCTTTCACTTCTCGAGAATCAAAGCACACCGAAGCAATCTCCACTTCGAGCGAACCTTCAACCTGTATAACAGGCACCGCATGCAATAATTCTTTTAATATCATATCTAATTCAATTGAAGTGCAACATTAGTCCCTATTTTCAATTTTTCACCCGGCACCAGCGATTGGGAAATCACTTTCCCTTTTCCACCGACCTGGCTTTTGAAGCCCGCATTCTCCATCGTATATAGTGCATCAATCAGTCCCATGCCAACTACATTTGGCACTACCCCTTCACGCACCGATACTTCAATAAAAGGAACCCCTTTTTTGGAAGTATCGGTCGCTGCACCTTGTGCTATTGAATTCCAGTTATAAGACGTAAAGCCCAAAGCTTCGTACACTTTTGTCGAAGCTTCCTTTGAACCTGCTAATGTAAGCGGCGTCTTTACACCTGCAACATTCACATTACGTTTCGCAAATGAACCATGCAACGATAAATCATTTGCGTATACCATATCAGCCAACTCTTTAAATACAGGCCCTGCGACCGAACCTCCATAGTAGCCATTACGTGGATTACGAATCACCACAATCATTGAGTACTTCGGATTTTCAGCTGGGAAATACCCTGCGAAAGAAGACTGATACCTTCTCTGTCCATAGCCTCGTGCATTATCTGCCATTTGTGCCGTTCCCGTTTTTCCGGCCGAAGTATACAGTGGACTCGTCAGTTTCTTACCCGTCCCCTCCGTCATCACCCCTTCCAACATACGCTGCATTTTTGTTATCGCACTTTTAGAAGCCATCTGCTTATTTATAACACGTGCTTCAAACTTCTCCACTGTATTCCCCAAATGTCTTATCTCTTTCACAAACAAAGGCGCTACCATCTTACCATCATTAGCAACACCATTATACAACACCAACGTCTGCAATGGCGTAAGCAACAACTCATATCCATAAGCCATCTGTATCAAGGACAACTTACTCCAACTTCTATTTTTCGGCGTCTTTACCACTGGCTTTCCTTCTCCTGGAATCTGCAGGTGCAAAGGCTCATTCAATCCCCAACTATGCAGTTTTGAAGTAAACTTGGAGGGATTATCTCCGTACTTCAGGTTGATCAACTTCGTTATTGCCACATTGGACGATGCCTCGAAACCTTCTTTGGCCGTCATCATCGATTTCTTTGGAGCATGCGAGTCACGAATCGTATGCGAAGGCACTTTATAGGTACCATTCCCCACATCGACCATAGTGTTTGTATCAATCAAACCGTCATCCAAGGCCACCAAGTAAGAAGCCAATTTAAATGTCGATCCCGGATCTGCAGATTGTGCTATTGCATAATTAAACTTTTCTCGGTACTCGCCATCCGTATCCTTTGTGAAATTAGCAATCGCCCGCACCTCTCCTGTAGCCACCTCCATTAGGATAACACAGCCCTCATCAGCATTCGACGTTTTCATCTGTTTGCCCAGAGCGCGTTGCGCCATATCCTGCATATTGACATCAATAGTCGCAATGATATCTGAACCATCCACAGGAGCGACCTCTACTTCACGATTCAAAGGAACCCACACCCCTCCTGCAATACGTTGCATCATTTGCGCTCCACTCTTTCCTTCAATATAATCACCATAAGCACCTTCCAGTCCTACGCGATATTCATCATTTTTATAACCGATAGTCCGCGCAGCCAAATTAGTAAATGGTAAGATGCGTTTATTTTGCCTTACCGAAACCATACTACTCGAAAACCGAGACTTACCTTCCCTAAAGGTTCGCATCAACGGAAAAGTCTTTAAAACCTTCAAATCCTGATGCGAAACCCCTCGCTTGATCAAGACGTAGCGCTGTTTCTTACTACGCGCTTCTTTCAGCATATTCAAATATTGCCGCGATGACTTATCTTTAAAGAACCCTGCCAGCTTTATAGCCAGAGAGTCCACCTTCAAATTAAACACATCGTTATGCTCGACCGGAATAGCCATCGCATCAAACCGGATTTCATACTCAGGTACTGAAGTAGCCAAAAGACTACCGTCGTTAGAAAAAATATTTCCCCTTGCCGCCTCTACAACACGCTCTTGAATAGTCAAACTGTCCGCAATCGCCTTCCATTCCTTTCCATCCACATATTGCAAGTGAAGCATCTTGGCAAACACAGCCAAGGCCCCAAAGACCATAAGCCCGAAAGCCAGGTACACTCTTACCAATATGGACTTTCTAATATTCATGCTACCTAAGCGTTATTCTATCTTTCTTCTTTTAAAACCTCAAGTTTTATAGGTGGTTCCGTACGCTCTTTCAAGCCTAAGGTATCCGCCCTCTTTGCAATCTCCGTCTGCGTCGTCAGTTTCATCAACTCGGCAGACAGGGACTTATAATCCCAACTCAACTCCTTCACTTCCTTACCCAACCGATCAATCTGTCGCACCGTGCGCTCGGCCAGATGCCGATTTGATATATATATTAATGTCAACAGAACCAAGAAAGCAACAAAGGGCAGATTCTTTGTAACCAAGTAGGTAGAAATTCTACCAGGAGAGAAAATTGTCCGGATAAAATCCTGTGTCTCCTCTACTTTTTCCTCTACCGCATCAGACATTTCTTCTTGAACATCTTCACTCAACTCCTTATTACGTATCGTGTTTTTTCTAGACATCCCTGTTTATTTAATACGTCCGACTTCTGTCAAACACCATTATTACCTCTCACCTAGGTAAGCTTCTCAGCAACCCTCAACTTCGCGCTTCTCGATCTATTATTTTCAGCAAGTTCCGTTTCAGATGCTGTAATCGCCTTACGCGTCACAATCTTAAACGGCTTAATTTCATTTCCAAAAAAATCTTTCTCCACCTCACCCTTAAACTTACCTTTCAGCATAAAATTCTTGACCAGCCTATCTTCCAATGAATGATAAGACATTACAACCAATCTACCCTCAGGCTTCAGCACTGAAATGGTATGCAACAAAAACTCCTGCAATGCCTCCAGCTCTTTATTCACCTCGATACGCAAAGCCTGAAAAACCTGCGCATGATATTTATGTTCCTTTCCACGAGGAACCATCTTCTTTATAACCTCTTTAAGCTCAGCAACAGTCTCAATAGACTTTGTCAAGCGCGCCGTCACAATCGTTTTTGCCAGAGACTTTGCATTCTGCACCTCCCCATACATTCCAAAAATCCGGTGCAGCTCTTCCTCTGGATAGGTATTCAGCACCTTGCGCGCATCCAGATCCGACACCTGATCCATCCGCATATCCAGATCAGCATCAAAACGAATTGAAAAGCCACGTTCGGCATCATCAAATTGATGCGACGAAACACCCAAATCCGCCAATATACCGTCCACCTGCCGAATCCCCTCTAAACGGAGCGAATTTTTCAAAAACCTAAAATTTTGATGAACCAACACAAAACGTTCGTCATCAATTTTATTACGCAATGCATCCGGATCCTGATCAAAAGCAATCAAACGACCATTTGGACCTAGATGCTTCAGAATCTCCTTAGAATGCCCGCCTCCTCCAAAAGTCACATCCACATACACTCCATCCGGCTTAATAGCCAACCCTTCCATACACTCGTGGAGCATAACCGGAACATGATACACCTCTTCGCTAGCCATCTAAACCTCCAAAATCTAAACTTCCCATTACTTCCTCCGCCAACGCAGAGAAATCCTCCCCATCTCCCAAATCCATTTTCTCATCGTAAACCGCTTTCGGCCAAACCTCCACTTTGTCAAACTGACAAGCCAACACCACATCTCCCTCAATATTCGCGTAATCCAAAAGCACTTTTGGCAACAACACACGCCCAGCCGAATCCAAAGACAAAATAGTCGCCCCTCGCATAAACTGACGGACAAACTCCCTGTTCTTCGCATTAAACGTATTCAACTTTGAAATTTTAGCAGCTTGTTTATCCCATTCCTCTCGCGTATAAATAACAAGATTCTTATCGAAACCTCTATTCACAATAAGCCCCTCCTGCTCCACATCCGGCAATTGCCGTTTGAGCGCAGCGGGAACCACCAATCTACCTTTGGCGTCCAACTTACATTCGAATTCTCCGATGAGCTGAATCATTGAGCTAATTATGCTAAATTATATTTCAAATGTAAAAGTATACACTTTCCCCCACAATCCCCCACAATCCCCCACAAAAAAGTTTTCCACATAGAATTTAATCTACAAAGCACCTAAAAAAAGTACGCTGAGCCACAAAAAAAGCACCTAATTACTGATTATCAATAAAATCTAAAAATCCATATTTCATAAGCACCAGCAACACAACAAGTAACACCAATACGCAGAAACCTTAAAAAAAACACACTTTTTTTAAAACTGTGGGGCAAAGTGGTAGGTCCTAAAACTTGAAATTATTAATTGTCCATCATTCGTTATTCTCCTTCAAATCCAATAATTTTGCACATTAGCCATTGGCAATGCGAGATGCTACCCTTGGCATAATTTTAGTTTTTAAGTTTTTACCTTATATAATGTATAGAAGTCATAATTGTGGCGAGCTACGTGTAGCCGATGTCAACAAAGAAATTACGCTTTCGGGTTGGGTTCAAAAGAGCCGGGATAAAGGTTTTATGATCTGGGTAGACCTTCGGGACAGATACGGAATCACACAGCTTATTTTTGATGAAGTACGCACCTCTACTGAAGTAATGAAGTTGGCAAAGTCGTTAAGCCGCGAATATGTTATTCAAGTAAAAGGAACGGTTATCGAGCGTGAATCCAAAAACGCGAATCTCGCAACAGGAGAAATTGAAGTACTAGTCACTGAACTGACAATTTTAAATGAGGCACAGCTTCCCCCTTTCACTATTGAAGATGAAACAGACGGTGGTGAAGATATCCGTATGAAATACCGTTATCTTGATATTCGTCGCAATCCGGTCAAGAATAGTTTATTATTTAGACACAAGGTAACCCAATCGGTCAGAAATTACTTATCCAACCTTGACTTCTGCGAGATCGAAACTCCATACCTTATTAAGTCTACACCTGAAGGTGCTCGCGACTTCGTGGTTCCTTCACGCATGAACCCTGGACAATTCTATGCACTACCACAATCTCCACAAACCTTCAAACAACTATTGATGGTCGGTGGTATGGACAAATATTTCCAGATTGTAAAATGCTTTAGGGATGAAGACCTTCGTGCAGACCGCCAACCGGAATTCACGCAGATTGACTGCGAAATGTCTTTCATTGAACAAGAAGATATCCTGAATGTATTTGAAGGACTGACTAGACATTTATTAAAATCAATTCACAATATTGATATCGACGCTTTCCCACGTATGACTTTTGACGAGGCGATGCGCAAATACGGCAACGACAAACCGGACATCCGTTTCGGAATGGAGTTTGGCGAATTGAACGCTGTAGCACAGCACAAAGAGTTTGCGGTATTTAATAACGCAGAACTTGTTGTCGGTATCGCTGCACCTGGAGCTGCCACCTACACACGTAAAGAAATCGACGGTCTAATCGACTGGGTAAAACGTCCTCAGGTAGGTGCGTTGGGCATGGTTTATGTCAAATGCGAAACTGATGGCTCGTTCAAATCTTCAGTAGATAAATTTTATGACCAAGAGGACTTGAAAAAATGGGCCGAAGCTACCGGTGCAAAAGCCGGAGATCTTATTTTGGTATTGTCCGGACCTGCAAATAAAACACGTGCTCAACTGAGCGCATTGCGTATGGAACTGGGTAACCGTATGGGACTACGTAAGCCTGATGAATTTGCCCCACTATGGGTAGTCGACTTCCCGTTATTGGAATGGGACGAAGACAGCAGTCGCTTTCACGCGATGCACCACCCATTCACCTCTCCTAAAAAAGAGGACATGCACCTGCTCGATACCGACCCGGGTAAAGTCAGAGCTAATGCTTACGACTTAGTATTGAATGGTAACGAAATCGGCGGTGGGTCTATCCGTATCCACGACAAAGAAACGCAAGCCTTGATGTTCAAACACCTTGGTTTTACAGCCGAACAAGCACAAGAACAATTTGGCTTCTTGATGAATGCATTTCAATACGGAGCTCCTCCACACGGTGGTTTAGCTTTTGGATTGGATCGTCTTACAGCTATATTGGGTGGACAGGAAACCATCCGCGACTTTATTGCTTTCCCTAAAAACAACTCGGGTCGAGATGTCATGATTGATGCTCCAGCCCAGATAGACCAGGCCCAGCTCGAAGAATTGAGTCTTGCCTTAAATATTAAAGCATAATAAAAACTCCCGCTGCAATACAGCGGGAGTTTTTATTAATACCCATCAAAACGGGCACGAAAGCGCATTATCGTGTCAATTAAAATATACACTTTCAGAAAAAAAAGAGTAGTTTTACCACATGGCTCAAAACGTTGCAGAGAAATTTTTAAAAGACAGCACGACAAAATCCTTTGACCTCCGTCACCGCGAAATTATCAATAACAACATTGACAAATACGAGGTGGCTTTTGAGAAAGGAAAAAGTAAGTTTATGGATTTAAATAATTCCAGAACTAAAGCAAATCTGATAAAATGGCGCGTAATGGAAAACCTTGATAAGTACCTCTTGGATTTCGAAGCCAATTTTACGCACAACGGGGGCAAGGTCATCTGGGCCAACGATGCCGAGGAAGCGCGTCAGGAAATTTGGAAAATAATGGAGAAGCACAACGCTAAATCCGTAATCAAATCCAAATCCATGGCTACCGAGGAGATTGAACTCAACCACTTTCTCCAAGAGAGAGGCGTAGAGACTATAGAAAGCGATTTGGGTGAGTATATCATCCAATTGCTCGATCAAAAACCGTATCATTTTGTGACTCCCGCCATGCACCTAAGCTTGGAGGACATCGCAAAGTTATTTCACGAAAAATTTGACACCCCGCTAGACGCAACTGCCGAGCAATTGACCATGAAGGCACGCGAGCTACTACGGTCACACTATACGAGCGCAGATATCGGAATTACCGGAGCCAATTTCCTTATCTCTGATACAGGTAGCATTGCTATTACGGAGAATGAAGGCAATGCCCGTCTCACCACCACATTTCCGAAGATACATATTGCCGTTGTCGGCATAGAGAAGGTAATCCCCAGCATTTCGGATCTCGATTTATTCTGGCCTTTACTTGCTTCACATGGAACAGGCCAAAATCTCACCGTATACAACAGCATCCTGAGCGGTCCAAGAATGGATACCGACACAGATGGCCCCGATGAGATGTATGTAATCCTTCTGGACAATGGTCGTACTGACCTTTTAGAAAAGAAAGAACAACGTCAAGGACTATACTGCATACGCTGTGGCTCCTGCCTGAATGTCTGTCCTGTATATCAAAATATAGGAGGACATAGCTACGAAACGACCTACCAAGGTCCTATTGGCTCATTAATATCACCACACCTGAATGGCATGAAAGAATTCAAACACCTTTCTTATGCCTCCAGTCTATGTGGCAAGTGTACCGAAGTATGCCCTGTAGGCATCGACATACACAATATGCTCTTGCACAACAGAAGAGATGCCGTCCAAGAAAATCTTACTACTGCAAACGAAAAACGTATGTGGAAAGGCTTTGCCTATATGATTCAAAAGCGTCGCCTGCTTGATTTTTTTGGAGGGAAATTCAAAAACTTCTTCATGCGCAATTTCTTCAAGAAAGCTTGGGGCGACAAACGTGCGTTACCGGATTTTCCTAAGAAATCATTTGCACAGCAATGGAAAGATAAAGAAAAGCATTCATAAAAAAAGCGAGCCTAGGCTCGCTTTTTTTATGAATGCTTTTAATCTATGTATTCAAATCCGGTGTAAGGTACTAACACTGCAGGAATTTTAATCCCCTTATCGGTTTGATTATTTTCTAAAATAGAGGCTACGATACGCGGCAGCGCCAATGCTGAACCATTCAACGTATGCGCCAGTTGCATTTTGCCGTCTTCATTTTTAAAACGCACTTTCAATCGATTGGACTGATAGGTTTCAAAGTTAGAAACCGAAGACACCTCCAACCAACGCTCCTGCGCTGCACTATAAACCTCCATATCATAGGTAAGCGCTGCTGTAAAGCTCATATCTCCACCGCAAAGACGAAGCACGCGGTAAGGCAATTCCAACTTCTGCAATAACCCTTGGATATAATTACTCATTTCCTCGATGACCTCATACGATTTATCTGGATGCACAATCTGAACAGCTTCAACTTTATCAAATTGGTGCAAACGGTTCAAGCCACGCACATGCGCTCCGTAAGAACCCGCTTCTCTACGGAAACAAGGTGTATAAGCACAGTGTCTGATCGGGAACTGCTCTTCCTTTACGATTACATCGCGGTACAGATTCGTTACCGGCACCTCTGCTGTAGGAATCAAATAAAAATCATCGTTTGTCACGTGATACATCTGTCCCTCTTTATCCGGCAATTGTCCTGTTGCGAAAGCAGATGCCTCATTTACTAAAACTGGCACTTCTACCTCCGTATATCCCGCCGCACCTGCCTGATCCAAAAAGTAATTGATCAACGCACGTTGCAAACGCGCTCCCTTACCTTTATACACAGGAAATCCTGCTCCTGTCACTTTTACACCGAGCTCTAAATCGACGATATCATACTTGGTCAACAACTCCCAGTGTGGCAGCTTGGTCTCACCCAAATCAGGAATATCACCATGCGTCAGCACCACCTCATTCTCTTCAGGAGTTATCCCCACCGGCACCGAACTGTGCGGAAGATTAGGCAGCTGTACGATCTTGCTGTTAAGCTCCTGCTCCACTTGAGACAAGCGTTCTGTAAACTCTTTGATCTGTTCTTTATATCCCGAGGATTTTGCTTTAACCGATTCAGCTTCTTCTTTCTTTCCCTGACGCATCAAATCACCAATTTGCTTAGCGGATGAATTTGCTTCTGCAGCGATCGCATCGGATTCACTTTGAATCTGACGGCGTTGTTCATCCAAGCTAATGATCTCATCAACCAAAGCTACATCTTTAAAGTTTTTCACAGCCAATCTTTCGATGACCGTATCCCTGTTTTCGCGGATATAATTTAACTGCAACATATATTTTGAGTTTTATGAGGCAAAGATAAGAAGTCTCTCCGTCAAAAAATTACTTTTTGAGCCTTTTCCTTAAAATCTTTACCTTTGACTATGCTATACTTAGTCCCTACCCCCATCGGCAACTTAGAGGATATGACCTTTAGAGCGATACGTATTCTAAAGGAGTCCGACCTTATTCTTGCTGAAGACACACGCACAAGTGCCCCCCTACTAAAGCACTTTGGCATAGAAAAGAAAGTCTTTGCGCACCATCAACACAATGAGCACAAAGCTGTTGCCGAGATTATTCGTTTTTTAAAAGAAGGACAACAGATCGCATTGATTTCAGATGCAGGAACTCCGGCTATCTCTGACCCTGGTTTTTTACTGGTCCGTGAAGCCATCAAAGAAGGCATCACAGTACAATGCCTACCAGGAGCAACGGCCTTTGTACCCGCACTGGTCAATTCAGGGCTTCCTAATGACAAGTTCTGCTTTGAAGGCTTTCTTCCTGTCAAAAAGGGTAGACAGACACGCATGAAACAACTTGCTGAAGAAAAAAGAACAATGATTTTTTATGAATCACCACATCGCTTACTCAAAACCATCGAAGAGTTTATGACTTACTTTGGAGAAGAAAGACAAGCATCGATATCCCGTGAACTCAGCAAGCTATACGAGGAGACACAACGCGGCACATTAGCTGAGCTAAAAACCTACTTCGAAAATAACCCGATCAAGGGAGAATTTGTGTTTTGCGTAGCCGGATTAGAATAGCGCACGTTCGGCAGGATAAAAGTTTTATTACACATTAGTGAATACAACGCATTTTAGTTAAGTTTACTAATAGATTAGTTTACATATTGATCACGATCATTCGATAAAAAAATGAGTTTAGATAAGTATATACAAGACGGGCAAGACCTTAAAGTTGTAGAGAAAATACACAGCAAGATTGTCGATATGCTGACCCATGGGGAGGCCCTTAGTTACATCGCTTTACAAAAAAAACCTGCTGTAACCTTATTACCCGATAGTATAGCCATCAGCAACAAACGGATTTTCCTATGTGAATTTACGAAATTGGGCTTAGCTACAAACTTCGAAATTTTCTCGTGGAAAGACATCAAAGATATCGCTTTCAAAGAAGAGATATTTGGATCCAAGGTCACTGTTATTCCATTTACAGGAGAGAACCTGAGCATAGATTACATCCCAAAAACACAGGCACGCAAACTGTACCAGTTGATCAAGGAAGCATTAGAAAATGTCAAAATTGAAAATGAGGAGCCTGCAGTCAAACCTATAGTTCCTATCCGCGACCTATACGAGGAGCCTAAGCGAGAAATCCCTGCGCCTATCACACCTGTTTTTGAAACACCGGCACCTGTAGCACAGCCGATCGTCGAGCGCCCAGTAGTTGTCCCTGAAGAAACAAAAGCAGAACCTACTCCTGTATTCGAGAGAACAGAACCGTCGCCAGCAAAAGTCGAGGTAGAAGAGGATGAGTTAACATTAAAACTGAAGAAACTGAAAGGACTCTTTGACAAACAATTGATCTCCCAAGCGGAGTACGAAAGTAAGAAAGCGGAAATTCTCTCTCAGTTATAGTATAGCACGTGAAACAAAACTATTTACTGGCACTACTCAGTGCCTTTATGCTTTGGCTTGCATGGCCACCAGTCCCTTATACCGGACTCCTGCTATTGGTAGCATTCGTTCCCCTATTGGTTGCAGTCGAGAATATCATTCGTGGCAACTACCACAAAAAAGGAACGAAAATATTTCAAGTCAGTTTTTTGACAGGCCTTGTCTGGAATACCGCATCGATTTATTGGGTATTTAATGCGATGAATGCCTTTCTTCCTGCGGTGGTATCTTTAGGCATTGCATTGATTCCCTTTGCACTTGCCCCCCTATTGATGGCCTTAGTCTTTAGATTATACTATCAGTTGCGCAAGCGCCGACATATCGCCGTGAGTTTTGTAGGGCTTGTATCCTTATGGATGGGCTACGAGTACCTGCATCAAAGTTGGGGCCTGGCTTTTCCATGGATGAATCTAGGGAATGGTCTCTCCAATGTACATCAATTGGTACAGTGGTACAGTATTACCGGTGTCTATGGCGGTACGCTATGGATTTGGTTAACGAATATTTTTGCATTCCTATATTATTGGCAATACAAAGAAAAGGTCGCTGCATTTTCTCAAAAGAAGCTAATTATCGGTGTCCTAGCTATCGTATTATTACCAATAGGGATTTCATTGTTCCAATACTTTACCTACGAAGAACACATCAATCCTTCGGAAGTCGTCGTTGTACAGCCTAATATAGACCCGTATCAGAAATTTGGTTCCATCACACCTGAACAGCAATTAGATAAATTGTTTGAACTTTCGGCAAGTGTCGCCAAACCCAATACGGAGTTCTTCCTATGGCCCGAGACCGCTATTTCGGACCGCAACGGTATCAATGAAGAAGATTTCAGGGAGTACCCTGCTTACGAAAAAAGCGTCTCCTTTTTAGAGAAATACCATAATGGTAATATTCTGTCGGGTATTGAGAGCTACCTCATCTACCCGGATCAGAAAACATTAACTGCACGTCCCTTTGGCAACAAATATCTGGATAGCTTCAATGCCGCAGTATTGATCGATGGCTCTAGCAAAGTCCAATTTTACCATAAGTCCAAATTAGTACCCGGTGTAGAGCAAATGCCTTTTGGTCAGGCTCTTTCGTTTATGAAGCCACTTTTCGAACATTTTGGCGGTACCACAGGGGGCTACGGCTTTGATAAAGAACCCTCTGTATTTTACAGCCAAAGTGGTATAGGCGCTGCTCCTGTGATTTGTTACGAATCCATCTGGGGCGAATATGTAGCCGAATACACTAAAAAAGGAGCACAATTTATCGCCATCGTCACCAATGATGGTTGGTGGAAAAACACTTCGGGCAAAGACCAGCATCTCGCCTATGCCAAGCTAAGAGCTATTGAAAATAGACGTTGGGTCGCACGCTCCGCCAATACCGGGATATCGGGATTCATCAATCAACGTGGAGACATTGTACAGCATACCCAATGGTGGGTTCCTGCGGCACTCACACAAGAAATCAATCTGAACGAAGAGCTGACCATCTATACAAAATACGGTGATCTGATTGCTTATTTAGGATTATTGGGCTGTCTAGTTAGTGTCGTATTAATAGCAATTCCAGCGTCTACGCGCAAGAAGCTTTCCTGATTACAGTACGTCACGAACATACTCTTTCAGAAAAAAATATAAATAAATACACTCACAATAGTTAATTTTGTAACTATGCAAGTATATCTAGACAACGCAGCTACTACAGCCATTGACCCAGCAGTCATTGAGGTAATGGTAGCTACCATGCAAAATGACTTTGGGAACCCTTCTTCTATACACACGCACGGTCGTCAGGTAAAGACTATTGTAGAAAAGGCCCGCAAAACTATTGCAAATTTACTACATGCTTCTCCGTCGGAGATTTTCTTCACATCAGGAGGAACTGAAGCAGACAATATGGCCATTGTCCGATCCATAGAAGATTTTGGAATCACGCACGCCATCACGTCTCCTATAGAACATCATGCGGTGCTCCATACGCTAGAAGAGCTAGAGAAAACAGGTAAAATACACCTGGATTTTCTACGTGTAGATAGCGAAGGACACATTGATCTACAGCACCTCGAGGAATTATTAGAAAAAAATCCCCGTAGCTTCGTTTCGATCATGCAGGCCAACAATGAGATTGGTAATCTTACTGATTTACATAAAGTGTCCGAGATTTGCCAACGCTATGATGCGCTGTTACATTCAGACACCGTACAGACGATGGGACATTATCCCCACAATTTGTCAGAACTAAAAATTGACTTCATCACTGGAGCTGGCCACAAATTTCACGGTCCTAAAGGAGTTGGTTTCTTATATATCAATGGTAAGAATAAAATAAAACCATTAATCTACGGGGGAGCCCAAGAACGAAATATGCGTGGTGGCACCGAAAACATATATGGTATTGCGGGTATTGCTAAGGCACTGGAAATTGCCTACAGCAATATGGAAGAGCACCATGCCTATATACAGGAGCTAAAGAGCTACATGATAGACGAATTAACGAAAGCTATTCCCGACATTCGATTCAATGGTTGTATAGATCCTAAACAATCCCTATATACCGTATTGAATGTATCGCTACCGTGCACAGAGATGGCAGATGTCCTATTATTTAACCTCGATATCATGGGCATATCAGCATCAGGCGGTAGTGCTTGTAGCTCCGGATCAGATATAGGTTCGCATGTCCTTACGGGAATTAAAGCCGATAGCGAACGTCCTTCTGTACGTTTTTCTTTTAGCAAATGGAATACCAAGGCAGAAATAGACTATGTCGTCGGTAAATTGAAAGAAATCTGTGAACATGGATAATAAAAAAAGGAATCTAAAATAGATTCCTTTTTTATTATTTCTTCTTTGCTAATTGGTAACTTTCCGCTAGTTCTCCGGTTATCTCATTACCAGAGAGATCCAACTGCACCAGCAACTCACTTTCGATTTTATACTTATAATCGACACCATCCAAAATCAATCTATTTTTATCTATTTCCCACTTCCCTTCTTTCACAAATTGATCATTCGATTTACCATCATAGGTATACACCAACGTATAGGAATGGTCCCGATGCAGCTCCAACATCGTACTTATCGCATCACAGTCTACACAAGGGAGGTTCCCTCCATATACCCCGACAATATTTGCGGCCAATAGCTCTATGTTCTCCAGCTTGTCTTTTGCTGTAGTCCTCTTTTTATTGTTTATACAACCAACAAAAAGAGCAGTTACTATTAAAGCTATTGATATATAGTTAAAAAACCGCATTTGTACTCCTTTGTCCAAAGCTTTCAAAAACAGTACCAAAAAAATACTTTTGGGTCAAATAAGATAGACTACAACCATTGGTTGGGACATCAATCCGTCCCACAGACCAAACAAGTCACTTTTAATCTAAAATTTAAATGGGAATATCTTTTCCAACAGAAAATATCGGGTATAGAAAACGGGGATTAATAATCGTCATCTTCATCGATTCCACGAAGAAGATTCAACGCCGACTGCAGTTCGCCCATCGCATGTCTATTCCGCATTCGACTTGCAACTAATATACCCGCTTCATATATTTTTTCGGCAGACTCTTTCTCATTTTGTTTCTCCAGAAACTTCGCATAATGATAATATGTCCCTACATAATCAGGATATGTCGAAACCATATTCTCAAATCCCTCTCTACTCTTTTGAATATCACCAAGTTTCACGTATTCCATCGTGAGCGCATAGTGCAAGAAAGGATCCTGTGGTGTTTCCTTTATAAAATCTTTAAGCTGCTCAATCCTATCCATTGTTGTTCAAATTTAATAATCCCTGCAAAGAAAACTAAAGCACTCTACAAAACAAAATACAACTTTTTTAACATCGTAAAATATAACGGAAATCCTATTTACCACAACACGTCATTTCGACCGTAGTGGAGAAATCTATGGATAGCTATAAATTTAACCCTTTTTGTCTATAGATTTCTCCACAGGGTCGAAATGACGAGAAGCCTATTCTCAATGCATATCTTAATATTATGCCCGCATAGGATTTTACATAAAATTGACTATATTTGATAAGTAAACTTAAGTGTTAATCAGTAGATTTACTGTAGAGTGACTGACACAAAGCAAAGCGTCACTCAAATCCGTTCTTATCCCATGCATTTTTTAATATAGCATGCGAATAAATTTATTTATGTAAAACCAAAAGATTAGTATATGAAGATATTAGTATGTATAAGTAATGTCCCGGACACTACATCGAAAATAACATTTACCAACGAGAACACCACATTCAACACGACTGGCGTTCAGTACATCATCAATCCTTATGACGAGATTGCCCTTTCCAAAGCTGTTGACCTCGCTGCTGCAGCTAGCGGTTCGGTTACAACGATTACCGTGGGCGATGCAAGTACTGAACCTACCATCCGTAAAGCCCTTGCAATAGGTGCAGACAATGCCGTCCGTGTCGACGCAGCGGCATCTGACGCCTGGTTTGTGGCAAACCAAATTGCAGCGTATGCCAAGAATAATAATTTTGATTTAATCCTAACTGGTCGTGAATCCATAGACTACAATAGCGCACAGATTGCTGCAATGGTAGGCGAGTTATTACATATACCGTCTGTATCCATTGCCAAAGGCATACAGGTTGCCAATGGTCAAGCTAGTGTCGAACGCGAGATTGAAGGTGGCAAAGAAGTCCTTACCGCTTCCCTTCCTATAGTAATCGGTACTGCCGAAGGAGTTGCAGAACCAAAAATCCCGAATATGCGTGGTATCATGGGGGCACGTAGCAAGCCATTAGAAGTTATAGCAGCTACGGCTGTTGAACCACTCACCAAAGTCAAGTCTTATGCCACACCTCCGGCACGAGGTAGTGTGACATTAGTCAATGAGGATCAGGTAGACGAGTTGGTCAGCCTATTACATAATGAAGCGAAAGTAATCTAACAAAGGTTATGTTCAAACTATAAACAAGAATTTTTATGTCAGTATTAGTATATATAGAGAATACAGAAGGCCAATTCAAAAAATCGGCTTTTGAAGCAATATCATATGGCAAAGCCGTAGCCGACCAACTTCAGACCGAGGTTATCGCTATTTCTATAGGGACTGTAAAAGAGGATGAATTACAGAAATTAGGAGGCTATGGAGCCGCTAGAGTACTCAACGTCTCTACCGACAATCTGAGCTCTTTTGTCAACCAGGCTTATGCTTCCATTTTAGCGACAGCCGCTCAAAAAGAAAACGCATCAGTGGTTGTCTTATCGAATACATTTAGCGGTAAAGGACTCGCTCCACGCGTGGCAACCAAGCTTAGTGCAGGTATTGTCTCTGGAGCCTCTGCCTTACCTCAAATCAATGGCGATACATTTGAAGTACAGACTTCCGCTTTTTCAAACAAAGCAATCGCAACGGTATCCATTCAATCCGCTGTAAAGGTATTGACGATCAACCCAAATGCGTTCCCATCCAAAGAAACAGGCGGTTCTGCCACAGTAGAAGCCTACACTCCAGATATTCCGTCTACTGATTTCAGTACTACTGTACAGGAGATTGTACGCGCTACCGATACGATATCACTCCCTGAAGCGGAAATTGTCGTGTCTGCAGGTAGAGGCCTAAAAGGTCCCGAGAACTGGGGTATGATCGAAGAACTGGCAAAGGTTCTTGGTGCGGCGACAGCCTGTTCAAAACCCGTGTCTGATGCAGGCTGGAGACCTCATTCCGAACACGTGGGTCAAACAGGAATCGTAGTGAGCCCCAACCTATATATTGCCATTGGTATTTCCGGGGCAATTCAACATTTGGCTGGGGTATCTTCTTCCAAGACAATCGTTGTAATCAACAAAGATCCTGAAGCTCCTTTCTTCAAAGTAGCGGACTATGGTATCGTGGGTGACGCCTTTGTAGTAGTTCCCAAACTCATTGAAGCTTTAAAAAAGCATAAAGGAAACTAAAAAATAACCAAGCAATGGCACCGCACTTAGGGTGCCATTGTTAATTTCCCGCATTTTATCTAAGTTTGTATCATTGGAAAAGGGATCGCCTAATCCATATCACGGAGTGTATTAGGATGAAGAAATTAAAGTTAGATATTGTCGGCTTATCATATAGTCAGACCCAGTCTGGTGCTTATGCGTTGGTATTGGGTGAAGTTAATGGGAACAGACGCCTACCCATCATTATCGGAGGCTTCGAAGCTCAGGCCATCGCTGTGGAGATTGAGAAGATGACGCCTAGTAGGCCACTCACTCATGATCTTTTCAAGTCTTTTGCGGACGTCTTTAATATTGAACTTGAAGAAGTACTGATCTACAATCTTGTCGATGGTATCTTTTTTGCAAAAATCGTCTGCAAGAATGCCGGAAAATCGGTAGAAATCGACGCCAGGACTTCCGATGCCGTAGCCCTAGCAGTACGTTTCGGCTGCCCTATATACACCTACGACTTTATCATGTCTTCCGCAGGTATTGTAATCGAGAACAATGACTTTGCATTTTTAGAAAATATATCGGCAGCGTCTACTGCCGAAACAGAAAATGCGGCTCCCGAACAAAAGGACGAACAACCTCCAAAAGCAGTATCTCCCTATGCTTCTCTCAGCGATGAACAGTTGGAGAATACCTTGCAAAAAGCTATCGCGAACGAACAATATGAGGCGGCAGCCCGTATCCGCGATGAGATCGAACGAAGAAAATCATAACACACCTATATGTCTATAAAATTAAGACTGACTGTCATGAACTTCCTGCAATTTTTCGTGTGGGGAGCATGGTTGATTACCATTGCCAATTATTGGTTTGGCACCAAACAATGGGACGGCACGCAGTTTGGCGCCATTTTTTCAACCATGGGGATTGCCTCCCTATTCATGCCGACATTGATGGGAATAATCGCTGACAGATGGGTCAATGCAGAGCGCCTCTATATTGGTCTTCATTTACTTTACGCCATCTGTCTGATTTACCTCGCGCAGACCACAAACCCAGATAGCTTCTTTACCGTAATGTTGCTGGCCATGTGTTGTTACATGCCGACCCTCGCACTGTCCAATTCAATTGCCTACAGCTCCTTGACCAAAGGAAACTATGACCTCATCAAAGCCTTTCCTTTGATCCGGGTATGGGGAACCGTAGGTTTTATCGCTGCCATGTGGCTGACCAATCTTACGGGCAATAAAGCAACCGAATATCAGTTTTATATCGCTGCCGGAGGTTCTATATTTCTAGGAATATATGCCATCTTTATGATCCCAAAATGTCCACCACAGCACCTTACAAAAGAGAATGCTAAACTATCAGAGCTCTTGGGATTAGAGGCCTTCAAATTGTTCGGGAACTATAAAATGGCTCTTTTCTTTATATTCTCCATGTTCTTGGGAGCAGCTCTGCAGCTGACCAATGCCTATGGAGACGTCTTCCTAAGTGAGTTTGCCTTTTATCCCAAATACGCAGAATCTTTGGTAGTAGAGCGCTCGACCATAATCATGTCCATATCACAGATATCGGAGACCTTATTCATCTTAGCAATTCCTTTTTTCCTAAAGCGCTTTGGTATTCGTAATGTCATGCTCTTTGCGATGATTGCCTGGGTGCTACGTTTTGGTCTTTTCGCATACGGCGATCCATCTTCTGGACTATGGATGATCATCCTATCCTGTATCGTATACGGAATGGCTTTCGACTTTTTCAACATATCTGGATCACTGTTTGTTGAAACCTCGACCGATTCAAAAATACGTTCTTCGGCACAGGGACTCTTTATGATGATGACCAACGGGATAGGTGCGATCTTAGGTTCTCAGGTATCCGGTTGGATGATTGATAAATACTACACAAAGCCCTTTGACACCTTAGATGGTCTTGCGGCACGTCTTGAGACCAGTGCGGATAATCCAAAACTATTGGATTTTATAGCGGATAAAGGAGTACAAATCACGAATGGCACATTCGATTCTGCTATTTATCTAAAAGACTGGCACCATATATGGTTGGCTTTTGCAATATACACCTTGGTCATCGTAATTGCTTTTTCCATCCTATTCAAACATAAACACGACCCAAAGGACCTGGAGAATACAGGTCACTAACATAAAAAAGGCTCTTCAGAAATTGAAGAGCCTTTTATTTTTTATAGTTTAAATGTCAGTGAAAATTGTCCTGTTTCAAAAAAGTTATTAAATGAGTTCACATTCATGTAAAAATTATTCCTAGACTTGGTACCATCCTCACCGATTTTGGTCGTATTAAATCCTATGACATCTCCAAAAGAATACCCAAGCGCTACATTCTTTGTTAAAAAGAAATTAGCACCTATACCTGCTTTCGCAGCAAAATGATTTGATTTGACATCATCATAACCAGCTGCCATCGTAATCTTTCCATTAAGATAGGCCGCATTCAACTCCGAATAAGCTTTAAAGCGCTCGCCTATGTTCAGGAAATAATATCTTCCAAAAGCTCCTACCTTATATTCATTGTATTTACTCTTAAATATATTATTATTTGCCCCCAGCTCTTCCTTATTGATTTTTAGAATTCCTAAATCAACTCCAATCGCAAATTTATCACTTAAAAAATAGCCTACCTTAGGCGAAAAACCGAAATGACTATTTTTCAAATCAGCATTTTTATCTTTACTACTGTGGATATTGATCTGTCCTTCCAGTAGTATATCGCCTTTGTTTAACCCAAATTCCTGGGCCTGAAGCATAGATGTTAAGCCGGCTGTCACGGCAATAGTTAGTAGAGTTCTTCTCATAGTTTTAATTTTTAAAGTTTATTGACAGCAATAATATTCAAATTAATTTTCATAAAAAATACTTTAACTATTCTTAACTAAAAAAGGCAAGATATAACTACCTTGCCTTTAATAACTTAAAAATATTTTTATTTATCTCGCCTTGACCTCAGCGATCATCGTTAATACCGCATCAATAGTCGATTTGGCAGCGTCTTTCATTTTTTGCGTGCCTGAATAATCGGCATCCAGTGTTACTTCCTTAGATTTCTCTTTATACGTATATTTTAAGATATAGCGTGGCACCTGCTTTCCTTCAGTAGAGTCTTTTCGCGGTGTAGTCATGTTGTCATCAACATTCCAAAATCCCAACTCCATCGCTTTGCGGTGTAAGTACAACAAATCATTATCCCGCATTTTCAATGTATCCGTCAATACTTCATTGTCCTTTGTCAGGTAGTGATAAATCCTTGTCTTAGAATTGTATGTGTTCAACATTTCTCCAGGTGTACCATATGTAATCTCAATGGATTCGAAATCCGAAAACCGGTAAGGAGCATTTTTTATCATGGATGAATAATAAATACCACAATAGACCACAAATGGAACAATGATACAGATTCCTAGAAAAATTTTTCTTGCCTTATCGCTCATAACTAAAAAATATGCACAAAAGTACATATTTAAAATACAACCTGTGTCAGAGAAACGCAATTAGCACACATATCCTGCTATTTAGTCAAAGTTGGATAAATTTTATTTTACTTATGTTTGTAGATAGCGTATATAAAAATCGTTAAGCAAGCAGAAATAATGACACACACACTTCTCTATATCCACAAATCTCTAATAGTACTATTTTTCATAAGCTTAACAAACCTGTTGCAAGCTCAGGAAACCCTTGTCACCTATATAAAAAAAGATGGCAGTTTCACTCCCCTCAAAGACTCTGCAGCATATACTAGCATATTGCAGCTACAGGCAAATGATGCTGGTCTTTACGAGCTTAACGAATACTACCCAAATGGCAACCTGAAGCGCCATGCCTGGGTTAAGACTCCTGACCCTAAACGATTGCGTTTTGAGGGACCTGTCAAGAGCTTTTACGATAATGAAGTGCTCCAGTCCATCTATCAATATAGCAACGACAAAATAGCAGATACCGCAAAAAGATATTACCGCAACGGTGTATTAAAGGAAACTCGATTTTATGTAAAAAATCAGAGCAGCCCAGCTTTAATAGCTGACTATGAATTAGCCAGCCGTTTAGTTTATTATGCAGACTCTCTTAACAATGTACAGGTCAAAAATGGAAATGGTACCGCAACATTTTTTTCAGATGATCAGGATTTCGAACAGGGTAACTATGTTGATGGCCTACGCGCAGGCCACTGGAAAGGTAAAATGACAAAGGGGAAATATCAGTTTGAAGAATGGTACGAAAAAGGGGTATTAACAAAGGGAATTACCACAGATAGTACCGGCCAAGAATACAACTACACCCAAAAAGACGTTGAACCCGAATATCCGGGAGGCATTCAGCAACTAAGAATGTTTATAGGCAACAACTATAGATATCCGACTGAAGCTATCAAAGCCAACATATCCGGACAAATCCTCATCAGCTTTGTTGTTGAAAAAACAGGAAAAACCTCTAGTTACAAAATCATCAATGACTTAGGATACGGCACAGGGCAGCGAGCAATCGACGTACTAAAGAGAGCAAAAGATTTTACCCCTGGCTACAGGCGAGGCATTCCTGTTCGTGTCGCTTACTCCGTCCCCATTCAGCTAAACCTTAGCTAATTGAGCTACGACCCTATCAAAAAAATAAAAGCTTAGAAATACAGGATACATCTTATATTTCTAAACTTAATAGCAGACCATAATAAATCAACGTGCTATTCTGCTCCTTTAGGTGTGACCGGCTTTATAAACTCCAGTATCGTATCATCAAATTCGTCTACCCGATCATATAGACTGTCTATTTTTTCATTTAGGTCTGTATAGGTATCGATGTATTCGTACATCATATCATAGTACTTACCTTCCCGCTTCCGGATGTGTCCCAGTACACCTTTGAAATCATCCAGATCCCGATCAAAGGACACCATATCGACAGCGCAGTTCTCGTAATCATCAAAAATAGTACGAAACTCTTTAAAAGCAATTTCGGTCATCCAGATATCTTCCTCAAGACTATAGTCCTCATATTCGTAAAACTCTCCTGCTTGGTTGATCAGCTCAGGGACATACTCGCACAATAACCTATCCAGATCCTGCGTAAACGTCCTAAGCTGCATCCTAATCCGTGGGCGCTCCGGATTCTCTGGTACCATCACCAACAGATGCTCCAATTTTCGTCGAGCATCCTCATACACCTCTTCGACACGTTCAAGCTTAAAACCAAGACCCGGTATTTTTTCCCTAGCAATACGCAACCGCTCCTCCCACTGCAGCACGCGGTCATGCATTTCATAATATACTTCTATTGCATTTTTTTCAAACTCAGGAGCTACCTTATCTTCATCCACCAGTAAAATGATCCTTCGAAGTGCATGTTCTGTGATAATTTCCTTTATCATTTCCTTATTGATTAATAGGGCAGGCACGCTACTATTCTGTAATGTACCTGCCACTGGTTTTAAACTTTAAACGACCAATGCCGTAACGATATCACTAAAATTGGTCACTGTATCCCGACCTAGATAAGAAACTCGGAACTCATACTCCTGCAATCGCTCCAGCCCGCTGAGTTCTAGCGTCGAACTACTATTCAATATCCCTGTCCATTCCTCCGTCCCCTTCTTACGGTGTTCATACTGATACAGTCTTGCATGCTTCCAGTGATGGACCTTTATCCGTAGAATACCGCTTCCCACTTCCATGTTTTTAACCACTAGACCTGTGGCCTTCGGTGTGCGCCCGATCCGGTTCTGCGTCGATTTTGATGGTCGATATCCTGCTGCGAGAATGATATTCGGATCACCCTGTGCCTGCGCATCGACATAGTGGGACAATCGGTAAATCACCTGATGTAAATCCTTTCCTTTCTGTCCTTTGAGGACCACAGCTCGCATATCCCTGTGTGTTGCCTCTGCATAGGCCGCGCGATAAGCGGACAGACTTGTCTCTAGAGTGGCCAAAGCCGGCTCGGGATCTGCAAACATGGTTGCATTTTCGGTCATCTTTTTTAAGATGTGTTCAGCATAGTTCAACAACTCGGTTGCATCTTTGCTTCTGAAATTTGGTTTAATCATTTTTGTTAAATTTTAAATAAATAATAATTAATAAACTCATTACAAAGATGTGGTACAAAATGACCGAAAAGGTTTGTTTTTCGGCCAAATTCAAGGGGTGCCTAAAAAACTTTTTGCCGTTTTACAAACCTTTTTGTTGACAATAAAACTAATTAAAACGTCAAAAAACCGTGATATTACTATCAAAAACACACATTTTATAGTTAAAAAAACTTCAAATCCCAAGATACTTCGAGCTACATCGTAGTCTCGACACGCTAGCGTGCAGCATCCAATCGCTAACGCGTCGAGGCTACAAATCAGCTTCGAAACAGCTCGCGCTATCGTCTCTCCTCCACCCCCTATCTTGAAAGCTATACAAGCATACCTACAGAGTCCATACGCTAGGGAATACCATCCGTAACCTAAGTCGTCCAAGCAAATCACTAGCGCATCTCCCTGCCTCGATAGCGTACAGCCTTGACGTACAAATTCGTCTCCCCTACTCGTTAGCTCTTTGATAGCCTGCAATAGCATACAGCTTCAGCAAGATAGCGTGGAGCCTACGTACATTAACGCGCTACCCTCATACACTAAGCCCGCACCGCCAAGGCCTAGCGTGTCTATACTTTCCGCTATCTCTCCTTTCTTAACCTATCCTTTATCAATACTGTCCCCGTCTTACGCTCCTCCCTAGGGGTTCGGCAAAAACACTTTTTATACTGTACTGCAAAGTGCTTAGCATCTGGAAAATGAAGCTTTGCAGCTATATCCGCGATAGAAAGATCGGACTGGCTCTTTAACAGTTCTCTCGCTTTATATAGTCTTACCGTAATTATGGTTGCTTTCACTCCTAAAGACCTTCCCTCAAATGCTCTTGTTAGATTCCGTACCGAGCAGCCAAGTACATCGGCAATCTTTTCACTCGTCAAATCATATATTAAATAGTGTTCCTGAACATAAGCCAACGCCCTATGATAAATTTGTATCAGGGTCTCTTCTTTGGAAAGAATCCTAGGTTGCGTCAGCTGAATCGTATAATTACTAAAAAGTCGCCCTATAGCGACACCGGTCTGGTACAGCGCGTTGAATGGCCCTAATGCTTTTTTACACAGCCCCTCAATAATCTGCCGTTCGAGATAAGAAATAGATATAGACCGTAATGTATTATGCTGTTGCTCATCATAAGCCTGTCTCAGAGCGGGCAATTCGGCCAAAAGCTGCAATCTCGAATTCCCTGTAAGCCCCAAAAAGAGTGCCCATTGCCGTTCGGCGGCTAAGGTCAGCGTATAGCGCTCTGATTGTGCAGTAAACGACATTAAACAGTCTGCGTAGTTATTCGCTCCATTCGGAAATACCGTCTTGCCCTGCAGCTGTATAGAGAGCCACAGCACCTCATTGCCGACAGATGGCAAATCAACAGCATGTAAGCCTGCTGACTGACCTTTGACTTCCAAGATGACGATATCATCCATCCGGGATTGAATCAAATGTATTCCTTCAGCAGGGTTGGATAGCATCCCTTGTGAAAATATAGAAAGGTGCATCGTCTTCGCTACATCTCGTGGGCTACGCCTAGACACCACCGCCTCTTTCCATAAATGGGAGAGTTCTCTATGTGACATAGTATCTTAAGTCATAATTGATATAGACCTAAGATAGGAATAAAGGAGCTAAATAGAAAATACACATCCCATTAGATAATCCATAAAGAATCGAACTCAAAGTCGCTTATAAGGAAAAACCTCCTAAAAAGAGGTTTTCCTTCTTGCGCCCATGTTAGTACAATAGTGCATATTAATAGGGAGTGTTCTGTAGGATTCTGATTAAAATTTAAAGGTAACCCCTGCATTCAATATCGAAACACCGTATCCTAGCTCAGCATAGGCTCCTATGCTTTCTGTAAAAAACCATCTTCCGCCAATAAAGCCCGAAAAACCCAGTCCGCTTCCATAGGTATTGGCAAATGAGTCATCTCCGCTATCTGACGAATATTTGGCAATATTATAACCAAGCATCGCACCTCCGTACACATCCAACGATGGGACTTCGCTCAGGCCATTGTAGTGATAGGCACCTCTCAGTCCCACAATGGTATAATTCCATTTAGCCGTATAGCCCAGGTCATTGTATTTATACCCCGTATTGCCGACATAGCCTCCTAGGCTGACGACGCCCGAGCCTCCGACAGCCCACATCCCATGGTCGACAGCTATTGCAATAGCAGGACGGGCCTTGCCGAGACCACCCAAAGCCGTACCCAGTCCGATACCGGCATTGATTGCAGTAGTTCCTTTTTGAAATTGTTGTCCATGAACGGTTATTGTCATAAAAGCCGCGAAAAGGATAAAGAATAGTTTTTTCATTTTTTTGTATATTAAGTAATGCTGAATAAATTTTAGCTCGCTTTCTTGTAGGTAAATACACGTGTCTCTTTCAATACCTTGGTATTCTTGTCATAGACTTCAGCCTTGACAGGGTAGCCCGCGGTATTATAACTGAATACCCAGTTGTCATTTGTTGTGGTGCCTCCACCCACTCCAGATGTAGTCAGGGAATATGAACGGGCATTATTTACGGAGCTTAATTTCCATGCCCATGGATAACTTGTATAGCGGTACGGTTTGTCATCATAATCGCCTAGTATATGAGTCATGGTAAACGAATTATATGCACCAACAGTTTCCCATTTAATAGGGTTGCCTTTTTCATCAGATGTATAGGTAGAGATGTTGACCTGGTTTCCCTCTGTATCGAATGAAGTTTCGGTTACATTCCTCCCGGAATAGTTATACGTCATGGTTGCAATGGTTTCATTCTTGCCATTTTTCAACACTCCAGAGGTGGGTTTATCTCCGGACCCATAGGTATATTCCTCAGTCATAGTAGATTGTCCGCCGGATTTCCGTTCTATTTTGATCATTTTATTTCCATTGTAGGTAAAATTTTCTGTGACCACGGTCCCATCGATGCCATATATATGCCGCACCACTACCTGATTCTTAGCATTGTATTCAAATCTCATTTCAGTTTTACCATTTGTCTTTTCTTCGGTAAGGAGCAACCTGTCGCCAGAACCGACACCTGCGTAGCACGGACTGTTCTCATCTTCCGGATCGCAGTCATCGTCTTTTGAACAGGAAACCAGGGCTACTGCAATGAAAAGCAGCCATATTGTTTTATTGATCATTGTTTTCATTTTCTATCTATTTAAGTTTATATTATTTTTTTAATACCCAATTGCTATAGATGCCGAATTATGACCTCTGTTCGGTGGGTCGGGCAGGAAATCCAGCTGGATCTCGGGCTTCAGACCATCCTGTTTATCCCAGTCTTCGACCTTCAATGGTTGGTCTGTGCCGTTCTTTTTCAATATTGCCTTCACCTTATACCGTCCAATGGGGATGTCCTGTAATTCATAGCGGTTCTGCCATTTGTCCTCACCATAACGGATCGACAATGTACGTCCCGCAGAACCGTCGATGAGCGGTCCGACAGGTGTAAATACCAGCTCGATGTCTTTCTCATCTTCGTAAAAACCATCACCCGACCTCAACATCACGAATCCTCCGTAGTAGTTTTCTGCTTCCCAAGGCATTCGGCCTTCCAGTTTCCAGGTAAAATTGCGGACAGCACCTTCTTCGTTATAAGCATCAGTCTTGTCCGGAAAAAGCTCCATAGTATATTTCTGTCCGTTGTACGTCTTATCCGCATAGGCAAATGTCCGCCACGCCCCCAGTTGTGCTTTAATTTTGTAGATACCGTTCTTATCAGTCGTTCCGTGTATGTAGGAGGCATATAGTATCGTGTTGTCCAGCACTATTCTTGCTCCTGGAATAGGATTACCTGTTCCATCCAACACTTTGCCTGTGGCATAGCCTTTTTCTTCACCTAATTCGTCTGTATCCTCGGCAGACTTTGTACAAGCTAGTAGCATCATCATGAGCAAGCATAGTCCTATTGCCTTTTTTTTAATTGTTGTTTCCATAAGTTTATAGTATTCGTTTATAATTTTTGCCCTATATAAGTTAGCCTGTATTGCAGGCCAACGTTTGCATAGGTCAAAATTACCCGCTATCCGTCATCTATGATACCCCCCAAAGGGGGGTTTTATTCAGCAGGGGTTATGACTATCTTTGTCTTAGATAAACCTGATAAGCAATCTATTATGATGATGAAAATTATATTTAAAAAAATACAACGAATACGGCACCTATGGTTATGTCTGTTAGCTATGTCATTTTCGTCGGGGGTTTTTTGCCAGAATCTTGACTCACTCGAACAGGTATTGCAAACAGGTAAGCTGACGGTTGGAGATCAAATCAAGATATTGGATGACCTCAACTGGTTTTATAACAGTGTTGATGCCGGACGATCTATTCATTACGGAAAACTGGGCCTAGAACTGGCCCAAAAGACTGGGAACAAAAAGATGACAGGCACCTTCCTTAAAAATATCGGGGTATCCTACTATATGGACGGGGTCAATGATACCGCGATGATCTATCTCGAAAAAGCTAAACCGATTGCCGAAAATCTGAATGATTACCGAATGTTGGCGGCTATATATAATACTTATGCTAATATCTATCGAGTCCAGAGTATGTACAATGAAGCAATTGAAAACTACCTAAATGCCGCAAAAACTCTTGAAGCACATCAGGACATTAATGGACTCACCCTTATCTATTCCAATATAGCTGGTATTTACCAAATCATGGCCAATCATCGACAGGCGCTGCCCTACTTAAAAAAAGCAGAACAACTAGCTATCAAAACCAAAGACAATGAAGGGCTAGGGAGTGTTTATATCGCGCTAAGTGATGTTGGTCTGGAATTGGGAGACCCAAAGGACACATCCGTACAATACGCCCAGAAAGCCATGAAGCTTTTTGGGCAAACAGGCAATAGGCTTTTCGAGAACAAAGCGCTCCAGACACTAGCAAAAGTGTATTATCATCATCACGAATACAATGTCGCTGTCCCCCTTGCAAGGCAGGCAGTAGACAGAGCCAAAGATCTGGGCTTTGCACGCAATACTGCTGAAGCGCTAACGATTATGTCCAATACGCTCTTCTATCAGGGGCATTACGCCCGGTCTGCCGAGGTGGCTATTGAAGTATTGGCAACGGATTCTACCGACATCAATATCATTAGGAATATATATTCAAACCTAGTGCTGGCCAATGCCTATCTAGGCCATCCCGATCTCAGTTACAAGTATATGGATAGGTATAGGGAATTTGCCGATCGACATACGACCGAATCTTATCAAAAATCACTATCCGAACTCCAGGTTAGATACGAGACCCAAAAGAAAGAGCTGAAAATAGAAGCATTGGAAAAACAACATCAATTATATATCTGGCTAGGAATCGCGGGAGCACTCCTTTTGCTGATAGCGCTCGCATTTGCGTATATACGCTACCGACTCGCTGTAAGCAGGAGAAAGCTTGCGGAGAAAGAAACGCAACGGCTCGAGCAGGAAAAACAATTGGTAGCCGTACAAGCGACCCTAGATGGCGAAACAGCAGAGCGCACACGTCTAGCCCGTGATCTGCATGACGGTCTGGGCAGTATGCTATCGGCCGTAAAGCTCAATCTGCCTCAAGTACAAGGAAATGCCCTACTCGAATCAGTGGATGTATCGAGATTCCAAAAAGCAATGGGCATGCTCGACGATTCTATACAGGAGCTGCGTCGTGTGGCACACCATATGATGCCCGAGAGCCTATTGCGCTTTGGGCTTAAGGTATCGCTATCCGACTTTTGTGCAGCTATTCCCTTAGCTAGGTTCCATTACTTCGGAAATGAGGCGCGTCTGCCGGAAAAAATGGAAATTATGATTTATCGTTGTATCCATGAGTTGGTCAACAATGTATTAAAACATGCCGAAGCAACCCAGATCAATGTACAGCTGGTTCAGGAGGCCGACCGTGTATCCTTTACCGTACAGGACAACGGAAAAGGCTTCAAACCGGATAGTACAACCGAAGGAATGGGGCTTCAAAATATTCGAAGTCGTGTAGAGGCATTTCAGGGAAAGATGGAAATTCTTTCTTCGGCTCAAGGTACAGAAATCCATATCGAACTGGATCTCACAAAACTTTCATAATATGATTAAGGTAGCCATTGTAGATGACCACAAAATCCTTACCGAAGGATTGCAGGGATTGATTGATGACTCGGGTATAGCGCAAGTTGTGGGCATCGCCCATAGTGCTGCGCAATGCAGGGATTCCGTCAATTTTTGGAAACCCGATGTCCTATTAATGGACGTGGGCCTACCGGATAGGAGTGGCGTAGATCTATGCAAGGAAATAAAAACGCTGAATCCTGATATCAAGATTCTCGCACTGACCACACACAACGAGTACAGTATCGTACGACAGATGCTCGATAACGGAGCATCCGGTTATTTAATCAAAAATGCGATGACCGAAGAGGTGCTGGCAGGCATACAAGCTGTAGCGAATGGAGAGACATTTCTCTGTCACGAAATCGACATGATGATGAATAGACCTAAAGAAAACCACATCTGGCTCAGCGACCGTGAACGAGAAATGCTCCGGCTCGTAGCCGAAGGATTGACTAACGGAGAAATTGCAGAGCGTATTTTCTTAAGCCCCGAAACGATCAAAAGTTATCGAAAAAATCTATTATTGAAACTGGATGCTAAAAATACAGCAGTACTGATAAGAATAGCTATTGAGCAAAAATTGATTTAACTATACTGGTGATTATAGTAGTCTATTATCCCATATATAATCCTCGGAGGAATCAAACCACAATGCATTGGGGTACCGCTCCTTTAACAGACTTGTTTTACCCGTCTGTCGGGCACCCCATAGGAACAAACTTTCAGCACCAGCATCTTGAAACACTTGTTTTCTCTTAAACATAGCATTAATACACCTTAATATTTCATATTATTTTAAAGTAGCACTTTAATATTTTATATTATTTCAAAAATACATATTTGTACGGGTAGATGCAAAAACAACAGAATATCTTTTAAAAATCAATCATTTAGGTTTATACAATCCATATTTCATAGGCCATATGAGTAGGTAGATTTAAAAGGATTTTATTATATCAAAAGTGTTCTATCTGGAGTGACTCACTTTTTAGAGTAGCGGTTACTTCTTCTTCAAATACTTTTTATAATTCCCTTCTTTGATATAGTCCAACCCTCCTTCTTTGCAGTAACCTGTCAGGTAGACAGAGTATTTGTTACTATCGGCCTTATCTGCATTCAGTTCTTTTATCACATCAGAGACACGTCTCGGGGTTTCAAAAAAATCGGAGTCGTATACCAGATGATCTAGCTTCTGATTCTTCTCTACGCGTTTTTGAGATTCGGGAGGCAAAGCAAAAAGTGGGGTGAGTTCGATGTCGCTCTCAAAAAGATCCCGCGGCTGGATTTGTAAAGCGCGACAAATGAGCAAGAAGTTATTAAGGGTAGTACCACGACCTTTTTCTAAGGCGAGTACGGTAATAGTTGTAAGCCCGGTTAAATCAGCAACATCGTTTTGAGAATAGGAAAGTTCTTCACGACGAATACGTATCTTTTCACCTAATACCTTTAATATATCTTTGTTTACTGCTATCACAAAACAAATAGAACTAATATTTGCGCAAACAAAATAAAATATAGTTTTTGTAAAATTTGTTTTTAAAAATAAAAACCCTACATTTGTTTAGAGATAACCAAAGCTTATATAAACATGAAAAACACATTGTATAAGAACATCGTTAAATCTCCTGTTTAATAAAACAGGAAAATTATAGAAAGAGGTAATAATAAAGCAACTGTATTAGCGCCCAATTTTATACAAAAACCAATTATTGCTTAAAAATCCTCCATTATTTTTAGTTCAGGTCATTTATGCTTTTTAAGCATGAAACAGGAACAGTATTGCTCTTTGATATATTGGTATGGGTAAAAAATATTTGAGGCTGCTTGTTCAGCCGTAGAGTGAGGGTATACTGCCACTCACTAAGTACCCTTAATTATTAATGATTGCGGACAGGGGTACCCTATAGACGATCACGGCTTGGAGGGTATTCACAACCAAGGAAATGAATCAAGGTGATATAGATTCCTTCCTGTAGATAATCTCAGTTTGTAGGGTATTCACAACGTTAAGTTTTATGTTGTATTGCCCGCTAATCCTGTAGATGATCACATTTTATCTTCTTGCCGTCATCTCGCTACGTCCCGAATCATAGGGGACCGTAGCGGAGAGATCCAACGACATAGTTAACCCTAAAAAGTCTATAGATACCTCAACAAGGTCGGTATGACGAATGAAGTAAGCAAATGCTATTTGTAGGGTATTGACAACTCGTTGTACAATAAAATAATAGCTCTGTTTCCTGTAGATGATCACAGTTTGTATACTATATCGTCACCCTGAGCGGAGTGAAACGGAGTCGAATGGGTCTAAGACATAATAGTTAACCCTATACAGTTAATAGACATCTCCACAAGGTCGATATGACGTAATGAAATAAGCAATTACAATTTGTGGGGTATACACAACCGAGTCTCGTTTCCAAAAACTAAGCATTTAATAAACAGACACCTTAATTACCACTCTTTAACAACCTCCCAGAGGTCGTTCCATTGTGGATTAAGCTTGTTTATAAGCATCTCTTTCTTTGCGCGACTCCATTTCTTGAGCTGTTTTTCTCTGTCGATGGCTTCTTCAATAGCAGGAAAGGATTCATAATAAACACAGAGACAGGAATTATACTTACTTGTAAACGAATTGAGATAATGCTTCTCACGATGCTCAACCAACCTTGAGTATAAATCAGAAGTCACTCCAATATAGAGTACAGTTCGGTTTATATTAGTTAGCATATAGATAACACCTCCTCTTTCCATTGGATTAAAATACTAAAAATTAACCAACATACATGAGGCTGCTTGTTCAGCCGTAGGGTGAGGGCATGTCGCCACTCACTAAGTACCCTTATAATTTAATTTCTAACAGCGTAGGGCGATTTTTTCATTTGTGGTGTAAACAACCTTGCAAGCTCTTTTGGTTAATTAGAAAACCTGTAGATGGTCACAATTTGTAGGGTATTAAAAACGGCTTCTACTGTAACCCTTTTGCTTTAATTATCTTAATGACAATTTATTTGTCCTGTCCCCGTCATCTCGATTGCAGCGCAGCGGAATAGAGAGATCTAGCGAAATAACATTTAACCCTAGACAGTCCATAGATATTCCGATACTCGGAACAGGCACTCGACTGCGCTCGGTATGACAAAGGGAAGTAGGCAAATGCAATTTATAGGGTATTCACAGCACACAGCCTAAGACTAAGCTTGAACAAAAGTCAACCCTCGAACGTTCTTAGATATCTCCACAAGGTCGATATGACGTAACGAAATAAGAAATTACAGATTAATAAAGTACTTACAACAGACGTCAGAAACTTTTATCTCCCATACCAATACGTCTAGCAAATAAAACACAACTGCGATAGCCTTGGCAACAAAAGATAAAACTAGCAAAACGCTGAGGTTATCCGCAGTTATTTGACAACAAGCAAAAAACCAAATCATGAAACTAAACAACACACAGCTACACCTCTCTTTCCTAAAAGAAGGAAAAGAGAAAGGCCTAGACTACTTCTACAAAAAGTACTTCGACACCTTCTGCTATCG
Organism: Sphingobacterium yanglingense; assembly: GCF_004363245.1. Taxonomy (GTDB): domain Bacteria; phylum Bacteroidota; class Bacteroidia; order Sphingobacteriales; family Sphingobacteriaceae; genus Sphingobacterium; species Sphingobacterium yanglingense. The sequence continues at coordinate 69,111 of NZ_SNYV01000001.1, read as the reverse complement.
GGCTGAACGTGCTACCGATGATCGCTGTACAGCAGAAAGTATCGTACAGGAAGCTTTCTTTCGGTTGTGGCTCTTCCGCGAACAGATTGAAGACAGCGAATCACTATTCAACTTTCTAAAAAAGCAAATCCGAGCTGCTATAGGTGTCTACTTTACTAAATCCAGAAATAGATTTCAACGGAGTTTACTTCGGTTAGATGGTATTGAAGACTATCAAGAATTTATGCTTGGCTATGACATGGAAGCCGAGGACGAAATAAATGCAGTATACCTAGAGCAACTTGAGGAGGATAAAAAAGCAAAACTTCAGAAACTGAACAACCTCCTTCCCTATCTATCTGAACAGCAACAGAACTTTATCAAGCTATGCTTACAATACAGCTTCAACTATGAGCGAATCGCTTACTATTTAGGAGGCATATCTGATTATGAAGTCAGCATACAAGTCGAAAAAACAATTGAAACCCTACGTCAGATATTTCAAAGCCAAGACAAGCTCAATATGCTAAACATTCCTATCGCATTGAAACTGGAAGGAGAATTTTCGGAAGAACAAGCCGAAGTGTTGCGTATGCGCTATGAGCTCCAGATGTCATTTGATGAAATTTCCGAGTCACTTCAACTAAGTTCTTCCGCCGTCAAAAAAATATTTATCGAAGCACGAACTAAAGTTAAACCCACTAAAAAGACAGCATAAATCATGGAAAAAGATACTATCGTACTCACTAGAAAAATACAGCTTCATATCGACTCTGACGATAAGGAAAAACGATCTGAATATTATAAAACCCTATTCGAATGGCAAGATGTTGTATTTCGGGGAGCCAATATGGTTATGTCGCATCAATATATCCAAGAGCAGATGAAAGACCTTATCTATCTACAGGATGATGTTAAAGTCAAATTAGCCGACCGCAACAAGGATGAGGAAGGCATTCTAAATACGTCGCGGATGAATACAACCTATAAAATATTATCCCGTTATTTTAAAGGAAAAATCCATTCCGACATCCTATCCTGCATCAACATGACATTGATAAAAACCTTCAACACCGAAAGGTTAGACTATTGGAAAGGCACCAAGTCCCTACGCAACTATAAGAAGGATATGCCTATTCCTTTCTCAGGAACTCAGATCAAACTCAGTAAGGATGAAAACAATCGTGATTTCAAATTCACGTTATTCAAAATCCCCTTCCGAACTTACCTCGGCAAAGATCGCTCAGACAAAAGGGTGCTCCTCCAAAGAGCACTAGTAGGACAAATAAAAATATGCGCCAGTGCATTAAAAATAGTAAAAGGCAAAATCTTCCTGCTACTGGCATTAGAGATGCCCAAGAAACAACAGGAACTCAAAGATCATGTCATTGCCGAGGCATCATTAGCTGTTGAGCATCCCATAACCGTACAGATAGAGAAAGATAACTTTCAAATCGGTAATAAAGAAGAATTTCTGTACCGTCGTATCGCTATACAATCGGCTCGTCACCGTATCCAACGAGCGGCGGCATTCTCAAGAGGTGGGCATGGTCGCAAGAAAAAGCTAAAAAGTCTCGAGCATTATAATCAAAAAGAGAAAAACTACGTTGACAACAAACTACACCTCTACAGTAGAAGACTGATTGATGTCTGTATCAAAGCCCAAGCTGGCACATTACTACTCGTCAACCAAAGCCTAAAAGAAGAAGTCGCCAAAGAAGACGAATTCTTATTGCGTAACTGGTCATACTATGGACTTATCGAGAAAATAAAGTATAAAGCAAATTTGGCTGGAATCCAAGTTATTATTGAATAAATAAAATCCTTGATTATAAAGAAGCACATGGGGCTATATCAAAAGTAGAATTTACCGTCATTTCGACTGTAGCGCAGCGAAATGGAGAACCCCGAAGGGCTCTCGGAACGAAAATCTAAAGATTTTAAATTTAAGTTTTTAGATTTCTCGACTGCACTACGTTTCGCTCGAAATGACGTGAGAGTTTCAATTATGATACAGCCCAATATGAAAGAAAAGGGATTATCTTCGTAAAACAATCCCTTTTTCTAAACTGAATATATTTAAAATTATAAAGACTTTCATGCTCCCATTAAAGGATCTGTGACACTATCTTTACCATTTTCTATTCTACCCGCATATCTTCGGCTAAACTGAAATCCCGGATCAAGGCTCTTGATTTCAAGATCGTACCAACGGTATGTATCTTTTGTCTTGATCTTTATCTCCTTCTTCTTGGATGGAGCAATCAGTATAGGAGCAGAATCGGCATTTTTGTAATGATCCGTAACCTGTACTGTGATTGGCTGCTCATTTCTGTTATGAATAGCCAAGACAATTTCTTCATCGGCAGCTCTATAGGATTGTTCGACTAGGACACCAGCGGATTTGCGGTCTCCTTGATAGGATCTATAATATCCGTTTGGTCCATGTAGCACTAAGTGATACGCCTGCTGTTCAAAATCATCCAAAGACCAAGCGTAAGAAACAGACTGTCCTGCGGATGTAGCAAAGGCCCAATTGGCTTTATCCTTTTTGTAGCCATGTGCATAGACATTGAAGGCTGCCCCTAAGGACTTTTTCTTAAACAAAGATGCAGAAGCTTCCATACGTAGCACCAACTGTCCGTTTTCGATATTCTCTTGAACATATAGTTCGTAGTTAAGCGCATTCGACGGCTTCGTCCCCTGCTCCTGGGCAGGAAGTAAATGTCGGGATTTCCCTTGCTTTATGAGCGTACAGTCTTGCTCCCCGAATTTGCGAAAATTGTTTGGGAGAGGCTTTTCCCGGGCATTATTAATCGCCAGTATCTGCTTATTTCGATCCAAAAACTCTGGTAATGTGAATTTCCCTTTTTGAAAAGGTCTGAATGCGGATGTTAGATCTCCGGTGATCGCCCGTCGCCAAGAACTGATATTGTCCTCGACAAGATTTACCTTAAATTTTTGTTGGACAAAGTGCTCTACAAATTGGATGGTCGATGTGATATCAAAGACCTCAGAATTGACCCAACCGCCACGTGACCAAGGCGAAGCGATGATGAGAGGCACCCGGTATCCTAGTCCCACAGGCCCTTCGGTAGCATAGCTCGGGTCTATGCCGTAAGCCAGCTCTTGCTCTCTGCTGACATACTCTGTACTATAATCTAGATCGGCACTGGTCGCACCGGTACTCGAATCGCCCGGTTTGGGCGCCACAAATGGCGGTACATGGTCAAAGTAACCGTCATTCTCATCATAGTTAAGGATAAAGATGGTCTTCTTCCAGACCTCCGGATTCTCGGTCAGGATCTGTAGTAGTTCGGACACATACCAAGCTCCATACATGGGAGCGCTAGGATGATCCGAAAAGCACTGTGGTGCTACCAACCAGGATACGGTAGGCAGCTGCCCTTGACGTACATCTTTTCTAAACTGATAGAGGACATCACCTTTGGGTGCAATAATCTCTTGCCCATCCACCTCTACAGTCTGCGTACGGTGATAATCAGGGTCTCCCTCATTGGTCTGAAAGGCTCGTTGGTGCAGGGACTTTGTAAACGTATCCAACCGATCAAATTTGTCAGCGCTATAATTTTCAGACTCCTTTTTAAAACTTTCTAGCTGCTGTTCCTTCTGTTCAATTTTCTGCTTTAACTTTTGATCATTGCGATTACCCAATTCATCTTTCATCGCTTGGATTTCGGATGGCAGTTCTTGTATACGTCGGTGGTAAAAGTCAAGATGGCTCTTTTTGAAGCGAACCCGATATTGGCTAAACCATTCGAGATTATTGTCTGTAAAATTGCCTAGCCAGCTTTCGTCTGCACCACTCAAATCATTCTGCACGCTCACTTCATTTTGATATACCTTCCAACTGATGTTGTTTTTCTCCAGTAACTCAGGGAATGTACGCCAATGCGCCTCCTTATTGAAGTATACATCAGAATTTCTAACAAGCGGCTTTGCGCCCTTTTCAGGCACACATTTACCTGTCCAAAAAAAATGTCTGTTGGTCGTAGTACCTGTAATAGAAGAACAGAAGTGTTGATCGCATATCGTAAATGCATCTGCAAAAGCGTAATAGAATGGGATATCTTCACGGGTATAGTATCCCAATGTCAATGGAAGGTCCCGATATTGCTTATTGCCCGAACGTTTGGACTCCAACCAATTGTCAAACCGGCCATTGTTCCATGCCCCTATCTGATTTTCCCAGGAATGAGGCAGGTCCTGTGTCCAAGCTGCATTGGAGTTTTTGATATCAAGGCGAAACGGTGCATAAGTTTCTCCATTATTATTAGACTGTAACCATACTGGATTTCCATTGGCCAAAGTCAAAGCTCTAGGATCATTGAAGCCCCGGACACCGCGGAGACTGCCAAAACTATGGTCGAAAGAACGATTTTCCTGCATGACCATAACGATATGCTCCGCATCCAAATACGTACTACCCTGTGCCGGATCGATACGCAATGCTGCTTGAATAGACGATGGAAGACTATTGAATAATCCAAAAGAACCCGCTAGCATTCCTGCCTTTTTTATAAAATCTCTTCTGCTTTCCATTTAGATTGTTTAAAGTATGAAGGTGCCCATGGCGAGCACCTTCTAATATAGTTTTAATACATTTTATTTCAAAATCCACATCAGTTGATTGATATCGTCAACCCCTCCAAATTGACGCTTGACCGCCTCGTCTACATTTTCGGTATTATAGTTAAACTCCGAACTCGGATACTTCCAACGCACAGGAATTTTGGACGGAGCCTCAGAGTTTAAACTAGATGCCGGATTGATCTTCCATGCAGGATATCCCGTACGGCGATAATCGTAATACGTAGCAAATTCAGATTGTAAATAACTGGCTAGATATTTTTGTGTAATGATTTCTTCGATCTGTGCCTCCTTGCCGACAGGAAATGTGGTTCCTAACCCAACTACATGTGTATCGATATAACTTGTAGTAAGAGGCATATCGTGATGAAATTGCACTGTATTGGGCGTATTGTCGGCAATAAATTGCATAGACGCGGCTACTCCTTTTTTATACCAATCTACACTCTGGTCCGTCACCCAGCCTCTAGCAGCCGCTTCAGCAATAACAAAACACAATTGTGAATATGAAAGTTGTTGAGTGGGTTCTCCAGTAGCAATCTCAGTATATCGGTCGTTGAGCTTCGAATAATCTGTAGAATTTTTAATTGCAGTTACCTTATCATATTCTAATGAAGGATCTATTCCAACATACGAATCGAAATCTGAGGCTAACTTACCATCTTTTATTCGCTTGGCCGATGGATTGGCATAATAAAATAATCGACGGTCGCCTCGTGTTTTTAAACGATCAATGATCTCACTCGATACGATAGGATAGATTGTAAAGTTATTCCCCACTTTATAGAAAGGATAGGTCTGACCACTTTTATCCGAACGGATCAATTGATAATTATCTGCATTCGACACAAAAATTGGCTTATTGCTTAGAATTTGTTGAAACCGGGATTTAATATTAAGATCTGGATCGGACTCTTTTTTGCTCAGCTGAATTAATACGTTAAGCGTATAACTGTTTACCAATTTGCGCCATTTCGATACTGAACCATTATACAAAGGATCTCCAGTAAATGTTTCTCCTGCTTCAAAAGCCTTGTCCGCAAGTTCAAGTTCATTGAGTATGCCTAAAAAAACATCCTTTTGATTATCATACTTAGGAAAATAATTTTTATCCGTTTCGCCCTTTAAAGCATCCTTATAAGGAATATCTCCAAGATCCATAGTCGCTTCGAAAAATTTAGAAGCTCTTGCAAAGTACATCAGTCCTTCATAAGATTTGGCTAGTTTTTCTGTCCCCGCAAACTGAACCATAAAATGCGCATCGTTAATTGAAGCGAAACTTAATCCTCCAGCACCGAATCCATTGTATTGATAGCTCTCAACAAACTCTGTCCATACAATATTTTTGTTCAATAGATAAGGCATCATAAATCCTTTCTGCGTGGATTGATTTGCTAAATTAAGAATGATGCGTGTAGCAAGCATAGCAGAAGTTACTTTTTCTGTTGCTTCTGGGTTACTGTTTATCTCGTCGAATTTCGAACAAGAAGTACCTAACCCCACTAATCCGATCAGTATATAATTGAATATTTTTTTCATCTGTTTAATTGTTTTTTAGAAAGTCAAATTGACATTAAATCCAACATAACGCATGGATGGAGAGTTTAGATCCTCAGATCCTGTATCTGGGTCGGAGAAACGATACTCTTTCGTCCATAAAAATAAATTTTGCCCCGTAACACCAATACTTGCCTTCTTTGCCTTAAACTTATTTGCGATTGTAGCCGGGACAAAGTAGTTGACGGAGACCTCCCTTAACTTGACGAATGTCTCATCCCAAATATTTTGTGTACCAGAGTAAGCTCTCTTCCAATAGTTTTCATAAGAAACTACTTTGTCGTTAGGTGCGAAAACACGATCATCATTAGTAATCTGACCATATTTATCATAAGCTACCGATCCAGATACGATCTTGACCCCCTCTCCTATAAAAGTCTTATTGCCATTAACTACCTCTTCGTACCGCTCCGGTACGTCAGAGTCTGGATGTGCTCCTGTCTGCCATAATCGAGCATTCATACTGGAATAAGACAGCCCCTTTACACGACCATCGAAACTAAGGGACAGTGCAAAATCTTTATATTGAAATTGATTGGTAAGCCCCCAGAACCATTTCGGAGCAGTGTAACCGAACAGACGGGATTCATGCGTAGCACTGATCGGCATACCAGAAGCGTTATGTATGATCTGCCCATCCGGAGTTCGCTCCCAATCTCTAGTGACATAATGATCCGCTCTTTCTCCAACCTTAACATACAAAGCGTCGGCGGAATAGTCTGGATCCAATTTATGGTAATATCTTAAATTCTGTGATAAATTACCACTTACCTCCCATTGGAACTTTTCCTTCTTAACAGGAATACCTCCCAATGAAATCTCGTGTCCGCGTGTCATATACTCTTCTGCTGTATTGATTAGGCGAGCAGTAAAACCCGTCGATCCAGAAATTGTAGTTTCACGTCGTTGATTATGTTCCCAACGGTAATAATAAGTGTAGTTACCAGTCAGTCGTTGGTTTAGTATAGCCCATTCTAAACCAAATTCTGTCAAATCTTCTTGCGAAGGCTTAATCGAATAATCCTTAATAGAATTAGGGTACGAACCAGTGGAAAGACCATCCCAGACATTAGAAGACACCGAAAAAACCTGATTTATATCATAGGGGTTTGGTGGATATTTTGTCACAGCCCAAGAAGACCTCGCTTTTAATAAATTAAGCCATTGCGGTTTGTTAGAAATAAGATCGGATATTACCACGCTACCCGATACTGATGGATAAAAGAAAGACCGACTTTCTTCAGGGAGGGTAGATACCCAATCGTTACGACCTGTAGCTTCTAAAAAAATAGCATTTTTCCACGACAACGATAATCGTCCATACATACCATTCCTCATTTCTTTTGTTTTCCCTTCCACTGCAGAAACGGGGCCTATTGAATTTCGAAGAGAATAGAAACCTGGAATATATATACCATTGACTGTACTCGCTGTTATTGTATTGTCCCGACGATAAAAAATAGATCCACCTGCCAAAGCATCAACTCCGAAATCTCCGAAAGTTTTATTGGCTGTAAAAATAAAGTCATTTGTGGTACTGAAACCGTCCTGCTTTCTGGACCAATATTTTCCTTTATTATCATATCCTGAATATCCTCCTCGAGTACCGTATATTCCCATAGGATTGGTTTGCTCCTGAGTATTGCCATAATAATCATATCCACTTCGTACCATGAACTTACCCCAATCTGTAACTTGGTAATTTAATGTTACGGCAGCATTTAGCTTATTCACTAGTTCAGAACTTATTTTCTCGTAAGCCGATAAATAAGGGTTATCATACCAAGCATTATAATGCCAGTTCTGTTTTTGATCCTTAATTAACCAATAATCTCTATATTGAGAAAGATCATACTCTGGGCCTGTCCATACCAGAATATTATAGATATAACCTTGAGAATTGTAGCCTGCGCCAAAATCATTAGGTGCGGAACGTCTGTTATAAGCAAATCGACTATCTAAACTTATTTTATCAGAAATTTTCGTCTCTCCCGATACCGAAATATTAGTCATGTTCAATTTGGTATTGGGATATTGACCTTTGTTAAGTATATGATTTATAGAGGTACGGATACTTCCATTCTCGTCTTGGTTGGTAAAACTGACTGAATTGTTGGATATAAAGCCTGGTTCCAAAAAGTTTTTAAAGTTGTTTTTCCCTTTAGAGGTCAATTCACTATCTTCCATCTGCTTAGTTATTGGATTCCATTGAGAATATATCTTCCCTATATCGAGCTTATCTCCCCAGACCTCATCATCAGTGTTGTATTTACCACCATAACCAGCAGAATAGGCAGATTGCACATTAGGCAAGGCAAGGTATCCCGAGAAGAACATATTGTTACTACTTGCAGAAATTTCCACCCCTTTCTCTTTTAGGCCCTTTTTGGTGGTAACCATAATAGCACCAGCTGAACCATCAACTCCGTAAAGAGCGGCCGCTGTGGAACCTTTCAATACTGAAATATTTTCAATATTGTCTACAGCAATATCGCGTAAAGTGAGGTTTTCGTAAAGCACTCCATCTATGACCAAAATAGGGCTTTTACCTCTTAAAGTGATACTAGGGGCTCGGTTGAATTCCGTACTATTGAATACCCGAAGTCCTGAGATACGACCTGTTAAAGTCGTACCAACATCAACTCCCTTAACCTTTTGTAGTTGATCTCCTTTAATCTCCTGAACCGAATAACCTAAAGCTTTCTGCTCACGCTTTATCCCCAAAGCCGTAACCACCACTTCGTCCAGTGAATTATCACTTTTTACAAGTTCGATGGTCTGATTAGAGTTTATTGAAATTTCCAATGGACTGTATCCTAGCATAGAGATAACAACACGTTTGCTTTCACCTGCATTTGGAAAATGAAAACGCCCTTGGCTATCGGTTTGAACAGCATGGGACGTACCTAACAAGCGGACTGTAGCTCCTACTATTGGAGTTTTACTTTCTGCATCAGTGACGTTACCTGAAAGCGACTGTTGCAAGATTGCAGTATAGGAATTTATTTCTGTTTTATCTCCAGTAGATCCTTGGGATGATGATTTCCGTATAATATAAGAGTTTTCACCTACCCGATCGATCTGTATCTGATTGAGTGTAACTGTTTTTACAAAGTGTTCGATTTCATTTTTCTTTAGATTTTTTACATCAAATGAATTCTTGATCTTTAGGTTTTTGAGCTTAGACTCGTAGTTGAAACGAACGCCAAATTTATTCTCCAATTGTATCAACAGATCTGTTATACTTCGGTCTTGATCGAGCACAATGCTAGCCCCAAATACTTGCGCCTGATGGAGTGGCCCCACGGTCAAAGTCAGGGCTAACGCCCAGGTTAATAATTGTCTTTTCATACTTTTGCTTATAAAAAAGTTAACTTTTGATTGATAAATGTCTTTTTTAGGATTTCTTTACAATGGTCTATGTTGTTGGTCGGCAGATAACCAGTGAATTGAAGTTCTTTAAACTTCGGATGCATGTGTAGGTTGTTTGTTCCATAAATTGTATTTAATTGATTAATAACTTCATTAAGAGGAGTATCCTTAAAGTAAAGCTGACGATTGGTCCAAGAGGTATACATCAAAGTATCTACCGCGCTGAGTTGAAAAGTATTCGATATTTCAGAATACATAGCTTTATATCCGGGGGAAACAACAACTTTATCCTTGTTGTTAGCAATAGAAAGTCTGCCTTCTGTCAACACGACTTCCTTGTTTTCCTTACCGAAGTTGAGATGGAATCTTGTACCGAGTACCCGGATTTCAAAACCATCGGCCGAATGAACCATAAAGGGTTGCTCGAATCGCTTGGCTATTGAAAAGAAAGCCTCACCTTCTAATCGGATCCTGCGAACGGAATCTTGTTTAAAATCTGTAACCTGAACAAGTTTACTACCAGATTTAAGTATTACTGAAGAGCCATCCTCTAAAAGGATCTTCTTGATGTCTTTTGTGGTATTTGTAAAAGTTTTTCCGGATCCGACCTGACGTTGAAAATAGTTGTAGACTAGGAACGAACTGATCAACAATATCGCTGCGGCAGATGCATACCTAAAATATAGTTTAACATTTAGTTTTCTTTTGGTTACTTGGGCTCCTTTAAGAATAGACTTAAGAATATTTTCTGAAGCCTCTGGATTGAGTCGGAGATCAACCGGAGATTCCTTGACAGCGTCTTCCACTGACAATAGGTTCTCCTTAGTAAACGTATTATCACGTATAGTAACATAGAGTTCGTGGATCTCCTCCCCCGAACAGTTATTGTCTAAATAGCGGCGGTATAAGTAATTGTATCTATCAGGTTCCATTGGATATTAGCCCTTTTATAGATACTACGGACAGGAAGAAAAAAAAGACGATGCTGAGGCGGAAAAAAATTAAATTATTTTTATGAAGATCGCAGCTAATGCTAACAGATCAGATCTCTCTAGGATAAAAGATTTCACAAACTTGTTGCTTTTGACCAATTGGTCTCTGACGGTATTGATTGAGATATCCAACATCTCAGCTATTTCTTCATTACTCAGATTTTCAAGTTTGCTAAGCTGAAAAATTTGACGTCTTTTTTCAGGCAGGAGCGAAATGGCTTCTTGGTAAAGTTTTTCCAACTCATTGAAATAAAGTTGATCTTCATTACTATTGGAATACCCCTCCTTTGTCTTTTGATAGTAAGAAGAATAGCTTTCAAACAATAGCCTTTTCCGTAATTCGTCAAAGACTAGATTTCGTGCGATGGTAAACAGATAGGATTTGATATTTTGGGAGATGTCAATATCGGTTACTTTGTTCCAGAATCTAGTAAATGTCTCTTGTACAATATCTTCAGCTAAATCTGGCTCTTTGATATGTAGACAAGCATATTTGTAAACAGCATCCTTATATTCGTAAAAGAAAACTTTAAAAGCCTCTTTATCCTTATTTTTTAATCTAAATGCTATATTTTCCATAATTCCAGCCAACACATAATTAGAGTTTGCCTCATGTAACTAAAACAGTACAATTATATCAAATGTATTTGGAATTAGAACGGTTTTAATTTTTTAATAACATAGGGTAAATATGGAGAAGGCCATACGACAACCTGTTTTTACCGAATAACTTTCTCCCTCTTTGAGGCAGCCCAGCTTAAGTTAAAACGCTATAAAGTTTGAAATATAAACCTATCAGTTAACAGATCTTCTCACAAAAACATGTCTCCCCTACCTATTGTAAGGGTATTCCTGTATCCAGTTAAAGCCGCGCTTCCTTAGCTCAAAGTCCTCTGGGTTTTGCTTGATCAGCTTGATGACTTCTGTACGGTCATCAAATACTTTCTTTAAGGTGATATCCCCATTGTCAGCTACTGAATAATCGAATGTATATTTATTTAACGATATAATCTTGTTGGCTGGATCTATTCTTGGCGTTATATCTATTTTCTTATAGTACTTATCTCGAACACTTTCATAACCTTCATATTCGAAAACAATAGACATCCAGTCGTCAGGAATACTCTTCCTACCTTCCTTATCATCGTCAATAAAATAAATACCATACAACGCAGATTTTTTGAAATACTGCCCCATCAGCTTATGCCTATTCAGTAAACCTGTAATCTGCTGAGTTACAAAAACAAGAAGAATCACGACTTTGAGTCCGATCATCAACTTGTTTTTCCAAGGCCGTGCGTATATCGGTCTCTCCAGCAGCTGCAACTGAGCAGGACGTCCGTGTACCAATAAGTTGAATAAAGACTGGATGTGTGGTAAGAGCAAATAGAGAGATAAGATCAATAGTGCGGTCGAGACAATCTTGACAGGGACGTCAAAGAAATAATTGGCCGTCATAATATTGATACTGACCGCCATGGTGATCAATGCCCCTAAGACCAAAGTTCTACGAAACAACAGGAATCCTGCCAATATCTCAGCAATTCCGACAAAAATATTGTAGCCCTTGGAGTATCCGAAATACGTCCAGGCTAACCCCATGGGAGAGAACTCTCTCAGCGGCTCCATCAGTCGACCTAGCCCCGGAGGCAGCATCTGCGAATGCGTCAATTTAATCACACCATAGTTGATCAACATAAATGCGATGTAATACCTCGTGACGGCAGTAAGCCAATAATAACAGGTATTATAACTTTTTCTATCTCTATCAACAACGGACCAAATAATGGTCCCTAATACCGCAACAGTAAAAAAAAGTGCTAAAGAAACCCAATCATACGAAGTATCCCCGCTACCGTTAGTGTACACTGCGTAGTCGTATCTATAATTCAGAATATGAAATGCAAACCAATGGCATAATTGGCGGATCGGCGTAGCCAGAAATTGGGTCAGGTAACCTAACAGCGAGAAAGCTCCATTATTCTTAAATAGAATGAACAATAGAATAAAAATAAAGGAAAAACGAAAGCCTATTTTCCTTGATTGGGTCCATGATTGGTCGATCATAATCTAACTTATAAAGTTTCTATTCTAAATTAATGAATATCAAACAATATCGTCCATATTTAACCTTATTTAAGACTTCAATCACGCAGTGCCTTATTTCACTAAACTTGCCATATCCCTAATAACAAACATGCTATTTCAATAGATTTTATGTAGGTTTAAAAAAAAATAGCGACGTTATGTTTATAAAAAACAAGTGTAGTATAATTGCATCTATTCTTTTATTCTGGATTAGCTCAGTATCCGGACAGGAACTCTATTACTTTACCGATAAAGACTCTGTTCAACTGGGAGTAAAATCGGCAACAGAAATAATTGTGCCTCTTGGTAGACATAGAATCACTTACGAAATTGATTTTTCCAAACCTATCTCCTCCTCCATCTTTGAACTACCAGGAAGTCTGAGTAAATCCCCTCCTGCTACAGATAATCCAGCGATGCCATCCGCTACAGTATACAATAGAAAAGGAGAACCACTTTATTACACCTTGTTGTTTGATAACGGCAGTGACTATTTCTCGGAGGACCTACAACGCATTATTGACCTAGATAATGGAAAAATTGGGTTTGCTGATGAAGAGGGGAATATCAAAATATCTCCGGAATGGGACTTTACAGCTCCATTCAACTATGGCTATGCAGAGGTACTACGCGATATCAAAAAAGAACGGATAGATGAAGAGCATTGGATTGTAGTCCCAAACTCCTCCAGTTCCTTTAAAGGATATGTGAATAAAAATGGAAATCTAATCAAGCCGAGCAAAACAAAAAAACACGAAAAAGACTATAATCTAGGGGATGGCGAATACCTCCCTTACCCCTTCAGATACACAAAAGATGAACAGGATATTTTAAAGAGATTTGAAGAGTATTATGAGATTATAAATGACATGTCTCTACACAATTATTACAGCTCGGACTCTAAATCGGAAGTATCACTACAGTTTGAAATTATAAGAAGACCTACCACAGATTTCCCCTACTACAAAATTCAAGGCTACCGCAGCCAACGCACAGAAGATGATTATGTTTTTTTATTTAATGCCGAGACACAAACTTTTCACTATATAGATTACCCCTATTCTTTAGATCAGGAAAATATTAAACCAATGAAAGAATATATACTGGAAAACCTGGAAAGAATCATCGAGTACGACAAGCAAAGGACTAAACATAAATCAGCTTTTCCTTTTGATATTGACCGCGCCTATCAAAAGTGGAACTAAAAAATCAACAGCAAATCCCTAGATTTGTACAACACCGCATTCGTATACACATGGAAAGAAACAGTCCTATCTATATTTCCTTAACGGGAGAGAACAGTCATAAAATCAACATTCCACCTGGACAAGGTAGTTTCTCTATCGGAACAAAAAAAGCCTCTCCAGGGAAATACGATGTACTAGTAGATACTGACGTACCCATCAATTGGAACGTTTTTAATGAAATGTATACTCCCCATGGAAAACAAAATGCAGACCGCTACCCTAATGGTGACTGGCCTCGTTTTTTATATTACTCGGGAAATGATACAGGTTTCATCCAATGGTCGGAAAAACGTAAGATCGAGAGAATGCACTGGAGTCCACTAGCTCCAGTAAAAGCGGATTTTACAAAGGCCAATATCTACGAACTGAGCATACACGCATCGTCACATCCCATCGAGCTGACACTCGGAGAGCATATCCAAAAACTGTTCCTTTCGGGGAACCTAGAGAATATAACGGTTAAGACGAGCACTCCCCTCCTATTATTACAACTTGCCCCAAAGACAGACCTACCTCATACGATATACAAGTTACCTGATTTCCCACATCTCAGCAAAATGGTGGATTCCGTCCATGTGGACAATGCTATCGTCGGTCCTCCCATGGACTGCAACAGCCTATTACAGTTCAAAAACACAAAGAGCTTGAATCTCAGCGGAAATATTACAAATATTGACGCATTGGCAGAATTAACAGATTTAGAATCCCTTGGCCTCCGGACGGTATCCGACCTGACAGGGATGCCTGCCCTCGCAACATGGGCTAAACTCAACAGCTTTATTGGTTGGAATATAGAGGAAACACAAGGTAAAATCCTGCAGCGGGAACTGAAAACCATCTTAGCAGAACGACAAATGGGGTACATCGGTATCGAAACTACGTAAAAAGATATGGTTTAAAACTGAATATGGAATACCTTTTACCAACTGGGATTCAAAGAATGCAAAAACAGCAACAAAGGCCTACAAAACGGCACTAAAAGAAATCGGCAAAGCAAAAAAAGAGGAAGAGGTCAAACAGGCTATCGTCAAGCTCATCGAGCTGATTAATATCTTGCCCAATATAGAGACTGTAGAACGTGAAGACACAGGCACTGCTGTGGAGCAACTGATCGAATCCTCCCCTTTAAATCTTCCTCAGGAACTTGCAACAAAATGGTTTGACGAGATTCGGGACTTTTAATATGACTAGATCGTCGGTGTACCGCAACGCTTCAGATACTTATAGTACCACACGTCTTTAAGATTGGAAATAACCACTCCTTGTTTGGTCGATACATGTACAAACTTTCCGTTTTGAAGGTAAACTCCGACGTGGTCTATATCCCTACCCCCGAAAGAAAAGAATACCAGATCCCCTTCCTTGAGCTGGTCGTCATACTTTCGCTTGATCCGCTCCGCCATATCCCGCGAGGTACGTGGTAAGTCTTTACGGTATACCTCATTGTAAACCATACCTACAAAAGCAGAACAGTCGATTCCCGAACGCGTCAGTCCGCCCATACGATGTGGGCTACCCATCCAATCATCGATAAAAGAATAAAGGTCCGCATTCAAGGACTTGGAGTCTGTACCAAGTAATTCTGCGTAATATGCCGTTAGATTACTTTTATTTTTCTTGCCTGCCGAATGACTGCCCCCGACCGTTGGCTTATGGTTATTTCCGTAAAGTGTCTTCTTTTTGGCACCACAGGATGCAAAAACAAAGGGCACAAGGAGCAGTAAAATAGATAAGTGTTTCGTTAGAGTCATAGCGTATCCTCCTATTTATTACGAATATAATAGCTCACAATAATACTATAAAACAGATAGTTTTCCACATATGTGATTTAAACATGACCTATTTCAAACATAAAACAAGCCAAAATGAGGGTAGTTTCTTTAAAATGTTTTTTATTGCTCCCTTATTTGACTGATATTTTTCCCTTAGATTTGTATTATGAACAACAAATTCAACAAGGCGCTACTCTTAGCGCTATGCACCCTCTCTACAGGGTTATATATCGGATGTAACAATCCTCCACAGCAGAATAACACGATCGTTACAGTACAGGATACGGTTCCTCAAAAAGTATCCGAAAGTCTAGCAGCAGATACCCTATCCCATCAGAATATCGGTTTTGGAGTATTCGACGATTCACGCAAGCAACTCATCTTGGTCGATGACGAAGAGCATCCATCAAATGTGAAGGCGCTAAGTTATGTATGGTCCAATGAAAAAGCGTATCCATTTGAATTTGTTAAAATGCAGAAGGAGAGTGAAGACTACAATGGAAGACAGACGCCAGAAAACTTCAACAATATTCCGGGAGCGGTATTCCAACTGCGTGAAAAACTATCTCCGGGCGAGGCCTATGCTTTCCTCGCCAACGACAATTTTCATAAGACACGAAAAGCGGTAAGCGTCAAAAAAGAATTGGCTGATGCCAACAAAAGCAGCGTAGTTGCAGAGTTGAAAAAAAGCTACCAAAGTCCTATAAAAAACATCAAACTCATCGCGACGACGGTAGAGAAAGACAGTGTTTTTCTAGCACAACTCGCCCCTGTAGCGGATACCCTAACGGTGTTGCTCATTGCCAAATCCCATACAAATCCAACCCTATTTATACAAGAATTCAAAGCAGAGTATGACGAGATAAGTACGTGGAGAGTAGATGATGGTGGTCAGTTTCCGATGGAGGATTTCGACATTCTCAATGTCTTCCACTACAACAACAAAATTGAACTGGTCACATCATTTCCAGGGGCCGAGGGCGGTAATCTCTCTTTCATAACACCGGATAAACAAAACCGCTACCACACGCTCAAAGAAGCCTATGTATATTGGTCGCCTTTGTAAAGAGAATCATTGAAAAAACCTTAATTTAACATTAAATAACTGATACTCTGAAAAAAAAGCACTAATTTGACGGCAATTTTATGAAACTATACAATGCTGACCTTCCTCCTAATGAAGAAGATGCTGTCCTCTTGGCACAGTATCTTAAGGGAAATAATATGGAAGCCTTAGGCAAGCTGTATAGCAAACATGCCGAAATGGTATACTACGTATGCTTACGCTACTTTAAAGAAGAGGAAAAGAGCAAAGATGCTGTGATGCAAATCTTTGAAGAGCTAATAACCAAGATTAAAAAACAGGATATCAAGAGCTTTCCGAAGTGGCTATACGTAGTAAGTAAGAACTTTTGCCTCATGGATCTACGATCAAAAAAAGGCAGAATAGAATTTTCAGTCGATGAATTTGTGGAATTCCCGATACGTATGCATCAGGAAGAAAGTTATTCGGAGAAAGAGGAAAAACTATCCTCGCTGGAACAATGCATAGAAAAGCTTCCAGAAAAACAAAGAGTGACGGTAGACCTTTTTTTTATCAATGAACATTGCTACAAAGAGGTCGTTGAAATAACAGGATATAGCATGAATGAGGTAAAAAGCTATATCCAGAACGGAAAGAGAAACTTAAAAAACTGTATGGATAGAGCTGATGCGTAAACTCACATTCGATATTGCCCACCTACGTAAGTATGTCAATGGCGAATTGTCTTCTAAGGAAATGCATGAAATAGAACGTGCTGCCCATGATGACGAGATGCTATCGGATATCCTTATGGGTTTGGAAATCGAAAAGAACAACGCGAGCAGTCCGCTATCATTCGTCGATATCAATGACCAAATCACTAAACGGACTGTACAGCGACCACCTTCCAGATCACTATGGAACAGTAATCTCTTCAAGATAGCCGCATCGGTTGTAGTTCTACTGACGACAACAGGTATACTATTCTGGAATAATAAAAATCAAGACACTCACACGCAAGAGCTTGTTGCCGACGATATGCCTGAAGGTCCTATTGGCCCTAGCCACGACCGTATAGCGGAAATTGCCGCTACGCCTGACAGCGTAGGCCAATTGTTTTCTGGCCCTGGGTACCGCCAGCAGGAAGCGCATGCAGAGCAGAGCAGCAAACATGAAAACATGTCCGCCAATCTACGCTCGAGAAAACTCACAGAGCAAGAGAGCCAGATTCTAGCCTACACACCTACGGAAAAAAACATTGAACTCAACCAAGACATAGCCGGCACATTAAATCTCGGTCACCCTAAGCATGAGAGCGATGTAATCATCATTAATACCGAAGCTCAGGATAAATCGAACCTTATCGCTTCCAATCAAAAAAAACAAGGACAGCCTAGGGTAACAGAAACCAGAGTGAGCAACAATCCAAACACCCCGCTATCTAGTGCACAAATGAGGGCCCGTCTGAGCAGTCTAGGTCTGGACGCTAAGACAGATTTAATCTGGGGGCAGATTTTGGACCAGCAATCGAAACAACCTTTGGCCGGAGTAGAGGTTACAGACACTCAAAATGATAAAGTTGTCGTGACAGATGCAGACGGAAGATTTTTATATGCAGCCAATAGTAAAAATAGCCTAAAAATAAACGCCTCAGGATATACCGCTAAAGAAGTCAAGGCCGAAGGTGGAGAACAGACCATATTATTATCGCCGTTAGAAAACCTACTGGACGAAATTGGCTTTACCCCAAAAGCCAAGCAAGAGAAGAGTATACCTACAAATGGCTGGGAAAAATATATGTCCTACCTCTTTCATGAGATAGACAAAATTACTGAAACGGAATATGACTTTTCTGTCCGGATGGAGCTGAATAAGGAACGTAAACCTATAAATGTATCTATAATAAGATCGTCGGATAGGAAACTTAACTCCAAGATTATCGACCTGATCGAACAGGGTCCTACCTGGAAAGCTGGAACAGATTCCAAAAATATCTATATACAGATCAAACCGCGTAAATAACTTCCTATAGGTTTAAAAAGATTCAAGCCCCTAGAAAGGAGCTTGAAAAAATCATATCTTATTGTTGTATCGTACTGAGCCTTATAGGCAACGTGTAGGAGACCCGAACAGGTCTTCCATTCTGAATACCTGGGGTCCAATGCTTCGCCCTTTGTAGGAGCTTAACAGCCTGATCCCCTGTTCCGAACCCCAAATCTCGCTTCACATCAAAAGAACTCAAGCTACCATCTTTTTCTACAACAAAGCTGACCTGTATAACACCTGATGCTCCGTTATCAACAGCTGCGGAAGGGAATTGATAATTGCGTGCTACCCACTCGACGAACGCTTTCATTCCCCCCGGCGGCATAGGCATAATCTCTACGGTCTCGAAAGGATCCCCCGAATCGTCTCCTCCCCCCGTAATACTTCCTGTACTCCGGCCTGTATTACCACCTTCTCGTTTTTCTTTGCCAAAAGTACCTTTGGGTATAAGTGTTCCACCAGCCTGTCCTTTCATCGATATCGCTCCGATCATCTTCTTCGGGGCAAGTGTTTCCGATGTCGCTACGACATCTTCTTTAACGTTTGCCTTATCAGTGGGACTAACCTCCGTAAATTTCACTACATCTACTGCAGGCACATCTTGGGCGACCTGCTGTGCTTCGCCGGTTTCTTTTGGAATGACAACCTCTTCTTTAATCGGAAGAGGATCCTCAATCTCAACAGAAATCAACGATGTATTAATACTCGAAAGATTGTCTTCCGCTGCTTTCTGGGGTTTATGTTCCATAAAAGAAAGACTGCACAGCGCAGCAACAAATAATGCCACACCTGCTAAAGAAATCTGTATAGCTTTCTCTCCAAAAAGCCTCAATTGGTAAGCTCCATAAGCTTTGTTCCGGCCGACAAAAACGACATCCATCCATTCTTTGTCGAAAATAACTGATTTTGAAAATAGCATAGCAAAAAGTTTTTTGGTTTATAACTCTCTTTTATACTATGATGATCCAAAGCGATTGTTTCCACAAAACAAATTGAACATATTTTGCACCTGCACCTACCATCAGGCAGGCTCCCTGAAGTATATAAAAAATATAGATTACCCTAATCGGGACATCAATTTTGAATACAGCTTAAGCAGAAAAAGAGCGGCGAAAACAAGAACTGCAATACCGGCTAAGGCTACAACAGGTTGTTCAAAAAATTCTACCATAATAATTAGATAAAGGTTAGCTATCACTAAGATAACAATAATGTTGCAACAGCAAAATATTTTTTATCATTTTATTTCCTTTATATTTGCTCGTGATGAAAAGATTTCTTGCCCTATTATTATGCATTATTTATACGATGGTCTCCTTTGGAGGATCAGTGTATATGCATAACTGTTGTGGCGGAACATCCATCAGTATATACGAGAAAACAGGCCATGATGAATGTGCGCTATGCACAAGACATGAAGAACAAACTTCTAGTTCTTCAGAGCACAAGACATGTTCGGATGGAAAATGTAGCGATATCGAGATTAAAATCGACCAGCTTGCCAATAAACTGTTTTCGGGAAGTTCGAATTTTTCTACCGATATAGCACCCGCGATCTTAACTCGCCTATGGATCAACCTCAAGCCTATCAGCTTGGAGTTTGAAAAGGAAAAATTGGTCCTAACGAACAATTTCGTCTTCAAAGACGTCTCTCCCCCCACATTTCTTTTAAATTGTATTTTCAGAATTTAGGATAGCATCTCCGCTGTTATTAAATGGGGCACTGCAGAGCTATGCTCCATCGATTAAATCACACAAGAGAAGCTATTGGTATATCCTTTCAGTCGGGTTAGACTGAAAAGTAAAGAACATTTGTCTTTTGGATATTACAAGTCCATTGAAAGGACTATATGATTCGCCCTAGAAGGCAAACGATATACAATAGCTGCCTCACAACAAATTGTTTACATATGAATACAATATACAAAGTCGCATCATTCATTATATTTATTTTTATAACACAGGTCACTGTAGCACAGACCCTGAGCACCGCCGTATTTGAAGTACCGGGCAATTGTGGTATGTGTAAAAAACGCATTGAAACAGCCGCCAAAATATCAGGTGTAGAATCTGCAGTCTGGGATGACAAAACACACAAAATCACGACAAAGTACGATTCTAAAAAAGTCAACCTCAACCAAATCCAACAGGCGATTGCCAAAGCTGGCCATGACACCCCATTAGTCAAAGCGGAAGATGATGTATATGCCAAGCTGCATGAGTGTTGTCTATATGAGCGACTAGGTGAAGGCAAAAAAGACGAACATGCAGGTCACAACCACGATGATCATGCAGGACATAATCATGACGACCATGCCGGTCATAACCATGATGACCACGCTGGGCACAACCATGCCCCTAAGGCAAAACACGATGACGATGATGACCATGAGCATCACGAACATATCATAACGGGTGTTGTAGTAAACGAAGATGGAAAAGCAGAACTTACCCCTATCGTTGGCGTGAATATCAAATGGCTCGAAGCTCCTACAAAACAGACGACAAGTAATGAAAATGGGGTATTCAAGATTAAACATGAAAAAGGGTACAAACACCTTATTTTCTCCCACCCAGGAATGCAGGCTGACACTATAGTCGTAAAAGACCTTCATGAGGTACTCGTTATCCACTCGAAAGACAATGTATTGTCAGAGGTAGTCGTATCAAGGAGCAAAAAAGCAACCTATATCAATAAGCTGAATCCAAATCGGATGGAAGTCCTAACGACAAAGGAACTCTTCAAAGCAGCATGTTGTGACTTAAGTGAAAGCTTCTCTACGAATGCATCTGTCGATGTCGTGAGTAATGATGCGGTAACAGGTAGTAAACAGATCCAGATGTTGGGCTTAAGCGGTATCTACACCCAATTGACTGTAGAAGGACTACCAGGTCCCCGCGGTTTCGCAACACCACTTGGTCTGAACAGTATTGCTGGAACATGGATCAACTCTATAGAAATTTCAAAAGGTATCGGATCTGTTGTTAATGGATTTGAAAATATGGCAGGACAGATCAATATCGAACTGAAAAAACCACACGAAACAGATCGCTTGTTTTTCAATGCTTACGCCAACAACATGGGACGTACAGACATCAACCTGAACCTAGCACAAAAGCTGAATGATAAATGGTCGGTAGGCTTCTTACTCCATGACAACTTCATGTACAACAAAGGCATGAACTACAGTAAAAATGGATACAGAGATGCACCTGTTGGCAACTTATTCTCGGGAATCAACAGATGGCACTACGAAGACGGAAAAGGGGTGATTGCACAATTCGGTGTTAAATACCTTAAAGACGACCGTACGGGCGGACATACTGATTTCAATAAATCTACTGACAAAGGCACAACGAATAGATATGGGATCGGTTTCGACAACCAACGTATTGAAGGTTTTGCTAAAATCGGATATGTGTTCCCAGAGAACAGACTAAGAAGTATCGGCCTACAACTATCCGGTTCGAACTATAAACAGGACAGCTACTTTGGACTTACTAATTACCGGAGCGAGCAGAGCAGTGGTTATGCCAACCTTATCTTTCAAGATGTGATTGGCTCTATAGCCCACAAATATAAAGTGGGGGCTTCGATCTCTTATGATGACTATGACGAAACTATAACTGAATACAATTTCAAACGGAAGGAAGCCGTCACGGGAGCATTTGCAGAATACACCTTCAGCCCTGCTGAAAACTTTGATGCGGTATTAGGCCTGCGCCAGGATTACAATTCTCTATACGGATGGTTTACAACACCAAGAGCTGTTGTACGCTATGCACCAACATCGACTACGACACTCCGTTTAAGCTCAGGAAGAGGACAGCGTACTGCAAATATATTCGCGGAGAACATGAGTATATTTGCATCGAGCCGTACGATCGACTTCGCTTCTTTAGCAAACCAGAACAATGCCTATGGATTAAAACCAGAGGTATCTTGGAATACGGGATTGACCTTTGACCAGGACTTTCAATTATTTGGACGGGAAGCGGGGATATCAATGGAATTATTCCATAATAACTTCCAAAACCAAGTTGTTATCGATTTTGAGAACCCAAGAGCGGTATCTTTCTACAATCTAGAAGGTAAATCATTCTCAAACAGCTTGCAAACAGAGCTACGCTTTATGCCTGCTCAACACTTTGAAGCTAGATTTGCATACAGACTATTGGATGTACAGACAGACTATGCCAGCGGACGCCTACAGAAACCATTGACAGCAAAACATAGAGGTTTCATGAACCTTGCCTACAATCTACATAGTGGATGGTCGTTTGACTACACCCTAAATGTAGTAGGTAAGAAAAGAATGCCTTCTACGGCTGCCAACCCTGTAGAGTACCAGCTACCGGAAAACTCTAAGTCTTATGTCACGATGAATGCACAGGTCAGCAGAAAACTAGGAAAAAACAAAAATATTGATATCTATGTAGGTGGGGAAAACTTAACGAATTACTACCAAAAAGATCCGATATTAGGTTTTGATCAACCTTTTGGTCAATACTTTGACACCAACTTATTATGGGGTCCATTAACGGGTAGAATGTTCTACACAGGGGTGAGATACCATATCAAATAATAAAAAAGGCCGTTTGTAAACAAACGGCCTTTTTTATAAGGATAGGACTATCCGCTTAAGTTCGTCATAGAGACGGGCGGTCGGAAGTCCGACAACATTTTCAAAAGATCCTTCAATAGCATCCACTCCTATGCGGCCTATCCATTCTTGAATCCCATAAGATCCAGCTTTATCATAGGGTTTGTACTTATTCAGATAATATTCAATCTCCTCCTTGTCCAACGTTCTAAAACGAACAATTGTCTCGCACGTAAAACTTCTTATCTCCCCATGGTAAGCTACGGCCACCCCGGTATAGACACAATGCGACTTACCGCTCAGACCAGACAATACCATTCGTGCTTCTTCTATATTCTTAGGCTTACCAAGCACTGTACCTTCCCCGTCTACTACAACGGTATCAGCCGTAATCACGATATGCTCGGAAAAGCTGAGTTCGGCAAAAGCTTTAATTTTCTCCACTGCAATATATTCGGCGGCATCTTCGGCCAGCACGCCTGCAGGGATCGATTCATCGATTTCACGAACTACAATCTCAAAATTGAGATCCAACGATGACAGAAGTTCCTTTCTACGTGGAGATTGCGAGCCTAGAATAATAGGTATTTTCGCTATAGCTTCTAAAAACAACATGTTATATACTTTTTATAAGAACTTCTGTGTGCCATTTATCTTGAAGTCGCAACACCTTTTCAATAATCTCGCGCACCACACCTTCTCCTCCACGCTTAGTAGAAACATAGTGGCTTACACGCTTAATATCTTCAACGGCATCCGCAGGGGCAATAGCGGCTCCAACTTGTTGCATACAGCTATAGTCAGGCATATCATCGCCTATAAAGGCTATATCCGCTAAGCTTAAACCGTAACGTGCAGCGAGCTCCTCAAGCAGGCTTAATTTGTCCGAAACGCCCAAATGTATCTCGGGAACATGAAGCCCCTCCATACGTTTCAAAACTCCTTGAGAACGTCCTCCGGTAATCACGAAAACCAATAAACCCTGCTTGACCGCATACTGTATTGCATACCCGTCTTTGACATTGAAAGTTCGCAGTTGTTCACCATTTTCGTTGACTAAAATAGCACCATCTGTCAATACTCCGTCGACATCCAAAACAATGCATTTTATATTTTTTAACGTAGAATAAATCATAACTAATACAAAGGTAACTAATAATTGTAGATATGCTAAACAGCCTCCTTACTCAGAATAGCCATAGATTTATCAATATAAACCAGAAACATCAAGAATTTGTCACAAAGTAGTTGTTATCGCAACTTTTATACTAATAAGACTTGACAACTACCGATTCTTGACGTAACTTTGTGTTAACAATTCGGAAATCTATGAAAGTATTCGAATAGAAAAAAGAGTTGTTTTAGAATAGTCTTTTCATAATTTAGGTTTATAATTGGTTAGTAGCAAACCTTGGCGCCCATCGTCAAGGTTTTGTTCTTTTATACCCTACAGATCGGCTCCAACAGACAACTTACCGTACAGCCTCCAATGTTGCCTCTTTTCAGATAAAACTTTTATGATTCATTCCGGTCATCAACAGACATACAAGTTCTTAGTGACCATTGAACCGAACAAAGAGCGCTCATTGATGCCTTCGAATATAGAGTCGCATCAATAATACATAAACTTTCAGAAAAAAAGGGGCATTTTCATGCCCCTTCAATTTATAATAATATCTTGCCTTAAGACTTATTCTTGTCCGTGCCTTTAGGATTGGATATGGACGAACGCATATCTGTATCCGCTTGGATATTTTGCATCTTGTAGTAATCCATAACTCCTAGATTACCGCTACGAAAAGCTTCTGCCATTGCTAATGGCACCTGTGCTTCCGCTTCAATCACCTTAGCCTTAGCTTCCTGTGCTTTCGCTCTCATCTCCTGCTCATTCGCAACAGCCATAGCACGACGCTCCTCAGCACGGGCATTAGCCACTTTAAGGTCAGCCTCTGCTTGGTCAGTCTGCAATTTTGCACCTACGTTTTCACCGATATCGATATCAGCGATGTCAATAGATAGAATCTCAAAGGCTGTTCCCGAATCCAATCCTTTCGACAATACAGTCTTGGAAATACGGTCAGGGTTTTCCAGTACCTCTTTATGATTTGCAGAAGATCCTATCGTAGTGACGATACCTTCACCCACACGAGCTAAAATCGTTTCCTCTCCGGCACCACCGACCAACTGATTAATATTAGCACGTACCGTAACTCTTGCCTTTGCGATCAACTGTATACCATCCTTGGCAACAGCCGCTACAGGAGGTGTATTAATAACCTGAGGGTTAACAGAAAGCTGCACCGCATCAAAAACATCCCTTCCAGCTAAATCGATCGCTGTAGCGAGTTTAAAATCCAGAGGAATATTAGCCTTATCTGCTGAAATCAAGGCTTTGATCACCTTATTTACATTTCCACCTGCAAGATAGTGTGTCTCAATATCATTGGTACTGATACGGAGTCCTGCTTTGGTCGAGGTAATCATCGCATTCGTAACCAATGCCGGAGAAACTTTCCGTAAGCGCATTAACACAAGATTCAGTAGACTGATACGTACGTTGGAAAGTTGAGCGGTAAACCATAGATTGACCGGTAATAGGTAAAGTAATAAGAACAATGCGACTACAGCCCCAATGACCGTTAGAATTAAAGAAACGTCTGAATTCATAAATTAATATTTTTAAAAATAGCTTTTTAAAGATATTAATTTATTTTAATTTTTTAAGCATAATCTGCTTTAGATTCTTAGAAATCCTTATAAAGAAATTTAAACATTTATATACCTTTGCATTAATCTGACCTAGTCCGAATGAATGAAAAACAAAGTGTAAACTTTATATAGACGGAATATTTTTAGTTTTTTTTACATTGTTTTAGAAATCACCATCCATGAATAAACGAAACAAATTAAAAACACAAGTTTTTATAAGTATTGGCGTTGCTATTGCAATTATCTTAGTATCTATACTTTATTTGTTTAAGCAGTTTTCTAACTATATGGTTAGGAATGATGAAATCATCAAGAACTCACAGGGCCAACTGCAAGCAGCCACAGCTATAAATACGGATTTCTATAACCTGACCCGCGCACGAATTGATCAGATAAAGGGCAAACAGAATGCTGAATTCGAAGCTACGACACATAAGGATGCACTTAAAAAGCAGGTCACTGCGCTACAGACCATTAGTTCGGAAAACAGAGAAAATGCACAACACCTAATCGATCGTATCGAATTTGTATTGACCAACGTCACTCCCGGCACTACACTGTCTAAAGATGAAGCCATCAATCACTGGATCGAAGAACAAGAAAAAAACTTACAATCTACCAATGTATTTGTCGGATCTGTAATTGCCAATCGAGCCAAGGAAATGGCCCGCAACGAAAAATACATCAATGATGTAGAATCCATCACTATAGGATTGATCGCCATAAGCCTCCTAATAATCGGATACGTATTTTATAAAATCTTCCAGCTCCTAAATCAATTACGCAAGTCCAGTAATGAATTACAAATAGTCAATAAAGAGTTTGAAGAAGCAAGAAGCAAGATTGAAGACACAAATTGGATTTTAGAAAACAGTGCTTATGTCGCTGATAAAATAAGTGGTATCGATGAAAGTGAGAAAATAAGTAGTATTGTCACTGATTTACTGAACAAACAGGTACCCTTACAGGCCATCGCTATGTACATCAGAAAGTTAGACTCCTATGAATTCACACTGACGGCCTCATTGGGATTAAAGAACGCTTCGAACCTCACTGGATTTGTCAGCGGTGAAGGCTTTTTGGGAAAGGTCGTCGAAGATAAAAATTTTATTGTTCAGGAGATAAAAGACTCCAACCACCTAAACACACAAACTGGAACACTAAACCAGCTACCATCCACTGTATTTATCTCGCCTTTGGTCCATGAGGGGCATTGTCTTGGTGTTATTGAAATGGCAGCATGTTGTGAGGAAGGGGATCAAAAAAGATACCAAGACTACCTAGTGCGAATCAGCCGGATTATAGCTACACGGATCAAATTCGGACAGAGCCACTTATTGGTAGAGCAACTGCTCGAGGAAACCCAACGACAGACCGAAGAGCTAGAAGCACAACAAGAAGAGCTCCGTATAACAAACGAAGAACTTATCCACAAGACCCACCTATTAGAATCTTCTGAAGAAGAACTCCGTGTACAACAAGAGGAGCTCACGCAGACCAATACGGAGCTAAATCAAAAGGCAGCGGAAGTAGAGAAGCGAAACAATGAACTCAATGATGCCCATAAAGTCGTAGAGCAAAAAATAAGTGAGGTACAACAGGCGAGCAGATACAAATCCGAATTCATGGCGAATATGAGCCACGAACTAAGGACCCCCCTAAACAGTATTTTGATCCTTGCTAAATTACTACAGGATAATAAAGCGAAAAACCTCAATACAGAACAGGTCAAATACGCCAGTGTAATACATGGTGCGGGTACGGATCTCTTAGAACTTATTAATGAATTGTTGGACTTAGCAAAGATTGAATCTGGGAAAATAGACTTAAATGTTGATAAGATCTACACCAAAGATTTTATTGAAAACACAGAGGAACTCTTCCGCGCTGTAGCAAAAGACAAAGGTATTACCTTTACAACACAGATCGCACCTGAAGTTCCGAAAGACTTCCTTTCGGACGAGTATAGATTGCAACAGGTGATAAAGAATTTCCTATCCAATGCCTTTAAATTCACGCCTATAAACGGTTCGGTAGAACTGAATATCCGGATGCAGGCCAACAATCTTTTCTTTGAAGTCAAAGACTCTGGGAAAGGGATCACAAAAGAAAAACAAGAGCTTATATTTGAAGCATTTAGACAGGAAGACGGATCAACAAGCCGTAAATATGGTGGTACGGGACTCGGATTATCCATTAGCCGAGAAATCGCTTCTTTATTAGGCGGACGGGTCACCTTGGATAGCGAATTGGGCAAAGGCAGCACCTTTGTATTGATCATCCCTTATGCCCCTTTTGAGGCCGTCGAAATGGCAAAGAAACAGGTTGTCGCAGAGAAAAAAGAAAGCGTTAAACCAATTTCAGAAAAAGTACCGGAACAAGAACTACCTGCAGTCCAAAAAGACCGTAAAATCCTTATCATCGAAGATGACATCAATTTTGCAGACATATTAAAAGGATTTGCAGAGGAATATGGCTTTATCGTAACGCTCGCACATGACGGAGCAAAAGGATTTGAAGAAGCCCTACAGACCATACCAGATGCCATCATTCTAGATGTCATGCTGCCTATCGCCGACGGTTGGGAGGTATTGAGAATGCTCAAGGAAAATCCATCCACCAAACACATACCGGTACACATGATGTCTGCAGCGACTTTTAACAAGAAAGACTTCCTAGAAAAAGGAGCTATAGGTTTTATGCACAAGCCGGTAACAGCAGACACTATACAGAATACATTTGAAACGATAAACTTAAATGTGAGCCAATCTGTCAAGAAAATATTATTGATCGAAGACCAGGAGTTGCAAAGCGAATTCATCAAAGATTCATTTGCAGACCACAACATTAATGTAATCCAGACATTTTCGCTTGCTGCAGCTTGGGACAAACTGAACGAAGAGGTGAATATCGACTGTATCATCCTCGATATGCAACTCCCTGATGGCAACGGTTTAGATTTGATTGAAAAAATAAAAGAGACGCCAAAACTGGTCAACATTCCAATTATTATAAACACAGCTTACGAACTTCCTAAGGAACAGTACGATCAAATACTGGCAGATGCTAGAGCCACTATCCTAAAATCGGACAAATCGAGCGACCGACTGATAGATGAAGTCAATTTGTTTTTAAATAAAATAAACGACACTTCTTACCAACCTATCAAGAATATGGGCAACATCCAACAAACGAGTAATCTCAAGGGCAAACGTGTATTGGTAGCAGATGATGACATGCGAAATATATTTGCCCTGACCACCTCACTACAAAGCTTTGAGATGGAAATAGAAATTGCCAATAATGGAAAAGAAGCCGTGCAGATCATGAGCAATCCTGACAATAATATTGACATCATCTTGATGGATATCATGATGCCGGAAATGGACGGATATGAAGCAATCAAAATAATCCGTGAGGATCTGAAATACAAAAACATCCCTATACTGGCTGTAACAGCCAAAGCAATGAAAGGAGATCGTGAAAAATCTATACAGATCGGTGCCAATGATTATGTCAGTAAGCCTATTGACATCGATAAACTAACATCATTAATGCAGGTATGGTTGGGCTAACACATAACAGTGATTTTATTAGTTTTACGGACCTGGATGAGCTAATCTATCTGTTGAAAAACATTTCAGAATTTGACCTTAGTGGATATTCAAAATCATCTCTCAAACGCCGGGTAGAACGCTTTCTCATTGTCGAAAAAATGGATTTGGTAGACTTAAAAAATGCCATTCTAAATATCGATGGATTCGAAAATTATTTTATCCAGGAGCTAGTCGTCAACGTAACCGAGATGTTCAGGGATCCTGAGTTTTTCAAACAACTAAAAGCTAAAACGTTCCCCTACTTAGAGACCTACCCACAGCTTCGATTATGGAGTGCAGGTTGTGCTACAGGCGAAGAAGCATATTCATTGGCTATATTGCTAAAAGAAAATAATCTATTGGATAGGTCCTTTCTATATGGCACCGACGTTAGTTTAAAAGCATTAGATTTTGCCCGTAAAGGCGTTTATCCATTAGCCAAAATGAAATCGTATACCGACAACTTTAATAAATCGGGACTGACATCCGAATTCTCTTCCCACTATACTGCGATGTATGATGCGGCCATCATAAACAACGAATATCGAAACAAAGTGCTTTTTTCGACACACAACCTGGTCTCTGACAATGTATTCAACGAATTCCAGCTGATCCTATGCCGTAATGTAATGATATATTTTGACAAAGAACTGCAAGAGCGTGTTTTGAACCTGTTCTATCAATCATTGGCTCTCTTCGGTTTTCTATGCCTAGGGACCAAAGAAAGTCTATATGGACATCCAATTAAGAGTAAGTTTAAAGTCATAGACAGCACACTCAATATCTACCAAAAAATTAAATGAAAGATAACGCGGACAAAATAGTGCTCATCGGTGGCTCGGCAGGTTCTTTATTACTGATTACAGAAATACTGGACAACCTCCCTGCACAGTTGGGCTATGCACTTTGTATTATAATACACCGCAGCGCAACATTCAACTCCGAGATAGAACAAAATCTCTCAAAAAAACTGAATAGACCTGTAGTAGCTATTATAGACAAGATGCCTATCGAAAATGATATCATCTATTTTGCACCTCCAGGCTACCACCTTCTTATTGAGCCCGACAAAACCTTTGCTTTGGACAGCTCTGAGCATGTCAATTATGCAAAACCTTCTATCGATGTACTTTTTGAAACCTGTGCACAGGTATACCAAACAAACTGTAGCGCTTTTCTGCTATCGGGAGCCAATGCAGATGGTGCCCATGGATTAAAAACAATTGAAGATTTTGGAGGAAAGACTTTTATCCAAAAACCAGAAGATGCACTGATCGATACCATGCCACTTTCAGGAATTCAAGAAACCAATACTTCCACTATTCTTAAAAACCAAGAAATAATACGTTATTTTAGCTACAATCTCCAGTCACCATGAAAAACATAAACTTATTAATACTTGACGACAAAGAAGAAAACATCATAAGCTTACAGGCCCTCTTAGCAGACATCGAGAATATTAATATTATATGTTCTACGGATCCTAATGAGGCCCTTAAACTCTGCTGGAAGAATGATATCGCCCTGGCTCTCGTAGACGTACAGATGCCCGAAATCAATGGTTTTGAATTTGTATCATTACTGAAATCAAATCCAAAAACTAGTCATATCATGGCTGTAATGGTCACAGCGATCTCCAAAGAGGACAAGTATCTCATCAAAGGATTACAAAGTGGTGCCGTTGACTACCTATACAAGCCATTGAATCCGGAGATCACTATTGCCAAAGTAACCTCTTTCATCAAGCAGATCCATATCCAAGAGGAAATCATACAAAAGAATATCGAATTAGAGGAGTCAAAAAAAGCGCTGATACAGGCCAATCAGGAGGCAGAACAGGCCCGCAAGTCCAAGGAAATCTTTTTGGCAAACATGAGCCACGAAATAAGAACCCCGATCAATGGGATCAAAGGAATCGTACACATGTTAAAAAATGCCAATCTGAACTTCGAGCAATTGGACTGGGTCAACAGATTAGAAATTGCCTCCAATTCGCTACTACTTATCATCAATGATATTCTTGACATCTCTAAAATCGATTCAGGAATGATGAAAATTGAAATGGAAGATTTTCATTTCACCAACCTGCTTTTAGATCTAGGGCAGATGTTCAAGATTAAAGCTTCCGATAAAAAACTAGATTTCGATGTCATTCTGGATGCAAAACTACCGACACATGTGTACTTCGACTCCCTACGCCTTGAGCAGATCATAAGCAATTTCGTATCGAACAGCCTAAAATTCACAGAGAGAGGAAAAATAACGTTGGCTGTAGAATCACTAGAAAAGAATAATGACATTCATAAAATAAAGTTTTCAGTCAGCGATACAGGGATCGGCATCAAACCAGATTCTGTCGATAAAATATTTCTAGCATTTGAACAGGGAGATGATGGCATCACTAAAAAATTTGGAGGCACAGGATTAGGCTTGGCGATTGTAAAACGACTTGCGGAGCTTTTGGATGGTGAGGTACATGCGAAGAGCATTTATGGACAGGGGTCTGAATTTTCATTTATTGTGGACATCAAAGCTGCAGAAAATACAATAAAAATAAAACGGGAAACAAATCTGCCCTACTCTCAATTCCCGAAACTGGACAATATAAATATATTGGTAGCTGAAGACAATGAACTTAACAGCTTTATGCTGGCACATATGCTACAGACCTGGAACTGTAAAGTAACGGTCGTCAAAAATGGAAGATTAGCACTAGAAGCTTTAGAAAAAGACAACTTCGATTTGGTGTTAATGGACACCCATATGCCTGTCATGAGTGGCTTTGAAGCAATCAAAGAAATACGGGGCAATATCAATCCAGCACGTAGGCAAACACCGATCATTACGATTTCTGCATCCGTATTAGAACACGAACAGCAGGCTGCATTTCAGGTCGGTGCGGATGAAGTAATTGGTAAGCCATTTGAGCCTACCGAACTCTACAAAAAGATAACAAAAATATGTCAGCCTGAGAAAGTCAGTAATTTGCCATTTTGAATAAGAGGTCAACCTTTAATTCTTTTATTTTTAGTACCTTTAAGCGTTATATTCACAACGACAGAAGTTGCATAAAAGCAGCCTCCGCAGGAAGGAAGGATTCTTTTAGCAGCGTCATTAAACAAAATGAAACGGGTATAGCAGTACGTCGTATTCTATATCCTTAATTTAATCAAATTTCAATGAAAAAACTATTTTTTATCCCTGTCCTAGCTGCAGTTGTCTCTTTGGCAGCATGTGGAGGAAACAACACCAAAACAGAAGGTTCGACAGAAAACAAAACGGAGGAAACAGCATCTGGGTCTACAGCGGAAACAGTACCTGGTATTGAGAACGTAACGATTTCAAACAGTTGGACTGTAGAAGGTAATGACCAAATGAAATTTAACACGGAATTGATTCGTGTAAAAGCAGGTGAGCCTTTGGAATTGACATTGAAAAATGTAGGTAAAATGCCAAAAGAATCAATGGGACATAACTTGGTAATATTAAAACCTGGTGTAGATTTACCTACTTTTGGTGGAGAAGCTTCTGCTGCTGCGGACAATGAATACATTCCTAAATCAGCTTTATCTTCTATCGTAGCACATACCAAATTATTGGGTCCTGGCGAAGAAGACAAAATCTCTGTAACTTTAGAAAAAGGTGTATATGACTACATCTGTAGTTTCCCAGGACACTATGGTGTGATGCACGGTAAAATCGTAGCGGAATAATCAAACAATATTTAGAGCACAAAAGGCACGGTTTCGTGCCTTTTTATTTATGAGGGTTTTTTGACTCAATATTTTGGAATTACTTGGAGATAAGTCTTAACTTAGCCCCGAAAATTTAAAACTCGCAATCATGCAATACGATGTTATAGTTATAGGTAGTGGTCCTGGCGGTTATGTAGCCGCTATCCGTTGCGCTCAATTAGGTCTAAAAACTGCAGTAATAGAAAAGTACAGTACATTTGGAGGAACTTGTCTTAACGTAGGCTGTATCCCTTCCAAAGCTTTACTTGATACTTCAGAGCATTATCACAATGCAGCTCATTCTTTTGCGACTCATGGAATCAGCCTTAGCAATCTTAAAATAGATGTTAAGAAAATGATTGAGCGTAAAGATGATGTTATAGCCCAAAATACAGCAGGAATCACTTATTTGTTCAAAAAGAATAAAATTGACTCGTACGAAGGTGTAGGTTCTTTTGTCAACAAGAACACGATAAAAATCACTAAAAAAGATGGTGCTACCGAAGAACTTACGACTAAAAACGTAATCATTGCAACAGGTTCAAAACCGACTGCATTGCCATTCTTACCTATCGACAAACAACGTATCATCACTTCTACAGAAGCCTTAAACCTTTCTGAAGTTCCGAAACACCTCATCGTTATCGGTGGTGGAGTAATCGGTCTTGAGTTAGGATCTGTTTATGCTCGTTTAGGTGCTAAAGTATCCGTAATTGAATACGCTAAATCAATCATCAGTACTATGGATGGTGGTCTAGGTAAAGAACTACAACGTGTTCTGAAAAAGTCTTTAGGCATGGAGTTTTTCTTGGGGCACAAAGTAACCGGAGCGACAGCAAAAGGCAAGAAAGTAACAGTTACTGCTGAAGATAGTAAAGGACAAGCCGTTTCTTTTGAAGGCGATTACTGTATCGTATCTGTAGGACGTGTAGCTTACACTAAAGACTTGGGCTTAGAGAACATCGGTATCACTCCAGAAGAGAGAGGTAACAAAATTCCAGTAAACGATCATTTAGAAACGGCTGTTGAAGGCATATATGCTATCGGTGACGTTATCAAAGGAGCTATGTTGGCCCACAAAGCAGAAGACGAGGGTATCTATGTTGCTGAGCGTATCGCTGGACAAAAACCACATATCGATTACAACTTGATTCCTGGAGTAGTCTATACGTGGCCAGAAGTAGCTTCAGTAGGACAGACTGAAGAGCAATTAAAAGAAGCTGGTAAAAAATATAAATCAGGATCGTTCTCTTTCAAAGCCTCAGGTCGTGCGAAAGCATCTGGAGATACAGACGGATTTGTTAAGGTATTGGCCGATGCAGAGACTGATGAAGTCTTAGGTGTACATATGATTGGACCACGTGCAGCAGACATGATTGCTGAAGCTGTGGTAGCAATGGAATATAGAGCATCAGCAGAAGATATTGGTAGAATCTGTCATGCACACCCTACGTTTACCGAAGCATTGAAAGAAGCTGCATTGGCCGCTACGGCTAATAGAGCTATCCATGCTTAATTCTAGAAAAACTTAGAAAAACAATAGAAATGCCTTTTGCTAAAACCATCCAATAGGACGGGTATAGGCGAAAGGCATTTTTCCTTTAAAAACTTGTTTTAATTTTTACGCCTATGAACTTTCATACACGAAAATGGGTAAAACCTGAGGATTTAAACCCTAACGGATCTTTGTTTGGAGGTACACTCTTAAGATGGATCGATGAAGAAGCGGTAATCTATGCTATTGTGCAGCTAGGAAATCCACATGTGGTCACGAAGTTTATTTCAGAAATCAATTTTGTCAGTTCCGCAAAACAGGGGGACATCATCGAACTAGGAATCACTGCGACAGAATTTGGCAGGACTTCCATTACTATGCGATGTGAAGTAAGGAATAAAATAACCCGAAAAACGATACTATCTATTGACAAACTGGTTTTTGTCAACCTCGATGCTGAAGGCACACCTACGCCTCATGGCAAAACAGAAATTACTTATGCTTATATGAGTGTAGACAAATTTACAAAGGACGAAACACCGTAACGTCCTTTGTAAAAACAGCTATATCTTATAAGGTATTCACCGCTTTTTTAGGAGCTGCTATCTCCTTCTTAACATCGCGCTCGACCCAAAAAGAAACGATGGGAATCAACGATACGACGAAATACTTGACCACTCTCGAAAACTTCCAACTGTAAGTCTGCCAACAAGCGAGCAAAAGTATCACAAACAGTACGACCAAGAAACCGTGAATAGATCCAGCAATACGGACTGCACCGTTTCTAACATCATCAGGAACTTCCATAAAGTGATGTAAAACATACTTAATAGGCATAGCAATAAAGAATAGAATAATCGTGGAAATGGCTTCCCAAAGAGCAACTTGCTGAAAAATACGTATCATGGTATAAATTATTTTCAGCAAAAATAAACCAATCTTTGACCTCTCGGGCATCATTTGATAGAATTGACTAGCGTTTGACAATCTATCCTACTGGACCTCATGTTTTTATTCATTACCATCTAATTGTCACATAAAGTATAAGGAATCTTCAAATACGTTCTTTAGAGGCCAAAAGAACTGAAACAGCGACCAATAATACCGATACTTTCAATAAAAAAATGTATTTTTGATAGCAAATTGTTTAATATAAATACAGAAAATATATGAACTACGACATCATCGTGATTGGAAGTGGCCCAGGTGGTTACGTTGCAGCCATACGTGCAGCTCAGCTAGGCTTTAAGACTGCCGTTGTAGAGCGTGAAGCTTTGGGTGGCATCTGCTTAAACTGGGGATGTATACCGACCAAAGCTTTATTGAAAAGTGCACAAGTTTTCGAATACCTAAACCATGCTGAAGAGTATGGTATTAAAGTACAAGGTGGAGAAGCGGACTTTGGTGCAGTTGTAAAAAGAAGTCGCGGTGTTGCTGACGGTATGAGCAAGGGTATACAATTCTTGATGAAAAAAAACAAGATTGATGTTATATTGGGTACTGCCAAAATCAAAAAAGGTGGTAAAATCGATGTAAAAGCAGCAGATGGAAGTACCAAAGAATACACTGCAAAACACACGATCCTAGCGACAGGTGCACGTTCAAGAGAGTTGCCAAACCTACCGCAAGATGGCAAAAAAATCATTGGATACCGTCAGGCAATGAACCTACCGACACAACCTAAATCGCTTGTAGTTGTTGGTTCTGGAGCTATCGGTGTTGAGTTTGCTTATTTCTATAATGCAATGGGTACTAAAGTAACTATCGTAGAATTCATGGACAGAATCGTCCCTGTTGAAGACGAAGAAGTATCTAAACAACTAGAAAAATCACTGAAGAAAGCAGGAATCGATATATTAACAAAATCTGAAGTACAGTCTGTTGATACAAGCGGAGCCCTTTCTAAGGTAAGTATCAAAACGGCTAAAGGTACAGAGGTAATCGAAGCAGAAGTCGTGCTTTCGGCAGTAGGTATCACACCTAACATTGAAAACCTAGGTCTAGAAGAAGTTGGCGTAAAAGTCGACAAAGGCCGTGTATTGGTCGATGACTACTACAAAACAAATATAGATGGTGTATATGCGATCGGTGATATCGTAAAAGGACAAGCTCTAGCACACGTAGCTTCTGCAGAAGGTATAACCTGTGTGGAGAAAATCAAAGGTCTACACGTAGAGCCAATCGATTACAATAACATCCCAGGATGTACATACTGTTCACCTGAAATCGCATCTGTCGGATATACAGAGAAAGCAGCTCGTGAAGCAGGATATGAAGTAAAAGTCGGTAAATTCCCTTTCTCAGCTTCAGGTAAAGCTTCAGCGGCCGGTGCCAAAGACGGTTTTGTAAAACTAATCTTTGATGCCAAATATGGTGAGTTTTTAGGAGCACATATGATCGGTGCTAACGTTACTGAAATGATCGCAGAGATTGTTGTCGCTCGTAAGTTAGAGACTACAGGTCATGAAATGATAAAATCAGTACACCCGCACCCTACAATGAGTGAAGCCATTATGGAAGCGGCAGCTGATGCGTACGATGAAGTGATCCACTTGTAGTACGTATTCTTAAAATAAAAAAGGCAGATTATAAATAATCTGCCTTTTTTTATTTTAAGACCAACTTAGAAGGGAATACAACCTCCTGAGGTTCTATTTTATCACTGCTGTCGAGAATTTCAAAAAGTATCTCCGCCGCTTTCCTTCCCTGCTCATCGGGATATTGTTCTATGCTCGCCAAAGGCGGGTTCTCCATATATTTCCAAAGCGGGTAATTAGCAAAGCTAATAAAATGCATATCCTGTCCCACACTGATTCCTTTGCCACGGGCATACTTGATGACATCCAGTGTCACGAAATCATTGAAAGAGACGATGGCAGAAGGTCTCTCCGGCAACACACACAGTTGCTCCATCGCTGCCTGATTCCCTCCTTCCGTAAGATCGGTATGCACAACATACTTTTCATTAAATTCGTAGTTATTTTTGATCAGCGCCTTCTCGAAAGAAGCTGTCCGCTCAGCCGCAGCCAACAAAGTCTCCGGACCATTGATCAATGCAATATTTTTGTGGCCACGAGAGATAAAAGCTTCAATCGCTTCTTCCATACCAGAGGCAAGGTCACAGTATACGCGATGTACATCGCTAGATTCGGGAACACAGTCAAAGAAAACAACGGGAATCTGCGAACTAGCCAACATATCGACAAAACCCAAATCAGTCGTATTTTTTCCCAAAGACATCAAAATACCGTCGACACGATGTTTCTTGAAGGTCGTGATAATTTGAGTTTCTCTTTTGGCATCATCTAATGACTGTCCCAATAGCACAGTATATTTTCTATCCTCAGCGATTCCCTCGATAGCACTGATGGCTGACGAGAAAAAAGGTTCGGACAATGTGGGTAAAATAACACCTATTGTAAACGTCTTACGTTGTTTAAAAAAGATAGCCGTCTGATTGGGCTCATAATTTAGCTCTTCGGCCATTTTTTTTACCCGCATAGTCGTGACCAAGCCAATACTGGGATGATCATTCAATGCTCTGGACACCGTAGATGGCGATATCTTCAACTTTCTCGCTATTTCTTTAATAGTAGTCGGTTTGTTCGATTTCATCATGACACAATTCTATTTTTTAATAAACCTCCTCATATCCAAAGATAGGCTTATTCTTTTAACCGCAAAGTACCATTGTTAAACTTAAACATTCGCCCCCGAGTATTACTATGTTGCTGAATACGCTCATCCATCGCTTTATTTTTACGCAAAAAACCACCTGATCGGGTGCTGGGCATCACGAAGCTTCCGCTATGCATGTGGGTTATCGCAGCACGTAACATCGTCTCTCTCGGGTCTCCGAAATCGAATAATTCGTTGTACTCCCATACATGGGTAGTAGGCACCATACCGTTAAAATAATCCCCCTCGCCCAGTTTATTATACGTCTTGAACGATGCTGGGTATAGGCTTACATTCTTGTGGGGATTTTTCGGATAGTTAACAATAGGCAATTCCCAAAAACCTACCGGTTTGCCATAGGTATTTTCCTTCACAATCTTTTCCGATGCATCTACCGCATTCGTTCCGATCATAATCACCTCCATATGAGGCTTCATCACATTCATCAAAAGTTCACTGGCCGAAGCTGTAGACTTGGATACCAAAAAGTATATACGCTTTAATTCTATACTCCCTCTCTTATTAAAATACACAGGTCCAAATTCGCCTCCGGGACGTGTCCAGCCTTCCCGCTGAAAATAGCCATTCATCGTAGAAGTATACATCAGTTCTTGGTTCCGCGCTGATGGCACAAACCAGTCTGCCAGGTATTCGGCAGTAATAACTGCACCACCTCCATTATAACGTAAATCGACTACCATCTCATCAATACCTTGAAGTCCCTTTAAAACTTCTTCAAACACATAGTACATAGCAGTCTTCACCCATACTCCATTATCCGGCTTTTCGATCGCTGCGAAAGAATTGAAAGCAAGGTATCCAATCCGCTTTCCACTACTAGAAATAATACGCGCATCCAAAATAGGGTTACTTACAAATGAACTATTGGTAATAGTCACAGAGAGAAGTGTACCCTCTGGCTTCTGGATCACAACCTGCAAACTTGCAGCGTTCAAATAGGTATTTAATGTACGAAAGCCCGTTGGCTGTTGACTATCCCAATCAATCTTGGTATCGTTATTAATACTAACAATCCGGTCTCCCCTTCTAAGCCCAGCCTGCCAAGCAGACGAATTACGTTCGACCATCCGTATATACAGATCCGCATTCGGATCGCTCTCCTCGGTCATCAGATAAAAAACCTCAATCCCAAACCTCGTCGGAATTGCATCCTGCACCTCATCACTGATAAGCCCCTCTCTATCCAGATAACTATAGCGGTCGATAGGCTGTCCCGTTTGGTCATTTTTAGGAGTCAGACTCAACATCCAATCCAATACATGCTCTCCTCGTTTGAAATACTGTGTATAATTATTCCGAATCAGATCAGGCTTATTCAAGTCTTTCAAATCCTTAGGTGGCATATAATCCTGCCACAACGAGAACAACTTAGTATAGTAAAATACACTATCTTTTATAACATTTTCCTCCAAATCTGAATTATAGACTTCTACTTTTTGAGGCGGCTGTATTTGGGTATCTTCTTCAATACTGGGCGCGCTCTTCTTACATCCGAACGTTATACTTATTCCGGCAAGAAGCACCATATAGGACAGGAGGTTTTTCATATAGGCAGCAGTTTATTTAGTTATCGACTAATTCATTAATAATTAAAATCTGATCTTTTGGTAAATGGTACTCTTCTGCAATATAATCAATTGGGTTGAAAGATTTAAACTCCAGCTCATCAATAAAATATACTTTTAAACTTTCCTTTACTTTATCCGCCTCTCCCCAATCTATAAACCGGAGCTTATTAAGCTGTTCGACAGGATTTCCTTTAGTAAGTACTGCTATTTGCTTTTCTCCTTCCACCAATCGCAATAAAAGTTTGGCAACGGGTTCTAACACCAACAACCGTAGCGGAATCTGCGCATTTGCGATCAATCGATTAAAATTATCTTCGTACTTACTATCTATTCCATACATAGTCTGTGTAGCCGGGAAAACCGCAGCCTCACCATGATGGTCATAGACTTTCTTCATGAACTCGGCCATCTCACTGGCTTTGACAGTACCTTCTGTAAATTCATAAAAGCTGCCAAACAAATAGTATACCTGCAACAGATACTCGCGCTTGGAAAAAAGAACATCGTCCAATTCAAACAGATAGAGCGATTTATCTAGCGACAATTCATCTAACTTCATTTGGCAACAGTTAAGATAAATGAATCGCCTGAATCGGAAATTAGCCCTAAACCTTTGAAAGCAGCGGCGTTTGACGCTGTCCCCAAAACATCATAACCATTCACCACAAGACTCAAAGGCAACTCTGCTCCCGGATTTTCTAAAATGTTTAAATCTGGCAGCTCGGCCATGGACGGGCATAACACTTGTATACCATACTCTTCAAACAAGAGAAGCGAAGCACTCAGCGTTTGCACTTCATCAAGCCCCAGGGGTAAAATATAGCTACATTCTAAATCTAACGCCATCTTTAGCATCTCATGCGCATAAGTCGGATTGACTCCCTTAGGGATTTTATGATATCGATTTCCAAATAGAGCTGGCACCTCGTCGGAAGTAGCCAATACCAGTTCAAATTTTTCGGATAATTGTCGCGCTACACGCATCGAAAAAGAACGTGTGGCACAAGTCAGTAAAAGTTTTTTCATGTATTTTTCTAGCCGTAAATAAGTCCGTCGCGCATGTGAATCGTCCGGTCTGAAATATTTGCCAGCTCTTCGTTGTGTGTAACAATAATAAACGTTTGATTCATCGAATCCCGTAAATTAAAAAATAGTTGATGTAATGATGCTGCATTCTCAGAGTCTAAATTTCCCGAGGGCTCGTCTGCTAGCACCAAAGAAGGATTGTTAATCAATGCCCGTGCTACCGAAACACGCTGTTGCTCGCCACCCGACAACTGGCCTGGCTTGTGATGTGCACGCTCGGTAACCCCCAAGATATCTAATAGTTCCATCCCTCTTGCTTCGGCCTTTTGTTTGGAAGTACCGTTAATAAAAGCTGGAATACAAATATTTTCTAAAGCGGTAAATTCCGGCAACAGATGATGAAACTGGAATACAAACCCGATGTGCTTATTTCTAAAAGCACTCATCTCGTTGGCAGAAAGGGCATGTATGGCCGTATCATTGATAAAGAGCTCTCCTTTATCCGCCTTATCCAATGTTCCAATGATATGCAAAAAAGTACTCTTACCAGCACCTGAGGCACCGACAATAGAAACAATCTCGCCACGCTGCACCTCAATATCAACACCTTTGAGGATAGGCAATGAACCAAAAGACTTATGAATGTCTGTCGCTTTAAGAATCATATGGCGAATTTACTAAAAAGAATGAAAATCTATGGCCTCCTAACAGTTACCTATCAATCTCATATTAATTAAGGATTCAAAATAAAGCCTTGCCTCTTCCGAATAAAAACCCTATTTTTACGTCAAATTTTTTTATCAATGAACATTCACGAATATCAAGGAAAAGAAATACTTAAGAGTTTTGGTGTAAGAGTCCAAGAAGGAATCGTTGCTGAAACGCCTGAGCAAGCAGTTGAAGCTGCTAAGAGAATGAAAGAAGAATTCAACTCGGATTGGGTTGTGATTAAAGCACAAATCCATGCAGGTGGCCGTGGTAAAGGTGGTGGTGTAAAGTTGGCTAAAAACCATGATGAGGTATTGCAACGTGCAACAGACATCATCGGTATGCAACTTGTTACTCCGCAGACTGGTCCTGAAGGTAAAAAAGTTAACAAAGTGCTAGTTGCACAGGACGTTTACTACCCTGGTGATAGCGAAACCAAAGAGTTCTACATGTCTGTATTGTTAGACCGTGGTACAGGCCGCAACATCATCATGTACTCTACAGAGGGTGGTATGGATATCGAAGAAGTAGCTGAGAAAACTCCGCACTTAATCTTCAAAGAAGAAATCGATCCTAAAGTTGGCTTACAAGGATTCCAAGCGCGTAAAATCGCCTTCAACCTAGGTTTGACAGGTGCTGCACATAAAGACATGGTTAAGTTCGTTGCTGCTTTATACAAAGCTTACGATTCTATCGATGCTTCTATGTTTGAGATCAACCCTGTATTGAAAACATCTGATGATAAAATATTGGCTGTTGATGCTAAAGTAAATTTAGATGAAAACGCTTTATACCGTCATGCTGACATCGCTGCAATGCGTGATATCACAGAAGAAGATCCAACAGAAGTTGAAGCTGGAGAATCTAACTTAAACTATGTTAAATTAGATGGTAACGTAGGCTGTATGGTTAACGGTGCTGGTCTAGCAATGGCTACAATGGATATCATTAAGTT
Organism: Sphingobacterium yanglingense; assembly: GCF_004363245.1. Taxonomy (GTDB): domain Bacteria; phylum Bacteroidota; class Bacteroidia; order Sphingobacteriales; family Sphingobacteriaceae; genus Sphingobacterium; species Sphingobacterium yanglingense. Next base: position 26,329 of record NZ_SNYV01000001.1, on the reverse strand, counting down.
AGCTGGTGGTGAGCCTGCAAACTTCTTGGACGTAGGTGGTACAGCAAATGCAGAAACAGTAAAAGCTGGTTTTAACATCATTTTGAAAGATCCTAACGTAAAAGCTATCTTGATTAATATCTTTGGTGGTATCGTACGTTGTGATCGCGTAGCACAAGGTGTAATTGATGCATACAACGAAATCGGTAACATTCCAGTGCCAATTATCGTACGTCTTCAAGGTACAAATGCTGCAGAAGCGAAAAAATTGATCGACGAATCTGGGTTACAAGTTTACTCAGCAATCTTATTGAAAGAAGCTGCTGAATTGGTAACAAAAGTATTAGGAGAGAAATAGACTTTCAACAATAATATAGAAAAAGGGGGTAAAATAAATTTTACCCCCTTTTTTGTGTTATAGCCATTTTTAACATATGTAAAAATTTATTACTACTATAATGTCGATTTTTGTAAACGACAAAACACTACAGATTAAAAGCAACTATGAACGCTATTCTTTCAAAAAAAACAATAATCCGACTAGTTATCATTTGGCTCGTCGTCCTAATATTTAGTCTTTTTGGACATACTTTTAATCAGGGATTAAGCCCAACGAGTGGAACAGTACTATTTATAGTATTACTAAGCACTATCATATACTCTTCATTTGGAGTCGTCAAAGAAGCCGATGAATTGGCCCATAAACTGGGCGAACCCTATGGTACGTTAATATTAACGCTGTCTATCGTCTCCATAGAAGTTATCCTGATTTCGGCAGTAATGTTGGGCCCTGGAGAATCTGCTGAAATTGCCAAAGATTCTATTTTTTCGGTAATGATGATTATTATGAATCTCGTTGTTGGGATATGTCTATTATTCGGTGGGTTGAAGTATGGCGAACAAGAGTACAATGCGCAAGGTACCATGACCTATCTATCCATGATCATCATGCTGTCTGGGATATCAATGTTATTACCAAACTTTATCCAAGGTGCTGGAAATGGTATTTTCTCAAATGTACAGGCAATCGGCATATCCAGTCTTATCATCGTTCTGTATACGTTCTTTCTTGTCTACCAGATGAAAGGCTATAGACACCTTTATCTACAACCGTGGCAGGGACAGATGGAAATCCGTTATAACGACCGGAACTTAAGCGCTAATGAGGAAGAAAGTAATGGCGGGAATGTGGACAAGAGGGAGATCATAATACGCAGTATTTTGCTCATCACGATAATACTACCTATTGTATTATTGTCCCATCATATGGCCAGTGTGGTAGATTATGGAATCAAAACAACCAATCTTCCTCCACTCTTGGGCGGTATTCTAATTGCGATTATCGTATTTACTCCGGAGTCGATGACAGCGGTAAAAGCAGCTCTGAACAATGAGTTTCAACGGGCGATCAATCTTTGTCACGGGGCTTTTGTCTCGACAGTAGGGCTTACGATTCCCTCTGTACTTATCATCGGTTTAATAACAGGTAAGACTGTTGCATTAGGACTCACCGCAACAGAGACGATTTTATTCGTGATAACACTCCTATTGAGTCTGATGAGTTTCTTAGGCAAACGCACTTCCCCTATTCTGGGTGTGATGCATATTGTCCTATTTGTGCTATTTATTCTTTTGGTATTTAACCCTTAATGATAGATTATCCAATAGGCATCCGGGCCAACGGTCCGATGTCTTGCCCTACAAAATCCTTCTTGAGGTATTTATGATAACCAGCGATGGCAATCATCGCTGCGTTATCTGTACAGTATTCAAATTTGGGGATGAACACGTTCCATTTATAACGCTCGCCCATTGCCAATAGCGCAGTCCGTAATCCCGAATTGGCAGATACGCCACCAGCAATGGCAATATCCTTAACTCCAGTCTGCTTCGCTGCTTTCTTGAGCTTATTCAGTAAAATAGATACTATACGCTCTTGTACTGATGCACACACATCATCTCTATAATCTTCCAAAAAAGTTGGATTTTCAACTACTTTACGCTGCACCAAATATAGGATAGCTGTCTTAAGTCCAGAAAAACTAAAATCCAGCCCTGGTATCTGAGGCTCTGGGAGACTAAATGCTTTTGGATCGCCCAATTGAGCATACTTGTCAATCAATGGTCCTCCAGGATAAGGCAAGTTTAGTATCTTGGCAGTCTTGTCAAAAGCTTCACCTGCGGCATCGTCCAACGTCTGACCGATCAACTCCATGTCAAAATAATCCTTGACCAATACTATCTGTGTATGTCCTCCCGAAACAGTCAAACACAAAAATGGAAAAGATGGTCTTGGATTGTCAATAAAATGAGCTAAGATATGCGCTTGCATGTGGTTAACTTCAATTAATGGGATCTTACGCGCAAGGGCAAAGGACTTCGCAAAAGAAGTACCGACCAATAAGGAACCCAATAACCCCGGTCCTCTCGTAAAAGCCACCGCATCTATGTCATTTTTCGTAACTTCGGCCTGTATTATTGCTTGGTCTACGGTCGGTATTATATTTTGCTGGTGTACCCTCGATGCTAATTCTGGAACTACACCGCCATATTTCGCATGAATTGCTTGACTCGCAATAATATTTGACTTAATTTCACCGTCTATACAGATGGAGGCTGAAGTTTCATCACAAGAAGATTCTATTCCGAGGATAATTGCCATTTGAGGAAGTAATTTTAAAATACAAAAGTATCAAAAAAATACTAAAAATAACGCTAATAACTCTAGCTAGTATCCTTTTGCTAGTTGTTCTTGCTGTTTTATCTCTTCAATTTCAGTCTGTACAGACCTATGTCTCAAAGAAGGTCGCCACCTACCTATCAAACGAACTGAACAGCGACATTACGATAGACTATGTATACTTTAAACCATTTTCTTCAATCACAATAAAAGGGTTCAATATTAAAGACAGCTACGGTGTACCTCTAATCGCTGTAGACGAGCTATCGGCTAATATATCCCTAACGCAAGTCTTCAACAATAAGATAGTCGTAGAAGAACTGAACCTGAAAGAAGGATTCATTAATATCGAACTGTACAAAGACAGTTCAAATTTCTCTTCCATAGTAAATTATTTTAGCCCGAAAAAAGGCACGAAACCACAGAAAAAGAAACAGATTGATTTTCAACTGGACAAAGCAACATTTGTCAACAACCATTTTAAACTGCGCAACCATAATTTTAAAGGACATAATAAAGGGATAGATTTTGCCAATCTAGATATTACTGACTTTTCAGCTGTTTTTGATAAAATCAAAATTGACTCGGTGATTGCCGCCAATATTTCAGGATTTACACTCCGTGAAAGATCCGGGTTGTTCATCCAACAACTGGATGCCTCAGCTACCTATGGCTCAAAAAAGATGGAGTTTAAAAACCTGTTCTTGAAAACTAACCGTTCCCTTGTACAGGATTACGTCTGTTTTGAATATGACAAAATAAGTGATTTCTCACAATTCATAACGGATGTAAAAATAACTGGCAATCTTAAAAATGCCTCCGTCGATTCAAAGGACATCGAGTACTTTGCCCCGACCATGCGTTACGTGGTTTTTAAAACTAATGTGCATCGTGCTTCCCTAAAAGGTACGGTCGCTAATATCGATGCCCGAAACGTACACCTATCGACAGGAAAAAATACCGAACTAAAAGGTAATCTCTCGATAAAAGGTCTACCTGATATCGATAAAACATTATTCAAAGTGGAGTTGGCGAAACTGCAGACATCTCCCAAAGATGTCGAATTGCTCGTGTCTCAACTCGCAAATAAGAAAGAGTTTACTCTCCCGGAACAAATACAGCAATTTCAAAAGACAACATTCGAAGGTCGGTTTGATGGATTTTACAATGACTTTTGGGTTGATGGTAATTTTAACACTGCAGTTGGAGATGTTACCATGAAAAGTAATATCGACCTAAAAAAGGAACTCAAATATAAAGGACAGCTCTCCTCAAAACAACTGGATGTCGGCGCTTTACTCGCTATTAATACGATAGGCAACACGGGATTAGAACTCGATTTTGAGGGACAGGGTTTAAGTATGGAAGAGCTGCTGTTACAGTTTTCGGGTAAGCTAAGCAACAGTAAGTTATTAGATTATTCCTACAATCAAATTTCAGTCAATGCCACGCTCAAAGATAAAACACTGGAAATAAATGGGGAGGTAGCGGACGACAACCTGACGATAGACTATCAGTCTACTCTTGACTGGAAACAGGAATCTCCGAGCTACCTCCTAGACGCAGAAATCCATCATGCTAATCTAAATAAGCTGGGTTTTATAAATAAGGACAGTGTCGAAATACATGCTGCGCATATCAATACAAATCTGATTGGGAATTCTTTAAATACGCTTACAGGGCACCTGGATGCAGCAGCAATCCAGTTATCCACTACAAAAGGTAATTTCAATATCAAGTCCCTCCAATTTAAGGCTGACGGAACTGAAAGCAACCGGTCATTAAGGCTCAATTCGGATATATTGGATGCAAAGATGGAAGGAATTATTGATTTAAACACGATAATCCCCTATTTCAAGTCCTTGGCTATGCGCTATGCCCCAGCCATAGGAATAGACATACATCCCTATAATCCACAAGACTTCAATCTGGATGTCCATGTAAAATCGTTTACACCTATAGCCGCACTATTAGACCCTTCGCTCAGTCTGGATGACGGAGCACATCTAAGTGCAATATTCTCTTCAGAACAGTACACTGCTCAGTTTGTCGCCTTCAGCCCATTGGTGCTTTACAAAGGCATCAAGCTAACCAATCTATCTATTCAGGAAAATGCAGACAACAAAGCCTTTTCACTCGATGTCCAAGCTGACCGGATGAGCCTAGGCGACAGCACATATATCAACAATATTGCCATCCGTAATGTACTAGCTAATGACAGCCTACTATTTAATGTACGCATGTCTGAAAAAAATGCGATAAACTACCTAGACCTAAACGGGAATATTCATTTTGCACATAATGCACCTGCTTATATTAAGTTTAAACCCTCCTCTATTATCATCAATAAGGAATCTTGGCAACTCAACGATGATGCAGCGATGCGGGTTTCTAAAGGTAAATTTTATATTGCCAACCTAATCCTAAGCCAAGCACAACAGCGCATCAAACTAGATGGTATTTTATCCAACGAAAACGATAAAATAAATGTTCAATTTGATAAATTCAGTTTGACTTCCCTTCAAGGTATAACGAGCCCCCTAGGTATTGAACTCAGTGGTTTTCTGAGCGGAGAAGTCGAAATAACTTCGCTCTTCAAAACACCCTTCGCTTCGAGCAACATCACCACGACGCCGATCATATATAATGGCTTACCTATTGGCCAATTAAATCTGAAAGCAGATTTTGATCCTAATATTGGGACCGCGAATGTTGATTTAGCACTTATGGACGAGCGGAACAGGGGGGTAAATCTTCAGGGAACCTATAACTTCTACAATGATAATGAACCTTTGAATCTCTCGGGAAAACTCAATGAAACTGATTTAATGTTATTTCAGCCCTTTCTTAAAAACCTGGTTTCTGACCTACAAGGTAAAGCTACGGCAGACATCAATATAAAGGGGACATTTAAAAATCCCAAAATAACAGGGGTAGGCCGTTTTAGTAATTCTCAATTTGTTGTCAATTATCTCAAGACACGTTACTATGTGGACAATCAAATGGCAATGGTAGAAAACAATGCTATCATGTTGCAGAATCTGCAAATCCGGGACAGCAAAAACCAAGTCGCTACGGCAAATGGTATTATTAACCTCTCTAAGTTAGCTTCTCCCTACATTGATGTAGATGTCAATGGGACTAACTTTATGATCTTAAATACGACCTATAAGGACAACAATCAGTACTACGGAACTGCTCATGCCACAGGAGCATTCCGCTTTAAGGGCTACACCTCTGCTATTGACATTGATATCAATGCAAAATCGGAAAAAGGAACCGTACTCACGATTCCATTCAACAGCGCTATGACAGTATCGGATAGCGATTTTATCTACTTCATCAGCAAAGACTCCACAGAAAACGAAAAGCAACAGCGAAGATCGTTGTTCAAAGGGATAACGATGAATATGAACCTAAGCCTAACGGCAGATGCGGAGATTAATCTACAAACGAATCCTGGATCGCTAAAAGGAAATGGACTAGGGGAAATTGCTATGAAAATAACGTCCCTAGGAGATTTCGAAATGTTCGGTGATTATACCGTCAATACAGGAAAGTTTCACTTTACAGCTCAAGACTTTATTAATAAATACTTTGATATTAAAGAAGGGGGAACTATACGTTGGACAGGCAACCCGAGTGAAGCGAACATAAACTTAACTGCAATATATCAGCAACGGACTGCAGTCGGACCACTCTACAATGCTGCTGGAAGAACCGGGGATGACGAGCGGGTACTTGCACAGGCAGATATGTTGATAAAAGGCACTCTGGAACAACCAGATATTACTTTTGACCTTAATTTCCCACAAAATCCCTATATAAAAGATCAGCTTCAGAGCTATTTAAGTGATATCAACAATGTCAACCAACAGGCTTTAAGTCTAATCGTAAGACGTAGTTTTACGCCCAACTCGACCAGTGAAATCGGAAAGGAGGTGAATAGTACTTTACTATCCGCAGGAACTGAGATTGCGTTCAACCAGCTGAACAATATCATTTCACAATCACTTAATGTCAATTTCTTTGACTTAAACATCCGCTCTTTCAATGATGCATCCGCTTCAGTCCGACTACTGAACGACCGCCTTATTCTAACTGGAGGGATTACAGACCGAACAAACTATCAAGCCAATGACCTGACATTCTTTAGAGAAGGAATAACTACAGACGCCGAACTTACCTATAGGCTACGGAAGGATGGCAATCTTATCTTGAGAGCCTATAATAGACCGTACACCAGAAACTTCCTAATACGGATGAACGAAGGAGAGTATATCAGTGCCTTTGGCGTGGTCTACCGCCAAGAGTTTGATACCTTCCAGGAATTCTGGAAAAAGATGTGGACCTGGGGGTATCGGAAGGAACAAAAACCGAAAGAGGAAACAAAAAAGACAAGTAAGTAGCCTAGCTTTAGCGCCAGATACTGACGGACTGAACTCGGGCATCTTCAGCAAATTCATTGGCCAAAGCATTAAATCGTGATCTCAACAAAATCTGTCTACCAACAAAGGTTTTAGTATAATACAGATCTGCCTTACCTACCTGCTGCTGCCAATTATTCAAAAAATCTGTCGCCAATGCCATTTTTTTTCCCAATACCGCTGGCACAGCGTGATAGTCCTGCTGATTGAATAGGCCTAATACCTTACTCTTTCTTACGATGATAAAGCGAGGTTCACCAACTGGGTTGACGATTTCTTGGATCATTTGAATAAAGCGAGACTGCTCATAGGCCGTCCCCCCTTCCATATGACAATAGACATTTCCATTTTCATCACCAAAAGTCAATACTTTCAATTCGTCAATCGGAGTATGAAACAGTTGGGCTTTACATACTGTCATTAATAATGCATTTCCAATCTGATAAATATCCTTGGTAATATCCCTGTATTTACGGTAATATTGAAAAGATCGAACAGTCTGCCTTCCGTAGAAAACTGTTGCCACTCCAAACATCCCCATTATAGCATATCCTGCTGATTGCCCAGGACTTATTCTCATAAATTTGCTAAGAACCTGTGCGGAAGTCTCCATAAAAAATAGTAATGAGCTTCCTAACCCAACGAGCATATTATTGATATACTTTTTCATCGAAGCTGTTTTCACTTCTTGATACGTTCGTCCTTCAGCATAGGGAATCCATACCTCTTCGATCAGTCGTGTTCCTTTATGCATGCTTTCTTGCCATCGTACCGCAAGCCTTGAACGATCTTTAGCTAACTCAAAAAGTCTCTTATTATAGGCCTGTACCGTGCTATCCGTATACAACTCTGGCAACAAGAGTCTATCTTTACCATTCTCTATACTGGGGACTTCATGCTCAGAAATACCTACAAAATTCTTAAACCGACGTTTCATCAGTGTAAGATCACTTCCTCCACGCACCGAAGTTGGATCTAATGCAGCAATATGCCAGATATTACTGGTCTTGTGAGGCATATCCTTTTTGGAACGGATAGCGCGTCCGCGCATTTGATTGGACAGAACGTAAGAACCAACGAAACTAGCTAAAATCAAGCTATTGATCGCAGGAGCATCCCATCCCTCTCCTAGTAAGGATTTAGTACCGATCAGAACTTCTATCTCGCCACTTTCAAATAGCGCTGTAACAATCCGCAAAGCTTTTCCTTTTGTCCCCTCACCGGGAATGACTTCAACATAGTCGGCATCGAATGCTAAGGCGCTCCAACACACATTTTCCCAAGACAGTGCATGAGCCAATTGCTCAAACGCCTCCATTATACCACGAGGGAGAATAATCAATGTTCCGGTTAGAACGGCTATTTTTTTTCCTGCAGTGTTCTTTCTGCGAAGCTGTTCAAATATAGGGACTACCCCTATCTTAGTCAGTGGAAGAAGGTTTACAGGATCCTGCGTAAGAAATTCCCATCGGATATAATCCGTCAAAATGACTTGTCGCAATTCCCTTCTTAATGTGTTAAATTCAAGCTCAACAATATCCTCTATTGCTTGAAGTTTGTGGACCGACATCGCTAAATCCTTCGTCAACTTCTCGTTGTCTTCAAAACGAACTGCCCTTCGCTCCAGTAAACCAGCACGTTTCAATTTTCGCGCTAGTGATTTTCGATGTGCATCATAATGGTTCCTAAAGAAAACATCCTCTTCAAATAGATAAAAAGAGAGTAGTACTTGCATCCACTCTGGAGTAAGTTGGGGTACTTTCAACTTTCCCTCTACCGTTTCTTTTCTTTTGAGCTCTCCGATTCCCAGTATTTCTAAATGTGACGGATATATTCCCACCCCCTTATGATGAAGATAAACAAGACATGCCGAATAATGAGATAAATTGGCGTACAATAGTTCTTGATTCTCCATTGGCTCTAACCAAAAAGGATGGCTATACATCGCCTCGAAAAGTATTGGATCGGCTAACAATTGTGTTAATACCTGAGCACTTGTATCCCTAAAAGCCGTTAATTCTTCTTTGACTTTTAGATCTGCTTCACACAAATAAAGATAGTCTTGATGTACACAGAGATCACCTTCCTGAATGAGCTCTGGCACGGAAATTTCGGCATCTACTGCCCCATTAAGCTCAATATAACGCGCCCATTCATTTGGACTCACATCATAGGGTGGCGTAGCGGTCAAACCTACAATTTTGGGTTTAATTGCATTTTTTATCTTAGAGAGGGTCTTCCACCATTCACTTTTCAAATGATGGGCTTCATCCACAACGATGGTCTTAACACCTGCCGCTTTCAGGCCTTCAACAACCTTACCGAGATTCAGAAAGTTTGATTTCTTGCGCTCAATGACATCGTACTCATGTGCGTAATCAACAACTATCAGATCTTCTTTCTTATTATTGCAAGCTGCGTGCAGGCTTTGGTAGGTAGCAACCGTAATTAGTTTTGGTTCATGTATATTACAAGTGATCCAATCTGGCTCATTATCCTCCTGTAGGAACAATTCACAAAAACGCTGAATCCATTGATTTCGAATAGCAATGGTAGGTGCAAGAATCAAAGTGGGCGCTCCAATTCTTAACATAACCTCTAGGCCCAGAACAGTTTTACCCGATCCAGGTGGAGCTATCACATGAAGATGTTCGTCACTTAGATGCTCATCCAAAGCATCCAAAACACGCTTTTGATAGCTCCTCCAAGCGTACTTAAATTGTATACTATCAGAAAAAACAGACATAAACTAAAAATATAAAAGCTCTCCCAATGGAGAGCTTTTATTGTTATTTAAATTTACTAGCCAATGCAGCTAACTTAGAAGCCATATCCGTTTCTGGAGCTTTCTGCTCTCTTTTATCTGTTCGCTTGCGAGGAGCTTTGTCTTCAGTTTTCATGGACAAGCCAATGCGATTACGCTGTTCATCAACTTCGGTAACCGTTACCATAACACTCTGCTGTACTTTTACAACCTCATGTGGGTCTGACACAAAATGATTGGCCAACTGGCTGAGGTGTACGAGACCGTCCTGATGCACACCGATATCTACAAAAGCTCCGAAATTAGTAATATTAGTAACTATTCCAGGTAATTTCATGCCGACTTTAAGATCCTTTATTGCATTCACGCCTTCTGTAAAAGAGAATGCTTCAAACTGTTCGCGGGGATCCAATCCAGGCTTAGCAAGTTCGGCCAAAATATCATTTAAGGTAGGTAATCCTACCTCATCATTAATGTATTGTTTTAAATCGATACGCTTTCTCAATTGTGCGTCTTTCATCAACTCTCCTACTTCTACACCTAAATCTTTTGCCATCTGTTCGACAAGATTATAGCGTTCGGGGTGTACTGCTGACGAATCTAAAGGATGTAAACCATTACGGATACGTAAGAAGCCCGCTGCTTGTTCAAATGCTTTGTCTCCCAAACGTGGCACCTTTTTGAGTTCACGCCTAGATCCGAAAGGTCCATTCTCTTTTCTATAGTTTACAATCTGTTGTGCCAACGATGGGCCTAAACCGGAGATATACGCCAAAATCTGTTTTGATGCAGTATTCAATTCAACACCTACCGCATTAACACAGGAAATAACGGTGTCATCCAGTGCCGATTGTAATTTATTCTGATCTACGTCATGTTGATATTGTCCTACACCAATAGATTTAGGATCTATCTTAACCAACTCCGCCAGAGGATCCATCAGTCGTCGTCCGATAGATACGGCGCCGCGCACGGTTACATCATAGTCCGGAAACTCCTCTCGGGCTGTCTCTGATGCAGAATAAATAGAAGCTCCACTTTCATTGACCATAACCAGCGTAACACCTGTTAAATTAAGTTTGCGAACGAAATCTTCGGTCTCACGGCCTGCAGTTCCATTACCAATTGCAATAGCTTCAACATCGTATTTGCGCACCAAATGCTGTACTGTTTTCTCCGCTTCTATATTTCCACCAGCTCCGGTATGTGGGAAAATAGCGGTATTTTCCAAAAGATTTCCTTGCGCATCCAAAACCACGGTCTTACATCCTGTACGGAATCCTGGATCTATCGCCAATAGACGCTTTTGTCCCAAAGGAGCTGCCAACAATAGTTGTCTTACATTATCCGCAAACACTTTGATAGCTTCTTCATCAGCCTTTTGGCGAGTCAACACCCGGACTTCAGTTTCCATAGATGGTTTCAACAAACGTTTATAACCATCCAATAAAGCTAATTCTACCTGCTTAGAGGCTTCATTGTTACCTTTAATATATATCTTTTCTACTCGAGGTAAAATTTCTTGTTCATCTACTTCGATGTCTAGGTAAAGCAATTCTTCTTTCTCCCCACGGCGCATCGCTAGGACACGATGTGAAGGCGCACTGCTCAACGATTCATTCCATTCGAAATAATCCTTATACTTCAACGCCTGTTCTTCTTTACCAGGTACAACACGGGATACAAAATGACCTTTATCCAAAAACAACTTACGTACACTTGCTCTTACTTCTGCATCTTCGGCTATTGTCTCTGCAATGATGTCTCTAGCACCCGCAAAGGCTTCTTCTATAGTATTAACGCCAAGTTCTGCATTGATATACTGTTCAGCCTGTGCTTCTATATCGCCTACCTGTTGCTCCAGTAACAAATCCGCCAAGGGCTGTAGACCTTTTTCACGAGCCATTGATGCTCTGGTTTTACGCTTAGGCTTGTAAGGTAAATAGATATCCTCCAAAGCGGCCATAGTGCCTACCGTATTGATCTGCTGCGCGAGCTCGGGAGTGAGCTTACCTTGGTCCTCAATAGATTTCAAAACGGCTTCCCTACGCTTGTCCAAATCACGTAATTGTTGAATGCGATCACGAATAGCTGTAATCTGCACCTCATCTAGACTACCTGTTAACTCTTTTCGATAACGCGAAATAAATGGGATAGTAGCACCTTCATCCAAGAGCTCAATAGTCGTCCTTACCTGTCGATCAGTGAGTGACAGCTCATTCGAAATAATAATTTCGTGTAACATAAATTGGGAATAATCAAATAAGAAAGAGAAAGCTGTTGAAATATCGGTTCAACAGCTTTTCATATAATTAAAATGTGTGTTTTTAAGCTTGTCCTGAAGGAGAGTTTGTTGCGGAAGATTCCTCTCCACTATTTTTAGATTGCTCTTCTTTTGTATCTACTGATTCTACAGTGGTATCCTTATTAGAAAAATGGTCACTATAACCGTACTTATAATATTCTGTATCATCAACTGGATGACCACCAGGATTATGTTGATAGGTGTTTTCTGGAGCAGAAAACTGTGGAAATTTTTTCTCGGCCTCAGTTTCGGCAATGGTCTCATCTTCAGAGGAGACTTCAGCTGTATTTACGTTTGTCTCTTCTGCTTTGGGTGCACTTGTTTGAGGCTTATCTTCTACCGTCACATCCAAATCCTTTTCAAAATTGTTGATCTGATCCGATATTTCTCTTTTAATTCCCTCAGAAGCGTCTTTAAACTCACGAATACCTTTTCCTAGGCCTCTAGCTAACTCTGGTAATTTCTTTCCTCCAAACAGTAATAGTATTACTATTACTATCAAAATCATCTCCTGCGTACCAATATTCAAAAATGCTAATGTCATAACTTTAAAACTTTAGAAAAGCTAAGGTAAGTGTATTATCTTTTTACATCAATAGCTAGTTGTAATTATTTAGACACATTCATCTGCTTATTTTTACCTTCAAACTTTTGTACCTTTGCAGACTAGTTCAAAAAATATGTTCCAAAATATAAAAAATAATCGTTCTTACTACCTGAGTACAATGGCATTAGCCGGACCTGTTGTTATATCTCAACTAGGGCACACGCTGGTCCAGACTGCAGACACAATGATTGTTGGACATTTTGCTGGAACCATTTCCCTTGCGGCTGTTTCGCTAACCCATTCTGTATTTATGGTGGTACTCGTAATCGGTCTTGGTATCGCATACGGCCTAACCCCATTGATTGCTCAAGAAAATGGAAAATCAAATAAAGAAGAATGTGGAAAGTTACTATCCAATAGTTTTTGGATAAATATTATCTCGGGGATTTTGCTATTTTGTATCGTTTACTTTGGTTCTATGTTTGCGATGCAGCACGCAGACCAGGATCCAGACGTAGTCAATGAAGCCAAGCCTTACCTTCTCCTACTCAGTCTATCGATATTACCCTTGATGACTTTCAATACCTTCAAGCAATTTGCTGAAGGATTAGGTTTTACAAAACAAGCAATGCAGGTTACGATATGGGGCAATGTACTGAATGTTGTACTCGCCATTATATTAGTTAAAGGAATGTTTGGCTTCCCTCCTATGGGGATCCGCGGAGTGGGTATTGCTACTCTTATCGATCGTATACTCATGATGTTGGTTATGCTATTTTATGTATTAAGATCCAAGCACTTTAAAAGCTACATCGTCCATTTTAAGTTCTTCTCTGTACAAAAACAACGGGTGATATCCATTCTCAAAATAGGAACACCTGTCGCTATGCAATATGTCTTTGAAATCGGTGCTTTTGCAGGTGCATCGCTCATTGCTGGAAAAATTGGTGCCTTAGAACAGGCATCACACCAAGTGGCTATTACACTGGCATCAATGACCTATATGATGGCGAGTGGGATTGCTGCTGCCGCTACGATAAAGGTGGGCAACAGTTTTGGAAATAGAAAATTTATTCGACTACAGAAATTTGCAAAGGTTTCCTACCATTTAGTTTTACTCTTTATGATATGTACTGCAATTCTATTTGCTGTCTTCAATCAGCAATTACCCTACCTCATCAGCAAAGATGTAGATGTTATACAACTGGCAGCGCAATTGCTACTGGTTGCTGGACTTTTTCAGCTATTTGACGGAACACAGGTGGTGGGACTTGGTATTTTGAGAGGTATGGGGGATGTTAATGTACCTACATTGATTACCTTTATTTCGTACTGGATCATTGGGCTTCCTGCAGGTTATTTCATGGGAATAGTATTACAATGGGGAATTAAAGGAGTATGGTACGGACTTACCCTTGGGCTATTGAGTTCTTCTATCTTGCTAAATATGAGATATCGCTATATCGCTTCGCGGAAACTGATAATCGCTTAGTAGATTGTGTTTAATAGCCTATCAAGCACAATTAATAGCCCCCTCAATATACAACAACGGACTAAGATAGGGGATGTCGAGATTGGCTCCCCTCAAAATGAACCAGATTCCCATTAATAGGTAGAGTATAGGCATTATTGTGGCAAATCGAACCTTTACCATTTTTTTTGTCCACATGGAGGCGACAGAAAAAAGCAACATCAAAGGGAGTGTACCTAAGCCGAATAAAAGCATAAATTGAAAACTTGCACCAACTCCATCTGCATTCATCGCTGAAACAAGCGCCATATACACCATACCACAAGGCAACAAACCATTTAGTACACCAGCAATAAAAGAACCTCCGGGTCTGTAGAGCCAGCGTCCCATCATACGCGCGAAAGGTTGGATGGCACGAGTTTGAAATTGAGCTAGAGCAGCTGAATTTTTGGCAAAAATATAGGATAACCCTATCAGAACCAGAACAATGCCTGTCACCAAAGAAAAAAACTGTTGCCAACCTTGGACAGAAGCGATATTACCTATAAGACCAAGTAGAAGCCCTAGACCTCCATAGGTCAGAATACGCCCCATTTGGTACAACAACTTATTAAATGTCTGTACCCATGAAATTTTCTGGTTGCCTTGAATCGCTATAAGTAGTGGCCCACACATCACAGCACAGTGGATACTACCAAATAGCCCCATGAAAAATGCCAAATAGTAATATGTCATATTAACCCGCTATTGTATAAATAGAGACTGGCTATCGAAGTAGGCGCGTGTATTATGTTCCCATACAACCTCCAAAGTCCAATTGCCTTTTGAAAAAGTTGAAACAGGTAATCGAAAAGTATTTGATTGGGTATAAAAAGGAACTTTTAAGTCCAAATTACCATCAGAAGGCCTTTTGAAATTAACTTCACCTTTATTAATATCTCCTTTGAATACAATAGTTAGTGTATCTCCATCTAATTGCAACTTGGGTTTGACGTCATCGTCTATCACATTTTGCTTTCGTTTGTAAACATCGTCATAGCTAAGACTCTTTTCATAGTAGTCTTCGTCGACAAGAGAATCTGTATCGTGCGATACCATATAAATACCCGCTCCCATAATCAAGAGCATAAACGTTCCTAAACCAACAACTATTCTCAATCCCCAGTTCATATCAACTATATTTTAAGAGCCAGAAGGTGAAATAAAAGTCGTCTTAAGACTCTCGACCACCTCTCCTTCCGAAACGACCTGTACACGAATATCAGTTTTGTATTTTTCAAAAATCCCTTTTTCTCCAATCAAGAAGAAACTAATTTTTGCGGATCCGTCTTTTGAGAGCTTACCGACATTATTAACCAACTGAATAGCTAATTTACGATCTTCCGGAACCAGTTCAAAAGGTATTTCCTTTCCACTTTTATTAATTAGCTCTAAGGTATACAGGTTACTGACAGTCCCATCTTCCCGTATTTGGTAGGTACTACCCGTCGCCCGCAACAAAGAACCACCGATCAATGAACGATTAAAGAGCATAAAACCAAAACCGGTCACCAAAAAGCATAATATAATAGCATAGATGATGTGCCGAACGCGGCTTTTCTTAAAGCCTTTCTTCCCTTCGATCTGACCCAATGAATAAAAACCAATCAATCTTTTCGGCTTATTGATTTTCTCCATCACAGCATCACAGGCATCTATACAAGCCGTACAGTTGACACATTCAAGCTGTATCCCATTTCGAATATCTATACCTGTAGGACATACATGTACACACAGATTACAATCTATACAATCGCCCTTGTGCTCATCGTTCTCTCCCTTGCGCTGTTTACCCCTAGGTTCGCCACGTTCTTCATTGTAGGCCACAGTAAGACTCTGGTCATCGAGAAGTACCCCCTGAAATCTACCATAAGGACATATCGTAGTACATACAATCTCCCGCACAAATGCAAAGACAGCGTAGAACAAAGCTGTAAAAATAATAATAGCAATCAATCCGCCGATATGACTATCAATAGGATCAGTGATAATCTTAAGTAACGCATCAATACCGATGATGTACGACAGAAAAATATTCGATATAAGAAAAGAAATAGCAATAAAAATCGTGTGCTTCAACATCTTCTTCCAAGCACGTGCATCAGTATTTGGACCATTGTTCAACTTTTTTTGTTGGGTCCAATCGCCTTCAATCCAATATTCAATACGCCTAAAGACTAATTCCATGAATATGGTCTGAGGACAGGTCCATCCACACCATACGCGTCCGAAAATTGCGGTAAAAAGGACAATTCCAACAAGAATAATCAACGTCCCAAATACGAAGATATGGAGGTCTTGTGGGAAAAACATATTCCCAAATATCGAGAACTTCCGCTCGATGATGTTGAACATGACAAACGGATTGCCATTGATCTTTATAAAAGGAGCTGCAAATAGAAACAGTAGCAAACTATAGCCTACATACTGTCGTGCATTATAAAAACTGCCCGATGGTTTTTTAGCGTATATCCAAGTTCTCTTCTTTCCTTTCGAAGGTAATACGGGTCCGTTGTCATTTACTACTGCTTCCATTGCTCCTAAAAATTAAACGATGTAAAAATCTATTTATTCACAGTTGAGTCAGCAGGGGCTCCTTCAGCATCAGCAGAAGCTCCTTCCGATTCGTAAGCTTTAACTTCAACTCCTTCCGGAGCTTTTGCATTCGCAGGATTAGTATCCCTCAATGTTAGGATATAACTGCTCACCTCTGCAATCTGCCCTGGTGTCAATGTTTGCTCCCAAGGTACCATCCCTTTTTCAGGCACACCGTACTTTACAGTTTTAAATACATCTTTGATTTCTCCTCCATGTATCCAAAATCTATCCGCAAGATTTGGCCCAATACCTCCTTCACCGGCGGCACCATGACAGGCCACACAGTTTGCAGTAAATATTGCCTTACCAGCTGGTGCCATCGCAGGATCAAATTGTACCGAACCCTCATCGATCAAATTTGCAGCCTGTGCAAGATATTCCTGCTTAGCTTTTTCAGCTACTGCTAATTCTTGGACATATTCCTGATCTTGGTTCAATCCCCAACCAAACACGTGGTACACCAAAAGATAGGCGAAACCAAATACAACAGTAGAGTAAAACAAGACGTTGAACCAAGTCGGAATCGGGTTATTCAATTCTTGAATACCATCATATTCATGATCAATAACCATGTACTTTTCCTCATCAATCGGACGAAGCTCTAACAGATTATTCCAGATTCTCCCCCACTTGCCTTTGCCTTGAACTTTAGCTAGGCGCTTTTGTTCTTCTTCTTCTCTAACTAGTTCCGGCATAGTCACACGAAGGATAGATTTCATCGCTTTATGTACAACCAGTGCTGAGAACAATAATGTAATCATTACTACGATTAACGCGACGATCAGAATATCGCTATATAGATCGACCGCTCCGAACTTCCATTGGGTAACACCTTCAATAGGTTCGGCTGCCATTAAAAATAAACTCATAATTTCAAATTATCTTCAGATGAACACTTGGTTTCCTTATCCGACTCATCAAATGGTATATCCTTCATATATTGGATGTAGTCCTTTTTCATAAAAAACAACATTATACCAACCAGTGCAAAGAAAACGATGAATATCCATAGCGATGTGATCAAATACATCTCATCACCATTTAAGTTTGTTATTTGCTTAAACATATCTCTTTAACTTAATTGAACAATATTCCGTTTCTAGTTCTCTGTTACGACTGCCTCTTCAGTAGTCTTGGGCTCAGCTTTAATGTCTGTTCCAAGACGTTGCAAGTAAGCGATAAGCGCAATAATCTCACGATCAGATTTTATTTCTACCTGTGTAGAAGCTAAATCCTTGGCAATAGATTCGGCCTGTTTCTCTGCATTAGCAACCGCATTGGCAACATCCTCATTAGAATATGGGACTCCCAGAATCCGCATCGCGTTCATCTTGGCAACAAGCGTACTATTATCTAACTTTTGATCGATCAACCAAGGGTAAGGAGGCATAATACTTCCCGGCGAAGTAATAGTCGGATCCAACATATGATCGAAGTGCCATTTATTAGGATACTTACCACCTATACGATGTAAATCCGGTCCGGTACGCTTCGACCCCCAAAGGAAAGGATGATCGTATACGAATTCACCTGCTTTACTATATTCCCCATACCTTGCAGTCTCCGACCGGAAAGGACGTACTGTCTGTGTATGACAGTTTACACATCCCTCTTTGATATAAAGATCTCGTCCCTGAAGCTCCAATGCGGTATAAGGCATAACACTTTTTATGGTCGGAATATTATCTTTGATCATAAATGTAGGCACCATCTCCACAATCCCTCCAATCAGAATAGCAACAAGAGCTACTACCATAAAAAGAACTGGTTTACGTTCTAATCTTCGGTGCGAAGAACGCTCGCTGACAGTTACAGGAAGTAAAGCTGGTGCTTCTGCAGGCTCATTTGCCATCAACTTACCAGACTTCATAGTCTTGACCAAGTTATACGTCATAAGAATAACCCCACCAAGATATAATGCACCACCTAATGCACGCATCATGTGCATCGGAAGAATTTCTAAAGTAGTAGCTAAGAAGTTAGGGTATTTAAGAACCCCTTCTGGTGTAAATTCTTTCCACATCAAGCCTTGTACAACAGCAGCCCAATACATGGGTATTGCATAGAATAAGATACCTAACGTACCAATCCAAAAGTGCACATTGGCCAATTTTTTAGAGAACAACTCTGTTTTATAAATACGCGGTATCAACCAGTACAGGATTGCAAACGTCATAAATCCGTTCCATCCTAATGCACCAATATGCACGTGCGCTACAATCCAATCTGTAAAGTGAGCAATAGCATTTACTTGTTTCAAGGATAACATCGGCCCTTCGAAAGTCGCCATCCCGTAACAGGTCAAAGCGACCACCATAAATTTCAAGATAGGTTCTGCCCGGACCTTATCCCAAGCTCCGCGAAGCGTCAATAACCCGTTGATCATCCCTCCCCAAGAAGGTGCAATCAACATGATAGAAAACACAACACCTAAAGATTGTACCCATGAAGGCAAAGACGTATAAAGTAAGTGGTGTGGACCAGCCCAGATATAAATAAATATGAGCGACCAGAAGTGTAAAATACTAAGCTTATAAGAGTAGACTGGTCTATTGGCCATCTTAGGCAAGAAATAATACATCATCCCCAAAAATGGAGTGGTCAAAAAGAATGCTACAGCATTGTGTCCGTACCACCATTGTACTAATGCATCCTGCACGCCGGCATAGACATAATAGCTCTTCCAAAAACCTACTGGCAACTGAATGGAATTGACAATATGTAATACAGCAACAGTCACAAAAGTCGCTATGTAAAACCACACTGCCACGTACATGTGACGTTCTCTCCTTTTTATAATGGTACCAAACATATTGATTCCAAAAGTGACCCAAATCACAGCAATCCCGATATCGACAGGCCACTCCATCTCCGCATACTCGTGTGAAGTCGTTAGGCCCAAAGGTAACGTTATAGCCGCTGCAACAATTATCAGTTGCCATCCCCAAAAATGAATCTTACTGAGTACGTCACTAAACATCCTGGCTTTCAGTACCCGCTGTAGGGAATAATACACCCCCATAAAAATAGCGTTACCCACGAAAGCGAAAATAACCGCATTGGTGTGCACTGGCCGCACACGACCGAAAGTGGTATACTGCGTCATAAAATTCAGCTCTGGCCATATCAGCTGCATTGCTATCAGTAAA
Organism: Sphingobacterium yanglingense; assembly: GCF_004363245.1. GTDB lineage: Bacteria > Bacteroidota > Bacteroidia > Sphingobacteriales > Sphingobacteriaceae > Sphingobacterium > Sphingobacterium yanglingense. The sequence goes on along the minus strand of NZ_SNYV01000001.1, from coordinate 6,370 downwards.
CCAACAGACATGCCGACGATACCCCAGACGATTGTAGCAATCCCGAAGTTGCGTACAATCTTGTTGTCGTAATTAAATTGCTCTAGCTGCATTACATTTCATATTTGATTTCAAGATAAAAGTAATTACAAAAATTTGACAATCCAATGATATTTAGCGACAATAAAAGTGATTTTCGTCACTTTCTTTCTTTTTTAAGTTCAACGCAAAAAAAAGGGACATATACGATATATGCCCCTTGATTTTTAAGCTCTTAAACTCAGAATTTTAAATACGATAGCCGTGTTTTGCTGGATTTTCAATGACTTCTTTTACCGAAACCAACTTATAAACGTAGGATCCTGTCTCCGCATTTAGACGTAGTTTAAAGTAGTTACTCTCATTTTGTCTACGTATAGAAGCTCTTAAACTTCCTCCTCCTACATTATAGGCAGCTGCCACCAATGTCCAGTCACCAAATTCCGCATAAAGCGACTTCAAATAACGCGCTGCAGCATGAGTAGATTTTAAGAAGTCTACTCGATCATCGACCTGAGCATTGACACGCAAGCCGTACAGTCGAGCTGTAGCAGGCATAAATTGCCAATATCCTCCAGCTCCCTTATGGGAGGTCACACGAGGATCAAGGCCACTTTCAACCAATGGCACATACTTAAAATCTTCAGGAATACCATAAGACTTTAGAATAGCAGCAATTTGCGGAAGAAACTTGTCAGCTTGCTTATGCATCTGATAAGACTGTTGCTTTTTGAAAGAAAACTTGGAAAGATATTTTCCTAGCTTCTGTTTCACAGAGGTGAGCTCCGTAGGAATACTTTCATTTGCGAAAGTTAGAGAATTGAAATAATCCTCATCTGATACTGATGTTAAACTTGCCTTTTCATGCTTCAATTTTTCAGCATGCTCTAACATCAACTTTTTAAACGGATTTTCAAAAGAATCCGGTTGTGGATTTGAATACAATCTCGATAAAACCATTATCGAAAAAATTGCACTAATACATAATACTTTTTTTCTAATCATTCACTCCCTTAATGCTACCCTATCCACGACAACTGTCGATCAAAAAATAGCTTGGTCCATTTATGAAGGGCCAAAGGTATAAACTATTACACTAAAAAACAAACACTTATAAAAACGAATTTCTGAACAAACCTCAAAAATCATGTCCTAACACTCTTTAAACAAAGAAAATTGAATGTAAAAAAAAATCTTAAATTGGGATATTTTCAGTACCTTTGTACCTCTATTTTTATTTAAAAATTATGCCATTCAAAAATCAAAGGAACAGTCGGGATGACAACTCCAGAAAGCAAAGAAGTAACTCAGAAAACTTCAAATCCAAAGGGGGGCCTGGAAGAAAAAGTACAAATACTAGAAGCGAGAGCTTTGGTAAATCCTCTTTTTCTAAAGACAACAGAGAAGAAAAATCTTCATTTGGAAAATCCAATTTTGGCAAAAACAGGTCAGAAGAAAGTCGCTCATTCAATAAAGGTTCATTCTCAAGAAACAGAGCTGAAGAAGGTGGCTCATTCAATAAAGGCTCATTCTCAAGAAATAGATCCGAAGAAGGGGGCTCATTCAATAAAAGCTCGTTCTCAAGAAACAGATCTGAAGATAGTCGCTCATTCAATAAAGGCTCGTTCTCAAGAAATAGATCCGAAGAAGGAGGCTCATCTAATAAAGGCTCGTTCTCAAGAAACAGATCTGAAAGCGACAGAAGTTTTAACAAACCTTCTTTTTCTAAAGACAGGTTTGAAGACCGTAAATCAGGAGGGAGGCCTTCTAAATTCAATAAACCAAGCTCCTCTACATTTGACCGTTCAAAAGATGGTGATGCTAGAGAGAACAGGAGTTTTGGTTCAGGACGAAAACGCATATTCAATGATGAGTATCAAGAACAGAAGGACAATAATGACTTCAAATACTCTGATAAACATAAATTCAAACCAGCTCGCAAACCAGCGAACCACGAAGTGGAAGATGATGGGCTTATTCGCCTTAATCGCTATATCTCTAACTCAGGAATCTGCTCCAGAAGAAAAGCTGATGAATTAATCAGTGCCGGAGTAATTTCTGTAAACGGAGAAGTTGTTACTGAATTAGGAACTAAGGTCGATCCTGCCAAAGACGAAATCCGTTACAATAACGAACGTCTGAAACGTGAAAAAATGGTCTATGTACTCTTGAACAAACCAAAAGACTATATCACGACAACGGACGATCCTCAAGAACGTCGTACCGTTATGGAACTTGTTTCGAAAGCTACTAAGGAGAGAATATATCCTGTAGGTCGCTTAGATAGAAATACAACGGGACTATTATTGATGACCAATGATGGTAATCTGGCCGATAAACTGTCCCATCCTAAAAACAATATCACCAAAATCTATCAGATTGAACTTAACAAAAGTCTTACTCAGGGAGATTTCAATAAAATCGAATTCGGTCTAGAGCTGGAAGATGGCTTTATAAAACCAGATGACTTAAGTTATGTACAAGGTGCTTCTAAACGTGAAATCGGAATACAAATCCACTCCGGCAAGAATAGAATTGTACGTCGTATCTTTGAATCGTTGGGTTACGAGGTTATAAAACTAGACCGGGTTGTTTATGCAGGTCTAACCAAGAAAGACCTACCGAGAGGACGTTGGAGATACTTGGAAGAACGTGAGCTTATTCAATTAAAGCACTTAATAAAATAAGACTAAAGTCCCGAACAGATCGGGACTTTAGTTTTTTATGAAGTCTATAGAATACGGTTAAAGATTTGTATTTTTATAAATTAATTAATAAACAAAAATGACAGACCCTAAAACTCTTACTTCCGTTGCTGAGTTTCATAAAACTTTTCAACATCCTATATTAGATACTCCTCAAATTCCCTCAGAAAGCAGATGCAAATTAAGGGTCTCCCTGATAGAAGAAGAATTAAAAGAACTTGAAGAAGCTATTCAAGCTCAGGATCTCGTTGAGATTGCAGACGCACTTTGTGATATACAATACGTATTATCTGGAGCCATCCTTGAATTTGGATTAAAAGACAAATTCAATACGCTATTTGAAGAAGTACAGCGCTCTAATATGAGTAAAGCATGTAAAAATGAAGAAGAAGCAATTGCTACTCAAGCACATTACAAAGCAAAAGGAGTAGATTCATACTATAAGGAAGTAGATGGTAAGTTTCTAGTTTTCCGAGAAGGAGACAATAAAACGCTCAAATCGATCAATTACTCTCCTGCAGACTTAAAGTCTATACTAGAAAAATAAACAAAAGCGACAAATAGTCGCTTTTTTATTTGGTCAATAGAAGCCATCCTTTTTGATTAACAACATCACCTTTGTGTCGTTTTGCTTTCATCACATAGTAATATGTTCCCCCACTTAGTCCCGTTCCATCCCAACTATTATCGTAAGAACTGTTATGATAGAGCCGATCTCCCCAACGATTGACAATAGTGAGTTCTAAACTCATAAACTGCTCTTCTGAAACAAACACCAATTTGTCATTATATCCATCTCCGTTTGGTGTCACCACGTTACTTACCGTAAAAATTCCATCTCCTTCTACCGTGATATAAACTGTACTCCTAGAAACAAGATCAAATTCATCTACAACCTCATAAACGAAGAAATCAGAACCGACAAAGCCAGCTGCTGGCTGATATTCAACTTCACCTCTAGATGACAAGGTAACGGTTCCATTGGTAGCTCGTTCGACGATCCGCGTCTTTTCTGCAAGTAATTTACCATCTCCTCCCTTATCATTTGCCAGTATCGGAATCATTGCCGATTGTCCCTTTTTCGTGGTTACATAATCATCCGCAGACAATGGTCCATTTATAATCTTCCCGAACTTAGAAAAATAATTTTTAGCAACCCCAGCATACATACTTGCAAGGTTCTTGGTACTATGCTGTTCCTTGCCCAAATAATCCGTTGTTGCTAACTGCCACTCCTTCGCATTGGAATATTGGAAAATTTCCATATCCTGACTTTTCACAAATCCGGACGCATCATTCTTACTATGTTCGAAAACGTAAGTTGTACGGGCATTATGATCTGCATATACTCCCCAAATTCGATTCACTCCGCCATCCTTCTTCGCAAAAGACATACTTTTATCATCCACAGAACTGTTCACTAAACTTACAAAAAACTCAGTCTCCTTCTCTGGAGTTAGAATAACTGGACTATAATCCCCTTCACTTAATCCGATCGCAAATGTATAGGTTGTATTAGCGGCCATCTTTTTAGAATAAATAGAATTAGATAAATTACCAGAAATGACCATCCGAGTCGCAGATGAGTTTTCCAATACAGCATCTAGATACAGCCTAAGACGGTTTCCTCGCAGTTCAATACAGGCACCGTCTTCCATTAATCCTATACTTTCTTTGGTATAAAAATCCGCTGAAGTAGACTCTATCCCTTCCAAAAAACTATGTTGTAAATTGGATAGAATTAAATTCCCAGTGTTAAACAGTTCAATCCGAAGACTAAGCGTAGAGTTTCCATTACCATCAATCCATGTGGGCATCTGTATCTTGCCCACAACATTATTATTTGGAGCCATAATACGCATTTTCCCCGTTCCCTCCAATCGAGCAGAAGGCGCACAAATAATGTAAGAAGACTTTACTTCAAGAATACCTAGTACTGACAACTCCGCATTCGGTCCAAAAATGAGAGTATCGGAATCAACAACCAAAGTTTCACTTTCGCCTATTTCCCGGACTCCATCAAAGATAAAAACCTTTTTGTCAACGGATTGGCAGAATGTACTAAGCGAAATCCCCATTGCCAACACAAAAAAAGATAACCACTTCATAATTTCGATATGCTTTACGATGAAACAAAAAAAAATTAATCATCACATACCAATGTAAAACACCTATAACTCTGATACCTAGAGAAATAGAATGCTTAACGAACAGCTATTACAATATATAGTCCAAACGATGACCTAACAATCAGAAAACTGTAACGCGAAGCAAACTCCGTAACTAGGTAATGAACGAACAAAATTAGATGTTAGAATAACTTTCCTCAAGAGAGAAAAGCTGTTCTGTTTTTCATAAGTATTATACAAAGAAAGAAAATAAAAAGCAGAAAATTATAAAGAATAGAAAATAAATTTCCCAAACGCTCAAGAAAACGCCGGCAAATTAGACAATAATGAAGGTGAATTTCAAAAGTAGGGGAATTCTCTAAATGAAATACTTAGCGCCCTGTTTGACACCTCTACTTTCCAGGCCTTTATCGATGTAGGTTTGGATCTTAGACTTTGGATATCCCCAATTTGGTGCAATCAATAGTTCTTTATCGGCGATACCAAAAATGCGCTGAATGATAATATCTGGTCTCAAAAGAGGGATAAATCTAGCTAAAAAATCAGTATAATCTTCAATCCCGAACAACTTGAAAGGCTCCTTATTAAACTTCGCTCCCATTATTGAGCCTTTAACAATGTGTAAGTGATGAAGCTTGACAAACTTAATATGAGGTTGTCTATTAATCTCCTCAGCGTATTTCAACATCATTTCCTCGGTTTCCCAAGGGAAACCAAAAATCGTATGCACACAAAGCTCAAGTTTGGTGCCTTCAAGCAACTTCATTGTACTCAGGAACTCACCATGCGAACAACCTCTGTTAATACGTTCTAAGGTATCATCATAAATCGATTCCATTCCCATCTCCAGATCCACGTCCAATCGATCAGTATAAGATTCCAATAATTGGATCTTCTCAAAATCTAAACAATCCGGCCGTGTGCCAACGGATAGCCCAACAGTATTCTCAGGATCTATACTTAGAGCCTCATCATACATCATTTTCAACAAATGAGCCGGAGCATAAGTATTCGTATTCGGCTGAAAATAAATAATGAACTTCTCTGCCGCGTAGCTATTACGCGCCCGTTCTATTCCGTTCTCGACTTGCTCTCTAATACTAGGAATCTTTCTGGCTGTATCTGGCGTAAAAGAATCCACATTACAATAGGTACATCCACCGTAGCCTTTACTACCATCTCTATTTGGACAGGTAAAATTTCCATCCACGATGACTTTAAAGACACGCTGTCCACTATACTTCTCTTTTAAATATGCTCCGTAGTGATTGTAAGGCTTAACGCCATTATCTAATAATGTACCCATTGTTGCTGCAAAGATAGAGATTAGATACGAGAAATAGCGTCATAGAAATGAGATATTCGTCAATACAGGGGTAATCCTATTCCCGTTTAGCATTATCCGCTGGGGGATTATATATACAACAAAAGCCCCTCCAGTTTCCTGAAGGGGCTTCGTATTAAAAAAGGCACCGACCTACTCTCCCACCTGTTACGGCAATACCATCGGCTCTGGCG
>NZ_SNYV01000020.1 GCF_004363245.1 Sphingobacterium yanglingense | reverse complement strand
TTGATGTTGGTTACAACGTCGCCGATAACATCAACCGTAACCGTCTCGCCGTTCGCATTCGTAAATGTATAGGTACCGTCATTGTTATCCAGCATTGTAAGCGTGTTCGCATCGAACTTAACTTCTTTGCCGTCAACAGTAGTATGCGTGAATGTTCCATCCCCGTTGTCAACGAAAAGGTCAGTCTTAGCGTTAAGGATATTGATGATCTCGTTGTAGATAGCACCCTCGTTCTTGATGTTGTTCACAACATCTGCAGGAATATCAACAGTAGTTATAGTTTTATCCTCTGAAGTATACGTATAGGTACCATCGCTGTTGTTAACTAGCGTCGTAATCGTCTCGTTCCCTTTTACAATAGATGTTACAGTAGCCCACTCCAACTCTCCTGCCGCATTCGTAACCAACATCGTGTTAGGCAAACCTTCCTTAATCGATACCTTGTATGGGTCCGCAACAGTACCTGTACCGCTAACAGTAATGAAATCACTGCCAGAAACATTCGATACATTGTTCGCAAGGTGAGTGATATATTCTTCAATAGTACTGAACGTATCTCCGTTAACCGTAACCGGACCGTCCTTAACAATAATCTCAAAGTTATTTACGACAGACTTGGGAACATTGATCTCGAACTTCTCGTTCTTCTCGTTAATATAGGTGTAAATCCCCTTATCCTCTGTGATCGTTGTGACAGTCTCATGAGCTGCAACTAAAGCTCCTAAATCAATCTCATGCGACACACCTTTGGAGTCTGTATAAGTCAACACCTTAGTTGTTTGGTCGTAAATTAAACTCGTTTCATTCAATGTTAATGGCGTAGTCCCTCCTTTACCGTCTACATAGGTAATCGTATTTGTTTTCGAATCATAAACTATGGCTCCAATATTTAAGTTGATAATCTCTTCCTTACCTTTCTCATCCTTATAAGTAAGAGCATTGGTTACCTGATTATAACTAAGTACTGTCAACGTCTCATTGGCCTGTACAATTTCTTTGATCGTGATCTCTTTCGTTTCCCCTGTATTCGTTACATACGTAAACTTGGCACCATCGTAATATACATTACCGCCGATATTTTTGATCAGATTGATAATCTCGTTCTTTACATTCTCCTCTTTAACGATCGTCTCGAAGTTTTTGATCACATCAGCAGGCACATTAACCACAGTGACTGTGCCATTTTCTGAAGTATATTTATATTGACCTTCGCCCAATGACACTAAAGTCGTAATTGTTTCATTTTTCTTAACGACCTCTTTAAAATCAATCGTAACAGGAGTCCCTGTTGCATCGACAAACGAAATCTCGTAGGTTGTAGGGTTATATGAAATACTCGTCGCTTTACCCCCTGAAGCCAACACCCATTTCGTACCATCATTATAATAAATCCCGGGTACGACGTCATTACGCGTCTCTGTATTGTAAACCATAAGACCCGCCACATGCGCACTCATCGGATACGCCTTAGCTGTTGTCTCTAACGTAACTCTAGTATGAAGTAGACCTTTGTTTTTACTAGCAAGTTCTAAAATAGCATTTTGGCTAACGGTCAATCCATTATCACCCGTCCCATCAGAAAGCTTCTGTTGTGCATTAGCAGCCACGACTGCGGAGAATAAAAGTCCGGTTAAAGCAAAGTTTTTAATATTCATAAATTCCTGAATCTAGAAATGATTTTAGTAGACATTTTGGTTTGTTGCATTGCATACCAATAATCTAGTCCACAAAAATACTTCTATACCACAGGCACTTATATATTATCACTAAGGAAAATCATTCTTTTTGTAGAGATATAACTACCTACATGTCAGATTTCAATATTTTATTGAAAAATCACAAAAAACAATGGTAAACTTTGAGCTACAAATTATTTAAAAAACAACTCAATTCATTTGGTTGCAATTACATCCATAAAACTAATCCACAAAAAAAGCCGCACCATTTATGGTGCGGCTCATAACTATTTCTAAAAAAACGAGGCTACGCTTCTGCGTATTCTTCGATAGAAGGACAAGAACAGATCAACGTTCTATCTCCTTGAGACTCATTTACACGTCCTACGGAAGGCCAGAATTTGTTTACCTTCAAATAAGGAAGCGGGTAAGCCGCTGTCTGACGCGAGTAAGATCTATTCCATTCATCATCAATTACCACCGCAGCAGTGTGTGGGGCATTCTTCAACACGTTATCTGTTTGTTCAACCTCACCTGCTTCTACCGCAGCAATCTCTTGACGGATAGCAATCAGCGCATCGCAGAATCGATCCAGCTCTGGCTTAGACTCAGACTCTGTAGGCTCCACCATTAGCGTACCCGCTACAGGGAATGATACTGTTGGCGCGTGGAAACCATAATCCATCAAACGTTTTGCGATATCAGCCACTTCGATTCCTACGTTTTTAAATCCACGGCAATCCAAAATCATCTCGTGTGCACAACGTCCATTCGCACCAGCGTACAATACTGGGTAATGCCCTTCAAGACGTGCCTTAATATAGTTTGCATTTAAGATCGCTGTTTTCGTTGCCGTAGTCAACCCCTCGCTACCCATCATAGCAATATAGCCATGTGAGATCAAAAGAATAGACGCAGAGCCAAATGGTGCTGCAGAAACGGCAGAAATACCTTCTGCTCCCGAAACCTCAACAACCTTATGGCTAGGTAGGAATGGTACTAGATGTGCAGCTACCCCAATTGGCCCCATACCTGGACCTCCGCCACCGTGAGGAATACAGAATGTCTTGTGTAGATTCAAGTGACATACGTCGGCTCCAATCAACCCTGGACTAGTAAGTCCTACCTGCGCATTCATATTAGCACCGTCCATATACACCTGTCCACCATTCTCATGAATAATATTACAGATTTCAATGATTGTTTCTTCAAACACCCCGTGCGTAGATGGATAAGTAACCATTAATGAGTTAAGGTTTGCAGCATGCTCTTCTGCTTTTGCCTTCAAATCCGCTACATCAATATTTCCTTTTTCATCCGTTTTAACAACGACAACCTTTAGTCCCGCCATCGAAGCTGACGCCGGGTTGGTACCATGCGCCGAAGCTGGAATCAAACAAATATTACGGTGTCCTTCACCTCTACTTTTCTGATATGCATCGATAACCATCAGACCTGCATATTCGCCCTGTGCACCAGAATTCGGTTGGAAAGACATTTTTGCAAAACCTGTGATCTCGCTCAACCAGTCATTCAACTCGTTGATCAACTGCATATAGCCTGAAGTCTGATCAGCTGGGGCAAAAGGGTGCAAACCACCAAAACGAGCCCAAGTAACTGGAACCATCTCTGTTGTTGCATTCAACTTCATCGTACATGATCCCAATGGAATCATTGAATGACAAAGAGACAAATCTTTTGCTTCCAACGATTTAATATAGCGTAGCATCTCATGCTCCGAACGGTAACTATTAAAGATAGGGTGTGTCAAGTAACTTGAAACACGCTCTAAGGCGGAAGGAATAGAACTAGACAAAGAGTCTACAAGAGTCTCTAACTCAACATCACTTTGATGCTTTCCTTTTACTTTTGCAAAAACCTTAACAATAGTCTGTATATCAGCAAATGTAGTTGTCTCATCGATAGAGATACCGACAATACCCTCGTTGTAGTAGAAGTTCAACTCGTGGTTCAACGCCTCTGATTTCAACCCACCAACTTCTTTACCTACATTAAAACGTAACGTATCAAAATATGTTGTATTTAACTGCTCGTAACCCAATGACTGGATTGCCTTATCTGCTAATTTTGTTAAATCATTAATACGGGAAGCAATATTTTTTATACCTTCTGGTCCATGGTACACGGCATAAAACGAAGCCATAATAGCCAATAAAGCTTGCGCTGTACAGATATTAGAAGATGCTTTATCACGACGTATGTGTTGCTCGCGAGTCTGTAGCGCCATACGAAGTGCATAACCACCATTCGAATCAGAAGTAACACCGATGATACGACCTGGAATATTCCGCTTATAGGCATCTTTAGTCGCGAAAAAAGCCGCATGCGGCCCGCCGAATCCCATAGGCACACCAAAGCGCTGTGAGTTACCCACAACAACATCCGCACCCCACTCGCCTGGAGGCGTCAATAGCGCTAGAGACATTAAATCAGCCGCCACACATACCGTAATATTCTTAGCATGGGCTGCGTCTGTAAAGCTTTTATAATCTGCTACAGTTCCATCTGCCGCTGGATATTGCACAAAAGCAGCGAACACGTCATCAGAAAGATTAGATTCATTGATTTCAGCAATGCGTATCTCCACACCAAATGGTACTGCACGAGTCTGTAATACATCCAAAGTTTGTGGGTACACATTTGGAGAAACTAAAAATGCATTTGCATCTTTGTTCTTACGTGCACTATACAACATAAACATACCTTCAGCTGCAGCTGTTGCTTCATCCAACAATGACGCATTCGCAATCTCTAATCCTGTAAAATCAGAAATCACAGTCTGGAAATTCAACAACGCCTGTAAGCGTCCTTGCGCAATCTCAGCCTGGTATGGCGTGTATTGCGTATACCATCCTGGATTCTCAAAAACATTACGCTGGATTACACCGGGCAAAATCACATCATAGTAACCCTGTCCGATATACGATTTGAACACTTTGTTCTTTTCAGCAATCTGTGCTACTTTCTCTAAGTATGCAACTTCACCTAGAGCCTTAGGCAGGTTTAATGCTTTTTTTGAACGAATTTGAGCAGGAACGGTTTGTTCAATCAACTCATCTAATGAACCTACACCTAAGAAACCCAACATTTCTTCTACCTGTGCAGCACGAGGACCATTGTGACGGTCCTGGAATTTTTCTTGGTAATATACGTTACTCATTTGCTTGATAATTGCAAGGACTATATGTAATTAACTCTTTGAAAAACAATTTATTTATACGTACAAACGGTTTGCTTTTCGATGTGCAAAGATACGCTTTTTATAAGACTTTTTAAGGGCATACCTATAAGCCCTCACTTTTATAAATACATCAATCGATTGTTCTAATCATTAGGCATTGATTAAAAAACAAAGTATTTCCATAAAAAATAATCAACAAAACTGGCAGACTATTAATCTCTTTACAGACACATTATTCAAGAAAGCCCTTCGGAGAAATATGCAATCAATACAAAATCGTAAACTTGAATGCCAGCGGGTCGAAATGATTGATGAGATCAGGTATCAAATCGTCTCCATATTTGACATATAAAACCGCAAAGTTTTCAGTGCGCTCCTGCAAGCCCCCTCCCGGAAACAATTTTTCTTTAACCCGTTCTATCTGCAGCAAAGCATCCTGATGGTTCCTTTTATCTGCCTTCAGTAGTTTTTTTTCCAGGTTATTGATAGCCTTTTTTAAACGAGCCTTAACGGCATCCGTACTAGGGCCGAGACTCGGGTCTATTTTATGGGCACGCAGCTTAATTTTTCCGAAGATTGCATTCAGCTCCATCCATTCATCCTTAAGGTGCAAACGATGCGTCGTATGTCTCCTTACATACTCATTTTGAAGAGCTGTTGTTGACTTAAATACACTTTTAAACGTAAGATTTAATCTATAGATCTTGCCAACAACATTATCTTCGGTTATCAGCGCAGAATTCCGAGGCACGAGAATAGGGAAGGGAATACCATATTGATCAAAATTCGCTTTCAGCTGCAGCCAATACACGATCTCTGCCCCTCCACCTATGTAAGCAAGGTTGGGCAAAACCACCTCCTGATACAAGGGGCGCATCACAACATTCGGGCTGAATCGTTCGGGATGCACTTCAATCTCTTGCTGCAATTGCTTTGGTGTAAAATAAATCCCTTGATGCAGCACCTCAAAATCACCAGCAGCAGTTTTCTCTATACGCTCCCTAAATTCATCTGTTAAATAAAAAAAATTACAGGGACGGGCATATACTTGAGCCGTATAGCCTTTCGATTCCAACAGCGAAGAGGTCTCAGAAATAGCCGTATAGCTTTTCTCCTGCAAAATATCTTCTTCAATAATTGGAGCATACAGACGCTTTAATGCTGCACAATCTGCGTCCAGGATAACCAATCCATAAGTTTTAAACAGCTCATGCACTAAGACACGCGTAGCGTCAGCTAGATTCCGACCTCGCAAGTAGGCCTCCTCAACAATCTGCACCAAACGCGCTGAATTGTCAGACAACCCCAACATACCGCAGTACTGCTTTACTACATCGGCCATAGAGCTAGTATCCATACGACCTGTTCCGGATACCTTAGGTACATCCCAAGTTATCTTCTTGCCATATACACGGGTATTGTTTATTTCTTCAAAATCATGATCCTCTGTGGCCATCCAATACACAGGAATAAAATCCTTGTCCGGGAATCGCTCCTTCAGATCTTTTGCCAGTCGGATTGCCGATGCTATCTTAAAAATAAAATATAGTGGCCCAGTAAAAATATTGAGCTGATGTCCCGTAGTCACGGTGAAGGTATTATCCTTAGCTAGCAAACCTATATTCTGTCTGACCTCCTTCGCTTCTTCGAGCAATCCTTCATATTGCTGCTGAAGAGCTGTAACCAATACATCTCTGTTTGCAAAAGAAGATTTGAGTCCCATCTGTGCTTCGAAACCTTCCATATCCGGCTTATTTCCGTAGAAAGAATTAAGACCTTCGTCTCCCGCTAGATACCCAAGTAATGTTTTAGAAAAACTGTTCGTGTCCTTGTAATCAATATAGGTTGCCTTCATGTATTTTAGAAAATATTATCCCTTAAATATCCAAGTTACATCTTTTTGAAAAAAGCAGAAGTCCAAATACAAATTATAGCGAACATTTGACAATGTCCCATATCAGACAACCGCTCCTTTACACCGTCTTAACGTACTTTTCGTCGTAATTTTCGATATCAATAATATAATGGTTCTGAATCAGAAAATCATACAAAGGCTTAGCTTCATCCGATACCTTCAGATTTTTAGTCGTCACAATCTTGTTTTCCTTTTTATTCAGATAAGGGTAGGCATACAATTTCACGTTCTTACTGAACATGCCGGAGATATAAGACAGCAATTCGTTCGTATAGTTTTCTTTGTTGTAATTATCAGAGTTAAAGATATTACGCAGATTGGAAACATTGGTCGCAATCCCAACATTCCTTGGCTTAAAAGTCTTAACAAACTCTGCCAAGTGATTGTTCCGCCTGAAATTAGAAACCATAATGTTGTTTCCTGTGGAACAGAGCTCTTCAGCCCGTTGCGCAAAATATTGCAAATCTTCACCGGTCAGGTCAAGATCTTCATCCAACACATTTCCCATCAACACTTCAATAAGTACCACTGTATTTTCGGGATCTGCGCCTGTATTTTTCCGGAATTGCTCTACGGCAAGGTTAAACAAGTCAAAGTTGGGCAATGACTTTTGCCTATATTTTGTCCGTAATACGATAATGTCTTTTTTATATAAAAAATCCTTAATCTGGGCAGCTTTACCATCGGGTCTAAATATCGCTGCATTCGCAAACCCTTTAGCAATAAGATATAAGTTCAGAAGACGTTCGTTTGCATTTTCAAACACCGGACCACTTACCTTCACCAAATCAATTTCGACAGAGCCAACCGACAAATTGTCGACCAGCGACTCTATCATTACCTGAGGATCCTGTGAATAATAATAAGCTGCAAAAACTAAATTAACGCCCAATATCCCCAGCACCTTCGATTGCAGACGGTTATCACTATCCAACAATCGCACATGGATAACAATATCGTTCGTTGGCCCGTCGATTTCATGCTGAAAACGAATACCCAACCACCCGTGCGGTTCATTTGTTTTGGTAAAATTGAGTGTAGTGACAGTATCTGCGAAGGCAAAAAAACGTTTGTTTTCGTACTTTTCAGTATGTAACCTTTCGGTCAACAAGCTAAACTCGTGCGACAACATCTTGGTGAGACGCTCGCGGCTCACATATCTACCTGATTCCTCTGCGCCGTATATCGCATCGCTAAACGCCATATCATATGCAGACATGGTTTTTGCAATAGTACCAGAAGCGGCTCCTGCTTCAAAAAAATTGCGGGCTACTTCCTGACCCGCACCAATTTCTGCAAATGTACCATAGATAGCTGCATCTAGGTTAATCTTTAACGCCTTCCGCTTTGTTTCGAATATCTCTCTTGCCATTTGGCAAAGTTAAGAAAATACAGCTAATTATTCGGCAAACACTTCACACCTCCGTACAATAGCCCTAAAAAAGCATTTAGCAAAAAACTGAACTCGCATTATAGCAAGTTCAGTTTCCGAAAAGTATAAAACAAAGCTGCACTATGTAGCGCCTGCCCAATCTTATTTTCAAATAAATATCGTTTCGCCTCTTCTATCGCCATTTCCACCACCTCAATATCCTCAGAATCATCTAAATCCTGTTCCTGCACCTGCCTACCACCCTGTAGCAGATAGGCATACGTCAGATTACCGCTCGTAGCGGGGTTGGCATACAACTCACAGATTACTTCCATTCGATCGAACGCATAACCGGTCTCTTCCAGCATTTCTCTTACCGCAGCATCTTGAGGATCCTCTCCTTCTTCGACTACACCTGCAGGCAACTCCAACATTAGCTCATTAGCTCCATGCCTATATTGCCGCACAAACAGGATCGTTCCCTCCACTGTAACCCCCACCATATTGACCCAAGTAGGATATTCCAAGACATAATACTCGTCCTTGATATTTCCGTTTGGCAACTCCAGCTTATCCACCCGCAGAGTCGCCCAAGGCCTCTGTATAATATACTTCGAGTCCAGCAGCTTCCACTTCTCCATTCTTATTTCTTTACAATATCAGCCATTATCCGTTGCACTTTTTTCTCTAACGATTCAGACACTGCGGAGAACGACTCTCGATCCAACAATCTCTCTCTCACCGAACAATAGAACTTAATCTTAGGCTCTGTACCCGACGGCCTTGCTGATATCACATCCCCATCAACCGTTACAAACTGGAGAACGTCTGATTTTGGCAACTCAATTTGCGACTTGCTTCCTGTCAAAAGATTATGGGCCTCCTGTCTTTCATAGTCTCGAATCTCTTTTACAGCGATACCTCCTAGCGCTTTTGGCGCATCCTCCCTAAGGTCCACCATCATTTGTTTTATCTCTTCCGCTCCCGCTTTACCTTTCTTCGTTAATGAAATAAGCTTTTCCTGATAGAATCCATATTCTATATACAGATCAATCAGCACATCAAACAGAGACTTGCCTTTCCCTTTAAAATAAGCCGTCATTTCTGCAATAAAAGCACAGGAATTGACCGCATCCTTATCTCGCACTAAATCCCCGATCAAAAAGCCATAACTCTCCTCTCCCCCTACTAAATAGTTTTCTTTACCAACCAACTGCGTCATCACCTCACCGATAAACTTAAATCCAGTCAGTGTCTCATAGCACTTAACACCAAAACTATCGCTGATCTCGCGAATTAGGTTTGTGGTCACAATGGTTTTCACACTATAGTCATTCTCCTTCAACTCCAACTTATCCTTTTTGGAAGACAACACGTAATAAACCAATAGGCTCCCGATTTGATTTCCATTCAACAACTGAAATTTCCCTTGAGGATTTTTCGCAGCGACCCCAACTCTATCAGCATCTGGATCTGTAGCCATCACGACATCCGCATCAAGCTCCTCCCCCTTACGCATTGCAATAGACATCGCCTCTTCTTCCTCTGGATTCGGATATATGACAGTTGGGAAGTTCCCGTCCGGTTTAGCCTGCTCTTCGACAACATGTACATTATTAAAACCCCACGAACTCAACATCTTTGGCACAACAGTCACCCCGGTACCGTGAATGGATGAATAGACAATTTTCAGCCCTTGATTCTCTTTTACAGCCTCAGGGTGTATACTCAACCGGGTATTTGCCCCTATATACAATTCGTCAAATTCAGCTCCCACCAAAGTCACGTTCTCGCTACGACGCTCGAATTTTATATCCGACACGGAATGTATGGCATCTACTTCTGCAATTACATTCTTATCATGTGGAGCAACCAGCTGCCCACCATCATTCCAATAGGCCTTATAGCCATTATATTCTTTAGGGTTATGAGAAGCTGTCAGCATAACTCCGCCTTGACAGTCATAATATCGCACCGCATAAGACAATACGGGCGTCGGCCTTAATTCATCAAATAGGAAGACATGTATATCATTAGCAGAAAAAACATCAGCCACCAAATGACCAAAAGCCTGGGAGTTATTCCTACTGTCATAAGATACTGCTACTTTTATCTGCTGACCTGCAAACTGCTTTTTCAAATAGTTCGCAAACCCTTGTGTCGCCTTACCAATCGTATACTTATTAACTCGGTTAGACCCCACTCCCATTATCCCACGCAATCCTCCTGTTCCAAACTCTAAATTCTTATAGAAAGAATCCACCAACTCCGTTTCCTCTCCACCGTCGATAAGTCGCTGCACTTCGGCAACCGTATCCTTATCATACTCGGCAGATGTCCAACTATCAATGCGATCCTGTGTCTCTTTATCAAAAACCATTATATATTATTTTTCTAAAATCTTTTTATTTCTGCGAAATGCAGGACTAAGCGTCACAACCTGCGTAGGCACGATCTAACACCGTCACATACCAATTCCCTTTATACCGCTGTACATGAAACACAAGTGGCACATCCAAAGTTACAATAACACGGAAACTTTCTGCTTCACTTTTTTCCAATTCCTCCAACTGGTTTTCTGAGAATAGGCGCTGATCAAATTCTTTCTCAAACGCGACAATATTAGACAATTGATTGGGATGCGAGGTAGTATCACAGAAAAACCCCTGTTTAGTCCACTTTTCTGTACCACAGTCAAACTCAGGCAGCTTTGCGAAAGTCAATGCGTATTCATTTTTAATACTGGGATAGGGATAGTACTCCGGGATAGCTTTCGCAAAGTCAACACTATCCACCTTAACAAAAGTATCAGAGGCTCCAGGTCGATATATCACGGTAAAACCTAATTCTGGATGAATAAGCTTGTTCACTTTACCTCCATCCTTATTCTCGTAAGCTCGCACAAATCTTGTTATTACCTCAGAAAGCTCATTCCTTTCTTCTGCCGTCACAGGCAAAACCTGCGCGACACTATCTTTTTTCTCCTCTTCCTGTTTCTTGTTTCCCTGTCCACAGGAAGCAAAAAACAAGACAAACAACACTACAACAGTCGAAAATCTATACATAAACTACTTATTATTCTTTCTTATCGTATTTTCTATCATATCCCACATGTCATCTGGCACAGCCTCCATACCGTTCATCTGCCCGGCACCTTGCAGCCACTCACCACCATCTATCGTAATCACTTCACCATTTATATAGCCCGCAAAGTCTGACACCAAAAATGCGGCCAAGTTAGCCAATTCCTGATGATCTCCCACTCTTTTTAGTGGAACCCGGTTCTTAAAATCAAACTTCTCTGCCAATTCGCCAGGAAGAAGCCTGTCCCAAGCCCCTTTTGTTGGAAATGGCCCTGGTGCAATCGCATTATGACGGATATTATATTTCCCCCATTCTGCTGCCAGCGACCTCGTCATCGTCACCACTCCACCTTTAGCAACAGCAGAAGGCACGACATAACCTGACCCCGTAAAAGCATAAGTTGTCACGATATTGAGCACGCTTGCCGACAGCTTCTGGCCAATCCAATACTTCCCAAATGTCAGCGTACAATTGGCCGTTCCTTTCAACACAATATCAATCACCGTCGAGAAAGCATTTGCAGAGAGTCGCTCTGTAGGCGATATAAAATTGCCGGCAGCATTATTGACTAGTACATCGACCTGTCCAAACTTCGAGACACTCCGCTCTAATAATTGTTCGACCTGGCTGATCTCACGGATATCACAAGCTACCGCCAACACTTGGTTGCCCGTTTTAGTTTCTATTTCACGCGCAGTTTCTTCCAATACATCTATCTTCCGGCTAGCGATCACTAAATTAGCTCCTAATTCCGAAAAATAGCTCGACATAGCTTTACCCAGTCCAGTTCCTCCTCCGGTCACCACTATAGTCTTCCCCCGCAGGGCTCCGTCTCTTAATGCTCCTTTTATCATGATACCTGTTATTTTTCAGTTCAATAGCTCCGTTTATTTTTTCTGTGTCAGATTATCAATAATTGTTTTCAGTATCCCTCTTGTACTTGGCTTCCACCATTGTTCCAATACCTGTTCTATCGCAACCTCTTGCCCTTGCTCCATTGCACGAATGAGCTCCCCCCTTAGGTTCAGCTTCGTTCTCCTCCAGGCATTTTTTTCAAACTGCATCACCGACTTCAATCGTCTTATTGCTGCCGTCTGCACACGGTCAAACGGAACGACCTCATCGACCAAGCCCACCTGACACGCCTCTTCCGGTTTGAATAAACGTCCTTCCAACAAGCCTCGATAAGCGGCTCCCCGTCCTATCCAAAAACTATAAAGCGTAAATATAGCCTCTGGAACGACTATACCTACAGGAACCTCATTCAATCCCAAAATATAATCCCCTTCTGCCATCACCCTGTAATCACAGCACAAGGCCATCACACAGCCACCGGCCGGACTATGCCCTGTTATCGCCGCTACCGAAGGCTTCCCAAAAGCGACAAACACCTTAAGAAGATCCATAAACCTCGTCCAAAACGCTCGCATCTGCACTTCATCATACTCAAACAATGTAATCAGATCTAATCCCGAAGAAAAGAAACCTTCCTTACCGGATAATACAACCCCCTCAATCGACGGATCTACTTCCGCCCCCTCCAGCGTCTGAATCAGCTCCTCTACCACCTTTATATCCATTGCATTGGACCGACCCCGATCTAACAAAACATGTAGGATATGATCTTCCTTCTTTGTGCGTATATAATCCATAATTACTCGTTTAAATGATATTACAAGATAAGAAAATATTCTAGGCTTATGGAATAATTCAACCGACCTCATCATATGAATAGAAACAAACTTTTTATTTCACTTCTAAAATCTACCTAGACATGGCAGAATTAAACACAAAAACAACGATTGATTCTAAGAGAAAAATTCGTGTCCGCAAACAGGCTCCTGGCGTAGATTTGACAGCGATGGTGGACTTAGCTTTTTTACTCATCACTTTCTTTATGTTGACCACCTCATTGAACAAACCTCATCAAGTCGACATCGCCATGCCTGACCAAACACAGGGCAACAAAACAGAAATGGATGAAAACCGCATAGTATCTCTACTTATCGGAGAAGGAAGCGTATTTTGGTATCATGGCGACTTCCAACATCCTCTTATTGCCCCTAAAAATATAGATCTAAACACGAGCGAACTACGTCAAACCCTATTAGAGATGAAGAAACAAGTATCTACTCTCACTAAAGGAAAGGATATGATTGTGCTTATCAAACCCAGTACCCATGCGCGTACTGCCGACCTTATTCAAACCCTTGACGAGATGAAGATAACAGCTATCGAGCGCTATATGATAAGTAAGATTTCCCCACCAGAAGAGCAATTTTTAGGTTTTACAGCGCCATAAACACTTTTCCAATCACCAAGGCTTTCGTCTTGGTGATTGGAAACGAAAAACTAACGTACGTCAAGCTCCACAAGCTTTCGTAATATCCTGCCCGACAAGTCCAACCCTTCGATAATCATCACGTACCGCCCTTTACCATCCGCAGTAAAAAACTCAAACGATGCCTTTCCACTTTTATCCGCTACGATATTCGGCTCCCAATGTATAGTTGTCCGCAGATCCCTATTCAATTTGTTTCCTCCCTCAACATCATATACTGGTTTATAAAATTCCCGATTGACATGAAGCCCTTGCGGCTGCACCGTCATGATTCCCTTAGGAACATAACTCCGCATAGCCGACAGTCCTGTTTTTGAAGTAATAATCAACAGCCCATTGCCCCCATTTACACCATATATGGAGGTATAGTTCGCATTCCTAAGCACCTCAATACTCTCTATATCATTCACATTAATCATAGACAGCTGATCCCCCTCTAAATACATCCCGTCCAAAACAATCTGCATAGGTACATTTCCCCGCGTATTATAAGGAACCCCTCCAACAAAAGTAACTCCCATCAATCGCCCCGCCAAACACATATCCAATGTAGGACAGGTAGAAAGCTCCTCACTCGTCAATACCTGATCTGCATTTCCTGGCCCGTTTAGATTACTGGAGTTTTCTGCCACTTTCTTTTTCGTACTAGCCCTTACAACCACCTCTTCTATAGCAATCGATTTTTCCATTAGTCCTTTTCCTTCAAGTTCTGAAAAAAATTGCTTGGATTGATTGATCTGATCGATATACACAGCATTAACATCCGCTAGTTCATCCCCCCTATTCCTATTATTCCCAACCAAGGGTTTCTCCTCCTTATCTATTACGATATCTATATTGTTTTTTCCTTTATTGGCATCCCTCGCCGAAATGAGAAACTTGACGCTATCCGGGAACAGAAGATTACCAAACTCAAAATACCCCTCCTCATTGGAAGTGGTATCAACAAAATCCATATAATTCTTGGTCGAAATGAGTTGTACTTTTGCTCCAACCTCAGGTTTTGTTCGCCCCAACTTCTTCGTATATCCGCTTATTTTCAAGGCCTTTTCCACATCATACTTTGGCTTAACATCTCCTTCCAACTCTCTCCAATCGACATTCCGCCACCCCTGCGTCAACATTAACAGATCCAGATCACGCGATTTGACTCCTTTCAGATCAAAATAATATCCTGGATTTTCAATATATCCGTTGAGATCCGAATTCAACAACAGTGTAGACATAATGTTCGGGGCGAGAGAAACGCTGTCTTTAATCTTAGACAGATCAATGACAGATGCCGAAAAAGCACCGAACCGAATAGAATCAGATTCATCTCCGACACGCATATCCACTTTTACACGCTCACGGGCAGCAAAATGCTCCTTATTCAAATGTACTGCAACGGGCAATACAGTATTCGAATTGTAATTAAAAAAAGGACGTTCCGCAATAGGCTGAAAACCCTCGTCCAAAATACTGATTGTAAGCACCCCAGTAGGCATCATCTTCTTATCCACAGAAAAAACAAGCTCATCTTTATTCACCTTCTGTTTTGACACAAAAATAACCTCACTCAAATGATGCAACACAAAGTATACTTCTTTTTGATTCACCAAGTCATTAGAAACGTTGAGCTGGGCAAAGACTTTACTCCCGTTCTGATTATTTACAGTAATTGCATATCCTGAGGTATAGACTTCAGGCATAGCCACATCTACTACAGAACCGTCTTCAAACTCAGCACGAGCCACAATAGGAGTATTAGGCTGAATAAAAATGTATCCAGCCCCCATCCCCAAGGTGTTTGTCTCTACCACTCCGGCTGTATCCCTACCTACTGTAAAGATGACTTTGGCTTTGATTCCCATTCCCTTGGGCGTTATCGCCTTTACAGCGATATTATTTATTTTATCCCCCAATAGCTTCCCTCCTTCAGGGAGCAACTGCACGCTGTTTGCTAGATCTGGCGGAACCATCCGCAAAAGCTTGTTTACAGGTAGCATTTCTAAGTTATCAAAGCGCAACTTAAGTTGTGCCTCTCCATATTTTTTAGAAAGAGAAACCAACAGATTCCCTTCTTCGTCGGTATTCCCTCGTTTTCGCTCCACAGTCCCTCCTCCCGATAATATCTCATACCTCACCTGTTTTTTCGCCAGTGGGAGTCCCGACAAACTCTTTAATTGGACCGTATAGATATTATCCTTACCCTCTGCACGCACAGAGGTCTTTGTCATCACATTATCCGTACGCCCGTTGGAAATCTGTATCGTGCGGTCATAAAAATACTTCTCATCAGCATTTCGCATCCAATTGGTATACGCTCTCAGTCGGTAAGAACCTTCTGTTATGGTATCCTGGAGTTTAAAATCTCCCATACCCAATCCCATCACCAAAGGAATGGTCATTGAGCTAACCGTTTTTTTTGCCCCATCAATCAATTCTACATAAGCGATCCCGCTATGATTTGAGAATAAATTGTGTAGCCCAATAGTCGCGTACGCTTTAAACCAAATTGTTTCCCCTGCCGTATAGGCATATTTGTCCAAGTGCAGATAAAGCTTTTCCTGAGGATTTCTGTCTCGATAGGCCTCCATATTATCCAAAACCTTTTGGATATCTTGAGAATAGACACTATTGCTTAGTAACAGCACAAAAAAAACAAGAAGGAATCTCATATTCGTTTCTATTGATTTATAAAATGTTAAGGAAAGATAACAAAAATTAAAGCATATTTCTCTAAGTTTGTGACATGAATATCTTAATCGTTGGATCAGGCGGACGCGAATCTGCCTTTGCTTATAAAATTGCACAAAGCCCTAAACTTACCAATCTTTACATTGCCCCAGGCAATGCAGGAACAGAACAATATGGCCAAAACGTAGACCTCAAGGTAACAGACTTTGAAGGGATAGCGGCTTTTGCCTTAGCAAATACCATTAGCCTTATTCTCGTGGGCCCAGAAGAGCCTTTGGTCAAAGGAATCCACGATTTCTTTCTAGAAAGAGACGATTTAAAACATATAGCAGTTGTTGGTCCGCAAAGACTAGGCGCTCAACTTGAAGGCTCAAAAGACTTTTCAAAAGAGTTTATGTTTCGGCACCAAATCCCAACAGCGGCCTATAAATCCTTCGAATTGTCTAACCTTGAAGAAGGCTTAGCATATCTCGAAACACAGAAACTACCTATTGTACTTAAAGCGGATGGTCTAGCTGCGGGCAAAGGTGTTTTGATCTGCGAGACATTGGAAGATGCCAAAACAGAACTTACAGCCATGCTTGCGGAAGCTAAATTTGGGCAAGCAAGCTCCGTAGTAGTTATTGAAGAATTCTTGAAAGGCATTGAGCTTTCCGTTTTTGTTTTGACAGATGGCGACTCTTACAAGGTTTTACCATCAGCCAAAGATTACAAACGAATCGGTGAAGGTGATACCGGCCTAAATACTGGCGGCATGGGATCAATATCCCCTGTTCCTTTTGCGGATGAGACCTTTTTAAACAAAGTAGAGGAACGCATCATCAAGCCGACAGTTGATGGTCTGAAAAAAGACAATATCCCTTACAAAGGTTTTATTTTTATCGGCCTTATGAACGTAGATGGCGAACCTTATGTCATCGAATACAATGTCCGTATGGGGGATCCAGAGACCGAATCCGTACTTCCACGTATCGAATCCGACCTCGTAGACCTACTAGAAGGTGTGGCACAAGGCAACCTTTCCTCTCGCTCTTACACGTTAAGTCCAAAGACCGCGGTAACCGTCATGTTAGTTTCTGGAGGCTACCCAGGCGACTACGAGAACGGAAAAGTAATCAGCAACATCGAAAATGTAAAAGAGTCGATCGTGTTTCATGCAGGCACGAAGCTGGTAAATGGAGATGTTGTAACCGCAGGAGGCCGCGTTATCGCAGTCACCACACTTCAAGATGACCTATTTACAGCCCTGCAGCAAGCAACAGCAGATGCTGGACGTATCTTTTTTCAAGGTAAATACTTCCGCACTGACATTGGATTTGACTTGATTTAAAAAATAATATTTTAGCTTTCAGCACATTAAGACGTTTGAGTAAAAATTATTTTGGATAATAGATAAAAGCGTCTATATTTGCATCACCAAAGCAAAAGGGCCCGTTCGTCTAGGGGTTAGGACGCCAGATTTTCATTCTGGAAACAGGGGTTCGATTCCCCTACGGGCTACGAAAAGCGACTTCTTGTGAAGTCGCTTTTTTTATACACAAAACTTTTCACTTCCTTATATTTCCTCTATTAAAGAATCTAAATGGATGAGAAGAGCTACAAAATTCGCTTTTATATTATGATGCAATTATATTATGTATAAAGGCGAATTTATGTAGGTTTGTACTATTCATTAAATAGCACTATATCCAGAGGCACAAACAACCTCACTTACCATTAGAAGCACAGCTTATGCTTACAGCAATCTTGACAGGCTTAATGATTATCACTATAAATGTTATTGTACAAGCCTTTTCTACAATCTACTTTTTCCGGATATTTATCCCGCAATACCAACGGAAAGCTGAACGGACAAAAACAATATACCCCTCACTATGGATGCTAGTCTACCTTGTTTCCTTTCTTACTTTACTACACGCCTCCCAGTGCACGCTATGGGCTGCCACTTACTACTTCGATCCTTCTATTTCGGATCTCGATAGTTTCGAGCAAGCCATCTACTTTTCCCTGATCACCTTTACGACCATCGGCTATGGTGATGTTACGATCGATTCAGAATGGCGAATCCTCGCCGGCCTAGAGGGTATTAATGGAATCATGTTGATTGGCTGGTCTACCGCCATGGTTTTTGCTTTTCTGCAAGTCTTATTCCGTCAAAATTGGGACACTTTGGGCCTAGGCTTAAAGGAAGGCCATAAACTTTCCCCTCAGAAAGAAACAGATAATGACAAAAAAACTGAAGATGATTGAACATCTTCAGTTTTACTTGAACAAATCTAAGATTATACAATTTCTTTCGCTACCATTTAGGGTTTTGCGTTAACACGTCCTTATTCTTTGCAATCTCATTCGTCGGCAAGGGCCATAAATAATCTTTCTCTGGATCGAATTTCCGCAAATTAGCCGGCTGTAAAACAATATATTTATCCGTATTAACTGGAGTTTTATCGGACCAATTGGCAGTACTATACTCCGAAAAGAAATAACTACCTAATAATGGTTTTATCATTTCGTGTTCAGCAGTCTTCCAGCGTATCAAGTCCCAATACCCCATACCACCTTCATAAGCGAGCTCAACCCTTCGCTCTCTCCGTATCTCATTCTGCATCTTCAACCCATTGTCATTGACGAATGCATTACTCAATGATGGCATAGAGGTATATTTTGGCGCCTCCAAAGTACCGACATTCACCTCTGGGAGACGTTTACGCAACACATTAATCGTTGCATTCAATTGTTCATCCGTGATCACTCCATCCAACTCATATACCGCCTCTGCATAATTCAGCAACACCTCTGCATACCTCAGTACTGGCCGATCAATATAGGAACGTTGCACATCAAAAGACTGTGCACTGGCATACTTCCTAATATTAAATCCTGTACGCTGCAATGTCGCATTCGGGATTGAATACTTTCCTGATCCCTTAAACTCATCTCCTGCTTTGAAGAGTGTGAAGCTCATTCTAGGATCCCTCTTGGAGAAGTATTCTACATGTTTCATCTGCGCATTTGGCGCAATATAGTATGAAGACTTCTGGACCGGAAGACCATCTATCATAAGATAATTGTCAACGAAATTTTGCGTAGCACCAATATTTCCTCCTTCGTAATATCGTTGAATAGGAGTAATTAATATGCTATTCTCTAAATTAACACCATACTGCTTTACAATAATGTTCTCTTTATTTGCTCTACCCTCTCCCGCTTCCTGAAACAAATTATAATAGGCCTCATTATTCACTTTGCCATTTCCATCCTTTACAGGCGTACTGAAAATAGCGTGCTCCTTCGACTCGATAACTTGTTGTGCAGCATCCTTTGCTATGGTAAGGTGCTTCTTAGCATCACCATAGCCATGAAACTTGGCACGTGTACCTTCAAACAGCCCTACTCTAGATTTAAATGCCAGAGCAGCGGTCCTAGAAATCCGGCCATAATCTTTCGCTGAAGACAGCTGATCTGCTGATCTCAATGTCGCAATTGCATAATCAAGATCGTCATAAATCAATTGAAGAACTTCCTCTCTTGTCGCCCTAGCCTTAAAAATATCCGGATCTGACACCCCCATCGTTTTTGTAATAATCGGTACTCCACCAAATCGCTTAAACATTTCAAAATAGTACCAGGCTCTAAAAAAGCGGGCCTCCGCCACATACCAATTTACCACTTTCTCTTCTGCCCCCTTAGCGATCACCTCTGACGCCTTTTCTATCAGTTTATTGGCCTGATAAATATTACTGTAATCATAGTCTGTAGACGTCGCCGGTGCAATTCTAGAACCATCGCTTGTCGGATTCCCCTTGTCATTCTGATAGCCATCCACTCCCCAGTTATCCATTTCTACATCGGCTGTCGCTAACCCAGGCAGTGTTGTATAAAAATAATTGGCAACAAGACGGACATCTTCAGCGGAGTTCCAAAAATTAGCATCATTGACCGTATTTTCAGGATACCTATCTACGTCACAGGATACCAACTGCGTCACCAAGGCCAGACCTAGCAACAATTGTATACTTATATTTTTCATTACTTTCTTTTTAAAAATCAATATTTAAACCAAATGAATATGTTTTTGCAAATGGATAAGGCGATATTTTATCATCCTCTGGTTTCATCTCTGGATCAACAACACCTTTAAAAATACCCATTGCAGAAACTGTAAATAAATCTTCGCCCGAGAGGTAAAATCTAACCCTAGAAAACGGTAGTTTAGCAAACGTTTCCTTTCTAAGCGTGTAGCCCAGTTGAACATTTTTCAAGCGCGCATAAGCTCCATTAAGAAACCACTTATCAGACGCCACAAAATTATGATTACCCGACAAGTAAGGTCGCGGAAAAGCTGCATCTCTATTATCCTCCGTCCAATAATCGGTATGAAAACTCATTGGTAAATACCAAGAATACAATGCAGGTTGGATCAACTCATTACTGGGCTTAAACTTGCGTTTCCCTATCCCTTGTACAAACATGCTAAAGTCGAAGTTCTTATAACCTAGATTGATATTAACCCCATATTGGTAGCGAGGATTGACATCACCGAGGTAGACCAAATCACCAGAATCTTCTAAAGTACCTTTTCCTGGACCAATCATTCCGTCTCCACTAACATCCACATAACGTACATCCCCTAATCCAGGCACGTTGGTTACATTGACAAGCTTCTCATAGTTCGGGGCAGCTGACAAATCCGCAGCAGTCTGAAAATAACCATCGGTCTTATAAGCCCAAATCGAATTAAGCGCATAACCTTCTACTTTTCCATTAACTCCCGCATTGATAATATTGCTAGCCCCCCCAAAATTGATAAGCTTGTTCTGATTATCTGCCACATTTGCAGTAACACTATATGTAAAATCCGATCCAATTTTATCTTTATAGTTCAACGAGAATTCCCAGCCCCAGGTTTTCAGGCGACCATCATTGGATTTAGGTACATTAATCCCTATGGTGGCAGGTAGACTAACACTGACCAACATATTATTATTGAACTTGTTATAGTAATCAAAGCTTCCGGATAGCTTCCGATTCAACATTGAAAAATCGAGACCTATATTACGGGTTTCGACAGTCTCCCAGCTTAATTCTGTTGCTGGTATAGATCTTTGATAAAGATAGACCTGTTGCATATCATTCAAGAGAAGATTGACTGTCGATGTGCTGGAGCGCTGTGGATACAACAAACTTAGGTGATCATAATAACCTATCCCTAGTTGGGATCCCACCTTACCCCAAGACACACGAGGTTTCAGTTCGCTCAAGATACCAGAAGGCACATTGAACCAATCTTCACTAGCTACATTCCAACCCGCCGAGAATGAAGGAAACGTCTTTCTTCTCGTGGATTTTGACAACCTCGAGCTCTCATCATTACGTACAGTAGCCTCAAACAGATATTTCCCTTTATAATCGTAATTCAACCGGCCAAAGTAAGATTGCATAGCCTCAGAAGCATCTGCCTGACTATGAGATTTATTAATTGGATTTGAAGTAAAATTAAGACTTGGATTATCATTGACATAGAGATTACTTGTAGAGGCCGATATAGACTCATAACGATAGTCCAAAAATTGATATCCACCCATGACTTGAAAGTTATGACTATCTGCGACCTTAAAATTATAATCTACAACAGCCTGATAGTTTTCCTGAAGGGTTTTATAGTTTATGATAGAATAGTTATTTGGATTATTCTGATAACTCGGAAAAGTCTTGTTCGGTCCAGAGTAGTAAGTTACCATCCGACGGAAATTACGTTTCTGCTCCCGAATATCCTCACGACTATACATCAAACGAACCTGAAGCCCATCTACAAAATTAGCGATGGTCGCAGTCACATTATTGGAAAAATTACTCTTTCGGTTACGATCAAAGCCTCCATCACGCAGCAACGCATAACCCAACGCAGACGAAGTCCCCGACCTATAGTAGGTTCCGTCTTCATTCAGCAAAGGGAATCGCCCCCGTGAGGAAAAAAACTGTCTCAATATACTATTACCTCCACCATCAAGACCATAGCCACCTGTAGTCGGGTTATCGTTAGCCTCGTTGATATAAGAGCTTCTGAGATCCATTTTCAAATATTTGTTTAGCTTAGCGGATATATTAGCTCTCGCATTCCACCTACTGAATCTATCTTCCCCTACCTTAAAAACACCGTCTTGTGTCATGTTTCCAATGGAGGTCATATAGGTTATATCTTCTGTACCACCACTCATCTGTAGGTTATTATTGTACATACCATAGGAGTCTCGGATTACATAATCTAGAATATTCTCTTGGTTGTAGGTCAACCATTGTCCATCTGCTCCCTCAACAAAAGCAGGTCCATTAACCGCCCGATCGAGGTCTATGTCTGAGTATTCGGGTCCCATACCTGCATTCGCACGGGCCAGATTCATATAGTTCATCTCGTCTATCAAAGCCAACCTATTGGGGATATTGGCTGGTCGTTGAAAAGCCGTGTTATTAGAAAAAGCAATACGCGTCTTTCCTGAGGACCCTCCTTTGGTCGTTACAAGAAGTACCCCGCCGGCGGACTGTGCTCCATATATGGCCGTAGCTCCACCATCTTTTAGTATGCTTATATTCTCGATATCGTTAGGATTTATCGCTAAAAAACTAGCGGCGGTACTCACCACGCCATCAATAACATACAATGGATCGACCGCCCCGTTTGCAGAAGTCGCCCCGCGCACCTGCAAGTTCAAGCCTTGTGCCCCAGGTCTTCCCGAATTACGGGAAATAACCAACCCTGGGGCCGCCCCTTGTAACATATTCGCAACTGTCGGAGAAGGCCTGTTTTCAAGTGTCTCTTTACTAACCTGAGAAACCGCCGTCGTAAGATTAGTTTTTTTCTGCCGCCCATACCCAACAACAACAACTTCATCCAACGCCCCATCAACTTGCGCGAGTTGTACCGTAAGTCCATCGATTGCAGTCGCCTCTTTCGCCTCAAATCCAATGTATGAAAAAGTCAATGTCTTACTTGATCCCACGACCGAAATCGTATATCTCCCATCTCTATTGGTCTGTGTGGAGTTCTTGCTCCCCTTTTCGCCAACAGTTACTCCGGCTAATGGTCTCCCATCCATATCAGTGACTTTACCAGATATCGTTTGTTGCATCAGAACAACATAGCTATTGCTTTCTCGATTTTCAGCACGTAGGTGGACTGCTGAAAAAGTGACCACCGTACACAACATAACCGATTTCCATCCTATTTTATGTAGGCCGGTACTGTGTAATTTTCTGTTCATATGTTTATTAGTTAATTGTATCTTCTTATTCATAATCGACCTTCTGCTTCCCAGAAATATTTGCTAACGATATTATTAAAGAAGCTAATCGGCATCTGTGACATCCACTGCTTTAAACTGGAAACCAATAGCCTGTGTATAATGGTTTCCAAAAGTTTTTATGCCTCAAAATCGCTATCCAAATCCTTCTAAATATGTCATTAACTCATCGGGTTATAATTGTTAATTCAGGTACGGTAAAACCAGTAGTCTTTGATGAAATCGTTTACTATAGATTCCATATCCAACAATCTAAAGTAAAGAGAGAATTTAATTTGGGAGAATGTTCAGGAAATGCAAACGATTGCCTTAATCACGAAAACGATATAGTCTCTATCTATAAAATTTAAAATAACAGTACTTCACATATCAATTATTTTTCTACATTTGCAGTCGTCAGATGATATGATGAAAATGATTATACAAAAAAAATCACTAGCCCAAGAAGTTGCAGACACGCTGCAGCACAGTATCGAGCGTGGTGTTTTTGCGATCAATGAAAAGCTTCCTACTGAACCAGAATTAATGCAAAAATTCGGCGTAGGTCGCTCTACAATACGTGAAGCAATCAAGTATTTATCTCAACTAGGTTTCGTTAATGTACAACAAGGAGTTGGCACCTTTATTATCAGTCACAGCAGCAATAGTATTCTAGACGAAAAAATTGAACGTGCAGATTTCGCCGATATCTTTGAGGTAAGACAACTCTTAGAATTAAAAATTGTTGAAAAAGCGGCATCCAATAGGACAACGACTCATCTCAAGAAGATGAAGAAGAAATTGGCCGAACGTAAGCAATATGGCGAAAGCGGTGATATGTTACGCTGTATCACTGCCGACATAGACTTTCATATCTTGGTTGCAGAAAGCTGCGGCAATGCCATTCTCTATCAACTTTACAAAACCATGTCTGCACACGTAAGCAAGTTTTTTTCAACCCTCTACAAAGACACAAGTACCTTTACCGAATCACAAGACATTCACGAAGATCTATTACAGGCCATCAGTGATAAAAACGCAGAAAAAGCGTCAAAGATCGCGGCTAAAATAATTGGAAGAATTTAATTTTTTAAACCAAATCATCAGATGACCTGATGTTTGTCAATACATATTTATGTCCTCTATATCAGCAAACAGAACAGTATACCCTATACTCTTCGCCATTAGCTTTTCGCATCTACTCAACGATTTGATGCAATCTGTTGTCCCATCCGTATACCCTCTACTAAAAGAGAATTACGGACTGACCTTTACACAGATCGGAATTATAACACTCATCTTTCAATTGACGGCCTCCGTTCTCCAGCCTTTTGTTGGGTCTTATACCGACAAGAAGCCCAACCCTAGATCTTTGGCCATCGGAATGATTTTTTCGCTCTCTGGATTACTATGCCTCGCTTTTGCATCCAATTTCTATCTTATTTTAACATCAGTCAGTCTCTTGGGGATAGGTTCATCTGTGTTCCACCCCGAAGCTTCTCGTGTTGCCCACTTGGCTTCTGGTGGACGTAAAGGACTCGCACAATCCATATTTCAGGTGGGAGGCAATGCCGGTAGCGCCATCGGCCCTCTATTAGCGGCCCTCATCGTCATTCCTATGGGACAGAATTACATCGGCTGGTTCGGTACTTTAGCTATATTAGGAATGTTCATTCTGACAATTGTCGGCAATTGGTACCAACAGAATATGGTTGCCAAAACCGCAACAGCAGGAAGTGCAATCAATACGCAACAACAAACACTGTCCAAAAGAACTGTCACGATATCCATAATCATACTTCTGGTACTTATCTTTTCCAAGTATTTCTATATGGCGTCGATGACAAGTTATTTCACTTTTTTCCTTATCGAAAAATTTGGTGTTACAGTACAACAGTCCCAGATATACTTATTTGTATTCTTAGCATCCGTTGCTGCAGGAACAATTTTAGGTGGCCCATTAGGCGACAGATATGGTCGTAAACTGATCATCTGGATATCCATCCTAGGTGCTGCACCGTTTACGCTATTGCTTCCTCACGTAGGGCTCACAGCCACAGTTATACTGGCCGGAATTATCGGTCTGATTATTTCTTCTGCTTTTTCTGCGATTCTAGTTTATGCGACAGATCTTATCCCGGGTAAAGTAGGGATGATTGCAGGACTATTCTTTGGGTTTGCTTTCGGTATGGGAGGCATTGGTTCGGCAGTTTTAGGGTGGCTTGCCGATCGCACCAGCATCGAGTATGTATTCTCCATCTGTGCGTTTTTACCTTTGATCGGTATCGTGACCGGATTTCTACCCAATATCAAACGAAAAGTATAAACAAAAACGGCTGTGAAACAATACATTTCACAGCCGTTTTTGCTTTTCTGTCTAACCCTATCCGATCTTAGATGCGGCACGCTCTCCTCTAGCCATCTTAGATAAGATTAATACACTCGCCAAAGCATACACGAACAATAGACCTAAGCTCAGATTTCCGACAGCCCATTCGGACGGCAGGAGCTGATTCAAAACCGTCATAAAAGCCAAGCCAATTCCTCCTCCTAAGAAATAACTCGTACTCGTCAAACTTGATATTACCCCGTAATTCGTAGATTCAACATCACGGATACTCAATACCGCCATACTGGTAAAGCAGAAGGTAATCCCTATACCGGAAATACAGGCAACTCCAATCAATACCAATGGCAATGGATGTCCCAAATGAATCGCAGTCCAAAGTACCACTGCTCCTAACAGTAGAAACGACCATCCAAACACGCCCATCTGTGCGGATTGTAGACGCTTAGAAACCATCGGTAAGGCAAACTTTGCAATCAACGCAGAAAGTATACTGAAAGGGACCAGCAAAAGACCAGCAGCAGCGGCAGTATGTCCCATATCGCTCTGTAGCATCAACGAAATCAAAAACAGAAAACCAATGAAAAAGGCGCCCTGTATAAAAAAGATGCCATTGGAGACCAATACCGATGGCTGATCAAATAAACTAAGTTTAATCAATGGTTCATCCACCGTCTTCAATCTATAAATAACTGTTCCCAAAAGTAGCACACCTACTAGAATAGAACTGATAATCATGACCGGAGCACTACTTACACTAGGTAGCTCGTGCGTACCATAGGTAAAACACAGAAGACCTAATACCAAGAGAATAGCCGAAGCCATATCCACCCGTTGGGCTTCCTTCCTCGGTTCATCTTTCGGGAAATAAATGTAAGCCAGAACCAGCGTCACGGCCAGAATAGGCACATTGATCAAAAACACCCAATGCCAGCTAAGGTAAGTACTTAATAATCCACCGATGGACAGTCCGCTTCCAGAGCCTATCGCTGCAAAAGAGCTAAAAATACCTATCGCACGGTTACGCTCTTGTGTCTCCGTAAATGTATTATTAATAATAGAAGAAGATGCAGGCATAATAAAAGCAGCCCCTAACCCCTGTAACGCTCTAAATATGGCTAGAGACTCAAAAGAGGTCGACAATCCTGCTCCAAGCGAGGTCAACATAAATACCCCCCCCCCTGCAAGAAATACTTTCTTACGCCCCCTTTGGTCCGACATCCGTCCACCAATAATCAGAAATCCTCCAAACAACAGCACATACAAGGTCTGTAACCACTGTGCCTGTTCGACGCCTATATGAAACTGTTCCTGTATAGAGGGAATGGTAAGATTAATGATGGCAATATCCAATGCCTCGACAAAAGTTGCAACTGAGGCTAATACTAAAATCAGATTTTTGCGTACCTGCATATTAAAAATTTTCGCCAAAGGTACCCTTTATCACCCAAATGAAAGACATCTCCTCAAAATTTACAAGAAATTAGAAGCCACTTTTACTTTCTTTTCTATTTTTCGCTGTAATACGCTTCAAAAAAATCTTTTACCTGTAATGGCGTTCTACCCAGAATATCCTTCAATGCCTCACCCGTTCTATTAAATTCTCCGGCCTTGATGCTATTCAGCACACCTGCAAAAAGATCAACCACTACAGGCGGCAGGCCAGCCTGAGATAGCGCATTGCGATACGCTTCCTCGGTTGCATCGACATAAGTGACTTCCAACTGGAGTACATCTCCCAATTGCCTGGCGATTTCAGGAAATCCTAAGCTATTTACATTGACCAAATCCACCACCTCATTATCAAAATCGGTACTCAATAAGACCTTAGCAGCTGCCTCAGCAAGATCTCCTCTAGAGGTAAAAGCTACGGGAGTAGCTCCTGCTGCCGCAAAAAGCGTCTTGCTGTCCCGGATAGTTGGACCGATAATATCCGCTAACATATCCATATAAATACCATTTCGCAAAATAGTATATTTCAATCCACTATCCACCAACAAGTCTTCAGTTAGCTTATATACAGGCATCAACCCGTTAGGGGAATCGGCCGCTGTAGATTGATATTGAAAGCTGGTAAATACCACATGCTTCACTTTTGCTTCTTTGGCTGCTGCAATCACATTACGATGATGTGTCTCTCTATTCATCAAATCATTAGACGAGATAAAAAGCAACTTATCAACACCTTTAAAAGCCTCAACCAAGGAGGAATAATTGTCATAATCCCCTATTTTAACGGATACGCCCCGTTCAGCTAGCATTTTTACTTTATCTGCACTACGGCTCAATACACTTAATTGACTTGCTTCTTCATGCTGTAAGAAAGCGTTGGCAGCCAAACCGCCCAAATGTCCTGTTACTCCTGTTATTAAATACATATTCTTAAATTTTTAAACTTTTATACTTACTTTTGGTAAGTCAAAGATAAAAAGTAAGCTATAGTAAGACAAGAACTTAACACTTTGTAATAGACTTACCTCCATGTTAGTCTTACTGATTATCAACACAATAATTTTTTAAAACATGAGCGATTTTTCCAATATAGAGGCTTGTCCCGTACGCAACGTGCTGGATCGCCTATCCGATAAATGGACCATGTTGGTCATTCTGGTTCTTGGAGAAAGCAAGGAAATGCGGTTTAACGAAATACATAAACGTATTGGTGACATCTCTGAAAAGATGTTGACCGTATCGCTTCGCAAACTGGAAGCAGATGGTTTGATTTCGCGAGAAGTCTATCCCGTCATTCCGCCCAAGGTCGAATACAAACTGACAGCATTAGGACAGGAGCTGCTGCCACTGATCGATACGATCACCCAATGGGCAGACCGTCATATGCAGCAGATCTTACAGAATAGACAACAATACAACGCCTAAAACTATGGCACAGAAAACAAATGCGGTGCGGCTATTGGATACCGCTAAAATAAACTACACGCTACGGGAGTACGAAGTGGATGACGAGGATGTTAGCGCCGAGCATGTAGCCCATTCTATCGGAATAGATCCAGACCTCCTCTACAAAACTCTAGTGCTCAAAGGAACAAAAGACCCTTATCTCGTCGCAATCGTCCCTGGCAGCAGTCACCTGGACTTCAAGAAACTGGCAAAGGTATCAGGGAATAAAAACTGTGAAATGTTGCCGATGAAGGACTTGCTACAGGTTACGGGGTATATCCGTGGAGGGTGCTCTCCTGTTGGCATGAAGAAAGAGTTTCCGACCTTCATTGAAGAAGCTGCCCAACTCGAAGAAGCAATATCAGTCAGTGCTGGTAAGCGTGGACTACAGGTCATCCTACAGCCCACAGATCTCGCTTCTATGACGAACGCTACCTTTGTAGACCTGATTGGGTAGACGCTTCCTTACTTAAAATTAAATACTGCGCGCAGAATAGCCATCCGTCCACGCAACTCATAGCTATTCTGCCCCTGCATATTCGCAGATATAGTATACGTTTCAAATTTTTTGACATTCGCTATATTTGAAAGACTTAACTCAAAGTCCGTATTCCACTTCTTATGTCTATAACGTGCGAAAGTATCAAAAAACACATAACTGATACGCTCCAATCCCTGCTGACTACTATATAGATGCCGGGCGCTCGTCTGGAGATGGACCAACTTGAACAAACTGAGTGGTAACCCGAGGCTCTGAGACATATTAAAAGCATTTCTTCCCAATCCGTTTCCTCCTTGCCCCTGTCTAGTCGAACTCCAGGATAACTGTCCGCGATAGGATAAGTTGAGGGATTCCCATATTTTAGCTTCTACAGCAGGAGTCAGGCTATAGCTTATATTCTGAAAAGGTAATAGTTCATTATTAAACAACTGATTATAATCTGTTAGCGTCCAACTGACCTCCAGCTTTACGGTACTAGCCAATGGAAAAATGTACTTATCAACACCAAGGCTCGCCCTATAGGAGTTTACTCTATTCTCTCGGGATACCAGCTGCGTCTGGGTGATATCATTATCTACAACGTTGGATAACATCGCACTCGCGATAGACTGATTATAATTCAATTCAATATTGACAAACAATAGCTGTATCGTCTTAGACAGCTTATAATTCAGTCCAAAATCATTGCTACGGCTTTCATTAATCCCTCCTCTATTACGATTCAGCGTTCTATAATTCTGGATGATAAGCCCGCGATACACTCCCTCTATATTGCCAAAGCTATTCTCCCGACGATACGAGAAGCTCAGTTCATCTTCGACCCCGACGACATACTTAGCATTCAATACTGGATTAAAAAGGAATCTATTCTGTGTATGATCTAAGGCAAAGTAAGAATCTTCGTAATGGGTCTGTTGTAATGAAAGCGGCAATGTAAGACGTGAGGAAAATCGCCTAGTCTTCCATTCATATTCACCCTGAACAAAGAGTGATGTCCGAAGCCAATCGGTATCGTTGAAGGAAGAGTCCAGCGTGACAGGCAAGGCCATTCCTATCGAGAACCGATCAATGCTAGAGTTTAACTTTTGATCTTCCACCGATATACCTGCGCTATAATACTGCCCGACCTTTTTATTGGGCAAGCGATAGCCAACAGAAGCACGGCTAAAAAATGAAGGTACCTCCATATACTGGCCGGTTTCCTCATAAGGAAGCCCAGCATTCATCAGATCCGGAAAAATACCTGGAGAAAGCGCCAGCGTCTGAGGCTTCTTTCCATAATTCATAAACCAATTGACCTGAATAATATCTCCGTTTTTAAGTGCGGGGATATATTCTAACTGATTTGAAAAACCTTCAACTGTAAACTCTCTTGCTACGCGTATCGACTCCCCATTGCTATAAATATCAGCTGATCCGTTTTCCTTTTGGTACTCCAGCGACAACGCATTACTGATATAGTTCTTTTCTTGATTTTTGGCCGCCGTAAATCTAAATGCCCCCATCCATTGCTTGATTACAGTATGTTGTTTTTCATCAAAGCCGTATACCTCTCCGTTAGTATTGAAAGTAGTACTGCCCGCATAATCGAATGTATTTCGATCTACCAGCAGTTGCACATTTGATTTATACTGCCATGCCCCTTTTGTATTGATCAGATTATTAACATC
The DNA here is from genome assembly GCF_004363245.1 of Sphingobacterium yanglingense. Taxonomy (GTDB): domain Bacteria; phylum Bacteroidota; class Bacteroidia; order Sphingobacteriales; family Sphingobacteriaceae; genus Sphingobacterium; species Sphingobacterium yanglingense. The sequence continues at coordinate 151,454 of NZ_SNYV01000020.1, read as the reverse complement.
CAATGCGACCGAATTATTCATAAAATAATTATCCTTGTTTACTGGAGGCGCCCCCACGGTCCCTAGTCCCAACAGATTATTGACAGGTGAAGAGCCCATACTGGACAATACAGTCTGTTTGTTAAATCCGGTGAAAGCTCCACTCAGGTCGCGGCCTACATTATTGCCCTGCAACACATTGAGCAGTTTATACTTCTTATTGAACAAAATGGTATTGAGTTCTCCATCATACTGTTTTGGCAAACCTCCTCCCAGCTTTATCTGTCCCGTGAGCTTTAACTTGGCCTCGTCTTTGATAACAAGATTAAGCGCAACCTCATCGGTATATCGCTTATTTTTGAGCACTTTCTTATGCTCATGATTATTCAGGACTTGTACATCCTGCACCATCTTATGAGGAATCGTCTTCGACCCGATTGCATAACGGTCGTCCAGTAAATCGTCTCCATCGATATAAAAATTAGAAATGGCTTTACCTTGATATTTAATCTGCCCAGACTCATTCACCTCCATCCCAGGCATACGTTTTAACACATCTCCAATAGATCGATCCTCCTCTTTAGCAAAGGACGACACATCATAGGCTAGTGTATCACCAACCCGCTGTATACGAGGCTTGCTTTTGATATCCACCTCTTCTAAGCGGATGACAGATTGTTCCAGTTCAATTTGCATCTTAGCACCTACAGTCGGCACAAAAGATTTCTTCTTATACCCCAGATGGTTTATCTCCACATAGGCTCCATTTAGATCCCTTTCCGTAGACAGTGCGAAATAACCGTTCTTATCAGAAGCCTTGTACGTTATCACCTTACCGTCCACTGACTTAAGCAGTATGGTAATCGCATTTAAGGGATCCTTCGTAGCCTTATCAACGAGTATACCTTCGATAGTCACACGCTGAGCCATAACAATTCCTCCTGACGCTAGAAAAAGTAGAAAAAAAAGAAGCCTAATGTACATATACTAAGGTGTCAATTCTATCGGATTATTAGTTGTCTTCGAAGGCTTATAGCTATCATCCTTCTTAACATGCATCGATTTTATTTTTGAGGTATCCAAAGTCGAAGCGCTTGAACTTCCAGAAGAAGACCGAACAACCATGCTTCCCGAAGGTCCTGTAGTCACGTTGCTCCGCGAATTTAGATAAGCACTAGGATTTGCTTTGAAAGCTCTTTCTAGTTTTTTGACCTCTGATTCTGTCGACACAATTGCCTTTTCAGATGCTGCTATCCGGATTGCTGTCTCTGTATCCATTTTATCGAATCCCGCGTATTCAAACTCCACCTCTCCTTTGCTATCTTTCACTGATAGAATCAAACCAGGCAGACCGTGCAACTTCCATGGTCCCGCAGGAAAAGGAATGTCCGTCGTGAACCATACAATGTAATGACGTCCCTTAAAATCCGTTGTTGCTTTTTGACAGCTGTATCCACCAATCTCCTTCGACTCGTCCAATATATCCCAATTCTGTTGTGGGTAAGTTCCTGATAATACAAATTCGTCCGAAGCCACCTTAGCAATCTCTGTGATCTTCTGCTGTGCTGGTTCTATAATATAGGCCTCACTGACCGGGGAGGTACGCTGTGAAATAATCAAGTTTCCATCAAATGCAGGATCATCCATCTGCTTTTTGATATTCTCCTGCATCCTAGTCATAGAATAACTCGTATAATAACTTCCATGCTCTCCGAGATACGTCACCACTTCATCCATTAGAAAATTGTCACGCTGTGTTGTATCATTGACATGCTTAAAATTGTAATGCACTTTAGCCAAAGGCTTTTCCTGCGCATAGGACGATACTCCCCCTAGAAGCAACAGTCCAAAAAATAGTGTTCTTTTCATCTAATTACGGTTTGATAGTAAATATACGATTTTTTCGTAGACATCAAATTTTAATACTTTTCAGGTGTAAATAGTTTTTTTCAAATCACCATAACTTGTTCCGACTTCTCGGGATGGAATATTCAAACCGAGTCCAACGAGCTCACGAAATAATTATGTGCACCAGTGCCTATACAGTCCGTATTACATGGATATTTCATAATTGGAAGAATATTTTGTAACGAATTCCATAGTGTGTAGACTTACTGTATAAATTTAAATAACTTGATAATTCAAACGTATTACAACAACCGATAGCGCTGTGAACCAACTGAACGAAAAATTATTCTTAAACCACCTAGAGGAGCATAAAGGCATCTTACATAAGGTCGCCCGTATGTATATGGACAATAAGGAGGACCGCGAGGATCTACAACAGGAGATCATAGTACAGCTTTGGAAATCCTATTCCAAGTTTAAGGGAGACGCAGCGTTCTCGACCTGGATGTACCGTGTCGCAATCAATACAGCGATTACCTACTTCAAGAAAGACAAACGCAGAAGCGACCGTTACACTTATGATACCAACCACGAGCCTCTGCACGAACAGTATGATACCGAAAAAGAAAAACAACTAGAGCTATTCTACCTTGCTGTACAAGATCTCAACAGAATTGAAAAAGCGTTAGTTTTCTATTTTATGGAAGGCCTTTCACATCGCGATACAGGAGTCCTATTAGGAATCACCGAAGGCAATGTCAGAGTAAAACTGAACCGCACAAAAGAAAAATTACAAAACATTATAAAGAAACTCCACCATGAATTTTGATGAACTAAAATCGACCTGGAATGCAGAATCTACACAAGAAGTACATATTCCAACACGGATCCAACAACTACGTAAAGCACAACACCCCTTGGACAAACTCAAACGAAACATGAAAAACGAGGGGTACATGCAGATTGTAGCTATTATATTTATGGCTTTCGCTCCACAGCTGTTCACTATTGCCACCAACACCTACTTAATATATTATACGAGCTATGCCATCGTTGTTATTATCTCGATATATTACCTAAACATATTTCGCCATTTCTACCAGCGTGTCTGTCACTATACAAATGACACCAAAGACAACTTGAGTGAAATATATTATGAGTTCAAGTTGAATATTGAACGCTATCATTCCTTTGGATTTCTACTCATCCCATTTTTAATGGTCTGGACAGCCGTATACACCTATAGTCGTCTCGTCGAGCAGGGAAAAGACCTTAGTACTATACCAGATTCCAACAAACAGCTCTTTCTAATTGTTATATTGATTACTTCATTCTTTGTTCCCGCAGCTATCGTAGCCTGGACGAGATACTTCTATACTCCTTATACTAAACAGGTCAAAGCTATTCTCGACGAATTAAAAGAAGACGAGCTTTAGACGCCTATCATTAGCTGTCTGAAAAGACCAACCTCCCAGCTTGGCTTCTTTTTAGACAGCCTTTTCGCCCCGCTTTATCCTTTCTGCTTTCAACAGACGTTTCATAAAACGCTATTGACGAATTGTAAACCATTTACCTTTTCTAAATAGTACTTTCTAATTTTGTTTGAAATCAAATCAAGATATGGCATCATTAAAACAAATCATCCTTGTATTAGCTATGCTTATGGGGATCTCAAGTATTTCACTAGCAAGAGTTAAAATTCCTCTCGGAGAAAGAGAAGTACTTAACAAAGTCCATGACCTACCTGATACCGATGAGTTCAAACTTGAAAACGGTAGTTATCTGGATCTAGCAACACTGCACACGGAGTTTAATATCGCATATCTACTTCCATTGTACATCACTGTAGCACCAAAGCTTGTTGGTTATGATGAAAAAACAAAGGAGTATTATGATATCCCTGCCAAGGAATTAGAAGCCTTATTAATTGAGCAGAAATTGAAATCGAGCAACCTCAATAAGTTGCCGTTTTACACCCAATATGGTGGAAAACTAGTCGGTTTAGCGCTCATAGCCTTTATCATCTGGGGATTCATCCCTTCAAAGAAAAAGAAAATAGAACCAAAAAATATTTAACCATTAAACAACAAAAATCATGAGTATCCAAGTAATATTAATCATTGCTGCTTTTGTCCTTGTCTACGGAGGGATTATGTATTTTACCTATGCCAAAAAGAAAAAACTAAAAGAAGCACTACAAAATACAGACTTCAAGGCTGAGCTGCAAAAAGCAACAACTTATCGAGACAATTTTCTGGGTGGAGAGTATAGTTATCTTCAGAAACAAATGGGCAATCTTCCAATCGACGCATTCAATTTTGCCAACTTAGACTACAGTAATAAGTCAGCGATAAAAGACGGCTTAAAAGACTCTTTAAGAAGTGCTGCAACGCTCGGCACCGTAAGATACCAGACCGTGCAGACTCCTAAATATTTACTTTTGAGCGGCGACGATCTTCATCTTTTAGACACAGATACAGAGGGCGACATCAGCAATCATCTGGTATTCGACAAGGAAAGACTAACGCAAGCTACACTCGAAGAAATCCCCCAAAAAGGCACCATGCAGGCTTTCGCCAAACAAAAAGGTGATAATGTAAAAGCCTATAGAATAACTTTGCCAACGGATGGGCAACCTATCGAGCTTGTACTTTTCTCAGCCTTAGTTTTCACCTATGCCACCACGACTGCCAGCATGTTTTCGATGAATACCCAAAAACTAATACAAGAGAATACTATAGCAAATGACTTTCTTTTAAAGCTGGGAGAGAAATATCCAAATATGAAAGTTCAGGTTCCTTATCTAGATTAATATCGAAAAAAAGCTATGAACAATAAAAAATCCATTTATATCCTGATCAGCTTGATCGTGATTGCGGCAGCCGGTATTACCATCTGGGGTTACAGTGTCCTGAATAACATAGAAAACGATAAAGAGCAGACATTAAACCTCTCTAAACGTATTTTAGAATACTTTCCGGATCACCTATCCATATACAAATATCCTGTAGAGCCCGCAAAACCTACCTGGCAAAAGGATTATCTTGTTATTGAAAATGGCGGTCATGATGAACTGGGAATAACTTATAAAGCGAAGTGGAACGAAAAGCTAGGTACTGCCGCCAACTATCCAGGAGAAGATGTCAAAGGACTGGTCGTCATTGCTCAAGATATGTTAGAACGTGGTGAGTACATCAGCAAACTCGGCCAAAAAGATAAAGCTTATCAGCGGAATTATATCATCAGCTACTTTGATATGGGCAACAAGGTTGTGGTAGCACGGGATACACTATATGGCGAAGAACCGCCTAGCAATAAACGATCTACCGGATCCGTTGCTGGCGAATTCCCAACCGACCAAGCGGTAGTTGACGCCATATCCAATCGTTTACAATAAATAAACTACATACTCTTTTGTTCATCCCGCTGGCTAAAACCCAGCGGGATTTTTTGATTCACACAACACATTCTATCTGTAGACAAAAACCTACTTTTTCTTTACTTATTTTTACCTACATTTAACATTAAAATATTTCATCAAAAGAAATATTTCAACACCAACATATTCTTAAATAACAGGTATAAATTTTTAAAGTCATGACAAAAAAACTATTCGCCGAATTTTTCGGCACATTCTGGTTAGTCTTCGGAGGCTGTGGCAGCGCTGTTTTTGCGGCAGGCGTTCCCGACATAGGAATTGGCTTACTGGGCGTTTCCTTAGCCTTTGGTCTCACCGTGCTCACGATGGCTTATGCTGTAGGCCATATCTCCGGAGGTCACTTTAATCCCGCTGTCTCCGTAGGTTTACTTATCGGAGGGCGTTTTTCCGCAAAAGATCTGGCACCGTACATTATCTCCCAGCTATTAGGAGCTATCGCTGCCGCAGGTTGTCTTTACACCATACTTAACGGTTCGGGGTCTTTTTCTACTGAGGGGCCAGGAGCATTCGCCACCAATTTTTATGAGATGCCAGGTTATCACGAGCGTAGCTATAGTGTCGGAGCCGCATTCCTGGCCGAATTTCTACTCACGACCTTCTTCTTAATCATTATCCTAGGCGCTACTGACAAATGGGCTAATGGAAAATTTGCAGGTCTTAGCATAGGCCTTGCTTTAACACTCATCCATCTAATATCCATACCAATAACAAACACCTCGGTCAATCCTGCCCGCAGTACATCACAGGCTCTATTTGTCGGGGGAGCGGCACTGTCACAATTATGGTTATTCTGGCTTGCACCGATATTGGGCGCTATTGCCGGAGGAACTATATACCGGTATCTTCTTAAAAAAGAAGACATCCCCACCGGGTAGTCAGAACCACCTTTATAAAAAATAGCCACAACAGACAACCCGTTGTGGCTATTCATACGCTGACTTTATGATACCCTACTTCAAGAAGTCCTTATCCTTGTACGCTGGATTAGGATAAGTATAGAACCCTTCCCCTGTCGATACCCCAAGCTTATTCTTATCAATAAAATTCTCTTTTAGATAAGCCACCGTTTTCACCTTCAATGGGTCATTTGTCGCCTCCGCAGCCATCTTATTAATATTATACGCCGTTGTAATCCCTACGACATCCAATATCGCAAAAGGTCCCAATGGAGCGCCGGTTGCCACCATCCAAGTCCTATCTATCGTTTCCGCATCAGACACTCCGCCCACCAACAGGTTCGTAGCTGCTGTCAGCAGAGGCACCAACAGCGAATTGACGATATAACCCGGCTGTTCTTTATGCAGCGGTAGTGCCACCATACCTATCGTCTTTGCAAAAGACACTATGGTATCAAAAACCTGTTTGTCCGTCGCAGGATGCCCCATGACCTCAGCCGTATTATGCTTCCAGATTTCGTTGGCAAAGTGAAGAGCAAGGAACTTAGCAGGGCGTCCCGTCTCATTCGCGAACTGACTAGGCAATAATGTCGACGAGTTGGTCACGAAGATTGTTTTCTCCGGAGCCACCTTCGCGAGCTTATGGTAAAAATCAATTTTTATCTGTGGGCTTTCCGGCACTGCCTCAATCATTAAGTCCGCGTCCTTGGTTGCTACAGCTAGATCAGCGCTATACGCTAATCTAGCCTTCGTCTCTTCCAGTTGGCTCTGTGATGCATTCAGATCCCGCTTAAATGCCTCTGCTAAAATATCAAACTTGGCTTTTGCATTAGCCAGCACCTCATCATTGATGTCATATACCGTTACATTGTATCCATGAAAGGCACATTGAAAAGCTATTTGATAGCCCAGTACTCCGCTACCAGCTACTGTTACATTTTTTATATCCATAGTTTATCCGTTTTTTTAAATCATTATACCATCCGAGATTAACCTCGGATAGTCTTAAGCCAGTCCTTAAATTTAGCAAGATGCTCTCCAATAAAAGACTCTTGTTCTTGCTCATCCTTCTCTTCCCATGGAAGAATATGATCAAAATAAGTTCCTTTTAATACTCTACGAAGCAGTCCTTCTCCAACAAATGGCTTATCATCGTTAAGTGTTTTTGCAGCCTTTAACAGGTGCCTTATATCATACTGAAGCGGGCTCACATCGGGCACCTGTTTATTCAGGTTCAATAACTCATATACTGCAATCCGGGCTGTACGAACAGAGCTTTCCATTGTAAAAACAACATCATTATTCGTTTCGACAAACTGTCCGACCAAGCCAAGGTTCTTACAGCCCTCCGGCACCACCGCAGGTCTATCCCCCTTAGCCCTAGGCATAAACATCGATGTAATGTAAGGCATGAATGCCGTACGCACGATAGTATTTGCGATGACATCATCCAACTGATCCACGATACCCAAATGATGACACAATTCCGCCAAGATCTCATTACCTGTACATTCGGGCATTGTCTTCTTCACATAATCCCCATTTTTATCCATAAAGAGTGCATATACCCACAGCACCAGAACATCATCTGGCTGCTCCGGAAAATGCGGCTGCCTATTACAAGTAAAACTCATTAGCCAATTCGAATCCGTTATCGTAATGATTCCACCGGTCACCGTTTTTCCCGAATACGGGTCATTGACAGCATATTCCTTTAATTTATCAATAAGTGCTGATGGCTTACAAGTGAGCGTCGCAGACTCCCAAGAAGACTTTTCAATATTACTACAAAACTTATCCGGGTTACCGAAAATACTCGATTTAGCTGCAAGATTTTTCCATATTTTCCATCCCGCACTCTGCCCACTGGTTGTATTATCAATTTCAACAATAGGGGCCTTCGTATTATCCCCATAAGAGGTATCCTCTGTCATCGACCCCGTAGTCACAATGACATAATCCTGTTCACGTAAAGGGATGATCACATCCTTACCTTTCTGCTCCGTGATAATTGCCTTTACCGTTTTCCCTTCTGTATTGATATGGATATCGAGATCCTTTACCAGATTATTGAACTGTATCTCTACCCCCTTATCTTTCAGAAACCGTCCCAGTGGCGTTACAAATGTGTCATATTGATTGTATTTCGGGAATACCAAGGCAGACAGGTCATTTAGGCCATCGATAGCATGCAAAAAACGGTGCATGTACAGTTTAAACTCTAATAAACTATGCCAGTTTTCGAAGGCAAACATCGTACGCCAAAATGTCCAAAAATTGCTGGACAAGAAAGATTCTCCAAAAAACTCTTCGATAGAAATATCATCCAGCTCCTCTTTCCTTTTCAATAGAAGCTTAATCAGCGTTAGCTGATCTTTCTTATTGAGCCCAAACTTACTGAAATCCTGAACCTTTCCCTTGTTATGAATTAGGCGAGCCTTCGAGAAGTTCGGGTCGTTATCATTAATTAAACGGTATTCATCCAAAACACTATAAGGAGCTGGCATTTCCAATGCTGGAATATCCTGAAACATGTCCCATAGGTTTTCATAAGTCATATCCATCTCACGTCCACCTCTAATGATATATCCTTCTTTTGCATTACCAGCCCCATCTAGAGACCCTCCCTCTACAGCCAGCTGCTCCAAAAAAACGATATTCTTTGCCGGAACATGTCCATCTCTGATAAAATAATATGCAGCAGCCATCCCCGCAATACCACTACCTATAATATACACCTTACTATCTTGATAAGACTTGGAGGGAATTCCCTTATTCCGTTGATAGTTTCCGATTTGATCCGAAAAAGGAAACGACTTCTCCGGGATGTTCCGCTGTCTCTCCTGACTCGCATCAGGCTGATGCTGCACATTGCCATTGCTTGAAGAAGCTTGCAATACTTTGTCAAATTTTGAAGTGATTGTTTTCATAAGTACCTACTATTTTAACGTTTACGTAAAATTACAGCATTATAAGTCGCTCTTGCTATCCCCAAATTCGCGAATGCTATACTAGATTTCCTGACCACTGAGCTGGGCCCGCCTATATTCAGAAGGTGACACATAACTGTGCTTCTTAAAAAAGCGTCCAAAAGCCGAAACAGAATTAAAACCTATTGCATACGCCACATCAGACACCGTCTTTTCTGGATTTCCTAACAGTGCTAGCGCCTCTTTTAATATATATTCATCAATAATTTGATGAGGAGTCTTTCCTGCTCCCCGTTTCACCATGGCTATAAGATACTTATTGGACACAGATAGACAGTCAGCATAATAAGCCACATCCTTATGCTGTCCCACATGCTTACAGACCAATTCCATAAACCGGAAAAACAAACAATTGCCCTCTTCCAAAGTTTTATCTGAAGTCTGCTTTTCATTAACAACTATTTCGGCAACCTCCAACAGCACATTAAATATAAGCGTTCGTACCAGATCCAATGTATATCTTCCATTACGCTCACTGACTTCCTTCAGATACTCCATCAGTGAAAATATCCGGTTCGCGTCATCTCCATTTGAACGAATCACACAAAATGACCGTCCTGTAAACAGTCCCATTTTATCCAAAAAGAAAGGATCCGCTATATTCTTCAGTAAAAAATTCTTATCAAAAAGAAGGAGCCTCATTCTTAACTCCCCACTGGTCTGTACAAACCGAAGTACCGTCGAAGGAGCAAGCACCAAAAACTCATTTTCTGACAAATGGTACTGCAAATTATCGATTTCTATTTCTATCTGCCCTTCTACACAGACACAGACAGCATAATAATCGACCCGAAAAGATGTTTCAGGAAATTCCGGTATGGGATTACCAGACGAGATATAGTATGGTAGCACACAGTCGACGCCATAAAACATCAACGTATCGTGCAATTTTTCATATGCTTTATCCATATACAGCTTCTTTGGTAGAGCTTTAGCAAACAATCGTACAACATTCCGTACGACAAAAAAACACTTAACTACATAGGTAAATATATATACTAAGATAATAAATATCTCCAACATCTTCGTTCGAATACGCATTGGAAAAATGACATATACGCCCTGATTTTCTATTTTTTGTACACATAACTAAAAAGAATCCTTTGTTTTCATTTTATTCAAGTATATTTAGCTATAATTTTTCAGGAGAATAGACATTAAGATTCTCTGTTTGTGCAACTTCCGCAGGTTCACAAATCTGAATTATCTATGAAAAAACATAAAGCCGACCAGCCCATAGGCCTTGTCTGCTTTTGACGATGTCTCCCTTATGGCAGATTTAGGATAAATCGAACGGTCTCTGGGCACATCGTAATTTTTAATTATAAGTTATAATGGTGAGAGCGTTTGAATACATCCAGTTTTTTAAATCGATGAGGTGTCCTTCTGTTATACTTAAGGTAACTGAACACGGATTCGATATCGTTAACGCAAACGATGGGTATCTCGCCCTAGGTGCATTGGATTTAAAAGACATACAGGGCAAAAACTTCTTTTCCCTTTACCCTATTAATCCTTACATCTCTGACGATGATTGGTTCACTTGCTTTGAGTCCGTATTAACGCAAAAGACAGAAGTAAACCTAGGAGTCCACAAACTGGTGTATCCTCTCAACACAGAGACCACCTTTTTGGATGTACGCTATTACGAAATACATCATATTCCGATTCTAGACGACCGGGAAGAAGTCATATATATCATCCGCACCCTCTCCAACGTAACACAACGAGTCATTTTAGAAGAACTCTATAATGATTCCCAAAAATCAGTTCAGTATGGCAATTGGTGGGTCAACACCCAACATCAGACCATCGAACTGTCTTCTGGAGTTAAAGACATCTTGGAAGTACCGGACTCTTTTAAACCGGACTTACAATCTACCAAAAGATTCTATTGCAGCGAGGAAGAAGTGAAGAGCTTCTATAAAGCTGTAAACAGAGCTGTAATCGAAAAGAAGATGTTCAAGAAGCTACTCCGTATCGTTACGGCCAAAGGGAATAAGCGCTGGCTCTTATTGATCGGACAACCAGATTTTGTTGAAGGTATCTGTATCGGGGTACGTGGTGTAGCAAAGGATGTCTCCGAAAAGCTTGCCTATATGGACAAGGTAGAGAACCAGCACAACAGCTTAAAATATATCGCCTTTGCGCAGTCTCACCTAGTACGAGCACCGCTAGCACGTATTCTCGCATTAGTCGTACATCTGAAACAAAGATTTAACGAAGGGAGTATAGAGCCACAGCTATTTGATGCTCTAAATCATTCTGCCCAGGAGCTAGATGCTGTTATTCATGAAATTATAAATAAAACTGTTGGAGAAAAACGGTTAATTGTTGACGATAAAGAATAAACCTTATGAAACTGAATACCGCTATTGTTGACGACGATAAGATTTTTCATTTTCTAATGACAATCATGCTCAAAGAGACCCAGATCTCTAGCACCCCAGTATGCCTTCAAGAAGGAGAACAGTTTCTCCAATGGTGGCATACACAAAAAAGCGTCTCCCAAAATTCCCTTATATTTCTAGACCTCAACATGCCTTTAGTAGATGGATGGCAAGTGCTAGACAAGCTGAAAGCTGAAAATGCAAAGAACCTCTTTGTAGTAATCATCACCTCTTCTATTGATCCTAAAGATAGGAAAAGAGCAGAGAGTTATCCTATGGTTATCGATTTCATGGTCAAACCCATACAATTGCACGATCTGATAAGAATCAAACAATCGACTTCGCTGACACCCTACTTCCATTAGCATACTATTGCAAAAACAATAGGGGGAAGTGTTTTGCGACACCTCCCCCTATTATTTCATCGTATACAGGCTATCCTTAATTTAACAGCTCTGCCAATTTCTGATGTAATTCTTCTCCTCTCAAGTTGCTCGCAACGATTTTCCCATCAGGACCTATCAAGTAGTTTTGAGGAATACCACGTACACCATATAATGTCGAAGCCGCATTCTTCCATCCCTGTAGATCACTTACATTTGTCCACTCTAGCTTATCATCAGCAATAGCTTTCAACCAGTTATCTTTCTTTCCTGGATTATCTAGAGAAACGCCTAATACCGTAAAGTTTTTATCTTTAAACTTATGGTATGCCTCTACTACATTTGGATTCTCCATCCGGCATGGACCACACCAAGAAGCCCAAAAATCAAGAAGCACATATTTACCTCTGAAATCAGACAATTTTACAGGCTTATCATTTACATCATTTTGTGTAAAGTCTGGTGCCATCGCTCCTACAGCTGTAGCTTTTGCAGCGATAATACGTTTATTAAAAGCCGTTCCTGCAGGAGTACTTTTCACCTCTGCGCTCAATTTATTATAGGCCGGTTCTGCAAAAGCAACATCAAGCTGCGAACCTGAAAGATCCTGCAATGCTAACAATGCAAAATAAGAGGTCGGATTTTTCGTTAAATAATCTTTCTGCGCACGCTCTTTCTCCTCCATCAATGGTCCAGCCATACCTCTCAATTTTTCAGCCAACTTGCCGTCTTTACGTTGCTCATCAGTAGCGCCATACCACTCTTTATCCAAAGCCGCCAAACCTTGCGTAGAGCGCTCTAGAGATTTCGCATATTGAGCATATTCAACACTTAATGGTGCTCCCGAAATAACCGCATTCTTTATAGAGTCTGTAGCCACTAGCTTAGCAGTTCCTTTATCAATATATAAGCTATAAGAGTCTGCCCCTTGCGCTGCACGGCGATCCAACACACCTGTTGGCGCATAAGTAATCGTCATCTGTGTAGGTCCCTCTACTGTTCCTTCAAAAGAAAACTTACCTTTCTTCACGACAGCGCTATCTTGCGACATACCATTGCCCGTGCGGTATGATAAATATGCTTTCGCATTATCATTTGATTTTTTTACCTGAGCTTCGATTTTAAAAGCTCCTTGCTGTGCCCATACCGCTAGTGGTAATGCAAGCACCATTGTTAATACTGTTTTTTTCATTTTAAAATTTAGTAATTGATTACATCGTAACCAGGGGCTAAATTAGATATTTTCAATTTTGCCTGCTACAAATACGCGTATCAATTACGTTACGGCATATTCAGAATGCCACTAAAGCCTATTTTTAGGCTTCTTAGCTTGCCAACGCACAATGCCTATCAATAGCGTCCCAAGTAAGCCGATTATCACCGCCACGACTCCACAATTCATTAACACCTTAGTCATCCCCAACGCATCAACATCCACAAATGGATATGGGTAGAACCCCGAAATAGCCCCATGCCATAGTGTATAAAACAGATAAATAAGGGGATAAATAAGCCATGACCACAGATTCCTCCCTTGCAGATTACCTTCAGCGCGGGTACGCCACCAGTAACCCAAAACCAGCAAAGGTATTACCGAATGCAAGAGCTCATCCGTAAGCCTAGCAATCCCCTCCGGATGCCACAAAGAACGCAGTGCCACATTATATACAAGTCCGACCAATAGGATGTACAACGTTAGTGCCGTCAATGTTGTACTTTTTCTAAAAAAAACACCAATACAATTTCCTGACATCAGCAATAGACCTGTATATCCCACAGCAACCATTAGATTCGTTAATATCGTGAAATAACTAAAAAAACGCACCAAATAGGTGCCTACAGTCAAGGAGCTATTACCAATCCCCATCACGAACTGTACAATCACCGCAAACCATGCAAGAATGGCAATCAATGCCGCGAGTCTCCTTTGGGATAAAATCATGATTTTTATATTCTTATTTTAAAAATAAGAAATTTGCTCAAAGTATCTTACCAAAAAAGAAGAGTGCTCCATGCAGCTATCCCGATACTGCTTCTCTAATATTCCCCTAAAAACCATAAATATCCTGTAGGGCTCGGTCTATATCATTCGTTGCCGAAGCAGTTACGCGCAAAAGCACTTTTCCCTCTTCATCTAAAAGAATCTTAGTAGGAAATCCTCTTACATGATAAGCTTTGACAATATCAAACTGCTCCTTTCCATCATTATTCAGCACATTAATCCACTCCAACCCTAATTCGCCAATTGCATTATTCCAACTATTTTTAGATACCTCAAGAGTCTTACCGTGTTCTTGCGCTATCCCAACGATTTCAAATCCATTCTCTTTATACTTACTGTACAAACCTTTCAAGTGTGGCATACTAACCTTACAAGGACCACACCAACTACCCCAAAAATCAATCAACACCACCTGTCCTCTCAAATCTTCCAGCTTGAAATTAATTCCCTGCGATGTAGTCCTTTCAATCCAATAGCCGGTGTACCAACTGATGTTACAGCTTCGTTCTGAATCATTGCCGCCATTTCAACGGCCATCTTTGTCTCCTTATAATGCCTATCCAATGCCTCAAATGCACTAGCATAATCGCCAGAAGTATATCTATTTTTCATCCTATACAATAACATCATACTGACGTAAAGCGATGGGTTATCTCGAATAAAAGCCTTTTGTAACTCTGCCTCTCTTTGAGCTAGGGCAGCTATCTCTTTAAAAATAAACTCCCCTTCAGCAGAGCTCGCTTTCACCTCTTGTCTGCTCAAAGGCAAATACAGTTCTTGCATTTTTCGGTTTATTTCTGCTGTCGACATCCTCAGTGCACTATAACTTTCATTTTCTTTGCCTCCAGAGACTATCGCAAATTCCAATTCAGTAGCCAAAGCATCCACACAAACATCAATGCTATCTATCAACAAAGACAATGGTCTAGCCATTGCCAGATTATGCTTTCCATTCTTCGATTCCAACTGTAACACAGCTTCTGTACAACGCTGTTGCTTAGGCACCCTTATCTCGTAACGATTCTCCTTCCCAACTGTTGAAAAGCGATACCTATTCCCATTATCATCAGTAAAAACGAGTACTGCTTCCGATGGTGTATTATCTGATTCCCCCGATAGGTGTAACTTGACAGACAAACTATCCCGCTGCGCGATAGACAAGTGTGGCATAAGAAAAACACAGTACCACACCATTAACCAGTTATATATTCTCTTCATTTTCTAAAAAACATTGCCCCAAACGCAGTTTATGTCTGGGGCAATCTGTTTAACATTATTTTATATTCACAAAAGCACTTAGCTCCAATTTAATAACCCGTTGGATACGTAGATGTACTTACTGTTGGAGATATATACATGACGTCTCTAACAGCCCCTTTTCCTTCCAATACAAAAACAGGAGTAGACAACAGATTACCTGCCTGCTTTTGAAACATACGTACCTTATAATTAGGTCCAACCTTTGTTCCGATCATCACATAGTCGTAACCGTAGTTTGTTTCACTATACTTACGATGCCGTATAAAAGTAACCTCCTCATTGCCTGGCACCGAAAACTGAAGCACCTCATTTCCGCTCGTCAACGCATGGCTATACACATCCCTACCATTGTGCACGAAATACATAAAGCCTTCCGACTCGATAAGGAGAGTATGTTTTGAAGAATTGTTCAACTTCGCATTTACATCCACTGGATAGGTCGTTATAGACATCTGTGCATCTCTAGGTTCCAAATACCCCAAAGTCTTCTTCAAAGTCGTCTTATCCTCAAACAAAGCCCATCCTCGCGCAAACCATTTATACAGGTTGCCATCGTACAATCTATCTTGATACGACATGTACAACATTCTTTGATTATTGTTCTTTGCAGAGAGTTTTGTATCGGCCTTATCAGTCATACTCGACAATACTGCAGGTGCATTCAGCGCAAAGACAAATGAACTGCTTGTATTATCAAATAAAAAAGGAGTAGTATTCCCAGAAGTTAAAAAATAAGGTGATAGCTCATGTGGTGTATTGCTATCATCGCGCATAGACGAACTTCCAAAAAAACCTGAATTTGGTCCTGAAATACCATGTATATGGTTATTATTCATCATATACCATGTTGACGAAGCCATAAAGGTTACCATATCCTTGTTTACAGCATTGGCGCCCCAAAAAACAGTATTCTTATCCCTAAACTCTTTCAGTGTATTAATATGAATCGCAGAAATATTCTTTTCTGTTCCTGCAAACAGTGTTTTGGTATTCGCAGGGGTTTCTGTTACAACTGTTGATCGGTAATCTGAAAAATAAGTAAGTCTCAATCCTTTTCCTTCAATAGGCCGTCCATTTACACTACTGAAAACATTCTCATTCTTCTTACCACTAGGTACAATACTTCCTTCTGTAAAAAACTGATCCAAATCCGAATTGATGCCATCATCTTTCAACACATACCATCCTCGGGTATATTCCGTATTGACCACCAGAGGGACATCCGTATACTTTGCCAGTCCAGTCTTCTGATTTTTCACGATGCTCACCAATTGATATTCCTGAGCAGCCAATTTAACGGCATAATTCAAATCTTTTGTCCTTGCAATCGTGTCCAATCGATATAGTGCACCCTCAGCACTCGTGGGGTAGATAGCCCATACATACTCAAATTGAGCATCAGGAAGGTTTGAGGTTACATCCAATTTAATATCCAACACATCGACATCCGTAATCACACTATAGCTTGACTGCAGTCCTTCTACTTTGATGACTTCTGCCTCAGCAAGGTCATTGCTGTTCGTATCTTTATCACATCCCATTAGCCCAAACGTCAGCAACACGACGAGAGCACCTATTATATTTATTCTTTTCATGTCTACTTTCAGTTTATTATGGAAATACAATCAAATCTCCGAATTCATCTACTTTGGGTTCGCCTAGATGCGCATTATTATAAAGCGCCAACTCTTTTTTCAATTCCGTACCAAAGTGCTTCGATTGGTCAAACTCCAGCTTAGACATCATCTCCTGATCCCATTTCAATCCCGTAACCTCGATCATAAACTCATGTTTCACCCTACTATATTTTCCCCAGAAGTACTTTGTAGCATAGTCATCCCAAGCAGCTGGCTGTAACAAAAGATCACCTACCAGTACTCTGCGCCATGTGTTTGTTGGAGCTCCTTGTTGAAAATGCTCGTTCGCTACCACTTCAAACTGTAAGGTATAAGGCTTAGATTTAAGAGAAGCATCTCTTAATAATACCACAGGAACCCTCATGTACGATTGTCCTGCTTTCACCACATAAAGCTGCTCTCCCTTCGAATCGTCGAAGGCCTGATAGTGTTTATTTGGCACCGCATTATCCACATCTTTTACTAGACTCTGCATGAGCTTAAATGCCCTATCATAATTCTGTACCTTACCCAAGGTATAAATACGAAAATAGACTGTATCCACTAATTTGGTAGCCTCCTCGGTATAGAAAGAGTACGCTTTTGCTGTATCGCTTAGCTTCCATATTTTCTCATAATCACTCCAATAAATTTTTGCTGGATCCATCGGTCCAAACTGTATGCGATCTACATCCTTATAGGGCATAAACTCCGCCTCTTTACAAGAAAAGAGGGAGCACAAAACGCCCAAAAGAAATATATTCTGTATGACTTTCATCTTCATGTTTTTAGTGTTTATACAATTATTATTTTACAGGCTCTACCTTTGGTAGCGGAAGTACGTAATTTATTGTAGCAGCATTGGGTATAAAAAGAAAATCGGCCTTTGCTACATTATTTCGCTTATAGTTAAAGAACCCCTGCCCTTCGGCATAAAATTCTTTCCGATATTCCTTAATGATTTCTCGTTTTAGTTCTAAATCATTGCTTGGATTGGTCAATTTAAGACTACGAGTATCCCGAAACTCCTTCAGTAAAGTAATACCTTCTGTAAAAGAGGTTGTTTCTGCAGCAATCAAATACATTTCACTCATGCGCAACATCGGGATCTGTTTATAGTCCGTATTCATCGACACTGTTTTTGGATCCTTGGCTTCATATTTCCTAATGACATGTGCTTTAGCTCCATTAGAGAGTGTATTGAGAATCCACAAAGACTGTTCTCTGATATCTGTATTTGTATTGCCAAATAGTGTATTCTTAATCAATGTCACGGTTGTCCCCTTCTTCAATACGCCATTTGAATAACGCATTCCAAACCAGTCAAACATTGCTCTGTCATATAATCCGAAAATATGTTCCTCTCTCAAGACATAATCACCTGCATTCATATCTGAACTGCTGCCTAGTCTGAATTTGGGACTATTATTGTTATTAACGGCACCTATCACCTCTTTTGAAGCGATATAAGCCTGTTCTTTATTCCCAAACCAGAGCTGTGCTCTCGCCTCAAGTGCTCTTACCGCATAGTAATTCATACGAAGTGTACGATAGGCAAAAAAATCATTCTCTGCTCTATAGCCGCCCCCACCTACTCTATTCGGCTCCCTCAGTTCGGAGACCGAGTAATGGAGGATAGGGTCTACTTCTTTCAATAGCGCTGTAGCCTCTTCTATATCCTTTAACAGCATCTTTTTGTACTCTTCAAACTCTACATGCGCATTGATTGCTTTTGAAAACTGAGTCACATAAGCCAATCTACTTCCTTCTGCCGGACTTGTTGGGATAGGACCAAAGAGCCGTAAGATATCGAGGTGAACATAAGCCCTTATTGCGAGGGCTTCTCCTTTTATCAGATTATATAAGCCCTCTGTTTTGAAAACAGACTTTCTTTCATCAATGTTGTTCAACAAAGCATTTACACTTGCTATTGTAGCATATTGCTTTGAGAAAATAGCAGAAAGGGCCTTGTCTACATCCGCATCCGTATACGAAAAAAGACCCAACTTTTGTTCCACCGTTCCTGCTGTTACATCCCAGTTGGAGATTAGATTTTCAACCGTTGTCTGCGTCATACGAGCTCCATAAGAATCCTCATGCTTCATCAGAATATATATTCCTGAGAGGGCATCCTGAAATCCCTTTTCTTCTTTATATAACTTATCCAGTTCAATCTGACTACGAGGTTCTACATCCAGGTATTTATCACACGACGTATATAGAAGAGATGCGATAAGAAGAGTATAGATTAAATTTTTCATCTATTTATATTTTAAAATGTAGCACTAAAACTTAACGAAAATTGCCTAGAGAATGGATAGTTTGTTCCACGCTCTCTTTTTACCGTCGAGAGATACATCGGTTCTGATATATTTCCTGCGATATTCAGATGCGATAGTCCCATACGATTCATCCACGCCTGCGCCCTAAAATCGTATTGCAGGTTTACATTGGATAAAACCAGTGTATTTTCTTTTTGCACAAACCGAGAAGTCTTATAGATTGGCGTAGTTACCTGCACCCCTCTAAAAAAAGCATTATCTCCAGGTTGTTTCCAACGGTCTAAGAACACACGTTCATCCATCTGATATTTATAGTCAGAAGCCTCTACTTTATTGGCCAGCGTACTATTGTACTGTTGTCCACCCAAAGTATAACGGAAAACAGCATTCATCGTAAAGTTTTTATAGCGGACCATGGTGCTAAAGTTCCCAAAGAGCTTTGCCTCCGTCGATCCCGCTGCTACGACATCATTCCCGTCCCAGTTGTTTGTAGGGTTTCCATTTCTATCTAGGTATACTTCTTTTCCATTACTTGGATCTATCCCTAGCGATGGTACTACCCATATCGTATTGGATGAATATCCTTCTTCGTATACCGTTCCTGGCAAAGTTGAATTGTTCTTTACAGCTGTTAATGCATCCTTTAGGGCCTGCGATGTCTCTAGCACCTTATTCTTATTCCGTAAGAGATTCCCCGTTACGGACCAATAAACCCCATCTGTATTATTCAGCACAACAAAGGTCAACTGACTTTCAAAACCACGATTTCTCATCCGACCAACATTCTCCACATAACTCGGGAAGCCATTTGAAGCTGGCAAATCAATTGATGACACTAAATCCTCGGTAGTTTCCTGGTAGATATCCGTCCTTATTTTTAAACGTCTATTCCATAGTTCTAAATCAATACCAAAGTTATCTTTTTTCGTTTGTTGCCAACTCAATTCATCATTCCCTAAACCTAAAAGGTAAACACCAGGCCAAGAAAAATAACTTTCCCCCGAATAATATTTATAAGCGGTCATCGCTTGGTATGCATTAAAGTTCTGCGCTCCAACAATACCTGTAGAACCTCGAACTTTCAACCTATTTACCCAAGAGATATCTTTCATGAAATTTTCTTCATGAATATTCCACCCAAGTCCAAAAGACCAAAATGGAGCAAACCTCCTTTTGGAACCAAACTGAGAAGAGCCATCCCTCCGAAATAAGAAATCAGTAAAGTATTTATCGCTATAGCTATAACTTATATTACCACTAAAGCCCAAAGCCCTATTAAAATCCTCGAACCCCTCTGGAGCTTTTCCTTTTGCATATTGCAAAGCCGAACCAAAGAAATCAAGCTGCGCATTCGTATAGCCTTCCGCCAACACACTATAATCCACCGTTCGGATCTGACGTATATTAAAATCCCCCGCCGCATAAATATTATGCTTATCATTAAAGACTTTGTTATAAGCTAAATTTACACTTCCGTCATAGTTAAGGTTATTACCTACACCATACGTATAATCACCACGTCTAAATAAGTCGTCAGGGCCATAATCTGCAAAAGCTGTATGATCTGCGGGACGAAACTTATCACTTTGCGTAATACGTTTAGTCAATCCAAACTGCGTCCGTAATACAACATCAGAGGTAATATCCCACTCCACAGATGTATTGTTAATTATTTCAGAATACTCACTTTTATCATAGGTATTGAGCGATGCATCATATAACGGATTTGTAGGAAGCTGCGCCCAGATTCCCGTATAGGTTCCATTTCCCGGATCCCCTAATCGTTTTAATACTTTACCATTTTGATCATAAGGCGTCCAATAGGGATTTAGTTTAGTATAATCACCAAACTTGCCGTAAGGAGATTCTTTGGATTTCCCCTGTGCAATCTGTGTATTATTCCTAAACCTAAAATTGCTCAATTGGTACGATAACATAATATCTCCATTAAAGATATTCCGGCTGGAACCCTTCATTACACCAGAGATATTATTGTATTGAGCCGATGCAGAATAACGTAATTCGTTATCCCCCCCTTCCAACCTTAGGCGGTGACGTTGCCCCATACTTGTATGTAGTGGGATAGACAACCAATCTGTCTCTACGCCTCTGTTTACTTCATTAAGAATATAATTATAATATTTTTTTCGAGAGATATCCGCAGCAGGTCCGTTTGGCACGTCATAATATCCGACCATCTTCTCTAATGCCAATTTATCTCTCGAACTTAACAAGTTATAGTCTGTCAAATCTGGGTTTTCGATATTAAAGTTAGAACCAAAACTAACCCGAAGCTTACCTGCGATAGGTTGTTTTGTTGTAATCACAATTACCCCATTGGCTCCACGCGATCCGTACATGGCAGTCGCTGCAGCGTCTTTAAGAATCGTGATCGATTCCACATCATTTTCATTGATATCGAGCAGCTTCTTTAGAGAAGACTGAAAACCGTCTAAAACCACCAATGGTGTATTCAACCCTGCCCGCGATTCATTCTGCAGATCCCCTACATTTGGAATACTGGAGTTTCCACGGATCTGGATCTCGGGCATCCTATTGGGATCCGAACCATAAAGATTGCTTTCCAAAATATTGAAGGAAGGATCAATATTACGTAACGAAGTCACTAGATTTCGAGTTCCAAATTGCTGTAGTTCCTTAGCTGTAACTGTAGTCGAGGCACCAGTGAAGCTCTTATCGACTTTTTTAAATATCCCTGTAGATATCACTACTTCTTCAAGTTCCCCCTCATCTGTTTCCATTCGAATCGAGTATGCATTTGCTCGAGGGCTCAAACGCTGCACTTTAACTTTATAGCCTAAAAAACTAAAAGCAACTACCTGATTAAAAGCAGTGCTTGGCAGCTCAAACTCTCCTTGAGCATTTGTTTGTGCCAAGTTTATATTTGTTGCCTTCAACCGTATGGAAACACCCGCCAATGGCTTCCCTGACTCATCCATTACGATTCCCTTTATCGATTGCTGCTGTTCCAGAACTGGTTTCACCGCTATTCGTTCGATAGCTACAACCTGGTTATCCAAAGAAAAAGCAAAGCCTTGTCCTTTCAAACACTCATGGAGCACATCCTTCAAGTCTACATCAGACACCTGCATATTAATTGGCTTCAGCGCCTTGATGTGCTCGGCATCATAAATAAAATCATACTTTGTCTGTTTTTGAATTTGGCTCAGCACCTCTTTCAAGCTTGCATTCTTGACTCGGATTGATACTTTTTGTGCATAAGTCGATGCACTAACCTGGAGAAGCATTAGTAGCCATCCCGTAAAGACAAGTTTCATGATGAAAATAAATTTCTTCATGCGCGACAAAATAATGCCCGCATTTGTGGTCAATAATTTATACATTTGAAATAATGTGGTTGTTAAAAAAGTTAGTTATTGTTCGCTACAATCAGCTGATTAACACCCTTTTTACGGAAGTGTTAGCGCACTTCCGTTTTCTGTTAACGAGCTGACCTATTTCATATCATTTAGGCCCTTATTTCACGATGATCCTCCTTTCTTCTACCTCAATTTGGACTTTCGCTACACGCTCTATTCGTTTCAATATATCCGACAAACTCCTCGTACGCCCAAAACTTAACGTAATATTCGACCGCACTCGTTTTTTCCATACCACTTCGTCAATATCGTACCATCTCGCTAACTCGCTCAATATCACCTCGAGAGGCTGTTCAGAAAAACGGAAATATCCCTCTTTCCATCCCACTTCCTGATCCACATCAACCTGCAAGATGGTTATACTATCGTCGGCCTCCAAGGTGATAGCCTGCTGCCCAGGTTTCAACACCAACTGCTTATTCTTATGCGACACCCGAACAGAACCCTCAGATAGTGTCGTTTTAGTTTCTGACTGATCTGCAAGAGATCTAATATTAAACACCGTCCCTAAAACCCAAATTTTAGTTTCTTTTGACTCCACTTCAAAAGGAGAATTCGGCTGCTTAGCGACATCAAAATATGCTTCACCAACTAATTTTACCTTACGTGTACCTCGTTTATAATTTGAGGAAACCAAAAGCTGCGATGATGAATTAAGCCATATTTTTGTACCATCCGACAGAATAACTTGGTTAGACACTCCCTTAGGCGTAGAGAAAGATAAAAATTCCTCCTTTGCCCCCGGCTCAGCCAACACATCAAAACGATATACCCCTTCACCTATTCGCTGTACAGCGACATCTTTTGTTTCCAGCCTATCTAGCGAATCGTTGACGACAAATACAGAGCCATCCCCCAGTTTGACCAAAGCCTTGTCATCTGGCAAAGTGATATCCACTGGAATTGTCGTCACATCTAGGGTACTTTCCGCTTTCCAAAAATCCAATTTCATAATACCGACAGACAGTACTCCTGCAATTAAGACCGCAGCAGCATAACGCACCCAAGCAAACCGACGCGTATTCCGCGGTTCCTCCTTGCCAACACGCGCTTCAATCTGCTCGAACACAGCATCACTTGCATAGTGAATTCCCATATCGACCTCAATCATTTCATCGATCGCCTTACTGATCTCCGCTTCACTCAAAGACAACAATAACTCCTCAAATACAATACGCTCTTCGTCCAGAAGAGTTCCCGCATTATACTTTACCCATAATTCTTTAAACCTTGTTGTACCCAAAATTCAGATTGCTTTTATTAGAAGAACACCGCAAAAAAAGAGCATAACTACTCCTCGCGATTTTTTTTGCAGAAAAAAGAATATTTAGAAAAAGAAAGTTACAAAAGCCATATAGAGATCCCCGTTCTTTCCTTTAAGCTTCGTTTTTAGTTGCTTTAAAGCACGGGTTATATGATTATTGACCGTATTTGGAGAGATCCCCAACCTTTCTGCGATCTGTTGGTGCGTCAATCCCTCATTACGGCTCATTTCGATAACCTGCCGCTGCTTTTCAGGCAGATCAGCAATAGTCAGATTCAACAGATTGACCAGCTCCTGGTAAAATATATGTTCCTCAAAAGAGTCTGCTACATCCGTAACCTGCTCCGCAAGACCATCATGTGCTATCTTGGCTCTTTTTGCAGACCTTAATTTATTTATACTAAGACGTTTGGCAACAACATAGAGAAAAACCCACAAATTGCCTTCCGCATCAACTTTATCACGATGCAGCCACAATCTTGTAAACACCTCCTGCACCACCTCTTCCGCCAAAAACGGTTCCTTTGTAATCTGCACCGCCACACTATACACCCCTCCCCCCAATCTATCATACACCGTTTTAAACGCTAGTCGATTTCCAGCAATTAAGTCCTGTACAATATCACGATCCACTAAATGCATCCGAGAGAAAAACTTAAGGGTAAGTATTTGTTAGTTACGCAAAAGTACAATATTATTTCAATTCTATAGCTATCACAGGAATACAGCTCCAGAGAACAGACGACTTTACAGATACTAGATAAAAAAAATAAGGATAACAAAAACCTAAAAGGTTTCCGTTATCCTTAGATCAACAGTGACGTGCGTTCGTAAAACCTACGCACTACGACCGTTTATTATTTAACAAACATTCCTCTCGGATTATTGACTCCCGACAGCACCGTTTCGATTTCTGTACCGTCTAGATTTGCCTTCTTGATAATTCCGTTATTCGTTTCCGCCCAATATATTTTATTCGCGGTATGATCTACTGTCATACCTGAGCCTCCTCTATTACCGGAGAATGTAGCTATTTTCACAATGCCTGAGCCATTCAGATCAGCCCGCATAAGCCCTCCTGCATTCCGATCATCATAATAGATCTTTTCATTGATCTCATCGACATACATACCATAGCCATAGGCTCCTGCGATGAGTATACTTCCTCCTGTTCCATCAGCCTTCGCTACATGTAGATTTTCTTCATTCACATCATAATAGTAGATAAATCCGGTTTTGCTGTTGAAACCAATCGCCCGCATTGATCCACCCACTACTTTGATAAACTCCTTCTCATATCCACTACCATCCAGATTCGCGCGTGACACATTTGCACCATCTGCTATATACATCTTATTATCAGCAAGATTGATCGCCACCCCATAAGGAGCACCTAATCCCGAGAGAAGCTCTTCCACATTGCTGCCATCCGCATTCATACGCCACACCTTGCCCGATCCTGAATTTTGGAAATCACAGTAGTAAATTTTTTCATTTACCGCATCGTAAGCCATGCCATGCCCTTCCTTACCGGTCATATTAATAACCGTTTCGGCTGCAGACCCCGGCACAAGCGACACCTTACGTATCAATTTGCTTCCATATTCTATAAAATAGAGTTCCTTATCCGTATCGATGACCGCATCTGGATCAATTACTGCTAAGTCCACCGAATAGTTTCCCGTTCCTCCTGCCCCTACTGCTTTCAATTTAACAGTATATACTCCCGGAGCCGTATACGTCTTTAAAGGTGCTTTCTCCGTAGAGTTCGTTCCGTCACCAAAATCCCAAAGATAGGTTTCCGCGCTCTCGGAACCATTAGCAAATTCAATAGCCTCGTTAATTTTAAACTCTGTTCCCTTGACAGTAAAAAAACTTTTCACTGGCTCTCCTAGATCGTCAAAGTTGTATTTTTTGTCTTTACAGCCTACCATTGTGACCAGCACAACCAACAGCGTAGGCAATACTCTTTTCAACATGTTCATAATATTTAAGTTATATTATTAGTTCAACCGTGATATCCTATCTTATATTAAAGCTCTGTCCCTCTGAAAAAAGGGAGAATGCTGCGTTTTCAAAAGAAACCTTATCCTTACCAAATACCTTCAATTTTTTAGGAGCCGACACCACGACCACCTGACTATCTCCTGCTACAGTCGCTTTTTTCCCCTTCACAATAATCGCAGTCGCTTCATCTATTCCGATCAACATCTTGTCTGGGTGATCCGCCAAGACACTAAGCAGCCTGTTATAGCGGCTCCTTATGATAAAATGCTGATCAATAATTGCCTCCGTCAGATAGCCCATCCCTTGAGCCGTCTCTGCATTATTTTTTTTGACCTCCTTAAAACTTCCACCGGCTTTCTCCTCTCCGGTAAACATAATCGCAGACATTACTGCCGCTCCTGCACTTGTCCCTGAAATAGTCGCTCCCTGCGCATAGGCTTTATGCAACGCATCATAAAGCTTCGTCCCTTTGACCACATTCATAAACTTATTTTGGTCACCACCTGTTATATAAATCAACCGTGCGTGCTGCACCGAATCTATCCAAGATTGTCTTTCATTCGCTTCTGCCCGTGTAAAGTTGAAACTTGCAATTGGATTCTGGCAGTGCTGTAACAACTGTCCACTGATGAACTCCACAGACTCTTCCGGAATACTCGTTGCCATAGGCAGGATGACGATGTAATCGGATGCCTTAAGATTAGCCGTCTTCACCAATGTATTTACCAGAGCGTCCGAACGGTCCCCTCCTCCAATAATAAAGAGACTCCCTTTAGACTGTCCAAAGATGCATCCTGTCAGCAACAGGAAAGCAACCATCATACTATATTTTATATTAAAATTTCCTTTCATTACTTATAGATATAAACCGATATTTTACCATTTTCATCCACCGTACCGCGATACATACCAGAGGTATTAAATGTCATAGCCACCTTACCCGATTTATCTAGGCCGATGATCCCCCCGTCACCTCCCATTTTACCGATTTCATCGATCACTTGCTTTGTTGCATCCTCAATCGACAGTTTCTTCAGTTCAATAAGTGCTGACACCCTATTGGCCGCAACTTCTCGAATATAATACTCGCCCCAGCCGGTACTGGATATACCAGCAGTCAAGTTATTACAATATGTACCCGCTCCAATAATCGGCGAATCGCCCACACGACCGTATCGTTTGTTGGTCATACCACCTGTAGACGTTCCTGCAGCAAGATTTCCATCTTTATCCAACGCAACAGCTCCGACCGTACCAAACTTTTTGTCCGCATCCGCTACACCAGAGATTCGGCTCTTACGGATGTCAGCGTCATTAAAAGCTGCCCGCCCCGTTTCTTCCTCGCGTTTGGTCCGTTGCAACTGATCCCAACGTTCTTGCGTAAAGAAATAAGAAGCCGGCACCGTGTCACATCCATTGGATGCCGCAAACAATTCTGCCCCCTTTCCGACCATCATCACGTGCTCAGACTTATCCATGACAGCTCTAGCCGCATTGATCGGATTCTTTATATTCGTGACACCAGCTACCGCACCTGCCTTTAGCGTTTTACCATCCATGATAGAGGCATCCAATTCATTCTTACCCTCATTGGTAAATACCGCACCTTTTCCAGCATTAAAGAGGGGCGAGTTTTCCATTACATTGACAGCAGCCTGCACCGCATCCATAGACGATTTACCTTCTTTTAATAAATCATAACCACTTTGTAGCGCCTCCGTCAGCGCAGCCGTATAAGCTGCCTCCTTTTCAGGTGTCATATGCTGCTTTTCAATTGTACCTGCCCCACCGTGAATCACCATTACATACTTGGTTTCGTCTGTCTTCACCGCCTGATCAGTACAGGACAATACCGCACTAGCCGCCCCCACCAAACAAAAAATTCTAAAAATATTCTTCATCTCAGATCCTATTATTTAACGAGCCGACTGACTCCAGTTTCCATTTACAACTGACCACCAGTATTTTTCCCAACCTGCCGTACTAGCAGGTTCAAATGTGGTCATATTGAACTTATTATTTGTTGCTGTTCCAGCGATTGCAGTCACTTCTATGGCCTTTCCTCCATTATTCCAAGTTACTGGCTTACCATCCTCAAATACCTCCGCCTTCTTACTACCATCAGTTTTTAAGAAAAAAGCCCTGTTAGTACCTAACACTTCAGCCATTCCGTTCGCATCAATACAGACCGCAGTCTTTTCATCTACCGCAATACCATAAGGTGCCTTATTCCAATCCTTCATGATACGCCCTAAGAACACGGCAGATCGTCCTTGCCGGTCACGTTGGGTAAAATGCTGATCCGTGATTACGTTTTGTAAGAAAGGAGCTTTCAGCAGATCATCTCTTCCTATACTAATTCTTGGTCCATAAGGATTCACCAACGCATCAGCCGATTCCACACCACCTCTTTCCGCACTGAAATAGTAGTTACCTAGAATAGCCGCACCAGCACTCGTCCCTCCGACCGGCACCTTTTTCTCTGTCAGCAGATAATTAATAGCCGCCATCGTTTTCGTTCCTTTCCAGTACCCCACATAATCCGCCTGATCCCCACCTGCGATAAAGAGCATCTCCGCATTCCGGATGATATGTGCCACCCCCGCATCATCAGCGAGTTTGCGCGAGTCTATTTTTAATGTTTCCACCGAATTGACTGTACCCAATCCCTTAATATAAGCGTTATAAGCATCCGTACCTGTCGCTCGAATCACGACAACATCCCCACCACCACTACGGGCGATCATCCACTTTAGGGCTGCATCCACATCAGCTCCCCCACCCATGATGACGACTCCCGCTTGTGTTGAGGTAGTCACATCAGCGGTATCTCCGACAATACCTATAGAAGCTGGGCGCGCCACAGGTTTAGTCGGCTTTGGTGCATTCGGATCAAACGGGTTAGGTGTATTGTCCTTCCGACAAGAAGTAAACAGCGACATTGCACCAAATACAACAAGAAAACCAATATTTTTCATAATCCCCCTTCTATTTACCACCGTAATTTGGATTCTGTTCCATACTCTTATTAACCTTCATCTCCTCTGCTGGGATCGGGAAGCAATATTGAGCAGCCGTAGGCTCCAATTTTATCGCTCCCACCGTATTAATAGCATCCTGTGCCGTACGCTCTACAGGAAGACCTCTTCGCTTCAGATCAAAAAATCGATGTCCTTCAAAAGCAAGCTCCTTAAATCGCTCATTATAAATAGCATTTAACAAGCTTTGTTTGTCCACGAAATTCTGAGCTATATAATTATAGATACGCGCAGCCCGCAGATCATTGAGGTCTTTAGCTCCTGCAGAAAGAGCTGTCGCACCATTACCCTTCTCCAACTCTGCCTCGGCACGTATTAGATACATCTCAGCGGTGCGAAAGAGCTTGATATCGGCCAGGCCACGGTAACCCGCCTTACCTCCGGTATACTTTTCAACCGAATATTGGGATTTTCCAGTAGGCCGATTTGCATCATATTTGATATAGCTCACAAAGCGGACATCATCATTACGCTGTACCGTAGTTCCAAATAGATTGATTAGTTTGAAGGATGGAGCATATAGTACAATATCCCCTGTCTCCCGATAAAAAGCAGCGCCAACCCGGGATTCTCCGATCAAGCGGGGCAACCTCCACACCAGTTCTGCTTGGCTTTCATCCTTCCATATCTTCCCAAAATCATTCTTCGGAGCCAACGGTTCCTTCGCAATTACTTCTGTGGCAAAACTCGATGCTTCGTCCCATTTTTTGGCATATAATGCTACCCGTGCCTGAATCGCTGATATTGCCGTTTTCGTGATACGGCTATTATCACTAAATCCATCCGGCATCAGCTCCTTTGCCGCTTTCAGATCGGCAAAAATATCGTCAAAATTAGACTGTACTGTAGGCCTTCCGGGATAAGTGACCTCATATTTTTTCATGTAAGGGACACCCATTCCATCCGGTGCATAAGAGGACGCATAACCCCTTAGGAGTTCAAAATGACTGTAAGCCCTCAAAGCGAGTAGTTCAGCCTGATATTGATTCAAAAGATTCTGTTCGCCCGAGCCAATACTAAGTTTTGGAATGGCTTCTAATACTAAATTGGCTCTACCAACAGGCATATACAAGTCATAAAAAGCAGACGTGACAGACCCCGACGATGAGTCATAAATCCATCGGTGTGAGGAGGTATTAGAGACTGTATTCTCTGTAGGGAGCATTGCTTCATCAGCCACAACAGCGACTGCATCAATCCAGCCCGAGTTTAGTACAGCATAAGCCCCCAAAACTCCCATATTTACATCTTCCAGATTACGGAATGCTTTACTGGCATCGATCTGATCTACCGGAGGTAGATCCAACTTGCTACATGACTGCAAAACAGTACCTGACAATGCGAGTAAAACAACTATATTTTTGATATTCATAACGCTCTAAATTATCTCATGAACTCGTTCAAGTCCGGTTAAAAATTAACATTGATACCTGCTGTATACTTTCGGGCATTCGGGTACTCAAACCGCCCATATTGTCGATTATTTTCAGGATCCAGCCCTCGCCATGTCGTCCAGGTAAAGAGATTCTGTCCCTGCACGAAAATATTGGCTGTTTTAAAGATAGTTTTCCCAAATAACGAAACCGGAATGCTATAATTCAACTGCAGATTCCGCAAACGCATAAAGGACGCATCCTGAATATCCTTGGACGTAAAATTACGAGGAACATCTACCCGCTGTAGTACTGCAACATCGCCAGGTTTTTTCCAACGGTCGTACAACATCCGTTTACTCTGATTACTCGTCATGTACGCCTGATTCTCGATATAGAAATCGATATTATTCCAGCGATCAACATTTGACACAAAAGACAACAATGCACTCAGGGTTAAATCCTTCCAACGGAAGTTCGTTGTAATCCCTCCCGTAAATTTAGGAAACCGACTTGCAGACAACGGCACAGATTGCCCATCCGAATCGTAGACATTCGTGATCGAGCCATCCCTATTGTAATATTGTGCATCTCCATTTTCAGGATTCACCCCTGCCCATTGCGGTCCGTAATACGTGCCATAAGGGAGTCCGACCTGTATAATTCGGGTATCACCATCCATCAACACGTCCGAGACATCACTAACCCGCAATATCTTATTCTGGTTATACGCACCATTTACGCCTACATTCCAAGTGATGTCCTTATTCTTTATAATATCTCCATTCAACGCAAATTCGATCCCCTTGTTTCCCATTCTTCCTGAACTCAACGGAATCGTAACCCCTGCACCCATCCCAGCTGTCGCAGAGGGTTGCAGATCTAAGAACATATTCTGGGTTATTTTATTATAATAATCGACCGTCAGGTTTAATCGTTGACCACGAAAAAGCCCGATATCAAATCCGGTATTAAACTCATTGACATATTCCCAATCCGAATCGGGATTTGCCAGATTTGCAGGACGAATTCCTTGTTGACCTCCGTAGGATGTATTCACAGAGAACAACGACATATGGCCAAAACTAGAGACTAGTGGACTTGCTGTCTGCCCGTAGCTGGCCCGCAACCTTAGTACCGGTATGAATTCATTGTCACGTAAGAAATCCTCTTGTTTTGCATCCCAGGCAGATCCAAAGGAATAAAATCCATGCCAGCGATTTTTACTCGGCACGGAAGCCAGAGAAGCTCCATCATAGCGGTAGCTTCCTGTCACAGTATATTTATTATCATAAGTATAACGCCCGACCCCCATATAAGATAATAGAGCGGTCGCATCCCGACTTCCATTCAAGTCAGGAAGAAAAGCGGGGCTTACCGTAATCGCTTTCGGTGATTCCGGAAGACGATCATCCAACCCATAGCCTGTATAACCAAATGCTTTATAATTACTCTGGATATATTCGAAGAATCCCGATACTTCAAAATCGTGCAAATCAATCGTTTTGTTGTAGGTCAGACCAGACGTAGACACCAGATTAAAATTCCTATTGTACCCTTCGCCAAACGAACCTTTCTTCCCAAATTGATTCTGTCCGATATAAGAAAGTGGATTAACGAATCCCTGCAACTCAGAATTTCTAAAATCAACACCCGCACGGGTAGACACTTTCAAGCCAGGCATGATTTCATATGCCATATTCAGGCCCAATATCGTTTTAAATTGATTCGTTTTGTCGGAGGTCCCATACAACACATCAACCCCTCTGCTACCTTCGCGCGTATCATAGAACGGATGGTCTGTATCGGTCGCATAAAAAACCCCATCAGCCGTATATGGATACTCATAAGGAAGCGCATAATAAACCGATGCCATAGGCGATCCGACTCCTGTCCCTCCCTCATTATACGTAGCACGGGAGTTCGAATAGCCTAAGCTTAGATTTATCCCAGCAGTAAACCTACCATAATTCATATTGGTATTGCTCCGCAAGGTATACCTGTTCATTCCGGTCTCTTTGACAATACCATCTTCATTCCACAAGCTCAACGAATTATAGGTCTGCACATTTTCGTTACCTCCACTTAAGCTGAGCTGCTGCTCCATAAAACGTCCATCCTGAAAGAACAAATCCCGCCAATCGGTATCCATAATCCGCAAACTATCCAACGCTTGCATAGCATCCTTCTGCCATGCTGCAGACTGTGTATTATAGTTGGGCTTTCTTGGAGAGAGTCTCCATCCAGGGCCTATATCCCGGCCTGTCTCCAGTCCGACCTCTTCCTCAAAGCGGAGCCGTTCTTTGGAATCCATCATTTCAAAAGCCGTCCTCGTCAATGTGGAGAAGCCATACTGCGAGCTATAGTTAACATTCAATCCTCCTTTTCTTCCCTTTTTCGTCGTTATTACCACCACACCATTTGATCCCCGGGAGCCGTAGAGCGCTTTGGCCGAAGCATCCTTTAAAACATTCACGTTTTCAATATCTTCCGGGTTGATTGCCTGAAACGCGTTCCCTTCAATAGGCACCCCATCCATTACATATAATGGCGTTGTAGTCCCCCGAATAGACCCTATTCCCCTTATCACTACAGCAGCACTCTGCCCCGGTTGCCCAGAACTCGACACCACACTCATACCCGGTACTTTACCTTGAAGCACCTGGTCCAAAGATCCCATAGGCACCCCTCCAATATCTTTCGCTTGTACCGAAGCTGTAGCACTTGCGCTTTTACCTTTTTTATAATCGGTATAACCGGTTATAACAACCTGCTCAATGAGGTTATCATTAGCCTGTAATACAATATTCAAATTTCCACCTCCCACTTTAACGGTTTTAGAGAAATAAGAAATATGGGAGATAATCAGTTCGTCCCCTTCTTTAGCATCGATGGAAAAAGCTCCACCACTCGTGGTCGATACCACTGCTTTCCCCCCTTTTACCGTAACTACCGCTCCGAGAATAGGATTTCTCGATTCGTCAACAACCTTACCGGTCTGTTGTTGATGTTGCGAAGTACGATATACCGCACCCGTATTAACTGGGGCTGCCCTCTTAATAACCACCGTCTTATTCACTATTTCGCACTCCAGACCATACGGAGCCAAGATCGACTCCAATGCTTGATTGAGGTCAGTATTGTTAAAAGATACACCTCTCCTTTTGAATTCGGCCACATCCACATCTTTATAAAAAAAGCTGTAACCGGACTGCTTCTCCATCTGTTGGAAAATCTGTTTAATAGACGCCTCTTTGAGATTCAAGGTTATCTTTTGAGCCTGAATCGGCATAGGCATTTGGAGTAGGGCTGTCGATAGCAGAACAACAGAAAGTCGCGTTTTCCAACTCCCTTTTGCAGGATATACCTTTTGGATTTCCCCTAACAAATTCCCTTGCGAATACCATTCTTGTCCCCGCCTCGTCGCCAACGGCTCTGTCGACTCCAATTCTCTTGGTCGAGCTTTAGTGTACTTTTTCATTAGGTTAATTAGTTATGTTAGTAATATATAATTTAGAGTGACTACTTCTGGAATTCGATTTCTTTATACTTGAGTTTATTCTCTCCTATTTTAAAGTGAATTCCAGCCACCTGGAGTACCTCCAGAATCTCTGCCAGGTTCATTCGTTGACTTATCTTACCACTAAAGCGCTCTTTAGAGCCCCCTACATCAGACTTTATCTTCAAATCGTACCAGAGGCTGAGCTCTTCCATAATCTGGTTGGGCGTCGCATTATGGAATACAAAATATCCATCCTTCCACGCGCTATATTCCGAGGCGTCTACCGTTTTCTTTTGCAGCCTATCGCCAACGACGATAACCTGCTCATTAGGCAATAGAGAGATCTTTTCGGCTCCACGCTCCAGCTGTACGCTACCTTCCATCAATGTCGTCCGCTGTGTTCTATCCCCATACGCTGCTATATTAAAATGCGTCCCTAGCACCCTCACCTTCTGATCAGCAAATGCCACCACAAAAGGTTGCTTATCGTCTTCTGCGACTTCAAAATATGCTTCTCCCTGCAAACGCACATTGCGCTCAGGTCCCACAAATCGAGATGGAAAGGAAAGCTCACTTTTGGCATTCATCCACACCCTGGTACCATCAGGAAGGTTTATTCTAAATATATTACCTCTGGGGGTAGTCACAATATTATTGACAACCGCATCCGATGAAGCATTATAGATCAGCTCCCCGTCTATAATGGCCTGAGAACCGCCTATAGTGCGGTTAGTTCCACTGTCCGGCGAAAGCAGAACCACTTTACCATCTTCAAATGTCAATCGGATAGAATCCTGCACAGGCATGATCTGTGCAATAGCATCAGCATCCAGTTCCTTATAGCTATTGTTTGTGTAGTAACGGAAGCCCCAAGCAGCGATCCCCACTACCCCAATAACCATTGCAACACGTAGTAGTGGCCTTAGATAGGTTACGGTAGATTTTGGAGATTCATTTTTTATACTTTTCAGTAAGCGTTTACGTATTTTTGCTCTACTCCGCTCCTGTTGTAGAGGATCGGGTATAACTTCCCCCTCCACCGAATCGAACCAAGTGCTCAGCGTTTTAAATTCTTCCGGATTTTCAAATCCATCAAAATAGGCCTTTCGTATATTTTTATTCTTTTCTGAAAGAGGCATATCAGGTATTATATGGGTTACTTACTATATAGTGCCTCAAATTAAACCCAGCACCTACGCGGAAACACAAAAATTAGAGATATAAATACAAAAAAGCATAAAACCCACTGGTTTTCAATCGAATTCTTTTTATCGCCTTATTGATCTGGTTCTCGACCGTGCTTTTAGACAAGCCATATTCCATCGCTATTTCGTCAATAGTCTTGTGATTGAATCGGCTCTCTTTAAAGATAAGTTTGCATTTCTCGGGCAGATTTTCGATTTCTTCATGTGCCAGATCGAGTATGTATCGGTAGTGTAGCCGATCTTCCAGTGGGGGGTCTGGCAATATCAACTCGATATTTTCCATATCCATATGGATGCCTTTTTCCTTATCAAGGTATTTGAAGGTCAGGTATCGCGCACCGCTCATTAGGTAAGCAGACATATTCAGCACCTCGTGGATTCGGCTTCTATTCTTCCATATACTCAAGAATAGGTCGTGCACAATATCCTCTGTCGCCTCGACTTGTTGGATTTTACGGTACACCTTATTATATACCTGCTGCCAATAGCATTCATAAAAATCGGCAAAAGCATGCTGATCACCAGCCGCCAACCTTTCAATCCAAGAAGGGTCGCTCATTGCTTTAGCCATATTATAACTGAATAGATAATCACAAACCTACATAAATTCACTTTTATGCGCAATATAATTGCACCGCGATATCAAAACCATTTTCTAGCCCTACTTAACTTACTTCCATCCCCAAACCTTACTTTTATTCCCTCCTTTGGTTTTACCGCAGCAGATGTTATATTTGCTTATTCACAGCTAACCATTCTACTTATAGTATCCTATAAATAGCCTTCTTTAGCACATTGAACTGGATAAATGACCCTGCTGGACAACGATAGCGAATTAGACTACCTGCACCGACTTCGGAACGGAGACCAGCGCGCCTTTATTTATTTCTATGACATCTTCAAACTGCCCATTTACCGCAAGTTGCTCAAGATGGTGCGTATTAAACACCTCGCTGAAGAACTGACACAGGATGTATTTGTACGCATATGGGACAAAAGAGCGTTGATCGATCCCGAGCAATCTTTCAAATCCTATCTTTACCGCATCGCTCAACATATACTCTATGACTTTTACCGTAAGGTGGCCCGCGATGAGCGTCTTCAAGACGAGATTAGACTATTGGTCCTCAACGAACAAAACCCTACCGATGATTGGCTGTTTCTAAAAGAAACCCAAAACATCTTAGATCAGGCTATATCGAGCCTGCCCGAGCAGCAGCGACAGATTTATACCCTCTGCAAGATGAAAGGCAAGTCTTATAAAGAAGTGGCTCTAGAACTTGGTATTTCGGTACACACCATTAGCACCCACATGACCCGCGCCTCAAAAAAGATACAAGAATTTATGACTAAGTATCAGAACCTTATCCTCATAAGCGGAATTTGTTCTACATTTTTCAAATAATTTTATCGCTACTTGTAGTGATTCCTTCTTTTCAAAACGTAATAGCATTATAGACCCTAAATTTTATAAGAGCTAACATTGGGAAAGAATAACCACATCCGATCACTATATCACAGGTATATCAATGGAAAGACATCGGTCAAGGAGACAGATGATCTATTCAAATATTTTGACGTTTCTTCGGAAGAGGACCTCAAGCAACTGATCGATACCAGCTTCGACACTGTTGAAGAAGACATATCTCCCGTTACGGTTTCCGAGGAGCAGGTATTGCATCGTATTGATGAGTCTATACACAACCATATACAGCTTCACCAAGACGGACACAGTCCTGCCATCCGCAGACGCTTCCCGATCCTGCGCTGGTCCGCAGCTGCAGCCGTCTTTATCGTGGCCGGATGGGCAATAGCACATTGGGGACTGACCACCACTCCAACATACCCCTCAGACACAAATACCGTTGTCAACGACCCTTCACCAGGTCGCACACAGGCCACGCTGACCTTAGCCGACGGCCAGCTTATCGAGCTAAAGGAAAATGAAGAGGGAATCACCATCGTGGACAATCAGGTCAAATACGCCGACGGATCACCTATTGCGGATAGTCCTCTGGCAACCAAACTGAACACCATCAATACCCCTCGAGGTGGGCAATACCGCATCACATTGCCTGATGGTACCAAAGTATGGCTCAATGCAGCTTCCACCTTACGGTATCCAGGCCGATTCCTCACCAATGAACGTGTCGTAGAATTGGATGGCGAAGCATACTTTGAAGTTTCAAAAGCAATAGGTAAACCATTTAGAGTTGTCAGTAGACAACAGGTCGTACAAGTATTAGGCACATATTTCAACATCAACAGCTATCCTGACGAGCCGTCCATCAAGACCACACTATTGGAAGGTGCGGTCAAAGTGACCTCTGCCGACAAGCTCCGTTCGGTCACCCTATCCCCGGGCAAGCAAGCCGTTTTGACGGAAGAGGAGCTACATACCCGTGATGCAGATACAGATGTGGTAATGGCCTGGAAGAATGATGACTTTATCTTTAGAGGCCAGAATCTACAGACCACCATGCGCCAACTGGCACGCTGGTACGATGTAGAAATAGCCTATGCTAGCACTGCACCCGTGCACCTCAAAATAGGAGGAAGTATATCCCGAAAAAACAGCCTATCCAGCGTACTGAAGGCAATGGAATCGACCAATAGCATCGCATTTGAATTCGATGGAAAAACGATACTAGTCAAATAAAAAACCGAATTAAAGATGAAACAAAAAAGAGGGCCATAACGCTACTATAATTCCCAAAAAACCGGAAGTGCTCGTAACACGCCCGGTTCTATATTGGAATATCGAAAAAAATTGCAAGACACAATTTACTAACTAATTATCCCATTCAAATGTATAAATTTTTTATTACAAAATACGGGGGAAGGGACTCCTATGCCTCGATTGGAAGAGTAATCCGAATTATGAAACTATCCGTACTTTTCTTGCTTATAGGCATTTTTCAGTTACAGGCGGTCACACTCGCACAGCGGATATCGCTTCGTGCCGATCGTATTTCGCTAGAACGAACCTTTGGAGAAATCAAAAAGCAGACAGGTTATGATTTTGTATATGACGAATCATTGATCAAACAAGTAGCTCCTTTGAATCTAAATATTCAAAACAAAAGTCTGGACGAAACACTTCAGCATATCTTAAGCGCCCACCAACTGTCCTACAGCATTACGGACAAAATCGTAACTGTAAAACGCAAAGAATCCAAAAAAGAGGCTATTACCACCGATCAACGCCAACAAGGAATCATCGTCGGTACTGTACTGGATGAAAAGGGCAATCCACTAGTAGGTGTAACCATCGTGATCGAAGGCAAAGACAAAGGCACACAGACCGATAGCAAAGGGGGTTTCCGCATCGAAGCTGCAATCGGTGATCGTCTCAATTGCAGACTATTAGGTTACTACCATGAAATAAAATCGATAGACAAATATGGATCGGGGATTATCGTCGTGTTAAAAAACCGCGTAGAAGACTTAGATGCTGTCAATGTGGTCAACACAGGCTATCAGAAAATCTCCAAAGAGCGTAGTGCGGGGTCGTATTCAAATCCCGATATGGCTGTTATTGCCGACCGTTCGAGCAGTATGAACATCCTGCAGCGATTAGATGGGCTCGTACCGGGACTAACTGTCAATACCGCTCCTGGGACCAACAACCCTTTATTAATTCGTGGTCTATCCACTATTGGAATTGAAGGCACATACGGTGATTACCAAGGCACTAACCGTAATCCGCTGTATGTTGTGGATGGTATCGCTATAGATGACATATCCAACATTAACCCTCAAGACGTAGAGAATATTACCGTTTTAAAAGATGCTACTGCGGCTTCTATTTGGGGTGCAAGGGCCTCCAATGGTGTAATCGTTATTACCACCAAAAAGGGTGGTTTTAGCGAGCGGCTACATATCAACTACAATGCCTTTATGAATTTTCAAGGAAAGCCCGATCTAGACTATATTCCTACCCTATCCAGTGCACAGTTTATACAAGCGGCTAAAGAAATGTTTAATCCTGTACTCTATCCCTGGTCACAGATCTCGGCCTCTACTGGCTCCGGCAGCTCAGGAATAGCTCCGCATGAGCAGATATTATACGACCAATATCGGGGAATTATCACGCAGGCACAGGCAGATCGCAGTCTTGATAGCCTATCCTCTCTCAATAACCACCAGCAGATCAAAGATTTATTCTACCGCAATGCCTCGGTTATGAACCATTCTTTGTCACTACGAGGAGGTGGTCAAAAACATTCATTCTACGGGTCTGCAGCTTATACCAATACTGTATCTCCTCGGCCAGGCGAAGCCAATGATACTTACAAGATCAACCTTAGACAGGATTTCAAGTTCAATAATTGGCTACAAATGTACCTGATCACCGATTTGACTAACAATACCTCTTCGGCAAAACGTACACAGACCATAGATTATCGTTTTTATCCTTACCAACTATTCAAGGATGCCAATGGCAATCCAATTGCCACACCATATATCGGCTATGGTAGCGAATCGGTTCGTGCCAACTGGGAAAGCCTAAGCGGTGTAGATCTCAATTATATCCCCTTAAATGAAATGGACTATGGTTTCACGAAAAATAATGGTTGGAATGCCCGCATTACTACCGGTGCTAAAATAGATCTATATAAAGGGCTGCGCTTTGAGGGGGTTTATGGCTACATAAAAGGAACCAACAGACGCACATCTTATGATGATGCCAAAAGCTATCTAAACCGCACAGAATTGGCCGAGTTCACTACAGTTCCCTCTCCTGGTGCAGCACCAAAACACATTCTCCCCACTACAGGTGGCACCTATAGTGCTTATCAGAACAACATGCAGAACTGGACCGTGCGCAACCAGTTAATCTATGACCAAGACTGGGCAGACAGAATGCACCAGCTTACTATATTAGTAGGTCAAGAAGCACAGAGCCAGCTTTTCCTTACAAACGAAAGCAAAGTGAGAGGTTACGATCTCGACCTGCAAACCTACGCCTACCTCGACTACGAAAGACTACGTACTAGTGGAGTAGCAAATCCCGTTATTGCGAACAACCTAGGCAAGAGTATATTATGGGATGTCCCTTTCCGCCAGACCGAGACCGAAATACGCTTTACTTCTTACTATGGTAATTTAGGCTATACCTTAAATCGCAAATATACCCTAAATGGTAGCTGGCGGGTTGATAAGAGTAACTTGTTCGGGATGGACAAGTCTGCCCAAAATAGACTGGTATGGAGCGCTGGAGCAAAGTGGATTCTTAGCGAAGAAGAGTTTGCAAAGAACTGGAATTGGACAAACAACCTTGCCTTACGTGCTACCTATGGTATTACCGGAAATTCTCCACTCCCAGGCACAGCTTCTTCTTATGATATATTGATGGCACAAAACAGCGGATTCTTAATGAATGGAAAAGGCCTCCGCATCGCAACAGCTGCTAATCCGAAATTGACCTGGGAGTCTACCAAAACGCTCAATTTAGGCGTTGATTTCTCTATTTTGGACAGTAGGATCTTTGGCTCCATTGATTGGTATGGCAAGAAAACAGAAAATCTTCTTGGCATGATGACCGTCAACGGTTTCACTGGCTACTCCAGTATCGTGGGCAATTATGGGGACATGCAAAACAATGGCATTGAATTCAACATTAATTCAATAAATATTCGAAAAAATAATTTTTCGTGGAGCACAGGCTTAGTACTAGCCTACAATAAGAATAAAATCACCCAACTT
Source organism: Sphingobacterium yanglingense (assembly GCF_004363245.1). Lineage (GTDB taxonomy): Bacteria > Bacteroidota > Bacteroidia > Sphingobacteriales > Sphingobacteriaceae > Sphingobacterium > Sphingobacterium yanglingense. The sequence goes on along the minus strand of NZ_SNYV01000020.1, from coordinate 110,870 downwards.
AACGACCCTACCGCACTTACGACTGGAAGTCAAAAAATTAACGCTTCATATGCTACTGGTTATTCTGCGTTTTCCTTATTCGCTTACGAGTATGCAGGCTTAGATAATATAGGGGACCCACAGATCCGTCTCGCTGATGGTAGTATTACTAAAACTCGTAGCGTTGCTACACCGGAAGACATTCTTTATATGGGTACCTTTCAGCCTATATGGAGTGGAGGACTGACCAATACCTTTAGATACAAAGATTTCACACTAGCCGCCAATGCTTCCTTTAATCTAGGGCATGCTATGCGTAGAGATGTAGGCCCAAATCATATTTTGGAAGGCTACTATGCTGGTCGGATGACAAAACACAGAAATGTCCTTAGTGGAAGTAGTCAATCAGGATTTACTGGAGGACAGTTACATCCAGACTTCTTAGACCGTTGGAGAAAACCAGGAGACGAAGCTTTCACCAATGTGCCGGCTTACGTTCCAAATCAATCAGAAAGTGATTCTAGAAGAGATGCCGATTATTATAGAAAAGGGGATATCAACGTAGTAAGTGCTTCCTATATTAAATTACGCGACATCACGCTGTCTTATCGTCTTCCAGAGACCGTATGCCGTAAGATAAAGACCGATGATATCAGTTTACGTCTACAGGTATCTAATATCATGCTCTGGAAAGCGAACTCCTATAATATAGATCCTGAGTTTCACGACGCTCATAGCGGACTCCGAACACCAACCGCGTCTCAACTTTATGCCGTAGATCAGATGGTGCATACTCAGAATTATCGCTTTGGACAGGGATCGGTTACGTTTGGAGTAAATGTCAATTTTTAACAGACTATTGGTAAGAAAGAATTTATTATGAAGACCTCATTTTTAAAAATAAAAACGATAGGTATAGCATCTTTACTTTGCTTAAGCCTTTCCTGTTCTAAAGAATTTTTAGAGATTACCCCTAAAGGCAAGCTCATTGCTAAATCAGTGGCAGATTATGACCTTTTACTTAGCAATTTGGATCTATTAAACATGTATACTGATGCTCAGGTATTAATGGGTGATGAAGTTTCTGCCATAGAACCTTTCTTTTCAGGAGCAGAGTTACGTACTCAGCGCTTATTTCGTTGGGACGATGTCGTATACGAGCCCGACGAGGATGCTCCCGAAATGGGGGTCCCTATGAATAATATTTACTTATTCAATAAAATAATCTCCGAGATTGACAAGGCTACAGGCGGTACAGAGGAAAAAAAGAAAGCCATCCTAGCCGAGGCACGAGCGGGGCGCGCTTGGACTTATCATTTACTAATCAATTACTATGGCAAACCTTATGATGCTTCTACAGCAGCTACTGACCTCGGCATTCCTATTATTAAAAACGCGGATGTCACCAAGACCGAGTTTAACAGAGCCTGCGTTCAAGAGGTCTACGATTTTATTGTCGAAGATTTAACAGCCAGTATACCCGATCTCCCCGATGGTCCTTATCATAGGTTTCGCATGTCAAAACCTACTGCAGAGGCGCTGTTGGGCAAAGTCTATATAGAAATGGGTAAATTTGAAGAAGCAGAACGGGCACTATCAGCATCTTTGAGAAAGATTGCCTCCGCCCAAATTCCCGTCAACTTATACGATTACAACCTTACTTTTGCGCCTGATGGTGAATTTATGCCCATCGGTTTATTTGGCCCAGAATATCCATCTACTTCAGATAATGCAGAGAATCTGTTTGCAAAACAATTTATCAATAATTGGGCTTTTACCGACTCTGAGATCGTGATCACTCCTGAGACTAAAGATCTCTATACATCTACAGACCTAAGACTAAATTTCTACGCAAATGCAGCTTTTATGGGAGACACGTACCCCAATGGCCTGCATCGTAGAATAGGCCCTATTGCTACTCAGATGGGCATGCTATTATCAGACATTTATCTGATGCGCGCCGAATGTTTGGCTAGGTTAGGCAAGCTTAGTGAGTCAATAGCTGATGTAGAGTTCTTGCGCAAACATCGCATGGCGCAGCAATACGCAGCTGTACCAAGCAGTGTAGGTAATAATCAAGAGAATCTCGTTCGCTTTATATTAGAAGAACGTATTCGCGAATTTGCAGGCCAGGGATACCGTTGGTATGATATGCGTCGACTCTCTGTAGACCCGATCTACCAATCGACAGTTGGATACAACCATATCCTATACGAGGCTTCGGGACAAGTCGGTAAAACTTTCACTTTAAAACCCGAACGGTTAGTCCTACGTTTTCCGGAAAAACTTATGATACAGAACCCAGGAATGAACAATAACCCATAAAATGATGAAAAACAGCTTAAAATACATCGCAGTGTGCTTCGGAATAATCTCCGTAGCACATGCACAAAAGTTTACGATCAGCGGAAAACTAAACCCCAGCAGCGATCAAAAAACAATAATCCTCAATTACACCACAGCAGATGGGCAGGAGATAACCGACTCGACAGTTATTAAAAAAGGAGTCTTTTCTTTAAAAGGTACTATAGACCAGCCCACCCGTGCAGGTCTGCGCCTAAAATCGACCCATGAAAAGTTCCAACCAACAACTATGGACGAAATGGCCGCGATTGATAACCAAGAATTCTATCTAGAAGCTTCCACAATTGTCGTGAAGGGCACTGATCAAATAAAGAGCGCTACGATTTCGGGCGGCCCCACACAAAAGGACTTTCTCTCATTACAGCAACAACTCAAGCCATTACAGGACCAAATGGCCCCACTAAGCGAAAAGATGCGCGAGCTCTTCGAAAAAAACGATGAAAAGGGCCAAAATGAGCTATTCCCACAGCTTCGGGCCATCCGCATGGAAATGAACAAGGTGGACGATAGTTTTATCAAATCACACCCAGACTCCTATGTCAGCTTTGACATGGTGATGTCTCAAACTGGCATGATTAATCCGGCAACGTTCGAACCACTATTTAATAGCCTGAGCGAGCGTCTCCGCAACACCGACAAAGGAAAGGCAGCTTTAAAAGAGCTAAACTTGGCCAAATCATTGGATATCGGTCAGCCAGCGATAGACTTTAGTCAAGAAACGGCAGAGGGCAAAAAAATTGCTCTTTCTTCTCTGAAGGGTAAATATGTTCTTGTCGATTTTTGGGCTAGCTGGTGTGGACCATGCCGCGGTGAGAACCCACATTTGGTTAAAGCCTATGCACAATTCAAAGATAAAAACTTCGAGATACTAGGCGTATCCCTCGATAGCAAAAAGGATGCATGGCTTAAAGCGATAGAAGACGACGGCCTACAGTGGCTTCACGTTAGTGACCTAAAAGGTTGGAAAAATGAAGTAGCTGCGACCTACGGTGTGCGAGCAGTCCCTCAAAACTACCTACTGGATGCCAATGGTATTATCATTGCCAAAAATCTGCGTGGTGAAGAGTTAATTGAACGCCTAACAGAACTTTTAAAATAAAAACAACATGAAAAAACTCCTAATATTCCTATCCTTTCTAGGAAGTTTCCTTGGCGTGCAGGCCCAGAACTCTTATACGGTCAAGACCAAAATAGACAATCCAAAGAAGTACACTATGTACTTAGCTTTCGCATCTGGAGATGGCTACACTGTAGACACGAGCTATGTAGTCGAAAACGGTTGGGCTGTATTCAAGGGCACGGTAAAGGAACCTGTTCTCGCTCACCTAGGTTTCCGGGGCAATCCTGCATCGATGATCGCCACAGGCCAAGGCTTCATTCCTGGCCCATCCCTCAGTTTTTTCCTATCCAATGCCACCATCGAGATTACAGGAACCGTAGACAAAGTACATTTGGCCAAAGTAAAAGGCGGCAAAGAGAATTCAGAATGGGCGACCATCAAAGAAAAACAGAACCAGATCGAGGACCAGAACTGGACATTGTTAAAAAAAGCCTACAAAGCTTTCGATCTTTCGGGCGACTCTTCCCTATTCAAAGAGTCTAGCCGTATCAGTCAGGCCAACGCGGAGAAAAACAGCTCCCTACAACATAGCTTTATTAAGAAGCATCCGCAGTCACTAGTCAGCATGTACTTCCTTTCTGGCATGGTCAATTCACTTTCTTTGGATGAGCTAAAATCTGCTTTTAATGAATTGGGGCAAGCCCATAAAAACAGCAGCTACGCACAGGCTATAAAAAGTAAGATTGCCAGCATGGATGCTACCGCAATAGGCAAACAAGCCATTGCTCTTCAAAAGGTAGATATCAACGGACAGTCAGTCAACCTCGAGACCCTCAAGGGCAAATACGTACTACTGGACTTTTGGGGCAGCTGGTGCGGGCCATGCCGGGATTCACACCCACACCTACGTGAGCTGTATAGCAAGTACAAAAGCCACGGTCTAGAGATCGTAGGTATAGCACACGAACAGCGTAGCAGTCTTGAAGACAATAAGCGTATCTGGAAAAAAGCGATCGAAGAAGATCAGATGACATGGGTACAGGTACTCAATAACGAAGGTATAGCCGAATTTGATGCTGTAAAAGCCTACGGAATCACAGCCTTTCCTACAAAGATACTCCTAGACAAAGAAGGCAAGATCATCGCTCGCTATGTCGGAGATTCCGCTCAATTTGATGATAAAATAAAAGAAATATTCGGTTTTTAATTTTAATAGAATGAAGAGATTAATTGGGACACTGGTATTAATAATTGCCTCCTTTGCGGCCAGTGCACAACAGGGAATACAATTTATAGAAGGTACCTGGAGTCAGCTATTAGCCCGGGCCAAGGCCGAGAACAAATTGGTATTTGTCGATGTCTACACCAGCTGGTGCGGACCTTGTAAGCTAATGGCTGCCGAGGTATTCCCTATGGAAAATGTCGGCAAGCTATTCAACGCATCTTTTGTCAATTATAAATTTGATGCCGAAAAAGGCGAAGGCGTAGCTTTAGCCAAACAATATGGCGTACGCTCGTACCCTACCTATCTATTTGTAGATGGTGATGGCAGATTAGTATACCGTACTTCGGGCTATATGCCTGCGGCGCCGTTTCTGCAAGAGGCCGAAATCGCCCTTCAGGAGCGTAATGATCCAAAGCCATTGGTGGCATGGCACGAAGAGTATGAAAAAGGCAATCGCGATACGGACTTTCTGATCGGTTACATGAAGAAACGCGCATTATCCAAGCTACCATCTGCCGATCTTATCGAAGAGCTTATGCCAAAACTTTCCGCCAGCCAGCTTTTAGACAAAGAGATACTTGGCGCAGTCTATTTCACCGATCCCACATTCCAGGTCATACCCGGCGGCGAGGGGTTCAATTACCTTTTCAATAACCGCGAGAAGCTAGACTCTCTAGATGTTGTCAAATATGCCTTAGGAATATTAGAAACGGGTATCCGCAATTATTTTCAGAAGAATATCATCGAGCAGGAAAGAGCCGATCAGCTACCGATCATGATCGACTCTTACCGCAAATTGCTAGTTGCATCCAAGGTCAATGAGGCCGAACAAACGGCTATAGCAAAGGCTACTGTCATGCAGTACTACAATGGTATCCATGATGTAGACAAACTTCAAGCTGCAGCAATAGACTATGTAGACAACGGGCTTATGAAAACAGGCATTCCGGACAAGATTGCCTCAGACAAAAAAACTTTTGAAGACTATATGAAGCCTTATCTTGAAGGCAAGACAGACTCTGTGGCTGATCCGAACTATGCCGTGATGAAAAGACTGATGCGTCATCAAGAAATGTCGGGTGTCTCCTATAGCCTACGGGATGCTGCCGAGTACATCTATAACCAGTCTAACGACCCTAAGATCTTAAAAAAGGCCACGGATTGGGCCAAACAGGCGAATTCTTATTTCCCCCATTTCTCTTCCGCGGCAGTGTATGCTGGGCTCTTGTTAAAGACCGGAAACCAAGCACAGGCTGTCAAAGAGATGGAAATCGCCTGTCAGGACAGTTTTCTACCCGGAGCCGAGGAAGTCAAGAAACGCCTCGAAACATCCTTAGAATCTATCCGCAAAGGCCAGACTCCACATAGTCTTTGGCGATAAGCAAATACAACACAAACACCGGTCTTGGTAGCCGGTGTTTGTGCTTATATAGCGACATAGATCTAATTTTTGAATGTCCTTTTGCACCAGCTAGTTAATCAAATAAACTAGATGATGAATTAAGAACGATGATCTATTAATCAATTGCAGTAGTAGATCAATCAAATGATGCAGATGATGAATCAAGTGCCACAATCTATTAATCAACTGCAATAGTAGATCAATCAAATGATGCAGATGATGAATCAAGTGCCACAATCTATTAATCAACTGCAATAGTAGATCAATCAAATGATGCAGATGATGAATCAAGTGCCACAATCTATTAATCAACTGCAATAGTAGATCAATCAAATGATGCAGATGATGAATCAAGTGCCACGATCTATTAATCAACTGCAATAGTAGATCAATCAAATGATGCAGATGATGAATCAAGTGCCACGATCTATTAATCAACTGCGGCAGTCGATCAATCAAGCGGAGCTCTTGATGAAACAGACGATACAACCGATCCTTCTATCCGTCACACCGGTTTTGTTCTAATCTTCTTTAAGTAGTCAGGTTCCAACCATATAAACCATAGGCTTAACCTGTATGATTCATTGGCTGTTACCCGCCTTTTGTTGTAGGGTATTTCGTAGAGAAGTCTTTTTCTCCCTTTTTTTAAGATAGCTTGATTTTTTCGCGAGAGGAATACTTTCGAATCCGGAAATTAGCTATATATCGCCTCATTTTCAATGCTGAGTTTAGGAAGCTCTTTCGGAGCGATTGCATCTACCAATATTAAATAACCTCTAGTTCTTCTGCTTCCTAATGAGATCGATTTTATACGAGATCTCGTCTACGATTTCTTTCACCACGGGTGAGCTACCAGAGGATTTGAACCGCACTCGTCCGTTCTGATCGATAATAATCTTTGTCGGAATACCGGTAATGCCATATTTTTCGACTAAGGCATCTCCTGCCTCTTGCTTATCAAATACGACATGGAAGCTATACCCTTTCTCCTCGATAAAGGCTTTCACCTTTGTTTTATAATCTTCGCTGCGCTCCCATGTATTCATAAATAGGAATACGACCTCCGGATCATCTTTGTACTTGTCTACCGCGGCCTGCATCCCTGGAAAGGAATTGACACATGGACCGCACCAGGTAGCCCAGAAGTCCAGAACTACAATTTTACCTTTATAGTCCGAAGACTTGACGATTTTCCCCTGCATATCCATGAGCTCAAAATCAATAGAAGGCTCATTGATCATGGAGCTTGTCCAGTGCTGCTCGTTCTCCTTTGTTTTCTTTGCTTCTACACGAACTTTGTAGGCTTCCCATTCCTTGGATGTACTTCCCAGATTCTCGAAAAGTGTGGCTCCCTCCCGCTCCTGAATCGGTGTCAATGCGGTTTTTGCAAAACGCGTGTCCAATAGTAAGAAGGCATCAAAGTTGCGTCCCGTCTGCATCAGGGCCTGAAACTTGATATCCTCTAAAGGAAGATTGTGCTCCTCGACAAGCCCCAATGCCGCTGCCCACTTCTGCTGCTTGCCAAAAATCTCAGCCTGTAGGCTATAGACTTGCTGTCCAAGGTATTTATTCTCCTGAAGCACCTGTGGATATTTGCTAATGAGGGCATCAAGGAGTTGCGCGCTTTGGGAGATATCTCCCTGTTCGAATGTGTGCTGTGCGAGCTTAAATTCAAAATTCGCTTTTGCCGCATCTTTAACGATCAGAGCAGCATAGGTCTTAGCGCCTGCTACCTCACCATTGGTAAGCAATTTACCAGCTATTTTGGCATAGCTCGCATCGGCAAACGAAGCTGTCTGCAGGGCTGTTTTATACTGTTTTTTCCATACGGCGACGTCTTTGTTTAAACTGCCTTCGTCAGTGTAATCCTTCAGTAGATCATCCAACCTTGAACCTGCCGTATAAGCACTCTTGGGAAACTTTTTTAAGAGGTTCTGGTGAGCTATCTCCACAGACTTACTGTCCCCTAAAAATCCAAAGACGGATTTGCCATGTTTGATGTACTCTTCATTTTTGGATTCTATCAAATGGGAGGCCTCCCATTTGATAGAATCTTTTGCCAAGGGGTCTTTACTGGCAAGTAAGCCATTGACCCGGTCTTGGATATCTTTGAATGTCAGGTCAGTTTTCTTGGCCAACTGGGCCTTGACGGTACCTAGTGCCGTTGATAAGGCGATGACTAGGATTGCTTTTTTATGTAAATGCATGGTAATTTCTATAAATTAGGGTTTCTGTAATTAATCTGCTCGATCTCACCAAACCCTCCAAACTTCTTGCTGTACGTATTATTTTCGATGTCTCCAATCGGAAGTAGATCGAAATAATACAATTCACCCTCGCTGCCGTTGTACGTAGCTACGGTCAATCGTCTATTAAACAATGGATCAACTTTACTCCAACCTTTGCTCTTAAACATCTTGAGATCTTTGATTAAGGTATTTGCCGGAAACTGATAAGCTACCTTAGCCGAATTGGCTAGAATATCATAGATATAAATGGTATTCCCGACAGCATAATACATTTGTTTATTCGCCTCTGAAACGGCAAAAGAGGTTGCTTTAGCAATCTCAGGTACATGTGTCATCTTTTGCTTCATGCCTGCCGGACTCGCATTATCTGGTAGTATGGAGTATAAATAATAGTCAACATCGTCTTTCATCACTAAGAAATATTCATTATTTGCTCCTTTGTCAATGGCTATTGCCGTTTTGCCTACCGCGCTAACATTGTATGCCACCGTAACCACCCCATCCTTCACCTCCTCAGGTATACTGGCGAACTCGAGCAAAGACCGTGTATTATAACTGTTGTGCAGAAAACGCTTGCCCTTATTATCATAGAACAAAGTATATGCCTTGGATCCTGTCATGAAGAAAGGAAATACCGAATAATCAGGTCCACTAAAACGTGATGAATACTTTCCGAATCCACCATAGGGGGTTAATGCACCATAAACACTTCCATTGCTAACAATATACTGATCAAAATTAATATTGTTTATAGCATAATGAGGTGATCTAATTGGGGCAATCTTCGTTTCCATCAAGCTGCCAGAAGTACCAATCAATGAAAAATCATTGGCGTTAAAACTATAAAACTCTTGATCTGTAAAGACATTAACACTTTCCAATTGTTTGTGCACACCTGAGAAAGCAGCAAGTCCTTTACCTGACAAAGCCATTCCTTTATTTGATAAACCAATAACATCTAAAAAGACTTCACCGTCCTTACGAACAAAGGAAACAGTTGGCTTACCTGATGTATTGGACATGACCAACCAACCTTCATAAAACTTGCCATTGACCGTCAATGTAGACTGATCATAGGTTTTCAGATTGGTCTTGCTATCAGTAATAGTAAGCTGAAGATGGTAAACACCTGGGTCTAACATAATTTCGACATTTAACTTTTTGTCAGAAGAAAGCTTTTTTGCTTTATTCGGTGGGTTGGCTGCCGATATATTATAATCTGCTATGTCAACATCCTTATAGACCAACCACTCGTAGGTATAAGGCCCTCCATCTGTTTGGCTTGTAGAAATAACGGGGTCAATAGTTAATATGTCTCGCTGCTGTACCTCATAGGTATCAGCATCTTTCTTTATTGAAAGGGTGTTAACTTCCGAATAGTTATAGGTTTCTTTCTGACAGGAATAAAGCATTGTCCCAATAAGGGCCATGCTTAATATTTTATATAGATATTTCATACTTTTCCAGTTTAATATTGTTAGTTAAAAGTAATCCGGAGATTATTTTCATCCATCAACGGGCCATTCTTCTTTTCATACTCGTTCAAAGCCGTACCCAACACAGCTTTAAAATTCAAAAAATCCGGATAGGTAAGTAGTCCCCCTTTGGTGTTCGGTCTAAAATTTGAGGTACCAAGCGCATCAATCATAAATTGATAACGAACATTACTGTAAGGCCCTACATAGCCTCCGATATAATCCCAATAGTCTGGTTTTATCAAATTATTACTAAAGTTTATTTTAAACACCGCCGTATTTCTTGTGCTATAATCAGCTTGTCCTACGGTACCTACGATCAGATCCTTACTATCTGCCACACGTAGCACCAACCGAACGGTCTTACTGACCAGATCAGGAGAATTTAGCAGGACAACTGGATATCTGACTTCAAAGGAATCAGCTTGCATAAACGTTTTTGGCAGAATGAAATGCGTTCCCTCTACAGCGGTGGATCCTTTATCCGCAACCACCGAAATCTCCCGGTCATAATTAGCCAATTTGCCTACGAGACGCATCTTGATATAAACGGTATCTTTGGTTTTTGGGACAACGTTCGCCTTAAAGGAGTAGCTCACGCTATCCTGCTCTGGTCCAGACTTATAATAAAAGGTAACGCCATCCTGCCCACTAAAAACAGACTGTGGATCCTTGCGACAGGATGCTAAGGATAAAAACAATAGACCTATAATGAATATATTCTTCATAATCATTTATTAATTAATTGTAATTAGGATTGAACTCTAACTCATTGTCTGGCACAGGAACGATATAGTTGGTTTCGCTCAGATTCTTCGCACCAAAAAGCATACGTACAGTCAGTTTACGTTTGTAATAGAAAAATAACTGTCCCTCCGCATAAAACTCTTTTTGGTATTCTTTAAGAATCTCTGCTTCGAGATTCTGTGATGTGAAACCTGTAGATAAAATCTCTGGCAGAACACGATTGACCCTTACCTTATTCAAATAGACTAACCCCTCCGCTGGTGTCGCAGCGGTTTCGGCTAGTATATAATACATCTCGGACAATCTCACTAATGGTACTGTCTGATCTAACCGATCAATTTCTGTCTGCCCACTGCCCAATACGGAAGTCTGCCAAAATTTAGAACAAAAAATAGTTGTGCCTTCCGTTTCTAATAATTTCGAACTCCGAATATCGGTTGATCCGTTTTTGTCAACTTCATACAGTGTTTTAAAATCGACTTCAGTTCTCGTCAAAGAGTAACGAGAATCGCTTGGAACAATCTTAAAATATGCTCGGGAACCTTCGACCCACTCTTTGATATTTTTGACACGCAAAGCGAAAACATGTTCATTAGAAAAAAGACGATCACGGCTTCCTGGATTTGCATTTATTTCATCCGAAGTGACAAAAGCAAATTTGCCTGACTCTACGACCTCCTTTGCCGCTTTTGCAGCATTAACTTTATCTCCTCTGAAAAGGTATACACGCGCTTGTAATCCTTTGATGGCGTAATAGTTCATTTTGAATCGTCTATTCTTATTCACACCAAGAACCATAGCGTCTGTGTTTTTCAACAGCTGTTCTGCTTCAAGCAAATCTTCTAACACTAAAGCAGATACCTCATCGACAGTGGAAGGGACTTTAGAAAGCGCATTTGATACGGTACGATATGGAATAGACTTTTTGCTGGAATTAGTAGCAAAATTCGCACCATAGAGTCTCAACAAATCAAAATGTAAATAGGCCCGTAGTCCTAGAGTTTCGCCTTTTACCAATGCATAATTATTTTCTGTGAAGATGCTTTTCTTGGCATCGATTTCTGCTAAAATCGTATTGGTCCCTGCAATAGCTTTATAAGCACTCGACCAGATAGATGATACGAAAGAAATAGCGTCACCAGTCTTAAAATTAAGCGCTACGGTCTGTTTAAAAGGAAACAAACTAGCATTCGGACTATAATTTTGTCCGATCATGCTCACAAAACCCATGGACATATTATCTCCATACAAGGACTTGGATGCGACCTGTGAATATACACCTGTCAGAGCCTGCTGGAAGCCAACTTCGGAACTAAACAATTGCTCTTGACCAATTGTAGATTTAGGGTCTACTTCAAGGTAATTATTACACCCTGTGCCAAAAAACAAAAGGCTAAGGATGGCGAATATTTTAGTGGTTATTTTCATTTTATTCGAATTAATCATTAAAAACCAGCTCTTAAGGAAAGGGAGAATGTACGAGCAAAAGGATTGTTGGTACCACGTTCTACCTGAATAGAGCTCAAAGTGAATAAATCGTTAGTAATAGCTACTAGACTGAAGCTATTCAAGCCTATCCTTTTCACAAAAGCATGTCTATAGAAATTGTATCCCAAGGAAGCGGAGCTTAGGCTAAGCACATTGTCATCCTGTACGAATCTAGAACTCAACTTGGTAATTACCTCTGTAGTCCCAAATTTGGTAAACATAGATTCATCGCCAGGTTTCGTCCAACCCAGATCATAAGCTCTACGATCCACATTGTACTTGGTATCGGCACCTTGTACCTTGTCAACTAGAGTCTGATTGTACATCTGCCCACCAACACGATAATTGAATATCATCCCGAGTTCAAAACCTTTATAGTTCAAATTCGTACCGAATACACCATTCCATTTAGGATCAGTAACACCATAAGCGACTTTGTCTGCAGCCGCCCAAGTAAATGTGGTACTGCCATCTTTTTTCAACAATACCTCTGCTCCTGTAATAGGATCTACCCCCAAGGATGGAACGACAAAAATCGAGTTGATAGCCTGCCCTTCTTCAAGCATAATATTAGGTGCTCTTTGTTTTGTATTGGCCGCATTGGTATTGGCATTAGTCAGCTTGAGTTTATTAGACAGTTCTTTCAATATATTCTTATTGGTGATAGCGCCTACATTGACAGACCACAGAATTCCTTCCTTTTTATTGTCAATGATCTTATAGCGCCCTGAAAACTCGAACCCCGTATTCTGGATCTTTCCTAAGTTCTCAGCATAATCCGAAAAACCATTAGATGGAGCCAATGAGACATTAGTAATAGTATTGTCGGTCAAGCTTCTATAATATTCGAAACGTATATCCAAACGCTCTTTAAATAAGGTGACATCTGTACCTAGATTTAATGTTTTCACTTCTTGCCAGCTCAATTCTCGATTACCCAATCCCATAATAGCAGCACCTAACTCGCCATCGTATACATTGTCCACACCGAAACTATAACGGGTTTGCGCACGATATGCGGGAATATTCAACGAACCTGTCGACCCGTAGCTTGCTCTTATTTTTAATCGATTGATCTGTTCATTCTTAACAAAGAAGTCTTCATTATGGATATTCCAACCTATACCTGTGGACCAAAATGATCCGTAACGTTTGTCTGAACCAAATTGCGATGAACCGTCCCGACGGGCCGAAAAATCAAGCAAATACCGATTGTCGTAGGCATAATTGGCATTAAATAAATATCCTAATCTACGAACCGTACTTTCGTCTCCTATAGGTCGGGTATTGGGTTTATACTGATTGGCAAACAAAAGATTGTCTAGACGATCAAAAGGAAAGCCAACGGTACTAATGGAATAATAATTATTTGAATTGCTCGCTATGTTAAAACCTAGAGTCGAATAGATTAAGTGCTTATTAATGTTTTTTGTATAGTTTAGCGTAGTCAAACTCTCGTATCCTAGTGAATTATCATTCCTTACGTCATAAGAACCCTTTTCATTTACATTTGTGACACCGGTAAACTTAGAGTGCTGTGCTGGATAAAACTGATCGGATGAGCCATTTTGCTTATTCAAGCTAAAACTCGTTTCTGCGTGCAGCCCTTGCATAATATTCCACCTAACTTTTAAATTATTGGAAATCCCGAAGTATTGTGACTTATCCAACGTATTCAAAGTCGCATCATACAGTGGGTTAGTGAAGGTTCCAAAGGTATTACTCTCCAAGATTTGATTTGGAAGGCCATTACTATCAAATGGTCTCCAATAGGGGTTCATACGGGCATATTGTGCAAAAGAGCCATATGGCGATTCATTAGAGGTATTTTGAAAAATACGGATAGAGTTCTGAAAACGAAGATTCTTGACATTATATGTCAAATCAAATTGGCCGGAATAATTATTCCGCTTCTGCCCTTTCATAACACCGTTTTGAAAATCGCCAGAAAGCTGCAAACCATAACGGATATACTCGTCCCCTCCCTGTAAATATAACGTGCTTCTATTACTCGTTCCTACTTGTGTGGGGAACCCGAGCCAATCGGTATCAACACCGCTCGCAATAGCGGCAGCACGGTCATTGTACACCTGATCCAAGATATACTGTCTATTGCCCTGCTCTGCAGTATAAAAGCCCACTCGTTTTTCAAAATCAAGTTTTTCACGCGCATTAAGTAAATTGTAGACGGAAAGATCTGGCGTAGTCAATCTAAAATCATTGTTGAAAGTAACTTGTATCTTTCCTGGTTTGGGAGCTACCGATGTAATCACCAGTACCCCATTGGCTCCTCTAGAACCATAGATTGAAGTAGCCGAAGCATCCTTTAGAATGGTAATGGACTGGATCATATTCATATCTAGATCGACTACTCTTTGTAAAGTAACTTCGAAACCGTCTAATATGAATAAAGGGGCATTGGGATTTGCGGAAAGCTCACCACTCAGATTAGGCATTGAATTAGCACCACGGATCTGTATTTCAGGCATCTCATTAATATTACCTCCTACTGCATTGTTAGGTACTATTCGAAACGCGGGGTCTAACGCACTAATAGCAGCAAAAACATTACTGGAACTCACATTTTTTAACTCCGCGCCACTGATCGAAGTGACAGCTCCTGTAAAATTCCCTTCAGGTCTCTCAAATATCCCAGTCACAACAACATCTTCAACAGCGACAGCTGTAGACTGTAATGTAATACGTAACGCTTTAGTATCGGCAACTGCCACCCTTTTAGGTGCAAATCCTATATAAGAGACAAGTAGTTCATCCGGCAAGCTCACTTTGATCTGGAACCGACCTGATGCATCGGACTCGACTTTAGTTCCTGTGCTCTTACTGCTAACAGTTGCCTTAGCTACAGGTTTGCCCTCCGTATCTACGAGAACTCCACGAACGACGGTCTCCTGCTGCGCATCCAACTCGACAGTGCTACGGGAGGTCTTTTGTACAGCTTGAGGAGCAGTCGCTTTCTTGGACAATACGATCTCTTTGCCTTTGATCTGATAATCCAACTGCTGTCCTCTGGTAACTTCTTCCAACAGCTCTTCTACTGTCCTGTTTTTTTTCTGTAAATTAATAGTGCTTGCATTATCCAATACATCTTTGCGGATAAATACCGAATAGCCGGATTGCTTTTTTAGCTCATCGAGGATCTGCCGGAGCGACATATTTCTCCCCTCGATATGGATCACCTGTGCTATGCCCATAGACATAAACATAACAGATGAGGCCAAGAGTAGAATTTTTGTCCTTGACAAGAACCTGCTCGATCTCCACACAGCAGAAGCTAGCCCTCTTAGAACGTCTAAATTTCCATTCATAATAAATTGTTAGTTGTTAGTTAGTTATTGTTTTTATTTTTGGGTGTCTTCTCCTAGTCAGTAGACCAAGAGCTTATTCCCTTTAAGCTGTAGTTTTATACCCGAGTTTTCAAATACCTTGAGTACATAGAGCAAGGTATTCTGCCGGCCGATCTCACCATAGAATTCGACTTTCGGAATTTCGTTCTTGTATTCCACCTCAATATCATACCAGCGTTCGATCTGGCTCATTATTTCTTCAAAACGTAATCCGTCAAAATTGAACTTATTGTTTTTCCAGGCTACGATATCATCTACATTCACCCTATTCACACGGATAGCGTTTCCATTCCTCTTCTGCGCAGCTTGTTCATTTGGCCTAAGCATGACATGTGCCCGGTCGGGCGATACCACGCGTACACTTCCTTCTAACAGCGTAGTCTTGATGTCCGAAAAGTTGGAATAAGCGTTAATATTGAAATGTGTTCCCAATACCTCTACCTGGCTTCCTCCCTGGAGCTGTACGATGAATTTTGAACCCTGTTTTTTTGCAACTTCAAAGTAGGCTTCACCCTCGACCGATACCACCCGGTTATCTCTGTCGAAGCGCGATGGATAATTGATCTTAGATTCGGCATTTAGCCATACGCGTGTACCATCGGGAAGTAAGGCCTGATATTGCCCCCGACGCGGTGTGGCCAGCGTAAGCTGATAAACGGAATCTTTCAACGCGAGTAGGTCCTTACCACCGTCGTATCCGATAGCCCCATTCTGGCTTACCAATTGCTGTTCTGTCGAATCAAGGACGAAAGTCTTTCCATTGGAGAGTGTTAAGACGGCATTATTGCCGCCTGGAGCAATATCCTGAACAGCAACATACGCTCCCCGCTCTTCTGCGGGCACAACAGTATCAACCTGCTTAAAGTATTGGACAGTGAGCCCGCTGACCACCAAAATAGAGGCTGCCCACCATATTATGGACCGAGGGATACGTCGTGTCTTGGTTCTTACTGCAGTGCGCTCCATGATATTGGCTCTAGCTCTGGAGGCGATACTATCCACCAAAGCAGACTCCTGCAATAGCGTGGGTTGCTCTAGCTCCAGTTTTAGCCTATGGACCAATTCCTGATCAAAATCATGTTGTTCGATAAGGCTTATCAACCGATCTAGCTGTGGCTTGGTAATCGTGCCATTGGCCAGATGGGTAAACAGATCCTCAAATTCTTGGTTAGCGTTCATCTATTGTTTACGGCTTGTATATTAGTAATACACACAACAGTACAAAAGCAGGTAGATAAATTTTAAGAAAAATGAAAAAAAGTGATTAACAGCAATAAAAGGTCTGCCCGCGTAGCAATCAGGCTCTTTAAAGTCCGGTTGGCTTCGCGTATGTGGACATTGACGGTACCTTCGGCTATGCCCAGCAGCTGGCTCACCTCCTGGTAGCTTTTATTCTCCAGCTTGCACAGTCTATATACCGCCGATTGTTGAGGGGTGAGCTTAGCCAAAAGACTATCTACCAGTACCTCGTACTCTTTCCGGAATATACTGTCCATTATGGGATTATAACTTTCTTCAAAAGTCGTTAGTAACTCATCTCTCACTTTGGTATCAGAGACTGATTTGCGGAATATATTCTTTGTTTTATTGGCAGAGATCGTATAGAGATAGGGTAGCAATGGCTTGGAAGGGTCTACTCTGGCGCGGGCTTCCCAAAGGGACACAAATGTCTCCTGGATCACTTCCTCGGCCAGCTCCGGAGACCTTACCAGCCTCAGCACACTGGCTGTAAGCTGAATTTTATGGACATCATAAAGCTGCTCAAAAGCACCGTGATCCCCATCCCGCAGTTGCGCCAATATATGATATTCCGAATAACCAGTCACCTAAGATAGTCGTGTTGTTGTTTATGAACTGTTAGTGCAGTTGCAACAAAAGTATAAAAACTTATGATGAAGTAAAATTTCTAATACAAATTCACTTTCATAACCTTCATAAGGGCTCTCCTATTCCCAATCTCAAGACTAACGCGGAATGACCGGGAAATAGATACACTTGACCATAAACAAGAAACCTATATCATATATTCGTGGTACCAACAATATTATTGGTGAATAGGGAGAGGAATTATAATTTTCAGGAATGACAAGCAAGGGATACACAGTAAATGATCTCCAGGGAGATTGTGGTGCATTACTGAAAAGAATAAAAAGGGGCATGCTTAAAACAACTTAGGGCAGTTTAATAAAACCGCCCTAAATAACAACTAATAAAAATACAACTATTTGGTTACGTTAAAAAACGTGTACTCCAATTTTAGAAATACGCCATCTTTTACTGGACGATATACAGAACCATAAAGTTGCTTTTGGTACGCCACATCGATCCGTGCCTGACTATTGATGATAAACTGTACCGCAGGCACAATGTCCATATAGGAACGGCCATTCTTAAGAATGGTCTGCCCTACTAGTTCGACCATGGCATTGATATTGGTCTGCTTGTAGCTCTTATAGCGGTTGGGATACATCAATCTTCCTGCTGAAAAAGTATAGTTGATGGCATCTTTGCTGTATAGTTCTGGAAAGTCGTTGCCGTCATTGTCAAAGGCACGTCCGTAGCTCACATTGGAGCTAAGCGCAAGCTTCTTGATAAGCTGTGTGGCAACAAGACCGACTTCAATACCTGAATTCTTGCCCATAAGATCTATTGACTCCTGATGGATGGCGCTCTTGTTCCAACTGTATCTACCGAAGGCCGCCATCCTGAAATGACTCTGTAGATCATCTACAGAATAGAAACGATACTTGGCATAGGCGCTGGCACCGGCTAGGTTCATGCCATTTGCGGCATTGTCAAAATAGCTGGAAGCACGGACCATAAGACTTTTATTAATACCCCACGTTACTTCGGGAGATAGCCCGTAGATATGATTATCTTTTAGGTCATTCTTGATTAATGATTGACCTACGCGCACGCTAAGTGAACCGGCCGGCACATTGCTGGCCGGTTCTGTAACTACAAATAACTCCTGTGCGTATGTGCTTATAGTGCTGCATACGAAAAAAAATAGGACTATATACCTCATATTATAATGCTACTATATGGTATACTTTATCGTTTTCTGATGAATAGCTGCCATGCTTTGCGTAAGTTTTTGCTAGCTTCTTGTACTCTTTCTGTGTTACGAAACCTTTATCAACGACTCTGTACTGGTTTGAACCTGCTTTCTTATCATCAATAAATACTAAAGAGTCGTCTCCTACAGCAACTTGCTGCGCAGCGGTTGCTTCAGGTGATAGGGTCAACACCATGGAACCTACAAAAAAGCCGGCTTTTTCTACAGCATCTTTTAACACCTTAGGGCTTACGGTTTGATTATCATTGAAAGAAATCGTAAATGTATTGGTATTCAGATCTGTCGCGACATCGGATATCTGGGATAAGGATTTTAACTGCTTATTGATGGCATTGGAGCACATCGAGCAAGTAAGCCCTGTAGCCATGATATCTACTTTTGAAATCTGTGAATAACCTGCAACGCTAGTGAATAATAATGCAAAAGCTGCTATAAATGATTTTATTTTAATCGTTTTCATATGTGTATAATTTGTTCTTTAACGGCCATATGGAATATCCAAATTGTTTTATGCACGATGTATTGTAATTGGTGAGCATGCTGCTTCGCGGTCATGCGTGTTTGTGCAATTCTGCTACATGGATATTTCATCGTTATCTTATTTTTTAATTTGTGAAATGATTTGTTCTTCTGTAGGGTTGATCGCGACCAGTTTGCCAGATGGGTCAAACAGATAAGCTGCCGGTAAAGCATCGACACCAAAGAGCAGGGCGGACGGCGCATCAAATCCCTTGGGATCGATCAATTGCTGATGCTTTAATCGGTCCTGCTGGATAGCTTTAAGCCATTTCGTACTGTCGGTGTCGATAGAGATCCCTACAATTTCAAAATTTTTGTCTTTGTACTTATCGTACAGTTTTACAAGATGCTTGTTGGCCTTTCTGCAGGGCAGACACCAAGAAGCCCAAAAATCTACCAAAACAGTCTTTCCTTCAAAGGATCGAAGTGTGATATCGAGATTTTTATCATTCTGTAATGTAATATCTGGTAGTGAATCTCCTACTTTCAGCTGTGCATAAGAACGCGGAACAGCTAACAGTAGAAATACGACTACCCATAATGTATGTATTGATTTCATGTCTATTTTACTTGTCTTTTAATGGTCATTAACTTATTCTGATCCTTCGGGATGGAATACCCAAACTGTGTACAACGAACTCTGATAGTGGTGACATGATGCACGTTTTTGTGCAGTCACTGCTACAGAAATGTTGTTATAACAGGATCTTGAAAATGAATGTTTACCTAAAAAGAGGTGTGGACAGGACAGACCATGGGCTGTCCATAACGTAATATTAGCTTATTTTGGGAGGAAGCCAGATAGCACGTGCATCGCTGCTGTGAAATAAATCTTGGTAAAAATACTTTTGCTGTTTTTCAGAAAATTCAAAAAAAACATCACTCTCTGCTACATGAAAAAACAAAGAAGTCTTGCCGTCTATAGAAACTCCGCAGGAGCAACTTTTGCCATCACCCTTGCAGTGTTTTTTAGGAGTAGCTTTCTTTTCTTTATCTTTGCAGCAAGATTTTTGGGATGACATCTTTTGACAACATACCTTTACTCCTACGACAGCTCGTGCCATAGCGTACTGTGGCCCCATAAACAGAGCAATCACAGCAAGTAATAGTATGAAAATCTTCTTTATCATCATATCTAAAGGATAAAGGTAGTATTTTTAAAATTCGTTTCTACCAAAAAGACTGTAATCTATGTGATACATTATATATCATCAATTGGAAAAAAACCAACTATATTAGGGGTTATTTTTTAGTTGCTGACCTAAAAAGCACGGAGCCAACACATGATTTTTAAAACACTACGAGCAAATATCGCTGTAGCAGACAGTACATTTGATGAACTGTACCCTTTACATATTAGAGAACTGGCTGATCGCCATTGGACACCAGTCGCAGTAGCAAAACTAGCCGCAGAGTATCTTGTGCAGGAGCCGAACAATAAAGTGCTCGATATCGGTGCTGGGGTAGGCAAATTCTGTCTCGTGGGAGCTGCTTGTACCGATGGTATGTTCTACGGTGTCGAACAACGCGAATCACTGACTAAACTATCAAAAGAGATAGCCGAGAAATACGAAATCCAAAATGTGGAATTTATCCACGCGAATATGGCTGAGATTACCTTTTCGGACTATGATGCATTTTATTTCTATAACTCTTTCTACGAAAATATAGATACCTCTTGCCCTATTGACGAACAGGTGCCTATAGACAAGAATCTATATCGGGTGTATACCCGGTTTCTGAAAAATGAACTCGACCAGCTACCTATAGGTACCCGGCTGGCAACATATTGGGGCGGATGGAATGAAATCCCGCGTAGCTTCGAGCTGGATGGCTCGGCCTGCAATGGGTTATTGAACTTCTGGAAGAAAAAGGTATAAAAAAGAGGGGCCATCTTAAGATGGTCCCTCTCTACATAATATACTTCTTGAAATTATTATTTCTTCAACCACTCGTCCAAAAGTGACTTTAGCTTTGGATCGGACGGACGGGGGCTATCTGCTGTAATCAGATTTCCCGCTTTATCAATTAGAATATAGCGAGGAATGCTGTTGACTTTGTAAGCGTTCGATAGCTCATTACCGGCCCCTGCATGAATCTGAATCCCTTTTAATTGTTTTTCTTTGACGTAGCTTTCCCATTTGGGCTTGTCCTGATCTGTAGAAACACCAACAAATGCTACTGCTTTATCTTTGTACTCTTCATTTAGTTTCTCCCAATGGGGCTCTTCGGCACGACATGGCCCACACCAGGTAGCCCATAGGTCTAATAATATGACTTTTCCTTTCAAGTCATCTAATGCGATTTTCTTACCATCAACATCCGGGAAAGCAAACTTGAATGCTGGTACTCCGGTCTTGGTCTCGACGAGCTTGGCACCAACGGCTGAAACACGCTGCTTCTGCTCTTCTAAGGTGAAGTGTTTTCCGTACTGCTCGCTCATCGCTAGAAAATCATTGTAGGAACGTGCTCCTTCTAAACGGTTTACAACAAATTGACCTTTCAAAATATCGGAAGGAATAGAAGCAACCTGATCTTCAAAACTCGGTCTACTAGAAAGATCGACCTTTTTAAACACTAAAATACTCATAAAGCGATCTCCGTATGGAAGGGTAAGCAACTCGTCGGTCAGGTATCTATCGGGATTGAATGAAGTGTAGTATGCACTCATTTCTTCTTTACTAGGATGTGCCGTACGGGGCATATAGAGGTACGAAATGGTGTAATATGCAAAGTCGAAATCAACTATACGAGGGAATAAGGTGTCAAACTTCGGATTTCCTGTTTTCACAGATTTTCCAATTTCTGCTACTTTGTTCTTAAACCCCTCTACCTCAGGAAAGAAATCTACATAGGTCGTCATTGAAGCTAAGCTTGTTCCTTTTCCCTTAAAAGTTGCAGACTGCTTGTCCCAGGCGTAAAGTGCTTGATTCTCTTTGCTATTTTTACCTGTCAGTTCGTATCCCTGTTTCGAAAGAATTAGATTGAGTTCTTCGCCACCTTTAAAATAGAACCGGTGAAGTCCTTGTTGGTTCTGGGAAGAACCTGCTCCCACCAAGTAGAGGCCTTCGTATTCGGGCGTAAACCTAAAGGCAAACTGCCCCTTACTACCAGGCGTAGAAGTAGCTAGCTCTACCAGACGTCCGTTGTATACCTTGAAGAGACTTACTTTCTGATAAGGAGCAGCACTAAACGTTCCATTGATATTACTGGCTTGCTGTGCTTGTGTCAATAGCAGGCTGAATACTGCTATGCACAATAAAATTGTCTTTTTGACCATATATAATCTGTGTTTATTTCTTTTTGATTTTTGACTAATCCAATGAGAATCCCAAAGGTCGCTTCAAAACCTGGGCCTCAAAACCTTGGGTATCCTTACGCAGAATGGCAGCCCGCATTGCCTCTGCATTTTCTTTAGTAATCTTATAATATGGGTTTTTAAAATCATCTGTTAAGAGTTGACCGACGGCTTGTTCGGCCATTTTAAAATCCTTCAAATAGATGTACAATAGCGTAAGCTTATACTGATCGGAAAACTCAAGCTTCTCTTTGTTAATTTGTTCTTGATACTCGGCCAGAATCTTTTTAAGTATAACTGGATTATTCTTCTGATCAATAATTACTGGCCCCAGAGCATTGCTTCGCTCCTCCCATCTTGGATAAAGATGATATTCATCCAATAACATAAAATAGGTGTTGGCATCTTTGGAAGCATTATAAAACTCGGCAACAAAGCCTGGTAGAAAAACAGTCCAGAGACGATCGTTGAAAGTAGGCCTAATGTAGCTAAACATTTTTCTTAACGCGTCACTATCCTGTTCTTTACCGAAAGCACGGCTCTTTATATTAGCTATGCTGTTGATTTTGTTCCTCAATAAGTTGGCGCCATACATGTCAAGCAGCTTTGGCAGATTGTCGTATGTCCAGTCATTATACTGCGGAAATTGAGTGACCGAATTGGCTAAAAAAGCTTCTTCGCTGAACAAATCCTTTTGTTGGGCTAAATAGGGTTCCAGCTCTGAAAAAGGATGGTTTACTCCTGTCTTAATAAAACGCTCGCTGTATGCTGCAGCGTATTCTTTATCCAAGTCGGTGTCAAATGCCAAATAACGGTTGTCCTGATTGCGTTGGACGGCTTCTTGCAGAAGGGGCACAAATCTATCGGCACCAAAATAACCAGATTCCATCATAATGGCTTTTCCCTCTTTATTCAGAATGACATAGGTCGGGAAACCGCCTGCCCCATACTTGCGGGCGAGCTTTTTGCCGTCCTGTTCTTTCATGACATCGGTTTTGTATAGAATAAAATTCTTTTGTACTTCTGCCTGAACTCGCGGATCTGGAAATACTTTTTTATCCATCTCTGCACAAGGCATACAACCGACAAAATACATATCGATCAGGATAAGTTTATTCTCTTGTTGTGCCTGTGCCTTACAGGCTTCAAACGAACCTTTAAAAGATTGGTCTTCTTGGGCTTTTAAAGCTGTAAAAAATAACGTCAGTACAAATAATAGGTATGTTGTTTTTTTCATTGTTTTCTAAATTAGAAGTCACGAACTCTATTGTATGGCTTGAAGTATAAGGAAGGTAAACCATACAATAGAGTTCCTATACATTATTCACGATAAGAAACACTTACGATCTTACCAAATCCTTCATAAGTTTTTGATAATTGAGGCTCCCCTGATAAGCTTATATCGTAGAGCTCCATTTTACCGGAATTGGTAGGTTGGCTTTCATCGTACGTACATACAACCAGTTTCTTCCCTATTTCAAGATAACGGTCAGAACGGTTAAATAGGCTAGGATACTTAATTAATGAAATTGTTCTACTGCCTTTATCAATCAACAACTTATTTACTTTATTAAAAGGATCATACTGATATACTTTCCCTCCGACAGAGTACATTATATAGCCGTAAGTAGGATCAACTTCATAAAAATCAGCATTACCAATTGGCAAGCTTGCGTCCAAGGCATCATCCCCCTGAAGAACGAACTCGGTATCATTATCCATAAAACGAACCAAGTTTAACTTTTTTGTAACAGGATCCTTCAAAAGGGCATAAAACTGAGCATTCGTTATTGGAGCATAAGCTAAAAACACCAGGTCTTTCTGTAGATTTTCGGGTTTAAACGTATCGGGTGTCGAAGAAGTAGGTACGATAAGTGCCTGATTCATTCCTTTGTGAATTAAAAAGCGTCTGGTTTTTACATCAAATACTACAGCATAATTTGGTGAAGCTTTCTTATCTGCAAAAAATGGGGCTATTTCGATCATTCCTCCCGTACTCAACCTGTTTAAAGAAGGTCCATATAAAGTCGCTTGAGGAATATTTTCCCGGCTTAATACCCCTTCACTATCGAGTAGATAAGATTCTGAACCCCTCGAACTAAATTTGACTGCGTGATAATTTGTTGGTGTTGGGCGCATGACCTCGTCTTTTAAATTACCATAGTTATTCCAAGTATATATCTGATTATTGATACTATAAGTTAATTTATCCGTAGACACATATACCCTTGCGCTGGTCTTAGACGTTAAAATCTCTGAATTTCTAACGTAATGAACCATCAAAGGTTTTCCCTCTATTTTCCAATCTCCACTTGCTTTTGTAATATCAAAATAGGAGTCATACGCTGTAGTTTTCGCATTGAACGCGAGCATATCTAGACGTGCTTCATTATTGATGTCATTTAAAACTAGCCAGCCGTCTGCTATCTCCGTCGTGACCCTTAAACCAACCTTCTTTTGCCAGTAATACCCTGTTACCTTATCTGTTATCTGATAAAATAGGGCATACTTAGATGGTACTAATGATAGCAGAATATCTAAATCTTTCTCTGTACTGAGCACTTTTTTTACGTCCGCATTAGAGGCTAAAGAATCATAGCTGAACCATTCATAAGAATATTTATTTTCATCAAAAGGAGTCCCATCTCTTAGCTTCAATACAGGCTTTATTTTTAATCCCACCCCAGAAAACCCAAGATAATTATCGTCCATATTTTCAATGAGAACATGGTTCTGCTCAGAATAATCGTAATTTCCCAAATCCTTTCTACAGGAGTTCAAAATACAAATGTTGAAAATTAAAAGACTGAAAGCTATAATAGTATTTTTCATAATTTTTAATTTATTGTGCATACTTACCCATTTTCATCAGAGTGATACCATCGACCTCATAAACAGGAGTCCCCATAGCCTCCATTTGGTTCAGATAAACCTGCATACTTTTAGACCAAGCAACCAAAAGGTTTGCGGCAGGCATATATTTCTCGGCCGTTACTACATCAAGATCCCAATTAAACCTACTCGCCATGATTTGGAATTTCTTTGCACTGAAATCGCCTAAATATCCCATCAAAGATGTCGCACTAGGATTCTTCTTTGGATCCCAAAACCAAGGAGCTCCGGCAATATCATCTACCGTAAAATGATGCGTTGTAAAGTTCTTCTTTTTCTTGTTTATACCTGTGCCAACAATCTGATTAACCATCTCTGTTTCAAAGTTTTCATTGGGAAAAAGTTTCATATCCAGAAACAGCGTATCTGTTTGCATTTTTGGAGTACGCAATAATCTGAAAACAAGGATATCTCTCACCTCCCCAGATCTTATCACAAATTGAGGAGTCAATAACTCATAATCAATACCCTCTTTCAATGTACTATTCTTTGAAAAATCGATCTTATAGGGTCTATCAATACTCTGTGGTCCGCCTGTTGTAAACACGGAAAGAAAATATAGGCTATCTTTAATATTGTCGGGTACATAACCAAAGGAAAAGCTATTGGTATCTTGAGGCACATACCCTTTATTACCTGTTTGATCTATTCCCTCAAATAGAATGGTATTATTTGCTGAATGGTATTCTAATTCCGCTTGTTTGCAAGATGTAATACAAACTAAAAATACTACAGCTATTATTATTTTATTAATATTATTCATAATCAAAATTATCTAGGTTGAGTTTCAGATAACGGAACCGGAAAAGTATACTGATCCAAGTTTATAGCTTTCTGAGCATTCGTAGCTGCAGAAATTATAGATCTCATGTTTGTCCGTTTGTAGTAATACCATAATTGCCCCTCTCCATAGAACTCCTTTCTATATTCCTTCATAATATCTGTACTAAGGTTGTTAGCATTGCTTAAAGCATCAGAATTTCTATTCTTTCTAACTTCATTTAAATACGCTAACCCTTGACTTGCATCGGTCTCACACTCTGCTGCAATTAAAAAAATCTCGCTAATTCGTATACCTGGCACAGTATATCTAAAATTATATTCTGATTTATTAGATGCTGTAATATCTCTGTACTTGGTAAATACATGATAGGACTTGCCTGCTGTCTGGTCCCACATATTCCCATAGCGATAATCATTAGGCCAATTATCAAAAATGGTGTTCAAAAACTTTGGGTTAGTTCCCGCACTTAGAATAACTTTATCATCCAGGGCACCACTAAACTGACTATCGTAAATTTGATACAACTTTGGATTTTCGAAAGCAAAAAGAAGCTCTGTAGAAAAAACGCGATTAGCGGTGCTTTTATCTCCTATACTGGAGGACTTAATCCAAGGAAATTTCTTCTGATTGTCAATCACTTCCTTTGCAGCAGCCAAAGCTGCAGACTTATCCCCTTGATACAACAAGACCCTAGCTTGAAGTCCCTTGACCGCAAAGTAATTCATGTGATAATTACGAAACTGTAAATAGGGCATACTTCCCAATTCATATATTCCCCTAGTCTGATCAACCACTTCCATAAACATAACAGGATCATAAACCTTTAAGATATCTTCTGCTACTTTTAAATCCGATAAAATCTTATCGACCACAAAAGAGCTTGGGGAGTAAGGCGCAGATTCATACCCAGTCTTATCATAATACGGGATATACATCGCTTGAGGATCATTAACGTAATTAGGAGCGAACATGCGAAGAAGATCAAAATATAAAAATGCTCGAATTGCATGGCCTTCTCCTTTCATTATATTTTTAGAGACCTCATCTAAAACAGCACCATACGTTTCTAAGTTTTCAAGAAAACGATTAACATTTGTAATATTGACATACATATTTGTCCATATATTATCAATTGCTTTCTTAACCTCATCCTGCCCATAGTCATAAACGACTAATTGTTGCGTTGTTTTGTCGTGCAAGGGAGTTGTGTAATAAAGTTGTGCTAACAGATCTAGTGTACGGAGATTGAGCTCGTTGCCATACATATTATTACTTCCAAGTTTTAAGTAGATACCATTCAAAGCATCTTTAAACCCTTGTGGTGTTTCTAAAACCTCTTCTTCAATAAACTTATCCTCTGGCTTTACATTTAGCCACTTTGTACAACCTGATAACAAAACTGAAAGTACAATTATTGGAATTATTATTTTTTTCATTTCTCTTATTTAAAAGTTGCGTAAATACTCATCGAGACATTTTTTGTGAAAGGATAATCTATCCCCCGTTCTCTTCTAACTGTTGAAGAATAAAAAATATCATTGAAAAAAGTGTTGATTCGTAGATTTGATAACTTCAAACCATCCAGCCACCTCTGATCCCTAAACTCATAACCAAGACTAATAGATTCGCCACTAAATGTATTTTCCTTCTGAACAAAACGAGAAGATATCGGTGTCGTACTCGTAATACTAATCGCCTTAAACTGCGAGATATCCCCTGGCTTCTGCCAACGATCATAAAGCGCTCGTTTATCTTGGTTGTTTTCTACATTCTTTAATGAAATATTCTCCACTTTGTTAAACAAAGCCGTATTTAGATTATCTTTTTGGAAAATGTATCGCAATAATACATTTGCAGTAAAGCCCTTATATGTAAGACTCCCTCGTAATACTCCCTCCGCCAAAGGTTGTGCTGTCCCAACCCTGACAACATCATCGGGACTATAATTGTATGTTTGTTCGCCATTTGCTGATAAAAAAATCTCTCGACCAGAAGACGGGTCTATCCCAAGGGATTGTACCGCCCAAATATCATTGGGGCCATAGCC
Organism: Sphingobacterium yanglingense; assembly: GCF_004363245.1. Classification (GTDB taxonomy): domain Bacteria; phylum Bacteroidota; class Bacteroidia; order Sphingobacteriales; family Sphingobacteriaceae; genus Sphingobacterium; species Sphingobacterium yanglingense. Next base: position 82,897 of record NZ_SNYV01000020.1, on the reverse strand, counting down.
ATCTTTATAGCGGGTAAGCGAATTACTTACTCGCATTTCTTGATTTAAAGCGCTTAGTTTATTGTTGAAGTTATCATAACGAGACTTAAGCATAGAACCCGTTAATCCAAAAGTCAAAACAATACGATCTACAGGTTTGTATATAGGCGAATAGTTAACAGTTGTTTCCAATCCTTTATAATTTAACGTTCCTGCATTAAACGGATAAGCAGACAATCCTGTAGAAGAAGGTAGTGTGACAGCAACAACTAAAGGGTCTGTCAATTTATTATATGCATTCACTTGAACATTCAGTTTGTTCTTAAACAATACTGCATCTAACCCTACACTTGTTTGCTTTGTTCGTTGCCATTTCAAATCTGGCGCACCTAGTGCAGAAAGATAAATCCCCTCGCCAAAACGATTAAGATCCGTCACATAGCTATAAACGGATTGACTTACATTTCCAAAATTCTGATTTCCTGTTACACCGATATTACCTCTCAAACGAAGCATACTAACCCAATTGATATCCTTAAAAAAATCCTCTTTATCTATATTCCAACCAGCGCCAAAAGAATAGTAGGGTGAATATAAATTGTTTGACCCAAAACTGGTCGAGCCGTCAAGATTATAATTAAAGTCTAGGTTATACCTCTGAGCATACGAATAGTTTACAGATCCGAGAACAGAGTTTCTTCGACTAATCGTTTTAAATGAAACTGGTTTAGAATCGACCTTAAAACCGTTAGAAAACGATGGATTACCATTACTTGTAGAAGGAAATCCTACCGCAGTATACCCATTCGATTCATTAATTGTTTCATTAATCTCTCCACGAATATTGGCTGTTATTGAATGTACGTTATTAATAACTTTTGCATAGGTGAGCATCAGATTTCCAGTATAGCTAAAATAGCTATTCTCAGCATGATCTAGACTTCCTCTTTTTGAATAATCTACGCCAACGAACTTACTGTGTAATGAAGATAAGAAAGCATCCGATGTAGTGTTTCCTTTGCTAATCTGTCCACCTGCTGTCAATCGTAAAGCTGATGTAAAATCGTAATTGAACTGTAGGTTATCCGTAATAAGATAGTTTTTTGTTCTATCAAAACTTTTCAAGCTAGCGTTGTACAATGGATTAACATTGGTAATATCTTGTCTTGAATCATTTGTCGTAGTCTTGTAAGACAAATACATTTCATCGGAAGGAAGCATTTCAAAATATGGATTTGCATTAACCCATGTTGAAAAACTACCATAGGGGGACTCGCTTCCTGTATATCCTGAAATATATGCTCTATTAGAGACATTTAGTTTTCCGGTTCTATAATTCAAATTTATGTTAGATCCCCAATCCTCACGACCGGATAACTTCATTGCACCTTTTGTGTTTTTATAGTTCAATCCTATATCGAACACAACTGCACCTTCTCCACCACGAGCGCTAACGGAATGACGATGTGAAAACCCTGTTTGCAAAGGCTTATCCAACCAATAAGTGTTCACTCCGCGTAAAACATTATCAAGTCGATCATTATAAAGCTGATCTAACTTCATTTGCTGACTCACGATGTTTTGATTCGCATTAAATCTACCAGACAGTCGTTCAAACTCCAATTTTTCTCCGGCATCCATCATGTTATAACTTGATAAATCTGGGGCCTGAACCTGCATATCTGCACTATAAGACAATTGAACCTTTCCTGGTTTAGGCTTGATGGTTTCTATTACTATGACTCCATTAGATGCTCTTGATCCATAAATTGCTGTTGAAGCTGCATCCTTAAGAATAGTTGCAGACTGGATAATATTCATATCCAAGTCCATAATGGTCCGCAAGCTTGTTTCAAAACCATCTAAAATAAATAATGGTTGATTGGGGTCTGTCGAAAATTCATTTTTCAAACTGGATGTTGGAATACTTGTTTGTCCTCTCAACTCAATCTTAGGTAACATATTAGGGTTGGATCCCAAAGCATTGTTTTCAATTTGAATAAAAGAAGGATCTAAAGCTCTTAAACTTGCAACCACATTTTGATTGTTTACCATCTTTAGCTCTTCACCTGTAAATGAAGCTGTAGCACCAGTAAAGCTATCTTTTTTTCGTTGCGTGATTCCCGTCACTACAACTTCTCCGACTTCTTCTTCCTGTCTCTTCATTCGAATAAGCATACGATCCTGCTCAAGACTGACTTTCACTTCTCGGATCTCATATCCCATATAAGAAACAATCACAATCTCATTTAGAGAAGTTATTGGGAGGTTAAATGTTCCATCATCCTGACTAGCTACGGCTAGTTTAGGATTTGATTTTAAGCGAATGGAAGCCCCCTTGATAGGTTTTCCATTTTCGTCCAATACACGGCCGCGTACGACTCGCTGAAGATTAACCTCAACAACTTTTAATACGTTCTGAGGCAGTTCTCGGGCCGCTGCTTGCGATTTCAGCTCTCTCCCTTTTTTAATGACAATAGTTTTGTCAAAATACTCGAATGTAAAATTACCGTCCTTAAGCACTTGATTCAAGGCTTGATTTAAGGGCATGTTTTTAACATCGACATTCATTCCTCTTACGGGGGTAACATCTGTTTTTTTATAAAAAAACGTATAGCCACTCTGCTTCTCAAAATCTTTCAAAATAGCTTCTAAACTCGTCTTTTGACGCTTTAGTGTGACCTGCTGGGCATAGGTGCTTGCATCTACCTGAGACAAACCTAGCCCTAATAATAAGGTAATTAGGTTGATTTTCATCAATGATCGTGATAGAGGTCTTGACAGATAGAACGGGTCAGTAATCCTATTGAACACCGAAGTCTGGGTTCCATTAGTCGGTTCATGTAGAGACAAACCATCTTTCCCATTCTGCAAGAACGGATTTAAAGAAATTTTCATTAATTTCGATTGTCGGTTGTAAATGATTAAAAATTAGTTCACTTGATCTGCGGCCTTCAACTACTCATCGGGTTCTGCGCCAACAGAATCCGATTTTTGTTTGCTCTACAGGAGCTATCCTGAACGTTGATACTTCATCTGGTTTTCTTTCATGTTTTTAGATTATGTAATGATTAAGTTAATTCGTTTGTTGTTCCCTACAATGGCCTTTGTCTCCAACTCGGCATAATTCAGAAGCTCGATCAATCGGTCTAGAGATAGATTGCGTGGAATCTTTCCTATGTGCTGTTCGGCGCTTGCTTTTCCCTTGTATGTTATATCAATATCATACCATCTGCCAATCTCCTGTAGGACTTCGGCAGTATTAGTGCCATCAAAACTGAACTGTCCCTTGGTCCAGCTCAAAACATCGCCAACATTGACAGTCTTGGTCTCTAAATTAGGACCAAGAGAGCTTGCTTGCTGATTGGGCTTTAGAATTGCTGTCTTGGTCTTCAAGCTTACCAGTACAGCCCCTTCTTCCAATGTGGTCTGCTCTTTCTGCTCCTGAGGATAAGATTTTACATTAAATTTGGTTCCCAATACTTGAATACGTTGCCCTTTTGCCTCGACAATAAATCGGCTTTTTTTACCGGTTTTGGTCACTTCAAAATACCCTTCGCCCTCGAGTTGGACAATCCGGTCGCCAGTACCAAAAGAGGATGGATAGGTCAACTTAGAATCCGAATTGAGGGTGACACGGGTTCCATCAACTAAGGTCAACTGATAAGTGGCTGCTTTGGGAATCCGTAAACTATTGGATTGTATCTTCTCTTTGCCATCGCTGGCATTATGATAACGCACCTTACCTTCTGCATCTTTGGTAATAATGATCTCGCCAACCTGCAGGCTCTCATTGAGAGCTAGTCGATCTAAATCAATTTCCTTTCCTCCCTCCAATATGATTATAGCTCGCTCCTTTGCAGGAGAGACTTGTGCCAACTGTTCTTTTGTCGCGACTTCTTCCCGAATTAGTGCATTCCAGACAAAATAGCCCCCAACGAGAAAGACAGCTGCCGCAGTAGACCAACGGTATAGTCGTCTAGTAGTAAATCTCTTTTGTCCGCTATTTATGGCTTCAAAAACACGCCTTTTTGCCCGTTGCTGTATCTCCGTCCGTTCTGGCTCTTGAACTAAAGAATCTGATTCAAGATTATCATACCAAGTAATCACCTCCCGACGGTCTTCTTCCTTCGCGTTCAAAAAATTAGTAATCTGCTGGTATAATCGCTGTGCGTGCTTCATAAAAACCCTCGTGTGTATTTATTCCAACCACAATGAGTGTCCCATTAGGGTTATCTTCTAACCATAAAATATAGAAATGGTCAAAAACATAAGGTCAGTTAATAGATAAGTGTATAAAAAGCGAGGTACCTTCTACTCAATTTAGAAAAAAAGTAAAAAATTTTTAGTCACATCGCGTAATCTCCTGATAGCCTTATTGATATGCTTCTCTACAGTTGACTCCGAAATATCCAATCGTTGGGCTATTTCTTTATTACTCAGAAATTCACTCCGACTTAGCTTAAAAACTTCGCGGCATTTGTCTGGGAGGTTTTCGATCTCATTGGACACGATGTCGATGATATATCGGTAATGAAGCCGCTCTTCTAAAGGGAGATCCTCGTCAAGAATATCTAATTGTTCCAAATCCATAGAATCTGCCCGCTTAAGCTCAGCACGATAATGGGCTAAAATAAGGTAACGGCACGATGAGTATAGGTATGCAGGTAATGACTCTATTCCGAGCATATTGTGTCGATTGCGCCAAAGGGAAAGAAAGAGATCATGGAGAATGTCCTCAGCTACTTGTGTATCGGATACTTTGGATAAAATATGCTTGGTGAGATCTTCAGAAAATAGGTCATAGAGTAGCGAAAAGGCTCTTTCGTCCCCCTCGACAATACGCTCTAAAAGCGACCTAAAATCCGTTAATCTGCTATCATTCATGAATACACGTCGCTAAAGCTAACAAATTTATAATACAAACGTTTATGAAAGTTGTTTCGCGACAAAGCTATAGATTTAGCTCCGATACACAAACCTACGATAAAGACTATAAAAAAAGTAGTCTTTATTTAATTTTATTAAGCCAATGTATGGAATGACCATCCTTCTCCATTTTTCTAAAATAGGTCATCTGTCTCTTTGCATACCGATGTATTTCGGTATCAAGCTTCTGTAAGAAAAAATCATAATCGATCTGCCCACGGAGGTAGTAACTGATGTATTTGTACTCTAATCCATAGTAGGCTATTTCATCATGGGTCAATCCTAAATGTAACAGATTTTGGACCTCTTGGACCATGCCTTCATCCAATCGGTCAAGGAGGCGCTGGCTAATGCGATCACGTCGGAGTGCAACATCGGGATCAAGCCCCAAAATAGTAGCTGTATAACCAGGAGTAGCTGCAGGGAGGACTTGCCCAGGTTGAGAAAGCCAGATTAAAATCTCTAAGGCTCGAACTATCCGTTTTTTTGAAGAGTAATCTATCTTAAATCCCTCTGGGATAATATACTGTGCTAATAGCTCTTGTATAGCTTCTTTGCTCTGCTGCTCTAATTGACTACGCCAGGCTATATCGGTCGGTATCTGACTATAGGGCTGAGGTGCTAATAATGCCTCGATATAAAAACCTGTACCACCACAGACGATTATAGGCTTCCCTTTTTCTTTGATAGATAGATAAGCTGCTTCAAAATCTTCTAAAAATCGGGTTACATTATAGTGCTCGCCGGGATCGGCAATATTAATAAGGTGACATGAGATATCTCCGTATTCTTTAATGTCCTTGCCTGTACCGATATCCATATGGCGGTACACCTGTCTTGAATCAGCACTGATAATCTCTGTCTGGAGGGATTTGGCCAACTGTACGGCCAGCTTTGTTTTGCCCGAAGCGGTAGGGCCTAAAATAATCAAGATATCTTTATCGAGAAAGGATGTCTCTCGATAAAGATACTTGAGGACACTTGTACTATCTATCACAGTACAAATTTAGTCCATTTTTCGTTACTCTCATTACTTTTTACAACAGTATCGATAAAAGCCATGCCGCGTACGCCATCGGCTACAGTTGGAAAATCAAGTGCCTCTGGGCTCGGCGTCTGACCAACTCTTTTGGCAGATACGGTGAGGGCAAAATTGCGGTATATATTGGCAAAGGACTCCAACAACCCTTCAGGGTGTCCCGCAGGAATTCGTGTGTTGTGCGTTGCAAAGGAGCTCAATGTATAAGGAGCAGCATAAGCATTGCCCGTACGGTACAATTGACGGGGTTGATCTAACATCTTGACAATAAGATTATTTGGATCTTCATTTGCCCATTCTAATCCACCTTTTTCTCCATATATACGAATACGTACGGCATTCTCCTCTCCTGCCGAAATCTGTGAAGCCATCAAAACACCTTTAGCACCATTTTCAAAACGTAAAAGTACAGAGCCATCGTCATCTAATAACCGGCCCTCTACAAAGGTGGTAAGGTCTGCACAGAGCTCTGTGATGCGTAAGCCCGACACATACTCCGCAAGGTGTGCCACATGTGTACCGATATCGCCCATAACCAACGATTTGCCCGAACGCTTAGGATCTGCGCGCCAAGCTGCTCCGGCATTGCCCTCTCGCTCGGAAAGGCGGCTTAACCAACCTTGGGGATACTCTACCACAATCTTACGGATCTTTCCAAAATGACCTTCGCGGACCATCGCTTTGGCTTGTTTGACCATCGGGTATCCAGAGTAGGTGTGTGTAAGACATAATGTACGACCTGTTCTATTTACAATCTCCTGTAGTGCAAGGGCCTCTTCTAAAGATACGGTCATCGGCTTTTCGACAACGACATCAAAACCGCTTTCCATAGCGAGCTTTGCGGGCTCAAAATGTAAAAAATTAGGTGTTACAATCGTTAAAAAGTCCATACGCTCCCCCTCAGGAAGTAGGGCTTCTTTTTCGATCATGGTTTTATAATCGGGATAGACTCGGTCCTGAGCGACAAAAAGCTCCTTACCAGATTCTTTTGATATTTCTGGATCTACACTGAAAGCGCCACAGACCAATTCGATCTTTCCATCCATAAAGGCTGCGATACGGTGTACGGCACCTATAAAGGCGTCTTTTCCTCCACCGACCATGCCCATGCGTAATCTACGTTCCATAATTAATTTTATAAGTTTAATGTTGAAGGATGTTAAAATAGCAAAATCTATTTAAAGTACGAGCTTTAATTTCAAACTCCCCTTATTTTCAATGTAATAGTCCACCGATTGCTCTTGTGTAACATGCAAAAATCGCTGTCCGTTTATAATTGCAAAACGCTGTGGAACGGTTGTATCTACAACCTTGAACCCCAAAGTCTCCAAGGAAGATGCGTCTTGGCACCAATCTCTATCGGCATAGGTCATGATGTCCTGTGGCTTGAATTCTTTGATAAATGCATTCAATAACTTGGATAGTCCCCCCACAACCAGCGTATCTCCTTTGTGGCAAAATCGAATCAGCTCAAAAGACCTAAAATCCGGTCCCAACTGCCGCATAATACGTGCCCCACTGAATATAGCAACAGAAACCAACTCGCCCTTATGGAAAAGCCCATACCTGTATTTGCCTGGCAGTGCCCCCTGAAGGTGGTATTCTTCCTGAAATGCTAATGCAACTCGCTTGTCAATCCGGGCAACAACTGTGGTCCGGGCATAGATACGTTGCCCTTGACCATGCTGTCCCTTAAGACGATTGATGATTTTGTAAGGAGCACTTTGGACTTGATCATGGTCGATATGGATCACACCGGTTCTTGAACCTTCGTCAACGCGATGGCTACCGGGCTTGTATATAAAGAGCGATACACGATCAGAACGTACTTCAAAAAATCCATCATGTTCGTTGATTTCTTCTATCTTAATATGCTCCGATAACAGCTGAATAAAACTGATGATATCCTGATTTGAATCTTGCACGGTATAAAATTACGATTAATAATCATAATCCTGCTCAATGAAAAGATACCGATAAGTGGCACAAAAATAAAAATTCATACCTTTGCAGTAGATTAAGAAGAATGAAATTACCAATAGTAGCATACGGTGATCCGGTATTACGGAAAAAAGCCGAAGAAATAGATGAAGATTATCCTCAATTAAAGGAATTGATAGATAATATGTTTGAAACAATGTATAGTGCACATGGAGTAGGACTAGCTGCTCCTCAAGTGGGTCTGCCAATACGTTTGTTTGTAATCGATGGCTCTCCTTTTGCCGAAGATGAAGATGGTGAAGGCGATGCAGACCTAAAAGATTTCAAAAGGGTATTCATAAATCCTATCATTGTCAAAGAACACGGTGAAAAATGGGCCTTCAATGAAGGATGTCTTTCTATACCGGATATCAATGAGGAAGTAATGCGCCCGTCAAATGTCGTTATTAACTATCTGGACGAAAATTTTGAGGAGAAGGAAGAGGAACTGTCAGGATTGGCAGCGCGCATCGTACAGCATGAATATGACCATATCGAAGGAAAGCTTTTTGTAGATAAGCTGGGGCCATTGAAGAAGACGATGCTGAAAAGTAAGCTGGATCAGATAGCAAAAGGACAGATTCGTGTGGGCTATAAAATGAAATTCCCACTCCAAAAGAAAGGAAGATAATAAAAATGGGCTCTACAAAGAGCCCATTTTTATTATCTTTAGCTTAGACCTAAGATTTCCTTATTAAAGGCAGCATCTGCTCCGGTAGACGCAAAATCATCAAATGCTTTATCCGTAACACGGATAATGTGATCGGATATAAATTTGGATCCTTCTGTGGCACCATCAATCTGGTTCTTGATGCAGCACTCCCATTCCATCACAGCCCACCCATCGTAACCGTACTGACTGAGCTTACTAAAAATAGTCTTAAAATCGACCTGTCCATCGCCTGGAGAACGGTATCGGCCAGCCCGATTCAACCAGCTTTGATATCCACCAAAAGTACCTTGTTTTCCTGTTGGATTGAACTCAGAATCTTTGACGTGAAAAGCCTTAATACGTTCATGATAAAAATCAATGTATTGTATATAATCCAACTGTTGTAATACAAAATGGGATGGATCGTACAATAGACATGCTCTTGGATGATTATTTACCTTCTCTAGGAACATCTCGTAGGTAATACCATCAAAGAGGTCTTCGCCGGGATGAATCTCATAACAAAGATCTACACCACACTCTTCAAAGGTATCTAGAATAGGAGTCCAGCGTCTTGCCAATTCGGTGAAAGCTTCGTCGACCAACCCTTCTGGCCGTTGGGGCCAAGGATGGAAATATTGCCATAATAAGGACCCGCTGAAAGTAGCATGTGCTTTTAACCCTAGGTTCTGAGATGCCTTCGCACCATACTTTAATTGTTGTATGGCCCACTCTGTACGCGCCTTGGGATTATTTCGGAGTTTTTCAGGTGCAAATGCATCAAAAAGCTTGTCGTAGGCTGGGTGTACAGCAACCAATTGTCCCTGTAAGTGCGTAGACAGTTCTGTGATTTCGAGCCCAAGCTCATTTAGCTTTCCTTTATATTCATCTGCATATGTTTTGCTTTCGGCAGCTTTCTGTAAATCAAAGTAATGCGGGTCTCCTGTAGGAATCTGAAGGCCCTTAAAACCTAAAGACTTAGCCCATTCGGCAATATTCTCAATAGAATTGAAAGGCGCTTCTTCTGCAATAAACTGTGCAAGAAATATACCTGGTCCTTTTATTGTTTTCATCTGTTTACTATATTTTATCTGTGCTTTTACCGGTTGCCAGTAACTATCAATCAATTCTGATCTATCGCAATTGACAATCGGCTGTATTGAATAAGTTTAAGTTCTGTAATATGACTGTGTATGGGAATAGCTATCTCTCATACAAGGTGGCTGATACACAGGTTCAATAAAGATAAGCTTATTTTTGAATAAAAATGGAGACTGTATTAGAAGATAGCCCTAAAAAAGTCGAAAAATATAATTTTACCTTGACCTGTTTTCTTAGAATTTATGATAGATTTTACTAAGTTTGATAAATAATAAAGCAAGTCATGCATACAAATTATGAGTCTAACCCGATTTTAGACCGCCTACCCAAACACTTAAGGCAGTTTATAAAACCCCAAAACTACGAGGAATATACCCCTATCAATCAAGCGGTATGGCGCTATGTAATGCGTAAAAATGTTGACTATCTATCTCGGGTGGCACATGATTCCTATCTCGAAGGACTAGATAAAACAGGATTGGAAGTTGATAAAATACCGGATATGTATGGTATGAACCGTATATTGAAGGAAATCGGATGGGCTGCTGTGGCTGTAGATGGCTTTATTCCTCCTAATGCCTTTATGGAATTTCAGGCTTATCATGTTCTGGTCATTGCTTCTGATATCCGACAGCTCGAAAATATTGAATACACACCGGCACCCGATATCATTCACGAGGGCGCAGGGCATGCTCCGATTATAGCTAACAGGGAGTATGCAGAATACCTACGGCGATTTGGAGAAATAGGAAGTAAGGCTATTTCTTCTTCGCACGACTATGAAATATATGAAGCTATTCGCGAGCTATCTATTCTAAAAGAAGCCGAAGGCTCTCCTATAGCAGATATAGAACGGGTCGAGAAATTGGTGAACGAGCTCCAAAACAAGAAAATAGAAGCTTCGGAAATGGCCCTGATTCGTAATCTCCACTGGTGGACCGTCGAATATGGATTAATAGGAACGGTAGAGAACCCTAAAATATACGGAGCAGGCCTACTTTCTTCTATTGGCGAATCTGCTTGGTGCATGCGGGAAGAAGTCAAAAAACTGCCTTATGACATAAGTGCAGCTTACCAAGGCTTTGATATTACAAAACCTCAACCTCAGCTTTATGTAACACCAGACTTTGCTTATTTAAGCCTGGTCCTAGAAGAATTTGCGAATACAATGGCTCTCCGGACAGGTGGGATCAGCGGCGTGAAGAAGCTTATAGAGTCAAAAGCATTAGGTACCATAGAGCTGTCTACGGGTATTCAGGTATCCGGTATCTTTAGTCGTATCATCGAACAGGATGGAAAACCTATTTATATACAGACCTCCTCTCCTACGGCCTTAGCTTATCACAATAAGGAACTAATAAACCATGACACCAATTACCATAGTGCCGGTTTCAGCTCTCCCGTCGGTAAGTTAAAGGGGATAAATCTCTCTATAGAAGACATGAGCCCTAAGGATCTGCAAGCGTACAATATTGAAGAAGGTAAAGACATCAAATTAGAATTTGAGGGAAATATTACGGTTGAGGGACGTATTATTACAGGCCGACGAAACATCAAAGGAAAGATTATCTTGATCAGTCTAGAAAATTGTACGGTGCGCTACCACGACGAGATCCTATTCCATCCGGAATGGGGCACTTATGATATGGCAATAGGGAAAAAGGTTATTTCTTGCTACTCGGGGCCTGCGGATGATACCAGTTTTGACCTCGTTTCGCATGTTTCGCACACAAAAACGATAAAACAACAAAAGACGCAGGAAAAAATCGAACTTGAAAAGCTATACCTGGCGGTGAGGGCTCATCGAGAAAATAAAGAAAAAGGAAACTTAGAGGAGATATTACAAACGGTCAATATGAACTATCCTGACGATTGGTTATTGACATTAGAGATCTGCGAAATTGCACATAAAGAAGGAAATATGGTACTATTTGACAAGTCTCAAAAAATACTAAATACGATACAGCAGGCAAAACCTAATGTAAGTAATCTGATAAAAGATGGCTTACAACTGATACTGGGTTAACTTTTGTTCTTATTTTTCATTTCAATCCACAAAGACATATATTTTGTGGATTGAAATGATTGATGCATCAATATCTCCGCAATAAAATTCGATTTTCTAAAAGAAATTATATCATCTTGTATTTCTAATACTGCTTTTAAAAGTCTTTCACTATAGGAGTTGTCTGCATATAGGCTATTAAAAATAGCGAAACCCAACTTCTGCTTTTCTTCCCATATTGTTTTTTCTCGATAAAGCTGAAGACTATGATCAACAAAAGCAGCGCTATCGTCTGTGATAAAGCCTCCCCATTCCCCATTCTGTTGCATAGATTCGGCACCTATACGACTACTCACGGACGGTGTCCCAGAATACATGGCATCGACTAGCTTTCCCTTAGCTCCCGCCCCAAAGGGAATAGGAGCTAATAATACACGATAGTTTGCAATGGTCTTGCGTGCATCCTCAGCCCTCCCCTTGATCAGGAATCTCTCTTTGGGCTTATGTAACTGTAATACTTTTTCAGAAACATAGGCACCAAAAATATGGAGTTCTGCATCAGCTTCTCTTTTTTTTATTTCCGGCCAAATATCTCGCTTTAATATCTCCACGGTTCGCCAATTGGGCTCATGTATGAAATTACCGATGAAAACGAAATCTTTACGTTGTCCAAAATCTGGCAGATAGGAAAAGTGTGCTTCTGTCAATTTCTCTTCTTGAAAAGGTAGATAAAAAAGGCGTTCTATCGGGACAGCAAAGTCTTCTGTCAGGAGTGTTATCTCCTCCTTTGATATTATCAACGATAGATCGGAGCGCAATATAGCACCTATCTCCCGCTTGGCAGTGTCGCTCCGATAATCTACAGTCTGTGCCTTCTTAAAAGCTTCTTGCCGAGCAAGCCTTACAAAATGGAGATCCTCTGTATCTAATATCCGAAGAGAGTCAGGGCAGTGCTCAGCTACCCGCCAGCCATACTGTTCCTCGACCATGAAGCGATCAAAAACCACAATGCTAGGTGCAAGTTCACGAATAAAGCAATCAAAAGAGGAATCATTGAGCTGTATAGTATGCTCCACTATTCCTAAAGAAGTCAAATCGCAAGAATGCTCACCTTTCCCGGCAGCTGAAGCGAAATGAACCTCATAGCCTCTGGAAAACAAACGAACTAAGTGTAACATTCGCCAACCTGCAGCTGAAGATGTCGGTTCTGGCCATACCAAACCGATAAAAAGTACTTTTAGCATTTTATACGCACTCTGCTTTTATTTTTTAACTATCTTTAAAGCAACCTTAGAATACAAAAATAAGACAATTAAATTAACCAATATAAATGACTTCATTTTAAGGCGATATTTAAAGCTACTTATTACCTATGATCAAAACTATTGTTGTTACCTCAAGGGGATGGCAGGCTATATCCCAGCCCATACCGGTCTCAAAACACTTTATTTGAGGCCGGTTCTCTACTAATCCATAAAAGAGGAAACTTCTCAGCAAGCTTTATGTAAAGGAAATTATCTAAGTTTGTAATTAGGAAACAAATCGAGAATTACAATGCTAGGATTAAAACTACTGACGGACCCTCGCTGGGCTAATATTGCTGAGTCTAATTTGGAGGAGATTTTGACGGACCATGCTTGGTGTGAGCAAAAAGCGGCTTCTAATGCTATAATGCTGATTACTCAAAACCCAGAATTTGAAGACCTTGTACATGAACTCACCGCTATCGCGCTTGAAGAAATGGAACATTTCAAGATGGTAATTGATATCATTAAAGAGAGAGGTTATAAATTAGGTCGTGAACGGAAAGATGACTATGTGGGGCAACTGATGAAGTTTTTAAAGAAAGATGGATCTAGAAACCAAGCATTTATAGACCGTCTATTGTTTGCGGCAATGATAGAAGCCCGTAGCTGCGAAAGATTCCGAGTACTTTCTAAAAACATTGAAGATAAAGAACTGGCTAAGTTTTATCATGACCTTATGGTTTCGGAAGCAAATCATTATACTACGTTTTTGAATTTTGCGAAAACATACAGTAAAGATGTGGATGTTGACAAACGCTGGAAGGAATGGTTGGATTTTGAAGGTGAACTGATACAGTCTTACGGTACCAAAGAATATATACATGGGTAAGTTTTCTTAACCTACCTTAACTTTTACAAACCTAAGGTGGGGTATATTTGTATAAGTTTAGGTGGTCAAGATGGAAAAATTGACTTTGGTTATACGCTTACATTAAAAAACTATGTTAGAATTAGGAATAGGTATGTTTGGCGATCTACAGATAGATCCTAAAACAGGTCAGATACAATCCACACAACAACGCCTTCAAGAAATAATTGAAGAAATTAAATTGATGGATGAGGTGGGTCTTGATTTTTTCGGTATGGGAGAACACCACCGACCAGATTATGCTGTCGCTTCTCCTGAAATAATTCTGGCTGCTGCAGCAACCGTAACAAAGAATATTAAATTAGGCTCAGCAGTGTCAGTATTAAGCTCAACAGATCCTGTAAAACTATATCAGGATTTTGCTACAGTAGATCTTATATCGGGCGGAAGAGCCGAAATAATGGCCGGACGTGGGTCATTTATAGAGTCATTTCCTCTTTTTGGTTACGACCTAAAAGACTATAGCGAATTGTTCGAAGAAAAATTAGACCTTTTGCTCAAAATAAAGAAAAATAAAACCATCAATTGGACTGGTAAATTTAGAAAATCGCTAATCAATCAGGAAATACATCCAAGAGCTACAGAAAAAGGATTGCCTATATGGGTCGCTGTAGGAGGTACGACCTCTTCGGTAATCAGGGCGGGAAAATTAGGTTTGCCGGTTATGTTTGCCATCATAGGTGGTGCTTGGGAACAGTTCACCCCCTTATTTGAAATGTACAAACAGGCCTATGAGGATAATGGGCACGATATGGAAAAATTTCAGGTAGGTGTACATATGCATGCTTTCTTTGGAGAAGATAGTAAAGCTGTTGCTGAAAAATACTATCCTATATATGGAGCACAGATGAATCGAATAGGCGCATCTAGAGGCTGGCCTCCGTATCAAAAATCACAATATGACTTTGGTCGTTCGCCCCATGGACATCTCATTGTAGGGGATGCAAATGAATCAATAGATAAGATTCTGACGGTAAAAGAAGCATTTGGGTTAACCCGATTCTCTGCACATACTGATGTAGGAAGTCCAGACCACAAAGATATGATGAAAGCCATCGAAATATACGGCACAAAAATAGCCCCGAAAGTAAGAGAGGCTACGAAGTAACTAAAAGGCGCTTAATATAGTATTAGGCGCTTTTTTAGTTATAATATCTCTATAGATTATGGAATAGTACTTGTTTTTGCATCTATCTGAAAACCCTAAAATAAAAACCGTGAAT
Organism: Sphingobacterium yanglingense; assembly: GCF_004363245.1. Taxonomy (GTDB): domain Bacteria; phylum Bacteroidota; class Bacteroidia; order Sphingobacteriales; family Sphingobacteriaceae; genus Sphingobacterium; species Sphingobacterium yanglingense. Next base: position 67,814 of record NZ_SNYV01000020.1, on the reverse strand, counting down.
TAGGGCTTAGCTATTTGTCAAATTAAAAGATAACAAGATGAACAAAATAACATTCCTATTCGCTCTATTAAGCTTAACTGGTGTTTTAGCATGTGGGCAAGGCTCTAAAGAGGTATCAATGGAAAGCAGCGCTGACGAAGCAATGGCTTATGACTTAAAAACAGTAGATGCAGCTGCCTCCCCCCCAATGACCTTAAAAAGTGTAACGACAGAAGTAGAAACAGGGAAACTCGAAGCAGAAAAACTAAATCAGGGAAAAAAAATAATAAGAACCGGGAACCTATCGATAGAATCTAAAGATCTCAAAAAAACCAAAACGGCAATAGATGCCCTTGTAAAAAGGGTTAATGGCTACTATGAGCAGGAAAGTACTACTACAGGAACGACTTATACAAACTATAATCTAACCCTACGGATCCCCTCCTCTCAGTTTGACAACTTCCTTGAAGGAATAGAGAAAGGTAATGACAAAATAACGGAAAAATCTATTCAGGCTCAAGATATATCTCTTCAGTACTACGATCTGGAATCGCGGATAAAAAGTAAAAGAATATATCTAGATCGGTATCAAAACATGGTAGCCAATGCAAAAAATGTAAAGGAACTCTTAGAAATAGAGGAACAGATAAGGCAATTGCAAGAAGATATAGAGAGTACTGAAAGCACACTACGAGCAATGAAGGATCAGGTGGGTTACAGTACGCTAGTATTAAACTTATACAACTCAGACTCTATAATTGCTAATAGCGACAGTGGTTCCTGGTTAAAAATAAAGGAAGCTTTTGGTTTTGGCTGGGAACTAATAGAAAACATATTTATTGGTGCAATTGGTATTTGGCCCATCCTATTATTACTACTGGCTACATTTATAGGTTGGCTGAGATATAAAAAACATAAAAAAACTAAATAAGAAAAAGGGGCTTTTTGCCTCTTTTTCTTATTACAATTAAGCTTTATTTAAGAGCTACCAAATCCAACCCCTTAAATGCGGCAGTCAATTCATCCAAGGAATAACCTCTGCCTTCGAGTTTTACCACAAAACGTTTGTTATATATCCATTGTATCTCCGAATCCTTCACTCCTTGATCGTTATGCTCCTTAACCATGGTTTTCGTACCATTAATATCCATTGTCTTCTCAAATCCTGTATCTGTTATCTCTTCTTTATCAGTCATCATCCCCATAAACATAAGCGAAACAATACTCGCACCACCTTCTCCTGCCCCATCCATGATATCAATTACAATACTCTTAGACTGATCTTCATTTTTATATTCCGCTTTACCACTCGCTAAATTGAGTGCACTCATCTCTCCTACCTGGAGAGAAGTACGCTTTAATTCCTGAAAAGTTTCTGGTAATACCTTTTTAAAGACATCATTAGAAACAGGACTCATTCCTTTTAACTCATTCATACGAGATTCAAGCTCCTTGCTATATTCTTCCAATTTGCTTAATCCCTTTATGGCTTCTGCAGATTCACTAACTTGCTCTAAAACTCCCTTTTCTTGGTTTCCATCTTCCTGCTTAGCACTATTACCACCACAGGAATACGTTAATCCAGCTCCTATCAATGAAGCCAACATAATGTTCTTTATTTTCATTTTCTATAGATTGTTTGACTATAATATGTACTCTCCGCGGAAATTAACAAAAAGCATACCCTAAACCAAAATAGTCAAAACAATCTAATAAGTTTAAACTATTTAGTATCAATAGGTAATAGAATTATGATTTTAAAAACATAGTTCCTAATTTTGATGCTATGATCACACAATCGACTGCAGGAATCAGTATATCTGTAGAATGCGTATACCAACCGGAATACTCTAACGCAGACAATATGCATTTTATGTTTGCGTATCGGATTACTATAGAGAATACCTCCGACTATACTGCTCAGCTAGTAAGCAGACACTGGGATATATTTGATTCTATAGGTGAACATAAACAAGTGGATGGCGACGGTATAGTAGGCGAACAACCTGTTCTGCAGCCAGGAGAATCGCACCAATATGTATCAGGTTGCAACCTAAAAAGCGAACTGGGATATATGAAGGGCTACTACACGATGATACGGGAAATAGATGGATATGTATTCCAGGTCGAAATACCAAAATTTAATCTCATCGCCTCATTTAGGCTGAACTAACAGCTTTTTGTAAAAACTACTCTATACTATTCTTTTTCTAATCTGCAAGAGATAATTTGCTTACTTTTGTGATTGGATAGGTATGCCTACAGTAGAAAGATTATAATGCTATAATCCAAAGTTATAGGTAAAGCAAATTCAGCTTTACTAAAATAATTATAAATTATTGATAATCAGTATTATAAAAAATTGATTATCAACTGGTATTTTTTGGGCACTACCTTTTTACAAAAAGGGTTCCATAAGCACCCTAATTCAGATAGTATATTTTTATAGTACGATAATAAAATAATATAGGAAAACGTGAGTATACTCAGTACAGAACAAGTTGGTCACTCTTTTAATGACAAATGGTTATTCAAAGAGCTGCATTTTGGCTTGCAAAAAGGCGATCGCATAGCCCTAGTCGGGATAAATGGAACAGGGAAATCTACTTTGTTAAAACTATTGGCAGAGGTTTTCCCACCAGAAGAAGGCAAGATTGTAAAAGAAAAAGGAATCCGAATTGGATACTTACCTCAAGAACCTGATTTTTCAGGCTTGAATACGATCAACGACTTTATTTATAGTGCGGACAATGAGCAACAGCAATTGATCAAACAATATGAGGAACTCGTAGACTCCCCTACTGTAGATGAACATAAGCTAGCAATAATTACGGATCAACTGACAGCGCTCAATGCCTGGGAGTATGAGTACAATATAAAAACTATCTTAAACAGGTTACAGATTTCAAATTTTGACCAAAAGATAGATAGCCTTTCTGGAGGACAAAAGAAAAGGCTATCCTTAGCCAAGCTTCTTATCGACGAACCTGATATATATATATTAGACGAGCCGACCAACCATTTGGATATTGAAACTATTGAATGGCTAGAAAAACTGCTAACAACGGGACAAAAAACTGTTCTTACAGTTTCTCACGATAGATATTTTTTAGATAATATTTGCACAGAGATACGTGAATTAGATAAAGCTAAAGTACATCTGTATAAGGGAAACTATGCCTACTTCTTAGAAAAGAAAGCAGAAAGAGAATACAACGATGCTATACAGGCCGAAAAAGCACGCAATCTATTAAGGAGAGAACTCGAATGGATGCGCAGACAGCCCCAAGCTCGAGGCACTAAATCAAAATCTCGAATAGATGCGTATTATGCCCTAGAAGAGAAATCGAAGGGACCTAGAGCACACGACAAAGTAGAGCTCAGTGTAAAAGTATCCCGTCAAGGCTCCAAAATACTTGAATTAAACAATGTATCAAAATCATTTGATGGACATACATTTATTGACAACTTCTCTTACATATTTAAAAAAGGAGATAGAATTGGGCTAGCTGGTAAGAATGGTACAGGAAAAAGTACATTTCTAAATTTACTAACCGGAACCCTCTCTCCTGACGCAGGAACTGTAGATATAGGAGAAACAACAAAATTCGGATATTACAAACAGGGCGGATTAAATTTCGATAGTGGAGATCGTGTACTAGATATCGTGAAGAATGTAGCGGAATATATAAAAATGGCTAACGGAGATACACTAACGGCCTCTCAACTACTTACACTTTTTCTCTTCCCGCCGGAAAAACAATTCGGAATGGTAAGTAAATTGAGTGGTGGAGAAAAGAAACGTCTGCAGTTGATGCGTATCCTCATGGCCAACCCCAACTTCTTAATACTAGATGAACCTTCCAATGACCTAGATATAGACACCTTAAATGTACTGGAAGACTTTCTAATTAACTATCCTGGAATTCTAATATTGGTATCGCACGACAGATACTTAATAGATAAACTCACAGAGCAACTCTTTATTTTTGATGGAAATGGAGATGTAACCATATACAATGGAAACTATGCAGACTATAAAGCAGAGCAAGAGTTAAAACTAAAAGAAGAAAAATCTATAGACAAAACTACTAAAGACTACCCTACTACAACAAGTCAAAGCAACAAAAAGAAATTAAGCTTCAAAGAGCAATTTGAATACGACACAATAGAAAAAGAAATAGAAGTCTTAGAAAAAAGTATAATCGAAAAAACAGATTTACTAAACAACACTACAGAACACGAAGCGCTAACTGAAATATCAAACGAGATACAAAGCTTACAAAAAGAACTCGATAAAAAATCAGACCGCTGGATAGAATTATCAGAATACATTTAAACTGTTTCACGTGGAACGTAAAAAAAATAAACACTTGTTCCACGTGAAACATCACTTACTAATATGTTTAATAAATATAACGTAATTGTTGTAGGCGCTGGTCACGCAGGGTGCGAAGCAGCAGCAGCAGCAGCAAATCTAGGATCCTCTACCTTACTAATCACTATGAATATGGGGGTGATAGCCCAAATGAGTTGCAATCCTGCAATAGGTGGAGTAGCAAAAGGTCAAATCGTAAGAGAAATAGATGCTATGGGTGGATACACTGGGATCATCGCTGACAAATCTACGATTCAATTCCGGATGCTAAACAAATCCAAAGGACCAGCAATGTGGAGTCCAAGAACGCAAAATGACCGTATGCGTTTTGCAGAAGAATGGAGATTACAACTCGAAGCTATTCCAAATCTGGATATGTGGCAGGATACCGTCAAAGAAGTAATTGTAGAAAACGGTACTGCAAAAGGGGTGATAACATCTCTAGGTATACGCATAGAAGCAGATGCTGTCATACTGACGAATGGAACTTTTTTGAACGGCCTAATACATATTGGTGATAAAAAATTTGGTGGTGGGCGTACCGGAGAAAAATCGGCAACAGGGCTCACAGAACAACTTGTCTCTTTAGGATTCGAATCAGGGAGAATGAAAACAGGGACTCCCCCACGCATAGACGGAAGAAGTTTAAACTACGCACTCATGGAAGAACAATGGGGCGATGAAGAAAAAGGACGTTTTTCGTTTACCGATGTTCCATTACCTACAGAACAACGTTGCTGTTGGATAACCTATACAAACGACAAGGTACACGAAATATTGAAAACCGGTTTCGAAAAATCTCCAATGTTCACCGGAAGAATCAAAGGTCTAGGACCAAGATACTGTCCATCCATAGAAGATAAAATAAACAGATTTGCTGAACGAGATAGACATCAAATTTTCGTAGAGCCAGAAGGATTTCAAACTGTCGAGATATATGTCAACGGTTTTTCAACTTCACTACCAGAGGATGTACAGCAAAAAGCGTTACGACTTATACCTGGTTTTGAAAATGCTAAAATGTACAGACCCGGATATGCCATAGAATATGACTATTTCCCTCCTATGCAATTGGATCTAACCCTAGAAACATTGAAGGTGAAAAATCTATTCTTCGCAGGACAAATAAACGGAACAACAGGTTACGAAGAAGCCGGAGCCCAAGGTTTTGTAGCGGGAGTAAATGCACATCAAAAGATAAATGATCTTCATGAGCTTATTCTAAAAAGATCAGAATCCTATATCGGTGTACTAATAGATGATCTAGTAACAAAAGGTACCGAAGAACCGTACCGTATGTTTACATCCAGAGCTGAACACCGCTTATTGCTAAGACAAGATAATGCGGACATCAGGCTCACTCCTATCGCACATAAACTAGGACTCGTCTCTGACGAAAGACTACAAAAAGTACAGGAGAAAATAGACAACTCCGATAAGCTCGTAAACTATATGAAGCAAGCCGCGGTAAGTCCAGAAGAAATGAATGGGATATTAACGCGAGAAAATTCAAGTCCATTGAATCAGAAAAGTAAAATGTTTGCTGTACTTACGCGTCCGCAAATTAATATCCAACATATAGCGGAAGCAAATGCAGACTTCGATGCGCTGTTGCAACAACACGATAAAGAAACAATCGAGCAGGCAGAAATAAAAGTAAAATACGATAGCTACTTCGAAAAAGAAATAGAGATCGTAAACAAGATGAAAAAAATGGAGGATAAAGAAATTAATCCTAATTTTGATTATTCTTCATTAACTTCGCTATCGATAGAAGCACGTGAAAAGTTACTCAAGGTAAAACCTAGAACACTTGGACAGGCTTCGCGAATATCTGGGGTGTCACCTTCGGATATTAGCGTTTTAATGGTTCATATGAGTTAATTAACTATATATCAATAGGTTATATAATATAAAATCGACTTAAAATAAAGCGATATAAGAGATTATCTATAAATTTATGATACTGGAGTCCACTAAAGATAATATTGCGTCAAAACGCCTTAAAACACATTTAATCCAAAAATTGATAATAATAGGCTTTATATCCCTTATATCGCTCACATTTTTTCGCTGCGCAAACATGCAACGGCCTACTGGTGGACCAAAAGATTCACTTCCACCAAAAATTCTAAATGAATCGCCTGCAAACTTCACCAGAAATTTCGCCGCTAAAGAAATCGTTCTGACAATGGATGAATATATAAAACTGAACAACCAGTTTAAAGAATTCAGCATATCCCCAGACGCGGACAAGCAACCTGAGTATAAAGTGAAGAAAAAAAACCTACATATACTTCTACCCGACTCACTCGAAAAGAACACAACCTATACTATCAACTTTGGTAAAGGTCTAGTAGATTACAATGAAGGAAATCCTATTGTAAACTACACCTATGTTTTCTCGACAGGCCCTGAACTTGATTCTTTAAAAATAACAGGATCAGTAAAAAATGCGTATACTAAAGTATTTGACGAAAAAATAGATAAAGACGTAAAAGTACTACTCATCCCTACCCGCCAGGATTCTATATTTGGAAAACGAAAAGCAAACATATTCACCATAGTAGATTCTTCAGGGAACTTCACTTTTAGAAATCTGAGGGAGGATACCTATAGAATATATGCTTTAAAAGAGCAAAATAACGACAGGATATACAACAATCCGGAAGAGGCCATTGGATTTATAGGAGATAGCATAGTACTCAACAAAGATGTAGAAAACATAAAAATAGAATACTCCGTAGGAAAACCGACCAAATTCAGAACGATTGAAAAGAAAATAGAGAAAAATAGCAGGATATTGCTGACTTTCAATCAGCCTATTGATTCGGCAAGTATCAGAATAATGGACCCCAATATACCTATAGCTGATCAACAAATCCGATTTTCGAATTACAGTGATTCCTCTTTCATATTTCTTAAAAATATGGACTTTGATTCTATAAAATTCAAGTTAAGTGATAAAGAAAAGGTACTGGATACAATCCTCTTAAGAAGATCAAAAAATGAAAAATACGAACGCTTTATAGAGCCTGTTATCAATATAGGAAGTAAAGTTGACAAGATCAAACATCTGACGATAACGAGTCTCTTTCCTATTAAAAATATAGATAAAGCTAAGGTTATACTCATGGAAGATAGTACCTCCAGACGTAACTTCCAACTTCAACAGGATACTCTTAACCAGAATTTATATCATATCCGCTACAATTGGAAAGCCAATAAAAACTATGAACTTGTATTGGAAGAAAAGGCTATTCTAAGTCCCTTTGATGATTTTAACAAAGAGTTTAAAACTAAGTTCACTTTAGATGAATCAGAGAACTATGGCGATATAAAATTCAAAATAAATGGTATAGAACCTGATATACAATACATTGTACAGCTTACTGATGAAAAAAGAGAAAAAATATTTGACAGTAGAATAATTACTAACACGGATGAAGTAGCTTATATAAAGTATCCAGGAGGAAAATACATATTACGCGTCATAAAGGACTTAAATAAAAACCAACGATGGGATGGTGCTGACGTCTATAATAAAATACAGGCTGAACCAATCTGGTACTTAGACAAATCATTTACAATTCGTGCGAACTGGGAGCAAAACGAAAATGTAGTGCTAAAATTTGAACAAAACTAGTTTTATACAGCCCCTTTATTACTTAAACCAAGAGGCATACATCACGTAATTATGCGGAAGATTCTGCAATAGAGATAGTTGATCTTCCGTCAATGGTTTTACTTTCTTTGCCGGTACACCGGCGTAAAGAAAACCAGACTCACAGATGGTATTTTCTAATACTACTGCGCCTGCGGCAATGATTACGTTGCTTTGTATATGGGCCTGGTCCATTACGATCGCTCCCATGCCGATAAGTACGTGGCTATCTATCGTACAACCGTGAACTATCGCGTTGTGCCCTACATTAACGTAAGATCCAATGTCCGTACCATTACGTTCGTAGGTACCGTGAATAGTTACATTGTCCTGAATATTGGAATAATCTCCTATTCTAATATAATTTACATCTCCGCGTACAACTGCATTAAACCAAATGGAACAGTTCTTTCCAACTGTTACGTCACCCACAATCGTACTATTAGGCGCAAGATAGGTATCATCACCTATAAATGGAAAACTCGCTTTAACTGGGAGAATTGTAGCCATAATCTATAAAATTGTATCCTCCAACTGCTCTGCATGCTGAAGATAATCTGTTGTAAAATGTAATCCCCTACTCTCTTTTCTATTCATGGCAGACTTGACAACCAAATAAGCCACTTGTATAACGTTACGAAGCTCGCATAGTTTCACCGATAAACGTGTCCTTTTATAAAAAGATTCCGTTTCTTCATGCAATAAACCTAAACGACGCATAGCTCGATCAAGACGAAAATCAGAACGAACAATACCTACATAATCACTCATAAATTTTTGGGTCTCCCGCAGATTATGAGTAACCAAAATATCCTCGTTAGAAAGCTTTGTATTCGAATCGTCCCAGTCTGGAACTGCTTCTTGATAAGTCAAAGCCGAGAACTTGGCTTCTGCATCCAAAAATATGCGATGTGCATACACTGCGGCCTCTAATAAAGAATTGGAAGCCAGCCTATTAGCTCCATGAAGCCCTGTAGACGCACATTCTCCACAAGCATACAGGTTGGCTATTGAACTAGCACCAAACTCGTCTACAAGTATGCCTCCACATAAATAATGTGCTGCTGGAGTAACAGGTATAAAATCCTTTGTCATATCCAAGCCTATCGAAAGACATTTCTCATAGATATTTGGAAAATGTGAAAGCAAATCAGCCTTATTGCGATGCGTAATATCCAAATAAACATAATCTAGCCCAGACCGCTTCATTTCGCTATCTATAGCTCGAGCGACTATATCTCTTGGAGCAAGCGAACCACGCTCGTCATACTCCTCCATAAAGGATTCGCCATTACATCTTCTTAAGATACCTCCAAAACCACGCACAGCCTCTGAAATCAAAAAGGCAGGGTATTCGCTCGGATTATATAAAGCAGTTGGATGAAACTGTATAAACTCCATATTCCTAACCTTTCCTTTGGCCCTATACACCATAGCAATGCCATCACCCGTAGCAATAGTTGGATTTGTAGTGCTAGAATAAACATGACCAGCTCCACCAGTAGCCATCAGTGTGACCTTTGCGAGGAACTTTTCCACATTGTTAGTAAAAGTGTTGAAAGCGTAAATACCGTAACAAGCGGTGTCTACAGACTTCTTATCCACATGCTTCCCTAAATGATGCTGTGTAATGAGATCTACTGCAAAGTAATGTGTTAGAATCTCTATATTCGGTTCCTGATGAATCTTCTCAAGTAACGCACGCTCAATTTCATAGCCCGTAATATCCTTATAATGAAGAATTCTATGCGCAGAATGACCTCCCTCCTTCGCTAAATCATAACTACCTGAATCTTCTCTATCGAACGAGGTCCCATAAGCTATCAGCTCGTCTATACGGGCAGGCCCCTCCTTGATCACGTTTTCCACAACCTGTGGATTACAAAGACCATCCCCCGCAATTAGGGTATCCTGTATGTGTTTTTCGAAGCTATCAGTATGATCTGTAACGACCGCTACACCTCCCTGGGCATACTTTGTATTGGACTCGTCTTCATTAGACTTAGTGACTATCAATACTTTACCTAACTTAGCTGCTTTCAAAGCAAAACTCAACCCTGCTATACCCGAGCCTACTATTAAAAAGTCAACTTTTCTCTCCGACATAAAAAAAACTTAAATATAGAACCTATATACGTTAACAAATTAACAAAATATGTGGAAAACGTGTAAACAAATAGTGAATTAAATTGTAAAACTTTTTATTATTCCACAATCGCCTATAAATACACACATTCAGAACCCAAAAATTCTACAAATATGAAGCAGATATTAACAAATTGTAAACATAAATAAATTCACATCTGAATATGGAAAAAATAAAGCCGCTAAAATTACCTAATTGAAAATCAGACTATATTCGATAAGATTCTGTGGATAACTTGTGGATAAAGCGCCCTTATCTCAAAAATAAAATAATTTTTGACTCACTTATCCCCATTTTCCACAGACTAATAAACAATAAGATTGATTTATATAAAATAGATTATTAATTATTGAAAAAAAGGAATGTGGATTTCGTTTGAATTTCTTTGTTTACTTTTGTGATGTTGATTTAGTTCCAATGATTGACAAATAAAGAAGAGAGATGAATATTACTTTTGAGAGAGACTTAGAAGCCAAAGGCTTTATTGATGTCGCTATTGATCCTAGTATTGATTTGATCGAAGAAATAAAACGGTTGAAGAAAGAAAAGAATGCTGTCATTTTAGCTCATTATTACCAAGAGTCTGAAATACAGGATCTAGCAGATTATATCGGAGATAGCTTAGGGCTGTCGCAACAGGCTGCAAAAACAGATGCTGATGTGATTGTATTTGCAGGGGTTCATTTTATGGCAGAAACTGCTAAAATACTGTCGCCCAGTAAAAAAGTACTGCTTCCGGATTTGAAAGCGGGATGCTCGTTGTCGGATAGTTGTCCTCCTCATCTCTTTGCTAAATTTAAAGAGCAATATCCAGATCATCTAGTGATTACCTATGTGAATTGTACTGCCGAATTAAAGGCGCTTTCAGATATTGTATGTACATCAAGTAATGCGGTTCAGATTGTTGAGAGTTTGCCACGTGACCAGAAGATAATTTTTGGACCGGATAAAAATCTCGGAGATTATGTAAAGAAAAAAACTGGTAGGGATTTGGTATTATGGAATGGTGCATGTATGGTGCACGAGATTTTTTCGCAAGAAAAAATTGAAAGATTGCTAAACGAAAATCCTGGAGCCAAATTTATAGCGCATCCAGAGTGTGAGGAACATATACTAAGTCAAGCCGATTATATCGGTTCTACTTCAGGAATGTTAAAATTTACGATAGAAGACGCTAGTCAAACGTATATTGTAGCTACGGAATCGGGCATTTTACATCAGATGCAAAAAGCCAGTCCAAATAAGAAATTTATTCCAGCTCCTCCGAACAATGCTTGTGCGTGTAATGATTGTCCACATATGAAACTCAATACATTGGAGAAATTGTACAATTGTCTCTATTATGAGCAACCTGAGATTGTTTTGCCTGAGAATGTCATCGCTAGAGCGCAAAAACCTATCGAACGAATGTTGGAAATATCAGCTCAACTGGGGCTGTAATAGATGAAGAAAAATACGAGCAAGAAATATGTTTGACAATATAGACAAAACAAATATCAGTGAGTTGGGAGAATTTGGTTTAATTCACCACCTTACGCAAGCTGTCGAATTAACGGAGGCTTCAACGGTCAAAGGAATTGGAGATGATGCAGCCGTATTAGATTTTGCGAATAAAAAAACGTTGATTTCTACTGATTTACTACTGGAAGGAATTCACTTTGACTTGCGTTATGTTCCCTTAAAACACTTGGGCTACAAAGCTGTGCAAGTCAATCTCAGTGATATTTATGCAATGAACGGTATAGCTTCACAAATTACATTTTCAATAGGATTATCTTCGAAATTTCCCTTAGAGGCTGTGGAAGAAATCTATGAAGGTGCCTTAATAGCTTGCAAAAAATTTAATGTTGACTTGATTGGTGGGGATACCTCAGCGTCGGCGCAGGGGTTGGTCATTTCTGTAACGAGTATCGGCTATGCGGAGGAAAATGAAATCGCTTATCGATCAGGTGCGAAAGAGGGAGATTTGATATGCGTTTCGGGAGATTTGGGAGGGGCTTATGTAGGTCTGCAGCTGTTAGAACGCGAGAAGCAAATTTACCTGGAAAATCCTAATATTCAACCTGACCTAGAAGGCAAGGACTATATTATCGAACGACAGTTGAAACCAGAAGCACGGAAAGATGTTATCCAGTTGTTAGAAGCGTTGCACGTGAAACCTCATGCTATGATTGATGTTTCGGATGGATTGGCTTCTGAAATATTGCATATTTGTAAAGCTTCTAATGTAGGCTGTAAATTGTATGAGGATAAAATCCCTATTGATCCAATGACTTATGAGACTGCTCGAGAATTTGGTTTGGATCCTACGGTATGTGCATTAAGTGGTGGTGAGGATTACGAGCTTCTATTCACCGTTCCGCAGTCTGACTATGACAAAATTAAGGGACAGTTGGATATTTCCGTAATAGGATATATCACCGAGACAGCAGAAGGGTGTAATATGATATCTAAATCTGGACATGTGCATGAAATAAAGGCTCAGGGATGGAACGCTTTCAATAAATAGTCAAAAGCAGACTCTTTATATTACGATATATAGTATTATTGTTTATTTTGTTGCCTAAATTGCTAATTTTGCAATTATTATAGCCAAAATAAACAATATGACTAAAGCGTTATGGACACCATCGTCCGATTATATCAATAAGTCTGGACTTTTCCACTATCAACAATTTTTAGAATCGGATAAAGGAATAAAATTTTCCTCCTATCATGAATTGCATCAATGGTCAATTGATAATTTAGAAGAATTTTGGTCTAGCTTGTTTTCCTACTTTCGTATATCTTATTCGGGTAGGTATAAAAAAGGGGTGTCTTGGGATAGCAGTGCTACTGATTTTATTGAGACACAGTGGTTTGAAGGGGTAGAACTGAGTTATGCAGAACATATTTTCAAGCAAAAGACCACAGAAAGGCCAGCGCTTAAATTTGCTAGCGAATCGATAGGCTACGAGGAGGTTTCCTGGGAAGAATTAAGTGAAATGGTCAGCCGGATTCAACAGTTTCTTGTGGAAAAAGGTGTGGAAAAAGGTGACCGTGTAGCAGCTGTATTGAATAATACGATAGAATCTATAGCTATATTTCTGGCAGTCAATTCATTAGGGGCTATCTGGTCCTGCTGTTCACCTGACTTTGGAGATGTAAGCATTTCTGAACGTTTTACCCAAATTAAACCCAAGGTATTATTCATAGAGACTTCTTACCAGTACAATGAAAGGATATTTTCTAAATTAGAAACATTGGAGCGGTTGAAGTCAGATCTAACTGATCTTTCGGCTATTGTACAGGTTTATGAAGACGATTGGAAGAAAATTATATTCGGTTATGTACCAAAGCAATTAACTTTTGTACGCGTTCCATTTGCTCATCCAATTTGGATATTGTATTCTTCTGGCACAACAGGAAAACCTAAGGCGATTACACACAGTACTGGTGGCAATCTTCTTGAACATTTTAAGGCTTTAGTATTACATCAAAATGTGCAGAATGGAGAGAATTTTCTTTGGTATACGACAACGGGTTGGATGATGTGGAACTATGCATTGTCATCTCTCTTATGTGGGGCTACTCTTTGCTTGTTTGATGGTATTATTAACCATAATAAGCACCTTACCTTTTGGACATTTTTAAAAAGAGCACAGGTCGATCACCTTGGAGCAGGAGCTGTTTATTTTACCTCATTAGAAGGGGTCGAAATAGTAGATTATGCACCGAAGGTTATCGGTTCTACGGGGTCTCCTCTACCCATAGCTACTTTTGAAGATTTGCAACGTAAATTTCCAGATGTACATATTGTTTCTTTGAGCGGAGGGACTGATGTTTGTTCAGCCTTTTTGTCGGGAAGTCCAACCCTACCAGTATATGCAGGTATGTTGCAGTGTCGAACATTAGGGGCTGATATAGTTGCGTTTAATGATGAAGGAGTAGCCGTATACGATGAGGTAGGTGAACTGGTAATCCGAAAGCCTATGCCTTCTATGCCGCTTTATTTTTGGAATGATATAGATAATATAAAATATCATGAAAGTTATTTCGATCGTTTTCCATCGGTATGGAGCCATGGTGATTGGATAAAAATAAATGATGAAGGAGTGGTAATCTATGGTAGGTCGGATGCTACACTAAATCGGGGTGGTGTACGTATAGGTACTGCAGAGATCTATAATGCAGTGAATAGCCTAACACCGATAAAAGATAGCTTGGTAATCTGTATAGATTATGAAAATGGGTCTTCGACGATGTTACTATTTGTACAGATGGAAGAAAAGATGGGGTTTGATGAGGAGTTAAGGGATATGATAAAGCGAACGTTGAGGGCACAATATAGTCCAAGACATGTACCTGATTCTATTTACCCTGTTTCTGATATACCGTATACGTTGAGTGGTAAAAAGCTAGAGCTTCCTATCAAGAAGATATTTTCGGGTAAAGAGATAAGTAAAGTCGTGTCGACTGATATAATGCGTAATCCAGAGTCTTTAGCTGAATATATTGCTATCTATAATACTCATTAGGGCTGAAAACCAGCCCTAATGAATATCTTTGATCAGGTCTGTATAACCCCTACATTGTATTTTGGTATATCTGGATTATTGTTTGCAGCTTCAATACCCATACTGATGATTTTTCTGGTCTCTTTGGGATCTATGACACCATCTACCCAAAGTCGAGCTGCTGCGTAATAAGGACTTAGTTGTTCATTATATTTTTGTTCTATCTCTGAAAGTAACTTGTTTTTTTCACTTTCGGACAGCTGTATTCCCTTTCCTTTTAAGGCCGCTTCTTGAATCTGTAGTAATGTTTTACCTGCTGAAGCACCACTCATGACAGCCATCTGGGCAGTAGGCCAAGCATATATCAACCTAGGATCATATGCCTTACCACACATGGCGTAGTTTCCTGCACCATAGCTATTTCCTATTATAAACGTAAATTTTGGAACAACGGAATTGGCCATTGCATTGACCATCTTAGCTCCGTCCTTGATGATCCCCCCCTGCTCTGACCGGGAACCTACCATAAATCCTGTTACATCCTGAAAGAATACCAAAGGAATTTTCTGTTGGTTACAGTTCATGATGAACCTAGCGGATTTATCTGCAGAATCGGAGTAGATGACACCCCCCATTTGCATTTCTTGTGTGCCTCCCGGTTTCTTTGCTTTGACGATTTCTCTTTGATTGGCAACTATGCCTACTGCCCATCCATCTATTCGGGCTAAGGCACAGATTATAGTCTTGCCATAATCTTTTTTATATTCTTCAAGTGAGCCTTTGTCTACGATAGAATCCAGTAACTGGAGCATATTATAAGGCTTGAGTCTATCTTCTGGAAGATTTTTATAGACGGCCTCAGCTGGTAAGAGGGGTAATTGGGATGCTATTCTTGAAAACCCTGCTTTCGGGGTATCTCCGAACTTATCCACTATTTTTTTGATAGCGTCTAAACAACTTTCATCATCTGGATATTTATTGTCAGTTACACCTGATATCTCAGAGTGGGTGGTGGCCCCTCCTAAGCTTTCGTTGTCAATGACTTCGCCGATAGAGGACCTAACAAGGTAAGAACCGGCCAGAAAAACAGAGCCTGTCCCCTCTACAATAAGTGCATAATCGGACATTATGGGTAAATAAGCCCCGCCCGCCACACATGATCCCATAATGGCAGATATCTGTGGAATACCCATTGCTGAAATCTTTGCGTTGTTTCTGAAAATTCGACCAAAATGCTCTTTGTCTGGAAATATCTCGTCTTGCATCGGAAGATATACACCCGCAGAATCTACTAAGTAAATAATGGGAAGGTGGTTTTCCATTGCTATTTCTTGTGCTCTAAGATTCTTTTTGCCCGTTATAGGAAACCATGCACCTGCTTTTACAGTAGCATCATTAGAAACAATAACACATAGTCTTTTTTGTATATATCCCATGACAATAGCTACACCTCCATTTGGACAGCCTCCATCATCTTGATACATATTATCTCCAGCAAAAGCTCCTATTTCTGTATAAGGACTATCAGGATCCAGTAAATATTTTATACGTTCCCAAGCGGTGAATTTTCCTTTTTCTTTGTGTTTTTGGATTTTATCTAAACCGCCCCCTAAATAAAGTTTTTCAGTTTTTTCTTTTAATATTTCAAGAAGTTTTTCCATATGCTATGGATTATTAATTTAATATTTACAAAAGGTCATTTGAATTATTTTTATAAATATCGTAAAATATTATTTGTTTTTTTTGATATTTGTAATAATAATTATAAACTGAATATAAACATAAGTAAAATTTCATTATGTATAATGCGAAGGATACCGAGCAAATGGTAATGATACGTGAGAGCGCACGTGAATTTGCAAAAACGCACATCAAACCTTTTGTGATGGAGTGGGATGAAAAGCAATATTTTCCTGTAGAGCTTTTTAAGAAAATGGGTGATTATGGTTTTATGGGAATTCTAGTACCAGAAAAGTATCATGGTGCGGGACTTACTTATCAGGAGTATATCACTATTTTGGATGAAATATCTAAGGTATGTGGTTCTATAGGACTTTCCGTAGCAGCACATAATTCGTTATGTACCAATCATATTCTTTCTTTTGCAAGTGAAGAACAAAAAGAAAAATATTTGCCAAAATTAGCTACAGCAGAATGGATCGGTGCCTGGGGACTGAC
The DNA here is from genome assembly GCF_004363245.1 of Sphingobacterium yanglingense. GTDB lineage: Bacteria > Bacteroidota > Bacteroidia > Sphingobacteriales > Sphingobacteriaceae > Sphingobacterium > Sphingobacterium yanglingense. The sequence goes on along the minus strand of NZ_SNYV01000020.1, from coordinate 50,973 downwards.
AGAAACAGGATCGGGGTCCGACGCAGGTGGAATGACTACCGTGGCTGTTCAAGATGGTGATTATTGGGTGATAAATGGTTCCAAAATTTTTATTACACATGCAATAAGCGCAGATGTAGCAGTAGTTATTGTCCGTACCGGTGAGAAGGGAGATAAACATGGAATGACGGCTTTTATTATTGAAAAAGGAACACCTGGATTTACTGCAGGTAAGAAGATAGATAAATTGGGAATGCGGGCATCGGAGACAGCAAGTTTGTTCTTTGATAATTGTAGAGTTCACAAAGATCAGGTTATAGGAGAAGTAGGCAATGGTTTTGTACAGGCACTAAAGTTGCTGGACGGAGGTCGTATTTCTATCGCTGCATTGTCTTTGGGAATAGCGCGCGGTGCTTACGAATGTGCATTGCAATACTCGAATGAAAGGGAACAGTTTAATCAAAAAATATTTGATTTTCAGGATGTTTCATTTAAATTAGCCGATATGGCAACGAAGATTGAAGCTTCAGAGTTATTGATTAGACAGGCCGGTTATTTGAAAGATACGCATCAAAAAGTAACAAAAGAAGGTGCTATGGCTAAGCTTTACGCATCAGAGGTTGCCGTGGAAGCAAGTAATGAGTCCGTACAGATACATGGTGGATATGGATTTACAAAAGATTTTCCCGCTGAAAAATTCTTTCGGGATGCCAAACTATGTACAATCGGTGAAGGAACTAGCGCGATACAGAAAATGGTAATCGCACGCGAAATACGAAAAGATGTCAAATAGTTCGGAAATAAAATTAGTAGAATGTCCTAGAGATGCAATACAAGGTATAGGTGATTTTATTCCTACAGAAAAGAAAATCACCTATATTAATCAATTACTAGCTTCAGGGTTATTCGAGTATATCGATTTTGGAAGCTTTGTATCGCCAAAAGCTGTGCCCCAATTGAAGGATACGGTAGAAGTCTTAGAGGGATTGGATAAGGGAAAGGCTAAGCTGTTGGCAATAGTTGCCAATGAAAGGGGGGCGCAAGTTGCTTCTGGACTAGACAGAATAGATTATTTGGGATATCCATTTTCTATTTCGGAAACATTTCAGCAACGTAATGCTAATTCGTCTGTTTATGAGTCTTTAGAACGTGTAAAACGTATCTGTGATCTGATGCAAAGTAATAAACAGGAACTTGTCGTCTATATTTCTATGGCATTTGGGAATCCTTATGGTGATCTGTGGCATGAAGATTTAGTTATAGAATGGATGGATCGTCTATCAAATCTAGGGGTAAATAGATTTTCTATCGCTGATACGACTTCGGAAGCTTCTGTAGATGCCGTTGCTAGTCTATATCGTCAAGTCGCCATGCAGTTTCCTAATGCTGAATTAAGTTTACATCTACACGCTAGGATTGAAGAAGCCCTACTAAAAGTCGAAGCTGGGTATAATGCTGGATGCAGACGTTTTGAGGGAGCATTATTAGGGTATGGAGGTTGTCCATTTGCTAAAGATGATTTGGTTGGGAATATTCCAATGGAATTATTATTAGACAGATTCAAAAAGGGAAATATAGAACAGCGTGTTGCGCTTATGGATGCATTTCAAACGATGATTGAACATGGGAGAGTATAAATATATCAAGGTTGAAATAGACCGTTATATCTGTAAAGTGGTATTGGCCAGACCTGGTAAGCGAAATGCTTTTACTCCTACCATGGTCAATGAGATACATCATGTGTTTCAAAAAGTAAATGGAGACGATGCTATTAAAGTGGTACTCATCGAAGCTGAAGGACCTGTGTTTTGTGCAGGGATGGATTTAAAGACTTTTGAAGATGCTGGACTGGATGACGTAAATCCTACCATTATAAATGAAAATATATCCCTGGGCGAGGTATTTGAGAGGTTGTATAAACCTTCGATAGCTATTATGGAAGGAAATGTAATAGCGGGAGGTTTTTTGATAGCTTTGGGGTGTACTTATGTATTTGCTACTCCAGATGTGAAGTTTAGATTGCCGGAATTGGACCTTGGTATATTTCCGTTTCAGGTGATGGCTAGTTTACTAAAGATCATGTCCGAAAAGCAGGTACTACAATTATGTCTGGATACAGAATATTTTGATTTTGAACGGGCTCGAGATCTAGGGCTTGTAGATGGTGTTTTGGATAGGAAAGAATTGGATATATTGATTGGAAGCTTCGAAAATAAATCTGTTCGTGCCTTGAAAGAAGGTATAAAGTCTTTACGAGCTATAAAATCAATTCCGGCACAAGATCAGTTTACCTATTTGAAAGAGGTATTGGATAATCTGAAGAGAGGCTAATTAGCTTCCTCTTCTTCGATGACTTGATCGACAGCATTTGGATCTTTCCTTTCTATAGAAAAGCTATTATAGCCTGCACCAATCTCTATCTCTAATAGTTTTTGTTGCAACATCTCTAATATAGCTAAGAAATTGAAAACAAACTGTACTCTATTCTCTGAGTGTTTGAGGATATGTTGGAAATCCAGTTTCTTATTGAGCTCAATGAGTTCAGCTATGGCTTTCTTTTGCTGTTCGATTGTATAAGGGAATTTGACAACGGTATGTGTCACAGGCATTACCCTGTGGGTAAAATGAAACATCATCTTTTCATATACCATCATCAGTTTGTATAAATCGAAAGATGCGAGTTCTTCTTCGGTTGTCTGTCGCTGGGTGTGTTTTAGATCATAGGAAATATTGGCGCGATGGTGTAGTTTTTCGCGGTCCGTTTCCAAAACTTTTAATGATTCACAGACATCCTTGAATTGTTTGTAGAGGATAAGTTTCTGAACAAGTTGTTCCTTTAGATCTACTTCATTTTCATTTCCATCTAAATCAGGACGAGGAAGTAACATTTTTGCCTTAATACGCATCAGGGTCGAGGCAACAAAAATGAATTCGGAAGCTAATTCTATGTTTAAGGATTGCATCTTCTGGATATAATCCAAAAAGTCATCTGTAATTCTAGAAATAGGAATATCGTGGATGTTCAATTCATCGCGTTCGATAAAGAACAATAAAAGGTCAAAGGGACCTTCAAATTGTTCCAGTTTTATTTCGTAGTTTGTCGCATCCATATACAATCTCAAAAATAGACATTTGAAAGTTAATATTTATGTTTTAGAAAAACATCTCTGGTATATTTTACAGACAAAACTAATTCTCTAAATAATTGTAGATAGTTTATGGAATTAATTGTTACTTTGTATCTTATTTTGAAATTTTTTTGGTATGCAGGTAGAAGCAGGAGCACTTTTAAAAGGAATTCAATTTCCGTCTGATTTACGTAATCTAAAAGATAGTGAATTGGAAGAAGTATGTAAAGAGCTCAGACAGTACATTATTGATATTGTTTCTGTCAATGGAGGGCACTTTGCGGCTAGCTTGGGCGTGGTCGAACTGACCGTAGCATTACATTATGTATTGAATACCCCTTATGACCAGATTATATTTGATGTGGGACATCAAGCTTATGGGCATAAGATATTGACAGGCAGACGTGATTCTTTTCATACGAATCGTGTCTTAGGTGGAATATCTGGATTTCCTAAGCGCAGCGAGAGTGAGTATGATGCCTTTGGGGTCGGACATTCATCAACCTCCATTTCTGCAGCTTTGGGAATGGCTGTAGCATCAGCTTATAAAGGGGAAACAGATAGGCAACATGTAGCAATAATAGGTGATGGCGCTTTGACCGGAGGAATGGCTTTTGAAGCCCTTAATCATGCTGGTATTGAGAAATCGAATCTCTTGGTGATATTAAATGACAATTGTATGTCTATTGATCCCAATGTGGGGGCGATGAAGGAATACCTAACAAGTATTACTACTTCTAAAAGCTATAATAGATTCAGAGATGACCTTATCGCTGTATTGGCTAAGATTTCTAAGAATGGTCCTGACGCATACGGATGGGCTAAAAAGTTGGAGCAAAGTATTAAGGGAACGTTGTTAAAAAATTCTAATCTGTTCGAATCACTTAATTTTAGATATTTTGGACCTGTCGATGGGCATGACGTCAATAAATTGGTTAAAACTTTAGAGGATTTGAAGCATATCAATGGACCAAAGTTGTTACATGTGGTTACAATGAAGGGAAAAGGGTATGCTCTCGCAGAGAAAGATCAGACGAAATGGCATGCTCCTGGACTATTTGATAAGATAACAGGCGAAATCAAGAAATCCACGCATGATAAGCCTCAGCCACCAAAGTACCAAGATGTATTCGGGCATACTTTGGTAGAACTAGCTGAAAGTAATAGTCGGATAATGGGAATTACGCCAGCAATGCCAAGCGGTTCGTCTATGAACATTATGATGAATGCAATGCCAGATAGAGCATTCGATGTCGGGATTGCAGAACAGCATGCTGTAACTTTTAGTGCTGGGTTGGCAACGCAAGGTTTAGTACCGTTTTGTAATATTTACTCTTCGTTTATGCAACGGGCCTATGATCAAGTAATACATGACGTTGCTTTACAAAATCTAAATGTAGTATTCTGTCTAGACAGGGCGGGATTAGTAGGAGCTGATGGACCAACACATCATGGAGCATATGATATTGCATTTATGCGCTGTATTCCTAATATGACGATAGCAGCGCCTATGAACGAAGAGGAGTTGCGTAATATGATGTACACGGCTCAATTGGAGAATATGGGACCATTTGTAATTAGGTATCCACGTGGATCGGGAGTAATGGCGGATTGGAAGCGTCCATTTAGGGCTTTGGAAATAGGAAAAGGGCGTAAGTTAGTCGATGGCGAGGAAGTCGCTATTCTTAGTTTAGGCCATGTAGGTAATGAGGTATCGAAGGCTTTTCATGCACTGAACGAGGAAGGGATATATCCTGCTCATTATGATATTCGATTTGTGAAGCCAATTGATGAGGGTTTATTACACGAAGTATTTTCAAAATTTAAGAAGGTAATAACTATAGAAGATGGGGTATTGCCCGGAGGATTTGGTTCGGCAGTGCTTGAGTTTATGGCGGATCATGGCTATACAGCAAATCTTGTACGATTAGGTATTCCTGATGAGATTGTGGATCATGGTGAGCAACCAGAACTCTGGAGACTGTGTAATTATGATGCCAACGCGGTGATAGAAGTGTGTAGAAAACTAATGCAATCGCAACCAACAAAGACTATGGTCGGTTAAAATAAGGACAAAATAAAATTATATTTTTAAATTGATTAAGCCACAAGTATTTGTGGCTTATTTTTTGCGGTGTATAAAGGAGAAAATGACTAATTATTGGAGCGTAAAGTTTTCCACAATTTTCAATCCGCAATCTATTTTTTTTCGAAAATAGCAACCTATTCTTGCTAACAGATGCCCGTGTGGAAAAGTATAATTTGACGTAAATATTATAGTTAAAACAGCTTTAAAAATGACATAACTCGCTGTGTATTAGTTATTATTGTTTTTTTTGGTTTTTGATTTTTTTACCTCAGAAATTTTTGTCATCTTCGTTGAGAGCGAAAGTTATAAACAATTATTTTATCATTAATTGGTTATCAAGTTATTAACAATTTAAGAATGGAAAAAACGTATACAGGTGTTTGGAATAATTGTCTTCAGGTCATAAAAGATAACATTCCGGCGCAGAGTTTCAAGACATGGTTCGAGCCTGTGAAGGCTATTCGTTTGGAGGGAAACGTTTTAACTATTCAAGTACCGAGTTTGTTTTTTTATGAGTGGTTGGAAGAGCACTATGTGGGTATTCTTCGTAAGACTGTAAAGAAATTTTTAGGCGAACAAGGAAGGTTAGAGTATAATATCGTAGTAGAGAAATCTTCTACTAATATACCTTATACGACAAATCTACCTTCGAATGGCAACGGGGCTGAAGCTAAGAGACAATCTATCCCAGTTCCTGTCGCTCTAAATAAAAATATTAAGAATCCATTTGTCATACCTGGACTAAAGAAATTGCAGGTTGACCCACAGCTGAATCAGAACTATACGTTTGAGAATTTTGTGGAAGGTGAATGTAATCGATTAGCTAGATCAGCTGGTTATGCAGTGGCCAATAAACCTGGTGGTACCTCATTTAATCCTTTGATGTTGTATGGAGATGTGGGATTAGGTAAGACGCATTTGATACAGGCAATCGGTAATGAGATAAAAAGGAACTTGCCAGATAAGCTAGTTATATATCTTTCTTGTGAGAAATTCTGTCAACAGTTTGTAGATTCCTTGAAGAATAATACTATCAATGATTTTGTAAACTTCTATCAGGCAATGGATGTTATTATTATGGATGATGTCCATAATTTTGCAGGAAAGGAAAAAACACAGGATATATTTTTCCACGTGTTCAATCATTTACACCAATCAGGAAAACAAATTATTCTGACTTCGGATAAGGCACCAAAAGATCTTTCTGGGTTAGAGGAGCGTCTTTTAAGCCGTTTCAAATGGGGATTATCTGCCGATATACAAGCTCCAGATTTAGAGACTAGAATAGCAATTCTAAAAAAGAAAATGTACTCTGATGGTATAGAATTACCTGAGAATGTTGTAGAGTACGTAGCGACACAGATTGATAATAGTGTGCGTGAATTAGAAGGTGCTCTAGTTTCATTATTGGCTCAATCTACATTAAACAAAAAAGAAATAGATCTGAACTTGGCAAAATCGATGCTAAAGAACTTTGTGAAAAATACCCACAAGGAGATCTCGATGGAGTATATTCAGAAATTGGTATGTGAGTATTTTGAAGTTCCTGTAGAAATGGTTAAATCTAAGGTACGTAAGAGAGAAATAGTACAGGCTCGCCAAATATCAATGTATCTGGCTAAAAATCATACCAAGTCCTCTTTGAAGTCGATTGGGAGTTTCTTCGGAGGAAGAGATCACTCTACCGTAATCTACGCTTGTCAGACAGTAGAAGATTTGATCGAAACGGATAAGAAATTTAAAACATACGTACAGGACATACAGAAGAAATTAAAAACTTCTTAGTCGTAGTAATATAATATAGGAGAAGGGCTGATTCTTTAGTATGAATCAGCCTTTTTATATGAAATAAGGCGAGCCAGAGTATTTTCTCTGACCCGCCTCAGCTAGGTAATTATGAAATTAAAAACTATTGTACTGATTCAAGCTATTCTTTTTTATTAGCCATCTTTTCTTCTAAGTATTGAACGAATAATGGCTTTTGTTCGTCTGTCAATAAGTCGTTAATCTTACCATTGGCAGTGGCTGTCAAAGCTTGTATTTGTTCTTTTACTACATCTGCCGATAATGTTGTGTCTGATTTTATCGCAATTTTTGCATTTACTTTTTCAAGAACAATATTATATACAGCTGTTTGTTGGTCATCAGTCAGTGTTAATTTTTCGGTTAATTCTGTAACCGTTTCTTTTGCTTTGTTTTCTGGATTTATTTCTTGAGCGAATAGAATCGTGATAGCAAATAAAAAGCTTAGTCCAGTTAAAATTAATTTTTTCATAGCATTTAAATTTTAAGTTTTTGAAATGTATTATTAATCGTTTTCTGAATTAATAACTGTTGTATCGCCTATTTTATTGCTTTTATTGTATCGTATTTGTTACAATTTAACATCATTTAACACAACCTAAAAAGAGATAAAGCTATGTTATCCCTTTTTAAGTTATTGTTTTTTAGTACTTTAAGTTTTATTTTGTCGACTTCTTTTGTTTTGGGTACTATTTTGCAAAGAGTCGTATTTTACTACTTGTTCCTCGGTTAGGAAAGTTTTTATTTTAGTGTCTCTTTGTTTCCAGGTTTCTCTCCTATTCTCTGCTTTTGTTTCTTTTTGAAAAATTAAAAGATAGTTATAAATAGAGTCTTTTTGGGAGTCTTGAAGATTAAGCGCTGTGGCTAATCGTTCGACTTTTATTTTTGTCTGTTCTTCAGGACTGCGATGCTGTCTGTTGCTCCTCTCCTGTGCCTGGCCAATACTTATGGACAAGGCTGTGGTTATTGCTAATGCAAATACTGTTTTCATGATGAATCAATTAATTGTTTACACCATAAATTTCATTAAATAATTTGACTAGTAGGGAGTTGGTACTTTAACTTTAGTGAAGATTAACTTTCGTTAAAGCTAATTAACACTTGTAGCGGACTGTATGTAATTAAATATAAAATGATCAAAGGTATCCTGCTGCTTATCCATTGATTTGAGGGTGATAGGGATGTAATAAAGCGGTATATCCTGCAATGCCGAGTTAGGTACCCTTTGCATATCTTTTTCTGTCGTTATGATAATTTTATTGGTAGTAGGTAGAGACTGATAATAATCTGCTATTTTATCGAAGTCTTTATCCGTGTAATTGTGATGGTCTGGATATTGTAAGATATGTACTATATTTCCCAGAGCAGTGAGATAAGACTGTAATGGCAAAGGATTGGCTATACCACAAAAAAGAACAATATCAAGGTTTTTCAAAGGGGCTGTTAGGGGTTGATTATTTCTGTCTTTTGGTTGCCCATAATCAATTCCCGTGTAGAATATAGGTGCTAGAGCATGTTTTCTTATTTGATGCTCTATACGGTTCCTATCTCTATTGAGAATGTCGTCGGGACACTTTGTAATTAATATTAGATCGGCTCTTTTCGTTGCAGAAAAATTGTCCCTAAAGTTTCCGGTAGGAAGGGGTATTATGGGGGATAAAAGAGAGTTAAAGTCGAAAAGAAGGATGGTGAAACCTGGAGTTAATTTTCTATGCTGATAAGCATCGTCTAAAATAATGAGGTCGTGATCTTTATTAAGTTGTTGAACTCCGTAACAGCGATTTTCAGAAACAGCAACTGTAATTTTCGGAAATTTATTTTTGAACTGTAAAGGCTCATCCCCTACTTCGATCGCTAAAGAATCGCTGTGTACAATTTTATAGCCTTTTGTTTTTCGACCATATCCCCTACTAAGTGTTGCAATTTTGTAATCATCTTTTAGTAATCGGATGATGTATTCCGTCATTGGGCTTTTTCCTGTTCCTCCTATGGCAAGATTACCAATGACAATTGTTGGGATGGAGAATTTGGTGCCTTTTAGTATAGCTTTGTCATAGAGTGTGTTTCTAGCCCATACAATGAGCCAATAGATTAGACTTATTGGTAATAATAACCACCGAATAAGGGTAATAATCATTGTTTTACCACCTTAATACCTACATCAACAATATCCTTGAGTGGATTTTCCCGCATGTTCTGTTCGACCGCAAAGGTATATACACCGGTATCAGGGAAGACAAAGTTTTCTTTTGCAAGATATTGTACTTCATATAGTGATCCCGCTGAATTTCCGAACCAACGTCCATCCAGCTGAGCAAGAGGTATTTCTTTGCGATAAGCTGTATCGGCTAATTTTGCACCTTTTTCATGAAGGAGTACAAAAATATTGGAAAAGCTATATTCATTGGAGTGGCGTAGGTTTATATAGATGTTGTATCTAGCCTTGGAATCTGCTATGTGCACATCAAATTGAGGTGTTTTTTCATATGACCATGCTCGGTCTGGAATAGGCTGATTCTTTTCATAAACAGCGCTATTGGTACACGAAACCAAACAACTTATTATACCAAAAGCATATAGAAGGGGTCTTATCATATTGAAAAAATAGTGACGAGTATCTACTCGCCACTGTTATTTGGTTTATCGTTATTCTTGTTTCTATTCCTGTTATTATACCTTCTTTTTTTGCGCTGCTCATTTTTTAGGGCGTTGTCATCTCCCAGATTAGCAGAGGGTGCCGTTTTGTTATTGTCTTTATTTTGAGCAGGTCTATTCTGACGGCTTTCTACACCACTGCTCGTTTCCTTTTTTTGACCTGACGGGGCTTGCTTTGGAGCTTGTGCCTGATTAGAATTTGTATTACTCTCTGTTTTTTGATTTGTTGGAGTTTGTCGAGGTTTGCTTTTTTTCTTTTTACGTCTTTTGTTTTTATCATCCAGACGTGTTAAGCTATCTTGGCCAACGACATTTTCATAGTCAAAAACAACCGGTTTTTTGGTCTCAACAGCTTGAGGGGTGTAATCTAATGCGTCAGGCTTAATTCCTCCCTTATTCATTTCTGCAAGTTCTTTTACTTTGCTGATGGATAACGGGATCCAGTTTTCAGCACCAGGGTAAGAGAACCACATTGTTTTTTTGAAGATATCTGTTTTTTGGAGATAGGCCATTCCACTATTGGTCTCTATTCTGTCTACATCGTTAGGAATATCCTTTAGTGCATCCATATAGCTATCCAACTCATAGTTCAAACAACACTTTAATTTACCGCATTGACCAGCTAGTTTTAGTGTGTTGAGGGATAGATTTTGATAGCGGGCAGCAGAGGTTGATACGGTCTTAAAATCGGTAAGCCACGTGGAACAACAAAGTTCACGACCACAGGATCCTATACCACCCAAACGGCTCGCTTCTTGACGCATTCCAATCTGTCGCATTTCTATTCGGATCCGGAAGGATTCAGCCATACGTTTTATTAACTCACGAAAGTCAACCCTACCTTCTGCTGTATAATAGAAAGTAGCCTTTGTTTTATCACCTTGATAGTCTACATCGGATATTTTCATCGATAGACCAAGGTCTAAAGCAAGCTTTCGTGCTCGATGCATAGTCTCCCATTCAAGCTCTTTCGCAATGTTGAACTTTGTAACATCGGCATCGTTTGCCTTGCGGTAGATTTTCTTGACAACGGAGTCTGGTGCGATATTGTTTTTCTTCAATTGAAGACGGACGAGCTCTCCTGTCAAAGAAACATGCCCGATATCGTATCCTCCTGTAGAAGGCTCTACGGCTATCATTTCGCCCATTTCTAGGTAAATGTTGTCCGTGTTTACATAATAATCCTTACGAGACCCTTTGAAGCGAACTTCAACAATGTCAAAGGGTTTATAATTTGAAGGCAAATCCATGTCGGAAAGCCAGTCATATACATCTAATTTATTACATCCGCTGGTCATGCAAGAACCATTGTTATTGCATCCTGATGGTACTGTACCTAATTTACTTCCTGTACCACATCCCCCGGATGAGCAACTGCCACATCCCATATTTCTATTTTATATTATTGAGTCCCGATTTTTCGGGAACGTTTGATATTTGAACAATAAAACCAATTGCAAAGATAAATCTAAAAATAATATTTTGGCGTTACCATTGCGTTCAATCCCATAATGTGTCTTTTCTAGGATATTGATAGCTTCTTCTAATTGTTCAAATTGGAATAAACCACTAAATTTTTCTACAAATGCAAATTCTTCTTCTTGTAAAAAGACTAGATTTCTCAAGCCTTGTTGCATTAATATGATCTGTCTCATCATATTAATGGCATAAAGTAAGAAACTTTTTTGATTTTCCCGACCTAATTTTGAAAGTTTGTCCTCGGTAAGACCTATTAGTTCTTTTCCATTATCAGTGACTATAAAACGTAACCATTGAACCAAAATAGAAAAAGTTTCGTTTTCTCCATGTTGATGGATTAAATTAAGAGCTTCTTGAATATTTCCATCTGCAATAAAGGATATTTCTTTGGCACGCTTAGGGTCTAACTTTCGCTCCTCAACTAAATAACTATTCATCTCGTCATGATGAAGTTTGTTAATTTTGACCAATTGGGTTCGGGAAATTACCGTATTTATTATTTTATCTTGATTTTCAGCAACTAAAAGGAAGAGCGTTTTTGCTGGAGGCTCTTCAATAAGCTTTAGGAGGGCGTTTCCTTGGGTGTCAAGGTATTCCGGAAGCCACATAATCAATACTTTGTACTCGGCTTCAAAAGATTTGAGACTCAGTTTTTTGATGATATCATGGGCCTCAGCTATATTGATATTAGCTTGTTTATTGCCAGAATCTAATTGCTCTCGCCAGTAATTCAAACCCAAATAAGGATTGGTAAGAAAAGCTTTACGCCACTCGTCCATATAGGTAGTAGCAGTTTCTTCTTTGCCTTTAGCAAAGAAGGGATAGGAAAAATGTAAATCGGGGTGGATTAATTTTTCATATTTTCTGCAAGATGCACAATGTCCACAACTATCGTCCTCTTGTCGGTCTTCACAATTGATGTATTGGGCATATGCCAACGCTAAAGCCAGACTGCCTGAACCCTCTGGTCCTAAAAAAAGCTGAGCATGGCTGACCCGATTGTTTTTTACCGAGTTGATTAAATGGTTTTTAATGCTTTGGTGTCCTACTATTTCCTTAAATTGCATATCGTAAGTCTACACAAACTTAGATAAAAAGCGTTGTATTCACGAATACATAGTACAAAAAAAGCGAAGTGAATATGTCAGTGATGAAAGATAAACCCGTACTTAGATTGTAAAAATTTAATTCTTTTCTGTATTATTGCATATAAAAATATATCGAAGCTAGACATGAGATTTATAGTATCCACATCTGTATTATTAAAGCAATTGCAGGCCATAAGCGGGGCATCCAGTAGCAGTACTGTTCTTCCGATTTTGGAGAACTTTCTATTTGAAATAAAAGATAACACTTTAACTATTTCTGCGACGGATTTACAAACAAGCATGGTAACTTCTGTGGCCATCGAAGCTAAAGAAGAAGGAAGAGTAGCAATGCCATCAAAGATTTTGATAGATACATTGAAGACGTTACCTGATCAACCTGTCGCTTTTTCGGTGGATACAAAAACGCTGGCGATAGAGATTAGTGCTGGAGATGGAAAATATAAGCTCAGTGGAGAAAATGCAGATGACTTTCCTAAGATACCTGTTGTAGATAATGTCTCAACAGTTAAAATTACAGCATCCATTCTATCGGAGGCAATAAATAAAACAATATTTGCAGTAAGTAATGACGAGTTAAGACCAGCGATGTCTGGTGTGTTGGTGCAATTGGGAGAACAGAATATCACTTTTGTAGCAACAGATGCACACCGCTTGGTGAGATACCGTCGTACAGATGTCGGTGCAGAAAAGGCAACATCTATCATTCTTCCAAAGAAAGCATTAACATTGTTAAAATCTTCCCTACCATCTGATGAGACTTCGGTAGCAGTAGAGTATAATACAACAAATGCATTCTTTCAATTTGGCAGCATTCATTTGATCTGTCGCCTTGTAGACGAGCGTTATCCGGATTATGATGCTGTAATCCCTCAAGTGAATCCAAATAAACTTACAGTAGATCGCGCTTTGTTTTTAAACACATTGCGTCGTGTGGTTATTTTTGCAAATAAAACGACACATCAAGTTCGTTTGAAAATCAATGGTAGTGAGTTGAATATCTCTGCGGAGGACTTAGATTTTTCTAATGAGGCTCATGAACGTCTTAATTGTCAGTTTGAAGGTGAAGACATGGAGATAGGATTCAACGCTAAGTTTTTGGTAGAAATGCTGAATAACTTAAACTGCGAAGAAGTGGTGTTGGAAATGAGTACTCCAAATCGCGCTGGGTTGTTATTACCAGCAATCAAGCAGGATAATGAAGAAATCTTGATGTTGGTTATGCCTGTAATGCTGAATAGTTTTAACTAATACTGAATTCCATTGGATTTAATATATTCATTGATAGATTTTATTCTTCACATTGATGATCATCTAGTGGAGATTGTAAATGACTATCAGACCTGGACGTATTTGATTTTATTTCTAATCATATTCGTTGAAACAGGTGTGGTCGTGATGCCTTTTTTGCCAGGAGATTCGTTACTTTTTGCAGCGGGTATGCTTGCTGCTCAACCAAATGATCTTAATATCTGGATTATGATTATTCTGTTGCTTATTGCCGCTATTACGGGAGATTCCCTGAATTATGCGATTGGTAAGCATTTTGGAATGCGTATTACTCGGTTTAGGCTGTTTGGGAAGCAAATGGTAACAGACGCACAACTTGAAAAAACGCACTCGTTCTATGAGAAATATGGTAGCAAAACAATCGTTATTGCTCGTTTTGTTCCTATCGTAAGAACCCTCGCCCCTTTTGTGGGAGGAATTGGTAGGATGAAATATAGTACGTTTATAACCTATAATGTTGTTGGAGCAATTCTTTGGGTTGTCGGAATTACATTGGCGGGCTATTTCTTAGGGAACATTCCTATAATTCGAGATAATTTTTCTAAAGTGGTTTTGATTATTATTTTCCTTTCTATACTTCCGATAATTTTTGAAGTAGTGAAGGAAAAAATAAAAGGAAGTAAAGCAGTCTAAAGGCTATATATGTTATAATAGAAAGGGGCACTCCAAAAAGGAATGCCTCTTTTTTTTGCTTAGTTTGATTTAAACATAAGTGCAACAAAGTAGTCTAATTTAAAAAGAGTTAATATGCGTATTTTGTTTTTCTTATTACTGTTCTCTACTGTAGCGATTGCTCAAAATAAAAATATTAGTACCGATCGGCAACAAGCAAAGGAGGCATATAACCTACTCAATGAGATCCGTATGCATCCCGAAAAATATGCTAAGAAATTAGGAATTTCACCGGTGAATAAGGTGAAAAGAACGATGTTGATTTGGAACGATGATCTCGCAAAAGTAGCTGAATTCAGGGCTTATGATATGGCTAATCGTAATTATTTTGAACATGTGACACCAGAAGGTTTGGGGCCGAATTATTACATGGTAAAGGCTGGATATCACCTCAACCCCGATTGGACGAAGAAAAAGTCAGCGAACAATTTCGAATCGATAGCAGCCAACCATGCCTCAGCCGTAGAGGGGATTAATGCTTTTATCATCGGAAAGGGATCTCCAGGTTTTATGCATCGGAAACATGTTTTAGGTATGGACGATTGGAATGGTTCTCTAGTCGATATAGGTATCGGATTTGTCCATTCACCGAGCGGATCTACTTATAAAACCTATTTATGTGTAATCATTGCTAAGCATGATTGGTAGGATGGTTGTCCATAAACGACATTTTTATATAGCAGGATATAGTTTGGGGTTTTTCAATAGTCAGATTGTTAGAAATCAACATTAGTTTTCCTACCTTTGCATATGATAAAATCAATGACAGGATATGGTGTAGGTTCGCATGAGAATGCGAAGGTTAAATATACCGTGGAAATAAAATCACTTAATTCAAAATTTCTAGAGTTAGGAAT
This sequence comes from Sphingobacterium yanglingense, assembly GCF_004363245.1. Classification (GTDB taxonomy): domain Bacteria; phylum Bacteroidota; class Bacteroidia; order Sphingobacteriales; family Sphingobacteriaceae; genus Sphingobacterium; species Sphingobacterium yanglingense. The sequence goes on along the minus strand of NZ_SNYV01000020.1, from coordinate 35,915 downwards.
ACGTTTGCCTAAGGCTGTTTCGGACAAGGAGCTTACGCTTCGTGGAGAATGTAGTAAACTGATAGAACGAGGAAAAGTGAACGTTTTGATTTCATCAGAATACGCTGACCAAACAGCGAAAGCATCTTCTATAAACCGCGAACTGCTGAAGAAGTATTATAATCAACTTAAAGATATCGCTGCACAGCTCGGAGAAGATCAAACGGGGTTATTTAACCTAGCGTTGTCAATGCCTGAAGTGATTGCGAACAATGAAGACGAAGTGGATGAAGAAGAGGGTAAAGTATTATTGAATGCTTTCTATCAAGCTGTAGAATCATTCACTGGGTTTAGAATGGATGAAGGGAAGGTTCTGAAAAATGATTTGGAGAAGCGCGTAGAGTTGATTCTTGATTATTTAGGACAGGTAGAAGCTGTCGAAGGTGATCGGATTCCATTGATTAGAGAGCGCTTAAGCCAGTATATGGACGAAGCTGTGGGAAAAGAGAATATCGATAAAAATAGATTTGAGCAAGAGATAATTTTTTATATCGACAAACTTGATATCACTGAAGAAAAAGTTCGTTTAAGAAGTCACTGTAACTATTTTTTGGAGGCGCTTAATGCCGCGGATTCTAACGGTAAAAAACTAGGGTTTATTTCTCAGGAAATGGGGAGAGAGATAAATACGCTAGGATCGAAGGCTAATAATGCGAACATTCAGCAAATTGTAGTTCGTATGAAAGAGGAGCTTGAGAAAATCAAGGAACAACTACTAAATGTATTGTAAGTTATGAATAAAAAATTGATAATCTTCTCTGCTCCTTCTGGAGCGGGAAAAACAACGATAGTAAGACATCTGTTAAGTAAATATAGTGACAAATTGGAGTTTTCTATATCGGCGAGCACCAGAGAGCCAAGAGGAAGCGAAGAACACGGTAAAGACTATTATTTCATTTCTAAAGAGGAGTTTCTACATAAGGTAGCAAAGCAAGAATTTATAGAATTTGAAGAGGTTTATTCTGGGACTTATTACGGAACACTGAGGTCCGAATTGGATCGTATATGGTCTCTAGGAAAGAGTGTTATTTTTGATATTGACGTAGTCGGTGGATTAAGATTGAAATCTAAGTTTCCAGAGGAAGCGTTAGCGATTTTTGTAAACCCACCATCGCTAGAAGTGTTACAAGAACGACTTTCTGGACGTGGTACAGATTCAGAAGAGAAACTGAAGGAGCGCTTTGCAAAAGCGGAATTGGAGTTGAGTTACGCGGATAAATTTGACGTGATATTAAATAACTTCGATCTGGATGTAGCATGTCAAGATGCGGAAAAAATAGTATTGGATTTTCTGGATAAATAATGGCAGGCAATAAGATTGGACTTTTCTTCGGATCTTTTAACCCGATACATATAGGACATCTGATTATTGCAAACTATATGGCGCAATATACAGACCTAGCTGAGGTATGGTTTGTTGTGTCACCTCAGAATCCTTTTAAGGACAAAAAAAGTCTGGGCAATATGTATGATCGCTTAGAGATGGTGAACCTCGCTATTGAAGGAGCAGAAAAGCTGAAGGCATGTGACATTGAATTTGGACTTCCACAGCCTTCTTACACGATAAATACGCTGACCTACATGAGGGAACGGTATCCGAGTAAGGAGTTTGTGTTGATTATGGGAGAAGATAATCTAATGGGGTTACACAAATGGAAGAATGCAGATATCCTGTTAAGAGACTTTCAGATTTTTGTCTATCCAAGGCCAAAATATGAGGCTGGGGAATGGTTGAATCACCCAGCTGTGACAATGACAGATACACCTCAGATGGAGTTGTCATCTACTTTTGTAAGAAGCGCTATCAAGGGCAGAAAGGATGTTAAGTTTTTTGTCCCCGATCGTGTTTTAGAATTTATAGATAAGAAGGGCCTGTATCTCTAGTGTTATCAGGCGCATTTGTTTCGATCTATGGTGAATATACTTCCGCTATAGACCTCGGCTTAATCCACATATTCCTTTGTGGAAAATAAGAAGAAATCATTAATTTTATTTTCGGAAAAAACTTTCGACAAGTAGGTCACTTGTTTACTATTGCTATGAGATATTTAATAACAGTTTTGATCAGTATAAGTGCAGTAGCGATTTCTTATGCACAAGATGATTTGGCGCTTTATGAACCCACAAAGGCGGATTATGACTATTGGGAATACCGAAGGAAGATGACGGTTCCGCCCTACGGTCTTGATAAAGTGAAGGGCTTGATCAAGAAAATCGAAATCAAGTCTGATGATAACGATGATATGGGACTCTCGGCCCTATCTACAGCTGATTTTAAATCGTTGACTCTACGCGAAAAATTTACATATACGATGGTTCATCCAGAAGTATATTCGCAGAATTGTGATATACGGATTATGTTGCCCAATGAAGAACAAAAGGTATTTGGCTATTTGCTTTCTACATTAAACGAACAGGCCTGGAGCCAGCGACAGCTAGTTTTCTTGCGCGAGAATAGAGACTCTGTAATGTTCTATATAGAGGAGTCTACTTTACGAAGCAAGCGGATGGGCGTGAATTACAAGGATGTGATCGACGAAATTAATGGATGGGAAATGATTCCCTTTATCATTACTTATTTTGAAAGTAATAAGAAAGATAAAGATGCATTGACTTTGCTTCTTTTGCTGATGAAAAAAGGGGAATATGAAGAGTTTCTAAAGTCTACTTCATATCGGAAGTTATATGGGCAATCCTATAATTATGAGACATATATTGACTATAATAAGGCAAATGAAGCATTGATTTTAGAACGTGCGATGGGCTACTTTAAAGAAAAAAGCGACGTTGGAAAATAATTTCGATAGGAATAATAAATAGCGTGAATCAGATGCAAAATAGTGTTCTTTTTCTGTTCTTTATAGCTTTTACTATTTCTTCTTTTGCACAGGATATGAATTTTGTTCGAATAAAAGAAGGAACGTATACTGTTGGGGAAAAGGGAGCTGTCCTTAATCCGAAACGAACTGTTTTTATCAAAGAGTTTAGTATCGCTACAACAGAGTTGACTAATGCCGATTTTCTACTATTCGTAGAAGCTACAGGGTATAGGACCACTGCTGAAAGATACTGTAATGCGCAGGTTTTTGAACCAGGCTTGGAGGAGTTTAGGTGGATACAAGACAGTACCGCATATTGGCGTTTCCCAAATGGTGTATCCCGAGGTGGTATAGCAGATAAGATGGACCACCCGGTCACATGTATTTCTTATCGGGACGCTATTGCATATTGTAAATGGGCAGCGGTACGATTGCCAACCTTTGAAGAATGGGAAGTTGCAGCGAAAGCGGGTTCCACGGGAAAATATTTTGCAGGAGCTTCCGAGGAAGAGATAGTGGATTATGCAAATATCTGGCATAAAAAAGACCATCTTAAGCCCGATTTTTCGGATGGTTATATGTATACAGCACCTGTAAAAAGCTTTAAGGCCAACCCATGGGGACTATATGATGTGTTAGGAAATGTCTTCGAGTTTTGCGAAGGACGACTCCCGCAGGACAAAGAACGTAAAGTAGCTCATGCCCGAGGTGGATCTTGGTGGTGTAATAGGACGAGTTGTGCCGCGTTCAATACTGTTTTTATAGGTTCTGTAGCCCCAATGGCTTCTTTTAGTAATCTCGGATTCCGTGTGGTACGGGATTAGATTATTTACTAACTTAGCAGTATGACAAAGAAGAAACCTACTATACTCGTTGTGAATGATGATGGTATAACAGCCCCAGGAATAAAGGTCTTGTTGGAGGAAATGAAAAAGTTGGGACGGGTGATTGTTGTAGCTCCAGATGGGCCTCAGTCGGGAATGGGGCATGCAATAACTATTGGAAAGCCATTGAGGTTGGATAAAATAGAGCTATATGAGGGAGTCGAGATGTATAAGTGTTCTGGTACACCTGTGGATTGTGTCAAACTTGCAGTAAACCGAATTTTTAAAGGAGAGAAACCCGATCTATGTGTGTCAGGAGTAAATCATGGTTTAAACTATTCGATTAATGTTTTATATTCTGGCACAATGTCAGCCGCTGTAGAAGGGGCTATTGAAGCAATACCCTCTATTGGTTTTTCATTGGATGATTTTTCACATGGTGCTGACTTTTCACACTGTAGGCCTTATATCTCGGCCATAGCAGAGCAAGTGTTAACAAATGGATTACCTAAAGGCACGCTCTTGAATGTTAATTTTCCGCATATAGATAAGGAGATAAAAGGAATTAAAATATGCAGGCAGGCCAACGGTCATTGGATAGAAGAGTTTGAGCATAGGTTGGATCCTTATAATAGGGAATACTTTTGGTTGACGGGACAGTTTGAGTGGAGTGATAGAGGAGAAGATACAGACGTATTTGCTTTAAAAAACGGTTACGTTTCTATAGTGCCTACGCAATATGATATGACTGCACATCATACAATTCAAGAATTAAATTCTTGGGCATTTAATTTCAAAAGCTAAATGAAAGATTCTTTTTGGGCTGGAGGAGCAATAGGTACCCTCGCTCCTATTTTAGCCTACGTACTATCTAACTATACCAGCATACAGGCGAGCTATTTTTCGGATAAACCTATTGCATTATATGTGATTGCAGCTCTTATTAACCTGATTATTGTTCGCTTCACTTATCGTGCAGGAAAAGAATCACTTGCTAAAGGAATTGTTTTTGTAACTTTTATAGCGATGTTGGTTTTGGTAATTACTGTCAAAATAAAGGTATAACACTATTTTAAAATAATGAAATTAAGTTTAGGTTATTCTCCATGTCCCAATGACACCTATATATTTGATGCCTTGATACATCAAAAGATTGATACATATGGGCTGGAGTTTGAGGTCGAATATCATGATGTTGAGACGCTGAACCAAAAGGCTTTCAAGAAGGAATTAGCTATTACAAAGCTGAGTTATCATGCCTTTGCTTATGCTGTCGAGGACTATGAGTTGTTGGATGCAGGTAGTGCTCTAGGCTTTGGTGTAGGCCCCTTGCTTATTACCAAAAATAAGGAGTTAGCTGAAGAACTAATGGAGTATGTAGGTCAGGACCTACCGGATAAGTTTAGGGATCTGGCGATAGCTATACCGGGTAAATATACAACGGCAAACTTTTTGTTGGGCTTGGCTTTTCCCCAATTGCAAAATAAGCAAGAGTTGGTTTTTTCTGATATTGAAGAAGCGGTAATGGATGGTAGAGTTGATTTGGGATTGATTATTCACGAAAATAGGTTTACTTATCAGGAGAAGGGGTTACATAAGGTTGTGGATCTTGGCGACTACTGGGAGAAGACAACCAATAGTCCTATCCCCTTGGGCGGTATTGTGATTCGCCGGGATTTGCCATTAGACGTTAAAGAGAAGATTAACCGTTTGGTACGTCACAGTGTCGAATTTGCATTTGCCAATCCCAAGTCCGGAATTGAATATATACGCAGTCACGCTCAAGAGATGGAGGAAACGGTGATGTATAAGCATATAGAACTGTATGTGAATTCCTATTCAATTGATTTGGGAGGTATTGGTAGAGCGGCTATAGCTACTATGTTTGAACGTGCTGAGGCTCTTCAATTGATCCCTGAGATTAAAAAAAACATCTTTTTAATAGAAAGAGACGGGGGATTTGGCTAGATATAAAAAAAATACATTGTAAGAGTGAAAGTTATCGTTTCGAATAAGTAAATTTGCCCGGTTAGTGCCAAAATGTCCTATGTTTTGTCTTTGGATTCAATTTTGTGCATGTGGACAGAGATAAAAAAAAATTATGTTAAAATTCTTAAGTAAACTATTTGGTAGCAAGTCAGAACGTGATATTAAGGCTATCCAACCTTATGTAAATAAGGTTAAAGATGAATATAGCAAGTTAACCAATTTATCACATGACGAGCTTCGTGCCAAAACAATCGAATTTAAAGCACGTATTCAGGACTATTTAAAGGAAATCGATGCAGAGATTGCCGATTTAAAAAGCAAGTCTGAAAGTACCGAAACAGACATGGCGGCCAAAACGGAAGTTTACGAGAAAATCGATAAATTGAACAAAGACCGAGACAAGAAGCTTGAAGAAATATTGTTAGAAATATTACCAGAAGCTTTTGCGGTTGTAAAAGATACGGCTCGACGCCTTACCGAAAATTCGGTACTGGAAGTTACGGCTTCAGATTTTGATCGGGAATTGGCCGCTCGTAAGGCAAATGTCACTATTCAAGGAGATAAAGCTTTATGGAGCAATTCTTGGATAGCAGCTGGGAATGAGGTTAAATGGAATATGGTACACTATGATGTACAATTGATCGGTGGTATAGTTCTACATCAAGGCAAAATCGCAGAAATGTCGACTGGTGAGGGAAAAACTTTAGTAGGAACATTGCCGACTTATTTGAATGCACTATCTGGTCAAGGTGTACATATTGTAACTGTCAATGATTATCTTGCTAAGCGTGACTCGGAGTGGAATGGTCCTCTTTTCGAGTTCCACGGATTGAGTGTAGATTGTATTGACAAGCACCAGCCAAACTCTCCACAACGTCGCGATGCCTATAAATGTGACATCGTATATGGGACTAACAATGAGTTTGGTTTTGATTATTTGCGTGACAATATGACGCAAACACCAGACGCAATGGTGCAACGTAAATTGCATTTTGCAATGATTGATGAGGTTGACTCGGTATTAATTGATGATGCCCGTACCCCATTGATTATCTCTGGACCAATCCCTATGGGAGACCAGCATGAGTTCTATCAGTTGAAGCCACGGATAGAACGCTTGGTAAATGCACAGAAAGCCTATATCAATACGGTATTTAATGAAGCTAAAAAAGCTATTGCAGCAGGAGATGTAGATCCTGAAGCGGGAGGCTTAGCTTTGTTTCGCTCATTTAGAGGTTTACCGAAGAATAAAGCATTAATCAAGTTCTTGAGTGAAGGAAATCATCGTCAGATTTTGCAGAAAGTAGAAAATTACTACATGCAGGAGCAAAATCGGCACATGCCTAAAGCCGATAAAGAGCTATTCTTTGTTATCGATGAGAAAAATAACCAGGTAGAACTTACTGAAAAAGGTATTGAGCTAATTACGGCTTCTGGAGAAGATCCAAGTTTCTTTATCCTGCCAGATGTGGGATCTGAAATTGCTGATATCGAAAAATCAACAGCTACATTGGAAGAAAAAGCTGCGCGTAAAGAAGAACTATTGCGTGACTATTCTATAAAGGCAGAACGTATTCACTCTATAAATCAGTTATTAAAAGCATATACCTTGTTCGAACGCGATGATCAATATATCGTAGATGAGGGTAAAGTTAAGATTGTAGATGAGCAGACAGGACGTATTATGGATGGTCGTCGTTATTCTGATGGTCTGCACCAAGCAATCGAAGCTAAAGAAAATGTAAAGGTAGAAGATGCAACACAAACTTATGCGACAGTAACGCTGCAAAACTACTTCCGTATGTACCATAAGTTATCGGGTATGACGGGTACAGCTTCTACAGAGGCTGGTGAGCTTTGGGAGATCTATAAGTTGGACGTGGTCGAGATACCGACGAATAAAGGTATACAGAGAGATGATAGACAGGATTTTATCTATCGTACAGCACGTGAGAAATATAATGCGGTAGCTCAAGAAATACAAAACCTAACAGAACAAGGACGCCCAGTGCTGGTCGGTACTACTTCTGTAGAGATTTCGGAGTTATTGAGCCGTATGTTGAAGTTGAGAGGAATTAAGCATAACGTCTTGAATGCGAAATTGCACCAGAGGGAGGCAGAAATTGTTGCTGAAGCTGGACATCCAGGACAGGTAACAATAGCGACCAATATGGCGGGCCGTGGTACGGATATTAAGCTTACAGAAGAGGTTATTAATGCTGGTGGTTTGGCTATTGTGGGTACAGAAAGACATGAATCCCGTCGTGTAGATAGACAGTTGAGAGGTCGTGCGGGACGTCAAGGAGATCCAGGGTCGTCACAGTTTTTCGTTTCATTAGAAGACCCATTAATGCGTTTGTTTGCTTCGGAGCGTATTTCAAACATCATGGTGAAGATGGGCGTTGAAGAGGGTGAGGTAATGCAGCACAGTATGTTGACCAAATCGATTGAACGTGCACAGCGAAAAGTGGAGGAAAATAACTTTGGTATTCGTAAGCGTTTGTTGGAGTATGATGATGTCATGAACTCACAGCGTACGGTAATCTATACTAAGCGTAAAAACGCATTATTTGGAGAGCGTTTGGATGTAGATTTGAATAATGCGATTTATGATGTTGTTGAAGATGTGGTAACCGAATCGAAGGAAGGTGGTTCTTACGAGGAATTCCAAATCGAAATGATTCGTTTGTTTGCGATAGATCCAACAGTAACAAGTCAAGAATTTACGGCTAGTAGTATCGCTACGTTAACAGATAAGTTGTTTGATCAGGTGATTACACACTATGAGAGTAAAGCAAAACATCTAGCAGAACAAACATTGCCGGTATTGACGAATGTGATGGCAGAACGAGGCGATATGATTGAAAATATCGTTGTTCCTTTTACTGATGGCATTCGTGGCATACAAGTTGCAACTAATCTTAAGAAGGCGATCGAGACTGAAGGTGCTGAAGTGTTCCGTTCTTTTGAAAAAGGAATAGTTTTGGCTTTGATTGATGAGGCATGGAAGGAGCACCTTAGGGAGATGGACGACTTAAAGCAGTCTGTGCAAAATGCTGTTTATGAGCAAAAAGATCCAATTATCATTTATAAAATGGAGGCTTTTAACTTGTTCAAGAGCATGTTGGCAAGTATGAATAAAGAGATAGTGAGTTTCCTATTCAAAGGTGAAATCCCAGGGCAGCAACCACAACAGGTACAAGAAGCAAAGCCAATTGTACAGCCAAAGGTCGTAGCAACTAAGGAGGAACTAAGTTCGCCGACAGGGGTATCTGAAGAAGATGTAGATACTAGAACTGCTCAGGTAACGCAGCCAATAAAGAAAGAGCAAACTGTTGGGAGAAATGACGAATGTCCTTGTGGATCAGGATTGAAATACAAGAACTGTCACGGTAAAAACGCTTAAAAAATAATATAATGTTGAGAAAAGGATTGATTTTAGGTTTTGTTCTAGGAGTAATGGTCTTGTCGGCCAAAGCACAGCAAACAGGTGTAGTTGAAGTATCTCGAGATACCTTGATTGCAATTTTGCAAAACTTCAGAGCAGAGCATGAAATCAATCCCACAGCAACGAGGACGGTTAGTCTTGGCCCTAAGGTGGTAGATAAGAGTAAAGCAAGCCGGGTGAAGAGAAAGGGCTTCCGAGTGCAGATATACTCTGGTTCCAACCGGAATGATGCCTATGCTGCCCAAAGCCGTTTTAGAAGCCAATACACAGATATGGATAGTTATATAAACTACGAAGAACCAAACTATAGGGTTAAAGTGGGGGATTTTACTAGCCGAACTGAAGCAAATAATTTTATGCGTGTATTGCGTTCACAATACAGTTCAGTCTTCGTATTCCAAGAAGACATTTGGGTTTGGGAATAGTAATATATACACAATGGCCGATCTTAAGAAGGATATACAGGCATTGGCAAAAGCCTTTTTTTCAGAAACAGTCGATATTCGTCGGCATTTACACCGTAATCCTGAACTTTCATTTGAAGAATTTGAGACGTCCGCTTTTGTAAAGCAACAATTGGATGTGTTAGGAATCCGTTATGAGTCCATGGCAAATACGGGGGTCGTCGCCCTTGTTAAGGGAGATTTGAAGTCGGATAAGATTATTGCATTACGTGCAGATATGGATGCGCTTCCTATTACTGAAGTAGAGGGACGTGAATATGGCTCCGAACGAATAGGTGTCATGCATGCTTGTGGACATGATGTGCACACTTCTTCCCTACTTGGAGTGGCAAAAATATTGCAACATTTAAGACCCGTTTTTGGAGGTACTGTAAAACTTATTTTTCAACCTGGAGAAGAAAAGCTACCAGGAGGAGCATCTATAATGATTAAAGAAGGGGTTCTAGAAGATCCTAAGCCTGAGGCCATTTTAGGACAACATGTCATGCCTTTTATTGAGGTTGGAAAGGTTGGGTTTCGAGCTGGACAATATATGGCCTCGACAGATGAACTCTATATGACGATCAAAGGCAAAGGAGGACATGGGGCACACCCGCATCAAAATATAGATCCTATTGCTATCACCGCACAAATCATAACGGCTTTGCAACAAGTCGTAAGTCGATACGCTGACCCTCGTATTCCTACTGTGGTATCTTGGGGAAAGATTATAGGCAGCGGAGCTACGAACATTATCCCAGATGAAGTGGTCGTGGAAGGAACGTTTAGAACTTACGATGAGAAGTGGCGAGGTGAGGCGCATAAAAGAATGGTTCAGATTGCCGAAGGAATTGCCGAGGCAATGGGCGCTCATTGTGAGTTTGAGGTTCGTAAAGGATATCCTTTTTTGACGAACGACCCCGCTTTGACAAATCAATCGCGATCTTTTGCAGAGGAATACCTTGGAAAGGAAAATGTTGTAGAGTTAGAGCTTTGGCCCGCAGGAGAAGATTTCGCTTATTATTCGCAAGAAATACCAGCATGTTTTTACAGACTAGGTACAGGGAATGCTAGTAAAGGAATAACTTCCGCAGTCCATACATCTACCTTCGATATTGATGAGGATGCTTTAGAGCTAAGTATAGGCTTAATGGCTTATATAACTATTCAACAGCTCAAAACATAAAAACGATAATCCGAGATAAATGTCGTCACATCATATTGTCAGAGAGAACCAAGAGCCCGCATTATTAGTACAAGACTTTAAGGCATTAGAAAAGGAGCTGTTAGATCAGTTGTTAGAATGGTCCCCTACCATAATTTCGAATACCTATAGCCTGGATTTTTTTCTTTCGGAGGAAATAAAAGTAGATATTGTTTTTTCGGCTATGTCTATTCCTTATCTACAAGAAGAAACTAGGCTGTTTTCGCTTGAAAGCTCATTTTTCGATACAGCGATATCTTTTTTAATCTCCAAATCCTATCCCGCAGTGAATATTTTGTGCTCAGAGATGGATGATACGATAATAAAATATGCTGAGGATATTAATATGGTTGTTTTTTGCGAAAACAGGAGATATGTTTTTGTGAAAACACATTATGAAAAGTGGAAACCGAAAGGTGAAAAAATATTCGTTGATCCAAGGGTTTTAAAATCTCAGGAAGGATTGCGTCCTATTGGAGGGCAATCCTTTGAGACGGAAATGGATGGTTTCTTTCGTTTGATATTTAATACTGAAACATTCGTTTGTATAGGTGAAGAGGTTTAGTCCTTTAGCTTTTCTACGCGGCGAGGAGTTTGGCTTCCGTTAATGATTCCAGAAGCACCAATAGCAATAGCTTCTATACTCGATTTGATATTATCAATATTTAGCGTGCTTACTTCATCTCTTACGGTATGATAGAATTTGTCTTTGTCAATCTGTGATGTAGAGAAAGTGTGTGCTGGGACACCGAGTGCTGCCAGTACCGCATTGTCACTTCTGTAAAAGAGATTTTGCTGTAGGTAGGGATCTGGGTAGAACCGAAAGTTTGAACCGCTTAGATTATGCTGCATTAGCTGGCCTAAGTCAGACCGGTCATATCCTGTTATATATAATGAATTAGGACCAAATTTGGCATCTTTACCGATCATTTCTATGTTTATCATGGCGATAACACTGTCTGCATTAATATTGTTCGAAAAGTATTTTGATCCGAACATTCCTATTTCTTCTGCTGTAAATGTAACAAAGATTAATGTGCGATCATTATTATTTTGTTCTTTGTAATATTTAGCAAGACTGATAATGGCGGTAGTGCCCGAAGCATCATCATCTGCGCCGTTGGCAATAGAATCTTGTCCTTCGGCATCGATAATACCAATATGGTCGTAGTGTGCTGAAAAAATAACATACTCACCCGGTTTAGACTTGCCAGGGAGGATTGCAGCAACGTTTGACATAGACACCGTTTTTATATTATTTTCGCTGATAATCTCATACTTGTCAGATGCTTTTTTGCTAACTATAAATACTTTCGTGGGAGTGTGGGGTGTTTTTGTGACAAGATCTTCTCGCGAATATATTTTATTGTAGCGAGCTATAAAGGCAGAGAAGCTAGGGTCGACAATTATAATTGCATCTTCATCAGATTGTACATGATTTCTAAAACTCTGGGCAAAATCTTCTCCTTTCTTTATCCTGTATATGGGTATCTGAGAGGATGTTGACCAATGTATTTTTGGAGCATGTCCCAAAATCAGAAAATTATTTGGTTCTTGAACTTTTCCATTCCAGGTTACAGAGCTATTACGTTTTGATACCTGTTGCATCTCAAACCGTTGTCTATAATCGTTTTCCGTGTAGGGAGTGAGACCAACGGCTTTAAATTCTTTTGCTATAAAATCAGCCGCTCGCTCCGCGTCTTCTGTTAAAGCGTGTCGACCTCTCATATCATCGGATGCCAGTACGTTTAAAATTCTTTCTATGTCGCTGCGATCTACAATTTTGTGCGAAGAGTTTTGGCAAAAAGCAGTGCCCGTAAACACGAATAGTAAAGGGATGAAGAAGAGCTTTTTCATTATTTTGATTTTGTTCAATATAGCGTACAATTTAATAAATAGGATTGATATAATTTTTTTTATGATGGATTCGTGAATCCCATGCATTTTATCTAAGTTTGATTGTAATAAAAGTAAAAGAGGAAGTGTCTGTTTTGCAGAACTTTTAAGTAGTGAGCGAGAAATCGAGGTGTTACTTTTAATCAATCAACAAGGTAATAAAAAGTTAAAATTTACACATATGAAAGAGGTTACAGTTCAGGAGTTAAAATCAATGATAGATCAAAACGAAGAGTTTCAATTGATTGATGTTCGTGAGACATTTGAATATGAAGTGTCTAATTTGAATGGTATTAATATTCCTTTAGGTGGGATTTTGATTGAATCCGATAAAGTAGCTAAAGATATACCTGTGATCATACAGTGTCGTTCGGGAAAGCGTAGTGCCCAAGCAGTAATGTTATTGGAACAGCAAGGGTTCACTAATTTAGCAAATCTTAAAGGAGGAATATTAGCATGGAAAGAGGAGGTTGATCCGGAGATAGACGTGTATTAGAGAATTAAAAAACATAATGTTATCTAAAAAAGGGAGCCTTAGGCTCCCTTTTTTATGAACGGCAAATTCTACGTCTGTATAAAATTAGTTCAACTTTTTAAAATAAATGTGTTGAACTACAGTTAGTTTGCTCTGTTTTTCATAAATTTATATGATATCTGAATGTTTAACTAACTAGTGAAACTTATGTCAACAAGTAATACTTATAGCTTTTTTAGTGGAGTAGAACGTAGCTTTGATAAAGCGGCAAAATTCACACGGTTCTCAAAAGGAATTCTAGAACAGATAAAAGCTTGCAATTCTATTTTGCAGGTTAAATTTCCGGTCCGCATAGGAGACCAAGTCGAGGTTATAGAAGCGTATCGGGTACAGCACTCGCACCATAAATTACCCTGTAAAGGAGGCATCCGTTTTAGCATGGAGGTTAATCAGGATGAGGTAATGGCTTTGGCGGCACTGATGACTTATAAATGTGCGATTGTCAATGTACCGTTTGGAGGAGGTAAAGGTGGTATAAAAATAGACTCTTCTAAATATACTGTTGGAGACCTCGAGCGGATTACTAGGCGGTATACATCGGAATTATGTAAAAAGAACTTTATTGGTCCAGGGATCGATGTTCCTGCTCCAGATTATGGAACTGGAGGAAGGGAGATGAGTTGGATTGTAGATACGTATTCTTCCCTGAATCCGAATGATGTCAACGCAATGGCTTGTGTGACAGGAAAACCGATTTCTCAAGGAGGTGTTCGCGGTCGTGTAGAAGCGACGGGCTTGGGGGTGTTCTTTGGGATACGGGAAGCCTGTTCTATAGAGGAAGATATGGATAAAATAGGATTATCTATTGGAATAAAGGGAAAGAGAATAATTGTGCAGGGGCTTGGAAATGTAGGATATCATGCCGCTAAATTCTGTCAAAATGCAGGAGCTATCATTGTCGGATTGATTGAATATAATGGAGCTATATATAAAGATACGGGTATTGATGTAGATGAGGCACAGGCATATCGGTCACAGACAGGATCTCTATTAAATTTTCCTGGAGCGGTAAATATACCGGATGTAGCTGAGGGGTTGGAACAAGAATGTGATATCTTGATACCTGCAGCTCTAGAAGCGGTAATTCATGGGGGAAATGCAGATAGAATCAAAGCCAAAATAATCGGTGAAGCAGCAAATGGACCGTTGACTCCAGAAGCAGATGTTATACTCAATGGTAAAGGGGTGTTAGTCATTCCGGACATGTATCTCAATGCGGGAGGAGTAACTGTTTCTTATTTCGAATGGTTGAAGAATTTGAGCCATGTTCGGTATGGACGTTTGGAAAAAAGATTCAGCGAAAATCGATATGCTGAAATCATGAATTCGGTTGAAGAGCTCACAAATAAAAAAATGTCGGAAGTGGAACGTAAAATGATTCTGAGAGGACCTGATGAGATTGATTTAGTCCATTCGGGTCTGGAAGATACGATGATGGGATCTTATCAAGAAATCAGAGATGTCTGGAAGAATACTGATGGAGTCGAAGATTTGAGAACTGCAGCATTTATATGTGCTATTAATAAAATTGGCGTGGCCTATGAAGAACTGGGAATCTTTCCGTAGGTAATAGTATTTTTTTGTAATTTCGGAGGATGAAAAATTTATATCACCAGACTAAACAGGCGTTCTATTTTAGTCTGGTTTTTTATGTATTGGCAATTGGTACAGTTTTGTTGAAGATTCCTTTTTCAGTGGTATTGGTCAGTGTATCGTTACTTATATCTATGATTTGGGTACTATTGGTACTTCGGGAGATAATGTTGTCAGTAAATATTAATATGTTGGAACGGGCACTGCTGGCCTTATTTGTTATTTTAACGAATATTTTAGGAGGGATTGTGTATTTTGCGTTTATTAGAGAGCGGGTAATTGGTACAGAAAATAAGAAACGATGAAAAAACATTTTATACTAAACTTATTATTGAATTTAGGCATAATCTTTTTGATAATGAGTGGCGTTGCTGCTTATCAAAGTGGAAATATGCTGATCTTGGGCGCAGCTATCGCTATCTCCGTAGTGCTGATCTATTTGAAGATTGTTCTTTTGAAGCATGTCAAGAGTGATTTGGTTAAAAAGCAACAAGAAAAGAACAGTATGGTTACTAAAAAGAAAAAGGGATAATGTTAATTATCCCTTTTTTGTGAGCTATATCTGCTAATCTACTCGCCAATTACTTTACAAAAGGTGGTTTCTTAATTACAGCTTTTACTTTTTGGTTTCTTATATTGATGTATATCTCCGTACCTTCTTTAGCAAAAGCATTGTTCACATAACCTAATCCTACAGATTTTTTCAATGTAGGCGATTGTGTACCAGAAGTAACTCTACCAACAATATTTCCATCTATGTCTACGATTTCATAATCGTGACGAGGGATTCCGCGATCGATCATTTCAAAACCAACAAGCTTTTTTTGAACTCCTGCCTCTTTTTCAGCTTTTAAGTTTTCGGAGTTTACAAAATCTTTTGTGAATTTGGTAACCCATCCCAATCCTGCTTCTAAAGGCGATGTATTGTCGTCGATATCGTTTCCGTATAAGCAGAAGCCCATTTCTAAACGTAAGGTATCACGAGCACCAAGGCCAATTGGTTTAATTCCATAAGGAGCTCCAGCCGTAAAAATTGCATCCCAAACAGTTTTCACATCTTCATTGGCAACATATATTTCAAAGCCTCCTGCTCCTGTATATCCCGTTGCAGATACGATTACATTGTCGACTCCTGCAAATTTCCCCTTTTGGAAAGTGTAATATTCCATAGAAGCAAGTTCAATATCTGTAAGAGATTGTAGGGCTTCGGCGGCTTTTGGCCCTTGGATAGCAAGTAATGCTGTTTTGTCAGAAATGTCTTTCATATCGACACCAAAAGTATTGAACTTACTTATCCAGTTCCAGTCTTTTTCGATATTGGAAGCATTGACAACTAGAAGATAAGTCTCATCATCCAATTTGTATGTTAGAAAGTCATCGACAATTCCTCCATTCTCGTTTGGAAGATAAGCATATTGTACTTTGCCATCATATAGTTTTGATGCGTCATTGGAGGATACTTTTTGAATCAAATCGAGAGCTTTTTCACCCTTTAAGATGAACTCTCCCATGTGGCTTACGTCAAAGACGCCCACTCCATTGCGTACTGTTTCGTGCTCATCGTTTATACCAGTGTATTGTACAGGCATGTTGAAGCCTGCAAAAGGAACCATCTTTGCACCTAGTGATATATGCAAATCTGTCAAAGCTGTGTTTTTCATTCTTTAGCTATATAAAAATGTTTTATTACAAAAATACTTATAAAGTTGATATTGTGACCTTATATTTTGCAATATTGATAAATTCTGACAGGTATTCCTGTTACTAGAAGCTTCCTGAACAGGGACGCTGTCGTCAAGTTATACAGGTCAGCATGCAGTACGGAGGTTAAACGGTATTACATAGGTTAATATGTAATAAGTCTAATGCTTTTTTAAAGCAGGGGTGGATGTCAGCTTTTATTTCAATTTTATCTCCGGTATGTGGGTGATGAAATGAGAGGCTACTTGCATGTAAGAGCATCGTGTCTATTTCGAACTGCTCTTTCCATAACTTGTTCTGTTTATTACAGCCATGAGGTCTGTCCCCTATGATTGGATGGAATATGTGTGCAAAGTGTCTACGCAATTGATGCATACGTCCGGTTTCAGGGTTGGCCTCAACTAGGGAGTATCTTGAGGTATCGAACTTGCCAAAAGGAATAGGAATCTCCGCTTGAGCTAAACTACGAAAATGTGTTATAGCATTTTGTGAAGTACCGTTTTCTTTTAATAGAGGATAGTCGATACAGCCCTGCCCTGGGCTGAAACCTCTTAAGACAGCTAAGTAACGCTTATCCATTTTGTTCTCAGCAAACAAAGGCTGTGTAAGGCGGTCTGTCTCTTTGTCCAATGTAAAGAGTAGCACCCCTCCTGTCTTACGGTCCAATCGGTGGGCTGGGTAGACAGGTTGGCCAATTTGGTCACGTAACATCTGTAGTGCAAACTCGGATGCATCATTCGCTATAGAAGACCGATGTACAAGTAAACCGTGCGGTTTGTTGATTGCAATTAAGAATTCGTCATGGTATAAGATTTCTAGCATAGCATTACAGATCTTTTAATATTGCAATGATTTCATCCGCTTTTTCATCAATTTTTGGACTGATCCAAATGGTTTTAAAAGCCCCCCCTCCTATTGGAGTTTCCGTATCCTGCCATTTTAATTTTACAACAGAGAAAAGATAGTAGTTTTTGACAATAATACTTCGGTCAATAAAGTCCTGAACGACTTTGTCCCCAAATAGCGTCATACCTAAAAGTACAGCGTCTTTGTCTTTATAATGTAGTTGTTTTTCAAGGATATCTTTTGCCTTGATAGTGAGCGCTTTTTCAAACTGTTCACGTGGAGGGTTGGTGAGTATACTTGCAAATATTAAAGCAAGCATCAATAGTGCAAATATTCTAGTTTTGGACATTAGGCAAAATTAAAATTTATTTAAACAAAGTAACAAATATTGCACGTATAACCTGGGAAGTAATGAGAATATTCTTAGAATATGGTGCCTATAAGGCGAATAAACCACCCTGATAGTAACCATAAGAAATAGAACAGAGCTATACATACGAAAAGTAATATAATAAGTATGCTTACTAGGAGTTTTTTTGCACTGCCTTGGTGTTTTTCCTCAAAGTAGTGTTCGCGAAGGAGAATTATATTCTTCTGATTTGCTTTATGGAAAAAGTCGAACACCTGACCGAAGAATGGAATAGCACCAAAGAATGCGTCGTAAATTACATTGAGTAGCATCTTAACAGCAACTTTGGATCCAACACCATTGCGAAGCATTATTAGAACCAATAAAATGGAGGTGCCAAAGGAAACAATTTGGCCTGCATATGGTATTAAATTTAATAAGGGATCCAGGCCAAACCTGAATCCCCCGATATTAAATTTATTGTCTAAGAGATAGGAAACGCGCTCGACCCAAATGAAGTCTTTTTTGCGTTTTTCTGCCCTGTCATCTTGTTTAGCGAACATAGTCACTCTATTTTATTTCAAATACGCCATCGATATAGCAGGTCAATTTAATAGGACGGATATCAATGTTGAGATCATTTGATTCCGTAGCCCCTGAGACGTCCATGCGGGATGATTTAGCATACATCATTTGAGGAACTGGTGCAAAGTCATTAAAGTTGATACTGCTGTTGTCATTAATAATCAATACACGACCTACAGACTGGCCATCGGCAGCTGCTAGAATTTCTGCATTTTGCCGAGCATCTCTTACAGCTATTGTTTTTAATTCTTTTTCAATCTCTCTTTTTTGGGAGTGATCATAACCATTTATAGAGGTGCTTTGTAAGCCTTGTGGGTCAACTTTGTCTAGCATCGTATTCAGACCATTTAAGTTGGTTACTTTAATACGGTATTGGCGGGATTGTAGTAGTTCGTTATTCTTTTTTTTGTTTTCGTAGTTATAGCTGTAAATGTTTTGAATTGTAATGTCTTCTTTTTTTACTCCGGCAGCGATAGCGCCATCAAATAGCTGTTTTTCTATGAGTTCTATTGTTACTTTTTTCTTGCTGTTGCCATCCATGTAGAATTCTTTCAAACTGACAGAAAGATAGATAATATCGGGAGTAACCTCTTTTTCGGCATATCCTTTGGTCGCGACTTTGCGACTGTTTTCAATGTTCATTGTTTGAGCGTTTACCATAGCTAGAGAGCTAATTAAAAAGAAAAATGTTATTATTTGTTTCATATCATTGTTTTCTAAAATGTTTTATAATTCGATAGACAAAGAAAAAGTGATAATGTTTAATATAGTTTTAAAATAAATGATAAGTTTTTGTTTTTTATCCATTATCTTTAGGAAAATTAACAATTTAATATAATGCAAGAAGGTAAAGTAAAATTCTTTAATGAGACCAAAGGTTTCGGTTTCATTATCCCTGCATCAGGCGAGAGCGAAATTTTTGTTCACGTTTCGGGATTAGTAGACAAAGTTCGTGAAGGTGATGATGTCACTTACGAAGTAGAGCAAGGTCGTAAAGGTCTTAATGCAGTAAATGTAAAAGTTATCTAGTAGATTCTAATATATATTTATTGTGAAAAAGCCCGGAATCCAAAAGATTCCGGGCTTTTTTATTTTAACCAAACGGGGATTTATTGATTGTCGTTTTTAAATGGGTTATTCTGTCCTGAGAAAGGATTATTAAGTTCACGTTGTCCAGCGAATGGGTCCTCATTCTCCCCTCCTTTTGGATCCTCTCCATATTGGTTTTGACCACGGTCTCCTTCTTGAATAAGAAGATATAGAACATAAAATGCGCCAATACATGTTAATACCCAAAGATAGTTCCATCCAGATTTGCCAGAATCATGTAATCGTCTTACAGTTACAGCGAGACCCGGGATGAAAACGGCTAAAGAGTAAATTCCTCCAATGACACCGGTTCCGCCACCATAAGCTGCCATTTCGTTTCCTCCCATTTTTAATCCAAATAAACTGTCAATTAGGCTCAAGACTAGACTGATACCGACATTTATCAAAAAGAACATCCAATATTCTTTGCGTCGAGCACGACCGTTGAAGTTTGCGTAATTGTCTCTTACGACTTTTAAATACCATTCCATAGTTGTAGTTGTTAATGTTGTATTAATTATAGTGTAGTTATTTATGTAACAAAGATATTGATAATTCAAAAATAGATTATTTTTTTTTAACCGGAAATTTAATGGAAAATTTCTTCTAGAATCTCTAGAGAGTTAACTATCCCGAAATTTTCCGTATGCAACCGGTAAAAATTTATAATCTGTTGTAGGATATATATACGGTCATTATGCTTTATCACGATATCAGCACTGTTTTCATAGCTACAACTGAGAATGCTATGAAACAAATTGGTGTGTGGCTCTTGTAATACGTAGGTGTGAGCAGGAAGACTATTAGTAAATCGTCCCTCCATCAAATCAAAAAAAGGTTTTGATTGTGAAGTTGTGCTGGGTAGATATCCTAAGAATCGACTCAATTTCATTAAAAAACAAAGATGAAAATTTTGGATAGAAAGATTTGTTTGGTCCAACCAGAGTATTGATTGATAGACGAAATGAAAAAGATGAGGGTCAGGATGTTGATGTTTTAAAACTTTATATAGAACTTCATTTAGGAATAGTGCTATTGCACCTTTTTTGATATCTAAAGGTACTTGTGCAAGTGCTGGCGCCGGGTGTGCTTCTTTGATTCGCTGTAGGTTGCTCCCTTCTTTTACGTATACAATCATATCTAAAAGATGAAGAGGCTGTAACATATTGATGTGTATTTTGGCTTTTGGCTTTCTTGCACCATTGATCAGATAGGATTGTAAGCCAAGGTTCTCCGTAAATATTTGAGCAACAATACTACTCTCTGAATAATTTGTAGTCTTTAGTGCAATTCCTTTTGTCTTTTGTAGCATATTTTGATTGGATAGACAAGCTTATACAAAGGTGGGATTATAATTCTTAAATAAGAATAGAATGTGAATGAATGCTGCTGTTTTGGGTTCATTTGCAACGTAGCGCACACTTGTTGAAGAATAATAATGTTAATTGTTGAAAACTATTTTTAGAGACAAAGAAGTAGAAAATATTTCAAAAGACTTACCTTTGCGAGTACTCCACGAATAATAGAATATTTTATAAAAATATTTATACCCTTAGTTGTTGTAAATCCCAAAATAAATTTAGATATTTGCAAACTCTTTGCAGAGAGTGCAAAGGTGATTTATGTAAATAGACAACATTAAAAATAAATATCATGTCAAGAATTTGTGACTTAACAGGCAAAACGGCATTAAAGGGAAATAACGTATCTCACTCGAACGTTAAGACCAAGCGTAAGTTTTATCCTAATCTACAAACTAAGCGTTTTTACATTCCTGAAGAAGATCGTTGGATTACGTTGAAAGTATCTACGTCTGCGATTAAAACAATTAACAAAAACGGAATTACTTCGGTTATCAGTAAATTTATCAAAAAAGGATACGTTTAGTAGATAATTGCCTGTTAATTAAAGATATTCATGAAATCGATCCGTCAGCTGAGGGATTAAAATAAAGTAAAACAATGGCTAAAAAAGGAAATAGAGTACAGGTTATTTTAGAGTGTACTGAGCATAAAGAAAGTGGTCTTCCAGGTATGTCACGTTACATCACAACGAAGAACAAAAAGAACACAACAGAGCGTTTGGAATTGAAGAAATTCAATCCTGTATTGAGAAAAGTGACTGTTCATAAAGAAATTAAATAAATCATATTTGGATAGGTTTAAGCTTGATCCAAGTTAAAAAATATAATTATGGCAAAGAAATCGGTAGCATCGTTACAAAAAGGTGGTGGTAAGGAATATACTAAAGTAATCATCACAACTAAATCTGCTAAAACAGGAGCTTATACTTTCAAAGAGAGCATGGTGCACAATGACAACGTTAAAGACGTTCTTGCTGCAGCAAATAAATAAGCAGAAAATATTCCTTTTTTAAAGTTTTTCTTTAAAAAGTTGAAGAGCCGTTTTGGTGCATAAGCCGAAAGGGCTTTTTTAGTATATTTGCTTCCTAAACATAAGAAGAGCATAAAGATGGAAGACCATTGGTCTATAAATATGCTTTTAATCTTCTTACTTTTTTTAAATTTGAAACATGGGTTTATTCGATTTTTTTAAGAAGAAGCAAGAAACTCCTGAAGCACAAGAAGCTCTGGACAAAGGATTAGAAAAGACCAAAGAGGGTTTTCTATCAAAGATTACTAAAGCTGTAGTTGGTAAGACAACAATAGATGATGATGTTCTGGATAACCTCGAAGAGGTGCTAGTGACATCCGATGTTGGAGTTACAACGACGTTGAAGATTGTAGACCGGATTCAACGACGGGTGGCTAAGGATAAATATGTCGGAACCGAAGAGTTGAATAGGCTGCTAAAGGAAGAAATTCAAGCATTATTGGCCGAGAACAATAGCGATGACTTCGAAAGTTTCGAATATGGTAATCATAAGCCATACGTTATTATGGTAGTCGGTGTAAATGGTGTAGGGAAGACGACAACTATAGGTAAGTTGGCACATCAGTTGAAATCTGCAGGTAATAAAGTGGTTTTAGGAGCTGCGGATACATTTAGAGCAGCAGCTGTAGATCAAATAAAGCTATGGGGGGAGCGTGTAGGGGTTCGTGTGGTCGCGCAGGCTATGGGATCGGATCCTGCCTCAGTAGCTTTCGATACGATTAAGTCCGCGGTGTCCAATGGCGATGATGTAGTGATTATTGATACTGCTGGGCGGTTACATAATAAGGTCGGACTGATGAATGAACTTGGTAAGATTAAAAATGTAATGCAGAAAGTGATTCCAGGAGCACCTCACGAGATTCTATTGGTATTAGATGCTTCCACGGGGCAAAATGCTATAGAGCAGTGTTCACAGTTTACTCAAGCGACAGATGTCAATGCCTTGGCCTTGACAAAGTTGGATGGAACAGCTAAAGGTGGGGTTGTAATTGGGATATCTGATCAGTTCAAAATTCCAGTGAAGTATATCGGAGTTGGGGAAAAGATCGGAGATTTGCAACTTTTCAATAAAAAAGATTTCGTCGATTCGTTGTTTAAGTAGGGAAACTTCCATCGTCGTAGAGCAATCTTGATTTGGAATTGCTAAACCGTTGTTAAAGAGAGTGGAAGAGTCTTTTTTATAATACTCATTTCGCACTACTCAAAACTATAAAATGAAAACAAAGCAAACAAAAGCGACAATTTTAACAGCTAAGCCACGGGTAAATGTGGTTACATTGGGTTGTTCAAAGAATATTCACGATAGTGAGGTGTTGATGGGACAACTTAAGGGTAATCAGATCGATGTTGTACATGAGTCAAATAATATACAGGCCAATGATATTGTGGTTATTAATACCTGTGGTTTTATCGATAATGCGAAGCAGGAGTCTATTGATACTATTTTACAATTCTCCGAATTGAAGGATCAGGGCAAGGTAAATAAGGTAATTGTGACAGGATGTTTATCTGAGCGATATAAACCTGAATTACAGACAGAAATTCCTAATATAGATGCTTATTTTGGAACGAATGACTTGCCAGACTTGCTATCCTCTATAGGAGCTGATTATAGACATGAGCTGCTAGGAGAGCGGTTATTAACGACCCCTTCTCACTTTTCGTATTTTAAGATTGCAGAAGGATGTAACCGTCCCTGCTCATTTTGTGCTATACCATTAATGAGAGGTAAGCATGTATCAAAATCGATTGATGATTTAGTGAAGGAAGCTAAATTTCTTGCATCTAACGGCACGAAAGAGTTAATTCTCATAGCGCAGGATCTTACCTATTATGGGTTGGATATTTACGGTAAAAGAAATCTTTCAGATTTGTTGAGACACCTGTCTGATGTTGAGGGAATCGATTGGATTCGTTTGCAATATGCATATCCTTCGGGCTTTCCTATGGATATATTAGATGCCATGAATGAACGGAGCAACATCTGTAATTATTTGGATATGCCTCTGCAGCATATAACAGATAATATGTTGACTTCTATGCGCAGAGGTACGACGAAACAAAAGCAAATCGACTTGGTGAATAAAATAAGAGATAAAGTACCAAATATCGCACTACGAACGACCTTGATCTGTGGATATCCTGGAGAAACAGAACAGGATTTTGAGGAAATGTTAGGATGGGTAGAGAGCACACGTTTCGATCGTTTGGGCTGTTTTACTTATTCCCACGAAGAGAAGACTCATGCTCATAATCTTGAAGATAATGTTCCAGAAGAGGTTAAACAAGGGCGAGTCGATGCAATTATGGAAGTTCAACAAGGGATTTCTTATGACATCAATCAATCTAAAGTGGGAAATAGCTATAAAGTATTGGTCGATCGTATAGATGGAGATTACTATATAGGACGAACAGAATATGACTCTCCTGAGGTCGATAATGAAGTCATAATCGCTGCAAAAGACAATTATCTACGGATAGGAGATTTCGTGAACGTTGTTATAGAGCGGGCTGAAGACTTTGATCTCTACGGCTCAGTTGTAAAGTGATTTTATAAAAAAAGGGGCTGAAGCCTCTTTTTTTATAAGTATTTCTTAAAGATAGAATATAGTACCTTGAGGTCGTGTTCTGTCAGTTGGGCAGAGTTTGTCTCTTTTTGTATGTAGTGTTGTTTGAATGCTTTTATCGCTGCATCGAGATTTTTTACATCGTAACCGATTATTCGGAGTGCTAGCCGCGGTTCAAAACCTACTGGTACATTTTCTAGGTATTCGTCATACCAGTATCCGAAACCTTTGTCGGCGAGAATTTTCCACGGGAAACGTGAGGGGTCATTTTTACGTGTCGGAGCGTAGTCCATATGTCCGATGAAATTTGCTTGGGGAATATTGTAGCTTTCTTTAAGAGTCCCTAATAGATCGAGAAGGGCTTGTATTTGTTTGTCCGTCCATGGATCGGTGGTGCCATTGTTGTCAAGCTCTATACCGATAGATGAGGAATTTAAGTCTGTATCATTGCCCCAGCGTCCGGCCCCAGCGTGGTGACCACGATACAGATCATTGACCATTTGCACGATTTTACCGTCTCTCCCAATTACATAATGCGAACTGACGCCTGCTTTAGCGTTATGGAATGTTTTTACTGTTTGTGCTAATGAATCTTGTGCCGTATGGTGAATCATTACATAGTTTGGTTTGCGAATTCCGAAATTAATAGAAGCGATCCATTCTTTATCCTTACTTGTTATTTTCCCGAGCTGTCCTTTTACAGGAGCTTCTTTATACTGTATTGCAAACTCTTTTGCTTTTTTCTTATATACTTTTTCCGTTGCTGTGTACTTATTTGAACCGCATGAGCTCATTAACGCTATTCCGCTGATAATTGAGATAAAAAAATAATACTTCATTGTGTTTAGTTGTTTTGTGTGCAATATAGGAATACTACTTTGGAATATGTCGTAACCGGCGCGATTCAAAAAACAAAAAATGGTGAAAAAGGGAAAATTGACGTATCTTTGTATCGTGTTGAATACTACAAAATTGATAGATATACGGAGCCTTTCATTAGAACAATTGAAAGCAAAGCTCGTAGAAATGGGCGAACAGGGATTCAGAGCCAAACAGATTTATGAGTGGATTTGGCAAAAATCTGCTGTAGATTTTGAGGAAATGAGTAATCTCAGTAAGAGCCTCCGAGAAAAACTGAAAGAGAGTTTTTCAATTAATTATGTTAGGGTCAAGGAATCTCAAATAAGTAGTGACAAAACAATCAAAAGTAGTTTTTCCTTATATGATGGAAATGTGATAGAAGGGGTGTTGATTCCAACACCAGACCGGATGACCGCCTGTGTCAGTTCGCAAGTGGGCTGCAGTTTGACTTGTAAGTTTTGTGCAACAGGCTATATGGATCGTAAACGTAACCTTAATGCGGACGAGATCTATGATCAGGTAGTACTCATCAGTAAACAGGCAGAAGACAATTATGGGCAACCTTTAAGTAATATTGTTTATATGGGAATGGGGGAGCCGCTACTTAATTATGCTAACATGATGAAATCTGTGGAACGTATAACTGCAGCAGATGGATTAAATATGGCTGCGAAACGCATTACAGTGTCTACAGCGGGTATTGCTAAGATGATAAAGAAGCTCGGGGATGACGAAGTGCGTTTTAACCTTGCACTGTCGTTGCATGCCGCTAACGATAAAAAGCGAAATGAGATCATGCCCATTAATGAGCAGAATTCGTTGACCGCTTTGGCTGAAGCACTGAGGTACTACTATGCTAAGACGAAAAACCCTGTTACATTTGAATATATCGTATTCCATAATTTTAATGACGAGCTACAGGACGCTAAAGAGCTAGCAAAGTTTTGTAAACATGTGCCCTGTAAAGTCAATATCATAGAGTATAACCCAATATCCTTGGCTGATTTTGTAAACGCGGAAGCAGATAAAATTGAGGATTTTGCAAGCTATTTAAGGAGTCAAGGTGTGGTGACGAATGTAAGGAGGAGCCGAGGAAAGGATATTGATGCGGCATGTGGACAGTTAGCTATAAAAGAGAAAACTAACTAGTTAGATTTAACCGACATATTTTATTAAGTTTGCTTTATACCAAGGTAAACTAGTTGTGAATATAACTCACTTTGTAAGGGACTTACTGCATGTGCTATTGCCCAATTTGTGCCTAGCCTGTGATACGGCATTGTTTGCTCATGAATCTATAGTATGTACCGAATGCTTATATCATCTACCCTTAACAGATTTTCATCATGATGTAAATAATGAGACCGCTAGACAGCTGTGGGGTAAGTTGGATTTTGAGGTGGCTATGTCTATGTTGTACCTGTCTAAAAATTCAAGGGTAGAACGACTTATACATCAGTTAAAGTACGGAAATAAACCTCAGATAGGACGTTTTTTGGGGAAAATGTATGGGAGGATAATAAATGATATTGCTAAAGACCAGGGATTTGATATGTTGGTCGCTATCCCTATTCATAATAGAAAACGCCGAGAGAGGGGCTATAATCAGGCATTCCAATTTGGTATAGGCTTGTCAGAATCTCTAGGTATACCTGTCCATGAGAATGTGCTGAAACGAAAGGTATACAATATAAGTCAAACGAAAAAAAGTCGATCAGAACGATACGAAAACGTCGAAGGTGTGTTTAGTGTCAATCCACGATATAGCATGCTACAGGATAAACATGTTGCATTGGTCGATGATATACTGACTACTGGAGCGACCTTAAGTGAGGCGGGTAGAATTCTCAAGCTATCTGGAGCTAAAGTCAGCGTGTTGACCATTGCCCGTGCGTGATGTTGCTCTGTCTTTTATTTCCGCTTGCCAGAGAGTGGTTTGGGACAGCCACAGTCTTTTTTGAAAATTCCACACGACTGTAACGTAAGGAATGTTATAAGTGCTGCTAAAAACCAGGTTGTATATTTTCTTCTTTTCATTTCTCTCTTTTATAAAAAAATACGAAGGCAAATGTAGCCATTCCTATACCTATGATATCTGCAACAATATCCCATACGTCTGCTGTCCTTGTAGGGGATAAGTATTGTTGAGCTGCCTCTGTTGCAAAGGCAAAGATAACAGTGCTGGATACAATTTTGAGAATACTTGTCCATTTATTTACAGACCTCTTGCTTTTCAAGATAGATTCCCAGTAGAGTATTATACATAGTACGAAAAATATCCCACAATGAACCATTTTATCAAAGCCTTCATAAAAGGTAACGCTTTTGACTTCAAAGTTTTTTGACGGTAATAGTAGTAGAACCAACATTATTAGCGCCCATACGATTGCCCAGATATAGTTTTTTAGGTATTTCATCGATGCAAATCTCGGATTATTGCCCGATATAACCGTTGTTTTATTGAATTAAGTTTTGTTAAATATTGACTAAATAAAATTATTAGACTGATTTACAGCTGTTTGCTTTTGGTTTTTGAAAAAATATAGTACTATGTATTGCAAAGTACCATCCAAAGGATATAACTTTGTATTGTTATGATAGCAGAGAATACACAGATCCAGATGCGGAAAGGAATACTTGAGTATTGTATCCTTTCAATAATCTCTAGAGGAGAGATTTATGCTTCGGATATAATCGCAGAACTCAAGAAAGCAGAATTACTCGTGGTTGAAGGGACGCTATATCCTTTATTAACCAGACTGAAAAATAATGGCCTACTAAGCTATAGTTGGCAAGAGTCTACTTCTGGTCCCCCACGCAAGTACTATCAGATTACTGAAGAGGGAAAGGAAGTGTTACGCAAATTAGATGTCACCTGGAAAGAGTTAGTATATGCTGTTGAAATTTCTTTAACAGGTAATAAGAAGTAAAAACAAACCAATTTGTCAACAGACGAATAATGAAAAATATATATACATATGAATAAGACAATAATTATCAATATAAATAGTATAGTCTTCCATATTGAGGAAGATGCTTACGAGGTATTGCGGAGTTATATGATTGAGATAAAGCGTCATTTCAGTCAATCCGATGATAGTGGAGAAATTCTGCAAGATATAGAAAACCGTATTGCTGAAATGTTTACGGAACGAATCCAAGTTGGAAAGAAAGAAGTTATCTCTATGCTAGATGTTAATGAGGTGATTGGGCAGATGGGAAGGGTTAGCGACTTTGAGCAAGAGGACGAAATGAAAGATGAACCTTACTTGGATGAATCGAAGGAAGATTACAAACGTGTTATTTCTGAAAGGAAATTAATGCGTAATCCCGACGACAAGGTGGTCGCTGGAGTTTGTAGTGGGTTGGGGTATTATTTCGGTATGCAGGCGAAATGGATTCGAGTCTTGTTTATATTATTCTTTCTTTTCGGAGGATCTGGAGTGCTTTTGTATGTTATCCTTTGGATTGTGATGCCAGAAGCAATTACACGGGCTGATCGGATGTCTATGCGAGGGGAAGAGCCTAATCTTCAGAATTTTAAAAAGAATTTTGAAGAAGAATTAGAAGGCTATAAAGATGATTTTTCAGCTGTAAGAGGGCATCTGAGTAACGGAGGAAAAACGGTTGGTAAGGGGATATCTACCTTTTTCCAGATTTTAGGTAAGGGCTTTGCTTTTCTGATGCTCATTTTTTGTGGAATGGTAATCATTGGTATGCTCATTACTTTTGTCGGTTTTGCAACTGGAATCTTAGGTTACCAAGATGAAATGGTATTTCCAGGATTACAATTACTGTCAACGGGACAGGCGTTTATTGCTTTGCTTGCCGGAGTGATGGCGATTACAATTCCTTTTATAGCGCTATTGCACATTTTTTTAAGAATGTTGCTGAAAACGAGATCGATGAATACGTATCTATCGCTTAGTTTGTGGGCTGGATGGATAGTATCTATCATTCTGATTATTTTTTATTCTTTCGTGGGGATACAAGAGTATAAAGAATCGAGTACCATTAAAGTGGAGAAGGTCCTAGAAAAGCAAAATGTTTATCATTTCGAAGAAAAGGATATTAGGGTAATAGAAGCGGCAGCATTGGATAACGGAGATAAGAAGTATACAATGACATTCAAAAAGAAAGAGTTATCTAGATACTTAAGGGATGAAATAAACATTCGCTTCGAATATATTGATTCATTAGATATACCTTATATACAGTATAACTATTTTGCGAAAGGGCGAACTTATCAAAGCGCCTCGGAGCGTGCATCGCATATCGACTATTTAGCAAAACAGGATAAGGGAAAGATTGTCTTCGACAGCCATTTTGCGTTGACTACTGAAGAACCTTATCGTGACGAAGCGGTGTCTGTAGTGGTATTTCTTCCTGTGGGAGCAAAAGTAACAATAGACCAAACTATTAGATCGAAAATGTGGAACTTACCCTATTCCGACTGTAAAAAAGAATATGATAATGATGAAACTATAAAATATACAGAATGGATTATGAGACGCTCCGGGCTACAATGTGCGCCATTGCATATCGAACAAGCGAAGAAGAAGGAAAAGAAAGTGAAGGATGAAACCATTTCAGACGAAGAATAGTCTTATTAAATAATCAATAGATTTAGTCCCTAACGATTGCCTACTATGAAAAACGCTTTTTTTTGGATAATCACTCTAGTGTTGTACAGTACAGTAGTAACGGCTAATCAACGTCCGACTTTACGTGGGAAGATTGTGAATCACAATAATGAACCAATTAATGGAGCTTCTGTCTATTTAATCACGACTACTGCTAGAGCAGTTTTAAAAACAGCTGTAACGGATGAAGAAGGGAAGTATACAATTTTGGACTATCCAAGTGGAACGTTTATAATAGAAGCTACAGCTGTTGGATTCGGTAAAGGTGAAACAGCTATATTCAAAACAGGGGCTGAAGGTGTGGAGTTGCCAAATGTTATGTTGACTCCTGTTAACAAAGAAATAGAGGCTGTAACGGTAATGGGCGAGCTGCCTTTGATACAGAACGTGAAGGGAAAAATGGTGATGAATGTAGAAAACTCTTCAGTTAGTGCGGGAAATAATGCGTTCGAAGTATTAAAGCGAGCGCCTGGGGTCAATGTAGATAAAGATGATAACATCAGTCTAATGGGAAGGCAGGGGGTCAATGTTACAATAGATGGGCGACCTACTTATATGACAGGAGAGCAGTTGGCTACATTTTTGAAGAGCACAGATGGTGGGCAAATCAAGAGCATAGAGCTCTCTAGTACACGTTCTGCTAAAGATGATGCTGAGGGGGCTGCTGGAGTAATTAATATAATTCTGAAGAAGAATAAACTGGAAGGATTTAACGGCTCTTTTGTTGCTAGTGTCGGTCAGGGAGAGCGGCTTAGAGGGAACTCTTCTATCAACTTAAACTATAAGAAAGATAATACAACCGTTTTTAGTAACTACGCTTATACAGATAATAAAACGATAGAAACCCTGAATATTATGCGTGTGATTCCTGACGGCGATAAGCAAACTATATTTAGTCAGCTTGCTGAATTAAAAGAGAGAGATCGGACGCATAATTATAAGTTGGGGCTAGAGCAAAAGACATCTGTTCGTAATACATTTGTGTTACAATTCAGCGGTAATAATAATGTAGAAAACCAAGATAATCCCGGTACAACGAATATGGGAAGTGCGCAAGGAGTGATTGATTCTGTGATGAATTCTTATACATTAGGCAAGGAAAAATTTAATAAGTACACCTTTAATGCTAATAATGAGTTTAAGATAGACACGATGGGTAGGACGTTGACCGTGGATTTGGACTATAGTATGTTTAAAACCAGTACTGGACTCAATTACGAGTATCGTACCTATTTCCCTGATGGGGAGACGCTAATCTATGCGCCGGAGAAGGAGCGAAGCTATTCATTGACAGATATTAAGATCTTTGCCGTGAAGACAGATTATACACAGAAGATCGGTAAAGGTAATCTTGAAGCAGGGGTTAAGTATAGTAATGTAGAATCAGATAACGGAATAAGGTTTGATCACCTCATTGTGGATAGTTGGCAAAATAATCCAAAGCGTTCCAATGCATTCAATTATGTAGAGCAAATAACTGCGGGATATATTGATTATAGCATGGCGTTAAATAAGTGGGAGGTGAAGGCGGGACTTCGCTCTGAATATACGGTGACTGATGGCATATCGGGTATGGAAAACAAAGAGAATAAGCGGAATTATTTAGATTGGTTTCCTTCGGGCTCGTTGAGTTATAATAAGAACGAAAATCACGTGTTCTCACTTAATTATGCTCGTAAGATCTCAAGGCCGAATTATCGACATCTTAATCCATTTGAGTATTATATTGACAAGCGGACGTCAATGCGTGGTAACCCTTATTTGAAACCAGAATACACTAATGGTTTTTCTCTATATTATACCTTATATAAAGTGTTTAATATTGCTTTAGGACACGATTTTACGAATGATGCTATGGTGGAAAGTATGGGGCAGGATACGATTCTGAAGACAACATGGGTAACCCGAGAAAACCTAGGGAAACAGAACACGAGCTACTTAAATCTTACTGTTCCGGCCCGCATCGGCAAATTTTGGACGATGTATAATAATCTGACGGTAATCTATATGCACTTTCGGGGCCCTGTAGCTGGTTACTATGTAAACAAGGGGTCAACATTCTTCCAATTCAACTCAACTAGTAATCTTAAAATAAACAAGGCTATTTCTTCTGAATTAGCTTTACGCTATAACTCACCGTTCTTATATAATGTGTATAAAATTCAAGGGAGATTTAATACGGATATTGGGATAAGTTATAACCTAAAAGATCAGCGTAGTTCATTCAAATTGGCGATAACAGATGTTTTTCGAAGCAACCGGAATAATTTATACACCAAATTCACAGAATATGATTCAGATATACGTCAATATAATGATACCCAGTCTATACGACTTACTTTCAATTATAAATTCGGAAACTTGAAGCAATCCGTTCGCCGTCGAGAAAATAGCAGTGAAGAGAAAAATAGAGCTCAATAGGAACTGTTGGCTAACTTATTTATGTTTTAGGTTTAGTCGTACCGTAAGCTAGCTGAGCTTACGGTTTTTTTGTGCGCTGTTAAACTCATTTTTTATTAGATTTGTTTAAGTATATAGAAAAGTATTCTCGAATCATCAGATTGAATGTCAAACCTTAATAATGTAAATTGACGGTTGATTTTGGGATTGACTAAATTTTGTCTGTAGAGGAATCGTATACAACTCTGAATTGTAGATCCATGTAAAGAACTTTAATAAAATAGTTATGAGGAAGAAAGTTTTAGCATTATGTGTGGGGCTAATTGCTTTTACGGCAAAGGGCCAAAATCACCAACTTGAGAAGTTATGGGAGGCGAATGAAAAGCTTGCTGTTCCAGAGTCTGTTTTATACGATGGAGTAAAGGAGGTATTATATGTTTCTCTGATTGATGGAGGCGGTGCAGAAAAGGATGGAAAGGGAGGGATAGCTCTTTTAAATACGGATGGTTCTATACGAAACGCTACTTGGATTTCGGGATTGAACGCACCCAAAGGACTAGCTCTACATAAAGGTCTATTATATATTGCTGACATTGATGTTGTCATTGTGGTAGATGTGGTTTCTGGGAATGTCATTGATGAGATTGGAATTAAGGAGGCGGTATTTCTGAATGATGTTACAGTGGATAATGAGGGAGTCGTGTATGTGTCGGATACGAGAGAGAATAAAATTTATAAAATAGATGAGGGTAACTATTCGCTGTATATGGATAATGTAAATAACGCTAATGGATTGAAATGGTTGAATGGAAGCCTGTACACGCTGGCGGGTAAAGAGCTTTGGCGAATAGATTCTCAGAAAAAAGTTACTATAGTGGCGAAAGGTTTCGAACAGGCAGGGGATGGAATAGAGCCTGTCGGTAATGGAGATTTTCTGGTGACGTGCTGGCCGGGATTGATTTATTATGTAAAGGCAGATGGTGTAATCGAGAAGTTACAAGATGTACAGGGAGAGATGAATACTGCAGATTTAGGGTTTAATGCTAGAGAACGTATATTGTATATTCCTACTTTTAATAGTAATAGTGTAATAGCTTATAAGCTTAAGTAAGACGTTTTTCAAAAAGATTCATGAATAGACTTTGACAACCTGAAGTATTATTTATTTTTGCTTTAACAAAACAGGTAGACCATGAAAATAGAAGCGTTGTACAATATATATAAACAGTATCCTTTAATATCTACGGATACACGTAACATAAAACAAGACAGTGTTTTTTTTGCGTTGAAAGGAGCTAGTTTTGATGGTAACGCTTTTGCAGAGCAGGCGTTGCTTAACGGAGCTCGCTATGCAGTAGTGGATAATCCGATATGGCAGAAAGATGATAGGTATATATTAGTTGACGATGTTTTGGTGGCTTTACAGAAGTTGGCAGAATATCATCGAGACCAATTAGATATACCTATAATAGGTATTACAGGAACAAATGGAAAGACAACCTCTAAAGAACTGTTATACGCTGTACTCTCACAACGATATAAGACCTTCGCTACCCTAGGGAATTTAAATAATCATATTGGTGTCCCGTTGTCTATACTATCTATATCTAAAGATATTGAAATTGCAATTATTGAGATGGGTGCAAACCATCTGGGCGAAATATCATTTTTGTCGAAAATCGCTAAGCCAACACATGGATTGATTACAAATGTTGGAAAAGCTCATTTGGAAGGCTTTGGTTCATTTGAAGGAGTGAAGATTGCTAAAGGAGAACTGTACGATTATTTACAGGATCATCATGGAATACTGTTTTTACAGGGTGACAATATACACTTAGTGGAAATGGCGAAGAAGAGACATATCGATACCGTAGTGCAGTATGGATTTAGTGCAGAAAATAATGTGATAGGCAAGCTGTTGATTGCAAACCCTTACTTGGCTATTACTTGGAAAGAGAGAAACAATTCTGCAACATATGAAGTTTCTACGAATTTGACCGGCTCTTATAATACAGAGAATTTTTTGGCGGCAATCGCTGTTGGATTGCACTTTGGCGTAGATCCAATTGCTATAAATACTGGAATAGCAGGTTATATACCTAAAAATAACCGATCACAGATTACAAAAACAGATCGAAATACAGTTATTGCGGATTTCTATAATGCGAATGCCAGTAGTATGGCAGCAGCGTTAGATAATATGAAGGTCCTTTCAGCCGAACGTAAAGTATTGGTTTTAGGAGATATGTTTGAATTAGGTGAAGACGCTTACGAAGAACATGCACTTGTTATTCAGAAAGCGAAGGAGCTGTTATTAGAAAGGCTTATTTTTGTAGGGAAAGAATTCTATAAGCATAAGTGCGAAGGGGCTGAATTTTATGAAAGTACAACAGAGGCATTGATTCCTATGGCTACAATATCAGGGTGCTTTGTGTTACTTAAGGCGTCACGAGGAATGTCTTTTGAGCGGTTACTGGAAGTTCTTTAGCTTTTTTTGTCTTCAACGGGGGAAACTGTTGGCAAAGATAGGTTGTATTTGACGGATATCAATCGTACACCGACTACAAAAGAGGCCGAAATGAAAGCATTCCATCCCCTGCTTAACCCAAAATACTCTAAGATTACAAATAAAATGGCGCCGGATAGGCATGCTGATGCATAAATCTCCTTTCTTAGGATGAGGGGAGTTTCATTCATCAATGTATCTCGGATTACACCGCCCATAGCAGCGGAAAACATACCAAACATTATTGCGGCAATATTGCTACTGCCATAGTCTAGAGATTTCTGGGTCCCAACGACTGTAAAAAAACCAATTCCAATAGCATCGAATAATGTTAAAGTTTTTGCCCAGTTGTAGAGATGCCTATTCGCAATTACTGATATGAAGACACCGATGAATATTGCAATTAGATAATTGCTGTCCTCAACCCAAACGGGGCGTATATTTAAAAAGACATCGCGTAAAGACCCTCCTCCAATTGCGGTCACGAAACCCATAAAAGTTGCGCCAAACACATCAATCCCCTGTCTGTTGGCTGCCATTCCACCAGATATGGCAAAAACCATCGTCCCAAGTAAGTCTATTCCGTAGATGATATTCATAATCTAAGTACTGTTAGACAATGATACAGAAAATTTTCAAAGTTTAATATCTCTAATACGATATATACGTCCCTCCTTTGGTGTCTTCGTTCCGTTGTATTACGTTCTTTGCTTCTTCGTCTCTGTTTTAAATCTTCTAGGGGTTATCTAGAGATATAATAGAGGGTTTGTAGAGGGTTCATAGAGGTAAAACACTATAAAGGCTCTGTTATGCCTTGCTTAAATCCATAGTAATCCTGGCTGATTATAGCATAATCCCGCCTTTTGTGCAGTCCATGGTGCCTATTTGTTTTCTTTTTTCAATTTTATCGTTCAATGTTCCAGTGTTTTATGGCTTATGCGATAAAATACTTTGCGGGATGTCTTTGAAATATGGTCTTAAAGTCCCTATCTTTGCACCACTCCGCGAGGGAGGGACGGTTCTTCGGAACGATGACATAAGGTAGAAAGAGTGATTGTTTTTCGGTTTTATCCGATAGATTTTATCCTCAGCAATCTTCTCCGAAAATATTTTAAAATAAAATTTGGAGGTTTAAAAAAGATTCCTACCTTTGCAGTCCCAACGGAAACGAAGGGCGATCGCCGC
>NZ_SNYV01000019.1 GCF_004363245.1 Sphingobacterium yanglingense | reverse complement strand
CAGAAGAAACCGTTGTTGGTCGATTTTACAGGCTGGAACTGTGTCAACTGCCGTAAGATGGAAGCTGAAGTATGGAGTAGCCCTAAAATACGGGCGATGCTTAACAATGAGTTTATCCTTGTAGAGCTGTACGTTGATGACAAGGTATTGGATCTTCCCGAAAGTGAGCACTATGTCTCAAAGAAAACGGGCAAAAAGATCAATACGGTAAGTAAGCGCAATGCTGATTTTCAGATTACGAAGTTTGAGAGCAACTCACAGCCATTGTACGCACTTTTGGACAACGAGGGTGAGCTATTGGTGCCGACAAGTGGTGCGATCTATGATATCGAGAAGTATGGAGCATTCCTACAGTCTGGAATAGACGCATTCAAAGCGAAGTAAACCAAACATACTTTTAATGTAAAAATAACAACATTTGATAACAAATGTTGTTATTTTTGTATAATATAGACCCCAATAAGGGAGCATAGTAATGTACAGATGTATTTGAGTGCAACTGACATTTATTTTGCACTTGAAAATAAATTTATCTAGGTTTGAACATATGAGTGAAATTAAGAATATAGCTGTTTTAACATCGGGAGGTGATTCTCCAGGCATGAATGCTGCAATACGGGCTGTAATTCGGGCTGGTATATACCATGGGGCTAATATGTTTGGCGTACGCCGTGGTTATGATGGATTGGTCAATGGAGAAATAATCTCTATGGATGCCAAATCTGTGGCAAATATTATCCAACGGGGAGGTACTATCCTAAAAACAGCGCGTAGTGAAGAGTTTAAATCGGTCGAAGGACGTAAAAAAGCTTACGACAACATAAAAAAACTGGGCATTAATGGTTTAGTGGTTATCGGTGGTGATGGAACTTTTACAGGAGCATCCAAGTTTATCGAAGAATTTGATATTCCTATCGTAGGTATACCCGGAACAATCGATAATGATCTAGCAGGAACTGACTTTACAATCGGGTACGACACAGCGATCAATACCGTGGTGGATGCTGTAGATAAGATTAGAGATACGGCTGAATCCCATGATCGACTTTTTGTAGTTGAGGTAATGGGGCGTGACTCCGGACTTATTGCACTTCGTTCTGGCATCAGTACAGGAGCAGAAGCAGTTCTGATCCCGGAATTAACCGTAGACTACCAAGCGATCATGAAGCGTTTGGATCAAACCAGAAAGAATAAGTCTTCGCGAATTATTATCGTTGCGGAAGGTGACAATGAAGGAGGCCTGGTCGTAGCAGAAAAAATAAAAGAAAGCTTCCCTCATTATGATGTTCGGGTATCTATCCTAGGGCATATCCAACGTGGTGGCAAGCCGTCTTGTATGGACCGCGTACTGGCCAGCAGACTAGGAGTAGCAGCTGTGGAAGGATTATTGGAAGGGCGTCGTGGCGAAATGGCTGGATTGATCTGTGGACAGATTCAATTTACACCGTTCGGAAAAGCAATCAAACATATTGACAAGATCAACGACAATCTCACCCGGATTGTTGAAATCCTATCACATTAATACAAATAAAGCCTGTGGATGTCCACAGGCTTTATTTGTATATTTTCATTAGGAGGTTACCAATTCAAAAATTGTAATTTCTGGTAATATTCCCACCCTGCCAGGGTAACCTAAGAAACCATAGCCCGTGTTAACATAAAGCTGCTTCGGTCCCTCCTGATATAGGCCTGCCCATTCTTTATAGATATATTTAGCAGGACTCCATTGAAAATGCTCTCCTCTGACCCCGAACTGCATACCGTGTGTATGGCCGGCAAACATAACGTCTACATCTGTATCGAGTACCTGAGCGCGCCAGTGTGACGGGTCATGAGACAACAGCAATTTGACTGCTTTATCTTCAGTACCTATCAATGCTTTGCCCAAATCACCTTTTTTCGGAAAACGTCCGGTTCCCCAGTTCTGTACCCCAACAATGGAAAGTTCTTCATTATCCACTTTAATCACTCTATTTTCGTCCATCAGGAGATCCCAGCCCATTACCTTATGGACATCGATAATATCTTTCAAGTTTTTACGTTTAGCCGCACTATCTTCCTTACCGTAATAGTAATCACCATAATCATGATTCCCAAGTGTAGAATAAACCCCAAATTCGGCATGTAGCTTAGAAAAGATATCTTGGTAATCTCTCATTTCTGAGGCTACATTATTCACTAAATCGCCTGTAAAAAAGATTGCATCCGGTTTTTCACCAAGCAACATCTCCACACCGCCTAACACCGCTTTCTGGTTATAGAAAGAGCCAGAGTGTACATCCGAAATTTGAGCTATTTTAAAGCCATGGAAAGCCTTTGGAAGATTTGGCAGTACTAAACGCTGCCGTCTGATACGATAATCATAAGCGCTGGATATAACGCCCCAAGCTAAGGGAAAGATTGGTAAAGACGCCACCACAACTCCAGATTTAAGTAAAAAATCAGAGCGACTAATGCCGTTTTTGACTTTTTCAGGAAGCGGCTTTTCTAACTCTTCAACCCGCTCCTCCAATGTCTTTCCTTTTCGAGATGTAAATAGTCTAGACATCCAGACGCCCCCTCTCCGTATATCGTCCATTAGCAATACGACAACGTATATAAACTTACTAACGGCAGTCATGAAAAATGCGACTAATATAATAGAGCGATACATCAATGGAATATTGAACTTGAATGCGATCAATACTCCTGCCAATAAACAAATAGAATACAACCACCAAGCGATCGCAAACCATTTCTTTCTGACAAAGGATATTTTAGTGGCACGAAGTGCAAAAAAAATGTAAAAATCTAATACAAATAAAAAAATAGCGTTGAAAATCAACATAGTTTATATCAATTTGAGAGTACGAGCTTCTTAAGAGAATCGATCCATCTCGGGTTATCATTGAGGCTCTCTACCATAACAACTTCCTCTCCCCCTAGTGCTTTAAACTCATCGGCATACTCGACCTGTATCTCATCTAATGTCTCGATACAATCAGCGACGAAAGCAGGACTGAATACCAGTAGCTTTTTGACCCCCTTTTGAGCCAGATCATGTAATACATCGGAGGTATAAGGTTGTATCCAAGGCGTTTTCCCTAACCTAGACTGGAAACAAACTGTAAATTTCTCAGGGGAAAGCTCCAGCTTCTTCGCTATTGCCCTAGTTGTTGCATAACATTGTGACAGGTAACAAAATGAGTTAAGCTCTACCTTACAGGTATCACAACCACTATCCGGACAGTGCAATTCTCCGGAAGGATCCACTTTACCAAGCTGCCGTACCGGAAGCCCATGGTAACTGAATAAAATATGATCAAACTCCTCGATAGGATGCTTCTTGCCATTCTCTGCAAATACCGAAATCATATCTTCGTCTTCACAATAGCTATTCACAAAAGACACGCTAGGTATATACTGCCATTTACGCATAACCTCCATTACCTTCTCCATTACCGAACCGGTAGTCGCGGATGCATACTGTGGAAACAACGGCACAACCTTAATAGAATCCAGCAGCATTCCCTCCATCTTTTGCAAGGCAGCATCGATTGATGGATTTTGATAACGCATAGCTAACTCCACGTGGTATTCTTCGCCCAATTGCTCCTGAAGCATTTCCTTCTGCAACACACTATAATACATCAATGGCGACCCTGTACGGTCATCCCATATGGTTTTATAGGTAGCGGCAGATTGTGCCGATCGTTGAGGCACGATGATACCTTTGACAAGTAAAGTCCGGCTCCAGTATGGAATATCCATTACTCGTCCGTCCATCAAAAATTCGGTAAGGTATCTTTTCACTTCAGCGGTAGCAGGTGCGTCGGGTGTACCTAACTGCACCAACAAAACACCTTTTTTAGCCTTTTTGTTCATTAAGACAAAATTATACAAAAAAATAGATTAAGCTGTGGGGATCGGTCTAATATGAAAATCACATGACCTACCTATAGATTTTCGAGGGTAGTTTTTATCTCTTTCATCAGCCACATTGGGGTGGAAGTCGCTCCACAGATACCTATGGCTTCGCCCTCTTTAAACAAAGAAATATCTAATTCTTCTACTTCAGATATAAAATAGGAGTTTGGATTTGCGGCTTTACAAACGTCATAAAGCACTTTTCCATTAGAAGATTTTTTTCCAGAAACAAAGACAACACGATCATACTGTTTAGCAAAATCTCCTAGATCCTCATACCGATTAGAAACCTGCCGACAGATTGTGTCATTCGCCTTTACTTCATACCCACGTTCAATAAGCTCTTTTTTTATCGCATAGAATTTGTCTACACTCTTAGTGGTCTGACTATATAATGTAAAAGATGGGGGTAATTCGATATTATCCAGTTCATCTATATCCTGAAAAACCAGCGCTTCATTGTTGGTCTGACCTTGTAATCCAATAACCTCGGCGTGGCCATGCTTTCCAAATATCAAGATCTTTTCGGAGTCATCGTAGGAAGTCTTGATGCGATTTTGAAGCTTTAGTACCACAGGACAGGATGCATCTATCAGTGTAATATTATTTTCTAAAGCAATACGATAAGTCTCAGGAGCCTCACCGTGAGCCCGGATCAAGACTTTTTCATTCTGCAAATTGGGTAAAGCGTCATGACTGATGATACGAAGTCCCTTGGCCCGCAATCTCGCCACTTCTTCGTCATTATGTACAATATCTCCTAAACAATAAAGGTATCCTTCTTCTTCCAGAATTTCTTCGGCCATGTCGATGGCATACACCACTCCAAAACAAAAGCCTGAATCTTTATCAATCGTAACCTGCAGATTTTTTGACATAACACAAAGTTAAGTATTAGTATTTAGATATTAGTAGTTAGTATTGAGATATGAGTATTGAGATATGAGTATTGAGATGTTAGTATTGAGGATCTCAAATCTTCTGTCTTTAATCTTTGCTCTTTAATCTTTGCTCTTTTCCTAGTATCTTTGCAAAAAATTTATAATTACAATGGCAACAAACAGAACATTTACGATGATTAAGCCAGATGCGGTAGCAAATGGACATATCGGAGCTATTTTAAATGATATTATTGCAGGTGGCTTCAAAATCATTGCAATGAAATACATTAAGCTTTCAAAAGAAACTGCAGGTGATTTTTATGCTGTTCATAAAGAGAGACCTTTTTATGGAGAGTTAGTTGATTTTATGACTTCAGGTTCTATTGTAGCTGCAATTCTAGAAAAAGACAACGCAGTAGAAGACTTCCGTACGTTGATCGGTGCTACTAACCCTGCAGATGCTGCGGAAGGTACTATCCGTAACAAGTATGCAAAATCCATCGATGCAAATGCAATCCACGGTTCAGATTCTGACGAGAATGCTCAAATCGAAGGAAACTTCTTCTTCTCACAATTCGAAAGATTTTAATCGAACGATCTCGGTTACAAAAAGGGGGCGAAAATGAAAAATTTTCGCCCCCTTCTTTTTCCTAAAAACTTCGTTTCTGCAGGTATTCGTTTTCCTTCGCTGTCATCCGTTCTTTTTCTTCTTTCTTTTTATCCAGATAGCCACAGAGGTGCATGACACCATGAATAATAACGCGGTGAAGCTCATCTCTCTCGGGCACTTTAAACTTCGCTGCATTTTCACGTATCCGCTCTATCGAAATAAAAATATCGCCCGCTATCACTTCCTCTTCTTCCGAAGAATCGAAGGTAACAATATCCGTATAAGTGTCGTGATTGAGATACTCTTTGTTGATATCCAACAAATATTCGTCTGAGCAGAAAATAAAATTCAATTCGCTCACTCTTTTAAATCCTTCTGCCTGTATTGCCGAATGAATCCATTCGCGCACCTTTGCCTTTTCCTTCAACGTGTAATCGATGTCTTCTGAGAAAAAGGAAATATCTTTTAATGCCATACCTTAGTACTTTTGGGTGTCCATATATGTCTGCAAAATTAGCGTCGCTGAGATGGTATCTACCAATCCCTTGTCCCGCCGTTTGTTCTTCTTAATCCCACTTTGTAAAATAGCCTGAGATGCTATTTTGGAAGTAAATCGTTCGTCAACCTCTACCACGGGGATATTAGGGTATTCCCGCTGTAAGCGCCGGACAAAACCGACAACGTGATGTGCCGATTCCGATGCTGTGCCATCTGTCTGCAAGGGTTTCCCTACCACAAAAGTCTCTACCTCTTCCCGTTGCAGATAATCCTTAAGAAAATCCCATATCTTTTCGGGATGAACGGTATCCATCGCTGTAGCTATGATCTGTAAGGGATCTGAAATAGCAATCCCAATCCGCTTAGTCCCATAATCAAATGCCATCAATCGCATATTTTTTCTTCTGAAAGTGTTTGTTCTTTAAGGACATCAAGAACTTTCATCTCTATTGATGATCCTCCGCCTGGGAGATCATGAGAGTTTCTTCTGAAAGTGAATCCTCAAAGCTTTTTTGGCAAAGGTACAATTAGATTCTGATTTTGTTTAAAAACTTTAACGATTCTACAGCGCAACAGAATGTATTTTTGATCAGCAATATCCAAAAAGACACTCGAGCCCATAAAGACACTACCGAAAAAAAAGTGTAGATTTAACCTCATCTTCTTCAGAATGAAATCAAGAATTATAAATACCATAATCCTGTACTTTGCGACCACAGCAGCAATGCCGCTGTTTTCGCAAACAGCCGTACACTCAACAATAGAAGACAATCAAATGGGCAATTCTAAAATCAAAGGATTTAACAAATCAGAAAAAAGCATCATTCTAGCCGGGCAGACGGATAGCAAACTACACGTCTACCAGACAACAGACGAAAAAGAACTTATCGTTTTAAAAAGCAAGTCTTCTGATATAGACCCTACAGACCCACTACTACCTACTCTAGAAGCGCGTATGCTCTTGACGGTTCAGGACCCGAATCACTCAGGAGTAGGTATTGCCGCTCCTCAGATAGGAATCAACAGGAACCTGATCTGGGTACAGCGCTTTGATAAAACGGACGACCCTTTTGAGTTTTACATCAACCCTAGAATAATATGGAAGTCAAAGCTTACCCGCTTAGGAGCTGAGGGATGTCTTTCTATCCCTGATCGTAAGGAAGAAATACAACGAAGCTATGCGATTCGTCTTCAGTACCAAGATAAAAAGGGACAGTTTATTGAAGAAAATATTGAAGGTTTTACAGCCGTCATATTTCAACATGAGGTCGACCACCTGTTAGGCATTCTTTATCCTGATCGACTGGAAGAACAGACTTCAGCGG
Source organism: Sphingobacterium yanglingense (assembly GCF_004363245.1). GTDB lineage: Bacteria > Bacteroidota > Bacteroidia > Sphingobacteriales > Sphingobacteriaceae > Sphingobacterium > Sphingobacterium yanglingense. Next base: position 270,659 of record NZ_SNYV01000019.1, on the reverse strand, counting down.
GATATATCGAACTGAATGAGAAAATCCCATTCTCTCTTCAGATCGACAAAAAAACGATATTACCGTAATCTGGGTCGCTCCGTATACTAACGGGCGACCAGTTTAATTTCAAAAAGCTTACTCCATAATTTCCCTGTCACAAACAGACGTTTGGCCTGGTGGTCATAGGCTATACCATTCAATTCGTTATCTACAGGCTTACGGTTCTCATTGTACATACCCACCAGATTAATTCTACCTTCTACGGCCCCAGTTTTAGGATCAATAATAACAATAACCTCTTGCTGATACACGTTAGCATACACCTTACCATCGATATATTCCAGTTCATTCAACTGATCGACAGCGCCATTTTCATCATACACGGCTATAGATGATTCTTCTGCTCCTGTCTTCGCATTCAAGAAATATAAGCGATTAGTCCCATCAGACTTGATCATTCGCTCGCCATCATAGGTAAGCCCCCACCCCTCTTTACTGCTTCCATAACCGAAGGAGCCTACTTGTTTTAGGTTCTCTTTATTATAAATAAAAGCAACATTCTCCATCCAGGTCAACAGGACAATCTTATCATCAACAATAGTCATTCCCTCCGCAAAATATTTATTGTCCAATGCTACAGATTGAAGTGCTTTTCCTGTTTGAAGATCTACTTTTTTCAATTGGGACTTCTCGTATCTTCCTGAAGACTCGTACATCACCCCATTTTGATATTGCAATCCTTGTGTAAAAGACTGATCATCATGCGGGAATGTATTGACAACTTCAAACCCGAAATTCTGTGCATTGGGTGGCAATACCATAACATTACTATAAGCGATATCTTCCTTCCCTGCAGCGTACACTTTTGCAGACAACGAGCGGTCTCCTAAACCATAACTCTTTGTATCAAAGACAACAGATCCCGTATCACGTTTGGTTTCAAACACATTACCATCGATAGAATATACAACGGAATCTACCGCAGCATTTGGAAAATTAAGCGTTAATTTGACCTGCTCGCCATAAGCAATCCGCTTACCAGAATCGGGCTGAACAAATTCTAACTTACCTTTTTGCGTCTTACAGCCAACTACTGTAATTAATACTGCTACCAATAATCCTACTGCTGATTTATTTTTCATCGTAATCTAATTACTTTAATAAGTTTATTCTTCACTTTTTAGTTACTCCAAAAGGCATCTTTAATCCATTCAACCTCTTTCGTTTTTAGGTAGACCGATATAATATCGAATCTTATTTCTCCTTCGAAACGTTTAATCTTTATATAGGCCTCGGCCAACTTAATCAAATTATTTCTCTTCTTCCAATCGACAAATTCCGCTGGCTCACCAAAAGCCGTATTTGTCCTACTTTTCACTTCAATAAAAACAAGCACATCGCCATCCATCGCTACAATATCAACCTCCCAATAACGATAGCGCCAATTTTTATCCAACACATTATAGCCTAACTTCCGGACAAAATCAAGAGCCAACTGCTCTCCATACCGACCCGATGATAGATGCTCTGCCAAATCACTTTACGATTGTATTTCCTAATAGATTACCCAACAACTGCTCTCCCTCTTTTAGCTTTTGATATTTATGCAGGGCAATCTCCATATCTTCGGCGCTCAGCGGTTGCTTTAGCTCCTCTCTGACTTTATGCATCTCTGAAGCAAACTTTCTCTTTTTAATCCGATAAATCGCCTGGATAACAAGCTCTTTCAAGTGTTCAATCTCTTTCGTTATATAGATCTTGCGCTTATCATCATTCCAGTTAGGGCTCAGTTCATAGCGTGAGGCAATACAATCTACAGCTAATTTTGAGATATCACCATCCTCATGTCCAATAAAGAACTTCGCTTCAGGGACTTCAAAATTCTCAGCCTGTTTCTTAAAAACAGCCACAATCTTGGCACTTGCGCTATCGTCAAATGTCAGATCTTCTATACTCCCCAATAAATAAGGAGCAACCGGAATATCACCATCACCTTCCCAGCTTACCAGCTCTCTCCCATAGTTCAACAGAATCCGAACAATCTCTCTTTCTTGCAACACCTCGGCCGTAATGACTTGCTCTGTGCTCCCTTCAGGCATCCCTGCCTCAGAACGCTCTTGTTCTGTCATAAAGAAATCCGGAGGAGGCATATCTCCCTCTGGACCGATCGACATATGCGAAGGTGCCGATCTCGCACTACTTGCTTTCTTATCCTGAGCCTTTGCCTTATTGATCCGGATTTTGTTCAGTTCAGTCAGCAACACCCTTTCTTCGATATCCAGTAAAGAGCTACACTGACGTATAAAGACCGAGACTTTAATCTCATCAGGAATAAGTGCAATACTCTCCACGACATCACGGATTACCTCAGCACGTTTTATAGGATCATCCTTTGCGTCCTTTAGTAGGATATTTGTCTTATAAAAGATAAAATCTTCTTGATGCGCTGCTATATAGGCAATAAACGCAGAAGAACCTACCTGCTTAATATAAGAATCAGGGTCATTGCCATCCGGAAAAAGGAGAACCTTCACGTTCAATCCCTCTTCGAGCAACATATCTGTCCCCCGTAGCGATGCCTTTATACCGGCAGCGTCTCCATCATAGAGAATAACAACATTCTTTGTAAATCTGGAGATTAGTTTGATCTGTCCGGTAGTCAGCGATGTACCGGAGGAAGATACCACATTTTCTACTCCGGCCTGATGCATTGCGATGACATCGGCATACCCTTCTACCAAATAACACAGATCCGCGTCCATCACGGCCTTTTTGGCATGGTTTAACCCATATAGAACGTCTGACTTGTGGTAGATTTCGCTTTCAGGCGAATTGACATATTTAGGGGTTGACTTTTCCGTCTTTAATGTCCGTCCACCAAAACCGATGATACGGCCTGTCAAGTTATGAATAGGAAAAATCACCCTTCCTCTGAACCGATCATACAGACTTTTGTCATCCCGCTCGATCGCAAGACCTATATCGGATAGGTAAGACTCTTGAAAACCATCTTTTTTTGCAGCGTCGACCAGAGCAGTCCATTGATCGGGAGAATATCCTAAATCAAATTTTTTAATGATATCATCCCTGTATCCCCTTTCTTTAAAATATGAAAGCGCGATGGCTTTCCCCGAATCGGTTTCCCAAAGGTGCTGTTTAAAGAATTTACCGGCCCATTGGCTCAACACATACAGGCTCTCACGTTTATCCTGAGCAGCCATCTGCGCAGGACTTCTCTCCACCTCCTCAATTTCAATGCTGTATTTGCTGGCTAGATAACGTATTGCTTCGGGGTAGGAAAACTTTTCCAACTCCATTACAAATTTAAGGGAATCCCCCCCTGCCCCGCAACCAAAACACTTGTAGATCCCCTTGGCTACAGATACGTGAAAAGATGGTGTTTTTTCATTATGAAAAGGACAGTTCCCAATCAGTGAGGTTCCTCTCTTTTTGAGGTCTACAAACTCACCAACGACTTCCTCAATCCGGGCCGTATCTAATACCTTATCTATGGTTTCTTTCGTGATCAACTATCCTCCCTGTCTTAATATTCCTATAGGACTACTGGTCTACTTTTGCCTCATTCATGAATAGGTATACCAGCCCTCCGAATACAGGAATAATTATAATCCCCAGCATCCAAAGAACCTTAGCAGTCTTCTTGATTTGCCCATTCACGAGGCACTTATATAGTGCAAAGAGTGGTACAAGAACGACTATTGCTCCGAATAAATAGGTAAAAACCTGTTGCATATCCATACTCACTCTTTCTAGTCTTGTGTAATTCAAATTTAGAAATTAAAAATCAGAATCCCTCATATTCGAAGTTAAGAAGGTTAGATAGAGTTAAGATAAATTAGCTATTTTTGTGCTTCAAAAACTTGCTAAGAGATGGCTTTTACAATAAAAAAAATATGTTGCATTGGTGCTGGTTATGTAGGAGGTCCGACAATGTCGGTCATCGCACAGCAATGTCCTGATATCCAAATCACCCTCGTGGACATGAATACCGAACGGATTGCAGCCTGGAATGACCCAGACCTAGATCTACTCCCTATCTATGAGCCGGGTCTATCTGATATTGTTGCCGAAGCCCGTGGGCGAAATCTCTTCTTTTCTACCAATGTAGAAAAGGCTATCGACGAAGCGGACATGATATTTATCTCTGTCAATACTCCGACCAAAAACTATGGAAAAGGCAAAGGGATGGCCGCTGACCTCAAATACATTGAGCTCTGTGCACGACAGATCGCCGATGTAGCGACCTCGGATAAAATTGTAGTCGAGAAATCCACACTTCCAGTACGTACAGCCGCTGCACTAAAGAGCATTCTACACAACACCGGCTCTTCGGTGAACTTCCATATCCTGTCCAACCCTGAGTTTTTGGCAGAGGGAACTGCTGTGCAGGATCTACTCAATCCAGATCGCGTATTGATCGGAGGAGAACATAAAGAAGCTATACAGGCATTGGTTGATATTTACGCCAGATGGGTTGACCGAGACCGTATCCTTACGACCAACCTTTGGTCTTCGGAGCTCTCAAAGCTCACCGCCAATGCTTTCTTGGCACAGCGCGTCTCTTCTATAAACTCTATCTCTGAGCTCTGTGAAAAAACAGGGGCTGATGTACAAGAAGTCGCCAAAGCTATTGGTATGGATACGCGGATAGGCTCGAAATTCCTAAAAGCATCTGTAGGTTTTGGAGGATCTTGCTTTCAGAAAGACATTCTGAACCTTGTTTATATCGCACGATCTTACAACCTACAAGAGGTCGCCGACTATTGGGAGCAGGTTATATTAATGAACAATCACCAGAAACAGCGATTCGCAGACAACATCATACAGACACTCTTCAATACCGTCAACGGTAAAAAGATAGCCATCCTAGGATGGGCTTTCAAAAAAGACACCAATGACACACGAGAATCTGCCGCGATCTACGTAGCCGATCACTTGCTCAACGAGCAGGCAGACATCTTCGTATACGACCCCAAGGTGCCCGCAGAAAAAGTATTCGTGGACCTTGACTATCTAAATAGCCGTCCTGATGCCGAAACCCGACGACTAGTATCTGTCAGCGAAGACCCTTATGAAGCCTGTAAAGATGCTCATGCTATCGCCATATTGACCGAATGGGACGAATTTAAAACTTATGACTGGTCTAGAATCAAAAGTAACATGAAAAGCCCTTCATTTATATTTGACGGCCGCAAACTATTGGATAGAACACAGCTCGAAGAGCTAGGGTTTGTATACTACGCAATCGGAGAATAGAGAAACTCTAATCTCCGATATAGCAATTTAGACTGTAGAACAACTCTGATTCAGGGGTATTGCATATAAAAAGGATTTTACGTATGTTTATACATAAGAACCAATAAGCGTGCTAATGAAGCATATTATTTTTATTGATGAGGCATACATAGGGATTTTTCAGTTCCGATGCTTCATCTTCGAACACCGCAACCAAGAGATAGGGTTTGGCATCTTCTTAGATAAACACCCCAAAGCTTTAGTCTGGTTCGAACCAGAAGGTGAAAGCAGTGCCAGCCTCCACACCAACGACGAACTTGCCCAATTAATCAGCAACCAGACCCAATCCAACAAAGACCAACGCAAAGAGAACTTCAGACGGTTTATAAAATTTATTAAAGACAGCGAACGCATCGCTGCGAAAATGGTATTCAAAGGGAGAGAAGTAGAATACCTCAGCAAGAGCAAAGATATTGTCAAAATAAAGAATGATTATATCAACAAGGTAGATTAGGGAAAATCCAAATATATTTCACTACCTTTAATAGGCTAGTGAGAGGCCGCTGTAAACAGAAATCTACGGACAGTATATACAAAACCATCTATTATGGACAGTAGTAAAAAAAGATATACCTATGACACCCTAAGTGAAGCAGTCAATGATCTTCAAAAAAGAGGATATACTTATGACTTCTTAATCCCCGAAGAGCAGGAATGTATCTATTGTACGCAAAATTCATTAGAACTCTCTCCAGATGAATTCAGCATTGAAGAAATATACCGGTTTGAGGGAATGACAGATCCTGGTGATGAAAGCATTGTATTTGCTATTGCTTCAAAAAAACACAACATCAAGGGACTTGTAATCAACAGCTTTGGCGCAGAATTTGGTTACCGTTCATCCAAATTGGTCGAGGATCTGTACAAGAAGTCTAGAGGATAACACTTCCCACCAAGGGTTACCTCCCCCTCTTATTAAGATTCACAGACAAATCTTATTTCACATTCTTCAAGACACGCTCCAAAGTAGCCGTTACACGTGCTGCATCCTCCTCTTTATTGATATCTAATCCACAAAATAGACTTCCATTGATCGTGGCATGCATAGAAAGGTAATAGATACCGCTTACAAGAAGAGCGATCAATGGCTGTACGTCCTCTTTAAAACTTTCATTTTTCACTATTTTCGTCAAGAGCTCATTCCCTACCTCATCCCGCTCGTCGGCCAACTTAGACAATATTTCATTTTTCTCACTTAATTCCCAAATGAGCAACTGCGTAAGCAATTTATTGCTTTTCATTTCAGAAAACTGCTTCTTCAACACCTCAATCACGGCTTCCCAGTTTAATTGCTGAGGTATATCTTCAAAAGCCTCAGACAGCCAGAAATCCTTACTCCTCAAAAACGCATTATATAGACCTTGCAAATCTCCGAAATGGAAATAGATCAATTTTTTATCTACCCCAGACACCTTACTGATGTTCTCGACTTTTAAGGCTACAAACCCTTCATTAGCCAATATATCTTCCACAGCCTGAAGCAGTTTGCGTTTAGTCGATTCTGATTGGAGCGTTTTCTTATTTACTTTCATAATATAAATATACCACTTAATATCTTTTTATCAACATCCGTACAAAGGATGAAAAAATCAGACTTAGGCCAAAGAATACGTGTTTAACCTTCAATTTTCATAGGAGGTCAATTCCCTTATTCACACTAATTATTTATTATATTTAGGGAAATATAATTCAATTATAGGGTAATTATCAAGCTTGACATATATCCACAGACATTAAAAAAAAGAGCATATTTTTTAGCGATTCACAGACTTGAGGCAGGCATTGTAAAAGATAGTCCTGAAGCTAGCACTCCAGGACTACACAAACCAATTATTAACCTAAATTATGAAATTTCTGACTTATTATATAAATAACGCTATGAAGCATTATTTATTATATCTCAAAACAGAAAAAATCATATTCCACGAAAAAATGCAACTTTCAACAGAAAACTTTATTTTTATCTGCGACTTAGCATAAACAAACATGATTAAAATAATAAAGGCCACTCTCCAGGATGTTCCCGTCATTCAATCTCTAGCTGCTACAATTTGGCCAGTTACATTCAAAGATATACTCTCTCAGGAACAAATAAGCTACATGATGGACTTCATGTATTCGGACAGCGCACTTGAGCAGCAGATCGGTGTACATCACCATCAATTCTTACTTGCTCAGCAAAACAATAATTACATTGGTTATCTCTCTTTTGAATTAGATTACAAGTCAGACACAAAAACGAAGATCCATAAGATATACCTTCTACCAGAAGTCCAAGGGCAAGGTGTAGGGAAGCGGCTATTTGAAGAGGTAACGGCCCTAGCTCTACAACACGGAAACCAGACCCTATCCTTAAACGTAAACCGGGACAATAGCGCCGTAGATTTCTACAAACGGATTGGATTTAATATTGTGGGTGAAGAAAACATTGCTATTGGCAATGGTTTTCTTATGGAAGACTATATTATGGAACGCCCTATTGGCCTACCTATGTAAGCATCCTTTAGAGCGTCCATTCATGCCCTAAAATGTCAAATCAATAATACAGACATTCCCAGAAAAAAAGAGCCTGTCCGTATTTAACGGTGCAGGCTCTTACACAATTTGAACAAAAATTACCCAGTTCCTATGGGTAGGTCGTTACCACTTTACTTACTTTCCAGTTATCTGTTCCCTGGCTCAGTGTCACATAGTCAACACGTGTAAAGTTTTTGAACTTCATAGTCACTTTGGCTATACAAGCCTTACCACATTCGTCCAATATTTCGTAGCTGGTTTCACAGTCGTATTTTAGCCCTTTATTAGCTTTCAGAAAGGCTGTGTACTCTCTCTTTCCGTAAGTTTTCTTATCGGCGGCATTCATATACTGAAAATCGTCTGCAAATAAATACTTATTCAGATCAGGAGCCCCCAATGCCGTTACTTCCAGATAAGTCGCTATTATTTTAGTCGTATTAAAATTTTTCAATGGATTTGCATTAGCAAAAGAATTGAGGGATAGCATCATAATAAATGCTGTTGCGATGGTTGCGATTGTCGTTTTCATTTTTTTGTATTTTTAATTTTTTACGGTACTATTACCTATACGTTATGTCTATTATCTGTTTTTTATCTACGTACAATCGTTCCTCTACCTCCTTATCAACTTTCCTGATTGTTTTGTTACACCAAAGGTATAACGACACCATCAAGCTAGGAACGATGATTAGACCAGAACGTCTATTTTCTCGGTAAAACCGTTCTCTTTTTCGGTCAATTTCCGACTGTACCTTTTGCCGATAATCGACAGATAATCTCGACTAACTCGTCTCATGCCATTCGTTATCAAGCGCGAAACCAAAAACACAATCCACTGAATACATGCACAATAAGAAAAACACATCCAATAAACACTGTACGATATTGAACACAGAACTGTTCAATATTGGGCAAACAATAGCTATGGTCATAAGGAGAGGCTTCACCGAAAATAGGAAAGTCAAATTCAAGGTTAATTTAAAGTGAAGTTTGGTTAGTCCATTTGGGAATGTAGAAAGACTTTTCTAATTTAGACCTTTACAAACATAGCCCCATGCCCATAGCAGACATATTTTACAAACGCAACAGGCGGTACTAACCTATTTATGTTTGAAATCATATGACAGAATCTACCTTGATAGAGAACCTTAGAAGCGATAGCCAGGAAGGCTTTGTGGCGATCTATGATAGATTCTATACACCACTTTTATACTTTATTTCAAAGTATGTTAAAAAGACAGAAGTCGCTGAAGAAATTTTGGCCGATGTCTTTGTTACCGTTTGGAACCGGAGAATGGACTTCCAAACTATGGATAATCTCCAGGCTTTTCTTTACATCTCGGCCAAGAATGCCAGTCTAAATACACTCCGTACCCCAAACAGGATTGCTTATCTTGAGTCTATCACTGCATTCGAACACCTGCTTGTGGAAGATAAGGACACTTTTACCCAGATGACCTATGTTGAGCTTCTTCAATCTATTCTAGAGGAAGTAGAGCGTCTGCCCGAGCGTCAGAAAGAAGTATTCAAACTGACCTATTTAGAGGACAAGACAGTAGAGGAGATTGCGCAGCAACTGGAAATGAGCCCTACTTCCGTATACACCAACCGGTCTCGCGCTGTCAGTTCACTCCGCCTCATCCTAAAGTCAAAAAGCGATGTGGTCCTCATTGCATTTTCGTTCCTTATCAACCAGTAAGAAAAACAAAGCGCTCAAAATCAACTCAATGCAAATTATTACAGATTTTAATGTAAGATTTCCTTTCCTACTGTGTTTTTATTGCAAGTCACGGTTATTAACATTCACGACATGCAAGAGACCACATACCGTATTGACCTTCTTAAGGAATACCTCAAAGGGACGATACATCCGGACAATCACTTAGAACTTAAAAGCCTATTTGAAGAATATCCTGATCTTTTTGATCTTATACATAATTTGGAGGATCCCAGCAGTCTACAACAGGCCTTGCAGGAATATCGTCATTTTCACACGACAAAATCTATTGCAAATAAAGAACAGACTCTCCAGAATATCCTTCATCGTATTGAAGCTCAGCCCAAGAAGCGCATTCGAGCAAACGCTTATCGGTCATTGCTTCGCTATGCAGCAGCGGCCTCTATCCTTGTTTTTCTTTCTGTTGGCATTTGGTATCTACTGAGCCTTCCGAACTCGAGCTCCGACCTACAGACCTTAAAAGAGGCCGAGAAGCTAAATCCGGGAAGCAATAGAGCGACCTTATTAGCAGCAGACGGATCAGTCATCGAACTGAACGAATCGCATAGCGGTATTGTCATAGGCGATGAGATCACCTACAATGATGGTTCCTTATTGTTAAAAGATATCCCTGAAGAGACGGCACTATTAACCTTATCTACGCCCAAGGGTGGGCAGTACCATGTCACTTTACCTGATGGCAGTAAGGTCTGGCTTAATGCTGATAGCCGATTGAAATACCCAAATAGATTTACTGCCCCTCTCCGGGAGGTTGAACTGGATGGAGAGGCCTACTTTGAAGTCACCTCCAATGCAAAACAGCCTTTCGTAGTCAAAACGCCTAATGAACAGGTCGAAGTATTGGGAACACACTTTAATATTAATTCTTATCGGAATGAAGAAGCCTCGAAGGTGGCCCTCTTAGAAGGCAAGGTTCGCGTTGTCGCTGACAATAAACAATCGAGTACATTACGTCCGGGGCAACAAACGTTCTTCAGCAATAACCAAATGAAAACCCAGAATATCAATGTAGAAGAAAGTATCGCCTGGAAAAACGGAGAGTTCGCCTTCAACAATGAATCTTTGGGCACAGCAATGCGACAGGTCGCCAGATGGTATGATATCGAAATCGAGGTAGCCCCATCCTTAAAGGAACTTGCACTCTGGGGATCTGTATCCCGATTAGACAATTTTGATAAAGTATTAAAAATTATAAAAATGACTGATGACAACATTAAAATCAAGATCGAAGGGAGGAGGGTTAAGATCATGAAGTAATTCGGGACAAAAAAGTAAGAAGATTTGAGCTGAGTACTTCAAAAGAAACCGGAGAAGGTGGCACTTCCCCGGTAATCGGCCCAGTATCAAATAAAATCCATGTAATCGTTTATTAAAAAACTAAACCAATCAAAAGTAATGAAAAATAAGCTTTGTAAACACCTCATTATTATGAAAATGATCGTTGTGCTACTTTTGATCACCGTTGGCCAAATCCAGGCAGAGGGCCTGGCTCAAACGGTGAACATCAGGAAAAAAAACAGCCCCATCACCGATATCTTTCGGGAGATCAAAAAACAAACCGGCTATACCATATTGAGCAAATCGGAGGTCATCAAAAACACACCTTCCGTTGATGTAAATTTTGACAATATGGAGTTGAATAGAGCGTTAAATGCACTTCTAAAACCGCTCGCGCTAACCTATGTAATCGACGGCAAGTCTATCGTGATCAAAACGGCTTCTACAGAAACGGCAAACTCACACAAACAAACTACCTCATTTTCCGATGCCGCATCTGTACAGAATGATATCCGTGGCCGAGTCACTGACCATCAAGGAAAAGCGCTATCAGGAGTCCTTGTCGCTGTCAAAGGCAAGAAAACATCGACTGCAACAGATGACAATGGTAATTATCACATCGCCGCAGAGCGCGGATCCACACTGACATTCAGCATTCTGGGATATGAAAAAAAAGAGCTAGAGGTCAACTCTTCTACGATCAATGTCAGTCTACAATTTGTCGAAGCTGATTTGGAAGAGGTTATCGTCACTGGCTACGGTACCTTCAAAAAGTCGGACTATACTGGTTCCGCCTCTACGATCAAAACCGACAGAATGAAAGATATTCCTGCTGTAGATTTCTCGACTATGCTACAGGGAAATGCACCTGGTGTACAGGTCAATTCACTATCGGGTCAACCTGGTGGGTCTACTAGTATCCGTATACGCGGCATGGGATCTATCAATGCAGCAAACAATCCGCTCTATGTAATCGATGGGGTACCTGTCATGTCTGGTAATATAGCTTCCAGCGGCTCTAACAATGCTGGTTTTGATGTCATGTCGACATTGAACAACTCCGACATCGAACAGATCACCGTTATCAAAGATGCTGCGGCCGCTTCACTATATGGCTCTCGTGCTGCTGGTGGAGTCATCTTGATCACTACCAAATCGGGAAAAGCCGGTAAACCGGTATTTTCAATCCGAGGAGACTATGGAATATCGAGTCAAGCTACTGATTTTAGAGAGGTAATGAGCGGACCTGAACGTCGAGCAATGCTATTAGAAGGTCTTCGTAATAAGGCCCGTTATACCGATAAACTGACTGATGAGACAAAAATCGAAGAATATGCACAAGCCAATATTGACAAATATGCACCAGAGCCATGGAGCGGGTGGGCAGATTGGAAAAAAGAGCTTTTCCGTAGCCAAGCCCCTTTTAAAAATGTAGACTTTTCTGCTTCTGGAGGAGACAGCAAACTGTCTTACTACAACTCCTTGTCGTATATGAATCAGAAAGGCTTATCTTATCAGTCTGATTTTGAACGTCTCTCTGGCCGTCTGAATGTGAAGTATAAGATGACCGACAAAATGGAAGTCGGTGCCAATATTCTCTATTCCAACGTTGCTCAGGATGTCAATGCAGAAGGGGGAACTTATACATCACCAATCTATGCTACACGTCACAAAATAACAGGTTCAGAGCCCGTATACAACGAAGATGGCTCTTTTTTTACGGATTTCTTCTCCAATGGGCCACGCAACCCTATGGCTGCATCTATGTATAATTTTAGAACAGAGAAGGCCAACCGCTCTTTCAACACTCTCTTCGCTAACTACAAGTTTATTGATGGATTGGTATTTAATACTACCTTCAGTCTAGACCATACGACGACCAAATATAACTCTTGGGCGGATCCACGTTCTTCCGACGGAGAGAAACAAAACGGATCTTTGACTTCTAGTTTCAAAGAATACAACCAGATTGTATGGAAAAATAGCCTTACTTATACGAAGACTTTTGCGGACAAGCATAATCTAGATATCTTAGGTGGCTACGAGGTCAATAAATACACCCGTGAAGATCTAGATGGCGCCAAAGAGAACTTCCCTTCGGTGGATAAAATTGTTATCTCCAACGGTTCTGTCCTTAAAGACCTATCTGGTTCTACCAATGAATGGCGTTTACTATCCTACTTATCCCGTGCCAATTACAATTATGACAACAAGTATTTCTTAGGTGCCAGTATACGTGCAGACGGTAGCTCCCGTTTACACCGTAATAGCCGCTGGGGTAACTTCTGGTCCTTATCAGGTGCTTGGAGACTAAGTAATGAAGATTTTATGCAATCCTTAAAACCAGTTGTATCCGACGCAAAGCTTCGCGTGTCATACGGTACCAACGGTACTCTTCCTTCCGCTAGCAACAATTACTTCACCTATATGGACCTGACAGGCTTTGGCTATCCATACGGGGGCAATCCGGGTATACGCGAAACTCAGATCGGTAACCCCTACCTGAAATGGGAAAAGCAGAACAACTTGAATATCGGGATGGATCTACGTTTGTTAAACCGTATCGACTTCACCTTTGAATGGTATAACAGGCAATCATCGGATCTACTAAACGATATGCCTACATCTTATACCACCGGTTTTTCTTCTTATTTGACCAATATCGGGGCATTACGTAATACGGGCATCGAAGTAGACATCAGTGCCGATATTTTACGGGACAAAGCGTTGAGTTGGACTACATCACTTAATCTGGGTATGAATAAGAACAAAACCATTTCTTTGGCTGATGGCAGCTCCGAACTTCGTAATGGTACATTGATACATCGTGTAGGGCAACCGTGGTATAGTTACTACCTGGTGGAATTTGCAGGGATCAACAAAGAAACCGGCGCACCACAATACTATGTCAATGACCCAAACAACCTAGGCTCTAGAGAAATTACCGAGGATGACACCAAAGCCAATCGTATTGCTTACAAAAGCGTAGACCCGAAGCTTACGGGTGGTTTTACCAATACATTCCGTTATAAGTTCATAGATCTAAACTTTACTTGGACCTATACTTTGGGAGGCAATTCGTATGACTATGGCGCGAGTAAAACAGAGCTTGCGGGCAAAACAGGGTATGACAATATTCCTAAATATTACGAAAGACGCTGGCAGAAACCCGGCGATGAGACCGATATAGAAATGTTTATGGTGGGTAATTCGTACGACATGAGTAGTGTCGCCAACACCCGTAGAGTACACTCTACTGATCACATCCGTCTGAAGAATCTTACTTTTGGCGTAGCCGTTCCTCAAGAGTTTGCTCGCCGGCTTAAAGTCAGCAACATACGCGCTTATTGCTCAGGTGTCAATCTATTGACATTTGCTGCATACAAAAACTATGACCCTGAAGTACCTGTCGATGGTAGCGTATACTTTGAGTCACCAAAGCTAAAGACAGTGACATTTGGATTGGATATTAAATTCTAACAACAAGATTATTCAGACATGAGAAATATATTATCAATCGCATTTATTGCTAGTCTATTATTCACGGGATGCGGCAATAAATGGCTCGAAGAAGCTCAACCTAGTACCTCTACAGAAAGTAGTGAAGCCATAAAATCCGCCCGCGAAGCACAATATGCGCTAAATGGGGCTTATGATTTCCTTCGTAATTATGAATACTATGGAGCCCGCATGACTTATTATGGTGATGTGACGGGTGAGGATCTACAGGCCAATGGGGATACGAAACGTGCTGCAAAGTTCTATCTATTTGATTATAACAAAGACACTGCTCCATCCTCTCTCTGGCGCTTCCCCTACCGTGTGTTGCGCAATGTAAACGGTATCTTAGCTTTCGCGAATGGTCTTCCCGCAGAAGGGCTTAGTGAGGAATTGAAGGATATCAAAGGACAGGCATTAGCCCTACGTGCCTTAGCACATTTTGATTTAGTAAAAGTTTTTGGCGCTCCCTTCAGCAAAGACAATGGCGCATCATTAGGCGTACCTATTGAAGTAGAAAAGCACAACTCGAGCAGTAAACCTTCTCGCAATACGGTCAAACAGGTCTACGATCAAGTAATCATAGATTTAGAAGATGCCAGCAAACTGCTTAGTACGGCGCGTAATAATGGTAAGATAAACCGCTTTGCAGCCCAACAATTGCTAGCACGTGCCTATCTGTATATGGGACAGAATCAAAAGGCTTTTGATACCGCGACACAAATGATCACCGAAGCACAAAAATCAGCTTCTTCTACCAAGGGACAGTATTTTTTATGGACCAATGAAGAATACAGTACGGTTTGGTCCAAAGACTTCACCAGTGAGATTCTGTTTCAACTACCTATCATCAAAACAGAGACAGGTTCTGACACCGGTGGTCCTGGCAAAGATGGGATAGGTTATTTATTGTGGCGCCTAGGTTATAATGATATTATATTGTCTGGTGATTACATGAACTTATTGAAAGCTGACCCGAACGATGTACGTCATAAAATCATCACCAAATACACCAGCAAGCAGGTCGATTACTATTACCTCAATAAGTATCCTGGTAACCCAGCCGAAGGCGAAACGCCACAGGAGGCTGACATTCCTGTCCTACGTCTTTCAGAAGCCTATCTTATCGCTGCAGAAGCTGCTGTCAAGATTGGAGACAACACGAATGCGTTGAAATACCTTAATGCTATTGTAACCCGCGCCAATCCGGCCAAATCGGTATCAGGGACCGTTACATTAGAACGCGTCATGGAAGAACGCCGCAAAGAGCTTGTTGGCGAGGGACACCGCTTATTTGATGCAACACGCAACAATATGCGCATCGAGCGCAAAGCCCCATCACACAACTCGCCGCTACTCCGTGCAGAGACGAAGTCTTTCGACCGCACTTATTTCAAAACGGTAATGGCTATTCCTCGTGGAGAAATCGATGCCAATACAAACATTATACAGAATGATGGCTATTAAACATACCATCCAAGGCTATACCTGCACTATTTTTTGCAGGTATAACCTTTGGATTATTTTTCTACTTAGCTTATTTACTATAGGAAACCTCTCCGCCCAGCAGTCCGCTCCCCTCTCTCAACACGACGGCCCATATATTCTATATACTGCCGATCAAACTAAGCAGATACGTGTTTACGAGGGGCAATTAGAAATTCAGCAAAATAGCACTCCGACATTTGAAGTTATTTCTGAGAATGGAGAACATCGATTCCAAGTCGCATTGCACCCTATAGAGACTCCTAAAGCAACGTACAGCAGTAACAATGAGATTCTCGTACTTTCCGATCCTCATGGAGATTTCGATTCCTTCCATGCTATCTTGAAAGCGCATCGCGTTATTGGCGAACAGTATCAATGGACCTTTGACAAAAAACACCTCGTAGTAATCGGTGATATATTCGACCGGGGCGAAGATGTCCTTCCCTTATTCTGGCTACTTTACAAACTAGAAGCCGAAGCCTCTGCGGCAGGTGGAGCTGTTCATTTCCTACTAGGCAATCATGAAGAAATGATATTGCGTGGCAATCTTAAATACGCCAAAGAAAAGTATAAGACACTTGCCAGTCAACTTGGTAAAAACTACGAAGATCTTTGGGGAGCAGACTCCGAATTAGGACGTTGGTTGATAAGCCGTAATACGATAGAAAAAATCGGTGACAACCTTTTTGTCCACGCTGGGTTGAGCGCAGACCTTATCGGTGATGTATGGTCTATGGATGCGATCAATGACAGTACACGTGCATATATACACCAGAAAAAGGAGGAGCGAGAGCAATCTCCTGCAGCCAGATTCCTATTCGGAAGCAATGGCCCCTTGTGGTATCGAGGCATGGTCCGTACGGAGGAAAAATACAACCCGCTCTCTGTTGCCGACCTACAGCACATTATGGACCAGTATCGCATAAAACGTATTTTTTTAGGCCATACTATTTTTCCAGAGGTAAGCTCCTTTTATGAAGGCAGAGTTTATGGCGTCAATGTGAGCAATAAATCCAACCGGGATAAAGGGCATAGCCGCGGACTTCTGATTAAAGGGAACAAGCGGTACCGCATTTATGATGATCCCAAGAAAAAGGAGAGAATCTAATACAGATCCTATTTCAAAAAACGCCTTCTATACGATCGTATAGAAGGCGTAATATTTACTGTCCATTTATAGAACAATTACTATTTTACAGGCAGATAAGTCTCCATATTTGGCGTCAATCCCCAGCTTGGATTTAATTGAATAGTTGGGTTATTGATCTGCAAGGTAAAGTACTTAGACTTTACATCTGCCGAATACGTTTTACTTCCTATAGTATGTTCTATCTTTTGTTTAGCCCAAGGTTTACCTGTATCCAGTGCCAATCGTTTGATATCAAACACACGTTGAAAGGTGCCGGAGGGCAATTCTCTTCTACGTTCCTTTAATATCTCTTCCAATAACTGATCCTGACTTAAAGCAGCTCCATTAGGCAGATTTGCCAAAGCAGTACTATATCTGTACTTACGCAACAGATTAAGATCCGTCAACGCATTGGACAGCTTATTCAATCGTGCATTCGCCTCTGCTTTCATCAAGAGCAACTCTGGGTAAGTCAAACCTTGATTACCCGCCATTTTATCATCCCTATAATAGTATGTCTGTACCCCGTCATCATGTTTCACACCACCAACAGTCACCGCATACCCCAAATCCTTTAATGCAAATAAACGATAACGCTGATCGTTCGCCTTATCAAATAGGTTCAGGAACTCCTCTGATGGATAAAACCAAGCACTCGCTGCTGCTGCCCTATAGAACAAAAACTCCCTGTTATCTGTTTGGTTGATTAGGTTATCCTGTCCTATGAGTTCCAAACCGACCTCTACATCCGTACCTGGCGAGGGTGAAGCATTTGGATCTGGTTTATAACTAAATTTGTTAAAATCGTAGATCAGGTTATCTACATTTCCTTTGGTTGCTAGGGCTTTTGCCCAAGCTGCATCTGCATATTCACCCATTTTTGCCCAATCTCTCTTGAACATATAAAGTTGCGCCAAAAGGGCATCCACTGCCGTCAGACTCGCCCGTGTAGGATTCCCTACATTCGCTGGTGCATCTTTTGCTTCCAAAAGATCCTTTTCCACCAGGTCTAAAATCTCCTTTGTCGTGGACAATCCCGGGTTCGCGACAATAGGCGAACTGTCCTTTCGATAAGGTAATACCTTCTGATCATTTGCCCCAGCCGGATCATACATTGGACCATAGCCTAGCGCTGCCACCATATAACTCCAGGCTCTTCCTGCCTTTGCCTGTGCCGTAATCAATTTTCCAAGATCGCTATTTTCGGCATTCAATGCCTTCGTTTCATCAATTACCGTATTGAACATCGCAGTAGCACGATAGATTCCCCATTCCCAAGTCGTTTGTGGTTTATTAGGGTCTGTATAGGGGTGATAGAACGTATACGCCGCATAGCGATCTATATTCGGGTGCGTATTGACATATTGATATTTAGCTTCATTTTCAGAAATTCGCGTATTATCACCTAGATAGGCATAAAACGACCCTCTATTATTATCTATAAAATGATAATCAATACTTCTCGGGTTGTTTAATAGGTTTTCCAGGTCCTCCACTTTACTCGGAATCAACTGTCCGACTGGCTTTACATCCAGGTATTTGTTACAGCTTGTATTGTACAATGCCCCAGCAAATAGCAAGGCAAAATATATCTTCTTCATATGTATTCAATTAATAAGCGTTAGAAACCAATCTTTAGTCCCATAAAAAACTCGCGCGGTAGCGGCAAAGAAGTATATCCCTGCTCTGTAGCCGCCCCTGTACCCGTGGTCATATTCACCTCAGCCGTTTCGGGATCGATATCGACTCCCTTTGCTGTAATCCGGAACAGGTTACGTCCCTGTGCATAGATTTGCGCATTGGCTATACCGATCGATTTGCTCCATTTGCTTAAATCGTATGATAGCGTTACGTCACGCAGCTTGGCATAACTCGCATTTCCAACCAACGCATCAATATATGGGAAGCTAAACATATCCATATTCCAAGACTGCAATACCGGGTAGATCGTATTGGCCTCATCCCCAGGCTTGCGCCAGCGTTCCGCTACATGTCTATTCTGGAAATTAGATCCTACGAAGGCATCTTTTCTATATTTGTGCCCCAGCTTAGCAATAAACATGAAAGATAGATTCCAGTCCTGATATTTAACACGATTGGTCAATGCCAAATCCCATTTCGGTCTAAAGGTCCCTTGGTAAACAACATCTTTCGGTGTAGTATTTGCAATCAAAACCACTTCATCTTCTGCATTATACACCTGCGCCTGCCCTTTATCATTCAACCCTGCAAATCGATACCCCCAGATACCCGCTGCCGCATATCCTGTAGCAAGAATCCCTTGTGGACTAGTATAACTTGAGGCATACTGTCTCGTCACATTATAATTTTTCACCGTATTGAAGTTGTATGCTATATTTGGTGAAATAGTCCATCTCAACTGATCTTTATTCAATACATTGACATTTAGGCTCAATTCAAACCCTTCATTACTCATCTCACCGATATTCCGCACTAAAGAGACATATCCTACTGTTGGATCAACAGCATCACTGGTCAATAAATCGCTACTGTATTTATTATAATAATCCAGACTACCTTCCACCTTATTGTTAAATAATCCAAAGTCGATTCCTACGTTTGCAATCCTTATTTTCTCCCAACGTAATTGGCTATTTGCTGGAGACTTCATTCCATACGACATTCCCCCCGTAGACTGCTCATACTTACCTACATTTAAGATTAAGAATGGTCCATTCTCTAGCGAAATATTACCATTGATACCGTACGATCCTCTTATATGGAGTTTATTGACCACCTCACTGTTCCAGAATTTTTCATTGCTCAATTTATAGGTTCCCCCTAATGACCATAATGGTTTATAGCGGTATTTTTTATCCGTACCAAAGAAATTCGTTAAATCCAGACGTGTAGATCCGCTTATGATAAAACGGTTGTCGTACTCGTACGAAGCATTGGCATACCAAGACACAAAACGATTATCCCTATATTTAAATTCCCCATCGGTAATACCATCAAAGAAAGTATTAAACAGCTTATCCGCATTATATAAACCACCCACATAGTCTTTAATATTGACAGGTATAAAGGATCCTGCGGTTGGGTTATATCCCATCCGAGTAGCCAGTTGATTGTTATCAAATGTCATTTTACGGATTTCATTACCTGCTAGCACATTTAAGCGATGCTTGATTCCCTGAAAATCCTTGGTATAGTTCAGTTGCGTACGGACAGTCCAAGACTCATTAATATCTCTATACTCGTTGATTACGGCACCATCCGGAAAATAATGGTTTGCGTTATTCTTTTTAGATGTATTATCATTATACGCCTGCCTTACCGCAAATGCGTCTGCCGATTGTAATCCTTTCGTTAGCGTATTTCCTCTCACCCAGTTACCGCCGACTTCAGCTGTCAATCCCTCGATGATTTCAGCACGGACGAAACCGGTGATACGGGCCGAAAAATTCTTCCTGTCATACTGATTATCGTAAATATCCTGTAGCGGATGATAATCCCAACGCTTCATTCCTGGCGTTTTCTTATAGGTATTCACTTTGTACTGACTAATCCCCCATATATCTGCCGGATCTCCATTCTCGTCCCATAGATTAGTATATGGACGAAGCAAGGAACCAGTATTATATGCTGTCAGTGACCCAAAATAATTACCTAAATACTTAGGCCCACCCGTCGTATTTAGAACCATATAACTAGATTCCGTATTATTTACGGTGAAGTTTGCAGAGGCTCCTGCTGTCAAGAAAGAAAATGGCTTCCATTCATTTTTTAAGTCAAAAATAATTTTCTTGCCATCATTATTCAACAGATTCTCCTTCGTATTTTGATAGTTTACAGCAATATTATAGTTATACTCTTCCGTTCCCCCTACAATACCCAAGTTATGTTGGTGCGTAATCTTATTTCTAAAGAACGAATCTTCGATCTGCTTCATCCCATCTATTTTACGCAATGCATTTATTTCAGCCATTGCTTCTGCTTCCGAGATCTTCTTTTCCCTAACCTGCATCAACAGATAAGTAACGCGGCTCATGTTACCCGTACTGATCGTCGATGGTCCATTCGGATTTTCATTGAATAGATCGATCTCTGCATCTATATAATCTGAAGAGGATGCCCTGTTCAGGTATTTTAGCTCCGGTTTGGATACGATATTTACAAATCCGGAATAGTTTACTCTTGGCTTTCCTGATTTTCCTGCTTTCGTTGTGATTACGATTACACCATTTCCTGCCCGCGAACCGTAGATCGACGCTGCTACCGCATCTTTCAACACCGTAATACTCGCAATATTCATCGGATTTATATCATCTATTCCCCCTTCAATAGGATATCCATCGACCACTACGAGTGGGGTCTTCTCTGCACTAAACGTCGAAATCCCCCTAATCTCAATATTTCCCGATTTATCAATCACCACCCCTGCGGCTTGTCCCTCCAGCGCATTTTTCAGGCCTGTTGCCAATTTAGACTCCAGCTGCTCTCCAGAAACATAACTGAATGAGCCCGTCATACGTTCACGAGGCAAACTCTGATAACCTGTGTTTACGCGGACTACAGCTTCTTCAATTTTCCCATCAGTCGGCACTAAGCTGATACTCCCAATATTAGCCTTCGCTTCTACAATCTTCCGTACATAACCTACATAGGAAATCGATAAAGTAGCTCCAGGTTCAATGCCTTCCAATGTAAAATTCCCATTGGCATCTGTAACAGTACCTATACGTCTCCCCTCTACCGCAACACTGACCCCTACTAACGGATTTCCTTTATCATCAGTCACTTTACCTCTTACCACTTGCTGGATATTAACTTCTGACGTACGCTGCAGTTTATTTTCCAGTCCTGCTCCAGCCACATTTGCTAATATAGCTGGCTTTGCTTTAACACGGATCACTTTGTCCTGAATCTCGAACGTCAGCGGATAGCTACTTTCAATTTTTCGCAACACCTGTTCTATCGATTCATCGTTAAAAGACACCGCTATTTTACTCATCGGATCCACCCCCTTGGCGGTCCATAAATAGTGATAGCCGGTCTGTCTATTAATTTCTTGAAATACCTTTCTATAACTTACATTCTTGTTCTCAAATTTTATTCGCTGTGCATAAGACGATGCACTGACGGCTATAGTTCCCATCAGCATCGAAACAACTGCAAGCGAAACTTTTCCCCATTTAGGGACATTACAGCTGTACAGCGATTTAGTATCGTTCTGCAGTTCAGGATTAGATAGCCCGTCTACATTTTGTTTAGTAAAAAATTTCTTCATTTTTAGAGGTTATTGATTAATTGTATTCATTTTACGATTAATTTCATTCTGGATAGGCACTCATTATACCAGCCTTAATGTGTTAGATTTTATTCATTCTTCTCCTTTCTTTTTAGGTTAGTGCACTATAACAATTCAGCTAGTTTTTTATCAAGTTCATCTTGTCTCAGGTTTACCGCGACAATCTTTCCGTTTGCATCAACGAGATAATTGGCTGGTATCCCTCTAATGCCAAACATCTGCACTACTGGACTTTTAAAAGCCTTTAGATCTCCTATATTTATCCACGGAATATGCTCTTCATTGGAAGCCTTCAGCCAACGTTCACGTTCATGATCTAGGGTAAATGAGAGAATTTCAAATCCTTTAGCATTGAATCGTTCGTATGCTTTTTTCATATGCGGAATTTCCGCTCTACACGGTCCGCACCATGAGGCCCAAAATTCGACAAGCGTATATTTATTCTTTTTTAAAATCCCCATCAGGTTCATTTCTTTTCCATCCAGGTCATTGCCTTTAAAGTCATTTATCGTCGAATCAACCCCCATCACCACCTGTTTCTTAGCTCTCGCCCTAACATCTTGTATTCTATACTTCAGATATACGATTTCCGGTAACTCGCCCAATTCTTTTTGCAGAAGATCGAGCTCCTTTTCTCTCGTATCCAGCGATCTCACCATCTTGAAGGCCAACAATCGTGCTATTGGATCCGGATTATTGTCGCGAATAGCGTCATATTTAGCTTGTAAGATCTGACCTGCTTCTTTTTGCAATTCAGCATATTTTGCTCTGTTGGCATCCACCTGAAAATCTTCTGAGGTCAACGAGCTGGAATAACTTTCAAATGCTTGCAGCTTTGCCACGTATACGGGGTCCTTCTTTATGGCTTCAAACAACTTATTGTACTTGCCTCCTATAATGTTTATGCCATTGGATTCGGCATCCCTATCTATTTGAAGCTCGCCGGGTTCAGCAATAAATTCCTGTTTATAGACAAAATCACCTTCTGGATTATACAAACCGAAGTAGGCATTTTGTGGAGCCCATACCTGCCCTTTAATAGTAAACTTACCTCCCTCTATAATCTGCTCTGCTAACAGGGCAGTACCTCCTATAGAGGTGTCCAGCACAACTATAGTCAACCTATGTCCATCATATTTCTGCCAGTCAGAGCCAGAATAATTAAAATCCTTTAGCATCATTTTTTGCGCAAAAGCTCCCGAGCTCAGCCATAATACACTAACGATCAGCGCGATAATTTTTCTCATTTTATACTGTTTATTGAATTGATTTTCTAATAGATATACACCTGTTTACCAACGACACGAAAACGTAGATTTAATGATTCCTTCATCAGCTCCAACAACTCTTCCAATGATGCATATCTTGGTAGGATGCCTTCAATTCGTTCATTTTTTAACGATTCCTTCTCGAAAACGTACTCCATATCATACCATCGCGCGAGTTTCTGCATCGCCGCTCCCAAGGGCTCTGATGCAAATACAAACTGATTTTTGGTCCAGGATGTATAGTTGAATACATCGACAGCCTTAACCTCAATAGCTCCAGTTCCGTTATTAATAGCCTGTTGTCCAGGGATTAATTGCTGTACCTTCGCCCCACGATGTTCTGCCGAGACCGCCACCTTGCCTTCTACCAATGTGGTATAGGTACTTTTATCCTCTGCATATGCGGAGATGTTAAACTGGGTACCTAAGACCTGCACAGTCTGCTGCTTTGTCTTCACCAAAAAAGGTTGTGGTTGTTGCGCAGGAGTCAGGGTCTTGTTCACTTCAAAATACGCCTCCCCTTCTAGCTCTACCAAGCGTTCTCTCATCGAAAAAACCTTTGGAAATCGTAGCTTCGATGCTGCATTCAAAATAATCTTTGTCTTATCCGCTAGGATGACTGTGTACTCTCCCCCTTTTGGTGTCACTATTTCCATCATCGCATCAGCCCGCTGTTCCTTAGTCACACCTTCCACCCCCGAACCATCTCCATACAAAAGCTCGTCCGAAATAACCAGTTCATGCTGTCCCTCACTCAACTGAAGAGAGGTCCCATCGGCCAACTTAAGTATCGCTTTGTTGCCTCCTGGTACAATCTCCACCGCTGTTTCCCTATACTTCCAAAGAACAGACAGCAACACCAGCAATACTGCCGCAGCCACCCCCGCATACCTCCACCAGTACCGAGGTTTCATCTTTTTCGATTCAGTTCTGAGGATACGTTCCAACACACTATCTACAGCCTTATTCACATCGATAGTCTCCAAGGTCTGCAGATCCCTATACCAGTCCGTCTTATTCATCGCATATTGATAAGCCATTTCATGCTGTTCAGCCTCCTTCCTCCAGGCTAACAGCAACTCTTCCTCTTCAATAGACAAGGTATTTAGCTTCTTCCCCGCGATGAGGGCAGCTATCTTTTTTGAAATCATTATTTTTTTGGTAACTAAGGTTTTTGCTTATACACTAGGAGAACAGAACTGGGATTCGAAATCTTTACGCCAATTCAAACAAAAACAATAAAACACTAATAAACAGTTAATTAATTTTTCAAAAAACCAGATAAAAGAAGTGTAATCAAGAAATAATCTTCTGGTTTTAGATATTCTTTTAGGTAGTCTATACCCTTTTTCTTCTGTACATATACCGTACTGGCTGTGATCTGTAATTGTTCAACAACTTCAGCTACCGTATGCCCTTCGAGATAGAGCATGGTCATAACCTTGGCACACTGAGTCGGCAACTTTTTAAAAGCTTCATGGAGCTGACTCAAGGTCTCCGCATACACCATGTTCTGAAATTGCTCTGCATTGAGTATATCCGAGGCCGCTGATTCTACATGAAACTGTTCTTGGTTCTTGAGCAGGCGCTTATTTCGATCCAAGCGGTTCAAAGTGGCATTCCGGGTACTTACATATAGAAAAGAGGCAAGTTTATTTAAGGAATCAAAGTCATTTTTCTTATACCAAAGCTGATGTAATATGTCCTGTACTACCTCTTCGGCATCTTCTTTACTTATTTTAAATTGTAATGCAAAAAGACACAAGGGATGGTAAAACCGGCGAAACAGATGAATGTACCCTGCGTCATCTCCTGATTTGAAGGCAGCGAAATCTTGTTTATCGTCTTTATTGAATTCCATAGCAACTTGCCCAAAGGACGGAATCAAAAGTAAGTCAAAATCTTTTAAATTAAAAAGACCCCACTCCCTAAGTAAGGGGTGGAGTCTCTTTAATACAAGTTATATAGATCTCTTAAAAAGCCCTCTGCGGCATCTATATATAAACC
Organism: Sphingobacterium yanglingense; assembly: GCF_004363245.1. GTDB lineage: Bacteria > Bacteroidota > Bacteroidia > Sphingobacteriales > Sphingobacteriaceae > Sphingobacterium > Sphingobacterium yanglingense. Next base: position 245,163 of record NZ_SNYV01000019.1, on the reverse strand, counting down.
GAGACAGGCATTACAGTGCTATTTCCAACCAGGATTTTGTTCTAAATTTTTATTATCCACAATATCTGCATTAGCTATTGGTCTCAAATACTTTTTATCTTCAAATTTTCTATCCTCGTCAATACGCCACAAGATATGCCCCTTCGTACCTTCCGATAGTTTGGCCGCCTTATCATCCACTACGAAATAGACCACTCCTGATGTAGTTTTACTTGGAATGGCTTTAACAAAGCACACATCCGGTGTGTTGTTACCGTCCAAGTCCATTTCTATGCCTAGACCGGGTACATATATCCCTTTCCAATCCATCTCCAACAACTTACCTTTTCTCCAGCGCAACAAATCATCATAACGCAGACCTTCATACACCAACTCTATCCCACGCTCCCTTCTTACCTCCATTAAATATCGGTCAGATACCTCTGGAAAATAAGTCTTTTGCATATAGGGATCTACACCTGTTGGCGCTTTGGGGTCTACCCCTGCACGTTTGCGCAATTCTCCGATTGTTTCTGCCCATATAATATCGTTCATCAGTCCCAGCTCGGCCTTCGCTTCTGCATAGTTCAATAGTATCTCTGCATAGCGCATCATGGTTATCGAATTAAAACCCTCTGCAACACCATCCAAACGTTTATCATCGAGACTAAATTTATGAATATGGTACCCCGTAAAGGTATACCCAAAATTAGGTGGCGCAGCCGAGCCGTCCGAGCGCTTATAACCTAACGACCGTACAGATTGCCCTAGACGTGCATCCCTCCCTTTCATTTCTTCTTTAAACTCAAGTTCATCGTATCCTGCCTTATCTGTAAAGCGGCTACCATCTACATTCAGGTATGTATTTACAAACTGTTTGTTCAGCCCCCAACGCGCACCATACGTTGCCGAGTTAAATTTCCAGGTTATCTCATGCCAACGCTTCAATGCATTATTAAACACATTCGACCATAGCACTTCTGTGGCCACTGCATTTTCACTGATAAAGAGCGTACGATAATCTGAATTCGGCTTTCCTGTGTTATAAATTGCATACTGTTTGCCGTCTATTAGCTCTTTCGATGCTTTTGCAGACTCTTCCAACCACTTATTCGCAGTAGACTTTAGCCCCAAATTCTCATGGTATTTCCGAAATGTCCCTTCAAAAAGACATATGCGAGACTTTAATCCCAAAGCCACCCATTTGGTTATCATACTCGACGAGTTGTCTTTTGCAGACCTAATATTCGCTATCGCAAAATCAATATCCGCCAGTACCGAATCCATCACCATAGCCCTAGGGTCCTGCTTCTTATACAGCTCTGGATCATCTGTAGCCAGCGGCTTGTTGTACCACGGCACATCTCCATATGTTTTTACTTTATCGAAGTAAAAATAAGCTCTAAAAAAACGAGCGATACCTGCATAGTGTTTTCTTGCCTCCTCCGGGATTTCTTTATTATCATACCGCGAAAGGAAATAATTGACATTTCTCAGCTTTGTCCAGTCCCATTTTCCCTGATCTACTGGCGAAAAATTACCTGCTATAAAAGTGGGCGAGTTATTTTTGGATGTATAATCTCCCATTTCATCAGCCTGTACAATTGCCAGACCGCTAGGAATAAAATCCTGATAGAAAGAATTTGTGTACAATTGCAAATCTGCCTCTGTTTTGAAATAAGAAGAGGGCACCAGTTTATCAAAAGGCTCTTTGTCCAGAAAATCCTTACAGGAGCCCATCAGCAACACCGTTGCCAACATTCCTAATATATATTTTGTCTTCATCCGTTTGATATGTAAATCACTATTTCGTGAGCTCGTAAGCTCGGTTTGTTCTTTAATTGTCATTGACTTGTCCCCACTTTCAGCAAAGAATATCCACGTCAACTCCTAGAAAGTCAAATTCAGTCCTATAGTTGTTGTTTTCAACATAGGGTATGCATATCCCTGCCCCGATCCATTAGTCAGGTCGCCCACCGGTTTTTCCATCACCTCAGGGTCAAAATTATCTGTATGCTTAAATAATCCAGAGAATGTAAATAGATTTTGCGCTGTCAAGAAAATCTGAGCGTTATTTATTTTCATCTTATTTACCCATGTTTTCGGCAAGGTATAGTCTAGCGTTAGAGTTTTGAGACGCAGATAAGATACATCCTGCAGATACTTTGTCTGTGGTGCACCTAGCGAGCGATCTGTACCCAACGCAGTGTAACCTCTATATCTAGGGAAGTAGGCATCAGGATTCTCTTCCGTCCATATATCCTCCATCATTTTTGTTGGTTGATAGCCATACGGTCGGTTATACGGTCCCCAAAACAAACCTGCTTCCGATGCAAAATACCAGTCACGCTTACCTATCCCCTGGAAGAAAGCCGACAGACCGATACCATTCCAATTCCCCGACAGCGTAAAGCCATACTGATATCTTGGGCTATCATTACCTATTATCCTACGATCGCCCGGATTATCTACCGTATTATTTCCTTGGTTGATAACACCATTATGGTCCAAGTCAGCAAACTTAAGATCTCCTGCCAGCCAAATATTGTTATTTGAGTTTTTCAGGAAGCTTTGATCAGCATGTTTCTTCACATCTTCTTCCGATGTAAAGAATCCCAACGTTTCATATCCCCATATTTCTCCTACTTGCTGCCCTACGTAATACGTAGACAATAGCTTGTTGGGATTGTTAAAACGCTCAATAGTCGATCTGCTATCCCATAGTGATCCGTTAATCCCCCAGTTGAAAGGTTTTCCTGCCAATTCGAACTGCGAGTTATAATTGGCCGTCAGCTCCCATCCTTTTGTAGACATATCGGCATAGTTTCCAAACGGCACTGCTGCCCCAAATACATTAGGCAATGGTTGCCCTGCTGTAAACATATCGTAGGTCATTCGGTTGTACCAGTCGAATGTTAGATTCAGGCTATTATTAAAAAATCCAAGATCGGCACCAAAATTAGCTGTAGTCGATCGTTCCCAAGTCAGTCCATCTGGAATTACACCTGGCAATTTGGTATAATTGGTCTGCACACCATTCAGCACGACCGAAGTTTTGCTCACCCCCATTTGCTCGAGGTAACGATAAGGTGCAACATTTCCATTCCCTAATGAACCATATGAAGCACGTATTTTAAAATTGCTCACGATCGGCTTTATAGGCTCAAAAAAGGCTTCATTTGAAGCAATCCACCCTCCCGATATAGAAGGGAAGAACCCATACCTTTGATGCTCTGGGAATTTGGAAGACCCATCATAGCGACCATTGAGTTCCAACAGATAACGATTGTCATAAGCATAATTGAGGCGATAGAAAACACCCAAATAGGCCCATTCATTACCACCACCTGTAATACCATAATTCAAACCATCCATAAGATTGAAATCAGGCTTAGACGCCACCAAGATACCATCTCTCTGTGCCCGCAACAGCTTCGTAGTCGACGATTCGACGTTATAACCGACCAAGACATTGACATCGTGCTTATCTGCAAATTTGTTGACATAGTTTGCCGTGATATTCCCTGCTAGGTATTTGGTATTTTCATTCCACTCTCTCAATAACGAGCGTCCAAATCGCGAGATCACCCCTGGCGAGTTACTGTAGTCCATGTAGTTGTTGGTGCGCACATCATTCTCCCAGGTTCTGCCATACGTCATATCCCCTTTTAGTGTCAGCCCTTTCACTGGCTTCAACACCAATCCTGCCGTATTCCTCAGCACCGTATTATTCAGATCCGATGCATTATTACCTTCCATAAAGGAAGCCACCCCTGTATAAACAGCCGTATGTGTGTAGGTACCGTCAGGATTGTATACCACCGCCATCGGATATCCTTGATGTTCAAACTGACGCCATATATTACCATCGCCATCTGCAAACATTGGGTAATGGTAGTCATAGGTACTCAATTCCGTATTATTTTGAAATGTAATCCAATCGTTTAGTTTCACATCTCCTTTTGCGCGGAGGTTATACTTATTAAATTTATCCGGATTGTGTTTAAAAATACCATCTTGGTGATAATATCTTCCCGAGACATAATACGACGCCTTATCTCCACCTCCCGACACACTCATCGCTTGTTCGGTAGCGGGCATCATATCCTTATAAATCATATTATACCAATCCGTATTTCCGAAATACTCATACCTATTTTTTGCTGGATTGAACACCGCTTCCTCACCAGTAGGATTTTCGGCATATTTTTTCAGTGCCTCAAGGTATTCTAGCGAAAACGGATAGATATTATTCACCGATATCGGCGTAGACTTATAATCGTACCATGCATTAAAGGCATCGTTAAAATTCTTAGCCCATTCATAGCCTTGCGTCACCAGCTTAGGCTCTACGGTACGCTGGTTCATTGAATAGTTAGAGTTCAATGTCACCTTTGCCTGTCCTTTTACTGGATTTTTTGTGGTAATCAGCACCACACCAAATGCTGCCCTCGAGCCGTATATCGCTGCCGAAGATGCATCTTTCAACACCGTCACAGACTCGATATCGTTCGGGTTGATCATATTAGCATCTCCTTCCACTCCGTCGATCAATACCAATGCCGAACCTCCGGCTCCTATCGAGGTCGTACCCCGCACATTAAATTCCGCACCACGTGTAGGGCTACCATCTACCATCTTCAGGTTCAGGTTGGGCAGTGTCCCTTGTAGCATACGGCTCAGGTTTGGTGCCGGTCTATTTTCCAACACTTCCGATGTTACCTGCGATACCGCTCCCGTTAGGTTCACTTTTTTCTGCGTACCGTAACCCACCACGACAACTTCTTCGAGGTCATTTTTGTTATCCAACACGATGCGTATATCCGTTCCCGAATCTACTTCAAAGCTCTTGGTAGTAAAACCAACACAGCTCACTACCAATACGACTTTGGCACCATTTGAATGATCAAATTCAAACTCCCCTTTTGCATTGGTTGTGGTATTCAACAACGTTCCCTTTATGGAGACATTGGCATGTGCTACTGGTCGCCCACTAGCATCCACCACCTGTCCAGCTACCTTTTGTTGCTGTACCTCCATGGTGATTCCTGCCGCTGACAAAAATCCCAGCTCAATAGCCTGCAAGTTTTGGGACATAGCAATCCCAGCCAATAAAAATATCGGAATTCTCTTGTTCATGATTATTTGGTATAGATTAAAGGCTCAGTTCTATTTTCAGATGTTTATCACTACGTACATAAGTAGATACCACCTCATATGATAGCTTTGACTGACCTGTATCTGCGATCAGTATCTGTGACGATTTGGGCTGCAATACGATATTCTTCGTTCCCTTTCCATCTACTAGTTGTAGTTCAAAGTAGAGATCCGAATTATTCTGTAGCTCATAATATTTACTGTCCGCCTTCTTTGCATTAGGCTTACTATAGAAGCTTGGGGTCAATTTCACGCAGGCATGAAACAAATCGCGCACATGCTCTTCCTTTCCAAATAGGTAATTGCTCGACCATGCTACCGTACTCCCCTTTTCGAGCGCAGTACGTATCGCCTCTGCTGAGCGGTCTTTAGCTAACACCAATGTCATCGTACGGTGTATACCCTCCCGTTCTATATCATACTCGTGTGCGATCAGATTATGTATATCCGTATTACCTATAATGGTTAGATTCCTATCCAATGCCCAGTCCAAGGCTTTTTTATGGAAGCCAAAACCATTGACCACTTCGATACCGTGCAGATTTTTTTCTTTGTACATCTTATCTACAAATGGGATCCATTCGTAAGAGCCTTCGATCTGTGTTGCCTTCCAGCCTGGATGATTCCAGAAGATAAAAGCCTTCTGATCCACTACAGCCTGTATAGCTTGCTCGTCCAAGTCTGAGTCCCTTGGTACGACCAGGTTTTTATCATCCTGTATGAATAAGGCATTGAAATGCCCTGGAGGCGTATTTCTCGTCACTTCTGTTCCTTTTACCAACAAAATATTCTGCTCTGCTGCTAGCTTTTCAGCCAATTCATGTGGCCGTAGATTTCCAGGTTTTACATCATCCTTATGTGGTGTATACTCGACATGCTCTGTAAATGCGATTGCGTCCAAACCTTCTTTCCAAGCTTCTTGCACACGTACATTAGGCCACACATGCCCATCTGTAAACACCGTGTGCATGTGAAAATCGCACTTCAACACCTGCAATCCATTGACATTAGGGATATCGATTATCTTGCGTTGTTTGGGGTACCGAAATTCATCAAGCTTCATGATTCCGGAATTTTCCTGAGCAATAGATGGACCCGCAAAAGCACATAATGCTGCAAGCAAAAGTAAAGTTCTGTTCATAGTATCTTGTAGATTTTGGCACAAAAATAGGCCCCTCGCATTAAGCTAATATTAAATTGAAATGGTATTTTAATGAAGCTTTCCGACAAATAATTAATACTACTTTACACAAAAAACAGGCGTCAGTTTTTACACTGACGCCTTTTCAATTCCAGCATAATCTGGATCATTTATTACTTTATCATCTATTGTTTCGTTCCTTTGAAACTATAGATTATTTCGTCTTTCTGGGTCTGTTCCGTCAATAAGATTACAGTCTTATCATCTATACTATAAAGAAAACTACCATTAGGTTCATTGAGCGTATTAATCGAAATGTTATGTGTGTTCGACACTTTCATCGTTTTAGCAGCAACTCCTGAATATTTTTCACCTGATTTTGCCTCAATCTTAATATGCGAGTCGTCAACCTTAGAAACCTTAATAATAGCATCGAAATAATCTGCACCTCCAATCACTTCTATTTTACCAATATAAGTACCTATTGCGGCATCAATACCAGATGGTGTCTTATCATCATCTTTACTACAGCTTGCAAATATTAAACTAGCACAGGCAAAAAACATTACAGCTAAGAAGCTGTTTCTTTTCATAAATTTTTTCATCGTTATATATTTTTATGCGGGTACCTACACAATTATTAGACCATTCTATAATCAAAATTTATAGAACATCTCGTTACACCGCTCAAATAGCAACTAGAAAACTGGTTATCAATCAATTTAAGAAAAGGAAAAACATATTACCTACAGCAGTTCATCATATTGCTTTTTTATCATCTTATAATATTTGCTCTTCTGGCCCTGGCCTTGCAACAACTCAAATGTATTCTCGAATTTCTGAAACTCACGATGGTTATAAAGTTGATAAAAAAGAAAGAATGCAGAGATCTTACTTTCTGGATTAGCAGCAACAAGTTCCTGTATACGTGTATCCAACACCTCATCCTTCGTCAAATGATTTTTGATTTCCTCCAGATTCAAAAAGGCCTTATTTCCTTTTTGCAGATTATTAGCATCGATATAGCTGTAATACTCCTGTTTAGCACTATCTACCAATTTCGCTTTCCGGTCAAAGAACCCACTGAATGCTTCCCAATAACGGTCTGCTAGATCACATTCTTTGCAGGCTATATTTTTAAATTGCAATATCGATGCGCCTTTACGTTCCAATTCTTCGACACTCACCTCATTCACTACTTCTATACGATAAACTGTCCCATACGCTCGATCGATGTACAACGGTTTAGTCAATTGAAACAAGTCTTCATCACTTTCCTTGTCAAAGCCTTTACTCCTAACTACCTGATGAGAGAGCAGTGTTCGAGGCCAAGAAAAAACAGCAATGTACATATCATCTTCTAGACCGTGAAGAATAATAGGTTTAGAAAGATCTATCCCCTCCTTAAAAAACAACTCCTCACCAGTTATGATATGATTAATACGCAACGAACAGGAATCTACGGGGAGATTCATCAGCTGTAATTCGACATCCTGAACATCTCCTCCCTTCTGTTCAGTCTCAAAACCACATGCAACGCAAAAAAAAACTATAAATAATATCTGAAATAATCGCATAATACCTTCTAAAAAGCGGACTTGATAATAAATCACCAAGCCCTCTAACACAACACATTTTATACTAAAAGTTATCTTAAATTATTGTACGTTGCCTTCACAATAACATTTCCCTGTTTATCATAAGCCTCAAAATCCATTTTCACATTATTTCCTGTTCGGACAACATCTTTACAGACTAGGTAATGTAAATTATAAGCATTTATAAAGTAATTCATATAGGTAAGATTGGTCGTACACCCATACTGTGGATAGAAACTAATGGTATTATTTGCTACAACTGGAGAGACGTCATAAATATCTCCGGCATAAGGGAATTCCATGAAAAAATAATATGGAGTTTTAAATCCTCCTGTGCCTATATTCTGACGCGTACTAAATGGAAACACACTTTGCATATTGACCATGTACATATCAGGAACAGTATTAAATTCTGTTTCGAAGCTTTTCTTTTCACCTGAATTCTTCACGTATTCAATTTCCATTTTTGCTCGTACACCTTCCACGTTAGTCCTAAACTTGGCAGAAGACATATCAAAGTAGATCTCATCATCAGCCCACTTCCAATCTTTGGGCCGTTTAAACATTTTATAAACTACCCCGCCTTCTGGTTTATACACTGCACCGCTACGATATCCTCTTATAGCCACCGTATCGGCCGATACACTTACCACATTATATATATGATCCGTAATATCCGAGGCCTGCGCTCCAACACGGTACAGTGTCGACATAATAGACCCTGTGGTAAAAATTAACTGCGGAGCCCCCGTTCCATTGGCTATCCGAAAATACGATTCTGTATCAGCAGTCTCTCCATAGACTGTTTTTACAAAAACTCTATTCTTCAGCGTATCAAACTTCAATACAACAGGTGTATACACCTGAGAATTCAACCCTGTTTTAACCATCATCACCCAGCCTTCCGGCGCTGAAGCCAGTGTAGACTTTAATTCTTCTGCAATTTTATCCATCCGCCCTGGATGCTCCTCAAAGTAGGTATTTGTGATATTGTCTTTCTCACAGCTATAGAATACAGTAGCTATAAGACCTAGAACTAAAAATTTTATAATCTCTTTCATATTACTTATGCTAACTCTATTAATAATTCACTTTTCTTGCCACCGAATCGAGCACCACCTGCAGTTCATGCAGATCTACCCCCATATCCAGATAACGTTGGTGCAGCATTTTATATTTGGTTTCGAGAGCTGCACTTTTACTTTTTTCGATCTCCGCTTTATGTGCTGCCTTGGGCAGTCTTAACATATACTCCACTGTCGTAGCAAAATCCTCTTCGGGCGCATATCCTCCATACCCCGTCCAAAAGCCATCAGCTCTAGCCTCTTGGGTAGTTACATAAGCATATCCTGGTATCCCGTAATATCTTCCCTGAGAAACGCGATCGAATCGCTCACTTCGTCCGTATTTATGATCTATCTGATGAGCATGCTCATGATAAAGCGTGACGATATGATCCCATAGCCAATTTTTATTCAGCGAAAAGTTATTCACCCCTCCCATACCTAGCCGATAATACTGTCCATTCATACCGGCTCCTGCTGCACCAGCCGTCGTTGTAGGATCATTAAAATGTACAAATCCACCTGCCAATATGAATTCGATTGGAGTCTGCTCCTTAAAGAACTTTGGATACAGTTCTTTAATAGGTTTCAGCCACATTTTATCCAACATCACCCGGGTATAGGGCAACGCCTTATCATATTGAGGCGGCATAAAGAAAGTAGTACCCTCTATAATACGAGGTGTATATTCATAGATTATCTCTACTCCATACGCCTTTTGAATCGAATCACATAAATAATCGAGTTCATTCCATTGAGATTTTGGTTTGACCTGTTTTTTTGAAAAGTAATCAACCGTTTCATCGATCTCACCCAATGGATAATTGTCCTTTTTACAGCCTACAAAGGCAAGAACCAATGCTATTAAAAAAATATTTACTCTCATATTCATATTATCTAGGGTTTAACTGATCGTCCAACAACGGGTTGCCTACACGTGCTTGTAAAGGAATCTGTATTGCTGTCCTTTTATCATTTGGTTTTAATATCACAGCGGTCTTTCCATCTGTGCGGTTCATCCGATGTTCCACCTCAATTCCTAACCGCTTGATATCATACCAACGATATCCCTGTCCCAATAGTTCTAATCTTCTCTCCTTTATCAGTGTAGTTAATGCATTTTCTACATTTGTCGGCGTTGGTAATGTCCTGTAGTTAGTCGCAGAAAACCGTTCCTTACGGATAGCTTCTACATCCGACATCGCTTTTGCTATATCTGGATTTGCTTTACGCAGATTTGCCTCAGCACGATTCAGCAATACCTCCTCCATCGTAAAACAATCATACCTCACCTGTAGTGCATTCGGATTATTCGGTTGGTTACCATACTTTACCGGAAGAGCCACACTATCAATTACCGTCCCTCCGGCACTAAAATGATCTTTACGATAATCCGTAGCCGGTGTTGTGTAAAAAAGGTCATGCGCGATGTAAAATCCTCCCAAACGATAACCAAAAGGACGGCACAAAAAAGTCGATGTCACCTGATTGACCAACAACAAATTGGGGTGTATAGTTGGATTCATAATCTCCTGCGCCCAGTATTGTTCAGTCGTATTTATCTTCCGTGCTACATCCTCAGCCATCTTACGTACTGTTACCCCTTTTTCTTCCACCACGAGATCCGCATACTTTGCTGCTTCTTCCCACTTACCTTTATATAGGTTTATTCTCGACATAAAAGCATGCACACTGGTTATATTAAAGCGATATGGACTACGTGACACGAATGACACCCCTTTCTTCATCAAAGCCAGCCCTTCCTCTACATCTTTATCAATCTGCTCATACACCTCCTTTACAGACGCCCTGTTGTACAGTCCTCTATTTTCTTTTGGAACCTCTATTATCAACGGCACCCCGAGGTTTGTCGCATTATTCGCTTCATTATAGTGCATACTGAATAGGTTTACCAATGAAAAATAGCCGTATGCTCTTAATATCAATGCTTCTCCTAGCAGTGCATTCTTATGTAGTTCATCACCGTCAGCGCTTGCTAGCGACTCGATAATTAGATTAGCTTCGTATATCTTTTTATAATAATGCGAATAGGCATGTGTTGGTGTCGCTGTTGTTACTGCATCCGAAAACTCATCTTCCCAGCGGAATAATGGCAGATAGGTCGGTCCATTATTGGCCTGCATTGTGGTAGCATAATGATGCAAGTTATCCGTCATGATTTCGGCAAATAGATCTGCCCGCATGGGATAAGCATTCGTCACCAAAAGCTCAATATCAGCGACGTCATTGAGTTCGACCCGATTATCATAAGGCGCATCGAGAAATTTCTCACAGGAACTCAACATGCCTAGCGCTATTACAAATAGTATAATTATATTAAAATTTTTCATGTACTTTCCTCCTAAAATCCAAAAATTAAACGCATTGTATACGATCTCGGATTAGGCAATGCCGTACCACCGCTCAGGTATAAATCCGGATCTACTCCTCTTAACTTACCACTTGTCCAGTAATAAATATTATTTGCCGAAAGCATCACCCGGGCATTCTTTACAAATGGGTACTGCCTTTTTAACACCCCTCCAAGATCATAAGCCAATAGGATTTCACTGATCCGCAGATTACTTGCATCTACCGCCCGAAAATCAGATCTATTGTACGCCTGTTCATCCCCAAACCCTACTGATTCCAGGTATTTCCGCTGTATGGTACTTAGCAATCCAGGTATATTCGTATAATTCTCATCACCTATTGTCTGCCATCTATAATTCAGGTCACCTGATTTCGATCCAGAGTCATTATACGTCTGTTGCGCAATTGGCGTAGTAAACACCTTATGTCCATAGGAATAAGTCAGGAATACGCGGAGTTCGATTCCTTTATATTGGAAAGAGTTAGCGATCGACCCTGTACCTGTCGGCTGCCGTGTCCCTAAATAAGAAATCAACGATCTATCCCTTGATGACTTCATGATTCCATTTTCTGGGCCATTTTCACCGTTAAACATTGGTCTACCTTCCTTATTCAACCCTGCAAAATTATACCCGTATAGCCCTTCCTTAGGATATCCTGTCAATGGGTAGCCCAATGGGTTTGTGATCTCTCCCAGCATCGCTGATTGCAATTCGCCATCAATAAGCTTATTCTTTACATAGCCGTAGATTAGGTTGACATCCCACTTGAATTCCTGTTTATTTAGGACATTATTATAGCCCAGCGTTAGATCGATCCCTTTGTTGGTCATCGATCCAAAGTTGATCCGTTTGGATGTAAAACCATCTTCCTGCGCAATGTTAAACGGCACTACCAGATCCTTATTCTTTCTTGTATAGTATTCTGCTGCTAGCGTCAAGCGATTTAACAGAGAAATATCCAGTCCAAAGTTGGTCGTATAGTCCTTCTCCCAAGCCAGGTTATGCAATTCCGGTGCGAGTATGCTGATTCCTTTTGCATTATTTGACGGGTCCAATCTTGGCAAGTTAAAAATTGATGCATCCAGCATTGGTGATGTTTCAAAACTATTTCCGCGCAACGCATGACTTACCCGAAACTTCAAGTAGTCAATCGTTCTGTTCGTATTGATCTTCTCAAAAAACGGCTCTCTGTCTATATTCCAGGCAAATCCCAAGCCGTAGTTAGGCAAGAATTTACTTCTTTGCATACGTCCAAACATATTACTACCATCCTGACGGCCCGAGACATCAAAATTATAGCGGTTTTTGAATGTGTATTGTAGGTTTGCATAGAAACCGACGTTTCTCCTATCCTGAAAATGCTCTACATACGTTGGATCGTCCTTGTTAATCGCATAGATCATGGCCATCTTTGAGGGAGATGCTATTCTTCCACCATAGTACATATAGCCGTAAGCTTTTGAGTACACCCTATCCACATAGGTCTTTTCAATCTCCGACCCTACCAAAAAGTCAATTTTATGATCACCGATTTCTTGATTATAGGCTAGCTGATTACGTACACTCCAAAAGGACTGGGTATTATTCCATAAATACCGAAATCCTCCCTCCGAGAGGATGGTCTCCTTATAGCCAAATGGGTCATTCGGATCTCTATACAACAGCGCGTTCTGATCCCGTAATACATCATTATAATCTACCCTGTAGGCATTTGCCATATTCGAGCGTTCGGTTACGATATGACTTATCTGATTTACATTCTTGCGGACAGCAAATGTTCCGCTATAGGTAATGTTTTTCGTAATTTTATAGGTTGGCTTTACGATAGCCCGTATTTCCTGCGCTTTAATATCATTAAAATTCTCGTTAAGCTCTTCCACAATATTAAAAGGTGCCAGGTTCTCTAGATAATATCGGTACGATCCATCCGGATTATAAGGATATTTCGCCCGGCTCGTATTCATAGCATAGAGAAACGGGTTTATCTCAAACTCCCGTGTTACTTCAAAAAAATTGCTGGTTGCTAATGCTTTAGACTCATTTGTACCTGGAGTAGACTGACTCCGCGAACTCCAATTCAGATTAATATCCAAATCCAGCTTAGAGGTCACATTTAGCGTAGTACGCATATCTGCTGTATATCTTTTCGTCCCAAATCCGACAGCCTGCCCATTATCGTCAGCCATACTCCCTGATACATAGTAGGTATGCTTATCACTTCCTCCCGAAAAAGATAGATTATGCTCCTGCACTAGATTATTACGGAACAGCACATCAAACCAGTCTGTATTTGCTCTGGCCGATCTATTAAGCTCTGCATAAGCTCCATCCAGATCAATATTCCTTAATGCCAGTTGTCTATAGGTTTCTGTAAAAGCACCCGTAAAAGTTGGCCAATTGGCATTTGATAAATACCCACGATCATACATCTCCTTATAGAGCTGCATTTCCTGTCCCGAATTCATTAAGTTAAATTCTCCAACATTAGGTTTCAGTCCTACGGAAAGCGCTGTACTTAGATTCACATTTTTACTGTTATACGAGCCCTTCTTAGTAGTAATCGAAATCACCCCATTAGCCGCACGTGTACCATACAATGCCGTCGCTGCACCATCTTTTAGTATCTGTATATCTTCTATATCCTGTGCATTCAATCCGGCTATTGCTGATCCTAATACCGAAGCCGGGTCACCACTATATAATTGATTCACCGCTACATTAGACGGCGAAGTAATCACCACACCATTTATAACATATAGCGGTTCCTGATTGGCCGAGATAGAGGAGTTACCCCTGATCCGGATTTTGGGTGTAGCTCCAAACGTACCCGAAGTATTCTGCACGGACACCCCTGCAGCAGCCCCCTGTAACATCCTGGACACATCAATTGCTCCTGACCGGTCTATATTTTTCTTGTCCACAGCACTCACTGAGCCAGTGAACTTCTCTTTATTGATCCGTTGAAAGCCTGTTACAACAACTTCATCAATGTCCTTATCGTCCAGCAACATAGTCACGACCACCCCTTCCGTAGCAGTTTTGGTGACCATTTTATGCCCTATCAACGAAAACCGCAACGTAACGCCCTTATTTACAGCAATTGTAAATCTTCCTTCGGCATCTGTATTCGTCGCTTTACTTCCATCAGCCGCAGCCACAGTAACACCAGCAATTCCTTTCCCATTCACATCGACCACCTTTCCCTTTATCTCCTGTTGGATTACCTCCTCATCTCTCAATGAGGCCGGATTTACTGTAATTATACGGTCCGAAATAATATAGTTGAACGGCTGATCGGCAAATATCTCGTCGAGCACCTTTCTTATTTCCATTTTATTTGCCTCGATCGTTACCGGTTTGGCGTTGTTAAAATGGCTCGAGTTCATCAAAAAGCTATAGCCCGTCTGCTTCTGAATTTCATTCAGAGCCGTTTGTAGCCGTTGTTTTTTGAGATGAAGTGTCACCTGTTGTCCAAAACTGCTAGCAGAGGCCTGGATACAAAACAAGAACACAAGTATTGTAGTTAATTTCATTGCTAAAAGTGTAGGATAACTTAGAGCGAACATGATCCTTTGCCTATCCTCAGATTCATAGGCGGACACCATCACTTTTCGTCTTTTCATAATTGTGATTTAAGCACATCTATAAGGAGTTATACATACATTCCTTATATTTGTACTGGTTAAAAAAATTTGTAATTAGTCATTCAACGTTTTTAAACCGTCTACTGGGGGTGCTGGAACACCTCCAGTTCTGTTTTTTTACTACCTCGCTGCTGCGCGTCTTACAAGAACCCTCCTTTCTTTAATTTCAAATTTATAATTGCTGTTTATCTCTATAACTTTTAATAGTTCAGACAATTTCACATTTCTGGATACCGTCCCCGACAACTGCAAATCGTCCAGACCCTGATCAAAAAACACCATCTGTACGTCATACCAGTTCTCTACCTCGCGTAGTATCTCTTTAAAAGAACTATTATCAAATACAAACTTTTCGTTCTTCCAGGCCACAGAACTGGCCGTATGGACATCTGTAATCTCCACCTCATCTGCCACCAATGCCTGTTGTCCAGGCTTCAGGAAATAATCTTTACCTTCTGCCACAATCTTTACCCTTCCTTCTATCAATGTGGTCTTCGCATATTTCTCTCGGGATATCAAGTTGAACGAAGTTCCCAATACCTCGATAATCTGTTTTTGGGAATGCACCCTAAATGGTCTATCCTTGTCCGGTTGCACCTCAAAAAAAGCCTCTCCTTCGACAAATACATCCCGTTTATCCGATTTAAAACTAGTCGGATATCGTATAGAAGAAGCCGCATTTAGCTTGACCAGTGTACCATCATCTAATTTTATCTTCGTAAAGCCTCCCTTCGGTGTATGTATTGTCAGGTAGCTTGGTATATCTTCTGTACCCGTACTATCCTTGTAGATAATCTGTCCATCTTCATCCTTATAGACATTCAATCCATTTTTACTGTATATCAGACCCACCTCTGTCGAATCCACCCGGATAGTTTCACCCGTACCCAGAGTGATCAATGCCACAGGTTCTGCCGGGTCAATATCCCTAGTTTCGATTACCATAAGATCCTCCTCCTTCGGCAGCCATCTCCACTGGTATAGCCCCCATCCCATAGCAACACAGAGACAAGCTGCTACTGCGATCTTAGACACACGTTTCCACACAGGTTGTGCACGGTACTCCTTCAGTTCCTTTACTTTATCCCGTTCGAATAACTCATCTCTGATTCTGTCCAAGCGATACGATATTTCCTCTTCCGGAATTTCTGCTGTATACAAGTCCGGAGTTTCGATACCATTCAAGAGCATCGCTACCTCATCGTCCGACAGGTAATCCAACATAACCATCAGCTCTTCCCTTTCTACCGTATTCAATCCATCTGAAAGGTGTTTTTCCAATAAATCTTTTATTTTTTGGTTTATCATATAAGCTTCTTTTTGGCCAGTCTTTATAATGTATACGCACGAGATCTATAAACTCACTATCCCGATCAGAAAAAAATATATTTTTTTAAAAGGATAAATTCGACTAAATTCACAAGAGTATTATTCTGCTAACCATTACGATGTACAAACACACTATAGACAACGCCACATGCATTGCTTTTATCAGCGGTGATAAAAAAGCGTTCGAGTCTATATACTGTGCTTTTTCTAAATCCCTGTATCGTCGTATTCTTTATCTCATCAAGAATCCCGATGATGCCGATGAGATCCTACATAATATCTTTATCAAGATCTGGACTGGGCGGGAGCATATAGACCCTGATAACAACCTCTACGCTTATTTTATGCAAGCGGCCAACAGTATGGCTATTGACCAACTCCGCAAAAATTTACGGACTCAGGTCGTACACGACAATATCTCACTATTCGGTGAAGGGCGTACCGCCCTATCCGTTGAAGACAGCTACATCGGCAAAGAAGATTGGAAGATTCTAGAATCTGCCATTGAGCAACTACCTCCACAACGGCGACTGATCTTTAAACTCTGTAAAATTGAAGGTAAAAGTTACAAGGAGGTCAGCGAGTCCCTTTCCATTTCTCCTGCCACCATCAGTAACCAACTCGTGTTGGCGATGAAATTTTTGCGCCAGTTCGTAAAGCAGCATCACAAAGAAATCCTTTTATACTGTCTCCTTTTCGACTATATTGGACGCAGATAGTATAAGTCCACCTACCGAGGCTCAACTCAAGAATAGCCATTACGTTAAAAAAAGGTGAATTTTCTCTCAAGAACGCCCCCGGGACAATCACTACGACCGGTCAGCACATCGTCATGACGACCGCGACTACTGGAAGTAGAGAGATAGTAGAGATTACAATCAGCATTACCCGAAGAAAAAGAAATCATTCCTATCCGATTTCTTCGATTTTGATTAAGGGATCATTACAACCCAACAACACTAAAAAAGCACCTCTCTATCCGAGAAGTGCTTTTTTTATAAAACCTAAAGTCACTTTTCTTGTTAATACTTAAAGAAGTCCGTATCTTAAAGAAAAGGCATCTACTATATAATTTTACGGTCATTTATGTATTTCAATTTATCAAACAACCTTTAATATTTTAATTATGCAACATTCATTTTTCAAAACCATTAAAAACTCGGTCAAACACTGGTATATACCTTTAATCATCGGTATACTCCTTATCCTATTGGGCTTCTATACCATCAGTACTCCTGTCGCCTCCTTCTTGGCACTTACCATCCTTTTTTCTTGGTCTTTTATTATTTCGGGGTTATTAGAGATTGTCTTTGCCGTCCAGAACAAGGATGAAATCGAGGGTTGGGGTTGGTATCTTGCTGGCGGTATACTATATACTCTTTTTGGGGCATTATTATTCGCCAATCCTGCCATGTCTGCTATGACACTCACTTTCGTGATCGGCTTTTATATTATGTTCCGTTCTATACAATTGATGGCATTTTCGTTTGACCTTAAACAGTATGGTAGCAAAAACTGGGGCTGGATTACCGTGTGGGCAGTCTTAGGATTAATATTCAGCTTTATCCTACTATGGAATCCAGCTTTTGCAGGCCTTTCCTTAGTCATATGGGTCGCACTAGCTATTATATCCATTGGCTTTTCAGCCTGTTTCCTTGCTTTTCAGCTTAAGGGAATCAAGAACAAAACAGCCGACATGTCCGAAGAATGGAAACAGAAATTCCAGCACCTCAAGGACGAATTCTATCAGCAGCGTAAAGGATAACAATACTTTCAAGCAAAAAGGTCAGCAAGTACATCACTTGTTGACCTTTTTTATTCTATTATCCTTATAAAACCAAAACCCCATCCCTCTTCACAAAGTAATCTACCGGCCAGGTATAATCATCATTTGGGGCATGCTCTATACCATGATCTGCAAATACCAGGAGCTCTGCCCCTTCCTCCATAGCCTGAAAAGCCGTACCATATCCTACCGGCACATGTAATACTTCTCCTTCCTCCTCCCTCAAGATCCTACGTTCTACAGGTAATGTTGCCGAGGCGTTATCCCAGTCATCAATCTTCACCAGATCCAGTACAAACGAACCCGAGAGTACATAAAACCAGCGCTGCTCGATCCGATGGGCACGCCATCCGCGTACCAGCTCTACATCTGCGTTTCTTATACTGTAAAACCGTTTGACCTGCGTCATATCAAATTCATTGACAAAACGGATTGATCCCCGATGGTCGGAGGCTATTCCCCCTTTAATAGTATCTATCATTAATTATACAAGCTATAATATGAAGTCCAAAACATTTACACAACTTACTTTTTCAAAACGTGGCAAGGATTTTGCTCATGACGACATAGTTCTATCTTTTAACTTAACATGTCAAAACTAAATTATTTCTTTCAGAACCTCCCTAACGAAGCGCGAGTATTTACAATAGCCTTTAGTCTTTTTATTGTAGCTGCCGCTATGATGATTTCGACATACTGGCTAGAACCTTAATAAGCCACACTTCATTCTAACCCTCCAGCCCTGAAGAAATTACCTCAGACTTATCCAGCGCTTCATAAATCGAGTTCTGCGATTTAAATTCCGGCACAATCTCTTTCAATAGACCTACCAATTGCATTTGCTCTGACTCCATACAATGATCCGATTCCAAGAGTTTGCACAAGCCAATGATCAGGTTTCTCCTAGACTCCATATCCGATTGGTTGACCTCTGCAATCAATATCTTCGGATGATGCGTCTTTTTCGTGTTTTCATCATTCGCCAAAAGCTCTTCAAATATTTTTTCTCCTGGTCTCAACCCTACGATCTTGATGTCAACATCCTGTGGATAGCGTAGTCCTTTCAGTTTGATCATACGCTTGGCCAGATCTATGATTTTCACCGATTTGCCCATATCAAAAACAAAGATCTCTCCGCCTCCCCCCATTACTGCGGCCTCCTGTACGAGTAGACTAGCCTCCGGTATGGTCATAAAGTACCTCGTGATATCCGGGTGCGTTAGGGTCAAAGGTCCTCCCTTTTCCAGCTGCTTTTCAAAAAGCGGTATTACCGACCCATTTGATCCCAATACATTTCCAAACCTCGTAATAATAAAATTTGTATCCCCAATATTATTGCAAGAACTTACATATATCTCCGCAGCACGTTTCGTTGTGCCCATAATGTTTGTTGGGTTCACAGCTTTATCGGTCGATACCATTACAAACTTGTACGCTTTATATTCCACTGCCAGATCCGCTACAATACGGCTGCCATATAGATTAGTCCACAACGCATCGTAAGGATTGCTCTCCATCAATGGTACATGTTTATAAGCTGCCGCATGAAAAATATACTCGGGATGGTACGTATCAAATATCTTCCGCATATAACGCTTGTCCCGCACGTTGCCCACTACAAATCGGGTTTTCTCTGGATTTTTTAAGCGTATCGTATGCTGAAGATCATAGAGAGCTGATTCTGCCTGATCCAGGAGAATCAACATAGCATAATCCTGGAGAGCAATCTGTCTCGCCAACTCAGACCCTATGGATCCCGCAGCACCCGTGATCAGAATCACCCGTCCCTTCAGCTCTTTTTCTACAACAGGATTCTCCAGTTTTATAGGAGGTCTTCCTAATAAATCATCAATTTTCAACGCGCGTATCTCCCGCTTCTTGCCCTCCTGCCACAGTTTTCTTCCCGGTGGCATGATCTTAAGCTCCACATGCAGTGCATGAAAATGGTCCAACACACTGGCCATGCGCTCCGGATTATTGTCCTCCACCGCAATGATTACCTCTTCGATATTATGGTCACTGATGTAAGTCTCATCGACCTGTCTTATGTCGAGGACCTTAATTCCGGCCATCAGCCGACCTATACGGCTCGACTTATCTTCCACAAAAGCTAACACCTTTACCTTCGAACGTTTATCATCTCTTAGCAGCGAGTAGGCCACGAGAGCCGGACGCGAAGCGCCAAATATTAAAGCATATTTTACCTTACGGTGTGGCAGGAACAGCTTTTCGTAAATGTTACGGTAACATACCCGAGCAGCTACCATAGCTACCATCGTGAGGAAACCATGCATAAAGATCACACTGTAGGATAGGCGTAGATAATCTCCCCATACCGTTCCTTTAGCAACAAAATTACGGATCACAATAGTCGGTATAGCCAATAATAGACAAGCCAAGCCTACCACTTTGAATATATGTACCGCATCCGATATCCCCGTTTGCCGGATTATTCCCTTGTAGCTCTGTAAACACCAGAAGGTCAACGTATATACAGATACAATCAGAATAGACTTCTGTAGCATCAGATCGACCGAAAAGATACCTCTAAAACTATTGATCAACACATTGGACAATAAGTAACAGGTATATACTATGGCGACATCAATCATTAAGACCACCCAGCGCGGATTATCCTTCCGCAATCGTTTTTTTAACTCTCCTAGCCAACTATTGACTTTTATCGACAACTTATCCAATTCTTTTTGCAATTATATAAAAATAGGAAAAATACGCCGTATTCCTCCTACAAAATCGAGCTTGCAAAATCCATGCCGCTTTTAATTGAAACGACTATAAATAAACTAACCGACAGAAACTATCGATTTATTGGGAAGATGCCCCAAGAGCGAAGCATTCTGTATATTACAGGTTTTTAGCAAGTCCCGCACCGGATACTTGGTCACAACATCCTGAAGAGCAGCGAGATGCTTCTCGTGATGCGTATCTGTACCTACAAAGTCGTACATACCAGACTTGATCATCGTCAGCGCCGCTACTTTCACTTCGGTACCATAATACCGACTGATAGACAAGAGATTAAGCTGCAATAAGCAACCTGTATCCTTGATCTGCTTATACATATCAAAGTTGTAATGGTAATAATTATAACGCTCGGGGTGCGCTAGAATAGGTTTATAACCTAGTTTTTGGATATCGGCTATCGTCTGAAACAGTGCCTTGGATTCCGAAAGGTAAGACATTTCTATCAACACGTAGCCACCTGGCATCACACACAAGTTATCTTTTTCGATCAGTTTATCCAATCCCTCATCGATCATATGCTCCGCAGCAGCATAAACTTCCACCTTAGCATCCGTATTTCGTAGTTGCTTATTTAAATCGTCGTATGCACCAGCGATAGTAGATTTGGTATTAGGATGTACACCATCCATGATATGCGGTGTACATATAAATTTTTCAAAACCCAGTGCATGTAACCCTTTAATCAATGCCAAAGATTGCTCCACCGACTGACTACCATCATCTATCCCCGGTAGTAAATGATTGTGCATATCTACCTCTAAAAACGCTAGTTTTCCCAGCGTTCTTACCTTTGCTTCACCTTGTGATCTGCCAAATAACTTCGAAAAAAAACCCATTATCCCCTATTAAAATAAGTTTATGATTATCTAATTAAACGTAACTACTCTCTACTTCGCTACATAGATAGTTGTCTTACTTAATATCGATTTGGTAGAATAGCCTAGACTATATTGATGTTAAGCAAGCTAATATTGTATGCAATATACGTAATAATAAATTAACATTCAATCTGATTTGTATAATATTTATTACAACTATAAAAAACAAACTCAAAAACCAGGCCTTTTATGGCTATATACATAAAAAAACATCATTATTCTGTGCAGAATAATGATGTTTTAGCCAGTAGTAGTATCTAGGCTATCCTTTTATACTCAATCCGAAAGATGTTACTTCCTTTGTAACAATTTCTTGATTTTCCCTTTTATACGCTCACGTAGCGATTTATTTCCCATATCACCATAACCATAACCATAACCGTATCCGTAACCATAGCCCTTAGCAAAGTCCACATCATTAACCACAACGGCCATATTCTTCAGTTTACCTTCCTCATACAGCTCCTTAGGCACATTGAGCAAGCGTTTGTCCAGATAATTGGCACGGGATACATACACCGTAAGATCGGCATTGTGCGCGATCAATAAGGTATCTGTTACTAAGCTAACCGGAGCCGTATCGACGATCACATAGTCATAATGTTCCTTCCCATATTTGATCACATCATCAAAATGCCCATTCATCAATAGCTCTGCTGGATTAGGTGCAATATAGCCCGAGTAGATAATATCAAAGCGGTAACCTTCTGGGGTTTTGAGAATAATATTATCAATATCCATATCCGGATTGATTAGGTACTGCGTAATTCCCACATTAGTATGTTGTAGATGTGACAATCCTAGATAATCCAATACCTTAGGAGACCGGATATCGGCACCGATCAACAGCACCTTCTTGCCCGACATAGATAGAATACGAGCCAAATTGGTCGACACGAAAGACTTGCCTTCGCCAGAAGTGGTTGAGGTTACAAAGATCACCGCCGAATCCTTCTTGGCTCCCAACATAAAGGAGATATTAGTCCGCAATATACGGAAGGCCTCCGCTAGTGAAGAGCGATCATTATCCCGTACCACAGGATCCTCCGAGGTCGGCATCTCTCCCAAGATCGGTGCTGCCAACACTGCCTCTATATCCTTACGGGATTGAATCTTGTTGTCTAATAAGAACCTAAGATATAAGATTCCAAATGGAACTAAAAACCCCACAATCAACGCCCCCAAAAGAACAATAGATTTCTTAGGCGCTACAGGAATATCTGAGCCATAAGCCGCATCTATAATCTTTAAGTTTGCTGGCGTAGCCGAAGCCTTTATCTCTGTTTCTTCCCGCTTCTGCAACAAGAATAGATAGAGCTGCTCCACGATCTGCTGCTGGCGGGAGATATCTTTAAATCCCCGCTCCTGGTTAGGCAATTGCCCCAGTTTCCCTTCAAACTTGTTTTTCTGTGTCTGCAATGCATTTACATTCGACTGCAATACCTTTCTATAATTCTGCAGCGAGAGCTCTAGGCTTTTATTCAATTCGTCAACATTCCGGGTTATATTCTGTACTACCGGATTGTCAGATGTTGCGGACTTGAGGAGATCTTCCCTTTCCAATACCAACGCATTATAGTTTTTAATCGTTGCTTCGATAGAAGGATCTGCAAGCCCCATATTCGAGGGTAATAATGCGCGCTTACTCTCCTCAGCAGTGGATCGCATCATATCCGCCAGACGCAGCTGCGTCTGGTACTCAATCAGTTTACGTTCATTTTCCGTAGCATTCTGCATATAGAGCTGTGCTTCAGACCCCATATCTACTAGATTATTGCGATCTTTATAATCTGCCACCTTCGAATCGGCTGTAGCTAGATCCTTGGATATCAGCTCCAATCGAGAGTTTATAAAATTAGACGTCGCTCTCGTCAGTTGCATTTTATCCGCAGTTATATCTGTATTGTACTGCTCGATCAGACTGTTTAGGATCATTTCTGCCTTCGCCTTATGCGTGTGGCTCATGGAGAAGTTCACAATGAAAGACTGCTTATCCTTATTCGGCAAAACACTGATATCTTTTAGTAAATCATCCACGGTCTTATCAATCGGCTCATAATGTATCTGATACGTGCCATACGCCTTATTCGACACATTTGGTGATAGCAAAGCCTGCCCGAGTGAAGTCGATATTTTCTGTCCCAGCGTATATTGACGTGTACCTTCATCATCATCTTTCCAGCTCGCAGAGCCGCCCTCAACATGTGTAAATGTGAATGAGTAAGAAGAGGAATCAAGTTTTGGATTATTGTTATCTACCCATGTCAGTCGTACCGGCGATTCTGCCTCTAATAATTCAGTCGATTTCACATTACCTTTACTAGCATAAGTGACATTTAACCTATTGATTTCAACCACCTTACGTAGTATTCGTCTAGATTTAATCACATCAATCTGGTCTGTCACAAAGGCAGATCCGCTTCCCATTCCTGTTAACGAAGACAGCTCTGATAAGGCGACCAATTCTCCTCCTTGCTGTTTTTCATCCTGTAAGAGGATTTTTGAGTTCACATTATATATGGGCTGCGAATAACGCAGATAGACAAAAGACGCTATTAAACATAGAACTATAGATACTATAAACCATTTCCAGTAAAAAGCATACTGCTCAAACAGCTGCTTCAGGTTGATTTCTGGCTCTTCTGTTTCTATCTTTCTATAATTATTTGAAGTAGGTTGGTTCATGCTTATTTTTTCGAATTGGTCACCACCAAAGTTATAATAGTAATCATTAGGCTCGTGATAGATATCCACACGCTGGTATCCTGTCCAAAGCGGGAGTTCCGCACCTGCGAATTGTTCGGTTCTACATAGATTACATCATTCTGTGCCAGGTAATAGTAGGGCGAATTCAATACCGAATCGGACAATAGATTTAAGCGTTGCATCTGTTTCTCGCCATTCTGCTCTCGTATCAACAGCACATTATTCCGCTGTCCTTTTATCGTCATATCTCCAGCTAGCCCAAGCGCCTCCAATACCGTAACCCTTTCTTGCTTCATCGTATAGGTGCCAGGAGTACGCACCTCTCCAAGTACAGTCACCTTAAAGTTCGCAAAGGTCAAATTGACCCCAGGGTCTACAATATATTGCTTCAAGCGCTCCCTTATTCTGTCTGTAGCTTCCAACCTAGACAAACCACCTACTTTAACCTTGCCCAATACGGGAAAATCAATCTCTCCATTAGCATCAACCAAATAGGTCGGCTTAAATGCAAGATCACTAGCAGCAGCAGCCTGCATCTGATAAGCATTCTGCTGGTTGAAAGGCTGTGTTGCTTTGATATCTGCCGACGATATGGTGATCGTCAAAAGGTCTTCCTGCTGTATTCTCGGTGTATGCTTGGTATACAGGTTTTCAAGTTCTACAGAAGAAGGTTGTAGATAGATAATCTCCTTGCGCGAGGCGCAAGAGACCAAGACAAGAAGCAACAGTACAGCGAAGTAAAATTTATTCATATTAAATAATCGTCTTTTAAAAGAAATTGGCTTGTCCCAATTCAACAGCATGGCATTCCCAATAATTCAAAGCTTACAAACAAAAATCAAACCATATCAGCACAAACCAACCACAAAAGTAAAATATTAATAGTAATAATAAAACACAAATGCAAATTCCCTTAAACCTTAGCCATATTTGGGTTTACATTAACATATTTCTTAATCAAATATCCCTTCCCTAATAGATATAGCACTGACATTCCAAACAACAAACCAATCGCAAAAACTACCTGTCCATTTAAACTCTCTTGTGCCATTCGAATTACCAATAGCCCAATCAAAAGCTGAACAATGCCATACAACAACGAAACCACCAATTTATTGATTCCCGCTTCATTGCCCAAGTATTGATACAGGTGAGACCGATGCGCTTCGAAAATATTCTCTCGTTTCACTAGCCTTCGAACAATAGTCCACACTGCATCTATCCCATATACAGACAAGAATAATATATAAATTAGACTTTGCGTTTTAATAATCAAAGCCACCAGTGCAAAAAGCAGAATAAAAGCAATCGCTACCGAGCCTACATCACCTGCAAAACACTTTGCTTTTGTACGGAAATTAAAAAAAGTAAAAACCAGTACCGATAGCAAGGTATAGATCAACAAATTGGAATCGATAAAATTTACAGATTGGTTAACCCAAAGTAACAAACCTCCCACAGCCAGACTATAACAAGCCGTAATTCCATTAATCCCATCCATAAAGTTATAGGCGTTGATGACACCTACTACAACCACAAAGGCTATCAAGAGTATATACCAAGGCATAGCAAACAGATGCAGTTCATAAGCCATCAGCAATACTGAGGTAAAATGCACCAAGAGGCGAATCTTGTTCGATAGTGTCATCACATCATCCGCAAAACTCACCACCGTCATCAATGTCAATCCCAGAAAAAACCAAGGATATTGAAATCCCGATAACACGAAAAAAGCCAACGCGCCGAAGTAAAATATAATACCACCACCCCGCAATGTAATCGTCGTATGCGAAGAGCGCTCATTCGGCTTATCGATAATGTTAAACCTATCCGCTGCCTTAAAATAAGCCAGCTCTAAAATAAATAATGAAATAAATACAACTAAATAAACCATCTTTAACGCTTTAACTTCTTAACTTTTTCCCCATTTACCTTTTCCTTTGTTACTCCGTCACTCTATCACTCATTACTATGTCATCCTATCACTCGTCATTCACTTCTTTCACTAAATGACTTAATCGTCTTCTCCAATCCCTCTTTTGCTGTCAACGGCAACTTCTCTATTCCCAACCCTTGCTTAATTTTCTCGTTAGAGACCAACAAATCACTGGTCATTTTCCTAAGACGTGGTGTATTTAATGGAATAGGTACCTTATCTCCAACTTTTGCGATAGCTTTAACCAGGAGTTTCGGTAGTGCTAGAGTTGGCACACGCTTTCCGCTTACCTTCTTTATTATCTCTATAATATCTTTGGTAGAAACAGCGTCGTCATCGGCTATATGATAAATTCCTGTATCCAATTTATCTTGATGCAGTATAATTTGCTCGATAAAGTAACAAAAATTGTCCATAGAGATAAAGGACCGGCTATTATTGAAAGAAGTCAACGGGTAGGGAATCCCCTTAGAAATTAGCTTATAAAGTAGGCCTAAATTCCCCTTATCACCGGATCCATGTACCATAGGAGGGCGTAGGATTATTATTTTTTTGTCGGCCGAAAACTTCTGTTTCATTAACCATATCTCTGCTGCCCGCTTGGATAGTCCGTACCAAGAATTAGGGTGACATTCGTCAGCTTCTGTCAGTGGCTTGGATGACTCAAACTCTTCTAATGCTGCCAACGAACTCACATGAATCAGAAGTGTCGCAGATGATTCTTTAAAAACATGGAAAACTTCCTTAGTAAGTTCTAAGTTGATGTAGTAATAATCCTGTTCGGTAGCTGTTCCTCGGTGATCGTGGGCTTTGCCTACAAGATTGACCAACACATCACAGTTGTTTGCTAAGATTTTCCAGTCTTTCTCCCTTAAAGAGATACACTTTGCTTCATGTAGGCTGTTTAGCAAATTTTGACCGATAAAGCCAGAGGACCCACTAATACCTATCATGATGGACTTTCATTAATACGTCTAACATTTTGTTGGCCAGATAATACTTATCAAAGTGCTGTTTTGCAACATCCAACGCCCGTACTCCCATCGCCTCAGTCTCAACCGAATTATCTTTCATCTGTATAAGCATCTGCGCCAATTGTTTCGGATCACTAGGATCCAAAGTATAACCCACGGCATGTTCCCAAAGAAATTCTTTCATCCAGCCCTGTGTATTCTGAATGATAGGAACCCCAGCGGCCAACGATTCGAAAAATTTATTTGGAGAAGAGGTATCCAGCACCGGAGTACCTTTGAGTGGAACTAAGGAAACAAAAGCATTTTGAACATAGGCCACCAATTCTTCTTTCGACATAAGACCCAAGCGGATAAAGTTGGTCACATTTTCTTTAATTGCTAACGCCTCCAATTCCTCCCGCTGCTGCCCCTCCCCAATCAGCACGATCTTGATATCTTCACGGCCTAAGACCTGTAATTCTTTGGCGGCATTATACAGCCAATAGGAATTGTTCACCATACCGATATTTCCCGTATATATCGCATAGCTTTTCGGTGTAAGGATTGGGGTCAAAAATTCTTTCTTCGTAGAAAATAACTCAATATTCGCAGCATTGGTTACATCAGTTATATTTTCGATCCTAAATCTGCGTTTGATATTTTCTGTCATACCTGGTGAAAGCGTGACGATGTATGACGATGCCCTGTAACATACTTTTTCAAACCAATATGCGATACGCTGAACAATGGGGCTCTTTATAATCCCCAACTCAATAGCACCCTCGGGCCATAGATCCCGGGTTTCGAATACAAGTCTTCTGCCACGTATGTAACGTGCTATTAATCCAGGAATACCGATCGTTATCGGACCAGAAGATGCAATGACCACATCTGCTGGCAGCTTGACGGCATAGTAAGAACACAGTATACTATACTGAAAAAAAGACCATATCCTTTTTAAAAAAATTTGCTTATTGTCAATCGTAACATTTAACACTTTGACATGTATACCTTCAAAACACTGATTTTCAATAAGATTCGTCGCTTTCAAATCAGATTTGCTATATACACTCGTTACCACTGTGACTTCATGCCCATCTTTCACCCATTCTTTGGCAAATTCATAAACTCTAGTTCCCCAAGAGCCTTTGGGAGTAGAGAAGTACTGATAAAAGTATACAATTTTCAAAATAGTCTAAATTTTAATCCACTATATGTTATACACTACTAGTAGCTACTTTATTATTTTACCATTAAAATAATTACCTCTCGCATTTTGAGAAACATTATTAGATTTAACGGATATAACTTGTTTACTTTTAAAAAATCTATTGTTGGAAATAACTCCTTCATAGTTCATCCCGGAAAAAACAATTCCAATATTATCTACATAGAAATTGTTATCGTTTATATCTCCTTTTACCAAATTATTAGCAACAATACCATTACCTTGGGATTTAATATCATTATTTCTCATCAAAATATCACTTGAAAACTTTTTGTTACCCTGCTCCCCAATAACAAAAGCACTATAATTAGTATTTATACCATTTATATTATTTCCGATAATATTTAAATCATGAGCGCCTCCTTCGACATATAGAAAATCTCCTTTTATAATGTTCTTAGCCACGTTATTAACAATAAAAACTTTTGTTGCCTCTTGAATCTTAATAAGATAATCAACATCATTATCTGTAAAAGTATTATTTTCGATTCGCAAATTATAAGAATTCGCTTGATCATCGGAACCTATAGCATATACCTTAGATTTTGGTCTATTTATAATCGATTTAAAAGTATTGCTTTTAATTACGATGTTATTACAATTTTGATCAGCACCAGTTTTATATCTTGTCATCCATATATGACCAACTCCACCAATAAAAGAGTTATTTTCAATTCTAAAATTAGAGTTGCCAAGAATTTTAAATGACAGTTCATACCCCGTTAAATATTCATTTTGTACACTTCCATAAACAGTGTTATTTTCAAAAACGTGATCTTGTCCGGATTCAGAATATTTTGGATTTCTTGCATAATATAAGGCATGTCTATAAATCGTATTTTCAAATACATTGCCGGTAGTACTCGTATTACTTGACGATTGATATACTATACCGTAGCCACCGGCTTTAGCCTTTGGAACGAACGTCATATTTCGAAAAATATTATCATCACATTTTATGTTCTTATTCAATCGATTGAACAAAATGCCTCCAGTAAAACCATCTAGTATACAATTACTAATCACTATATTCTCAACAAAATCTCTTACGTTTATTCCATAAGCGACCATCTGATCTGTTGTATTGCTTTTTATGTTCAGATTTACAATTGTAATGTTTTTTAAATTTGGTGATACATGTATTCCTAAATCGCAATTGCCATCTCCTTTTAGTTCTTTACTACAATTTTTTGTTGAAAAACTCAGTATACAATTAACATCTCCCTTAATAATAATATTATTACTTTTCACGACCAGTTTATTTGATAGGAGATAAGTCCCTTCTGGAAAAAACACAGTTCCTCCTTTTTCGTCAAAAGAATTTAATATATTCTGGATAGCTCGAGTGTCATCAGAAATCCCGTTCCCTTTTGCCCCAACCTCTTTCACATTAATGATCACCTCCTGGACATTAGCCTGTACATTAATATGTAAAAAAAAGCCAATTAAAATTAGCCATTTTTTAATATTAAATCCTTGATTATTTTTCATAAACATCATCTGATAACAAATTTATTAATTACTTCCCATGCATATTTATCAGTATACAAGTATTTTTTTTTATTAATCTCGGATTTAAATTGCTCAAGCTTAAAAGGGTTATTTATCAAGAAAATCACTTTTTCTATAAAGTCATCTTCATCACCCCACTTAGAAATTAATCCAGTTTTCCCATCCTCTATAAATTCATTAGCATACAGCCAATTAGTAGCAACAATTGGCAAATTAGCGAAATAAGCATCTATAATAACACCTGGCATACCCTCGGTATAATACTCTGTAGGGAAGACCATAAAACTATAATGAGAAAGAGTATCAATCACCGAATCTGGATCTAATACTCCCATATAGGAGGCCCTATCTCTTTTCTCTATTTCTTCATAGAAATACTTCTTATCATTTTCATAAATAGGTCCATAAAAATCAATTTTTATATTATTTTGTTCTCCAAACTGGTCAATCATATTAAATAATACACTTAGTCCCTTTTTCCTATTTATTCTTGAAATAAAGACCAACTTATGATTGTCAACGACAGACTGGGTAGCTTGCTTATAGAATTTAAAATTCGGTATTATTTCAACATTTTTAAACCCTTTCAAAATTAGCTCATTCTTCAAAAGCGTTGTTTCTACAAATATTCCTTTAATTCCTTTTAGAAAAAATTTATGAAATGGTTTATTCTTTAAAAAATCACATAACCACCCACCTATGACAAAGTAAAATATCTTCTTTTTCATTAAAAAACAAAGAGGATATAATAACGGAAAAATAAACTTAAGGTTATTGTGTGCAGGAAGGTAAACAATTTTTTTTGCCTTAAAAATTTTGGTCAACAAAATAAAAAACTGAAATTTATCTCGTTTAAAAACCTGGGTATCAAAATAATCAACATCCAAATCATGATTATTTAACAAAGTATAAACATTACGAGTTTTAACCGTTTGGCCATCTATTTGATTAGTATCATAGCCGAAATACCCCAAAACCAAAATCCTATCACTAAACATCATTAATATTTTTTTGTACTTATCCGAAGGTAATCGCTCTTTTCAAACTTTTTAATATTCTTAACATTTTTAAGGACATCCTTCCACATATTAACAAATATAGATAACTTGAAGAATGGCTCTTTATATAATAATCTTAAAGAACTTAGCAAGTGTGCCAATACAGACAAACACCATATAGGAAAGATTAACTGCTCTTTTAGATTAGATAACCGTTGGGAATAATGATAGACCATGTTTCCTATCCTTGCTTCCGAAACTTTTACTCTTGATGCTCCGACTTTATGATATATAATAGCATTATATAAACAAACTATATCTTTATTTTCTTTTCGTAATCGAAAAGCCAACTCGAAATCTTCCTCTCCAAAGAAGAATTTTTCAGTCAGAATCCCAGTCTGTTTCAAATCTAAGAATAATGTGCAGCCCGTACCGTAATCTATTTTTTTTAATCCTTCTTGTGGCACTTCATTATAGTTCATTAATGCATAGTCATATTTTCTAACTCCCAACCAATTAATCATACCACCACAATTCCATATTACATCATTTGGTTCATAATATCGAATCTGAGGAACTACAGCCGCAATACGGTTATTTTGTTTTAATACATCAAACATCTTCCCAAGTGCATTCTCCACAATTTCCGTATCATTATTTAATAACACAGCATACTGCTCATTACTTTTCATTAAAAATTTTAACGCAACGTTATTGCCAGCTGCAAATCCTAGGTTTTCATTATTCCTAATGAAAATAATCTTGTCTCTACTATTGTAAGAAGCAAACTCTTCGGAAATTAAAACTTTATCAGATAGAAAAAGATCGGAGTCATCAATTATTGGATACTTAAAATGTTCTTTGCAATATAATTCAATATTCTGAACCTCACTTACTTCAGAACCATTGTCTACAAGAACAATTGTATAATTATTTTCAATAGTTTCATTTAAAATACTTTCGATACACTTTTGTGTATCGTTCCATCCGTTCCAGTTTAATATAATAATGTTATACCTATGTTGCATTTCTTTTTTTTGTTAAAAAAATTAAATTTAAAAACAATGCAAAAGCAATAGTTTCGTAAAAAAGCAGGGAGTTAAAATAAAAATCAAACCAACCAAAACATATTATAGATAATATAAAAGTATAAAGAGCTAAATACATTAAATTATACGTCAATAAGCCCTTTTTTAAGATTAAATGACAGATAAAAGAAAAAATGAAAATAGCTAAGATAGCAATTTTAGTCCCCCCGTACATATATAATGTTCCGAAAAATGTACGTACATTTATTACTCTACCTTCACCGATATTAGTGAAAATATCTGAAAATGCAACTTTGACTTCTTCTCTATTTCCAGAAATAAGAGCAATCGTATTAAAAATTGGTCTAAAAATCATCTCGGGTTCTAAACCAGTACTTCCAAACGAAGAAAAATAAGCATTCATTCCTGCTGTACCGGAAACATAATATAGTATCATATGATTAAAAATATCCTCTACAGGCGCCCAATCACCAAAAACCATACTATATGAAATATAGAAAACTCCAAATCCAAAAACAAGCGCAGAAATTATATGAACCAATGTAATTCGCTTATTAAAGAAAAACACCCATGCAAAGAAGTAGCTAATCAACAATAATAATATTCCACTCTTCGTACCATAAAAAACGGAAAGAGCCAGTGAAACAAATACGATATAACTACTTTGCAATTTATGAACCTTTTTCCCTTTTACAAATAAGGACAGAAATGAGAAAATAGACAAAAACTTTAATTGTAGTATAAGATGCGCCTGGAACCCCTTTCCTAAATATTCCTCCACAACATCACCTCCAGAGGTTATATACAATCTAAATGCATTGTAGAGAAAATAAGTAAGTATTATTGATAGAAAAAATGTAAAACTAGTCAGCTTTTTACTAAAGATAATAACGTCGTTTTCTTTTTCTAATGTCGATCGAGGAACTATTTTTACGGGAACAATCAAATTAGTAATCACTCCAGCAAACCAGAAGAAAAAGAGCCCAAAAACCCATATATATAGAACATCATAATTAAGTTTATAGTAGCCCAAGCGCTCAGCATTCAAATCATACAATATACATATAGCTAGGAAAGGTACAGACAAAAATATACTTGGGGTATAATATGTATTATACATTCTCCTATCCAAAATTACAATAAGAATCACTGTTAAAATCAAAGCTACTAGCCCCATGATATTACTTTTAGTTTTCTAAACACCAATAATAACAAAATCAATTCGGCAAGAACCATTGCTATCGAGGCACCGATATCTCCCCAAAAGTAAACACAAAAAAAGCACGAGATAATACTAGATAAACCACTTAGCCAAACGGCTTTTGTGAAAAATTTATTTTCTCCTCTATTCACAAGTCCAATTATACCATAGTAATAATTAAGCCCACCCAATAAAATGACAAAACTAAGTATTCTAAGATTAATCACAGTATTGTAAATCACTTCACCTAGATATAATTCTATAATAATAGAAGACAGCAAGCAGATAATTACACTTCCAAAAAGAAAAAATACTGTTAGATATCTTCCCACTTTTTGAAACGATTCCATCACAGTGGTATTATCCTGTACAAATTGCCTACTAAAATACGGATAAAGAGCTGTCACTATAATATTTGTAAAAGACTGCATTGCTTTCACCAATTTCTCAGCAGGTGCATAAAGTCCAACCACCGTATAATTTGTAACTAATCCTAAGATGATAATATTGGATTCTCTATAGAAATTCATACCGATTGTAGACAAAAACAGTTGCCAGCCCTCTTTCAGGTCCGCTTTAATTTGTGAAAATGCTGGTAAAAAGAATTTAATCTTAAATGTTAAGTACACTATAAAAGCAGAAGCTAAAGCCCCCAACATAAAACTTAGCGATTGAAAGGACATTAACAAGCCCATGTCTTGTTCCGTTTGGACAAAGTTATAAATAAAAACAAACGCCACTAATCTGACAACCAAATTAATGATAGTAATAAATTTCATTTTCTCCAAACCTTGGAATAGCCAAACAGGTATCAAGCCTTGCCCCAAAAAAATACCTGATCCTAATAAGTATAAAGATAAAGTATCTGGAATAATAAGGTATAAAACTAGTAGAATAAGAACTAAGATAAACGATATTACTAAACGAATAACAGTGATTGAACTGTATGTTTCAGAAATCAATTGTACATTTCCTTGATTTTTTGCAATCTTATTTGTAGCAGAAAAATTGAAACCATATTGAACTAAAAGGTTCATATAATTCAAGACTGTATAAGCAAATATATATCCCCCATAATTCTCCACTCCTAAACGTTTAATAAGAATAGGAATAATAATTAATGGAAAAATATAATTGACAACATTCAATACAGAAAGTGATAAAAAGCTTTCTAAAATCTTTTTAGCACTACCAGTCTTAAATTTACTAATTATAGCCACCTTACTTAACTAAGCCCACTAAATACTCACCATAGCCCGACTTGCGGAGAGGTTCCGCAATCTTAATTAACTGGAGTTTGTTTATCCAGCCCATACGATAAGCCACCTCTTCAATCGCTCCTATTTTCATACCCTGACGCTCTTCGATGACCTGTACAAACTGACCTGCTTGCATCAATGACTGAATAGTACCGGTATCCAACCAGGCGGTTCCTCGATCAAATACGCCAACCTTCAATTTGCCTCTTTTTAGGTATTCTCTATTGACATCGGTAATTTCCAGTTCACCACGATGCGATGGCTTTATATTCTTCGCAATCTCCACCACATCATTATCGTAAAAATAAAGTCCTGGAACGGCGTAATTTGACTTAGGCGCTACGGGCTTCTCTTCGATAGATACGACATTATTGTCTTTATCAAACTCGACTACGCCATAACGTTCTGGGTCATGTACAGGATAGGCGAATACGACTCCTCCATCTGGATCAGCTGAAGACTGTAATAATTTGGACATCCCTGACCCATAAAAGATATTATCGCCTAATATCAAAGCTACTTTATCATCACCAATAAACTCCTCGCCCAAGATGAAAGCCTGCGCTAATCCGTCTGGGCTTGGTTGCTCCTTGTATGTAAATTTACAACCTAACTGTGATCCGTCTCCCAATAATTTTTCGAAATTAGGTAGATCCTGTGGGGTAGAGATAATCAGTATCTCGCTGATCCCAGCCAACATCAGCGTAGACAAGGGATAGTATATCATGGGCTTATCGTAGACCGGCATCAGCTGCTTAGAGACAGCTAGTGTCAACGGGTGCAAACGTGTCCCCGAACCTCCGGCTAGTATTATTCCTTTCATTCTTTTTAGATATTAGTATTTAGATGTTAGTATTCAGACTTTGTGTCCTAATGCTAATGCCATATTGTTTGTTATTGTGCTGTGTCCCGAATTTACTTCGGGGTTATCAAGAGAACCTGTTATCTAGATTTAAAGACTAGCAAGCATTGCTTGCAAACTATCTTTCCAATCTGGCACTTCTACTTTAAATGTACGTTTTATCTTTGATTTATCGAGTAAGGAGTACTTTGGTCGCTTTGCTGGCGTTGGGTATTGTGTCGTAGAAATAGGGTTGATTGTACAATCCAATCCTTTTATTTCTCTAATGGCTACAGCAAAATCGTACCAGGATATCTCCCCTTCGTTGGAGTAGTGGTATACCCCGCCTACCCAGTCTTCGTCTTCGATGATATCGACAATAGCCTGAGCTAGGTCTTTCGCATAGGTCGGTGAACCGATTTGATCATTAATCAAGGATATTTCATCTCGCTCGGTCATCAAACGGATCATAGTCTTCACAAAGTTATTACCATAGGTTGAATATACCCACGAGGTACGGATTACAATAGACTCCGCATGCCATTTTAGAATTGCCTGTTCGCCTTTCAACTTGGTCAGGCCATAGGTGTTGATCGGATCTACAGGAGCATCTTCGGTTAGCGCGATATCGGAATTGCCGTCAAATACGTAATCGGTAGAAATAGCAATCAGTTTAGCGCCATATAATCTACAATATTGGGCAATCTCTTCGGATGCCAAATGATTAACTACATCGGCAAGTGCAGGTTCTGATTCGGCCTTGTCTACCGCCGTATACGCTGCCGCATGGATGATCAAATCGGGTTGATACATTCCTAAGATGTTTTGAATGATCAAAGTTTGGTCTAAAGGAAGTTGTTTACGGTCTAAGAAATAAGTTTCGTACCTAGGATTTGTTTCTAAGTATTCTTTTAATTCGGAACCGAGTTGGCCATTGGAACCAGTTATTAATATCTTCATATCAATCTTTTTATATCACTCAAGCCGTGACGGGCTTCCACTTTGTATCGCCAAAATGGACCAAAACTCGTCGCTTGATATTTTTGAATGTGTGGATAGTGAACTACCGAACAGCTTTTGCAGTTTTCAAAAATATAGGCGACATTATATAAGCTGTATAACCAGTAACCTACTTTACTACTTCCCTTCTAAAAACATCCTTAAAACTCGGCGCTTCTCTGTCTTTATCGGACAATAACATTTCTTCTACTGAGATCTGCCAGTCTACCGCTAGATCTTTATCTAATGGGTGTACACCACACTCGGATTCTTTGTTATAGTAGTTATCGCACTTGTAGAAGAAGGTTGCTGTCTCACTTAATACCACAAACCCATGCAGGAAGCCACGTGGAACGAACAATTGCAGATTGTTTTCTGCAGAAAGGCGGACAGCTTCGTATTGACCGAAAGTCGGAGACCCTGGTCGAGCATCAACCGCTACATCCAACACTTCACCATCCAATACACGAACCAACTTAGCTTGAGCATGCTCTCCCGACTGCGCGTGCAATCCACGAAGCACCCCCTTTGTAGAGAATGATTGGTTATCCTGTACAAAATGTGTATTCGTGCCGGTCACCTCATTGAAAGTCTTTTCATTAAAGCCTTCCATAAAATATCCTCTGCTATCACCAAATTTTGCAGGTTCTAATATATAACAGCCTTTTAGACTGGTTTCTGTAATCTTCATCTTTATTTAGTATTAAGTATTAAGATATTAGTATTTAGACTTTAAATAGATTTAAAAACTAGTTGTCCTTATATTGTTCACTATAATACTTTTGATACTCCCCAGAGGTTACATTATCTAGCCATTCTTGGTTTGACAGGAACCAGTCGATTGTGATGGATAATCCCTGTTCGAAAGTTACAGATGGCTTATAGCCTAATTCTTGGTTAATCTTCGTCGCATCGATAGCATAACGCAAATCGTGACCTGGTCTATCTTTTACAAACGTGATCAATTGCGCCGCCGTACCTGCTGGTCTTCCTAACTTCTCGTCCATCTGCTTGCACAGTTCTTTGACCAGGTCAATATTCTGCCATTCGTTAAAGCCACCAACGTTATAAGACTGTCCATTATCACCTTGATGAAATACCAGATCGATGGCCTTAGCATGATCAATTACAAAAAGCCAATCGCGGGTGAATTTACCGTCACCATAGATCGGTAGAGGCTTATTGTTTAAGATATTGTGAATACAAAGCGGAATCAATTTCTCCGGAAAATGATTGGGTCCGTAATTATTGGAACAGTTGGTTAATACTACAGGTAAATCGTACGTATCTTGATAGGCGCGTACAAAATGATCTGAAGAAGCTTTGGAAGCCGAATAAGGCGAGTGCGGATCGTAGGAAGTCTCTTCGGTAAATAACCCCGTTTCTCCCAATGTACCATACACCTCGTCGGTAGACACATGGTGAAAACGCTTGCCCTCAAAACTATCCTTCCAAATCTCCCGAGCGGCATTCAATAAATTAACCGTACCGATTACGTTCGTCATCACAAATGCTAAAGGATCACATATTGAGCGATCAACATGCGATTCTGCCGCTAGATGGATAACTCCATCGGGCTTATATTCTTGAAATACCTCTAGAATATGCTTTGCATCCGTGATATCTGCTTTAACAAAAGTATAATTGGACTTATCCTCAATATCTTTCAGGTTCTCCAAGTTACCCGCATAGGTCAAAGCATCCAGATTGATGATGTGATACGATGGATATTTATTTACGAACTCACGTACTACGTGGGAGCCAATAAAGCCTGCACCACCTGTGATAATAATTGACTTTATCATTTTTTTATTGTTACCCCACAAAAATCTAACACTGTTTTATCTGTAGAAATATCTAAAGTTTTAAACTCATTATGCGCCACTAAAAACACAATAATATCTGCCTTTTCTATCGCCTCTTTATAATCTGTTAATTTAAAAATTTTATGTTCATGAACATTAGGTTCTACTATATACATAGCTGCATCTCCAGAGTCCTGTAATACTCTTTCAGCAATATGAATAGCAGGCGATTCGCGCAAATCATCGATATTTGGTTTAAAGGCCAGCCCCATAATAGCTATCGATGGCTGGCGCCCATGTTTTAGCTCAAACTCCAAACGCGCTGTTTTCACTTTCTCCGCGCACCAAAAAGGTTTATAATTGTTTGTAGAACGTGCCTGTGCAATAATACGAGATTCCATGGGGAAGTCTGCAGTAATAAAATACGGATCTACCGCTATACAATGTCCTCCTACACCACATCCTGGCTGTAAAATATTCACCCGAGGATGCTTATTTGCTAATCTAACTAGATCCCAAACATTTATTCCAGCCTTATCACAGATTAGTGATAGCTCATTTGCAAAAGCAATCTGTACATCTCGGGATGAGTTTTCTGTCAATTTACACATCTCTGCTGTACGAGCATTTGTCGGATGTAACTCTCCTTTAACAAACTGACTGTAAAAAGCTAATGCTTTTTGTGTAGAGCCTTCATTAACACCTCCAATCACACGGTCATTATGCACCAACTCATACATTACATTCCCAGGCAAAACACGCTCAGGGCAATACGCCAAGTATATTTTATCTTTTAATTCTGGCCGTTTAGTAAATATTAATTCCATCATCTTCTCTGTAGTCCCAACAGGAGAAGTCGATTCGATAATATATAGATCACCCTCTTTTAATAAAGGGATAATACCATCAGTAGCAGCTTGTACATAGGAAATGTCGGGCTGATGATCTCCCTTAAACGGAGTAGGCACCACAACTAAATATGTATCTGCACCAACTGGCTTCGTAGCAGCCTTTAGAAACCCTCGGCTTACAGCTTCGGCAACTACCTTATCCAATTCGGGTTCTACAATATGGATTTTACCTGCATTGATAGTATCAACTACATGTTGTGAGATATCTACCCCGTGTACTTTTATACCACTATTTGCGATTAGAGCAGAGGTAGGTAATCCGATATAACCTAAACCCACCGTTACTACTTTTGCTTGTATTGACATGATTTATCTTAAATTTTTGATGAAATTAACAATCCGCTCACAAGCTTTTCCATCGCCATAAGGGTTATGTAGTTCACTCATTTGCTTATATCGAGCTGTATAATCCAAAAGCTGCTGAGCTTCTGAAACAATTTTTTGCCTATCAGTACCTACAAGAATAACTGTCCCTGCATCTACCGCCTCCGGTCTTTCGGTAGTATCACGCATGACTAAAACTGGTTTCCCCAGACTCGGCGCCTCTTCCTGCACACCACCGGAATCAGTAATTATCAGATAAGACTGATTCATCAACCAAACAAAAGCTGGATAGGCTAAAGGATCAATTAACTGTATATTATCAATCCCAGACAGGATTTCATATACGGGGCCTTTTACGTTAGGATTCAAATGGACAGGATAAATAATCTGCACATCTGGATTCTTTAATGCAATTTCCTTCAATGCTTCACAAATATTAATAAATCCTTGTCCATGATTCTCCCGTCGATGTCCCGTCACTAATATCAACCTCCTAGATGCATCAACAAGTGTTTTTAGTTCATTAATCTCTTCATTATCTAAATCCCTTACACGCGCAGAACTTTCAAACAAGGCGTCAATAACGGTATTACCCGTTACCAAAATAGTATCTACAGCAATATTCTCTGCTAAAAGATTCTTTTCGGAAGCTACAGTCGGGGCAAAATGGAAATCAGCAATACGTCCAGTGATCTGTCTATTAATTTCTTCTGGAAACGGAGAGCGCTTATTATGTGTACGAAGCCCTGCTTCTACATGGCAAACCCGTGCCCCTGAATAAAAAGCAGCGATTCCAGCTGCCATGGTAGTACTGGTATCTCCATGTACATAGACATAATCTGGTTGATACTCCTCTAAAATAGGCTTTAAACCAATAATAATATCTGAGGTTAAAGAATACAAACTCTGATTAGGCCTCATCAAATCCATATCATAATCTGGTACAAGATTAAAGAAATCTAAAACCTGATCCAACATTTCCCTATGTTGCGCGGTTACACAAACCCTAGTTTCCATATCTGGATGTTTCCTAAATTCTTTTACCAAAGGGGCCATTTTAATAGCTTCTGGTCGTGTCCCGAATACAATAAGATTTTTCTTCATTTACAGTTTTTTATAATTGTGATTTGCTAAAGAAATCCTGTTACTTAATATATACTATGTAGCTCTCTTTTGCTACCCCTTCCCATTTTTCAAGTTCTCCTTGTCCGCTACAATCTTACGTAGTCCCGAACTCGAAAAACGATGATCTCTACCGTTGAAATACAGTTCAATCCCTTTATCTTCGCAGTACTGACGACCAGTAAAATCTCTATTCTTATACTCATCGCCCACAATGCGTACATCTAGCTTAAAGGACCGTAAGATATCTTCCAGATCCTGCTCCGTAGAGTAAGGGACAATCTCATCCACATACTGACAACCACGCAATTGAATATAGCGTTCAACAACGGTCTGTGTGGGCGCATTCTTCTCCGGCCGATCCAATGTAGGATCCATTTGCAGACCACAGATCAAATAATCACATTGACGCTTTGCCTCAGCCAACATCATAATGTGTCCAGCATGCAACAGATCAAAGGTCGAGAAAGTAATTCCCACCCGAGGTCCCGGATTGTAATCCTGTTTTTTCTCCTTATTATCCATATTAAAAGCTTTCTTTTTGATATAGTACTATTTTCGATTTTGCCAATTCAGGTACCTGTGTATACAAGCTCACCTTTTTATTCAGCAATTTTTCAGCCTTGCCTGCTGCCTGCAATAAATATGCCGAATCCACATTATTGCCAATCACTAAGACCTCAATATGTCCAGAATCTAGTCCTTGCGCATAGTCGCCAAGCAACGCAACTTGCTGTACATCACCAGCTCGCTCCAATACCTGATCCACAATTTGATCAATACCTAAAAAATCATGAATTAATCCCTGCAATGAACCAAACAGTGTATGTTTGGAATTTGCACGATAGAAAACCTTCTGCTCACCTTCTTCGCGAACAAGATAACCTGCCTCTGTCAATTGATTGAGCTCTTTGCGAATTGCATTGGTCGATTCATTAAATTCTTCGGCAATACCACGCAGGTACCCGCGATTGCTCGCCGACACAAAAAATTTAATTAATAACTTGAGTCTCGTCTTGGACGTAATCAATGATTGCAACATTGGCTAATAGTGTTGAGTCACAAAAGTACTCATAAAAAAATGAAGTAGGTTAGAAAAAGTGAGAAAAGTTAAGAAGGTTATAGAGTGAAAATGTAAAATCGTGAAACGGTGACAAGCGGTGAAGTAACCGACCATAAACGAAAAAGTGACAGCTTTCACTACCACCTATTTCTTAACCAATCTCATTAGATATTCGCCATACCCTGATTTTTTTAAGGATTCGGCAATCTGAATCAACTGTTCTCTGTCAATATACCCCATGCGATAGGCCACTTCTTCAATCGCCCCGATTTTCATTCCTTGGCGTTCCTCAATGACTTGTACAAACTGGCCGGCCTGCATCAAGGACTGAATTGTACCTGTATCCAACCAGGCTGTTCCCCGATCGAATACACCTACTTTCAGCTTCCCTCTTCTCAGATATTCTCTATTGACATCAGTAATCTCTAACTCCCCACGATGCGATGGCTTTATACCTTTAGCAATCTCTACAACATCATTATCGTAAAAATAAAGGCCGGGTACAGCATAATTAGATTTCGGCTCCACTGGTTTTTCCTCAATAGAAACAACTTTATTTTCTGCATCAAACTCAACTACGCCATAGCGCTCAGGATCATGTACAGGATAGGCAAATACAACGCCTCCATCTGGATCTGCCGAGGATTGCAACAGCTTAGACATTCCTGACCCATAAAAGATGTTATCTCCTAATATCAAAGCTACTTTATCGTCTCCGATAAATTCCTCACCTAATATAAATGCCTGCGCAAGACCGTCTGGAGAAGGTTGCTCTTTATACGAAAACTTACACCCCAACTGTGATCCATCGCCCAATAATTTTTCAAAATTAGATAGATCCTGCGGGGTGGAGATAATCAGTATCTCATTAATCCCTGCCAACATCAGTGTAGACAAAGGGTAATATATCATCGGTTTATCATAGACTGGCATCAACTGCTTGGATACAGCCAGTGTCAAAGGGTGTAATCGTGTACCGGAGCCGCCGGCGAGTATTATTCCTTTCATTCGTGATCTAATTAAAGCGAATTTTCACAAATTAATGCGAATTACGCAGGTTTACTATTAACGATTCTTTTATATGTCAATGACGACTGTCCAAAATTAATCAATATCCCAAGCCTCTTATTTGTTGCTCGTAAATAATTTAATAATTGTTTATTGAACGCTTCCGCCAAAAAATTAACTGATTTAATCTCTAAAATTATATCCTCAAAACAAATAAAGTCTGCTTTAAAATACTTACTCAACTTTTGATCTTCATAATATAAATCTAGTTTCTTTTCTTGTTCAAAAGGAATACCCTCCTTCTTTAACTCTTTAGCGAGGACTTCTGAATAAACCGACTCCAAAAAGCCTGCTCCTAAATTCGAATGAATTTTCATACAGATACCTATGATCTGAAAGCTTTCATTTTTATAGACAATCTCTTTATTCATTGCTCAACTAAATTCGCATCAATTAGCTTAAATTTGCTAGCATTTGCACTAAACTATCTTTCCAACTTGGTACTTCTACTTTAAATGTACGTTTTATCTTTGATTTATCGAGCA
Organism: Sphingobacterium yanglingense; assembly: GCF_004363245.1. Taxonomy (GTDB): domain Bacteria; phylum Bacteroidota; class Bacteroidia; order Sphingobacteriales; family Sphingobacteriaceae; genus Sphingobacterium; species Sphingobacterium yanglingense. Next base: position 201,986 of record NZ_SNYV01000019.1, on the reverse strand, counting down.
GGGAGTACTTCGGACGCTTTGCGGGCGTTGGGTATTGTGTAGTAGGGATAGGGTTGATTTTGCAATCCAGTCCTTTTATCTCTTTAATGGCTATCGCAAAATCGTACCAGGATATTTCTCCTGCGTTGGAGTAATGATACAGTCCGCCTACCCAATCCTCGCCTTCGATGATATCGACAATAGCCTGAGCTAGGTCTTTGGCATAAGTTGGCGAACCGATTTGATCGTTAATAACGGAGATTTCGTCTCTTTCTGTCATCAAACGGATCATGGTCTTTACAAAGTTATTCCCATAAGTTGAATAAACCCATGAAGTGCGAATCACGATACTCTCTGCATGCCATTTCAGAATTGCCTGCTCGCCTTTTAGCTTGGTCAAGCCATAGGTATTGATCGGATCTACAGGCGCGTCTTCGGTCAAAGCAACATCAGAATTCCCATCAAACACGTAATCGGTAGAAATAGCAATTAATTTTGCACCATGCAATCTACAGTATTGAGCAATTTCTTCTGAAGCTAAATGATTAATGGCATCTGCAAGTGCAGGTTCTGATTCAGCCTTATCTACAGCCGTATAGGCGGCAGCATGAATAATCAAATCAGGCTGGTACATTCCTAAGATATCCTGAATAATCAAGGTTTGTTCTAAAGGGAGTTGTTTGCGGTCAAGGAAGTAACATTCTTTGTCTGCATGATCTTTTAATAAATCCTTTAGTTCTGAGCCTAACTGACCATTAGAACCGGTTATTAATATCTTCATCTCAATTTCTTTATGTCACTCAAGTGTTTTATGTCACTCAAGCCGTGACAGGCTCACACTTTTGTCTTGTCAAAAGTGTGCAAAACCGTGTTGCTTAAAAATTTTGAATGTAAGGATTGTGAACTCACTGCAATTTTCAAAATTTTGTTAGGCAACATAATTATTATTTGTACAATTACTGCTTCTTCTACAAAGTAGCTTTAAACTCAGCGAATGATTGTGCTTCTCTGTCTTTATCGGACAATAACATTTCTTCTACTGGGATCGCCCAGTCTATTGCAAGATCTGCATCTAATGGGTGCACACCACACTCGGATTCTTTGTTATAATAGTTATCGCATTTGTAAAAGAACGTTGCTGTCTCGCTTAATACTACAAACCCGTGCAGGAAGCCACGTGGAACGAACAACTGTAGGTTGTTTTCTGCAGAAAGTCGTACAGCTTCGTATTGACCGAAAGTCGAAGATTCTGGTCTAACATCGACCGCTACATCCAACACTTCACCATCCAATACACGCACTAGCTTAGCTTGAGCATGTTCACCCGACTGCGCATGCAATCCACGAAGCACCCCCTTAGTGGAGAACGATTGATTATCCTGCACAAAATGCGTATTCGTGCCCGTCACTTCATTGAAGATCTTTTCATTAAAGCCTTCCATGAAATACCCCCGGCTATCACCAAATTTTGCAGGTTCTAATATATAACAGCCTTTTAGACTGGTTTCTGTGATTTTCATTCTTTGTTGTTGATATAGTTGAGAGAGTTACATTGTGATAAAGTGACAGGGTTACATTGTTAGACCTTTATGCTGTTGATTAGTTTTGTCAGCATATTCCTTATAAAAAATATACTAGAGAAAATCTCCTTAGCTTCAGCGATATAATCTAAACGTTGCGCAATCTTAAGTTGGGTATCCAACTCAGACAAAGAGCCTTGTGCAATAAAAAGAAACCTTATCCATTCGGCTTTACTTTGCCTGCCAGCACCTTCTGCTATATTTGACGGTACAGAAACTGCTGATCTCCGGATTTGACTAGTCAAACCATACACCTCTTCTTTTGGAAAAGATGCCGTCAATGCATAGACCTTTTCAACTAGCGTCATGGATTCTTGCCAAACCTTTAAATCTTCATGCGATTTCATACCTTGTAACCTTATAACTTTGTCACCTATCTGTTATACTGCTCTTGATAATACTTTTGATATTCCCCAGAGGTTACGTTGTCTAGCCATTCTTGATTTGATAGGAACCAATCAATTGTAATGGATAATCCTTGTTCGAAGGTTACAGATGGTTGATAGCCTAATTCTTGATTGATCTTCGTGGCATCGATAGCATAGCGTAAATCGTGCCCAGGTCTATCTTTTACAAAGGTGATCAATTGGTCAGCGGTCCCCGTTGGCCTACCCAATTTCTCGTCCATCTGCTTGCACAGTTCTTTGACCAGATCTATGTTTTGCCATTCGTTAAAGCCGCCAACATTGTAGGCATCACCTGTAGTGCCTTTGTGAAAGACCAGATCAATAGCTTTCGCATGATCAATAACGAACAACCAATCTCTAGTAAATTTACCATCGCCATAGATAGGTAGTGGTTTATTGTTTAAAATATTGTGGATGCACAGCGGAATTAATTTCTCTGGAAAGTGATTTGGACCGTAATTATTCGAACAGTTGGTCAATACCACTGGCAAACCATAGGTGTCGTGATACGCCCGTACAAAATGATCCGAAGAAGCTTTGGAGGCGGAGTAAGGCGAATGTGGATCGTAAGCCGTCTCTTCTGTGAATAAGCCCGTCTCTCCTAAGGTACCATACACCTCATCCGTAGATACGTGATGGAAACGCTTTCCTTCAAAATTATCTTTCCAAATCTCGCGAGCAGCATTCAACAGATTAACCGTACCAATCACATTGGTCATCACGAAAGCCAAAGGATCACTGATCGAGCGATCTACATGCGATTCTGCGGCCAAATGTATCACTCCATCGGGCTTGTATTCTTGAAAAATCGCTAAAATATGCTTCGCATCTGTAATGTCCGCTTTGACAAAGGTATAGCTCGATTTCCCTTCTATATCTTTTAAATTCTCCAGATTACCGGCATACGTCAGAGCATCCAGATTAATGATGTGATACGATGGATATTTATTTACGAATTCACGTACTACGTGGGAGCCAATAAAGCCTGCACCACCTGTGATTATTATCGTCCTCTTCATTCTACGAAAGTAAGAATATTAGAGGGTAAAGTGAAAAAGAGGTAGAAAGTTACAGCGTGACGAGGTGAAACTGTGGAGGCATTAGAAGGTTAGATAGTTAAGAGGGTTGATAGGGTTGAGAAGATTAAAAAGCTACGCCCGGGGTATTATACCACGGGCGCAATCATCTCTAATTTGGCAATAACCTCTCGGCGTTAAAACTTAAATACCTCTTTCAGCTTTGCATCGAGATCTTCATCCGATCCTGCTCCGCTGGCATAACGGCCTATGATAATACCATCAGGGCCTACTAATATTTTGCTTGGTAGCGTGTGTATACCATAAGCTTCGGATTTATCCTCCGACTTATCATACCCGCCATCCGGCGACTTTTTGAGACCACGCAATACATGTTTCCAGACCCCGATTTTATCTTGATCTACGGCTTTACGCCATGCTGCCGGATTGGTATCATCATCCGAAACACCGATGATCTCAAACCCTTTCTTTTTGTATTTGCTATACAACTGCAACAGGTGGGGATTGCCTTTACGGCAAGGTACACACCAACTGGCCCAAAAGTCAATAAGAACATATTGTCCTTTATAATCGGAAAGTTTCAACGGCTTGCCGTTAATATCCGGTCCCGAAAAATCGGCTGCTATCCCACCTGGGGATCCCCCCTGAAGGTTGGCTATTTCGTTCTTCAACTCCTGTCCTGCGGCCGAATTGCGAACCTCAGGCCCCATTTTGTCGTAGAATCCCTGTAGCTCATCCAAGCTCAAACTGCTGACATAGTAACGTAACTGTCCCGCCGATATATGCGAATTGGGATGCTCCCGGATATACGCAAGCTTTTTATCACGTATACGATCATAGTAGGGAGCCATCTGCTCGCGCAACTTTTCACACGCTTCCAATTTTTCATTTAAAATAGATTCGGCAGCCCCCTCTTTCTTCAATCGACCATACTCCATGCTTTTCTTGTTGTAGGCCTCACTTAGAGGTTTTACGAGTGCACTTTCTTCTTTTCCGATAGCATTAAACACCACATTTTCATCCTGGACTTTAGATCCGGCAATCAGTAGCTCTTGTGGTAGGTCGGTATTCCCCGTCAAACTGAGCGCTCCCGGTTCAACGTAAAAGCGCATATACTTTTCATAGGATTGAGGAGCACCTTCCTTGTCTTTTGTAAAATATGCGCTGACTTCAACAGGAGAAGACACCTTACCGATATAGCTGAAGACACCATTGAAGATGCGGGTGCTGTCGGCTACAGTCTTGCCATCGGCACCTTCATAGCGGATGTGGAAGGCGGTGTACTGTTCGGGGTTGTCGACTTTTCCCGATAGAACAAAGGTATTCTGATCCATCTGCGGAGCGCCTAATAACTCCCGAAGTTTTTCTTCCAGCTTATCCCCTCTTAGATTCTTCGCGATAATGGTTCCATTCGGATCCAGCAATAGGTTGGACGGGATGGATTTAATATCATACAGCACGCCAACTTCATTTTTCCAGCCTTTTAGATCGGAGACTTGTGTCCAGCTCAGGTTGTCCGCATGGATGGCCTCTATCCAGCGATTGTGCTGACCTGGATTGTCAAAGGATATGCCCAACACGGTGAAATTTTTATTCTTGAACTGCTGGTAGGCGGTCACCACATGAGGGTTTTCAATCCTGCAGGGCACACACCAGCTCGCCCAAAAGTCAATAAGCACATACTTCCCTTTGAAATCATTCAAGGAAACAACCTTGCCCGAGGTATCTGTCTGTGAGAAAGGTAAGGCTGTACGACCTATGCCCGTCAGCTTATCGGTCTTGATGCTGTGCTCGATATTTTTAATCGGTATGTTATTTTTAGCCTGCGGACTCACTTGCTGTAGGAGTGCATCGACTTCGGCTAGATTATCCCTATCCCGAAGGGTGAAAAACATCGGGTAGACTATGCCTGCACTATTTTTGTGCTTTAAGACAAAGGCTTTATCCAGCTTTTGCTGTTCTTCGTTCAGGGCATCCATACGTTTTCGTAGCTCGGCAGACTTCACGGTGTCCTTTCGATCGAAAGCCGCTCGGAGCTGTTCGTACAATTCCTTACTCCCGTCGACCTGTGGCCGGTTTTGAAACAGATTGTAATAGTCGGCCAGTTTACCGCCTGAGAATTTGGCATCTTTAAACTGGGGTGTTTTACTGGCTATATTTATTTTTCCTTTTTCGAAAAAGAGAAATGTCCCGTTCATCTCTCCCGAACGATCCATTTTGCCCGCTTGCAAAATATAGAAGTCCCCCTGCCCCTCTGGAATATCCAATTCAAATTTAAACCCTTTATCAGTTTGCTGTACAGAATCTTTCTGCCTATCTCCAAATCCCATAAAGTAGATCCACTCTTCCTTTGGTAGTCCTTCGAGCTTGCCTGTGATTAGGGTATTCGGTTTCTGGGCAAAAGCCTGGCTTCCTAGAGACAATACCGAAATGAAAATTAGTTTCTTTAGCATGTTATATAAAGTTAAAAAGGGGCTGTATCACAAAGCGAAGTTTATGATACAGCCCCTTAAAATTTATTAATTAAATATTCGCTTCAGCTCCGCATCTACATCTTCTTTGGATGTTGTATGTACCAGGATCTTACCCGCCTTGTCCAACAGCACATAGGTGGGTAGACTCGGGATGTCATACAATGTAGCTATGCGGGCGGGTCTATTTTTAACCGGAAAATCATCTGCAACCTGCAACCAAGGCATTTTTTCCATGTCCAGTGCTTTAAACCAGTCCGGCCATCCGCTATCATTGGTCACGCCGACGATCTCTAAACCTTTATTATGGTACTGCGCATAGACCTCTTTCCAGTGGGGAATAGCTTTACGGCAGGGACCACACCAGCTGGCCCAAAAATCCAACAGCACGTATTGGCCGCGCAGTGCGGATAATGTAAACTCCGTGCTGTCCGTCTTTAACGCTTTGAAATTTGGTGCTTCTTGTCCGGGCAGTAATGCTTTTTTGATGACTAGAATATTTTCTAGTTCTTTAACGTAAGCCGACTCCTTTGCGGGAGAACTAAGCCCTGTTACCCGCTTTTCCAGATCCGATATTGGCATTGATTCGTTAAACTGCTGATACCGCTGCAATAGATAAGCAACCGCCACCGAAGAGGGATGTGCCTGGATCAAGCTGTCGATACACTGCAGTTCCCATACCTTATGCTGCTCGCCAAATGTACCCATCTCCTCGCGGATAGCTTCTTTACCTTCAGGATTTGACTCGGCTTCGTATTTTTTATTCAAGGCTGTGTATACTTCTTTAGCGGCCAGGCTCTTCGGGTGATTTTCAAAAGCATTATAGATATCTTGATTTTGAGAGCCCTTCACGTTAAACTTGGTTAGGACTGCTCCCTTTCCTCCCTCGTACGCCGTATAGTCATAGTGGGTGGCTCCCGTAGTATCCGCCTCAAACTGCAGGGTGCCCGGTTCCATAAAAAAGGAGGTCGACCAGTTGCCCGGCTCTATCAGCAAGGTCATCATCTCTGGAGTGTTCAGATCACCTTCGAGTGTAAACTTACCATTTTGAATCTGCACACTATCGATGGTGATCGATTTATGTTCGTTCTGATCTATACGCTGTAGTTTCACCATTCCATCCGGAATACCGGTGAGCTGTCCGTTCAACACGTATTTATTTTCTGTTTTATTGCTTGCGCAACCCTGTATCAACAGGAGGGCTGCTGCGAGGCAAGTTAGGGTATTTCTCATATTCATTTCAGTTGTTGTTATTCGAATATTTCAGCTAGTTTTTGTTGTAACGATTCTCCGCGTAGGTCTTTCGCAATGATTTTGCCTGTAGGGTCTACCAACAATGTGCTCGGTATACCGCGTATACCATAATACGTTGATACTTCATTGTCAAACCCCTTAAGCGAAGATACCTGCGTCCATGGCATAGCATCTTCTTTGATTGCTTTGTTCCATTTCTCCGCATTATCATCCAAAGAGATCCCTAATACGGTGAAGTTTTTGTCTTTGTAGGTATTATAGGCCTTGAGCACATTCGGATTTTCCGCCCGGCACGGACCGCACCAACTGGCCCAAAAGTCAACCAATACGAACTTGCCTTTGAAGTCGGCAAAACTCACCGGATTGCCATGTTGGTCATTTTGTGTAAAAGCGAGCATATCCGAACCTAGGGCACTTCGTTGGATAACCGCTAGACGATCTGTCAGCGCTTTCCCCTTCGCTGTATTTAATAGTCCCTTGTCCAATAAGTCATATAATGGTTTCACCTCTTCGAAACTGCCCATGGCAGACCGGTCTTCGACTAGGCTCAGACTGAACGCACTTTTAGGGTGAGCAGCGATGTATTTAGCAGCACGCTGCCTCCGCTCCTCTCGGATACTTTCCATCTCCTGCTCAATTTTCAGCTGCTCTTCGGTCGTTCCTTTGCCCCATTTTTCATAAAGTGGATTAGTCCGTTCCTCTAGATCGGCCAATGTCGCAGCATAGGCGTCGGCCTCATCTTGAAGTTTACTGCCCGTCACGCGTAGATTATAAAGCGAATCTTTATGTGCATCTATTTTAATCGTGCCCGCCTCTAAAAAGGCTTCGGCATAACCGGATGGAAACATAAAGCCGACTTTCTGGGGCTCCCTTAAGAGTCCTTTCCAGCTAAAAAGGTCATTTTTCACCTGTATCGTATCTGACTTCTGGGTAGCGCCATCCATATAGTACATAACAAATTCAGCGTTTCCTATATCTTTTATGCGCCCTGAAACAGTGGCTTCCTGCGCTTGAACAGCTATCGCTGAAATAACAATCGCGGTGGTGGTAATATAATGTTTGTAGTTCATCGTGTTAAAATTTGTTATAGCCTGGATTTTGTTCACCTATGATGGGATTTTTTCGAAATTCCTCTGCAGGTATGGGCAGAATTATCCGATCTCTATCCAGGATGCTGGGTTTGATTTGTTGTATGGTCTGCAGTGGTAGACGGCATAATGTAGTCCAATCCTGACCATCTTCAAACGATAAGTTACGGGCTACTTCTCTATACACCTCGACCAATACCTCGGCCCGGGTCTGTAGTTGTTCTATATGATCAACATTGGTGAATCCGGCATGGCCAAGGATAGTCTTGAGGATGGCCTTAGCGTCGTCGATATTCCCATTGGACCGCAAGATGGCTTCGGCTCTTAAGAGGTATATTTCCGTAAGACGTAGCGCATAAGAATCCTCTTGTTTCGTGCCTCTGTATTTAAGTACGGCATCCTCTTCATCTTGATTGACACCAATCATCCAAACCTTTCGGGGGTCATTATTAGTAAATAAGCTCTTGAAGTAGTCGGTCGTCAGATAAGAGGGCGACTCCCTAAAATAATAAGCTTCCGTCTTAATAACCTGATTCGGCTTCGGCATGATACCAAACATAATCTCTTTACTGCTTATCCCTTTTGTACTAAAGATATCGCGTACATACGTCTCCAGCTCATAAGGCGAGTTCTCGATAATGTCGTTGGTAAGAGAAAGAATTTCCGTGTAATCCGTGGAAGAGCCACGGAGGATAAGCACCCGGCATTTCATCCCTTTTGCGATCCACTGGTTTGCATAGTGGTTCGGATTGGCAACCGGCGCATTTTCGATGGCAAAATCTATATCCGCTAGGATAGATTCATAGCTTTCTTGTACGTTACTCCGCGATTTAGCGAGATTATCGGTGCTTATAAACTCAGTACGTAATAATACGCCATAAGTACTATTTGTGTCGTAGAACTGTGAGAAATAGCGTAAGAGGTTATAATGTCCGTATGCCCGTAGTAAACGAGCCTCTGCAATGATCTCTTCTTTGCGGGACACAGCTATCTTTTCTTCACCTAGTGCTTCGATTTGCTTGATAACCCCATTCGCAGCATTTATCAACTTGTAATTGCTTGTCCACATATCCTCCAAGGGGTAGGTCGTACTGGTGATTCGGCTATTCTCTTCAAAATCTTCCGAACCATACGGGTATCTAATATTAGCGCCCAAAACCGATGGAGACACTTCGTGGTTGCGTGACCACATCACGCTAGGCGTGCCTCGGTCATCTCCGCCTTCCGCAAAGGTCAGATAGACCCCATTCAGCGCGACCTCTGCACTTTTTTGATCAACAATAACGTTGCCCTCTACTTTAGATTGCGTAGGTAATGCATCAAGCTGTTTACTACAGGATACATGTACACCAGCAATTCCGATTGCTACGAGATAATATAAAATATTCTTCATATGTATAATTTCTTTAATTAAAAGCCCAAACGTATACCAAAGGTGTAAGTCCGTGAAGTAGGGAAAGTACTCATATCCCTACCCCCACCGATGACACTTCTAGGGTCATCGCTCACTTCTGGATCAGCTCCTGGATAGGAGGTTACTGTAAATAGATTCATTGCCGAGGCGTAGATGTTCATCTGTTTTATCCTGAATCGATCGAGCAGATCGCTGGGTAGTGAATAGCTTACATTTAGCGTTTTTAATTTTAGGTAAGAGGCATCATAGATGTTGTCATTTGTTATAAAACTGCCTTCACCATAGATTAATCTTGCACGTGTGGCATCGGTATTGGAAGCATTGTACCTGTCCAAGATACGGACACCACGATTGGCTAGACTTTGCATATTCATATCGCTTACATCTTTCTGGTAGAGCAGTTTACCGCCATAGGAAAAAGTGAAAAGGGTAGTCAATGAAAGTCTTTTGTAACGCAGTGTATTCGTATATCCTCCATAAAATTTAGGGATCGTCCTTCCGATGACCTCCTGCTTCCAAAAACCATCTTCGATCTCGTAGTCTACATCACCAATATTGACGTAGGGCTGAAAATAAATGTAATAAGGGAAACGCGTTTTAAAATCTTCGAGCTGCTCCGGCGTCTTGATGATTCCCCGGGATACCCTACCGTACAACAACCCCAGTGGCTCACCTTCCTGAACGACGCTGGTCCCTAAGTTTAGCGCGTTTCTGTCGTTAGGATCCGAGAATGCCTCTCCTTCTATATTCAATACTTCGGACATATTTTTGGATATATTGAGTGCTCCACTCCATCCAAATCGCTCCTTACGGACGAAATCGCCTTGAAGCTCAAATTCTATCCCCTTGTTCTGAATCTTCGCAATATTATAGATCACACTCGAATAGGAAGTACTCGGTGCCGGAGTGATATTGAGTAGGGCACCGTCTGTCACTTTTCGATAGAAGCCTAAGGACCCGCTGAGTCTCCCTTTGAAGAAAGAATAATCCAAAGCGGCATCTTGTTGTGTCGTCGACTCCCAGCGTATATTGGCATTACCCAGCTGCGTGGGTATCAAGGCATTGGAATTGCCGTAAGAATCTGGCGTATACAACGTGCGCCACATATGGTCACCGATAGCCTGTGTCCCGGTACGACCTGCGCTCAATCTAATCTTTAGTTCATCAATCCAAGTTTTATCCCTTAAAAAGGACTCTTCAGAAATACGCCATGCGATGGCACCGGAAGGGAAGTAGCCGGTCTGGTTGCTCGGTCCAAATTTTGAAGACGCATCCGATCGCCCCGTAAACGTCAACAGGTATTTGTCTTTGAACACATAATTGGCCCGGATATAAAACGACAATAAGGCATTCTGAGCCGATGGGTTAGCACCTTGGACACGCACCGGCGTAGCTGCAGAGCTAAGGTTGTTCAAAAAAAAGTCATCGGGATAGCCCCGTCCGGTTGCTGAAAAGGATGCTATCCTATTTTGTTCCCAAGAGGTACCGCCCAATACATTGAGTCGGTGATTTTCATTGAAATCTTTATTCCAGGTCAAGGTGTTTTCTATAAATGTACTCAGCGAGTTGGTATGCGAGTTTGAACCTAATCCCCCGCCAGTAGACTCTCTACCGTAGAATCCACCTACCTCTAGGTAGCTTGGCGTATAGTTAATCTGGTTGTATAGATTTAGATTGGTAGAGATTGTACTTTTAAATTGTAAATCTTTCAAAATATCGTACTCCCCCGAAATCGATCCCAGCAAAAGATAAGTTTTAGCATTATTTGTGGTGGAGGTCAATGCCAGAGGATTTTGATAACCTCTATAATCTTGGCTCAAATCCCCCAAATTGGTAAAAGAACCATCTTGATTATAGACTTCGGCTGTTGGAGGGGCAGTCAATGCCTGTCCATATGCACCACTGATCAGATTATTGTCGGTATAGCCGTAGTTAATATTGGTGATCAACTTGAACTTTGTCCCGATCTGGTTGTCCAGATTTATCTTGCCTGATAGGCGTTTGAAATCTGAACCCAATACAGTACCCGTTTGATCGGTATAGTTTAATGAAGTGTAATATCTTGATTCAAGCCCCCCTCCAGTCACGGATATATCGGCATTATTGGTATACCCCGTCCGCAATACTAAATCCAGCCAATCTGTGTCAGCGTTGCCAAAAAAACTAGGATCATTTAATATACGTAATGATTGTAGAGAAGCCGTATTGGTCAGATTAAGTCCTAATCGTGTACGTTCATCGATCAGGTTTTGCGCCGCCTCTTTCAGTAAGCTTTTGTATTGGGAAGCATTTAACACCTTTTCTGGGAGCGAATTGTTAATACCTGTATAGTAGTTGACATTTAGTTGAGGTTTCATATTTTGCTTACCTCTTTTGGTGGTAATGATCACAACGCCATTTGCCGCTTTGGAACCATAGATGGCCGTTGCCGACGCATCTTTCAAGATATTAATGCTTTCTATGTCATTGAAATTAAGACCTGCCAAATTATTCAATCCCCGCGAAAATGCCCCCGATACACTGTTATTAAATCCTTCTGGCCCATTAGCCGCTTCGATAGGATTGACAATATCCGATTGGGAGTTGATGTAATTGTCCGTGACCACCGTCGGAATACCATCTATGATATATAGCGGATCATTGGTCCCAACCAACGAAGTACCTCCACGTACACGAATCCGTACAGCACCGCCTGGCGAACCATCTGCTTTAGTGACTTGCACACCTGCCGCCTTTCCTGTCAAGGCATCATCCACAGTCATAAAAGGTACATCACGGATCTCATCGACCTTGATCGAAGCGACCGAACCGGTGAGGTCTTTACGTCTCGTACTTCCGTACCCTACGACTACCGTCTCTTCTAGGGTATTTACTCCGGCAGTCATTGTCACCTTTATACCTTCCTGTAGGTGCGAGGAGGTGATGGTGATCGTTTGCGAAACCCGACCCAGGCAGGAGATCCGCAGTGTTTGCCCTGGATTGGCCTCAATGACAAAGCGTCCATTCTGATCCGTTAATACCGCATTATTATTTGCTCCTGAAATAGTCACTCCCGGTATAACTTTTCCCTGCTCATCGGTCACTACCCCTTGTACCTTTGCCTGTAGGCTGGTCGGTTTACGCACCTTTGACAACACGATAAGATAGTCCTTGCTGAGGGTAAAACTCAGATCGGTACCAGCCAGTAATTCTTGAAGTATATCTTTGACCGGCCTGTTGTGGCTCTGCACTTCAAAAGAGCTGCCTAAATCTTCGACAAGGTCTTCGCCATACACAAATCTGTATTTGGTCTGGGCTTCTATTTCCTTGAGTACGGATCCAAGCCTGACCGCCTTCATGTTTAATGTAGCGCGATCATTTTGAGCCCAGGTATTGCCAATAGCGGTCAGATTGAATAGCAGGGCGAGGATGAGGGTCAGTTTCACAACAATGAGTGTTTTTAAAAGTCTCGGGCAATATCTTCCCTTAACGCATATTGCGTTTTTTTTCATAATTTTGAAATGTTAATGTAAACGATTAGTAACCAGGCCTGAGATTAGCCGTCGCAGCCTGTTCTGTTAGTTAACGATTTTAGGGGCGTGCCTGGCATGCTCCTTTTCTTTTATCTACTTTTAACTTTCTGTATACGTCATATTATTGATCTATGTGGTTAGTTAGTTTATACTTATTGTTCTTGGTCCTGTTTTTTTATAATGAAAAGGCATACTCGCCTTTAAACTCTCCAGCACACTTTGTAGTTCTTCACTTTCATCAAAAGCAGCCGTATATTTTCGATCTTTAATACCTGCAGTATCAAATTCAATCTTGATGTTATACCAGCGTTCCAGGGTTTTTGCAATAGAGGATAGGGGCTCATTGACAAAAACCAGTTTTTGTTCAGTCCATGAAGTTTCTACCAATCTTTGCTTACTATCATAATGGGTCATCGATGCCAATTTGTATGCCGTGCTATCGGGCACTTCGACACCGATGCTGCTGCTGGACAGTTCGCTTACGGAGGCGACCACTTTATCCATAGGTTTTAACCTTATGGGTGCTATGTCTTTATTTTTTAAGATCACTTCGGCACTACCTTCTAGTAGCGAGGCTTCGGCATGGTCTTCATTGGCATAGGCCCGGATATTAAGTGTGGTGCCCAGTACGCGTACCGCAATAGTACTGGTACCGATTGTAAACGGAAGGTCTGGGTTTTTAGCCACTTCCATATAGGCCTCTCCCGCTAGTTTGATAGCTCTATTGGTCTTTCCAAACCCTTCCATAACCTCTAACTTGCTGTCTGCATTGAGTTTTACCAACGTACCATCAGCTAGTGTGATCGTTTTTCGTTGGGAGGGTTGTGTCGCATAGACGACATCATTGTTAGCGCCATCATTCATCAAGATCCATAGCGAGGCAATAGAAATAAATAGGACTGCAATACTGGCCGCCGCATAATAACGCCAATTACGACGCTTAGGCAGCTCTTTAAGCGCTCCGTCGAGTAGCATCGGTTTCAGTTTCTGGTAGTTTTCTTCTGCATCGATCGAAGACAGGGCTTGCTGCATGTCCATGAGGGTTATTTTGGCCTGCTCTAGAAGTTGCTTTTTTTGGGGATTATGCATTATATATTCCTCCCATCTTTCGACATCGGCACTGTTTTGTTTCAAAACATAGCGGACAAAAGATTCATCAAGCAAAAAGTCATGAATAGATTGGTAACCCTTCATAAGATTTAAAAAATTAGTCGTTTTAATATATAGAGAGCGGGTGCTCTTATTTTTACCAGTTTTTTTTAGAAAAAAATCAAAAGAGACAATAACTGCTTTAAATTCAATAGGCTAGAATCCTCCTTTAAGGTGGAGATAGCAGTATGTATTTGGTTGTAGATAGCCCTTTTGGTCAATTGGGTCTGTTTGGCGATCTCATCATAGCTTAGCTCTTCATAATAGCGCATGCGGATGAGTTCGCGTTGCCGTTTAGGTAATTTAAGAATAGCATTCTTGAGAAGGGACATCCGTCTACTTTCTTCCTGCTGAACAATAAACTGAAAATCCTGTATGTCCATGTCCGCATCCCATTCGCCCGACAAACTAAGTTTTTCCAGTACTTTATTCTTATTGAGGTCCTTTAACAGTTGGCGCTGGTAGCTTTTAAAGATGTAGCTACCTACGTGGTTTGCGTAAGAAAGTCCTGCACGATTTTCCCAGATATACAAAAACGTAGAGTTAATACTATCCTTGAGTGTATCCCGGTCGTCCGAATATTTTAAGCCATATTGCAGTAAACCATTGTAATAGCTGACATACAATTTTTGAAGAGCATCTTGATCTCCTGCACATAACGCCCCCCACAGCTGTTGTTCTTGTATATCCCTATTCATTTGCCATTCTTTGATCTAAGACGAAATCAAGATTTCATAACGCCTATTAGACTATAACCAAACTTAATAAAATTATTTTAAAACGCATTCGCATCTTTCTGCATTAATGGCGATGCCAATCCATTAACGAGATTTGGTCATCATTCATAATTATTAGATTGACAAGATAAAATAAAACTGTGTAACTAAAAACGGCATAAATGATTAATCATTGGTCCGATCCGGTATCGATGATAGTGCGATAAGCATTCCTTTAAGCCGGGAGGCTCTTCCTTTTTGTCTTGACACAAAAACGAAGGAAAAAAGTCAAGGCTTTGAAATAGTTACGCTAAAAGATCATTATGGCCCTAAAAGTATTTGAGCCGCTACGCTTTTTAAATCCTTTTTTTAACGGGTCGCAATGGTCTTTATTAACGCTACTATTCCATAGGCTATTAATTCTAACAGTTTTAAATAATTAAAAATGCAAACAATAATAACAACTCGTCCTACTTCGCTAGCCCGGGGCTGGCAACGGGAACTCTCTTTAAAAGAAAAGCTATTCTTTGCCTTTCTATTGCTGATTATCGGCTGGATTATGGTATCTATCCTACTGCAGCTGCTCGATACGGCTATAGGCGTCCTCGATTTTGGCACCTTGACCATTGCTGTCTTTGGCCTACTGCTCGGCTGGCTAGCGGTATATATCAGCATATGGCTACAGGAGCTACTGTGGCATTCCTTTAAATCGTTTCGTAAACAATTTGATCATCACTTTAATCAACTATCATCATGGCAACAGTGTATTCTTTATTTTTCGGTGTTCTTTTTACTGCTATATGCAGTTTTAAAGGGGATAGCAGTCGTGTTTTAAGTTTTCTATTCTCGCTCAAGCCGCGAGTGGCTCATACTTTCTTGCTTGATCAAGAAAGTACGCAAAGAAATCAAGGCTTGGTTGCTCGGCTAAATTGTCTTCTTATTTCTGGCAATAAGATAAACTCACTTCGCTCAAACAGGTCTGATTGCTCGTCAGAAATAATCGACAATTCTTTACGCCTTACACAACCTAGGCCGTTTTATCGGGATAGTGCTAGTAGATCCTTACAATCAGAAATAATGTCGCCCGTGAAACCGAGCTTGCGAGCTCACCAAAGGTAATCTGTCATTGGTAGGCGCAGCAGCAACGAAGCAATCTACGTTTTTGATCCCAATAATCAGGACTTCGCTGTAATGTTAGATTGCTTTGTCGTCATTCCTCCTTCGCGCAATGACGTTGAGAAAAGGCTTTTAAATTAAGAACGTCTGAAGAAATTCACTTCAGGCGTATTTTATTGTAATCCTATTAATCCTCTTTTAAACGCTGTAAATTTAAACTTATTCATTCGCCGGGCAATATCTAAGGAAAAATACTTTGGACTTCTCGGCTTTGTTTCCGAGGTAAAAAAACTATCTTTAAATTCGCTTTAAACAAGCTAATTGCTAACCTTTATAAGTCTACTAAAAATTATTTAGTAGTTTGCATACACGATGAGAGATAAGTTTATTGCAGTTCAATTTTCAATCCATGCTATTGCATTCTTACTCCTTGCCTTATCGCATGTAGTTTTTGCGCAGGGACACGGATTATCCTTTCATAGCTATGAAAAAGTTCAGAATGAGCGCACTTCACTATTCTTTCCTTCTGCCTTTGAATTATCGAAAAACCAAGATATCCTCTTACGATTCGATTTAAAATTTAAGCCCAATCAAGTATCTTACTACGGCTACGTATTTCGTATCATTCTAGACGATCAATTTAACATAGACCTTATCTGCGACGATTTCAGTAACCAAAACAAGATGTTCAGCATGGTTGTTGGTAACCAACAGCATGTCTTGAAACTACCTCACAGTGCACCTGGGCTTTATGGCTGGTTGCCAGTGCAGGTGAAAATTTCTCCGCAGTGGGACGCACTGGAAATAAAGATCAATGGAGTCGTACAGACTGTTCGCTTTAACTATAAAGGTAAGGGGCAGGCCAAGCTGTGTTTTGGATCAAATAATATTGCAGGATTTTCCACCACGGATGTGCCTCCTATGTCGGTGCGAAATCTACGGGTTCTGGATAAAGGCGAGCTAGTGAGCCGTTGGCTATTAGCAGAAAGCCAAGGTCATGACGTGTCGGATAGTCTAGGCAGAATAAACGGCGTAACCGATAACCCCAACTGGATAAGAGCCCTACATAGCCGCTGGCAACGGGTAGCCGATATCAAGTTAGGGCCTGCCAGCAGTGTAGCTTTCGACAAGACCAATGAACGAGTCATCTATGTGAGCGATACGGCATTATACATCGTCGATCTAGCTACAAATAGCGTTCAGCGTATTGTCTACAGCAGCGGTCCGCTAGGCTTACAGCACGGTAATCAATCGATGTACCTATCCGAAACCAATAGTCTTTATAACTTTCTACCCGACGAATCCGTATTAAATGTGTTCGATTTTGAAAAGCGGAGCTGGACGAGAACCTTCAAAACTCGTGAAAAAACCGCTTTTTGGCATTCCAATAAGTTTTATTCTCCGCGAGATTCGGCTATCTACGTGCTTGGCGGCTATGGTTATTACATGTATAAAGGTGGGTTAATGAAAGGAAGCTTGCAGACGGCACAATTTGACACGGTATTCACTGTTAACCCGGTCTATTCTCCGCGCTATCTTTCGGGTGTGGGCACCACCTCCGAGGGAGCCTATATTTTTGGTGGATTTGGCAGCCAATCAGGCAAGCAGGGACTAAATCCACACCATTACTACGATATGCTCTATTTCGATTTTGCGACACGCCGGATGCGCAAATTGTGGGAGCTCCCGCGCAGCACCGAAGAATTTGTACTCGCAAATTCCATGTGGATAGACACTTTACAGCAGCATTTTTATGCCTTGACGTATCCAAAGAATATATTTGATAGCGCTATCCAACTGGTACGTGGCTCCTTATCAGGTGGTGCCCTCACTCCCTTGGCAGACAGTATCCCCTTCCTCTTTCAAGATATTAATTCCTATGCCGATCTCTATTTTGCGGCTAAAAATGAACAGCTCATCGCTGTAACCTTATACGATGATGGGACAGAGACCAGCGCGCAGGTGTATAGCCTTTATTTTCCGCCGATGACAGCAGCGTCAGCGGCGCCAGTAGATCGATCATACCCAATCGGATTATTAGCTGGTATCCTTGCTTTGTTGGGACTAAGCCTATGGGGGGTCAGAAAAAAACAGCAGCCACCTATTCTCTCCCAGCCCTTGGACAACGATGTAGTCAAACAGCCTGTCAATAGGGTGTATTTATTTGGAAATTTTCAGGTATTGGATCGTGAAGGCAGCGATATTACGAAAGAATTCACCCCGGTACTAAAACAGCTATTCTTATTTATTGCTTTGCAAACGATCTTGAACAGGTCTGGTGCCAGCTCAGAGCGGTTGTACGAGTTGCTGTGGTCCGACAAAGACCTGAAAAGTGCCAGAAACAACCTTTTGGTCAATATTGGTAAACTAAAAAACGTGTTGGCTGCACTAGATAACATCCACTTGTCCAAGGATACGGGCTACTGGCGATTGCAGTTTGACGAGCATAGACAGGTAGACTTAAGCGATTTTTGGCACATACGGTTTACGCCCGAAAACCGAATCGAACAGATGTTAACCTTATCCGCTTTCTTAGAACGTGGCCCATTTCTAATGGACCTGGATTTCGAATGGATGGACGAAGCGAAAGGATTGGTTGCTTCTAAAGTAGCGGATAGCTATGCTACATTTTTAAAAGAATTCCCTATCCTTACATTTACAGATACCCATCTGATCATCGCAAAACGTATCGGGCATTATGATCTGATGAACGAAGATGCGATGATGGTGCGTTGTTTTATCTTATCGCAAATGGGCTCCCATCAGGAAGCCAAACAGGCCTACGAGTCCTTTGCCGTAGAGTACCAAAAGCTTTATGACGAAGAGTATGGAACCCCTTTCAAGAAGATTATAGCTCGATATTAATATTTTTAAACTCAATTTATAATACTGAAAATCAGTAATTTATATTTTATTTTTGAAAATTAATAAAATATTAAGTCAAAATTATCCATCTCCGTCTTAATTCGTACTATCCAATATATAAACCATAACACGATGGACAAACTATCTATTATCAAAGACAGTTCCTAGTGACTATGCCTAAAAAAGTATAGCCTTTAAGCTGTACACTTTGCTAAATTGAAAAGTATAACTAATTAAACCATCCTTTATAACTTATGAGCATACATCGAAAAAAAACGACGCTTTATATCATGCTTCCTGTTGCATTAGCTTGTTGTATGGGGCCTACCTATGCTGCTGCGCATCGAAGCAATGACGGGATTGTGCTAAATCAGGCACAACAGCATAGCGTGACTGGCAAAATCGTAGACAGCACCGGACAGCCCCTATCTGGTGTCACGGTCCATGTCAAAAATACGGATAGATCGGTCGCAACAGACAGTCAGGGACAATTTAATATAGAAGCCTTTGTGGGACAATTCTTGGTAATCAGTTACCTCGGTGCAAGCGACAAAGAGGTTGTCGTATCCCGTGAATTCATGCAAATCACATTGGAGGTCGATCAAAAAGGATTGGATGAAGTGGTCGTGGTAGGTTATGGCACCCAGAAAAAAGGTAATGTAACAGCCGCGATAGCTACGATCCAATCCAAAGACATATTGACCACCACCAATTCCAGTCTGGCGCAAAGTCTTCAGGGCAAAATCCCGGGCTTACAGATCCGTCAGGGGAATGCCGAGCCAGGCAGCTTTACCTCATCCATCAATATTCGCGGTTTTGGTGAGCCCCTGTATGTGATCGACGGTATCGTGCGCGACGGTGGTGTCGAATTTCAACAGCTTACACCAAATGATATTGAAAGTATTTCGGTGTTGAAAGATGCTTCTGCAGCGATATATGGGCTTAACGCGGCCAATGGCGTTATATTAGTGACCACAAAAAAAGGGCACTCGGGCAAGCCCGATTTTACGTACACTGGCGCACTGGGTGCACAGAAGCCAACCTATGTCACCAAAATGGCATCGGCAGCACAATACCTAGAGATGTATCGCGATGCCATTTATTACCGTGATGGGATCGTGAATATTAATACCGAAGAGTTGGATAAGTGGCGGCAGGGAGTCGAAGGCTATCAAAGTACCAACTGGTATGACGAGACATTTAAAAAATCAGCACTGCAGACTCAACATGATTTTTCGATCAGAGGTGGTACAGATGCCATCAATTACTTTGCAAGCGTAGGCTATTTCAATGAGCAGGGATTGTTCAAAAGCGGTGACATGAAATATGACCGCTACAACTTCAGGACCAATCTCACAGCAAAACTGAGTGACCGCCTAAAAGCAGACATCATGCTATCGGGTAGACATAGCCTGCGTCAATATCCGGGCGGTGATGGATTTATCTGGATGTACAAAGGAACATTTATCAGTCACCCGACCGATGCCCCTTACATTAACCGGGATCCTAACTACCCCGCTAATATCTATAATCAGCAAAATGCAGTCATCATGTCACAGCGGGACTATGCCGGCTATACAGACAGTAAGAATAAAGACTTTATATCCTCAGTAGGATTGACTTACGATGTACCCTTTGTCGAGGGATTGAAAGCCATCGGTACATTAGCATACGATAGCCGGAATATGTTCAACAAAAATGTATGGAAGAACTATAGAGTCTACAATCGCGACATGAGCTCTCTGATCACCAACACTCCACGCATAGCCAATGCCATCGACGATATTGATCGCGTTGTATTCCAAGCACAGCTGGCTTATGACCGTACTTTCAGTGCGGCCCACAATCTGCAGGCTACAGGGATCTTTGAGCAAAAGCGCTTTAAAAAGAAATTTGCGTATTTATGGCGTGAATACGAGTTCTTTACCACCGATGTGGTCGACTATGCATCAGGAAGACAGACGAATCAGGGTAGTGAAATAGAAGAGGCCAACCTCTCGTATGTCGGCCGGATCAATTACGATTACAAAGGCCGGTATCTATTGGGCGCATCCTTTCGATACGATGGTTCGTACCGCTATGCACCAGGCAAGCGCTGGGGATTCTTCCCAGGCATATCCGCAGGATGGCGTATTTCGGAAGAGCCATTTATCAAAAATAATATTGCTTTTATCAACAACTTAAAGTTAAGGGGATCATTTGGCCGTATTGGCGAGAATGTAGGCGATCCATTTCAGCATGTATTGGGCTTCTCACCCGTGACGAACCAGGGAGCCGAATTTGCCGACGGAACCTATACGGGAGGCCTTGCAGCACCGGGAGTGATCAACCCCAGCTTTACCTGGGTGACCTCTGATATCGGGGACATCGGTTTAGAAGCGGCCTTATTCAATAATAAGCTGCGTTTTGAAGTCGATTATTACCAAAGAGAAAAAACAGGTAAACTGATCATACGCAACGGAGGCCTGCCCAATACCTTTGGTGGCAGTATGCCAATCGAAAATTTTGAGAGTGAGCTGACTCGGGGTTTTGATTTTGTAGTCGGTCACCAGCATAAAATAGGCGAGTTCGAATACGGATTAAGTGTCAATATGAATCTGGCTCGCACCATGCATAAGATTGTCGACAAACCCGAGGCGACAAGCAGCTGGGACAGGTGGCGATCGGGCTATGCCGACCGGTGGAACGATCTAAGTTGGGGCTATCAACGCACCGGGCAGTTCCAAAGCATGGATGCTATTTACAATGCCATAGTTTATGATAGGGATAATGGAAATCGGCAATTGCTTCCCGGCGACTATACGTACGAGGATGTAAATGGCGATGGTCTTATTGACGACAAGGACATGCTACCAAATTTTAGAAACCGTACCCCCAAGCTGTTTTACGGATTTGTGATCAATGCGGCATGGCGCGGTGTAGACCTAAACATGGTATTTCAAGGTGCTTCGATGTACTCAATACGTTTTAACGAAGTCTTTTCACAGATGTTTTTCAATAATGGTAATCTCCCGGAATATTTTTATGACCGCTGGCACCTGGCCGATCCATCCGACCCTAATAGCGAATGGGTCTCAGGCAAATGGCCTGCAAACCGGTTTTCAGAACAAATGTCTTCCTCCTATCGAGAGAGTGATGCCTGGCGAATGAAGGCCAGCTACTTGCGGATGAAAAGCATAGAACTGGGGTATACCATAGATTTTAAGAAAAAAGGCGTATCCTATATCAAAGGGCTAAGGCTCTACGGTAATGCACACAATCTGCTTACCTTTTCAGATTCTTTCCTAAAGCAATTTGATCCTGAGCGCCAAGAGGGCGACTATGAAGCAGGCTACAACTATCCGCTGATCAAAAGTTTCAATGTAGGCGTTAATATTACCTTTTAATCCCGAATAACATGAAAAATAACATATGTAAACTGATATTGGCCTGTGGATTAGGTCTAGCTTCCTTCTCATCTTGTTCCAAGTATCTTGATGTCGACCCCAAAAACAAGATTCCGGGCGATGTCGTGCTGACCGATCCCAATGGGGTAAAGGCCTTTTTAGCGAATCTCTATTTTCAGGCACCGATCGAAGATCACGTTTACTTTCCTCGAGAGGGGTTCAATGCGCGGGGCAATACTGGATTCCTTTCATTGGCGCAGTACGGCATGGAAGCCATACATTCGGAATGGCCTAACTGGAACGAATATAGAAATGACTGGTGGGAAAAAGGCTATCGGTTAAACCGAAGTATCAACATCCTACTTGAAACTATTCCGGCGCTCGCTATAGCACAGTCTGAGAAGGACCTGTTGATGGGAGAAGCTTATTTCTTGCGTGCATATACCTATTTTGGTCTGGCAAAGTACTATGGAGGTGTACCCATTATCGACAAAAACCAAGAATACAGCACGGATTTCGAAAGTCTTAAAGTGCCCCGTAACACGGAGAAAGAAACTTGGGACTTTGTGCTAGCCAGCTGTGACGAGGCTATTGCCAAATTGCCGGACAACCATGGAAGTACCGATGTATCCAAACGTCGGGCGACTAAATGGGCGGCCTATGCTTTAAAATCACGCGCGGCGCTGCATGCGGCCTCTCTTGCCAAATATGGGCCGCAAGCCCCTTTATCCGGCGAAGCCGTGACACAAAAGCTAGTCGGCCTAGAGCCTTCGGAAGCTAACCGCTATTACCGCATCTGTATAGAAGCTTCGCAAAAGCTGATGGAGTCCAACATACTTGCGCTGCATAAAGCGACCCCTGCAAATCGCAGTGAAGCAATCAAAGCTTATCAGGAGCTATTTTATAATCCTGCCTCGGCTTATGAAGAAGTCATCTTCTTAAAAGGATACAGTCAGGTAGGAAACAATATTTCGCATGATCTGGATGGTTGGAATGGACCTAACCAAACCTCTGAGGGCTTTCCGCATCGAGGCCGAACCAATCCTATCTTAGAGCTTGTGGATCTTTACGAAGACTATGACCATCCTGGTGAGATCTCCCCCATCGCAACGACGGCCCCAGGTAGTGGCAATAATACCACAGGTTACGATCCGAGCGTTAGCTATCGGCACTTTGATGATCCTGCCGATATCTTTGCAGGTCGGGATGCCCGCTTCTTTGCCTCAGTGATCTATCCGAATGCGACCTGGAAAGGACAGCAGATCGTTATCCAGGGCGGTGTAGTACGACCCGACGGAAGTCTAATGGATAGCCGTGGAAGCTACACTCATGAAGGGGTGACCTATTATACCTATGGCAAACAACAGCCTAATCAATATTCGGGTTTTGACGGATCTGCTGACATGACACGAACCGGCTTCTTGATGCGTAAATTCTTAAATGAAGGCGGCCGATACAACACCTGGCTACAGTCTACCACAGATTATGTAGATATGCGTTACGCAGAAGTGCTGCTTAACTATGCCGAAGCTGTAGTAGAAAGTGGTATAGATGAGAATGGCTCAAAGGCTAAGGCAACAGAAGCGTTAAACGCTGTTCGTTTTCGTGCTGGGCACAGTGTAGCTGTACCGCTGAACCTGGCTAATGTGCTCCGTGAACGTACCGTAGAGCTCGCCTTTGAAAATAAAGGGTATTGGGACTTGATACGTCGACGTACATTTCATACGGTATTTAAGAACAAGGTAAAGCAAGCACTGATCCCGTTAATGGATCTACGTGGCTCAAACCCGCAGTATATTTTCGTCCGTAAAAATGTACCTGGAGCACAGGTGCAGAATTTTCCGGAAAGAGACTACTACAGACCTATCCCGAATGTGGCTGGCAACGGCGCTGTACAGAACCCGCAACACTAACGAAAACACATTGAACCATGAACACAAGAAATACATTTAAAATAGTCGCTCTGAGTGTAGTGCTCCTGTTAGCATCCTGTGGACTGAATGAAATAGATAATTACGAAGGCCCCAATGCTAGCATTTATGGCGCAATATATGATGCAGAAACGAAAGAGCTAATCCAGCAAGATATCGTGAGAGGAGCACAAATTGAATACGTAGAACATGGGTATGCCAATCCGCAGACACAGTATATGGTTATTAAAAATGACGGTACATACCAGAACAAACTCATGTTTGCGAATACGTATACTATACGTGCTGTACGGGGCAATTTCGTACCATCGGCATCGCAGGAGATAAAAGTAAGTGGAAATACGACGCATAATTTTGAAGTAATACCTTATGTGCGTATTAAAAATCCCAACATTAGTCAACAGGGCAATAAAATTATAGCCACCTTCGATTTAGATAAGACAGTCGACAATTCCTTACAGCGAATCGGGCTGTTTGCACATTCCGAAATTAATGTGGGGGAGCCACTACATAAAGTGTCCGCGCAGCAGACCATCAACGGTCCTGTGGACGAAGGGAATACTTATCACTTAGAAATTGATTTGACACAGCATTCGACAAATTTGATGAAAGGTAAATCCTATTATTTTAGAATCGGAGCGCTGATGAATGCCAGCGAAGCCAAATTTAACTATGCGCCGGCCCTACGAATAACGATTCAGTAATAACTAGCTTCTTTCGCATCAACAACCTATTATAACCATACAAGTCGTGTGTTAGCCCTTATCCCTAAACGGGACGAGTGCTAGCACATACTAACTTTGAAAAAATGATAAAAACCTTTCTGTCGCGTTTCTTTTGTTTGTTCACATTTGTTTTAGCAAACAGCTATGGGGCATCGGCACAGCAGTCGGAAAGCCCTGTAGATTATGTAAATCCCTATATAGGTAATATTAGTCATCTTTTAGTACCGACATTCCCTACGATACATCTACCCAATAGTATGCTGCGGGTCTATCCACAGCGCGACGATTACACGGGCGATCAACTTCAAGGCCTCCCGCTGCTTGTAACAAGCCATCGTGGCCGCTCGGCTTTTGGACTCCATCCGATAAACTGGAAGGGAAAGGACAATCTACAACAGATAAGCCCCTATACCTATGACAATGAAGAGATACGACCGTACCAATACCGCGTACGGTTGTTGGATGAGGATATACAGGTCAATTTCGCGCCCTCCCACCAATCGGCCATCTACCAGTTGACATTCGGCCGACAACAGGAAAAAGCTATTGTCCTAACTGCAGATGAAGGCACTATTCAGATAAAGGGACGGCAGCTACAAGCAACCCAACGATTGGACAATAACACGACAGTTTACCTTATTGCGGAGTTTGATCAGCAGCCCACGCTATCGGGCATGATACAAAGTGGAATATTAAAGGAAAGTGAGCGGCAAGCTACGGGTAGCAAGCTGGCCTGTGCACTACGTTTTGCCAGTAAAAACGAAACGATAAAGATGCGTTATGGCGTATCTTTTATCAGCCTGGAACAGGCCGAAAGAAATCTGAAACGCGAAATTTCCAATTTTGAGGTTGAACAGCTGGCCTCTAAGGGGCGCGATCTGTGGAATAATGAACTTTCAAAGTTCCGGGTCAGCAGTTCGAATCTCAAGGACATGGAGGTATTTTACACCGCCTTATACCGATGCTACGAACGTCCAGTAAATATATCGGAAGACGGTCGTTACTTCAGTGCCTTTGATGGACAAATACATGAAGACCCTGTGCCATTTCTTACAGACGACTGGATATGGGACACCTACCGAGCCACCCATCCCTTGCGTATCCTTATTGATGAATCGACGGAGAGTCACATCTTAAGTTCCTATGTTAGAATGGCGGAGCAGATGGACCATTTTTGGTTACCCACGTTTCCGGAAATCACCGGAGACTCGCGCCGGATGAATTCCAATCACGGGGTGGTGACCATAGCCGATGCCTATGCCAAAGGATTAAGAAATTTTGATGTCTTAAAAGCCTACGAGGCTGGTAAGAGCGCTGTTCAAGAAAAAACCCTAGCCCCATGGTCTGGGGCACCTGCAGGCTGGTTAGACGACTTTTATAAACAGTATGGCTATATACCAGCCCTACAGCCCGGAGAAAAAGAGGATGTCGACGAGGTAAACCCCTTTGAAAAGCGCCAGCCTGTGGCCGTCACCCTCGGGACCTCTTATGACGAGTGGTCTCTAGGACAGCTAGCTCTAGCTCTTGGAAAACGTGAAGACGCCGCCACCTTTCTCAAAAATGCACTCAACTATCGGCATATATTTAATAAATCGACCCTTTTCTTTCATCCCAAAGATAAAAAAGGCAATTTCATCGAACCTTTTGACTACCGTTTTGCAGGAGGACAGGGTGCACGGGAATATTATGGAGAGAACAACGGCTGGGTGTACAGATGGGATGTACCGCACAATATTGCAGACCTGATCCAATTAATGGGAGGCAAAGACACCTTCGCAGCTGAACTAGACCGCACATTCCGGGAGCCCTTGGGGCGCAGCAAGTTTGAATTTTACAGCCAGCTGCCCGATCATACTGGCAATGTTGGGCAGTTTTCAATGGCCAACGAGCCCAGCCTACACATTCCTTATCTATATGCATATGCAGGCAAGCCTTGGATGACGCAGAAGCGTGTAAAGGAACTGATTAATCAATGGTTCAGGAGCGACCTCATGGGGATACCTGGTGATGAAGATGGTGGTGGGATGTCTGCATTTGTGGTGTTTTCCATGATTGGTTTTTATCCCGTAACCCCCGGATTGCCGGTCTATACTATAGGTACTCCGTTCTTTGAGGAGGTCAGTATCCAGTTGTCCTCAGGCAAGACTCTTAAAGTGACTGCACCCCATGTTTCGAAAACAAATAAATATATCCAGAAGGCCTGGCTCAATGGCACCCCATTAGACAGGGCTTGGATCGGCCATGAGGAAGTAGTTAAGGGAGGTATCTTGCATTTTGAGATGGGGGACACTCCCAACAAAGAATGGGGTGCAGCAAATCCTCCACCATCCTTTGCCATGAGTGAAGAGTAAATTTTAAACACAATACGCCTGAAGCAAACCACTTCAGGCGTATTGTATTATTCTCCCTTCACCCCTATCTCCAATCTAAATACTAATATCTAACGACTAACTAAACCTTCTCCTTGCACACCGAATACCATTCCCGGAGCTTGACGACCTCGCTCTAGATAAAACGTACGCCCCCCTGTTTTCTGCCGATGCGTACCTCTCTAAGCAGCCCTTCATTCCGGTGCGATACCAATGCGCCCCGCTATATCCCCATTTCGGCACAGGCCTCGACGGTATCCATCAACCAGTCTCCCTCGGATAGTACTAGGTCGCTGATGTGCACGACACGGCGCCTGCTGGGTACAGGACCGTCTTCTATCGACAGATCAACCTCTTTTCGCATAGATGCATTCTCTTTATGAGCAACCAATATCTCCAACAGTTACTGGATACGCTGAGCTGTCTTCAGCAACAATACCTATATTTTCTTGTTTTCCATAGGTTTACAGATTGTTTAGGCCTATCATAAGGTCGTTAAACCACAAATCCACATTTTGCTTGTAAGTGGGACCTATATTTATCTTTTTTGTATTTTGCCCACAGCGGATCGTTAAGATGTCATCTTTGATTTAGCAGGCATAGGACTTGTTGATGATGTATTGATTGTGCACCCTCTTAAAGTCACTGTTGGGCAGGTCTTCTTCAAATATACCAATACCCTCTTTGACCGTTAGGGAGTTCTCGTCTACAAAATATAAGGTCGATTCATCTTTCCCGGATTTGATATAAAACAACTCATCGTAATGCACCAGTGTCTTTTGTCCGTTGCTCTTGATGGTAAGATATCGGCTCATAATCTCCTGAGCAGCTATAGACATAGTTAGTCCAAGCTTGTCCTCTACCTTGCGGAGCATCTACGCCAATCTCGAGAATGTAATGGGGTTCACCAGGTAGTCTATAATATAGGTATTATACGCTGTGGAGGCAAATTCGGTATATCCAGTGACCATTACACAACAAATATCAACAGGTAGCTGTTGTAGCAGATCCATACCATCTAAAGCAGGCATCTCTTTATCCAGAATGAGCAGCTGGACAGAAGGTCTATTCATTAGTTATAAACATAAAATCTTATTTTTAAAGTTGTAATTTTTGGTCGAGAAAGAAATATGTGATATAAAACTCTAATAAATAATCAGAGCACAGCTTGTCCAATTCATCCCTACAAACCGGTTCTAGGAGCTCATAGAAGACAATGTGAACTTAGCTGTGCTAATCAAAATAGCTTATGTAAAAGAAAGAATAAACGCTGTCGCATTATCTCAAATACTTTCGTTACTATCTAATAGACACTAATTAACCCTTTAAATTATAGACTATAATATGAGAACAATTACATGCCTACCTACAATGCTTATTACTGCCTTGCTTTTATTCGGCTGCAAGAAGGAGAATGATTTACAGATCCAGCAGGGAACTTACAAAGGTACCTTTACCGTAACTTACGAATCAGGTACTCATACAGGCCAGACGACAGTAGAATTGAAAGATGAAAGATACACTTGTCTTGCAAACGCAAATAGAATCCCTGCAGGAGGATCAGGAAAATATTTTTTTGATAAAAAGTCAATCACCTTTAATGATGAAAATTTCTGGACCGCCGAATTTGACGGCGGTTTAATATTAAATGGGAACTACGACTATACATTTGACGGTAGGAACCTAAAAATAAACCGAATGAATGAGATAGTAACATATACATATGATCTTAAAATACAATAGGCCAATGTCATAAAAAATCTATTACGGCGGCAAGGAGTCATATAGGGAAGGGATAGCTAAGTGGTCGGACGGAGCGTAAGATAACGAGATGTAAAACTTACTTCACACAAATTGTATACTTAAGTACAGAAACAAAACACTATTTTTGAATAAGCAACAATTAATCAGTCTATTAACTAAGAACTTAGATTATGGGGGTATTGCGAAAGATAGTGTCATCTGTTATCCCAGCGAAGTATAAAGGCTCTACCATGAAGCTATTTCAAAAGATACTTCACAACGGTTTAATAACGGTATCAGGCGGAGCCGAAGAAGCTCTGTTCTGGGCCCATGCACAAGCCAAACTAACACCGTATACGCTAATCCAAGGCTTTCTACAGGGTACTTTCCCTATGCCTCAAGTCGACAACAATGACATATTTATCTGGTTTGACCCCGATCCTAGGGGTATTATACCCGTAGCTGATTTTAAGATAAGGAAAGAATTATTAACTTTTTTGAAGAAAAACAGGCTTCAGGAAGCACACAAGCGCTTTGAAGTCAAACTGAACACCAATTTTGAACAGACCGTAAGAAACTGTGCTACCCCCCGAGGAGACAAAACAACAACATGGATAACGCCTGAATACATGAAGGTCATGTTAGAACTTCATGAAATGGGAATAGCACATAGCGTCGAAACCTACCAAAATGACAAACTGATCGGGGGTGCCTTTGGAGTGTCTCTAAACGGGTACTTCGTGTCATTAAGTGTTTTCAGAACGATTGATAATGCCGGTAAAGTAGCGATTTGTTACCTTTTGAACAAACTAAAAGAAGATGGGTTTAAGCTCCATATCAGTGGAGCGGCAGACAGTTGGTTAACACAATTCGGAGCGGTCAACATATCCAAAGAAGACTTTAAGAAAGAGCTAATTAAGGCCATTACCTCCCCTATCATATTTAGCCCTCAAATTCCGGAATTAACGATATAGTTGTATTAAACTTTCTGATATATTTCTTGAAACATTTGATTCGAGCTGTTTCGCTTTGCCCTCGCTCGTTAATCAGTTGTGCTCAAACACCCGACAGGCAAAAACTAAATCTCGGTTTTGAGCAGCATGAAAAAGGATATCCAAGAAACTGGAATGATTGGGGAAGTGATGGTTACAGGATTTATATCTATTCGACACAATCAAGAAATGGCAGGTACTCTGCTGTTATAGAAAACACGAGTGATAGCATTGACTTTAGAGCTTTATCGATCGTTCTACCTAATAACTATATGGGAAAATCTATTCGCCTGTCCGGTTATATCAAAACTGAAGATGTAAGAGATGGTTTCGCGGGATTATTATGCGGATCGACCCCAACATTGCTTTCGATAATATGAGGTCAAGAGGTATAACTGGAACGACTGACTGGAAAGAATATGAAATAACTCTTCAACTTGCTCCCGATAAAACAGAGAAGATACTTATTGGGGGATTATTGGTAGGAAAAGGAAAAATTTGGCTGGATGATCTACAGCTTACTATCGACGGTAAATCAATAGATGCCCCAAAACTCGAACTATGGGGAGCCAATAAAGCCTGCACCACCTGTGATTATTATCGTCCTCTTCATTCTACGAAAGTAAGAATATTAGAGGGTAAAGTGAAAAAGAGTTAGGGGTGACGGAGTGACAAAGTGATAGAGTAACAAGTAGGGACAAGGCAATCGGCAACACCGTCTGCTTTATCAGGTGCTTCACTTGTTTCATCATCTGTCTAATTTACTTCATCGACTGTACCTTCTGCTTTATCAAATGCTCCACTTCTTTCATCATCTGTCTTATTTGCTTCATCGACTGTGCCATTTGGTGAATAGATTACGTAATTTGTTTTATCAACTGATCATTTTGACATAGCAACTGTGTCATTTGCTTCATCATCAGCACCACTTGCTTCATCATCCCGTCTATTTGGTCATACTTCTAAGCCACTTGCTTCATCAGTTGGGCCACTTGCTACAAAGGCTGGCGCAAAAGGACATCCAAAAATGCCCCCCACCTGTCAAGAATATGGCACATAAGCGCTTGCCCGTACAGCGCTTGTACACTGCCTGTACAACCTTGCCCAACATTGTCCAAATTTTCGTATACCGTCGCATTATCCCTCAATTTCGAGGTATGGAAACAATAGAAAGTTGTGTCCGGGCACCACCTTTAGGGAAAAGTCTGGGGATTTATGAAGTATTACCATCCTAATATAGCTAAGGCGAATACAACTGGGACTTTGAGTTATTTAGGTTATTGCCAGATTATTAAAAGTAAAAAACAACGTAGAGAGAGAGATAACTTGTTGGAAATACGAATTAAAAATTTGGACTTTGGGAGACCTTCGCCATAACAGAAACCAGGATGAACATTACTATATAGCGGTAGATCCAAGAGTGGGTCACCCAGATTTTAGAAATGAAAAACTATATAGTGACATACCTTATCCAGATGATGGCTATAGATTGCTCACTCTGTTCCGATATTCGAATATGATACAGTACTTCTTTCCATACAAATACTTGACGGATAAAAATTGGAATATAGTATTAAAGGAATATATCCCACTTTTCATAAGTGCAAAAAATGAGCTAGAATATGAATTGGCACCACTCCGTATTATAGGCGACGTAAATGATATTGAATTCAAACCTACCATCAGTGGAATCCGAGCAGGTAAAGATGAAGTTTTGGAAAAAGCAATAGAATTAATTCAAAACCGATAAAATAGCTGGAGCCCCCCTAGCTTACATCTGGCTCTAGGAGGGTTCCGACAACATCCCGATCAATCGGGAATTCGCTGAAAGATAATTAACCTAATATACCACAGGGATGACAATTTGCTTTTATCTATAATCAATTAAGATTAGTCTTTTTAAGACTGAAGGAGCTTATAGCTTTTTATCTAATAAGACTTCTCCTTTGGTATCTATTACCTTGACTTTGACTATGCCTTCTTTAATATCTAACCGTGTAGCACACATTGCTCCTTGTACTAACTGTGGGAATTTGTTGTTGGCCTGTCCTGCTTCGTGGTATTGGAATTGATGTGTGTGTCCAGATACGACTAGATCGACATTGGCCTTGTTTAAGATCGGGAGGAATTTGTCTACAGCATCGTACCAGCCTGTCCAATTTCCTTCTTGACGCCATTTTTCGCCTACAACCATAGGAAAGTGTGTCAGGACTATTCTGTACTTTGCTTTTTTGTATTCTTTGCTATTAACCAATGCTTTTAACCACTCGGCCTGTTCTGTACGATAATTATCGTAATCGGTAATACCAGCATAGACAGGGTGATTGTCGGCTTTGTCTTCGCCCGAATCTAACATGACGACCATAATATCGCCCATGAGATAGGAACCATATATTTTATCGTTGCTCTTTGGGAAGAATCGGGGAAAGATACGCGCCATGTCGCCACGGGTCTCGTGATTGCCACGTACGAGCTCGAAAGGAATAGAAGTGGCAAACTTATTGACACTGACATCTATAAAAGAGCTGAATGGATGTTCGCCCCCAAGGGACATATAGTTCATCATGTCTCCAACATAAAAGAAGGCATCGCATGTTTTGTAATCGCAGAAGTCCAACATTCTATCTAGCTTCTTGGCATCGCTATGGGTATCGCTGATTATAAAGATTGATCCTCCTTTGGACTTGGGATCAATGGTCTTGAATGTATACCAAGGGGTGGAAATACTATCCCCAAAAGTGACTTTGTACGGTTGGAAAGAAACCATTTCTTTGGAGACAATACGGTATTGATAGCGGGTAGCGGGCTCCAATCTGTCCGCTCTTACAGCGAAAAAATCGGTGTTTGCTTGTTTTAATCCGTGCTTGTGTTCATAATGGATCTTGGTCTGGCCACTGTTTTCCTTGCGCAACTCTATGTATGAATAGGATGGTAAAGAGGTCTGAAAAACTACGGTTGCACCTTGTTGGGTAACTTCCTGCAGATAGGGACCGTGATCTATTTTTAAACGGCTTTGCGCAATGGCAGTCGTTTCTAAAAAAAACGATAATACGATTAAAACTGTTGTAAATATTGGTGTATTCATCTATCGATAAGTTTGTTAAAGAAGCCAGCAATTAATACTGGCTTCTTCATGATTACAGAGTGTGCATTATGTTAATATCCTGGCAATGGAACTAACTGTGTATTACGATCCATTTCTGCTTGACCAAATGGCATAAAGTAATATTTTTTATCCCACGGTGTGCGTTTTAAAACAACTGTACGTGTATGAAATTCGGGATCGCTCAGTGTTGTCCCTTTGGACATATCCATACCTGTATAATTTCCGCCTTGGTAATAGCCAGGGTCTCCCGCTACTTTCCATCGACGAACATCGAAATAACGATGCCCTTCAAACGAGAGCTCTATACGACGCTCCATACGGATGGATTCGCGTATTTCATGCTGACTAAGCGTTGCATCAAGCGATGATAGTCCTGCTCTATTTCTTATGGCATTTAAATATTTCAATACATCGGGATGCCCCGGATCGGACTCATTCAATGCCTCAGCATAGTTCAAGTACAACTCGGCCAACCGAATCAGCATCGCTGGTCTAGCTACGTTGACTGCTGGACTAACACTAAAGGTATTATGAATATTCTTTCTAACGGTATATCCTGTCACAGTCCAATCTCGAGGAGCTCCTTTAGAACCAGAATTGCCTGTACTATAAAACTCAACCCTACTCATTCCTGCTTTTGGTGCACCTGGGATCATGGAACCATTAAATGTAATATATGCATAAAAACGCGCTTCTCTGCCGACATACATATTGTTGGTTCCTGCCACATAATATTCGCTCCCTTTAGTAGTGTATCCCGTCTCGTCGTACGCAGGATCTTGACTGATATCTTTGCCATTTGCCATGCGAAAATCATCTATCACTTCTTGCATAGGAGCAGTATAATTGTACGCTGTACCAGCTATAGCTCTAGGAGCTGCGCGTATCTCCCAATTACGAAGCGCACTTGTCGTACGCAACCAAATTCCTTCTGTACGCCATCCATTCCAATATAAATCTCGAGAGGACAGGAAAGCTGCTCTAAATGGATCTGCATGATTGACTTTATAAAGTGACTTGCCATTTTTATCGGCCAAATCAATGGCGGCCTTGGCGGCAGCCGCGGCTTTGCCCCACCGACTCTGGTCTGCAACCTGATTAAATAGCAAGGTCCCATCATAGTTTCGAAAGGATGCATAGTCGGTATTTCCATTATATAGGGGACTCGCATGGTATAACAGAATCTGGGATTTAACGGCTGCTATAATCATTTTATTGATGCGACCGCGTTGGGTCGGATCTACTTCTGCAGAATTAGATTGGTAATAATCCTCAGGCAGATCGGCATATGCTTTATCCATTTCACTCAATATTCTAGCTATCCCTTCGTCCATAGGGGTACGAGGAATCATGTAGTTATCATTGGGATTGCCCACGGTTTCGGGTTGAAATACAACAGGACCATATAGCTTAACCATCATCCAGTAATAATAGGCTCTTAAAAAGCGTGCCTCGGCCTTATAGCGCTTTATTAATTCGGCTCCGTTGTCTAAGGCTAGAATTTCTTGATTGCGATCTATATTTTCTAAAAATATAGCACACTGCCTAATTTTGACATAATAATTTAGGTAATGTTGGGGGGTTGTGCTCGTTGTTAAAGCTCCACTATTTATTGCATTAATAGTGGCATCTGTATTGTTGGAAATATCCAATTCATCAGAAATGGCACCCCAAAGCTGTGCGTAGGGCTGATCCCAGATATCAGGAACTGCCGTAAATAAACCTCCCCAATATTGCTCGGTCTGCTCCCGATTTGAAAATATGGATGCTATGTCCAATTGATTGTCTGGCTGTGTATCAAAGAAATTCTTTTTACAGCCTGTCACAAGGGTAATAGTAACTAATACGATTACGATTGTATATTGTCTTATTCTCTTGATCATAATTAATTATTGAAAATTGACTCTAACACCAAAGTTGAATACGCGTGTGTTTGGATAACTAACGCCCCGACCGTCACCTACTTCTGGATCCCAAAGATCCCAACTTGATAGAGTAAATAGATTGGTGCCATTTGTAAATACTCTCATTTTGCTGATTGAAAGCTTCTTTAAGAAATTTTGACTCGTAAAGTTGTACCCAATTTCAACTTGCTTTAACCTCAAATAATCTCCTTTTTTCAACCACCATGAGCTGGTATAGTAGTTGGTTGTCTGATCAGCACTTGTTGATAATCGTGGATATAATGTTTTTTTATCCGGACTATTGGGATCCCAACGATCTAACATGGCTTCGTAAAGGTTACCATATGTTCTTCCGTTTGGAAATGGTGTAGTTCCAAAACCCGAGCCCATGTTGATATCGACCATACCTGCACCTTGAAAAAACAAACTCATATCGAAGCCTTTATACCCCGCTGCAATAGTTAACCCATACATAACTGCTGGAGTTGAGCCATAACCAATTGCTTGTTGATCGTCAGAGTTTATCATCCCATCTCCATTTAGATCACGATATCTAATGTCCCCAACACGAACATCTCCCGTTTGTTTTGCTGAACTGGCTATCTCTTCATCACTCTTGAACAATCCTTCTGCTACATATCCAAATCGCTGACTGATCTTGTGCCCCTCGCGCTCTAACCAGGGGTATCTCCATGCCGGCAAATTGTCTCGTACAACATTATTTTTGTTATAGTTGAAAGTACCACGGGTCATTACAAAGCCTTGATCGCCGAACTTTTTATTATACTCTAAAGTTACATCTATACCTTTATTACTCGTTTCTCCAATATTTAGGAATGGTAGATTGCTAGAGGTGTACCCCGAATTGTATGGGATGGAAAGGTCACGCATCAAAATGCCCTGGCGATCTTCTTTGAATAGCTCTGCGATAAATTGTAATTCGTTCTGGAAGAAGTTGATCTCTATACCAAGATTATGCCTATAAGATGATTCCCATCTTACGTTGGCACCTATTTGATCCTCATAATAGCCCTTGTATTCCTTGGACGCTCCTGGTTCACCAAAAGCGTATCCACCGCTCTCTTTGGCAAAGCGTGATAGGTACAAGAATCGATTATTGGGGTCGTTTACGCCTGCATTACCAGATACGCCATATGAATAGCGCAGTTTAAGATGGGAAACATGATTCGAAACGCCTTCGAAAAATTTCTCATTAGAGACTAGCCATCCGAGACCTACAGAAGGAAAGAATCCAAACCTATTGGCCGGAGCAAAGTTGTCCGAACCTGAATAAGAAAAATTTGCCTCAGCGAAATAGCGACCATCGTACCCATATGTTCCTCTTCCTACTAGATTTCTTTGGCGGTACGGAATAGCTTTGGTATAATTATCTACACGGCTGGTGGCATCACTATAATCGGATTGATTAAATAAAATAAGCCCGCCAACTTCATGGTTATTAAAACTACGTCCATAATTTAATGAACCTTCACTGTAAAATCTTCTATCTCCAAAACGGGTCAGCGAATAACTTAAATCATTTGATCCTGTAGATGATATCTCCGTTATTAAGTTGCCGTCATCATCACGACCTGTAGCAAAATAGGTCTGTAAATTACGTCCGCGATTAAGATTATTCTGTGAGTTTATGTCAAATGCAAATAAACCTGATGCTTTTAGTCCTTGAGTTAAAAACCCTAAATCCTGTACCACTTTTAGATTTGAACGTATTGAATTGTCATATCGATTATTGACACCGCTCTGTGTTAATGCCATGTATGGCGACGGTAATAATCCCTTTATTTGTGGCCACTGCCCATTGGAATACTGAACAGGAATAACATGTGGCGCTGTTGATGCCGCCATAACAAAAAGCTCATTAATACCATATGCAGGTCTATTAAGTGTCGAAATGTATCCGCTTAATCCAAAATCTACTGTGGTGCTTTTCGTTAAATTGATGTTTGTATTGCTCGTGAAATTAAAACGATCTTGCTTCAACTTAGAATTATAGGCTTCAACATCGCCCGTTTTAAACTGTCCTGTCTCACCATAATAACCTAAGGACACAAAATACTTTGCGATGTCTGCTCCTCCATTGATATTTAAATTGACGCGGTTGTTCGTACCAAAGTCATTGAAAAGGACATCATACCAGTTGACATTCGGGTATAAGTCTGGATCTTCTCCTGAAATATGCTTCGCAATAACCTCTTCTGTGTAATAGGGTTGTCTGTCCCGCATTTCCATCCCCTCATTGTACAACCTCATATTTGTAGGCCCATCAACAAACTTTGGCAAGTAGGTAAATCCGGTAATACCTTGATTGGCCTCTGCTGTGATGGTTGCTCTTCCAGACCTACCTTTTCGTGTATTAATTATGATTACACCATTCGCTCCTCGGGTTCCGTAAACGGCTGTAGCTGTTGCATCTTTCAATACTGTAAAGCTCTCTACATCTTCGGGATCTATATTATCAATTGATCTATCAGGCACTCCATCAACAACTAATAAAGGGTTTTGTGGAGATGATGAAAATGTTGCAACACCACGAACAAATAAATCTGCTCCTCCAGAGCCTGGACCTCCTCCTCGCTGTGTAGCGACCACACCGGCTAATCGACCTGCAATAGCTGTAGATAGATTGGCTACAGGAACTTTTAATTCTTGTGGCTTTATGGTGGATTGTGAACCTACCAGGCTTTGCTTTTTCTGTGTTCCGAAACCTACAACAACAACTTCTTCAAGCTCACCTTGATCAATATTTAATGTAATCAAGTCATCTTCTTTGATCTCATTGATGGCCAAGGTTGTTGATTGAAATCCTACTAGTGAGAAGGTTAAATGTTCGACATCTTTCGTTAGCTTTAAAATGAACATACCATTTTGGTCTGTACGGGTTTTGATGGATGGAACCTCTCTTGCCTGCACAGTAACCCCCTCTAGTTTCAACCCAGTATTATCCACTAGTGTTCCTTGGACGGTCACTTCTTGTTGTGCCGCAGTATTCCCTGTTTTCTTTGTTACTGGAGAGTTGGAAATTGCTCTTGTACGAATTAGAATTGCATTGTTTCGCTCTACAAACTCTAGATTGGTACCTTTGGTTAATTGTTTTAGTACTTCGCCTATATTTTGGTTTTTAAACTGTACCGCTGAGGTACGGTATTTCGAAAGTTCATCCGAAGTGTACAAAAAATTAACGCCACTTTTTTTTCGCAACAATTCTATGGCTTTATCTAAAGTCTCTGATGGAATATCTATGGATACTTTAGTCTTAGAAACTTGACCAAATGCCAAAGAGAAAACGGAAACTAAAAGCAGTATTGTAGCTACGCTACGCTTCTTCATCCCTAAACAATCACTTTTTATTGCTAAAGGATAAAGAAAATGAATTATTCTTTTCATATTTATATAATAATCTATTTTATAATGGGTTCTTTATTTGGAGATCGACCTCCTACAGTAGTTCTCCGGGGGCTATCGTACTAGAATTTCTCTAAGACGATAGCCTTTTAAAATCTAGTACATAACAACCTCCTTTCCTTTGATCTCATACGTACCATGATGTAACCAACTAATATTAGACAGTAGACTATCTATAGTGTCGGCCTTAGTTATTTCAATTGTATATTTCTTTGTCTTTATATCAGGACTGCTCGCAACCAATCGGTAACCATATATCTGATCTATCCGTAGAGCCAACTCTTCGAAACTTACAGATTGGAGGAAAACATGACGTGACTCAGGGTCAAATCTTCCCCTATCAAACTTGTACGGATTGCTGTGCATTGTCTTTTCATCAAGATGTATAGCGTCACCAATGGTTAAGCCTGTGTAGTTTTGATGAGCAGCCTGCACATTCACTTTACCACGGTTTACCTGTATATCGGTATACCCTAATTGTCGATACGATGTAATTGTAAACGCTGTACCTAAAACGCGGGTAGTTGTAGATTTTGCCTTCACTATAAATGGTAATTTGTCATTTTTAATAACATCAAAATAGGCTTCACCATCTATAACCTCAATATTCCTATTTCGCGCGCCAAAATCTTCTTCATAACGGATTTCTGTATTAGCACTTAACCACAACTTAGACCCATCGGGTAATATGATTTTCTTTTCGTCCATCGCTCCTGTAGCGAGACTGATATACGCTGTTCGTTGCATGGGAAAATGGATAGCATAATAACCTGCAAAAAGCAAAATAACGATGACGGATGCTACAGCGGCATAAACTCTGTATATGGAAATATTTCTTGATTGTGCCTTATGTATTTTGGGTATAATAGTGTCGTTCAATTCCTTCGAACGCTTAATTTCCTGAAACTTGGCACGTCTTTTTTCTTTCTGTTGTAAGGTAACAACGGTGGAATCTGCCGTTTCCAGGTCATGACTTATCTCTGCTAGACATTCATTAATATAGTCTTTATCTATTTCTAAAGATAGATAGAGTTCTACTACATGTTCTTCTTCTTCTGAACAGTGACCACTAAAATATTTTATTAATAATTCCTTATTAGGTACTAGCATGTTTTTAAATAGAGTTTTATAATGCCTCTATTAATAAGAATCCTTAGGCCGTACCTATTGGCTAGTGAGCTGTAAAATATTTTTCAATCGAATTAACCTTTGGTAATAAAAGGTAGGATTAATGTAAGAATACTGATCGCTTCAACTGGGGTGTCATGAAGTTCTTTACGGATAACTTTTAGGGAAGCTTTTATATGGTTATTGACCGTATGGACGGACAATGATAAACGATCACTTATTTCTTGATTGCTCATATACTCTTCGCGGCTCATTAGGAAGACTTTCTTTTGCTGCGGGGATAATTTTTCTAATGCCTGATAGTAACATTCCAAAAGCTCTTTATATGGAATCGACTTGTCATCAATAGCTACGTAATCAGACTCTTCAAAACCGTCTAAACTGACTGTCTTTAATACATTTTTTCGCAGGTATCTCGCTATCTGTTGTCTTAAAATGCCAAAAAAATAACTGTCCATACGCTCGACTTTATCAGATTTCGACCTTAAATCCCAAATCTTCATCATCGTATTCATACTGAGCTCTTCGGCTACATGTTCATCTCGAATAACCCTATTTGCAATACGATAAAAATGTGGATATAAATGGTCAAAAACCGCTTCAAATGCACGATCGTCACCTTCAATCCAAGCTTTAAAATCGTCCTGTATTAGAATGAAATTTCCTGAAACAATCATTTGATCGTAAATCTAACTTTTAAATATTAACTAATTATTAAGGTTTTTTTATGCTTCAAGGTGAACATAAAAGCTTATCAGCATTGTTTTTAGACTAAACAGTTGCAAAGTAATAATCTTTTTACAAAAACCCAAACACTCTAAATGAGACTTCAAACTCTTATCCTAATATGGAACAGAAATAACCACCTTCATCTAACAGAAAAAACACTACACCTATTCCTATAGATGGATTAATGACAATGGAACAATTATAAACGACTTCGAGCGTCCAATAATAGCTTTGATATCACCTGAGGAGGAGAAGGAATAAAAATAGAGGTATAAAACGAGCAAACGAATTTATACTTTGTAGATGTCTCGACACACTCGATTACCTGTCCCGCTTTCGGGATGACGACGCCAATTCCATAAGCCCCCCACTCGAACAAAAAGTAAAAGAGAAATCATAAAGGGAATGATTTTTTTTAACATAAATTAAAATCTGTTATTCATCTAACTTATACAATTGCTTAGCATCAAATAAAATTTTTCACACAAATAAGCATACTCATTCTGTACAATAGATAAAAATAAATTATCGCTCTTATCAAAGAACCATTAAATAAAAACTATCTCCAAAAGGAGAATACCCTTTTGATAAACACTCAAAAAGATAATTTACAATACGAACTTGTACGCGTTGTGCAAAAATTATTGAAATGTAAAAAAATACTTACTATATTCGCAAGAGCTTAGACCCTGTATACAAGACCACTAAGACAAAAAACCGTATATGAAGAACTTGACCCTGAGATTCATTTCTTGGCTTAATAATATTGAAAAGAAGCTCCTAAAACAAGGTGAGCCGGAATACAATATGCCAAAAGACACTATATCCGACGCGACGATCGTAGACTTTGAAAGGATACCGGGTAAATATTATCCGGAGTTGGATGACTACAAAGACAAGTATATCTATCGACATATGGATCCTTCGAACAGGAAAAAACCAAAATCCAGTCCGCTCCGCTCCTTTCCGAAAAAAGAGGTCTACAAATGTTTTGGCTGGCAGCTCCATCCTTATGATATTGAAAAACTCGCTTCCTATATCGTAGCCAATCCACGTCTATCTTTTGTCATCAACCAGAGCGCCATAGCAGGTGCTACAGAAGCCGATATCCTCATCCTCACGAGTGGGTCGGGCAAATACCATATAGACAGCTTTCTATGCGACTTGGACACTTCCGAAAAATTGGTCATTATTGCTTCTGTACGGGACCTCGATAGTGTAAAGCAGGATATCACACACCGTATCGATGCGCATTTCAACAAATTACATCCTTTTTCGCAGCTGGACTTTAACAACCTGATCGATGAGACCATTGATACAGCACTTGCCATGCAGACGGAAACAGAATCAAAAAGCGAGAAGCTAAGCGAAAAATTCAGCTTGTAAAAGTTCAAAACAGTAAAGATAGGAGATAGTCCGATACAGGTACTATCAGCCGCCAAAAAAGGGGTTAAAAATATTTTCTTACCTTTGTCCCCTGTGCGCCATTTAATAATTTCCATTTTCATAGCACAGTAGTCCCACTC
Organism: Sphingobacterium yanglingense; assembly: GCF_004363245.1. GTDB lineage: Bacteria > Bacteroidota > Bacteroidia > Sphingobacteriales > Sphingobacteriaceae > Sphingobacterium > Sphingobacterium yanglingense. The sequence continues at coordinate 160,436 of NZ_SNYV01000019.1, read as the reverse complement.
TATAACTAAAAGCGCACGTCGGCCGTCTACACTTGAAAATCCCGGAGCAGGAAATTATTTGACCCTTATTTCGAAAGAAAAAAGCCTCCTTCGGAAACAAAAGCAGCCCATTCTCTGTTTTTGTTTCAATACACATGATGATCAAATTCCCAAAAATAAGAACCACCCTCAGTAAAGGCGTCACGCTACCCAGCTTGATTTTTATCCTAGGCATCTGTTTGCTATCTGCAGCCTTCCCTTTACTGACCGAAGATCTACTGAACACCGTCAAATCCTTTATCTTTATTAACCTCAACTGGGTATATGTCTGGGCCGTGACGATCTTTGTCATCTTCCTCGTCTACCTGATGTTCAGCAAATACGGTGACATCAAACTCGGCAGCAACGACAGCAAGCCCCAGTATTCATTTTTTTCCTGGGTATCCATGCTCTTTGCCGCAGGAATGGGAATCGGACTGATGTATTTTAGTGTGGCGGAGCCCATGCAACATTATTCGGACCCTGTATTCGATGGCAACACGCTGATCAATCGTGCCAAGAACGCGCAGTTATATACCTTCTTCCACTGGGGCATACATGCCTGGGCCATATATGGTATGGTGGGACTGTCCTTGGCTTACTTTGCACACCGATACCGGCTACCGCTGTCGCTACGTAGTGGATTCTACCCGCTTTTAAAAGACAAGATCAGTGGCCGATGGGGCAATGCTATTGATGTATTTGCACTATGCAGTACTTTCTTTGGTATCACTACCACGCTGGGATTTGGGGTTGTGCAGATCAGCTCCGGATTGGAGACGCTTGGCATTATCCCGGAGAGCAGCTTCACCTACCAGATTGCTATCGTCACTATACTGGTATCCCTGTCTATCTTTTCCGCTGTATCTGGTGTAGACAAAGGTGTGCGTATCCTGAGCAACATCAATGTAGCCAGCGTAATCGTGCTCCTACTTGCTGTACTCGCGCTAGGCCCTACCGTCTATCTTATAGGTAGTTTTACCGAAGGACTGGGCAACTACTTTAACAATTTTTTCAACCTCACCTTTGGTACACATGTGTATGAGGAGGAGACCCTGCCTTGGTTTTACAACTGGACTATCCTGTACTGGGCATGGTGGATCTCCTGGTCGCCCTATGTCGGGCTATTTATCGCCAAGATATCCAAAGGGCGTACCATCCGCGAATTCATTGCCGCGGTGCTCATCCTGCCCACTCTGTTCAACTTTATATGGATGTCGGTCTTTGGCAACAGTGCCATGTGGATCGACCTTAACATAGCGGATGGGGCATTGAGTAAGCTTGCTACAGATCCTGATGCCCTTATGTTCCGCTTTTTTGAATACCTGCCTTTGTCCACCGTATTCAGCTTTGCTACAATCCTTATCATCGTGATATTTTTCGTGACCTCTGCCGACTCGGGTATCTTCGTGATGAACGGAATCGCCACCAAGAATGCGAAGATATCGCCCAAATGGCAGATTATATTCTGGGGTGTGCTATTGGCCACGCTTGCGCTCTTGCTACTCAATGCCGGAGGATTACAGGCGTTACAGAGCATGACCTTGATTACGGCGCTTCCCTTTTCCATTATCGTATTGCTATTCATTGTCAGCCTCGTCAAGGCCCTGGCTATCGACAGAAGCTACTATGAGAAAGACTTCTCGGCATCCACTGTACCCTGGTCGGGCGAATCCTGGAAAGAGCGGCTCAAACAGATTGTCTCCTTCAAGGACAGTAAGACTGTAGACCAATTTATACAGACTACGGTACGCTCTGCCTTCGACGAGCTACAAGCCGAATTTCAGTCCAACGGTATCGAGGCCAAGATCAACACGCACGAAGATCCCACACGTATTGAGATCGAGATCCACCACGATGTGGTCAATAACTTTATCTATGGCGTAGAAAACCATGCACGCGAAGTCTCCGATTATCTCCTGACAGAGGACAATCTACCCGATATACGTGAGGAGGAAAACCATTTTCCAAAATCCTATTTTGGTGATGCCCGGGAAGGATACGACGTACAGCTATTCACCAAAAATGAACTGATATCTGATGTGCTGAAACACTACGAGCGCTTTATCGAGATCATTGTCGAACAGCGCAACGAGATGTTTATCAGTATCAATGCCAATAGAAGGATGAAGTAGCTTACTTCTTCCGCTTTGCGCGCTCCTGTTCCAAGAGTGACTCCAGCTCCTTCAGTAGCTCTGGTCGCTCTTGGGCAAGATTGTTGCGCTCACCGATATCAGCTCCCAGATCATACAGTTGGGGGCTCTTGCTATTGCCGAGCTCGGTCTTTGTATGTGGATCATAGGCCGCCCCACCGCTAGGTGCGATGTATTTCCAATTTCCTTTACGAACAGCCAAGGTACCTCCCTGTTGGACGTACACCTCCCTACCTTTATCACCATGGCCCAACAAGGTACTGAGCAGAGGTTCGCTATCTAACGCAGTCGAAGGCTTCTGCTGTCCTAACAATTCTGACATCGAAGCCAATATATCCACTTGACTAAGCAGAGCTCCCGATACTTTCCCCTTCGCTACGCCCGGGCCGGATACAATAAAAGGAACACGTGTGCCTCCTTCGAAAATACTGTATTTACCTCCCCGCAAAGGGCCTGCCGGTAGATGCCCATTAAGCTGCTCTACAGCACCATCTACATAACCATCATCCAATACTGGCCCATTATCGCTCGAAAAGATAACGATCGTATTATCCGCTATACCTAGAGATTCCAATTGCTGCATCAACCGCCCGACTGTCCAGTCCATCTGTAATATCGCGTCGCCTCTATAGCCTAAGCCACTCTTACCCTTGAAATAGGTCGCTGGCATACGTGGCACATGCGGCTCGGTCATCGTAAAGAATAAAAAGAAAGGGTTCTTGTGCTGCTGCTCGATAAACTCTTGGGCCACGGACAGAAATGTGGTCGTAAGCTCTTCGTCTACCCAACGTGCCTGTGTGCCTCCTGTCATATACCCGATCCGCCCGATCCCGTTGACAATGGTATTGTCATGCCCTTGATTGGGCGATGAAGGCATCTTCAGCAGTTCTGGGTTTTCCTTACCTGTAGGATCTGTACCTATCTTCTTATGGTAATTGACATGGATCGGATCTTTGGTATCTAGCCCGACCACGTGGTGGTTTTCCATAAATACGGTAGGCACACGGTCTGCCGTCGCCGGGAAAATAAAAGAATAATCAAACCCTACTTCATTAGGCCCTGGTTTTACCGCAGCATTCCAGTCCTTCTCCACTTTATCTCCAAGCCCAAGGTGCCATTTACCAATAATAGCGGTACTATATCCTGCATTTTTGAATACCTTAGGTAAAGTCACCTCGTCTGTAGGGACGATCAGTTTCGCATCTCCGGGCAATATCCCCGTTCCTTCTTGTCTCCAAGGGTACCTCCCTGTCATCAGTGCGTAGCGCGAGGGTGTACAGGTTGCAGATGTACTATGCCCGTTTGTAAACCGTGTCCCTTGCTCCGCTAGGCGGTCCAAATGAGGCGTCTTTATCTTGGTCGCGCCATAACTGCCCAGATCCCCGTAGCCTAGATCATCGACATAGATAAAAATAACATTGGGTCGCTGCTGCTGTGCATGCACTACCTGAACTAGAAAACTCATTAAAGCTGCTGTAATAGCCAGCACAGGACCTATCATACTATTGGGAGTTCGAATCATAAAATCAAGAATGGTTGAAAGGCCTAAATATAGCAAAGAATCTGCAAAACCGCCTCACAATAATGAATAGCAAGAGTGTACCACGCGACCTCAGTGCAAAGGTGTTAACCCCAGCTTAACTAAATCATAACAATCTATTAGCCAAGCATCAGTATTACCTTAACATCACTATATTAGTTTTGCTCTAAACACAAACTAACACTATGTCTACAACCTTACTTCGCTCCTACAGGCCACTACTGTGCCTACATTTATCCTTATTCATTCTTCTGCTTCATAAACAGGTCCAGGCCCAAGGAACACAAGCCTCTATCAACGGCCGTGTTACTGACGAGCATGGCAATACCGTAAGTAGTGCTACTGTACGCATACGGAATACTTCCACTGGATTTACCACGAGCACTCTCACCAACGAACGCGGGATGTACGATCTCAAGCAACTCCCACTGGGTGGGCCGTACACGGTGACGGTACAATCTATGGAAAAGGGGGAAGGATCGGCAGCTGGTGTACAACTCAATCAAGGTGATGTGGCCTTGGTCAATATCACTCTGATCTCCAGCTCACGCTTACTGGATGCAGTAGAGGTACGAGCCAATGCCTTACAGAATACCAAAGATTATCTGGGAGCGGCCACCGCTTTTTCCTCCAAAGATATACGTTCACTGCCCGTCAACGGACGTAATTTCACGTCCCTCACGGATCTATCTCCCTTGGCTCGAGGAGGGAGCATCTCCGGACAGCTAGGCTCCTCGACCAATTTCACCATCGACGGCATGAATGCCAAGAACCCTACATCTGCCGGAGCGACCACTAGCCGCAGCGGCGCTCCGTATTCCATCTCCATGGAAGCTGTACGGGAATTCAAAGTCGTAACCAACCAGTATGACGTCACCTTTGGCCGTAGTGGTGGTGGTACGATATCTGCAGCTACCAAAGCAGGTACCAATACCCTTACTGGATCGGTCTTCGGTTTTGGCCGTGCAGACTGGCTCACCAGCAACTACGATATACGGGGCAATAAGCGCATCGGCGACTATTCTACGTACCAATTTGGTTTTTCTTTGGGAGGCCCTATCATAAAAGACAAGCTACATTATTTTGTTGTGTGGGACAGGCAGCAGGACAACCGATCGCTATTGATTGCTGATGTGCGGTCGACCTCCAACGAGGAACTCTATAAAATAAGTGCTACGACACTGGATCGCTATATGGGTATTGCACGTAGCAAATATGGTGTTTCTGATCAGGCCCAGACTGGAGCTATTCCCAAAAAGAGGACTTCCGACGCGGTATTCCTACGCCTGGACTACCAGCTTAATGAAAAGAACTTATTGACCATCCGCAACAACCTCACTTACGATTACAACCCTATGGGACTGGGCGACAATACCAACATTAATATTCTAGAATCCTGGGGGAATGACAAAAACTTTGACAATAGCCTATTGGCTACATTGCGTACCTCTATCTCCCCACGCATTACCAATGAGCTCAAAGCACAATACCTCTACGTGTACCAAAACAGTACGCAGAGTGACCTCATCGGCAAAAATTATATCCCCCGCGCTATTGTAGAAAACGTATCGTCGGATATCAATGGCAAGTCACTGGCAACCAACATACAGCTGGGCGGACACCGCTTCGCACAGGAAAGCTTCCGCAATCATGTATTTCAAGTATCGAACAACCTTTACTACGATACCGATTTTGCCAAGTATACCTTCGGAGCAGACCTCATGGCTACCCGCTCCAGTTCTATCTATGGGTCGGAGGTCAACGGCCGCTTCCACTATACCACTACTGCCAAGACAACTACTGCTGCCGAAATACCGGCCTTAGACAATTTTGAAAATCTGAAACCCTACCGCTACTATCGCGAGGTCCCTCTTAAAGACGATATCTCCGTCAAAGGTACCATTGCCAACATCGGTCTTTACGGGCAGATGAAAAAGAATCTAATGGCAGGACTGGAGATGACAGCAGGTGTTCGTCTAGACTACGCATCCTACCCCAAAGCTACTTTCAATCAGATGGTATACGATGAGCTCGGCATCCGTACGGACAACAAGATCAGCTCCTTCATCGTGCAACCTAGATTACAGTTCTCTTGGGATATCAATGAGAACCAGACCGACTTCCTACGTCTTGGTGCTGGTATCTTTGCTTCAGACCTCAACAACTATGTCATCATCAACAACCTGACATTCGATGGTTCCAACCTAGCTACCGTCGATGTACGTGGCAATGATGTTCCTACACCGGATTTCAACGAGTACCGTAACGACAAAAGCACAATCCCGTCTCTCGCTCAGCATCAGCTACCGACGATCAACTACACCGGCGAGGATGTCAAAGTACCCACGGTCTACAAGGCCAATATCAATTACAGCAAGTTTATCACCGATAGATTCAAAGTCGGCATCACCGGGTACATGACTTTAGGACGTAATAACTACACCTATATCGAACGCAATATGGTCGATCAGTCCTACTTCCGCCTGGCCAATGAAGCCAATCGCGGAGTATTCGTACCTGCCGACCGCATCGACAGTAAGACTGGGCAACCTGACTGGAAAGATGGTCGCAAATCCAATAAACTAGGCCGTGTATTAGAGCTGACCAGCATCGGAAAGATAAACCAATATGCAGTCGTACTGGACGCTACCTACAATTATTTTAAGGACGGTGCCATCACGGCCAGCTATACCTGGAATGACACCAAGGATAATACGTCTTTCAATGGTAATGTTGCCAATACGGCTACCTTGGTACAGCCTGTGGTCGATGATCCCCGCGACCTCAGCATGATCACCTATTCGGACAATCAATTCCGCCACAAAGTAGTAGCTTATGGTACATTGCCTACATTCTACGGCGTAGAAGTAGGTGTCCGTTATACTGGTCTAGGCGGTACACGTTATACTATCCGATCGGGCGCTAATACAAATGGTGATTTTGTAACACCCGACAATGACCTGGCCTATATCTTTGACTGGACGAATACCGCATTACCCGAAAATATCATCAAGGGATTCAATGGTATCCTAGACAATCCTGAGGCTAGTCAAAGCCTAAAAGACGTACTGACAAAATATAGAGGCCGTATCGCTGAGCGCAACGCCGGAGAGAACAGCTTTTTCGGGACCGTTGATATCCGTATCGCCCGCAACTTCAGATTTTACAAAACACATGGTATAGAGATTTCTGCGGAGATCTTCAATTTTGGCAATCTATTGAATAAAGAGTGGGGAGTCAATCACTCCTTGGGCAACCAGACCCTATATAAGGTCAACTCCTTTGATGCAGCCAAACAAGAGTTTGTCTATAGCGTCAATTCAGTAGGTGCCAAAGGTTACGCTGGCAATCCCTACCAGATACAGTTAGGATTACGGTACGCTTTTTAACACCTAGCGAAAGTTCAAAAACAAAACTCCCAATCGTTGGCGCTGCGGTCATTGATTGGGAGTTTCTCATCATATGCTATACCTATCTTAAATCTTCCTAACATCTTCCCGGAAAATTTTCTGAACAATAATATTCTACAAAAAAAACACTAGATTAGCCTGTCGATAACCTATCTGTGCGACGAGTTAGCACAGAGACCTATAGCCAATACAGAAAAGAATAGTACAACCATTATGGAACCTACACCTCAAAAAAGCAAACGCTTGACATCATTGGACGCACTCCGGGGGTTTGACATGTTTTTTATCATGGGCCTGGCGGGGATAATAGTCGCCTTGACGGAGTTATTTCCCGATTCGACAACCATGCAGTGGCTGGGCAGCCAGATGCACCATGTCGAGTGGCATGGCCTGACCCATCACGACACTATTTTCCCGTTATTCTTATTTATAGCGGGGATATCATTTCCCTTTTCACTACATGCTCAACGACGCTCCGGCAAGAGCGAAAGCGAGATCTATCGAAAGATTATCAAACGGGGTATCACGCTCGTCTTATTGGGAATCGTATACAACGGCTTCTTCCAGCTCGATTTTGAGAACTTGCGCTATGCCAGTGTACTGGGCCGCATAGGACTAGCCTGGATGTTTTCCGCATTATTATTCGTACGTTTCGGTACCAGGACCAATCTAGCAATAGCGGTAGTCCTCTTGGTCGGATACTGGCTAGCACTGTGGCTGATTCCTGATGCTTCTGATCCCTATTCTTTTGAAGACAACCTAGTCGGCACAGTAGATCGCCTATTACTCCCTGGTAAGCTCATTTACGGCTCCTTTGATCCAGAGGGGCTATTGAGTACCATCCCTGCCATCGCCATGGCCATGTTCGGTATGTTTACGGGCCAGTGGATCCAACTGCCATCGGAGAGATACTCGGACTCGAAAAAGATCAGCTATATGCTCGTGACAGCGGTCTTATTAATCCTGATCGGTTATATCTGGAGCCTACAGTTCCCAATCAACAAAAAACTATGGACCAGCTCCTTTGTATGTGTGGTGTCGGGTATATCCTTAATCTTGTTCTCGCTATTCTATTACCTGATGGATGTCAAAGGGTATACGCGGTATGCTTTGTTCTTTAGTGTCGTAGGGCTCAACTCGATCACGATCTACCTCGCTCAGGAGATGGTCAGTTTTTCGAAAATATCCAATTATTTCTTAGGAGGTCTCATCGAGCACCTACCGGAAGGATATGGCGAGCTGCTCAGTAATATCGGTTATTTTGCCGTCTGCTGGCTATTCTTATATTTTTTATACAAAAAGAAGATATTCCTCAAGGTATAATACCCTATAAAAAAGGCCCAGACACTAAATCTGGGCCTTTTACTTAATTACACATTAACTGAATGAGGAGAGTTACAAAATTCGATTTTGTATTTCGACGCAATTATATTGTGTGTAAAGACGAATTTATGTAGGTTTGGATGTTAGCAGCATGGTGCTAAAGACCTTTCGTAAATTGACAAACGACATAGAATGGAATCGGAACAAAAGACCCAAAGATCGAAGAGAAAGATTATCATCATTGTAGCTATTATTCTTGGGCTACTTGTTTTTGCTGGAACTTATGCATACAAAAGATATAAAGAAACCAATGACGAGAGTACGGTACAAGTGACTGTAAAATCGCCAATACAACTATATACCTATGATATAAATGTCAGAGAAAATAACGGCTTTACAAAGTATAAGCTAATCCCTGCAAACACAATAGTAGACATCGAGTTGGAAAAATGGCGTAATCTTGAGGGGGTAGGGTATTTTTATAAGATCAAAAATATGGATGACAGGGATGATATTTTTGCAGAAGAAAAAATCCATAAATATATTCCGTCAAGCGCATTATCCTATTATAGTTTTGATAACCTGAATTATTACGAGGTGTTTCCTTCGGATGATTATAATGATATCCCTTCGCGTTTTCAATCCTGTATTGTCGATTTATTCTATAAAAACCAATACCACAGTAATAAAGTATGGCGGTTTACCAGTATCCCCGACAGGGTAAAAGATGTCGTCGCCTTTGGTGACTTTGTCGGTAGTAATATCCAGGATGTGGCTATTGTGCTGGAAGATTATTCGGCAGAAAACAGTCAGGTTTATATTCTTCATAAAAATGCTTCCAACGGCTGTGACATCGTCTATTCCGGCAATTGGGGGACGGCACCTACAATCAAAAGCTTCAAAAAAGGACAACTGATCTATATCAATGAATACTATGGAAATCTGGATAAAACAGCCGCTCCAAATGATGGTATTTTCATAAAAAACGCTACCGAATACAAAGCTATTTTCTATAGCCCGAAAGAAAAACGTTTTGTACAATATGACCAATATACCCCCGAACAGGTACAGAATATAGAAAAGAGCATAAAGGACAATCCCTATAATGAGGAATCTGGTGAGGATACATCCAGTGAAGAAATAAATCCCGAAACAAGCGAAGCAACAAAAAACGAAAATTGAACCTGTTTTTTCTCTAAAGAGTGCATTCTTCTAAGTACTTTCTTGATTTGTACCTCAATTGTCCATACCGGTCCGTCATTTGTCCACCTTTTGTCCACCCCCTAAAACTTCATATTCGATTTTTCAAGTCTTACTTTTGTGGATTAGTATATATTCATATCCGCCCAAGTAAAGCATGCTTTGTCAAATGAAATCGATAGCCTCCTTCTTGTTACTTATTTTTTCTATCCACTCGGTATTTTGTCAGGACAATAAAGGCAGTGCCCTGTTCGAAAATTCTAAGGTAACAATAGAACAAGACGCTATAAGGTCTCTATTCGGCGAAACGGTTTATCTTGGTCCTCAGGCGGAGTGGACGATTGATGGTACACTCGAGATCTGGTGCCAGCAAGTCTGGATATCCCCTGGGGCAAGGATCCATGGAAAAGGTCGAATTCTAATCTATGATCCCTCAGAAAGTCAGTATTACGAAGGCCTTAAAAAGAAGCCAACAATAGTCGATGGGAATAACGGTGATTTTATCAAGCTATTAATAGAACACCACAATAGCAAAGGTATCATCCTCGAAAACATTGATGATCCGGGTTATGGTGTCGTAAGCCCTTCGGGCCCGGAAGGTGCAGCACTAAACATCGGTGGAGAGCTAAAGCTCGCACAAGATGGAGCTGATATACAACTCAACGGCTATAACCTATCGTTTGATAAAGAGGCATCCATAACGCAATATGGCAATCGCCGTAAACTGATCATGCGCAATGATTATGGATATGTTTCCAAAGCTCTTATCTCTGGGTCTCAGTTTCTATTCCCAATCGCTACCCCAACCCAGCATTATGCTCCGGTAGTAATATCTGATAACGATAAGGAAGCAACTATATATGCACGGGTAAATGATTATATCGGTAGCACAGTGCATCATAAAGACCCGCAATCGGGTATTGATCTTAATTGGCAGATCTATGCCTCGCAGCCGCTAAATGTAACATTGACTCTAACACATCCGATGGCCGTTAATAAGGATAAATATACGGATGAGAAGGCCTCAATCCATCAATTTACAGGATCGGAAGACATGGATCTCCTTCCTACAAAACGGATCTCTGAAGGGGTACATCAATCTTGGGCAGTACTGTTGGCTACAAATGATGTCGATTATACCTCTTGGTTTACAAAATCAGTAGCATTGTCTAATAATTTCTTTATCCCCAACACATTTACGCCAAATGGAGATGGGGTAAATGATCGATTTGTACTACTGGGACTTGAAAATTTTGACGCTGTTATTCTCACTATTTATAATCGCTGGGGAAACAGTGTTTATCATAACCTGATGTATGATAATAGTTGGAACGGCTCTGGATTAAATGGTGGAACTTATTATTACATCATCGAAACTAAAAAGGGGAATAACAGCTCGCTATATAAAGGATGGGTTTTATTATTAACAGAAAATTAACGGTATGCAAAAAATATATAGTCTATTCGTAGCAGCTTTCCTGATTATCGGAGGAGCAAAGGCACAGTCAAAAATATCGGACAGCAGTGGCGATAAAGCGCTGCCAAGCAAACAGGCAATTCTGGAACTGAACAGCAAAACACGCGGATTACTACACGCGCGTGTCGAGTTAAGAGATACCAAAGATCCCTACCCACTAACCACTCACGAGGCTGGTATCATGGTGTTTAACACCAAAGCCGTTGCTGATGTCTTGGTTGGCATTTATTATAATGATGGGACAAAATGGGTTGCGAATCTTTCGGCTTACGATAGTTGGCTGCAGGCAGGAAATACAGGATCGGTCACAGATTTTGTAGCTTCGTTGAAAGGATCCAAAGGAGATAAAGGGGAAGCCGGTGAAGAAGGACCACAGGGTATACAGGGGCCAATAGGACCGATTGGAGCGCGAGGTCCCAAAGGAGATAAAGGAGAAACCGGTGACGAAGGACCACAGGGAATACAGGGACCAATAGGACCGATTGGAGTACAAGGACCTAAAGGAGATAAAGGGGAAACCGGTGGCGAAGGACCACAGGGAATACAGGGACCAATTGGACCGATTGGAGTACAAGGACCTAAAGGAGATAAAGGGGAAACCGGTGGCGAAGGACCACAGGGAATACAGGGACCAATTGGACCGATTGGAGTACAAGGACCCAAAGGTGATAAAGGGGAAACCGGTGGCGAAGGACCACAGGGAATACAGGGACCAATTGGACCGATTGGAGTACAAGGACCCAAAGGTGATAAAGGGGAAACCGGTGACGAAGGACCACAGGGAATACAGGGACCAATTGGACCGATTGGAGTACAAGGACCTAAAGGAGATAAAGGGGAAACCGGTGACGAAGGACCACAGGGGCCTGCTGGTCCCGCAGGGTCGGACGCTACGATAAATAATGTCGCGGCAACGGGTGATCTGACAGGTACATTTCCTGGACCACAGGTCGCAGGTCTGCGTGGCAAGCAGATCAGCAGTACAGCCCCTGTATCCAATGATATTTTAAAATTTGATGGTACGCAATGGGTACCATCAGCGCCAAGCTCGTCTTCGAGCCTAGTACTCCCCTACTCAGCCAGTGAGAACAATGCATCCACGTTGTTTTCAATTAAAAACAGTGGAGAAGGAAAAGCAATATCAGGAACACTTACCGGTAGTAGCTCTAGCCTAATTGCAGTAGAAGGGCTGATCGACAACACCTCACCGGGAGGCTTTTCTACCGGTATAAAAGGAATCAACAACGGTGCCGGAGGGCTAGGAATAGGCGTTTGGGGTTCGCATGCTGGATCAGGCTGGGGTGTATACGGTGTTACGCCCAACGGTCTCGGAGTATATGGCAATGCCACAGGAAATGGTACCGGGGTGTATGCAAATAGCAATGCAGGTATAGGGCTTACCGCAACGAGCAATAACGGTAAGCCTGCTGAAATCTCTATATTCAATGCCTCCAATAACAATACTGTACTCAAAGCAAGCTCCGTAAGTAATGGAACGGTAATAGAGGTCTCTACAACAGGTAATGGCAAAGGAATCAATGTGAATACGACTTCGGGCTTTGCTGTACACGGCACTACTGCAGCACAAACCTCAGCAGGTATTGTCGGAGATAACTTTAGCGGAGGAGAAGCTATTGTAGGCCGCGCCAAAAGCGATATCGCTGGTGCAGTCGTAGGTCGTAATGATGGCGGCGGCTATGGTGTTCGTGGTTTTGTGGCAACGGATAATAAAGGTACTGGTATAGGTGTATTTGGACAGGTTGGACTTAACAATAGCACTGGCCGGGCCGGACGCTTTGAGAATACAAATGCACAGAACAAATCCAATACCTTGGAAGTAGAAACCAATGGAAATGGAGACATCCCAAATAACCAACAGGGCAATGCGGCCTCATTTAAGGTAGACAATACGAATAGTGTAGCGGCGGCAGTCCGTGCTGAAGTGAATACGATATTCGGAAATTTTGGTGCAGCGGCTGTATTTGGCACCTCTTCGGGTACAGGTGGCCGTGCAGGCCTCTTCCATGCATCCAACCCTAATGGGTATGGTCAAGCCCTAACGGCTATTTCGGATGGTAACGGGAACGCTATAACAGCTAATGTTGCAAAGGATGGGAATGGAGTCGAAAGTTCCATTGCTGGTACGGGAAATGCTATATATGGATGGGTACCAAGTTTTGCAACAGGAAAAGCAGGTAAATTTGCAAACTTTAATGAGGATAATACGCAACCAACGGTGAGTATCAGCACCAATGGAAAAGGAAGCACCTTATTGGTCGATCATAAGGGGACATCTGGAGATCTCGCTATATTTCAAAAAAATGAAGTCAATGTAGCACGAATCGATCTAGCAGGCAAGGCATTTTTCAATGGTGGTACGCAAAATAGTGGGGCAGACATTGCGGAAGCCTTTGATGTGATCGGCGAGCGAAATACCTACGAGCCTGGCGATGTGCTCGTGATCTCGATAGATGAGGATCGTACAGTGGAAAAATCATCCGATGCCTACTCGATATTAGTGGTAGGTGTATATGCGACCAAACCTGGGGTATTGCTGACCGAAGAAGATATGGATACCGACATCTCAGACAAGGTACCTATGGGAGTAGTAGGTGTAATCCCAACCAAAGTCTGTAACGAGGGGGGGGCTATCCAACGGGGCGACCTACTGGTCACCTCTTCTACACCGGGGGTAGCCATGAAAGCTGATCCTGATAAAGTAAAAGTAGGCCAGGTAATCGGTAAGGCCTTACAGCCGTTTGCAGGAACTGGTGTCGATAAAATAAAGGTATTCGTTAACGTAAAATAAAATAAGATGTATAGTAGATTATTGATTTTAACCTTCATATTGTGTACAAACAGTTTGTTTGCGCAGTCAAATAAAGAAAACGAAAAGGTGCAACAGATTTTAAAGGTATCTGGTGATAGCCACAATGGTAAACCTCAAATACTGAATGCTACACGTACTTCCTTACCTATCTCGAGCAATGAAGACAAACGCAGTCAAATAAAGAGCAGAGAGGAGTTGCTTAATTGGATCTTTTCGGCATCCCCAACGACAGGGGGCACTGCTACTAGCCCGACATTACAGTCTAGGTCTATCTCAAATACCAAACCCAACCCTGGCAATGTAAAGTTGGCATCGGATCAACCCGTAGAAGAACGAAAAATAGAAATGCCTAAAAATATACTTAAGACCAATAATCAGGGACAATAATAGGATTGTCCCTTAGTGTAGAAGCGGACAAGGAAGAATAGCCCTCACGAAAGTAAGAGCTATCTCAATATACTAAACATTGCGTGTGCTTACGCTTTTTAGTTAACCTCCGTACTTAAGACGTGCATCAGCGACACTTTGTATCTTCTGGTCGATGTCTTTTGTAGAAAGATTGTTCTTTAACTTATCCTCTTTAATTTTTTTGGCTACCTCTAATGCCTGATCCCAGCGCAAGTTACGGAAGAGAATATGAAAGTAACTATCCAGGTACCGTACATCTGGATTGCGCTGTACTAGAGTCTCCATCCATTCAATTCCTGCTACTCCTCTGTCTTTGCCCCATATCAAATTGGCCAGCATCATTGTTAAGGATATGGTATAATCATCGTTATTCAAACCATATTTTTGTAAAAAGCTGGTTCCTTTTTTCATAAAGATCTCTGCATCGCTTTTGTTGTCGCTGTCCTTAAAATCAAAAACATCATAAAATGCAACGTACTCTTCGTAATATGGATAATTTTTGGCTTTAAACTGTTCTAACTTGGTATTGAACTCTGTGAGATCTTTATTCATTATCCCTGAGTATTGCAAGTTCTTGAGATACCAGAGGTAGCTTTTGGCAATCGTACTGTCAACTCGTCCTTTACCTACGGTCTGGTAATAGTCTTCTTTATGTTGCTCTAAATAATCGAACGTATTGGAAAATGGTGGCTCTTTGACGATTTGCATCAGATCGAAAGTGCTCTTGTTGGCCTTTTGCTCTTTAGAAAGTGTTGCAAAGTATTCTTGAAAATCAGCCGATGCCTTATCATTCTGATAAGCACGTATCAGTGATTCGAAGTACTTATACGTAAAACCTTCTTCTCTATTGCCTGACTCCCACTCCTTTTTTAAGGACAATTGGTTCTTTTTGGGATCTGACGCTATTTTACCAAGCTCGATAAGCCCCTGTACATCTGGAGCACCTGCTGCAGAATGCACGATATCGCCATTCGCATCTAAGAACATCAATGTAGGATAGGCCGCTATTTTATACTTTTTACCTAATGCGACTCCGTAACCGGTATCATCGCATTGGATCTTAACACTAATAAAATTGTTGTTGTAAAAGTCTCCAACTGCTTTATCCGGGAAAACATTGGCTGATAAGGCTTTGCAAGGGCCACACCAGGAGGTGTAAAAGTCTACAAATATCAGCTTATTCTGTTTCTTAGCTTCTTGTAGGCTTTCTTCTAGATTGGTATTAAAAACAATCCCCTGCGACCAGCCGAGATGTCCTATAAAAATAAGACCAATACTGAGTATTATACGTTTTAAATATATCATGTGTTTGTTCAATTTGTCATAAGAAAGCGTCCGATCTCTTTGTTGGACTGGACGCTTTCAAATGGCATATACGCACCTATTTTTTTAAACGGATACCGTCTAAACAGAAATACTGTGGTGTCAGTAATTTGCCCTGTGCATCTCGGTAATCGCCATCCATCTTAAAGCGAAGTTGATCTACCTTACCTAGGTTACGCAAACCTACGGCCACCCAATTATTCTGAGTATAACTATGTGTCGGATTATCTGGATTCACACCCGCTCGTACAGCAAGGAAATGTGTTACTTCGCCCACTTTATTACCTCCAGAGTAGCCTTCTATAATCAGCTTTACCTGTCCCAATTTACGATCGGCATAAGCTTTGTCGTATGCACCCTGTGCTTCCTCGGCTGTCTTGCCTGCATCCAAAGCAGCCTTCTTAGCTGTATTTCCAGCTTTTTCTTTTTCCAGCGTAACATATCCATCTAGGCGAATAAGATCGGAGCCTTGTACCTGAGGTAAATAAAATACTCCGTACATAGTCGTTGCTGTATTCGGAATCAACGGATTGCGCACTTTAGTGCCTGTAGATTCGTAAGCCTGGGTTACTTTGTTCAATGTCCCGGAATAGGTACTCCCATAGAATGTCTGTAGATACCCATACGTAGTATTGGCAACCAAAATATGTTCTACCTCGGAAGGTGTCTTAATATTGATCACAGCTTTACCACTTCCAGCATTACCCACGAGGTAATTCTCTGTACGGTTGGGCACGTTGGTAAAAACCGAAAACAATGTTGAGTCTATCGCTGTCTGACGTTCTTGACCTGCAAGCGTAGGCTTACCAAAAGTATAACTCAGTGACCAAGGGAACGATCTATAGTTTTTATTGGAAAGGGCGAATCCTTCAAAATCACCTGAAGGCAAACGCTTGCCTGAAAAGCTTACAAACCCCGCCTTGTCCGATCCAGACTGCGCTCCCTCAATAAATTTGAAAGAGAAGCGATCCATCTCCAGTTCATTGAAAGTAATATCCTCTGGGTAAGGAGTAAGTGAGTCTTTGGTCTCTTTGCTACAGCTTCCCAAAAATAGAGATAGCCCTAAGAGAAAATATGTTGTTTTTGTCATAGCCATAACTTTATTTCAATTCTGGATTTTGTTTAATCAATTTGTTACTAAGAATTTCATCCTTAGGAATCGGGTAACATACTCTATTCTGCTCAAATTGGACATCGTCTTTGATGGTCTCGATATAAGGCTTTCCATCTTTCATAAATCGTAAACTAGCAAAAAACTCAGATCCATTCTCTAAAAAGGTCTCCTTAACGATCTCTTTAAAAATGACATCCATAAGTTCGTCTTTAGAAGTCGCATGCAATGCCGGGAGCACTGGCGATACACGCTTAGCACGCATCTGATTGATTGGAGCCAACGACTCGGCTATCGATGCACCAGTACGCGCCAACAATTCGGACTTCATTAAATACAACTCGGGATAACGGAAATAGTAAACGGCATACTTTTCGTCGACGGGATTTGCCTCTAATCCTCCTACTTTCCCAAGTCTTGTCAGTTTCTTGAAAGCAAAACAGAATGTCTCGTCCCAAGGCTCTGGAGATCTTACATTACCGGTAATAAGCGGCCAACGTGGATCCGACTTAAACCAATCTGCTCCGTATTTTAAACCTGCATTAAGTTCTCCACCAACTCCTAATGGCAATCTGTTACCTGCGTATACAAGCCCATATGGATAATTGTGTCCAGCATAGGTCGTTCTTGCTCCATTATTCTCAAGATAACGAGCGAACAAAACCTCATTACTATCCCATGCTTTTGCATATACATCTTCCAGTTTTGCCTCCATTGCAAATGTCGACGGACTTTCTTGCATTACTGCATTTACCAAATTTAAGGATTCTGTTAACATAGCGTTATTACCTAATGCAGTTCCTCTATATAATAATAACTTGGCTTTGATAGCTTGAGCAAATTGTTTAGATACATAGCGAGGCGTTTTAAAAGCTGCTCCATGTGTAATAGCATAATCCAAATCTTCCATAATACGCTGATAACTCTCGCCAACGGATATACGAGGTTGCTGTACATTACCTAAATCAGCAGCCTCAGCACGGTAAATCAACCCATATTCTGAGGCATCCTCTGCCCACCAATGTCCAAAGTTCCATAGAATGTTCAAATTGATCCATCCGCGTAATGCTCTTGCTTCGGCAACTAGATTCTCTTTAGCTTCTGCAGAAGGGAATTTATTAACATCCAAATCTTCGACTCCTTTAATAGCGAAGTTGGCCGCATTTAAGGCAGTATAGAAACCAAACCAGATCGTATTGTTCGTAAAAGCCTCTTCTCTATAAGACATTTTATACTCCTGATCGAAAACACCGTATATACCTGATTTTGATCCCTGTGCCAAATACAACTTACCTGCCCATTCGTCATTTTGAAATTTAGAGTAAATCCCACCTACTGCCGCTTTGGCCTTATCATAATCTGTGACAGAGTTCTTGTCTGTCAACGTATATTTTGGTTCTTCTTCCAAAAAACCCTCACATGACTGCAATAAACCTGCAGCAACTAGGAGTCCAATATATAAGTATCTCATATTATTTGAATGTGAATTTTGCACTGAAACTAAACGTCTTGGCTGATGGATAAGTCGAATTATCTATCCCCATACCAATACCAACTTTTGAACTAGACCAGTTCCCTTGAGGATCAAAACCTGGATAGCGTGTCAAAGTAAACAAGTTGGATGCTTGAAACCCTAGATCCACACCTTGCAACAAATTATCTCCAAAAAGTTTACCTGGTAACCTATAAGCTAGATTTAATGCATTAAGTCGGATATAAGAGGCATCGTACAGCCAAAAATCGGAGAACACACTATTCTTACCATTACCGTAAGGCAATGCCCGAGGAAGGGTGGCTTCATAAGGGCTCAAGAAGGTCGCGCTTTGCCCACCGATCTGATAACTTTGATTAAAATTACCAGTGTTGCCTGAGTTTGTACGAGGTAAATCCCAAAGTCTCTTGTTGCCATAAGCATAAGTAAACTGCGCGTTTAGTCTTAATCCTTTATAGATAAAGGTAGCACCAAAACCTCCGAAAAACTTCGGATCGGCATTGCCAATAATGGTACGATCTCCATCTTTCGTAATCACACCATCGCCATCAAGATCTTGCATATAGAGATCTCCTGGCGCTTCTTGTCCGTCTCTATAAAAGCCTTTCGCTCCCGTACTTGACTGATTTTGAAGTGCAATAATCTCCTCTTGAGTCACGAAAAGACGTCCATAGGTCTTGTAGCCGTACCACTGCCCTACACGCTCACCCTCTTTGATATACATCATGTCCGAAAAAGTAAGGTCTTTGACGGATTCATTGATCTTGTTCAAGAAAGTTTTGTTAGTAGATATATTAAAATCTACACTCACCTTCATATCTTGCTTTTTCAGCACATCGGCCGTAATATCAAATTCAAAACCTCTGTTTTTCATCGAAG
This sequence comes from Sphingobacterium yanglingense, assembly GCF_004363245.1. Classification (GTDB taxonomy): domain Bacteria; phylum Bacteroidota; class Bacteroidia; order Sphingobacteriales; family Sphingobacteriaceae; genus Sphingobacterium; species Sphingobacterium yanglingense. The sequence continues at coordinate 141,272 of NZ_SNYV01000019.1, read as the reverse complement.
CAACATTCGCTGAGACATTTTTGAAAGCGGAACTAAAAGGAATCGGCTGGCTATTGATCAAATGATCGGTAACCTTATTGTAGTAACCAATCGATCCGCGGATGCGCTCGTCCCAAACGCCATAGTCTAAACCGATATCCGTCATCTTGGCCTGCTCCCATTGTAGATTGACATTACCTAAAGTACTAGGTACAATTGCCGGCGCGTCATTGTAGGTCGTCGATCCAACACGGGTTTGCCAATCGTAGTTACCCAAATTTTGCGAGCCTGCTAATCCCATAGATGCACGTAACTTCAAATAAGAAAGCTGTTGGGAGAAGTTTTCTTTAATAAATTTTTCTTCATGGATAAGCCATGCAAAAGCTCCTGACGGGAATAAGCCCCAACGCTTGCCTGGACCAAAACGAGAAGATCCATCCCGGCGAACAGTACCCGAAAGAATATACTTTTCATTGTATTTGTAATGCGCTCGCGCGAATTGCGATATCAACGCATTACGATAATAATTTTCAGCCAACAGACCACGTACTGCCGCTGAACCAAAATTGATCAGGATATCATCATCTGGAAACTTACTGGCATTCATTTTATATTCGTTCCCCTTAAAACTCTCCATAGAGAGTCCTCCCATCGCAAGTACATCGTGCTTTCCAAAAGTGCGTGCAAACGTTGCCGTATTCTCCCAAACGGAGGTCACATCTCTCCTGTTTGTCCATGATCTTGTCGCATCGGTAGCGTATGATGTCCCTCTTCTATTAAAGCTCAAGTTCTGCGAATTTAAGTATCCTGTAGTATAGGCTGTCTTAAATATCATCCCCTGAAAAGCTTCCCACTCTAAAAAACCCGTTCCTGTGAAATTCTCAACACGTCCCTCTTTCGTATTCGCCAAGGTAGTTAATGGATTTTCGGTATAATAATCATGGGTATAGATTGTACCATCTTCATTGTACATCGGCATGTCCGGCCTGATACGATATATGATATCCAGCATTCCATCCTTATTGTCTGTCTTACGGGTAGATCCATTGATATTCATTCCAAACTTCAAGCCTTTGCTCAGCTTAGCCTCCATATTAAAGCGACCGCCAAACTGCTTGCTCTGTCCACCTTTGACTACACCTTGGTAATCACCATGATTTAAGGATAGGTAATACACTAAATTGTTTGATCCACCACGAAGCCCAAGATCATAATCTTTGTTCCATGGACTCTGCGTCATCTCTTTGACCCAGTTGGTATTGCCATTATGAAAGGCTGTAGCTAAGGGACTAAAATTACTTTTGTCAAACTCACTAGTATTTAAACGGAAAAAGGCTTGCTCATCTAAAAACTGACGAGTAAAATAATCAAATGATCCTTGATTAAAATTTTCTTCAGCTGATGCCGCAATCGAAAACTTCTTATAATCTTCGGCATTCATATATTTGAAGCCGTTAAAATTTTGCTTTGCCAGGCCAAAACGTGTAGAAAACTCGATAGTCGGACTCATATTGGCCACACCTTTACGCGTAGTTACAATCACAACACCATTAGCTGCACGCGAACCGTATAATGCTGTAGCAGAAGCATCTTTCAAGATATCAATACTCTCTACATCATTCAAATTAAGGTTATACAACGTATTGCTCACATCTCCAGAGGTATTGTTGGAATAATCTGGCACTCCGTCGATAATCCATAATGGTTGATTGCTGCCTGACAGAGATGATGCTCCACGAATAACCACGCTGATTGGCGAGGTAGGGGAGGCTGACTGTATTACTACATTCACCCCAGCGGCACGTCCTTGTAGGGCAGATTGTACCGTAGCTCCCATAGGTGCATTTTCTAAATCTTTGGCCGTAACACGTGCTATAGAACCCGTAACATCCCTTACTTTGGATTGACCATAAGCGGTAACAACGACTTGATCCAGTTCTCCATTGGCAATACTGAGTTGAATAGTCTCTGAAGAAACATTACTGCCTTTGATACTAACAGTCGATGTCTGTGCACCATACCCTACCATACTAACAGTATAAGACACAGTTCCATTGTCTAGGTTCGGAATGGTAAAGCGTCCATTGGCATCGGTCTGTACCTGCCCTTTGCGGTTACCGTTTTTGAAGGATACTGTAGCGCCTGCAATAGGTTGCTTACTGTCTTTATCCTCTACGCGTCCTGTGAACGAAAATTGCTGTTGTTTATCTTCTCGGTTATTATCAGTTAGTGTTTCTTCCGTTGAAGCCTTCAACTTGACAACAACCATATTTTTATCAATGGTATAGGTCAACGACTGCCCCTCAAAGCTATGCTTAAGGATGTCGTCTACACTCCCATCTTTAACAGATACATTGATTTTTTTTGCTGCCCGAAGCACATCATTATCATAGATGAAATCGTACTTCGTCTGTGTCCGTATCTCTTTAAAAAGATCGGTTAGTGATCCATTTTTTATCTGGATGGTTAATCTTTGCGCCTCGGCCACTGAATGCGACATAAGCAGCGCAGGTAATCCCAAGCAAAAGAGCACTTTTGCTATGCGATATTTGGTCTTAATCATAAAGGTTAGTTATTATTTATGTATTATTTTAAAATTTCACGGTTATTTGGTTTAGCCCTAGTCTACATAAAGCCTCCTTTCTTTGAGTTTGTAAGCCATTTTCTCGGTTTTTGACAAGAAGTCCAACACTTCTTTTAAGCTTCGTTGACGAGAAATAATTCCTGTAAAATGGACTTTGGATTTGGCTGGACTGATTTCCACATCAACATCGTACCAATGGGCAATTTTGTCCATAACCTCTGTAATAGGAGAATCCTCAAAATAAAAATCATTGTTTTTCCAGTCCAGCTCCTTATCTAGATTTACAACTCTCTTATGTAATCCTTTGGCCGTAAAGAGTGCCTGTTCGCCAGGCCCCAAGATCAATGTCTTAGTTGGCTCTATGGATGAAAACACACGAACACTCCCCTCTTGTAAAGTTGTCTTCGTGACCTGAAAATCTTGGGTATTAATACTGAAACGGGTTCCTAAGACCTCTACCAATTGCTGAGCGGTACGTACGATAAAAGGTTTTTTTTCATTTCGCTGTACTGTAAGAAAAGCCTCTCCGTCTAGATGGATCTCTCGCTGATCACTGCCTTCGAAAGTATTAGGAAAACGAATAGTACTGCCTGCATTGAGATCTACTATAGTGCCGTCTTCTAATTGTAAGCGAACCACTCCTCCATAGGGAGTTTTGACCGTATGATATAATATGGGTTGACGCTTTTCGCTAGCCGTATTGCCCTGTGTGATGGTAAGACCATACTGCTCGTCCTGAAGAACATGTACCCCATAATCGCTCAAAACAGTATCCTGCAAAGTAGCCCCTACTGACAGTTGCTCGCCATTGGATAGGGTGAGCACAGCTTTTCCCTCTGCTGGCCCTACCGCTGCTAAAGCTGCTCCGCTATCTGATGCTTCCTCACTTAAGAAATAGTAGGTACCTACAGAAAGGAAACATACAAGCAGGGCCGCAGCAGCATAAGGCACATAACGAACGGATGTCCTCTTTATCTCTCTATCGACACGCTCTTCAAATCTGGCTAAAGAATCATGAATTTGTTCTTCCGTCAATTCGCGAGAATCTGGGTGTCGAAATCGGTCCAACCAACGCATCAAAACCGATAACTCGATAAGAGAAACCTTACCTTTTAAAAATTTTTTAAATATGTGATCTCGTTCCGTCATAACACACGATCATCAAGGGCTCTTTTACCCCTGTTGTCTATATTATGTCGTCCATGCTGGAACCAACCAGTACCCTTGCTAAGAAATAATTACTAAGAAGCTGTTAACCAACAGCTTTTTTTTCAGAATTGATATCGCTTTGGTGATATGGGTAGAGACGGTATGTATAGAAATACCAAGCTGGGCAGCAATCTCTTCATGGTTTAGGCCTTCTTCGCGACTCAGTAGAAAAGTCTCACGCATACGTGGAGGAAGTTTATTCAGCTCTTCGCTGATGTATTCTTTAAATAGGGATTCGCGGGCAGCGTAGTCTGTATTGGAAATTATACCGGTCAATTCATCTTCCATATTGGAAAGGTAGATGTCTTTATTTTTCTTTTTAGCAATGACATCCAATACTTTATATTTAACAGCCTTCGTTAGATAGCCGGCTAGTCGCTCTTTTAACACAATCCTTTCCCTACGCTTCCATACCTGTAATAATATATCCTGTACGATATCCTCGGCTGTAGCTAAATCCCCAGTTTTATGGTAAGCTAGGCGAAGCAGATTACCATAAAACCGCTTATATAGCTCTTCATAGGCAGTTCTACTATCTTGATTACATACGAGCTGTAGAAGCTCTTCATCTGTTTCATTATTCACGCTCACGTTCGCTCTTGTTGCTTCTTCAATAGGTGTGCCCCATCGCCTGAGGCTATAAATGTCTTTAGTGCTATACGAAGATAAGATGAATTTAAATGATACAAACATTTACTTAAAAAAATAAGCTCCAAGTTTAATAACTTGAAGACATATTATACAGACTAGCACTGCAAAAAAATGCAATACCAGTCTGTAATAGGCTTGCTGAAAAAATATTAGATTTTTTCAAGCCCATTAGCCCCCAAGGCCATATATAGATTGATCCGTTCGATACGTTGTTGAAGCTGGAGATCGATATTATTCATTTCTCTTTTTATCAGATCTCTCTGTTTTTGCAGGAGAATAAAACTATTGCTATTCCCTACACTAATCTGTTTTTGAGTAAGCTTTATATTCTTCTGTAGAGCCGCGATCGCCTGCTCTTGAAAAACTTCTTGCTTCGCTATAGAAGCGAGATTAGCCAAGGCAGATTCCACCTCGCTGAAGGCTAGCAGTACAGCTTTGGCATATTCCTCTACGACCTGTTGCTGTTCCGAAGTTTTGATTTCTACATTCTTCTTTAATCTCCCTCCATTAAAAATCGGGGTTACCAATCCACCACCAATACGTATCAGTGGGTTGGAAAACAAGTTGCTAATTCCGCTCACATTGGTCTCTGCTCCTCCCAGAGCAGCATTGATACTGATGGAAGGCAATCGTGCGGCCTTAGCTTCCTTTACTTCGTAAAAACTTGATTCTATCTGAAACTGCCTAGCCATGATATCGGATCTCGTTTCCAAAAGATTCATCGGAAAACTGGACGGAATATGTTTATCCAAAGGAAGAAATGCAGCATTAATCTGGATCAACCCCTCCGGGTATCTTCCACAGAGTATTTCGAGGCTTCTCCTGGATTGCAAATTTGCATTTTTCACCTTCTCAAGGTAAGAATTGAGGAGTATGAGTTCGCTCTCTATATTGGACAGATCAATCTCATTGGCAGTACCTACCTTCATCTGAATCGAGTAGATGTCTTTCAAATCGGCTGTTCTGGAAATAAACTCCGTAATCTTCTGTTCTTGATACTGCCCAGCGAGATTCAGATAATAGGCTTTCGCAATCATAGAAGCTATAGACTGTTCTAACATCTTTTGCTGAAAAGCCGCTGAATAATACTGACTGACGCTTGCCATTTCTGCAGACTTATTCTTACCCCATAGGTCTAGTTCCCAACTTGCTTTTAACTGCAGGTTACCAATATGACTGCCACTGACCAGGTTATTACTTGTATTTGCCAGGGCATTGACACTGGGGTATAGATTACTCCCAGCAATATCCATAGCGAGTTCGACTTGATTCAGCTTCTCCTTGGAGATAAGAACATCGGCATTATGGGCGACCCCGTCTTTGATTAAAGTCTCCAGTTCGGATGTAAGCATCCCTTTCATCCAGTCATAGGAGAAATCGGGGAGATCCTGATTTCTCTCTGCAATCCATCTATCTGAAATCTCCACGTGCTCTTTGATCTGACTGGTATTTTTCAATCCATCGATATCCGTTGTGGTGGCTTTCTTATAACCTATACAGGACGTCAGATTTAGCAGTAATATGCATCCTAAGCTTATTTTTCTGAGCATCTTAATGAAGTTTAGGGATTAAGTAATTGACCTTACTGCTGATCCGTACCATAACCTTACGGATGAGGTGAAGCGGTTTTATATTATCCGAATAAATCACAGCTGTGCCTCTTGATCCTACAGTAAGTGGAGGCTGGTTTTCATCCAATACAAATTTTGCAATCAACTTGCCATCTGTTTCAGGTAGCACCCTTGCTGTTTCTGGAATCCCAGCAGTGGAACCTGCACCACCGATCATCCCGCCGGCATTGTTCATGATACCCTGACTCGTAGCATCGACAACATATTCCAGTTTGGCTTTTATAACCTTTCCTGGAGCAGTTTTTAAGGCTAGTTCTACCTCATCACCACTTTTCACCGCCTCTAACTCATTCTGCGCATAGAACGCAATGATAGTTTGCTGCTTTTGAATCAATACAAAAGCGGATTTGAACGGTGCCATCATGGCTCCTTCATTCAACTGCACGTTGGGAATAAAACCGTCTGTAGGTGCTACAACAACGGTTTGTGACAGATTCCATTTTGCCTTGTCCAAACGGGCATTCAATTCTGCCACCGACGCATTCTCGCCACCGTGATTAGAATAGTATTTTGTCTCTAAAGAGGATTTCTGCGCCTGTGCTGCACTAATTCTTGACTGCAGATCTTGCGAAGTCGCTACAGCCTGTTCCAGATCGAATCTATTGGCAGCCCCTGCATCGACTAGCTCTTGATACTGCTTAATTCTTTTATTGCTCAAATCTAGCTGTGATTGTAGGCTCGATATATTACGGCGCGCAGCTTCAATCTCTGAACTGTAGGACGAAACTGTAGACTTCATATTACTAATCTGGGCCTCTAGAGATCGAATCTCCTGTTCATAAGGAGTGGGATCTATCGTAAACAATGTATCTCCTTTAACGACCTCCTGATTTGTTTTAACGTATACTTTCTCTACCCTACCCAGGACCTGACTCGTAATATCCACACTCCTATTCCCTACTTTGACATCGGATGTAATAGGACATAGGTAGTTGAGACTCAAAATTAGTGCTATAGAACCGAAAATCGGTAAGGAGTAAACTACGACCTGCGTCGTAAAATTCCAAGGGATAAGTTTTAACTTTTTAATGAGCAACCAGCAAATCCCTGCATATATTCCTATTAATAATTCTAACATGATATTTCTTCTTGATTTTTATACTTACCCAACGCTACGCTTTATCGATAGTAGGTAAGTTCTCTGTTTCTGATACTATTGCTAAATCCCGGCTTTCTTCAGGAAGTTCTTCTTCCTTTGATTCATCAGCCGGAGAGTCATCTTTCTTATAGTCATAATTTGCCCAGATCAATGCTACTGGCCAAAGGAGCCCTCCAAAGATCAGAGAGAGAAGGCACATGGTTTTTATGGCACTCAACTGGGGGTGTTTTTTCTTTTCCGCTACTTTTTCAGGGTAAATATGGAGCTTCCAAAACAGAAAGATTCCGGCAAATGGCAAAACAAGGATGATAAACCAGGATGCCACATCTGCTATAGCGTCTTCGGCTCCTCCCGAAGAGGCGTATGATACACTGCACAACAATAATAAATACAGCGTTGTTAATAGTTTTTGCATAACAAATAATATTAGGAATAAATATCCCGGCCATATCAATGGAGATAGTGCCGGGAATCATGAAAACATGATTTAAAACGAATCGTTAGTTCGGTATTCTCCGCAGGAGACTGCCTGCAGAAAGACGACATTCTCATTATATGCTACTACCTGTCGCATCTCAAAACCTGTTCGACATACTGAAATCGATCTCGCAGAGGCCATCGTTAAATAGGATACTTCCTTCAGCTGGGCATGTGAGGCATTGGTACCGAAAAGCATCGGCAAACCCAATAGGGCTATTGTTAAAATTCTTTTGTTCATTATTTTTCGTCTTAAATCTATTTCATCATAACAAGCTATTAATAAGCATTATGACAACACAAAACTATAATGAACAAAAACTAAAAAAGTATTCTTAAGTTATTTTTTAGGTGGTGTTTTTTTATTTATGCGGGCAGATAATCTAGATAAAGAATTGGGAGTTATACCTAGAAAATTAGCAATATGCTTGCGATTTGCATTCTGTGTAACAAAGGATCTGTCTTTTAGAAAGTCTTCATAGCGGTCGCTTGGAGAGTCACTGCATAATTGTTCGGTACGGATACGCAGCGTATCAATAGTGACTTTAAGAGATTCTATATAGAACCGAAAGATACCTTTATATTGAAAGGCTAGCTCTTCCAGCCGATCTTTCTGGAAAAGGAACAGCTGTGTATCTATAACGGATTCTACATTGTATTTGGTGTCCTTTTGATCGGTATAGTAATCTGGGATGCCAATGATTACATCTTTATGTGCTTCTGAGGTGAGAAATATATTATTTTCGGTACCATCTTCAGAATAGAAAAACCAGCGCAACAAACCTGTAGCAAGGACAAAAACATAGTCAAATCGATCTCCAGACTGTACCAATGTTGTCCTTTTAGGCAGAAACACGGGCTTACAGATCGCAGAGAGCTCTATACGTTCCTCTTGATTGAGTGCGGGAATACTTTCCAAATATGCCAATATATCAGCTGGTCTTGATAACATAAAGTTCGCTAGTCTATGGAATAAAACTTAGTATTAAGGTATGAATAATAGATAACAATAAAAACAGAACATTCGAAATCGTGCTGTGCATTGTCCTCCTTAATGAGTACATTAGTAAAAACATCACTATCATGAAGTCGAATTATTTCATATTATTATTTTTACTGATAACCATCAGCACTACAGGTGGGATTTATGGACAAGTACGTGTGGTAGAAAAAGCGGAAAGAGAGATATACCGATCGGGAAAAAATACAGCATACGAAATAGGCAGCTTCGAACTAAAAAATGGACAGCGAAAAATTTACTTCCGGGATTGCAATGAAAAAGAGAATAAACTATCTTTCGGGGAGGTGATCCTACAGAGTCAACAGGATTTCGATTACCTCTACACCGTGATCACCGATGGATTTAACCAAAAAGTAGACTTACCCATAAAAATAGATCTAGGTGATTCTTATCTCTTTCTACATTATGACAAGGTAATAGGCGCCACCATACTGCAGATTGGCCATGCCTACAAGAATACTCCTTACAAAAAAATGTTATCAACTACGTTAAGCAAAAAGGATATCAATAAACTTTTTGAAAAGTAGTCAAGTATCCTAATTCGACTTTTTTACGATAAAAGACCATTACACTTGTATCGTAATGTAGATCCTGATTATCGCTATGACCTACCAACAGAGAGGGGGCATAGCCCCTTGCCTCAATGACGCCCCTACGGAAAGCCAGATTTTCAGGATCCACACGTTTTATTACATAATCAGTTTCACTACTTTTTAGTAAATTTCAGAACCACAATGTCTCCAGAAATAAAGACAAGCTCATTGTTCTGAATATCAAACTTAGTGACAGTCTCCAACGCCTGCATAAATTCATTATAGGCTACGCCCTCGCAATGCATCATCGTACCTACTAGTTTGTCGCCGATCTTAATAGAATTGCCTTCCTTACTCTCATAAGTACCGCCTATTCCATTACAGCCGTTATTCCCCTCGACCTTATTTTCTTTTGTATTGAAGGTTAAAGTAGGTGCTTTGTCTTTAAACAGCTCGGCTACTGTCTTTCCTCCCGCCGCAGGGGTTGTCATCGCACTCAACGTCCAGCTGCCTTCCAATGCTTCATGTGTTAGCGTGGATTGCACGGTATCCTTTGGAGTTTCGATCGAATCGGACTTTACAGCTGGTTCTCCTTGATTACTACCTGTACGGGAATTACACGCTGTAAAAAACAATGATGCCACTAGAGCCAATGATAATAGTTTTGTATTCATATGTGTTTAATTTGTTTTTAGTAGCTATATGGAATACCCAAATTACACTCATCCGTGTCTGTGCAGTCATTACTACATAGATATTTCATTACTTCTTTTTTGAGGTTAACATTCTAGCAGTTTACTTAAGCTTTAGTTAAAACAATTTTCTTGCCAAAAATACTAACCAAGGCATCACTATTGCTGAACAAACGTGACAGGACTAAGCTGCCGTACCTAATACTTCATCAAAATATCCAACACCTCCTCTTCTTCGCTAAGGCCATTAGGCAATGGCCAATTCGCAAGAAACAACCGAACAAGTCTCCTTTAGACTCCTAATCTCTTCTATATGGGGCATGTTCCTTACCAACGTCTCGGATCATGCACATTTCCTCATGCTCTCAAAAGAGGTTGTGTACTACAACGAAAAGCACCACCAAAACTACGGCTAATCCTGAAATCAACATACTCGACCTGAATCCCCTCCTGTTCAATCTGCTCTCCGATATGTCTAAATGCGGGGTCTGTAATGTACACTTCTTCGGAAATAGGCAATCCATTTGTCGCTAGATTTTTGGCCTCATCCAATGTTACGGAGATACTCTTCCAATCCTTCAGAACTACAGGCACCCCATCCAATAAAGCCTCCTCGCACAGGACCATCAGTCCTTTTCTCACCAATCCCAGTGCACAATCCAGATGAAGTATCTCGGGGTGTAAACGAACGGATTGGACGGTATAACCTAGAGGAGTCAAAAGCTTAGAAAGCCAACGGAAGCCCAGCTCATTGGATGCCAAGCCAGAATTACCAACGAAGACATGCTTATCAAGAACCAGAACATCTCCCCCTTCAATAAAGGGTCCATTGCCCAATGTCAAATCACGCTCGTCTGCAATCTCAGGGTAAGGAGCCGCTACATACATACAATCCGCAGGGTAGACTTCGCGTAAAAACAGATCTCTGAGCGGCCACACTTCATGCCTCCGATGTAAAAAACGCATTGCCCCCTCAACCACTGTATTACCTATAACAAAGAAAGGGTCTCTAGTGAAAAAATTGGAATATCCATCTTTGGGACTCATCTCCTTCTCAGCGATAGTCAGCTTACGTACGGTCAGTACCTCTACTCCATGCTTTTCTAATGTTTGTCTAAAGACCTTCCGCTCAGTCTCCCATTGCAGCTGCAAATCAGGATAAGCCTCTGCAAAACTACGTCCACGATTGGCTATTGAGTCTTCTTCGGCCCCATCGGCCAGAAAACGAAGATCACTGGCTCTGACTTCGAGGGGATACCCAAATTCGGACTCTGCCAATACAACCTTCTGCAAACGGGCAAACTCACTCTGTACAAAAATCATAATATTAATTCCTTTTTTACGCTATCTCTATATACCAAACCTCATGCCTAAAACCCATGAATACGCTGAAAGGTATCGTTATCAATCTATCTACGGTTCATCGGACTATTTATCCTTTGTAGAGAAAAGAAGACTGCCCCTTGGGACAGTCCGCTCTATTAAACTATAAACTATTAGATATATAGGCATGATTTATTTTCCTTTTTTACCATATAGGACATGGGCAAACAGAACCAATGCGGTACACAGTCCTCCTGTCCACACCACCCCTTCCCATTGGTAGTATTTCCAAGCCTGTGATGCTAGATAGGTACCAAGGGAGCCCCCAACAAAATAGCTAAACATATATACGGTATTCAATCTGTTGGTAGCCCGGATAGGGAGAGCAAAGAAGGAGGACTGATTACTGATATGCATGGACTGCAATCCCAGATCAATAAGTATGACACCTATAATCAATCCTATATAAGTGTACCCTCCAAAATAAAAGATAATCCAGCTCAGTAATATTAATACTATTGACCCAAGGATGATAGCATATGTCGAGGTCTTTTTGGCTACCTTTCCGACCTGCGATGCGGCCAGTGCGCCAACGGCACCGACCAGACCAAAAGATCCGGCAACAGCAGAACCAGCATAAAAGGGCTCTCCTTCTAGATGGAATACCAATGCTATCCAAAAGGCACTGAATCCCGCAAACCCTAAAGCTCCCCGAAAGGCTGCTAGTCTTAATACAGGCTGTGTACGGATCAAGTGGATCAGTGAACGCATCAATTGTCCATAACTTCCGTTAAAATTAGGCTGCACATCAGGTAGGCGCAGGGCCAATAGTACAACTAATACACACATAGCTCCGATCGCGATGTAATAGATTGCTTTCCATCCCCACAGATCGCCGACGAAACCTGCCGACACCCTAGACAACAAAATACCCAATAATAAACCACTCATGACCATACCTATGGCGGAGCTACGATTGTCTTCTGTAGCCAATTCGGCAGTCAAGGGAACAAACATCTGAGGTACAACAGAACTAAACCCTACCATAAAACTTGCTAAATATAATAATGGCAGTGTCGGTGCTACCACCATACCTATAAGCGATAAAATAATCAGGGCAAATATGCTTAAGATTAATTTTTTTCTCCGTACCATATCACCTAATGGAACAATAAAAAGCAGCCCCAAGGCGAAGCCAATCTGTGTCAACATAGCTATTGTACTTATCGTTGCTTCGGTAACGGCAAAATCTTTGGCCATCAGACCTAATAAAGGCTGATTATAATAATTATTACCGACTACAATCCCTGTGGTGATCGTCATTAGCCAAAGTAATCCCTTAGTTAACTTAGGTTTTACAGCTTGTGCTATGAGCTGTTCCTGATGGGAGGCAGCTGGTTCAAATCCTTTTATCGTGGTATTATTCGTTATCATTTCTATAAAAATTACTACCGTCAAAGGTACAGGCTGCTAATTTTATAGAAATGAGGACTTCGCTCAATCCCTTGAAGAATTCATCATTCAGACTTGAACTCCTTAGGGCTCATACCAACATGCTGTTTAAAAAAGTTTGAAAAATAGGGGGCATCAACAAACCCCAGGTCGAAAGCGATCTGCTTGATGGACAGATCGGTAGATTTTAATAAGCGTTTTGCTTCTAATACTAAACGTTGCTGTATCAATTGAATTGGGGAAACATGAAGGTATTGGCGGCATATCTTAGACAATTGGCTCGTCGATATATGTAGCTTGTCCGCGTAAAAGGCTACAGATTTCTCTCCACGAAAATTATCTTCAATAAGTTCCTGCAGCTGGATAAGGCGTAGACTATAAGGGTTGTTATAGACATCGGATGAGATACGTTGTACTTCTTTACTAAGGATTGAAGCAATGACTGCTACCCGTGAATGTATGATATCAGACAAGCAATCTACAGCATCGAGCTCTTTGTGTATAGCCCAAAATTCTGTCCGAAGCAGGATAAATGTCTCTTCTGATAATGTAATAATGGGATTACGTTGATAATAGGCGAATGGAAGTCTAAAATGTGGCGAAAACCGTTCAAAGCACTCTTTATCAACCATCAGTTGGTAACCTTTGGTCCCTGAATCAAGTGTCCAGCTATGAACTTGATTAGGAAAGAGAATATGTATCTGTCGATCTTGAATATCATAGTCCTTGAAATCAATCATATGTCGACCTGTGCATTTCTCAAACAGAACAAATAAAAAGAAAAAATGCCGGTGAGGATCTTGGATATGATGTACACCGTTCAGTTCGGAATAAGAAAACCCTTCATTCCCAGAAAGCTGATCATCGCGGAATCGCTGAATATCTATAGTTGGAAAAATATTCATTTAATATAGGATATGTACGCCATCCTTCAACACAAACGTAAGGAATATTGCTTACAAGAGAACAAGATTTTAACTAAAATCTAATCTTGAGTATTGGGACTGTTGTAGAGATACAAACGTCACAACTGTATTGTCTCTTTTAGATGTTTCGGTTCGCTTAACTCGATTAGTAGTAGTATATTTACATATTGACTCAATACATCTCTAAAACATGAACAAGAGTATTTTTTACGATAAATGGAGTTTAATGCTAGTAGTTTTACTGCTGACATTCACTTCGTGCAACAGCTCTAATGAAGATAAAGCAGAGCGTCTCGATCGCGAGGGAAAGACCGAAGAGGCTATCAAGCTTTATGAACAGGCTATCGAAGAAGGTAGTGTTGGAGCCATCAACAAACTCGCCCTACTGTACAGCAATACGCACCAGCCCGAAAAGGCGAAAGAATACTATAAAATGGCAGTAGCGAAGGGGGATAAAGAAGCTGCTGGGATCTTGGCGAATTTCAGTCTAAGAGATGAAAAGTATGAGGATGTGATTACCTATCTGAAACCTATTGTGGACGCTGGGGACACGACGCAGGTCTATACATTGGGAAGCGCCTATGTAAAATTGGGACAATATGAGGATGCTGTACAGGTATTGCTAAAGAATAAAAATAGTGTGTATGTTAAAACCATATTGGGGACAGCCTATTATGAACTGGGAGACAAGGAAAATGCTGAAAAATATTGGAAATCGGGTGTATATGACCACAAATCGGGTGGTATCAACTCCTACAACAAACTGCTAGAACTCTACAAAGAGCAGGGTCGGACGGCAGACTATAACGCATTGGAAGGCGCATATTGATAACACTTGTCACAAAAGGTTCTGCAAAAAGTAGGTAGTCTTGATCTTGTTTAAAAAATGCGCAGCTTTTACAAGCTGCGCATTAAATGGATTGTAATAAACCTAAAACCAGTTATCCTTCGTATTGGATCGACCAGTCAAATGGCGTTGTACAAGGGTCGCATTCAAATTTCAACACCTTACCCAAGCATTTTGCTTTTTTTCCTTTCTTTACAAATACATAAGCAAGATCTAGGTATTCTTCGACTTCTCTTCCACTCTCATCTCTACCTTTTAGTATAACAGAATAGTATTTCCCTTCGTCATCTTTTTTGTAAAACACCTCATTGACTGTGACTTTTTGAGGGAGATCATCATCGCAACAACTGCACCATAAAATAAGAATAGGTTCTTTTTTGAGGTAGGCGACAGCAGCCTCTGCTTGTCGCTGTGTCAATGCCTGGAGCTGATCCGCACGGGAGGCAACAGCAGTACACAGTAGCGCAAAAAGTAAAATAAAATTCTTCATATTAACATGTTTTTAAAATTCTGGTACACAAATATTATGCCTTTCGAAGACTAAAGCAGACATACAATAGGCTCCTTGGAGTACCACCAAAAATAAAGCTCTCAAAAAGTTGAGAGCTTTATATATTGAAAATCGTTAGCCTAGTCGATTGCAACGACTTTTCCAGCTTCATCAACCTTAAAGCTGAATGGGTAATAATTCTGACTTACCTTCCGACCAGTCTGCATCTTACCCTCTCCTTTTTTGGTTGTATTGATCGTAAAGTGCTGTTTTGGTTTTCCGTTATCATCAACGGAGAATGTATATTCTGCTAAAGCATAATTTTCGTAATCTTCAGGAATCAAACCAGCTGCTTCACCGACTTTATAGGGTATCGGCTCTACATCAAACTCCTTGACTGCTACCGTTTTTGTCTTAGCCAGGTGTTTCATTTTCTGCTTCGAACCAAAAGTCTCCTGTGGTTCTTTAGCACCATCTGAAGAACTAAAGACTTCTTCCATCTGTTTGTCTCCATCCCAATAGACAACAGTCACCGTTCCAAGTTCGCCATACAGTTCATCTTTTGCTTTGATGACCAATTCCTGCACCTGTTTATCCGCATCAAAATGCTTATCAATTAGCTGTTTTACAGCTTTACCACCACCCTCATTTTGTGGATATACACCTTCTCCACAAGAAGTCATTAAGAACACACCTGCTAAGGCCGCCAAAATTGTAGTTTTCATCTTTTTCATTTTCTGATTAATTATACTCATTTAGTTTGTTACTATATTCTTTGAACTATCCAAAGCTACAGATATTAACTAGAGTTATATGGAAAACGACATGACGATTTACAATTCGCAGGGATAGCGTATAAAAGCGTGTGAACTGTAGACAACAAAAAAGTCTAATCTACCGGATAGTGCTCTGTCTTTACTAAACTACCATCTTCGTCATACAACTTCCATTCGCCAAACTGTCGTCCGTTTCTATACTTTCCGTATGCGCTAATTTTTCCATTGGAATGATATCGGGTACACTCTGCTTCAAAATTTTCTTCTGCATCCTTATCGTCATAGATCATCAACTGTATTAAGTGTCCAGAGTCGTCGTAGTATCTCCACTCGCCTAAAGGATGTCGGTCTTTATTATAACCACCTTCTTCCCGAAGCTTACCATTTTCATGATAGGACCTACCTGAAATTAACTGTCCAGACTGATCATAGACCATGCTTTGCAGTAAATTGCCTTTATCTCCAAACATCTTCCATTCGCCGACCTTCTTGTCCTTCTCATAATGGACACTATCTGCCAACTGCCCATTCCAATGATAAGTTTTCCATTCACCAGCCCGTTTACCATTTTCATAACGCCCAATCTTTTCTAATCGACCATTATCAAAATAATACTTCCATTCTCCATCTTCGCTATACCCCTCGCGATTCCCAACACGCTTTAACTGGCCCTGGTCATTGTATTCTCTAAATTCACCCTTTGGCTCATCCTCCCGATAATTCCACACTTCCCATAGCTTACCATTGAGATGATAGGTCTTCCATTCGCCAGTAGCATGGTCTTCTTTGTATGTGCCGACCTCGCCCAGCTGCCCGTTTGATTGGTATGTTTTAGAGACTCCGGTTCTATCCCCATTGAGATATTGTACAGTCTCTCGCAGCTGTCCATTCTCATGATATGTCTTCCATTCGCCCGTCCTATTTCCAACGCTGTCGAACTGTCCTATTGATTCTATTTTCCCATTTTCAAAGAAAGATTTCCATTGCCCGATTTCCTTACCTTTGGCATCAAACTGTCCCCTTACTTTTATCTTACCATTAGCATAAAATATTTCGTGCTTCTGTTGCCCAAAGACAAATACATGCACCAAAAGAATGGATGTCAGTATGACTAGCTTTTTCATCGAGTTCTCCACTATTTATAACACCTTAGCTTTGCTCTTTATGGTTCCTACCCTGTTAACAAAATGGTCTATAAACTTGGATCAGTAATCGGGTAATACTTGACCAAGACATCTTTCCTAATATTATCCTTGCCCAATTTTTGACGGACGACAGAGGTATTGACCACTGTAATATATTTTACGGGGTCACCATTAGACTCGTAAATAATAACCTCAGCAAAGCTCACAGATGCAGGATCTTCGAGTTCTTGTTTTAACAAAGTCAGGTCGTCTGCGTCCAGCGTTTTTATCAGCTCATCTTTGTCTTCGATGTAAGGTATTTTCGCAACGGGCTTACGTCTGACCATCCAGGCATCGTTTTGCTCTGAAAAAGGTTCGGACGCTTTCCCAAACATCACTGCCAGCACAACGCTAACCAAAATAACCGCAAACTCACCAAACCAAAGCACCCACAATAAAGTACCACTAAAGTTGGAACTTCCTTCTATACGGAATGTCCCGACTTCATTCAAGGCCACAATTTCTTCTACTAAAGCCTGAGGATGGGTAAACAGAAAGAATATATTTTCAAAAAGTGCGGTATATCCTTCTTGGTCTCGATTTAATGAAAAACCGTTTGAATTGTACATAAACTCATCAAAAAATATCCATTGCATATAATAAGCCAACAACCCATAGAATACACCGATAACAGCGGCCACTCTGATATTCCTGATCTTTCCCAGACCAATCCCTTGGTCAATAAAAAAACCTAGACCAAGACCAAACATAACAGCCGATATAGCGGCAAACCAAATATTGGGAATCCAATGATTGACAAGGACATATAAAAGAGGCAAGAGAATACAACCTAATATTCCAAAAAGAACGGTTTTTAATACTCCTGTAACGGAGGCAGCCCCTGAGGGGATGTATTTTTTAGTCATGAAAGTTAATATTTGCGGGCAAAAGTAAATAAAATCGGAAATTGATAACAAACTTGATGCCGATTATCCAAACTAAAAGACCATGTAATAAGATACCCCTATCTTTTGTGACTGATAGTAAGGCATTACCATTCTTTGTGTGTTCCCATTTTTTTTGTTTAAAAGTGTGCTCACTTTGGGATAAATCCAATAGGCTAGCTCTGTCGAAAGAATCCCTACCCCAGCACCAGCGACAATATCTGTCATCCAGTGTTTATTATTCACCACTCTGTATACACCAGTAAAGATCGCAAATGGGTAACCAGCTAGGCTTAATAAGGTATTGCTATCCCGGTATTCTCTATACAGAAAATGGGCATTGGAAAATGCGGTAGCAGCGTGCCCAGAAGGAAAAGATTTGCGATTGGATCCATCTGGCCGCTCTTCTCCGATCCAACTTTTTGCCGGGGTTACAATTGCAGCAGCGATCAGCTGTGAGGAGGCATAAATGATAGTGCGATCTCCTAAACTGTGTCTACCTTTTACGCCGAAGAGGTTCAATCCATAGACCATTGCACCTGGTACATACTGCGTATAATCGTCCAAAGCGGTTCGCGTAAGATTATGTTCAGCTACTTCTTGTCTAATCCCTAGGTCCCACTTTTTCATGGCGGGGATTGCAAAACTAATCGCACCGGCAGCGATAAGTCCGGATGGAAGGATGAGTTTCTTAGGGCTTAATCGATAAATATCGGAGGTGACATTATTGGAATCTCTTAAGACCTCATTTCTAAGGCTATCAAGCCCAAAGGAGAGATTATAACTACTGATTGTATAAACGAAAAAAAGTACTCTCAAAATCATAGATATAGTTTATTTAATATTAAACAGGAAGGCCAAAAGCCTATGTTACGACGCTCTCCATTCCCTCTCTGCTATGAAACAAACTATAGGCAGATGCCTAGTCTGAACGACGGACAGGGAATAAAGGTGTAGACTATAGAAAAAAGGCAATAAAGCATACGCAGTTCACATGATGTGACGTACACCCTACCTTATCAAAAAGTCTACAAAAAACTAAGCTATAATAAGCTTTGGCGGCTGCCAAACTCTTGCTGTACCTTGTGAAAGAAAATCAAAATCTGAGGGAAACTGGTATTTGATCGAGAAAAATTGGATGGGAACCGCTAAATCATGAGAGTAGAACTGAACAGCAGTTATAGTAACTCCACAGCAAGAACAGCTACAAAAAGGGGTACAGGTATCTTCCAGGTCTTGGCTATGATCATGAGAAGATTCCGTTTTGGTCTGCATTGATTCATCGCATTTATTGGCCATATCAGAACATGGGACCATCAAAATCCCTGTGATAACAACCAACAGCATTACAGACAAAAACCTCATTATGAATACAAATATATAAAAATAACCGATCACAAATTGTGACCGGTTTTAAACGAGTTGAAAGCCCATTCTTCAAAAATAGATCATATTTAACCTCTTTTATCGCAATGGTTGATTTAAAAGTTTTTTTGCAGCATTTAAATCCTCATTCCATGCAGCTGATGGCACATTGCTCTTGAATTTCGCTATTACGTTATTTAACTGTAGTAAAGACTCATGATCTTTTTTATCCAATAGCTGTTTCTTCACGATTTGTGCTTTCTCATAATCCTGAATACCTTCACGCATACGCTCAAAACGGACAGAGCTGCGCGCATCGGGATACACCACAAAAGTATCTCCAGCCGGCCAGGTTCTAAACCGAGAATCTAACAATGGATTTTTAACCCAGGAGTTGTATGCCCAACGCAGGACTCCGTCGTAACCTGTAGCCAAAGCATACCAACCTAAATAGGTGGACTCGGCTGGAGCAGAAAAGGTGAACTGATTGGGAAAACTATTGGCACAGTAGATATAAAATGTCGTATTCAACCCTTTGGCCTTACGTGCAGCAATATCTGCAGAGTCTAATGGGTGCTGTACGGCACTAGATATATCTTGACTCGTCGGATAGCGCTTGAAGGTCTGTTTATTATCCGCGTAAGCGACTCCCAATCCGGGAGCAGCGCGTTCTATCAGCGAAAATGCAGCAGCCATCTCATCGCTATTACGCTCATCCAATGCAATATTGGTGATATTCAACCAACCTTTCTCCCTAAGGTGTCTTGAAAAGTCTTTTAAAAATGGCTCCCAAATCGTTATAAAAGTATCGGTTCCTGGCTTTGCTACTACATTTACAACTTCTCCGTTAGCAGCATCCTTATAGTGGATTTCATTATTCCAGGGTACAATCGAATAGCAGTTGATGGATTTTTTGATACCTAGGTCCATCATAAAAGAGACCCATTTATCAAAAATCGAATAATCATAGGTCCAGCTTGCATCTTTTTCTTTGGTCCACAGGATCATATCTGCATAAGGGTCCTGCGTCTGTACATTCCAAGGGTCTTTATTTAACGTTGCTGTGATGACCTTCTGCCCCGCACTGGCCAATAGCTCCATCTGTGGTCGGAGCGCATCAAAATGTGCCTCACTCCATAAAGGAACCTTATTCCAACGTGCCACCGCCGAAGGGTGCTGCCATTGGTCCAGATGAAATGTCCAAGAGGAAGGAGGAGGCAGCACTTGGTCGACTACATCAACATCGAGGGATAGCTCTTGTGCTGCTAAAGCTTTCCCCTGGACAATAACCTTACCTGTATATTTACCGGGCTTTGCATCCTTAGGAATATTTAATGTAATCCATACGGGACGAACCGTTTTGCCCGGTACATCCATTTGGTTGATATGATCTAATATGTCTGGAGATAAACTGGCCTGATAATCGTCCACTTTTCTTTCACCACATCCCTTACCGAACTCATCGGTCATGACATAACGTACAAAACGAGCCTTTGCATTTTCCTTGGTAATCGTCCCTCCATCTCCTGTAAAATCACTCACCGCAACGGTTACAGCATCATGATTAACATTGGACCACAATAACACTTGTGCCGACAGTACTTCCCCCCGCCAACCTGTCAATGTTTCCTGACTCTGGATATTAATATTGGGCTGTGAAGATTTGGGGAATCGCTCATCAATCGTAGCAAAGGAAATCTTAAGCCGATCATCCCCCTTATCCCAAGTCTGTATATACTCTGCTGCCTGCGGATCCGCGAGCTCTTCGAATGTGCTTACTACAGGTATTTCCTTTGGCTTGGAAGCTTGTCCACAAGAAAACAGGGAGAAACATATTGTCCCTAGGCCTATGCCCCATATTATATTTCGTCTTTTCATATGTAAATAATTATTCGTGCATTCAATTGTTGCCTCGATGGAACTCATGAATGCTTCGCATTTATTTCACGCTCCGCCAGCAGGCGGAGCGATTTGATTTTATATGCTATGCACCATCACTATGAGCAGGCTTATCTTTTAAAGCTGTATTACAGACTTTAAAACTTAATCTTAACTAGATCTGGACGCATCAATACTAACGATAATGGAAGCTGTAAAGTCCGTCCGCGCTGCTGAAATGCAATCGGCTTCCAGATTCCCAAGGCATCCATAAGCTCTACAGCCCTAGCTTTCGTTCCTTGGGCCACGTCCAGCTCCAGCTCTTCCGTAGGATCTGAACTCAGGTTGATCAAGGTTAAGATAAGGTCTTTAGTTTGCTTATCTTGGTTACAGACGCAGAACACATTAGGTTTATTTTTCACAAAGGCAGGTAGTGATGTTCCTGCAGCCCACTCAATATTCTGCCGCACAATCTCCTTCTTTTTATAATTTAATGTCGTTGAAGACTGGTTGCCCCGCAAATCGAATGCACTGATCACAATACGCCCTCCCAAACTATTCACAAAGCGAACCATGCTTGGAAGAACCGGTTTTTCATGTTCATCTAGAAAATCGGTAACGACTTCAACAGTTCCTCTGGTCTCCAGTCGATAAAAACTTCCTCCTTCTGTCCCTGCTGGTGCAAATATCCAATTGTACTGCAGATCTCCTACAATATTATGGTATTGCTCCGGATGACGAAGCCCCTCATAACAGGACTGTACGCTTTCTTTGAACGGGACAATATCGACTCCTAGGTATTGCCCATACCCCATCTTCTGCAAACTCTCTGCGGCAACTCCATCTAGGAGCAAACCTCCACTAAGAAGTGTTTTGATCTGTGCATCATCCATAGACTCGACAGCCCGTCCTGCCAATAGCTTGGCCGAACCGTCCCTACTAGTGTAAGGAATACCAAATCGTCCTAATGAGGTAATCCATGAATTGAGTCCCAACTCCGGACGAGATCCTTTATACGGTACTACAACATGTGAACTGGGCAGATGAATCATCTCACAACCAACAACTTCTGCGTTCTTAACTGCCTCTTTTATCGCCAGGATACGCGGTATCTCTCGTCTATACATCTCAGCGTACCCCTTGTCTTCCAAAGGATTATCCAGGTATTGCGTAACATAAAAAAGACTTTGGTCAAATCCATAGGAAAAGGCCGTAAGCATAAGGCTCTTTATCTTGGCCGCAGACATAAAGAATCGGGTATGTGGATAGGTGTCTGATTCGTGAAAACACTCATACTCTTTCGGAATATGCTGTATGCTGTGTAGGGCGTGAAAAATATCTCCAGGTAGCCCATGTGGTGAGTCTGAAGAGTAGCTGCTACCATACAACCGCACCGTGGGTGTTGTATTCCCAGCAAATGCTGCTGTCAATTCGTTCGTAAAATCACCATCAAAATCAGCACTCCCTGATTGACATAGAGAGATAACAGTTTCAGGAGCTACGCTATCCACCTTCTGCCGTATTTTCTTTGCCAGGTGGATAAGCGAATCTTTGCTAAGTCTGGCCCATGATCGACGTAGTCGAATACTCTCTGCATTACTTTCTTCAAAGATTTCCTTCAACTCTTCACGCGTATAACTACGCCCCTCCCGCTTAGAAAATTCTTCTAAATGTAGTGGACAGAAACAGCCAAATTTGACTGCTGGAGGTTGGTGACTTAGTTCGTAATCGTCCTCAAATTGTATCATATACGGCTTAGCGATACGGACGACAGTCGCAATATTGTCGCTAAACTCCTCATTAAATATCGGATCATAGGGACATGGACTGGTATCACTGACAGCCCCCCCAAGGTCTGTGATATATTGAAAGCGTTTGTCAAAACCAGACCGTAAAGAAGGGGCACACCACCAACCAATCTTGATATCGTGTTTTGCTAAATCTGCTATGGCATTTTTAACATGCTCGCCGATTTCTTCGTATACTTCCTTTTTAGGAAATCCTTTAAACCGCACTTCTTCCAGTGGCCCGACAAACAGAAACCGTCCTATTCCATATTGTTCTTTCATCTGAATCAACTGCCTATACATTTCGGCTTTACGATTGGGAT
The DNA here is from genome assembly GCF_004363245.1 of Sphingobacterium yanglingense. Classification (GTDB taxonomy): domain Bacteria; phylum Bacteroidota; class Bacteroidia; order Sphingobacteriales; family Sphingobacteriaceae; genus Sphingobacterium; species Sphingobacterium yanglingense. The sequence continues at coordinate 118,161 of NZ_SNYV01000019.1, read as the reverse complement.
AGAACTTAAAAGGTGCCGTAGTCTTCAGGGAGTTTGCTGCGTCTAGATGAAACTTCTCAACCTTACCTAAACCAGTTATTTCGGGCTGTACTACTGTCTTCGCAGTGGCAATTTCACTGATAAAAAGCGACCCTAAAGCGGTATTTTTTATAAAATCTCTTCTTTGCATAATATATATTCGACAGTTTTAGTAGTTAGGCGTTGGTGTTAGTTTTTTATTCCTATCCAGCGCATCCTGAGGAATAGGAAGGAGATAATTTTTGGTCTTATCAAACACGCGCTTCCCGTTAGGTGCTTCAAACACCTTATATACAGTCGTTCCAGCAACATCTTCTATCAATATACCATGTGAGTGTTGATTCAGTACAACTTCGGCCTGTTTTAACCTAATTATATCCAACCATCTTTTCTCTTCAAAGGCCAGCTCTACCCGTCGCTCTTGCTGAATAAGCTTTCTCATATCGCTTTGATTCAGTCCCGCCGGGAAATTAGGTAGATCACTACGATCACGCAACAATTTGATTGCCTCATACACCTCCGGTACTGCTCCCTTAGCTTCATTAAGCGCCTCAGCATAACTTAACAATACCTCCGCATAACGGAATATGGTATAACTGGCACTACTCAATCGGTTAGGACCTAAAACATCATACTGCGGATTTATTCCTTTTCTTAGATAATATCCGGTATTGGTCGCCTCGTTGACATTACTGACATCTGTTGCATTCTTACTACCGACTCCTTGCTTCATGATCATAATATCTCCCTTCCATTCGGACCCGTCATATACGATGGACTGGTAAAATCGCTTTTCCCGATTGGTATAAGGTTTCTGAGGATCATAACCTGAATTAGGGTCTGTAATAGGTAATCCGTTTTTCATAAAATAAGCATCGACCATCTCTTGTGTTGGATTGACCCCGCCATAGGATTTGGAGGCAGACCTGACAAAAGTGGGCCCCTGTAGCCCTTCTCTGCTAGATCCTAAAACGGTACCTCCCAAATGTCTTCTCTGGAAGATGGACTCTTTATTGTTATTATTTGCTTCAAAAAATTGCTCATTATAATCAGCGAACAAGCTGTACACTTTTAAATCCATCACTCGTTTATTCGTCTCTGCAGCAGCCTCCCATCGTTGCAGGTCATTGTTGGTATTATACAAAGGGCTGGCCCAGAATACCTGTGCCCAACCTTTTAGAGTCAATGCAGCCCCTTGTGTAGCCCGTCCTAGTTCTGCACTTTTTGGCAGGTCCTGCGCTGCGGCTTCACATTCGTCTGTTATAAACTTAAAAACCTCTTCGGCCGTATTATTGGCTTGGAAAATCGCTTCTCCCTGGGTATTCTGATTCAGCACCTTGGTCACGATAGGCACAGAACCGTGGCTAGTCCACAATATATTGTAGAAGTAAGCACGGAGAAAACGCGCTTCAGCCAATCGAAGCTTCTTCCAGTTCTCATCCAAAGAGCCTTCGCTCACGCGTTCTATAAAAAGATTGGCCTTTCGAATAGCGGCATATAATCCCCAGCGGTGCTCTGTCCCCTCCACATTCTCCGCATTATAAGCTGAAATAGCATACACAGCATGTGATCTCTGCCCATTCACCCCATTAATGGAATTGTCTGACCAATTCTCACCCGGATCGAATGTGCCGAATGGAGAAGTAATACTGCTGTAAACATTGTTCAAGAACAGGTCAGCATTGTCTTTATTGACCCAGAGGCTGGCATCAGAAACCTGGTCGGTAGGCGTGACTTCTAAAAAAGAATTACAAGAAGAGAGGCTAAATAACAATACACTCCCTGTTAATATTTTGATTAAGTTTTTACGTTTCATGTTAGGTAATATTTAGTTTAACCCTAATTTAAGACCGATAGAATAGACTTTCTGCTGCGGATAGTCGTTACCACGATCATAGGCCATCTCTGGATCTACATTTTTCGCAGTGGTCCAGGTTAAGAGATTCTGTCCGGAAAAATACAACTGTGCAGAAGACAATTTGATTCGATCAAGGAACTTGGTCGGCACATCATAAGCTACTGTAAAGTTCTTCATCCGGATATAGCTTACATCCTGCATCCAATGCGACGAAACTTGGGTATTATTAGCAGTAGGCGCAGAGGTCAACCGAGGATGTCTCGCATCTAGGTTCTCTGGTGTCCAATAATCGAAATTATCTCTATTGGCGGTCATCCCATTCCAAAATGGCCATGCGGCTTCACGGAAGAAATAATAGTTGACTTTAGAAGCCCCCTGTAGCAGAACTTGAAGACTTATTCCTTTGTAAGAAACGCTTGGAGCGATACCGTACATGATACGAGGTGTAGTCGGATCTCCTATCCCCACTTCATCATTAAAGTCTATTTTTCCATCGCCATTTACATCTCTATAACGAATATCGCCAGGCTGTACCTTACCCCAAGGCTGTGCTGCAATACCTGATTTTAAATTACCACTGCCATCAAAATCTTCAGGAAGGAAATATCCTAACGACTCATAACCAAATTGCATACCCAAAGACTTACCGGTCCGTCTTCTATTGGGATTATTAAAGGTGCTTTCGGTCTCGAAGATTTCTAGCACTTTGTTCTTAGCATAGGTTAGATTTCCGGTAAGTCCTATTCTCCAATCTTCATTTACCGGAATATTAAATGTTCCTGTAAACTCAATTCCTTTATTTTCCATAATTCCTGAGTTCACCTGACTCAGTCCGATACCATATTCAGATGGCACCAACGCGGATGGAGCGACAAGCATATTGGATCGCTTCTCATAGAAATAATCGATATCCATATCAAATAGCCCGCGGAATAAAGAGAACTCTAAGCCTACATCCGTTTTATTAGCGCGCTCCCAGGTGATATAAGGATTAGGTTCGGCGCGTTCTGAAACGATTTGTACGGCACTATTTCCCATAACATAGCCCGGTCCACTAACCGAATAGGTTCCTAAATACTGAAAAGGATTACCAGCCAACGCACCAACCTGTCCATATGACCCCCGTATTTTTAAGTTGGTCAACCAGTTCTTTGTAGACTCCATGAAAGACTCTTCTGAAATACGCCATCCAGCAGAAAATGCAGGAAAGAAGCCCCAACGTTTATCCGGTGCAAAATAATAATGGCCATCGTAGCGTCCACTGGCTTCAAGCATATACCTGCCTTGATAATCGTAAGATGCTCTATATACTAGTCCCACTTGTTTCGCCTCACTGGAAGTCCCGGAGTTTTTAAAGTCACTATTACTGGAACTACCCATAGATATTTCGTCCATCAAAAGATTGTAATTACGACGGTAGGCCCCTAAGTTGGATGCACGATTATCTTTTGCCTCGAATACCCCCAGTAGGTTGATACGATGTGCTCCGAAAGCACGATCGTACTTTAGATTGGCCTGATAGGTAAATTGCGCCAATTGCTCAACCGACTGATCCAAGAAAGGTTTCGCTTCACCGAATATTCCGTCTTTGATCACATAAGGTGTCTTGGTCACATCAATAGATGCCATATGTAGTGGTGTATTCCACACCTTATTGTTGACAATTGTTGGATCATACGCCACGAGTCCATTGAACTCTAGTCCGGGTACAGAAGGTATAGTCTGCCGTATGGCTATCTGTGAAAAAAGGGTCGTCGTATTTTTCTTACGGTACCCAGATCCGAAAATAGCCGCAGAAGCGTAAGTACCATACATACCATTACTAAAGAAGTTTGGGCCAGTACCGGCATGGCTATATTTGACTAATTCAAAAATACGCAAGGTGCCCCAGTCGGATAAATCTGATGGTGGCGCTATGGTCGAAATCACATTACCATTTACATTGACGCTAAGCTGGGTGGTTGGCGTAAGCTTAGCATCGACATTCAATGCTAGATTATAGCGTTTGGAGTTTGCCGTCTCCCACATCCCTTTTTGATACTGATAACCCAATGCACTGAAAAAACGGACATTCTCGCTACCTCCCGAAAAGTCTAAACTGTGATTTTGCAAAAAAGCATTGTTACTAACTAATCCATCCCATGGTGTACCTGTAGGATAGCGATCTGGGTCTGAACCATCTTTAAACTTCTGTAAAGCTTCATCCGAGTAAGGTTTCTTTCCTCCCTCGTTCTCCGCAGCTAGGTTCTTTAATAAGGCGTACTCATAACCGTTGACGAGATCAGGTAAGACTGTAGGGTTCTGAAATCCTAAATAGCCGTTATAATTCGTAGAAACTTTGCTTTCTTTACCTCGCTTTGTAGTCACGATAATTACCCCGTTTGCTCCAGCAACACCATAAGGGGCTACCGCAGCGGCATCTTTAAGGACAGTAAAGCTTTCGATTACATTGGGGTCTAATTTTTGAAAATTACGAGGCACACCATCCACAATCAACAATGGCTGGCTTGCTCCTGTGGTAGAAATACCGCGGATATATATATTGGAACCGTCCGAACCGGGCTCTCCGGAAGTCTGCTTGGTAATCACCCCCGCGACACGACCACCTAAATTATTACTTAGGTTTGTTGTAGGCAGGCTAGTCACTTCTTCTCCCTTCATGGTAGACACCGCAGCTGTCATCGATGTCTTTTTCTGCGTACCATAGCCGACCACGACAACTTCATCCATATCACTAACTGCCACCTCCATACGAATGGTGCTACCCTGATAACTTGCTAAAGGCAGATCGATAGGCTGATATCCCACCATACGAACAGTAAGCGTACCATTGGTGCTGCTCGTCTGAAGTGTAAACTGTCCCTCCGCATTCGTGGAGGTACTTTGATTTGTATTTTTAATTGTAACGGTCACACCCGGTAGCGGCTCCCCTTTTTCATTAACCACTGCCCCTTTAATAGTACGCTGAACTATCGGGACCTCAGTATTCTTTGTTTTATCCCCTACTGAAGTGGGCAAAGCAGTAATCATAACCGTTTTATCCTCGATAACAAAACTAAGGTTCTTACCCTTCAGCACTTCTTTCATAAACTGGTTTAAGGATAGGTTATTGGCGTGTACCGAAATCGGCCCATGTTGCTTTATATCGCTTTTTTTGTACATCACGACATAACTGCTCTCTTTCTCCAACCGTTTGAAGACCTCTTCAAGCCGAATTGAATTGGCTTTCATATTGACCATTTGTGGAAAAACTTCAGCATGGACCTGTATACAAAAGATAGCAAGAAATGCTAAAGTGATTTTTGTAACCATAATAAATCGAAATATAGTAGCGTATACAATTTCTCTGCTTTGCCTAAGCGCACGGTTAGGCAAATCCGATTTTTTTTTCATAACTTGGATTGAATTAGATTATATTTTAAATAATTGTTACCGACAATTTTAGGATAGGCTAATATCATTCGGAAAGGTGGTGGTGGTACACCTCCTTTCTTATTTTAATAGCCTAGACTGAGACTAAGGAGACGATGCCTGTGCAATTTCTTTCTTCATGTTTTAGTTTTTTATGATTAATACTCGATTATTGTTCAGTTCGCAGTGTAGTCCAAAGTTGGTTTTTAGATAATTGACAAAAGTGGACAACCGTACTCCTCGGCTCATACGTCCTCCCAACTCCACATCGGACACCCCTTTATCACACTTTATATCAATATCGTACCAACGGGCAATCTTTGCCAGATTCGCCTCAAAACTATCCCCTTCGAAATCAAAGTTTCCATTTTTCCAGGCCAGAGCCCCCGACACATCCACCTGCTTTATACTAGTCTGCTGAGTTTTACGAGAAAACGAAATCTCCTGATTAGGAATTAACCGCTTAGTTCCAGAGGAACTGGTAAATGCAATGGCTCCCTCCGCCAGTGTCGCTTTCGTCGAGACCGCATCTGAATAGTTAGATACATTAAACTTGGTGCCTAATACGGTGATTTTTTCCTGACCAAGATGTACATTAAATGGTTTTGTCTTAAGGTGTGCCACTTCAAAATACCCTTCTCCTTTTAAGAAGACTTCACGGCTTGATTTTCCTTCAAAAGGATAATAACTGAGCTCGGAGTCTGAATTGAGCCATACTCGAGTGCCATCTGAAAGAACCAAATGATACTGCCCTCCGCGAGGGATCTGAATAGTTATCTTTTGCCCTTGGGACAATACTCCTCCTTCAAGAGGAGATCCGTCATCATACCTCAATCCATCGCTACCGATGGTCAGCGCATTCTTATCAGAATCTAGATTGAGGGCTTCATCACCGATTTTTATGACTGCTTTATTGGACCCCGGCAGGATATGGTCAAGATCTGACGCTAAAGTCTGCTGAGGTGGCCCAATCTGCTCTAGCAGGTAATAACCAACTCCAAAGAAAAGGAGCAAGGCTGCCGCAATAGAACTCCAAGCCCAGGCATTCAACCTTACACGCTGTCCCTTCTTTTGTACCAGCGGGCTACTTTCCGCTTGTAAAGCATCCACTTTTCTGTTTAGCTCGTGCTGAACACGTTGCATACGCTGCTCACGAAATTCTATTTCGTCTTTTATCCTTATCGATTGAGTTTCTAGAAAATAACTTTGCACTGTATCATCATCTAAGTCGGCAACTAAATCGAGTAAATGGTGAAAATCGGCCTCTGTAATAGTGTTATTAGAAAAGGCCTGAACTAAGCTATGTATTTCGGATCTGCTATCCACGTTAAGATGTCTTAAGTCTATTTTTGATTACAATTAATGACCTATATACGAACGGAATCAAAAAACACACTAGTCAATCTTACATAGAATCAAATATTTTTAATAAGAAACACACTATCAGCGCTTTAATTTTTTCATCCGAATAAAATTTGTCCACATATAGTTTCACTTCTCTAACGGCTACCACGAGCTGATTACTGACGGTAGAAACAGAAATCCCCATGAGGTCGGCGACTTCCTTATAACTCTTGTCGTAGAGCTTGCACTGTATAAATATTTCTTTTTGTCTGGGAGGCAGGGTTTCAATAGCTTGGTCTAATATCTGTCGCTGCTCTAAATGCTCAAAATCCTCCTGCATTGCTGTCGACCGCAGACTAAGATGATACCACATGTCTTGCCTCATTTTCGCATCCCTCACTATCTTCCGGAATAGGTCTATCGCAAGATTATCGGCTATTTTAAGCAGAAATGTGGTAAAGCCACGCTCCGGGACAATCTCTTCATGTAGCACCCATAGCTTCATAAACACGTCTTGCAGGAGTTCTTCTGCTAGTTCAGGATTTTTAAGAAACTGAAGGAATCTACTGTATATAAAGGCAGAATACCGCCTATATATGTCGTTGAAAGCCTCACGATTCCCTTCTTTCAACTTTTGCAATACAGTCAATTCTTCTAAATCTGGCATGCGAGCTAATTCTGGTATATAATTTACGTGATCAAGTTAGGGTACTTTTTTTAATTTTTAAAATTTATAGGAGTACCCAGACAATTAAATGTAAAAAGAAATTATACCAGCTGGCAGAAAGAGACAATGTACTAAACCATTTTTTTAAGGTAGCTGAGCAAATCCGTCTCCGCATCAAGGTCAAATTTTTGTTTGAGGCGATAGCGTGCCATACGTACACTTTTGGGCTCTACGTGTAGCAGTTGCGCGATCTGCTTGGTCTCCATCCCCAAATACAGATAAGCACAATATTTTTGATCCATTGCGGTCAATTTTTGTTTAGCGTGCTCCCCTATATTCCTAAAAAAATTGGGATGCAGTTCTTGGATATGAAACTTCACCTTTTCAAAATCGTTATCCATCACGGATTCCTCTCTGAATAGCTGTCTAATATTCGCGGGCTCTTCTTTGATAAACTTTTCTTTGAGTTGATGCAGCACATTACTCTTGTGCTGCAACTGCAATTGACTGGCCATAATTTCGTCCTGCAACTTTTGTTGCTGCAAGGCCAAAAGCTCCTGTTCGGCTTTTAAACGAGCTTTTTCTTCTTTTTCATATTTAACCTGTAAAGCTGTCTCATTGTTTTCCGAAGCCAACTGCTTTTCTCTCGCCAAGGAATACCGCAGATTAAAATGATAGGAACGGAACATAAAGAAAGCACCTAAAAGACCGATTCCTATAAGCCCAATCAGAAGCGCTTTATGCCGCCGGTGGCTTTCTGCCTGATCAGTAAGGCGCTGTATCTCTTGCTCCTTTTTTTTGAAATCAAACTGTGCTTCCAATCTTTTGGTATTCGAGGCCGACTCTTCATTGAAAAGAAGGTTAGAATAGTGTGCAATCTCTTGTTGATAATGCAGAGCCTGCTGATAATTTCTTTTATTGATACTCACCTTGACCAGAGAATTCAACACATTGATCAATGTATAATAATATGGCTTTTTTTTCTGGACCATCATCGTATAGGCCAATAACAAGTTACTCTCTGCCCCCTGTAGATTATTTTCGTGTATATCAAGTTCACTTAATATTCCATATCCGCTGGCGAGCACACTTTCATTGCCCTCTATATTCTTTGATGCCTGCAGGGCCTCGGTTACCTCGCTCCGTATCTGTTGCCGAATCCCGGCGCGCTCGATATTGTAGTATTTGAGGTAGTAACTCGCTTTATTCACACGGAGTAACGAATAGGTATTCTGTAGAACCTGTCCTGGATACCTTTGATACAACACAATAGCTTCGTCCAACACATTCATTATTGTATCTAAGATCCCTTGCTCCTTGCGCTCTTCATACCGATAAGTATAGCATACAGCCCGAGCGCTGTAAGCGTTGGCCAAGAGATTCTTATTGCCCGAAAGTTTGGCATAGGCTATGGCCTTGTCCGCATAGGCCATGGCTTTGTCTGCTTCATTCCAGTCGACATATACCCCGTACAACAGATAATAAATGCGCGTCACAAGGGCTGCTTCTTGCTCCGGATGCTCAATCTTTGCCAACGCTTGGTGCAATAGTTTTACAGATATATCCGTATTAAATATAGTATTCTGCAACATCGCCTCAGCGTACAATGCATAAGCGAAAGACAAAGAATCGGACTGTGTCTCCGCCACGAAATAGGCCCTGTCCACGTAGGTTCTAGCCACCTCAAAGTCTTCCATATTGGTGTAGATATTGGACAATATCCAATACGCTTTCACTACCTCTAAATTATTTGACGAAATCTTGAGTGCGGTTTCTAAACTTTGTTTTGCTACTGTAACCGCTTCGGTATATTGCTCACTAGAGCGATACCAGTCCGCCATCTGCTGTTGTACCAAGATCTGCTCCTTTATATCAGTAGCCTGTCTTAAAACCTTACGTAAACTATCGATGTAGGTATTCTGCGCCTGCACAATAACAGAAAACAAAATCGCTACAGCCAAAGAAATACCTTTTCCCATACTGCAAATATAAGGAACCTCGTAGACGCTCAGCATCCTTTAGTCATTTTATGCAGCCTCACACAAACACAACAAATAGCTATAAAACAATAAGATACACTTTTTCGTAGACGCTTTGTAGTCGTTCTCATCTAGACCAATAGTCTTTCCGTAGGAGCGCTTTTCTTTGCCTTTTGAGAGAGAAGCTTCATTTTTGACCTTTATTACTAAACAACAAAAATCATGGACAACAAAACATTATCAATCGTATCGTACATCACCCTAATCGGATGGCTAATCGCTTATTTTTCTGGTAAAGAAAAGGCAAATGACTTACTTAAGTATCATCTAAAACAAGCGTTCGGTTTACTCATTGTCAGTATCATCGTCAATGTCATCCTTAGCATAGTTTTAACATTTATTCCGGCACTTTCAGCGTTGAGTTATATCGGAATCCTGTTTTTCGTACTTATGATTCTCGGGATCATCAATGCAGCAAATGAAGTGAAAAAGCCATTGCCTATAATCGGTAAAGCATTCGAAAATCAATTTTCATTTATCGGATAATAAGTAACCTCCAGGGAACTGGATGTTCAGCACAGATGATTTACATTATGAAGAAACATTTTTTATTTTATCTCTTTATTGCTTTTGTATTCCTTATGACTTCCTGTGGATTGGGCGAGAAAAGCTACCCCGAACAGGTATTTGACAAGGTGGCAGTAGCAGCCAATAAGGTTCCTAATGGCTTCAAAGTTCATTTTAGAGAAATACGGGGGCAACTCAAAGCCGGTAGCCTCGTTATAGTCACCCCAGAAAATGAAGTCAAAAAAGTCAATGCCACGGAATATGTTACCAATCACTATGTCGCTATGTTTGAGAAAGACATGCTGGCCATAAAGGAAATGAAAACGGATGAAGAGACGAAACCGATCTTTGCTGCGACGCTGGATCTATTCCAATATGTAGATAATATCTACAAAACTGATATGCTACGGATTGCCAAAATGATTGATGAGGGACAACCGAATGAAGACATCGATACAGCCATTGATGAGCTGGAGGCCAGTAAGAGCAAACTAATCGACGAGCGTTTCAATAAAGTCTATGATCTGATTATGCCCTATGCAGACAAACATGGTGTAGACTATAAAATAATGGATACACCCAATTTTTCAAAATAGATCCATATGACAAACTTCATCAAAGAGGAAAATCTATACACTTTAAAAAGACAATATGGTCTGATTGTTCCCTTATTGGGAACCTTCTTCGGACTAGCATTGGTCGGCTTTGTAAAGATTCCAGAATCATCATTTAAATGGTGGATGCTAGGAATTGGTATCTTATTGGCAATCGCCTATGCCAGAAGATCCTTGGTCATTGACATGGATAAGAGGGAAATTCAAGTGGTAATGGGACTTTTTCACCCCGTTCGAACGATTCCTTTAGAAAATCTCCAGGGATTCACTGTACATCGTTTAAAATACATGGGATTCATTACTATTAATGTCTCTTTAATTGCTAATTATTACAACGAAGAAGGTAAATCTAAAGAACTGGGACTGGCGGAGAGTTTCTTTAAGAGACCAATCCAAAGTATACTGAATGATCTGCATGAAGTAATATATGATGAGAATAAAGGAACAATTGAGGTTTGAAAATAGCCCAAAAGGCATCACATTGCAGCCCAACCGTAAACTTGCTTCTAGTATATGTTGGGCTGCGATTGCTATTGCTTTAACAGGAGCCATCCTGTTAATTTTCAGTACAGAGATTGGTATTGGCGGTAGAATCATATGCATCGCCATTATGGCGGTCTTTGCCATACAGGGATTGACCGATTTTTTGTTTAGAATCCACGTCCGCTACTTTTTTGATCTCAGAACCCAGTCTATATACCGTCAGAATCTTCTTTTGGGTAGACAGCGATTAATGAAACTGGACGAAGCAGTTATCTTTCGTAGTGCAACATGTGGTATTTGGCACTATAGCCTAGGAGAGAAGCGTAAGCAGTTTTTGAAAAATTACAAAATTAGTCCTGACTTTGGAACTGGAAACGAACAGGAAAAATACATCGCTGCATATGAAGATGAAATACTATCCCCGATAATTGCATTATTAGAAAATAGCGCTTACAATGCTATGCACAAATAGCCCTTATTATGCATAGCTTAAAAGACTAATATCTGAATAAAAAACTGAAATCACTTTCGGGTATATACGGCTAATCCGTTCTTTTTTGTTACAAACGAGTCCTGTTTTCCAACCAATAATAGATTCAATATTTTTTATACGGGTGGAAACGCTGTAATATTGTCTATCTCTTCCCAATCGTTGAATTTAGGTGCTTTTAATTTTCAACATCTGCAATCAGATGTCTGAATAATAAGCTTAATATCCTCAAAATCAAACCCACCCCAAATTATTTTTTGTATATTAGTTTGTTATGGAATTAGCAAACATTACAAAACAAAGGCTTTTGGATGCTCAGAACAAAGGATACACAGCTATCATAACGACGTACAACTCCAATCCACTGGACCCCATCTGGACCTTTGAAAAAGTAAAAAGAGAACGATTAAAACAATTTTCGGAAGAGCTCACTGATACCTTTCAGCTTTGCTACCCTATTTCTGAAGCAATCAAAACTATAGATGAGTATGCCTTCATCGGAAAAGTAAAATTATTAGATTAAGATAAGTGGGTAATGCCCACTTATTTTCTTTTTTAAGGTGCCAGGGAATAACAAAAAAACAACATAAAGATAATATCAGTTATCCCTTTTGAAATTTATTTTGATATATCTTTGTCCAAAATTCAAAGTCATGTCAGATTTTTTGACCTCAACGCTCACATTAAAAAGACTAATCTTTATTGCCTTAACAATTGTGTCCGTAAGCCTTATAATTGATTTCCTCAATGGATGGAGGTAAATCACGATATTATATAAAAAGAAAACAGGGGCCAAATATATCATGCCCCCTGCCTTTCTTTTAAACTAGAATATGAACAAATAAATTACATGCAGTAATCCTGTTTTTCAGCGTATACCTACGCGTTTGGACCTCTCCAGTTGTCAATAGCATTCTCCGCCATTGCGAGTATAGCATTTGCCGTCGCCTTGATCAGTTTGCCGATAATTCCACCACCTTGGATTTCCAAAAGCTCTTTTTCTGTTAAATTTTCCATTAGAATATAAGTTATGTATTATTAAAATGACATCTGTAATTTTCTTCCCAAGATTTTGTCGAATGGATTAGGAATACAACCTCCTGGGCTATTGATACCATAATCACCACCTTGTCCATCATTTGGGTTCCAGACACCTCCGTCCAGTTGAATTGTTTCTTCTAAATTTAATTCTGCTAAGTTTTTGTTTTCTAAATTTTTCATAACGTTTATTTTTAATGTTTATTTCTATTTTATATATCAAATATCCTTTAGTACAATGCACAAAAAAAGCATTCAACTTTTTTTATTTTTTTTTAAGCCATTGAATAGCTTGCTCCATTTCCTCCTATAAATCCTAGTGCAGGCATCCCAAGAGGCATAGACGACAAACTCCCGGCATCATATAATCTAGTATCGACATCGGATAGCGGTTGCATACTGACTTGGATAAAAATGCGATAATCAAACTCATAAAAATAAGTCTGCAAAGCACGATCGTACTGGATCGGAGCCCCCGTCTCTCGCAGATATTCTATAATCCGGGCCAACCGGGATACTGAAAGGTCTAATCTTCTAGCCAAGGATTCTGGCTTACCGGTTCTTTTTTGCGATATCAACTTATCTAATAGATTAAGTCTATCAATTTGCTTAAATAGTTGCATAGGAATATTTTGTTTTTTATAAGGTTTCTTCAATAAAAAATTTAATCATTTTTGACACGAAAAGGCAATTGTACTTGGCCTGGAGCATCTCGCTTTCAGCTTTCAGCATATTGCTCCTGGAGCTATTCAAGTCATAAATAGAGCTTTTACCGGCATCGTAACTCTTACTGGTAAATGTGAGAGCTACACGTGCACTCTCAAGCATATCCTGAGCGGCTTCATGCTGATCCCGGTATCCCCAGTAATCGAAATAGAACTTTTCGATGTCTTGCTTTATCGCTAAATACTGCTGCTTGGTCTGAATATCGTTTTGTTGCAAATACAGATTGTTTTTTGCTATTGCATTTTTTACACGTCCTTTACTAAAGATGGGGATAGACAGGCTGATGGCAACCTGTTGTGAGAAGTTATCCCGCATCTGTGGGAAGAAGCCTTTGTCCCCCGCCACCACCAGACTATTAAAGTATAAACTCCCAAGCAAAGCACTTCCTCTAACTACAGGATACAAGTCAGACTTGATAATATCATGCTCCACCTCAGCGGCAGACCGCAGTAGACTCAGCTTCTTAAGCTCCGGATGGTTAGATGCCGCCTGCTCTATTGCTTCAGGCAAAGTGTAGGTCAGCTGAACCGCAGATGCCCCATCCTTTTCTTCGATAATATCAAAGCTACTATAATCATCCAGCTGCATCAGCTGTACCATTGCCAACTTAGCGCGGTCTACATCCAATTTGGCTTGCTTCAACTTTTGTCGCTCTCTCGCAAGGCTAGCCTGAGCTTCGTACTGTACGGTCAATGCCGTCGTACCCGCCTCTGTAGTCTTGACAGCCTTTTCATACTGCAGGTTTGCATAAAATACAGCACTATCTATAGATCGGGCTATTTCCTTACTCAGCTGGATTGCCAGATAATATTCGATCGCTTTAATGGCAATGTTCCGTTTGAACATTGCAATCTCTTCTTCACTGACACTAACCAAAAGAGTAGATTTCTTAATCTGATTCGTCATTTTACCATGGTTGTATATCGTAACATTCGCATCTATTCCCACTTCGCTATTGAGATTGTCATTCCTACGCGTATTCCCAAACACATCTTGCCCCTGCCCAAACTTCGAGAACAGGTTTGTAAAACCTTTGACTTCCAATAGCCTTTCATTCTTCGCGATGCGCAACTCCACATGCTTCACGTCATTATTGACCTTACTATTCTGAATTTCAAGATTATTCTCTTGCGCAAAATCAATACATTTTTGGAGGCCCCATTTTTCTTGTGCCTGTATCCTAAGGCTAAAAAAATGGCCAAACAAAATAATCATCGTAAGTATTATTCGTCTCATCTTACACCTCCAATGCTAAAGTTTGCTTATCCCACATGCCACGATAGATCCCGTCTAATGCGATCAATGCCTCATGATTTCCCTGTTCGACTACCTGTCCGGCTTTCAATACCAAAATATTGTCGGCATGTGCAATCGTGCTCAATCTATGGGCGATCACCACCATTGTCTTACCAGCATCTTTAAAATCTTGTAGTGTTTTCTGGATAATCTGTTCGGATTCAGTATCCAATGCCGAAGTAGCCTCGTCGAGGATAAGTATTTCTGGATCTTTGTACAAGGCACGTGCAATCGCAATACGCTGCTTTTGCCCTCCTGAAAGCATGGCACCGTTCTCTCCAAGATAGGTCTGGAAGCCGTTGGGCAGTTTCTCAATGAAAGGTAAAATTCCAAGACGCTCCGTTATCTCTAATATCCGCTGTACATTAGGAAAATCTTCTCCCAGCGCAATATTATCAATCACATTACCCGAGAAGAGATCAATCTGCTGTGGGACGACAGAAACTATTTGGCGGAGCGAATGATTGGAAATATAGTTAAGATCATATTGGCCGATTGTAATCTTACCTTTTTTCAATGGATAAAGATTCTGCATCAATCCAGCTATAGTTGTTTTCCCGGATCCGCTCTCCCCCACTATCGCTGTAGTCTCTCCTTTTCTAAACACGCAACTGAACCCCGTGAATACATCTACTCGCGAACCGTAACTAAATGCCACATCACTGAAGGCAACATGTCCAACGTGAGCCGGTGTAAGGTCTAACTTGTCTGTAGATTCTTCTCGTTCCAAGTCCATAATCTCAAAAAGACGATCTGAGGCAATCATTGCATTCTGAATAGTCTTATTCATACCAATCAACTGCGTAACAGGTCCTGTAAAATAACCGACCAATGCATAAAAAGAAAGGAGCTCGCCAGGAGTGATAATACGTTCGACTACATACTTAGATCCTACCCAAAGCAGGATAATCGTGAATATACGGGAGAGAAACTCTGCAGAATTTGTCGAAAAAAGGCTGTTCATAACGGACTTATAAACCGTTCTTAGCAAAGTACTGAAACGGTTATCAGTCTTGTTGTTGGCAAATGTTTCCACTCCAAACTGCTTGATGGTCCTGACTGCATTTAAGGATTCTACCAGATGGGACTCCAATTCGGCACCATCCTCCATCAGCTTTCGCTCCACTTTCTTATTCAATCTATTCGTAAGCCAATAAACAGCACAGTACAGTGGAATCACCAGCGCTAGTATCAAGGCCAATTTCCAGTAATAGCTGAACATCAATGCGAATGAAAAAATAACAATAAACACATTGACTACAATCTGTATGGATACATCATTGATAAAAGCCCTGATTTTGACCGCATCATTTACCCTAGAGATAATCTCCCCTACTTTCATGGTATCAAAAAAACGTTGCGGGAGAGTCAGGATATGCTTATAGTATCCCAAAATGAGGTATTTGTCTATACGTTGTCCTGTTTCTAATACCATAATGCTCTTCATAGCTGCAATGAAAATCTGAAACAAGAGAATCAACACCATAGCGATGGACAGAAGATTCAATAGTCTTGTGTTTCCATCAATGAGCACATAATCCGTTATTTTCTCAATGTACAACGACGTAGACAACCCTAATACCGTATATACCACAGCTCCGATCAATGCCTGAATAGCGACTGTTTTATGGGGCTTCACTAAATTCCAGAACCTACCATAGACACTGACTTTTTCATTGCGTTGCTCGAAGTACTCATTCGGTTCTAAAAGAATCAAAACACCGGTCCAAATCTTTTGAAAATCAGCCATACTATATTTTTCGATCTTGCCATATGCAGGATCCATGACCTGTACCTGATTCTTATCTATTTTATAAATGACAACGAAGTGGTGCAACTGTTCCATGACCACCACATGAGCAATAGCAGGTAACGGAACTTGAACTAAGGCATCTATATTCCCTTTAACTCCCTTGGCATTGAATCCCATATCATTCAGCCCTTGAGTCATTCCTAAAATATTGGTCCCCCGGGTATCAGTGTGACATAACTGTCTGATCTTGGCTATAGGGAGATTGAGCCCATAATATGCCGCAACCGAGGAAAGGCAGGCTGCGCCACAATCCTTGATATCCTGCTGTTTTACTAATGTTCCTTTTTTCATATGTAAATGATTACTTCGTGAGCTCGCAAGCTCGGTTTGTCTTTTAAAGACCATTTTGCTCCATGATCCCTCAACTGACGGATCGCAGTGGCTTTTAATCGTTTTTAACCGTTCCGAATTACCTTGTATTCTTATTTTTTTGACATGGCAATCCCATTAGAATAATACCTTATTCTTTACGATTAGCCTATTTCAATATGTTACGCCTAAATTAGATTTGGATTGAACCAGTCATCAACCCGATCAAACAACAGCTGCCATAGTGTTCGATCCAATAAATAAAATCGAGCAGTGTATGTACTTCCTTTCTGGATCTCCCCTTTATACCCATTCTTTAACTCGAGATGATTTTTTTCCATAGAGCATCTGACCTTAAAAAAGCTCTGCCCTCCCTCTGTGGCCATGATATTCTGATCAATATCCTCAACCTTACCGTCGATCATTCCCCATTGGTTGTAATTGTAGGTATCAATCTGAAAACGGACCTTTTGTCCCTTCTTTATTAATCCGATATCACTGGGAGACACCATACATTCGGCGACAAGGTCGTTATCCACAGAGATTTCAACAATCGGTTGCCCTTGTATTAAGAAATTACCCTCATTGACCCCCGATAGGTTGACCAATCGACCAGCTATTGGTGCACGGATAACATAATTCTCTCCTTCAATTTCTATTTGCGAAATATCATTGGTTACTGTAGTCAATTGACGCTGTATATCTCTTTTTTGAGCCTGCCACTGAGCCATTTGCTGCTCTTCTAGAGCTTTGACTTTACTTTTGATATTCTTGAAACTAAAGTAGGTTTTATCATACTCGGCCTGCGGGACGACCCCCTGTTCAAACAACACTTTTGCACGCGCAAGTTCCTTTTGAGCCAATTCCAGTTGCGCCCTCAGTTCTTCTGTTTTTTCCTGTAGCGTGCTTACTTCCTTCTGATACTGTCCTGTCAACAGATTGGAGAAATCACCTCTTACCAATTTGGACAAATCGTGCAGCTGCGCATTGTAATCACTACTCAACCCTACCTGAAGGTGTTTCTTAGACTCAAGGTGCTGAGATGTCACGACTAACAGTGTATCCCCCGCTGCAACCAATTGGTTATTGAACTTGAGATTAGATTTGATAATCTTTCCACTAACGACCGAGGCCAGCTTTGTATTTTCCGATACGGGCCGGACAATTCCTCTTGAAGAAGTTGAGATAGGAATTTTAACAAGGGGCATAATTGCTATCACGCAGACAAGCATAACTAGTATGGAAATATAGATCGTGTTTCTTTTCATTTTTTATGTTCTTTAAGTCAGGTTTTATACCCCTTTCCCTATTTCATCTTTTAGTTCAAGGCAGGTATACATTTACCCTATACCTCCTTTGATGCCCTAAAAGTAAAAGCAGTTTTGAGCAAATAAATAATTCGTTTATGATTCGCTCCTGTGGCTTTACAATCCGTATTCTGACTGATTTAAGAACAAGTGTTACAGCAAAAAAAAACCAAATAGCAACGTATACCTGTAATAAGCAACGAGATACCGTCAAAAATAAATTACAAAAAAACAACATTTAAACACTTGTTTAAATTAAACAAGTGTTTAAATTTGCATCGCTTTTTTTAAAAAATAACAGCACCGCTCTTATTCTATTTGATAATTCAAGTGTATATAAATGGGTTTTAACGAAAAACAAACAGACATTCTCCTTGCAGCAGAAAAACTTTTTACTACCCAAGGATTCGACAGTACCTCTGTTCGTGATATTGCGACCGAGGCGAATGTCAACGTCGCCATGATCAACTATTATTTTGGTTCCAAAGATGGTCTTTTAGACAGTTTTTTTGAATGGCGGATTCCTGATTTTATGATTGATACCGAAGAACTCTCTCTCATGGAATGTTCTTTAGAAAAAATCGATAAAATGATTGAAAAATACATTAAGGCGATGAATTCTCATCGGGAAATCTACCGTTTCATTGCTATTGAGAGTTCTTTAAAAAGGCGTATGCTGCTATCAGAACCCTTTAGTAAACTGAAGATTCATAATCTGAACACAATCTCAACTATCATCAATGAAGGTATTGCCAAAGGGGTATTCTCCGCTAACAACAACCCGACCTTGATACACTCGATGATGATGGGGACATTTATGAACTTCCAGATGAATCAGGTTTTCCTACAGGAACAGCTCGGTATTGAAAGCGACGATGACTATGGCATCTATATCGAAACAACATTAACTCATTTTATACAAACAACAATTAAAGCTTTATTGACATATGAAATATCCATGTAGCATAGACTGCTCAAAAACGAATGAACACAGTTTGGATATTCCATATGATAACTGGAAATCAAATTATATACATATGAAAACTAAGTTGGTCAATCTAGGAGTTTTACTCTTACTCGGTCCTCTAGGATTATCTGCTCAGCACCAACAACATTTGACTCTGGATGAAGTAATCCACATGGCTGCTACGCAGAGCAGCGAAGCAAAATTTTCCGATACAAAGGTGCTGGGACGACAGCTTGAAGTAGAACAGGCAAAATCAAAACAACTCCCAGATGCACAGGTAAATGGACAGTACATGTTCATGACTACTCCAAATTTAGATTTAAAACTGGCGCTGGGCGCTGGAGGAAAGCCCGCAGATATTGCAGCGAATCAGCTCTGGATAGGCCAAGCCTCAGTCCGTATGCCTATCTATACCGGAGGACAGATAAAAGGCGGAATCGATATCGCCAAAGATGCGCGGCAAGCAGAAGAATGGAATGCGGTTGTGACCAAAGAGAAACTCGCTTCGCACGCTATAAACATCTACCTAAACCTGTATAAGGCCCAGCAGACGAACCTCCTGGTAACGGAAAATATCAAACAGTCAGAACAGCGTGTTTCTGACTTCAAGGCGATGCTGGATAATGGACTGATAGCCCGAAACGACCTATTAAAAGCGGAGTTGCAGCTATCGAACTATCAAGTATCCCTTCAAGAGGCACAAAAGAATATCAAGATATTAAATTATCAACTTGCGAACCTTTTAAAAATCGACGAAGAGACCGCATTGGATCAGATTGATCTAACAGAAATCAAAGGTATCACTCCCCTGCAGCAGGCATCCTATACCGAGGCCAGTGTCAATAGATCAGATATCAAATCTCTCGAATCCCAACACCGAATAACTGAAGACCAATTAAAAGTCGCAAAGTCTTCCAATCTACCCAAAGTATTTGCTTCTGCGGGGTATAATGCATTTGGATTGCACAATATTGTCACCGTAACCAATGCTGCATCGCTGGGGATGGGAATCTCCTATGACATTGGATCGCTGTATAAAAGCAAACGAGAAATAAATGTCGCCAAAAACCGAATTAAGGAGATGGATGACCATCTCGAGATGTTAAAGGATAAAGTCAAAATCGAGGTACAACAGGCAAATGAAAATTACACATTGGCACAGAAGCAAAATCTAGTCTATCGACAAGCTGTAGAACAGGCCTCTGAAAACTACAGAATCACTAAAGACAAATATGAGAATGGTATTGCGGATACGGACGACCTGTTGACTGCTGATGTACAACAGCTACAAAGCAAAATTAATCTAGCGATTAGCCAAGCCAATACAATTGAAAAATACTATGACCTTATGTTATCAAACGGGGCATTAAACATTAAATAGCAATGCAGCAAGACATGGAAAATACAACGGAAAACATCGCCAAAAAAAAAGGCACCAACAAAAAATTCATAATTATCCTATCCGCATTAATCCTTTTTGGAGGTGGTTACGGCGGTTACAAATATGTACAAAGCTTATCCCACGAAACAACAGACGATGCTCAGGTTGAAAAAAACATGAGTCCCATTATCCCTCGTGTTGGAGGCTATATCGCTTCTGTATATGTAAAAGACAATGATTTTGTAAAAAAAGGAGACACCTTGTTTACTATTGAAAGTCAGGATTACCAGATCCGGGTAGAAGAGGCCGAAGCGGCAGTCGCTGCGGCAGAAAGTAGCTTTGATGTCTCCAAAGCGGATGTATCGGCCTCCTCTGCAAATGTCGCAATTTCTGATGCAACGATTCAATCCAACGCAGGTAGCATTGAAGCCGCAGTAATCCGGGCAAACCAAGCAAACAACGACTATATCCGCTACCAAAACCTATACAACAACCAGTCTATCACGAAGCAACAATATGAACAAGCGCTGACAGGCAAATTGGAAGCGGATAAGCAAGTTGAAATATTGCAGCAACAAAGAAACGCGAGTGCCTCTCAACGACATGCAATCGTAAGCAAGACTACTGTAGCTTCCAAACAAACCTCTGTCGCCGAGGCCAATGTAAAACGAGCCAAGGCTCAATTGGACGCCGCCAAGTTAAACCTTTCTTACACAGCAGTATTAGCTTCCGTCGATGGACAGGTCTCCAACATCAAAGTACAACAGGGTCAGATGATTAACCCCGGCCAATCTTTATTCTATATCGTTGACAATAGAGAGACATGGGTAGTCGCAAACTTTAAGGAAACCCAACTTCAGAAAATGAAGCCGGGACAAAAGGTTGGAATTAAAGTAAGCGCTTATCCCAATGTTGAATTTGAGGGAGAAGTAAACTCTTTTTCTCCAGCAACCGGGTCAAGATTTTCCTTATTGCCTCCAGACAATGCTACGGGCAATTTTGTCAAAACAGTACAGCGTCTGCCTGTTAAAATAAAACTGACCAATGAAAATACGGCGGAGCACATCGCATTACTACGCCCTGGTATGAACGCAGATGTAGACGTACTTGTTCGATAATTATGGAAAATTCAAATCAACAAGATAGCCTCGTTGAATATGGGTTCCGAAGAGTCATTATCACAATCACAGCCGTGCTCTGCGCACTCCTCGAAATTGTTGATACCACAATAGTCAATGTTGCCCTCAATGAAATGAAAGGTTCATTAGGAGCAACATTGACCGATGTCGCTTGGGTCATTACCGCTTATGCCATAGCCAACGTCATCGTGATCCCGATGACAAGCTGGCTATCGCAGCAGTTTGGCCGGCGGAATTACTTTGCTGCATCGATCATTCTATTTACAATAGCATCATTCTTATGCGGTAATGCAAACAATATATGGGAACTGGTAGCCTTCCGGTTCTTACAAGGAATGGGAGGAGGAGCCCTATTGGTAACAGCGCAAACAATTATCACAGAAAGTTATCCCAAAGAAAAGCGAAGTATGGCACAAGCCATATATGGAATGGGGGTAATTATAGGCCCAACACTAGGACCTCCCTTAGGTGGATATATCATCGATAACTTTTCGTGGCCTTATATTTTTTACATCAATGTACCACTAGGAATCATCGCTACCTTACTGACATTCTCTTTTGTACGCAGTCCAAAATACAGCCAAAAACAATCTGCAAAAGAGGTCGATTGGTTTGGAATGCTATTTCTTATTCTTTTTATCGGCTCTTTACAATTCGTTCTGGAACATGGACAACAAGACGATTGGTTTGATGACCCGCTAATACTAGGTCTTTCCATTCTATCTGTATTTGGGCTTTTATTCTTTATTTGGCGCGAATTGGTCTACGAAAAACCGATTGTGAACCTTCGGGTATTAAAAGACAAAAATCTGCAAGTAGGTGTCGTGATGAGCTTTATTCTGGGCTTTGGGCTATTTGGATCTACCTTTATCATTCCGATATACACTCAATCCATCCTGGGCTGGACCGCTACAGATGCTGGTCTGCTATTGCTCCCCAGTTCTATCATGACAGGAATGATGATGCCTTTCATAGGCAAGATGATTCAGAATGGTGTCCCCCAAAAATATATGGTAGCAGTCGGTCTCAGCATTTTCTTTGGATTCTGTCTCTGGATGTATAGCCTGATGACCAATGATACCGGAGCAGAGCATATGTTTTGGCCACTAATCTTTCGAGGGGTGGGCTTAGGTTTATTATTTGTACCGGTCATGACCCTCTCCTTGTCCACCCTACATGGGAAGTCTATTGGAGAAGGTGCCGCATTTACGGGGATGATGCGTCAATTGGGAGGCTCCTTTGGTATTGCTTTAATCACAACATTCATCGCTAGGGATTCCCAAAAACACCGGGTCGACCTGATATCCAATCTCGACCCAAGCAAGTTTGAAGTACAGCAACGCCTACAACAAATGCAAGCAACTTTCCAGGCTAAAGGTTTCTCGCCGAATGAAGCCCTAGCCAAGGCGCATCAGCTATTAGATCTGAGTGTTACCAAACAGGCAACAGTACTATCTTATATGGATGTGTTTTTATATCTGGGTTTAGCATTTTTAATATGTGTTCCCTTTGTACTGATGATAAAACAGGGAAAGAACAAAGTCGACATGTCTAATGTCCATTAATGACTTCCCACTAGGGGTATCTTTCGCACGGGATACCCCTTAATAATACCTCAGATACTAAATAGCGCTTCTAATAAAAAACATTCCACTCTGGATTGGTAAGGATTTTGCGATAGATGTGTTATAACAACAAATCGTTACTTTATGTCTGTATTAAATAATATTATCCTAGCAACATTATCCATACTTGCAATCACGAGTTGTAACCTCAAACCCACGGAAACAACTACACAAGAGAAAGAAATTATAGAGCGGTCAGTTGATGTCGAAGGGAACTACGTCGATACCGCATATGAAAAAAGAGCTGAAGGTTTTGATTGGGTAGGGATATCAGTACAGCAGCTATCCGATACCGTCATTAATATCAAAGTCCGCTCAAGAGCAGATATAAAAGGACCTACCTGCACTTTGGATGCGCAGGCATCAAAAACGCGTACCAACGTATACCGCACAATGCTGGAGGGGAAGCCTGTTCTTCTATCATTTGATGACGAGAGTGTCAGTATAAAATCAGAACTCGTTAATGACTCTACCATACTTAACTTTTATTGCTCTGGAGGTGCATCTTTGGGAGGACGCTACAAAAAAATCAAGGAAGACCTAGACAGTACACAGGTAGACCGAACCTCATTCATCAAGAACCTCAAATTTAATGGCATTTCTTTTTCAATCCGTAGTAAGCATGATGGAGATAAAGAGCAATTAACAATTACTCCCACAGGGTTGTCCATAGACAACGACATACACAGCCACGATATCACCGGAGAGACAGTACTAGACGCGCAGATTGGAGACATGAACAAAGACGGCTATCCCGAGGTACTGGTATATACGCAATCTCATGGCAGCGGAAGCTATGGAAGCATCATTGGCTACTCTGTAAATAAAGGGAAATCATTAAGTCAGATTTATTTCCCTCCCACTGCAGATAATCCCAAGATCAACAAAGGGTACCTTGGGCATGATAGCTTTAGTTTAGCCGATGGCTATTTGATCCAAAAATTCCCTGTGTACCAAGAAGGCGATACAAATGCAAACCCCACAGGCAAACACCGAGTAATAAAATATGAGTTAACAGATGGAGAAAGCACCCGGGTATTAGTTGTCAGCTCTGTAGAAGAAGTATAGACTTTTAGTCTACAACCTTAACCGTAGCTTCAGACTTAAGGGCTTTTTCAGGCTCATTACCGATCAATTCCGCAATTGTCTCTTCAATCATATTGCCCATACTGTTCAAGGCCAAATCATTTGGCTCTTGTCCAAATGGCTCTTCTATCTCATCTGCTATGGCTTCGAACGCCACGAAAGTATAAGCAATGAAAACCACAAGAAATGGAGTAAACCAACTCAGGCTATCCACTAACCCAAAAGGCAATAATAGACAGTAAATATAAACGGTACGATGGAGCAACACCTGATAACTATATGGAATAGGTGTAGACAGAATACGCTCGCAACCTCCCAAAATATCCGAAAGCCGATCTAAATTCTCATCAAACCGTGCCTGCTGAATCGAGTCTATATTTCCCTGCTCCTTTGAACGTTGTACCCATTGTCCCAGTAGCTTTAGAATGACGGCAGGCTTATATTTCGATTTCGATACGATGTCACAATCGGACTCTGATAGTCGAGACCGCAAATCCTCAAGAGCATCCGTAGAGCGCAATTGATGTTTAAGAGACACAATAAAGGCTCCTATAAGATTTACAAAATAACGCGTAGACTCTTTATCCAATCCCTTCCCTAAGGTCAGTGCTTGCCGTGTCAGAGAACGGGATACATTCAATAATGCTCCCCATAACTTTCTGCCCTCCCAAAAACGCTCATAGCTCACATTATTTCTAAACCCTAGAAAAAGGGCCAATACAAACCCAAATAATGTAAAAGGCACTGGATTCAGAGGTACCTTATAAGAAAACAGGGTACCGTGGAAATAAACAATTCCTAATGATAAAATAAAAAGTAGAGACAGGCGTGGTAATAAGCGAGGCAAAACCGATCCTTGCCAGATGAACAACATCCTAAACCAATTTTCTTTTTTTCTTATGATCATTATAATGTAGCGAATTAATCCGCTACAAAAATACATAGATATTTTAGTTTTAATAAACTGTAGCAATACCTACATGAAATTTAGCACTACGGCCACAATGTCTATCAGGCGAGATATTTTTCCTCTTCATTGTCCAGAATAGCAGGTCGCTCGAAAACAATAAACTTCTGGTATATAGCATGTTTACTCAACTCAGGAGACAATAGATACCCTCCGATATGCAGTTCCAGACCATTAAGCCGAATCTCAGCCAGCCGTGCTGCATCCACTAAAATAAAAAGCTCACGGGCTCTCGCTTCTGTGGAAGCTGCCGTGAAAAACAGTCGATTGAACTGTCTCAAACGAACTTCCTTCCTTCTGAGAAAGCCTATCTCCTCTACACATATGCCCTTATATTGAGGCGAGAGGAACAAAAGTTCTAAACGTAACTTGACCATAGCACTTCCAGCATCAGAAACCTCATTATCCATAGCATAACAGACCGAAAGACGTAAGTCCACAGCGTCCTGAAAGAGAAAAATTCTCCCCGTCCTATTGCTTTGTACATAGGCCAAAAAACCCAAAAGGATTATTACCAAGGTTAATAACACTTCATAAATCATAGATAGTTTTGGGTTTGCCTGGGAGCAAGCCCTACACGAATTTAAGAAACTTTCGTTCGTAAAAGAAATTTCCTATAAAAAAAAATTATGTTTAATAGTTGCCAGTAACCATTACACAGGATCAAACAGTCGTATAAAGTTAATTTTTCTGGCCAAACCGCTTGATATCAACCTTTTTACCCTTCACCAACAGTTGAAAAGATTTTAGTTCTAGTTCCTTCCCTACGACAACCGTTATCGTATATGCCGACTGATTCATGTATACATTTTCAGGAAAATGATTGGCATCTGGAGATATAGTATACTCTCCCTCAGGAAGATGAAATTCGAACCGTCCATGTACATCCGCCTTTATCGTAAATTCCTTCCCCTCCGGACTACGCGCGATGATATGGTATATATCCAATCGGGTATTGGTGGCTAGACTTAATGCAGGATCATAATCCAAAAGTAATTGTCCTTTCACTACTCCGACCTTGTGCAATGCCACCTCCAAACGTGTCGTCTTCCTATCAATCTCGACGACACGGGAGCTTCCCTGATATTGGTTCTTCAGTGGGAAAAACAACATATAGCTCCCATAGGACATTTTCTTAAAAGTCGCCTCCCCTTTTTTGTCAGTCACAAAGAGAATGTTGCGTACCGTAAATTCATAGTCTACCGCCTTCTCATCACCCGCATCAAAAACAGAATTACCATTGTTGTCATAGTAACAGAACACTTGCATATCTCCCGTTTTAATAGCGGGCCGATCCAAATCCTGTCCTTTGAATTGCTGCCTTACCCCTATCTGCAGGTTCGTGTAATCGTATTTATAGTTCGTTACCCCCACATTATATATATACTGGAATACAGCCTGTAGTTGCGTCAATTTAGCAATACGATATTGCCCCTGGAGATTACTGTTAAAAGAATGTCCCCACCCCTGATTAACCTGTCCGCTGACACTTCCGGTCCAATTTATCCGCCGCTGTAATAGATCTCCCTGATAACGCGCGCCCAGCAAATACCGCTTACCGATTTCCTGCCCCATCAGTTGGCTGCTCATCATATCATAAATCTGGAATGCTCCACTCTGATAATTTCCAAAAATTCCCAGTCGCTCATAATTATACGAGAAATCTGTACGCACCACAAAGCGTGTGGACGACAATCCTTTGAGCGATGTTCCTCCCCCCTCGACGGTCAAAAAGAGACTATGCTTCAAATCCTTAGAACGGAGATTTGCACTAGCCAACAGTAGCGCATAACGGGCCGAAAGCTTAACAATATCCTGCTGCAACATATAATCAGCATATTCGTTGCTATAGCTTGGCACAATACTAAGCTGTCCACGGGAAGATAACGGTAACGAAAGTTGCATATCCCATTTAGATGTACCGCTTTTGAAAGACTGAAAATAAGGGTTGAGATGCAACGGACTATAATCGATATAGGAATATCCAAGCCCTACCCCAAGTTGTTTTAACCGACGGTTGACCCGCTGTACCAACTGTATTGTCCCACGCCGATTGCCCGGAAAATATCCACTGCTGTAATAATTATCACTGCTCAGGTCCCAGCCACGAGCCCGTTTATTCATCTTTACCCCCGCCGCAAAAGAAGGCATACTCTGCTCCTTATAGTAGATACCATGGTATTGTTGTACTCCCGCTCCCAAAAAGCCTTCTAGTCTGACCGATTCAGGGTCCGCAGACCGAAGAATATCAAAACGATTGGTCCAGAGAATAGCACTGACACTATCCATTCGATTGTTATCGTATATGACCTGTCCTTCATATCGCTTTCCATCCGTACGTTCTTCTGCTAATTGTAGCCGAGCGAACGCAGTAAATCCGGGATTATCATTCCCATAGCCTCCCAACAGATTAGGCGTCCGCTGTAGAACCCCGAACGACACACGTTGATCTAGCGCAGTATCTCGGTAGGCATAGGTACCACCACGTCCATAGAAGGGAGCTTCTAAGCTCTCTTGTATATTTCCCACAGCAACACTATGTCCCCTTTTTTCATATTCTAAAAAGGTATTATTGACATTCCACCGTGCATCTCCTCCCCAACGATTTATAGCGGCTCCATAACGGATACGTCCTCCCATAAGTCGATATGCTCCCTCGGAGAATAGATTGTAGGACTGTTGCTCATCCAGGATATTGGATACCCGGAACTCGACATAATTGGGCGTATAACCTGAAAAAGAACGATCAGGGGCAAACATTTGCTGGAAGTTGCGGCTGGAAGTAATATTAGCATAAAGTACACTAAGATTACCAAACACATCATTATTATCATAGATACCTGCGACCCGTACCGTATACTGAGATAGCGTCATCATATAACGCTCTACCGGGAAGGTATGTCTCAATAGGGTATCTTGTCCCGAGCGGATCGATACATCAAGTTGCTGAAAGACCACCTTGCCGACACGGTCTGGAGAAGACAAGAGAATCTTTACTGCTTCATCCGTCGTCCCTGTATTGATCACCCGCAAAAGCATCTCAATAGAATCACCAATATTACGCAGATACTGAACGCTAGAATTATCCTGAAGCTGAACGGAGCGTTTATCGGCAACCTCTAGCTGTACTTTTTTTAAAGCAATCTGTGTTCCCGCCTGTTCGTGAAGCAATACGTTGAAGCTCTTACCCTTCAATGCTCCTAGCGCTTGCGCACGCAGTTTGAGCGACAGGAAACGCTTCTTCCCTGGGGCAATACGCACAGCTATACGAGCTGTACTCAGACTCACCAAATCAGAAGGCAGTTCTAAGGTTACGTAGCCTTCAAATGCAGTGGCACTATTATTCTGCAATTCCACTTCAAGACTATTAACCCCCGCCTGTAATGACATACTCGTTGTAATCCCCCATTGTATGGGCTTATCTTCTTGAGCGAAGCCAGACAGCGAAGTGAAGCAAATGAGCAGAAGCACCATTAGCCACTCCGGAGAACACGTATAAGGAAGCCTAAATCGGGGAAACATCTTTACTATTTGGGCATTAAGAGATAGAGCAGAGACACCGTATAATTACCGGGCCGGGCAGTGAGTGACTGTGAGCGTGTCAGATTCGCCTCATACTGTATATTAAAAGTACGGGTCACATTTTTATCCTTCGACTGCCCGGAATAAGCTACCTGCTCTGTAGTAGACAATTGTATCTTAGGATTAGCGGTCGTATTTCCCGCACCTACATTTGGTATTACCTGCAATGACAGTAAAGACAGGGGAAGTCCCTCTCCTGACGACCTTCGTATTTCAGGATCTAAGGACTTAACACGTAATTCGTAATCTGTGTTCGAGTTGACACGGATAGCATTATCTACCATCAGCTTAACCCCATCAATGTAATGCTGCCGCGTAAAAAACTGCAACGATGCATCTATCGCCCCTGCGTCGACCTGTAAGCTATAATCCGGGACAACCTCCACGGCTCCCCCGTTCGTAAGTGTTGGAGGAATATGCAACTTATAATTAAGAACTTGAGTACCTATCACTTTACCATTCACCTCATACAGCGTAAACTTCAGCGGAATATCGTATTCAATATGTGTATTCACGCTTACCCCACTCACAAAGTCTTCAAGATACTTGCCCTGTGCTATTTTGACCATCCCGAATAATAATGCTGAAGAATAAAAATTCTTCTCCGCCCGTAGTGCTTGGTTTGATCTTTCGATCAAATAAATTTCACCACTATTTGCCAAGAAAATATCATTGCGGCTAGCTCCTATTTCATTAAGATTCAAGATCGATTTATTATCGTCCTCTGTCCAGCGAAAGCTAATCTTATCTGCGGGAAAAGGCTTACCACTCTTATTCGGCCCTCCAGAGCTGGGCTGTATCGGTCGTAACAATTGTACAGACAAGGACCAATTAGGGTAATTGATATTGCTCTGGCTCCCCATCTGAAACTGAAATGTATTAAACCTAGCATGGGTACTTTGACCAAGATAGGAAGTAAGCTCGATATAATTATTAGACCAAAGACCAAAAGTTATCTGTGCTGTACCGGGCAACGAAGCGGTAAGCAACACAAACAACAGAATATAAAACCTAAGTCTTTGGAACATAATCAAACTCAATCTCTGCTATCTTAACATCATTGTCCTCTCCATAAAACAACATTGTTGTGGCCAAATAGTTTCCTGCGGTTAATTCTTTGGGAAGTAATATATATTGCTTCCTTTGATCCCCAGGTAAACTATAAAACTGAATATCATCCACCTTATAACGATTTCCGGTATCTTGATTTAAAAACTCTGTACGTAATTGTCCTTCCATCCATGTGTTGCCTTTGGTATCAAAACTCAATTCGAGGTACTGCCCAATACTATCGACCGAATGGTATTCCAAGTTGCTGATTTCCAGATCTGCGCGGGATCGTCCGTTGAACCGCTGATAGACTTTGATACCTGACCGTACAGCCAAGCGAATATTCGCTCCTTCACGCTCTTCACTAACACGGGGATTAAGCTGTGTGACGAACAACATGGTCGTATGCACCGGCAAGGCATCACTATAGCTCTTGTTGGCAGGGACACTCATCTGCAACTGTAAGCGCTTGGTTTCTCCTGGTTTTAAGGAGAAGAACGGTTCTGACACTGTCAACCAATCCGCACAACTTGTTTTTAAGCTGCCCTTTGGGCTGAGGACATTATCACCAATCGCCGAGTAGGCCCAATCTTCAAACGAAACAGCGAGATCTAATGGATAATCTTTACTCGGATTTGTCACATCTACATACTGCGTCTGATTCTGACCGGCATCCGCGACGAAGTATATACGGGGAGGACCGACAGTAAGCCCTGTCTGTGCATAGCCAAGAGGAATTGTAAATAGACTCAACAAGAGAATAAACAGGTAATGTCGCATAGGATGTAGATTTTGTATGGAAAATTAAGAAAAATTTTTCATAGCACTATAAAACTTTCATGATTCCTTTGATTCAACAACAGACATGAAAGCTCTTGATGTCCATTGAATTCATACACTTTCAGAAAAAAAAAGGCAAGCGTTCTACACTTGCCTTTTTCATCGACTATAGGAGTTATCTCAATTTAGTTGACAGCAATCGTGTATACCACATCGATTGAATATTTAACTTGTGTTTTTTGATTTCCAAAAAGAGCACTTACTGCTGTTCCATCTAATTTTTTACCGAAGTATTTAACATCTAAGAACTCATCCAATACAGAGGACTCTCCTATACTCGTAGTTCCCATAGGACCGAAATCCATATTTGCTGAAGCTTGTTTACCTGCTGTCAATCCATTTAGAGTTCCCGTCTTACCAATTGCTACCTCCAATAGTTGAGAAGCATCTACAGTCTCCGAACCACCGCCTTGGATTTTCTTAAATGCTCCTGTACTTCCTCCGTTAAAACCTAAAGCTGCACTAACTCTATAGCCAGACCCCACTGAAGAAACTTTCAATTGCTTATTAACTAACTGGCTTACACCATTTTTATAGTCATTAACCGTATTATATGTCAATGTTACCTCATCACCATATCCTGCTCCAGGGTTAGTGGATCCCGGTGTACCAATTTCAATAGATTGAAATGGGTTAAGCACGACATTCACTTTTACTTTAGCTGATTTTGAAGCCTCTTGTGCATTTGCTCCTACTACTGTTGCGAAAACTACTGCTAACGCTAAAACTACTTTTTTCATATTTCTTTTAGATAAACTTTTCTTTTACTTTTTATGTTCTATCTCATTGAGAACAGGACAAAAGTAGTCACGGAAAAAGGCCATAAAATATGATTTTAGGCGCAAAAGGTATGAAAAAATGCAGTAGTTATTTTTTGTAGTTTTCAATCTACAAGATGTAGTATTAACACTACAAAATGGAGCCTAAAAACACCTATCGAGTCTCGATACTGTAGAGCACATCGTTTGTAAAAACGACGGTTTTATTTTTTTCGGCATAGCGAATCAGTTCTTCTCCGCCAGGTCCTTGATAAGTCACGTCATAGATGGCATCAAATGCAGGCTTGTCCGAGGAGATAATACGTCCCCCTGCTGCACTCAATTCACCCGTTGTCAATACGACTTGTTGATCTGCAATAACAGGCCTCGCCTTTATTTTTATTTGCGGCATCAGCAACCTATCAGTCGGCTGTCCGCCAAGCTTAACAAACTCTTCATTGGCAAGTTTGACCTTGACCTCATACGCCCCCGTACTAAATACTGTCAAGTGTGAATTCTTGACTACTTCTACCCCCCTTCTATAGTCCTCCAAATCATTATAGGTCAATGTGACGGCATTCTGATCTGGATGTATAGTAAGATTCTGTACATGATTAAGAACAATATTAAGACGTACATTGGTCTGTGCATTAACAGTCCAAGAGGCCATTATCAGAAGTAATAATGTGGTCAATAACGCTTTCATAGTATAGCTGTTTCTGTAAAAATAACGCTAAAATCAGATCAAAAAGAATTTTTAAAACATTATTTTACAGACTGTGACGCATATCATAAAATTAAATATACTTCACTACTTTTTCCAGTTATTGCGATACATTTTAGGACTCTCGCCTGCTTCCTTAGAAAAAAAAGCACTGAAATTATTTTCGTCAGTATACCCCAGTTGCCAGGCAATCTGCTTAATGCTAAGTTTCGAATTGGCGAGCAAACGTTTCGCCACCCGAACCAATCCCTCTACAATCAACTCTTTTGGAGTTTCACCCGTTACCTCTTTAGTATATACCGACAACTTTCTAGGGCTGACCTTGAGACGGTCAGCATAATAGGACACATGTTTTTCCTGAGAAACATGCTCGCTAATAAGTTGCTGAAAACGATTCACAACTAAAGCAGACTCGCTCTCTTCCATAAACCTTGCACTATCCCGGTCTCCCAGATAGACTTCCCCCAACAACAAAATCTGTTTGATGATATTAAAGGCTAAAACATGTTGTATAGACTCGGGACTTTGCTTTCTCGCCATTTCCAAATGGGCACGCACAAACTCATAATAGAACAGGTACTCTTCAGGTACCCCTAATACTCGGTAAGTCGAACTATCTACCGATGCACTGAAAAACTTGTGCAGAAAAGTACAATCCCAATCACTACGACAAAAGAAAGACTCCGTAAAATAAATAAGTACAAATTCCCTGGACTCTTCGGGGTTACTTTTAAGCAGTGTACCAAAAGGAACGAATATTAAACTATTGGCTGGAAAATCCAGAAGGACCTGATTGAAATAAAGACTGCAGCCTGCATCTTTAATAAACAATAATGTATAATGTTCTTTTTTTAATGCAAGATCATTAGCACTGGGGCTCAAATCTGCCCCAACAACATATCGTATGCCGTATTCCATTCAAAAATGCTTTTATAGGTAGTGTAAAGCAATTACTTGGAATAAATGTAAAAAAGATATTTAAGTTTGACGAAAAAGAGCTGCAAAATGACAAAAATAAAACGGAAAAAGAGCTGCCTAAAGACGGGCATCTACAATCGTACGGTCGAGCACAGATTTACAATCAAAAACCACCGCTTTGTCCGCGAGTAGCGATCGGATATCCAATTGTAAAAATTCAGCATGTGCCACGGCAAGGATAACAGCATCATAAGGCCCTTCAGGCTTCGCTTGAAGATCAATCAAATACTCACGTCTTACCTCATCTGGGTCAGCCCAAGGGTCACAGAGCACCGGCACTGCCCCATACTCCTTTAGCTCCTCGTAGATATCCAGCACTTTAGTATTACGCACGTCGGGACAGTTCTCTTTAAACGTAAGTCCTAGAATCAACACCTTCGAATCCTTCACAGCTATACGCTTTTGGGACATCAGTTTGACTACTTTCGACGCCACAAACTCGGCCATGCGGTTATTGACCCGGCGCCCCGAAAGAATAACCTCGGGATGATATCCCAACTGCGAGGACTTATGTGCCAAGTAATAAGGATCGACAGAGATACAATGTCCTCCTACCAAACCAGGCTTATATTTAAGAAAATTAAACTTTGTCGCTGCCGCATCCAATACATCATGCGTATCAATTCCGATCCGATCAAAAATCAAAGCAAGTTCGTTCACGAAAGAAATATTGACATCTCGTTGCGCATTCTCTATAGCCTTGGCAGCTTCTGCAACCTTGATCGATGGCGCCTTATAGGTCCCTGCTTTAATAATAGTAGCGTAGAGTGCATCTATTTTTTCTGCGGCTTCCGGAGTAGACCCTGAAGTCACTTTTACAATCTGCTCTAAGGTATTGACCTTATCCCCGGGATTAATCCGCTCTGGCGAGTAGCCTACAAAAAAATCTATATTAAAACGAAGATTGGATGTCTGTGCAAGAATAGGCACACACTCTTCCTCTGTACATCCTGGATAAACAGTCGACTCGTAGATAACGATATCGCCTGGTTGCAGCACCTGACCAATCTCAAACGATGCCTCTTGTAAAAAACTAAGGTCTGGTGCATTAAACTCATCTATAGGCGTGGGCACTGTCACAATATATATTTGTGCATCTGCGATATCGCTTAACTCGCTAGTAGCCCGATATCCCCGGCGCTGGGGTTGCTCAATGCCTAATGCCAGCATCTCCTGCAACCGCTCCTCTTCAACCTCTAACGTGCGATCCCTCCCCTGATTGAGCGCATCTACCCTACTGGCAGAAACATCGTATCCCAATACGGAATAGTGAGCCGCAAAAGCCAATGCAAGCGGAAGCCCTACATACCCCTGCCCTATAACGGCTATAGTATTTGGATACGACATCTAAACTATAACAATGGTGATGCTCCGTGTTCCAACTCTTCGTATAAATGCTTGACATCCTGAGAGGCCTGCTTTTTGACCACCAGTAGAGCATCTTCTGTATGAACGAGTATGGTATCCTGTACGCCCACAAACGAAACATACTTGTCCGTCCCGATTACCATATTTCCTGCAGGATCCACAGCATGCCCTTTGCCTTTTAGATAGTCATACAGGGAATCATAAGATCCCATATCCGACCATACAAACTGCGAAGGGATAACCTTAATCCGCTCACTACGTTCCATGACAGCATAATCTATACTTTTGGAAGGAATCTTAGCAGAAAGCTCCTCTGATAGCAGCCCATGATGTGAGGCTTCAAACACTTCTTTAGAGGCGCGGAATACCTTCGGTTCGAAACGGAACAGCTCCTCCAAGTAAATAGAAGCCTTAAAACAAAATATTCCTGAATTCCATAGGAAATTACCCCTTTTTAAAAACTCTTTTGCCGTTTCCAAATTAGGCTTCTCCCTAAAAGAAAGCACATAATTATCTTCGTATTCAATATACCCATAACCGGTCTCTGGTCGATTTGGCTGTATACCAAATGTGACCAAATAATCCTGCTTTGCCATCTCAATCCCTTGCTTCAACACCGCTTCATACTGCATTTGATTTTCGATCAGGTGATCTGAAGGTGTCACGATCAATATGTCATCTGGCTCACAGGCAAAGGCTGCAAAAGCAATTGCAGCAGCTGTATTACGAGGTGTAGCTTCTACAATTGTCTGACTTTTATGCTCCGGCAAGTACGGTTTAGCAAGGTCTACATTCTGTATACTACCAACCATTATTGTCCGATCCACGACTCCTTGATTCCGAGAGACAGTTAATTCAAATAATGACTGACCCTCAAATAATGGGATATACTGTTTGGGCCTTGACTTACGAGACAGCGGCCATAACCGAGAACCAACTCCTCCTGATAATATAACGTTAATAATACTTGCCATAATAATTAATACATGCTAACCTCGCAGACTACTTTAGTAGTGCTGCAGGAATATGATCTTGTTTTAGATAAAGTAAAGCGGACGCTCGAGCATCGGAAAGTGCGTCATGGTGTTCTAAGGGAATCCCCATCAACTCACAACAAATACTCAGTTTTGTTTTAATAAAACCTTTCTCACGGTATATATTACTGGTACAAGCCCAAGTTTCTGGCAGTTGAAGCACTTTATAATCTAGACCATAAAACTTCATCGTACGCTGAAGCACAGCCCGGTCAAAGGATTCGTTGTGCGCCACCATAAATTGACCTGTCAGTAATGGTGCCAGTACCGGGTACAATTCTTCAAACGTAGGCGCTCCTGCTGTGTCTTTCGGCTTTATACCATGCACACGTGTCGTTTGCCACATGTACTTATTCTGCGGGGGCTTGACGAGACTATAAAACTCATTGCTAATCTGTCCATCAATCACATTGACAATACCTACAGCACACACACTCGTATAGTCGGATGTCGCTAACTCAAAATCTATCGCTGTAAATGTATCCATCTATGACAAAAGTATGAAGTAATATGTTAAAATGAAACATTGGCCTGTCCAAAAAAAAATGACATTTCTACATTCCATATAAACATGGACAGTGTTTAGCCTAATTACGAAGCACTGCAAACTAAGCATAAACTAAACAAATGACTGACTATAAAACTAATAGCCGTATTTTCCTTTCCATTTTTCCCGCAAGGAAAGCCGCAACTTATCTTCGGCCGCATTAGCCCCTGGCTCATACAACTTATTTCCTTGTATCTGCTCGGGCATAAATTCTTGCACGACAAAATTCCCCGGGTAAGCGTGAGAATACTTATACTCCGTTCCGTAATCCAGTTCTTTCATTAATTTGGTGGGCGCATTACGCAAATGTAATGGGACTGACAGGTCACCTGTCTGACGCACTAAAGCTTGTGCATTATTGATTGCTTCATACGAAGCATTACTTTTTGCAGACGATGCCAAATAGGTAACAGTCTGCCCTAATATAATACGCGACTCCGGCCAGCCGATTACATTCACAGCTTGAAAGCAGCTATTTGCCAGCAAAAGGGCATTGGGATTTGCATTTCCAATATCCTCAGACGCCAATATCAACAGTCGTCTCGCTATAAACGAAGGATCTTCCCCTCCTTCTATCATACGTGCCAACCAATACACAGCAGCATTCGGATCAGAACCACGAATCGATTTGATGAATGCAGATATAATATCATAATGCTGCTCCCCTGTTTTATCATAACGGGCCATATTCTGTTGCACCTGTTTCAGCACAAAGTCATTGGTAATAGGTGTATTATAGGGCACAGCAGCATCTACGACCAACTCAAATACATTCAGCAACTTCCGGGCATCTCCCCCTGACAAGCGCAATAAAGCATCATATTCTTTGATGACAATCGTGTCATTTTTTAGAAATTCATCCTCCTTGATTGCCTTCTGAAGTAGCCCGATTAAATCCTCTGCCTCTAAATTTTCTAACACATAGACCTGGCACCGACTCAATAGAGCGGAAATCACCTCAAACGAAGGATTTTCAGTAGTAGCCCCGATCAGCGTTACCAAACCGCGCTCCACAGCCCCTAAGAGGGAATCCTGTTGACTTTTCGAAAAGCGATGAATCTCATCGATAAATAAAATCGGTTGCTCCTGATTGAAATTCATCAATTGATCCGCCTTATCGATTACCTCACGAACTTCTTTTACGCCAGACTTGATCGCACTGAGACTAAAGAAAGGTCGTCCCAACTCTTTTGCAATCAGATTGGCAAGACTTGTCTTTCCCACTCCAGGAGGCCCCCAGAGAATCATCGAGGGAATATTTTTGCGCTGCAGGGCATGGTACAGCACAGCATCTTCACCAATGATATGCTGCTGACCTACATAATCTTGTAATTTTCGGGGTCTAAGCCGTTCTGCTAGAGGTACTCGTGTTGCCATAATCACTCCATTTAATCCACAAAGGTACGGATTTTGTAGAAAGGCATAATCATTGCCCTGCTTTTAAGGGTTAACTGTTTTACAATTCGAAGAATTTAATTACGTTTGAATAATGACAAGAACATATAACGCTATAAAATTGACTTTTCTGTCCATATCCCTATTCGGGACTTTCATAGCGGCTCCAGTATTGGCCCAACAAAAAACTCTAGATCCTTCTGGCTACATACTCAAATACGACACCCAATTTGAAGGGATTGGACCAAAAGTATACCTCTTACCACCGCCTCGTAGTAGAGCAGAACAACTACAGGACAGCTACATGGAGATTGTGGGGTTTCAAGATTCTATTCAGCGCGCGCTACAATACCTAAGATTGGTTGAAGCTTGGAAAAACACCTCCAATAATGCAAACGTTCTACAGCTCCTCACACCTGCTCCCAAAACCACTGCAGACTGGAACAGTCTAGTCGCCGACTACACCGATCAGAAAAACTACACTATGACTACTGGAATTCTGAACGAATACGCCAAGATGAGAATACTCCGTAAAGAAACCAGCCAGGCGGTAGGCATTCTAGAATCTGCACTACAGCAGGCCACACTACAGCAGCATACACAAGACGTCGGAGTGATACAATCTAACCTATCTTCTCTACTTGTATACAACAAGAACTATATTGAAGCCGGGACATATGAAGAAGCCTACTATAATCAAGCTGTAACGAACAAAAGCATTGTAGATCAAGCAAGCTCGCTGGTCAAAATCGCTTTGATACAAGCATACGACAAAGATTACAAGTCAGCCGAGAACACGATTATCCGAAAGGCGGTTCCTCTGTTCAACAAAGCAAAATCATATGAAGGCAAAACCATCGCTTGGCTCATCCTAGCGGAGATTTACCAAATGCAGAACAAACATACGGAGGCCCAATGGTTTTTAATCCAAGCCAGAGATTTAGCGATGGACAAAGACTTTAAAAATGACTTGGCGGAAATAGAATATATGCTCGCTTCTTCAAAATATATTCAAAATAATCTGAGCATCTCTAAGAAGGAACTGAATAACGCTCTTGAACTCGCAAAGAAGGAAGACAACCGCTATTTACAGTTAGCAATCGTAGAAAAACTAGGCCGAATCAACTTACATGAAAACAAAATTGACGAAGCGGAAAAACAATTGGCAACCTATTGGACAATCAGGAAAGAGTTGTTTTAGAAAAGTTACACTCTTTTTGCACTGTTTCTGAATTTATTACAGCAAAGGGATGTCTGCTTGTGTATTTTTTTAACTAATTTTAGCCTTCGCAAAACATTTAGCAATTTTTGCGTTATTTTTTGGACAATGAATATTAATAAAACAGTCTATATGTTTAGAAACTTAATAATTGGATTAGCATTGATTTCGGTCGTCGCCTGTGGTTCAAAACCACGCGTACAGCTCGAAGAGGGGGGAATCAAGATCAAACCGACCTTACAGCATGAGGTAATCGCAAAAGAGGTAGTCGGTATATTAGAAAACTTCAGTTATAAAAAAGTTGCGCCGAGTGACTCACTCTCTAACATCGTTTTTAACAACCTGATAAAAATGGTTGACCAGGGGAAAAATTACCTGCTCCAATCAGATATCGACGATATCAACAAATACAAGAACAACATCAGCCAAGATATGAAAAATGGGGACCTTTCTGCTCCTTTTTATATCTTCAACATCTACTCGCAACGCTATCTCGAAGCAATGGAGTATGCACTCACGCAAGTCGATGTTGCGCACGATTTTAACAAAGATGAGAACTACACTAATAACCGCGAAAAGCTGAATTGGTTCAAGTCCGAAAACGAGCTTAAAGACCAATGGCGTAAAAGAGTGAAGCTCGATTTGCTGAACCTTAAAATGACAACTGCAGAAGGCAAAAACGAAGATGATAAACACAAAGAGACACTTCGCAAACGCTACAACAATTTGATTTCCCAAGCCAAGAAAACAAATGCCAATGATGCGTTTCAGCTGATCATGACTTCTTTTACGGATGCTATTGATCCGCATACGACGTATTACAACCCTTCGTTTGCGCAAGCATTCAACGAAGGCATGTCCAATACCCTAGAAGGAATAGGAGCCCGCTTACAGATGGAGAACGAAATGGTCACCATCAAAGAAATCATCGCAGGAGGACCAGCTTTCAAAGAGAAAACACTAAAGATGGACGACCGTATCATTGCAGTTGCACAAGGCAATGATGGTGAATTTGAAGATATCGTAGGCTGGAGACTTGATGCCGCAGTAGCCAAAATAAAAGGATCAAAAGGTACGATTGTACGCTTAAAAATCCTACCTGCAGGACAAGATATCTCCGCTCAACCAACAATTGTAAAGTTGACTAGAGAAAAAATTGTACTTGAAGAGGAGTCGGCAAAAAAAGTAATTAAAACGGTAAAAGGAGATGATGGTAAAGATTATCGTATCGGTGTCATCAATCTACCAAAATTCTATATCGATTTTGAAGGCTATCGCAAAGGTGACCCGAACTACAAAAGTACCACACGCGATGTACGATTGATTTTAGATTCACTAAGCAAAGAAAATGTAGATGCTGTAGTGCTAGATTTGCGTAACAATGGTGGAGGTTCACTACAGGAAGCAATCGAGCTCACTGGACTATTTATCGACAAAGGCCCTGTAGTACAGGTGCGCAGTACAAACAACCGTGTAGAAGTAGAGCAAGATAAAGACGCAGGCGCAATATGGACAGGTCCTTTTGGTGTTATCATTAACGGCTTCTCGGCCTCAGCCTCTGAGATTTTTGCAGGAGCAATTCAAGACTATGGCCGCGGCGTAATACTAGGCTCAAAATCCTATGGAAAAGGAACGGTACAATCTGCAGTTCAAATGTCACGTTTTATCAGTCCTACAAACAAATTGTTATTAAAAGCTGCTGGCGCAGATAAGGATGCAGACACACCTACAGGAGCACCTGAGTTTGGACAGATAAATGTCACCATTGGTAAATTCTATCGCGTAACAGGAAGCAGCACGCAGCATAAAGGGGTCGATGCTGACATCACGTTCCCTACACAATATGTATCTGAAAAATTCGGTGAAAGTTCTGAACCGGCTGCGCTTCCTTGGGATCAAATTAAAGGAACTGCATTCAATAAGATCGCAGACCTTAAAACTACCACCAAGCAACTTCAGGATATTCACATGAAGCGAATGGAAAAATCTCCAGAATACAAATTCTTACTAGAGGACATAGAGGAGTTCAAAAAATCTGATTCCATAGCTCAAATCAGCTTAAATCAGGATAAATTGAAAAAAGAACGTGATATCAATAAGGCTAAAAACAGAGCGCGTATCAATAAACTACTCGAGCTGAACAATATGCCGCTTTGGAAAGAAGGACAACCGCAACCAAAAGTTGAATTTGATTTCATCTTGGATGAAAGTATGAAAGTCATGAAAGATTACGTACAACTGGTAAAAAAATAAAAACCTGTTATAAAAAAATACGCTAAAAAAGGCGGCATTTCTTTGAAATGCCGCCTTTTTTTATTGACTATCAAACCATTGTTTGACACTATAAAATTGAATCTAACAGAAAAAAAAACAAAATATATTGTAAAAACTACAATTCAATATTTCATTTCCTAAAGAATAATTAATAATTTTGAAATGGGAATTAAGTTATAGAAGTCAAGGGTAACAATATTTCCAACCTATTTGAAAAACGAATTTTAGTAATTAACCGCTTCATTTATTTTTTTGGAGAGCGCTATGCAAAGAATGCTCACATATAATAGTTACATTATTATGCTTGTCTTGCTTTTTTGCCTGACGCAGGTGGGGTATGGGCAGGCGCCAATGAAACGGATTTATGCAACATCCCAGAAGACTGGAGGTGCCTTGCTTCATTTCGCCAATAGTCCAAATGATGCCGTGGACGGGAAGCCTTATACATATTCTACAATTGGGATAACTTTAATTGGAGATGTCTGGCAAAGATTACAGTTTCCTACAAACCTACCTGCAGGCACCACGGTTCGCATAAAAATAGGAACTACTGGAGACATTCTCGGCTTATTGGGAAACATACTAATCCAAGCTTATCAGAATGACACCTCGATAGGCAATCCAATTTCAATAGGCAACCTTATTACCCTTTTAGCAGGTGAAGATCAGGCCGAAATCGTTTTTATTCCAACCTTGAGTTTTAATAGTATTCGAATATACTCTTCAGGCATTAAACTAGGAGGAGGACTCAAGATTTACGAAGCTTATTATTTAGCTCCTAGTTCTCCAACTCCTACAGATTGTGATACTCCTACCGATATACTGTATGGTTCCACTGGTAACATCGCCGGCGGATTAAACGCCATTGAAAGCCCTTACAATGCAATTGATGGAAATCCCATTACATATACAACCATGAGAGCAAACGTAAGTGCTGTTGGCAACCGCACACACTTAACAGCCTTGTACAACACAACCTCGCATGCAAACGATTCTGTGCGAATAATTCTCCAAAGACCTGGCGCACTATTAGATGCTACTATTTTATCGAACAACTTTCGAATCCGCTCTCTCTTAGATAATACTGACAACGGATATCTTTTGTTAAACCCTTCATTATTATCTTTGAGACTACTTACTCCAGGATCAGATATACAGGTGCTGACCTACCCAATTGCCTCCCCATTTAATCGCTTAGAAATTTCCCTTGGAGGAGGCTTAGTTAATGCACTTAGTACGTTACATGTGCATGAAATCCAACGAATCATGGCTAAACCAAAAGTAACAGCATTAAATATAGAAAACAATAGTCTTATCGTGTGTGAGGGAGAGACAACGACCTTATTAATAGAAAACCCAGAGTCTACTCATGAATACCGTTGGTATACAGACTTAACAGAAAGTCTTCCGATACACACTGGAACACAATACATACTACCCCAGGCCATAGGCACATTTACTTACTACGTCTCAAAGTCCTATAAAGGTTGTACTGAAGAATCGGATAGAACACAATTGTTAATAACAGTAATCTCCAAACCGGGGAGCCCCCATGTAACCATAACAAATACAAACAACTAAAATATTATCAAACTTCAAAAAATAACCCTATGAAAACAACAATGAAAAGGATAAAAAAAGGTCTATTGGCTTTGTTTTTATCACTGGCATTCAACAACGTGGCGCAAGCTCAAACCTTGATCTCACCAACAGATCAAAGTGCACTGAGACCACCGATAAGTGGCTTGAACACAGATCCAATTTTTGCGCATGAAAAAAATAAATTCAAATTAACCGCATCGATAACTAGTACTAGTACGGGGGGGCAAGCTGGGGTAACCTTTTCAAGTATCAAATGGTATTTTAAAAACGCTGCAGGTGGATTTGGCGACCTTCCTGATTTGACCGAAACCACAACATCAATATCAGGACCTGCAAACAGCGAACTAACAGTTAATGGAGGGCTGAAACCAGGATTTTACACCTTCATGGCGGTAGGAGAGACTACCGGTGAGATCTGTTCGACCGTACCCGAAGAATTCACCGTCTTCATTCTACCTCCGCTCACAGTCAGCGTAACAAGCAATCTTTCTAACAATGCGTATTGTGCTGACACACCTCCTGCTTCAAATAACACGCTGACGGCAAACGTAGTGTTTGACGCATCAAAACCATTCAATACAGCTACACCATACAGCTCCGAAAATCCTACTTTAGGAGAATTCGAACTTCGCTACCGTTGGTACAAAGTAGAAAATGGCCAACCGCTAGATATTTCAACCGCTACAGCACTTGCTACCACAACACCTTCAACAAGCTCTACAACAAATACCTATAATATTGTAGAAACCGAAGTGGGAAGTTGGAATTATTATGTGGTAGTAGACTATACGGTTAAAACATCAGGTCCTTACCAAACTGTACTGAAAGGAGAAAACGCCGTGACGGTTATACAAGTTACAGCTAAACCAGGTAAACCAACAATTAGCATCGAAGCTATTGATTAGAAACTACTGCTAAGTATAATATGCATCGTCTGTCCTTAATCCTAAGCATCTTGGTGCTGCTATTATTAGCAGTACCTAGATCTCTTATGGCCCAACAAGGACAGACCTTGCGTATTATAAAAGGCAAAAAAGTAACCCTTCGGGCTGATGCCACACATGCTGTATCCTTCATCTGGTTCAAAAATGGTGAACCCATAAATGGTTTGCATGACCAACGCATCATCGTGACCGATGCTGCCATATATACCGTTATTGCACTTGGTGATGGCTGTAACTCCGATGTCTCCGATCCGGTTGAGATTATCTTCGATCCTACGGAGGAAGAAAAGCTAGTCGATATCGAGATCCGTAATCTTCCTGACAAAACGACTATATGGAAAGACCAATCCTTCAACCAACAGCTACTGGTGCTTAACAATAGCGACAACACCGCCAATGAGCTGATTGTCGAATTTAAAATACCACAACAGCTAGCTTATGTGAATGCCATCTCCGGCCCCGGCACCTCCATTTCTTTTGACAATCAAAGCGGTCGATTAATTTGGAAAATCGATGAGCTCAAAGCGCATGCAGCTCTTAGCCAATGGATACAGCTAAAAGGCGTGCAGACAGGTGAAGCCGTGACAATAACGAAGGTAAGCGCCAAACAAAAGGAAAGCAACCTCAACAACAACCAATCACAAGCTACAATAAAAATAGTCAATTTCTTTATTCCCAACGTTTTCACGCCGAATGGTGACAGCAAAAATGACACCTTCGAAATTATAGGTCTTGAACTGTTCAAAACAGCTGAATTACGGGTTTTCAACCGCTTCGGTTTCGAAGTGTACCACTCGCAAAACTACCGAAATGACTGGAATGGACAGGGATTGAATGATGGAACCTATTTCTATTACCTAAAATTCGAGGATGAAACAGGGCAAACCCACATCAATAAAGGATATGTAACTATACTTCGCAGTCAATACTATTAACCAATCACCTTCGATAGCTAATCCTTCCTTCTCTCTAATTCCTTAGTCTCACAGTATCTGTTGTACCTCTTATCTACCGGCTCAACCTTACAGCAACTATCGCCAACTCTTATACTGGTTGATCAGCCCATTGGTCGAACTATCGTGGCTACTGATTGCCTCTTCTGATTTGAGCTCAGGCAAAATAGTACTAGCAAGCTGTTTGCCCAATTCTACCCCCCACTGATCAAAGCTATATATATTCCAAATAATGCCCTGTACAAAAATCTTATGTTCA
This sequence comes from Sphingobacterium yanglingense, assembly GCF_004363245.1. GTDB lineage: Bacteria > Bacteroidota > Bacteroidia > Sphingobacteriales > Sphingobacteriaceae > Sphingobacterium > Sphingobacterium yanglingense. Next base: position 73,549 of record NZ_SNYV01000019.1, on the reverse strand, counting down.
TAGAGCGCAATGAGAGTCCCTAACGAACGTGGGGTAATTTTTTTCAACAAAAAGGAATTGGTGGGTCTATTTCCTTCAAAAACCTTATAGTTTTTTAGGGCATCTATCTCCGATTTACTTTTTCCAGATTTTTCAAGCTCCGCGACGACCTCTGCCTCCGACTTACCATTCATTAATGCCTCCGTCTGTGCAAAAAAGTTAGACATTAACAATTGATGATGGTTACCGATTGGGTTATGTGATGTTGCCGGAGCGATAAAATCACAAGGTATCAGCTTCGTGCCCTGATGAATCAATTGATAAAAAGCGTGCTGCCCATTTGTCCCTGGCTCTCCCCAAATAATAGGTCCCGTTTGATATTCAACACGGTCACCATTACGGTCGACATACTTACCATTACTCTCCATATCTCCCTGCTGAAAATAAGCAGCAAAACGGTGCAAGTATTGATCATACGGAAGTATAGCGTGACTTTCGGCATCGAAAAAATTATTATACCATACCCCCAGCAGCCCTAATACGACAGGAATATTCTGTTCAAACTCTGTGTTTTTAAAATGCTCGTCGGCAACATATGCGCCTTCCAACAGCTGTTCAAAATTATCATAACCTATGCCCAGTGCAATCGACAGACCGATTGCAGACCACAACGAGTAGCGTCCTCCAACCCAATCCCAAAACTCAAACATATTGGCAGTATCGATACCAAAAGCGGCTACCCCTTCTCCATTGGTACTCAAAGCGGCAAAATGCTTTGCCACATCAGACTGTAACGCACCAGACTGCAGGAACCAGTCCTTAGCTGATGTTGCATTTGCCATCGTCTCCTGTGTAGTGAAAGTCTTGGAGGCAATAAGAAACAATGTTGTTTCTGGGTCTAAGCCTTTTAAGGTTTCGGCTATATGTGTTCCATCGACATTAGACACAAAATGCAGATTAAGCCTTGTCTTATATGCCTTCAGCGCTTCAGTGACCATAACCGGCCCCAAATCCGAGCCGCCTATACCAATATTGACTACATCTGTAATCTCACGTCCTGTATAACCTTTCCATTCACCAGAAAGAATCCGATTGGTAAAATCTTTCATATGTGCCAAAACAGCCTTCACCTTGGGCATGACATCTTCGCCATCCACCAAAACAGGCGCTCCGGATCGATTCCTCAATGCGGTATGCAGCACTTCACGTCCTTCAGTCACATTTATCTTTTCGCCCCCAAACATGGACTTTATAGCATCATCTAACTTGCATTCCCTTGCCAATTGCATTAGCAGCGCTATCGTCTGCTCGTCCATCCTATTCTTCGAATAGTCTAAAAGAATATCCTCTAACTGAACAGAAAACTTCTCAAATCGCGATGGGTCTGCTGCAAAAAGGTCTTTTAGTGTATGCGCATTGATAGAGATATAATGATCTGCTAGATATTTGTATGCTTGTGTCTGGGTAAAGTTAATCTGTGGCAACATAAGTCTGTTTTTTTTGTTACTTCCAAACTTAGATAAAATGGCTCAAATTCTCGAATACAGAATCGTTTTTTTTAATCAGTAGCGAACCATTAATCCTCAACCATTAACAATTAATCCTTACCTTTGAAACCATGACCAGAGAACAAATTCAGGACTTGAGGGATAGAGTAACTTCCCTGAGGAGGCATCTTTGACATCGATGCAAAAAAAGCGGAGATAGCAAACGATACAGAAATCACATTACAACCCACATTTTGGGATAGACCGAAAGACGCAGAAAAAGTACTTCACGGCATTAAAAACCTAAAAGTATGGACCGACCATTTTGACCAAGTTGCGGCTTCTGTCGAAGACCTAGGCATTATGTTTGAGTTTTTTCAGGCAGGCGATGCCAGCGAGCAAGATGTCGAAGAACAATATCAGATCGCGCAGACGAATGTCGAAGAGCTGGAGTTCAAAAATATGCTCAGCGCTGAAGAAGATCAACTGGATGCAATCCTACAGATAACCGCCGGGGCCGGAGGAACAGAATCCTGTGACTGGGCAGCAATGTTGATGCGAATGTATATCATGTGGGGCGAGAAGCACGGCTATAAGGTATCCGAACAAGATTACCAAGAGGGTGAAGTCGCGGGAATAAAAACCGTCACCTTACAGTTTTCAGGTAATTTTGGCTATGGCTACCTAAAAGGGGAAAATGGTGTGCACCGTTTAGTCCGTATCTCACCTTTCGACTCCAATGCAAAGCGCCACACGTCCTTTGCTTCTGTATATGTGTACCCTCTTGTAGACGATAACATTGAAATCGACATAAAAGATTCCGAGATAGAATGGGACACTTTCCGAGCTGGTGGTGCTGGAGGACAAAACGTGAATAAAGTAGAAACTGCCGTACGCTTACATCACAAACCAACGGGTATTATTATCAAAAACCAGGAGTCTAGATCACAACTGCAGAATAAAGAAAATGCATTCCGTTTGTTAAAATCCCAGCTCTATGAAATCGAGATGCGCAAGCGCCAAGAGGCGACCGCTGCAATAGAAGGATCAAAGAAAAAGATAGAATGGGGTTCGCAAATACGTAATTATGTCCTCCATCCTTATAAACTAATTAAAGATTTACGGACAAATATGGAAACCTCCAATACACAAGCCGTATTAGATGGAGACCTAGATGAATTCCTAAAAGCTTACCTAATGGAGTTTGGAGGATAGGGAAGAATGCTAAAAAGCATTCTTCCACATCATACTTTCGACAGGACGAATCGTCTTGTTATTATATTTTGCATTTCCCTTGCTGTTGTAGAATGTCTGTATATCACCTTCTACGACAAAATAAATCAGCTGTCCAATAGGCATACCTGCATACACCCTTACAGGCTGAGCAACAGAAATCTCCAACGTCCAGGTATTACAAAACCCGACATCCCCTTTACCCGCTGTTGCATGTATATCAATACCTAAACGCCCTGTGCTGGATTTTCCTTCCAAAAAAGGAACATGCCCATGAGTTTCTGTATACTCTAAGGTAACTCCTAGGTACAATGTTCCTGGCTCCAAAACATATCCTTCCTCTGGAATTTCGAAATGAACAATTTCATTATGTTTTTTAGCATCCAGCTGCGCATCCTTATACGTAGCCAAGTACTTACCCAAGTGTACATCGTAAGAGTTTGTCCCTAAACATTTACGATCAAACGGTTCAATAACAATCGATCCGTTCTCGATTTCCTCTAATATTCTTGTATCCGATAATATCATATAGAATTTTCAAACCGCTGCTGCCACCAGCCGGATGTCAAAAATACAGTATTGCCTGACATCTAGCAAGTTTTTTGCAAAGATAACCCAGGCTGCACGAAAATTACTTTTTACTTTTTACTTTTTACTTTTTACTTTTTACTTTTTACTTTTGACCTATGGCCTTAGTATACCTCCGAGAATTAGACAGTAGCACTAAATTTGCAATCTGGAAGATTGAAGAATCAGCTGAAGAGCTGTTGAGCAAATTGCAGCTCGATAAAGCCGAGCAAGACCGCCTACGGAATCTTAGCAAAGGTAAGCGAACATTACACTGGCTAGCGACACGTGTATTATTACGATACCTCTTACAGACAGAAGAATACATACATTGTCCTTCGGATAGCAATGGTAAGCCTTATCTCCCGGATTATCCCTACAAACTCTCGCTCACACACTCATTTGACTATGCAGGAGTCATGCTGAGTACAAAAGGTGAATGTGGTATGGACCTCGAAATTGTCAAGGACAAAGTACGTCGTATCAAAGAAAAGTTTTTGAAACCAGAGGAATTGGCCTTTATTAATCCTGACCACGAAATTCTACAGCTATATGCTTGCTGGTGCGCCAAAGAAGCCGTTTATAAATTACAGGGCAATAAAGGCGTATCTTTTCTACATGACATGACCATACGTCCCTTCAATTACAAACCCCAAGGCGTGATGACTCTCGCCCTGCACAAAGATGGAATGGACTTATCCTTTCAGGTATACTACGAACAGTTTCAAGACTACATGCTAGGCTATGCCGTAGGATAGCTTTATTCAAGCTTTCCTTCTAACAGCTTTTTTTGAAGTGACAGCCGTTTATTCGCCTTATAGATCTTTACGGCAATCAAAAAATAAGCCAGCAACAAAGGTCCATAAACTAAGCCCATGATTCCGAATAAGGGGATACCGATAATAACACCGACTATCGTAATAATGGGATGAATATCCCCGACTTTCTTGGCAATAACCAGACGCAATACATTATCAATATTGATAACCAAACCGAAACCCCAGATCAACATTCCTATCCCTTGCCATGTTGCACCCTGGGATAAGAGAATCGCTGCTGCCGGAACAAAGATCAGCGGGGGACCTAACAAAGGAATAAAGGATAAGATAGCACAGATAACACCCCAAAACAATCCATCCTTAACCCCAAAAATATAAAAACCAATAGCCAGACAGATTCCCTGTACGATAGCGATAAAAGTTTGTCCAATAATATTCGAATAAGTAATATTCTTCAATTCTTCTCCAAACACAGTCGCATTCGCGTCATCGAATGGCAGGTAGTGTATCAGACTACTCTCAAATCCTTTGTAATTTACAAACAGAAAATAGAGCAAGAAGTACATGACCGAAATCGCCAAAAAGGCATTCGCTGCCCCTCCAATGATAACGGTCAACATTCCTCCAAAATAGGCTGCACTCGCCTGGATCTGTTCTTTGAGAAAATCAGGTTTACCAAATTTATCTCCCGCAAATGTATTGATTGCATTGATGATATCATTGATCCATGCCGGATTTCGCTGTAACTCTAATGCCTTATTGACCAACATGGTTCCTATCCCAACAAATGGGAGCACAATGATAAAGATAGAAATAATGATGACCACTACAGAAGACAGCGCTTTGGGCCACTTCCATCGCTCGATCAAAAAGATATTCAGATTACGAAATAGTGTATACATCACCATTGTGCCCAGTATCGCTCCAAAAATACCCTTCATCGCATACAGAATAATCGCACCCAATACGAGTATGATTATTAAAATAATAATATTCCTTTCCTTCTGCGAAAAAACGTCTTTACCAATCATAAATCATCATTTACCTCCCAACAAATGGGTAGTTACTCTAAAAATTAGGTTTCCTTTTCTCCAAAAATGCTTCAATTCCTTCCTTGGCTTCATCCGTATCGAAAGATGCTCCAAAAAGTGAAATCTCCTGTTGAAAACCAGTTTTCGAATCCACGAAACCGGCATTTACAGCACTGATTACTTTGGCAATCGCCTTAGGAGACCGTAAATAAATTCGCCCTAAAAGTTCCATACACTTACCAAGAAGACCTGCCCCCTCAACCACATGGTTCACTAACCCATAGCCTAACGCTTCCTCCGCACCAATCATATCACCTGTCATGATCATTTCAAAAGCCTTGCCTTTACCCACAAGTTGTGGCAGGCGCTGCGTACCTCCATATCCAGGGATTAGTCCCAAAGAAACCTCTGGCAGACCTAGCTTAGCCGTTGAGCTAGCAACCCGTATATGAGCCGACAAAGCCAATTCAAGCCCACCTCCCAGTGCAAAACCATTTATCGCGGCTATCACTGGCTTCGGATAGTTTTCTATCTTATCCATTACATCACGTTGTCCTCTTGCTGCCAGTTGCGCTGCATCCTCCCCATTCATCCCGACAAATTCCTGAATATCCGCTCCAGCAATAAAAGCCTTGCTCCCCGTTCCTGTGATTATGATGCCACGTACGGAAGAGTCCTTTGCCAAAACGTCCAATGCATGACTTAACTCAGAAAGAGTCTCTGTACTCAGCGCATTCAGCTTCGACTCCCTGTTTATTTTTAAAACTGCAGTACTTGCGTCCCGATCTACTAAAATTGTACTATACACTTCCATAATATTAAAAATCAAAGTTTAAGGATAGTTTAAATCGTTCGTTACTAATGTTAGGGTGATACCGATAGTTAAATCGATAATAATATTGCACACGAAATATACTTAGAATATTATCCAGTCCCACATAACCTTCCAAATAAGGGCTTTTCTGTAACGCATGAGTAATAGTATATCCCTCTTTATGTTTATCAAAATAGACCACTTTATCACTGAGCATAGGGTCATTATTAGCACTTAACTGACCATAAAACATGCGTGCCCCGAATATCTCCCGAAAACGCAACTTTTTAATCAAAGGAAGTTTATTTAAAATAAAACCGTTCAGCTCGTGATCATAGGATAACTTCACAAACTTATCCGACACAAATTCCATCGAATTGGTCATATCGTAAGAGATCGTATGCCTATCTTTTGTTTCCTGTATATTAGGCATCTCCAATAATGGATAAGGTAGCGTACCCCATATACGACCAGCTGTAGCCTTCAAGTCACCGAAACCGAGCTGATTCATAAAGAAACGCTTAGACACCGAAAAACGCAAAGCATCATAATTATATTGCCCCTCAAATATTCCACTTATTCCTTTATTATATTGCAAGCTAAATACAGGATAGCTTTCTATAATCGTACGCCGTTGTAAATTACGATAATAGAATTTTTCAAAAGGTGCCCATCGCAAGGTTACCTGTACATCATTGGTATTGATACTAGACAGGGACTGCGTACTATCTGCTGTTAAAGCAAATCGAAGATCACCTATCGCATTACGTCGCTGATGGGTAAAACTACTTGATACACTGAAATGATTCCCAAACTCATACACGTGCCCTAACCTATACGCTTCCGTATCCAACCATTTGGTAGGCTTATTGGAAACAAAGCTTCTAAAGAAGCTATCCCCTTTTAAATACCCTATGGCTTTTCCTGGTTCGAATATATCTCGCTGCACGGATGCCTCCATATAATGAGCAGGGAATGTAGCAACAGATTTTCCGTTCAATGCGACAGCCGTTTTTAGATAATATTTAAACCGATCATCCCTAAAGCCATAAGCAAGATACCCCTCCATATACACCTTCTCAGACAAAGCAGCGGTAGTCCTTCCTCCAAAGCGGAGTCGCTGCCCTTCCATCTCATTCATGTGATACAGGTACTCCAGTGGCCCCAACTCAAACTTTCCTACCGAAAAATAACCTTGAGCCAGAAGATAACCCACAGCTAATAATGATTTAAAAGACTTTAAGTCGTTAAGGCTATCTACATTGCTATATATTCGCTGTTCATAAGTACTCAACGGTACCGGTCGCACATCGCCAAGTTCTTCTTCAGCAGATAGCCGTACCTCTACAGGAGCTCCAGAAAAAACATCATCGGCAGTTGTACGATGCGTATCATATCGATATTGCACACTGCTCCGTTCCCCAAAAAGTGCATCTACTTTTCCCCGACCAAAAACGACAAAAATATTGGAACTATCCTGTAGCATAATTCCTTCCGAATTCTTAAAATAAGAAAGGGACATTTTAAAATCATTCACCCAGGAGATATTTGTCCTTTTATCGACCTTCAATTCAGCATTTTTCACAGCATAACGCCCATCTAAAGACACTAAAAGCTGCCCATGAAACAGCAAGTCATTGCTATTGCGGGGCTCGAACCGCAACCGTACAAAGATATCCTTGCCAGTCCTTAAACTATCGACTATAAAATATTTATAATAAAGCTTCGCATTGTCCGCTATAGGACTCAAAAACAACTTATTTAGAAAAAAAACACTCTCATCATATATATCCACAGGTTGAAAAAGATAGTTTAAATAGGAGCTGATATTAGGATTATTTACATAGCGGGGATCGAATTCTGTTTTGCTTTGGTTACGGATGATTTTCTTTTTCCTGGCCGGCTGTTGTCTAATATAGTTGTCTGATATATCCTCCTGCAGATACAATGTTAACAACTCATGCCCCTGCAACGAAGTTGTATCCACGTCCTTAAAGAAAAAGCTCATATCTCCTAGCCTGGTCTTAAATCCAGGTTTGGGGTCGACCATCCCGAATTTGATTTTATCATACTGTTGAAAATATAGACTATCCTTTTGGACAAGTCGATTTTTACGCTTGTGCTGTATGACGAGATCAATAAGCTCTGTAGCAGGATTATTATTTTTATAACGGCCTTTTTTGACGATATCGACCGTCTCTATCACTTGGTCCTGCTTCTCTAAATATACAAGCAGCGCACTATCTGTTGGAGTTACAGTATAACGCTTACTTTGGTATCCCACGGCAGAGAATACAAGCTCCTGTACAGTGGAGTCCAATTTGATGAGAAAGATTCCATTTGCATTGGTTGAGGTCCCTTCGGGGTGCTGTATACACTGTACGCTCGCTCCAACAATCACCCGTTTACTACTTGCATCACGTACCTCTCCCCGTAACAAGGTCTGCGCCAGAGCCGGTACGATCGACAGCAGCATTACAATATAAAGCGCAACATGTCTGCTAAATAGCATTACCGCTCTTCTCATAAATATCTATGGTCCTTTATAAAGATACAACTTGTGCCCAAAGTTCAAAGCACATAGCACAAAAAAACACATCCTCTGCTATACCTTTTCCCTAGAAAAACAAAAAGCCCTTAAAAAAAGGGCTTTAATCATAAATTTATAAAACAACTATAATAGTCCAATAATACAATCGGGATAAAGACCGATCAAAAGCGTAAGCATTACTGTTGCACCCAATACAACTTTGAAACTTAGTGGAAGCAGAATAGCACCACCTTCTTCTTCCGCTGTTTTGAAGTACATGTGAACCACCACGCGTAGGTAATAGAAAACACCGATTGCCGCATTCACCACCGCCAAAAGAAGTAAAACAATATGGTAGTCCTGCATTACAGTATTGAACATCATGAACTTACCTATAAACCCTGCGGTCAGGGGAATTCCAGCCAAAGACAACATAGCGACAGTAATCACAAAAGCCAAGAACGGATTCGTTTTTCCTAGTCCATTGAATGCGACAAACTGATCTGAGCCTTTAGCCCGTTTTACCAGGATAAGCCCTGCAAAAGCAGCTACCGAAGATAAGGAGTATGCTATGGCGTAAGTAAAAATACTGGATGTAGAAGTCGCTCCCAAAGCAACAATGGCAAAAAGCATATAACCCGCATGCGAAATACTAGAGTAAGCCAACATACGCTTGAAACTAGCCTGCATCATCGCCGTGATATTACCAATAAACAAAGTGATAATAATAACAACCAGAAGGACAGGCGTCCAAAAATCATGTAATGGTACAAATACATAGCTGAACAGACGTAAGAACGCTGCAAAAGAAGCTACTTTAACCACTGTACTCATATAGCTCGTAATCAATATTGGTGCTCCTTCATAAACGTCAGGTGTCCAAAAATGAAATGGAGCGGCACCAACTTTAAAGCAAAGTCCGACCAGCAACAATAAAACGCCCCCATAAAAATAAGGAGAAATCTGTTGAGGGTTGGCTATTAGATACTCCCGTACCCCTGTAATATCAAAAGTACCTGTAGCACCGTAGAGCAAAGTGATGCCAAACAGTAAAAAACCGGTGGAAAAAGCCCCCATCAAGAAATATTTCAACGCGGCTTCGTTGGATCCAAAATCAGTTTTCCTAATTCCAACCAAAATATACAATGCTACCGACATCACTTCAATACCGATAAAAAGCATCGCAAAATTATGATAGGCACTTACCATTAATGCTCCCGTCAAAGAGAAGAGGATCAAACAGTAGTACTCCGCAACGTTGTTACTAATGGAACTGAAGTAAGCTTTGGAAAGCAACAATATCAAACCTGTCGTCACGATACACAATATCGAAAATGCGAGTGCAAAATTGTCAAAGACGACCATTCCACTATATATAGGCTTTGCATCCCCACCCCACAAAGCAAGCTCACATCCCAATGCGACTAATAAACCTATAAGCGTAACAGGTAGTAAAGCTGATTTAGCTTTGAACAACCCCAAATACAATACTAAAATCCCTAATAACGAAAGCGTAATAATCGCAGCCATAATCTATTTACTTATACTTGCTTTAAAATTTAACTTGCTCTAACAGCTGTGTCACAGACGCCTCTGATAAATGCAATAACCCATTCGGGAACACCCCTAAATACAATACAACGGCGGCTACAATAAACAGCACCACAATTTCATGTCCTTTGATATCTGATATAGCACTATTCGACTCCGAGCCCGTCCCCAACATTGTACGCTGAAATAATCGAAGCATGTACACCGCACCAAAAATCAACGTCAATCCACCAAATACAGCATACAACAGGCCTACACCATAAACACCTTTAAGGAGCAAGAACTCTCCAATAAAACCGTTCGTTAGAGGTAATCCTACGGCTCCCATGATAATGATCAAGAAGAATATAGCCAGTTTGGGCATACGCTCAGCCAGACCTCCAAGCTCTTTCAATGTGCGCGTACCGGTACGCTGTGCAATAATATCCAACACAAAAAACAAGCCTATCACACTGATACCGTGATTCACCATCTGCATCAATGCGCCCTGCAAACCTTCTTGATTCCAAGCAAAGATACCTGCACCGATCAATCCTACGTGCGCAATTGAAGAATAAGCGATAAGACGTTTTGTATCCTGTTGCTTAAAAGCAATAAGAGAAGCGTAAACAACACCTATAACACATAATATCAAGGCCAACTGTCCATAAGCCGCAACCCCTAGTGGAGCAATCGGAATCAACCAACGAATCAGACCGAATGTCCCCATCTTGAGCATGATCCCTGCAAGCAGCATCGTACCCGCTGTAGGCGCGTTTGTGTAGGTATCAGGTTGCCATGTATGAAAAGGAAAAATAGGAATCTTCACAGCAAAAGCAATAAAGAAAGCCCAGAAAATCCATCGTTGCGTTCCATTGTGCAAGTCAAGCGCAGCAAAGGAGCTCCATTCAAAATCTTTTGTTGCCGTCTGTTGATACAGATAAAGGATGGCAATCAGCATCAACAGCGATCCGAAAAAAGTATAGATAAAGAATTTCAGATTCACTCGGATTCGATCCCCCTCGCCCCAAAGTGCACAGATAAAATAAATCGGAATCAATGCTACTTCCCATCCTACATAAAAGGAAAAAGCGTCTAGTGCAACAAAGACCAAGAGTAAACCCGCCTGCATAAAAGACACCAAAGCGTAGAAATTCCCTTTAAGCGTTTTACCAAAGGTCGACAAGATAATCAATGGTATCAATCCATTAGTCAAGAGAACCAAAGGAAGACTAATACCATCCAAACCAATATGAAATTTTATTCCTAAGCGAGGAATCCAATCGAACGATTGTTCAAACTGAATACTAGCATCGGGAACGAATTGACATAAAAAAGGAACGGTCAGTGCCAATTGGAGCACAGACAATCCTAAAGCAGCCCACTTGGCAGAAGATGAAGACTTCATAAATGCTAAAACTAGAGCACTTACAAGAGGGAGTAACAGCAGTATAAATAGGTTATTCATGGATTACTTCGATTACAAATAGCTATACATTTAAAAAACCGTACAAAAGGATAGCGATAACCCCAATGACCATCATAAAGATATAAAAACCAACATGCCCTGTCTGCAGTTGACGAATTCCTCGACCAGAAGACATAAAAAAGCCCCCGATACCATTCACAAAACCGTCTATTCCTGCTCTATCTACAACACGGTATAAAAACTTCGAAAATGCATTTAAAGGGCGAACAATCAGCGCATCGTACAGCTCATCTACATAAAGCTTGTGATAGGATAGTTTGTACAAGAGTCCTTGTTCTTGCCCATCTGGACCAGGAATACTTTTTTTGTTAACATAAGTTGAATAGGCTATACCAGCCATAACTAAAGCAGCTACAGCAGATGCCCCCATCAAGATATATTCCGTATTATGGTCAATATGGATTGCTGCCACTCGACTGTTACTATAAGCAAATATCGGACTCAGGAAATTAGCAAGCCAATTACTACCTCCTAGCGCCTCAGGCACATTCAATAATCCTCCACCAGCAGCAAGCACCGCTAATACGACCAAAGGGAGCAACATCGACATAGGAGATTCATGCAAATGACTCTTTTGATCCTCAGTTCCTCTAAATTCTCCAAAAAATGTCAGATACAACAGTCTGAACATATAGAAGGCAGTAAACAATGCCCCTACAAAACCAAGCCCCCATAATAACGGATTAGCAAGAAAGGCATGAGCCAAAATCTCATCCTTCGAGAAAAAACCTGACAAAGGCGGTATTCCCGAAATAGCAATAGTACCGACCAACATTGTTAGATAAGTTACAGGAAGACTCTTTTTAAGCCCCCCCATCTGGCGCATATCCTGCTCATCACTCATCGCATGGATCACAGATCCTGCTCCTAAGAAAAGTAATGCTTTAAAGAAAGCGTGTGTCAGTACATGGAAAAAAGCCCCTGTAAATGCACCTACACCCAATCCCAAGAACATGTATCCCAATTGAGAAACCGTGGAATAAGCCAACACCTTCTTAATATCATTCTGGGTAATTGCAATAAAAGCAGCAACCAAGGCGGTACACACACCTATCGCAGCGATAATCTGCATCGTGACCGGAGACAATGTAAACAAAATATTGGATCGTACAATCATATAGATACCTGCCGTAACCATCGTTGCGGCGTGAATCAATGCAGAAACTGGAGTCGGTCCCGCCATCGCATCGGGCAACCATGTAAATAAAGGAATCTGTGCCGATTTTCCAGTTGCTGCAACAAACAATAATAATGTTATCAACAGTAAGGTGGCATCACCAACCGGGAAACTGGACGCTTGCTGAAAAACGACATCAAACTCCAGAGAGCCAAATGTAGCGATGATAGCAAAAACAGCAATCAAAAATCCTAAATCGCCGATTCTATTCATTACAAATGCTTTCTTAGCTGCACTCGCGTAGCTTGAATTTTTATACCAAAAACCGATCAATAAATAAGAACATAGGCCGACTCCCTCCCATCCGATGAACATAATCAAATAGTTAGAGCCTAGAACCAACAGCAACATAAAGAATATAAATAGATTCAGATAAGCAAAGAATTTACCGAATCCAGCATCGTGACTCATATATCCAATCGAGTATAAGTGAATCAAGAAACCTATTCCAGTAATAATAAGCAACATTAATGCGCTCAACGGATCCACCAAGAAAGAAAAACTAATATCCAGATTACCCAATCGAATCCAATCGAATAAGTGATAAGCAAAAGCCGCTTCTTGTCCTGCGCTGCGAGCAGCCAGCACTTCACCAAATACAAGGCAGCTCAATATAAAAGACCCCAACACTACTCCGCTTCCAAGAGTTCCGACAGCACTTTTAGGGAGAAAATTCCGCCCTATTCCATTAACTACAAATCCAATCAGGGGTAGTAAAGGTATTAACCAAATTAGTTCGATCATATAGCTAGTTCTACTTAATTTTTACCAACGCAACTTACTTAACGACTCAATATCTACTGATTTTGTATTCCGATAGACCATAATAACAATAGCCAGTCCCACAGCGACTTCAGCTGCAGCCAAGGCCATGATAAAGAACACAAACACCTGTCCACTGGCATCTCCCCGATATGCGGAGAATGCGGCCAATAACAAGTTAACGGAATTGAGCATAAGCTCTATCGACATCATAATGATAATCACATTACGACGGATCAATACACCAATGACACCGATTGAAAAAATGATACTACAAAAAATCACGTAGTGATTTAACGGTATCCCTTGTATATTTTGAATAAGATTGTCCATTACGCTTCTTTTGTTTCTTTTTTAGCCAATAATATAGCGCCGACCATCGCAGTCAACAACAAAATTGAGGACAGTTCAAAAGGCAAAAGGAATTCATCAAATAAAACTTTACCTAGATTTTTTACCAGTCCCACATCGGTATTCCCCGTCACAAACTCATTATTACTCTCTAAAACCTTAAAAGCGCCTAAAAATGTGGCCAACATACACATCCCTGCCACGGCCCCCATAATCTTTACCACATTGGACCTCATCGGCTCTATCTCCTTATTGAGATTGAGCAGCATCAGGACAAATAAAAATAAGACCATGATTGCTCCCATATAGACGATGAAATTGACAACGGCCAAAAATTGAGCATTCAGCAAAATGTAGTGCACTGTAAAAGTGAAAAAGGTAATTACCAAATAAAGTACACTATGCACAGGGTTCTTCGTGAAGATGGTCATCAACGCAAAGAAAATAGACAAAAAGGCAACAAAATAGAATATAGTCATCTGCTTAAGCGTTTTCTCTGTTTAGTTTTGTAATATCAAATTTAGGCTCCACCAATTTATCTTTGCCATAAATAAAATCTCGACGCAGATATTCCGCAGTAACATGTGGGCCATCAAGATAGATCGCCTCCTTAGGGCAGGCCTCCTCACAGAGTCCACAAAAAATACAACGGAGCATATTGATTTCATAAACAGCGGCGTACTTTTCTTCCCGATATAGGTTCTCCTCTCCTTTTTGACGCTCTGCGGCAGTCATCGTAATAGCTTCAGCAGGACAAGATAAAGCACAGAGTCCACAGGCTGTACAACGCTCCCGTCCTTGCTCATCACGTTTCAAAGAATGCTGCCCCCTAAAGTTCTTCGAGTAAGGACGTATTTCCTCCGGATATTTAATCGTCGGTATCTTTTTGAAAAAGTGTTTTAGGGTGATAGATAGCCCCTTAGCAATAGCCGGCAAATACATGCGCTCCCATATATTCATTGGCTTCTGCTCAATTACTTTCTTCCTATTGCTTAATGATTGCATAACTTTTGCTTTGTTATCAAGTAATCCTGTGATCCTGTTATCAGGTTACCTTGACTTGATAACTTGATAACTCGTTCACCGGATAACTCGTCTTAAAAATAAGTATCCTTTACTAATGTAATTACTCCTGTCAGCACGATATTAGCAATGGCTAAAGGAATCAATATCTTCCAGCCAAGATTCATCAACTGATCATAGCGGAAGCGTGGCAAGGTCCAACGTATCCACATGAAGAAAAAGATGAAGCCGAATATCTTTAAAAAGAAAACGATCACGCCAATAATGGTTATCCAATTTTGCGATAGACCAAGCTCATACATAAATGGAAAATTATAACCTCCAAAGTAGAGCGCTGCCATCAATGCCGAAGACACAAACATGTTAATGTACTCCGAGAACATATAGAGCCCGAGTTTCATTGAAGAATATTCGGTATGGTATCCGCCCACCAGTTCAGTCTCACACTCCGGCAAGTCAAACGGTACACGGTTACACTCTGCAAATGCACAGGTGATGAAAATCAAAAAACCAAGCGGTTGTACCCATATGTTCCAATTGACAAAGCCTGATTGTTGTGCCACGATATCTTCCAGCTGTAATGTACCCGTCACCATCAATAACGCGATAAGCGACAAGCCCATTCCGATTTCATAACTAATACTCTGCGAAGCCGCGCGGATAGCCCCCATCAAAGAGAACTTATTGTTAGAAGCCCAGCCTCCAAGCATAATTCCGTACACCCCTAAAGCAATAACACCGAACATGTAGAGTACACCAATGTTAATTCCAGAAGCCACTTGCAACGAGATCTGCTTGCCATTAATCGTAAGTTCCTGTCCCCAAGGAATAACAGCCGAACTGATACAGGCTGTAATAATGGCGATAACCGGCCCTAGGATAAATAATGGCTTATGAGCACCTGAAGGAATAATTTCTTCCTTGAAGAAGAACTTCCCGCCATCGCACAAAGGCTGTAAAAGTCCGAAAATACCTGCTCTATCTGGCCCATGTCGATCTTGCATAAAACCAGCAATCTTACGCTCCGCAAGAGTAGAATACATCGCGATTACCAACGTGATAGTAAACACAATAACTACTAAAATCAATTTTTCTAAAATAAAAGCTGTTTCCATTGCTGATTTACTTTAATCGTTCTGTTCTAGCCAACTGCTCCTCATTAGCCAATTGCAATTTTTTATCTTCATGAATCACCGCAGGAGGGTTAAAATTCAAATAGTGATTTGCTCCAATAACAGATTCATGGTCTACCGGAGTTGGCTCCTCAAGCGTCCAATCTGATGTACTTTTAGTTTCAAACCGACAGGTATTACAGATAAACTCTTCCACCTCTCCATACTCATCTTTTCGTCCCGTTACCCGCAACACCTCTTCGCCTTTGTACCACAGAGTCACCTTACCAGCACAGGTAGGGCAGTCCCTATGCGCATCCACAGGCTTCGTAAACCACACACGATTCTTAAACCGGAAAGTCTTATCCGTCAACGCCCCTACCGGACACACATCAATTACATTTCCTACAAAATCATGGTTCAGCGCTTTATGTATAAATGTAGATATCTCTGAATGATCACCTCTATTCAAGACCCCATGTTCACGTTCATTGGTAAGCTGATTGGCAACAAAAACACAACGGTAACACAGAATACAACGATTCATGTGCAACTGTATTTTATCTCCAATATCAATACGTTCGAATGTACGGCGCTCAAACTCATAACGTGTCCCTTCATCACCATGCTCATAGCCCAAATCCTGCAATTTGCACTCTCCCGCCTGATCACACACTGGACAATCCAAAGGGTGGTTGATCAAAAGCATCTCCACAACTCCTTTTCGAGCTTCAACAACATCTGGAGACGTTATATTCTGTACCTCCATGCCATCCATAACAGTTGTGCGACAAGATGCCACAAGTTTAGGCATTGGCCGAGGGTCTTTCTCAGATCCTTTAGATACTTTGACCAAACAGGTACGACATTTTCCCCCCGTTCCCTCTAATTTAGAATAGTAGCACATCGCTGGCGGGACAATATCTCCACCTATCTGACGCGCCGCATTTAGAATAGTAGTTCCTGGTGCTACCTCTACAGGTATACCATCGATTGTTACTTTAAATTTTACAATTTCTTCAGCCATCGTTTCTGCTTTCTACTAGATTATTACCCCGTTTACTGTGCTACAGGTTTTACAGGATCGGCATAATGTGCTAATCCATAATTCCTCGATTGCGACTCCCCTGGATGAAGCACATGCCATTCAAATTCGTCTCTAAAGTGTCGAATCGCTGCTGCTACCGGCCACGCCGCAGCGTCGCCTAACGGACAAATTGTATTACCTTCTATTTTTCGTTGAATATCCCATAGTAAATCGATATCCGCGATACTGCCTTTACCATGCTCTATTTTATGTAATACCTTCTCCATCCAGCCCGTTCCTTCACGACAAGGAGAACACTGTCCACAGCTCTCGTGATGATAGAACCGAGTGAAGTTCCAGGTGTTACGGACAATACATTGATCTTCATCAAAAACGATAAAGCCTCCGGACCCCATCATCGTGCCTGTCTGGAAACCACCATCTGCCAAAGATTCATAGGTCATCAGGCGGGCATCTCCGTTGATAGTCTTACAGATTAAGTTTGCAGGTAGAATCGGCACAGACGAACCGCCTGCAACCAAAGCCTTTAATCGCTTTCCATTAGCTATACCACCACAATATTCGTCGGAATAGATAAACTCTTCTACGGGCACGCCCAACTCAATCTCATACACTCCTGGATTCTTCACATTTCCTCCAGCAGAGATAAGCTTTGTTCCTGTGCTGCGCTCTATACCGATTTTCGCATACTCCTCGCCTCCATCATTGATAATAGGGACAACAGATGCGATAGATTCAACATTATTTACAACCGTAGGACAGCCATATAATCCTGCAACTGCGGGAAATGGTGGCTTTATGCGCGGATTACCACGCTTACCTTCCAATGATTCCAACAGTGCCGTCTCCTCGCCACAGATGTATGCACCACCTCCCGGTTGTACATAGATCTCTAAGTCATAGCCTGTACCTAATATATTCTTGCCCAAAAGTCCAGCGGCCTTTGTTTCGGCAATAGCGCGTTCTAAGATTCGGATCTGCGGCATCATCTCCCCGCGGACATAGATATACGACGTATTTGCCCCCAATGCATAGCTTGACACAATCATGCCCTCAATTAATGCATGTGGGATATGAGTCATCAAATAACGGTCTTTAAAAGTACCCGGTTCAGACTCATCGCCATTACATACCAAATAACGGGATACACCCTCTGGCTTTGCCAAAAAGCTCCACTTCATCCCGGTAGGGAATCCCGCTCCTCCTCTACCCCGTAGTCCCGATTTCTTCACCTCCTCGACAACGTCATCAGGAGACATGCTCTTTAATGCTTTCTCTACAGCACGATATCCACCTTTTTGACGATAAACATCAAAAGTCTGAATACCAGGCTCATTGATATGCTCTAATAATAATTTACGTCCCATATGTTTTAAGCTTGCTGTTTCGCTTTATCACGCAAAGTGTCGATCAATTCATCAACACTTTTTTCGGTTAAATTCTCGTAAAATGTATACTCAGGTCCGATCTGTAATACAGGTCCATAACCACAAGCGGCCATACATTCTACACCTCGCCAAGAGAACAAACCATCGGCTGTAATCTCTCCTTCTTTTACGCCCAGACGGTTTTCAATATGTTGCATAATCTTTTCAGCACCGACCAAGCAACATGGTCCAGTACGGCACACTTCCAACATATACTTTCCTTGGGGCTTTAAAAAATACATGGTATAAAACGTAGCCACTTCATACACTTCAATAGCTTGTATATGAAGATATGATGCCACTTTATCCATACTATCTGTACTTAACCATCCATACTCCGCTTGCACGAGGTGAAGGATTGGCAACAATGCTGACTTTTGTTGACCCTCGGGGTATCGAGCGACAATCTCGCCGAACTGCTCCAAAAGCGCTGCAGAAAATTCTACCGGTTGGTTCTCTTGTATACTAAGCATCTAACTCTCCTGCTATTACATTTAAACTACTCATATTGATAATCGCATCAGATATCAACATACCTCTACTCATTGGTGCAAACATCTGATAGTTGATAAAAGATGGTCTTCTGAAATGGAGTCGGTAAGGCGTACGCCCTCCATCATGTATCAGGTAAAAGCCGAGTTCGCCATTGGCGCCCTCCACGGCATGATACACTTCCGATTTCGGTGTTTCCCATTCTCCCATCACTATTTTAAAGTGATAAATCAATGCTTCCATATTATTATAAACCTGCTCCTTTGGCGGTAAATAAAACTCTGGAACATCAGCATGAAACACCCCTTTTGGTTCTTTCTCTATTTTATCTAGCGCTTGCTGAATGATACGCATAGACTGCCGCATCTCTTCATTACGCACCATAAACCGATCATACACATCTCCATTTGTACCTACCGGCACATCAAACTCAAACTCTTCATACGAACAGTAGGGAGCTGTAACCCGGACATCATAGTCGACTCCGGTAGCGCGTAGAATAGGACCAGACCAGCTGTAATCCAATGCTTCCTCCGGCTTTACTGCTGCTACCCCTGAAGTACGCTCAATAAATATGCGGTTACGAACAAAAAGCTCCTCAAACTCGCTCAAAACAGGCGGATAACGTTTAAGAAACTCTCTAATCTTATCAAAAGCAATATCATTAAAATCACGCTCGAATCCACCAATACGACCGATATTGGTCGTCAAGCGGGCACCACAGATTTCTTCAAAAATTTCATAGATAAACTCCCGCTCCTGCATCACATAGAGAAAACCTGAAAAGGCACCTGTGTCTACCCCCAAAATACCATTACAAATAATATGGTCGGCGATACGCGCTAGTTCCATCACGATCACACGCATATACTGCACCCGCTTGGGAATCTCAATATCCAAGAGCTTCTCGACTGTCATATGCCATCCCATATTATTGATTGGGGACGAACAATAGTTCAAACGGTCGGTAAGTGGTGTAATCTGATAAAAAGGACGATGCTCTGCAATCTTCTCGAAAGCTCGGTGTATATAGCCAATCGTGGAAACCCCACTCACAATCCGCTCGCCGTCTATCTGCAAAACATTCTGAAACACACCATGCGTAGCAGGGTGCGTAGGCCCCAGATTGAGCGTTATTAACTCATCTTGAGGGTCATTATCATAAAAAACGGGATCATTAGGGGTTATCTTGGTTATTCGGTTGCTCATCTTATCTACACTTGAAGTTAACGGCCAAAATAAAAATCTTTCTTATCTATTCGGTTAGGATCTTCTAGCGGATATTCTTTTCGCATTGGAAAGACATCCAGATCATCCATATTCAAAATTCTCCTTAGGTCTGGATGGCCTTCAAAATGAATACCAAAGAAATCGTACGTTTCTCGTTCCATCCAGTTTGCCCCTTGCCACACACTCGTTGCAGAAGGTATAGACGGCTGCTCGCCACCGATAAACACTTTCACACGAACACGTATATTTTGGAAAAGGTTATGAAGATGATACACCACAGCATATTGCTTTTCCTGCTGTGGATAGTGTACTGCAGTAATATCCGTCAAATAGTTTAAACGCAACAGTTCATCGTTCTTGACAAATGCCAGCAACTCCAAAATATAAGCTGCCTCCGTTTGAATTGCCAATAAACCATGAGGCTCTCCTAAAACCTGAATCTTATCGCCCAAAACTGCCTGTAGACGATCAATTATAACCTGATTATCCAACTTATTCATTATTTGCTTCTATACCGTACTTCTCTAATAATGCTTTATATTCCGGGGTATTTCTCCTATTCAAAGACTCATTCTTTACAATCTCCTGCAATTTGAGCACACCATCTAGGATTGCTTCAGGACGAGGTGGGCATCCAGGCACATATACATCTACAGGAATAATCTCGTCAATTCCCTGTAGAACAGAATAGGTATCAAAAATACCTCCACTGGATGCACAGGCACCAACAGCAATAACCCAACGCGGCTCAGCCATCTGCGTATATACCTGTCTTAATACTGGAGCCATTTTTTTAGCAATGGTCCCCATCACCAATAACATATCTGCTTGACGTGGCGAAAAACTAGGTCGCTCTGCACCAAAACGAGCCAAATCATAGGTAGAACCCATGGTCGCCATAAACTCTATTCCGCAACAAGATGTCGCAAAAGGCAGTGGCCACAGCGAATTGGCTCGAGCCAGTCCAATGGCTTTATCTAATGAAGTGGCAAAAAATCCAGCTCCTTCTACACCCGGGGGCGCTTCGGCTAAGGTAACTTTGCTCATAATTAGTTATTTCTTCTTTTCGTAGTTTATTTCTCGGTTCAATATAATATTTTTAATCTTGTATTGGAGCCGAGGATTGCTATTTAGAACTGTTCTAATCCCAGTTCAGCGCCTTCTTCTTTATCACATAGATAAAGCCCAGAAGCAGCATACCCATAAAGACAAACATCTCGATAAGCCCCTGCATTCCAAACTCTCTAAAATTGACAGCCCAAGGATACATAAAGATAACCTCGATATCAAAAATGACGAATAAGATAGCGACAAGGAAGTATTTGATGGAGAAAGGCTGCCTTGCATTACCCACCACTTCAACTCCGGATTCAAAAGAAGAAAGCTTCTTTTCCGAACGGACTTTAGGGCCTAAAAGATGAGTTCCCACAATGGTAAGCACTCCAAAACCGGTTGCAACAGCCAATTGAATCAGAATAGGCAAATAGTCTACTGGCATATTCTCTAGTTGTACGTTTTCCATGATAAGTTTAAGTCTCAGTTATATACACAAAAATAGGAATTTTATCCCAAATAAAAAGGGGAACTGCTATGCAGTTCCCCTTTTCTTACTAATTTTTAGAGGTTTAACTCTTTAAGTAGTCAATATAAGCCTTAGCCGTTTCGTCTTCAGGACTAATTTTGATTGTATTCTCAAAATACTCTAATGCTTTCTTGTTGTCTCCTTTTAATAAATAGAAGTATCCAACGTTATTGTACGAATCCACCAACTTAGAAGTTGCATCTTCATCTAATGTCTCCCCTGCAGCTTGTTTATCCTTCAATACCTTAATCAATTGATCGAAAGCAGGAACAAACAAACCTTTAGTCAATTCAGGAGTTTCTGGATTGATAACATCCAATTGCATATTCGCATATCCTGTCATATACAACGCTTGTACAAGATATTCGTCGTATACTTTCTGATCGTTCGATTTTACGATAACATCAAATGCTTTTATTGCATCATTTAATTCCTTCGTTGCATCTTCTTCCTTCTCTTTTTTAGCTGCTCCAGCACGGAAGTTAGCCATTCCTAAGAAATAATTTGCCTCGTAATAGAAATCCGTACCAGTTTTCTGCGCAGGAATATTGAAAATAGCCGCAGCTACATCATATTTACCTTGTCCAAATGCCACCATACCGGCCGAACCGATTTCAGGCATCATTTCAGGGTTCATCTCTAATGCTTTTTGCAAATTAGGAAGACCTTTAGCCACATTACCAGCTTCGATATTTGCCAAACCAGAGAAAAGATAATCGATATCGATCAAACGGCTTTCTTCTGCGCCTGCAAACAATTTATCAAAATACTCGACACCTTTCGCATAATCTTTATCTTGATTGACTGCGATCAAACCCAAGTAACGGAATACTTTTGCGTCAACTCCCGGTACATTAGCCAACTTCTCCGCAACAGTTTTCAACTCGTCATATTTCTGACCATATACTAAGAAATCCGCATAGCGCACGTTCGCCTCTGGTGACATATCACCTGTAACCTGTAAATACTTTTTGTAACTATCTACCGCTTTTGAAACCTGAGCTTCGTAAGCTGCTTTTTCTTCGTCTGTATTATCTGGCATACGCTTCGCCATCTGCAATTGCGTCTCAGCGATTTCGCGGTATACCGGACCATAGTTAGGGTATTCCGATACGATATTGTTATATTGTTCTAGCGCTTCGTCGAATGCAAATGCACGACGTGTAATCAACGCTTGTTGCACTTTTGCTTTCACCAAGTTAGGGTCCACATTAAGTGCGTCACGGTAACTAACATAAGCTTGGCTATTATCTTTCAATCCTAAGAAAGCATCACCTAAAGCTACAGGAACCATTGCGTCCTTCGCATTTTTAGCTTTTGCTTGTGTCAAATAATCTACTGCTTTTGCAAAATCAGGCTTAGGTGCATCGATATATGCACGACCGATATAATACAAAGGCAAATAATCTTTCTTTCCTAGAGAAGCAGTCGCTGTAGCAAACTTAGATTCTGCAGCAGAAGTGTTGTTCTTCATCAAATCTACGATACCCAAACCTACATTATTCAACTGCTCTTTTGGCGCATTTGTCAAACCATTATTAAAAATAATTGCCGCAGAATCTGCCTTTTCATTAATCAAATAAATCTGTCCAAGGTAAAAGTAGTTCTCGCCATCTTTAGCCTTCTTCTCGACCAAATTTTGCAAAATACCTTTAGCCTTATCGTACTGCTCTGCATCCATAGCTGCCTGAGCGTCCTTCAAACTTTGAGCACTTGCTGTACCAACCACAGCCCCAGCTAGTAATAAACTCAAAAATAATTTGCTTTTTGTCATAATTCTATCTTGTATTCTTATAGTTGTTTACTAATTTATTTTATCTCTAATTATTATCTCGCGACCTGGCATTGTGTAGGGTAGTAACCCCGATTTCAAAACAATACGCTGTCCTCTGTCTCCGGTCATAAATGCTGAAAAGCCAATTCCCAACCCCAAATTAGGCTGGTAGTTCAGTACAAAAATCTCACGTTTCAAAGGATACTCCCCTGTCGCAAAACTTGTCTGAGAAGGCTTCACATATTTCTTGACCCCATCTTTCTCACTAACTACGCTCAAGATACGAATTTTATCTTTTTCTGAAAAAGAACTTTCTAAAGATAAAAATTGATTGTAACTAATCAAGCCAACTTTTCCTCTTTTTTCTGCTACTTCCTTTAAAACAGCTTCAGCACCATCCTTTGCCTCAACAAAAGTGTTAGCAACCTTTTCTATTTTCCCCAGCTCCCTAAAGTAACGAAAGACACTCGAATTCAGATTGTCAAAAACCAAGGAATAATCCTTGACCTTATTCCCCTTCATCAACTCTGCAATATCAGATACATTAACGTTCGTATCTGCATCCGCAATATTACCTACCAAAATAATGCCATCATAAGCGACACTATAAATTCTCGGGGTAACAGACCTCGCTTTAAACCCCTTCTGTTCCTCCTCTGTCAACTGCCTGGTCAAAACTGCAAACGCTACATCTCCATTCAAAAGACTATTGACCACTTGTACTTCAGGATTCGCCTGTTCTTGGATTTTAGCATTATAGTACGAGCTTTCAAAAACTTCTTTCTGTTCCAAAAATAGGGGTAAGACGGTTTCGTCTACAGCAACCGGCAAGACCCCGGCCAAGATATCATCTTTCTTCTCCTTTTTAGTATTATTAGAACAGCCTGTAAAACCAAGAGCTACCACGCTGATCAACACGGAACAAAAAAACAGTTTCATACTCAGTAAGATTTAAAGATTAATACAAGGATTAATCGTACATGATTTTTAACGTAAAAAATTATTCTGCCAAAGTCTTGCAAATCGCATAAACGAGTACACAATCAGCAATCCTCCAAACATATTCTTATACGTTTTGTCAATTTCTAAAGGGAATGCCTTCCAAAAGATAATCAATAGGCCCAAAATGAAATAGAAAAGAAACATACATAGGCCTAAAATGGACAGAAATCGCTGTGTCGGCGATTTCTGTCTAAATTTATTGTTTCTTGAGTTGTTATTCACACTCATTACATATTTGTTAAGTCCAAACGAATAGGCAAAGTATAAGCAACACGCACTGGACGTCCGTTTTGAATACCTGGGCTCCATTTCTTCGCTTTCTTCAACAAGTTGACAGCAGCTTGTCCTGTACCATACGAAAGATCACGAACAACTTTGACATCAGTCAACTCTCCGTTTTTCTCTACAACGAACGATACCTGAACAGTTCCTTTCACTCCTGCATCGATAGCGCCTGATGGATACTGGTAGTTGTCGCCAATCCATTTACGGAACGCAGCCATACCACCCGGTGGCTCAGGTTGAATCTCTACGGATTCGAAGATTTCCTCTCCGGAACCAGTTCCTCCTTCTACACCTTTAGTACTACCTGTTGCTGATCCAGCAACATCTTTTGTACCCCATTTACCTTCAGTTGTGATACTACCACCCTTCATACCTTTCATCGCAACAGGGCCGATAAGTTTTTTCTTATCTGTAGCCTCTTCGACAGTAGCAACTTCCTGCTCTACCGCCTTTTCCTTAGGAACAGGCTTAATCTCAGGTAAAGCAACTACATCTAGTGCAGGTTTAGATTCAGCAATCTTAGGTGCTTCTTCTTGTACAGGTGGCTTCTCCTCTTCTTCAGGAAGTTTCTCCGCCAAATCCTCTAAAGTAACTTCTTCTGTAAAAGCAATCTCCTCTTTCGGAGCTTCTTTACCTGAAAAAAGCTTTAGATTAAGCGCCGAAGGAACACTGAAAACCGCAACAATTGCCGTTACAATAAGTAACGCTGTGTTGGTTGCTTTCGGCCCTAACTTACGAAGCTCGTACGCTCCATAAGATTTGTTCCTGTTTTCGAAGACAACATCAAGCCACTCTTTCTTAAATATATTTAATTTTCCAAACATATTATTTCTGTTTTATGATAACTGCACACAATGATTAATCATTGTATAGATTATCCTTTTTCAATAGCTCAATTTCTTCGGCCATGATACGGTTAGATATCATATAACGCTTGACGTCTACGATTTTCATCTCGTCTAATGCATCAACGATATTTCTAGTTACCGATTTTTCACTCGGGCGTATCACTACGATCATGTCTTTGCCTCCTGCCTGTTGAGGAACTACCTGTTTCATCTTCATAAGTACAGCACGTAGACCGTCCTTACTGTAATCGATTACAGCTGGTTCTTGGATAGGCTTTTTAACATCACCTTGATACCAAATAAGCTTGTCGTCAGAACCCAATACTAAAGTCACACTACGATGCTCATCCACATCAACATCAGTTTGCTTATCTGTCTCGACGTTTTTATCAGGCATAGCGACATCCATCGCTTGAGGCTTATTCAAGGAAGTGGTCAACATAAAGAACGTGATCAGTAAGAATGCCAAGTCAACCATGGCTGTAAGATCGACCTTACCCCCAGATTTCTTAGACCTTACCTTTCCGCCTTTACCGCCCTTACCAGAGTCTTGATTTAATTCTGCCATTTGCTTCTATTCTAATTAATCAGCTTTAAGGCCAGTTACGAAACTGAACTTGTTTTGCTTCTGATTACGTAATGTTTCAATTATTAAATTCAAACTAGGGAACTTCTCATTGGCATCGGCCTTGATTGCTACCGTCATTAGCTCGATATCATCTGGATCAGTACCATCTGCGGCAGCTTTATCTCTCAATATCTTTGCTGATGCTAACCTAGCCTGCTTTACCCATGAAGACAATTCATTTGATGCGTTTGATGTCGAATCTACAGGAATTCCCTTTTGCTTATCTTCTGTTCTATCGCCTGCTTCAGCTGCCAACAATGTTTTCATTGTTTTCATTGACACTCCAAAATCTTCCATCGCTTTGAACTTACCGTATTCTTCTGGTGTAAATTCAATGCCATACAATGCGCCCATTTGCTGTAAAGCTTGTACGCGTACATTTTGGTCTGACATATGAAAGAAGACTTTTCCTTCATTACCGACAGTGATCATTGCTACGTTTCCATCAGGCAATTTTGCTTCTGAATAGGAATGTGGCGCGTCAACTATCAGTGACTCTTGTTGTCTTGCGGTTGCTGTAAGAACGAAGAACGTAAGAAGCAAGAAAGATACGTCACACATCGCTGTCATGTCGATCGATGTACTGGCTCTTTTTACTTTTGCTTTACCCATTTCTTTAATCTTTTTTAATTAACAACTCTTCTTTTTCTTTAATGATGCTTGTACATTTCAGTTTCCATAAAAAAAACTAAAATTTATTTTTAAGCATCTTACTTGTGGTTAGCAGCGTACGTTTGTACGATAGAGAAACCAGCCTCGTCGATAGAGTAAGTTAATTTGTCGATTTTTGCAGTCAAGATGTTGTACATTACAATAGCAAATGTAGATGTAGCAATACCTGTAGCTGTATTGATAAGGGCCTCAGAAATACCGTTTGCTAATTTAGCTGAATCTGGAGCACCACCTGTTGCCAATGCCGAGAAGGCCTTGATCATACCTGTTACCGTTCCTAATAGACCTGTCAACGTACCGATAGAAACCAAAGTAGCCAATACATTTAAGTTTTTCTCTAACATAGGCATCTCTAATGCTGTAGTCTCTTCAATTTCTTTTTGGATAGCTAAGGCTGATTTTTCTGCATCTAATCCTGGGTTAGCTTCAACATCTTTGTATTTCAACAAACCTGCTTTGATTACGTTAGCAACAGAACCTTTTTGTTTGTCACACTCAGCGATAGCTGTATCAATACTACCAGTTTTTAATAATGATTGTACTTTTCTTACGAAGTTACCTACATTACCTGTACCTGAAGCTTTTCCGATAACGATAAAACGCTCGATAGCGAATACCCATACCATCAAAAATAGACCGATTAAGATAGGAACGACTACCCCTGCGTGATAAACCATACCACCGTAGTTACCTGGAAGAGGTTGGTTTTCAGGATTATTATCGATAAAGTTAGAAGGGTTACCCATCACATATTTCCAAATCAAATAACCAATGATAAAACAAATAACGATAGATAAGCTCGCAAATAAGTTACCTGAATTGCCACTCTCTTGTTTTGCTGGGCTAGTAGTTTTTGGTGCGTTTGCCATTTTTACTAAATTTTAGATTTTTACTGTTGTTTAATTATTTATGTTTAATTCAATTTAATGCAATACTTTTTACATCATTTTGACGTCTGTCAAAACAAATATACTATTTTGTTACAAAAGTCAAATTTTTTAGCATTTAATTTTACACTCTTTATAAATGTGCTTGACGGATGAGCATCAGCGGCAATCATATCCTCAATACACACATAAATTAAATGTTTCCATCTTGTGAATATTATGCAATAAAAACTATTTTTTTTTTGATATGCAAATTAATAAATAGTTAACTCACAAAAATAAGTAAGCTATCACTCACTTTGGTTGTTGCAACATATTTGTGGGATACCGCAGTTTAAGCCGCTAATCTCCTTGTACTAACGTATTTATAGCACAAATATTACACTATCCTCCGGCTTGTTTTACGTTATAGCCAGAACTCGTTAAAATTTCAAAAACTTTTTGCTTAAAATCCCCTTGTATCAAAATCTCTCCATCTTTTGCCGTTCCTCCAACTCCACATTTTTGCTTTAACAATTTAGCCAGATCCTGAAAATCCGAATCCTTCCCTATAAATCCCTCAACTACTGTCACAACTTTTCCTTTCCTAGACTTGCGATCTAAAAGCACTTTCAATTTCTGCTTCTCTTTCGGCAGTGTCTCCATTTCTGTATCTAGTTCTTCTTCATAGGAAAATGAACTATCAGTTGAGTAAACGATACCTTCGTAACGTTGCTTTTTTTGTTTGGCCATCTTTATTTAAAAGTTACAGAAGTTATAAAAGTGATGTAAGTTACGAGGAACCTTTTATCACCATCGTAACCTTTCTCTCCATTATAACTTTATTTTACGTATGAGGGAGGTGTTAGATTTGAGCGTAAAAATATCTCAATACTCATATCTTATCTTTAACATATTATCTTCAACGAACTCGGCTTGACCTCAATTTGAAGATCGCCCGTCAAAGTCAATGGCTCACCATCGACATGTACTGGACCAGAGTCATCCCGTTCAATCAATATATTCCGACCTGGAATAATCTCCACATACTCGGACTGGTCTGCAGATCTATTAAAAAGGTGGTAAACCATCATAGGCAGGATGTACAACGGAAATTTGTGCACAATACATACATCCAACACACCATCGTTGACAGATGCATTGGGTGCTATATAGGCGTTGTTGCCGTACTGTGGCGAATTCGCAACAGATATCATAAACGCCTCTCGCTCGTATTTCTTACCATCTATGGTTAAGGTATAATGACAGGGCTTATACTTTCCTAAGACATTGATCACAGATCTTAAATAACCAATAGGCCCACGGATAGAATCATTTGCAAACCGGTCACTCACAGATGCATCAAACCCCAGTCCCGCAATATTAAAGAAAGGTTTCTCATTGATCGTTCCACAATCCACGTCCACTGTTTCAAATCGATTCAACCGACGGATAGCAGCAGTTTCATTCATAGGAATCCCTAAATAGAGTGCTAGACCATTACCTGACCCCTCGGGAATAATTCCCAAAGGAACCCCCGAACCTATCAGTGCAGCGCCCAGCTCGTTGATAGTGCCGTCTCCACCTACAGCGATAACCGCATCGTATTTTTCCTCAATAGCTTTCCTGCCCAATTCATAAGCATGATTAGGTTTCGTTGTCTGCTGAAAAGTTGGGTTAAACTTCTTTAAATCAAGAACCTCCAAAACTTTCTTATTGAAAGCAGTTTTCTTTTTTCCTCCCGAAATGGGATTTATCACAAAAAGTATCTTTTTTTGATCTTCCATAAATGCATACTGTCACGCTTGTAAAGATATAGATTACATCGCAATTAATAACCGTACAAATCATGGAATAACTAAAATTAGCTTTTAATAGTTATAAAAGAGTCGTAGCTTTGTGGCGTCAAAAAAAGGTGGACTGATTTGCATTTTACACATACAGAGGTAAAAAGGGAGATTGCAACCACAGAAAAAAAGTGCTAAAACCGTTCATTCATTCGATTTTTCACTACTACCTGTATTGCCCTTCCCCTAAGATACAACGCGGTCCGCAGAAGTAATATTATACAAAAACAACTATTGTAATATGGCATATCTATTTACATCCGAATCGGTATCGGAAGGCCATCCCGACAAAATTGCTGATCAAATATCTGACGCATTAATTGATAACTTCTTAGCTTGGGACGAAGATGCCCGCGTAGCTATCGAAACATTGGTAACAACTGGACAAGTTGTACTAGCAGGTGAAGTCAAGTCTAAAATATACTTAGATGTACAAAAAATAACCCGATCGGTTATCGAAAAAATTGGCTACACCAAATCGGCCTACATGTTTGAAGCTAATTCCTGTGGTGTATTATCGGCAATACATGAACAGTCCGCAGACATTAACCAGGGAGTAGACCGCAAAACGAGACAAGATCAAGGAGCTGGCGATCAAGGAATCATGTTTGGCTATGCCAACAATGAGACCGACAACTATATGCCTTTAGCATTAGACTTATCCCATCGCTTACTCTATGAATTAGCAGCATTACGTCGCGAAAACAAAGAGATTACTTATTTACGTCCTGACGCCAAATCTCAGGTTACACTAGAATATAGCGACGACCATAAACCCCTACGCATAGACACTATCGTAATCTCTACACAGCACGATGATTTTGACGAAGAGAATACTATGCTGGCAAAAATCACCGAAGACATCAAAAATATTTTGATTCCTCGTGTCAAAGCCCAGTTGAAACCCGAATTGCAAGCATTGTTCAACGATGATATAAAATTCCATGTCAACCCTACTGGTAAGTTTGTAATCGGTGGTCCTCATGGAGATACAGGATTGACCGGACGTAAAATTATTGTCGATACTTATGGTGGAAAAGGTGCTCACGGAGGTGGGGCTTTCTCTGGAAAAGACCCATCAAAAGTGGATCGTTCTGCAGCTTACGCAACGAGACACATCGCCAAGAATCTAGTCGCAGCGGGTGTTGCAGATGAGATACTAGTTCAAATCTCCTATGCCATTGGTGTAAAAGACCCTATGGGGATCTATGTAAACACCTACGGTACTAGTAAAGTAAACTTATCGGATTCCGAAATTGCAACCAAAATAACGGAGCTATTTGACATGACTCCGTATGGTATCGAAACAAGACTAGGCTTACGAAACCCTATGTATGCGGAAACTGCTGCATACGGACATATGGGAAGAACACCGAAAACAGTTACTAAAACTTTCGAAAATTCAAACGGTGAAACCAAAACAATGGAAATCGAATTATTCACTTGGGAAAAACTCGACTACATTGATAAAGTAAAAGCTGCTTTTGGAATATAATTCTTAACCAGATCATACGTTTTAAAAAGCTCAAAGAACTAACATTCTTTGAGCTTTTTTTAAGCAGTAAATACAGTACCTGATAGGTATTCGATTATCTATAGATTCTGATTTAACAGGGAGATTATCCGTACTTCATTCGGACTTAATAGGGACTTCATTCGGATAAATCCGAATAAAACTCGAATTATATCCCCGTTTTTTCCCAATCAAATACCTTTTTGGGGAAAAGATGTTCCCTACTTGGTAGAAGAATGAACCCAAGACTTCTCTAGTAGACTTAAAACATATCGAGATGATTAGGAATGGAAGACCTATATCAAGCCTCTGGCCTTAATTTCCAAATACTTATTAATGGAATTTATGCTCAAATCCTCCGGGGCGGTATAAATAGTCTGTAGCCCATTGCGTGTGAGTTCTTGGATAATCAGATTTTTCTCATACACAAATTTTTCTGCTATAATTTTATTGTAGATATCAATCGTTTTAACAGCCGGCTCTCGAGCCAAATCGAACAGCTCCGTATTTTTGAAGACAACCGCGACTACAATATGGCTCTTATTCAACATCCGTAAATAAGGAAGCTGTCTATTCATTGCTTCCAAGGTCTCGAAGTTCGTATAGATAAAAATCAGAGACCGTTTATTAATATGTTTTCTGGCAAAGGCATACAACCCACCAAACTCAGACTCTTCGAACTTTGTTGTAATGCCATATAGCTTGTCGGAGATCAACCTCATCTGCTTATTGTTCCTTTCGGCTGCAATATGATTATCCACCTCCTTGGAGAATGTCAACATACCTGCCCGATCCTGTTTAAGTATCGCTGCATTCGAAAGCACCAAGGTCGCATTTATAGCATAATCCAACAAAGTCATCTCTTGAAAAGGCATCCGCATAACACGTCCCAAATCAATAAAAGAATAAATCGGTTGGGATTTCTCTTCTTGATATTGATTTATCATCAGCTTATTATGCTTGGCTGAGGCCTTCCAGTTCATATGCCGATACTCATCCCCTTTGACATACTCACGTATATGATCAAACTCCATTGTAGTACCTATCCGACGAATGCGTTTTATACCTAACTCAACAAGCCTATCCGTCGTTGCCAAGAGCTGATATTTACGCATCTGTATAAAAGAAGGGTAGCAAGGGATATCGAGATTCCCCTCCAGCGTAAACTTCCTTTCAAAAAGTCCAAGATGGCTGATTAAGACATTACATCTCCCAAAAGAATATACTCCGCGGCTTTTGGGAGACAACTCAAACTCGATTTCATGGCCCTTATCTGGAGACAACCGCAAGAAAAACTCATTCTTCCGCATCTGCAACTGTAGAGGCATCTCTTCCAGTATCCGTGCTTTTACCCCGATAGCATAACTACTCGAAACCAGCAACGAGAAGGAATTAATATCCCCGTTTGACATTTTCTCAGGGTACTTACGCTGAATAACAATAGGCTTCTTGGGGAAAAACAGAAAAAGCAAGTCCCAAACACATACCAAGAGCAATCCCCACAGTACAACTGTACATAAGATACGTAGAGGTTCCACGTAAAACGACAGGGCAAAGCCTCCCGCCAAGCCTAAGAGCAGATAGAAAAAGAGATTCTTGACATATAGCTGCCTTATCCAGTTCATTATCGAGGGATTTCTACAGATTCTACCAACTGCCGAATAATATAATCGGCGGAGAAGCCTTCCATTTCTTTTTCCGGAGTAAGCTGTACACGGTGCCCTAAAATAGAGGGCGCCACATACTTCACATCCTCAGGTGTCACAAAATCTCTCCCC
Source organism: Sphingobacterium yanglingense (assembly GCF_004363245.1). Classification (GTDB taxonomy): domain Bacteria; phylum Bacteroidota; class Bacteroidia; order Sphingobacteriales; family Sphingobacteriaceae; genus Sphingobacterium; species Sphingobacterium yanglingense. The sequence continues at coordinate 40,693 of NZ_SNYV01000019.1, read as the reverse complement.
TGGAGAGCGGCAAAAGCCTTGGACGCTTCCAATAGCGCAATGGATGCCCGTGGTGATGCTCCGAGACTTAAATTTGGATTGCTACGTGTCTGCACAACAATCTGCGCGATATATTGCAACACATCTTCATGTACAAAAACTAGTTTTGTCAATTGCTGAAATTGAACAAGTTCTTCTTTGGACATTACCGTTTGGACAAGCTCTTCTTTATTGCCGGTACGCTGCAGATGATGCTCTTTCAAAATATTCAGTTCTTGCTCAAACTCGGGATAATGGACATCCACCTTAAACAAAAAACGATCTAACTGCGCCTCAGGTAACCGGTAGGTTCCTTCGTGTTCAATCGGATTCTGTGTAGCAAATACTATAAATGGACTAGTCATCTTGTAGGTATGGCCATCAACGGTGACTTGCTTCTCACTCATACATTCAAATAGCGAAGCCTGTGTCTTTGCTGGTGCCCTATTAATCTCATCGATTAAAATAATATTCCCAAATATTGGTCCCTTTCTAAACTCGAATTCGTTGGTCTTCAAATCTAAGATAGATGAGCCTGTCACGTCAGAAGGCATTAAGTCTGGAGTAAACTGAATCCGCTTAAAATCACTACTTATAGTCTTTGCGATAAGCTTGGCGGTCAATGTCTTCGCTACCCCAGGCAGTCCCTCTATCAGTGAATGCCCTCCTGCAAGAATCGATATCAACAGCATATTGATTACACGGTCCTGCCCTACAATTACTTTTTTTATCTCTTGTCTTACCGCTTCCAGCTTTTCTTGTAAAACCGTCAAATCAATCCTGTTTTCAAAATCGGGCAAATAACGACCTGTTACATTATCTTGTTCGCTCATATCAAATTAGCTTTACTTTTAAATTCTTCTATTTTTCGATTAATATCTTTCACATCCTCTATGGAAAAACTATTCCGTGCGCGGCACCCGTGGAGAAAAGAGAAAAGGGTCCTCGTTTCTTCTAAACTCACCGTCGACTTTAGGGAGAGCTGCCGTAGGAATTTATCGTCTAAAAGATCCAACGTTTCCAAGTGATAGTTATGCCGTATAGCGTAGAGGAAATAATCGATTTTCTTATGGACAATATTTCCCGGATCTCCATTCTCATAGTACAGCGTACCGATGGTCTTCGCAAATTCCTTGGAAAGATTTGCTTCCGGTCGTACGATTTTTACTGCACGCTGTTCACGCTTGCTTTTAAACAATAACAGTACAAATAGACCAAACAACAACAAGTACCACGCCTGGCTAAAACCAGGACTGGTTAAAATAACCCGCAAAGGTGTAGCAGACTGTCCGGAGTTAAAGTAATAGTCGGAAAACAACACCTTCTTATTCTTAATTACTCCCAGAGCCCGAGAGACGTACTCGTACCCTCCTTCCTGCAGTAGGTGATAGTTGGTAAATACCTCGGGAACCAAATGTAAATAAATAGCTCCCTTACCATGAGAGACACGTATGAAATTGGGGATAGCTCTTCCTCTTGAATGTAATTGTCCCAAAATCGTACAGGTCTTGGCATTAAGCTTAGAAAAAACATTGAAATCGGAAACTCTATCCAAATAAAGCCTACTTGTATCCTGCCCTAACGAATAGCTCACATTCTTGTCGGTAGGCACGAACAACTTATACTGCAAGGCCTCTGCTTTAATACCTAACGTATCCAACAACTCGTCTCCGATGTAAGTCGAAGCGACAAAAATCTCTCCCCCAGAATCGGCATAATCCAATATTTTCTTTGCATCCAAATCATCATACCCCGCATATTGATACACATCAACCAATACCGCATCATAATCCCGAATACTATCTAGACGGTCCACCAATTCATATAGCGTCTCGCCAAAATCTTCGTATACACGATCGGATCCTAAGATCCGAGGCACCTCATTCCGGAAAACAAAAAGACCATAGGGTATTTTATCCTTGAAATTATAGGTTTTTGACCAATTTATGGGGCGCTTTGCTCCAGCATCAATCAGCGCAATACCTATTGCAACAGTCAATACCAATAACAGCCCTATCCATATGCTTTTTTTCAAGACCACCTCCTTTGAAATTGGACAAACTGTTCTTCATACTTCGCGAAAGACGTTGCCGTAATCCCAAACCCACCAAACCACACATAATCAAACAGCGCCGCACATGCTAAAAATTCATTCTTCAAGGCCACATTATCCACCTCTTCCATCAGCTCACTATTGGTCTTTGACTGATTCCATTGGACAATGCCTTTTCTGCCTAAAAGCTGTATATTCATCAAATGCAGATAACGAATGGCCAAAGCATAGTTTTTCTGCTGCAACGCTTCGGACAAATAAGCACCGACATCCACCCGTAGCAAATTCTTTTCAACAAAGTCTATCTGCTGCAGCTCTTCCTCTTCCTGCTCATGATGTATATATACACGCTTACGCGAGATAAAAAACTTATATGCTAAAAACACAAAAATAATCCCCCCGACGACAGCCAAGATATTAAATATATTTTCATTAAAATTAGTGTTCGGAGCAGGAAATAGACTTGAAAAGAAAGTCCCAATACGGTCGAGTAGCTTATCAAAAAAGCTCAACTTGTCTGAAATGCTCTCTATATACTCAAATTCTTTGCTCTGATACCGGGACAACATAGCATCATAAGAAGGTAAGGTATCAGCTATTATCATCTTACTTTTAGGAATAGAATCATAATAGCCGGGCTTCCAGTACGTGTATGTTGGTTCGCTACCCGCAACAGCTAAAGTATCTACGGCTACCACCTGTAAAGCACTAAACATCGCCCCTCCTTCCTATCTTATGAATTTTTTCAAAAACATCTTCTCCAAAACGGAGCTCTTTGGCAGTTTCATAGATAATACCATAACTGATTACCGATAACATGTAATAGATGATAAAGAAGACAGACAACATCGTACTACCAAAGGTAACGAGCATTTTTCCAACATATGTTTCAAAAAAATCATTACTGAATCCAACATAATTATAAGCTAGTAAGCCAATTATAATCAGTGGGACTATACTCATCAGTGTCATTAACGAACGAAACAGAAAGGTGACGACATAAGAAGCTAAACCGTATTCGCCAATCTTGTTCTTAAGCATCGAAAAAGCCGAGGTATACGTATCAAACAGGTCATAATAATTCTCTCTATACAACATAAACGCGGTAAAGAACCAGAGCCCTAATATCGCAAAGACGACCCCTACAGCAAGACTTCCGACAAGAGGAATCAATGCTGAAATAAATATTATAAAACTAAGCGGTATAAATAAGATAATGCTGACAATAATACTGCCCAACAAAAAACGAAAGTACTTACTCCCGTGACTTCTAAACGATTTCCAGATGTCTTTATAAGAAAACAAGAGGTCTCTCCTATCTCTTAACAAGATAAAGTACTCTATAGTAAATCCAAACGCGAGCACACCAATAATCAACATAAAAATAGCCGCTACACCAAAAACGACGAGCATATCAACAATTTCTCCGGAGCTGTAATCCGCATTTAAATTAAGCTGTGTTGAAATATAATACCCCACAAGCAACATGATACATAATGGACCAACCAAGAGTCTTAACAGTTCGCGAGACAGATGTCCCCAAATAATTTTCAGCAGGTTGATAAAGTCTTGCACAAACTCTCCTACTTTACGCTCTCGCTTAAACTCGAATTCGCTTAACTCCATTTATACTTTCTTGCTAACTGACGAGGTTTGATGATATAACAATAAATAATAGCTACTGTAGACAGCACAATAATACATACACACAACCATACAGATACCTGATAGTAACGTGTGACAAACCCCTCCAAGGTACCTGCTATGATAAAAAAGGGAACAGTACTAATCAATACTTTTGCGGCCTGTTTGGTTGCTGCTTTAAAGGACTCCAACCGACTATAGGATTTTGGGAAGAGAATACTATTGCCCATGGCGAGACCGCAGCCGCCCGCAATGACAATGACGGAAAGCTCAATCGTACCATGTATCCATATAGCAGACATCGCTTCCTGCAATACGTCATACTTATAAAACAGATAATGAAAGGTACCCACCATAATACCATTGCTAAACAGGATATATCCCGTACCAAGACTAAAAAAAACGCCAAAAATAAAGGCGTAAAAGGCAACTTTCACATTATTGATAGTTATAGCGACTGCTCCGCCCCAATTGCTTCCATCTTGGTACACTCCAGCAGGATTGCCGGCCTTGATATTTTCTATCGTCATATTGACGTAACTATCCCCAAGAATAAGTCGTACAAATCCTTCGTCATGTTGGGCCGAAACAAACCCAATCAAACTAGCAAAAACGAAAATTAAGAGGGAATACGTCAAGGGCCGTCGAATAGACCAGATAGCCTCAAATACCTCCACCTGAAAAAAATGGGCGATTTTATTATTTGATGATTTTTGGTCTTTATAAATCAGCTGATGCGCACGGATAGAAAGCTCATTGAGATACTGCTTGGTCTTACTCTTAGGATAAAACGTCTGTGCATAGGCCAAATCATTCGTCAACTCAATGTAATTAGAAGCCAAAGTGTCTGGATTGACATCTCCCTTATTTGTCAAGTTATCTTCTATTGACAACCATTTTTCTTTATTACGTTCTATAAAGGATGCCTCTCGCATAAACTTAAGATTACAGCTTGCTATAAACTTAGATAAAAAGCTCGGGATTCTCGAGAACTAATAAAAATTAATCTATCAAAATTATATTTAAAACACATAATCTATCTTTTTTTATAGCCGAAGTCCGTAACTTCACATCAAGATGAACAAGTTACTGATCAATACCCCTCAAAATGTAAACTTCGAATACAAGCTCGCATCGGTTGGTTCGCGCTGTATTGCTTTTGGTTTGGATTATGGTATTATGATATTGTATGCCATCTTTACATTTACACTTCTTTCCAAAATAGGCCTTTTCAATTCTTCTGACCCTTGGCTCAGTTGGGGAGTTACTTCGCTAGCTACTTTACCTATCTTTCTGTACCCCCTCCTTTTTGAGACCTTGATGGAGGGACAGACCATTGGAAAGCGAATTATGAAAATAAAAGTTGTCAAGATAGACGGCACCCGAGCTAATTTCTATCAGTATTTTATACGTTGGGTATGTAATGCAATAGACATATTCATGAGCATGGGAGGACTAGGGCTCACGAGTATCATATTGTCCCAGAAAAGCCAACGCATAGGGGATATTGCCGCAGAAACGGCGGTTATCAATATCAAAGAAGATATCGGTCTAAAAGAAACACTATTTGAGGAAATTACGGCAACGCACACTATTGTATATCCGGAGGTTATCAGACTTACTGATCAGAATCTCAATGAAATCAAAGAAATATACCACACGGGATACCGTAGAAAAAACTATAGGATCATCCAGGCTCTAGCAGCCAAAGTAGAAGTCCTACTGGGTGTAAAAGCAAACGTACACCCAGAGGACTTTTTAAGTCAAGTCATAAAGGACCACTATTACATGTTCAAAGAACAATAACAGTGCAATCACGTTATACTATTGTAGCTGAAGAGGTCTGTGCTTGTCTATCGACCTTTTTGACCAATCCTTGCAAGACATTCCCAGGACCGACTTCAATAAATGATTCTGCTCCGTCAGCAAGCATATGCTGAACAGTCTGCGTCCACCTTACCGCTCCTGTTAACTGAGCGATAAGATTTTCTTTAATCTTGGCAGGGTCTGTATAAGGCTTAGCATCCACATTCTGATAGATCGGACAAGTTGGGGCCGTAATAACGGTGGCTTCAATTGCTGCCTGCAACTCAACCTTTGCTGGCTCCATCAGTGGTGAGTGAAAAGCACCTCCAACATTCAGTTTCAAAGCACGTTTGGCACCCGCCTCAGTCAATAATGCACAGGCTTTGTCTATTCCTGCGATAGAACCCGAAATAACTAACTGACCCGGGCAATTGTAGTTTGCTGGAACCACAACATCCTCCACCTGCGCACAAATACGCTCAACGGTCTCGTCATCCAATCCAAGAATAGCAGCCATCGTAGAAGGCTCCACTTCGCATGCTTTTTGCATTGCATTTGCACGTTGTGCAACAAGCTTCAATCCGTCTTCAAATGAAAGAGCTCCAGCGGCAACCAAAGCGGAAAACTCGCCTAAGGAGTGCCCGGCCACCATAGAAGGATTAAAACTTTCTCCCAATGCCTTTGCAAGAATAACAGAATGCAAAAATATGGCCGGCTGTGTCACTTTTGTCTGCTTGAGGTCTTCGTCTGTGCCCGCAAACATAATATCAGTGATACGAAACCCTAAAATATCATTCGCTTGTTCAAATAGTGCTTTTGTTTCTGCATTCAGGTTATAAAGATCTTGTCCCATTCCAACAAATTGGGCTCCCTGACCAGGAAAAATGTAAGCTGTTTTCATATTTAAATAATTTGTTTTTTTTATAACCGCCAGCTGACGGATCCGGATTTCATCCATTCCTGTTCGCGTAATCGCTACTACAGTGATATCTCAGATTTGAATGATCTGTGTTTTAAAGATAATTACTTTTCAGGCATAAATTTTAAAGAGACTAACCGTTTATCATCAAAGAAGATATTCGACAGTTCGAAAAGATCTTCTACACTGACCTTATCGATGCTATTCAGCACATCGTCCAAAGCAATAACCCGCCCATAATCTATAATATTTTTTGCTTCGGCAATAACCATACTCATCCGGTTTTCTTCAGCCAATGCAATCTGCCCTTTGAATTTCTGCTTCGCTCTAGTCAACTGATATTCAGAAACAGGTGTATTTTTAAGTTTATTCAATTCCTTAAAAACCAATGACACAGCCTTATTTAGCTTTTCTTCGTCTGTTCCCAAATAAATACTGATACTTCCTGTATCCTTATACATCGTAAAATTAGATTCGATGGTGTAAGCTATTCCATATTTCTCGCGGATCCCTAAATTGAGGATCGAACTCATCCCATAACCTCCAAGCATATTGTTAAGTAAGAGCAACGCAGTCTTCCGTTCATCATATACACCAAAAGTCTGTCCTCCCAACATATAATGCGCTTGATTGATTGGTTTTTCAACAACTTGATTGATGTTGTTTACAACGGGTACAACTTGTGTGGGGGTGTCTAAGAGGTTTGGTTTTATTTTCCCAAAAATACGTTCTGCCAATCGTTTCACTTGGGTCAATGAATAATCCCCCGAAATAGCGATCACAATTTCCGAGGTATTGTAAGTATCCTGCATAAAACGAAGAATATCTGACTTCGTGATAGATTTTAGATCGTCTTCTAACCCCAATATATTATGCCCCAACCCAGAACCCTGAAATAAAAGATCTTCGAAATCATCCATTATCGATTCTTCAGGACTATCTAGATAGGAAGCGATTTCATCTAGCACGACACCCCGTTCTTTCTCTATCTCCGTATCAGGAAAGGTAGAGTGAAATAAAACATCTTCAAAAAGATCCAATGCCCGTTCCAAATAGGGATTTAGGAATGAAGCATGCAAACAGGTATATTCTTTTGTGGTATAGGCATTCAAATCACCCCCGACGTGCTCCAAACGATTCAAGATCTGATTGGTGGATCGCTTTTCTGTACGCTTAAAGACAAGGTGTTCAATGAAATGAGCCATCCCAAACTTACCCTGCTGTTCATTTCTAGATCCGGTATTTACGAGAATACAGCTATGGGTGATAACTGACTTTTGAAAATGCAATAATACACGTATACCATTATCCAATTGGATAAGATTGTATTCCTTCATGCAGATGGATTTTTTTAATAATGAATGCAAAGTTACGTAATAAAACACAAACCAACGGCATAGATCCCCATGCCCCTACAACCATCGTACTCAACTGGTCTTAAGAAAAAAGGCATTCTTATTCAAATATGAATCAGAATGCCTTTTAAGGTGAAATGAGCAATAGACTACATCCTTGGAGGACGCATACCTCCATGGAAGCGATTGCTATTATCTTCCATTGGATTTACACCAGAGAATTTTTGCAGTTTGAACGTGAATGTCAACATAAAGTAACGGGCCAAGCGGTTAGTACGACTGTCTGTCAGTTCCTGGGCAACAGTCCGATTGATATTCACCTGCTCATTTAATAAGTCGAACGCCTGTAAACGAATGGTCCCACGTTGACCTTTCAGCAATTTCTGCTCGACATAAGTATTGATAATAAATGGATTTACATTACTCGCATAGCCACGGTTAAACTCTTTAGATACGTCTGCTCCGAAAATAGTGGTCGGAGTAATATTTACAGATCCAATAATAGATGGGGCAACCTTTGACGTATTGGGTGATTCCAATTTTGCAAGTGAAGTACTTGTCATATTATAAGAATACCTTACACCTGGATTAATCTCCAAATTTTCAGAAGGATTGTAGCGGAAAAACAACATCTGACTAATAACAGTATTGTTTGTAACAACTTTATCAAACGTGCCTCCGGTTTCATTCTGATTTAAATAGGAAATACCGTGGTTATAATTCACGCCCCCCCCATACATAATATTATAGGTCTTTTCTTTCAACGATCTTCCCCAGTGATAAAATGTGCTTAAAGAATATACCGGATCAGATTCATTCTGATAACCCGTCTCTTGGAAAATACCATCTCCTTCTTTAGCATAGCGTCTGCTCATCGTTACTATTTTATCTTGTGTATATTCTCCACGAAGCATAGCGAAAAATGTTTTCCCTTTCTGAAAATCACCGCTTCTGAAGCGCATCCTTAAGGAATGGTTAAATTCTGGATCAAGATCCGAATTACCCAAAGTAACATTTGTTCTGTTCGTGCTCACCTCAAATGGGAGAATCTGAGAAAGTGTCGGCTCCACTGATTTCCCGCTATAATTAATGGTAATATTAGACTGTTTTGAGAACTTGTATTCAAACCGTGCAATAGGCATAATATTGAAGTTAGACCGGTCGATTGCGGCAGAGGCATCTGCACTACTCGCATTTCCCTTTAATAATGACGGTTGCACAGCAGCCCCTATGGAGTACTTAATCTTTTCATTGTCATACATAAAGCTAGCGCCCACCCGATGTGTAGTAAATGCATAATCGTAATTATATACATAATTCTTCACCCCGGATAGTTCTGGATCCGCTATCAACTGATTATTGATGTCATAAGCATTTTGCTTATCCTTATTGTCGTAATCATTATTGTTAAAGTCATAGGTGACTTCTAACTTGCTCTTTTCTGACAGAGGCTCCGTATAGGAAACTGAAGCTCCTGCATTCCAACTTTTGTTCTGGGCGTCACGCAGTGTTTGTACATAAACATCCTTTATCGATTCGTTCTGATTAGCTGGATCGTAAATTTTCTGGTTCAAGATTTCATTAAACTCATTCTCAGTGACCGCATTATCGTAATTCAGGTTAAAAAACAAATTTCGGCCTTTATTATTCAGCTTTCGGTTATATAACCCCGAAAAGTTATATCGAGGCGCATTAGAACCTGAGTTCAAATCAGTCACCTGTATATTATCTTTCAATAGGTTCTTTAAGTAGGTAGCAGTATTAACTGACCTCGTTGTATTGTCACTAAATCCAAGTTGTGGAGTTATTTTAATATAATCTTTATCCGAGATATTCCACTCCAGGTTTCCTTCGAAACGATGATCAGCACGAATACTGTTCTTGTCATCCTCCAACTCACGGGTTAAACCCTTTTGATCTCCCAAAAACTCTGTGAATGAATTTGACAAGGTATTGTTATCGTCTCTCCCGTACGAATAGCTACCATAAGCTTTCAGTTTATCGGAAAAATCGTGGCGAATATTAACGCCGATGGACCCTGTATTAGTAATCCCCTCTGAGCCACCGAACATACCTCCAGGACCCCGTCCGCCCCCGCCTCCTTGCCGTCCTCTAGCCCCACCTCCCATTGCATTAAAATCAAAGAGATTGGCATTCATATTATTCAGATTACCCAATACGGACACCTGAGATTTATCTTTAAAGCCCATAAACATTCCCGTAGTTTGGTACCGTTCTTCTGTACCACCTCCTACGCGTAGCGTAGTTACATATCCTTCATTGTATTTGGGATCAATCTGTATGTTCAAAACCTTGGTCGATTCGCCTGATTTATTACCGGTAATATTTGCCATATCTCCAAAATCATCCACAATCTGCATTTTCTCAATGATATTGGCAGGAAGATTCTGCGTTGCTGTTTTCACATCGCCTCCAAAAAAGTCCTTCCCATTGATACGCACACGAGTCACCTGCTCGCCCTGAGCGGTCACATTTCCATCTTTATCCACCTCTACTCCCTGCAATTTCTTTAGGGCATCTTCTGCAACAGATCCCTCACGCAATTTTAAATCCTTAGTAGAATATTCTACCGTATCCCCTTTGACCTGGACCGTAACAACACCATTGATAACGACCTCTTCCAACATATTGGGAATCCCTAACAGGATAATGTTAGGCACTAGCATCCTATTCTCCTCAACAGGAGCAAACGTATAGTTTTTCTCAAACGGCTCAAAGCCCAAACTAGAAACTTTGATCTTGAAAGATTGATCCTTCAAGTTATTAAAAGTATAAATTCCTCCAACTGAAGAGCTGGTCTTTAGTGTATCTGTCCCTGCAATATACTGCACTGATGCCCCTGCAATGGGTCTGGAAAGGGAATCCCTAAGAAATCCCTGCACTACCTTGTTGGATTGTGCCTGAACAGAAAAACTAACGAATAGCGCCAGCGCCACACTCCATGTCTTAAAAAAATCCATATATTTATTTTCTCTCTATTTTATACTATCCAGAAGCCAAACCTCTGTCTCTTCTTTATACGGATTTTTTAGTACTGTCCCTGTAGGACTTGCACCATAAATCTGTACATTGCTTGGTCTATTGCGCGAATCCCCCATCTTCTTCATTTGAAAAAACTGCGTATTTATTCCTACCTGCACCGCAATTCTATCACTTTTAAAATCTATTAACTCGAAGGGAACAACAGATTCGTAGACCAAAATATTATTCTCATCAAAACGTGCTACCGCCTGTATACCGTAGGTATTGTCAAAGGACAAAAGCCCATCGACGACCTTACTAAAACCTGATATTAGATATCCTCGAACACTTTTCAACAGCTCATCCTTTATATTGCTTGCATCAAGGTCCTCATCCTGGCTTAAAGCCCGCAATCGTTCTCTATCTACAAACGGATATACCAGCTTAGCTCCTTCCTTCTTCTTTTCATTATAGCTGATATTTACAAAAACACCATTGCGTAGCGCCTCCCGCTGTAACATATCATCTTTAATACGAACTGCAACAAACAGTTTATCCTCATTCTTGCTGACGCCAAAAGACCAAAAATCGCTATCAGGGTTATATAATTTATCGGACCACTCCGCCAGATTCCCATCCAAAGCAACTTTCTCTATCTTCTGGAAAGTATAATCCTGTTTTTTTTTCTTCTGTGCGAATAGCACAAATGGACAACAGCAGATCAGAAATAGGATATTAAATTTATTCATCAGCAATTTATGTTTACTTTTACAAGACAAAGAGATGCAAAAGTTTCTTTAAATCGTCAATATCTTTACAAAAAAATGAAGAAGTAGTGTAAATAAGTGTTAACATGACGATATCACAGATAAGTTACACTGAAAATCAAAGTATGCTTTTATCCCAATTTCAAAATGAATTCGTAGAAGCTGGATGCGACGAGGCAGGTCGCGGATGTCTGGCCGGCCCCGTTTTTGCAGCTGCAGTTATCTTTCCAAAGGACTATTATAATCCTATTCTAAATGACTCGAAGAAACTGTCTGAAAAGAAAAGAAATGAGCTCCGCCCTATAATAGAACGAGAAGCTTTAGCTTTCGCTGTCTGTAGCGTGACACCTCAAGAAATCGACAAGATAAATATCCACAATGCATCTTATAAAGCTATGCACCTCGCACTGGATGCGCTAAGCCTTACAGCGGAATATTTGATTATTGACGGTAATAAATTTATACCCTACCAAACAGTACCTCATACTTGTATAGTAAAAGGCGACGGCAAATACCTCTCAATTGCGGCCGCATCCATTCTCGCCAAAACATATAGAGACGAATTTATGGATAGAATTGCGGACGAATTTCCTCAATATGAATGGCGTTCAAACAAAGGCTATCCGACCATTGTACATCGAAAGGCTGTACTAGAGCACGGGCCAAGCATACACCATAGACGTACATTCCGCGTCACAGACCCGCAGCTAAAATTAGAATTATAAAGAAACGGGCTACCTAAAATTAGGTAGCCCGTTTCTTTATCGTAGTATCCAATATACTTATTTGGACGTTTTCTTTCTTCTAGTCGAAATTACTACGACCCCAGCCAAGCCAGCGACTAAAATGATAGAACCTATTAACGATACTATATTTGAAGTCTTCATTGTCGGCGAGTCAAAAACGAACTCTACTTTATGATTTCCACCTGGCAGCTGTAAGCCTCTCAATATATAATCAGCTCTAATAATAGGAACTTCTTCGCCATCAACGTATGCTTTCCACCCCTTATCATAATATACTTCAGAGAAAACAGCAAAAACATCATTAGGTGCTGTATACTCGTACTCCATTTTGTCAGGATGATACGAAACAAGCTTGATATCAGCATTATTTGGACGTCCCAATCGGGAAGCATTGACTTTATTTTTAAACTCGTCGTGGACAAAAGCTTCTTTCGCCGGGTCGAAACTACTGATAGCCTGCATCTCCTGCGCATTATCTTTAACAAAGGTTACCTTGTCTACAAACCAGGCATTTCCTGATGCTGTAGATCTACGCTGAATGCGCTCTGCTCCATTGTTCGGATCACGGGTAATAACGTACCGAACATTAAACATATCCAAGACATCCTCATTAATAGCCCCATTGAACTGATGCTCCAATAATTCCTGAAAACGCATCAATTTAGCCGCATGATACCCGCCGAGATTTTTATGGAAATAGGAGGCTTTAGCATCTGAAAACGGATTTGTCGTCATATCAAGTACACGGTAGTGTGGATCCTTATCCATACGAATGAGCTGATCCACTTCTCGCTCCTGGATAGGATTTTTTGTAAGGCTTTCATCAACAAATGTATCATTGTTCAGATAACGCTTATCCACCGTCCAAAGATCCAATAATGTAATAAGACCTATTCCTATCACCAAAACATTGGCCGAAAGCTTCTTCTTAACAAAGAACCAAGTCAAAGCAAAAACGACAAGTACGATTCCAAAAGACCGCCAGGCATCTGCAGAAGCAAGATCTGCCCTATCTTTTATTAGCTCTGCTGAGAGCTGGTTTGCCAGATTTGCATCACCAAAGTTCTGCGTCAGCATGCTTATAAACTCTTGATGAGTAGAGGCTTTAAATGCAAGAATGTTTGGCATCAACGCAACAGCCACACAAATAACACCAACAATACCAAAACTGTAAAGTACTTTCTTATCTAACTGAGCAATCTCGTTTCCTCTATTTATCAATTCATTGACTGCTAAAATAGCGAGCAACGGGATCAAAATAGATGGGATGATCAAGATTGATTCTACTGCCCTAAATTTATTATACATCGGGAAGTAGTCAAAGAACAAATCGGAAACGAAAGAAAAATGTCGACCAAATGATAAAAGTATGGTCAACCCAATCGCCGAGAGGATCCACCATTTCAACCTATCCTTAACAATAAAAATACCTAAAACAAACAAGAAGATAATACCTGCGCCAAAATACCAAGGCCCAGATGTAAAACTCTTCTCGCCCCAATAAGTTGGTAAGCTCTGCGCCATCTGCAGTGCTTGATTTTGAGGCACCCCTAAGCCAACAAAAAACTTAACAGCATGAGAATCTGCTCCTAATACCCCTTGGCTCTTTCCTCCATAAGCATTAGGTATCAAGAAAGTAATATTCTCACCCACGCCCTGGCTCCATGCATATGCATATTCCTTATCTAAACCTGCACTTTTACCCCCTTCTTCAACCTTTACGATATTTGCCTTACCACGGGTGGTCAACTTGCTATACTCATAAGTAGGGAATAAAACGGTCGCATTGACGGCTACCGCAATAGCCACAGCCCCTAGCTGTAGGCCGGTAGCTTTCGCAAAAGCTGGAAGCTTCTTGTCTCGAATTGCATAATATAACTCAAATCCAACGAACACTAACAATGCAATGAACAAATAATAAGTCATCTGCACGTGATTGGTCCGGATTTCCAAAGCAAGGAATACAGCCAACAAAATAGGCCCCCACAATTTACTACCTCGATAACACAGCAGGACAGCTCCAATAATAGGTGCTAAATAAGCAATGGCATAGGCCTTATTGACATGACCTGCTTCTATATAAATAAAGTTATAAGACGAAAAAGTAATCGCTATTGCACCTACTGCAGCCAACCAGGGTTTTATCCGAAGGACGCAAAGCAAAAAATAACTTCCCAAAAGGTAAATTAAAACTACATCAGCAGGTAAAGGAAAGACCGCTTTTATAACGCGACTGACGTAAGTCGTTATATTCGTAGTATGCTCATACCAAATCTGATAAGTAGGCATCCCTCCAAACATCGAATTGGTCCACTGTGGCGCATGTCCGTCTTTGGCCTTATAGTCGAAAAGCTCCTTTTGGCTTCCCATAGCCTGCATCACATCATGTTGCGACAATGCTTTTCCCTGCCAAACTGGAGAGAAGTAAAAAAACACTAACACAAAGAATATCGCAATAACAATCAAGTGCGAGGAATTCTCTTTAAACCAATTTTTCATCTGTAAATAATTTGTTCTTTAATGGCCATATGGAATATCCAGATTGTTTCCCTTGGTTTTTGAGTTTCGCAATCCTAGACATTTCATCAAATAATTTTTCTTTTAAAGGTTATGAATTCACCATGAGCATATTTTTCTATCATAGAGCTCATCATGTGTTCATGAATAAGTTAAGAGGTTATGCCTTTTATAAAGCTCAAACCTACATAAATTCATTTTTATATGCAATATAATTGCGCCTCATATAAAAGGTATTTGCAGCGCTATTCCTGTGGTTATTAAATCAGCTTCCTTTTTCAATCAATTTCTTAATATCTGAAAGCTCACCAAACAATACCAATAAGTCATTTTCACATAACAAGGTGTCTGACTTTGCAATTCCGGAGGCTTCCTTACGATGTACGGTCTTGCCTTTAGCAACCGCATCGGTCACCGTAACAGTTGTTAAGACAATAACCTTGTACCTATTGGTCAGGTCTGCATCCCTCAACGTCATACCTACATATTTGGAAGGGACTTTGGTTTCAATAATGCTATATCTATCAGACACTTTGAAGGAATCAACAATATCGACATTATCCAGTCGCATCGCGAGACGTTCTGCAGCTTCCTCTTCAGGCATGATATATTCGTCTATCTGCATCGCCTCCATTACCGTCTTTTGTAAGTCAGAAACAACCCTTCCAATAATTCGTTTGACACCAAGCTGTTTGACCAAAGCTGTTGTGAGTAAAGATGCACCTTCATCTTCGCCAATGGCGATAATTACCGCATCACTATCCTTGAGCGGCAAGGAGGATACCGCTTCCCGATCCGTGGTATCAAGACATACGGTATGCGTAATCTTGTCTTTCAACTGTTCGACAATCTGTATCTTTAAATCCGCGCCAATGACTTCATGGCCCAACTCTGTTAAGTGTATACCTAATGAGCGGCCAAAATGCCCAAGGCCTAAAACTATATATTTCATCTATATGTCTATTTAGTACCCTAAAACAGAAGCTTCTCTGTTGGATAAATATAACTTTTGTTCTTCGTATTTTTTATAAAAGCAACAAGCAACGTCAACATGCCCACACGCCCCACGAACATTGTAAAAATAATAATCATCTTGCCTGTCGCACTCAATGATGGGGTCACTCCTAGGCTAAGCCCACAAGTGGTGTATGCGGACACGGATTCAAACAGGAGTGCCTTCATCGGTTGATCCGGATCCGAAAAATTAAGAAGCACAAAAGAGAATGTAATCGTCAATACGGAAAGGACAATAATAGCAAACGCCTTATTAATTGATTCTGAAGCTATCTTTCTTTTGAAAAGTTCGATAGAATCTTTTCCTCGCGCTAATGAAAAAATATTCATGAAAGCAATTGCAACGGTGGTGACTTTGACCCCGCCGCCTGTCGAACCAGGTGAAGCCCCTATCCACATCAAAGTGGTCAGCATAATCAATGTAGGCGTGCTCACAAAATTGACATCAACACTATTAAAGCCCGCGGACCTAGAGGCATTGGCCATAAAAAGTGATGTAACCCATTCTCCAAACACACTCCCATCTGGAATCAATGTGTTATTTTGCTCCATCAGGAAATAGGACCCCGTCGCCATAACGACAACAATCGCATTACATAGGAGTATGAATTTGGTATTGAAGCTAAAAGGCTGTGCTTTGTGTTTGTATTTCTTTTTTAGAAACACCATACAGATCAAAGCATTGATTTTACCTTTGAGGTAAGTATAAAAGTTATAAACAGTACCGAAGCCCAATCCCCCCAAAACAAAAATCAGAACCAAAACAATTTGAAAACTATAATTGTATCTGTAGCCAGGATTGCCGATTCCATCGGAAAGAATAGAAAACCCTGCATTACAGAATGAAGAAATAGCATGAAAGGCGGAAAAAAACACACGCTCGGCAGAACTTTCAAAAAGCGCAGGATCTAATGTGAAATAAATAAATATACCTCCAATGAGCTCAAACAATAAAGTAATGAATATTATCGTCAATAACGTCGATACAACATCGTTAAGCTTGTTTTCGCCCAAAATCTCACCAAACATCAGCTGGTTCTTAAAGGAGAAGCCCCCTGAGAAGAAATAACCGAAGAAACCTGTAAAGGTCATAATCCCCAATCCTCCAACCTGTATCAATAACATGATAATAGTCTGTCCAAACAATGAAAAATTGGTGGAAATATCCGTTACGGAAAGCCCTGTAATACACACTGCACTAGTGGCCATAAAAAAAGCATCAACAAAGCCAAGAGGAGCTTCTAGGGTTGTTCGAGGTAGCATGAGCAACACGGTGCCTATAAAAATCAGTCCTATGAAGCTGATTACAAATAATATCGTGGGATTAAAATAGAAGTTATCAAAAAACAAACTGCTCTTTGATAGCTCAGATAAAAAGACAATTCCAATGCCCAGATACAACCACTCGTCTTTCGCGAGGTAGCTTACCCATGTGACATCGGAGATACGGGCCAAAGCAACAATCAAAAAATACGCAACAACAATGATTCCAGAGTAATGTGAGGCCGTAATACGTCTAAAGGCGAATATAGAAGAGGCTGTTCGGATGAACTCTAGTGCAAAAAGACCATAAAACATAGCGACAATGGCTACTTTCGTATGTTTTGCTATCTGTGCATTCGTTATATAGCCGATATGTACTAATACAGTGACTGCACATACCATGCTAACATAGAACATAATAAGGTCTACAGCCTTGTAACGGTAACGAAATACAAACTTTAAAAAATCTGCAATAGACTTCATACTACAAACATAGTAATATATATTTTTGCTGAAGTCAATTACTTCTCCTCTACTTCAGTTTTTTCCTTCTTTTTGAACAGCCCCTTAAAGAATTTTCCTGTTTTTTTGACCACTCCTTTTGCTTCTACGTGTACCTCTTTCGCTTTCTCTGCAGTACCTAACAATTTGGCCTCTCGCTCCGGACTAATACCAGCACACTGCTTAATCCCCTCGAGAAGACTTTGCCACAGTGTCTTGAAGAATGTGTGCTCTGGCACACGTGTATAGTTAATCTTTCCAACGTGATATTTTTCATTTGCATCGGGATTACTATCGTTTATCAGAATTTGATTAACAAGGAATGACGCCAGTTTGGATTTCTTACCATTTTCTTTTTCTGGAAGATCTATTTTTAAATTATCATAATCAAATTTAAAACTACCCCAGTTTTTACGGTCGGTCCCCTCCATATTGAAAGCAATTTTTCTAATATTGCCAGAAGCAATCCCTACATTGAGTAAGGGGTGTAAAATACGGTTAAAGGCTGTCGCATTCATAGCCCCTAACGTACCACTATAGGTATGGTACCCGTTTTTACTTAACATATCAAATCCAAATTTTGCATGGAGCCGTCCAGCCCCCATAACTTGCGCAGAGAGATCAGCCCTCATATACTTATCTTTCTTTAACACAGTCGTATCGTTCGTAACATTGGTTAGCGTTCCCTTGGCATGATTAAAACTGATGGCTCCTTCACGCCCAAATTTTGCACTCATTTCATGATAAGTTACGGTAATATTATCTACGAAAACGGTATCCAATCGCAACAGCTTTTTGGCCTTCATCAGTTGCTGATGTGGAGAATGTCCTATTTTCACCACAGGATACTTTGGATATCTTTTATCAGCGGAAAGATCTACTGTCCCGTTTTTTAGCTGAACCTTGGCGGCAATAGTCTGCTGATTATCAATCAGTCTCTTAAAATCAAGATGTTCCATGCGTAACGTATCAAACGCTAAAACAGCCATGGTCACATTCTTATTTTTTCTCTTAAAAAAAGAAGCCTTATTCATCTTAGGCCCGTAAAAGACTTTGGTTAATAAGACATTCTGTTCTCTGGTGTTGATCCTTAGATCATCAAACTTAACACGATAGTAACCATCCGGCAGATCATACTCAAAATGAGGTATCTGTACGTCAACCATTTTGGTATAATAGAGACGTGAGGTATCAGCAAGAGAGGTTTCATCAACCAATACGTCATGAACGTTGATATTCACCTGATCGAGACTGATGTGGCTGGTATTCCCCGCTTCGATTTTAGAATACTTGAACTTTACATTATCTATCTTGATATCCTTTACATTGATAGACCTGACGATATCTTTAACATTTTCATATAGCGTTTTTTGGGTATGTTCAGAAATGGTATCATTGTAGGCATGATATTCACTAATGAGATGGATACTAGGCTCCTCAAAAACAATGGAACGAATATTCAACCTCTTCTCAGACAGAATATCCATAAGACTGAACCGTCTTATCTTCAATGTTTTCAACTTGATATGATAGCGATTATTAGGGGCTTCTTTAGACAATACTTGCTGTCTATAAATTGCTGAATCTGGGATCAACTCTGCATTCCATAATGTCGCATTTCCGAGTGCAATATTCAAATCCAGATCATCATACTTCAAGGTATACAATCCGCTAGTGGATTTGTGTACAGCTTCTTTGAGCTTTGTCTCTACAATGGGTTTCCAATTTCTTCCATAATACCAAACCACTCCAGCTACGCCCAATATAAGGACCAACAATACAATCAGAATCCACTTCAACGCAAGCTTCATATTTGTTTCATTATTAATTTGAGAAAAAACAACCGAGCAGGTATTTTGTTTTTTCTCAAATACACGTTATTTAATTCCGGTTATCTTCGTTGGCGTACATACTCAGATAACTCTCATAACGCGATTCTTCAATATCTCCCTGTTCGACGGCATCCAACACGACGCAACCTGGCTCATTGATATGACGGCAGTTGTTAAATCTACACTTATTGAGATAGTACCGCATCTCGGGGAAGAAATGTGACAACTCCGTCTTTTCAATATCGACGATTCCTAGTTCACGGATACCTGGGGTATCAATCAATTTGCCTCCAAAAGGCAGCTCAATCATCTCAGCAAAAGTAGTGGTATGCTTCCCTTTGTCAGACCAGTCGGAAATACGTCCTGTGCGCAACTCCAATCCAGGCACAAGTCTATTGATCAATGTAGATTTGCCGACTCCGGAATGCCCTGAAACCAACGTAACCTTATCCTTCAACACATCCTGTAGCACATCGACATGTGTCCCTTCCAATGCTGACACATCGTAACAGGAATAACCTATGTTTTCATAAATCGCTTTATACTGTTGTAATATCTCTTTACCTTCTTCACTAAAAAGGTCTAATTTATTAAAAACAAGTATAGCTGGAATTCCATATGCCTCGGCTGTCACAAGGAAACGATCTATAAATCCTAAAGAAGTCGGCGGAGAAGCCAAAGTGACGACCAAAACGGCCTGATCTAAATTAGCGCCCAAAATCTGTGTCTGCTTCGAAAGATTTACTGACCTACGGATAATATAGTTCTTACGTGGTTCCAATGTTGTAATAATCCCATTCTCGCCAGAAGGTTCTACATCAAAGCCCACCCAATCGCCCACAGCAACAGGATTAGTGGTTTTTATTCCTTTTGTTCTGAATTTGCCCTTGATACGGCAATCATAAGAAACACCATCGTCTCCTAACACCTGATACCAACTACCGGTTGACTTTGTCACCAAACCTCTCATTTCCTACTAATGCTTATTTTATTAAGTAATTATCCCAATCTGCACAAAAGTCGCAAAAAATATCAACATTACAGCTTATTGCTTCTGCTCTTTCCTTCTCCTAAATATAGGTAGTTGATGAAGGTTTTACTACCTTTGTCTAGTACACATAAACATATTATTTGTGAAAAAACTATTTCTTTTGGACGGGATGGCTCTTATTTATAGAGCGTACTTTGCACTCAACAAAGTCCCTAGGTTGACTTCATACGGGCTCAATACCGGCGCTATAATGGGTTTTACAAACACCTTACTAGATGTTTTAAAAAACCAAAACCCAAGCCATATTGCAGTTGTGTTTGATACAGCTGCGCCAACAAACCGACATATTGAGTTTGAAGCGTATAAAGCAAACCGCCAAGAGATGCCAGAAGACCTTTCTAAATCGATACCGTATGTCTTTAAATTGATC
Organism: Sphingobacterium yanglingense; assembly: GCF_004363245.1. Lineage (GTDB taxonomy): Bacteria > Bacteroidota > Bacteroidia > Sphingobacteriales > Sphingobacteriaceae > Sphingobacterium > Sphingobacterium yanglingense. The sequence continues at coordinate 19,855 of NZ_SNYV01000019.1, read as the reverse complement.
GAAGGGTTTAACATCCCACTGATTACCAAAGATGGTTATGAAGCGGATGACATCATAGGAACACTCGCCAAAGAAGCTGAAAAAGAAGGATTCACGGTATACTGTATGACACCAGATAAAGACTTTGGACAACTCGTATCGGAGAATATCTTTATTTATAAGCCTGCCCGAATGGGAAATGGAGCAGAGGTGCAAGGTGTGCCAGAAATATTGGAGAAATGGGAAATAACGGATGTGTCTCAGGTTATTGATATTCTAGGACTCTGGGGAGATGCTGTAGACAATATACCCGGAATACCTGGAATTGGCGAAAAAACGGCAAAAAAACTGATCCAAGAGTTTGGTAGCGTTGAAGGCATTATTGCCAATTCGGATAAACTGAAAGGAAAACAGAAAGAAAATGTAATCAATTATGCTGAACAAGGACTAATTTCCAAAAAGCTAGCAACAATTCTTTTGGATGTCCCAGTCAAATTAGACGAAGAACAACTACAGGTACAGCCTCCGAATAAAGAAATTCTCGAACCACTATTTGCCGAACTGGAATTCAGAACACTGGGCAAACGTGTCTTTGGTGAAGACTTCTCTGTTGGTGATGCTGCATCAAAAGCTCCGTCAGGACAAATGGATCTCTTTGCAAGCGAGCCAATGCAGGTAGAAGATAACACTTCTGCTGCTTCAATTGGACCGAATAAGACAATTAAAGACACCGACCATACGTATATTTTAGTAGAAAGTATCGAAGAGATCAAAGAACTGGTAACGATTCTATCCAAGCAACAAAAAATATGCTTCGATACGGAATCCACTGGCGTAGATCCTTTATTGGCAGACATTGTAGGACTATCTTTCTCCTTTGAAAAAGGAAAGGCTTACTATGTACCGACTCCTTCTGATAGAGAACTGGCTTTGGACATCGTTTCCCAATTTAAACCTGTATTTGAAAATAGTGCTATCCAGAAAATTGGACAGAACATCAAATATGACATTCTGCTTCTTTCGCGATATGACATCGCTGTACAGGGCGACCTGTTCGATACAATGTTAGCGCATTATCTAATCGACCCTGATACACGCCATGGCATGGATATTCTATCGGAAACCTACTTAGGCTACACACCTATTTCCATAACTGAGCTCATAGGTAATAAAGGAAAAAACCAAGGAAATATGCGCGATGTACCAGTAGAACAAGCAAAGGAATACGCTGCTGAGGATGCGGACATCACCTGGCAGCTATATGAAACTTTTACTCCGCTTTTATCCGAAACAGCAACTCAAGAGCTTGCAGAGAAAGTAGAATTCCCGTTGGTATATGTGCTTTCGGAAATGGAAAAAAATGGTGTCAAGATTAACATTGACACGCTGAAAGTATTCTCACAATCCTTAGAGACAGACATTGCAGCTCTGGAACAACGTATTTATGAGAAAACGGGTGTCCAGTTCAATATTGCTTCGCCCAAACAGCTCGGCGAGGTTTTATTTGATAAACTGCAACTAGATCCGAAAGCTAAAAAGACAAAAACGGGGCAGTATAAGACTGGAGAAGAGGTCTTACTAGCACTAGCACATAAATCTGATATCGTGCAAGACATTTTGGATTTTAGACAGTATCAGAAATTAAAATCTACTTATGTAGACGCACTACCCAATCTAATAAACCCAGAAACAGGACTAATACACACCTCCTATAATCAGGCTGTAGCTGCCACAGGACGTTTAAGCTCGACCAATCCGAACTTGCAAAACATACCTATACGGACAGAAAAAGGTCGCGAAGTACGTAAAGCATTCGTGCCTCGCTCGGAAGACCACATCATCCTGTCTGCCGATTATTCGCAAATTGAGCTCCGAATTATGGCTGAATTAAGTCAAGATGAAAATATGCTGGAGGCATTTACCCTAGGTCATGATATCCATAAAGCAACAGCTGCTAGAGTCTACGGCGTACCCTTGGAGGAAGTAACCTCGGATCAACGTCGGAATGCAAAGGCCGTCAACTTTGGTATTATATATGGACAGTCAGCATTTGGGCTTTCTCAAAACTTAGGCATATCCCGGAAGGAAGCTGCAGAGATTATCGATCAATATTTCGCACAGTACAAGGGCATCAAAAACTATATGTCAAAAGCAGTAGAGTCTGCAAAAGAAAAGGGATATGCAGAAACTATTCTAAAACGTAGACGCTATTTGAGGGATATCAACTCGGCAAATATGACCGTGAGAGGCTTTGCTGAACGTAATGCGATAAACGCTCCAATACAGGGATCTGCCGCTGATATGATTAAAATTGCCATGATCCAAATTCAAAAAGACATTGAAGGTCAGAATCTGAAAGGAAAAATGATTATGCAGGTTCATGACGAACTTGTATTTGACGTACCTAATAATGAGGTCGACACTTTCAAGCAGATCATCACCGAACGAATGACCAAAGCTATTGAACTCCGTGTTCCAATTGAAGTCGAAATTGGAGAGGGTTCGAATTGGCTTGCTGCCCATTAAATTGATTCAAGAGAAAAACATTAAAGGAAGAGGGATGAAAAAAATAGTTTATTTGATTACACTTCTGTGTGCTGTCTTATTGCAAGAAACTAAAGCACAGCCCAATGGAGCCTTATACTTTGAAGACGCACCTAATAACATGATGCGCTTCTATTTTGACCAGAACTATTTCCTGGTTGACAAAAACTGTGAGTTCAAATACGTTGAACGTGTCTCCTCCTTTGATAAAAAAACGAACAAATTTGAAGGTGTATTTAAAGATTTCGACCCTAACGGAAGACTAATCCTAACAGGACATTACCAAGAGGGCAAAAAGCAAGGAGAATTTAAAGCGTTCCATCCTAATGGAGCTCTCAAATGGGAAACAAACTTTATAAATGACGCGCCATCGGGCTCTTGGAAATACTATTATCCAGATGGCAAGCCAATGCTTTTTGTCACAATAACCTTGAACAACTTTTACATAAATCAATACTGGAATAGAGAGGGGACTCAATTAGTAAAGGATGGAGAGGGGAAATACGATATAGACCTCCCTATTGTAGGGTTTACAGACCATGGATATACTAGATTCAACCGGCAGGGAAAAGTGAAGAATGGACAACCTGATGGTATCTGGTACATATCCTTTGTCGATGAAAGAAAAAGGCGAGATACACATCTTTTATTCATTGAGCAATATGAGGATGGTCGCTTAAATGGAAAGAATTTTGAAGAAGGGTTTGAGCACCTACTCATTGCAGAAGAGGACTTTGTGTTTACACCCAATGATTATTTTCCTAGAGCAGAGTTCATGCTCAGTAAAAGATGTTCCTTTGATGAGTTTACGGGATTCAATATTTTCATCGCAAACAAATTTACCAAGTACTTAAGTGAGGTCGGTTATTCCAACAATCAGGATGTGCAAAAGGAAATCACCTACGTTGTTAACGTTTCAAAGAACGGGGTTCCCTCTTCGGCAAAATTAGAAAACATCGCATCCTTCTCTAAGGAGGAACGGTTTCATTTCAATCAGATGATTAACCAAATCGGATATTACCTCCCATCTTACAACCAGAGCTTGCCCATAGCCGACATACTTACAATAAAATTTGTAATACAGTCGCAAGCTGGCACAATACACATATCTCCAGTACAAATACAACGAGAAAAGGGTGTGTAGGATATTTACTTGAATTTATCTATGTTTGCAAAACAAAAAAGCTTTAAATAAAGATTGAAACATGAAATTTCACAAAGAAGGATATACCAGTTTAGCGTTAGTTGTTCTATTTATATTCATCATCAATGCTGTCGCAAATTATTATGATGCCAATCTTATAATAAAATGGTTACTGTATATTGTTTCTGCTTTCTTATTCATCACCATCGTACAGTTTTTCCGAAGTCCTATTAAAAAGATTAAAATAGACGAAAACGTCGTTTTATGCCCTGCCGATGGTAAAGTTGTCGTCATCGAAGAGACAGAAGAAACCGAATATTTTAATGATAAACGAATCCAGGTCTCTATTTTTATGTCACCGGTAAATGTGCATGTAAACAGAAATCCTGTTTCTGGTGTAGTCTCTTTTTTCAAATATCATCCGGGAAAGTTTCTGGTAGCATGGCATCCAAAGTCATCTACGGAAAATGAACGCACAACAGTTGTTGTAAAAAAATCCAACGGTGTAGAGGTACTATTCCGTCAGATTGCAGGCGCTTTAGCACGTCGGATAGTATGGTATGTAAAAGAAGAACAGTCTGTTCAACAAGGTGAAGAGTTTGGCTTCATCAAATTTGGCTCACGTGTGGACCTTTTCTTACCCCTAGGAACGAAAATCGATGTAACCATCGGTGACAAGGTCGTTGGTGGTAAAACCATTATCGCTAGGTTTTAATATTAAATTAACATTAATATACCTATTTTTAGCGATGTAACAGTCTAGGTAGTGCTGCATAGACCGAATTATTGTTACAATTGAACATTAATTAATAGAAAAGGTCTTTTATGAACTTCAGGCTACTTGTTTTTTACATCGCTTCAGTAATCTCCCTATCTGTAGCACTTGTGAGTATGTATTATGAAAGGAGTTGGAATCACTTTTTCATACTGCTTGCTGTATCTTTTGTCGTCTCATTTATAATACTCAACAATGTACTAAATCAGTACATCAATAACCGAATTAGTAATATCTACAAACTCATCCGTAGCCTAAAACTGGGCAAGGATATGAAGGAAGTACTTGCTGAACATGCCAGCGATGACCCTATAAAAGGGGCCGAACAGGAAGTAAGGGACTGGGCGAAACAAAAGTCGACAGAAATTGACCAGCTTAAAGCTCAAGAAAAATTCCGAAGAGAATTTTTGTCAAACATTTCGCATGAATTCAAAACACCGTTATTTGCTATACAAGGATATATAGAAACGCTACAGGATGGCATGATTACGGATGACCCAGATATGGCATTGGTATTTTTAGATAAAGCGGCAAAAAATATTGATCGCCTCACTTATCTCATCAATGACCTGGATGAAATTTCAAAATTGGAATCAGGAAAAATATCCCTTAATATCCAAAAATTTGACATAATCGAATTAATTCACGAAACCATTGAGCATCTAATTGACAAAGCCAACAAACATAACATAAAGATTGTCTTTAACACAAAGTCGAACCAGGCCGTCCAAGTAAAAGGTGACCGACTGAAAATACAGCAGGTCTTAATCAACTTAATCGACAATTCTTTAAAATATGGGAAGAACGGAGGAAAAACAACTGTTAGCATATTCCCTTTGCTGGATCAAATATTAATTGAAGTAACAGACAATGGTTATGGTATAGAAGAAAAAAATCTTCCCCGTGTATTTGAACGCTTCTTCCGTACAGACAAAAGTAGATCTCGTGACATTGGAGGATCCGGGCTTGGTCTTTCTATTGTCAAACACATCTTGGAAGCACACCAACAAACGGTAAATGTACGCAGTACAGAAGGAATAGGTACGACTTTCGGCTTTACCTTATCCAAATCAAAGAACATTTAATTGGGCAACCATTATCAAACTTAACATTAACTTAACATTAAGATTATACTTTTGCATCAAAATAAAAGTATTATGTCTTTAAATAGCATTTTTCAGTACTTTGTCCCAAAGGACAAAAAATTCTTCCCTCTATTTGAGCAGGCTGGCGCTAATCTTATTGAAATGGCGAAGCTATTGAACATCTCAGTAAATAGCACAAATCTAGAAGAGAGAAAAGAGCTTTCTAAAAAGCTTGAAGACCTTGAGCATGTTGGTGATAACATCACCCACCAAATACATTTAGAACTTGGACGTAATTTTATTACTCCATTTGATCGCGAAGACATACACGCCTTAGCGAGTTCTCTTGATGACGTGGCTGATTTTATACATGGAGCTTCCAATAGAATGCAACTATACAATGTAGAACAGCCTACTCAGCCAATGATTGAAATCACGGCATTGATTCTAGAGGCTACGGAGCATGTTGCTAAAGCGTTGTTCGAACTAAAGGATTTGAAAAACATACGTAACATCACAGATTCTTGTGTACGTATCAACAGCGTGGAAAATAAAGCCGACTATATTTTTGATAAAGCTGTTGCAGACCTATTCGAGTATGAAAAAGATGCAATATCTCTTATCAAACAAAAAGAAGTTCTATCCGCAATGGAAGACGCAACGGACAAATGTGAGGATGTGGCAAATGTACTGGAAAGTATCCTTGTTAAAAACGCCTAATGGTGACACGCTAACTATACATAATTAATTTATTATGATTACGACTTTACTAGTTGTTGTTATCGTGCTGGCAATAGCTTTTGATTATATCAATGGCTTTCACGATGCAGCCAATTCAATCGCAACTATTGTATCGACAAAAGTATTGACTCCCTTTGTAGCCGTACTTTGGGCTGCCCTATTTAATTTTGTTGCATACTTTGTATTTACAGACCATAAAGTAGCCAACACTATCGCAAAGACTGTTATAGACGAATATATCACGTTAGAAGTAATATTTGCTGGGCTTGTCGCTGCCATATCTTGGAATCTATTTACATGGTACTACGGGATACCTTCATCTTCATCACACACTTTAATTGGTGGTTTTGCGGGATCGGGAATGGCCTACGCTTTATTTCTTGGAGCCAATCCAATAGACGCTATAAACCTAGGAGCCACTTTAAAGATTCTTTCTTTTATTGTACTCGCACCTGTTATTGGTATGACGATAGCCATCATCGTTACACTTATCATCATCAATATCTGCAAGAAAACAAGACCTAGTGTCGCTGAGCGTTGGTTTAAATTTTTACAACTGGTCTCTTCCGCAGGCTTGAGTTTTGCGCATGGTGGGAATGACGCACAAAAAGTAATGGGAATAATAGCGACCGCATTAATAGCACAAGGTGTAATCGGAAATTTTGAGGAGATGCCAGAGTGGGTTCCACTTTCTTGTTATGTTGCAATTGCGGCAGGTACCATGAGTGGTGGATGGAAAATTGTTAAAACAATGGGGACCAAAATTACAAAAGTGACACCGTTGGAGGGCGTAAGTGCCGAAACAGCAGGAGCCGTCACACTGGGGATTACAGAACATTTTGGTATACCAGCATCTACAACACATACTATCACAGGTGCAATTATAGGTGTCGGTGTAGTAAAAAGAGTTTCGGCCGTAAGATGGGGAGTAACAATAAGCTTGCTCTGGGCTTGGATATTAACTATTCCTGTAAGCGCCATCTTAGGAGGTTTGACCTTAGCGATTATACACTATATACTTTAATAGCCTGATTTTCGCAATCATTTTGAACAGAATATGTTAGGCAATGTAGCTTTTACACTACATTGCCTTTCTTTTTTATCGAATGACAAACAAATTTGGGTGAAATATTTGCTATATAACAGACAAATAAGTAATTTTACCTATTATTTAACAAGGGACAGGGGCGAAAATTAATTTTCATTGTGATTTATTTTTTTGGCACCGTTATTGTTAAGTTATGTTAAAAATGAGAACAATTAAAAATTTTAATAACCTTAAACAAAAGAGTATGAACTATTCTACAATTAAAAAAACAGCTGTTGCAGCTTCTTTAGTAGCCGCTTTAGGTTTTGCTGAAACTGCTCAAGCTCAAACTCCAACTGTATTTGGTGGTAGATCACAATACAGAACTTGGTCTATCGGAGTACAAGGTGGTATCACTACACCTAACACTTTAATCGGTGGTAACAATGCTTTTGGTCAAAAAGTTGGTTACTTCCAAAATAAAGTTGGTGAGTACTATGGTTTGACTGTTCGCAAACAATTCTCTCACCTATTTGGTTTAGAGGTTGAAGCTAACCGTGGTAAAATCAAATCATTCAACAAAAACAATGCTTTTGAAGCAGGTTCTGGCGCTACAGGAGCAGGTACAGCTAAGTCTGTTGAAACTTCTGTTAACTGGGCAGCTAGCTTAAACGGTGTATTCCAATTAGGAACTATTGACTTCTTAAGAAGAGAAAATGCTGTTAACTTCTACGCTAAAGTAGGTTTAGGAGCTTTCGCTTACAACCCTGTTCAATTCGCAAACAATGAATTTGGTGGTGGTGAAGTTTACAACAACAAAGACAAATGGGGTGATGATATTTTCGGAGATAGAGAGCACAAAGGAGATAGAAAAGACCGTTTAGGTATGATCGTTCCTGTAGGTGTTGGTGCTAAATTCAAATTATCTGAAGTTGTTGCCTTGAACTTAGGTTACACAATGAACTTCACTGATGAGGCATTATTATACGGACCAAACAGACACGGAGATTCTAAACAACGTTTTGCTAACGTATACGGTGGTCTAGAGTTCACTTTAGGTTCAAAAGACAAACAAAACTTGACTTTTGCTAACCCAGTTGCTACTATGTATGATGAGTTAAGAGACCCATCTTTACGCAACGAAGTTGAAGCATTAAAACAACGCGTTTCTTCATTAGAAGGTACTGTTGATGCTTTAGGAAAAGATTCAGATGGTGACGGTGTGCCAGATAAATTTGACAAATGTCCTAACACTCCTGCTGGTACAGTAGTTGATGGTTCTGGATGTCCTATCAAATTCCCTGAGCAAGTTGTAGCTCCAGGTGCTACTACAGGTGCTTACTACGCTCCTATTCAATTTGAGTTTGATAGCTCAGTATTGAAAACTGAATCTTACGGTACATTAGATAAATTAGCTAAAGAAATCCGTGACGCTAAGTCATCTGTTACTTTAAACGGTTACGCATCTTCAGAAGGTTCTGAAGCTTACAACGTAAGTTTATCTAAAGATCGTGCTAACGCGGTAAAACAATACCTAGTAAATGCTGGTGTATCTGCATCTAGCATCAATGCTAACGGTTACGGAGAAGCAAATCCAATTGCATCTAACGCAACTGAAGCTGGTCGTGTTCAAAACCGTCGTGTTGAGATCAAAAAATAATCATACTTAACGTATAATTATTAAGTATAATAAGCCGTCCCGAAATTCGGGACGGCTTTGTTTATTTTAAACTTTTTCACTTTTTTGCATTCTAATGTTAATATGTGGAAAAGAAGTTTGGACTGATTTAGTTTAAAAAGCGTATTTTTCAATAAATAGTTACGATATGGAAGAGGAATTTGAGTTTGGATCGCCGGAGGAGCAAAAGGAATCTGTAAATCGTTATGAGGAAATGATTCGGAATGAAGATCAGTATTTCTTTGACTCAGCGGCTTTTGATAGTATTATTGATTATTATACAGAAAAGAATGACCCACTAAAGGCATTACAAGTTATCGATTTTGCGAGTAATCAACACCCTTTTGAGACATCCTTTTTCCTAAAAAAAGCCCAGCTTTTAGCTTCGGTGCAACAGTATGAACAGGCCTTAGAAGCTCTTCTCAAAGCAGAACTATTAGAACCCTCTGACGGGGACATTCAGCTTGTAAGAGGATCTATTTTAGCTTCTACAGGTAAGTATGCAGAAGCCGAAGAAGCGATGCTTAGTGCTTTACATAGCGTAGAGAACAAAGAAGATGTATACTATCAACTTGCAGGACTGTATCAAATTCAAGGAGCTTATGAAAAGGCTGTGCACTACCTTAAAAAAACACTCGAAGCCAATTTAGAAAATCAAGACGCATTATATGAACTGGCTTTTTGTTACGACATACTAGATAAACAGGAAGAGAGTATTTCGTTTTATAACGAGTTTATAGACAGAGATCCTTATTCTTTTATCGCCTGGTATAATCTTGGAAATGCATATCACAAAATGTCCAGATTTGAAGAAGCCATTGACGCCTATGACTACTCAATTCTTATAAAAGAAAATTTTGCATCAGCATACTTTAATAAAGGAAATGCTCTTGTAAACCTAGACAAATACTCGGAAGCAATACTCGTATACAAACAGACCTTTGAATACGAACCGCCCAATGCAGATACATACTGTGCCATGGGAGAATGTTACGAAAAATTGGAGCAAATGGACACTGCGAGAGATTACTATAAAAAAGCAGTGAAACTTGACAGCGATTTATCTGACGCATGGTTTGGAATTGGGGTAACATTAGATTTTGAAGAACGTTACTTCGAATCATTGCATTTTTACAAAAAAGCATTGGAACTCGAAGACGATAATCCAGATTACTGGTTTGCAATTGCAGATGCAAGATACAAACTAGGGCAAGTCGAAGAATCAGAAAAAGCCTATGCTAGAGTGGTCGAACTAAACCCGACAGACATGGATGCATGGCTAGACTTTTCATCCATCTATTTTGAGCAAAAAAAATTCACGCAAGCGATAGAAACGATGTCTGAAGCAATAAAATGCAACCCGGATACGGCGGAGCTTTACTACAGACTTGTCGCCTACTTATTCGCTAACGGTCAATATAATGAAGCGCTTAACTTTCTCGAACTCGCATTAGCTTTTGGTCCAGAAAAGCACAATATTCTTTTTGACTACCTACCACAGTTGCAAGGCAATCAAATCATTTCGGAAATAATAAAGAAATACACCTCAAATTCATGATAAAACTGGGATTAATCGGGTTTCCTCTAGGTCACTCTTTTTCAAAAAACTATTACTTATCTAAATTTGAGAACGAGAACATCACTGACGTAGATTATGATCTATATTCGTTAGAGAATATAAATCAATTCCCCAACTTATTTCTTAACGACAATCGATTTAAGGGTTTTAACGTCACTATACCTTACAAACAAACAGTTATCGATTTTATCGACGATCTTTCGGTAGAGGCAAAGCAAATCGGTGCAGTCAACTGTATCACCATTCAGCATATCGGGGACAAGGTATTACTAAAGGGTTATAATACAGATGCCTTTGGCTTTGAAACCTCTCTAGTTCCGCTTCTTACACCTCAACACGACCGGGCCCTAGTTCTTGGAAATGGAGGTGCAGCGAAAGCCGTATTATACACATTCGATAAATTGGGAATTCCCTATACCATCGTTAGCAGAAGTAAAACAAATGGCAATCTTACCTACGAACAACTCAATAGAGACATTATTTCTTCTCATCCCATAATTGTCAACTGCACCCCCGTCGGGACAGCTCCTAATATAGAAGAAGCTCCACAAATACCCTATGAGTATATCACCAATAGGCATCTACTCTATGACCTCATCTACAATCCTGCTGAAACTTTGTTTCTAAAAAAAGGAAAACTGCAAAGTGCGATTACAAAGAATGGTCATGACATGCTAATTCTTCAGGCTGAGAAAAACTGGCAAATATGGAAAGATAATTTCTAGATGATACGTAATATTATTCTCCTCATCCTAGTTGGCATAACAACTCTAGCTTGCCATAACGAAGACTACAGTCCAAAACCTCGCGGATTTCATCGAATTATCTTTCCAGAAAAGATATACAAACAAATTGAAACTGGATGTCCATACAGCTTTGATATACCGACCTACAGTAGTCTTGTTGTCGATAATAGCAGTAATGCAAAGCCTTGCTGGAAAAACCTAGATTTTCCACAATTTAATGCGAAATTGCACCTCAGTTACTTCGAAATAGAGCCCAACTCAACGTTCCAACAGCTTACTGAAGATGCACGCACTTTCGCCTTCAAACACACAGCTATGGCAAGTGCTATAGAACAGCAGGCAATCTCTCTCCCAAAACAGAATGTCTATGGGTTGGAGTACCACATACAAGGAAACACAGCTTCGAACTATCAATTTTTTATCTCGGACAAGTCCAAACATTACCTGCGCGGGGCACTATACTTTAATGAAAAACCACATCTTGATTCTATACAGCCTGTACTTAAGTTCATAGAGCAAGATATTAGTCACCTTATCCATACGACCAAGTGGTTATGAGCCCAGCTTTTTACTATAGATATTCGTGAATTATATGCTTTTTAGCTAAGTTTGAATTATGATTAATATAGAAACTATCACGTTTAATCCCTATCAGGAAAACACCTATATCCTTTTCGACGATAAGAAAAACTGTGCGATTATTGACCCCGGGATGCACACCCCTCAGGAGGAACAACAACTAGAGTCTTTTATCAACACAAATGAACTGAAGCCACAACTGTTGCTGAATACACACTGTCATATTGACCATGTCCTTGGAAATCATTTCGTCTATGAAAAATGGGGACTTAAACCCCTATTCCATGAAGGTGAAATCCCTGTACTGATAGCGGTACAGAACTACGCTCCACAAATGGGCTTTCGATATGATCCATCCCCAATTCCCGAAGAATTCCTAATCGATGAGCAGAAGCTTTTGATTGGAGACCATACACTACATTGCATATTGGCACCAGGCCATTCTCCTGCCCATCTTTGTTTCTACAATGCCGAACAAGACTTTCTAATAGGAGGAGATGTATTGTTCAGAAATAGTATAGGCCGAACCGATCTGCCGGGGGGGAACCATGAAACATTATTAGAGGCGATTAAAAAAAACATATACACCTTACCCAATAAAACAATTGTCTATCCAGGCCATGGTCCTACCACAACAATCGCCTACGAAAAAGAAACAAATCCATTTATTCGCGGATGAGAAAGCTAAAAATACCCCTCTTATTTGCCTGTCGTTATCTCTTTTCAAAGAAGACCGTCAATGCGATAAATATCATTTCTATAATAAGTATTGTAGGGGTATTCGTTAGTACAGCAGCTCTTGTAATCGTCCTTTCTTTTTACAATGGCATGGAAAAGTTTATATTATCCATGTATAGTAATTCCACGCCTGATTTACGAATCGAACCCAGGCAAGGGAAAACATTCTCAAGCGCCACTCAAGTATTTAAAGACATTTCTTCGTCACCAGATGTTAAAAATTATGTTGAATTACTTGAAGACAAAATTCTTATTCAATATGACCATCAACAATTTGTTGGACAACTTAAAGGTATTTCTCCCAATGCTCTCGCGGCACAGGATCAAAGAGAGATCCTACACTCGGGTAAATTTGTAATCCGAGAGGATTCCACAGACTATGCACTAATAGGGGCACAGATTCAATCCAACTTACAAATTCCACTTACGGGCTTTTATAACCAGATTGAACTCTACTTTCCAAGGCGAGGGGTTTCTGCAAGCAACTTAAACCCATTAGAAGACTTTAACATTCGAACAATCCCTGTCAATGGTGTACTGACCTACCAGCCCGAATTTGACAATATCGTCCTCGTACCAATGGACTTCGCTAGGGACATTCTGGGCGAACCAAACCAAATATCTGCTGTTGAGATATATACTAGTGAAGTCGCCAAAACTACTAAAATCCAGAAACGATTAGAAAAGGAGCTTGGCCAAGATTTTCTAGTTAAAGACAGGGAGCAACAAAATCCAACGTTGTACAAAACTGTAAAATCAGAAAAGTGGATTGTCTTCTTTATATTAACATTTATTGGCATAATCGCTATTTTCAATATCATTGGTTCCCTCACGATGCTAGTCATTGACAAAAAAGAAGACATGAAAGTCTTACAGCACCTAGGTGCAAACAAACCTATGGTAGAACGGATTTTTTTTATTGAAGGAATTCTAATTGCTCTTATTGGAAGTGCGTTAGGTATAACAATCGGCTACCTCTTTTGTAAACTACAAGAAAAATTTGGCTTTATCCGTACGGGAGAAATGGAAGGTTCACTTATAGATATATACCCTATCGACATCCGGTCCCAAGATTTCATTATCGTATTCACAACTGTCTTTATACTATCAGCCTGTGTTTCCTATTTCTCTTCGAGATTGAGTGTACGTGAAATTGGCAGAATAACGGATATAAACAAAGCAGAGTAGTCTAATATTTTAACTTCTGTCTACTGTAGTCTCCCCGTTGAATTTGATTAATTAATTGCGCCCAACCGAACGGATTTAGCAATGGATTGGCATACCTTTGATTAATATTCTTATTCGTCATATTTATGTGCCTCTGCATCGAATTAAAACTCTGAATTTCATCAGCGCTGCGAGGTACAATACGAGCTAAAGCGGCCATTGCCTCGGGGCTCAAATTATTACGTGCAGAAGCGACAGGATCATGACCGTCTTTCATGCCCATGAAATCAGCGAGATAATCCTCGTAGCTTGCCCAAGGAAAAGGTGTCACTGCAGGTAATTCAATCACCAAACTACGCATCTGTATGTGTGCCGTAAATTTATCGTCAGAGACATTGGGTATTACAAAGGTCACTGGATCATATCCAACACTTGAGAATTGTATAGTATCACCGCTGTGTGCGACAAACGAGAAATAACCGTCGTTATTAGAAATAAAAGTCTGATTGTTATAGGATGTATTTTTTATGGTCACATAAGCGACGGGTAGTTCAGACCCAACAGAGGATATCAACCCACTAAACTGTAGTATACTCTTAGTTTGTGTAAACCCAAATTGTATACAACAGATTAAGCATAAAATGAATAGGTACTTTAGATATTGTTGCATTCTAACAAAAATAATTAAACACAAAATACCTTCTTGTTAAAATGTGTTAAGCAAAAAACAACAATTCCGTTACAATTGGTTGGGCGTTGTAGCATTTGGATCATCCATATCCGTAATATTGATTGCCTCTACAGCAACAATTTCAGGGACGGCCTTCTTTACCGCTTGTTCTAAGCCTGCTTTGAACGTCATGATACTCATAGAACAGCTGGCACAAGCCCCCAACAGCCTCAACCGAACGATATTATCGCTGGTAATTTCTTCAATACTAACATTACCTCCATCTGTTTCAAGATAAGGTCTTAATGTGTCTAATGCTTGCTCGACTCTTTCTCGTAAGGTCATTTTATTAAATACTTTCTTTCCTTTGGAGTAAAGATAGACAAATATTTACTTAATTTGAAATCTGAGAATGTTTTATAGCATAATCGTGACAGGCTCCTCTTTAAGGGTTAAAGTTTGTTAAAGCCACACTTTAGTGTTACTAACTCAATTAAAATCAATTAAATTGCGCGCTGAAATATAATTGAATATTATCTTTAATTGACGTATCTTTGTACAATGTTTTTAAATAGACGCACAGGAGTTATAATCGCCTTTTTATTGGCTACATTTTTTTTCACAGGCTGTAAAAGTAAGTTTGAAAAGCTGAAAAACAGTAATAATATAGCCATGAAGTATCAAGAGGCTGTAAAGTTTTATGAAAAAGGGAAATACTCAAAAGCTTTAATTCTATTTGATGATTTAGCGGAAAAATACCGTGGCCGTGCAGAAGCCGAAGACCTTTTTTATCTCCGAGCCAATGCTACCTATCGCCTGAGGGATTATACTTCGGCTCGCTATCATTTCAAAAGTTTTGCTACTATCTACCCAAGTAGCCCTCGTGCTGAAGAATGTAGGTACATGGCAGCCTATTGTTATTATATCGAGTCTCCTCGATCGAACTTGGACCAAGAGAATACTCGTAAAGCAATTGACGAATTACAACTATTTGTAAACTACTACCCAGAATCGGAGAGAGCGAAAGAAGCGGGGGAACTTATTCAGAACCTTCGTGAAAAACTGGAAAAGAAAGCTTTTGACAACGCAAAGCTCTATTACAATATGGGGCTGTCAGATGATTATCGTGCCGCGGTAATTGCGCTTGAGAACGTTTTAAAAGATTATCCCGATACTCGATTTGCAGAAGAAATTGAATACTTAATTGTAAAAGCACAGTATTTGTTTGCAGATAACAGCTATCCAAATAGACAAGAAAAACGCTTTAATGATGCTATTGATTATTATGAAACATTTATTGAACACTATCCGTCAAGTAAATATCGTAATGAGTTAGATGGATTAAAGTCGAGTGCGGACAAAAAGATTGTACTCGCGATACGTAAAATGAACGAAATCAATAAGCAGATAGAAGATCAAAACAAAGAGCTTGGGATAACCGAAGTAAATACAGAAGCGACAGCAACACAAGTTAAGAAATAGAATATTTATATAATATATCAACAAATATGAGTCAAGCAAAAAACAACGCCGTTCCAAACTCTACCGTTACTAGGGATTTAAGAGAATTGGATCAAGCTACCGACAACCTGTACGAATCTATAGTTGTAATTAGCAAAAGAGCGAACCAAATTGGAGTGGAGATGAAGGAGGAGTTGAATTCCAAATTGGCAGAATTTGCTAGCAACAATGATAATTTGGAAGAGGTTTTTGAAAACCGGGAGCAAATTGAAATATCAAAACATTACGAACGTATGCCAAAAGCAACTCTTGTTGCTATTGATGAGTTTCTGAACGACAAAGTTTACTTTAGAAACCCTTCAAAAGAGCAAGACTAATCGTATTGGAAAAATGTCTTCTTTAAAAGACAAAAATATTATACTTGGTGTATGCGGCAGTATAGCCGCATACAAAATTGCCTATTTACTACGGCTCCTTATCAAAGAGGGAGCAGATGTTCAAGTCTTAATGACTAAAGAGGCAACCCAATTTATTACTCCCCTAACATTATCCACACTTTCTAAAAAACCTGTACTTGTCGAATATTATGACAGGAACACGGGGTCGTGGAATAATCATGTACAATTAGGGCTAGATGCCGATTTAATGATTATAGCTCCAGCTTCTGCCAATACAATTGCAAAATTGGCCAACGGAATTTGCGATAATCTCTTAACGGCAACCTACCTCTCTGCTAAGTGTCCCGTTTATTTAGCGCCAGCAATGGATTTAGACATGTGGAAGCATCCGGCAACACAACACAATATCTCACGTATTCAATCCTATGGAAATATTATTATTCCACCTGGAGATGGGGAACTTGCAAGTGGATTAGTCGGTGAAGGCCGCTTAGCTGAACCTAAGGACATTATCCGCTTTTTACTTTTAAGTTTAGATAATAGTTTGCCTTTGAAAGGAAAAACGGCATTGGTAACAGCTGGACCAACTTACGAGTCAATAGACCCAGTCCGCTTTATAGGAAATCATTCGTCAGGAAAAATGGGTTATGCAATAGCTCATCGCTTGAAATCACTTGGAGCTGAAGTAACACTCGTATCAGGCCCCACAGCATTACCGACACCTCTAGGTATTAAAACAATCAATATACAATCTGCTCAGCAAATGCTTGAAGCTAGTGCCGAAGAATTTAAAACGGCTGATATTATCGTCATGAGTGCAGCTGTTGCAGACTACACACCTATAGACGTTGCTCAACAAAAAATTAAGAAAAAAGAAGAAGAGTTCTCAATTCAGCTCAAGAAAACAACAGATATTCTAGCCTTCTTAGGACGTCATAAAAAAAAGCACCAAACTTTAGTCGGCTTTGCATTAGAGACAAATAATGAGGTAGAACATGCTAAAGAAAAACTAGAGCGTAAAAACCTAGATTTTATCGTTCTAAACTCCTTGGCTGACAAAGGTGCTGGATTTGGTACTGATACGAACAAAGTAACTATCCTTTCTAGCATAGGCGAGGTAAATGAATTTGAGCTAAAAAGTAAAGCTGAAGTTGCTAATGATATATGCGAATTGATACTTAAGCATCAAAACCCTAGTTCCCCACAGCTCTAAGATTACTCTAAAGATTTGCAATTCGAACTTCCTTAGGGTAATAATTATTAATTCGGTTTGGCATCGCTTTAATCCAACCTAAATCCATTCCTTCATAACGAACGATAATCCATCCGCTTAGTCCCTTACTATTGACTGAAGGAGACAAACTTTCTTTACGAAGATATGTCAGCATTTCTTCTAAATTGAGATCTAGAAACGGTATATCCTTATGAATCCGGTTACTCAGCGCGAGATCGTGACTTGGGATTAGGTCTTTCCCAACTACTCGTCCAATTTCTGTTCCTGCATTTTTCAGATATAGTACTTTCTGTAAAGTTGCTAAATCCTGTTCGTAAGCTTTCGGAAAAATATGCAATAAGTCATGATACAGAAAAGAATAAAGTCCTTCCATATTTGCCCACTTTTGTGCTAAAGACTGTGGTGCTGCATTCTTTTCCGCCTTTACTTTCTTAAGAGAAAAATTCGCCAGTCCTTCTTTGCGCTTCAGAATTGCGCAGAAAAACCCCTCTCCCGCTACCTTATGGGGATAGAAACGATATGAGGTAGCCGCATGCTTATCGGACTTCCCAACCTCTATCCCCCACGAATCGTCTACCGATACAGAAATCGATTCGAGATTGAATGTATCGATCATCCAATCCACGATATCTTCGTTCTCTTCTTTTGAATAAGAACAAGTAGAATAAAATATGACACCAGCCGCTTTCACAGTTGCTATACTATCGGCAATAATACGCTTCTGCCTTTCACTACACAATTTTACATTAGCCATGGACCATTCATCCATTGCGCCATGATCTTTATGAAACATTCCCGAACCCGAGCAGGGAGCATCAATAACAGCTAAGTCAAAATAACCAGGAATCCGAGAAAAAGAACTTGGGTCATTGTTAGAAACAACCACATTCGCATTCCCCCATTTTACGAGATTATCACGTAGTACTGAAGCCCTGCTTTTTATTATCTCATTGGCCACCAACAAGCTGTCCTTGTGCAAGGCTGAGCTCAATAAAGTCGCTTTGCCGCCAGGTGCGGAACATAAATCCAATGCACGTATAGGTTCTCTATTAAGTTTTAACTCACGAACAACAAAGTCTAAAAACATCGAACTTGCTTCCTGAGAATAGTAACAACCAGCATGAAATAAAGGATCTAAGGTAAAAACAGGTCTCTTATTGAGGTAAAAACCACCATCACACCAAGGTACCTCTCGTTCGATATCTAATAGAGACAGATCAAACTTCTTTCCCGGATTGATACGTATTGAAGACGTCTTCTGCTCCTTGTCATGGATACTTACGAAAGCATTATAATCAAAATGGGGATCTCCTTGGAGATGTCTAACTAAGTCTGGGGGGAGTTTATTACTCATACACAAAAATAAAAAGTCAAAACTAAAAGTCAAAATTAAAATGAAATCCAGCTTATTGTCTTATCTTTGGACTTTTTAAACACTCTTACTTCTATGAAGAATTTCAAAAAATACTACATTATTCCAACTACACCTGAAGATATTTTTCGTGCCTTGACTACGGATATCACTATTCGCTTGTGGACCGGTGATCTTGTTGAGATAGACGCCCGTGAAGGCGGTCAGTTCTCTTTTTGGGATGGAGGTATTACAGGGCATTTTATCGAACTAGAGCCCTTTAAAAAAATAGTACAACAATGGTACTTCGGAGAGCAAGAAGAAGCCTCTATCGTCACAATTAAGCTTCACGAACACAAGAAAGGTACTTCCTTTGAAGTCAACCATACTAATATTCCAGATGAAGATTATGAAGACATTGTCGATGGTTGGGATCAAGAATATGTAGGCAGTCTAATTGACTTTTATACGGAAGAATAGAATTAGATTCCTTCCAATAAATCAAATCCCAGCATTATTCAATTAACTATTGTTGGTTTCTTTATTATAGCTGCATCTCTTCCTCCTCTTTAACTTCCCAACTTTAGGGTGTTCGACTTTACCTTTAGTATCTTATTAACTCCCTACATATATGCTCTTTCGAAAGTAGACTATTGCTCACTATTTATTTCGAGTACTGAGTAGCTGGCTTCGGGGAAGCGCTCCGAATAACACGTTCCTGTGGTTAATAATATATCTTCCTAATCTCGTTCAGGTTCCTGAGAGGGTCTATATTGGACACAGCTAGAACAGAGAGGGCTGTATTCCTCTCTGGGATCCCGTTCTCTCCTCGTTTAGCATTATCCGCTGGGGGATTATATATACAACAAAAGCCCCTCCAGTTTCCTGAAGGGGCTTCGTATTAAAAAAGGCACCGACCTACTCTCCCACCTGTTACGGCAATACCATCGGCTCTGGCG
>NZ_SNYV01000018.1 GCF_004363245.1 Sphingobacterium yanglingense | reverse complement strand
TGTTCTTGATGATTTTTTCTTGTGTTGTCATAACTCTAATCTATTTTTCAGTTGTTAATTTATTGCAACTGTCAGATTAAGTCTTGACTACTTCACCTAAAGAGTGGTCAAACTATCGAAATAAGTATCTAGATAAGTGATATGACAATAAATAATAACCATGATACTAAAAAGGTCCTTTCCACTGTAGCTAGAGCTGTTTGTTGACGGATATGTTCGGATATTGTGCCTCTATCCTTTTCGGCCTATGATCGACTTTCTGTCAACAACTATTTCTTTGATGATCTTCTGTTCCTTGTCTCTATAAATGCATTTCACTCTATCGATACGATATGGTGAAGCTGCTCGCAATAGCTGTTTGGCTTCTTCATTTTCAATTAGTGCTACCTCTAGATCTTTGTCAATTACAGGGTCGGAAAAACTTTGGATTAAATCGTCTGGAAGTTGGTAGTGATAGATGAACGTGGTGTTCAGCTTTTGTGTATCTCTATGTTTTTGATCACCTATCTCAGGTGTTCTATTTCTTCGACACTGAGACCAGTGGCTTTCGCTATTTTGTTAAAAGGTATATCCATATTCAATAGTGTACCCGTGTTAGTAACAAGGCAGTGCGCAGTTATAATTTCTTTCCTTGAGATCGATGTGTTGGCGATACAGTGCCGTATTGTATACTTTCTAAAAACTCTCGCATATTCGCTTCTTTATTATCTGATGGTGAGCTTCTCTTAAAATAAACAGTACCTCTAAAAACCTCTTTCGAGAAAGTGGGATCACTAATAAGAAACATATATTCAATGTGTGTGCTTGAGCTAAGTGTAGATATAAAGAAAGCGCTCTGCACAGAGTCTGTATTTACATATTTTATCACTGCTGTATAATCTGGGTCGAACATTCCATGGTAATATTCGACTAGCTCTGCGAAATTATTTGCTCTAACTACTTTATTTTCATCTAGCTCGTCCTCTTCAAATCCAGGAGGAACCTTTCTAATTGTGACTAATGCTTTCTCATTATTGAGCGTATAAAACTCGTAAAATGTTCCTACTAACGGAATTGCATTTTTGTTCTCCTCAAAAAGGGTATGAACACCTGCCCCAAAGCTTTTTAGTTTACTCGCGATATCAGTTCTACTGCGACTTGCACTATGTTCGGTAATATGTTTACTGCTGATGTGTCGATAGGGCAAAATAGAAGGATCTACAGCCTTCGAGTCAGAGAAATTGCTTTGAGCAAGCGTATATGACCCGAGGATAGAGAAATTAATTATCAGTAGTTTTACTATATTGCTAATGGCTTTCATAAACTATTGTGAAGACACCTTGATTAATTACATGTCGAATATACTCAAAAGTAGCAATTATTGCTTGCTTTGAAAGGAGGCATTGAATACCTTAGGTATATGCTCGTGGCGTATCTACTGGCCAAGATGCTGGAACGATAAACTTACTAGCTCACTTACAGGAAGCCGGAAGATATAGTATGATCTATTTGGTAGGCTTGTGCCTAAAAACTGAGATTAACAGTATAATCCCTGCTTATATATACGACGAAAGGTTCAATAGGGAAAGATTGATTAAAAAATTAAACGTCTAACATCTGGTGTGAGGTGAAAGAATATTATTAATGTTCTCTCTTTTTATCGTACATTAATATACTAGTAAAGAATACTACATGAGGGAAATCATCGGAACGATAAGGACGAGCGACTTTGCTTTCAAGCTATTTGTCTTTTTGCCAATACTTTTGGTGTGTTATATCGCTGGATCTGTTGATATGGGGCCTTTTTGGATTCCCGTGCTGTTTGGGTTATTTGTGGGGTTGATTTTTATGGACAGGCTAAGGTTCAAGATTCTCTTATTGGTATTACCGGTTGTATTTTTTTTAATCTTCATCACAATAGGTGGGTTAGCATTTTTAGCGCCTTTTATCAGCTTTTCTGAGAATAGTTTCGGACAAGACGGCCTGCTTGTGAGGCTACTACGCTCGACGTCAGGAATGTGGTGTGCATGGGTGATTTTAGGAACGATAAAGTTATTTTTTAAAGTTAAAATGAAATTTGAATACTTTATTATTGCTGCAATATTGGTATCTCCACCTTATCTACTGAACCTGTCTCCAGATAAAGAACCTACGTCAGGTTTGTTCTACCTGCTATGGAACTTTGGGATCTCCTTTGTAATCTGCCTGATGTTTTCTGAAAACAGAAGTGGTAAAAATACCAGGACTTTTATGAACGTTTTGAGAGGTTTAGATTAGCCTGTTTTTGATTACCTATCTCAGGTGTTCTATTTCTTCGACACTGAGACCCGGCAGTCGTCGGACACGGTGTTTGACGGTGACCTTCCAAAACTCTAAGGAGTTGACACAATATGTTTTAACTTTTATCTCATAAGTTTGTGAAAGCCTCTGTTCTGGTTCGAACTTGTGCAAACTTCATTCACCTTACAATAACACCGCATTACCGATTAAAAGCTCATCTTAACCTAAATCATGGATAAGAGATATGGGCAATACATTACCTTCGGAAAGTATAATCTCTAATCCATGGTGCAAATAAAAAATATCATCGTTATAGGCCTATCTATTTTTCTACTATCGACCTCCTTATACAACAAATCGGTTGCGCAGGGTAAACGAATTGGAGAAATAGAGTTGAATGATTTTGTAGAAAAATATGCAGAGGAACATCGTTTTAATGGAACGATACTGATACAAAAAGGTGGAAAAGAAATGTATCACCAGAGTTTTGGGCTCGCGGAAAGAGCTTATAACACTCCAATGACGAATGAGAGTGTGTATCCGATCTGTTCTATTACGAAGACATTTACTGCAGTACTGATTCTTCAGTTGGTAGAGCAGGGAAAAATAGTTTTGAGCGAAAAACTGCATACCTATCTGCCCCAATACGCGGAAGACGCTGCGCATAAGGTTTCTGTGCACGAGTTATTGAACCATACATCTGGTATCGCAAACCCGGACACGATCAGAGCGGAAAATTTCATGAAATATGGTCTGGGATTCTATCAACATCCGTATTCGTTAAAGGACATGGTGTATAGATTCTCATCGAGGCCTTTGATCCATGAACCGGGAGATGTGTTTAGCTATAGTAATGGAGATTATCTAATATTGGGTCTGATCTTAGAGAATATATATCAGAAGCCTTATGAAAACATCGTGTACGAAAGGATCTTGCAACCGTTGGGAATGACTAATTCGGGGATGCTATCGCATTACAAACTGATCAAGGGCCTTACCTCTTCGTATTTCAAACAAAAGGATGGGGATAGTCTGATTCCGAACATTCCGATCTATATGGGAAACTTCTATTCGGCCGGAGGCATGTATTCTACAACCTCGGATTTATTGAAATTTGACAATGCGCTTTTTGGTCTGAAATTGATAGAAGAGGAAACTTTAGATAAATTATTGTCTCCCGGACTGGACGATTATGGATATAGTGTATGGATAAAGGATACGAAAGGTGAGAACAGAAAGTATAAAAGAATGGAGAGGTATGGACAGATTGCAGGGGCAAATGCTGTTTGGTTCCATTTTTTAGAAGAAGATGTGACCATTATTATATTGTCCAACACGAACTGTACTGATCTAGGTGACTTTGCATTAAAAATAGCAAAATCAGTCTTTTAAACGTTCTGTCTATGGAATGCCTTTCGCTTAAACTGCGTAAGCTGTAATCTGCTTCTCCCCTTGCCGACGGAAAATAACCAAAATTCGCTGTTGTGATACAACGAAAGATTAAATATATTCGACATGTAGAAATCATAGACCGGTGTTACAAACCGCTAATAGATTGCTCCTTAAACAGGTATTACATATGATAGATGCTTTCTTTTTTTACCTTATAATATTTGCGCCTATTATTGCTTTATTGGGCTTGATAATATTTGGTATCTATTGGCTTCTAAACAAAAAAGGATATAGAATAGCTGCTCTGATTGCTTCTTCGGTTTTGATGCTAGTTGCTTTATCAGGGGCTATATTCTTCGTTTTTGAGGATTCTTTTTTCTCCAAATCTGATGCAGTCGAACTATTAAGCAGGCATAACATCGTGTTGAAGGATGACTTTGAGATTCTTTCCAATACGACTGGCGGATTTAACGATTATGGTCATTCCTTGAAGCTTTCTATCTCAAATAATGATAAACGATCATTCATAAATCAGAAGACATGGACTAGATATACTGGAACCATACCGATGAATTTGCCTGAATTGGCAGAGGACAGGTATGAAGGTGATACGCTGAAGGTAAATTATATGATGGAGGATCGTTATATCTATACAGTCTATCAACCGAATGGAAAGGGAGTTACACCGACGCTAGTAACGATTAGTGTGTCAAAGCATGACAATGTATTGATATATGAAGAAGTACTGGATTGAGAGGTTTTGACGAGTTGAGTTATTGTACGGCTTTCACTTCAAGTAACCGCAATCGATAGCTAACTGTAGATCGGATATTGTAAGTGGTCTATATCCTGGTTGTGGCTTACCTACCAAAAACCTCAAAATACCAGGTAGTATCCAATCTCCTTCGCTTGGGAAATAGTCTGCAAAGTGAAAATCGTAGATATCGACAGAGAATCTAGCCTTGAACCTATCTAAAAATTCTGCAGCATCATCACCATAGAGATTAAGATCGTGATACAATCGTGTACTCTCTGTCATGTGTGTATCTGCACCACAATAACCTTCCAGTAGTTTAATCAATTCGACATTCATCATTATAATTTATATCAACTCCACGGCCTGTAACTCTGCTGCCAGACGGTGAAGGCCCTCTTCTATCTTCTTAAGCTGAGGCTGACGGGGCTTTTTGAGTCCGGATGAGTAATATCAAAGCTTATGGGCTGCAAGTAGATCATTGGGATTCCGCACATGAGTAACTACAGTTGATTCTTTATCTTAAGCAGCTCGTAAATCACTGCTTATCTCCTAGAAAATCGAATAGAATATCGGTTGCATTAATTATATCAGATGCAATTGCAAGTTGCCTCTCCTTTCGTAGAAACAAAACTCTTCCCCCATTGGCCTTTGCATGATCTACCACATCTCCATCAAGACGAAGAACTACCCTTATTACTCTATCAGGTATAACCGAATAAGATTCACCCGGTTTAGCACGAATTTTTATATTTTAATCGTCAACTTTTTCAACAAAAACAATAGCGTTGGCGTATTTTTCTTTTGGCAATTCTTTTGAATTCAATTCACCTTTATAGGTACCAACAACCTCTTTTATAGCTCGACTTAGCTCTTTGTCAGGATTATCGTCTTTACTGCATCCTGAGAGGATAAATAACAGTAATAAGATATAATTTACTTTAAAAGTATTTGACAAATGTCGTTCAGTTTGATTGGATTTATTCATAGATTAAATATATGTATTCCAAAAGGAATTTTAATATCATTATCGAATAGGGAGTATTATTTTTTGTTTACACCAGGTCTTTGTTAAGCTTCTAATGTGCTTATCAATAAGGGTTATACTGTAATAATCCCGATCGGTCAGTCCCAAATAGCAAGTACATCATGGTTATCAAAAAAATGAATGGAGACTTTACTCATAATGAGTGGCCCAATGACCTCCGTTATAGACGGTAATCAGGATAAAATCACTGTTAATCGGGAGTGATTTTAAAGCTTGAAATGCTTTAATTTGAAAAGAAAAATCAATAAAATGTAAGTCATGCAGAAGATAATAGATCAATTGGTACAAATTAACAGGTTTGAAAAGGAAAAAGGACTTGATTTAGATGAAATTAAAGCATTAAATGAGAATTTGGAAAAGAATATACCTGGCTTTTTCACATCCTATCTCAACATTTTTGGCTTCAATGATAATTTATTTGGCGGAATTTTTAATGAGGAAGATGATTTTGTGGAGCAAAATGAAATGATCTGGGAATTAGGGTTTGCTGATTATATTGCAATAGGTGATGCCTACAATGAAAATCTAATTGTTGCACATATTGAAAATCAGAAGTTGTTTTTAATAGAAGATGATCATTTGATTGATCTGAAAATGACTTTTTCTGAAATGTTACTTCAAGCTGTTGAGGCTTTAGACTCTAAGAAGTTTGAAATAATTCAACAAGTTAATTCCGTTTATGAAAGCATTCAAGATTATAAAAACACCCTAAAAAACTCTTTTATAGAGAGTTTTAGTCAATTAAAAGCAACAGTCTCGAACAATAAGGATAGCATATATGGTGTAGTTATCGCAAAAGATAGAGCGCTTAATTTATATAACTTGTATGCAGGAAGTCTTCATACATTTAAATTAAAAACAGAAAAAGAAACGATAGCTTATGATGAATTGTGGACTCCTGAGAAAATGGATTATAAACAAGCTATCCCTCTTAATGAAATTTTGATGAATATTAAATCTGAAACTGATTTTAGGGCGCTTGATCTATTGTTTTTGGATGTCTTGCGTGATTTAAAAGAAGATGGATATTTCAGTGATCAAATGAACCGCTTTTCAATTTCAATTCAATCGAATAGTGTAAATTTATTTCCTGAGGATTCTTATGATGAATCTTTAACAAAGGATACTCATTTGGAGACAAAAATCAGAAGGTTTTGGGAATCACCATATGATCGTACCCGATTATTAATGGAAATAGTGTAGCCCTGGTGCTGATTCCAATATGCTTGGCCATAGATTTTTTAGATATCCTTGGATATTTTGAAGGAGTTTTTGAAACGTTAGGCATTCTAACTATACTTTTTATACTACCACACTAGGAGTTATGAATTGCGAAGTCCGCTATACCCTGATGTATAGCTGACTTTGCGTTTATGGATAGGACTCTGCAAGACGGCATGGGGCAAACT
This sequence comes from Sphingobacterium yanglingense, assembly GCF_004363245.1. Lineage (GTDB taxonomy): Bacteria > Bacteroidota > Bacteroidia > Sphingobacteriales > Sphingobacteriaceae > Sphingobacterium > Sphingobacterium yanglingense. The sequence continues at coordinate 308,019 of NZ_SNYV01000018.1, read as the reverse complement.
TGTAAAGGATATATTGAAAAAATATTGCAATACATTTATTAATTAAATACATTGGAAACATATTGGTAAGTTAAAATGAAAAACATTGACAAGATAGATCCATTTGATACAACGGTCGAAAAGACAAACATCGGGGTAATAACAGGGTTGCTTACGGAGGTCGAAGTATCGGCTAAAGACAGTATTTCCTTGGTGCAGAAAGCCTTTTGACTAATTATGTCTACAAAGAGGAGAACTAATCATCTTAAATCGCGAGGTGAAATAGGAAACTAAAAAATGTTAGGCTCAGTTCGTGAGTAATAAGTAGCAAAAAACGTATAGGATTATGCATAAAGAATCAGTAGCCGAAGAGTTGACAACAGTCGATATCTTCAATCAGATGACACAAATATTGTTTTCCCGATTAGAACCTTTAGGTTGGAAATTGTTGAAAAATGGCGATATTAAAAAGAAGAGTGGCAAACTAACCTATAAAATATTCTTCTTCCGAAGCTATAAAAATTACATCAACTATAATGCTAAGTCTGGTTCGGTGACAACGGAAATCTACTGTTACATTGACACTGCACAACGTGAAGGTGTGTACGCACTGAAGTTTGAAAAACCAAGTTCATTTAATATACTTTCGGAAAATCTGACACTAAATACAGTACTGGTTGAGCAAATTTGGAAAATCATTGAACAGGAATTTCTGGAAGTGATCCAAGGTCTGGAGAAAAATCCGAGGCAACAGCTTCTGAAAACGGGCCTTTTTCCAATACGTTATGCTATCGATTATAGCTACGAGCTATCGCTACGCAGGGAACTACTGGAGGCGGTGGGTGCTACAGATTTATTGCATATCTATACCGAAAACAGCAATTTCTATAAGTCACCGGAGAATAGTGCTGTAATATCTATGGAAAACTATTATTACACGATAAGGGATCGTGTAAATGTAGATTACTGCAAAAAGGTGAGCTTAGAGGAACTCTCAACCTTGGCTGATGAAGCCTATTCTTTCTTACGACAGACCGATCGATATGATGAGTTTACGGAAGCTAAATATCAGTATGTAAAAAGCTTCCCGAAAACAGATAGATTTAAATCGGTCATTGCGGTCTTCTGGTTTGTTTACCCAGGCATTGCGCCTTGGTTTGAAAAAGACCCGAATGCACAACACATACTGAAAAAAGTATTGGATTTTGAAGAGAAACTAATAGTACGGAAATTGAGAAAGGCAGAATCTGAGATGAATATATGAGAAAATACTTACTTCACTGTTCGACACTGAAAAATCGATAAAATTAGGTTAATCACTAATATAATGGAATACAAAGTAATACTATTTGTAGCAACGATAGACCCTAGGAGTGGTTTGACTAATTTACACATACTTAGCAACAAATTTCTCAAACTCTTGATTTGTATTTCTCATAATCGGACCATGCCCAAAACATATAATGGTTGGATGTAGCTCAGTTAACTTTTGAAGGGATTGAATATTTTGATGATGATCTGACGTAAATATATTAGGTGGAAGCCTCAAGCCGCTAACGGTAGTAAGTAAATTCATATTAGTAGCTGCATCTCCAATTATCAATAGGCCGTCTTGCTCCCGAAATAAAGAAATATGACCTTCTGAATGCCCAGGTGTTTCGATTACTTTAAAGTTGCCTATCATATCACCTTCTACTATTGTCTTCTCAACGATATGCCCCTGCCCTGCCCAATACTTCTGTTGAAGTTTTGCCACCCAATTTTTCGGATTAGGATAATCGTTAGTGACCATCCCTGTTTCCGTCCTAAAGACTTCATTAGGATGACAAAGTAATGGAATAGAAAATTCTGTACATATTTGATCACTACAACCCTGATGATCTGCATGAGCATGCGTAAGTAAGTGTTGATTGACAGCAATTTGCTGGAGAGCGTGCTTTATCGTAGGATAGGAACTTCGTATACCTGAGTCTACTAATGTACCCTCTATGATATAGCAGTTAATACTATTTCGTGGCATTAACGGTACTTGAAATACTTCTGGAGCTATTTGATGTAACATATTTTTATTCAAAACTACATCACTTATTTAAGCTTCATGTAGACATTTGTCCTATAATGTATTCCTATGTATTTGCCCTTTAGCTCGTGTAAGTGATCGTTGGGCAATTCCTAAATATGATGCTAAATCTTGAGTTGTGACACGCTTGATAAGCATGGGTTGATTTAAAAGCATAAAATTATACTTATCTAAGGCAGATTTATTATTGTAATTAAGCAGATAGCGTTCCTTTTGATTCAATTCCTGCTCTAGTACAGATTTTATAATTTCATTCCAAACCGTCAATTTATCAAGCAAATACAAATAATCCGGATGATCTATTCTATAGATTACACAATCTTCTATTGCGCTGATATTTATTTTGGAATTTTGCTGAGATACAAAATCCGTAAATGAAGTAACAAATTCATTTTCAAACTTAAAACAAGTTATATTTTCTTTTCCGTCTTTATCAATACTAAACGCTTTTACAGCACCACTCGCAAGAAATCCGATATAGCGACAGGTGGTATTGTCACGAATAAAAAAATCGCCTTTTTTCAAGAATACAGATTCGAAGAGTTGTGAGCTTATATTAACCTCCTCATTCTGTAACAAACCTATTGAGTATAGATAGTTTTCAAATATATCAATCCTTTCAATATTCCCCATTACCCCTATTTTCATTGTTAATCTTTTATCAACTATATTCAAATCTAAAAAATATTGTTAATAACTATATATCCTCATTATTTATAATGTAGAAGTAATTGATACTTGCTAAATAATCGATTCATAAGGGTTCGTTTGTAGAAAATAGTTCCGCCGTTTTAATAAAGATACAACTTTGGACGAGACATTCGGCTTGACTAACGGATTGATTTTTAATTTCGTAGTCTTTGGACAAAGTGGTGGTGGAAAATCTAAAGCTGGCAACCCTCATAAAGTAGATTACCGATCGGAGGAAGTGTTTAAATAGGTTTGTATATTTACATGATAAGAGGGCCTCTGGAAAGCCTAATCTTTAAAGTAGATATAACATGGAAGCAATTAAACTATTGTCCTTTTTTGAAAGAGACCTGAACAAGTTAATAACAGAAATCGAACGCTATACGGACGAAAAAAATCTATGGCTGGTGGATGGGTATATACTGAACTCGGCAGGAAACCTCGCGCTTCATTTGATCGGTAACTTGAATACATTTATAGGTGTGGAGCTCGGTAATACGGGGTATATCCGTGACAGGGATTTGGAATTTTCGGCAAGGGATGTCCCTAGGCAACAAATCGTGGACGGTATTAAGGATACGATCACTATGCTAAAGACTGTCCTTGGTGCATTGACGGCAGAGGATTTGGCAAAGGACTATCCGGTACTGAAGTTTCCAGAGCCGTCCTCTACGGAGTATCTTTTGGTTCATCTGGCGGCCCACTTGTCTTATCACTTGGGCCAGGTTAACTATCATCGGAGGTTATTGGATAAATAGTTCCGTAATATAGATGAAAATTATTATGTATATTTATACTAATAAAAAATCAAACCTTATTCATTCTATGAACTTCTATTTTTCAGCTCTTTTTTTAGTAAGTACCTTAACGTTTTCTGCTTCTGCATTTGCTCAATCAAAAAACCTTTTCAATGGCAAGGACTTAACAGGTTGGCATATTGATGTTCCAGAACTAGACGAAAACGCGAAATTGAAAAGTCCTTTTCTTGTCAGAAACGAAATGCTGGTAAGTATGGGGACGCCAAATGGTCATATCATAACAGATGAATCTTATAAAAACTATAGTCTGACGGTTGAATACCGCTTTGCGGGAAAACCTGGCAACTGTGGTGTGCTGGTACACGCCTCTACTCCACGCGCGCTGTATGGAATGTTTCCAAAATCGATTGAGGTGCAAATGATGCACGAAAATGCGGGAGACTTCTGGTGTATTGTGGAGGACATCAAAGTACCAAATATGCTGGAGCGTCGTGGTGAGGAAGCTGAATGGGGTGTTACAGAGGGTAAGAAACGTAGAATTTTGAACCTTACGGATGATTCGGAAAAACCACTAGGGGAATGGAACAGTATGAGGATAGAATGCCTGGACCGTGTAATAAAGGTGTGGGTGAATGGCGACCTCGTAAATGAGGGGTACGATTGTACTGCAAACAATGGACAAATAGCACTGCAAGCTGAAGGTGCTGAAGTTGAATTCCGCAAGATTTTACTAACTCCAATAACGCGTATTTCAGAGTAATAGATATAGACATCGTACCAATCGCAATAAAAGACATTTATTACGTGATTTCATAATTTCATCGACTCTCGCTGTATGTGTTCCTGACAAAGTAAGTGCTTCAATTTCATTTTACCGTCTTGAGAGTCCTAAATTTCAAAGTCCGCTATAACCTGATGTATAGCGGACTTTGAAGTATAAAAATGGTACGCAGTTAGTCGAAATGCGATCAGTAAAATCTTCTAACCTTCTTATTTTTTCTTCAACTGCTGCAAACGCTGTTTGGCCAGAGGGATGATGTCATCATCTCCTTCATAGTTCTGGATTACGCTTTCCAAGGTACTCTTGGCCTGAAGGGTATCTCCTTTGCGTGCGTAGGTATCGGCAAGCAAAATGAAGCTCTTGGCTACCCAATAATCATGTGAATCCATATTCTGAATTACATCAAAGGCTGACTTTGAAGCTTTGTCGTACTCTTTATTCTCGTACTGCAATAGCCCTACACGGTATCTTGCTTCGGCACTGACTGCAGCCTGGCTTTTTAACGCTGCCAAGTTCAATTCCTTCAGTGCAGATTCTTTATTTCCTTGCTGCAACATGGCCTTAGCGGTATACAGGTGCACTGTGGCTATTTCTTCGTCAGATGCGCGATCATAGTTTTTGATCAGTTTTACATATTTGTCCATCTGCTTAAGGTCTCCGATCTCGAAATAACAAATCATCAGATTGGTGACGGCATATCCGTAATTGTCTTTGTAATCGTTGTTGAGTTCGAGTTTTTTGAGATGTACAATGGCCTCGTTATATTCCTTCAGACTGAGGTATAGAGCAGATGCGGTAAGCAGGGTCTTCTCGGTATAAGGGCTTGTCCAATCGTTGAGGATGATGTTCAGATCCTTCAAGGCTTCTCTTGGGTGACCAGTATGGTATAAACTAACGCCTCGAATGTAGCGGGCGTGTTTTTCTTGTCTGGGCTTGGGAAATTTATCAAAATAGGCATTGATTGCCTCTACTGAAGGGCCATATTGGGCTCTCGAAAATAGGGTAAGGGCAGCTTGGAATGCCAGATTATCCAATTCGTTGGGGCTGAGCTCGGTGATATTGTTGCTCATGGCATAGTGAATATAACTGGTCGCATCGCCTTGATCGAGGTAGATATTTTCGATGGATCGCATCGCCTGTGCCGCTTCTCTGGTGGTGCTGTATTCATTAACTACCTTCTGGAAAGTAGCCATCGCAGCTTCAGACTCGTCCTGATTGTACTGAACCAGTCCGATAGTCAATAATGCTCTCGGTACGTAGCTGCTACGTGGGTATTTTTCAATCATCTTTTTTAGCCCTTTGATCGCGGTGTCGTAATCTCCCTTTAGGAAAGATACGTATGGTATCTCAAAGGCTACATCATCGGCATAGTTTGATGTAGGAAATTTTTCGACGACAGCGCGTAGGGTTTTGAGCTTCGCTTCATTATCTCCCTGCAGCCCCTGAATGATGCCGTGCTGGAACAGGGCATAATCCTGATTGGGTGCCTTACTGTTGATGAGCTGATCGTAATACTGATTGGCCCGCTGGTAATTTCGCACGGCTAAATAGGAATCGCCTAAACGCGCGATGACATCGTAATATATATTTTTATCCTGAGCGCTTTCAGCTGTAGCCAAAAAGCGTTCAAAATACTGCGCTGCTAAGCTGTATCTGTCGATACGGAAGGCAGCGTAAGCCAAGGCGTAGTTTGCATAATTGTATACATTGGTATTTCGTGCAGCAGGCAGGCTGAGAAATCGGGAGAAGTTGTCCACAGCCTCTTTGTACTTACGTACTTCATACATCGCCTCTGCCTTCCAATAGGTTGCCAATGCGGCCATTTCCATGTCTATAGGCAGCTTCTCTGCCCGCATAAACATGGATATGCTGTTTTCAAATGCACGTTCGTTATAAAACTCTAGTCCCCGGTAATACGTTATCTTCTGATAGACGGCATCGGCTTTCTGTTTTCTATTGTTGAATGATTCAAACAGGTATACGGCTGTCTCAAAATTGCTGCCACCGGATAGGATCTCGGCTGTTCGGGTTTCGGTATTTTCATTTTTATCTTTATCCGGCTGTACACCAGCATACTTCATCGCTAGATACTCCTGTAAGGGGGCTACGGTAGCAGGAACAGAGTCCAATTCGCCAAGGATCTTGGCATAGTTGTAAAGGGCATCTGCTTTCAGTTCCTGGTCAAAGCTCATCTTTGAAGCTTTTTGAAATGCTGCTCTTGCGCTTTGCCTGTCTCCCGTCTCCTGCGCAATTTTGCCTAAAGCAATAATCGAACTCTGATAAAAAGCATCCCCCGGCTGTACTTTTTTCAGAATCGAGCTTGCTCTTTCGTATTCGCCAGCGTGATAGGCTAAGATACCGATCCTGTTATTGTCGATATTGTTGCGGGGGGCACTGGGGTATCTTTCCTGCAAGGGACTATGAAAGGGTCTTCTAAAATCGTTCATATCAAGATACATGCTGGCAACGGTCTGGCGCAGTTCGGACTCCAGGTCTTTGCGATCGATCTTCATATCCGGAGTGCGGCGTACCTTGACGGCATCGGCAAGCATGGGACGATAGTCCCGTACGATCTCAATGGAGTCCATGGTTGTCGGTTTTGTATGAACCTTTTGCTGTGCGTATCCAGTAAGTAGCAGAACTGAAAACATCCCGCTAAGTATATATTTCTTATAGTCTATGCTTTGTCTCTGTATCATTGTTCTTTGTTTTTCTGACCTCTTGCATTCTTTTACGTAGCTGGAATAATGATAGGGTAATCGCTTTAACGTATATGCTATCCAAAGCTAAAGAAATCTAATCACAATCAGGTGATTTAGCGTATCTCCTAGAATTAATCAGCCAATTCGCACATATAATGCTGTATCAAAACCATGCCATAATCTAGCGACATCGATATTATGGGAGAAGGAAACTGTTAAGTTTAGAAAAGATGGTAGCTATAGGCCTGAAAATGAAAAACAGCAGAAACCTATTGGTAACTGCTGTCTAAATCGTCTATTATCCAGATGGATGAATTGTTACTATATCGCTTCTAGATTATAGTCTATCGTAAAGAAATTTGGTTTTGCGGCAGGCTTTTCTTCGTACTGCAGATTAAGCTTACCATTATTTATTTTGACGGTGTATTCTATTCCTTCGGGTTCTTTCATATAAACATCCCAGTAGATGGTAATGATATTATTTTTTAACACATAATCATATACTTCTAATTCACCATTTCTACTGATTTTCAGTTTTTTTGGTGTGGTAAAATCGTATATCACTGGTTTTTTGTACGTTTCTCTATTATGTCTACGCTCACCGTGTAATAGCGATTTTTCACTTTTCTCTAAAAGCTTCCACTTTCCATCAATTTTGAGGGTCTGTGTATTGGCGGTCTGCGTTATCGCTTCATCTGAATTCATTCCCTGTGTATCGATCGCAATGGCACTTGTAAGAAAAAACACGCCTAGGATTGGAAATAATAAATTGTATTTCATTTTTCTTTAGATTTTCTTAAAACTGTATTTTTCGGTAATAGTGGCATCGTCCATTTTACGCGTACTGCTTATAGTCAACTTATCCCCTTCGATAGTATATGTATAGCTCTCATAGATCGCTTCCTTATACTCTGGGGAGTTGTAATAAATAGAAATCTTATTCCCATTTACTTTCCAGGTGATATCATCTGCAGACATTACCTCCTCTTCGTCTTCTGGATCCACTCTAGTAAGCAAGTAGCCTTTTCCATTGGCGCTAAACTCATATTGCTTGGACAGAAAGGAGTAACTTAAAAGATTCTCTGTAATGACCGCAGCGTCTTCAGATTTTTCATACTCGGACAGAAACTTCCACTCGCCAACAATGGGATTAGTGGTCTTTTTTACTTGTGCTATTGACTGTTCTGCTCCAAAAAAACTAAGCAGAATGATCACCATAGCTAACATCAATCTATTCATATTAAATTATTTAAATTAAATTCTTCTTTTTCTAAAATTTGTAGTCCCTTCTCACGGGATCCTGGTATGTGTCATTGTATTTAAAATACAGTCACTATTCTACAGTAAGAATAATCCGCTTGTGTATACCTCCTGAAGGTTCCCACCCTCTGCTATAGGTAAAAGCCAGTTCGCATTTTCCAGGATTTAGGGCCTTGAATACATACACCTTCGTACTCCCTACCCCTACCATACCTTTGGGAATCTTTTGGCTCTTATGCTCTTCTTTTAATAGTTGAACTGAAGCATTGGGACCTTCCAGATTCCACATAAAGCCCGTCGACAGATTCTCGTATACGGATACGATAATCTCATTTCCGTGAGGCACATTCAGTGCTGTGTCCCGAGTCACATTATCAAGGTTGATCTGGACCTTTTGAGTTGCACAACTTGAAAAAGCGACAAGTCCCAAGAAGGTGGAGTATAGTAAGGGTTTAAGAATAAGTTTCATACTTTAATGTAGAAGTTAACAATTAATTATCAGTTCAATATGATTTTAAAAATCACGTCATAAAATCTTTTACAGCGGTAAATATATCGCGATAAATAAGGGAAAAACAACTTTATTTTCAAAATACCTACTAGTAGGTATTTATTTATTTTTGATTAAATGATCCAGTTTTGTTGATTAATTTGGCTCCTGAATTATGCATCTAGAAACTACACAAACACGGATTAAGACAGTCTAGATCTGGCAGCTGGCGGATCATGAAATAAATGCGAAGCATTCATGAGTTCGATTGAGAAAATAATTAAATACACGAACAATTAATTACATATGAAACATTACATTTTTAAAATCCTGCTAGGTTGTGCTTCGATCACAGCTGCCTCGGCAAATAATCCAATAGAGATTATTCAGACGAACCAGAATTTGGTTGTTTTGGGTAAATACCAACATATCAAAGAAAAGCGTGAAATAATCCGAAATGGCAAAGTAATTGAATCCTCAACTTCGAATCTGAAGGATGGAAATATCTATCATTTCAAGTCGAAAGATTTAGTGACTGTATTTTTTATGGATGGTCCTTCTGGCAAAGGGATTAATTTCAATATAAACCGAAAAAACAAAACTTACGATCTAATAATAGGAAAGGTGAAGCGGAAGATGACTGTATAATACTACAGAAAAATAGTCCTGATGAAGTAATCTTCGTGCGTAATACAGAGGATGGTGATGAAGAGGGGGTAATACTCGTGAGAAGCACTCTGTATCTAAAACCAGTAAAATAATCTATTTCAGATATGAAAACTAATTTATTCTTGGCATCGCTTGCGCTTATTTTTGGGGTTAGCTGCCAGCAACCGACCAGCGAAAACAATAATCCGGCTCAAGAGATCAGCAATGTTGACTTGTCTCAGCAAGACTCTGTGCTCGCGGTATCTATAAACGAAAACTCGGCACCAGAGCTCGGCGCTTCTCCGGGGTTTAGCACGTCCTTTCTATCATTTCTAGAAAAGACTCCGAATAGCATTAATTTTGACTTTCCGAAACTAGTAGATGCCGGGATGGAGATTGCAACGAGTAGTGATGGTGTGGTCAGGGTATATTCCTGGGATAATAATCAAGGAGGATCTATGCGATTTTTTAACAGCATTTTCCAAGTAAGTCTACCTACCGGGAACCAATCGATAAGTTATAATTCTACGGAGGAAGACCGTGTTTTTTACCCATTCTATACGCGCATTGATCCGATTCAATTAGATGGTCAGGTATATTATATTGCATTTGCGAGAAGTGTACTATCAAACAAGGAAGTCAATCATGCTGTAGAAATCTATAAAATCGAGGATAATCAACTGAAACCGGTTGACTTATTTAGGATTGATAACCGTTTAGATTATAAATTAGGCAAAACGTTCAATTATGAAGAGCTGGACGAATTTGATGAAGAGTTAATTCGATTTGACGCAAGAGATTTAACATTTACCCTGCCTGAAGTGATGCAAGACGGCACATTCGGTAAGGATACGATCGCTTTTCAATTTAAGAACAGCTATTTTCAAAAGAAATAAGTAATCTCCCATGCACTTAGCAGTACGTGTAGCAAGAATTAGGGAGATACTAATCATATGGATGCACAAAGAGGGGTCCCCTTAAAAGGATACCCCTCTTTGTTATTGGATACTTGACATGTTAGTGTAAGTCTATTAAGTCTGGATCTCCAAATGCTTCAGTAGATGCTGGCACTGGACGAGATGTCGAAGATTGTGGTAGACAACAACCCGTAAGGTGTCTCCAAGCCTTAACCTTATCCACTTTGAAATGGAGATAGCGGTCTTTACTTTTGTCAAATCGGTATCTCTGGATTTTTCTAGAAGCACTAGTAGCTGACGTTGATAGTCGATAAATCTATCGAGAACATCAATCCCGACATGGCTATTTAGGGGATTCATAGATGGAAAGGTCTTGATCTTTTTGGCTTCCTCTCTCGGAAGCATACTGTTGGCAAAATAGTTGCCCAAAATACCGGGACTGAATACCGCAGATTTTGGATATCTTGACCTATCGATCTGTTTACTAAGTTCGGGAATATAGAAATCTGCATAACGATTTAGATGTTCGATACATTCTAGAATACTCCAACTGTCTAGGTTACGCTTGTACTGTAACTGAGATACATCAAGCTGCTTGAAGGCCTGTACACTAGTTAGATCTCTTTCGCTATATTCGATTAATTCGTTTATCAATTCTGATGCGTTCATAATACTTATTTGCTTCAAATATCGATAATGTGCTCCACCTAAACATTGATCAGGATCATGACTTTTTTAATCTTGAAAGTGTCTCTGGGGCCATTCTAAGATAGGAAGCTATGTGCCTATCGGGAATCTCTTGGAATAACTGGGGACTGCGCTGAAAAACCCTCTTGTATCGTTCTACCGGTGAGGTAATCAATATGTCTTTTTCGCGCTCCAGTTGCTGCACAATGAGCTGTTCCTGAATGAGGCCCCATAGTCGTCTCAGATGGTCACTTGAATTCATCAAGCTGACATAATTTTGCTTTGATATAGCCTTTAACTCTGTTCTCTTGAGTGCCTGTATAGCGAAATCTGTAGGCTGCCCGGTGATAAAGCTATCTAACGCTGTAATGAAATTGTGTTTGTATCCAAAGCGTATGATACGCTCTTCGCTCCCATCGACCATACTGATCTTAAGACTGCCTGAAACTATATAATATAGATTATCTTCTATCTCTCCTGAGGTACACAAATATTCATTCCTTCTTACACTGATCGTTTTGTGCCAAAGGGAAGCTTTTTCGATCTCTTGGTAAATTTCCTGAACGATATCCATGCGTCTATTTTCTTGATCCGGCACTAGGATTTTAGGTTTCTATCTCGGTCTGATTTGGCTTTAATTCTCTAACTGCAGAATATAACTAACAGCAAGCTTTTTAAAACCTTGTCCTTCAAAGAAAAAATGTGCTTTTTCATTAGATATACCACTTTCTAAGAACAACGATTTTATATTTCGCTGTTTCGCTGTTTCTAGGATATAGTTCATCATTTTTTTACCTAATGAAAATCCTCTTAGCTTTTCGTCTATTATCAAATCTTCAATGATTAAGTTTTTATTGACTATTCGGAGTATCGCCAAGCCTATGATTGTAGCTTCTTTCTCAATTGTTATTATCTCTGTGCCATCGTCGTCTAACTCGTCAGATAAAATCTGAGCTATATTGTTACTCCATTTTTGAGGTGTATCAGCTCTTCCTGACAAAATTTCGGAATGTGATATGTAGCTTTCGGTTTTATTTGCTACAAAAAAACTGATAATATCTTCTTTTCTCTTTTCCTTATCAGGATGGCTTATAATAAATTCCATTTCTTAAAAACTGAGTTACACAATAGCTAAATTAAGAAAAAAAGGCTACATCTTTCTAGCTTACACCTGTATTACTACAAGCGTCAACCGGATCTCGTACTACCTATTCTTTGACACCTATCAATTATCAGTCGCTGGCATTGGGGAATGAGGCAAAAAAGGTAAATTTGTACGACTTGAGCACAAGTACTGGTCAAATAATTGACAAAAAGGTAACCATTAACTCGACACTATATAATATGAGCAGATATACGTCCTTGATTATTTTTATGTCCTTTTTCAATATTGGATGTCATCAGGGAGATAATAAAAATCAAAATGAGACTTACATTCATAACAATGGAAGGGATACAATCACTGTGGTACTGAATCTTGTCAATGAGGTATTTCAGGGCTCCTATAAAAAAAATAGCCCTGGAGGTGTTGTGGTCACCGGAGATATTAGTGGAAATGTGAAGGGGGACACTTTACTCGGCAGCCTATATTACACTCCTTATAGAGGGAGAAATAAACAACGGAAAGCGTTTGCTTTACTAAAGCAGAATAATGATTATATAATCGGAAATGGAAGTGGGTATATCTATATGGGGATTCCTTACTTTGCCCCAGAGACATTAACCTTCAACGGACAAATTCTGAAAGGGGTTGAATCAGACCAGACCAAATAATGCATCTTAGTGAGCATGCAAAAAGTTAGTATCGACTTACGGTCGCAATCTGCAACCGTAAGTTGAGGTCGGTAATAAGCTATCGCTTGTAATATGCAATGATACTCGCCTTGGCAATGGTATGGTTCCACAGATTAAAGCCAACAATGGCCGGGTTTGTATTTTCATCTAGCTCTAGCTTGTCGGTTTTTAAAGCGTGAACTGTTATAATATACTGGTGAAATCCGTGCCCTTCGGGGGGACATGGCCCCCCAAAGCCTTTGATCCCATAATCTGTTGTACTTTGGATCGCTCCTTTGGGTGCTAATCTGAGGTTTACATTTCCTGCATTCGCGACAAGCTCATTTACATCTGAAGAGATGTTAAAGACGACCCAATGCCAAAAGCCACTGCCTGTCGGTGCATCTGGGTCGTACATTGTTACAGCAAAGCTCTTGGTCCCTTCGGGTGGATTCTCCCAAAATAACTGGGGTGAAATATTATCTCCTGAACAACCAAATCCATTAAACTCTAGTTTTTTCGTTCCTTCTCCACCTAAATCCTTACTGGATAGCGTGAATGTCTTTTGTCCAAATAGTGTCGTCGAAAAAATCAAGGACAACACCAAAATTAAATGTGCTTTCTTCATTCTGTTATATTAAAAAGTTTAAGCAAATTTAGCTTGGATTATCTCCAGAGGGTTTACAGAAAGGTTCAAAAACTGTTGCTAAAAGCTCAATTCTTGTGATGTCGCTTCGGAGTCACTCCATATTTAGCTTTGTACGCCTGAATGAAGCTCGACAAATTCTCATAACCGAGCTCAAGATAAATCTCGGTTGATGTCTTCTTTTCGATGCTGATAAGATAGTGGGCGCGTTCTAGTCTTTTATTCTGAAACCACCGAATTGGAGAATCGGAATAATGGTTATTAAATTCTCTTTTAAATGTAGAAACACTCATATTGCACAAAAATGCCAGTTCTTTAAGGCTGAGTTTAACGAGTTGATTGCTTTCTATGGTCCGTCTAAACCGTTGGGTACTGTCATCATTATTCTCGATGAAGGAGTGTAGAAAGTCTGTACCGAAAACTGCTACGAGGTATAACATAATCTCATCAAACTTGACTTCCAGCAATCTAGTCTGGGCTTGTGCGGAAAGTTTGGAAATATCAAGTAAGCTATTCACAAACCGGTGGGTAAAATCATCGGATACAAATGAAAAGACAGATTTGTAAGGTGTAGGCTTTATAATACCCAACTCGGTCTTTAGTAAAAACTTCTGAATCATCTCATTTGTAAAAAACAATAAAATGCTTCTGTAGTTTTTAACTTCTGATAGTCTTTCTGTCATAAGACAATGTCCCGACTTCATGATTAGAAAGCTACCATTATCGATAGATAATGTTGAGTTGTCAAAAACGACTTCTTTGGTCCCTTCTACGAGGAAGCTAAAAGTATTCTGGTTGAGAACTATTTGTTGCCTGGAAATCTCCCGAGAACTGCAATAATCGAATACTTGAATGGATCTGACGCTATTAAGATCCAGTGCATCAGGAAGTGTAATTACTTTCATTCGCTTAAATTATATTGCCCTAGACTTAGTGCTTATATTTTTCATAGAAATGGTTTTATTACTGAGATTCTTCAAGTAACCTGGCTATTGCATCCTGTTTGTTTTTTGTCGCAAAAGTCCAAGCTGTATAACCTCCCTTTTCTTCTGCTCGTACATCTGCCCCTGCCAAAATCAACAATTGAACACTTTCGATATCACCTTTGATTGTTGCTGACATCAAAGGTGTAATTCCTTTTTTACTCTTGACATTTACGTCTGCCTGACCTTGAATTAGGGTTTTAACACTTTGCGTCTGTCCATTCTGTGCGGCCCAGGTGAGCGCAGTGAATCCGCTCTTATCTTTGACATCAGGATGGATACCAGCCTCTAATAAAAGATCAATAAATTCGGTTCTCCCATTATAGGCCGGGAGAATCAGTGCCGTTTGCCTGTCGTTGTCTTGTGCCTTTAGATCTGCACCGGCTTTGATAATCATTTTTAAGAGCTGATAATCGGCCTGAGAACAGGCATAGTGCAGTGCTGTCTTGCCATACATGTCCTTTATATCAGGATCTGCCTGGGCGCTTAGTAGCAGCTCGACAATGCTGCCATGTTGTCTTTTGAGAGCTCCATGAAGTGCCGTCCCCCCATGGCTGTTAAAAAGATTGACATCTGCACCGTACGCTATGAGTATGGAGACCAAATCCGTATAGCCAAAGGTGGCTGCTAATATCAATGCGGTCGTTTCAGGGTAAAAAGGTTCGTACCCCTTACTCTCACTCTTCGGCAACCTAGCGTCCAAGTCTACTGATAGGAGTTTCTTTATTTCAGGAATACCTATTTCTGTATCGGAATATTTAAGTAGTTCTTTCTTCATTTTACATTAAAGCTCCTCCCCCATAGTAGTTAGCTAGGCTAACCATTATTGTAGCGAAGTCTGTCTTGGCTAATTTAGGTAAAAATATTCCTAGTCGACAACAGATCTCTTATTGTTGATCATAAGATTTCTTCCCTTTTACGGGAACCCGTATTATACTCTTCGGCTGTTTACTTACCTTGCAGCCAATATTAGACAATATTAAAATCGGTTAGTGCGTGCATAAGAAGGTCGTCTCCCTCAGAGACGGCTTTCTTACTAATAAATATAAGCCGCAAGATCTTCTGTGTTATCATGGTATAATAGTATTGTATCTCCTCGTGAATTTCTGTAGGTTTGTTTGATATCAACATAATAGTCGAACGTCGATTACGTTATGTTCTTATTATCGCTGCTTAATTATGGGCTCTCTCTTATATGTAGAGTCTACTTGGGATTTCATTAATTTACGAAACGCTTAAAATGGAACTTAATTTACCTAAGAAACTGGCAAAGGCTCTTGAAAAGGAAGCTACCGATGCCCGTATTGGCTTACATGCCCATATTGTCAAAAAACTTGAAAACATTACTCCTAGTACGGAATATATAGATATTAATAAACTAAAAAAAGGCTTACCAATACTGGTTGCATTTCTAAACAAAATCCCGAGTGTGCGTGTAATTGCCAGCGATCTATCTGCTGATGCATATTGGTCGATTAGGCTGGATATTGACATTGAGAATAAACTGGCGTGGAATGTGGTACAAGAATTAGGCTTTGTGCTGAATTCTATTTCTATACAAGAACCGATGCCTACAGTCTTTAAACCGGTATCACCTCCCCCATATCTGAATGGAGGTCCATCAGATTTTTTATCCTGGAGCATAGAATCTACTTACAACTATATAGACCCGGAATGGGTTAAAGAAATGATCGAAAGCCGGTTGCCAAACCCGGTAGAGGATAAAAAAAAATGGAATAACAATTAACTACCCGATAGTTACATAGTGAAGTGATGAAGATGGAAATAGAAAAACTGATCGATCAGCTGAACGCAATAAACCCAAATGACGACTCGCTCTATGACGTGGATTCTATTATAGAGCTGATATACAAACTGGATACCAGTGAAGCGAAAAAAGCTATTGACCCTTTGCTTAGAATATTCGAGAGATTGGATGAAGATCATTACGATGGGGTTTTATGGTCCATAATCCATGGCATAGAAGGCCTAAAAGAATACGAAGAAGATCTCATAAAATCGGTCAACAGGTGCCCGAATGAATATAATCTATTGATGATAAATAGAATCCTGAATTCGGGACAGGGATCCTATAAATCGACGGACTACCTTTCGCTATTGAAAGAGCTGAATACAAACAACAAACTATCGCCTTTTCTAAAAGAAGAAATCAAAGGATATATAGATAGGCATTCAAAGCCGTAAATGGGTCGAGTCAGTACATATGTGATGGAATAAGGCAGTTATAAAATGTTGTTGTGCACTGTACAACATAAGTAGTCGATTTTCGTTATTTTTAACGTAACATTTATAAAAAGCATAATGACGAAAGAAGCAATTTTAGAGTTAGAGAATAGGCTTTATAGTGCTATTAAGGAATGTGACCTACAGGCTCTTGATGAACTGCTGCACCAAGATTTGCTTTTTGTCTCTCCCACTGGTGAGGTAATAACCAAAGAAATCGATCTAAAAACATATCGAGATGGCCTACTAAAAGTTGTCGAACTACTGCCCATGATTGATGATTTACATATTATCGATGATACGGCTATCGTTACACTAACCATGGCGTTGAAAGGATATTATAATGGACAGCTATTTGAAGCTAAATACCGCTATATCCGATTTTGGAAGCATACTACTGAAGGAATTAAAGTAATTGGTGGAAGTGGAACCCAAATCGCAATTTAAGTCGGTTTGTTACAAACAGAAGGAAATCAGGCTGCAATATCTTCCTGCCATCTCACTGTACGGAATAGCGTAGGAAGCTACTTTGTATTATAAGCATGCTCTCCCCCTCATACCCCTGATCTACAAAGGAATACTCACTATCGTGCTGTAAGATGAGGAGTCTATTAAGCGAGCTCCCTTTAGTTGGAAAAGACTGGCTATGGAGTTGTTTAATCAAAAAATGCGTATTCAAAAAAGATAGAAGCTTGTCATTTTCTGTTAGATTAGCAAATAAATCAATAACACACAAACATGATCGAGACCGATAAAATTTTAATAAGCGAAAATCCCCAAAGTGTGTATACGCTGGAACTCAAAGACGGAAAACCTTTTAATGGTTATGAAGTAACATCAGAAAAATTAGTAGGTGAATTCCCCTTTGTAAACTACTACGAAAACGGTGAACTAAAGCTAAAATATGCGGTAGATTTTATCGCAAAAGATCAATACGAAACTCCAATAGAATATACGCTAAAAACCACCTATACAAACGGTGCTGTTGTAACAGGAAATGCATACCGCTACTCGAAGATCGGATTTTTACTTACAGACCATTACCTACACGGACAAAAAATCGGATTGACGGTGGATATGTTTGCAATGCACTATTTCAACCGTGTCACTTTTAAGTTGGAACAGGATCAACTCGTAATCAGAAGCTTTGATAGTAAGGATGAGGTAAAAATCTATGTAAAAGATGGATGGGCGGTAGCTGATTACTACATAAATGGAGAATTGATACAACAAGCTCCTCCTATGTTACTCAGGGTCGAAGAAGGTAAACCAGAGTCAACCTCTGTATTCTATTACGATTCAAACAAACAGCTCTGCCAATATAATATGCTACCGAATCTGGAACGTAGTCCTTGTTCGGACCATGAACTACTATCGCAATTCTATGCACAGTTCTCTTTTGAATATTTGGGAGGCGTCGAAAATCTGCTGCAACTGATCGATCTCTATTTCAGTAACGCCACGGAAGATACGGAAGAACCTATAGAATCTATATTCGAACACCTGACCATACCGTATACGCAGGATACCATGCTGGGATATATACGTTTTGATCAGGCAGGAAAGCCTCATAACGCAGTGCTAGTACGTAATACAGACCATGAAAAATACAGAGAGTTTACAGCTGTAAACCAAGAGATAACAGACTCGGCCATCGTCAGGCAGCTGCTAGAGGTTCTAAAAGAAGACTGTGGCCATTAGTTTAAAAGATTGCATTTGAGAGACTGTGGAGTCCTCCCAAATGCAGTTTATCATTTCATTGGATCTGGGTAAGACAACTTGGTACCAAGTTTGTTGCATGACCCTACGAATCTGGTTCATCTAAGATCATCACTATAATAGGAATATGAAAATTGCTTTAACTACTGCATGTTTATTATTAAGCTTGGCATTCGCGCCAAGACTACAGGCACAAAATCGCCTTTTCGGTCCTTCGATCAGTTACCAATACCAAAAGGGAAATATCCTAAAAACTGGTATTTATTATGCTTCGGATATCAGTTCGAAAAATATCCTGAAAATAGATGCAACGGCTAACTTTACCTGGATACAGCACAAATCGACAGTAATTCCTGAAGTAGCGGCGACTTATTATTCGGATATGTATATATTGGGCCTACTTGGCAGAGCGGAATTTACGCCCTATACGATAACTCCAAAGGTTGGTTTTACTATATTAACGCTGGTTGAATTGGATTTTGGTTACGGATTTCCAATTTCAGACAAGACAAACTACCGCCCGATAAAAGGGTTTGCCACCTCTTTACGTTTTAATATACCGATCAACAAACCACTATAGTCTCTCTAAAGAACGGATGCTGTGAATATGAATTAAAAAAAGAGGTAAGGAAATGGCGTATCAAGAGTTTCTTCCTATGAAGGCGTTACAAGATTATATCCAATATTTTTGGGTATTGGAAGATCATACAGCTAACGCTGAGAAGACATTTTTTAGGGTAATCCCGGATGGAGTACCTGCATTGATATACCAGGAAGGACCATCTCTTTTTTATGACAACAAAGGTTTGGCTCTCCCACAACTATATATCTATGGCCAATCGTCTCAATATATAGAAAATAGCGTATCAGGATATTTTAGGATTATCGGAGTCTATCTGCAGCCTACCGCGTTGAAAGCTATTTTTAATATGGATGCTTTTGAACTGAGCAATCAAAATATCCCTTTAGAATATCTTGTTTCAGAAAAGATCCTTGAACAGTTACTGAATGTGGAATCTATAGGTGAAAAGATAGGGCTTATATCCGATTTCTTGCTAAACCGAATACAAGGGTCCGAAATCAATCGAAAAAAAGCAGAATTTGCATGTGTTCTTCTTCAAAAAGGCACGCCATTGAAAGACATACAAAGCGAAATGGCCCTCTCCGAGCGGTCATTGGAAAGATTGATAAAGCAATATGTGGGTATGTCTCCCAAAATGTTTTCGAGAATTATGCGCTTTCAATCTGGTCTAGATATTTTACGGAAATCAAAATTGGATAGCCTGACCACTATCACTTATGAGAATGGCTATTTTGACCAATCGCATTATATCAGAGAGTTTAAGGAGTTTACCGGGACAACGCCAAAGGCCTTTTTGCATCATACGGATGAAACGTTGATAAATTTCCCTAAATGGAATTTATAGATTTTCTGCTGGCCTAAATATTTGTCGGTTTTATCCAATTCTATTAAAATCGCTGTTTCTAATTTTGTGCTAATATTCATAAATCAGTAAAAAAATGAGAACAGAAGAAAATCAAAAAGTAATAAGACTTAACCCAGAGCATGTCCCTGCGCCTGTCGGTCGCTATTCGCACGTCACGATAATCCCTAAAAATGCTGATCTATATACTTTTTCAGGTCAGATCGGCATTGATTGTAATGGCACTATCCCTAATTCAATAAATGAACAAGTAACCTATACCTTTGCTAATATCGAAGAGATTTTGAAAAGTCAAGGCTTGTCTACAGATGATGTGATCAAAGTGAATATCTGGGCTACGGAGGAAATAGATTGGGAATTTATGGATACAAAATGGGATGCGTTCTTTGGAAAGATATATCCTTCAATGACTATTGCTTATGTAACAGCTTTAGGACTTCCAGAGCTTAAGATAGAAATCGAAATCTGGGCTGCAAAGCGTTAAGCCGCGTATACTCCTGCAAAGTGGTCTCTGCCCAGAGTCCGAGTGTACACCGACTTGCTTGAAGCAGGGCTTATCTCGTCGACAAAAAAACACTATTATCGGGGATAGCTACGGTATACTACTTTGAGTATCTTTACCCCTGCTATACATTCACTGAATAACAATTCTCATGTATGTAGGGGTATAACGAAAGATGGAAAGACAAGGTTACGCTATTATGAAGAAGATTTTTGTGTTCTCTCTCGTGGGGGCTATGTTACTGGCAGGTACCAACTGCGCCCGTAAAGAAAGAAAAAGCTCCGGTTTCCCTGACTATCTAAAAAACAGCAATTGGCTTATTAATAGCGGGGAACTGATAACTCTGAATGGAGAAACGACTTATTCTCTATTGCCAAAATCAGATACTGCAACGATCTACAACTTTCATGCGGTTAGCTTTATGGCTGACGGGCAATTCAAAAGCTATGATTCCTGGGAATGTGGAAATGATTGTTTCACTGAAACATACGGTAGGTATTATTTTACTGATACGAACGAGGTAAAAATGGAACTGGATAGTATCACGAGGTCAGGAACCTGCGCCATGGCTACCGAAATATTCAGTCCATCGGCAATGATGTCTTTCAACATCGTAAAACAGGGCGAACAGCTGGAACTGATTAGAAAAAAACGATAACCTTGTACATTCTTTAATGCTAACTTTACACTTATGTTCAACCTATTCAAGAAGAATAACGCTTTTCCTAAAGAAACTGAAGCAGGAAATATCTATATCAAGGATGACCATCTTTTTTATGAGGACCATGCGCATGAGGAAAGTGTTGATTTAACACTATTAAAATATGCCTATGTTGAAGTCCTGGCTGGAAAGCCCTACCTCTTCTTATTCGACTACAGGCAACATTATATTCCGGTCGGCCAGCAGGGCTTTTCCAAAATCTATCCCGTACTGACAGAACGCTTTGGATTTGACGATGCTTTATTCTACAAAACCATAGCAAGCAAAAAGGAACAGAAATATCGTATCTGGATTGCTAAAAGAACGGAAAACTATACAATATCAACAGAAACTCGTACGGACTATGTAAAAGGGTTTGAAGTGCTGTCGACTCCCCCTGTATTTATATCTTGGGACACCACCTATGAAGAGCTTCTGAAGCTCAATATCGGCCATCTGTATCAATCGGAGTTTGAAACGAGCTACTTCAGGTTCGACTATCCTATTCGGATAGGTTCATTGATGATTGATATTCTAGAGTTTTATTATGATACGAACGAGCGTCAAAACATTGGTGTTCAATCCTATTTCACAACCTTATATGCAGAGTCCAATACGGACAAAAGCTATTACGATTTGCGGAAACTCTGGCTGGACCAAATTCCTACGGCTATCGATGATGCGGGGTATGAACGTGACGATCAGAAATATTTGACCTTTGACTTAGGAGGCATAAGCTTGTCCATATGCTATACCTACGATGTGGAAAGTCAATACGATGATGGGGGAACATCGCTGATGATCAATAACCATAGGGACTATGCAAATGCTATTTTGTCCGACAAACTAGCGTTGGATCCACAAACTACCCAGATATTGCAGTTGAAGACGTTACTCGGTTTTCAGCCTGATTATAGAAACAATGCCCATGTCATTGGACTCCCGCTTCTGTTGGAAAAAAAGGCTAAACATCAGCAAGCTGCTTGGCTGGCAGATGACAATACTTTCGGCTTTACGGGAGATCAATATGCAATTCTATTCGACCGCGAAGATGTACATAAAATTATTATACAAAATGTGCTGCCAGCAAAAGGTGGTGGATATGTGGAATTGTCTGTATGGTTAAAATCAGAGAATTTGATTACTATTTACTATGGAGAACAAGGTGCATTGGACGAGTATGTACAACCGCTACAAGAGCTTCTGGGAGTTGAAGTAGAAACACCTGAACCTTATTATAACTGCTAGGTCGCTCACCCCAATACAAAAAGATAATCATTGGTTTAACGTAGAAGCCTCTTTCACTGGCACCTGGAATGGAATTTTAAGAATATCAGGACTTCATCTATTATTACTCCTATATTAGAGGGTGTTGAAACAGGTATATCAATGATAACAAAAACGAATATGAAATTATATCCTACTATCGAAGAGGTGTTTGAAGAACCATCGGATTTTTTGAAAACTGTCTTTTTCCCACTGTTGACCATAGACCTCGCTGCAATGAACAAAGGGGAAGGTAAAGTTCATTTTCTAACGGTGTGGGGAAATGGTAATCCGGAATTGGACTTTAAAGACGACCTATTCAACTATGATTACATCAAATTTGACTGGACAGGCGAAAAATACAAATTTTGGGGAGACTTAAGTGCGATAGAAACCTATGCTTCGCTAAACGAATGGTATCAGGAAGCAGAGCAGGAATATCTTGAAAACAAAACGGATTATCTCACCTATAAACCATGGGAAGAAGTCAAAAGCAGCCATCTGGCTCTACAAAATAAACGTCGAAAAAAAGTCTCTTTTGACTATTACCATTATGTAAATGGGCTCATAAACTACTGGATAACGAGAGATAAATATGTAGAGACAGGTAAATTTGTACAAGGAGGGGCTTATACTGATGACGACTCTGATCACGAAAGAAAAATCTATGAAAAACTGAGCAATACGGGGATTACGACACGTAGCAATGAACTAATCGGTAAAGTAACCGGATACAATTACAGTGGATTTGGAGAGGATGAGATCAGCCTCTATATTGACCGAAAACAAAATCAGGTTTTCCAAAAATTTAGCTGGTCGTAACGAAGAGCAATAATTTCTGTAAACACGTTCTGATTTCTGCACTCTACATCAATTGTAGTGTCCATCCCGTTGGATAACGGCCAAGAGCAGGTATACGAAGTGCTATTATGAACACACCTTCGTTGTATACCTCATTGGTCGTTACCAGAAATACGCTCTATTTCAGCTCAACAGAAGTATCAAAAGAAATATTACGTTCAACCAAAATAGGATGCTCGTTTTAAGAGACAGCGGATTAATGTGGTTATTAGTAGGCATAAACAAGTAAAATATAAAAGTGTTTTTCATAGTCTCCCCTCTCTGCTTACCTATCAAACAGTCAAAACTTGCTCCTAATTTTAATCTCGTTTCTGGATCCCTCGGATATGGCTTTCCTATCGCAGCGTCCCTACACGATGATGAGTTATGGAAACAACTCTCTCAATCTCATAAATAACAGAAAGGGTGAGTCCGCTTTAACCAATAATACCAGAAAACAAGTCGTTTGTCCAGTATATCGTAGGTAGATATTAAGGCGATACTCGGACTAATAACAATCTAAGGTTTGATTTGTTTTAATTATTTATAAAAAAAGGAAGATTGTATTTTCAATCTTCCTTTTTTTATAAATATCGAGGCTAAAATCGAGGGATTGTGCCACTCCTACTTAATCAAAATAATGGCTAAATATCATTATTATCAAAATATGGAGTCAAGAACTCGTGATAATAATCGGAAAAGCTATCTGCTATTTTCTCTATTTCTCCCGTACTCTGATAATAATAAAGGACTACGGGATTCTCTCCATTGATTACGACTGAGCTATCTAAACACATGGGCTCGTTATCGTCAAAATCCCTTTGTATAACGATTAGATGATCAGGAAGCTTATGCGGACACCAGTCTTCTTTGTAATAAATCGTATCATCATAGCAGCCGCTTAGAGGCTCATCCTTGGAAATGGATGATATATATAGATCTGCTAAACCTCCACCTCCTGTTTGAAGAATAAAATCCCGAAATGATCCCGAGATATTAACGCCTAAAGCAGTTTCGAGCGTTTGAATAGCTGCATTATCAGAAGCTCCAATCCAACTGATATCTAAGCTATCGTCTACTTCGGCCAATTGATTGACGCGTTCTACTATTTTGGATATCCTTAAATTACTCATATCGAATTAGTATTATTTTTCAATATTTAATATCTATTTTAGATGTTGTTCGTTAAGCTCAAAATTGGTTATTTTTTATTTTTTGTCAAAGCTGTTTGTGTCTACCTGCCATCTATTTCTATTTTACCCCCTCTACAAAACGACTACAGGAACTATATTCACTGATTGTAGGGATATAACTTATGGCACAAACATTCTAATTTTACCGTTCTTAAAAGCTCATGAAGAATAATGAAAGATTATCAACTACAAATAGAACGTATCAAAGATAAGCTGGTCAGCGCCAAAGCTTCCGACAACGATTTCAAGGTCTTTGGGGCCGATGCTCATCAATATCAATTGAATCCTCCGATTCCGCTTGAGGTGGTACAAGAGTTTGAACGTACACATAATGTCATTATACCTTTAGCTTACAAACTATTTGTCACTCAAGTAGGCAATGGAGGTTCTTCATACAACGGCTCAGGAGCTGGCCCTTTTTATGGACTCTATAGCTTTGGAGAATATTTTTCAATCTCCTATAATGATTATGCGGACACACAGATTCAAGCCTCCACAAAGATTTATCCCGGAATGCCTATTGAGGAATGGCAAAAGGAAGTGGATTATATGGACCAAGCGGGAGATAATGACAGTGAGTTTGAGCAACGTGAAGCTGCGCTCTGGGGAGGTATTTTTATTTTGGGTACCCAAGGCTGTACATTCCATCACGCACTGATCCTAAATGGTCCGCACATGGGAAGGGTCGTTAATATTGATGATGGTGACCGACAAATGCCTCAGTTTTCATTTGAAGAGGACTTTCTGGACTGGTACGAGCGCTGGTTGGATGATGTTATCGAGGGTAACCTTTCTGATCGAAACTCGGGTTCTTTTGGTTATCAGATGGGGGGCAAGGAGGAAAATCTACTCCTATTATTCCAAAGCGCTAGTGATATTATAACCAAACAAGATGCGCTACATGGCTTACTATTCAAAAAGAAGTTAACTGACTATAGCCTGTCCCAACTTCAATTGGGCTTTACAAACCAACCTGAAGTAGTCCAAGACCTATTAGTGGAGCTGTTCTTGACGAATGACTACAAAATGGCTTTCAGCTATCTGGAAACATTGTTCCAAACCAATATCAATCGTGCCGTCAAGCTAATCCATTGGTATGCCAAAGAGCATAAAATGGACTGGCTATCTCACGTGAAGAGCAGCCTGCATGAAACTATGGATGAAGAAACTTTTCGGTTTGCCTCCTATATCTTACGGGATGATCCTAAACAGGACTTTGAAGTACTAAAACCTTTCGTAAATCATGAAAACGGGAACATTAGATCACAGGCATTCTATACTTTCAGTGTTTTGGAAGATAAGACCCATTACGAAGAGGAATTTCTGATCGGCCTAAATGAAGCTAACAAAAGTGAAATCATTACCGTGTTACAGTCTCTTGGGGATTTCAAAACTAAAGCTATCCTTAAAAAACTACAGGAACTTGTCTATAAATTTCCTTACATGGTACAGGAACCGGATGAAGATGGCACGGTATATTTTTCAGCGGATACAGACGACTTAGTTTATATCACTTCCAATCTCGAACGTGTGCTAGATAAATATGGTCTAGACCACGAAACCGTTAAAGCGATCGATCTGGAAAATTTTGAAATAAAGTAACCATAATATGAATATAGCAATAACTGCACTGAACGAGCTCGAAGAAGAGCTTCATATAGATTATCCTGAGACCTATAAAAAACTGTACGTAAATGGTATGTTGGACTCAGGTGAAACGGGCATTGACTGGCTAGAACGGACATTTCCAAAGTTAAAACTGAACCCTCCACTACTACTTTTTGCTGAGGATATTGAGATCTGGGATCCCGTAACTTATAAGGCAGGTATCGCAGAAATTATGAACCGTGAAGTATATGATATCGCCTCTAAATATCGATTTGTCCCTATCGGAAAAAATGGAGGTGGAGATCTCTATGTATTGCAGTATGACCTACAGAATGGGGAGAATATTCCAGTCACTTTCTTTCCTCATGATGACTGTATGGCAGAGGTTTTAGCGAACAACATCCAAGACTTTATATTTCGTCAACTGTTGGAAGCTATTCGTGAAATAGATGATTACGCTCTATTTTATGAGGAGGAAGAAAAGAATATAAAAACGAATCTTAGTAATCAATTGCGCACACATCGTCCTTATCTCACTGTTGGACAAATAGCGATTTTAGAGGAAATTTATACCCGCAATATATTCGCTTACACATACAAGCTCCCCAACGGAAGTGAGGAGGAAGTAAAGGGACTAGCTACATTTGGAGAAGTTGAAGAAATCTTAAAGCGTGAAATAGGATTTGCACATCTGAATAAACAATTCGACTACACCGCTTAATATGGCGCAGCTCCGTGAGATGATGAAATATCACGGTATTTTTTCCAACAAAACGGGATCGCACGCCGTTGAAGTCTATCATAACTTTGACAACTTCTACATGCAGATCGGCCGGTTTAAATTTAGTGGATTTGATTTAGATAGTTTTGAACTGGATAAACATGAATCGGCACAACAGGAAATATTCTGCTGTGCCGACTATGAGATCCGTGATAAAACGGTTGGGTATAGAGGAACGGTATTACCTTAAAACTGTCCCTTCACCCCCAATTGTATTGGCAAATAATCCAAGTCTTATTCGGGACTCCAGCCTGGGTTCTGTTTTAAGTTTTTATTTAAACGTAATTGATTTTCTGGAATTGGATTCAAATAATCTCTTCCTGAAACAAAACCGTAACCTTGTGGCAATGCGTTTTTGAACGGATCCAAAAAGCCAGCATTATCAACGGGGAATGGGTTTTGAGTAATCTGACTAGCAAGGAATCCTTTTGGTCTTTTACCCATAATCAATTCATCAGCTGCAGCCCAACGCGCGATATCATCCCATCGGAAACCTTCTCCGACCAATTCTACTCTACGCTCTCTTCTAATCTCATTGATTGCCGGAGATAACAACGGATAATCCCATTTGCTATCCATCGCTATATTGCCTATATCCAAGTGAGGCATACCTACGCGGTCACGAAGCAGATTAATCGTGCGGTTGATATCTGTCTGAGAGAGCACACCCAGCTCGGCCTTAGCCTCAGCATAATTCAATAATACCTCAGCATAACGAAACAGGATTGACGGTGTTTCCTCATATTGCTGTACATGATAGATAAGCTGTGGATCATAGCCTTTTTGTATCACATAGCCTGTTGGCGCATTGAGGTCTGCATTTTTGTTTAACGTATTATAAATCTCAGACCATTTTTGTGTCGTGCCATTCGCTGCTATTTTCCATATTTGATCCCTAGTGGCCACCGTTTGATTAAGGCGCGGATCTCGGTCGGTAAATTCATGAGCAATATCCGTATACCCTTGAAAAAGCGGATTACCAGTTATAGACTTACCATCAGTACACAGATAACTATCCACCATCTGTTTAGTCAAAGATTTGCCTAATGGTTGTGACATTCTAAAATTCCGGTCATTAGTAAAGGAACCGTCTCCACGAGAAAGCTGATTATCATACTTGCGCCAGTACAACACCTCGTTATTAGTCGTGTAATCCCTTCTGTTGAATAAATTCTTGTAATCTTCGGCTGGGTTTCCTGTTTTATATACACTATATATTCCCGCGCCCATTACCAGTTCGCTCGCTGCTACCGCTTGTTGAAGATACTTATCCGGATCAGCATTAAGAGCCGCAAATTTGTCATCTTTGTGGTACTTTTGCCAAGTACCTTCATATAAGGCAACACGGCTTTTCATCAATAAAGCGATCCACTTATTGACACGACTATATCCATTGGTACGCTCTGCGGTTAGATACATCGCAGCGGTGTCCAAACAACCAATAATACGATCTGCAACAAGAGCTCTAGGAGTACGTGGATTGTAAAGTTCCGGCGAACTAGTCCCCAAATCTTTATCCAACCACTGAATATCTCCATAAGCTTTCAGTAAATTGAAATAGCTTACTGCTTTAAAATAATAAGCTTCGCCAACATACTGCTGGTAAGTTTTGAAATCATATTTACCCTCTATTCGCTTGTGATTGACTAAAAAATAGTTTAAGGCTCTAATCTGACTGAAATCAATATTTCCAACGGCTGGAACCACTCGTGTTCCCTGCAAACGAAGATCTACAGTAGCTCCTACCATATTATCACTGTCATAGTCATTACCATGGTTCTGATATTTTGGAAAATTATTTGCCGTATAAAATTGGTTCATATATATTTCTAGATCCAACGGCTTCTCGAAATACATTTCTGAAGGGACTTCGTCCAAAGGCTTTCGGTCCAAAAAGCTGTCGTTGCAGGAAACCTGTATTAAAGAACAGGCCAATAGCAAACTGGATATTTTGATAATATTCTTCATAATTTTGCTTATTTCAATGTTACGTTAAGACCAAAAGACACAATCTTGTTCATTGGATAAATCACACCATTGGTAAGGTATCCACCTTCTCTTGAATCTGAGGCTATTGCAGTCTCAGGATCGAATACTTTTGGTAATTTAGAGAATGTCAATAGGTTCTCCCCTGAAAAATAGACCCGTGCTCTACTGAACAACTTACCCCCAATCTCATTGGGTAAAGTATAGCCCACCTGAACATTTTTCAAGCGGATATAAGAAGCATTCAAGAGATATCGAGTCTGTGTCAGCCTATTCTTTTCTGTTTCGGCCGTAAAATAAGGCTTCGGCAAATAGGCATCGGTATTAGGTCCAAGTATGTTGGTTTCATCTGCTGGACGCCAGTAGTCCAACGCAGGAGAATTCTTATATAATCCAGAGTTAGCCCAAGCATTCGTCATCCCCCAAAATAATGGTGTAGAAGATTGCGGTGCAAAATCCCGCTTAGCCACTCCTTGCCAGAACATACTAAAATCTATCCCTTTCCAGCTTGCTCCTGCGCTGATACCGATATTATATCTTGGTGTGGTATTCCCTATCACCTTGAAATCACCAGGATCGCCTACCGTTCCTTTACCATCATTAATCACACCGTCTCCATTTTGATCCACATATCTAATATCGCCAGGTCCCCAATTTGCATGGTATCTCTTTTGATCAGGAATCTTTTCATCCACACTCTGGATGATACCTCCTGTCTCCAACCCCCAAATCTCACCATGGCTTTTTCCGGAGTACCATTTCGTAAATATTTTATCTTCATTTAAATATTCTAATATCTTAGTCCTACTATCTCCTAATGCTAGTTTGAAATTATAGGATAGCCCATTAGACAACTTATCATTCCAGCCAATCACCATCTCGAATCCTTTCGTAGATAGCTTGGCATTGTTGGTAAATGGTGTTGCAGCCCCTAGTACATAAGGCAATTCTATTGCATCTCCAAGCATCTTATCAGTAATGCGGTTATACCAATCAAACTTGAAATCCAGTTTAGAATTCAACATCTGTAAATCAACTCCTGCATTCAACGTGGTAATAGTCTCCCATGTAATATTATCGCTTATCAATTCTGGAGCTCCACCATATTGTGGTCGTGATGAGTTAATAATCCAATTCAGATCTGTACGGATAGGAATCCTTGAAACATACTTATTGATTGGCACGTTTTGATTACCCAATGAACCGTAAGAAACCCTCACCTTAAAATCATTGATATAAGGTTTGATAGTAGACCAATAATCCTCTTTGGACAGTACATAACCTACTGAGGCGGAAGGAAAGAAGTCAAATCGGTTATCTTTTGGAAAACGAGATGATCCGTTATAGCGGGCAGCCACCTCGACAAGATACTTTTCCTGGAAATTATAGTTCAAACGACCGAATGCACCTCGCGTAGCCCAATGATTCATCTTGTCCGAAGACGTGATACCTCCGAGAGAAGTTACAATGGAAGGATTATCATCTACAACAGGAGAGACACCTGTAGTAGTCAATCCTGTATATAAATTCTCTTCCTGCTCAAAGCCCATTAATATTTTAAAATAATGATCACTCAACTGCTTTTCATAGGAACTGACCACATTGAATACCTTATAAACTTCTTCAGAATACCCTGAAGTGTACGATGCGTTAGGTTTGCCAATATTACCAAATGCTCCTGTACCCAGTTCGACCATAACAGGCTTAGGGTTTGAAGTTGATTTGACGTTTCGAATATTATAACTGTAAGTGGCAATTGTTTTCCATCCCTTTATCGGTTCAAGTTCTAAATTTAAATTGGCTAAGAAATCTGCCTTTTTACTTTTATCTCTTCCCGAATCCTGTAACAAGCGCACCAAAGGGCTCTGCACTGTACCATTGATATTATAATGAGGCATCATGGGAGCAAACATCAACATCTCCCGAAAGGTATGTTCACGACCTACTGTGGTCTCGCCCATTGGAAAGTCGGTAGACGAAGTCGCCCACTTCAAATTGGATCCAATTTTCAACCAGTCCGTCACTTCAGTAGATACGTTGGACATTAGGTTATAACGTTTAAAATCATCGTGTCCAAAGGCATACGTGCCATTCTGTTTACTATATCCAGAGGAAAGAAAGTACTGTGTACGCTGACTACCTCCTGTAACATTGAGATTATGTTTTTGACTGAAAGCATTTTTTCCCATCAATAGGTGCGGCCAATCGTTGTTTGCATTTCCATTACGTCTTCCGGCCCAGATATTATCGATCGGATGCTCTGGGTCATACTCATATGGAAAAGTACCATCTAAGTATCCTTTAATACGCTGCATTTGTTCATCACTATATACCGGTGTCAAACCTGCATTAGCGTTGGCCTGGTTAAAGGCTGTAGCCCATGTATAGGAGTCTATAAAACTGGGTAAGCGCAAAGGAGAAGATAAGGATAGGTTATTGCTATAATCTAACTTGACACCCTCTTGTCTGGATCCCCTTTTGGTTGTAATCAAAATCACACCAAATGGAGCTCTTGATCCATATACTGCTGCTGCAGATGCGTCTTTTAATACAGAAATGTTTTCTACGGTCTCAGGGTCAATCGCTCCTAGATCCATTTCGACTCCATCGACCAGTACCAACGGGCTGGCATTGCCGTTAATGGATCCAACTCCCCGGATATTCATAGCGCTGGAGGCTCCTGGTTCGCCTCCTCTCATGCCCATATTTACATTCACATTGGGTGAGGCACCTTTGATCAGATCAGCAACATTGTTAGCTGGTCTATCTTTTAATTGAGCGCTTGAAATTACGTCTACCGATGCGGTAAGGTTCGATTTTTTTTGTGTACCATATCCTACTACGACAACCTCATCGAGGCTTTCGGCGGTTTCATCCAAGCTGACATTTACCTGGTTTCTACCGGAAAGACTAACTTCTTTCGAAGCATAGCCCACAAAAGTAAATTGGAGCGTCTCATTTAAAGAGGCTACTTCAATCTTAAAGCTTCCTTGTTTGTCCGTCTGTGCATTAGATTTGCTACCAACGACGCTGACGGTTACTCCAGAGAGTGCAGCTCCCTGACTGCTCTTGACCGTTCCGGTTACGGATTTTTTGTCCTGTGCATTTGCCACTGCTCCATAAAATAGAAGAACAGTAAAAAGCATAATGGTTCGAATTTTCATCATAATGTATGCTGTGTTTAAGTGGTGGTTATTCGTTTCATAATTTATTTTACCTGAATGTAACATCCCAACAAGATTCAATCATATGACCTGAACATCGTTGTTCGATCAAACTCGTGA
Source organism: Sphingobacterium yanglingense (assembly GCF_004363245.1). Lineage (GTDB taxonomy): Bacteria > Bacteroidota > Bacteroidia > Sphingobacteriales > Sphingobacteriaceae > Sphingobacterium > Sphingobacterium yanglingense. The sequence continues at coordinate 276,057 of NZ_SNYV01000018.1, read as the reverse complement.
ACGTTACCGAAAAATTAGCATTTTAGATTAAAATAACTAGCTCAAATCTTGAAGGCTCTATTACAAGCTCATGTTAACGTTACCGTAAAAAGGGCAAAAAAAACGCGATGCATTATCTTATAACCAATCAGACGTACTAACTACGCTTGTTATTTTTAACTATTAAATATTTGATAAAAGGTTTACAATAATACTAATGTAGAAAAAGCATTAGTAATGGACAAATTTATTTTTCAATTTTATAAAAATACAGCACCTCCCTTATCAGGCTATAAATAAATTGGGATATGCAGCATTTACCTCTTTTCTGTGTGTAACAGCAATTGTTTATGTGTTGCATGTCCTAAAAGGCACCTATCGCTATTTGCCTACCAATTGTAGACCAGATAAAGATTGAATATATTAGCAGTAGATAAATAATATCTCATGTAACATAGAAACAGTAGATAATGAAACTGAGAGATGATAAATTAAAAGATATAGTCGATTGGTCAGAGAAAAATAGAGCTATAAGGGCTGTTCTCTTGACTAGCTCCCTCGTCAATCCCCTGGCCCCTGTCGATGAGTTAAGTGACTTAGACATAGAACTGGTTTTTGAGAATAACAGTGATTATATCGCAGACAAAAGTTGGATATGCAATTTTGGATCTCCTATCGCTATAATAGGAGAAGATGAAAGTAGTTTTGAGAACAAACATGCTATAACTATGGTGTTGTACGAAGATGGTATCAAAGTCGATTTCAAACTGTACAGCAAATCAAATTTCATAGCAGAGACCCAACTAAGTAAGTTGCCAAAAGACTGGGACATAGGTTATGAAGTACTGATTGACAAGGACAAGCTAACAGAATCTATGCATAAACCTTCTTTTGAAGCTTCTATCATTAAGAAACCATCGAAGCAAGAATTCGAACAACTTATTTATGACTTTTGGTGGGACATCACCTATGTCGCTAAATCATTGGTCAGAGACGAAATATTTTACGCGAAGTTCACATCCGAAACTATTATCCGTACGGAATACCTCACTCCTCTTATCGAATGGTACATTGCGAGTGCGCATAACTGGTCGATAACAACCAACAAACAGGGGCGGTTATTTAAAAAGTATCTCGATTCGGACATCTGGCTAAAAATAGAACAAACCTTTTCTGGAAGTAATCTGACAGACAACTGGAATGCACTATCAGCAATGACGAACTTAGTCGCCGAAATAGGATGTGAGTTATCTACTAGGCTGGGATACTCCTACCCCCAGAAATTGGAAGAGAATATACTACTGTATATAAAAAAATTAAAGCCGTGAAAACTCCACCTCGACGGGAACTAGACCGAAGCAAAAACATTGAAGGATTTTATATATTTGCTTCAAGAAGCAGAAAAAAGTTAAAGACATTTAGAAAAAAAATCCAATGAAGGTTATAGGTAACATTATCCCGACCCTGTTTATTTTTTTAAGCTTTATGTCCTGCAAGAAAGTCAAGCCATTGGGAAGCCAGTATTTTCTCGATGGCAACGAGATTGTTTATCGTTATGAGTCTTCCGGTCCAGGCTTCCCTAAGTTGCCTTGGGATAACAAGTACAAGCCGGTAAATGCGGACAAGGATACATTTACCCCATTACAATGGACAGGGTATGCAAAAGATAAGCGCCACTTTTTTTATCGGGGAGATGTAATCTCCAATATAGATTATGCTACCTTTGAAATCACGGATGATGTAAAGACTGATTACGAATCAATCGGTATCGTTAAAGATCAATACCGTGTTTATAAGTTTAGAGAACCTTGGAGTTCTATTGAAGGTGCTGATCCAAAAACTTACCGAATCGCAGATAACCTCAAAGGAAATGGTAACTGGTTCTGGTACAAAGATGCGCAGAATTATTTTGTGAATGATACGCTCATGTCCGTAGATTATGATTCTTTCAGATCAATCGATGAGGATAGTAGATTCTATATAGACAAGGACAACATCTATTGGCTTAAATCGGGTTACAAAAATACTTCTTTAGAAAAAATTCCTGCACCAGGATTAATCAATAGCCAAATTGTGTATTCTAACCGAGTACTTCAAACTCCTAGCGCCCTGTACTACGTCACTAAAAAAGAAGAATTTACCAAGGTACAGGTAGAAAACCCTTCTAGTGTAAAGTTCTTCCCTCCCGATAACATCTATATGATAGTGGATCGCCAAATATACTGCGAAGGCGAGCTATTAACGGGGGCAGATTTCACTACATTTTCGGTGTACCAATATCCAGGAAATAGCGGGTATACTGCCTATGCCAAGGACAAGAATAAAGTATATTACCGAAATGAAATACTCGAAGGAGCTGATCCTAAATCTGTTCGACTGACTGATAGGTATATGGAAGATGATACCTATAAATGGACACCGGACCTCGGCAGCGCTAGTGTTATCATCAGAAAGACCGCTAAAGAAACCACGACGAGATAGTATCCTGATCACTATATGAGGTCGTGTATAAGCCTTCCAAAAAAGTAGTTTAATGGGGACTATTAATGCAGACAGCCTCTATTAAACCGATTGGCTGTCTGCATCACAAAATATTAAGGCAACCTATCAAAGTCAATATTAGGTACTTTACTCCTGTTATTCAGCTCGAATTTAGTGCCTGGAACAACGGATGCATTAAAGAACCCTCCGTTTTGTAGGAAATAGCTATCTGCAATCACCCCACCGATAGCGTCGACCCGTTGATGGGCACGATAGGTATTGTCGACACTGAATGATGCCGATTGGACTGCCTTCCACTGCCCATCATAGACCCACTGATTTTTAAACTGTACCTGTCTACCTAGATATCCTTGTTCTGGAATAAAGTTTTCCAAAAAACTATGAAATCTTTTTAAATAGGTATCTGTTTGGGGGCGTTTGAAACTAGCGATTAAGCTCCACTCATTTTGCTCCGGCTCAAAGAACCAGGCGGTGTAATCTGTATTACCCTGACCATCGGGTACTCCTTTTAATAGAAATTTATAGGTTTGGCCGGATTTCCACTGATACTTGCGATAGCTCTGTCCTCCAGATCCCTCGTTACCAAATTCTCCTGTCCGCACTTCCTTTCCTTTTTTCAGTAACTTGATTTTCTGCTCATCCGGAATACTGTGCGGATCGTCAGTATGGAACGGACTCCATACAGAAAATAAGATCCTTCTTTCTGATTCGGAGTTGACCTGTATTCCGAAATAACCTTCACCAAAACCATTAGCCATAAAATAAGAACCTACTTTATCCTCCCCGTTTGGCACGGTTATCTCATTGTAGTAATAACTGATATTTCCATCACTAGGAATATTATAATTAATATGACAGGATGGCCCTCTACGTGCCCAATAATAATACTCTGGATCATTGGCAAACAACAGTTCTTTTTTACCTTTTTCCTGTGATACCAGTAAATGCGATATATTTCCAAACGTATTGCCTCTCTTGTGCAGACCTTGCAAATCTACGCGTACGTATCCAGGTTCCTTTATTTCAATTTGTAGTTCTTGATTTTGCCTTTCACTTCCTAAATCGACCGTTTTCTCCTGTCCCATTGCCATCATTTTTACGCTTGAGCTATTACCGTCCCTGCTTGCAGTCTGTAACCTAATTCCTATTTTTCCAGGCTCCTGCACTCTAAAGTAAATCGAAGCAATTGAATGTTGATCAGTCCAATCTATTAAACCATTTGTACGTGAAATCTGAGCACCACTCCCTTTTGTTATAAACGCGTTTCCAGCCAAAGGTACCTGTTGATCATAGGTAACTGTTCCCTGGTTATTCTGTCCGTATACTAATCCAGTCAAGCATACTGATGCGGACGTTAACAATACATATAAAAATCCTTTTCTATCCATTCAAACTAGCCTTTTCCGTAAAGATAGAAAGTTAAGGGGAACTATCCCTATACCAGAAAAAGTCAATCGATTGTCTAATATCAAGCGGTTTCTCTATCCCGTGGACTATGTAATGAGCTACGGTAAGAGATTCCCCATTTTGCGATTTCATCTATAATCGGCCCCAAGGTCTTACCATACTCAGTAACCTCATATACTACTGTGATGGGTTTGGTCTGTTGTACTGTTCGAGTTACCAAGTGATTTATCTCCATGTCCTGTAATTCCTTTGATAGCATTTTAGAACCAATCCCCTCTACCTCTCGCAACAAATCCATAAAGCGCATTCTATCCGTTTCTAACAAAGTGCCTAGAATATGAAACTTCCATTTGCCTGAAAGAATCTCCATCGTGTCTTTGATGGCGGTTATCCTTGTTTTACAGATCTCACTATGATTGACAGATAATTTCTTTTTCATATATCATGGTGTATTATTATTCATTTTATGACCTTACAAAAGTATGGAACATCACAGTACTTCCCAAAAGGAAAGTAGTTTCCAAAAGGAAACCAATGCAGATTGTACAGTGACTTTGACTTAGATTTGCGGACATAAAATCAAACAAAACGACATACAAAATGAAAAAAACGTTTATTTTAGCATTCGCAGCCGCAACACTATTTGTTTCTTGTCAAGGTTCGGCTGGTGATAAAACAGCAACAAACAGCCAACAAGAAGTAGCAGAACAAAAAGGAACAACATATGTATTGGACCAAGATCAAAGTTCGCTAAAATGGACAGGGTACCATAAAGGTGGTTTCGACCCAAGATTTGGGACATTAAAGACTGAAGGTACGGTAGCTGTAGAGAATAATGCAATCACAGGTGGTTCTATTACCATTGACATTACTTCGGTAGCAACTGACGAAAAATCGATAGACCTAGCCAAAACAGGAGGCAAAACAGCAGCTAACCTAGATGAGCATCTAAAAAATGAAGATTTCTTCCAATCTGACAAGTTCCCAACGGCTAAGTTTGAGATTACAAGTGTTGCAGCTTTTGACAAAGCCAATGATAAAAGTGTGATCGAAGGAGCTACCAATGTTATCAGTGGTAACCTAACTATTAAGGACAAAACTGTAAACGTCACATTTCCAGCAAAGGTAGATATCACAACCGACACTGTGCATGTAGTATCAAAATTCACGATCAATAGACAGGATTGGGGATTGACATACGGAACAGATGGAGATCCTAAAGATTGGGTTATTTCCCAAGAGATTGATATCGAATTGAATATACACGCAAAAAAATAGCACCAGAATACTATTCTCTACCTAAAAACAAGGTAGAGAATAGTATATAACTGATTAAAAAGCACCACTCTCCCTAAGAAATTATAAGACCACTCAATGGCTATTTAAGGGCTGACAAGTTATCAAGATGCTATTGCCATTAGTTCCAGTAAACGATCCTGTACAATCGTCTCTCATCGAAGGATAAGCTCGTTACTTCATAAAACTCATCGATATCCGTCCACTCTATCCTACGTAAGCGATATCGGTAATAACAGCGCAATCTTACAAAAACATATCTATCTCCTCTCAACTGATAGCTTCAGGGTTGTCTGTTTCATGTATTGTAAATAAATGAATAATCAGTGTTTCTAAGGGCAACTTTGAAAATATTCTACACTTAATTCTATATCTTCGCAACTATCATGAAAAAAGCAACAATTCTACTCATACTATTAGGCAATATGCTACTGCTCCACGCACAAAGTAATGTGGAGTATAAGGGAGTATCGATTGCGAATGGAGATTTTTTATTCTTCGGAGCACAAGCTCAGAATCTATCGGGAGCAATAAACCGAGTAACTCAACTCAAGGATAGTATTTCTTTTTCCCATATCGGACTCATAGAAGTTATAGAAGGTGTTCCCTATCTTCTACATTCTATTGGAAACAAAGGGTCTGTAAAGGAGTCTTTAGATAATCTAACAAAATATGGTAAAGGCCAACAATATGTGGTATATCGAATCGATAGCATCCATAGCCACGCAATTCCTAGAGCTATGGAAATAGCACATGAGATGCTTGGAAAGCCTTATAACTGGAGTTATAAATTAAATGACAGTTCTTACTATTGCTCTGATTTTGTAGAACGGGCTTTTCGACCAATAGGATTGTTTAAATTGGAGCCCATGACCTTTAAGAATCCTGTGACAGGTGAGTTAGATGAATTTTGGGTAAAGTTTTATGCTAAGCAAGGACTAGAAGTACCTGAAGGTGAATTAGGATGTAATCCAAATGGCCTAGCTGCCAACCCGAACATACATCGTGTCGGCACGCTGCAGACTACAAAATAACGCCTTATATATTTTTCGCTGACGGTCGTAAAATGCGACCGTCAATGAAAAATAGTTCTAACCATTCAGCATCTTGACAGCCAATATATGCTTGCATAAGCCTCTTTTGCCCTGGTGATTTGTAAACCAATTGCAGGTACATTGATGTCTATCCTGTTGAATAATAACCGTATGCTGCACCCCTGATCCATCTACGCGTGCTTCAATATATTCGGCTGCATTTTTAATGAATTGAACACCTTCAGTAGCCACCAGTTTCTTTGCATTTTTTAATCTCGGGTTTAACGCCAAAATACGTTCCATCTTAAAGGGAAGTCGCCTATAGTAATGTTGATGGCTATGTAAATCGTAGCCCAGTAAACCTATTGATGATAGTGAAGCAGACAACGTATCCATTGTATCGAAGTCTACGTCATGTTCAATAGACAACATGGTCGGGTCGAATAACTCATTAGATTTGAGCAATCCATTGACCGCATGTATCCACTCGTCAGGTACAGCTTTAATCATATTTTCTAGCACATTCCCCTCTCCCGAAAACCCACGATAATTATCAGGAGACAAAGCCAATGTAAGTCTCATTTTACCAAAATCGGCTACAAATGCAGCACTTTCACCCTCCTTTTCCTGATAAACAAATAGTTTGTCAGCGTATGTTAGAAGCCCTTCTAATAGGCGTAATCGCTGTATACCGCCAACACGAACGGCATCACTTGTACTAATCGGTGAAAAGATAAACCTATTGGCACGTTTAGTAAGGTAAAATTCTCCTTTGGCATTACCTTTGGGTATTCCTTGGAACAATTGGATTAACTGTATCTTATTCAGTTCGAACTGCATCTCCATACCAGCCAAATACAATTGGACTGAAGTTAGTCCTTTGATCCAACGCGGAGGTAGGGTTACTTTCTTTTCAGTAACCTTGGCCTTGTCGGTACTGATTGCTACTTCTTGACTTCCCACTCCTAGCACCATCTTTTCCGTTTTCTTTACGGCATTTAAAGCGTTGAGCATAGGTTCATTGAAATCCACATTGGTCGTACCACTCGCAATAAACTCACCATCGATTGCATCTTCCAACAAATCTAATCGGGCATACACTCCATTACAGGATGAGAATCCCTCAAATCGAATCTGGTTAGTACCAGCTGATACTATTGGATCCCTTAGACTAGGTGGAATCGGTCCAAAACTTGAACGGACCACTTTTGATAAGGTCAACAGACATTTGGATGTCAATAAGGGATCAGTCAGACTGCCCCAAAAGAAACAAGGTACGCTAGCTACCTCAACTAGCTCAGACTGGTGCGCCAATACGAGTTGTTGTATACCCGACTGTTGGGTCAACTGGGAATTTCGTGCGTAACTGATTGCTAAATCCTGTTCGGCCATAATGTTATTTTTTTATCTTCTTTAAAATAGGCTGTAAACTCTTATACGCTTCAAGTTGTTCTAGCACGTTATTTAACTCAGCAGGGGTATTATACTGTTCTTTGGTCATCAAATCATAGTAATACTCAATGATTTTCTTAAAATTTGTCGGCATCTTTTCCGCTAGGGTATAGTTCATCAAAGTTGCATCCAAAAGTTTTAAGAGCGCAGAATTATGCTTGGAAGAGATATCCCGACACTGCTCAAGTCCCTCTACGAAACGACCTATCGGCCCATAACCGTGACTTAATAAAGCTCCTAACTGTTTACCTACTATTGCTGTATCCAATCTATTCTCGTTGATAGTAGCCAATAGTACTTCTACAGCCATAACACGTACTTCTTTCTCCTTATTGAACATAGAGCTTGCTAAATACAGATTTGACTGCTCATCTAACTTAAAAAAGGCATATAACATCTGCTTTAAGTAGACAGCAGGAGCTTTCCCTCCGATATCACTTTTACTATTAAAGCCCAAGGTGAGGAACATGGAAAGACTTTCTGTATTCTGGGGCATCAAACTATGCAAATATGGAATATCCATTTTATTGAGGTAGTAAGCGGCAAATGAGTTTTTACCTCGGCTATAGATATCTTTATGATATAAGAATGTATCTACGCCCTGTTTGAAGGTCGGAAGCATATAACTCAGCTCATCACCATTGTACACCTGTTCGGATTTTTTAGTCACATAATTGTATCCATTATAATAAGTCGGCTCTATGGTCAACACCGGGCGAAAAGGCTTGGCTGCAAATGGAATATCTTTTAAAGGCTCCTGCTCAAACTCCTCAAAATACTGATCAGGATAATGCGTACGTGCTACCGTAGCCCAAACACCAAGCCAAAGAAGTTCGGCCGAATCCTTCGACGAGATCAAATTCTTTAACCATGATCGTTGTTGGATTTTGATTTCTTTCTCAAAGCCTAAGGCATAGTTCAAGACTTCCTGTACCTGGGGTTCTTTTACCTGTTGTATCAAATCTTTGACCTCCGCCATCTCTTCGCGCACGGTACGGCTCAGCGCTATAGACAAATCCAATAAATCAATATCTACCCCAGCTTGCTGATAGGCCAAAATACGCTGGACCAATACCACTGGAGCAATCCAAAAAGGTTTATGGGTAGGCAAGCTCAACAAAGGTAACTCCACACCTGCTATAAGATGCCGCTGCAACTGTTCCATCTGACTTCCCATAAGGCCAATCCATTTCGAATAATTGGCATTGCGATCTTTGTTATGATAAACAGTTTTAGGTTTATAATACATGTTCAGGAATACACTCGAGAAGTGGTCGAAACAGGCCGACTCTCTATAGATACTGCTCAACTGTTTGATATAGGGCTCGAGCTGTCTTTTGTAATCTGCTGGAAAAGTAGGTGTGTATTGTACCCAGGCGTTCATCAAAACTTCTATTTCTATGGGATCTGTACCTCCAATCACCTCTCCTATCTTAAAGAAAATATCATTCCAGGTCTGTGGATAGGCAAAGATTTCGGTCAAACAGTTGACCGGCGCTGGTTCAAATTCGTACTTTTCATTCTCCTGTCCGGTCAGTACAGCTAATATCTCTTCTTCAGAGAAGGTTTCTCCCTGCAGTAAAGGCTGTAGATCGGTAGCTGTTGCTCCCATCATCTGAGGTCTATAGGCTTGCAACTTGGCAGCAAGATCATCCGTAGGTTCTTTTTGATTTTTTAAGATAAACTTAGCGGTTCTCTCCTGTAAGGCCAAATCCGGTATCATAAATAAATCCGCAGCAAGTAGAACAAACCGTTCCTGCAACTCTGGATATTGCTTGAGCAGTCTATCAAATTGAATCAAAAGTGTTTTAAGACTAGCTTTGACATCATTCCGCATAAAAATACCTTCGGCCCAATCCAAAAAATCAGTCATCTGGAAATCGACATGGGTAAAAAAAGGTTTGAGGTAGTCGACTGTAAAATTAATAACTGCACTGTGTTCGGCATGTAGTAAAGGGAAGAACTTCTGCTGATAAGTCATCACCTCTCCTTCGGCTAATTGAAGTCGATCGATAAGCTTTCTAAAATAACTCTTTAGATTGTTGTTCCAATTTTTGGTCTGTGCTTCTAAAGCGCCTGTAATTACTAAATCACGGTCAATCTTACCGGTATCCAATAACGTCATGAAGACTTTGTCCCAGGTCAATTCATTGACCGTATTTTGATAGTTATAGTCCCAGTATATACCATGAATGCCTGACTCAAACTCAAAAACCAAGGGAATATCCCGTCTGATAGTCAGCTCATCCTCTGTCAATATCTTAAAAAGTTTATGAGACTCATGATAGTTAAAACCGGTGATAGCACTTGCATAGAGTTCTGGTTCGAATACGACATACCCTAGGCTCTCCAAATGACGAAGACTCTGATAACTAATCCGCTGCCACTCGTTACGTTTTACCGCTTGCAACAAATACGCGCCTAACCAGTCAGGTCTAGCATAATCAAGTATCTGACTCACATCAGAACTCTTGGCCTGCTCTAGAAGCTCATGAAAAAAGTCCCAACTACCTACATCCGAACCAGAAAAAGTCGCTAATGCCAATAATTTTACAATACGTTGTTGTTCTTTGTTACCTCTAGTCCCCCAGTTATACTGTGCTTTCTTACTGTAAACAGGATCTTTTGAAAGGTCACTATAATCTACCCAATAACGTTTTGCTGAACGAATTTCCTTTTTAAGCACCTCCAAGTTCCCTGTGGCGTATTCTTTTAGAAAAGGAATGATATCTCCAACCTTACCGTCACTAATCAGCGCTTTCATCGCTGCCACAGCCTCCTCTTTGCGCTGTGCACTCGCTGTTGGTTTACGAGTTGTAGCAGTCTTCTCTTTAGGTTCTACAACAACACTACCATCTTCTGAATATCCCTTCTTTGTCTTTTCAGCAATTAATTTTTCAGCATCTTTTAAACAGGCTTCTTCAGAGTCGAAAGTTTTACTTTTACTTTGCCCCGAAGTACCGTTACGTCCATAGGTAACCGTATGTGTAGCCCCCTCTGTCTGTATTTCCCAAAATTTATCAGATGTACCGTCTATGTATTTTAGATGCTTAAACATAATATCTTAACGTATAATCGAATTTCTATTTTATTATTGAATTAAGGAGTAACCGTAAGACTTTGGACAAACAATTGTCATGCCATTGGCCTTCACACCCGACAAAGTCTATATCTGACTATACCGTAAGAAATGAGCAAATCGAGTAGCACAATTATCAAACACCTGCCTACCAAACCTTTGATATGGAAAGATAGGAAATTAAAAATAGCACAGAAGATAAAAAAACAGAAACCTTCATTTTAAGAGCGAAGAATTTCCGCTCTGCCTGAGTTAGTAAAGATACATTTCTCTCATCCGAACAAGATCCACCCCTAAAACATCTTCTAAATAACTTTCGACTGTACCATACTCCTTCTTCATGTAGCTAATTCCCGACTGTAAATACTCGGGTTTGACGGTCAATAGTGGTTCTAAATTAGGGTATTGATCGACATATTTCTTATACTTATCCGCTAAAAAAACTCGCGACTGCATATAATCGTTTAAGACCGATTCTTCATCAACTCCAAGAGCAAACAAAAAAAGCGCTGCAGCCATTCCGGTTCTGTCTTTTCCAGCCGAGCAATGGAAGGCCAAAGGCAAAGACGCTTGATTTTGCAATAACGCGAAGAACTCCTGATACTGTTTAATGCTCATTTGGTCTGAAAGCAGCTCTCTATTCAAGTCCATCATGATAGTGTCGAGTTGTTCCTTTTGCAGGCTAATCAACTCCGACAAAGAGGATATGGACAAATTGCCTGGCGCTATAGTAAAATTATATACTTTAGCGCTATCGATGACTTTACTTGGTTCTTGGATTCGCTCTTCCTCTGTCCGAAAGTCAACTATACTGACCAACCCCAAACTGTGTAAATACCGGAGATCGTCAGCTGTCAAATGTGCCCAATCTCCCGTACGAAATACTTCGCCCCATTTTATATACTTCCCATCCGAAGTTTTTATACCTCCTAGATCTCTAAAGTTATATCCTCCCTTCATGGGCAATAAACGTTCGGCAAGAATAGTAGAACCATTAGAAGTCACTAGTTGAAAATAAGACCGATATAAGGAACTCTCCGGAAGGACAAGCTCTCCCTTGCCTTCTCCTTGGAGTATCGGTTTGGAAATATCAATGCTACCAACGGATTTCCCTTCATATAATTTCCACTTGCCTACCACATCGAGCATCAATTTAGGCTCATTCAAGTCTTTATTTCTCATTATAGTTACTTTTTCTGTTAAGTCCTCTCCCGAATAGCCAACCTGCTGCTGATTACATGCTAACAGGCCTGCAAGAATTGATAATATACAAATTAGTTTTTTCATGGCATTTTTTATCGTGCACTACACTGAGGCTGCAGTCTACAATAACTTGAAGATAAGCATTTCTGTTCATATAGTTAACCATCGGTATTCTCTAAATTACAACCTATCGAAAATCATCCTCTCCAAAACCAACATACCCCTCCAGATAAAAAGCAGAATAAGGGCACTAGTTATCATCATGTTATTTTATCTTTGTCCTCAACTATTTTTTTTTGCATGAAATTATTGAAAGACCGTATCCTGAGGGATGGCAAGAGCTTTGAAGGAGGCATACTAAAGGTGGATAGCTTTATTAATCACCAAATGGATCCGATATTAATGAAATCGATAGGCGTAGAGTTTGTGCGTCGATTCGGTCATTTACCTATTAATAAAATTGTGACCATCGAGGCTAGTGGCATTGCACCGGCTATCATGTTGGGATATCTTTTGGAGCTTCCAGTAGTCTTTGTTAAAAAAGCTGTACCAAAAACGATGGAGAATATGTTGACTGCCTCTGTCTATTCTTTTACCAAAGATAAAACCTATGATATCTGTGTAAGTCGTGACTTCCTAACTGCAGATGACCGAGTGGTATTCATCGATGATTTTCTGGCTAATGGCAACGCGGCTATCGGTGTCCACGAACTAGTCGAGAAAGCTGGAGCACAAGTGTTAGGTATGGGATTTATTATTGAGAAATCATTTCAACAAGGTCATCTACGTTTGCGCGAATTAAACATTCCTATCGAGTCCCTGGCACGTGTCAAGACTTTAGGTAACAATAAGGTCGAATTTGAAGATTAACAAAAAATCAAATACTATTTCTTTCCAAAAGATCTTGATGTATTATACCGTCTATGCAAAGTATATATCATGTATGGTATGCGGGAAGAATTCATGACCTATGCTCCCATTTATGTCCAGGAATTCCAAGAACAAGATTTTATGTGGAACGACGAATTTATGGCTATCAAGGAGCGCTATCTCCCCGAGTTATAACAAAATGATCCGGAAGAAGTCGCTTATTGATTAAATGGTTTTATAGACAGTGAACAGGAAGAAGAATGGATTTTCAGTATTACTATTCAGGTTTTACGCGATATATCCGAACCGTATCCAAGCCATTGTCATTGAGTGCCTTGACAAAGTCCTGAGTCAAGTCAATTAACTTACCAGTGCGCACGTCAAACACCCAACCATGCAATGTGACTTGATGACTTAGTATCGCGTTCTGTACCTCAGGAATCTTCACTAGATTCAAACATTGCTCAGCAACATTGAGTTCTACAAGCCGGTCATACCGCTCTCCTAAATCCTCGATCGCATTCAATTGCTGATGATGTATACGGTACACATCTCTAATGTTACCTAACCAAGGATTAAGAATCCCTAAATGCTCATGCTCCATCGCGGACTTAACTCCACCACAATTGTAATGCCCGCAGACAACAATATGCTTTACTTTAAGATGACTAACTGCATATTCAATTACACATTTGGAATTCAAATCTGTATTAGGAATAATATTAGCAATATTTCGATGGACAAAAACCTCTCCCGGCTCGACTCCCATCAATTCCTCGGCCGAAACCCTACTATCGGAACATCCGATGTACAGAATCTCTGGGGATTGCCCAGCTGCAAGTTTTTCAAAGTATCCCGGATCTATAGCTAGTTGCTTTTTAATCCATTCTTCGTTGCTCTTAAAAATGTTATTGATATCTGTCATAAATGATTGTTTTGGGTGATACTATTAAAATACTTATATTCTTTTTTTGACAATAGAGGAGATTATTTCCAAGATCGTAGGAAAAGGTAACAGGAACTAAATAGGTAGAGACATTTTTGAATTCATTCATATGACTTCGTTTATGCAACTTGAATATACAATTTTTATCCTATAACCACATAATAGCCTTGCAGGATATTTTTTTTAAAAAAGTGAGTTCAGTAAACACCAACCTCGAAAGTTTTCTTAATAAAAGAAACGGAAAAACTTTTGGGCACGCTACAAATCAACCTAAATAAAAAAACAAACACAAAAAACTTAATTGTTAGATTTATCTAATTTATTTAATAACTTTGTCCATAGAAATAGTTTTACAAGATTGTATATTAATGTGTGTTATGGACTTGACAGCATTACATAAAGGGCAAATAGCAGAAATTAAATGCATAAAGGAGGGCTGCCCCTATGAAGTGAAACAGCGTTTACTAGATTTAGGCTTTGTTGCTGAAGCTAACATCCGCATTCAGAACATAAGTCCTTTGGGAGATCCCATAGCCTATGAAATCCATCGTACGCTGATCTGTCTAAGACACGATGATGCACGCTATGTACAGATTGAAATAAAAGAAGGGAATGATAATGAGTAGTGCATGTGATAATTGTGAACTAAACCCAAACGCCAGTCTGAAAAGGTTGGGCGAAAGTACAGGGAATGTACACTATACCATAGCTTTGGCTGGGAATCCCAATACAGGGAAAAGCACCGTTTTTAACGCGTTGACAGGCCTCAAACAACATACTGGCAATTGGCCCGGAAAGACGGTGACCCGAGCAGAAGGAAAATTTGCATATCAAGACGAAACCTATAGAATAATCGACCTCCCAGGCACCTATTCACTACTATCTACATCAGAAGATGAAGAAGTAGCCCGGAATTTCATCTTATTTGGCAAACCCGATGTCACGGTAGTCGTCGTCGATGCCAGCCGGCTAGAGCGTAATTTAAGCCTTGCCCTACAAATTCTAGAAATAACGGACAAGACAGTTCTCTGCCTCAATCTTATGGATGAAGCCTCTCGTCATGGTATACATATCGACATTCGAACTCTTTCTAAAGATCTGGGAATCCCAGTAGTGGCCACTAGTGCTCGAAAAAAAGAGGGAATCACTGAACTACTTGCAGCTATTCGTCAGGTTGCAGAAGGAACTTTCCGTACAAAAAAACAACAGTATGTACGATTGACTGGAGACACCGGCAAAGCAGTAGAAGATATCAGCAGTCGATTGTTAGAACTCGATCCAGACCTTCCTAATGTGCAATGGCTAGCCATGCGACTTATAGAACATGACAAGCATGTCGTGGCTGCACTGACAGGTGGAGACATTTCTCCTCTGATCGATGGTCCCCATAGCGCAGAAATTGTGCAGGCAGCAAAAAAATACCGCAGTAAAATCGGAGACGATTATCGAAATAAGGTCGTCGAGGCCATCTATGCAAAATCTAACAAATTGGTTAGTGACACCGTATCCTCCGATTCCTCTACTCGATCATTTCGTATTGACCGGGCAATCGATAATGTTGTAACCCATCGTTTCTGGGGATTCCCCATTATGTTCCTATTATTAGGTCTTGTACTTTGGATTACTATCATCGGTGCAAATTATCCCTCAGAGCTACTTTCTGGTTTATTATTAGAAAAGGTATACCCGATATTGAAAACGGCCGCTTCAATGCTACATTTCCCCTGGTGGCTAGAAGGCTTTTTGATCGATGGTGTATATCTTGCTACAGCTTGGGTCATTGCTGTCATGCTCCCCCCCATGGCCATCTTCTTCCCCCTTTTTACGCTGCTCGAAGATTTCGGTTATCTACCCCGGGTGGCTTTCAACCTAGATAACCTATTCCGAAAAGCTGGTGCACATGGCAAACAAGCATTGACCATGAGTATGGGCTTTGGTTGTAATGCTGCGGGAGTTGTCGCTACCCGCATCATCAATAGTCCAAGGGAGAAATTGATCGCAATCATTACCAACAACTTTTCCCTTTGTAATGGGAGATGGCCTACACAGATCTTAATCGCATCAATTTTTCTTGGCGCTTTAGTGCCTAAAGAATGGGCCGGAACGGTCTCCATGCTTGCCGTTGTATTCATAGCTGTGCTGGGAATAGCTTTTACCTTTTTTACGTCGTGGTTACTATCCAAAACACTCCTGAAGGGAGAGTCTTCCTTCTTTACACTGGAGCTTCCCCCCTACCGTCCACCCCGTTTTTTCCAAACGGTATATACCTCATTATTGGACCGCACCCTTATCGTTCTCTGGCGAGCTATTGTATTTGCAGCACCTGCTGGCGCTGTCATATGGTTGATCTCTAATATTGATGTTAATGGACAATCAATTGCACTATGGATGATTGAAGGCTTAGATCCTATCGGTATCTTCATCGGTCTGAATGGTGTGATCCTGTTAGCTTATGTTGTTGCTATTCCGGCAAATGAAATCGTCATACCAACCATAATGATGCTCACAACAATGGTTCTAGGCAACACCGCTATGGGACATGGTGCTGGGATCATGTTTGAAGCTGGAGATGCAGAAATCGCAACACTATTGCATACCGCAGGGTGGACTACATTAACAGGCATCAATCTAATGTTGTTCAGCCTATTACACAACCCCTGTAGTACGACTATATATACCATATACAAGGAAACAGGAAGTCGCAAATGGACGACTGTAGCAACCCTACTGCCAATCTTATACGGTGTGATTGTATGCTTTCTTGTTGCGCAAATTTGGCACCTCTTTTCATAGAAAATGAAACTTTAAAGACTTTGAAATTAAGTGGTATAGAAATTCAATGCTTGGTAAATGTCAAATATTTAGTACATTTACGTTCCATTCGTCTTTCACGAAACTTAATTTCTACTTATGGTTTTTGGAATATTTGAAACACTCACATTCGCCTGTTTAGTACTTCTTTTAGGATTTTACATCGTTAAGAAAGTAAAGTTTTTTAGAGATTATAATATCCCAGAGCCTGTTGTAGGAGGCTTTTTGATAGCTTCCCTACTCTATCTAGCCCATCATTTCTATGGCTTAAGCTTTCAATTTGAAAGCTCACTTCAAACCTCTATGATGTTAATCTTTTTTTCTTCTATTGGCTTGAGTGCGGATTTTGCCAAACTAAAAAAAGGAGGTAAACCTTTATTGATTTTTATTGGCGTGACAGGAACATTCATTTTTTTACAAAACTTATTCGGAGTTTCTGTTGCCAAATTAGTGGGATTAGACCCGAGTTATGGTTTAATTGCGGGTTCCATCACACTGACTGGCGGTCATGGTACCGGCGCCGCTTGGGCCGAAAATCTGACGAAGACGTTTCATATTGAAGGAGCTATGGAATTGGCCATGGCCTGTGCAACTTATGGATTGGTTATGGGCGGCATCATCGGTGGACCTGTTGCTAATTTCCTATTAAAGAAAAACAAAATCAATCCTTCTCCTCAACCGAAGGGTGATGAAGTGCCAATAGAAGCTTTTGAAAACCCTGAGTCTAAACGTCGTATGAATGTCCATAATGTAATAGAGACGCTCACTATGCTTGCCATATGTGTGACGGTAGGTCAGCTGCTTTATGAAACGATGAAGGGATCAGCTTTGGAACTCCCAAACTTTGTATGGAGTTTATTGATTGGCGTTATAATACGAAATATTCTAGCGCACACAAGTTCCTACATCGTCAATGACCATGCTGTTGATGTCCTGGGAAATACAGGGTTATATCTATTTTTGACTGTGGCATTGATGTCACTACAACTATGGCAGCTTTCCGGGTTAGCAACCCAAGTCGTCATTGTATTACTGTTGCAGACATTGATGATGATTCTCTTCGCCATCTTTGTAACCTATCGTGTAATGGGTAAAGATTATGATGCTATTGTACTCAGTGCAGGACATTGTGGATTTGGATTAGGGGCTACACCTACTGCCATTGCGAACATGCAAGCCATAACGCACCGCTACGGTGCTTCTCATAAAGCGTTTTTAATTGTCCCGATGGTAGGTGCATTCTTTGTTGACATCATTAACAATGTCTTTATTAAGTTGTTTGTAGGCCTTCTTTCCATGTAAAACTACGGCAAACTAGAGCAAAGAGAGTTTTCCTATCAGTCTTAAACTTTTTCCCCTATCAAATGAGATACAAATCAATATACGAATCGCCTTCTGTAGACAGGTATTGTTATTTACGGGTGGCCTCTGGGCTATCTCCCAAGACAGAAGAAGCCGCGACTATAGGTCTAAAAAACTCACTCTGTTGTGTTATTGTCATAGACCAAGAGAATAACAATGAAGTTATTGGTATGGGAAGACTTGTAGGCGACGGCGGCTGTCACTGTCAGGTCGTAGATATCTGTGTACTACCCGAACACCAGAAAAAAGGTCTCGGAAAACTTATAATGCAAATGTTGGCGGATTTCATGGAGAAAGAACTACCCGCATCATGTTACATCAACCTTATTGCAGACGGCGATGCCTTTCTACTTTATAAACAATATGGTTTTGAGCCAGTATGGCCACAATCAAGGGGGATGGGCAAAGTAAAAGGAAAGGATTAAGAGACCTTATGCAGGGCTCTTAATCCCTTAATCAGCTATTTCCACCAGTAATAGTAATTGTGCGCACCGTCATATTGAAATCCACAACGCGGATACAAGCTATTGCCAATATCATTTGTCTTCTCTGTCTCTAGCATCAAACCACAGGCTCCCGTTTCTTCACACCATTGCTTACTCCGATCGATCAGAGCTACAGATAATCCCTGACCTCTATAATCGGGGTGCACAAACAAATCACTCAATAACCATTGTCTCTCTAGCCTCGTGTAGTGAAATAATTTATACAATTGAGCAAAGCCAACTGCCTTCCCGTCAACAATCGCTAAAAAAATATCTGATTCGCTATTTAAAAATCGCTCTCTCAAAAATGTCTTTCCTCTCTCTACATCGGACTCTTGTCGATAGAAAATTCGGTAAAGGTTGAATAATTCGGCAGTTTCATCTAGTTCTTCCAAACTCGCTTTCTTGATGTTGTAACTCATTACTTTTTATAATTTAAATGTTGGTCGCAAAAGTATTTTTTATCCAAATCACCTAGATGGTCCAGTTCTTAAAAAACACCTAATCCAGCATTTATTTTATAAAGAAGCATCAGTCAGTAGACTATAGGACCCTATCAAAAACTTTTTGTTCTTTGCACAGGGTAAAATCATTTTTTAGATAGAATAAGTGGCTTCCTGTCCGGACGACATTACAACGCACCCTAAGAAAACCAGCTTCTTTCTTACGTGCCCAAGCGACTGCTTCTCTAATCAGAGCCGCCCCAACACCATGTCCTCTGATTTTATCATCAACAACTAGCCCAATAATCTCAACTCCATAATCCGTTTCTAGACTTATAGAATAATTGGCCTGTATCCAACCAACCACTCGTTCATCAACAGTAGCCACAAGCACTATTATATCTCGATTACTGAGCAATATCGAAAGTCGATTCTCTACAGTGTTGAGCTCAGCAGGATATCCCAATTGGTCGACTAAATTCATTATTGCCGGGCCATCCGACAATTTTGCACTTCGTACTTCCATACATTTAAATATTTTAGCTTACTTATTTTTCACTTCATCTTTCTTCGCTAACGATTTATTCCAATCGTAATCTTCCAGGATTTATAAATATACATTTTTAAAGATACCAGTCGTTTTTGTCGATGCAAATTGTGATAAATCTGCACATTTTTGGATATTTGTGTATGCCGTTATTCTTTACCTTAGACAATATTTATAATCTCTATAAAATCGATCCTTCAAAAACGATCGATGGGATGGTTATTCTTGACCAGAGTAACCAGCCAAACCGAGAATATGAGGATCATCGGCACCAATTCGATGGTCTGTTATTGAGTTTTCTGATAAGAGGGACAATGAAAACTAGAATCCACTTTTTAGAATATGACATTAATCCAACTGATATTGTTGTTATACTTCCTCAACTCATGATTGATGTTCAATCGGCCAGCGAGGATGCAGAAATGATCACGATTGGCCTTTCTCTAGACTTCATAGCATCGTTTCCCAACTTACGGGAGTTTATAATGAATGATGAAATTAGATGGCATCCAGTCATACAGCTAAAGGATGAAGATCGAATTTTACAGCAAGAGTTGCTTTCCCTTTTGCAAAAAAGTTACCATAAGAAACCGAGTTCAAAAAAGAAAGAGTTGCTACAACATCTTCTTTTCGCTCTCATCAGTCTGATTTCTGAGGCCTACTCCACACATATTGAACGTAAAGAACGCTCAAAAAACAGGACCCATGAGATTATCGATGACTTTTACGTCCTTATTTCAAAATACGCAATCGAACAGAGAAGCGTCAAATTTTACGCAGACAAACTGCATCTGACTCCACAGTACCTATCCACCTTGTTAAAAAAAGCAACAGGAAAATCAGTCTTGCAGTGGATTGACCACATTCTTCTTATGCACGCTAAAACATTGCTCAAATCAACCAATATTTCGATCAAAGAATTGAGTAATCAATTACACTTCGCTGACTCAAGTTTGTTCTGTAGATATTTCAAGCGACATACGGGAATTTCTCCAAAGTCGTTTAGAAATGCATCCTAAGCTGGAATTGGCCACGATTAAATAGTTACCTAAATATTTAAAAAATGATTTTCAAACATATTTTTAAAGTCACGTTAAGTTGGCTCAACAATGCCCAACCGCTAACAAAAAAGATATACAATAAAACTCATCGGATTAGTATAACGGACAAACCAGACTTGATGGTGTCTGCAGCCAAGGCTTTCAAAGGTGACCCTACACTATACAATCCCGAAGATCTCTTATTGAGCAGCTTAGTTTCGTGCCATATGATGTCCTACCTATACATATGCGGACAACATAATATCGAGGTACACTCCTATACAGATCAGGCTGAGGCTACACTAGAAACCGAACCTGATGGAAGTGGTCGATTCACTAAAGTGATGTTAAACCCGATAGTCGTCATATCAGACCCCTCCAAAATAGAATTGGCACTATCATTACACAGCAAAGCCAACAAATTATGTTTTATAGCCAATTCCTGTAATTTTCCGGTCACACACCATGCAACCTGCAGTCTATCCTAATTTTTGTTTCAAGGCGATCCAAAATCCGATGCTAGCTGTCCATAGCCTGAATCTGATCGTCACTAAATCCCTGTAATTTGTCCAATTCTTCGTCCGGCCATTGCAACAGGTCCGCCAAGAGAAAAACTTGTGGTTCTTTCTCGTTGAGGGAATCTACATTATCCAATAGCGTTCCCTCTATTCCTTGAGGTTCGCCATCTTTTAGAATTTGATAGCCTTGTTCCACCCATTTTTGTATCTGTTCTCTTTTCATAGTCATTTTCTTTTAAAATAAAACCATAAGAAAAACTATGTCTGATCAATCGCCCTACTTAATGCCTTCTTCGCAACTAAACTATTGGATAAAATTAATCTTTCCTCCAGCCAACCGCTTTTGTTTTCGCTCCGATGGGTTACCATATATATCGATTATCCCACCTGCACGCGTCTGGGCATCCACTGTTTTCCCTACATTAACTTGACATTTGCCGCCTGCATTCGTTCGTATGTAAGCATAGTCAGATAACAGGTCTTTGGCTTCATACTGTCCTCCAAAAGTACAGTTTACCGTTTGTTCTTGCACCTCTCCTTCTAAAGTGATACTGCCTCCGGCTGTACTCCAGGCTTCAAGTGATCCCGCATGCACCCGAATAGCTATACGTGCCCCTTCATTGGCCGACAGGTAAATAGAATCCGCCTCCAACTCATGATCATCGGTATTTACCTGAGCCCCTTTTCGGGCAATAATACTAGAGAGATTTGTAGTATACAGACTAACATCCACCTTGTTCCCCTGCATAATAGCACTCGTCGTCATCTTTAACCGCAGTACATCATCTGTCTGTATGAGCTCCAGTTGCCCAGCATACTCTCCTTCTATAACAATCTTATCCTGCTCACCTGACAGTAGCCGCACACGGATTTTGTCCGTGACATCAAGCTCCCTAAAAGCAGTCAACGTTCTCGATAACTGCGCCTGTCCCTGAAAAACAGCACAGGTTCCTAATAGAAATATTAAAAATAATTGTTTCATAAGTCTTATCTACCCAATTGAATCAGTTCCTGTTCCGTATACATCTTTGCTCCCTTTAAATAACTAAACAACAACCCTTTGGTCTCACTGTCATTCAATTTGTAAAGGTTACTAACCAGAAAGTCTTTATCTTGCTCTATGTTGTCACGGTACCCCAAATATGTAGGAATGTAATACTGTATACACAAACGTATAAAACGTAACTCAACATTGTTGGGTTCTATCTTTATCTGCTTTTCAAGCATTCTCTTTCCGCCATTAAAATAGCTCATTTTCTTCAGGGGATTGCCTGTATGCTTCGCCATAAACATATGAAAAGCAGCCTCATAACCTTTTTCCAATGGGCTTTTGGCGTGCTTTTCGAGCGCCTCCAGATGACGCTCACAGAGTTCTTGATTTTTAACCCCCTTGTTAAAGTCTTTACGCACCTCATCCAAATTTAGATGTTGTCCTTTGGCTAGCAGCACAAAATTGAAGATTCCGATACAAAGCAAAATTCTTTTCATATTCAAGCAATTACTAAGTGAGCCAGAGGCTCGGTTTCTCATTTAATCCTCCCTCTAGCGGGGAGAACCAAAGTATGACTTATAATGATTACTCCCGTTAAATTACAAAAAATGAGCCAAGTATTCCCTAAGAAAGAAAGTAACTTTTACAAAAAATATGACATTAAGATTTGCTTCTTGATTTTACCTGGGTGATATAAGGTTTCCATACAAGTAATTGGCTACCTCTTCTAAAAGTACTGGTTCATCATCTTCAAAGACTTGCTTACAGCCATTTGTGATGACAACTACGCCAAATCGCTCTTGGGGTTCAAAAAACATAGCACTATATAAGCCATAGGCCGAACCTGTATGGCCAACCATCGTCTTTCCCTTTACAAACGTTTTGTTTTCACGCAAAGCCAAGCCATAGCCTGCGTCCTTATTTACAGGAGTCTGCATGATTTTCGCCGACGACTTTGAAATTAAACTGACGCCATTTGACTCGCCATAGTTCATATGCATTATCATATAACGGGCTAGATCCTCTGCCGAAATCTTAAGTCCTCCTGTTGGCGAAAAAACAGGGGTGGTATAGCCAAGTGTATAGTTACGTATCTCCTCACTCCTTGGTGCATAGGCAGCTGGCTGCACCTCGAATTTTTGATTTTTTGAATCATACTCATAGATTTTGGCAAAAGCGGTATTATCCAATGAATCTATACAATACCCTCCTTTCAGCTTCAAAGGAGTTAGGATCTGCTTCTTTATATGATTATCAAATCTAACCCCGACAGCTTGCTCCAACGCAGCCCCAGCCATATTAAAGTTTAGATTGCAGTATTCATACTGGCTTCCTGGTTCATAGGCATTATACCCCTTCTTCCATTCAGGATTTTTAATCGGATTGATAGCATCAAGATTAAAATAACCATTTTTATCACTAATACTAGACGTATGTGAGAGCAACATTCTCAGCGTAATCACCTTATTCGGAAAAAGAGGATTTCTGACTGGAAACCCTATCAGACTCCCGAAATCATCATCCAAAGAGACCTTCCCTTCATCTACCAACTGCATCCATGCTGTAGCCGTGAAGGACTTGGATATGGATGCTATTCTAAATAGATTGTCGACCGCACTCAAGGGAGTCTTCACTTCCAAATCGTTATACCCCACGGCGTCGCTATGAATAATCTTTCCATCTTTGACCACCACATAAGCGACTCCGACAGCATTATAACGTTTTGCAATGCGATCAACTTCCAGTTTTATACCCTGCGAGAATGCAGTTGTAAACACACTGATAAAAATTAGTAAGGCTGTATATCTCATATTTAAATTGATTTTGATTAGATAAGCCTAATTTATAAAACATATCCTAGCCCGAGCCGTAAAAGATACCCAACGACTATCGCAATGGTAAAACTGGCCAATGTCCCCACTAAAACATACTCTGTAAACTTTGTATCTTTAGCATTTTTCAGATCTCCAAACCGAAATATGGATTTGGCGGCTAACAGAAAGCCTATCCCTGACAGAAACCCCACCTGAATAAACAGTACAATAATAAGACGTTCCATGATTCCGATAAGCATCCCCGCATCTATTAATGTATCTTTTCGTTTATTGCTCAGCTCATTCTCTTGATTCCATTTGCTAAAAAAAACACGCAGAAAGATAGGAGTTACCACAGCTACCAATAAAAATGCGATAACACACAAAATAATTTGATTCGAAATCAAATGTTCGAAGAACCCAGTCGGTATGCCAAAACAGTAAAAAGTAGCAGCCAACAATACCACCAAGTGCAGAAACTGATCAAGGGCAAACAGAAATACTGGCCTATAAGGCCATAATTTCTCCCACCATATCTTGAGACTATCCACAGCAAGATGTGCACAACCGATAGCAAGTATAAGTACCCAATATTCGGACCACGAAGGGTATAATACTACAGTCAGTATTAATAGATGAACCAAAATATGGAGTAAAAGATAAGAAACATTATTCCTTCTCTTGATCACCCAACTTTGAGGTTGTAAAACAAAATCTCCAAGCAAGTGCGCTAAAAATAATTTTAAAAAAAGTGTTAGCATCTTCTCAATAATTCTTCTGTGCAATAGGCGATTGCTTTATTTAACTTGCTCCAACCCGCCCTGGTAAGTTCAGTACTCACTTGGCTCTGATGCTTACGGTGGAGTCTCTTTGCTAATTCCTGTTGATTCACATCCGGGTT
This sequence comes from Sphingobacterium yanglingense, assembly GCF_004363245.1. Lineage (GTDB taxonomy): Bacteria > Bacteroidota > Bacteroidia > Sphingobacteriales > Sphingobacteriaceae > Sphingobacterium > Sphingobacterium yanglingense. The sequence continues at coordinate 251,377 of NZ_SNYV01000018.1, read as the reverse complement.
TCTCAATGCTTCGGCAACAGTTTCCGCCATATTGACGGTCCATCGATTTGCTATTTCAACGCACAAATTAAGCATAATATTACTTAATTCATCCCAATCTTTCCATGGAGAACTTACCATTAGTAAATCTTTATGAAGGGACTCAAAGGCTTCACCTGACCGCACAAAAGCATCACCAAATGAATTCTTTATATGCGCATCCATATAATCTACCGTGCCGATTCCTAGCCCCATTCGAACCTCCAAATTACCGAGAGACCTGATACGGGATTTGATATAAAACATCGACTCAATAGCTTTGTCCAATCCCAACATTACCTGAAAACTATCGCCCCTATAAACATCGTACTTATCCGAACAATCTCCTAAAGTTGACTCTAAAAACGGAAGCCATTCCCGAATATCCTTAGAACGCGAATCTACAATATCACCCGTAATAATTGCATACAATTCCATTACCTACTATTTATATCATTTCACTCATTGAAATGATAATCAAAATTATCACTATTTTTAATGATAATCAAAATTATCATGATTTTCAATGATAAAAAAAGCTATCAATTAGTCTGTTTTAATATTTAAATTAGCTAGAGGAAAACAAATCATGTCTAAATAGAGTTTTGTATATATGAGTAAATTCCAAAAACAACTTAAAGCAGGTTCAAAATTCCAACTAAAGGATTTTCCAACACATATCGACAAGATTAGCCCCGAAGAAGCTAAAAAAGAGCTAAAACAGGTACGAAAAGATATTGCAAATATACAGGAAGTCATGTACGCTCACAACAAATACAGCGTATTGATTTGTCTTCAAGGTATGGATACTGCAGGAAAAGACTCTCTCATCCGAGAAGTATTCAAAGATTTTAACGCTCGTGGTGTCGTAGTACAAAGTTATAAAACACCTAGTTTCAAAGAACTACAGCATGACTACCTTTGGCGCCACTATATTGCACTGCCTGAACGAGGTAAATTTACCGTGTTCAACCGTACACATTATGAGAATGTCCTCGTCACCCGTGTACATCCAGAATATATATTGCTAGAAAATATTCCAGGTCTCTCCAACGTGAAGGATATTCCCAAAGATTTCTGGAAGAATAGATACCAACAAATCAATAATTTCGAACATCATATCTGTCAAAATGGGACGATTCTTCTCAAGTTTTACCTTCACCTCTCCAAATCCGAACAAAAAAGCCGATTGCTGAGACGCTTAGACAAAGAAGATCACAATTGGAAATTTTCTCCAGGCGATCTAAAAGAGCGAAAACGCTGGGATGAATATATGGCCTATTATCAAGAGACCATCCAACACACCAGTAAGCAGCAAGCTCCTTGGTATATTATACCTGCGGACAACAAAGAAATATGCCGTTATCTTGTCGCACAAGTCATCCTAGAAGAACTAAAGAAATATAAGGATATCACTTATCCAGATCTTCCTCCAGATATCGAAAAACATATCGAACTATACCGCAAAGAGTTAGAGAATGAAAAATAAATAACTTCATCAAATATTATTACTATACTTCATACCATCAAGCCCTCTGAACCTTCCTTCATAGGAGAGGCTTACTCCCTATTAATAAGTTCACAAATCTATGACGGTTTTTATTGGAAATTATCAAAAAAATAGGTTTGAAAATGAAGTATATATAATATATTTGTATCACCATGAGCACAACATCATATTTATCAGATAGAATCAATAGCCTTTCCGAATCGGCTACATTAAAAATGACCAAATTAGGTCGTGAACTAGCGGCACAAGGCATAAATGTAATCAGTTTAAGCGTTGGCGAGCCTGACTTTAACACTCCAGATCATGTTAAAGAAGCTGCCAAAACCGCTTTGGATGAAAACTATACGAGATATACCCCCGTACCAGGATACCCAGAGTTAAGGAAGGCCATCGTAGACAAATTGAAAAAAGAAAACGGACTAGATTATGACATTTCTCAGATTGTTGTATCTACAGGTGCAAAACAATCTTTGTCCAATGTTATTTTGACCTTGATCAATCCTGGAGATGAGGTAATCATCCCAACCCCGTACTGGGTCTCTTACTCCGAAATGGTGGTCCTTGCAGAAGGAAAATCTGTTTTTATCGACACGGATATCGAGAGTAATTTCAAGATTACACCTACACAATTGGAAGCGGCTATAACGCCTAAGACCAAAATCTTTATGTTCTCCTCCCCTTGCAATCCTACCGGTTCGGTATACAGTAAGGCTGAATTGGAAGCATTAGCCAAAGTTTTTGAAAAACACCCCAATATATTCATCATTTCGGATGAGATATACGAGCATATCAACTTTATAGACAAACACGAATCTATCGCTCAGTTCTCAAGCATCAAAGACCGTGTGATCATTGTAAATGGTTTTTCAAAAGCCTTTGCTATGACAGGTTGGCGTTTGGGATACATTGCTGCAAGTAAAGAAATTGCTGCGGCCAATGACAAGATGCAAGGACAGACTACCTCTGGTACTTGCTCTATAGCGCAACGTGCAGGTATTGCAGCTTATGAAGGTGGTCTTGAGAGTGTAAACAAAATGAAAGAAGCCTTCGCACGCAGACGTCAATTGGTTTACGACTTATTAAATGATATACCCGGTGTTAAAACCAATCTCCCTGAAGGAGCTTTCTATTTCTTCCCAGAGATCAGTTCGTTCTTTGGAAAAAAAGACCAAGATGGTAATATCATTAAAAACTCAGGAGACCTCGCATTGTACTTACTTAATCAGGGGCATGTTGCTACTGTAGACGGGAACTCGTTTGGTAATGATAACTATATCCGACTATCCTATGCGGCTTCAGACGAAAACCTTAAAGAAGCTCTCCGTAGAATAAAAGAAGCATTAGCAAAACTCGCTTAAATAATATAGAAGCTCCCTCCTAGAAGGGAGCTTCTATTATCTACAACTCCCTACATACCTAGCCTAATCAAAATGGGATTGTCCACACCGCCTTTTTTTTCGATCAAATCCCCATTCCTCCTTATAACAGAAAAAAGGGAACTGGCAAAAGAATTTACCACTAATCCCAATAAAAATGCATACCTTTGTGTGCTTTTTTAGCCCTACTGAGGACTGTTAAAACACATAAATACTGTTTGCACATGAAATTATCACAATTTAAATTCAACTTACCTGAATCTCTGTTGGCATCCGAGCCATCTGAACAACGTGACGAATCACGTTTAATGGTCTTACATAAAGATACAGGTAAGATTGAGCATAAAATCTTTAAAGACGTCTTAGATTATTTTGATGATAAAGACGTGATGATATTGAACGACACCAAAGTTTTCCCGGCCCGCATGTACGGGAATAAAGAGAAAACAGGTGCTACCATTGAAGTATTCCTTCTACGTGAACTCAACAGAGAGTTAAGACTGTGGGATGTATTGGTAGATCCGGCCCGCAAAATCCGTGTAGGGAACAAACTTTATTTTGGTGACGACGATTTATTAGTTGCTGAGGTTGTTGACAACACAACATCTAGAGGTCGTACTATCCGCTTCCTTTTTGAAGGTACAGACGAAGAATTCCGTCGTAACATCGAAATATTGGGAGAGACACCGCTACCAAAATACATTAAACGTAAGGCAACTCCAGAAGATAAATTCCGTTACCAAACCATCTACGCAAAAAACGAAGGTGCGGTAGCTGCTCCTACAGCAGGTCTTCACTTCTCTCGGGAATTGATGAAACGTCTAGAACTTAAGGGAGTTGACTTTGCAGAGATCACCCTACACATAGGCTTGGGAACATTCCGAACCGTAGAGGTAGAAGATTTAACAAAACACAAAATGGACTCCGAGCAATTTATCATTACTGATGAAGCTGCAAATAGAGTAAACCGTGCTATCGATGACAAGCGTCGCATATGTGCTGTAGGTACAACCTCCATGCGTGCGATCGAATCATCTGTATCAGCAGACAGACACCTTAAACCAGGGACAGATTGGACGAGTAAGTTTATCTATCCGCCATATGAGTTCAGTATAGCAAACTCAATGATCACGAACTTCCATACGCCAGAGTCGACATTATTGGTAATGATTGCAGCATTTGGTGGTTATGAAAATGTAATGAATGCTTATGAGGTAGCTGTCAAAGAGAAATACCGTTTTTACAGCTACGGCGACGCAATGCTTATTATTTAAATAATAAGCCTAAAGCTTGTGAATATTTCTATATAAAAGCGCATTTCTATTGCGCGTAAATACAAATTTATGTAGGTTTGAAGCGTGGATAATTAAAATCCACGCTTTTTTTTATTATGCCCAACAAGATTGCAATCATAGCCGCAGGAGGAAGTGGCACACGTCTCCAATCCAATCTCCCGAAACAATACCTTTTATTGCAAGACAAACCTGTGCTCATGCATACGATACTTGCTTTTTCCGGCATAGCCGACCGTATCATTATCGTATTGAACGAAGAGATGATAGAGACATGGAGATCGTTATGTCAAGACTATCAATTTGACATCCCTCATGAGTTAGTCTCTGGTGGTAACAGCCGCTTTCAAAGTGTCAAAAATGCCCTATGTTACATAGCAACCAACACGTCTCTATTTGATTACCCTACTGCTATTGCAGTGCACGATGCTGCACGTCCCTTAGTAGACAGATCATTGATTGTAAAATCATTTGAGCTCGCACTCCAAGGCCAAAGCAATGTTCTAGCTACCCCTAGCATCAACTCTATCCGAATAGGTGATAAGTCGGCATCCAAAGCAATAGATCGGAACAATGTATGGCAAATACAAACCCCGCAATCCTTTCCTGCTTCTTTATTGATTGAAGCCTTTGAACAAGACGAAACCCCTATGTTTACAGATGATGCTTCCGTTGTCGAACAAAAAGGTCATTCCATACAGCTAATCGAAAGTACAGAAAGAAACCTAAAACTAACCTTTGCCGCAGATTTCAAAATAGCGGAGCTCTATCTGAAGGGTGAGCTGTAAAAATTAGATCAAAGACTACGCATTACCTCGTATGATACGTAGTAATACAACGATAATAGCAATGACCAATAATACATGGATGATTCCTCCTGTAGCATATCCTCCTAAAAAACTAATGGCCCAAATAATAACCAAAATTACTGCGATTAAATAAAGTAAATTTCCCATAGCTTTAAAATTTAATGAATTTATTGTGTTGTTCTAATTATTTTACAATAACGAACAGGCAGTAACTCAAAAAGTTTGTTGTGAGACAAATTATTTAACCTCGATAGTCAATCTATCATAGGCTGCATGAACGTGTGCAGGAAGGAGATCCTCAATGTATTCATGTTTTCCAAATCTATGGCTTATATGGGTAAGATAAGCGCGTTGGGGTTTTATATCATCAATGAAGGCTAGCGCTTCCTCTAGTGTAAAATGTGATATATGCGGAGACTCTTGTAAAGCATTTACCACCAATACGTCAAGCCCCTTCAATTGAGCTCTACTCTCTTGGGAAATGGTCTTTGCATCCGTGATATAAGCAAATCTACCGATTCGAAACCCCATAACCGGCATTTTATAATGCAATACCTCAAACGGCATTATCTTTTGCTCAAATATATCAAAAGGAATTCCAGATTTTATTTCTTCGAGGTCAAGTTGAGGGACACCTGGATATTTAACAGCAGAAAATGCATAGTAAAACTCGCGTTGCAACGCCTCTAAGGTAGGTGCATCCGCATAGATCGAAATCGATTGTTGTTGATGATAATTAAATGCACGAACATCATCAAGACCAGCAATATGATCCTTATGAGAATGTGTCATCAAGACAGCATCCAGATGATCTACCCTCTCACGTAACATCTGATACCGAAAATCAGGGCCAGTATCAATAACCACATTATATCCGTTGTCTAATTCGATCAGAACAGAAGTGCGCAACCGCTTATCCCGAGCATCAGAAGACTGACATACCGGACAGCTACACGCAATGACGGGTACACCCTGAGAAGTTCCTGTTCCTAAAAATCGAATTTTCAATATTTAATCGTTTGTTTTCAATAATGACTTATAAAATGCCCATTGTTTTTCATCCAGATCTTCTTTAAGAAACTCAAACTCCTTAATCAATTGAATTAGGGAATTTATTTTAATCTCCAAATTAGAAAATTTGTTGACCACAATAACTTTAGAGTTTTGAATAACACAAGCCCCAGTCTTAAAGTTACCCTTTTCGTACCGGACTTTATAGCCCAACTCTTCCAACAAATTCTCTATTTTATCTAGATTATACTGTGTAATCGATACCACTATTCAAATTTAAACTATCAATTTCTTAACTACTAATTATCGTATAGATTTCTTTACAGAATTCTCCCTTCATTTATGCGGATGTATCTTTACGCAACAACACACGATCTATATAGTTTCCCATAAAGCCAAAACCGTAAGCCATCAACTGTATAAAAGCGGTGACAACTGAAAAAAGTCCAACTCTAAAACTCTTAGTGACCATTGTGCTATGCCATAGCAGCAATACCACAAAAGAAAACAAAAGAATATCTCCCAACCAAACCAAGTAATGCAATATCACTGCATCATTAAACAGTAAAAGGTCAATAATATTCAACGTAAACAGCCCTAACACTCCCAACGTAAAGACAGCTGGCAATGCATGCACAGCTTTGAGTTCGCTAGGATAGATTTGCGCAATATCAATCCTTCCCTTTCCAAAATTATAGATTTGCTTAAAGAACTGATTCAAACTCGTACGTCTCTTATGATAGACAAAAGCATCAGAAATAAGTCCTACCTTAAAACCGGCATTTATCATTCTAATACTAAACTCGATATCTTCTGATCTCCTCGACAACTTATACCCGCCAGTAGCCTCCCACACTTTTCGCGATATCCCCATATTAAAACTTCGGGGATGAAATTGTCCAACATGGTTCTTATTACCTCGTATTCCACCTGTTGTAAATGGACTAGTCATCGAATAACTAATAGCCTTCTGTATCGTTGTAAAAGATTCATGCGCTGCATCAGGTCCACCAAAAGCATCCCATCCCTCCTTATCAATGGATTCCTTTACAATTGTCAAATAGTCCTCGGGAACGAGGATATCTGAGTCGAACACAATAAAGTATGTGCCACGAGCTCGTTCAAAACCATAATTCCGTGCAAAACCCTGTCCTTCATTTCTCTTTTCAAAATAATGGATATCCAAAGCTCCTTCAAATCCCTCTACAATAGTTTTTGCTGGGACAGCTGATCCATCCTCAACAACAATAACCTCAAAATCTTTATAGGACTGCCTTAACAGAGATTGTAAAAGCTCCTTAATCTCTTCAGGTCTGTTATATAAGGGGATAATAATCGAAAAAAACATAGCTACACAACTCGTTCGATTTGATATTTATTACGCTCCGAACTATTTCTTGATAACAGTTCAGCAATAAAACCAGTCAAAAACAACTGTGTACCAATCATAATTGCCAACAACGATAGGTAAAATAAAGGTTGATCAGTGACATTACGATACACGGTACCATTGGCTATACTCATTAACTTTTCTGATATCAAGTACACAGTAATAAAGAAGCCAATTAAAAAACTGATTACACCTATCGGTCCAAAAAAGTGCATCGGTCTTTTGCCAAACTTGCCTACAAAGAAAATAGACATCAAATCCAAAAAACCCTTTACAAACCTTCCCGCACCAAACTTAGTCGTACCATATTTTCTAGGGTAATGCTGTACAACCTGCTCTTGTATATTAGAAAATCCCGCCCATTTAGCAATTACAGGAATATATCTATGCATTTCACCATACACTTCAATACTCTTGACGACATCTTTCTTATAAGCCTTCAATCCACAGTTGAAATCGTGGAGATTATTTATACCAGACATAGCCCTAGTCACAGCGTTAAATAACTTTGTAGGGATAGTCTTTGTGATAGGGTCATATCGTTTCTGCTTCCAACCAGACACTAAATCTGCCCCTTGATTCATAACACGGTCGTATAATTCAGGGATCTCATCGGGGCTATCTTGTAAATCTGCATCCATCGTAATTACGACTTCGCCCTGAGCTGCCGCGAATCCCACATTCAGGGCGGCAGACTTACCATAGTTACGTCTGAATTTTATCCCCGAAATCTGCTCGTGCTGCTGCTTCAAATCCAATATAACAGACCAAGATGTATCTTTACTTCCATCATCAACCAAAATGATTTCATAACTAAAGTTATTGGCGACCATCACTCGTCGAATCCAATCGGTTAGTTCCGGCAGCGACTCAGCCTCATTATACAACGGTACTACAACTGAAATATCCATATGCTATCTAAGAATCATTTACTTTTTGACAACCTTAGTCCGAAACAACAATGCCAATACCATAGCAAAGACAAAATTGACCAAAAGACTTATAAAAATCGGAGGAATTGTATTTCTAAAAGATAGATCAGAAAACGCAAATGCCCTATCCTGTTCTATAATTTCCATCTGTTGATCTATCTCATCATCAGTAGCTCCCCTACTTTCCATCTCTACGATCTTAAGATTCATAAGATTCTGATAACTTTCCTCTAATACCGTTCGATCCAATATCAACTTCTGATAAACTGTAATACCAATAGCACTGACAACAATACTTGCAGCAAGAAAGATATAGATACTTTTCAACGCCCTACTAAACGTCCAATCCGTGCCATTTCTTTTCTTCAAAAGATAAACCAACCCTATCGGGATCAAGACAGTACCTATTACCTTAAGCGCAGTACTGACCATATATAACGAAGAATAATTATCTACGGTACGACTATGGTAAATAGCTATAATTGAAAAGATGATAGACAATATCCCGGCCACTGCACCATATATTAGCGCATCTTTTTTTTCTCCTTTGGACAACTCGTTACTCATATCTAGGCCTTACTTGCTAAAGTGAATAATAACCTGGTATATAGAGGTTTCATAAGCTTTATTAGAAGCACTTTTTTCAAAATCAGTTACTTGCGCATCTGAAGGGGTCTGCTCGAAAAAGAAAGAGACTAATGGATAGAACAACTCGAAAAGCTCATCCCTATCTGTCAATGTAGTAGACACTTTGGCTATTTCAGAATAGTCACTCTCCACCAAAATCTGGTTTGCAATCACTTTCTCATAGATACTATACTCATCCTGAAACTCATCCTCTTCAACCAATAAGAATTCCTTTAAATAATCTTCTAAAGAAGGTTTGATCTCATCGTCTGCACATTCTTTCAGATACAGGAACACATTTAATAATTCTGTTCCTCTATCTATAGTATCTTCTTCAATTTTCTCCCATTCTTCAGAATCTAGATAATCTTCTTCTAGCTTCTGCACATCCTCTGCAAAGAAGTTTATCATTAGCAAATCAAAACTCACTTCGCGCAGTTCTTCAAAACGCTGATGGTCATCAAATACTTGATCCAGCTGTGCTACTTTTTCCATAAAAGGCAATTCTAGATCATAGACAGCCGACAAAGCTGCCATAAACTCTTTACTATCTATATTATCAATGCGCGCATATGTGCTAACTGCGGCATTTATCGCATTTTTAACTTTAACATCCATGTTATTACTTATTAACAATCAACTTATTATTATTTATAACAAGATTTACTTTTCCTTGTAATTCTTGTCCCATTAATGGGTTATTTGAACCTTTTGATTTATTGCTTTGAGCATCAAATGTCCAAGTGGCATTTAGATCGAAAACAACCAAATTTGCGTTTTCTCCCTTTTCAAACTTAGGCACCTCAACGCCTAAAATCCTTCTAGGCCCTATAGCCATCCTCTCCACGATCGTCTCAGCAGTCAATCCTGCACGAACCGCGAGAGGTAAGGCAGTTTGTAACCCCGTAATTCCATTCTTTGCTATATAAAACTCAACGTTCTTAAATTCAATTTCATGTGGCGTATGTTGCGAAACTATAGCATCAATCACTCCATCCTTAAGTCCTTTTAATAAAGCCTTTACATCTTTTAGAGTTCTTAGAGGAGGACATACTTTATAGTTAGAATCAAAAGTAACTACATTCTCATCTGTAAATACTAGCTGATGCGCTGCTACGTCACAAGTTACCTTAATCCCCTTGGCTTTCGCTTTCTTAATAAGCTCTACTGATTCTGTCGTAGATATTGTGGTAAAGTGAATTGGAGCATCATTGTACTCCGCTAGAAATAAATCTCTCGATACCATTAATGCTTCAGCCAGATTAGGACTACCTTTCATTCCTAAAAAAGTACTCATAGTGCCTTCATTCATCTGATCATCGCCCGACATCGATTCATCTTTGGCAAAAGAAATGATTAATCCACCAAAACCTTTAGCATATAATAACGCTCGTCCCATCAATCCAGCTTCCTGTAAACTATGATTTCCATCCGAAAAGGCAATAGCACCATTCAGCTTCATATCATACAACTCTGCCATTTCCTTACCTTCCCTCTTCTTAGATATCGCACCTATAGGGTATACATCTACCAGATTGCCTTTTGCCGCATTTACCAAGAGTGCTACCTCAGCCCTACTATGTACCGCTGGATTCGTATTAGGTTGCACTGTGATTGCTGTAAAACCACCTGCTGCCGCCGCTGCTGTACCTGTAGCTATATCTTCTTTGGTCTCATAGCCCGGCTCACCAATATTTGCGTTCAGATCAAAAAAACCTGGACTTACAATACATCCTTCTGCAGAAATAATATCCCAATCCGATTTTACTGGTTTTATTTCTTTATCTATATCTGCAATTTTCCCGTCCCTGATTAAGATATCAATCACCTCTCCGTTCAATGGATGATTGGGTAAGACTAACCTTGCTGAAGAAATTAAGACTGTATTCATGGGTATTTTGCTAATATTTAATTTGTTGTAGAATTCCTAAAGAAAGTGAAACGACGAAAAACAAAGAAAAGAGCATGGAGATAAGTCTTGCCCTACATAAAATCATAAAGTATAATGATACTATAAGTCGCTTCATTAAAGGACAAATGTACAAAATCCCCTATAAACATAACAGTGTTTTTTTACTCTCCCCATCGATAAGAATCGATTTGCAGGTCTGCGAGGGAGAATATCCTATCCACGACTGTAGCCGCTAGCTCTTCCATGGTCTGGGGCAAACTGTAAAATGATGGGCTGGCTGGACATATTATCCCTCCCGCCTGCGTCACACTCGCCATATTATTAATATGAATCAGACTCAAAGGAGTCTCCCTGGTAATAAGTATCAACTTCCTTCTCTCTTTTAAAATAACATCGGCAGCCCTAGTTGTGAGATCAGAAGAAGTGCCATTAGCTATTCGAGCCAGCGTACCCATTGAGCATGGACAGACGACCATGGTATCATAATTAGCAGATCCAGAAGCAAAAGGAGACATAAAATCATTCTTCGAATAGAATGTAAAATCCGTGTAATTGTTATAATCTTCGTTTTGTAACTCAAAACGCCATACATCTTTAGCATTATCAGACATCACTACCCCTACATGGGACACCTGATCTCTCATCTGCCCTAATTTATCCAACAAAACCTTGGCATATATGGAGCCTGAAGCTCCGGTTACAGCAACTACTACTTTACGTTTCATATGTATATAATTATTTCATGAGCTCGCAAGCTCGGTTTGTCTTTTAATGGTCAAATGGAATATCCAAACTATATTATGCACGAATTGTTGTAATTGGTGTGCATGCTGCTTCGCGGTCATTCGTGTTTGTGTAGTTTCTGCTACATGGATATTTCATGTGTGTAAGATTTGAATTCCAATTATTCAAACGAAATATTTCATATACTTTTCCTATTTAAGCCCCATGAACATTCCGTTTGGCAAAGCTAGTCAAAATCTTCAGTAACTATTTTGCACATACGTCAATGAAATGGCATAAAAAACTATAAACAAAAAAAGGGTCGAATAAGAAATATTCGACCCTACATCTACCTATGAAAAACATGCCCTTGGGGAGGGCAATACAAATGTACTAAGAGAAAGTATATTTACAACGAATCATACCATCTTTTATCTGTAGTTTTAGGATATTTGTAGTTGTTCGACTACAAGCACTTCGCTACAGCTACATTCTGCGGAGAAAGAATCTATATCATACACTAACATATAGCCTTAGGAAATTAATTAACATTTCGAATATTACTAACATTTTATCCGAATATCCCTTTTTTTTATTTATTTCGGAATTAGATAAAAGTGTTATAATATCATGAGTGCAACAATAATAGAAGAGTATATTGAAACGGGAAATCATCAAGACCTTGAACTACTATTGGGCCAAGACGTCAGTTTAGTTCATCAAAAGACCAGCCATGATATCTCCCCACTCCTTCTGTCCTGCTATTATCACAAACCGCTAGTTACTCAGGTTATTTTAAAGTTTATATCCACGATAACCATACACGAAGCCTGTGCTACCGGTCTATTGCAGCATATCCAGATGATGATAGAGCACAAAAAAGATGTAGTAAATGAAATTTCAGACCACGGTTTCACTCCTTTAGGCATAGCGGCTCACTTTGGAAAAGAAGATGTCGTACGTCTCCTTTTGTTACACCATGCAAATCCCAATATAGGTTCACAGAACGGCTACAATACCTACCCGCTTCATGCCGCTTTAGGAATTAACCATGATGGTATTACGAAAATGCTTATCGAAAGTGGTGCAGAAGTAAATGTCTTACAATATGGCAGTATAGCTCCAATACATTTAGCTGCACAGCACGGCAATATCGATTTAATTGTTCTACTACTTGAGCAAGGAGCAGACATCAGCCTTGTAACAAATACAGGTCAGACCGCATCGGATTTAGCTGCCGACAAAGGGTTTACAGAGATTGCAGGCATTTTAAAAGTGTAAACTCAGGCTTTCAATATTGCCAGTCCAATTGCACATTCTAGGCATCTCTTTTTACTACAGTACTCTCTTTTCAACTGTATTAATGCCTGAGAATCCGCAGCATTTTGACAGGAAAGCCCTAAATCTCTATAAAAGGTAACAATTGAATTTTGCTCGCAAGGCAACTGTTCCAACCACGTCACTGCTCGTTCCTTTAGCTCCTCATTTCCGATAAACTGACCATAGGAAAATAACATCGGGACAAAACAATTTATCACCAAATGATTAAAAAAAGCATTACTCCAACCTTTGCTATGATACTTCGTATCTCTACCAAACCGAAAATGATGGGACCAATAATCATCGACATCAATAGCACGAACAGCTATTAATAACTCATTCAGTTCTTTGACCGTACAAATCTTCTCAAACCAATAAGCTGATGCAGTAATCATTCCTGACAACTGTCCCAATCGATAGGTAGGAAAGTTATATGGTCTAGCTCGCATAAACTTCCATAATGTTGCAGCAACCTCTTCCAATCCATACATCCTTTGGAGAATCTGGTATTCCTTTTTTAAGCGTACAAAGTAGTCATCGTCACACTCTCCTTCCAAAAAACCACTCAGTCCGAACAACATAGCAGCTATCTTCTCTGGCGCATCCTGATATTTATACACCAACCTAGGCTCTACGCGAAACATAAGTTCTTCAAATGCATCAGCATTAATATTGGTACCAAAAGCCCGCCCCAAAACAATTAAAAATGTACGCTCCCAGTCCTTCTTTGTCCGATCTAATAATTCTGAACAGTGTTTGTACTTTTCTTGCAATCGCTCCAGAGTCAATCGCTGCAACCAGCCAGGCCGGACAGATGTCACCCCATACCCAAACTGTCCCTCACAGGCGATCTTTCTTTCTTGTTTTCGCAGTGCATCATAACGATCCAACAGCGCTATATCCACAAAAGCGCTTAACACCAAAGTAGGAATACAGGTACCATCTTCCCTTAAATTGGGTTGCACTCCTGATTGCCAAACCACATGCAAAATTGTAGCAGTATAAGCGGTATCCAAGTGATGCCCATGTCTAGTCCAGTCATCCTCTTTGACATGCATCTCAATATGTCCCCTCCATATTACACCTCCCAATTGAATCGTAGCCAGTTCAAAATCTGGACCAGCGTGGTAATTACGCTGCCCCACATCAATAACCTTGAGCACCTCCCCTTGCGTTGTTTTTAAGTCACCTTGGTTATACAGCCTATAGCGCCAGATAAAATATAGTAATTCTTCTGGATAGTCCATCCTTAAAATTACAACAATTAACTGACAAACAAACCGTTAAAAAACTATTTTTTAAGCAATCTCTTCTTATCGATAATACAGACGTAAAGTATCTGATGCAACCTGTATCTCCTCTTTGTATGGAACAGGCAGACGAGGGGATACAATTCCCCTATCCCACATCGTATCCCCTACAAATACCCTAGCCTCATCCCATAAACCCGCATGGATAAAAGCATCTAGCGTCCTATGACCTCCTTCTATTATTATAGACTGTACATCCATCAAATACAATTGATAGAGAATATTCTGAGGCAGGTACATATCAAAATTCTCCAATGCTATATATTTCAAGTTACCCGACCACTCCGTTTTTTGCTCGTTAAATACAATCAGATCAGTTTTTTGATCTACAAACAACTTATGAGATCTCGGTACATCCAAGCTTTTATCAATTAAGACTCGTTTCGGTGATTTTCCCGTCCAAAGTCTATTATCTAACATCGGATTATCTATTAGTGCGGTTGCTGTACCGACTAAAATAGCATCCTCCTCTGAGCGCCATTTATGGGTCAATTGCTTACTCGCCTTATTACTGATCCATACCTGAGCTGGTACTTCAGGAGCAAAATAGCCATCCTTGGTCTCCGCCCATTTCAATATTACATAAGGCCTGTTCTCTTTTATCTTTGTAAAGAATCGTCTATTAATAAATCGACACTCCTCCTCCAAGACGCCTATCTCCACTTCAATTCCCGCTTCTTGTAACTTAACGATTCCCAACCCGTTGACCTTCCCAAATGGATCCTCACAACCTATCACAACCCTATTTACGCCCAAGGCAACCAACATATCTGCACAAGGAGGTGTCTTACCATAATGGGCACAGGGCTCCAGTGAAACATATACCGTGCTTTGTTTCAATATGCTATAAGCCTGTTCTTCGCCATATTGGATCTTTACCGCCTCAACAGCATTCACCTCTGCGTGTGGCCCACCGTAAGGCGACGTATAGCCTTCTCCCACTATCTTTCCTTCGTGTACAATTACGGCTCCTACCATCGGGTTAGGACTTGTAGTACCTGCTCCCAATTGGGCCAACGCTATACAGCGACTCATGAACCTTTGATCTTCCGTCATAGTACAAACTTACCATTTTATCTAAAAAGAGCGGACAAGCTAAACTTAAAAAATCACTAAATTTCCTCTATAAAAGAATCTAAATGGATGAGGAGAGTTACATAAACCACGGAGTGCTCATGAATACCTTTGAAAGCATACGATGATGAATAATTCGCTTTTATATTACGACACTATTATATCCCGTGTAAAAGCGAATTTATGTATGTTTGCCGTATGAACAATACATGGCAAGAGATAGCTGAACTATTCCAGAAGGAGCTAAAGGAACTCTACCCTTCCGCTGAAATCAACGAACTGTTTTCCCTAACTGTAGAGCACCTCTGTGGCAAGAGAAGTAATCAACTCCATCTTATTAAACATGAACAACCTACACCTAAAGCATCAGCTGAAACTGAGCACATTTTAGCTCAACTCAAAACGGGAAGACCCATTCAGCATGTATTAGGTTATGCACATTTCTATGGCCATATATTTGAGGTTTCCGAACACACCTTAATTCCCAGACCCGAGACCGAAGAACTTGTACACCTTATCCGGCAAGACTCGAAGTCCAAACAGGCTCTCAATTGTATCGATATAGGCACGGGAACAGGTTGTATACCAATCTCTCTTGCTAAATGCATGCCGCAGCATCAGTATTGGGCGATAGACATATCCAAAGAGGCACTAGAAGTAGCCAAACGCAATGCGCAAAAGAATGAGGTTGACATTCAGTTTATACAGATGGATATCTTAGAATGGGATTTAGCATTCGCATCAGACCTTAAGTTTGACATTATAGTCAGCAATCCCCCTTACATAACGACCCTAGAAAAAGCGGATATGCACCAAAATGTGCTCGCTTTTGAACCCCATAGCGCTTTATTCGTCGAAGACAGTGCACCATTATTATTTTATGATTACATCGGCGATTTTGCCAAAGAACACCTAACTCCCGAGGGCCACCTCTATTTTGAAATTAATCAATACCTAGCCGATGAGACGGCAGAACTACTTTCAAAAAAAGGGTTTAACAATGTTCAAATATTCAACGATATCAACGGCGCTAAGCGCATGATCAGAGCCAATGCGCCTTCATAAACCCAAAAAGCACTCTTAAATACACTTTTTTTTTACTGATAGACAACAGGTTAAAACCAAATAAACAAAATAAACCACCAAACGCTTGGCATGTATTGTAGTTTTTTCTACCTTTGCATCACTTCAAACAACGAAGGATAATTCAAATAAAGAATTAGGATTCCGTAGCTCAGCTGGTAGAGCAATACACTTTTAATGTATGGGTCCTGGGTTCGAATCCCAGCGGGATCACTGAAAAGGCGCTAATTTAGCGCCTTTTTTCGTTAATAATCTTTTAATCAGTCGATTAAAAAGATTTCTGTGTCAATCTGTATTTATTCAAATCTTCCTATTCGGTGGGTTGCTAGGTGTCCAAACCTATTGCCTATTTTTATTCTGATAATGTAAAGTGATGTTGGCTTAAAGGTCAGTTTTTGAACCTTTAAAATGTTGTGGTATGAAATTACATTCAGGTATGCGTGTGCTTCCTTTTTTGCACAAAAGTAAATCCCGTGATGTTGATGGTAAATCGCCAGTTGTTATACGGATAACAATTTGTGGTCTTCGAAGAGAAGTACATATAGGCGAGTTTATAAGTGTCGAAAATTGGGATGTTAAGGAAAAAACAGTTTCAAAAGTTGAACCGAATTACCGACAAATCAATTCCAAAATATTTGCAACAGTAGGAATTTTAGAAGGCATTTATCAACAATTATTAACAGAAAAAAAAGAGGCTACCTCTCTTTTAGTAAAACAATACTATGAAAACCTATATAGCGCAAAAGAAAATTTTGACGTAAAACAGAGCAATAAAGATGGTGGATCACAATTACTCTTAAATCAAAAGTTAACTGATTACACGTTCTATTCTGGGAGTGTACTTGCCTCTCCCATATCAGAAAATGCTAATACTTCTGAGCATTTAAAGCAAGAAAACGAAAACCTAATTAGTAGAGTTTCGCACTTAGAGAACAAAATCGAAAACCTTGTAGATACTGTAAAGGAATTACTTAAAAGTGATAATAAAGCTAAGATAATAGATGAAGATGATACCGAGGGTCTTGATCCAGAAATTGTAAAAACCATAGCGAAAAACAAAAATCTGATTAGCTGTTATAATGCCTTCATAGAAAAATTTAAGCTGCTTGTAGATAACGGTAATAGATCTGATGGAACTTACCGGCAGCACAAAACTACTCGTAATAAGATTTCTGAATTTTTAAAGACAAAATATGAACTGGATGATATAAAGTTTAAAAACATAATGCCTACTCTCGCTGAAGAGTTTTATGATTTTCTAACCTTAGAGGCAGATAGTATACTAAGTGACGTAACTGCAAAAAAGCATGTTAAGAAATTAAAGCAGGTTGTCCAAATAGCTGTTAAAAAGCAAGTAATTCCAACTTCTCCGATCAGTCATTTTGTATGCGGTGGTGAAAGTAAAATTGTTATTCCGTTAGAGTTGTCTCAAATAGATAAAATATGCAATACAGACTTTAAGAGCAATCGCTTAAACGAGGTCAGGGATGCTTATATTGCCCAAATTTTCACGGGCTTTGCTTACCAGGATCTATACAATTTAACAGAAGAAAATATTGTAAAGGTCGGGCAGAAAGGAGAAAGATGGTTACAAAAACATAGAGGAAAAACAAATGTCCTTGAAGTTGTACCGATACTCCCAATAGTCGAAAATCTGATAGAAAAGTATAAAGCACATAATTGCAGAAAAGTTTTAGGGCAACTCGTGCCAGTAAACAGTAATGCTAAATACAATGAATATCTGAAGGAAATTGGAACACTCTGTGGCATAGAAAACGAAATGAACACTCACCTTGCCCGTCATACATTTGCAGATTTAATGCTTAATATGGGTATGCCATTGGAAGATGTAAGCAAAATGCTTGGGCATAAAAGCATACGCACAACACAGCGGTATTGTCGAGTGAACAAAGGAAGGATAGCGAAGAATATTGCTCCTATTAAGAATACACTATTCAATATAAATGGTCAATTAAATCTTGATGCAGTTGATAATTATGCGGTCACTGAGACCGCATAATTCAATCAAATCAAAGGAAATTTCATTTGTCCATTATCCGCAAAGGAATAGTAACTTTCATTCGTTATAATGATATGGTCATCAACATTTATTGTTAAAATATTACCACCATCGACTATTTTTTTTGTCAAATCAATATCGGCTAAGCTCGCCGCAAGTGTTCCGCTGGGATGGTTGTGCGCCAGAATTAGCGAAGCGGCATTCATTTTTAGTGCCATCATAAAAATTACTTTTACATCAACCTGAACATGAGAAACACCGCCCGTACAAACATCAAATACACCTAATACCTTTCTCCCCCGATTAAGAAGTAATATTTTGAACTGTTCTACAAACTCAATCTTGTCTAAATCCCAATACTCCTTCAAAATTTTAGCAGCATCTATTGATGATTTAACAGTTGGTCTATCTATAGCTTTAACTTTGGTCTTATAGACTAAATCCACCTCTGCTACTTTTAATAGATTATCATTTTTTTTAGCACTCATAACGAATTATTTTAATAAAAATTAATTATGGTGCATCCACATGATATCGGCATTTGATGCAAAAAAAATCCGTGTAAATGTTTGAGGTGTGCGGTTGGGTTGTGTTTAAGGCGGATTTTTATTGAAGCAAAGATTGCAGATATCATATCTTAGTGCCTTAATTAATTCGCTTATTAAATCATTCCTTTGTAATCATCATGTGTTCTAATTCGGGGTTATTCATTATTCGGTGCAGTTCAAAATTAATCAGCTCTTCAATATCTTTTTTGATCTCTACATAGTTTCTCTGTACCATATCGGTAGTAACTTGCCGGATAAGCGGTAGTGGTTTATAATTCTTTTCTTCCTCTGCAATAGCATTGTAATCGTTTATTATTTCAGCATGAAAAGCTTTAAGAGCAATCTTTTGATCCGGTGTATCGGCTACCATTCCCACGAATTCACCACTAGATAATGCTGCAATTTTAGAAGCTGGAACAGCCGCTTCCAATTGCTTGGATTTACTGATCGACGTATCATTTCGGTTGATCGATAAGCTTTGTCTGTCCTGCATAATACGACCGATGCGATCAGAAATCAGTTTCGCTGTATCTCCTGTAACTTGTCCTGAAATTATATTACCGACGATTCCAACGATAACATCAGCTTGTTCTTTTCCATAGTCCTTACGTAGCTGTGAAAGATCCTGAATACCTAAAGTTGTACAGACTTTATTACTTCGTGCTGTTGCTATTAAATTATCTACACCACTCAAATAGATTGTCGGAAATTCATCAAAGATTAGTGAAGATTTTAGGTTTCCTTTCTGATTAACAAGCTTAATCAAACGATTAGCATATAGAGACAATACCGCTCCATACGTTTGAACTTTTAACGGATTATTACCAATGCACAGCAACTTTGGTTCTTGCTTATTATTAATATCCAAAGTAAAATCGTTGCCACTCAAAACATAATATAGCTGTGGTGAAGACAACCTAGAAAGAACAATTTTGGCTGATGCAATCTGACCTTCGAGTTGCTCAACTGCACCATTTAAGAACGCATTTACAAAAGGATTTATAAAAACTTCTATTTCAGGTTCGGTACGTAATACACTAAAGAGTTTTTCATATTCGACCTGCATTAGTTCCAGCACGTGTGGTAAGGTACAGTACTGTCCATCCTGATACTTACGCAAAAACCAGATTAATGCCGTGAGAAAATTGATTGGGCTTTCTACAAAAAAATCCCCTTGCTTGGTTATAAATTGTTTATTCAACCCCAGTAAAATAGTTCTTGCGCTCTCTGCTGCATCAGTTATATCCAGCATGTTTGTAGGGTCTAACGGATTACATCGATTACTGTGCGAAAGGTTGTCAAAATCGATAAAATAGCACTTTGTGTTTTTAGGGTATTTGTCTTTATTCTTCAGGAAGTGGTTGTATACAATAATCGATAAATCCGGATATTTAAAATCATAGCAGAAGACCGTAAACCCCTTTGCAATATGCTGCGCTATAATATGTCGTATCACAAAAAAACTCTTCCCTGCACCTGGCGTTCCTACCACCAACACGCCTCTTTGAGGTGAAGTTACGTTGATGAAACTTTTTCTTTTCTTATTCTTCAACTGGTATTGTGCTGATAGATTGAAAGAAAATTCATTCACTAAAAGTCGTTCTTCCTGTGGGAAAGTCTCATTTTCTTCGTTAAATATATCATCGGCAAGGTGATCATTAATCACTCTTGAAAGGTATGTAACCCCTGTTAAGTACAATATAAAACCGATTGATGTAATAGTAACATATAGTAAGACCAACGACGATATACCCATCGTTGAGCTCCAGACAAAATAGCTGATAAAATAGAGCAAAAGCCCTGATCCAATGTAGATGCAGGCATTCTTAACCGTCATCTTCTCGCTCTTTTTTCCCCGGCTACCCATTAATGAAATGGACAATAATACTAAGGTAATCAACTTCGATCTATGAAAGCTTTTAAACAGCCCCGTAGCTTCAATGTTCATCAAAATCTGGTTTGAAAACTTTGAAATCCAGCCCAGTTCCCTAAAGAAAATGTAATTGAAATAGTAAAAATGGAGCAAAAGGATAGCTATTGCTATCCACCTTGTCATATCTATAATTTTTCTTAAAGCCTGTTGATTTTCTCCTGTGTCCGCCATATCATTATCTCCCTTCTTAATCCGTACGCTTCCTTTTTTTCTTCTTTTTCTTCCCCGAAAATGCCCTGACCACATAATCATTACTCTGCTCCACCTTTAAAAGCTGTTCTAAAGTTGATCCAGCATCAATAGGAGTAGCAGGAACATTTTGATCCTTATTGACGACCATGTTATCAGGTTTAGCTTCAGATTTTATAAATTGTCTATTATCAGTTTTCTGATCAATACGCTGACTTTCTTTTTCTTTTTTAAACAAGGCACTAACGACATTGGCACTGTAGGCTTTTCCCAGAGTACTACCATTCCAAACAGTTTTCGTTAACATATCTACGTAGGTTATCCCATAAATTCGCCCGTCTTTATTTTCTCTAAATACGACCTGAATACCATTCTTTTTAAGCAGGTCAGCAAAGTGATTTTTGTTGCTAATAGTATTGCTTTTTAAAACTAAATCCAGTTTTCCAACGACCGATTTCCTTTGTTTCTGCCTATCCAGATCATTGCGAAAATATCTCGTTTCAATATCCTTCATCTTTGCACCGATAGCGAATTGACTAGCCTTGATAGCGATCCCAATTGGTTCTCCATCTGGTGATATTGGTTGATAAACCAATCCCCCATTGCGGTAAATCCTTGAACTTTCACTGCCTCGACTTGCACGGATATTGTATAGGGAAAGCACCGCATTCAACTCATGTAAAGAAGTATATTTATATTTTGGCAACACATGTTTGATAATGTTTTCGATCTGCCGTTTTGTAGGTACACCACCATACAGAAGCTTTTGCGCCTGCTCATCCTCTTGCTTTAGTTCTTTTTTTTCCTCGGCAATGACCAATCCGTATTTCTTTTCAATAGCTTTACGAGCAGGTTCAGACTTTAGCTTACCAATAAAATTGGTATCAATAGGATGACCATTTTCATCAATTTTTACGGATACAATATGGACGTGTGGATGTCCGGCATCATTATGTTCGTAAAGTAAATACGGTTGATTTCCAAAGCCGATTGCATCCATGTATTCCTGTGAAATCTGCTTTAAAATTTCATGATTTAACAGCTCACCTTTGGCAAAATTTAAACTTATATGTATAGCGTTGTGGCGAATGTTGGATGCTCCTTCGCATCTTCTCAGCAACATATTGAGCCGTTGCGTTTCACTCATTTCATCATGCCTCAATGGATAATTTACAGCTGATAATAATATTGCCGAACCTTGTTTTACCTTATTTTCATTGTAGTAAAAAGTCCTTGTAATAGACTTTCCACTTCTTATTCTTGCAACCATTTTTCAGCACTTTTAGCTATGAAAGCTTTTATTTCATCAATGCATATAAATAATTCAACCCTTTGTTTTTCGTATAATTTTAACCAGAGTTTTACCTCTGCAACGGAAGTGGACAAGTGCAGTCTATGCAGCATCTGATTATAGTTATTACCAATTCCGTTAAGGTCTTTCTGTAATTTTGTGAGTACTGTAATGATTTCGTTCAGGCTTTCATCTCTTGTGCGTGCAATAAGAGGTTTGTTGAACATGATCTTACGCACATAGTTACTTATGTACTTCTCGGTCGTCCTCAATTGCATGTTTTGCAACTGTAGCAGTTCATCTTCATCGATGCGGATATGCAACCATTTGTTTTTATTTTTAACTTCTTTCTTCATCACTATATCTTTTACACATTAAAATTTCAAACCATTTTAAGCGATACGACTTCGGAGTAAATTCGCCAATGTATCACGAGAGGACATCTTGCCGTTTCCGGATGTAACAGGGAAACGGAAGGAACTAGAGTGCTTATTTTATTCTATTTTTAAAAGCTCTTTTTATTGAGACACTATTACGTTTCAATTGCTGTAGATAATCATTTATATCATTATGATCTGTATAGAGGTTACTTCGATCAATGATCCTATTTGATTTTTTAAGTGCAAGCTGAGTGAGGCGTTTTCCTACGTTATCGTTATTTAAATAGAGGTTAATTCTTTTATAGGTTTTTAAGGTCTCTATGGTTTTCATAAAGAAGGATAAGGAATTTAAGATAATAGTGTCGTAAGATGAATGATCGTTTTTCAATTCAAGGAAAGACAAGTAATCAATAAAGCCTTCAAAGATTTGCGTTGTATCACTACCTGCTTTAAAAGTTGTAATTCCTTTTGGCGAAGAACTTCCTTTAAAAAACTTGTTTCGAAGCTCCCAACCACCAAGATCATTTCCAAAGCCAACTGCGAAATATTGTTTGTCATACATGGTGAAATGTACTTCTCGACAATACTTTTTAGCTAGTGAAAATGAAACGGCTCGGCTTTCAATGTAATTTTTAGAAGGATAAGATAAGTTTGTGACATTTTGTATTTTAATGATAGGCTCTACAACTTCTGTTGTACTAGTGGGAATATCGTTTCTTCTAGCAAGATTTTTTCTGGCTATAATACGTAAAGCATCCGAAACGTTGACCCCTGAATACTTTACAACAAAATCTATTGTATTACCACCTAAACCTTCTCCGAAATCGTACCACCGATTTGTTTTCCGATTGATCTTAAAAGACGGCGTTCTTTCTTTCCGGAATGGCGAATGATACCAGTAGTATTTATTAACTATTTTAGCAGGATTATAACCTAAAGAACCTAGTAACTCAACCAGATCAACCCCACGTGCATCTGCACAATTCAAATTCTCTCTATCCATAACCTCACAATTTTACCCTACACAAAGAAGAGTGATACAAAATTATTAGCTTTTTAGGCAAACAGGCTCTGTTGTTCAATTTCTAAATATGTGACGGACAATTGTTTTAAATAGTTTTGTCAAAAAGGAAATGAAAATGGAAAATGCAAACTTAAAAATGGTTTATGAGACATTGCTTGCTGCGCCAGGCATGGCAGAAGTGGTAAAGGTTGATTTACGGGTTAGTCGTAAGCTTGCCTTATTCTTGGTGACAGCTATTGAAAAAGGGCTAGTGGTTAAAGATGGTTCTAATGACCTTCTCTCTATTTCAAAAGATGTATCACATGAAGAGATGAAAGAAATCATAAGTAGTGTACTGGATAAGACAGGTCTTACGAGCATGCACGACAAGTTAAAATTCTTGACAAAATGAATAAGGTTGGACAGTGTCGTCCAACCTTTAATTCAATCATTTGAGCACAATAGACTAGAGGATAGCTGCGGCATCGACAATTATTCTTTTCATTCTTTTGTTTTGACCTCTATCATATATGCTAACCCATTTTTCACGAAGTTTTAGAATATATTTTAGATCATTAAGAGAAATACTTCCTATTACCTTGTACATATTAAAAACGGGGTTAATGTGAGACAACTCCATTCCCGAACTATCAAAATGATAACGACCTATTTTCAAACAGAAATGCGAGTATGCAAATATGTCTTTTCGCTTACGTCTCCTTATATTTTCAATGTTATCTAAATGTTTGCCCTTTGTGATGACGATATCATCTTTGTCATACAAACAAATGATGTCAGACCGATAACCTTTTGATTGTAGAATTTTTTGTAGATAGTATACAAAGAAACCGCATCCACCATTGTTTAGAAATTCTATTTCAGATATGCGATCAAGTAGACGTAAATGAAGTGATAAAATCTGTGTAGCATTCATTTTAGCATGTTTGTTCATAATTCAAATTTTAAATCCTATCAATCGTTAATCTGATTAATAGAAATCGTTTACGATTAAATTTGAACTTGCCTCACATCTCAATGATGGCCGCACAAAGGTTTTTGACAAAAAATACTACCCGCAGGGTGGAGAATTTTTGTCAAAACTATTGCATGACCTTTTTGCGCCAGAATTGCAATGTATTTTTGTGAGGATTTAATGGGAAGGATTTCTAATTATATGAATATGATTTTTCGTAAATTGTGCAAAGAACTAATACTATTAAAAACTTATTGTATGAAAATAGCTCTATTAGAACCAGATATATCAAAATGGGATGTATACCGGAACATGCTCAAAGATATTAGTGAAGGAAATGATTTAATTTTCTTCTCATCTGGACATCAGTTAATCGATTTTGTTAAACAAAATTTGGTGGGTAACAAAAATCATGTTGATATCATTATTTCTGAATTTATTTTGCAGGACAGAGCGTTTACAGATATCTTAGAAATTATAAGAAATAGTCAATCAACATTTTCAGCAGGGAACTTTAAGGTCAGTTCAATTCCTGTAGTACTATTTACCGAAAAAAATCCTCAAACCGAATATGAGAAACTGGATGTAGATTTGATTATTGACAAATCTTCAAAGGACGATAGTGATAAACTAGCAGAGAAATTAAAATCCTTGAACAAATCTTGGAGAATGCAGATTTTTGATGACCTAGAAGTTTTAGGGATTGGAATTGACTATGATTTTTCGAAGATTGATGTTGGATATACTGTTAAAGTAAAATCAGATAACACCAAAGTTCTTTCATCAGCGTTTGTTCTTAACCAGTCTAAACTTCCCTACCTCTGGTTAAGTAAAAATTTTTTTGAGCAGGAACAGGCTATAGACGAATTGGATGTATTGGTTAACCAGTATATGGATCTCACACGTGATAAGCTATACAGAAAGCAATGGGAAAGTCAATTACAAGATTTTTTCGAAAGAAACCCCAAATTTATATTTAGTGATACATATGCTGATTTCTGGTCAGAACCTAGACTTTATTACCAAAATTCCACAAAACATATAAAGCCAGATTTTGTCACTGAACCAATCATTTCACCTGAACTCGGCAAGAACTGGCATATTTATGATTTGAAGCTTCCCATACAAGAATTTTTACAACAATCTGATTTTCATAAGACCTTTACCCATAGGTTCGAAAAATGTCTAACACAGATCTCTGATTATAAGAAGTATTTTCAGAATGATGCACACAAAGAGAATATCGAGAAAGTTTTAAAGTTTCACCCTAAAAATCCTAAGCTTACTTTGGTGGTAGGTAGACGGAACACCTTACTTGAAAATCAAGACAAGCTTTTTGAAAGAATGCAAGAAAGGAACTATGCTGAAATAAATCTGTTAACCTACGATGAAATATTGGATCATCAGAAAAGGGCTATTGAGCGATTAATGAATGATAAACTATTTTAGAGTTTCCAAACAAAGAACCATATAACATAATGGAAAATATAAGTAAAGCGAATAAAGCATCTCAGGCTTTTATAAACGCAGGCGTTGAATTTGAAAGTATTGAACGTATCCTATTGTATTTAAGGGTTAGCAATTCTTTAATTAACGAAGACATTTTGAAATCTGTTAAAAAGCTCACTGAATTTAACAGCAAATTGGAGCTTTCATATGAGCTTGATGCTAAAAGAGAAGAGGATTTTTTAAAAGTTAATCACTACGAAAGAATGCTTTCAATAATGATGTATATAAGATTAATAGATAACTTCGAAAGCTATTTTAAAGATATTTTATCCGAAATTGTGTTTAAGAACCCGAAAGTACTAAGCTCAAATGAAACGGAAAAATTGGATTTCATTTTATCTTTTGATGACTATCCTAGTTTGATAAAGGAAATTGCTAGTAAGAGAATTGAAGCACTGTTCTATCAAAATATAGATAACATCCAAAAATTCTTCAAAGAACGAGTTGGAATTCAGATATTTAAGGAGAAGGCAGATGATATCAACCTTTTAATTAAGCAAAGGAACTTAGCGGTTCACAATAGAAGTAAAATCACAAAAGAATTTATAAGACTATTTCCTAATAAAGAATTTGTTGAGGGAATGGTTTTGAAATTCGATTTTGCTTACATAGAACGCCTTATTCCGGCTCTATACAAAATCATAAACGAATTAGATTATGAGATTTGCGCAAAGTTTGATTTGAAAGAAGTTGAATATTAATGCGTTAATTGTCTATATTTTATTTATCACATTTAGAATATCCTCGAATAAATGGGTGAGCCAGAACTTCAAAATAAAATTGCTACACTTTCTTCCCTAAAAGAGAAATTCGAAGTGTGGTCAGCTCATAATGACGTTTTAACCGCTCATGGGCACGCCTTAGTTTTTGACAAAGACGGTAGAATTGTTGAAAAGTTATACTGTCCATGCAACCAATGCCAAGAAAAAGATGATTTCAAGCAGCGAGAACAGCTTTTTTTAAATAAATATAGTGAAAGCTTCTTCGAATTATCAGATAAACTTAACAAGGCTAGCACATATTCTGAGCGTTTAAATTTATGGATTAAGAGATTTGGGATCAACTACTGCATTTCCTATTCTTTTGAGAATACTCTTTTAACAGTATTACCAAAGGAAAAAAGCGAAATACAGGTCTATAATACAGCTCAATATAATTTATGGAGAGATTACTATTTCACCAATCAGAAGGAAACCAGATATACACAGACTGATTTCAATTCCAGATTAAAAAAGCTAAATAACCAATTGGCTTTATCTCCTTTCAAAGATACCATTTGGTCAAATACGATACGTGAGTTGGAAGATCATTTTAAGAATGACGTTAACGATGAAACAAAACAGTTTTTCTATGATCTGATAAATGGAAAGCCAAAAGCATTCGATGAGAAACCTTTCGAGCTTTCAGAACTGGTGAACTATATCAATGCAAACGAAGCTTATCAATTTTTATGTTACTTACACAATAAAGGAATAATGATAAAAGAAGCATTTTTAAGCCACACCTCTGAGGTGTTGGCTGAAACACAGTCAGGAATGACTTGGGGGCAGATTGTTAAATTTTTTATTGCTAAGGCAGTAAAGTTTAACATTGACATTCCCTACACTGATAAAAATTTTCTAAATCTGGTTGATAAAAATGGAAAAAAATTAGCTAATAAACGTACAGCATTCTTTGAAAACCTCAAAGCATTTTCGCCACAGCAGCAATTTGATATTATTAATGAGCTTTGCGACACTCGTAGTGATATTCCAGGGGCATTGGAATTGAAACAAACATTGGTGACCCAGTATAAACAGTTTCGGTCTACTTCACCATTTGAAAGTAGCGTGGAGCAGATCGAAGAAGTTAAGACCTTACTCGGAGATTATCCTGCTGCTGAAACTTTATACAAATCTGGCATAGAAAAAGTTGAAAATGGCATATATGAAAGAAATGCGATTGATGATTTACGCCTAAGTTTAGAAGTGTTAGTTAAAGAAATTTTAGTCAACGAAAAATCATTGGAAAATCAACAAGGGGAATTGAAAAAGTTTTTGGCATCAAAAGGCGTAGTTCCAGAAATTGCAAATCTTCTTTGGGTGAATATAGATCATATTACAAAATATAATAACAGGTATGTTAAACATAATGATAATGTTGGCAAAATAGACAGTGAAATGATCTTAGATCTTACAACTACTGTTATCAAACAAACAATTAAAGTCTGCCAATAGCAGAAAAACAGGTATCGGGAACTTGACCGATACCTGTTTTTATCAGGACGTTCTATAGAACATATTACCCTTCCACCATTTCAGACAACAACTTATCAATTTGAGCCATCCTATCGTTAAATCTCTCCGCTCGATTATCAGCTATTTCCTTTTGACTTTTTTCAATGCGCCCAAGATCCAGTTTCGCTTCTTTGGCAATTTGATACAAAGAATCTGAAAAACTATTATTTGGAAGCTTACTTTGTGAATTGCTAACTAATGCCATTCGGGTTAGAAAGCAGAATTCATCATCGTTAAGTTTTGACAAACTTTTATTCAAATCATCTTGCTGATCGGGGTTTGGAAATAAAACAGAGTTCACAAAATTACGCACTGCATAATCCAAACTGTTATAAACAATTAAACGAACAGCGGTTTGATCAGCAATAACAGATTTACAATTTTTACTTTCTCCAAATACCTCAGAGAACAGTGTATAAATATTCAACTTCACTTTTTCTTTATCTATTTCCTTAGCCCGGTTTTCCTTTATGGTCAAACGTTGTTTCTCCCGTTCCAACAATTCCGGAGTAGCTTCTCCTTGCTTTATTGCATCTTGCACTTGTTTAGCTGTAACTCCAATTTTATCGCAATTTGAAAAATTAAAATATTGATGTTTTATAGACCAATCATCAATAAAATAGGCTAATAAAATCTTACCAGCTTGCAGATCACTTTCAAACTCATCCATTTCCGCATGATACTCTACAAGAGCAGTTGTGTATGCTTCTTCATCCAAGATTTCATTATCAATAAAATCCCTTTGTTTGGGATGTACTGGTTTTTCAACTCTGTTAATCTTTTCACTGCCATATTTTTTCAACACAGCTAGATCAGCAAAATTGTTTATGACTTCATCCATTTCAATTGAATAATTATAGCTTGTCAAAATAGCTACAGGATTTGGATGTTTGCTTTTCATTAATTTTTGTATTCTGTTACTCAAATGCGTTTGACACTTTTTTCTAAAGCATTCCTTTTTAGAGCAAACGCTATCTGTTGCTTCCTCCGGAAAAAGGGAACCTAACGTAGCTGAATTAAATGGGCAACTGGTACATGCATCAACATCACTAATCAGATATTCATCTTTGGTATTAAATGGTGCATTACAAAGCTTATATTGGTATTGAGAAATTTTGTAGTCGAAAGAATAAATTATGAACCCTTTATTTTTCCAGTCTTTGCAATAGGCATCAAAAAATTCCATTTGGGAACTTTGTTCAAGACCGCCTAGCGTTATTGCTTCTTTGAATGATATTTTGTTTGCCCTAAACATCTCCTGCATTGACAGAATTAATTGAGCAAGCCGCAATCTATTATAAACATAGGCTTTGCTTTTTCCTATCCGATTTGCTGCTTCTTCGATAGTCTGACCTTTATCGAGTAGATACTTTATTACCAAAGCTTCGTCCATTGGGTGTGGGTTTTCCCTTTGGATGTTCTCTACGAGTTGAATTTCTTTTACCTCATCATCAGTCAAGGGTCTGATCACAGCAGGGATTGTTTTAAGATTAGCCAATACAGCAGCTCTGTATCGTCTCTCACCTGTCACCAATTCATATTTTCCATCTTTGCCAGGTCTAACAAGGATTGGTGAGATCACCCCGTGTAGGGCAATCTCTTTCGCAAAGTCAGCTAACGCTTCTTTATCCATACTTTTTCTATAATTCAGATTACCGATAGCAATATCCGAAAGAACAATGTTCATGTACTCTTTTTGGGTTTGTTTGATAGTAGTATTCATAATACTTAGTTTTAATGTTTATAATGATGTTGTTTATTGGAATTTTTTGAATGTCTTATCACTTACGTAGCCATTTCGTTTAATGCCCATCAACCATGTATTTGCGAAAGAAGCTTGTTCACTTTGTATCACTTTGCGGTACTTAGTGGCCTTGCCATCTACAACAATTACACTTTCATGATATATTCCAAGATTAGCCTGCACATACAAAATTGGAAAGATGGCAAGTAGATTCAGGTCTTTAACCTTTTCTGTCCGATCATCTATTACGATGAAACACATTTCGGGATCTTGCATCAGATCACCATTTTGAATATAGAAATGACACAAACTGTAAATCTTACCAACACCAAAAGCAGTTTCTATGCCTTCCGCAAGTTTTTCAATTGTAAGAGGCATAAAAGGACTATTTGAATCTTTGTCGTTGGGATAATCAAACCTTATATTCATATATTGTTTTCCTTGCATCATATCCAATAGTTCTGCAAAAACTTCATTCGCTTTTTTATTTAGTTTTTTCATAGTAAATATTATTTAGCGTTAACAATTTTTTTATTTTTGTCGCTATCGCTGTTGATAATGGAACTACCATATTTTCCTCTTATCTCATCCAGCGACTTTCTACCACCTCTACTCACTTTGAACAGCTCGCTCCTGTAGTACCAAGCCTCTTTTTTTGATGCGAAATAAAAACCAGCTTCTTTTAATTGCTGTCGCACAGGTTTTGTCTTACCAGTAACCCATATCCAGTGCGCCACCAATTCAATAATTATATCAGGCAGGTTGATTATCTTTTCTATTACCTCCCGATATTCATGTGAATAGTTCATTTCTCTATCTGTTTCTTCTGCTGAGGAATATTGACCACTTATTATTTTTGCAGATATATAAGCGTACTCCTTATTTATTTCCTGCATTGTAGCTGTGTTTCCTCCTTTATCAGGGTGATTTTCAAAAGCTAGCTTCCGATAAAGCTTTCTAACTTCTTCCAATGTGTTACAATCTTTAAAATACTTCATAACATTAAAAATTTAAGATGAACCTTCTGCCTTGCTTTTATCGCAAAAGGGAAAGTCCTAACACCCAAAGCCTGCACACTGGAACAAAAAAAGGAAGCGGAATAAATGGTGGGTATGTGCGTTGGCAAAACGCCACGCAAAAAATCAAAACTAAAAAGACGTGGCGTGTGTTTATGCCGAACACTTTTTTTTTACAAGATGTGCTTGCTTTACTTTCGCGCCCCCTTTAGTAGATAAGACAAGGTAGTATTAGTTGGAAACTTTCAAAGTAGCCGATCCTATGTAAGGAATAAATTTATAAGATAAACACCTGTTTATCTTATGGATAGAAGTTTACGATGTAGCAAATTCTAACTACATTCCGTTGACATTATGGTTTTCAATTTGAATAATTATATATTTCATTCACTAAAAACGAAATTGTTATGAATAGAGAAGCAATTACTGGTCTTTTAACCTTAATTAACAACACTGAGGAACTCAATTTCTTACCATCCAATTGGAGTGGTGAAAAATTTCAACACAAAAAAACTATTAAAAAGCTTAAGAAGTACTATTTATATTTTAAGATACAAAAAGCAATTAACGACCTTACAACTGGCATTTCAGTTCCTATTAACGAAGGTGATAGAGACAGAGTAAAAGTCAACCTAAGTGTTGACCAGATCGCTATAATGCTTAGATCATTAGTCGAGGCAGACGTATTTGATGATCCAAACCTTTCAAAAATTGCCAGGAGATTCGCTAGTTTTTTATCAAGCAGCAAAACAGATAAAATTTCGACAGAAAGTCTAAGAAGTAAATTCTACAATGTAGAAACAAAAGATAAGGAGATTGTTTTAGAAACTCTACGCAAAATGATAGCATCAATAAAAAGTATGTAATAATCACAGATATTTGCCTTTGATATCCTCAACTTTTTGCTTTACGAAATTGATGTCAAATTTGTTGTGCGTAAATTGCAGAGCCTTTTGATAGGTGTCAATTGCCAGTTTATGGTTTTGCAATTTTAAACACAGGTGAGCTTTAGTCGTATAGAAATAATAGGCTAACTTATCGTCGATTGATTGCTCAAATGAATCTAATTCAGATAAAATTAGATTTACATTTTTGACATTGCTTTCAGCAATCAATCGATTTAATTTCACTGTTAGGGAATCGGGTTTTAGAATTTCAAGTTGTCGGTACAAAAAAGAAATAGATTTCCAATCTGTTGATTGGTAAGATAGAGAAGAGCAATGTATCGATGATATCAACGCCTCTAAATAATAGGTTTCAATTTCTTCTGCTAAGTTATCTTTAGCTACATTTAAATAGTAAAAACCTTCGAAAATAAATGTGAAGTTCCATTTTTTACGATTTTGTTTTTCTAATGTCACCCAAGATTCCTTACTAACTCTAGCAGGGAAACGCGAAACGTTGAAGAACATTAAAGCCAGAAGCGAGTTTAATTTTGCATTACTAGGTATATAAGAATGTAATAATTTCGCCAATCTAATAGCTTCAAAACAAAGTTGTAATTGTATGTTGTGCAGATTTTTTGAGCTTTTGTAGCCAGCGTTAAAGAGTAGATATATGACTTGAATAGGTATGTCATAATTTTTGATCATATTCATATCAAAATTATCAAATCGTTCCGCATGTCTTTTAAAAGTTTCTTTATTTCTAAGAATCATCTTTTTCACACCTTCCAAATTTAGGAAAAGCGCAGCAGCAATTTCATTGTAACTAAAGCCACAAAGAAAGTAAAGTAGAAAAATTATTTTTTTCTTGTTTGAAACCTGCATAGACGAACAATGTATTAATAATTTTAATGCGCTTTCTTCTGCTTCATTTTCCTGTAGCTCAAATGAAGTGTAATATTCATAATGTAGGTTTGATATTTTTTTTCTCTTTAATTTGTTAAGCAGATTATTTTGAGCTACTTTAAATAACCAACCTGATGGATTGGTTGGTATTGAACCGAATTTCCATGTCCTGATCGCGCTTTCAAACGCATCCTGTACAGAATCCGTTATATCTTCGAAATACTCATAACCGAAACGCTTTGCCAATATGGAGACCATCTTTCCAGAATTATGTCTGAAAAGATGGTCAGTAAGTTTGTTTGAATCTAAACTATTCTGCATCAGTGTCTATGACCTCACGAATCTCTATCGTAGCCCCATTAGCAAGATCTGGGCATCCACGTGCTAGCTCTTTGGCTTGTTTCAAGTCTTTAGCTAGAATAAAGTAGTACCCACTGACACATTCTTTTGTTTCAATATAAGGACCGTCGGTTTCGGATTCTTGTTTTAAAACTGCGCCTGAGTTTCCATCCAACGGATTTGCCTCACGGAAGTGTCCTTTTTGTACCAGACCCTCCACCCATTTAATGTGGTTGTTGATGTCTTCTTGCATTTGCTCAACTGACATGTTGGAATAGTCCGCACTTTGCCTAATGAGTAATAAAAACTGTTTCATAATATCTTTATTTAAAATTAAAAACTATAGACAAGACAATTGCAATAACAAAATCGGGACATATTTAATTTTTTTTTAAATAAAGTTACAAAAAAGTCCCACCCAAATCAATGGATGGGACATAGCTTATGAAATCCTCCTGATTTTATGTAGATCAGTAAACTACTATTTGGTCTCCCTAGAAAGGGGTACCTCTTTTCTCTGATTACCAATTTTCATCCTTCTCTTATAGAACAAAAATGGTGCAGCAAAATAATGTTGAATAATCAATATTTCCAACTTTCATTGGAGAAAATGACTTTAATCAAAATCTTAATATACATTACCTAATATCTTATTCATAACTACTGGCAGCAAATAATCGATAATGTTATCACCGATTTTATACCCGTTGTTGATAAAATCATTTTCTTGTATCGACAAATTAATATGTTCAAAAAAATCAACAAGCAATTCGTTTGAAGAATAACCAGACCTGTTGTAATCAAACTCATAGATATAAAGGAATCTATAACGATCTATGTTTAGATTTTTAAGATAATATACCTCGAATTTTCCAGTGACAAAATCTGTTTCGAAATTTATCCTTATCGCAAGATCCTTTGCAATGTTTAGATTTCTCAAAGCAATCAATTATAATAGAAGAAAAAGAAGGTAGATGGTCTAATGAACATCTACCTTTAAGGGTGTCAAACAGCTAGTGACAACCGAAGATACTGATATGATACTAATCTTACCAAGATGGGAATGCGGTATTATCGTTTATCTTTATTTTATTGAGTTTAATCATGTAGAGATAATACAGATGCAATAAAAAAGCAGGACATAGAAATGCCCTGCTTTGTACAGCTCTTGTTGCAGCTGCAACTTACCTGTTTCTAACGGAGTCTGGAAAGATACCGTTACGCAAATCAACTTGAAGATTTTAAAGTTTGCAATGCACTTTTGTGAGATATGAAAAACCAAAAAAAACAAACAAAAGGAATCGCGCATAAAAAACCTTGCAAGTAATCATAAAAAAAGCTTTACTCACTGAATTAAGAAAATTAAAATCAAACGGAATATCATTTTGATATTCCGTTGATTTTACACACTTCGCATAAAACATGTGCGAAGAATTCAAAGATAAACTATTATTTGACCCTACAATCAACTTTAAAATAAGTTGACTTCAGTCAATTTGAAAAAAAAGCGGAATCTTAAAAGATTCCGCCTAAATATTCTAAGGAATATTTATCTACTGTAAAGAAGAAGTTCAGTGTAGTGAATAGATAAAAACTACAGATTCCCTCTAAAACTAATATCAAGAGCTAATAAAAATACCAAGCAAAATTTAACGATTAATTTCCTCACATTCATAAGTCAAATATGGAAAATCATTTATATAGACTAGATGTATTATCACATCTAATAGAGTTAAGATTCTCAGAGCAGTTGATAGATTAAACGGTTCTTCGAATGCAACTGTGAAGTGTCGCATTTTCTCACACTTAGGCGGCAAAAAATTTAATGATGATTTTTTACAGATATAATTCATTACAGTATCCAAAGCGGTGTTGTCAAAAAATTTGGTCTGGGCTACACAGATTTTCTGAAGTAGTAAAAAGAAAATTAGTATTTTAATGAATTTCATGATCGATTGTTGTTTTGATGAAGTCTATAATGCAGGCAGTAAGTATACTTTTAAATAGGCGGAAAAATTTATAAATGCTATTTTCCTGACTTTTGGACTGTGGCAAGCCATTTTGAACGCCTCCCATAGCTCCTCCTTTTCCAAGTGGTAAGATATTAGCTTTAAAGCTTCTTTTTCGGATAGCTCTAATTGAATAGTTTTGTTGGATCTATTACGAATTTCGTCTATTGGATAAAGGCAAAAAACCTGTTTTGCATCCAATAATAATTCGTTTAATCCTACTTGTAATTTGACCGTGTGATTATTTTGTTTTTCATGCCAAAAAACATCAATGATATTTGCTATATTATTGTAAGGTTCGATGCTCGATGGACAAGCATTAGTTTGTTGCGTTATCAATACATAGGTATTGGTCAAGTGCCTATATCTGCGTGCAATCATATGTTTTTGACAAACATAGTAGAAAAATTTAAATGCTGAGAAACCCATTAAAAGATATTGATTTTAATCAACCTTTCGTTGTTGAAAAATGTTGATGGTAATCAATTGGCTCACAATAGAAATAGTAATATTTTTAGATAATGAATTGCGTAGGTTTAGTTTTTGCTCATATTACCACTTCGTGGTATATTGCCGTTAGCGGTCTATTGGGTGGACTAGCCGGCGGATTATTTAGTTAGCATTATTCTTTCATTCTTAAAACAATTCTGAGCCTAAAGCGTATTTCTATTTCGATAAAACACCTTTTAGGCTCATTAGTATTAGTACTCTGCAACTCAAGTTTAGTTACCTTCATATCAGACCCTATTAAACAAAGCACATCCTTCCTCTCTTTTCATTATAACAAGCTTGGAGTTCACAGCGATCAACTTAAACTTCAACAGCGGAACCACAGTCGGTAAACTGGATTTAAACAGGAATTTCGAGCACAAAACATGTGCTTATGAAAAAGAATATCATTGATTTCATTAGTTACTCCTTTGTAGCATTGTTTGTTTTTGTAGCATTGAGCAAATTGTATATCTACAATGAATTTGTATCACAGATCAGATCACAGGTATTTCCGGATCAGTACACATTCGTGATTGTCTGGGGAATAATCCTGCTGCAACTTACCTTAGCTGCACTACTCTTATTCAATAAGACAAGATTATTAGGCTTATACCTCTCCACGTTTTTGCTGATCGCCTTCAATGTTTATATCCATCTTGTGATAAGTAATTTTTACGGCTACATGCCCTGCTCATGTGCTGGTATCAGCAAACATTTCTCTTGGTGGCGACAGCTTAACTTCAATTACTACTTTATTGTACTTGGCATCATCGGCATCATACTCAGTCACTGGAATAACTCCATTTTTGTGCAACGAAGATCAAAAGCCAACGGATAAAAATATTCATGAATACAGATTGAAGGCATCTGTCCAAAATGCTTTCTAATATTTTTTAACAACCTAAAATTTGAAACATGAAAAAGATCAAAATCGCCTTTACGGCAATAGCCTGTTCAGCTATTATAGGTACATCGATCGCTGGTGCTTTACCATTTGCACCAGGTGATCATTATCCTGATGCTACATCCAATACGCCAATTACTGGACAAAAAGGTGTAAATTGGGATTGTAATGAAGCATTCCCTGAGCAAACCTGCGCTTATCTTCAAGTTAGTGAAACTGAAAGAGTACCTATTTCAGGATTGTTTTATTTAAAATGATAAAATTCAAGGGTAGGATATTTTTCGGATCCTACCCTTTATGATATATCTTCATTAAATAAGCATATCGAACTAAACCTAGTATTTGACAATTTGATTGCAATCGTTACTTATTAATTGCGGCTTCAATAAAAGCTATCAATTCAGATTTTTCCATTTGTCTAATACCTTCCAATTGTAAATTTCTTCCCTGCTTATCTATAATTAAAGGATGTGGATACCCTCTAATTCTATAATGCTTAATGATATGGTGTCTACTACCCATCCCCATAGTATATAGATTAAGAACTTCATTACTGGTGTATTTCCCTGAATTTACACTCTCAATCCATTTCTCTCGATCAAGATCAATAGAGACCGTAATAAACTGAATGTTTGGATTATCTTTAAAATAATGTTCTATATTCTTTAGCTGTGTGTTATAATAAACAGCACACCATTGGCATCCTGTATACCAGAAATCAATGAAGATCACTTTACCTCTAAGGCTCTCCAATGTTACGATATTTCCGTTGGTATCTTCCAGTTTAAAGTTAAAGGCTGGTTCATTTATTTGGGGTCTGTTTTCTAAGCCAATTAATATTTTTTTATAAGATGGTGTTTTCACAAATTCATGTGTTTTTATGAGAAATTCTTGATGCTCATTGAGATATTTGATTCCCCATAGCAAAAAATCTACCATTAATTTTTCACGAAGCTTTCCTTTGAAATTCTTTTTATAGTAATAAAACAAGTCTTTCTCTTCGTCTGGAAGACCTATTTTGAATTCTACATCTAATCGTGCTTTAAGGTATAAATAGCTTAAAAATCGACCATCTGAAAATAACAGGTCTGTAGTTTTAAAATTGTAACTTTTCAATGGTACAAGATTTTCATTGTAAATATCTTTAAACTGCTTGTATTGGGAACTATCACTAACCAATCCATAGCTCTTCATTTTAAGGAAATTTTGATGCCTTTCGTGATATTCTTGCCCAATTAAATTAGCTTTCATTGTCCGGTATACTTGCTTAGGTAAATTCTTTTTCTCTTGTTCAAGCAATGCTAACCTTTCACTTAGATATAAATTTAAAGGGGCTTCGAAATATGTATTCAATTCATCAGCAAATGTGGAAAACTCTTTATTATTTAGCCTTTTAAAATCATCAATATAAGCTTGTTGTTTTTTCTTTAGATCTCCTATCTTTTGGACAATTATGTATTTGTTTGTGCTATTTCCTATAAAAGATAGGCTATCTGGATGTATTGTGATTGTGATTTGATCACCTTGTACAACTAAAAATAACTGTTCATGCAATTGCTTTTTAGTATTACTTTCACCAATGATTTGTAAATAGCCTGGTCTGTTCATTTTAGGAATATGCAAACGAAAATTCGGATCAGTTCCAGAAAATATTTTAGAAATGGAAATTGTCTGCGAGGGTGAGCCCATAAAGTAATCTTCCCAAAAATTTACTTGAATACTATCAAATTTTGATGGAATAAGATTTCGAAACTCAATATTGGCTCCTATGCTATCTATAACCGTATTACAATTACTGAATGCTTGGTGTTGAAATTGAATCGACAGCAAGACAATAATAATATATTTTATCATATTAATTTCTTTGATTTTGTTGAATACCTGATATATTGATTTCGTTTTGCGGAATCGGCAGTGCATAGTTTGGGCTATTTGCGGACAAAGTATATGTTTGTCCATCTATCGTACGACTTAATGTAGTTTCTCTGCCTGCTTCTTGGTTAAGCCTGCGTAAATCTAACCAACGAATACCCCTAAAAATCAATTCCTTTCTTCTTTCTGCGAGTACAATATTTATAGCAGTTTCTCTATCGTTTGCAGTTTGATCTGTGTACGTACTATTTCCGTTTCCATCTTTTTTATAGCGATACCGTAGTAGTCTGTTTATCTGCTCCATTGATTTTCCCAATTCATTATCTCGTGCGTAGCATTCAGCCAAATTGAGCATGACTTCATCAACTGCCAGCCCACTAAAGTGATATCTAGACCCATGTGTATATGATCCATTGGCGTAGTATGCATTTGGTAGGTTCGATCTGAAAAATGCAGGCTTTCTTAAATCATCTAAATGATAAAGTGATAAAAGATATTCATCAACCATCATATTTTGATCTATGCTTATGTTGTGTAAAAAAGAATAATATATTACTTCTGGGTTAGTTCTGGTGAATGGTGTAGAGGCTGTTAAGTTTAAAGTTTTAAAATCCAATAACTGATTATATATAAGTAAGCAATCTTCTGCATATTTACTTGCCATGTCGTACTTAGCCATACTAAGATAGATCCTAGAAAGTAGTGCTAGCACAGCAGGTTTGTTTGGACGGCTTCTATTATCAGAAATTTGGGTAGGAACTAGTTCTATCGCAGATAGCAAATCATTAAAAATTTGATCATAACATTCCTGTATTGTCGACCTTTTTG
Source organism: Sphingobacterium yanglingense (assembly GCF_004363245.1). Taxonomy (GTDB): domain Bacteria; phylum Bacteroidota; class Bacteroidia; order Sphingobacteriales; family Sphingobacteriaceae; genus Sphingobacterium; species Sphingobacterium yanglingense. Next base: position 211,874 of record NZ_SNYV01000018.1, on the reverse strand, counting down.
AAACTATAGATAGATCAGGAGATAAACGCAATGGAATGCCTAAATCACTTTGTGCCGTGTTCACATTATAAGGCATGGCAAAAGTCTGTACCGCATTAAAAAAAGCATAAGCACGGCTGAATAAAGCAGAGCCTTTTAGAAGGTTGTATTCATTATCATTAATTTTTTTTCTGTTAATCTCAATCCCTTCCAATACACAGTTAGCATAAAATATCTGTTGATAAACCCTATTCCAAAATGCACTGACATCATTTTCATAAATATCTTTTGCCCATATATAACTGTTTCTTGAGGTTGGTGACTGTGCTTTCCAAGTGGCTGTTTGATAATAATATTCGTCAGAAGATAAATGACCAAGTGGAAGAGTAAACTGCATAATATCCACATTGTCCAATAATGCCCAATAATCTGCTGCATATTGTGGTACTACCAATGATGTTCGAGGTTTTTCATTTAGAAAATCATCACTACAGGATAGCTGTAATAAAATTGTAATCGTTATAAGGTAAAGTTTAGCTTTCATAGTCATAGGGGTTAAAATGTAACATTCAATCCAATTGCATAGGTAGCAGGCATCGGATAGGCACTGGCGGCTGGGTCGATACTGTGTTTATTCGCGCGCCAGAGTATACCGAGATTGTTTGCGTAGCCATACACACCGATCCCTGCTATTGGCATCCGTTGCAGAAACTTGGCAGGTAGCTGATAACCGAGCTGTATATCCTGCAATCGGATATGATCGCCTCGCTCGACCATGATCTCTGATCGGGTGTAAAAACTATCCCGATTGAAATCTGTGGGATACACCATAGCAGGTACATGGGTTCTGCTCTCGTCGCCTGCCTGTTGCCAGCGGTCATTGTACTCAATATCGCCCAATGAAATTCTGCTCAATAAATCAGCGTACAACAGTGCTGGTCTTCGAAAATAGAAACCAAACTGATAGAGTATATTAAAAGATAAAGTGATATTCTTGTATGAAAAGGTATTCATCAGGCTACCAAAGTGAGTGGGATTAGCTGCGCCATGATAGACGATCTGATCTATATCTTGTGATCCGGCTATGCCGCTCCAATCGGTAGACAACTCTCCGTCCAGATACCCCTGCGGATCACCACTACTATTGAGACCTCCCCATCTATAGCTGTATAATGCGAATAATGCTCGATCCTCTATCGGGTTTTGAATACCATCTGTTACGTATGCACTTGCCGTGGTATAGTCCATCAGGTATTTGCTTACCGTAGTGAAAGTATTGTTGTACATCGCTGTGGTCTGCCAGGAGAAATTGCCTATAAGATTTTTAGATGTGATGGATACATCCATACCATGCCCTTTAATGTTGGCGGAGTTGCCACGGTAACGTGACATCCCTGTAGATGGGGCAAGCTCCGCATCCCCCATGATGTCTTTGCCACGCTTGGTAAAGTACTCCACATTTCCTGATAGCCTGTTGTTGAACAAGGCGAACTCTGCTCCAAAATTGACCATCTGTACTCGTTCCCATCTCAAATCCTCGTTTGGCGGATTTGAAATAATGGTGTATGGATTGCCCCAAACATTACTCGGCAATGTATACCCTGTTAAATATGCGGTCACATTCTTATCGACATTACCATTATAGCCGTATGTGGTTCTGATGGATAATTTGTCTATCCAGTCCGCCTGAAAAAAGTTTTCCTTGTGCAGATCCCATTTCGCACCAATAGACCAGAGCGGTACGCCCTTTTGATTGGTACGTACACCAAAGAGATTGCTCTCGTCCCTGCGTACGCTGCCACTCAAGGTATATTTATCTATATACGTGTATGAAGCATTGGCATAGTAAGAGCGATATCTGTCCGTCACTCCACTGATCGTTTGTCCATTGTCTATACGTTGGCTAGTTGTCCCGTAAATGTAGGGAAAGAAAGTAATATGATTGACCGGTGCAAAACTGGTTACCTCGTCTTTGTAGCCATACAGCCGATTGGTATGCCAATCTCTACCTATATCCGAAACCTCAAAACCTGCTATGGCGGAGATCTCATGATCAGTGCCAAATGATCTGTTTAGATTGAGCTGTGTTCTGATATTTTGGGATTTATTTTCTTCATCCCGTAAGTCCAATATGCCACCTAGCGGTACAGGTCTGGTGATGGCTCCTGTACTGGCATTGATGGAAGAAAATTGGTTGATATAGTTTCTGGTGAAATATGTCTCCTCACTTTGGTGGTTTCTTCCTTTGAGTGTACCCTTGCCATATTGATACTTGAGATCAAAATCCAAACCTTTCAGTATTTTATAATTCAATCCCAGATTGATCAGATAACGGCTATTTGTCGTACTGTTGTCTGCAAGATTGATCTCATCCAGCGGTCTGTAATTCCAGTCCAATAATCCAGTACCTGCCATGCTTTCTATATATTCCCTCCGTAATTTGTCAACAGGTAGCGCATTGCCCTGCTGATCCACTAGCTGCGCATATGGATAGAGGATCGGTGTCAACCCGAAGGTTACACTACCCGTATTATTTTGTCTATCCTTTGTCTGTGCATAGTATACAGCAGTGGATATATCGAGTTTGTTTTTCAATAGGCTAACCGTGTTATTGGCATTTAGCGTGACACGTTCATAATCGTTTCTGACCAGGCTATTTAAGTTCTTGTCATATCCTCCTGATATATAGTATCTATTATTGCTTCCACCACCAGATATATTTAGCGCATATTGTTGGTTTTGGCTTTGTCGGTAAAAATGATTGAGAAAATCGTTGCGTACATCGTGCTGACCTAGTTCAGTCAGCTGTCTTTGCAGCTCATCATCAGATAGTGTATTGTTTCTGTTCTGTAGCATCAGCTCTACCGCTGGTGTCAAGGCGGTCATTTGCGGAGAAATGATCTGACTGTCGTAATACCCCTGAGCAAAAAGAAACTTTTCGATTTCGATGTATTCCTTTGGTCCAAGCTGCCTGCCATAGAATAGATCAGGTTTATTGCCGACCGTGACGTTAGAGTTCAGTGCGACCTTCGGTGCGCTGTCCAGCTTTCCCTTTTTTGTCGTCAGCACGATTACGCCATTTCCAGATTTCGCCCCCCATATACTGGCTGCTGCGGCATCCTTCAGTACGGTGATGTTTTCGATATCATTGGGATTGATATCAGATAGATTGCCCTGAAATTCGAAATTGTCCAGAATGATCAAAGGTTTGTCATTGGCATAGATCGTGCTTTCGCCCCTGATCTTGATATTGGATCGTAGACCTGCACCTTTGGGATTGTGATTAAAGAGCAGTCCGTTCGTAATCCCTTCCAAGCGGTCAATGACATTGGTCGATACCCTTCTGTTGATAGCTTCATTGTCTACAAATTCAAACGATCCCGTTGCTCGTTCTTTGGGTATACTCTGAAAACCTGTAGAGATAACATTTACTTCTGTTATAGATGAAAGTACTTCTTTCAATATAATGTTATTATCTCCATATGTTGCTATCTTTTGTTGAGTGGCATAGCCAAGTAAGCGAAAAGTGAGCATCGTTCCTTCTTCAACATTCGTAAAATGAAACTTTCCGTCACGATCGGTTACCGTTTGCAAAGCCTGCTGGCCAACGGAAACCGTCACACCCTGCAATGGTCTTCCTATGCTATCGGTGACCTGCCCATGTATCGGGCGTTGTTGGTCTTTTTTAGGTTGTGTGCGTTCAGCTTTCTTACTGATGATAATGGACTTCCCTTTGAAGGTATAGTTAAGATTGATAGGCAGCAATACTTTATCCAATGTTTCTTGTAGTGTGGCATTGTGTAGCTGTACAGAAACTCTTGGTGCATCCTTTATTACAGCCGAATTGATCACAAAGTTATAGTCACTTTGTAGTCGTATACTGCTAATCACTTCCTCAAGATTTGCCTGCTGAAAAGAAAGCGTAATCTGTCCACTTGCTTTGGCAAAGCATTGTAGCGTAAAAAGTATCGATATAATAATCGTGAGTTTCATCTTCATTAGGTTGAAGTAGCTCTTTCGTCGGATATGATTTTTTATATAGCCGACCAATGAATAGTAATTATTCATACATTTGTGTTAGTTAAGGTTAATATTAAATTACTGTCGAGGTAATTGTTAATTCTTACTTTGCCAGAGGTGTTGTCGCACCTCTGGTTTCTTTATAGCTTTTATTTTTCTGTTATTTTCACCCTCCTTCCTTTGATTTCGAAATTTATATCCGAGACAACCTCCATCAATTCTAAAATTTCAGATAGTCGGGTTGACCTTTTGATTTCAATAAAGAATAGTTGATCAGTAGAAACGGAATTAGGGTCTAGTTCAAAATTGTAATAGCGTGCTAATTCCTTCATGATCGTTCCTAGCTTCTGGTGATGAAAGATGAACATATTGTCTTTCCATGCCAGATACTCCAATAGATTGACCTGTCGGGTACTGAATTTACCTCCTGTGAGTATACTCTGTTGCCCAGGTTGTAACCTGACAAAATTACTATTGCTTACATCATTGACCTGCACACTACCTTGTGCCAGTGTGGTCAAGGTCTCCCTATCATCCGCATAAGCTTTTACATTGAACTGTGTTCCCAGCACCAGTACTTCTTGATTTTTTGTCTCAACTATAAATGGTTTATCCTTTTCGTGCGCAACATCAAAGAAAGCTTCTCCTGTCAGTATCACCTTGCGCTGTAGGCTATTAAAGGCAACGGGAAATCTCAAAGTAGAACTGCCATTGAGCGTTACGACTGTTTGATCGGCTAATTTTATCTTATACATACCGCCAGAGGCTGTCTGTATCGTATTCAATAAGTTTTCACTGTTATTATTCTCAGGACTGATGGAATAGGTTAACATACCATCACTATCCTTTTGTAGACGCATGCCGTCTATATATAATATACTGTCAGCACCTAAGTCATCCAACAACAACTGCTGCCCACTACTTGATACCAGCTTGGCTACAGTGTCAGGTAAAATATCATCGCCATACTTGGATGTAGAAATATGTGTGTCAGTACTGCCTTTCTTCATAAACAAAATGGAAAAGATCGGAACTAGGATCAACATTGCCGCTATGGAGATTACTGCGGCTAATCGCACCGTACTGATTTTTTTGCGTTGAGGAATATTTTTAATGATCGGATCATTCCTTTGCAATATGCTATCGATACGCTTTTCCTGCACATCGGTAAAATGATCGTTCGCCAATTCTTCTTCGATCCGTTCTTTTAGGGATAAATTGCTTTCGTTCTCTCCGAAATAATCCAAAAGCTCCCTCAGCTCGTCATCCGTGTACGCATTGTTGAGATACTTTTTGAACAGTTCTATTTTTCTATCCTCGGTATTAGCCATAGTTTTTTATTTTGCTCCTTTAATCAGCTAATACGCTTGAGATCAAAAAAACAATTAGTCCAATACGAAAAAAAATAAAATAGATTTAAATATCTTGTGCTGTTAATACCGTGAGTGCGATATATACAATATCTTTATTGTTTAGCACATAGTCTCTAACCTGTTTGTTCGCTATGGTTATATGTGCATTGATGGTGGCTGTTGAAATTCCTAAAATTTTGGCAACTTCTTTATAGGACTTACCTTCTAACCTACAAAGTCTGAAAATATTTTGCCGCTGAGGGCTTAAAGTTGATATTGCCTTTTCCAATAACTGGGGCTGTTCATTTTTGATCAGCGTTTCTTCCAGCACCATATAACCTTCCTCAAAATTTTCTTTAAGATATTGAAAATAGACCTGATCCCTTGCTGCTCTTCTGAATATATCTACACAAAGATTTCTACCAATCTGAAATAGGTATGATTTAATGGGACGGTCGGTATCAATATTTTTTCTATGCTGCCATACATTGGCGAATAGTTCCTGCAATACATCATCTACAAGTTCGTCGGACTTCAACAGCCTGAGCAAATTACCTGCTAACCTACGTTTGTATAAGTCGTATATAATATCAAAAGCAGAATGATCACCTTGTTGCAATCTCAATAATAATTCCTTGTCGCTATAGACACTATACGTCATAATTTATCTATTAGTAACACAAATTACTGTATTATAATTTGTAATTACAATAGATTCAGCACTTTAGAGGTGGCGAAATACTAACAGGGTACAGTAGGGTACGCCGAAATATTGTACTTGTATATAAATTGGTTACAGAATTTCTTTGTGTAAAAACTTTTTCTGAACACTAAACATTAAATCTATGAAACAGTATTGCGATACACTACATAATAAAATGTTGAATGAATTGAACGTAGTTCAATCAAAATCCGAAAATGAGTTACAACGATACTGCTGGTCTTATAACGTGATTGAAGAAAATTTAAAGGACTTGAAAAGTTTTATTCTTCACTACGATTTTAATGATATTGAAGAAGAAATTAGCTTTTTTAAGGTTTACAAACCACAGTTTCAGCGTGAATTGATGTATTATCAAGGGTTGTATTTTTTCGAAGCTAATATGCCTATCGCAAAAGAAGGAATGCTTCACTACCACATGCACACACTTTATACCTACGCTAATTTTTTCGAACATCACCGTGCATTATACAATTACTACAAAATGAACTATACGGAGAATGATCACATATACTTCACAAGATCATTAAGTCTTATACCTAACCATCCAGAATATTCGCTCGATCTTGATTTGCGATTTAGTACTGTATTCAGTTATAAGTTAGCCATGATACAGGCATATGAATTGTTACGCGATCACGTTACCTTATCGCTCAACATGGTAGAAAATGGAGAATACTTTATTCGTCCCAACAAGATGGAAAATATTAATTTAAAATGGAGTGATAAAAAATCCGCCCTTATAGAGCTGTTGTTAGCAGTTCATTCAAACAAAAGCATTAATAACGGTCACATTAGTTTTGCAAAACTAGTCGAAAACTTTGAGAAGCTTTTTGAAGTCGATCTTGGAAATGTGTACCGCTCGGTTCAATCTATGAGAATCAGAAAAAAGGACCGAACGCCTTATTTACATTCGCTCATAAAAAGTCTTGAAAATTATATGGATGAAGTGGATATACAATAGTAAAAAATCATTTGTTATCTATTTAGTAAAAAGAGTAGTTACCAAATCCTACTCTTTTTTTATTTCTATTTGAATGACTTATCCAAATACGTGGTGTAGAGATACAAAATACCACAATTAGCATTACCTGATACCATTTGCATGCTGTCAAAAAAATAATTGGTAGGTACATCTTAGGTGTAAATATTAACTCTCAATTGCCTGCAACTTTGCTAACAGACAAAAGGATATAAAAAGATGAATTTATTGGAAAACATTTCATGGATGGAATTACTGCTCTTTTTAGGCATAGCGATCGTAATCTATTACGCAGTCATTATCATCAGGTTTAAGATTGATCCTACCAAAATTATAGGATCAGAGAAAGATATAAAAAGGAATGTAGGTAGTGATCTTCAGATACCTGATGAAGAAATCGCTGATGAAGAGAACGAAATAAAGGAGCTGGAAGAATTGGTGCAGATGTTGAAAAAAGACGTATTGGAAGCAGGCGGAAAAGGTCAGACCAAAGCAGAATTGTTGAACGCAATATCCCATATGGTCAGAAGCTACTCTGGGCTACAGAAGCCTGCTTTCCGGTACGCACTAATCAACTTTATCATCTATAATGCCAACGAAATTTGTGCGATACAACTGGAAGAGGATGAGGTTGAGATGATGTTGGATCATGTATCGCACAGTGATGACGGCACGCTTTGAGTTGGTTGATTGAGGTAGTTGGTGGTAGCGTGTGGTCAGTTTTTGAAGTGGGCAACCTGGGAATTGTGAAAGTGGGGTTAGGATATGGTTGCCCCTTCATTTTTTGCTTAGAAAAAGGAAAGTGTTTAATATAAAAATGTGAGAAATGAAAGTAGTGAGTGTGAAAGCAGTATTCCACTGTGTGAAATGGAAGGCATGTGTTCTTTTTTTAGCTATGGTGCATGTCGGTGAATTGTTGTATGCACAAGATGGACGTTCGGGTATTCAGACAGCAAACACACAAGTTCGAGGTTACTTTGAAGTCGGTACTCAACTGATGCTGGCAATAGGTGCGCTCGTCGGATTGATCGGTGCTGTTAAGGTATATACAAAATGGAGTCAAGGCGACCAAGATACGTCGAAAGTCGCCGCAAGCTGGTTCGGGAGTTGTATATTTTTGGTTGTAGTATCGGTAATCATTAAAAGTTTTTTCGGGGTTTAGTAAATATTCACAGGTATGGAAATGGAGATTATGGGGACAACTTTTGTTGTCGATACGGCAAGCGATCAATTGGTAGAAAAAACAAATCCCAATAATACTATATCACTCGATAAAATGATGTACATGAACTGTGAGTATTCTTTCCGCTACGATCCTGTGTCGAAAAACATTGCACATCCGTCTTCAAAAAGTACTGCAATGGAAGTTATAAAATTTCCTTCGCTTATCGAATTTGATCCGGATGCTATCGCAAAAATGTACAAAATCAGGATGGATCAGCAAAGCCTTTCTTCCATTACGTTATTGAAAGTTCAAGAGCGGGGAATAATAGAAAGATTGAAGGGAAATATACCTATTGTAAGCATCAATGGCAAACCATACGCTGTGAATATTAATAGAAATCAGCTGATAAGTGAAAATAAGCAATTTCCAGACATCGATTTGGATATATTTTCCAAAGATGCAAAGGGCGAAGATTTGTATTGTCTCTATCAGGAAAAAACGGGTGAGAGCATCAGTTTAAAAGATTATGAGAATGCGCCTAATGATGCTATGCTGATAAGAATATCCGCTGTATCTAGGTTAGACCCTGTTGGATTAGCGATTAAAAACAGGCAATCCCCAGTAAAATACTTAGATAAATATGTACAGTCAAACAGAAATATAGCGACGGTCTATCCCAAAGATGCCGATTGGATCAAGACAAAAGTTGATGCCATAAGGAAAAAAGAAGAACAAACAAAAATCAGACAAGCCAAGAAAAAACTAAAAATAAGATAACTATGTACCAAAAACTAAAAGAAAGCCTTTGGGCTTTTATTGTTGTCAACAATCCAGATCTAATGTTTAGACTACAGGATGAATATTCGGTGGTGACTTATCTTGAAGAAAAGGTAAGCAAGGTCATGCCCACTGCATTAAAACTACTTGAAACGGACAAACCCAGTCATGCGATCATAGAACTTTGCTTAAACGAAATGACTGCTGATCTCAAACCTTCCAGATATCAATACATCTTAGGTCTGTTGCAATCGTATTTTTCTAATCGACACAAGGAGCTGGCAGAATTAGGAACTCTGACGTATGTTGCTGTCAGATTGGTCGATCACTGTCAAGAGGTATTAGATAAATTTCCTTTTTGCGAAAAAAGCAAGGAAAGCGATGAATTATCTGTGCAGATGCAGTGTATGATCGGTGATTTCTTATTAAACCTAGAGGATTATTAATAGTTATGGCGACGAGCGTTTATCAAATGAATAAGGGGATTAATAGAAGTATTGAATTTAAAGGCTTACAGGCGCAATATATCTGGTATGTGGCATTTTTGCTGTTGGGGCTCATCGGTGTTTATTTCGTGCTGTTCATCATCGGCTTGAGCCAATATATAGCCATAATGATTGTTGCGATTATTGGAGTTGTTGGCTTCACCAAAATACTAAAGTTAAGCAATACATATGGTGAACATGGATTAATGAAAGTGATGGCAAAGCGGTCATTGCCTAAAGTAATCCGTTGTAAATCTCGGCATGTGTTTATCCAATTGCAAAATAGAAATAAATGATCCCAATTGAAAACATAGAGATCATATATAAAAAAGAAATGAGTGAGTATGGAAAAGTGGCTACAGGAATTGTTTCCTATCTATGATATTAATGAAGAAGGATGTATTGTCAATAAGTCCGGTGATGTGACTGTTGGCTTTAAATTGGAGCTCCCAGAAATATTTACCTTAAGTGATGGCGAGTTAGAGACTATCCACCAATATTGGATAAAAGCAATCAAAATGCTTCCAAAAAATACCGTAATACACAAACAAGATTGGTTTGTCGAAGATCAATATCAAACTGAGCGGCAGGAAAATCCTACTTTTCTTCAGAATGCAGCTGACGACTACTTTAAAAATCGACCCTATCTTTCTCATACGAGCTATTTGTTTATGACCAAATGTGTATCGGATAGAGCTATTTCCAGCATAACTTCAAATTTAATCAGACCAAATTTTATTCCTCCTCATCTGTTGGAAAAAAAGGAAATAGACAATTTTATTGAAGTATGTGGGCAATTTAAAAAGATCATGCAGGACTGTGGTTACTTTAAATTTCATCAGTTAGGCACTGAGGAACTTTTGAGTAATGATAAGAAAATCGGTTTATTTGAAAGGTACATGTTTTTGAATACAGATGCTCAGAAACTAATTCAGGATATCGAATTTAAAGATGAAATACGGATTGGCAATAAACAGTGTCAATTCTATACACTTGCTGATGCGGAAGACCTACCAGCTCTTTGTGGCAGCAGAATAACATTTGATAAATACAGTACGGATCATACAAAATTTCCAATAGGGTTTGCTTCGAATCTAGGTTTACTATTGCCGTGCAATCATGTGTATAATCAATTTATAAAAATCGAAGATCCTCAGTTGACATTAAAGAGATTTGAAACCAAACGTGTACGGATGCAATCGCTATCTGCTTATAGCAGGAGCAACACTATAAATCGGGATGCTATTAATCAGTTTCTAAACGAAGCTATCGGACAACAGCGATTGCCTGTAAAAGCGCATTTCAATATTATGGTATGGGCGGATAATAACGAAGAGCTTAAGAAAAGAAAAAGTATGGTTGCTACCGCTCTTGCTAAAATTGATGCAACCGCAAAAGAGGAAGTTTGGGGTGCCGCGCAGATTTTTTGGTCTTGTATTCCTGGCAATTCCGGAAACCTTCCTCTAAACGATACATTTGATACGTTTGCAGAACAGGCTTCCTGTTTCTTGGTTAATGAAACAAACTACCAAAGTGAAACTGTAAGTACAGGTATTCGATTTTGTGACCGCTTTGGTCGTCCTGTTTATTTAGATCTGTTTGATAAACCACGCAAACAAGGTATCTCCTCCAATATGGGTACGCTAGTATTAGGTACTTCCGGCGGTGGGAAATCCATGACAGTCAATCATATGCTCCGAAGTCTGTATGATCAGGGGGCACACGCTGTTGTGATTGATATAGGTGGTAGCTACAGGGGTTTATGTGAACTATTGGGCGGATATTATCTGACGTACGAGGAACATGACCCGATAAAATTTAATCCCTTTTATTTGCCAGAAGGAATTGCTTTAGACACGGAGAAAAAGGAAAGCCTTAAAGCCTTATTGGTTGCACTTTGGAAACAGGAAACAGATTATTACAACAGAAGTGAGTATGTTGCGCTTTCCAATGCACTACAGGGATATTATGATCTTCTCCAAAAAGACAAATCTATATTTCCCTGCTTCGATACGTTTTACGAATATCTCCAGACAACTTATGTAGAGTTGTTGCGCTCTATGAATGTCAAAGACAAAGATTTTGATATAAACAATTTTCTATACGTATTACGACCTTACTACAAAAATGGAGAATTTGACTACCTGCTCAATGCTAAAGATAAACTTGATATCCTTCATTCCAGATTTGTGGTCGTTGAGTTAGACAATATTAAAGATCACCCTATTTTATTTCAGGTTTCGACACTTTTAATTAGCGAGTTGTTTATTTCTAAAATGCGGAAACTGGCTGGTACACGTAAAATACTTTGCATAGACGAAGCATGGAAAGCGATTACAAAAAGCAGTATGGCGGAGTTTTTAAAGTACGCCTTTAAAACGATACGAAAGTTCAACGGTATTCCAATCGTGGTAACACAGGAGTTGGACGACCTAATTTCTTCTCCTATTATAAAAGAGGCAATTATCGCCAATGCGGATATCAAAATTTGTATGGACATGCGAAAGTTTGTGAACAAGTTTGATAAGCTACAGGATGCACTTGGTATGTCAGCCAAAGGAAAAACCATATTACTCTCTGTAAACAAAGATAACAGGGAAATCTATGTTGAGGTAGGCGGTCAGATGATGAAGGTGGTTAAAAACGAACTGTCTCCTGAAGAATATTTTGCCTACACTACCGAAGGTAAAGAACGTGTTAAGGTGCTGGAATATGCAAAGAAATATAATAGCATGGAGCTCGGAATACAGGAAATGGTCAAACAAAGTAAGAGGGTAGAAAAAAAATAGCTGTTATGAGAAAGCTTAGAAATTATTTCATGATCTTTTTTTTGGGTATTAGTCTGGTTTCATTACCAACTCTTACTGCAAATGCAGGTATTTACGAAATCATAAAGGCAGCTGTGGTGAAAGCAATACGGGCTGCCGACCTGGCGATCCAACGGCAACAGAATAGGGTCATCTGGTTACAAAATGCCCAAAAGGTTTTAGAAAACACTCTATCAAAATTAAAACTGGATGAAATATCGGATTGGACAGGCAGGCAAAAGGAACAGTACCAGAAGTATTTCGACGAATTGCGAAAAGTTAAGATGCTGATAAGTTACTATCAGAGGATCAAAGATATTTCGGAAAAACAATTGCTGTTGACGAAGGAATATTCCCGAGTCTGGACAACGATTAGGAATGATACATATTTTACTCCGGAAGAAATTGACTACATGTCGAAGGTATACATTGGCATATTGGAACAGAGCCTAAATAATGTAAACGAATTATCTATGATCGTCAATAATTTTAGAACTCAAATGTCGGATGCTAAGCGACTTGAGATCATCAATTCTGTGTCGGATAAGGTGGATGAGAATTATAGTGATCTGAAACAGTTTAATGCACAAAACAGTATTCTCCGATTACAAAGGGCGAAAACGAATAATGAAATTCAGCTGGTAAAACGAATGTATGGATTGGAGTAAAAACATATCAACTGAAAATTGATAAAAAAATGGACTCAACGAAGGAATGTGCGAAGTCCAAATAAAGGAATTTAAACGCAAGTAAGTTATGAAAATATTTATAATAATGTTCCTCATATTAGGTTCATTCCCTGTTTTAAGTTTTGCGCAATCGACTTGGTTCAAAGAGTGGTTCAGGCAGAACAAAACACAAAGAGAATATCTGATTAATCAAAATGCGGCACTACGTGTATATATCGGATATGCTCGTAAGGGATATGAAATTTACAATAAGGGATTGACCACCATAGGAGCGATCACAAACGGAGAGTTTACCTTTCATAAAGATTATTTCAATTCACTAAAGACAGTAAATCCGGCTATTACAAAATTTGCAGGTGGCGTAGATATCTTAACCTGGTACGAAGCTATACTACGATCTCATAAGACAAATATGGCTATTCTGACCAAAAGCCATTCGATACAAAACGAAGAAATCAGATATGTAAACACCGTGTATGAGCGTGTTATCCGAGACTGTAGTTTAATGGTTGATGAGCTGAATATGATCGTCAGTAATGCTACTATTGAGATGACTGATGATCAACGTATTCAGCGTATAAAAGAACTGCATGTAGAAATGAAAGACATCTATACTTTCATTACATCCTTCGGTCAAGATGCTGTGATGTTGAGTATATCCCGTAATAGAGAAAAGGGAAATATCAGATTAAGTAGAGTTGTACAGGAATAAAGTGAATATCATGAAAAAATCAATCGTTACGATAATTCTAGTTACCCTTGGAATAGGATTTCAGTTGAAGGTATCAGCGCAGCAAGATGAAATAGCGCAGTTACTATTAAATGTGGACAAGCTAGCACAGTTCAGAAAGATCCTAGACGATATGAAGAAAGGATATGATATTCTTTCTGGCGGATACAATACGGTAAAGAATATTGCAGAGGGAAATTTTAGCGTTCATAAAGTCTTTTTGGATGGACTGCTGACTGTTAGTCCTGAAGTTAGAAATTACCGTAAAGTTGCTGGTGTAATCGATTACCAACTACGTATAGTCAAGGAATACAGATCGGCTATGAACAGATTTCGTGACAGTAAAGTGTTGCGTATGGAAGAAATATTATACTTGGAACATGTGTATAGTAACCTTTTCAAAAAATCGATAAATAGTTTGGATGAACTAACCATGATATTAACAGCAAACCAACTCCGAATGAGTGATGATGAGCGACTGAAAGCCATTGATCAAATCTACCAAGATATGGCGGATAGATTGTCCTTTTTAAAGGAGTTCAATAGCAATACAAGTATGCTCGTAGTCCAACGGAAAAAGGAGCTGGACAACATCCGTTCGTCAAAAAAATATATAGGAAAAGAATGATTTTTTGTACTGTTTTAAAGGAAAGTGAGGGAATGGTTTATGTGGGGAAATTTAAAACTACCATTACTAACGATAATGGTCATACTACCTATGTTGGTATCAGCACAGGTAGCAGAGGGTATACGAGGTCTGCAAGAAGTCTTGGAGACCTTGCATACAACGATGAAAGGTGAAAGCAGACATCTCGTAGGGGTAGCTAGTGGTTTGGGTGGATTTGGCGCTTTATTTTACATAGCGGCAAGGGTATGGAAGCATCTTGCAGCAGCAGAGCCGATAGACTTCTATCCTTTACTTAGACCGTTTGCAATTGGTTTCTGCATTATAAATTTTAGTGCTGTACTCGCAGTTATTGAAGGTGTGATGAAACCCACGGTCACAGGTACAGCTGCCATGATCGAGGGAAGCAATCAAGCTATTGCCAGATTGCTGGATGAAAAGGAAAAAGCTTTGAAAACAACGCCCCAATGGGAAATGTATGTCGGAGTAAGTAATAAGGGAGATCGGGACAAGTGGTTGAAATATACGTATGATAAAGATCCTGCTGATGAAGGTTTTTTTGATGGTATAGGAAATGATATCCGTTTCGCAATGGATAAAGCCGCATACAGTTTTAGAAGTTCGGTGCGTGAATGGATGAGTGAAGTGCTAAAAATAGTTTACGAAGCAGCCGCACTATGTATTAATACACTACGTATTTTTCAATTGATCGTATTAGCTATTCTTGGTCCCGTCGTCTTTGCCATAAGCATTTTTGATGGCTTTCAACACACATTGACAGTATGGCTCGCACGCTATATCAACATCTTTCTTTGGTTACCCGTTGCAAATATATTTGGGAGCATAATTGCTAAGATACAGGAAGAAATGCTCAAGTTGGATTTGAAGCAGATAAATGAAGGTAGCTATTGGGAAGCAAAGACTTTTTTCTCTCCTACTGATATCGGTTATATGATCTTTCTGATTATTGGTATCGTAGGCTACTTCACCGTTCCTTCAGTCGCAAATTACATCGTGCATGCCGCTGGTGCAGGTGCATTGCAAAGTAAGGTAACCAGTATTGCAACAAGCACGGTTGGTGCTGCTACGAGTACAGCTACAGGTATTGCAACAATGGGTATCGGCGCAACAACAGCAGCAGGTAGTATGGCGATGGATGCACTTGGAGATGCTGCATCAAGGATGGCCGGAAGCATGTCATCACAAAAAAGTGGCGAAGGATATTTTAACGACAAATTAAAAGGAGAATAAGATGTTTAAGAAAGTGATCAATATGGATGCCTCTTTCAGGCAGATGCGTTTGGTAGCCATAGTTGCGGTGTGCGCATCCTTTTCATTATGCGCATTTGTGGTGTCCAAGTTTTTCAGGATGTCGTCAGAACTTCAATCAACAATATATGTATTAGGTAACGGAAAAGCAATAGAGGCTTTCGCCTCTAATAGAAAAGAGAATATTCCAATTGAAGCTAAAGATCACATAGCAACATTTCACGAATACTTTTTTGATCTACCACCTGATGATAATCAAATAAAAAAGAATATAGCTAAAGCTCTATATCTAGCTGATCATTCCGCAAAACGTGAATATGATAATCTAGTTGAAGTCAATTATTATATGACTCTAGTTTCATCTAATATCAATCAAACTATTACGATCGACAGTATACATTTAAACTTTGACGTAATACCGTTTCAATTCCGATGTTTTGCCACACAGACAATAACGAGAGCAACATCAATAGCGAATAGAAGTCTTATAACCGAGGGTAAATTACGTACTGTGCAACGTAGCGAAAACAATTCACACGGTTTCCTTATCGAACAGTGGAAGATTGTAGAGAATAAGGATATTTCTGTTAAAAAAAGATAGCTCTTATGAAGCAAAAGAAATTAGAAACCCGAAAAAGAGAATTGGCAAACTGGCTACAGCATAGAGCAAGCAAGTTTTCTGTTCGCGCCCAAAAATGGGTATTTGTTATCAGTGTATCCATAATTGTAATTTATTGTATCAATCTTATCTCTGGAGATTATATAATCAATAGATTAATAACGTTTGAGAAAAGCAATCTGAGAATTGATACCGAGATGATAAAGGCTCGTATTTCATACATAGAAAAACATCTGGACAGCATAAGTGAAACGCAGAACGGACGATTCAAGGTTGATAGTATTCTTCTGGTAAATCCTGGCTTACTGGACAGTATGGCAAGGTGGAAAGCAGAACTTGAAAGATTGGAAACTCCTTAGAGTATCATATGAAATTTAACTTATAAAATATATCAGTCATGGAAAAAAAACAACACAAAAGTTCTGACGAGGAAGTAAGAAAGCAAAAACTTATGCTAGTTCTACCTTTATTAGTAATACCTTTTATCATGTTCAGTTTTTGGGTATTAGGGGGTGGAAAACATAAAAATAATTATCTATCTGAAAATAGTACTGGTCTGAATATGGATCTGCCTGTTGCGGAAAACAATAAAACGCAAAATGATAAACTGTCTCTTTACGATGTAGCTGAAAAAGATCTTCAGCGATTAAATGAACTTAAAAAAGCAGATCCCTACTATAGTGCCGAAGACTTAAATGCAGAGTATTATGAAGGATATGATGATTATCAAGGTTTCAGATCATTATCCTTTCAAGATAATAAGGAAAAGCAGATATACGACAAGATCAATCAACTCAATGCAAGTTTAGATCAAAGCCAATACTATCCAACGCCAAAATACAGTGAACCTACCTATGTTTCTGCATCTGAAACATACCAAATCAAAAGCGACATTACTAGATTGGAAGAAATGATGAGTAGAATGCAAAATGTAGAGCCAGCTCCCGATCCAGAAATGGAGCAAATAAACACGGTATTGCAATCAGTGTTAGATATTCAGCATCCTGTGCGCGTACAGGATAGAATCAAAAGGACATCGTTGGAAAATTTGGGGCAAGTGTTTGCTGTAGATGCCGTCAAAATTGAAACCCCTATAACATTTTTATCGGATCAAATAGACACAGGTATATCAGATGTCAGATCAGTATTTTATGGATTGTCTTCTGATCATATTGAAAACAATGATCGCAACACAATTGAAGCAGTCGTACATGAGACCAGTACTGTTACATCTGGCTCAACTTTAAAATTACGGTTGCTGAATGACATCTATGTAAATGGAAATCTTATACCAAAAGACAATTTTTTGTTTGGAAAAGTTTCGTTTCAGGATGAACGTTTAGCTGTGACAATTGATGCAATTAGATATCAAAACTCAATATTTCCGGTCAAACTTTCGGTGGTTGATCTAGATGGAATTGAAGGAATATGTATTCCTAGTTCTGTCATTAGAGAAGTAGCAAAGCAAGGTGGCGATCAATTCACTAATAGCATAGGGATAAACAGCTTTAGTCCAAATATCGGAACTCAGCTGGCTACTACGGGAATAGATATTGGTAGATCTATGATAAATAAAAAAGTAAAAGCTGTGAAAGTTCAGGTTAAATCTGGCTATAGAATATTATTAAGAGATAACAAAATATAAAAATTTAAAAAGTAGTAATTATGAAAAAGTTGTGTAGAGGGGTATTGTGTGCAATGCTACTGATCATTAGCAATGTTTTTATTGTATCGGCGCAGGATATTGAGACAGATAAACTTCATTTAGGCATTCCTGTAATTGAAATCGCTAACGATAAGACAACAAACTTAATTTTCCCATTTTCCATTATATCTGTAGACAGAGGTAGTAGTGAAGTAATGGTCCAGAAAGCAAAGGGGGTAAAGAACGTTTTGCAATTAAAATCGGCGGAAGAGGATTTTGCAGAAACTAATCTTACCGTAATTACAAGTGACGGCTCCTTGTACTCTTTCCTATTGGTATATAATCATTTTCCATTCCAGACGAATTATGTATTAAATGATATGAAGCCGTTTCGCTTTAAAGCTGAACTGCATGATACAAACAGCAATGAAGCAATTTTATTTTCTAAATCAACGGAAGTGTCATTAAGGAAAGCGTTTCTAAAAAAGCTCTCTAAGGCTTATGGAGTTTCAATACAAATACAAGGCATATATATATATAACGGGATTATGTATTTTAAGGTTCAGCTATCGAACAATACCCAAATCCCATATAATGTGGAGCAGTTCAGGTTTTATATAAAAGATAAAAAGCTTACAAAGCGAACGGCATCACAGGAATTGGAGATATCACCAATTAATATACACGGTCATTATGAAGCAATCCCAGCTAATTCCAATATAATTGTCATCGTAGCGATGGAAAAATTTACTATTCCAGACAAAAAAATATTTCATATTGAAATGCTTGAAAAGAACGGTGGGCGCAATTTGCATATAAAAATCAAAAATAAAGATCTCATTAAATGTAGACAGCTATAATCGATACGATTAAAAGCTGTTATCAGGAGAGAGGTAAGAAATTATTATTTATAAAAAAACTTGTGTGATGGAAACGAAAGAAAGAGCCGAAAATATACAATCCCTTGCAACTAAAATGTACTATTCTGGATTTAGTGAAATTACTGTTGATCAATTACAAAAGCAGTTCGACGAGGCTGTAAAGAATAAAAAAGATAGTTTCCAGGTGGTTTTGGATAAGAAAAGTAACGGTGATAGTGTAAGGGCTGTATTGAATTTTGATTTTTCTCAAAATTCAGGGAAGTACTATTTCAATAACTTTGATCTTTTACTTAAAAAATATGGAAAAGAAGAAACTCTTCAGCAAAAGTTTTATGTCGGTTACGGCTCTAACTATACTCTGAAAGAAGGTTATAATTTGCTGGATGGTCGCTCAGTGTATAAACACCTGATCACAACAGATAAAATTGATCGGGAGAAAAAAAATGAGTTTAAAGGCTGGGTAAAACTGGATTTTAACGATGCCAATGAAAGCGGTAATTTTAAAATCCAACGGATAAACAATTTTGACATCGCAAAAAATATTGAAGAATATGCGTTAAAGGGAATTGAAAATGACAAGTATAAACAGAACCTGATCAACTCTCTAAAAAAAGGCAACCAAGCAAGCGTTACTATCGAAACTTCGGCTGGTGAAAGAAAAATAGTAATTGAAGCTCAGCCTTCTTATAATTCCATCAAACTGTATGATGAAAATTTGAAGCCAATATTGTTATCGATGAAAAGGAAAATCGATAAAACTGTTCAGGGGAAGGATAATAATAACAGTCAAAGTCAAGCTGGCGAAAATCAATCACCTAAAGTTGAAGAGAATAATGTAGTCAATAGTAAAGATCAAAATCATGGCAATAGCCCTGACCAAAACCAGACTACTGATACACTTAAAAAAGTGGAACAAAATCAGGCTGAAGACAATCTACTACCTAAGCTTGAACAAGAAAATAATGTTGTCAATAATAAAGATCAAAATCAGTCTACTGATACATCTAAAAAAGTGGAACAAAATCAGGCTGAAGAGAATAAAAATAATGAAGTCATCAAAAAGTCTCAAGATAACAAACAGACAGGACAAAAGAAATCAACCGGAGATAAAAGGCAAACAAATAAGCGAAGTGTTAGAGTATAAATAAAATTGGAAAGCTATGCTTGCCAATCAAAATCGATTAATAATGGCTAACAGAATTGAAACTTTTCTCAATGATATCGCAAGATGGAAGGATTATTTCGAAAATCTCGCAAGCAAAGGTATGTTCTCTACTG
The DNA here is from genome assembly GCF_004363245.1 of Sphingobacterium yanglingense. Lineage (GTDB taxonomy): Bacteria > Bacteroidota > Bacteroidia > Sphingobacteriales > Sphingobacteriaceae > Sphingobacterium > Sphingobacterium yanglingense. The sequence goes on along the minus strand of NZ_SNYV01000018.1, from coordinate 191,850 downwards.
CAAACTTGGGAAGTAGACAACATAAAAAGGAATTGTTAAATAGATATCGTGAAATTGCTGGAACAAATTTGAAAAATCTAACCAGTGAGGAAAAAGCTTCCATGCGAATTGTGCAGAGGGAACGAAGACAATTGGAAAGGGAGCTATATCCTAATGTAATACTAAGGTTTGTGAGAAATATGTTTCGTCTTACTAATGCCACTTTAGGAAAAGTCTTTGTCAATCCGATGAAGCAAAAGCAAAGCCAAAAGACTGTAGATGCGGAGTTACACCAGTTCGGTTTGGAAAGCTTTTCGGATAAGATAGCTCCACAAATTCGGGCTGGTCAAAACTCTATCGTAGAAAAGACAGCAATATCAAAAAAACAAAATGAAGTATTGGAATTTGGTGTTTCGGTGGATAAGGACATGACCGGACGGCACTATCTGAAAGAAGCTACGGCAACGTTGACATTAAATGAAAAGGACAAACGTAGTTTGAGCTTTATCGATAATATGGGACTTTCACCCGATAAAGCCAACAATTTACTTGCTGGTCGTCCTGTGCTTATGTATGGAGATCGATGGAAAATTCCAAATATAAACGACACGGATGGAAAGGGTAATATTATAGTGAAGGAAATCAAGGTTATCGATTACAAAATAGAAGAACTATTAACTAAAATACCGGGCACAAAGTTGAGCAGCACTGAACTTCAGAAGACTGTAAAAGCTTTGAAAAAAGGGGAACGTATTGAAATCCCTATTAAGATTGATGGAAAGCAGAGGAACATTGGTCTGGAAGCTTCACCACTAAAGAGGGATTTTATTTATTACGAAGGAAATAGGCGAACGACGTTAGATCAGTTGCTCGGTCAAAGACAAAATGAAGCCAAAACGATAAACCTAAAAGAGAAGCAACAACAGTCTCAACGTAGCCAGTTAAAGAAAAAAGTACAGTAATGGATAATCGAGATGCAATGATTGTTTTTTTGGAGCGTATTGCAACAGATCCCTATGTCGATACAAAGCATATCGCAGTGTATTCAGCTTTATACTTGAGATGGCAAAGGGCTAATAAGAAACCTGTACGTGTGAAGAGCCGAACACTTATGAAAGAAGCAAAAATATCCAGTTCAGCCACGTACTTTTTGAAGTTAAGGCACCTCGTGGATAAGGGCTATATAAAATACTATCCGTCGAGAAATACAAAGAGCTCCAGCAGCTTTTTTTTGGAATAATTGTTAACAGAGTGATGTTAGAAATACAGTGAAAATGGAAGGGAATAACAAAAACAGAGACAGGCAACCTGTCACAAGAGCAGATTTAGATTTTTTTAAAGTTGAGATATTGGAAGGTGTTCGGCTTATTCTTGCTAACAAAGGTCTAGTACAGAAAAAGTGGCTAAAATCACATGAGGTAAGAAAGCTTTTAGGTGTTTCCTCTGGTAAATTACAGCGTATGCGAGACATGGGACAACTACCTTACACGGCAATAGGCTGTGTATTCTATTACTCGGAAGAGGATATTAGGAAACTTCTTGAAAGTAGGAAAAGGCAATGAAAAAATCACAGACTGGTTTTGGAAAGGTCTTGCCACCAACAGAACACGAGGTCACTATCTATTTCGCACAGGCAGGGAAAAGTCGTCAATTAGCTAGTGAATTTTATGATGAGTTCAATTCTAAAAATTGGCTTACCAGATCAGGTAAGCCAATTTTTAACTGGAAAAAGAAGGCTTGGGAGTATATTAGCTTACTGTCACAGTAATGGTTAATTGATTGATAATTATCGCTTTTTAGATAGTATTTGTCCGCGAAAAAAGATGGAATTGGTTGCAAAATTATTCATAACGATTAGCAGATTAGCTATTTTAGTTTAATCACTTTGCTTCGGTTTAACATCTCCTTTGTGGATATTGAATTTTGAATCTTATGAATGTTTATTTCGCATTCCGCAGAATTCCCAAACTTTTTTGTCTGCATTTTACAAATGTCCTTTAGTTTTTCAGCCACATCCGTTTGAACTGAAATCGTCCGCATTGCTGTTAGTATATTCGTTTTCGTATCAATTAAAAACAGGTTAACAATATTACCCTCAGCATTTAGCCAGTTATCTATACCAAAATCAGATTTTATTTTTAGAACATTGATGCTGCAATCTAAATTCCAGCTATCAAAGTTCAGTATAAAAAAAGGACAATTGTCTTTTCAAACAGAGCATATTCTAGCGAGCCTTTACGCCAATCCATAATTTCATTGGATGTCGGATCAGACAGATAACATTTTATATCAAAAAAAGATATCGTAATTTCCGACAATGTTATCTCACCACCTGAATTCGGTTGTGGAAAAGGAAAAGGCTTGTTTACTTCGTATTTAATCATATAGTGAATAATTCAAATTGTTGGAGTATCTAAAAAATTATTCTGCATATCTTTTAAACTTTTATTATATCTAGTATTGAGATATAACGTCCAGAATCTGAATAACAGTAGTTTTCATCCAATAGAGTTCCTTGATCAGTTTTGTCCAAAAAAGCGTGAGAAATATCATCTCCATCTATTTGCTCTGCGACAATTTTCCCATTTTCTTCTATACTGCAAATATTACTGATACCTTGATATGAATAGTTTTCTTTAGACGAAGGGGCACTCCATCTTACAATTTTTCCTTTAAAATTTTTGGCGTTTTTTATCGATAATAACTCCATTTATTGAGGCTTTTAATTGGTTGAAAATCCTGTGTTTTTATTATAAAAATACAGGATTTTTTGTGCCAACAATCAATTTTAAAAGAAATTAAGAGTATTTTTTTTCTAAAAAAAAGCAAAACTAAGTCTTAGAACTATAGTATAGAAGTATCACAGATATTGATATTTAGTAAATTATCAGATTTGATCATCAATATAATGGTATTTCATCTGAAGTGAGTTTCCATTCTAAAAGTAATTTTCAATACAAAGTTATGATAACCCCCTTTGTAGGTTCTAAATGTTCTAGGAAATAAGAGCTGCTAAATAATCGAATCGTTAATATCAGTCTTTTATATCTATAAAACTTAGTTATATTTGTAATAGATAGATTTTATCTATACATTTATAGTAATTAGACTTTTAGGTCAAATCGATCTTTATCAGATTTCTTAATTCGGTGGGTAAGCAGGTGGGTAAAAATGCCTGTTGTATGATCTTAGAAGATAAAAATATTGTATAGTTTTGATAAATAACGAATTAGCGAAAAATAGTTGTGATCCCAGCGGGATCACAAAGAAAGCTCAATCAAAAGATTGGGCTTTCTTTTTTTTATACTATGGGATGAGAACAGAAGCGCCGGGATGGGTTCGAACATAGCGTAGCTCGTTGCAGCCCTATGTGCGGGCATTGCGGGGCGCAACATATCCCAGCGGGATCACAAAAAGCAACTTCAAAAGAGTTGCTTTTTTTTGTTTTTACCCGCTTGGAGTTCGAACAGAATGTCTTATGTAGTTTCAAATCTATATTAAAAATATTGAACAAAAAACAGGCAATTCCGTTCAAACTTTGAAAACCTTGCCATTGAAAAAGGATTTATCGAAGATGGCCACATCATTTTTTTTGGCAATTGCTAATCAAAACTATATGATTTCGATTAGTTGGTAGTAGGGATTTTACTCATGTCCATATAGAATACTTCCCAGGTGTGACCATCAAGATCTTCTAATGTACGTTGCTGCATGAAGCCATAATCTCTCATCTCGGTTGGCTCTACCCCACCTGCCTCTAGCCCTTTTATCATCATGGTATTGACCTCCTCGACCGACTCCATCGATAGGGAGAAAAGACCTGCTACACTGGACTTGGTGTCGGCAATAGGTTTGTTGATAAAAGAAGAGAATTTGTCATGGGATAAAAGCATAACATAGATATTTTCGCTCCAAACCATGCATTTGCCCGATTCGTCTGAAAACTGAGGATTATTTGTAAAACCGATTGCGCTGTAGAAATCCATCGATCGCTGGACGTCTGCAACGGCTAAATTGATAAAAATTTGTTTTGCCATTTTATATAGGTATTAGTTTTGTTTATAGAATTATACGCAAAGATGGTTGAATTGCTCCTGTTTTGAATTGTCCTAAGGCAAGAAATGAGACCGTATCGGAAAGGACCGCACACTTTCGGAAAAAGCCATACCTCCAGAAGAACTATTTTAATAGTTTAAATCGACCAGTCTCCAACACTGTGAATATGGATTCTTCGTGGGTAGGTACTTCGCTCATATAATTCCAACTCTGAATGCTGATCCGATCCTTCTCCAGCTTTCCGATTTTACTAAATGCAGATTCGGCTATCTCATCATAGGCAATATCTAGCTGATCGATGATACTCCCGTTTTTATCTAGGGTAACTAAAGTGGTATAGAGTTCGTGTTCGCCATCTCTATAGGTAATAACGACGGCACTGAAATTCTCGGAGAAAGGCACTTTATATCTTAACTTAAAATCCTCTGCTGTGTTGTTTGAAGTTTTAAATTTTATCTTTTTGATGAAAATATCGTCTGCTATTCCTTGTGCATGATAATTATCAAAATTAGTCGAATCGGTGATTACAAAGTTTCTAATTGGAAGCTTTTTTAAGACATCGTCCTCCTTACTATCATTGCTTTTGTCTACAGTCTGCTCCCGAACTCCTTCCGAACTATCAGTTTTAGTTAATTCCGTATGGGGCTCTTTTGCCGTTGCTGCCTGCTGTTTCCCACCATTGTTGCAGGATAGGAGGCCTAAGCATCCTGTTACCGTCAGTGCTATTAATACTTTTTGCATATGTTCGCTTTTATCCGTACCTACCTCGGTTTATCGGAAGGAACTTCTGATGATTTTTGCAGCAATTCCTGTACCAAGGCTCCAATCGTGGAAAAATCAAAAAGTAAATTATCTTCTATAACGCGCCCTCATCTTGGTCCAGGACAAAGCAGCGCTATCCTCCAATTCCTAAATTGGGACGAGCACTTCTTTTTTGGAACATACTTTGCTAAATAAATAGCGTATAGAACCTTGTTCATGAAAAGAAAACCGCTGCCCCTACTGCAAAAAACATTGCTCGGTCTGCTTATACTCATTCTGGGCATCATGTTTGCAGATCTATTGCTGCGCTTGTTGTTTGATATCAGTTTGGAGATTGGACTGTTGATTCTCCCTTTTGTGGGAATAGGGTTCATTAGTCTGTTGGTCTTTTTTCGGAAAAAGAAGCTTTTTATCGGGGTACTTTTAGCGATTCTCAGCGGCTTGGTGTTGATTTATTCCAACCTGACAAAAGATGGTTTCTTTGGTGGTTCCTTAATAAAAAGCAGCGAATATGCCATTCGAGTCACACCCCACAGCTATTGGATAGTCAAGCATTATAATTTTGCAGAAAGGGTAATCGCAAGGAAAAAATCTGATATCTTTTTCGATCCGGACTCAAAAACGGGATATGACCGGGGATATACTATACAGATAAGCAAGGAAACAGCCGACAGCCTCTATATTGAAATAAATTCTGATCGTCGCCAGCTGGACAGTTTAAAAAAGAGAGGTCTTTGGGAAAAGAAATGAAAGCAAAATGAGTACAATAGAAAAAGGAGTTGACAGAGGTTACTTACTTCAACACAACATCGGGTGATCAGGGGAGAGAGATTTAAGAGGTATCGTACGGTAAAACAAAGTGAATAATATAAAACTAAAAATTTTCACAAACCCAATGGAAAATATGACAATTATATCGCTAGACGATATTAACGCGGACTACCTGCGACTTAACATTATATCGGACAACAAGCCGAGTGGCACTATTGATTTCATTTCGGAAAAAATAAATTTTAATATTATTGGCCCATCTTTCTTTAAAGGAATGGTGCCCATAAGGAATATCGATCTGGAATTCAAGGATGGGAAATTAATTTTCATATTCGACAGTAAAAAGAAATTATTATTCAATTGTAGTTTGGGAGGATTTGAAAAAGTAAGCACACATATCAAGGCTTATGGTAATCCTAGTAATAAATAGGGTAACTTTATGTACGGTGAACAAAGGTTAAATTTTCAGTTTTTTGAAAGCTGCTAGATACTTGTTCCTAACCCCATTATCTTCTTCCCGTTCACAAAGCTCCTTGACCTTGGGGACCAACAGTTTATTATGATCGGTCGCCAGCTTGAGGATCTCGGCCAGGGCATAAGCACCAGCCCAGCGTACAACAGTACCACCTCCAGGTATATTTAGAAGTAGGGCATCGATAGCCGCACCTATCTGCTCTGGGTAGTATTGGACAATGTTCCCAATTACTTTAGCACTCTCCCACTTGACTCTAGGCTCATCGTCAGCTAGCGTCTTTATAACATATGCCATAAGATAATCATCCGATATGCTGGGATCCTTTTTTGTAGCATATTCTATGGCTTCGATGCAGGTTGCTTTATCTATAGCCTTTTGCCGCTCGGCGAATCCCATTAATTCATCTAGGGGCAATTCACGCTGCAAGAGCCATTCGGCAATCATAGCTACCTTGCCTTTGGCTTTAATGGACTTGTCCCGAAAAACTTCTTCTATAGTCATCTAAACAATTACAAAGTATCGAAAAATTTAACTCCGCAAAATCTTTTCCATCTTCTTACCCTTGGCCAGCTCATCAACCAATTTATCCAGGTATCTGGCTTTCTGTGTCAACGGATTCTCGATCTCTTCTACCCGATATCCGCAAATAACACCTGTAATCAGCCCCGCATTCGGATTAATGGTCGCTCTCTTAAAAAACTCCTCAAAAGTAACTCTGTCGGCTATTAATTGCTGTAGGTCATCTTCGTTAAATCCGGTCAACCAAGTGATGACCTGATGCAAATCGGACTCAGTCCGCCCTTTCTTCTCTACTTTTGCTACATAATGGGGATAAACCGATGCAAATATCATCTTTGCGATACGTTCGTTGTGAGCTTCAGAAGTGTTCATATCAGATACCGTCTTTTAAATTATTTTTTCCTTACTAATGTCCTGTCCACTGCTTATCTTTGGTAAAGCAGATACTCTAAATTAGAAAAATTAACAACACACTTTATGTCTTTGCCAAATTTTAACTAAACAGATATCAACTACAAAAGCTCCTAAATAGAAAAAACAAAAAATGTAATTACTTTTTTATATTTACCAGAGCGAGTTGAAGAGCAGACCTATGAAACGTATTCGAAATTATTGGGAAACCCTAACACATATCGGTACCGATGCGTCTATGTCTTACATGGATTTTAAGCGAGCGCACATGGTCAATATGATTGCGTTATTATGTATTCTCCCTACAGTTTACTTTTCCATCACCAACCTTTTCGAACAACGTCCACTTCTTGCCCTGATTAATTTCTCAAATGGCTTATGCGACCTTGTCGTTCTTCTTCTTCAATATCGTCGCAAACATCACTATGCTAAATTGACGTTATTGTCGAGTAACTTTATTTTCTTTTTTGCGGGAGCCATACTCTACCAGAATGGAGCTGAGTATTTTCTACTCTGTATCCTAATCTCTTCCACTTTGCTCTATGACGACCGCCGTATACACCTGCTTTTTGCTTTAGCAGTCACAATAGCCATGGTATTTATTTACACCTCTCCAAATATAAATACCTTCGAACAACCTGTCCCTGTAGCTCGGGTGTTATACAATATAATCTGTTCAATTATCTTTATTGTTGTTTCTGTTAATTTCTTCTTGCAGATTATCTACAGCAATATGAAGAAAATAGAGGATCAACGCCGTAGTCTGCACGCTATCAACAAGGACAAAGAAAAGATTTTTTCGATTATAGCACATGACATCAAGAGCCCTTTTGCAACCTTAGAAACAATGGCTGTGGCACTAGAACAACAAGTGCTCAATGACAGCATATCCCCCGACTTCATGCGTCAATTGAGGTTACGGATAGTACAACAGAACCAAGTACTCGATGACCTCCTCCAATGGGGCAGCAGCAGTCTGCGGGGGATTGCAAATGCGCCCACTCCGCTAATGATCAAACCTATTGTAAATGATATTTTAATTACATTTGAAGAACAGATTCTCGTAAAACAACTAAACCTCAAAATCAGCATTCCTGAAGAAGAGCAGGTGCTTGTGAACAAAGATCACTTGACCATTATTTTACGTAATTTTATAAGTAACGCAATCAAATTCAGCTATGTTACAGGTGAAATACACATTTTTACCTCAACAGAAAAAGAATTTACCTTCATACATATCAAAGATCAAGGTATTGGAATTAACCCTTCTAAGTCAGCACTCCTGTTTAATGAGATTCAGCGCAAATCTCTTGGCACAGGAGATGAGCCTGGTGCAGGTGTAGGTTTGATTCTATGTAAAGACTTGATCGAAAGAAATCAAGGCATTGTACATATACAGAGCACACCTAACAAAGGTTCTGTATTCACAGTGGGGTTACCGACCCACCTTAAAGGAGAGCTAAATTCGAACCAAGGAGTACTAGAAACTTCTATAACAAAAGATATCCCTCTACCAAAAGGAGCGGTAGAGAAAATCATCTAGGTGACTCCACAATCCAAATAGTCTGCTATTATATGATATCCCACTCCCATACACTATGATACCCATTCACAGATTCCACATAATCTAAAAATCCCTTATAAAATGCGTGTTGCCCGATAGTGCTGCTATCACCTATCACGATGAGTTTTTTCTTAGCTCGTGTCAAAGCTACGTTTATACGTCGTACATCCGATAAAAAACCAATGTTTCCGTCTGTATTACTACGCACTAAACTAATATAGATAATATCTTTTTCCTGTCCCTGAAAACCATCTACGGTACTCACCTGAAGATCAATATCGGATAGACCTACCATATCGGACAATAATGTCTTCAACCGATTCGCCTGTCCCCGATAAGGAGTAATGATTCCAATCGTAGGCAATAGTCCTTCGTTATATTCCCCCTCCAACTGAGTTATTAGTGTAGTCAGGTGATTTATCAGAAAATCCGCTTCCTCTTTATTTGACAATGCTCCTTCATCTTCCTTTTCTTCAAAGCCAGCACCTGCCGTATCAATGAAAACAAGAGGTTGACAATCGCCTGTCAAACGCCACTCCGCGGCCGACGGTGCAGCTTTGAGCATCCCATCATACATCGTCATTGAAGGATAGCTCATTATCTGACTATTCATCCTGTATTGGGTATCCAAAAAAGAGACCGAGTCCGGATATTTCTTCACCAGCTTTTCAAACAATGTATTAAAGAGTTGTCTACTCTCCTTTTCTTCCGATTTTATTGTTGGGGGCAATTGACAATGGTCACCGGCCAATAGCAGACGGTCGGCTTTTAAAATAGGAATCCAACAAGCAGGCTCGAGCCCCTGAGCTGCTTCATCTATAACCACAGTATGAAAGCGTCTATCACGAATATGAGGGTGATTGGCACCGACCAACGTAGCCGCGATAACTTGTGCTTTATCCAATAGATCTTCTATTACGTAATCTTGGATACGATCGATATCCTTTCTTATTTTCCGGGCCTCATTCAATAATGCCTTACGCTGTTCATATTCCGAACGTCCAAAATTACGCTTGTACTTGCGTGCCATATCCGTGTAGGCACGGGCTTGTTTCTCCAATCCCTTTACCTCTTTATAACCAGCATGCTTACTCGCCTTCTCATCCAGCGTCAATGCCAGCAAATGCGCTGATACCTTTACCGGGTTCCCTATACGTAAGACATTCAATCCTAAGCGATCAAGTCGTTCGGCCAAAACATCCACAGCCGTGTTACTTGGTGCAACAATCAGTACCTGCTCGCCCGAGCGCTCTATAGCTACAGATATCGCCTTAATCAAAGTCGTCGTTTTACCAGTACCCGGAGGACCATGCAAAATAGCCAAATCACCTTCGCCCAAAATATGTCGAACAGCCTGATTTTGACTTTGATTAAGTGTAACATCATCAAAATCATCTTGACCATGACCAACAGTCAAGGGCTCTAATCCCAATAGCTTTCGGGTTAGCTTACCTTTCTGCGGATCTTCTATCCCACGCTCTGCCTCCAATAGAGCTGCTTTCATTTCACGATACGAGTTTTCATCAAACAAAAGATCCAATCCTAATTTCCCCTTTCGGCTCCATTCCGGAAGCTCTTCTGTTCGAAAAGATACTTTCATCAGGTTTTGATTTACAAAAGCTATAGTACCTTGGATTTTGTCTTCTTGAGGGGAATAATTTGAAAATAAGCTGATGGGCATGCCAAAACGAAATCGATGACCATTTTCAAGATCATTAGTCTTATGGAATGTAACTGTCAGGTAATCCCCCCTACCAAGCTCACTATCGGAGATCTGTATGGGATACCATGTCACCCCCAACTCTTTGCGCTCTGATAGCGTACGCGACGACAAGAGCAACTCATGTTGCGCCCTATCGTGCGCCAACTCCAGCTCCAACAAACCGGCTAAATTCTTAAAATAATCCATCAATCAATACCATCTTTAGAGATGCAAATTAACCTCTTTTTTTTGACAACCACGTTCCCAATAAAAACCAAAGAAAACCTCTAGCCCATTTAGTGCTACATCATATACCTTATATATCAGAAAGATTTTTTAGCTTTAGCTACTGAGCTGACAGATTATACAGGAGCGATATGACAATGGAAAAAAAGGTAAATGCTGATGAATTTGTAGAGCGATTCATGGTCGGCAGCCAAGAGCACTTAAAATACAAACAATTCCCGGTTAAGGTATTCCAACTTAGCGAAATTGCCCCTTTCATAAAATTCCCTACTCCTCCCATCTTTTTAGCCTACAACTTGGTCATTCATCTTACTGAAGGCTATTTCATCTATCAAATTGGCCCTAAAGAATATAGCGTACAGGCTCCAGCTATTCTTATCAGCAGTTATGGGAATATTTCTGCAGTAAAAACCGCAGACAAATCCGTCAGAGGACATTGCATTTTAATCAACGAAGCCGCTATGACCTCTATATTCAGAGCACAGGAAATCCTAAATATTTTCAGTATTTCCCCACTTATCAACCTTCCGCGAGAAGACAGTATCGGCATCCATCAGCTATGCAAGCTACTTTACAAAGAGCTTTATGCTGAAGACTCTTACAAAGAGCTAAATGACAGCCTATTAAAATCCATACTTTTAAAAGTTATCAAGCTATCTTCTTCAGACAAATTACTGAGCAGAAGACAGGAAATCGCGATGATGTTCAAGCACTTAGTTCACAAAAACTTTAAAAAGCACAAGCATATCGGTTTCTATGCAGATAAGCTAGCCGTATCCACCAATTACCTGAATCGATGTGTATTTTCCGTGTTCAGTCAGTCGTCAAAAGAAGTAATCCTTGAAATATGTATCATGCACAGTCAGCTCCTTCTCTTTGAATCCAATAAAAGCATTTCGGATATCTGCTACGAACTCGATTTCTCCGATCCTTCCTATTTCTCACGCGTGTTTAAAAAACTGGTAGGCCTATCCCCTACAGAATACCGTAATAGCGCAAAGTAGAAAACCCAAAGATGCACGATTTGTCCTAGTATTAATACAGGATTAGATACATGCATCATCATAAAATACCTACTTTTGTATCAAAGGGACATCACACAAGTAGTTTATGTGTCCACGCGTTAAAATCACGCAAAAAACAGTGTTTGATTTTGTGCTAGACTCACATTTCTGTTTACCCCTTCATATTTTCAATTAAAAAACGTTTGTTATGCTTAATCTTTTAGAGCAAACCGGTGTACATCAAGATTTCAATGTGTATATAGCATCCTTCAAGGAGCGGTTAGCTAGCCTGTTCAATACTGAATACGATTACAACTCAATAAGTTTGTCTAGAGGCCTACCTCCTACATTCTTGAGTGAGATTATGGCGATGAATCCTTTGTCGGTAGCTATCCCCGAAGAACATGGTGGCAGAGGTGTGCATGTCAAAGAATGCTTGGGCGTACTAGCTGCTGCTTCTTACGAATCCCTATCACTCTCATTGATGTTTGGTATCAACATCGCTTTATTTTTAGAGCCTTTTGCCAAATATGCGGATACTTCTTTACACCCAAGCGTCTTCAACCGTTTTTTGAAAGACAAAGCAATGGGCGGATTGATGATTACTGAGCCTGGATATGGTAGTGATGCACTCAATATGCGTACAGCTCATGAACTCCAAGGTGATACGTATAGCATTAAAGGCCAAAAGCATTGGCAAGGATTGACAGGCGCAGCAGACTTTTGGTTAGTTACCGCACGAAAAACAGTAGCAAATGGGGAACTAGCGAGAGATATCGATTTCTTCGTAACAGACAACTCGATTGAAGAACAAAAGATTATCGTCCAAAAGAAATTCAACAACTTGGGCTTATATGCCATACCTTATGGGTTGAATGATATTGACATCAAAGTACCAGCTGCGCAGAAATTAATTGCAGAAAGTACGGGTATCAAATTGATGCTGGACACTTTACACCGTAGCAGATTACAATTCCCGGGAATGGGAATGGGCTTTATAAAACGACTATTAGATGAATCGTTGCTTCACTGCAACAACAGACGTGTTTCAGGGCAACCACTGAGTGAAATAGATGCTGTCAAATTTCAACTATCTCGTATCCAGGCTGCATTCACGATATGCTCGGCTATGTGTTCATACAGTAGCGGCATGAGTTCTATATCAGCCGATTTATTTGGAAATGCAGTCGATGCAAATAGTGTCAAGGCATTAGTAACTGATTTAATGCAGGAATCTGCTCAGATTGCGTTACAATTGGCTGGTGCCAATGGATACCGCTTAGACCATATTGCAGGCCGCAGTGTAGTCGATAGTAGACCTTTCCAGATTTTCGAGGGATCTAATGAAATGCTATATTCACAAGTAGCAGATTCAATCGCTCGTGTGATGCGCAAAACAAAAGTTAATAATCTCTTGGAATACCTAAAGAGCTATGAGCTCACCAAACATGCTGCAGAAGTATTTGGCGCAACACTAAACTTTAATCTACCAGACCAACCTAAGCAGCGGCAGATGGTTACGTTAGGAAGAATGATTGCACGTGTAGTTTGTTTTCAGTTCGTAATACAGTCTAACCATCTTGGTTTCAACAATGAAATGACAGAAATAACGCGTCAACATATGCAAATGGATCTAAGCATGTTAGCAGGACAGTGGTCTGCTGGAGTACAAGCGGATGCAATGATGAATTATGAAGAGGGCAGTGACTGGTCCAACTTCATACACCAATAAGCACAAAATCACACTACTTTAAATCAAGAATGCCTGCAGTAACTTACCGCAGGCATTTTTTCTGAAACTGCATGTATTATTGATGCGACGCTATATTCTAAGGCACCAATGATGCCCTCTTCGAATATCAACTCAAGTGATAGCTTTGATTCTTAAATTCCATAGAAATATAATATTGATACTTCTGCTTATCTAGAGGATAATCCCAGCATCCCAAGCGATGATAAATATCGCCACCAAAACCTGACTTGAATCGATAAAGCCCATACATAGGATGCGAAGGGTCTGCCTGAGGTGCTACTCCAAAAAAATCATACTCTGTACAACCTTTCTCTCGTGCGATCTGCATCGCTCTCCACTGTAACGCATATGTAGCCATATAATTCCGGTTCTCAGTAGCTGATGCTCCATAGAGATAAGTTCCTCTATTGGCAGAAACGACTAAAAACATTGCAGCTAATGGTTTATCCTCCACTTCCGCCACTAACAGATACACCTCTGCTGGCGAAAGTGTATCATTAGCCCGAGCCGAAAGAATAATCCTAAAATTATTGATGTCGTGTAGAAAAAAATTGTTACGCTCAGCTGTCTGTCTATACAAGTCATACCATATTTCCAAGCTTTCTAGCCCCAACGAACGTATACGCACACCTTTGCGCGATGCAAGATTTATGTTGTAGCGGGTTTTCGCTTTCATCCTACCCAACAACATATCATCATCTCGCTTCAGGTCCATAAAAATCGTATTCGAGGGCAAAATATCGGTATTTGACTTGTGCAGATTCCAATGCTCCGTATTAAAATTGAGTCGCATTTCTTGAATCCTACGCTCAGGCACACCCAACCAATTGCCATGCAGATCATAACAATCGTCATCTTTTGCCCAATGAGACTCCCAAGACAGATCATATCGAATCATAATACAGTTTACCGGTAGTTGCGAACGCAGACTCTCGGACAATTGCTCTAAGAAATATCCTTGATTTTCTTCTGATGGTTCTACTTCGGGCCCATAGGGTACATAGGCTATACAATGATCTTCATCCACTGCCTGTAGGATAACCAAAAGGTCCCCTACAAAATAACTCATATCATCCGTATCGGTGTATAAATCTGACACCTTGGTTTTAAAATTAAAAGCCTTCGATTGCAAGCCTTGAAGTTTTTTAACCGTAGACCAATATGCGGTCTGTTGAATAATACCTGTTTTATAGAGATCGCCTACCTCTTTATCTTCAATATCTGCTATCATGACGCTATTTCGTTCACTTTCTAAAAAACCTCTTAATACAACACGTATTAATCGGCTAAATCCGGCAAACATATCCAATATAAATGGATAAAGCTAAGGGCGATTGTTATTTTAGTGTTAAAAAGTAGCACTAGCTCTCTTACACTACGGAAGAGAGCTAGTGAAAAAGGCTATTTGTCAAGATAATTACTTGGTTTCTTCATTCAATCTACGAACCAAAAGGCTGTCACAGACCAAGGAGGTCAGTACAACCGAGGTGCGTCCCGAATAACTCACATGCATACTACGATCAAAAGGTTCAATTTCCTCTATATGGATAACCACACCAAGGGCAAGTTCACGTGTATTTAGGTATTTCAATAGCGATGCCGAAGACTGACCAACCGCCATTAACTCAACTTGTTCACCAACTATACATTCACTCAATTTGAGGTATGGATTTAGAACGATCTTTCCTTCTTCGCTCGGTATCGGAGAACCATGTGGATCAACGGTTGGATAACCTAAAAGTTCATCCATCTTATTAAAAAACTCTGGAGCATGGATATGCTCTATCTGCTCTGCAATATGGTGTACCTCTTCCCATCCAAATCCCATCTTCTCTACAAGGTACATTTCTGTCAACCGATGCTTTCTGACAACCAAGGCAGCCTCTAATCTCCCCTTCTCCGTTAATTTAAGTGGTTTATAATTCTCATGAATCACCAAACCTTTTTCCGAAAGTCGCTTCATCATACTGTTTACAGTAGGCATTTTTATATCTAAAAAACGACTAACTTCGTTGACAGTAGCCTCCCCTTTTGTGCTAGACAGCATAAATAGAGCCTTAAGGTAATTTTCCTCTACAGATGAGTTCATACACAAATCTACAAAATATTAGACCATACTAATATGTTTGTTGAGAAAAACTTTATTCATATTGTCTAACTCCCTATTTTTGTGGAATAAATGAATCTATCATTAATAAGCTTGTATGTTTGACCCCATCATTTCGTTTTTAGAGCGTACAGATCCCGTATGGGCCGCGTTTTATGCCACTATGTTTACCTGGCTCGTAACAGCACTAGGTGCATCCCTCGTATTCTTTACCAAGGACACCTACAAGAGATTTATGGATAGTATGCTCGGCTTTACGGGAGGCGTCATGGTTGCAGCCAGTATCTGGAGCCTACTCATACCAGCCATCGATATGAGTGAAGGAGAAGGTTTCCAGAAAGTACTCCCCGCAGTATTAGGCTTTCTTGGTGGAGCGGCTTTTCTTTTTGCACTAGACAAAGTACTTCCCCATCTCCATGTTAACTTCAAGCAAGTAGAAGGAATAAAGACACCTTGGCAAAAAACAACCCTTCTTGTCTTAGCCATTACACTGCACAATATTCCGGAAGGTTTGGCTGTAGGAGTCTTATTCGGCGGCGTAGCCGCTGGCATACCCGAGGCAAGCATAGGTGGTGCGATTGCATTAGCTATAGGTATCGGATTACAGAATTTTCCTGAAGGAATCGCTGTGGCCATGCCATTAAGAAGAATGGGAATGAGTACTAGAAAAAGCTTTTTCTACGGACAGTTATCAGCAGTTGTGGAACCAATTGCGGGAGTCGTAGGAGCTATAGCTGTGGCTGCCTTTACCCCTATTCTCCCTTATGCATTAGCTTTTGCAGCTGGAGCCATGATATTTGTTGTCGTTGAAGAGGTAATCCCTGAGGCCCAGCAAAATAAAGGCTCAGACATGGCCACATTAGGATTTATTGCGGGATTTGTTATCATGATGACCTTAGATGTCGCTTTGAGCGGATGATATGAAAAAGGATAAAACGTTACTCTAGGACAGTAAGTGTAAATTGAATTGGAACTATCGGATAGTCGAGACTATCCGTTTTCACTTTACTGATTTTCAGTAGGACATCCAAACCTTCATAGACTTCGCCAAAGACCGTATAGTCACCATCCAACCGAGGCTGCCCTCCAGATTTTAAATAATGAGCTCTCTGCGAGGCTGTATATTTTATTCCTTTCTTGACCTCCAAACTATCCAGATCCACAGCGGAGACAGGCTTTCCTACCACAAAATAAAGCTGATTCAGAAACGAAGCTTTATCCGGATTGTCATCACGTCCCGCTCCCAAAGCACCAACTTTATGAAAAGCACGTTGATCAAACTCAGGTGCCAACCGAGGTTTAGACTGTAGCGGGTCAGCGGATTCGCGTTTCTCAATATCGATATCATGCTCACCTCCCTGCACCAAAAAACCGGATATTATCCTATTGAAAAATGAGGACGCATACGTTCCGTCTTTTATAGCTGTCAAAATCAACTCGCGATGATTGGGCGTAAAATCATAAAGTACCACTTTAACATCACCAAATGACGTTTTAAACAATAGCCGATTCGTCTGTCCGAAAGATAAAGCCTGATAAAACAGAAAAAACAACAGCAATAAAACGGCTCTTCTAAAATTAAAAAATGTCAACATCATGTCATTATAAAAAAAATAGCACAAATCATTTGGTTAGTGTACATATTACACCTATATTTGTAGTATCATAATTTAGGTTTATAATTGGTTACAAAAGGTTTTCATTCTCCCCGCTTGAAAACCTTTTTTCATTAATACATTAGCCCCTATCAATTGCATCGTATATCGCATCCCACAAAGCTATCCTCTTCTTCAAAGCTTCTTTTGATACCGCTTTTATTGCCTCCCATCTAGATTCATCTGTTCCACCAAGCTCTAATATCATCTGCATCGCCAACGGTCCATGCTCATCGGCATCCAACTCAATATGACGCTCAAAATAATATATAAACTTCTGCAGATCTGCATCGGGAAACTGTAGCTGTATCTCCTTTAGTATCGCGTTGAACATTCCTGGTATCAAATCCTCACGCCCGAAGGTAAATGCAGCAGCGACCTCATGATCACCTCCATTAAAAATCACATCAAAAGTGTATAACAAAAAATCTTTGATACGTGCATCTACATCCATTTTACGAATGGCATCTTCCACTCTCGTACCATCTTTGATTACTGACACAAATTGTTCGATGACACTTGTATCTGCTCCCATTGACCGCATAGCATCCAAATACATCTCGTAGTGACTCAACCTACTACCATCGATATACTCATCCGATTCTTCTGCCAGTACAATCTCATTAATAAGATATCTCGTATTCGGATAATCCGAAGCAATCCAAGGTATGCGCACACAGGTCAAGCGGCGTTGCAAACTCTTCAACAACGACATAAAATCCCAAACAGCATAGACATGCGTCTCCGTAAACAATCGCAGATCTGCTATATCTTTAATTTTGGAATACAGAGGATGGGTCAAAAGTAGCTCCCGTTCCTCATGAATGTAGGTATTAATCTCTTCAATCTTATTCATACAACAAAAGTAAGTATTCATTACTGTATCCGTTCAACAAAAAACACAGGTAAATTAAAATTACCTGTTATCGGGGATAGAAAAAAGGGGAAACTATTAGCATATTTGCCTCGTAATTTAACAGAAAGATGAAAAAGTTCACATTAACCCTTTTTATGGTACTTATACTATGTACAAGTATCTGGGCACAATCCCAAAAATCGTTTCGGATTGATTATCGCGTCACGACCGACGCTGGTTCTACAGCAGAAAACAACGAATCTCTTATCAAAGCATGGGTCAACAAAACTCATTTCCGGGTTGATAACGCAATGATGGGAAGTATCATATATGTTGGAAACAAAACTGAAAATTCAGCTTTCGCCTTGTTACCTGATTCCGAAGAATATGTAATTACCGAAGATGGCACGCAAAACGATGAGGAAGAATATGCTTTACCAGTAGAATTGGTAACAGGTAAACAAAAAAAGATTGCAGGCTACAACTGTAAACTAGCAACTGTTAAAGTAGATTACGGTACAGGAGAGGATGAAAGCACTACCATCGAAATCTGGTATACCGAAGATATCCCTAGCCTTTACTGGGGCGAATTTTCCTTTTTCAAACAACTAAAAGGAGCCGTTTTATCTTTAAAACTGGGAGACTATGGTTTTGTTGCAACCAACGTTGTATCAGAAAATGTAGACAACAGCCTATTTGAAATACCAGACAATTATACTGAAATGGAGGACGAAGGCATGAATGGTATGAATGAGCAGCTTTCCGAAGACCGATTCGCCTACGCTGATGAAGAGGGTGTATTATATGGGATAAGAGACGAAGAAGGTAATGCAATTACTCAACCATTATATACCTATATCGGTGTATTTACAGAGGATAATGTGTCCATCGTTATCGACGACAAGGAGAAATATGGAGCCATAGACAAAAATGGCAAAATATTGGTCCCGTGCAAATATGACTACCTCAGCTATGACGAGGGCACACAGCAATACCTATTCGGCCAAACCGAAAAATACGGTTTACTCCATAAAGATGGAAAAGTCTATGTTCCTGCAAAGTACGATATGATTTCATTCTTCAATCAAGGATATGCTACGTTCACACTGAATGACAAAAGCGGTTTGATCGACCAAAATCAGAAAGTAGTAGTTCCGGCCCAATATGATGTCATCTTTGAATACAACAAGCACAATTTCACGACAATAGAAGGTGAAAAATATGTTTTAAACAGTATAGCACAGAAGAAAAAAGTAATAGGTGGTTTTGACTTTCTTTCACTATCGTTGGATTGTAATATTATCTTAGCTCAAAAAGACGGTAAATACGGCTATATCGATGAAAACGGGAAAACAGTTATTCCTTTTAAATTCACATTCGCGAACACCTTTTCTGAAGACATGGCTGCCGTAGCAGAAGACGAAGCAACAGAAGATATATACTACATTAATACGAAAGGTCAACGTATCGATGTAGCACAAAACTAGTTGGTTTTATTACTTCCATCCTATCATCAGGATGGAAGTAATCTTACTACGAATCCTTTGGAGCTGGTCATACCCGACCAACATAAACCTACACCGCTATTTCCCATAGAAAGCTTATATTCGTTGACCTGTTAAAAAAAGTGCTATCTGGCATGGAAGAAAAAGTGATAAGATATATTTTCAAGTACGTTACATACATTTTTAGTGTTACATACCTTCTTTGTCACAATACTGGCCACGCCCAAGGTTTGTTACAACAACTAAAAACAGATTACAATAAGACAGAAGTCGCGAGCATACCACGTTTCCAATTAACAGGAAAATATGCCCAGGCCCTTTTCTTTAACAACGAGCAGGATAAAGCTATCGAGATCTTAGAGGAGAATGTAAAACAAGCCTCTAAACTCGCTGAGGGAAAATACGCAGCCTATCTTTATACGGTGTTAGCAATCAACAACCGTATTTTGGAGCGTATCAGCAATTCCACTAGCAGTATCGAAAGAGCCAAACTATTTGCGACAAATACCTCCGACCTAGAGACAAAAGGTTATGTCAAATATGGTGAAGGCTGGCTCGCCGCAAGAAACAACAAAGAAGCAGAAGCTGTACGCAACTTCTTACAAGCCGCACAATATTTCGACAAAGCTCCTCCTTCGCCCTCGTTAGACGCTCGGAAGTCAACTGTATACAAAGAGCTGACATCGATCTACGCAAATTGGAACGAGTATGAGTTACAGGAAAAATATGGTGCCCTATCACTTCAAGTCGCATTAAAGCAAAAAGATGCAACAGCTATTTTTGAAGCTTACATGTCTATGGGGTATATACATGAACAACGGTTCATCCAATCTCCCCATCTACAGAACCATAGAGACTTAGCCGAAAAATATTACCTACAGGCAATAGACCTCTACAACAAAAACAAACAATCCTTTGCTATTGCTTCTAATTTGTCTTTTGTTGCCAATAACTTAGCCAATCTATACTTACGTTTCTACCCGAGCTCTTACAAAGATAAAGTGAAATATTATGCCCAGTTGGCTCAAAAGCAAGGTCAAGAATCGGAACAACACAACCACATTGCCTCTTCCTACGGCATTCTAGCAGAATTAGCGATTCAAGACGGCGACTTTCTCAAGGCAAAAACCTTCCTTCTTGCCTCTCTTAGCGAAATATACACCGAACCTGTTGTAGATCAGCACATCCTGCTCAGCATCTACGAAAATCTAAGCGATATCTGCGAAAGAGACAACGATTACAATGAATCATTACGGTATTACAAACTCTACGTAGAGACATTTCAAAATATTTATAACAAGGAAAAATTAGGTTTAAGCAAGCGCCTCGAGGCTCAATACGAGAAAGAAAAGCAAATGCAGGAACTCAAAAACCTTCAATTAGAGGCCCAAAAGAAAGAGCAAAAACTACAATTAATGCAAGTTCTTGACCTGCAGCAGCGTCAAGATTTAGAAAATCTAAGACTCCGCGACGAAAACAATCTCAAACGGCTGGAGCTTTCCCGTATGGAGGGTGACCAACAACGACAAGCTTTACGTCTCTCCAAGCTGGAAAGTGAAACAAGAGCTAATGAGGCATTGAACTATCGAAAAGAACTCTCCTATCGTGAAAATATAAATCGCTTTTACACGGTACTCATGATTGCTTCCTTTTTGTTGCTCCTTGTATTGTTCTACGCCTACAGACAACGGACCCGCCATATGAAGCAGCGGGAAAAACTCCATAGCTTAGAGTTAGACAAAGAAAAACAAAGATCCAACATCGCTACCTTAACAGCTATGCTCGATGGGCAGGAACAAGAACGTGGACGATTGGCACGAGATTTACACGATGGTCTGGGAGGTCTCCTTTCTGGCACAAAACTCCACCTATCCCATGTGACCGAGCAATCAGGGCCTGACTTAAAAGGCCAGCTTTCGAAATCAATTAGCCAACTCGATATCGCTGTAGATGAGTTACGACGAGTAGCCCACAATCTAATGCCTGACCTCTTACAGAACTATGGCCTTGAAGAAGCCCTAACAGATTATGCCTCCCGCATGTCCAATGATAATATCGAAATCGATGTACAGTTTCTTCACTACACTTCCCCGATGAGCAAGGAACAGGAATTAATTATTTACCGAATCATCCAGGAGTTGGTAAATAATGCTATCAAGCATGCCTCTCCCCACCAAATCATTATACAGGTAGTGGAGGAAGATGAACGCTACAGTATTACCGTAGAAGACGATGGCAAGGGTTTTGAAATAGATAAACTAAAAAATAACAACAGTGCAGGATTGCACAACATCAACTCTCGAATACGCTTCTTGAACGGCAATCTACATATTCAATCAAGCATCGAATTAGGTACCAGTATAGAATTCTATTTTCCTAAACAGACTACACATGATTAAAATCGCAATCACCGACGATCATCCCTTGTTACTAGAAGGGTTAAAAAACATTTTATCCCAAGACGCAGATCTACAAATCATAGGTTGCTACGAAAGCGCTACCGCCTTAAAAAACGGCTTACAAAGTGCCGCAGTTGATGTACTCTTATTGGATATTAATCTTTCGGACAGTAACGGCATAGATCTGATTAAACCCTTACGGAATCAGTATCCTGCCATGCAGATCATTATTTTGAGTGTACATAACGAGTATGCCGTAATCAATACCGCATTTCAAGAAGGGGCACTAGGATACATCCAGAAAAATGCCGGTGTAGAGGAGATTTTGACAGGGATAAAGACAGTCTTGTATGGTAATCGTTTTACCTGTTCACAGACTAAAACAATCATTGACAAAAAAGCCAAAGATGGACTTAGCAGCGTACCAAAGCTCACACGCAGGGAAAAGGAAATACTAGTTGAAGCGGCAACCGGGCTCACAACCGTTCAAATTGCAGAAAAACTTTTTATCAGTCCACATACGGTAGAAAGTCATCGCAAAAATCTCATTGAAAAATTTAAAACATCAAACTTAAGTTCGGCTATCAAATTAGCCATTGAGTATGGTTTAGTGCGTGCTTAGTATTGGGATTAATCTATTTTAGAGATCGACGAGAAGCTTTTTATCAAGGCTTACCGTCGGTCGATACCCCATATATTCATACGTAGCCTTCGATTCGTACTTTACCCTATTCTCCATAATAAACAGAATCATACCGATTTCTTTGTTCACCTTTCCTTCCACGACCAAATCTCAATAATTTCCTGCTGCCCTACCGTGACGTAAACAAATCAAAAAAAGGGACAATTAGGGACAAATAGTCCGACTACCCGAACACTACCCGTCTTCTACCCGCCTCCTTATATAGATATTTGTCATATTTGCCACACAGCAGCAAAGCAATTACAGTATGGCAGAAAAAACAAATACACTTCTCAAAATAACCATTTATGGAGAAACAGCTTCTGAACAGAAAAGAGTATATGTAATCGACAATAAATCCTTGAAAATCGATTTGGCTAACCTTAGTCCAATCGGAGAACAGCGCCACCACACGACGATACAGAACTATGGAGCTAAATCAAGCAACCTATTCCCTATCGTTCCTGAGTAAAACTTATTTCCACAGCAGTTGTGCCTTAAAAACACAGGTTTTGTCCAACAAGTTATAGGACTCGTCATAAACTGGTAGATAAAAAAAGAAATACAGCGGTTTTGTCATTTTGCTGACCGAGACCGTTTTTTCCGTATTCATAAAATAGAAACTCTTGACTGTTCGAAAAGCTTGCCAGGAATCAGCATTACCATTCGCTCCCAAATCAAAACGATGGTCTTTGGTTGATGAAAAATACCAGTAGCTAGGCGCTTCATCATTAACAAAAACCTCCTTATCTTCGTTAAAAAAAGACTCCGCCATTCCGGTCTCATCAAACCACATCACTTCCAGGTCAGCATCTCCCAGTGCAGATCTGTAGATATCTTCATCTGCGGTGACTCCGATTAAGAATCCTTCTACCCCTGTAGCTCTAATCTGAAAAGAAAAGGTCTTAGGATTCAATCGAAAAACATCATTTGTAGCTTCTATCACCTTTCCATCCTGCACAATATTAACTTCTACTTTTTGCGCACGCAACACAACAGTGATACACATCAAAATGGAGTATACGAAAAGCTTCTTTATAACCATTACCTTTTATATTTATTTTAACTCCAAAACAACTTTACAGTTCTCACAACTTACAGGAGCAGATCGTCTGCGATAAACATCAAAATGTACTGTACTCAACAATTTATCCAGCATGGCATCCCCAGTAG
Source organism: Sphingobacterium yanglingense (assembly GCF_004363245.1). Classification (GTDB taxonomy): domain Bacteria; phylum Bacteroidota; class Bacteroidia; order Sphingobacteriales; family Sphingobacteriaceae; genus Sphingobacterium; species Sphingobacterium yanglingense. The sequence goes on along the minus strand of NZ_SNYV01000018.1, from coordinate 168,231 downwards.
ACTCCCGCTGCTCTTGGATTCCTTCCAAACGCAATCCTCCAGCCTTCTCCATTGTTAAGCGATAATATCCCCAATACCCTCTTGATTCCAACACCAGAGTATCCTGCTTAAGTTCCCAATTATACGTTTCTACAGCGGCAACATAACAGGTATCTAAATCTCCCTCATAATAGGTATAATCGACGGTACCATCCGATTTGAACACAAAATTCTGAGATAAACGACAGGCATTAAAGTCCTTGATGACCTCTTCTCCGTCTGTTATAAATCCCGACTCTTCCAACTTCCAGATACCGACCAATTGTTCAGCCACTGTTTCTTGAGCCAACGTGAGGTTACAACATCCAAACGATAGCAATAAGCTATATATAACTGCGGACATATATTTCATATAGGGCAAATGTAACTATTTATAGTAATTCCATGTATCCCCATTTCCAGTGAATTCCCCAAAAAACCTATGCTTACTGACCCAAATATGACCATCCAGTCTATATGTCCTTATAGAAAAAAGGCTATCTTTACATTGGCTTTAGGGGCGTCCGTGTAACGATGGACTGAGATAGACCCTTTGAACCTGATACGGTTGATACCGTCGTAGGGAAAAGCAAGAACCTATCTGTTCAGGATATATCCATATTCCTGATGCATATAATTCCCAAAAGCCTTAGTACATATGTTTAATTTTTTAATCAGGCTTTTTTCATGGTACATTCCATTGACAGACAACTCAAAGCGCTAAGAACACTTAGCCCGCTCGTACACAACATTACCAACCTCGTCGTGATGAACAATACCGCCAATGCCCTTTTGGCATTAGGAGCATCCCCCGTCATGGCACACAGTCCTGCCGAAATCAAGGAGGTCGTAGATATTTCACATTCACTGGTAATCAATATTGGCACCCTCAACGAAGCATGGGTGGAATCCATGTGTCAGGCTGCGGCACACGCCCATTCCAAAAACTGTCCTTGGGTATTAGACCCTGTAGGCGCAGGAATTTCCACACTCCGCAATAACGCCTTAAAAAAGCTACTTGCACTTTCACCTACGGTAATCCGCGGCAATGCTTCCGAGATACTCGCGCTAGCCGATTTTACCCAATCCACCACCAAAGGCGTCGACAGCACAGCCCACAGCAGCACCGCAATAGAAGCCGCACAGCAGCTACAATCGACCTACGGTAGTATCATATGCATCTCTGGTGAGGTCGATTATATCATCTCACCTAGCGAGATCATTGAGGTTCACAATGGCTCCCCTATGATGACCAAAGTAACCGGACTGGGCTGTACCTCATCGGCATTGGTCGGAGCCTTTCTGGGCCTCCGCGACAATCCATTAGAAGAGACCGTCGCCGGAGTTGCCATCCTGAGTTTAGCTGGCGAATTAGCTGCCTGTGTATCTCCAGGACCGGGGAGCCTACAACTTCAAATCCTCGACACACTCTATACTCTGGATACAGCAACACTAAACAGTAATCTCAACATAAGACGCTATGCCCGAAACAGCTAACTTCCCTTACCTGCTCTATCTCGTTATATCAGAAAAGGACTGTCTACATCGTCCTTGGCTCGAAGTTGCCGAAGAAGCCATCCTAGGTGGAGTAGACCTCATCCAGCTCCGGGAGAAACAGCTGCCCTATGAAGACTTTTTGGAGCGTGCGCAGACCCTAAAATCAATCACAGATCGCTATCAAATTCCGCTCGTGATCAACGATGCTGTTGATGTAGCCGCAGCTGTCAATGCCTGGGGGGTACATGTAGGCCAACAAGACACAGCCCCTAGCGAAATTGTAGCCCACTACGGTGGACGGTTCCACATCGGTTGGTCCATAGAGCAGCTCGATCAGCTGAACTCTCCCGAAATAGCCAATGTGCAGCACCTGGGAGTCAGCCCTGTGTTCCGCACGGACACCAAAACAGACACTATTACCGAGTGGGGGCTGCAGGGGCTACAACAGCTAAAAAGCCTTACAAACCTTCCGCTCGTAGCGATCGGTCATATCAACGCGTCCAACATCGGTGACGTATACCATGCCGGAGCATCCAGTCTAGCGGTTGTTTCGGCTATATGCCATAGTCCCAATCCGCGGGAGGCAGCAATTCAATTAAAACAAAACATTAAGAACACGACAAAGTAATGGAACAAAACAAATATACCGTAGCTTCCGTACTCTCCATTGCAGGATTTGACGGAAGTGGTGGCGCAGGCATACAGGCCGATACCAAGACGATATCTGCTTTGGGCTGCTACGCCATGAATGTACTCACGGCTCTCCCCGTGCAGAATACACAAGGTGTCAAAAAAATATATGATATACCTACCCAAGCCATCAAAGACCAGCTGGAGACCATCTTTGAAGATATATACCCTAGCGCAGTCAAGATTGGCATGGTACACCATGCCGCACTCGTCGAGTTGATAGCCGATTTCCTGAAAGACTATACCGGTCATATTATCTTCGACCCCGTCATGGTCTCGACCTCCGGCCACAAGCTTATCGAAGATGACACCATACACGCGTGCATCGAGCGATTGTTCCCACTGGCTACATTGATAACCCCCAATCTGGATGAAGTTGCAGTCCTCATTAACGAACAGATAGACAGCCTTCCCAAGATGCAGGAAGCAGGCAGTAAACTGCTTCAGTTGGGAGCCCAAGCTGTATTGGTAAAAGGCGGCCACCTCCCGGGCACCGACCTATCCTCTATATTGCTCAGCGACAAGGGGAGCCAGCTCTTCAGCACCGATAGAATCGATACCCTTAACACACACGGTTCAGGATGCACCCTATCTTCAGCCATAGCGAGCTATATGGCACGGGGCGAGGCGTTCAGCACGGCAGTCGGCCACGCGCTCGACTATGTCAACAAAGCCATTCAAGGCAGTCAACACCTACTCATCGGCAGAGGCAACGGCCCTCTCAATCATTTTCATAACCCACAAAAACTCATTACATATGACATGGACTGATCAAGCGTGGCAACACATACAGCCACTTTACAGCAACATCCTAGCGATGCCCTTTATCGAGCAACTCAAGAATGGCACACTCCCGTTGGACAAGTTCCAATTCTACATGCAACAAGATGCCCGCTATCTGGAGCATTATGGTCGAGTACTCGCTTACCTCGGTAGCAAAACCGGAGACAACGACCAAGCTTTGGACTTTTTTGATTTTGGTAAAAACGCATTGATTGTCGAGCGTGCTTTACACGAGAGCTATTTTTCACAATTCGGCATCCACGAAGACAGCGACACAGCAGATCTCGAGCCTATATGCCATCACTATGTGCATTTTCTCAAAAGCACAGCAGCATTCGACCCCTTGGAAGTCGCTATGGCGGCAGTACTTCCCTGCTTTGTGATTTATAAAGAAGTAGGAGACTATATTATCGCCACACAGACCAACCAGGCCAATCCGTACAAAAACTGGATTGATACCTATAGCGGTCCCGAATTTGCAATCGGGGTCCAAAAAGCAGAAAACTATGTGAACGCCATGGCAGAAAACACGACCGAAGCCATTAGAGCACAGATGCTAGAAGCCTATGTCAAAGCCTCCCGAATGGAATTTAAGTTTTGGGAAGCGGCCTACAACAAGACCGCTTGGTAGACTATACCGTCCTCAGGCCCCTGTAGAGAATCCTGCAGGAGGCTGAGGTTATACTACTGCTAAACGCGCTTCAGGATCATGGCAGAGGCACCACCACCGCCATTACAGATAGCAGCCAGACCATAGGTCCCTTGCTCCTGCGCCAGCACACTACTCAGTGTCACCAGGATCCGTGCGCCCGAGCAACCCAGTGGATGTCCCAAAGATACCGCTCCACCGTACACATTTACCTTACCCATATCCAGATTCAAGATTTTGGCATTTGCTAAAGCCACCACCGAGAAAGCCTCATTAAATTCAAAAAAATCAATATCAGCAAGGGCCAGTCCTGCCTTTTGCAGCACTTTCTCCGTCGCCACACTCGGTGTCGTCGTAAACCACTCTGGTGCCTGTTCAGCATCTGCACAAGCGATTATTTCCACCAATGGTTTTAGCCCTAGCGCATTTACCTTTTCCTCACTCGCCAATAGCAATACCGCAGCTCCATCACTGATTGTCGACGCATTTGCAGCCGTTACCGTCCCGTCCTTCTTAAAAGCAGGTCTTAATCCCGGTATCTTATCATAATTGACCTGTTCAAACTCCTCATCACGCGCCACTGTTACATCCCCTTTACGACCTTGTATCGTTACAGGGACCACCTCCTGCTCAAACTTACCCGTATTCCAAGCCTCCTGACTACGTTTGTACGAAGAGATAGCATACGCATCCTGCGCCTCACGGCTTATCGCATATTTATCTGCACATAGCTCCGCAAATACCCCCATAGCTTCCTGGCTATAAGCATCCGAAAGGCCGTCCTTCTGTAGTCCATCGACCAATACCTGATCGCCAAATTTAGCTCCCCATCGGTTGGATGCCGCATAATAAGGCGCCTGACTCATACTCTCCATTCCCCCAGCCAATATCATATCCGCATCTCCCAGTCGAATCGCCTGTGCTGCCAGTGCCACAGCTTTCATCCCACTCGCACACACCTTATTGATTGTGGTAGCAGGCACATTATCGGGCAATCCTCCTTTTTTGGCTACCTGTCTAGCAGGAGCCTGTCCAAGATTGGCCTGAATAACATTTCCCATCAACAACTCATCCACCTCAGTAACCTCTAGCTGAGTGTCCTTTAAAATCTGTTCGACGACTTTAGCCCCTAGATCTGTTGCCGATAGACTAGACAATCCACCACCAAAACCACCTATTGCAGTTCGCTGTGCAGCGACGATAAATACTCTTCTTGACATAACGTAAAACCCTATATATGATTATTTAAAAGTTTATAATTGGGATTACTCCCCTAATCACGATTAGCAAATGAAGCGCTCTATTGTGATGAGCAACAAATTTAGTATTAAATATCAAAATAAATATGAAATACAAAACCTTTTTGGCTAAATTAGCAATTATCCCGAATAATTAGCAAAACCACATCGGGATGTTATAACCAAATAAACTTAAACGTATATGCGTGCATCTATATTGACTGCAGAACACGAGACATTCCGAGAGACACTACGTACCTTCATACGTAAAGAGATTCTTCCCCACGTAGACCGTTGGGAGCAACAAGGCCAAATCGATCGAGAGATCTGGAAAAAAATGGGCGACATGGGCTTCATGGCACTTAACTACCCCGAAGAATATGGTGGCCTGGACCTTGACTTTTACTTTTCCATGATCCTCTGCGAAGAGCTGTCCTACTGTTTTTCAGGTGGATTCACGATAGCAGCTTTAGTTACACAGTACATGTCTGCACCCTACTTGTTGAAGCATGCTTCCGAAGAACTGAAACAAAAATACCTGCGCCCTGTATTGAGCGGAGACCTCATCAGTGCAGTCGCTATTACCGAACCTGGTGCTGGTTCTGATGTACAACAGATCAAAACTACCGCACGTAGAGAAGGCGACTATTACATCGTCAATGGTTCCAAAACCTTCATTACCAACGGCTATTACGGTGATTTCTTTATTACAGCCGTAAAGACAAGCCCTGAAAAGGGGCACCGAGGCATAAGTCTACTACTTATCGATCGCAATGCAACAGGTGTAAGCGCTACTAAAATCTCCAAAATGGGATGGTTAGCATCCGATACGGCCGAGCTCGGCTTCGATCAGGTCAAAGTGCCCGTCTCCCATCTCATTGGCGAGGAAGATGCAGGCTTTAAATACCTCATGGGAGGCCTACAGTTGGAGCGGCTTACCGCAGCCATACACAGCTTGGCCACAGCAGAGTCGGCGCTCGAATATACGCTAGATTATATGCGCCAACGGGAAGCCTTCGGCAGAAAACTACAAGACTTTCAAGCCTTGCGACACCGTATAGCACAGATTGTAGCAGATATCACCACTGTCAAAGCCTTTATACAGCATTGCTGTGACCTGCAGCAGCAGGGCGAATATGCGGTAAAAGAATGCTCCATCGCCAAACTACAGGCCAGCGAGCTCGCTGTCACAGTCGTCAGCCAGTGTTTACAGTTATTTGGCGGATACGGATTTACCGAAGATTACAAGATCGCACGTCTATATCGAGATGTACGGGTAGGGACCATCATTGGAGGCACCTCCGAGATCATGCTGGAAATCATAGCCAAAATAGCGATCGATGATATACAATACGAACCGAAAAACAATCAATAGCGCGATGTCAGATACAGCATTTAATTTCTCCCGGATAGGTATTATTGGCGCAGGCATGATGGGGGCCGGCATTGCCTTTGAGGCAGCAAAAGCCGGTATTCAGGTATTCCTAAAAGATGTCACTATCGAGCAGGCACAGCAGGGCAAGGCTTATTCCCAACGTGTATGCCTTAAACTTATTGAAAAGGGTAAGATGCATACCGAGCAAATGGAAGCGCTGCTCGACAACATCCACCCCGTTACTGATTACGATAGCTTCCAGAACCTCGACACCATTATCGAGGCCGTATTTGAAGACCTAACACTTAAGAAGACTGTCATTCAGAATGCTCAATCGGGCCTCCAGACCGAAGGCTTTTTTGCCTCCAATACCACCTCCCTTCTGATCAGTGAACTAGCAAAGTCAAGTCAGGCTCCGGAAGCCTTTGTCGGTATGCACTTTTTCTCACCTGTAGATCGTATGAAACTGGTGGAAATCATACGTGGCAAAGAGACCAGTCCAGCGACGGTAGAAAAAGCACGACAGTTGGCGCAAACATTAGGCAAAACCGTTATCGTTGTCAACGATGGACCTGGCTTCTATACCTCCCGTGTCTTTTTCAACTACCTGCTTGAAGCCATCAGCATGTTGCTGGAAGGTATACCTGCCGAACAGATCGAAGCCGAGGCACGTCAAGCTGGCTTTGGCGCAAGCCCTCTTGCGGTATTGGACGAGATATCCCTACCACTGATGCTACACGTCTATGATCAATTCCCTTCATTAAGTGCAAGCCAGCAACGGGCATACCGCTACTTAAACACTTTGGTCGCACAGGGCCGATCGGGACGCAAAGCAGGTAAAGGTTTTTATAACTATGGCGAATCGAAAACGATATGGCTAGACCCAACATTACCCGCTACAGCACCTGCGAACGAATCAGGAACTATCGCGAAGCGGCTCTTGCATGTAATGGCGCTAGATAGCTATCGCTGCTTGGAAGAGGGCATTTTGGACAACCAAAGTGATGGTAATACTGGTGCACTACTCGGCATCGGATACCCACAGCACACAGGAGGTGTTTTCGGACATATCGATCAAGTCGGGTTACCGCAGTTCGTCCGCGAATGTGAACAGTTTGCCGACAAAGGTGAGCAGTGGGAGATTCCGGAATCGTTGAGAAAGTTTTAGAAGTGAGGATGGTGAAGAGATTGCTTCATTTCATTCGCAATGACGAGGATAAAGTAGTCAGCTATAGCTTTTAAATCTCTCCACTTCGGTCGAGAGGACGACATAGTTTCCAAACCGAGCTTGCGAGCTCACCGTAACCCATCATTGCTGGCAAAATAGCATAAAGCGAAGCAATCCCCTACAACAAGGAGATTGCTTCATTGTATTCACGATGACGACAAAAAACTACTTCATCATCAAATCTACTAAATCATTGACATCCATAGCGATAAACGTATCGTAATCTAAAGTAGCTTCACAGATCTGCTGCTGTTGTTTCTCCGAAAAGATACGAGCCAGGTTGCGTTTATATTTCTCAATCAACTTCGGTATCCCCTCGTCTCTACGTCGTGGATGCCCAATAGGATATTCGACCAATACTTCAGCGAGTACGGTTCCATCATTCAGCTCGACCGTAATACCGTTAGCGATAGCACGTTTCTCCGGATCGTGATAATCCTTGGTAAATTGTGGATCCTCTATACAGGTCATCTTATCGCGCAATACATCTATCCTCGGATCTAAAGCTACAGCATCTTCATAGTCCTCTGCCGTAAGGCGTCCATACAGTAAAGGCACAGCGACCATATATTGTATACAGTGATCCCTATCCGCAGGATTATGAAGCGGCCCTTTCTTATCGATAATACGGATAGCTGCCTCATGCGTACGGATGGTAATACGGGCGATATCCGCTGCCGTATATCCCTTAGCCAGCAACTCACGATGCAGCTGCATAGCACACTCCACCGCTGTCTGTGCATGAAACTCAGCCGGGAATGAAATCTTGAACAATATATTCTCCATAACATACGAACCGTAAGCCCGTTGGAACTTAAACGGCTGCCCTTTAAAGGACACATCATAAAAGCCCCAGACAGGAGCCGAAAGCACCGAAGGATAACCCATCTCCCCAGTCTGGGCAATTAAAGCCAGGCGTACGGCACGGGATGTCGCATCTCCTGCAGCCCATGACTTGCGACTCCCGGTATTCGGAGCATGCCTGTACGTGCGCAACGCTTGCCCATCCACAAATGCCAAAGACACCGCGTTGATCAGTTCGTCGCGATCAAGCCCCAACAGCTTACCTACCACAGCCGTCGAAGCCACCTTTACCAACAGCACATGATCCAATCCTACCCTATTAAACGCATTTTCTAAAGCCAATACCCCCTGTATCTCGTGTGCCATCACCATAGCTTCCAGCACAACATCCGCTTTCAGTGCTGCCTTTCCCTTAGCCACATTGGTACGGCTTATCCAATCTGCGACCGCCAGTATCCCCCCCAGATTGTCCGAAGGATGGCCCCACTCTGCTGCAAGCCAGGTATCATTAAAATCCAGCCAACGGATCATCGCACCGATATTAAAAGCCGCCTGTATAGGATCCAGTTGATAGCTGGTCCCCGGCACCTTAGCCCCCCGAGGTACGATAGTACCTTCCACTACAGGCCCCATCAACTTGGTACAAGCCGGGTAGGTCAGCGCTTCAAAACCGCAGCCCATCGTATCTAGGAAACAGTAAAATGCCGTCTTACGGGCTACAGAACTTGTTATTTTATATTGGAGTACATAATCAGCGATATCACACAGCACCTGATCAGGCTGCGGCCTTTCATTGGATAATAATAAAGACATATTGAAAAGTTAAAGAGTTAAAGAGTGAAAAAGTAAAAACAGAGCTTGCGAGCTCATCTAAAATAATTAAAATAAGAATTAACGTTGGTTCAACGGAACAAAAGGCCTATTCTCCGGGCCGACATAATTGGCACTAGGCCTTATAATCTTGCCGTCCTGCCGCTGTTCGAAGATATGAGCCGACCAGCCCGTAATCCGCGACAGCACAAATAGAGGCGTAAACATTTCCGTAGGCACTCCCATCAAATGATAAGAAACCGCAGAGTACCAATCCAGATTCGGAAACATACGCTTCTCCTCCCACATCACCTTTTCCAACCGTTCGGCGATAAGGTATAGCGTCATATCCCCAGCCTCTTCCGACAGTTCACGCGCCACCCTCTTGATTACCTCATTGCGCGGATCAGCAATAGTATATACCGGGTGGCCAAATCCAATAATCACCTCCTTATTCGCCAGCCGCTTACGGATATCAGCTTCCGCCTCGTCGGCATTCGCATAGCGCGTCTGTATCTCATAAGCCACCTCATTGGCACCGCCATGCTTAGGGCCACGCAGTGCGCCAATAGCCCCCGCTATACACGAATAGATATCCGACCCGGTACCAGCAATCACCCTTGCGGTAAATGTAGAAGCGTTAAACTCATGTTCGGCATATAGGTTGAGCGAAATCTGCATCGCACGCACCCAAGAATCCGGAGGTACAGTACCGTGTAGCAGGTGTAAGAAATGTCCACCCTGCGTCGCATCATCCGTCTCGATCGCTATTTCGCGTCCATTTTGGCTAAAATGGTGCCAGTACAACAAAGCCGACCCCATCGACGACATCAGCCGATTGGCGATGTCGCGGGCACCTGCCAAAGGATGGCTTTCCTTTTCTGGTTGCAGACTCCCAAATACCGATACATAGGTACGCAGGACATCCATAGGATGTGAGGTCGTCGGCAGCTGCTTGAGCACCTTCTGTATAGCGATAGGCAATCCCCGTTGACTGAGCAATTGCGTCTGATAGGTATTCAGCTGCGCCTGTGTCGGCAGCGCACCATAGATCAGTAGATAAGCCACCTCCTCAAAAGTAGCCCGATCCGCCAGCTCTAAGATATCATAGCCCCTGTAGTGAAGATCATTACCCGTTTTACCTACCGTACTAAGGGCTGTATTACCAGCCGCCACCCCCGATAGCGCCACACTTTTCTTCGGTTTAAATCCAGTTTCGTTAGTCTCGTTCATCCTATTTAGTTTTGAAAAGGTTATCTAATCGATTTTCATAAGCATAATAGTCAATACTCTGATACAACTCCTCCCGTGTCTGCATATCCTGCAGCACCGCCTGCTGACTCCCATCCTGACGGATATGCGTATAGACCTGCGTTGCTGCCTTGTTGGCTGCGCGGAATGCAGATAGCGGATACAGTACTATCGATACCCCCGCATCGCACAACTGCCCAACGGTAAATAACGGGGTCTGTCCGAATTCTGTAATATTGGCTAATATCGGCAAGCCCGTAGCGGTAGCAAAAGACTGGTAATCGGCCAGATCGACCACGGCCTCCGCAAAAATAAAATCCGCTCCAGCCTCTTTATAAGCTAGCGCCCGTTCTATTGCTCTCTGTATACCCTCCGAGGCGATAGCATCGGTACGGGCACCTATTACAAAATTCGCATGCGTCCTCGCATCGACGGCCGCCTTGATACGATCACACATTTCGGACGATGATACCAGCTCTTTGCCTGGTCGGTGCCCACAGCGCTTAGCCCCGACCTGATCCTCCATATGCACCGCTGCCGCCCCCGCCTTGATCAGGGACCTGACTGTACGGGCGACATTAAATGCTGATGGTCCGAACCCTGTGTCGATATCCACCAAAAGTGGTAGATCGCATACATTCGTAATACGGTCTACATCAATAAGAACATCTTGTAATGTGGTAATCCCAAGATCAGGAATCCCCAATGAACCGGCAGCAACACCACCGCCCGATAAATAAATAGCTTGAAATCCTGCCTGTTGAGCCAGCAGGGCATGGTTGGCATTGATCGCACCGACCACCTGTAAAGGTTTTTCCTTTTTAACAGCCTCTCTAAAAAGAAGCCCTGGAGAGTTTATCATATAATTGGATATTGAATGACTATACGCCAGTACTAGCTACTAGCGTATAGTCTTGTTAATTCGTATAGAAACTGTCTAGAATGCAATTAACTTCCGTCACCTTGAGCGAAGCCGCCATTTGGCGGAGAAGTCGAATAGGTCTAAAGACTGAATTACATCTTTTTAGATTTCTCTATTCCGCTACGCTACAATCGAAATGACGAAGGACAAGAGTATTATGACAGCCCGTATTTTCAACGGATAATATACAAATTTAATCCCATCAATACCAAATGATTATCTCATTATTAACAATTAAAAACGATACGATAAACCAGCAGCTACACCAGCATGAAAGGTATTCTGATCGGCTTCACCTTTCCAGAATCGCCAAACCGCTTTTCCCTCCTGATTCGCAACAGTAGCAGCCTGCGTATAGTTCAACGATGGTGCTACATATACCCGCCAATGTTTAGAGAATACATACGATGGCATGATGCGCAAGGTAGAACGGGAAGCGTCCATCCATCCCAGGTCTTTATCCATATGCATACGCTGCGTCAGTTCAGCAGACAACGCAAATCTCTTTCCATCGATCAGATTAGCCCCCAATCCCACCTCTACACCATATCGAAAAGAAGCATGATCTAAATAAGTACCGATCCCCAGCGAGCTATACAATACACGACCCCCCGACTTAAAATTCAAGCCCAGGTAACTGCTTTCATCTATAGCCAATGTCAGCTCCCGCCGCCCATTTTTAATCCAGTTGAAAATCGCTATCGGGTAGTCACTACTATCTCCAATATTAATTAAAGAAGCCACCTGTACTCCTTTGACTTTCTTCGCAATATTAATCACACCAGCAAGTTGACTACCGGTATTCTCTTTAGCGATATTGATTCCTCCAGCCAGCTGCACCCCTTTGACAACAGCACCTCTATTCATCACACCGGCCAGCTGATACTGCACCGTATCCTTTACATAATTGATCCCACCAGCGAGCTGTCCGCCACGTACCTCCTTAGCCATATTGATCACCCCAGCAAGCTGCAGTCCCTCGGTTGTATCTACCTTGTTCCAGCCTCCTGCTAGCTGTACCCCGTTCACATTGCGCAAGACCACATTGCCCAAGCCAGCCATTTGTACCCCCGATACATCACCACCGACCACATTCACTCCACCGGCCATCTGCAGCCCACGCACTTTATACTGGTTAAGGTTGAAAACCCCAGCAAACTCCACACCGTCTACCCCAGCCGTAGATCCCCCCAGTATATTTATCGAGACCTTATTTACAATCTGCGAATTAAAGAAACCATGTGTACTCAACCCTGGAGTCAATGACATCTGATACGGGCTGTAGATAAAGAAACCACCCAGATTTGCACTCTGAATACGCTGTGATGTACTGCTAAATGCTGCCCCTAAGAACGTTTTATAGATATTACGGCTCGAATCCTCCAGCACGTAGTAGCCTACTTTCTTGGCTTTACTGTCTTTGGCCACCTCTACCGGCAGCAAAAGAATCAATGTCGTATCCCTGTAATTTTCCTTATTGAGGCCTATAATGACCCTATTCTCCGGTTTCTTGACATCTAGCTCAAAAAAACCATCCTTGTTTGTCAATGTAGCTAGATAAGTTCCCTTATCGTACACACTGGCAAAAGACAGCGGCTTATTACTACGCAAATCCCTGACATATCCAGAGATCATGGTTTTATTCTGCTGTTTGAGATCAATATCCACCTGCTCGACCACCATCCGCCAGTCCGATCGGCTAATAATGATATGAGTCGCTGTCTCCTTGAATGAATACCGCGGCCCCAAGCAGCTCTCCAGATAACCGATCAGCACTCCATTGTACGAATTGGCCTGAATCAGACTATCGACATCCAACAATTGACTGTTATAAGAGAACAAGAGCCCCTTGTCCTTTTGTAGAGTCTCTAGAAACTCCCCTACAGGACGCTTACCATAAGCAGGCATCTTCACCTCCTGCGCCAATTTTGTTTGCGACATGACATCTGTCTGCACGAAAATAAAGATAGACAGTGCTACAAAAAACTTGGCTTTACGTATGAAATAAACCATCATCTTAAAGCTTCTAACAAGCTGGTACATAACAGCATTATCCTTTAATATAATATACATTACCTTTTTTCTCAATTTTCAATTCAAAAGTCTTCAATATCACATCCAACATTTCATTCAATGTCTGCCGCTCGAATGATGCCGTGTAGCGTAGCGTCTTGTCCTTGTCATTTACGACTACGAATTTTTTATCAAAAGCCTTACCCAACACATCAAAAACACGGCTCAAAGGGGTATTCTCAAAAATAAACTCCTGATGGATATAATACTTGTATAGCTGATCCTCTACGGTATGCACTTTAACCTTCGTACGTGCCGTATCTTGAATCAGCACCCTATCATTCGGCTTCAAGCGCACGCTATTCTCCCCATGATCCACCTGTACAGATCCAGAAGAAACAATCACCTCCGTCTCACCATCCGCTCTGCGCACATGAAAACTAGTACCCAGCACCGTAATCTTACTATTACCACTCTGAATGACAAAAGGCTGCGTCGTATCCCGCTTGACATCAAAGAAAGCCTCCCCCTTGCTAAGAACCACTGTGCGCTCTTTGGCCAGCCAGCCCTTCTTATAATCCAGTGCGGTCTGCTTATTGAGGTATACCGTACTACCATCGGGAAGCCCAGCCTGCTGCAGCGCATCATTAGAGACCAGCGTCATATCTGTAGATAGTGTCCATCGCAAGATACCGGCAGAAGACAGCAACAACGTGATGATCGCTGCGGCCACCGTCCATGGCTTCCAGCTTCTGGAGCGCTTAATCTCTTTTACTACTACGGTCTGCTGCGGCTGTGTATCCCGGAGCTTTTTAAAATCAGCCCATGCACGATCCACGTCCACCTCCGGACTTTCGTCTGAAGCCCCGCTCCACTCCCATATCTTTTTCATATCCTCATATTCCTTTTCGTGTTCGGCACTCTCCCTGATCCAAGCCTCCACAACTTCCCTTTGCTCTACAGGCAGATCACCGCTTATATATTTCACTAATTCTTCCTTATTCATAACCCATTGATTAATAAAAAGACAACAACATTTAAATAATCTGCCAGATGAACCCTCAAGTGACGTAGCGCCTTGGTCATATGCCCTTCGACGGTCTTCAGCGACAGCTCGAGAACCTGGGCTATCTCATGGTATTTGAGTTCCTGAAAGCGGCTCATCTCAAACACGGCCCTACTTTTCTCGGGCAGCTTGGCCAGCGCTACATGCAATTGCTTCTTAAGCTCCGTATCCGTACCATCTATATGCGCCTCCATATCTCCATTGTGCTGCCGGTAGGCTTCGTACCGCTGCTTGAGCTGCCCTCGCTTCAACACGTTCAGGCATTCATAATAGACCGATTTATAGAGATACGATTTTACGGAAGTATGGATCGTATTCTCCCAGTCCCGCTCCCAAAATCGTAAAAACACCTGTTGTACAGCTTCTTCAGCAGCATCCGAATCTTCAAGAATTTTGTAGGCATAGCCATGCAAAGCCTTAAAGTGCGCTCGAAATACCTGCTCAAATTTTGTTTCTTTCTCCAAAGACATACATTCAATTTAATTAGTCATTTTGTACCACTTACCTAACTAAGACAGTCTTTTGCGCTTACCCCCTCATTATTTTTTCACTTTTTTTTAAGAACCGAGCAAGGGTATAGCGGTTATTAATTGTCAAAACTATAAAAAAGTAATCTTATGCTACTACTCTTCTTCCTTACGATTCTACTGCTCGCTATAGGGATGGTGACATACCTTCTTACGCTATTGATCCGTACTGTACATGAATTTAGCGAAAACTAAAGGGATATGAACAAGCTATATAACTTTGGCGGATTCCTGATCGGGAGCATACTACGGTACCGTAGTGCGGTGGTGATACAAAACCTAGCACGTTCCTTTCCGCTGTCAAATTACAACGAACTCTCCCAGCATCATCAGCGCTTCTACCGTAATATGTGTCGATTGCTAGTCGAGCTATTACTACCTAGCCGCCCGGAACTCATCCTCTCGGCCGAGCTATACCGCACCCTGCACCAACAGTATCAGGAGCAGCGGCAGGTCATCCTACTACTAGGGCATTATGGCAACTGGGAAATACTGGGCAAGCTTCCGCTCCAATTAGGGCTACCAATACAATCCCTATATAAGCCACAGAAAAACCGCTGGGTAGACCGCTTTTTAAGAAAAAGACGCGGTCAATATGGACTACACCTGCTCCCAGCCCAGCGGGCGGCCAAGCTATTGCTCGAGCAGACAGCAAGCCCCTCTATCACGCTATTCATCGCTGACCAGTTTCCGGGGCAGGCCAATGGCCTGGCCATTGACTTTCTAAAACAACCCTCGTATATGTTTATGGGGCCAGAGCGCATTGCCAAGCGTCTTGACGCGTATGTAGCCTATGTTGATCTACAGGCCATAGGTGACCACAAGTGGAGGGCACACCTGCAACCGATCTGCCACCACGCTACAGATAGTCCCGATGGGCATATCACCACCGCCTATACCCGAAAACTAGAGAAAAGCATACAGCAGGATCCGAGCTGGTGGCTATGGTCTCACAAACGGTGGAAATAAAAAATAAAAAAAGTTAAGGGTATACTTTAGTTAGACCATCATAGTAATAAAGGAACTAGAAATATATATTAAAACAATAACAATGAAAAAACAATTAACGTACGGCCTGCTTTTAGCAGCAATGGGATTCGGTCTTAATCAGCAAACAAAAGCACAAGAGGTTGACTTTGGCGTAAAAATCGGTGGTCAGTACCACATGCCATCTTTTGGGGCTAACATGGTAAAAGGCTCGGATTCAAAAATTGGCTTTGAGGCAGGCGCTTTTGTACGCACCAAGGAGCGTCTCTATGGTCAGGTAGATCTAGGGATGTCCTACTACAAATTTGCTTACAGCATCGACAATCCCCAATACACTCCAAAATTCTATCAGTTAAACTTGCCTGTCCAATTGGGATATCGTGTGATAGAATCAGACAAGCTCACTTTGCGAACAGCAATCGGAGCACAACTAAACTATCAGTTGAAGAAAAACAAGGCATATACCAATAATTTCAATACAGTAACCTACGATGGATTGATCAATATCGGAACCGATATCAAACAATTTTCCATCGACCTGAAATACAACCACGGTATCAACAAACTGAGCAAAGAGCTTGACGCTAATAACAGAGTCCTAGGGCTATCTGTAGGTTACAGATTTTAAATACAAAAGGGAGGCAGATTAAGGCCTCCCTTTTGCGTCAGCCCTTTCCATTCCATCCCCAATCTATCCCAATACAAAGACAAGCACAAGCGATAGACCAAGTTACGAACGTCACTGCGCTATGCCCCAATCTTTCGGGAACCCTAGTGGAGGACTTGTTTTTCTTTTTACACACAAAGACATACCTTTTGCTATTTGAGACTCACAGCATCCCTTAAAAACGCTAAAATCGAAAGAGATAGCACATCCCAACTCCACGCCATTGCACGCTAGAAGAACTACACCGAAGCAATCTCCCTCTCCCTCACTACCGCACTTTATTGTGTCATCCTTGTGAGGTTGATGTGTCAAACATGTACCGTTATTGTGTTGAATAGGTGTCAAACATGTGTCGGGCATGTACCGTTTATGCATGTTCCCTGTTCCCTTTATGTGTGTTTCTGGTTCATAGACGGTTCTTAGCAAGTTCAGAGGAAGTGTTGAAACCTTTCGGTTCTTAAGCACACCACTAATGCGACTATTATGCGGGTATAATGTAGGTATAATGTAGGTATTATGTAGGTATTATGTAGGTCTATAGCTTTACACAATGCCTGCGTAAGACATACTATACCCCTACTATATATACGCTTAATCCCTATGGGAACTATCCCCGCAATGTATTGCCTAAGTACCCCCAAAGTAGAAACAGCGGTTATCCCCTGCTTATTCTCTACCCGTTCTCTATCTGTTCCTTGCTCTTTCTCTGGGATTGGCTTGGGCTTCGCTTGGTATTTGTTTGCCTTTTCTTTGCCTGTTCTCTGCCTATCCGTTGCCTGTTCTTTGCCTATTGTTTGCCTATCCGTTGCCTCGGAGGCAATAAAATAACGAGCAAAAGGCGGTAAATAAGTAGACAAAGTTCCTACTTGGTATCTCCCAAGACCTGACCTGCTCCCACTTTTACTCGATGAACGCACGGTGACGCCTCGATGGTTACACGATTGTGACCGAGTATCCATCGAAGAACGACCGAGAAACCACCGAGGAATGATAGACTTTTGGTTGAACCAAGGTAGAACCTGGGCAGAACTAAGTTGGTACACAGTAGGTGCCAAGCCGGGAGCTTCATAACCGCCCTGCTCCTGACCAGATTCGTACCTGCTCCGTACCAGCTTCGGAGTTTCACTACCTCCGGAACACCTTTCTATCACCTTTTCATCGACGATTCTCGATTCGGAGGTGTTAAATCTGTGTTGAATACGTGATGAATCTGTGATGTACGGCCGAAGCAAAGGCGAAGCCAGTCCGAACGTAGTACGAAGGCTTTCAACACCTTCGTCATTATCGTCATTGCGCTCCAGCTCGTCACTGCGATTCCGCCCAAGCGGAAGAAGCAGTCTTTCAAATAGATTATCTCCGATGAGCCCTGCAGGGTTACTTCTCTCCATTACATTTCGATTGTAATGATGGGATATTTGTGATAGGGCATCACCCTGCCCCATAGGCAGACCTCTTCCATCCCTAAAACAATGTTTCATATCTAAGCTATATTAGCGGCAAATAGATTGAAAGTCCCATTTTAGAAACAAGACCGTTAAACACTATTTATCAGCAAATTAAATAATTTAAATTCTATCGCTATACCTAAGTCGTCTGCTATCGAAAATAATTGGTTTATATCGGTATAAAAGCGATGGTTTGGAACCTCCCTTGCCCAATGGTTGATCTTGAGAAACTACACGGCCACGACCTTAAAAAATTAAGAGAGGCCCTGTCTGAATATCTACTAATTTTATTTAAGTATATACTTACCACTCAAGTATCCCCCAAAAAAGAAAAACCGTTGGCACATTCCCTAACGGTCAAAGATCATTACGAGGCCTTTCTATTTGTAATAAATGAAGCTTCTAAAAAGAATATAAGGCGATGCTAAAGTCAGAAATTACAGCAAGTGAAAATATAACGCACTAATCTAAAAAAGGGCTTGGTTTTACCCTACTGTTCTAAGATAGTTATTGACCGTTAATAAATTAGACTTTTTTGACCAAATAACAAGCAGACATTGCTGATTACAGAAAAGGCACTCTCCCTAGAAGTCTCACTTTTTTTTCCAAACTTTACCGGTATTAATTTATACACTTAATCTAGGTATTACCATGTTCTCAGTACAGACTTATCAAAACCGAAGATCAGAGCTTCAAAAACGAGTCTCCAAAGGCATTCTCCTTTTTTTAGGAAATATTGAAAATCCGATCAATTTCGAACATAACACGTATCCATTTCGTCAGGACAGTACTTTTTTGTACTATTTCGGAATCAGCGCACCTTATATAGCAGCCCTTATCGATCTCGACAACGATAACACCATTGTTTTCGGCAATGAGCTCAGCATAGACGATATCGTCTGGACAGGACAGCAGGAATCACTAAAAGAGAAGTCTTTAAAGTGTGGAGTGCAGGATACGCGTCCTTTCCAACAATTGGCCCTATACCTGCAACAGGCTAAAGCCAACAATAGAACAATACACTATCTCCCACCATACCAATCCAGCAGCAAGCTCTTGCTTGGCGAATTGTTACAGCTCAATCCAAAAGACATAAGTCCCTCGGCATCCTTTATTAAAGCTGTAGTGGCCCAACGGTCCATCAAGGAGCCACAAGAGATAGCAGAAATCGAAAAAGCATTGGCTGTCTCTACAGAAATGCATCTGTTGGCTATGCGTACAGCCCAAATAGGTCTGCAGGAGCGTCATGTTACAGCTGCGATCCAACACTATGCCTCCGATCAGAACTGTAGCTTTGCCTACCCTCCTATTGTCACAATACATGGCGAGATACTGCATAATGCCTATCAGCAGAACGTGCTGAAAGAGGGGGATATGATACTCAATGATTCGGGAGCAGAGACCGCTATGGGCTATGCTGCAGACCTCACCCGAACTTTTCCCGTCTCAGGTCGTTTTACCCCCCGTCAGCGGGAATTATACCAAGTCGTACTACAGGCGTTTGAGGCTGCAAGAGACAGTCTGAAACCCGGAGTAAGATTTAAAGATATACACCTACTCGCTGCCAGACATCTTGTCGAGGAACTGATAGGTGTCGGCTTGATGAAAGGAAACCCCGAAGAAGCTGTACAGGCTCATGCGCATACGCTATTCTTTCAATGTGGTCTAGGACATATGATGGGGCTTGATGTGCATGATATGGAGGATCTGGGTGAACAATATGTCGGTTATACCGAGGATGAACCTAAGGACACGTCTACATTCGGGCTTAAGTCTTTACGCCTAGGACGCGAACTACAGCCGGGATTTGTCGTGACTGTCGAACCAGGCATCTACATCATTCCGGAACTCATCGATATATGGAAGAAGGAGAACAAGCTTTCCCAATTCATTAACTATGACGTACTGGAATCGTATCGCGATTTTGGTGGCATACGTATAGAAGATAATTTCTTGATTACGGACAACGGCTTCCGTCTGTTGGGACCGGAGTTAATTAAATCAGTAGAAGATATAGAAAACTATAGAATCAATCATGTACAATAGAATCACAGGTATTTTACTCGCCTTATTTACAGTTCAGCTCTTATGGTCACTGCCTGCTCTAGCGCAGACGCAATGGACCGAAGATGGTAATGGGTATTACGATTTCTCTAAGGATGGAATCGTAGTCATCGATTTACTACATCCTGGCCAACGAAAGGTCTTTCTTGCAGCCAAAGACCTAACGCCCCTAGGCCAACAATCGCCGCTCGAAGTACAAAGCTTTCAATTGTCTCCAGACAAGAAAACACTGCTATTATTTGCCAATACCAAACGTGTATGGCGCGAAAATACAAGAGGCGACTACTGGCTGTACAGCCTTGACGGCAAGACATTGACGCAATTGGGAAAAGGGCTGCCTGAATCTTCCCTGATGTTTGCTAAATTCTCTCCAGATGGGAAACAGGTTGCTTATGTCTCTAAACATAATATCTATATAGAAGACATCAATACGCTACAGCGCAATCAGATAACAACAGACGGTACAGACCGCATGATCAACGGAACGTTTGACTGGGCTTATGAAGAGGAATTTGGAACTAAGGATGGTTTTAGATGGTCTCCTGACAGCAAAAAGATAGCCTATTGGAAACAGGACGCTAAAGATACGCGCCATTTTTACATGATCAATAATACGGATAGCCTGTATTCTTTTATCATCCCGGTGGAGTACCCCAAGGTAGGCCTTAAGCCATCGGCCACGAGTATCTGGATATACGACCTAAATAATAATAACAGCAAGTCTCTGGATATCCCTGGTGATCCCAGCCAACATTATATCCCACGCATGGAATGGACGCTAGATGCGAAGTCGGTGATATTACAACAGCTCAACCGTAAGCAAAACGAGAGTAAGATCATGCTTGGCGATGCAAGTACGGGTAGTAGCCGTACAATCCATACGGAGGCTGATGCTGCATGGATCGATATCAAGGCACGCTGGAATGATGGCGATCCCAGTGGATGGGATTGGATGGATAATGGAAAGGCATTTATTTGGCTCTCCGAGAAATCCGGATGGAGACAAATCTATAAAATAGATCTTCAGGGTAAAGAAACGAGACTCAGCAAGGATGATTTTGATGTTATACAGATAGACCGCATCGACCCGATCTCTAAAAGCATTTATTTCAGTGCGTCTCCGGTTGATGCAACTCAAAAGCACCTTTATCAGTTATCATTTGCTGGAGGCAAAGCAAAGCGCATTACTCCTGCCGAGCTCAAAGGAACTAACAGCTATACTATTTCGCCTAATGGCAAGCTCGCTATCTTCACTAAAAACAGTACTACAGCATACAGCAGCGGATCCGTAGTATCGCTGCCGAATCATTCGCAGCTCGTCCCTCCTACCCGGGAGATGCAAGCTGACAAAACCACCTCGCAAACGGAGTTTTTTCAGGTGACAACCGTCGATGGGGTCACACTGGATGGTTGGATGGTCAAACCTAAAAACTTTGATCCTACGAAGAAATATCCAGTAGTCTTCTATGTCTATGGTGAGCCTGCTTCGCAAACGGTAACGGACAACTTCTACGCTGGTAAAAACTTCTTGTATGCCGGTGATATGGCTGAAGATGGCTATGTGTATGTATCGCTTGAAAACCGTGGTGCTCCTGCACCGAAAGGCCGCGAGTGGCGTAAATCTATATACAGAAACATCGGTATAATTAATATCAGAGACCAAGCGATGGGCGCCAAAGAAGTATTCAAATGGGGCTTTATTGATACAGACCGTGTGGCGGTATGGGGATGGTCCGGAGGGGGAGCATCTACCCTAAATCTATTGGGGCAATATCCGGATATTTACCAAACGGGAATCTCCATAGCACCGGTCACCAACCAACTCCTTTACGACAACATCTATCAAGAGCGCTATATGGGTCTTCCTCAGGAGAATAAAGCAGATTTTGTGAAAGGATCGGCCCTAACCTACGCTAAAAATGTGCGCGGCAATCTCCTCCTCATCCATGGTACTGGAGATGATAATGTACACTATCAGAATGCGGAGGTGTATATCAACGAGCTTATCAAGCACGGTATTACTTTCGACATGATGGCTTACCCTAACCGCAGCCATTCTATCAATGAAGGGGAAGGTACATCGGAACACCTCGCTAGGCTATACACCCGATACCTAAGACAGCACTGTCCTCCGGGGGCCAAATAGAAAAAACTTTCATGATTCCATTGAATCGCCAACAGAGATGAAAGTTCTTGATGGCCTCTGAAAACAGACACTTTCAGAAAAAAAACAACAAGCTATTTGTTTTTTTAAATATTCATAAGTACCTTTAGTAATAAGGAGATAGGCATCGCTCTGATACTGTCTCCTTATTATATAAATCTAAAGTACATGAGAAAATTCAAATTAGACCAGACATTGGTTCCTGTAGCAATGCTATTGTTGGTTGTTGGGATGACAAGTAGTGAAACCTATATGAAGTTTACACTAATGGGAGCTTCTATCCTTTTAAACTTTACAGCTCTTCTGCTCAATACCCAACGCGTTAAGAACAAGTAATACGATTTGGAACAAACAGACTGTAACAGCACACATTAGAGTAGAAGATTTAGGTTTATTATCCTATCTTTATTCCGATGGACAAAATATCGGAAAGAAACAGCCCAGAATTAGATAACGCAAGAGAGAAGCAGCGAAGCCTTTTTTTGCTTATAGCCCTCTATACGCTTGTTTTTTTCTTACTTGTGCTCTTATTTCCCAAAGAGAATGACATGCTCTACATCCCTGCATATTATTTTGCAGTGGTTACTGTCCTACAATCCAGCTATGTAATTTATTATAAGTTCCCCTTCAAATCCTGGCCAGTTGCAGTTTTAATACTTTTCGTCATCTTACTTATTCTATTCGTTGCTTTCAGTATCTATATCACAGGGTTAGCGGCAGCATACCAACACTAGCCCAATGAACATACTCAATAAAATCTACACGGCACTCATCATTCTCCTACTAACAAGTTCGATATTCTTGGTATACCGTTCGAATCAAAAAATAAACTATAGAGCAGGCTGTTTTTCTGCTGTCCCGATCCATACACGTCAGGTCTTTTTTACGGACACGAGATCAACGGAATATGGTAATTTTTACGAAGCTGACCCTAATTATTTTGCTTGGGGACAGGTCGATCAATATTTTGACAACAACCGCATCGATGTACCTGACAGCTTACATATTGAATACTTTTCCTATACAGATTCTGTTTTTTATAACAGTACCCTTTCTCTGGACCGAACGGATTCAACTTGGGGAAAATACGTCAAAACGAAAGAACAACTTATTTTCACACTAGGTATAGCAGACAAAGGCATTATTAAGCTATGGTGCTCTACTCCTATTCTGGGAACCCAGCTGATACTCGCGGAGCAACTGCCTGCCGTAGCCCCCAAACCAGAGGACCTATATTACAGAGAACCTCTTTCGAAGGCCCAATACATTACGGAGATGTTCTCCCTATTGGATGATAGCATCAAAAATAACATCGACAAGCAGTTGTACCTCAAAAACTACAAAGACAGTAGCGACTACAAGCTGCCTGAATACATCTTCAATTAAGGACCTTTATTCTTTGAGAAAATAAGCAGCCTGTAAGCCCCTTTCGTTGTTTAGAAGCAGATCGGACTTGAGCAGTTTAATCTTATCCAGATCCGCAGATACCTTATACAATGCGCCTTCATAGGTAAGCATGTATATACTCGAGTTGGCCGCTGTAAGTGCCAATGGTTGACCGATATCCGTAGACCATCTTTTTTCACGCAATAGTTTTCCTTTTTTATCTAGAATCAATAGTGTATCCTTCGTCAATATGACATACTGGTCCCGCTCCAACAAATCCAATCCTTTAATCTCATTTAGATTTTTCACCTTCCATTGGATTTCTCCTGTTTTGGAATCTAAAGCACACAAACCATCAAAGGAGAGCAAAACGGAATTGTCGGTAACAAACAGTTCGGACTGTACATAACCCTCTTCTGCATCGGGTGTATACGTCCACTTCAGTTGGAGCTCTTGATCCAAACAATAGACCCTTCCTTTTTCCGTCTGAACATACAATAGCCCATTAACAGATTTTGCAGCAAAAGAAGAGCCTTCTTCGAGATTGAATTTTGCCAATTCTTTTCCTGTGGCTGCCTCTAGCTTCAGCACCTGATAGCCTGTAACCTGGTAGACAGCATTGTGCGCTATTAATGGCTCTGACAGCAATACGACACCAGTCTGGTAGTTCCATTTTTCTATTCTATCCATAATGGAAATAGACTTGACTTCACCATGGCTATTTGCGAAGAACATCTGGTCCTGATAGAGACTAGGCCGTTGATAAAAATGGACAAACCTAACATCATCAAAATTATAACCGTAGAAGGCCTGATCTTTTGATACACTATCTTTGAATATCCAGTTTTTATGGCCTGTTGTTTTATCAAAAGAAACAATTGTTCCATCTAGATAATCCTTTATAAGCTGTTCCTTATAAATAGCCATATAGGTCAGTTCATCTATATCGGAATCGCTCATCACCTGCTGCCAACGTAGCGAATCCGTGGCTAAATCCAAGCAATAAAGACTTCCACTATTTGTTGTAACAAACATCCGGGTCAATTGAGCTTCAGGATTATCGCTACGGCAAGCTTCAAGAGATACCAACAGCGATAGGGCTACAACAAGATTCTTACTAAAACCTGCCTTTAAAAAGCGTATAATCATAAGGTATAGTCTGTGAGAAATCCGTTATGTACCATGTATTCGGATCTGATTGAAACCGAACGAAATCGTATACGATGTATAATGGCTCCTGAATGTTGCCGAGATTGTTACCTTTACTATCAAAAGCACATACCATAGCCGTTACACGGGCTATCTCGGGATTATCATCGTCGACTGGTTGCAACTTGGCTTCGAAGGCTGTTCCTATACGGATATGAGCATCATTTTCTCTCAATAAAGCCACCATATCTTGCTTGTATCGATGTACAATAGCCTGTTGGGTCTCTAAGTCTGTAGGTTTACTATCGGTCTCTTTAAGATTACTTAAATCTAGGTTTTTAAAATAGGTATATCCTTCTTTGACATCATCCGGAATAAACTCACCTTTACGAATCTGCTCTCCCCAATATAATGTATCGAAAGGTTCGCGTACGGCCATGCTAACCGCCAGGGTATCGGCTTCTTGTCCACCCATGCCTATTGGTTCTTCTGCTATTGCTGGCTCACCGGTCTGTGTATTAAATAGACTTGAAGTCAGACTCTGAAAATGGTGTGGTATATGATGCCAACCTACGAGAAAATGAAGAACTGCAACAATAAATAAAAGGACGAGTCCCAAGGTCACCAATAAAGGCTTTTTTTGCATATATAGTCTGTTTTGTTGGGTTAAAAATAGTGCATCTATCTAACTTTTTTTTAACTAATTTAAATTCGCTCTCGCTACGCGAATAATTAACCATTAGCGGCAACTATGGTATCAATAAGTTTTTGTAGATTTATCGCCTGTCTATTATCAGAACAAAACAACTATGTCAACTAAAAACACGAAAATAGCTGTCCCTGCGGCGCTTCTATCTATGGCCTGTGTACAGGGAGGAGCATCGATCGCAAAGCAATTATTCCCCGCTATAGGTGCTGTAGGTACGAGTACCCTACGTATAGGACTATCCGCTATACTACTGACATTAATCAATAGACCTAAATTCTCTAAATTCACAAAACAACAATGGTGGTACGCGGCACTATATG
The DNA here is from genome assembly GCF_004363245.1 of Sphingobacterium yanglingense. GTDB lineage: Bacteria > Bacteroidota > Bacteroidia > Sphingobacteriales > Sphingobacteriaceae > Sphingobacterium > Sphingobacterium yanglingense. Next base: position 142,469 of record NZ_SNYV01000018.1, on the reverse strand, counting down.
GTATAGGTATCGCAGCTATGAATCTTATTTTTTATCTTGCGATACAACGTATTCCTTTAGGCCTGGCTGTTACGGTGGAATTTGTTGGCCCACTATTTCTGGCACTGGTATTATCCCGCAAACTATTGGATGTTGTCTGGGCTTTATTGGCCTGCACCGGGATATTGCTTATCGTCCCATGGACTAACAATGACATAGACCTCATTGGACTAGGTCTTGCCTTGTTGGCAGGAACATTCTGGGCGATGTACATCGTCATGGGAGGTAAGGTATCCAAAGTAATGGAAGGTAAGGATGCCGTGACGACGGGAATGCTGTTCGCGACTTTACTCATCATTCCGTTTTCTATTTGGGATGGAGCTATCTTTCAGGTCACGCCACTATTATTGCTTAAAGGACTCGGGGTTGCCATTTTTTCCAGTGCGCTTCCATTCTCTTTAGACTTTGTAGCACTGAAGCGATTGCCCGCGAAGACTTTCAGTATCCTGACCAGTCTCCAACCGGCCTTCGCAGCATTTTCCGGGTTACTTTTTCTTCAAGAGACACTCACCTTTATGCAATGGATATCGATATGCTGCGTTGTAGCAGCCAGCATGGGTACAACAATTTTTAGCAATTCAAAACAATAATCCTTATATTGGGTTCGGTATTCTATTAGAGAAGGCCGAACCAATGTATTCCCATTATTTCTTATTTACCTTTATTGCACTTCAGTTCCTTAAACTGAGTTCATCCTTATAGAATTAATTCACTTAACTTATTATCACTATGTATACAATACAGCAAGCACAAAACATTGTGATTACTGGAGGACCAGGTATGGGCAAATCCTCCATCATTGCCCATATGACGTCGCTAGGTTACCATTGTATTCCTGAAGTCGGACGTATGATCATCATTGAACAAATGCGTACCCAGGGGAGCAAGTTACCTTGGGTAGATCCGCTTGGCTTCGCCATGGAGATGCTTCAACAAGCTACAATTGACTATAAAAATGCAACAAGTCGGCAAACGGGTGGCTTTACCTTCTATGACAGAGGGATACCCGATATCATGGGCTATCTATTACTCTGTGGTATCGCACTCCCTCCACAACTAGAAGAGGCTTGCCACAACCTCCCCTATTTCAACAAAGTGTTTATCACCCCTCCCTGGAAGGAAATATACGTTAACGATACAGAACGAAAACAATCTTTTGCAGAGGCAGAAGCGACTTATGAGTGTATGTATACCGTGTACGACAGCTTGGGGTATACCTTAATTGAAATACCCAAGCTATCCATAGCACAGCGCGCCGATTTTATCCTATCTCAACTTGGATAATCTCCGGTTAAGCTTTCTTAATCAAACTTGGAGCGCTGAATCCGTACGGCATTCAGAATGGCGATAAGCGCTACCCCTACATCTGCAAATACGGCCTCCCACATGGTAGCAAGCCCGCCTGCACCCAATATCAACACAATACCCTTTACTACAAAAGCAAGGGTAATATTCTGCCACACAATCTGCTTTGTCTTCTTTCCGATCCGTATAGCCATCGGTATTTTGCTCGGCTTATCATCCTGTATCACAACATCGGCAGTCTCTATCGTAGCATCACTTCCCAGTCCTCCCATTGCTATACCGACATCACTCAATGCGACCACAGGTGCATCGTTGACACCATCACCGACAAAGGCTACTGATTCGCCTTTTGCTTTGATTTCCTCTACCCGCTTTACTTTATCTTCGGGCAGTAAATCGCCAAAGGCATTGTCTATACCCAGTTCTCGGGCTACATACTGCACTACAGAGTCCTTATCCCCGCTGAGCATGGTAGCCTTGATACCGCTGCTATGTAATCGCTTTATCGTCTCCGAGGCATCTTCTTTAATACGGTCGGCAATAGTAATGTATCCTGCAAACTGGCTTCCATAAGCTATTGCGATGACGGTAAATACAATAGCCTCCGGATCGACGTCATAAGAAATACCAAATTTGTCCATCAACCGAAAGTTACCTACCAATAGCTCTTTGCCTTTAACCGTAGCTTTCAACCCATGACCGGCAATCTCCTCCACATCCTCTAATACAATTGTATGGTCCAACTCACCAACATGCTCGTGTATTGCTGTGGCGACCGGGTGTGAACTTTTGCTTTCCAAGATATTGACCATAGCCAATATCTCCTGTCTATCCAGCCCGGCGGTAATCTTTACGTCCTGCACCTCAAATACCCCTTCGGTCATAGTTCCGGTTTTATCCATAACTACATTTTGAATATCGGCTAAAATATCCAGGAAATTGGAACCTTTGATCAAGATTCCATTTCGACTTGCTGCACCTATCCCACCGAAATACCCCAAAGGTATAGAGATGACCAAAGCACAGGGACAGGAGATAACCAAAAAGATCAAGGCTCTGTATAACCAGGTTACAAACTGATAATCCGACACAAATAAAGCGGGCAACAAGGCAATACCTATTGCTAAAAAGACAACGATAGGTGTATAAATCTTTGCAAACTTAGAAATGAATAACTCGGTAGGAGCCTTTTTGCTACTGGCTTGTTGCACCATCTCCAGAATCTTACTCAACTTACTGTCTGCATAAGCGGTCGTAATACGAACATTGGCCAGTGTATTCAGATTGATCATACCTGCCAGCACCACCTCCCCTTCATATTTCGTATCCGGTTTACTCTCTCCGGTCAGTGCTGCTGTATTGAATACGGCTTGATCACTGAGGAGAACCCCATCTAATCCTAGTTTTTCTCCGGGTTTGAGTTGCACAATATCGTCAATGCGTACGTCCTTTGCTTTGATTACGGAAGCGACCTTGTCGCGTAACACAGTAGCTTCATCAGGGCGCTGGTCTAACAACGCCTTGATGTTGGATTTTGCCCTGGATACGGCCAGTGTCTGAAAACTCTCTCCCACAGCATAAAAAAGCATAACAGCCACACCTTCTGGATATTCACCTATAGCGAATGCGCCCAAGGTAGCAATCCCCATAAGAAAAAACTCCGAAAAGAAATTTCCCTTGCGGATGCTGACAAGAGCGTCTTTAAGTACAGGAAGTCCTACAGGCAAATAGGCGACTACATACCATAGTATACGTATAGCCCCCTTAAACCACTCCTGTGGAAAATAATTATCAATGCCCAGTGCAACCAGCAGTAAAACCAAACTAATAATAGCGGGCATAAACAGCTTGAGATAACTACCTCCCTCAAAATCGTGACTGTGGTCATGCCCATCATCGTCGGAATGCTCCTCTGTATCATGCGTACAACAACCTGCTGCCTGTTCTTTTCTACCGCCGATCATAGCAGTTGCGCCTGCCTTACTATATATTTTTTCAGTCTGGTTACAGCATAATTGCCTCCCCTGTTCGTCATAACGATGTTTATGTTCCATAGTAACAATATACAATTTTTTAATTAATGATCGTGTCCACCCGTATTGCCCAATTTGGCGTTGATAAAGAAAGCACCTTTTACTACAATCTGTGTTTCCTTAGGTAATTCGCGAACCGGGGTTATAGCAGTATAGCCTAGTTCACTCACACCTTTCGCAATCTCAATCTTCTCAAAATTAACTTGTCCTTCAGCAGGCTTACTATCTATATGCGGATGCTCATGTCCTTCTCCTTCTTGGTGTTCGTGTCCTGCTTCATCATGATGTGCTTCTCCTTCCTTGTCCGTCACGACAAAAATGTAAGACTTTCCTTCGGCATCTACGATAGCCTCATTGGGTACAGCCAATGCTTTACGATCTCCTACTCCTAATAAACCGATTGTATTCATGCCATCTATCAATCCTTGCTTATCGCCCAATACATCACAATGCACCGCTATTGATTTGCTTTCATTCTCAAATGAAGCGCCTATCCTAAAGACCTTTGCTTTGTAGGTAACACCTGGATTATTGGTTAAAGAAAAGTCGATAACCTGTCCTATTTTAACCTTAGGTAGATCCTTTTCAAAAACCTGTAAATCTAAATGGATCAAACTATTATCTACCACCTCTATTACGGGTGACGATACATCTACATAACTTCCTATCTTTGCAAACACATTACTTACCGTGCCATTTATGGGACTTTTCACCACCAAGACAGACTTTAGATTGGAATCGGTAAGGCTATTGATATCTATCCCCATCAACGCGATTTGCTGCTGTAGAGATGCTTTACGGGTGCGCAATGTATTCATTGTCGTCCTTGCTGTCTGTAGGTTTTTACCTGTACCGGCATTTGAGGCATTCAATTCTTGCTGACGTTCCAACTCCTGCTCTGCTAGTACAATCTGACTCGTTACGGTTAGATACTCTTCCTGCAATTGTATATATTGAGGATTCGTAATCGTAGCTATTGTCTGTCCTTTCCGCACATAATCCCCTAATTGTACCAATAAGCTCTTGATAACACCCCCATATAAGGAAGTTGCATTTGCTTTGTTATTATTGGGCACACTCAACTGGCCATTCACCTTAATGGTAGCCATCAGGTCTTTATATTCCATATTCCCCCAGCTGATACCAACAGAAGCTATCTGTTCTTTGCTTAAAGTAGCTATCGTAGTAGATTCTTCTTCTGTCTCGCTATGTGCTTCCTTAGCAGCAGCTCTTTCTTCTTTTGATTTATTACTATTACAGCCCACTATCAATAGTAAGATCGTAATCACCGGTAATATTGTTTTTATGCTTAGTTTCATTATAGTCTCTTTTTTAAACACGTTATTTATTATTCAGGTAGTTAATCTGTATGGCCGATTTATTGTACAGATTGAGCACATCTAGATAATTCTGACGAATAGCAATGGCCTGTCCCAAAAATTGGCTAAGTTCTGCGAAACCAATCTCTCCGGTCCTATAGCTGAGCGTAGCGGCTTTTATAATCTCATCTGCCTGTTTTAATCCTGATTTTTCATAAAACTCCAGCAATACATTATTTCTTTCAATCTCTGTAACTGCTGACGCTCTATCTATCTGTAACTGCTGCTTATTATAGGCTAGAGTTTCTTCTTGGACTTTCACCTCCGCTTTAGCTGCTTTAACTCTATTCTTGGCGGCAGACATACCAAATAGTGGAAAAGAAGCACCTACCGAGAACCCTGTAATGGGATCATTCATTCCTAAGAGCCGTTGAGAAGAAAACCCTCCTGAAAAACCGGGCATATTAGTATTACGTTCGACCTGTACATTTGAATTGGCTATAGCTACATTTTGCTGTTGCAAATTCAACATTGGATGTGAAGGATTATCTTCCAACTGTTCCATTGCTATTTTGTGCATTGCGCGCTCGATGGGCAACATCCATTCATTACGATTGGTCAGCAGCATTAGCTGCTGCTGCTGCACCGTCATTTCTTTCGTGTTTTGTTTAATCTGAGCCCGTAGTTCATTCAACTTAGCCTCTGCCGCAATACGATCCAGCATAGCCACATCTCCCGTTCTGGCGCGTAGATCTGTCGCTTTAAATAGGTTTGCATAAATGCTATCCAGCTGTGCAAACAAGGACTGCTTATCCTGCAAATACCATAACTGAAAATAGGCTAACCGTACATCTCTTTTTATAGTTGTCGTGAGAAGCTCTCTGTTCAGTTCCGTAAACTTCAGTTGCTCGTTAAAGTATTTTTTTCGCGCCGAATATAATCCGGGCCAGGCAATATCTTGCGATATCCCGATCGTAGGCCTTCCCTTTCTGTTGGACGGCTGCATCTCATCATTCTGCACAGAAACACCGAAAGGTGCTATATCAACAGCGGTCTTGACCGTATAACCCGCCGCATCTACCTGGGCCTGATTGACACGGTACTGAAGATTATTTTTTAAGGCACTATCGATTAGACTCTCGACAGAAACTCTACTCTGGGCAGTAGCAAACAAGCTCCCCATTCCAAAAAACAATATGATCATTGTTGTTTTCATAATATCGACTTTAGCTGGCTTTATTTTTGAATTAAAAATAATATAAAGCAGAGGAAGGACAAACAGGGTTAAGAAGGTCGCCGTTACCAGTCCCCCAATGACTACTGTCGCTAGCGGCTTCTGTACCTCGGCCCCTGCACTGCTACTGATAGCCATCGGCAGAAAGCCTAAGGAGGCAACTGTAGCTGTCATCAATACAGGTCTCAGACGAATCATGGTTCCTTCCCTTACCCGCTGCAACACATCCTTAATCCCCTCTTTTTCGAGCTGATTGAATGTACCTATAAGTACTATACCGTTTAAAACAGCAACTCCAAATAGTGCAATAAAACCAATACCCGCACTAATACTGAAAGGCATATCGCGTAATAGAAGTGCCAATACTCCTCCAATAGCACTCATTGGGATTGCGGTGAATATGAGTATGGCCTGTTTGAAGGAGTGGAATGTAAAATACAATAACATAAAAATAAGTAATAAGGCAATAGGCACTGCAATCATCAGCCGGGCAGATGCTTTCTGCAAGTTTTCAAACTGTCCACCATAGGTAAAATAATAACCTGAAGGGAGTTTTACATTCTCTAATTTCTGCTGAATCTCTTTGACTACAGACTGTACATCTCTATCCGCAACATTAAATCCAATTACGATCCTACGTTTACCAGACTCTCTACTGATTTGAGCGGGTCCCAACTTGTAATCAATATCTGCAAGCTGGAATAAAGGCACCTGCGCTCCACTTGGAATTGGCACTAATAGATTGCGAACATCATCTATATCGCTTCGGTGTGTGCTATCCAAACGGACGACCATATCGAATCTTCGCTCATTTTCATATACGCTCCCCGTACTCTTACCGGCAAAGGCTGTACTGACAATATCATTCAGATCCTGAATCGTAAGACCATAATTAGCTATTCGAACCCGATCGTATTCTATATTAATCTGTGGCAGACCGCTCACGCGCTCGATCTGCGGTGCCGTTGCTCCAGGGACTGTCTGTATAACAGCTCCAACTTTGGTCGCATAATTTGCCAAGGTATCCATATTCTCTCCGAATATCTTTACAGCGACATCTTGACGTATCCCTGTCATTAACTCATTAAAACGCATCTGTATAGGTTGATTCTTTTCGAAGAAAACCCCTGGGATAACTTCCAGTTTCTCCAGTATGGCATCTCCCAGTTCATCGTAAGTTCTGCCCGAAGTCCACTCGCTCTGTGGTTTTAATATAACCATCATATCTGTTGCCTCTGGAGGCATAGGATCCGTAGGTACCTCGGCCGCACCGGTCTTACCGACGACCATGCGCACCTCATCAAACTCCTTTATAATCCGGGATGCTTTCATGGAAGTTTCTATACTCTGGCTCAAAGAACTTCCTTGCGGTAGAATACAATGGAAGGCAAAATCTCCTTCCTGTAATTGCGGAATAAATTCTCCCCCCATTCTGCTGAATAAGAATACTGCTATTCCAAAAACCAGTACTGTAAGCGATACCACAATGTATTTGACCTTTATCATCTTTTCCAACAAAGGCTTATAACCTCGTTGTAATCGGGCGATCATCTTATCACTGAAAGTCTCCTTTCCACTATTTTTCTTTGGAAGAAACAGGGCACTCATCATTGGAATATAAGTCAATGAAAGAATCAAAGCACCAAGAATGGCAAATCCCACCGTTTTAGCCATTGGGGTAAACATTTTTCCTTCAACCCCAACTAACGTAAGGATAGGGATATATACGATCAAGATGATAATCTCACCAAATGCGGCACTGGTTCTTATTTTGGAGGCTGATTCAAAGACCTCTTGATCCATCTGCTCCTGTGTCAGACGTTCCGTGGACTTACGTAACCCCAAATGATGGAGCGTAGCTTCTACAACAATCACCGCTCCATCGACAATCAATCCAAAATCTATGGCACCCAAACTCATCAGATTGGCGCTGACTCCAAATACATTCATCATCCCCAAAGCAAACAGCAATGATAATGGAATCGCAGACGCTACAATCAATCCTGCGCGTAGATTTCCCAAGAAAACAACCAATACAAAGATTACGATCAACGCCCCTTCAATTAGATTCTTTTCGACTGTCTGAATGGCACGTCCGACGAGGTCTGTACGATCCAGGTAAGGCTCGATAACAACATCTTCTGGTAACGATTTTTGTATGGTGGGAAGTTTTTCTTTAACACGGTTTACCACTTCGTTGCTATTTTCGCCTTTTAACATCATCACAACTCCCCCCACGGCATCTACCTCTCCATTATAAGTCAAAGCTCCATACCGTACAGCACTGCCCAAACGTACATTGGCTATATCCTTAACATAAATAGGCACTGTCCCCGTAGTCTTGACGGCTATGTTTCCAACATCTTCAAGCGAACTGACCAAACCTATACCTCTAATAAAATAGGCATTTGGCTTTTTGTCGATATAAGCTCCTCCTGTGTTTTGGTTGTTCTTTTCCAGGGCCGTAAACAACTCAGGAATGCTCACATTCATAGCCTTGAGTCTATCTGGGTCTACGGCAACTTCATATTGTTTAAGCTCACCTCCAAAGCTATTAATCTCAGCGATACCTGGTGTACCGTAAAGTTGTCGTGCTACAATCCAGTCCTGCATCTCCCGCAGATCCTTTGCATTATATTTATTCTCACTACCTTTTTTCGGATGAATGATATATTGATATACCTCACCCAACCCTGTACTAACCGGAGCCATCTCAGGACTTCCTATACCGGGAGGCATATTTTCAACGGCCTGTTTGAGCTTTTCACCAATCAATTGACGGGCAAAATAGATATCAACGTCCTCTTTAAAAACGACAGTTACAACCGAAAGTCCGAATCTGGATATACTGCGGATCTCTTCGATATCGGGCACATTCGCAATACTCTGTTCTATCGGAAAGGTAACTAACTGTTCTACCTCTTGTCCAGCAAGAGTTGGAACAGCAGTAAATATCTGTACCTGATTATTGGTAATATCCGGCACAGCATCTATAGGGAGCTTGGTAGCACTCCAACTCCCCCAAATGATAAGCAATAAGGTCATCAAACCTATAATGATCTTATTCTTGATGCTAAATCTTATAATACTATCTAACACAATACATTAAATTAAAGTTTGTAATTTTTTCTAAAAAGATAATTAGGCAGCCTGATACAATTTTCTCCAAAGAGAAAACCATAACAATCTTTTATTTTACAACAAATAATTGAGGGTATTGTTAGCGGTAGTAAATACTAAATTTACCTGCGCTACATCTAACGAAAGATTATACGTATCAACAAAAGATTGAACAAAGGCTAAGCTGTAGCCTTAGGTGGCTGCCAAATACTTCCGTTATAATCGGAGATAGGAAAATTCTTTTTGAAAAACTGATTTACAACTTTATAGACTACTGGCTGTTCAGGAGTTTCGTACCAGAAGAAAGAGACCTCGCTAATGTGCACACCACAGCAAGAACAACCGCACAAAGGAGTACAGGTATCACGATTCTCCTGATCATGGTCATGAGATTCTACAGTCAGATGTGTTAAATCAATTTGTATTGGAGCTATAAGATGGTCGGTACAAGGCAGCACTGCCAGCACCAATATATAAAGGGATAATATATAAATCAACCATCTCATTGATAACAAAATTAGACTATTCCCAACACTTTTCCAAATAGGAAATATTCTACATGTGGCTTTTCAACGACATTCAACCGATTCACGTTCAATAATTAATGGATAAAAAAGTATTTGGGATAGCACAAAAAGCACAGATTATTTCCTTATTTTCACATCAAAAAACAAACCTTAAAGGTTCCTATTTCGGATTATTTAAGGCAATAAAAACATTTTAAAAGACAAAAAATGAGAACAATATTATTAGGCTTTGTATTAGCCTTAGGTTTACAGACCGTATTGGCGCAATCGACTCCTGCTCCTGCGGAAGATGTTCTGAATGCAGCTATAAAGACAGCGGCAAAAGAGAATAAGAGCGTATTGGCTATTTTTCATGCCTCATGGTGTGGCTGGTGCCATAAAATGACTGCTAGTCTTAACGATCCTAGTATAAAACCTCTTTTCGATAAATATTATGTAATTGCGGACTTTACCGTATACGAGACCAAAGGCAAAGAGAATCTTGAAAACCCTGGCGCTGCAGATCTCTTAAAAAAATATAACAATGCTGACCAAGGGCTGCCTACCTGGCTGGTCTTTGACGGTAAGAAAAATTTAATTGCCGATTCCCAGATTCGTCCTATGGGTGCACCTTTGTCAAGCAAAGGGGAAAATGCTGGCTGCCCAGCTGCAGCAGCAGAAGTAGCCCATTTCATTGACTGCTTAAAGAAGAGTTCCTCCTTAAACGATTCACAGTTATCAGAAATTGCTGCTGTCTTCCGTAAGAACGAAATAAAACGCTAGTCGCTCTCTCTAGGTAGATACCTCTAGGACAGTATTACATTATAAATATTACAGACCACTTTAAACGAAGTGGTCTATTTTTTGTCCAATACTGTGGGATGCTCGAACACGGTTAAGTATTTTTTACCCTGTCGCGGTTCTATTCCATAAAATAATAAAATAAAAAAACACATGAAGACACTGCTAAGATTTCTTATTCCCCTCATGCTGATAGGAGTCATTATATGGTTAGTAAAAGACAAATACACCCCAAAGAGAACAACTGAAAGTAAACATCAAATTCTTGTAGAACGTATTGAGGCTATGGGAAAACTTGAATTGGTAAAGTATAGATTCAGTGATGTTATAGAACACAAGGACGTCAGTAACTATCTACCTGAAGCCAGTGTATTATTGATTGTGAAAGCTGATGCTGTAGGCTGCATCGACCTGAGCAAGGTAAAACCTGAGGATGTAACCATCTCAGGAGATTCTGCAACAATTGTCCTACCTAAAGCAGAATTATGTTATGTCAAGATAGATCATAAAGACTCGAAAGTCTATGATACTAAAATGGCTTTCTTCAGAGAAGCGACTTTGGTAGATGAGGCATTTAAAAGCGCCGAGAGCGAGATTACAAAACAGGTCCAAAAGTCAGACATATTGGCACAGACGCAATCCAATGCCATACATGTATTTCAACCGCTATTAGAAGGTCTTGGCTTTAAGAAAGTAAACTTAACTTTCCAATAAGCTGCTTTTTATTCTATAAGGGTAAACAAAAAGTTTACCCTTTCAACAAATCAAAAACCAAATGTACCAGAGCCGGGATTGATGTCCGCAATGCCTCTTCGTCCAGATTAAACTGTGCATTATGTAATCCGTACTGTGTTTCTAAACGACCGTTATCGGTACCAACCAATACGAACAAAGACGGATACTTATGAGAATAGTAAGCAAAATCCTCAGCAGCCATCCATATCCCCACATCCGTAATCCGATCTTGTCCTAAAAGCTTAGTCCAAAGTTCCTTTGAACGGGCGGCCAACTCGGGATCATTATACAACGTAGGGTATCCCCTACGTATCTCCAATTGTACCGAAGCACCTAAAGAATTGGGAAGTGTATTAATCAATCCTTCTATCTGTTGCAATGCTTCAGCCCGCCATTTTTCGTCTACAGTTCTGAATGTTCCTTCTAAAATCACTTCCTCGGGAATCACATTGGCCGCACCTTTACCCTCAAAACGACCGAAAGTTAAGACGGACGGTGTATTAGGATCTGACTTTCTACTCACAATCTGCTGCAAGGCACTTAAAAGCTGTACTGCAATCATAATCGGGTCTACCGCTCGATGGGGCTCCGCAGCATGGCCGCCACGTCCTTTGATCGTCAAATAGAACTCATCGCTAGAAGCCATAAAACGCCCCGCACAAATCCCGATTTTACCTAACGATAACCTTGGGCTCACATGTAATCCCAAGACAGCTTTTATACGCCCTCCAAATGATTCTAAAATACCGGACTCCAGTACCTGAATCGCTCCACCGGGTATTTTCTCTTCAGCAGGTTGGAAGAGCAAAAGAATTTTACCGGAATAATACGACCGTAACCCGTTGATTATAGATGCGACCCCTAGCAAATTGGCGGTATGAAAATCATGTCCGCACGCGTGCATAACACCATTATGTTCGGATCTATAATCAACTGCATTCTTCTCCTCTATTGGTAATGCATCAATATCTGCACGTATCACGACCACATCATCGCTGTCCTCCAATTCGCCTTCCAGCACTGCTACAACTCCCGTCTTGGCAACAATCCGAAAAGGAATATTCATAGCATCCAATCGACCTCGTATGTACGCACTTGTTTCAAACTCATTGAAAGAGAGTTCTGGATGCTGATGAAGGTACCTTCGGTCGTACACAGCTTGTGAAAACACCTCTTCTATCTTATTATTTATCTGATCTGCTAATTGGCTCATGGTCAGTATATACTATTATAATAGAACAAAATAGTTAAAACCATCGAAACTAAGAAAACAAAAAGGAAATTATAACGTATATCTTATATATCAAAACCAAATCGGGTATGAGGAGCACCTATAATTTAAACAATCCTTGTACTCGCAAATAAATAGTATTATGAATTTAAAGCCTGCATTGTGCTACCTGATTGTTCTTGCTTTCTGCTTTGGTACTTTCCCCCTTTATGCAAACTCCATACAACTGGATTCAACTCGTAACCAACAAGATAGTCTACCCCATGATTTTGTTTCCCGGATGGAAGTGTTTTTCAATGAGTCTGCGAAAAAGAGTTTGAAGGATCTCGAGAACGACAAGGCCGCCATACGTCAAAGCCAAGTAATGGAGGAGATAAAAGCATTATCCAGACAAGCTCGTTCATTTCTGAAGAAGGGCTTTGATACGCTAGCATTAAAAGCTGACTTACAGCATATCGTGCAATGGCATCGTGTTGTCCAGGAGGGGGTCTTTGAAAACAAGGGTTCCTATCAGACGTCCAGAAACTTAACTACAACCTCACATATTCTAAAAGCACTGTATACCGAAACATCAACCTACAAACGGAGAATTGACAATTATCAGGATCGCCTAAGCGATTACCGGCTACAGATTGATTCTCTAAGCAACGATAGATCTCTTTTTATCTTTCCGCGTGACTCTGCAGAGCTCCAAAATTATGTACACAAGCTGAAGGTACTGGCATTGGAAAGCTCCTATCACACAACAGATAAAAAAGAGCATGAATGATATACAGCTCTTACAGAATGAAGTCAATTTAGAACTGTTGAATCTAGAAACAGGGATTGAAGAGGTACGCTACTATCAGCAACAGCTAGCGGGACGCACATTGACTCAGGAATTTCCTAAACTCTGGGAGCCTAATGCTTTTGACAGACCATTTAAAGAAATACTCAGCTTCTCAATTGTAAAGGCCAAATTGGTATTTAGCTACTATATCCGAGGATATTGGGGTAGACTATTACTTCTATTGATTGCTGTTAGTATTGTCACGGTATATATCTATTCATTACATCGTGATGTTAAGCTAGAAGGCAAAGTCAATCTATCTAAAAGCATGATACTCCGCACGCCGCTTATATCTGGTTTACTGATTGGGCTCAGCTTAGGACAATTTGTATTCCCTAGCCCACCTTTTATATTCTCCACAACAATACTACTCTGCTGCGCTATCTTATTGACTTTATTATTACAGGGTTTTACTTCCAAATACTGGATGGCAATCTGGCTAGCATTGCTTGTGCTCTACATTACGGTCGCATTAGATAACATGATCCTGCAAACTTCCCGTCCTGAACGGTGGGGACTTTTACTAATCTCTAGCTGCAGCTTTCTCTTAGGAGGGTATACCTTACTCAACAAAAGCAGGCATAATGAACTTCTTGAAAAATGGATACTCTACCCTATTGGGTTAATGACCTTCATGGCACTCTTATCCTTATTTTTCAATCTCTTTGGACGTTTCAACATTGCTAAAGTTCTTGTCGTATCTGGTGTACTTAATGTAATTGCGGCGATTATCTTTCTGTGGGTACTACGTCTAGTCAATGAAGGCCTTAGTTTTGCTTCATCAATGTACAGACAACGGGAGCGCAGGCTATTTTACATCAATTATGACCGTGTTGGGCAGCGAGCGCCCTCGTTTTTCTATGCGATTTTAATCGTCGGATGGTTTGTCTTAGTGGGGCGAAACTTCTACGAATTCAAACTATTATCGGAACCTATACGGGACATCTTCTACGCACAGCAAAACCTGGGCAGGTTCTCATTTTCACTCTATACGCTGCTTGTATTTGTATTAATCATGCTAGGCGCAACGATCTTGTCCAAGGTTGTTTCTTTTTTTGCCTCAGACCCTCAATCCAGCAACCGCGAGGGAAAAGATAACCGTAAATTCCATTTGGGGAGTTGGATATTACTCGTCCGTATCGTCATCATCGTACTCGGTTTCTTAATAGCCTTTGCGGCGGTGGGTATTCCTCTTCAACAAATCACCTTAATTGTAGGGGCACTTGGGGTAGGTATAGGTTTTGGCCTCCAGACCTTGGTCAATAACCTAGTGAGCGGGTTAATTATTGCCTTTGAAAAGCCCGTCAACGTCGATGATCTAATCGATATCAATGGACAATCGGGCAAAGTGAAATCCATAGGTTTTAGAAGCAGTGTCATCGCTACGCCAGAAGGAGCCGATTTGGTGATACCAAACGGTGATCTTCTCAATTCGCATGTCATCAACTGGACCATGGGAGGCTTTAGAAAACGAATCCATCTTCCCCTTGCTATACGTTATGGTACAGACTTGGATTTGACAAAACAGATCCTCACAGAGCTATTGAACAATCACACAGAAGTATTACCTAGCCCATCACCGTGGGTATTATTTGGAGAGGTATCGGCACAATCGGTACATATAGAGCTTTATTTTTGGACAAAAACTTTCAAAGATACCGTACAAGTCAAAAGTGCGGTCATATCGGATATTGCACGTATTTTTGAGGAGAAAAACATTGCATTTGCTATCCCTATGCAGGAGGTCGTACAGCAAAAGCTACCTACGGATGAGAAGTGATCAAAGTCTTGTGAAAATAAAGGCTGGCTTAAATCTAAAGCCAGCCTTTATAGTCATTAACTGACAGGCGTTACACTACCGTACGACATCATTCAACATCTTATATTACAGCTTCATGCTCGATCTTAATCTAACACTTCGGCCAACTTTTTCTCCAATTTTTCACCTCTTAGATTAACCGCGACAATTTTTCCGTCGGGTCCTATCAAATAATTTTGAGGAATACCACGTACACCATACAATTGCGCTGCGGCATTCTTCCAGCCCATCAGATCTGAAACCTGTGTCCATTCTAGCTGGTCTTCTGCAATTGCTTTCAACCAATTATCTTTTTTACCAGGGTTATCCAATGATACACCTAGAACGGTAAAGTTCTTGTCTTTATAGGCATGATAAGCCTTTACCACATGTGGATTTTCTGCCCGGCAAGGCCCACACCAGGAAGCCCAAAAATCCAAGAGAACATATTGCCCTCTAAAATCCGATAATTTGATAGGCTTATCATTCACATCATTTTGGGTAAAATCAGGAGCCATAACGCCTATAGCTGTCTTTTTAGCGGACTCGATACGTTTAGCAAAACTCTGACCTACTTCGGTCTGTCTCACCCATTCCGGAAACTTAAGGAAAGTCTTTTCTTCCGTATAGCCATCCATGTCCAATCCTGTAATCTCCTGCAGTGCTAACAAACTAACATAGGAATTTGGATACTGTAAGATGTAGGTCTTCTGTATCGTTTCTTTTTGCTTTTCTAAAACATCAAACTTTTCAGAAAGTGATTTTGAAAAACCATTCTTACGTTGCTCTTCACTTGATGCAGCCCATTCCTTCTCCAGGTTTTCCATTGTCTTTTCCTGTACAGCGAAAAGTTCATTGTATTTCAGATACTCTACAGACAGAGGCGAACCTGAAAGCTGTGCATACTTCAGTGAATCTGTGACAGCAAGGGTATGTTTCCCTTTGTCTAGCAATAATCTATAACTATCGGAGAAATAACTTCCTTTCTCCGCAGGAAAACTCAATGTCATTACTGTAGGACTACTAATGATTCCTTTAAATTGAAATTTGCCGTTCTTTACCATGGCACTATCTCGCTGATGCCCCTCTGTATTACGATACGACATGTATACTTTCTCTTTTCCTTTACCATTCTTGACCGTTCCCTCTATGCTATAGTTATTTTGTTGTGCCAGCAACACCAGAGGACTAGCCAACAACATTGTTATTATTGTCTTTTTCATTGAAATAATTTAATTAAGTGAAGAAGCTATCTTTTGCCGTTTTTGCGCAGATAGCTTCAAACACAAAAACACACTAATATTTTGTAGGCAGATAAGGTGTATTATTTTCTTTCAGCCCCCAACTTGGATTTAATAGTATTGTTGGATTATTGATCTCCAATGTAAAATATTTCGATTTTACATCAGCAGAATAGGTTTTACCATCCAGTGTATGCGATATTTTCGTTTTACACCAAGGCTTTCCTGTATCCAAAGCCAATCTCTTTATATCGAATACCCTTTGGAATGTACCTAGAGGCATCTCACGACGACGTTCTTTTAGAATCTCTCCCAAAAGTTGATCCTGGCTCTTACCACCACCGTTGCCCAGATCTGTATTAGTACCTTCGTAACGGAACTTGCGCAATAGATTCAAATCAGAAAGAGCGGCAGCCAGCTTATTCAAACGTGCATTGGCTTCTGCTTTCATCAATAACAAATCCGGGTAAGTAAGCCCTGCATTCGCGGTCATTTTATTATCTCTATAGTAATACGTACGGATACCGTCATCGTGTTTGACGCCACCTATTGTAGCTGCATAGCCCAATCGCTTCAAGCCGAACAAAATATATCTCCGGTCTACAGTTTTATCAAAGAGATCCAAAAACTCATCCGATGGATAATTGCTCCAACTCGTTGCTGCTGTTCTAAAAAACAAAGACTCCTTGTTATTCGTTTGCTTGATTAAATTATCTGTTCCAATTAGTTCCAGACCAATCTCAGGGCTTGTTCCTGGTGGAGGATTACTTCCTACATTGGGTTTATAATAAAATTGATTAAGATTATAGATCATATTATTCACGCCGCCTTTTGCAGCGAGTGATAACTTCCATCCTTCTTCTGCATGTTCGGACATCTTTATCCAGTCTCTCTTATACATATAGAGTTGAGCCAATAGTCCGTGCACGGCAGGTCTGCTCGCCCTGCTCGGGTGTGCTACACTCATCGGCGCATCCAATGCCCCCAACAGGTCCGCCTCTACCTTATCCATCAGCTCTTTGGTAGTTGACAAGTCAGGGTTAGCTGCAGCTGGAGAACTCGTAGTCCGATAGGGTATCACGCGCTGATCATTTGCTGAAGCTGGATCATACATCGGGCCATATCCTAAACCTCCTACCATATACGACCAAGCACGACCTGCTCGCGCCTGAGCGACTAAAATCTTTCCCAAATCACTGTTCTGCGCATCTAGACTATTCACCTCATCCACAACCAGATTAAGAAGAGCTGTAGCTTTATAAATTCCCCAATCCCATGTATGTTGTGGATTTATTGGATTCATATAGGGATGATAATAAACATAAGCCGCATAGCGGTCTACATTGGGATGTGTACTGGTATACAAGTATTTCTCCTGATTGGGAGAAACCTGAAGATTATCACCCAAGAAAGCATAAAAACACCCCAAGTTATTATCCATGAAATGAAAGTCTACTGTTCCTGGATTATTCAGTACATTCTCTAAGTCCTCTACTTTTTCTGGTATTAGTTTTCCGATGGGTTTGAAATCTAAAAACTTATTACATCCGGTAGTGCTCAACAACCCGCTCAGTAATAATATATATGTTATCCGTTTCATAAAATAAGTTCTTTAGTTATCTATTAGAAATTGACACGTAATCCGATAAACATTTCTCGAGGTCGAGGTAGGGATGTAAATCCTTGCTCTGAAGTCGAAGAAACTCCACCGGTCTCGTTTACTTCTGCTGTCTCAGGATCAATATCCACTCCTTTTGCTGTGATCAACAATAGATTTCTACCCTGTACATACACCTGTGCGTTCGCTATCTTAAAGCGTTTAGTAAATTTGCTCAAGTCATAAGACAACGTCACATCACGTAGTTTGGCATAGCTCGCATTCCCTACCAGCTTGTCGATATAAGGAAAATCAAACATATCCATGTTCCAGTCCTGTAGCACTGGATATATCGTATTCGCTTCATCACCAGGTTTACGCCAGCGCTCACTCACATGTCTATTCATAATATTTGACCCTAGAAATGCGTCTTTTCTATATTTATGTCCCAGTTTGGCAATAAACATAAAAGAAAGGTTGAAGTCCTGGTATTTAACTCTATTGGTCAAAGCCAAATCCCATTTAGGACGGAATGTCCCTTGATAGATTAGATCTTTTATTTCTGCATTTGCGATGAGTATCTTTTCACCGTCCTTATTGTATACCTGTGTCTGACCGCGGTCATTAAGGCCTGCAAAACGATAACCAAAAAGAGCTTCGGCCGGAGAGCCTTCAATCAAGATTCCCATAGCATCCGTATAATAAGACGTGTATGGTCTGGTAACATTATAATGATGTACCGTATTCGCATTGAATGCGATATTAGGCGATACAATCCATTTCCAGTCCTTTTTGTCGATTACGTTAATATTCATACTCAGCTCAAGGCCTTCATTGCTCATCTCTCCCACATTTCTAACCACGGAAGTGTAACCGACTGTCTGATCTACCGCATCTTCAGCCAATAGATCTTCACTACGTTTGTTGTAATAATCCAAAGATCCCTCTACACGATTATTGAATAAACCAAAATCAATCCCGACATTGGTGATACCTGTCTTTTCCCAACGTAGCTGGTCATTAGGAGGAGACTCTACATAATAAGGGATCCCTCCCATTTTGGGGCTGTAATTATAGGATTTCAAGATCAAATAAGGACCATTATTCAAGGATATATTACCATTTATACCATACGATCCTCTCAAGTGGAGTTTGTTAACCACCTCACTGTTCCAGAACTTTTCTTTACTGAGTTTATAAGTTCCGCCCAAAGACCAAAGCGGTTTATATCTAAACTTTTTGTCCGTTCCAAAAAAATTAGTTAGATCTAAACGCATAGAACCACTGAAGATAAAACGATCATCATATTCGTAAGAACCGTTTGCGTACCAAGAGACAAATCGGTTATCACTATAGTTGAACGCTCCATCCGTAATACCTTTAAAGACCGGAGTCATCAACATATCCGAATTATAAATCCGCGCGTTATAATCCTTTATATTCACCGGTATAAATGATCCGGCAGTAGGATTATATCCTAGACGAGTAGCTAACTCATTACGATCAAATGTGAGTTTACGCATCTCATTACCGATCAAAGCGTTTACACGGTGTTTATAACCCGAAAAATCCTTGCTGTAATTAAGCTGGGACCTCAATGTCCAAGATTCATTAAAATCTCGGTTTTCATTGATTACGCCACCATCAGGGAAATAATGATTAGCATAATTGGCCCTTGAAGTAGCATCATTGTACGCTATCCGTACATCATATGCTTCCACATCTTGAATCCCCTTGACCAACCTACTCCCTCTCTCCCAGTTTCCACCGAACTCAGCCGTAAGTCCTTCCATCAAATCTGCACGTACAAATCCCATTATTCTACTCGAAAAACCATTACGCGTAAATTTTCTTTTGTTGAGATCGTCGATAGGATAATAATCCCAGTTCTTCATACCGGGTGTATTTTTATAGGCATCAATTTTATACTGACTTAGCCCCCAAAGCGGAAGTTGATTTCCGGCCTCATCCCACAACTGTGTATACGGTTGTAACATAGACTCGGTATTGAAATTAGTCAATGTCGAAAAATGCATCCCTTGATATTCGGGTCCCAAGAGTGTATTAACCAACATCCAGCTCGAATTCGCTTTGTTTAAAGTAACATTCGCTGCTGCCCCCAAAGTCAGGAACGGAAGTGGTTTCCATTCATTTTTCAAATCGAATATAAAGCGTTTGTTATCGTTATTCAACATATTTTGCTGTGTATTCTGATAATTAACAGCTATATTGTAGTTGTACTCTTCCGTTCCTCCAGCGATTCCTATATTATGTTGATGACTGATTTCATTGCGAAAGAATGCTTTTTCAATCTGTCCCATACCATCAATCTTTTTCAATCCTTCTATCTCCGCCATAGCAGCCTCTTCGGTAATTTCACCGTCCCTAGCCTGCATCAAGAGGTACGTTACGCGACTCATATTATATTGATCAATAGGTGATGCATTATTGACGTTATAATTAAACAAATCGACTTCGGCATCGATATAATCGGCAGTAGTTGCTCTATTAAGATATTTCAGCTGTGGCCTACCGATGATATTCACAAACGAAGAATATCTAACCTTTGGCTTTCCACTCATCCCCATTTTTGTAGTCACGACGATAACCCCATTCGCTGCACGAGAT
This sequence comes from Sphingobacterium yanglingense, assembly GCF_004363245.1. GTDB lineage: Bacteria > Bacteroidota > Bacteroidia > Sphingobacteriales > Sphingobacteriaceae > Sphingobacterium > Sphingobacterium yanglingense. Next base: position 122,053 of record NZ_SNYV01000018.1, on the reverse strand, counting down.
CCATAAATAGAGGCTGCCACACCGTCTTTTAACACCGTGATACTGGATATATTCATCGGATTTATATCATCAATACTTCCTTCTATGGGATAGCCATCTACCACCAATAAAGGAACTTTCTGCGCATTGAATGTCGATATACCACGTATTTCGATATTCCCGGATTTATCGATCACCACACCAGCAGCTTGGCCTTCCAATGCATTCTTGAGCCCTGTTGCCATTTTGGATTCAAGCTGTTCGCCGCTGACGTAACTAAACGACCCAGTCATGCGCTCTTTAGGCAAGCGTTGATACCCTGTATTGACGCGCACTACAGCCTCGTCAATGTTATCGTCTTTTGCTTTTAACACAATTGTACCGACATTGGCCTTGGCTTTGATCGTTTGGGAGAGATACCCTACATAACTAACAATTAAAGTTTCATTATCGGCTACATTCTGTAGTGTAAAATGGCCACTGGCATCTGTAACAGCACCAGTTTTCTTCCCTTCTACACTTATAGAAGCTCCTAATAAAGCTTCGCCCTTCTCATTGACGACGCGGCCTGTAATTACCGATTGAGGAGCGACTTCTATAGTTTCTATCTTTTTGGTTGTTGCGCTTATTACAGGCATCGTTGGGATGATAGACACCGATTTGCCACTTATGGTATATTGTAGAGGACGACCTGCAAGTAAGACAGGTACTACCTCTCCAACCTCTCTATTAGAGACGTTAAGGTTGACGCGCCATTCCGGATTGATGTCTTTATCCTGATAGATAAATGTTACTCCGGTCTGTTTTGTAATCTCCAAAAACGCTTTCTTAAAAGAGACCTTTTTCAGATCCAGGTTGATCTTCTGCGCATTGATTTTCGCCATGGCTCCCAGCATGGAAAAAAGAAACAAGACTAAGGTTAGTTTCATGTGTAATAAAAAAACGTATTTTTTATTGCTCATCGTTAATTCATAAATGAACAACACGTCTTAAGGGAATTATCCATCATGATGTACCATAGATTGATACAATGATTTCTAATCCTTAAATTTGTATTGTCCGGTTAAAAAAAATAGTTAGCTAATACTGTATATTTTGACAGGATCTGGCTGCTGCTGGTGTCGTTACCACCACAGCGGCTTTTTTAGATGCCTGCAAAATTTTTGTTCATTTGTTTATTTTATTCTGCTACCGACACCCTCCTTTCTTTTACTACAAATTTTATCTTCGTTCTTAATGTAATCGCGTCCAATACCTCTTTCAGTTTAACATCTCTACGAATTGTCGCTGAAAGCCTGTAGTTTTTATAATTTCCCATATCGACATCCACATCATACCAACGTTCGATCTGCTTCGCAAACTGTTCCAACGTTAGATTATTGACCATATAAGCACCATCTTTCCAAGCTGTATATTCCTCAACGTCTACCTGCACAACATCCATTTCCCCGGACTCTGACACAATCGCCTGCTGGCCCGGTTTGATCACTAGACGTTGATCATTCTGCTTAGCAATAACACGCAGGCTCCCCTCAATCAGCGTCGTGAGACATTTGCCCTGATCAGCATAGGCATTTACATTAAAGCTTGTACCTAGTACCTCTATTTTCTGATTTTCAGTTTGTACGATGAATGGCCTTTTTGCATCTTTAGCTACATCAAAATAAACCTCTCCTGTCACCTTTACCATGCGAAGATCTTTTTCAAACGTGGTTGGATAACTTAATGAAGAAGCAGCATTCAGCCAGACTTCCGTACCATCAGGTAGACTGACTTGATATTGTCCAGCTCTGGGCGTATGGATGGTTGCAGTGCGTACTCGGACCGCCCCAGGAATTCCTGTCCCATCGCCATATGTCATGCCTTCATCTGAAACAACCAATGAAGACTGCCCTTCACTGAGCGCTATAGATTTACCATCGCTAAGGGTCAAGGTCGCGCGGTTGCTGCCGGGTTTGATGTCGGGAACATTGACGGTAACTTCTTCTATAGCTTCCTTTTTATAATAATAACCGATAATTGTTAAGGAGATTAATAAGAGTGCGACAGCGGCATACTTATAAAGCCTAGAGAAGGGACGAATATTTATTAAAATCTCTTTATCAACTTCTTTATTCAGATACCTCCATGTATCATCCACTATTGGTTCTGCTTTATCGAGCCATTCGGAAGTCGTGCCGTCTTGCTCAGCGCGGAAAAAATCCGCTATCGTTTCTTCCGTGTATGTATTATACTCCTCCAGATCTAAAGCATTTTTCAATGCAGCTGATTCAGATTCCGTAATAGTTCCGTCTAAATACTTTTCAAACAAAAGCTGAAATTGAGCTTTAGCATCCATAATGAATCTTTTGGTTAGTAGTCCATTTATTTAGAATACACCACAGACAGAAAAAGTAACAGGTGTTTTTTTAATAAAAACACAAAAAAAACACAAGAACTTGATTTACAGTTTATTTATTTCAAACAACTAGTGATCAGTAAGGGAATGACTGACAGCATCAGGTCGGGTAACCGGTCTTTCAAGATGGCACGAATCTGTTTATTAGCCAATTGAAGATGTTGATTGATGGCAGAATGGCTTATTTGGAGCAACTCGCTTATTTCTTTATAAGTCTTGCCTTCCAGTTTATGTAATGTATAGACTTCACGCTGCCGATCAGTCAGAGTGGACAAGGCATAATTCAGTACTTTAGTTGTTTCCGCAAAATCGATATCTTCTTCAATGTGCGTATAGGATTCGCTTCCCTTAATTTTCATCAGGCGATTTTGTTCCCGCACCGCTGCACGATAAGAATTCAAGGAGAGATTGCTCGCCATAGTATACAGTAACGCTGCAAAAGAATGCTCCTCCCTGAGCGTGCCGCGCATCTGCCATATCTTCATGAATATTTCCTGCAATAAATCCTGAGCTATTTCTTCAGACTTGACAAGTTGAAGCAACTTTATAGTAAGCCGTGTTGCATATCTATGGTAGAGTATATCGAAAGCCATACGGTTGCCCTTCTGCAACTGTACCAACAGCTCTCTTTCCGGTGTCAGGTCTCTATCAATCATCAGCTAATGCTGTAAAATTAAATAATAATCTGAAATTACAAAATGGTTTTACTAGGCCGATCTATACTTACTCTATTTCAACAACCTTCATTCTACACAACACTGAATACTCTTCAAATTATTGAACAACAAATCAAATAAATAATGATTGGCTGTTAAATAGAGCCAACACATGTCCATATCAAAACTAATTTCTAAATTGCAGTAACGCTCACAATACGATAGGCTAAACCAACAAAACTATGAATGAGATAGAAATCACAGGGACAGATTCTAATATTCAACGTGAAGAATTAAAGCATTCTTTTGGCTTTAAAGGGGGGTACTTAACCGAATTATGGCAAAACATCGTTCATCTCAAAAGTAAAAATGGTTTTGATGCTATCGGTATGGCTACACAGAGTGTACTATATGGGGATTCCAATGTGTTCGCTTCAACTTCCGAATTCAATGCTAATGCATTAATGTATGAAGTAACCAATAGGGCTCTAAAAAGAATAAACGGTTATCAGTTTGATTCCCCAATGGTGCTCTTAGATCAAATCATTCCACAACTATATCAAGAGGCCAAAGAAATAACAGGGATCGATCACCTCAACATCAACTTTCTTTACAATGCCCTATCGAGTATAGATAATGCACTATGGTTGCTCTATGCCGCGGAAAATTCCATATCAACCTTCCGTGACATGATCCCTATCCCTTATAAAACCGCATTATCACATCAAAACAAAAAAATAGCCATCATGTTTCAGGTTTCTTACGATATGTCGATAGATGATATCGTCAAAGCAGCGGACAACGGCTATTTTATTTTCAAGATTAAAACGGGTTTCCCAGGTTCTCCCGAAGAAATGCTAAGAAAAGATATCCAGCGATTGACCGAAATCCATCAAGCATTAAAGGCCATAAAGACAACACAGACACCTACAGGCAAGCTATACTATACCATGGACGCCAATGGTCGTTATCCTGACAAAAAAACTTTACTCAGATATCTAGACCATGCCCGAACTATTGGGGCCTTTGATCATATTCTACTATATGAAGAACCTTTTATGGCGGATAATAACGAAAATGTATCTGATATAGGAGTCCTGATTGCAGCAGATGAAAGCATCCATAGCGAGAAAGACGCCTACACGAAGCTTAACTTAGGATACGGTGCATTTGTCCTAAAAGGAATTGCTAAAACCTTGAGCTCAACAATTAAAATTGCTAAAATAGCATGCGACCATCAAATTCCATGCATATGCTCGGACCTCACCGTCAACCCCATATTGGTAGACTGGAACAAAAACGTTGCTGCTGCTGTCGCTCCCTTCCCTAGTCTAGGTATGGGGATAATGGAAACCAATGGCGATATGAACTATAAAAATTGGACAACGATGAAAGCACGACATCCCTATCCTACCGCTAGATGGGCGAATGCGATAAACGGGATATTTGAATTAGATGACCACTACTACGAAAAAGCGGGGGGAATCTTTGATATCCCGATCTACTATCGGAATCTCTTTAAACCAAGACCATAAGCAGAAGTGAAGCAATAGAGATATTCCTTCACTTCTGCGTAATAAGAGAACAGATATATTCTTAATCTTTCAAACTGGCCATATCTATTACAAAACGATATTTCACATCGCTTTTTAATAAACGCTCATAAGCTGTATTAATATCTTCCATCCGAATCAGTTCGATATCAGATGTAATATTATGCTGTCCACAAAAATCAAGCATTTCCTGCGTTTCAGCAATCCCTCCTATCATCGATCCCGAAAAGCTCTTCCGCGTAGGGATGAGACTAAATGCTGCGACAGGAAGTGGGTGTTCTGGAGCGCCCACTAACGTAAGTTGGCCATCTCGCTTCAATAACCTTAAGTAGGCGTTGATATCATGTTGAGCAGACACACAGTCCAGAATAAAATGCAACGTTCCCGCATTTTTCTTCATCTGTTCGTCATCTGTAGACAAAATAATCTCATCAGCTCCCAAGCGCATGGCATCTTCCTTTTTCGAAGCCGATGTTGTAATCACCACAACATAAGCCCCCATTGCTTTTGCCAACTTGACCCCCATATGCCCCAAGCCACCGATTCCAACAATTCCTACTCTTTGTCCTGCCCCTACATTCCAATGACGTAATGGCGAATAGGTGGTAATACCAGCACATAAAAGCGGAGCTGTAGCTGCCAGATCCAGATTGGCAGGCACTCTTAATACAAAATCCTCATCGACGACGACACGTTCTGAATACCCTCCCATAGTGTGTGTTCCCAAGTGTTTGTCGATCGAGTCGTATGTCCCTGTCATTCCGTTTTCACAATACTGTTCTAGTCCTTCCTTGCAGCTATCGCACTCCCTACAACTATCGACCATGCAGCCCACGCCAACTAGGTCACCAACTTTAAATTTAGTTACCCCACTGCCGATCTTAGTAATCCGCCCCACAATCTCATGCCCTGGTACACTCGGATAGGATGTGCTTCCCCATTCGTTTCTCGCCGTATGTAAATCCGAGTGGCAGACACCACAGTATAAAATATCGATTTCAACATCTTTTGAGGTCACTTCCCTACGCTGGATGTTCATTGATTTTAAATCGGCCTCCGGTGCTTCTGTACCAAATGCCCTTGTCGAAAATGTATTCATAGTCATGACTGTGCTAAAGTATATAACCAAATTTAAGACAAAAACACTATAACCACTTATCCAAAATCATTTTAATTCTATTTTAATTAAACAGCTTACTCCTTCAATTTAACCAAATAGTGGATACTCTTGTAGCCATTAGCATCATCAAAATCATGTGCCAATACATCATACATCAGCAGCTGCCTGTCTTTTAATTGTAATAGATACAATTCATTTGCTGCTGCATCCTTATGAGTAAGGTAAAGTTTTCCATCTTCCACATACACATAATATCCTTTTACCGATTTTCTATCCTTCTGCTTATTACTCGCTTTTCCGTTTTTTAGGATTTGCCAAACATTTTCACCAGTCTTGTAGCTATCTGTCCGTACTGTAGGATTGTCTTTCCCTTCTGGTATCTGTTGCACCAATTTCGTTACTGTCCATTTTCCGACAATATCTTCTGTCTTCTCCTGTGCCTTTCCAATCATTACTGCTCCCATAATGAGCAATGTGCATAAAATTCTAGTTTTCATATGTATATAATTATTTCATCATCCGTCAGCTAGCGGGTCCAAACGGCACTATGATGCACACTTGTGTTGTCAGATGCTGTGCGTGCAGATTTCATATTATGTAAATTATCCTCTGTAGTATTTTCCCAAACAGGGAATAGCTCCAAAATTAAAAACTATATAGCACCAAAGAAAGCGGCTTATATCACTTGAAAAATGCCACAATCTATAAAAAGCTCAATGATTGACACTTAAAACGAACGCCAACCACTACAACTACCTATCAACTACCCTCTCCTACCTCCACCCCCTAGCTATCGCTATGTCATTCTATAATAATTTTTCAGAATTCTGTCGTTTACGACACTGCATCCAGGACCTATCTACAAAACAGCACTGTTTTAAAAAAACAAACATACTTTAGACAACTTCTATCAAATTTTATCTATCATTGCTGATGAGAACACGAACTAGCACTTCAAAGTAATGACTTATTATAGAAACTTTTCTGATAAAGAACTTTTCGGCCTTTTAATAAAAGGCAACGAGAGTGCTTTTTCCGAAATGTACCACCGCTATAAAGAAGCACTTTATTTTCATGCTAATAGATCTCTCCATGATCACGACGAAGCCCGGGATATGGTACAGGAGGTATTTGCTTCATTATGGGCCAAGCGAGAGGCCCTTCATGTCCCTGACTCCGTAGACGCCTATCTCTATGGCGCCATCCGAAATCGTATCCTGAACTATATAGCCCACCAGAAAGTGGTAGACCGATATATAGGCTCTATAGACACGTTTTTAAATTTCACAACCGATACGACCGACCATACAATCCGTCACAAAGACCTAGAGAATCTACTGTTGCGAGAAATAGAACGACTTCCTAAAAAGATGAAAGTTGTTTTCGAAATGAGTCGAAAACAAGGTATGACTTACAAACAAATTGCTGACGAGCTTAACATATCCGACCAATCCGTAAAAAAACAGATGCAACGCGCTATCAAGCTACTCCGTATCAAAATAAAACTGAATTTATTCCTTTCGCTGTTCTGGTAGTTAATCCCCTCACTACGAAGGCAGACAAATGTGAAAACCAGAATATTCCGAATATTTTATTTTTTATTGTCCCCCTACGCATCAGTTACCTGTCTAACGACTATAAGGAGCACGAAGAGATTTCTTCTAATCAATTGTAGAGGCGTATCTAGTTTTATGATACGAATGTGTGTAATCATCAGATAAGTGAATTACGCGCTATTCTAGTCCGTCAATTGTCGGAAGACTGATAACAAGCAAACAGATTATATCCATATGAGACGAGCGACAGGCGAGCAACTATTAAAGAAACTTAAAGAAGGTACAATCACTACTGAAGAACGTACACTTCTAGAAGCTTGGTACGATCACTACATCGAAACGGCCCAACCGTTCGATGACATAACTGCATTTGTCAACGATATGAACAAATTGGATAAAGCATTTTCGTTTGCTCCAAGTCCCAATGTACCCAAGACGGCTTTTTACAGGTTAAACTCTTTTCGCATCGGGTTAGCTGCTGCAATCGTCCTCCTAGTGTTTGGAATCTACTTATTCAACCAACGACAAGTGCCATCAACAACAGCGGATCAACTCACCCATAATGAGATTTCTCCAGGAGGTCAAGGAGCAACACTCACCTTGGGTAACGGTCAAAAAGTGAACCTCAATACTATAAAAAGTGGCAACATCAGTATGGAAGCAGGGATAAAGATTACAAAAACTCAGGATGGGCAATTAACTTATACCCTGCAGGAAACAGACCAAGGCCACAATGAGTCTCATACCCTGAGCACTGCCAATGGAGAAACCTTTGCCTTAATCTTACCGGACAAAAGCAAAGTCTGGCTCAATGCGGCCTCTAGTCTAACCTATAATACCGTTCCAGTACAACAGGGGCTGCGTAGAGTCACATTAACGGGAGAAGCCTATTTTGAAGTTGCTAAGGATGGTAAACATTCTTTTATTGTGGTCAGTAAGAATCAACAAGTCGAAGTACTGGGTACTAGTTTCAATATCAATGCCTATCCAGGGGGATCATCTCTACAGACCACGCTAATAGAAGGTAGCGTAAAACTATCTGCATATCATGGCAATACAAGTCATACCAAAATACTCATTCCTAATCAGCAGGCCTCTGTCCAACAGGGCAAGATACAAGTCCAAGAGATTGTAGCCAGTGATGTTATTGCCTGGAAAGAAGGTTACTTCCTCTTCTCAAGTGAAAATTTAGAAAGTGTCATGGAGAAAATAGCTCGCTGGTATAATGTCCATATCGTTTTCGACAACCCTGCACTCAAAAAGGAAACCATGCTTGGCACCATGAGCCGGCACGAACAATTATCCAAAGTACTCGATATTATGGAGCGTATAGGTATCGCAAAGTTTGAAGTCAAAGGACGTGTAATCCACGTCAGGAACAAGTAACTAACATAATTGAATAATATATAACCTAAAAACAATGAAGAAAGAAAATAGATACTCTTAAAAAAATCCATATATCAAAAAAGACTTCGACTGGAATCGAAGTCTCCTTGATCTGATTTAAAAAAACTGACTAACAATTATTTTTAAACCTGATGCTGTAACTCTTTTTCGCGATTGACCACAGCACCATAAAAGACTACGTAAATGTATAAAATTTATGCGAGAATCCGCTGTTTGCTACCTTCTGGCTACAGCCTTAAATTTTTATTGATTATGAAATTAACGGTTTTCATATTGGTATTATGTCAACTGCAACTAAGCGCAAATAGCTTTGGGCAGAAACTAACCTTAGCCGGAAAAAATCTATCGATTGGTAGGATATTCGTCGAAATCCGTAAACAAACGGGATATGATGTATTGATGAAAAACACCACATTCCATAAACCTGCGGTAGACGTAAACTTTAAGAATACCCCATTACCCACTGTGATGGACGAGCTACTGAGCGGCACCGGATTCACCTATACTATCACGGACAAAACCGTTACTGTAGAGGCTTCTTCAATAAAAACCACCTCACTATCTCCACAGCAAGAGCATATAGAGGTTCGTGGGCGTGTGGTCGATGAGCAGGGAAAACCATTGGCCGATGCTACTGTTACCATTGTCGAAACTGGTATTTCCACATCGACAGATCGTGAGGGCTATTTCGCATTAAAAAATGTACGTCAGGGACATACCCTACTCATTAGTTATGTCGGTTTTACCCCCTACCGTCTCCCTGCTACAGGACAGCTTGGCAACGTTAAAATGAGACCTGTCATTGACGAAATAGAAGAAATAAAAGTAATCAATACCGGATACCAGAGCATTTCCAAAGAGCGCAGCACGGGTTCCTATGCCAAACCTAACATGGCTATTCTAGAAAACCGGACAGGTAGCATGAATATCCTACAACGCCTTGACGGGCTTATCCCAGGACTAACAGTAAACAACTCTCCGAGTGCCGCTCAAAACCCGTTTCTAATTCGCGGTTTATCAACCATTGGAGTCCAAGGTTCTGATGGTCCAGGTTATGTCGGTACCAACAGAAACCCGCTATTCGTGGTAGATGGCATCCCTATCGATGATGTATCAAGTATCAATCCACAAGATGTAGCCGATATCACAGTGCTCAAAGATGCTACAGCGGCTTCGATATGGGGAGCAAGAGCCTCCAACGGGGTCATCGTAATTACCACCAAAAAAGGTACCCCTGGCGATCGATTGAGAGTCAACTACAGTGCTTTTATCAACTTTCAGGGCAAACCTGATTTGAATTATATCCCGACCTTGAATAGCAAACAATTTATTCAGGCAGCCATCGAAACCTTCGATCCAGTCAATTATCCTTGGGAAGAAGTTTACCCTTACCTATTCGGTAGCGCCGGTATAGCCCCTCACCAACGGATACAGTATAATCTCGCCAATGGATTAATCTCAGCCGAACAGGCCAAATATGGACTAGATAGTTTATCCAATATAGACAATAGGCAACAGATCAAAGATCTATTCTACCGTAATGCATCTTTAATGAACCACTCGGTATCCCTTTCTGGTGGTAGTACCAACTATTCGTTCTACGGGTCAGCTGCCTATACCAAGGCGACGAGCAACCAACCAGGCGAGAAAAACAACAACTACAAAGTCAATTTAAGGCAGGATTTTAAACTGGGTAAATCTATTCGTTTAAACCTGATAACTGACCTGACCAACGGTATAAACAGCAGTAAAAGGAATGCTATGGTCAGTCCCAATTTCTACCCTTATCAACTGTTTAGAGATGCTTCAGGTCGCAATGTCTCCATCCCCTATATGATGGATCTGAGTGAAGAAATGCGTCAAGAATTTCAAGACCTGAGCCTTATCGACCTCGACTACAACCCACTGGATGAGTATGATTACGGACATAGCAAAAACAACAATTTCCTGAGCCGTAATGTACTTGGGCTTAACATCAAACTTATCGATGGTTTAGCATTTGAAGGTACCTATGGCTATACTAAAGGTAATGGAAAAATGGAAAGCTATGACGACACCAAAAGTTATTTGGTACGCAATGAATTGGTACAGTTTACCGTAGCCCCCAACGGAGGTTCGACACCGACCTACTACCTTCCCAAAAATGGAGGTCGCTATAGTCTGACCAACCAGAATCAACAGAGCTGGACAGTGCGCAACCAATTGAGCTATAATAAAAACTGGCTGGCCGATACCCATCAACTAACACTACTCCTTGGCCAAGAGGTGCAAGAGCAGCTTTATACCACCAACCGTAGTACCGTAAGAGGTTATAACGAGCGCCTGCAAACCTTTGGAGCAGTTGATTATAATACCCTCGGAGAGTTTGGAGTAGACAACCCCATTATGCCCAATTACTGGGATAGCAGCCTACTCAGCAATGATGCTTTTAATCAAACCGAACGGTTATCCAGATTTATATCCTACTACGCCAATACAGCGTATACCTACAATAGGAAATATGCAATCAATGGAAGTTTCCGTATCGATCGAAGCAATCTATTTGGACTGGACAAATCGGCACAAAACAAACCCGTATGGAGCATCGGTGGAAAATGGTTATTAAGTGAAGAAGATTTCATGCCTAAGAAAGACTGGCTACAGGATCTAGCACTACGTGCCACCTATGGGCTGACCGGTAATTCTCCTGAACCAGGGACGGCAGCCTCAAAAGATATCCTTAGCACCATACAAAGTGGCTTTCTTCCTGGACGAACAGGCTTAACCATCGCGACACCATCCAATACCAAGCTCACCTGGGAAAGTACCAAGAATATCAACATCGGTCTTGATTTCGGCCTATTCAACAACCGTATATCCGGCTCCCTAGACCTATATCGCAAACGGACAAGCGACATGCTAGGTGTCATGCCTACCAATACGTTCAGTGGTTACCCTAATATCATCGGAAACCTTGGCGATATGGAAAACAAAGGTATTGAGTTGGGATTAAATACCGTTAACATTAAAAAAGATGCTTTCACCTGGAATACCATCTTCAATATAGCATACAACAAGAATAAGATTACAAAACTGAACTTGGTGACTTACGACAATAGCAGCACGCAACGTATATGGAAGAACTATGTAGCTGGATTTCCGGCTTTTGCATTATTTGCGTACAATTTTGCCGGACTTGATGAACTGGGTGATCCAAAAATCCGTCTGGCCGACGGAAGCGAAACAAAAGCACCGAATAGTGCCCTACAAGAAGACGTATTTTATCAAGGCACTTTTCAACCCGTTTGGAGCGGCGGTATGACCAACGTTTTCCATTACAAAAACTTCAGCCTGAGCGCCGCTGTAATTTTCAACCTAGGTCATGTTATGCGCAAGGACGTCAATGACGTTTATACCAATAGGTTACATCACTCAAGTGCACTTCGTAACGGATTGACCACAGGTAATCTCCACGCTGATTTTGCACAGCGTTGGCAAAATCCTGGCGATGAGCAGTATACCAATATCCCTTCGTATGTGTCCAACTCATCACTCAGCTACTCCCGTCGCGATTTCCAGTACTACACCTTGGCAGACATCAATGTCGTCAGTGCCTCTTACATCAAACTCCGTGATATCACCTTAGCATATGACTTACCAGTCTCCTTGCTCAACAATATCCGTACAGAAGGTATCACATTACGAGCACAGGTATTTAACCTTATGATCTGGAAAGCCAATAAAGATAATATCGATCCGGAATATATGGATACCTCCCAAGGCATACGTAGCATGCGTGCCAACCAAGGATCTGTTTCATTTGGTGTAAATGTTAAATTCTAAGGTAAATAATTATGAATACAACGTATAAAACAATAGTACTTACAGGATTAGTTATTCTGTTAGCAGCCTGTCAAAAAGATTTCCTGGAAGTCACCCCTAAAGGCCGCTTAGTGGCCGACGAGGTTGCTGATTATGATCTATTACTAAATAACCTAGAACTTATCAATATCAATGCTAGTGCACAAGTTGTCATGGGAGACGAGATTGCAGGCATTCAACCCTATTTCGATGGCGGCCGTCTGAAAAACCAACGACTTTTTCGCTGGGATGCCCTAGTTTATGAGCCGTCTGAGAATGCTTCGGAACTTGAAACACCAATTAAAAACATTTATGTCTACAATAAGATCATCAATGAGCTTCCCGAAGCTACGAATGGTACAGAAAAGCAGAAGGCGTCCTTACAGGCCGAAGCCAGAGCTGGTAGAGCGTGGACTTACTTTCTGTTGATCAACCTTTTTGGTAAACCTTACGATGCCGCTACATCTGCTACAGACCTCGGTTTTCCGATACTGGAGAATGCCGATGTTACAGGCAATACATTTACAAGAGCATCGGTCAAAGAGGTATATGATTTTATTATCAAAGACCTAACTCAAGCTATTCCCCATCTTCCAGCAACACCATCGCACCGCGTACGGATGTCAAAAATCGCAGCAGAAGGACTATTGGGCAAGGTATATCTCTTTATGAGAAATCCTGAAGAAGCCCTAAAGCATCTAGATAATGCATTGGCTGGACTCAGCACTTCTACTGTTCCACTAGGTCTATATGACTACAACAAAACCTTTGGTCCTGGCGGGGAGTTTTTACCCATTACTTCTTTTGGCCCCAACTATCCGTTTGTACCAAATATCAAAGAGAGCGTATATGCAAAACAAGCTTATTGGCCATCATCATCCAATGACCTGGTGCTTGATAAGAGAACGGTAAATCTTTTTGACCCAACAGACCTACGCCGCAACTTCTATTCCTCCAATGCATATTATGGGCCAGCATATCCCAGTGGATTTCTTAAAAAAACAGGTCCTAGTAACATTCAAATGGGGGTCATTGTTCCAGATCTTTATCTTTTACGTGCCGAGTGTAAAGCTCGACTTAATGATCTACAAGGAGGCAAAGTTGATGTAGAATACTTACGTAAAAACAGAATGCCTCTTGCAAAGGCAAGCATCCCAAACGCTGTAAGTGGTGCACAGAAAGAATTAATCGAGTTTATTTTAGAAGAACGGATACGCGAATTTGCAATAAGCGGATTCAGATGGTTTGATATGCGCAGGCTCTCTGTAGACCCGCTTTTTAAAGACAAAACATATAGCCATTCTCTCTATTCGGAAGCAGGTAATATCCAAAGTACCTATACACTTAGCACCGAACGGTTAGTACTCCGTTTTCCACAGAAAGTAATGGATGAAAACCCAGGAATGCAAAACAATCCTTAAAATATTAAGAACACACCTATGTGCAAGACAAATTATATACTATTAGCGTTCACTAGCATATTCGTTTTACTTACAAGTTGCGCTTCGAAAAAAGAAGTCGTGGGATATGCAGTAAAGGCAAGAATTGATAATCCTGAAAACTATTCCCCTTATTATTTGGAGTATTCGGACCGGGGCGAAGTTATTGTGGACACCAATTATACCGTTGATGGTGATTGGATTGTTTTTAAGGGTAAAATCGATGAACCTGTTGTAGCTTCTTTTGGAGTGCGTGGTAATCCTGCCAATTCGATAACCGATAATATAAACTTTCCAATGGAGGCGCCTTCACTACGTTTTTTTCTGAGTAATGATAAAATCGAAATCGTGGGAGATGCCAATCATATCTATATGGCCAACATAAAGGGTGGAAGCGCAAATCAAGACTGGTCTAAAATTAAGATGTTAGAAAACGACCTTATCAATCAAGACTGGACACTTTTAAAAGATGCTTATCATAATTTAACATCCGACAGCGATTCGACAGTGCTTAGCAATGCCTATAGAGCACGGAGAGATAAGCTTAAAAAAACAGCCGCGCTCAGAGAGGAGTTTATAAAAAAAAATCCAAATTCTATTGTGAGCTCCTATTTCTTATCTGAAATGCTTTTTGGAAAAAGCCTAGATGAGTTAAAAAATTCCTATGCTCAACTAGGTGAAGAAAATAGAAGCAGTAGATATGGCGGCGTGATATCGGATAAGATTGCCCGTATAGAAGCAAATGCAATAGGGATTAAAGCCATTCCGTTCCGCAAAACAGATATGCATGGAAAACCTATCAGTTTAGAAGATTTAAAAGGAAACTACGTATTGCTAGATTTTTGGGGCACACAGTGTGGTCCTTGTATCCAAAGCTTTCCACATTTAAAAGAGTTATACGCTAAATACAAAAGTAAAGGCTTTGAAATTATAGGAGTTGCAGACGAGAGCTGGCAAAAAGATGAGGTGAAACGTCATAAGAGATGGAAAGAGGTCATTGAAAGAGAAGGCCTGACCTGGATACAGGTTTTAAATGAGAAAGATAAAGATCAGCTCGACCTACAGAAGGCGTATGAAATTGCAGCTTTCCCAACCTTAATACTTTTGGACAAGGAGGGCAAAATCGCTGCCCGCTTTACCGGAAAAAGTGATGAACTCGCCATCAAATTAAAGGAGATTTTTGGCAGTTAATAATCAGTAATAAAAAACAGATTTAATAAAGACAAATTAAACTACAAAAGCATGTTACATAAAATAGCTCTTATCTTATTCACCGTTACTTCTCTGTCTGTTCAGGCACAGAACGGATTTTTAATCAAAGGAAAAATCAGTGGCAATCACGAGGGGAAAATTGTCCGCTTGATATACCCTAACCCTGCAGGTCTTAAAGACCCGATACAGGATTCGACTTTTGTAAAGAACGGTAGCTTCTCCTTCAAAGGGCATTCGGACAAAGACCTAACACAAGCAAAACTGGTGATGAGCGTAGTTGGGCAAGAAATTGACCCTGCCGACTATACCCGCTATTATGAAATCGACCAGCAACACTTCATTTTGGAGAACAGTACATTTACCGTAACGGGTAAGAATCTGCAACAAGCCAAAATTGTTGGTGGCACAGCGCAGGCAGACTTTAATACCCTGTCGGCACAGCTCAAACCTTTGGAAGACCAGATGCGGCCCCTATCTCAAAAAATCATACAGTATGGTCGGGAAAACAATGACGAAGGCCGCGAGGCACTATATCCGAAAGTAAGGAAAATTGCCCAGGAAAAATCGAAGGTAACCGAAGCCTTTATTAACAATCATCCCGATTCCTATGTCAGTCTAAAACTTCTTAACGAAGGTGGAGGCGCAGACGATGCGGGTCTTGAGGCACAGTTTGAAGCCCTTAGTGATAGGGTAAAGAATACCGACCTAGGCCGAGAAACAGCAGCGCGGATCAAAGCAACGAAAACCGTTGAAGTAGGCAATCCAGCACAGGACTTCATCATGAACGATACCGAGGGAAATCCAATCCAGCTATCTTCATTCCGGGGCAAATATGTATTTCTTGATTTCTGGGCGAGCTGGTGCGGTCCCTGCCGTTCGGAGAACCCAAATGTACTAAGAGCTTATGACAAACTTAAGGGTGATAACTTTGAGATTATCGCGGTATCATTGGATAATAAAAAAGAACACTGGCTTAAGGCCATCAAAGAAGATAATCTTCCTTGGATACAGGTCAGCGATCTAAAGGGTACCAAGAACGAAGCTGCTTTGAAATACGGCGTGACAGGCATCCCACAGAACTTTCTAATAAGCCCCGATGGCACTATCCTAGGAATAGGTTTTAGAGGAGAGGATATCCTCGAAAAGCTCATGGAGCATATGAAATAATAGTGGAAAATCCTTCAAACCAATACATACTATACATAAAAAAGGGAATCCGTTTGGTTAGCTACCAAACGGATTCCCTTGTATTAATAGTTACGATCTGGATAGAAAAATAGGCTCGAATGTGACAACATCCCAGCACTCGGTGTAAAGAAATAAGGCTGTACTAATCCTTTCTCTCCTGCAAGAGGTAGTCCCTTCCCAAAAGCAGACACCTTACTCTGATTTTCGTCACCCTCGATTGCCCACTGGTCCACTGTCCCTGCTTTTGTAAAACAGATACTTGATTTATCGAGCTTAGTCTTCTCATTAAAAGCTTCTGTTGCCAAATAGTTGGTATACACCCAAGTATTAGGTCGGACATTCTTCGCAAAATACTCCCTATATTCCGCTCCATTGACTTCATCCCTGCGATAGAGGAAAATATCAATAGGACTATTATCCGTAGGATAATTCAGATAAAAACCCAACTTATTCGTATTAGCATCGGCCTTAGGTATCTCGATTACCTGCTCTTTACCATCGAGATAAATATAATTGAACATCGCTTTCGTACCTTCTACGGGCAATGCTCCGGTATACATCACCTTTCCCGTAGTCGTATTCTTTATCCGAAGTAGCGGTTCTGTAACGACCGGATTAAAAGTATACACCACATTAAAACCTATTACTGACGTCGATTTAAGCAAAAATTTACCATGCATTACCGTTTTATCGTACACCGTAGTATCAATACTTACCTCTAGGTCTTCTGCATCACCATTATACCCATTGATGATAATATGCATAGCCTTTTCGCGGATGATGTCGTCCTTATTGCAGGCCACAAATACCAGAGACAGTAGTATGCAACAAAGTGAAGTTCTGATATAGTTAATTGTTATTTTCATTTTCTGTCCTGTATTAAAGTTCCAATTCTTTGAAAAACTGCATATTACCACCATTCGGAGCTTCCTGAAAAACATATAATTTAGAGGCTGCGGCATTAGCACCTGGTTTAGGAGCCGTCGAAGAGGTAGCGTGCCAACCATACTCCGTATCTTTAGTGTAATACTCATTCGTTCCTGCTTTGTAAATATAGGCTACAAACGAAACCGGTGTTGGCTGCCCGTTATACTGCTGTCCTACCGTAGGGAATGTAGCGATCGTAATCGGCTTAGTAAACTCGTAAGGCTTGACATCTTTAATTCTATCAATTTCTTCAAAAACCTTCGGTGTCCAATAATATTTCCCGAGCACAATATCTACCGGTCCAGCATACTTGGTCACTGTCGGTTTAAACATGTAAATCAATTTCAGCTTACCTTGTTCCAAAGCAGGAATATCAGGCATATCGCTCACTTTATCATTTGCATATAAAAAATTGATAGTAGTTGCCCCATCTCCCTTTTTCAATTCCCTTTCCAAAACCACTTTTTCCGTATTTTTTTCGGTTATCACCAACTTTGCTGTCTCCTTATTTTCAGGAAAAAGATAGGCTTCGCTAAAATCAAAGCGTCCGGTTGAGATGATCGATTTAAACTTTACGGTATCTATTTTGACCTCCATATACTCGCTTCCCCCATTGTAACCTTTGATTGTCACGGGCAACATATCACCTTTATACAGGAAATCTTCACTCGACTTTGTACATGCAAAAAGTAGTGAGAGCCCCATACCCATAAATAGAATTCGGGCAAATAGCGCTGAGATCCTTCTTTTATAACTGTTGTTCATCTGTTTCATTTTTTATTTCACCAACTACGTCAGTTTATACTAATTGCTCTATTTAGAAAGAATAAGATACCGAGAGACTGAACGATGTACCTACTCTACGTGTAAAAGTATCCTTATCCCCAATTCTTTGTTTGGTCTTGCCATCTTTCGAAGTTTCGTAATATCCCTCTTCGTAACGCTGGGAGAACCCATATTTCCATTCGTATATATCACTCCATTCTGTAGCAGCAATACCACTTGGAGGAGTATTCTTCCATTTGTCAAGAAGCTTGTACGTATCATTGCTATTGATATAAAAGCGGTAAGGATCATTGAGCAGATTGCTCATATTCAGTTTCGTTTTCAACTTCTTACTCCGTAAAAAATTGTAACTGATCTGTGCGTCCAACTGGCTTCGTGGGCGTTCATACTCCACGATATCAGGAGTCATACCTGTAGTAAAGGTTTTATAGCCCATATGGTTGAAGGCGATGTTGGCTCCAATGCGATCACCATCATATTGCAAACCTATATTATAGAGTAAAGGAACCTGTCCATATAATGGACGCTTCTCATTCTGTGCCTTCTTCGTTCGGTATACATAATTACGTCCATACTTGTCCTCAGTCATTGCCTGCCCAAGATAGGTGCTAGCCTGTACTTTTGAGTTCTGTATCGTGATATTACCATTCAGGTACAGGTTATCCAGAAATAGCCATTCCGGTTTAATAAATCCGAAGCTCTTGCGGATATCAAACTCCCATCCACTCACCTTAGCCCATTCCGAGTTACGGGTTACCACATACACCCGTCCTGTATTGTCAGGCTGATTACGATAGATCTCTGCCGGTTTATCAAAGTACTTGTAGAAATATCCAAAGGAGATCACCTCGCCCGATTTAGGATACCACTCTACCCGCGCATCATAGTGATCGATCAGCGTCGATAACACCCCCTCATTACTACGGTAGGCCGATATGTTCGGATCAAAACGGATCATCCGGGAGTTTTCGATCAACGCAGGACGTATTACCGATTGCGAATAGGCTGCGCGGATGTTAAAATCATCAAAAGGGGTCACCGTAAGACTAGCTGATGGCAGATAACGCCATTTTTTTTCCTCATACTCCGGATCTGCAAAAGAGCTCACAATCTTCCCACTAACAGGATCTACATAACGTTGCTTCTCTCCTCGCTCTATCAGATCACTGGTCGCCAAATCATTTACACCATTTTTAATCCGCTCGTACTTATAATACTCAGCACGTGCTCCCCATACCAAGCGTATCCAGTCCGTAATACGGTTATCCAGCATAGCATAGATAGCCTGGTTGTTGTTCTTACCCTGATATCCGTTGTACGAGAACCCTGCAGGGTAGTAAAAAAGATCCTTAGCAGGGTCGTTGAACTCCAGATACTTTGTCCATTCCTGTACCGGAACAAAGGGATAGACGCCTCCCCGAGGCTTTACTGTACCGATCGGCAATAATGTCCAATCGTACGTCCCCTCCCTATTCATGTATTGATAGCCTGTTTTAGCGATCTGTTTAAATCCTTTAACATTGAAATTATAACTTAATGCCAGTTCCGCTGCCTTATTCGTTTCATCATATTTATATTGTGCGCGGTTAAAAGTACCTCCACCAGGATTCGTAATCCCACTAGGCGTCACATTATAGACGACACCATTCATGGTCTTGGTCGGTGACAACCAAGCTTCTACCGCATCCTGCTCCAGGTTGCTCACCTTATTGCGTGATAGGCTCCAATCCACGCGGAATGCACCTAAGGTATGTTCACCATTAACACGGTTCTGTAATAGATCTATAAATTTAGGCCGGTCGTATTCCCGAATCTCCGCCAGACCATCTTCAAAACCGATCTCATTGCCCCAACCCACTATCCGTGAAAATTGATTGCTGAATACACGTGAGTAAAAGTTGCGCGAAGTAATCTTATGGTTCTTGCTGCTCCACCCTAGGTTCAATAGACCGCCCCAATTGGTATTGAAATTGTACTGATTGGCAAATGTAGGATTGATTTCCGCTCCGGTCTCGGCATCGATGACCGTATTTCCAATTTTTTCCCAATTGCCACGTGCAAAATGAGAGATATCATCTATAGATTGTTCATTGCGGTAACTCAATGACCCTACAAAACCAAACTTTCCATTCTTTAAGGTATAGTTACGTCCCAGACTGAACTGATAATTTTGCCCTGGGGAAGTTTTATACACACGTGTTCCCATTCTTTCCAATCCACCGATACGCTTGTTCTGTTCGGCAATCATCTCTGGTGTAATAGGATCAAATCCCGGCATCCGCGCACCATAAGGGTCCAGTGGATTATAATTCCCTCCGTTAAAGACCAAGATATCCTTTGGAAAATGATCCCGGATACCGTCATCAAATCCCAGGTAATCATATTTACCACGGCCATAGCCCAAGAAGTCCTTGCCTGTGCTTCCTTTTACATATTTACCCCCAAAGCTGAAATTATTAAAATTATGATCTGGAATAGCCAAGGTATTGATCTGTATCAAACCGCCTCCAAAGCCAAAGCTCATATCGGGTGTCGAGGTCTTGGATACTACGACATTATCAATCAGATTGACCGGTACAATATCGAATTCAAAATCACGGATCTGCACATCCGTACTAGGTAGCACAGCGCCATCCATCATCGCCAGATTATAGCGTTCGGCTATACCGCGTACCACCACGCGACGGTTGTCATTGGTACTCACACCCGAGATACGTTTTAAAGTCTCACCGATATTCTTGTCAGGTAGCGTTCCAATCTGTTCGGCCGAGATACCATTGGAAATACCCGCTTCATTCTTTTGGCGGGCATAGAGTGCAGCCGTGTTTTCCTTTTTTAAGCTTCCCGTCACCACAACCTGATCCAACTCATTTGTTGCATTTTTAAGCAAGACACTAAGCGAAGTCGCTTGCCCAGCCTTTACTTCCACATCGGTAATCCGTTTACTCTGATAGGAGATATAACTTACTTCCAGCGTGTAAACACCCGGCTCCAGCATCAAGGTATAAGTCCCATCTACTGCACTCCGTACACTATGGCTACTATTCAACACCTTAATACTTGCACCCGCCAGTGGCTGCCCACTATCATCCAGAATCTTACCCGATACACGTCCCTTTTGTTGCAGCACCCTATTATTAGCTATTTTCTGAGAAATAGCCGGTGGGGCCGCATAAATCGTAACCAGTTTATTATCGATACTATAATTGTAGGGTTTTCCATCAAACAGTGCGTGGAGAGTTTCTTCTATAGTTGCATTCCTGACCTGTATGCTCACTGGCTTCGCCGCGGAAAACAGCTCCATGTCATAGAAAAAATCATATTTTGCCTGCTTACGGATCTCCTCCAGTACCGCATGCACATTGCTATTCTGTTTGCTTATGCTGATTCGCTGGGCATACGTGTATGCGTTCACCTGCATCAAAAAGCAGGTCATAAGTAACATGATTATCTTCATGACTCGAATGCATTGGTAAAAATTTCTATGTATTTTATTACTCCTTAATAACCATAGAGAATATTCATGAGAAAATATTTTATTTTTTAAAGACCTCATGGAACCTGCCATGCAGGTTTCAAGTGAATATTTCATACTTTTGTTAATGTTAAAATTGTATTGATGAATATTGTTCTAGCAATGTCTTGATAAGCATTTTAACAATCCGGCCAGAGGTGTACCACCACCTTTGGCTATTTTTGTAGCTCGCTTACCTTTCGTTGATCCTTATCAGTCCGTCACTACAAACCTCCTTTCCTTAATCGTTACTTTTGCCTTTTTTGTTGACTGTATCATCTTCGCTATAACCGAGAGCGGCTGCGATCTGGACACCATTCCCGTAAACCGTATCTTCCCAAGATGAGCCGGACACTCTACCTCCACATCGTACCAACGGGCTACCTGGCGCAGCACGCTTTCCAGCGTAGCTCCGCGGAATACAAAATCCCCATTTACCCAGGATAACTGTTCCTGAATATCAGCTTCACGTACTTCCAGAGATTGGACCAGTACCGTCTGTTGACCAGGCTTTAACACAGCCGACCGACCGTCCTTGGTATTGACCTTCACCCGTCCTTCGACCAGTGTCGTCCGTACCGCGCGTTCATCCCTATAGGCGTTAATATTGAAATGGGTACCTAAAACCTGTACCTCCTGTGTAGCCGTTTCGACAAAGAAGGGCTTGTTTACAGCCCCCTTCGGAGCAGCTACTTTCTTAACTTCAAAATAAACTTCACCTGTCATCTGTACACGACGCTCTTTTTCTGAAAAACAAACAGGATAAGTTAGCGATGAACCCGCATTAAGCAAAGCCGTAGAACCATCGGGCAGTACCAACTGGTACTGACTTCCCTTTGGCGTACTGATCGTATTGAAAGCAGGAGACTTTGTCTTCAATTCATTCTGGGCTGTATAGGTCACCCTCCCCTCCGCATCCTTGTCGATACGTATACCATTCTCTGTGGCTATCGTACCATCACTCACCTCATTCAGTGCAATCACTGAGCCGTCCGAGAGCGTGAGTAAGGCGGTATTTTCTCCTGGTTGGATATCGTTCGTCTCGGCTAGTGTCTCTGGCTTCCCGACCGATCGTCCAAGATACCAATAGACAGCGCCTGTCGTCATCAAACCAATTAACAAAGCCGCTGCAACATATTGTAATTTTCGAAAGGGGAATGTTTTTTTTCTTTTGCCCGCTATACGTTGCTGGATACGCCTGCGCAAATCGTCTTTGACTTTATCAGCTGGCTCCAAAAAACAATCGCTCTGCACCGCATCTATCTCTTCATTCAAGACCTGATCATAAGCTTCTCTCAATTGCACCTCTTCTGCTGCACTTAAGCGTTCTCCCTCGGCATGCTTTTTCAATAACTGTCTGAATTGTTCCTGATTCATTTTTTGACTGTATAAACCTCTACTCAAGAAAACTAACGTCCCCTTTTATATATACAATCCAAAAAGCGGGGGTATCCCTTGGATTATATTTTACTTTTTTTACAAAAAAACATAACCGACAGATTTTGAACCGACTAGTACAGAAAGAAAACTAGAGAAATAACAGAAGAAGCAGTATCGTTAAGCTACCGATACTCTGACGTATACGTTTCAGTGCCAAAGTCATATGCCCTTCTACGGTCTTAGGAGAAATGCCTAGTTCAACAGCTATACGTTTGATAGACAGCTGCTCATTACGGCTCATGGTATATACCTTTCGGCATTTTTCAGGTAGCTCATCGACGCATTCGTCCACCTGCTTTTGCAGTTGTTGCAGTTGTATAGAAGAGTCTGCTTCTGGTGCCCATACGGGTGACAGATCAGAACCATCAAGTACTTGGGAAGATTTCAGTTGTTTTAGACTTTTCAACACCAACCTATAGGACGTAGTAAATAGCCATCCTTTTATGTTGATATGGCACATGGTATCCCAATGCTCCCAAAGCCGCACAAAGGTATCCTGAATAATATCCTCTGCGGCCTGCTCATCATTAAGGATGCGCAATGCGGTGCGATACAACGGCTTCCAATAGCGGTCATATACCTCATCAAACGTCAAGAAATCTTCACTCGATAACGTCTTTGGTTCTGAACAAGCCTTAATATTGGTTTTCACTGTGCCGTGTATTTTACGCAACAAAACTATTGGCCCAATATTAGATAGTCAATAAGAGTCGATTAAGTAATTGTTAAATAGCCGAGGATAAGCTTGGATTTTTTTGAGTAGATTCTATATAAAATAAATGATATGAAGCACCCCATTACTGTACTACTACTGACGTTATTGATTTCTTGTGGTCAAAACACACAAAAAGAGGTATCCGTTGAAAAAATTGGTTTAAACCTAGCGCAGATCAACTTCGAAGAAGACCCACAGATCCTACTGAGCGGGAAAATTGATAGCTCCAAGAATGCGACAGCTAGCTTTATCGAAGAAGGACTTTCCGATCCATTTGATTATCCGACCGGACACAAAGTAAACAAATGGAACGGCAATCAATCCTTATATGGCAAAGCCTATTACAGTAAAGCGTCGGATAGTATAGCTCACTATAAAGATTTATATTTTGATCAGATTTCCTTTTTAACACATCATAATAAAACGGTAGCCGTACTAGCCACTGTAGCTGTTACTTCCGACAGGATCTACCCTCACTTGATCGACTTACTCAATGCGCAATATGGCGCTTCTTCTTTTAATCGTCCCACCACTACAGATGAGTTTTACGAATGGACAGGGACAGACCGGTATGTGCAGATCGATTACAGTGTAGGTGGTTCAATAACGGTTATACCAGATCGTCCCATGACGACAGAAACCGTTTATACGATTAAACTACTTATTTTTAACAAAGCTGCAGCCGACGAGATCAAAAAAATACAAGACGACAATTACAGAAAGACAAAAAAATACGAGATTCTGTATGGTGATTTTGAGATTTACAGACAAAATCCCGAGAGAAATGTCGTTATGATGAGCGACATCCTATCCGGGACATATCAATAAAATAATTCGGCCTGAGGATAAAACCTCAGGCCGAATTGCTGCTATAATAATCCCATTCCACCGAGCCGATAACGGAAACCGACCTCGTGTGTATTGGTAGATATCTTCTGGTTTAGCGTATGTCCGTTTACACTGAACTGATAACTATAACCTATACCAAAGTTGCCAAAGTTGAGCTGCATCAGTCCAGAGAGATCTCCCTGATTCTGCACCCCCATTCCGAGACCAATCTTAGGTCCCATAAACACCATCGCATTGATGTCATAGCGCGGGGACATCTCCTGCATATGGCTCACCAAAAATGAAGGACGCAGCTTGAACGTATCGTCTAGATGGATCAGCATCCCCCCTGTCACATAGATTACATCCCGGAACTCATATTCCCGATCCACATTACGCTTTAGCGAAAACCGTGGCATCGCTACCCCCACATAAAACTTATCCTTTTGGTAGTACGATGTACTCACACTCAACACCCCTGCAGTACCACGCACATCTTCCCAGAATGCTGGATCCTGGTCGTCCAACTGCCGGTAATTGCCCTGATAAAATAAAAGACCTCCTCCCATAGAGAGGCTGAGGTACTCATTCTCTCCCAGTTGTACTGCTTTTGCTGCATACGCGGTGACTTCATTCTCACGAACCACTCCCAACGAAGCATTTTTAAAATCACCACCGATGGCTAGTCCCAGACTCTTGATCATTCCATGACCAGTCACCCACACCGACTTTGGTGCCCCGTCCACACCCGTCCATTGGCTACGCCCAAGTGCAGCAAAACTCCCCTGCTCATCCATCGTACTCAATGAGGAGTTGAAGCTGTTACGCAGTTGACCAAACTGGTTGTAACTTACCCCGTGTTGTGCCAAGCTGCACAAAGGCAGCAAGGACAACAGGCTCATAATTATATTTAGTTTTTTCATTTCTATATTGTTATCAAGTTATCCTGTGATCAAGTGATCTAGCTAGGCTTATTCTGATTTATCGGAATTCCATTTTTTTATCGGGATAAACAGGTTCACTCGATAGCTTGTTCACTCGATAACATCATTATCTCCTAATCACAAAATACCCCTTCTCGCGTTTCCACACACCGTTATCTCTAACATCGATGTAATAGAAATAAGTACCATCACGGTGATCATTACCGAAGAATACGCGATCTCTATTGTCATAGCCTTCTATCTCGGCCAGTACAACCCCATTTTTATCGAAGATCGTCACCTTATTATCAGTGTAGTCACGGATACCTTCGATGATCAAGAACTCGTTGATACCATCACCGTTCGGAGACAGGGCCTGGTGCACGCGAATCGGCAACTTGGCAGATGCATCATTTGCAACCCGTACCGATACCGTCACCGGACTTGCTGCTTCATAGTTCTCATTACCTGTCTGCACCGCTGTGACACGTACCGTACCCAAACGCAACACATTCAGATCCGTACCCGATACTGTGGCCACCATAGGATCATCAACGCTTAACACCACAGGAAGACCACTGCTACTCTGCACATCCAACGCAACTTTTCCAGCATCGCGCCCCAGTGTCTCTGGTGCTACAAAACTGATCGTTTGTTTGGCTTTGCGGATATCTAATCGAGCAGTAAAACTTGCTCCAAAATAGTTCTGCGTTTCAGCAATAACCGCTTTTACCTCATAACTACCCGTATTGATCTTATCGTTGTTTTGATAGCTCACTATTACGCCATTTGGAAGAGTACCGGTCAATTGCAGTGATTTCACTGTTCCATCGTAGACTACATCCTTATTTTCAAAACGTAATCCTTTCAGCGTTGCTTTAGTTATCTCGAAGTTATTACCAACGTAATTTACCTGATAATTTGCCCCAGCACTAAGGTTACCTTTATGGATCTCGTAGTTTCCTACATTTTCACCGATTACACGGCTTAATGTTCCTGTCACCACAGAAGCAGCGTCACCGTTACGCAGATCAGAAGCTTTAACCATATAGGTCAATACCGGATCAGACTCACCATATACTTTTGATTTTAGTTCTGCTGTGACGGTAAGATCTGCCTTAGTAATCGTCAGATCCGCAGACTGATAATTGATACTATAATTATTTGCCGTAAGGTCTACGTTATTGATAGCATAACTCCCTACATTTTCACCGATTGCACGGCTTAGTGTTCCCGTCACCACTGAAGCAGCGTCACCGTTACGCAGATCAGAAGCTTTAACCGTATACGTTAACACAGGATCGACCCCACCGTATACTTTTGATTTTAGTTCTGCTGTCACCGTAAGATCTGCCTTAGTAATCGTCAGGTCCGCAGGCTCGTAATTGATACTATAATTATTTGCTGTAAGGTCTACATTATTGATCGCGTAACTACCTACATTTTCACCGATTGCACGACTTAATGTTCCTGTCACCACAGATGCAACGTCACCATTACGCAGATCAGAAGCTTTAACCGTATAGGTCAATACAGGATCGGCCCCACCGTAGACTTTTGATTTTGGTTCTGCTGTCACCGTAAGATCTGCCTTAGTAATCGTCAGATCCGCAGACTCATAATTGATACTATAATTATTTGCTGTAAGGTCTACATTATTGATAGCATAACTACCTACATTTTCACCGATTGCACGACTTAATGTTCCTGTCACCACAGAAGCTGCGTCACCGTTACGCAGATCAGAAGCTTTAACCGTATAGGTCAATACCGGATCGGCCTCACCGTAGACTTTTGATTTTGGTTCTGCTGTTACGATAAGATCTGCCTTAGTAATCGTCAGGTCCGCAGGCTCGTAATTGATACTATAGTTACTTGCCGTAAGGTCTACATTATTGATCGCGTAACTACCTACATTTTCACCAATTGCACGGCTTAGTGTTCCCGTCACCACAGAAGCAGCGTCACCGTTACGCAGATCAGAAGCTTTAACCGTATAGGTCAATACCGGATCAGACTCACCATATACTTTTGATTTTGCATCTGCTGTTACGATAAGATCTGCCTTAGTAATTGTCAGGTCCGCAGGCTCGTAATTGATACTATAGTTACTTGCCGTAAGGTCTACATTATTGATCGCGTAACTACCTACATTTTCACCAATTGCACGGCTTAGTGTTCCCGTCACCACAGATGCAGCGTCACCGTTACGCAGATCAGAAGCTTTAACCGTATACGTCAATACCGGATCAGACTCACCATATACTTTTGATTTTGCATCTGCTGTCACCGTAAGATCTGCCTTAGTAATCGTCAGATCCGTAGGCTCATAATTGATACTATAATTATTTGCTGTAAGATCTACATTATTGATAGCATAACTACCTACATTTTCACCGATTGCACGACTTAATGTTCCCGTCACCACAGATGCAGCGTCACCGTTACGCAGATCAGAAGCTTTAACCGTATAGGTCAATACCGGATCAGACTCACCATATACTTTTGATTTTGGTTCTGCTGTTACGATAAGATCTGCCGGAACTATGGTTAAGGAGTTCCCTACAGCCGTTGCAGGTAAGTATTCATTATTTCCTGCCTGTGTAGCAGTAATTGTCACCGTACCTACCTTCTTCGCATTTATCTTCCATTTTCCAGCATCATTGTTGTCCTGATATACTTGAGCAATACCTGGATCTGACGAGGTAAAGGAAACCGGAAGATTAGAGCTAGCAGAAGCCGTCAATACCACACCTTGTTGGCCATAAGTGAGGTCTGTCAATGTCGCAAAATTGATTGTCTGCTCTCCCATCGTTTTTGCGGAGGCAAGAGCTTCAGCACTTTGATTACCGACCTGATCTGCTGCTACCAAATAGAACTCATAAGTTTTTCCATTCGGAAGGCCTGAATATGTATAATGTTCCGTTCCTTTTACTACATCTGCTAAATGTACTTTCACACCACCTTCTGGTTTTACATAGAGTATGTACTTGTCAAGATCTGGCTCAGTATTAGCAGACCAAGTGAGCAAAATCCGTCCATTCTGACCTGTGGCAACAAAAGCAGCAGGAACCATCGGCGCCGTCTTATCAATCTCAAACTGCACCGTAGTAGAATTTCCAGCTGCATCAGTTGCAATCAATGTATAATTACCTTCGGTAGAAACAGTAGTTCCTGAGACAAAACTCGCCCCATTTAACGTAGCATCACCCTCATTAAATCCTATCATTCGGTTATCATTATACACTCCCCCGTGAGTCACGCCTGTCACAATAGGTGCCGTTTTATCAATTTCGAACTGTAGCGTTGTAGAGTTCCCTACAGCATCCGTTACAACCAATGTATAATTCCCTTCAGCAGAAACAACAGTTCCTCCTGCAAAAGCGGCACCATTCAGCGTAGCACTACCCTCGTTAAAAACAATAGTACGGTTCGTGTTATATAAGCCATTATGAGCTACTCCTGATACCACAGGAGGCTTGGAATCTACTTTTACCCCCCTAGTATCACCAACCGAGTTTAGCGTCAACACAGCATTGTTGCCTGCGATATCGCTAATTGTACCACCATTCAATGATAAAGCGCCTACTGCGATACCATCATGATCCTCTAAGCCCGTAGCAACTGTATATCTGAATACGAGAGCGGAGCTTCCAGAACCAGATAAGTAGTTCGCAGATGTTGTCTGTCCCCCAATCGTAAGCGATATTAGAGGCGTTCCTCCAACCGTATTTAGAATCACAGCCTCGGAGAAGTTAACCGTAAAATCCAAATTTTGATTCAACAGATAATAACCGTTAGCAGGCACGGTCACCGATGTAACTGTAGGAACAATACCATCTATCACTATACTGGAATTTGCACCTAAAGAACCTGCCGATCCCGGTGTAGGCAACGTCAAGATTGCATCGTCTCCGTGGACATTTTTAATAGCCGCACCATTCAGTGCAAGAGCAGTAGTCGATGTATAGTCTAGATCTGCAGAGATATCAGCAGCCTGTACCTTATAGCTAAACGTTAATATATCACCTCCAGTACCACTTACATAATTCGCCTCCCGGTCGATTGCTCCTGTCTCCAATAAAAGGGTAGGTATACCTCCACCATTATTGACCATCACCGTTTGATCGAAAGTCACTGTCAGTGTAATAACATCGTCTATTTTATAGGTACCATTAGCAGTCGAAGCGCTGACCGAAATTACTTTCGGATTAATCGAGTTGACTGTAATAGCTATATTGTCGGTATCCGTTTTAGCTCCACCTGATCCCGTATTACCTAGATCATCTGTTATTATCTGTATGTAAGCAGGTCCATTATAACCTGGAGTTGGAGTAAATACCAAGCCGTTTAAGGCCGTATTAATATCTACTATCGTACCTCTAAAGGTCATCATAACATCGCTTGTACCACTACCTGATAAGAAAATCAGCCCATCGGTGCTAACCAATGTCATCCTACCGTTTGTTGCAGTCAAAGCAACCTGAACATTTAAAGATCCAGCATCTACATCCGAAATGGAGATTAAATTATTATTACCGGTACTAAATGTCAAAGTAGCATCCTGATCCACCGATTGCGCCCCAGGTACCGAATTGACAGGCGCATCGTTGACAGCGGTCACAAGCAGCATAATTATTTCGCTATCCGTTTTCAAATCTCCACCTGTATTACCCAGGTCATTAATTTCTACATTCAATGATGCGGTAAGCGTGGAATTACTGGCTGTAGTAAATCTTATGTTATCCCCCGCTATAAAAGCATTGATGTCCGAGATACTACCCGTCAACGTCAAAGAAGGGGACGTTCCTCCTACGGTAACACCAGAACCTGATGTTGCACGCAGTGTACCGCCGCCTGAGACGTACAAGGTCACTAACACATGGTTCGTCCCCGCATCTACATCCGCAAAACTAAAACCTTTCAGTACGGTTTCCTCATCTTCGACTACAACTATATCATTAGGAGCTGTGATTACCGGAGCATCGTTGACTGCATTCACCGTAATAGTCACGGTCTCAATATTACTTTGAGCAGCCCCATCAGAGGCCCTATAGGTAAAACTATCCGTTCCATTAAAATTCGCATTCGGTGTATAGGTAAATGATCCATTAGCGTTTAAGGTAAGCGTACCATTAGTAGGTCCTGTTACAAGTACCGCAGTTAGTGTATTGCTATCCACATCCGTATCATTTGCTAAAATACCAGGAGCAGGCACTGTCAACGTCACATCTTCATTAATGATATAAGAATCATTCGTAGCTACAGGGGCATCATTGACGGCAGTTACGTCCAGAATTATCGTAACAGAAGCTGTTTTAGCACCTCCCACCCCTGTATGCCCATTATCATTAATAGACACAGAAAGCGGAACATCCGTAGTTGCATTACTAGCGGTAGTAAATGAGACGTTGCCTCCAGCAATAAATGCATTAATATCCGATATAGCTCCATTAAGGACCAATGATGATGGCATTCCTGACACGATGACACCTGATCCCGTTGTCGCCTGCAGTGTCCCGTTAGGAACCAAAAGTAATACGGTCACATCGTTCGCTCCCGCATCTACATCAGAAAAACTTATCCCTGTAAGCGCAGAAGCAACATCTTCTGTTACAGTAATGCTCGCAGGTGCGGTAACTACTGGTGCATCATTTACCGGATTAATGGCTAAATGCAACCAGGCAGTGTCACACTTGGAAGGAAGTCCATTATCGCACACTTGGTATTGTAAACTATCCCTACCCGAGTAATTAGCATTAGGTGTATAGGTAAAACTACCGTCCGCATTCAGGACTACCGTGCCGTTAACAGGCGCTGTGACTAAGGATGCCGTGAGGGTATTACCTTCTGGGTCCGAATCGTTTGTTAGCACATTACCCATTCTTGGCGTATCTTCTGTCAATGTCAGGTAATCATCCATAGCTATAGGTGCATCATTAACCGCGACAACAGATACTGTTTTGATAGCAGCCGCAGACTCTTCGTTGCCATCGCTAACCTTAAAGCTTATGCTGCGCGTAGCCGTATTCGGGTTCTGTGACGAGTTATCGTATTTAACAGCACGCAAAGCCGTCTGCCATTGCGCTATGGTAGCTGAAGCGCCAGAAGACGTCATCGTCAGCACACCAGTACCGGCATTATACGATGTCGCGATATTGCCCATTGTAGAACCTTCATATGTAAAAACCAATACATCTTGTCCAGATTGGAAATTACCCGTAATAGCTACTGTTGCGGATGCGAATGTGGTGTTATCCGGATCGGAAAGGGTCAAGGCACCGTCTATTGCTACACCGGATGCTCCCTCCGTAAAAGTCGTATTACCACCGCTAGTCGTTGCTACAGGCGCATTATTTACTGCGACCAAAGTAACTGTAGACGCTATTGATAAGCTAGTGGTATTAACTCCACCGTTTGCCGTGCCACCGTTATCCTGTATCAAAGAAAGTTTTACTATACGATTCGTGGTATTAGGGTTAGTGCTCGTGTTACGATAGGTAATCCCATTGATTATTCCCTGAAGCACCGCTGCCGATTTACCAATCAGACTGCTCACTGTAAAAACAGCATTAGTTCCAGTCAAATTGATTGTAACCATAAGCTCGCTAATATCCGTTGGATTAGTACCATTCTGGATAGGGAAGTTCTTTCCATCAATGTTTATAATTTCGCTACTACCATCAAACACATTAGCCACTGTAAACTTGAAATTTTCGATCAACTGCCCTGCTTCAACTGTACTTATAGAAGTTCCGCTGAATAAAGAAACTGCAGCAGCTCCCTCAGTAAAAGTTGGGTTAGTCGCTGTACTAGACATTGTCGGTGCATCGTTGACTGCTGTTATCTGTACAGTCACATTAGCAGCGGCGCTAGTACCTCCATCACCATCATTGATCGTTACAGCTACAGTACGCACAGCTGTGGAAGGATCTGTATCATTGGTATTCATATACGTCAGATTGCGAATCAATGCCTGTGCGCTAGTCGGATTAGCATTACCATTAAAACTGATGATCAGATCGTTTGCTCCTGTTCCACCAGTCCAAGTACCGATAGTAGTGCCTTCGTAAGTCACATTGCTACCTGATATTCCTATCTGTCCCGCAGCCGTTCCTTCATTGCGAATAGAAAGTACATCTTCGGCACTTACACGGTTCGCAACAATGGAAACCGTCACATTGCCACCGTTAAAGTCTGGTGAATCCGAATCGGTTACGGTAGCATTGTTACCTACATCAATTAATACAGCAGAGCTTCCCTCTGTAAATCCCACAGCGTCACCATTAAGATTAGTTATAATCGGAGGTTGATTAGGGGGAACTGTTACGGTTAATTTTGCAGACAACGAAGTGGCATCAGGACTTACAGCCCCAGTCACAATACAACGGTACAAGTATCCGTTCATAGCGATTGTTGGAGCAGTAATCGTCAAAGTGTTGGAAGTTACTCCGCTATAGAGAGCTCCATTGGAGACATCAGTAAACCCAGCCCCTGTAGACACCTGCCATTGATAGCCGGTTGCACCTGCTGCCAACATCGTGAAAGCTATTTGATCACCTGCCATCACAGTTTTATCTCCAGGCTGCTGGCTTATAGAAGGTGCAGTGTTTACCGTCAGCGTAGCAACATTGGAGGCAAGACCTACAGAACAAAGGTTAGACACAACACACTGAAATTGCACACCATTAAGCCCTAATGTTGCATTAGATATCTGTAAGGTAGCTGAATTAACACCAAAAAAGCCCCCACCATCGCTAATATTTACAAATGATCCACCGCCGATTTTCTGTTGCCATTGATAGCTTGTTGCACCCGATGCTGCTACCGAGAAAGTTCCCGATCCACCTGTCGTAATATGCGTATTTACAGGTTGCGCATCAATCTGCACTTGACCAGTTACAAATAGGTTTGCAGTCGAAGAGTATTTACTGCCGGCAACGCCAAAAGTAACCTTGCAACGGTAGATATATGTATTAAAGCTAGCCGGTGTATTTATAATCGATAAATTTGCAGTAATGGCTCCGTTGTAATTTGCATTATCCAGGACATTATTATATGTATTACCACCATCTGTACTTACTTCCCACTGATGTGCCGTCGCCCCCGTAGTTGTGAGCGAAAAACTGGTAGAAGCATTGGCACAAATATCTGAACTTACAGGGCCTATTATTTCATTAGAGGGCTCATTCCCAGCGTTCGGATTGGGGACAATTCGCATCACACTTCCTCCTGAATTGCCATCATCTCCTGTAGTGTAGTAACCTATATCTCCTTTGAATACTACCCCCCAAGGGTAGATAAAACTACCCGCCTTTAAATCGGTACGTAATGGAGATCCTGTCCCCGACATATTGCTATACTTAGACAATTTATAGCCTCCCGCCGTCCCCGTACTCTCCAAGGCATACAAATCATTGCTTTCAATCGATAGTGCACTGGCATAGGTATCTTTTAAAAGGTAGGTCTTTGTTGCATAATCATAGCTTCCATTATTGTTAGCAACCTTGACAACACCTCCCTTCATGGAGAGAAGGGCTGTATTCGACTCGTCCACACAAAAGGGGTCCGTATAGTAAACATCACCATTTGTCGCTATCGCCAAATTCGTTGCATAACTCAATCCTCCTTCGGAAGGGATGCCTGAGAACAAGGAGGTATAACCTGAGCCGTTATTTAAATTGTTATACCGAACAACTTCGTAAGAAGTTCCATCATATTGTAGCGCATAGAGTCGATCGTTTACATCAATTGCTAATCCTGTATAATATTTAACGGGATTGCTCTGAAAATCGGATACGGTATATATTCCGTTACTATTCGTCAACTTCAAGATCCTATTCCCATTCTCTCCTATACTAGTACTAACGAAAATCTGTCCATTGGTGGCAACAGCTAATCCCCAAGGATAAGATCCTGCTTCATGACTTAATCCTGAATAAAGCACTGTAGGTTGTCCCTGTCCGTTGGTATATTTTACCAATTCATAGTTTGTCGAGGAGACCGCTCGAATCAGATAAATATTACCATTAGTATCCTTAGTCAATGCGGTATACAATCCTCCTGTCGCTATATTCTGTGCATTATAGCTCTGCGCACAAGCTGGTTGACCACAAAACAGCCCCAGTATACAGATGGACAAGAGTACCAGGGAGTGATAGATGTATTTTTTCATAATTTGCATTAATTTAGCCTATACAGACCAGTAGGGATTTAAGTAACCGCTCACTGATTCTTCAAAAACTTGTGTCGCATCGTACCCCAGTGCAGTGCCTTGAGATAAAATAGTATAATTTATATGTTGACTAGTCGTTACTACTCTATTGATATCGACCAGAGGGTACGTCAACTCACTCCAGCCATGAATTGTGATTGCTCCCCTTGGACCTGTCACCCCAGACTGCCGAAATTTAGCAATAGCCGAACCAGTATCCCCTTTCATCAACTCGTCTCGCATCTGTACAACGACCTGTCCCAATTCAAATCCCAACATACTAAAAACGGATGCTGGTTGATGATTGGCACCTACAAATTGTTGTGTAAAAGATTGATTTAATGCCGAATGGTCTGTATCTTGCCAGTTAGAAGCTGCATAGAACTTTAGGTTCAAATGTTGGACATCACTCAACATATCTTTATAAGCCATATTCTCTATCGTCAGCAAAGGTATCGTATCATAAAATTTACTTGCTCGCCACTGCTTTAAAAATTCGGTTCCTAAAGTGCCCGAAAAAATAGCGTGGACAAAGTCGGGGGTATCTCGGTCTACGGCATCAAAAAAAGGTTGTAAGTTGACACTGTTATTGCTTACATAATTTTCGGGCAATACCATACAATTCAAAGCTTTTGAACCAGCGGCTCCCGCTCCATCCAAAAAAGCCTGATGCAGATTAAAGCCAGACTCATAGATGGGCATGATAATTTGTCCATCCGGACCAAATTCTTCCATGGCCCATTTTCCGAGCGTATACTCGCTTTGCCAATAGTCCATTGACAAGCAGCCTACGTTTTTACCGTAACCGTTTGAGGGATGGATCAGCTCTCCGAAATCTATAAAAAGCCCCGGCTTATTATAAGTATCTAACAAGAGAGCTATTTCAGTCAGCGATTTAATATTGACCATTCCACTAATTAGATCTACACCTTCAAAAAACAAGAGCTTTTGGACAGCTTCTTGCATCATCTTGTGCTGTCCTTGTCCAATATATACGGGTACAAACACTACATCTGTCGAAGTAAGCCCATATTGTGCAAGAGACGTAAAGAAACCTGCCATCATATGTTGTCCATAGAAGGGATACACCGCAGAGAAGGGGGTCAAAAAACCGATTTTAAGAGGTCTATTCATTTTTCCTAGTTACGAGAAGGAAAAATTCCTTCCATGACGACGACATAGCTTATCGCTAAATAAGGCTGTATAATTTGAAAAGCTTGGTTGTTTCCTACAGCTTCATTAAACATTACAGCTGTGGGATCACTAGGATTATTATTATATACGTTTAGGTTACTGGTATTGGGACCTGATCCTACTTTAGGACCAAATGCCAAACGCGCATTTGTAGGGTTTGGGGTATTTCCTGCTGCCGAAGTAGCCATCACATGTCTATGATTAGGCAACTGATTAGTCGTCAATGTAACATTTTCTACTCCTCCACTCTGTCCTAACGTATAATTCGAAAGCCCCGGACCTTGCCCCCATCCAATAGGAGTTCTTCCACGTAAGTCCGGTAATCCAAATGTTGTTTGACCGTTACCACCAAAAGTGGTTCCCAGTAATGCAAAAAGTGCTGTATTTTGGGCAAGAGATACCAATTGACCATTACAAAACATCGTGCCCCGCATTGCAAAGTTGCCACCGAACATCTTTATCATTCCCATATACTCTTCCATAATCTTATATCTTTATTGTTGTTAATATTATTTTTTATTCAAATCTCATTGCTCCACCGACACACTACGACCAGTGTATTGGATTTTTTGGTGGACAACAGGCAATTCTATTTGGTAGAACATATCCAGCAGTTTTCATATTTGCAGCATAATGCCCTAATTCGATAGCTTCCTTTCCTCCGTAAATCAGCGTTGCCTCTTTCTTATCCTTATTTCTAAGGATATAAATCGCATCCTTTGGGGCATCTGTAGCGACACAGAAAAACACATCAATGCCACCACTTTCCCTAACCAACTCCAACAATTCTTTCTTTTTGAGTCCATTAGGCACTAAGCAAATGGCCAGATCACATTGTTGCTCTTTCTTTAGCTGCTTGGCCAGCGACGTCAATATAACTACCTCTTGGTTAGAAGGACACATCGGCGCTGTTGCAAGAACTGCGACATTCTTGTCCGCTATTTCAACCAATTGAAAAGGTTTGATCCAATTCGACAACTCGGGGTTTCGCCATGTCGTCAAACTATTCACCAACGTAAAATCGCAAGACTTTGCTAATCTTAACAAATTATCTTCTCCTATGGCCATTTCATGTTTACCCAATGCCGCAGCCTGATACCCAAAAGCATTCATTTGGGCTACTCGATGCATCGTCTTTGTTTTTGATTGCTCAGTAAAATTACCTGCGTCTAGATAGACACCAGACATATTTTGCAATAGTGGTGCTACAGCAACATCTAGATGTTGTTTAAAATTCAAGTTTCCTGTAAAGAAGAAGTTCACGTTTCGCAAATCAAGCTTTAACTTAAAGCGTGCCGTACGAGACAAAGGTTGACTAACGCCTAATCTTGAGATTAGAAGCCCCCCTAATAAAAGTCCTGAACTTTTCAGGAAAAACCGACGATCACTTTTTTTCATACATCAATAATTACTTCTTGATCCGTCAGTTGACGGATCAGTTTGCCTTTTAATATTCATTAGCCTGTTCAGATTTATCAATCTCTTAACCATTTTTTCATTTTCGGGTAACAACTTTCATCATCCGCAGCCCTCTGTGGCCCCAGTTTACATAATCCCCAATATTGCAGTAGTGGCGTAAATAAATAATTACCGCTATTATAATTGCTTATCAACATCTCCGAATCATTCTTATAACCATTTGCATGAAATAAGACTTCAATCGGCATCTCCAGATGACATGCCGCGGCATAGCTCCAGGCGATAGCACTGAGTTCATAACCATCCAATGTATGCACAGGAATATCGCTTGCGTTTAGATCGCCACTACTGGACGCTCTTTCTTCTGGAGTCATTACAGCAATATGGCCTGCTTCATGCAACAAATCTCCCGGATACATCAACCTTGACCTATCTACAATTAAACTTCCCCCTTGTATCTCGATACCGGGCAAGAAGCAGTCATTCTCTAGGCCTTGCTCTTTAACCGGTATCCCAATCTCGCGCAAAAACGATATAATCCGCATTGTCCACAGCATATCTTACATTTCTATTTTATGGTACGCTAAATATTGTACAAAACGAGGCTTGCTCGCTGTATTAGCTGTTGCAGCATGTGGCAACGATTCAAGCCATAGGATAAGATCGCCCTTTTTTCCATGGAGCTTAATAGCCAATCCTTGTTCTCTTATCCATTCCATCGCTTTTTCTGGGGAACCATGCTCTTTTAATAATTCCTCCACCTTATTTTGGTAACCCGGCACCAGACTAAAAGCTCCGCCCTCAGGTTCTACATCATCCAGGTACAATAGCCCCTGTATGTAGTATCTTAGCCCGCGATCAAAGTCGATATCCCAATGTAAATCAGTACCTCTAAATTTATTTGACGTCGTTTCGGGAGGATTATACCCCAGTGGCAAAGTCTGGGAAACGATCGTCTTTTGCTGGTACAGATCTTCGAATACCCTTCGTATTTTCGGATTTCCTTTTAGCTTTTTAGAACCGGGGGTCGTTAATGAAGGTAACATGATACTCTGTATTTTTTCAGAACCCGCGGGCCACCAACTTTCCGGTCGTTCCAGATCCACTTCTAGATATTCACAGATCTGCTGCTTGACACAATCGCAGTCTTCCTCCGGAACTAATCCCGATAACTGAAGATATCCTTTCTCTTGCCAGTGTTGCCACTCTTCATCTGTCAACAACTGATTCTGATAACCTTCTTCTGGTTTCAAATCATGTAGTAATCGATGGAACTCTTGTACTTTTTCGTCAAGGTAAATTTTGCTGTCCCTCTGTCTAATCCATTGCTCTAAATCTGCTACATCCTTACATTCATTGTGTAAGAAAAACAGCAGATCAAAAATCGGGATATCAAACAGGGCACGGAATACCTGTTCCTGAGTCGCATAATGATCATTTTTTTTCTTTTGCCCATTTTTTGCACTTAAAAATAGGGACTCCAAAAAACGCTGAAAAAAAACGTCGGCTTGTTGTTGCTCTATAAATGCCTTGAACCATACCGTTACTTGTTCAACAGCTTCATTTATACCATGAACCCCTGTATCTATCGTCCACTTGGAGGTGTTAGGCTGTTCAAATGGATCGGATATTCCCGTAAAGTTGTTCATACGATTGGGATTCCCTTCGGGAAGCAATGCTTTTTGATAAAGGCCTTTGGGATCCCGCTCTATCAGCTGTTCCAATTCACACTTTACATAGAGCAGCGGGCTATTATACCTTTCCTGTAGAAGCCCTCTACCTTCTTCAAAAGGATTTATCGCTGCAATAATAACCGCATCGTATACTTCAGATAGTTCCTTAGCCCGTGCTGCCAAGCGCCTTATATTGGTTAGACGATCTTGACGACTGAACCCTAGATCCTTGCATAACGTTTTACGGTATTGATCCGCATCCATCACATATACATTATGTCCTTGTCTTGCCAAAACTTCCTGCACGCCAAAAGCCAAGGTCGTTTTACCAGCCCCAGACAATCCTGTCATTTGGATAATTATACCTTCTCGCTGCGACATAACAACTTATAATATTGTGAATAACTAGTATGACTGTGCTCATACAGAATACTCTCAGCGTCTTCCTGTCTTTCCTTAAACACCTGATCTGGATATTTACTATGCTTATTTAACCGATCCACAGCTGCCCCGGATGCGCTAAGCTGTGTCCCGACATGTGCATCAAAATCAGCTAATAAACCGAGCATACCCGACGCATAATCATAAAACCCGTCTAAAGGATTCCGCTGCGCCCGGACGTCTATCAGTCCTTTATAAAAGTTGCTCAACACATCTGCTGTAAAAAGGGAAAAATCAGCATAATGCCCAGCGTGCACCTGCACTGGATTTGCCCCCTCCGATAGATAGCCTGGTATCATCTGGATTCCCCTACGCTTTTCATGCGATTGGATTATTGCTTTCGGCTCCCTACTTAAAAAATAAAAAGGTGTGTTCAGAAACCACCCTCTTAACAAATTATATTGATGTATGTGCCAACTGTCCAATTTGATAAACAGTTGTTCCTGACCTAAACGTCGTTGTCCCAAGAAAGTCAATATGGCCTTGAAGAATCGCTCTCTAGAAATTTCTTCTGGCAATAGAGCTTCTTCCAATTGCAGTATTTCATCGAGCAAGGGGGCTTCTGGAATAACCACATACTTTTTATCAGCAACCAAACATTGTGACAATAAAGTAGAGCCACAACGACTCACATGGA
Source organism: Sphingobacterium yanglingense (assembly GCF_004363245.1). Taxonomy (GTDB): domain Bacteria; phylum Bacteroidota; class Bacteroidia; order Sphingobacteriales; family Sphingobacteriaceae; genus Sphingobacterium; species Sphingobacterium yanglingense. The sequence goes on along the minus strand of NZ_SNYV01000018.1, from coordinate 81,994 downwards.
AAATAAAAGCTGTTACAGGACAAGTTTCTACCTGTGATACCCATTCACACAGACTCCGGATATCAGACTGCGATACCAGTCTACCTCTCCCTTTATTTTTAGCACATATTCTATTTTCAAGAATAGTTTCATCAAAGAACGGTTCCGCTATAAAACGATCCTCTAGGTCAAGCCATAGTACACGCACCTCTTGGTCTACTATTTCTAACTTATATGGAATCCAATTGCTAAGCATCTTTAAGTTCCTTTCTCAGTTGTAGAATCAGCTGTCTAGCTCCTTCGCCCTCCATCATTTCCAATTGGGCAATCATTGCTCTTTTCGTAACCTCATCATAGCCCGGCTTTGCCGGCTCTACATAACCGTTCTCCGAAAACCACGCATCGGTAAGCGCATCTCTTATCCCATCTATTACCAGATGAACTCTTATCTGCTCACTTCTATTTATGATCTGATGTGTTTTGGAGAAATCCAGATACCAGCAACTTCCCTCTTCCATTACCACACGCTCGCCTTCCAAATAAAACTCTACATATGGGTTTGTACAAATGGGAATATGAATTCTATACACTCCATCCGTATAAGAGCAGCCCGGGTCTTTATGCGGTTTGATTTCGGCACCTGGATAAAGCGCCATCATTCGGATAGATTCTTTTGCTCCAGGAATACCATCAATCACAGCGCGCACATAAGGAACCTGATCCAACAACGGGGTATCCTGATACGATCCTTCACCACCAAAACCAACGATAGTTTGATTACGACCATCTACAGAACGTAAAGAAATACATTCCCAGTTTCCTTCATAATCACGCTGATTGAAATGTTGCACCCAATCATACTGCACGCAAATTTGTAGCTCTTCTTGGAGTAGAGCGACTTCATAGTCTCTGTTGAATTTGATCGAATTACACACGTTGCTTAATAATTGCGGTCGCTAAAATTAATTTAAAAACCCAAAAAATACACCATTCAAGGGGGGGACAATTGGGGGACAAATGAAGGACATTACACTTAAACCACTGTATTACAAATGGATAAAAACACTGTAATAGATCCTCAGAAGTACTTCCAACCTACCCTATTGAACTCCGGAATTCGCTTTTAAGGTAAACCACAGTCACCGCAGCATATACTTTTCATAGTTAATTTATCTTTTCATAAGTAGTTTGGCAGAGAATCCACGTATAGTCATACCTAACGGGTTTCTCGAATACTGGGTAAAAATATTCTATTTCCATCATTTTTTCTTAAGACGAGACCTCTTTTTTGACATATGTCAACCACTAGTTTAATAGCACAAGTTATAAATAAGGCAATAGATTTACTTAGATAATCAAGAGCAAGTACAAACAAGCTCACAAAGAAATGCGAACATCACTCCCTCCACTTATTAAGCTTAAACCATCCACTCGTTAACATCATAACGTATCTCACCTGATATATATTTAATATTTTTTTAACACTACCATAGTACTCGCTTAATCTATTGTCGTTATACTAGTATACCAGCACCTAATTTAGCATGGAGAGGAGATTTACAAAAGAACAGTTAGCGACCTTTTTGAGTTCAGAAAAAGAGCATAGCAATGACGGAGAGATACGGGAGTACTTAAATACCGAAGAAGGCAGAGCCTTTTTGGAGGAATATTTCCATTCGGTATGGGGACAGACTAACTCAGCACAGCTTGATTCGCAAAAGGAGCAGGAACTGTACCAAAAATTCCTTTTCAAAAAGAAAGAGCAGGAAGACCATTCCACAGTGTTACACATCGACCCCAAGCACAATAAACGTTCTTATCTACGTTATGTAGCTGCAGCGGCTGTCATTCTAGCAATAGGCTTTGGTATCCGCCAATATTATTTCCAGAACAACAATAAAGATCTAGCAAACACCACATGGGCTCCTTCTGGGCTAGACTCTGTAGTCACTGGGTTGGGCCAACGTGCCGAGATAAAATTGGCTGATGGTTCTGTAGCTCACTTAGGCCCCATGAGCACACTCTGGTACCCCAAAAAGTTCACAAAAGATGAACGGCATATTATCCTAAAAGGCCAAGCTTACTTTGATGTCAGCAAAAACCCAACTAAACCATTTCGGATTTCGAGTCACAATTACATAACAACCGTATTGGGCACGACTTTCCTAATCGATTCATACGAAGCAGACCGCTATAAACTACTGGTATCCTCAGGCAAAGTTCAAGTAGAGAAAAAGAACTCGGCCAACGAAACGCAGGTACTAGGCATCGTCACGAAAGGCCTGGAATTGATTGATCAGAACAGTCAACCGTTGATAAAGGATGCCGATTTATTAAAACTAGAAGCATGGCTCCATAAAGACCTCGTCTTCAATGGCGAGCGACTACAACAGATAGTAGAGGAGATCAACAGAAATTACGACCTAGAGATCACGATTGAAAACAAACAGCTCGAGGAGCTTCCTATTACGACAGTCATAAAACGAGGGACAAACATTAATCAGTTCTTAACACAATCCGGAGAAATATTTGGCTTCAAATTTAGTAAAAAAGGAAGGCAATATCACATATACTAACCTACTAACTAATACCAACAATAATTATGAACAAGCAATGAAAGAATAGACTTAAAGAATTATAGAACAGCTCTGATTGTATTGGAGAGAATCATACCGCCGGCAGAATTTTCGACGCCCTACCGGCTTATGATCCGCTAATAGTATGTCCGTGAAGTACACAGGATTTAACCATTAATTATGTAAAGTTATGCAAAAAGGATCAAAAACAAATCCTTTAAAAAGAAAGATTTATATCTACCGCAAGCAATTATTTTTTTGGATGAAATTTTCGCTGGTTGTTTTATACCTAAAGGTGTTTCTAATTACTGTTCTCTACGCCGAAAATAGCAAGGGACAGTCTTTGGATATGAAATTAAATATCGAACTCAGTAACAGTAGTATCAAAGAAAGCCTGAGTATACTGTCTAAAAAAACAGATGTATCTATTTCGTACCGAGATGATGTCATTGGTGGTTATACGAAAAAGGTAAGTCTTTCTATTCAGAATAAAACAGCACGACAGGTGTTAAATCAGATTCTGGATAGGACAGACCTCGTATACCACGAGACCGGAACCTACGTATTCGTGACCAAGAAAACCCAGCAGAACACCCTCGTTGGCGTCGTTTATGATGCCGCCAACCGCACCATTCTCCCAGGCGTATCTATCCGGCTTAAAGGTTACAATACATCCGTCATTAGCGACAAAGACGGCAGATTTCAGATCCAGATTCCCCAAGGTGGCGGCACATTGACATTCCAGTACCTGGGATATATGAAACAGGAAGTCAAATTTGACAAGTCGAATACCGCTATCCAGATATTCCTTAATAAAACATCAACGGAGCTCAACGAAGTGATTGTCAATAGTAGAAAGCGTGTAGCAACGGAGGCTGCCTTACTAGAAGAACGAAGATTGTCTTCTACGATTCAAGACGGTATTTCTGCCGAATTGATTGAACGTACCGCCTCCATTACGACTACCCAGGCCTTACAGCGCGTCACAGGCGTCACCGTTACTGATGATAAATATGTCGCTGTGCGCGGTCTTGGCGAGCGAAGTGTCATCGGTCAGCTCAACGGTGTACGTTTAGCCTCTTCCAATCCAGATCGTAGCGCGATTCCTCTGGATCTGGTACCTGCCTCACTGTTGGATAATATCACGGTATACAAGACAGCTACCCCCGACAAACCTGCAGATGCAGCCTCGGCCATAATTGAACTAAAAACTAAATCCATACCAGATACCATTACCTTGGAGTTTATCGCACAGACGGGGTTTAATTCGAACATCGGATTTGGTGGCCAATACAATAGCTTTAAGAATAATGATATGGGTATCGGCGGGCAGCGTATCAATAAGAAAAATCTACAGGACGATTTTCTTGCCCTCTCCCAGCAGTATCCCAATGGGCTTGGCTCTATTCAAAAACTGATAACAGATCGCAACTACAGTCCCGAAGCCTGGCAAGAAGTAGAACGCATAAATGGTATTATGCAGCGCTTTGACCCTATCATGACGACACAATACGATAATGCCAGCCCCAATCAGATATATTCCCTGACATTTGGAAATAATTACAAAGGATTTGGAAACGGAAAAGTAGGTGTCATATTGGGTGGTAATTATTACAAGCGCTACACGGACATCCGAGAAGGAATGCTAACCCAATACAGTGTCTATCAAGGGGTGGTTACCGGAAATCCGGATGTATACAGCCATCGTAATATTCCGAACTTTATAACACCTAACCGCCTTTATATGGGCCGTTATCAAAACTATTTGGAGAATACCGGTACAGAAACGGTCAACTATGGCGTATTGGCGGGTCTAGCTTACCGTTTCAACCCCAGACATGAACTTGCCTTCCAATACATGGGCTCTTGGGGCGGGGAGAACAAAGCAGTCAACATGAACGGTGGCTATGAATATACCGGATTGCCAGGTACGGTAGATAGCTATATCTATTCCCTGCAGCAGGCCTATCGGACATTAGATATATTTAATTTCCAAGGAGAGCATAAGTTTGGAACAGGTGAATTTGCACCTCGATTAAGCTATAATGGTGCCAGCTCGACTTCTGGCCAGAATGAACCGGATTACCGCTTCGCAGGACTGGCTGTATACACCCCAGATGCCGGTGGATACTATAAAAGACCTTATTTTCAAGACGGCAACACCGTTATGGCGGATACCTACAGTGAGCATCTCTACGCCTTGACATCGGGGTATGTAAATGGATATGGCACCTATGGAATTATACAGGCCGAACCTAACGGTCGCCGTTGGCGAGATTTAAAGGAAAAGAACTACAACTACAAAGCCGACCTGTCCTTCCCTTTCTTACTATTCGACGGCAAGCAGGAATTCAAAACAGGGGTCAATTATTTATTTAGGGACCGCACCTTTAACGAAAACCACATGTTTATTCCGGGCTCTAACTTTGTAGGTAATAAGTCTATACCACTATATGATGTACAAGGAGACCTAGATCGATTGGTAGGGCCGGAGATTATCGGGATCAAGCCACCTACGGTACAAGGTGAGGGCGCTATGCCTATCGGAGGCTTTCTTTACAACAGTCAGAAATCGCCCAATAACTATAAAGGCTATTATGAAACCAATGCTTTCTACGGTATGTTAGACCTCCATCCTTCGGACAAATGGCGCATTACAGGTGGCGTACGCTTCGAAATGACCAACATCGGTTCTCGCGTAGATACAGCCAATGTATTCTTAGATCCAGGTCTTACCGCCACATCCCAAGACGGTAAAAAGATTCCTATGCTCTTGATCGAGCCCAATTCCCTATACCGCACCGGATACAAGCCTTTTTATTCGGTCAACCTCACTTACCATCCTAAAGAAAAGATGAACGTCAGGGTGGCCTACAACAGTACATTAGCAAGACCCGAGCTCCGTGAAATAACCAATGTCTTCGAGTTTGACGCATTTCAAATGGGTCTTGTCATTGGAAATCCGAACTTAAAAAATCAATACACACAAAATCTGGATTTTAGGTGGGAATGGTTTCCAAACACAGGCGAGGTTTTGGCGGTATCAGCCTTCGGAAAGCAGATTGAAAATCAACTGATCCGAGTATTTAATCTAAAGACGGATGGACTGGCAGCCACCTACCCCGAGTTTCCGACGATACAGTATCAGAACGACCAAAACATGGGGTATGTATGGGGATTGGAATTGGAAGTCGTAAAGCGCTTTGAAACATTGTGGCCTGCAATGAAGGGATTTTCACTGGGCTCTAACCTCATGCTCGCACAGAGTAACATCAAAAAATCCGACGAGCGCTATCTAGCCAACAAATCGTTGGACAGGCATACACCAAAAAACAGTCCCCTATTTGAACAGGCACCTTACTCGGTAAACGTGTGGCTCAACTATGTCAACAAAAAATGGGGTACAGATCTCACTACCACCTTTAATATGGTCGGCGAAAGATTAGTACAGATAAATCTAACTGGTGAGCCCGACCTCTACAGCCGTCCCGTACCGATGCTAGATTTTGTATTTACACAAAAGCTTTATCGAAAAATAAACCTCAAAGGTTTTGTAAAGAACATCTTAGACCCGGCCATAAAAACGGTATATGCCAACCCTGGTACAGGAGGGCTCTGGTATGGCAACAGTTACATCAACAGAAGTTATAACAGGGGAATGGAAGTAGTCTTTGGTTTAACCTATAACCTATTTTAATCATGTTAAACAAGAATAGCATACGTACTTTGTTTCTAGCATTGTCTTTAGCGTTCACGGCCTGTCAAAAGGATAAACTAGATAATGTACAGATAAATCTTATCCCAAAAGATATTGACCTGACGCCTTCGGCAGTGCGGATCATCGATTTATATGGTCTCAATCATGTCAAAGCAAATGGGGATAGCTTAACCAACTTCTCTCCACCAGTGACGGGCGAGGTATTTCGCTTTCCCGCTACAGCTTATTTTTCTGGGGATGGCCGTTTCGGAAATCATTGGTGGTCCGACAACAATATCGATGGTAAAGTAGGCGCCATATGGAATATCCCGAAAAAACTATTCAAACAAGATGGTTCTATCGATCTGGAATTTTACAACCTGACACTAGGTGGTACTATTGACGAATTTGCGGCATACTCCATTAAAAATTCGGATAGCCCCAGGGATCATTATGTATCTCCATTCCATACCTATGCATATGGTGGCAGCTCCTACTTCGTCGAAGTGCCGCGGGAGACCTCAGCGCCAAAGGAAGGCTATTTTAAAATTCGCTTACTCAATCTCAGCGCTCCGGTATCCACTCCAGTTGCTGCCTATGGTCAACTGGAAGACCTAACAGGTCCAATGACCCTCACCTATGCAGACGGATCGGCAGTAGATGCCAAAACAAATGCCGTAGCTATAGGAAAAGCTTCAGAATACGTAGAGATCCCTTATGGTACCTATCAGTTTAAGGCCCTGACCCAGACGAATAAAATAGTACCTGGCACCTCCGGAAATATGACCTACAGAACCATAGACCCGGGTACATCCAGTATTGCGATAAGCCGCTTTGAGCCGAGCGACGTTATCTACTCCAGTATCCAAACTTTTCAGCCAGGAGGAATATATACCATCGTCATTACACCAATGAGTTTTGAGTACTTTAGGAATGAATTGGGCTATAAGTATATGCTCAAGCAAAATGCCATAACTGTGATTGCCGATGTGGCCGAACCGATCAATACCTCCCTATTTAGGGTGCAGGGTTTTAATGCTACTCCGGATAAAAAGATCCGCTTTTCTGCCAATGGCAAAGAAATAGGCAGTACGGTACCCTTTGCCCAATCCACTTCATACAGTAGTTTCACCCCTAGTGAGCAAGCGTTCGAAATAAAGGATGAAAATGGAATAGTATTGGATAAATTGACCTATATAGCGAGACCCAATGAAAACTATACCTTATGGTCCTATCCCGATCCACAGGGGCAGATCAAAATAGGCCTTACCGTAAATAATCTGAGCGCACTGATGCCTATTGCCGGAACAGAGGCCGACGGCACCTACGCTTATACCAAGAATAGCTTTCCGACAGATTTTCGCTTTGTCAATCTATGTCCCGACATCCCATACCTCAGTATCACAGCTGATGATGGCCAACCTTTGGGCGAAAAAGGAAACAAAGCCGTATATAACCTCCAGCCAGGCATTTTTACCACTACCGCTCCCTATATAAGGGCTACTTTCAAGCAGCTGATGGCCTACAGATCAGCGCCAGGCGTTATTCCTGGCACTTGGGCCGAAGATATCCCTGTGATCAAAGGACAAGATTTAATAGCAAACAAAGATCTCTACCAGCGTATCGGCAAAGTTTTGCCACCTTACGAAACAGGGATATACACCATCGCATTGATAGGACGAACTGGCCCTAATGTGCCCAATGCTCAAAAAGCGCGTCTGGTCATTCTAAAACACAATAAATAGAACCTAAGAGGATGAAACGAGAGCTACAAATAAAAAGGATAATTTATACCCTATTATTATTGGGTATAGTACAGATCAATCTAAGCTGTTCAAAAGTAGAATACACATCTACTGAAAATCCAGCCTACTTACGGGTATTCAATAATATGTATTTCTATAGAGATGCGGCCCATAAAAGTGAGCCTTATCCCATGTTCACCATGCTAATAGACCCTAGTTTCGATGCACAGGGCAAATTAACCGGGGCTGCGATTGTAGGTGATTACCTAGATCAAAGGGATAGCTATGCCCCACCCTATCCGACTCACATCGGTAATAGCACATCTGTCTTCAATCCAGAATACCCTGGAAAGGAAAAAGTATTGGTAGGACCTATCCTCAATGGATTTGACCTGAGCAGCTGGGCACAGATCCCATCCGGAAAGAAGCGCATCATGTTTGTCTACCGTCCAAAAACTACCGTACCGTTCTTTCAGCTCGAAGAGCGTTTACGCAGCACCATTTTTATAGATACAACATTAAACATCACAGAAGGTGAAGTATATACACTGAACCTAATCCAGAAAGATTTCAACACCAAGAAAAACGGTATAATCCTACGACAGGAAATCTTCCATAAAATCGCACTAGCAGACTCTCTGACTTATGTTAATTTCTACAACATGAGTGCTAAAGGATACCTCGAAGCAAGCAAAAGGACGAAAGAGGATATCTCAGATGTCATCTGGTTTAATGAAGGGCTTCGCGACACCTTGTCCGTACATCTTTCCATTATGGAAAACTATAGAGATGAAATGAACTTCGCTAAATCAAGAGGTATATCTGGATACGACAGACAGTTTGTTACGACGCTATTAAGAGATTGCGAGTCGACTCGGGTAGCCTCCTACCATAGCTTTCCTACCTTTCCAAAATCAGGGAACAATACTATTTACACCGATGTATGGCAAATGTTCTTTTTTAGACACCCTTCGATCGATGTAGACCGGATATATCAGTATGGAATCAATGAGCCGGACGGCAAATTTGCTATGATGGCCTGCTACAAAGACGGGCGGACCACTCCACCCTACAATCCCATGGTTTATCGTTCGCCGATGTTCCCCAATCTATTGATCAATACACATTCGGGTGTACATAATCCACGGACATTTAGCTCCGTGAATACCATTGAGATTGTCAATGGACGGGTATTTCTCACGACCGTACAACGGGAATATGCTCCACCGATATATCGAAAACAACAACTAACCTACTAACAAGCTTAAATAAACATGAAACTCAGATTAAATATATCGCTTTTATATCTCCTGGTTGCGGGCTTATTGGCTGTTTCCTGCGACTTTGAGCCTGTACGCCTCGCAGAGCCCAATGAAAAGATACGCCCTATGGCAGCCTATCTGAAAAACAATTATGAGTTCTCCCTTTTTTCGGCAGCTTTGGAATATACAGGCCTAGAGGACGAATTGAATCAGGGCGGCCCGTACACTATTTTTGTGCCCACCAATAGAGCATTCAATGAGTTGGGAATAAATAGGCCAGAGGATTTTCAGACGAATAACCGCGACAGCCTACGTACCGCCATACGGTATCACATCCTCAAACGCCGACTGAATGTTGACAACGACATCGCGCTAGGCAGTACTGACAATTTATTTGAAACCATAGATGGCCCTCCTCTGTACATCAGCCGTGACGAAACACCAGCATCGTATAATAGAACATTTGTCAATGGTATACAGATACAGCGTAAAAACCTGGAGACATCCAATGGGGTATTGCACAGCATTGATGCCGTATTCAAATATCAGAATAGCACCATTCAATCCTATCTAGAAAGTCAGGAAAAATTCTCCTGCCTTCGAGCGGGGCTTAAGAAGTTTGGACTGTGGGATCAACTAAAGGATGAAAAACCTCAAACCATAGTCGCTCCGAATAATAATGCTTTTAAGAAAAATGGAATAAGTCTAGAAGATATTAACAAGATGAGCCCCGATAAATATGGACAGCGTTTATTTGCAGCCTATATCTTTCCACTCAGTTTCTTTATGAAGGATTTCAACTTGTACCCATCAGTGGGTATCGGCTATTATGCCGGCGCACCGCTACGCTATCCTGTACCTGGCGATGAGCATTATACCTACGGTATAGCCGCCGATCACAACAATATCTTTATTATGCTAAGCAAGTATAATGACTATCCTATCATTAGAGACCTTCCTATCAACCAAAAATCGAAAAGAGATTATCTGTTGAATAATGGTGTACTGCATGAAATAGAAGAGATGCTCATACTTCCCTCAGAATCTCTTAAACCTTAATTTATGATCAGCTTTATGAAACGGTTCCATATCCCATACCTTACTACCATCGTGCTTCTGACCATAGGTCTATGTAGCTCCTGCCTGAAAAAAGAATTCATGCCTCCTCCTATTGGTGAGTCGATACCTTATCAGGACAGTATCCCCACATTCTATGAAGCCTTTTCGGATCCCGCTTACTCAACATTTCTCCACGCATGGAGACGAAGCCGCATCAGTAGTCAGGTGAATGTACAAGATCCAAAAACTAAATTTACCGTTCTGATTCCAGACAACCAGGCTATGGCCCAAGCAGGATATACCCTCGCCAAAATCAACCAGATGTCCTTGAACGACATTGATAGTCTAGTTTTTTACCACACCATAAAAGGACAGATGCCCCAAAAAGGTATTGAAGAGAGTAAAGGCAATACGAGACTAAATACCCTCTTAACCCATCCCTCTGAGATGGAAGGTGGAACTTCTGAAACCGGAGAAAACAGCGTTTTCCACTATAAATATAAAGTCTACTTCGGAATAGAGAACCAACAGATCCTGCTAAACGGAAAACCACATGGCCCTCAAAACAGGATAGTCGAGAGCAAGCAGGCTACCCTGATACCAATCAGCAAAGTGCTAGTCAGGCCTAGTAAAACAACTGCACAGTTCTTGAGAGAAGATGGTCGGTTCAGCATGTTTATCAAAGCACTCAACTACAGTGATAGCCTTTATCACGAAATGCAGACCGAGAGTAACCCGTACTATTATCAGCCAGAAGGTTACCAATTACGCATGAATATGCTGTCGACTTTTAATTCGACCTCGCTATTGGTCCCTACGGATGATGCGTTCAAAAAAGCGGGAATCTACACGGTCAGCGATATCGAGAAACTCTGCGAACGCTCCCCCGTACAAGTTAAGAACTGGACAGGGACTATGTCGAATTTCTCGGTGATCGATTCCGTCATGAACAACCATTGGTGGCAGATCAATTCCTGGAATGTATTGGCAACCGACCCCAGGGGCCTTGCCACCTACCATCAGGCCAAGAATGCTTTCACACCCTTCTCTACCTTTTTCAGCAACGATCTCAGAAATGAAATTCTAGGTACTATTGTGCTTAGCTGGGAGGTTGATCAAGGCTACCGAATAGATAGTAACAACTTGGAATTTGACCGTGCTAACAATGAAATCCGTATAAAGACCAAAGGTTCTAAGCATCCTGCGGCAAAAGTTATTGAACAGGATATCCTAACCTACACCGGAGTTGTGCATGTAATCGATCGGCTCTTGCTTCCCAAAGATTTCAAACTAAACTAACTGAACCATGAATAGATCCTTTATACTATATCTGTCTTTTGCCTATTACCTATTCGCTACTTCATGTAGTCGCGACAAGGACTATGTATTGGATATTGACTATAATACTACCGCATTAGTAATTGCTGACAATGACAATCTATCGGTATTTAATGCAGGTATGCGTCCGATCGGACTCATCGAGAAGCTGCAAGCTCCAGGCCCGTTTACCGTATTGGTTCCTAGTGATGCGGCCTTTCAAAAGGTAGGAATGGACAGCAAATCGATACAGCTCCTATCTACCCAAAATCTATCCAATCTGATGCTGTATCACATCATAGACGGTACTTACCGTCTCGATAACCTGCCCTTTTTATTCAATCAGGAGATCAAATCCCAACGGGGCAAACTGTATGTAACCCATTGGATTAAAGAACGGGACACCATACTAACGATAAATGGGGCACGGATTCTCAATCAACGCATGACAACGAGTAACGGACTGATTCATGTAATCGATCGGGTTCTTGAGCCTTTCAAACACGAACGGTTAAATGATGCTATCAGTGATGACAACAATTTAACTTTCTTTAAAGAAGCCCTACGCTCCTCGGGTCTGGAACCACTGCTGAACAGAGAAGGAGAATATACCGTATTTGCGCCCAATAATACCGCTATGAAAGCCAACGGCTTTAACAGCATACAGCAAATACATGATACTGATCCCGAGCTGCTGAAAAGTTTTATCCGATACCATATCGCAGATACCAGACGGTTTGTCTACGATTATATCTTAACCACCGATAAGACCAATATCAGCCAGCAACGCATGCTGGATGGCTACAACTGTAGAATAAACCTTCTCCCGGATTACTGGGCACCAGGTTCATTCCTCGGGATTACGTTGCAAGGCCCAGGAAATCTGTCACCCATCTCGGTGGCCAAACAGGATGTACTGACCGGAAATGGCATTTTACATACCATCAATGGGATACTAAAACCTACGCGGTAACACACTGAACCTTAATTTGAAAAGAAATGAAAAGAACAAAATTGCTATACGATACAACCACCTACAGAACCTATTGCCATCTTCTGCTCCTTTTGGTATCAGTGGGCCTTTTCATAATAGGTTGTAAAAAAGAGGAAGGTGGATCTGCCGGTCCGAAAAACCCTATCGTAGAGAGTTTCTATCCGAACAGTGGAAACGAAGGGACACTAGTCACCTTATTGGGAAAAAACCTGAATGCCGAAAAAGTTGAAGTTCACTTTGCCGGCACCAAGGCCGAAATATTTACGAGCAAAGAAGATGAACTGGTTGTACAGGCTCCTAAAGGTGGTAATTCAGGCATGCTGGTACTTGCCGTAGGCGACAAGCGTATTGAAGTGGGCAACTATACCTATCAGGCACTGAGTATACATGGGCTGTCCCCTTCAAATGGTACAGCAGGGTCACATATCCGCATTTCAGGAACCGGTTTTAGCAGTATTAAAGAACCTGCTAAGGTACAGGTCAACGGCAAGGAAGCCATTGTGATCAGCGTTTCCGACACCGTGATGGTCGCTCAGGTACCAAAAGACGCCGGAACAGGTGCAGTCGTGGTACGGGTTAATGGTATGGAGTCTACCGGTCCTATCTTTACCTATCAGACCATCGAAGATATCAAACCCCGTACCGGTGGTGTTGGTACACGTATCACGGTAAAAGGAACTGGATTCAATGGCGAGCTATCACAGATCTCTGCCGATATCAACGGCAGCGCAGCTACCTTAGTATCCGCCAATGATACCGAAGTAGTTCTCACCGTACCTCAAGGAACAGAAAGCGGTCCGCTATCTATCACCATCAACGGTCAGCGAATCACGGGGCCAGACTTTACGATGGTCCCCCCGCCTAGCATAGACGTCGTGAGTCCTTTGAGTGCGCCAGCTGGAACAGAAATAGCGATTAAGGGATTAAATTTCAGCACAGTTTTAGATGAAAACAAAGTCCTTATCAACGGCCAAGAAGTCACCCCATCGTCTGTAAGCTTCTCAGAGATCAAGTTTATCCTTCCAAGTGGTATCGGTGCTGGAGATCTTGTGGTCAATGTAAATGGACAGTCTATGCTAGGTCCGAAATTCACCGAACAGAATCTGGGTATCCAAAGCGTAAGTCCTGATAATGGACTCGCTGGCACCGAAGTGATCATCAAGGGAATCGGATTCAGCGCCGATATGAATCAAAATCAGGTTTACTTCAACGGTGTGCAGGCACAGATCCTTTCAGCAAACAGTTCAGAGATCAAAGTAATAGCTCCTGCCAACCTAAGTACGGGTCAGTTACAAGTGCACAGCAATGGTCTAATCGCCAATGCTCCAAACTTATTCCGCAGAGCGGGAATCGTCACCATTGCCGGTGGACCTAATACAAATATCTTTGACTTCCAACTCCGCAACGGAAGCTTGGCTGTGGATAGTAAAGGTAACATCTATGTAGCCGAGTGTGTTAACAATGTCATTAAAAAGGTCACCCCATCGGGTCAGGTCAGTCTGTTCGCAGGCAGTAGCACAGGCAAAGCAGGATATGCAAATAGTACACGGGACAAATCCCTATTTAATATGGGATACTCCGAAACCAGATTATGGATTGATCATCAGGATAACCTCTATATTGCCGAAAAAAACAACTCGGCTATACGGATCATACGTGCTAATAGTGAAAACGTAGAAACCTATATCGAAGGTACCGGTACTGAAAATGTATTGTTGGTAGAAAACGGAGACTTCTATGCACTACGGGACAACGGACAGCTTTACCATATCCCCAAAGCAACCGGCAACCGGGTAGAAATGAAACTCATAAGCTCCAACAATTATAACACCTATATAGGTGACCGGCGATTTGCCATTGGGCCTAATAACTTCCTGTACCGACTTATCGACGATTATGACACCTTCTTTAATCTACCTACCGGTATAGTGGGAAGCTACTCAGACTATGGTTACAAAGATGGCATAGGAGACAATGCACGTCTGGGTTTTAAAATAGGATCTATCATCAAGTCTGGGCCACAAGAGTTAGTGGTACTAGATGGTTTCGTTAATGGGGCCATTCGCAAGGTAAATACAGCGACAAGAGAAGTCAGTACGATTTTGAAATTTGTTGACAATACATTCAAAGATGGTACACTCCACAATGCTGGCGGATCGACGAACCAAGCGGATATGTATGTAACCCGGGATGGCACCATCTATTTACTGGACACTAGAAATCAAGCTGTTCGAAAAATATTCTTAAAGTAACTCAATAATCCATATCGAAACAGATTATCCCCACCCTAGCTAGCCAAAAATTAGCCAGGCCAGGATTGCTCTGTCTCTTAATCATCAAAAAGCAAGTAAGTAAGAGGTAATGAAACAATTAAATTTCAAACGAAAAACTTTTAGTTCGCTGCTTATGGTTAGTCTCTGTCTAGGCACAGCCTTACCGGCTATGTCTACAGGCATAGATACCAGCAACACCAAAATCCAGCAACAGACAAAAGGAAAAGTCGTGGGTACTGATGGAACACCTATACAGGGGGTATCTATTCGTATCAAGGGAGTACAAACGAGTACAACGACAGACAAGGACGGAAACTTTACCATCATGGCACCCAATGATGCAACCCTTGAGATCAGCTATCTCGGCTATGTCAATCAGGATATCGCCGTGCGGGGGCGTGATCATATACAAATCACGCTGGTAGAAGATATTAATAAAATCGAAGACGTGGTAGTCACTGGATACCAATCGGTACAGAAGCGACAGTTCACGGGATCCTCTGTCAAGATCAAAGCCGAAGACGCCAAGCGCGAAGGTATCAGCGATGTCAGTCGGATGCTTGAGGGCCAGGTCGCCGGTGTATCCGTGCAGAACGTATCCGGTACATTTGGCGCTGCTCCCAAAATCAGGGTCCGTGGCGCGACATCTATCAGCGGAGACAACAAACCCCTCTGGGTGGTCGATGGGATGATCATCGAAGATATTGTCAATATCTCCAATGAACAACTGTCCACCGGAGATCCGGCCACCTTAGTTGGTTCTTCTGTAGCAGGTCTAAACCCCGATGATATTGAGAGCTTCGAGATATTAAAGGATGCTGCTGCAACATCGCTATATGGGGCACGCGCCATGAATGGAGTTATTGTAATCACCACAAAGCGTGGTAAAATCGGAGAACCGGCAGTTTCCTATACAGGCAACTTCTCGACTTACCTCAAGCCCAGTTATAGCCAATTCAACATCATGAATTCTTATGATCAGATGTCAGTATATGCGGAGTTAGAGCGAAAAGGTTTCCTCAACTTTGGGCAGACAGCCCGGTTTGCCAGTGGCGGTGTGTATGTAAAGATGGCCGATCTTATTAATGAGTACGATAAGAGCTCCGGAAAATTCGGTTTAAAAAATGATCCCTTGTCCCGAAGATCATTTCTAGAAAGATACGCCTATGCCAATACCGATTGGTTTGACATTCTATTTGACAATTCATTTATGCAGGAACACGCTGTGAGTGTATCTTCAGGAACGACAAAATCGCAGATATATGCATCCAGCAGTTTTCTCAAAGATAATGGATGGAGTAAAGGTGATAATGTAGAGCGCTTTACCGGCAACGTCAGGGCTACTTTTACACCCAACGACCGCGTCAGCTATGGACTGATTACACAAGGCTCCATCCGTAATCAAAAGGCTCCCGGAACGCTCGGTCGCGTAAGCAATCCGGTAGAGGGGCAGTATGCCCGGGATTTTGATATTAACCCTTACTCCTATGCACTTAACACCTCACGGGTGCTTACGGCCTATGACGAAAACGGAAATCTCGAATATTTCAGACGCAATTTTGCCCCATTCAACATTTTGCACGAGCTCGGCAACAATTACATCAATCTTAGTTTTATAGATTTTAAGATGCAGGGAGATTTTCGGTATAACATTCTGAAAAACCTAAAGTATAGTTTTGAAGGCGCCTATCGTTACGCCAAAACAAACCAGGAGCACAATATCCACGAAGATTCGAATATGCCTATGGCCTATCGTGCAGATGGTGATGCGACCATAAGGCAGTCCAATAAATTTCTGTACCGCGATCCGAACAATCCAGAAGCAGAACCTTTTGTCGTATTGCCTTACGGCGGATTCTATAAAACAAATGATAGCTATCTAACGAGTTACAACGTCAGAAACTCACTGGATTTTGACCAGAGGTTCAATGATAAACATCAGCTCCGCTCCTACCTCTTTACCGAGCTACGCTATGCCGATCGACAGTTCAAGTTTTTTGATGGTTACGGTTATCAATTTGACAAGGGTGGTGTACCGTACCTGGATCCCAACTTTGTGAAAATGGTGGTCGAAGGGAGCTCCACCTACTATGGTATGGAACGCAAATACGATCGCTTTTTAGCTTACGGATTAAATAGTAGTTACAGCTACAACAGCAGGTACAATCTCGCGGGCACGCTTCGCTATGATGGATCCAACCTGATGGGAAAAACCCGTACCGCAAGATGGCTACCTACCTGGAATCTTTCCGGCTCGTGGAATATCGATGCAGAAGACTTCTTTGCCCAACAAAGTCTCTTAAACCGGGCTACGATACGGGCTAGTTACGGATTGACTGCCAGCTCCGGTCCTGCTACCAACTCCAGCATTGTACTGATGAATGCTGCCGCCAACAGGCCCTATCTGACAGAAAGAGAATCCATCATTGAACTGATCAACCTCGAGAACTCCGAGTTGACCTGGGAAAAGCTGTATAAAACCAATATCGGCATCGATGTCGGTTTGTTGCAGAACAGGCTTTCGCTCGTCGTAGACTATTATAGACACCAAAGCTACGACCTCATCGGCCTCATACGCACGGGCGGAATCGGTGGAGAGTCCGTCAAAGTAGCCAACTACGCAGACATGAAATCGCAAGGTCTTGATGTTACCCTTGGTGGTCACGTTATCAAATCGGATAAATGGAACTGGAACAGCCAACTGAACTTTGGTTACAATAAGTCCGAAATCACCAATCTAAAGAATGAGCCCAATGTATGGTCACTGATCGGCCCCGATGGAGGTGCCAAAGAAGGATATCCACAACGATCCCTGTTCTCCATTCCTTATGTAGGGCTGAACAAAGAACTCGGTGTGCCTCAGTTTATCAATGAAAATGGAGATATATCGCAGTCTGTATACCTACAAAGTCAAAAAACAGATTTTCTAAAATATGAAGGTGCCATCGACCCCTTATTGACAGGAGGATTCTTTAACACCGTGGGATACAAAAACCTGAAACTATCGGCATTACTCACTTTCAGTACAGGAAATATAGTGCGCCTACGACCAGCGTTCAGCGCCTCCTATTCAGAGCTCGATGCAACTCCCGAAGATCTATTAGACCGCTGGGTTCTCTTTGGGGATGATATCGCCCCTTCTATCATGGATGCACGTACCGGAGCACAGCTGATCGATGGCTATCCCTATAATAACTACAATTACTCCACAGCACGCGTAGCAAAAGGCGATTTCATCCGGGTGAAGCAACTTATGTTGACCTATACCCTACCAACAAAAATATTCAACAACTTACCGATTAAAAGTAGCTCCATCAGCCTAGTGGGAAATAATCTCTGGCTATTATACTCGGATAAGACCTTACGTGGCCAAGACCCCGAATTCCTAGGATCAGGTGGTGTAGCCATGCCGATACCGAGACAGTTTACTTTTTCACTAAAAGTAGGATTATAACGATGAAAACAAAAACATATCTAAGAATCAGCTTTATAGCAACCTGTATTATAGCCTCTTCCTGTAGCAAATACCTGGAGCAGAGCCCCGATATGCGAACCGAGCTCGATAGCCCCGAAAAAGTGGGTGAGTTATTGGCTACAGCCTATCCGCAAGCAAACTATATCCCATTTACCGAGTCTATGACCGACAATGTAGAGGACAAAGGTGCCGGTGCCATTGATCTGGTCAATATCAATCCTTTCAACTTCCGCGATGCAGACCAGACCGGAATAGATGGCCCTATATTCTATTGGAATGCATCCTATAAGGCAATTGCTGCCGCCAATCAAGCGCTCGAAGTTATTAACAACTCGACGAATCCAGAAAAATATAGTGCCTACAAAGGAGAAGCTTTAGTAGCTCGCGCCTATGCTCATTTTATGTTGGCCGTACTATTTGCACAACCTTACTCTATCAATTCGTCTACATCCGACCCGGGTATACCCTACGTTACGGATACTGAAAATATAGTCATTAAAAAATATACACGGGGCACCGTTGCCACTGTGTACGAAAATATTGAAAAAGACCTGCTAGAAGGTCTTCCACTACTGGACGACAGCAAGTACAAATCGCCAAAATATCACTTTACAAAAGTAGCAGCGCACGCTTTTGCCTCGCGCTATTATCTATTCAAACGTGACTACAAAACGGCTATTGTGCATGCCGAGGCAGCCTTTCCGGGAGACGCTGTGACCTCCAGTCTGCGTCCCGTAAATAGCGAGACTTACCGCAGCTATCAATACCTCGAACTACAGGCTCAATATACACGGGCCGACAATCCGGCCAACTTACTGCTGGTAGAGACTCCCTCGGTATGGGGCAGGTCATATTTCAGCTATCGATATGGGCTTACGAGCAATCTGATGGCCAAGTTTTTCAATTCGGCCAATGTTACGACCGGTATCTGGGCCTACAACGTATATGGTAGCGAGCTGAGTTTGAATATTCCCAAATTCCGGGAACATTTCGTAAAACAGAGTCTGCATGCCGAATCAGGTGTACCTTATAATATGGTTCCTTTATTCAGCAGCGAAGAGGTATTATTTAACCGTGCAGAGAGCCAAGCGATGCTCGGCAACTATGATGCGGCATTGGAAGATATCAACCGATTTGCCTCTACCAAATTTATTCACTCCTATATGTTCCCTATCTATTTTGACGATCTACTGGAAGTCAATATGAAAAAGCTATTGGCATTTTACAAAACACAGGATCGCAAACAAGCCGTCCTCAACTGCATACTGGATTTTAAACAGGTATACTTTATTGCCGAGGGACAGCGATGGTTTGACATTGTACGCCATAACCTGACCGTCGAACATAAGACTAGCAAAGGCGATGTCATGATTCTCGGTCCTAACCACCCTATGCGTGTTTTTCAGATGCCCGAAGAAGTACAGAGTTCAGGTATACAACTTAATCCAAGATAACAATGAAAACAACAATTATAAGCATACTTCTACTCGCGGGCTTAGCCATGATGAGTTGCACAAAAAGTGAAGTTCTGCCCGACGCGCCAATATTGGGATTGGGTGGCGAAACCTGGGTTGCGGGACCAATAGACAAATGGTTGGAGACCAACTTTGTCACCCCCTATAACATCGAGGTAAAATACAAATGGGATCCTTTTGAACTCAACTACCTGAGGAACCTTGTACCCGTCAAAGAAGAAAAAGTAGAACTGGTGATGACCGCTGTACGGGATATCTGGATAGCGCCCTATGTCAAATCTGCGGGAGAAGATTTTATCAAGAAATACAGTCCTAAAGTATTTATGTTGGCCGGAAGTGCCGAGCATAATAACGACGGGACTATCGTACTCGGACAGGCCGAAGGTGGACGTAAAATCGTACTTATGGTGGTTAATAAATTTGCCAAGGAGAGCCCGGACCAGGTCGTGCAGATGCTTCATACCATTCACCATGAATTCGCCCATATTTTGCATCAGAACAGACTTTATCCGGTCGAATGGAAATCACTCAATCCACAGCATTATACCGCTGCCTGGTTCAATAGCAGCGACCAGCTGGCGCAGTCTCAAGGTCTGGTCACGGCCTATGCCAAGGCTAGCCCCGATGAGGATTTTGTAGAAACCGTATCTGTTCTTTTAGTCTATGGGCAGGATGCCTTTAATACCATCGTGAACAACCCCAACCTACCTGTAGAAGCGAGAAACATTTTGCGTAAAAAAGAAGATATCGTCGTTCGTTACTTCCAACGTGAATATGGTATCAACTTCAGGACATTACAGGCCGACACACAAAAAGCTATTCAGGAATTTATCAAATAAGACCTAATTATAATGAAACGACTCTATATATTATTGGCCTTGATCCCTCTTATCTTCGCCTGCCAAAAGGAAGATGCATATACGGGATTACGACCAGACGAAAGATTGTCTGAGGCCATGCAGAAATATGAAAACCTTTTAAAAGATGCGCCTTATGGCTGGAAAGGTCACCTCTATACACAAGAGGGTGGTGGCTACGGATTTCTCTTTAATTTTGACGGCAGCAACAGGGTTGAAATGCTCGCCGATATCTCCAACGAATCGACTCATATCAGCAAAGAAAGCTCGTATCGACTTAAAGCAGCATTGCTCCCCAGTTTGTACTTTGATACCTATTCTTATATTCACTTACTGGCAGATCCAGATCCCGACGTTTTTGGAGGTAAACCCGCCTGGGGGTACTATTCGGATTTCGAATTTTCTATTTTGAAAAGTTCTGCCGACAGCATCCTGATGCGTGGCAATCTCAATGGTTCGAAACTACTACTTGTTAAAGCCTCCCAAGAGGAATCCAACGCCTATAAAGCAGGCAATCTCCAGACTTTAAAGAGCGGGACTATTGACTTTTTAAGTACCAATCGATTCCCCTATATCATGACCAAAACGGGAGATCTTGTTGCCTTGAATTTCAATATGCGGACGAAAAAACTGACGCTGACCTACGACAGTGCCCAGCAGGTTCAAAATAAATCCGTAGGCTTTGCCTTTTCAGGTTTAAACTACCTGGAGCTAGAAAGCCCCATACGCTATGGAGGAACGCAAATAAACCGCTTTTCCCTGGATAAGGCAAGCTCTTTCCTAGTTGGGCTGGACGGAGCAAAAGAGACACAGCTATTCAGTTCGAGTACGCCCCTATTTAGCTTCAACCAGATGTTAGGGGTTCAATTTGACTACATCTTGATTCCCTTTGAGGAAAATGTACCTGGGTCAGGATCCGATTTTAATTCCAGAAGAACTGCTGCGCTTAATCAATTACAGACCATGCTTGCCGCAGGCTCTAAATTTCCGTATCTGGCCGTACGCTTTGATAAAAAGGAGAAAACCATGTTGCTGACCCTGGTCATCCAGCAGGGCAATGAAAGCTATGTTGCGAATTATTCCTTCTATTATACCATAGAAAATGAGAAGTACAGATTTGTATACGAAAAAGCGGTAGACGGGAATGCCAATTATGTCTTTGAGGCTATGATCCCTTTACTTCAGGGCTTTGTAAATGGAGACTTCAATTTTGATTACCAAGTGGTGAACAATGAACTTATGGGATACGGACAAAGTGCTAGCAACCCGAATTTTAAATTTTTAGGCACATTGGAATAAATACTAAAATCATGTCAACAATAAATAAACTCTTCGTCTTTATCCTACTCCTGCTTAGTATCAGCAGCTGTAAAAAAGACACACTGGAAGCCTACGAGGTGGAGCCTGTATTCATGAGCAATGAAGAAGCTATCGCTCATTTCAAGGCCAACTTTATAGATGGACAATCTGCCTGGAAAGCCATACTAACAACCAAAAATACGGGTAAAGCCTATGGCTTATATGTCACCCTATCAGAAAAAGGAGAAGTAAACATGTTGTCGGATCTATACCCTGATGCCGGCAATCAGTTTACAACTACTTCTTATCGTTTACAGGCACATGCTGGCAATGCCGTGCTCAACTTCTCATTGGGAAGTTACCTTGATGCCATCTTTATACAGCAAGGTCGACACAAGATCAGTGCAGACACCAGTTATACTTTCCGCTACGCTATCCAGGATACCGTAGTCTTATTGGGCAACCAACACGGCGACGAACTAAAACTTGTACGCACTACGGTAGAAGAGCGGAATGCCTACAACGGATCCGCTCTATATCATTCGTTATGGAACACCTTCAACTATTTTAACACCAATCGATTCCATTCTTTCCTATACGGTAATGGAAAAGCAGTCCAAATAATGATTGATCAAAATGAACGGTCAGCTATTGCCTATTATGTCGAGAACAACAAACTCATCACAACGACATCTTACATATCCTATGGAATCAATCACATTAATTTCAGAACACCTCTATTAATCAATGGTAAAGAGGTAAGACAATTGTACATAGATCCTACCAAGACACAACTGTACGCACAGGAAGGCAATCAACGTATAGACCTGATAGGCTCAAGAGTTCCGATCATACCGATGCACCTTTTCTTAGGACATGGCATACCGTCGACCATATCGGCACCTAATCCATTTACCTATTACGCTTTGGAAGGTTGGTCAGACGATGCCTATCTTGCCTGGTTTAACTCGACCATGAATTTTTTCAACAGCCCTTACGAGGCGGCCTTTATGCTTGGCGATTTTGACTTTGTAGAAGACAGCAAACAGATGAATATCTCCCTCCATTTTCAGATGGGGCAATCAAATTATGTCGCCATATTTCCTTTCAATTATACCAAAACCGACGCTGGTATATACACATTTACCCCAGGTCAATTAAAAGGAGATATCCCAGAGCATCTCAATGCCAGCCTTATACAGGATTATGTACAGGATTTTCTCCGGTTAATGATTGTCAGCAGATACACCTTGGATTATTACGAATCAGGAGACATGTTCTTAGGTCAATTCAAAGGCGTAGATAATCCGAACATCACCTTTACCGGTTTTTTCGGCACCCTAGCAGAATAAAAGGATTGTGTGTTTAGTATGGAGTGTAGGGTTATCAAGGTGACCCTTACTCCTCTTTTTGAACGGAACATGGAGGTCTAGCTTTACGCTTACCGGTGAAACAACAGACCTATGATACACAGGAAAATGGAGACATCCTTGTCGTCGAAATGCTTTCTAAAATGCTTTAAAGAGGTGCTTATTTGATTTTTCACCGTTTGCAAGGAAATATTAAGCCTATCTGCTATCTCTTGGTTGGAAAGGTTCTCAATACGGCTCATATGAAAAATAAGTCGTCTCTGCTCTGGCAACTCCGCTAATATGACTTTATATTTTTCTTCAAGTTCTTTGGCTAACAATTGCGAGTCCGCACTCAGGTAAGACGTTTCTAGCGTTTCGTCCAACTCATCGATAGAAGTTGTCATAATTTTCTTCTTTTTCAAATGATCCAATACCCCATTCTTGATGCACTTGAATAGAAATGGCTGCAGTGAGTTATCAAACGCCAGATCCGATTTTTTATTCCACAACCGCAGCATCACATCTATAGCTAACTCTTCGGCAATATATTCGTCTTTAAGTATGGTCAATGCAAAAGCACGAAGCCGTTTAAAATATCGTTTAAACACAACTTCGAATGCCTGTTCATCACCCTCCCTAAAATATATGTATAGGTCTGAATCTGTTAAATCTTTGAGTTTAATCTTCATCAGGTCAGTAGTATAGATCTTTGTAAAACGACAGCAAATTAACTATATTTTTCGATATTGTAAAATTTATACTTCAACTACGATAATGTAATTTCTCACTTATCTCTCGTCTTAATACTATCTTCATTCAACCTAGTCAGCTTTATTAAATGCAACAATATTGCTTTTAATTGTTTTTATTTCTAATTTTGTCTGAATAGGTAACGTATTCACTAAAAGACATACTATGCAAGAGAATAGATATTTTGACGCCATAATCATTGGAGGGAGCTATGCGGGCCTATCTGCTGCCATGGCCTTAGGACGGTCGCTCCGTCGGGTGCTAATCATCGACAGTGGCTTGCCCTGTAATCGTTACACCCCACACTCCCATAACTTCATCACACATGATGGTAGCACACCCAGCGAGATCGCTGCTGTGGCAAAGACACAGGTACTAAAATACGATACAGTAGATTTCTTACAGGATACCGCCGAAAGCGGCCAAAAGACCGAACAAGGTTTTGAAATACGCACTGCCTCTGGCAACACCTTCTATAGCAAAAAAATTATACTGGCTACTGGGATCAAAGACCTCTTCCCTGATATCAAAGGATTTGCTGCCTGCTGGGGAAAATCGGTAATCCACTGCCCGTATTGTCATGGTTACGAGTTCAAAAGTAAAAAGACAGCGATTCTCTCCGATTCCGAAAAGGCACTACATCTGGCAGGGCTTATCCACAATCTGACGGATAGCGTCACCCTTATCCCATCCCAAAATGCTACGTTTACGGAGGAGCAAAATTCTAAATTAGAGCGGAACAATATACATATCCTTTCCAAAAAAGTACAGGAGATCGTCCATCAAGACGGGCAGATCAGTGCGTTGATATTCAGTGATGGTACAATGGAAAATTTTGAAGCCCTATATGCTGCTATCCCTTTCGTACAGCATTCTGCTATTCCCGAACAGCTCGGTTGCGCACTAACAGAAGCGGGGCATCTCAAAACCGACTCCTTACAACAGACCTCTGTAGAAGGTGTTTTCGCTGCAGGGGATTGTTCCGGTATGATGCGATCCGTAGCCTATGCAGTTTCGACAGGAAATATAGCTGGAGCAATGGTAAACCATCAGATCGTCCAAGAAGAGTTTTAATACGCCTTTATATAGTAGCAATACAGGCCCCGATACGCTCGGGGCCTGTGTTGCTAATCCTAGTATCCAAAATCTAAATACTAAACTCTAAATACTATTTAGCTGCTCCTTCCTTCGCTCCAGCAACCGCAACATCATACAGAATCCATCACCATGGTCTACAACAACTCTTCCCATTTAACCTCTACCGTTATTAGCAAACGGAAAGAATTTCACTAAAGAAAAACATTCGTTGGTCTACCAATGACTACAATTTTTCAACTCAAAATCTCTCAGGGACTTTGAGTGTTGTGGAACATAATTACATTAATAATTAAAATGATTTTATAACTTTAGAAAACCACTATCCAAAGATGGATGGAAACCTCTATTTAGGTTATGAAATTACAAATCGTCCCAACTATAATGAAAAGACTAACTTTTATTCTCATTCTATTGCTCCACACAGTAGCTTTTGCTCAAAAAAAGGAACAGAACACGATCGAAAATAAGCTGCTTGCACTTGATAAAACCTTAGAACAGATCCGTAACGATTGGAATGTTGCCGGCTTTTCAGTTGCCGTAGTTTCCAAAGACAAGGTAATCTATAGCAAAGGCTTTGGCTATAGGGACCTAGAGAAAAAACTTCCTGCTGATGCCAACACCCTATTTGCAATAGGCTCCTGTAGTAAGACATTTACAGGCACGCTGATAGGCCAATTGGTCAACGAAAAAAAAGTAGACTTAGATAAACCTGCGGTATCATATCTACCAACTCTAAAGTTTTACAACGACCAAATGAACAACCTGGTTACTGTACGCGACATGCTGGCCCATACCACTGGATTGCCAAGACACGATCTATCCTGGTACCTCTCACCTACACATGCTAAAGACAGCTTATTAGCGCGTATTCAATACCAAGAGCCTAACAAACCCATTAGAACAGCCTGGCAGTACAACAACTTCATGTATTTAGCCTTAGGTTGCCTAGACGAACAGATGACTAAAAAAACATGGGAGCAGGATATTAAAGAAAAAATATTTGTACCACATACAGATGAGCCGATCAAACTGCTCACTTCGGGAATGGACTGCCGATGCTAATATTTCATTAGGATATACCGTAAAAGAGGATAAAACCATTAAAAGAATGAACTATTTCGACATTGCGGCCATGTCGCCAGCCGGGGCGATAAATAGCAGTGCCAATGAAATGGCCAATTGGCTGAAAGCATGGATAAACGATGGCCGCTATGAAGGCAAAGAAGTTATTCCTGCTAGTTACAGATCCGAAGCTATAGCATCGCAATCAATCATTGCCGCTGGCCTGCCCGGCAAAGTAAAACCCGACATCATGTTTGCGACATACGGCTTTGGCTGGATGCTGGCTAGCTATAAGGGCCACTACCGCGTCGAGCATGGTGGAAATATTGATGGCTTCAGTGCCAGCACCTCCTTTTTTCCAACGGATAGCATCGGTATTGTCGTACTGACTAACCAAAATAGTTCGGGGACAACAGCTATAATAAGAAATACGATAGCAGACGCAGTGTTAGGCTTAAAGTATTATGATTGGAATGCAGAAGCACTTGAAGGCTTAAAAAAACCGAAAGATACCACCAAAAACACTCCTGAAGTACAACCGTTACGACCAACCACGCACCAGCTAAAGTCTTATGCCGGGACATATGCGAATGCAGGGTATGGAAAATTAAGAGTAAGTCTAGAAAACGATTCTCTTTTTATCCATGCTTCTAAGAAGTTTTGGTTAAAGCATAATAACTTCAACAGTTTTGACCTTCTATTGGTGGATCCTGTAGAAGGAATTGATACAACAAGTCAAACCATGCGCCTTCAGTTCAACCTAAGCAACAATGGTGATATTAGTAGCATCAGCATGCCGTTAGAACCGAGCGTTAAGCCTATTGAATTTGTCCGGGAACTTACCGAAGTAAGCGTAGACGAGAAAGAACTTAAAAAATATGTAGGCGATTATAGCCTATCGAATATGACAGTGAAGGTCTATATTAAAAACAACACAACGCTCTATGCACTCGTTCCTGGACAGCCAGATTACGAACTTCTAGCTTTAGGCGACAATAAATTTGCAATAAAAGCGCTGACAGGATTCTTTCTTCAATTTGCGGTTGATGCAAAAAACAAGGTAAGCCAAGTGACATTTATACAGCCTAATGGAAATTTTGCGGCTAAAAAGATAACCACAACGCCATAAACAACAACGCCTGAGACTTATCACCTCAGGCGTTCTGATTTTAAGTATCCAGATCTAGATTATTTACCAAAAATTTCCACCAGCTTATTATCCAATTCTTCTCCTCTTAAATACTTTGCTATAATTTTACCTTCCGGATCGATCAGGTAATTCATGGGAATAGCTTTTACCTCATACAATGCACCTGCTTCATTATCCCATCCCTTCAAGTCACCTACCTGCTTCCAAGTAAGGCCATCATCTTGTATCGCTTTTAACCACTTCGCTTTATCAGTAGCTTTATCCATCGATACGCCCAAGATCTCAAATCCCCGGTCCTTATATTGCGCGTAGGACTTTACTAAATTTGGATTTTCGCGACGGCATGGGGCGCACCACGATGCCCAAAAGTCCAATAGCACATATTTACCTCTAAAATCGGATAGCTTTACTGGATTACCATCTACATCTGGTTGCGTGAAGTCCGGTGCTTCCACACCTTCTTGTGTCTTTTTAACCTGTCCAATACGCTCTGCTACCTTACGGCCTAGTTCGGTATTGCGCAAAGAACCATCTAGTCCTAGAAACACTTTTTCTAAACCTACCGCATCAAAACCATCGCCCAGAATAGAACTCAATGCCATCAGTGCCATGTAGCTTTTGGGACTCTTGCTGATATAGCCCAACTTCGCATCTTCCGTTTGCTTTTGAATAGTTGCGGCACGGTCCTCCAAGGATTGTAGGTATTTCGGGTTCTGCTGCTCTGCCATAGGCTTGGATGCATATTCTTTGTTCAGTTCTTCGTACTGTGCGTAGATAGGCGCCAGCATAGTATTAACTTTCTGATTCTCCTCATTCAGTGGCGATCCCGAGATAGTAGCATTTTTGATAGAATCAGTCGCTACAATTTTAATATCCGCACCTTCAATAAAAAAGGGGAATAAATCCCACTGTCTCGGCGCTTTCGGGTCTTCCGGTTTATTGTCATGCGCAACACGTATTGCTCCTTCCATCGGCGACGGTATTGTTCCTTTAAAAGAAAACTTTCCGTTGTTTACAAATGTAGAGTCAATGATTTCCTTGCCTTCTATTTTATACCTTAAATAAGCTTTAGCAGGTTTATTGAGCTTTCCGATCTGTCCATCTATCGTGTAATTCTGTTGTGCAAAACCAACTACGGGTAATGCAAAAGCAATTAATAACGCTATTTTTCCAGTATTTATCATTATCTATTTTTTTGTGTTTTTCTTCTTTGTTTTTTTTACTTCCGACAGCTTTTCCTGCCTGTTAAGCAGACCATCATATTTTTCCTGATCCTTCAGAATCGTAATTGCCGTCTTGAAACTTTCACTAGCTTCCGTACGTATACGGGTTTGGTAATCATAGCCTGTGTACAACAGGGAAGCAATTTGCGCCTTCATTTCCAGCGCGATGCTTTCTTGCGCTCCTGTTGTTTCCGGCAGGACCAACTTCATTTTAGGAGCGTTGGTGATTATGCCAGTAAGGAGCGATTCGGGGATCTTATAGTCCCTATTAAAAGATTTAAAATCTTTGTACTGCTCCAACAGTTGCACGCGATGTGTCTGTACATAATCAAATCCAAACTTGACAAGAAGTCCAGACTGCACCAGATGTCCCATCCATTCACTATATACATTAGTATCGATAGGAATGAACCTGTCTGGCGTAATACCACCACCTCCGTACACCGTACGCTTTGTGCCTAGCGTACTATGTTTCAACGAATCAGCAAAAACCACATGTCCTTCTTCGATCAATTCTTTTGAAGCCATACGTCTATTAAAATCTGCGAAGTAATCGGCGGCACCTTTATCGTAGGGGCGCTGTATGGAGCGGTCGGCAGGTGTATAATAACGGGCACCTGTCAATTGGAGTACAGAACCATCAGGCAGGTCATAAGGGCGCTGCATGAGTCCTTTACCAAAACTGCGACGGCCTACGATAACCGCCCTATCCCAATCCTGTAAAGCTCCCGAAACAATTTCACTGGCAGAAGCAGTAGATTCATCGATCAACACTACTATGTTACCATCGTAAAAACGTCCAAAGCCGCCGGTAAAATAATAGTCCTTTTCTCCTTGATTATTCATCGAATAGAAAACAATCTTTTCTTTTGGTAAGAACTCGTCCACCACACCAATGGCAGACTGCACATAACCACCACCATTACCTTGCAGATCAAGGATCAACTTTTTCATTCCTTTTTTCTGCAATTGTTCGATAGCCGAATCGATCTCTTGCCGGGTGGTCCCATTAAAGATCACCAACGAAATATACCCGATCTCGTCGTCGACCATATAAGCCTGCCGAACAGAGCGGTCGAGAATGCTTTCACGTATGATTTCGATATTACGGACCGTTTCGACTATCGGAGATTTGATACCCAACGTGACCGGAACACCTTTATCACCACGCAGCTTGAGCATAATATCCTGGTTCTTCAGCTGTTGCCCTACGATAGACTCGCCATTAACGCTCACGATCTGGTCTCCCACCCGTAGCCCAGCACGCATAGCCGGACCGTCAGGGTTGACCTCCGTGATATAGGTACTGTCCTTGCTTTTCAGAAACTGAATACCTATACCTGCAAAACTTCCGCTCATACCCACGTTCATGGCTTCGGCTTCCTCCCGGCTTGTATACCTCGAATGCGGATCCAGCTCAGCCAACATCGCCTTTATCGCTGCATCCACTAACTTTTCCTCATCCACCTGATCCACGTAATTTTTCTGGATGACTTTTAGTGCCTCCTCAAATTTATACTTGGGATTCATCTGCGCTTGTAGTGACAGCGCCATTCCTACCATTCCAAAAAGTAACCCTGTTTTTATCATGTTTCTAATACCTTAATACGTACGCTTATTCACTTCTTAATTTCTCGATCACTAACGAAAGCTCATCCATCAGTTTGCTTGGGCTTCCGGAGTAGCCTCCAGATGAATACCTGATCACCCCATTCTTGATGACAATCTTGCGCGGGATAGAAGAGTCACTGAATACAGGACCAACCAAAGATTTAAACAACACATCCTGCGCGCCATTTTTCGCATTTTCCGCATCGTGCAAGAGCGTAAAACGGTAGCCTTCGCCACGTGCGAAATTGACCGACTTTGCCCGGTAATCGCCTGTCTGCATCGTCCCCACCATATAGATATCCACCTGCTTGTCGTTGGCATACTTGTCGACTAAGAGCTGCATACCTGGAAATGCCATGATACATGGACGGCACCAGGTTGCCCAAAAGTCCATCACCACGATTTTATCTTTTAGGTCATGCGATGTGATGTGACCACCATCTGCATTTTCCAACGAGAATACCGGCATCTGATAGTTGAAATTCAGGTGTTCATTAACATATGCTTCCAACTCGGCCTTTTCTTCCGATGATTTCAAGCTAGCCAGATACGCTTCATAGCCGGCATAGCTGCCACCATGACCTTTTCTGAAACTCGCTTTGAGCGTATCAAACATTTGCGGGGTGACCGCATTTGCACGGGCACACATTTCCAAGAACGGAACTACCTCATTATTTGCACCTAGTTTCTCCAATACATTCAAGTTAATTTCATTCAGTTCGGCATTCGCATATTTTCCTTCCTCTGAGAGTTCAAAGAAGTATTTACGGGCCTGTTCGTAACGGCCTAGATCGTTTAGCAGAGATATATGTGTAAATAAACGTTCATCTACTTGTTTCCACATGTTAGAATCAGCTGCCTCCGTAGACATAAAATCCGATTTATACGAATTGTCCTGTTTTTTTGTCAACAGATCCTGAATTAAAGGTTCGGCTACTTCATACAAAGAATCTTTGGACACCATCTTAAACATATAGGCGCGCATGACATTCCAACGCAGTAATTCGTTGGCAGTGCGGAAATCAAGATCTTTAAATAACGCTTGAAACTTATCAAACTGCTTATCATCAAAATAGCTAGAGCCTATTCCGCGGTATACCGCATAGTAGATAAAGCCTTTACTGTCTGGCTT
The DNA here is from genome assembly GCF_004363245.1 of Sphingobacterium yanglingense. GTDB lineage: Bacteria > Bacteroidota > Bacteroidia > Sphingobacteriales > Sphingobacteriaceae > Sphingobacterium > Sphingobacterium yanglingense. Next base: position 50,608 of record NZ_SNYV01000018.1, on the reverse strand, counting down.
CTTACGCCATTCCGATATCGGATAACGCTGTAAAAAATCTTCATACGAAGGAATCACTTCCTGTAAAGAACCCGATGTACGGATATTGCTGTAAGCCACAAAACGGGCTGTTGAGCTATTAGGATATTGCGCTGTGATATATTGGCCAACACATTCAGCCAGTGCATCCTGTTTCACCTGATGCTTCAGGAAAAGCTGTAAACTTCCAAGCTGTTCTTCTTTAAAAGCCTTATCCTTTACTAACTGATCGACGACCTTCGTAGCTGCAGTGGCAAACTGGGTATCATCAAGCAGTACACGTTGTGCACCGAGGTACGTCGCAAAATTGTTGTTGATAGCGGCTCCTGAAAGCTTTTCCTCCTTTTTGATGAGCTGTGCTAGGTACTCCTTTTGCGGTATAGGCTCTCCTTCATAATAATTAAGGAGCGCCCCTTTAGCTAATGTAGGTATCAGGAATGATGCTTCTGCCAAGTAAGCCCCTTTCTGCGGTTGACCTTTGGTATCTGCCACGGGTGTTCCGTAGCCTTTATTAGCGTTATTGTCTGCCATATCAGGCTCATGAAGATCTCCCTGAAAAAATCGCGCGGCAATAAAAAATGTGGAATCTTTCACCGGATAAGACAGCTCCCATTGTTTGTCGCCGACAGCTTTCATATCAAAACTCTCCATTTTCCAAAACCCCTTTTGGAAGGTATATAGGGCGACTTTTACTTCATCACTAAATTCCAGATCACCACCTTTACTGTTGTAAAGCACACGCGTTTGCTGGCCCACTTTGACCGGTTGGTTTGGAAAAACTGCACTTTGATAAGGTTGCACCTGAGCATGCAACAGCGTGCCCCAGAGTACGAGTACGGCTAAAACTATTTTTTTCATCATCTATAAATTATGTAAAGACCCCAAGTATTACCTTGGGCTCTGACCTATTTCGGGGTTCATTTCTAAATACTTATTAGCTACCGGATAAATGTATTTATTGCTATTGACAGGCAATACATGCGAAACACCTTTGAAAGTACGGTTATACGCTTTCGCAAAGTCAACATCCAGATTCAAACGACGCATATCAAACCATCTTTTGCCGGTTGCAAAAAGCTCACGACGTCTTTCTTCTATGACAATTTTTAGTGCATCGGTCGCATCCGCAGCTGTTAGCTCTACATAGTCGGCCTCTGTGAAACGCTTCTTACGAAGATGGTTAATGGTTTCCATAGCTGCTTCCGTATTACCATTTCTAGCTAGCACTTCTGCTTTTATCAGCATCATCTCTGGAACAGACGGACCTGTTTCAGGGCCTGAGCTACCCAGTATCATCACTTCACTTTTTCTAGATATACGCGCACCGGTAGGCATCTGACTGCTGGTTGCATTTTGTGTATACACCACAAACCGGAGGTCTTTTGCATCGAAAAGACTTAGTAGTTCAGGGTTTAGCTGCTCGCGATACTGTCGCTTAACCAACTTTGAAAAATAAGTTTCAGGTTGCTCAAAAGACCGCGGATATCCAGTTGCCGACGAGGCGTAAAGTTGTAGATCCAACAGGTTACTATTTCCTTTCAAAGCTTGTTCTGCAGCATCAAGAGCTTGGTCAAAATTGCGCATATGCAGATACACAACAGCCAGTAAGGCATGAACGGCGTCTTTATTGGGGTGTCGTTTATTCACTACTGTTGCAGGAATGTCCGGCAAAGCTTCGTTAAGATCTTTCCGTATCTGTGTGTATACCTTCTCCAGAGAAGCTCTTTGGAGTGAGGCGTACAGATCAGGTTGTATCAGTAATGGAACTCCGACAGCTGTTTCTGCCGTCTGTGGATTGTATATCGCTCCGTACTGATTCACCAATACAAAATAATTGTAGGCACGTTGCACCTTAGCCTCCGCAAGCAGTGCTTTTTTCTTTTGTTCTGTACCATCACTGCTTCCCATTACTCCAGCGATTACTTCATTAGCCACATAGATCTGTTGGTAGGAATCCGACCAAGAAGGATCTTCCAAACCATCCGCAATATACTGATCAGCCCAAGTATAAGGCCAAGCCACATCATCCGTTTGTTGCGCTTGATAGTCTTCGTTTGTAAAAACAATATCATCACTGGTCAATACGGGAAGGGCATATGCACTACTAAATAACGTATTGTTATTTAAGAGGTATTCGAAATCGGAAGTGTATTTCAATTCACGACGATTGAACTGCTCTACTTCTACGTATTTACGGCAGGCCAACTGTGAAAGCGCAAGCGCACCAACCGAAAAAAATAAGATATATTTAAGTTTCATAGTGTTACGAGTTAAAATGAAGCATCAATAGTTAAGAAATAATTTTTCGTTGGCGCCAGATTGTTGTAGCTATTGTTACGTACATACAAGGGGTCTACTCCCATTTTGTTCGCTTTCCACAAAATTCCAAGGTTTCTAACAGCGGCATTTACACCCAATGACTTGAACGGTGTCTTTGCTGTAAAACTGGATGGGAAGCTATAGCCTAGCGAAATCTGTTGTAAGCGTATATGACTGGCGTCAATGGTCATATTCTCCGAGTCGCGAAATCTGTTAAAGCTGTTGGTATTTATGTTTTTAAGTCCAGGTACATCCGTATTTGCTTCGTCTCCCGGGTTACGCCATCGTTGTACCATCAACTCATTTGTGCCAAGTATGCCATACTGTACGCCTTGGTATTGTGGGTAGTTATTAAAAGACTGTAAACGCCTCACGTGTCCCATTTCATACGATATACGTACACCCAAGTTCACCCCTTTGTAGGTGAAATTATTCATAAAACCACCAAAGTAAGGAGCTGTGGTACGGCCCATATAGACTAGATCCTCTCGCGCAAAGATATTCCGGCCACCTTGTGTACTTTTAACAATCTCACCATTCGCCTTCGCTATTTGAGACTGTCCCGTCTCGTCCAATCCAGCCCACTTATAAGCGTATAAGTAATCAACAGGCATTCCTCCAAGAAGTGATCCGTATATATATTGACTTATATCTGTGATCTGAAACCGACTATCTGTCACTTTATTTGTGTTGTAAGAAAAATTAAAGATGGATTGCCACCTAAAATTATTGTTTTGTACGATACGCCCAGACACCCCTAGATCAATACCATTTGATTCCATGGTACCACCATTGAACTGCACTGAAGACCATCCATACGTCGAATTGAACGGGAAATTATACAGGATATCCTTTGTGTGCTTTTTATATAGATCAAAATTGACAGACAATCTATTGTCCAGTATCGTAAAATCTAATCCATAATTTTGGGTGTACACTCTCTCCCAGCCTACCTCTGGATTACGAGGCGCACTGATCACGGCCGGTATTTCACCGGTCTGACCATCTGGGCCCTGGAGATCAATTACGGTGACATTTGATCCACCGCTAGGCAAAGTACCTCCCACGCCATAAGTCACGCGCAAATTAAGCGCATTAAGCCAATTTTGCTCGCTTAAAAAACGCTCCGATTTAATATTCCACTTCACTCCACTTGACCAGATCGGTTTAGCTCTCTTTTCTCTGGATATTCCTATTAGCGTCATGTCATCAAACCTTGCACTTCCCGAGACGATATATTTTCCATTTAGGAACGATAACGCAGCATTGGAGTAATAGGATAATTTTCTGATATTAGGTCTTCCAATAGAACCATCACTGACGCCTAAACTTTGTTCCCATCCCTGTATACCCATATAACTACCATTTTGATCGTAATTAACTGAAGAATAAGTATCTTCATTAAATCCATATCGTGTTTGGGCATAGTTAATTCCGGTCTGTGAGCTAATCTCTCCTCCGACTATCATGTTCAGATTGACCTTATCCTGCCACCAGGATTTATCTATGTTTCCCTGCAGACGTACATTATACATCGTTGAATTTTCATTCCTCAGTAGCATACGACCACCCTGCGGTAGATTTCTGGTAAAGGAATTATTTTCAAAATCGACGGTCGTTGCATAGTTCAGAAAATCACGCATACTGTAACTTTTGAGTTCATCCAGTTGTGTAGTCTCCGCTAGGGTGCGCTGTAACATCCCGGATAGACTCAGTCCTGCCCAGCTATTGATCTTTCCATCCAGTTGCGCATTTATACGAAACCTGTTATCCCCCATCGTATAGTTGTTATAGTTTAATTCTTCAATGGGATTATATGTCCAATCGTACAAACCTCGACTATAAAAATCAGCCAATACAGGATCAGTGAATTTAAGTGATTTTCGCACGAGGTTCCCATTGTCATCTTTTAGAAGCTCATAAGGTCGTAATGCTTCTGGGTTATTACCGAGTGCATTTGCCGCGACCTGATTTGAACTACTTTTTGCATAGTTATAATTTATACCGGTTGTCAATTTTAGGCGTTGATTCAAAAAATTCGTTGTCAGGTTTGAATTCACAAAAAAAGTCTGCCCTCTATTAGACTTAAACACAGGCACATCGTCGGAATAATTACCGGACACCATATAGGTTGTACGGGCATTCCCTCCTGAAAGGGAGAGATTATACTGTTGACTGACGGCATTTTGCAAAAGGTTTTTACGTATCTGAGAAAAATTATTCACGTTGGATAACCTTTCTAGTTGTACATCAAGTTCATTTTGCGTGATCTCGTTCCTTTTAGCTTTAAACATCCATTGTACAGCTTCACTAGCAGGCATATTGGGGTTAAAAGGTGTCCAGACTGGGTCATAGTACCAATTATCTGGGTCTGGGACAAACCCTAAACTAAAAAGTTCCTTTTCCAGTTCCACGTAATCTCGGCTTGACATACGATTAATATTACTTAAATCTGCAGGAGCAGAGATACTTAAATTGGTACTAAACGATATCGTAGGGTCGCTAACACGTCCTTTCTTTGTTTCGATGACAATAACTCCATTGGCAGCTTGAGCCCCCCATATGGAGGACGCAGCAGCATCCTTAAGCACCGTAATGCTTTCAATATCGGCCGGATTAAATTTATTTAAGATGGAGTTATTAGCAAATTGTGTTGTATTCTCTACCAAATTTTGTTCAATAGCAGGAAAACCATCTACCACAATTAAAGGGCGACGTGAATTACCGTCGGTATTAAAGCTATTTATTCCCCTCACTGTCAACTCATTGGTCCTTAAGTCTACCTGAACGCCAGGTATAGTGCCCTCTATACGTTCCAGTAAATTAACCGCAGGCACCTCTTTCAACTCTTTGCTCGTAATCTGTCCGAATGCACCTGTAGCCCTTTCCTTCGATATTTTCTGATATCCTGTCGAGACCACCTCTACTTCATCGAGTTGGTTCAAGGCTTCTCCCATCAACACATTGATTTGGTTGGCGGATCCTATCAAGCGTTTTTGAGGCTCCATCCCTACAAACGAGAAGATCACTGCTTCGGTGGGTTGTTCTAATCGTAACGTAAAACGTCCGTCACTACTGGTAGTGACCCCCGTTCGCGCAGCATAGGTATCAGGCATAACGGTCACACCGACCAACGGATTGCCTTTACTGTCCTTTACCGTTCCGGTTATTATTTTCCAATAACGCTGATTATCTTTCTCACTTTTTACAGGTTGGTTGTCACAGATAATCGTATAGTAATTATTCTGTACGTAGAGAAATAGGAATCCATTGGTATATAGTATATCTTTTAATACAGACTCTACGGGTTTAGTTTTATTTTTTGGCAGCAGATCGCTCTGAACCTGCGTGGTACCCAGCAGTCCCTCTTCATATGAAAATTTGGTTCCATAGACCCGAGTTACTTCTCCCAACGCCTGTTGCAGGCTCACTTTCTTTTGTGCATACCCATTTACTGCGGCCAGCAGGCAGGCAAAAAGAATGAATAAATTTGGTTTCATAAAGTTAAAAAGTTAGTTATTATTGTTTATTGTTATTTTCTTACGGTCTACATCAATACGGAGATCCATGGTATGCTTGATTACAAATAGGATATCATTTACTTTGGTAAGCGGCACCACCCCTGTCAATCGTTTCTGCAATAAACTAGAATCCTTGAGCTCCACACTATAACCATAGTTGTCTTCCAATACTTCAATGATATCGGATAGATTTTGGTGCTCTACAAGCATTTCTCCACGTGTCCACGACAAAGCCTTGTCTATCTTCTCAGTAATTACCTGTTCCGTATCCTGCTTACTGTTGTAAACAAAAGTTTCACCAGGATGGAGTACACGTTTCAGTCCGAAGCCATTTTCGATCTGTACACTTCCTTCTATCAGCGTTACTTCGATAAGATCCCTGCGGTCTTTCACATTAAATTTGGTACCCAATACGGTTAATGAAAGCTCACCCACATGCACAATGAAATAATCATCTTCGCGTAGTCGGTTTTTAATCGCTGTATGTTGAACCTCAAACATAGCCTCCCCGTCCAACCACACTTCGCGGGGTTTATCAGATTTCCAGTCCCTTACATATTTCAATTTAGAGTTACTATTAAGCTGTACTATGGATTCGTCCGGAAGGTGCATGCTACGACGTTCGCCGTATGCCGTATTTGTTACTTGAGTCCCCATTTGGCTCACTTCATAGAGCATAAATACCGAAACAAGAACTGCGGCAACCCGTGCCGTCCAGCGGCTATAACGACGAATCATATGACGTCTATTTTGCTGCTTTTCATAACTCGGCAATGCCTGCTTCATCCGCTGCCAACGAGCCTCATTATTCAATGAGCTTTTGAAAACGGGCTGTTGTCTTAGAAGTCCTATCCATTGGTCAGCCAGCTCCATCTCAGCAGCTACTTCCGGATATAAGCTAATCAGCGACTCCCAAAAGCGTACATCTTCCACGTTTTTAGCTAAACGCGTTGTGGCAAAATATTCGTCAGCTAAAAAATCAGCCGCTTTAAAAGCTTTGTATCGTGAAGGGTCTTGTACCATAATCTATTATCTATATACATCCTACATTAAGATTTTACCCCAGTAAGATTAAATTATTTTTATTTTTTTGTAAAATACCGTTTAAGTGCGTGTTAAAGCAGGGACACGACCTTAAAAGATCCGTGTTTGGATGAGGATTATTTCGACAGGCGACCTGAAAAGAACGATACAGAAATATTAAGAGGATTTAGCTTCAAAAAGCAACGCAAGGACAACCAATAGACTAAATGGTGCAATATTTTTCCGTAGACTATCCATAGCACGGTAAAATAGTTTATAGAGATCCTTTACTGAAAGTCCCATAATATCCGCTATCTCTTCATAAGATAGTTCTTCGAAATAGCGTAAATGAATGACTTCTCGCTGACGTGGGGTCATTTTATCAAGGGCCTTTTGAAGTTGAACTTTTATTTCTTCCAGTCGCTCTTTGCGCATGATCTTGGTATCATGGGACAATTCAATTTCGAATGATAGATGCTCTTTTGGAATGTTTTGCTTTCGGTTAGCCCGTTCTATATGTATTAATAGCGTACGTCGAAAGGCCTTGTAAACATAATTCTTTACAGAAACTGTATCATTCAGGTTCGCTCTATTATTCCAGATCTTCATAAAAAACTCCTGGATACTGTCTTCTATAACGTTCTCTTCCCGCGTAAATCGATAACCATAGTTAAATAAAAGTGGGCTGTACCGTTCGAACAAGAGTTTGAATGCTTCCTCTTCTCCCATACGAAACGATTGCCACCATAGTAACTCCTTATCCATTATCAGCAGGAATATTTAAAAACCTTATTTTCATGAGAACTTAGTCTGTGGCTAGCGAAAACTAAATGTTGCAAATTTAAATAAATTTTCGACAAAAGAACGAACTGCTTTCCTCACACAACAAAACGCCTCCAATCACGGCAGACTAGGGGTGCTTCCAATAAGCTACCATAAAGATGAATTGGCATAAAAATCTGTATTACACTCCTCTAGATTAGGTTTTAGACGTTTTTTTCACTTTCCGGTTTTTTACAAAGCAACCTTTAGCATTTGGAATTTAACTTAGAATACAATAGTTTTACGTCGTTTGTACATTTCCCCAGCAAATTGAAAAGCCAAAAAAAATCATACACAGCTGATAAAGAACTTGTTAATAAAATCAACAAGGGAGATCACCGTGCATTTACCGAGCTGGTCAATCGTTACAAAGAAAAGCTTTACCGACATGCATACCGTATGATTCCCGATACAGAGGTCTGCAACGATATCATCCAAGACACATTTCTAGCGGTATGGGCCATACATGAAAAGTGGCAGATCACAGATTCAGCTCTTCCCTACCTCTATCAATCCGTTCGAAACAAAATTTTGAATCACCTCAGTCGTGAAGAGGTGTCCAAGCGGTACATAGAATCCTTTCAGCTCCTGCCTCAACAGGGACACTGCTATACCGAAGAGAAGATCCTCGAACGGGAGCTTTTAAATCTGATCGAAGAAAGAAAATCAGATCTAGCCCCTCGCACCCGTGAAATATTTGAACTCAATAGAGAGCAGCATCTCACTTACAAAGAGATAGGTCAAAAGTTAAATATTTCAGAAAAGACTGCAAAAAAACAAGTCCACAACGCGCTAAAATACTTACGCGCCAAACTCGCTTCCTTCCTCTTTTCCTTATTGTTTTTATTTTTTTTCATTTTCTAGTACTCCCTTCGTTCAGGTTGCCTGTTAATACTATTAACTAACCGTCATAAATGTCGGCTTTAGGAACCTAATCAAGATGGAACAACAAAATATTAAAACAATACTACAGAAGTATCGCTCAGGCCAAGTGCTAGACAAGGAAGAGAAAACAATCTTGGACAATTATTACCTCCATGTTGCCAATCAGTCCCACAACAAACTTTCGGACGACGAGCTCCAGATCAATTTAGATCAGATAACTTCTAATATCATCAGAGAGATAAGCCCACGCCGTACCAGAAAGCTCCGTACGTTATGGTACAGTTCCGCTGCCGCCATCCTTATTATAGCCTCAGTATCCGGTATTTTATATAGATTCCAGTCCATCAACACCTATGACACCGAGCAACAAGCTCGCTTCGAAGCTATAAATGCCGGCAGCGACAAAGCATTGCTTGTTCTTGCCAATGGCGAGCAATTCAAATTAGATGGCAATACTGCTATAGCAAGCGGGCAGGGAGACATTCTTATCGATGGACAGAATCTTAACCTTTCAGAAAAGGGGATATCGACAGCATCTCTAAACACCTTAGAGACCCCTAGGGGTGGACAGTTTAAAGTCGTGCTCAGCGATGGTTCCGAAGTATGGCTCAATGCCGGCTCGCAACTACGCTATCCAACGACATTCACAGGTGATAGCCGCGAGGTAGAACTCATCGGCGAAGCCTATTTTGAAATTAAGCACAACCCCAAAAAGCCATTTAAAGTACATACCAAAGATCAACATATCCAAGTATTGGGTACTGGCTTCAATATCAGCTCCTATCCAAACAGTATAACTACTACCGCATTGGCGCATGGCAAAGTCAGTGTATCTAGCGGAGCAAGCCCTAGCCCGGCTGCGATGATACTCGCCCCAGGCCAACAGGCCGTATCCAACTCCGGAAAACTATTAAAACAAAACGCCGATATAGACCGAGTCACAGCCTGGAAAAACGGATTGTTCAAGTTCAAAAAGAGCAGTGTGCAGGATATTACTGCTCAGATCGAACGCTGGTACGACGTTCAGTTTGTATTCAGGAATAAAACTATCCCTACACGACAGATTACTGGAGAAATCCCACGAAAAGTCAATCTATATGATATCGTCCAGATCCTATCCTACTTCGACATCAACTGTGAGATAGAAGGACGAACCGTCTATTTAGACATAAAAAAGTAAAACTAACCTAACATTTATAAAGAAGTACAACCGTATGAAGAAAATCAAATTTAACCATTGGATTCTTTCACTCGCTGCATCTGTTGCATTGTTTTCATCAAATGCGTTTTCGCAGATTACGCTCAAGTTTAGACAGACAAATGCCAAGGAAGTCATGTACTCGATCGAGAAGCAGAGTGGCTACCGCTTTGTTTACGACGAAAGCAGTATTCAATTTCCTCAGGTCAATATCGAGGTCAATAACGGATCAATCGATCAGGTACTGGCGCAGACATTCGCAAAGACCAATATAGAGTACAAGATCGTTCAAAAAAACATACTACTTAAGAACACCACTGCCCCAAAGGCACGTGAAGGCAGTAGAGAAGTCACAAAGGCCGAAGAGGCTCAAAGCTTCACCTTCTCAGGCAAGGTTGTGAATGAATCAGGAGCAGCACTTGCCGGAGCTAGTGTACGTCTAAAGAATACGGACATTGCAGTCTCTAGTAATGATAACGGCAATTTTGTAATAGAAAGTAATAGCCGTACCGGGACGCTACAGATTTCTTTTTTGGGCCACCAGACCATAGAAGTTGCAGCGAGACCCCAGCTGGGCAATCTGGTATTACCCCTATTAACTGCTGAGATCGAAGAAATCGCCCTTAGCGTGAGCACAGGCTATCAGACCATTCCAAAAGAACGCGCTACCGGTGCATTCGGTTCACTGCCCAAGAAGAGCTTAGAACAGCAACGTCTCAACAGCTTGAGTTCGCTATTGGAAGGTCGTATCGCAGGTTATCACGATGGCCGCATACGAGGCACCACATCTATGAATGGTATTACAAATCCTTTATTTGTAGTAGATGGATTCCCAATTGAAAACAACGACATTCAATTCAACGGGAATATTAAAGAGACACTCCCTAATTTAAATCTCGAAGATGTCGAATCTATCACTATCTTGAGAGATGCAGCAGCAGCCTCTATTTATGGGTCTCGAGCAGCCAATGGAGTAGTCGTCATTGTAACCAAAAAAGGAAAAAGCAATGGAACAGAGATCAATGCCTCTGCCGTAATTACCCATACCCCCTATTATTACAATACAAGCCGGCTTACCTCGGCTGCAGATATAATTGGTATAGAGCGCGAGTGGGCACAACGCAATCCAAAGCTAGATACCTTATCTGCTGCTGGTGCGAGTGGTTGGCTCAATCAGATGATCTATCCCACACGGGGTATTCAAACGATCTTACAGCAATATGCTGGAAAAATAACCGAAGCCGAGATGAATGACAGATTAGATGAAATGGCAAATCACGGCTATCGCTATTTTGATGATCTAGAGAAATATGGCAAGCGAAATCCCTTTGCCCAACAGTACAATATTAACCTCGCCAACGGAAGTGAGAAAAACCGCTTTTATTCTTCCGTAACATACAAGAAAAATCTAAAAGAGGATATATATAGTAAAGATGACAACCTCGGTATTAACTTACGAAACACGACCCAGATTACCAATTGGCTTAGCGTAGAACTCGCGACTTTCTTGACCTATGGTTCACAGAAAAACCAAAACTATAATCTGCTAAATCCGCAGTTTATTTACATGCCCTATGATGGTCTTAAAAACAGCGATGGCAGCAATTTCATCTCTACAGCAGAATCTCGCTTAAGCCTACAAACAAGGGATATTATCCGTAATAACAAGCTCTACAATATGGATATAGATCCATTGAATGAGATCAGTAACAATATTGGTGATCAGAAGAACTTAGGGAATAGAAGCTATATTAAACTCGACGTCAAATTAGCAGATTGGATTTCTTACATGGGTTCGTTTCAATACGAGTACAATCGTTCGAAAGAAGAAACACTATATGACAAAAACTCCTTTTATGTCCGCAATAGAGTCAATAGCTTTGCTCGAAATATCAATGGACAATTGCGGTACTTGCTACCCTATGGCCATATCTTTGCCAACAACGAACAAAACAGTAATGGCTATACCTTCCGTCAACAGGTTAATATTGACAAGAGCTTCGATGAAAAGCATAGTCTTAACGCCATCTTAGGTACCGAAATCCGCAATAACAACTATCTCAGAACAAATCAAACCCTGCACAACTACGATCCGATGGTCCTGACATACGAAATGTTAACTCCTGGAATAGGATCCGGCGGAGGAGTAATGGGCGGATATGCACAATTTGATCAGCGATCTGATGTCTACGGTCGCTATGATATTGTACGTCGTTATGTTTCCTTTTATGCCAACGCAGGATATTCTTACCTCAATAAGTATCTTTTAAGTGGAAGTATCCGGTATGATCGTTCTAACCTATGGGGTACCAGCTCCAAGTATCAAGATAAACCGATCTGGTCGCTTGGTGCAGGGTGGAATATTGACAAAGAATCTTTCTTTAATATAGAAGTAATCAATCAATTAAAGCTACGTGCCTCATACGGTATAGGCGGTAATATTGCACAAAATGTCAGTCCTTATCTTACGACCTACTACGGTACCAATCCCAATGTAGGAGGCATATCGGGGTCTGTAAGTAGTCGCCCCAATCCATTACTATCCTGGGAAAAAACAACGACCACTAATATTGGAACTGATTTCTCTCTATGGAACAATCGTATTACGGGTAGCATAGATTACTATCGAAAAAAAGGCGAAGATCTATTAGCTAGTGCACAGGGTATTCCTACAGAAGGGTTTGGTTATAGTACCTACAGTCTCAACAACGGGGGAATGACCAACCATGGTATTGAAACTACATTGGGAGCACTCGTATTTAAAAATAAAAAATTCAATTGGAGCACCAATTTCCTCCACGCCTACAACAAAAATAGAGTTAGTTATGTAGATGTAGAAGCACCAGTATACTTTCTACAGATAGACCAACCGGGTGCATTCCCCCGCGTAGGTAATCCTTATCAATCCATTTATGGTTATAGCTGGGCAGGTTTGAATAATCAAGGAATACCTCAGGTATATAACGACAAAGGAGAAGCTGTGACATCTACCCCATCGACCCTAGAATCTGTTGTATATATCGGTTCTACAGTCCCGACACATACATTCTCTTGGACCAATAGTTTAAGCTATGGCGATTTTGATTTTTCTATTATGATGACCTACGAAGCTGGACACAAGATCCGTAACACAGATCTACCTTATCTAGGCGGTTCATCGCAGTTTGCCAACATCCGTATCGTCAATAAAGATATCGCCAACCGCTGGGTTAAAGCCGGTGATGAAGCTTTTACAGATATTCCACGTCTAGTATTTCCAGAGGAACAAGGATTGTACAATTCGCAAAGTGAAAATATTTATCGAAATGCTGATGTCAATGTCGTCAGTGCCAATAACCTTAATATCCGTAATATAAGTTTGGCATACCGCATACCGACCAGCTACTTAAACAGACTAAAAATACCGGGTGCAAGGCTTCAGATGAATGCAGAGAATGTTGCTCTTTTTGCAAAAAGCAAGAATGCAAAAAACATGTTGAATGGCTACCGCAGACCTAATTATGTATTCGGACTTTATATCAATTTATAATAGCATCCATATGAAACATCAAATTTTAAAATATATCATTCTAGGTTTTATCGCAACAAGCGCAGTATCTTGCAACGATTACCTAAACATTCTTCCGAAGGGTCAAAAGATGCCCGTAACTTATGCTGATTTCGAACCGCTTCTACGCGATGAATATACCGTACACCATACCCGCACAACGCAGAGTACAATTCTGCTCAATGATCGTTTTGTGTCCAGCGCCAATCTCAACTACTATCGACTATGGGATGCGAACTACTTTTGGCGGGAGAATTCAGATCGCATCGAATTAAATAATGCTGACGAAGACACCTACTATCAGAGCTATGCCAGTATTTCGACATGCAACCTCATTATAGCCAATGGAGATAAAATGACGGAGTCTAGTGAACAACAACGCAAAGAATTAGTCGCTACTGCCAAAGTGATCCGTGCGCTCAACTACTATATCCTGGCCAATTATTATGCAGCGACCTACGATGCAGCCACATCTGCGAGCCTTAAATCGGTACCACTAATCTTAAGCGCTGATGTCGGTGCCCCGCACACACAGGTCAGCATTGAAGAATTGTATCAATTTATGATCAGTGAAATAGCGAACTCACTACCGGATTTGCCTACTACTGGACTTACGGTATTGCATCCCGGACAAGGTGCTGCTCATGCATTACTTGCTCGGATTTATCTACAGATGGGCAACTACCCATTGGCCTTGCAACAAGCAGAGAAGGCTTTATCCATCAATGATAAGCTTTTCAATTGGCTCAACTATCACGAACAGAACAAGTCACGAATAGAATCTCCATTGGATTATACGTTGAAGGAAACACCTGTTGATCACAGTTATGTCGAAAACTACTATTTTCGCCATGGTAACGACGCTTCGAGCTATCGTACCACAGAATATGCGTTACGTGTCGATAGGGCATCTGGATTTGAAGACGGAGATGCCAAATTCTTGTCCCGTTGGAAGCTACGTACTGTAGGTCCGGATACCTATTATACCAGCACAATGACTGGATATCACAATCTTCAAGGTCTCACCACCGTAGAAGTATACCTCATTAAAGCTGAGGCCCTAGCTCGTTCAGGAAAAGTAGACGAAGCCCTAACAGCATTAAATGCTGTTCGAAAAACCCGGATACTAGCTGATAAATACGCTGATCTACAGACCTCCGATGCCGCACAGGCCATAAAATGGATACAACGAACCAAACAAAATGAATTGATATTCTCTATCATGCCATTTGCAGATATACGTAGACTCAACAAAGAAGACACTTATAAAAGAACATTCAACAAGACCGAAGTGGGCGCAAACTATCAACTGTCACCTACATCACACCTATGGATTATGCCCATACCTCAAGGCGCTTTAGACAACCCCGGCAATGGTAATATAGAACAGAACGTATCAAAATAAGAAAAATACAGATGAAAAAAACACTATTGATAGCACTTACCTTTACGGCCGGACTGGCCTATGGACAACAGCAAGAGCTCGACAAATTCCAACAGTATAGGCCTATCTGGGAAGAGGGAACAATAGCACAAAAGGACTCACTAGCCGCTGTACTTATTGCTGAATCAAAAAATTACAAAACGGAAGATGAATACAGCACCACACTGAATCTACTACGTGCACTAGGCCACGAAGATAAAATGGCTCCTTTGGAGACTATCGCCATGAAAAAATTTCCAAAAGGCAGACTAACACGAGATGTTTTCATGCAAGAGGTCATGTACAAAGCCGAAGGTACTACTGAAAAAGAAAAGGCCTATCAGCAGCTTATCAAAAAGTGGCCCTTAAAAAACTTCCCAGGTGACGAGCTGACCTACGACTATGCTCTATCCAGCTTAGCAGGTAGCTATGCAACAGATGGTAATGCCCCAAAAGCTATTGCAACTCTCGAGCAGATGCAAGAACGTTTTTGGAGAGGGAACGGCTATCTCCCAGTCGCAAATAGACTCTTGAGCGCTGGTGATACCACCAATGCTACCCCCCTCCTCAAGACAGTTATGGATGATGCATATTATTACATAACACTGCCCGAAGAACAAAAAGACAATAAAGCCCGCTTTGCTTCTATGGGGTATGCGAGCTCCATGTCCGCCTATGTCAATATCCTTGTCAATCAAGGCAAATACACCGAGGCATTAGAACTCATCGAAAATGCATTACAGGTAGCTCCTGAGCAAGCGGATGCACTTTCTAATGTCTATTACAAATCCTTGATGGCTACCGGACGAAAATTAGAGGCATACAATATTTTAGCCAAGCTATATGCCAAGGGACAATTCAATGTTGAGCCCGATCTAAAGACACTCTATGCCGATCTGAATGGTTCTATGCAGGGGTATCAAGGCTTCAATGCCGGTCTCAAAGAAGACCTTGTCAAATCCATCCGCGATCATATCAAGGAGATGGCAACCTTCAAACCTGCTCCTGCATTTGAGCTTCTCAATTTGAAAGGTGAAAAAGTGTCATTAGCAAGCTTAAAAGGCAAAGTCATCGTACTTGATTTCTGGGCCACCTGGTGTCAACCTTGTATCCGTTCATTCCCGGGTATGCAGGCCGCACAAGCCCAATATGCAGATGATAAAGAAGTACAATTTCTATTCATCAACACCTGGGAGCGAGACAAAGACTACAAAAAAAATGTAGTATCCTTTATTGAGAAAAACAACTATCCATTTGAGGTATTATATGATGACCAGAAAGATGCAGTTACCGGCCAAGTTATGGCTGCTAAATATGATGTCCAAGGGATTCCTGCCAAATTTATAATAGACAAAGAAGGCAACATCCGTTACTTTCTTACGGGCTCCAGTCCCAATGTAGATTATATCAAAATGGAGATGAAAGAATTGATCGAATCTGCAAAGAAACCTTATAAAGGCTAACCTCAATACCCTGTCAAGGCCTTATATAGTGGTCAGAACGCCTTAGGCAATAAGCCTAAGGCGTTCTCTTTTTAGCTAGGCTGATCCCAAATGATAAGTCTCTCCAATCTAAACACTAAGCTCCAAATCCTAAGTACTATTTTCTTCTTCGCTCCGACCAATGCTACTTCGCGTAGCTCATCGTAGATAATCTAAAAGCTATATAGTACCCCTATACAGTTTGTAGACCTTCCGATGTATCGGAACAAGTACTCCACAAGGTCGAAGTGACGTAAAGGCCTAACTTCCTCACCTCTAAACACAGACTGCTTCGTTTCTCTCGCAGTGACGTGCTAACATAACCTCCTTCACCCTCTTCACTAGTTCACTTGTTAACTCGATAACTTGTTCACTTCATAACTTCCCCACCTCTAAACATAGACTGCTTCGTTTCTCTCGCAGTGACGTGCTAACATAACCTCCTTCACCCTCTTCACTTGTTAACTCGATAACTTGTTCACTTCATAACTTCCCCACCTCTAAACATAGACTGCTTCGTCTCTCTCGCAGTGACGTGCTAACATAACCTCCTTCACCCTCTTCACTAGTTCACTTGTTAACTCGATAACTTGTTCACTTCATAACTTCCCCACCTCTAAACATAGACTGCTTCGTTTCTCTCGCAGTGACGTGCTAACATAACCTCCTTCACCCTCTTCACTTGTTAACTCGATAACTTGTTCACTTCATAACTTCCCCACCTCTAAACATAGACTGCTTCGTCTCTCTCGCAGTGACGTGCTAACATAACCTCCTTCACCCTCTTCACTAGTTCACTTGATAACTCGATAACTTGTTCACTTCATAACTCCTTCTCTTAAATGCGCTTTCGGTTATCGTCCGAGTTGGCATCGATCAATTTATTATAAGGATCTACCCCTACCTCAAATGGTTTTTGGTCCACAAATAGCGTAATCTTGTTGTCTATCTTATTTATTTTATGCTTTTTCAGGTAAATTGCCTCTTCCGTATGAAAACCACGATCCAATTTCTTAGGCTCTGCAAAAACACCGATCTCCACATAATCGGCCAATGGTAATGAAACAATATCCTTACCGTCTACCTTAGCTTTCAGGCTATCCGCTCCCTTCCGACCATCACTATACCCCCGCTTACCTTTATCATCTGCCCGGTACTTGGCTACATTAAACATGATATCTACCTGATATTTGTTGTCGGCTATTTTTTTGGAAGTTACTTTATGCATTACATTATCGTACAACGTGATAGTCTCGTACATATCTTTAATCGCATATTGTAACGAATCCGGGGTATTTCTTTTCAAGAGATCAACAAATTCTAATGAGGTCGTATAAGGCGCATCCTGAAATGCCACCTGCGCGACATATTGCTTCAAGAACGAATTAAAAACCTTCTCACCAAGAAAATCACTCATCGCGTACATGACCAATGATCCTTTATTATAATGTATATACTGCTGATTTTCATTATACATCAATGGATTTTCCTTCAGTTGCTCCATCGTACGGCCACGCAGATAACTATCCAGTGCCTCTTTCAGGTACTTACGCATCTGTCCTTTTCCATAGGTATGCTCTAAAACTTTTAGCGAACTATATTCCGCCAAAGACTCCGATAGCATAGTAGCACCTTTTACATTTGCTCCTATTACCTGATGCGCCCACCATTGATGTGCCAACTCATGTGCAGTCACTGAGTATGGGTAATCCACCTGATCAGGATTATCGTCATCCACCTTAGCTATAAAACCGATAGCTTCTGAAAAAGGCACCGTATTAGCAAAAGCCTGGGCAAAAGTACCGTGCGTACGCGGGAACTCCACAATGCGCATCTGTTGGAACTGATAAGGGCTAAACTCCGTTCCATAATACCCTAAGGACTTTTTCATAGATGTCATCATTCGATCCAGATTAAAGGTATGATCCTTATGATAATAGATTTCCAGATTAATTCCATTCCACTTCTCTTTCTTAACAGCATATCGCGCAGAGATAAATGAATAAAAATTTAACATCTTCTGATCCATCTTATAATGAAAATACCGTCGTCCATCCTTCACCCACTCTTTGATCAGGTACCCAGGCGCCAGAGCAATCTGATCCTCAGCCGTACTGATTGTCGTTTCAAATTGAATCCAGTCCGCTTCACTAGAAATATACGTATTAGCTAGAGCAGTACTATCTGTTGGATCCGCCATACGATCCCGTTTTGGCAGTTTATACTTTGCACGCACTTCATTATCCACCAATTCATAATTATCGCTATAGCCAATACTTGGAAACAGGCTATTATTAATAAATGTTCCATTTTCCAGAATAGGAGACTTATCTTTCAAAAATGTATTCGCTTTGTTCTTCAATACACTCTTTATCTCCATACTCTCCTGCGGCATCAAAGGTTTACGCAACGCATAAATATTGACATGTAGCAATGAATCCCGCATGACCAAAAGAGCATCATTTCCGATTTCCATGTGCTGTACATCCTCCGAATAGTTGATAAACAACGTATCGATAGCTACCTTACTTTTGTTTTCAACTTTAAAAAGTACTTCTGCATAATAGTTCCGTTCCCTTGGATAGATATCCAAAAGGACTTTCGTATCCACAATACGAGGTTGGGCCTGCTTGTGATAACGCTTATATTGGCGTTCATAGGTCACCTGTTCCAATTCCTTCTCTATCTGCGATACATAGCGTTCCGAGACATTGTCATGGTAATAGATAGCCCCTCCCAAACTGAGAAACGCACCCAAAAACACCATCAACGGCAAATAGATCGTTGGTTTAAAACGTAGTCTAGCTATGCTCAACCGCTCTTTTGCACTGGATAGTATACCCCGTCTCCAGAGCAAAAGTGTCAGACAGGTCAGTACCATAGCAAAAAGCAACCAATAGATCTTATAGATCATATAGTTCCGAAACACACCGTACCCATTCATATCCGAATAGCTATAGCCCGGTCCCGTATTAAATTTGAATATGGACTGTTCTATACCGATCTTAGAAAGCATCGGTACCCCGATAGTGATAAACAGACACACCATAAATCCTGCCATATAGTTTTTGAACAGCGACTGCACGAATAAGGCAAATAAGATGAGGATAAGATACTTCATCATATCCAAGCCAAAAAGTTCCTTTACATAATTCCCTATTTCAAAATGATAGTAGCCTTGATACGTCTGATACATAATTGCCGAAAGCATGCTAATCAGCAAGACGAGACAAGTCATCTTCAACAAGGCAAAAAATTTGGAAAGCAACATTGTCCAGTTAGGAACAGCGGTAGCATCAATCAAAAGATTCATCCGATCCGTTTGCGCCCGCTGTATGAGCATACCCGCAAAAAGAAAAATCAATACCTGTAAAAAGAAACTATATACACCTCCCACCGTATTCAGCATCTTCCATGTTACCGGGTAAGTCTCCGTACCATACATCTGTCCCGCGGTAGAAGCCACCACCAGCACCATAAGCACCGTAATCACCATGATGACAATAAAAGTCCAATTACGAACGATATACTTAAAGTCATATTGGGAAAGATTCCACGCTAGCTTTAAGCGAGAAAGGAAAGAAAAGCTGTATTTAACATCTGATAATTTGACCCGGATAATGCTACCAAAATTATCTTTGACTACCCGATCGCCTTTCGTTTTTCTAGAAAAAGTAAAAGCATTTTGCGCGAATGAGAATGTATAATAAACAAATCCCAGAATCAGTGCAGCAACCCCCAACCATATTAAACGGTTATATAATACGACACCCATAAAAGGCAAATCCTTCGTATTCTGTTCTTCAATAGTCCAGTATTTTGTATAGTACTGAATAGGCTCGAAACCAAAAGGATCAAGAAGTGCTACCAGATACCTATTGTCCATATCCTGAGTCAATGTGCCCAATAACGATTGAAATACAAATAGCAGCAGCACGAAGATAAATCCCACATAGATATTCCGGCTAAAGGTTACCAAGCCAAAAACCATAGCACCAAACAGGATCAGATTGGGTATAACCAATAGTACCAGCGCCTGTAAATAGGCCCAGGCCCGTGTAGGCCCCAACAGATCGTTATTGATACCGGGCAGATACTGCGCGACCACAAAACCAATGATCGTGGTAAAAACCACCAGAATGGTAACCACCAATGCACTCAGAAACTTGGCCGACAGATAGGTTCCCTTTGTCAATGGATAAGAAAACAAAACAGTATGTACCTGATATTTAAAATCCCGATATACAGCTGCTCCGATGATCGTTGGCAACAAAAAATATACAAAAGTAGATAGTCCGTTCAGAAAGCCATTGATATTCAACGGCGAGTTCACTTTGATCGGGCTTGAAGTAGTCCCCGTAGCTCCATCAAACATCCCTAGCGCGGAGGCCATCACCGCCACCGACAACACAAAAAAGACAAAGCAATAGATGTAGAAGGTCGGCGTATTGAGCCACCGCTTGATTTCAAACTTAAAAATAGTACTAAACATGAGCCGTATCGTTTTTAAGTGAAACAAAATATACATCCTCTAATATCGGCTTGGCCATGGAAAAATTTTCTCCTGGGCTCACTTCGCTGTATACCCTTACATTCAGTGTATTATCCGGGTTATAGTTAGCAAAAATCACATTTTGTTCCTTGCTCACAGCCTCGTAATCGTCTCTCAGAATCACCGTACTCCAGATTTTTCCTTCCAGCGCCTCTTCTCCGGCCTGCGCGGTACCCCGGTACAATACCCGTCCTCCATTCACAATGGCCAATTCGTGGCACAGCTCCCGTACATCATCCACGATATGGGTAGAAAATATAACCGTATTGGATGTACCGATCTCTCTCAACACATTCAAAAAACGATGGCGCTCCGCCGGATCTAAACCCGCCGTAGGTTCATCGACAATAATAAGTTTAGGCTTATTCAGTAAAAGCTGGGCAATACCGAATCGCTGCTTCATCCCTCCAGAATAGCCACTCACATTCTTCTTCCGAACAGCATATAAGTTGGTCACTTCCAACACCTCATTCACTATCTTCTTCCGGTCTGCAGCCGATGATATTCCTTTCAACTGGGCAAAATACGACAACAGTTCCTCTGCCGATAAGTTGGGATAAACACCGAAATCCTGTGGCAGATACCCCAATACCTTTCTGAAATCCATCTGATTGGCAAATATGTCCATCCCATCAAACAAAATTGAGCCATTATCTGCAGATTGCAAGGTTGCTATCGTACGCATCAATGAAGACTTGCCGGCACCGTTTGGTCCTAAAAGTCCAAACATACCCACGCCAATTTCTAGATCTATACCATCAAGTGCACGCACACCATTACTATAAGTCTTTGTCAGTTGGTTAATTTTTAAGCTCATATTTTGAATAATTTTGTAATTAGTTACCTAGTTAGTAGCCCCCTAACGGGAAATGTTACAGTAAAATACAAAATATTATCTAGACCGCTGTATTGCCATCTAAATAGCATCATTCACATGATCCAACGCTTCAGCGTCTCTTCACTTGGAGCCGACAGCTGTTGGTTCTCTCGAGGGCTGCTTTCCAGAGTTCTAGTATCCCGAAGTAAGTTCGGGACTTCGTTTCACTCAGTCTCCAATCTAAATACCAGGTACTAGATACTAAGCTCTCGTTAACCTCTTCAATTTTAATTTAAAAAAACATACCTTTGATAGTATCAAATGATAGTATCACTTTAGTAATAATGAAACCACCTTACGACGTCACAGCACTTATACTAAACTTAATATCGACCATTTCTTTAAAAATAGGTGAGGTAAATGCTAAGCATCTCATCAAGCAAAGTCCCACTCTTCGGAAGCAAAATCAAATCAAGACCATACACTCTTCTCTAAGCATTGAAGGGAATACATTAACCGAGGAACAGATCACTGCTATCATTGATAAGAAGCGTGTATTAGGGCCAGAGAAAGATATTAAAGAAGTTTTAAATGCACTTGAAGTCTATAAGAAATTGAGTGATTTCAAGCCCTATTCGGAAAGAGATTTCCTAAAGTCTCACAAAGATCTTATGCACGGTTTAATTGAACATCCTGGAAAGTATCGGACTCAGGGCGTTGGCATAATAAAAGGTAGTCAAGTACAACATGTAGCCCCCCCAGCTCAGAACGTTGCATTCCTTATGAAAGACCTATTTCTTTATCTTAAAGATAAAACAGAACTAACACTTATCAAGAGCTGTGTTTTTCATTATGAGATGGAGTTTATACATCCCTTTATCGATGGCAATGGCCGCATGGGCAGGCTCTGGCAGACGCTCATTTTAATGAAAGATTTCCCCATATTTGAATTTTTATCATTCGAAACACTCATAGCAAAGAATCAGGATCAATACTATGAGGCACTATCCAAATCCGACAATGAAGGTAAGTCTACGAAATTCATCGAATTTATGCTCTCTATCATAAACCAATCTCTCGATCAACTTATCGAGACCGCTGTTAAAAAGCCCGATAGGACAGACAGATTAGCATTTTTCTTAGCGCATACTAATACATCTTTCACACGCAAAGACTATCTCAAAAAATTCACAGACCTCTCCTCAGCTACTGCAAGTAGAGACTTAAAAAATGGTGTAGATCAGGGTTTGATAGAAAAAGTCGGTGATAAAAAAAACACCATCTATCATAAGCTTTCTTAATAGGGCTGTTCGAACGAAAGCAAGCCCCGCCCCAATCGAGGCCTGCTTTCCGGAATCTAATATCCCGAAGCAAGTTCGGGACTTCGTTTCACTCAGTCTCCAATCTAAATACTAAGTACTAAATACTATTCTCTTCTTCGCTGCAACAAGCGCGACATAGCATAGCTCACCAATGTACCCAGAACTGCCATGACCACGGTCTGCAATAGATCTCCGAGCGTAATAGACGCCCAGATGCTGCACAGCGTACCACCTAGGGTACCTGCACGGATTTCGTTTGTTTTCAATTGTAATTATTTTACTTTAAGGCAATTGAGAGCTCGACCGAAGGATCGGCCTCGATTTCATGTGTTTTTTTGTTATCATGTTATCATGTTATCATGTTAATCCCGACGATGTCGGGACTTCGTTTCACTACGCCTGTTATCGAGTCGTCATTGCGGAGGCCTGCTCCGAGTATCGGAGAGTGCAACGACAAAGCAACCCCGAAGGGCTCATCGTAGATAATCTCGAATGGCTCGTTCTAGATAATCTATAGACTGCTTCGCAGGCTCGCAGTGACGTATTAATATAACCTTCCTCACACTCTTCACTCTTCACTCTTTACTGCGTCACTTCCCTCACCTTCCTCACTCTCGCACCCCTCTTCACGACTTAACTTCCTTCACTTGATAACTCGATAACTCGTTCACTTGATAACTATCGTCCCTCTCCTCCCCCACTTCCACGACTGCTTCCCCCTTCCCTACAGCATCAACCAGCTGGCTATACAACCGCTTATAGGCCTTAGCCGATTTGAGCAGGATATAATCTCCGTCCTCTTCTTTCGTATAGCTCTCACCGACCAATAGGCAGCCTGCGGTATCGCCAAAATTGTTGCCGATATGGATGTAGATATACTTGAAGTTGGGCACGTCCATCAGCTCGATCATACCGCGGTGCATAGTAGGAAATTTGCGTTTGTAGCGGGCGTTCATCCCTCCATAGGTATTCAGCCGAAGCGTATAGGTTCCTGCCGGAATAGCTGTAGATCCCTTGATCTTCTCCTCCCGAACCACATCCTCCAGACCATAACAGAAAAACTCACCATCCAGATAGATCTCAGACAGGGTACTATTCTTCCCCTGCCTGATACGTTTTACCGTTAGTTTCATGACTTTTGTTGCTTATCTGCGTATTCGCGAATGTGCAAATCCGCCTCGTCACCCTTCGCTCCATCACTATCGTCACTCGTCACTCTGTCACTTTTGTCACTTTTGTCACTTATTACTGTCTCCAACACCCCCAATCCGAGAGCGACATACTTGATAATATTCAGCGCCTTTCCAGGCAGCTTGACTGGTGCCAGCAGCACCAACTGTACCGCTGCGCTTATTTTCTTTAGAATTTTGTGCATTTTGTATCAGTTTTAGGCTGTAAGCTTTACGCCATAGGCTTTACGCTTACAGCCATCATTAACCATCAATAATTAACCATTAATCATTAACCACACTACCCCTACAAGAATCAAATTTGACCAGCGTAAGCCTAGGAATTTTGCGTACCAAAGGTTCCAGCTTACGCGGTCAATTTGGTTCGCTAACTCACCACGATCTCTCCCAGATAATAGCTTCCTGAGGTCTTCACCCCGTCGCGGTGCCCTGTGAATACCCAGCCTACCACATGATCGCCGGCATAGACCGGTGGAAAGTTAAAGCTCATGGTCCCATCGTTGCGGGTTGCCGATTCCAGGATACTGAAAAACCGCTTCTCCTTATTGTACATCAGGAGGATCACCGAGTCATCCGCAAAAGCGTTGAAGCGGTTTACCTCCGTACTCCAGCTCACGCTGATCTGCTGCGGAGCAGACTCCGTCCAGGCCACTCCCAATAAATTGGACAGCGCCCCCTTGGCCACCACAATCGACCCATAGTCCAGCTCTAGGCTCGGATAGGTACCCATCACCCCGTACGACAGCAGGTGCTGCAGCGCCTTGTTGTACCCCGTAGAGCGTCCCTGCAACGGATCCGAGTACCCCAGGTTAAGGAGATCCTTTATCGGCGAGAGAAAACCCACCCCCAATGCAAACCGGGCGCGCTGTGCCAGCTGATCCTCCGAAGCCGCTTTATTACTACGTCGGGCCACCGAGCGTACATAGTCTACGCTACGCCAGTTAGAGCCGACCACACTACCTACTTTGCCAGAATAAGCTCCGACAATTCCTTTTAAAAATCTAGCCATTTAATTGTTTTTTAAAGTTTAACCATTGTGCATGCATGCTGCATTTATTCCTGATATCAAGCGCTAAACTAGGCAGATGATGGCACCGGTAGGAAGTAATGGCACTAGATGGAACAAGATGATACGATACGGGACAGTACGTCCCATTATTCAGGTTTATAAAACCAATTCCCCAAATGAAAAATCCCTATGAATGAAGAGCAGAACAAAATTCTCATTTATATTAAGACGTAATTATATTGCGTTTAACAGCAATTTTATGTAGGTTTGAATATATTAATACTAAAGATATCAGAGCTGCTTCTGATTAACTAACCCTTGGACGAATAATACGTCTATACTAATCTATTCGAAAGATCATTTCCAAAATGAAGGTGTATGATACATATGATGATGATCAGTTGGTCAAAAAATCCCAACAAGGCAATCAAATGGCCTTCACGGCGTTGTACAATAGACATTGGATGTTCCTTTTCCTTCAGATCAATAAGATCGTACAGCAGGATGATGAGGCCCTAGATATCGTCCATAATATCTTTGAGCGGCTATGGAAAGACTTTCCCAAAGAAATCAAAAGTTTCAAAGCCTACTTATACCAGATGGGACGTTTTGCCTCTATTAACTACATCAACAGCAGCAATAGAAAGTTCCAATTTCTGGAACATCTATATGATTTTCAGGAAAAACATTCCAGTGGTCTCGCAGAGCGCGTACAATACGGAGAGATACTCGAGATCCTACATCGAGAAATTGAAAACCTACCCCCAAAAGCGCGGGAAATCTTTATCAGAGCCCGTATCAATGAAGAAAGCTACAAAGACATTGCGGCCGATCTAGGCTTATCCTTACAGACGATCAAGACCACCGTCTTTCGCATCACCAAAACATTAAAAAAGAAAATCCCCTACATCAAATTATTTTTTTTGAATTAGTTTGTATACCGAGTCGATTTTGGTTTGTCTTATATGTAGCATACAGACTGAATTATGACTAACAAACAAGATCTATTTGAGCGTTACCTATCCGGCGATTGTAGTCCGAAAGAAAAGGAACTAGTTGAAAGCTGGTATGCCCATTATTTAAAAGAGACAACGAGCAAAGAGATCGATACCGCACGCTTTGAGCATACGGTAAGCACCAGAAGACCCTCGTTTGCGCGCACGAGTAAGCAGCACACCTTTTCTATTGGCCTGCGCATCGCCGCGAGCCTTCTACTGTTCTGTACCATCAGCGGACTCCTCTATACCTATCTCCTATCCACTCCATCAGATACAGAGCATGCAGCACTAGCCGAGGTATACCCAAAGGTAGGCCAAGGGTATATCCAATTTGGCGGCCGCAACTATGCCATAGATACCACACAAAAACACATTAAGATCGATCTTCAAGACATTCGGCTAGAAGGTACAGATGTGACCTTAGCACTCCATTCCCCCGACAGCCGCGAAATAAAAATAAAGTCTCCCCTTTCGCATAATCTAACCGTACAGCTTACCGATGGTTCGACTGTCATGCTGAATAGCGGATCAGAACTAAGCATCCCCAAAGATTTTTCCGACACCCATCGATCGGTAAGTCTAACAGGAGAAGCCTTTTTCGACATTTCCAAACGCACCGATCCAAAGTCATCTTTTCGCGTTTCCTTCTTAGCACATCAAGTCGAGGTCCTGGGTACCAGTTTCAATATCAACGCTTCTCCAGAAGTTCCCGAACTCCGGGTCTCCTTATTTACAGGAAAAGTCAAACTTATCAAGGGCAAGGAGTCCACCTTCTTACTGCCTGGCGACAGTTACGAATTCAATAAATCCAGTGGCGAGACCTCCGTACATAGACAAGTCGTATTGGACAGTGACCGTGCCTGGACCACCGATGTCTTTATATTCGAAAGTGAATCCATAAAAGAAGTCACCGCATTGCTCGCCCGCTGGTACGGTATCGACATTGTACTGGATACTTCAGTAGATCCCAAAGAATCCTTTACCGGTATCCTATCCCGCCAAAAGAGCCTGCTTCAGTTATTAGAAACAATAAACAGCAACAACCAATATAATTACCAAATCGATATGAAAGAAAGGAGAATTACGATACAGAAATCATAAGCGCAAAAAAACTGGAACGCCAGGCGCTCCAGTACATATTTAATAAAACGTTAATTTAACTCGTACTGCCCTGAGAAAGCATCAAGTACGAATCTTACTAACCTTATTCACAAATATATGATAATAATACCAAGCCTAAAAAAGTATAAAATACTTATCATGAAATTGAATATCATCACATTTCTAGTGGCTTTTGTTTTTCAGCTCAACGCGTCCACCTTTGCACAAAAAGTAACGTTGGAAAAACAGAACAGTTCCTTAAGGGAAATATTCAAGGAAATAAGAAAGCAGACCAACATCGACTTCTTCTTCTCGGACAAGATCATTGACGACAGTAAAAAGTATAGCATAAGGTGTGAAAACACCCCGCTGAAGCTTGTCCTAGAAAATATTTCCAAACAGACCGACCTTCAATTTACCTTAGAGAATGAAGCCATCAAGGTCACATCTCCTACCGTGACAGGCAGTGTCGTCCAGACCCATATTAGCGGTTACGTATTTGACAGCAAAGGCAACCCCATATCCGGGGCCAATATCCGCGTCAAAAACACACCATTTAATACCCATTCGGACGCAAATGGAAAATTCAGCGTTCCCATCCGTGACGATTACAAGACCGTCATCATCACGCATATCAACTACGCTTCCATAGAGCTACCGATTTCCAAAAAACTGGCTAATGTCATCCTTCAGGATCGGGAAAACGAGCTGGAAGAAGTAATCCTGAATGTAGGTTACGGGCAGACCAAACAGTCAGACCTCACCGGATCCGTCGTGCAGCTTAATGCCAAAGAACTCGAAGGCTTCGCTCCACATCAGGATATTGCCTCCATGATACAGGGAAAAGCCGCAGGGGTCAACGTACAGATCAGCAGTGGCGCTCCCGGTGCGGGCGTATCCGTCAATATCCGTGGTACCACTTCCTTGACCGGCAACAGCCAGCCCCTATGGGTAATAGACGGTATCCCGCAGTACAATGTCAACGGCAATGATATCGGCGATATCCTCTACGATCTCAATGTGGGCGATGTAGAGACCATAGACATCCTGAAGGATGCTTCGGCGACGGCCATCTACGGTTCGCGGGCAGCCAATGGTGTCATCATCGTCACCACCAAAAAAGGGAACAGAATGCAGACACCCCAACTTGATGCCAGCTTCAACTACGGTTTTCAAAAACAACGGGATAGCTTCCGTACCCTCAAAACCGAAGAATTCAAACGCGTCATTACCGATGCCGCGCGCAACTACTACTTTACCAACGGAACCATCCCGACAACAGGGAGCATCAGCACCATACTCGATGCCTCCCAGGCAAAAACCGGCACCGAAGTCGATTACCTATCTGCGCCCTTCTTATCCAATGCTTTCCTCGATGGCAATACCAATTGGTGGGACGAAATGACCCGCACCTCCAATGAGAAGAAGCTCGATGTATCACTCCGTGGCAGCACCCCTACCAACAATTATTTTATAGCATTCGGCATGCCTATGCAACAGGGTATTATCAAAGGCTCTGACCGAAACGGCTTTACGGGACGGATCAACTTTGACGCCAAGATAATGGACAGACTTACCGTAGGGCTCAATTTCAACGGATCCCTAAACAAACAGAATAACCAAGACGGGATGCTTGAAAAAATCTGGAACTTCCGGCCTGATTTCCCGATGTACGATGAAAACGGAAAAATATTTATCCCGGGCTACTACGAAGAAAATCCACTCACTACATTAGCGAACCGCAATTATAACGAGCGTAAGGGATTAAACGGCAACACCTACTTACAGTATAACTTCAGTCCCAACCTGTTTGTCAAATCTTCCATTGCGATCTCCTATAGCCAAAGCTTTTCAGACCGATTCCAGACCGAAGGCACGGTAAACTCGACCCATAAAGGGCAGGCCAATATATCGCAGATGGAAATGGCCAACTGGATATTTGAGAACATAGCAAGCTATAACAAAAAGTTCGGCACACTGCACGACCTTTCTGCCATGATCGGTTTCTCCATGGAAAATGGGGCTACCAAAAACTTCGCTGCCGGCGCCCAAAACTTTCCCGACCAGTACATCATGACCAACCTGACCAGTGGGGCCACCGCTTTGAAACCCACTTCCTCACATACGTCTACGGCCATGGTTTCGGGCTTCTCCAGATTAAATTACAAATTTGACGACAAGTACATCCTAACCGGTACCTTCCGTACCGATGGATCATCCCGTTTCGGTCCCGACAAGCGCTGGGCCTACTTCCCTTCCGGAGGTATCGCCTGGATGCTCAACAAGGAAAAATTCATGCGTTTCTTAGATCCCGAACTATTCAACCAGCTAAAAATACGCAGCTCACTGGGCGTTTCAGGTTCCCAGGTTCTAGGGAATAATGATTGGCGTTCATTGTACCAGGCCGCACAGTTTGACGAGTCGCCCGGATACGCCCCCTTCCAATTGGGCAATAATAACCTACGCTGGGAGAAAACCAAAACCTGGGAAATCGGTCTTGACTTCGCCCTGCTCCACAACCGGATAAACGGTTCCTTTGGTTACTACGACAAGCAGACCAGCGATGTCATCTACAACAAGAACATCCCTTCCAGCAGTTCATTTACATCCGTAAAGGAAAACATCGCCAATATTCAGAACAGCGGTCTCGAATTCGGCATACAGGGCGATGTGATACGTAAGCGGGATATGGTATGGTCCCTTAATTTTAACATCGCAGGCAATAAAGCCATCGTCCAAAAAATCAACGGAGTTGACAAGTTCATGGATCTATACGCAGGCAATGCCCTCGCTATACGCATGGAAGAAGGCATGCCACTGGGAAGCTGGTACGGATTCAAATGGAGCGGCCAATACTACCAATCCATGGAAGAATACAACCTACTCTCCAAACAAAACCCGACCACAGGAGCCAAGATATTCTACCAGAACAATACAAGCACCGTCCGTCCGGGAGATCTACGATTTGAGGACATCAATGATGACGGACTGGTCAACAACGATGACAAGACCTTTCTGGGCAATTCGCAACCCAAATTTTTTGGCGGGTTCGGAACCTCATTCCGCAAGGGCAACTTTTCCCTCAATGTCAATTTTGTGTACAGCTATGGCGCGACGAGATACTGGTACACCAATTCGGCAAACTGGTACACCACAGGCCTGTTTCTTAAAAACTACCCAGAATACGTACTCGATTCCTGGAGTACCGAAAATCGGGCTGCACAATGGCCAAGGATGTCCTTTGGTCAAGGATCGTCAAATACCTTTTCAGACTTCTGGATTTCGAAAGCAGACTACCTAAAAGTATCCCTGATACGGCTTAACTATCGCGTCCCGAATGAATTATCCAAAAGAGTATTCGGCGGTTACATCGATCTTTCCGTCTCCGGCACAAATCTATTTACCATTACAAACTACAACGGTATAGATCCCGAGGGCAACTTTAGGCTCACCGGAGGAGCCACAGGAATGGGAACCGATTGGGGGGTATATCCATCCATGCGTTCGTACAACTTCTCTATCAGGTACTCGTTAAAATAAATAAGATTATGAAGACTCTAATTTTACGTATCACACTCAGTATATTCCTCGGTCTGACCTTCATCGGCTGCGAAGACTTCATCACCCAGGATCCCAAATACCTGCTCACACCAGAAGCAGCCATCACCGACGAGAATTCTGCACAGAATCTGCTCAATGGTGCCTACGCGGCTGTTGGCTCCAATGATTACACGGCACGCTTTTCAGGAGGCTTTAGCTCCATGCTCGGTTCTTATCAGTACAACAGCTCTGCCTACAACATGAATATGCAAGCTACCGGCGATAATGATGCCCTGTGGAAAATATTCTACACCACCATTAATAGAGCCAATGCCGTACTGGAAAATGTATCCAAACTGCCTGATGACAGTTTTAAAAACCCTGCCCGGAAAAAAGAAATACTAGCCGAAGCCAAAGGCCTACGCGCATTTGCCCACCTCTATACATTTTGGTACTTCGGGCGCTGGCGTGACCAACCAAGCTCCGAATACGGACTTATATTCAGAGATCAGATGGCCGAACTGACCAATGTCTATCAACCCCGTCTTAACATAAAAGACTCTTATGATAAGATCATTGCCGATCTGGATGAAGCCATCGCCAACTGTCCCAACTACAGCACCGGCAAGCGTGTCTCTAAACAGCTCGCAAAAGGGCTGAAGGCCAAACTGCTCCTTAACCGTGGCTGGGACAATGATTATAAGGAAGCCCTGGCATTGGTCAACGACGTGATCCAAGAGGCCACAGCAGTCGGAATAGTACTTGAACCATCATTGACCAAGCTCTACGAGAACAGCTGGGATTCAAAAGAACTCCTCTTCTGCCGCTATCGCGAGCAGACCGACGATGTAGTGTCTGCCTATAATTTCACCTACGGTTACAATTACGCCATCACAGGCCTTCCGACCGTCACCCTGGCAAAAGCGATTCTTGAAAGCGATTCGCGGTTTGACGAAGGCTGGGGAATGGTAAGATACCCATCGCTCACGCCCAATACGACCAATTTGCGTCCAAAAAAACTCTGCCGTAAAGGGCGCTTTATCGGTGGCGACAATGACAAGTATACCACCTATTTTTTACGTCTTACCGAATTGTACCTAATGCAGGCCGAGTTAAAATACCGCACCGGCGAGCCGTTGACAGCAGCCGTAGGTCCTATCAACACCATACGCTCCAGGTCCAATCTAGGTGCCTTAGCTCCGGCTACCCCTACCGCATTCGAGAAGCTTCTATTTGACGAGTATTTTAAAGAACTGAACCTGGAAAATGATGCCGACTGGATGGCTTCCCTACGTCTCAAAGGAGCCAATGGACAAGCCATGATCTACGAATTCAGAGGCGGAACAGTAGCCTTAGAAGAGGATAGATTCGTTTGGCCTATTCCTACTTCAGAAATAAAATTCAACAAGCTAATAAAGCAAAATCCAAGTTACGAAAGTCTAGTCTATTAGTTATGAAGAACTATCAGTTTATATACACCTGTCTCTTGATACTTTTTGTCCTGACAGGTTGCAAAAAAGAAGAAAAAAGCCCGGATGATTATCAAGAGCTTGCGACCGATATCCTATTTGAGAATATTAATGTCGGCCGCTTCCAGCACCTGATCCCCAACGAACCGTTTAAGGTCAAAATAGCCACCTTCAATGTCCAGAAAAACGGCAATGATTGGAGCGGATTTGCCGTATCCAACCGCAACCACCGCCTCTACGTCACCAATGCCGGTGCTGTAGATAGTACCCGGTTCAGCGTATACACCAATATCGTGCATGCCGGAGGCAACTTCCTAGTCGCCAAGACCAACGACAATAATGCCTTCGTTCGTTTTGACCGCCCGGTACAGGTAGACCGTGTGTTGGTAGCCAACACCACCCAGGTATGGCAGACCATCAACTACGGTCAGGGCAATGCCACCCTTGGCTTTACATTTTCTCCGGGCACACGAGCCCTCAATGTCACCGCCAAAGACTATGTCAAGGTCATCGCCACCGGCTATCAAAACGATGTAGAAACCGCGAAAGTAGAGTATCTACTGGCCGACCGTCGCTCCGATGCCCTTCTACGCAACTTTACCATCGTCGACTGGATGCCCATGGAGCTAAGCAGTCTAGGAAAAGTAGACAAAATTTTATTTCAACTCGATTCCTCCGACAAGACCGCAGGCAAAATGAATACCCCGCCCTATTTTTGTTTAGATGGATTCAGATTTTCAGAACAGTTATAATTCCAGCAACATGAAAACGCACAATATAGTAATCCTAGCATTTAGCATTTTTCTAAATCTATTCAGCAGCAGTATCAGCGCCCAAAACCGCAAGGTCAATCTCAAGGAGAATCTCCCTTTTAGCGAGGTCCTCCAAATGGCCAAAGCCGAAAACAAGCTGATATTCCTGGACTTCGGTTCCATCACCTGTAAGCCCTGTCTCTACATCAAACAGAAAGTACTCACGCTGGACAGCGTTGCAGACTATATCAATCCACGTTTCGTTTCCGTAGATTACAATACCGGCGAAGAGAAAAAACGCCTTCAGAATGTATACCATGTCGTGGGCGAGCCCGTACTCTTGATCCTAGACCAAGAAGGCAAGCTGATGCACCGCATGTACGGCAAGATGGAGGGCGACGAACTGATGGCCAGATTCCGTCGTGGGATCGACCCCAAGCGAAACAGTATAGCCATGGATGCCCGATATGAAAGCGGAGACCGCACGACCGACTTCATTCTGGACTATATGGAAGTACTGCACAATGCCGGTGAAGTGCAAAAGATGAATCACGTTTCCAAAGACTTCCTGGCTGGTCCGCTGGAGAACCTCAAAAAACCGGAAGTGTTTCCTATCTTCTTCAAATATGTAGAAGATCCCGCTGGCCGAGAGATGCTATACATGATGGATAATAGAGACGAATTCATCAAACTCTATGGCGAAGGTAAAATCGAGGGCAAGATCAACAAACTTTACGGCATGAGCAGCATCAAGTATCTGTACGGACACAGCAATCCATTGGAAGACAGCACCTACAACAGCCTCTTGGCCTATCTCAGCAAATCCGACCACCCCAAGGCATCCGAATGGTTATGCTACCTCGTACCTGCACAATACAAATTCAAGGACTGGAGCAAGATGGGCGATGAGATCAATGCCATCTACCGTTACAATATCTTAAAGGGTAGATCAGGTAGCATCTTCAAGGACATGATGATCACCCAATACCAGATGTACTGCAGCGATCCCAAGGCCCTGCCCCAAGCGATCCAATGGTGCAAAGATCTACAGGTCGGTGCCGACAAAAAAACAGTAGACCAATACAATAAAACCATCGACGCCATAAAAGAAAAGATTAAAAAAGGTCCAGCCATAGAAGACACACTAGACTGGCAGTAGATAACAGTACAGATGTGTGGGGCCTCAGTACGCCCCACACCGAGTACCTATCCTAGGGAGGTGTCTAAAAAGTAACCAATAATCGTCATTGCGAACCTGAGGAACAGCCTGTCCCGATAATCGGGAACGGTGCGGCAATCTAATTTGCTTAAAATACAGATTGGTTTGCTACGCATCTGCCTTCGGCGGTCGTCATTCTTCCTCGCAAAGACGAGAATTTCGACCTTTTTAGACAGTTTCTCTTTATCCTCCACTATCCATTCTGCATACATCGGCATTGCTCCCCAATGGTATCGCCCCCTACAGGAGATTGGGTCGGCTATCCTTCGACTCGGCTATGGCTACCGTTCGACAGCAGGGCGAAGCCCAGCCGAAGCACAGTAAAACACCTACCGAACAGTAGCCGAATCAGTCCCGAACCAATCCCGAAGCAATCCCGAAGCAGTGTCGAACAACAACCGAATAACTGCCGAACCGCAGTCGAACAGCTGTCGATCAAAAGTCGATCAAACCTGATCAGATCCGTCCCCTCCGTTTGCTCTCCTGTATCATCTCTTCGAGATCTTCCAGATAATAACAGTGACGCTCTCCGATCTTGCGGGGCACCAGTTTGCCTGCATTTACAAAGCGGTAATAAGTCGAACGGCCGATGCGCAGTATACGGAGTACCTGCTCGATGTCCAGCAGCTTCTGGTCGCGCAGCGAAGGCTGTGGCACCACATGCTGCACCAATAAGCAATCGCGTATCTGTAGCATGTAATCGCGCATTTCGCGTGCATAGCTATGTATTTCGACTAGGTGTATAGCGAGATCTTTAGGAAGATGTTCCATGGTTATTCTCTTTTTAAAATGGGTATAAAAAAAGTAACAGCCCTCCCAAGACGGGCGACTGCAATTCAAATAAGCAATGGATTTATATAACCTGTTTTTTATACTTTCTCTTTAGTTCCTTTCCCCCACCACAGCTCAAAAGCCTTTGACGCATCATAACTCAGATGGCTGTCATATTCATAAGGTGGGTCCAATTCAATATTCGTCGTCTTTCTACAACGCGGCCTAGCGCTCTTGACACTAGCGCGAGATACCACGAGATCCCGACGTACCACCATGAAATCATCCGGCGGCAGTAACGCTCCCCACTCTTCTATAGTCTCCTTTACGGCAACAATGGTCCCCAAATGCGTCCGGATCACCCTTTCTTTATTGATACTATATATGTAGCATATATCATCCTTCACAATACCGTAGCCATCCAATACACTTTTCAAGTGTGAAAACCCCTGTAAGCTGATCAAAGACACTGCCTTTCCGATATTTTTCATTGACCGCAGATACATCAAATTTTCAAAATCATCACTATCAAAATACGGGCGCCAACTCCCCTTGCTAGCCTTAAGATTACGAATCACAAAGACCACTATATCTATTCCATAGCACAAAAACTGGATAAAAAATGTCACTATTAGCACCACGTAAAAATCCAGCTTAAAATAATTGGTTTTCCACAAAGCCGTATCGAACTGAAAATAAGCTATCGCTGCAGCCATGGCGACTGCAACAAGAATGGCAGGAATCGCACTATATAATAGCTGTGCAGTAAGACGACGCTGCATGTAGTTCCAAAAAGAAGTCCAGCTCTTTAACCGCTTGTGAACCCAAATCATCGAAGCATATGTAAACAATAAATACACTGCGACAGAAATTACGGCAAGGCTAAGATTGATCCATAAATTGGGATCATCCAGCATCTGCCATGGATACTCGTCTTCGCCGATACAATACATCAATATCCCACCGAGAACAGACGTTAACACCAACATGGTCCACCTATACCAAATACGTTTTTGAATCGTAATCTTCTTTTTCATAAAAATAGGTCGTCAGGTTAAACTCTCAAGATAATATAAAAAACACAGTTTAATAAATTATTATGTAAGAAAATAACATTTAACAAGATATTATTGTCCATCTCGGTAAAAAACCTGTCCATTTCGGTATAAACACCCCTAGTCAACCCCAATTCTTCCTCTTTTTATTTAAGAACTTAGCTCTAAACTTATAAATATTATTTTATGGAAAAATTTGATTTTACAACAGCAGGTGTAGCAGCGGCAAACATGTACTTCTACGCCATGAACACCCCCGAGCTACACGTCGTAGTGCGTGAAGTACAGCTTGACTTGCCCGGATGGGCCAAAAGAACATTCAAATTCAGCGAGTCACAGATCCAGTGGATAGATGCACTAGACGACACCTTCGTCTTTCAATTATCCAATCAGCTCGCGAATACGATGACCTTTAGACTTCCCTTTCGGTTGGATAAAGAAGAGCCCGGTGCTAAATCGGTTGTATTCGGTATCAAACGAGGAGATTCACACAACCCCATAAAGAGCAAGATCTCCAGTGAAGGCGATGTCGCTGCCGAGGGCGAGCTTGTACTCCGTATTAGCTACTAAACACATTGCAATGGATGTAACTGTTTTTTAAAAGAAATGGAAATGCTCCCTTGGTTTCAATTAACGGAGCACCCATTTCTGTCGATAATTGTGATTATGACAGATTTTGACTTCAGACATTTAGACCAGCATATTGGCACCTCTCCCGAACAGCGACAGCAGATATGTACTGTCCTGAAGCAACGCGATGTGCGCAAAGGTCATACCCTGATGCTGGATGAAGACGACCTGGTCTATATAAGCAAAGGCCTACTGGCCAAAATAAACCGTGACAGTGATACCATCGAACATTTCATAGCCGAGTGCGACATCGCCATCTATCCGGCACGCAATAGCTCTTACACCCTACAAGCATTGGAAGACACCAGCATTTACTATATCCAACATGACGATGTCGTCCATATCCTGAGCAAAAGCAACAACCTCAATCTTATCCGCGCCTACCACAAGATGCTACTTTACTGGGCCTATCGACGACTGGCTCGCACCGAACTCTTATTACTGCCTGCCCGAGAGGCAAAACTACTATTCTACGAGCGGCACAAGCACATCGCATTGCGCCTTCAGAGCAAAAGTATCGCCTCTTATCTAAATATGGATCCCAGTTACTTCAGCAAACTATAAATTTTGCAACTTTTAAATAGGAAAATCACAAGTTTTAAATAGGAAAATTACAACTCCAATCCGTCCTATACGCCCGAACTTGGTATCATCAATAAGAAACAAAACAGATGCGCAAAAAGAAGCAGAATTATACAACAAAGCGTCGGTTTATCGGGGATAACTAGATAACTCGTTCACTAGATAACAACAAAAAAATGACAGCAGTAGCGACATATCATCCATCAGGTACAGCACAAGCAGGCAGACACAGCGCCTTGCGGATAGACTCCGCAGCTATAGGCCATCCCTCATGGGGGCAGACCTACCCTATGCGCTATCTAGGTAATGAACAAAGAAGCTATTGCTACCGGCCGCTATTCAAACGAATACGGCGTAGATTTGCGGTATATCCCCGTGGGCATGGGGTCAAGACATATGAAGTCCTCGCTGTGCTGTAAAGAAAGCAAAGCCCCCAGAGGAAACTCCGGAGGCACAGCCAGGCCAAGTATCGTAGCCTTTTCTAGAGAGATACGAAAAGCTTGTAGCCAATATAAACTAAGTTGTCATTCTAAATAATGTACAATGCCTCTATTCAAATTAGATGATCAGACGCAGCCAGCAAACCCTTCCAAGTACTCCTTGGTTACGGGTACGCCTCCGAGCTGTAGTGGAGATCAAGTAATCTGTACGATAGATGCTGCGGACAATGGTAGTGGTAGACCTGAGCTAGATGTAGCTATACTCAGTGAAATGGTTACAGCACTAAATACCAATACCAACCAACCGCACGTCAATCTAAAAGATTAACGTCATTTCTTCATATCTTTAGGCTAGGCCAAGGAAATCCCTTGGCCTATTTGTCATTAAAAACGAGCGCTTCTATCTCACGCTCCTCTTCTACTAATTCCAACCCATTCATATTTAATATTTGCCGCATACTGACAAAGTCTTTCACTGTTACTGAAGGATAAACGGTAATTTTCTTTTCAGGATCCACACCATCCAATATGATCGGAGGAAAAGACTCTTGGAATAGTTCCAGTAGCCCCTTCCATATCAGCACGGACTGAACTACAGCGTTTGGTTCCTCCTTATGCGGCACAACCCGCTCCTGCATGGGTTTTATCACCCAAACCCTCGCTCTATGTGTTGTGTACAGAACCTCTAGTCCTAGGCGATTCCCGATGTCGGTTACAATATTGGACATAAGCGCGAGCTGTTCGATACCAAGAGGCCAAGTGGACTCGTAGCAAAATGAATGCTCCTGCAACCACAGGGAATAAGGCATCGTCGTATCTCTTTCAAAGTCTGTGAGGTCTTTTACATTCAAAACAACTCGTTCTTTCTTCTTCATGAAAGGCATTTCAGGATGTTTTTTACCATACAAAAATGTAAACAATGGTAGCGGATGCACATTGGTAAACTTTGCCCGTATCCTATTTCCTATGGTATCTATCAGGTAGTTTAGCTTTGCACCGTTTTGATAGGAATAGAACTTGGAGTATAACATAGTGTCCTGCTGAGATTCTTCCATTTCATAATCAAAAAAATCATTCTTCCTAGGCCAATCCACCACACTCTGTCCTGACAAGATATGATCCACATTAGCTTCTGTCAGCATATCACCGCTTGTGATTGCCGCGATCCGGCCTTGCCATATCCATACCAGATGAGGTACTCCTCGATGGGGCAAGAGCGCGCTAAGCGTTTTATCCTTGATTATTATCGGAAGTTCATTGCCTCTCATATAATCGTTCTTCTGGTTAAAACCATCTACCTTCTTTTTATCTTCATAGGTAATAGGCAGTATGCGAATACGGTTACCAAATTTTCGTTGTAGTATGTTGTTTTTCGGAAATGCAGCTATACAAGAGCCACAATACGTATTGTAGAAATCCAACACCATTAGTTCTGCAGCAAATTTTTCTAATCTAAGTTTTGCTTTTGGGGAATTAGTTAGTTCTACCCGAATCGCCAAGTCTAGTGAGTCACCTATTACTAGAGGTGCAATCTGGGCTCTTATAATCTGAGTTGAAAATACTGTGGCCGATAGCCACAGTATATAGAGATATCTTTTCATTTATCTAGGGTTTTGAATTATTGAAGGGGTCTGCTTGACCACTGCCATCGGTATGGGAAAAGCAAACCTCAGGTCATTAGGTGGCAAATAGATTGCCTCATTACCAAGCTTGCGTGTTAACGTAATTTTGGGTTCTCGCAAAAGGTTCTGTCTTTTGATATCCGACCACCTCAGGTTTCGCATAATCAGCGATTTCTTTCGCTCCGTCCATATGATATCGAGCGCCTGCGGCTTATCGTTTGCCGACATGGGCATAAATTTCGAGGTTACCCATCGGGTCTTAAGCAATCTATTCAGCACCTCCATTGCTTCACTTACTTTATTTCGATGTGCGAGCGATTCGGCTAGAATAAGGTAAACTTCGTCCACAGCTATCCCTGCAAAAGATGAGTAGTTTATCTGCCCGTCATACTTACCTTTAAAAGCATAAGATTGATTCCCGTTGGATTTGAAAAAAGCTTTTTGGCGTAAATCATCATTTGCATAAGAGTCAAATAGAAAAGAGTCAATCTTTGATATCGCTGGATTTAAAACAGAAGAAGTCAATGTAACTCCATAGAAAAGCATCTCTTTATTAAAATTAGCAAAGGGTGCTGCCGCATTCATATTCAACCCATTAAAATCGATTAGCTCACTGTACAGCCCCAAGGATGATTCTGCTGCTTTCTCTGCTTCGGGGAAATCCTGAACAATAAGCGCTACTCTTGCTATCGCTGCATATGCTGCTGCTTTACTCGGTCTCGTTTTGACCACTAAAGAAGAAGGCAAAAGTTCGGCGGCTTGTTCTAAATCAGCAAGGATACGGGCGTAGGTGGTCTTTAAGGAGCTGCGGGTCGAAATTTCATCCACATTAGCGGTATTTCTTAGGACAAGTCCCATTGTACTTTCGGCGGTAGTACTCTCGTAGGGCAAAGCAAATACATCAGCCAACTGCGCATAAGCGTAAGCCCTGAAAAATAACGCCGATCCTAATATGCGGTCATATCTATTTACATCCTCCCCTCTATCTATTTTTTTCAGAACTTCTAAAACCAGATTGGCCATAGCTACCACTTTATAGCCTCCTTGCCAACTATTGACGGGCAGATCCAACTTCGGATCCCAAACATAAGCACCACGATCATGATTCACGGTCAATGCCTTATAATCCACCTCCGTGAGATAATACAAGTCGGATGCAGCTTCGCCAAACACAGGGTAAGCCGCATTCATCGTAAAGTAATCGTCCAATATAGCGTCACAGTCTTCCAAAGACTGCGGAACGACCATCTTTTGATCAGGTTTCATTTCAAGATAGTGCGTGCAGGCCCCTAGGGTATTCAATATTATACCCACTAAGACCATTTTTAAAATTGCTTTCATAACCTATTATAAAGTAAAGTTTAAACCAAATGAGATAGATAGCGGAGCAGGGATTGCATCCCGATATTCTGGATCCAACGGATAGCTACTCGCTTTCCATAGTATCCAGTTTAGATTTTTGGCAAATCCATATACCCTAATATTTTTTAAGGACTTAAAATCCCCTAGATCATAAGCGAGCTGCATATCCTGTATTCTGATATTGTCTCCTTTCTCTACCAATGCATCCGCTCCCATCATAAATTCAGACCGATAGGTATCTATAGGGTATTGTAATGAAGGTACGATGGTGTGTAGCTCATCACCAGGCTTTTGCCATCTCAGATTATAATCGGGATGTCCCTGTCTAAACTCAGCAGCATTCCGTTCATTAAACGTAGGTCTGATGTAGCGAAACTTAAGCCTTGCCTGTAGATTAACGTTAATACTAACCCCTTTATAGCTAAACTCGTTACCCAATGAAGCATAATAAACAGGAATCCCCGGACCAACCGAGCGAAGCTGTTCGAAAGGTCCATAGAGTATAGCATTATAGTCTTTTGAGACTTCACCATCGAGATAGCCCAAAGGGTCCCCATTCTGGTTGTCGAGCCCTGCAAATGGAAATGCGAATACGGTGCCGACATCGTATCCTTCCCGCAAAACAGCATTTGCGCCTGCACTGGGCATTACGTAATTGGTGGCCGAGGGCCATTTATAATTATACGATTTTACAAATGTCCGGTTTCGGTTAAACAGCAACTTGCTATTCCAACGGAATGCTGCGGAATAGAAGTTTAGCGAATTCACCTCAAGTTCAAAACCCTTTGCCTGTAATTCACCACCATTGGTGACCATTGTCAAGAAACCCGAGGTAGGATCTACCGGATTGGAACTAATCAATTCGCGCGAATTACGCTGATACCATTCGACCGACCCTGATAACCGTCGTTGGAAAAAAGAATAATCCAATCCGACATTTATCGTACGGATTTTTTCCCACGAGAGCGAAGGGTTTCCTAAGGATGTGATGTTAGCATAAGCTAAATTCGTC
This sequence comes from Sphingobacterium yanglingense, assembly GCF_004363245.1. GTDB lineage: Bacteria > Bacteroidota > Bacteroidia > Sphingobacteriales > Sphingobacteriaceae > Sphingobacterium > Sphingobacterium yanglingense. The sequence goes on along the minus strand of NZ_SNYV01000018.1, from coordinate 8,928 downwards.
AATGGTGCCGATCCTCTGTAATAAATAATCGGCACAGCCGAATATGTTGGATTGGCTCTTCCTGCATAACCAAAGGACGCTCTAAATTTCAAAATATCATCAGGACTGCTCTTTATAAAATCCTCCTTTAATATGTGCCAACCTGCACCTACAGACCATAAGGGCTCCCATTTCTGGTTGGCCGAGACGCCGAATAGATTAGAAGCATCCTTACGGAAACTAGCCGATAGCAGATATTTGTCGCTATAAGTATAGTTCAGATTACCAAAGATAGAGACATAGCGGTTTGTCTGATTTTCAAACAGCGTAGCATCAGGTATTTTTGCCCCACCAGTCTTCCTATTGTTTACTGGATATAGCCCTGCGAGATCTACCGCTACATGGGTTAGCTTATCAGGATCATATCCATAATATAGCGAAGATGTCCTACTGAAATTCTTATCCCTGATCTCTGACGCCAAAAGTCCCTCCAGGCGATGATGCACATCACTAAAAGCGGAAGAATAGTTAAGCTGTACCCTTCCTGTCTGACTGCTAGTCTGATCATACAGGTTATTCAATCGATCGCCCAATGGAATAGGCCGCTTAAGCACCGACTCATCGTTCCATTGCGAATAATAGTTGATCAGGTGTCTCATCGCATACGAGCCCATACCATCCCAGTTTGACAACGTATTCTGTATATGTTGATAGCCATACATCCCTTGTGCACTGAAACCGAAGGGCAGCTTATATTGCACCGTTAGGTTTATGCTCAGGTCTTTCGGATTACTGGTATTGCTATTATGCGCTATCTCTTTTATAGGATTGTATGTCCAATCCAGTAGATTCCCCTTTCCTACCGTATCTCTATACAGCGCACGCAGGGTCACGTTATCTACTGTGATGGGCCTACCAGAATCATCCACGAGTCGCAAATAGGGCCACCGTGGTGTTTGAACCCCAGAACTATTACCCGAATACGATAGTTGCTGATTTACGCTATTATCCCTTGATGTGACCTGTGCATAAGTCACATTTGCCGAGACCTCCATTTTTTCCAAAGGTCTAGCTTGCAAGGATGAGCTGAAGGTAAGGCGGTCATTCTTTGAGGTGATTAGCTGATTCTTATTATGATCATATCCGCCCGTAAGATTAAAGCGAACGCTATTATTCCCCCCAGACAGCCCCAACGCGTACTGCTGAAATACCGAATTACGGTATATGTACCTATAATAGTCGTCCCGTACATCGTACCCTTTGTATACTTCAATCTGTGCTTCGGCTTCAACGGAGGTCAATAGCTTTTTGTCCACCGCGTCCAATAGCTCTACAACAGGAGATACCGAAGGATAGGTGGTCTTATTACTTAACTTACTCTTGAAATACCCCTTATCATACAAAAAACGTTCATATTCGATAAAGTCAGTACTATTCATAAATGGTCTGCTATAAAGGTCGGGTCTGTCCTTTATAGTCAGGTTGCTATTAAAGGATAGCTTAAATGGAGAATTATAAGCCCCTTTCTTACTCGTCAATACGATCACTCCACCTCCACCTGCTACGCCCCAGATCGAGGTCGCGACGGCATCCTTCAATACCGTGACCGATTCTATATCATTGGGATTGATGTTACGTAAATCGCCTTCATATATTACATTGTCCAAGACGACCGTACGCGATGCCGATCCAGAAATCATTGTCCTGCCCCGGATATCAAAATCAAACTGCGGAATACTATGGTATTCGTTTAGATCAGAGAACTCGTAGCTCTTATCCATCCGCAAGCTATTCGACATATTCTCCAATCGGTCTATAATAGTTGGTCCAACCCGCTTGCTAAGCTGTTTGTTATCGATAAACTCAAAGCTCCCCGTAGCTCTTTCTTTGGGTATCTTCTGGTATCCTGTAGATACCACTTCCACTTCTTCGATCTGTTTTTCATTGGCCTGTAGGGCGATATTTAATGTAGTAGACGTAATCTCATAGGCAACCCGTTGCTCCTTGTATCCGATGTGTTTTATAGTTAGTACTCCTGTAGGCTTATCTACACTGATGGTAAATCTTCCCTGCTTATCCGTGCGCGTATGCCTCTTATCTACAGAGACCGAAGCCCCTTCTATCGGCTTCCCATCTTGAACAGATGAAACCACACCTCTCAGTATGTTTTGAGTTAGGCCTTTGGCCTCCTGCCCGAAGGCAGGAGAAACCAAAAGGCAACTAAACAACACACAGAATATTGTTATAAGACTACTTACATTTAGTCCAACTCTATCGTCACTGCGCCACATTTCGTCATTGCACCCCGTTTCGTCTTTGCGAGGAGCTTCGCGACGAAGCAATCTATTTTGGTTTACGGAGCAGACATCGCTCTGCCCAAAGGGCAGTTCTCTCCCACCCCTAAAAAATTGTCTCATTTTTCAAGATTTTAAACTGTTCTTTAATCGACTTGAAGAGCTCGCTACGCGAAGTTTTCAAGTAAATTTTAGCAACCTAAATGACACGCCAGTATCGTTACTGGTCACTCACCACTAGTCACTGGTTCTAATAAAAAATTAACTGAGTGAAATCGAGTAGATACCTTTGCTTTTTACAATTGGGCTTTGTCGGTTTATAACTGGCAAATACTTCGATTTGAGTCATCAACAATGACTTCTACTCCTTGAGTATTAAGGGGGCACTCTAACTATTGATTTGTATTCCTTTTTGCGAGAATTACAAAATCTTGAAAAAAGAAAAGCACCAGCTACATCGCATTTCTGTGATGTAACTAAGTGCTTAATTCTTTTAATTGATTCTCTCATAGTTCATATATTTCAACGAACTACAGAAAGCGCCAATCAAAAGTGGGAGGTCACTTGCTGTCACCGCAAGGAAGGCTCTGGCGAAGAGCCCCTGAATATTGTCTAGGCCCAATATTTCATGCAACACGGCGCGTTAAGCAAGCGCCATCCCTATCCTAGAAATTCTTCCAAAGATAAGGAATCGACGCGTCACTCACACTCGTATTGCTTATAATAAGTTAAATCGCCAGATTTCCTTACGAGGTTCGTTTATTGTCTATTTATCTATCGTCTATTTTTTTCTTGCTTTTTCTATTTTAAATCATTTTGTAAACAAAGATATATATTATTTTTAAATAAACAATTATTTAGTCAATTACAAATGATTGCATTTTGTGTATTTGCCGTATGGAATCATCATTTGGCAAGAACCTTAGAGCTACACGAAAATACTTAAACCTTTCAATTAAAAGGTTTTCTGAACTAACTGGAGTATCTCCAGCAACTATAGTAAACGTTGAGCAAAGTCACACAGGCTTAAAAATTGAGACTATGGAACGTCTCATCAGTTTTACAAATCTTAGCATTGAAAAAGTAAGTTCTCCAAAGTTTAAAATACCATCTGACTTTCAATTTCAGCTTTTCCAAATACATAAAAACGATTTCCAAAAGAGGGAATACTTTATGAAAAGGCCTAAAATACAAGATGCTATTAACAATAAGCTAATAAATAGCGATTTTTTCCAATCTAGCAGAGAGATTAATGAAATAGTTGCCTATTTTGCTGATATGGGTTGGAAAATATTAGGTACATCTTTGCAGAATGAACTGAAAAAGCACCCAGATGTTCAAGTTGATCCTCACCCGACAAAAGGGAATACGAATGTTTATAGGAAGAAGTAATCCTCGGCTAGTCCTGCTTTTCAAGCTATGCTATGAATTCCAAATTATGAACAAAACAACTCCTCCTCTAAAGATTCCCTTACGAACTGCTCATTCATCGAAAGCAAAGAAGATAGGAAATATAGGAAAGCGAACAAGCTTTCAATAATTAAGCTTAAACGTGGAAGTAAAAAAGAGGATGACTAACTAAAATTTAATATATCTAACGAGAAGGGGCTTTTTGGAATTTGGCTAAATAATAAGCCACTTTCTACAACAGCTCCTTCAAAATATTCTTCTATTTTTTTATCTTAGCAAGAACCAAGCTTTTTAAATATGGAATTATTATGGTGTCAGTTCTTCATTGACGCTTACAACAAAGGCATTTACGAGTTTTCAAAAGATTTCCTCATGCCAGGAACAGTACTCTTTTTGACTGTTTATTTTTCAATCTACTTATCAAAAGAAGAATTTAGGCGTCAAGCTGAGAAAGAAAAAATTAAAGATGATGAAGAAAAAGAATCTATTTTAAAGATTCTAGAGATGACAAATCCTAAGTTGATAGAAAATATTGAAGAGCAATTAGACAATCTTAATGAATCAAAATCCGACTTTTCGATAGATTCATTTAATAATATCACTTTTTTCAAAGCAAACACATTAATCTTCGAATCTATTTCATCATTTGGATACCATAAATTATACACAATTATCTCAGAAAAATGTGTTACTAATGACGAAAGTTTTTACAAATATTGGAGCGTAATTAGCAATACTCCTCGTCATCAGAAGCATATTGAAGAATATTTCACATATATTAACGAAACATACAATAGAATAAATAAGGATTTAAATGCTCTAAATCACAGAATTGCTATTTCTTGTAGCGAAATAGTCCACTCAGTCTTTGAACCGTATGAAACTTACGAAGTAAAAAAGTCAGATTTTGAAACAAATCCCTCTGTAAAATTAGCAATTCAAGTAAAGGAAGTTTTAGATGCTTTTAAAATATCTGGAGCTAGCAGGTTAAGAAAAATACACAGTTTTCTAAACAGCCTAGATCAACTAAAAAACGACCCTGTTTCAAGTAAAGTTTTAACTGCACCTTTTGCGCAACATGTCAGTGATGCGCTTGGAATTGTATCCGGAATAGAACAGTTATTTAATGTCGCGAATTCGAGTATAGATAATTACATTGATGTATTTACTAAATCAAAAAAGAATCTTGAAGAAATGACTTTTACGACTAAGGCGAAGTAAGAGATCTTATTAACCTATCATTTGTAAATCATTAAAGTGCTTCAATCGCAAAACTTTTATAAAACACCCTCATAAGTCGATAATACCTCTTTCCAAAGAGGTGCAATTATACAGCCCTAGAGAACATACAGAAAAACGATATAGCCATTTAATTCAAGCTTTGTTAATGAAGACTAATATTAAAGAAATAGTAAATTTCTTAAAAGAACACATACTCATAGTATCTCTATCACTATATGCAATCAGTCTCACGAATTACTACCTCTACTTTTGGAGTTTCGGTATAAGCATATTTAGCTATGTGACGATAAATGATCTGGTCTTTTCAATAACTAAACATGTATTGGATATATTTGCGATAGTATTAATAATTGAAATATTACTCTTCATTACGTACACCTTTTACTATCGACTATTTTGTGAGCTACTTACACTCTATAGAAGAGGAAAACTACGACTTTATATAACTTCTACGAAGGCTAATAAAGAACGAATACTAAGAGTATTTGAAAAAGGATTTAGTCCGACTTATACAAAATATAGATTAACACTACTAATCATACAGCTGTTTTTATTGACAACGCTCCCTGCGCTCTCCATTACAGTTCCTGCTTATTTCATCAGCTTTACATATACTTTAAGTCGTTTCAACGATGATGATGAACCTAGGCTACGACAACTTTTCTATTATTTCATTTGTCTTATTCTACTAATATCATTGTTCGGAAAAAGCCTAATAGACTCCCCTAGGCTGGCGCTTCAATGCTTGAAGTGCCTCATAAGTCAATAATACCTCTTTCCAAAGAGGCGCAGCGATACAGTCCTAAAGAACATACGGATAAACGATATAGCCCCTGCGGACTGCTAGGACTATGTCTAACCAATTATAATCCCACTGGCGAGGATCCGTATTATGAATACCTAATGATAAGCTTTATACAACTGTAATACAACAGGATACAAAAAAGTATTATAAACAACAGCTAATCTTAGCATTGACCGAATCAGCTCCTGTCCTAATTAGTCATTGTAAGAATACAGTTTCCCATATTGAGCTTAATTACCAATTTGCACCTTTACAATAAAACCAATTTAAACTTGTAAAGCAATATTGTTTTATTATCTTTCAATAGTGGATTAGTCATCGAAATAAGCAACAAATACACAAAAATGTAAATCGATGGTGTATAAATCTCATATTCATAAAATACACTTACGTTAATAAATTAGCTTTCGCAATTAATTATTATTTGCTCATGACTAAGAAAAAAAAATATAAAAATAGAAGTTGGTGACCATATTGTTGAAACTAGACCATCTGTAAAAGAGCCGGATAAACTAAAACTATGGGTTCGTTCTGGTGGACGTTGCGTTATCTGTAATAAATATTTGCTTGATCTGAATTATGATATCTCTATAGGAGAAATGGCACATATTGTCGGATGGAGCAAGGCAAAAAAATCACCGAGAGGAGATGCCCCACTAGCATTAAATCAGAGAAACACTGTTGACAACCTGATCCTACTATGTGCAGATGATCATAAAATTGTAGATACCAAGTCTCTACTGGAAGAGTTTACCTTGAATCGTCTTATGCAACACAAATTAGATCATGAAAGCAGGATACACCACCTGACAGAACTTCAGGTAGATTCAGAAAGCATAGTTTTAAGAATGCTAGGGGGAATCAGGGGGGTATCCGTTGAAGTATCAAAGGAGCACGCGAGAAACGTCATATTCAATAGCGAGAAAAAGTTCGCCAAGTTTATGGACAGTTTTGATAAGCATGGAATTGAAATTAACTTAAACACCCTCCCGGACCCGGAAGAAAGTTGGGAAGCTTACTGGTCTATAGGAATGAACATAATCAACAAAAGTTTGCGTCCTCTTATAGAAGGAGTAGAAAAAGGGGCATTTAGACATCTTTCTATCTTCGCGATGACCCGTATTCCATTATTAGTTTATTTGGGCTATAAACTGGGCGATAAAATCCCTTCGTCGCTTTATCAGAAACACCGAGGTGAGCAAGAAACCTGGATGTGGTCTGAACAGGTGAAAGCCGAAACATTTGAAATTATTAGATTAAAAGAGGTTGATTCAGCAAATGTTGCATTAATATTGTCCCTAAGCGGTAACATTAATCCCGATAATCTTCCTCCTGATGTATTCGCAAATTCTAACCTATATGAGATAAGGCCGGTAGGAACAACTCCGAACCGCGATATTTTAAGGAACAAAACTTCTTACGAAAACTTCAACAAAACCTACCATGAATTTTTAAGTCAAATAGAAATTACGCATAAAACCTGTAATGAAATCCATTTATTTCCCTCAGTTCCGATTACTGCTGCTATAGCGTGTGGTCGTGGATTAATGCGCGATGCACAACCTGCCATTATAATTTACGACCGTACTGGAACTTCTTACAAACAAACTTTAACCATCAATTCAAAATGAAATTAACCAGCTACTTCAAACGTTTTTTAGAAAATGAGGTCAATCTTAATCCTTCAAGAATTACAACTTTGGACGAGAGAACCGAGACAATCACGAACCTTTTAAGTGATAGTGAAAATTTTAAAGATATTTTCATTGATGTCGTACCTCAAGGCTCTTACGCTCACAAAACCATCATCAAGCCAGTAAAAACTACACAGGAATTTGATGCAGATATCTTGCTATATCTTGAAGAAAACGCGGAGTGGGAACCCAAAGATTATGTCCAGGAATTATATCATTTTTTTAGGGGCAACAATACGTATAAGGATAAAGTAAGTAGGAAAACCCGATGTGTAACCATTCAATACGCGAATGATTTCCACATTGATGTAGTGCCCTTTTTAGAACGTCATGGTGAAAAATATGTAACTAATCGCCACGAGAATAATTTTGAGCTGACAAATCCTGAAAAATATACAGAATGGCTAGATGAACGAAACAGAATAACTAAGCACCACTTTGTAAAAGTAATACGTCTATTGAAATACATTCGTGACTATAAACAAACATTTGCAATCAAGTCAATAGTTTTAAATACCCTATTAGGTGAACAGGTTAACGACGCTGCCTTACTAGAGGATGAAAATTGCTACAGTGATGTACCAACTACACTATACACTGTTATGAAAAAACTAAAATCATATGTCAAGGATCACCAATACATGCCTACTATTGCTGACCCTGGAGAAACTGGAGAGAATTTCGGAGATCGCTGGAACCAAGACGGCTGGGCGGTATTCAGAACAAAAATGATATACTACGGTGACAAAATTATTGAAGCCTACGAGGAGACGGATAAGGATAGGAGCTTAAGTAAATGGCAGGAAGTATTTGGCGAGTGTTTTAAAAAGCCCGAAAACAAGTCTGAACAAAATTCTACTGAATCTAATCGAAATCTGATTTCTTACAATAATACAGAACAGCAAATATCTGACTTAGGTTTCCCGTTAAGATTGAATCCTATCTACAAAGTCAGAGTAACAGCTAGAGTAAATAAAAAAATAGGACACAGAAATTATGACTTGCATACTCAGGGCAATAAAGTTGGTCGTGGTAGGCAGATTACCTTCACTGTCACAAACGTTAACATTCCCCAACCATTTACTGTTTACTGGAAAACATTAAATAGGGGGCAATACGCTATCGAGTCAAATTGTGTCAGAGGCCAGATTAGTGCAGGAGGAATGACGCATCAAGAACCAACGAGCTTCAAAGGGAACCATTTTGTTGAATGTTATATAGTTAAGGATGGCATCTGTGTTGCAAAGGATAGACAGTCAGTTATTATTATCTAATAATCCCCCAAAATAGTCCTGCTTTGTTAGCGGGACTAGAACAAATAAGGTAACAATGTTATGAATTATTTACCCATTACTGAGAAGCCTACATAAACAATCGCATTGCACTTGAATACGAACTTATGTTGGTTTAAGTGTAATAGCCACTACTTGATCTGACAGTTGGTTGTTTTTAAAAATTGTCAGATTGCCTATTCGAATATAGTAATGTTTCTGCAAAATCTATA
>NZ_SNYV01000017.1 GCF_004363245.1 Sphingobacterium yanglingense | reverse complement strand
GATACAGGGCATAAAGAATGCCGCAAAACCACCCAAAAGACCAGCGATAAAGATACCCCACATCGACTTATCATCTGCAGCGGCACCATCTGTAGTTACAGCTGCTGTAGCATCTACCGTCGCAGTACTGTCGACCTGCGCACTACCAGTATCCTGTCCATCAGAGAAAACCAGGTCGTCAGGGACTTCAGCTCCTTGGGTGCTGTCTGTGACGCTGCCATCTGTAAACGTAACATCATCGAAGGACACCAATGAGTCTTGCGGTGAAGCTACAAGTGTAGTCGCAAAGAAAAAGGAGAGTAAAAAAGAAAACAGATAAGTCTTCATAAAGTTGAAAAAATTGTTGAATTATAAAAGTATAAAAAAAGGCAGTAAAATACTGCCTTCTCTATCTTGGTTGTGTAAAATCTACTTTACAGTAACAGCAAAGTTATATTCGTCTGGAGGAAGACATTGTGACTTGTCACATGCTTGCCACTCTACTGTACCTTTGACGGTAGCTGTACCTTTATTCAATTTAACTTTTTGCTGGAATACAACTTCATTAGTGAAGTAAGGTACATTCATTTTGAAAACCTCTTCGTATTTTGTCTTAGCTGTAGGTTCTGCAGTCTTTCCATTTAAAGTATAATCTTTAGATGTTTCGAATTTGAAAGAAGTTGGGATTGGACCTCCATCAGCTACATTTTGCGAGTAGATGTTCCATCCGTTCTGAATTGTAGCTTTTACGTAGACTACAGCTTCGTTTTTGTTTAATTTTTTGTGTGCAACAGACCATTTTACTGGTTGGTGGATTTGTGCTAGAGCACAAGTGACTGTCATTAAGACAGCAGCGATTAGTAAGCTAACTTTTTTCATAATAAATCTAATTCTTCTATAACTTGTATTTGACTCTATGACTATCTTCAAAGGCATAAAGTTTAATGCTAAGGTACATTTATTATTACCGTATGAGCAAGTAAATTTTTTGTTATAACTGATACGTGAGCTCTTTTAGATCATACTTTTTAATCTCTTCTTTGTGTCGGATGATAAGGAGCCCGTCATTTCCTACACCTTCTATGCGGCCTTCGGTTGAGACACCATTTACTGTGAAAAAAGTATCGGTACCTTTCAAGAAGAGTCTTTCGTTGTAAAGTCCGAGATAAGTCAGAAAGTTGCCCTCTTGGAATATATGCTGATAGTCCTGTAGACGTTTTTGAACTCTCTTTACGATGTCTAGAATGCTCAAGTCAATTTTAGGGTTTTCTAGCGCTAATGAGGTGGTTTTGTGCGCTATCTCTGTTGCAAACTCTTTCTGATACACATTGAGGCCAACGCCTGTAACAACCGTTCTGATGGACTGTCCGGATACTTTACTCTCGATAAGGATCCCCGCAATTTTTCTCTTGCCCACCATAATGTCGTTGGGCCATTTGATATAAATGTCTTTTTTGATAATTTCTTTGAGGACGTCATAGACTGCTAGGCTAGCATGTACAGTCAACGCAAATTGGTCTGCAATCGAAAGGTCTACAGGACTATAAATGAAGCTTGCAGTCATGTTGGTGTTCGCTGGAGCCAGCCAGGAAGTCCCTCTCTGCCCTCGTCCAGCAGATTGATGTTTTGCCATAATGGCAGTAAAACCTATCTGTGGCTTGAAATTTGTCAATAATTGTTTCGAATAATCATTTGTAGAAGCTGTCGACTCCAAAACAATTATAGAGAGGGGCTGATAATGTCCAAAAAATGTATTATTTTGCAAAAGATAAAAGATTTTAAAGTTTTTGAGTAAAACTATAACATTTCTTAATGAGTATAAAGAAAAATTCAGAATTATCCAACAAATTGGCAGAGGTTGTCGTATTGGGGATGCAAGAGAAGAAAGGTAATGAGATTGTGAAGTTGGATATGCGAGAAATCAACGCTACTATTTCTGATTATTTTGTAATCTGCCATGCCGATAGTAATGTTCAGGTAAATGCGATAGCACATAGCGTTGAAGAGGAAGTATATAAAGCGTTCGGGCAAAGCCCATGGCATAAGGAAGGGCAAGGCAATGGAGAATGGATTTTGCTTGATTTCGTAGACGTGGTTGTCCACATATTTAAGACAGATACGAGAAGTCGCTATCGTATAGAAGACCTTTGGGGAGATGCAAAGGCAGAATCCTACCAAAGTGCATAAAAAGAAATTCTAAAGACACGTAATATTGTAATGAAGAAAATTCCAAGTAAAAAAATAACCCCAACTCCTCCAAAATTTAATATGATGTGGCTTTATATCGCCATGATATTAGGTTTTATTGCATTGAACTTTTTGTATAATAGTGAAAGTGCGGAGAAAACTACTTACGAGAACTTTGAGAAGAACATGCTCCGTGCCGGAGATGTTGAGGAATTAATAGCTTATAATAAAGGTAGTATCGTCGAGGTAGAGGTCTATATCAAAAGTGATAAGCTGAAGAATGATCCCAAATACAAAGATTTGGCACCGTCGGGAAATAGCTTAAGCTTCTCGGCTAATAAGGGGCCTCAGTATACCTTTACAGAAGGATCTGCAGAAATATTGAACCAAAAGTTGGTTGAATCCCAAAAGGATTTGCCTGAGGGCACGCCAAAAATATCTGCCAAATGGGAAGAGCGCTCCAATGCATGGGGAGGATTTTTTATCTCCTTTATCTTGCCATTGATTATCATCGTAGCATTATGGATGTTTCTTATGCGCCGTATGGGCGGTGGTGGTGCCGGTGGCGGTGGACAGATATTCAATATCGGTAAATCAAAGGCACAACTTTTTGATAAAGAATCACAGATCAATATTACTTTCAATGATGTTGCCGGCTTAGAAGAAGCCAAGACAGAGGTAATGGAGATTGTTGACTTTTTGAAAAACCCGAAGAAATACACTGATCTGGGAGGAAAGATTCCAAAAGGAGCTTTACTAGTAGGCCCTCCAGGAACAGGTAAGACATTGTTGGCCAAAGCTGTTGCTGGCGAAGCACAAGTTCCTTTTTTCTCGTTGTCAGGTTCTGATTTCGTAGAAATGTTTGTCGGGGTAGGAGCATCACGTGTACGTGATTTGTTCAAACAAGCCAAAGAAAAAGCGCCTTGTATCATATTCATCGATGAGATTGATGCAATTGGTAGAGCACGTGGTAAAAACTCAGTAATGGGAGGAAACGACGAGCGTGAAAATACATTGAACCAGTTATTGGTAGAGATGGATGGATTTGGAACAAATGTGGGGGTTATTATCCTTGCAGCGACCAACCGCCTAGATGTATTAGACTCGGCTTTATTGAGACCAGGACGATTCGATAGACAGATTTCTATTGATAAGCCGGACTTGATAGGTCGCGAACAAATATTTAATGTACACCTTAAACCATTGAAGCTGGCAGAAGAAGTCGATGCGAAAAAATTATCTGCACAGACTCCAGGATTTGCCGGTGCCGAGATTGCAAACGTTTGTAATGAGGCCGCATTGATAGCAGCACGTAAGAATAAGCGTGCAATTGAGATGCAGGATTTCCAAGATGCAATCGACCGTGTTATTGGTGGGTTAGAAAAAAAGAACAAAATTATATCTCCAGAAGAGAAGAAAATTGTTGCCTACCACGAGGCAGGTCACGCTATAGCAGGATGGTTCTTGGAGCATGCCGATCCATTGGTCAAGGTTTCTATCGTACCACGTGGAGTAGCAGCTTTAGGTTATGCACAGTACCTACCCAAAGAGCAGTTCTTGTATACTACAGAGCAATTGCTAGATAGTATGTGTATGACCATGGGTGGACGTGTAGCTGAGGATATTACTTTTGGACGTATCAGTACAGGAGCGCAGAACGACTTAGAACGTATCACAAAATTAGCTTACGCTATGACAGCGGTTTACGGGATGAATCATAAGGTCGGAAACGTATCCTTTAGAGATAGTTCTGGCGAATCGCAGTTCCAGAAACCATACTCAGACCAGACTGCAGAATTGATTGATGAGGAAGTACGTGTATTGGTGTCTGCTGTTTATGAGCGTACAAGACAGTTGTTGTTGGATAATCAAGAAGGCTTGATCCGTATAGCTGAAAAGCTATTGGAGAAAGAAATTCTATTCCAAGCAGATTTAGAAGAGATCTTAGGAAAACGGCCTTTTTCAAACCGTACAACTTATGATGAGTTTGTCAATGGAGGCGTAGATGGAGGAGGAGTTCCTCAGACAGAATTGCCAATTCCACCGATACCAGAAGAAACTCAAAATTCTGAACCTTCGGAGAAACTGAATGAAGATAATGTATAAAAAATAGAGGGCTAACCCCCTCTATTTTTATCTTTAACCTATCCATATCGTACTCATTACATCACGACGAATGAATATTAGAAATACCACAGCAAAAGAAAAGATGCTCAAGAAGATACGACAAGCTCTTCTTCAGAAGCGTGATAACCCACATCCAGACTTTGAAGACTCCGCTTTGTACAAAGACGAGGAAGAGTCTCTAGATGTTACTTTTGCACGTGAGTTGACTGATATAGGCGGGAAATTTGTTTATTGCGACGGTGAGATTTCTGTTATAGAAAATTTAATTGGTCTTGTCGAAGAGTTGGGAATGACAAAGATCTATGCGTGGGAACCATCAGTGAATGTACTGTTAAAGCACTACGGCTTCCCTTACCTTGCAACCGATAGGAATTTTGAACAGGCGGAGATAGGGATTACTGCTTGCGAAGCTTTGATCGCACGCAATGGTAGTGTCATGATTTCAAATGCCAATGAAGGGGGACGCCGGTTGAGTATCTATCCACCAGTACATATTGTATTGGCTAAGGCATCGCAATTGGTTATGGATATACGTCACGCCATAGCACAGCTAAAAGACCGTTATCCAACTTATCTGCCTTCCATGGTGACGACTATTACGGGACCAAGCCGGACAGCTGATATAGAAAAAAAGCTTGTATTGGGAGCGCATGGCCCAAAAGAGCTCTACGTTTTTTTAATCGAAGATAGATTCTAAAACTAATGATTCAAGAATATATTTTACACACACCGGTAGCGTCTGTTTTTTTTGCTGTTACGATTGCGACCAGTATATACGCATTTTCTAATCCACAGTTATATGGTTCGATGATGCTTCACCCTTATAGCATACACCGGGACAAGAGCAAGTGGTATACTGTATTTACCAGTGGAATTATACATGCAGACTGGGGGCATCTATTATTCAATATGATTACCTTTTACTACTTTGGTTTTGCACTAGAACGTTTTTTTGTGCAAGTGAGTGGTGATATTGGACATTTGTATTTTGCCTTGTTATATATAGTGAGTCTCGTATTGAGTGATATTCCTACTATTGTACAGCAGAAAAATAACCCTGGATATTATAGTTTGGGTGCTTCCGGAGCGATATCTGCTGCGCTCTTTGGCTATATTCTTTTTCAGCCCAAAGCGATGCTTGGTATCTTTATGATTATCCCCATGCCAGCCTATTTATTTGCTGTGCTTTATATCGGATATTGTATTTGGGCATCTAAGAACTCCAATGACCGTATCAATCACGATGCGCATCTATTTGGAGCACTATCTGGAATATTGATTACAATTCTATTTTACCCTTGGATTTTTAGGCACTTTATTGACCAGTTCTAGGCTAGCCAAGCCAAGTTTGTCTATCTAGGTTCCGGAATTGTATCGCCTCTGCCAGGTGATGGTTCAGGATGCGTTCGGCATTGTCCATATCGGCTATGGTACGGGCTACTTTGAGTATTCTGTCGTATGCCCTGGCCGATAAATTTAAGCGCTCCATCGCATTTTTAAGCAATTTTTTACCAGATTCATCCAACAGACATAGTTCCTGTACATATCTCGAGGGCATCTGGGCGTTGCAGTGTATGTCTTTTTCTTTGGAGAATCTTTGTTCTTGCACTTGTCTTGCCTCTATCACACGTTGCCTTATTAAATCACTTCTCTCCGTTTCATGTTGCTCCGTCAATTCGTTGAATTCAACAGGGGTGACTTCGATGTGTAAATCAATACGATCTAATAATGGCCCCGAGATTTTACTTAGGTAGCGTTGCACGACCAGTGAACCACATAGGCATTCCTTTTCGGGATGATTATAGTATCCACACGGACAAGGGTTCATCGCAGCGACAAGCATAAAGCTCGCCGGGTAATCTACACTGAAACGAGCACGGGATATGGTAATACTTCGAGATTCAAGAGGTTGACGCATGACCTCAAGAACTGTCCGTTTGAATTCCGGTAACTCATCCAAAAATAAGACCCCATTATGAGCTAGCGATATCTCTCCAGGTTGGGGGCTACTGCCTCCTCCCACCAGCGCAATATCAGAGATTGTATGATGTGGTGCACGAAAAGGCCGTGTATTCATGAGCGATTCCTTTCGGGATAGGTTGCCCGAGACCGAGTGTATTTTGGTCGTCTCCAGTGCCTCTTCAAATGTTAGGGGCGGGAGTATGCTAGGGAGTCGCTTAGCCAGCATTGTTTTGCCAGCTCCGGGTGGGCCGATTAGAATAATGTTGTGTCCCCCTGCTGCTGCAATTTCTAAAGCACGTTTGATATTTTGTTGGCCCCTCACATCCGCGAAGTCCAGTTCGTGGCTGACGGCAACTGTTGGAGCATCATTGGTCAGGGGACTTGAGGTTTGGGGCAATTCCGTTTTCCCATTGAAAAAATCTACGACCTGTTGTAAGCAATCTATACCGAGTACTTTGATACCTCCAACGACGGCTGCTTCAGCAGCATTAGACCGAGGTAAAATGATTCCTTCAAATCCATCTTTTTTAGCTTGAATGGCAATAGGCAGTATCCCTTTCACAGGTTGTACATTGCCATCTAATGATAGTTCCCCTAAGATTAAATAACCCGACAGTTGTGCTTCTTGAACCTGCCCCGATGCCGCAAGGATGCCTATAGCGATGGCTAGATCATATGCGGACCCTTCTTTCCGGATATCTGCAGGTGCCAAATTGACAACAATCTTTTGTCTTGGCATACGATGCCCAATTGACAATATGGCGCTTTCAATACGTTGTAGACTTTCTTTAATTGCATTATCCGGAAGACCTACGATATAATATTTAGTTCCAGTAGACACATTTACCTCCACCGAAATGGTAGTTGATTCTATACCGTAAACTGCACTACTAAAGGTTTTTACGAGCATAATTTTTAGAATTGGTTATTCTAAAGATAGCTAAAATATGTTAATGAAGGATGTTAGTTTGGACTTGTTTTTGCTGTTTACTGATAAATATGGTATATTATAGGAAGAAAGATAGATCAGGATTATTTATTTTAAACGATTTGGTCTTTTTATTGTTAATAATATAGTAGAGTGATGAAGTTAGGATGGCCATACAATGAACTTCTCTAACTTATAAAATGTAATATATGAAATATCCGTGTAGCAGAACTGTACAAGCATGGATGACAGATAAAAACAAATTAAGTATATATGAAAGATAGCGGTAAAGTTGTAGCAGCATTACTTGCTGGATTAGCAGCAGGAGCAGTACTAGGAGTCTTATTTGCGCCCGAAAAAGGAACAGAGACGAGAGAGAAAATAAATGAATCATTAGCGGATCTTGGAGATGCACTAAAAGAGCGCGCCGAAGAACAACTTGATCAGCTTAACGATTTTAAGGAAAAGGTGTTAGCAATGGTCAAATCGAAAGTTTCAAATGCGGAAGCATTCGCGGATGATGAAATAGAAGAACATGCATAATTTGGATTAAACTGATAATCCAAAATCTTAATATTTACAATAGTTTATGAAGTGCAGGATCTATTGATGTTGTACTTCATAGACATTTAAATAAAATACAATCCAATGAGCGAACAAAATTTTTCATTCTCAGGGAGTTTTCAAAAGGCTAAGGAATATGTCGATACACAGGTAGAGCTGCTGAAGTTAAAAACTATAGCCCGCATGGGGCGCGTTATCGGTACCCTTGTACTGGACGCAACCAAGCTGCTTCTTACTTTAATCGTTGTTTTTTTTCTATCCCTAGCACTTGGTTTTTTTCTTGGAGAGCTTTTGGGGAGTAATGCACTGGGTTTTTTGGTCACGGGTGCTGTTTTCTTTGTTATACTTCTTGTTATCCGTGCTTTCGAACCGAAGTTGGAAGCTAAGTTTATGGATCTGACGATACGTCGGGTTTTAGGTAAGTGGCAAGAAGACGAAGAGTTATTTGAAGAATCCCAACAAAGTAAGGACTCTCCTGACGAGGGAAATACTTTGGACGGACAGCATACACAATGGGATAATAAAGCGATATAGGTAGAGAAAATGTCCATGATTGCAAAATACAAACACGAATGACCGCGAAGCAGCATGCACACCAAGTACAATAAAAACGTGCATAATATAATTACTTCGTGAGCTCGTTGCACTCAGTTTGGGCATTCCATTCCGATAAATCGGAACAAGTTAATGGCGATTAAAAGACAAACCGATCCGCCAGCTGGCAGATCATCGAGGATAATAATATGCATGTGAAATCAAAAATCAAAAATATAGAAGACCTTAGACTAGAAATTGTCCGTTTGAATCAACTCAAAAAGGAACAGGAAGAGTATTTGGTCGACCAGTATCAGCTTCTTAAACATAAAGTCGAAGCGCCAGCTCGATTTATAAGCAATCTCACATCAAGCATACCTGGGGTAGATTTTGTAAAGGGTATCTTTTCAGCCTTCGGTAGCGGAGGAGGGGCTAAGTCTGGGGCAGCTAATCAAAGCGATTGGTTGGCAAGGGCACTACAGCTTGGACTGCCTTTGGTATTGAACAGAACCTTTCTCAAGAATTCGGGATGGCTTAAGAAAGCAATAGTACTATTAGCATCAGATAGTGCAGTGGCACAGGTTACACAGGGCAAAGTCAGTTCGTTGATGTCTAAACTTGCCAAGTTCGTCCGACCAAAGAAATCCAAAAAGAAACATAAGGATGTTGCTCCACTGGATGATCTTGAAGATAATGGGATGGTGAATTTTGGAATTCCTCCAGATAGCGAAACCTATTAACAGTGTTTCGCTATAAAATCTGCGTAAGCAAGACGGATACCTTCTTCTAGATCAATACGGTGTTTCCACCCCAATGCATGTAATTTGCTGACATCCATTAGTTTTCGAGGTGTGCCGTCTGGTTTGTTGCTGTCAAAATTTAATTCACCTTTGTAGCCAATAATTGTCTTGATCAATAGGGCTAGGTCTTTGATGCTAATGTCTTCTCCTACACCGATATTAATGAACTGTTCTTCATCATAGTTGTTCATCAAGAATACACAAGCCTCTGCCAAGTCCGTTGAAAACAAAAACTCCCGTAAAGGAGATCCCGTACCCCATATCGTGACTTCAGGTACTTCATTAACTTTTGCTTCGTGAAATCTACGGATTAGTGCCGGGAGCACATGCGAGTTTTCAGGATGGTAATTGTCATTGTAACCATACAGGTTGGTTGGCATGACTGAAATAAAATTATCTCCATATTGGCTTCTATAGGCTTCACACATTTTAATCCCTGCAATTTTTGCAATAGCATAAGGTTCGTTCGTAGGTTCTAGGGTGCCCGTCAATAGGTAGTCTTCTTTCAAAGGCTGAGGAGCAAGCTTAGGATAAATACATGAAGATCCTAAAAACAGTAATTTTTTGACCTGATGTACATGCGCTTGGTGGATGACATTACTTTGAATAGCAATGTTCTCATAGATAAAATCAGCTCTATAGGTATTGTTTGCAACAATTCCACCTACCTTTGCCGCTGCCAAAAACACATATTCTGGTTTTTCATTTTCAAAAAAAGTAGCTACATCATGTTGGTTACGAAGATCCAGTTCTTTGGATGTTCGTGTCACAATATTGGTGTATCCTTCTTGTTTTAATTTCTGATATATCGCAGATCCGACCATACCTCTATGGCCAGCTACGTAGATTTTAGCTTCTTTTTCCACGTTCAAAGTATTGAATTAATGCAAACCTACATAAATTCAGAATTGTAAGCAATACAATAGTGTTCAATAAAGATATCCACGTTGCACAGCTGTCACAGCGATGAATAAATGTAATTACTTGATGAACTCTCCTCGTTATTTGCAGACGAAATTGAATTTTGTAACACCTCGCATCCAATTATATTTTTTATAGAGAAAATATAAGATTATTTTTGCGACTTAATATTTGTTATGGGTAAGGATAAATTGAGAAAATTCGCTGAAGTTGCGACTTTTAAAAACGTAGTACAGTTGGACGCTGGCAAGGAGTATAAAGGAAAATGGTCTACCAAATTCTTTGGCAATGATAAGCCTTTAATACTTGAATTGGCCTGTGGAAAAGGAGAATATACGGTGAATTTAGCGAAGTTCTTTCCAGATACTAACTTTATTGGAATAGATTATAAAGGAAACCGCATTTGGAGAGGAGCGAAGACGGCTCTCGAAGAGGGGATAGATAATGTTGGGTTTCTACGTATACAGATTGAAACCATTCTCGAGTTTTTTGAAGCAGACGAAATTTCAGAAATATGGATTACCTTTCCCGATCCGCAGCCGCAAGATAGCCGGGAGAAAAAGCGATTGACCAACCCTGTGTTTTTAGAACGTTATAAGATTATCTTAAAGGAGGGTGGACTTATGCACCTGAAGACAGATAGTGACTTCTTCTACGGCTATACCAGGGAACAGATTGCACTACAAAATTTTCCGGTCATCAAAGAAACAACAGACCTATATAAGTCAGATTTAGTTGATGAGGTTCTTTCTATAAAAACATACTATGAAAGAAAGTATTTAGCTGTCGATAAGAGCATCAATTACGTAGAATGGACGTTTTAAAATAGCTTTTTTGCTAACCAACTTTAATCAATTTTCATTATTTTTATAGTTTCCAATTGGGACCTTAATTTTTGTGAATTGAAAAATCT
This sequence comes from Sphingobacterium yanglingense, assembly GCF_004363245.1. Taxonomy (GTDB): domain Bacteria; phylum Bacteroidota; class Bacteroidia; order Sphingobacteriales; family Sphingobacteriaceae; genus Sphingobacterium; species Sphingobacterium yanglingense. The sequence goes on along the minus strand of NZ_SNYV01000017.1, from coordinate 413,429 downwards.
TATTGCGTTATTTTTTCTTTGTCTTTCGAATGTTATATATGCAGAAGGTTCTAAGGATTTGTATCCGAACAATATTGCAAAGGGAGCAAGAGCCTATTTAGCATCTGGACAAAAGACGGTTGAAGCTAATGTTTTTCTTGAGGGCGTTCATTTTGCATGGGTTAAAAAAGGAGAACGACTCTATGTAGGTTCAAGCGCACAAAATCTAAAATCCGGCAGAATAAGAGTTACTTCGCCAGGTGGTAAGGTGTATTCTACTATCGCTAATGATATTGGAAAAATATTCAATCGTCAAGCTGAACTTGCAGGCCCTCGTATAGGAACAAATGGTGGTTATGATGCTTTTGAGGTCGACGCTGATGAAGAAGGGATTTGGGAAGTAAGATTTCTTGCTCCAGAATATAACCCAACGGGGCAGTCACCTGCAATTCCGGCGAATGGCAATTGGATTCAGGAAGTAAGTGCCTTTATTGCGGCTTGGGATGTCTCTGTGAGAGATGTTTCCAAATCGGTTTGGGTAAATGGACGTGTTTTTACACATAGCTTATTAATGTATTTGCATAATAGCACGTTGAATACCCCAAACGGATTAGGTGGATATTTTGGTATTAATTATGTATTGACGAATGACGGAGCACTTTATAAAGTGGATGCAAATGGATGTCATGGTCTTGGTTTTGCATTTTTTGCTAATAATGCTGGTTATTTGGATGACAAAGGTAATCCTTCGTATAAAAGTGCCGGACATTTCGCAGATAGGATGCACTTTCCTTATCTCCCTGATACGGAAAAATATGTAACCCACAAAATGTTTTATAATTTTCCTGACCTTAACCTACCCAAACGTGCCAGAGGTGAGAAGTATCCAGGCAAGGAAACCTGGCTCTTAACGGAAGAACCTAAGGTGGTACAGGTGACAGATATAAATCTTGTGGGGTTCGAGGGGACTAATGGGGCGTTAAATCAAAAAGGGGCATGGATTTCTTTTGGAACATCACGTGCAGGAAAGTACAAGATTGAGATTGGTTCAAAGTCTCTTGCGCATAGTTTTGAATCTCGGATATTATTAGTCGAAGGAAAAATCGGTAGTAATCAGTTCTACTGGGATGGGTTAGATGGCAACAAAAAATTTATTCCTTTTGGTTTAGACTATCCGGTTGAGATAAAAATTAGTTTGATTACGGGCGAAGTTCATTTTCCGTATTTAGATATGGAAATAAACCCATTAGGTTTAAAAATACAAAGATTCACAATCAGCGGGCAGGATTTGGGAGATGTTAAGGTGTATTGGGATGATGAAGAAATTAGTAAAAATTCTACAGCACCGGATCGGTCTAATCCGATTGTCAATTTGACGGGCATATTAAGTAACGTAAATGGACATAAATGGGGAAGCAATTATATGCAACCGCAATTTGCAGATAACAGAGGGATGGATACATGGACTTATTCAACAGACTTCTCTACTTCAAAACTAATGAATATTAACGTTCGGAAATATGATTTAAAGATAGAGACGATCCAGGAAAATAAGAAGGAAGTGCTATTAAATGAGCTTTTTGAGTATGAGGTTGTTATTATGAATCAGGGGCCTGATGAGGCTCTTGGAGCTGGATTTGTATTTGAAGTTCCTGATGGTGTAGAGATTGTTTCAGTAGGGACGGAAAGTAGTTGTGGGGTCGTTCTTACAGGTATAAATAATAAAAATAAATTTAAGTCTTCCATTAATCTTCCATCAGGTTGTTCATTGACCTATGTTTTTGAAGCCAGGGTGTCTCGATATGAAGAGGCATTTTTTAACGGAATACCCGTTTTCGCAGGAGTAATTCGTGGATCTGATGCCACCGATCCTGACGCAACTGCACTCAGTAACAAAGCAAGTGTTGGAAGTTCTATAGAAGAGTGTCTATCAGGATGTAATAATAATAAAACCAATAAGAAGATTTTATTGATTGATCCGGCCGAAAGTGATGCTAAAATAGGCCTTTTAAAAGAGGTAACATTTCGTGATAAAAATAAAAATGGCAAAATAGATGAAGGAGATGTGTTGGTTTATGATTTCAGAATTAGGAATACGGGTAATGCAATTTTACAAGATATACAACTGACCGATCAGAAGATATCCACTGGCTCACTTCTGACTAGCGATAATCTAACCCCAGGTGAGGAAGTTCATTTTCAATTTGAATATTTCCTCAAAAAGGAGGAAATAGGTAAAACGATAAGTAACACTGCGGAAGTTTTATCATACACTAGTAGAAGACGAAAAATTTCCGATAAATCCGGAACAGATTTTAACAATGATAATCCAACATTATTTAATACTAATCTTCCTTCGAAAATTTTTTTGACTAAAACCGTTGTAAATTTTGGTTCAGGAGAAAATCGACAGTTTACACGAGGAGATGTTATTAAGTATCGATTTGATATAAAACATGAGGGAGAGGAGCTAACTAATATATTGTTGGTTGATAGATTGTTAGAGGAATACGCAATTCCAATACCTGTATTGGAATGGAATAGCGTTACTACTCTTTATCGGGAATATAGTATAACTGAGGATGACGTCGCCACAGGTCTAGTTAAGAATGTGGCTTCGATATCCGGAATCGAAGGTCAATACGGTATTAATATAATGGATGTCTCTGGACATACTTTTGACGATGATGAAGAAACAATAACAGAAATAGCTAGACCATTTGTAACAAAAGACGATGTTTTGAACTTGTATCAAGGTGAGAAGATTAAATTAAATTTTTTAACGAATGATATGGTGGGCTCAAGTGGTATAAAGACTGTAAATTTTGATAGCAACTTTCTATATGGAACTATTTCTTACTCGGATGGGGCATACTACTACGCTGTAAGTGAAAATGTCGATATTGGTCAAGAATATATTAGCTACACTGTGTCGGATAATAGTGGTCTACAAAGTAATGTTGCCAAAATTCTGATAAATATTAGGAAAACAAAGGCAATAGCAAAGGATGATTCCATAAGAACCACTTTTAATTTTAGGACGAAGATAAGACCTTGGCTCAATGACTATTCAGAGGGGAGTGAACTGGATGTGCATAGTTTGAATATTGTTGATTTTCCATTGCATGGCTCATTAGATGTAGATGAAAGAGGAATAGTGAGTTATCAATCAAATTCCACTTTTACAGGAGTCGATAAGTTTACTTATAGAATCGCGGATTTGAATGGTAATTCATCCGCTCCAGCAACCGTTTTTATTGAAGTAATAGGAGCTTTCGTGCCTAATATAATCACTCCAAATGATGACGGGATCAATGATGTCTTCTTTATAGTAGGGTTGAATCTTTTTGATCGTGTCGAATTAAAGATTTTGACTAGACTTGGAGAGTTTGTTTATGAATCGGAAAATTATAAAAATGATTGGCTACCTGACCAAAATGTTAAAGAGGGAACCTACTTTTATTCTCTGAATTTCCATAAGTCAGGTTTTAAATCACATGAAAAGAAAGGCTACGTTTTAATTTTACGAGAATTACACCATATGTTTAGATAAACGAAGCGAGGAAACTCGCTTCGTTAACTTTGACTTTTCGGGACAAAATTTTTATGCTTACGTTTGGATATTTTTTCAATGTTCACCGGCTGAGGGATTTTTACATAGTATCCCGTTCCATCATACTCTCTTTTATTAGGGCTTTCCATACAGGCTTCGGAACAACAGCCTTCTAGCTTCTCGCCACAGGAATCACATTGCGTAAAGTGCTCATTACAGGTCGGGTTGGCACAGTTGATCATCTTTGGTGTAGTCGTACCACAATTCTTACAAGTAGATATTACAACAGGATTGGTCGAATTTACTTCAACCGTCACTCGGTTGTCAAAGACATAGCACTTCCCTTCAAAATCCTTACCTCCTGCTTCTTTGCCGTATTTTATGATACCACCGTGTAATTGGTATACATCTTCAAAACCTTCTTTTAAAAGTAGGGCAGATGCTTTCTCACATTTGATACCACCGGTACAATAAGTTAGGATTTTTTTGCCTTTGTATTGTTCAAGTTCTTTTATTTTCTCTGGAAACTCCCGGAAATTTTCAATGTCCAAAGTGACGGCATTTTTGAATTTTCCCACATTATGCTCATAGTTTGAACGAACATCCAGAACAACGACATCTTCGCGGTCTTTCATCTCCATAAAGTCCTGTGGTTCCAAATGAATGCCCGTCTGTTGGTTCGGATCTATTTCTTTGGGGTCACGTAATCCCGAATGGACAATCTCAGGTTTATAGCGACAGTGCATCTTGATAAATGATGGCTCATCGACATCATCTATTTTAAATTCCGTATGATTGAATCTACCATCCGCATATATAGCATCCATATATGCCTTACAAGCCTCAGGCGAGCCTGATACGGTACCGTTAAGCCCTTCGTCAGCAACGATGATACGGCCGACTAAATGAAGTGATTTACAAAATTCGAGGTGATCTGAAGCAAATTGCTCCGCATTTTCGATAGGGCTGTAACAGTAGTACAGCAATGTTTGATATTTTGTCATATGTGCATTGATACCGCTGCAAACGGCGTTTAATGTTTGAATTAATTATGCAAAGTTAACTAAATCGGAGAAACCAAAAAATGATGCTCGTCACTTTTTAACCAAAGGATGTAACAAGTATTCTAAGCCATTGACTTTAATTTCATATAGGGTAGCTAATAAAACACCCATTCTTCCGGCAGGAAACCCCTTTTGTCGGTACCAAGCAAGATACGGTTCAGGTAGTTTATACAACGTCCAGCCCTGATATTTTCCATATGGCATTTTGCTGTTTGCTAGCTCAACGAGCAATTCTGGATTCAAACCGTTATTCTCTTGTTTTGCCATGTTTAATTCTGTATTTAATTAATCGAAATGCGATGACCCCGTGATTGAACCAATTAGCAAACGTTCCATAGTGTTTTTTGAATATTGCGTAGCGTTCTTTTAGGCTTTGTCGATGCCGTTTTTGAGACATCCCACCTACGAGATATTTAGCCACATATTGATGTACATTTTGGGTCGATTTCGCTTTTTTTGCAGCACGGATTACCCAATCGATATCAGCGCTCAGTTGATAGTTGAGATCGTAGGGCGACGTAATGTCTCTTTTGATGTAGATTGCCTGGTGGCAGATATTCATCCCGTAGCGGAATGATTTCCAGGTAAACTGCTCCGGTGCTTTATGTCTTCGATCGGCCACGATGTTACGTTGCTCGTCCACCAGCTTGGTCTCTCCGTAGATAATATCAGCACCTTTGCCTTTTTCTACAATACATTGGATGGTATCTTTATCATAGAGCTCATCTCCGGAGTTCAAGAAAAGAACATAATCCCCGGTTGCTAAAGCAAGGCCCTTATTCATAGCATCATAGATTCCTTTATCTTTCTCTGATACAATATGGGCGATGCGATCCTCATAGCGACGGATCACCTCTAATGTGCCGTCGGTAGAAGCTCCATCTACAATGATATATTCGATATTTGGATACGACTGCTGTAGTACAGAAGAAATTGTGTGAGCAATGTCCCGGACATTATTGTATACAATCGTGATTATGGATATTTTAACAGTATTCACAGTTTCTTTTATCGTTTATTCCAGTGTTTGCGTAGATATCGAATCACGCGTTTTGCGAAAGACCCCTTACGGGTCTTGTAAAAGTACTTAATGGATTCGTAAGCTTCTTTGTGTTCCGCTATTTCTTTTGGGAATTGTGTTACTTTTTGAGTCGCCAATGTTACTTTATAGGCCAAGTCCGCATCCGAATGTGTCCCAGAGCCATCCGTTCCGATATTTTGGATCATGGATGTCCTTGGATAGAGGGCCAGGCCGTTTTGTTTAAAAATAGACAAATACCAACGGATTGCCCAAGAATTAATCTTTCCTGCCTTAAATTGTTTTACCTGCTTCCAGAAGTTTTCGCTATGGTCAATACTAAATCGCTTGATGTCAGCTTTCGAGAAGTCGGTAGTCAGTTTGTCGATATCCGCTTCAAAGTGTTTCCATGCCCGGTCCCAGGTGGCCCATCCCCAACTGTTGGCCACCCGAAAAAAGAAGCTTTCCGGCAGTTGTTCGGCATGTTGGACAGGATACATATAACCACTGATCTCCATCACCTGTTCATCTTCTTCATAACAGGTAAGGGCATCATTGAAATACTGCAAGCCGAATTCCGATATCTCCAGATCATCTTCTAGTATAATCGCCCTGCCATGTTTTGAGATTACTTCCGTAACTCCCTTTATGATATTTGTAGCAAGTCCTAGGTTCTTGGATCTCTCGATGATATGTATACTTTTAAAATCCCAAGGCTCTCGTATCAGAGCGCGTACAGCGTTGACATGTTCGATTTCCTCTCCGTTTTTTGCCCCGTCTGAATAGATGTAGATGTTTGATTCAGAAGCACCAATGCTTTTCTCTAAGGCCTCTAACGTCTTTTTCGTGTGTTTCGGTCTATTATAGACGAATAGTATAACAGGTGCTAATATATCCATATGCTACAGAATTGCTTGTTCAGCTCTTTTATTAAAGCTTCGTGTTTTTATTACATTAGGAGTCAAGCAAAAAATCCGCCAAGCTATTTTAAAATAGTCCCCCCCGTCATTAAAGTTTAGTTTTAGCACAGCGGTAATAGCTTTTTTGAGACTAGCCCCAAAAGAATTCCCAAAGGCGGTCATGCAGTTATAATTGATATTGCAGTACTCCGTAAGATGATATACAAATTCACCTTTATAATATGCTTCTCTCTTAAAGGGGCGATTCTGGCGGTCATGATATGCAAAGGCATCTTTTATAAAAGCCGTTTTCAATTGATGATACCTAATTCTATTAGCATAGTCCTTATCCTCTCCATAATGAAAAAAAATAGGAGAAAACCCCCCTATGGTTTTTAGTACGTGAATTGGTAACAGCCAAAAAGCAGCATTAATAAATGGGACTACCCCATAATTATCTTTTTCCGTGGCATTCTTTATGTAATCCGCAAAGCCCTTGTCCAATTTACGCTCGGTTCCATCCAAATGCATGGGAGAGATAATACCAAATTCATCTTGGCATCCAGCGATCAGTCTTTCTAAACAATCGCTTGCGATCCAGGCATCCTGATTGACCAAAAAAGCAAAATCGTAGCCCTCTTTCAATGCAATATTAAGTCCTACATTATTCGCGCGTCCAAAACCAAGGTTGGACGAATTGGCAATCATACGTATGGAAGGATAACGCTGTTTTATAGATTGTACCGTTGTGTCTTGAGAGTTGTTGTCTAATATAAGGACATCGTTAGGGTAGGTTGAACTAAGGAGGCTCTGAATACACTTATCCAGCCAAGGTTCAAAATTGTAGGTTACGATGATGGTGAGGACCCTTTTCATACAGTCTTTTTGCGTTTGATATTTTTCACGTATTCTAAAACTTCGTCCAGTATCGCCGGCAAAAATAGTTTGTTTAATGCGATATAAGCCCCGCCCATCGTAAATACTGCTACAATAAAACGGAGGTAAATATTAGTAATCAGAGAAAACGCAAAGTGAGCCACTAAAGCTGCTAAAGCTGCTAATATCGCATATGAGAATATGTCATGAAACATATTTTTTAAAGAATATTTGATATATGGTTTCGCAAGGCTGAGCCAAACAAATATCCAGGAAAATTGAAGTAATACAGTGAGCTGTAGCATAAATAGAATGCTATAGCTATGTGCCGCCAATAGAATCAGAAGCTGTAGAATACCAAAAGAAAGAATACTGAACATATACAGGTTAGACTTTCCTTTGCTTAATATAAAGTTTGCAAATACGTTCGATACCACTAAAAAAGCACCACCAATACATAGGGGTTGGAGGTAAGCAGCGCTGTCAGACCATTTAGCTGTTAATGCAATCAGGATAAATTCATTAGACACCAAGGCCAATCCAAACAAAGAAGGAAATGCAATAAATGAAGTGAAAGCTAGTATTTTGCGAAAAACACGCAACTGCCGATCTTGATCTGTTTGTATTTTTTGGAGTACAGGTTGTGTCACATTATTTACCATATTTGTGATTACCGATTGTCCCATCAGGTTCCATTTAATGGCCTGATTGACATTTCCAACATCCTCAGGCTTGTAGAATTTTCCAAGGATTAAAGAGTATACATTGTTGTTGAGATGTATAAAAACATTGGTAATGAATATCTTGCTGCTGAATCCTATAATCTCTCGAATGGGTTTAAAGTCAATGTTGAAAGAAGGTCTGAACTTTGAAAAATAAAAAAATAAGGCGGAAGTTGTCGCGGCATAGAGGATTGTCTGTATAGCGATGCCCCAATAAGAAAACCCTAGATAAGCAAGGATAACCCCTACAATATTAGAAACAATAATTGCAGTCAATGTTGAGATAGCCCTTTCCTTGACCATTAGGTTGCGGAACAGATATGCATTGTGGGCAATGCCAAAGCTCCCAGTCCAAAACCCCAAAAAGACTAACCTCGATAAGGGTTTAAGTTCGGGAATGCCGTAATAGGATGCTATCAGGGGTGCAGACAAAAACAGCAGTATATATAAGATCGTTCCTACACTGATGCTACACCAAAAAACGGCATTATAATCTCTGTGAGCCACTGTAGATTTATTGGCTATCCCGTTGACAAAGCCACTTTCTTGAAAGGCTGACGCTATGAGGGAGAATATGGTAACCATCGCAATCATACCATAATCCGACGGAGTTAACATACGTGCCAATGCAATCCCGAAAAGCGCGCCAAGTATCTGTTGCAGACCGTTTGAAAGTCCGCTCCAGACGAGGCCTTTGGTTGTCCTGCTCTTTAACGAGCCATTTGCACTCTCATCCTGAGTACTCATTAATGATAATAATAGCTAATTTTAAATTACTTTAATACTGTTTGCAAAGTCTTTTAAGGACCTGTCACTTGGAGAGAGGTCAGTGATAAGGTATGTAACCTCTTTAAGGGGAACTACCCGCATTTTTTGGTTGGAATTAAGCTTCTCCGCGATACTGAGGATAGCCAGACTTTTAGAGCATTTGATCATTGCTCGTTTGATCTGTACAACCTCCCAATCGGAGTCAGTGATTCCTTCTTCAAGAGAAAGACTATTTGTTCCCAGAAGACAGAGGTCAACGCGAATGTCAGCTAGTTCGTTCACCACTTGTGATCCCGTTACAATATTCGTGTTGCGGGACAATTTTCCTCCCAACAAGAAAACATCGATATTATCTTTTTCGGCCAGTTCAAGTGCTACTAATGGACTTATTGTGAAAAAGGTGCACTGTAGGTCATTTGGTACAAGACGAGCCAATTCAATCATAGTTGTCCCACCGCCAATTAACACACTCATGCCATTTGCAATCAACGAAAGCGCTTTACTTGCGATTTCTTTTTTACCTTCTTTAGCGTATACATTTCCCTCTTGAAATGGAAATTGAAATGATTTTGATAGTGCGCCACCGTATACTTTGATGACCTGTCCATTCTCGGCCAGTTCATTCAGGTCACGGCGAATGGTATCTTCTGAAACATTTAGTTGTATGCTCAGATCGGATGATAATACTTTGTTGTGAAGGTTTATTTGATGGACAATATAAGCCTGTCTTTCTTCTTTTAACATAATTTTAGCGAATTATATAAGGTTGCTTGTTTATTGCTTTGGGGTATCCGTAGGAGGAATGTTTTTAGTCATTCCTGCTTTAAACCGAGGTTTGAATCCTGTTGGTTTATTGCTGATCTCCGCTGTATTCTCTATCGGATCAGCGGGAGCTACTACAGGCTTTTCTTCTGCTTCTTCGGATGTGGTAGTTGCTGTTTTTGTCACACCTGCCTTAAACCGAGGTTTGAATCCTGTTGGTTTATTGCTGACCTCCGTCGTATTCTCTATCGGATCAGCGGGAGCTACTACAGGCTTTTCTTCTGCTTCTTCGGATGTGGTAGTTGCTGTTTTTGTCACACCTGCCTTAAACCGAGGTTTGAATCCTGTTGGTTTATTGCTGACCTCCGTCGTATTCTCTATCGGATCAGCGGGAGCTACTACAGGCTTTTCTTCTGCTTCTTCGGATGTGGTAGTTGCTGTTTTTGTCACACCTGCCTTAAACCGAGGTTTGAATCCTGAAGGTTTATTGCTGACCTCCGTCGTATTCTCTATCGGATCAGCGGGAGCTACTACAGGCTTTTCTTCTGCTTCTTCGGATGTGGTAGATGCTGTTTTTGTCACTCCTGCTTTAAACCGAGGTTTGAATCCTGAAGGTTTATTGCTGACCTCCGTCGTATTCTCTATCGGATCAGCGGGAGCTACTACAGGCTTTTCTTCTGCTTCTTCGGATGTGGTAGATGCTGTTTTTGTCACTCCTGCTTTAAACCGAGGTTTGAATCCTGAAGGTTTATTGCTGACCTCCGTCGTATTCTCTATCGGATCAGCGGGAGCTACTACAGGCTTTTCTTCTGCTTCTTCGGATGTGGTAGATGCTGTTTTTGTCACTTCTGCTTTAAACCGAGGTTTGAATCCTGTTGGTTTATTGCTGATCTCCGCTGTATTCTCTATCGGATCAGCGGGAGCTACTACAGGCTTTTCTTCTGCTTCTTCGGATGTGGTAGTTGCTGTTTTTGTCACTCCTGCTTTAAACCGAGGTTTGAATCCTGAAGGTTTATTGCTGATCTCCGCTGTATTCTCTATCGGATCAGTAGGAGTTTCTACAGGCTTTTCTTCTGCTTCTACGGATGTGGTAGTTGCTGTTTTTGTCAGGCCTGCCTTAAACCGAGGTTTGAATCCTGAAGGTTTATTGCTGACTTCCGTCATGTTCTCTATCGGATCAGTGGGAGCTTCTAGAGGCTTTTCTTCTACTTCTTCAGCGGCTGTGTTAGCAGCTGTTTTGGCCATACCTGTTTTAAATCGAGGCTTGAATCCAGAAGGTGTGGCTACCTGTTGTGGTAGCTTCTCTTCTTCTTCGCTGGCCTTAACCAAAGGTTTTGCAACAGACCTTGGTTTGAAGCCTGTAGGAGGCGCAATTTTATTCACCGATTCAGGTGATTTAGAGGTGTTTTCTTCTCGGGTAGTTGTTGAGGTAGGAACTATTTCCTCGCTTAATAAGTAGCTTTTTCTGAGCTTATTAAACCAGAATTTTTTAGAGTGATCAAAACTTTTTTCACCCATTGAATTATAGTGTACCCTAAACTCATGATACAGCTCTTCGTTTGCAGATTTCAATGCAAAAAGATCTATTTTCTTTTTTATAAAAAATTCTTCAAAACTGAGCATACTCAAACTTAAATAAAATGCTTTGCATTCGCACAATGTATCCCCTAAAAAATGCTATAACGTTATATCTGGCGGGTAGTCAAACACGAAAGTAATATTCCTAGGTAATTAAAAACCTTCATACATTGAAGTATGAAGGTCGTGTGATACAATTATTTACTAGGGTATCTTATTATTCCATGTTGTGGTATACCGCCTGCACATCATCATCCTCTTCAATTTTATCGATGAGCTTTAAGACATCTGCCGCTTGTTCTTCTGTCAATGTTGTGTGTGACAGGGAGATACGCTCCAGTTTTGCTGATGTTGTCTCAATGCCTTTCTCTTCCAGAAGGCGCTGCATGTTACCGAAGTCTTCAAATGAAGTCTGCACAACAACCACATCATTGCCTTCTTCGTCAGCTTCTACATAGAGTTCCTCTAGTCCACCGTCGATGAGTTCAAGTTCTAGCTCTTCAACATCAAGTTCTTCTGTTGCTGGAAAACGGAAAATGGATTTACGTTGGAATATAAAATCTAGAGAACCAGTTTTACCCAATGAACCTCCTGATTTTGTAAAATAGCTACGGATATTAGCAACTGTTCTGTTTGTGTTGTCTGTTGCTGTCTCGATCAGTACCGGTACGCCATGTGGGCCATATCCTTCATATACAAATTCTTCGTAGCCTTTTGAGTCTTTTTCCGAAGCTCTCTTAATAGCAGCTTCCACGCGGTCTTTCGGCATGTTTACCGCCTTCGCGTTTTGAATGGCAGTACGTAAGCGAGAGTTATTTTCAGGGTGAGGGCCTCCTTCTTTTACAGAAATTGCGATTTCTTTCCCTAAGCGCGTAAATTGTACGGCCATTTTGGCCCAACGCTTAAATTTTCTTTCTTTTCTAAATTCAAAAGCTCTACCCATTTTATTTGTTTGTTTTAAGATTTTCGATCATGTCCTTGGTCATGGCTTCCAGGTCATACGCTATTTCCCAGTTCCAATCTTTACGGGCATATTCATCGTCAATACTTTGCGGCCAAGAGTCGGCAATAGCTTGGCGAGGATCTCCCGAGCTGTAGGACATCCCAAAATTAGGAAGAATTTTTTTAATTTCTTGTGCGATCATCTCTGGAGTAAAAGAAACACCCGCAAGATTATAGCTCGAGCGGATCGTTAGATTCTCTGCAGGAGCATCCATCAACTGAATTGTAGCACGTACAGCATCATCCATATACATCATAGGCAGGGCTGTCTGTGCAGAAAGGAAACTCTCATAGCTGCCTTTGGCCAATGCTTCAAAAAAGATATGTACCGCGTAGTCAGTTGTTCCCCCACCCGGAGCAGTTTTCCAGGATATAATACCTGGGTAACGGATACTACGGATATCCAATCCATATTTTTCATGGTAGTATTCACAAAGACGTTCTCCGGCTAATTTACTAATACCATAAATACTATTCGGGTCCATTACACAGTACTGAGGTGTATCTACTTTCGGTGAGTTTGGACCAAATACTGCAATAGAACTTGGCCAAAATATTTTCTTTATTCCACCTAGTTCAACAGCAAGATCTAATACATTCAGTAGCCCATTCATATTTAAATCCCATGCTTTCTGTGGATATTGTTCTCCTGTGGCAGACAACATGGCTGCCAATAGATATACTTGAGTAGGTTTGTGCTTTTCGAAGAGTGCCTTTAAGGCAACTTTATCCAGCACATTGATGATTTCAAAATTCTGAGTAGCAACCGCAGTTTGAGGTTCCCTGATATCAGTAGTGATAACGTTCTCCGCACCAAACTTGGTTCTTAAAGCGTCGGCTAGTTCTGTGCCAATCTGACCGTTTGAGCCTAAGATTATAATAGTTTCTTTCATTAAATAAATATTTACGAGAAGATAGCTTTCAGCAGTTCTATCGTGCTCGGTTTTTCTTGTTAAAGTAATACGGAGATTAGTGTTGTTTTTGCATTTTTTTATTTCGAAACCAACTATTTATTTCCGTGTTGCAAAGATAGGTGTTTTATAGCGTTTTTCTTAATACTGATGCGATTTCTGAACAAGGATAAAAGCACCCTTAAAGATCTCTCTGGAGCCATTTTCCCGATAGATTTCCATCCAGTAGATATAGTGTCCCGAAGGTGCTTTTTGCCCTTTTTCATCCTTGCAATCCCACATGATTTTTCCATCAGAACCACCGCTCTGTTGGCGAATCAATCGGTTGACTAACGTTCCCTTTTCGGTATAAATATTTAGGTTGAACAAGTAGTCCGAATCGTTCAATATATAGTTTACTTCGAGCTCATCTTCGAAGCTATCACCATCCGGAGAAACTGTTTTTGAAGTCAAAAATATATCGTTTTTTTTACAGAGACTATCCGTTGCAGTGGAATTGCGAAAGCCAGGCGTCGATCCACCGATTAGTGTCGCCGCCGATTTAAAGTTACCCGGTAGATTGCTGTCTTCATTATAGGACTGCCGTTCTAAGGAAATACCTTTCGGATTATTGATCAATGGAGCGTGCATTGAAGCATGGTAATACAGTGAATCAACCAATCCTTGTGGCGAGAATAACGTGACGATCCCTTGTTGGTTTGCGTAGGAGGGGATACTCGCCATCTCGTGGACACGCGCTGCTATTGCGTTCACATGCGTATGAATGATTTTATCCCGCTCTGCCGTGAGTACCAAAAACTCCTGAGGGGGGAGAAGCAAGGGCTTTTCCGATAATATTCTGTTTCCTAATTGCCAGCCTTGAAGGTTTATAGGTAGAGATGTTCTGTTAAATACCTCAACAAAATCACTTCCTTCTGCTTGAGGGTTGAATAAAATCTCATTGATGACAACATCATTATATTGAACTTTTGGCTGGTTGAAAATCAAATAATCTTCGATTTGAAGCATAATGCCACATATAGCCAATTCTTGTGTGCTCAATGTATAGGCTTCCTGGGCTTTTAGCTCATGATCAAGACCGAGGACAAGTTGGCCGGTATTATCATCCCAAGAAGCCGTTATTGGAATAATATTGCCTGGATTAATACGGAAGTGTTCTCCTTCAAAATGAGGGAGAAAGAGCCGATCCGTATTAAAATGGAGACGAATGCTTTTGTCCAACATCTCTACAGCTGTTATTCCCACTTTGGGTAGAAATGCCCTATTCATTATAGAATTGGGACTTCCTGGTGTCCCTCCACGATGGGCAACGGACGAAGCCCAGTTGCTTGCAGTGTTGCATCGCCAATCAGGGTTTATCCGCTCTAGGCTCCAACCTCCGGCTTTTTGAGCATTTCCTTGATGCCAGCTGTCTTTGTAAGAGAGTTCATCCAACAGTGTATCCTGTCTATAGAGACCGATTGTGGCTCCTGAGTTGTTGAGAATGGCCCAGTTACTAAAAGAAATCACATTACCAAAGCTCGATAGAAGGTCTTCACCTTCCTTTGCACATAGGATAACGAATTGCTGAGGGGCTAGTAGGTAAGGGGGAAGCTGTACGCTTTTTTTGTTGATATCCAGACGGAGTGATGCGAGATCTACGACAGAAGTAGAATTGTTTAGAAGTTCGATATATTCGACGGCAGGCAGCTGACCATTTTTAGGGTTGGCCATTACTTCATTGATTACAATATCCTGCCCGTATCCATATGTAATTGACATGAACCAAATACAGAGCATATAAAGCTTGATTTTCATCTCGGTTTTAATTGGTTTTTTTCACGAAAGTATAACTTCGTTAACTAAGGCAATATAAAGAATATATTTTGCCTAAATAAGGTTTACGTATAGCAAATATTCGGTGTAGAGCCTATTTTTATTGATAAATTAATAATTTATATGGTTCTAATAGCGGTTTTGTGTCAATGTTTGGAGCCTTAGGATGATAAAAATGTAATTTTTTGTATAGAATACTCCTGTTTATTTATTATGTTTGGCATCGTGAAATTAGAAATAGAATTCACGCTATATACTAAACAGTAAATTATATAACAATGAAAGTAGCAGTAGTTGGCGCAACAGGTCTTGTTGGGTCAGAAATTTTGACGGTGTTAAAGGAAAGAAACTTCCCCGTAACAGAATTGATTCCTGTAGCCTCTGAAAGAAGTAAGGGCAAGGAAATCGAATTCAAGGGTAAGAAGTTTAAGACGGTAACACCAGACGAAGCTATTGCGATGCAGCCTGATGTAGCCTTGTTTTCTGCGGGAGGAAGTGTATCTACAGAATATGCTCCTTTATTCGCAGCAGCAGGAATTACAGTAGTCGATAATTCATCTGCTTGGCGGATGGATCCTTCCAAAAAGCTTGTCGTACCTGAAGTTAATGGAGATGTATTAACCTCAGCAGATAAGATTATTGCGAACCCAAATTGTTCCACAATTCAGATGGTGGTGGTCTTAAAACCATTACATGAGAAGTATAAAATCAAGCGTGTTGTTGTATCCACCTATCAATCAGTGACGGGTACAGGAGTCAAAGCCGTACAGCAGTTGAACGATGAGCGTGCAGGTGTAGAAGGAGAAAAAGCCTATCCTTACCAAATCGATTTGAATGTTATTCCGCATATTGACGTGTTCCAGGAAAACGGCTATACGAAGGAAGAGATGAAGATGATTCAGGAAACCAATAAAATCATGCAGGATGATTCAATCAAGGTAACCGCTACTACGGTGCGCATTCCTGTGATGGGAGGACATTCAGAGTCTGTGAATATCGAGTTCGAAAGTGATTTTGATGTACAGGAGCTTCGTGCAGCGTTGGCAGCACAAGAAGGCGTAGTTGTGGTGGACGATCCAAGTAATCTAGCTTACCCGATGCCTAAGGATGCGCATGGAAAAGACGAAGTATTTGTTGGACGTATACGTAGAGATGAATCTCAGGCCAATACAGTGAACTTATGGATTGTAGCCGACAACTTGAGGAAAGGAGCCGCAACAAATGCAGTTCAGGTTGCTGAGCTATTGAATAAAAAAGGCTTAATATAAAATAACGAACTAACCGTAATCATATATATACCAAAAAACGCCCTTCTCGGAGGGCGTTTTTTATGCAATATATTTTTATAAATACAAATCATTGCTAGCTATAGATAAGAGGAGGAGACCATAAGGGATTAGGAATTGAGAGATCGCTACTTTTGCTTGCTCGCCTATAGATCGTTTTCTTCTGTACAGGATACGCAATAACAATGGAGTGAGTTCTTGGTTTAAAAGAAAAAGGCGAATACAGAGATGTATTCGCCTTTTATATATCTTAGCAGTTTAAACTATCTAACTTGTGTAAATACCCAAGTGTCGTCAAACTTCGTAGCACTATTCATACCAGTTGTAAGGTAACCTTTTCCACCGATAGAAAATGAAACAGCTCCTTCTCTAGCATTCTGAGGCAATGCTTGGTGTTTGCTTTCCCATTTGTTGGCAGCAACATCGTATTTCCAAACGTTACCTAATACAGAACCTTTTTTACCACCTACTACATAACCGAAGTTACCAATAACAAATGTTGAAGCAGATTGACGAGTCAAGTCATATGTATTAGAAGCATCTTTCAATGGAGCAACATTTTCGTTCCATGTTTTTCCATCAAAAGAATAGAAATCTTCTGGGAACTGGTTGTTGTCCATACCACCGCCAACATAAGCTTTACCGTTTACTACAAAAGCAAATGCATTAACACGTTTGTTTTTCAAAGGAGATTCAATAGACGTCCAAGTGTTAGTTTTCGGATCATATTTATAGAAATCCTTTAACGTTTTCTGTGTTTTTGTTGCTCCTGTACCTACATAACCGATGCCATCCAATGTGAAAGCAACAGCACCGTAGCGAGCTTCTCCAGGGAAGTCAGCGATTTTTGTCCACTCGTTAGTTGCAGGATCATATTGCCAGAAGTCATTAAGTACATCCGTGCCGTTGAAACCTGTACCCATATACCCTTTGCCATCGATACTAAAACCAACAGCACCGTTACGAGCTTCACCACCAAATTCTTTGATACGTGACCATAAGTTATTCTTGAAAGTCCAAGCATCCTTAGTTCTTTCATTTGTTGTTAAGATACCAGTCGCCAAATAGCCTACATCTCCGATTTGGAAAGAAGCAGCTGAACTTCTAGGGTCACCATCAAACGCAGAAGCCTTTACCCATTCCGTAGGACCATTGTCAGTTGTGTTATCATCTTTGTCCTTTTTACAAGAGTTGAAAGCAGTTAATGAAAAAACACAGGCTACAACTACAAAAAGCCAATTTTTCTTATTCATAGATTATTTGAATTTAGTATATACAATGTTTAATTTAATTTTCGGTTTGCCATTTTCTGTCGCAATAATAGTATTATTTACTGTTCCAAACAAGGCTGGAGAGGCAACTGATAATAATAAAGAAGTTCCGCGATATTCCGATTGGTTGACGTTTTTCGTATAATCGATCAGATTAAAGACATAACGGCCGTTTATACCCATGTCATTGCCTGGAATAAAGCTTGCTTGCTGAATTGCTGTCGAGAATGGTGCACGTACATAAGAAATGGGGACCCCATTGCTGTTTGCAATCAGAAGCATCAGGGCGTTGGGAACCGGGTACGAACCAAAATTATGGCCAGTCGTTTCCACAACCAATTCTACCTTATTTATCGCTAAATTTTCTTCATGCATAAAGTCATTTAACGAGGGAATGTTGATTTTCGCTACAAGTCCCGTTCCAGCATGAAGCAATACTTCTCCATTTGTTGCGGAGCTTTTTAGTTCTCTGTTGACTGAGTTTATGCTCGCATAAGGTGTGCCCGTGCGGTCATATTCAATATTGTTGTATTGGTAGGCCTTAGAACTTGAAGTTATGACTTTCGCTCCTTTTTTCATAAAGCCATCAGCTCCCATGTACGAATAGTTGATGTTTACATGTAAGGTGTCATTCAATCCTAACAAAGTCGTATTTTGGTTTCCAGGAACCAATACAAGACCTTTAAGGTATTGCTGAAAAGACTCGTTCGTAGTTACGTTATAGTCGTTTGCTTTGACCATGTCATAAATCTCCTGTCCAAAATTCTGATCAAGCTTAATACTGATACTGTCTATAGATCTTATTTTAGGCTGAAATGAATGGTCTCCAAGAGGTGTGGCATCATAACTGAATTTTTGATCATTAAAAATAGTAGGACCAGTTACATATATTGGAGTATTATATTGGTCTATGCTATTAGTGATGTCCTTCAGTTTGATCTCTTCAGTCACACGATGTACAGCGATGCTCTGCGTTTTGGTCGTGTCACCATAATAATATTTGTTGATACTAGGTCTTACTACAAGATTTACAGAATCAAATACTGCATTCGAAGGAATATCGTTGGTCAATGTCTGTAGTTGTACTCTGAAATAAGAGGACGAAGTTACCGATCCACTTTCAGGTTGGCTCGATTTACCAACTAATAAAGATCCTGTAGCAGCTGAAGGAAGATTTAGCAATTGATAGGTCGATGTATTGATCGTCATTGAATCAAGAACCACAACACCTAAATCATTATTGGAATTACCCAAAGAAACACTCATATCTTTATCACAGCTATAAAAGGTAACTGTCGCAGCAAATAAGGATAAAAAGAAAAGGTATCTAAAACGTAATAATTGCCTCATATATATTAGTTGACATGCAAATGTAAGTAATACGTATTGTTAATATGTGTTATAATTTGTTAAATATGACCCTAAACAATTCGTCGTGCAAATCTAAGAATTTAAATTTGTTTTAATCATGTTAAAAAAGTATAAAATATTGGTTGTGATGATTGTTCTGTCCCTTATAGGGATTGGAGGAATCGTGGGCGTTTGGCTGTACGGAGGGTATGTTAATAAACGCGAGGTTTTGGTTACAGAGATCGAGAGAAGCCTTTTTAATGCAATACAGACCTATTATGATGATCATCAAAATATAATCAATGAGAAGCGTGATCAGGGTATCTCCAAGGAGGGGACTGTATTTGCAGCGCGCATTAAATCCATGTATAGCAATATCGATGAAGAGAAAATACAGACGCTTTGGGATAGTCTTGCTCAAGAGCGGATGCGTAGATATACTAAACGCAGAGAGGCAAAGAAGGAAGCAGGTGAACCGACAGCAATCATGCCATCCTTTATGCTACAGAACATCACCTTTAGTGAGGGGACGCTAGCTGAGATCAATACGCTGCTAGCTGAGAGTCTAGATGTCAAAGGTATAACTACATCTGTACAGATAGCAATTAAAACCTTGAAAGATGGACGTCGAGCTCAGGGCAAATACCGTATTAAAGTAGAAGAGGATGGAACTATATTAACCCGCCCCATACTGGTCAATCCTACAGAAGATGAGTATCTGCTGGCCAGCTTTGAGCAGCCCGTATTTTATCTTCTTGGAAAAATGGCTGTGCAGTTGATGGTGTCTGTTCTTTTGATATTGGCATTGATCGGTGCTTTTATTTATTTACTATGGACGATCAACCGACAGAATAAATTAGCTTTGTTGCGCAAGTCCTTTGTCAACAATATGACCCATGAACTAAAAACGCCTGTCGCTACCGTAATGGCAGCAGTAGAGTCGATCCAACGTTATGGTGCTCGCGACGATAAGGAAAAAATGGAAAAGTACTTACGGATATCACATCGAGAGCTCGCCCATCTGGCGAATATGATCGAAAAGGTATTGCAGCTCGATATCGATGAGGTCACAGGCGTTAATTTGAGAAGGGATGCTGTAGATTTAGTGCAGCTCTTAGAAGAGGGAGTTGAAATCGCGCAATTAGGAGCAAAGAAAAATGTTAGTATAGATTTTATAGGACAACTGCCTAGACTGAGCATTATCGCGGACTCAGCCCACCTCAAGAATGTAATCAGTAACCTGTTTGATAATGCCATCAAATATTCCGGTGATGCCGTTAAGATCCAGGTTGGATTGAAAGAAGATAATGGAAACGTGATATTATCAATCGCTGATAATGGGTTAGGGATTGATCCCACTTATTTTAAAGATATATTTGAAGTCTTCTTCCGGGTTCCTAGCGGAAATTTACATCCGGTAAAGGGCTTTGGCTTAGGATTAGCCTATGTCAAGCAGGTAATCAAACAACATGGCGGTACGATCAAAGTAGATAGTATCTTAGGAAAAGGAACCGTCTTTATTCTAACCATTCCAAAACAATGAACAAAGTAAAGATATTATACGTCGAGGACGAGCAGAGTTTAGCCTTGATTGTGGCAGACAGTTTAGAAGATCACGGTTTTGATGTCGTACACCGAGAGAATGGACAGGAGGCGTTGAGCTATTTTAAAAAGGAAAGCGCGGATGTTATCGTACTCGATGTGATGATGCCTCTGATGGATGGCTTTACGGCTGCGGCCGAAATCCGTAAAACCAACCCACATGTGCCGATATTGTTTCTCTCAGCACTAACCCAGACAGAAGACGTTGTCAAAGGCTTTCATATGGGTGCAAATGACTATATCCGAAAGCCTTTCAAAATTGAGGAATTGATCGTTCGTATCGAAGCCCTTTCAAGACGCGTTAAGAGACCTGTACATGCCTCATACGAAATAGGCGATTATGTGCTGGATACCAATAAAAATATATTAACCCATGCTTCTGCCGAGGAGAAACTGTCCTATCGTGAAGTCGAACTGATTCGGAGGCTCTTTGAGAACAAAGATAATGTCGTTCCACGTGAAGATATCATCAAGGCTTATTGGGGGGATGATACCTATTTTACAGGGCGTAGCCTCGATGTGTTTATCAGTAGAATACGTAAATACTTCGCGCAGGATGGACGGATCAAAATCACAAACGTCAGAGGCATTGGCTATATCATGAATATTGATTAACTTAATGCTGTAAAACCGAGGTGTCTAGCTTTATTGCCCCTACGCGAAATATCAAGAATGGTGAGGAACTTGAAGAGAGACACGGTAACGTTACTTTTGAAAAAATCTATACGACTACCGGCTTGAATAGTGATGAGAGAAGATAAGGGGGGCTAGTCATGGGACGGACACTTTCTGTAAAAAATATATGTAGATGAAAGTATTGATAATCGTTGATATTCAGAATGATTTCCTTCCAGGAGGCGCCCTTGAAGTCCCTGGTGGAGACCAGATTGTTGAAGTAATAAACAGTGTACAGTCCAAATACGACCTAGTCGTTGCAACACAGGATTGGCACCCCGTTGCACATAAAAGCTTTGCGTCCCAACATATAGAACACAATATTTTTGATCAGATCGATCTTCAGGGGTTAGAACAGGTATTATGGCCCGATCACTGTGTGCAAGGAACCAGAGGAGCCGAATTGGCCGATAGTTTAGATCAGACAAGAGTAGAAGCCATATTCCGTAAAGGAATAGAGCCCTTGATAGATAGCTATAGCGGGTTTTACGACAATGGAAGACGTAAAAATACAGGGCTGCACGGCTATTTGCAAAATCGGAGTATTTCCGAGGTGCATATATGTGGGCTGGCGGCAGATTTTTGCGTACATTTTACGGCAATGGATGCACTTAGCTTAGGCTATAGAACTGTCATTTTATCTAAGGCGACGAAGCCCATTAATAGAGAAGAGTACATGGATAAAAAGCAAACCTTTATTCATGCAGGAGGGCTTTTTTTCTAGACTCTTTGTCCCCACCCATGACCTACCCTCCGAACTGGCGTAGATTGTAGGTAAAAGACAATAAGAAATAGCGGTTTAGTGTATTTGATGTTACATCCGAAATATTGTCGACATTAACCCTTCTGTTTACATTCTGTGCATTGTTCAGTAAGTCGAAACCTTTTAACCCAAGTTCTCCATTTCTACGTTTAAAAAGCTTGTATCCTATGGAGGCATTCCATAGTGTGGTCTCTATACCTGGAGCGCCCATGATTCCTCCGTTCAGTAAATAGGTGAACTGAGAAGAGAGTACGAGTTTTTTGAAAAGCTCAACAGTGATATTGTTGTTCAGCCGATGGGTGAATACTTCATATTTTGGTAGCCTGCCCAAAGGATTGTGGGTAAACCTTCCATTGATATTATAGCTGAGGCCTACGATATATTGTTTGCTGAAATTTGAGTTGAATCCAATGCTCTGTCCAAATCCGTAAGAAGTACTGTTGATCAGTTCTCCATTGTTCTCTGCGATATCATTATCAAAAAACAACCGGGTATTGGTATGTAGGTTGATCTTTAACGGTTTTATAGGGAGGCCATAGCTATTGTTGAGTTTGAAACTGTAAGCCCCGTTGACATTGATGGGGGTGGTATACTGTCCTCCTGCACCTAATAAAAAAGAAGTATCATTAAAGACCAATGTGGTGTCTCGGTTGGCTGTTATGACAGAGTTTGTTATCTTATTATTGATGTAATCAAAGGTCATATTCGTGGTCAATGTACGTCCCGAAAGTTTGTTTACGTCCTTATATTGTAGTCGTAGAGTGTGTGCATATTCTTGGTTCAGGTCCGGATTGCCATTCGTAATGCGCAGCTCATTACCGTTGTTGACGAAGTCTTGTAGCTGATTGATGTTTGGTGTGTTCGTTTGCGTGTTATAATTGAACTCTATATTTCTATCCTTCGAAAACTTGTAGACCGTGGTGAATTCAGGAAGCAGGCTATTGAAATCCGCTGTCGTCTTTAGGTGTATTGGTATGCTACGGTTGTTCGTGCGGATACCACGTTGATAATTAAGACCTGCTTGGATGCGTAGCGCATCCTTTTTGTTGTAGGAGTAAGATAGACCGGCACTGTGGTAGTTGTAATCGTTTCTGAATTCATTGGAAAGCCGCTCTCGTAATTTTCCCAGTTGTCCCGTTTCCGCCAAAAATTCAAACGTCTCGCGGTTAGAATAATTAGCGGTATTCCGAAAGTTATAATTCACCTGTAATCGACTTTGTGTAGATATCGCCTCAGTAAAAGATAGGCGGCTATTGATGCCAGATCCATACCCTTCGGTCAGACTTCGGTTGTTGTTCGTGTCAATACGGCTTAATATCGGTTCCGTATCACCCAATGTTCCAGAAGTCGATTTCTTGTAATATGATGTTGTCGCCAGATTAAGCGCTACAGCATCGTTAGTGCTTTTATTGGCCGTTACGCTTAATGATAATGATCTCCCTTTCTTTCTAAATCGGTGCATGTACGTGAGTGATCCACCGATATCAAAACTTTTATTATTACTGTCGCCCGAACGGATAGAGTGGTTGATGGGTTCCGTACGGTTACGGCTCGTTCGACTATCAGAGTTGTTCAGCTTATGAACTTCTGTGTATCGTAAGTTCGGTGAAAAGTCAATCCGGTTGGTCGAGTCCAGGTTCCATTTTATCCGCCCGTTAAATTTATGTTCCTTGTTCAGGTCGTCCGATAGCTGCTCTTGCGTTCTGAATTGATTGGCTTGTTTTTCACTGAGATATTCGATATTTGATGCCGTATTGGTCACTGTAGAGAGTGATCTGAAATTATAATCTCCACTAACCTCCATTTTTTTGTTGAGATACGTATTTGTAAAGTTTAGGGCGCCAGCGTAAGTGTCTGAGAGTCCTCTTTCCGTATTGTTATTACCTCGACGGCTTCCGCCGCGGCCCTGCTCGGCAAAGTTTGTTTCGTTAATATTATTCGCCATGAGGTTGATGGCGTATTTTTTGTCTCCATCAAATGCATTTAAAGATACATTGATGCCAAATTTGTCCTTATCTCCCTTTCCACCATTGATCTTGCCAAAATACCCATGCCGTTTGTCTGGCTTGGTCACGATGTTAATGATTTTATTACGTTTACCATCATCAAAGCCCGAGAAGCGCGACTGTTCCGACTTTTCATCAATCAGTTGGATCTTTGCTATAATCTCAGCTGGAAGGTTCTTTAATGCGATACGAGGATCCGAGCTAAAGAATTCTTTGCCGTCCACGATAACCCGGGTGATCTTTTCTCCATGTGCTTCGACATTGCCCTCCTCATCGATCATCACGCCAGGAATCTGGGCTACCAATTCGTCGGCCTCCGCATACTCCCGTGTAGAAAAATTTTTAGCGTCAAACTCCATTGTATCACCTTTTAAGACAATTGCAGGGGAGGCAATGATCTCCACTTCTTCAATGGCAATTTCCGAAGGTTCCAGTCGGAAGAATAAATAAACAGGTTTTGCGTCAATAGAAATTACCCTTGATTCGGATTTAAAACCTATGAAATTGGTGCTGACGGTATAATCTCCCTTTTTAAGATTCTGCTGTGAAAATAAACCAGTCTCATTAGAGGATAAGCTGATTGTAGAAGAGTCTTTAAGACTTAGTATGCGTAACGTCACGCCAGAAAGCGGCTTAGAGGTGGTCTTGTCGACAATGTTGCCTGACAGTCTATTTTGGGCATAGGTAGACTGAAATACGATAAGACAGCATATCGTAGCAAAGAGAAAACTTAGTGCACTAGGTCTCACGGGTTTGGTACTTAATATTTTGGGGACAATATTAAGTCTTTTATTTGTTAATTACTGTTACAGCATATTAAACTTCAGTTAAGATGCAAAAAAAATAGCTTCATTGATCTATGATTTGATATTTAGCACGCTAGGCATAGCTCAGGGGCGCAGATAGGCGTTTACGGTGTCTTTTTCTAAAATAGGTTAAAATGACACTTCAGTTAAACCCTGCTATCGTATTCTGGGTCTAAAATCAATATCTTTGTGCTGTTCTAAACTGTTATATGAAGGAAACCACGTTAAGTAGAAAGGAGAAAATTTTGCATACAGCATTGACGCTGTTTGCGGAGAACGGGTATGCGGCTACTTCTACCAAAGAAATCGCAGCCTTGGCTGGGGTATCCGAGGCTTTGATTTTTAAGCACTTCGGGAATAAGGATGCCCTATTGGCAAATTTGATAAAATCCGGTTATAGAAGGGTGTTGCAGCACCATCGGGGTATGATGACCTATAAAAATGCGAAAGACTTTTTAAGGACAATGATATTTCTTCCAAGCAAATTGGTTGCCGACGAACCCCTGTTCTGGAAGTTACAGGAACGTTTGTCCCACACCCCGTTTTCACGACAACAGCACGAGCAGTTCATGAAGCCCGTGCATCCCATTATACAGCGTGCTTTTGAAGAGCTGGGTTATAAAGAACCTGAATTAGAGACACAGTTCATGCTTCTTATTATTGACATGTTGTGGAAGAAAGAAGCCTGCGGTGACATCGCAAATTCACTGGATCTGGCGATGATGCTAGAAGATAAATACAATTTAATATAGTGCGTTTTTATGCATTGTTTGTAAAAACTTTTGCGCATAATACTGCATTTGTGTATAAAAGTGTTATTTTAGAGCCTTAATTATAAAACAAATAATATGCTAAAGTCAATTATAACCAGTGCATTTTTGTGCGGTTTGACAATGGTGGGATTCGCACAGAAGAAGCCAGCCTTTGTTCCTTTTATCAATCAGCAACACCAATGGGTGGACTCGGTTTTTAATAGTCTGACTCCCAAAGAACGTATTGGACAATTGTTTTTGGTGCGTGCACATACCAACCTGGGACAAAAATATATTGACTCCGTGGCTACAGTTATCAAAAACGAGCAGCTCGGTGGATTAGTGGTTTTTCAAGGTGGTCCGGTACGTCATGTTGATATGTTCAACCAATATCAGAAGCTTGCAAAAGTGCCATTACTGATGACATTTGATGGCGAGTGGGGGTTAGGCATGCGCTTACCAGATTCTACCCAATCTTTTCCGTATCAGATGACATTGGGAGCGATCCAGGATAATAGTCTAATCTATGATATGGGACGAGAGGTAGCCAAAGATTTCTTACGTATCGGTATGCATTTTAACTTTGCTCCGGTAGTAGATATCAATAATAATCCCAAAAACCCCGTTATTAATTTCCGCTCCTTTGGAGACAACAAGGAGAATGTAGCGCGCAAATCTAAAGCCTATATGGATGGGATGGTTGATGGAGGTATTATTGCTTCATTAAAGCATTTCCCTGGCCATGGTGATACTGATGTAGATTCACACCACGATCTGCCACAACTTAATTTCTCTAAAAAGAGATTAGAAGAGTTAGAAATGTACCCTTTCAAGGAATTGATTAAGCAAGGGGCACCTGCGGTGATGGTAGCACACATGAATATTCCGGCTTTAGATAATACGCCTAATATGCCGTCTTCTATCTCACGTAAAGTCGTTACAGATTTGTTGCGCAATGAGTTAGGATTCAAAGGGCTAGCTGTTACGGATGCCATGGATATGAAAGGTGTAAAGAAGTTTTTTCCAAATGGAGAAGCTGATGTAATGGCTATCGAGGCAGGTCACGATCTATTAGAAGTATCTGAAAACAGTGGTCGTGCTATCGATTTAGTAGAAAAAGCGATCAAGAGCGGAAGAATCAAACAAGCTGAACTCGATGCTCGTGTCAAACGTGTGTTGGCAGCTAAATATTGGTTAGGATTGAATAACTATCGCCCGACCAACCGCAATGGTCTTATCGAAGATCTAAACAGACCTGCAACCAAGTCTTTGATTCAACGTATGGCAGATGCATCCGTTACAGTGTTAAAATCAAACAAGCGAATCCAGTCATTTGATCCTAAGGAGGAGTCAGCTGTAGTCAGCATAGGTATCGATAAAGCACAGGATTTCGAGAAAGGCCTCGGTCTTCAGTTGACGAAGGGACAGAGCTACTTTATAACAGGTAATGAGACGCAGGAGCAATTGGATAGTTTAGTGAAGTCAATCCGTGATCACAAACAGATTATACTAGCGATACATGATAACCGTTCCCGTCCACGTAGTGAATTGGATGTAAAAGAACCGGTTAAAAAGTTTATTGATAAAATTGCAGGTAGACGTACTGTTACCGTTATGTTTACTAATCCATATGCAATCAATTCCGTTGATGTGGCACGTAGTGCATCTATTGTCGTGGCTTATCAAAATGATGATTTTATGCAGCGTGCAGCATTGAAAGTCGTGTTGAAACAGATCAAAGCAACAGGTAAACTTCCTGTTAATGTGAGCAAAGAGTTTGCTTACGGAAAAGGAATTTAATTGTAAAACCGCGAAATTGTAAATTTGTAAAACCGTAGAATTAATTGTAAATAAACAATTTTACGGTTTTACTTTTTCACGATTTCACCCTTTTACAGTTTCACGATTTGATTTTCTAACTCCATCACTGTATAACCACTATAACTAGTTAACACGATCACTCGTTAACATGATAACTTATCTCCCTACCGAAAGAATTCCCAAAGAGTAGGTCTAAAAGCACCATAATGTAAACATTTTCTTCTTTTGTGAGTGCTTCTTTTTATTTCATTCATATTAATGATAACTTTGACCCTGATTTATAAAATAGACTTAAGTTATCGTAATGGCACAAGAGCAAATTTCTGTATTTGATATGTTTAAGATAGGTATCGGACCTTCGAGTTCGCATACTTTAGGGCCTTGGAGAGCAGCACAACGTTTTGTACAGAAACTTGTAGATACAGCTGTTTTCGAGAAGGTGCAGCAGGTCAATATTCTCCTGTATGGCTCCTTGGCCAAGACAGGGGTAGGGCATGGTACAGATATCGCTGTGTTGCTTGGACTCAGTGGTGATGACCCTGTAACCTTTGATGTGTCACAGGTAATGCCTAAAGTGGATCATATAAAGAGTAAAGGAGAGTTGGTACTTGGAGGAAGCCATAAAATAGACTTCAATTATGAAGAGCAGCTTCTTTTCTTATTCGACCAAAGCTTGCCGTTTCACCCCAATGCCGTTACATTCCAAGCATTTTTGATCGATGGGAAAGCCATTTCAGAGACCTATTACTCTATTGGTGGTGGATTTGTCGTACAGGAGAATGATTCCGAGACTGTACTTTCCGAAGTAGATCTCGCTTTTCCGGTCGATTCCGCACAGCAGTTGATGAGTGCTTGCATGCGTACGGGATTGAAGATCTCTGAAATCGTATTAGAAAATGAATGTGCGTGGCGCCCTGAATCAGAAACTAAAGCAGGGATTTTACGTATTTTCCAGACTATAAAAGAGTGTATCTATAAAGGTTGTCACACCGACGGTGTACTGCCGGGAGGCCTACATGTAGAACGTCGTGCTGCTAAAATGAATAAGCGCATGCTAAAGGGGCGCGAATACCAGGATTATGATACATGGATTGATGCTATCCGTCAGGGAGGGCGCGATTTTGGTTATATCTTAGACTGCGTGAGTTGTTTTGCACTTGCTGTAAACGAAGAAAATGCATCCTTTGGACGTGTTGTCACGGCACCGACCAATGGAGCGGCAGGGGTTATACCGGCCGTACTTCAATATTACATTACTTTCCACGATGCTTATGATGACGATAAGGTCATACAGTTTATCGCTGCAGCATCCGAGATAGGCTCTATTTTCAAGAAGAATGCGACGATTTCAGCTGCTATGGGTGGCTGTCAGGCAGAGATTGGAGTGTCTTCGGCCATGGCTGCTGGTGCACTGACCGAATGTCTCGGTGGCTCGCAGCGTCAGGTATTGATGGCGGCAGAGATTGCTATGGAGCACCATCTTGGACTTACCTGCGATCCGATAGGTGGATTGGTTCAGATCCCATGTATCGAGCGTAATACCATGGGAGCTATCAAAGCTATTACTGCAGCTCAATTGGCGCTACAATCCAACCCGGATAAAGCCAAAGTCAGCTTAGATGCGGTCGTGAGTGCGATGTGGGAGACCGCACAGGATATGAATGTCAAATACAAAGAAACAGCCGATGGCGGTCTAGCGGTAAAAGTACCGTTGAGCTTACCGGAGTGTTAATGTAAAAAAACTATATTTGCTCCATTGATACAATTATATGTCTAACCTGGAGCATTTATTGGATGAAGAGCTGTACGCTTTGATGTTGAAAGACAAGCGTGCAGCTTTTCATGTTATATATGAGCGCTATAAAGCAGCTATGCTCATCTATGCTGCCAAGCGTGTACCCTTAGATATTGCCGAAGACTTGGTTCATGATGTCTTTATGCGTATTTGGAACAATAGAAATGATATAGAGGTCGGTGATAAGTTTGCAGGTTATCTTTTCAAATCGCTCCGCCATATAATTATTGATCATATGGCCAAAGATGCTAATGCACAGCAGTACATGGACGCTTTGGCAGCCTTTGCGGAGACCTATTCCGTTGATCGTGCTGATGATAAATTGAGAGAAGCTCTTTTCCTGGAAGGGATACAGTTATTACTGCAGCACTTCAATCCTCAATATCTAGAAATATTTAAACTCCGAATAGAAGGGTACAGCAATCCTGAAATTGCAGAGCGGTTGGGGCTTTCCGAAAAAACTGTCCGAAACCAATATTCTATTATTCTAAAGTACCTAAAAGATAAATTACCTTTCCTCCTTATTCTATTAATGACAGTGAAACAGTAAAAGTAAATTTTTCTTATATTGCAGTACTAGTTAGTTTTAAAGAATTATTTAGCCATGAAAAATAAAATGCTGTTTTTTCAACTTGTTATCGGGATGATTACTGTGATGGTAGGCTTGTTTCTATTCATAACACATTATGATAAGACTACGGGGACGTTTTTGATTAAAGGTGGGCTTATCTTTGAAGCAGTTATAGTTGTACGTCTGTTTTTTTATAACAGGAATAATCATAAGGTTACAAGCAGATAGTTTCTTCCTCAAAAGGAACTTTATAATGAATTAGCATGTAATCATGCAGTTATAACTTGTCAATAATTATTAACGGATATTTTTTATTTTTTTCGGGACAATCTTCCTCCTGCCCCGTTATAGTATATAGAGAGTCCTGAAAAGGGACTTCTTAGCTAATCAAAAATAATAGATTAAACCGTTGATTATAATGATTCAATTTTATCGATTCCTACTTGTAGCTGTATTCTTTTCGCTCTCCTTTTACTCGTACGCGCAGATTTTTGAACCTTTCACAATAAATGGGCTAGGTAAAACAGGGGCAGAGAAAGTCTATTTAATGTATTATGCTTTTGATGATGGCAGCCAGATCATTGATTCCACAACCATCCACAGTGGGAAATTCTCGTTCAAAGGAGAGATTGAAGGACCATGTTATGGAGGTGTTCTATTTGGGGATGATTTTAATACAGCCTCACAGAGATGGGCCGATAAAAAAAATATTTGGTTTACATTATTTAAAGGAGAAACGATAATTTCCTTTGAAGGAGATAAGCACAAAATAATCGGGTCCAACAAAGGGCTGGAATCCCAACGTATATTTGAAAAGCTAAAGCAAGAAAAACGGGAGGTATTCAAAAGTCAAGAGTTTAGAAGCGAAGCAGAAGAAGGATTAAAGCTTCTTGAAGAGTTGAAAGAGCTAGATTCAAGCGTGTATGTGCGATTTAAGAAAGATCCCAAGCGCTTTTTGGATAGGACAGGAAATAAAGCCATTGATGATAAAGTAAATCTAATCCGGAAACGGAATGAGCTTCTGAATAAAAAGTACGGTCGTATGGAGGATTTAAACCGAAGCGTAATTAAAGAATTTATCAGCTCGTACCCCGAAGACGAATATGGCCTGTATCAGTTTAAAGAATATGTAAATGGTACTGATAATTACGAAGAAGCTATAGAGTTGTACAGTTTATTGGCCAAGAACTTACAGGGGTCGAATGTAGGTCTTAAGCTCAAACAGCTGATAGGTACATTTCAGATAACAACTGGAGTTTCGGCCGAAAATTTCAGTCAAGCTGATCCAGACGGTAAGCTTATTAATTTATCCGATTACAAAGGAAAATACGTATTGGTAGATTTTTGGGCATCTTGGTGTGTGCCGTGTCGGGGCGAAAATCCTACGCTGGTGAAAGCATACGATCAATTCAATGCCAGAAATTTCGAAATCTTAGGTGTCTCATTAGATAGCAAGAAAGAAAACTGGTTAGATGCTATTAAGCAGGACGGATTGGTATGGAAGCATGTGTCTGATCTCAAAGGTTGGAAAAACGCAGTCGCTGTTCAGTACGGTATTCGTGCAGTACCATCCAATTTTTTGATCGATCCTACAGGCAAGATTATTGCTCAGGACTTAAGAGGACAGGCTCTTTTAGATTTTTTAACAAAGACATTGAACTAGTAGATAGTTGTATTGATGAAGATTGACAATGATATACTGAAAAGATACGCTCAGGGCAAATGCACTATACAAGAAAGAGTATTGGTTGAACAATGGTTTGAGCAGTACTATCGGGAGGGAGAAGGAGAGATTTCTGGCGACGATTTTTTACAGAGATTAGTGTCTCTCGATAATAGAATAAAGTGTGCTTCTGTGCGTAAGTTTTCTTATTGGAAATGGGGGACTGCAGCTGCGGCCATTTTGATAGTAGGGATATTAGCAGTTTTAAAATTCAATTTTTTTCGAAGCGAAGAAGTCCAGTTTTTTGCATTAGAGGATATTAAAGCACCGGCCTCGTCCAATGCGATTGTGGTTTTAGAAGATAATACAGAATACAGTCTAGACAGTATTAGGGTCGGAGATACCTTGTCTGCAAAAGGATATTTGATTACCAAGTTACCGACAGGAGAATTGCACTATATCAATAATACGGGCGGTTCAGAATCCGTGGTGTACAATACACTGCGAACCAAATCCGGAGGGATTGCCTATGTAAAGCTATCTGATGGCTCCTTAGTATGGTTAAACGCCAATTCCGAATTGGTATATCCAATCGACTTTAAAGAAAGTACGCGCGAAGTGCAACTAAAAGGAGAAGGATATTTTGAGATAGCTAAAGTAAGCACCGATCTAGGTGTACGTCAGCCATTCTATGTAAGAGGGGATAGGCAGAGTATTAAGGTTTTGGGTACTAAGTTTAATGCGAATTTTACCAGCGAAGATGCGACAGCACTTCTTGAAGGAAGTGTTGCTATTGCCAGTGAGGGCTCTGTGTTAGGAAAGGCAGACCAGGCTCACTACGGCACCCATATAATTCCTCAGCAAGTTTATCAACAGGGGAGAGTCCGTGCCGTTCAGAATATTGAAAAATACATCGATTGGAAAGAGGGATATTTTGATCTTAATGACTTGACATTATACGAACTGGGCACCAAGCTATCCAGTTGGTATGGCGTAGATATTGTGGTCGGCACTGGGCTTGACGAGCATCGTCTGTTTGGAAGTATAAGTAGGAATAAAGATTTAAAAGAACTATTGGGGCTGGTCGCTCAGACTTCACCTATTGAGTTCTATCTAAATAATAATAAAGTATATATTAACAAAGCTAACACTAACAAATAATCTAAATGAAGACTAATTTTTACCGCTACAGCCTGAAAAACGGTTGGCGGGAGCTCCAAAAAGACATTGGAAGAGGTACTGCTATGCTTATGTTTAGTGGGGTATTTATGGCGAATGTTTTAGGAGGAGCCCTTGCACAGACCATTACACTAAAGGAACAGAAAGCGTCATTACACCAGGTTCTGGAAAAAATTCGGAAACAGGCAAATGTCGATCTAATCGGTGATATTGCTCTCCTTCGAGGGACAAAGCCACTCACCATCGATGTCAAGAATACTGATTTGAAAACTGTTCTGAAGGAAATATCCCTCAATCAACCGGTAGAGCTTTCTTTCCAGAACAATACAATTATTGTAAAAGAGAAAGCATCTACGCAAGTAAAAGCTATGGACAATGCTAGAAGTGCGCAACAAATGGCAATTCAGCAAGAATATAGTTTGGTCGGAACAGTAACCGATGAAAAAGGGAAGCCTCTAAAAGGAGTTACTGTCAAATTGCTTAATTCTGGCAATTGGGCCAGTACGACCGCAGATGATGGAACGTATGCAGTACGGGTTACAAAAGATGCCGAAGTACTCTTTTCAATACTGGGATATGAACCACGTACGTTGAAAGTCAACGGCCGCAATCATCTAGATGTTGTCTTAAAGATGAAGGACAATGAGATTGAAGAGGTAACGGTAAGCACTGGATATGGTCTGCGTAAAAAAGAGTCTATGACAGGAGCCTCGACAACCATTACGCGTAAGGAGCTTGAAAAGTTTAATAACAATAACATATTCTCCACTATACAAAGTATAGATCCGGCATTTAAGATTGCGAACGATGTTAATGTAGGATCCAATCCCAATGCATTGCCCGAGATCACTGTGCGGGGTACCAATAGCGTAGGAGAGTATGCCGTCAATGCGCCACTAGTGATATTGGATGGTTTTGAGGTTCCGCTAGAGCGGTTGTATGACCTAGATGTTAATCGTATTGAAAGTATTTCGATTTTGAAGGATGCCAGTACGACAGTACTTTATGGGTCACGTGGTGGAAATGGTGTTATTATTGTCGAGACCAGATTACCTAAAGATGGTAAATTTACGGTAACCTATGATTTAAAACCATCCCTAACAGTCGTAGACCTGTCTGATTATAGTTTGATGAATGCTCAACAGAAGTTGGATTATGAGCGGGCGGCCGGTGTATATAAATATACTGCATCAGATGAGCCTTATAACAATAATATAAATCAGACAGACTTAGATAATATTCTAGCCCAAAACCAAAGAAATGTATTGAAGGGTGTAGATACATATTGGCTTTCACAGCCTGTAAAAAGTACACTATCACTGGGGCATAACATTCGGGTTGAAGGCGGTGGCGATGATGTTCGTTATAGTGTTGATGCCAACTATAACGACTTTAAAGGTGCGATGAAAGGGTCGGGTAGAAAGCGGGCTGGAGCAGGATTCAATTTGATATACCGTATTCCTCAAAAGATAACTTTTAGAAATAATGCTACTTTTCAACAAACTAATGCATACAATTCGCCTTATGGCAATTTCTCACTGTACACACGGATGAATCCTTATCAGCCGATTCATGATGATGATGGCGAGCTTATACCTATTTATAAGAATGAGTTTGAAGAAGAAGTTCGGTACAATCCGGTATACGATGCGAGCCTGACACACCGCAATCAGGAAGTTACAACAGTTTTAACAGACAATTTTTCGTTAGAATGGTATATCAATCCCAATTTGATCTTAAACTCCAAAGCAGTATTGGAAAAGACTTTTGTAAAAGGAGAGGTATATACCTCTCCATTCCACTCTGGTTTTTTAGAAAAACCGGTAAATGAGAGAGGAAGTTACAAATTATTGAATGGCGATGGTTTGTCTTATTATGCTAATTTACAGTTGACTTATGCTCGAGTAATGGGAGATCATGCTGTAAACGGTAGTGTAGTCGGCGAGATCAATTCTTCTGATATGTCCACCACGTCGCATATCTTGACCGGATTTACGGCAGATAGATATGTCTCTCCGAGTCTGGCGCTCCAATATGCATTGAATAGTAGACCAGAATATGCACAGGTGCCAAGTAGACTGGTTGGAGCTGTAGCTACAGGTAACTATACCTACCGTCAAAAATATATATTAGATCTATCGTATAGAATGGATGGCTCTTCCAAATTCGGTAAGAATAATAGATACGGTAACTTCTGGAGTGCAGGTGTGGGGTACAATCTGCATAAGGAAAAATTCTTTAAAAATGACTTTATAAACGAGTTACGTTTGTTTGCAAATACAGGGGTTAATGGAGCGGACAACTTTAGCGCAAAAATGACATCCACATCCTATATATTAAACTCCAATAACATCTATTTTAAAGAGATAGGCCTAGCATATAATAATGAAGGGAATACCGACTTACGCTGGCCCAAAATCAGATCTACAAGTATAGGAATCAGTGGTAGATTATGGGATTCTAGACTTTCATTTACTTTCTCAGCCTATGATAAGACAACGGACAAGATGATATCTCTTATTACGGTAGCACCCTCATTAGGCGTAGCTGGAAATGCCTACTTTGAGAATATGGGTAAGACACAAAACAAGGGATTCGAATCATCTCTATCGGTTAAGGCTTATGAAAACAGCAGTAAAACATTCAATTGGTTTGTCTCCGGATCGATTGTGAAAAATCAGAGTAAACTCTTAAATATCTCTGATGCATTGAAGCAGCTCAACGAAAATAATATGAAAACAAAGAATGATCCTGATTTTGAGGGTGATACGAAGAATCTAGAGTATTTTCAGACCGTATATTATCAACAAGGAGAATCGTTGGACAATATCAAAGGAGTCAGATCGCTAGGTATAGACCCTGCGTCAGGACGGGAAGTATATCTAGATCGTAATGGCAATCGTACCTACGACTGGGACGCTAAGAACATGACCATAATAGGCAATAAAGAGCCTAAGCTATTTGGGACACTAAATACCACAATCAATTATAAATCTTTCAGTTTACAAGCTTATTTTAACTATACGCTAGGGGGAGATGTGTATAATCAGACGCTCATAGACAAGATTGAAAATATTAACCCAAAGATGAATGCAGACGTTCGCGCACTCCACGATCGTTGGCAAGCGCCAGGAGATATCGCTCTCTTCAAAGATATTAAAGATCAGAAGAAAACGCTTTTGACTAGCCGCTTTGTACAGCAGGAGAACTACCTGCGGTTTTCAACATTAAATATTAACTATGATCTGCCCCGCGATATAGTCCGGAAGTATCGCTTAGAACGTTTCCGTGTTAATGTTTCTATGAACGATGTCTTTAGATGGAGTACAGTAAAAATGGAGAGAGGGATAGATTACCCCTATGCACGGACATTTAATGTTGGTTTAATGGCACAATTTTAAAGCTTAAAATAATGAATAAGATTATATATATAGTAAGCATTGTCGTTCTTTTAGGGACTAGTAGCTGTGAGAAATGGTTGGACGTTAGACCGGATGAAGAGGTTCTTGTCGATGACGCGTTGAAAGACAGAAAAGGATTTGTCACTGTACTATCCGGTGTCTACGGAAGTTTGGCATCACCGCAGCTCTATGGTCGCAATTTGGAATATGGACTGATGGATGCTATGGCCGGATATTGGAAGATACCGACCACCAATCAATATTACGAATTATACAAATTTGATTATAAAACTGTGCGTTCGCAAGACACACTGCAAGCGATATGGTCAGGACTGTATAACGGTATACGTCAATGTAACCTGATTCTAGACCGGGTAGATGAAATCAATGGAGATCCTTATTATGGACTGGTCAAGGGTGAGGCACTTGGCCTGCGTGCTTTTTTACATTTGGAAGCATTTAAATTATTTGGTCCTGTTGTAAAGGTAAAAGGATTACAGACCCAATCTCTGCCTTATTATAAGGCTGCGGTAAAGGTGCCACAAAAATTCTTGTCGAGTAGCGAATTTCTACAAGCAGTAGAAGCAGACTTGCAAGAAGCAAGAACATATTTAGAATCAGATCCCATCATCAGTGCAGGACGTGAAGCCGATGGAAATGGGGCTAATGTGCAGATCTATAATTCGCTCTTGGATCGTAGAGGTGTACGAATGAACTATTACGCCGTACTGGCGCTATTGGCCCGTACCTCACAATGGAAAGGAGATATGGGCGAAGCTTCCGTTAGAGCACAAGATCTGATTGTTAAACTTGGAGTTAGCAAAGCTATCCGCTTAATGGAAAATAATGAATTGGAAAACAACTATATAAATAAGGATATCCATTTTTCAAAAGAAAATATCTTTGGGCTTTACGTCAATAATATCTCGTCACTCTCAAGGCCGTATTTCGAAAGAGGAATGGGTACGAACAAAACCTCTCTGGAACCTGATTATACGTATTTTTTAGATGAGATATACGAGTACAATACTGGTAGCTCGCTAGATTTAAGACTGATTTTGTGGACGATCAACACAGGTTACTTTGGTAAATACATCATCCCGTCGACAGTGTTAAATAGTAAAGATGATCCTAAAGATCATTATTATGAAGTACAGTTGATTAATCTTCCAGAGATGTATTTTATGGTAGCTGAAGACTATCTCGATAAGAATTTGGAGACATCGATTGAATATATTAATACAGTTCGTACAGCACGTAAATTACCCAATCTAGTCTATACTGGCTCCTTGACCAAAGACGATGTCAAAGAATACCTGATTGATGAAGTACGTCGTGAATACATTGGAGAGGGATATCTATTTACATTTTTAAAACGACTCTATAATCCTATTTACAGATCATCAGGGAATATTGCACCTAGTGAAAGCAATTTCACTTTCCCAATTCCAGATGATGAAATGATTTACAATACAACTAACTAAACAATGATGAGACTAAAATATATATTTTACCTGATTCCTCTTCTTGTATGGGGATGTAAGAAGGATCAGGACATATCGGCCTTTGATACAGGTCAGAGTTATGTCTATTTTGCTGTAGAAAACCCTGATAGGTCTTCCAGCAAAACACAGCTCTACATTGATTCTCTTGATTTTTCTTTCATCTTTGAAGAAGAATTTACTCAAGAGAAGACATTGGCGATTCCAGTCAATATAATCGGAGATGGTAAGTCTGTTGATAGAAAATACGCTGTGACCGTTAATGACACGCTGACTACAATTGACAGATCCATCATAACGCTGTCAGAACCGATGGTTCATGCTAATAAGATGATGGACACCCTCTACATCAAAGTGCAGCGTGACGAAAAACTTCAGCATGGTGTGTATTATCTTGTGCTAGACTTGCAGGCCAATTCAGAGTTTCAGCTCGGCCATAATTATAATACGAGGTTACGAATCGCCATTACGGATCAGATGTTGGAACCTGCGTGGTGGAAACGTTGGGTCAGCGTATTTGGCCAATACCATCGTGAGGTGTATCGTATATGGATGGATATTTACTATGAGGGGGCAGATCCTACTCCGACCAATGACGAAGAACAACCGCTGTATTATTGGAATAATATGCCCTTTGGTCCTTACCCTTCTTGGTACCCAGTGACCTATATGTATGTCGATAAATTGAAGAAATATCTAGAAAATGTTTCAGTATATCCAGGGGGAGATACAACCAAACCAAGAATCTATTTACCATAATGAGATGAAAAGAATAAGATTAAATACTTACATATTGATGCTGGGTTGTCTGATCATGACCCATTGCTCAAAAGATAAAGGAAACTATAGTTATACCGATGTCAATGCATTAACAATACTCCGCTCCGATGGTAATGAATTGGACGGTACGGACTATGATATACGTTTAGGAAAGGAACTCCTTATCAAACCTACGGTAAAAGGGACATTGCGTGATGATAGTAAGCTGTCCCTTCAGTATTATTGGATCTTGGATAAAGATACAGTGGGGACTAAGGAGGAGCTTTATGTTAATACGGACGAACTGGGTGTAGGAGATAAAATTGGGAAGTTGGTTGTCGTAGACAAAGAAACCTCACTCGCTCAATATGCAAGTTTCCGTATTCGAATTACATCAGGAATTAGTAAAGGATCATTCATCCTGACGGAGAGTGAAGATTTTGAAACGACTCTAGTTTTACGCGATTTGACTGCAAATGAAGATTATATATATATGAAGCAGATGGCCGGAGGCTTTGAGTTAGGTAAGTATCCATTAGGGCTGGAAGTCAGCTATAGCGCTACTTCAGCGACTAATAGGGAATACAAAAGAGCTGTAATATCAACTAAGGAAGGGGCAAATCCGATCATGGTTGTCGATCTAAAGCAGTTCTTGCCCACCTTAATGTATCCTCGGTCCGGCGCTACTTTGGGAGGCGAGCTATTGGAACCCAGTTATGTCTGGTGCAACCCTAGACAACTACAGACCAATAATGTTAATGGCATTACATTAATTGAGGGGAAATGTTATAATATGGCTTCAGGCTTGATCAGTAATGATGTGTATGCTTATGATCCCTTGGATTATTCGTTTGATGAAAGTGCAGTCTGTCCAAGTCTCAGTTTAAACGGGCATTATGTAGCAGGTTTTGATAAGAAAAATGAACGCATAAGAATCTTTGGCAACAGCCTCAAAGGAGGGGGGATGTTTAATCAGAACTTTGACCATTTGGTTGATCCACAGTCTACGAAGGGACATTCCTTTGTCGCTAACGCAGAGATGATAATAGGTACAGATCTGATATGGCAATTTATAACGAAAAAGGGTAATGAGATGTTTATGCATAATGTGGTGACTGATCTTAATATATACCCTTATCAGCCACAGAAAGTCAATACTATTGCCTCTAAATTAGTTCCTCAGATGGTCGATGCGGTACATTTCGTATTCTCTGGTCAGTTTTGGTATTTTGCAAAAGGAAGAACTATATATCAGTGCTCCCGGTCGGGATTAGATATCGTACCGTATCTAACCTTGCCTGAGGACGGTTCTGGGGATATCGTGTCGTGGAATTTTGATATCCAGGCAGCGTCCAATTTTACAAAGATGGGTATAGCTACCTATGCCCCATCTAGTACTAAAGAATATAAAGGCTCATATTATGTTTATAATATGGTTGACAAAAAATTCGATCAACAAGACTTAAATGTTATCGACAAAGCGGTGGATGTAGAAATAGGTTTATAATTCACAGAAAGCCTTAGCCCTAACAAGCTAAGGCTTTTTTCATTACTTTTGCAGATATGCAATATGCCGCAATAGCTTCGGGGTCGAATGGGAACTGCTACTATGTAGCCAAAGGAGAGGATGTTGTATTGGTCGATGTAGGAATCAACACCAAACACGTGGAGCTACGTATGGCCAAGCTTGGACTATCGCCAGTTGCTGTTAAAGCTATTTTCATAACCCATGAACATACCGATCATATCAAAGGGCTATCTGTTTTTTGTAAACGGTATCAAATACCAGTATACCTAACAGAAGGAACCTACAAAGGAACTAAGCTAAGATTACCGGAGCATTTGGTGCATATTATAAGTGCTGATGCCCGTATAGAGGTTGGAGCCTTGACGGTTGTCGGTATTCCTAAATACCACGATGCCAAAGAACCCTGTAGTTTTGTAGTCACGGACGGTGTGACCAATGTGTCTATTTTGACTGATTTAGGGCGAGGCTGTGATAATGTGAAGCATGTCATACAGCATTCTGATGTATTATTGCTAGAGTCCAATTATGATGAAGAAATGCTGCGTACAGGACGTTATTCGTACTACCTCAAAAATAGAATCAGCTCAGGCTGGGGGCATATCTCGAATAGAGAAGCGTTGGAATTGCTCCTTGAAAATCGAAGTACAAGGCTTATACACCTCATTCTGGGACATCTATCTGGAGAAAATAATACGGTAGATATCGTTCAACAGACCTTTGCACCACATTGTGAAGGGATTGAATTGTCTATTGCGCTACGCACCGAAGAAACACCATTATTCGAGTATGTCGCTGCACAAAAAGTGATATCACGATTTGTGTATGTCGAGCAGCAAATTACGATGATGCAACTATAAAAAAGTCCCTCAGAAGTTTTAACTTTGCATGTTCATTTTCAACGCAATATGTTAAAACAACAAACATTTCGGAAGCGTGTCATTCGTTATAACTATTTCAAGCTTTTTCTTTCTGTAGTCCTTGTTAGTCTAATATCCTGTGTATTGGCTTTTAGTCTAAAACACCTGACAGAGTTCTTTCAGCACTATATCTATCATTACATCCGTGGGGAATATTCAGGTCTCTTTGTTTTATTGCCGTCTGTAGGAATCACCAGCATTTATTTCCTGAGGAAATTTGCTTTTCAAAACCGCAAGAATAAGGGAATCAAAGAAATATATACAACTTTAGAAACGCGAAAGGATCATCTCCCTTTTTTCAAGATACCTTCCCATTTCATCAATGGTTTTTTAACCGTGATTTTCGGTGGTTCGACCGGGGTTGAGGTCTCCACTGTGGTAGCGACGGCGACTGTAGGTAACCAAGCGTACAAACGTATACATTCCGCATGGGCATTTAAGACGGAACTTATTTGTGCAGCAGTCACGGCTGGTGTTACCGTGCTATTTGGGAGCGGAATAGGAGGTGTGTTATTTGCTTTTGAAGTCATTGCCCGACGGTTTAGTAAAACGCTTTTATTCAGCGGTATGGTGTCGATGGTTTTAGCCTACACATTTGTTTATTTTCTTGATAATAAACCTATCTTACCTTTTGAGGTCGTGCAATGGAATTTATCAGCGTTGCCTTATATCCTTTTGTTGGCTGTTTTCGGTGGAGTTTTAGCGCTGTACTTTACCAAACTGGTTATTTACGCAAAGCATTATTTCGGTACGATTAAGAACAACTTTATCCGAGTCAATCTGGGAGCAATAACAGTAGGAGCTTTAATCTTTTTCTTGCCGCAACTCTATGGCGATAGTTATACAGGACTACATGAGTTGTTGACTTGGGGCCTACTCAACCCGACAAGCCAGTTGACATGGTTGCCTTTAGTATTATTACTATTTCTTAAACCCTTGGCAGCATCATTGACCTTAGGAGCTGGTGGTGATGGAGGTGTTTTTGCCCCCAGTATAGTTGCAGGAGCTTTTCTAGGTATGCTCTTTGCACAGTTGTGTAATTATTGGTTGGGTACCGAGCTAATCATACTTAATTTTGCCCTATTTGGTGCCGTAGCGATGCTTTCGGCTGCGATACATGCACCATTTGCAGCATTATTCATTATTATGAGCATTGTTCCAAATGGTCTTCAATTGTTTATCCCACTGTTGATTGCTAGCATTATTGCTAAAGTTTTTGCCAAATGGGTTTGTCCCTATAATGTATATACTTATAAAGAGGAGTATGCTGTCGTAAAGGGGTAAGAAAGGTTTTCGGATCCCAACTGATTCACTATCTTTACGAACTCCATTTCTTCAAAAGCAATGAAAGCCTACAGCGGATATAGTGATGAACATCTCTTCTCCTTAGTTCAAAAAGGAGACAACGCTGCATTTGATGTACTTTACGAACGTTTTTTTTCACTTTTGTATGTGCATGCTCTTCGGAAGCTACAAGACGCCCAAGAAGCAAAAGATTTGGTTCAGGAGACATTTATTACCTTATATCAGAAAAAAGAAACACTTGGGGAGATCGAAAACTTCTCGGGGTATCTTTATGTGCTGTTAAAGAATAAAATCCTCAACTTCTTGGAAAAGAAAAAGGTGCGGAGTAACTATTTAGATCATTTAGATACTTTGTCGATCCATAATTCTACGGAGAGTTATGTTTTTGAGAAAGAGTTGAGGACCCAAATAGAAGAGGGTATAGAGTTACTCCCTGAGAAGATGCGGTTAGTTTTTGAAATGAGCAGGTTTGATTACCTAAGTCATAGAGAAATAGGTGAAAAGCTCAATATATCAGACAAAACTGTGAAAAGACAGATTGTTAATGCGTTGAAAATCATACGATCCAAAATAAATTTCCTTTTTTTCTAAAAAACATCTACACCCTATTCCATAGTTAGCTGTCTTATTTCAAAAGACAGATTATGGATCCTAACCTCCAAGACTTATTAAAGCGATACAACGAAGGGAGTGCTTCGCCTGAGGAAAAGAGACAGGTGGAAGCCTGGTATCTTTCTATAGGAGAGAAACCTCAGTTGATAGACCAAGAAATCCTGTTGGCACATTTTTCTGAAGGAAAGCATGAAATACAGCAATTGTATAAAACCAAGCGTATCAGACCTGTTTGGAAGAATATTGCTGCTGCGGCAGTTGTTTTAGTTTTTATAGCAGGAGCCTATTTCATGAGAGGTGTAGATACAGCCTCAGATAGCCAGCTGGTAGCCAAGGATAGCATTCAACCAGGAGAAGAAACAGCGATTTTTAGCATGGCCAATGGCGAAGAACTCGATTTGAAGGCAATGGTCGCAGGCGCCACACTCCATCAGGGAGGAGTTGAAATCGTAAAGCTTGCTACTGGTGGCATACAGATCAATCAGACAGGGGCAGATGAGCTCCAGCCTAGTACTATCAAGACACCCAAAGGGGGAGAGTTCGATATCACCTTGCCCGACGGTTCATTAGTCAAGCTGAATGCAGACTCCGAGCTGAAGCTGTTGGCAGGATACAATAAAGCTGACCGCAGGATAGACCTTTCGGGTGAAGCATTTTTTGATGTTCAGAAGTCAAGCAAGCCCTTTGTGGTGCGTACCGCCAAGCAAAAAGTAACCGTATTGGGTACACAGTTCAATATCAAAGCGTATGCTTCGGAATTGGAGACAACAACCAAATTATTGCGTGGCAGTGTGAAGGTAAGCAGCAATGTCTCGGGCAAAGAAGTGCTGATGAAACCGGGCGATCAGATTGTAAATAAAAACGATGAGCTGCTGCTATCGTCAAAAGAGAAGCAGCAGATAGATTGGGTGGACAAAGAGTTCGTTTTTAATGAAAAGACAGCCGAGGAGCTAATGAATGATATTGCAAGGTGGTACAATTTAGAGGTCGAGTTTGAGAATGACGAATTGAAAACGAAACGTTTTACAGGTAGAATCGAACGTTATTCGAAATTGACTAAGGTAATAGCAGTATTGGAAGCAACAGAAGTTTTAAACTTTGAAATCGAAGGAAGAAAAATCATCGTTAAATAATAGAAACTAACGGTTGGCAACCAAATGAAGAGGCCAAATATGCTCGAACATATCTGACCTCGATGGATGTTAACATTTAATACCGTGTCGTGATAACTAAATAACTAACAAAACCAATCAAATTTATGAATTACAAAAGAGGAATACTAATGAAAATCCATTTAGTATGTGCCCTTATGGGAGCAGCTCTCCTGCAAAGTAAGGCATCCGTTTATGGTCAGTTGATTAATGTGAACGCCAAAAATTTGTCGTTTAAAGAACTGATCCAAAAGATTGAAAGCCAATCCAATTACAAGTTTGTGTATGAGGATCAGCTTATTCGAAACCTGAAGGCACAAAATGTGAATTTTGAGCAGAAAGACGTGCGCGAGGTATTGAGCACTTCATTAGGTAGCCTGCCTATTCATTACGAAATTATAGACAATACCATTATTTTGAAGCGAGGTGACAGTCAGCAGCAGACCAAGGATATCGTTGGTTTTGTTTATGATAAAAATGGGCTACCCATTCAAAATGCCACCGTCCGCGTAAAAGGAACTTTTCGTGGTAGCGCGACAAATGGACAGGGACGCTTTGTCTTAGGGATGCTTCCTGATGAAAAGTATATTGAAATATTGATACTGGGCTATCATACCAAAGAGTTGAATGTCAGTAGCAATCTTAGCCATATCGTATTAGAGCAAGTTCAATATGCTATCGACGAATCCGTGGTTATTGTACAGACTGGGTATAGGGCCTTGACCGATGCACAGTTGACTGGAGCTGTCGCTAATATCAATCAAAAAGACTACGATCAGCGTGTCGCTGTATCAGGCAATTTTTTAGAAAACCTAGAAGGTAAGCTTGCGGGGCTAGTATACAACCCACAGTCCAACGATCTTTCCATCCGTGGAGTGTCTACATTTGATGCCGTGCGCAAGCCATTGATCGTGTTGGATGGGTTCCCAACAGAAATAGATATACAGAGCATCAACCCCAATGATATTGTCTCCGTCAACGTATTGAAAGATGCAGCAGCAGCTTCGATTTATGG
This sequence comes from Sphingobacterium yanglingense, assembly GCF_004363245.1. Taxonomy (GTDB): domain Bacteria; phylum Bacteroidota; class Bacteroidia; order Sphingobacteriales; family Sphingobacteriaceae; genus Sphingobacterium; species Sphingobacterium yanglingense. The sequence goes on along the minus strand of NZ_SNYV01000017.1, from coordinate 368,752 downwards.
ATCTCGAGCATCAAATGGGGTTATTGTCATCGAGACCAAAAGAGGAAAAACGGGAGGGACTAAATTTAACCTGCGTGCTACGACTGCAATACAGCCACGTCCCAATTTCGATCACATGAACTATGCGAGCGCTTCTGCATTAACTTCGATTTTAAAGGACAACCTATTGGCTGATGTGGGCGGGGTAAGAGCAAATTATACTGGCAAATTAATGGCATCAACACCAGTACATGACGCTGTTTTTGACTTTAAAGAAGGCAAGATTACACAGGCGGAGTTGGATGAGCGGGTGGCTACAATAGGAAGTTATGATAATCTGGAAGAATATAGAAAGCTGTTCTACAGGAATGCCTTGACGAATCAAGTGGATTTTGACTTGAGTGGTGGTTCCGAAAAGAATACCTATCTGCTAGGGGGGAATTATTTGACTGAGCGAGGAGATTATGTGGCGACAGACAATAAACGGATTCTACTCAATTTTGCTTCTACCCATCAGCTCAACAGATTGATGCATTTGGACTTCAAGGGCATCTATCGCAATGGGAAAAACAACAATCCTTATCGTAGAGTTGGGGTCAATGATTTCCAATCCTACGAAAGACTAATCGACGACCATGGAAATGCACTTCCAGTGGTATGGGGAGTAGATGCTTACGGTAGTGGAACTAGTAGATTTTCGAGTATCATGCCGAGTAATAATGATTTGAATATAGAAAAAGGACTCTATGATCAGTTGTATTATCCCTATGCGGATGTTTTTAGAGCAAACATAGGTCAAACTACTTCATCTGTTCGTTTCCAAGCGAGGTTGAATACAAAGATTACTTCTTGGTTAAACTTTGACCTTGGTGGCGCTTATGAGGATCAGCGTAATCTTATTAGTACTCTTAAACAAGAGGATTTTATCGATATGCGTCGAATCATGAACTATAATGCATCAAAGGATCCGGCTACGGGGCAAGCTGTGTTCAGCAAGCTTCCCAAGGGAGACCTTTTGTCTCGGGATAATGAGTCGATGAAAAGTTACACCGTAAGGGGGCAGTTTAATGTTGATTATGCTAGCATATCAAGAGATCACCAATTGTCGGGAGTGTTTGGTTCTGAGATGCGCCGGATTGAAAATAGTAATTATTTGACTTCGGTATTTGGCTACGATGGGCAGACACTCATATATACACCAATAGATTTTGTTGGGTTAGCAGCAACAGGTCCACTAGCTTTTGGAAATACGCTGCCTAATACTGGGGTTCCCTTTATTGATTACAGAAAATATTTCGGTGAAAACTACGACGACAGACGTTTTGTGTCCTTTTATGCAGACGGAACCTATCTGTACAAAAATAGATATGCTTTGACCGGAAGCATCCGAACCGATCAGTCCAATCTATTTGGAACCGATCCGAAGTATAGATATAAACCGTTCTACTCTATAGGAGCCAATTGGAGTATGCATCAAGAAGAGTTCATGAAGGATTTTAATTGGGTTTCCTTATTGAAAATCCGTGCTGCCTATGGGGTGAATGGAAATACGCCTACTTCGGCAAATGGTAAATACATGATACTTAGTTCGGATTTGAACTTTACGTATTCTCCTTCTGTCAAGTATTATGATGTCTTGTCTCCGGAGAATAGCTCTATGCGTTGGGAGCGCACTGCAACGTCTAATGTTGGTTTGGATTTTGCACTTTGGAACTACCGTGTATCCGGTAGCTTGGATTATTATCATAAAAAATCCTCAGATGTCATTGGTCTACTGAGCTCGGATCCAACTTCAGGCTTTAATTCCTACAGTGCCAACACGGCTACCATTGTGAATAATGGTTTTGAGATGCAAGTGACATCTACAAATATCCAACACGCTAGCTTCTCTTGGAAAACACAGCTTACGGGGTCCTTCAATTTCAATAAAGTAAAGGAAGTACTTACCGCGCAGCCGACAGGCGACGCTGCTATGCTGCCACTGATTTCGCAGGTGCAATACGTTGCTGACCGACCTATTGGTGCATTGTATGCATACAATTATGCGGGACTCAATGAAAAAGGACAGCCCGAAATTATTGATAAAAAGGGAAAACGTCGCATGGTCAGTACATCAGGGGGAGGGAGCAATAGTGAGATTACTATCGATGATATGTTGTATATGGGGACTACTACACCTAAGTATGTCATGGGACTGAACAATCAGTTTAGCTTGGGACAGTTTGATTTGTCTTTCCTGTTGATGTATTATGGCGGACATGTAATGCGCACGCAGGCACCAGATCCTAATGTGACGAATAGGTCGTTTATGGAAGAGGGATTGAACTATTGGAAAAAAACAGGCGACGAAGCAACAACAGATATACCCGGATTTGCTGAAATAGGGAAGCCAAATTATTTTAACACGTATGCCAAGACAGGTTATACCTATGCTAATAAATTTGTTAAAAAAGCTGATTTCATACGGTTACGAGATATTGTCTTGACCTACCGCTTGAAAGAAGATTTCTCTAATAGATTTAAGTTGTCCAATACCATGCTTCGTTTTCAGGTTCAGAATCCGCTCAAGTATGCCTTTAGTGATAATGGTATAGATCCTGATGCGATTGATCGTGCTACAGGTAAGCGTTCGTTACCAAGGCAAGCGATGTACAGTATTTCTTTATACACTAACTTCTAATAGACCAACACATGAACTTTAAATATATAATCGGATTAATTGTTGCAGTAAGCGTGTTCTCTTCCTGCGATAAATACCTAGATGTTGAACCCAAAGGTATCGTGATACCAAAGCGTTTTGAGGAGTTCAATGCTATACTTAATGCGGAAATCAATACCAATTGCTATCCTGATCATTTGGCTTATGCCAGTGACGATTTATACGCCCCTCATACATTAGTGGCTCCCGATCCATTGGCCAATGCCTATTTTTGGAGAGAGACCATTGATGTCGACAATGATGGAACACCCGCTATCTGGGGACCATTATACCGCCAGATCTATAACACCAATATTATTATCAACAATATTGCTGCTGTTACCGATGCCAGTGAGGAAAAAAAGAAACAATTGCTGGGAGAAGCTTTGGCTGAACGAGCTAATGCACATTTTGTCTTAGTGACAGCTTTCACCAAAGCCTATGACCCAGCGACGGCAGCTAATCTTCCTGGTATTCCTTGGGTGACCTATACCGATGTGACCACGGCGACACCACCGCGGACAACGCTACAAGAGACGATGGATCATATCCTAGCAGACTTAAAAGACGCAGAAGGATATTTGAGCACTAATCGTTTGAATAAGACACGTTTTAATAAAGCGGTAGTTCAGGCGATACTCTCTAGGGTATACCTTTATATGGGGAGTTTTGCAGAAGCCAAGAAATATGCAGACCTAGCTATGAAAGAACCACATGAAATCATAGATTACAACGAGTATACTTACCCTATGCAAGATAAAAATACAGAACTTCTTTGGTTGAGAACAACAACATACCATGCGTTAATATTTGACCTACATTATTCCAATGACCTTGTTAATATGTTTGCCGCGGATGATTTAAGGATGGATGTGTTTGGCTATTTTTATAATGGTCTGTATATGCGTCTTGAAAATTATTGGGGCGTATATGGTATACGTTTTTCCGAATTGATGCTTACTCAGGCCGAGGCGTTGGCGCATGCAAATGATTTGGATGGCGCACTGAAGATCCTGAATGAACTTCGAGTACTGCGTATCGAAAGCTCGGCCTATCAGCCGCTTGTGTCGGCCAATAAAGCAGAGGTTTTGAACTGGGTGCTTAGTGAACGGAGAAGAGAACTGGCATTTGGTTCTACCCGTTGGATGGATATGAAACGCTTGGCTAAATTGGGATTAGGTACGCCTGCAAGACGGCAATCGATAAATCATGAAGATCTCTTGAGTATTGATCCTGCGACCTATACTTATACCTTTGAGATACCTTCTAGGGTTTTGATGTTTAACCCAGGAATGCCGAAGAATTTTTAAAGTTAAGTCATAATGCTGATAAAGGTTATAATCGTTAAGAGAGAGGCCTTCATAACTTTTTAACCTCCTTAACTTATATAACTATAAAATAAAACATATGAACAGATTATTCACAGTAGCATTATTGCTATTGAGCATGGGGAGCTATGCGCAAGAAAAATATACCATCACCGGAAATATTGCTGGAGAGGTAGAAGGTAATAAAGTCTATCTCTATAAGAATGATTACGCTGAAGATGTAAAGGTTGATAGTGCCGTTATAAAAAACGGAACATTCAAATTTGTAGGATCTGTCCCTTCACCTATGTATTACCGTATTATCATTGACCGTACATTAAAAGGTAAGACGTCTTATGAAAAAAACTGGACAAGTACCCATTTTTACTTAGAGAACTCACCGATTACGATAGAGGCTCATATCGATAGCATGAGTACCTATTACCACAATCCGAAGAAGAAAGCCGCTACCGTGACAGGTTCTAAAACAGAAGACGAGTATACCGCTTTTAAAGAGTCGCTAAAAGAAGAACGGGCGCAAATGGCAGCTCTGTATAAAGATTATATGGAGAAATACCACCTTCCGACTATGGATGGTGTTTTTAATACCGAAGAGGGTATTCGCCTTACCAAAGCTATGCAACCTGTAGAGCAGAAGATTAAAGCAGCTACATTAGCGTTTATTCGTGCCAATCCAAATTCCGTGGTAGCCTACGATCAGGCTCGTATGAATTTCTTGGGTATGTTTGTAGAGCTGACCGTTGATCAAATTTCAGATCTTCAGCAGATTGTAAAAAAAGGTTGGGACGGCACCGATCGGTATACCAATTTTATAGAGCTATCCGAAAAAGCGAAAAAGACAGCTCTCCATACTAAATACCAGGATTTTGAATTATTAACTCCCGAAGGGAATAAAATGAAAATATCTTCGTTGGTTCCTAAAGGTGAATATTGCATGTTAGAGTTTTGGGCTTCTTGGTGCGGGCCTTGTCGTGGCGAAATACCACACCTGGTAAAGATCAATGAAAAGTATAAAGATGCAGGTTTTAAGATCATAAGTATATCGATTGATGAGAAAGACGCTCAATGGCGAAAAGCGATGGAGGAGGAGAAAATGACTTGGACACAGCTCAATGATCCAAATGGTTTTAACGGTGAGATCACAAAAGCATATAATATACAAGGCATTCCTTTTGCCATATTATTGGATCCGGAAGGACGTATTGTTGATTTCAATATGCGCGGTTGCAAGCTGGATGTTGCATTGTTAGACATTTACGGTTATTGATATAGCGATGTCTCTATAAGAATGAGCCTTAGATAAAGTATTATCTAAGGCATTTTTTTATGTACTGGTTTATGTTATCCCCTTCGACAGTTCTTGCATGGCGCTTCGAGAATGCTAGGAGAGAGGTTCGAGATAGGTCCGGGGCATCGTTGGTTGTTGTTCGATCGTTGTTTGGCTGTTGTTTGCCTTTGAGTCAAGGAATAACCAAAGAAGAGGCGACTGTTGGCCGAAGCTGTACCGAAGGAGTCCCGGGGGAAGTACGAAGAAGTATCGAAGGGTCGTCGAAGCTATAGCGGAGTTGAGGGGACTTGAGCAGACTTAAGGGGACTTGAGCGGACTTTGTGTGTGGTGTTTGTTCTGTTGTTTGATTTTTGTTAACTTGTAGGTTCTAAGTCTGTTATAGTTTTTAACCAATTGCCTCTGTTATGGACGAGATTATCAAAGAAATTATTTCCCAAAAGCTGCGCAAGCGCGGTGCTCAGTATAACCTTAGTGAAAATAGTAAGCTTGTAAACGTGGATTTTACATATACTAGTCAGATGAGTTCTAAGATATACCAGCATGGGAAAAAAATCTGGCCCGAGATGGCCGGACGCCCTGTTTTTAATCGTTTTGCGAAGAAGGTGGGCGAGCTCGTTAGGTTGGATGAGGAGCATGAGCTAGGACAGCTGCGTATAGGTTATGGTAATAGCTCAGCTTTAAAAGGCTTCCGTTGGAATAAGAAACGAACTTTCTCCGGGCTAGTGCCTTGGCAAACGGAAATCCTGTATGATGAGGGGCAGGGGGCTGTTTTACTGAAAATTATAGACGACAAGTTGTGGAGTTTTTCAAGCCTTGATAAGCGGATAAGTTCGCTGTGCATTCGTTATCATGCGCTGAAAGTGCCCTTTGAGTTGGAGGATGAAATTGATTTTATTTACTCTGGGGAACTTCAGGTCTTCCCTGGCAAAGAGCCTCCAGCAAAAGAAACAATGTTCCCGACTTCGGATTGGGACAATTGCCTGATTATTGTTACAGGAGTGGTTCGTTGTCGCCTATGGCATGCCGACGGTAAAGACGATTATTTGTCCAACAGTCAGGCTTTTATGGCAGCTGATATACTGGAAGTCTTTCGGATACGTGATGGGAAGTTAATGAAGGATGTGGTTCGGGAATCAACACATGTGCAGAAACCTACTCCAGAAGGAGGAACGGAATGGGTGTAGTGTTACTAAAAGCCTGCGCTATCCAACTTGGAATATGATAAAAGGGTTGGAAGGGAAATAGCACGCATACGTTCATCCCGAAGTCGGGACAGGTAGTCGACCTTGTGGAGACATCTAAAAACTATACTATGGTGCTAGATATCTCCACTTCGGTCGATATGACGTGACGTGCTAAGACCTAACTCGTTGGTCTGTTCAATTATTGGGAGCCGTATTTTTGGCATACGTTTCTATTAATCATGTCTAATATCTCGATAACTTTTTTTATTACTATTCTCACTTGACTATATTTGTTATAAGGGCTAGATTTCTTTTGAAGAGCATACGAAAGTGCCTCTGCTAGGTGGTCTTTTGTTAGATCAAGTCCCGTTCTTCTATATAATATAGATAAAGTACGAGCGCTGTTGGCGCGTTGTTTTGGTTGTAGTAAAAGCTTCCCTTGTAGATTAAGGTTTTCTTTTGGTGCGGCATAACCTTTAAAGCGATTGGGGTCCAACCAAGTTTTAGGTATTTGGTCTCCTTGGGTTAAAAGCCAACCTGCTTCATATATACAGACTATGGTGTCGTGAAATTCAACTAGCCTTCCAGGTTCGTCCACATCCCATATTTTGTTTTCTGTGATAGCACATTCAAGCCAATGATCAAGATTCGAAAGGAGTTCAGAGCTTGAGTAATATCCAAATATGGCGTTGATGTGTTCTAGAGGGTTATATACATCAGTGTTAATCGCATCTAATTTAGTGATAGCAAAACTTGAATCGTACAGATGTTCGTTGTGAGGAACTCCCTCCTCTGGGAGATGACTATACAGAAATTCGGCAGCCAGAAATGAGGCTTCAATAAGTCTTGCCAATTCTTCGTATGTCGTTAATGGTTGGTCATCCCAACCATCAATAAAGATGCATCCGCGTTTGGTGGTATATTCTTCCCATTTATCTAGGAGAGCAAACCAATTCAAGACGTGTAGTTGATCAAAGAAATGATCTATAGCTAAAGTAAAGTTGGTGATTTCACGATCACTTAGCCATTTAATATTACCGAGCTCCCTTAGACAATGTATATTTCTTTTTTTGTAGTCGCGATCTTGGTCAGTTTTACGCTGAGCATAGGGGTTATCGGTCCACTCTAAAGAAAATGAAGGGTGGCTGTATTTCTCTTTTCTCATCTCATCTTTACAATGCCACGCTCCACTTATTAGTTCTTTTAGTATTTTGATTGTTTGCTTTTGATATTCAATGTCAATTTCTTCTGAGGGATAAGATACTATTGTCTTTGTCAATAACCACAGTCTGTCTTTCATTTGTTCATGTCCGTGACACTGGACGACCCTTCTTAATTCGTAGAAAAAATGGTGAAGATATTCGTTGTCTTCACGAGAAGGGATATAGTTAAATTCAGTAACCATAATAGAATTTATTAGATGTTTAGTTAGATAATGAGAGTTCAGGTATTTCAGATTGTTCTTCTACCACAAATGGTGTCAATTGTTCAAAGTAGGCCTCAACAAAGTTATTAGCTTTGCTAATAAAGGATTTTGTGAGTTGATAGAGCTCTGCCAAGTGCTTCCCTTTAGCTTCATATGTAGTGGAGTGTCTAAACTTTTGCTGAGCTTTTACGAGCTGACTGAATATTGCTCTTTGTTGAGGACGCTCTCTCTGAAAATCAGCAGTAACTTCTGGACATATAAGATCGCATAGATCTAGGAGATAATGTAGATTGGTGGACGAGGGCGTATAATCGAAGAGTTGTTTTGTAAGTCCTAGACAAATCTGCTCAATCGACAAAACCAACATATAGCTACATATTTCATTTAATGGGGTAATGGTATCTTCTCCCGACCATGGGTCGATTAAGAAGTTGGCAGTTTCATGGCGTTTAGCCCATAGATATTTTAAATATCCTAAGTTTTCCGGGGATGTCATCTGTTCCACATCTTTGATGAGGATCTCTTTGTTGGTATGCCAGCATTCAGCAGTACGTAGCAGATTTGTCTGAAAGTTGTTCCCTTTTTTTAAAGAATTTTTCACTGCTTCAGGACTTTCCACTATCAGCGTGACCTTTATCTTCTCTGGGAGTAACTGCATAACGCAGTTTTGTAGATCCACAATGGGTTTGCTCTGATCAGCCATAATGGCAAAGAGATAATAGTGGTGTATCTCGTTATGCGACTGTTGTACATTTAGGAGGTTGCACATACTGTCTTGACGTGTCACATAAGCAAAACAGTAAAGTCCATGTACCTTTCCATAGGTTTTCAGCGCATTGTGGATCAGATCTCGATGGTTGTTGTTGATGTTTGTTGACTTTTCCATATTGATTTTGGTTTTTATAATATCAGTTTGTTGATGAGAGTCTGGGATATGAATAAATCTTTCCGCTATCTCTAACAGTAATTCCTGTTCGTAATCTTCTATCCATGCAAATGTCCGGTCGGCAATGTCTTTGCAGAATGCTGTCTTTTGCAGATCGAGCACAAAGTTGTTTTTGTAACGCGAGCCTGTATAAGACTCCGTCAGCCTATTGATAGCTTGCTCCTCCTCCTTGCTTGTGAGTAGGTTTGCCAAGGTCAGGTCATACGGCTGGAAGAAATCGATATTTTGTTTCAGTGAATGTGAGCGTTCCTCGACTCCCAATAGCAATTTTTGAGCTGTCCGTAATGATATTTCCAAAGCTTGATGGAGCATAAATGCAGCATTCGTATAGTTTTCTTTGTCAAAATAGAGATGGTAGCCTTCCATAAAGGCTATTATTTTGTCTTTTTCCCTTTTTATATATGCTCTGGTTTGCTCAAGAAGCTGTTCGCTACTGAGATTTGGCAGAATCACTGTATTTATAGGTTCGGGATTCACATAGATTTGGTTCCTAGGTTGGCAATTGAGGTGTAAGCGACCAAGTCCATCGTTTATTCTAGACTGAACTTCTTTGGTGTTATAGAAGGTGAAGCAGTGACCTTCCATGGGTTGGAGCGCGCGTTCACATCTTTCCCGTAAGGTTCTACTGCGTTGCTTGTTGTGCGTATGGACCTGTATTATAGTTTGTCCTATACCATTGCGGTGATAAGTCCATAGGAAGATTTCATCGACGGTAAGATATTTGAAAATAATTTCAAGATTGGATTCTAGGGTTGCTGTCATGTCCATTACGATTGAGGGTTAAAGTATGCTACATTGTCTTTGTGGATTTGTAGAAGTGCATCTGGCAGAAGCAGGATGAATTCACGTGCTATCAAGAGTTCCTGCTCAATTTCATAGCCCTGTTTCCTTTTATTGTTGATATCGCTGGATAGAAGTAACTCATCGAGGAAATCGTACCAATCACGTAAGTTCATAAAACCAAAGAAATCGCAGATGATGCGTTGTGCATCTATTTTTTCTTTATCTAATAGTAATGCGCTTAATTCTCCAAAATCTTTATACTGAAATAGTTTTTTCTTAGATGTGGGCTGCCAGTTTCTCATTTTAAGTACGGCATAGGCCGCCTCTATCATCTGCGCGAGATGGAGGTAGGTAAACCCATAGTCAAAGACACGGTTTCTATCCAGCATGGGGCACATCGAGTAGCTGAATAAGAACCCAAAGTTGAGCGACCAATTAATACCCCAGTTCTGAACGACCTCTTTGAGAAATCGATTCGGCTCGCTTACGTACTCCGGAGCGAGATACCGAAGTTTCTTAGTTTTGTGTGTTTTTGTTTCCATTGTTGTATGTGGTTTGTGATTGTTTTCGTGTTACATTCCTCTGGGCTTTTAAAAAAATTAAGTTTTATTTGTTGTTTAGGTCTGAGCCACCTGTATATAGGATGGTAATTCTATTTCTACGCCATTCTTTTGATGGATTTGATAGAGGGCATCTGTCAAAGAGGAAATGAGATGGTAGATAATGACTGCTTCGGAGTTAATCTCGTGATGATAATCTTTTAGTCCGATAGAAGCATTGCATACGAGAGAATCGATCTCCTCTACCCATCCTTTTAGCGATTGATATCTGAAGAAGAGATATAGTGTCTCCTTTTCCGTTAATAGGCTACTTGGGCTTGTGACCTTATACATCTCACTGAGGTTCGATAGGTGTCGCTTATAGGTAGTGTGGGCTTTAATATTACTCTGCTTGTAGATGATATACGCTATTTCGATGTGATTTATCAGGTGCTGAGAGATATAACCATACTCTAACCCATTACGCCTCAGTCTTCCGTCCAGTCCTGCCAAAAGGAAGTGCTTCACTTGATTTTTCCATGAAGTGAAATCTACTTTGGCGTTGTAGAAGTCGTCCAAAATAGAAATAGGATCAATGATTTCCTGCTTACCAGCATATCGAAAGTTCTGCTTGGACAGCTTGTTGTTAATTTTGTTCACGTTGTTAGTTTTGAGTGATAAATAATATTCGTTTGAATAAGTCGGGGCACTGGCTGGTTTGCCCCGACTCTCATAAGCGAGAATAGTTACTATTTTGCACTGTCTTCCGACTCAATCGAAATCTCGCCCCCTTTTTCTAAGGCAATTTGCTCCTCCTCTTTACTCTCCTCTGCCTCCTTTTCTGCCTCTTCCTTTTCTTTTCGCTCTTTCTCTTCATACTGCTTGTCAATAGAGTCGTGGATTAATTCTCCTAGCTTTGATAATCTCGATTTGCCTTCGTGTACAGGAGCAGGCTCTGCCTTAACGTAAGACGGGACGGAAATCTGTAGATGTTTATCTTCATAGATGTAATACAGTGCAAATGCGAGGCGGATCAGTAGTTCTTTAATCGCTAATATCTTGTCCCCGAATTTGTCGTAGTAACTCGATTCTTTTGTGGACATATAGATCATCAGGTCATCCATCGTAGTATACCATTTATTTAGGCTCTGGTAAGAGAAAAACTTGCTGATGGTATCATAGGGAGCTCTTTTTCCTTTCCAGGTGTATTCAAGATTGTGCGTATAATTAAAATGATCTTCACGCTGTGCTACAAATTGTAAGGGGTTCTTTTGTTTTGGGATATGACACTGTTTAAAGATGACGTAAGCGATTTCAATCTGTTCAATCATCTGTTTGCAATGGAATCCTGTTTCCGCGTGGGCTCGATCCGCCATCTCGGGTAGGCAACCTGCTTGAATGAATAAGTTTATATTATTCATCCAATAAATAACGTTGGTCTCGTATCGATAAAAGTTATGGATATAAATCATCGGATTTTTTACGGTATCCTTATTTAAATACCTAAATTGTTTAGCTTTCAGTTTCTTTTGTGTATTTTTCATCATAATTACTTAAAGGTGGTGAAACGATAAGTGGCATTTGTCCATTTATTTTGGACGTATGTTCCTAAGGTTTCGTAATAATTTTTAGTTTGCTGACAATGAGCTCCTCACGAACGCTTACGCTATATAGCAAGTTGTCTATCCCGATGAATCGGGACGAGTGATAGGGCATCATTGACATTAAACTGTGATACACTAGAAATCATTACGGCGCCGACAATGGTTTCATTGCATCTGTTTTGTAATTGTAAATGGTGCGTAGGGAAAATGAACTCACAAGTTCAATTGACGGAGTATCCTTGTTAGAGATACTATTTTATAATTGTTAACCAAATTTAAGATAAATATTTTTCTTAAACAAGATGAAAGAGAAAATAGTTTATAATATTAAAGATAGGGTGGTTCGGATAGCGCAGGAGAAAGGTATTAACATGTTGGAGTTTTTCAATGAGTTAGGATTGTCTTATGGTAATTTTAAGGGAGTCCAAAAACAGTCTGCGCTTAGTTCTGATGCCTTGGCAATGATTTTATCTGTACACAAAGATATTAGCCCGGCTTGGCTATTGGTTGGTGAGGGGGAAATGTTCCGGGATGCTGTACATACTGAAGAACGTAACGAAACCTATTTGAATGCAGAGCTTGAGGGGGTGAGTAATGCTGTCATTCATTCTATGCAGCGTGTTATATCTTCTCAAGAAGTGACTATTAAGTCGCAGGAGAAGACAATTGCCGCTTTGGAGAAGCATCTGACACTGCTGGAACGCGAGATAACCTTACTAAGAAAAGACTAATCATATGGACAATCTATCACTTACTGTTAAAGAGCGTATCCTATTGATCGCTGGCCACGCTAAATTGAGTAAAATGGAGTTCTTTAAGGATCTTGGCATGTCTTATGCCAATTTTAAAGGCGAACAAAAGAAATCTGGCCTTAGTTCGGATGCCTTACTGAAAGTGTTGTCCAAATATCCCGAAATAAATCCCTCTTGGCTGTTGCTAGGGGAAGGAGAGATGCTCAGACCGATGCCTGTAGGTGTTGTGGAAAATAAGCCTGTGGTCGCTAATGAGTCTCCCGCGCCAATTTCAATGCAGGAACTCCAACTTGCATTATATGATACACTCAAGGAGCTTGGCACATTGATTGCAGAGCATGCCCTGCATGTTCAGGCTTTGACAAAACGAGTAGAGTTACTCGAGAAAAAAGGTAAGGACAGCAAAAAGAAGAAAAAGAAAAAATAGGGGCTGTCGAACAGCCCGAAAAGCTGATCATTAGGTATGCGTAAAAGAAGATTCGCTGCAGGCTTTATCGCCTGTATGCTTGCTGTGTTTTTGGGAAATGCACAGACCAAAGAGTGGAGACCAGTATATACATCGCGCTGGGGACATCTATTTTCCACACCAGAAAATAAAGAAGCTATACTCGGTGTATTTTGCACAGAGGCATCGATAACAGTTTTGGATTCGACGCGTACACATTATAGAATCCGGGTCAGCAATGGTGACATCGGCTATATACCAAAGCAGCCCTTGGATACACGTATGTTCGGTAAAAAGTCTGCTGGCGAACCTGCGCAATATTTTTACAGAGGTGAAGAGGGATATCAAGGTCCTCATCTCTATGTCGAGGCAGCAGAATTACGTGTCCGTGATCAACCTTCAGTAGAAGGTAAGATAGTGCGTAAAGCGCGCCTCAATGAACATATTTCCTTGGATTACTATCCGCTGTATAATGATGGTTGGGTGTATATCGGGGATCATTTTCATGAACAGCCCGAATATATACAGGCCAAGTACCTGGGGATGGGGTTTACGTATCAACAACTTTTAGATGCCTACCTTAAGGTCAAAGGTAAAGATATGACTGAGGAACTGAATGCAGTAAGCCGCCTGCGCGAGATTGCTTGGTCCGGTACAAAGGAAGAGATGTTGCAGGCGCTCAATTATTACAAAGAATCTTGGGAGCGATCAGGGCAGACTAATGCTAAGGTGGATATTGATTTTGAACTTCTGCTAGCCTCTAAGCTCCAGAACTTAGATTATGAGGTGTATGAAAAAGAAATGCGTAGACTGAGTATGTATTATCTAGTTCAGGGAAGAAGGCTCTGGGATGGTAAAATTTCGGAAAGAGAGGCTGCAGATCTGAATCTGAAAAAGGTTAAGGATATCCCCGATTCGCCAGAATGTGGTTGGGAACCGCTTTATTTTTACCGCTCTCCTGATATTATTTTGGCGTTTGAAGAGGATTACCCCTCAAAAAATAAAATGGTGGGTTCGGTGTATTCCATGACATTTGCCGAGCAGCAGGCTGTAGTGCTGGGCAAAGAAATCATTGATGGCAGTTACAGCGAACGTGACTTTGTTAGCAAGTTTGGTCATCTACTCTCCGTAGATTGGACTAATATGCCTCACTATTACCGTATCGCCAATGGTGATGCAGGCTTCTTTGCAATCCGCTTTAAAGATGGGGTGCCGGTATCTTTTGAGTCGGTTTACTACTGCTAGAACTTCTTGTATAAATTTTTATTAAAATTTAAAGCTCTGTAAAAGAGCTTTTTGTGTTTTATTTTATTTTTTCTTGAAATGTTCATGCAAGGAATTTGAATTGTGGGGTTTATTAGGGTGAGTACTCACAGGAAAATGAATGTTTTATAAAAAAATTAAAAAGAACTTTAAAATGAGAACAATAAATACAATTAAGATGTTGATGGCTTTAGTGGTGGTTGTAGGATTGACTTTCGTGTCATGTAAGAAAGACAATAATACGAAACCAGTTGTCCCGGTCAAGTTGGAAGATGTCAATGGGAATTTCAGTGGTAAGTTGGCGCTAACACAGGGAACGACTAAGTCGGAGTCGACAATTGCGTTGTCTGCAAAAAACAATACGATCTCGATAGTGGATCTACCTGTGACTGAAATCGTGTTTTCTGTTGTGAAAGATAAAGTGAAAGCACAGGAGGTTATTAATAAATTGGGTAAAGTTAAGTACGATGTAAGCTACACAGCAAAGGTGAACGGTAGTAAAACAGCTGTTGATCTTACTTTTGCCCCTAAAGCAATAGAGCTACAGTTTCCCGTGGATAATGCGAATAAGAAAGTAGTGGTGAATGTTGTAGCAAAACAGGCAGGCACGTATACAGGTAAAACAAAAGCCTTAAAATTTGGTCTTACAGTAGACAAGGTGACTGTCGATGGTACAGCTGTTGCTCCATTTGAAGCTATATTCTACGATTTTCAGTCCCTTGTGAAAAAGTAAATCGTAAAAAAGAGGTCTTGTTAAGATAGATTTGCGGGACCTCTTTTTTGCAAATGCATCTTACCAATATTCATGACGATAAACAAGGGCTGGGAGAAAGACGTCGTAGATCGCTTGCAAAAGCGGGAGCAACGTGCATGGAAGGAGCTGTATGAGGCTTATTCCAGCGAGTTCACCTATGTCAGTCTAAGGTATATCAGGTTTCGTGAGGATGTGGGAGATGTGTTGCAAAATAGTTTCGTCAAGATGTTTAATGCGATCGATTCTTTTCAGTATCGCGGTGCGGGATCTTTGCGGGCCTGGGCTTCAAAGATCGTCATTAATGAATCGCTGCGGTATTTGCGGCTATCAAAAAAGGAAGAATTCGAATTAATAGATGAGGATTTTCCCGAAATAGCAGACGAACCGGAGCCCGTAGTAAATGATATCCCCAATGAGGTGATCTTGAATTTGATCGGTTGCCTCCCTGTCGGATATAGAGTTGTATTCAATTTGTTCGTTTTTGAAAAGAGAAGCCATCGCGAAATTGCTGAAGAGTTAGGGATAGCAGAAAGCTCATCAGCATCACAGTTTCATCGAGCCAAAAAGCTTTTGGCAAGAGAGATAGGTAAATTTAGGCAGTCACAGGAGGTAGCTTATGAAAGATAACTGGTTAAATGATTTGGATAAGAAGGTGCAGAATGGGCAAGAGCAAGCACCGGAAAACTTATGGGAGAGCATTTCAGATAGGCTTTTTGATGCCGATTCAGGAAAGGTAATTCCGTTACATCCGAATTTACAGCAGGAAGCGGTACCCAAAGCTAATAAGCGTTCGGTGATCAGGCTGATATGGGGAGGGACAGCTATTGTTACCGCAGCGCTGGTATTGGTGTTTCTGTATCCTGTTTTCTACCCTACACAGCCTCCTGCTGATGAGCCTATTTTGAGCCAACATAGCGAGGGGATAAACTCCGAACTTCCAGGCGGAGAAGGGTTATCTCAAGGAATGTCGTATTCGAATGATATGGAGTCTCATCATAATGAAACAGAACAGGCTAAACTGAAAAATGGTTCATCGGATAAAATTGTGAAAAATTCTTATTTCGCTGAATTACCTGCACTGACAAAGCTTGTGGGCTGGGATAACGGATTTGACTTCGAAAATAATACGATAAAGCCTTTAGAGATGGTGTTGCAGAATCGTGTATTTAATCCTACCCATAGTGATCGTGATGATGAGGTGTTGGTGCGCAATAATGAAAATTATGAACGATTGGCCATGGATAATCTTTATGCTGATAACAGCAAAATAAAGAATAAATTAATAAACAGTGGGAGATGGTCTATAGCAGCATATTCGAATCGGATGCGTGTTAGTTCGGGGCAGAACGTGAGTGGTTATGCCAGTATGAGTGGTGCACCAGTGACCAGTGGGGATTATCCCCTTGATGGAGAGAATGGCGGGTTGATGTCGGATATCATTGAAGCTAACTCGGCAGAAAACGTGACGACAGATATTCAACACCGTAGTCCGGTGGCGCTTGGACTGGGGCTTCAATATCGGGTGAATAAGAAAATGAGCTTGAATATCGGTTTGACCTATGCGCAGACCGTATCAACGCTCTCTTCAGGAAGTGCTGCTAATAAGGTAGCTCAATCTCAAAAACTGAATTATATCGGTGTGCCTGTACAGGTGAGCTATAAAGTCTGGCAAAAAAAGAGAGTTTCTACATATGTAACCGGGGGAGCGGCTATAGAGAAGTCGACCAGCGGTCGGATCACAAATGAGTTTGTCCTTGACGATAATGTAAGAGCAACAGATCAGGAGCTATTAAAAGCTTCTCCGGTTCAATTTTCTGTAAATGCTGGAGTAGGTATAGAAACTCAACTGACGAGAAAGATCGGATTATACCTAGAGCCGGGTATCCGCTATAATATGGATAATAATAGTACAGTGCAGACGATCTATAATCAAAAGCCGGTCAACTTCAATTTGAACATCGGCTTTAGAATACCGCTGCCATAAGGTATCAGTCAGCGGAGCTAGGTTATCTGTTAAATTTTTGGCTGTGATAACGTTAGCTAATGCTCATTAGCGATGTGAAATATAAAATTCCCCCGACTAAGGTTAAATTACCTTGCATTTCTTCTTTATAAGATTTTTTCTTCTCTCTTATAGATTTCATAATCAAGACCCTGAAATAGATAAAAAATTTATAATTTGCCTTGGCTTCGGAATTGTTCCTGGCTTATTTTTGAAATTCTTAATTGATAAGGGGTATGTTAGGAATAGAAACGCTTTTCAAAGAGTATTTTGTACGGTTGACAGTCTATGCGTATCCTTTCGTTGATTCCGAGGAAATAGCCAAAGACATCGTACAAGAGGCTTTTATTATCCTTCTTGATAGAAATGATATCCTCAAACAACCAGAACCTGTTGTCAAAAGCTTTCTATATAGTACCGTCAAATATCAATGCTTAAATTATAAACGAAGAGAAGCGACTGCTGCAAAGGTGCATACGATATTGGAAGTCGAAGGAGAAGATGAAGATCAATTGACTAGTTTGATTAGAGCTGAGATAATCGGAGTGCTCCATAAACAACTTTCCACCTTGCCAGATAAATGCCAGCATATCTGTAAGCTTATCTATTTTGATGGAAAGAAATACGATGAGGTTGCTAAGCTTTTGAATATAAGTTTGAATACGGTTAAAAGCCAACGGCAAAGAGCTCTACGGATATTGAAAAGCAAACTTGTACCCTTACTTGTTCTGTTGTTTTTAACAGCCCTTTATAGCGCTATTTAAAGAATATTAAAAAAAGTAAATCCGAAGACACCCTTTTTTGATTTTCAAGTTACTTATAAACAAATTATGATAGAAAACGACAAAATTGTATTGGCGGAGCTGGCGTCTTTATTGGCAGCTGGGCATATATTGAATGATGAGCAGGAGCTTCTTTTGTCCGGTTTATTGATCCAATACCCAGAAGCACGCACGTATTTGCGGAATGTCATAGAAAGTGGTCGGATAGAAACCCCAATAGATCTGCTGAAACTAGAAATAGATAAGGAATGGAGTGTATTTCAGTCCCGTGTGGTAGCGCAGAATGTTCCGGTTGTTAAATACAATTGGATAAGGTGGGGGACTGTGGCGGCGCTATTGATTGCAGTGTCGGTCATCGGGGTATTGTGGTTTGCCAAAAGTGATAAGCCCGCTTATATTGTAGAGGACACTGTATATGGGCAAAAGAACGATATTCTGCCAACGGATGCACAGGCACGCTTTGAAGTCGACGACAAGTTTGTGAAGCAGCTCGGTATAGAGGATGTTGGAAAGTCACCGGGTACTGCAAATACGAATAACCGTCGGTACCGGATCATCACTCCGATTAGGTCTTCTTATTCCCTAAAACTCTCTGACGGCACCAAGGTGTGGTTGAGCCCAGAGTCAAAAGTCGAATATCTATCGGCTTTCTCAAAGACGGAGCGTCGGGTTAAAGTGAAAGGAGAGGCCTTTTTTGAAGTAGCGAAGGATGCGGCCAAACCTTTTATTGTCGAGGTAGATGGTTTAGAAATCAAAGCATTAGGGACTGCTTTCTCGATTCGGAATTATACCGAAGATGCACCGCAGGTGGTGCTTACCGAAGGTCGACTACAATTGAATACACAGACTGCACAAGCCGTTCTTGAGGCCGGATACCAGGCAGGGATTGTGAATGGTACACTGAAAGCAGAGGAATCGACACTTCTTGAAGATGCATTGGCCATTAAAGATGGTTTCTTCAATTTCAATAACAAAGATATCAAGACGATTCTTAGGGAGATAAACCGTTGGTATGGGGTGAAGTTGCAGGTGGATAGGACGTTGGATACAAAGAAATATACCGGGAGTATCGAACGTAATGTAACACTGGCTAAAGTGTGCTCGGTATTAAAGGACCTGACAGGATATCAGTATCTAATAGAAGAAGATAGGCTGATTGTCAAATAACTGATTGTGAAATAATAAACCTAAACTGGGAGGGCGATATATGAGATAGAATACCAAATTATAAACTAAGCGAAGGTACTGCCATACCTCCGCTAATGATGAATTCAAATTTGTTATAAACCATTAAATTCTTTACAAATTTATGAATATTAAAAAATATTCAAAAATCGCTGTGCCCGTTACTAACCGGGAGGCCCGATTTTTGAAAACGCTGATTAAGATGAAATTGACCGGTTTAATTTTAGTAACCTCAATGTTCACCAGCTTCGCAACGACCAATGGTCAAGTAACCTTAAAAGTTAAAAACGGAAAAGTTGAACAAGTTTTGGGTACAATCTCAAAACAAACGGGAGTACGATTTGTGTATGAGCATGGCCTGCTCGCCGAGGAGCGCACTACCGTACAGATTAGTGATGAAAGCCTGGACCAATCCCTTTCTAAGGTATTTAATGCAAGCAATCTCACCTATACGATCCATAATAATACGGTGGTAATAAAACGGGATGAGCGTGCTGTAGCAAAATATGCGGTACAGCAGTTGGTGACTGGGCGTGTCGTGGATGGAGAGGGCAATCCGGTATCGGGTGCCACAGTTGCGGTACGGGGGGGCAAGTCTACCGCCACATCTGCAGATGGACGTTTTTCTGTAGCAGGTAAAGTAGGAGATAGCATTGAAGTGCGCTATTTTGGTTTCAAAACACAGATCATAACCGTGGATAAGTTGGAGGGGGTACAAGTTGTACTGCAAGATGAGGTCGATGCACTGGATGAGGTGGTGGTAGTAGGGTATGGACGACAACGCAAAGCAAACTTAACGGGACCTGTAAGTTCTGTGAATGCTGATCAATTGAAAAACATAGCACCATCTAATCTGTCCAATACGTTGGCGGGCCGTGCCCCAGGTGTGAATGTAACCAATACGTCAGGTATGGCTGGTGCTTCTTCAAGTTTACGGATACGAGGTAGCTTTGCAGAGCCTTTATATGTTATTGATGGGATAGTACGTGATAAAGCAGCATTCGATGCGCTCGAAGCAAATGAAGTCGACCAGATGAGCTTTTTGAAAGATGCCGCTACAGCAGCAGTATATGGTACAAGGGCCGGTAATGGTGTAGTAGTGGTGACCACCAAAAAAGGAATCAATCAGGCGCCGGTATTTAATGTACAGAGTAGTTATAATTTCAGTACACCGACACAGACGTTGCTCGCTGATATTACAACTGCGGCAGATGAATTGACTTATCAGAATAGGGTTGCCCAGTTTAACTGGGAGCAAGGGGATCGTAAGAACCCTTTTGTAGCCCCAAACGGAAAGGAAGAGTTTGATTATTTTTTGGATAAAAAATACAGTGTCAATGACGTGATATGGCGTAATCCATTTAGTCATCGTCAGTCGATTTCCGTGAATGGTGGTGGAGACAAGATTACCTATTACAACCTGGTAAGTTACCGTAAAGAATTAGGTTCTTATAAAACGCTGGAGCATGAAAAATTTAACTTACGGAGTAATGTAAGTGCCCAGCTTTCGGACGACTTTAGTGTGGATGTAAATATAGCCATGAACCAGACGAATTCGGATCGTTTTTTTTGGCCATTTAGCACCTCTGCAGATGATGCTGATTTTGATGTTGCCGATTTTTATCGGGTGACATTCAACTGGCCGAAGATGTATCCATTCTATCTAAATGCAGACGGAACACCAAGTGATAGTCCTACGGAATACCCGGTACAGACCCCCATGGGTTCGTGGCAGGCTTGGAACGTAATCGACCAGGTAATCGGAAATCGCTACGTCAATCGCAAAGTCAGACAGGTGAATCCGATTCTGACACTCAATTATAAATTGGATAAGCTGATAGAGGGGCTGTCGACTAAAGTGGTCGGTTCGTACGTGGCTCAGGACTACATGAAAAAGAGATTCATGACATTCCAGAAGAACTATACTTTTACTTCTTTAGATCCTAATGGAAACCGATTTATCCCGGCTCCACCTTCGGAAGACAAGATCAATGTGTTTACGTTTAGTCAAGCACAACCCTTTATGGATTATACTCCCGAAAGGACCTGGCAATATCAGGTCAACTGGTTCTTGAACTATAGCCGTAAATTCAATAAACATGCTGTGGATGGAATCTTGGTTTACGAGCAATTTAAAGAAGGTGGTACTTTTATCAATTCGCGTGCAGAAAGCCCGATCGTGAGTTTAGATCAGATGTTTATCTATCCAACGGATCGTAACTATAGATCGACTACGGCCAAAGAAACGGTCGATTCGAGAAGAGGTGTAATCGGACGTGTCAACTATAATTATGCTGACCGTTACATCGCCGAATTCTCATTCCGTTATGACGGCTCGCCATTGTTTCCAAATGACAAACGTTGGGGATTCTTCCCTTCCATGTCCGCTGCTTGGCGTGTGTCCGAAGAAAGCTTCTTTACGAATTTAAAGAATACGGTGAATGACTTAAAGTTACGTGCCTCGTACGGATCAACAGGGAATGATTTGAATGTGAGTGCCGAACGTATAGGACAGTTTTTGTACCGTGAGAAGTATACACCGAGCGGAGGGTCTATTTTTGGCGACCGTTACTATAACGGAATTGCCTATGGTAATAACCCTACTCAGAACCTAACTTGGACGACTTCCAAAAGTTATAACGTGGGGATAGACTTCGCAATGTTAAACAGTAGATTGAGTGGCTCATTGGATGGGTTTGTGCGAAAAGAGACGGACATTCTAGGGCGTAGGCAGAATGCTATGCCAGATACTTATGGTCGAGAGTTGGCACCTGAAAACTATGCTGCTAGAAGCTATAGAGGGGGGGAGGTATCCTTAAACTGGAATGATCGTATTGGTGAAGTATCCTATGGTATCAGTGCTAATATGGGGTATGCAAAGGATAAGTGGGATATCTATGATGAAGAGAATGGCGGGTTGATGTCGGATATCATTGAAGCTAACTCGGCAGAAAACGTGACGACAGATATTCAACACCGTAGTCCGGTGGCGCTTGGACTGGGGCTTCAATATCGGGTGAATAAGAAAATGAGCTTGAATATCGGTTTGACCTATGCGCAGACCGTATCAACGCTCTCTTCAGGAAGTGCTGCTAATAAGGTAGCTCAATCTCAAAAACTGAATTATATCGGTGTGCCTGTACAGGTGAGCTATAAAGTCTGGCAAAAAAAGAGAGTTTCTACATATGTAACCGGGGGAGCGGCTATAGAGAAGTCGACCAGCGGTCGGATCACAAATGAGTTTGTCCTTGACGATAATGTAAGAGCAACAGATCAGGAGCTATTAAAAGCTTCTCCGGTTCAATTTTCTGTAAATGCTGGAGTAGGTATAGAAACTCAACTGACGAGAAAGATCGGATTATACCTAGAGCCGGGTATCCGCTATAATATGGATAATAATAGTACAGTGCAGACGATCTATAATCAAAAGCCGGTCAACTTCAATTTGAACATCGGCTTTAGAATACCGCTGCCATAAGGTATCAGTCAGCGGAGCTAGGTTATCTGTTAAATTTTTGGCTGTGATAACGTTAGCTAATGCTCATTAGCGATGTGAAATATAAAATTCCCCCGACTAAGGTTAAATTACCTTGCATTTCTTCTTTATAAGATTTTTTCTTCTCTCTTATAGATTTCATAATCAAGACCCTGAAATAGATAAAAAATTTATAATTTGCCTTGGCTTCGGAATTGTTCCTGGCTTATTTTTGAAATTCTTAATTGATAAGGGGTATGTTAGGAATAGAAACGCTTTTCAAAGAGTATTTTGTACGGTTGACAGTCTATGCGTATCCTTTCGTTGATTCCGAGGAAATAGCCAAAGACATCGTACAAGAGGCTTTTATTATCCTTCTTGATAGAAATGATATCCTCAAACAACCAGAACCTGTTGTCAAAAGCTTTCTATATAGTACCGTCAAATATCAATGCTTAAATTATAAACGAAGAGAAGCGACTGCTGCAAAGGTGCATACGATATTGGAAGTCGAAGGAGAAGATGAAGATCAATTGACTAGTTTGATTAGAGCTGAGATAATCGGAGTGCTCCATAAACAACTTTCCACCTTGCCAGATAAATGCCAGCATATCTGTAAGCTTATCTATTTTGATGGAAAGAAATACGATGAGGTTGCTAAGCTTTTGAATATAAGTTTGAATACGGTTAAAAGCCAACGGCAAAGAGCTCTACGGATATTGAAAAGCAAACTTGTACCCTTACTTGTTCTGTTGTTTTTAACAGCCCTTTATAGCGCTATTTAAAGAATATTAAAAAAAGTAAATCCGAAGACACCCTTTTTTGATTTTCAAGTTACTTATAAACAAATTATGATAGAAAACGACAAAATTGTATTGGCGGAGCTGGCGTCTTTATTGGCAGCTGGGCATATATTGAATGATGAGCAGGAGCTTCTTTTGTCCGGTTTATTGATCCAATACCCAGAAGCACGCACGTATTTGCGGAATGTCATAGAAAGTGGTCGGATAGAAACCCCAATAGATCTGCTGAAACTAGAAATAGATAAGGAATGGAGTGTATTTCAGTCCCGTGTGGTAGCGCAGAATGTTCCGGTTGTTAAATACAATTGGATAAGGTGGGGGACTGTGGCGGCGCTATTGATTGCAGTGTCGGTCATCGGGGTATTGTGGTTTGCCAAAAGTGATAAGCCCGCTTATATTGTAGAGGACACTGTATATGGGCAAAAGAACGATATTCTGCCAACGGATGCACAGGCACGCTTTGAAGTCGACGACAAGTTTGTGAAGCAGCTCGGTATAGAGGATGTTGGAAAGTCACCGGGTACTGCAAATACGAATAACCGTCGGTACCGGATCATCACTCCGATTAGGTCTTCTTATTCCCTAAAACTCTCTGACGGCACCAAGGTGTGGTTGAGCCCAGAGTCAAAAGTCGAATATCTATCGGCTTTCTCAAAGACGGAGCGTCGGGTTAAAGTGAAAGGAGAGGCCTTTTTTGAAGTAGCGAAGGATGCGGCCAAACCTTTTATTGTCGAGGTAGATGGTTTAGAAATCAAAGCATTAGGGACTGCTTTCTCGATTCGGAATTATACCGAAGATGCACCGCAGGTGGTGCTTACCGAAGGTCGACTACAATTGAATACACAGACTGCACAAGCCGTTCTTGAGGCCGGATACCAGGCAGGGATTGTGAATGGTACACTGAAAGCAGAGGAATCGACACTTCTTGAAGATGCATTGGCCATTAAAGATGGTTTCTTCAATTTCAATAACAAAGATATCAAGACGATTCTTAGGGAGATAAACCGTTGGTATGGGGTGAAGTTGCAGGTGGATAGGACGTTGGATACAAAGAAATATACCGGGAGTATCGAACGTAATGTAACACTGGCTAAAGTGTGCTCGGTATTAAAGGACCTGACAGGATATCAGTATCTAATAGAAGAAGATAGGCTGATTGTCAAATAACTGATTGTGAAATAATAAACCTAAACTGGGAGGGCGATATATGAGATAGAATACCAAATTATAAACTAAGCGAAGGTACTGCCATACCTCCGCTAATGATGAATTCAAATTTGTTATAAACCATTAAATTCTTTACAAATTTATGAATATTAAAAAATATTCAAAAATCGCTGTGCCCGTTACTAACCGGGAGGCCCGATTTTTGAAAACGCTGATTAAGATGAAATTGACCGGTTTAATTTTAGTAACCTCAATGTTCACCAGCTTCGCAACGACCAATGGTCAAGTAACCTTAAAAGTTAAAAACGGAAAAGTTGAACAAGTTTTGGGTACAATCTCAAAACAAACGGGAGTACGATTTGTGTATGAGCATGGCCTGCTCGCCGAGGAGCGCACTACCGTACAGATTAGTGATGAAAGCCTGGACCAATCCCTTTCTAAGGTATTTAATGCAAGCAATCTCACCTATACGATCCATAATAATACGGTGGTAATAAAACGGGATGAGCGTGCTGTAGCAAAATATGCGGTACAGCAGTTGGTGACTGGGCGTGTCGTGGATGGAGAGGGCAATCCGGTATCGGGTGCCACAGTTGCGGTACGGGGGGGCAAGTCTACCGCCACATCTGCAGATGGACGTTTTTCTGTAGCAGGTAAAGTAGGAGATAGCATTGAAGTGCGCTATTTTGGTTTCAAAACACAGATCATAACCGTGGATAAGTTGGAGGGGGTACAAGTTGTACTGCAAGATGAGGTCGATGCACTGGATGAGGTGGTGGTAGTAGGGTATGGACGACAACGCAAAGCAAACTTAACGGGACCTGTAAGTTCTGTGAATGCTGATCAATTGAAAAACATAGCACCATCTAATCTGTCCAATACGTTGGCGGGCCGTGCCCCAGGTGTGAATGTAACCAATACGTCAGGTATGGCTGGTGCTTCTTCAAGTTTACGGATACGAGGTAGCTTTGCAGAGCCTTTATATGTTATTGATGGGATAGTACGTGATAAAGCAGCATTCGATGCGCTCGAAGCAAATGAAGTCGACCAGATGAGCTTTTTGAAAGATGCCGCTACAGCAGCAGTATATGGTACAAGGGCCGGTAATGGTGTAGTAGTGGTGACCACCAAAAAAGGAATCAATCAGGCGCCGGTATTTAATGTACAGAGTAGTTATAATTTCAGTACACCGACACAGACGTTGCTCGCTGATATTACAACTGCGGCAGATGAATTGACTTATCAGAATAGGGTTGCCCAGTTTAACTGGGAGCAAGGGGATCGTAAGAACCCTTTTGTAGCCCCAAACGGAAAGGAAGAGTTTGATTATTTTTTGGATAAAAAATACAGTGTCAATGACGTGATATGGCGTAATCCATTTAGTCATCGTCAGTCGATTTCCGTGAATGGTGGTGGAGACAAGATTACCTATTACAACCTGGTAAGTTACCGTAAAGAATTAGGTTCTTATAAAACGCTGGAGCATGAAAAATTTAACTTACGGAGTAATGTAAGTGCCCAGCTTTCGGACGACTTTAGTGTGGATGTAAATATAGCCATGAACCAGACGAATTCGGATCGTTTTTTTTGGCCATTTAGCACCTCTGCAGATGATGCTGATTTTGATGTTGCCGATTTTTATCGGGTGACATTCAACTGGCCGAAGATGTATCCATTCTATCTAAATGCAGACGGAACACCAAGTGATAGTCCTACGGAATACCCGGTACAGACCCCCATGGGTTCGTGGCAGGCTTGGAACGTAATCGACCAGGTAATCGGAAATCGCTACGTCAATCGCAAAGTCAGACAGGTGAATCCGATTCTGACACTCAATTATAAATTGGATAAGCTGATAGAGGGGCTGTCGACTAAAGTGGTCGGTTCGTACGTGGCTCAGGACTACATGAAAAAGAGATTCATGACATTCCAGAAGAACTATACTTTTACTTCTTTAGATCCTAATGGAAACCGATTTATCCCGGCTCCACCTTCGGAAGACAAGATCAATGTGTTTACGTTTAGTCAAGCACAACCCTTTATGGATTATACTCCCGAAAGGACCTGGCAATATCAGGTCAACTGGTTCTTGAACTATAGCCGTAAATTCAATAAACATGCTGTGGATGGAATCTTGGTTTACGAGCAATTTAAAGAAGGTGGTACTTTTATCAATTCGCGTGCAGAAAGCCCGATCGTGAGTTTAGATCAGATGTTTATCTATCCAACGGATCGTAACTATAGATCGACTACGGCCAAAGAAACGGTCGATTCGAGAAGAGGTGTAATCGGACGTGTCAACTATAATTATGCTGACCGTTACATCGCCGAATTCTCATTCCGTTATGACGGCTCGCCATTGTTTCCAAATGACAAACGTTGGGGATTCTTCCCTTCCATGTCCGCTGCTTGGCGTGTGTCCGAAGAAAGCTTCTTTACGAATTTAAAGAATACGGTGAATGACTTAAAGTTACGTGCCTCGTACGGATCAACAGGGAATGATTTGAATGTGAGTGCCGAACGTATAGGACAGTTTTTGTACCGTGAGAAGTATACACCGAGCGGAGGGTCTATTTTTGGCGACCGTTACTATAACGGAATTGCCTATGGTAATAACCCTACTCAGAACCTAACTTGGACGACTTCCAAAAGTTATAACGTGGGGATAGACTTCGCAATGTTAAACAGTAGATTGAGTGGCTCATTGGATGGGTTTGTGCGAAAAGAGACGGACATTCTAGGGCGTAGGCAGAATGCTATGCCAGATACTTATGGTCGAGAGTTGGCACCTGAAAACTATGCTGCTAGAAGCTATAGAGGGGGGGAGGTATCCTTAAACTGGAATGATCGTATTGGTGAAGTATCCTATGGTATCAGTGCTAATATGGGGTATGCAAAGGATAAGTGGGATATCTATGATGAAGAGCCATCTTATGCAGCAGGTGGGGCACAGAACTTTAGATCTAGGGTCGGTAGACCGGAAAACCGGATTGTCGGGCTCGAAGCCATTGACATCGTGCGTACTCAGGAACAATTAGATGCGCTTAAGGCTAAGGGATTCAAGACTTATGGGCGGGATCCTTATCTTGGGATGATCTTATATAAAGATCAGCGCGGAGCCAATTATTCGGGAGGCCCAGATGGGAAAATTGATGAAAATGACATGATGCTATTGTCGGAAAATAATACACCACGAATCAACTATGGTTTCGGTTTGAATGGCTCTTGGAAAGGTATTTCAGTCTCGGCACTGTTCCAGGGAGTATTGGCCTACGATCGTATCATTAGTAACCTTGATGGCCCTGGTATACGTCAGCATGGGGGTGGATTCAGACCCTACTATCCGATATGGGCGGGTGATGTATGGACTGCCGAGAACCCAGGAGCGCAGTACCCAAGGGTGGTTGGTGCCAACTGGGCAGAGTCAGGAACAGAGGCTTCTTCTTTCTGGATCCGTAATGGTGCCTATTTGCGTCTACGTGACCTGAATGTGTCTTATAGTCTTCCTCTGGCTTTGACAGATCGTATGAAGATCAAAGGCGTAAATGTATTCTTTAATGGTACAAACCTGTTTGTCTTCTCCAAGATGACCGAGTTTCATGATCCTGAGCAGAAGATGTACGATTCTTATCCCGTCATGAAAACTTATGCGTTGGGTATTGATGTTAAATTTTAAATGTGAACGATAATGAAGAAGATATTTTATATAATTATAGCATCGGTTCTAATCGCTACATCCTGTAAAAATGTACTCGATATCGATGATTTAAATTCGTTGGACGAGGATAAGGTGTGGAATGACCCTAGTCTAGTGAATGCCTATTTGTCGAATCTCTATGAGATATTTGGTAATTGGAGCGCTGGCGCAGATAATAACTCGGAACAGTTGATCGGGATTAACTTTCCATTGGATGCCGTTACAGTAAATAGTTCAACCTATAAGGCTTGGGATTATACAACTATACGTAAGATAAATACAGCTATCCAAAAGATCAATGAAAGTACAGGGTTGGCTAAGGAAAATAAGGATAAAGCTTTAGGTCAGCTTCTTTTTATGCGGGCGTATATGTACTTTAATATGGTGAAACATCATGGTGGTGTACCTTATATTACGGAGCCTCAGGATCGGGAAAAAGGAGATTTGCAGGTGACCCGTAATAGTACAAAGGAATGTTTTGAGCTGATGGTGAAGGATCTGGATGGAGCGCTTGCCTTATTGCCGGCTACTATTGCTAAAACGAGTGAAGACTATGGCCGGATTGATGGCAATTTTGTGGTCGCTTTTAAAGCTAAGGTGTTGCTATATAAAGCTTCCCCGCAGTTCAATCCGAGCAATCCTTTTGGTAATGCCTATTGGACAGAGGCACATGCAGCAAATAAGGCTGCGTATGATAGATTGAAAGGGAATGGTTATAGTCTGACTGCTGATTATCAGAATATTGCTTTGATAGAAAAGGGGGCTGAAGTGGTCTTTGCTGTGATTAATCAATACCCGAATAAAGTGGCCAATTGGGATAATGGCGTACGACCTGGGTCGGAAAGCCGTGGCCCTGCAGGGGCTGTTCCTTCTTGGGACTTTGTGAAAGCGTTTCCAATGAAAGATGGTAAGCTTTATAATGACCCTACTAGTGCCTATTATAAAACAGATGCAGATTTCTTACAGTCTTATTGGGAAAATAGAGATCCTCGTTTTAATAAATCGATCGTTTGGAATGGTAAGATCTATGAAGTGTCGGGTAAAGCGGGAAAACGGCAGTACACTTCTGTTGGGGTAGCTTCGGCATTGGATGACTTTGGGGTGAATCCAAAAGCGAATACACCTTCTGAAAATTTGAATAGATACAGTGGTTTCTTTATCCTGAAAAACTCAAAACTGTCACTGAAACAGACTGAAGTACAGACGCAGTATGATGTAGATTATGTTGTTATGCGCTTTGCCGAAGTGATGTTGAATTATGCAGAAACAGCAAATGAGACGGGAGATTTTAATGCTGCAATGGGGATTTTGAAGGAAATACGTATCCGTGCCGGAATTGAGCCCGGTAGCAATGGAGCGTATGGAATCAAGGCAACAGATAAGGCAAGCATGCGTGATGCAATACTGGCAGAGCGAAATGTGGAGTTCTGTTTCGAGGGACATCGTTTCTGGGATCTGAGGAGAATGAGACGGCTTGATGTGCTCGACAAGAAAACAAAATATGGGGTAGAGGCTATAGCGATTAATGCGGATGGCTCGGAAATGGATCTGACTGTGGCAGCCGGATTGGCTAAAACATACCAATTGAAAGAGAATCAGTTCAAGTATATTGTGCGCCAGGTGCCAAATACAGGAGCGAAAGAAAACATCCTTCCGGATAGTTATTATTTCTTCCCTATTGCGCAGACATCGATTGATAAAAACCCAAAACTATTGCAGAACAAAGATTGGGGAGGTACTTTCAATCCGACTTTGGAATAGTAATTAAAATAATAAAGGCACCTAGATAGGTGCCTTTATTGTTTGTATTCCTTTAATCTGTCAGTTCCATATGGAACAGGGTCGCAATATGTTTCTTCAACTTATCCTTGACTTCGCCCATATCTAATTTATGGCCAAGTTCACGCTCCATGGAAGTGACATCTTTATCATCTATACCGCAGGGGATGATATTGCCAAAATAATTGAGGTCGGCATTGACGTTGAATGCAAAACCATGCATAGTGACCCAACGGGATGCACGTACACCCATAGCACATATTTTACGGGCCTTGTCATTGTCTGCATCAAGCCATACACCTGTAAAACCATCGTACCTTCCTGCTTGTATTCCGTAGTCCGCTAATGTCAGTATAATGGCCTCTTCTAGCGTCCGCAAATAAAGATGTATGTCGGTAAAGAAATTGTCCAGATCTAAAATCGGGTACCCTACAATTTGCCCGGGGCCATGGTAGGTGATATCACCACCACGGTTGATCTTATAAAATCGTGCATCCTTTTCCTTTAACCCCTCCTCATCCAAAAGAAGATATTCCGGGTGTCCACTTTTTCCTAAAGTATAAACATGGGGATGCTCTGTAAATATAAGATGATTGGGCGTCGGATTTTTCGTGTCGTTTACCCGATTATCATGCTTAATGGCCAGGGTCTCCGCAAATACTTTCTCTTGTCTATCCCATGCCTCTTGGTAGTCAACCAAGCCCCAGTCGGTGAATTGAACAGTTTTATTTTGCATTTAAAAGTTATGTAGTTACGAAAGTTACGAGGTTATGTAGCCTTAGCATCTAGGCTAGCGATCAACTTCGTTGTCATAATTCGTATAAATGTGATTTTTTCTATAATGATTTTATTATCGTTGATGTAACCTAGCATTTTAGCTATTTCAATTTGAGCTTCGAGTTCTGATAATGATCCTAATGCTATATAGAGAAACCTAGTCCATTCTTTGTTTCCACGTCTACCAGCTCCCTCGGCTATGTTGGAGGGAATCGAAATTGCAGATCGACTTATTTGTTGACCTAAGGTAAATCGTTCATCTGCAGGAAAGGAATTTGTAATCTCATATACATCCTTTACAAGAAGCATACTCTCTTGCCAAACTTTTAAATCCTTGTGTGATTTTACCATAACTTCATAACCTCTATAACTTTATAACCTAATAAAGCAAATTATTATACGGATACCGTTTGTTATGTAGGTCTGCTATGACTTCATAGAGCTTCTCTTTAAACTCTTCTATATTCGTCTTGTTTGTAGCGGATAAAAAGATTGCTGGATCGGAGTTTTTGGCCATCCAGGAGTTTTTAAAGTCGTCAAGTGTTACCTTTATTTCTTCGCCTTCTTCATCGACTTCAACAGGAGGCTTATAGGCATCAATTTTATTGAATACGGTAATAGTCGGCTTGTCCAGTGCTTTGATATCTTTTAGAGTCTCGTTGACCGCGATAATATGATGCTCAAAGTCCGGGTGGGAGATGTCTACCACATGAATCAATACATCTGCTTCGCGAACTTCATCTAGGGTGGATTTGAAAGACTCGACCAAATGATGAGGCAACTTACGTATGAAACCCACGGTGTCGGACATTAAAAACGGAAGGTTGTCGATGACTACTTTCCGTACAGTCGTATCTAAGGTTGCGAATAACTTATTTTCAATAAGAACATCGGCTTTCGATATCATGTTGAGGATAGTCGATTTACCAACGTTGGTATAGCCGACTAAAGCGACACGTATCATCTCTCCACGGTTCTTGCGCTGTGTTTCGTTCTGTTTGTCGATAATTTTTAACCGTTCTTTCAGTAACGAGATCTTGTTTAAGATAATCCGTCTATCGGTTTCAATTTGAGACTCTCCCGGACCACGCATCCCGATACCCCCACGCTGACGCTCTAAGTGAGTCCATAAGCGGGTAAGGCGTGGCAGTAGGTATTGAAGCTGAGCGAGCTCGACCTGTGTTTTTGCCTGTGCGGTCTGTGCATGCTTAGCAAAGATGTCGAGGATTAAGCTGGAACGGTCTAGGACTTTACGTTGCAGCTCTTTCTCTATATTACGAAGTTGGGAAGGCGATAGTTCGTCATCGAAAACGATCATGTCGATGTCCTCCGCTTCTACATATTCTTTGATTTCCTGTAATTTACCGGTACCGACAAACGTAGCATGTTCAGGTTTCGCCATTTTCTGTGTAAATACACCTTTAGTGTCGCCACCGGCAGTTTCTACGAGAAAGCGTAACTCTTCGAGGTACTCCTGTGCTATAGCTTCTGAAATATCGGGTGTGATAACCGATACCAAAATAGCGGTTTCTTGTTTTATTGCGGTGTCGTATATCTTAGTTTTTCCCATATATGTCTGTTATCTCTTGTCTTACTGTCTACTAAGAACAAGGAAACAAAGATAATGGTTTTTTATGGAGCAGTTAAATAAATAGAAGGGCGAATGTTTTTTGTAAAAAAAATAGTTATTAGAGGGTAACAATCTGCGTCAACCATTTATATCATCATGTAAACAGATTAAATAGTAACAATTAAAATCTTAAAGACATGAAAAGAACATTTACTTTTAAAACTTTGGCGGTATTGCTGTGTGCATCCTTTATCGCGACATCTTGTAAGAATGACGGAATAGAAACCGAGATAGCTGGACCATCAGCCGCAGCTTTTAAAGAAATGAGGGCTCAGTCGCTACAGGATCTAACGCAGACGAAGACTTTTAAGGCAGAAGACGGTGTGGTTTTTACTTCCTCCAAAGGAGCTAAAGTAACGATACATCCCAACTGTCTTCGGGATGCCAGTAATAATCTGGTTTCCGGAGATGTGGCCCTTTCTTTTGTTGAGATTTATGACAGAGGAAATATGGTAATGACCAACAAGCCTGTGATGGGAAAAGACGCTTCAGGAAATTTATTGCCTTTGGTGACAGGGGGAGAATATAATATTCAGGTTAAACAGGGGGATAAAGTTCTGAAACCGGGATGTACATTTTCGGTGACAGTACCAGCGGCTAATACTGGCGGGTTGGACATGGATATGAAGCTGTGGAAGGGAAATATCAATGAGGCAGGAGACCTGGTCTGGGAGGAAGTCAATCCTGAAGGACAGGGAAAAGAAGCAGGAATAGGACCTAATACAGAGACCGCACGATATGATATCTGGGGAGATAGTTTCGGATGGGCGAATGTGGACCGCTTTTATAATGACGCACGGCCAAAGACGCAGATCAAAGTTGTGGTGCCTGCAGAATATAACAAGGAGAACTCAGGTGTGTTTTTAGCCTATGAGGGGGAACCGAATGTATTGGCCCTTTTGGATACTTACGACAGTAAAGATCATTTCTTTTCGGAACACTATGGTTTTGTGCCTGTAGGCCTGAATCTGCATATTGTGTTTGTTTCGGAAAGTAACGGAGCTGTGGCTTATGCAATCAGAAAGGTCAAGATTGAGGATAAAGGCGTTATTACAATCGGTAAAGAAGAGATAAAAAGAGAGACAAAGAGCAATCTGGTTAATATGATAAACAATTTAAAATAAATCCGACCAATCCCCTATATATCAGTAGGCATTTCTGTAGCGGTTTTCATGTGTGCCGAAATACAGAAACGTTTTAATTTAGTTTTTGTAAATTAGCCGTTCTTAGGAATGGCTAATTTATCTTTAATAACTCCAATAGAATACCTCAAAGGTGTAGGTCCGCAGAAAGCTGATGTAATAAAAAAGGAGCTGCTGATATTTACTATTGGGGATTTGTTGCAGTATTATCCATTCCGGTATATTGACCGTACTAAATTCCATAAAATACGACAGGTACATGCAGATTTGATCGGAGCGCAGATACTGGGCCGCTTGATTTCGTTGAAAGAAGTCGGTGAGCGTCGGGGGAAGCGTCTGGTGGCACAGTTTCGTGATGAGACAGGAACTATGGAGCTGGTTTGGTTCCAGAGTATACCCTGGCTTAAAAAAAGCCTGAAAATCGGTAGTCCCTATATTATCTATGGTAAGCCTGTGGAGTTCAACGGTGCGATCTCGATGACCCATCCAGAGATGGAGCTGTACAGTTCTGCGGAGAAGAAGGTTGGCAATATGACGATGCAGCCGGTGTATTCTTCAACGGAGAAATTAAAGAAGTTCAATCTGGATACCAAAGGTATTCAAAAGCTTCAGCAGACAGCGCTGGAAGCGGTGTATAATGGGATAGAAGAGCTATTGCCTGCTTATATTCTTCAGAAGCACAATCTTATTGGTCATAAAGAAGCATTGTTGGCTATACATTTTCCTCAAAATGTGAATGAGCTGAATGCCGCTATCAGACGGTTGAAGTTTGAAGAGCTTTTTTTTATACAACTGCGACTTCTGCGTAATAAGCAGTTGAATACCCAAAAATTCAAAGGGCATCGGTTTGATAAGGTGGGCGATAGGTTTAATGCTTTTTTCAATGAGCGGTTGCCTTTTCCGCTGACTAATGCGCAAAAGCGCGTGATCAAGGAAATCCGGCAGGATACGAACACAGGCGCGCAGATGAATCGGCTGGTGCAGGGAGATGTTGGGTCTGGCAAGACAGTGGTTGCACTGATGAGTATGCTGATAGCATTGGATAATGGGTTTCAGGCCTGTATGATGGCACCTACTGAAATCTTGGCTACGCAGCATTATAATGGGCTCAAAGAACTAATTGGTGAGGATATCTGTTCGATTAAACTGCTGACGGGGTCTACACCGACAAAAGAACGACGTTTGATACATCAGGGGCTGGAGGATGGTTCTCTGGATATCCTCATAGGTACGCACGCGCTGATTGAAGACAAAGTGAAGTTTAAGAATATCGGCTTTGTCGTGATTGATGAACAGCACCGATTCGGAGTCGAACAAAGGGCTAAATTGTGGAGGAAGAATGTCGTGCCCCCGCATATGTTGGTTATGACGGCGACACCTATACCACGTACCTTGGCAATGACGCTGTACGGAGATTTGGATATTTCTATTATTGATGAATTGCCAGCTGGACGTAAACCTATAAAGACAGTTCATTTTTTCGAAAATCAGCGCCTGCGTGTGTTTGGTTTTATACGGGAGGAAGTTACTAAAGGTCGACAGGTGTATATCGTTTATCCATTGATCAAGGAAAGTGAAAAAATGGATTTACTGTATCTGGAGGCAGGTCTGGAAGGATTGATGCGGGAATTCCCTCTGCCGCAGTATCATATCAGTATTGTGCACGGTAAGATGCCTGTGAAGGATAAGGACTTTGAAATGCAACGTTTTGTGAAAGGCGAAACCCAGATTATGGTCGCGACTACCGTAATTGAGGTAGGGGTCAACGTGCCAAATGCGTCGGTCATGATTATTGAAAACTCTGAGCGTTTTGGTCTGTCCCAATTGCATCAGCTACGTGGGCGTGTAGGCCGTGGAGCGGAACAGTCATTCTGTATTTTGATGTCAGGAGATAAGCTAAGTAAAGAAGGACGCAAACGGTTAGATACGATGGTACGGACGAACGATGGCTTTGAAATCGCGGAGGTGGATCTTGAACTGCGTGGCCCGGGAGATCTGTCGGGGACACAGCAGTCGGGCGTGTTGGAAATGAAGATTGCAGATTTGGCCAAGGATCAGGCGATATTGAGTGAAGCCCGTAGTCGGGTGATCGAAATATTCAAGGAAGATCCACAACTGCTGGCACCACAGCACCAGCAATTGTCCATCTATCTTAATCAACGGGCTCCAGGTATATCCTGGGATAAAATCTCGTAAATACCTATTGTAATGTGGGATGCCCGTCTTTACAGATGATCCCTTTTGGAGGATTTGGATTCTGTGTTGGACATTCCTTTCCTGTTTTGTGATACCTAGCGTAGTTTAAGTGGTTTAATTGTTCTGTTTTTTTGAAAAAAAGGCCTAATTCACGGGTTTCAGTATAGGCAACAGGTATAAATTCGCAGTCTTTTCTTATTGTGAGGATATTCCATTTGCTGGCGTCAGTGCAAGGTACATCTTTGAAGAAGTCGCGGATTTGAGGCAATAAATTTTCTATTTTTTGGTCGATTTCTGTAAGTTCAAGGTCAAATGCCGATGCGACGATCATTTTACCTTCTTTGCAGCGTAACCCAAAGTTAGGAGGTAGTATTACAGGTGTAGTGTTATATGCTATTGGGTCATGTTTACCGGGCTTGTACGCTTTGCTAGCCTGTTCGGCAAGATTTCGATATTCTTTTATCAGCGCATTGTATTCCTTTTCAAAACTGGGGTGCACAGGGACATATCTGTAAGATAGTGTGTCTATACGCCATTCTTCTACGGGCTTGCAAGGCTGGTTCTCAGCCAACTTGATTGCTTCCTGTAGTTTTACGTCAGCAAGACGAATGAGTTCGTCATATTTACCATCGTCTTTGCTGCAGGCGGAAAATAAAGTAATTAGACCCAGTAGGTAGCAAAATAAGAGGTTAGTTTTTACCATTTTTTTTGAATTAACGTTTATAATGTACTTAATACGGTAGATGAGTAAAAATCGCTACAAGGTCTAAAGTTTTTGTTAAAAAAAAGCCCTGTGTGATCAGGGCTGAAATGTGTTTGTAAAGGTTGTATTATTGGAATTATGCTTTCCAGGCAATCACCGATATTTCTACGTTTACGTTGCGCGGTAATGTTTTTACCGCGACACACTCGCGTGCAGGCTGGTTTTCGTTGAAATACTGTGCATACACTTCGTTTACTGTTGCAAAATCATCCATGCTCGATAAGAAGATGGTAGCTTTGCATACATCTTTGAAATCATAACCAGCGTGATTTAAGATGGCACCAACATTTTTTAATACCTGATGGGCTTCATCTGCTATACCTGTAGTGACCAATTCCATCGTCTCCGGATTGAAAGGTACCTGGCCCGATACATACAATGTTTTGTCTGCTTTGATAGCTTGGTTGTAAGGCCCGATTGCTGCAGGTGCCTTATCTGTGTTGAAGATTTCTTTCTGTGACATTATTATTTAGCTATAAATATTTTATAAAGGATTCCTAAGACAAAGACTGTAATCGCAATGATATTGATGATGCGCATTGCTTTTATACTACCGTTTGTGCTTTGTTTGGCTTTTCCCATAGTCTGAGGTTTCGTGTGATACGAAGTTACGAATATTTGTTGCTTTTAAATGCGGAATGTAAATTGATAAGGTCAAAGTTTAAAATAGTCCTTGTCAGGACGAGACCTTCATTTTTGTCTTGACACAAAAACGAAGCAAAAAGGTCAAGACTGTATAGCCTATGTTCATCACAGCACGTAAAGCTATTAAGGCGGTTTCTAAGGTCGCCACAACGCTCGCCCCACCCTTAGACTGGAAATCCTTGGTTACTGCAATACGTACGACAATCTGTGTGATAGCTTTACGGCTTTAGTTTCCATATGCTACAAGGTCGTTTTTCAGGTGTCGCTTATTGATTACAGCGTCTTCTATTCTATTGAGAGGCTTCAAAGCGGCCTTAGCTTATTTGGCAGTGAAAGTAGGCATGGTGTATGACAATCCTTACATCTTGCATTATCTCCAGCAGATTCCAGTCCTAGCGTGGATTTGAGTGTAGGAGACCTAGGAACTGCGCTTACACCATGGCGTTACTGGAGCAACAAATAAGATACAGCCTTGATTTTTGCCAAACTTTTGATCAAGCAAAAGTTTGTTGCCCTGCGCCGGCATAGAGGCGCATAAAAATCTTCATTTCTCCTGATATCATCTGTTACAAAATGTTAACAAAATGTTTTTTTTTCATGATGTTTTCTCTTGCATTGGCATTCAAGAGCTCTAAAGATAACATTGTGATTGTTTTGTGTCTGTGCCTGATGCAGGGACATCATGATTTTTTTTAAATTGCAGTATGGAAAGAAAGCTAGCTTTGTACAACGGAACAATCTATTCCGGATATAATATTATACACCATCATGCTCTGTTAATCTCGGATGGCAGGATTGAGAGAATAGTACCCGAGACCCAGATTCCAGAAGGATTTGAGAAGGTCAATGTAGAGGGAGATAACATATGTCCCGGATTGATCGATCTACAGATTTATGGGGCAGGAGGAAATCTGTTTTCAGAAATACCAAATGCAGATGCGCTCGATAAAATAGAGCAGGAATTATTGAGGCAGGGATGTACTTCTTTTTATTTAACATTGGCAACAAATACCATTCAAGTATTTGATGAGGCGATTCGTGTGTTTAAGGAAGCTTCTCCTCGGGTGGCGATGGGCTTGCATCTGGAAGGACCTTTTCTGAATGCTAAAAAGAGAGGAGCGCATCCAGAAGCTCTTATTGTCAAAGCCGATATCCCTACACTACGCCACTTGTTGGAAGGCAATGAAGATGTTGTCGGGATTATAACGGTAGCTCCGGAATTGTTGGAACAGGACTGTCTTGATTATTTGGTAGAAAAAGGATTGTTGATCAGTGCCGGACATACTGATGCGACATTTCATGAGGCGTCGAACGCATTCGATAAGGGGATTAAAGCTGCAACACATCTTTGGAATGCGATGTCGCCATTGCATCATCGGCAAGCGGGCGTACCGGGTGCCATATTCAATCATAAGAATGTATGTGCTTCAATAGTGGTTGATGGCATTCATGTCGATTATGAAGTGGTAAAGATCAGTAAAACGCAATTGGGTGAACGGTTGTACTTGATTACCGATGCGGTTACGGGGTGTGAAAGTGGAATTTATCAACACGTTTTTAACAAGGATCATTATGTGCTGCCTGATGGCACGCTGAGTGGATCAGCATTGACCATGTTAGGGGCTATCCGAAATTGTGTTGAGAAGGTAGGGATTCAATTGGATGAAGCCATTCGGATGGCAACGACTTACCCAGCCCGACTGATAGAACGAACAGATATCGGACATTTAGGGGAGGGCGCAAAAGCGAATGTATTGGTTTTTGATCAATACTTTAATGTGAAAAAGGTTTATTTTGAGGGAGAGAAAGTGTAGTTTTGCGTACTATGACTTTAAATACGATTAAAAGCGCAGTCATTGCTGCACTATTAATTTCTGTCTTTATGTTTTCTTGTGCTTCACGTAAGGATAAAAAAACGCAAGGTAGGAAGAAAGCAGAGACAGAGGTCTCTAATTCTAAGGCGACTACAGTCGTTCAGAAGGAAACTCCGAAAAAAGATGTTAAACCTCCATTAGTGGCGCAGTCCGCTGAAATGGCACCGCCAGTAAAGGCTAAAGAAGAAGAGTCTTTGGTGGTCGATCTTCCGTCTGTACCGCGCGAATTCCGAGCTGCTTGGGTAGCTACGGTGGCTAATATCAACTGGCCTTCTAAACGTAATCTGACTACAGAACAGCAGAAGCAAGAAGCGATTGCTTTATTGGATATGCTGAAGGATAATAATTTCAATGCGGTTATTTTTCAGGCCCGCCCATCTGCAGATGCCATGTATAATAGCCAGTTCGAACCATGGTCTTACTTCTTGACCGGAGAGATTGGCAAGCGTCCTGAACCTTACTATGACCCATTGGATTTTTGGGTGCAGGAAGCACATAAGCGTGGTCTTGAGCTGCATGTATGGCTCAACCCTTATCGTGCACACCATTCTAATGGGGGGACGGTTACTGCTGAGTCTATGGTAAAACGTACACCAGATAATGTGGTGCGATTACGTAATGGCATGTATTGGTTTGATCCTGCAGATCAGCGTACGCAGGACCATGCGGCAAAGGTGGTCAATGATATCGTAAAACGTTATGATATAGACGGAATTCATTTTGATGATTATTTCTACCCTTACGCAGAATACAATGGCGGAGCAGACTTTCCAGATAACAAAACTTGGAATGCTTATAAAGCAGATGGTGGCGCACTGTCCAGAGGAGATTGGCGTAGGGATAATGTAAACCGCTTTATAAAACGGGTATACGAGGAGATCAAAGCGGAGAAGAATTTTGTTAAGTTTGGTCTGAGCCCATTTGGCATTTGGAAACCAGGCTATCCTTCAGGAGTAACCGGTTCTTCACAGTATGATGAATTATATGCTGATGCGAAATTGTGGCTTAATGAAGGGTGGATTGATTATTTTACCCCACAGCTTTATTGGCCGATTGAACCACAAAAACAGAGCTTTACGGCGCTGTTGAAATGGTGGCAGTCTGAAAATAGATATAATAGACATTTGTGGCCTGGCCTGAATACGGTAGAGGTAAGAGCTGCGGATAAAACAAAGGAAATCGTGAATCAGGTTGCTGCATCTCGTGAGATCGTGCCGAATAGTCCTGGAGCGGTACATTGGAGTATTGCTGGCCTTACGAAAAACCCGGCCATGTTGCCTGCATTGAAAAATGGTCCGTACAAGGAAAAGGCGTTGATTCCAAAGAGCCCATGGCTTAAGGCTAATCTACTGTTGCGTCCGACTTTGTTGTTGACGAACCAGAAGAATACGGTATTTGCGAAATGGTTGCAGAAACAGCCTGATCAAGTAGCGCATTGGATTGTGTATACCCGCTATGGTGAGGTGTGGACAACAGATATCCTCGATGCTGGAGTTACTTCATTGGAGCTTCCGAAGCAGAAAGATGGAAAGACACTTTATGATGTGGCAGTGCGTGCGGTAGACCGCTTGGGCAATGAAAGTGCTTATATTGCTAAGAGTGTGCAGCATAACTAAAAATAGCTTTTAAATAAAAAAGAACTATACATGGGAGTAGCTTGGATTATTAAAAATAAGATGCTTTCATGGAGAATAATAATATCAGTAGGCTTGGTCTTCGGGAGTATTTTAGGACTTTCCGGACAGACCAAGCCTAGTGTCATAAAGCGACCTATACAATGGGATGCAGACCGCGAGCGGCTTTCGTTGGAATACCTGTTGAAAAGGCACGGTATTCATACGGATACCGCTCTGATAGAACCGCGTATAGTTGTAGTGCATTATACCGAGAATATGAGTGTGAATGCGACGATTAAGACGTTTAACCCTATATTTCTTCCCGGAAGGAGGGATTTGCAGACGGCGAGTTCTTTAAATGTGTCTGCACAATTTGTGATCGGTCGGGATGGTCGTATCTATCAGTTGCTGGAGGAAAATCAATTTGCCAGACATACGATAGGCCTTAATTATTGTGCTATCGGTATCGAGAATATTGGTACACCCAACAATCCATTGACTGAAAAACAACTACAGGCCAATACAAAGCTTATCAAGTATCTCCGTAAGAAATATACAATTGAATATGTGATAGGACATCATGAATATCAGGCATTCAAGAAGACAATGTGGTGGAAAGAGAGTAACCCAACTTATATCACTCAAAAGCGCGATCCCGGAGATAAATTCATGCATGCCCTGCGCAAAGAGTTGGGGCTTCCTGTTACGTTAAAAATTACGCCCTTACCATCGCAGTAGTTTAATAAGATTAAAATTAAAAGAAGGTTTAAATTATTCTATTTGTCCTTATCAGGACGGGATCTTCATTTTTTTGCTTGACCAAAAAAACGAAGCAAAAAAAGTCAAGACTGTGTAGCCTATGTTCATCACAGCACATAAAGCTATCAAGGCGGTTTCCAAGGTCGCCACAACGCTCGCCCCACCCATAGACTGGAAATCCTTAGTTACAGCAATATATACAACAGTCTGTGTGATAGCTTTACGGCCTTAGATTTCATATGCTACAAGGTCGTTTTTTAGGTGTTGCTTATTGATTACCACGTCCTCTATTCCATCGACAGGCTTCAAAGCGGCCTTAGCTTATTTGGCGGTGAAAGTAGGCATGTTGTATGACAACCCTTACATGTTGCATTATCTCCAGCAGATTCCAGTCCTTGGGTGGGGCCTTTAGATTAGGAGACCTAGGAATTGCGCTTACACCATGGCGCTACTGGAACAAGAAATAAGATATAGCCTTGATTTTTGCTAAACTTTTGATCAAGCAAAAGTTTGTTGCCCTGCGCCGGCATAGAGGCGC
This sequence comes from Sphingobacterium yanglingense, assembly GCF_004363245.1. Classification (GTDB taxonomy): domain Bacteria; phylum Bacteroidota; class Bacteroidia; order Sphingobacteriales; family Sphingobacteriaceae; genus Sphingobacterium; species Sphingobacterium yanglingense. Next base: position 326,933 of record NZ_SNYV01000017.1, on the reverse strand, counting down.
ATAAAAACCTTCATTTAAAATAATAACAACACAATACGATATTCCCTTCTTAATCAGGAGCTCTGTAGCGAACATATTTATAAAATCGTTATTAATAAAAAATTCATAATTTTGTTTCGTTTAAAGTAAGGACGCTTGGAAAAAGAAGAATTTAGTGAAAGTAGATGGATTTCTCTTTTAATAGAGGGAGATCGGCAGGCTTTTTCTAAGCTTTATAATCTGCACTCTCCACTTTTATTGCATAAGCTGAATCAGCTTCTCCCTGACCAAGATAGCGTACTGGAGGTTCATCAGGTATCCTTTGTGCGTTTGTGGGATATGCGCGAGCGCATACAGCTAGATCAGGGAATCTGGCCATTACTGCATACTATAGCGCGTAATCTTGTTGTCGATTATTTCCGAAAATCAGCCTCCAATGAGGCGGTCCGTAAAGCTTTGTTGACACAGGCAACGTTATATTACGATTTGGAAGAAGAGAATGATACGGTAGAGCGAATGACCGAAGCATTGTCTGTAGCAATAGAGCGGTTGCCGACTAAGCGTAAAGAGATTTTCCTGTTTTGTAAATTTCAGGGTAAAAGTTATGAAGAAGCTGCTGAGGCCTACGGGGTATCTGTCGGTACCATAAAAGACCATATGGCCAAAGCAATGCGCTTTCTAAAAAGTGAACTGGGTGAAAAACTATTTGGGTTGCTTATAGTATTACTTGGTTTTTGGATTAATAATAGATAGGCTGCTATCTTTCTGAAATATCCCTCGTCTGGAATAATCTACATCATCGATACTTTTTTACAGGGTGGTTACTGGTAGAGCTCTGAGCTCATTCAATACTATTGGAGTCAGTTTACCGCTGTTTTTTAATAAGGTGTTAAATTTTTTTAAAAAATATAATTTTTAGAGCATAGACTTTGTCGTATTACTGCGTATATAGATAAATGCGCGCCACTAAAAAACTGAAGTTATGTATAACAAAAAACAAGTTTTTGAACAATACTTGGTAGGGAAATGTACACCCGAGCAGGCTGCTTGGTTGGTTGATACATTTTCTGAGGAGGATTTTCGTGCCGAACTGGAGCAGTATATTGACGAGGTGTTTGAGGCTAAGTTGCAGCAGGATGACCACATCGAAGAGCTAACCGTGCTTTCGAAAGAACAGTATCCTATTATAGAGAACATGATTTTTGGAGAAGAATCTCCTTCGAAAATCCGTCCGTTGATCCCTTACCTGCGTTGGGTTGCGGTTGCCGCAGCAGTGATTATTGGTTTTATCGGTTATCAAAGAAGTAAGGATATGGTGTCGCCTTCTGATGCGATCTCCACAAAGGTCATTGCTAAAGCAGCAGAAAATGCCTCAGCAAATGATGGAGTGACTTTAACCTTGCCAAGTGGAGAAATTGTCGAATTGTCAGATGGTAATGAGACCGTGTATGCGAGTACAGAAAAGCAGAATGGTAATTCCTTCTTTGAGCTAAAAAAGCTGGAGGAAGCGAAAGAGCCTATGATTCAACAGGTAAATGTTCCAGCAGGAAAGACAGGAGCCTTGATGTTGACGGATGGTACTAAGGTATGGCTCAATGCGGGGTCGAGACTGACCTATGATGTTAATTTCATTGGTGGTGTGCGTAAAGTCGAATTAGAGGGTGAAGCCTATTTTGAAGTAGCAAAGAATAAAGAGAAGCCATTTTTAGTGTTTTCCAATGATCAGAAGATTCGAGTATTGGGGACACATTTTAATGTCAAAGCTTATGGAGAGAACCGGACCACTACTACCCTAATGGAAGGAAGTGTTGAGGTGGCGACCAATAGCCGGGCATATACGTTAAAACCGGGACAGAGTAGTATTGTAACCTGGGGAGGAGCTGATATGAAAGTGTTACCTGCGCAAATGGATAAGGTTAATGCTTGGAGAAATCAAGAGTTTGCCTTCTTTGATGCAAGCCTTGATCAGATCGGGAATGAGCTTTCTAGATGGTATGGAGTAGAGGTTCAGGTGGTGACCAGAGGAAAGGGATATGGATTCACTGGAGTAATATCCAGAAATAGAAGTTTAGAAGAAGTCTTAGAAATATTAAATCGAACGGGGCAGATCCGATACCATATTATGCCAGTTGGCGTGAAGGAAAGGAGGGTCGTCTTGATGGTATAGCTTTACACGAATACAAATTCAATCTAACTAACCACTGCTTTGATGGGAATAAGCAGTCGTACACCGTAAATATTGAACTAATAAATTATTACTGAATGAATTTATCTAATGCCAGGGCATTACTGAAAAGTATGGCTTTGGGAAAACGTACAACTATCTTACTGGTTGCGCTAGCCTTTGCGCAAATGAGTATGGCGGCTTTCGCACAGCGCGTCAGCATCAAGAGAAAGGGAATGACACTTTCTCAAGTTTTTAGTGAAATCAAGAGACAGTGCAACTGTGATTTCTTTTACAATGAGTCATTGGTCAAATCCAATAGACCTGTAGATATCGATATGCAAAATGCAACGGTACAAGAGGTGCTAGATCATTGTTTCAAGAATCAACCGTTGCAATATAGTATAGATAATAAAACGATTGTGATTACTGCAAAACCACAATCGATTGCACAGCAAAAAGTACAGGTCCGTGGACGTGTAATGGACTACAAAGGAAAGCCACTTCAAGGTATCACTGTAAGCGAAAAAGATAATCCACGTAATACCGTAGGTACTGATGTAGATGGTACTTACGTCATCTCTGTAACGAGTACGAATGCTACGTTGGTGTTCAAGAGCATGGGATTTGAAACGTTACAGATACCATTACAGGGGAAAACTTGGACAGAAGTACGTCTTACACCAGCAGAGAATCAGCTAGATGATGTCGTTGTAACAGGATATCAGAATTTGAATAAAAAATCCTTGACGGGTTCGGTTGCTACTGTCAATATGGAGCAGTTAGAAACGATCTTCCAACCGAATATTGATAAGTTGCTGCAAGGGCAGGTACCGGGAATGACGGTGATGAGTACATCAGGAGCACCGGGAGCGATGCCACAGATCCGTATTCGTGGTACGGCGACATTGAGTGGTAACACACAACCACTATGGGTTGTCGATGGTATTATCTTAGATGATGCGGTCAATGTATCTGTAGATGATATCATGACCAACCGTAACCTGATCGCCTCGGGAATTGGTGGTGTCAATGTCGAGGATATAGAGAGTATCAACGTATTGAAAGATGCCGCAGCTACTGCCATTTATGGTACACGCGCGGCGAATGGAGTAATTGTAATTACCTCAAAGAAAGGTAAGGCAGGGAAGACGCGTTTAAGTTTTACGAGTAACCTGAGCTTGGGTGAACGCCCGCGTATTGAAGATGCCTATATGATGAATTCTAAAGAGCGTATCGATGTCAATCGTGAAATGATCAATAGAGGGTTCTTTAACGCGAATAGTCCTGCTGCAGGGGAATATAATACCGTGTCTGATTTTGAACGTTATTTCATCGATGTGATGGACAAGAAATTAACATGGGATCAATTTAATCAGAACGTTAATTATCTGGAGACAGTAAATACGGATTGGTTTCAGCATTTGTTCAGAACCTCGATTACCAATAGACAGAATCTAAGTGTTTCTGGTGGGGATGAAAAAACGACTTTTTATGCATCAGGCTCTTATATGGACGACCAGGCTACGGCGAAAGGTGTGGGACAAAAAACATATACTGGTTCATTAAAAGTATATACCAAAATTTATGATAAGATCCGTCTAGGGGTAATGATGGATATAAATGCACGTGAAAATAAAAGTTTCTTCGCCGTAGATTCAAAAGAGAATCCTTTTGAATATGCTATTTATACTACCCGTGCGCAACCTGCGACAAATCCTGATGGTACTTATAGCCATTTCTATCTTAACGGATTGGAGTATAATTTCTTGGAGAACAGAGATAAAGGTTGGCGTGATTCGAGAAATTTTGGATTAAGAGGATCGTTAGATCTAGAATATAAAATCATGAAAGATTTAACGTTTACATCCTTATTTTCTTATGCTAAACAAAGTACAACGGATGAGGATATCGCGGTTGATGATAGTTATTTCGTTCGAATTAGAAAAAAGGATAATCGTGAAATTGTAAATGGAGAGTATGTATATACCTGGAAAGATGGAGGGTACAGAAAGGATAAAAATTCATATAATGGATCGATTACTTTTCGTAATCAGTTGACCTATAATCCGTTTTTTAACAATCTACATTATCTGAATGTAATGATAGGTCAAGAGGTGCGCAAGTCTAGAACGAGTGATGTTAGTACTGAGATATATGGTTATTCGCACGATAGAGGACACCAACAAATCCCTCAGTTTGATTATATGAAGAAACTGGCTATTCCAACCTGGACTGAAAACTTGAATGATGGGGCTAATCTTTCTTATTTTGGTGCGGTTAACTATACCTATGATAATCGCTATACGATGAGTTTTAATGTCCGCACCGATGGCTCGAATCGTTTTGGTTTAAAGACAAATCAATTATTCCAACCATTATGGGCGATTGGAGCGAACTACCAGATGAAGGAAGAAGAATTCTTGCAAGATGTAGACTGGGTTTCGTATTTGACGTTAAAGGGATCTTATGGTAGCCAGGGGAATGTGGCTGCCCAAGCCTATTCTGATTTAGTCGCTAGGATCGGCGTGAGTGATGCTGTGAATCCATCAAATTATGTGACGATTATCGCTCCAAAGAATCCAAATCTAAAATGGGAACAGACCTATACTGCCAACGCTGCATTAGAAGCTGGGTTCTTTAAAAGACGTTTGATGTTCAATGTAGAGTGGTATCACAAGAAAGCTGTTGATTTATTAGGTAACCGCCAGGTATCTCAAGTAACTGGTTTTGATCAGGTGCAAGTCAATTGGGCCTCTATGTTGAATCAAGGTTGGGAGTTTTCTTTCAATACGATTAATATAGATAATGAGAACTTTAGATGGTCAACTAATATGAACTTTGGTTTCAACAAAAACAAAGTATTAGATGTGTATACAAAACCAACTGTACAAAATCTGACAGATCCTCGACGTACGAATTACTCTGCAACAGCTGTTGTTGGTGAGCCTATTGACGGACTATGGTCTTATCGTTTTGCGGGCCTGAATGAACAAGGTAGAGCGACATTCTATACTGCTAAAGAAGGAGAAAAGGTACTGTATGGTATGACAAATGTTAATGGATTGGCCTATTCAGGTGTTATGAATCCTACAACGCAGCTTGGATTTACGAATACATTCACCTATAAGCGAATAACCTTGTCAGGGTTATTTATTGGTAGTTTTGGTAATGTGATGCGTTTACGTAACATGTCTAATGGTAGTTTTCTTAGTTTCCCAGATCCAACACAAAATATGTCTAAAGAGTGGGTAGATAGATGGCAGAAGCCAGGTGATGAGGCATACACCAATATACCAGTTCTCGAGGGAGCGACTGATAATGCATTGACTGCTCTAGCGCCAACAAACGGATTAATGTTTGATAATTCAGATTTACGTACCGTAAAAGGTGATTTTATTCGCTTGCAAAACTTGTCTGTGAGCTATGATTATTTCACACCTCGTTTACGGGCTTTAGGTATACAGAATATCCGCTTAGCGCTTCAAGGTAATAATTTATATGTATGGAAAGATAAAGAGTTAAAAGGGCAGGATCCTGAAGCTCAGGGTTCTAGAAACCTTCAGTACTCGAATACAAGAGAAAGAGCAGCTATCAACTTTGGAAATACGTATTTGCCAGTCCCAAGGTCATACTCTTTGTCTTTAATGGTACAATTTTAATTGAGAGAACAATGAAAAAATATATAAAATATGCATTTTTAGTGCTTGCAGTTGGTTTTTCCGGGTGTAAGGATATGTTGGATATTAAGCCGGTACATAGTATGATGCCAAAGTCTTTGGAAGATTTTGAAGCCGTTTTATTAGGAGGATATCCAAAGACGGATTTTTTCGCTAAGACGGATATGTTGACGGACAATGTCTATGCTAATTTCAATGCAGACAATCAGCCAACTCAGGAGCATGAACGATGGTTTACATTTTCTTCGTCTTTATTAGCACCAGGTACGCAGTCTGATCCTTATTGGGGACAGCTGTATAAGAGCATATTTTATGCTAATTCGGTGTTAGATAATCTAAAGAAAATGACAATCGAACCGGCTCAAAAATCACTTTATGAACAAGTGCAAGGAGAAGCTTATGCCTTACGTGCATATTGTTACTTCTACTTAATCAATTATTATGCGGATGTATATAGCCCGGCTAATTTAAATCTGCCAGGTGTGCCTATGCCATTAAATGCGGAGGATGTAAATACCAATACAGGAAATAATGAGCGTACACCTCTTGGAAAAGTATGGGAGCAGATTTTATTAGATATTGACCAAGCGAGCACGCTTTTATCAGGGAAGAAAATTACCGATAGATATCGTTTTTCATACAATACCATGCAACTTTTTCGTGCAAGAGTTGATTTGATGATGGGGAATTATGAGTCTGCAATCAAATATGCGTCTTTAGTGATTAACGAATATCCTTTAGCTGACCTTTCGGGAATTGAAGGTCTTTTTGAAAATTCTAGTGGTGGATTAAAAGGTGTATTAAATCTAAACTTTGGTTTCGTCGATACACAAGTTAATAAGGAACTGATGTTCTTTACAGGAGGTAAGGCAAATAATAATCCTTACTATTATGGGACTGGGGCTATGAAGCCTGTAGAAGAAATATTGAATTTGAGTAAGCGTTACGGGGAACTGAGCGACTATCGACAGTTTATTTATGACCCTATGGAAGAAAATGCTACTCAACAAATCAAAACAGGTAAAACGGTTTATAAAATGTATGCTTCACAGACTTTGCTAGTTTATTATGTTGCTTTTAAAGCTAGTGAAGCTTATTTGATTCGTTCTGAAGCGCAGGCTCGTTTAAATAAATCTGAACTTGCGTTAAACGATATCAATTTGATTTTGAAAAGTAGAATGCGTAAGGATTTTGTGAAAACTTTGAATGTTAGCGATTTTGCGGATAATGCGGCTGTTCTGAATCGCGTATTGGAAGAACGTCGATTAGAGTTAGCTTTTGATGCAGGATTAAGATTTTTGGATTTAAGAAGATTTGGAAAACCAGAGATTGTACATGTATACAAAGATGCTAAAGTATTTACGCTAAAAAAAGATGATCCGCGTTATATTATGCAGATCCCACCATCGGAATCTGAAAATAGTCCAGGCATGCCATTAAATCCAAGATAGTCATGAAACAGATAAATAATATTTTCTATGTTGCTATAGGGTTAATTATAGTGACACTTACAGTGAGTAGCTGTAAAAAGGAGTCTAGCATTTTACCTACTGATGAACTCGGGTTTGAAGAGTTATTCAAACCTAAGCAAGATGCTAATCCTATTGAGAAATCTCTTTATGCAGATTACAATGTATGGGTAAGAATGGATTTTAACGAATCTAGAGAAGTTTACAATTCTTATTTGGGGCAGGATGTGAATAATGCCCGCTACCCAGTTTATAAGGTTGATGAAGATAAGAGAGAAAGCGCGTATATCTATATGCAAACTCTATTGTCTAATGTCTCCAAAGAATATGCACAGCAATTAATGCCTAACGAAATATTCTTCGTGAAGAACTATGGGCATCCACTTTGGGGATACCAATTTAATGCTATCGCTCGGAATAGACTCGCTTTTGTATGGCCTAATGAAACTTATGGCGCTCAACCGGTGGTGGACATAGAGAATCATTACTATATAGATTCTGCCCTAACCAGAGCAACGTGGGGAGAATTGAGTAAGATGATTGGAAGTCGGATTACAGAAGAGATCCCTAATTTTGAAAAAATTGGAAAGCCGTACGACGGAGGAGCTGCTTTTACAAAAATAAGGGATCAGTATTTTATTGATTACGATAGAGACAAGAGAGATAGAGAATGGCAAGCTTTAGCTGATCAAGGGGGATATTTGGATCCTTATGCCTCATTCTCCTTTAAGGATGAATACGCTGCTTTTTTTAAATTATTATTGTTAGAGTCCTATGAAAATATTGACAAGCAATATCTGCAAGGAAATGCTATGCGTAGACAGAAATACGATGTATTTGTCAAGTATTTCAAAGATAAATACAACTGGGATATTCAAGCTTCAGGTAATAAATACCGCCAAAAACTAGATAGTTTTCAATAAAAATACGATCAGCAGGTACTAGGACCTGCTGATCTTGATATATGCTAATACGTTAAAATAAATAGATAGATGAGAGTTTTAAAAATGATGATGTTGTTGGCGCTACCTGGTGCGGCGATGGCGCAAAAATCAAGTTTCAGTATTGAAGGAAAAATACAGCACCCTCAAAAAGAAGGTAAGGTATTTATGTCCATCCGTACACCAAGTAGTGAGGTGTTGGATTCGGTAGCGGTGGTAAAAGGAAAGTTTTCTTTTAAAGGTGAAGCTAACGGTCCAACGATGGTGTACATGATATATGATCAAGAAAATAAAGGGTGGAATCGTGTGAGCTATAATACGGATATGGTTGGATTTTATGTGGACAAAGGAAAGACCGTTATCAATGCTAAAGATTCTTTGAAAACAGCTGTAATCAAAGGTTCTGCATTACAGACGGCTTATACCGCTTATCAAGATATGTTGAAGGAGTCTGAGGATGGAATCAAAGATATCAATATGAAATACAGTAGCGCTACTCCTGAGCAACGTCAAGACGAATCATTTGCAACTCCTCTTCGTGATCAATATATGGTATTTGCCAATAAGAAAAGAGAGTTACAAGAAGATTATATTGCTAAATACCCTACTTCCTATTTTAGTTTGATCGCTATTCAGGATCAGTTACAGGCAGGAAAGACGGTTCTAGAAATGGAGCCCGCTTATAATGCGTTGACGAAAGCAGTCCGTGAATCAGAGGTCGGATTGGAGTTTGCGAAACAGATTCACGCAGCGAAAACAACCGCTGTAGGTGTGATGGCACCCGATTTTACGCAGAATGATGTGAACGATAGCCCAGTGAAGTTATCTGATTTTCGAGGGAAGTATGTATTGTTAGATTTCTGGGCTTCATGGTGTGGGCCTTGCCGTGCAGAGAATCCTAATGTGGTTGCTGCTTATGAGAAGTTTAAGGATAATAACTTTACGGTATTAGGTGTTTCTTTGGATCAACCAGGTAAGAAAGCAAACTGGTTGAAGGCCATTGAAGACGACAAGTTGGCGTGGACGAATGTGAGTGATTTGAAATTCTGGAATAATGAAGTAGCGAAGTTGTATGGTGTACGTGGTGTGCCTCAGAACTACCTGATAGATCCAGAAGGAAGAATCGTTGCTAAGGATTTGAGAGGTGAGCAATTACATGAGAAATTAGCGGAACTTTTAAAATAATAGGGAGATGAAAATAAGATCAATTGTAGCAGTATTTGCATTTTCAGTACTTTCTTTCTTTACCGTAAAGGCGCAAACTTCGGATAAAGTAGTCTTGGTTGGGAAAGTCGATCCAAAGTACAATAGTACTAAAGTATATTTATACAATAATATCACGGGTGATAGTGATACGACAGTTGTTGAAAACGGTGGGTGGCGTATTGAACTTCCATTTACCGTTCCAACGAGGCATATGTTGGCTTCGGAAGCGGAGTCAAAGAAACATGGTGGTTACGCTCCTTTTGGAGTATTGGTCGACGGACCAGGAACGGTTACTGTAGAAGGGGACTTGGAGTCCTTTTACACCTCAAAGGTTTCTGGTTCTAAGTCACACGATGTGCTGAACCAGTATTTTGCATTAGTGCAGGAGCAGGGCGGTAATGAAGCTGCGGTTATGGCTGAAGTTGTAGCAAAGAATGCTAATTCTTTTGGAGCAGCATTTTTATTGGATCGTTATGGTAAGGTGATGATTCCTGAGGATGCCTTGAAGGCGTACGAAGGGCTTTCTTCGGATGTGAAGAAGAGTTTCTACGGAAAATCTGCCGGCAACCAGATTAAGGGCGCATTGCTTTCTAAAGAAGGGGCTGTGGTCAAAGATTTCACCTTATTAAATGAAAAAGGGATGGAAGTTAGTTTCTCTTCGTTAAAAGGTAATTACGTGCTTTTGGATTTCTGGGCATCATGGTGTGGACCTTGTATAGAAGAGTTCAAGACATTAAAAGAAGTGTATGCAAAATATAAAGGAAAGGCTCCGTTTGAGATTTTGAGTATTTCTACCGATAAAAGCGAAGCCGCATGGAAGGGGGCGCTGAAAAGTCAGCAGCTGCCTTGGGTACAAATGCATGATGTGACTGGCGATGACGCTATTGCAACTAGTAGATTTGCAGTTACGGCATTGCCAACTACCTTTTTGATTGGCCCTGATGGTACAATCGTTGCGAAAAACTTGCGTGGCAAGGAGCTGGAAGCTTATTTGGCCAAGCTGTTTGGAAGTTAAACAGGCTATTTAGTCAATACTAACTATAGAGATGATTAATCAATTGCAATCATGAATTTTTTTTTGAATATATTTTCAGTAATAAATCTTTTATTGCCTGTATTGGTCTATGGGCAGTTGCCAATTGATGTTGGACGAGGGGCAGTTGTCATTCGGATGGATTATATTTCTTTAGACGGGGATACTAGCATATTTCAGAATAGCCGTTATGAGTTAGCTGAAAATATTGTTCAGAGAAGGGCCGCAGGAGAACCATTGGTTGTAACATCTGAAGGCGAAGGTATTTCGCTTACAGCTTATGTTGCCGAACCGGAGTATGATATTGATACTAAAAATCAGACCGTTTATGTGAGAAAGATAGAAGGGTATAATGGTCAGGATACGGTCATTCTGAAGGATTTTAGTTTTGATATATTTTATAGAAGTGCATTAATGAATGTTGATCAAAAAACGGAGGTAGATACAACTAGTTCTGCAGTGGTTGAACGTTTTGGTATGCAATTTAAAACTGGACGATTTCGCCACGACCAAAATGAACTATGGTCTGATTTTCTTTACACGAATGAGGCTATGCCCATGTCTTCTCCGCTTACGTTACTAGTACATGGATTTAGTGGATTTATTGCTGAGCTTGATCTTTTAGTCGATAACGCAGGGGTATCCAACGGGAAGATTAAAGCGATTATTACAGATATTAAATAAAAATGAGTTTGACACTTACTTCAATAGGTTGCTAAGTGATACTTTATAGTTAGTGTGTAGACCGTTGGTGAAAGATTTCATCAACGGTTTTTTCTTTTACACTGTTTTTTCTTATACTTGACATCTAAATTTTACACTAACTCTCCTAATAACGGATAAATCACGCATATTGTGAAAAGGGAAGATCTTGAAATGGTACAGGCGATCAATGATGCTGATCCCAATGCTTTTAAGAAGCTATTCGATGGTTATTGGAAAAAAGTGTATCGTATGGCTCTTCAAAAATTACCCCGAGAAGAGGATGCTTCCGATATCACTCAAGATGTATTTTATATTATATGGAAAAATAGAGGCTATTGGCACGTGAAGAGTAATATAGAGGCTTACCTGTTGTCTATGTTACGGCATAAGATTTATGATTTTTACGCCCATAGGGATCGCCTTCCAATTTTTGTTCCCCTTAATGAGCAAGAGGAATATTGGGACTATAGTTTCCAAGAGGGGGAACAAGACGATTTTTCCGAAGAAAATCAATTGGTGAAAAAGGAAATAGATGCGATGCCAGACAAAATGCGGGAGGTATTTCTATTAAGCCGGTTTGAAAACCTATCTGCTCAACAGATAGCAGACAAACTGGGCATTTCAGTACAAACGGTGAGAAACCAAATTTCATCCGCATTGAAGCGCTTTAAACTGCGCTTCGGTGATAAAGCGACCTGGTTGTTGTTTTTGTTTTTTATAAAGTTTTAAAGGTGTGTCGCTCAAGTCGCGATGTTAAATGAAGTTTTTTTTGCGCCTCTCTGCCGGCGCAAGGCATGTTACTTTTCCCTCAAAAGTAACCAAAACTCGTCACTGTGCCGGCTTGCCACAACGGATTACTATTCCTACAATTGGCAACCCGCCAAGGTGACATTTGACGAAGGTGCAACGTAAATGCTTATGTATTGGTGCCAAACAGATGACTTAAACTGTCAAATGATAAGTATTCAATTAGTATAAAGTGAAAATTAAACGGCCTAGGGTGTTGTAGCGTTAAGAAAACAGAAGAAGTCTGACGAGAATGGATTTAAGAAGTGCAACGGCTCAAATACATTCCGGACTTTGAACTGTTTTTAGCGTAACAATACCCAAGCCTTGATTTTTCTTAAGGTTTTGATCAAGCAAAACCTTATCACCAGCGCCGGTGACTTAGGCGCATAAAAACCTTCTTCAACCGTAATTTTTAATAACACATTAATAAAATCTAAAAATTTTTCATTTCCATATAGTATGTTTTCAAAAAAAGACAGACTATAACTATAGAACTCAAAAATATGATGATGCGTTGGCTATCCAATAAACCAAGTAACAATAAAAAAGACGAAATCTGGCGGGGTATTATAAATAAAGCCCAGCAAGATGGAGACCACAGTCTTGATAATATTATCGAGGTTAGAACGGTGCCTATTTATAAAAATAGATGGGTTGCGGCAGTAGCTATGTTTGCAGTGATCTTGTCAACATCAATATGGATATACCGAGGTATGGGGGGACAAGAATTTTTAGCAGAGAAGGATCTGAAAGAAGTTTTTGCAGATGCGGGCTCGGTTTCTAGGTTGGTGCTTTCCAATGGAGATACCATTTTCTTGGATGCAACGAAAGGGTTGGATAGTAATATAGCGTACCTAGCGGACGAAAATTATGCTTTGGATTTTCGTAAGCTTGATGATGAAGAGCTGCTTGAGGAACAACAAATAGTGGAGACCGCAAGAGGGAAGCAACTGCATATTATTCTTTCCGATGGTACAGGTGTATGGCTTAACGCTTCTTCGAAGATCGTTTTCCCAGCTCGTTTTCAAGGTGATAAGCGGGAAGTCGCGATCGATGGAGAAGCGTATTTTGAAGTTGCACACAATAAAAAGTCGCCATTTATTGTAAAAACGGAAGGGCAGCAGGTAAAAGTGTTAGGTACGCATTTCAACATAAGGCAATATAAGGAAGAAGGAACGAAAGCGGTTACCCTATTAGAGGGGGCTGTACAAGTGACCGGAGCTGCGGAAAATAACAGACCTATCATATTAAAGCCTTCGGAACAGTTGGTTCAGTTAGATCGGAAGACGAGACCGACAGTACAGACCTTAAGTAACCCAGAGGCTGTTATAGCCTGGAAAGATGGAGAGTTCTATTTTGAAGATGCCGGAGCGGAAGCTATCGTGAAAGAGCTAGAGCGCTGGTACCCCGTGTCGATCGGTATTAAGCAACAGGATACCTCTAAGAAAATTTCAGGAAGGATCAAACGGACAGATTCGATGAAAGAAGTTGTCGATATGCTTCGATTCTTTGATATCGAAGTACAGGTTGAAAAGAACTAATACAAAACTAACTAACAATCAACTATAATTTTTATTTAACCTCAAAACCATTATGAAGCATTTTTTCATGAAGTACAGGCATCTGAGAGCGTATCCGATACAGTGGATACTGTTGTGCCTCGCTGTTTTTCAAGTGGGAATGGCCTTAGCGCAGATTAATATTTCGGCTAAGCAAAAGTCGTTGACGACTATTTTCAATCAGATAGAAAAGCAAAGCAAATATGTTTTTCTGTACGACAAAGCAGTAGCGAGTTCTCCTGCAATTTCTTTTGATTGTACCAATTGTACTATCGAACGTGTTATCCAACTGTTGGAGAAAGAGACGAATCTCGAATTCAAAATCTCTGGACAACAGGTATTGGTGAAGAAAAAGACTGAAAAGGCAACGGCTACCTCAACGGCTGCTGTGGCTATGCAAACAGCTCAAAGAGATACCATTAAAGGAAAAGTTGTAGATGAAAACGGGAAGCCAGTTGTAGGTGCGACGCTCTTGATTAAAGGGACGAAGATTGGAACATCTACCGATAAAGACGGTAATTTTAAGATGCAGCGTGTTGCTCCTGCACAATCTATTGTCGCTAACAGTATTGGTTATCATCCTGCTGAGTTAATCGTCGGTGCGGAGAAGACGGTCATGGTAGCTTTAAAGATTAGAGCACAAGAGATAGAAGATGTCGTTGTCTCTACAGGTTTGCAGAAGCGTGAGCGCAGCAAGTTGGTAGGTAATGTATCGTCCATAAAGGGTGAAGACCTAGAAGGAGCAGGTATCACAACCGTTGATAAAGCATTGCGGGGTAAGATGACAGGGGTATATGTACGCTCAGGATCTGGCAGACCAGGAGAGACTGGATCTATCGTGATCCGGGGTAGCAATACGATGACGGGTAGTGCCGAGCCATTGATTATTTTAGATGGAATGCCCTTACAGAATGGAGAAGATGCAGGAATGGATAATACAAGTTCCAATATCAATAGCTTATTAACCAATGGTATTGGTAATATTCCACCAGAAGATATCGCTTCAATTGACATCCTACGGGATGCTACTGCAGCTTCAATCTACGGGGCCCGTGCTGCTAATGGTGTTATCGTTATTACAACAAAGCGTGGCGAAGTAGGTAAGGATTATATCAACTATACCACGAAGCAAGGCTTAACGATGCGTCCTAAAAATGGATTCAATTTTATGAATTCTGCAGAGAAGATTGCTTTCGAACGTGAGATCTATCAGAGTTTTCACCCGATGTATGGTGGCCGTGTCAATCAGTTGTTGAGACAGGCAGACAATGGTATGATTACTTCGGCAGAGGCAGAAAGACAAATTGGAGAATTAGCTCAAATCAATACAGACTGGATCGATGTGCTATACAATCCGGCATATCAACAGTCGCACAATGTGGCAATGTCGGGAGGAAGCACAAAACTACAGTACAATGTTTCCGCAAACTATCAAGATGCCAATGGTACATTGATGGAAAATAAGTTTAAGCAGGGAGGAATGAATGCCAAGTTGACGCGTAATTTTACAGAAAAGCTATTGGTAGATTTCAACCTGTATTCGACTATTAAGAAAAACAGAGAAGGACAATCTAAATTGGATCCTTTCCGTTATGCGATGTTTGCCAATCCTTATGAACGCCCTTATAATACCGATGGTTCCTATGCATGGGATAATAGTTATAGGGATATCCGTGGAGATGTAGGGATATCGTCTTATATGAACTACGAAAACTATAACATGGTGCGTGAATTGCGCGAAAACACCTTGACGACTGATTATGGTAATGTAAGGGGGCAGATCGGTGTGGAATGGAAGTTTTTAGAAGGATTCCAATATCGGGGATCTGCAGTATTGAACTATACCAATGTGCAGACTATGGATGAATCTCGTGCGGGCACTTACCGTTCGTATGCGGACAATTGGTTAAATAAGGCTAAGACGGTTGGAGCAGGACTTTTGGAAAAATTTAATCAAGGGTTTTTGGAAGAAAACTCAGGTAAAACGATTGATTATACCGTACGGAATACGGTCGAATATAATCGGACATTTGCACAGAAACATTTTGTACAGGGATTTGTTGCCAATGAGGTGTCGGAGCGGACTAATAACAGGTTCTTTCATTACAACCCTGTCTACCTGCAAGATTACCGTATGGGAGGATACCCTTCTTGGGATGATATACAAAAAACGAGGTATAAAGAGTTAGATTTAAGTCTTCTTGGAGGTACCTATTATGAGAAAAATAGATCGGTATCTTTTATAGGATCAGCGGCTTACGCCTATGATAATAAATATGTGCTGAATGCCAACTTCCGCTCAGATGGTGTGGATATTATCGGCTCGGCCAATCAGTTTACACCACTTTGGTCTGCCGGTGCAAAATGGAATGCACACGAAGAAGCATTTGTAAAAGAAAATGCCTCGTGGCTGAATCGATTGGTGTTCTCCTACGGTTATGGTTATACAGGTAGTATCAATCGCTCAGTTTACCCATTCCATACGTACAAATTGTCTGCATTGGTCTATGATGACGTGATAAAGGCAAACGGTTTTGATTATGGTAATCCGGTGTTGAAATGGGAAAAGAAGCGGGATATCAACTATGGTGTACAGCTATCGGTTTTGAATAGTAGAGTAAACTTGGAGGCGAATTACTACGATAATAAGGTGACAGATTTGTTGGATAAAGTGATGTTGCCTGTCTCAGTTGGACGTTCGTCTGCTGCGGTCAACGTAGGTTCGCTGTCAAACAAAGGTTGGGAATTGTCTGCCCGGGTCGAAGCCATTAAAAATCAAGACTGGTTGTGGGAGCTTGGGGCTAATTTAACTACTGTTAAGAATAATCTTGATGAGGTGTATTACAAACGTACCCCATCCGTGGCAAGCTTAAGCACACAGAATGTGGAAAACTACGCCTTAAAATCTTGGTTTGGATATAAGTATAGCCATATTGATCCGACAAATGGACACATGATGGTGTATGCACAGCGATTGGATACAGATCAGAATGTAGTTGGTGACGAACTGATTGACTTGTCTACGATTAAGGATGCAGATCTGAAAACAAAATATAGGTCCTATCACTTAGGACAGCAGGATCCGAAGCTATATGGCGGGTTTAATACTAGAATACGGTATAAAAATTATACGCTAACGAGCAATTTCGTATTTGCAGATGGTAATATGATCAAGGGCTTTCAGGATCGTCGCGAAGGCCCAAGTGGACAGACTGATGATATCACAGCGAGCCGTACGAATCGCCTGAAAAATCAACAATACCGTTGGAAGCAATACGGCGATGTGACAGACATTCCTTTCTATTCGCAAAATATCTCAAACTATGTTGGTTATCTAACAGATAAGGATATTGAGTCTGGCGCTTATATTAAGTGTACAGAGATTGCTTTGCAATGGCGTGCTAACCCTACTATGTTTAAAAAAGTTATTAAGCAGTTGCAGTTAGGGTTGATGGCAAATAATCTATTTACCATATCGCCATATTCGGGTACAGATCCAGAGACACAATTGGCATTCGGTTATCCAACTACACGTAGTTATACATTTTCTTTAAATGTTGGCTTTTAATAGAGCAATAAATTTAAGTACATATGAAAAAGATATTTATCGTATACATTATATTTGGAGGGCTATTGTTCAATAGCTGTACAAAATTTTTAGATCTTCCGCCTAAAAATCAACGCGCTGTTGAAACACTCGCTGACTTGAAGTCTGTTTTAGCGGGCTATCTGGATGCTTTCACACGCTCCAGTACACAGCCTATCGTCGGTATTATGCCTGTGGTGACCGAGGCTCATCAGATGATGCTAGAGGCGCATTCTGATAATATTGATTTCGAAGCCAATATGGGCACCTATCTATCGCCAGGTAACTTTAATGCACAGGAGCGGTTTTATGCGGATAAATTTTTAATGAATGATCGTGCCACGACAGATGCTATATGGACCAAGTATTATGAGGTTATAGGATTTTTAAATGCGCTTATTGATCAATCGGAAGAGTTGAAAGGGGCTGATCCTGCAGAATTGAAACGGGTGCAGGGGGAGATGTTGGTACATAGAGCTTATTATATCTTCAAGCTACAACAGTATTTTGCACCAATGGACAATGAGGAGCTGGGGATACCACTATACCTACATACAGGTAAGGAAGTGGTAGGCATCAACATGAAGCGCAAGAAGTCTTCCGAAGTTTATGGGGTGTTGATAGGAGATTTGAAGAAAGCATTGGCTTTATATGAAGAAGTAGGGCCTAATGTCGGATACAGTATTTTCTTTAATCAACGATACATACAAAATTTTTTGGCACAGATATATTGGTTTAAAGCAGAGTCATCTTCTAAGGAAAGTACTGACTATACCGAGGCAGAGCGCTATGCTTTTAGTGCAGTCGATGGTGTAGATACCTATATTCCGAAAACAATGACGGAGTTTTTAAATGTTCACACAAACTTAAATACAGAATATCCTGCGGTGTATGTACAGAGTGTGGCTTTTGGATCTATGAGCCCGATGTACGGAGCAAATTTTGGAGATCCATCTAGTTTGAAAGTTCCTTTAGACTTTTTTGCTTCATTTGATGCGAGCGATTTTCGTAAGCAGATTTATTTTACAGGAGATAGACTGGCAGCGAGCTGGCCCGATAATGCTACAACGAAAAAAATGCGCATGCATATATTCGCTCCTGAAGAAGCTTATTTAATCTTAGCAGAAAGTTACTATCGTAATGGAAAGGTTGATGAAGCTTTAGCTACGCTTAATAAGTTTAAAGGCTTCCGTGGTGCTACAGCAGTTGGCGGATTGAGTGGACAGACGTTATTGGATGAAATCGTTAAGGAGCGCCGTAAAGAGTTTTTCTGTGATACAGATAAGCGTTGGTTGGATCTGAAACGGTACAAAATCGGAGATATTGATAGAAACCTACGTTTTTTTAATAAGGATTATAATGTGAAGGTAACGCCTGGCGATTATCATTATGCATTGCCTATTCCGGTCGCTGAGTTACAGGAAAATCCGGATATCATTCCGAATGAAGGTTGGACAACCATTGTGTTTTAATTTTTAAGGAAAGAAAGAGATGAAAAATATTATATATATCCTTATGGTTTTACTGGCTTTACAGAGCTGTAAGAAAGATGGTTTTGAGTATCAGGTATATCAGCCAACTGTGGCCGATATTGATTCTATAGGGTTTTCTGCAGGTAGTCCTACTTTGATTGCTGATGGTAAAGCGGCATTGCAATTTGTAATTGAAGCATTTCGTACCGTAAGGTTAGAAAGTAAGTCTGGTGCCGCAAAAGATACGTTGATGTTCGTCGATTATACGGTGCTACCAAAGGAAGAAGTAAAGGTTTTTGTAGATGGGCAATTGATTGATGGGACTATTTATAGTACAACAGACTTGTCAAAAACGTCAATAAGTTGTCATGTGCAGATTGGTAATGCTAAATCGGCAACGAAAGTGGTTACTATTCGTCAACCAAAAGATGCCGGTGAAAAACGATATGTGGATGTGATATTTCACGTTTTTGAGCTGAGTGCAACAGATGATCAATACGATCCATTGACCTATCAATCCATAACTCCCAAAATGCTACAAGAGGGTATCGCTTACGTGAATGAGATATTCAGTAATAAAGTGGGGATGGATCCGAATGGGGGAAATGCAAATGTTGAATTTAGACTAGCAAAATATAATGCTACAGGCGCAGCGTTGCCCATACCGGGTTATAATAAGATTCAGTATGATGCTTCTTGGAAGACAAGTCCGACTGCGGCCTATATTCCAAATAATTTTAAAACAAAAATAGATGCAACACCAGCATATCAGTGGAATAAGAGTAAGTTTGTCAATATCTATGTCTTACCGATGCCTGCCAATACAAACATTGGGACAAGTAGACCAATTTATCAAGTAGTTCCGGCTGAGGGGACTCCAATTGCTGGGATAGATAAAGTTGTTCAATCAGAAGCAGATGTGCCACAGAACTTGTTTTACGATAACTATGGGTTGGCCTTACATCGTACGGCTTTTTTCCCGAATAGGAGTAACCGTATAGAGCTTGCTTCTTATTTCGCATCCTACTATGCGACCTATCCTACGAATTCTTCGGGAACTACAATAACCGATTATGTTTCAGACACACGCAAGTATTTGACAGGGAGCTCACAGACGGCCAATGTCTCAACGGGGCTGATGAAGGTCAGTGTTGATGGGTATAAGTTTTTAGCCAATAACGCAATGGATGATATACGCTATGCTTCTTTAAGAAACAGTTTGACACAGGGACAGGTGGAGCGTATACGACTCGTGATGGAGCGTTCGCCAGTACGTAAAGCCTGGTCCTTACAATAAAAAACTATGAGAAGATTATTATATACAGGCCTCGCATTATTATGCAGCCAAATGGCAATAGGCCAATTAAAAGTAAAAGTAGCCGGTACTGTGACAGGTGATACCGAAGGGTATAATAAGGTGTATTTTTATACCCAGAGTGCCAAAGATTCTGCAGAGATTAAGAATGGTAAATTTGAGATCAATGTTAATGAACCTGTTGCTGGATCTCGTGCTATTTCTATCCAATATGATCAGAAAAAAAGACGTATGTATTCGCCACTTGTGCTGTTTTTTGATCAATCGGGTACCATCAATGTGGAGTTCGACATTGTAAAAGGATTGTCGTCTGCTACTGTAAAAGGTATGCCTTCTGCTGTGACCTATTTTAGCTATAATGAGGAGCGGCCTAAAGTGTTTATGGGGGCACGACAAGCTGCTATCGCGAAATATGGTGAAGAAGCACTCCAAAAGGGGAATGCTCAATTTGAGGTGGCGAATACTTATCGCGAAGGCTTGATCAGCAAAGGTTACGATTCACTCCTGAATAAATATTTTGACGGTAATAAAATCGTTTCGGCTACGTTGGTTTTAAATACATTATCCAATCTACCTACGCCGCGTGCGGAAGATTATTACAACCGCATGTCGGATAAATCAAAATCCACGGATGCAGGTAAGACCTTATATGCTAAGATTCAAGGATTGAAAAATGCGTATGTAGGAGCTATTGTAAAGAACTTTGAGTTGCCGGATCAACATGGGAAGACGCAGTCTTTTGAGCAACATAAAGGCAAGTATGTATTGTTGGATTTTTGGGCATCTTGGTGCTCGCCATGTCGGGCATCTTTCCCACGTATCAGAGAGGTGTACAGCAAATTGAAAGGAAAGAACTTTGAAATCGTGAATATCTCCATCGATCAGAATAAGTCAGCATGGCTCAAGGCTGTAAGCGATGAAGCTAATCCTTGGCCACAGCTATATGATGACCGGAAGGTGTCGTACGAATTTTTTAACGTCAGCGCAGTCCCTACATCCTACCTGATTGATCCAACGGGCAAAATTATTATGAAAGAGATCGGCTTTGATCCTAAAGGTGGGGGAGAGATGGAGAAGAAATTAGAAGAAATTTTTAACATTAAATTTTAATATATTAACATAGTAAGATGAGAAGAATAATATTAAGTGTTGTTGCTGGTCTATTGATGACTACAGGTGTGTTTGCGCAGAAGCGTGATTATATCACGGTGAAAGGGAAAGTTAATTTTCCACCAAGTAAAGAGCATCAGGAGAAGTTTCCTTTTGTATTGAAAGACAAAGGGGGAAAAGATGCAGAGGTCTATCAGACAATCCAATTGAAGGCGGATAGTACGTACGAAATTAAGGTGCCCGTTAAGAATCCTCGTCTTTATACGTTGGATGTTTTTGCTTGGGATCGTATTACCTTTTGGGCTGATAAAGATGATTTGAAAATCGATTTCCGCGGCGAAGATACGGCAAAAATGAAAATCAAAAACCCACCCTATATCTTTATTGAGTCCGAGGGAAAGGATAATCAGTTAATTAATATGTTGAACTGGGAAACGTATCAGAACTACCAGACTTCTATTGCTGCTGGCAAGCGTCAATATATGGCTATGCAGATTAAAGATACGGCATTGACCAAATCATTGTCCGACTTGGTGATGGATCAGTTTGAAAGAAACAGTAACTCGGCGAAAGTTTTCGTTCGTGCTTTCAAAAATGAACCACAGATGGTGTATGCATTAGGATATGTAAGCTCTAGAAGAGATAAAGATTTTATTTTGGAGTATGTCAATCCGCTGATCGAGAAATATCCTTGGTTGACTGAAGCGAAAGAAGTAAAAGAGAGTATTGCTAAGGCGGAAGCTGCTGCTAAGAAAACGGAAGATGGGGCTAAATTCATCAATATCACACAGCCTGATGCAAATGGCAAGAATGTTAATCTTTATGACTTCTTAAAAGGTAAAAAATACGTTTTGGTAGACTTTTGGGCGTCTTGGTGTGGCCCTTGTCGTGCGGAGAACCCGCATGTATTAAAGGCTTACAACGCGTTCAAAGGCAAAGGATTTGATGTGTTTGCAATTTCTTTGGATGACAAAAGGGACAACTGGTTAAAGGCAGTGAAAGATGATAAAATGCCTTGGGTTCAGGTTTCTGATCTGAAAGGTTGGAAGAATGAAGCAGCACAGTATTATAACATTACGGCTATTCCGATGAATTTCCTATTGGATAGTAATGGTAAGGTAGTAGCTAGAAACTTAAGAGGTGAAAACCTAGAAAAAGAACTGGCTAAATATATGCCTAACTAATCTAGATATGAAGAAGATTGTATTATTATTGGGCGTAATTTTCGGGCTTGCTAGTAGTTCTGTGTATGCACAGATGGCTGCTGCGGTACGCATTACGCCTACTGTAGAAGGTAAGCTAGAGGTATCGGTAGAGCGGGATTCACTTTGGAGCCTGATGATCGATCATAGTATAGTGCCTCAATTGAGTGATGGCTACGTATTATCTATTGAGAATAAAGACGCTATTATGCCGATCCTCCGTGAGGTAAAACTTAAGAATGGTACGACAAGAGAGGAATTGTTGACGCAGTTTGAGACGCAACATCGGTTCTATGTCAGCAAATTCAAAGATAGCTCTTTGCCTAAAGGAGTTAAGTCAGCTCAGATAGCTGTTTTTGCTAGAGAAAGAAAAGAGGGCGGTGCGGAGATCGTGTGGGATGTCATTATTGAGGGAGATAAAGACGCAAAAGAATTGTTGAGACAACAGATGGAAGCCGAAGTGCAGGCCTATAAGTCCGGTTTTGCGAAGTACCTAAAAGGTACAACGCAAGCCGTTCCGATGATGCGTATGCAATAATACTTCTTCTGTTTTTTCAAATCAAAAGATTAAATTTATTAAGTATGAACTTTAAATTGATTGCTCTAGCCTTATTCATTTTTCTGAATATTGGTCATAGTAAGGCACAGATGGCCGCTGCCAAGAAAGTGGAGTGGTCTGTTAATGTAGAGTTGGATGTGCCTATCGAGCGTGATTCTCTATGGTCGCTGTTGAAAGATTATACTTTAGTGAGCAAGCTTTCTGAAGGATATGTTACTTCTATTGTCAATAAAGATAATATCCAGCCGATATTACGTGAGGTTACTTTTGCGGATGGTAGTAAACGAGAAGAGTTGTTAAAGCAGGTAGATGAACAGCATCGTTTTTTAGCCTTTGATTATAAGGATACATCGCTGCCAAAAGGCATAAAGGATGTAATGTTCGCATTTTTTACGAAAGAGTTGGATGATTCTAATTCCAGAGTCAGCTGGTTGGTTCGGGTTGAAGGCGATAAAGATGCTAAGGATGCACTGATCAAACGGCTCAATATAGAGATGCAGTCGTATAGGGCAGGGTATTCTAAATATTTAAATGCCAAGCCTAAGGTTGTAGAAATGATGCGTATGAATTAGTTTTTGTTTATATGATTATCGTGAAAAGCGCTCAATACAATTGAGCGCTTTTTTGTTTGAAACAAGGATAAATGCCTATTTTTATATTGTAGAAATCCAATGCATTTAAGATACTATCCTATACCCGAAGCATTACAGCCTTATGTGGAATCCATATGGTCGTTCGAGAGTCCAGAAACATTGGACCCAGACGAACAGGCTGTAGTGGTGCCGAGTGGGCGTTGGGTGGTACTTTGGAATTATAAAGGAGTGTATAGTCATCTAATGCACAACAAGGAGTTTGTCCACCCTTTGTATGACCTGCACCTTGTGGGGCTGCATACGGCTAAAATAGATATACGAGGTGCCGAACCTGTAAACTCTTTGGGTATTAGTTTCAAGCCTTATGGTTATTATGCTTTTGTTGGTGGCGAATTGTCACAATTTGTTAATTCGGTGACCTCGTTGACTAAAGCGGACGAAGATATAATATTAGAGGATTTTAGTGGAGATGTTGAGGGGGCTTTGGGGCAACTGATTAGGCTACTTTTGAAGAGATTAAAGTTTATGCCTGATCAGCGTGTTATACAGCTCGTTCAGGAGATTGACAAAGCTAAAGGTAATATTCTGATTAAAGATCTTATGGTTTCTGTTGAAGGTTCGCAACGCTATTTAAATAAGCTGTTTAAGGCTCAGGTAGGTTGTACACCGAAGGAGTATACTTCGATAATCCGCTTTAGAGAGGTTTATAATCATTTTGTTCGTGACAGGGAGCGAGGCAAAAAAGATGGTTTGTATGATTTTTATTATGACGAAGCTCATTTTATCCATGATTTTAATAAGATGTTGAATACCAAACCGGGCTCTTTTTTAGGGAAGAGCAATAGATTGGGAAATCAGTTTGTTAAAAAAACACAATAACGGTCTACTTTTTACAATTTTGATAATCTGGATTAACTGAAATTTGCATCATAAAATGAATATATGATGTTAGAAGAGATTACAGATACTGCGTGCGAGCTGTTAAGATTTAAATCGGCCGCAGATACGATTCCTTATGCTAAAGAGGTTGCACAATATTTTGGAATTGGTGTAGAGCCACCTCAAGATTTTGGATT
Source organism: Sphingobacterium yanglingense (assembly GCF_004363245.1). Classification (GTDB taxonomy): domain Bacteria; phylum Bacteroidota; class Bacteroidia; order Sphingobacteriales; family Sphingobacteriaceae; genus Sphingobacterium; species Sphingobacterium yanglingense. The sequence continues at coordinate 302,495 of NZ_SNYV01000017.1, read as the reverse complement.
TTGGGTGAGTGTGGTTCATTTTGAGATGAGATATCGCTCGCTGACATATTTTTTGGAGCGGACTACGACCAGTAATGTCTTGGAAATCTCATCTGGGTTTTCTTATCGCGGATTAGATTTTTGTCAGACAAACCCAGCTATGCGATATGTCGATACGGACTTGGAGGTTATCGTCCATAAGAAAAAAGAGATATTGGATACTTGGCGTATCAATGCTCCTGTTAACTTCGAGATACAATCATTAGATGTTAGGGATTTTGACACTTACCCTATGATGGATGGACCTGTGACAATCTTGAATGAAGGTTTGTTGCTATATTTCGATAAGGACGAACAGGAGCGAATTCTGAAAAATATCCATCGTTTTCTGTGTACGTATGGTGGTACTTGGATTACTGCAGATATCTATTTGAAACATGAGACAGATCGTGTCGGAAGTGATGGTGATAAAAAATGGGATGCGTTCTTTAGAAAGAAGGGCGTAAAGCAGCATCTCTTCGAAAGTTTCGAACAGGCCGAGCAGTTTTTCTCTGCGAATGGTTTTGAGGTAATAGAAAGATATGTGCCCGAGTTTGAGAGATACAGTGGTGTAGCTCGGCTTTTTGAACATGGGACAGCGTTGCAGCTAGAAGCGTTGAGGAATAAAGGAAAAGTGCAGGAGACCTGGCATTTGAAACCGATTGGTTAGGTTGATTTCGTGTTGATTACAAGGGGCACCGGCAAGGACTCTTTGATTTGAATTTTAAAGAACCTATTGCTCAAGCTTAGTGTTATAAAGCGGTTGGTATTCGATTTATCGGTTTATGCCTGACCTGCAAAAATATAGACTGATTGGGGCCGAAAAGTAAATGAGTCCTAAGGATAGGATTATCTTTAGACCACTTGTCGCAATATTCGTAAGGTCAAAGCTTTTGTTCGGATCGTTGGTCTGCACCAAATTTATATACTTGACCGTTGCAAGGATGAGGTCGGGCAGGCTTAAGAGTATTACAGTAGTGCCGATAATAACTAAAGCTGATTTTAAGAGCTCTTTTGAGTCAAATGGCAAAGATACCTTTTCGGTTTGGTGTTCTTTGTTTTTGATGAGTATGCTACTAATGAGGTGTGGTTTGAAAGCAAATAACAATGCAATCAGCCATTGGAGAGTGATAGTCAGTAGTAGGGGCACCACCAGCGATGTCCTTTCTATGTATCACTTTTTTCCTGTTCATTTTATGGGCCTCTGGCTTTCCTGTGGTAATGATTCTTGGTCTAGTCAGGACTGGTATTTTTGGTCTTGAATTGTAAATATTATGGAAACCCTATGAAGATAGCATCAATCTAGTATGAGAGTTTTTCTTTTAGTTTTAATATGCTACATGAATGTTTGTGCGTTTGGGCAGGTGTCTCGCTCGGTCACTGACGATTTGAACGGAGTGCTGAAGGACGAGTTAATAAGAGGGATGAGTTATAATGTGGGGTTTACAGTGGAGGATGACGGAGAAATAGTTTTTCGAAACGGTGACAATCAAGGCTCAGAGCTAATTTTGCTCAAAATTCAGAATATATTTAAAAAAGCGGGATTGTTAGAGTCAGGTATGTATTCTTTAAATGCTTATTGGGACCTTTATTCGACTGAAGTTTATACCTCAATAGGGCGATCAATACCATCAGAAGACTTCCCGAATTTTACAAATTACTTTTCATATCCTAGTGTAGGTTATCGGACGTTTGCTAAAAGACTATTAACCGATCTAAAGAATAATGATTTTGATTTCAATCAATATGTTGTACATATTCCTAAATTGGAAGTATATGTGGATGAAAGAGGTAATCCGACGTTTATGGGGTCAAATAAAATCCTTCCGTATTTGGATGGTGTAAAGGAAATTCCTTGGCAGCCTACTATTTATTATGGAAAGCTTGCTAAGACTATGGTTTCAATCAATTTATCTCCATTTTCTAAGGATACCGTAGCGTTTGAAGCAGTTGGTTTGAACGAAGTGATTGTTATGGATGCGTTGTTTGAGCAAAATTTGGTGAAGATTCAGCTTAATAATGTACATCAAATGCCTACAGCTAACCTTGTAGTATCATTCGTGCTTAACGCTGCATCTGGACGCTTTGAAAATCCTATGATACATCGGGGGCAACGTGATAAGGCTACAACATTTATTGATTTTATCGATAAACAGCAACCTCTGGATATTAATTTCTATTGGCAGGAATATCCTGCGTCAGGACGTTATTATTTCTATATAAATGAATTTTGAGTTTATACAAATAAGGACTTTAATTATACCGGGAGATGTAGATGTGCTGCATCATAGCTATACTATAGATAGTATTAAGAACCTATTAAGAAGGTAACTGTGTGCGAGCTGGGCCTAAGGTGCTACTGCCCTAGGTCTAAGGTAGGCTCGGTCTCAACATGGAGTGGACTCGGACTCAACACGGACTCAAGGTAGTTTAAGGGAGAATCCAGCGTGTATTAACCGTAGATTGTTGTCGAATATAGGGAGGGTTTTTGAGATTGCAAAGAGGAACCAAAGATGTAGTCGTTAGCTATTTAGTTTTCCTTCAAGTTCAGATATTAGCTTATCTTGAAACTCTATGATTTTATCTTTGTCAATGATAGCCTTAGCTTGTTGTTGAAGAGAGTTTTCTAAGAATTCTATTTTTTGTAATAAATCTGCAACTTCGTTTTTCTTAAATCTTACTAAGGGGTCCTTTTCATAATAGTATTCTAGTAGATTTTTATCAAGATAGGAGGATAGCTTTAGCAACCTATTGATATGTATATCATCCTTCATTAATACCTTTTCAAAAGCAGATTCGGATAAACCAATAGAATCTCCTGCTTCTGTGTTAGATATTCCATTATTTCTGAGATATCGACGAATATAATTACCTATAGAGTCTTCCATGATACAAATTTGGAGAGTATTGTGTTCTTTTTAGAATATCAAACCCCCGAATAAGTTTTTTAAACCTCCTAAATTTGGAGGTTTTTATTTTTATTCCTATATTTGAAGACAAAACAAGGAAAAATGAATTAGTAGTTTTTGTATATATCAGTTTGAATGTCAGAATGTATTTGACATTGAGCGAACTTAATACGTCCAACTCTCCCCAGCCAAATAATAGGAAGTAGGATGTTTCGAGTGATGCTCCTATGATCGTGCCTATATATTTTATTCATATATTTGGAATTACGGCATAGGTAGCTCACTCGTCTTTCCGACCTGGCTGGGGAGGGGACGAGTAGAGGACTATGTCGTTTTTCATTTTCCTCCGCTCGCTATTTTTAAAGAGATAAATTTAAAAAGTGAGTTATGATAATCCTAAAAAAACAACTTCAAAAAAATCTAATCTGTGCTCCCGAATAGTTCGGTCGACGACAGGTGGTCCATGTGACCAATCGTTTCGGTGCAGCCCAATTATAAACATTATGAAATCCAAGATATAGACCACCAAAAGGGGACTGCCGATTTTTTAGAATCAATTTATTAAGTGCGGTAAAACCGTGGATTAAGTGAAACCGATCTATAGGTCGATTTTGCAGTTTTACGATTTTGCCTTAAAACTAAATCTTTTAAAATGAACAATTTTTTAAGGGGTGGGAGAGGTATGCTCTTTTTTGAAAACCAATTTCCCTCCAATCTACTAACAATTAGAACATTATCACTAACTATAATATTCTGTGTGTTGTTTAGTTGCCTTACGGTCTTACCTGTTAGTGGACAGGAAGCCGTAGGGCTTAACAAGATTAAGCCTTTGCAGATTGGCGATACAATTCCAGAAGAACTTTGGGATATGCCCATGCAGGTTATAAACCATCCTGAAGGTAAAGATACTATTGCCCTAAATGACTATCGTGGCAAACTGATTATACTTGATTTTTGGGCTACATGGTGTGGGAGTTGTGTTAAGGCCTTTCCTAAACTAGACTCACTTAATTTTTCACTTAAGGAGGACATACAGTTTGTATTGGTGAATAGTATTGAAGGAACAGGAGATTCATATGAAAAAGTTGGCACATTCATCTCAAATTTAGAAAGTGCAATTAGCCTTCCTTTTGTCGTTAATGATAAAGTGCTGAAGCAGGTGTTTCCTAGAAAATTTATCCCTCACTATGTATGGATAGGAAAAGAAGGTGTAGTTAGAGCGATAACATCTTCTCAGGAAGTGACCCGAGATAATATTTTCGGGGTCGTGGATGGTAGGAATGTCGAATTGAAGCTAAAGGAACATTAAGATGAGGCTAAATACGATTATGGCTGTGGTGCTGTGTTTAATTACGGTAGCTAGCTTAGCTCAGGACAAAATTAACCGTTTTAGGGGCCGTGTTTCAATTAAAGATGGTGGTCTCGAAAGAGTCGAATTCACCGTGCGAGCCCTAGTGAGCAAAAATGTGACGGTGACAAAAAATGGATTGTTCGATATATTGATACCTCGACTGCCAGATACGTTAATTGTTACGAATGTAGGATTTGAGAGGCTCGTATTTCCTGTCGATCAGATTGATGGATTGTTGGAATTAGAGATGATACCTCTGGCTAATTTAATTGAAGAAGTCAATGTTGTAAATACGGGCTATCAAACCTTAAAACCAAATGAGATAAATGGATCAACAGTGAGTTTGAACCAGAAGGACTTGAGCCAGCAGGCAGGTGTAAATATTCTACAGAGGCTGGATGGTGTCACTAGTGGTCTTGCATTTACTAAAGGTAGACAGAACGGTAATCCACAGAATGAAACGAATATTTCGATACGGGGACTGAGTACCATAAACGGGCCGTTGGACCCTTTGATTATTCTGGATGATTTCATCTATGAGGGAGATGTCAATAATATAAATCCGAATGATGTTGAGAATGTCTCTGTTTTAAAAGATGCTTCGGCTGCAAGTATTTGGGGAGCGAGAGCGGGAAATGGTGTGATTGTGATTACAACTAAACGGGGAAGACTGAACCAACCTATGCGATTCGGATTTAATTCAAATATGATAGTGTCTGCAAAACCTGATTTATATTATTATCCTACGATGTCTTCCAAAGATTATATTGATGTAGAGCGTATGTTATTTGATAGAGGGTATTTTGATAGTCGAATTAATGGAACACCTTATTCTGCATTAACTCCTGCTGTTGAAGTTTTTTTACAGAGGCGAATGGGAGAGATATCAGCTGCGGATTCTGCGCAGCGAATTAACAAGTTCATCAATACGGATATTCGAGATGAGTACGACAAATACTTTTATGGGACAGGGGTGACTCAGCAGCATAACTTGAGCGTAGCTGGAGGTGGCTATAAACATAGTTATAATGTTTCTGCTGGGTATGATAATAGTAAGGATGTATCTTATAGTAAAAATGCCAAGGTGAACCTAAAAGCGAATCATATGTTTCGACCAGTAGAGAGTGTCACGGTTTCGACAGGATTATACTATACAAATAGTACCTCGGAATCTGGAAGACTCGCGTATAATAATACGCAGGTGTCTGGTAGATGGCCATCATACTTGAGCTTTGCAGATGAATATGGTAATTCTCTAGCGGTATCTCCTAACTATAGGGGTGTTTATACGGATACTGTGGCGGGTGGTAAATTGTTGGACTGGAAGTATTATCCTTTGGAAGATTTTAAACATAATAGGACGCATAATAGACAGAACGAGCTGTTTGGTAATGTGGGACTAACTTATAAAATAGTACCTGGTGTTAATTTTAGCCTTAAATACCAGTATCAACGTCAATCTAGCGAGTCCAATACAATAGCGGATGAGGAAAGTTTCTATGCTAGAAATTTGGTAAACTCTTATAGCCAGTTAAACCCATCGACAGGACTAGTCATAAATGTTGTACCTAGAGGCGGAGTTAGAAACAGTGCCTTGGGGAGTCGAGAGTCACATACAGTGAGGGCTCAAGCGGATTTTGACCGTACATGGAAGCAGCATCGCGTTTCTTTTATAGTAGGAACAGAAGCTAGAGAAGCCAAAAATCATAGCATGGCTTCTGTATATTATGGATATTATGATGATCCTCTCACCTATACGAATGTAGATTTTGTGAATTCATATCCTAATCTAATAACCGGAAATATGTCAAGTTTGCCTTCTGGAGGAGTGCTTTCCAATATTAATAACCGTTTTATCTCTGGATATAGCAATGCACTTTACATCTATGATAAAAAGTATCTTTTGTCAGCTAGTGCAAGAGCTGACGGGTCGAATATCTTTGGTGCTAATACAAATGATAAGTGGAAGCCTTTATGGTCAGTTGGTATGGGGTGGAATGTCTCTGACGAAAAATTTTACATATTTAACTCTCTTTTGCCTTTTTTGAAATTGACCGCTACTTATGGGCATAGTGGTAATGTAGATTTAAGTAGGTCTGCATTGCCTGTCGCTAGTTATGCGACCTATGCTGCTACAAGATTACGATTTGCAAGAATATCTACATTGAATAACCCTGAGCTACGCTGGGAGCAGTCTGCTCAACTCAATTTAAAAGTTGAATTTGCATCAATAGATAAAAGGATAAGTGGGACGGTGGAATACTATCGGAAGAAAGGAACCGATCTTTATGGAACGACACCTTATGATTATACCGCGTGGGGAAGGAGTTCGGAAATTATAAAGAATATCGCTGCTATGGAAGGAAATGGTGTTGACGTTGTCTTAAATTCAAGGAATCTGAGTAAAGGTGTGCAATGGAATACTTCTGTGTTGTTTAATTACAATATGAGCAAGACTACTGATTATTTTAGCTCAGGTGCAAAAATAGCGTCAACATCTACGGGTAATAGTATTAATCCTGTAATTGGACAGCCTTTGTATGCGATAGCTGCTTATAAGTGGGGAGGTCTGGATGAGGCAGGGAATCCTCAGGGATATCTGAATGGAGAGCTTAGTACGGATTATACAGAGATCAGTAAAGAAGCATATTCTGAAGGTAGAAGTGAGAATGTGGTATACAAAGGGACTGCTGTGCCTGAATATTTTGGCTCTCTGATTAATACATTTGTTTGGGATAGGCTGTCGCTCGCTGTAAATATCGGGTACAAGTTCAAGTACTATCTCTTTAAATCTGCAATTTCATACTCATCATTGGTTGATAGAGGAGTGGGGCATGCTGATTATGCTAAGAGATGGAGGCAGGCAGGTGATGAATTTTTGACTGATGTGTCTTCTTTTGATTTTTCGAGTGTTTCTGGTAGAGATGCCTTTTATGCGACCTCAGACGTTAATGTAGTTAGAGGGGATCACGTGAGGCTTAATTATATTAATATCTCTTATGACGTTTTGATTAAGAAGAACACTAAAAGCCTACCTTTTGAACGTTTACAACTCTATGCTATAGCATCTAATCTTGGAATTCTGTGGCGCGCTAATAATGCTAATGTTGACCCTGACTATCCATCTACCTACCCACAGTCACGTACGATAGCATTGGGAGTTAGGTCAAGTTTTTAATTTGATAATTTATGAGAAATATATGTGTTATTTTGTGTCTAGGCATTCTCTTAGGGACATTGTCTTGTGAAAAGTTCCTAGAAGAGAAATCTGATAAGAGCTTGGTTACTCCTTCGTCAATCGAAGATTTACAAGCATTATTAGATGATGCAGTGACGATGAATACAAGTACTCCGGGGTTTATGGAATCGATGGCTGACGATATTTTTTTGACGCCATCAACACTGGCGTCCATTGCATCAGGATATTCATTAATTTACAGTTATAATCCAGAATATTATAGTTATGGAAATGATTGGTCTAAATCCTACCAAGTCGTTTATAACGCAAATTTGTGTCTAGAGCGATTAGAAGACATCGGAAGGTCAATGGTTAATAAGTCTAGTTGGGACAATGTTAGAGGTACTGCTCTTTTTTTTAGATCATATTATTACCTTTTGTTAGCGTGGCAGCATGCGAAGGTATACGATGAGTCGACCGCGGGTCATGACTTAGGTGTAGTCCTGCGGACGGGGTCGGATTTCAATGTCAAATCGGTACGTTCCTCAGTGAGGGAGACATATGAGCAAATCATTGGAGACCTGAAGGATGCATCGCTTTGTCTTCCGGATCATCCGCAGCACGTTATGCGACCATCAAAAGCTGCTGTCTACGGACTATTGGCGCGTACGTATCTTTCGATGTCGATTCCTGATAGCGCATTGAAATATGTGGATAGGGCGCTCGCAATAAAGAATAAGTTGATGGATTATAATGTTGATTCGGATATAAATGGTAGTATAGGTAACACTGTTCCTTTCAAGAAATTCAATAAAGAGATTGTTTTTTATACCGAGATGTTCGCAGGATTTGGACTTCACCGACCTGCAAGAGCGAAAATTGATACGTTACTATACGCAAGTTATGATGATAATGATTTGAGAAAAGCTGGATTCTTTAGAGCAAATAGTGGTTACCATCAATTTAAAGGGAGTTATGCTGCTGATGCAAATATCTTTTTTTCAGGAATAGCTGTAGATGAGCTCTATTTGATACGAGCAGAATGCAATGCTAGATTAGGGAATGTTGAGAGAGCAATGTCGGATTTAAATAGCTTGCTTAAATCAAGGTGGAATAATAAGGTCAATTATGTCCATCTTCAGGTTACAACTGCTCAAGTAGCATTAGAACTTATACTTCGTGAGCGTAGAAAAGAGTTGTTAATGAGAGGTCTTCGGTGGATTGATATAAAAAGGTTGAATAAAGAAGGTGCCGGTATTTCACCGACTAGGATCGTAGATGGAAAAATCTTTCAATTAGAGCCTAATGATAAGTTTTACGCTTTGCCGTTACCTGATGATATTATTCGGATTACCGGGATAGAACAAAACTAGTCGGCAGTTTAGAAAATCCCCTCCTTTCCTACAAAATAATGTAAGGTGGAGGGGATTCGTTAAGTAGAGTGAGGTAATTTGGTTTACAATGCTCTATTCGAAATTACGCCAGAAGCATCTGCTATTCCATCTACAAAATGAGTATTACTTATTGGGTTTAAATCAGCAGTAATGTTTGTCATTGATTTCAATGTAGGTGAAGTTGTTGGATTATCAACATAAGATTGTGATACCTGTATCCGGCAGGGGATTTCTTCCGATCCTTCGCAGAGCTCTGTATTCGGAGTGTAAACCCAATTCGCTTCGTTCTCAACGTTTGCCTTACTGAAGTCAGGTCCCTTATATTCGAAAGTGTAAAGAACTTCTGCTTTTTGTACAGGTTGTTTTGATTTGGGAATCGTTTCTTTGATTTCTTTTTTCTCCATCGCTCTTACCACAAAGAAAGCTCCCAATAAAAATAATAATGTAATACCAGCGCTTAGCCAGTTGTTTTTTAAAGAACGCATAAGCATTGTTTTAAATGTTTTTAAATCTTATTGTTTAGTGTGCATCACGGGTTTGCCTCTCAGTGATGCGGTCGAGGGTTTTCCGAAGTACATTCGGAGTATGCTGGGGGCTTGGTCAGCCAGCCTCCTAGAGGCCGAACAGCCGAGCTGCCCGTGAATACGGCAAACTTGAGCCGGTACCAGATTCTGTTGATGACTCTCTGCTGGGCTAAGAGGCTCTGGCGGAGCAAGCGTGTGCTCATGTACACGTCTGGTTGTCGATAGAATAAGCTAAAGGCTACTGTGGTAGTCAAGGGTATGCACAGCTTGATCCGTAATCTTGCGGATAGAGACAGTGATCGCATACTGGCGAGCCATGCTGTCATGATGTGTAATGCTGTGTCTACTCTTTTCATCTGTAAATAATTTGCCTTTTAATAGTCATATGGAATATCCAAAGTGTTTTCATTCATGTTTGTGCAGTCCTGCTACATGGATATTTCATCTCAATTGGTATTCTATACTGTTATTTGCTCCGCCAAGGCTCCTTGTTCTCAGCGGCGCAGCCTTGGCGCGTCCTGCCCACTGGTTTTGTTTGCACTGTATCGCTGTACCCGCGTCCCTGTGTCCTGAGCTATCCCATCCAGCCCTATGGCGTACCGAAGGATATAAATAGCGGGTCTCACTGCCTGTGTCTATTTTGCTCAGAACGATATACCATCGGGAAAGATGGTTCAGCTCTCGGTACGCTCACCAATATTTTTTTAATCCGTCGTTGTCTGATCTAAAGCAAAGGAAATAAGGAACCCACTTTTTCCCGTATTTATCCACGGATATTCGTGAGATATGGTGATATCCTGCCAAGTTTTTTGAAATTGTGAGTTTGTTTTTGTAATATTATGTTAGCCAGTATTTTAGTGTTTAAACCGAGGAGTTATGATTTTACATTTTATGGAGAATGGGGATGACGAATCACCTAAATTTAGTGATAAAGAAAAACGCATACTGCGTTGGGTATGGGCAGTTATAATCGCTATTTGTATGTCGCTTTTGGGCGTTAAAATGGGCAAAGGGTCACGGTTTTTCGAACTTGTAGTTTTCAATTGGGCCTATTATTTTGATCTGTTTTTTTCTTGGATATTGGTGGGTTGTGTGATGGAATATATTTACGGAATGACGGCGTATCTCGATGTCAGACAACCCTGGAAGGATGGCTATTACGGACGCATGTTTATACAGATGATAACGGCTATTGTCGGAGGTTTTTTGTTTATGGAAGCATACGATGAAGTGTATGAGCGGATTACCAATAGGCAGTTGGTAAGGATGAATTATCGTTTGTTTCAGATTCCGTTTTCACTAATTGTCCCTTTGGTATATAGTTTTTTCTGCTGTATAGAATCGCTCAAAGATGCGTATTTCGAGCTATTGACAAAAAAAGAAGAGGAAGTAATAGGTGGAGATAAGGAGGAGGAAACGATAGCGGAGGAGAATCCGGTCATCGCGATCCGAGATGGTGAGGATATCAGGCTGTTGGATATCCCTGTAAAACTGATATGGCATAGTGAGGGGATTAATAAAATATATTATGGGGTAGGCGAATTTTATGAAGATAATCATACATTAACAGTACTGTATAGTTGTTTGGATAAGAAGGTGTATAGAAAGGCTGGCCGTAATGCGGTGGTACACCGTGATATAATATCGGGAACTAAACCTAGACCGGATAAGGGAGTGATCTTAGAATTGGCTGAAGGTTATACGCAGCAGATTGTAGTTTCGAAGAATGATGCAGATGATTTTTTGCTGTGGTTCAAGTCGAAAGAGAAATAATTTATTTTGGAGTAATAATACACTTTGCGTTTGCATGCTTTTTTGATAATCATCCCTGAAGAATAGTGGTTGTGATGTTATCTGTTTGATTTGCAGTTTTTAAGGGTGTTTGTTCAGGTGTGTGTGTCTTTTTTTGGTTTTTGTTCGAATAATTTGTTAGTTGGCAGAATTATTATTTGTGAACTTTTGAAAAATAGTTGCGCAAAAAAACGCATAAGCGCTTTTTTTTTCGTACACTTGTCTAACTAAATTATTGGTGTACAAACCTATTATTAGAAAATAAACACAATTTTTAACAAACTATCAAACACATGAAAAGGAAATTTTTATTTACTTTCTTCGGGGTGTGTCTTTATGCATCCTGTTTGATGGCACAGCAAAAAGCAGTTTCGGGTAAGGTAACCTCTTCGGATGGAGGTGGTCTGAGCAACGTGACTGTTATTGTAAAAGGTACTACGCGTTCGGTACAGACGAATGTAGACGGTTCTTTCTCAATCCAGGCTGCGCCAGGCGAAACATTGATCTTTAGAGCAGTTGGTTCTGGAGAGACTTCACAGTTGGTGGGATCAGGCAATGTTTACAATATCAAGTTGATCGGATCCGAAGAGGCTATCGATGAGGTTATTGTAACAGCGATGGGTATTAAGAAAGAGAAGAAGGCCCTAGGGTATTCGGTACAGGACCTTGGGAGTGAGGAACTCATGAAGAATAAGACGGCCAATATTGTAAATTCTTTGGCAGGTAAAATCGCGGGAGTTAATGTAACGCAAACAAGTGGCGGTGCCGGTGCTGGTGCAAGTATCATATTGCGTGGAGGGACATCATTAGAAAGGGACAATCAGCCCTTATTTGTTGTCGATGGAGTTATATATGATAATTCGACAAGTGTTAATGGGAATAGCTTGTTTGATGGAGGTTCTTCGACGAACTCTACGTACAGCAACCGGGTTATGGATATTAACCCAGAAGATATAGAGAATGTTTCGGTCCTTAAGGGGCCTGCAGCAGCGGCTCTTTATGGGTCTAGGGCAGCAGCTGGGGTCATTCTAATCACCACAAAAAATGGAAAGGAAGGTACTGCTAGTGTAGCTGTAAACTCTCGTTTTGTGTCAAATTGGGCTAATCGCTTTCCTGAACAACAAAATCTTTATAAAAGAGGTTTTTATCAGCAGGATGGTACATTGATGGAGGGGGATGCTACGACTACTATGCAATCTTGGGGTGCCAAATTTGGACCGAATGATGCTAGATACAATAACATGAAAGACTTTTTTCAAGGGTCAACAACATGGGACAATTCTGTAAGTCTATCTGGTGGTTCAAAAACAGGTAATTTCTATCTTTCTGCATCCGATTTTAGGCAAAATGGAATTCTCCCGGGGACTGACTATAATAAAACGACATTTAGATTTAACGGCCAACAGAATTATGGGATTTTGAAGGTGGGCGCTAACGTTGCCTATTCAAATGCAGACCAGCTAAGCTCTTTAACTTCAGGTGGCTTGTATGGATATAGTGGTGCGGGTGCTGTTCAAGGTGCTTTTATTTGGCCTGGGGATATGGATATGTCACATTGGTTGAATGAAGACGGGTCAAAATATAGACCTTTTGATTGGCAACAAGTAGTGTCTGACTTTGATAGTCCTTATTGGATAATGAATAAGATGCCTAAAACTGATAATACTAAACGTCTAACTGGTAGTCTCAAAGCTAGTATTGATATTACCGATTGGTGGGATCTTAACTATACAGTCGGTATCGACAGATATATGCAAAAAACTAATCGTTTTACTGAGCCAGGTTCGGGAGTTTCTCAGATTTATCAAAAAGGACTGTTGTCAGAAAATGATACGGAGTTCCAGTTTGTAAGTTCAAATATCATGACGAATTTTAAAAAGAAAATTGGAGATTTTGATATGAACTTATTACTGGGGTCTACTGCAGAGATGACGAATGTTGAGTACAACGGACGAAAAGGATGGAATTTTATAATTCCTGGTTTTTATGCGTATACGAACACAGCACTTACCGACCGTGCTGCTGCACAACAAAAAACTAGAAAGCGACTTGTTGGTTTTTATGGAGAGTATCGGGCTGCTTACAAAAACTTTGCCTATTTAACAGTAACGGGACGGAACGATTGGACTTCGACTTTACCAATTGATAATAGATCCTATTTCTACCCTTCGGTATCGGGAAGTTTTATTTTCTCTGAATTTATCCCACAGAATGATATTCTTTCTTTTGGAAAAGTTAGGGCATCTTGGGCTCGTGTCGGTAAAGATGCTAGTCCTTATGTTACCAATACCTATGTGGTTACTCCTGCAGAATATACTTTATATAATGGTGGAACTGGGGTTGGTGTACGTAATGATTGGTTAAGGGGGAATCGAGAATTACTCCCTGAGATTACAGAATCACAAGAGTATGGGGTAGATGTTAATTTATTTGGAAGTCGTTTAGGGTTAGAGTTTACTTATTATAAAAATAGAAGTATTAACCAATTAATGCAACCTCGTACATCACAGACAACTGGGTATATCTTAATGTGGACAAATGCAGGCGAAATTGTAAATAATGGTTTGGAGTTGTCAGCTAAAATATCAGCTATCAAGAAAGAAAACTTTAGATGGGATTTAACTATTAATGCTTCTCGAAATAAAGGAAAAGTTGAGAACCTTCTGCCTGGTATGGATGTGTTGTATGTTACTGATGTTCAGGTTGGTAATGCTAAGGCTGCATCTTTTAATGGCGGGAACTTTATGGCTATATCTGGTTCAAAATGGCTGAGGAGTTCTGAGGGACATTTGGTCTTGAATGCGGAATCAGGAATGCCTCAATCTGATGGGTTAGTTACACATGAAATTGGTAATCGTGAGCCTAAGATATTTGGTGGTATTAATAATAATTTTCAATATAAAAATTGGAATCTGTCATTCCTGTTGGATTATCGCATAGGTGGACATGTTTATAATGGAACGGATTATTATATGACCACAATGGGAATGAGTAATCGCTCAATGAATCGTGAAAAGTTGACACTTAATGGAGTCGTAAAGACTGGAGAGAATCCTGATAAGACTCCTATTTATTCAGATGTTAAGACTTTTGAATATGAGGTTGGAAAGATGTATAAGGTCGGTAATCAAGATAGAAGTGGAGAGGAAATTATAAATAGTTATTATCAAGAGGGGGGAGCATATAATTTAGAGTCGGCAAATTATATGACTAATACAAATTGGTTGCGGCTACGTACTATTTCTCTAGCTTATTCATTACCTAAAAGCACGCTTAGTAGAGTCAAAGCAATTAAAGGGCTTACTGCAACTTTGACAGGGACTAATCTTTTGTTATGGACAAACTACAAAGGTATGGATCCAGAAACCTCAGCTGCTGGTTCTGGAGCAGTAGGTTCTAGTTCTGTAGGTATTGATTATAACGGTGTTCCCGCTATGTCTGGTGTGACCTTCGGTCTTAATGTGACTTTTTAAAAATTACTGAAATGAAAAAACTATCATTTATAATAGGGGCAATATTAATGTTAAATATGACCTCTTGTGAAAAATGGTTGGATGTTAATGAAAATCCAAGTCAAGCAAATGATGAGGTGCCTAGTCCGGATTTGAGATTAAGATCTATACAAATGCAATTTGTGGACGCGTACGAGTCTTCAGGAACTCGAGCTTCTTGGATGACGCAAAACATCACCAAAGTTGGTGGAAATACGAATAATGACTTAATTGCTCGTTGGGATTTTCCTTTAGCATCTACGACCTGGCCGTATCAGGCTTGGTTCGTTTATACAGCCGGAAACTTAGAACCATTGATAAAGAAAGCAACAGAAGAGGAAGCTTGGCATTATGTCGGCGCAGCTCAGCTTATTCATGCCTGGGGATTTATGCTAATGCTCGATTTATATGGTGAAATGCCATATACTAATGCCTTGGGATCAGATGTAACACCGGCATATGATGACGGCAAGACTATATTTTATGGCTGTTTAGATATGTTAGACAAGGCGATTGTGAATTTGTCGAAACAGCAGGGAGCTGCCGCTACACCACTTTCAGGGGGAGATATTTGGAACAAAGGGGATGCGCAAAGATGGATTAAACTGGCATACGGCCTAAAGGCAAGATGGCTGAATAATCTTACTAAGAAATCATTTTATGATCCAGATGCAGTCTTAGCCGCTCTAGAAAAGGCTCCTCAATCAAACGGTGATAATACAACGATGGATGCCATTAATACAGAAGAAACTAGTATTTCGGGAATTGTACGTTCAATGCAACATGGCAATTTAGGTGGCACTGGAAACAGGGTCTCCAAATGGTATACAGATTTATTAACGAATAAGTTTAGTGGAGGCTCAGGGGTGCAAGATCCAAGAGCGACACGTATCATCCCAAGTGCAGAGTTTTACGATGCTGTGTCTGGAAAGAAAGAATGGAGATTGTCACAAGGTGTTGATTTGATTAATTCAAATATAAGAACCTTAGGGGGACCAGTTGCTTATGAAATTATGGCAACTAAGCGGGATCCTGAAACGAAGCACCCATCAGGCTATGTAAGAGCTGGAAGTGCGGCCGAGGCTGGGACATCTGCTTTTACGAATAGATGGTTTACCACTAATGCAACGCCTGCGAGACAAGGGGATTCTGTATATGTGTCAGTGTATTCTGATCGCCAAGATTGGATAGCTGCAATATTAGAGCCAAGGAAGGACTCTGATACTAAGAATGATCATTATATAGCGAGTAGGTATAATGGTATTACGAGGGTCAATCCAAATTTCGGAGCAAGTACTGCTAATATAAACTCTACCGGTAGTTTCTATATTCGTGCAGATGCCCCTGCTCATCTGCTAGCATACCATGAAATGTGTTTTATAAAAGCTGAAGCTTTGTTTCGTAAAGGGGATGCAGGAAGTGCGTTGATAGCCTATAAAGATGGTATAAAGGCGCATATGGAAGCTATGAATGAGAAATTAAAGAGCTATGATCAAAGTAAATATGGTAAGCAAGTGATTTCAGGGGCTGAAATAGATGCATTCTTGTTAAGTAAAGCAGTGGCGCAAAGTGCTGGAGAATTAACCATGGCCAAAATAATGCAACAGAAGCAAATCGCTATGTCATTAACTATGCAAAACTGGAATGATATGAGACGCTTTAATTACTCGGCTCCGGATTCTAAATATGGAGTGGTTTATCCTGATTTTGCTAGACCATTTGAAGTTGCCTCAGCAACAGCTGCAGAGTGTTATCCTGGTGGATCACCTTCTGACGTGAGATATTGGCCTCGTCGTATTCAACAATGTAGTCATGAGCGCAATTATAACTCTGAGAACTGGAAAGCCTCCCATCCAGAAGCCAATCTTAGAAGTATCATATCTGCACCTGTTTGGTGGGATATCGTAGAATAGTTTTATTCTTTACAATATGTTTTAAGCCCTCTGCAGT
This sequence comes from Sphingobacterium yanglingense, assembly GCF_004363245.1. GTDB lineage: Bacteria > Bacteroidota > Bacteroidia > Sphingobacteriales > Sphingobacteriaceae > Sphingobacterium > Sphingobacterium yanglingense. Next base: position 285,889 of record NZ_SNYV01000017.1, on the reverse strand, counting down.
TTTTTGTAGGGGGCTTTTTTGGCATAATCGCCTATGCATGTATCATCAATGTTACTTTAAAGTGTATTTGTTACACTAACACTAAGAGATGTTCTTCTCTAGAAATTGCGTTTAACATTTATTTAACGTATAAATTTATTCTATTTCTTGTTATGTTCTTATTTATTTGAATTCGTTTTTATGCATACTTTTAGCTATAAAACCTTATAGTATTGCTTTTTGTTTTGTTATTTATGCGGTATTGTGCGTTTTATTATGTTATTTTTAGCGAATTAAACTTTAATGTTGACAAATAACGCACGATAGACACAAATAAATAACGCTGTATATATGAAGTTTTTACCTTTAGTAGCATCTGGCTTAATAGGCTCGATGTTTTTCTTTTGTGGATTTAACAGTCAAGCAAGCAATGTTGTTGAACCACCTGTGAAATCAGATTTTATAGTAAATAATGAAATTAAGACTGGAGCTGATCAGCTAGCGGCCTATTTACCTTTGTTGAAAGGTAAGAAAGTGGGCCTGATGGGCAATCAAACATCGGTTGTTGGAGCGAAAAAGGAGCATCTCGTCGATGTGTTACTTCGTGAAAAGGTGGATCTAAGATTTGGTTTTGCTCCAGAGCACGGTTTTCGTGGGGATATCGAGCGTGGCGAAAAAGTCAGCAATGACAAAGATGCCAAGACAGGACTTCCTTTGCATACACTATACGGTAAGAATGATAAGCAGGATTCTATTATACAATCCATAGATGTCATGATTTTTGATTTACAGGATGTCGGAGCACGTTTCTATACCTATATCGCATCTATGCACCGTGTGATGGAACTGTGTGCTAAGCATAATAAGGAACTTATTGTGCTAGATCGCCCTAATCCATGTGGAGATCAAATCGATGGTCCTGTGCGTAAAGATGACAAATTTAAGTCAAACGTATCATTGCATAAAATAGCCATGATACACGGTCTTACTGTTGGTGAACTGGCGCATATGATCAATGGTGAAAAATGGTTGGAAAATGGACGTCAGTGTAAAGTGACAGTGATACCAGTGCAAAATTGGGATCATGGTACTATGTATGAGTTGCCGGTTGTGCCTTCTCCATCGTTGCCAAACCACTTGTCGGTTCGTTTATATGGCGCATTGTGTCTTTTTGAAGGGACAGATATATCTGTAGGACGTGGTACGGACTGGCCATTCCAGGTCGTGGGGTATGATAATCCGGTATATGGTGATTTTAAATATACTCCAGGTGAAAAAGCAGGGATGGTAAAACATGTTGAAGGGAAAGGGCAAACGATGTATGGACAGGATCTACGTGGATTGGATGCCGATCAACAAAAATTCACGTTGAAATACGTTTTGGATTTCTATAATAAGATGCCAGATAAAACAAAGTTTTTCGCGAGACCTGAGTTCTTCGACAAGTTGGCGGGTACTGACGAGCTGAGGAAACAAATTATTGCGGGTAAAACTGAAGATGAAATTAAAGCTTCCTGGCAACAGGAATTGACCGAATATAAGGAGATGCGCAAGAAGTATCTGCTGTATACAGATTTTGAATAAGGTTATGGGATTAGGTCTACTTTTTAAGTAGGCCTTTCTAGATTATGATTACAAGTAAAACAAGTTTATTAAATATGCTAAATATGAGAAGTACATTATTATTCTCTCTCGCATTGGGATTGGCAGTGACGACGGCGGAAGCAAAGGTTTCGAAAGTCTCGAGTCCATCCAATCTTGCTGCGGCAACGGCCTATTCATCAAATAGGTTGGTCCAGAATACGGTAACGGGTACTGTATCGGATGAAAATGGTCCTGTGGCAGGTGTTACGGTGTCGGTGGTCGGAGTTCCTGGGGCTACAACGACCGACGCTAACGGTAGTTTTAAGATTTCAGCTACATTAGGTGCTACATTGCGTTTTTCCAGTATCGGTTATATTTCGCAAGATGTCAAGGTAGGTGAGAATACAATTAATGTTGTATTGGTGTCGGAAGACAATGCTTTGGAAGAAGTTGTTGTTGTCGGTTACGGTACTCAAAAGAGGACGAATGTGACCGGAGCAGTGTCTACGGTCGATACGAAGAAGACTTTTGAAACACGTCCAGTGACTGATGTTGGACGGGCATTGCAGGGTGCGGTATCAGGACTGTCAGTCTCGACAGCCAGTGGAGATCTGGGCGGGGATCCTAAAATCCGTCTACGTGGTGTAAGTGGATCGTTGAAAACAGATGGAGGTGCATCTCCTTTGATTTTGGTGGATGGAGTAGAAGTACCTAGTCTTTCGATGATAAATCCGACGGATATCGAGAGTATGTCCGTGATCAAGGATGCTTCGGCCGCTATCTATGGAGCAAGAGCAGCCTGGGGGGTAGTGTTGATCAAGACAAAGTCTGGTAAGCGTAATACAAAGACTGCGATAAATTACTCTAACAACTTTGCGCTTCAGTCATTGAGTGCTACACCACAAATTGCTGGTGCGGCAGAAGGAGCCAGAGCAGGTCTTTTGGCTATGCAAAGGACGAATCCTTCGCTGACAGGGTATAATAATTTGGGTACACGCTATGATGAGTATGCTATCGAGAAGATGGAAGAGTGGGAAAGATTGTATGGTGGACAGGATTTAGGCTTAGAAATGGTTAAAGGGCGTGACTATGAGGTGAAAGATGGATTCCTTTATTTTCACCGTTCGTGGGATGCTGAGGATATGTTCATGAAGAAATATACACCACAACAGAACCATAACTTGAGTATTTCTGGAGGATCAGAAAAGATTAACTTTAATGCCGGATTTGGCTTGATCAGTCAGACAGGGGTTTTGAAGGATAATACAGATAAATTCAACCGTTATAACTTTAATCTAGGGATCAATGCGGATATTACCGATTGGTTGACAGGTTATGCCAAGGTGTTGTATACGGCGTCGGATGTAAGTAAGCCTTATTCTTATAACGGGGATGTCTTCGAACCTATATTTTACCTATACCGCTGGCAGCGTAACTTCCCTTATGGTACGATAGATGGATTGCCTATGCGTAATGCTATTACTGATGTGCAGCAGGCAAACATGAATTCGAAGAATTCTAATATGGCGCGCTTTACCTTTGGAGGTCAGGCGAAGATTATGCCGGGATTAACGTTGGATGCAGACTATACGTATTCACAATTTATAAATAAGGATAATATCAATGGAGGTTCAGTGACAGGTTGGGATTTTTGGAATAAAACCGACTTTGATTATGTGACTTATACTGGAGCAGCTCACAACCGTGCTAGAAAAGATCGCAAGATGACCGATAGACATGTCGCGAATATTTATGCAACTTATGACAAAAGTATCCAGGATCACAACTTTAAAGTAATGGCTGGAGCTAATGCCGAGTTGTTCCAGAAGGATGAAGTTTGGGGGCAACGATTGGGGCTTTTAGATCCGAATTACCCAGAGCTGGGACTTGCGAATGGTGATATGACAACGGGTTCTGGAGCTTCGCATTGGTCTACTTTGGGGTTCTTTGGCCGTGTTAACTACGATTACAAGAACAAGTATATTGTCGAGATGCTGGCTAGATATGATGGTTCTTCACGTTTCAACAGAGACAATGTATGGGGCTTCTTCCCGGCGATGTCTGCAGGTTATGTAATCTCACAGGAAGATTTTATGGATTGGTCGAAACCTTATCTGGATTTCTTAAAGATACGTGGTTCTTGGGGTAGTGTAGGAAATCAAACGGTGCCGAGCGGCTTGTATCTATCTACTCTGGCGCAAGCAAACTCTGACTGGGTTGTAGGTGGAATCAATCAGAATACGATGGGGACACCTTCGATAGTGTCTCAAAACCTGACCTGGGAAACTGTTACGACAAAGGAAATCGGTGTGGATGCCGCATTTTTTAACAATAAATTCAACGTGACGTTCAATCGTTACAGAAGATCTGTTTCTGACCTGATTACAGGTGGTGAGGTCCTGTCTGCTAACTTTGGCGCTCCTTCGCCATTGCGTAACCATGGAGAGATGCAGACGAATGGCTGGGAGCTGGAATTGGCTTATAATCATAGCTTCAATAATGGTCTTAATATGCGTTTGTCTGGTCAATTGTCAGATTACAAGGAGAAGATCAGTAAATTTGATGGAATCGGACTTGTTAAAGCGGATGGAACATCTAATGATTATAAAGGGAAGATGATTGGTGAGATCTGGGGATATGAAACAGATCGCCTTTTCCAGGTTGATGACTTTAACCAAAATGCGGACGGTTCTTATACCTTGAAACAAGGTATTCCTTCGCAATCTTATTATGAAACAACGACATTTAAATTTGGTCCGGGCGATATCAAGTATAAGGATCTGAATGGCGATGGCGTGATTGGTGTTGGCGAAGGTACTGTTTTGGATGCAGGAGACCGTCGGGTTATTGGTAATTCTAATCCAAGGTACCAATATGGATTCCGTGCAGATTTTGATTATAAGGGATTTGACTTAGGATTTTTCTTGCAAGGTGTTGCGCGTAGAGATGCTTGGGTTGGGGGTGATTTGACTGTACCGGGATGGAGACCTGCTGAAGCTTGGTACTCGCATCAGATGGATTACTGGACACCGGAAAATACGAATGCTTTCTACTACAGGCCGACGAATCAAAATCAAAGTAATACCACGATGAATCATATGCCGCAGACGAGATATCTGTTGGATATGTCTTATTTGAGATTGAAAAACTTGACGTTCGGTTATTCGTTGCCAAGCTCGGTATTGGAAAAAGCGAAAATCTCTAAATTCAGAGTGTTCTTCTCAGGTGAAAACTTGTTGGAATTTGATAATTTGAAGGTTCCTATCGATCCAGAAACAGATTATACAGAGCAGGCGAAGAGTGATCTTAATACTTTTGGTAGATCATATCCTTACCGCAGAACATTTTCACTAGGACTTCAATTAACATTTTAGACATGAGAATATTTAAATATATAGCTTTAGCAGGTGCGTTGTCTTTTTCGTCCTGTTCAAAAGATTTTTTAGGAGATGGGTTCTTAGAAAAAGACCCTATCGACCAATTGACCGATCCCGCATTCTGGTCTTCAGAAAATAATATCCGTACCTATACTTACGGCTTCTATAACTACTATTTTAAAGGTTATGGTAAGGGATTCAGTTGGGGGACTTATTTTGCAGGGCAGTTTATCAACGATGATCATACGCCTGCGTCCCCTATTGAAAATATTGTCACAGAATTTACGCAGAATATACCTACTTCTGGTGGAGGCTGGTCTCCAGCGTTACCTACTAACCAGAATCCAGCTACTGTGAGTTCCTATTATTCTCGTATACGCAAGGCCAATCACTTTATAGCGAGTGTGCCTGTTGCGAAATTGGCGGAAGATGTACAGAACCATTGGTTGGGCGTAGGTCGGTTTTTCCGAGGTTTGGAGTATGCTAGTTTCGTGAATAAATTTGGAGATGTCCCGTACATCGACCGTGTGCTTTCAGAGACAGATCCTGATCTTTATAGAAAACGCGATTCACGTGTGTATGTAATGGACAAGGTGCTAGAAGATTTTAGATTCGCCGCACAATATGTCCGCCCTACAGACGGACCGAGCCAGCAGGCTGTTAATAAATATGTCGTATTGGCTTATATGTCTCGCATATTTCTTTTCGAAGGCACTTGGTTGAGGTATCATAAGATAGATGAAGCAAAGGCTAAAGAATATCTAGAGGCTTCAAAATGGGCTGCCGAAGAGGTGATGAAAAGTGGAGCGTTCTCTCTTGCTTCTGATTATAGAGGTCTGTTTACTTCAGAATCTTTGAAAGGTAACACGGAAATCATCATGTTTAAAGAATATGTTGATGGTGTATTGCAACATAGTTTAATGTCCTTTAACAATTTGGAGCCGCAGGCGGGTATATCCAAAAATGCTATGGATAGCTACTTGATGGCAGACGGTCTTCCGATTGGATTGTCGCCTCTTTACAAAGGAGACAAAAACATTGCTGATCTGTTTGCTGACCGTGATGGACGTATGGGGCAGACTGCCGTTCCTCAATTAAGGATGATGAATGCGCTTCCAAACTACGCTGTTTCTGGATATGCAACTCGTAAGTTTCTGAATGAAAGTCTTAAGGATCAAAAAGTGGGAACGGGTCAGTTAAATATCACAGATGCGCCAATAATTCGTTACGGCGAGGTGTTATTAAATTACGCGGAGGCAGCAGCTGAATTGGGCATGCTGGATCAGGCGGCTGTAGATAAGTCTATAAATTTACTACGGGCGAGAAAAGGTGTGGCTGTAGCAAAACTGCAGGTGCTGGGAAATCAGCCCGCTGTAAATGGTCAGGTATATGATGACCCAGCTCGTGATGCTACGGTGTCTGCGCTACTTTGGGAGGTCAGAAGAGAACGTCGTACGGAGTTGATGTTTGAAGGATTGCGGCTAGATGACCTTCGTCGTTGGGCGAAATTGGATTATGCAGATACAGAGAAGAATCCTACAATAAATAGGGGAGCGTATATTGTGAAAGCAGATTATGCGCCGGAAAAACTAAACGGTATTACTATCGATGGTACAAATGAAGGATATATTATTCCTTCGAACAAAACCAAGAGAACTGTATCGAGTAAGTATTATTTAGAACCTATTCCTTTAGACCAGATTACATTATATAAAAATCACGGGTCGGAATTGACACAAAACTCAGGATGGTAATCTGAAAAGATACGTTTTGAACGAATGAGACCTTGCATGAAAATGCAAGGTCTTTTCTTTTTGTATTGGACTGGGGTTATTTGTTCTTTTATTGTATCTTAAATGTTACAATAAAGTGTTCTTTTGACACTGTTTTATAGGTGTATAAAGGTAAAATGATGATTTAACAATATTTAACGCTTGAAAACACCATAGGTTTTCGTTGCGGCATACTTCGATGTGTGTACGGTTTTATGCAGTTTTGTGTATCGAAAACGCTTTTAATTGCTTTATTGTGCGTTTTTTGTGTTATTTTTATCCGATTTAATCTAGATTATTGATAATAACGCAAGTTTATAGATGAGCAATTCTGTTTATATAAAATTTTTACAGCTTGGATTTTCTCTGTGTCTGGGCTTTGCTTTGATAGCCTGTAGTGGTCCAAAGTCAAGTAATGTCAGTGGAGATACAAAGCCTGTGGTGAGCGCTGAACTAAGCAAGGCAATTGTTCCCGCCGCTGATCAACTGGAAGCGTATTTGCCTTTGTTGGAAGGAAAGAGAGTGGGATTAATGGGGAATCAGACTTCAGTAGTCGGTCCTGATAACGAACATCTTGTGGATGTATTGTTGCGTGAAAAGGTGAACTTGAAATTTGGATTCGCTCCGGAACACGGCTTTCGTGGGGATATTGAGCGTGGCGAAAAAGTGAGTAATGATAAAGACGCAAAAACTGGTTTGCCCTTATATACACTGTACGGTGGAAACGAAAAGCAGGATTCTATTGTGCAATCGATTGATGTAATGATTTTTGATCTACAGGATGTGGGTGCAAGATTCTATACCTACATCACGTCATTGCATCGTGTAATGGAGTTGTGTGCAAAGCATAATAAAGAGCTTATTGTTTTAGACCGGCCAAATCCCTGTGGGGATCAGGTGGATGGTCCTGTCCGCAAGGATGATAAGTTTAAATCGAATGTCTCTTACCATAAAATTGCAATGGTGCATGGACTCACAATAGGTGAGCTGGCAAATATGATCAATGGCGAGAAGTGGCTGGAAGAAGGCCGCCAATGTAAGGTTACCGTCGTGCCCGTACAGAATTGGGACCATGCTAAGATGTATGACCTACCTGTTGTTCCATCTCCGTCATTGCCGAACCATCTTTCTGTAAGATTGTATGCTTCACTTTGTCTTTTCGAAGGTACGGAGATTTCTGTGGGGCGTGGTACGGAGTGGCCTTTTCAGGTCGTGGGGTACGACAATCCGGTATATGGCGATTTCCAGTATATACCGGGAGAGAAAGCGGGTATGAAGAAGCATGTAGAAGGAAAAGGGCAAACAATGTACGGACTGGATCTACGCAGCTTGAATGCAGACAAGCAAACATTTACTCTTAAGTATGTGTTAGACTTTTATAAGAAGATGCCAGATAAATCGAAATTCTTTACCAGAGCGGAGTTTTTTGATAAACTGGCAGGTACGGACGAATTAAGAAAGCAAATTATTGCTGGCAAAACCGAAGATGAAATTAAAGCTTCCTGGCAACAGGAGTTGACCGAATATAAGGAGATGCGTAAGAAGTATCTGCTCTATAAAGATTTTGAATAAGGTTATGGGATATGGTCTGCTTTTAGGTAAGTAGATCTTCCTGAATTATGATTACGTAAACAAGTTTATTTTAATATGCTAAATATGAGAAATACTTTACTATTCTCTCTTGCATTAGGACTGGTGGTGACATCTGTAGAAGCGAAGACTTCGAAGGTGTCAAACTCCTCCAACCTAGCTGCAGCGACAGCCTATTCGTCCAATAGGTTGGTTCAGAATACAGTAACGGGTACTGTGTCTGATGCAAATGGACCTATGCCTGGGGTAACAGTCTCTGTCGTAGGTGCTTCGGGATCCGTCCGGACAGATGCAAATGGACAGTTTAAGATTACTGCGGCATTAGGTGCTACATTGCGTTTTTCCAGTGTAGGATATGTGTCCCAAGATGTAAAGGTAGCGGGTAATACGCTAAATGTGATCTTGAAAGAAGATGATAATGCTTTAGAAGAGGTTGTGGTAACGGCACTTGGTATTGAAAGAAATAAAAAGAACTTAACTTACTCTGTACAAAACGTCTCTGGAGACGATTTAAGGGCCTCAAATCAGGGTAATATTTTGAATGCATTACAAGGGCAAGTTGCCGGTGCACAGATATCGTCCTCGGGCGGTTCTCCTGGTCTACCAACTGAAATTATATTACGTGGATCTTCTACCTTAACCGGTGATAATCAGCCATTGATGATTGTTGATGGTATTCGTGTGAATAACTCTTCGTCAAACGGAACAGTGAATCGGGTAGCTGACATAAACCCTGCTGATATTGAAGATATTTCAATACTAAAAGGGGCTGCAGCCGCAGCATTGTACGGTATTGATGCGGCGTCTGGAGCGATTATTATTACGACGAAGAAGGGTAAAGCTGGAGTGATGCAAGTAGCTGGTACTTACAAGGCTTTTGTGGAAACGATGGGAAGATTACCGCGTCAGCAACAGATATATACAACAGGAACGGGAGGTACTTATGATGAATCTTCTGGTTCTTCTTGGGGTAGAAAGTTCCGTTACGATGAGACTATTTATAATAATGTGGAACGTTTCTTTCAAACAGCTCTAACGCATGATGCCAATGTAAATATTAATGGAGGTTCGGAGAATCTTCAATATTACATGTCCGGTGGTTATCGTAAGGCTGGATCTATGGTTCCTAATACGCATCAAGATAAAATCAATTTTTTGATAAAAGGAACAGCTAAATTGAGTTCTAAACTGAGTGTAACAGCTTCTGCTAATTATGTGCAGAACAATATTCAGGAAGGTTTAGGTGGCGCTAGTGAGGGAGGTTGGATTAATAGTATCTTGAGATTTCCTCTTAAATACGATATTTTACAATACGAAAAACCTAACGGCGAACCTTGGTACGCCTATGTAGAAGAGGGTAAGGAACGAGATGCTCGAATTTCGCCAATGTGGGGAGTAATGCGTAACCCAAGGAATAATGATGTAGATCGCTTTATTGTTAATGGTAGTATAGACTACAAACCACTGGATTGGCTGACTTTAAATTATAGACTAGGACAGGATTATACTTCGTCGAGGTACCGAACGGTTACTACTCCTGGTACACCAGGTACTTATTTCAATGGTCGCGTCACGGAATCTAATTCAAATTCAAGGTATCTAACCTCAACTTTTAATGCAACCATGCAGAAGAAGTTTTGGAACGATTTTAATTTCTCTTTGATTTTAGGAGCGAATAGTGATTATTATGAGTCAAGAGGTCCTGCGTATACTGGAGAGGTTTTTTTAGTGCCTGATATTTTTTCGCCAAACGTGATCGAGAGAAACGGTATTTTATTGACCGAGTCATTACCTAGAAGACAGCGCTATGCCGTATATGGTGATTTCAATGTTTCGTATAAAAATTTGGTGACATTGGGGGTTACTGGACGTAATGACTGGACTTCAACATTATCTCCTCAACATAGGCAATTCTATTCACCATCTTATTCCGGAAGTTTTACCTACTCTGAGCTTATAAATCCGGATCAATGGTATGGTAAATTAAGGCTGAGTTATGCTAAGGTGGGTAAAGATGCGCCTATTTATAAAACGAACACAAACTTAAAGCAGGTTGCTACTGTAGGTGGTGGTTTTGTGGTGGACGCCACGGGAGGTAATCCTGATCTAAAGCCTGAGCGTACTGCTGAGTTTGAGATCGGTACGGAACTTGGTTTCTTAAACCGTCGATTGAATGTAGATCTTACATACTACCAACGGGAAAGTATAGATATGATTATGACACCAAGGGTACCTACGCCGTCGGGATTTGTGATCATGACGTTCAATGCTGGATCTTTGCGTAACAAGGGGGTTGAAGCTTCCGTAAATGCGATACCTTTTAAAACACAAGATTTTACATGGAGTACTACCGTAAATGCCTGGAAAAACACGTCAAAGATGTTGAAATTTGCAGGTGATATTGTTCGTTTTCCCTATACAAATGCACAGTTGAATGCCGGAAAAGCTTCTTCAGCTTTGGATGAACATGTATTGGGTATTTCCGGTACGGATTATAAGCGGACCGAGGAAGGCTATATGGTTATTGATGCGAATGGCTATCCAGAAATGGATAAGGTTGAAAAAACCATAGGTAATCGTGAGCCTGAATTTAATATTGGTTGGCTAAATAAGTTTAGCTATAAAGGTTTTGATCTCTCCTTTATGTGGGATTTCCGTTTTGGAGGAGATATCTTGAATGCATCCCGTCAAGGTATGATGTCTACAGGTATAGCCTACGATATTGGTCAATGGCGTGATAAGGAATTCGTGTTTAATGGTGTGGTTGCGCAGAGTGACGGTTCTTATATTAAAAATGAGAAACCAGTTGTATTGAACTACAGTTATTTTGCGAACAATTACTATCAGGTAGGGACTAATTTTGTAGAGAAAGTAAATTGGGCGCGTGTTCGTCATATTACTCTAAATTATTCATTACCCAATAGTTTCGCAACACGACTAGGCGTCAAACGACTAGGGTTGGAGTTGTCAGCTCAGAATCCATTTGTTATTACAAATTATTCAGGAGGTGATCCAGAAGTAAACAGTGCTGGACCAAATGCTGGTGGAGCTGGTGGAGCAAGTACTATGGGGGTTGATAATGGTGCTATTCCATTGCCAAGATCATTCTCCTTTGGTGTAAATATTAGTTTATAAAAATTGAGTCATGAGAACAATTATAAAAACATTTTCAATAATATTCGTAGTTTTTGCTTTGACTTCATGTCATAAACTCGATTTAAATTATAATCCGGTTCAACCGGTTACAGTGCCTTCCAGTCAACGACTTCCCGCGATTCAGGCTAATTTGGCTTATTCGTTGTATTCGCAAGCGAGGTTTGCGTCTTACCATAGCTATTATGTGACAACACGTGCGGGTAATTCGAATGCGCAGACAGATACCTGGAATTATAATAACATTAACCGTATGGGGGCGTGGCGCTGGCACTTTTTTGATGTAGGGTCTAATATTGCTGGTCCCGCTGGGATGTTTATCAGAGCAAAAGAAGACGGAGATAACAATTATATAGGCGTTGGTAAAATTCTTTTGGCTTTGAGTTATCTTTCTGCAACGGATGTATTTGGAGATATGCCGCTTGAACAGGCTTACAATGGAACGTTTAATCCTGTTTACGATACGCAAGATAAGATATATGAAGGTGTTGATAAAATGCTTTCTGAGGGTATTGTAGAGCTTCAAAATGTATCTTCTTCCGCGCGATCAATGAACGCTACAGCAGATTTGATATATGCAGGTAACTACTCGAAATGGATAGCTCTGGCAGAAGGTGTGCGCGCACGGATGAAATTACATACGGCTAATTTTACAAACAATTACCAGGATCTGTTGACAACCGTGAATAAGGCTTTGAATGGGTTTGATGATGCGGTGTTTAAGTATCCTGGAAAAAGTGATTTAACGTATGAGAAAAATTTATGGGGACCAAGTAGACCCAATCCTGAATGGCAGTTTGCAGATATACGCAATGATTTAGAAACATCGCTCCCTACTGATGTCTTCATGAAGGCGCTGACGGTAGATGCTGCTACGGGGGTATATGACCCTCGTTTGTATAAATTGACCACACCTGGAGCAAATAAGAAATATCTGGGTGCAAAAATGTCTGAAGGTTTACGGGATTTAGGGCTACCATCTGGTACCGTTTATCAGGATTTTGCAAATTTAAATAATGGTTATTGGACAGCTGATAGTTCCGCATACCCTTATATGATTAAAGAGGAGTTGTATTTTATCAAAGCGGAAGCACTTTACTATTTGAATGACCTTGATGGTGCATGGAAATCTTATCGAGATGGTATTCAGGCTAATATGGTTCGCCTAGGCGTAGACGACGGACAAGTTGTGAATTTTATGGGGTCTACGAAAGTCGTTCAGGATCCAAGTAAATTGACGGTTTCCGATATTATGATGCAAAAATGGGTGGCGTTGTATTTGCAAGCCGAATCATGGGTAGATATGCGTCGATATAACTACAGTAAGATTGCCTACCCAGATTTATATTACCCGAAATTTGCTTTGGCAGAATGGGGTGGACGTTATATACAGCGATTTGTTTACGATCCGCAGACGGAATATGTTTACAACCCTAAAGAGATAGAACGCCTGGGTGCTAAAGTGAGAGATTGGGTTTTTAATAAGTTATGGTGGGCAGAAAAATCGACTTTAGGTAAGTAGAATTAAAAGTAGAAATAATGAAGAGATTAATATATACACTTTTGATCGGCGCTGCTTTCGGATTAAGTAGTTGTGAGAAAAACGATCCTATCACGGATTTAGGTGATACCAATGGCGAGTTTTCTGCCAATATAAGTGTCAGTTATAGCAATACGAAGCCATTAATTGGGGACTCAACTATTGTGACTGTTCAAACATGGCAACGGGATGATAAATTTGATAAAGTTGAGTTTTATCAGACTATTTTTGAATCGTTCGGACTTGAGTTGAGATTGAACAAAGGAACTTCTATTGATACTAAAGATCAACAGATTAATAACAATCCTTACTCGACATTGATCTTATCGGATACGATAAAGAGTAAGGAGGTTTGGAATACCATTTTGGCCAAGGATTTGGATCAATACTGGGTAACATCATCTAATAATTACGTTATCCGTGCCCAATATAAAGTGGAACGTATTGATGGCAAGTATCCAAGTAATGCGAATTTAATAAGTGCCTTATCTGATGTCGATTTTGGCGTTTTAAAGAGTTTATTAGCGTATGGGATCACAAAAGATGATTATCTAACGCTTTTCCCATCGGCACCTGCAGACCATTTTACAACAGGCGGTACTTATGTGCTTACTACGAAAGGAATGGACAATTTGAGAGACAATTTGACAAGGGAACAATTAAAAAGTATTGTTAAATCTTTGAATAAAAAAGGTACATACAATGTTACTATCGATGCGAGTGTGAAAACGCCAACTGGAGCGGTTACTTCTGTGCCGTCACGTTTATTTGAAAATACAATCTAACATCATGAAAGGATTTAAGTTATTTTATCTGCTAATTATCGGTGTCTTCCTTGCGGGATGTGCCAAAAATGAAATCCTAGGGATTGGTCAGCAGGGAGACTATATAGCGAATTTTGATTTTCCGACAGTAAAGGTTTATGCGCCAGGTAAGGTCGGAATTACGAATAGATCGAAAAATGCCAATAAATTTTTATGGGATTTTTCGGGGGCTAAGCGTATTACTTCTCAGGGTGATACGATAAATTATGAACCTTCAGAAAAAATGGTGCCAGATTCAGCGTACTATGAATTACCTGGGGAGTATACGGTTAAACTGATTACGTGGCAAGATGGGCAACAGAAAGAGATCAGTAAGAAAATTGTTGTAGAGAAGCAACAACCGTTGATTGTTGTTCCGGAAAACATTGGGGTGTATTTGGAGGTCGTTTTTGCCGCTAAGGTATTTCAGTATCCGGGACAGACAGTAACGTATAATTGGGATTTTGGTTCAGGGATTACCTCTACCGATGCTAACCCTAAAGTTACCTTTACGCAAGAAGGACCTCGATTGGTTAAGTTAACGATCAACGATGGTAAAGAGACATTGACGACGGAAGCGCTGGTTAACGTACAAGGAGAATTGGCTCGTACACTTTATTTTACAGATGCTTTTACAAGGAATATATATAAGATAAAATTGACGAGTCAGACAGTTTCATCGGTAGAAACGTTGAATATTGCTACAGGATATAACCCATATGGATTAACAGTCCAGGGAAATAAAGTTTATCTCTCGTCCACCGGTTTAGGTATAACGTTTTCATCTGGAGTTGCGGCAACAGCTGATGGTATTTTGAAATCATTTAATATCGACGGTACAGGTGAGACGGTTATTTCTAAACCAGTACCTAATGCAGCGATAATAGACTATCGTATGGACCCGTGGAAGAATACTGTGGATAAGAATGGAAATATTTGGTGGACAACTCGTAATTATGGAGCTTTCGTACTAAATGCCTCTGGTTCTGAATTGCCTTATCCTACGAACGAAAATCAATTTAAGATTAGGGTAACAGCCACACATGCCGGTGAAGGGGTGGCAACCTATTTTGCATCGGATATAAAAGAGGTTGGGGATGAGATGTGGATTTCTTATGCTGGTACTACAGGTAAAGGAATCTATAAATTTAAGCATGATGGTACGTATATTGGTAAATTCACAACAGCAATACAAAGCCATGCTATTCGCTCTTTTGTCGTGGATAAAATTAATGGACATATATATTTCGCCACAAACCGGGCAGATGCTGGGCGTACAGAAGGTATTTATCGTGCAGATTTAGATGGATCGAATATTGTTGCAATAGATAATAGTTCAAGTATGTTGATAGGTGCTGGAGGGTTCAGTAACCAAGGGGCGGCAGGAGAATATACTTACGTTATGGGACTTGATCTGGCTGTCGATGACAATGGTCAGGGATATTTGTATTACGGTTACAGAGCTTTTACTGATATTTCTGGAAATGCTAACCCGGTAGCTTTGGGAAGTTCAGCGGCTAACTCCGGTATTAAACGATATAAATTAGGTAGCAATCAGCCGGCTGAGTTCTTGTTAAAAGGTTATGCTCCTTACGGTATAGCTATTGATCAGATAAAACGATAAATTTTGAACTTTCTCGGCGACTTAAACTGGCGAGAAAGCTCTTACTAAAATTGACATGATGAAGAAAATATTAATATTATGTATAGCTGCTGTCGGATTATTTAATTCCTGTAAGAAAGAGATAGTTTGGGTGCCAGATGGTTATGGTGCTTCGAAGGTAGAAAAGCCTACAGGGGAATATGTGTCCGATAAGTCTTTTAAGCGTATTTCTTATGCTTATCATAATGCAAGTTTAGCCACAATGGATACGACTAAGTTGCAGTATATTACCCATTTACATTTCGCGTTTTTGAACCCGAAAGAGGATGGTACTTTGCAAGCATTAACTAACCAAACGGCGTTTGAGAATTATAATAAACTAGCTAAGGAATATAAAGTCAAAACAGCTATTTCCATTCAGGGGAATGAACTGATGTTTAGAACTATTGCCGCAAATGAGCAAACGAGAAAACGGTTGGTGAAAAGCCTTGTAGATTTCGCAGTCCGTTATAATCTAGATGGTATTGACTTGGATTGGGAATATCCGCGTGCAAACTATGGTTCGGATGTCACTTTTGAAGTATTCACGAAAGAGTTAGCTGCAGAGCTCCATTCTTGGCATAAATACTTAAGTATGGCGGTAACAGCAGGCTTGTATGCAGGTCCTGTTAAAGATGGTATCACAAAAGGAGCTATTGATGCGGTTGATTTTGTGAACTTAATGGCGTACGATGGGATTAATACAGATCCACTGAATCCTAATCATCATGCTACTTATAATATGGCTGAAAAGGTATTAAATATTTGGCTTACGGATAAAGGATTACCTAAAGAGAAGGCAATTATTGGTCTGCCTCTTTACGGTAAAAATACAGCGAATTCTTCAATGACATATAGCTCTTTGTTAAATAGCGGGGCCGATCCTATAAATGATGAGTTCGCTGTGAATGGTGTTGTGTATTATTATAATGGTATTCCTACTATCAAGGCAAAGACGGAGTTAGCGAAATTGAAAGGCAATGGTGTGATGTTTTGGGAATATGGGCAAGATGCTAGAGGGGTGAATTCATTGATTAAAGCGGCATATGATGTCAGTCAGTAGAAGATGAATTTTGATTGATGAATTTTAAAAAAATAGGGGAAGTTATAGCATTATAACTTCCCTTTTTATCAATTAATAACCATAATTATGAATTGTTTTAAACTGGGAGTGTTTGTGTTTTGCTGGTTTACAGTGGTAGCGGCAATCGCTCAAACTCCTTTCAAATTTGCTCAGGTGACGGATACACATGTGGGGGGACATACCGGTGCAGACGACCTTCGACGAACGGTAGCAGATCTTAACCAACAAAAGGGGATTGACTTTGTGATTCTATCCGGTGATGTAACTGAATTTGGTTCGGATGAAGAATTGAAGTTGGCTAAGCAGATTTTGGATAGTCTTAACCTTCCGCTGTACGTAATTCCTGGTAATCACGATAGCAACTGGTCGGAGAGCGGAGCTAACTCCTTTCGTAAGGTATTTGGAGGAGAAACTTTTTTCTTTGAACATAAAGGCTACCAGTTTATAGGGACAACCTCAGGCCCTAATATGAGGATGAGTCCTGGACAGATTCCACGTGAAAATCTGGTGTGGATTGACTCTGTATTTAAAGCAAATCCTGATCAGAGTAAACCATTGATATCCATAAACCATTATCCATTGGATTCGTCGTTGAACAATTGGTTTGAACTGGTAGATCGCTTACAACAACGGAACGTACAGCTTGCGTTATGTGGGCACGGACATATTAATAAGCTTTACAACTGGGATGATATCCCGGGAGTGATGGGGCGTTCTAATCTGCGTGCAAAAGAAGAAGTAGGGGGGTATAATATTATAACAATGACGGGCGATTCTGTATTTTTTCAGGTACGTAAACCGAATGTCACTACAGAAGACTATTGGTTAAAGTTGCCCCTTCAAAAAGTGAGCTTTAAAAATCGATACCCACGTCCGTCTTATGCTGTAAATGGAGCGACAAAAGCGAAATTGATTTGGGAATACGAAGATCATGGAGATATTGGTGCAGGAATCAGTTCGGATGGGCAACGATTGTTTACGGCAAATACGGTTGGCGAAGTCTATGCGTTGGATCTCAATACCGGTAAGCGGATTTGGTCTTTTAGGACAGCTGGTAAAGTGTACAGTACTCCCGAAGTCTACAAGGATATAGTGCTAGTCGGTTCGTCTGATCATTACATCTATGGCATAGATGCAAAGACCGGCCTAGAAAGGTGGAAAGTTGCAACAGACAAAGCTGTTTTAGGAACTGCTGTGATAGATGCAGGGAATGCATATATCGGTGGCTCGGATGGAGTATTCCGTTGTATACGGGTTGCGGACGGCAAGGAGCTGTGGACTTTCGGTGATGTAAAAGGGTATGTGTCGACAAAGCCAACTATAGCAGATGGTAAAGTGATTTTTGGAAGTTGGCAAAATGGGTTTTATGCATTGGATTTAAAGACTGGTAAAAAAGTTTGGGATTGGAATAGTGGTGCTACCAATAGAATGTTCTCGGCTGCTGCGTGTTATCCTGTGGTCGCTAATAACCGGGTGTTTATAGTAGCACCAGATCGTTTTATGACTGCATTGGATTTGAAAACTGGTGTGCAGTTATGGCGTGAGAAAAAGCCTGATCTGAAGGTGAGGGAGTCAATGGGGCTTTCTTTGGATGGTAAATTGGTGTATGCTAAGACTATGGATGGTGAGCTGATAGGAGTATCGACAGAGAAGGAAACGATGAGTGTGGATTGGAAATCGGGTTTGAGACTACCTTATGAACTTACACCGACCGCTATATATAGTAATAAGGTAGCCGTCTTTGTACCGAGTCATTCCGGATTGTTGTCGGCAGTTTCGCCTAAGACTGGTGCAGTGCTGTGGCAATATAAGATTTCTAACGGCATGATAAATCCTCCCTTGGTGCTGAAAGATAGAGTTGTGGCCAGTACCATGGATGGAAAGATAATTATGCTCCAATATTAGGTAATAAATAATAGATGAGAATAAGATGAAAGCTTTTAATTTAACTTTTTTTCTATTTCTTCTGTCCCTATCCGTGATAGGGACAGAAAAAGCATGGATACGGATAAACCAGCTCGGCTATGTTCCTGATGGTAAGAAAATCGCAGTATGGGTAACAAAAGAGAAAAAAAGCATAAGATCATTTCAGGTAATTGAAGCAAATTCTGGCAAAGCTATTTTTAAAAGTAAAGCAGGTAAGGAGTTTGGCTCTTATGGGTCATTTTCTAAGGGGTATCGGATTGATTTTTCTAAATTTAATACCGAGGGAGAGTATTATCTGAGATCGGATGATGGGACAGAGTCCCCTCGTTTTAAAATACACAAAGGAGTTTATGAAGGAACAGCAGATTTTGTGTTACGATACATGCGGCAGCAAAGAACATTATTTAATCCTTATCTAAAAGATAGTTGTCATACGCACGATGGATTTACGATGTATGCTTCTTCGGTAGGTATGCCTGATAGTACGCGCATTGATGTAGCGGGTGGATGGCACGATGCTTCTGATTATCTGCAATATGCCACAACTTCGGCTAATGCTACTTATCATCTTTTGGCTGCTTATAGGGATTTTCCAGAGGTATTTCAGGATGAGAAAGAAGCAAATGGTTTGGAAGGAGCAAATGGTATCGCTGATGTGCTGGATGAGGCAAAATGGGGACTGGATTGGCTGCTTAAAATGCATCCCAAACCTCATGTGATGTTCAATCAGATTGCTGATGATCGAGATCACACTACATTGCGGCTTCCAGGGCAGGACTCGCTGTATGGAAGAGGGCACGAACGTCCTGTGTATTTTATTGATGGAAAACCCCAACAGCGTGGAAAGTTTATGAATAATACCACCGGGACGAGCTCTACGGCGGCAAAGTTTGCAAGTGCATTCGGACTTGGATTTGATTTATTCTATGAGAAGGACAAGGACTATGCTGAAATACTGAAATCCAAAGCTAAGACGGCTTATGATTATGCGCATATTATACCGGGTGTAACACAGACAGTATCTGTAAAGTCTCCCTATATCTATGCTGAAGATAATTGGGTAGATGATATGGAGTTGGCAGAAGCCTGGATGTATAGGCTGAATACGGATAATCGACATTTGAAGCGGGGCTTGGACTATGCGCGAAAAGAACCCGTGACACCTTGGATGACTCGGGATACGGCAAATCATTATCAATATTATCCATTTATAAACCTAGGACACTACGAGTTGGCAAAAGTAGCAGATAAGAAAGGGAAGGAGGAACTTGCAGCGTATTATCGTCAGGGTATTGACGAAGTATGGGAGAGGGCTAAAGAAAATGTGTTTTACCGTGGTGTACCTTTTATTTGGTGTAGTAATAATCTGACTACCTCTTTTGTTATTCAATGCTTATGGTATAGGGAACTTACCGGAGACAAGAGGTACGAAGAGTTGGAGCAAGCCAATTTTGATTGGCTATTTGGTGTAAATCCGTGGGGTACGAGTATGGTGTATGGTTTGCCGGCGGATGGCGATACGCCTATCGACCCGCATTCTGCTTTCACGTATTTGCACAACTTCCCTATTGATGGTGGGCTTGTTGATGGACCTGTATATACTAACACGTATAAAAACTTAATAGGTATTACATTAACAAAACCGGATGACTATGCCGAATTTCAGAGTGATTTGGTGGTTTATCATGATGATTTTGGAGATTATAGTACCAATGAACCAACAATGGATGGAACTGCTTCCTTGATCTACCTAATGTCAGCTAAAGAAGCTTCAGCTAAGAAAGCCGTAAAAAAAAAAGAAAAGTAGCATCTGAAAAACAACAGGTATCTGATAAATATGGAGCGATTGTACAAGGAGATAGTACACAAGCTCAGGTGAGTTTGGTTTTTACGGGCGATGAATTTAGGGAAGGACTGCCTGTTATTGCAGATGTATTGGGTAAAAAGCAGATAAAGGCGTCTTTTTTTATTACCGGAAATTTCTTAAAAGACGAAGCTAGTGCCAAGTTAGTTCGGCAATTAATAGAAGAAGGACATTATGTAGGACCTCATTCTGATGAACATTTGTTATATATGCCATGGGGGGATCGTAGTAAATTACTTTTAAGTAAAAGGAGGTTTACTAAAGATCTCAAAAAAAATATAAAGCGGTTGGAAGGGCTGGGAGCGAAGAATATTAAGGCGTTTATTCCGCCTTATGAATGGTATAACGTGGAGATTGTACAGTGGGCTGAGGAGCTGGGACTAAAAGTCTATAACTATACTCCAGGATTGAGGACACCTGCCGATTATACTTTTCCTGGAATGGGAGATCGGTATTGGTCTGCAAGTAAGATTATGAATCAATTATGGGACTATGAACGTGCTAACAATCTTAATGGGTATGTTATTTTGATGCATATTGGAACGGATTCCAGACGTGAGGATAAATTGTATAACAGACTGGAAGAATTTATTGATGAGATTCAATCAAAAAGCTATAAATTCGTGACATTGGAAAAATTATAACTGCGTTTTTTTGCATGTTTTTCAAAAAAGTAGCATATTTACGAAATGTTACCAAGTGATAATATATTTTCGGAACCGATGATAAATACAACAGAGAAAGATTCTAACTACCAAGACCTAGACAAAATGTCGGTTCTTGAGTTACTTAATAATATCAATAAAGAGGACAAAACTGTTCCCTTAGCTGTAGAAGCGGCGATACCGCAGATCGAAGCTCTTGTGAAGGTAGCAGTAGAGCGTATGAAAAAAGGTGGTCGCCTATTTTATATAGGTGCTGGTACTAGTGGCCGTTTAGGGATATTGGATGCTTCGGAGTGTCCTCCAACTTATGGTGTGCCTTTTGATTGGGTCATTGGTTTGATCGCCGGAGGAGATATTGCAATACGTAAAGCAGTCGAATTTGCCGAAGATGATATGGAGCAGGCTTGGATTGATCTAGAGGAGTATGCGATCAACGAAAATGATGTCGTGATTGGTATAGCAGCTTCTGGTGGTACGCCTTATGTCATAGGAGGTTTGGAAAAAGCAAATGAGATGGGAATTGCTACGGGATGTATTGTATGTAATGCAAATTCTCCAATAGCAGCACGTGCGCAGTACCCTGTAGAGGTAATCGTAGGACCGGAATTTGTAACAGGATCGACCCGGATGAAAGCAGGTACTGCACAGAAATTGGTGTTGAATATGATCAGTACCTCGGTGATGATTCAGTTGGGAAGAGTGAAAGGGAATAAGATGGTAGATATGCAGCTTTCTAACCACAAATTGGTAGCAAGAGGTGTACGTATGGTAATGGCCGAGACGGGAGCAAGTGAAGAAACTGCAACAACATTGCTTGAGGAATTCGGTAATGTGCGCAAAGCAATCGAAGCCTTTAAAGTAAAACAGCAGCTCTAAAAACCTAAACTATGTCACCTATTATTTTATTATCTTTTTTAGTGATCTACTTTGGCGTCTTGCTGGCGGTGGCTCACTTTACCTCAAAAGGATCGTCCGACAACTCTACTTTCTTCGTTGCAAACCGCAATTCGAAATGGTATATGGTTGCTTTCGGTATGATTGGGACAGCCTTGTCCGGGGTGACCTTTATTTCGGTGCCAGGTGCTGTAGGAGCTTCTAATTTTAGCTACTTTCAGTTTGTACTAGGAAATGCAGTAGGCTTTGTGATTATTGCCTATGTATTATTGCCGCTATATTACAGAATGAACCTAACGTCGATCTATACCTATCTGGAAGAACGATTTGGGCATATGACCTATAAGACAGGAGCTGCTATTTTTTTGGTGTCAAGAACAATCGGATCGGCGTTTCGTCTGTATCTTGTTGCTATCGTGTTACAGCATTTTATCTTTGATGCTTGGAATATTCCTTTTGCGGTAACAGTGATTATCTGTTTGGTGCTTATCTGGATGTACACAAATAAAGGAGGTTTGAAAACAATTATTGTGACAGATACTCTTCAGACTACGTTCTTGATTACTGCGGTTATCCTTTCGATCTATTTTATGGCCAAAGGTCTTGATTTTGGTGTCGTGGATACCTTTGAAGCAGTAAAAGAAAGCTCTTATTCTAAGATTTTCTTCTGGGAGGATTTTGTAGGAAGTAAAGCCAACTTCTGGAAGCAGTTCTTGGGCGGTATATTCGTTACCATTGCAATGACGGGGCTAGATCAGGATTTGATGCAAAAGAATCTGTCGATGGGAACCATAAAGGAAGCGCAGAAAAACATGATTACGTTTACCAGTGTCTTTGTGGTAATTAATATCTTCTTCCTAGCTGTAGGAGCTTTGTTGTATATCTATGCAGAGAAGAATGGTATTGATATTTCGGCATTGGCTACGCGGGATTACTTATATCCTGAGATTGCTTTAAATCATCTCGCAGTATTACCTGCTATTATTTTTATGATGGGATTGACTGCGGCAACTTTTGCGACGACAGACTCGGCTTTGACCGCATTGACTACTTCGTATTGTATCGATTTCTTAAACTTTAACAAGAAGGAAAACCCTAACGATCCAGCGTTGGTCAAGAAGAGAAATTATGTGCATTTTGGTTTTTCGGTAGTGATGTTATTGGTCATACTAGTGTTTAAACTTATCAATAACGATTCGGTTGTAAATGCAATATTTACTGCGGCAAGTTATACCTATGGACCTCTATTAGGTTTGTTCGCATTCGGAATGTTGACGAAGAAAGCGGTAAATGATAAATTGGTGCCTTACATCTGTATCATATCACCTTTGTTGTTGTTCTTGGTTAATACTTACGTGATTTCAGTGCATACTTCCTATGTGATAGGGCTGGATTTAATTATCCACAATGGGTTGATCACGTTCTTGCTGTTATTCGTAACATCACCGGGACAAGCAAGCGAGAAAGCGCTTTCACACAAATAGTTTATCTCATTTAGGGATATAAGAGACCTTCAAAAGGTGGCGATCATAGCCTTCTTTTGAAGGTTTTTTTGTTTAGCCGGGGGATGTAGTAAACGGAGGTTGTTTTTAACCTTAAATAACATGTACAACAAAGAAAACTTCGATTTAATAAGTATCTTTATTCTATATTAACTGTTATATTATACGATATGTATCATTTGATTGACGACACCGTTGCTTCAATTCGCCGCAAAATTGGAGATTTTACACCAGAGTTTGGAATTATATTGGGAACAGGTCTTGGAGGCCTGGTCGACGAAATTGAGATTGTACATCAGATTATGTATGCTAATATTCCTAATTTTCCGATATCAACAGTAGAATTTCATACTGGCAAACTCATATTCGGTACGTTGAATGGAAGAAATGTGGTAGCAATGCAAGGTAGACTGCATTATTATGAAGGGTACAGTATGCAGGAGGTAACATTTCCGGTAAGGGTGATGAAAGTACTGGGTATAAAAAAGCTGTTTGTGTCGAATGCGTCGGGATCTTTGAATCCTGACATTAGAAAAGGGGATATCGGTATTATCGATGACCATATCAATCTATTGCCTGATAATCCATTGCGCGGTTCAAATGATGCTAGCTTTGGTCCACGGTTTCCGGATATGAGTGCACCCTATGATAGAATGATGGTGGAGCAAGGCCTAAAAGTTGCGGCACAACTTGGAGCTAGGGTGCATAAAGTGGTATATGTGTCCACTCTCGGGCCGAATTTGGAGACTAGAGCTGAATATCGCTATATGCGTATTATAGGAGGAGACATTGTGGGAATGAGTACGGTGCCTGAGGTTATCGTAGCTAACCATATGGGATTGCCCGTTTTTGCGCTGTCTGTAATCACCGATGAGGGGTTTCATAGGGATTTGAAGCCTGTTTCGCTTCAGGAAATTGTTCGGGTAGCTGCAGAGGCGGAACCAAAAATGACTTCTATTCTAAAAGAATTAATCGGCATGCAGTAAAGTCTAATTTATCCTTTATTTTTGCAGGTATATTTAAAAAGTATTCATGAATAGTAGTCTACGTAGTGTTTTTATTGTCTTGATGTTCTTGGCTTTCAGTTTCAGGGGCGTCGCGCAGGAGGAAGAAGGGTTTAGTAGTGCTTTAGACTCGGCGAGGGCTTTAGAAGATAATAAAAAGGACTCTGTTGTATTTTCGGCTAAGTATGTGCGCTACGCAACGCTTGATATGTTGAAGTATGCAACCTACACGAAGCAAATCGATACTACACATCATAATTTTCAATATTTCAATAAGCAGAACCTTCCTTGGAATCCAAGCATAAACCTCGGGTCGTATGGATTGGCGACAAGGGATCTGTTGTTTACCCCGGATAAGCGTATTGGTTTCCAACCTGGTTTCCATGGGCTAGAGCGGTATCTTATCACCTCAGATTCTGTAAATTATTATCGTGCCAGGGCCAGGTATTCGGAGCTGTATGCTGTCGGGTTCTTCTTTGATGATCAGGTTTTTAGAGCCAAATTAGCGCAGAACATAAATCCACAGTGGAATATAGGAGCAGAGTATCATGCCGCGAATACAGAAGGGTATTACATGAACCAAAACTATGCTGATAGGAAAGGTGCCGTATTTTCTTGGTATGAGTCGCCCAGTAAGCGTTATAATATGCTTACAAACTTTACATTCAATAAATTGGATGCTACAGAAAACGGTTCGGTAACTAACGATAGCTTATTTAGGGACCCTAAAGTTGGGGCTTTATACAGTGTGCCAGTGCGTCTTACTGGCCAACAGAAGAATCGACCTTATACGAAATGGACGGACTATGGTTTGTTTTTGAGGCAATCTTATTATCTAGGACGTTTAGATACGTTGCATAAGGGACAGCCAGAGATGGAGATACATCCTACGAATGCAATTGCCCATAACTCTTCGTTTCGCCAGCGAAAATATACTTTTTTTAAGAATGAAACGGATAGAAACGAGGCATTTCCGTTCGGGAATGCAGAGCTTGTAAATGATACGACCAGTATCACAACGATAAGCAATGAATTTACTTATTCTTTCTACCTTAGAAATAAATCGTTATTGAAAAATGAGGCTAAATTGAATCTGGGATTTCAAAATGATTTAATCTGGTATAAGGATAGCTTGACAAGTGATTTTTTTCAGAATAGTACGATAAAGGGAGAGTTGACTTATAAGTTTAGCGACCGTATTGATGTAAGGGTGTCTGGGGATCAGATTGTAGTGGGCAAGAACTTTGGCGATTTCTTGTATGAAGCAAATGCTGATATCGCTATGGGAGATAAGATAGGTGTGATTTCATTAGGGGCTTATACACAGAATAAGTCTCCAGAAATGGTATTCAATCGGATGAATTACACTTATCATCAGTGGTCACACGACTTTGATAAGACTAAAACGCAGAATCTTTCTTTTATGTATAGTAATAAAGTGCTAGGATTCAGTGGGAAAGTTGAGTACTTTCTGATGAATAAGTATCTGTATTTTAAAGAAGTAGACAACCCGGAAAATAATGAACGCTTGGACCGACTTATCGAACCTACTCAATCAGGAAACTTGAATTTATTAAAAGTAACTGCTGCCCAGAAGTTTAAATTCGGAGAATTTACATTGGATAATAAAGTCGTGTATCAGAAATCTGATGCAATGGCGGTATTGATGACTCCAGAGTTGTATACGTGGCATAGTTTGTACTATAGTGGTTTTTGGTATAATGTGTTGGATTTTAGGATCGGTACGGATGTTCGATTTAATACGCCGTTCAGAAGCCCTTCCTATGCTATAAATGCAGGACAGTTTTATTATGATAATACAGGTATTGAATTTTCAACGTACCCGATTGTGGATTTTTGGATCACCGCGAATATCCAACGTGTAAACTTGTTTATAAGTAGCAATTTTACAAATCAGTACATAGCGCCTAAAGGATATTATACAGTGAGAAGATACCCTATGAACCCTGCCAATTTCAGATTTGGGGTTTCCTGGAAATTTTATGATTAAAATTATCTGATTGTTTTATAGTATATTGTGATAGTGTTGATGAAAAATATTGCTTAAATATTTTGAAAATTAAAATTTAGACCTATATTTGCACACGCAATCAGGGAAAGAGATTGTGAGTTCTTAGAGAAGATAAAAATTAAAAATGGAGAATTAGCTCAGCTGCTTCAGAGCATTCCGACTTGTCGGAAGTGTCACTGGTAAAAGAGTTACTTCATTCTTAAACATAATACAATGGAGAATTAGCTCAGCTGGTTCAGAGCACCTGCCTTACAAGCAGGGGGTCACTGGTTCGAACCCAGTATTCTCCACCAAAGCCCGGAGGATTAGCTCAGCTGGTTCAGAGCACCTGCCTTACAAGCAGGGGGTCACTGGTTCGAACCCAGTATCCTCCACATAGAGCATCAAGTGATTGATGCTTTTTTTTTACCGGGAGTTTAGCTCAGTTGGTTTAGAGCACTACCTCGACAAGGTAGGGGTCACTGGTTCGAGCCCAGTAATTCCCACAAGATTTGAAAGCATCAGTTTACTGGTGCTTTTTTGTTGTTGACCAATTTTTTCTTTCTATGTTTACCGTATATATTCTTTATTCCTCGACTTTGGATAGTTATTACGTTGGGTTTAGCGTTAATCTCGAAGATCGCTTGCGTAGGCACAATTCATATTCTAAGGGGTATACCGGTCGTGCTAAGGATTGGTGCGTTGTGTATCGTGAAGTTTATGAAGATAAAGCGACCGCCATGGGTCGAGAGAAAGAGATTAAAAGTTGGAAGAGCCGTGTCCTTATTGAAAAGCTGATTCGTACGTTTGGTTTAGAGCATCCCGACTAGTCGGGAGTGGTCACTGGTTCGAGCCCAGTAATTCCCACAAGATTTGAAAGCATCAGTTTACTGGTGCTTTTTTGTTGTTGACCAATTTTTTCTTTCTATGTTTACCGTATATATTCTTTATTCCTCGACTTTGGATAGTTATTACGTTGGGTTTAGCGTTAATCTCGAAGATCGCTTGCGTAGGCACAATTCATATTCTAAGGGGTATACCGGTCGTGCTAAGGATTGGTGCGTTGTGTATCGTGAAGTTTATGAAGATAAAGCGACCGCCATGGGTCGAGAGAAAGAGATTAAAAGTTGGAAGAGCCGTGTCCTTATTGAAAAGCTGATTCGTACGTTTGGTTTAGAGCATCCCGACTAGTCGGGAGTGGTCACTGGTTCGAGCCCAGTAATTCCCACAAGATTTGAAAGCATCAGTTTACTGGTGCTTTTTTATTATTGACCAATTTTTTCTTTCTATGTTTACCGTATATATTCTTTATTCAGTCACACTGGATTACTACTATTGTTGATCTCGCTTTGATATGATCAGATTGCTTTGTTGTCATTCTTTCTCCTACCAATGACAGATTACCTATGATGAGCTCACAAGCTCGGTTTACAAACGATGCCGTCATCGCGAGCCTACGACCGCCGAAGGCAGATGCTTAGCAAACCGATCTATGAGCCATATATCGTAAAGCCCTTTTTAAGATTGCTTCGTCTCCGCCTACTGGCTGGATCCTCGCAAAGACGGATTAAAGTTACGTACCGTCATCAAACCTCCTCTGTGTTTGTTAAAAAACTTACCTCTGGCAATGACGTCGGGAAAAGACTTCTGAAATCCCATGCTCCTTTTCTGTTAGAATAATAAACACCCAATGTTTTTTGAAGGAATAATTTTTGAAAAGGTTCGGTAAAGACCTTACTGAGCAACTTATAGGTAAACAGTTAATTTATACTCAGTCTAAATTTAAGACTTTTAGTTTGCTACATGAGGCTTTATCTTTTATTTCTTTTATCCTTTATCTATTCTTCGAACCTTACGGCTCAGGTATCTTTATCAGGCAAAGTCTATTCCCTTC
Organism: Sphingobacterium yanglingense; assembly: GCF_004363245.1. Classification (GTDB taxonomy): domain Bacteria; phylum Bacteroidota; class Bacteroidia; order Sphingobacteriales; family Sphingobacteriaceae; genus Sphingobacterium; species Sphingobacterium yanglingense. The sequence goes on along the minus strand of NZ_SNYV01000017.1, from coordinate 257,605 downwards.
AGGGGAGAGCTTTGGATCAGGTGAATGTGCAATTATTGTCCCTGCCGGATTCTTCCATTTTTATGGAACGGAAGACTACCGAAGACGGAGCCTTCTCTTTTAATCTGAATAAGCCAGGTGATTATGCACTACGCTATTCGCACGTTGGTTATGAAACTTTATTGAGTAAAAACTATAGATTGGTGTCAGGAGAAAAAGCTACGGCTATTCCAGTCATGCTTGTACTTCAGTCAGTAGAACTTGACGCTGTCTCTGTCAAAGGGAGGGCTCCTGCTGTTCGGCAGTACATCGATAAGATGGTGGTTGATGTTGCCGAGAGTGTAGTCAGTGAGGGTAACAATGTGCTGGAGCTTCTCGAAAAGACCCCTGGGATTGTTTCGGATGGTAAAGGTAATTTTTCCATCCAAGGAAGGACTGGTGCAAAAGTGAAAATAGATGGAAGGGATATTTACCTTTCTGGAACGCAGCTTGCCGCTTTGTTACGTGGGATGCAGGCTTCTGATATCGCTAAATTGGAACTGATGGCCAATCCTTCGTCGAAAGAGGATGCTTCTGGTACAGCAGGCTCTATTAATATTGTAACCAAGAGAAATCGCAGGTTAGGTTTTGGAGGTGATTTATTTGCCCGAGCGGGGCAGTCACGCAGACCGGAGGGCAGCTTGGGCGGCGGAATCCACTTTAAAAATAATAGACTTAATACTTTTTTCAGCGCATCAGTGGGAAGGGAAGAATCTAAACAGAACAGCGTCACTGAAAATAGGTTCTATAGTAATGGCGAATTGACTCGAATTCAAACCCAGAAAGAGGAAAAAAGACTATCACCAGGGAGATATCATAGCGTACGTACAGGCGCAACCTATGAAATTGACACGAATAGTACCATAGAGGCAAGTATAAATTGGATTAAGGGAACGTTTATTTCAAACTCAGCCGTGAACACTAGGACTGAGGCTGTAGGTGTAACTACTGATGCTCAAACTTCAAACACATTTGATGAAGGGTACAATAACCTCACGTTTAATGTTAACTACAATAAGAAATATTCAGGTGATGATCATTTTCTGAAGGTAAACCTTGACTATGCACCACATACGAATAGGTATGACAATATGTACCGTACAGAGTTTTTGAATCATGCTGGAGCGGCAGAAAAGATATCGGCAAGGAAGAATGTCCAGGATCTAAGTAATACGACTTACACAGCCCGTATGGATTACAGTAAGCCCTATGCTAACTCTAAGCTAGAGCTAGGTTATAAGTTCACTCATTTCTTTATTGATAATAGTGTTCAGAACGATACGCTGGATCAATATAAGTGGACTGTTGACAATAATAGTTCTAACGATTTTCAATATACACAGCATGTGCAAGCAGCTTATTTTATCTATTCTGGTAAGAGTGGCAAATTTGAATATCAAGCTGGATTGCGTGGTGAATATGCCTATATAGAAACTGTACAGAAGACTTTAGATAAGAAGAATCGAAACAATTATATGGATGTCTTCCCTAATGCTTTTGCGCTATATCATTTCAATGCCAATAATTTTTTAAGGACTTCTTTTGGAAGTCGTATAGAACGACCGGGAGATCACGATGTAAACGTTTTTCGGGTGTATGAGAATGCTTTCTCTTACTATGAAGGGAACGCTGATTTAGAGCCGGAGAGAAGTTATATTGTTGAGGTTGGGCATGGATTTAAGAATAAGTTGTTTACGACACTGTCGACTAGTTATGGCAAGAACGTGATTACATGGATAACTAGAGCGGCTGAGGACGAAAATGTGACCTTTAGTACTCCAGAAAATATAGGCCGTTTCATTAATTATAGTGCGAGTGTGATGTACAATAGTTCATTTACCTCATGGTGGTCAGGCAGCCATTATGTCAATATATTTCACAATAAGTATACAGGTGAGGTAGATGGAATTGATCTGGATTCAAAGGGGGCTAGTTGGGCATTCAATTCAAAACATACCCTACAGTTGAAATGGGGGATGAGATCGGAAATGTTGGGGTATTATAACTCAGGGGTGACGACTGGAGTACAGCGTAAGGAAGCTACCTATGGAGTTGATCTTGGGGTCGAAAAAAAGCTGTTGGGAGATCGGGCTATGATCAAGCTAGCGGTCAATGGTCTTATTCGAAATGGAAATCCTCGATTGACCAGTATATATGACAATCTGATAATGACCCATTCAAGCTATCCTGATAATAGAAAGGTTTTATTGTCCCTTAGCTATCGCTTTGGAGCGTAGTGTGTGTGGACGGAAATTCGATAGAGTATGAGTAAAACAGAAAAAGCAGTAATTGCATTGTTGCAAGAGAAAGACATCTTTATGGATGTAGAGGAGATTTTTTTGTTGTTGAATCCAGCAAGTAAATGTTATAGCTATGCGGCAGTATACCATAGTGTGCGGACTTTGAAGCAAAAGGGAATTATTGTGAGTGAAACACGGCCGTCCGAGCGACGAAAATATTTTAGGATCAATAGTGGCAGCTATGGAATTGAATCGTAAATATTATTTATAATAAATCTAAATAAATGTATATTTGCGATGATTTGGAACCCCCTCATAGCAATACAAGTATATCGATCAATGCAGAGACATTCGAGCTTCTTTTTCAGCAATACTGGAGAAGGATGTATGTATTTGCCTTAAAAACCATGGAAGATGAGGATGAAGCGAAAGAGATCGTTCAGGATGTTTTTAAATCGTTGTGGGAACGAAAAGAGACATTAAACATTAAAGATGTCGAAAGATACCTGCTAAGATCTGTCAAATTGAAATCGTTGGAGCACATTAGAAATAAATGTACCCGGCAACGCCATCACGACGTGATACAGACACAGTCTCAGGTTATGTATGAAGATGAACAACTACAGGTTAAGGAACTGGCTTTTAAATTGAATGCTATCGTTGAGGGATTGCCTAAGCAATGTAAAAATGTGTTTAAAATGAGTAGAGAGCAGGGACTAACTAACAAAGAAATAGCACAAATTCTACTTATTTCTGAACGCGCAGTGGAATATCATATTAGTAAAGCCTTGTTTGTATTACGGACCAATCTTGCAGAACAGGAGTGACAGAACAATAGATAATTAACAGGATAGTTTTATATTTTGTATTTTTGCATATAAGGTAAAAATGGATATCAATAAAGCACTTTTGGAAAAATATGAACTTGGTCAATGTAATGACGAAGAGCTTGCTGCTGTCCATGCCTGGTTAGATGCTGAGGATTGGGGGGATCTGGATATGGAGAAGGATGTTAATGAAGCGATCAAGGATGGAATGTGGGCTGATATTTCGTCATCTGTAGGTACTGCACCAATAGCTCAGACTGTGTTGTCGACCCCTCGGATATCTACTATTAAAAAATATTGGCTTACTGTTGCCGCAGCTTGTATCGTTGCGATAATAGGAGGTTATTATTACTCGCCTGAAGAGGACCTTGCCGTGTTTCAGGCAACCAATGTGGAGCCAGATGTGATTTCTTTTTCCAAAGACCATTTTGATGTTGTGCTAAGCCCCAATAGCGAAGCGAATATTGATTTCGAATCAGGAAATATCTCTTTGACAGGGAATATTATACTGCGACCTAAACGTGATTTTGTGCTGCAGGATGGACGGAGTAACGAGTCCTTTAACTTCAAACAGGGCGAGGTGTATTTTGTCTCAGAGCGTGAGGAACAGAAAAAACTCATTATTTTGTCAAAACGGGAAATGATTTTTTTGCCACCAGTTATGCAACGTAGAATTAAGCAACAATTTCATATTTCCTAGTTATTCATGAAGCTTTTCCGCCCTTCTTTATACTTTGGTTTGCTGTCTGTTTTAGGCCTGCTTTTTTCGTGTGTATCTCCAGATTCTTCAAAAGAAATTTTGCCTGAATATGCTTTGTACCTTTTGAATGAAGATGGATCTAATACATTTTTTCTGAAGGAGAGCTTACAGGATACAGGAAAGAGTCTCGAAATAGACGTGCCTTCAAAAGAGTTTACACGAGAGTATATCCAAAAAAAGGGAATTTTCTATCATTTTAAGGAGAGGAACGATTATTTCATCCGGTATCAGCTCGATGCCAACAATCAGATGGTAGCGACAGATTCTATTTTATTCAAGGATGGCTATCTGGAGAACTACCTTTGGAAAAACGATACAGATACCCTATTGCTTTTTACGGTAGAGAAGAAAACTACAGCTCATGCTCGGATGTATGTAGTGGATACCAAAAATTTTACCCTATTAAGGGAAGAACCGTTGCCGTTTCCTTCTTCCATAGTGGATTTTAACCTTTTGAGTATTGGGGTGGTCGACTTTGTCGATGATAAGTTATGGATTGCCTATTGCTACTCAAAGTTTTTGACGGCCGACGATTACACGACATCAGATACAATGTATTATGCTACCCTTGATTTTTCTTCATTGGAAGTCTTGAATCTGCAGAAGGATACGCGCTCTTCTTATCCCGGGGGGATCAACACGGTACAAAGCTATAGCGCCCGGAATGAGCAGGGAGATTTTTATTTTATGAGCTGCCCTGGCGTAGCACTTGGTAATAATCTAACAAAACCTACCGCTATTTTTCGTAAGAAAAAAGGAATGCATGAGGTCGATACCTCATATATGTTGGATATCTCCAGCATCATTCATAATCATGCTTATGGTTTTTGGTACATTGGCGACCAAAAAGCAATCATAAGGAGTGAGCAACGGAATCTATATACTGATTTTTCAAATCACCATTTAACTTTTCAGTTCGAATATTACCTTGTGGACCTTTCCACAAAAAAGCTAGAGAAAATAAACATCCCATTGGATAAAGGGACCCGTAAAGAGAATGTTCTGGTCCAAGGGAATGATGTTTATTTTGCAATTGATAGTGAGGGTAATAAACACGAAATATGGAGATATGCCATTGATAATGGACAAGTAGAGAGAATATCTTCTGTGTCTAATTCAGCTAGTTATATTCTTCGTCTGGGTTTTCTAAAATAAATTTCCCTTTTTCTTCTTGACCGCCTTCGGTTTAATTGCAGATAAGCTACATACTTATGTGTAATTAATCTAAATAATGTTGTTGGAATTTATTCTTACTCCTAGTCTGTTCATTTGTAAGACTACATTTTTTAGGGTTCAGGTGAAAGCACTGAACTCAGCTTATGTCTATGATGTATTTTGTAGATATACGATTCAATTCTAGACCATACTTGTCATTTTACTTTCCTATATATGAAATCTTTTTTGCTTAAAATAAATGCTTGGTTACACCTCTGGTTGGGATTAGTATCAGGGATTATCGTTTTTATTTTGTCCATTACAGGCTGTGTCCTTGTCTTTGAACATGATATCAAAGATTTGGTCTTTAATTATATTTCTGTGGAGGCCCAGGCATCGGATGCTCAATTGCCACCGAGCGTAATTCATCAAAAGATAAAGGAGTCGTTTCCTGATGCTGAGGTGTCCAGTCTCTGGTATTATGGGCTAGATAAGTCTATAAAGGTAAGCCTTGATCATAGTGATACCTTACTCTACGTTAATCCCTATACAGGTCAGGTTCTGGCAGAGGTAGATCACGAGGATATATTTCATTTCATGGATGAGGGACACCGGCATTTATGGATAGAGGGTAAGCTTGGAAGGCAGATTGTAGGCTGGGGAACGTTTGTTTTCTTCTTGGTGACGCTGTCAGGTGTCGTCCTATGGTGGCCAAAAAGATGGACAAGACGCGCGGCAAAGCAAAGTTTTATGATCAACTGGAAGGCAAAACTGAAACGAGTGAATTATGATCTGCATAATGTACTCGGCTTCTATTCCTTGTTGTTGGCATTATTGATGGCACTGACAGGGCTCATTATGGCCTTCCCCTGGATGCGTAAATCTGTGATGTGGCTTAGTGGTGGTATGCCTCCAAGACCTAAGGTGGAAAAGGTTGAACCTGTATTGACAGATCCTGTACTACAGGATGCGCTTGTAGTCGCAGATAAGATATGGTACAAGGTGCGTAAAGAGATAGCCTTGTTGAATAAGGAAGCGGTCATTATTCACATTCCTGAAGAGGGAGAGGAGATGATATATGCCTGTACAGATATGCATTCTGGAAGGTGGAGAGATTTGCGATTCGATAGAAATACTATTGAGCTTTTACCAAATTCGCAGAAGCCTGTCCGTGAAGCAGGAACTGCAGAATGGATATCACGGTCAAACTATGCATTGCATACAGGATTTATCGGTGGTATATGGACTAAGATACTTTATTTTATAGCGAGTCTGATCTGTGCTTCATTACCGATTACAGGTTTTTATGTATGGTGGGGAAAGAAAAAGAAGTCTAAAAAGAAACGCCGTCCCCGAAGTGGAAAAGCAACGGTAGAACTTGTTTAAATAGTGTTATAATTAAAATTTTCTTAACTATCTGAAAATGATAAGTTAATCTTCGTTCTTTTTATTTGTATTATATCAGCTATGAAGAGAGAAGTAGACTTGGTCGTTTTGTCCGACCTTCATTTAGGAACCTATGGGTGTAGAGCCAAAGAGGTGCTACATTATTTGTATTCGATAAAGCCCTCAAAATTGATTCTGAATGGGGATATAATCGATATCTGGCAGTTTAAGAAAAGTTATTTTCCAGACCAGCATCTCCGTGTTATCAAATATCTGTTTGATATGGCCTATCAGGGGACAGAGCTGATTTATATTACCGGAAATCATGACGAGATGTTGCGCAAGTTTTCCGATATCAGTTTTGGTAATATCAAATTGGTAGACAAGTTGGTACTTCATTTAGGGGACAAAAAAGCCTGGTTCTTCCATGGGGATGTTTTTGATGCTTCCGTACAACATTCTAAATGGCTTGCCAAATTGGGAGGATGGGGATATGATATGCTGATCCGGGTAAATAACCTTATTAATTGGGGCTTGAATAGGATGGGGCGTGAAAAGTACTCTTTGTCGAAAAGGATAAAAAATTCGGTCAAGAAAGCGGTTAAATTTATAGGTGATTTTGAGCAGACGGCTTCCGAGTTAGCAATAGAAAGTCATTATGATTATGTAATCTGTGGACATATCCATCAGCCACAGATCCGTACGGTTGAGACAAAAAAGGGCAAATGTGTGTATATGAATTCCGGTGACTGGATTGAAAATCTCTCCGCGCTAGAATACCACAATCAGGAATGGACGATGTTCCATTATGAAGAGCAGAAGGATAGATTGGGTAAATACCCATTGCATGAGTCTCCTTTGTCCTATACCCTAGATAGTATCTTGGACCGCATTAAAGTGGGCCGTTAAATTCTTCTTAAAAACGGATAATCTCTTCCAGTTGCTCCTGCACGAACTTGTAGGTACTGTCCTCTTGCAGATTTCCTTCGTTATTTAACTCTCCCTGTATACTTGGGATATGGATTTTTAAGGGCATTACATGCATACGCATGTAATTGCATACCCCTGTAAAATGATCTACTCCCCGAATATTTCCGTATTTTCCTGTGGAAACGCCAACGAGTGCAGCCTTTTTGTGGTAGAATGAGACGGGATACGCACAGGCATCTATAAATGTCTTGAGTACGCCCGGATAGCTGCCATTATATTCAGGGATAATAAATACAAATTTCTGGGCCTTAGCGACCAATTCCTGAATAGGTGCAAATGCTGTAGATCGCTTGCCATACAGGTCTGTGAATAAGATGTCGTGCGGTAGATCAGTTAGTGATAGTACTCGCCAGTCTTCACCTTTCTTGTTCAATTCTTTTTTATAATATTCTGCGACTTTTAATGAGTTACTACCCAGTCGATTTGTCCCTGATATAATTAAATTCATTGTAATGTTGCTACTTATAATAATCAATGAACGAGTTTGTCAAATCGTAAACCAATTTTTTGTATCTTAGCATCCTGAGTAATAGTATCAGGAAGTTCTCAAATTTAGTAATTTTAACATCATTTAAGCATTTCCTTAGCAATGGAAATGTATTTTTGGATGGAGGACACTACTTGTAAACAAAAATTGTAAAAGGTTCGGTATCTCATGGGAAAAATAATTGCAATTGCAAATCAAAAAGGTGGCGTAGGAAAAACAACTACTTCGATAAATCTAGCGGCTAGTTTGGCTGTTTTGGAGTATAAGACGCTTCTAGTGGATGCTGATCCACAAGCAAACTCTACGTCTGGAATTGGTTTCGATCCGCGTAATATCAAGGCTAGCGTTTACGAGTGCTTAGTCAATGATTTACCTCCTCGGGAGGCAATCCAAGCGACGGAAACTCCTTTTTTAGATCTTTTGCCGGCACATATTGATTTGGTAGGAGCAGAGATTGAGATGATAAATCTCAATGAACGCGAATACAAAATGAAAAAAATGTTGGATGAAATCAAAGATGACTATGATTTTATCATCATTGACTGTTCTCCTTCGCTGGGATTAATTACGATTAATGCACTTACGGGTTCTGATTCTGTAATCATTCCTGTACAGTGTGAGTATTTCGCTCTGGAAGGACTCGGTAAATTATTGAATACTATAAAAATTGTTCAAAATAGACTAAATACCAATTTAGAAATCGAGGGAATTCTTCTCACGATGTATGATGTACGTTTACGCCTATCTAATCAAGTGGTAGAAGAGGTGCGTACACACTTTACAGAGCTTGTCTTTGAGACTATCATTCAGCGGAATACCCGTTTGAGTGAGGCTCCTAGTTTTGGTATTTCTGTAATTATGCACGATGCATCCTGTAAGGGAGCTGTGAACTATTTGAATCTGGCTCGTGAGATATTACAGAAAAATGGTTTAGTAGAACAGAATAAAGAAAAAGCGATCGTATAAGAAATGGCAGCATTACAACGTAAAACAGGGCTAGGCAAGGGATTAGGTGCTTTGTTGCAGGATGAAATGAGTGTTTCGTCGGCATCGTCACAAAAAGAGACTGCCGATTTAGGAGGAGCAGCAGCGGGAAGTATCAACTTTATTAAAGTTGAACATATCGCTGTCAATCCGTTTCAGCCACGTACAGATTTTGATGAGGAGGCGTTGCAAGAGCTTTCGGACTCGATTAAATTACAGGGGTTAATACAGCCTATTACTGTACGTCAGGTCAGTAAAAATCAATATCAATTAATTAGTGGTGAGCGTCGTTTACGTGCCTCAAAATTAGCAGGTATTGTAGATATACCTGCATATGTTCGTACGGCCAATGACCAACAGATGTTGGAAATGGCGCTGATCGAAAATATACAGCGGGAGAATCTTAATGCGATTGAAGTGGCATTGAGTTTTCAACGTATGATTGAAGAGTGTAATTTGAAACAGGAAGAACTTGGTGACCGGGTCTCTAAAAATCGTTCTACCGTAACTAACTATCTTCGTTTGTTGAAATTACCACCAGTAATTCAAGCTGGTATCCGGGACGGACAGATTTCTATGGGCCATGCACGTGCGCTCATTAACGTGGGTGAAGTAGATAAGCAATTGTATGTTTTCCAGGAGATTATAGATAAAGGACTTTCAGTGCGTATGGCTGAGATTCTTGTGCGCAATATCCAGGAGCAATTGAAGCCCAAAAAGAATCAGGATGTGGGTAAGCAACTGGATTTCCAGTACCAAAAAATAGAAGATGACCTGGCATCACGGTTTTCTACCCGAGTGCGCCTCAACTTAAAAAATAGTCGTGGCAAGGGGGCAATTGAGATTCCATTTGACTCCGAGGATGATTTAAGTCGTATATTAGAATTACTTGATTGGTAATGCCTAAAATCTTAGTCGTTATATTTTTTTTGTTGTCAATACAAGGGAGCTATGCTCAGATAGATTCCTTACAGCAGCTCAGAGATTCAACAAAAGTGAGTCTAGATGCTGTTGCAGCTCAGGACTCGGTGAAAAAGGAAACAAGGAAGGAACGTAAAGAAAGAGAAAAAGCGGAAAAGGAACGGGCTAAGTACTATTATAAAGACATACTTAAAGATTCTACGCGTCTAGCCATCGAGCATATTTCGCGTGTCGCATGGAGACGCTCGGCGATAGCACCAGGCTGGGGGCAAATAACCAATGGTGGCCGTTGGGTCTGGGTAAAGCTACCGATTATTTATGGAGGATTCATCACAGCTTATTTTGTATTCGATTATTGGAATTACTATTATAAGATGTTTGCCAAGGAGGCAGCATATCGTATAGACCATTCTGGTGGGAAAGATAATCCCGATCTATTAACCTTAAGTACAGAAGGAATAATCCGGCAAAAGGATAATTTTAGACGGAACCGCGATATGACTATTTTGGTCACAGCCGTTTGGTGGGTCGGTAATGTCGTGGAAGCATATAGTGATTCGATGTTGCGTAATCGTTACAATATCGGAGATGACTTGGGCCTTAAGATAACACCAACCTTGATGCCTACAGTGCCGACAATGGCCTATCAACCTAATCTTACAAATTATTTTACACCAGGGGTGAAGTTGACCCTTACTATTAAATAATTAATGCTAATTTGGCAATTATTAAACCATAAGATATGAAGATTGTTTTACTCGGATATGGCAAAATGGGGCAGCTTATTGAGAAGTTTGCGCTCAAGAGAGGACATGAGATTATTCTTATTGTCGATGCTCATAATAGAGACAGTATTACGGCAGAGGATCTAGAGGGTGCCGATGTCGCAATTGATTTCAGTACACCTGAGGCAGCCTTGTCTAATATCAGCCTTTGCTTTGAATCTAACTTGCCGCTGGTAGTGGGAACTACGGGCTGGTATGAACATATGCAGGAAGTGCGGGACACCTGTCTGGAAGCAGGACAATCCCTGTTGTACGGCTCTAATTTCAGTATAGGGGTGAATATCTTTTTTCATGTCAATAGGCTTTTAGCTCAAGCAGTTGATCCGTATAAGCAGTATGATGTGCAGGTTGAAGAGATCCATCACATACACAAATTGGATGCACCTAGCGGTACAGCTATTACCATTGCAGAGGGGATTATCGAAAATAGTTCTTCTAAGTCTTCCTGGGTAAATGAAGTGGTGGGGGAGGATACCGGTCTCATCAATAAGCCTGACGAATTATTAATCGAGAGTCTTAGAATAGAAGAGGTTCCTGGGACACACACTGTATTGTATAGCTCTGAAGTAGATCAGATTGAATTCAAACATACCGCGCATAACAGAGATGGTTTTGCGTTAGGGGCTGTCGTGGCTGCCGAATGGCTTAAGGGCCGCAAAGGCTTTTTTCAAGTCACAGAGATCTTTGATTTTAATAAATAACGATTATTACTGTAACATATAAATTGATCGGTCGACATATAATAAAGTCATGATAATAACTTTTGGCTTTCGGTCGGGTTTTTAATTTCTGACTTTTAATTTTTTACTATTATGTGGTATATCATTTTTGGATTACTAACAGTCATTTCGCTTTACGGATTATGGCTATTGTTTAAAAAAGCAGGGAAGCAAGGATGGGAAGCGATAGTCCCATTCTACAGAGAGTATGTGATGGCACAATTGGTAGGCAGACCCACATGGTGGATTGTTTGGCTTTTTATACCTATTGTAAATATATTTATATTTTATGGTTTTTACCTTGACCTGATCAAGTCCTTTGGTAAGCGCCGTTTTTGGGAAAATGCAGCTGCGGTTCTGGTTCCGTTTATCGTTCTTCCGATGTGGGGAAGAGATACCACAGTAAAGTATTTAGGGCAATCTAACACGGAGGAGTTTAAGAAAAAGTATCCGTACAAAAAGACTGTGGCGAGGGAATGGGCCGATGCTATTATATTTGCTACTGTAGCAGCGTCGTTGATTAGAGGTTTTTTGATTGAGGCTTATATGATCCCAACAGGATCTATGGAGCGCAGCCTGTTGGTTGGTGATTTCCTTTTTGTGAGTAAGTTGAATTACGGACCACGTATTCCCAATACACCATTGGCATTCCCGTTTGCACACCATACCATGCCAGTTACGGGAGGAAAGGCTTATTCTGAATTGATTAAGATACCGTATAAAAGATTGCCTGGATTTGAAAAAATAGAACGCAATGATGTGGTGGTATTTAACTTCCCTATGGAAGCAGATGCTCCTTTCAACCGTCCCGTAGATAAGCGTGAGAATTATATCAAGCGTGCCGTTGGTGTGTCTGGTGATGTAGTCGAAATGAAAGGGGGCAATCTGATGGTGAATGGTAAACCTGGCTTTGGATCTGCGGATGTACAGTCAGCGTATATTGTGTATACAGATGAGCGCGGTCTGAATCCAGATATTCTAGTGGACAAACGTTTTGAATATATGGAACTGCCAGATGAAAATGGGCGTATTGTTGCTTATTTGCTACATGTCACGAAGGAAGAGATTGAAGAAGTGAAAGGTTGGTCTACAGTGACTGAGGTTGTACCTTATAATAATGATAGCGCTGCATTTCCGAAGGACGCACAGTATAATTGGAATTTTCACAACTTTGGACCGCTTACGGTACCTAAGAAAGGAGATGTAGTTCAGTTGAACGACTTAACTTATCCTATATATCAACGCTTAATCACGGTATACGAAGGTAATAAACTTGAAAAACAGGCTGACGGTATATATCTCAATGGTGTAAAATCAGATACATATACAATCAAAATGGACTATTATTGGATGATGGGAGATAACCGGGATAATTCGCTCGATTCTCGTGACTTTGGATTTGTGCCAGAAGATCACGTCGTTGGTAAAGCTTTGTTCACCTGGTTAAGCTGGGATAAAGATGGAACGTTCTTCAGTAAAATCCGTTGGAACAGAATCTTTAGAGGAATAAAATAGTTAAAGAAGAGTTAGATAAAAAAGCCGTAAAGATTTCGTTAGATATCTTTACGGCTTTTCTTTTTTACGCTTTTGCAGGGTTTTATTTATTACGCCTTCAACGCCGCGAGATAACGTTTGATTGTTTCTTCTAGACCGAGATATAAAGCATCAGAGATTAACGCATGTCCTATGCTTACTTCCAGTAGGTTAGGGATGTGTTGGTTGAAATAAGCAAGGTTATTTAAATCCAGATCATGCCCCGCATTCAAACCTAGGCCTAGTTCGCGTGCCTTTACTGCCGCTTGGTAATATGGTGTTATAGCTTTATCCTTGTCAAAACCAAACTCCGCAGCGTACGCTTCCGTGTACAACTCTACACGGTCAGTTCCTGTTTCTGCCGCTCCTTCTATCATTTCTACAACAGGGTCTACGAATATAGAGACCCGTATTCCTTCATTCTGGAATAGGCCGACCATCTCTTTGAGGTAGTTTTTGTGTGTAATCGTATCCCACCCGTGGTTAGAGGTCAATTGTCCAGTTGCGTCGGGAACCAAGGTTACTTGTGTTGGGTTATTGGCTAAAACCAAGTCAATGAATTTTTGTTCTTGACAGTTGCCTTCGATATTGAATTCGGTTTGGATTTCAGCTTTTAGGTCATAGACATCTTGATAACGTATGTGCCTTTCGTCAGGACGTGGATGAACAGTGATCCCCTCGGCGCCAAAACGTTCACAGGCTAAAGCCGCTGAAAGTACATTAGGTGTGTTACCGCCTCGTGAATTACGAAGGGTCGCTATTTTATTGATATTTACAGATAGTTTTGTCATGGTTGCCATGTATGTTTAGTACAAAGATAATTAAAAAAGGAAGGTTTATGCTAAACACATCTCTTGTCGCTTTAGCCACCATAAGGCTCATACTTTTTGTCTACAAAAGTAATAGCTCCAATACTATAGGCATAAAATGCACATCTTAGCTAAATCTCGCCTGTGAAGATTTTGGCATTAGCAGGAGGAAGCACTACCCTTACAGCCAAAATGTTCGAGCGAGGAGTTTTGGTTACTTTTACGGTCAAAAGTAACATGCCCTGCGCCGGCATAGAGGCGCAAAAGAAAATTCTTTCTTTACTATTGACAGATTGTTCTTTTTTAAGAAACTCCCTAATATTTACACGATATCAGGATCAGACGATGGAAATCGAGGCATTATCTTTATAAAACTATAGAATAGCAAGAAATCTTAGGTTAAATTTTTTAAATTGCATTACAAATGGAAGGACTAAGTTTTAATCTCCTAGAAGGATTTCGCTTATTGGATATCATCGATATCTTTTTGGTAGCTGTCATTGTTTATTATGTCTATAGCTTGATAAAGGGTACGATAGCTGTCAATATCCTATTGGGGGTGGGATTGTTCTATGGAATATACCTCGTTGTCAAGCAGCTGGAAATGCGTCTTTTGACGGAGATATTTGGGGGATTTATTTCGGTAGGTTCCATAGCTCTGATTGTTGTTTTCCAGCAGGAGATACGACGTTTCTTACTCCATGTAGGTAAAAATATATCCATGCGTAGAAAGAAGTTTTTTTGGACTTTTCTAGGAGCCAAGAAAACAGCACAACAGGACCATTCTGAAAAAATAAAACCTATCATTGATGCTTGTAGAAGTATGTCCCGCTCACGGACAGGAGCCTTGCTGGTCTTTTCGAAGTATTTTGATGAAGAATATTATCAATCCAGCGGAGAGTACATCGATGCGCCGGTTTCAAAAAGATTGCTGGAGAGTATTTTCTTTAAGAACAGTCCCTTGCATGATGGTGCTGTAGTTATTGTTGATTTTCGTGTTATGACAGCCAGTTCGGTGTTACCTTTGTCAGATAGTGAGGATCTTCCCCCTCAGTTTGGGTTAAGGCATCGGGCAGCAATCGGCGTTACAGAGGTTTCTGAGGCCATTGCTGTGATTGTTTCTGAAGAAACCGGAGAGATTTCATTTGCTAAAGACGGAAATGTAAATATGAATCTGAGCCCGGAAGAATTAGAAGAACTCTTGAAGGAAGAATTGTAATGTTCTGCCTTACGTTGTTTTTTTAGAATTTTTTTCTAAGAAATATTGATATTGCTGATTTTTGTTCGATAAATCTTTTGTTCTCGTGATTTATTAGAATCTATTTGCTAAATTTACTGTAGTATAAACTTTAAATTTTGATCATATGCATTTTGATGAAAATAAACCGCTAGATGTTGTGTTGAATGATCTATTCGATCATTATAGAGAAAATGTTTCAGATGTCAATAAAATCACCCAAGCCTTATTAGAAAAAGGAGTTGTTAGCTCTCAGGATGATATTGTCAATGACCATATTGCTTTTCGGACATTAGGTGTACCTCATTTGGGAATCAAATCTTTTGAAAAGATCTTTTTGGCTTTTGGCTATCAGAAAAGAGATTATTTCTATTTTGAGGGTAAAAAGTTGGACGCTTATTGGTTTGCCCCTCCCCAGGAAGGATATCCACGAATATTCGTTTCCGAGTTGCGTGTTCAGGATCTGAGCCCCGAGGTACAGAAAGTTATTCAAAAATATACCTCACCTATTGTCGAAGACCCCGTCGATTCGATCAACCTAGAGAATGGACAAGAAGTAGCGGATTTTCTTCAGAAACCTTTATGGGATTTGCCGACTTCAGAGGACTATAAATTATTGCTAGCGGAGAGTGAGTACGCAGCTTGGGTAATTTATAACAGATATTATTTAAATCATTATACCATCAGTATTCATGAGCTTAAAGACGGGTATAACACCTTGGAAGAGTTCAACGCATTTCTGACGAGTATAGGTGTGAAGTTAAATAATTCAGGAGGGGTTATCAAGACGAGCGATGATGGTTTGTTGAGACAGAGTAGTACGGTGTCTGCTTTGTATAAAGCCACGTTCTCTGATGCAAAAACGTTGGAGATAGCCGGTAGTTATGTCGAGTTTGCCGAGCGTAGCGTGTTGCCTGAGTTTAAGGGATTGTCCAAAGGAGAAATTCGTCCCGTACACCGCAGAGATGGATTCGAGACCAATAATGCGGATAAGATTTTCGAAAGTACATATACAACACAGATAAAAGGATCTTAAGAAATTTGATTGTGGAAGAGAGGTTGCAGGAATTAGCGAATTTGATGGAGGGGGAGCTGTATAGCGATCAGATGATGCGTACGCTCTATGCTACCGATGCCTCAGCTTATAGAGAGATGCCCCTTGCCGTAGCATTGCCGCGGAGCGAAGCTGATATTCGACATCTTATTGAATTTGCACTAGCGAATAAAACGTCGCTTATCCCGCGCACAGCAGGAACATCTTTGGCTGGGCAAGTAGTAGGAGCTGGCATTGTTGTCGATGTATCCAAGCATTTTACCAATATTTTGGAGGTGAATGCTATAGAACAATGGGTGAGGGTACAGCCCGGGGTGATTCGGGACGAGCTAAATATATTCTTAAAGCCTTTGGGGCTTTATTTTGGTCCAGAAACGTCAACAGCTAATAGGGCTATGATAGGGGGGATGGTCGGAAATAACTCCTGTGGTTCGAATTCACTGATCTATCACAGCACACGGGAGCATACGCTGGAGGTTCACGGTTTTCTTTCGGATGGTACGAAAACCTCTTTCAAAGCCTTGTCTTTTGATGATTTTATTGCAAAATGTAATCTACAGTCGTTGGAGGGGGAGGTGTATAGGCAAGTCCGAACGATATTGGGCGATTATAATAATCAAGAGGAGATACGGGCTCAATTCCCAAAGCCAAGTATCAATAGACGGAATACAGGCTATGCAATTGATCTATTGCTCGAGACTGATCCATTTACCGTTGGCGGGGATCAATTTAATTTCTGTAAGCTTATTTGTGGTTCTGAGGGTACTCTGTTCTTTATGACTGAGATTAAGGTGCATGTTGATAAACTACCTACGCGGCCTACGGGTTTATTATGTGTTCATTTCGAGACATTGGATCAGGCGTTGCGGGCCAACCTGATTGCATTAGAGCATAAACCATTGGTGAGTGAACTCATGGATCACTATATCTTGGAATGTACGGCTAGTAATTTGGAACAACGCCATAACCGTTTTTTTGTAGAGGGGACACCCGAGGCTATTTTGATTGTAGAATATGAAGGAGAGAATGAGGAGGATATCCGTACAAAAGTAACAGCAGTGGAGACTGCTATGCGAAACGCAGGAGTCGGGTATTATTTCCCGGTTATTTTTGGTAGCGATAGAAAGAAGGTGTGGGATTTGCGCAAGGCAGGTTTAGGCCTATTGAGCAATATGCCGGGGGATGAGAAACCTGTTGCTGTGATTGAAGATACAGCTGTGGCTGTCGAAGACCTCCCTGCCTATATTGCAGAGTTCAACACCATTTTGGCAAAATATGGATTATATTCTGTGCATTATGCGCACGCAGCAACCGGAGAGTTGCACCTCCGCCCTATTTTGAACCTTAAGACTGAAGAGGGGAATAGACTTTTTAGAGAGATTGCCTTGGAGATTGCCAAATTGGTCAAGAAATTTAAAGGCTCATTGAGTGGCGAACATGGAGATGGACGGTTACGTGGTGAGTTTATTCCTTATATGATCGGTGATCGCAATTACCAATTACTCAAAGATATTAAGCAAAAATGGGATCCCCAATGTATCTTCAATCCGGGTAAGATTGTGGATTCCCCTGCGATGAATACATTTCTGCGTTATGAACCGGGGGCGGTACGCAAAACGCTGAAAACGGTTTTCAGATATCCAGGTCAAGATATATTAGGGCATGCAGAGCAGTGTAACGGTTCTGGTGATTGTCGAAAATCGGAATTGTCAGGCGGTACCATGTGCCCTTCTTATATGGCGAGTCGGAATGAGAAAGATACCACGCGTGCACGTGCGAATATCCTGAGGGAGTTTTTGACACATTCAACAAAGGACAATCCTTTTGATCACCCGGAGATAAAAGAGATCATGGACTTATGTCTGAGCTGTAAAGGGTGTAAGATTGAATGCCCCTCTAGCGTTGATATGGCCAAGATGAAGGCTGATTTTCTGCAGCAATATCACGATGTACATGGTGTGCCGTTGCGTAGTCGGATGATTGGGAATGTGGATAAGATGATGGGCTTGATGGCTTATGTTCCGAGCTTTTATAATTGGTCTGTTCAGAATCCTATTGTTGGAAAGCTGGCCAAACGTATGATAGGTTTTGCTACAGATAGAACATTACCCTTACTTGGAAAAGTACCCCTGAGAAAATGGTTTCTGAACAGAGATAAACCATCGCGGAAAGAAAATGAGTTAAAAGGAACCGTATATTTTTTCTGTGACGAGTTTACCAATTATAATGATTTAGAAATCGGACAGAAATCGGTGTTGCTTTTGGAAAAACTAGGGTATGAGGTGTTGCTTATTCCTCACGAGCCGAGTGGAAGGGCGCTACTATCCAAGGGGTTATTGCGCGATGCTAAAAAACTGGCTGATAAAAATGTTAAGATATTTTCCTCCCGCTTGTCGGCAGATACGCCGTTGTTGGCGGTAGAACCCTCAGCAATACTGACTTTCCGTGATGAGTATGTAGATTTGGTTTCTCCTGAACTGGAAGCTGATGCTAGACGTATTGCTCCGCATGCGATGCTTATTGAAGAATTTCTCGTCAGGGAGTATGAGCAGGGAAATATTTCTCCGGAAGTGTTTGACGAAAGTGAGCGTCATATTTTGCTCCATACGCATTGTCAACAAAAAGCATGGAAGTTGCAAGGTTATACGGAAAGCGTGTTGAAGATTATGAAAGGAGCAAGGGTGAAAGTAATACCGTCGGGCTGTTGTGGTATGGCTGGCTCGTTTGGTTATGAGCGCGAGCACTATGACCTTTCGATGCAGGTTGGAAACCTAGTCCTGTTTCCTGCAGTAAATCGAAAAGAAGAGCAAGAGATTGTAATCGCACCAGGAACGAGCTGTCGACATCAGATTAAAGATGGTACAGGAGTCAGTGCTGTGCATCCTATCGAAGTACTATATCAAGCGCTTGTTTAGTAAAAAAACGGTCATCGTATGAATATAATACGATGACCGTCAAATAAGCTATATGCGATAGTTTATTTAATAGCTTTTAAAGCCTCCGTGTTCATTTTAACGTACTCCGGGTTGTTTAATTTAGTTGCCATTTCGATGCCTTCTTGTGCAGCTTTTCGTGCACCTGCTTTATCACCTGCTTTATCTAATATTTTAGCTTTCCAATATTTTAAATGTGGAGCAGAAGTGTTTCCTTCGTCCCCCTTTTTGATCCACTCTACCGCTTTGTTGATATCCAAACCATTGTTCAGATAGTATTGTGCGGCATGGAGGTAGGGTTTGTTTTCGCCCAACATCGCTTGGTCGATATTCGCAAGGATTTCTTTTGACTGATCGGTCGTTATGTTAAAGCCTACCTTCGTTTTTTCCCAAGCTAATGTGATTTTTGCAGATTTTACTGTTACATCTTCAAATGCAATTGTAAACGTTTCTACATTGTTTGTCAGGACCTGTGGCTTGACGTTGAAACGAAGTAAATCTTCTTCTTTTTTATATTGATACGCGCCCCACTGTTTTACATTCTTGCTTAGGATAATCGTCCACTCATTTTTGTTAGGTATTGTGAATAGTCCATACGTACCAGCTGGAACCTTGTTCCCTTCAATAGATACTTCTTCAGCAAATGTAATACTAGGAATATTGTTGGCTCCGGTACGCCACACCTCTCCGTAAGGAACAAGTCCTCCAAAAATCACACGGTTGTTTTTATTGGGACGCTGGTAGCTCAATACGATGTCTTTAATACCTAGCCCTTGGGTAATAGTCTGACTACTACTTGATGGAGGTAGCTTAACCTGCGCAGTGCTTTGCTCTACTCCAAGAAAAAGCAATGCTGCTGTTGCTATTGAAAGAATTATCTTGTTCATATACAAATGTTTTTAGTGTTAATTGTTGATGTGAATTTACAAAAAAACTTTCTTCAATTCACATGGATGTAATCATGTTAATGTAAATAGTCGTATAGCTAGCATAAAGTAGCTAGCTATTTATATAACACCCGGAATTTAATAGTGTCGTCTATCTGCTTTAATTGTTTTAACAGACCTTTGTCGTAATTCGTGTCAATGTCCGTTACAGCATAGCCGATATCGCCTCGGGTCATCAGGAATTGAGCTAAAATGTTGATTTCATTTTCTGCATAAACGCTGTTGAGCTGTGCCATTATTCCCGGTACATTTTTATGGATATGAAGCAGACGGTGACCTTTTATCTTTTTGGGAAGTATAAGGTTAGGGAAATTACGGCTTTGGTCCGTATCCCCATTATTGATAAATTCGGCCATACGTCTTGGAATAAACTCCGCATTGTGGGTTTTGTTTTTTTTGTCATCAAAGACAACAATGCCCTTTTGGCTGCAGATGTGCTTACTCATGTGGCCTTTTACATCTCCCAAGTAACCTATAGTCTTTAGTTTTGCCGCTCTTTCCAGTTGTTCGTCCGCAATATCGATTCCTGGACCCAGCAATAACATCCCTACATCTTTTGTATACTTTTCCTCAAAGGTGTCTTTGACTCTAATGGAGAAGCCATCTCTTTTTAGTATATGGCTTGATATTTCGGGTACATCGCCAACAATGAGGCATAAAATCCTGTTTTTAGGATAGGAAATCGCGCGGGGGAGATCGTTGACATACAAGAATTCATCAAAGCTTGGGGTTACATGATCAGCTTTTTCAGTCACGCTCTGTCTAGATATGTTCTCTGTAAAGGCAAAAAATTTCTCTATCAAACCAGATTCTTTGAGCTGGAAATCAGAGTAGCCATCGCCTATTCCAAAAAGGCGTCCTTGAATTTTAAGTTCCTGAAGGAGTTTGACTTTTCCTCCTTCATCTGATAAGGGATTGGTCTCGTCATACCCTATGATATTACCCTCATCGTCAAAAAGGAACGTATTTGCATAGATATTTTCTTTTTTTATTCCGTAAGGGGATACGACAGGGGTAATGAATTCCTTAAAGCCACCAGAGACAATCCATGCGGTGTCCGTATTATTCTTTAGAAATTCTCTATTGCGATCAAATGATTTGGAAACCTTTTTTTTAAGGTGGGTTATTAGCTTGTTCAGGTGGCCTTTATTGGCTTTCAGTAAACTGATACGACCAGCTAGGCTTTCGCGGAATGAAATCTTACCTTCCATAGCCAGGTTGGTGTAGCGTTCGATCTCCCGATATACTTTTTCCTGTTCGGGATCACCCTCCAGAGATATCCGGGCAAGCTCATCAAGAGCCTCTACTTGTGTGAAGGTACTGTCAAAATCAATGATGTAATAATCTTTCATTGCAATAAACGGTTTTAGAATGATACCTCTAGGTGCCTGTTGACTAAACTCCTTTAGGTCTCATTGGGTTTAGGTTGTTGTATGTGTTTTATGAATATGTGTTTGCTATTTCTTGCAGTGTCTGGGCCAAAGGTTTGAAGGTATATCCTGTTTCTTTGACAATTTTTGCGTTGGAGTAGGCTAGCTTTGCTGCCGCGGCATACGCAGATTCCTTTGTTAACGTAGGTTGCTTTCCCTTTAGTTTAGCCAGGAGTTTTGCAGCGCGCCATGCAATCTGGAGCATAAATGGTTTTGCAGCTATTGTTGGAGCTTTTTTCCCAAGTAGCTCTGCTATTTCTGTTAACAATTGTCTATTGGAGATATTTTCACTGTTTAATACATATCGCTGGGCCGTGATGTCCGTACGCTCCATTAACAGGATCATAATGTCTGCAACATCATCTACATCCACAATCCCTACAGAACCGGGAGGATAGATCTTGATTCCTTTGTCTACCAAGTCAAAAATGACAGCAGAGCCAGATTTAGCTGGATTGACCCCCATGATGACAGAAGGGTTTATGATTACAGCATCTAGCCCTTCAGTAATACCGCGCCATACTTCAAGTTCACTTTTATATTTTGATAAAGAATAGTTGGACATGTTGATGTCATATTCCCATTTGTCCTCTTCGTCTACGGGTCTGCCGAGTTTATTTGTGCCTAATGCAGCTATTGAACTGACGTGGACCAGTCTGGCTTTATATTCTAATGATAGATTGACAATATGTTGGGTACCCTGCACATTGACATGAAGCATTTGTTCGGCATCTTGTTTCTGATAGGAAATCTTGGCAGCACAGTGATAGACATGGGTAACCCGACTGAAGATGTCCGCTAGAGCGAAATAGTCGGTAATGTCAGCGTCTATCCATTCAATCAGGGATGATGCTTTCAGGCTATCGGGGATAGATGAGCTTTCCCTTTTTAGGGCTATTATCGCATTTCCTTTTTCAACCAGGCGTTTTATCACTGCCGAGCCTAAAAAACCTGTTCCTCCTGTTACTAATATCACGTGCTATTTTATTGTTGAAATACTTGATGTTCTCAAAGATAACCCATTGCTAATTCCTATGCAAATTAATCAACTTTCCCACATTTTGTGGATATTTTTTAGCCATTTCCTATATTAATTAATGCATTTTTGTAATATAGCGAGATTTAGCTAGACCTGATTGCAGCAGAATGCATGTGGTTTTATACTTTTACTTCTGATCTTTCACTTAAATCTATGTCATTAGCAGACTTTTTCTCTCCCCTCACTATTACTGATTTTTCAGTCAACGGCGAATATTTCAATTCTCAATTTGGGCATTCCATCCAGGCATATACGGATGAGTTTCCGGTGTTGGACAATCCCGAAAGCAGACCACATCTTGCTATCGTAGGGGTTGAGGAAGATAGGCAATCCATTGGTAACAAAGGAGCGGCAAAGGCTCCTAATGCGGTAAGGAAGCATTTATATGAGTTGTACCAAGGTGATTACCCGATAGCGATTGCGGACTTAGGGAATATTAAGCCGGGGAACCGGGTGGAAGATACCTATGCCGCTCTTCGGTTGGTTGTAGAAGAACTGGTTAAATCTGATATTGTTCCGATCATTATTGGAGGAGGACAGGATCTCACTTATGCGCAGTATAGGGGCTATGAAGATTTGGAGCAACGTGTGGAGGTAGCTATTGTAGATGCAAAGTTTGACCTTGATCAGGCGAGTACCCAGGAGACACCATTAAACTCACAGACTTACCTGAATCATATTATCTTACATCAGCCAGATTACCTGTTCAATTTAAATAATGTGGCTTATCAGACTTATTTGGTTAGTAAAGAGTCTATTAATATGTACGATAAACTCTTCTTTAATGCACAGCGGGTCGGCATGATTGCAGGTAAGCTGGATCAGGCAGAACCTATTATCAGAGCGGCAGACCTTATAAGCTTTGATATCGGTGCGATTCGCGCTTCTGAGGCTCCTGGTAATGCCAATGCAGTGCCTAATGGACTGTTTGGCGACGAAGCCTGTCAATTGGCGCGATACGCTGGAATGTCCGACAAATGTAGTTCAATTGGTTTCTATGAATTCAACCCTACATTTGATCCTATGGAACAGACAGCAATGTTGGTCTCGCAAATGATATGGTGCTTTGTAGACGGTTATTATAACCGTAAAAATGATGCTCCACTGATTCCAAAGTCAGCTTATATCATTTATCGCACACAGTTAGAAAACGAAGAGCATGAGTTGGTCTTTGTGAAAAGTAAAAAGTCGGATCGTTGGTGGATGCAGGTTCCTTATTTTGGTACTAAATCGATCAATGAACGTTATTATCTGGTGCCTTGCCGCTATGAAGATTACCAGCTTGCGGTAGCTGGGGAGATGCCCGATCTTTGGTGGCGGACTCATCAAAAACTACAATAGCTATTTGTATTTCTGATACTATGGAGTATATTTTGTTTTTTATATTAGCAGTCCTTATTATTGCCTGTGCTTATCTGATATGGCGTAATGGCAGAGCCGTATCGGCAGGAGATTATCAGGAGGCGCTCGTCGCGAGACAGCAAATGGAAGTTAAAGCTTCGACTGCAGCGCATCATGTATCGCTGTTGACCGTTGAAACGCAATCGCTAAAAAGTTTATTAGAGAAAGAACGTCAAGAGCGACAGGCGCTGGAGCGAACGTTGGAAGGGACGAATGCGTACCTACAGGCACAACAAGAAAAGTATGCGGAGCAGAAAGAAGAAATAGCCCAAATCAAAGAGAAATTTAATGCTGATTTTCAGGTGTTGGCTAATCGGATTCTAGAAGAAAAGACACAGAAATTTACGGCTTATAATCAGGAACAGCTTGGTAAGTTATTAGATCCGCTAAAAGATAAAATCAAGAGTTTTGAGGAGCGGGTGGAGAAGACCTATAATCAAGAAGCTGCTGAGCGTAATGTGCTGAAAGGGGTTGTTGAGCAATTGATGCAGCAGAGCTTGGAAATTAAGAATGAAGCTGGAAATCTTGCACGAGCATTAAAAGGAGACTCTAAGAAGCAAGGAAATTGGGGAGAGGTTGTTTTGGAACGGGTATTGGAACGCTCTGGTTTGAATCGGGATCAAGAGTACCGTATGCAAGTCGCTCTTGCTGATGAGCAGGGGAGACGCTTACAACCAGATGCCGTAATTGATCTGCCTGATGACAAGCAGCTAGTGGTGGATGCCAAGGTGTCGCTGGTTTCCTATGATCGATTTGTGAATGCAAATACGGATGAAGAGCGAGCGCTGTATCTCAAGGCGCATGTTCAATCGGTAGAGAACCATGTGCGTGAGCTTTCCGTCAAGAACTATCATAGCCTTTATGGTATACATTCGCCAGATTTTGTATTGCTATTTATGCCTATAGAGTCCGCATTAAGTGTGGCGGTAATGCATAAGCCAGACCTGTTTTCGGATGCTTGGGATAGAAGGGTCGTAATTGTTAGTCCGTCGACGTTGTTGGCGACTTTACGTACTATTGCAGCTATTTGGAAGCAGGAACGCCAGAATAGAAATGTCCTGGATATCGCCCGAGAAGCAGGATTACTGTATGATAAATTTGTCGGATTTTTGGGGGATATGGAACAGATACAAAACCATCTAGATAAAGCTTCTGAAAAGCATAATGAGGCTATGCGTAAACTTTCCTCCGGACCAGGGAATATAGTCCGGAAGGTTGAGAACCTAAAAGTCCTAGGTGCTAAAGCAAACAAGCAAATCGACGAACGGTTTTTAGGTGAGGGCTAAATTAATAGCCCATAGCCTTATCATCGCCTCTAGGATCTGCTCCTGTTTGTAGATGCCCATTAGGCAGTACTACAATATTCTCTACGCGTCCTATCGCACCGCGTTTATTGATTTTGTATCCATCTTGTTCTAAGCTAGCACGGGTTTTTGTGTCAATTGCTTGTTCCTCAACGTCGATATAATCCGGTTTCCATTGGTGGTGAAAACGTGCCGCACTTACCGATTCCTGCGCGGTCATATCGAACTCTAGTACATTCAGGATAGTCTGCAATACCGAAGTGATGATGGTCGATCCCCCGGGAGTACCTACCACCATCCTTAGCTTTCCATCTTTTTCTACAATGGTGGGAGTCATAGCCGAGAGCATACGTTTGCCTGGTTCTATGGCATTTGCTTTCCCCCCTAATAGGCCATACATATTTGGCGAACCTGGTTTTACGGAGAAGTCATCCATCTCATTGTTTAATAAAAAACCTGCACCGTCGACCCATACACAAGATCCATATGATCCGTTTATCGTGGTAGTAAGAGAAACAGCATTTCCATCTTTGTCAACGATGCTGAAATGGGTTGTTTCTTCGGATTCATATCCCGGGAATATACTTGCTTTAATCTGTTCGCTATCTGTTGCTTTGGCTAATGAAACTCTAGCCATTCTATTTTTATTGAAAGTTGCATCCGTAAGCTCAGCTACAGGGACTTTATAGTAGTCGGGGTCTCCCAAATGGGTCGCACGGTCTGCGTAGACTCTGCGTTCCGCTTCAACAATAGCACGCACTGTGCTATCGGATTGGAATCCCCACTGTTTTAAAGGATAATTCTCTACGGATTGTAACAACGCTAGTAAGGCTATCCCGCCGCTTGATGGAGGAGGCATCGAGATGATTTTGTTATTTTTATAATAACCTACTATAGGAGTACGCCAAATAGCTTGGTAATCCTCGAGATCGTTGTAAGAGATGATACCATTTCCTCGTTTCATCTCAGCTACGATATAGTCGGCAGTTGGACCTTTGTAAAAGCCGTCACGACCGTGTTGGGCAATACGTTCTATGGTCTCCGCTAGCTGTACTTGAACAAATAGGTCACCTTCTTTCCATTCCGTCTCTTTGATGATGGCGGCTCCTTGTTGGTTGTGCCGTTGGAACCTTTCTTTGTAGCGATTGAATTCGCCCGCTTGTTGAGCCGTAATAGGGAATCCTTCCTTTGCTAGGCGTATTGCTGGAGCTAACAGTTCTTTCCAGGGTAAGCTACCCTGTTTTTTGTAGGCCTCGTCCATTCCTGCCACTGATCCAGGGACACCAGCTGCCAGTTGACCATATAGGCTCAGATCTACTATAGGGTTATTGTCTTTGTCTAGATACATGTCTCTGCTAGCATTAGCAGGTGCTTTTTCGCGGAAATCTAACGCTGCTACTTCTCCATTTTTGTCACGGTATACCATAAAGCCTCCTCCTCCTATGTTTCCTGCATTGGGGTACACTACAGCTAGTGTAAATTGGACTGCAATAGCAGCATCTATTGCGTTACCTCCCTTTTGTAATATCTCTACCCCTACAGCTGAGGCCAGGGGATGGGCTGTAACTACAGCTCCGTTTTTGAAAGTTTGTGTATCTTGATTATGAGTGCGCTGTGGCGTACTGCAACCTACCATGGTGTAGGAAACGACTACAAATAGCCAAAGATGTTTGATCATAATGTATGGGTTTGTTTATTTGTGTTGTTTTTAATATTTCTTATACCTATTTCTTGTTGATGCGATTAATCTAATATGTTGGTTATTGCTTAGCTCTTCGGTTTGAAATTAGTTTAGTCTTTCCAACTAAAGATAACTATATTCACATAAATTATCGAATTATGCGCTATTTAGTTACCCTTCTATTCCTACTTACTGTCTTTTTTCTGCAAGCTCAGACGGTGAAAATTTTAACTTACAATATTCATCATGCTAATCCACCTTCAAAGCCAGGTGTTATTGATTTAGAGGCTATTGCAGAGGTTATTAAGCAAGCTGATGCGGATGTAATCGGGATTCAGGAAGTCGATGTCAATGTGTCGCGTTCAGGAAACATCGACCAAGCTAAGCGATTGGCCGAGCTGACTAATACAAACTATTTTTTTTCTAAAGGAATTGATTTGGAAAAAGGAGAATATGGAGTACTTATATTGACAAAGCATAAAATAGAGGATCAACGTCGTTTTGATTTACCAATGCCTGTGAAGAGTGAAAACCGTTCGGTGGCCATCGTGGATATCGTGTTGGCAAATGGAAAGAAAATCTCCTTAGCCAATACACATTTAGATCTTAAAGAGGAGAATAGAATTGCACAAACCCAGTTTATTAATGATCTAGCTGTAAATTATACTAATCCATTATTCTTGGTGGGAGATCTGAATGCTTCGTCAGATTCTAAAGCTATTCAGGCTTTAGAAAAGTATTTTGTACGGAACACAAAAAGTAATAAACCAACTTTTCCAAATGTTGGGGCAAAGGAAGAAATCGATTATATTCTGATTTCTAATCCGACTAAGTTTAAATGGAAGAAGTATGAAGTCATCAACGCTTCTTATCCATCGGATCATTTGCCTTTATATGCAGAGATTGAGTTAAAGTAGATTAGTTGATCTACTTTAACTTTTCATTGTTTTTATGGCGCTCGGCATCCCGCATGTTCTTTTTGTCTAGATTTTTTTCTAAAGCTTCCGTTAGATCTATTCCTGTTTGATTGGCCAAGCATATCAGTACAAAAAGTACATCTGCCATCTCGTCGGCTAGGTTGACCTCTTTATCTGATTTTTTGAAAGATTGTTCGCCATATTGTCTCGCCATAATGCGTGCCACTTCACCGACTTCTTCCATAAGCATGGCAGT
Source organism: Sphingobacterium yanglingense (assembly GCF_004363245.1). Taxonomy (GTDB): domain Bacteria; phylum Bacteroidota; class Bacteroidia; order Sphingobacteriales; family Sphingobacteriaceae; genus Sphingobacterium; species Sphingobacterium yanglingense. The sequence goes on along the minus strand of NZ_SNYV01000017.1, from coordinate 229,792 downwards.
ATTTGTCAGTTCATTAAAATAACGTACGCCAGTGGTAGTAATCCACTTATCTACTATTTCCTGTGCTTCTTTGATTGTCATTGTTTTTAGATTTTAGTATTGAGATATGAGTATTGAGATGTGCGTATAGAGATGATCGTAATTTTTTGTACTGATGTCTCATATTTCAAATCTGACATCTTATTCTTTAATAATTATCCTTGTCTTTGGTATTCATCATGATGGTGACGGGACCATCGTTAAGGAGATCGATTTTCATATCGGCACCAAATATTCCCAGTTGCACCTCTTTGTTTAGTAATAAAGAAAGGTGTTTGGCCATTTCTAGATACATGGGTTCTGCTTTACCCGGTTTTGCTGCTCGTATAAACGATGGACGGTTTCCTTTTTTTGTCTGTGCAAAGAGGGTAAATTGAGAAATGAATAGAATGTTTCCATCGATATCCTGTATGGATTTATTCATCAGTCCTTGCTCGTCACTGAAGATCCGCAGGTTGACTAGCTTCTGGGATAACCATTCGATATCCTGCTGTCCGTCCTCCTCTTCAATACCTATCAATACTAATAGACCATTTTCTATTTTCCCCGTTATCTTTCCATCTACAGTGCATGAAGCCTGTGTCACCCGTTGTATTACTGCGCGCATGGGTTAAAATTAAAAAATAAAATAGGAGCAAGCAATTTAGTGGAGTATAAAAAAGGTTGCCCATTATGATGTGGGCAACCTAAATATATGGAAAAATGAGTTACTGTAGCAAGTCTTCTATTGTCTTTAACATTGCTTCTCCTCGGAGATTGTCCGCAATTATTTTACCTTGGGGATCTATTAATATGATCCTCGGTACACCTTGTACATAGTAATCAGTTGCGGTTGGGCTATTCCAACCTTGTAAATCACTAATACTGATCCATGGATATTGTTGTTGCTGAAGGTCTTTAATCCAAAGATCTTTTTTTGTATCCATAGAGATGTTAATTACTGTTAGTTTTCCTTGATGCTGTTGATGTGCTTTTAAAACAAATGGCTCTTCTTTTTTACACCAATAGCACCAAGATGCACCGAAGTCGAGAAGTACATATCGACCTCTGTAATCGGTAAGGTTGTGTGTGTGTCCTGTAGTGTCTACCAATGAAAAGAGAGGAGCCTCTCTGCCCGGTGCTAGACGTATACGCCTTTGGTAGTCGGTAAACATATTTTTGTAGTAGGTGCTGGAATGAAGCTCTGCCGAAAATTGATTCAAGAGCTCTCCCTTGTCTGCTAAAGGTAGGTATTTGTAAAAACCATAGAATACAGATATACCGGTAAGAGAGTTAAAAAATGAGCTGTTTTCTTTCAGATCATTTTTTACTCTCTCTTTCGCAAGCTCTGCCTGTGTTTCCCAGTTTTCTACTGTACGGGCGTCATTTTGTAATATAGCCTGTTCTTTTTGCCCCAAGGCATGCGTCCATTGTCGAAATGCCGCACCAGGTTTGTGGGTCATTTGTGATAGGAGCATGTTCTCATCATCTTCTATATGCCATTGTTTCCGATCGAGGTCAATATTTATATCGATTTTTTCGGTGTCCGAGCCGATAAATACCGGATGACTAAGTGCGCCTATTTTGAGGTTAAGCGTTTGTGCTTCGGCAAGCTTACCTCTTATTTCAAATCCTCCGTGTCGCACTATGCTAGAGTCTATGATCTCGTATTTTCCAATTTCGTTGTAGCTAAGGGTGACGGTGCTATTGTCTCCGTTGACTACACTCCCCTTTATAGAGAACGATATTTTTTCTTGTGCCTTGATTGTTATACTAATAAGGATTAGAGATAACAGTACTAATGATTTGTGCATTACTTTCTTTTTATCAGTTCTTCTTCAAGTTTAATATGAAGGTTTTCACCTTTTAGATCTTTTGCGAGGATGATACCGTTAGGGTCGATCAATAAGGAGAATGGAACTCCTTTTACATTGTATTTTTGTACCACTGGTGATTGCCATCCTATTAGATCTCCCCAATGATGCCACGGCAACCCATCCATTTCTATGGCTTTTTTCCAAGCTTCTATCTTATTATCTAAGGATACTGCGATAACTGTAAACCCCTTGTCTTTGAACCGCTCGTAAGCTTTAACTACATTTGGATTTTCCATTCTGCATGGTGTGCACCAACTTGCCCAGAAGTCAAGGAGAACATATTGCCCTCTGTACTTGCTCAATTGTTGGGGGCTGCCATTGATATCGGGTAAAGTAAAATCTGGCGCTTCTGCTCCTACTGCGATTCCCTGATAGAAATCTACTCGGTCTTGAAGAGTTTGAAGATATGTACTGTTAGAGCCCTTGGCAGCGCTAATGAAATTCTCTATTTCTTTTAGATCCCCCTCTTCACCATAGTGAGTGGCGTATATAAACTGTGCTGCTGCATTATCCGCATGTTCAAATAGGACCTTTTTAAAGTCGGCTTTTTGCTTGTTTCTAAATTGTAACAATTTATCCAAGACAGGTTGGCTAGTTTTAGAATCTTTGACATATGCTTCATTAAAGATCTTGGTCTCGGCTTCATCTGCGTGTCTGTTTTTTTCTTGTTCTGTAGTCAAATATTGATAAAGACTATCGCTTTTAGAGCCTGTTATTTCTCCCTTAGATATATTGACGCTACTTTCAGTAAGAATAAATTCTCCCGGTTCTATAAAAAAATATCGACTAGACCCTTTACCGAGTTTAAAGAGTACATATTCCGGGCTTTCACAACGACCTGTTAGCTTAAATTCTCCATTTCGTACCTGTGTAGAATCGGTTAATATTTGTGTTCCATCTCTAAATCGAATGAGGTATAACATGTCATTAGAGACATTTTGAAGCTTCCCTTTGAAAACAAAGGCTTGCGAAGTTTGGGCAAATGATTTGGAGCATAATGCATAATTTGTTCCTACTAATGTTAGCAACGTTATTAGAAGCTTTATCATTTTTTTTTGTATTATTAATTCCATCTCTCTCTATATGTTACATCTATTATTTTAGGGAAGCCATCATACTGATTTTTTAAAATGAGGTCTCTATTGATAGTAGGAACCTCATATAGTAGTAAAGAGGCAGATGCCTCTTGGCTTTGTGATGGAGCATTGATCCCAACGATAAGTTGTTGGTCTAACTCCTTGTACGCTGGCTTATAGTATTTACCAGTCGATGTAAAGGTGTTAAATTTTAATAAAGTCACTTTTTTATTTCCATAGTCTGCCATTTTCTTAGCCATGCGCAGGTTCATATCATATTCGTAGATTGCTCCCCCCTTAGCAAAGAAGATGTAGCCTAGCGTGGGATGCACGGCAAAATGCGTCGCTCCTTGTATTTCGCTGCTGTAAATTTTGTCATAATAGGTCTGCGAAATGTTTGAGTTACCTATATTAAAACGATACAGGTAATGTTGATTGTCATTGTCCCTCATGATAGCAAAGTTGTCGGCATTATTGAATGCGCTGTTGCTTAGGTGTAAAAGCTCTTTGTTGGTGGTGTAAGAGAAAAGTGATCCATCTGGTATGGTTGAGCACCTAGTTGCTTTATTCCCTAATTTTAAAAAACGTTTGGCATCTGTATCAAAAACTACTGCATTTACTGAATAGGTGTTTGAGCCGTAGGCCACAAAAGGCGCAGCTCTAAATGCTTTTCCTTGGTCATCTCTATTTTTAGGAGCAGTAAAGATATCCTCGTCTATAGGATCTTTAAAGTATAGATTTCCTTTGTTAGTAATGAGAAATTCACTAAAAAAGTCGACTGTTACTATTTTCGCAGGATTGTTGTCGGGGGTATTATCTAGCATTTCGTATTTGAAATCTTGATCTGGACTCCAAGTGAAAAAAGCTGGATTAACTCTATGGGCGGACTGTGCTCCAATAATCATAATATTCTCCCAAGCTCCCATACTGTTGCAATATTGAATACTACGAGGTGCGTCTATCTCTCTTACTTCAGTCTTTTCCAATACATTTTGGATTAATGTATAAGTGCTTCCGTTACCTTTTAATGAAACCATCCCTAGTTTACCTTTACCATTTTGTTCGGTCAGTACCATCCAGCCTTCATAGGTTGCCGTATTGACTTTTATTTCGGCCTTTTGTTCATAGATGGTGTTATTTGTCATATTCTTGACTTTGAAATAGATGTCATAGGTCGCTGGTAAAAGTTCTACGCGATATACAAGATCTTTTTCAAGACCTAATATCTTTTTTTCAGAGCCTATACCTGAGGCTTTGGGGATAGCACTCCACTCATAACTGAGGCCTTTAGCATCCAACTCCTCTTTAGAAAAAGATATCCTGGGAGATATTTTTAAGGTATCCATCAGGTATTCGGCCTCGTAAGAAGTAGCCATGTCGCTGATTTGTATGTTATTCAGTGTGATGTAGTTGTAGTTTCCAATATCCTTACTACAAGAAAGGATTAGGCTAACCAGGCAGGATATGCCTAATATAATTATGCTTATTTTTTTCATTTCCTGTGTCTTAATTTATGTAGTGTCCCATGACCATCAGTGAATTATCCTCATCTAATATTGGAGTGTCTTTAGCAGTCATCATATCTAGGTGTTCTTTTGTCACTGTCCCAACGTAACGCATCTGCGCCACACTTAGATAGCCCGTTAACTTGGCTAGCCCGAATCCTGTTAATTCGCTCATAAGATTTAGCTTCTTTCGGGAAAACTGCCCCCAGTAGTAGTATTTGGTATTCCAGGTAGGGGGCTCACTAATGATATCATTGAATGCGATGCAGTGTTGTGTATAGCTTACGTCTTCCTTTGCGTTATTTGTAGAATTCCACATGTTTAGCGAGAAGAATTCATTTTCTTCAAGTTTGATGACAAGAAAAAGATCCTTCTGTTGGAGTGTTTGGGTTCTACGAAGGATTACAGGAATGTTAATTTCCACTTTTCCAGGTTCAATAAGGTATTTTTCTAGTAAGGGTTCGAAATCTATTCCTTCTTGCGCTGTACTTTTTTGCTTGTCTACTCGAGCTGTAATATATCTTATATCCGTAGATGATAAGCCTGATATTTTCGTTCTCAGTTGGATTGTGCTGTCTTTTACGTTTTCCTGAGCAAATGCAAAAGTAATTTGAGTGGTGTCTATAAGTTCGGCGAGACCAAGTTTTGGACTGAACATTTCAAAATAAACAGTAGAGGCACTCGAGAAGACTGGGATGTCCTTTTGACAGCTAATGCATAGTATAGAAATTCCAAAAATAAGACCTATATATGTTTTAATCTTTTTCATTGTTATTGTTGTTAATTACGGTACCTGGTTTCGCTTTCGGGAAGAGGAATAACATATTTGCTTGCAGACATACTTATGTTATTTACACTTTTACCATCCGGTATAGTGGTTTTTCCTATTCGTTTAAAGAAGAAGAAAAGCTGGCCTTCGCCGTAAAATTCTTTGGTGTATTCTTTTTCTATTTCTAATTGCTTTTGTTCGTTATTTAAACCACTTAGTGAAACAAGTCCTCTGGCGTTGCGGATTGTATTGAGAAATTTAAGACCTTCGTTTGGATCTTTATGACTTTCGGCTACGATATAATACATCTCACTCAATCGGATTATCGGTATCCGATTGTTAAAGTTTAACCTAGAGTCTTCTACGTTTTTATACTTCGCAAATACTCGTGCGTCTTCACTACCATCTTTAGAAATCCAGATTGGAGTGTAGCGAAAATCATTTTGATTTTTTTCAAATACATTTTCCAACCTTTTGGGGAGCGGAGCAAGTATATTCTTGGCGTCAAGTTCTGGTGTAAAATAGGCTAGATGCGCCTGCTGTCTCTGTGGTGCTTGAAGAGAGAATAGTATCTCGGTGGAGAATATTCTGTCCGGATTCTTGCTGGACCCCATGATATTGCTCGTTTTAATAAAAGGGAACCATTTTGCTCCTTGATTTATTACAGTAGTGGCGCAGGCATAAGCCTGCTGTTTGTCTCCAGCATACAGTTGTACCCGCGCGAGCAATCCTAATGTGGCAAAGTAGTTTAATCGGAGTGTTCTATAACGTCTCTGTAAGTCTCCCCCAAGTTGGCTTTCGCTGTATAGGGGCCCTTCCGTAATTATTGGATCTTCTTTCAGTAACTCCACCGCGGAATTCAAATCTGTAACTATGTTTTCAATGACTTTATCAAATGACAACATAGGAGCTGCCTTTCTGTTGTTTTCAGTGTAGTAGGGGATGGCTTCTAGTTGGCTCCCCGATGTAGGCATAGGACCAAAAAGACGCAGTAGATCAAAATGGAGCATAGCACGTAAAGCTAAAGCCTCACCTTTTATTAGTGCATAATCCGTATTGGTCGTAAAAAGAGTTTTTCTTTTTTCAATCTGTTCAAGGATGTTATTTGTGCTTGAGATTTGAAAGTAGGCTTTACCCCAAATGTTTTCCATGCTAGATTTTACAGTTTCTTGCTGAAAAGCATAGTTTGCAATAGCAAACAAAGTATGTTCTTGATGGACATTATACCTTTGAGCCAAAATTTCAGTGATGGTCATTGTCCAGGCAGCTCCATAGGAATCATTATTTGTTAGATCGGTATAAATACCATTCAATGCGGTATAAAACCCTTTGACGGATTGAAAAAGTTGATCTTCTGTGCTCCGATCATCCGGGTTTACAGTAAGCCATTTTTTACAGGATGAAGTAAAAACGATTAAACTTATTAAAAGTATATTTTTCAGAAGCTTCATGTCAATTACGATTTAGAATGTTAGATTTAATGAAAAGGAGATCGAACGAGCAAATGGATAATCGATACCTCTTTCCGCTCTGATGGTTGATTGATGAAAAAAATCATTAAAATATAGTCTCATATTTAAGTTATTGATATTTAGTTTTTCAATCCATCCATTATGAACAGTATATCCTATAGAAAAAGATTCTCCAAGGATACTATTATCATCTTGCACAAAGCGTGAAGACATAGGAGTATTATCTGTTAGTGATATTCCTCGGAAGGGAGCTAGATCTCCCGGTTGTTTCCAGCGGTCATAAAATGCTCTTTTGTCCTGGTTGCTTTTTAATCCTTCTGTACTTATATTTTCCACCTTATCAAATAATGCTTGATTAAACTGTTGTCCTCCCAGCCTATACCTGAGGTATACCGAAAGGTTGAAGTCTTTATAATAGAACGTATTGCCGAATACACCTTCCCATTTAGGCATCGTATTACCGACTACAATTTCATCCATATAGTCGTGTTTGAAGGTCTGTTCGCCACTTTTTTTCAAAAAGGTCTCCTTTCCAGTGAGCGGGTCTATTCCCAGAGATGGTACGGCCCAGATGGAAGAAGGGCTTCCGCCATCATAGTATCGGGTAAGATTTAATCCCTTATTCTCGTCGTTCATGCTTTTGAGCGCTTGTTCGAGGTTGCTGAATTTGGCCTTTTCTGCTCTTCCAGTCAAGCTTATTGTCCAGTTGATTCGTTCGTTCGGTTTATAGATTGGAGAATAACTGATCATACCACTGACTCCCTCATTGGTTTGTGTCCCAAAGTTGGTGGTTAGCGTCGGAAAGCCCATGGAAACGGGGGTGTTGATGATTGCTAATAGAGGATCAGTTCGCTTATTATAGGCATCAAAGTTTATCCGTAATCTATTTTGTAGGATTACAGCGTCGAAACCAATATTCTTATCTAGCGTTTTTTGCCATTTCAATTCTGGATTTCCTAATGCTTCGATCACTGCACCAACACCGAAATTGTTGATGACATTGGTATTATACGTATAAGTTGTGAGGGCTTGATAAGCATTGAAGTTTTGATTTCCTGGATTCCCTATGGATGCTCTTATTTTTAAAAGATCAAATACTTCGCTATTTTTTAACCATTTTTCTTGGTGCATATTCCAGGCAAGTCCGAGTGACCAAGTTTGTGTGAAAAGCTGAGTTGAACCAAAGATGGAAGAACCATCAGCCCGGTAGCTGAAGTCCATCAGATAACGGTTGTTATAGGAATAACCTAGGTTAGTAAAAAAGCTCGTAGCCCGTGAGACACTAGTCCGGTATTCGGGTTTGCTGTTTTGTAGATAGGTGTTTGCAAATGCCGGAGAGCCTGCAATACCTTCAGGAAAGCCGACTGCTGTGAAGGCTTTCCTTCTCTGGTTAGATTCCATAAAGTTCCAACCAGCGACACCGTTAATGAGGTGGTGGTGGTTGAAGTTTTTTCCATAAATAGCAGCAATTTCTCCTTCATAGGACCAGGTGTCGGTTCTACCATTGTCATATCGTCCTTTTAGGTTTTGCGCTGTCCGGTCAAAGCGGGTATCTTCGGGAGATATAAAAGCCTCCCGCTCTAATGTGCCTTTATTTAATCCTGTACGAGCTCTTAGTTTTAATGCTTGGTCATATTGCCATTCTGCCATGAAATTATTTCGGAACCCTGTAAAGTTTTGTTCATCTTTATTTCCTAAAATTGCATTCCACATCGGATTTGAAACCAGGTATTCTTGTCCTTGATAGTCTTTGGATACTTCTAGGTAACGGTCTATACCTCCGTTCTCATTGGATTTTCTATAATAGGGATTAGTTCTAGAAAAGGAAGCAAATGCTCCGTAAGGGGATTCTGTAGATTTATAATATTGTATAGCCGTTTTGTTGTAAAAGTTTAATCTTCCTTTACGGTATGTTAAATCAGTGTTGCCTTCGGTTGTGTTTCTTCCAGATCCCTTCATAACACCATTTAGCTCTTTATGACTTAATCCTACACCAAAGCGGAAAGATTCGCTTCCTCCTTCGGCATATAAATTATGTCCATGAGTGATGACGTTTCTTACAGGTTCATTAAGCCAGTAAGTGTCGACTCCACGTGCCACTTCTTTCTGACGTTGATTGTATAGACTGTCTAAGTATTGTTGACCCTGAGGGGCAGTAGCAGCTGCCAGATAGCTATATCTGCCGGCTAATTTTTCAAAATCCAATTTCTCCTGAGCATTCATGAGGTTGTAACTTGAAAAATCGGCCCCAGTGAAACTAAGGTCTGAAGAATAGGTTAGCCTTAGCTCACCAGCCTGTGGTGCTTTGGTTTCGATAACAATCACTCCGTTGGCAGCTCGCGACCCATAAATAGCTGTAGAAGCGGCATCCTTTAGAATGGTTAGACTTTCTACTCTATTCATATTGAGGTCCATGACTGTACGCAGAGGTACTTCAAAGCCATCCAAGATAAAAAGCGGTTGGTTGGGGTCGGCACCGAATTGTTCTTTTAATCCAACGATACTGCTTTTGCCTCGGATCTCTAGATCTGGTAACCTATTGGGGTCAGAACCAAATCGGTTATTCTCCACCATATTGAAGGTGGGGTCAAGGGTCCTTAAACTTTGGATAATGTTGGCATTGCCGACATTTTTTAACTCTTGTCTACTGTATCTACTTGTTGCCCCTGTAAAACTGTCTTTATTTCTGGTATATATACCGGTAACAACGACATCCTGTACTTCCTCAGTGGCTTCGGTCAGTATTATCTTTAGATGAGCCATTCCAAGACGTACAGCGATTACGCTTTTTTTGTGACCTAGATAACTGACTAGTATAGAATCATTGGCTAGTTGCTGTTTTAACTGGAATGTACCGTCAGTAAGGGTGCTACTTGCATTACCTTCTTTCAGTAGCTTTACGGATGCTCCTGCTATGGGTTTTCCCTCTTTATTCATTACGATTCCCCGGAGAATAGACTCCTGTTGTTGAACCTGGATTGCTGCAATGCCTGGGTTCTTGGGGACAATGGTGATAATACGGTTATTTAAACTATAGGTAAATGGTTGGTCTTGAAATAACTCATCCAAGAGTTGTTTCAATGAAACATTATGAGCATTTAGGGTTACTGGTTTTGCTTGGTTAATAAGTTGGTCGTTAAGAACAAAATTATAACCTGTTTGTTTTCTGATTTCTTTTAATACGTCTGTGATCCTTGCGTTCCTTTTGGTTAAGGTAATGTTTTGTGCGAAGACATGTAATGTCAATAGCATTAGCAATAGAATGACAGGGATGTTCCTATAAGGGAACTTCTGATTATTGATTTTAACGTGTACTTTTTTCATTGCAACATGATTACATGTTTAATTTGGATTTGGTTAGAAGAATATTCCTTTACGGGTTAGTTGTAAAGAAAAATGATGCGTGTTGGTTAGTTGTTTTTTACATATATGCTGATTTTAGGTTTTTGTTTTTACGATTAGTTTGTTCTCTTTTAGTTCGAAACTGATTTTCGACGATTCTTGTAGGCTATAGAGAAAATCCTTTAAAGGAGTTTCTTTAAATAGTTGACCTGAAAAGGTAACCGATGTGGGGACGTTTTCATCTATTTGGACGTCAATATTATACCATCTCGATATTTTTTCGAGTAAAATGTTTATCGGTTCTTTTACAAATCTTAATTCTCCTTGAGTCCACGACGTGTAGTCTTCACTATCTACGTTTCTGATCGTTAGATTTTCGTTACGGTTGACAGCTTGTTCTCCAGGTTTGAGTATTATGCTTTTATGGTTTGGGGTCAATACTTTTACGGAACCTTCGACTAAGGTTGTCTGTGTTGGTTCGTTGCTATATGCACCGATATTAAATCGTGTTCCCAGTACCTCTACGGACTGTTTTTCTGTTTTGACTGTAAATTTTCTGGATGGATCGTGGGTGACATCAAAGTATGCTTCCCCCCATAGTTGTACTGCTCTTGCAGATTGGAATGAAGATGAAAAGGAAATTTTACTTGCAGCGTGTAAATGAACTTTACTTCCGTCGGGTAATGTGACGATAAAATAAGCTCCTCGAGGGGTACTGATTGTGACTTCCTTATTTAAAACGCTTCCTTGTAGGGTTTCCTCTCCGTTGATCAGAAGTGCATCGCCTTGCAAAGATATCTGTGATGTTGTACCGCTATCTAATCGTATAAATCTACCATCATTTAGTGTTAGCGTTGCCTGTTGTGTGGCTGGAATATACTGTAGTATCGAGCCGGTTTCATTTAAACTTTCTTCGTGTTGTACCTTATGAACAGAAAGGTAGTATATAAAAGAAAAAATCAGGCATATCGCTGCTGCGCCCACTAGTTTGAAATTATATAAAAGATATGTTTTTGATTTCTGGCGAGGTATTGGGACTACCTTTTCTAAACAGATCCTGTTTCGTTTTACAATTCCCTCAATTAGAGCGTTGTTCGTCAATGGAGTGGTTTGAACGAACGTATTCTGTAATCTATTGTGAAGATCCTGGTTTATCAGATCAGGATTTTCAGACAGGATTTGCCATAGCTCATGAAACTCTTGTTCATTACAGCTGCCATTCAAGTATTTCTCTAGTATATAGTCTAAGCGTTCCAATGCAAAATTAGATTTAATGATTGTAAGACGTGGGAAGAGGAGAATCTCTCGGCTCTAAAGGAAAAAATTATTGAAATATTATTTTTATGCTGATAATAGCAATAGCTAATAGGTGATTTGCTTTGAGTTGTGTCTTTACCAGCTTCATTGCTTTGGCCATATGGTCTTTTATGGTGCTGAGAGAAACTCCATAAAAGTCTGCAACTTCCTGGTAGGATTTGCCTTCCATTTTGATCAGTAAGAAAACCTGTTTTCTCTGAGGAGGGAGAAGGTTTAATATTTGTTGAAAAATCTCAGCGTTTTCTTGTGATTGGATAAGAGCATCCACGTGCTCGTAGGTGATGGTGAGATGTTGGAATATTTCACGTTGCAATTTTCTATCTTTAGCGATTTTTCTAAAAAAATCTATTGATAGATTTTTTGCGATGGTAAAGATGTATGCCTTTAGGTTCGACTCTTTGGGGATTTGGCCTCTTGAAGCCCATAACCTAAGAAAGGTTTCCTGATGAAGATCTTCTGCTATGTTTGGGTCTTTTACGATTTGTAGTAACTTGGAGGCTATTATAGGGCCGAGTTCGTTATAGATGGCATAGAATGCCTCATAGCTGTCTGCTCGAAGATCTGTTAATAAATTGGCTTGTCTTTGATTATCCATAACTGTCGAGTAGGGATGTCCTACTTCGGTTGAAGGCAAATATACAAATCCCGAATTTAGTTCCTAGAAATAAAAGCTTCATTAGGGCATGGTGCCGAAATGTTTGTTATCTGTACCCTCTACTGATATAGTCCATATTTAAAAAAACAGGAATGGAGTTGTGTCCTATTATGATAAACACCGGTCGAATTTAAGGTCAACCGGTGCTCACTTTAATTTATGCTATTCAAATGTGCTTTGTAACAACTAGAATCTAATATTTAATCCCAACATAAAGTTAGTGGTCGCCTGTGGGTAATAGAAATTGTAGTGTTCTATAGTCCCTTTGGATTCGAACATCTGTCTCCAGGTATAGCCATGTGATTCATACTTGCTGTTTAGTATATTGTTTACCGCTAAGCTCAAATCGATACGCTGTAGGCCTAGTGCCTGGAAACTATACCGTGTTACAAAGTTGTTTACAAATGAGGGATCTATCGAGCGTTCTTTGCTTGAGGTGTTGTCCAGGTACAAGCGAGATACGTACTTGCTCATTAAACTGAAGGTAAGAGCTTCCATTGGTGCATAAGTAAAGTTGTTGGATGCAATAGTGGACGCAGATTTGAGGATGTTGGTATTACCATGCTCAATTACTTCTTCTCTGATTTTTACCCAGTCATCATCGTATACAGGAACATACTCTATAAAGTTTTTGATCTTATTGTCACTCAACGCTAGGGTGGCGGCCCATGAAAACTGTTTGCTAATCTGCCAGGCACCATCTAGCTCGATACCTATTCGATGGCTCTTTGGTATATTCATGCGTAGGGCCCCTCCTGTATCATTGATAGATCCTGTAGGTATCAACTGGTCTTTGTAAAGCATGGCATAGACATTGGCTCCTAAGCTGAAATTACTGTTGTTAAAACGGTATCCTGCTTCTATATCCTGCATTCTTTCGGCTTTCGGGAATTCATTGCGGGGGTTCTCCACATAATCCTTACGGACAGGTTCCTTGTTGGCATAAGCATACGAAGCATAGAAGTTTGAGTTCGGATCGATAAAATAGGTAACACCAGCTTTGGGATTGAAGAAATTGAGGTTGTTGTCAAAATCCATGTTTTTGACCTTATCATCATTCCCTTGCACCTGATAATAGATGTTACGGTACTGCATATCGATATTCAGTAACCATTTGTTGATCCTGTAGTCTAGTTTACCAAATACATTAAAGTCATTTTTCTTGGCGTCGTTTAGGTAGTACTTGTCACCTAGTTCGCTGTTCGAAGCATATCTTGACCAGATTACCTCTCCATAATGATCCCCTTTATATTGATTGTAGGCACCTCCTAAAGTCATGTTGAGGGCATTTGTAGGCCTGTAGTTTAAAGCATAGGTCAGCCCATAAAAATGGTTATCCAACCACCTTCTACGAATAAGATCCGACTTCTTTATTTTCTCTCCACCCAAAGTCACATCTTCCATGTTGTATTTGGCAAGCTGATCTTTGATGCGGTATTCCTCATAATATCCTGCGCCACGGGTATAGTGTAGTGCCGTGTTGAGGTCTAGCTTATCATTGATGCGGTTTGTATAATGCAAGTGGGCATGTGTCTGTGTGTAGTTGTCAGTTTGATTGTCATAGGTGTATACATTGTACCGCCTATCCGCTTGAAGTATCCGCTCGAGTTCGGGACCGTCATATATTCCCAATCCCGTGCCGGCATACTCCGTTAATAGTGACCTATCACCTTTAATCAGTGGTTCTGGGACACCTGTCCACGCTTGATAAGTTTTCTGTTTACCAGAAAAGAGTGTCGCCTTCAGTGTGTGTTTTTCGGTATATAAGCCACCATCGACATAAAAAGACTTCATGTCAGAGGTTGCTCTTTCCATATAGCCATCCGAAGCTATTCGCGATAGACGAGCATTGAATACGTACTTATCATTAATCAATCCTGACCCTACTTTTACCGTGTTTTTCCAGGAGTTATACGAACCAAAACTGTTGTTTAGTTCGGCATAAGGATTGTTTTCTAAAGCGTCGGTTTGTATATTCAATGAGGCCCCAAAAGCACCAGCACCATTGGTGGAAGTTCCGATGCCGCGTTGTATCTGTACGTTCTCCATGCTTGAAGCAAAGTCAGGTAAATTGACGAAGAACGATCCCATGCTTTCGGCATCATTGAGTGGAATCCCATTTAAAGTTACATTAATACGCTCATTGTCCGATCCGCGTATCGTAATGTTTGTGTATCCAATTCCAGCACCTGCGTCCGATCCTACTACTACTCCCGGTGTTTGATTGATAAGGTAGGGGATGTCCTGCCCAAGATTTGCTTTCTGAAGATCTTCCTTATTAATGTTTTTAAATGTCGTGGCTGCATTATCTTTTGCCCGGGTGGCATATACAAAGGCATCACCGGTCTGTAGATGCAAAGGATTAAGGATAATGTCGACATGACTTCGTCCATCAGTGAGACGCGTTACTGAGGTCTTGAAGCCAAGATACTGCGCCTTTACATCTTTTGGCCCCTCCTGTTCTATTGAAAAAATAACTAGGCCCTGTTCATTGGTCTGTTTTGATTTGCTGTCGATAGTGATTGTGGCTCCTCGAATAGGAAGAGCTTGTTGGTCTGTTACGCGTACGGTAAGTTTTTGTTGTGCCGTGACGCTTATGGTAACAAGCAGTGTTAACAACCAAGTAGCAAAAAAATGCTTAATCATAAAATTTGAAACGTATTTTGAGTTAAACCATACTATTGCAAGGGGTCACAATAGTGTTACATTTAACCGCCCTTCCCTACGCTGGCATTATCCAGATCAGGTGTTCCCGAGTTTAGTCGGGATGGGTATAATCTCAGCCTTTTTTGTGTTCTGAATGAACAAGGCACCCCTTTTCGATGGCGCAAACATAGTCTATTTTTTTTACAAAAAAAACAACCATCAACTTTGTGTAAAAAAAATTGCTTAATTTGTCATCACTATTGGTTTAAAGCAATATTTTGTAGTAGATTTACATTTTCTAATGGGTTAAGTCTTTTTCCTTTAGAAAATATGCACACACACACTAACTATTGATATATAAATGGTTCATTATTATTCAGCTGATTATGTGATGCCAGTCACGTCCAGCCCTATAAAGAATGGGGTCATTGCAATGGACGAAAATGGTACAGTCTTAGGAGTATATGATAATGATTCTGTGCCTAAAGATGTAGAAATCGAACGCTTGAAAGGTGTTCTGATTCCTGGATTTATTAACGCACACTGTCATTTAGAATTGTCGCACTTATTGGGCAAGATTCCTCAGAAACAAGGCTTGGTTAAGTTCATTACTGAAGTGATGTCTAACCGTGGTGCTGATGATGACGTTGTTCAAGAAGCGATGGCAGAGGCCGACCGTACGATGTATGCAAATGGCATACAGGCAGTCGGTGACCATGTAAATTCTGCTATTTCAGCTAAAGTAAAAGAAAACAGTAAGATTACTTATCACACTTTTGTGGAGATACTCGGCCTTAAGGAAGATGAAGCTGCTCAAAAGATTGACGAAGCACGTGAAGTTGAGTTTAATTTTGATTCCGGTCATGCCTCAATTACAATGCACGCCCCGTATTCTTGCTCTAAAGCTCTTTTTAAAGCGTTTAAAAAATCGGTGTCGGAGGATAATATTATTTCTATCCACAATCAGGAGAGTGAAGAGGAAAATAAGTTATTTCGCTATAAAACCGGTGAGTTTTTAGATTTTTATAAACAGATAGGATTCCCTGCAGACGAATTTAAAGCGCAAGCTCGAAATTCAGTGCAGACCTATATGTCTTATCTTCCGACAGGAAATAAGGTGATACTTGTGCACAATACCTATACTTCGTTGAAAGATCTGGATTTTATCCGAAGAATGGGAAGAGACGTCGTAATGTGTCTTTGTCCAAAAGCCAACCTATATATAGAAGATGCACTTCCAAAAGTTAATATTTTCGAACAGAATGGATGTGAGATAGCTATCGGAACAGATAGTTTGGCCTCTAATGACAGTCTCAGTATCTTAGATGAGCTGAAAGTGCTACATAAGCATTTTCCGGATCTAGACTTCATTCAAACGTTGAAATGGGCTACTATTAACGGGGCTAAAGCGCTAACTGTTGAAGAAAGTCTAGGTTCTCTAGAAGTCGGAAAAACACCAGGCTTGTTATTGGTGAAAAATATGAACCATTTCAAGTTGACCGACAAAGTAGAGATAGAGCGTATTGCTTAAATAATTTGATTACTTTTGCGGTAATAAACTCAGTCTAAATGGCGGACTTGCTTGCTATGAGCTTTTTTTCGTCTTTAGGAAGTTAACATCAACAAAGAAATCATTTGATGAAGCATTACAATATTACGGTAAAAGGGAAGGTTCAAGGCGTTTACTTTAGACTTACGACGAAAGCGGTAGCTGATCAGCTGGGGGTAAAGGGCTATGTGATCAATCAGGCGGATGGCTCTGTTTATATAGAAGCTGAGGGGGATGATTTTGGGTTAGAGTCGCTATTGGAATATTGTGAAGAAGGGCCTGATAGGGCTGAGGTAGAAGCTGTCACCTATGAAGAGCAGGCCGAACTCAAAGGCTTTAAGGATTTTGAAGTGCTCAAACATCGTAAATAACCTGTTGTGTCCTCTATAAAGAAATTTTTAAGTGATACGGTGATTTATGGTTTTACGACCATTATTTCACGTATGATTAGTTTTCTTATGACGCCTATATACCTGCGGAAATTTAAAGATGCTGCAGTATATGGCGTTTATTCAAACTTTTATGCCTGGGTTTCTATGTTGAATGCAATTCTTGCATTTGGTATGGAAACTACCTATTTCAGATACCTGCAGAAGCAGAAAGAGGAAGATAAGGACAAGATTTATAACAATAGCTTTATTGTTACGCTGTTCATGTCTGGGTTATTACTTGTTACGGTCTTTCTTTATACCCGGCCCATAGCCTCCTGGTTTGCAGAGGGAGGTGATGTCGATGTATATGTTCAATATATAAAGTATTTTGCATTTATTCTAGTTGCCGATGCGTTGGCAGTTATTCCTTTTGCCCGTCTGCGTGCAAAAGGAAGACCTATTCGGTATAGTTACCTCAAGTTTATAAATATATTTGTAACCGTTGGTCTCAATTTATTTTTCATCGTGTATCTTCCTTCGTGGAAGAAGGAGTCCGCATTTTGGTCTGATTTTGCTGGAGAATGGTTTTTAGAGGGCTGGATAGGTTATGTGTTTCTTTCTAATCTTATAGCCAGCATTGTGACGCTTGTTTTGCTGTTGCCTGAGTTATCGAAGGTTCGACTTAAAATTGACAAGACTATCATGAAGAGCATGCTGGTTTACAGTTTTCCAATCTTGATCGCTAATATTTCATTTATTATAAATGAAAATTTGGATAAAATGTTTTTTCCAAAACTTATACCTGGTGAAATTGGAAAAATAGAATTGGGGATATACGGTGCGGTGACGAAGATTGCCGTATTTCTAAGTTTGTTTGTGACCGCTTTCCGCTTGGGGGCAGAACCTTTTTTCTTTTCACATGCGAAGAGTGAAAATGCACAAAAGACTTACGCGATGATTATGAAATATTTTGTCGTATTGATGGTGATGGTCATGGTGGGGATCACGGCAAATATTAGCTGGTTGAAGGTTTTTATCCGAGGGACAGAGTTGCAACCCGAAGTGTATTGGGAAGGATTAAAAATTGTTCCCGTTCTACTTTTTAATTATGTCTTGTTGGGGATATACATGAACCTTTCGGTATGGTATAAGCTGACAGATAAAACGAAGTATGCGATCTATATTTCGGGAGCTGGCGCCTTGGTTACTGTTCTCTTGAATGTTTTACTTATACCAAAGTATTCTTATGTAGGAGCTGTGGTCTCGACTACTGTGGTCTATTGTATTATGATCGCTTTATCACTTCTGTGGGGACAGAAATACTATCCCATACCTTATGCTTTTGGAAGTATCACTGTATATCTGATGGGAGGGCTGGGGATCTCGCTGGCGAGTTATTTTATATTTGATAGCAATGTCTGGGTAGGTAATCTGCTTTTGGCGGCTTTCTGTATTCTTACGGTCTTGTTCGAGAAAAAGACAATTCTACAGATTATAAGAAAGGTCGATTAAACGACCTCTCCCACAAAATTGTGTTTAATTTCTTCAAGAACTTCCTGGATCTCGTCGTAGGCTGAAAGACTGACTAGCTTCATCCGGTACTCTTTAAAATTAGGTATACCTTTGAAGTAGTTGGCATAGTGTCTACGCATTTCGAATATCCCTAGTTTATCGCCTTTCCATTCAATGGATTTAGTAAGGTGGGTGTGGCATACTTCTACACGTTCGGCAATGGTCGGACCATCTAGATGCTCACCAGTCTGGAAAAAATGTTTTATCTCTCTAAATATCCACGGATAACCAATTGAAGCTCGTCCTATCATAATACCGTCTACCTCATACTCTTGTCTCCAGGCAGCGGCTTTTTCGACCGAGTCTACATCTCCATTGCCAAAGATTGGTATTTTTATTCTAGGATTGCGTTTTATATCACGTATCATTGACCAGTCGGCCTGCCCTTTATAAAGTTGTGCCCGGGTACGACCATGTATAGCTAATGCTTTGATGCCTACATCTTGTAAGCGTTCTGCGACTTCATAGACATTCTTGGTGGTGTCATCCCAGCCCAATCTTGTTTTTACAGTTACTGGTAAGTGGGTTGCTTCTACAACAGCTTTGGTCATGGCTACCATCTTGTCAATATCCTGTAACAGAGAGGAACCTGCCCCCTTACAAACTACTTTTTTGACTGGACAACCATAGTTG
This sequence comes from Sphingobacterium yanglingense, assembly GCF_004363245.1. Lineage (GTDB taxonomy): Bacteria > Bacteroidota > Bacteroidia > Sphingobacteriales > Sphingobacteriaceae > Sphingobacterium > Sphingobacterium yanglingense. The sequence continues at coordinate 210,990 of NZ_SNYV01000017.1, read as the reverse complement.
ATGTCGATGAGATTAGGACTTGCTTTAGTACATATTTCTGCCGATTGACGCATTGATTCAATATCACCACCAAATATCTGTATACCAATCGGACGTTCGTACTCAAAGATGTCCAATTTCTGTACTGATTTGGCCGCATCTCGGATCAGGCCTTCTGAGGATATGAATTCGGTGTACATCATGTCGACTCCATTCTGTTTGCATACGTAACGGAATGGAGGATCGCTAACGTCCTCCATGGGAGCTAATAGGAGAGGAAACTCTCCCAAATCTATGTTTTCGCCAATTTTTATAGACATGGTGCAAAATTAGGAATAATTTTGTTGGTAAATTGTAAAACAGTGAAATCGCAGTCTCCTTTTACGGTTGAGCAACTTGAGTATCTATCCTTTTAATTCGTTTACAAAATTCTTCATAGCGTCTCCTGGGTTCGCTGTCTTCATGAAATTCTCACCGATTAGAAAAGAATGGAATCCCCTGTTTTTGAGATTTTTTATCGTTGTCGGGTCAGAAATGCCGCTTTCGGAAACTTTAATGAAGTTGCTCGGTATTTTATTGACTAGATCGTACGAGTGTGTCAGTGATACCGAGAAGTCTTTTAGGTTTCTATTGTTTACCCCTATAGCGTCTATATTATCGGAAATACTGCGTTGGAGCTCTTCTTCGTTATGAACCTCCAGTAGCACATTCAGTCCTAGTGATTTGGCGTATGCTGCTAAAGATTGTACGTCGTCAGGGCTGAGACAGGCTGCAATGAGGAGGATAATATCCGCTCCATATGCTTTTGCTTCTGCTATTTGGTAGCTGTCAACGATAAATTCTTTACGCAATAATGGGAGCTGCAGTACCTCTCTGGCTGCAGTGAGATCTGTAAGGCTACCTTGAAAAAAATCAGAATCGGTCAAGACAGAGATTGCTGATGCACCGGCGTCTTGGTAGCCCTGTACAACTTCCTGTACAGTAGATACACCATTTATAAGTCCCTTGGAAGGTGAAGCTCTTTTGTATTCCGCAATGATTCCTGTTCGTTGTGGGTTTTCAATCGAATCTTTTAAGGAATAGCAGGTTCTGCCAAATAGCGGATATTGTTCCAGTTGTTGTAACGTAGTTTTGGCTTTTGCCTCTGCGACCTCTATTCTCTTTCTTTCGACGATTTTATCTAGTATAGTCATGTTTGTGTAGTGATGATGGTTATGAGGTTATATAGTTATACGACTGCAGTTTTGATTTTTTTATGTTAGTGTTTGTTTGCTTTATAACTACATCACTTCCGTAACTTTATAACTTTCATTTAAGCCAATTTTCTATTAATTTCTTTCCATTATCAGTTAATATGGATTCGGGGTGGAATTGCATTCCACGGACATCATATTCCCGATGTGTTAATGCCATGATTACACCATTTTCGTCTACAGCAGTTACCTTAAGCGAGTCTGGTAGATTTTCATTATTTACTGCCCAAGAGTGGTAGCGGCCTATTTTAGAATTTTCGGGAAACTCCTGGAAAAGCTTTTCCTCGCTGTCGGTAACGATGATAGAAGAAGCTACACCGTGTAGGGGCTTGGGCATGTTATAAAGGGTGCCGCCAAATACCTCAGCAATTGCTTGTTGCCCGAGACAGATTCCTAATATGGATTTGCTGGCTGCATAGGTGCGGATGACATCTAGGAGTAATCCAGCCTCTTCGGGGATTCCTGGCCCGGGAGATAACAAGATGTGATCAAATTGGTCGACATAGCTCAGTTCGAATTTGTCGTTGCGAACGACCTCATAACTTTCGCCTAATTCTTGCAACAAGTGCACCAGATTGTAGGTGAAAGAGTCATAGTTGTCGATGACGAGAATCTTATTTTTGTTCATTTTGTAACAATTGATTGTTTTCTACTAATTGTTTGATATCCTCATTAACAGCAGACAAATTTATTAAATCTGTCTCTTCAGTGCCTAGTATTCGTTGTTTTTTGGCAACGTATTGTTTTCTAAGCTGTAGAAGCTCCAATATTCTAGAGTCAATAGTATTGATACTTGAAGCTATTTGTGCTGTGTTTTCACAGTATTCGAGTGGACGTATCATAGGGTTTGTGCTATTTCAAGGGCTCTGCGTAATGCAGCTATTTTATTATTTACTTCTTGTAGTTCTTTCTCCGGATCAGAATCGAGTACGATACCAGCTCCAGCTTGATAATGAAGTACGTTCTTTTTACTTAGGAAAGAGCGTATCATAATGGCATGGTTGAAATCCCCATTGAATCCCATAAAACCAATTGCACCAGCGTAGAAAGAGCGCTGTAATCCTTCGTAGCGATCAATTAGGGTGAGGGCCATATGCTTTGGAGCACCAGATAGTGTTCCGGCGGGATAGGTGTCGCCAACGATGTCAAATGGATTAGCTGTAGGTTTCAGTTTACCGGCCACTTTGGAGACCAGATGGATGATGTGTGAGTAGTACTGGGCCTCTTTGTATGATTTGACCTGTACATTCGTACAGTGGCGGCTTAGGTCATTGCGTGCGAGATCCACGAGCATCACATGTTCTGCAGATTCTTTAGGGTCGTTTTTCAAATCTTCTGCTATTTTTTCGTCCTGTTCAATATCACCTGTTCTTTTAAAAGTCCCTGCAATCGGATAGATCGTAGCTTCTCCTTTCTTTATTGTTAATTGTGCTTCTGGAGATGAACCAAACAGTTTGAAGTCTCCGTAGTCAAAGTAAAAAAGATAGGGTGACGGGTTGACTGATCTTAATGCGCGGTAGACATTGAACTCATCTCCAGAAAAAGCTGTAGAGAATGCTCGAGAAGGTACAATCTGAAATACATCCCCTCTGCGGATATGGGACTTCATTTTCTCTACAAGTCCCTTAAAGCCATCGTCTGTCGTATTTGACTGCTCATTGCCCTTCGTCTGAAAAGAGTACTCTGGGAAATTCTTGTTTTGAATTAAGTATTCTAACCTCTCCAATTGGCTTTGTTCGTTGTCCAACAGGTGCTCAAAAATATAGAGCTGGTTACGGAAGTGGTCTATGGCGATCACATATTTATAAACATGGTACTGTAGAAAGGGGATTTTGCGGGATTCGTCCAGTTTGGCAGTAAGTGTGATGTCTTCAAAATGAGCCACAGTATCAAAAGTGAAATATCCAAATAGACCATTTGAAATGACATTTGTATCTGCAATAGGCTTTTCATCAAAAGATTGTCTAAAAGCCGAAACTTCGCTTCTTAGGTTTATAGCTGAGGCCGGTTTAACAATTTTTTCCTGATTCGGATAGCTAATAGTTAGATTTTCTTCGTTTAGCACCAGTCCCGCTAGTGGTTGACAGCATATATAGCTGATGTTGTTGTCCCTGCTATGGTACTCAGAGCTTTCTAACAAGAGGCTATTCGGGAAGGTATCCCGGAGACGGAGGTAAATACTGACAGGGGTTGTTGTGTCTGCCAGTATTTTTTTATGATTTGTTTTGAATGTATAGGTCATATGTATGTTTTTTTATTCTGTTGCTAATTCTATTTTTTTTTTGAAGATTGTTAGAGCCTTTTCAGAGTTTATTCCACAAAAAAAGCCCGACGAAATACGTCGGGCTTTTTGATTTATGGTTTTGGTTGATTAAAAAATCCTTATTCTGAAAACCAATAGAGGTGCCTCCCGACGCTGTTTGCTCCGGGCCACCACCAAAATTGATATGTACTTTGTGTTATCATTACACCACAAATTTAGAATAATTTTTAAATAATCAAATTCTTTTTGTTAAAAAAATAAAAAAAGTTACAAATGCTTAGCTAATTATCAACAGTTGGGGTTACTGTTCATTATCACCCAATAAATCCGGCCTTCTTTCTTGTGTGCGTTGGAGCTGCTGATCATCACGCCATGCGTTGATTTTGGCTTCATTACCACTTAGTAAGATATCTGGCACTTTGTGTCCACGCCATTCGGCAGGCCTTGTATAAATCGGAGCATCAAGCAGTCCATCTTGAAAAGAATCAGACAATGCGGATGTCTCATCAGATAATACGCCAGGGATTAGTCGTATGATAGCATCTACCAGAATAGCAGCCGGGAGTTCGCCTCCCGATAGGACATAGTCTCCAATGGATATTTCGCGGGTCACAAATATATCCCGTATACGCTGGTCAATCCCTTTATAATGCCCACACAATATAATCATATTGCCTCGCGTCGATAAGTCATTGGCAATAGACTGATTTAATGTTTCACCGTCAGGTGTCATGTAGATAATCTCATCGTAGGTTCTTTCACTCTGTAGTTTTTCAATACAGGTAGCGAAAGGCTCGATCTGCATTACCATTCCTGAGCCACCACCATACGGGTAATCGTCTACAGACCGCTGCTTGTTAGACGTATAGTCCCTTAGGTTATGCACATGAATTTCACTCAATCCCTTTTTTTGCGCACGTTGTAATATAGAATGTGCAAAAGGGCTATCCAATAGGGAGGGAAGTACGGTAATGATGTCAAATCTCATGCGGCAAAATTAAAGAAAATGCTTTGCATTCACGAATGTTTCCATCTCGATAGATGACTTATACAATCAGCTATTGCGGACCTATTTTTGTGCAAAATGTTACAATAACTTTTAAGATACATAGATGTTGCAACAAATAATATAAGAATATAGTCAGACTGAATCTAATTAGTGAAACCTTTTGTGTGATATATTATTCTGAAATAGAGCGATATTCGAAATATTATTTCGAATATTATGTTTTTCTTAAAAGATGTTAAATCTGAGCTTGGGGTTGCCTGATTTTTATCGGTAGAATATTTTACTTGTGTTTATTTTAACGAAAGGTGTTAATAGTTAAAAAACTTGTAATGACAACTTACGTCTACTATATTTGTCCCCCTGATTCTTTTGAATGAAGGCATACTAACTATTTATCTTCTCTTTAATTGTGGAAAGTGGTGTTTTTGCACTTTCTAAATTTTGCATATCGCAATTTGGTTCGTGCGAATTAACAGTTGTATTATATACTAATGTTTAAGCATTGAAAATTATTATTACAAACATATATTGATTAACATGAAACAAAAATTACTCAGTTTTATTTTTGTGTTTACTTTCCTTACAGGGATATCGTTTGCACAGAATCGCCAGGTGAGTGGTAAAGTTACATCTTCAGTAGATGGATCTCCGATTGTTGGGGCATCTGTTTCTGTCGTTGGTACGAGTACTGCTACACAAACGGACAATGTAGGTGGCTTTAAATTATCCGTTCCAGAGGGAGCTACTTTAAATGTATCTTACATCGGTTACCTGAGCCAACGCCTTACAGTAGGGACACAAACTACAATAAACGTTGTTTTGGAATCCGAAGAAAACTCTTTAGAAGAAGTTGTGGTTACGGCAATGGGGCAGTCTCGCCAAAAGAGGGCCTTAAGTTACGCAACGCAAGAGGTTAAAGGCGATAAATTGACGGAAGCAGCCAATAGTAACTTAGCAACAGCGATCCAAGGTAAGGTATCCGGAGTACAGGTGACGCCTTCTTCCGGTATGCCAGGTGCATCCGCAAATATTACAATACGTGGAGCACGCTCATTTACAGGAAATAACTCTCCATTGTATGTAGTGGACGGATTGCCTATTTCTTCTACTGCCGAGGTTTCTACGTTGAATAGTGTTACCGGTGCAGATTACTCTTCTAGAGGCTTGGATATTGATCCTAATGATATTGAGAGTATTAATATTCTTAAGGGACAGGCAGCATCAGCTTTATATGGTATGCGCGCATCCAACGGGGTAATCCTTATTACGACTAAGAGCGGTAAAGGAAAACAAGGAAAACCACAGATTTCATACAACTCTAATGTGTCGTTTGACAAAGTTTCGGTTCTTCCGGATTTTCAGTCAACCTATGCGCAAGGCGTGAATGGCCTATATGGAGCTAAAAGCGGTAATACCTCTTCTATGTCCTGGGGTCCAAAGATTCCAGATTTAGCAAATGATGCTATATACGGTGGTAATATCGATAATGAGTATACGCAGAAATATGGTATGCAGCCAGGAAAATACTATGTAACACAGCGTGCCAATGCGGGTTTAGATCCTTGGGCTACTCCGCAAGCTTATAATAATGCGAAAGACTTTTTTGATATTGGCAATACCTTCAATAATTCATTCAACATTGTTCAGGGATTTGAAAAGGGTAGTTATGCAATGTCTTTGGGAGCAACAAACGCAAATGGTATAGTTCCTTCGACAGGACTGGATCGTTATACTGCTAAATTAGCTGGAGAAGTAAAATTGTCTGACAAATGGACAACGGGTTTTACCGGTAACTATGTGAATTCAAGAATCACCAAGCAGACAGGAGCGAATAATGGTATTATGGCTACTTTGTTTGGTGCTCCAGCCTCCTATGATTTGGCTGGAATCCCATCTTATTATTTGAACAACCCAACAAAACAAAATACATACCGCGGTACAGCAGGTTTTGACGGTGTGTACTGGGCTGTTGAGAACAACAAGTTTTCTGAAGATAATCAACGCTTTTTTGGTAATGGATTTGGACAATACGCTACTGATTTGGGCAACAATCAAAAATTAACATTGAAGTACCAAGCAGGTGTTGATTCCTATACGTCAAATTACACCGATCTATGGGGGTATGGTCATGCAAATGGTCAAGGTGAAGTGGAGAACTTCCATATTTCAGTAACGGAATGGAACTCGTTGGGAACGGCAGCGTATAACTGGAAAATCAATGATGATCTAGTATTGGATGCCATGGTCGGTAACGAGATTGTAAATCGGGTACGCAGAAGAGATTATGCTCACGGTATAAACTTTAATTTCCCAGGATGGGATAATATCAATAACGCATCTACTGTTACCGCAGAGCAAACTTTACGTCATACACGGACATTCGGTACGTTTGGAAGTTTAGCTTTAGCGTATAAAAACATGTTGTTTTTAAATGCGACTGGTCGTAACGATATCGTTTCTTCTATGCCACGCAATAACCGTTCTTTCTTCTATCCTTCAGTAGCAGGAGCTTTTGTGTTTACAGAGTTAGATGCGGTCAAAAACTCCGTTTTGACTATGGGTAAGCTGAGAGCATCATTTGCAGAGGTTGGACAAGCGGGAGATTACTATGAGAGTTATTTTGATAAGCCAGTATATGGTGGAGGTTTCTCATCAGGTACACCGATATTATATCCAATTAATAGTGATGGAGTGACTTCTTATACAACCTATCCAATCGTATACGATCCAGCCTTAAAGCCTCAGAATACGCGGGCGATTGAAGTCGGAACGGATTTAATGTTCTGGGATGGATTGATCAACTTGAATTATACATTCTCTCGTCAAGATGTAAAAGATCAGATTTTTGAAGTGCCTTTGGCCGCTTCAACGGGATACTCAAGCCTAGTGACGAATGGTGGAAAAATCCATACCAATGTACACGAATTGACGTTGGCAGTTGCTCCTTACCGTAATGGTGACTTCAAGTGGGATTTTGCTTTTAACTTCACCAAAATTGATAATTATGTAGACGAGTTGAAAGAAGGGGTAAATAGTATCTTCATGGGCGGATTCGTTGAGCCACAGGTACGTGCTGGAATAGGTTACAAATTCCCTGTGATTTATGGAGTTTCTTATCTACGTAATGATGCAGGACAGATTGTTGTAGATGAGGATGGTCTGCCACAAGCTGGCGAAGAAAAAGTAATCGGAAATGTGTCTCCAGATTTTAACTTAGGATTTAACACGAATCTTGAATATAAGAAAATACGTTTATCTGCTGTGTTGGATTGGAAAAAAGGAGGACAGATGTACCATGGTACTTCAACATTGTTAAATGTCTATGGGGTGACTCAGCATTCTGCTGATCTTCGAAATGGAAATGGTTTCTTATTCGAATTGCCGGCCGTAAAAGCGAATGGGGATGCAAATGATATTATGATCGATGCGAACCCAGTATTGGATGGAAAAGGAAACCCTACCAATACTTCGACGTATGATTATTTTAACCGTTTGAGTAATATTTCGGAAGCATCTATTCGTGGAACTTCATTTGTGAAATTACGCGAAGTAGCTGTAGGTTACCCTGTCTACCAGACCTCTAAATTGAAGGTAGATGTTAATGCGTTTGCACGTAACATTATCCTATGGTCTGAGTTGAAAGGCTATGATCCAGAAGTGTCACAAGGAAATACCAACATGCAAGGTGCATTTGAGCGTTTTTCTTTACCGGGAACATCAAGCTATGGTCTAGGTGTAAACATTAAATTCTAAAATTTAGAACAATGAAAATGAAATTAAATATAGTAGGATTATTAACGGTGGCTGTTTTGGCTACTCCTACAGTCTTTACTTCTTGTTCAGAGGATGTAATGGACAATATTAATGACAATGTTAATAATCCAAAGGATGTTCAGGCGAAGTTTATTTTAACAGATGTCATTACGAGGACTGCTTTTTCAAATGTAGGGGGTGATTTTAATACTTATCTATCTACTTATGTAGAGCATGAAGTTGGAACGGATAATCAACTCTGGAATGCGGAACATCGTGAAAGTGAACCAGAAAGGTCATCTACTTTTAATAATACCTGGGGCAACGTTTATATAACATTGAAAGATGCTCGTATGATTATTGAAAAATGTTCTGTAGGAGGAAGCCAGGAAGGTAACTATGCTACTTTAGGGATGGGACAGATCATGGCTGCTTACAATCTGGCATTATTGACGGATATGTTCGGTGATGTACCTTATTCAGAAGGATTCAGGCCTTTGGAAATCCGCAATCCTAAAATGGATAAACAAGAGGAACTGTACAAGCAAATCAATGCCTATCTGGATGGGGCGATTGAAAACCTTCCAAAAGGAGATACACATGCATCAGGTTCGGTCGGTACTCAGGATCTCCTATTTAAGGGGAATACAGATCGTTGGTTGAAATTTGCGCACGGATTGAAGGCTCGCTATACAATGCGTTTGTTGAAGGTTACTTCGGATAAGACTGCTGCTTTAGAGGCAATTATTACGTCTGTTGATAAGTCATTTGCTAGCGCAAACGAAGAGGCTAAGTTTGCACAATATAGCGCTTCAAATCTAAATCCATTGTTTGACTTCCAATGGTCAAGAGATGGCCTGGCAGCGAGTCAGAGTATCGGTGATAAAATGTTGGATCGTAATGACCCTCGTTTGAACCGTAATTTCTTTACTCCGCAGAGTTCAGCTGGCGTTTGGACGCAGGTAAATGACATAGCGGCATCTAATGATTCGTATAATTTATTAGCGCCCAATGGTAAAAATACGCAGGTTAAATACCACTACCTGACTTCGACATTCGTGTTTGCTCAGACTGCACCGACTCAGCTATTAAGCTATCATGAATTATTATTCCTGAAAGCTGAGGCTATGCAAAGATTAGGCAAGGGATCTTCTGAGGTAGCGACAGTTTTAGAGGCCGCTGTTTCAGCAGGTATCAAAAATTCGGAGAACTCGGTAAAAGCGGCATTTGTTGCACCTACGGTGTTAGCTAATGGGACAATGAAGGAGACTTCTGCGGCAATTACCGATGCTGATATCGCTAGTTACTTTGCAGATCATGTAAAGCCATTGTTCGCAGCTAATGCGTTAAAAGAAATAGCTAACCAAAAATACTTAGCATTCTTTGGTGCATCGGGCGAATCTACGGAGATGTACAACGACATCCGTCGTTGGAAGTCAAATGGTGAAGAATTAATTGAATTGAAGAACCCGGGTAAATTCCCATTGCGTTTACCATATGGTAATGACGACACAACAACTAATCCAAATGTGGAAGCTGCTTATGGAGATGGAAAGTACGTCTATACGGAGCAAGTATGGTGGGCTGGCGGTACACGATAAGTTTTATTTTTTAATTAATACGATGCCTCTCATGAAAATGAGGGGCATTTTTTGTGGTTAATATTTCTATTTCCTTTTTGTGTGCCATCATGTTTGTTTTACAAATGTTACCATGCTTTGTTACATTTAGTTGGTTGCGCTGTTTTTTTTCTTGTTTAAACCACTGTTTCGAAAAAAAAAATGTTAAAAAGTGTGAAAACTTATTTTTTTTTATATGTTTGCATAGTAATATCGTTGTTACGATATGACGCTACTAACACACAAACAATTTATAAAAACTAAACACACACAAAATGGAACAAAAATTACTCACTTCATCCCGTTATCTCCGGATTTAGACTTTTCTGTCGGAGTTAGCTTGGTTTATTTCACCGAGCTGGATATGTAAATTTTTTTGATAATCTAAACGGCTGTTTATCCTGCTGTTGATCGGTTGACGCTTTTTCTTTTTGATAAAACGTTTTACTGCTTGTTTCTTTTGCTCACGTCATTTGGCAAAGGGAATGGGGCGTATGCATCTGTGATTAATCAATAATTAATTAAACACAATTTTTAACTAAACACATAAACACATGAAACAAAAATTACTCAGTTTATTTTTTGTGCTGACTTGCCTAATAGGCGTGTCAATGGCACAAAATCGGCAAGTGAGTGGTAAGGTTACCTCTGCAACTGATGGGGCGCCACTTTCAGGCGTATCAATATCTGTAGTAGGAACTTCTGCTGCTACACAAACTGATGGAAGTGGAAACTATTCTATTTCTGTAGGTCAAGGGGCAGCTCTTAATTTTTCTTTTATTGGCTATAACGCCCAACGGGTAACAGTAGGTAACCAAAATACAATAAATATACAGTTAGTATCAGAGGATAATGCTTTAGAAGAAGTGGTTGTCACTGCGCTGGGGATACAGAGATCTGCTAAAAGCTTGGCTTATGCAACGAGCAAAGTAAATCCCGATGATTTATTGCAGAATTCTGAACCCGATTTGTTAAAATCAATGCAAGGGAAAGTTGCGGGAGTTGATATTCGCACGTCTCAGGGAACCCCTGGGGCTGCTACTCGTTTTCAGGTTCGTGGTAACTCATCCTTTTTTGGCAATAACCAGCCACTCATCATTGTTGACGGAGTCCCATATGATAACTCGATGGTAGAGACGACTAGCATGACTTCGGGAGGAGCAGCTTATTCTTCGGGTATATCGAATCTTGATCCTAACGATATAGAGTCTTTCAATGTATTGAAAGGCTCTGCTGCTGCTGCACTTTATGGGTCTCGTGCATCAAATGGTGTTGTGATAATTACTACGAAATCAGGTAGTACGAAATTAGATCAACCTACTTCAGTTACGTTAAGAAGCTCTGTTTCCTTAGAAAATATTGCTAACCTTCCAGATTACCAGAATATGTATGGAGCAGGTTCTCAGTTTAACTATTCGGCTTCCAATGGCTCATGGGGACCAAAGTTTGGTGTTTTAGATAGCATTGAAGCATGGGGACCATATGTTGATGCAGGAATTTTTCCAAAAGGTAGTATGATTCCTTACAGAGCCTATGCAAATAATGTGAAGGATCTGTTTCAAACAGGTCGTGTTTGGGAGAACTCCATCAATTTCGCAGGAGGATCTTCCAATACTGGATTTAACGTTACTTTATCTCAAATGGACCATAAAGGATATGTACCTAATTCCTCATTTAAGCGGTATAATATTTCGGCAGGGGGTAATGTGAAGATCTCTGATCGAATGAATGCTCGCGGTAGTTTGGCATATACTAATTCTAATCAGGTTGGAGGTTATTTTGGTGAAAATCAGGTCGATGGGGCAGCTTCGTCATTTGCCCGTTCGTTGTTTTTAGCTAGAAACTGGGATCCTTCGTTACCTTGGTCTGATAAAGATGGGAATAATTTAAATTGGTTAGGAGCAAGTCAATTTGATCATCCTTTGTGGTCTGCTTATAATAACTATGCAACAACTTTAGAGAATAGAGTTGTTGGATCCTTTGCTACTGATTTTAAGATTAATGATTGGTGGCAATTAGATTACTCACTTGGAGCGAATTTAAGTTTTATGGATAGAAAAGAAATCTATGAGATCTCATCAAGAGCATATGAAGGCTTAGGTGGATTAGTAATGGATAGGAGAGATCATAAAGAGTTGGAGTCTACATTTAGAAGTATTTTTAAACCGAAAATCTCTGATGATTTTACTTTTACCGGTAACGTTGGTTTTAACTATAATCAGCGGATAATCAATCGTGGGCAGGACGAGGGAAAACGTTTTATAGCCAGAGGTACTCACACATTAGTCAATACCGCGCAAAAGCTGTTTAATTTAGATGAGTTGAGTAAACGTCGTATTATGGGGATGTTTGCGGAGGCTGCGTTTGGGTATAAAGACTACTTGTTTTTAAATATAACAGGTAGAAATGACTGGTCATCGACTTTGCCTAAGAATTCGAGATCCTATTTCTATCCGGGTGTTTCCACAGCCTTTGTATTTACCGATGCATTGAATATGAAGAGCAGTATTTTAAATTATGGTAAGTTACGTGCTGCTTGGGCAAAGGTCGGAAGGGATACTGATCCATATAATTTACTTACTACGTATACCATAGAAAATAACTTTTTGGGGAATCCAACAGGACATTTAGACTATACTTACTATTCTCCTAATTTGACTCCTGAGTTTTCTACAGAAGTTGAGTTTGGAACTGAATTATCTTTCTTTAATAGCCGTGCTAATTTAGATTTTAGCTGGTATAAAAAGATTTCTACAGACCTTTTGGCAAGAATTGCTATGCCAGCTTCTTCCGGTTTTGATTTTTATTTCACCAATTTCGGTAAAATAAGCAATAAAGGAGTCGAAATTACATTAGGACTCAAGCCACTATCTCCAGATAGTCCTGTTAAGTGGAATTTATCTGCAAATTTTACCAAAAACAAGAACATGGTTGAGGAGTTGATTGATGGGACGCCTCGTATTGAACTTCGAGCGATGTTAAGTGGAACAATATCTACAGCATTGGAGCCAGGTATGCCATTTGGGTATCTGCGAGGGACAAAGGTGTTTAGAGATGATGAGGGAAATGTGCTCATAAATCGTAAAAACGGTGGGATGATACAGGATCCTAACGATGAGTATTTTGTAGGGGATCCTAATCCGGACTTTAAAATGGGGATTAATAACACGGTTTCTTACAAGGGGTTTTCTTTTGCAGCGCTATTTGATTGGACAAAAGGTGGAGATATGTATTCGGTAACAAATAGTTCCCTACTAGGACGTGGTGTTACAAAGGATACTGAGGGACGTGAGTATAATGCGATTTTACCTGGTGTGTATGGAGATCCTATAACTGGTAAGCCAATTCTTGATGCCTCCGGTAATAAAATTTGGAATCAAACGCGTTTGACTGTTAATGACTTGTATTTTTCTCCAGATCCAGATAATGGACAAACTTTTGCAATCAATACGGCGACGGAATGGAATATTTATGACGCGACTGTATATCGTTTGAGGGAGGTAGCGATTGGTTATGAATTGCCTAGGAAGATGTTTGCAGGTACTTTTGTAAAAGGGGTAAGCTTTACTGTTACAGGTAGAAATCTTTGGTTTTTTGCGCCTAATTTCCCTAAGTACTCTAATTTCGATCCTGAAGTTGGTAGTTATGGGTCTTCCTCATCGCAAGGGGTTGAGCTGTCAGCAGCCCCAACTACCAAACGTTACGGTTTTAATTTAGTCGCAAGATTTTAAAATGAAAGTTATGAAAAAAATAAGAAATAGTTTCCTTGTTGTTTTGGCTCTAATTACTGTGTCATGCTCAAAACAACTGGATATTAATACAGATCCCAATAATCCAGCAGAACTAGAATCTCATATTCTTTTGCCACATATGCAAAAGTACTTAGGATATAGTTTAGCTACAGCTGAGGGCTTTTCTGCTGCCACCTCCGCTTATATGCACCAGATGGTGCATTACGGGGATTACGATCAATACGGCGCATCAGGTTCCGATTTTGAAACGTCTCAAGGCTGGCAATATTCTTATAGAGATGTATTGACCAATGCTAATATTATTATTAAACAAGAAACCGAAGATGGAAACTTAGTGTATGTCGGAATTGCAAAGGTGATGAAGGCTTATACGGCTTCAGTGTTGGTTGATTTGTATGGTTCTATACCATATACCGAAGCTAATCAAGCAGCAGAAGGCAATCGTTTTCCAAAATATGACAACGGCAAAGATGTTTATGCTCAGATTTTTTCCTTATTGGACGATGCTATAAAAGATTTAGAGAATACAGATGCTCCTAACGACAAGATGCCTAAAGCCGATGATATTATTTACGGTGGGGATCCAGAATTATGGGTTAAAGCCGCTAATTCTATCAAGTTGAAGCTTCTTGTGCAGCAAAGAAAAATAGAGAATGTCGGTGCTCAAGTGAATGCTCTTTTAACAGGCGGTAAATTAATTTCTTCCGTCGAAAATTCCTTCATGGTTCCATTTGGAAAAAATGACGCTACGGATGATAGAAACCCTGGTTTTAAAGAGTATTACGCAACCCAGCGTACGATGCATGTTAGTCCTTGGCTTTATGAAATAATGAGTGGCTATAATAATAATATCCTTACGGGGATTGAAGATCCACGGATTCCTTATTATTTTTATAATCAGATGAAGGCTTCAGATTTGCCTAATGCAAATGTGGAGTATAGGGATGGAGCTTTTGTTTCAAAATATTTTGGGTCTCAAGGGCCAAAAAGAGGAACTAATGTTCAGAGTTTGGTAACATTATTTGGGATATACCCCGTTGGTGGTAAGTACGACGAGGGGAAAGGTGGTTCTGCTTCTGCTTCTTCGGGTACAGGCGCTGCTCCTTATCGAATGATTACTTATGCGGATATATTGTTTTTGAAAGCTGAACTTATGCAAGAAGGAATTGTAGGGGGGAGTGTTGCGGACACCTTGCGTAAGGCCCTTAATGAATCGATGAAAATGATAGACCATGTGGTGTCGAAAAACGGATCAAGTCAAACTATTCCAAAAATAGCGACGGCACCTACGGCGGCATCTTATATCACTAATGTTATAACACAGTTCAATGGAGGAAATAACGCTAAGAAGTTAGAGATGATTATGACACAAAAGTGGTTGTCAAGCGTGGGCTCATCTGTAGACCAGTATACTGACTATAGAAGGACAGGCTACCCTGTTTTGTTTGATCCGAATGCTATAGGAGGTACAGTGACTCCGCCTGTTGGTGGAAATGGAGGAGAAGATCTTCCTGCTGTACCTGTTGTTGCCAATAGAAAGTTCCCGAACTCTTTGCCGTATAATCAGGATGAAGTCAATCGTAATCCAAATACGCCAAAACAGAAAGTAGATTTAAATGCTGAGAAAGTTTTTTGGATGCCTTAATTTAAATAGAAAGTGATGAAAAAAATATTATATATTGTTGCCTTGGTGTCATTGGTTATGACATCGGCGTGTCGGAAGAGTGACAATGCAACTATGTTGGATGGTATTGTATACCTGAATCAGCCAGCTATAGAGAAGGTACTCAAAGGATTTGATGAATCTATCGCATTTCAAGATCCGCTGGCTTTTAAAGGCAAACTCACGGTTGGAGTGAAATTTGATACTGAAGCAAAACCGAAATACTTTGACATAGTGATTATGAAAAATGGAGATCTAAATAATGTTAAGGTTTTGAAAGAGAAAGTTTCGACTATGCCTACTGAAATAGAGCTTACAGGGCCACAGATAGAACAAATTTTCGGTGCAGCTATAGCGCTTAATGATAATTACGATATAGGAGCTAACTATATAACCGAAGAGGGTAAAACATATGAGGCTTTTCCTAAAAGTGGAGAGGCTGGGTACGGAGCTGGCGTTATTTCGCAACCCGGGGCTGGACCGACTATCCGTTATTCCTGTATTTGTAAGTTTGATATGGATGAGTTCCTAGGTGATGGTAAATTTGAAGTGATTGTTGACGATTGGGAGGATTTTGGTGTTGGTACTATTGCCGAAGTCAAGAAAATAGATGAGAAAACTTTTGAGATTGTTTATCAGATGACAGGTTATAATAACATTAAGGTTGATGTAAAGACTGGCGATAACTCTATAAATGTCGCAAAACAACCTTTGGGGGCTTATCCTGCTCCATGGCCGTATGGTGTATATTCCGTTGCATCTGTGGGGGGGGCAACAGCAAATTTGGTTAATCCATGTGAGGGCACGATTAAAATTAATGGTGCTTACACCGTAAGCGCTGGAGGATTTGGTACCTATCCATTAGAGTTGAAGAAGAAGTGATAAAAGCAAACTAGGGGAAATTTAAAATGAGGTTGGACAATGATTATCAGTTCAACCTCATTTTTTTCTTGGAATGATAGTTTTTAGGGATGGATTCTTGTTAGGGTTTATCTTAAGCAATCAATATGCTGTCTTATTTGCCATTTATCTTCATATACACTATATTTACTAGTGCATGCTAAATACAGTATGCTATCACATTATATCCCTAGCGGAGAGCAAATATGTATTTCGAAGATCAAGTTGAATTCAAAAGACATTATAAGGTCTTGTGTTACTTTGCCTGGGAAATGGTAAGGGATACTGAAGTTGCTGAAGACTTAGTGCAAGACGCATTTATGGCTTATTTAAATAATAAACATAAGATTTCATCTGAACCCTTAGCGATTCGTTCTTTCTTATATAGTGCAATACGTAATGCGGTATATAATCAAAGTCGTAAGAGCAAAACAATACAAAAATACTTAGATCGGCAATATGCAAATGAAGCTGATGATATTGATTATGAGCATAAGATAATTCGTGCTGAATTTATGGCTGAAATATCAAGAGTTGTTGACGGATTGCCAGATTCATGTCAGCGTATATTTAAGCTAAGTTACCTAGATGGGCTTTCTAATCAGGAAATTGCCGATAGACTAGCAATATCTATAAATACTATCAAAACGCAGAAGCAACGTGCGTTACAAGTCCTGCGTAAGAAAATTCACCCCGAATTCTTTTTTGTTATTTTGCTATTGGTGCTCACCAGTAATTAAACTGAATTGCTGTCAAATTTTAGAGAATATTTTTTTGTTAAAAAAAAGTTAATTCTTTGTCACCCGTTTATTCTCTTTCCGTTTCTTAATCTTATAAATTATGAGAACTGACCCTTTCTATATTGCCCAAATAATACGTAGAAAATTCAATAACGAATTGACCGAAGAGGAGGCGTGTATTCTTCAAGAGTGGTCTGAGCAGGATCCGCGTAATTTTCAGTTGTTGCGGATCCTAGAAGAAGATATGAAAAGAGGGATAGATACGCATATTATCAAATCCTTTGACGAGGATCAAGCATGGTCTAGAATACAAAAGAAAAGGCGTAAGCGATCTCTATTGCGTTGGGGGCGTGTCGCGGCGGTTCTAGCAGCAGTGTCTGCTATTTCTTTCTTCTTTTTAAGAAGCAAAGAAGAGCTAGGAACGCTATCTCTTATGAAAACTAAGGATCAGCCATATAAGGAAGATGTGCTTCCAGCAATTAAGGGAGCGAAAATTATCTTAGCGGATGGTGTAGAGGTCAAAGTGGATGACAACATCGTGCTACTTGAGGATGGGACTGTACTCACAGAGAAGAAAAAGACCGTGTTAGAAGGTGGGACAATGGCTCTCAATAAACTAATTGTACCGACGGCAAACTTTCTGAATTTAACGCTCTCTGACGGTACAAAAGTGTGGATAAATGCAAATAGTGAGTTGGATTTTCCAAGTCGTTTCGCTAAGGATCAGCGAAAAGTTAAGTTGAAAGGAGAGGCTTATTTTCAGGTAATTAAGGATGTGAAGCGGCCTTTTACGGTAGAGACATTAGGCGGAAATGTGAAGGTACTTGGTACGAGTTTTAATGTTTCAGCTTATGATGATGCTCCGGCTACTACGTTGGAGGAAGGTAAGGTTCTCGTGTATCGGGATGATTTAGAACAGACTCTGTTACCGGGGACAAGAGCCAAAGTTATGGAAAGTAGAATCGATGTGCGTCAGGCTGATCTTCTAAAAGAACTAGCTTGGAAAAATAATTTATTTTATTTCAAGGGCGATAATATAGTAACTATCGCTAAGCAGTTGCAGAATTGGTACGGTATAGACGTTTCTTTTTCTAGAGGGGTTTCTTTATCACAGACATACACAGGAGAGATCAAACGCGATTCAAACCTAAGTGAAGTCTTAAAAATGTTAGAATTTGTAAGTGGTTTAGTTTTTAAAATAGAGAACAATAAATTATTAATTTCAAAAAAACAAGATGGTATGATATAAACAATATGTATTAAAACGAGAACAGAGGTGTTGCAGCACCTCCGTTCAGATTCGTTAAGCTAATCAGAATTAAACTATTAACATTAACTCAATTAATCAAATGTATGAATAACTTATCATTTGGCAAAGGGTGTAATGCCCTGTCGGGGAATCCTTTTCCAGTAATTTTCCGGATTATGAAAATAACAACAGTCCTCATGTTGGTCTTTATGACTTGTGTATATGGAAGTGGGAAAGCCCAAAAAGTATCACTTTCACTACGGAACGCGAAGTTAGAAGACGCTTTTAAGGAAATAAGCAGACAAACTAGTTATAAATTTTTATATAGTGATGCTATCCTTGAGAAAGCAAGGCGTGTAGATGTAAGAATTGAAAGCAAAAATTTAAATGAAGCCTTAACTCAACTTTTGGAAAGTAATAAAATGGCTTTTAAAATTATTGATGGAACCATAACCATTAATAGAAAGACTGAAAAAAATCCTAGCTTACCTAATCTTGTAATTGATGCCCAAAATAGGATAAGTGGGGTTATTACAAATGCCGAGGGGTTACCGCTTGCTGGAGCTACTGTAGCAATAAAAGGGTCATCACAGGGAACTATGACAGATGCAAAAGGTACGTTCTCTATTCAAGCTAATGCTGGAGCGATTTTAATTATAAGATATATCGGATATCTTGAGCAAGAGGTGGCTGTACGAAATCAAAATAATCTCCGCATTACTTTAGTGGCAGATGATGAATTGGATGAGGTTGTGGTAGTAGCGTATGGTACTCAAAGAAAAGAGGCAATAACAGGTTCGGTTGCTACTGTTAGCAGTAAGGAATTAGAAAAAAGAGTGATAACCAATCTGACTTCTGCTTTAGCGGGAGCAGCTCCTGGTATTGGAGTTTCAGGTATTAATGGTCAGCCAGGAAGTAGCGCGTCTGTTCGTATACGTGGTTTCGGGTCTTATTCAGTGTCGAGTTCTCCATTGTATGTTGTAGATGGAGCAGTATATGAAGGTAGTATAGGAGATATACCAGCCTCTGATATAGAGAGCCTCACAATCTTAAAGGATGCTACATCAACAGCTCTATATGGATCTAGAGGAGGAAATGGTGTCATCATTATCACCACAAAAAAAGGAGTTTCCGAGACTCCTACGTTGTCTCTAACTTTAAATAAGGGGTTCACTTCTCGTGGTATTCCTGAGTACGAAAGAGTAAACACTCTGGAGTATTATCCGTTGATGTGGGAAGCCATGAAAAACTCGGTTAAGTTTAGAAAAGAAAAACCCATGTCTGATCAAGAAGCAAGTCAGTATGCTACCGATAATATTGCATCTCAGTTGGTTTATAATCCCTTTAATGTAGATGATAAGAATATAGTAGGAGTAGATGGGAAATTAAATCCAAACGCATCGTTATTATATGATGATTTTAATTGGTATGACGCTATGACTCGACAAGGGCATCGTGACGAAGCGAATCTGAGTGTTTCTAATAAAAAGGAGAAATCAGATTATTATAGTTCTCTATCATATTTAAGAGACGATGGATACATTTTAAAGTCAGATTTTAAGAGGTTTTCTGGCCGTGTGAATGTAAATTCTGAAGTTAAAGATTGGCTAAAGTTTGGACTAAATGTCGCTGGAAGCACTTCTGAGGGAAATCTGGCAAGAGATGCGTCTACAGATAATGCAGCTAGCTTCGTAAATCCTTTTATGTTTATACGTGGAATAGGGCCTATTTACCCGGTGCATGCTTGGGACAAGACTGGAAATGCCATAATTGACCCTTTAACCGGGAAACAATATTATGATGCAGGAATGCATCCCGGGGCTGTAGCGCGGCCTACGGGTGCATCACAAGGTAGACATGTGATTTGGGAATCTCTTTTGAATGATGTGACGAATAAGAGGAATTCAGTATCTGCGCGGACATTTACAGAAGTTTCTTTTTTAAAGCATTTCAAATTCAAACCGAGTGTGAGTGCAGATTTTAGAAATGGTTTAGATGATCAGTTCCGTAGTCCAGAGATTGGCGATGGCGCTACTTTAAAAGGATATTCCTATAATCGGAGCCATTCGTCAAGGACATTGACATTTAATCAAATTTTGTACTATGAGCAAAATTTTAATAAACATTATGTCTCAGCATTTGGAGGACATGAGAATTATGAGTATAAAGCTAGTATTAACTCGTCCTCAAAGACGAATCAAATCTTAGCGGGGAATACAAAATTCGATAATTTTGTTACTCCTTATTCGGCCGGGGGGTATGAAGATGTATATAGACTAGAATCTTATTTTTCTAAGGCGGCATATAATTATGATAACAAGTATTTCTTTGATGCTTCGTTGAGAAGGGATGGGTCATCTCGATTTCATAAAGACAGTAGATGGGGAACTTTCTATTCTTTAGGGGGAGCGTGGTCTATTAGTAAAGAGAATTTTATGCAGAATGTTTCTTGGATAAATGATTTAAGGTTGAAAGCTTCCTTGGGGGCTGTAGGTAACGATGCGTTGAGTACCTATTATGCTTATCAGGCCTTTTATTCATTAGGATTTAATAATGGGTCGCATCCAGGCCTACTTTTGAGTAGTTTGGCAACACCAGATCTAACTTGGGAGGCATCTAAGACCTACAATGTTGGATTGAATTTTAGCCTTTTGAAGAATCGGGTTTTTGGTGAAATAGAACTGTATAAAAGAGGTTCTGATGATTTGATATTTGCTCTTCCTTTAGCCTTGTCAGATCCTGTGACTACTATTAATGCTAATATTGGAAGTCTTTATAATAAGGGATTAGAAATTCAGCTTGGAGGAGAAATCATCCGTAAACAGGATTTCAATTGGAGGATGATAACTAATTGGACCTTCTTTAAAAACGAGATTACAAAAATGCCAGCAGAAAATCCAGTTATTACCTCTGGAACTAAGCGTAGGGAAGTGGGACGAGATGTATATAGTTTTTGGTTAAGAGATTTTCAAGGAGTTGATCCTGCGGATGGCTCATCCCTCTATACTCCAGTAGAAGGTACTGCACCTGAAAAAATCAGAACAGTTAATGGTAGGGAATACGTCACGACTATATCCGATGCGAAGTATGATTATTTTGGAACCGCGATTCCTAATTTGATTGGGTCGGTTCAGAATACATTTAGTTACAAAGATTTTTCACTTAGTTTTTTGATAAATTATCAGTTAGGAGGGAAGTTTTATGACGGGGAATACGCAGGTTTGATGAATTTGAGGTACGGTAGCGCAATGCACGCAGATCAACGAAAAGCCTGGACTACACCTGGACAAATAACGGATATTCCAAGATTGGATATGAACGCGACAAGTGATTTAAATGCTGCTTCAAATAGATGGTTAATCGATGCTTCTTATATTAGCTTTAGCAATGTCAATGTCGCTTATAATTTACCTAAAAACTGGATCAATAGAATTGATTTAAGATCGGCACGTATCTTTTTCTCCGGTGAAAACCTAGGAATGATATCGAAGCGTAAAGGATTGAATCCGCTTGAGTCGTTTGATGGCACAAATTCTACTACCTATGGTTTGAGCAAAATCTTTTCCTTTGGTCTTAATGTTGCATTTTAAAAACAAAAAAAATGAAAAAAACTATATATTTAGGACTGGTTTCTTTGTTTTTTCTTAGTTGTTCGAAAGATTATCTAGAGACCTCACCTACGGATAAAGTAGATGATAAAGCGATATTCTCATCTATTGAAAATGTTGAGACAGTAATTAATGGGGTTTACAGATATATGTTTGAGCGAACCACTGCGGTCAGTTCAAATGTGCAGAACAAGCCTGGTGTGGGCGGGATTTTGTTAAGTAATGACTTTTTAGCGGAAGATTTGCATATTAGTTCTTCCACTTGGTTTACTGGCACAGGTGACGGTAACTGGAATGGCCATAGAATAGATAATGGTGCCAACACAGCGTATGTTTATAGGACGTTTTATCGTATCATAGGCAATGCAAATGCAGTACTTGATAATATAGATCTCTTGGATGCTCCTGTTGACCAAAAAGCAAAATTGAAATCACAGGCTTTGGTTTTGAGAGCTTATGCTTATTCTTATTTGGTTCAATATTATGGCAAGAGATATGATGCATCAAGTAAACCGAACAATCAATTGGGGGTACCGCTTCCTTTGTCTCAAAAGGATAATAAAATGCCTAGAGTGTCTGTTGAGGAGGTTTATACTGCTATTAATAAGGATTTAGATGAGGCCATTGGGTTAAATGTAACAACTAGAGCGGATAAATCGCAAACGAATGTTTGGATTGCAAAAGGGTTGAAAGCACGTGTTGCGTTGACAATGCAAGATTATGACAATGCTATCAAATATGCTCGAGAAGTGATCAATTCTCAGGCCTTCAGGCTTATGAATGTAGAAGAGTATAAGTCTGGTTTTAATAATGCCAACTTGTCTGAATTTATGTGGGCGTCTATGCCTTCGGAGGATCAAGGCGATACTTTTGGGTCTTTTTTTGCACAGATAGCCTATAATGCAAATACCTCATTCCAAAGAGCAAATCCTAAGCGTATTAATTCTGTATTATATGATTTTTTGCCAGCTACAGACGTTAGAAAAAGTATGTGGGAGTCTGCACCTACAGCCGCTAATTTTCCATTACCTGCATCGAATTTTGTGCGTCAACCCTTCATGAGTCGCAAGTTTTCGATTAAAGCTGCTGGAGGTACGTTAGGTGATGTGAGTTTGATGAGATTGTCTGAGATGTATCTGATAGAAGCAGAAGCTTATGCTTCAAAAACACAGGCAGGGCCAGCTCAAAATGTCTTGCATGAGATTAATTCGGTTCGAAATCCTGGAGCAATTAAATCTACTAAAACAGGGAATGAATTGTTAAAGGAGATATGGAGTTATAGGAGAGCGGAATTGTGGGGAGAAGGGTTTAGATTCTTAGACCTTAAAAGATTAAACCAAGATATGGATCGGGATGCTGTGCCAAACTTTACGTCTGCTTCTGTAGGAGGCTTTATGCTAGTAAAGGCCGGCGATGATAAATGGCAGTTTCTGATTCCTCGTTCCGAGATGGAGAATAATCCCAATATAGGTGAGCAAAACAAATAATTACTTTTCAAAAATGTGTTGTGTTTTAGAATCAAAGAGAGCCATTGAGGTATAACTCTCTTTAAAGAGCAGGTATAACCTGCTCTTTTTTTGATTATCGCACTAAAAACCGAACCGCGGTAGACCAGTCACTCGCTCCATTTTTGCGGAGATTGATTAACCATGATTTTAGAGAAAAGCCTCGAGATCTAAAAGAGTGGATTCATTGAGCGAAAAGACAATATCTAGTTGGTTGAGTAGCGTCAATGGGCTGTAGACGGTACTCAATAAACTGTCGATGACCGATCAAGGTGTGTTGAAGGATGTCAGTGCGTTATTGATACTACTCAATATGTCTTTGATGATCATCAACAACGTTTTGAGATCTGTGTTAAAGCTGCTGATCTGTGTCAATGCTCTGTTGACGATACTCCATGCGTCCTGACGGTCATCAATAACGTTTTGAAGTATGTGTCCAGACTGTTGAGATGCGTCAATACTTTGTCGACATTAATCAATGTGTCCTTGACGGTCGTCAACAACGTCTTGAGATCTGTATCTAAGTTGTTGAGGTGGAACAATGCGTAATTGACATAGCTCAACGTGTTCTTGATGGTTGTGGTTACCGCATTGAGGTACGCGGGCGCGGTGTTGATACTCGTCAACAGGATTGATAGATGGTGCCATTTTGGATAAACCGTTCGGTATGAAATACAATAATATAGAAATAAGATAAATCAATTGGTCAAAGTCCCCTCAACTCCCCTTAAGTCCGCTCAAGTCCGTTCAACTCCGCTATAGATTCGGCTATGCTTCGATAACGCTCCGTATCATCTTCGAGATTCCTTCGGGATTGCTTCGCTTATCCTTTGGTCTTACTTCGCCTATACTTTGACTCTAGGGCAAACGATGGTCGAACAATAAGCGAACAACAGGCGAGGATGTCCCAAGATAGTCTCGACCCCGTTTCCTACCTCTCTCAAAGAAACCTGCAAGAACGACCGAAGGGCAAGGTACAAACCCGTACATGCAAAAATGCCTTAGATGATACGGCATGTATGCCTTACAATAGCTGTTTAAAGATAGGTAATAGGGAAATTTACTCTACTTCAGGATTTGATAAGATACCTTAATCTTAGTTTATTTTTGATACGAATAAAGGGGCTCGTCGAATACATATTCTAACTCTGCTCTTGTTTGTAGACATACTTGTCGTCATCTTCTCCTTTTGCTGGAATGACATCTACTATTTTACTTCGTTTTTTTGATGTAAGTAAATTTTTAATGTTTTGTGATGTGGATGTCAGCCCCAAATGTTTTAAATGATTTACAAACTCTAAGGCAGTTTTAGGAGTAGCAAGAAAAGTAGGTATCTCTTGGTCTACGACCACACCTATCTTTTGCTGTGGTTCTTCTTTTTTCCTTTCCCTATCGATTTTGACCTGCGCTATATATGCTTTTAAATCTTCTGGTAATTCGTCATAAGTCGGTGGTTCAATGTTTGGATTTCCCATGATGTAATATGGTACACCAAATGCAGCAGCATGTTTTTCTAAATTTTCTATTCCTAAACTATGCGTTCCAGATTCTGCGTTATGCACGACTTTTCTGTCTAACTTAAGAAATTTTGCATACTCTTCTTGTGTTAATCCAGCAACTTCTCTATACTTGATTAGCTGCTTGCCAAATTCAAGTTTTCTGTCCACCATTTCAATAGAATTCGATTTCCTCATTTTAATTAGTGAAATATTTGTCTCTAATTATATTTTTACTATCTTTGTTTAACTAATAAATGCGAAACAGTTAGTCGGTTACTTTTGTGACTGATAAAACGAGTCTCTCTATGTGGAAAATGAATCCCGTCAAGATCAACCCTAGAGAGTACACGCGGATCGCCAATTTTATTACTGGAATATGTATCTTTACAGATAATAATATGCCAGTAGGCGGTCCCTGCGTTTGTACTTTTGTGGGTGCTAAGTGTAGCTAGCTACACTTATAGAGGTTTTTCTGACGGGATTCCCCTGCCACTACAGAAGGAGCAAGGACCGCTACACTGGCACCCTTTCCTTTAATGATGGACTCGTTCATAAATAAACTATTATGATGAAAACGAGTACAGTAACCAATCAAACAACAGTCCTCTGGCCTATGGCCCGAGTTAAGTACTTTGTATCCTCAAAAAAACCTCCTCCAGAATAAAGTGGATAGTAGTAGACAGAATATGAGGAGAACATTTTTGTTCTAGACTGCTTTAATTTATAGATTATCTCCGATGAACCCTTCGGGTCATCCACTTTGGTTTCCGATTAAAATCGGAACACGGCGGAATGACGACTAAAGTAAAAGGGGTCTGTTATTAAAAGTCCTGTTCCTTTATTCTGCTAACGGCATATTATACACCTTGCAATAAATTGTACCATAGACTACTATCAGCTTTTATTTTCGCACCTTAAAGGTAAAGATAAATTCTATGGGTACAAACCGATTTGCAAGAGTTATTGTCGTTGTACAATAAAATAATAGGCCTGTGTTTTTATTCATTTCTCGAGTGTCATATTACTAACGTAAAAGACCAATTATAATTCACGCATAATGACGCTTGAGATTTCTTTTTTATTCATTGTAAAACCGTGAAGCGGTAAAGTCGTAATATCGAATATTCGGTTTTTGCGGTACTGTTTCGGTTTACTTTAATACCTAAAAAATGATAAATTTTAATAGGGGTGGGAGCGGATTGCCCCAAGGGCAGGGCTATATCCGCCTGAGAATGCAAAATAATAGATTGCGAGATAGACTGCTTCTACCGCTAGAGCGGTATCGCAGTGACGCATTGTTAGTAATATTCTGTGTGTTGTTTAGTACGGCCTTGGTAACTCCTGCCTTCGGGCAGGAGACCGATGGCTTACCGGACCCACGAACGTTAAAAGGAAAGGTAAAGGACATAGTTTTAAAGGATAATGATGGAGGCGTAGTTCGTAAAGCCGTATACAATTATAGTTTATACGGCTATGTTGTTATGAAGCCCTATTTTATAAAAACTATTTATGATAGGAATCCTGATGCTGATTATAAAAAATTTCCGTTGGGCACATATGAAATAGACATAGAGAAATTGCCGAAAATAAGAGTTGGGGATAAGATTGCGGATGAAATTATGGATCTACCACTATGGGTAGTAAATAATGAATATGGGAGCGATACCATTACGCTGCGGCAGATGTCTGCTAAACAATGGATGGTATTAGATGTTTGGGATGAATATTGTACGCCCTGTATTAAGTCCATGAATCATTGGGAGCATTTCTTGAAAACCCACTCTGATAAGCTAAATTTCTTAGGGCTCTATATGAGCTTTTATCCTCATCGAGTTCCTATAATTGTCCGAAAGAGAGGTTATTTAAGTACTCAGATTATAGGCTCATCGTCATCTATTCTTGCCAAATCATTTTTAGGAGATGGCTCATGTTTAGGTCCTAATATCTGGATTAAAGATGGCGTACTATTCGGGATTGCTAATGCGAATACCTTGTCTGATGAAGAGTATCTATCGATACTATCAGGCAAAATGACCGAAATGCCTGCTCACGCTAGGTTTAATCAATACTGGAGTCAACATTAAATCTATTGTCATGAGAATAATAAATCTAATTCTTCTTTTTAACCTGATGGTAGGAGGACTGGCAGCACAAGGTCAGAAGATCAATGTAGTTGGAGTGGTTAAGGATAATGATAATAAATCGATAGATCGGGTGTCTATTAGGAATAATAGTAACGGTATTAATGCTTATACTAACTCCGAAGGGGAGTTTAGTATACGTGCTGATAGAGCGGATACGTTGGTCTTTTCTAAGATAGGTTATAACAGTAGATACGTGCTATCGGAAGAGCTAATGACTATTAAGATCATCATAATGGAAAAGTCTCCACTGCAGATCGATGAGGTCCTTGTTAATACAGGATATCAAAAATTGAAGCCTAATCAAATCAATGGATCAGTGGTAACTATCGATAGACAGTTGTTGGAAAAGCAGGTGGGGACAAATGTACTAGATAGATTAAATGGTGTTTCTAATGGGTTAACCTTTCAGACGGGGCGAACAAATACAAATCCCCAGAACAAGTTGGGTATTACTATACGAGGATATGGTACGATAAATGGAGCGTTGGATCCATTGGTAGTACTGGACGATTTTGTGTACGAGGGTGATACTAATAATATCAATCCAAATGATATTGAATCTGTTACTGTATTGAAAGATGCGGAAGCTACCTCTATCTATGGTGCCCGAGGTGGAAATGGAGTAATTGTTTTAACCAGTAAAAAATCCAAGACAGATGGAAAGACCAGAGTTGATCTGAATTATAATACGATGTGGAAAGAGGAACCGGATCTTTCCAAATTGGTTAATATCGAGAATGAAGATTATATTGGTTTGGAGGAGAAATTGTTTTCTGATGGTTATTTTGATAATCAGTTGAGTGCATGGAATGCACCACCTGTATCACCTATAGTCTATTGGTTGAATCAAAAACGTAAAAATAACATTACGGAGGATGTCTATTTAGCATATAGGAAGTTTTATGTGGGGAATGATCTTAAAAAGGAGTATGCTAATCATTTCTATAAAATAGCAAATACGCAACAAGTAGGATTTCAACTCTCTGGTGGAGATATAGCTCACAACTATATCTTATCGCTTAATCAGGATGTTCAAAAAGATAACTATGGACAGCCTGGGAATCGGACAAACATCAGGATAGCAAATAGTGCGAAAATTGTGGATTGGATTGTGCTAAATGCCGCCGCCTCGTATTCTAATGCGAAAAATGAATCGTTCAATATACCCAGTTTTGGTTCTCTGACTGGAGTAGGAGAGAGACGCTCCGTATCTTATCTGAGTTTGTGGAATGAGAATGGTCAGGCTGCGCCATTTTATAAATACTATGGCAAAACTATATTGGATACAGTAGGAAAGGGACGGCTTTTGGATTGGAATTATTACCCCGCTCAAGAAGCAGATCAGAATTTAAGCATCAATACAAAAAAAGAATTTATAGGGAATGTTGGCTTGGATTTAAAACTTTTTTCAGGCGGAGATTTAAAACTTTCTTATCAACGACATCGACAGGATGTGGCTATCGAAGATTTATTTGGAGAGGAGAGTCACTATGTTCGTGATAGAGTTAATTCATTTAGCCAGATAAATGAAAGTACTGGCGAGGTCACCTATCCATTACCTAAAGGAAATATACTGGCAAAAAGTACTGCTAGTTTAGAAACCTATGCTTTCCGTAGTCAATTTAATTTCCATCGGAAAATAACAGATCATTTGATAATGGCTATGCTGGGTTTTGAAACGAGGGAGACAAAATCATGGGGTGATAATTCGATGTTCTTCGGGTATCATAAAGACCCATTGTTTTTTGCCAGTGTGGATAAGACTTCCATGTTTCTTACAAAACCGTTCGGTAGTTATAATTCGATAGGAGGAGATCCCTTAATTTCTCCGACGATTGTTAATAGGTTTGTAAGTATGTATGGTAATTTTTACTATGGATGGAAGGAAAAATATTCACTGAGCGGTAACATTAGAAAAGATGGTTCTAATCTCTTTGGGGTGTCTGCCAATGATAAGTGGAAACCGTTGTGGTCGATCGGTGCAGGATACGAAATTACAAAGGAGCTATTTTTTGAACAGACTCCATTTGCTTATTTAAAACTCAAAGCTACTTTAGGATATAGTGGCAATGTAGATCTGAGTAGAGCGGCATTACCGATTACAGCTTCACTGACTAATACGCTGGTCAATGGAGGTCTCCCTTACGGTCGTATAGGGACCATCAATAATCCGTCATTACGATGGGAAGAAGTAATGCAGTTAAATACTGGTGTTGAATGGCGACTTAAAAATATTCCTCTTTCAGGTTCGTTTGAATATTATATAAAAAATGGGAATGATCTTTATGGGATTTCTAGTTATGACTATACTTCATGGGGAGCGACGGGGGAGATTATGCGAAATGTGGCAGCTATAAAAGGTAGAGGGGTAGACATGCAGGTTACGTATAGTGGGGGATGGAACACTGTAAAGTGGCAGTCTACATGGATTCATAACTACAACAAGAATCGGACGAAGAAGTCTTATTATCCATATGATGTGACGCCGTTGTCTAGGCTAGTTAGCTCGTCAGGTAGCCAAATTAATCCGGTGGTGGGGTATCCATTGTATGGGCTGGCTGCTTTTGTTTGGAAGGGGCTGGATAATGATGGTAATCCACAGGGGATATTGAATGGGGAAATCTCAACCGACTATAAAGCTATTAATAATAGTTCGCTAGAAAATGAAGGAGCTATCCGATTTATAGGGTCAGCTATCCCGACCCATTTTGGTGGTTGGATTAATACGTTTCGATATAAGCAGTTTGAGCTTTCTTTTAACCTTAGCTATAAAGGCGGATATTATTTTAGGAGAAATTCATTTTCTTCAAATGCACTTTTGTCAAATGGGACAGTACATCCCGATTATAACAAAAGATGGCAAAGTATAGGTGATAAGACGGATATTCCTGCTTGGGAATATCCTTTAAAAAAGGAAGGCCGAGATGGCTTCTATGCTTCAAGTGAGGTGTTGGTTGAGAAAGCCGATCATGTCAGGTTGCAATTCGTCAACTTTGCTTATAATATAAAGTTATCGAAATGGAACATGGGAAGCTTGCAGGTGTTCGCTAATGTCAATAATCTGGGGATAGTATGGCGGGCTAATAAGCATAATCTAGATCCAGATAGCCCAGAATCCATACCTCTACAAAAAAACTACACAGTTGGTTTAAGAGCTAATTTATAAGTTAATGATTATGAAAGCTAAAATATACATAGTGCTCCTCGGAGCCTTGATCCTCACTTCCTGTAAGGATTATCTTGATCTTAAAAACAGTAATGCGGCACAGGTGCCTACTTCGATAAAAGACTTACAGGATATATTGGACGATTTTGGTCGTATGAATGAACTACGTACACCATCTTACGCCGAGTCTGCAGCTGATAATTTTTTTATAATAGGGAGTAGTTATAATTCGCTTTTACCAGAAAGAAAGCTATTGTATCGTTGGGAACCTTTTGACTATTATTTTCCAACCGATTGGGGCACTTGTTATTTGCCTATATATAATTCGAACTTTTGTTTAGAAGGTCTTGCAAAAATAAATGTTAATGAGACGAATGAAAAGCAATGGAATAATGTGTACGGTTCTGCTCATTTTTACAGAGCATATTATTATTTGCAATTGTTATGGACCTACTCGGCTGCATATGATCCTAAAGGTGATAATCTCGGTCGAGGGATTGTATTGAGAAAAGTGTCTGATATCAATATCCCAAATCAATTTTCAACAATCGAAGAGTCCTATAAGCAGGTGATAGATGATGCACACATAGCAGTGAAGTATCTTGATGATTTGCCTTTGGTTAAAGCTAGGCCTTCAAAAGCAGCCGCTTATGCCTTATTAGCAAGAACATATTTGTCTATGGGCAAATATAGTGAGGCGGGGACAGCAGCAGATGCTTCTCTCAGGTTATTTTCTGATCTAATGGATTACAATAATCCAAGTGATGGGGTCAAGATAACGGCAACTGTTCCTTTTACAAAATTCACAAAAGAAACAATATTTTATTCGGAGATGAATCAGCGTTTTCAGAATCATACACCAGGGTACGCCATGGTTGACTCAAATCTTATGTTAACATACGAAGAGGATGATTTGCGTCGGAAGGCTTTTTTTGTTGCGTCGGGGAAATATTATAAGTTTAAAGGTACGTATTCGCATTCTCCCTATTGGATGTTTTCGGGAATGACGTCGGCAGAGATGTTGTTGGTGCGTGCAGAATCCAACGCCCGTGCGGGAAATATTTCTGCTTGTTTAGCTGATGTTAATTTACTTTTAAAACATCGTTGGGATAAGAGTAAGGTGTATAAGCCAAAAGAAGTTACTGGAAAAGTGGAAGCATTGAATTTGGTATTGAAAGAAAGGAGGAAGGAACTTTTGATGCGAGGTATCAGGCTTTCTGATGTTAAAAGGCTGAATTTGGAAGGAGCAGATATTGTTTTGGTACATATCATAGATGGGGAGCGAATCGAAGTCCATCCGAATTCTTCTAAGTTGATTTTGGGATTACCCACAGATGTGAAAATGTACCTTGAATAGAAGATTAAACCCCGTCGAATGAGTTCTCGACGGGGTTTAATCCCTAACAATAAAGGTATTGGCTCAAACCGTCAGCTAGGGGTGTAGCTGTCTATTTATAGGGTTGGTATACTTTGGAGTCAATGCTGTTGATGGTGCGACTCCATAGTTTTTTGTGCTATGAAACGATGTTTCGATCGTAACTTTGCTTGGATCAATATTATTACCACTATTCATGGTATTTCCAAGTGGTACCTGAATTGAACAAGCGACTTCTTGTGGAGCCAATTCTGAACACACCTCATTGTCTTTGACCCAGTATGCTGTGTTTTTGACATTAGATTCGTCGTAAGGGTCTGTTAATGATCCTGGTGGTTGATATCTAAACACCACATCGGTCAAGGTTTCCTTTTGATATAGCTTGAATGAGCTAAATCCCATGATTGCGATTCCGGCTACTATAGCCATCGCATATTTTTTGATGAAATTTAATGTTTTCATCTCTTGTTGCCGTTTTTATAATAGCAAAAAACGTCCTCCAAAAAACTCTAATTTCTTTACTGTCGACCTATGTAATGCTTTTACGAGGTGCATAGATCTTGGTTTAATACCTCGGGTATTCTTGCAGGCAAGTTTTACGCAGATACCGCTACGTATCATAATCTATTCTAATACCGGACTAGCCGGGAAAGGGGCAAATCGCCGCTTGAATACTTTGGTTCGCACTAGAATGAGGCGGTACATCGGCACGATTATACTGATGGGGTACTGGATGAATAGTATTACTTGTCTTTTGCTTCTTGTGTACGCGACCATGGGGGTAGTTGGTCCAGTCAAGTACCACCCCAGTATGGAGAGCCCGAG
This sequence comes from Sphingobacterium yanglingense, assembly GCF_004363245.1. Classification (GTDB taxonomy): domain Bacteria; phylum Bacteroidota; class Bacteroidia; order Sphingobacteriales; family Sphingobacteriaceae; genus Sphingobacterium; species Sphingobacterium yanglingense. The sequence goes on along the minus strand of NZ_SNYV01000017.1, from coordinate 178,688 downwards.
CAACAATAGATTGACAAGTAGATGCCAGCCCCAGGATAATCCGCTGAGTATAGATGCGCAGCCACAAGGTCGGTCGGTATAGAGACCTGCCACACCAAGGGCAATGTAAATGTTGAAGATGACAAGGATTGCCGCGGATAGTATATAGGGTAATCTGGTCGATAAATTCCAGATTCCCACGTCTCCGCCCATTGGCGGATCCTCTGAATGACGGGGATTTGAAGGATGATTTGCGATGAATAGGATGGCTAACCCCAATTCGGTAAGTGGCAATAACAAAAACAGTATATCTGCCCACCAGTCTGGAAATGGTTGCCTGATCAATGCGCTATGGAATGCCGAAAGGTTCCACAGCTTGTCCAGCGCAACGTATAGCCAAAATACCATCAGGAAGATCCGGATGCCGTAAAGGGTGATATGTTTTGTTGTGTTTTTCATTTTTCTTATGTTATCTAGCTATCCTGTGAACCTGTTATCAAGTATCTGTATAGCTTTTTAATGTTATCAAATGATCATGTTATCTGGTGATCTAGTTATTCCCGATGCTGTGTGGACTTCGCTTCACTGCATGTATTAGCGAGTTATCTTGTCTAGCTTGTTAACTCGATCACTTGTTAACTTGATAACTCTTTATCCATTCCAATTTTAGGTCATATTTTTATATAACTACTTGTAAATAAATATTTTATATTTTGTTTGTCTCTTTTTTTGTCTTATATTTGGTTTACCATATTATAAATTGTCATTGTCCTCTATATACTACTGCCTTTTTTAGGGCGGAAATACTATGTGTATTCCCGGTTTGTTTTTAACTAATTGATTTTCAGTTTAATAATTTTTAATAAAATATAAAATAAATAGAAGTATGGATATAAAACCGAAGATATGGACAATGAAATCTTTAAAATATTATACGATGATCCGCATCGTGGGTTGCGACTTCTGGAAGAGAGGTTTGGGGACCAGCTGAAAACATTTGTCGTGCATAAATTTCCTTATGATATGGATCTGGCCCAGGAGGTCATACAGCTTACGCTAATCGTAGTCTATCAAAAACATCAAGAGGTGGCTAGCGCGAATGATCCCTTTAAGTATATCATGGGGATAGCCCGAAGGATAGGGGGTAAAATACGTAGTGCACAGCAAAGACATACTGGTGAGCCGATCGAGGAGGAGCATCAGGTCAGTAATGGTGAGGAGGCCGATTTGGATCTGCTTGTTAAGGAGCTGATGGATGAGATTTTCTCCAAAGGCGAACTGCTCACCCCGAGGGAAAGTGAAGTATTAAGGTCTTCGGCACTGGAAGGTTTGGATAATGAGGCGCTGGAAAAGCGTTTTAATCTGAAACCACAAACTGTCAAGAATCTGATGAGTAAAGTGAAGCGAAAGTGTGAGAACTTTCTCAGAGGTAATTGCAGGTAATCTGTCGGATCGTGAATTATAGCAAAGATCACAATGAAGAGTAATAAGGTAAATATCGAAGAATTAATAAGAAAGGATCTGTTGGGACAGATCAGCCCAGAAGAAGCATTGCTACTGAAAAAGGAAAGGGCGGGCTATTCGGAGGAGGCGTATGACAATATGGTCATCGAGGTGCTGCGTGATTTGGAAGGGCAATTGCCCAAAGGTAAATTGGGGGACTGGCGGCCCGATATGGATATGGTCATGGAGAAAGCAAAAGCAATACAGGCTGGTATGGAGGTGGTAAAGGCATTGGAAAGAGATAAAAGACGTAAGCTGCTAGTGCAGATGGCGGTGGGTGTATCGGCATGTTTCGTTGCTGCAGTATTGCTTTTTTTAGTGGGCCGAGAGCCTAAGACGCAGCAACTATACGTGGAGAGCAGTTGCAATGAGGCTGCTATGGATGGGGAGTTCCCACTGTCGGAGTCTGCATCTACACTGCTGTTGGGGGCTAATAATAGTCGTGTACTGACTTCGGGAGAGTCTGTTGCGTTAGGTCCGCTAATAGCGAAAAGGATGCCGGATGGTTTATTGGTATTGGAAGAAAGCGGTGCTGTGGATACGGATTCCAAGCTCCGTGAACTGGTGATTTCTACGGCAGTCCTACAGCAATGTGTGGTTCAATTGCCGAATGGTGCTCGGGTTAGGTTAAACGCACAATCGGCATTGCACTACCCCTTGCAACAATTGAAAAATCGTACAGCAGTAAAGGTGTTGGGTGAGGCCTTGATAGAAATGGAGCAAAAGACCGATGCCTGGCCATTGCGGTTAGTGACGGACAATGGGGAGGTGACGATGGTAGAGGGTGAAGTGATGGTGATGGCACTAGGTGGTATGACTCAGGCTACGCTATTGAAAGGTGTAGCGACATTGCGGGAGAATAATAAGGATAGGGGAGTGAAGCTAGACTGCCTTGGTGCACAAGGTCTTTTGGTGCGTATTGCGGATAGGGATAGTAGAAATGTGCGGGATACCTTGTTCTACACGACGGCTGCAGACTACGACAAAGCGGTACGTTGGAGTAGAGCAGTGCGTGTGTATGAAGATGCTTCGCTTCGGGATTTTGTAGTAGAGATGAGCCGTTGGTATGGGTTTCGGATTCAGAATATACATTGTATACCTGAGGAGCGTCGTGTCAATGCTGCAGTATGCCATAGGCTTAGTGAAAAAGAAATACTTGCGGTAATCCGTCAGGATGGCACTAAAATGGTGAAAAAAAACGAGCTATTGAGCTTTTGCCCTGAAGATACGGATACGAGGTTGGCGGAGAAGCCTTGATATAACCAGAAAAGGTATCAATGCCTATTATTGATACCTTCTCTGGTTTATTTTGTTACGCTTAAAATACTACTTATTCGCCAATATACTGACTTCTTGGGCTACACGGCCCGCTATATTTTTATAAGCCTCGGATATATCCTCATCTCCATCTAGTACTACTGGAAAGCCGTTATCTCCGGCATCGCTGATCGCTTTGATCAATGGAATTTCGCCGAGAAAAGGAACCTTGTTATCGTCAGCAAGTCGCTTACCTCCGTCTTTTCCAAAAATATAATATTTGTTTTCCGGTAATTCGGCAGGCGTAAAGTAGGCCATATTCTCTACTATTCCGATGATAGGTACGTTGATACCTTCCATCTTATACATGGCTATCCCTTTAATGGCATCAGCTAGTGCCACTTGCTGTGGTGTGGTCACGATTACCGCACCCGAGATAGGGTAGGTCTGCGATACCGTGATATGTATATCGCCAGTACCTGGCGGCATATCTACGATCAGATAGTCCAGCTCACCCCAATCCGCATCGTTAAAGAGCTGTTTGATAGCAGCTGTCGCCATAGGGCCTCGCCAGGGAATAGGCTGGTTTGGATCGGTAAAGAAACCAATAGAGAGAAGTTTCAGTCCAAACTTCTCGATAGGCTCAATTTTCGTCTTACCATCTGGCATCTGTGTAGCCATCGGTTTAGCACCTTCTAGGCCGAACATAATCGGTAACGATGGTCCATAGATGTCTGCATCAAGGAGGCCTGTTTTGGCACCGGATTCTGCAAGAGCCAGCGCTAGGTTACTTGCTACAGTAGATTTGCCCACACCACCTTTGCCCGACGAAACAAGGATAATATTCTTGATGCCTTTAAGCTGGGAGGTGTCTACACTGGTGACATTGGAGGTCATGTTGATGTCGACCTCGATATCCTTGTCTACAAATAGGGCAATCGCATTACGACAGGCGTGTTCGATATGCCCTTTCATCGGACATGCTGGTGTGGTGAGTACCACATCAAATTTTAATTTGTTCGGATATATCTCAATATTTTGAATCATATGGAGCGTAACCAGATCTTTCTTCAAATCCGGATCCTCTACATGGCTCAATGCGTGTAATATCTGCTCTTTTGTAATCATAACTTCGTAATTCTACTACAAAGCTACGCATTGCCGCAGACAAACGTGTCATGTTTGCCTCAAATCCATAATCTTTTCGAAGACTTTATCCATGAATAACACAGTGTCCAGGTTGCGGTCAAATTTACGTTGTTCGAATACCAGGTCATAGCCTTTGTCAAACTTCATGGCCTGCAGTTCAAATTTCTGTAATTCGAGCCAAGCCGGTGTGTTTTCTTTGTCCGGGACGACACAAGTAATTGTTTTTAACCCATCTTCATTCGATATTTTGTAGTTCACACTAACAGGCCTCGAATTGGCCTTCGGATAATGTATTAAAATGTTATTGCTCATATGCTTAGTGATTTTTATATGATTGTGAATAAAAGGAGTTAGATTGTGCATACCTATGCATAAAGTACACTCCTTATTTGATAGAAATATGTTCAGATGGTTCGCAATGTTTGCGTCTGAATTTTGTAATATAGTGAAAATAAGTTATATATGCAAATTTGGGCGTTCTGAAGGGCTGTAGCTAAATAATAGGTAACAGAAAAATGGAGGAGGGTAGAAAGAAGTGGTAACAGGCGTTTTTATATAGAAAAAGGTTTCCATCCTCAGGGTGGAAACCTTTTCTGTATAAATTAAAACAACTGTTTTTCTTAAAAAGTCCTATAGTTGCCTTGTAAATATTGGTTTGCTTTTTCCTCCTTAAACTTAGCCTTTTTAGCATCCCAATGTAGGGTTTCGCCAGGGAAACGTCCAGCAATGGTTCCTAGAAGGATGGTTTCCGTAAGTCGCGAAGCGTAATCAAAGGGAGCTGAGCATTCTGCTTTACCCAAACAGGCATCTACAAACTGGTGGTAGTGCTTAGCCCCTTCTTTGTCGTAGTCACGGACAGGTTTGCCCAGATTATACTTGGCGGATACCTTTTCTATTTCATCGGAGATATCGACGTACTGCCCGTTGACAATCTTTCTCGGCAACTGCATAAAGTGTGGCAGTAACAAACGCCCTTTGGTACCGACAAACATCGCGCCCTGTTCAGGGAGTTGGCCGTCGCCCGCTATTCCTGGGTCTAAGGATAATACAGCCGGATCGTCCTGTTTCTTTGCTTCTGTTTTAACAGCTTGCATATTGGGTAGCGTTAAATCTTCATTTATTGCCGGTGCCCCAGGGCCATCATACCAGATCCATTTTAACGAAGAGGTGGTGTATGCAGTGCCTGGGAATTCATAGGTAACTTTATTGTGCTCTGGAAAACCAAACCCATTGGTAGGTCTACACTCATTGACTATGGTGCGCGGTACATCGAGCTGCAGCGCATTATAAGGTGTGTCAAAAATATGTACCCCCATATCGCCCAAAGTACCACAACCGTAATCCATCAATTGTCTCCAACGTCCTGGATGATATACGTCTTTTTTATAAGGTCTTTTAGGTGAAGTGCCTGCCCATAAGTTCCAATCTAACGTTTCTGGGATCGGATCCTCTCCCTGAGGAGGAGGACCATCGTAGCCGTGGTTTTTTGGAGACCAGGCATGTACCGTGTGAACCTTGCCAATGATACCGGATTGAATCAAATGCGTCGCTAGTTTGTAGTCATAGAAAGAATGCACCTGAATTCCCATCTGGGTAACCAATTTTTTTTCAGCTGCCACTCTTTTCATTTCACGTGATTCCGACACATAGTGCGTCAACGGCTTCTGGCAATAGACCGGTTTGTTCATTTGCATGGCCAATAGTGAGGCTGGAGCGTGGGTATGATCGGGGGTAGATACAATGACGGCATCAATCTGGTCACCAAGTTCTGCTAGCATCTTTCGATAGTCTGAAAAGATACGAGCTTTAGGGTGTAGCTTGTGCGCTTCATCTAGGTTTAAGGCATCTACATCGCATAGTGCGAAAATATCCACATTCGGATGGGATGAAATGGCATCCAAGTCTGCCCGACCCATGCCACCAACACCGATATGTGCAGTCCGCAAGCGACGATCTGTGGGGAAAGCTTTTAGTATAGAGGGGGAAAGGAGAAGACCTAACGCACCTATAGCACTGCTTTTTAAAAATTCCCGTTTGTTCATAATTCTAGTAGCGTTTATGTTTAAGTATGGTCTAAAATAACACTATTCTTCGTTTATTCCAAGTGCATAGATGCTGTGGGGTTCTCGTTGGTTGCATCATGCCCGCCGATATAGGTCAGCAGGTAGATTTAAAATTAGGAACCTCATTGTCGGATAAATGTTTGGTTTTGTTTTAAAAGCATGCTCCTCGATATCTGTATTAAGTGTAAATAAAGAGCTATTTTTTTTGTATCTTTTGGATATTTTCACGCTTTTTATCTAAGTTTAACGTCCAAATAGGTCGAGTTAGATATGCGATTTTCAGTATCACGGAAAAAGTGGCTTGTAATAGCCTTGGGAACCCTTATTATTTTAATCGGGGGGGCTTTTGCTTTTGCAATGTCCAAGCGTGAAGGTTATCTTGATGCTGCAGTCAGAAAAGCGCAGGCTAAGCTTAAAAAAGACTATCAAATCGATTTTAAAGTGGATAGTTATCGGTTTGACGGCTTGGCTAGCGTTATTTTCGACGGTGTTACAGTAGTGCCTACTGGCCGGGATACACTCGCTGCGATGGATCATCTTGGGGTGGGTATTCGGATATGGCCTTTGTTATTTGGAGATGTCAAGATCGGTCATTTTGATCTTGATCATGGTAAGGTCTCCTTTGTGAAACGGGATACATTGAGCAATTATGATTTTCTCTTCCGTAAAAAGGAGAAAGATTCGACAGCGATAGAAGAACCTAATGAACGCAACTTTGCAGAATGGGCACAACGGCTTGCCAAGCAAATATTTTCTAAGGTACCTAATAATATGCGGATGAATGATTTTGAGATCTCTTACCGCGATAGCCTGTTACATCAGCGTATACGAGTGCCTCAGGCAATTATTGATGATGGAGATTTTGAAACGAGCCTTTTTCTTAATGATCATGATGCGGAATGGCGCTTAAAAGGATATGTAGATGGAGATGGTCAGAAATTGAAAGTGGAAGTCTCCTCGAAGGAGAAGAATACGGAGCTGCCTTTTTTGAGAGGGAAATATGGACTGGGAATCAGTTTTGATCGTTTGGTTTTTGATCTTAGCGGTATCCGTAAGGTAGAGAAGGATTTATTGCATCTGACTGGAGCAGTGGAGTATGATAATCTTGTTGTAAGGCATAGACGACTATCTGATGAAGCTGTAATATTGCCACATGGGTTGGCGACAGGGGGAATAGCCATAGCTAATGATTACGTCGCTCTGACCGACAAATCTAAAATAACGGTCAAAGAATTCTCTATTTCTCCCAAAGCTAGGTTTACGATCAAGCCCCATAAAAAAATTGAGCTGTCTTTAAGGACGGGGCCATTTACAGCACAGAATTTTTTCGATGCTATCCCGCACGGGTTGTTTGAAAGTCTGGAAGGGATAGAAGTCGCGGGGCAGGTGGATTACAACTTAGACTTTGCAGTTGAGCTGGACAATCCAGACAATATAGTGTTTAAGTCATCGATTGACGATACCGATCTGAAGGTGTTGAGTTGGGGAAAAGCAAAGGTCGATTCACTCAATTTTCCGTTTGAATATGATGCTTATGATGATACGACATTTGTAAGACATATCGTGGTAGGGCCAAGTAATCCTAATTTTACGCCATTGGCGCAGATTCCCTATGTGTTGAAAACAACGGTGCGCAATACGGAAGATCCTTTCTTCTACTCACACAATGGTTTTGAAGAAGAGGCGTTTAAGCTGTCTATCCGTACGAATATTAAGGAAAGGAAATTTAAGCGTGGGGCGAGTACACTCTCTATGCAATTGGTGAAAAATGTGTTTTTGAGCCGTAAGAAAACGATGACCCGGAAGTTTGAAGAGATCCTGCTGGTTTGGTTGATGGAGGCGTCGGGACAGGTCAGTAAGGATCGGTTATTTGAGATTTACTTGAACGTCATCGAATGGGGTAAAGATGTATACGGCATTGCGGAGGCGTCTCAGTATTATTTTAAGAAACGGCCACAGGAACTCAATCTTGGGGAGAGTTTGTTCTTGTCCAGTATTGTGCCTAGACCTAAAACCGGGCTCGCTTCATTCGACTACACCGGACATCTTAAACCTTGGGTGCAGCGTCATTTTAATACTTATGGATCTATTATGACCAAAGTAGGCGATCTGAAGGAGGTGAATGTACATGCCAATTATGGTTTCTATGACGTTGTGCTCCAGCCAGGGTTACGTCCGCCTGCTCCATTGATCAGGGATACGGTGTCAGTGGATGTAGTAGACGAGCACGAACGTTTGATAGAAGAAATGGAAAGAGAGGAAACAGATAAGAAATATATCCTCGATAAATTGTTTAATAAAGAAAAAAAGAACTAAATAAGATGCGCACGATTGAAATTGATAACTTGAAGTTTGAGCCTTTTATAGAATATGATGAAATCAAAAAGAGAATTCGGTTGATCGGTATCGATATCAATGTGCAGTACGCAGACAAACATCCGGTCTTTATAGGCGTGCTGAATGGTTCATTTATGTTTATGGCGGACTTGATGAAACAGGTGCATATTCCCTGTGAGATGTCCTTCGTTAAATTGGCTTCCTATGCAGGTACGGCACAGGGTAACATACATGAACTGATAGGTGTTGGGATGGATTTGACGGGGCGGAATATTGTCATAGTCGAGGATGTGGTCGATTCGGGGCGATCATTGAAATATACGATGGAAGCTTTGGAGAAACTTAATGTGGGCAGTGTAGCCGTGTGTACTTTGTTGTTTAAACCAGAGTGTCTGCAATATGAGTTCGATAATATTATGTACGTAGGTTTTGAAATCGCACCAGAGTTTGTAGTAGGGTATGGGTTGGACTATAATGGTCAATGCAGAAACCTCCCCGATATTTACAAGGAGGTCTCAGGTGGAGCTTAGCCTTTAAAGTGGCAGGAGTCCAAATGATCGTCGACCATGCCGGTGGCTTGCATGAATGCATAACATATTGTGCTGCCAAAAAATTTGATACCCCGTTTCTTTAGATCTTTGGATAGTGCGTCCGACTCAGGCGTACTAGCTTGTGCATCTTTCATGGAGCGAAGACTGTTCTTTATAGGTTGTCCATTGGGCAAGAAGGTATACAGGTACTTGTAAAACGAACCAAACTCCTTCTGTATATCTAGAAAAATCTGTGCATTCGTAACGGCCGCTGCTACTTTGCCCCGATGGCGTATGATAGCTGGGTTTTGTACTGTGGTGTCAATTTGCTCTTCTGTGTATTTTGCTACTTTATTAGGGTCAAAGTCTGCAAAAAGTTGACGGTATCCCTCGCGCTTTCGTAATATCGTAATCCAGCTCAACCCGGCTTGAGCAGATTCAAGTAGTAAAAATTCGAATAGGATGCGGTCGTCAGTGACTTTTCTTCCCCATTCCTTGTCATGGTATGCCACATATAGTGGATCATCTCCACACCAAGGACATCTATTGATTGTATCTCCCATAGAATCGTTTAGTTTTTATTGACAAAAATCCTACCTTTGAGCATACATGAAAACAAAGAATAGGCCACTGCAAATTAGGGAAAAATTGGGATATCTTTTGATGCTATTTGTAGTAGTATTCTCGTTTGCTAGCTTGAAGGCCCAGACAGCAGTTCCTTTGTCAGATTCATTGTTGCGGGCTACACAGGACTCCTTGTCCGCAATACAGGTGAAAAAAGATTCTTTAGCGAGATTGTATGTTTTCGTGGACAACAATAGACCTAATCCATATCTGGATAGCCTACGTCGACAAATTACGGTGACAGATAATGATTTTCTTTCTTGGATGGAGTTTACGGCTAGTCTTGATCAGCATAAGCAAGCACCTACCATGCAAGCGGTTCAAAAGGTGGATCGCCCTTTATGGATTATCGGTGTGCTGATATTGCTGTTTTTGGGTATAGGCTTGGTACGGCTGTTTTTTTATTCCAACTTTCAGAATATTATATACGGGTTCTTCAATGATAGGGTACTGGCACAAATCAGTAAGGAAGATAACGTGATGACCTCCTGGCCTTACATCTTTTTATATATCATTTTTAGTTTTTCCTTAGGCTTATTTATCCTCCTCTATCGTTCGGCTTATAGTCCTATGAGCGAGGTCACTGTTGCTAATTTTATACAGATTTCTGTACTTGTGGCGATACTATTTGTCGCTAAGATATTGATGGTTCGCATTATTGCGGTCGTATTTGAGGTCGAACGGCTCGTTCGGGAGTATGTAGCAGTACTATATTTAGTATACTTTAATAGTATGTTAATATTAATGCCTTTATTACTTTTCGTTACCTTTTTTCCTACTTCCTACTTTAAGATAATATTAATTTTCTTTCTTATTGTGGTGTCTATCTTGTTCTTATACCGCTTTTTACGAACAGCTTATAGTGTTGTGGGAAATCTTAGGTTTTCAATCTTTTATTTAATTCTGTATCTTTGCAGCTTAGAAATTGCACCGATTTTAATATTAGTGAAAACACTAAACAATTAAAGATAGAATTTTATGCAGATCGACGTTGCGAGAGCAAAAAAAGTAAAAAGTGTGTTGGTTACTTTACCAAAACCTGAGAATGATAAGTCACCTTATTTTACGTTAGCGGAAAAGTATAATCTAAAATTGGATTTTCGTGGTTTTATTCATGTAGAGGGAGTTCCTGCTAGAGATATTAGAAAAGATCGTATTAATTTTTCTGACTTTTCTGCAGTAATATTTACGAGTAAAAACGCTGTAGACCATTTCTTCAGAGTGTGCGAAGAGATGCGTTTTGAGGTTTCGGCAGAGTTGAAATATTTTTGTATCTCTGAAGCAATTGCACTTTACTTGCAGAAGTACATTCAATACAGAAAGCGTAAGATATTCTTTGGAAAGCAAACGGCCAAAGATTTGGAAGAAGTCTTGAAGAAGCACAGCAAAGAGAAGTTTTTATTCCCTTGTTCGGATGTTGCTAATGAAGAAACTCAAAAGTGGCTTCAGGATAATGGATACGATTTTACTCCTGCAGTTCTGTTTAGGACTGTTATCAGTGATATAGCGGATCTGAAAGATGTGTTTTACGATGTAATTGTCTTCTTTAGCCCGTCTAGTGTACAATCTCTTTATGAGAATTTTCCTGACTTCGTGCAGAACAATACCCGTATAGCGGCGTTTGGTGCGAGTACACAGCAGGCATTATTGGAAAAGGGATTATTGTTGGATATTCCAGCTCCTACACCTAGTGCACCAAGTATGACGATGGCGGTAGAGCAGTATATCAAACAGGTCAATAAATAGATATTTATCGAATTCAGGGGTAACGTTAAAAAGTGTTAAAAAAGGGCTTCTGCGATTTTTTTTACTTTTTTTTGAAGATTCTTGATTGAATAACATAATTAACACCTATTTTTAGGTGCTTCTTTTGCTGATTGGGTTTAGAGAAGTTTTTTTCTTAGAGTTTTTGTCTTAAGATGTCGAAAATAGACTTTTTGGTTAGCTTTTTGATGTTTGATATGGATGCTCAATAGAGAAGTTTTAGCTTAGATTATTAGTTTATGAAATTTAATCGTTACAGATTGTCTTATGGTCTTCTATGCGCACTGATAGCAGTAGTTGCATTGGGATGTAAAGGACCAAGTAATACAGGTGAGCTAGTAGGCGTACGGTTGGATAAGTTGAAGGCGAATAAAACACCGCACGGAATGGTTCTTATTCCTGGTGGTACCTTTATCATGGGACAGTCGGACGAAGACATCGGATTCTCGCAAACAGCTCAGAACCGTCAGGTAACTATCGCTCCATTCTATATGGACGATACTGAAATATCCAATAGCGAATATCGTCAGTTTGTACACTGGGTAAGAGATTCAATTTTGATTCATAATTTCTTGGGAGATGATTCTTATTTCCTTGCTGCGGATGATGGCAGCGGCGAACGCTATATTGATTGGGATAAAGTCGATAAGCAGTCTCCTTGGAAGACTGGGGATAAGGATAAGCGTGAGCGTTTGGGAAGCATGTTCTATCAAGGAGAAGATCGTGTTTTTGGTCGTAACGAATTGGATGTACGTCTGTTAAAATATCATTTCGAGTGGTATGACCAACAGGCTGCAGTACGAGGAAAGAATGATCCTTCCAAAAGACGTTCAGATTTTATTATGCGGGATACGATGTTGATTTATCCAGATACTACGGTTTGGCTTGCTGATTTTAGTTATGCAGCAAATGAACCGATGGTTAATGGGTATTTTTCACATCCTTCATTTGACGATTATCCGGTTGTAGGGGTGACATGGCGCCAAGCACAGGCGTTTAACTCGTGGCGGACCCAACTCTTTAATAATCGGGCAGTGAAGAATCGTGTACAACCGAGATTCGATTATCAATTGCCTTCGGAAGCTGAATGGGAGTATGCTGCCAGAGGAGGAAAAGTAGGCACCCAATACCCTTGGGGCGGACCTACAGCGCGCAACGCTAGGGGCTGTCTGATGGCCAACTTTAAACCGGGACGTGGTAACTACATCGACGATGGGGTCGCTTATACTGCTCCTGTCTATTCTTATTGGCCTAATGATTTCGGCCTTTATAATATGGCTGGTAATGTGGCCGAGTGGACGCAGTCTAGCTATAATGAATCAGCCTACTCTTTCGTACATGATATGAACCCTACCTATAGCTACAATGCAAAGGCATCTGACCATGAGACGATGAAACGTAAGGTAATCCGTGGGGGATCATGGAAGGACGTCGGTTTTTTCTTACAGAATGGAACTAGACAATATGAATACCAAGATACGGCAAAATCGTATATCGGTTTTAGATCGGTGACGAGGTATCCGGGAGTAGCATATTAAAATATAAAAAGAGTCAAGAATATTAATAACGCATTGTAAATTAGCATTAGTCACATGGCACGCAAAAAGAAATTTGGTTTCGGTATCAACACGCTTATCAACTGGGGAGCGACTGTAGTTATTATCGGTTTGATGTTTAAGATTCTTCACTTTAAAGGTGGAGAGTGGATGATCGGTATTGGTCTAGCAGTTGAAGCCTTGTTATTCTTTATTATGGGATTCATGGCGGGAGAAAAAGATGTGGATTGGACTCGCGTATATCCTGAGCTGGATGAAGACTTTAATGGTGAGCTTCCAAAGCGTAGTGCGGTAGTAGCCGTAGCACAGCCAGCTGCAGCAGTAGGGAATACGGCGGCCTTGGATAAATTGTTACAGGATGCAAAAATTGATGAGAACCTCATCGGAAATCTTGGGGATGGCTTACGCACATTTGGTGACAAAGTAGCTGCTATTTCTAAAGTAGCTGATACAGCGACTGCTACGAATCAGTTTGCAGACAAGTTAAATGCTGCTTCTACAGGTGCTTCACAACTTAGCCATGCTTTTGAGCGTGCAGCAGCCGATCTACAGACCTTTAATGAGGCATCTGGAGATATGCAACAGTTTAAAGAACAAGTAAGTACTTTTAATAAAAATTTGACATCATTGAATGCCATTTATGGGAATATGTTGTCTGCAATGAATGCTAATCGTTCCTAAGTAGAACTTTAATTGAACAATAGATTTTAAGGAAAATTAGAGACTATGGCAGGACATAAGGAAACACCTAGGCAGCGGATGATCGGAATCCTATATCTAGTGCTACTGGGGTTAGTAGCGCTAAATGTATCGGATTCTATCCTGGACGCTTTTAGAAATCTAGGGAATAGTTTGAATACATCGACTCAAAATACACAGGCTGGTATTGATAATATGTTTTTAGCTTTTCGGGAGACCAAAATGAAGGAGAACCCGGAACGCGCGCAGCCACTGTTGACTAAAGCCGAAGAAGCTCAGAAATTAGTCGCTCAATTGACGGCTAAACTAACGGAGTATAATCAAACATTATCTGGTGAAGGTGGTGGTATGGATGAGGAAACTGGCGATGTCAAGTTCCGCAGTAGTACAGACATCTCCGCTCGATTGATGATTAATGAGGGAAGAGGTAAACAGTTACGCGATTTAATCAATAAGACATCAGAAGAGCTAAAGAAACTGACGAATAATGAAGTGAGTTTTGCGTTGTCGGCGGAGGATCCTGCTCCTAGAGGAGGAGTTAAGAAAAGTTGGGAAGATGTTAATTTTGGTGATGGCATTCCTTTGACAGCAGCTATAACAGCGTTAGATAAAATCAATGCGGATGCGAAGAATGCGGAATCAGCTGTAGTCAAGCATATATTTGGGAAGATGGATCAGGCGGTGGTCAATCTTGATAAATTTGCTGCTGTAGCTGTAGCTCCAACATCCTATTTAATCGCAGGACAGCCTTATACAGCAAAGGTATTCCTTACGGCTTACGATTCTAAATCAAGTCCTCAGATTTCGGTCAATGGATCTTCTATACCAGTCGTAGATGGACAAGGGACGTATTCATTAACACCAGGTGTAGGTACGCATACCTGGCGTGGATCTATCCGTGTACAGCAGACGGATGGTACTGTGAAAACGTATGAAACCGAACCGATGACTTTTCAGGTTTCTAAGCCTTCAGCAGTGGTGTCTCCTGATGCAATGAATGTATTGTATATCGGTGTTGATAATCCTATTTCAATCTCTGCTCCAGGTGTACCTGTAGAAAGTTTAAAAGTATCGGGATCTGGGGTGAATCTGACCGCAAAGGGTGATGCGAAGTATATTGCACGGGTTTCTTCTCCTGGAGATGTATCGCTGGCAGTGACGGCTACTATTGATGGTAAAACACAAAACCTGGGTACTTCGAAGTTTCGTGTGAAACGTATACCAAAACCAACCGCTCGTGTGGGAGGAAAAACAGGAGGACGTATTTCTGCTTCGCAATTGCGTGGACAGACAGTAGTGTCTGCTTCGTTGGATAATTTTGATTTTGATGCCAAATTTAGAGTGACTAAATTCAATATGTATATAGCTATACCTCGAGTAGATCCTATCGGGCCTTATTCTTCTTCTGGCAATGATTTCAGTGCACAGATGAAATCAGGATTGAGTGGGATTAAAGCAGGTTCGGTTGTAATGATTTATGATATTGTTGGAGTTGGTCCTGATGGTGTGGCACAAAACTTGGAGCCGATTACTTTCCAGGTTACAAATTAAGCGCATAATAAGTATTATTATGAAAAAGATAGTTTTATCTATAGTCTGTATAGGGATGGTTTTTGCAGCGGTAGCACAGGATGCTAACTTGTCAAATAGCACGAAACCTATTCGTACACAGGTGGATGAGCCCCCTATGGACGGGTATTATAAAAATACAGATATTGAAAACCGTAAGGTGATTTCTTATTCGCCTATCAGACAGACGGACGTTTTTTATAGAAAGCGGGTGTGGAGAGAACTCGATCTGCGGGAAAAAATGAATCAGATTTTTGCTTCACCCAATGCGAGATTGATGGATATTATTGTCAAAGCTATCCAAGCCGGCGAGCTGACTGCATATGATCCAACACCGACGGCGGACAATCCTACAGGAGATAACTTTGAGAAGATGCAGATTCTACCTATCGATCAGGTGATGGCGCGTCTTGGAGGTGATAGTGTCCTTGTTGAGCAGTTTAACGAAAACAACGAGGTTATCAGTTCTAAATACGAAAGCCGTTCCTTCAGCGGTGAAAATGTAATTAAATTCAGAATTAAGGAAGACTGGATTTTCGATAAGCAGCGTTCTATTTTTGAACCACGTATCGTAGGTATAGCGCCTCTGATTACCCCTCAGATCCCAGGAATGGAAAATGCGGTACAAGGTAGTGCTGCAGCAAATGATGCCGATAATTACGACCCTTTTGATCCTTTTGCCGTCAAACCTGAAGGTGCAGCTAACGAGAATTCGACGACGCCAGAAAGAGCCCCTGTTGTGCCGACCGCAGACGCTTTCGGACCTACGGTAGATGCTACTCCAGCATTTTGGATTTATTTTCCAGAGGCGAGACATGTATTTGTCAATAAAGAGGCCGTTAATAGACATAATGCTGCTACGGGCTTGAGTTATGATGATATATTTATCAAACGTTTGTTTGCTAGTTATATCATTAAGCAAGATAATCCCGAGGATCTCCGTATAAAGGATTATATACAGGATGATATCGAGAGACTCATGGAGTCTGAACGTATCAAAAAGGTGATTATGGATTGGGAACAAGATTTGTGGTCTTATTAATTTAAAATAAGTGATGAAAATCGCTTGTTTTTCAGAATAATTTCTCAAATTAGCATTTAGAATCTTTCTAAATAAAAGAGAATGGATTCTCCATTGCCATAATCAATCTAAGGATGGTGTGGTCTGTATTATTGCATATTAGGGGAATAAAATAAAAAGCTTGTGAAACTACAACCTGTCAGTAAAATATCAGGAATCGCTTCAAAGGATTTTGTGAAGGATTACCTAACTAAGGGACAACCTGTAATCATTAAGGACTTTATAAGCCCAGACAGTGCCTGTTGGACGAAGTGGAGTTACGACTATTTCAAAGAGATAGCAGGAAGTGAGGTCATAAATGTTTACGGAAAAGAGGAAGAGAGCCAAAATTATGCCGCTAGCCCTCCCGTTGGCAAGATGACCTTCGGAGAGTACTTGGATAAAATCACGGCAGAACCTACCGAATTGCGTCTGTTTCTATTCAACCTGTTGAAAATTAGACCGGAACTTAAAAAAGATGTGATCTATAACGATGTAACTGGTGGCAAGGTGATACAAGGTCTTCCCTATATGTTCTTTGGTGGGGAGGGATCTTCGACACGTAATCACTTTGATATCGATATGTCTCATGTATTCATTTCGCAGTTTCAAGGGTATAAACGTATCTGGTTGTTCCCAAATGATCAATCTGATTTAATGTATAAGCTTCCTTACAATTTTCATAGTATTGCTAATCTGAAGACAAGTAGTACGGAGGATTACCCTGCTTTGAAGCTTTTGGATGGTTATGAAGCAGTGATAGGTCCTGGTGAGACATGTTACATGCCAGCAGGATGGTGGCATTACATTCAATATGAAACCGAAGGATATTCAATATCTGTACGAGCGCTGGCAAATTCGTTGGGCGAGAAATTAAAGGGAGCGCGTAATCTTTTTATAACGCGGTTCTTTGATGACACAATGCGAAAGATGCTTAAAGATAAATGGCTGGATTATAAAGTGGAGGTTGCAACACGACGTGCTGATAAAGCGATAAAACGCCATAATAAATAACGAAAGCGAGCTAATTTAGCTCGCTTTTTTTATGAGTACCATTGGAAAAGCTTTCCAATGGTATCCGGTATATCTATGGTTCGACTGATTCGCTGACATTACGATAGAAAAGTGTATAGGGGTCGGACGGATAAATGTGGGCATCTGGATTATGTTGAAATGGTACTTCCGGATTGAAGATTTCTTCCAACGTGCTGGTAAGGAAGTTTACAAATTCTTCTTTCTGCTGGGCTAAGAACTCACCTTCCATCAGTGCACCGTAGCTGCCGTAAAATAAAGTGCCCTCTTCGCGCATTTTACGCGCTACATAGAGGTGTGGTTCTAGGTTACGGTGCCCGGTGACCTGTTCGAATACGTAGGCATAAAAGAGTGTCTGTACCAAAGCTTTGTTTTCCGTGTTGGGGGCGAATACTTTCTCTATAGTGGAGAACTTTACCATATCAGCTCCGGTTTTATAGTCTACGATCCGGGTTTTTACTTCTCCTAGGTCAGTCACGACCTGATCGACCCGGTCTATAATACCATAGAGTGTAACTGTCTCTGTTTTATCGTTGATCTGGATAGGAAAGTCCATAATATAATCTTCATCATTTTCTAACTCGACTATACGGAAGGACTGGTAGTTGTCTACATCATATTGTATGTACATCTTCACGTATTCAGTGGCAATTTTGTGCATGATGCGTTGTAGACTATTAAAGTCGCCTAGCGATTGTACTTCAATATGGTATTGTGCCGCAATCTCTTGTTGTACCAATATGTCTACGGTTTCAATTTTGTCCTTTAGTACGGAGGTCGATGTGAAGGCTTCTATACCTTTATAGGGTTGAAGTATTTTTTCCATGACTTCATGGATTACTGTTCCTAGGCGATTCATCTCGAACTCCTGCGATATCGAAGGCGGTTCTTTTATTTCGGCAATATGTTTCAAGAAAAACTGCAACGGTGAGGCGAGGTAGGTCGTCAGCGCGGTTGCTGATATTCTACGGCCTCCTTGTATGAAGGTTCGGTACATTTTCTCCCATATGGCACCGGTCTTTGGAATAACCAGCTCTGATGCCACAGGAGGAAACTGAATCGGTTGCTGTTGTTGCTGTTTTTGAAACTGAATCTGACTTTCGAATTCCAACTGCCGTATAAAACGGCTTTCCTCTCCGGTGCTATTTTCGTCTACAATGCCATTGTAGAAAATGTGGATTTGGCTACTGTATTGAAAATGCCTATAGAAAAGATAGGCCGTGAGCGCATCTTGGTTTTCTAGAATAGGGAGTCCGTAGGCACGACGGAGATTGTTGGGCAAGAAGGTAATACCTGCGGAAGTTTTGGGTAGTATACCTTCATTGGCACCTAGAATATATATGTGGTCGAAGTTGAGACAGCGGCTTTCTAACAATCCCATGATCTGTATGCCATCTAGCGGATCCCCTTCAATAGCCGAATTGATAGAGACAATAGCTTTACGTATCAGGCCAATTTGAAACAACACGCTCAATTGAGGTATTTTTGAAAAACCGAGCTGCAGTTGATTAAGAACTTTTTTGGTCTCAATGAGCAGATTGGCATCAATCTGTTTAATTTGTGTGTCCTGTGCCAGAGCTATCAACAAATTGTCTAAAATATGGATTAGCGTTGAGACTACTTCTTTGCTTTCTGTCAGTGGTTTAAAAAAATGAGGTAAGGCGCTGCTCTTGACATCTATGTCCTGTACATCGATTTCGAAAAGCTGCTTTTCATTTATAAAATCTTGGTTTACTTTTTTATCTGCTACGGATACCCTCGTCATAGGGTTGTTCAAAAAGGTCTCTAGGTACTGATAGGGCAGTTTGCTTTTCTTTAGATGTGAGATTGTTTCGTGGACATCCATCCAGAGATTCAGCACTCCAAATATAGGTGACTGTGTTAAGGGAAATCCGGTTGTAATATTTACTTTTAGTTCCGGAAGGCTTTGCAATAAGGGGACGAGAAGTGTTTCATCAGCTAATAGAATAGCTGCACTTTTTCCTTCCTTTTCATGATCCGTAAGGACCTTATGGAGTAGTTTTGTTTGGCTTACTTTTCCTGTGGATGCATAGAGGTGTACGGTGTCCTTGCGTTTGCCGATGATATCAGGGCTATCTCCCAATGCATTGACCAACCCCGTCTGAGAAATATTGCGACGGATGAATAGCCCGGCTTCTTGTTGTATGTCATCTAGGTAGTAGGTGTCGGTATCGAAGTAAAATAGGGCCCGCTCTTCCTCTTGCCAACGCTGGAATAATTGGGCTTCGGCTTTGTTTAACGCATTGAACCCCACGAATAATATCTTTTTATAGGGGAGGAGGAAGTCCGGATTGTCTATTTTCCCGTCTACCAGATTACGGTATATCGTTGGGAAATTGGTCTGGCGAAGTGCCTCTAGCTTCGCCTTGAAATTCTTGTAAAGTGTTGGAAGACGTTTCCATAGTTTGAGGAACCGTTGCTGTACACCGGTATGTCCAGCCATATGGAATGATTGCCAGAATTGACGTATGAACTCTTGCTGCTCGGCTGTCAAGTGCTGAAATTCGATATCAATCCGGCTGGTGTCGTATAGTTCCATATAAATATGGTCAATAGGGACAAGGTCATAATCCAGCTGACCAAAGTCACTTAGGATGATCTCGGCAATAGGATAAAACTCTTCCAATGATTCGGGGGCGAGGCCTTCTTTTGCCAGTAGTTCATTGTGCAGATCAAAGAGATAAAAAAACTGGGTAAGTTGGCTGACCTGCTCTCCATTGGACGATAGTCCAAAGAACTCTTGTATGGTGAAAAATTGAGGTGACCATATTGCCTGAGCATAGGTATCTGCCAAATGTTTTTTAAGATAGGTGATAGGGCGCTTATTGTTAAAAACGATGGCTATATCGGAGAGGTCATTGCCAAACCGATGTTGTATATCTTGTGCGACTTGCTTTAAAAAAGGAACCATGGTTGGAGTATTTAGATATTAGTATTTAGATATGAGATTTGAGTTTTCCACCTTATCAACTCTATCCCCGCTTATCTCACCTCTACGAGTTCATTTGCTTTGGCATAATATAGAAATCCTTTTACATGCTCATAGCCTAGGTTTTGCAGGGCTTTCATGTATTGGTCTACTTGCGTCTTGTGCTCGATATAATTGTCACTGGTAAATTTAAAATCCAGTACGATTGTTTCTTGTTCGTTCGTGAATACCTTGTCCGGCCGTAGCGTTCTACCATCAGAAGTGATTATTGCAGACTCGTTCCAGATTTTATGGTTGCCGATCAACCAAGGGTGTATCTGTGGATGATGCCAGATCTGATGGATTTCCTTTTCTAGAATTTCTTTGTTCTCAATGGCAAGTATACCTTCATCTATATACCGGGCTATAATTCGGGCGATATCAGCTTCTTTCGCCGCTTCGGCCATGATTTCGTGTGCCAAAATTCCATATTGGGAGGCCTTCTCCATCATCAAAATGGTATTTATTCCCCGATGGCTGGCCTTGCTGAGTGCACTCTCCATAGCTTTAGAGGTAGGATAGTACGCTAGAGCAATGCTTGTTTCGTCATCACTGGCTGATAGGGAGTCGGTAGAACGCGAAATAGTCTGATCTACAGATACATGGTTGTCTTCCAGTAAGAAAGGGGAGTTGACGTGGGCAAGCACCTGATAAAGTGCATCCGAAATCAGTTCGTTTTTGATGTCTATCCCTGTGATCTCACCTGTTTTCTTGTCTACAACGTCTTTAAATGCCGGAGCGCTGATATACAGATGTTCTATAGCGCGAGTGGTCGCGACATATAGGGTATTGAGCGAATCCATATAGTTGAATAGCATCTCCTCATAGTACTGCTGATAAAAAATAGAACGGGCCACATTGCTGTTGTATTTGATGGGGATTTTGCCAAGTTGTGCAAACGGTGAATTGTCCGTATTGATCCAAAAATCTCCGTTCAGCATACCATCTATACCCCAGGAGCAAAAAGGAATCATCACGACATCATACGCGAGTCCTTTAGATTTGTGTATGGTCGTGACCTCAATGGCATTGACCTTCCCATTAGAGGGAAGAACTGCTTTACTGCCGTCTTGTTCCCAAAACTCAAGAAATTGTGTGATCCCACGTTCTCCGTTTGCTGTAAAATTCCCTACGATATCCTTGAACGTTAGGATATAGGGGAGGTGTATATTTCCAGGAGAGGTGAAACCATAGATTTCGATAAGTTTTTCTATGAGGTGGATCAATGGGAGTTTTTGCCAGAGTTCCCAATTCGAAATCAACTCGTCGGGCAGTATACCTTTGTAAGCCTGTATTTCATTGGCTTTAAACTGTAGCCATAGGGTAGGATCGAAGGCCGTTTGATGTTGGATGAGTTGATACAGGTATGCGATACGTGCATGGTGTATGATATGTTGGTCCGAAGTGTATACGATCGCCTTTAGTGTCTCAATAAGTAGACTGATTGCATCGTTAGAAGCCAAGGACAAAGCGTCGCCAGAAATAACATCAAAAGCGAGGTTGTTCGCATTTTTATAAGCCATTAGTTTCTGGATAATGAGCATTGCCTGTGCATTGCTACGAACCAAAATGCCGATTTGCTTGGCGTCATATCTTCCGGTAGAGATCCAATGTCCTATTTTCTGACAGAGATTGTCGGCAGCGGTATCCACAACTTGATTTGCTCTAAATCGGCCGTCGCTGACAGCGAAATAGTCAATTTCTATGGAGCCTTGTTGGTCTGGGTTATTTTCTTTTTGTGGAGGGATCGATTGACTACTGTTTTCATAAGCCCGTATCAACATGCTGTCATTCGCCTCGGATTTCCACCAGCGTAGTCCTTCTTCGGAAAGCTCTTCAGCAACTTTGTCGTTCAGTACATGTTGGAGATGGACTGGAATCTTTTGGAAAAGGTAATTGTTGAAACGAATGATATTTGGGAGGCTTCTGAAGTTTGTTTCTAATATCCCGTTCTCTATAAAGTCATTTTTTTGGCTTTTAGAGAGATGAAAGGTGTCGGATACCTGATTTTCTACCTGTTGCAGTAAGATGCGCCAGTCTCCATTACGCCAGCGGTAGATGCTTTGTTTGACATCACCGACAATAAGATGTTCGTTCCGTTTTCCTGTGGTATTACCCAGTGCATTTAATAGAAGTGGGCTATAGTTTTTCCATTGGATTCTAGACGTGTCTTGAAACTCATCAAATAGGAAGTAGTTATAACGATTACCTATTTTTTCCCAAATGAAGGTAGGATCATTGTTATTGTCCAGGCCCAATTTGTTCAGTAGCATCTGTGAGTCTGAAATGAGCTGTGCTGAATTTTCTTTACGCCAGGTTCCCAAGAGGTCACTCATTTCTTTGAGTAGACGAAGGTAGTAGAGATTTCCTTGTACAGCTTGGTAGGCTATATATATCGGTGTCAGTCTCTGTAGTTCGACAAATTGCTTTAAAATGGGCTGAAAGCCTTGTATGTAATCGTACCGTATGCTTTTGTCTACGTCAGTGAATGCCTCCTCGTTGTCCAGGAGTACGATGAATTTTTCCATCGTTTTCTCGAGTTCGGAGAGCGTTAGCTTGTGGACCTTAGGGGAGACCTTATTTGCCGCGACTAGCTTGTTTCGTGATTTTCCTTTAAGTTCATCTGGCTGAACACCCAATGTACGAAAGGTCTCCTGAAAGGAGGTGATCGTAAGGCTCAGCGTTTCAAGGTAAGCCTGTGTTTTTTCTAGCACCTCTGTGTTTAACAGATTGAAAACTTCGTCGGTATTGGCGGTTGTCAGGGCGCCATCAAACTCTTGGAAGTTTTCGGAAAATATAAGGCTTGCTAGCTGCGCAAGCTGATTTCTGTAGTTCCAGTTTTCATTGTTATTTATTTTCTTCTCCGCATAGCCAATGATCCAGTTCAGGAGGTCGGGGCGCTCATCAAGAAGTTGATTGAGCATGACAGTAAGATCCGTTTTGACCTTATTGGTGTTCATCTCGATTCGGTATGCAGCATCGAGATTTAGCTCATAGGTGAATGAACGTATTACCTTCTGTGAAAAGCCATCGATTGTACTTATCGTGAAATGACTGTAATCATGTAAGATTTTGCGGTAAGCGAGATGTGCTTTTTGTTGGATGGATATCCTGTCCCAACTGGGATTCTGTTCAATCAGCAGTGTCCTGAAGCTTTCAATCTTGGGGCTTTCGTCACCTATAGCAAGCCCTTGGAGAACGGAAAGAATGCGTTCTTTCATTTCAGCGGTAGCTTTGTTGGTAAAGGTAACAGCCAGAATCTCTCGATAGTTGTTCTCGTTATCCAGTAATAAAGAGAGGTAATGAAGAGTAAGGCTAAAGGTTTTACCCGAACCTGCGGAAGCCTTTAGGATCTTGAGAGGAGCTGCGTTGTTCATCCTACAAAGTAAAAATTAAAAACGGGAAATTCAAAAGAGAACCAAAAGTGTATATTTGGTTAAACTTAATGTTTGTAGATGCTGTTCGATAGCAGATGATAAGTCATTTGTTGTAAGCTATTTGTATGTCTATTAAATAGTGCTTAAGTTGTTGGAAGTCTGTTTGTCTTTTTCCTTTTTAATTTTTATCTTTGCGTCCCCTCTTACATGCAGTACGGGGGATATGTTGAATACATAAATAATAATCAAACATGGCAACTAAAATCAGATTGCAAAGACACGGTAAAAAAGGAAAACCTTTTTACCACGTAGTAGTAGCAGACTCACGTGCACCACGTGATGGTAAATTCATCGAGCGTTTAGGTTCTTACAACCCAAACACTAACCCAGCAACTATCGTTTTAGATTTCGATAAAGCGTTAGATTGGATGAACAAAGGTGCTCAACCTACAGACACAGCACGTGCTATCCTTTCTTACAAAGGTGTGTTGTACAAAAAACACTTGCAAGGTGGTGTTAAAAAAGGTGCTTTTGATGATGCTAAAGCTGAAGAGCTTTTTGCGAACTGGAATGAAGGTAACGCAGCTAAAATCGAAGTGAAAAAATCTGGTCTAGCAAATGCTAAAGAAGAAGCTAAAAAAGCAGCTTTAGTAGCTGAGGCTAAGAAAAAAGAAGAAATTGCAGCAGCAGTAGCAGCTAAGAATGCTCCAGTTGAAGAAGCTCCTGCTGAAGAAGCAGAAGTAGAAGCTCCAGAAGCAACTGAAGGTGCTGAAAACACAGAAGAAACTGAAGGTTAATCTTTCATAAAGTATTCAAAAGAAAGGTCGGTTCATGATATGGACCGACTTTTTGTTTTTAATTTTTATTTTTGGATTTTACTCGGAAAATATGACAATAGAAGAAAGTTTTTATATCGGATACGTAAGTAAGACCCGTGGTCTTAAAGGGGAGGTGCAATTGTTTTTTGAGTTCGAAGATTATGATGATCTGGAATTGGAGATTATCTTTTTGGAGGTCAATAAGAAATTGGTTCCTTATTTTGTGGATCAGATAAAGCTTCATAATAATAGTACAGCCTATGCTACATTTGAAGATGTAGATCATATTGATAAAGCGCAGGCATTGGTACGTAAGAAGATGTATCTGCCAAATGATAAGATGCCGGAAAGAGATCCTGATGATTTTCGTTACACAGACCTTGTTGGTTATCTCGTTATCGATGAGGAGCACGGAGAGCTGGGCGAGATTATCGATGTGCAGGAAATGCCACAGCAGTTTATTGCTACAGTAGATATGGATGGGAAGGAAATGATGTTTCCACTCTCTGAAGATTTGATTTTAGGAATCGATCAAGAAGAGGAAATTATAGAGGTAGAGTTGCCTGAAGGGCTGGTCGATCTCTATAAAGAGTAAGATTTTCAATGAGTTGAGAAAAATAAAATGATGCTTTTTTATTCGCTTTTTGAGTTTTCATTTTTACTTTTCAATTTTTAAACCGATATTAGCAGTGCTTATAGAGAAAGGCCGAGGGACTAGACCCGCTGAAGCCTTAGCAACCTGACACTTGTCAAGGTGCTACATTCTACCCTCCAGCTGGCGGGAAAGATAAGCTGAAGACTCACAGTGCCTTTGTGTGCTTTCTCTTGGCCTTAAAAATATTTGTATGAAGATTATCGACCATATTAAACAGGCTGATGGAAAGACCTTGTTCTCTTTTGAACTTCTTCCACCTGCTAAAGGCAAGGGAATCCAGAGTATTTTCAATACGATGGACAAATTGATGGAGTTTAACCCTCCTTTCATTGATGTTACTTACCACCGCGAGGATTATCTTTACAAAGAGCACGCTAATGGGTTGTTGGAGCGAGTTGCTTATCGTAAGCGCCCAGGTACAGTTGCTATCTGTGCAGCAATAATGAATAAGTATAAGGTGGACGCGGTTCCACATCTTATTTGTGGAGGTTTTACAAAGGAGGAAACGGAGAACGCATTGATCGATCTTAACTTCTTAGGTATTGATAATGTGTTGGTGCTACGGGGAGATGCGCGTAAGGGGGATGCCGATTTTATTCCAACTCCTGGGGGGCACGCTTATGCTACAGATTTATTAAAGCAAGTCTTGGATATGAATTCCGGACATTATCTACACGAAGATATGGAGAGTTCGGAGCAGACGGACTTTTGTGTGGGCGTAGCCGGATATCCAGAGAAGCATTTTGAGTCACCGAATTTCAATACAGACTTTAAGTGGCTAAAAAAGAAGGTAGAAATGGGAGCAGACTTTATTGTGACTCAAATGTTCTATAATATTGATAAGTATAAGGAGTTTGTGGTAAAGTGTCGGGACAATGGTATTCATGTACCTATTATTCCAGGATTAAAACCGTTGACCTCTAAAAAGCAGTTGATTGCGCTACCTAAAATATTCCACCTGGATATTCCGGAAGAATTGAGTGATGCCGTAGATGCTTGCAAAACAAACGCAGATGTGCAACTTGTAAGCCAGGAGTGGATGGTGAATATGTGTAAGGAATTGATTGACTTCGGTGCACCTGTTTTACATTTTTATACCATGAGTAATCCGGGGCCTACACAGAAGATCGTCGAGCAGCTGGCTTAGATTGTCTGCGTATAAGGATAATAAAAAAAGGAAGCTTTAAGCTTCCTTTTTTTATTATCCTTTTTTGACTTCTTTGGCCCAGGAGTCTTTTAGCGTGACCGTACGGTTGAATACTAAATGATCTGGTGTGGATTTGGTGTCGAGGGTAAAATATCCCATACGTATAAATTGATATCCCTTTCCTGGAATTGCGTTGGCCAGGTCGGGTTCAATATATGCATTTTCGATGATGTGCAAGCTTTCTTTATTGATAGATGCTTTGAAATCTTCTTCTGCTGCTGGGTTTTCGACTTGGAATAAGCGATCATACAATCTAACTTCTGCTTTTTTCGCATGCGCAACAGAAACCCAATGTATAGTTCCTTTTACTTTCAATCCAGAAGTATCTTCTCCGGATTTGGAGTTGGGAATATAAGTACAATGTACCTCTGTCACTTGTCCATTTTCATCTTTTTTGAAATCATGGCACTCCACGATATACCCGTGCTTAAGGCGAACAGAAAGTCCAGGGCCTAAGCGGAAGAATTTTTTAGGCGGTTCTTCCATGAAATCTTCGCGTTCGATCCAAAGTTCCTTTGAAAATGGAATCATTCTACTTCCTTCTCCTCCCTCTACTTCAGGGTTGTTCTCACCATGTAGTTCTTCTACCTGTCCATCGGGATAGTTGGTAATCACCATTTTTATAGGATCAAGAACGGCCATTCTACGCCACGCAGTTTTATTCAGGTCTTCACGGATACAGAATTCGAGGAGACTCACATCAATCATGTTTTCGCGCTTTTGCACGCCAATACGCTCGCAGAAGTTGCGGATACTGGCAGGAGTGTAGCCTCTTCTGCGGAAGCCTGAAATAGTAGGCATCCGTGGGTCATCCCAGCTTTCGACATGTCCTTCAGTAACGAGTTGTAAAAGCTTGCGCTTACTCATCACGGTGTAAGTCATGTTGAGACGGGCAAATTCGTACTGATGTGAAGGAAATATTTCTAATTTTTCAATCAACCAATCGTAAAGTGGGCGGTGGGGAATAAACTCCAACGTACATACCGAGTGGGTTATTTTTTCGATAGAGTCGGATTGCCCATGGGCAAAATCATACATCGGGTATATGCACCATTTGTCACCTGTACGGTGATGATGTGCATGCTTGATACGATACAAAAGTGGGTCACGCAAATGCATGTTTGGATTTGCCAAGTCAATCTTTGCGCGGAGTACCTTTTCGCCATCTTTATATTTGCCATCACGCATTTCTTGAAAGAGCGTTAAATTCTCTTCAATAGAGCGGCTACGGTACGGAGTTGGTACTCCTGGTTCGGTCGGAGTTCCTTTTGCTGCCGCGATCTCTTCAGCAGTACTGTCATCTACATAAGCAAGGTCATGTTGAATTAATTGGATCGCATATTGATAAAGAGTCTCAAAATAATCGGATGTATAAAGTTCTTCCGCCCATTGGAATCCCAACCATTGTATGTCCTTTTTTATACTTTCTACATACTCTACATCTTCGGTGACAGGGTTGGTGTCGTCAAACCTAAGGTTTGTCTTTCCGTTGTATTTCTGTGCTAATCCAAAGTTTAAACAGATGGATTTGGCATGTCCGATGTGGAGGTAACCATTGGGCTCGGGTGGGAAGCGTGTTAATACACGTCCGTCATGTGTTCCATTGCGAAGATCCTCTTCGACAATTTCTTCAATAAAATTAAGTGATTTATCTTCCTCTATCATGTGGCAAAGTTACTCATTAAAGCAATATGTTAGAAAAAAGTAAAGGGGAAAAAGTAAAGAAAGTTAGCAGAGAGGAATCAGAACTTTTATGTACTTTAGAGTATGATAAGATTAAAAGTTAGAATAATAAGTCTCTTCATGTTGTTCTGTGGGGTTACAGCTGCAATAGCAAAAGAGATTAAGCCTACGTTGTTGGTCTATGGAGATGGGATAGAGGCTTTTGCTGCAGCCTTGCAGGCGGCTCGTTCTAATGTGCCTACGGTGTGGGTATATGAAGGAGCTACCTATATGTCAAGTGTGGAGAGTTCTGCTCTGCCCATTGTCTGTAATGCACATTTGTTGGGAGGGATATGGAAAGATTTACTGATTGAAACAGGACAGTTAAAGAGTAAAAATGATTCGTTGGTCATCGCTCTTCAGAAAGATATAAATCCCCGTCTAATGCGGAATGCACTAGAGCGGATGTTGGCCAAGCAACAGAACCTTACGCTTGTGAGCGGGACGAAGGTTATTGGGATAGCTAAAGGCAAGAAGGA
Organism: Sphingobacterium yanglingense; assembly: GCF_004363245.1. GTDB lineage: Bacteria > Bacteroidota > Bacteroidia > Sphingobacteriales > Sphingobacteriaceae > Sphingobacterium > Sphingobacterium yanglingense. Next base: position 150,319 of record NZ_SNYV01000017.1, on the reverse strand, counting down.
ACTGACAGTAACATTGTCTAATAAGCGAAAATATGGGGTTCGCGCTATGGTCGATGCTACTCCACAGGGGGATACTAGACAGTATGTCGTTTCGACGGATTTGTTTGCCAAACCGTCCCGTATTTTGTCGTTGCCGGAAATTAATGCTGACGAGCGCCGTACACTTTTGGCTCTAGGGGAGTATGAGAACGCTCTGTATGGTTATAGGTGGTTTGATGTCTTCTCGCAGAGTAATTCCAATGTTTTTTTTACAGCGAATCTTGTGCAAGTAGGTCTGGATGATAATAGCCTATCATTACGTGCTAATTTGGGACAGGCAGTGGGAGCGGCTGCAGCGTATTGTTCTTTTTTCAAGACTACAGCGGATAAAATCGATATGCGGAAGTTACAGACCGAGTTGTTGACTTTTGATGCCCGTATCTTGCCCTTTTCTGATATATCCTCTTCGGATAGTAATTTTAAATCGTTACAGAAGATATTCTTAGTTTCCTTTTTCCCAGTGGAAAGCACTGAAAAAGGAGTATTATTTGATGGAAATAGACCGGTTTCGATTGGTAGCGTCAAGGCTGTTTTTAATAGTCTGTATTCGCGTAGCCAATTGTGGTTTGTCAATAAAGAAGGCGGAGACTTTGAGTTGAACGAATTGCTGGACCTGATTAAACATGTTTCTCTGAGAGGGGATGAAGTGAATCGGGAGGTCGAAAAGGAGTGGTCTAGGAAATTTAAATTTAAGGGTGTTTATGATCCTAATCATATTGTCTCTCGATATGAGTTTGCTGTTTTGGTGGATCGTTATGCCGATCCCTACGTCAAAGCTATCGATGCAGAAGGTAAAATATTGCGATAGTCTGTCTGTAGATTATCGCAATATGATGTAACTGTACAATACATTATTCTGTTATTTCGAGCAGTCTGTCTCTTAATAATAAACAAGCTCCTACTGCAGCAAATTTTTGACCATTGCTGGACATCACAATTTTAGTGTCTTTGTTGACGATAGATAGTGAATATTTGTTGATTGCATTTTTTAGCGGAAGACTGAGATATTCGTCGGATGATGCCAGTATTCCACCTATTATGATGAGTTCTGGATTAAAGATGTTAATCAAAGCTGCCAGCCCCCGGCCTAGTTTTTCACCAATTTGATTGATGGCTTCAATGCATAGTGTGTCATCTTTCTTTGCTGCTTGAATAATGTCATGTAAACGGATGTCCTCAATCTCTTGAAACTTCTTCGTTAGTATACTGGTCGCTCCTTCTTTTAACTGAGAAATCACCATGCGGCGTAGAGCATGTCCGGAGGCTTCGGTTTCGAGACATCCTTTTTTACCACATTTGCAGATAATGTCGTTATCAAAGATTGGAATATGACCAAATTCACCAGAGAAGCCTGATTTGCCATAATAAAGCTGGTTGTTAATCAGGATACCTAGGCCTATTCCATTGTCGACATTCACAAATAGAGCATCTTTTTCATTAGTCAGTAAGCCACTCGAAAATTCACCGTAAGCAAGAGCCTTTGTGTCGTTTTCTAGAAATGTCCGTATACCTAACTCTTGTTCGAAGAAATTGGAGAGCGGATCTTCATAAAAGTTAAAGTAACTGTAAGAATATCCGGTTCTATAGTTGATACGTCCAGATAGGTTGACACCTATTCCCAATATTTTTTCTTTCTTTATGTTTAGTTTGACAATGAATTCCTTTATTTCCTTACAGATGTCTAATAAAGATTGCTCATTGTTTTCTAGGGTGTAGGTTATGTCATGTTTGCTGGCGATAAGCTCTTTTTTCATATTGATCATCGCAATGCTTAAAAAATCATGGCTGACCTGAACGCCAATAAAAAAGGCCGAATTAGCTTCTAACCCATAATTATTTGGCTTTCGCCCCACATTAGAGGTTTGCTTTCCATAATCTTTAACCAGTTTCTCTTCAATGAGTTCGTTGATTGATTCATTGATTTTAGGAATGCTGATATTGAATTCTTTGCTAAGTTCCGCTATAGTCGCGAGCTCTTCAGCAGCAAAGTATGCTAAGATTTTCTTTTTAAGTTTTATGTTTTTAAATGCAACACCAGAGATATTCGCATTGTGTAAGTCTGTCAAAAAATTTGATCCCATTTCGAAAATGATTACCCTATGAATAGGGTTAAATATAGTAAAAAAGTTACTCAACAAGAACTTATTATGGTATAGATGGCTTTTAATGATAGTTTGTTTTTAAAATATTTTAATAATAAGTTGTTTGTTAAGTTTTTTTTTGATAAAATTGAACTTTCAAGTAATCATTTAAAGACCAAATACCGTTTCGCGTGGAGAATAAGAAGGCTTTACATCCAATGTACTGGATACCTACAACTTGGTTTGCTATGGGACTGCCCTTTGTGGCAGTATCAGGCGCCAGTTCTATTATGTATAAAAATATGGGCGTATCTGATACACAGATCGCCTTTTGGACTTCGCTGATTATGATCCCTTGGACGCTGAAGCCACTTTGGGGACCTTTTTTGGAGTTGTATAAGACAAGGAAATTCTTCGTTTATATTACACAGATATTCACAGGGATATTGTTTGGTTTGGTGGGATTGACCTTGCAGTTGGATCATTTTTTTAGCTTTTCGATTGCAATATTGACAATTATAGCATTGAGTGGAGCTACTCATGATACGGCTGCAGACGGTGTTTATCTCAATGAATTGTCTGCTAAGCAGCAGGCTAAATATGTGGGTTGGCAAGGTGCCTTTTATAACGTAGCTAAGGTTTTCTCTGGTGGTGCATTAGTTTACTTTGCTGGTCAGTTGGAGCGGGAAGTTGGTATTCATAACGCATGGATGATTGTGATGTTCGTGTATGGAGCTATCATGCTGTTGTTAGGATTGTGTAATATGCGCGTGTTACCGTCCACTGAATCGACTGTGAAATCCTCTACTTTTAAAGAAGGGATGGCGACTTTGAAAGATGTCATTATTACTTTTTTTCAGAAGAAGCATATCTGGTTCAGTCTAGCGTTCATTGTTTTTTATCGTTTCGCCGAGGGGCAGGCTATTAAGATAATTCCTCTTTTCTTCAAGTCATCGCGTGCTGAAGGGGGCTTGGAATTGAGTACATCGCAGATTGGCTTGTTGTATGGTGTTTTTGGAGCTATTGCCTTTGTTTTGGGATCTATTGTAGCGGGTAATTTTATTGCTAAGAGCGGATTAAATAGAAAATCGCTTTTGATCCTATGTACTGCTTTTAATATACCTTTTGCTGCGTATGCTTTTCTAGCTGTAACACAACCCGAAAATCTATATATAATTGGGAGCGCAGTTGTTATTGAATATTTTGGATATGGGTTTGGTTTTGTTGGATTGATCCTGTTTATTATGCAGAATATAGCCCCTGGAAAATATAAAATGGCACATTATGCTTTTGGGAGCGGTCTTGTGAATCTTGGATTTATGATACCATCGATGATCAGTGGCTGGTTGAGTGATATGATGGGGTATAAGGAGTTCTTTATATGGGTCATGATTGCGACAATACCAGCTTTTATAGTGACTTGGTTGGTGCCTTTAAAAAAGCCAGAGGAATTGGAAGAAGCGTAATAGATATGCTTTTATTTTTCGAAAATCTCATTGTTAAAAGCGATGAGATTTTTTTGTTTATATAGTATTTTATTTACTTAAATGGTGTTTTATTTTGTTTCATATATCTCTTTTTATGGATTATATATTAAAAAAAATTATAAATAAGTTGATTGTTTGATATTTTATTTCTTATTTAGTGCCGGAGTACCGAGCAAAGCTTAAATATGATATCGTATTGTTCGTAGGGAAATATTCTTGTTTTTGATAAAAGGGAATGCCAGATAGCTGGGGTCCTATTCTTGTTGATTAACTGATTATAATTTCAACGAGTAGCTATGTTTTGAATAGATGAATATTTAAAATAAACATTAAACACTAAATTATGCAATTTTTAAACTTTAAGCGGTCTTGTTACCTAAAGACCATTAGTTTGCTTTTTTTGCTGATGCAAACTGTTGTGACGTTTGCCCAATCTGTGCTGAAAGGCCACGTTCTTGATGAAAGGAGTAGACCTGTCGCGGGGGCAAACATTAAGTTAAAGGGAAAGGCAACCTCTGTATTTTCGGATGGTAAAGGTTTTTTTCAAATTAATTCTGATAGCTTTCCTTTGACTTTAGAAATTAGCTATGTCGGTTTTCAGGCAAAAGAACAGGTTGTTAGGACTGCTGATAATGTGACCGTTGTATTGGCTTCAAGCGATAAAGAGATTGATGAGGTTGTGGTTGTGGCTTATGGTACGCAAAAAAGAAGCAATGTTGTGGGATCTGTTACGCAGATATCTGCTGATGATATTAAAAAAGCGCCTTCCATGAATATTACAAACTCGCTCGTAGGGCGGGTACCAGGATTAACAGGATTGCAACAGTCGGGAAGGCCAGGTGCTGATAATACATCATTGTATTTACGTGGTGTAGGTACGTACGGGGAAAATCAATCACCATTGGTCATCATTGATGATATTGAACGAAGCCTGTCCACTTTGGCGTATTTAGACCCTAGTGAGATTGAAACTATTTCGTTTCTTAAAGATGCAGTAGCCACTGCAGCATACGGATTGCAGGCTGCAAATGGTATTATTCTCGTCAAAACAAGATCTGGACGTAAAGAGGAAACTAGGGTTTCTTATAATTTTGGCTACAGTATTGGTCAGAATACGAGATTTCCCAAATTTTTGGATGGGGCAGATTATATGACTTGGTACAACAAAGGAACAGAACTAGATAATGATTTTTTACTGAGTACCAATCAGGCTCAAGTGGGATTAGTTTACAGCCAAGAAATGATTGATGCTGTTCGTTCCGGTACCAATACAAACCCGTTATTGGGAAATACGGACTGGGTAAGTTTGCTGACTGATAATAATTCGTATTCACAGCATCATGCGGCTACTGTTTCTGGAGGAGGAAGTAAGTCGCAATATTTTGCTTCTATAAGTCACATGGACCAAGATGGAGTAATTGATAACACAGGATTTAAGCGATACAATGTCAGGACAAATTTGAAAAATGACATCAATGATTATCTTACACTCACACTAAATGTTGGGTTACGTAATCAAGTTAGTAATACGCCTGGGATTTCGCCGGATAATTCAGAATATATGAATCCTTTTTATCAAGCGGTTCGTATGTTGCCTAACTTGCCGATGTACGCACCCAATGGTCTTCCGACGGCTTACCAAGCAGGTGCTGGTTGGGTGAATCCCATCGCCTCTGTAGAAAATTCGGGATATCAGAAGTATAAATCCAATATATTTCAAGGGCAGGCGAATCTTGATTTTCGCGTGCCAGGGGTAGAGGGCCTCGTGTTGAAAGTACAAGGGGCTTATGATTTTACTGGAAGAGAGGGGAAAAGATGGACCACGCCTTACCGTACTATGGGACGTGCACGTGATCAGGTGGAAGGTGATTACATAGCATTGGATGTGGTGCCAGGTATAGGGAAAACAACGCTAAGACAGGATTATCAAGCATCTTATAGAAAGACGATGCAGTCGAGTTTGAACTACAGCAAGACTGTGGGAGATCATGCCTTTACGGGGTTGGCCTTATATGAATATTCCGGGACAAAGGGCAATATTTTTGCAACTGGGGCTAGTAACTTTCCAATTTCTATTATTCAAGAAATTAACTACGGATCGACAGATCCCAATGATCTAATTGCAGCTACGGGCTCTAGTGATGCGGAAACGGCAAGAGCGGGTTTTGTAGCACGTTTAAACTATGCTTATCAAGATAAATATCTTGTGGAGTTGGTGTCGAGGTGGGATGCTTCGGCAAACTTTATTAAGGAAAACCGTTGGAAGTCGTTTCCTGCGGTAGGGTTAGGTTGGATTGTCTCTCGAGAAGATTTCTTTGCAAAAGCTTTAGAGACGGTTGATTTTCTGAAGGTGAAAGCCTCCTATGGTAGAGCTGGAAATGATCGTGCTCAGGTAGGTACCTTCCCTTACTTATCTACTTTTTCTCAGACCACTATTAATAATACTGTACCACATGCGCACACTCCTCCTGTTGTAATCGGTGGAAAACCGGTAATGCCTATCTATACCAATCCTTTGCAGAATCCAACGTTGAGATGGGAAGAGTCTAGTATTATGAATGTGGGGTTTGAATCTAGGTTCTTAAATGGAAAAGTGGGTTTTGATTTTGAATGGTTCTACCGTCTTACAGATGATATACTTGAGCGGGTTAACAATTTGTATCCAGGTTCTATGGGTGGTTATTATCCGGCGTTAGTTAATGTGGGCTCTGTAGATAATAGAGGTTTTGATGCACAGTTGCGTTATAATGATCGGGTAGGAGAGTTTAAATATGGTGTAACAGGTAATGTGAATTGGGCTCGTAACCGTATTTTAAAAAGAGATGAACCTGATGGCACACCAGCATGGAAGAGTTTGATTGGTAAGCCTGTCGGTACCAAAATCGGATTTATTTCTGATGGAATAATTCAAGATTGGGAAGAGGCTAGAAACACCCCGACACCTAGTGGAGGTACTTTGGCTCCTGGGTTCTTTAAATTCAGAGATCTTAATGGGGATGGCAAAATTACTGCAGCGGAGGATCAAACTTACATTGGTCGCTCTAATGTGCCCGAGTTAACTTTCGGTTTGAATATAGATTTGGCTTATAAAGGCTTTGATTTTTCAGCACTGTTACAAGGAGCAACTATGGTAAATATTAGTTTGGCAGGTACTTATGAGGGGTCTTCAAATACTAGCGGTGTTGATGACAATACACCATTTACAAGAGCATTTTATAATTACGGAAACTCGCCTTATTTCTTAGTTGAAAATTCTTGGAGACCAGATAATCCGAATGCTGAATTTCCACGACTGAGTGCTTATAAAGCAACGGGTATCTCCAATCAAAATGGTTTTTCTAACTCAGGATGGGTGCGCGACGGAAGTTATTTACGATTGAAGTCTGCTCAGTTAGGCTATACTTTTTCTAAAGCAATGTTGCAACAGGTAAAAGTTGAGAATATCAGACTGTTTGTTTCTGGCTCAAACTTGTTTACGTGGGATAAATTAAAGTATATCGACCCCGAGATGCCTAACGTAAATAACGGGTTTTATCCGCAACAGCGCATCTTTGAATTTGGCTTAAATGTAACTTTCTAAGGAGGTCTGATTCATTAACTAACATTAAGTGATTCTCATGAAAAATATTAAAACAACTATAAAAAGAACGAGTGTAGCGATTTTAGCACTGGCGGCTATATCTTTTCAAGGGTGTAATCTGGATCTGAATCTACAAGATCGTCTTGTCGAGGAGAGTGTCTGGTCGGATCCTAGTACAGCCGAACTATACGTTTCAGGTATGTATGGGGTATTTCAAAAATTTCAGTTCGGTAATTTTCCGAATCTGGGTTACAATAATGCTATGGATGCCTTAGCAGATGGTATGAAATTTACTTCTAATACCTTGGGCAATGGTACTGTTAATACTTTGATCTCTAATTCGAATTATTTCTCTCCTGCTACAGTAGGATTGAACTTTTGGAACCCAGGTTTTGTTGGGATTAGACGTGTTAATGAAATGCTGGAGGGGGTAAGAACAAAATCTAAACTAAGTGAAGAACAAAAAATAATGTATGAAGCAGAAGGTCGTTATGTCCGAGCTTATACTTATTTCTGGTTGGCAAAATTGCATGGTAGCCTTCCTATTTTTAGGTCATTAGGCGATTATAATTCGAAAGATAAACCACGTTCTAGTGAACAGGAAGTGTATGATTTTATGATTGAAGATTTAACTTTTGCTGCGGAGAATCTGCCAAAAACAAATCTGAGCGGACGCGCAACTAAAGGTGCAGCTTATGGTATGCTGTCACGCGTAGCATTGTACGCTGGTTCAATAGCAAAATATGATAACAAGCAGTTTAACATGGATGCCCTGACAGGAATCCCACAAGCAAAAGCAAAGGACTATTTTGGCATAGCCGCCAATGCTGCGGCAAAAGTTGTTGAATTGGCAGAAGAGGGCTTGTATGCGTTGGACGCTGATTTTGCTGAGATATTTAGAAAGAAAGATACTAAAGAAGCTATTTTTAGGGTGGATTACTTAGCTCCTAATATAACACACGATTATGACTTGGGCTATGTCCCTCCGCGTGATGCCGCAGGAAATGCACTTGTATATGGGGTGCCCACTGCAGAACTGGTTGATGAATTTGAAATGGCAGATGGTACTAAGTTTTCTTGGTCTAATCCTGTGCATGCCGCTAATCCTTATAATAATAGGGAGCCTCGTTTTGAAGCAACAATTCTGCATAATAACTCAATTTGGAAGGGACGTGTAGTCAATACTACGGAAGCTGACGTTGTGGAAGGTTTTGTAGAGTTTGGTAAAAGCGGAGATCCAAAGCGTACAGTTACAGGGTATTATGCAAAGAAAATGTTAGATCCGAACAATACGACTTTTGTTGTGAATAAAAGTACGCAAAGTTGGGTTGAGATGCGGTATGCAGAAATTGTCTTAGTATTGGCAGAGGCCAAAGCACAATTGGATGATTATGCTTCAGCAACGACCTATATCAATATGTTACGGAATAAAAGGGGGCTCAACGCTATCAGTGTTTCAGGTAATACTCAGGCGATGCAAGCTATAGAGCATGAACGAAAAGTAGAACTAGCTTTTGAAGGACACCGTTTTTGGGATTTGCGTCGATGGAGAAAGGCACATATCGAATTGAATGGTAAGAAAATGACAGGTCATAAAATCACTGGATTGGGTACGGGGTATACATACGAGGTTGTTTCGGCAGATGCAGTCAATAGAAGTTTTACCGGAAAACTTTATTACTTGCCAATCCCGGAAAATGAGGTGCAGCTGAATTTAGGGCTTGATCAAATCTTTGGTTGGTAATCATACGTTCACTTAAAAATTATGAAAATGTTATTGAAAAATATAGTTTACGGCGCCGTAGTTTTGTTGGCTTTTAATGCTTGCCAGAAGCCAGACTATGGGCAGCGGAATGATAAAAAGACCTTGGCGGATATTTATGCCACGATAGAAGGAAAAGCTACTGATCGTTTGTTTAATAGTACCTTTGCGAATGATACTTTCTTTGTAAATGTAGATTACCATTATCCTATAGATTCGGACAATGAAGTGAATCTGAAACGTATGCTTTTAAGAGCATCTTTGCCTGCAGATGCCCAGATAATTCCCGGGCTTAATGGTTTCATTGATCTGAGTGAGCCCCGGACCTTAACCGTACGGTCGGGGACAGGCGAAGAGCAGAATTATGTGGTCAAAGCCTTGAAAAGAGGAAGTACGGCGTTAAGTAAAGCGACAATAACTGTTGGTACGGATGTCGTGGAAGGAATTATAACAGGGAAAACCGTGACCTTTTTTGTTCTCCCTGGTATCGATGTGAGTAAGGTAAAGTTGGAATATGTAATCAATAAGCATTCAACAGGATCTATTGCAAACGGTAGTACGATTGATTTAGGAACTGGATCTAAAATTTTCAGTGTTTCAGCTCCTGGTGATGCTAAATCTGACTATACTTTTGTTGTTAAAGAGCCCGTGAAGAAAGATCGTGGTTTGGGAATTAGCCGTCGGTTATTTGTAAAAACTGCGGCAGATTTAGGTTTTTCAGCAAATAATGAAACCTCTCTATTTGTCAGCGGTGATTATGTTGTTATTGTTACCAGAAGTAACCCGTCTGTATTTAAAGTGTATAATAGATTTACTGGTGTATTTTCGCACAGTATAACTAGTCCTTTGCCTGGAGGGCGTTTGTCATTTCAGGGAATTGGCGATGGAACTGAGTCATTTGCGATTACTAGTTACACACCTGCGAATAATGCTTTTATTGTTTATAGGTATAATAATGTAAATGATAAAAGTCCAGTTAAGCTGTTGGAATGGACAAATGTCAAACCAGCCACTGTCCCTGGTGATGGAAGTATTGGACGTAAGGTAGCATGGGCAGGAAGTCTGACTGGTAAGGGGGTAATGACGGCGTCATTGGCCAATAGTAGATTCTTTTATGAGTGGCGAATGGAAAATGGTTCATTCACAAGTGCACAGCCTGTTTTAAAAGAATATAAGGATGGTGAAACTTCGTTGGGTTTCTTGGCAGAGTACGTGCCTATGAGTGCTGATGAGGGGACGAATTATATTGCAAGTGTAAATACGGAATTGGTTTACCTCTCGGGATCAAGTTATGGACGGATTGCTACTTTTCCAACAGTACCAAATACAGTAATGAATAATTCTATAGCCTACATCCGGTTTAATAATGCTGATATTGTTGCCCAATTAAAATTGATTGAGAAAAATGATAATTCACAAATGTTCGTTTATGATATCACTAATAGAGCATTAATTGGAACATCTATCTCGGCTCCTAATTATAATGATTTACGTGTGTATCAATCTGAATTATTCTTGGGGAATGCGAACTTGAATGCTACTGGAGATATCTGTGTCGGTACATCAGAAAATGGTGAGCGTCTTCAGGTTTACATGCTTAGCACATTCGGGTATTTAGTATGTCATGAGTTTACAACCTATGCGGACTAAATAATTTTATTCCTACCTTCTATATATTAGAAGGTAGGTTATTTTAGAACTATCTTATATTTTATTATGCGCTTACTTTTTTTGTTTATTTCTGTTTTATGTATCTCCTGTTCTTCTGTTTTAAAAGAAGAGAAGACAATAGATTATTTTATCAACAGAAATATTTTATGGTTTGATGCTACGGCCAATTTTGATCGCTTTTGCGTTAAAGATTCGATTGTTTATTACCTGAAAAAATCAAAGGATGCGGGAATAACAGATATCGTCGTCGATGTAAAGCCAATTACCGGTGAGGTCTTGTACCCGAGTAAGATCGCCCCTGTTATGACTTCTTGGGGGGAGAGTAAGGTTAAGAAAGATCTGTCATGGGATATGTTAACGGTATTTATTGAAGAGGGACAGAAATTAGGATTAAAGGTGCATGCTTCTACCAATGTATTTGTTGCAGGGCACAATTATTTTGATCGTGGGGTGGTGTATAGTGATACCGCAAAAGCTGCTTGGCAGACAATGTCGTATCTACCAGAAGGATTTAAGTTGATAACGGAACAAAAGACCAAGTATTCAGCCATGATCAATCCAGCGTTACCGGAAGTACAAGCCTATGAACTGTCTATATTGAAGGAGCTGGTCGGATTATATCCGAAATTGGACGGTATTATCTTAGATCGTGTTCGATTTGATAACTTGAATGCAGATTTTTCACCGAAAAGCAAAGCTTTATTTGAGAGGCATCTGGGAAAAGAAGTTACGGACTTTCCTGTTGACATTTTTAGTTTCAAGGGTAAAGAACGGATTGATGGCCCATTGTTTAATGATTGGTTACAATGGAGAGCCACAGTCATCCATGATTTTATTTTAGAAGCCCGCAATGAAATCAAGAGGATTAATCCAAACATCGTTTTTGGGGACTACACGGGATCTTGGTATCCGCTTTATTACGATGTCGGGGTTAATTTTGCAAGTAAGGAGTACGATCCTAGTTTAGATTTTCCTTGGGCAAACAAAGCTTATAAAAATACCGGGTACGCAGAATATCTCGATTTGTTTACTACCGGGAACTATTATTTTGAGGTAGAAAAGTCAGAATTGTTACAACAAACAGATACTACAGAAAAAACGTTAGAATCTGGATTGGTGGTGAAAAAGGAAGATTGGTATACGGTAGAAGGGTCTGCAGAACTGGTGAATAAGGTGACTATGGGAAAAGTACCTGTGTATGCAGGGCTTTACGTGGAGCAATACAAGGAACATCCAGAGCAATTTATAAAGGCTCTTAAGATGTGCCGTTCAAAATCGCATGGTGCAATGGTATTTGATATTGTGCATATCATCAATTATGGTTGGTGGGAACAGCTCGCTGAAGGTCTTAAAAAGTAATGTGTTGTTTGTTTGAATTTATAGGCGGGATTTATCCCGCCTTTTTTATGAATTGGTTGCTACGCTGCCTGAAATACAATACTACTCCTGACTTGTATTATTAATAAATAGTGTAATAAAGACTTTGTTTTTAAAATAAATTAAAAATAAATTGATATTTCAATATTTTTTTTCTTATTTAGTGTCTTAGATACCTAATTATTGACTTTATGATACATAAACTTTTGGTGAATAGTGTTCTTATTGCAGCTGTATTATTGCAGTTCGCATGTAATAAAAAGGAAGAAGTAGGCTTATATTCAATTTATCAGCTTGATAAATATAAAACTCCCAAGCCTGTAATTGATTTGGATACAGTGGTTTGGCAAAAGCAACAGGGGTTGATGTCGACATTTCCGAAAGGAATAGCGGTTTACAAAAGTAATCAAGCCGTGAATGGTAAGGCAACCAACATGTATATATTGGCTTTCAATCCCAAGCTGAATCTGGAGTTTAAACCTATTATGTCAACTACAGCAAAAACACCTTCAACATTTTTTAATGAAGAATCCGGCGAGGTGTATGCCTGCATAAATGGAGGCTTTTTTGGGACGGGCGCTAGTTATAGTTTGGTTTTATTTAATGGACTTAAGAGTGCAGATAATATTAAGAGTTTGAATAGAGCTTTAGGTGGGGTAAGTACTCCATATTACCCGACACGTGCAGCTTTCGGATTAAATAAAGAGAATAAGCCATCCGTTTCATGGATATACACCTTAAGCAACGGGGTTTATGCTTATCCACAGCCTAGTCCTAATGAAGAAGGAAAAGCACCTCAGGCTATTCCAACTGCAAGTTTTCCTGTAGGAGGTAGTTTGTGGGAACAGAACAGTGCGATTGGTGGGTCACCTATGTTGGTTAAAGATTCTAGTGTAAATATAACTGATGTACAAGAGCTTATCGCTGTAGATAATACATCTTCCCGTGCTAGATCGGCAATCGGTTATTTGAAAAATGGTAATGTGGTATTATTCGCTGCAGAAGGTGGTAACAGGGATGGAGCACCTGGTTTAACGTTAAAAGAAGTGGCGCAAGTGATGCTTCAAATAGGGTGTGTGGGAGCAGTGAATTTAGATGGAGGGGGATCTTCATCGATGGTTGTCGATGGGGTTACTACGATAAAGCCTTCAGATGTCGCAGGTGAGCGTAAAGTAGTGAGTGCGGTATTAGTTAAAAAACGATAAATGATATGCAGAAGATTTTTTTACAATTTATTTTAATAATTGCGGCGACGACTCAGCTTGGCTACGCACAGTTGAAGACGGATGTTATTATTATTGGTGGTGGCGCTAGTGGTACTATGGCGGCTATTCAAGCATCTAGGCTTGGTGTAAATGTAGTTGTTCTGGAAGAGACGGTATGGCTGGGAGGTATGTTGACGGCTGCTGGTGTCTCCGCAATTGATGGAAACCATCGTCTGCCATCAGGACTGTGGGCCGAGTTTCGTCAAAAGTTGTATGATTATTATGGTGGACCAAAAGCCGTCGAGACGGGTTGGGTGAGTAATACTTTATTTGAGCCGTCTGTAGGTAATAATATTCTACAAGAAATGGTAAAAAGAGAAAAGAATATACAGGTTCTCTTTGAAACAACTTGGTCTAAAGCTAGTAAGACTGTTCAAGGATGGGTTATAACAGCAAAAGATAAAAAAGGTAAAGAGGTAAGCGTTGAAGGAAAAGTGTTGATTGATGCTACAGAGCTAGGCGATGTAATGGCTTCCCTGAATGTACCTTACTACCTGGGAATGGATAGTAAGTCATTGAATAATGAGCCTTTTGCGTTAGCAGAAGGAAACGATATCGTTCAGGATCTGACTTACGTCATCACCCTAAAAGATTTTGGAAAGGGCATCGATAAGACCATCAAAAAACCGAAAAATTATTCGAAGGAAGAGTTTGCAGGTTGTTGTGATGTTTCGGATCCGGCTACGCTCCTTAAAGATAATAACGATTGTTTTAAGATGTTGACGTATGGGCGGCTTCCTAATAATAAGTTTATGATCAACTGGCCTAAAAAAGGAAACGATATTTATCTGAATATTGTTGAGAAAACTCCTGCCGAACGTGTCAAATTATTGGAAGAAGCCAAGCAGATGACATTGCGCTTTGTGTATTATATCCAGGCTGAATTAGGTTTTAAACACTTGGGGATAGATTTTAGCGAATATCCGACCAAAGATGGTTTTCCTATGATTCCTTATCATAGAGAGTCCCGTAGACTTCAAGCCAAGTCGCTATTTTCCTTGCAACATATCATGACTCCTTTTGAAACTCCAGAATCGTATTATCGTACAGGAGTGGTCGTGGGAGATTATACAATCGATCATCACCATTATAAATATGGCAATGCTCCCGAGATTGATTTTGTTAAAATCCGTGTACCCTCATACAACGTGCCGATGGGAGCCTTGATACCAAAAGACTATGAAGGTTTGATTGTTGCAGAAAAAAGTATTGGCGTAAGTAATATCGTAAATGGTGCTACCCGCCTTCAGCCTGTAGTTTTGGGCATTGGTCAAGCTTCGGGAGTCGTGGCTGCACTAGCTGTTCAAAAAGGAATAAATCCATCTAAGGTTGCAATTCGGGATGTTCAGTCCACTTTGCTTGATCATAAGGCCTATATCATGCCTTATATAGATGTTCCTTCGACAGATCCACAGTTTAAAATCCTACATAAAATAGGGGCGACGGGTATACTACGTGGCATTGGAATTCCATACAAGTGGGCGAACCAAACTTGGTTTTACCCAGAACGTGAAATCAGTGGCTATGAATTGATGCTAGGATTAAGAACCTACTATCCTGAATTGTTGAACAATTGGACTGCTTCTGGCGAGCCTTTGAATGTTAGGGATCTACAGGAAATATTCTCTGCGATAGGAAAGCAGATTACACTTAATGAAGTTCAAAATATTTTCGGTCAAACTGGTATTTCTGGTTTGGTGAATGAAGAAACAAGATTGGATAGGAGAAAAGTTGCGGTCCTATTAGACCATCATTTGAAAGTTTTTGAAAAAAAGGTTGATTTCAAAGGTAATCTGATTTCGGCCAATAACTAAGCTTTTTAAGACTAACCAAAAATAATCTAAAATGATAAAATATAAATATTGGTCTGCAGTAGGTGTAGCCATCCTCTGGATATGTGCAACAATATCTTTAGCTCATGCTCAGATGCGTCAAATCAGCGGGAAGGTTGTCAATAATATTGGTGCCCCAGTCGAGGCTGTAACAGTAAAATTAGAAGGAAGTAATATTACGGTTCAAACTAATAAACGGGGAGAGTTTGTTATTAATACAGATCGGCTTAAGGGTAAGTTATTGTTTAACTCGCTTGGATACGAGCCTCAAAACTATGATTTGGATGGACAGACAGTTCTTCAGATAAGACTGGTCGAAAGCAGTTCTTTGTTGGAGGACGTTGTTGTAATCGGATATGGAGAGCAAAAGCGTTCGGATTTAACAGGATCCATTGGGTCTGTTAAGATGAAGGATTTACAAAAAGCTCCAGTGAAATCATTTGATGAAGCATTAGCTGGACGCGTTGCGGGGGTTCAGGTAACTTCCTCAGAAGGTCAGCCAGGTTCTAATATTGATATTGTGATTCGCGGTATTGGTTCTATTACCCAAAACACGGGGCCTCTCTATGTTATTGATGGTATGCCTGTCGAAAACCCTAACGATGGAAATGCTGCTGCAAATCCTATAAATGCGTTAGATCCAGCGGACATAGAGTCTATAGATATTTTAAAAGATGCGTCTGCAACGGCAATTTATGGCGCAAGAGGGGGTAATGGTGTTGTGATCGTAACGACCAAGCGTGGTAAACTATCCGCTCCAAAGGTCGGTTACAATACATATTATGGTTTTCAGAATAGCTCTCGCAGGCAAAAGGTATTAAAGCCTTATGATTTTGTGAAATTGCAATGGGATATTGATCCTGTAAGAACAAAGGGACTTTACCTGCAGGGGGGCGAAGTTGATATAGAGGATTATAAGTTGTTGGATGGTATCAATTGGGAAAATCAGGTCATGCGAGTTGCCCCTATGTCTAACCATCATCTCTCTTTGAGTGGAGGTACTGCGCAAACGAAGTATAGTGCATCTTTATCACGGATTAATCAGGAGGGGATTATTCTGAATTCCGGTTTTGGCCGTACTCAAGGCCGTCTGACACTGGATCAACAGGTGAATAATAAGTTGAAAGTTGGTTTAGATGCTAATTACTCAAACTATAAGAATTACGGAACGCCTACATCTACGTCAAACTATAACCACGAACTTAATTTGTTATTTAGCGTTTGGGCATTCAGACCGGTGTCGGTTACGAATACAAACCTTTTGGAAGAGGGGTTAGATCCTGAAATTGAGCAATCTCAAGAGCATCGTTTTAACCCGATTATGACCACGCAGAATGAACTGCGGGAAAACTATGGTACTACGTTTACAGTGAATGGATATGGAGAATATGAGATTTTGAAGTCTCTTAAGTACAAACTATCAGGAACGTACTATAAAGGTAATAGGAGGTATGATACCTATAATGGAGCTAATTCTCGGACAGGGCATGAATTTACGAACTCCCAATTAAATGGTTCTCGCAGTTTCATAGAGTCTGATCGCTGGTATGTTTCCAATCAATTGACATTCACCAAGACCTTGGCAAAGAAACATTACATCAATGCGATGGCTGCATTTACAGCCGAACGAGCTTCGAGTTTGACTTTTGGTGCTTCAGCTATCCGTTTACAAAATGAAAACCTTGGCCTGTCAGGCTTGGATGAAGGCGAGCCTTCAAGTATTACTTCTACAACCTCAGCTGCAACAATGGCTAGTTTTATGGGGCGTGCAATGTATTCTTATGACTCGCGCTATATGCTGACTATCACAAGTCGCATGGATGGTTCTTCACGATTGTTAGGTGATAATATATATGGTTTTTTCCCTTCATTGGCAGGTGCTTGGCGTATCAATAATGAAAAGTTTATGAAAGATCTGAACTGGATGTCTAATGCTAAGTTAAGGGCTTCTTGGGGAAGAACTGGGAATAATGCCGTAGGGAATTTTGCTGCTCATGCTGCTTTGCAAAGCCAAAATACGAGTGGTTACAGCTTTGGAGGTAATATTATTAGAGGTGTAATACCAACGTCATTGGGTAATGCTGATCTAAGATGGGAGACCTCAGAACAAACGGATCTTGGTCTGGATTTAGGATTTTTTAATGAGCGTATTTCTTTAGTATTGGATGTATATCGCAAAAAGAGTATCGATTTGTTAATGAATGCAGGAATGTCGCCATCAACAGGATTTAGTACTTCAATCAAGAACATTGGAAAGATTCAGAATGATGGATTGGAGATTACATTGGGTTTTGTGCCTTTAAAGAAAGCTTTTACTTGGTCTTCTGATTTTAATATTTCCTTCAACAGAAATAAGGTTTTGGCATTGGTCGATAATCAGACAGCACGACTTACTGCAATGGGCTGGGGGGATGACTGGAAAACTGTTCCTGGATATATTGCTAAGATAGGACAGCCTGTTTCTCAGTTCTATGGTTTGCTTTGGGATGGAGTATATGGATATGATGACTTTGATTTTGATGGAGCAAACTATACTTTAAAACCAACTATTACGACCAATGGTACAACTACTGTACAACCAGGGCATATTAAATACAAGGATCTGAATGGAGACAGGATCATAAATGACGATGATAAAGTCGTAATAGGTAATCCTTTACCAAAGCATTTTGGAGGCTGGTCAAATAACTTTGCTTACAAAGGGTTTGATCTGAATGTATTCTTGCAGTGGTCTTATGGTAATGATGTGATGAATGCTAATCGTATTATTATGGAGTCTGGCTATAAATACAACACTAACCAGTTTGAGAGCTATAAAGATCGTTGGTCGCCTTCTAATCCAGAAGGAACTTTGCCCGCAGCAAAAGGTGTGATTTACAAAACCTATTCGAGTCGTGTGGTAGAAGATGCTTCTTTTCTGAGATTAAAGACAGTTGCCTTTGGTTACAATATACCGTCAGAATATCTCAGCAAGATCAAGATAGCGCAAGCTCGTATTTATTTTTCCGCTCAGAACTTACATACCTGGACAAACTATTCGGGATACGATCCAGAAGTATCTGTACGCAATTCGGCATTGACGTCTGGATTTGATTATTCGGCTTACCCAAGGGCTAAGACCTACACATTTGGTTTAAATGTTACTTTTTAAATTTTAATTGAAGTAAGTAATGAAGAAGATACTTTTATATAGTCTTTTAGGAATCTCTAGCTTTTTAGGTTCTTGTGATAAATTCTTAAATGAAAATCCGACGGATTTTGTAGCACCTGCCAATTATTATAGAAATGAAAAGGAAGTTCTATCTGCACTGAGCGGGGTATATGATGTATTGGGTAAGTCGGCAATGTATGGTCGCTATTTGTTTTTCGAAATGGATATGAGTGATGAAGGATTTTTTGCACTGTCTAGTAATACACAGGATATTGCGCTTTACAATTATGATATTGGTGATACCAAGTTGTTAAATACATGGACTGCATTGTATGAGGGGATTAATCGTGCCAATATGCTCTTGGAAAATATTGATAAAGCAGATATGCCTAATGCCATCCGCGAAGTGTATAGAGGTGAAGCGTTATTTTTACGCGCCTATTATTACTTCGTATTAACCTCGAACTGGGGAAGAGTTCCTTTACGTCTTCAAGCCACGAAATCACCTAGTGAAGTCGATATGAAACCTAGTACACTGAAAGAAATCTATGCACAAATCGTCAGTGACATGGAGATTGCAGCAGATAAAGTAGCTGATGTGACTTCGTACAGTAATGCAGGTAGAGTGTCAAAGTCTGCTGTGTGGGGAGTCTTGGCACGCGTCAACTTAAAGATGGCCGGAGCACCATTAAGAGATAAGTCAAGATATACACATGCAAAAAAGTGGGCTGGGAAAGTTATTGATCTAGGTTACCATCGCTTAAATACAGATTATACTCAGATATTTAAAAACCACGCTCAAAAAGCCTATGATACTAGAGAATCAATATGGGAGGTCGAGTTCTCGTATATCTCGGGGGCACAGTATGAGGAAGGTTCGGTAGGTTCTATCAATGGTATTGGTACGTCAAATACGGTCATAGGATACAGTTATGGTGCACAAAAAATCATGAAGTCTTATTATGACTTATTCAAAACAGGTGACGAGCGACGTGACTGGAATATCAACGATTATTACTATGAAGCTGCTCCTAGCACAAATAGAATCCTATATACCGGAAGTTCTGCTGCTATATATTATAATCGTTGTGCCGCGAAATGGCGCCGTGAATACGAGAAGACGGGAGTTAAAAGTACGAATACCACGGTTATAAACTTTCCTTTATTACGTTATGCCGATGTTCTGCTCATGTACGCAGAGGCTGATAACATGCTTCCAGGGAATCGAAGCGCGGAGTCTGATGAGTATGTAAATCAGGTAAGGAGAAGAGCTTATGGTAAATTGAGAACCGGTGCCGTGAACGTCAATGAAGCCGATTTACCCGCTGGATTAGATGAGATTGATTTTCAGATCGCCCTCCAATCGGAACGATCCATGGAATTAGGTTTTGAAGGGCAGCGACGTCTTGACCTGATTCGCTGGGGAATATTTGTGCCAACAATGAAAGGTTTGATCGCCTATAAGTCGTCTGCAAATGCAAGTTATCAATACGGATTCCGAACAGCGGAAAATATTACAGATAGAGATACCTTGTTTGCTATCCCTCGAGATGAAATGGTGGTGAATAAGGCAATGGAACAAAATGCAGGTTGGTAATTTTTAAGCTATCACAATGAAATATCCATGTAGCTCAGGTTTCATGAACAAGAATGAATATAGTTTGGATATTCCATCCCGACAAGTCGGGACAAGTTAATGGCCATTAAAAGACAGATTATATACATATGAAAACAACAAAAATATTATTCGCTATAGTCATTTGTTTGAGCACGATGGTGTCCTGTGTACGGGACAAAATAGTTGTGCCAAGTGTGAATGTGACGACAGGCAGAGAGGTGTATAAAGTAAATGAAGAAGTTCGCTTTAGTTTTGATGGAGCGGCAGATATGGTTACCTTTTATTCTGGCGAAAAAGGGAAGGAATACAAGCACCGTAATCGTGTGGAACTAGAGGGAGGAGATCTACGACTCAATATCGAAACACAAGTGTTGTATGGTATTCAGCCGAATAATTTAAAACTATTGGTTTCGACGGATTTTAACGGAAAATATGCTAAACAGGATGTTGAAACCGCTAAATGGACAGATATAAGTGATCGTTTGACGTGGTGTACTGCTGCAAACGGAGCTGTGGGGGTGCGTACCATATCGGACTATGCCAGTATTAAAGATCTAATAGAACCTGGTAAACCCGTATTCTTTGCGTTTAAATATGTCGGATTAGCTTCCACAACCGGTAGTGCACAGCAACGGACGTGGCGTGTATATCAATTTAATGTTCAGAATAAATTTTCAGATACGGAAACCATCGCGGTAACCAATCGTACAGGCGCTGCTTGGACTTCCGTTGTGATGTTGCCTTCTGAAAAAGGAGTGTGGAATTTCACATCTGACCCAAATATGATTTTTTACAACCCAGAAAGTAATTTGTTGGATGTCGAGAAATGGGCAATTTCGAAGCGTTTTGATCCCAATAAGGTGAGTCCAGATCAAGGAACTGCTATCAAGAAATATCCAGATAGTGATTTGAAAGAGTATGTATATAAGTTTACAAGCCCAGGGGAGTATGAAGTGTCCTTTGTGTTTGTAAATGGGAATTACAATGATATCCAAGAAACAGTCAAAACAATTAAAGTAACCGTAAAATAATTTTATGAAGAAGAATATATTTGGTTTTATCCTTTTTGGAGGAATGTTAGGTGTTAGTATCAGTGCGATGGCACAATCCTCACAGCAAAATTTTTATGCAACAGAAAGCGAGCAAAAAGTTGTTCGTACTGGAAAAGTAGGAAGTATTTTAAAGCTAGATGGTTTTCTAAGAACTGATTTTCCTAAGATAGAGTTTAACAAAACGGTTATGCCGGGACCTCAATTTATTATATCTGATGATCCTGAATATATCCGAGTGCCAGAAGCTATTGCATTACAGGAAAATGTCGTGCCTGGAGCCGTACGTTTATATGTGTATAATGTTAATGGAGTAAAAGAACCTCAAAAAATTAAGAGAAAAATTACGGCTGTTATCAAGAATACAGGGACAGAAATAATGTCTCTGCGTATGTTGAAATATTCCTCTCAGAAACCAAGTACGAATTATTTTCAGGTGGGTAAACAGGGCTTAGAAGACTATTTCGCCTCTAATGTTACTAAGAGCGTACGGCAGATTAAACCCGGTGAGGTGATAGCTATAGATGAACAGTTAGAGAAAAATATTGTAGCGTATGATGAGCTGGTACATGGCTTTTATGAGTTTGTCGTAGATCAACCTGCACAGATTTCTGTACTGCAGACATCACCGGAGGTAAGTGGTCCTAAAGCTTTTGAGCGAATAAAGAATGTAATCCCTCATAGCCATGGCAACGCTGGTAGGGGGCTTTTCGGAACCGCAAACTATGCTGTAGCCAGTAAGGATACTTTAGATACAAAATCGGGTATTACGCAGCTTATTATCGCGGATGGAAAAGATGATCCTTGGATAGAAGGAACAATAGGTGAAGCTAAAGCGTATGCACGAAATGCGGGTAATTATGGTGTTTTATACAATACTAAAATAAAATGGAAGAGTACAGACGGCAAAGCATTAGCATTGGTCACTTGGAATTCGCGCTCTGCAGATAATAAATGGTGTGGAGGAATGGGATTGGCGATGGAACTGTTTGATAATAATGGTAAAAAAGTTATTAGACAGCTACCTAGCGATGCTTTAATTACAAAAGCGGCACCTGAACTCATCTTAGTAGAGATATATAAGCCAGATCCGTCAAAAGAGGTTCAGGAGATTAATTTTACCTATTCGCCTCCTGGGGCCTCCTGTTTGCCAACGCCATTGATTTTAGTGCCAATAGATCTATAGTTCAGAATATGAAGAATCTCTTATTTGCCGTAACGATTGGTTTGTGTATCTCCTGTGCGCCTGCAAAGAAGATGGAAGTTGCAAAACCAGAGCCGCCACCAGAATCGTCTAAGTATTTCCCGAATGAGGTTAAACCTGCGGCGAGCAAACCTTGTTTTCAGGGGGCTTATTACCGCAAGTTGGTCTCTAGTGTAGACCATTGGGTTGGGATTAGCGGGACGGTGGTATTGCCTCAGATTACTTTTGACCAGACCCGAAAGAATCCAAAGAAAGAACAACAGTTTCTTGATAATCCATCCATTTATCTGGGGGGACATGTGGATGGACAGGAGACGGATATTGGTTTGAGCTGGGAAGTCATAAAGGATGAAAAAGGTAATATATCTGACGCACGGGTTGCATTTCGTTCATTTTTACGGAGAGCCTCCCATAAATCAGGTCAACAAGCGGTATTCTTAAACGGTCCAGCTACAAAAGATTATTACTGGTACCCGGGAGAAGAGGTTTTTATGTCAATAGAAACTGTTGGGGAAGGACTGGTGAAATTTGTCATTGAAGGTGCAGGAA
This sequence comes from Sphingobacterium yanglingense, assembly GCF_004363245.1. Lineage (GTDB taxonomy): Bacteria > Bacteroidota > Bacteroidia > Sphingobacteriales > Sphingobacteriaceae > Sphingobacterium > Sphingobacterium yanglingense. Next base: position 127,654 of record NZ_SNYV01000017.1, on the reverse strand, counting down.
AGAAGTATGAGACGACTTTTGAATGTGCTGGTTATACGTTAGACGGCCTTGGTGAGTTTAAACGGGTAAATGCAATTGATCAAATGGGAAATGAAGGCAAACCTGTCCAGCCTACTACCACTAAAGTAAGTATGGGAAAATGGCTCCATACCGATCTTTTGCGTTATGAGAAAGGTAAAGTTGTAAAAACTCCTTTTCACGATGGTAGGTATACAGAAATGAACTGTCCACAACAACAGTTCTTCAAGGTTGATGCTTCTGTGGATGAAAAATCAAAAGGGGCGGAGGTTGTACATATCAGTGGCTTGGGCTTTTAATATATTACGATGAAAAGGAATTATAGTATAGATTTATTGCGTGGTCTCGCCATAATTGGTATGGTGTTGGCAGCGGTGATCCCCTGGACCAATGACTTTCCCGCTTGGATGTATCATGCACAGGTCGGACCTCCAGATTTTAAATTTAATCCCAATAATCCAGGAATCACCTGGGTGGATTTAGTATTTCCTTTTTTCTTGTTTGCGATGGGAGCAGCTTTTCCGCTTGCACTCCAGGGAAAATTGGAAGCAAAACAGTATGCTGTAATCGGAGTAGGTTTGCTTCGACGTGGATTATTGTTAGTCTTCTTTGCTATAATGTTGGCCTATCTAACTCCTGATAACTTAAAAGGGGAGAAATGGGTGAACTATTTAACTGCTTTGATGGCCTTCGGTGCTTTCTTTCTAGTTTTTTTACGCTTTGAAGGAACCAAGCTTAAAAAGAATGGTATACAGATTTTAGGTTTTTTAATTTTTGCTTCTTTAATCTATTACCACAGTACAATTCTGGGAAATACATTTGATAAGTCCAAAAGCAATATTATCATTCTTGTATTGGCAAATATGGCTGTATTTGGTTCCTTATTTTGGTTGTTGACGGCTAAGAGTTTTCTGTTACGTATCGCTGTTCTAATTGCATTTATGGGAATTTGGTTTACGAAAGATATTGCCGGTAGTTGGACTTCGTATGTATGGAGTTTTCATCCTGATCTAAAGTGGTTTTATAATTTTTCTTTTCTAAAGTATTTATGCATTGTATTGCCAGGTTCTATTTTAGGGGATTTGCTAATCACAAACAAGGATGTTACTAATCGCGTGTTTTTAGACCAAGAACGGCCGAAAGCTGGGTTACTCGCTGTATTGTGTTTTGCCTTTGTGGTATTTCACGTTGTGACTTTGTACATGAGGCTGTTGGGGTTGAATCTTTTTGGGCACGCTCTATTTGGGCTGTTGTTTTTTCTTTTTTTTAGGAAGTACAACGAAGGTCAATTTGCCTTTTATAAGACATTAGTAAGTTGGGGTTTTGTATTTGCTACAGTTGCCTTATTCTTTGAACCTTTGGATGGTGGTATTAAGAAAGATCCCTCATCTTTTAGTTATTGGTTCTTAACAAGTGGTCTGGCATTTCTTTTTTACATCGTATGTGATTATCTAACGAAGTGTTTTCCAGATAATATCTTGATAACTTCTGTTGTAAAAAATGGACAGAATCCAATGATTGCTTATTGTGTCTCTGCTTTTTTCATAACACCTATTCTTGGACTGTTGCACCTATTGCCATTATTTGATTCGTTGACTGCGATAAATCCTCATTTAGCATTGGTGAGGACCTTTATTTACATTTTTTTAATGGTGATAGTGACCAATTATGCGACGAACAAAAAATGGTTTTGGCGGTCATAAATAGTGTTTTTTAATCGAGTGATATGAAGATAAAGTATATGTTAATAGTTGCTTCTATGGTGGCTTCTATAGTTGTAAATGGACAAGTAACAACGAGTATCGACAGTAATTATGTGTTTAGTGGGTATACTGAGCGATTAGATCAATATCGCAAAATGCCAACATTGAAAGGTGCTATTATTTTCTTAGGGAATAGTCTAACTGATGCTGGAAAGTGGAACGATATCGCACCTGAATTACCGATATTAAATCGAGGTATTAGTGGAGATATTTCATATGGGGTTTTAGCAAGATTGGATGAGGTGTTAAGGCATCAACCACAAAAACTGTTTTTAATGATTGGTGTGAATGATTTAAAAAGAGGTGTTCCCACGAGCAGTATCATTCAGAATTATGAGCGTATAGTCCGTCGTGTTCAAAAGGAATCTCCTAAGACTAAGATTTATCTCAACAGTATCTTGCCGATTCTTCCTGAAAAACTAATCGAATCGTTTAAGGCTGTCAATAATCCTGATATCGCGATATTGAATGATGGCTTAAAGCAATTGGCAAGCTCCCACAAAAATATTCAGTTTGTTAATTTACATCAGGTGGTAGCTGATAATAAGGGGAACCTTCGTGCAGAGATTACACCCGATGGCATTCATTTGGAAGTGGCCGCTTATGTCAGTGTAGTGAATTATTTGAGAGAAATTAAAGCATTGTAACTATGAATAAGATTGTAATCGCCGTATTGGGGATATTAGGGATGACACCTGCTTTTGCTCAAGATAAATCTCAGGATAGTACCTATAACAACTGGTATTATGAAAGTCGCGAAAAGTTGTACCAGGAGCTAATAAACGTTAAATACGATGTCGTTTTTTTTGGAAATAGTATCACCGAAAGAGGCCCTTGGCAGGAATTGGTCGGGCGTAAATATAAAATTGGCAATAGAGGGATAGGTGGTGATAATACTTTCGGGATGAAAGCTCGCATCAGGGGGGGGATAGCTTCGAAGCCGAAGAAGATCTTCTTAATGATGGGGATTAATGATATAGGTCGTGGTTTGCCTACAGCATGGAGCTTGAAAAATTACGAAGAAGTTATCCAGACTATCCAAAGAGAAAGTCCTAAAACGAAGATCTATGTACAAAGTACACTGCCATTGAATGAAGCTATGCTGAAATACGATTATCTTTTTGGAAAAGAACAAAAGGTAAAAGACTTAAACAGCGGCATTATGGAGTTAGCTAGAAAGTATGGTGTAATCTACATCGATGTTAAATCCGTACTAGCTGATGATTATGTGTTGAAAAAGGAGTTTACCATGGATGGAATCCATGTGAATACAGAGGCCTATATAAAATGGGTGAATTATTTAAAAGCAAATAAATATTTATAGATGAAGATAACAGGAACTTTTTTGGATGAAATCAGCCATGATATCCCTCATCAAAACTGGGGTAGGGCGGAATGGGATCGTGATTTTGGCTATATGAAAGCCGTAGGTATTGATACTGTTATTTTGATCCGTAGCGGTTATCGTCGATTTATCACCTACCCGTCACCATTATTGATCGATCGAATGGGCTGCTATGAACCACCGGTCGACTTGGTCGAAATGTTTCTTCAATTGGCTGATAAGCATGGTATGAAGTTTTTCTTCGGACTTTACGATAGTGGTAAGTATTGGGATACAGGAGATATGCAACATGAGATTGATGCCAATCGTTTTGTCATTGACGAAGTGTGGGCGAAGTACGGTACGTATAAAAGTTTTGGCGGATGGTACTTAAGTATGGAGATAAGCCGTCAGACTAAAGGTGCAGCAAGTGCTTTTCGAATACTAGGAGAGCAGTGTAAAGCAGTCAGTGGAGGGCTCCCAACATTTATTTCTCCATGGATAGATGGTAAGAAGGCAGTGATGGCGGCTACATCATCGTTGACAAAATCTGATGTCGTATCGCTTCAGGAACATGAGCGAGAATGGAACGAAATTTTTGATGAAATCCATACCTCAGTAGATGCGGTTGCATTTCAAGACGGACATATTGATTATCACGAATTGGAAGATTTCTTTAGCATTAATAAAAAACTAGCGGATAAGTATAATATGGAGTGCTGGACTAATGCTGAATCTTTTGATCGGGACATGCCCATCAAGTTTTTACCAATCAAGTTTGAAAAATTAAGATTGAAGCTGGAAGCTGCGAAAAGGGCCGGGTACGATAAAGCAATTACATTTGAGTTTTCTCATTTTATGAGCCCTCAATCAGCCTACTTGCAAGCGGGACATTTGTACAATAGATATAAAGAATATATAGAAGCACTGAGCAAATAAAGAGATGGAAGCATTTGTTGAAAAATATAAGCGGGAATTACTAGAGAATGTGATGCCTTTTTGGGTTAAGCACTCCAATGATGAAAAGTATGGTGGTTTTTTCACCTGTTTAGATAGGGACGGTTCTGTTTTCGATACGGACAAATTTATGTGGCTACAAGGACGACAGATCTGGACAATGTCCGCCCTCTATAATGAGGTGGAACAAAATGTCATCTGGAAAGATATGGCTATTCAAGGGGCGAGATTTATTTTGGATCATGGGCGAGATGAGCGGGGGGATTGGTACTTTTCTTTGGATAGATCCGGGCGTGCTCTTGTACAGCCCTACAATATTTTTTCGGACTGTTTTGCGAGTATGGGATTAGCGTCTTTGTATAAAATTACCGGAACAGATGAATATGGCCAGGTAGCTCATGATACTTTCAAGCGAATTCTGGAACGACAAGATAATCCTAAAGGTAAGTACGATAAGGGACACCCTGGTACTAGATCACTCAAGGGGTTTGCATTACCTATGATCCTGAGTAATTTGTCATTAGAATTAGAGCATATCGTCGGTAGTAAAATAGTGGATGAACTTATCGATAAGGTTATTCATGAAGTCATGAATGTCTTTTATCAGGAGGAATCAGGACTTATTATGGAGAATGTTCACTTAGATGGAAGCTTTTCTGATAGTTTTGAAGGTAGATTGGTAAATCCAGGTCATATTATCGAAGCGATGTGGTTTATGATGGATCTGGCGGAGCGGAAGGGAGATCCATTACTTATGCAGAGATGCGTAGATATTGCTTTGCGTGCTTTAGAATATGGTTGGGATGAGAAACATGGAGGAATATTGTACTTTAAAGATATATTAAATAAACCATTGCAGCAATTGGAGTGGGACCAGAAATTGTGGTGGGTACATCTGGAAGCTTTAGTTTGTATGGCTAAAGGATATGCCTATACTGGCAATTTAAAATGTAAAGAATGGTTCGAACGGTTAGATCAGTATTCATTTGATAAGTTTTCAGACCCTCAATATGGCGAGTGGTATGGTTATCTAAATCGTCAAGGAGAACCTTTATTAAGCTTGAAAGGAGGAAAATGGAAGGGCTGTTTTCACGTACCTAGAGCATTGTTCAAGGTTTATACTACACTCGAAAAAATAGGCGTCAAGTCGGAGGTTAGTTGATAATAATAGGCGCCTTACAAAAAAAGCAATGAGAAGAAGTCTCATTGCTTTTTTTGTTTGATTCTATCTCTTCCTATTTATAAGCAAATACATCACCAAGGTCGTCATTACTGGTGAATGTGCAATTTAAGTCGGTTAGTTCACCAGTACCAATATTAATAACCATTCCGTGTACAGCAAGATCATTTCTTTCTTTCCATGCATTTTGGATTATCGAAGTTGTACATAGGTTGAAAACCTGCTCTTTTACGTTAAGTTCAATCAAACGATCTACCTTCTTCTCATGCTCGTCGATAGCATCTATCTCAGCAGCATGTATGCGGTACACGTCTTTGATATGGCACAGCCAGTTATCGATGATACCAAATTGCTGACGGCTCAAGGCAGCAGCTACCCCACCACAACCGTAGTGACCTGCGATGATGACCTGTTTTATTTTCAAAACGTTTACAGCATAATCCAGAACGGATAACATACTCATATCGGCATGTATCACCATGTTGGCGATATTACGATGTACGAATACCTCTCCTGGTTTTGTGCCGGTAATCTCGTTGGCAGGAACGCGGCTATCCGCACAACCGATCCATAGTATCTCTGGGTTCTGCCCTTTTGCCAATTGTTGAAACCGGCCTGTAGTATCTTTGCTTACGAAGTCGACCCAGTCTTTGTTACCTTGTAATATTCTCTGAAAACCTAATTCTAGTTCTTTATTTTCCATGTTTCTTTTTAATATATGGACTGCTTAAACGAGTCCAAGTTACAGCATTTTAACTTTAATTCTATTATTTTACACCTACATATTTTCTTATGTGGTTGATCTTTTGTGTGTTGTGTTATATTCAAGCACGGGCTTTAGCTCTCCAAAACCTCTTTTTTAGACCATTTGAAATTTTTCTGCGGTTGCTTTTTATAGGCGATATCGATTAGCGAAATTTCTACGCCTTTGCTTAAGGCATTTTGTTCGTAGTCCTTAATAACCTCGATTACATCTTTGTCTATAAATTTACTGTTACGTCCATTTATTGTAACTGACTTTACTGCTTTGGGTAAGTCATAAAGCTGTTTTTGTATGGCCGCTTTATTTAAGAAAGTGACTTCCTCGGCAAGCGTGATCACCACTTTGCTATCTGCCTGATCGTCTGTTTCCGGATCTTTCGTAAAGTCGAAGATAAATGCATTCTGTATGTTCGCTCTAAAAATGTAGAACATGGATACAAGAATACCGATTCCAACACCTTTTAAGAGATCTGTCGCAACAATAGCGATTACGGTGACGATGAATGGGATAAATTGATCTAATCCCTTGCCGTACATTGATTTGAATAATGCGGGCTTAGCTAATTTGTAACCCGTGTGTAATAGGATAGCCGCTAAACAGGCAAGTGGTATCAAATTGATAACAAATGGAATGGCGAGTACAGCTAACAATAGCCAGATACCATGTAGTATAGCTGATTGTCGTGTGCGTCCTCCTGAGTTGGCATTGGCTGATGACCGAACGATAACGGATGTCAGTGGTATACCTCCCAATAGCCCAGACGTCATGTTTCCGACTCCTTGTGCTACTAATTCCCTATTCGTAGGTGATACTCTTTTGAAAGGATCTAGCTTGTCTACTGCTTCTATACTAAGTAGCGTTTCTAAACTGGCTACCACAGCAATGGTGACCGCTACCATCCATACATCAGGATTTACAATCTGTGTGAAGTCTGGAAAGATAAATAACCCCGTGAATTCTTCGAAGGAGGATACGGTAGGTATGGCTACAAAGTGGGTTTCGCCAATAGTCAAAGCGAAAGGTGTCCCTTGAAACGCAAATCCTAGCGTTATACCTACAATAACTACTGCAAGAGGGGCAGGAAGTTTGTTGAGCCCTTTGATTGAGGGCCAATAAATAAGTATGGCTAGAGATAGGAAACAAATTACTGCAGCTCCTAAATTAACAGCGGCGAATACGGTGTCTTTAAATGCGGCTATCCCTCCTCCATCTTCTAATTCGAAAGCGTGGGCTCCAGTCATACCGAAGGCAAGAGGAAGCTGCTTTAATATAATAGTGATACCAATAGCAGTCAACATACCAAGGATGACAGATGATGGGAAGAAATTGCCTATCATTCCCGCTTTTATAATACCCAGTACGAGCTGTACAATACCAGCGATAACTACTGCGAGTAAGAATGTTTCATAGGCTCCTAATTGCTGTATAGCACCATAAACAATGGTGGTCAATCCCGCAGCTGGTCCACTCACACTGAGTTGTGATCCAGAAAATGAAGCTACTACAAGCCCGCCTATAACTCCTGTCAATATACCTGCAAAAAGGGGAGCTCCAGAAGCCATTGCTATACCCAAACATAGGGGCAAGGCGACAAGAAAGACCACAATACTAGCAGGGAAATCATATTTTAAGTCCCTTTTCGATAATTTTAGAAAAGCGGACATACGTGTTCCTAACATAAACTTTAAATAATGTCTAAATGTGATGTTTAAAATAGCGTGTAAACTACATTTCATACCCCATTGCATTCCCAAAAAGGCTACATCAGGTGTGTGAAGAGTTTTAAAGATCTATCTTAACAGTTAGGAGGCGGAGTGGGAACCGAAGGGTGGTAGCTACAAATTCCTTTTTCATTACGGAGATAGTTGCGTTGCTTTCCGTTGTTCTCCACTGAAGGATTGAAGGTAAGGTAGTCAATAGCGTCAGGTTTGAAAACTTTTACACCATGTTCGTGTAGATCTTCATTGTTACTGTTTGCTCCTTTTGAGGTCAATTCGACCTCTAGTTGCATGACTACTTGTAATATTGTGCCTTTGTCCAACACATCCATAAACATAGGAGAGGCGGAGATAAGCATCTTGGTAAAAAATACAAAGAAGCAAACCTTAGCAGCGATGATTCGCTGTGTTTTACTAAATAGGGATATGCTCTTTGTTATTTTCACTTTGACAAAAATAAAATAAAAATCTGCAAACAGGGTGTTATTTGAAATTTTATTATAAAAAAATTACAAAAGATGCGAATAAAGGTTGAGTTATTGTTGTTTTTGACAATAGGCGTTGTTTTGTGGGATTATTTAATTCAGATAATTGATCGATTATTTATAAATTCGATAGTACAAACACTAATTTGTTGATATAATGAAACAACAGTTTATTGATAAAGTTCTGGCTTCTTATAATCCCAAGGGACCTTTTATTCAATTGGGATCCGGTATTTTAGAGGGTGAGGTAGTGACAGATGCTAAAGTCAATCTGGCTTTGAAGATGATGAACCGTCATGGGCTGATCGCCGGAGCGACGGGTACGGGTAAAACGCGTACACTGCAATTGATGGCCGAACAGCTTTCGGATGCCGGAGTTCCTGTTTTTATGTTGGATGTGAAAGGAGATTTGTCCGGCTTGGCCGAAGCAGGGAAGACGAATGATGCACTGCTTGAACGTGGACAGGCTGTTGGTATTCCGTTTGAGCCATCTGCATTTCCTATAGAATTGTTTTCTTTGAGTGGTAAGTTGGGAGCTCCTATGCGGGTGACTATTGAGGACTTTGGTCCGGTACTATTGTCAAGAATTTTAGACTTGAATGATACGCAGTCGGGTGTGTTGAGTGCTATTTTTAAATATGCGGAGGATACGCAACTACCTGTAGTGGATTTTACGGACTTAAAAAGACTTTTGAGCTATCTTTCTGACGGGCCTGGTGCGGAGGAGATCAAAGATGATTACGGAAGAATCAGTGCTGCGAGTTCAGGCGCTATATTGCGCAAGATTGTCGCTATAGAACAGCAAGGGGTGTCCGATGTATTTGGAGAAAGAGAGTTTGATATTAATGATCTGTTTGGAAAAGTAGATGGAAAGGGTGTTATTTCGCTTTTGAATATCTCTGACATTCAGGATCAACCGTTGCTTTTCTCTACCTTTTTATTAAGCCTGTTGGCACAGTTGTTTAAGAAATTACCTGAGGTAGGAGATCTGGACAAACCAAAATTGGTGTTCTTCTTTGACGAAGCTCATTTGTTATTCAATGGGGCATCTAAGGCCTTTTTAACACAGATTGAACAAATTGTACGGTTGATTCGTTCCAAGGGTGTTGGGGTTTTCTTCTGTACTCAGGCAGCAATGGATATTCCTGAGAGTGTATTAGGCCAATTGGGAAATAGGATACAGCATGCTCTGCGGGCTTTTACCCCCAATGATGCGGAGAATCTACGTAAGACGGTAAAGACTTATCCGACCTCGGAGTTCTATCAGATAGATAAAGTGCTGACATCACTTGGTACGGGACAGGCATTAGTAACGGTGTTGAATGATAAGGGAATCCCGACAGAGGTGGTGGCTACACATTTGGTGCCAGCTCGGGCTGTAATGGGGCCTTGCGCTAGTTCGCAGTATGAGGAGCTTATCAAGGGGTCTTCCTTTTTTACAAAATATCAAGAGCGAATAGAGCGACGTACAGCATCCGAAATTTTGGAGGAAAGATTGTTGGCTGCCAATAGATTGAAAGAAGAAACAAAGGCCCGTCAGCAGGCAGAGAAAGAAGCGAGTAGACCAACGGCTACGCGATCTAGAAGGCAAACCCCAATGGAAGCCGCTCAGACACAAGCGAGCCGGACACTGGCCCGTGAGGGGGTCAAGCTGATTGGGAAGCTGGCTAATGGCCTATTGAACGCTTTCTTCAAAAAGAAATAGTATCAATACTTTGCCTTCTCTATTTGATGGCCTTAAGGCTGATTGAGGAGAGCTACATAAATTCATTAATATGAGTCAATTATATTGCACATAAAAATGAATTTATGTAGGTTTGTGCACAATTAGAAAAAAGCATATAACTATATTACGTATTATGGGAAAACCTACTTTGTTAGTTTTAGCAGCTGGGATGGCGAGTCGTTATGGATCTTTGAAACAAGTAGATAATTTTGGCCCTCATGGGGAGACTATTATCGATTATTCTATATATGATGCTATACACGCTGGATTTGGAAAGGTAGTCTTTATTATCCGTCAGGAGTTTGAAAGCATCATGCGCGAAAAATTTGACGCTAAATTTAAGGGCTTGATCGATGTTGATTATGCTTTTCAAGATTTTGACCTGACAAAGTTTGGAGTGGATCGTGTAATCGAACGTACAAAACCTTGGGGTACAGCTCATGCTGTACTTAGCGCAAAAGATCTTATCAATGAGCCGTTCTGTGTGATTAATGCCGATGATTTTTATGGTACGGACTCTTTCGTTAAAATGGCTAATTTCCTAAATAATGAGGTCTCGGATACACACATGTCGTTGATGGGATTTGAAGTTGGTAATACGATGTCGGACTACGGCTATGTCTCTAGAGGGGTGTGTGAAGTCTCTGCCGATGGAAACATGGAAAGTGTTACAGAACGTACAAATATCTATTACAAGGAAGACACTACTGGAGCGAAAAAGATTGTATATGAAGAGGGCGGAGTCGAAACAGAGTTAGCGGCAGATACACGAGTGTCGATGAATTTCTGGGGATTCACACCGAAGGTATTTGAAGTGGCGTTGTCTATGTTCCCCAAGTTTGTAGAGGAAAATGCGGAGAACCTAAAAGCTGAGTTTTTCATTCCATCGGTGCCAGATTATATGGTGAAAAACCGTCTTGCTGATTTTAAAGTGATTCCGACATCATCAAAATGGTTTGGAGTTACTTATTCCGAAGATAAACAGATTGTACAGGAGAGTATCTCGAAGCTTATTGCCGAGGGAGCTTATCCCGAAAAGTTATTTTAATTACGTAGATTCTTAATATATTGAAAGTGCAAAGCGGAAAGTTTTGCACTTTTTTAATTTTATATGTATGCGGAGATTAGGGGTAGTTATCCTTTATACTGTGTTAGGGCTTGTTGGTTTTATAGGAGTCTATATGGGTGTAGATGCGGTCTTGTCGAGAATTCCTGCCTATGATATGAGTACCGAAGCATTGCCTCCTAAGTATGAGGTCTATATACTGTCTAATGGGGTGCATACCGATATTGTTTTGCCTGTTAAGACGGATTTGATGGATTGGGGAACAGTATTTCCTATGGACGATGTGAAGCGGAAAGAGGCAGGCTATCGATTTGTAGCTATAGGCTGGGGTGATAAAGGCTTTTATCTGAATACGCCAGAATGGAAGGACCTAAAAGCTAGTACAGCATTGGTAGCGGCATTGGGGATCGGAGAGACAGCAGTACATGTGACTTACTATCATAAGATGTTGGTCGACGAATACTGTTATCGGGTAGAGGTAGATAGTGTACAATTGCTTCAATTGAGGGATTACATACTCGCTACTCTGGATACCGATGATAAAGGTAATGCTATTCTGATCCATACAGACGCACAATATGGGTATTCGGATGCTTTTTACGAAGCTAAAGGGGCTTACAGTATTTTTTATTCATGCAATACCTGGACGAATCAGGGACTTAAGAAGGCAAATATGCCGTCCGGGATCTGGACTGTATTTGACAAGGGAATTTTAAGACATTATCAGAAGTAACCGCCAAGGGGAGCGTAACGCTCGTTGTTTATCGATTGGTAAAGGAGCAATAAAAAAAGCTCGAAGAAATTAATCTTCGAGCTTTTCTAATTGGATAAGAAGTGTTGCTATTTAACTTCTTCGAAATCTACATCCTGTACATCGTCTGCACCACCTTGGTTTCCGCCAGCTTGTCCAGCTTGCTCTCCACCTTGAGGTTGTCCTCCTTGTTGAGATGCAGCATACATTTCTTCAGATGCAGCATTCCATGCATTTTGCAATTCTTCAGAAGCACTATCGATATCTGCAAAATTTCTAGCTGCGTGTGCCGCTTTCAATTTCTCTAAACCAGCTTCGATAGGTGCTTTTTTATCTGCAGAGATTTTGTCACCGTATTCTTTCAATTGTTTTTCTGTCGAGAATACCAATGCATCTGCTGCGTTGATTTTATCTGCTTCTTCTTTCATTTTTTGGTCAGCTTCAGCATTTGCTTCAGCTTCTTGTTTCATCTTCTGGATTTCTTCGTCTGAAAGACCTGAAGAAGCCTCGATGCGGATATTTTGCTCTTTTCCTGTCGCTTTATCTTTAGCCGATACTTTGATGATACCATTGGCATCGATATCGAAGATAACTTCGATTTGTGGAATACCACGTGGAGCAGGAGGGATATCTGCTAATTGGAAACGTCCTAGTGTACGGTTCTGTGCAGCCATTGGGCGTTCACCTTGCAATACATGAATCTCTACTGAAGGCTGATTGTCTGATGCTGTAGAGAATACTTCCGACTTTTTAGTAGGGATTGTTGTATTCGCTTCGATCAATTTAGTCATTACACCACCCATAGTCTCGATACCTAAAGAAAGAGGGGTAACGTCTAATAACAATACGTCTTTTACTTCTCCTGTCAATACACCACCTTGGATAGCTGCTCCTAATGCTACTACTTCATCCGGGTTTACACCTTTTGAAGGCTCTTTTCCGAAGAAGCTCTTAACAGCATCTACGATAGCAGGGATACGTGTAGAACCACCTACTAAGATGATCTCATCGATATCAGATGTACTGAAGCCTGCGTTCTTTAATGCCGTACGACAAGGCTCGATAGTACGTTGTACTAAATCAGCTACTAAACTTTCGAATTTAGCACGAGATAATGTGCGTACTAAGTGTTTAGGGCCTGTAGCATCAGCTGTGATGTATGGTAAGTTGATTTCAGTAGATGAAGTGCTTGAAAGTTCGATTTTTGCTTTTTCAGCAGCCTCTTTCAAACGTTGTAATGCCATAGCATCTTTTTTCAAATCAAAACCATTGTTTTCAGCTTTGAATTCGTCATTCAACCAGTTGATGATTGCATTGTCAAAGTCATCTCCACCAAGGTGAGTGTCACCATCAGTAGCTTTAACTTCGAATACACCGTCACCCAATTCAAGAACAGATACGTCATGTGTACCACCACCACAGTCGAATACAACAATCTTCATATCCTTGTTTGCTTTATCAAGACCGTATGCTAACGCAGCAGCTGTAGGCTCGTTGATAATACGCTCTACTTTTAGACCTGCGATTTCACCAGCTTCTTTTGTTGCCTGACGTTGTGCATCATTAAAGTATGCAGGCACAGTAATTACTGCACGGCTTACTTCTTGACCTAAATAGTCTTCAGCAGTTTTCTTCATTTTCTGAAGAACCATCGCTGAGATTTCTTGAGGTGTATATTTACGGTCATCAATCTCTACACGAGGAGTGTTATTATCTCCCTTTACAACATTGTAAGGAATGTGTGATAATTCTTTAGAGGCCTCATCAAAAGAGGTACCCATAAAGCGTTTTATTGAGTATATAGTTTTGTGGGGGTTAGTGATAGCTTGACGTTTAGCAGGATCTCCTACCTTACGCTCTCCACCATCTACAAATGCTACAATAGAAGGAGTTGTACGTTTACCTTCATTGTTTGCAATTACTACGGGCTCATTACCTTCCATAACGGCTACACATGAGTTCGTAGTTCCTAAGTCGATTCCTATAATTTTAGACATATTTTTATGTATTGTTGTTTACGAGTTATTAATTCTTGATACCAATACAACAACCCTTATGCCAACACAATGTTTGCTCAAAAAAAACAAAAAAGAACCTCAATTTGTCGGAAATATGACAGTATATTGTGACAAAATGTCTCTACTTAGTAAATTATCTGTTCTAATATGCTCTTTTTAGCAGACCCACTGTCATTGCCTCGTTGGAAAAACCTGCCAACAGAGTTTGCAAAATCGTCCAATGTCATCGCCTTTGTTTTTTTATCTCTCCAGTCGTTTGGTAGGACCTCATTGTGGTAATCTATCTTTGTTGCCCAATACTGGATGTGCATTTCGGGAATCGCGAGTCCAAGGATCATGCCTGGTAGTCCATGGCTTAATGCCGGCCCTCCTGATACAGGAATCTGGTCGGTGTAAAATGCAACTAGGTATAGGGAGTCTGCTGTTGCACCATTTACGCGACGACACTCGAATCCTGCTATGTTCCGGTATTCATCAGTAAATCGCCAAGTTATGTTTGCTAAGGAGTCTTTAAGGATATATTTGTCATCGAGTTCTACCTGTACTTCGGCTTGATTGGACTTTAAATTTTGATAAAGCACTTTAGATGACCCGCCCCGGCTCCGGGCTCCACGCATCATCATGGCTCCTCCGCCATGTACACTTACAGCTCCCATGGACATGGATGAACCTCCTCTATTGCCCCGGCCTCCGCCAGCTCTTGCCTGACCACGTGCAGTGTCTTTGTTTTCTTCGTCGCTTACTTCGGGCATCAACAGACTTCCATTCTCGTCAAAGTACATGGTCATACGTTCGGTACGGGAATCGGGCATGTTGTTTATATCGCCACCCCAAAAGTGTCTACCACCCATTTGACCAGGGGCAGCTTCTTCAAATTTTTTTATCATCTCCCTAGTCTGTGCCCGAGTGTAACTTATTTTGTCGAACGAAATGATACCTCTATTGCCAAAGTATGCATATTGTGCTTGAGCAGAGATGCCAAAGAGTATCTCCAGGGATAATATTAATATTTTATTCATATCGAGTTCCTTTCTATTTTATTATAACGTATTGGATAGCGTACGTCTTTATGCTATTATCCTTCTTTTTTCTTTCCTAGATTCTTGTTGAAATCCCATTTTAACCCAACTAATACATAACGGGTCAATATCTGTTGACTGGATTGACTGAAACCGGTTTCAGAAGAGGATCTGTTGATATTGTTGTACGTGTTGAAGATGTCAAAGCCTTTAATACTGGCTGTTAAGCTTTCGTTGCTCAACAGCTTTTTGCTGATTTCAGCATTGACATAAAACTGATGTAGACTTTTGTTATAAAACTTCGTTGGCCCTTCTAGAGAGTAGTTTATATTACTACTAACGTTGAATTTTTTAGGTAAGAAATACTTGAAAAAACCAGAGCCTGAGGTGTTGATACTGGTATAGTTGAATTCTTTTCGTAAACTATTTCGTTGATTATCTGCGCTGATTCTCCAATTGAAGTCGTAGTCTAGTCCCTTGGAGTCTTGTTCGTTGATCCCGATTCCAGTAGATAGGCTGGTTGTTTGTTCATTGTTTAGCTCATACTGTTGGTTCTTGACGTCGTCGCCATATTTAATGAAGCTAAAACCGTTGTTGTAATTCAGTCCACCAAATATGTTAAACTGTGCTTTTCTATCGAATACAGGTTTATTGAAGTTACTGTTCATCCCGGCCCGCCAGCTTGATCTTCCCATTATATTGATATAGGAACTCGTTGTTACTCCCGTAGATGTATTTATTGATCGTTGGTTTACAATCGGGTCTGTCGTAAATGATATGTCAGCATTCATGTTCCAACTTGTTCCTTTTAATAAACTCATCGTATGATAGTTTAATCGGAAGGAATTATTGTTTGATCGCTTCAGATCCGGGTTACCTTTTTGTTCGAATAGAGGATTTGTCTGTGGCTGTAACTCCTGTAATTGTCCGAACGAAGGGATATTAAAGTTGTTTTGGTAATTCAACCCTAAATTCTTTCTATTGGAGATTCTGTAATTGGCATTCATATTAATATCATTGTCCCAAAATGTACGATCGAGGTCTATATTTCTATAATCATCTCTCAAGGATTGATCTCTAAAATTTGTACGGTTAGAAAGATTTACTGATATTTTTTCCGTGAAATAATTGATGTTAGCGACCATTCCATGGCTGGTATTCACCGTTTTTTGATCTTGTGAATAGTCTATATCCAGTACAGGATTGTTGCTGTTTCTCTGATTAAATGCTTCGAGTAAGGTTTTATTTGTCGAATTGCTGATATTGTAACCTAGAGAGTAATTGATTTTATTGGAGATACGATCTGAATACTGAATCTGTCCTGAAATATTGTTGCCGTTGCTATTGTTAATCCTGTCTTGGTTGAGAATAGTCGTGTCACCTTTTACATAATATATAGTAGTCTGGTCAACGATGCTCTTCGAGTAGTTTTTATTATAGCTGTTGTTAAAATGGAAGTTTAGTGAACTCCCTCTTTTGTTCAGACGTTTCCGGTAATTAATCCGTATATCGTTTGACTGAGTTTGTCCATCTGTGTTGGTTGTGTCACCTATTCTGCTAAATGCATCCCCGTTTTGGGTTGTATAGTTTTGGGATTCACTACTGCTGTAGTTATTGGCAAAGTTAGCACCGATATTAATCTCCATATTAGATGTAGAATCAATTCTATATCTAATATCTGATCGTATACCGTGGGCATCAGATGAATTGGAAGTCTTAGACTTATTTTCCGATTCTTCGATTACATTATCAGATACAATCTGTTTGTTGAAAGACTCTTTCTCGTTATTGTTGCCGTTACTGTTGAAATTATAGTTACCGTTGAAGTTGACTTTTTTCTGAAAAAACTGGTTTTCATAATTCGTCCCAATGGAGGTACTACGTGGATTGCCTGTGATTTGACTATTCATCCGAAGTCCGCCCTCTCGTCCCATACCAGCGCCCATGTTGTTGGTATTGGCGGTGACTCCTATGCGTTCGGTTTTATTGAATTTGGCAGCGAATAGGCTTCCTGTATAGAGGTTGTCAGTGCCAGCTAGAGCTTCTGCATTGCCAAAAATACCTTTGCGGGCTTCTTCTTTCAAGACCGCATTGACCGTGACCTCGCGTACTCCATCATCTATTCCTGTTAGCTCAGCTTCTTTGGATTTCTTTTCGTATACCTGTACTTTGTCAACAGCATCTGCACGGATATTGCGGATAGCGATTTTAGGATCGTAGCCAAAGAACTCTTCCCCATCTATCAATACTTTGGATACCGACTTTCCATTTGCAGTTATCTTACCATCACCCGAAACAGAGAGTCCTGGCAAGCGTCGTAGCAAATCCTCTAGTTTGGCGTTTTTCTCTGTCTCAAAGCTGCCTGCATCGTATTCTAAGGTGTCCCCTTTGATTCGTATCGGTAGACGTTGTTGTATGACGACTTCTTCTATTAGGTTAGCCTGGGAACTCAGTGCTATAGGAGCGAGTGTTGAGCTTGAACCTTCAAGCTTTATTTTTTTAGAAATGAGTTCATACTTAGGGTAAGAGACGATAAGTAGATAAGATGTGTCTATTAAGCTCTTGAATGAAAATTTTCCATCTTCGTCTGCGCGTGTAAACTGTTGCATGATGGAATCTTGGTTGAGTATTACAATAGATGCATTGGTCAACGGCTTACTGTCCGCCTTGTCTATGATTCTGCCAGATAAGGTGTGTTGACCATAAACTAAGTTTGCGGCAACTAACATAAGGATGCTGAATATAATTCTTTTCATTCAATTGGTTTAAAGACAAGTCAAAGATAGAGTGAACATTTATTAAATAATGTTAAATGCTTTGCAACATTTTGATGACTGTTTTGTTGCTATATTATGCTTATTTTTGTGTTTTGATAATGTCTACCAATGAAATATCTTTAGCAGAAGAGTGACACGAGGCGTAAGCGATGCGAGGCGTTTTTGTCCTGCATATCGGAACAGGCATGTGTTGGTTTAAAACAATTAAAATATATAATAATATGACTTTCGAAGCTTATCTAGCGTATTTTGAAGATGTATTGGCAAATCCATCCAATTATCCTACTTACAACGATCCTGAATATTTTAATTATGCGAAGCTCAACTGGTCTCGGATGAGCCGTTGGTTGAAGAAATTTGAATCCAGCGACGCTACTAAGGCCTCTTTGTCCAATTTGGAAGGGAAGCAAACCTGGATTTTGATTACAGAGCCTTGGTGTGGTGATGCTGCGCATAGTGTGCCGCAGATTTATAGTTTGGTGAAGGATAACCCTAATATTAATTTGGATATACAGCTTAGAGATGCAGCGCCATTCCTTATTGATCAATACCTTACTAATGGTGGTAAGTCTATTCCTAAATTGATTATTAGAAATGAAGCCGGTGAGGATATTGCCGTGTGGGGACCGAGACCGGAGGCATTACAACGCATTTTTGAAGAAATGAAGGCTGAGGGAAAGGAATTTGAAGATATCAAGACCTACTTTCAGACCTGGTATAATGCGGATAAGGGCATAGAACTTCAACAGGAGTTGGTTCAATTGCTTAATACGGTAGAGAAATAAGAGTTTCAGTTTTACTTGTCACGGTTATGCATATCGAAGAACTGCGAGAATATTGTTTAGGTCAGAAAGCTGTTTCTGAAGAGTTGCCTTTTGGGCCCCAGACACTGGTGTTCAAGGTAGCAGGTAAAGTGTTTTTATTGGTTGGGTTGGATCAGGTGGATCAGTTGAGCTTTAATGTAAAGTGTGATCCGGAGTATGCTGTGGAGTTGAGGGAGGAGTACGAAGGTACGGTGTTGCCCGGGTACCATATGAACAAAAAACATTGGAATACCGTCTATGCCAATAGAGAATTGTCAGATGATAGATTGTTTGGGTTGGTCGATCATAGTTATCAACTTGTTTTTCAAAGTTTGCCAAAGAAAATGCAGGAAGAGATTGGTGCCAGTGAATAATATGGCTTTTATAATTAAACAGAGGAATGTAAAGATTTAATAGGCATAGGTGATTCGTGGGGACGGTATGCGCCTGAGCTTAATAATAATCTTAAATTTGCTCTGTTTTTAAAATAACACTTTATGAAGTTACGTAATCTATTGTTTTTTTGCGGGGGATTGCTCCTGTTTTTGTCATCCTGTGTTAAGGATGAGGCCCCGAATATGGAGGCTGATATTATCAAAGCTGAGACTGAAAATGATGTTTTTTTGCTTGATCCGGTCGTTTCGGGGGGGAGTGTAATTTTCTATTTGAAGCCTGATCAAGAGGAAACTTCAGAGTTCAAAGTTAAATTTACTTTGACTGAGGGGGCTCAAATTCAGGTGGAAAATGGGAAGGTGTTGGATAATGATGAACTCCGGGTAGATAAAGAGTTGGCTAAGCGCATGCAGCTTGAGGGGGTTAATGTCGAAACAATATCTCAGGATAAACAGTACTCTAAGAAATATCTGTTAAAAATCGTAAATACAAAAGATGGTTTTGTTCCTACTGAATATGGGTTTGAAGAAACAGAGATTGACAACAATCAAAAGTTTACTAAATTTTATAATAATGTAGATGGACAGAAGTATTATAATTGGGCATCTGGGAATGCTGGATTTGGAATTACTCTTTCTATAACGCCTGGGGGAGTAATGGAACCGGCGGCTTATCCCACAACTATAACTCCTGATGCTCATGCTGGAAAACAGGCTTTATTTTTGGAGACCAAGTTGACTGGTATGTATGGAGCTATGTTTGGAAAACCTATTGCAGCAGGCAACTTGTTTATTGGCTCATTCGATACGGGACCAGTGCTTATGGATCCACTTGCAGCGACACAGTTTGGCTTGCCTTTTAATAAGGTTCCCGTTACGCTTGAAGGATATTACAAGTACAGACCAGCAGAGAATGTTACAGATAAAGATTTAAAACCACTTAATCTGAAGGATTCCTGTGATATTTATGCCGTTTTTTACAATCGTAAACAGTTAATGGAATCGGTTAGTGATCCGAAGAAGAGAGTCCCTTATTTGACAGGACATAATATACTTACTGACCCGAGTATTGTGGCGATCGCTAAGATTAAAGATGGTTCAGCTACAGCTGGAGATGGATTCGTGAAGTTTAGCTTACCGTTCGAATACCGTGCTAAAGTTGATATGGCTGCAGTTGCTGGGTTGGATTATAATATTGCGATTGTAATGAGTTCAAGTAAACGAGGAGATAGCTTTGTCGGAGCTGTAGGAAGTAAATTGATTGTGGATGATTTAAAAATTGTAACTAAGTAATGAGAAAAATTAATAAATATATTATTGCTCTTTCTGCTGTGCTCCTGTTTATTACCAAAGGTAATGCGCAAGAAGCCGGTGATATTAGCGTTGATTTTATTTTAGGGGGCAAGATTGGAGGGGCTGCTCCATTATCCCTGCCTGTGGAAATCAGAAAGATAAAAAGTTATAACCCGAACCTCCCCTTTTATGTAGGAGCTAAAGCTAACTATGCTATAGATTCAAAATGGGGAGTAGCTGTTGGGGCTATTTTCGAAGGAAAGGGAATGGATGCGAAAGCTAGAGTTAAAGGTTATAAAACGACTTTTAGTGCGGTAAACGATTCTGAAGGAAAGCTTCGCGGATATTATACCGGAGATATTACAACTAAGATTCACAATTTGTATATTTCTGTTCCAGTACAAGCTACTTATCAAGTATCTGAACGCTGGAATGTTCAAGCAGGCCCCTATGTTGCATTTGCTGTTAGAAAAAAGTTCTACGGTGAAGCGTTTGATGGCTATTTAAGACATGAAACACCTACAGGAGATAAGATTAACATTGATAAAGCCGATTATGATTTTTCAAATAGTGTCCGTAATATTGATGTAGGGATGAGTTTAGGTGCAAAATATGCGATTAATAATAAGTTTTCTGCCTTAGCCCAATTTGACTATGGTTTTAACAATATTATGAAAACAGGATTTGAGAGTATTAGTTTCGGTATGCACAATATCTTCATGAATATTGGGGTAGGCTATAAGCTGAAATAAAGCGCCTAGATATTTAAATAGTAGAAAAGGTGAACCTGTACAGGTTCACCTTTTCTATTTTATGGGTTGATATTAGTGAAGGTTACATTTTCAAGCCAATTTCTCGTAGACGTTCGTCTAGATATTGCCCCGCAGTGTAGTCTTCATATGCTTTAGGGTGCGCTGCATCTATACAGGAATCCAATGAAGCAAGGCTCATTTGAGACTTAGGATGCAAGAAGAACGGTACAGAATAACGTGAAGTCTTCATCAATTCGACTGGCGGGTTTACGACACGATGTGTGGTCGACTTCAGTTTATTGTTCGTCAGTCGTTGTAGCATATCTCCAACATTGACGACGATGTCCTCTCCTTTAGCCTTAATAGGAAACCATTCTCCATCTTTTGTCAGTACT
This sequence comes from Sphingobacterium yanglingense, assembly GCF_004363245.1. Lineage (GTDB taxonomy): Bacteria > Bacteroidota > Bacteroidia > Sphingobacteriales > Sphingobacteriaceae > Sphingobacterium > Sphingobacterium yanglingense. The sequence continues at coordinate 106,454 of NZ_SNYV01000017.1, read as the reverse complement.
TCTAATCCATCTGCGGATGCCCCTATCAATAGGGTGATTAGATTGATGTCCTCATGTGCACCAGCTCGGACGGCATCCGGAGCTAGGGCCTCAGGATTTTCGATAGGAAAGTAATGAATGGCTCTAAGAATAGAGTTCCCATTAATAACATGCTTTTCAAAATAATTCTCTTCAAGCTCCAGGTAGGTAGCAATGGCTTTTAGTAGATTACGGCCCGCGTTTTCTAGTTTCTTGTAAATCTCTCCGGTTACAATGTCGAAACGAGGTAATTCTTCTACTGATGGGTTGTCTGGGAAGTCTGTTTTGGAATAGTCTTCTCCAACAATGGTCTGTCCACGCTGCCAAAACTCTTTTAAATCTGGGGTTTTGGAATCTTTAGCTTTCTCTCTTCCTTTTGTGGTATAGCCACGCTGACCTGCAAGTTCGGGAAATTCGTATTTATCCTTCGTTTCCTGAGGTAGGTCAAAAAAGGCCTTGACGGTTTGGTATAGTTCAGCGATTAGCTCCTCGCTTAATCCGTGATTTGCAATGGTAACAAACCCAGTCTCATTAAATGCCTTACCAATGTCTTGTACAAATTGTTTACGCTGATCAATACTGCCTTCGGTGTAGTGCAGTAGGTCTAGGCGTGGAATATTTACTAATGCCATATTACTTTGTTTTTAACCAAGTACAAACCTAAATAAAATGCTTTGTATTCTCGAATCTATCTCGTTTTGGCAGGATAATTTTTAATGTTTGACCACGTGTTTTTTGATTAAATATTTTAAGGTAAGTATTTGGAATATACAAGTTAAACTATTAGATTTGTTATGCTTGCATAATAAAATGCAGGTAGGTCACAATAATCAACAATGAACCAAGATAATACAATCGACTATTTTTTAAAAGCGGCTTGGCAAACTGTTGCGAACAAATATAATAATATTGCTTCACAACATGGTTTTACACAGGCTGCAGGATATATTTTAATAAATATCCACAAGGAGGGGACTGCTGTTTCCCAGATTGCAAATTCTACAGGTGTAAAAACCACTTCGCTATCTCGGGTGTTAAATAATCTAGAAGGGCTTGGTTTTATATACCGGGAGACGAGTACCACAGATAAGCGATCGGTGAAGGTCTATTTAACCGCTCTTGGCGTGGAAAAACGTAGGGTGGCAAAAAATGTGGTACGGGGTTTTAATGAGTATTTAGAATCGCAACTATCGGAGAAGGAGCGGGTGCAACTGATCAAAATGCTGGCTAAGGTAAATGATTTAGCGAGTGATTATGAACCTGAGCCTATGGTGATGGTGGAGGCAGAATAGTAATGCCGGTCAAATGGCCTCCTTCTAGTGTAGAATACGAACACAACTAAAAATTACTGAGCTAATAAGCTCACCGTAGATAATAACTGTTTGTTATCTAGTAGGTAACTATAAAAAGATAAATTATATACATATGAAATATCCATGTAGCAGAATTGCACAAACATGGATGAATATAGTCTAGATCTGTCAGTTGGCGGATGGTGATTAAACAATAAATAATTTACATATGAATAGAAATATTAAAAAGATAGCCGTACTAGGCTCAGGAGTAATGGGCTCACGTATCGCCTGTCACTTTGCCAATATTGGTGTGGAGGTGCTATTGTTGGATATCGCTCCCAAAGAATTACTTCCTGCAGAAGAGTCCAAAGGACTTACACTCGATCATCCAGCTGTACGTAATCGTATTGTAAATACTTCGCTTGACACGGCCATAAAGTCTAATCCAGCACCTTTATTTAGCAAGTCTTTTGCTAAGCGGATTAGTACTGGCAATTTTGACGACGATATGGCCAAGATTGCTCAGGTCGACTGGATTATCGAAGTGGTGGTCGAACGATTAGATATTAAGAAGTCCGTTTTTGAGAAGGTGGAGCAGTTCCGTAAGGCCGGTACGCTCATAACTTCCAATACCTCGGGTATTCCTATCCATCTAATGACAGAAGGACGATCAGCAGATTTTGTTGCTCATTTTTGTGGGACTCACTTTTTTAATCCACCTCGGTATTTACAGCTGTTAGAGATTATACCTACTCCTCAGACGAAAAAAGAGGTTGTTGATTTCCTTGTTCATTACGGTGACAAAATGTTGGGTAAGACAGTGGTGCTGTGTAAAGACACACCTGCTTTTATTGGGAACCGGATTGGTGTCTACTCGATGTTGGCACTGACCCATCTTGTCGATCAATTGGGGTTAACGGTAGAAGAAGTGGATAAATATACAGGGCCGGCAATGGGGCACCCTAAGTCTGCTACTTTCCGTACTGCAGATGTTGTGGGATTGGATACCTTGGTTAATGTGGCTAATGGTCTGGATCAAAATGCACCCAATGATGAGGCGAAGGGGGTATTTACTTTGCCTGGTTTCATTACCCAGATGGTCAATAACAAGTGGTTGGGAGAAAAGACAAAAAAAGGATTTTATGAAAAGGTAAGAGGGGCCGATGGTGGTTCTGAAATCTTGTCTTTAAATCTTAATACCCTAGAATACGGCCCTCAGTCAAAAGTAAAATCGGCTACCTTGGAAGCGACCAAACAGGTAGAAGATATCCGCAAACGGATGAAGGTATATGAACAAGGGACGGATAAAGCGGGAGAATTATTCCGTGCTATGCATTATCCATTGTTTGAGTATGTTTCGAATAGGGTACCCGAGATTACGGACGATTTTTTCCGTATCGATGATGCCATGCGTGCTGGCTTTGGTTGGGAGATCGGTCCATTTGAAGTATGGGATGCATTGGGTGTACGGGAGACATTAGAGAAGATTAAAAAGGAAGAAAAGCGACTTCCGGGGCAATGTGGTGAAGTGGCACAGTGGGTGCATGATATGTTAGAGGCGGGTTGTGAATCGTTCTATAAAGTAGAGAATGGTGTACGTCATTATTATGATATCAATACTAAATCTTACAAAGTAATCCCTGGGGCTGAAGAGCTGATTGTGCTAGACCACATCCGCGAGGCGAAGACCATATGGAAGAACTCTGGAGTATCTATTATCGATCTTGGCGATGGTATCATCAACTGTGAGTTCCATACGAAGATGAATACCATTGGAGGAGATGTAATACAAGGCATAAATAAGGCTATAGATATCGCTGAGAAAGACTATAGAGGATTGGTTATATCCAATGATGGTAAAAATTTCTCAGCAGGAGCGAATATTGGGATGATTTTCATGATGGCTGTAGAGCAGGATTATGACGAATTGAATATGGCGGTACGTATGTTCCAAAATACCTCGATGCGTATACGCTATTCTGCGATACCTGTTGTGGTAGCGCCTTTCCAATTGGCTTTGGGAGGCGGTTGTGAGTTCTCCATGCATGCGGATTTTGTGCAGTTACATGCAGAGACTTATATGGGATTGGTCGAGTTTGGGGTCGGTGTGATTCCTGGTGGTGGTGGCTCTAAAGAATTTGCCTTACGTGCTTCTGATGAATTTAAAGACGATCAGATTACCCAAAACACATTGAAAGATAAATTCCTTACGATAGGTCAGGCAAAGGTGTCTACATCTGCTGTTGAAGCCTTTGAATTGGGGTATCTGCAGAAAGGTAAGTATGCTATTAGTATGAATCGTGCACGTTTATTGGCTGATGCAAAAGCTAAAGCGATCGAATTGGCTGATGCTGGATATGTACAGCCAGCACCAAGACAGGATATCAAAGTACTGGGTAATCAAGGATTGGGTATTGTCTATGTAGGAGCTTCTTCGATGCGCGCTGGTAACTATATCTCGGATCACGATAAGAAAATCTCTGAAAAGCTGGGATGGGTGATGTGTGGTGGAGATCTTTCAGCACCTACGGAGGTGTCAGAACAATATCTACTCGATCTGGAACGTAAAGCATTTCTGGAACTCTGTGCCGAAAGAAAGACCCTGGAACGGATTCAGCATATGTTGACTAAAGGGAAGGCGTTACGAAATTAGATTAAAAGTATTTAGTACTTAGTATTTAGATGTATGCATCAATATAAGGAATTGAAATTGTGGCAAAAAGCAATCGAATTGGTTTCTGAAATATATAGCCTAACCGATAGCTTCCCTGAAAGGGAACGATTTGGATTGATTAGTCAAATCAATCGTGCCGCGGTATCGATCCCTTCCAACATTGCAGAGGGAGCAGGCCGTAATTCTGATAAAGAGTTCGTTCAATTTCTTGCGATAGCGCATGCGTCTACTTATGAAGTCGAAACACAGTTAATTATATCAAAAAACTTAGGTTATTTATTAGAAAATGATTTAGAAGAGATGTTGGGCAAGATTGTGGAATTACAGAAAATGAATTACGTTTTTCAGCAAAAGTTGAAATCTAAATACTAATATCTAACTACTTAATACTAACAACATGGAAGCATACATTGTAGCAGGATATCGTACCGCAGTAGGTAAGGCCCCTAGGGGTGGTTTTCGTTTTATGCGGGCGGATGATCTAGCCGCCGAAGTGATTAAACACTTGGTTGGTTCGGTTCCTAATTTGAATAAAGAAGAGATTGATGATGTCATCGTAGGTAATGCGATGCCTGAGGCCGAGCAAGGGATGAATATGGGACGCTTTATTTCTCTAATGGGCTTAGATACCGATAAGGTCCCGGGGGTAACGGTCAACCGTTACTGTGCCTCTGGGCTGGATACGATAGCGACGGCGACGGCGAAGATTAAGGCAGGAATGGCAGATGTTATTATAGCTGGAGGAGCAGAGGTGATGTCGGGTATGCCATTTGGTGGATGGAAGATCGTACCAAATCCAAAAGTAGCCAAAGACCATGCAGATTGGTACTGGGGGATGGGATTGACGGCAGAAGCTGTAGCGCAGGAGTATAATGTTTCCCGTGCAGATCAAGATGCTTTTGCGCTGAAATCACACCAAAAGGCTATTGAAGCTATTAAAAATGGCCATCTCAAAGATGGTGTAGTGCCTATTACTATAAAGGAGAACTATGTGAAAGACGGTAAGATGGCGACACGTGAATATGTTGTAGATACCGATGAGGGACCTCGTGCGGACACGACGATAGAAGCATTGGGTAAGCTAAGACCTGTTTTCGCAGCAGACGGGATGGTTACCGCAGGAAACTCATCCCAGACTTCTGATGGAGCTGCATTTGTACTCGTGATGTCCGAACGTAAAATGAAGGAACTCGGGTTAAAGCCTATTGCGAAGTTAATTTCCTATGCAGTTGCGGGTGTTCCTCCGCGTATTATGGGAATCGGTCCTATTGAGGCTATTCCGAAAGCGCTAGCACAAGCAGGGCTGAAAAAAGAAGATATTGATCTTATTGAGCTCAATGAGGCTTTTGCATCGCAATCACTCGCTGTCATTCGTACGCTAGGTCTAGACGAAGAGAAGGTCAATGTAAATGGTGGTGCGATTGCTTTGGGACACCCATTAGGTTGTACCGGTGCGAAGTTGACCGTTCAGGTTCTCAATGAGTTGAAGCGTCGCGGTAAAAAATATGGTATGGTAACGATGTGTGTAGGTACAGGACAAGGTGCGGCTGGCATATTCGAAATGATGGACTAGGAGAAAAGAGCAAGGAATAAAGAACAAAGAGAAGAGATGCATAATTTTAGGAATTTAGAGATTTGGAAGGATGCAATGGGCTTGGCGCAAATTATTTTGGAAGAGACTAAATTGTTCCCCGCTGAGGAAAAGTTTAGTTTAACGAGTCAGCTGCGACGTTGTGCGATTTCGGTCCCGTCAAATATTGCAGAAGGATCTTCTCGTAGTTCAACTAAGGAGTTTGCTCACTTTTTGAAAATATCTTTAGGATCTTGTTTCGAAATTGAGACGCAAATAATTCTCGCAGGTAGATGCGGATATATTTCATCGGACAACAGTGTTAAAATAATTGAGAAGGTAGTTACACTTCAAAAAAGAATAACAACATTTTTAAAAACCATTGAAGCAAAGTAAAAGAGAACTAAAAGAGTCTTTATTCTTTGCTCCTTAATCTTACATAAAATGACAAATAAAATAGCAATCAAAGGTGGTGAGTTTGTAATCAAGGAAACACGCTATAACGAAGTTTTTATTCCAGAAGAATTTGACGAAGAAGCGAAAATGATTCGCCAGACCTGTCTTGATTTTTTGGATACTGAAGTCCTGAATAAATTAGATAGAATCGACGCTCAGGAAGAGGGTTTAATGCAGAATCTGATGGATAAGGCCGGTGAGCTCGGAATGCTAGGTGTATCAATCCCCGAAGAGTATGGCGGTTTTGGTAAAAACTTCAATACCTCTATGTTGGTAGCTGATGCGGTAGGCGGAGGGTTCTCTTTTGCTGTTGCACTATCTGCCCATACTGGAATCGGTACACTTCCTATTTTATATTATGGTAATGCAGAACAGAAAGCCAAATATGTACCAAAATTGGCGACGGGTGAATGGAAGGCTGCGTACTGTCTGACTGAACCAAATTCGGGGTCAGATGCTAATTCAGGTCGTACTTCAGCAAAGTTGAATCCAGAGGGGACACATTATTTAATTAATGGACAGAAGATGTGGATCACCAATGGAGGATTTGCCGATATCTATATTGTATTTGCTAAGATTGGAGAAGATAAAAACTTGACAGCATTTATCGTAGAGAAAGATTTCGGTGGCATTACGATGAATCCCGAGGAACATAAATTAGGAATAAAAGGATCGTCTACACGGCAGATCTTCTTCAACGACTGTGCTGTGCCTGTAGAGAATATGCTTTCTGAACGGGAAAACGGATTTAAGATTGCTGTTAACATATTGAATATCGGACGTATCAAGTTGGGAGCAGCGACTATTGGTTCGGCACGTGCTGTTATCTCTACTGCTATCAATTATGCTAACGAACGGGTACAGTTCAACCTACCGATATCAAAATTTGGTGCCATACGCTATAAGTTGGCTGAATCGGCGATTCGTCTTTTTGCAACGGAATCGGCAGCCTACCGCGCAGGTCAAAATATTGACGACGCTTATGATGCGCTGGTCGCAGGAGGGATGGAAGATGCAAAAGCTAAACTGAAATCGGTGGAGCAGTTTGCAATCGAATGTGCGATTATAAAAGTGTGGTGTTCCGAGATGTTAGATTATGTGGTCGATGAGGGCGTGCAGATCTACGGTGGAATGGGCTATTCTGCTGAAGCTCCGATGGAGCGAGCTTATCGCGACTCGCGTATCAACCGTATTTTTGAAGGAACGAATGAAGTAAACCGTCTATTGGTCGTGGATATGCTCTTGAAGCGTGCCATGAAGGGAGAGTTGGATTTGATGGGGCCTGCACAAGCGGTAGTTGGTGAGTTGATGGCTATCCCTGATTTTGGAGAGGAAGATACCACACCTTTTGCAGCAGAGAAGAAAATTATCGCCAATCTAAAAAAGGCAGGATTGCTAGTCGCGGGTGCAGCGGTTCAGAAGTTGATGATGTCTTTGTCTAAGGAACAGGAAATCCTGATGAATATAGCTGATATTATCGGTTACGTATATGTTGCTGAATCTGTGTTGTTGAGGGCAGAAAAGTTGTACCATAGTCAAGGTGAAGAAGCTACAAGTCTACAGACCGATATGGCACGGGTATACCTGTACTCGGCTATAGACAAGGTGAATGTAGCTGCAAAAGAAGCGTTATATTCTTTTGGAGAAGGAGATGAACTGAATATGATGTTGGTAGGTCTGCGTCGATTTACAAAAGCACAACCTTTCAATGTAAAAGATGCTCGTCAACGTATTGCCCGTAAATTGATTGAAGAGAATAAATATTGCTTTTAATTAAGGTCCTATGTTATAGATAGGAAGAGCCTGTACGGATTGTACAGGCTCTTCTTTTGTTTAAGGAAAGGGACGGGGGACACTTTAATTTTAAAACTGCCTTGTTTTTGATTACATTTAATAAAAACGACCAAATTGAAAAAATACGATGCAGTTATAGTTGGATCTGGACCGAATGGCTTTGCTGCGGCGATTACGTTGCAACAGCAAGGTCTATCTACCTTGTTGTTGGAAGGTAGGGATACGGTAGGGGGGGGGATGCGTACCAAAGAACTTACTATGGTAGGCTATAGACACGACCTATGTTCGGCAATACACCCTATGGCCATGGCGTCTCCATTTTTACGTTCTTTACCTTTGGCAGACTATGGATTGAAGTTTGTTCATGCTCCTTATGCCGCAGCTCATCCTTTGGAAAGCGGTGAAGTCGGACTCTTATGTCAGAGTGTCGAACGGACTGCGGCCTATCTGGGCGTGGATGAAAAAAAATATAAAGATCTCATTGCTCCTGTAACAGAGCAGTGGGAGACATTAGCGCTCGATATCATGGGACCTCTTCGTTTTCCAAAACGTCCGTTTCAGATGATGGGATTTGGCTTGGATGCGCTTTTACCAGCAGATTGGTTAGTGCATAGCTTCAAGACGGAAAAGGCGAGAGCCTTGTTTGGAGGGATGGCAGCACATGGGATACAACCTCTGTCCAATTGGGGAACATCCGCAATCGGAATGGTGCTGATGGCAGTGGGAAATAAGTATGGCTGGCCTATTCCGGTGGGAGGGTCACAATCTATTGCAGATGCTTTGCAAACTTATTACCTTTCACTAGGGGGGCAGGTGCAGTGCGACTTTTGGGTGGAGGATATTCGGGAACTCCCACCGCATGGTATGTTACTATTAGATCTTACGCCTCGGCAACTTTTGACATTGAAAGGGATAGAATGGAAAGCGAGCTATCGAAAGCAACTTGAACGCTACAAACAGGGGATGGGAGTATTTAAGGTAGACTGGGCTTTATCCGACCCTACACCATTTAGGGATAAACGATGCAATCAGGCCGCTACGGTGCACTTGGGGAATACCTATGAGCAGATAGCCTATTACGAAAAAATGACACAGCAAGGAAAAGTGATAGCCGACCCTTTTGTTTTGTTTGCACAGCAGAGTTCTTTTGATCAGACGAGAGCACCGGAAGGAAAACATACCGGCTGGGCGTATTGTCATGTGCCGAATGGTTTGGATGTGGACCGAACGGAAGCTATAGAAGCACAGGTAGAGCGATTTGCACCGGGATTCAAGGATACAATTATAGGAAGGTCTACGATGAATGCTGTGGAAATGGAAAGCTATAACCCCAATTATGTGGGAGGGGATATCAATGGAGGCTTGATGGATATCAGGCAGTTGTATACGAGACCTGTACGTTCATTGACCCCTTATCGCACGTCAAATCCAGCAGTCTATATCTGTTCGTCATCTACGCCTCCTGGTGGTGGTGTGCATGGGATGTGTGGCTATGCAGCAGCAAAAGTTGCGCTAAAGGATCATCATGATATTGATGTGATGCTGTGAGGCCCTGCCGAAAATTGGGGGGATAGTCCAAGGAAAAATCTCGAGAATTGTTAAAAAATAGAAGAGATTAAAAAGAAGAAATACGTTTGTTTAGTTATGGGATACAAACAGTGGTGAGTCTGTCATAGAGCGGATGATAAATGAAAGAAAATCATATGTGTATGAAAAAGGTTATACTAGCAGGAGGTAGTGGGTATCTCGGTCAACTGTTGGCCAAGATGCTGTTGGCTTTGGGGATAGAAGTCGTGGTTCTTTCACGAAGTAAATCGGAGGAGAGCCTAAAAGAAGTCAACTATGTTTATTGGGATGGAGAGACTCTAGGCAATTGGGTGGACGAATTGGAGGGAGCGGATTCCTTAATTAATCTTTGCGGAAAAAGTATACAATGCCGATTTACGGAAAAGAATAAGAAAGCGTTGACTGAATCACGGGTGGTCCCGACCAAGCTCCTAGGAAAAGCTGTCCAATCCTTAAAGAATCCACCTCGGTTGTGGATTAACTTTTCAGGAATTTCAATCTTTGGCGGAAAGAAGGGATTACATGCTGAGGATAGTATCGATTATGGAATAGATTTTTTGAGTGTTTTGGCTCAGGAATGGGAAGAGGCAATGGACAGTATATCATTACAGCAGACGAAGAAAGTGATATTACGTATCAGCCCGGTTTTAGGTGTGCACTCAGGGATGTTTGCGGAGTTGCACCCCCTAGTGAAAATGGGAATGGGAGGGCAAGTGGGTAATGGAAAGCAAATGGTAAGCTGGATCCATGAGCACGATTTTATGCAAATGGTAAAGTGGATTGTCGAACTGGAGAACCCTGCACCCCTTTATCATGCATGTAGTCCAGAGACAGTAAGCAACGCAACGTTTATGGAGGTCTTTCGAAAAGAAGCTAAAGTTTCCTTTGGGATACCACTTCCTGTTCCGATAGCTTATATTGGTTCTTTTTTGAAAGGAGTTGACGTAAGCTTATTGTTGCAAACGGTGCCTGCCACAACAAAAAAAACGATAGAAGATGGTTTTAAATTCAAATATAGCTATCTTCACAGCGCTTTGGCTCAACTGATAAAATCAACATAAATTATGTCATCAAAAACATTTTCCTTCACAGAAGATTGGGTAGTCGTTATATTAGGTCTTGCCGTCATATTTTTAGCCTTGTCTGGTGTTATTGTTCCCGTACCTAGTTTTGGCTGGAATGATTTTAGCGAGTTAGGAAGTAAGGTCTTTTCCACGACCAACCTGTTTGCTATTTTATGCCAATTTATCTTAGTCTATGGAGTGGGCATAGTGGGCGCTTTTTTGTTAAAGAAAAATGTCAAAGCTTTATTGGTTGTATTCCCTATTGTGTATTTACTGACAATAGTAGCAGTCGTCCTAGCGGGAAATACTGTTGTAAAGGATTATAATTTAGAGGCTGTTATCTTTAGTTTAGGGATAGGTCTCACGATAAGTAATTTCTTTGTCCTACCCGATTGGTTTAAGAATGCATTGAGTACGGAGCTCTATGTCAAAATAGGCCTTATTTTACTCGGATCTACGGTGATATTTGGCGATATACTGAAGGCAGGATCTTTAGGGCTGATCCAGGCACTCGTTGTGGTTATCTCGGTTTGGTACTTTGCTTTCTGGGTCTGTAAGAAATTAAAAATTGATAAGGAAATGTCGCTGATGCTCTCCAGTGCGGTGTCTATCTGTGGGGTGTCTGCTGCAATCGCGACGTCGGGGGCTATAAAAGGGGACAATAAGAAGCTATCGTATGTGATTTCGTTGGTTCTTATTACCGCAATACCGATGATGATATTCATGCCTTATCTTGCCGATAAGATGGGGCTTTCCCAGGAGGTTACTGGCGCTTGGTTAGGAGGTTCTATAGATACTTCTGGCGCGGTAGCCGCATCAGGAACACTTGTAGGCGAGAAAGCATTGGAAATAAGTACAATCGTAAAATTCTCGCAAAATGTGTTATTAGGAATTGCTGCTTTTTTTATCAGTATTTATTGGACTTATTCCAACTCTGTCGATGAGGAAACTAAACGTGACAAGCCAACACTAAAATTGATATGGGAGCGCTTTCCAAAGTTTGTTATAGGCTTTGTTTTTGTTTCTCTTCTTTTTTCCTTTGTGGTGCCCAGTGAGACCCACGAGCTCGTAAAGGATAGTCTTAAAAGTTTACAAGGTCTTTGGTTTGCTTTGGCATTTACTTCGATAGGTTTGGAGACCAATTTTAAAGATTTGTTTAAACAGGACAATAAGAAGCCTCTTTATGCATTCCTTATTGCTCAAACATTTAATGTTATTGTAACCTTGATCATTGCATTTTTGTTGTTCAGATAAGTACTTCTTTGTTCTGAAAGTGTTCGTATATGAATACTTTTTGAGAAATTAATGGACTATAGTTGGTTTGGGCTGGCGCTGTCCGAATGGCGAAAAGCTATTTTGAGGAAAGTGTATTTTATTTATGGAATTATGTATCTTAATACATCTTTAATATAGAAAGAAGGACTGGATGAATGAAAAGGAGTTACTTGAGGAGTACAAGATAACCGGAAACTTAGATGTTCTGGGGAGGCTCTATGCGCCCTATATGTCGCTTCTTTACGGTGTGTGCTTCAAATACCTGCAGGACGCCGATCGGAGTCAGGATGCGGTTATGCATATTTTTGAGGAACTAGTGAATAAGCTGAGGTTGCATGCCGTTGATAATTTTAAAAGTTGGTTACACGTTTACACTAAGAATTATTGTCTGATGCAGCTGAGGAAGGATAAGCGGGCTGTGCATTTAGATATTGAGGATAATCTTTTGGAAAGTGAGCAGAAACTGGTGCGGGATGATGGTTTTAAATGGGATGAAGAGGATTTTGAAAAATTGGACTCCTGTTTGGAAAAACTGAATATGGAACAGGGAGAATGTGTGCGCTTGTTTTATTTAGAACAAATGTGTTATAAAGATATCGCTGAGCGTACAGGATATGATTTGAATAAGGTTAAGAGTGCGATTCAAAATGGAAAGCGTAACTTAAAAATCTGTATGGAAAGTAAAGGAAATGGAAAATAATTATCAATTATCGCGAATTCATAACTACGTCAATGGTTTAATGAACCGTGAGGAAATGCATGCGCTAGAGCGAGAAGCTTTAGAAGATCCATTTCTGCAGGATGCTATTGATGGTTATGGGCTGCAAGAGGGTGTCGATGTCAAGCAGTTAAGTTTGTTGCAACAGCGGTTGGCAACCCGTATAGCAGAACAATCAATCGGTAAAAGTAAGCGATTCTATGGCTGGCAACGTCTAGCGATAGGAGCGACTGCTGCGGTGATGTTTGTTACGATCTGTACACTTTTGTTGTTGCGGTATCTGCCACAACAGAAATCGAAGTTGACAGAAGTTGAACTTATGCAGGATCAGGTGTTTTCGATAGCAGTAGCCAATACAGGACAGTTTGATGGAGAACCAGTGATTGGATGGGCAAAATATGAACTTTACCTCACACATGATTATACAGGGAAGGGGCACAAGGAAGGAGAGGTATTGGTTCGTTTCAAAGTAGATGAACAAGGGAAACCATTCCAGCTATCTATTAATGGAAAAGAAGATCTAACAGAATATACGGAGCTGGTAAAGCTGTTGGAGGATGGTCCAAAATGGAGAGGACATGAGGTGGAGGTGCGTATTGATCTTCATCAGTTGAAGATGTAAATAAAAAAGAGCAAAGACATTCAATCTTTGCTCTTTTTTTATTATTCTTCCCAACGAATTTTGTCTTCAATGGGGGTTCTTACTGGCTCACGAGCATCAGCGTTATGATGTCCTAAATAAAAGATACCAATACATTTTTGGTTCTCTTCAAGATTTAAGAAGCCCCCCAGGTGATTGATTAATCCTGGCGTCGCCCAATATCCACCGATATTCAGCGAATGCGCAGCTAGCCATAGATTTTCTACCGAACATGCTGTTGCAGCCAGCTCTTCCCACTCTGGAACATCTCCCGTGTAGTTTACAACAATAGCGATCGCGACATTGGACATGGTTGCCTTTTTCGCCATATTCTGTTCTGTTACCTCGGTGTATTTCTCAGCAGGAGTGATAGATTTGTAGATACGCGCGAGCTCTGTGCCTAGACGCTCTAGTCCTTCTTTGCGAAAGATTACATATCGCCAAGGTTGCGTGCGCTTGTGTGTTGGGGCTGCATTAGCAGCCTCCAATATGGTCAAAATGTCTTCTCTACTTACTTCTTCCGTTGTAAAGCTGTTTTGGTTTACTGTTCTTCTAAAGTGGATTGCATCTAAGACATTATTTGCTTTCTTCATGATATGATGAGTTAATCGTTATAAACGAGATGATTTGGAGTTCTGTATTTTCTCTAATTGTATGTCGAGTTCAGTATCGTCTACTATTTCGATGATTACAGTTTTAGAGGCATAACCAGGAGCAGAGAATTTAATTACTTGCTTACCTTCCTGTATTACAGTATGGTATATCCCGCTGTCGTTGGTTTGAACGGTCTCACCCTTACCTTTTATAGTGACTGTTATATTTTTGATAGACTTATTGTTTTCGTCGGTGACTTTTCCTTTAAGTTCGACTGACTCTTGTGCAAATACACTACTTATTAAACAAACAAGAAAAGCTATTACAACTGTTATTTTCTTCATAATCTAATATCGTGTTAGTTCGATTTTTCTTCCCAAAGTGCAGCGATATGCAAAATTGTTTTCACTGCTTTCTCCATATCCTGTACACTCACCCATTCCATTTTTCCGTGGAATGCATGACCTCCAGCAAACACATTGGGACAAGGTAAGCCCATAAAAGATAGTCTTGAACCATCGGTACCACCACGGATGCTACGTTTCTCAGCTTTCATACCTGCTCGTTCAATTGCTTCTAAACCAATCTCCATGATTTGAGGGTATTGGTCAAGCACCTCTTTCATGTTTCGGTATTGCTCTTTAGTCTCAAAAGTGTATGTACAGCCTGGGTATGTAGCGGTAATCTCCTTGACAAGTGCTTCTAGTTCATTTTCATGTTGTTGAAGGTTGTTGGTCGCGTGGTCCCTGACAATAAAATCTATGGTAGCTTTTTCGACTGTCCCTGAGATGTTTGTCGGGTGTACGAATCCTTGTTTGCCTGATGTACTCTCTGGAGATAAGCGATCAGTAGGAAGAGATTCTACAATCTTTGCAGCGATCTTTATCGCGCTTTGCATTTTGTTTTTGGCAAAGCCCGGGTGTACAGATACACCGTGTATGGTGACTTTTGCTGCGTCGGCAGAGAATGTTTCATCTTCAATCGTACCCGCTTTTTCACCATCCATAGTATATGCAAATTGTGCACCGAGGTGTTCTAAGTTGACAAAATCAACACCACGACCTATCTCCTCATCTGGTGTGAAAAGAATTTTGATATCTCCATGTTTAATCTGTGGGTTGTTGATTAATAGTCTCGCAGCCTCCATGATTTCAGCAACACCAGCTTTATCATCTGCCCCTAAAAGGGTCGTGCCCGATGCGGTGATGATGTCATTTCCAATTTGTTCGGCTAGATCCTTATGTTCTGTAAATCTGATAACAACACTGCTGTCATCCGGAAGAACAAGATCCTGCCCTTGGTAATTCGTGTGGATGATGGGCTTTACATCTTTTCCTGAGCAGTCCGGAGAAGTGTCTACGTGTGAACAAAAACAGATTACTGGAACTTGTTTGTTTGTATTGGACGGAATTGTCCCGTAAACATAACCATTTTGGTCTAATTGAGCGTCTTTTACACCTATCGCTAAAAGTTCTTCAACGAGTAGCTTGCTTAAGTTGAGCTGTTTCGCAGTAGACGGAAAAGTTGCCGAGCTAGCGTCCGATTGTGTGTCGATCTGTACGTAACGGATAAAGTGGTCTGCAACTTTGAAGTCTTTTATTGTATTGATATTTGAATGATCCATGTTTTATTGTTTATTATCTATTTCTGTTTATCTACCCAGCCAAAGACATCATTTAAAATGTTTGAGTTTCTAGCTCCACCCAAGTTCTGTCTGATTTTGAGTTCTTCTGTAGCGACTTGTACAAAGAGCCCTTCTATCGCTTTTCCCGTCACATAAGCGTTTAAATCAGTGTCTACTTTGTTGCCAGCGAGAGGGAGGTTATTATATGCCGAGGTGAGTTGTGTCCAGTAGCCACTAACATTGTTTTTGCCTAAGGCGGATTCAACAATGGGGCTGAATTTTGAGCTTAGGGCAGCAGAAGTGGTACGCTTGAAAAAAGAAGTAGCAGCGTCCTGCTCTGAACCCAATAGGATATTGAATGCATCCGTTACCGTCATCTGGGATAAAGCACTCACGAATACTGGAGCGGCTTCTTTGACCGCCGATTCGGCAGCTCTATTTAAACTCATGACGAATTTATCACAGAGGCTTCCCATTCCTATGGAGCGTAACGTTTTTTCTATTTGTTGCGCTTCTTTAGGCATTAATATCTTTACTGCTGCATTTCCCAAAAAACCGTCTTTGACTGATAATGTGTTGATGCTATTAGTGAGTCCGTTACTTAATGCTTGTTTAATTCCGGTAATCGCTTCTGTCTGCGTAATCGTATTTCCTGCATTCTTTGAAGAAGTAGTTTTGGATTTGGAACCTAGTTTGCTTGCTAGGGAAGATAGCGGACGTTTGGTCTGCCCGATAGCTTCTATCCCACAAAAGAGAGGGATAGAAACCAAGCTTATCGCCAGTATATTTGTCGTTTTCATGTACATCTTATTGAGATGCAAAAATACGAAAGTATATGCTAGAAACCTACCATTTCAGAACGCTAAGTATAGGGAAGTGATCTGAGGGAAACTTGTTCATATATGTATCAGTAAGTACCCCGTATTTTAATACCTTGAAAGGTTTAGTGATGAAAATATGATCGATTCTACCTGTTTCTTTTATACTTTTTCCCCATCCATTAAATGTAGAGTTAGGAGTGTACTTTATCGGAGCCAGTGTATAGGTGTCTTGAACTATTCCACTTTCGGCAAGTGTGAAGTAGGCCTCATTTTTTTCATCTACATTGAAATCACCGGTCAGAATAAGAGGAAGATCTTTGGCAAATTCTTTCGCTTTTGCTAAAATCTGTTTCGCACTTTCTCGTCTGGCCTCAACGCCAACATGGTCAAAATGAGTATTCATGAAAATGAATTTTTTACCATTTTTTTTATCTTGAAAAATACCCCATGTGCATATTCTCGGCAGGGCCGCATCCCAACCTTTGTTTGGCCTCTCCGTATCGGTGCCGGACAACCAAAATGTGCCGTTTTTCAACATTTTAAACCGGTTGTTGTTATAGAAAATTGCAGAATGCTCTCCCTTTTCCGCCCCATCGTCACGCCCCACTCCGATATAGGAATAATCAACTAGTCGATCTTTCATATCTTTAACCTGTTCAATAAAGCCTTCCTGTATGCCAAAGATGTCGAATTCGTGGAATAGGATGAGGTTACAAAGAGGGTTTCTGCGGTCATCCCAAAGATTGCCCACATCCTTATCTGTCTTTAACCGGATATTAAAACTTGCAGTACGAATTTCCTGTGCAATCCCCTGACACAGAAAACCTATAAGGAAAAGGAATACTATTGCTTTTTTCATATGTAAATGATTATTTCATGATCCGCCAACTGGCGGACCGGTTTGTCTTTTTAATCGCCATTAACTAGTCCTGACTTGTCGGGATGGAATATCCAAACTGTATTATGCCGATTTCTTATTTCAAATGGCAGGCATGCTGCTTCGCGGTCATTCGTATTTGTGCAGTCAGTGCTACATGGATATTTTATGTTATTTTTGGGTTAAGACAGTGTGTAATAATTCGGGTTCGTCTGTAGTGATGTAATTGATCTTTTGCTGCATGAAATACAGCATATCTTCTTGCTTATTCACAGTCCAAACATTGGTGTTCAATTTCTTATTGTGAGCATCCTCAATCCAGGTAGGGTTTGCTTTTAATGCATTAATATTATAATCGAAGCCAGATAGTTTTGCTTCTTTTAGTGCTGTTGGATTTTTATCCCCATTTAAATAGTGGATTTTTATTTTTTTATCTAGGCTACGTAGTTTTAGGCAGGCGTCCCAGCTAAAAGCAATAATCTCGACCATTTTATTCGCATGTAGCTTGTTCATCAGTGCTAAAGACAGTTCGGCAGATTTTAAGGTTTCTTCTACACCAAGACGATTGGTTTTGAGCTCATAGATTAATTTTGTTTTTTTCTGCTTTAAACCTTCTTTGAGGTACTCTTCTGCAGTTGGTATTTTTTCACCGTTAGGGTGTTTTTTTGCTAAAAGCTCTTCGTAAGTAGAAGTCGCGATGTCTATGCCGTAAAAATCATTGTCATGATTTACGACCAGTATACCGTCTTTGGTCATGTGCACATCAAACTCGCTGCCCCATACCCCCTGTTTGATGGCTTCTTGTAATGCTGCAATACTGTTTTGAGGTGCGTGCGTGTTTTTCCATGCACCACGATGTGCTATGATTTTAGTTTCTTGTGCTCCTGCAGTGTGTAAGATGAATAAAGCAAGAAATAAAGTTGCTAGTTGTTTCATTGTAATAGCGTTTTATAATTTTTGGTTGATTTAGTTCAATAAATAAATGATGTTTGCAACGGCACGTTCTCCCAAATGATCAAACTGTTTATTGTCGCTAGGATAATTGACAACTCCTTGTTCTGTTTGTCCCTTTATGTACATGGTCGTGCTACCTCCCCCATCTAGATTCATCGCATCCTGACACCCATACCAGCGGAATATTTTCGCCAATTCGGTCAAGCTAAGGCCTTGGGAATTAGCATTTCGACCATCGACTGTAAAGAGGATAAGATTATTCCCTTTGATAGCGATGGCGGTCCTTGGATGTCTGTTGTCGTTAAATGCATTTTTAGAAAGAATTGCTTCCTGACCATTTTTTAAAAGGAAAGGACCAGACAAGAGTATGTTGGGGAACGACGAAACCTGTGTAGAGTCGCTGCTGATCAGTACGTTTTTTGAATCAAATGCAAGATAAGCATTAGCTCTAGAGGAATGGTTTGCTGTTGTGTTGACGATTTGTCGGTCTACTTTTATAAAATCTACCGCACCGCCATCTTTCATGTTGAAGAAACCACCGTTAATAGCTACAATCGCATTGTGCGATTTAGCTAATACCGAAGTTTTTTCGAGACCATGGGAGAGGGCTGCCAAACGCAGTGCTTTTCCGTGTTTTTTTAGATTTATTTCTATGATATTGATCTCTTGCCGGCTATCAAATAGACCTGTGATATTAGCTTGTTTCCAAGAGATTCCCCTTTTTAGGGTATTTGTTTTCCAAACGGTTGTAGTAAATGTGATTGAATCCTGACTTTGAGCGTAAACGCTGGTACAGAGAGTCGTTAATATCAAAAATGAAGCAAAGAAAAAGGCAGTATGTTTAGATTTCATACTGCCTAAATTAAGAATCTTTTATTAATTAACGGTTAACTTACTTTAAACCATTCCATTCGTCGTAGAATTGTTGCAAAAAGCTTTCCATGTATTGATGTCTTTCCTGCGCTATTTTTTTTGCCGTAGCAGTATTCATTTTATCTTTTAATAAAAGTAGCTTTTCATAAAAATGATTTATCGTAGGAGCAGTCGTATTTTTATAGGACTCTTTGTCCATCTCTAACTGAATAGGAATGTGGGGATTGTAGATTTCTCTATTCTTAAAACCTCCGTATGTAAATGCACGGGTTATTCCTATAGCGCCTATAGCATCTAGTCGATCAGCATCTTGCACTACTTCCAATTCTTTGGAGTGAAAATCTACAGTTCCTAACGAGGCCTTGAACGACATGTTGAGAATGATTTTCTGTACATGTTCTATAATTTCTGGAGCTACCGCGATGGAAGCTAAAAATTCTCCCGCGATTCGAGGCCCTATTTGTTCGTCTCCATTATTGAACTTACTATCAGCTATATCATGGAGTAAAGCCGTCAATTCACAGACCAAGCGATCTGCCTGCTCTGTTTCCAGGATCAATTTGGTATTGTTCCACACACGTTGTATGTGCCACCAGTCGTGCCCTGCTTCAGCATCCTTAAGGGTTTCCTGAACAAAAATGACCGTTTTATCGATTATCTCCTGCATCATTAATTCTCTCTGGAGCCGTCGTAAAGTTCGTATTGTAACAGCCTACAATCCAATTTTCCATTGAAGAATTCAAAACGTCTGGAGGCTTTAAGACCAATTTTCTTGGCGAGATCAGGGTTGCCAGTAAATACATAGCCCCGATAACCTTTACATTCTTGTTTCATGAAGTCGCCCATTCTTTTATAGGTGACCTCTAGTTTGCTATGTGTACCCAGGCGCTCGCCATACTCTGGGTTGAACATGATTACTCCAGGTGTGGCAGGGACTGTTGTGTCTGCGAAATCACAAACTTGAAAATCTATGAGGTGTTCTACTCCAGCGGTTTTCGCATTAATTTTTGCAATTTCAATGGCTTGTTCAGAAATGTCAGAAGCGATAATAGGAGGTACGTTCGACTTATCGGTTTTTTCTTTTAATAGTTTCCGTTCGTTAAAGAAAACATTTTCATCGTAACCTATCACGTGCATGAACGCATAGTTCATACGTAGTAATCCGGGTGCTCGGTGTTGAGCTATCAAGGCCGCTTCTATAGCTAGCGTGCCGGAACCGCACATTGGGTTTATAAATGGTGTCTTCCCATCCCATTTGGTTGCCAGTATCGTGGATGCAGCTAAAGCTTCAAGCATAGGAGCTTTTCCAGGATGCTTTCTGTAACCGTGTTTGGCCAGGGTCTCTCCAGAGCTGTCTATAAATATCTCCGCGCGATCTTCCATCCAGTGTAAATGAATCACGATTTTAGAAAGTTCTGGACCGGAGTTGGGGCGAACCCCTTTTTTGTCTTTTATACGATCGACAATTGCATCTTTCACTTTTACGTTAGCAAATAGTGGAGTAGTAATCGTCTCGTTGTGTACATTGGAGGTGACAGAAAAATAACCATCAAAAGGAATGATGTTTTCCCACTCCAGTTTAATTAGATTATCATATAGCTCTTTAGGGTCTTTTGCTCGAAAAGAGGCCAGTTCATATAAGACCTGACTTGCGGTTTGTAGATTCAAATTTAATTTGATACACTCGTTTAGAGATGCGAATAGCTCTAATCCAGTATTAAATAAACGTTTGATGTCGAAGCCTAGAGCTAGTACTTCTTCTTGCAAGTAAGGTGATAGTCTTTTATTGCATGTTATAATCACCTTTTTCTGGGTGTTGAAAACTTCCTTCATATTTATGCAAAGTTAGTTAATCTAAAACGCAAAAAATGTGTAATTTTATCGTTTAATAATTTTGAATATGGAAATCAGAGGAAAAGTGCACGAAGTCGGTGCTTTACAGCAGGTTACAGAGTCTTTCAAGAAAAGAGATCTTATTGTTGCATACGCCGAGAACCCACAGTTTGTAGAGTATATTCGCTTTGAAGCGACACAAGATAGAGTTAATATCTTTGATAACTTGGCGGTAGGCGAAGAAATTGAGATATCATTTAACCTTCGTGGACGCCCATGGACTAATAAAGATGGCGTTACCACATATTTTAACTCGTTGGTCGCATGGCGTGTAACGAAATTGGCAAACACAGGATCAGGTGCTTCGGCTCCAGGCTACGGAGAAATGCCTGCACCGGTAGATATCAGCTCTTCAGGGGCAGATGACGATGATTTACCATTCTAAGTCAATTCAATAAAAAATATAGAAGGGGCTGTCTTGTAATACTCAAGACAGCCCCTTTTTCTTTATACCGAAAAAACGATTACTTCACATTTCTTAAACTTAAATAGGTTCAGCTTGATACCAACTAGGGTACATTTTATTATATAATAAGGATTTCATACGGACTAAAGCGAATAAAACCCTTGTTATCTCCCTATTGTATTCTGATTTATTACTTGTCAAAAAACAACGTAGTAATAACATGGTTCCTAGATGTTACTATATTAGTACCAGCTGATTAAGCGTAAAAAAACATTGGGAGAGCAGAAAATGGAACGATAGGCTCTGCTCATGGAAAGCCTGGATCTTTAGATTATGTTAGATATCAAAATCAATGTAAGAAGTAAATTTTTTTGTTTATCTATTTTTTAAATAATTGTCCACGATTATTTTTTATTATTTTAATAAACTTTCATTTTTAAGGTAGTATTTATTATAAGTTGTATATTAGAAGCAATGGTTGATAGAATAAATTGTCAGCCTTTATAGGACCTGTTTTATGAGTATTTTAGAAAATCTTTTATCAAGCTTATCTGATCCTAAGCAAATCCGTGCCATGCAGAAGAAAAATAGACTGCTGCGTGCTGTCTATGACAAGGAGGCTATTTCTGTTAATGAATTGATGAAAGTTTTAGGTATAAGCTTTCCAACATTGAATACGTTGATTGTGGAGCTAATAGACCAAAAATTACTTATTCAGAATGAGAGAGGAGAATCTGTTGGTGGACGTAAACCTAATTTGTACCAATTGAATGATGGCATATTTAAGGTGTTATGTGTCGAAGTGAATCGATTTTCTGTTAAAATCTCTTTCGTAGATAATAACAATAGGGTTTTAGCTCCTTTTGAGGTATTTGAATATGATTTGTCGGTCGGAATAGAAGGGTTGAGTAAGTTTGAGGATCTAATTAATAACTATGTCCTTAGCCATGCTTTGATTTGGCAGGATGTGTCTGGACTGGCTATTTCTATGCCTGGGCTGATTGATAAATCAAAAGGGAAAAATTACTCTTTCTTCTTCGAGACTGATTTCGACTTGAAAAGTCATCTGGAGAAATCTTTTGCTAAGAAGGTTTATATTGTCAACGATGTTAAGTTGACGACTTATGCGGAACAGAATTTCGGAGCGCTGAAACATGTCGAAAATGGATTGACGATTCTTATGGATTGGGGGATGGCATTAGGTATTGTTGCTCAGGGAGAAATTTATATGGGTAAGAATGGATTTTCGGGAGAGATGGGACATATGAATTTTATTGAGGACGGAGAGCTCTGTTACTGTGGGAAAAGAGGATGTTTGGAAACAGTTGCTTCGGGGATATCTTTGGTCAAGAGGGCAGGACAAGATATTAAAAATAATGTCCCCACATTATTGACTAAAAAATTTAATAGTGAGAATATTCTGCCGCAACATATTATAGATGCGGCCTTGGAAGGAGATCAATATGCTATTGAATTAATTACAGAGTTGGGCAAAAACCTGGGTAAGGCGATTGCGTTGTTTGTTCAGATCTTTAACCCAGAACGGGTTGTACTCGGTGGCAAATTCGCCAAGGCAGCAACGCTGATTACAAATCCTATCCAGCAGCAGATACAGACTTATGCTATGGGACGAATTCTGAATAACTGCGAGGTTGTGCTTTCAACATTGAGCGATAAGGATATCACCTGTGGACTAGCGCGGTATTTCATTATCAATTGTTTTGATAATGATTTGCTGTCTGCAAATTAAGCTTAACCACTTATATACTTGCCGTAAGGGATTTTTCGGATTGCAAAAGTGATTAAGATAGATGCTATTATTGTGCTTAATGTCGCTAGAGGGATGACCCATCCGGTGCCCATGTAGCGTGATAAAAGTGGGTGTAAAAAGTTCAAAGGGATAATATGGCAAAGATAGATGCCGAAACTGTATCTATCTATTATTAAAACCCATTTTGGGATGACACTCGTCTGTTGTGTATACTGTTTGACCAATAGAAATATACTGCTAGCCGCTAGTGCTGTAGTGGGAAATACATAATTATAGAGTATAGTATTCAGTTGGTTGCCTTTTTGATTGAGCATGTAAGTGCCTGTTGCTGTAATAATGGTGACTAGTAGATATCCTAATAATGGTGCATATCGGTGCCAATTAAACTGTTTTATCGTTAGGTAATACCCTAGTACCAAGTAGCCGATATAGCCTGAAAAAAAGGTCAGATCAAATTTTGGCATTACCGTATAAAATCCCTTGTTGGCGATAAACATACTCAGAAACCAAAACAGTAGAAATAGTTCTATTTCCTTTATGCTGCAGTTTGCGAGGATTTTTCTTAAAAAGGGAATGGCTAGATAAAGTCCGATAATCATGTATAAGTACCATAGATGTGCATTGGCACCGTGCAATATTTTGTCTTGAGCGATAGTGCATATCGTTTCAAATGACAATGTCGCAAAATTGGTGTATCGATAAAAGTAGTATATCAGGTAGATGATTGTCCAGAATAGAAAAGGGTAAATCAGTTTTGGGAGCCTTTTTTTATAAAAATACCATGTGTTCTCTTCTTTTTGCAGTAACAAAGCTCCCGAAATAACGACAAATAAAGGGACAGCACATCGTGTTGCGGCATTTATCCAATTGGCGTAATTCCAATCGAAGGCAGTTGTATCTATTCGATAGAGAAAACCTGTCGAAGCATGGATCAACACAACGAAGACTGTCGCAATGACACGTAAGTAAATAATATAACTGTTTTTTTCTGCCATGATGTAAAAATATATATAATTGGAACAAGAATTGGATATCGATGTAACAATAGCTTTTGGTGGAGCTGAATAGTTGGCTTTTTACCAAAAAAAATAATTAAATTGCATTATGGGTTGGGCCACAAAAAAGAGTAAACGTTGGGAGTTGGGACGATTGAAATGGACATTTTTGTCGATTTTAATGTTTGCGCCCCCTATTCATCCATTGGTAATGATGTCTCAGGCATCTAAGGGGAAAGTCAGATCATGGTATCTGTTGTCTTGGCTGTTGCTTTTTGTTCAATTTGGTCTTTTTTATTCCTTCTATATTTTCGCTGGAGCGATGTCACAGGGAATGTTGCTTACAGTCTGTGGGTATATCACCTCTTATATCGTAGGGAATGGACTGTTGCTCAATCAATCAAAATCCTATTTGCAGCGACTAGAGTTGGGCGAAGTCCGTCCGTTGACATGGATTAATACGCTGGCAGATCAGCGCCGACTGGAACTGGCGCAGGCACAGGTTGAAACACCACAATCATTCGTCACTAAATTGATGTATTTTCAGAAGGAAGTAGATAATCGAAATATACAACAGTATGTGGCTAAAATTGTTCGCCTTTTCCATTTGTTAGAGCAAAGAGATGTTCAAGAGGCTGAAAAATTCTTGGTTAGACACGGGACGGTTGTAAATGTACTGCGGGAGTATGATGACTTGGAAAACACGAGACTTCATAATCAAGTGACGCTGGATTCTAAAAGTAAGCTGGAAGCAGTACTTGCCCAGGCAGCTACAGCAATTGAAATTGATGTCACAAACTTAATAAAAGCACGTCTATTGGATGTGTCGGCAGAGTCGGATGTTTACTTACAGACCTTAAAAAATAAGAACCTCTTAAAAGATTAATAGAAACTATGAGCACTATAGATTTGACTTCCTACGAAGATAACAATCAGGATAAAAGTAAAGATATGCAGGTCAGCTTTTCGGATGAAGAGAAAGCCTTAATTCAGCAGTATAGAGATAAGATAAATTTGAACTCAACAACGGATATTATTCAATTTGGTGTCGCTAGTCAGACCAAGGTGAGTAATTTTTCGAATGAGATATTAAAGCAGGTACGTACTAAAGATATGGGTGGAGCAGAAGAGATTCTGTTAAATCTTCGTTCGGATATCAAGTCTTTTGATGAGAATCTGAATAAAAAGCCACTAATCCCATTTTTTGATTCTTTAAAGAAGAAAATCCAACGCATGCGTACGGAGTATGCTTCCGTTGAGAAGAATATTCATCAGATTGAATTGAAATTAGAAGGACACTATAAGACCCTATTGAAGGATGTTAATATCTTTGATAAGCTTTTTGTCGAGAACCAAAACTATTTCAAAGAGTTGTCGCTGCACATTGCGGCGGGAGAGGAAAAGTTGGACGAAGTGCACCGTATTACGTTACCCGAATTGAAGAAAGAGGCAGAAGAGTCTGGGGATCAGCACAAGATACAGGCCTATAAAGATATGGAGCAGCATGTCGTTCGTTTTGAACGTAAGATCCATGATCTGAAGTTGACGCGCATGGTCGTGTTACAGACGGCGCCGCAGATTCGAATGATACAAAGTAATAGTAGTTCGCTGATGGAGAAAATACAGTCCAGTATTGTCAACACCTTGCCTTTGTGGAAAAACCAAATGGTGCTTACCCTAGGTATTGCTCATTCTCAACGTGCTTTGGAAGCACAAAAAGCTGTAACGGATGTGACAAATGAACTATTGCGTAAAAATTCCGAAATGCTTAAAGAGTCTACAATCAGTGTAGCTCGTGAAACAGAGCGTGGGATCGTGGATATCGAGACTATAAAAAAGGCAAATACCGATATCATAAGCACAATCGAACAGGTGCTTCAGATACAGCGCGATGGACGGGAAAAAAGAAAGGTGGTGGAGCAAGAATTGCTACAATCTGAAAACGAGTTAAAAGCAAATCTATTGAAGTCTTCGGACGATTCAAAGTTGATAAACTAAGCAAAAGAGCCACAACGATTGTTGTGGCTCTTTTGCTTTTTTCTACATTTCCCAACGCTTTTTGGGGACGCAGGTAATATCTTTAGTCTTGCGTAATATGATTGGTCTAGAGTCAAATTTGTTTTCCAATACGACCGAATCCTTATCATGATATACTAATTTGAATCGAGGTAGGTATTGGCCACTTTTGTAACAGCCAGATATCTTTTGTTTCCCATTTTCTTTGGTATATATACCTTCTGCTATGATACTGTCGCCTCGTAGCACATATACTGCCTTAGCATATTCGGTCCATGACCCGTTATTGAAACAGCTGTCGGGCATGGTCTTCGTTTTTGCATGCATGTGCATTTTTGCATACAGCGAGTCGCAGGTGAAAGTGAACTCATGCAGTGTAAAATTAAGCATTTGTTGCTGCTGCGGGATACTGTCCTGCACCCACACTCCTTGGAGGAAAGAGACCCCCTCGGTTTGCATTTCAGAATGTCGCTGGCATCCTGAAAAGACAAAAAGCATACTTAGGGAAAGTCCTAAGTATGCAACTATGTTTAAATGTTTTTTGATAAATATCTGCACTCGGTTATTTTAAGCTACCTACCATTTCTTCAGGTTTTACCCATTCGTCAAATTGCTCTGCTGTAACATAGCCCAAAGCAATAGCAGTCTCTTTTAGTGTAGAGTTGTTTTTATGAGCGGTTTGAGCAATCTCTGCAGCTTTATAGTAACCTATTTTGGTGTTTAATGCAGTGACTAACATCAATGAATTGTCAACCAGTTCTTTGATGCGCGCGTGATTCGGTTCGATACCGATTGCACAGTGTTCTTCAAAAGAAATACAGGCATCACCAATTAAGCGAGCAGATTGCAAGAAATTAGCAGCCATTACGGGTTTAAAAACGTTAAGTTCATAATGACCTTGTGTACCACCAATTGTAATAGCCACATCATTACCCATGACCTGTGCTGCTACCATTGTTAATGCTTCACATTGTGTAGGGTTGACTTTTCCTGGCATGATAGATGATCCTGGTTCGTTTTCAGGGATTATTATTTCACCAATACCTGAACGAGGGCCTGATGCTAACATCCGAATATCATTTGCTATTTTATTTAATGCAACAGCGAGTTGTTTTAATGCGCCATGTGTTTCTACAATTGCATCATGAGAAGCTAAAGCTTCGAATTTGTTCTCTGCTGTGATGAACGGGTGTCCTGTGAATTGAGCAATATATTTTGCGACAAGAACATCATATCCTTGCGGTGTATTCAGTCCTGTTCCTACTGCTGTTCCGCCAAGAGCAACTTCTGATAAATGTGCGAGTGTGTTCTTGACTGCTTTGATACCATAGTTCAGCTGTGCTACATAACCGGATAATTCCTGACCTAGTGTCAAAGGTGTCGCATCCATTAAGTGTGTACGTCCAATTTTAACGACATTCATAAACTCTTCGGACTTGCGTTTTAGGGTATCACGAAGCTTTTCGACACCAGGGATTGTTATTTCAACAACTGCTTTGTAAGCTGCAATATGCATTCCTGTAGGGAAAGTGTCATTCGATGACTGTGATTTGTTGACGTCATCGTTTGCTTTGAGCACAGGTTCGCCTTCTCCAATTGTACCTCCAGCTAGGACTTGTGCCCGATTTGCAATAACTTCGTTAACATTCATGTTGGATTGAGTTCCAGATCCAGTTTGCCAAATTACTAAAGGGAATTGATCGTCCAATTTACCCGCTAATATTTCATCGCATACTGCTGCAATAGCATCGCGTTTTTCGACGGGAAGTACACCTAATTCATGATTAGCATAGGCGGCAGCTTTCTTTAAGTAAGCAAAGCCATTGACAATCTCAAGGGGCATAGAAGCTGCAGGTCCAATTTTAAAATTGTTGCGCGAACGTTCTGTTTGGGCTCCCCAGTATTTATCTGCTGGCACCTGAACTTCACCCATCGTATCTTTTTCTATTCTGAATGACATAATGTTAAAGTAAAAAGTTAAAATTCAAAAAAATAGGATTCCTTAATCTTTTCCTGTAGATAGAAATCTTAAAAACAAAGTTACTTAATAATAAAGAGAATAGGCAACTTGTAGTGCGGAAAATCATATACACATCACCTAAATACCCAATCTCTTTTGAAGGTATTCCTGGATATGATGATATAGTTGTTTGGGTTTCAATGTTCGCCAGGGAATATCATTTAAGAATCCGCCAAAATTGATGAAGTAATCGATGTTATTGCTTTGAAACTCCTGGATGACATGTTCGCGGAAGTGTATTCCAGCGATCCATCCGTCTTCGATGTCTTGAAACCATTCTTCATAATAAGAGTCGTCCGAAGCGTGGAAATTAAGTACATTTTCTCCTATCAGTATATATTTTGTGATACCTTCCTGTATCATTACATCGATGATCTCTCGCTTAAGAAGCATGATGTCGTTATAAATAGCGTCATTCCACTCCCCAATAAACTCTATAATCGTATAACCAAGATCATAGTCGACATAGAGAATTTTGAGATAGAGAGTTTGTGATCCGAAATCGTCCCACTGTGGATGGAGGAGGAAGTTGTAGACTTGCTTGTCGAATTCAAATTCATTGTAGATTGTGCCATAAAATGGAGATTTTTCATCGTCAGATGAAATATAGTCGTGTCTCCACTGATAATAGGGTTCAATCTCATGCATATGTGTCAATTTTTTTCAAACCTAAATAATTTCATTTTTATCTGCAATGTAATTATACAGCTACACTTCCGTTTTATTATATTGTTTTTGACATAAAAATTAGCAATTGTTAGCTGATTTTAAATTGTTTGGAAGTTATTTTGGTATCTTTGACACATCGTGTTTACAGGGGCAAATTACCAATAATGTAACACATGAATCCTGTTTTAGGTGCATACGAATTAAATAAATGCAAAAAGGTACTGGACGGAATATTTTTGTAGCTGCAACTTACGCGGCAACGCTATTGCTAGGATTGATTCTGGGACAAAATTACGTAGACCAACAAAGTAATAACCCAGGAAGTTCTTTGGTACCCATTGGCCTTTCGGATAATTCTTATAAAATACAACAAGTTCTAGATTTGCTATCCAATACCTATGTGGATAGTTTAAATTTAGATTCTTTGCAAAATGGCGCTATCAACCATATTGTAGCTCATCTAGATCCCTATTCTTCTTATTTGTTACCTAATGAATCTAAAGCACAATCGGAAGCATTGGAGGGAACATTTGAAGGTATCGGGTTAGAGTTTTTTAATCTTCATGATACGTTGATGGTTGTCGGTGTGATTGGGGGAGGGCCGGCGGAGAAGGCTGGTTTGAAAGTCGGTGATCGGATTTTGAGAATTGATTCAACATACGTCTCTGGTAGAAAAATTGCGCAAAACACCGTAGATAAAATGGTACGTGGTAAGAAGGGATCGACTGTGGCGATTTACGTTGCGAGGGACAATGATATTAAAAAAGAGCCATTTAAAGTAATTAGAGATCAGATCAATGTGAGCTCTATTGACGTATCTTATCTGATTAAACCGACTATTGGTTACGTGCGTATCAGACGGTTTGGGTTAAAGACAGCTGAGGACTTTAAAGCGACCATTAAAGAATTGAAAAAGCAGGGCGCCCAAAGTCTTATTTTGGATCTTCGAGATAATGGAGGAGGCTACTTCCATATAGCGATTCGTCTCGCCAGTGAGTTTTTTAAAGACCGAAAGATGCTGGTCTATACGGAAGGGGCACACGAGAATAAAAGGGAATATTATTCTGAAGGAGAGGGAGAATATACTGACGGTAAGTTGGTTGTCCTGATTAATGATGGTACTGCCTCTGCCTCCGAAATTGTAGCGGGGGCCGTGCAAGATTGGGATAGGGCTACCGTTGTAGGACAGCGGTCTTATGGTAAAGGAATTGTTCAGGAGCAGTTCGATTTTTTAGATGGCTCTAGGGTGAATTTGAGCATCTCTAGGTACTATACGCCTTTAGGTCGTAGTATACAGAAGAAATATACAGCAAACTGGTCTAATATGATAGACTATGCCAGTATGTACAGAGGTCTTTGGTTATTGGACACCACTTTTGCGAATGCACAGGTATACAAGACGCTAGCTGGTCGAGAGTTGTTCAGCGGAGGAGGGATCGATCCCGATATTAAGATTTCCGTCGATTCAAATACGCTGAGTTTACTTTATCAGGAAATTGTAAAGTCCAGTTATTTAGAACAGTTCGTCTATGAGCGCTTTACAAAGCAACTGCCTGCCTACTCGATAGAGAATTTCATTCAAGGATATCATTTACCGCAGGCAGAGTATGACAAATTCATCCTCTATTTGAAAGATAGGGATATTATAGTTAATGAAAGGAGAAGTAAAGACCTATTGAAGTTAATACAGTCTGATATCGAGGCCATAGTTGGACGTTATTATTTTGGAAGGGAAGCCTATTTTAAAGTCAAAAATAGAAGAGATGAGTATGTAAGGCGAGCGATAGAACTCTTGATGCCTCCTGTTAAGAATACTGTGGAGACTTAATGGATTAGATCTGCCCAAATTGGGTAGTGGTCCGATAGACGTTCTTTGATAATGCCATAATTGTCAACAGTGATGGCTTTATCGCACAATATATAGTCGATTTGAAATAAGGGAAGCATCCCAAAATGAGTAACGCCCCAGCCAAATCCCTTTTCTTCAAATGCATTATACATGTTCTTTCCTACGGTATTGACACTATAAGACATCGGTGTGTCATTAAAGTCTCCCATGACGATATAGGGGTAGGGACATGATTCGATGTGTTTCCGTAACGACTTGGCTTGCTCGCTGCGATGAGTGAAAGCTCTTTTGAGCTTACGGCCTACCTGCTTTGTTTTTTGTTCATCTTTGACCTGAGCAGCCGCAGATAATTGTATGAACTCCTTGTCTTCCTCTTGCAGGGCGAAAGAACGTAAATGGACATTGTATATACGCAAGGTGTCTGCCTCTCGTTTGATATCCGCAAAAATAATCCGATTGATACCATAGCCATTTTTGAATATTGTGCCATGGTCGATAATCGGAAATTTGGAGAATATGGCCTGTCCATAACCTTCGTAGTCATTTTTTGAAACAGGCTCAAAATAGTAATCTTCGAAATTACCTTCTTCCTTTAATATTTTTGTGAATTGTCTTGATCCTCGAATACGGCTGTAAAATTCCTGAAAGCAGATGATGTCCGGATTGACGGTATTTACTAACTCAGCAGTCTCTTCTCTGAAATTGTCCTTTGGACTATTGTACTTTTCAAAGAGATGTACATTAAAGCTCATAACACGAAGGGTGGTATCTGCCTTTACAACAATTTTATCATTGTTGTTTTTAAAGTTGATGTGTTTTCCCAATAAGCTCCAACCGGCAATTATGGCTAAAAGACTCAGTAAGGCATATCTTTTCTTTCTTAGAAACCAATAGATAATAAAACCGATGTTAATAATGATAATAGGGAGAAAGGCAAGACCAAAGAAGGCTATGGGCCAAAACTGTTGGGGGTCTATAAAAGATGCCGAATAACTCAATAGAAGAGCGACTACTGCAAGTATATTTGCAATAAAAACAGTCTTGCTAAAATAGCCAAGTCTTTTACGGAAAAATGATCGGTTTGTCATTACTGATCCTGCTTGCTGGCCTTAAAAAGGACCTCTTTCTCCTGCGAATTTAGACTTTCGTATCCACTTACCGAAATTTTGTCCAGTATTTGGTCGATAAGATCCTGGTTAGGCAAATCTGTAGGGTGTTTTCTGTTTGAGCTACTGTGACGGCCTGCATTTTTGCCTTGTACAATTTTTAGATGTTTGGGACGTCTGCTTTTTTTGAAGAACTTGCTCCAATCATTCCCTTTTTGGAGTTGCCATATAAATAAAGCACCGAAGCCAGCTGCGAAAACATAGACTATAGCAGAGATAGGGTTATCTAAAAACAAAAAAATAAACTGTAGGGCCAAATACAGGAAGGCAATTGTCTTTAATTTTATGTCACCTAATAGGAACATTCTAACTTGTAAGTGAGGAACCAATATCATTACACTACTAATGAGCGCAGCTAATCCGAATGTTGTTGTGTTCCAGTATTTTGTGGCGTCTGAAAAATAGGGGACTGAACTAGCTCCAATGTAGAGTAGACCACCTAGTGTTATGGCTCCGAAAAAGACAGTTAGTAGTTGCCTGTTGTTTAGAAAGTTTAGAAAAATATTACCTACCCAGTATAGCCAAAGACAATCAAATAGGATGTTGAAGATGCCTTGGTAGATAAAAGGGTGCGTTAATAAAGACCAAGGTTGTCGTATGAAAGCGTATATTGAAGAAGGAAGGCTCAGGTGTTCGTATGTCCATTTGAAGAGGTCCGTAGAGATAATGTCATCAAATGTCAAGAGCTCAAAAATGTGCAATAGTATAAACATGAAGGCTTGTCCTGTAATGATATACGGGATAGCTGATGTGTTTTTATACGTATCCCTCACAAACGATTTTAAGACATTTTCCTTCATGCCACTCATTTTGGATTAAGTATTCCTTATTCTTCGGTAGATCTTAATGATATCCCTTTTTTATTTTCCATGATTTTATCAGAAGATAACCAAACAATGCCCCACCGACATGTGCAAGGTGCGCAATAGATGATCCCGAATTGTTAAAGCCAAGATAAACTTCGATTAAAATATATGCTCCGACAAAATATTTCGCTTTTATAGGGACCGGAATAAACATAAAGTATAACGGCATGTTTGGGAAAAGGTATGCGAAAGCAAGTAATAAGCCAAATATTGCGCCAGATGCACCTACCATGGGTGTGCCATAAATAGATATCAGTGTGCTGAATTTGTCTTGTGTAAGTTGTAAGGATGATGAAACACGATCTTGAGCAAAGTCGAAGTTTAGAAAAGTACTCGCTCTGATAGTCCCAGTTATTTGTTTCACTTCTATTGCTTGTACTCCATATTGAAGTACTAAGGCTCCTAAGGCACAAATTAGGTAGTAATTTAAAAAGCGTTTAGAACCAAACATACGTTCGATGATTGGACCGAACATGACTAAAGCAAACATATTAAAGAAAATATGGCTGAAACCGCCATGCATAAACATGTAAGTGATAGGTTGCCATATATGAAAAAAAGGTGAATCAGGATAATAAACCCCGAACCATCTGCTTGCTGGTTCAAAAATGACTGTCCCTATAAAGCATATGATGTTTATAATTAATAGGTTTTTTACTACCGGTGTAAGATTATCAAGTAAGTTGTTCATCTATACTTTTCTAGTTTTTATTAAATTTATCCATCAACTCCTGCAATGTGATGGTAATGATTGTCGGCTTCCCGTGTATCGAAATATTAGGACTTTCACAAGCAAATAATGCGTCGATTAAATCTGATATTGATTCGTTATCCAATGCTGTCCCAGGCTTGATAGCTGCGTTCTTGGCCAAGCTCCTTGCTAAGTTCTCTCTTTTGTTGAGGGTAAGCTCCGATGCATTGTTTTTATAATCTTCCAAAAGTTGGTCTACAAGTTTTACCTCATTGATATTTGTTCCCAAATCTGCCGGAATTCCATCTACAATATAAGTAGTTTTTCCGAAAGGGCGAAGTTGAAATCCTAAGGTTTGGAGTTCGGGAAGGAGCTCATTCATTAAAGCAAAGTCCGATGCCGATAACTCAAGGGTACTCGGGAACAAGCTTTGCTGACTTGATCCTTTGTTGTTCTCTAAGTGTTCTTTGTACTGTTCAAATAAAATACGCTCATGTGCCGCCTGCTGGTCGATCAGCATGAAGCCAGAGTGAATCTGGGAGATGATATACTTGTTGTGAATCTGGAAAAAATGCTTTTTATTTTCGCTTTTGTGTTGGAAAATATCTTCAGTCTCCGATTCTTCAGGATGAAGAGGTAACTGAGTGTGCTCTTCCTGTTCCGTGATTTGATATAGGGTGTCCCAGTTTTGAGGAATGCCTATTTTCTTTTCAAGGCCCTTTGAGTAGGTTTCTGCTCTAGATGTTTTTGAGGATATTGAAACGTCACTGGTTTCTTCAAAAGGATTAAAGTTCGGATTGAAAGAAATCGTAGGTGCCTGTATTTCGTCTAGCGGCTTGGCCGAGATCAGGTTACTGAAACTCGTTTCCTGATTGAAGTCTAGTGAAGGAGTAATGTTATACCTGCCCAAAGATCTTTTTACTGCAGAACGAAGGATAGCATATATTGCCTTTTCATCCTCATACTTGATCTCTGTTTTTGTAGGGTGTACGTTGATGTCAATCTTCGCAGGATCAATCTCTATAAAGAGGACATACAATGGGAAACTATCGGCCGGTAATACTTCCTCATAAGCATTCATGATTGCATGATTCAGATAGGGGTCCTTTATGAATCTTTTATTAACAAAGAAGAATTGCTCACCTCTAGTCTTTTTTGCATATTCAGGTTTTCCGATGAATCCTTGGATATTGATGATGCTGGTCTCTTCTTCTACAGGGACCAATTTTTGGTTGTAATTGTTTCCGAATAGGTGGACTATACGCTGTTTTAACGTGCCAGGAGATAAATGGAACAATTCGTTGTTGTCACTGTGTAAACTGAAGAAAATATCAGGATGAGCTAACGAGATACGCTGAAATTCGTCAATAATATGTCGCATCTCTACAGAATTGCTCTTTAAGAAGTTGCGACGGGCAGGAATATTATAAAAAAGATTTCTTATAGAAATACTAGTTCCTGATGGTAGGGCCTCTGGATGTTGGTCGACAACCTTCGAACCTTCAATCTCGATAATGGTTCCCAGTTCGTCTTCTACACGTTTGGTTTTTAATTCTACCTGTGCAATCGCGGCAATAGAAGCCATTGCTTCTCCACGAAATCCCATGGTACGAATAGCAAACAAATCAGCCGCTTTTCTAATCTTACTGGTTGCGTGTCGCTCGAAACATAAGCGTGCATCAGTAACACTCATTCCACAGCCATTGTCTATAACCTGAATCAAGGTTTTTCCCGCATCTTTAACAATTAGCCTAATACGGTCTGCTCCAGCGTCAATCGCATTTTCTATAAGTTCTTTCACAGCCGATGAGGGTCTTTGAACCACTTCACCTGCGGCGATCTGATTGGCAACGGAATCTGGGAGTAATTGTATAATATCAGACATACGATGCGAAGTTACGAAAAAACCTTTACGTGTGATGCTAACTTGTGGCTTTTAGCTTAGGGAAAAGGTGTGTGTACATGGCAGCTAAGATTCGCTAGCTGCCATAAACTGTCTGTATATTACAGTGTAATCTGTCTTTTTACGCTCTCTTCTAGGGAGATGATGGTTTC
This sequence comes from Sphingobacterium yanglingense, assembly GCF_004363245.1. Taxonomy (GTDB): domain Bacteria; phylum Bacteroidota; class Bacteroidia; order Sphingobacteriales; family Sphingobacteriaceae; genus Sphingobacterium; species Sphingobacterium yanglingense. Next base: position 71,244 of record NZ_SNYV01000017.1, on the reverse strand, counting down.
TGTTCGTTGTATACCTGTTAGGCCTTGGATGTCCTCATTAAGAACTTTGCGTAGATGTGCCGTGTCTTTACATATTATTTTAGCAAACATGCTGTATTGACCAGTACAATAGTGTAGTTCGACAACCTCTTTTACCTGTTTAAGTTGCTCCACGGCATCAGCATACTGTGAACCTTTTTCTAGGTAGATGCCCAAGAATGCAGTGATATCAAAACCGACTTTCTGAGGATTGATGATAAGGTTAGAGCCGTGGATAATACCTAGCTCTTCCATTTTCTTCATGCGGACATGTATAGTTCCTCCAGATACAATTAATTTCTTCGCTATTTCGGTGTATGGAATGGATGCATCTTCCATTAAAATGGATAAAATCTGAACGTCAAGATTATCTAAATCGTAATTTGAATAGTTTTTTTCCATAAAGAGTAAAATTTATGCTGTTGTTTTATCGTGTTTGTAAATTTATAATAACCGTTTTTCTGACATTTAAATCTTAAAGATAGTGTAGTAGAAAAACTGATTTTTGTACTTTAATATTTTTCAAAATTAATAACAAAAAATCATATTGTATTTTTATTTTTTGAAAAAAATGAATTGTATTTTGTGATATTTTAATAATCCATCGGTTTTTGTAGACTGTTGCTTTTATTTATCTTTATAAAAATTAAAGAATTAAGTAACGGTTTATGGAGATTGACGATGTAAAAATTTCACGAAAGAAACCCATATTTTCTGTTGGAATAGGCTTATTGAAGTATCTGAAGATGTATCAGCGAGAGGCTAAGCTACCTATATCCTATTACGATTTGTTGGACTTTCAAGAGACCGCCCCTGTTATGGACAAGTATGGTAACGATACCTTTTGGGAGACTCCGTTATATCCACCACATCTTCAAGACCAATTGTATGAAGGACTGAAGGTGGTATATGCTGTTCTCAAAGCATCTGGTAATACGCGGATAGTACAACATAAGATTATAGATCGTATTGAATATTGTGCTTTTGGGAATACAAAGCCGTTTCGGGTACGGATTGTGAATCGATTAAATGATGTCTACGACTATTTTTATATCAAACAGGCTGATGCATCTCGAATATATGGACTCGAGCTGGAGGAGATTTTGTCCCCCAATCAAGTTAACTATGTGTATGATAGGGATACGCTTGTGGAAGAGCATATCGTAGGGATACCCGGAGATATGTTTAGTAAAGATAGGATTGAACATCCTGATTATAACCAGACTAGGATTGCTAAAGAGTTCGTTAAATTTAACGAACGTTGTATCATTTCATTGCTTGGGGATATGCGGGCTTACAACTTTGTGATGCAGATCACTCCGGATTTTGATGATTTTCAATTTAGAATCCGGGCTATAGATTTTGATCAGCAGTTTTATGAAGGGAATCCTAAAGTGTATATGCCACAGTTTTTTAAAGAGAATTTTCCTTATGTCAAATTGTGCATGGAGCATTTGAATGATAAGACTGTATTGCAGTACCAACAGGAGGAGCGCTCATCGATTGTGCATCGTGTCCGAAGTGAGCGACATCGTATCAAGGACTTGAGGGATGCATCGCAGACGCAACAGCTTTCTACGGATGAAAACATAATTCAGCTACGTGAAGGGTATGCAAGGTACTATGGTAATGACAATTACTTTAGATGTAAGAGTATGACTGATATCGTGGAGTTAAATGTGAAAAATGTAATCAGACAGGTTCAGCTCTAGCGGATCCTGTCCTGATTGTCTTTGAGAAAAGCAGACCAATTGGAGTAGCTTTTGGCTCCGGTTGTGGTGTTCTGCTGGAAAGAGTGGCACACTGCTACAGCAAGTCCATCTGTGGCATCTAGGAATTCAGGCGTTTCTTTAAAACCCAATAAGCTTTGAAGCATCGCGGCTACTTGTTCTTTACTGGCGCTTCCATTACCTGTTACAGATTGTTTTATTTTTCGGGGAGCGTATTCAAAAATAGGAATATCTTTGGATAGAGCTGCTGCCATGGCCACACCTTGTGCGCGGCCTAGTTTTAGCATGACCTGGATGTTCTTGCCGTAAAAAGGAGCTTCCAAAGCTACACAGTCGGGGTTATATTCTTCGATTAAGGCCAGTGTCTTTTTGAAGATTCGTTGAAGTTTGAGGCCGTGGTCATCTAGATGCCCCATTTTAACAACACCAAGCGTTTCTAAGGTCATTTTTTTACCGACTTCCTTTATTATCCCATATCCCAAAACAATAGTCCCTGGGTCGATACCCAAAATGATTCTTTCTTTCGCCTTTTCCTTTTGCATAATACAAAACTAAGTAATTATTCGTTGCTTTTACATTGATGTACTTTGGATTTGACTGCTGTTCTAGATGTTGTCTTTGTACTATCCAGATAACCGAAACTTTAAAATGGGAGCTACTGAAAAAAAATGCTTAAAATTGTGCTTTCAAATTTTTTGAATTGACGAAGACACAGAGAAAATATCTTAATTACGGGATCAAGTTCGGTATTGTCGGTTTGGCGGTGTGGTTTATCATAACCAAGATCAATAACCAGCAAAATCTTGTTGCATTTACTTCGCTGATGAAGAGTATTCCTTCATCTACAATGTATGTAACACTGAGTGTTGTCGTAGTTCTGATGCTTTGCAATTGGTCCTTAGAGGTTGTGAAGTGGAAGTATTTGAGCCGCAACCTCGAGTCTCTTAGTTATTGGAAAGCATTACAGTCTGTGTTTTGTGGCTTGACTTGGGCTATATTTACACCCAATCGAATCGGCGAGTATGGAGGGAGGGTACTGCTCCTGCAACCACAAAATCGTGCTCGAGGTGCAGTATTGATGGGGGTGGGGTTGTTTGCACAATTGGTGTTGACCAGTTTTTTTGGCGCACTGAGTATAGCTTGGTTCGTAACCGTATTTATAGAGGCACCTACACCGGTTATTTTTGCTATATGGATGATAGCAATTATTTATGCCTTTGCTTTTCTGCTTTTATATTTCAACGTACATTGGATCGATCATCTTGTTGGGAAGCTGAGGTGGTTGAACAAGGTTAGTCCTTTTTTTGCTGTTCTTAGGGATGTACGTTTTCAAGAGCTTCTCCATGTGCTTCTCCTCTCATTGGCTCGGTTTGTTATTTTTACTTCGCAGTACGTTATACTGATGCTGGTGATTTTGCCGGAAATACCGTTGATATCTATGATATTAATGATTTTTATTCTTTTCTTTGTGCAGGCTGCGGTACCGTCGTTGGATATATTCGATTTTAGTGTGCGTAGTTTTGTGGCGAGCAATCTATACAGTTATGTGACTACACAAGAGATAGCAGTTATGGCTATTGTGTCCTGTATTTGGTTTGTTAACTTGATTTTGCCCGCTATTATTGGTTCTTTTTTTGTACTGAATGTTAATTACCTAAGTGATAGTAATTCTTAATTCCGCCTTAATTTTTTGTGCTATAATCTATGTGCTTCTCGTCTTTTACATGCGAAAAGGCTGGGCAAGGATACCTTATTTCAACTCTAGTAAAGTGACCTCCGAGCGAGTATCAGTATTGATTGCCGCACGGAATGAGGAAGAGAATATCGCTCGTACGATAGATTGTATATTGAATCAGGACTTTCCGAAGGAAAATTTGGAGCTTATTATTGTCGACGATCACTCTACGGATTCGACTGCTGCTATTGTCCGGTCTTACGCTGATAGGGGAGTGAGGTTGTTGCAGCTTTCTATCGGAGATAAACTCAATTCGTATAAAAAGTATGCTATTACTAAAGCGATAGAGATGTCTACAGGTGATATTATTATTACTACAGACGCGGATTGTCGGATGGGAAAAGATTGGTTAAGAACTGTAGTTCAATATTTCGAAACCCATGACAGCTATTTGGTGTCTTCACCCGTGTTATATTCGGAGGAAAAGACATATTTTGAGGAATTGCAAACTTTGGAATTTATGTACCTTATAGGGTTAGGTGCAGCGGGTATTGGTAATCATTCTCCTACAACATGTAATGGCGCGAATTTAGCCTATCGAAAGTCTGTCTTTTTTGAAATGGGCGGTTTTAATGGTATCGATAATCTAGCTTCCGGTGATGATGAATTATTTTTGCATAAGGTAGCCGAAAAGTATGCTGAGAAAATAGGCTTTTGCAAATCCAAAGAGGCAATAGTCTATACGGATGCAAAGCCTGATTTGAAATCCTTTATTAGTCAACGTAAACGTTGGGCTTCAAAGAGTACAAAATATAAGAACAAAAAAGTGGTTGCCTTGGGCGTGAGTATTTGGTTATTCAATCTGGCACTTTTGATTTCTCTATTTGCGTTTTTATTTCGCTTGCCCGAGTTCAATTGGATTTTATTGACCGCCTTCGCTTTGAAGATAATTGTAGAGTTTTTATTTATGGAACCAATAACTACTTTTATGGGCAGGAAGGAATTGCTGAAATACGTGCCTATCCTGTCTATTGTTCATAGTTTCTATATCGTATACATCGGTATTGCTGGGAATACAGGAAAATATGACTGGAAAGGCCGTCAAGTAAATTAGCGCTCTACTTTCTCTCTTATCATATCTTCAGCCTTTTTGACAATTTCTTCTGCGGTTAGTCCTTCTGTTAATATAGCTGGAAGTACTTCCCATGTCATTTTGGTAAAGGGTCTCAGAGGAAACATTCCGTATTTTACCATTTGATAAGATCCGTTGATAGCTACTGGGACTACTAATGCGTTAGGGTTCTTCTTTAAAAGTGTGGCGATACCTCCTACAGAAAAACTTTTCATTTTTCCTGTTTTTGTTCGTGTTCCCTCAGGGAATATTACTGCCGACCAGTTTTTCTGTTTCATATTGTTGGCTAGCTTCAATATTTCAGAGATAGATTGCTTGGAATCTTTTCTGTCGATATTGGCAGCGCCTCCGTGCAATAGATTGAAAGAAATACTTGGAATTTTCGCCTCAGCCAGTTCAATTTTGGAGATAAATTTGGCGTGATATTTCCGAAGGTAGAATATCATTGCAGGAATATCAAACATGCTTTGATGATTTGCTACAAATATAATCGGTACGTTAGTCGCTAATGCTTTATGGCCTGTGAAATTCACCGTATTGAATAGCGTATAATTGCAGGCTGTCAAAAAGAAATTTAAGATATCTACGCTTCGCTTATGTGCCGCATATCCTCCTAACTTGAGGCATAGCCATTGGATAGGGTGAAAAATCAAAAGCGATACTGCGAAGCAGCTATAAAAAATCGGAGTAAGGATATACCCAATAAATTTTCTCATATTAAAAAATCAAGGAGCAAACTTAGATAAATTAGTGCTTATATGCAATATACGGTGCTAATCCCGACTAGCGTATACTGTAGTAAGTGTATTTTTGTTTTTCATGACTTTTTGTAAACAATGTTAATGTTGTTTTTAATAAAATTAATATATTTGTTTATATTGTTTAGTTTTATTTAGTTTTTGTCGATATATGAAGTTGCCTATATACTGCCCAAGCTGTGAAGAAAAGCTGCAGGTTGCCAAATTAACATGTTCTACGTGTGGTACAGAAGTTTCTGGGAATTACAAGTTGCCTGTTCTAATGTTACTCGATCTCGATGATCAGGAGTTTATGATGGAGTTTTTATTGAGCTCCGGAAGCATTAAAGAAATGGCTGGTAAAATGGGAAAAAGCTATCCAACAGTTCGTAATAGATTAGATGATCTGATTTTAAAAATTAAGGAGCTACAAAATGGCAAATAGGAATTCTTGGAGAGAAAAGCAAAGCTTTATGTCTGTTTGGCTGTTTAGTTTGTTAATTGTTATCCTTTTTATAGCGTGTAGAGATGTTTATCAAGACTACAAAAATACAGGCGAATGGACGCTGAATTTGGGAGTATGGATAATCGTTCCGGTATTGCTATATTTTATATTCAGTCGCCTTTATACTACAATCGATGACAAAGGAATTGAGATTAGTTTTGTTCCGTTCGCTTGGCGTAAACGATGGAATTGGGATAGTATAGCAAATATTGAAGTTCGAAAATACGATTTGATTGAGTTTGGTGGATGGGGCTATCGCGTCGGTAGAAATGGTGTAGCATATACCTGTAAGGGCGGATATGGTATTCAGATGGAGTTAAGGAATGGAAAGAAAGTCTTGATTGGTACCCAAAAACAGGATGAAGTAGACGAGTTTATTAAAGAAATCATAAATAGTAATGTTTAAAAATAGCTGGAATCCATTTGTACACAATTCTGAACAGAAACTGTTGGTCATAGGCTTGGTCGGTTTTGTTTTTGCAGCTCTATTGAGCAGTTATAACCATGTAATGTTGTTAGGCGCATTAAAGATCGTGAATACAAAGCCGATGCTTTGGTATATATCGCTTTGCAATCTTGGGATTACCCTATTAGCGAACATACTTGTTTTGTATCTATTTGCTATTCTAAGATTTGCAAAGACCAGATTTATAGATGTGGTCAATTCGGTGTTGATAGCCCATCTAGCGATGTATCTTTTGCTCCTTATTACAGTTATTCCTTTCGTGTCAGATTTTTTAAAGTCTATGGAGTTTTTAGTGTTAGACCACATAAATAACCCAACTGGCATATCGGTCGACAAAATAGGATTAATGCTGGTATTTGCATTTTTTTCGCTCGCATGCTTGATTGGTTTTTTTTCACTTTTATTAAAAGGAATGAAAATTGCCATGAATAGCAAAGTAGGAGGGGATACGATAGCTATCGTATTATTGACCCTAGTATTGAACACCGTGCTACAGTTTATAAATATATATCTATAGGTAATGAGAGGAGTAGTTTTTTTGTTTTTCGCATTGATCCAGTCGTGCATTGGTTTTTCACAACCTTATGAAGGTCTATGGCAAGGAGATTTGAGGTATGGCAGCGCTAGTTTACCCTTTGTTCTAAAGCTAGAGCAAATTGATGGGCAGTGGAACGTTACGGCAGATAGTCCCAAACAAGGAGTAAAAGGAATACCTGGAAAAGTAAGTTTTAAAGGAGATTCTCTTTTTGTTCAGTTGCAGGGAGGGATACGAATATCGGGTGATTTGTCTGGTATTGACACGATAAAAACTACGTTTGTACAAAATGGGGTCGAACTACCACTCGTTTTATTAAGGCAGACTGGAATGCGGGGAGAACCATTCCGGCTAAATAGGCCGCAAACGCCACGGCCCCCCTATGGGTACGATACGGTAGATGTTAAGTTTACTAATGATTATGATAATATAGTCCTAGCTGGTACGATGACTTACCCTAGAAAGGCGGGACGTTATCCTGCTGTTGTATTATTGACAGGGTCTGGAGCACAAAATAGGAACGAAGAACTATTTGGACATCAGATTTTCAAAGTATTGGCAGATTACTTAACAAAGCAGGGGATCGTTGTATTACGATATGATGACCGGGGTACTGGTGAGAGTGGGGGGAGATTTGAAGCAAGTACAATAGAGAATTTTAGTAAAGATGCTATCGCGGCTATTGCGTTTTTGAAGAAGCAAAAACAGGTGGATGCCAAAAAAATAGGAATAATTGGTCATAGTGAAGGTGGATTAATTGCCGAATTGTTAGCGGGACAGAAATTGCCTCATTTATCCTATATTGTTTCATTGGCGGGACCAGCCATCGCTATCGATAAGCTTATGGTGGAACAGTTATACGCAATAGGCAAAGCGGGGGGAATGAATGACCTTAATCTGGAGATAGCGAAACAGATTAACATCAAGAACTTTGCTGTAATAAAGAGTAATGCAACTACAGCTGAAGCTTATAGAGCCCTATTGAATAATGTAGGTGTTTCTGTTGAGGATAAGGGAAATACAGAATTGAGGGGTGAGCTAATGACTATGTTGACACCCGCTTATCGTTATTTCATTCGTATAGAGCCAGAAGCGTATTTGTCTAAGATTACAATTCCGGTTTTTGCAGCGTTTGGCTCGTTGGATGTTCAAGTGCCTGCTACCCCAAATCTGAAGAGTTTGGTGGCTCTTTTGCCAAAAAACAAAAATAGTGTTCTAAAGGAGTATGAGGGGGTGAACCACTTGTTCCAGCGGGCCAAGACAGGACAGGTGGCAGAGTATTCACAAATAGAAGAAACGATGAGTCCTCAGGTGTTGAAGGATATCGGCGATTGGATAAAAGGACTGTAAAAAATAAAAGAGCATGACGCTCTTTTATTTTTATGGTGTAGTGTTGGCTACCGGAAGTATTTTTCCGTTGTAATATTTGGCTCCATTTTGCGCAAAATCTGCAATATAACGCCCCATTTCAAAAGCTAAGGTTCCAGCCTGCATGCCTGGAAATGCGGTTTCAAACATTTCTGTCTGAGCGGATCCCAATGCTAAGCAGTTGACATTTATTTTTTTGTCTTTAAACTCCTCAGCGAGACATTCGGTCAATACAGCGAGTGCTGCTTTGCTGCTCGAGTAAGCGCTCAATCCGGGAAATTTAGATGCACCCTGCACTCCACCCATGCTACTTATATTGACAATGTGGCCTCCCTCGGTCATTAGTGGCACGATGTGTTTAATCATGTTGACATGCCCGAGTAAGTTACTTTGTAACATCTGCGCGAAATCATCAGTCGATGTCTCTAGGAATGGCTTGTTTATTAGTGCTCCAGCATTATTTATGAGTATATCTACCTTATCAAACTTTGAACTGATAAATGGTATTAAAGATTCTGTGTAATTGTCATATACAATGTCAAATTGGGCAGGATAGAGTGTTCCTCCATCATGATTCAAAGAAGAAGCAATCTCATGTAGCTTGCGTAGTTTGTCTGCCGACCGAGCTAAAGCAATTACATTGTTGTCTTTGTTTGCTGTGAGGTCTAGTACAGCTTCAAATCCGATACCGCTGCTTGCCCCTGTAATAATAATATTTGCCATTATATATTGTTTTCTTCTAGTGTCTCTTTATCGATTTCTTTTTCTACTTCGGCTGCTGACGGCAATCGGTCTGCACCTAGACGCTGAGGCCTAAAGATATAATAAATGCCCGAACAAGCAACTAGAAGTGATATGATATAAAAAAACAAGCTGACCAAAACAGCTGTGTGTTCATCAATTTGAAAATAATTAGCTCCATATATCATGACCAGTTCACGTAATCCTACGCCACCTCCGATTGAGGGAACAATCGCTACTAAAGAAGAAACTAAAAAGATGAGGAGATAGGGCGAAAATTTCTCGTCAAAATTGAGGGAATACAAAATCAATATCGCGGTAATGACCTGAAACCCTTGCACTGCTAGTGCTTTAATATGGGTACTGATGAATTTTTTAGAAAACCCACGAAACAGAAGATGTAAGAAAAAGTAATAGGTGGCTGTTCCAATAACAGCTACTGAGATCGGGAGAATATTAGGGATGGCTAGTCTCGGCATGAAAATGACCAAGGCGCATATAATAATGGCAAGTGCCCAGAGTCCGCTAAGGCGGTCAAAGAAAACGGCGCTCAGTACTTTTCGTCCTGATATGTCATGGTTTTTCTTTAAAAAGTATATTTTATATCCATCCCCTCCAATACCTCCGGGGAGGAAAAAATTATAAAGCAATCCTAATTGGTAGAGTCTTAGATTGTAGCGTTCGCTAAGCCTTAAATTAATGGCTTTGAAAAAAGAGTTTAATCTCGAAGAGGCAATCAGTATGGATAGGGTGTAACTGCATAAAGCTAGGAATAAGAAGCCCCAATTGCAGTCAATAAGTGCATTTTTTAAATCATCAAAGTCGATTTTTTGTGCTACCCAGTATAGCGCACCAACTGTTACGATAACTTTGAATATATTCTTTACAACATTTAGTGTTGTCTTGTTGCTCATACTGATTTTACTTTTTGTAGCTTACAAAAGTACATATCCTATTCATTATATCAGGGGATAAATTCTTGAATATAACAAAATAAGGTATATAACGAAGAATAGGCAGGAGAGCGAAAATAACCAATTGATATCGCTATGTGCGAATTTGTGTTTTAAGGTCAGGAACATTAAGACAAAGACGATTATGAAAAGGAGAAAAGGAAAGACTAAAGACCAGAGATTCTCAAAATGTAAGGTGGTCGATAATTGGTCTCCTTTTGCAAAATATAGGTAAACTGAAAAAGCTAGGATAATAACGAGTACACGTATTAAAGTTTTAGCTATAATTTTACTTATGGTATGATTTTTGGATGCCATCGCTAATTAAGATATCAATGTTTTATATCTTTGCAAAGATACATCATAGATTATTTAAAGTAATTATATTATGCGTAAACGTATTCTTTCCCTCCTTTCACTTTTTACAGTGATTATGTTGGTAACATCATGTGGAGCTCAAAAAAAAGGAGCATCTGGTGCCAATAATGGTTCTTCATCTACTTCTGTAACAGGTCCATCCGCTTCGCAATGGCGTTCGGGTGTCAAAGGGACATGGGTTTTAAATTCGGTGACTCGTCAAGACATCCCTGATGCATATACGATCAAAAATATTTTTGATGAGGCTCCTGTCGAGTGTTTTATTGGCAGTGTATGGCATTTGCCAGCTGGAGCAATGAGAAATCAGACGGGTAGTATCACGTTTAACGCATCGGGCAAGCTATGTGCTAATGGTGCAGTGCGTACGATTGTTTGGTCTATCTACGATCCAGGAAAAATGGGAGGAGAACCAGAATTCCAGTTTAAAAAATTATATGCAGGAGATAAAGCTGCTAATGTGAAGAATGGCTATGCATTAGGACTATCTTTCGCGGATCAACAGTCGTTAGTGCTGAAAATGCCTATTCCATTGGATAATGGAGCAAGAGGACATCTTGTTTTTAACTTCTCAAAACAAGCTGACTAAGATAATTGAGATACAGGAGAAGGGGCACTATTTATAAGATGGTGCCCCTTTTTTTCGTTTCATTATTTTGTTGCATTTAGTGCTTGTAGAATATCTTCAAGGATATCTTCTTGATCCTCTAATCCTACAGAGAGCCTTATCGTGCCGGGTCTGATCCCTAGACTTGCCTTCTCTTGGTCGGTCAGTTTGGAGTGCGTTGTAGACCCCGGATGTGTTGCAATCGTCCGTGAATCACCTAAATTGGATGTGTATAATATCATTTCCAGCGCATCAATAAATCTGAAGGCGCGCTCCTGTTCTCCTTTTACTTCAAATGTAATAATCCCCCCACCTGCTTTCATTTGTCTTTTTGCCAATTTATATTGGGGGTGAGATGGAAGAAAGGGATACCGTATGTTGATTATTTCTGGATGGCTTTCCAAAGCTTGGGCGATTGCCAAGGCATTTGAACAATGTCGATCCATTCGCAATCCAAGAGTTTCTAAGCTTTTGGATAATGTCCACGCATTGAATGGGGACATAGCGGGACCGGTATGGCGGATAAAGAACATAAGTTTGTTCATCAATGATCTATTGCCGACAATGACACCTCCTAAAACACGTCCCTGGCCATCCATATACTTTGTGGCTGAATGTATTGACAAATCAAATCCGTATTGTAAAGGCTTTTGGAGGTGGGGGGTCGCGAAACAATTATCGATAGAAAAGATAATATTAGGGTATTTTTTCTTTAGGTTACCGAGTTTTTCTAGATCATACAATTCGAGTCCAGGATTGGACGGCGATTCTAGAAAGACAATTTTTGTGTTGTCTTGTATGGCTTTCTCCCATTCCGAAATTTCAGGACTATTGACATATGTGGTGCTTACTCCCCATCGGGGAAGTAATTGGGTTAAAAGTTGATGAGTGGAACCGAAAATAGCACGACTAGCTACGATGTGATCTCCATTTTCGACGAAGGCTGCAAATGAAGCGAATACAGCAGCCATGCCTGAGGAAAAAGCGAGACCGGACTCTGCAGACTCCAATGTACATACTCTATTTACAAATTCTGATGTATTAGGATTAGCGTAACGTGAGTAGATCATTCCTTCTTCTTCATCAGCAAATATCGCCCGTCCCTGTTCAGCACTATTAAATATAAAACTGGAGGTTAAGTACAGTGGTACGGAATGTTCTCTTGTTGTAGAACGTGGAGCCTGTTCTCTGATTATTCGGGATTGATCTTTTTTCATCAAATTTTATTTTTTTATAAAAATAGAATCTATTTACTTCTTATACAAAAAAAAGCTACCAAATTGGTAGCTTTTTTTCATCTCTTATTTTGGCATGTATTCGCCGAGTTTATCCATGGAGAAACCGAGGCCTTTTGCTACCCCCATTCCCAGGTTCATATCAGCTCTAAACCAATGGCACAGTTGACGCATGACTATTTCATCACGCTTAGGACCTTCTATTCCCGACATTGCACCAACGATGTTTGCTACAAGATGATTTTTTTGTTCATTATCTAACAATCTGTATAGATCTCCCGGTTGCGTGTAGTGATCATCATCATTTGCATTTCTATCGTAATGGTCTGCTATCGCACTATCTAAGAGTAGGGCAGGTTCTGCATATTCGGTGGCCTCTCTGCTCTCGTCAAAAGAATTTGGAAAGTAGTTGGGGGTGGAACCTCCGTTGCCATCCACGCGCATGTAGCCATCTCTTTGATAATTATTGACCATGAACGGACACCTATTCACCGGTATTTGTTCAAAATTTGCGCCCAATCGGTAACGGTGCGCATCAGGATAAGATAGGATACGACCTTGCAGCATCTTGTCCGGAGAAAAAGAAATACCGTCAACGACATGGGCCGGAGCAAAGGCCGCTTGTTCTACATGAGCAAAATAATTATCCGGATTTTCGTTGAGTTCTAAGACTCCGACTTCGATCAGAGGATAGTCCTTTTGAGACCACACCTTTGTAAGGTCGAATGGATTCCATTTGAATGTTTTTGTTTGTTCATCGGTCATGACCTGGATATAGAGTTTCCATTTTGGAAAATCTCCATTTTCAATGGAGGTATAAAGGTCGCGTTGCGCATAGTCCATATCTTTGGCCCGCATTTGATCGGCTTCATCTGCAGTGAGGTTCTTGATCCCCTGTTGTGTTCGGAAATGAAATTTTACAAAGACTTTTTCGTTGTTGGCATTGATCATGGAAAATGTGTGTGAGCCATACCCATGCATATGACGGAAGCCGTAAGGTGTCCCTCTATCTGACATGAGTATAGTAACCTGATGCAGTGATTCTGGATTCAGTGACCAAAAGTCCCACATCATAGTTGCTGATTTACAGTTTGTGTAGGGATCCCTTTTTTGGGTATGGATAAAATCAGGAAATTTGCGGGGATCTTTGATGAAAAAAACTGGTGTATTGTTGCCTACTAAATCATAATTACCATCTTCCGTGTAAAATTTTAATGCAAAACCTCTCGGGTCTCTTTCCGAATCTGCTGAACCTCGTTCACCTCCCACGGTAGAGAATCTTAGAAAGACACGGGTCTCTTTGCCAATTTGGTTGAGAAATTTCGCCTTGGTGTATTTTGAAATATCATGTGTCACGGTAAATGTACCATAAGCACCTGAGCCTTTCGCATGAACTATACGTTCGGGAATGCGTTCGCGATTGAAATGGGCTAATTTCTCATGAAGAAAGAAGTCCTGTAACAAAATTGGACCTCTAGGGCCAGCAGTCATCGAATCCTGATAAAATGGCACCGGATTGCCTGACGCCGTAGTAATTTTTTTCTTATTCTCTTCCATAGCTGTTTGTGTTATATATATAAAATGTTTTTACTCCTGTTTTGTTTTCCAAAAATATACGAAAATAATGGCTAATGCGTATCGTAAAAATTGATGTGATATAGTTTTAGGTTATATATATGATATATCTGTATCGATATTTTCTAATGGCACAAGATCCGAAAGAACCGTTTAAATAGCTTATCTTTAAATACGATAGCTTAAACCATTTTATTGTGATACTGAAAAATATACTAAAGTTACTGCTGTGTGCTCCATTGTTATCTTTTGGGCAAGGAGCCCCGGCTCCTTATGGAGCGCTACCTTCACCTAGACAACTGGCTTGGCATGAGATGGAGATGTACTGTCTTATCCATTATACACCCACAACTTTTCAGGATAAGGAATGGGGTTTTGGAGATGCTGATCCCAAAATTTTTAATCCTAGTCATTTTGATGCTAATCAAATTGCCAAAGCAGCTGCATCAGCTGGTTTTAGAGGCTTGATCTCCGTGGCCAAACATCACGACGGATTTTGTCTTTGGCCAACAAAAACGAATAATTACAATATAGCGCAGTCCCTGTGGAAAGAGGGCAAGGGGGACATGGTGAAGGAGTTTATGATGGCGAGTCATGCACAAGGTATGGCATTTGGTGTTTATTTGTCAGCTTGGGATAGAAATGATACGCGATATGGTACCGCAGCCTATGCGGATGCATATAGAGCGCAGTTGACAGAGCTGATGACAGGGTATGGGGAGTTGTTTACATCTTGGCACGATGGTGCTAATGGGGGAGATGGCTACTATGGCGGAAAAAACGAGAAGCGAACGATAGATAGGACGACTTACTATGCTTGGGAGGAGAAGACCTGGCCCATTGTGCGCCGTTATCAACCTAAGGCTATGATTTTTTCGGATATAGGACCTGACATGCGTTGGGTGGGCAATGAGCATGGCTTTGCTGCGGAGACATCCTGGGCAACGATTACACCAAGGACTAAAGATGGTAGCAAGCCTGTCCCTGGGCAGTTAGATGATAGTAACCTTACTACGGGAGATCGGGATGGGAAATTCTGGATTCCAGCCGAATGTGATGTTCCGCAAAGACCGGGATGGTTTTACCACAAAAACCAGGATGGCAAGGTCAAAACCCCTAAGCAATTATTTGAAATATACCTTAAATCGGTAGGAAGGGGAGCTAATATGAATCTCGGACTCGCACCGATGCCGGAAGGTGTTTTACATGATAATGATGTACAATCCTTAGCTGCTTTTGGTCGAAAATTAGAGCGTACTTTTGCAAAAAACCTTGCTGAAGGTGCTGGTGCAACTGTTTCTAGCGTGCGTGGTTCCTCCCGGGAATTTGCCGTGGATAATCTTTTTGATGACGATCGCTATACCTACTATGCTCCTGAGGAAGGTGTATTTAATCCTGTGATTGAAATTTCGTTGCCGGAGAGGGTAACATTCGATATCATTCGTTTGCGGGAGAATATTAAGCTTGGTCAACGTTTGGATAGTGTTGTGGTTTCGGTTTTCAATGGGAGTACTTGGCAACGATTAGCTTCAGCAACTAGTATTGGGGCCAATAGACTTATCAAATTAGATCAACCCATTGAGACGTCTAAACTAAAAATACAACTCTTTGCTCCAGTTGTACCGACACTGAGTGATATTGGTCTTTTTAAGGAATATGAAGAGTCTTTTAGTTTCGAGCAAGCTGCTACGGATTTAAATAAATTAGGTAACTCTGCCTATACACTTTTATCGCGCACTTTTCAAAAAGCTTTTGATGGAGATACGGATAGCTTCGCATCTTTAAGTACGGTCAAGAGTGAAGTAATATTGCAATTGAATGAAACGATTCGTGCGTTAGGGTATGTACCTCGACAAGATGGCGAAAAGGAAGGAATGGTGACTAAGTATACTATATACCAGAGCCAAGATGGTAAAAAGTGGCAATTGATAAAAGAGGGAGAATTCTCGAATATTAAATCCAACCCCACAGAGCAGATTATTACGTTTGATACTTTACAACCTGGTTCATACCTGAAATTTGTGCCGAAGGAAACAATTAATAGAACGTTCACCGTGGCAGAATTTAATCTATATCTATAATGAAGAAGAGTTGTGTACTAGTTGCAGTTTTATGCACCTTGTCTATGGTCTATGGGCAAGATCTTAAAATGTGGTATGACAAACCTGCTGCCAAGTGGGAAGAGGCTCTACCTTTGGGAAATGGTCGTATTGGAATGATGCCTTATGGTGGTGTCAAGGATGAGCAAATCGTTCTTAACGAAATATCCATGTGGTCTGGTTCGCCACAGGACCCTAATAACTACGATGCTTACAAAAGTGTCGGGCAGATTCAGCAGTTGTTGTTTGAAGGAAAAAACAATGAGGCTGAAAAATTGGTGAATAAGAACTTCGTATGCAATGGTCAAGGTTCAGGTCATGGCAATGGAGCTACCGTTCCTTACGGATGCTTTCAGAATTTTGGTTTTTTGAATTTTCTTCATTTTATAGAAGGAGATTTTTCGAATTATAAACGCAGTTTGGATTTACGGAGTGCAAAAGCCGAAACGAGCTTTGAAGTAAACGGGACCCGTTATTTACGGGAGTATTTCACGTCACAGGACAAGAATGTTGGCGTCGTGAGATTGTCGGCTAGTAAGAAGAAGTCCATAGGTTTTGCGCTTCACTTTTACCGCGACAAAGACGTAAAAGATTATGAGCTACAGCCAGGAGAGATTACCGTTACAGGCCGACTTCCGGATGGTGTAGGAGGAGATGGACTCGAGTTTGTGGGTAAAATTAAGGTAGTAGCCAAAGGGGGAAAGCAGCAGTTGTATGATAATCAGATTATCATCAAAGAGGCGGACGAGGTGTTGATCTATTTTACAGCATCGACTAGTTATTACAGTAAATCACCGGATACCGATGTGTCGATTAACCTCGAGGACGCCGGACAGTGGAGTTACAATAAGCTATTTGCTGAGCATCTGGAGGAGTATCAACGTATTTTTGGACGAGTCGAGTTAACGCTGAAAGATCATGTTTCTAAAGCAAATCTACCCACAGATCAACGGATTAAAAGCTTTTTCGAACATCCTGAAAAAGATAATGCAATGGCAGCGCTCTACTATCAATTTGGACGGTACCTTATGATTTCTAGTACTGCACCAAAATATGAGAAAGCACTTCCACCGAATTTACAGGGACTTTGGGCTCATCAGATTCAGACTCCCTGGAACGGTGATTATCACTTAAACATCAATGCGCAAATGAACCATTGGGGAGTAGAAGTAGGTAATCTTTCGGAATATCATAAGCCTTTTATAGAGCTGATCAAAAGAATTGCTAAGGAAGGTGAAAAGACAGCAAAGGCTTATTACAATGCGCCTGGATGGGTGGTGTATATGATGACCAATATTTGGGGATATTCTGCTCCTGGAGAGAATGCTTCTTGGGGAGCGAGTACGGCCTCTGGGTGGCTATGTAATCATTTGTGGGAACACTATCTTTTTAGTGGGGATGAAGCTTATCTAAGAGAAATATATCCCTTGTTAGCCGGAGCAGCGAAGTTCTATCAAGCGACTTTGGTTAGAGACCCGAAAACAGGATGGTTGGTTACGTCACCGTCGGTCTCTCCGGAGAATGGTTTTAGACTGCCTAACGGTAATACCGCTTCAGTCGTAATGGGTCCCAGCATCGATAATCAAATCGTACGGGAATTATATGGAGCCGTGATTACCGCTGATTCTGTACTAGGTCTTAATGATAGTTTTGCAGGGATATTACGCACAGACCTTAAGCTTATTCCACCGGCTGTGCGTGTCAGTTCGTCAGGTCGCGTTATGGAATGGTTAGAAGATTATAAGGAGATAGAACCTACACATAGGCATGTGTCGCATTTGTATGGTTTGTACCCTGCCGCTTTTATTTCACCAATGACGACACCAGATTGGGCAACAGCAGCAAAAAAAACATTAGAGGTGCGGGGGGATGAAGGTACAGGTTGGTCCAGAGCATGGAAAATCCTCTTTTGGGCGCGACTTCATGATGGTGACCATGCTTTAGAGATTTTAAGACAACTACTCAAGCCAGCGTTCGGTGTAGGTACCACTTATCAGGGAGCTGGTGCAGGTACCTATCCCAATCTTTTTTGTGCACATCCACCTTTTCAGATTGATGGAAATTTTGGAGGCTCGGCAGGTATTTCAGAGATGTTGTTACAGAGTCACGATGGGTATATTCATTTACTTCCAGCCTTACCTACCGCATGGAAAGACGGGCAGGTAAAAGGCCTTCGTGCTCGAGGTAATAGAACGGTCGACATTACCTGGAAAAACGGAAAAGTACATGCTTATAAAATTAACGGAAAAAGAGGTGACAAGGTTCGAGTTGTTATTAATGGTAAGGAGGAAATCTATAGCGTGAAAGGTTAATTTGTTGGTTTAAAATGTTTTATATATATTGCTGCGGTTGGCGAATTGTTAACCGCAGTTTTTTTTAAACTAATTATAACACACAAATACACAGATCATGAATAGTCTATTTTCAAAAAAAGGTAGACTTTCATTTTATGTCATCATTTTATTAGCTATTTATTCCTGCAAAAAAGATGGATCCGTAGATGAAGAAAATGAGAGTTTACAAGCAGTAACCTTTAATATTTCGGGATTTAGTAATGCTGCAACGCCGTTTAAAACAGCATCTAAAGCAAGTTCAAAGGCTTCAAGTAATGTCTCTACTGCACAAAATTATGTAGAGGGGAAGTTGTACTTCTGGTCTTTTAACAGTAAAACACTAGAGCCAGATATTGCTTATCAAGTTGGAGTGAAGCCAAGTATTTCTTTTACAAAAGGAGAGATGCTAAATCAAGTACCAAATGATTTTCCCAATTCAACCTACGCATTTGAGGACTATGCCAGCGGAAGCGCGGTCTCTATTGTCGGAGCAAAAGAAATCTTTTTGAAATTCCACATTGATGGAGTCAGTCAGATTACACAATTCGGATTTGATACAGGAAGTTCAAATACAGGCCCAAAGGACTTCGAATTATACTACAGCTTGGACGAAGGTGTGACTTATGTCGAGCTGTCTAAGAACAATCAATTTGGTGCTAACGGGGGAACGAATAATCCTAAAAATAGTTATATTTATCATTTGTCGGATAAAAACATTAGGGGAGTGCAGCTGTGGTTTAAACTAATTCCTAAAGCTGGTACTAGAGCAGAGGAATCCGTGTTTAATCCAACTTCAGGTGCAATCCGCTTCGATAATATCCGCCTTTTAGGTATGGCTCCATCTTCGCAGGTAGGAAGTCCAATCAATAAGCTTCACTATTTTCTCTTTCATAAGGATAAACCTGAACTAGTTGTTACTGGGGTTGTTGGTTACGACGAGGCTTCTAGTTTGACCCTGAGCCTCGCAAAGGGGAAATACTCGATCTGTTTTGTCGCCAATGAATCTACTAAAGACCTATTGATTCCCGAAAAACCAACCCTATCCAGTTTTTATGTTGGAAATACTTTTGCGAATGCGAGTGCTTCGATCTTTGGTTATGTTGGGGAATTAGAGGTAATAGATGGTACTACGGAAAGTCAGATCAGTTTAAAACGCTTGTTCAGCCAAGTCAAACTTGAGTTTACGGATGCTGTCGATCTATCCGTTATTTCAAAAATTGGGATCAGCCAGCAGCATGATCCATTTTTCTATGCTCCTTTTAATCCCCAATTAGCAAATCCTATTTTGGATCAGACGGATATAGATATCACTGCTGATTTTAATGCTAATAAGCAGTTGATTTTCAACCAGTTTATGGGGGTCAATCCCATCGATATCCCCTTAAAATACACCATAGTTGTGTACAGTTCTACGGGGGTATTACGTACTTTTCAACTAGAAAGTACATTAAAAAACAATATGCAGCTCGTGTTTCGGGGAAATCTGTTAGATCAATCAAGTTCTACGGGTAAGTTTCAGATTTCCAAACAAATGGATTGGGGAGGTCAAAAGGAAGGAGAATTCTAAACATAAAAACATATTTTGAAATCAAAGTTTGTTACTTACTTTTAGGTATCAAACTTTGATTTTAAATGATTAATAGAATATCTATAGCGGCATTGCTTCTTTCTTTTTTATGTTGTACTATGCTTTTAGCGCAGTATACCGTGCAATCTTTACCTAATCCTAAAACGCAAGGGCAGAGCCATTTTGTGAGTAACCCGGATGGTGTATTAGGATATTATACCGTTGCTGAATTGGATGCTATCTCCCAGAGTATTGATAGCTTGACTAAAGCGGAGTATGCTATTGTAGTAGTAGGCGACTATGTCGGAGATAGCGACTTTGAATTTGCTCTTGAGCTTTTTAATAATTGGGGAATAGGTAAAAAAGAGACCAATAATGGCTTGTTACTTTTTATATCCAAAGATAGACGCGAATATAGATTTATATCGGGTTATGGTATGGAAGCGATTTTTCCCGATGCTTATCTCAAACGTGTAGGTGAGACTTATCTAGTTCCTAATTTTAGAAATGGGGATTATGATCAAGGTGTATTGGAAGCCTCGCGCTTTATCGAGAAGATACTGAAATCACCAGACTCTGTGGCCGAGCTAGAGCGTTTGATGCCCGATGCAGCTCCTTTCTGGAGTATGCGTAATCCTGTTCTAGTAAATACCTTGTGGATGTTGGCCTTATTTACAGTGTTATACCTGTATGTCCACTATATTTCTGGACGTATATTAAAAGGCACAAAGAACAAACCGAAGCTTATTGCGCCTATATTCTGGGGAATGGGGTGTATGTTGTTGTTGATGTTTTTAACGCTTTTTATATTTGTTTTCATCTTCAATAATCTTGAGGAGATCTACCAACGGAAGAATTTACCCTATTTTGCTTTTGTTCTCCTAGCTCTGATACTTGCGATGAAAATTACGAACGGAAGGACGAAAATAATCGAGAGTTTTAAAGATGAAGAGGATCTACAGCAAGGCTTAAAAAGTTATGTGAAATATTTATTCATACCTATGTTATTGACACCATTAGCCTGGTTTGATTTGGGAGGAATTTTGAATCGTTTTCGACGTAATGCAGGTCGTTTTACTCCTCCTGATACCAGTGGTAGTTGGGTTAGGATAAATCGAGGAGATGCCAAAGCAAAGCCACAGCAATACCTTGACGCTGGTCAAAAGAAAGAAGAGTCGATCAAGAGCTTGCGTTATGAAATATGGACCAATACCGCTAACAAAGAGGTTCGTCTATTGCCTTGGGATAAAAGTTCGCACTATCGGGACTGTCCGCAATGCCACTATTTTACGTTGGAAGTCAACAAGACGCGGACTATTCGTTCGGCGACTTACTCTTCTTCTGGTGAAGGAGAAAAGTTTGATTCCTGCCAGAACTGTAATTACTTTAAACATATAGGTTTCTTTACTATTGCCATGAAGAGTAGAGAGTCGAGTAGTGGTTCTTCGGGAGGAGGCTCCTCTTCAAGAAGTAGCGGAGGTGGTAGCTTTGGAGGAGGGCGCTCTGGAGGTGGAGGAGCAGGAGGACGATGGTAGTCGTCCCCCTGTTATTGTCTTATTCGAAATTGTTGAGTAAGTTGTGCTCAAATTTTCTGAATACAGCTTTATTGTCTTTGAGAAGCTCTGTAATGCTTTTGAAAACTATTTTTTTCTTGACTTGCCCATTGCCTATCCCTTCGACGAGAATGTTTCCATTGGGCTGAATACTCGGCCGTATACCATAGGAAATTATACCATTTTTGTCAAATTCGACGGTAGTTAGTATATCTTCCATTTTAAAAGGGAAATTTCCACCTATACCGGATTCGAAAGTATATTCCAGATCTTCCGTTTCAAATCTATCTAGAAGGTTGTTGAGTAAGATCCGCATGTCGGTTGTCGTATTTATTGGGAACATTGGATACAACTTCATGATTAAATCGCTGTGATCGATGTCTTCATCCATAAAAGGAACGATGGAGGTAGCGAATGTTTTGATCTGGGTGTCTTTTATGTAATAGAACGTTATTGAATTTGGGCTACCTTCTTTTACTTGTATATCGTCCTGTCCTTTTCTGAAGATCTGCCCCTCTTTATAGAGGTCAGCAACGATACCCTGTTTTGTCGGGTATGCCTTTATCGATACAGGAGAATTTGCGCCGGATATTGATAAGATTTCGTGGTCGAGCTGGAAGGATATACGGGCAAAAAAGTGCATGCCAAATAAATTGACATCAAAATGATTTACCTTTCCATCTGTGTAGTCAATTTGCAATAAACGTTCTCTACCTACGCTTTTATAAAGCGGCCCCGATAGAGGTTTTCCCTCTTTAAATGTCGTTTTTACAGTATAGAGGTAGTGTTCATAGTTCTCTAGCTGCTCTATAAAATCAAACGAATATTTGTATATAAGCACTCCATTTTCGTAATAATCTACTAGAGAGATGTCATCAATTAGGGTATCTAGCTTAAAGAATCCGTTGAAAGGTTTCTGATTTTTGAAATATCCTGTATAGGATGCTTTCGGTTGTTCTTTGATAGTAAAATCGAAATAGGTGATAGATTGAAGTGTGTTGTTTTCAAATTCTTCGACCGACAGGATTCTGTTTTCATCGCGACTATGAAAGGTGCTTCGGGTTTTAACTTGTCCATCTACGTAAGTAAGCTTCAGATTATCCTCCTGTATCGTTCCAGAGATAATCTGACCATTTTTATACAGGCTTTCACCAATGAGACTATCTGCATCATAGGTTTTTCCGTACCCCTCCCGTACGCCATTTTTCATTTCATACTCTTCTTTTAGCTCCTCAAAATATAAGTTACGGTACACACGCTGTATGCCTTCCTGAATGCCATTCCTGTACTGTAGGATTTCGTAAAGATCTGCCTCATTAAAGAAAGTGCCTTCCCATGGTTGGCCATTCTGGTATAGTCCTTCAGCTAGTATCTTCGCACTGTCTTTTTCCTTAAGAGTTTCTGTATCTATTTTTATGCCTTTCTGTAGCTTGAATTCTTTGGTGACTCCCCCCATTTCATCGATAAAGGTTCCATCGTAAGGTTTATTGTCTTTGTATAAGTTCTTTTGAACGGGTATATTGTTTTGATATATATTGACTTCTTGGAGGTCATCCTGTTTAAAAATAGATCGATATACGGTGTCGCCGTTATTGTTGTAGACTGTGGATACTCCATTTCTCTCTCCATTTTTGTAGGGTGTTATTTCTCGAATCTGTGTAGCAATATGGTTTTTGGTATAATATTCTTCTTCTATGTATGATGTGCTTGATGTCTCGCTATCATATTTTCTTTCTGAAATCAACTTGCCTTCCTTACTCCAGGTCTTTTTGTTGACTTCACTTGTGCCGCCATATGGTTTATATACGACTTTGATTTCGCTTGCTTTGTTACCATTCTCCCAAAATACAGTAATGAAGTAAAAGCGTTGTTCTTTACTCTTGGTGACAGGTCCTGTAGGGACAGCAAATGTTTTCTCTATCATTACTCCTTCATCGGAAGGAGTGTATTCATAATAGGATAGAGGTTGGGCGTAATTAAAGTTGCCCGAGAGTTCTTCTGACGGAGATATATATCCTGTTGCAATTACCTTGTTTTGGAGATAGGTTGTAATCTTTTCTTTTTTTCCGTTGGCGGCGTAACTTATCGTTTGCCATAAGCTACCATCCGGATAGTAATAGTTCAGCTCCTTGACTGAACTCTCATTTTTGTATTGACTTAGACTGCTATCAAAACCTTTTTCGTCGTACCAGTAGGTATCTCCAACATGAATTTCAGGATTATCAGTCCTGATATACCCCTGCATCTGTAATTGACCACCTTTGTAGTAGTCTCTTAGTAAAAGTAGCTCTCCTTCCTTTTTTAGTGGAAGAGGGCGATAATATGCATGTTTATCCTTGGTAGTTTCCTGCCAGTCTTCATCAAAGTATAGAGTGTCCTGTGCTTGAGCTATGTGTGCTGTCAGGATGGTTAAAAGTATGAAAGAGATTGCCTTGTACATTGTAATGAAATATTTATTCAAATATGGCGATAAAGCCATTGGGATAATAACATAATTTACAAAGCGATGAATCTGGTTTAAATCCGCAACAGTGATTTTCAAAACTCTTATGTAGATTTGATGAATAGACAAATTGTATGAATAGATTTTTTCTTTTAATTGTTTCCTTGACTTTGTCTTGTCAGAATAAGGGTAAGTCAGAAAAGCTTGTAGGTCAAGAGTCCATAATAATTGATAGTGTTTTTGTGCCTTTGGATACTACAGTGGTAGATTATACCAATGATATTCCAATCACAAAGTCTTTTGTTGTTTCTAGAGATAGTGTCATTGTTAGACAGGCTATGTCTACGCGCTCCAAAGCTATGGAAAAGGCAGGGTACGGAGAGGCTTATGAGGTGATAGGCGAGGAGGGAGATTGGCTAGCTGTATGGAGTAGAGAAAGGTATCCATACGAGGGATTGCATAATGGGGAGCAACGTGTGATTATAGCTAAACGTAAAGTGTTTATTCCAAGATCGGTAATTGGAAAAGTATCGGATCTGAAGTTGTCTAAAGAAGATGCGCTTATTATTAGTTTTCTACAAGTAGGTGAAAAGGAACCGTTATATAACGAACGAGGTTTGGTTTTGAAAGACTTTCTTTCTCTTGAATTGATTACCGAACAGGAGTTTAGACAACAGAAGAAAGGTGCTGTTGAGATGATTGTAAGAGATACCTTAACGCATGTAAAAAAAGAAGGTGTATTGGTTTTACCTGCTACAATAAAGAATTATGTGTTTAAAGATAGTCCTATTGATGCGGAAGAAAATAGAGCAGAATTTGAGTATGTAGGCTATAATCCTTCTTTACAACAGTATATCGTAAATGGAAGTTACTATGAGTCTATAGATTACACGCTCGTGGATATGCATACAGGGGAGCAGACGGTGTCGATGGTTGATTTTCCTCACTTTTCACCGGATGGTAGACATATTATAGCATTGTATACTAATCCTTATGAAGATTGTGTCGATGTTGAGTTGTATCGTATTGTAGATAGAAAGATAACACCAGTGGCAAGTTTTAGTTTTGTGCACTGGATGGCAGGAACAGAGACTAAGGACATTTTTTTTACAAAGGATAATAGTTTGTATTTACCAGTCTTCTATAATAAAACATTCTGGACAGAAGAAGGACAATTGAGTACACCGAAGCAATTTATGCGAATTACTATCAAATAGTTTTCGAATTTGCAATTACATAAGCGCGCACGAGTTTCCCTTCCTCATCGCTGAGCTTGGCCTTTGGAATCATTCTTTTTATGATAGAGTTCCATTTTTCCGCTGTTCGTGTTTCCGGTTGTTTTAGCTTGTGGCAGTTATCACAGCTACTGCTGAAGATCGCTTTTCCTTCCGCAAGTTGGTCTTGATTATACTGTGCCAAAATCTGCTCTCTACTCTCTACTGGAAGCGAGCGAATCACATGGCTCGCTTTTGGGAAGCAGCTCGCCATAGATAATATGGCGAAAGTGCTAAATATGGTAATAATTGTTTTTTGCATTTTATCCCTCTTTTCGTTTAAAACAATTATTTTTCATTTTTTGTTTTATCGGGATAATAAATAATGCTTAATCATTTATTGTCAATTCTCCTCTGATGTCTTTCTCAACCCAATAAGCTACTCGTTCTTGGTCCTCGAATTCGCCCTGTAAATACATCAGTTTTGTAACAGCTGCTTCAAAGGTCATGTCATATCCGTTTAATACGCCGATAGCTTTCAGTCCCTGACTTGTTTCATAGCGTCCAAGTTCTACAGAGCCAACTTTACATTGGGAGATGTTGAGGATGTTTTTACCGCCTTTGATTGCTCCTTCTAATAGGTCTAGAAACCATTGGTCTGTAGTTGTATTACCTGATCCGAATGTTTCCATGACGATGGACCGTACGTTAGAATCTAAAATGGCCTTGATAGTGTCGGGACGTATTCCAGGAAATAGCTTAAGTACACCAACATGATCATCCAGCTTGTGATGTAAGATGAGTTGTTTGTCTGTATTATTTAATAGTGCTTCGAAATTGTACTTAAGGTGTATGCCCGCCTCGACAAGAACGGGGTAATTGGGAGAACGGAACGCTTCAAACTTGGCGGAGTTGTATTTGAAGGCACGATTACCTCTAAAAAGTTTATTGTCAAATAATATACACACTTCTTGTATGACAGATACACCGTTATGTTTAGTTGAGGCAATTTCCAGCGCTGTCATCATATTTTCTCTAGCATCAGTACGGATTTCTCCAATAGGAAGTTGGGATCCAGAAAGAATAACAGGCTTTTGTAAACCCTCAAGTAAGAAACTTAATATAGAAGCACTGAAAGCCATGGTATCGGAACCATGTAGAATTACAAAACCATCATATTTCTCATAGTTATCCTGAATCAATTGTGCCATCTTCAACCAAATCTCTGGATTCATGTTTGATGAATCGATGATCGGATCGAAAGAGTGTACTGTTAACTTATAATCTACACGGCTTAAGTCAGGAAGATTATTCTTGATAAGATCAAAATCGAAGGGGACAAATGTTCCTGATTCGTCCTGAACCATTCCTATGGTTCCGCCCGTATATATAATGAATATATTCATAGTGATATTAGATGCCAAAAATTGATTTAGAATTTAGTGTAGTTATCTGCGCTACTTCTTCTATACTGGTTTGATGGAGATCTGCGACTTTCTCTGCAATGTAATGCAGATAAGAGCTTTCGTTTTCCTTCCCTCGATATGGAGTTGGTGCAAGGTAGGGAGCATCTGTTTCTAGGACGAGATGTTCTAAAGCAATCTCTTTTACCACAGCGTCCAGTCCTGCTTTTTTATAAGTTACTACACCTCCAATTCCTAGCTTGAATCCCAGATCGATTGCCCGATGTGCTTGCTCTAGGTTGCCCGTGAAACAGTGGAATATCCCGAATAACTTATCATCTTGTAGCTCGTCCAAAAGTTCAAATGTTTCATCAAAAGCTTCACGACAGTGAATGTCAATAGGTAGCCCTAGTTGTTTGGCCCAGTTTACTTGTGTGCGAAAGGCGTCTTTTTGCCACTCTAAAGTGCTTTTCTCCCAATATAGATCGATACCTATTTCGCCTATTGCATATATCTTATGTTGAGAAATGGCTTTTTCTATAGCATCCAGTTCCGTCTTGTAATCTTCTTTTACACTGCAGGGGTGGAGTCCTAGCATGGGAAAACAATGCTCGGGATAAGCCTTAACAGTATCCATCACCGCGATTATCGATTCACGATCTACATTGGGTAAGAAAAGACGTGTTATACTATTATCCAAGCATCGTTGGATTTGCTCAACAATCTTTTCTGTATGTATATTATAATAAAAGTGCGTATGCGTATCGGTTAGGATATAGGATGACTGCATGATCAGCTTAATTTTGAATTTTCCAAAAATAGCAAATTGTTAATAATAAGACTAATCTAAGCTTAAAAAACATGATAAATTAAAAAGAAGTGTTCTTTTTTTTTGAAAATGATAAAGTCTTGGGCGATATGCTAATTTAACCGTAATAGTAGCACAGGTTTCCTATTTTGTAAACATTTTTTTTATTAAAGGTGGATGTTGTTTTTATAGGTGGAATAAAGCTATATTTGCTATGCAATTATCTCTGAAAACTAGTGCTTTTTGAAGTATTAAGTGAGATTGACTTTACCTATTTTAAAACTAATTATTCCAATGGATATTCCGAATGAACATGGAGCAGACTGAAATTGAGCGATTCCTGAAAATCGCTGAACAATCTCCTACTAAGGCATTTGATATTGTTTTCGAAAGGTATTGGGAGGGACTTTATAGAGTTGCTTGTAGAAAAGTAAATAGTAGTGAAGTCGCTAAGGATATTGTTCAGGAAGTATTCATCGCTTTTTGGAATTTTTTGCCCAAACTGTCTCAACAAGATAAAATTGAGGCCTATCTTTACAGCGTTTTAAGGAACCAAGTCTTTAAGCTATTTGAAAGAGATGAAGTTAGGCTAAGACATGTAATAAATTGTACCAATTCCATTCCTGTTACGGAGGAAAGTCCTCAGGATAAGCTTTTGACTAAAGAGCTAGAGAATGTTGTGGATGATGAGGTGCAGAATATGCCAGAACGCATGAGACTTATTTATCTGCTTAAAAATAAAGATGGTCTTACTGTCAAGCAAATTTCGGAAGAATTAGGTATTTCTGATCAGACGGTTAAAAATCAACTGTATAGTGCTAACGAAAGGCTTAGGTCTCGTGTTTTGAAGTATGGTATGTTGATGATTGTTACAGGTAATCTTCTCCTTTTGTATCAATCAAATTAATTTTTTTATTATTTATATAGTACTTCCTTGTTAGTTATCGTATATACTATTAAAGGCAGTTCTATTGAACTGTTTAGTATTGATAATGAATAACCAAGAAGAGCTAAGACGATTAATAGCGCGTTATAATAACAACGAGGCTACCGAAGAGGAAAGATTAGTGCTTGAGCACTGGTATTCGACCATAGACATGGTGGGCGATACTGGTGAAGCGCAAATCGATCACGTCGGTGAAGAGTTACGTTTGCGTATAGAACGGGATATATCGGAGCTTTCTATCAGAAATAAACCTAAAAAAAGTCTTTTTAAAAATTGGATGTTTAATGTTGCTGCTTTATTGCTTATGGCGATTACATTCTCTGTATGGAAATTAGATTTCACAAAAAGGAGTGATTTGTCTTCAGTGGAGACCTCAATTTATCCAGGTGGATATAAGGCAACACTTGAGCTTGAGGGAGGGGATGTGGTGGAACTTGAATCGGATCAGCATGGGATTCGAACAGGAGAAAAATTGTCGTATTTTGATGGATCGCCTGTGAAAGGGTTAGAGAAAGAGATACTAGGCTCTTCGGAAAAAGCTCCAGTATATGTTCTGAAAACACCTAAAGGAGGGACATACCAGATTAGTCTTCCGGATGGAAGTCAGGTCTGGCTTAATGCTGGCTCTTCATTACGCTATCCTGCGAAGTTCGAGTCTGATCGGAGGTGTGTCGAATTGGAAGGGGAAGGGTATTTTGAAATTAAGGAAGCGTTGAGTGGAAAAGTTAAAAAGAAATTTATTGTAAAAAGTAAGCACCAAGAAATAGAGGTCTTAGGAACCAAATTTAATGTGCAGGCTTATTCGGAAGATTTAAAGATTACCACTACTCTGCTTGAAGGAAGTGTCAAAGTTTCTTTGTTAGATAAAAAAAATCATGATAGCTCAGTGTTTCTAAAGCCTGGTTACCAATCTACATTTGATGGAGAGAAATTTAGGTTGCTCAAATCTGTGAATGTAGAAGAGGCAATCGCTTGGAAAAACGGCCTGTTTGTCTTCAAAGAGGCTTCGCTTCAGACTGTGATGAAACAAATAGAACGATGGTATGATATTGAGGTAGAATATAGGGGCGGTTTTTCTGATGAGTTGTTTAATGGCAAAGTCCATAGAGATACCAAACTAACCGAGCTATTGGAAATTCTTTCTTTTTCTAAAGTTGATATTAAAATCGACGGTAGGAAAGTAATTATTGGTTCAAAAAATGAATAAAACTAAGATTACATGATAATCTAAATGTGAAAAATATGATTAAATAAAGAATTTATAACTACCTGGAATGAAAAACTTGATGAAGCGCAGAAGTGGTGGGATACTTCTGCGCGGATGTTTGAGTTCCTGACTTTTTATTGATATATCAATAGAAAAACTGATGTTACTCTTGATCAGACGCCCAAACAGTCAAATTTATAAAAAAAGACGGTATATAGGGCGATACCTTAGGGTTTTCCTACAGGTATGTCTAAAATTTTGAGAGTAATGAAGCTGACCTTCTTATTAACTGTTGTAATACTCTTGCTAGTGGGTACAAAAAGTTTTGGCCAAATATCAGTGAATAAAGCAAATGTTTCCTTGGAGAAAGTCTTCGAGGAGATTGAAAGACAAAGTGGATATGTTTTCTTCTATAAAGGAGATCTTAAGAATATTTTTTTAGATGTAAGCTTTAAAGATCAAAATATCAGTCAAGCCTTAAATATTTGTTTTAAAGATTTGCCATTAGAGTATAGGATTGTGAATAAAAACATTGTAGTAAGTCCAAAGCCAGATGCAAACTGGGGAAGTATTAATAATCGTAATAAATCTGAAGAACGACAAAAATATATACGGGGGAGGGTCAGCGATATACTGTCTAAGCCACTGATCAGTGCTTCCGTATCTATAAAAGGAGAGAAAGAGACGATGACCCTTACAGATAGGAATGGAGAATTTATATTTAGAAATGTAGAGCTACCTGTGACCCTAGTGATAACATATATTGGATTTAAAACTGTTGAACTATCTGTAAAGTCTTATACAGCGAAGAACGATATTGTTTTAGAGATGCTTGACAATAAAATGGATGAACTAGTTGTAAGCACGGGGATATTCCAAAAGGCAGATCGAAGTTTTACCGGATCGTCTATTACCGTTACTGCCGAAAAGCTTAAGTCTTTCGGGAATAGAAATATGATTGTTTCGTTGAGTACTATTGATCCATCTTTACGGATTATTGAAAATAATAATTTAGGCTCTAACCCCAATATGCTACCGGATGTACAGATTAGAGGTAACTCAAGTTTGCCGAATGTCAATAATCTGGATGATATTGTTGGGCTTAACACTCCACTGGTTATTCTTGATGGGTTTCAGTCCTCATTTCAAAAGATGTTGGATATGAATGTAGATGAGGTAGAGTCGATTACGATATTGAAAGATGCCTCTGCTACTTCCATTTATGGATCCCGTGGTTCTAATGGAGTAATTGTTATTACGAGCAAGTTACCTAAGCAGGGAGCATTACGGATTAATTATGCAGTAGACTTAAATTTGGAAGTTGCTGATCTCAGTGATTATCATCTTCTTGATGCACGGGAAAAACTTGATTTAGAAAATAAAGTAGGTTTATACGACAGCGAGTTTGCCGAATTAGATTTAGATCTAAAACGTTACTATAATTCGATTTTAAATGATATTAATTCTGGAGTAAATACGGACTGGTTATCTATACCTCTTCGTACAGGGCTGGGACAGCGGAATAATCTAAGTTTATCTGGAGGGATTCCTAGTCTGCGCTATAGTGCTTCTGTGCAATTTAAGAAGATTGAAGGAGTCATGAAGGGCGCTGCAAGAAATACATTTAATGGAACAGCCAATCTGGTATATTCCTCAAAAAGTTTTCGGTTACGTAATCAGCTTTTAATCAGTGAAGGTCGGTTTTCTGAATCAAGCTATGGAACTTTTCGGGATTATGTGAGAATGAACCCTTATTGGTATCCATATGACCAAGAGGGAAATGTATTGAAGGTACTAGGTAATCCTAAGAGTGATGAGTATTCGCAAACATTATGGAAGGTTCTTCCCGTAAATCCACTGTACAATGCTACATTGGACGGTTTCGATAAATCAAAATTATCTGAAGTAACGAATAATACCTTCTTAGAATGGGCTGTTCCGTATGGTTTGAGATTTCGGGCCCAGTTAGGCATAACAAAATTGACGGAACAGACGGACAAATTTACTCCAGCCAATCATGCTGATTTTATAAACTATGCTAAAAGCGGCTTGTTCAGACGAGGTGATTACAACTATCGGATTGGCAATGGGATCAAGTATGATGGAGGAGTTAATGTGCAGTTATCTAGAAAATTAGGAGAGAAACATAGCTTATTCAGCGGCGTAGATTTTAACATCAGACAGGATAGAAATTCAAGATATGGCTTTTTGTTCGAGGACTTTACAAATCCGAATTTTGATTTCATTTCTGATGCCATCCAATATACCAAAGACCAAAAAAAGTCAGAGGATGAGAGTTTGGTCAATGCGATAGGAGTAACAGCAAATGTAAACTATAGTTATGATGACAGGTATTTTACAGACGCTTCCATAAGAATGGATGGGTCATCACAGTTTGGTGCGAATAATAAAATTGCATCGTTTTGGTCTGTCGGTTTAGGATGGAATATTCATAACGAGAGTTTTATGAAGGATCAGTCTTTTGTGGATAGGCTCAAACTGAGAGGCTCTACCGGTATCACCGGATCACAGAATTTTAATGCTTATCAGGCTCTTTCTACTTACAGATATTACACGGACAAACGATACCATAATCTGATAGGTGCATATTTATTAGGAATCGGAAATGAGGATCTAAAATGGCAGCAGACATTAAAACATAATGTTGGCTTTGATGCCGAGCTTTTTCAGGGACGTCTGCGTATTACAGCGGACTATTACTTGTCTACCACACGGGACTTGGTATCTTCTATCTCTATTCCCGCATCAAATGGATTCACTAGCTATGTGGAAAATATTGGACGGATGGGAAATAAGGGGGCTGAATTGAGTGCTACAGGAGTGTTAGTTCGGCAGCGCTCAAGCGGTTGGTATTGGAGCGTGACGGCAGCGTTGGCCCATAACAGGAATAAAATTTTGGAAATATCCGAAGCACTTAGAGAGGCACAGAGGGATAGAAAAATGGAGAGTGGTACTACACCGGTCCGATTGTTTTACGAGGGTTATTCTACTAGTGCGATATGGGTAGTTCCTTCTTTGGGAATAGACCCTAGTAATGGGAAGGAAGTTTATCTAGATAAGGAGGGGAAGGTAACTTACATTTGGAGTGGGAGCGATCTGAGAGCTATGGGGAATTCTGAACCCAAAATTCAGGGTAACTTCAGTACGTTAATAAGATATAGAAATCTGTCACTGAACGCCTCATTTGGTTATCGCGTAGGTGGACAGTTGTATAATGAGACTTTGATTAATAGAGTTGAGAATGCTGATTATAGGTATAATGTAGATCGCAGAGTGTATGAAGATCGCTGGCAATATCCAGGAGACATTTCTTTTTTTAAAGGATTGATTGTGGGAGGAACTACGTATAAGTCGTCTCGATTCGTACAGGAGGATAAGACGTTAATCTGCCAGAATATAAACCTGCAATATTCCTTCGCCGGAGAGGCGCTAAAGGATAAGTGGAAGATGAAGAATCTGCAGGTTACTGCTAATATTGCTGAACCTTTTCGGATCTCTTCTATAAAACAGGAGCGTGGATTAGACTATCCGTTTTCTAAGCAATTTTCATTAGGGCTTAATGTTACATTTTAACCGTGAGAAGATGAGAAATATAATATGTTTTATGCTCACGGTAATACTAATCACTATGAGTGGGGCATGTCAGAAGTTTTTGACGGTAAACCCTAAAGCTGATGTTTCAAGGGATGTGCTATTCGAGAATGAGAGTGGATTTAAAGATGCTTTGGTGGGAGTCTATATACAATTGGTCGATGTTTCATCTTATGGGAAGACATTGAGTATGGGAGCTATAGAAGATTTAGTGTCTAGCTGGGATGCAAACAGTATGACGGCAGCAGGGCAGTTGGGCTTATTCAATTACAAAGATCAACAAGTTGAATCGATTTTGTCCAATATATTTGCTCATCAATACCAGACTATAGCGAATATCAATGCAATTCTTGATAAGATAGACGAGAAGAAAGCTGTTTTTTCTCCAGGAATATATGAGATCGTTAAAGGTGAGTGTTTAGCATTGCGAGCATATATACACCTAGACTTGATTAGGTTATTCGGTCCTGTTCCAGGCAATGTGAAAAGTGAAGGACGACTGCCTTATATCACTACTTTGTCTAATGCGCCAGTATTGCCGATTGATTTTAATTCCTTTAGTGTCCTTTTGCTAAAGGATTTACAAGAAGCGGAAATACTTTTAAAAGAGGTCGATCCTATTGTTTCGCATAATATAGAGGGTTTGAAAAATGGGGACGCTCCGATCAGTGATGAGTTTATGAAACACAGGAATCTACGTATGAATTATTACGCAGTTAAGGCATTACAGGCGAGAGCATATTTATGGTTTAGCCAACCCCAAAAAGCCTATGACGCAGCTCAGTTACTGATAATGTCTTTTGATAAAGCAGGAGGCAAGAAGTTTAGACTTGGTGGATTGCCTGATTTCGAGAGAGCTGATTATGGACTTACTTGTGAGCATATATTTGGATTGTATGACTTTGAATTATACACCAAGCATCTTGATCAATCTTTGATAAAGGGAAGAGATGGTACGATGGTAAAGAACCAATTGTATGGAGCTACTGGTTCTGATATTAGAGAATTGAAACTGTGGGAACAATTGATGGTTGGTTATCAGTCAGATTATCTTTTTAAGAAGTATCAAAAGCCTAGCGAGGTAGGGCCTATAAAGGATTTTAAACAGATACCTATGCTTCGAGTAAGTGAAATGTACCTTATCGCAATTGAAACTGCAGCGCAATCAGAGGCTACTGTCTTATGGAGTGAATTTAAGAAGGCTAGAATGTTAAACGGCATTAGCCTACCGACAGATCCACTACAGAAGAGGAAACTTTTGATTAAGGAATATCGGAAAGAATTTTATGGTGAAGGTCAAGGTTTTTATGCTTACAAGCGATTTGATGCAAGCAAAGAGGAAATTGTATTTATTCCTGTTGAAGCTACAGTAAATTATACGCCCCCTCTTCCAAAAATAGCAGGAGCAGGCTTAAACTAACTCATGTGATGAAAATTAGAGTTTACACTTTTATTTTGTTATCCTTTTTCAGTTTGACGACATGTCAAAAATCGAAGGAACTGCTCTATACTGATATTGCAAGGATACAGTTTGGACCAGACCCTGCTAAGATACCAAACGTCTCGCAGGTAACAGCTGATACGCTAAAAACGCAGACATTCGTTTACTTGCCCAGTTTTATCTTCACGGATACGGTGTTTTTTGATATCCATACGATGGGGCGTTTATCAGATAGAGATAGACCTTTTAAGATTAAGCAAGTGCAGGTCAAAAATGCAAAGAATGCTATTGCAGGCAAGCATTATAAGGCCTTTGATAACCCGGAGATTGCAGCACGGTATGTGATAAAAGCTGGTACAGTGCATACACGTGTCCCGATTGTTTTGTTGCGTGATGTTAGCCTGAGAGATGAAGCTTATGTATTGAAGCTTGAAGTAGAAGAAAATGATTGTTTTAAGCTAGGACAGGCTGATTTACTTTGGCGGAAGGTGATTTTTTCGGATTTAATGATGCGGCCTTCTATATGGAACGAAATGTACTCGAATCTTTATTTTGGTACATATAGCGAAGTGAAACATCAGTTTATGGTAGATGTTACAGAGCAAAGATGGGATCAAGAATTTATGACTAAAATTTTGATGGATACTGAGCAATTACATTATTGGTTAGGTATGTTGAAGTCAGCACTAATAGAGGAAAATCGGGGTAAAGAAGTAAAGGATCATAAAAGGGATGAATTTGGTCATTTGATTGTATTCCCTTAAGTAGAAATATGAAAGCTTTAGAGATATTAATTGTTTTTGCGTTATCCATTTTATTCTATTCTTGCAATAAAGAAATGGGGCGTGATAGGTTTGAAGAGCTGGAGTCTATAACATTGACGGGGCTGCAAGCCCATTATTCGGTAGTAAGTGGAATAGATAGTTTAATAATAGATCCTGTTCCTTCTTCTAATAAAGAGGCCGAATTTGAATACTTATGGGGGATTTATGACATCCGTAATGAAGACCCTTATGCGGCTATGGATACTATTGGAAAGAGTAAAAATCTTGTTTATCCTGTTAATAAGGTCGCTAAAAACTGGTACTTATCATTGCAGATCAAGAATAAGAAGACAGGGTATTCTGAATATTTCAAAAGTACGATAGATGTTGCCACGGCATATACTCGGGGTTGGTATGTTATAAAAGAAGAGAATGATAGGACGGATATGGACTTCTTTACGACCCCGAATAGTGTTATTGCTGATAAAAGGGTCGAAAACGTATACAGTTTTGTAAATGGGGAGAAGCTTAAAGGAAAGCCTGTTATGATGCGTTTTTTAAACGATTTCAAAGCGCCAAATGATAAAGGAGAATACTCTCCTACTAGGTCGATCTGTTTGGTGACAAATGAAGATGTGGGCATAATGACATTGAGTGGTTTAGAGCTGATAAAAGATTTTAAAACTCTTTTCCACGGGGAACCGAGCAAGCGTAATATGCAGATGATAGGGAATAATTTTACAAATTATTATTTGATAAACGACGGACAGTTGCATAGTATGATAGGACAAGGGCCTGGCACCGGTACTTTTGGAGGGAGGAAACTTAAAGACACACAGGATACGCCTTATTTTCTTTCT
This sequence comes from Sphingobacterium yanglingense, assembly GCF_004363245.1. GTDB lineage: Bacteria > Bacteroidota > Bacteroidia > Sphingobacteriales > Sphingobacteriaceae > Sphingobacterium > Sphingobacterium yanglingense. The sequence goes on along the minus strand of NZ_SNYV01000017.1, from coordinate 35,342 downwards.
CCTTTTCACCTTATGTATACGAATAGCGCATTCTTTTTTGATGAGACAAGTAGTTCTTTTTTCTCTGCTGATGTTCGGAATATGAATTTAATTCCTGTAACAGATGATGCGGACGTAACACTGTCTTCAACGAATAATAATAAAAGAATGTTGTATATGGGAATACGGACTACAGGCTACTTGACTGGATATGCAATATTTGAGGACAAAGATGATTTGTCAAAAAGATCTATAGCTCAAATCATACCCTCCGTTAGCCAGTTCAAAATTTATCATAAAACACTTGATTCTGGGCAAAAGCTATATAAGGGCGACAATTTTGCATTGATCTACCAAGAAGAGGAAGTCATGTATTTTTCGCTAGGTAAAGAAGTGTGGTCGAGAAATCTCTCTAATAACAAAGAAAAACTGCAGTTTACAGTGCCAGCTAACGAAGAGATAACATTTATAAGGTATCGTAAGTTTTCCGGATCTGGACCTGAGGCTGACTACTCATATAACTACGTTATGGTTGGGACTAATGATGGAGGACAGTATAAAGTTCGGATGTTTACAAAAAGTGGAGGGGATTTGTCTGCCTCGCCCGCTTTTATACTGGAAGGAAAAGGTATTGCAAAGGATGCGTTATTTGTTGGTCCTACAATCAACAATCTGACCTATCCATTTACATTTTGACAAGATTTTTTGCTCTTATAATCGGGGAGAGCGAGTGGCGGTGTAAAAGCCGCCGCTCATTAATTTTGAATGTTAGGTAATAGCTTAGATGTAAGTACAGCTATTCGTTGGAAGGAGAGTTTATTACGACGGCATATTGCTCATTTACATTTTGATAAGATTTTTTTGCTCTTATAATCGGGGAGAGCGAGTGGTGGTGTAAAAGCCACCGCTCATTAATTTATTAATGTTAGGTAATGGGCTTAGATGTAAGTACAGGTATTCGTTGGAAGGAGAGTTTATTACGAAGGTATATTGTTTATTTACATTTTGACAAGATTTTTTGCTCTTATAATCGGGGAGAGCGAGTGGTGGTGTAAAAGCCACCGCTCATTAATTTATTAATGTTAGGTAATAGCTTAGATGTAAGTACAGCTATTCGTTAGAAGGAGAGTTTATTACGTCGGAGTATTGTTCATTTACATTTAGACAAGATTTTTTGCTCTTATAATCGGGGAGAGCGAGTGGTGGTGTAAAAGCCACCGCTCTATTATTTTATTAACAGAAATAGAATATATGGACTGGTGTTATATGTGGTTTATATGCATGTGGAGCATTCGGTTAATAGTTTGATGTATCTTATATGCGCTTAGCATACTATATACATTCAAAGGGAGGTATGCTAATGAGGACAATGAAGCCCTAAGGTTTAGAGGTTAGTCATACGGAAAAAGAAATCTTAAAAAAATAGAGCGTCTGATCATCAGACGCTCTATTTTTTAATGTTATGTTCTATAGAACTTAGTTCGTAGGTTCAGTCACCGTTGGTGCACCCATTCCTGGCATAGCAGGTGCAGGGGCTACGCCTTGTCCCTTAATTACATCAACTAACTCAACATCGAAAATCAATGGTGCATAAGGTGGAATTTTTTGTCCTGCAGGACGGTCACCATAGGCTAAAGATGAAGGGATGATAAGTGTTGCTTTTGTCCCTTTGCCAAATAATAAAAGTCCTTCAGTCCAACCTTGAATAACAGGTTGATTTCCTATACTGAATTTTAAGGGCTCAAAAGTGCGCATTGGATCCATTGGAAGTTTTGCTTTGATTGCGTTCTCTTTAATTGACGAATCGAAAACAGTACCATTAGTCAACATACCTGTATAGTTTACGACAACAGTATCTCCCAATACAGGTTTAGCACCTTTACCTTCTTCGGTTACTACATATTGTAAGCCAGAAGCTGTTTTTTTAGGCTCTAATTTTTTGTCAGCAACATATTTTGAGATTTTTCCTTCTTCCGCTTTTTTCAATCCTTCTAATTCACCTTTGAAATAACCGTCAATCTCAGCATATAATGCAGAATCAGTTAACTGACCTTTTTTGAAGTGTTTTCTTACTTTCACAGTGAAGGTCACAAACTTATCTGCAAATTCTGGTTTAGGCTGTCCAGTTTTTGCTGCCATAGTATCCATATTCAATTTGAATACAGCAGAGTCACCTTCTCCTAAGAACTTAAACATAGAGTTATAATCTCCTTTGTACGCTCCCGGGATTGAATCCGGAGCAATATTTACAATTTGAGGTAGGCCTAAATCGTATGTACTGTTAAGTAGAGAATCGTTTTTGTCTGATCTGATCGTTAGATCAACCGATAAAAAGTCTCCTGCTACAGCCTTTTCTTTTGCAACGTCGTCCACAAGATTGTACTCTAGACCACCATCACCCTTTTTGAAGCTCTGGCATGAAGCAGCTAGTAACATCGCAGCCGCCGATAAAAATAAAACTGATTTTTTCATTTTATTGATTAATACTTATTTACTTTGTTAATATGTCTTTATATTCTGGTAATATAGATTTAAATGTGTTTACAACAGACGCTAAGTCAGCTGTCGAGCTACCTCCTGAAGCATTCAAATGGCCACCTCCATTAAAATACTTTTTACAGATTTCATTGCAAGGAATTTCACCAATTGAGCGTAAAGATAATTTAATTAATTCAGTTCTGTCGATAATTAATGCGGCTAAGCGAATCCCTTTGATAGATAAGGCATAATTCACCAATCCTTCAGTATCACCAGTAGTGATGTCAAACTGAGCAAGGTCTTCTTTGCTTATGGCAAAAAGTGCCGTATTGTACTCGGGTATTACTTCCAAGCAGTTAAGTAAGGCATACCCTAAAAATTTTAACCGACGCTCTGTAGAGCTGTTATAGATATGCTCGTGGATTTCCCAATTCCGTGCACCTGCTTCAATCAGATTGGCGATAATGTGATGTACAGCGGCAGTAGTTGAGCGAAACCGAAATGATCCTGTATCGGTCATAATACCTGCGTACATACATGTCGCCATGTCGGCGTCGATTTCTGTTCCGGCTCCGATTACATCTGCGATAAAAGTATATATTAGCTGAGCCGTTGCTGCGGCAGAAGAATCCCAATAGGTTAATGTTGCAAAGTCTTCTGGATCCAAGTGATGGTCAATCATCCACTTTTGACCAGACGATTCGCTGATAAATTTTTCGAGGATATTCGTCCGGGAAAGGGCACTATAATCTAAGCAAAATATAATTTCAGCATTTGCTAATAACTCCGTTGCTATTTTAGACTTTTCGGTGTAAATGATAACATCATCACGGCCAGGCATCCAGTCTAAAAAAGAGGGGAAATCAGATGATAACACCACAGAAACGTCATGGTTCCTTTTTTTAAGCCAATGATATAGCGCTAGGGATGAGCCTAAAGCATCTCCATCTGGTTTATGATGTGTTGTGATTACAATACGTCTAGGCTCGGTCAGTAATGCTAAATGATTTTCTCCTCGTAACATAAAAAATATAAGATTACAAACGTACAAATTATTCGTCTCGCAAGAAAATTATTTTTATCGAATACCTTTGCTTTTGTGCATTGATAACGTATGGTAGCCTTGCCTGATTTTGAGTCGAATTATTGCTGTTTTTGATGTTTAAAAGCATACAGTTTGTGGTCGCGTCGCATACAGAGCAAATACGTGTCGCCATTATAATTGATTCGTCCGTAATGAAATAAAGGTTGTCCTTCTACAGGGAAGCCCTCTTCCAAATTCCCCTCACTATTGAAAAGGTAGATGAGATTTGTTGCTCTTGAAGCCAGTCCTATACGTGTCCCCGAATTATTGGGAAGATAAAAATACTGTGGACGGTCGTTTATTTCTTTGGTGAAGTTGTATTCGAATAGAACACGGGCGCTATCTGAAATGCTATAAACACGGAGTAAGTCATTGTTGACAGATATCATCTCAGTATTGGCCGAAGAATTTATGTTTACGAAATCAGCGAGACTCGAAGCCCCAATCGACTCTAGTAAAGAGGAATTATTGGCACCGTCACGTGATACGCGATGCAGTCGTCCTGTAGTATCTACTGCCAAGAATTCGCTTCCAGAGTTGTTACTCTGCAGTAAACCAATAGGGTTTCTAAGTCGAATATCATTTTTTATGGTAATCTCTTTTGCTTTTTGCCCGCTTTCACTAAGTAAGTATATCTTGCCCGAGCTCGTGCCTACGAGGATTTGGTTATTAGCTGTTATAATTGGTCCCAATATATCGCCATTTGTCTCAAAAGTAGTCCAATCGGCAAGGGGATGGCCTTCCATATCGAAGGCATGTATTTTTTTTAGACTAGGTATCAAGATTGTTTTCTTGCCTTGCAGCGTCACCACAGATGGATGAGCTATAGGCTCTTCTGGTATCTCTACAGAAAATCCTTTGAGTGTCTTGCCATTTGTATCAAAACGATATAGTCTGTTGCGGTCTGTTGCCAGTAAGATACTTCGGTCTTCCAACTGTTGAATGTCTCCTACCACTCGTCCTGCAAATACTGTTGACCATAGTTTCATGCCTTGTGGACTGATTGCATGAATAGTATGATCTAGTTCTTGTAGCAGAATAAACTGACTCGTATCCGAATGTTCAAATATGTAGGGCTTGGTGATGGCTTTATTTTCGAGTGTGTATGTCCACTCTGGTGTTGCGCCTAAGGCATTTTTACTTTTAAATAAAGCATAGAGCTGGGAAATAAATTTACCTGAATTACCGGATAGTTGAATGGACCAAGAATAGAAGTCCTGAAAGCCGAAGTTATCCTTGTTCTTGTAATTGGTTTGAAAAGGAAGATTGAGGGAATTCAATATCTTTGAATTTGCGTTTTTGCCATGTATAAATAGCGTAACGTTAGCTTCATTTCCCTGTAGTTTTTCAAAGTTTTTAAAGCCTAAGGTACCTGTCAGAAAATCTCGTCTTTCAAAATCGTCTCGATAGTCGCTGAGGGTTCTGCTGCTGTTGGCTACAACCAAAACATCATCAACTACGGTTGCATAAGGGCGTGGAAATTCTTTAAAGAGGTCCCCGAATTGTTGGTAAAGTAAACCTGATGATTTAAAACGGTATATTGAGTCTTGGAGATTCTCCAAAAAGTGTTTTTCTAGTTCTTGCCAGGACTCTTTCTTATTTAACTTTACAAATCCAATATAGCTGCTGGAGACGGTTTCAATAAAAGAAATTTCATCACCCAATAAGTTGTTCAATTGTTCTCGTGTACCAGTGGTGTCTATTTCTTCTGCTATTTTTTCCTTTCTTCTTTTAAAAAGGTCACGTAAGTCCTTTTGAAATCGAGAGCGGTCACTAATGCTACAATCTACATATACGGCGGTACTAGAAGGGAAATAAGTATATAAGCTTTGGCTTGTTTTTTCCTGATGTTTAAATAGTGAGATATAGTTTTCCGAATACTGATCTAACTCACTTTCGCCAGTAAGCATTAATGCATCTTGTTTGAAATTGATATTCCATACAGATTGCCCCTGCATCTTCTTGAATAAGTTTAAAAAGGGACCGTCGTTTTTACGTTGATACAAATTGACAATGCTATCGTATTGCTGATGTGGGAAGTATACACTCAGCGCTGTATTTCTGGAATCTCCTTTTAGGAAGAAATCAATTTGGGAGTCTGGTAAATGTTTACTGTGTTTGTCTAGAATCTTTGTTAATAGTTTGTTGGAATTTGAAGCAAAGAATATGTTATTATAGTAGATAGCAGATAATGTAGAATCTTTTATACCATATTGTATTTCATAGATTTTACTCCCCATCGTATCGACCGTGTTAATTTTATAGCGTTTGCTTACCTGATTTAGAATGCTAGAAAATTCAGTCGGGGAAATAGCAGTTGCAGTTGGAATCGTTAGTATTGTTTCAATGTTTTTGCCATCAGGGTGAAAAGAAATGTAGACTTCTGCATCATCGACATACTTTTTTAACGCTTCATTACGTAATAACTCTGTCTTGAACATGCTCATTAATGCAAAATCATTTTGACCTAATAATGCTTCGAAAATTTCAAAGTCTTTAAATATGTTATCAGAGGCTTCGTTGTTTCCAATGGCAGCAATAAGAAGAGCATTGTCCGGTAGATAACGTAAAGGTTTGGCGGCGCGGTTATGTTCGCCGTCAAGATTACGAAAGTAATATATGGAAGCAGTAACTACTGCTACAAATAGAATTACCGAGAGGATAATAGTATTCCGCATATTGCAAACCTACTTATTTCACTTCTATTTTGTGAATATCGTAACAAAAACTTTTCATCATTTTTTGAACGGAAAAATCAGTTTTATATTTTCTTGAAGGCTTCAGTGGAGGTCTTTTTATAGGGGTGATTCTTTTTTAATCGCTTTGTGGTGTATTCTGAAGTAGGAGAAAAAAAATTAAAATAGTCTATTTGTAGGGGATATTTTATACATTTATACGCAATAGTTCAACATAAGTGGTTTCTGAATAAAAGTACACGAAATATCCATGTAGTATTAGACAGTACAAATACTGATGAATATAGTTTGGATCCGCCAGCTGGCGGATGGCCATTAAAAAACAAATTATTTACATATGAATAAGCAAATAATTTTAACTGCTTCTTTTTTGGGGTTGATTGCTGTGATTTTAGGGGCTTTTGGTGCACATGGCCTAGAAGGGAAAATTAGCGATTATCATTTGGGAACTTGGAAGACTGCTAATCAGTATCATTTTTATCATGTCTTCGCATTACTATTTCTTTCTACTTTTTCGAGGGCCAAGAGTCCATCGATTCGTGTTTCATTCATAGCGTTTACAATAGGCATACTTTTGTTCTCCGGGTCTTTATATTTGCTTAGTGTCCGCTCGTTATTAGGGATCGAAGGATGGGGCTTCCTAGGGCCTGTTACACCTTTGGGTGGACTTTGTTTTATGGTGGGGTGGGTAGGTCTATTTGTGGCAGCTGTAAAACACCGTGCTTAGTTTGTAGCGAATCTCCTTTTTCTTTTTATGCCTTTGCCACTGTGTACTACTGTGGCTTTTTATAATATCTTTGTCAGATGCATAGTACTGATTTGTTTGCTGAACGTGAGACATTGTTTGTAGAGGTGGTATTGCCGCTTTCTATTGCTAAGACGTATACTTATCGGGTTCCATTTGAGTGGAATGAAAAAATTAAAGTAGGCGTACGTGTAATAGTACAGTTTGGTAAGAATAAGGTATACTCTGCGATAGTAAAAAATATCTCCAAAGAAGCTCCTGAAAAGTATGAAGCAAAATATATCTTAGAAGTAGTCGATGATGATTCAATTGTTAATGAACGACAGTTGACACTTTGGCAATGGATGTCTGATTATTATATGTGTCAGCTTGGAGAAGTGATGCAGGCCGCACTACCGGCGGCACTCAAAATGGCATCGGAAACTAAGATAATAGCGTCTGAAAATCCGGATTTGGATCGTTCTATTCTCTCGGATAAAGCGTACATGGTACTCGAAGCTCTTGACATAGCAGGAGAACTACGTGTAGCAGATGTCATCAAGATATTGGGACAAAAGTCTGTTTTTCCTTTGCTCCGCTCGCTTTTTGAACAAGGCTTTGTGCTCATTTCGGAAGAGATTAAAGAAAAATATAAACCTAAAACCAAAGCCTTTCTCTATATCGCAGCAGAGTACAATGATAGCGAAGGGAAGAGGTTGTTGTTAGATGGGCTTAATAAGGCTCCAAAGCAACAGGATGCTGTCCTTGCATTTTTACAGTTGACAAAGAGTCGAACAGATATAACGAGGCAGGATCTGATGGAGGTCGCTGCATGCGGTAGTGGCGCAATTACGGCATTGATAGATAAAGGAGTTTTTGAGGTTCGAGAAAAAGTTGTTAGTCGGTTCGAAGGGACAGATTTACAGATGACCAAAGAATTCGAATTTAGTGAACAGCAGCGTGGTGTATTTGAGAAAATCGACAGTTATTTTGAAAGTAAAGATGTGGTGTTGTTGCATGGGGTTACAGCTTCAGGAAAGACCCAGATTTACATTCGTTTGATTGAGAAGATACTGGAGGAGGGAAAGAATGCACTTTATTTACTGCCGGAGATTGCACTAACTGCTCAGATTACCGCCCGATTGAAACTCCATTTTGGGAATCAGTTAGGGGTATACCACTCCAAATTCAATGACAACGAGAGAGCAGAAGTGTGGCATAAGGTCTTGAAGAACGAGTTTCGTGTTATTATAGGAGCTAGATCCTCCGTTTTCCTTCCGTTTCAGGATTTGGGTCTTATCATCGTGGATGAAGAGCATGAAACCTCATATAAGCAATTTGATCCCGCTCCCAGATACCACGCCAGGGATACCGCAATATATTTGGGACATCTACACGAGGCGAAAGTACTCCTAGGCTCAGCGACACCTTCTGTAGAAAGCTATTATAATTCGAAAGCGGGTAAGTATGGTTTGGTACAGCTGTTGAAGCGATATGGAGGGGCACAGTTGCCTGAAATAGAGATTGTCGACATCCCTGAAGAGAGTCGGAAGAATAAAATGCACGCTTATTTTAGCGAAACACTCTTGAACGGTATAAAAGATGCCGTATCCCGTAAGGAGCAGGTGATTCTCTTTCAGAATCGAAGAGGGCACACTCCATTTGTCCAATGTAATACCTGCGGTTACGTCGCAAAATGTGTGAATTGTGATGTAAGCCTAACTTATCATAAGACTTCTCATTTGCTCCATTGCCACTATTGCGGACACTCCGAGACTCCGATCAATGTTTGCCCAGCTTGCGGTATGCCTCATATGGAAAGTAAAGGCTTTGGAACAGAAAGGGTCGAAGAAGAGTTGGAAATACTGATGCCTGATTTACGTATCGGACGTTTGGATTTGGACTCAACCCGAGGCAAATATGGTTTTGATAAGATTATCAATGCTTTTGATGATCACGAGTATGATGTCCTTATTGGGACACAGATGGTCGCTAAGGGGCTGGATTTTGGTCGGGTAAGTCTGATTGGAATTATTGATGCGGATACGATTATCAATTTTCCGGATTTTAGAGCCTATGAAAGAGCTTTTTCGCTGTTTTCGCAAGTCGCTGGACGAGCGGGAAGGAGAGATGTCTTGGGAAAGGTCGTTATCCAAACTTACACCCCTAATCATAGGGTTATTGAACAAGTCGTGCAGCATGATTACGAAGGAATGTTTATGAAGGAGGTTACCGAACGGAAGAACTTCCTCTACCCGCCTTTCTATAGATTGATTCGATTGGATGTAAAGCATCCAGATCAGCAGCAGACCTTGGATTCTGCCCAAAAGTTGGCTAACTTATTACGATTACAGTTAGGTACTCGTGTATTGGGCCCCGAGCCACCACTCGTGTCTAGAGTTCGTAACAATTATATACAGACCATCGTCCTGAAGATAGAACGGGGTGGCGTCAGTATAGTGAAGGTAAAGGAGTTGATTCGTGCGGCTATTCTTTCGTTTGAACTAGACAAACTTAATGCAGGAGTACGGATCCAGTTAGATATAGACCCGTACTAGGCGCTTTCGGTAATTAGCGCTTACAATTTTATTTTGGAAACTTTGAAAGGTTTCTTTACGGCTTTATGAGCTGCTTCTTTGGCTATTTTAGCTTGTAGCTCAGTTACCTTTTCCGGTTTATAATCATTCTTGCGGACGTCTGCATGAAATAACATTTCGTACCAGGTACAGGCTGCTGTGAATCGACCATAGTCCAATTGTAGATGGTAGCCGTCGCGGGTGTATCGATCTCCTATCGATGAAGTACGGGCATTCTGTATCGCGGTGCCTGCAGGTACAACGAAAGCGAAGACCTTTGACTTACTTATCTTCTGTGTAGCATCTTTTATACTTTTATACATTATTTCTTGATTTCTCTCATAATTTGCAAAACCTTTATGGTCAGAGTCCTGCTGATAGGCCCAGGTCTGATGATAGATAATCTTTGTATTCGAGGGCTTTAGCTTGTTGACGTAATCAACAAGATTTGGTAGGTTCTTCATGATAACATCATATTGGCCTGAGTAAGGGCTAGCTTGTTGTAAGCTAATGTAATCCCAATCTTCATCTTTTATGGCTTGAGAGATGCTTGTATTCTTTGTTGAAGACTTACTACCATCGATGTTTGTTTTTCGGTAACTGTAGCTTTCTTTATCACCGGTGGCATTTTTGACATGTAATTCCAAAGAGGCTCCTCCAATATATAGATTGCCGATTACCATTTTTTTATTACTTGTTTTTGCTAGGTCGTAGAGGTAGTTTTCTATAGCATCTTCCGAGAAGCTATTGCCTATAGCCAATACTTTTAACACGGCCTGTTCTTGTGCGAAAAGTGTTTGGCATAAAAAAAGTAGTGTGATTAAGGTTAATTTGATTTTTTTCATTATGGTTTTAGATTAGTTTCATTACTCTGAGAGCATCATAAATAGCTTGTTTGCGGCCATCTGCAAATTTTTCCATTTTAGTAGCATCTTTAGGAATAGCATTTAATGCGAAATAGTACTTTTTATGGTCTTTTTCCAAAAATCCTACAAACCAGCCGTTATTGTCGGTCTCATTGTAAGACCAACCTGTTTTCCCTGATAATTTGTACGTTTGGTTTTCTTCGATTTTAAAGATTTTTAACATCGATTCACGAGTCGTATTTAAGATGGGAAGTTTTTTTGTCAGAAAGCGTTCTAAGAAATCAATCTGCTCAAAGGAGGAGATATGGGATTTCCCTTTAAGCCAGAAAGAGTCGATATTTTGTTCCGTAACATCCATGTTGTTATAATGAAACTTGTTCAGGTAAGTCTTCATGCTGGCTGTTCCGATGTTACGTGCAATCTCTTGGAAGCAGGGGACGCAGGATGCTTGGAAGGCATCTCTTAAGGTTAGGTCTTTTTCCCAACTTTCAAAGTCCCTTTTTCTGCCATCCCATTTAATAACAGAAGTGTCACTTTTCATAATACCCATTTCTAATGCAATAATTGCATTAGGGATTTTAAATGTAGATGCTGGTAGGAAATCGCGTTTGGCCCACTCAAAATCGTTGGAATAATATGTCTGTTGTTGCGGGTCATAGATCAATATGCTGCCTGAGAGGTCGTAATTGTCTAATATGGCCTCGAAAGCTGCTTTGTAGTCGTTGTGATAAGCCTTACTGCTGGATTCAGAGTCACAAGAAATGCAGAAGGCTAAGCTGAAAAGAAGAAGAAGTCTGGACATGTATGCTTTTTTTGAAGGTAGTAAGATACTAATTTTAAATAAAACCAGTTGATGATCGCTTCTTTTTTTACCAAGGTACTGAGCTCAAACATTTTGTATTTATTCCTTAAAATATCCGTTAAATAGGGTATTTTTGAAGAATAATGGCATATAAGTTCATAGATAATTACAGGGAAAAAGGGGCGAGAAATAATCTCGTAAAACATCTTGAGAGCAGAGGGATTCAAGATGTAAAGGTGCTAAAAGCCATTGGGAAGGTGCCGAGGCATTACTTCTTTGATGAGACTTTTTGGAATCAGGCATATAAAGATATTGCCTTTCCAATAGGAGATGGACAGACAATCTCCCAACCCTACACTGTGGCTTATCAGTCGGAACTCTTGCATGTCAAAAGAGGAGATAAAATCTTGGAAATAGGGACAGGTTCTGGATATCAAACCTGTATTCTGTTGGAACTTGGGGCGGAGGTATTTACTATTGAACGTCAGGAAAGTCTATATAATCGTACCATTCAAGTGCTACCTTATATGGGGTATAAACCTCACTTTTTTTTAGGAGATGGATCTAAAGGGATTGCTCAGTACGCACCCTATGATAAAATTATAGTCACAGCAGGAGCGCCGTTTGTCCCCGAAGTGATGCTGCAGCAGCTGAAGTTGGGTGGACTTTTAGTGATACCTGTTGGTGATGAAAAAACACAGAAAATGGTGACTATTCTTCGGGTCGGAGAAAATGACTTTGAACGGATAGAATTGGATACTTTTAGGTTTGTTCCTCTAGTAGGTGACAAAGCCTGGTAAAAAAACTTTAACATGAGAGACCTTTATCAAGACAACATACAACAGGCTAGTTTAGAGCTTTCCTCTTTGGAGAAAAAAATCAATACAAATAGCTTGTTGCGATTGGGAGTTATCCTGATCGGTGGCGGAGCTCTTTTTAAGGTATTTCAACAGAATAATATCTGGCTGTTGATGATTACTGTTTTTTCTATTGTGCTGTTGTTTGCTTATTTAGTCCTTAGGCAGAGTCGATTGGAAAAAGCAAAAGCAGAATGCCAAGCCTTCTTGCGTGTCAATCAAAATGAAATCGATTTGATGGATGGAGGGGGCAATATGTATAGCGACGGAGAAATCTATGATAGTGGCAAACATCCGTATGTATCCGATTTGGATATTTTTGGGCCTAAATCTCTTTTTGCAAAGGTCAACAGGGCTGCAACAGCAGATGGAGTCGAACGTTTAGCGTCGTGGTTTAATGGTGTTACGAGTAAGGTGCAGATTCTGGAGCGACAAGAGGCTAGTGCTGAATTGAGCGCTAAGGGGATGTGGGTACAGAATCTACAGAAAAAGCTTCTTTTTAACTTGGGGCAAAAAACTAATATTCGAACTTTTTTATCCAGATATCTCCAAGATGGTGCGCTTGATTTCGGATCAGGGGTACTCCGGTTTTATGTACCTATTGCACCTTATATTTTACTTGGAGGTGTGTTGTTTTCGTTGTTTGTTACTCCCATCTGGAACCTATTATTGGTAGTAGGGATTGCCCACTTAGGATGGACACTTGCACTGGCAGGTAAAGTGAGTTATTTTTCTTCCCGAATAGACAAGATAGGTGCTACTTTGATTGCTTATTCTGATGCGGTTAAAATGATTGAGGAAGAAGAGTTCTCTACCGAAATGACCAAAACTCTACAGGCTAGTCTTATGACGGATGAGCGGGAGAATCTTTCTGTGGCTTTCCGTCGTTTGGGAGCATTGGTGGATAAGCTTGATGCACGGAATAATATTTTAATAGGCTCTATTCTGAATATTGTGTTTCTATGGGACTTTAAGCAGGTATTGGCTATTGTCAAATGGAAAAAAAGCTATGAAGGTAATATTCTCAAGACTTTCGATATCATGGCTGATTTTGAGGCTCTGAGCAGTTTGGCTGTTTTAAAACGTAATCACTCAGATTGGACTACTCCAATCTTGTTGGATGATACCAGTAAAAATGGAATTGTAGCTAAATGGATAAATCATCCCCTGATTCCTGAAGGGAAAGCCGTGTCAAACGATTATGACTCTCAAGATCATAAAATTGCTTTGGTTACTGGCTCGAATATGGCCGGTAAGAGTACATTTTTACGTACAGTAGGAATCAATGGAGTATTAGCCTATGCCGGAGCAGTAGTGTGTGCTCAAAGATTAGAACTTCCTATTTATAAACTCGTCTCTTACATGCGTATTAAAGACGACCTTAATGAAAGTACATCAACATTTAAGGCCGAGCTTGATCGGATGAAATTTATTCTGGAATTGGTAGAAAAAGAGCATGATACCTTTGTGTTGATTGACGAGATGCTAAGAGGTACTAATTCAGTCGATAAATATCTTGGGTCTAAAGCCATCATCAAAAAATTGATTGCTATGGATGGAAAAGGTATGGTGGCTACACATGATTTACAACTGGCATCTTTGCAAGATGAATATGCAGGAGTACTTAAGAATTACCATTTTGATATTCAGGTAGAAAATGGAGAGATGCTGTTCGATTACAAATTGAAGGATGGAAAGTGTACGATATTTAATGCTTCATTGTTGTTAAAAGGGATAGGTGTTGAAGTTGGTAGTTGATAAAATACTACCTTTGTGGAAATTTATTCAAAAATGACACTTGAAGAAAAGATAAGCGCATCCGAAACGCGTGTATGTACAACGGTTTTTCCTTTTTTGACTAATCATCACGATACGCTGTTTGGTGGTAAAGCAATGGCTATAATGGATGAAGTCTCTTTTATGGCAGCGACAAGGTTTTGTCGCAAAACGTTAGTCACAGTATCTACAGATCGTATTGATTTTAAAAAAGCTATTCCTTCTGGAAGTATCATTGAAGCTATTGCCAGGGTAGAGAGTGTAGGGCGTACAAGTTTAAAGATAAAGGTAGAGATCTATCTGGAGCATATGTACGAAGAAGGCCGGGAGCTTGCTATTCAGGGGCTCTTTACTTTTGTAGCACTTGATGAAAATAAAAAGCCAGTTCCCGTCTTGCAGGGGTTGGATATAGATTAGCTATTACGGACTACAGGCTCTAAATTTTCTAATTCCTGTGGGGTAAATAAACGATAGTGAATTTTGAATGTTTTACCTAAAGGTGTTTCGAGCGAGAAACCTCCTGGGCCAAATCCATCTAGGACATCTAGCGTGAAATGTGCGTATTGCCAATATTCGAATAGATCGCGATCTATCCAAAACTCATAGTCTTTGATGTGGCCTATCAGTACATCGTTCATTCGAGGGAAATAACCTCCTTTTTCGAAGCATTGCGGTTGCGTACCTTCACAACATCCTCCTGCCTGATAGAACATAAGAGGGCCATGCTTCTGTTCAAGCTCTTCTACGAGTTGTAGGGCTTTGGGGGTAATATCTAAACGTGAAATCATATAACAAAAACTTTAGAGAAGATAGTGCCTCTCGAATATAGGGAGAGGCACTATCTAATGTTAAAAGAATCCTAATTTTTCTTTGTTGTAGGATATCAGCATGTTTTTAGTCTGTCTGTAATGTCCTAACATCATTTTGTGGTTTTCGCGACCTATTCCCGATTGTTTGTAACCACCGAATGGAGCTCCTGCCGGATAAGAGTGGTATTGGTTTACCCATACACGTCCAGCTTGAATTGCACGTGGAATCTGATACAATTGATGTGCATCTCGGGTCCAGACACCAGCCCCTAAGCCATAAATAGTGTCATTCGCTAATTCGATTGCTTCTTTTTCATCTTTAAAGGTCGTCACTGCAAGCACAGGTCCAAAGATTTCCTCCTGGAAAATACGCATTTTATTGTGCCCTTTAAATAAGGTTGGTTTAATGTAATAACCATCTTCAAAGCCTGCACCTACATTATTCTGATCCCCTCCTGTTAAGACCTCTGCACCTTCTTCTTTACCCAATTGGATGTAAGACATGATTTTGTCTTTTTGGATTTTTGAAGCTTGTGCTCCCATCATAGTGCTTGGGTCTAACGGATCGCCAACCTTAATTTGATTTACACGATCAATCACTTTTGCAATAAAGCGGTCATAAATATCTTCTTGTATAAGAAGGCGGGAAGGGCAGGTACAGATTTCTCCTTGGTTTAAGGCGAATAGAACGGCTCCTTCTATTGCCTTATCTAAGAATGCATCGTCTTCGTCCATAACAGAGTTGAAGAAGATATTGGGGGATTTTCCACCAAGTTCCAAGGTGACTGGAATAATGTTCTCGGTAGCATATTGCATGACTAGACGACCAGTGGCGGTAGATCCAGTAAACGCAGCTTTGGATACTTTTGGATTTGTGACCAAAGCTCTGCCTAGTTCCGAACCAAACCCATTGACGATATTGATTACACCAGCTGGAATAAGGTCTCCAATAAGTTCCATAAGAACTAAGATAGAAGTTGGTGTACTTTCTGCTGGTTTAAGGACAACAGTATTTCCCGCAGCAAGCGCTGGAGCTAGTTTCCATACGGCCATTAAAATAGGGAAGTTCCACGGGATAATCTGTGCAACTACTCCAATGGGCTCATGGACAATTAACGATACCGTGTTTGCGTCGAGTTCTGTCAAGGATCCTTCCTCAGCTCGAATTACTCCAGCAAAGTACCTGAAGTGATCTATAGCTAGTGGGATATCCGCGTTCAGGGTTTCGCGTACTGCTTTTCCATTATCTATCGTTTCTACTGCAGCAATATATTCGAGGTTAGCTTCAATACGATCAGCAATCTTGTTCAAGATGATACTGCGTTCTGTAGCGGAGGTTTTTCCCCATGTTTCAAATGCTTTTGCAGCTGCGTTGACAGCGATATCAAGATCCTCTTTCGTAGAGTGTGCTACTTGTGTGAAAACTTTTCCATCGACAGGAGATATGTTGTCAAAGTACTTTCCTTGTGCTGGCGGAACAAATTTGCCACCAATGTAATTGTCATAACGTTCTTTAAACGTTGGTCTTTTAATAGTACCCATATTGTTAGCTTTTAATTTTGAAATCTCTTTTTATCAAATTTAGCCATCGATTTTTCAACGCTATAGCATTATTGTTTCAAAGCATAGCATTATTAGACCATCCATTGGTTTGTTTTATTTTTGTTATATTTGGGTGACTGCCAATTATAAAGTATTTGATATGATAAATAATACTAGGGTGCAATTGTTGCCGTTCTCTAAAGAACGCGAAATATCCACACTTGTCGAAAACAGACGGGCATTTACATTGGATAATCTAGAATTACATATTTATGAGACCTATAAGGCTTCTGAGCAGGTGCCTTTGCAGTTTGATGATATAGTGATGATTAACATGATACAAGGGAAGAAGGTAATGCATATCAATAATATTCAATCTTTTGAATATTTGCCAGGACAGATGATTGTACTTCCGGCTTCGGTTGGTATGAATATTGATTTTCCAGAGGCTGATTTTAGAAATCCAACACAATGTACGGCTTTAACCGTAAGTAAAGAGAAGATGGGGAGGATAATGGATTATCTTAATGAATTTTACCCAAAGATGAGTCTTTCAGGTAATTGGAAGTTGGATAGTGAACAGTATCATCTTTATAATACTCCAGAGCTTGCTGAGCTTTTGAATAAGCTTTTTCAAATTATGACTGGAACCAATCCGTTGAAGAACGCGCTCGCGGATCTAACATTCAAAGAGCTAGTCATAAGATTGCTGCAGGCACAGTCTATGCTAGTGCTGGAACTGGGTAAATCTGCGAATATGGTACTCCAACACCTGAAGGATTTTGTTCAAAAACACGTCTCAGAAAAGTTAACATTAGACATCTTAGTAAAGGTTGCAAATATGAGTAGATCGAGTTTGGTAAGAATGTTCAAACAAGAACTAGGAGTCAGTCCGATGGAGTATGTCATTCGGCAACGTATAGCCAAATCTAAGGAGCTTTTAAGAATTACTCAGAGTGTGAAAGAATCTTGTTTCGGAGCAGGGTTTAATGATGTCAATTATTTTGTTCGGATTTTTAAGAATAGGGAAGGACTTACACCAGGTGCATTTATCTTGACTTAGTACTTCATAACCCGGTCAAGTTCACGTTTGTTTTCCCTTTCTTTGATAGTCTCCCGTTTATCAAAGTCTTTTTTTCCCTGAGCTAAGGCAATCTCTACTTTGGCAAAGCCTCTCTCACTGATGAAAATGCGTAAAGGTACGATAGTGAATCCTTTTTCTTCGCCTTTGTCTCTCAGTTTTTTAAGCTCTTTTTTTGTGAGTAAGAGTTTTCTATCCCGTTTGGCTTCGTGGTTATAGAATGACCCGAATGAATATTCTGCAATGTGCATGTTACGGATATAGAGCCCATCATGCAGAAATGAACAAAAACTGTCGTTGATATTTGCCTTTCCTTCTCGGATGGATTTAATTTCCGTACCTAATAGTTGGATCCCTGCTACATACTTGTCAATCAGGTGGTACTCAAACGAAGCCCTCTTGTTTTTTATATTGATTTGAGACGATAATGCCATAACTATAATTAACTGAAGTGCAAATGTAATAAATTTGAAGGTTGATAATGGCAAAACCTATTGTTTGTTTATTAACAATAATTTAACTTTATGATATTTATATGCTTTTTGGTTGTGGTTTATACTGCAAAGTTTTGTAAGTTTGCACGTTTTACAACTAGATTAGAGATAGAGTACAATTATGAGAACGGCATACTAAGGCAATGTTAGTTTAACGTCATTTGTTAACGAAAATTGTTTATCTTAATATGGATTTCATAATTTTGACGTTTATTTTGGTTTGGTCAAAAAGTTAAATAGTAATCGCGTAAATAGAAATACCTATAGCATGAGCAAGGGAAAGTTAAGTGAAAGAACATCAAGTTTTCTAAAAAAGGAACTAGAGCCAATTAAAGCTAATGATTTGTATGCTTATTTTAGGCCTATCCAATCTAAGCAAGATACGGAAGTCCTTATCGATGGAAAACGTGTATTGATGTTTGGATCAAACTCTTATTTAGGATTAACCACTGATTCTCGTATTATTGAAGCTTCTCAGGGTGCTTTGGCAAAATATGGAACAGGTTGTGCTGGATCCCGTTTTTTGAATGGTACGTTGGATATCCACGTAGAATTGGAAGAGAAATTAGCGGATTATGTAGGTAAAGACGCTGCCGTATTGTTCAGTACGGGCTTTCAATCTAATTTAGGGCCGTTATCCTGTCTTACTGGAAGGAATGACTACATCTTGTTAGACGAGAGAAATCATGCATCTATCATTGATGGTAGTAGGCTTTCATTTTCCAAAGTGATCAAGTATGCGCACAACGATATGGAAGATCTTCGTGCGAAGATTGCTAGACTCCCAGAAGATAGCTTAAAGTTGATCGCGACGGACGGTATCTTTAGTATGGAAGGAGATATTGTCAAATTACCTGAGATGGTTAAGGTTGCGGAAGAATTTGATGCTGCTATTCTTTGTGATGATGCACACAGTTTAGGTGTGATCGGAGAAAAAGGGGCCGGTACGGGTAGCCATTTTGGGTTGACCGACCAGGTAGACTTGATCATGGGTACATTCAGTAAGTCATTGGCATCTTTAGGTGGCTTCGTTGCTGCAGACAAAGACACAATTGAGTACTTGAAACATAGAGCACGCTCATTAATGTTTAGTGCGAGTATGACGCCAGCCTCTGTTGCTTCTACATTAAAGGCTTTAGAGATTATTCAAACAGAGCCTGAACATATAGAGAAACTATGGGCAAACACGCATTATGCTAAGAAATTACTGATTGAAAATGGTTTCGATCTGGGAGACACTGAAAGCCCTATCTTACCTATTTTTGTCCGTAACAATGATAAAACCTACATCGTTACGAAAATGCTTCAAGATAATGGCGTGTTCGTCAATCCTGTAGTCGCACCGGCTGTACCAGCTGAAGAATCGTTAATTCGTTTTTCTCTCATGGCAACACATACTTTTGATCAGATAGATGAAGCAATTGATAAGATGGCAAAGGTGTTCAAAGCATTAGAAGTTGAGCGTTATAAAAAGGTTATATAGATACGATATTATCCACTTTTAGGAAGGCCATGGTAACAATCATACCTGTAGCAACAAAAAAACAACGTGCGGAATTCATAGATTTTCCGCATGCTTTGTATTTAGGGAATCCGAATTATGTGCCCGAACTATTTATAGCACAAAGTGATTTGCTAAATCCCCAAAAACATCCCTTTTATAAACACTCGGAAGCACAACTTTTTTTGGCTTATAAAGACAATAAAGTTGTGGGAAGAATAGCTGCAATATGGAATAATAGGCACAATTCGATTAACAATTTGGAGGAAGGACAGTTTGGGTACTTTGATTGTATTAATGATCAAGAAGTCGCTAACAGATTGTTCGACGCTGCATTAAGTTGGATAAGAGAAAGAGGCGGGAATAATATTGTAGGCCCCATAAATCTTTCGACGAATGAAACATGTGGACTGCTCGTAGAAGGATTTGATATGCCTCCAATGGCGATGATGCCTTATAATAGCCCTTATTATCTAGAATTGATAAGCAATTATGGATTCGATAAGAAAGTGGATCTTCTGGCTTACAACGTGAAAACGGAAACTGCAAGTACGCGGGCCGTTCAGCTTATGGATAGATTAGAGGAGCGTTTGGGAAGATCAGGAATAAAACTAAGAACGATCAACCTGAAAGATTTTAAAAACGAAGCTGCTAAAATTCGGGAAGTGTATAATAAAGCATGGGACAAGAATCTCGGATTCGTCCCTATGACGGATGAAGAGTTTGATTATATCGCGAAAGATTTGAAAATGATTGTCGATCCTCGTTTTTGTATTATAGCGGAAAAAGGAGAAGAGATAATCGGCTTTGCGGTAGGTATTCCGAATGTTAACGAAATCCAAATCAACATAAAACGGGGTCGGCTATTGCCAACAGGTATTTTTAAATTGCTATTTGGTAAGAAGAATATTAAATCCTTACGTGTTTTGATGTTAGGGGTTTTAGAAGGCTATCGGAAACTAGGAATCGAAGCCTGTTTATACGGAAGGATTATCAGGAATGCTAAGCCTGCTGGTATACGCGGTGCGGAATGTTCCTGGATGTTAGAAACAAACTACTTAATGAATCACGCCATTGAACAAATTAATGGCGAACTATACAAACGCTATCGTTTATACGAGAAGGCGATATGAGGAAAAAAGTATTTATAACAGGTGCTAGTGGTTTTGTGGGGTCTCATCTGGTAGAAGAGGCAGGACGAAGAGGATATGAGGTTCACGCCGCCATAAGGAAAACCAGTAAGATCGATGCTATTCAACATGCTGTCGATAAATTCGTGTTTCCGAATATGGATGATTCTGACGAGCTAGCCTCTTTATTCCAGCAAGAACAGTACAGTTATATCATACATGCCGCGGCGATGACCAAATCAAAGCGCGAAAGCGATATGTTGAAGGTTAATGTCGGGTATACCGAAAATATTTTAAAAGCTTCGTTGGCATTAAAGGGTGTTTTAGAAAGAATTGTGTATGTGAGTAGCTTAGCCGCAGTTGGTCCAATTGATTTTGATAGCCCATTTTTAATTACAGAAAATACTCCTTACAACCCTTTGACTGTATACGGTCGTAGTAAGAAGGCTTCGGAAGATATGATTAAGGCTAACTTTGCTGATAGCCCTATTTCAGTACTTAGGCCTACGGCAGTTTATGGACCACGTGAGCGGGATTTATTTATTCTCTTTGATACCTTAAGTAAAGGAATTGATCCTTACATTGGAAGCAAACCTCAAAAGTTGAGCTTTGTCTATGTCAAGGATCTTGTAGATGTTATTCTTGATTCGTGTACACAACCACAGCAAGGGTTGCAGTTTTATAATATCACAGATGGTCAGGTCTATTCGAGATATGCCATGGCTGATGTTTTTAGAAGTACGTTTAATAAAAAGTCTTTTCGTCTGCATATTCCTTATGCTCTAGTGGCTTTTGTCGCTAAACTTTCGCAGTCACTTTATGCACGATCGGAAAAAACTCCTGTTTTATACCCTGAGCGATTGGCGGAGCTCACTGCGGAAAATTGGGGGTGCAATATAGAAAAAGCCCAGAGTGATTTAGCGTTCAAGGCTAAGTATGACCTGTCATCCGGACTGAGGGAAACGTTGTTATGGTATAAATCAAATAATTGGTTGTAATAAAGAGAGATATGAGCGAGCAAAAAATCAACAAGAAACTGTTTCAAGACAGAAAGCGTACTAACATATTAAGTAATCCTGAGCAGCGGTTCATTAGTTATTTGGTGCCACGTATACCAGATTGGCTCACTTCGGATGGATTGACAGCAATAGGTTTTTTTGGATCCCTCATTATTTTAGTAAGTTTTTTATTAGCGGAGTATGTAGATCGGGATTTGTTGCTATTGGCGATACCAGGTTTTTTTATTCAGTGGTTTGGAGACTCATTAGATGGTCGTATCGCCTATTATCGTAATAAATCAAGAAAGTGGTATGGCTTTGCGTTGGACATTGTAATGGATTGGGTCAGTACAGTGTTTATTGGACTTGGATATGTGCTATACACGGTTGGAGATTTTAAGTACCTAGGTTTTGCTTTGGTTGCGTTGTACGGTTGGGCGATGATTATATCGCAATTGCGATACCGAATCACCGATAAATATACAATTGATGCAGGATTATTAGGTCCTACAGAAATAAGGGTCGTAGTCTGTCTTGTATTATTAATAGAGGTTCTTTTCAAAGGTTCCCTCGATTATAGTGTATTGGGGATTTGTATTATATTGTTTTTTATTAATGTTGGTGATACAATAAAACTGCTTGCCGTAGGTGATGCCAAGGATAAAGAAGAAAAACTAGCTAAACAGCAAGCTGAACAAGAAAAAGCTAATGGCGTTCAAGCTTAAGGAATTTTTAAAGGCGCAGTTGTCTGCTTTTGTGGGCGGATTGGTCGATTTTGGTATCTATTCCTTTTGTTATAAAGTTTTATTGATTTCAGCTCCTTTTTCTAATGTCGTGAGCGGTAGTTTGGGAGCTGTTGTTAATTTCACCATTAATAGGTATTGGTCATTTAATAATACGACAGTTCCTTTAGCAAACCAACTCTGGAAATTTATTATCGTAGTGGCAGGAAGTATCTTTCTCAAATCTACCGGTATCCATTTTTTGGTGGATGTTTGGGGTCTCCATTTTTTGTTGTCGAAGGGAATTGTTGAATTAATCGTGTCTCTAGGATTTAATTTTACTTTGCAAAAGTACTGGGTCTTTAAAAAGTAGTTTTATTGACTGCTTATTCATAGCAAGGGACCAATTGTCATAGGAAAGTCTGAACATAAGATATGTAACACTTTCATAACACTTTTTTTACAGAGTGCTGCATCTTTCCGCAATTTGCTTTTCTATATTTGCATCATATGTTGCGCATACTACATTTTTTAGCACTTTTTGGCTACCTCAATGTCCTCTGTTATGAGGTGGAGTACTGCAATATATTAGACTTTAGGCCTGTAGTTTCTGGGGAAACCTTTCTCGAAGTCGTCTTAGAAGAGATTCTAGATACTACAGACTCTGAGCAACAGGATACTGTTCCACAAATTTTCTTTGACGACTATCGTATTCTATTTCTTTCTTTAGGTGTACTCCCTACGATTCTTCTTGTTTTTTGGTTATTACGAAAGCTATTTCTCTTTACCAAAACACTAAAGCATCCCCGCTATGAATCGAAGAGACTTTGCTTACCTGGGTACTATACATTCCTGTATAGATACCGACCATTCTAATTTTTTTTAATCCCATCTTATTTATCTAATAATTGCTTGTGAGGTTAGTCCAACTTCTCATTGGAAGCTATTATTGTTATCGATTTTTATTATTTAATTCACTCATAATTAGCTATGAAGAAAAATAAACTCATGTATCCAGTATTTGGATGCTTGTTATTTGCCGCGTCCTGTACTGCTAGCAGCAATGAAAATAAATCTGAGGATCAAGCCAAAGTAGTCCCGGTGACTGGTCTCTTACAGATGGATACCATTATATACAAAGAGTATATTGCTGATATTCAATCCCAAAGAAACGTAGAGCTTCGCTCGAGACTAGCTGGGTTTTTAAATAGAATTTATGTTGATGAGGGGGCTTTTGTTAGAAAAGGACAGGTTCTTTTCGGCCTTAATGATGAAGAGTACAAGGCAGACTTTGCACGCGCAGAGGCAGGTTTAAATACTGCAAGAGCTGAGGTTAAGAAAGTAGAGCTGGAATTAGAAAGAACAGCCAAGTTGGTGCAAAAGGGCATCATTAGTACCACAGAGCAGGATTTACTCAAAGTACAACTTAAAGCCGCTATATCAAAAGTGCAGGAAGCTGATGCCATCTTGAACCAAGCTAGAACTAAATTAAGCCATACGCAGATTAGAGCGCCTTTTGATGGTCGTATTGACCGGATTTTGCTCAAAGAAGGGTCTTTATTGAGTGAAGGTGCGTTGATTACTTCTATTTCTGATCTAGAAAAGGTCAATGTTTATTATAATATTTCTGAATCAGAATATCTTGCTATTGCGTCAGACTCCTCCTTTAATAGGAATAAGTTCCAACAAGAGGTGCGCTTGATATTAGCCAATGGTGAGGTATATCCTTATACTGGGGTCGCTGAGATTGTCGAGAGTGAGTTTGAGGCTAGTACTGGATCTATTTCTTTGCGGGCGAAGTTTGATAATCGCAAGGGCTTATTGAAGCATGGTGCTTCTGGACGTATTGGAGTGCCGACACAAACAGGAAATCTTACATTCGTACATCAAAAGTCTGTATTTGAAATTCAGGACAAAGCTTACGTGTACGCGGTAGAAGGTAACAAAGTTAAGATGATGCCATTTAAGAATGGTCAGCGTGTTGGACATTATTATGTTGTAGAAGATGGGTTGCCTGCAGACACGAAAGTCGTTTTTGAAGGCGTACAGTCTTTGCGAGATGGCATGAGTATACAGCCTAAACCGATTAATAACTAGAAACGGAGGCGATTTAGATGTTTGAAACGTATATTAAAAAGCCAGTATTATCACTGGTGATTTCAATTTTTATCACCCTTTTAGGGTTGTTGGCATTATTTACATTGCCGATTACACAGTTCCCTGATATTGTTCCACCCTCTGTCGTAGTAACAGCCAATTATACAGGAGCCAATGCCGAGGTAAGTACCAATGCTGTGGCTATTCCTTTGGAGCGTGCTATCAACGGAGTGGCGGGAATGACCTATATGAATAGTGTCTCTACCAATAATGGTACTACATTGATTCAGGTTTTCTTTAAGGTGGGGGTTGATCCGGATATTGCTGCAGTCAATGTTCAGAATAGGGTCACTACTGTATTGGACGAACTGCCCGAAGAAGTAATCAAAGCGGGAGTTACGACCGAGAAGGAGGTGAATAGTATGTTGATGTACCTCAATCTTTATACAGATGATGAGACGGCAGACGAGAGATTCATTTACAACTTTACCGATATTAATGTTCTTAAAGAACTGAAACGTATCGAGGGAGTCGGTTTTGCGCAGATTATGGGGATGAAAGATTATGCAATGCGCATTTGGGTAAAACCCGATAGGCTTTCTGCTTATTCTATCTCCACAGAAGAACTTGTTGCAGCACTGAGAAGGCAAAATATAGAGGCAGCGCCAGGTCAGACCGGAATAAGTTCAGATAAGGCCATAAATATGCAGCAATATGTACTCCGCTATCCAGGTAAGTTTACTGAGGTGAGTGAGTATGAAAATGTACCCATCCGGGCAAACACAGATGGCTCAATAATTCGTATCAAGGATATTGCTGATGTTGAGTTTGGCTCTTTAGATTACGAAATGGTATCGAAGACAGACGGTAGGCCTTCTGCTTCCATCATGTTAAAGCAGTTGCCCGGATCAAATGCGCAGGATGTAATTCAGAGTGTAAAAGATAGAATGGAAGAGCTAAAAGGAGCAACCTTTCCTCCAGGAATGACTTATACCATGGGATATGATGTGTCGAGATTCCTTAATGCTTCGATATCTAGCGTTCTTATCACACTATTGGAAGCTTTTATTCTCGTGTTCTTGGTTGTATTTATCTTCCTTCAGGATTTTAGAGCTACCGTAATTCCGATTCTTGCAGTTCCTGTCAGTTTGATTGGAGCCTTGTTTTTTATGCAAATGATGGGATTCTCTATTAACCTTTTGACTCTTTTCGCTTTAGTTTTAGCTATCGGTATTGTTGTCGATAATGGTATTGTCGTGGTGGAAGCTGTGTATGCCAAGATGGAGGACGAACATCTTCCTCCGTTGGAGGCAACCATTGCAGCGATGAAAGAAGTGGGGAGTGCAGTAATTGCAATTACGCTTGTCATGTCAGCAGTATTTATACCTGTTGCTTTTCTTTCAGGACCGGTAGGTATTTTTTATCGACAGTTTTCACTGACATTGGCAGCATCTATTGTTATATCAGGAATTAATGCTCTCACGCTTACACCAGCCCTGTGTGCTTTGATTTTGAAATCACCCCATGATAAGAAGGAAAGTAATGGTTTGTTAGCTCGTTTTTTTAAAGGCTTTAATGCCGCATATGATCGAATAGGAGGAGGTTATAAAAATTTATTGACACGTATAGCAGGACGGAGAGTCGTTACCTTAGGGGCCTTAGCCTTGATGTTTGTTCTTACCTGGGGTTCTGCAGCTATCCTACCTACTGGATTTATCCCAACAGAAGATCAAGGGATGATTTATGTAGCTGTGACTACACCTCCAGGAGCTACAGTAGATCGTACCGAAAAGGTGCTTGATGAAGTGGATATGATTGCTCGAGAGTTGGATATCGTAGAGACTGTATCTACGTTAGCAGGATATAGTATTGTGACCGAGGTTTCGGGAGCATCCTACGGTATGGGAATGATCAACTTAAAGGCATGGGATCAACGTGACGAAAGTGTAGATGATGTGATGAAGATTCTTAGGGAGAAGACCGATCATATTGCGGATGCAACAATAGAGTTTTTCCCGCCACCAACAGTTCCTGGCTTCGGTAACTCTTCTGGATTTGAACTGCGTTTGTTGGACAAAAGTGGTAATGAAGATCTCTCAAAAACCAGTATGGTACTGAATGATTTCATTAAAGAGCTAAACAACGACGATGTAATCGAAAGTACGAGTACTACTTTTGACGTTAATTTTCCACAATACATGCTTGAAATCGATTACGATCTAGCGGCCAAAAAAGGTATTTCTGTGGAAAACTCGATGAATACCTTACAAACTCTCTTGGGCAGTCAGTATGCTACCAACTTTATCCGTTATGGACAGATGTATAAAGTGATGGTTCAGTCAGATGCCTTCTCCCGTCAAAAACCAGAAGATGTATTGGCATTATATGTCAAGACTGCAGACGGAGAGATGGTTCCTTATTCTTCTTTTATGACGATGAAGCGTGTATATGGTCCAGAACAGATCACTCGGTACAATATGTTTAGTTCTGCCATGATTACGGGGCAAGCTGCTGCCGGGTTTAGTTCGGGGCAGGCCATTGAAGCGGTAGAACGTATAGCAGAGAATCTCCCGCAAGGATATGAAATTGAATGGTCTGGGATGACTAGAGAGCAAAAAATATCGGGTAACCAAGCTGGATATATATTTCTACTCTGTCTTGTATTCGTGTATCTGCTCTTGGCAGCGCAATATGAAAGTTTCCTTCTTCCATTGCCCGTTATCTTATGTTTACCAGCAGGAATATTTGGAGCTTTTATCTTCTTGAAAATCTTTGGCCTTGAAAATAACATCTATGCGCAGGTAGCATTAGTGATGCTCATCGGATTGTTAGGTAAAAATGCCATTCTAATTGTAGAATATGCCAACCTGAAATACAAGCAGGGGATGGATATTTTTACAGCTTCTGTAGAAGGAGCTGTGGCGAGATTACGTCCAATCTTAATGACTTCGTTTGCATTTGCAGCGGGACTAATTCCATTGATGTTGGCAAATGGTGCAGGTGCCGTTGGTAACAGGACTATTGGTACAGCTTCAGTAGGAGGTATGGTAATTGGTACAATTCTAGGGGTTATTGTAATTCCTGGGTTAGTGGTTTTGTTTTCAAAACGTAATAAACCTAAAAAAACAGGTCAGATAGTAGCCGTGTTAGCAGCTTTGTTGTTGGTGTCTTCTTGTAGCATTCCTAAGAAGGTCACTAAATCTGAATTAAGTGAAAGTGTAAAAGTTGATGCTCAAACGGTATTAGCAGACAGTATTTCCTTAGGAGATATTCCATGGCAGCAGGTCTTTTCTGATCCTCATTTGAAAGGTCTCATCGATACTGTTTTGGTGAATAATAGAGATCTCAAGCAGGCTATTCATCGTATTGAGGTGGCGCAAGCTAATTTTAGACAACGTAAGGCAGCATTGTTACCAACATTGGATGTAGCTGTAGAAGCTGGACTTAGGAAATATGGCCATTATACGGAGTCTGGTATCGGTAACTATGACTCGAATTTTTCGGAGAATCTCACATCAGATGAAAGAATCCCAGAGCCGTTCATTCCAGATTATTTCGTAGGTGTGCGTTCATCTTGGGAAATAGATCTATGGGGGAAATTACGTAATAGAAGAGAGGCTGCTTTTCTAGGGTTGCTAGCCGAAAGCGAAACTAAGCGGTTGTTACAAACTGAATTGGTTAGCAGTGTTGCTGCAGCATACTTTGAATTGATAGCATTGGATCAGAAAGTAAAGGTGTATGAGCAGAATATACTATTGCATGAGCGGGCTTTAAGTATTATTGAAGCCCAAAAAGAAGCTGGTCGTGCTGACGAGTTAGGGGTACAGCAGTTTAAATCTATTCTGGCAGAATCCAAGGCGCGTAGGGCTTTGGCAATGCAAGAAATAATTGGATACGAGCATCAGATCAACCAACTTTTAGGACGGGTATATCAGCCTATTGGGAGGACAAAAGAGCATGTCCCAAATCATGAGATATTCCAAGAGTTACATGTTGGAAATATAGATTTACTTTTTAATAACCGTATTGATATCCGTAGGGCGGCATTGGAGTTGCAGGGTAATTTTAGCGATTTGGAAGTTGCCAGACTCTCTTTTCTTCCCTCTGTCGCAATCAGTCCCTATTTTGGATTACAGACTTTTAGTATAGACCAGCTTTTCAATTTGGATAAATCTGTAGCTTACGGAGTTTTAGGTAGCGTCACGGTGCCAATTTTTAGACAGCGGGAGCTGAAATCGCAGTATGAGGTTATGAAAGCAAATTATGGAATAGCATTTTTGGAGTATGAAAAAGTCATTTTGAATGCAGTGAATGAAATTTCTTTAGCACTACATACACAAGGGGCTATCGAAGAGCGCGAAGTCCTGGTTCGTAATCAGGTGGAAGCTTTAGAATCTGCGATTATTGCGGCCGAAGAGCTTTTCATTGCCGGGCGAGTCAATTATTTGGATATTGTAACGGCACAAAAAGATGTTATAGGAGCACAGGAAGCTCAGGTGGATGTATTGAAAGAAAAGATGCTAAACCAAGTTGTCTTGTATAAAGCCCTAGGTGGTGGATGGAAATAGGGGTTTAAATCATTGGAAATGAAAAGACTCTCCAAAACTGGAGAGTCTTTTTTTATGCAAATTAATGACAGAATGCGTCTTTTTATTCTGTTAAAGACTGTTAAAAGAGGGAAGGGAGGACCCAAACTTGCATTGTTTTTGCGTTCTTGACTGTAACAGATCAGTTACGTTTTATTAATTTGCTAAAATCTAGTTAAGTAGTATGAGAAAAAGGAAAGTGAGTTTTTATATTTCAATTGTTTCAATGACAGCTTTAGT
Organism: Sphingobacterium yanglingense; assembly: GCF_004363245.1. Lineage (GTDB taxonomy): Bacteria > Bacteroidota > Bacteroidia > Sphingobacteriales > Sphingobacteriaceae > Sphingobacterium > Sphingobacterium yanglingense. The sequence continues at coordinate 6,304 of NZ_SNYV01000017.1, read as the reverse complement.
CATTGTTACATTTTACAGTTGTTTTATTGGTAGATCCGAAGAGAATGAAGTGACAGCCAAGCCCTTGGCACTCCCGGTATATACGGTTAATGCGAGCGATGCAACGACGATTAAGACTTATTTGGGGACTATAGAAGGAAAGGTAAACGTAGAGGTAAGACCTCAGGTAGAGGGACTTTTACAGGAAATCTATGTTGATGAAGGTTCCTTTGTCGAGAAGGGACAAAAGCTATTTAAAGTAGATGCATCGGCCTACCAGGAATTGTTGAATAATAGTGTTGCTAATCAAAATGTTGCGAAAGCAAAGTTGAAAAATGCCCGTTTAGAGATGGAACGTTTGAAACCCTTGGTGGATAACGATGTTATTTCTGAGGTTCGTTTACGATCAGCGCAATCTGATTATGAGGTGGCCAAAGCGTCGCTCGATCAAGCTACTGCAGCAGTCCGTAGTGCCGAAATTAATCAAGGCTTTACCATAATTACAGCGCCTGTTAGTGGGTATATTGGTCGTATTCCAAAAAGGATAGGTAACCTTGTTGGTAAAGGTGATAAAGAGCCATTGACTGTATTGTCCGATGTACAGGATGTATACGTGTATTTTTCTATGAATGAGTCTGATTTTTTATACTTCTCAAAATTAAAGGTTAAAGAGGATAGCATCAATGGAATTCCCAAAAGTAGGAATGCGCTCAGCTTTCCAGATGCTGTCTTGATTTTGGCGGATGGTGAAGAGTATACGAATAAAGGCGCTGTCGACGCAATCAATGGGCAGGTCGACCGTACTACAGGAGCAATTTCCCTAAGAGCTTCTTTTCCTAATGCCGACAACATGTTGCGAAGTGGAAGTACTGGGACGCTAAAAATCTCCGAAGTAAAGAAAAATGTAATCCAGATTCCACAAATAGCGACCAGTGAATTACAAGACAAGACTTTTGTCTATGTGTTGGATAAGGAAGACAAAGTACGCCGCCGTGTTGTTACGATAGGTGGTAAGAGTAAAGATAATTATATCATCGCGGACGGTCTTGCCGTAGGCGAGCGTGTCTTGCTGACCGGCTTGGATAAGATTACTGAAGGATCAACAGTAACCCCAATTCAACAATAATTTTCAATGTACCAAAGTTTCTCGCGCTGTCTTAACTGATGGCGCTTGAAAACTATTGCTTATTAAATCCAAACAGTATGTTAAAAACCTTCATAAATAAACCTGTATTGGCTACGGTGATGTCCCTAATCTTGGTGATTTTAGGACTGGTGGGACTTAAGACTCTACCGATTACCCGGTTTCCAGAGATAGCTCCACCAAGTGTTGTTGTTTCATTGAGCTATCCAGGAGCGAACTCAGAGACCGTTGCGGAGAGTGTCTTACTGCCTATTGAAGAAGCTATTAATGGGGTAGAAGACATGACTTACATTAAGTCGTCTGCTACAAACTCTGGCTCAGGTTCCGTACAGGTGTTTTTTAAAACAGGAACTAACCCCGATATCGCTTCGGTAAATGTACAGACACGAATATCAAAAGCAATCAGTGCTATACCTGCAGAAGTCAATGAAAACGGGATTACAGTGCAGCCTCGACAGAGTGGTGCAATTATGACTATAAATATCTTCTCGGATCATCAGGATTCTGTATACGATGAGACATTTTTACAGGCTTTCTCGCAGATTAATATGATACGGCCTCTACTACGTGTGGACGGTGTAGCCCAAGTTTCCCGGTTGGGAGCACGGGATTATTCTATGCGTGTGTGGCTGAATCCAGAAAAGTTAGCACTTTATGACATTATTCCGCAGGATGTTACTAAGGCGTTGAATGATCAGAACTTTGAGATTGCTCCAGGTAAATTTGGTGAGACGTCAGATGAGGTCTTTGAAACCGTAATCAAACACAAAGGACGGTTCAGTAAGCCTGAGGAATTTGAAAATATGGTCATCAAAACAAATAAAGATGGGTCCATACTTTATCTCAAAGACATTGCACGAATTGAATTTGGAGCGACCAATTTAGGAAGTGATAATAAAGTTGATGGTAACCCGGGGCTGACTTTGAATATTACACAGACGAGTGGTTCGAATGCGCATCAGATTGATATTGAGGTTCGGAAAGTTCTCGAAGAATTGTCCAAATCTTTTCCCGAGGGAATTCATTATGAGATTTCCTATAGCGTTAGAGATCAGATAGATCAATCTATTAATCAAGTGAAAACCACCTTGTTTGAAGCTTTTATTTTGGTTTTTATCATTGTGTTTATATTCTTACAGGATTTTCGATCTACTTTGATACCTGCTATCGCAATTCCTGTTTCTCTAGTTGGAACCTTCTTTTTCCTTAGTCTGTTTGGTTTTTCGCTTAATGTATTAACAATGTTTGCGCTGGTGCTGGCGATTGGTATTGTGGTCGATGATGCAATTGTTGTGGTGGAAGCGATTCATCAAAAGATGCATGAGACTGGAATGCGCGCAAAAGAGGCTACCGTGCAGACGATGTCTGAGATTACAGGAGCGATATTGTCTATAACGATGGTGATGGCAGCCGTATTTTTACCGGTAGGATTTATGGAAGGACCTGTTGGCATTTTTTATAGGCAGTTTGCATATACGCTTGCTACCGCTATTTTGATTTCTGCCTTCAACGCATTGACTTTATCACCTGCATTATGCGCGTTGCTTTTAAAACCGATTCATGTTAAGGATATTGAAGCCGAACAAGATCTAAATAAAGTACAAAAGTATAAGCAAAGATTCTTCAACGCTTTCAATGCTTCGTTTGACAGGTTTACGGACAAATATATTGTTGGTGTAAAATATTTAATAGGACATAAGAAAATTGCATTCGGTGGGTTGCTTTTAGTTACTGTAATAGGCGTACTGTTTTTGTTTTATACGCCAAAGAGTTTTATTCCTACTGAGGATGATAGTTTTGTTACGTATTCCTTGGCAATGCCTCCGGGGGCTTCTTTGTCTAGAACCACTGCTGTCCTACGTCAGGCAGATAGTATTTTACAAAAGCGAAAGGATATTGCTGGTATGACTACTGTTTCAGGCTTTAATGTTTTGGGAGGAGGGACTAGCCCTGCGTTTGCAGCTGGGTACATAAACGTGAAACCACATGCAGAACGAAAAGAAATTAAGAATATAAATGCATTTATGGATACCGTTCGTAAAGACTTGTCGGTCATCAATGAGGCGACATTTAAAGTATTTCCAAGGCCTACAGTGCAAGGATTTGGTGATTTTGCCGGTGTAGAGTTAGTTCTCCAAGACAGGTTGGGAGGAGATATTCGAGATTTTGATATTGTTGCGGATTCCTTTATTAATAAAATCAATGCATTGAAAGAGGTTGATAATGCCTATACCTCATTTAAATCTAATTTTCCACAATATGAAGCAGACATTGATGTGGTGAAGGCAAAAAGTATGGGGGTAGACATTAAAGAAATGATGAATACAATCCGGATGTACTTTGCACGTGTGAGTGCAGGAGATTTCAACCGTTTTGGACGTACTTATCGGGTATATATGCAGTCTGATTTTGAGCATCGTACAGATCCGGAGTCATTAAACTCCATTTTCGTCCGTAATAAAGAAGGAAAGATGGTTCCTGTTGGTACATTAATGACGCTCAATAAGGTAGTCGGGCCAGAGACCATAGCACGATATAATCTCTACAACGCCATTACGGTAAATATTAGCCCTTCATCAGGTTATAGTACAGGAGATGTGATGGAGGCAATAGAAAAATTGGCGGTTCAACAGTTGCCGGGGAATTTTGGATATGAATGGACCGGAATGTCTTATGAAGAGAGTAAATCAGGATCACAGACTGTACTCATCTTCGGTTTGAGTATTTTGTTTATTTATTTCTTATTAGCTGCGCAGTATGAAAGTTATATTTTGCCATGGGCAGTTTTGCTTTCTGTTCCTGTTGGATTAGTTGGTGTTTTCGCTACCGTTCTAATGGCTGGTTTAGAAAATAATATTTACGTGCAGGTTGGACTGATTATGTTAATAGGATTGTTGGCAAAAAATGCAATTCTTATTGTTGAGTTTGCTGTTCAGCAGCGAGATAAGGGAATGAGTGTATATCATGCCGCTATTGAAGGTGCAAAGTTGCGATTGAGACCAATCTTAATGACATCTCTAGCATTTGTAGCAGGTTTGGTCCCTCTTATGTGGTCTGTCGGGCCGTCGGCTATTGGTAATCATTCTATTAGCTTTAGTGCCGCAGGTGGTATGCTGGCAGGGGTAGCTTTCGGTATTTTTATTATCCCGGTGCTTTTTGTCGTTTTCAAAACATTGGATGAGCGAGTCAAGTTGAAATTTAAGTCGGAGGAGGATTAACTATGAATAATATGTCAATAAAAGCAGTTTTATATTTATTTACCATTTTTTTTATTCTGACGGGTTGTAAGGTTGGGGAAAAGTATAAGCAACCCAATTTAAATATACCAGCTTCCTTCCGTTCAGCTGAAACAACAAGTGAAGGAGACGCTTCGCTAAGTCAAATTGAATGGAGAAACTTCTTTAATGATAGCAATCTGATTACTTTGATCGATAGTGGGCTCTCTCACAATTATGATATGCGGATTGCTTTAAAGAATATAGAGATTGCTAACCGTAATCTGAGAATAAATAAGCTGAACTATTTGCCTACAGTAGATGCCAATATTGCGACAGTGAATCAACAATACCGTTCAAAGGATTTTTATGGTTCTGCTTCATCCAAGTGGTATGAACAAAAAGGAGAAAAGGCACCAGAATCTATGGCAAAATATCAATCACAATATGCTACGGGGCTTGAGTTTAGTTGGGAGCTGGATATTTGGGGTAGGATAGGACAAGAGGGAGATGTTTTGAAAGCGAGCTGGATGGATACGAAAGAAGCTAAAACGGCAATTCAGACGAAGCTTATTGCGGATATTGCTACAGGTTATTTTAATCTATTGATGTTGGATGCACAGATTGAAGTCGCTAAAAGGAATCTGCAATTGAATGATAGTACGCTGCGCATGATAAAATTACAGTTTGACGCAGGTGAAATTACAGCATTGGCCATCCAACAGACCGAGTCACAACGATTGGTTGCGGCTTCGCTAATCCCGGATCTAGAAAAGGAAATTACAATTCAAGAAAATTCTTTGAGAATGCTGGTCGGAGATATGCCTGCTGCGGTATATAGAAGTAGTACATTAAATGATAGTCTTATCAACTTTGATCAAGATATTTCTCTAGGGAGTCCTTTGGATATTATACGGAACCGACCGGATATCAAACAGGCCGAGTATGCTCTAGTTGCGGCCAATGCTCAAATGAATATAGCGCAGATTATGCGATATCCAAGTATAAGTTTAAGTGGAGTTTTTGGAGTGAATGCTATGTTGGCAAAAAATTGGTTTAATATACCTGGCGCTTTACTCGGTGGTATAGCGGGTGGAGTAACGGCTCCTGTATTTCGGAATAAGAAATTGAAAAATCAGTATGAGGTGGCAAAGATAGAGCGAGAGAAAGCTGAACTTGACTTTCAGCGCCAGGTCATGGAGGCTGTCGGGGAAGTTTCAAATACAATCATAACTGTAGAAAAGCAGAAAGAACAATTACTCTTAGCTCAGGAGCGGGTTTCTAATTCAGAACTTGCCGTAAAAAATGCTTCGTTATTGTTTAAAAGTGGGTATGCTACCTATTTGGAGGTTATTACCGCGCAAAGTAATGCATTAAAGAGTGAATTGGATTTGGTGGAGTTAAAGCAAAGACAACTTAATGCATGCGTCGCCTTGTATAGATCTCTAGGTGGGGGTTGGCAATAGTGTATGTATGGTATTGCTTCTTTGCTTCTTCGTCTCTGTTTTAAATTTTCTAGGGGGTACCTAGAGATATAATAGAGGGTTTGTAGAGGGGTCATAGAGGTAAAACACTATAAAGGCTCTGTTATGCCTTGCTTAAATCCATAGTAATCCTGGCTGATTATAGCATAATCCCGCCTTTTGTGCAGTCCATGGTGCCTATTTGTTTTCTTTTTTCAATTTTATCGTTCAATGTTCCAGTGTTTTATGGTTTATTGTGTAAAATAGTTTGTGTGATGTCTTTGAAATGTGGTCTGAAAGTCCCTATCTTTGCACCACTCCGCGAGGGAGGGACGGTTCTTCGGAACGATGACATAAGGTAGAAAGAGGGATTGTTTTTTCGGTTTTATCCGATAGATTTTATCCTCTGCAATCTTCTCCGAAAATATTTTAAAATAAAATTTGGAGGTTTAAAAAAGATTCCTACCTTTGCAGTCCCAACGGAAACGGAGGGCGATCGCCGC
>NZ_SNYV01000016.1 GCF_004363245.1 Sphingobacterium yanglingense | reverse complement strand
GGCGACGTTGTAACCAACATCAAGAACGAGGGTGCTATCTATAATGAGATCATCAATATCCTTAACGCTAAGACTGACCTTTTCGTTGACAACGGGGATGGAACATTCACGCACACTACTGTTGACGGCAAAGAAGTTAAGTTCGATGCGAACACGCTTACGATGCTGGATAACAACGACGGTACCTATACATTTACGAATGCGAACGGCGAGACGGTTACGGTCGATGTTATCGGCGACGTTGTAACCAACATCAAGAACGAGGGTGCTATCTACAACGAGATCATCAATATCCTTAACGCTAAGACTGACCTTTTCGTTGACAACGGGGATGGAACATTCACGCACACTACTGTTGACGGCAAGGAAGTTAAGTTCGATGCGAACACGACTAGTGTAGAGGTAGCTGACGGAGTCTATACTTTCAAGAATGGTAAAGGCGAGACGATCGCCACGATCGATACGAATGTTGATGCTGCAGAGGTAACTTATGACGGTACAAATTCAGGTTTGTCATCGAACAATGTAAAAGATGCCATTGACGAACTGGTAACTAATATTAATGCGAAAAAGGGAGACCTTTCATTAGAAACTGGAGTTTTAGAGTTTCTTGACAATACAAACGGGACGGATAAACTTTTAGCAGCAGCTAAAATCGGCATAGTAGATGGGGCTATCACTACAGAAAAGATCAAAGACGGTGAAGTTAAAACAGCAGACATTGCAGACAAAAATGTTACTGCTGATAAATTAGGCGCTGACCCTACAGACAAAGGGAAAGTAGGTGTTGTGCAGTCTGATGGAAGTGTAGTTTACCAAAAAATTGATGTATCTAATATCAATGCTAAAAATTTAACTTCAGGTAGCACCGTGTTAGAAGTGACCGGTGGTATTGGGGCCACCTTAGTAGACGCAAGTGTGAAGTTTGCTAATGCGGAAGCGGATAAAGTACTTGTTACAGATGATCAAGGCAATGTTATTTGGGTCGATCAATCTGAAGTAGGAGAGATAGTATCTGCGGACAACGGTTTAACTAAGACCGATAAAAATATACAGCTAGGCGGAGATTTATTAAAGCAGACAACAATAGGAACATCAGCAGACAAGACATTAGCAATTACGGGTTTGGATAAGAAGAAAACTCAGGCAGTTAATGCTACGGAAGGCTTTGCTCAACACTTATTAGCTGTCGATAAAAATGGTGATATCATTAAAGCTTTAAAAGCAGCAATGCCGAAGTTTTTCTATATGCCATCAGTGATGGTGCCGACTGCAGAAAGTCAAGCTACGCAAGAAGGTGTTACCTATAATAATACTTCTCGCACGGGTACAATTAACTTATACACGATCTATAAAAAGCAATTTGGATCACCTGTTATGAGTAGTGCTGGAGCCTCCTCACTGCCTGTATTACCTGCGTCAGAATTAGGTTTCCATGTTACTTACGCAACTGAAGGAGTCTTTACCATAAAAAGTATTACTGCAGAAGGACTAATGACTTACGAAGTTAGCTCAACTGCCAATATAAATGTAGGTAGCTTTATTAATATCGTGTTCTCCGTTAAAGAAGACTAACTATGAAAATTAATATTATATATACAACAATACTTATTGCACTGTGCTTTGTTTTCAAAGCACAGGCGCAAAATCCGATTACAGCGTATCACACTAAGCTAGAAAGCCTGTCCGAAGCAGAAGCAGAGAAGTTAGCGTATTTGGCAAACGGCACGCCAGCTTCTATGTATGTAGCAGGTGAAAATGAGCCGATAATTCATCGAGTGGATAGCGAACCAGTAGTAAATATGTCCGTAACTAAATCAAGCGATTTTAAAGAATTGTCTAGTGCTTTTAATGCCTCGCTGAAAGATATCTTGTTTATAAATGTAGAGTGGAATGGCGAAGAAAACATGGTGATTCCGGAATATGTATTATCAAAGCTAGCAAACTTAAAGTATATCTATGTTAGGTCTTATGAGCAATTGAACCCTGCTGTAATTCAGGATCGGTTTGCCGACATGTTGCAAATACTAAAAAACTACCCGGGCGTCGAAGTGCTGTATCAAACTATGGAACAACCCAGTTAATTAGAAAGGCTATGAAAAAACATATATTAATAAAAAAAGCTTCTCTACTTGTACTTTTTGTTTTCAGTTTGTTGGTCTTAAATCCCTTTTCAACCATTGCACAGATAAGAAAGACGTTTGAGCCTCGTCAATCAACGAAAGCGCCACTTCCTTATACGAACGTAAAAAACTATAACTTACAAGGTGATTTCTTAATGTTAGGAAATACAAGTCTGACGTTGAGTTCATACATTGTCAATAGAGATAATAGTAACAATTCAATGATATATGTGGATGTAGATGGTGATAATTCGACGGTCAACTCCTCTACAGCTGCATTAGTCTTACCTGGAGGCGAGTGTACGGAAGTGATCTATGCAGGTTTGTATTGGTCTGGAAGAGCACATAATGGAGGAAGTTCGAACGATGAATTTACCGTTAAGAAAAATAACATCAATTATGCGTTAAACAAGCGCAAAGTTAAATTGAAACAAGGAAACAATGCATACGTGGACGTATTGGCAAATGCTAACGATATCTATTATCCAAGTAATACGGATGGAAATATGTATTCTGCTTATGCTGATGTCACCGATTATGTTCGTCAAAATGGAGCGGGTAATTATACTGTTGCTAATTTAGCATTGATTGAAGGAAATGGTGGAGGAACAGGTTTTTACGGTGGATGGGGAATGGTTATCATCTATAAAAATGCCTCGATGAAATGGCGAGATATCACTGTTTTTGATGGACACGCTTATGTTGCAGGAGGAACATATAGTTATCAATTACCAATTTCTGGATTTAAAGCTACACAACATGGTAATGTGAATGTTACTTTAGGTATGATGGCAGGAGAAGGAGATCGTATGATTTCAGGGGACTATTTTGAAATTAGAAGAGGAAATACTTTTGACAGATTAAGTCATAGTGGCAATTCAACAGGTAACTTCTTTAACTCATCAATTGAAGTTGGAGGTACATGGAGAAATCCTAATTTGGTTAATAATACAGGGTTTGATGTCGCTAGATTTGATTTAGACAATACCAACAATAGGTATATTGCGAATAATGCAACCAATGCAACTTTCAGATATGGAAGTACACAAGATACCTATGTGATTTACAATATGGTATTTGCTGTGGATGCTTATGTGCCAGAAGTAGTTGGAGAGAATACACCTTTAGATTTAAATGGAACTAAGCCGATTAATGGAGGAAGTATAACCCCAGGACAGAATTTAGAGTTCAATTTAGATATATTTAATAAAGGTGATGAGGCTGTCAACGACACCAAGATTGAGATCCCAGTACCGTATAATCTACATTATGCAGGTGCGAATATTATTAAGGGGGCGGGTTCTCTTGGAGTAGAAGGTGCTGTCACTTGGGTGCCACCTTTAGGAGCCTCTAATGACCCTAATATTACCGCGGGAGGTAAAATTATTTGGACTATAGGAAATCTACCAAAAGATGTGACAAAACAACAGTTGTTAGCCACGTTGAAATATCGTTTTAGAGTATCTGACAATTGTACATTATTGACATCAGCTAATGGACCATGTGGGCTAGAAGTAAAGATCAATGGTAAAATATCAGGAACAGGAGCTACCTCTGGTACGGCAGTGTCTTCGGACTTAGTTAGAGATTACGGCAATGGCAAATGTAACGGGCCTGTATACGACGATTTTATATCGACTATAACGATCTCAGCAGACTATATTGAGGGGTGTGATCCTCCAGTCGAAAATGGGATACGACAATTTAAAGCATTTTGCGAACTTGCTGGCAACGCTTTTAGTAGAAATGAAATAGTAGATCAGTACCCGGCTGGCACAAAATTCTTTAATAAGGTACCAACTTCATATGATTCTAATGATGGCCTAGTCACAGGAGATTTTGCCGTATCGACCACTAGTGGGCAAAAGACTAGTTATTATGCCGTTGTACCGGGCATGGATCCGGGCTGTTATTTAAAACTAGAGACAAGTTTAGAAAAGGTAACTACCTCCCCTATAGTGAACAACGTGTCATTTTGCCTTGGAGGAGAGGTTGTTTTAGATGTTCAACTTTCAGATGTTGGAAAAGCAAATGGCTATAATCTGTATTACTACGATTCGAATGGACAATTATTAGCAGAAGCTCCAAAACCAACTGAAGTAGGCGAATACTCCTACAAGGTTGCAGAAGGTACGGTCAAAGATGGAAAGACATGTATTGGCCCATTAGCAGAATTTACAGTGGTGATTAATGAATTACCTACTATAGATACTACCGTACCTAACGTAAGTCTTTGTGAGAATAACGATGGTATTGTTGATATCAGCACAACTGGAGCAACTAGTTATGTCTGGGAATATACCACAAGTACGGCTCCGGACAGTTGGCGAATATTAAGCAATTCGACTTTCTCGAATAGCATCACTGTGACAAATAGTAAGTTGAATATTTCACATGCACCAAAGGCGATCAATGGAATAAAAGTTCGACTCAAAGTAGATAATGGTAAATGTCCGGCTATTTCAAATGAAATAGTGATTGAAGTAAAAGACTGTCATGCGATCACAAATCCGATGTTACCGAATAAAGCGGTTCGATAATCTTAAAAACAGGAATACATTACAAATTAAAACTATCATTCAATCCTATAGAATGAAGATGAATATAAAAATTAAAACCCTAGTACTCGGGTTATTGCTTGCAATCGGACTGACGGGGTTTGCCCAGCAACAAGGTGAAGGAAGTTTTCTCTCAGATAATGGGAGGAATGTCCTGACCCAAAATCAGTTTGATGCCATATATGCCGAATCGCTATTTATTGGACCTCAAGCCGAATGGATAATCGATGGACAGATCGATCTTTATGTTAAGAATATATGGATCGCACCGACAGCCAAAATCAGTGGCTCTGGTGTAATCAATATACATAACCCCCGAACAAATCCATTTTATACAGGATGGAACGACCAACCCACCTATATCGACGCGAACAACGGTAACTATATCGATGTACGAATCGTGTTGATGAATGATAATGGGCTGCATCTAAAAAGTATATCGGGACGAGATTATGAAGACAACTCGTACCCGAAGGAAGAGAAAGATGCTGCATTGCGATTATCCAAATCAATAGATCTTCGCGTCAATGGGGCTAATGTATTTCTGAATGGCAATGACTTTGAGTTGGATGTGAATGCACAGATTTTGAGTTACAGCACGCAACGGATGGTTGTTACGAATAATTCGGTTTCGGGACACTTGATCAAGAATTTTGGCGACCGTACGTCCGCCTTCGTATTCCCAGTGGGTAAAGAGGAGCGTGACTATACACCAGCTCGATTGACCCCTTCGCTGAATAAGAGTAAAGTTTACGTCTCGGTTACGGATTACCTGGCTTCGGGAATACAATTCAAAGACGAGCGCATTGGTATGGATCGGATATGGAGTATCTATGCCGACAAGGGGATGAAGATGGATTATACGTTGATACATAATGTGTCATCCAATGGAATAGCCTATGTGGATCCTGAGGCGCAGATTGTGCAAGATGCCGATGGAGGAAACTGGATCGGTAATGTAACTACATTCAATGAAGAGACAGGACCAGGTGGTGTGGTAGCGCAGGCAATTCATACACGTAAAGATATAATGACTCGGGCATCGAAGACTTTGTCGGGGACCTGGTTTACAAAATTCGCAAATGCACCTCCAAAAGCAGTTGATGATTATGTGACATTGGAGTTTGGCGAGGAAAAAGAAATTAATGTATTAGAAAATGATGTTCCGGGATCTTCTGCTATCGTGACGAACAGCGTAATAGTGGTGTTGCCTTCAGCAAATGGAACTGTACGTGTGGTGAATGGTGTAATAATATATACACCAAATCCTGGATTTATCGGAACAGATGAATTTGAATATGAGATTACAGATGAAAATGGTTTGACCGCGAAAGCCCGCGTATATGTGACGGTGGCTCCGCGTGAACTATTCATACCGAATGTCTTTACACCGAATGGAGATGGTAAAAATGAGACGTTCGAAATCGTCGGTATTGAAGCTTATGATCGAATTGACTTACTTATTGTCAACAGATGGGGAAATGAGGTCTATAAAAACACGAATTATAAGAATGAATGGAATGGCCAGGGATTGAATGAAGGAACTTATTTCTATATCATCTCGGCGGTGAAGGGTAATGACGTAAGGGTATTTAAAGGAAATGTTTTGATTAAAAAATAATGAAGAAGATACTTTCAATTTTAGGATTTAATCTCTTGTTTGCCTTGCAGACATTTGCCCAACAAAATATACAATTTACACAGTATATATTTAACTCGCTCTCTGTCAACCCTGCTTATGCTGGATATAAAGAGGAGTGGTTTGGACAGTTGGGATTGCGTAGCCAATGGTCTGGATGGACAGGGGCACCAAAGACAGGTACCATATCTATAGATGGGGTAGTCGATCCTGAAAACCGCCGACACGGTGTGGGACTGCAGGTGACGGGAGACCAGCTTGGAGCTCAGGGAGCGACAAGTATATACGCTAACTATGCTTTACGTCTACAATTGGATCGGGCGGATGAGCACCGCCTGAGCTTAGGTGTTGCTGGTGGAGTGACGCAATACAGCCTAGATGGAAATAAGTTGGAATATGTGGATGATGGAGATGGATTTATCCCCCCAGGGAAAATATCAACTTGGAAGCCTGATATCCGGCTAGGTGTATATTATAACAATAGTAAATGGTATGCGGGGGTAGCTGTTCAGGATTTGTTTTCGGGGAGTAATAGTGGAGAAGATTTTCAATTTAATCAAAACTCTCTAGAGAGCTTATATCGTAAAGTGCACGGATACTTTATCGCAGGAGCCCTTATTGAATTGGATCCAGGATTATTGTTGAGACCTAGTCTATTAATAAAGGAAGATTTTAAAGGACCAACCTCATTAGATCTAAATGCCATGTTTATTTTTAATGACAAATTCTGGATTGGGGGAGGTTATCGTACGCGCGCGCGAATCTTTGACCGAAAATATAATCAAGGTTCTGTCAATAAATTAAGCGCTTTAAACTCGCTTAGTGGTGTTGTGCAGTTTTATGTTAATCCTAAATTCCGCGTGGGCTATTCTTATGATCATATGCTCAATAAAATGAGTGGATTGCAGAATGGAACACATGAGCTGACCTTGGGAATTACATTTGGTGGGCAATTAAGGAGGCAGATACTAAGTCCGAGGTACTTTTAAGATAAAAGCAATTTAAAGCATGAAACTTTTTTCTAATGAAATTATATTGAAATACAGTCTGTTGATTCTGATATGTGTCCTTTCCGTAACTGGTTCCAGTGCTCAGGAGCGACCTAGTCGAAGATCTCTAGCAGAGCAATTGTATAATAGTATGGAGTACACGCGTGCTGCTGCTGCACTAGAAAAGCTAGTGGATGTCAAAAAGCCTAGAACTGTTGATTTGGAACGCTTGGCAGATAGCTATTATTATATTAAACAGTATGAACTTGCTGAAAATTGGTATGCTAGAGCTGTAAATGAGAAGGATGCTTCGCAAAAAGCAAGACTCCGTTATGCTGAAGTGCTAAAACAACAAGGAAAATATACAGAGGCAAAGACACAATATCGCGAGTATATCAAAATGTATGGCGAAGAGAAGGAAATGCTTGGGGCTATTGCGGGGGCAGATTCGGCCACACTATGGATGAAAAATCCAACCAGACATCAGCTTAAAAATGAAAGTTATATAAATACTTCCCGTGCGGAGTTCGGTATAATTCCTACCAGTGGGGGATTTCTCTATGCGGGAGAACCTAGCAGTCTTCTGGAAAGTAGAAGTGGTATGACTGGGCAAGCCTATTTGAAAATATATACGGCAGAACGACAAGATGACGGAACTCTTAACTATCCTAATATTCTATCCGAATCTTTTAACAATTCGATGTACCATGTAGGGCCTACATCAACCAATGCAAAAGAGGACGTCTTGTTTGTGACAAGAACATATATAGGTAAAGATGCAGAGCAATTTAAAGCGTCGGGTTCAAAATGGAAAAAGCAAAATTTAGAATTAAAGATTTACAGAAAAAGTGAGGGCCATTGGGTAGAAGAAAATTTTCCATATAATAATGTAAAGGAGTATTCGCTTGGCCATGCAGTGTTAAGCCAGGATGAGAAGGTATTATACTATGCATCGGATATGCCTGGAGGATTTGGAGGAGTGGATATATGGTTTAGCGAGCTACAAGAAAGTGGAGAGTGGGGCGCGCCGCAAAATGTGGGGAGTACGGTTAATACCAGTGGTGATGAGATGTTTCCATCTGTATTCGGAAACACCTTATATTTCTCAAGTGATGGACTCATAGGCATGGGAGGCTTGGATATTTTTAAAGCAGTAGGTAGCAAGAATGTATTTTCAGAGCCTATTAACTTAGGGTATCCTCTTAATTCACCATCGGACGATTTTGCCTTCATCCAAGTATCTGAAAGCGATCAAGGGGCAAGTGGATATATTTCTTCCAATAGAGTGGGAGGAGCGGGTTCTGATGATATCTATTCATACGCCTACCGTAAACCAAAAATTACGATTATTCTTGAAGGTGTAACCAAAGATAAGTCTACAGGAGAGATATTAGTTGGAACTTCTGTTAGCCTGCGAGAATTGGGAGATCGTATCGTCGCCAAAGATATAACAGATGGACATGGGCTGGTTCGTTTTCAGATAGAACCGAATACCGATTTTAGAATGTTGGGGGAGAAACAAGGATATCTATCTGACACTCTACATGTAGCAGGAATAAACGCAATACGAGATACTGTCGTGCGCTATACGCTATTATTACAACCTGTGTTCAACAAAGGAGATAAGTTCGTTCTTGAAAACATCTATTACGATTTCGATAAGCATAATATCAGACCTGATGCTGCGAAGATATTGGACAAATTGGTGGCGACATTGCGCGACAATCCGACATTGCGGATAGAACTGTCCAGTCATACCGACAGCCGTGGGTCGGATACGTACAATATGAAGCTGTCTCAGCGTAGAGCAGATTCTGCAGTGGAGTATATTATCAGTAGAGGAATCGCTAGAGATAGACTCGTTGCTAAAGGTTATGGAGAGACGCGACTCGTGAATAGGTGTAGTAATGGAGTACAATGTACAGTTGCGGAACATCAAGCCAATAGGCGGACCGAGATAGAGGTATTAGAGTACTAAGTATTATTTTATTTCTAAGATTGGCGTAAATATTGAGGATAAGGCTTTGAAATACGAAAAACATATCAAAGAAGGCGCGGTGCGAGATATTATGGAAGGCCGTCTTCTTATTGACGAGGCAATGGAGAAGTATGGGATACTGTCGTCAGTAACGATTAAAAAGTGGCTTAAAGAGGCCTTGGCTAAATAGTAAGGTACTTGAAAAGGATAAGTAGATAACATGACGTTGTCTAGCTGTTGGTGGCTCGAATAATAAGAGGTCAAAAAAGATACTTTTTGCCTTATTAAATGTAAGTCAAGTTTCATCTAGTATAGTGAACGCTTGGTAGGCCTCAATGAATGCCATGAAGCAGGGACTTTCTTAGAAAAATTAAGTAGGTTTGCACTATGGAAAAGGGCAAACTTTATTTAATTCCAGTTCCTTTGGCTGATGGGGCTGAAAGGGCATCATATACGCCATTGCATCAAGATGTTATTGCTAAAATCACGGAGTATGTCGTTGAGAATGAAAAGACTGCCCGAAAGTTCTTAAAGACAGCAGGTCTTGCTGTACCCCAAAGTGAACTCATCATTCATGACTTCGGTAAGCACGCACGAGAGAAAATGGATTATAATCAGGTGTTTGCAAATGTGCTCAAAGGAAAGGATGTAGGGTTGATGTCAGAAGCTGGTTGTCCCGGGGTCGCGGATCCGGGAGCAGATGTCGTAGCAGAAGCACATCGTCGCAACATACAGGTAGTCCCTTTGGTCGGACCCAGTTCGATTCTGTTGGCGCTTATGGCATCCGGTTTTAATGGACAGAAATTTACTTTCCATGGCTATCTACCGATAGATAAAAGCGAGCGAAACAGAAAGATAAAGGAACTAGAAGCACAGAGCCGGAGAGAGAAAGTAACCCAGATATTTATCGAAACACCATTCCGTAACAATCAGTTATTCGAAGAATTATTGAAAGTGGCTAAGCCGGAGACAAAGCTTTGTGTGGCCGCAAATCTAACGGCCGCTGATGAATTTGTCGAAAGTAGGACCATAGCGGGGTGGCAGTCCCGAAAACTCGAATTGCATAAGATTCCCGCAATATTTTTATTATTTGCTTAACTCTTTGTATTTTTAAAGATAAATTAAAAGGACCGTATAGACCATCGGAGAATATCTCTTCTATGGTGTTGGGCGGTAAATATTGATAAAAACAGTAAATGGAAGAACTCTTAAAGAATCCCGATGTTCAAAAGCTCATTCCTTATCTCATAATTGCTTTCATTGTCCAATTGTTGATATGGTTATTATTTGCGAATACCATACGGACCACGTTAAATTTGATTAGAGAAGAGAATAGGTGTATTCTCCCTAAGCAAGCCTGGCTCGTAGCTTTGCCTTTTTTTAATATCTATTGGAATTTTGTCGTTGTCCGTAGGCTAACGGACTCGTTGAACAATGAGTTTTACGACCGTCAAGTTGCAGTTGAAGAAGAACCAACGCAAAAGCAGGGTTATATGTATGCTGGGGGATATATGGTCAGCAATATACCTTTGCCTGTATTTGTTGGATTTATAGCCTCTATAATAGCATTTGTTGGCTTCATCTTATATTGGTTTAAAATATATGAGTATAAAAAGTTGCTCCGAGAGCCTTTCCAATATCGGGATATAACAAAAGCAACTGAGCAAGAGGCTGAAGACAGTTATCTATAAAATGGAGACGTATGAAGGTAAAAGAAATAACACAGTATCTTGAACAGATAGCCCCCCTGTCTTATCAGGAAGCCTATGACAATTCAGGATTGATTGTCGGCCATCCAGAAGATGAAGTCGATAAAGCATTGATATCCCTAGACTGTACCGAAGCAGTGGTGGATGAAGCAATAGCAAAGGGGTGTAATCTGATCATCTCGCACCATCCTATAGTTTTTAAGGGCTTGAAAAAGTTTAATGGACGTAACTATGTGGAACGTACCGTGATGAAAGCCATCAAAAATAATATCGCTTTATATGCCATCCATACCAATCTAGATAATATAACGGGTGGAGTAAGTTCGAAAATTGCCGAAAAGTTAGGATTGATAAATCAAGCAATCCTAAGCCCTAAAGCGGGATTATTGAAAAAATTAGTAGTCTATGTGCCAAGAGCAAATGTAGAAGACGTAAGGCAGGCTCTTTTCGATGCAGGAGCTGGGAGCATAGGAGACTATGATCAATGCAGTTATAATACGGCAGGATATGGTACATTCAGGCCCCTGAAAGGAGCAAATCCTGCTATTGGCTCGGTGGGCACACAAGAACGTGTCGAAGAAACAAAAATAGAGGTTGTTTTTCTAGCGCCGGTCGAACGGCAGATTGTGGTTGCGATGCTTTCAGCACACCCTTATGAAGAAGTCGCATACCATATCGTGAACCTTGAAAATACATTGCAGCAGGTAGGGTCAGGAGTTATTGGAAATCTTGCCGAGCCAATGGAAGCCAGCAACGTGCTACATTACTTAAAAGAAAGATTGAAGTTGAATGTAATCCGTCATACCGAATTACTGAATAGACCGATAGAGCGAATCGCGGTTTGTGGTGGTGCCGGAGGCTTTCTATTACACGAAGCAAAACGCTCTGGTGCAGATATATTTATTACCGCAGATTATAAATACCATGAGTTTTTTGATGCGGAAGGAGATCTCGTTATAGCCGATATCGGGCATTTCGAATCCGAACAATTTACGCAAGAATTATTGTTGGAGATTATTCAGAAAAAATTTGTTAACTTTGCTGTTCTATTGACAGAAATAGACACAAATCCAATAAAATACTACAGTTAATGGAACAAACCGTAGAACAAAAATTAAAAGCATTGTGGGCATTGCAATCGATCCACACAAAGATAGATAAGATTCGTCAAGTACGTGGCGAGCTACCTATAGAGGTTGCCGACTTAGAGGACGAAATGGCTGGGCTAGAAACTCGCCTTGAAAAGATTCGAGTGGAATTGGATGACTTAGAAGATTCAATTGTGAAACGTAAAAATATGATTAAAGATGCACAGTCTGCAATCAAAAAATACGAAGGACAATTGAACGAGGTGAAAAACAATCGTGAATACGATGCGATATCCAAAGAAATCGAAATTCAAGGCTTAGAGATTCAAGTATGCGAAAAGCGCATCAAAGAAGCGGAGTTTGAAATTAAAAATAAAACAGAAGCTTATGAGAAAACTAAAGAAAATCTAGATTTCTCTAAAGGTGAGCTAGAAGTCAAGAAACAAGAATTGGAAACAATAACTTCGGAAACTCAAATCGAGGAAGAAGAGTTCTTGAAGAAAGCCGATATCGCCGCTGAGAAAAATGAAGAACGCCTATTAAAGGTCTATAACAAGCTTAGAGGTTCATATCGTAATGGTCTAGCTGTTGTATCTATAGAGCGGGATAGTTGTTCAGGATGTCACAATAAAATTCCTGCGCAATTGCAATCAGAGATTCGTCAGCGCAAGAAAATCATTATCTGTGAGCACTGCGGACGTGTTCTTGTAGATGAAGAAATCGCATCTGAAGATTAATCAGAGCAAAAAAATAATAGTAGAGGCTGTTCAAAACGAACAGCCTTTTTTTTTCTCCCAATCGCCATCTAATTGCAACAACTTAGATATAATCCTGTTCTTCGTCTAAAATCAAATATATTTGCCATCGAATAACCTTGAAATATCTATATGTTTAAAAAAGTCTCTAATTTTCTGAGCGTAGCATTGACTGTTGGAAGTCTCTCTGCTGCTCATGCCCAGCAAGAAACATTATTGCTGCGTAATCCTAGTATTAGTAAGACACATGTCACATTTGTCTATGGAGGTGACATTTGGGTCGCTGATAAGAATGGACAGAACCCGCGGCGATTGACCACGAATCCTGGTGTCGAGATGAATCCAATGTTTTCGCCTGATGGTAAGCAAATTGCTTTTACGGGTAATTATGATGGTAATACTGATGTGTATACTATTCCCGTTGTAGGAGGAGAACCAAAGCGTATTACTTTTCACCCGGCAGCCGATGTTGTAAGAGGTTGGTTGAGTAATGATGAGGTTTATTTTCAGACTACACGCGAATTTCAGTACTCTTTGGGCTCAAGACTCTATAAAACCAAGCTTGTCGCCGAGAATGCTACACCTTTAATGATGCCAGAAGCCTATCAAGGTACACCCTCTGAAGATGGACGTTATTGGGCATATATTAAAAATACGGATCCCACAGAACGTGATAGAGTTGCTTTCAAGCGCTACCGCGGAGGAGGTATGCCTTCTATCTGGGTATTCGATACAAAGACCAAAAATGTAGAAGTTATTCCTGGTGAAAACTGTAATGACGTAAAACCTGTATGGTTAGGTTCGAAAATCTACTTCTTGTCCGATAGGGATAAGATTGTGAATATCTACAGCTACGATACTAAATCAAAAAAAGTAGAGAAGTTGACAGATTATAAGGACTATGATGTACGTACTTTGCAGGGGCTAGGTAACGAACTTACCTTTGAGTATGATGGCCGTGTCCATATTCTTGATTTAGGAACCAAGAATGTGAATACACTTAAAATTGCTCTTGCTGCAGATCCCATGTTCAAGCGTTCGAGATATGTGGACCTGAGAGCGGGTATCCGTAACTTCGACCTTTCGCCAACAGGACAGCGCGCACTATTTGAAAGCCGTGGAGAAATTATATCTGTGCCGAAAGAAAAAGGAGATGCAAGAAATATCTCCAACTCGGTCGGAAGCCATGAGCGTTTCCCGTCTTGGTCGCCAAATGGTAAATGGGTATCTTATCTATCAGACAAAAACGGCAAATATCAATTGGTTCTTCGCGATCAGAAGGCAATTGACGAACCTACCTATATTGATCTAGGAACTGGCTTGTTTTTCTTTGAACCAACATGGTCTCCGGATAGCAAGAAGCTTTTTTATAATGATGCACATTTAAACCTGTATTATGTCGATGTGGCGTCCAAAAAAGTCGTATTAGTGGATTCAGATAAAATGGCGTCTATTACAGGGCGTACACGCAATCATTTCGAGCCATCATGGTCTTTTGATTCAAACTGGATTACCTATGTCAAAAGCCTCAACAATGGTGTCAATGCGGCATTTATGTATAATTTGACAACAAAGCAGTCTCATCAGATTACTGATGGTATGAGCGCTGTTGCACAACCGACTTTCAGTAAAGACGGGAAATACTTATTCTTTATTGCAAGTACAAATACAGGATTGACAAATTCAGGCTTACATATGTCTGCCTATGAGCGTAATCCACAGTTCAATGTGTATGCTTTTATTTTGTCTAAAAAGACCCCTTCGCTTTTTAAAAATGAGAGCGACGAGGAGACAGTGAAAGAAGAGAAAATAGAAGAACCAAAGAAGGAAGAAAAGGTTGCAGAGAAGAAGGACAACAAGAAGAAGTCTAGTGCTAAAGATGAAGTCAAGCCACCAGCGAAGCCAGTAGAGAAAAAGCTGGAAGTCGATTTTGAAGATATCAATAGTCGTATTGTTGCACTTCCTTTGCCTGCAGGTTATTATAGACTGGATGGAAGTGTGGAGAATATGCTTACGTACCAGCGAGGCAGTTCGATAGGAGCCTTTGATTTGATCAAAATGGAAGATAAGGCGCTTGTTGATAATGCGCGTGGATTCCGTATCAGTGCAGATGGCAAAAAAATGATGTACACGACAGGGAGGGATTACTTTATTGTCGCCGCTGGACAAAAGCCTGCTCCCGCATCAGGGAAATTAAATATCGATGATTTCAAATTTGAAGTGGATCCAGCTGCAGAGTGGAAACAGGTATTTAATGAAGTATGGGCGATGCAGAAAGAATTTTTCTATGTAGAAAACATGCACGGCGCAAACTGGGAAGCAGTGAAAGCGAAGTACGAAAAATTTCTGCCATATGTTAATCATCGTTCCGATTTAGGCTATTTATTGAATGAGATGATGGGAGAATTGGTCGTTGGGCATGCTTATGTTTATCCGGGAGATCAGCCTTCGACGCCATCAGTAAGTACAGGAGCGCTTGGAGCAGACTTGGAACAAGTGGATGGATTTTATAAAATCAATAAGATATTTACACGTTTAGATTGGAACCCATCTTTCAAAGCGCCTTTGGCAGAGCCAGGGTTGAATATAAAAGAAGGAAGCTATATTGTCAGCGTTGATGGAGTCAAATTGACTTCAGATGTAAGCATTTATAAGCTTTTGGAGAATAGAGTGGGTAAGCAGGTCGTATTGAAAATCAATACCAAGCCATCTCTTCAAGGGGCTAGAGAAGTGATTGTAAATCCAATTTCTTTTTCGAGCGAAATGGGACTACGCAGTATGGATTGGGTAGAGACCAATCGTAAAAAAGTAGATCAGTTAAGCAATGGTCAGATTGCCTATGTGTATATGCCGAATACAGGACAGGAAGGATTTACAAACTTCAACAGGTATTATTTCTCTCAGATGGATAAGAAAGCATTACTCATAGATGAGCGGAACAATGGAGGCGGATCTGTAGCGGATTATGTGATAGACCTGTTGTCAAGAGAGCTTATTGCAGGATGGGGAATCCGTGATGGTAAATCGTTTACAACACCAGGAAACGGTATCTATGGACCAAAGGCAATGATTATCAACGAAAATGCAGGATCTGGAGGTGATATGATGCCGTACATGTTCCGGTTTAAAGGATTGGGTAAGTTAGTAGGACGTACTACAATGGGGATATTAGTAGGTATTTCTGGATACCCGCCATTGTTGGATGGAGGAAGCATTACCTCTCCGAACTTCGGAGTATATGACTTGAATGGCAACTATATTATCGAAAATGAAGGTGTAGCACCTGATATTTTTGTAGAGCAGATGCCTAAAGACCTATTAGAGGGAAGAGACCCTCAGTTAGAGCGAACAGTCAAACTTCTTTTAGAGGAGATGAAGACCTATCCTTATCAACAGGTGAGGAAACCCGCGGATCCGATTCGTGTCAATTAAAATTAGTAAAAGGGGGCCTAGCCCCCTTTTGTTATTCTAAATATTAAGTAACTTTAGCGCATGAATCAATATCTTGGCAGACCAAATGGCCCATGGAGTTCCCTCCTTATTTTATTGGGATTGACGCTGGCTTGTAGTGTTGTCGTCCAGTCCCTAACCCTTGTGTTCGGTGTTTTTTCCAATGGGGGGCTAGCAGAAGTACTTCAGAGTGACGGAAGCTTGTCTTCATTCTCTAATCGGCCCTTCTTTTTGTATGCGCTATTGATAGCTAGTTCTTTTGGTACATTTTTATTGCCTGCATTTATTCTGCAAAAGTTAGAACCATATTATAACTATTTCCCAACCGAAAATAAGAAATTCGGTATGTCCTATCTTATTGCTGTTGCAATACTGTTTGCCTTCGGTCCGATCATGCAGCTGATTGGGGATGCAAACGCAAAGATGACACTCCCGGACAGTCTCAGCGGAATCGAGACCTGGATGCGATTACAGGAGGATAGTATGGCTGAATTGACCAAGAATATAGTGATGGTAGACCGGTGGGAACTACTTCTAGTAAATATTGTTGTCATGGCTATTATGCCAGCAATTGCTGAAGAGTATTATTTCAGAGGTTCCTTAATGCATATTATACAGCGCCTTGTCAAGAATTATCATATTACGGTATGGCTTTCGGCTATTATCTTTAGCGCGATACACGTGCAGTTCTTTGGCTTTTTTCCAAGAATGATTTTGGGCGTGTTCTTTGGTTACATGTTTGTGTGGACACAAAATATATGGATACCTATATTAGCTCATTTCGTGAATAATGCGACAGTAGCAATCCTAGCATTTGTATATACTAGACAAGGTAAAACGTACGCCGATCTACAGTCATACGATAGCTATTCAATATTTGTGTATATTGGAGGCTTTATTTTAACGGTGCTCTTAGGGATCTGGTTTTATAAAATTTCAAAACAAAAGCAAGCTAATGGAGAAAGATTGGAAAAAAATACAAGTATATAACAGTGCTATTGAAGCTGAGATCGTCAAACAGATGTTGGGAGAGAATGGTGTGCATTCCGTGTTGCTGAACAAACAGGACTCGTCTTACCTGTTTGGAAAGATTGAGCTTTATGTTCATGAAGACATGGAGCAACAAGCGTTGCGGTTAATCAAAGATAATGAAGAAAATAATATAGAGACGGGGGATGTTAACTAGAGCTATTACTGGATTTTTTTTTATAGCCGTGTTGATCGGTGCACATTTGTTGGGACAAGTTGTTTTTGTGTCGTTCTTCTCGTTGCTAGGACTTTGGTGTTTATATGAATTTTATGGAATAGTTCGTAAAGAAGACGTCAGACCGATGGTTTTTCTGGGCTTACTTGCGTTTGCTGTTTTGAGTGGCCTTATTGCGTTACATTGTTTGGGAGTAATTCCATTTATCAAGGTCTGGCTATTTATACCATTATTTTCTTTGGTTTTTATCTGGGCGTTGTTTCAAAAAAGGACACTTCCCTTTAATGATATTGGTTACACCCTATTAGGGATTACTTATGCAGGAATTCCTTTTCTATTTTTTCTGGCATTGGGATTTGTAAAAGGGAACTTTAATTTCTACATACCTCTCGGCTTTCTATTGATTCTCTGGTCCAATGATACAGGAGCTTATCTTGCTGGAAGAAGTTTTGGGAAACGAAAATTGTTCGAGCGGATATCGCCTAATAAAACATGGGAAGGTTTTATCGGAGGAGTCCTTTTTGCCGTCGCTATTGCTTTTAACCTAGAGCAGTATTTTGGAGCTTTGACAAAATGGGAATGGGCATCTATGGCCCTTATCATCGGTATATTCGGTACATTGGGAGATCTCGTGGAATCTATGTTAAAACGTAGTTTGGGAGTTAAAGATTCGGGGAGTATTCTGCCTGGACATGGAGGGTTGTTAGATAGATTCGACGGATTATTAATGGCTGCACCTTTAGTCTTTTTATTCCTGTTAATGATTGCATAATTATGAAATATCCATGTAACAGAACTGCACAAGAACGTGCATAATATACTTTGGATATTCCATATGACCATTAAAAGTAAAACCGATCCGCCAGCTGGCGGATCATCGAAGATAATTATTTACATATGAATATTTCTACGTCAACATTTGAATTCCTTGCGAACCTCTCACAAAATAATAATAGAGAGTGGTTTCAAGAACATAAAGTGAGTTATGAGGCTGCCCTTCAAAATGTGAAAGCATTTGTTGAAGAGCTGATTGTAGAGCTATCTCGATTCGATCCGCAGATTAATACAGATATAAATGCTTCTAAGTGTATGTTCCGGATTTATAGGGATGTACGGTTCTCCAAAGATAAGTCTCCTTATAAGTCTTGGCTGGCTGCCGGAATCTCTATCGATGGACGAAAGTTAGATGGCCCCGAGTACTATATCCACATCGAACCCAACAATTCATTTATCGCAGCGGGATACTGGCGTCCCAAAAAGGAACATCTAGATGCTATCCGCCAAGAGATAGATTATAATGCAGAGGCATTTAGAGAGGTGCTAAAAACAGGACAATGGGCTGTGGAAGATCTCTCTACTGAAGATAAGCTTAGTAGACCTCCAGCAGGTTACAATGCTGACGATCCGCAAATAGAGATTTTAAAACTTAAAAGCTTTATCATCCACCAACCCTTATCAAATAAAGAATTGGCGGATGCAGATGCGATGAAGACTATCATCAATATTTGTAAAAGGATATACCCACTTAAAAAATTTATTCAAGAAGCGATAGATCTGGAGCTCTAATGGGGGAAGCTTATTTTTCCCATGCATATTGCAGGTGAATCCTTCAGTCCTGAAACATTCTCAGGAGCACCCGCGATAGCTTCGTTTGCCAATACTGCAAATAGGCAGGCCTCTTTAGCGTCTGGATTCATATCTATCTCGTCAATAGAGGCAACCTTTATAGTAGGGAGCATATTAATGATATTGCGCATCAGAAGAGGATTATGAAGTCCCCCTCCACTTACATATACAGCCACGTTGTCAAGATCTTGTGTGAGCATTTTGATGCCATTAGCAATAGCTAATGCCGAAAACTTGTTCAATGTTGCCATCACATCGGCAGGAGACAAGTCTTCTGTACTGGATTTTTCCTGTTTGATTCTTAAGTAGTCAAGATTGAATAATTCTGGCCCAGTCGTTTTTGGGAAGGGAAGGCCAAGAAAATCTTCCTGTAGTAAATGTTCAAGCAAATCTTCATTCGCTATGCCAGATAGTGCGATTTCTGCATCGAGATCCATTTCCCTCCCAAAATGTTGAAACATGTATTGGTTCATCAAAGTGTTGCCAGGACCTAAATCGGTAGCAAAGGCCTTAATATTGGAGTCTTTTTTAGGAAGAAAGGTGAAGTTGGAAATCCCTCCAATATTGAGGAGTATTCTGTTCTCTATAGCATCGGTAAACAATAACAAATCCCCATATGCAGCTAGAGGAGCACCTTCGCCTCCCGCAGCAATATGTTTCTGGCGGAAATCAGATAGGGTAATGATGCCGGTGTGTACAGCGATATGGTCACCATCACCGATTTGAAGTGTACTATTAGGGAGGTTGACGTTTTTAGTTAATATTTGAGGAGCGTGATAAACAGTCTGTCCATGGCTTGCAATCAGGTCAATGTCTTGGGGGGCGACTCCCCATTTTTTTAGCACCTTATTGATTAAAGATGCATGTACGAGTGCCACATAGGGATTGATACCCGAAAAATCCTGTTGATTTATTTCTTTTTTTGCAAATATCTTGCGGATGTTATTTCTGAATTCATCTTGGTAGGACAATGTGTCAAAATGAAGGAGTTTTAAGTTGGTGTTGAGACCACTTCCCTCTATTCTGCAAAGGGCAATGTCTAAACCATCTAACGATGTTCCAGACATAAGACCAATGATTAATCGACTGTCTTTTTTGCTTATTTCATAAAGCTTTTCAATTTGCCTATTCATATTCTAAAAATACACATATTCGGTTTTGGTAATGTCAATTGTTAATGATATTTTTGAAAAAAAAGAAGAAAAAATGAATTTTCCAACAGAATTGAAATACACAAAGGATCATGAATGGATTCGTGTAGAAGGCGATGAAGCCGTAATCGGTATTACAGACTTTGCTCAGCGTGAGTTAGGTGATATTGTTTTTGTTGATATTAACACTGTCGGAGAAGAAGTGGCTGCAAACGAAGTTTTCGGTACTATCGAAGCAGTAAAAACTGTATCTGATTTATTTATGCCAATGAACTCAACAGTTTTGGCTATAAATGATGCAATTGATGCTTCTCCAGAATTAGTAAACACTGATCCATACGGTGAAGGGTGGATCATTCGCGTTAAAATAGCGAATGCGGCTGATGTTGATTCTTTATTGACTGCAGAAGGATATAAATCTGAAATAAACGCGTAATGTTTATTTAGAATCCAATAAAAAAGAAGGCCTCTTTCATTAAAGAGGCCTTCTTTTTTATTGGATTTCCTTGAGTTCCATACTTGATTTGATTTTATTCCCCTGTACTTCTAGCTCTGTGCTTATAGTAGAAGCTTTAGTGAAAAATGTCTTGGCATCGACAATATAGTAGCCGCTTGTCGTACCCAATGTCTTGCCGGAGTCGTCGGTATATATTCCTGAAACAGTTATCTTATAACCATCGGCAGTTTTTCCGGTAAATGTGTTCGTGTTTTTCCCCTTTACTCCCAATTGAGGTAGGGCGATCTCATTTTCCCATTTTTCACCAACCGCGATTGGGTGTGTCGGGTAGGGGACGGACATACCTTGGATGCTCGAGCGGTCAAAAGCAGCATCAGGAACATTTGGGAAGTCCATACTGATAACTTGTGCCCTTCTGTCCATAGTAATCGTTAACGTGTTGTCCAAAAGTGGCTTTAACTGAGTAGCCATAGTTTTTCCCATAGGGTCAGTAGGTTCGATAGCAGAGTCGTAGGAGATTGAAATAAATCCAGCATTGACATCTGTTTTTAATTGTGTATACTTCGTTTGGTATTGAACAGTGGAATCTGTTAGGTCTGAGGCAGACATGTTCATCTTCATGGTCATGTCCATGATCATATTCTGTGTGCCTTCGACATCCGATTTCATATTCATTTCAAATGCTATCACTTTACCTTTCTCCGGCGCAAGCTTAAAAGTGATTTTCTCTTGTGCTTGGACACTTAATAGTGTCGCTGAAGCAATTAGTACAGATGTGAAAAATCTTTTCATATACAGATGGTTTTTGATGATGTCATTTTAAAATAAAAAAGGAGCTCAAGGCTCCTTTTAAATATATACTTTTAAATATTATTTCTTGTAAGTAACTTCTTTTACAGCGTTAATCACTTTGGCTACACTTGGTAGAGTCGCTTCAACTAAAGTTGGTGCATACGCCAATGGTACGTCTGCTGATGTGACGCGCAATACTGGAGCATCAAGATAGTCAAAAGCATTCTTTTGTACATGGAAAGAAATCTCTGAAGAGATAGAGGCCAATGGCCACGCTTCTTCTACCACAACCAATCTATTCGTTTTTTTAACTGATTCTACAATTGTTGCATAGTCAATCGGACGTACCGAACGTAAATCAATTAATTCAACGCTAAGTCCTTCTTTTTCCAGTTCTGCTACAGCAGGGATGACAACTCTAGGAAGCATTTTTCCAAATGATACAATCGTTACGTCACTTCCTTCTTGGATAACATTTGCTTTTCCAATAGGTAGGTAGTACTCTTCCTCTGGAACCATACCTTTATCGCCATACATAACCTCAGACTCCATAAATATTACAGGGTCTGGATCAATGATAGCAGACTTTAAAAGACCTTTTGCATCGTAAGGGTTAGAAGGAACGACAACTTTTAACCCTGGAGTATTCGCATACCAGTTCTCGAAGTTTTGAGAGTGTTGTGCTCCTAATTGTCCAGCATTACCTGTAGGGCCACGGAAAACAATAGGACAGGAAAGTTGACCACCAGACATTTGACGGATTTTAGCCGCCGAATTGATTATCTGGTCTATTGCGACTAATGAGAAGTTGAACGTCATAAATTCTACAACTGGTTTTAAGCCATGCGTTGCAGCGCCAACGGCGATACCAGCAAAACCTAATTCAGCAATAGGAGTGTCAATAATACGTTTTGGGCCAAATTCATCAAGCATACCTTGGCTTACTTTATAAGCACCATTATACTCAGCAACCTCTTCACCCATTAAAAATATAGTTTCATCTTTACGCATTTCTTCGTTCATTGCTTCACGAAGCGCTTCTCTGAATTGAATTTCTCTCATTAGTTTTGAAATCGTTTTAATTAACCTTTGATATGCAAAAATACTATTTAATAATGATATTTCATATGTGTATAATTTGCTTTTTATCTGTCATATGGAATACTCATGGGTGTTTGTGCAGCTAGTACTACCCGTATATCGCATATGTGTCATATGTAATATTGCTGTCTTCTGTTAGAGTGATATCGGTCTAACAGAAGACAGCAATTACGAGAATTACAAGCTATTTTTAAGAATAAACTCCTGCAACCAAATATTTAGGTTTTTAATAGCTAATGGAATCTCCCAGTTTTGTCTATTCCGTTTTTCTACATAGTTGGAGATAGCCCGAATCTGTAGGCAGGGGATATTTTCAGCCTCGCTCACAAAGAATACAGCAGCTCCCTCCATAGTTTCGATAGTGACAGCTGGAAGCCTGGCCTTGAGAAGGAGGATAGATTGTTCATTGCCATGGACCGTGTTGACCGTAATGCCTGTATGAAGAGGTAGCTGTGGCGGCAGAGACAATATAGGAACAGAGGGAGTAAAATGGCTCTTCCCAAAACCGAGTTCTTCTATAGGCAAGAAAAGATCTCCATCTTCAGCCCCTAGTTCGGAGAAACTGTCTTTAGTTACCTGAGTGACTGTGCCTAGCGGGATGTCCTTGTAGAAAGATCCACCTATACCTACATTGAGGATGTAATCAGGGCGAACCTCAGCAATTCTTTTGCCTAACTGATATGCTGTAGCTGTCATCCCTACTCCCGTAATCAGGTAGGGGATTTGTAAACGCGTTAGAAAATCGATACTTGGAGCAATCTCTGCATCCGTCGCAGCTACAATCAAAGGCTTCATTTTTCAGTATATTATTTGTGAAGGAATCTTCTGCTTTTGACTGCTAAAATAGAGTTTTTTAAGGTATATTTGCCTATATGATATACATTACAAGACGGGAGAGATTCTGTGCTGCCCATAAGTTGCATCGCGAAGATTGGTCAGAAGAGAAAAATGAAGCTATATTTGGCTATTGTTCCAACCCTAATTGGCATGGACATAACTATGAATTGTATGTTACAGTAAAAGGAACAGTGAATCCTGAAACAGGTTTTTTGATCGATTTGAAACTGATGAAAAGTATTATAAATACACAGGTCATCGATAAAATGGATCATAAAAATATAAATCTGGATGTAGACTTTATGCAAGGTAAGATGGCATCGACAGAAATTATTGCCATGGAGATCTATCACGTATTAAAGCCTCACTTTGAACAGGAAAATGTACAGTTGCATAGTGTAAAACTATACGAAACGGAAAATAATTCAGTCGAATATTTCGGCGATTAATCACATAAAATAATTAGCTAAAAAATGAGCAATCCTACGGATTTCAATGAGGAATTGGAAGGCTATAAGAAAATAGACCAGTATAATGTGCAGCAAGTGGAGCGTATCGCTTCACACTATAATGACATACTATCTGCCATAGGTGAAGACCCAAGTCGGGAAGGACTGATTAAAACTCCTGAACGTGTAGCAAAGGCATTACAATATCTTACACATGGGTATGATGTAGACGCGGCAGAGGTGCTTCGTAGCGCTATGTTTGAAGAAGATTATAGCCAGATGGTGGTGGTAAAGGATATTGAGGTGTACTCCATGTGTGAGCATCATATGTTGCCATTCTTTGGGAAAGCGCATATCGCTTATATTCCCAATGGCCACATTGTGGGCCTGAGCAAGATCCCGAGAATCGTAGATGCTTTTGCTAGGCGCTTACAGGTACAGGAAAGGTTGACCAATGAGATCAGAGATTGCATTCAGGACACATTGAAACCAGCAGGTGTGGCTGTCGTGATAGAGTGTAAACATATGTGTATGGCAATGCGCGGTGTACAGAAACAAAATTCCGTAACAACAACTTCCGCTTTTACAGGGGAATTTCAAAATGATGTTACACGATCAGAATTTTTAAGATTAATAACTGCCTCCTTAGCGTAGGAGATAAGTTAAACATAAGTAGCAAAAAAAGCCTTGTTTTCAAGCCGAAAACAAGGCTTTTTTGATTTTTGAATAACTCACGTCGAGATAGGTTAAGGTAATATCAGGAGTAAAAATAATTTGTTTTCTAAAATTGTTCCGTAAATTCGCAACCATGTTTCAAAATCAGGAAGAGGTAAATAGCTATTTAGAAGGGACTTGTGATACAGAGGGTGTGTTGCTAGGAGTTATAAATAGAGAAACATATTTGAAAGAGACAATGCCGCACATGTTATCTGGGCATTATCAAGGGCGAGTCTTGTCTATGATTAGCAAGATGCTTGCTCCAAAAAAAATTTTGGAGATAGGTACTTTTACCGGTTATGCGACGTTATGTTTAGCAGAAGGTTTGGACAAAGAAGGTACCCTTCATACGATAGATATTAATGAAGAGCAGGAAGAAAGAGTGTTAGGATATTTTGAACGCTCTGAATATGCTTCGCAGATTAAATATCACATAGGGGATGCCATCAATGTAATCCCAACGATAGAAGGAGAGTTTGATTTAGTATTTATCGATGCAGATAAAAAGCGGAACTTGATTTATTATGAAATGTTAATAGATCGGATTCCAACAGGAGGTGTTATTTTATTGGACAATGTATTGTGGAAAGGAAAGGTCTTCGAGAGCAATCCAGACAATCAAACAAGACAAGTTCTAGAATTGAACGCCACCTTGGCAAAAGACAATCGTGTAGAAAAATTGATTTTGCCAATTAGAGACGGGCTTTTTGTGTTACGCAAAAAGTAATGGTTGAACTAAAAAGTAAAAAATGCAAAAATCTTTATGCAGCAAAGTAGCGCTGCTACTAGTATTGTGTCTAGCTTCGGTAACGACATTGTTTGGACAGAAAAAGTTCAGTCCTACAAGTTACATAGAGCAGCACAAGAGCGTTGCACAGCAACTTATGCGCGAGACAGGTGTGCCAGCATCTGTGATTTTAGCAGTCGCTATTCATGAAAGCGCTTATGGCAATAGCAGAATTGCCAATCATTTAAACAATCATTTTGGGATTAAGGGGAAGAACAACAGTTCGGCGATAAAGTCAGCTTATAAAGGCTATGAATCTGTATGGGCTTCTTACAATGATTTTGTCGGTCTCCTAAAGAGAAGAAAGGCAACACAGCCACTATTTGAGAAGTATTCTCCGTTGGACTATACCGCATGGGTCAAAGGGATTGCCCGTTCCGGCTACTCGGCGACCAAAGGTTGGAGCAGCAAGGTGCTGAATACTATTGATAGGTACGACTTGGATGAATTGGATATAAATTAGTAGATTTATATACTTTTTAAAAATTGATGAAATTTCTATTGTTATCTGTCGTCCTAGTGGGCTTGTTGGGTTCTTGTGCTTCAAAAAAAAGAACGGTATTATCACATCCCACATCTTCGGGTAGCGCTACATCTAGACCTAGTGGCAGCAAAGGAGCAACTTCTACATCAGGAATTTCTTATATCGAGCAATATAAAGATGTTGCTATTCGAGAAATGAATCTTTATGGTATCCCCGCTAGTATCAAGTTGGCTCAGGCCTTATTGGAATCGGGGAATGGTAACTCCTATCTGGCAAGAGAAGCAAATAATCATTTTGGAATAAAATGTGGAGGTGTCTGGAAAGGGAAAAGTGTAAGGAGAGCGGACGACAATCCAAACGATTGTTTCCGTGTATATGATAACCCAGAGCAATCGTTTAAAGACCATTCACAGTTTCTGCTACGCAAACGCTATGAAAAGCTATTTACGCTAAATAGAAATGATTATAAAGGTTGGGCTAGAGGCTTGAAGGATGCGGGGTATGCTACCAATCCGCGGTATCCTGAGCTGTTAGTCGATTTAATAGAACGGTATGAGCTCTACAAATACGACAGAGGCGAGACTTATGTAGAGAAGGGGCGTCGTGAAGAGAAGGTCGAAAAGGTAATTGAGACAAAAATTGAGACAGAGCCTATCACAAAACCTGAGCAGATTAAATCGCCTGTTGCGATGGTCATTCATGAGGTAAAACCTGCTCAGACACTATATAGTATCAGTCGTCAGTATAATGTTACAGTAGACCAGATTAAGCAGTTAAACAACCTTTCGGATGATATATTGTCCATCGGACAGCTCCTGGTGATTACCAAATAGAAGTAAAACATTGTTAAAATTATAGTGTTTTATTCGGTAATAATGTAGATTTACAGTTGTGAAAACCAATCTGAACATAGTACTGTCAATGCTACTGCTTTTTCTTTGTGGGCCTATATATTCCCAGCAAAAGGTAGAAGGGCTGATTTTCGACAAAGATACGAAGCAACGGATTGGTCGGGTATTAATGATTAACAAAACTTCCGGAGCAAACGTCTTTAATAACTCAAGAGGAGAGTTTGCGCTAGCGATGCAGCGAGGCGACCAGATTATAGCCCAAAAAGAGCATTATTTTAGCGATACGCTAACTTACCAAGGAGAGAAGGTCCTCATCTTTAATTTAAAAAAAACCTCTATATATATAGACCCTGTAACAGTTGTTGCTAGGAAGACTCCCGAACAAATCCTATCCGATAGGCGTAGGGATTATGATAAAGCCTACAAGTTGGCCGATCCTGGCAGTTACTTGAGTGTAGGTCCTACAGGAGCAGGGCTGAGCATAAATGCGATATATAGTCTATTTAGTAAAGAGGCGAAGAACGCTAGAAGACTAACGAAGTATTTTCAAAAAGAATATGAGGAAAATATAGTCGATATTCGTTTTTCCAAAGAATTAATCAAAGGGGTGACTGGACTTGAGGGAGAACCTTTGGACAATTTTATGGTAAGATACAGACCTTCGTATGATTTTGTATCTTTGGCAACACATTATCAAATGGTGAGTTACATAAAGTCGAAGTATGAGTACTTTAAGTTTGTACCTTATATTAAGCCATTGCCGGATTTGAATAATATAGATATCAATAAAGAACATTAGTAAGCATATATGATGAGACATTTACCCCTATTTTTGAGCTTTCTAGCGATTTTTTGCAGTATGCAGGCCTTTTCTCAGGGCGATCTAAAAGAACTGCGAGAAGATCCTAATACAAAAAAACTAAATGCAGATACAACCAAAGGCGTGCAAATTAAACAAATCAATGTTCCGATTCCTAAGTTGGGACTAGAAGTTGATTATTGGAAACATTGGACAAAGTTTGGACTGAATTTGAATCAAGCAACA
The DNA here is from genome assembly GCF_004363245.1 of Sphingobacterium yanglingense. Lineage (GTDB taxonomy): Bacteria > Bacteroidota > Bacteroidia > Sphingobacteriales > Sphingobacteriaceae > Sphingobacterium > Sphingobacterium yanglingense. The sequence continues at coordinate 398,705 of NZ_SNYV01000016.1, read as the reverse complement.
TTTAGCGACAACTGGAAAGCGGGAGGGGTAAACTCTGTAGCTATTGGCGGTACTTTTTGGCATAAATCCGAATATAATAAGGATCGCTTTAACTTTGTTTCAGAACTGGATTTTAGGTATGGAAAAGTCTGGAATAAAGATCAACTAGCAAAAAAGAATAATGACCGTATTTTCTGGGATAATAAGTTGGCTTATAAGTTTACTGATATTTGGGCTCTATATTTCTCGTTTACATTTGAATCACAGTTTGATGTCGGTTATAAGTACGATGCGAAAGGAGAGAATATCATAGATACACTTTCTTCATTTATGGCTCCGGGTTATTTTACAGAGTCATTCGGTTTGGAATATAAACCTGATAAAACCTTTTCTTTGCGCTTTGGTACAGGAACTGCTCGTCAGACTTTAATTCTAGATGATAGAATTGCACCCCCGATAGAAGCGACTAAGCCTATCTATGGTGTGGAGCCAGGTAAAAAATTTAAGAATGACCTCGCTTTCCAGATTACAGCAAATTTAGATCGAAATTTATCTCAAAATCTGAACCTGAAAGCACGTTACAATCTCTTTGCTGACTATAAGGATGTCTCGGATCCGGATCATAGGCTGGATGCAACATTAACGGCAAAAGTAACTAGTTTAGTCAACGTTGCACTTACAGGGATCCTTGTTTATAAGTCTGATGAGTCGTCAAGAGTACAGTATAGTCAAGCCTTGACAATGGGCATTATATATGCGTTGCCTAGATAAGAAATAATATATGCTGTTGAAGGGATTTGTCGTCGGAGTCAGTTTGTTTGTGTTGATTGGATGCAGTACATCAAAGAAAGTAACCGTAGTAAAAAAGGTAAACGTACCAGTTGAACTACCAGCTAAGGATGTATTGACTGAAGTTGAAGAAATAGCGAAAGTTGAAGTTCAAAAATCGGTAGATACAACTGTTTTTCAGGCATTTCGAGAGTTGACTCCAGAGGAAAAGATTGCGGGGCAAAAACGTATGGGCATATATAAAGGAGCGGACTGGGCCGCTGCTATACATTACGATCTCCGCAAGCCTAATTTTGTCATCATACACCATACCGCTCAGAACAGCGTTGCGCAGACTGTACGTACTTTTCAAGTGCCGCACTCCAAAGTGAGTGCCCATTATGTAATAGCTAGGGATGGACAGGTCATCCAAATGCTAAATGACTATGATCGTGCTTGGCATGCCGGTAAATCAAAATGGGGTAATATTGATGATCTCAATTCGGTGTCCTTGGGCATTGAGTTGGATAATAATGGAAAAGAGCCATTTCCAGATGCGCAGATAAATTCTCTGTTGGTCTTGTTGGATACATTGAAAGCAAAGTATCTTATCCCTCAGCTCAATTTTATAGGTCATGCAGATATTGCTCCAATGCGTAAGGATGATCCTAGTGTTTTATTCCCTTGGAAACGACTGGCAGAAAGAGGATTCGGTATCTGGTATAATGAAGACTATCTCATGACGCCGCCTGCTACTTTCAACCCTATAGACGCCCTAAAGATAATGGGATATGATATGCGTAATCAAGAAGGGGCAATTCGTGCCTTTAAGAGAAAGTATATTGTTAAAGAGGTCAACGGCGTGTTGACAGCTCATGATCAAGCCGTATTATATGATTTGTACCGTAAGTATTTTTAGTATTTAGTATTTAGTATTTAGTATTTAGTATTTAGTATTTAGTATTTAGTATTTAGTATTTAGTATTTAGTATTTTTTGGGTAGTGACTTTTGCAGTAAGAGCCCTAAGATAATAACGAGCATACAGCCAATCAGGTTGAGCCATAAAAAGGCAACGATGTCAGCTCTCCAGACTCCTATCACGATAACCTCTGTAAGGACTGCGGCCCAAAACACAGCCTTTCCGCCAATTCTTTTAAAATAGAAAGCCACTAAGAATATACCTAGTATTGTACCATAAAATAGAGACCCTAAAATATTAACCGCTTCTAGGAGGTTGCCTAGTTTATTCGCATAGAGTGCAATCATCACTGTAAAGATCCCCCAGCCCAATGTACATAGTCTAGAAGCTTTAAGATAAGTGCGTTCTGAAGCTTCTTTGTTTATAAAGCGTTTGTAAATATCGATTACAGTCGTAGAAGCAAGTGAATTTATTGCGCTTGCCGTAGCTCCCATAGAAGCAAGCATGATGATCGCTATAAGCAACCCAATAAAGCCCTTTGGGAAGGTCGACGTGACAAAAGATAAGAAGATGTAGTTATTGTCATTTGTGTCTGCAGCAGAATCATTCTTCTTGATCAAGGCAATCACCTCCTGACGTAGTGCATCCGATTTTGCGTTGAGCGCATTCAGCTCATCACCCTTAATGTCAGCAGTAGAGTTGTCCTTTTCCGCCAATGCTTTAGTAAGTTCAGTAATAGTTTGTGATTTGCTTGACCCAATTGCTTCTTGCTCATGTAATAGCTTTGCGTAATCTTCTGCATAAACACTGTTTTCAAGCTTGTTTGTTTCCAACGAGTTGAAGAATAGCGGCGGGGTATGGTACTGATAATAGGCAAAGACCAATACTCCTATTAGTAGGATGCAGAATTGCATAGGTACTTTTAACAGCCCGTTCATCAACAGACCCATTCTACTGTCTCGAATAGATGATCCCGTCAAGTAACGTCCGACTTGGCTTTGGTCAGTTCCAAAGTAAGACAGTTGAAGGAAGAAACCTCCGATCAGACCTGTCCATACTGTATATTGATTGTTTAGATCAAAAGTAAAATCGATAGCATTGGTCTTTCCTGATTTACCAGCGATATGTAAAGCTTCGCTAAATCCAATGTCGTTAGGAAGTAGCTGTATTACCATAAAACCGGCGGCAAGCAGACCCGTGAATATAATACCCATCTGCAGCAGTTGTGTATAAGATACGGCCTTTGTTCCTCCATAAACGGTATAGAGTACTACTATGCTGCCCATTGCTAGTGTGGTGTAGGTAATGTCGATGTGTAATATTGTAGATAAGATGATAGCCGGTGCAAAGATTGTGATTCCAGTAGAAATTCCGCGTTGGATTAGGAATAAGAAAGCCGTTAATGCCCTGGTTTTGATATCAAATCTCTTCTCTAGGAACTCATACGCCGTAAATACCCGTAGTCTATGGAAAATAGGGACGAAGGTGATACATAGCACAATCATGGCCAGAGGAAGTCCGAAATAGAACTGAACGAAGCTCATCCCCGAAGAATAAGCCAGGCCCGGAGCCGATAAAAACGTGATGGCACTCGCTTGAGTTGCCATGACAGAAAGACCTACATTGTACCAAGGAAGTTCACGGTCGCCGAGTAAGTAACCGTTGATGTTACGAATATTCCTGCTTTTGAATACACCATAGGCGATAATCAAAAGCAGGGTAGTAAAAAGCACTATCCAGTCGATAGAACTCATGAATAATGTATCGTGAATAAATACATGAATACGATACATAGGAGTAGCCAGATTACCAGAATCCAGTAAAACTGGCGCCAGCTACGAACAAAAGGAGGAAGTCCCTTATCTGTCATGAGGTTTTTGAGGTAAAAGCACCGTATTGAAGAAGACCGCGAAGATAAAACCTCCTACTAATCCTCCAATAATGCTTGAAAATGATCCGCAAGACGCAAAAGCGGTTAGCGCACCAAACACAGAGCCAATTAATAAAATTAAACCTTTTGCATTAATAGGTTGTGCATCGTTTACTTGATTTTCCATATCTAATGTTAAAATTACTTTTCTTTTGTTAGCAAATTTACGAATAATCTATAAGCTCCGGGAACTCCTGCAGGTAATTGTCTGAAAAAGGCCAACGAAGTGTATACAAACTTACCCTTTCCATAATTAGTAATCAAGAGCGAGCCCTTATTGGGCTGTTCATCTTTGTCATGAATGGATATAGGTGTACGATAATGGCGACTGATATCATCTGCAAAATAAAGTCCACGTTCTTGTACCCAGCCATCAAAATCGCTTGCTGTAATCTTATTTGGGTAAGAGAAAGCAATGTCTTTAGCGTCAAACTGCACGATAGCGTCTTCTTCTGTAACGCGGTCTCTTGATATAGAGAATGGGTAGGGACCCAATTGTTCTGCCATGAGCTTCGTGTTCACATTGTACTGCATTAATACAACTCCCCCTTGTTCTACATAATCCATAAGGAGTTTTTGGGTTGTGGCTGCCTGTGTATTGATATTAAAGTAACGTACACCTACTATAATGGCATCATATTGCTTGAGCAGGGAGGCAGATAAAGTATGTCCATTGAGGTTGGTGGTCGCTATACCTATTTCATTTAATGATTTCGCGACCATATCACCTGCGCCAGCAATATAACCTATATTCTTGATCGGGTTTATCAGAGCGAGACGCTCACAGTTAATGACCGTTGTGGGAAACCAAGTGATGCGGGGAATATGGTCGTAATCAATGGTCTTGATTGACTTCAAGGCCTCATTATTCCATAAGAGGTTGATTGTAGATCGGGCGCTATTAACAGAGGTCGGTTTTATCCTGATTTGTTTAGTGATCGTGTTCGATTCTGCAAAATCCAAATTTAGAAGCTGAGGGACCACGAGCCATCCATCAGGTTGAGGTATGTTGACCGTAAAGTTGTTGCTGTCTTTATGATGTCTGGTAAAAGTTATGTCCACGATTTTTTCTTCGCCGTTAGTACTTAATACAATCGATGAAGAGACCTCCGCAGTGAGGGCAGGTGTGATAGCTACAGGGCTATGGATTTCACCGCGTACCGGATCAACAACTTTGTATTGTATAGCTTGAGATCGTTGAAGGGATTTTCCGTCGATGTCGAAAGTGAATTCCACTATTGGTCGGCTAGCATTTGTCGGGAATCCTATATCTTTTGGTTCTACGTCAAATTTTCCCAATGAATTTGCTCTTTCGAGCCAGTAAGGTTGTGTGTTTCTGTGCCATTGATATGGACTCGACGAGTTCCAGGTATTGTTTGTCGTGAGGGATTGGTTGATTTCTCCCAAGGTTGTTCTAATAAGTTTAACTTTAATTCCTGGGCGTCTAACAATGGCTTCAAGGGATACATCAAAATTTTTGTCCATAGGATATTGACTGGATGCGGTAGTAGCATCAATCCATATACCCGCGCAAGCCGTAATAATATCTTCGATTTCCTGGGTTTTAAGATTTTTCCAGTAAGGATCACTTACGGTGCGGACCTGCTCTCGGAGCTCAAATAGGGCAGGAATACTCTTCTCGGGATTTAAATAGTCAAATCCTTCGATAATATTGTCAATTCGACGCTGTATATCAGCGGTGTTAGGGATTCGGTTCCAAGTTGTTTCAATCCCCTCCATAAGATCCTGTTTTGGTTTGTCGCCCGCTACGAAATCAAAGTATTCAATGCTTGTACCCCGTGTAGTAGCAGCACCAAAGCCCTGGCTTTTATGTTGCGATCTACTACGTGCCGCAATCTCCCCATAGGATTCCCCCAATAGAGGGTTATAAGCTCCAATGTCTACTTTCAGCTGGTCTTCTGAAGTATTGTTCATTCCACCGAAATTAGCCGTGTTCCATAGCAGTCGTTTCGCTTTCCATACAGACACAGTAGCAAGTTGCTCCGGAAAATAATTCGGGTCAGCAGCAGCAAGGTAGGCCTCATGTGCCAATATAGCCGAGGCCTGATGGTGCCCGTGCCCACCACGTTTGTCTGGAGGAAAGCGAGTAATGATAATATCTGGTCTAAATTTACGAATTATCCATACGGCTTCACGTAAAGCGGTTTCTTTATCCCAAAAATCAAACGTCTCTTGGTGAGTCTTGGAAAAACCGAAATCGTAGGCGGAACTGAAAAACTGTTCGCCCTTGTCTATCGATCGGGCAGCAAGTAGCTCCTGTGTGCGTACTAGACCAAGATCAATTCCCTGCTCTGTGCCAATAAGGTTTTGGCCCCCATCTCCGCGGGTCAGGGAGAGATAGCCCGTCCTGTACTTTCGTTCTTGGGATAGCCAAGCGATCAATCGGGTATTTTCATCATCAGGGTGCGCAGCAAAGTATAAAACCGATCCCAGTGTATTAAGTTTTTTAAGTTTGATCATGATTTCACTCGCAGGCATGTTTCCATGTTGTGGACGTGCTACATAATGAAGTGAAATTAGAAATAGAAATAAAAAGGATATTTTTCTAAGCATAGCTAAATATACATGTTTGAACTAAAAAAGAAGCAATTTGTAGGGCAAGTAAACTGTAATATTGTTATGGTAAATCTTATAGGTAATGGCATAAACAATAAGGTTTATACTAGACTATACCCAAGCTATAGACAAGCTATCACGGACTTGAGGGGAGTTTAGGGGACTTAAGCAGACTTGAGGGGACTTTCCTAAAACGAAGGATACAAAAAAAAGAGCTAAATGTAATTTAGCTCTTTTTCCAACAATTAAAAATCTTTAGTCTTAAAATAGTGTGCGCTTAATCTATTATTAAATGCATATTAGTGTTACGACTCACCAGATTAAGGTGTAACCCTTCAACACTAGTAAAAGTACTATAAAAAGCACAATAATATAAGTAATCTGTTGAAAAATAATTTTCCACATCGCTAAAGTTATGAACAAAAGCGATATAGGGTCGAACTGTGTATAAAAAGATGAGTTTTTATCCGCATACGCGTAGGTTTCTACTTATCTATTGATCCCAATACACGCTGCATAAAGGTATTCAAAGCTTCTTTTTTGGGAGTTCCCTCCTTGATTAACTTATCCACTTCTATAGCCCCGTACATATTTGAGATTAATTCGCCGATAACATCTAGTTCTTCGTCTTTTAAAGAGGAGACTTCAGTTAAGGACTCCAATGTTTCAATCGTCTCCAATACGTAATCCGCATCATTTTGTTCGATGAAATCTGTTAAGTGCTTAATTATCGGTAACTTCATTTAATAAATCGATTAGTCCTTCAATTTTGTTTGTCTGTACCTGATTTACCAATTTGCCATCTTTAAAAGCAGCAAATGTAGGCAAGTTATTGACGTTGGCTAACTTTCTAGATTCTGGGTTTTTTTCAGCATCTACAATAATGAAAGTAACATTCTCATTCTCTGTTGCCAGTTTCTTGAATTTTGGTTTCATAATACGGCAGTTTCCGCACCATGAAGCAGCATATTGTACCATTACAGTTTTGTTGCTGTTAACAACTTCCTGTAAGGTGTCGTTTTCTAATTCCTGTAACATAATAGTTTGTGTTTAAATGATAGAGGCGGAAGAAATCCGCCTCTTAAGTAGTTGATATTTCTTAGTTTGCTGATAGGTATGAAGCTACGCCCTCACGAGTCGCATTCATCGCGTCTTTACCTTCTTCCCAGTTTGCTGGACAAACTTCACCATGGTTTTGAACGTGTGCATAAGCGTCAACTAAACGGATGTACTCTTTAACGTTACGTCCAAGTGGCATATCATTCACCGACTCGTGGAAAACTTTACCAGTCTCGTCGATCAAATAAGTAGCGCGGTAAGATACAGCAGACCCTTCTACTAGGGTACCGTATTCAGGGTGCTCTACTTCTTTCATTTCCAGAATACCTAATACACTAGAAAGGTTGCGGTTAGTGTCAGCAATGATTGGGTATGTAACACCTTCAATACCACCGTTATCTTTAGCCGTATTCAACCATGCAAAGTGAACTTCATTAGAATCGCATGATGCACCGATTACAATAGTGTTACGTTTTTCAAATTCAGGAAGAGCCTCTTGAAAAGCGTGTAATTCTGTCGGGCATACGAAAGTGAAGTCTTTTGGATACCAGAATAACATTACTTTTTTGTTTTCTTTTTGGGCTTTTTCAAAAATATTGATTGAGATGTAGTCACCTAAATAATCAATTGCATCTACTGTAATGTTCGGAAAATTCTTACCTGTAAAACTCATAATATATCTTTCTTTTTTTGTACTACAAAGGTAAACATAATAACGACAACTATAAATCGAATTTACCTATTTCATATTGTCAAAATCTATTATTGCCTATTGATAATTATAGTTTATGGTTATGGGTGGGGTAAAAATAAAATGAGCTCTTGTTTTGAAGCTAATAGAATAATACTTTTGTGTACTTCAAAAAGTTGGCCCCGTAGTTCAACGGATAGAATAGATGTTTCCTAAACATTTGATAGCAGTTCGATTCTGCTCGGGGCTACTAAACAGGACAAATGAAATATATTTTCGTTTGTCCTGTTCTTTTTTTGGAGTAATCCGTTGTTTATCTGAAAGATATGGTTTACGATTACGTTCATTCGGGTGGTTCGATACGTTTTTCCATCAAACTCCAATTTTTCGGGGAATATCGAACCAATTATGGCTCTCTTTGTTTGGATTTCGCCCTCGCTGTACAGTTTCGGGATGTTTTGAATATGTTGTAATGCTTTGTCCAAAGTCTTGTCGACGTTGAAATTTTTAGTATCTGAACCATCTTTACTTAGCTGTTCTTCCAACTTATCAATTTGTCCTTTGCACTCTTTCTTAATGTCAAGATATTCTTCATCGTCTATCGTTTCAGAAAGCAATTTGTTACGTGCAACCGAAAGTCTAGTATTAAGCCTGTCTATTTCCTGTACTATCCGTTTCTTTTCGTTCATTGGATCTTGCACAAACTTCTTGTAGTTGTCCAATAGCAATTTTTTCAGAACATTCTTTATACCACCGTCCAATTCGAACTGATGCATACCCTTTTCAAAAATATCGTTGGCAAATTCAGCTTTCTGACGAAATCCGCAAGCGGAAACACAGTGATAGTAGTAATAACGGCTCGTTCTTCCTTTAGAAGCACTGCCTGTAAGATTGCGACCGCAATCAGGACATACCAAGAAGCCTCTCAATGGTAGATTGACATCTGAAAGTATTTTGGTATTCGGGCGTTCCACTCTTTTGTTCCCGTCCAATACATATTGTACTTTATTAAATAATTCTTCGCTTATTAATGGTTCATGTTGACCTTGTACCAGATGCGCTTCTTCATCTTGAAATTTGGCAATGAAAATCTTTCCACAGTACAGCGGGTTACGGATAGCCACATGAAAAGCACTTCGACTCAATTTTACAGGACTTTGCGTGTTCATTTTTTGTCGCACTTGGTCAGCAGCAAGTATTCCTTTTGCTATTTCGTTGAAAGCCCAACGCATTGCAAATGCTTCGGGGTCTTTAAATGCAACGTACTTTCTACCGTCTTCTTTGCTTCTGTTGATATATCCGAATGGCGCTTTCCCCATCAAGCACCCCTCTTTCCTTGCCCTACGCATTCCGTAGAATGTGTTCAAAGCTCTTCGGTCGTTCTCCACTTCGGGAGCTGCCAGATAAATAGCAAGCATCATTTTGTTTTCGGGAATAGATAAATCTAAAGGTTGTTCGACAGCTTGTGGTTCAACTCCCAGCTTAGTCAATGTACTAATCATTTGATAGGCATCACCTGCATTACGGCTGAATCTGTCCCATTTGGTAAAGAGAATCAAATTGGTTTTGGAACTTTTCTTTTTAAGATTATTTAAGAGATTAGTCCACGCAGGACGGTTAAAAGTTTTAGCAGAATGGTCTTCGTAAATAACCTGACCAACGGTAATCTTATTGGTAACACAGAATCTCTTCAAACGCTCCTCTTGGTCACGCTGAGAATATCCTTTGTCTGCTTGTTCATCTGTGGATACACGTATGTATAAATCTGCTATCTTCATCGCTAATCTCTTTAAATGGATAATGTGTCTTGGGATTAGCTAATTTACGAAATAAATCATTCAACATCAAAGCATTCCCGAATTACGATCATCGTAAGGTTATACAGGAATTCCATGATCAGTTCGGCTTCTTCCTGCCCTACATCAATACCATTTTCTCGAAGAAGCTCCATTGCTTCCCCGATAGGTATTCTTTCTATTTCCTTACGCTCCTGCATTGCCTAACTTTTTGTTCTGACTAAAGTTAGGCTGGCAAGCAGGTTGAGCTTAGTTTGTTGCCGTCAAAGGTAGTATTTGGCGTTCAGAGGCGTTTTGATAAAAGGAATATTTGAAAAGTGTTTCCCAAAAAAGAATAAAAAGGTTGCAAATTTAAGGCGGACACTCTCCGCACCACCCAACCAAAAGCTTACGGCATAATGGCAGGGCAAAAAGGTGGCTTCGCCTGGTTAATCTGTTGCCCTACCACCCTTCGGGACTTATTCCGTTTCCTTTTTATTTTTTCGCCTGTCCGCCTTGTTAAAATGGCTTTCTTTTTTTTCTGTTTTTTTGTTTTGAAAATAATTTTTGAGCGAAAATTACGCATCTTTACTAATGGGCGGTTATCAAAACAACGGTTTATGTTTTTCGTTATAAATTTCCTTAATCAGCTCCCCGAACTCCTGAAAATGATATTCGATAATGTTGTCCAGATACGCATAAATCGTTAGCTTGTCGATACCCATAATGTTGGTAAGCCTGTTGAATGTTTCGTGGTGTTCCTGCCGTACATAGACCGATTTGCCTTTACTTGCATTCCTTTTAGGGATTTTAAAGAACGCTACGCAATAATCCTCTTTAGTCAACTTCCTTGATTTTGAAACGGTTCTTTTTACATTACCTACAATCGGTTTTGTATCTTCTGTTTCTACAGGTTTTTCGTCTGTTTCGATTGCAGTAAGGTCATCACTATGCGGTAAAGCATTCTGCTCCTGTTCAGTTTTTTTCTTTTCATCAGTTAGGAAATTTTCAATAGAAAAATCCTCTTTTCCGGGTTGCTGATTTTTGTTTTCTTCGTGTATCATATCTCTTAATGTTAATATTATATCCAATTAGCTGTTTGGCTAGCTAAGCAGTCAGTTGTATGTACTATTGCACCTATGCAACGACCTATCTACCTATGCACCTGCATACCCTTAATTAGCTGTTTCGTTAACTGAAAAGTGTGTAATTCGTCTGCATTCAATCACGCAGATTTGCTGTCGGTATTTTTGCTGATTGCTTACCTAGTTAAGAATATAGACAATCAGCCAGCTAACCAAATACAAAGGAAACAAAAGCAGTCGTAATCTTAATGAGGGTGGCATTCAATGGCAATATTTGGCGTTCATTGTCATGCTTGTAAACCGCTGTTATTCAAATAGTCTTACCGAAATTTGTATCTAAAGCGACTGGTTTTTTCAGCTGACCCGAATCCGTTTGCAGGACGGATTTTTCTGAACCCCTGTTCAGAGCAAGTTATCTCTTGAGGTCCTCGAAATGAATTTCAGTACCTCAAAAGCACTTGCCCTTGCAGGAGGCTGAAAACCGCTCCGAAGTCGCAGTTTTGGTTTAACATTAAAATGGATTTATTATGGAAGAGAAGAACAGAAAACAGATTAGGAAAACAGGAAGGAAACCGAAGAATGACCCTGCGGTCAATCGGTATTCCATTAACCTGAATGCAGAAGACAATGCCAAGTTTCTTGCCCTCTTTGACCAATCGGGAATGAAGATAATGGCACATTTCATTACGGCTTGCATCTTTCAGAAGACAGTAAAGACCGTAAAAATTGATATGAATGCAGTTGAATATCACACAGGACTGACCAAATTTTTCGGTCAGTTTCGGGGAATAGCAACTAATTACAATCAGATTGTAAAGCTGTTGAACGCCAATTTTTCGGATAAAAAAGCATCGGCATACCTCTATAAATTGGAGAAACAGACAGCAGAAATGAAAGAACTGTTGCTAAAGGTTTTAATTCTTTCCGATGAATTTGAAAAGAAATACCTAAACAAAGAGTAGAAATATGATTGCAAAAATCGGAAAGGGAAGCAATATGTACGGAGCGATTTTGTACAATCAGCAAAAAGTGGACAAGGAAAATGGAGAAGTTTTGTTGCTGAACAGGATACCCAATACAATGGACGGCAGGTATTCTGTAGCGTATTTTAATAAATGCTTTGAACCATATTTATCAGCAAATATCAAAACAGAAAAGACGGTACGCCATATATCGCTGAACCCAGATCCTGCGGATAAAATCAGCGATAATCAATTTACAGAAATGGCACAGGAATATATGGAGCGTATGGGCTACAGCAATCAGCCATATATTGTTTTCAAACATACGGATATTGACCGAACGCATATCCATATCGTTTCGACCTGTGTGGGAATTGACGGAAAGAAAATCCCCGATGATTACGACCACCCTCGCTCAATGGCAATCTGTCGGGATTTGGAAACGAAATATAACCTGCAAAAAGCCACCGAACAAGAGCAGAAACAAGCCAACAAAGTTTTCAAACCTGTGGATTACCACAAAGGCGACATCAAAAGTCAGATTGCTTCTGTAGTGCGGCATCTAACAAAGTATTACAGCTTTCCGACTATGGGAAGCTATAATGCTTTGCTGTCGCTATTCAACATTATAGCGGAAGAAGTCAAAGGCAAGCGGAACGGTCAGACCGTAAACGGATTGGTCTATGTGGCATTGGATGACAATGGCAACAAAGCAAGCAATCCGTTCAAAGCATCGCTTTTCGGAAAAGATGCAGGCGTAGCACAACTGCAAAAACACTTTGAACAGTCCAAAGAGAAAATGAAAACCAACCCTGCAAGGAGTATCCTGAAAAACACGATAGAACTTGCCATACATACCACAAATAACGAAACAGATTTTAGAAAGCAATTGACCGAGCAAGGCATCAATACCGTTGTAAGACGTAATATTGAAGGACGAATTTACGGTATGACCTTTATTGACCACGAGAGCCGTAGCGTTTGGAATGGTTCAGCTTTGGATAGAGACCTATCGGCAAATGTCTTTAACGATTGGTGGAACAACGGAAATAAGCCCGAATTGAAGATACAGGACAGCCCAGTTTCCAATACGAACACAATAGACAACCAACCAAAAGACCTTTTTGGGTTTATTCCGCAGGAACATTCGTCTAATTTCGATTTGGGATTATTCAGCCTGTTACCCGATGCACAGGGCGTAGATTACGAGGAAGAACAGTTTGCTAATCGAATGAGGAAGAAAAAGAAGAAAGGGAGGAGGTTGTGAAAGTATATTGAAAAATACATTTTGTATGATGTCAATAGCTCATTTTAAACTTAAAATATAAATTTGTCTATAATATAAGTGTAGGAAATTGTGACAACAACCTTTATCACAATATGGCACGAAATGGTCAATAAACTACATTAAAAATCGTAACTATTTTCAGGGAAGATTACAATATCATTAGGGCTTTCCGGTTGTTGATTTAATTAAAGAATTAGTCAAGATGGTCGTATGCTACTAAGTAAGACAAATGGACTCAATCAGTAGAACTTGCAGATCAAATAAGATATTATCATTCTATCTTTAAATAAGGTATCTAGATGCAGATTTTTTTGTCCATAATCTGTAACATTTTAAGTTCTTCTGTATTTATCTATGTATAATGGAAATCTATTTTAATGGAATTCGAAAATCTATATAAAAAGTACTCGAGTAAAATATTCAGGGTTTGCTTTGGCTATTTCAATGATACAGAAAAAGCCAAAGACGTGATGCAGGATACTTTTATTACCGTATTCACGAACTTGAATGAGCTCAAACATAAAGAAAATATAGCTGGATGGATATACAGAATTGCGAGCAACAAATGCCTCAGGCAGATCGAGAACGAAAAGAAAAAACAACTTGTTAGGGAATATAGTTTTTTTGATCATGAGGAACTAGATCCTCGTCTGGAGGAGACTAACTTTGTTCGACTCCACCGTTGCATAGCTGAACTTCCGGATATGGACAGGCTGATAATAGGCTTTTATCTGGAGGATCTAAAGCAGGATAAAATTGCTGAAATATTAGGACTGAGCCACTCAAACATACGGGTTCGGATCCATAGGATAAAAGAAGTGTTATCGAAAAAAATGAAGGAAGATGAATAAGGATATCTTGGACTTAAAAAAAACTTGGCAATCATTGGAGATAGATCCGAATGAATCGTTCTATGATTTTAACCAAACTCTGCAACATTGGAGAAAAAGGAAAAGAATAATTGTTTTCCTCTGGTCCATTGCCGTTATACTTTTCTCAGGAATAAGCTTTGTCTACGTCATCTATACAGATGAATTGAACAGCATGAGCAAAAGCATTTCAGAGATTATCCTGCTCGTGATATCGGTTCATCTATTCGGATATTCTTGGCGGAGGATTACGAGAGAACGAAAAGAATATCTGTCAAACAGTACCGATTTTATCCGGACCCTTCCAGATATCCATATTAAGCAAGGGCAACGTGAGCTGATGATGTTCTGTATAGTGTCAACATTTTTTCTGATTGCGGTTTTTCTCTATTTTTTAGATTCATTGCTTCCCTCTCCTGTCAGCGTTATACTGTCATCAGCATTATTATTGATCCTTACAGGCATTCTATGGACAATATTGAAACAAATCCTTTGGAAAAGGATAAAAAGAAAGAACCAAAGATTATCGTCCAAAATAGCAGAAATTTTGCAATATGATTAAAAATATAGTTTTTCTTTTATTGATCTATATTCCATTTTTTGGGTTTGGTCAAACAAAAAGCATCCTCTTTAAAGGAGTTAATAGGAAATACATTATCTATACTCCGAAAGGCTATTCAGTTGATAGATCTTACCCGATAGTGTTCAATTTCCATGGTGGGGGGATGACACCTGCTGAGCAGATGCTCTATACAGGTATGAACAGAACAGCTGACAGGCATGGATTTATCGTTGTCTATCCAAAGGGGATAAACGAAGATTGGAATGTAGGCTATGGCATGTCCTACAGGGATGGAACTGACGATATAGGTTTCGTTGACAGCCTTCTTTCGCATATCGAAAAGGAACATAAAATTATAGAGAACAAGGTATTCGCTACCGGACTGTCCCGTGGAGGATTTTTCTGCCATAGGATTGCATCAGAACTGCCACATAGATTCTCAGCGATCGCAAGCATCGGCGCAAACCTTCCTGATTCAGTGGCCGTTTATCATAAGCCTCAAAACCCAATTTCTGTCCTTATGGTGAACGGAAAGGTAGATCAGTTAGTCAATTATGATGGAAAGAAAGGTGGCTATTTTTCAGCTAAGGATACTTATGAGTTTTGGAAAACGAACCTCTTTAATATAGCAGATGCTAAGCCTCTGCATATGGACAGAAAGTCTGTACATGGCAAATCGGTCACGATCCTGGAATCACAAAGCTGGGATCGAAACTTGACATTGATCACGATCGAAGATGGTGGACACACATGGCCTGGAGCAGATGACTTTAATATTGGCCTTCCGATCGGGCCTACATCAAAGGAACTCGATATCAATGAATATATGTGGAACTTTTTCAATAAAAATCAGTGAAAGCTGAGACTTTCACCGGAATGATTTCAAAGGATAAAAAAATGACATTCAATTATCTGTTGCGTAAAATTGCACCTTTTGGGAAACCAGATAGCCTTTTGAGGATGTTCAGAACATGTTATGTCCTGTTATGGATACTCCTGCCGTTAGCTGCTGCTAGTCAATCCCTGCAAGGTAAAATAGATGATCTCCTAAAACAGGAGAAACTCTCTGGCGCAGTTTATTCGACTATAAAAGACAGTCACATTACATCGTTTAGCTCCGGACTTAAAAATTTGGAGACGGGCGATCCAATGCTTTTGGACGATAAAGTTCATGTGGGTTCCTTAACCAAGACCTTCCTTGCAATAGGGATCTTGCGATTGGCTACCCTCAATATGCTCGATCTGGATGATCCAATAAAGAAATATTTGAAAGACCTGCCTATGGACAACCCTTGGGAAAGTTCCAACCCTGTTACGATTCGGCATCTGCTTGACCATACCTCTGGTATGTCCGACATTCGACTTTGGCACTTCTTCAGTACGGGGGCGACCGCTCAAACACCATTAAACGAGTTTTACGGAAGGAATCCTAAGGTACTGGACGTACATGTTAAACCCGGAACAATGTTTTCCTACTCCAATATAGGATATACGCTACTAGGCATGCTGATAGATACTATCGTAAAGGAGCCATACGAAGATTATCTCGACAGAAACCTTCTCCGGCCAATTGGTCTTAAGAACAGCTCTTTCCATTTCAGAACCCAGCACGAAGACAAAAAGCTGGCCATGGGGCATTTTGACAATGGAGATCCGGCCTTTGCTATGCCGATCTATGTTCGCCCTGCAGGCCAGTTTACAACTACAGCTGAAGATATGGGAACATTTTTGCAGTTTTTGCTCAACGGTGGACGATTAAATGACCAGGAATTCATCAAAAAAGAGTTCATCGATCAAATGGGATTACCGGTAAATACGATTGCCGCAAAAAATGGACTGAGATTGGGCTATTCTCTGGGAGCTCTATCCAGAGATCGCCATGGTGTTGTCGGAATAGCCCATTCGGGAAACACGATTGGCTTCAGGGCGATGTATTACCTCTTTCCAAAAGAAAAAAAGGCATTTTTCATAGCGCATAATATGGACAGCGAAACCGCCGATTATGATCTGTTCAATAAAACCCTGATCGATCATCTGGATCTGGACACTTTACGAGTGCAAATCGGTTCAGTAAAGAGTTCGTCGTCTGTACAGGATTCCGAATGGGAAGGCTATTATGTCCCTGTATTTACAAAGATTCATCCCATGGAACTCATCGATGTGATCAGCGGATATACTGTTGTGAAAAATAGCGGAAACGGTATTTCTATCCGACCCTTTCAAAAGAAAGAAATTTTTGCAAAGACAATAGGTAACGCGCTGTTTGTTGCACAGGGCAGAACAGCAGCTTCCCACTTGTTCTATAAGGATGGATCGGGCGTAACATTTCTCACAACCGGCACAATGACCTTAAAAAAGATAAGCAGCTGGAAAATCTACCTGAGCACGATCAGTGTTGTTCTTGGGGTCGTCGCGGCTTTACTCATGATTCTTAGTTTCATCATTAATTTATTCAGGAGAAAATGGAAATATTTCATGTCACCAGTTATGTTCTGTATTTCGACGTTGATATTGTTCACGTTATCCTTACTATTTGTATCAAGTATTGATATGATAAGAATAGGAAATAAATCCCCGCCCACTATGATGATCTATGCGTGTACCTTTTTACTTCCGGCTGGTTGTTTTATATCTCTGATAAAATATGGATCAACGCTAAGTAAGAGTATAAATTGCATTGATTTTTGGCTGATCGTTTTGGTTTCACAATTCGTTATAACACTCTGGTCATATAATCTGATACCCTTTGCAACTTGGGAATGATGGAATCAATGAACAGATCGCGGTTTATCCTGAAATATTTGGTTTAACATTAATTAATAATAAAATATAGTACAGTATGAAAAAGACAAATTTTAAGATTAGATTTTGCAAGACTTTAGTTTTGATGATTGCACTCATAACCTTTGTGGGCTGCAGCAAAGATGATGACAACCCTAATCAGGGAACAGGTTCGATTGACGTTGCAGTAGGTACATATAAGGGCGCCTATAGAATTGATGGTGTCAATTACTTTAATGCTGTATTAATTGTCACGAAAGTAGATGATAATCGACTTAAATTTGAGGCTAAAGCTGGAGAACCTTATTCACACGCAGCTTCCAGGACCATCCGGGCAAAAGCTGATGTACCGGGGCTTGTCAATGGAGACGATGCCCAGGGACTGTTTGGTTACAAAATTGCGGAGAAAAAATTAAATTTGGTTGTGAATACACTAGAAATCCCATATAGCTTTGAGGGAGAAAAACAGTAATTGTAGAATTAAGACCAAAGACCGGTCAAACTGAAGAACTTAGGATGTGATACATATTACATCCTAAGTTCTTGTTTGTTATTGTAATTTAAGCATTTTCATTGTAACATGTTTGGGGGGTAAACTTAAATAAACTGATTTGATAGGTAGGGCATTTTCATTAAATCATATTATCTCGGAGATACAGCGAAAAGAAAACGCTATTTCGCTGTCTGCACCCAATGAGATTAATGAAGCGTACCAAATGACCATATACCTGCAAGAATACTTGGCGTCGATAAGAGAGGATGTTACAACGCAGGGCTTTAAAAACCAGTGGGAGGAAATCAATTTCTTTCGCAACATTAAGCCATACATCCTCTCCAAACTGATTTACCACAATAAGATATTCCGTATGCAGACGGCTTGTCCAGTTGACGGAGGGAAAATGTATGCGAGCTATTTTTTAGAACAGTTGCAGGAATTAAAACAGGAATATAGGGAACATATTTACAATTCAGATTTTTACAGATATTACCGGTCAGGAAGAACCGACCGTGATGAAACCTATTTTAGATTGGGCAACATCAATTTCCACGATGGACTGAATAGTTTTGTTTTTGAAATTGACCCGCTGTTTTCAACTTATTATGATAACAAAGTAGCTCGGATAATAGCCAACGAGTTACTCTACACCTACATACTTCAAAAAATCAATAATGATGAAATGGCAGGTTCTCTTTCTGCAAGGGATATTTCATCAGACGGTATTCTTTGGACGGATACCAAAAATGCACTGATAGAACTGATTTATGCTCTGTATGCGAATGGTTCTCTTTCCTACGGTAAAGTAGGAATACGAAAAATCAGTTTGGTTTTGGAAAAACTATTTCAGATTACCTTAGGGGATTTGCATAATTCTTTCCACCGAATGAAATACCGTGCGGGTTCCCGAACCGCATTTTTAGACCAACTGAAATCTTCTTTGGAAGAATATATGGATAAGGATTTATAGAGGTATCAAAAACAAACAAAAAGGGAAGCAAAGATAACGGATAACGATAACTTCGCACGCATAATGGCTTCGCCACCCTTCGGGACTTATAGTGCTTCGTTATCTTATATCCGTTAACAGAATGGCTTTCTTTTTTTTCTGTTTTTTTCTTTTGGAGTGAATTTTAGTTTTTAATATTCCATAGCAGTAACTTCCGCACTTAGGGAGGTTAGCCGTTCTAAATCCTCAAGAAAATGTTTCGAGATTTGTTCGGTTTCGGCTACACAGACAAAAAGAAAAAGCCAAGGTTGATTCATTAAACCTTGGCTTTTTACGTGTATAAAAAAAATATCGCGAACGTTTTCGTAACTAATATTGAGGTAGAACTGTAAATCTTAGTTATCTTGTGCTTATTTTTAAACCCTAGATATGATCATGCAAGTTTTTTACTCAGATAAAGAGGTAATAATAATATAGGTTTTTTACACTTAAGGGAACAGATACGGAACATGATCTGATCGGTTTCTGTAAGCTTTCTATCCTTTCCTAGATAGGAGTATTTCAGAAGGCTTGTATGCGATATGTTTGGGATAGATCTGGAAAAAGGAGGGATTCCTAATGACATAGAATGGGCTGGCAGATTATACAAGATATAAGCTATTATAACCCCAGGAATATTTTAGATTTTTTAAGTAATGAATGGTAAGATTTTAAATTTTGGAGAAATATTGTTCCGCATCTGTCCTGATCTTTCTCAGGATTGGATTGGGATGGGCGTTTTGCCGTTTTTTGTCGGTGGAGCGGAACTTAATGTTGCTTCAGCTCTAGCGACATGGGGATTGCCGTCTGCTTATATTTCTGCGATGCCTCAAAATGATATAACCTTTGGTGTTTTAGAGCATCTGAAGGCAAGAGAAGTCAATATAGACCATATGCTGTTGCAGGGCGGGCGTATGGGGTTGTATTACTTGCCTAAGGGGAAGGATGTAAAGCATGCGGGAGTGATATATGATAGGGCAGACTCTGCGTTTGCTAATCTAAGGCGTAGCGATATAGATTGGCAGACAGTTTTCAAAGATGTAACATGGTTTCACTTTTCTGCGATCTGTCCTGCTATATCTCAGGAAATAGCTGACATATGTCTTGATGCCGTGAAAGAAGCAAAACGTCAAAATATCTTTGTCTCCCTAGATCTCAATTACCGTTCTAAGTTGTGGAAATACGGAAAGGAACCGATAGAAATAATGCCGGATCTAGCAGCGTACGCTGATCTTATAATGGGAAATGTATGGGCAGCGAAACAGATGTTAGGTACTTCATTAGCTCCGGAGATGCAAGAGGTAAAACCGAGTTATCCCAGAGGGCTGCTTGAAGAACAGGCAAAGAGAACAAGTTTGGAGCTCGTCTCGCGATTTGAGAAATGTAAATTTGTAGCCAACACATTTAGGTTTGATTATCTCGAGAAAGGAATCCAGTATTTTACGACCTTTTTTGGGAGGGAGGAGTTCTTGGTCTCCGAAGAGTATCTGGCAGAAGAGATTGTGGATAGGGTAGGAAGTGGAGATTGTTTCATGGCCGGACTGATATATGGGCTATACCAAGAGATGCAGATGCGTGACACACTTGAGTTTGCTACTGCGGCGGCTTTTGATAAATTATTTATAGCGAGTGATGCGACCGATAGTTCGGTCACAGATATCCAAAAACGAATAAAGAGATGAGCAAGAAGAAAATAGTATTAGATGCCATTTTACAGCAGGGTATATTGCCCTTATTTTATCATGATGTTGTTGATGAATCGGTCGAGCTTGTAAAGACGCTTTATAATGCCGGTGTAAGAGTCTTTGAGTTTACCAACAGAGGTGACAAAGCAGAAGTGGTGTTTAAAGCGCTGTTGTCTGTTAGAGACCAAGAAATGCCAGGGCTCTATCTTGGAATAGGCACGATAAAAAATGCTAAAGAGGCTTCCCTTTTTATAGATTTGGGAGCTGATTTTATCGTGTCTCCAATTGTGAACCCCAGTGTAGGGAAATTGGTGAATGAGGCCGGTTTACTTTGGGTCCCAGGTTGTATGACTCCAACAGAAATTTACACAGCTCAAGAATATGATGCTGCTCTGATTAAGCTCTTTCCTGCGAATATATTGGGGCCAGGATTCATGACTGCGATTAAGGATTTATTTAAAGGACAGTTGTTCATACCAACAGGTGGCGTTGATATAGAAATCAATAATTTAAAATCTTGGTTTCAGTCAGGCGTATGTGCTGTTGGGATGGGGAGCAAATTGATTGACCCTAAGCAAACCGAGGGATTGGAAGAAAGAACTGTATTGGCATTGAGCCTTGTGAGTCAAGCCAGACAAAACAATAAAATGTAAAGATGCGCATTTGTTTCCGGGAATGATAGGTAGTCGTTCCTAAAACAAATGCGGCGTTTTGACTTTTTTGCACTGATGGTAACATCTTACTTACGATATATTCTGTTTACATTTACAGCGGTAAATCGTAGATAATATCAAACTCATGAAAAATCATATTTCAATTTTATTGTTGTGCCTACTGCCTATTTCATTATTTGCTCAGGGATATGTGAAAGATCAGCGTACAGCTATTGAAAAAGAAGATGAGTATAATCGATATAATGCAAGTCGCATTAGTCAGGTACAAATCCTGAAAGCATTGGAATTGGCCGGCGTGAGTGTCTTCAATATTCCATTAAATCCGTTTGATACAGTATATCAATTTGATATTATCCTTACAGAATATAAAGGAGGAGAAATTGTAAAACGAAGAAGTGTCGGGGTGATGAACGATAATACCTATCGGTATTATAAAGATAATGATCGCTTTACGAATAGAGTTTCGGTAGATTATATAGACCAGCTTACCTTCTTTGCAAAAGATATGGATAGCCTGGTTTATTTAAAAGTCGAAACCTATAGTGGTGCCTTGCAAGGAATTAAATTGGATAAACACCTTACGAGGTATGGGCAAGGGTATAGTTGGAGGAGTTATAGTAAGGTAGGGTGGGTGTTGAATCAGGAAATTCCAGTATTGGTCTATGCTTCGTCTTGGGTGGATAAAGTGCATAATATTGAGCGATCTTGTGCAGCGGCCGATTTGTCTTCTAATATTTTAGAAGCAAAGGCGCTTTTGGAGAATTCCCCTCATTATTATGTAATAAGTTATGTGGTATTCGAAGAAAGAAAAAACAAAAATAATTGATACACAGTGTTTTGGTTGGTATTTGTTTGTTGTGTAAGTAAAAGATATTGATTTTTTAAACCTCAGCCCTTACATTTGTTTCATTGACTTCGTAGCTCAGTTGGTAGAGCAACAGACTCTTAATCTGTGGGTCCTGAGTTCGAGCCTCAGCGGGGTCACTAAAAAAAAGCCTTTAACTTGTTAGTAGTTGAAGGCTTTTTTCTTTTAGAAAACCTCCGGTTTTAAGCTAAACCAAACATCTCATTTATTGTTTGTAGAATTTCTTTTTGATTTAGTTTTATTTTTTGTGTGTGTTAGTTTGATGAATAGGTACTCCATTGTTAAGATAGACAATAATAAAATTATGAACATAGAAATTATGAAAAGATTTTTTATCATGTTCCTGTTGTTAGCAGTATCGTGGAGAGCAGAATGTCAACAAAGAGCTTCCAACAAGGTTACATATACGTTTGGAACTGACCAAATGAAACTGAACAGTAAAAATGTAGAGATTGTTGAGAATCAAAAAATAATCAGTAAAAAGGGAGTGTCTTTGCATGGGCGTGTCCAAGACTCTGATAGAGACGCGGATATAGCTATTGATTTAAGTGGTGTTGAACCTGGGCGTTATGTCGTAACAACACAGGCATATAGTAATAGAATTGGAGATCAAATATTGGCCGAGGCAAAAACCAAATTTGAGTCCCTATTTATAACACTGCAATTTGAAAATCAAAACATAACTAAAAGAGTGGTATTTGCTCCTTGGGAACTAAATAAGCAACCATCAAGACAAGCGTCCGGTAAATTCAATGTAGGCGAAGAGAGCAAGAGTCTTAAGCTGTGGTTGCCCGAAGGTGTTATTTTAGAAAGTGTAAGTTTAAAGACGTATGTGCCACCTGTAATACCAGAACTTGCGCAACAGTATGTACCAAAAGTATTGCCTCCACAATCCAGGCCTAGACTATGGGTTAATGCAAATTCTTTACCTGTAGTGAAAGCTAGATTAGAACAAGGAGAGAATAAGCTCAAATGGGAACGCGTAAAAACCGACGCAATTAAACCGTATGATTTCGCGGGAGTAGCTTCTGGAGAAATTCCTTTTGATGAAAAACTAGAGAAAGCAGCAGAAGCAAAAGCATTCTATTTCCTGATGACAGGAGACAAAAAGGTTGGACGAGAGGCTGTAGATATGATGAAGAATTATATTTCTCATGTCGAGTTCGGGAATCTGTTAGACATAACCCGCGAGATTGGTAGGGCGATATATGTTTCCTCATTGGTATATGATTGGTGTTATACTATCATCAGAGAAGATGAACGCACTGTTTTTGTTGAAAATTTATTGAGACTTTCTGATGACATGGAAATTGGTTGGCCTCCGTTTTTGCAGAGTGTTGTCAATGGTCATGGAAATGAGGCTCAAGTATGTCGAGACCTATTATCGATGAGTATTGCTATTTATGATGAAAACCCTGAACCTTATAAATACATATCCTACTCTATTCTAGAACAATTGGTGCCAATGAGGAAGTTTGAATATCAGTCTCCAAGGCACAATCAAGGGGTGAATTATGGCTCTTATAGATTCACTTGGGATTTACATGCTGCTTGGCTTTATTATCGGATGACAGGGACGGCAGTATTTGATGATAACATTAAAGATGTGGGTAAGTATTGGTTATATGCCAGATTACCGGATGGAGAAATGCTAAGAGATGGAGATGGGTTCGGCGCATCTACGAATGGTGCTCCTTACTATTGGAAAGCCCCATTATTTACGTTGTTGGCATCTTCTTATGCAGAGGACCCTGTTCTCAAAGCTGATTTTGAAAGGCAAGGAGGTATGTCGGATAATCAGGTGCTTTTTTTGTTATTGAATGATCCACAACTAATAGCTGAAAAAAATAGAGGCTTATTGCCGTTGACTAAGGATTTCGGTCCAGTTTTAGGTTCTATGATTGCGCGGACTGGATGGAATATTAGTGCCAAGAGTAGCGATGTGGTTGCTGAAATAAAAGGCGGCGGATATCATTTTGGCAATCATCAACATAGTGACGCTGGTTCGATTCAGCTATACTATAAAGGGTTACAATTTGGCGATTTGGGAGTCTATAGATTTTACGGGACTCCTTATGATTTTAACTTTAATAAGAGATCTATTGCTCATAGCATGATGCTGGTCGTAGATCCGGAGGAAAAATATCCGAGAGCCGAGGCTAATGATGGAGGAACGAAGTTTAACCAAAGATTTCCAAAATCGCCAGAAGAGACAAAAAAAGATCCTTGGTTTGACAATGGCACGGTTATGTCCGCAAATTATGGTCCTGAAAAGTTAACGCCTTATTATAGTTTTTTTTCTGCAGACCTTACAAATGCTTATGGAAATAGTAAGATAGAAAAATACATCAGAAGTTTTTGTTTTCTAAACCTGAATAGGAAAGATATTCCTGCATTGATAATCCTTAATGATAAAATACGTGCTAAAGATTCATCTTTTAAAAAATATTGGCAGGTCAATGCTTTAAATAAACCGGAAATAGGCCGAGAGGACCTAATACTTACGAATAGCAAAGAGGGAGATGTTGGGAAAATACATATAAAGACACTTATTCCTTCTCCTGCCGATAGGGATATACAGGTTTTGAGTGGAGACTTAGCAAACAATTCATTTGACTATAAAAGTACTCCCCCTCTTTCCAATCTGCCTGAAACAAAAGGTCACCGAATTATGCTAAGTCCCAGGAAAGAGAGTAAACAAGACGAATTTCTTACTGTTTTTCAGGTGGCAGAAGATGGTGTGCAAGCAATGGCAGTGAAGTATCTTAAGACGGATGTTAGCTATGTGGTTGTAGCAGAGAATAATGTCGTTAGTATGAGTAGGTTAGAGCACTTTATTGAGACCGAGTTCAGTATCGAAGCGCCACAGGGCAAACAGAACCATATTGTTTTGACCGGACTGAAAGAAGGTCTCTGGAGCGTCTATTTCGGAAATCGAAAGAATAAATTGGGAGATTTTCAGGTAGATAGTGGTAAGAATACTTTGTATTTTGAGGGTAAAAAGGGCAAGTATTGGATAGTGCCAGCTTTTTAATGCGGAGACTGAATATCAGTCTGATAAAGGTCAATGTGCTTGTTGATAAAGCCTAATTTGATTATCCTTGATGGATTCTGTAGATTCCATCAAGGATAATCAAATATATTGAGATATCTTTCAATGAAATTCGCAAATGCTTAAGTGCAAAGGTGATTTGATTTTCAACAGTTCTTTTTGAAATACCGAGTTTCATTGCGATTTCGTCATTTGATAAAAAATACTTTCTACTTAACAAGAATATCTCTTTACACCGTTTGGGTAGACTGTCTAGGTAGCCGTCCACTTCCTTTTCCAAGTCTTTATAAGTGAGGTTGCTGTAGCCCAAGTTTGATGCACTTTCAAAAGAATTGAAGTCTTCTATGTTTTCTTTATAATCAATAGGGATGACTTTGTTTAGTGATATGTGTTTGTATACCCTATATCTAGCTGCTGCGGTAATATAGTTGTTGAAAGATTTTATTTCTAGAGTCTTTCTATTATTCCAAATCGTTATAAAAATATCATGAGCTATTTGCTCACTGGTTTCTGAGCTTTTAAGGTAAGAGTAGGCCTTAGAATATATTCGAGAAGAATATCTGTTAAAAAGAAGCGAAAAGGCTTTTTCATCATCCAATTTGATTAGTTTCCATAATTCTAAGTCGGTCATAAAACAATATCTGTAAAAGAAAGGATGTCTAAAGTACACAAAAAATGTACAAATAAAAAAAATAAAATAGTGTGTGTGGTTAGGCAAATTAGGTACTCTAAGTAAGGCGGATGGTTGGTAATACGCTTTAGAAGGTATATTGACTCCAAATGTTTATCCTGATATTATGACAAGAGAAGAATACATTTTACTATATGAAAAGTACGTAGACGGGAGATGTACTGTTGAGGAAATCAAAATCCTAGAAAATTACAAAGATGATTTTTCGATTGATACAGTGTATTATTGGGACGAAGCGAAATTGGGTAATGAAGAGTTGTTCAAGAGAAAAGCCTTGTCTAGGGTTCAACAGCAAATAAAGCAATCTAAGATAGTTCGTTTCAATTGGAAGAAATATGCTGCTGCTTGTGCCGTATTTGTTGTGATATCTTCCATTTCTGTGTTTTTATATAACACCAACCAAGATATAGAACTGAAACCGGTAGCCATAAAGAAAGAATCAACAGAACCACCGAGTAACATGCCTGTGCTTACATTGGATGATGGAAAAAAAATATCATTAACAGACTCTTCTATAGATTTAGTATATAACGAGACAGGGGGAGTGATTAGTAAACCAGAAGGCAACGAGCTGGTGTATGCGGAAATGTCAGGTAGAGATAATGGGATAAAATATAATACGCTGTCGGTGCCTAAAGGGATGAGTTATAAAGTAGCGCTGTCCGATGGTAGTACTGTTTGGCTGAATGCGGGGTCCACACTTCGGTATCCTGTGGTGTTTGCATCATTCGAAAGAAAAGTAGAGTTATATGGAGAGGCTTATTTTGAGGTTGAAAAAAATGAGACAAAACCGTTTAAAGTCATTGTCAACAAAAGTGAAGTAGAGGTGTTAGGAACGATATTTAATATTAATGCTTACCATAAAGAGGTGACCCGTACGACATTGTTGGAAGGTTCTGTTAGGTTAAAAGGGGAGCGGTCGCAAGTGATATTAAAGCCTGGTCAAATGGGAGTTGATAGTGGTGCGGGAACTATTGCATTAAGAAAAGCAAACGTTGAATCCATTACCGATTGGAAAAATGGGTTGTTTATGTTTGACGATGAGAATCTAGAATCAATTCTAGAAAAAGTAGCCCAATGGTACGGGGTTGAAATTCAATACATAGGAAAAGCGTCTTCTGACTATCTGTATTATGGCAGACTTGAACGGACAGTTCCACTGGAGGAAATATTAAAAAGTATACAACTAACAGGTAAAGCTAAATTTGAAATTGTAACAGATAAAATGTCTGGAAAAGAAAGGAGGGTAATCGTAACATCTTATAAATAACGTATAAACAAAAGTTCATTTTGTACCAGATGCTGCTAACACCTGGTACAGTAAAATGATGATCTAAAATTCCTATTATAAAAATTAAATCATGTCAAATGTACAAAATTCACAAGACTTTCGGCTTGAGGAGAAATCCCTTTTGTCTGAAAATAATAATGTTAAGAATGAAGTTAATGT
Source organism: Sphingobacterium yanglingense (assembly GCF_004363245.1). Classification (GTDB taxonomy): domain Bacteria; phylum Bacteroidota; class Bacteroidia; order Sphingobacteriales; family Sphingobacteriaceae; genus Sphingobacterium; species Sphingobacterium yanglingense. Next base: position 371,558 of record NZ_SNYV01000016.1, on the reverse strand, counting down.
GTGTTTTTCTTTTATTCGCCATTTTCCAAGTAAATGCTGAAGGCTATAGTCAAACGGTAGATTTAAAAGTAACTAGTGCTTCCTTGAAGGAAGTGATAACCGAAATTCAGAAACAGACGAAATATAATTTCATGGTTAGTTCGGAAATTTTGAAATCTGCCAAACCAATCACTTTGAATTTAAAAAAGGAGAATATCTCAAAAGCATTAGATAAGGCTCTCGAAGGACAGAATCTTTATTACCTCATACAAGGAAAGACGGTAGTTGTCAAAGCAAATAAAAGTAACACCTCACTAGATGTTGTGCAGCTATTCACGATTAGTGGTACTATATTGGACCAAAGAGGGAGCCCCTTAAGAGGCGTGAGTGTAGTTCAAAAAAACACAAATAAGACAACGGTAAGTGATGAAAAGGGGAAGTTCTCACTCGCGGTAGATAATGGTAATTCTGTTATTGTATTTAGTTTCCTGGGGTTTCAGAAAGAAGAAGTATCTGTTTCAGGCCGAAAAACTATAAATATAATACTCAAAGACCAGATAAATCAACTAGACGAGACCGTGGTTATAGGTTATGGCACGCAAACCAAGAAAGATTTGACAGGTTCCGTTGGAACCGTAAAGGTTGAAGAACTGACTTTAGCCCCAACCATTAATTTTATGGATGCAATGGCAGGGCGGGTGGCCGGTGTCCAGATAAAGACAGGAGATGGTCAGCCAGGAGAATTGCCTAATGTAATTATTAGAGGACCAGGTTCTTTAACTCAAGATCCTTCGCCACTCTATGTGATAGATGGATTCCAGTTAGAGGACTTTCATTCTTCAAGTATTAATAATGATGATATAGAGTCTATATCCGTGTTAAAAGATGCTTCTGCAACAGCGATTTACGGGGCGAGGGCTGCAAATGGTGTTATAGTAATTGAAACAAAGAAGGGTAAAGCAGGAAAGACCGTTGTTACGGTTAATACCAATACAGGATTTCAGCAAATCAGAAAAACTGTCGACGTTATGGATGCTTATGAGTTTGTGAAGTATCAAGATGAACTTCGCCCAGAAGTCGCGAAATTTAGATATTTCCAGAATGGCAAAACTCTGGATTCTTATAAAGGTGCGCCAGCCGCAGATTGGCAAGATAAAGTATTTCGTGAAGGTTTTTTTAATTCCCTCAATATTGCTGCTAGAGGTGGGGACGTAAAGACCCAATTTGCACTATCGGGTTCGTTGAATACACAAGATGGTATTGTGATAAATACAGGAACTGAAAGAAAGCAAGCTCGGCTCGCATTGAACCATTCTTTAAGTAGTAAAATCAAATTTGGAGTAACTACTAATTTTAGTAATACTAAAAACTATGGTGTTCAGACGGCTTTGCCAACGACTGATTTTCCTTCTTCGCCATCCAATTATTTGTTTTACAGTGCCTGGGGATATAGGCCCGTGTCAGGTAGGGATGACTTGGATTTAACATTGGATGATGTTGATGATGTTTCTAATCCGGATGATCCCAATACGCGGAGGGTAAATCCTGTAGCGTTGGCAAAAAATTCTTATCAACATGCTACCATAAATGCTAACTCTATAAATGCCCATCTGACTTATACATTTAATAGAAGCCTCTTCTTTAAGACTACGGTAAACACAGCGAAAACAACACGGTTATACGAAAATTTTTATAACTCTAAGACTCCTCGTGGGCTTCCTATTCCTCAAAATAACAGGGGAGTACAGGCAGACTTGACGAATATGGAAACAGACGTGTGGTCTAATGAAAATACATTAAACTACAATAAGCTATTTATTAAGAAGCACAAGGTAGACGCGTTGGTAGGCTTTTCTTCCCAAAAAACAAAAAGTAATCTTTACGGAATCCTGGTCCAAGACATCCCCAACGAAGAACTGGGCATGTCAGGAATAGAAGAGGGTACGGAATACGATAGTAAGTCGGCAAGGTCAGATTTTACAATGGCCTCTTTCTTTGGACGGTTAAATTACAGTTATCTATCCAAATATTATTTTACGGCAACATTTAGAGCAGATGGGACATCAAAATTTGCTCCTCAAAATAGATGGGCTTATTTTCCCTCAGCAGCAGTTTCTTGGAACATTAAAGAAGAAAGCTTTTTAAAGAACGTTTCTTTTATTTCTAACTCTAAACTGAGAGCAAGTGTCGGATTGACAGGGAATAATAGAGTAAGTGAATTTGGTTATTTGCCTAGTTACTCGTTGCCTATGTATGCTGCTTATTCATTTGGAAATGGAATACCATCCAAAGGGATAGTTCCCAGCGAATTAGGTAATGATGGGCTTAAGTGGGAGAAGTCAGAACAGATAGACTTGGGCTATGATTTGGGGCTTTTTAACAATAAGATAGAGCTTACTGTTGATTTGTATAAAAAAACGACAAGAGACCTTATTTTGCGTGCCGATCTCCCTTTGATTTTAGGCTATCAGAGCGTTTACCAGAATATTGGAGAGCTAGAAAATAAAGGGCTTGAAATAAGTCTAACTACTGCAAACTATAAAGTAGGAGGTTTTTCATGGAATTCAAATTTTAACATTAGTTTTAACCGAAATAAGATATTAGCGTTAGCGAGAAATCAAGAAAGAATGACCAACAACATTCTCTTTAATGCCAATTATAATGAACATTTGTTTATTTCTAAAATAGGAGAACCTGCAGGACAGTTCTTCGGATACGAATGGTTAGGGAATTATCAATATGCCGATTTTGATGAAGTGGCTGCTGATCAGTATGTCCTTAAAGCAGGTGTGCCTTACTATGGGAATGATAAATCATTTATTAAGCCTGGTGACATTAAGTACGCTGATTTAAATGGAGACGGTTACGTCAACGATATGGATAGGACCGTTATAGGTAACCCACAGCCTAAGCACATTGGAGGATTTACCAATAACTTTACCTATAAGAATTTTGATTTAAGCGTTTTTCTTCAATGGGTGTATGGTAATAAGATATACAATGCGAACAGGTTAGTGCTTGAGGGAAATGGACTCGGTGTGACAGATTTGAACCAATACGCAACGTATGTTGATAGATGGACTCCGGAAAACCAAAATAATAAACTGTTTAGGACTTGGGGACAAGGGCCGATGGGATTCCATTCAACTAGAGTGGTAGAGGACGGTTCTTTTTTACGCTTGAAAACGGTATCGTTGGGATATAGGTTTTTACCAAAAGTGATTAACAAGTTGTATCTAGCAGATTTAAGATTGTTTGTCTCAGGGCAAAATTTACTTACATGGACCAATTATAGCGGTTTTGATCCAGAAGTGGCTGTGAGAAATACAGTATTGACATCAGGGCTGGACTACTCTGCGTACCCACAGGCGAAAACATTTGTTTTTGGTATAAACGCTAAATTTTAAGATTATGAAGAAGATTTTTTGTACTACAATACTATCTATATTGTTATTGGTCCTAGGAAGCTGTGAAAAATTTTTAGATACCAAACCTCAGGATTTTTTATCTAATTCAAATTACTTCAAGACTGAGGACCATTTGAATTCCTTTTTGAACGGAGTTTACGATGTGTTAGGTTCGACACGCTTGTATGGTTCCCAACTATTAATATTACAGAATACCCAAGCGGATGAAGGGTTTTATTTTGGAGCATTACCTGTAGGGCTGGAAACCTATGCGTTTACAGAGAGTTATAATCTTTTGGAGAATTTCTGGGGGACATTATATAATGGGGTGTTGAGAGCAAATGTGTTATTGGCAAATGTGAATAACAACGAAGCTATTGACCAGGGATTTAGAGATAGAATTAGAGGGGAAGCTCTTTTTTTGAGAGCATATTATTATTTTATGTTGGTTCAGAATTTTGAAAACGTGCCTTTGATATTAGAACCTACCAAAGATGCTGAGACTATCGATATCCCTGCTAGCTCCGCTAAAGAGATTTATGAAAAAATACTGGCTGATATGAAAGAAGCTGAGATCCTGGTTGATCCCATTCAAACCATAGGGAATGCTGGACGCGTGAGCAAATCCGCTGTTAGAGGGATATTGGCAAGAGTGTGTTTGCATATGTCTGGCCAGCCTGTGGGTGCGGATAAATACGAAGAAGCTAGGTTTTGGGCAAAACAGATTATTGATGATGCCTCTGCGGCACATGAACTCAATAATGATTATAGAGATATTTTTATCAAATATGCTAGAGATGAATACGACCTAAAGGAAAGTATTTGGGAAGTCGAGTTCTGGGGAAACAACTCAGATGGGAGGTTGGAAGCAGGATATGTAGGTTCTTTTCTTGGTATCAGAAATCAAAGTTCAACAAACGGGATTGGGTACTCTTTTGGAAGGATATCAGCAACAGCTAATCTGTACAGATCCTATTCTTCCTATGATTTAAGACGGGATTGGAATATAGCACCATTTACTTACAACGTTACAACAGGAGCAAAAGTTGCTGCTGTAACATTTCCTACGCCCGCACAGCAGTATTTAAGATCTTCTGCTAAATATAGGAGAGAGTATGAAGTCGTGAGACCTCAAGCAACACAGCTGACGCCTATTAATTTCCCTTTGCTAAGATTTGCAGATGTCTTGTTGATGTTTGCGGAGGCTGATGCTCATGTCAACGGAGGGATACCTAGTCCTCAGTCAATTGAGTATGTGAACCAGGTAAGAAGAAGGGCCTACGGTAAATTTCTTAATGGAAAGGGTAATGTTTCAGAGAGCATCAAAGAAATTAAGGTAATCAATGGAGGGGCGGGTTATAATACAGGGTCAAAAATAGCTGTTGTAAACGGTGGAGGAGTAGCCGCAACAGCGACTTTGACTGTCCAAAATGGGGTGATAAAGTCTGTTACGATAACCAACCCTGGGGAAAGGTATACTACATTGCCAACCATAACATTTTCAGGTAGTGGTAGTGGCGCTGTTTTGGAGCCAGTTTTAACACGTATTGAAGATGCTGACTTGGAGCTGTCCCAAACTTTGGACAGAGATAGCTTCTTAAAAGTTATGCAAGAAGAACGCTCAAGAGAGCTGTGTTTTGAAGCTCTAAGGAGGTATGACTTAATTCGATGGGGAATATTGGTTAAAAATATGAAGATCATACTTGGGCAGATGAATTCAGAATTGACAAATATCACCTATCAAAATGCTAGTTTTATGAATATCACAGACAAACATGTTGTCTATCCTATTCCGTTACGTGAGTTTCAGTTGAACAGGGCGCTAGAGCAACATCCTTTGTGGAGATAAGGATTAAAAAATTATTGAAAGTATCGGCGTAGTCGAAGTCTGCGCCTAAATAAAGAGTATTTATTCTATTAAAAATATATTATGAGATATCAAATCAGATTATTGTTGTCCCTTTTTTTATTTGTATTTAGCATACACGCACAGGCGCAGCAAAGGCAATCTTTAAATTACTATTCGGATGTTGTGTTGAATAAAATAGAGGCAACTTCAGCACAAAAAAACAGCATAAAGGACATACGGTCGGAGCTGGACTTAAGGTTGTTCGAAATTAAAAACAATACTAGTTTAAGCGCAGATGAAATAGTAGCTAAAAATAAACAGGTCTACAATGATGCCTTTTTGAAATAAAACGCAGTTCTTTCAGATGAACAAAAGGCGGTCATTAAGAAGCTTCTTTTTGAAGTTCAATTGGAAAATGTGAAGAACGGATATGCTTCGTTTCATGAGAGCGATCATTTTAAAAAGAGGATGGAACTTTTTAAGACGGATCCATTATATAAAAAGGGAGTTGTTTTTCTTGGTAATAGTATAACAGAGCAAGGGGATTGGAAAGGGTTGTTCCCGGAGAAAAAAGTTTCTAACAGAGGGATTGGTGGGGATAATACATTTGGCGTATTAGCGAGGTTGGATGAAATTATCGCTAGTAAGCCTGAGAAGATATTCCTAATGATCGGTATAAATGATTTGGGTAGCCGTCAATGGGAGGTATCATTGATTCTAGAGAATTATAATAAAATTGTAGATAAGATTAGAAAAGGTACCCCAAAAACGAAGCTGTATATTCAGTCGGTATTACCTCTGAATGATAGTATCTTAAAAGGAGCTAGTTATAAAAATAAAGCAGATATTATTATCAAACTAAATACTGAACTACGACTACTAGGGAATAGCAAATGTGCTGGTTTTATAGATTTATATAGCCTTTTCCATAATGGAGACAATGTTCTGGAGAGTAGATACACGAGAGATGGTATTCATTTGCTTCCTGAAGGATATAATCTGTGGGCAGAATTCTTGAAGAACAATAATTACCTTTAAGTTATATGTTTGTGTTAAAATCCTCCCCAACAGGGGAGGATTTTCTTAACGCTTTTTGTGGGCTTATTTCTTTAAAATGTTCTTATATATTTTGCCATCCTTTATGATCACGACAAAGTTCTTTGTAGGGTTAGCAATCAGTTTTAAATCTTTCAAGGGGTCTCCGTTGACCAATAACATGTCGGCCATAGCACCTTCCTCAATAACTCCTAGTTTGCCAGGGTAGGGGCTTCTGAGTCCGGAAAGCTGTAATAGCTCTGCATTATCCTGTGTTACCATTTTCAGGATCTCAGCATTTGTAAACCACTTTTGTAAGCGTAGGATGAAGTCGTTTTGTTTTTCATTGAGTTCAGGTTCAAAAAGGAAATCCGTACCCCATGCCAATTTAACATTATGTTTCTTTGCTAAAGGCCATACTTTCTCCTGTCCTTCAATTACAGGCTTACGTTTTGCTATACGTTGCGGATCCATATCAGGAGTGTCGTCCACTAGGTTTTGAAGACTTAGCCAAATATCTTTTTCGGCGATTAGTTTTAACGTTTCTTCGTCCAGCAACTGGCCGTGCTCAACACATTTTACGCCCGCCTCGATAGCTCGCCTAATAGCGCGCGGAGTATAGGCATGTACAGTTACATAGGTTCCCCAGTCTTCAGCGGCTTCTACTGCTGCCTTCATTTCATCCAATGTGTATTGTGTGACGTCTACAGGGTCGTAGGCAGAAGATGTTCCACCTCCAGCCATGAGTTTTATCTGGCTGGCTCCGAAGCGGAGATTTTCCCGTACGGCAGTCAATACCTCATCCCGTCCATCCGCAATAAATGTAGCTCCATATCTTTCTGCACGTGATACAACCCCAAAAAAGCGTCGTGATTTTTCGTCAGGTGTCCTGAAGTCTCCGTGTCCTGCCGTTTGGCTGATTGTAGCTCCAGAAGGCCATATTCTAGGGCCGGAAAGTTTCCCCGCATCAATAGCGGCCTTCAGTGGGAATATAGGACCTCCTACATCACGGATACTGGTAAAACCACGCATTAGCATATTATGGGCAGATTGTCCTATAGTTTTAACAAGGAATTCTTCCGAAAGGTCATTCGTTACCATTTGAGGCATTGTCAGGGAGCCAAATACCATGTGTACATGAGCGTCAATTAGCCCTGGCATTAAGGTTTTTCCTGAGCCATTGATTTTTACAACATCTTTATTGTTTACTGTAATTGGAGATGTGCTAATCTTTTGGATTGTACTGCCATTGATAAGAACATGGCTAGGAGGTGTCAGTGATTGTGTTTTTTGATCTAATATCCGGACATTCTCCAGTAGAATCTGATTTTGCTGGGCCCGGACGCAATAAATAGATGCTGCACTCAAAAGTAAAGTGCATAAATAAAATAATCGCATATGCAGATGTTGTTTAATGTTTACTAAGATACAAATATAAAGCCCGCTTTGTTTGTTTGGGATCTAAAAAAGGAGACTATTTCTATATATCAGTTGATATAGAAACAGGTAAATGTTCAGTTTACTGCCTCTTGCGATTCTAATAATTTCCGTAACTTGCTTCTGTCATTTTTTGACCTTGCGCACAAAAGAACGGTATCAGATTTCCATGTAAAGAAGAAGGTAGAGGCAGAAAGAAAGCATGCGACAAAGAAAGAATTATGGAAGAATGTTTTGCAGATAAGATAATTGCGTTTAATCGCGCGCTTTATTATGATGGTAATCTTCCGGATGGATTCCAGGTCGTGAATCCTTTTCTAGATAATCCTGAGACCATGTTGGTGATGCAACAGTTTTATAAAAAATACTATAGCGATACCCAGCCGCGAGATTTTATTATTGGTATTAATCCTAGTAGGCATGGGGCGGGGGTTACAGGAGTGCCATTTACGGATACCAAGAGGTTGTCCAGTGCCTGTGGTATTTCAATGGAATCTGCTCGTACACATGAAATCTCTTCGGTTTTTATGTATGATATGATAGAGGCTTATGGGGGAGCAGCAGATTTTTATAATAGGTTTTATATTAATTCCCCCTTTCCCTTGGCTATTGTGCGGCAGGCAAAGGCAGGAGTATGGGTTAATGCGAATTATTACGATGCACCACGATTATTTGAAGAAGTAAAAGATTTTATGTTATCATCCTTAAAAAAGCATGTGGGAATGGGGTTAAATACAGCCAAGGTTTTTGTTTTAGGAAAGAAGAATGCAAAGTATATTCAGGCACTAAATAAAGAGATACAGCTCTTTGGAGAGATTGTGGTTTTAGAACATCCAAGATATATACAGCAATATAAATCGAAAGATAAAGAATACTATATAATGAAATACTTAAACGCTTTCTAACCCTGCTCTATGGGGCGAAAGATGAGAAAATGAATCAGGCTTCGGTGCCACTTAATATAATTGATCATTTAAATACAACAGAAGAATGAAGTACATCTTAGGTTTATTGGTATTGCTTTCGGTGTCAGTCAGTGCCATAAGAGCGCAGGATAAGCCGACTCACAACAAGTGGATCTGGGGACCGTCCTTAGGCTATCAATATCAAAAAGCTAATTTCCTGAAAGCTTCCTTTTGGGGACTTACGGATTTAGGTTATGCAAATTACCTGCGGATTGATGGAGGTACAAATTTGTCATGGAAGAATAGAAAGACCCACGTTGTGCCCGAGCTTGGGCTAACCTATTATCTAGGTGCCAAGGGAGCCTGGCCATTTGTGAAAGGAGAGATAACTCCTTATACCATTACCCCTAAGGTTGGTGTTGGTCTGTTTAATCTAATGGAATTTGGTGTCGGCTATGGTTTTGATCTGAAGGCCAAAGAAGATCTTGGAACAGTTAAAGGGTTTAGTTTTTCTGTGGGCTTAAGTTTGCCTTTGAATTATCACCTGTATTGATCTTTGATAGCAGATAGATTTACGGAAAAATATTTAATTTAGTCGATATGACAGCATTTCAGCAGTTGCACCAGCCCACTGGCAGGATAATCGTCAAAGATGGGGAGCAATATCGTTTTTTTGGAGGTACCGCTTATTTGGGATTGCTCGATAATCCGGGATATATCGAATTGTATAAAAAAGGGATAGATATCTACGGGTTGAACAACGGGACTTCCCGATCCAATAATGTCCAGTTAGGTATATACGATGATGCTGAGCAACTTTTGGCTGAGCGATTTGGTTTTGGTGCAGCTGGCTTACTCTCTAGCGGTTATTTGGCGGCACAGGTGGCTGTACGCACCTTATCCGTGGGGCGAGAGGTATTGTATGCGCCAGATGCCCATCCTGCTTTGTGGCTTGATGGCGTGCCTTCAGACCGACGCTCCTTTGATGAGTGGCGTGATACAGCCATTACGTATATTAACTCCTCTCAGCAGACAGAGTTTTTGATCGTGTCTAATACTTTAGATAATCTAAAGCCTAGTTATTACGATTTTAAGCCATTTGTTGAATTGTGCGATCCTAGTAAAAGGCTATTTTTTATTCTGGATGATTCACATGGGATTGGAATAGCTAGGAGGGATGCTATTTCTGTTGATCTTGAGTTTGTTCAGGGAAAGCCCAATGTTGAGGTTTTAATAGTCGCTTCGTTGGCAAAAGGAATGGGAACAGATGCAGGAATTGTGATGGGGGAGAAGGGGGCAATCGAACAGGTAAAGAAACACCCAATGTTTAGAGGGGCGTCACCTCCCTCCCCGGCTGCAGTGTATACGCTTATTAATGGAATGGAGTTTTATCAGCGTGCTTTCAGCCAATTGCACCATAATATTGTGTATTTTAGTCAGTTGATAGAAGGTGATGATAAGCTCTCTTACATTCCTTCTTTCCCTGTTTTTACATCAAGTGATGCTCATTTGTACCGTCATTTCTTGCATCGGCAGGTTCTTATTTCCAGTTTTCCTTATCCATTGCCTGATAGTCCCTTGCTAAATAGGGTAGTGATTTCAGCGTTACACATAGAGGAAGACCTGATTTTTTTGGCTGAGGCGTATTTGTCAAAAAAGTAATAAATATTTGAAAATCAGCAAAATAATGGTAGATTTGCATCCGATTTGAAGTGCAGGTTGTGTCTCACTCGGGGGTAATCGTTTGAAAATGAAAAAAATATGTTGGAGAAATGATTCAAAATATTTTCAAAGCTCATTTAAAAAAGATAATTTTGCAACCCCAAATGTGGGTTTATGGTGGAATAATATAATTACAGAATAATAGATATGACTAAAGCAGAAATTATTGCAGAGATCTCTAACAAGACAGGCTTAGAGAAGGTTGATGTACAAGAAACGGTTGAAGCGTTTTTCAAGGTTGTTAAAAATGCGATGATTGAAGGAGAGAATGTATACGTTAGAGGATTTGGAAGTTTTGTTGTTAAAAAGAGAGCTGAGAAAACAGCACGTAATATTTCCAAAAACACAGCAATTATTATCCCTGAGCACTATGTGCCAAGCTTCAAACCAGCAAAAGTTTTTGTTGAAAAAGTAAAAAATGGTAATAAAGTAAAAAATTAATTTAAATTAGCCCTATGCTTAATACCAAACAGATTATCGTTATTGCATTAGTCGTTGTACTAATGGGAGGACTATTGGCTCAGCCTATTAAAGGTTTGGTAGATAAGAATAAAGGCGCCACTGAGGCGACGACAGAAGAATCTTCATCATCGATGTACACGTTGAAGAGTGTTTCTGAAATTGCAAAACAAAGTATTAATTCTTCCCTATCCCAAGATATTTCGGCAATCGAAGCCCAGGTAGAGAAAGCTGAAGGTGAACAAAAAATTGCGTTGCTAGAACAATTAGTGACCAAATGGGACGATGTGGCTAAGCCGATTCCTCAAGGATTCATTTATCAGGAGCTAGCACAACTATCTCCTAAGTTTGAATACTGGTTGAAAGCCGGTGATGCTTTTCGTGCGGGTTACACCAATCAACAGGATACAGTAATGGCTACTGCATTAAATCAGTTTGCTATTGCTGCTTATGAAAAAGCAGTTGAATTAGATGCTAATAGTTTGCCGGCGAAAACTGGACTAGGAGCAGCACTTGTTACTGGATCGAATAATCCTATGGCGGGTATTGCGTTACTTAGAGAGGTTGTCACGGCAGAACCAAAAAATGTAGAAGCGAATAAGACATTAGGTTTGTTCTCTATACGTTCACAGCAGTTTGATAAAGCAATAGAGCGATTCAAAACTGTTGTCGAAGTAAAACCAGATGCAGAATCTTACTTTTATTTAGCTACAAGCTACGAAAAAATCGGTCTTAAGAATGAAGCTATTGCGGCTTATCAAAAAAGCAAAGAAATAGCGGCAGACCCGGCCTTATCTCAATATATTGATCGTCAGATAGAAGCATTGAGTAAATAATAATTAACAAAATTCATTAACATTATTTAAAAACATTAAGCTATGCCAAGCGGAAAAAAAAGAAAAAGACACAAAATGGCTACTCACAAACGTAAAAAACGTTTAAGAAAAAATAGACACAAGAAAAAATAGTTCTTGTCGATGGTCTAAGGAGATTAGTCTTCAGAGACGCTATACAATCTATGATAAACTTAGCTGTTTGATCATAGATTGTATTTTTCATTGGAGAACATTTGTTTTTTGTGAATGTTAAACGACCATCTTTTGATGGAGTTTTCTTAAACAAATTTATGTTTCATTGGGATGATATAAGATAGTACGCGAGGTACTATTGTCCCCAAATTTAGTAGCTGTTGGTAAAGGAATTAATTATCGATTCGACCCCTGAGAATGGGGTGACTATTGCTTTACTACAGGACAAGCAACTTGTAGAACTAAATAAGGAACAGGTAGACAATCATTTTGCGGTAGGAGATATTTATCTCGGCCGAATCAAGAAGATTATGCCTGGATTGAATGCTGCGTTCGTAGATGTAGGCTACGATAAGGACGCTTTTTTGCATTACTTAGATTTAGGTCCACAGGTACAATCCTTACTTAAGCTTACGCGAGTAGTAAAGAATGGCAGTTATCAAGAGAATCTGCTTAATAGTCTAAAGCTTGAAAAGGATATCGATAAAGCAGGCAAAATTTCGGAAGTATTAAGCCGGAATGTATTGTTGCCTGTACAGATAGCAAAAGAGCCAATATCAACAAAAGGGCCACGGCTGAGCTCGGATTTATCCATCGCAGGACGTTTTGTTGTACTTGTGCCCTTTTCAAGTTCTGTTTCTATTTCCAAGAAAATCAAAGGTGGTGCTGAGCGTACGAGACTAAAGAAGATTGTAGAAAGTATAAAACCTGCAAACTTCGGAGTAATCATACGCACAGTGTCTGAAGGAAAAGGAGTTGAAGAGCTTCAAAAAGACCTTCTGGATTTGATTTCGAAATGGGAGCTTTTTACCAAGCGCCTTAAAAAAGCTGAACCTCCGCAAAAAGTCCTTGGCGAAATGGATAGAGCATCTACCATTCTGCGGGATTTGTTGACGGATGAGTTCACTCATATATATGTTAATGACCCTGTCATATACGAGGAGACAAAATCCTATGTACAGGAGATCTCACCGGAGTTAGAAAAAATTGTAAAGCTTTATAAGCATAAAGAACCAATTTTTGATCACTTTGGTGTTGAAAAGCAGATTAAGGCAGCTTTTGGCAAGACGGTTAATCTGCAAGGTGGTGCTTACTTGGTGATAGAACATACCGAGGCATTACACGTTGTAGATGTTAATAGCGGTAACCGTATTGCAAGCAAAGAAAATCAAGAAGATAATGCACTTTTAGTAAATAAAGAGGCCGCGAGAGAAATTGCTCGACAATTGCGCTTGCGGGATATGGGTGGTATCGTCGTTATAGACTTTATAGACATGCATAAGCCTCAGAATCGAAAAGAGCTGTATACCTATCTTAAGGAATGTATGGGAGAAGATAGAGCTCGACATACTATACTTCCTCCGAGTAAATTCGGCTTGGTACAAATCACGCGACAGCGCGTGCGTCCGGAAATGAGTGTTGTGACTAATGAAAAATGTCCTGCTTGTGATGGTACGGGAGAAATTAGGTCAAGTATCGTATTACTTGATGATATTGAAAACAACTTGAGTTTCATACTCGAAGAGCAAAACGAAAAGGGAGTTTCCTTATGTGTGCACCCTTATATAGACGCCTACATTAAGTCTGGTTTGATCTCTAAGCGAATCAAGTGGTTTTTCAAGTATGGAAAATGGATAAAGGTAAAACCGGTCCAGTCCTATTACTTAACAGAATTTCACTTCTTCAACTCGAAGGATGAAGAAATAAAGTTATAAAGAGATTAAAAAAGCTCCTCATGTACATGAGGAGCTTTTCTTTTATTGCTGCTTTTATGTTGATCTTAGTCTAGGCTCAGCTCTTTTTCTTTGTTTATTAAAGAAGCAATACTTGTGTCATTCAATATTTGAAGCATTGCATTACGTACATCGATAAACGTATCGCGGATACCGCAGGCATGCTCTTCAGTACATTCTTCACAAGAGCGGTAGAAGTTAAGGCTGACGCAGGGTAAGAGTGCAATAGGACCGTCAATAAGCCGCATTACTTGTGAAAGATAAATATCCTCAGGTGCCTTATTTAAGCTATAGCCACCTCCAGCCCCTTTCTTTGAATATAGAATCCCTGCATTTCGCATTTCCAACAGGATCTGTTCCAAAAACTTTTTTGGGATACGCTCCTCCTCAGCAATCTTGACAATTTGCATTGGCTCATTGCCATAGTTCCTTCCCAATACCATTAGGGCCTTTATCGCATACTTAGTTTTTTTTGAAATCATAGTCTGTATTCTGTTGCCTCAAAAATACGAAATATTACGCTTAATAGCTATTGTCCCAATACTTCGACAATAGTGTGGCCTATGTTGCCGTTTGGTTCCATGACGTGTAGCAAGGAAGCAAGTGTAGGAGCTATATCCACAATCTGCACAGATCTGTTGCTTACTCCAGGTTTTATCCCCCAGCCCATAAACAATAAAGGGATGTGCGAATCATATGCCGACCATACACCGTGCGTTGTACCTGTACCTCGTGGAGTACCCGAGTACCATTGAGGCTCTGCTATGATCTGTATCGCGCCACTATTCTTGCGGTTGTAACCATTGATAATTTTTTCGCGAATAGGGGCAGGCAAGAACATGTTTTCGCCACCTTCCATATCCACCACATAAGCCACACCATCTTGGTGTTTTAAGTTTTTGATAATTACTTTCTTGACATCATCGATATCCAGATCTAAAGATTCTATTAGTGTGTAGTCTAGGTGTACCTGATAGTTCATTAGGCTTCGTACCAGTTTGTCAGAACCAAATTTTTTTGCCAATTCCGTATTAAGTTCACGCTGTATCTGTCTCGTAAATAGATATCCCCCGTTTCCGCGTTGATCCGTATAGTACAGTGGATTGTAAGAAGCCGCGTGATCTGCAGTCAAGAAAAATGTATAGTTTCCCTCACCAACTGTTTTATCGAGATAAGCTAAAAAATCAGCAATGTCTTTATCTAGACGAAGGTAGGTATCTTCGATCTCCACTGCAGATAGGGAGTAACGATGTCCCACATAATCTGTTGCCGATAGGCTGACACAAAGAAAGTCCGTATTGTTCGTCGGGTTTTTACCCATGTTTTCATGCTCGATTGCGGCCTTGGCAAAGTCTAGTGTCAACGTATTGCCCTGAGGTGTCGTCTTTATTAGTTCATAGCCTGCATCTTTCATCAGTTCCGATGTCTTTCTAGGGAAGGTAGGCGATTTCTCTCCCGGCCATTTTCCTTCATAGATATTGTCATCAGCAATACTATTGGTATAGGTCTCTATAGGGTATAATGTATTCCAGTCTTGTTTAAGGTATTTTTCAGGTAGTTTTTGTTTGTTAAATGTGTTGACCCATTTTGGAAGGTCTTTCATGTAAAACGTGCTCGATATCCAATCACCAGATTTGGCTTCAAACCAATAGGCTGCATCAGCAAAGTGCCCAGCAGGAAGTATACCTCCTCGGTCCTTAATAGCGATACCAATTACCTTAGACTGAAAGTTTGTTGCTAGTTTAAGTTGATCGGTGATTGTAGATGCTAGTAGATTACGGGGCGACTGTTTTCCTTCTTTTTCCGTTGTACCGACCCCCTGTACGTTTTCATCCTGGGTACAGTACATGGACTGTCCTGTAGCTTGTATAATCCAATCATTGCCAGCAATACCATGAATAGCAGGTACCGATCCTGTATAGACTGAACTGTGACCAATTGCGGTATATGTAGGTATGTAGTTAATCAAGGTATTCTCGCAAGAGAAACCTTCCTTTAAAATTCTTTTGAAGCCGTCGTTGCCATAGCGGTCTGCGAAACGATACAAATAGTCCCATCGCATTTGATCTACCATGAGGCCGACTACCAATTTAGGTCTTTCCACTTGTGCGTTTACATCTTTGACAAACGCTAGAGCTAGCGCGAGAAAGAAAATGAAATGTTTTTTCATTGGAATAATTGTTTTAAGGACAATAAATCTATCAGGAGGACAGATATTCCTGATAGATTTATCTGTTTAAAGGTTCTGTTGAACTACAAATTAAGCTTTTTTAAGGTGATTAATGAGAAATTGTCCAGTAAAACTTTCTTTACACTTCGCCAAATTCTCAGGTGTTCCCGTAAAAACAACATTACCTCCTTTTTCTCCGCCTTCAGGACCGATGTCTATCACCCAATCAGCAGATTTAATCATATCCATGTTATGTTCGATGACTAATATGCTGTTGCCTAATGCTATTAGGGCGTCGAATGAGGTTAAGAGTTTCTGTATATCATTAAAATGGAGCCCCGTGGTAGGTTCATCAAAAATGAACAGGGTCTTTTTACTATTATTGCCCTTGATTAGGAAAGAAGCGAGTTTTATACGTTGAGCCTCTCCACCGGATAATGTACTAGAAGATTGACCTAATTTGATATAGCCTAATCCCACATCCTGTAAAGGTTGCAACTTTGCTAAGACCTTAGGTTGGTCTGTAAAAAACAGTAGCGCCTCATCAACACTTAAATCAAGAATATCCGATACAGACTTTTCCTGGTACTGTACGTCTAGTACATGTTGCTTAAACCGTTTCCCCCCACAGGCTTCACAAGGAAGTACAATGTCAGCCATAAACTGCATCTCGATCTTTACCTCTCCATCCCCCTGACAGATATCACAGCGTCCCCCTTCTACGTTAAAGGAGAAGGCCGCCGGCTTTAGACCTCCAGCTTTGGCTGCGGGAAGGTTTGCGTATAAGGCTCGTATTTCGTCCCAGGCCTTTACATAAGTTACCGGATTTGAACGCGAGGAGCGACCGATTGGGTTTTGATCCACCATTTCGACCTGTTCTATCTGATGGATATCTCCTTCGATACCATCAAATTGTCCGGTTTGTTCTCCAGCGTAATTGCCTAACGACTTTTGCAGTGCAGGATATAGAATTCGCTTTACTAAAGATGTTTTTCCAGAACCTGATACTCCTGTGACTACTGTAAATACATGAAGCGGAAAATCAACATGAACTCCCCGTAGATTATTTTCTCTAGCACCCTTTATGCTAATTACATCAGACCATTTACGTCTTTGTTTAGGGATAGCAATTTCTTTTTCACCGCTGAGGAATTGACCCGTTAATGATTTTTTGTCTTTAAGTATTTGCTCATAGGTCCCCGCAAAGACCAATTCGCCACCATTGATTCCGGCCTCTGGGCCAATATCTATTAAGTAATCTGCGGCCTCCATCATTTCTTGTTCATGCTCTACGACAATAACCGTGTTACCGATATCCCGTAGCGTTTTCAAGACACTGATAAGCCGTTGTGTATCTTTAGGGTGAAGACCGATACTTGGCTCATCAAGCACATAGATAGAGCCGACGAGAGAACTACCTAATGAAGTTGCTAAGTTAATACGTTGAGACTCTCCACCGGATAGTGTGTTGCTGAGCCGGTTGAGCGTCAGGTAGCTCAGGCCCACATCACATAAGAACTGTATACGGTTTATAATCTCCCAAAGTAAACGTTTGGCAATTGTCGCTTCATTTGCAGATAGCGTCAGGCCGTTGAAAAATGCCAATGCTTGGTCTATAGGAAGTAGTACAAGGTCTACAATAGATTTACCGGCAATCTTTACATATGTCGCGTCTTTGCGTAGTCTACTCCCTTTACACTCTGGGCAGTCTGTTTTGCCTCGGTAGCGGGATAGCATGACGCGGTATTGGATTTTGTAGGTCTGCTCTTCCAGTTCTTGGAAGAAATCATTCAAACCTCTAAAATATTTATTTCCGGTCCACAGAAGCTCTTGTTGTTCTTTTGTAAGATCTCCATATGACCTATGGATAGGGAAGTCAAATTTAATAGCCGTTTTCACTAAGGCTTCTAACCAAGTACCCATTTTCTCACCGCGCCAAGGGGCCAGAGCACCGTCATAAACAGACTTGCTTTTGTCTGGTACCACTAGATCGGGGTCTATGCCGATGACTTTACCGTACCCTTCACAACGGCGGCAGGCACCGAATGGATTGTTAAAACTGAAAAAGTTAGGTGTAGGTTCTTCAAAGGTGATTCCGTCTAATTCAAATTTGTCCGAAAAATGAAAGCGTTGTCCTTCAACCTCTACTGTACATTCTCCTTTACCTTCAAAATAAGCCGTCTGTATGGAG
The DNA here is from genome assembly GCF_004363245.1 of Sphingobacterium yanglingense. GTDB lineage: Bacteria > Bacteroidota > Bacteroidia > Sphingobacteriales > Sphingobacteriaceae > Sphingobacterium > Sphingobacterium yanglingense. The sequence continues at coordinate 353,643 of NZ_SNYV01000016.1, read as the reverse complement.
TCTGCTAGACGTGTGGTCGTGTCTTCTTCGCCATCAAGGCGTATACGGTCGATAACGATTTCAATATCGCCGGCCTTAAATGTTTTGTTGGAGACGGATTTATCTTCAATTACGGACTCGATCTTTTCGATAGCCCCGTTGAAGAATATACGGACAAAACCTTTTTGAAGTAATAAAGAAAGTTCTTCTTTCAACTTTCGCCCGTTGGTAGGATGCAAGGGACTGAAAATCGTGACTGTAGAATCTATTGGGTAGGTTAGGATCCGATCTACGATAGCGGATACGGAGTTCTTGGAAACCACCTCGCCAGAAATCGGAGAATAGGTTTTTCCTATTCGTGCAAAAAGAAGTTTGAGATAGTCATAGATCTCGGTTGATGTCCCGACGGTAGATCTCGGATTGCTCGTGATTACTTTCTGTTCGATTGCAATAGCAGGAGCTATCCCCTTAATATAATCTACTTCGGGTTTGTGCATTCGTCCCATAAACTGGCGTGCATACGACGATAGACTTTCTACATAACGACGTTGACCTTCGGCATACAAGGTATCAAAAGCCAAAGACGACTTGCCTGAACCCGACATGCCCGTGATGACCACCAATTTGTTCTTCGGGATATCAACATCAATGTTTTTCAGGTTATTGACACGCGCTCCCTTGATTTGGATATGAGATTTTGGATTTTGCTCCTTCTTATTTTGCATAACTTACAAAGTTAAGCATTTCTGAGAAGTTGCGGGTAGGCGCTCTCGCTATTTTTATTTCAGAAATGGAGAGATACTTTTAGCTATTAAGCGTATTTGTGCCTGTTTGGTGTTTTTTGTTGAATAAAATTGCAATTTTCTTTACGATATAATTTAGTTTAATTCTAAATAATGTATATTTGCATGATTTTCCACACATTATGAAGAAAGTATTTCTCTCGGTTGCACTATGGAGCACCACATTATTAACGGGCCATCTGCTAGCCTCAACTAGTACAGCATATTTTTTTCAGCAGCAATCTTTAGTAGATATAAACGGATTGGTTGTTTCTGAGGGTAAACCTCTTGTAGGAGCTACCGTCACCCTAGTCGAGTTGGGTTTGACTTTGTCTAGTGGTAAAGACGGGAAATTTGTTTTTTCGAAAGTACCTCAAGGAAGTTATACGTTAATAGTACAATATGCAGGAATGAAAGTACAGCAGGTAAAAGCCACTCCGGGTCAAGAGATAAAAATTGAACTGGAAGAAAACGCTATTGCTATTGACGATGTTCAGGTAATTGGACAACGTTCAAAGGTAAAGGGAGCGACTTCTACTTTTATCTCTAGACAAGCTATTGAGCATCTACAGGCGACAAGTATTGCGGAGGTCTTACAGCTACTACCTGGACAGGCAATTTATAACCCCTCATTTTCTCATATTAACACACCTCTGATCCGTCAAGGAGGAAGTAACGCTACGGGTACACTGCATGATAGCAAATCACGGGGCGTAGCATCCCTTGGTACATCTATTATCGTTAATGGTGCACAGTTGTCAAATAATGCGGATATGCAAGCTGTAAATACCGCACAGAGTGGCGTATTGTCGAGTTTTGATAATGCTTCGGGAAGAGGAACCGATTTGCGGCAGTTGACAGCAGACAATGTGGAGTCTATAGAGGTCATTCGTGGTATTCCTTCTGTCGAATATGGTGATTTGACATCGGGCGTGATAGATGTGAAGACAAAGGCAGCAGTACAGCCCTTACAGGCCAAATTCCGATTGAACCCAACATTAAAACAAGGCTGGGTTGGACAAGGTTTTGCTGTAGGTAAGGATCAAGGAGCATTGTTTGTTGATTTAGATTATACCTATGCGGCTAATAATCAGATACAGACCAGCGAATCGTATAAACGTTTTAACACCTCTTTGCAGTATACCAATACTTTTGGAGCGAATCGTAATCTATATACTAATACAACTTTGAATTTTGGAGGATATTACGATGATAGTAAGATAGATACCGATCAAGCAATCAATCAGGTTATTAATCAGTCGGAGAACTATGATATTCGTTTTTCAACTAATGGACGATGGAATCTGGATAAACGTTTTGCGCGGAATATAAATTACGTATTATCAGCTCAATTAGGCGTTCAAAATGGTTTCCAGCAGATGATGAATAATGGTTCGCTGTTCGCTGTTTCGAATGCTTTGGTCGATGGTACTTATGAAGTCGACTTCTTACCATCCAGTTACTTGCAACAGATTTATATTAAAGGGAAGCCCTTGAACCTACAGGCACGATTGTCCGATAATTTTTATTTCTCTACAGGCGCAGCACGTCACGCGATCACCGTAGGGGGAACCTATACTCTGGACAAGAATTTTGGTCAGGGCAAATATTTCGGAGGAGATATGCCTCCTAAGAATAGTTCGGGATTAGGATTCAGACCCCGTCGATTTGAGGATATTCCCGCGCTGAATCAAATTGCCTTTTATGCAGAAGATAAATTGGCAGTGGATGTATTTGGAAAACCATTAGATATTGTTGCCGGTTTACGTTACGATTGGATACAGCCTTTCAGAGATGATGCCAAGAGTGCTTTTTCTCCTCGTATCAATGCGTCCTATGAACTATTTAAAGATTTTTCTATCCATGGTGGGTACGGTTGGAGTGCTAAGGCGCCATCACTGATATATATGTATCCCGATCCTGTGTATCTGGATGTATTCAGTTTGAGTCATTATAAACAAGATCCGGCAGAAAGGCTTGCTTTGGTAACCACACGGGTATTTGATGCACAAAACCAGAAACTGGAGATGGCTAAGTCCAAGAAAATAGAGGTTGGTGTAGACTATAAAAAATTCTCCATTACAGCTTATGATGAGCGCATTGCCAATGGATTGGATATGTATCAATATTATAATTTTACCAATGTCCCAATCTATACTGTAGAATCTCAGCAACCTGGACAACGACCAGAGCTGAGTGATGTGGTCAAAGACTCTCTGTATGTAACAGACTATAATGTGCCACGTAATAATGTCAATATCGTGAATAGAGGGATAGAGTTTGATTTTGACTTCGGAAAAGTAAAGCCACTACGTACTTCATTTACCTTGAATGGCGCATACGCTTATACCAAATCGTTTGATAATAATCCGTTTGTATACGCGCGGCGTGTCCCTAACCAACCCTACAACAAACTGGGGGTATATGAAGGGAGAGGAAAGGAATATACACGGTTCTTGACGACTTTGCGGGCTATCCATCAAATACCTGAAATCCGTCTCCTCATCACCTTGACGGCTCAGACAATCTGGACAGATAAGGACAAGAATTTGAATTATACGTCTAGACCTTATGCCGTGATGGATATTGTTGAAGGCGGTGCTGGAGAGACGCGCATGTTGTCTGAACAGGAAATTGCTGCTATTTCTGAAACTTCGGGTTTATTCTTGCCTGTTGCAGAGTCTTATTATAGAACCGAATCTTGGAAGCCATTGTGGTTATTTAATACGAAGGTGACCAAAGAGTTTGGAAAGAACTATGGTTTTTCATTCTACGTGAATAATATTACGAATAACAGACCTTATCAACGCAGTAAACGCTATCCAGATCAATTGGAAAAACGGAACATCCCTGTGTTCTTTGGTAGCGAATTGAGTATCAAATTTTAAGTTTTGCGGATCATGAAGTATATATATTTATTTGTCCTATCTGCTGTCGTATTCACGTTGGGCAGCTGTCGAAAGGATTTCGAACCAGTTACCGCTGTGCAGCTTACATTGCAGTTAGAGTTTCCTGATGCATTTATTAAAGGGAGTGTACCCAAGGATGTAGAGGTCACGCTACGTAACAATATTACAGGCGAATTGATTAAAACAAAGACCGACGATCAGGGGCAGGTGGTTAACACGGTGATTCCTGGAACCTATACCGTGACTGCATCGAAAGCTTACAGCCCAGAGGAGACCTCCGAATTGTTAGGGAGCGAGGTAGAGATGTTTGTCAATGGAAATCTTTCGCCCGTTATCGTGAATGAGGAGAAAACAGTCTCCCTTAAACTGAAAAGTAGTAGAGCAGGAGGACTGGTCATTAGAGAATTTTACTATAGTGCGGTTACCTCCTATCTTTATGATGGCTTTACAGAGATTTATAATAATTCGAACGAACCTATTCGAATAGACAGCCTGTATATCGGTTCTACACGTTCTGGAGCCACTAATAATACATCTGCATCTGCACCTTATAACTTTTTAACACCCTATCCTGAGGAGGTGTACTTGAATCAGGTCTTTATGGTTCCTTCAACAGGTCAGCCGAGATTTCTTGAACCGGGAAAATCTTTGGTAATTGCTATTAGTGGATTTAATCATAAATCCGATCCGAATGGCAATAAAAACTCTCCTGTTGATCTAGGGGATGCCGATTTTGAAGTTTTTTGGAATTATCCTACAGGCCGAGATATAGATTATCCAGAGGTTCCTAACATGGTACATGCGTTTGCAGGTAGTACAGCTGGATTTGATTGGAATATAGGTATCAATGGTGCGGGTATGGTGATTTTCAATACCAAGGACTTCGATAAACTGCCTATCCGATTTGAACCAGATGCTAAAACTGCTGGAACAACACAATACATAGGTATCCCTGTTAGTGATATTATCGACGGTGTGGACGCGACAGCGAATACTGCGATATTGTTAAGTAATAAACGTTTGCCTGTATCTGTAGATGCAAGTATGACTACTGCTGAGGTGCCTCTAAAAGGTCGATCAGTACGACGCAAAGTCAAAACGGTAATCAATGGACGTACTATCTTTGTCGATACGAATAACTCATCTGCAGATTTTGAAGTTAATCTAACCCCCTCACCTCGTAAATGGAATTAACAATGAGCAAGAAATTAATAATAAGTATTCTGATAGCGGGTAGTGTTGGAGCGGTGCGTGCACAGACTACAGCTTTTGAATTGGAGAAATTTAAAATACAGGAAGTTGGTCTGAAAAGTACGAATGCTTCGTTATTGAATACCAATGATTTTCGGAATTTAGGAAATACCAGTGTATTCTATAATCAGAAAAGTGGTGACTTTAAACACCCTTTGCTGGCTTCGGAAAGTCATTTTGGTGGTTTCGAAACGGAGCGTTTTCAGGAGCTAAAAAATTGGAAACTATATGGTCGGTTTGGATTGGACTTTGGTAAGGATAAAAAAGTAAGTAATACCACACAGTTGGACCCCTTACGGTTGAATCCTTATATCGTTGTTGACTCGCTGGGTGGAGATTGGAATAAGCAGAATTATGCGCTCGAAACGAAGATTGCTTCTCCGATCCTGAACGAACGGATTGCCTTTGGACTGGGGTTTGATTATAAAGTGTCTACCGGAGCTCGACAACGTGATCCTAGGCCGTTGAGTACCAGTAATAATCTGGCTTTGACCCCTGCGGTAACCTATTTTCTGAATGAACAAAATGCGATAGCGCTTAATGGACGTTACGAATACTTTGTTGAAGATTTAAGTGTGTCTAATGTGAATAAGACTACCGTACATAATATGTATAAACTTATCGGGGTTGGTGAATATGTAGGGAGTAGCCCAACTTTTATCGGTACTAGCGAGATTTCGAGAAGATATAATGGGAATAAGTTTGGTGGAGCTTTACAATATGTTTTTAAAGGTGAATCCTTTCGCTTCTTTGGAGAAGGTCTTGTGAATCATAATGCCGAGCGCGCTAAAGATGGGAACACCAATCCTCAAGAAGCAGGTAAGCATGAATATTGGGAATATGGGGCAAATGTTGAAGCGGTGTATAACCATGATCTTTCTATGCACAGGCTTGGGTTCTCCTGGAACCAGAAAAACGTCGATAATACAGAGTACCACCAGTATCAAGATGTTGATACGAGACAGTTCGTTACGTTGTTTTCAGCGGTGTTTAACACAAACCTAGTGACCAATAGTAACCTTTCGTATGCGTTCACCAAGTGGAAAGGAGAAGCAATAAATTGGGATTTAGGACTGAATGTACAGTATGCAGGCTGGGATAATAAGTATGCCACCAACCAGAGCCAGCAAACTGTTGATCGTATGGGCTATGACCTGAGATTCAAGAAGTATTTCCAATTTCGTGACGCTTCTGTTTTTGCTGTAGAGTTGAGCCCAGGATATAGTCATCATATCGATTCCGAATTTAGGTATGATGAAAAGAGCTATTCCACAAATTTCGTAGCTAAGGATATCCTGTACCCTACGAATGCTTTTTTGGTTGCGGACTATTTCAATGTTGGGGCGAGTGTACAGTATACGTTTAAACCATCTAAAAATAATACACAATTGTATGTAAAACTGTCGGAAAACTATATCAAACCGACAGTGAGTAATGAATACTTTACCAAGTCACAATACCGTTTGAATTGGCAGGTTGCAGTAGGATTGTTGACATTTTAGGTGTCATTGTTTATTTTTTTAAATTTCCTCTATAGAAGAATCTAAATGGATGAGGAGAGCTACAAAATTCGCTTGTATATTACGGCACAATTATATTGCCTGTAAAGGCGAATTTATGTAGGTTTGAATTCGATATGTATAATATAAAAAGGGTTGTAGGAGCGCTATTGTTGTCAGGAAGCTTGATGGCTAATGCGCAGGAGATAGAGAAGCCGAATGTTAAATCAAAAACTTCTTTCGCAATTGTCGTTGATAAAGCGACTTACCAAGCGGTAGGTTCCGAAATTCGTGCCTATAAGCAGGTTGTGGAAAAAGATGGACTGGGGACTTATATCATCTATGATGATTGGCAGTCGCCAGAGAAGATTCGTCAGATATTGCAAAAACTACATCAGGATAAAGGTGCCCCCTTAGAAGGAGTTGTGTTGGTTGGTCATATTCCGGTGCCTATGATTCGTGACGCCCAGTTCTTGACTTCAGCATTTAAAATGAATCAAAAAATACGATGGGACAAATCTTCAGTGCCTTCCGATAGGTATTATGACGATTTTGACCTTAAGTTCGATTTCTTGAAACAGGATACCGCAAAAGGTAAGGAACACTACTTCTATTATAGTTTACGACCAGATTCAAAACAATACATCGATATGGATATCTATTCGGCTCGTATCAAACCTCCGGTAGCGGCTGGTGAGCAGATGGTTCCTAAGATTAAAGCCTACTTGAATAAACTGATCACGTTACGTTCAAAAAGTTATCCATTGAATGATATGTTGGTTTCTTATGGACATGGCTATAATTCGAATTCGGTCAATGCCGTCTCAGGCGAAGCCCTAGCGCTGAAATCACAATTGCCACATCTTTTTAGACCAGGAGGGTCTATCAAGTTTCTCAATTTTAGAAATGCTGATTTCATGAAATTTAATCTATTGTCTGAACTGAAAAGGGATGGGGTGGATTTTGCCTATATGACTGGGCATGGTACACCTACATTGCAGTTGATTAACGGCTATCCGCTTGTGTCCAATCCACAGCCTTCGATGGAGAATGTGGCCCGTTATCTACGGTCCAAAATGCGTGATGCCAAAGACGATGGAAGAGACGTAGAGAAAACAAAAGAAGGATTTAAGACCTCTTTGGGGGTATCAGATAAATGGTTTGAGAATATATTTGATGCCAAAGTAGCAGAAGAGGATTCTATTTTCAACGCAAATCTGGATGTGCAGATTGAGGATGTCCGCAACGCGGGTATTCAAGCAAAGCTTGTCTATTTGAATTCTTGTTTGACAGGTTCTTTTCATTTAGATAATTATATTGCTGGATATTATCCTTTCTCTAATAATGAAAACGTAGCAGCTGTTGCGAATTCTGTTGGTGTCTTACAAGATTTATGGCCTGCAGAAATGATGGGCTTGTTGAATAAGGGGTATCGTGTTGGCAACTGGCTTAAGCATATTGCTTATCTAGAGACGCATGTACTTGGAGATCCCACCTTCCACTTTGATGCTAAAGATAGCTATGCGCTCAACGAGGCGGTGATGCTCAATAAAGATGTCACGTATTGGAAGAATGCATTGAAGGAAAATGATGCTGATGTACAGAGCTTAGCTTTAGTCAAATTGGTAGCCTTAATGCCGGAGAAGGAAAGTGCACCACTATTAAGAGATATTTATTTCAGTTCTCCGTTCGAGACCACACGTATGGAGGCATTCCAGCTGTTACGTCAATTTGAGAATAAGGAATATATTGAAGTCTTACACGCTGCAAAAAATGATCCTTATGAGTATATCCGTCGTCGGGCAATATATGATCTAACGGATTTTGGATCAAATGAATTTGTTAAAGATCTGATCCAATTCTATGTTTCAGATCCGCATTCTGAGCGGGTTGCTTATAGAGTGAGATGGGCATTGCAGTTTATGGACCCAGTATTAGCGAAACAAGAAGTGAATACCCTAATCCGGGAGAACAAAGCGGTTCATAATGGAGCTGCTCTGGCAGATAAACTGGATAAAGACTTGGATTACTATGGAAAAAAACGCGATGATTTGATAAAATCTCTCCAAAATGAATCGCTTTCTGAGAAAGAAAAACTGGGAGAGGTTACAACGTTGCGTTTATACCGGCACCATGCGGCAGTACCTCAGGTAATCACATTGATAAAGGATGAAAAAACACCCGAAAGCATTCGTGTAGCAGCGTTGGAGGCATTGGGCTGGTTTACTTTGTCTTATCAAAGGGCTAATATCATCAAAGGTTGTGATGAAGTACTGCTTTCTGATGCTCCACAAGCGGTAAAGGATGAAGCATTGAAGACGAAAAACCGAATTCGGGAAGCGACGCACAAGATCTAATAGTTTGTATCGATGAGAACAAAATTGCGGCAGATCTGTTAAGTACAATGAGGAAATAATAGTTAATGACCATTAAAAAAAGTCAAATTTTTCACATATGAACCTTATAGAGATAACAAGCCGGATTGCTATTCGTGTCGAGACCGTATGGAATGCCTATAATTCAGTAGAGGACATTATGCAGTGGAATCATGCCTCGGATGATTGGCATTGTACAAGTTCAATCAACGATCTGCGCATAGGCGGAAAGTTTATAAACAGAATGGAAGCGAAGGATGGGAGTTTTGGATTTGACTTTGAAGGTGTCTATACCGAATTAATACCCTTTAAGAAAATTGCCTATACTATGGCAGATGGTCGTAAGGCGGAGGTGAATTTCGAATCGCATAAAAACTATACAGACGTACTTGTACGTTTCGAACCCGAGCTTGAAAATCCGGTGGATATGCAACGGGATGGTTGGCAAGCGATATTGAATAATTTTAAGAAATACGTCGAATCCGTTTATACGGTTTGATTTCAGAATAAAAAGCACGCGCGCCGTACCTATACCAGGTGCGGCGCGCGTGCTTTTTGATGATTTTATTAATGCTGATGCGCCTCAAGCGGAGGGGTAATCATAATATGGGCTTTGTAGGTGCCCTCATCCATTAGCCAAGGCATTCCCAAGTTATTGTGTTGATTGGAAAGACCGAGGTCAGCTGCTTTAGCGAAAGGAACATAGATCACATATCTTCTTTTAGCATCTTTAATCTCTCCCGTTTCTAAATTCACATCCTTAGCGGCTCCCCAATAGCCATATAGCGTAGACGGAGTCTGAGGTATGGACAGTTTACCCTCTTTAAATTCCTGTTCACGGATTTTATCCCTTTCTTTACGTTTACCCTGCGCTATCAGTTCGCGTCCCCGAGCCATTAGAGGTTCTAAGCTCTCTGGGTAACAATAGGCGTAATACACCGACATTTTGTAGTCTGGAGCCAAACAGATGTAGCAATTGCTCCCCTCACGAAGGGTGACGAAGTTTCCTTCTTGGTCATATCCATATACCTTTGCTCCATCCCTAAATTCGGCAGGAGCAGCCTGTACTGCAATTTTAATCTGAATTTCCGAAGCTAAAATTTTCTTGTCCTGTGCATGGATGTTGCCTATACCCGCCCAGAGTAGTAGTGCAACGATTATCAATTTGTTCATTCTATAATTAATCATTTAAAAACTCAATTTAATCTATTTATTGTGCGTTCTATTTCAATTTTCAATTCTTTGGAGATCTTGGACTTTAATAGCGTCTGAAAATTTAGCAAGATTGCCTCCCTTTTCCAGGAATGGCTAAAAGTCCCTAGCGCAGTAGCAAATGCAATGCGCAGTTCAATAGGTTCCTGTCTATCATTTATTATATCAAGTATACCATCTATACCAGGGTGATAGTTGCGGGCTGCTAGGAGCTTAACTAGGGCAATCCGTTCTTCTGTAGGCCTAGTTTTATCTTTTATCTGCTCCAGTGAGATTTCAAGAACAGAAGGCTGCATATAGCTGTTTTTTACGGATTCTATTTCTGTCTCTTGATGTAATCGATTGCTGTTGCTTAAAGCCTTTGTCAGTGATTTTTCAACTCTATTCCTGTCAAATACTTCAAATGCTGCTATTATAATCTGCTGGACTCGTAGTCTAGACTTGTCATTTATCCATACATGTGCTAGCGAGGGGATTAAAGTCGTGTCTCCGATCATTCGGGCATAGACCGCAGCTTGTTGAGCGACTAGTTCATATTCATCACTGAGCCCAGTTGATACAGCAGCTGTAAAATCTTTATTCTTATAGGCAGATAAAGCGTTTAGTGCTTGTAAGCGTACGGTACGATAAGGAGAAGTTTCAAAATAGGGAGTTACCGCCTCTGATAAGGTTGCGTTGTTAGCGCTGAGTTTATACAGCGCCAGTGTTTGGTAGATCGGATTGTCTTTCTTTAATAATAAACGCCAATATTCCGGATTATCTTCTTGACTGAGTTTTTCATTTAGTTTTTCCGTGTCCTTGTTTGCAAAATGAAAGGTCGGATCTCCAAATAAATGACGCTCTAGGTTTAAACCCAGATTGTGAATATGCCCCCAGCGTATGCCGTAAGATAATAGACCGCTAAAGTTTATGTCTGTAGTGGCTGGTCGGCTATTGGCTTGTACTGCTATGGTGTGACCAGGATTGAAGATGTATTGACGGGCAGCATATGCTGTGCTATCGAATGCTCCGGCAGGCTGTGTATCGAGGATAATGTATAAAGGATACGTATGCAGTTGTTTAATTTTCGGGTCTTGTAAGATCGGGCTGCTATCCGAGCGAATTAAAAATAAATCAACCTCTTTACGTTGCATCTCGTTTAAAATTGATGCGTTATTGTTGGTCTTAAAAGCTAATTGCTGTAAGCTGTTTGTCCGTTTTACTAAAAAAGGGAAGTACTCCTTGTAGGCTTTGGGCTCATCTTTCCAGGCAGCCGTACATCCGTTATAGTAATTCCTACTCGTTGAGCTAACGACATGGTCTAAGACATTGTCACGACGTGTGCCAGCTACTTTTAAGAGGTAGCTAGTAATTGCTTCATAGGAATCACTAGGCTTTAACGTCGGGTAGTAGATTCGAGCGGAATAAAAGCTTGGGTTGATATTTCGCGGACTGCTCTCCTGTAATTTATAATAGTGGAGGTTCGTTTGGGCTGCATCTTGTTTGACATATTCAAAGTTGAGGTGCAGGTCGTCGTAGAAGCGATCCGAAGGAATGGCCATGCTATTCGCTGAAAAATCATAAACCATAGGGATAGGGATATTACCAATAAAGACAGCCCCTTCCAGCGATTGTTTCGTTTTGTGCAGCTTGATAAGCTCTTTTTTGATATCGTCAGGGCGATTGAATACACCATGAATGATATAGGTCGGTATACCGTCGCCCTCAACTGTTTTTTGATAGGCTCTTATGGCGTCTTCTGTATGTGTATAGGTATCCTGGTCTACGACTATTGCAAAAGCCTTATTACTTGTACCTAAGCTGGGTTTTTCTATCTTCAACTGTCCATAAGCAGTGACTGCAATAGAGAACAGGATGAGTAGAGCGAATAGAGACTTTTGCATTAGTTTATATTATTTAAAGTTCGGCGGGCTTCGTCACGTAGCCTTTTTGAATGTCTGGTGTCTACCATGAGCTCTTTACAAGCCGCTATAATTTCCTGTTTACGGTAAGAATCCCCGAAACAGGATAAAGATTCAAGCATTGCAATTCGCAAATCTATAGGCATCTTGCTGTTGCGTACGAACTCAAGGTACCTTGTTATGGATGGATGATAGTGTATGGTCCGTAAATCACTTATTCCCTGTCGTTGACTAGCCGGTTTTGTGTCAAAAATATTCTTGTCGATTTCTAGATAGATCCCTTTGAACTGGTTCTCATAAAAGCTTTCTTTCGCCTTAACGTTATCAATAAAGTTGTTGGCGGTCATAAAACGTTGTTCAGCGATGTTTTTAATCAGATCTTTATTAAACGCATAGAGTGCCATGTTTATAGCAGATAATATGCCTTCTGCGTGTTGATTCTCTATATAGGCATCTACTAAGGCGGGGATGAATATAGGATCTCCTATACGTGATATGGCATTGATTACTTCCTGACGAATCGATTCATCAGTGTCTTTAATGCCCTTTGCAAAAAGAACGGATCTTGTTTCTCCTTCCTGGCGGTCTGCTAGATGGATGCAGGTATAACGTACCGTAGCATAATTGGAATTGTCGTAGTACTGCGTGATAAGCTTTGATAGTCCCTCATAATTATGAAGATAGAGTTGGTTCAATAGAAAACTCTGTGCCTCTGGAGATTTGGATTTTGACAGGGCTTCTACTAACTTTTTAGTGCCCCCTTCATGTACATATCTGGTTAAAGTATCTGTCGAATTAATGGAGAAAGCGAATGTAGGGTCCCCGAAAAGGTGTGATTCAAGTGTATTATTAAGTTTGCTCCATTGACCGATATTGAGGCCCATGCCCAAAGAGCCTATGAGGTATGTAGGATGACGGTGCGGGGTCGGTTGGACCGTGTTGGCCAATACAGTTAATGTAGATCCTTTACCCATGGTGAACTGACCTGCGCTATATTGTCCTTCACTAAAATTTCCTATGGGGTCGTCCGCAAAAATGGTGAAAGTAACATTTGGATAGATCGATGCCACATTGGAGAGCGGATATTGGCGAATGAAGGCAATATCGAGGTCCCGTCTTCTAAATTGATTAATGGTTTCATTCTGCAACGTACGTTGTTTGTCATCCTTGTAATTTTGAAACTGTGTACTTGTCTTTAAAATCTGAGGGAATTGCTCTTCTAGAAAGTTTGAGTGAGATGACCAAGCAGATAAAGGCTGATAGGCAACGTAGGACATCACCTGATCGATACTATCCTTGTTTAAGCGGGCTTGTATTGCTTTGTTGAGGTAAGTGTTAATCTGTTGATATTTGTCAGTGTCTCCATCTGTAGCTGGTTTGAGACGGGCAGAATAAATAGTCGACCTGATGCGGTTTGGGGAAGAGATTCCTAAATTATAAAAAAACAATTGCGGATTGGTTTTGCTCTGCTCAAGAAAATCGAAAGTCAATCCGAAATCATCATAGAAGCGGTCCGATGGGATAGCTGTCGATACATTCGTGAGATGTTGCGCTTTTAGCACCATCGGAATGGGGATATCACCAATAAAGATAACACCTTCTATCTTGACGGTTTCGTAAAGCCTTTGCAGTTCTTTTTTTAGTTGTTCTGGGGACTTCCAGTCGTGATAAACAATTAAGGTAGGGAGAAGCTCTGATTCAACGATATCGCGGTAAGCAAGAATTTCTTTTTGACATTTTTCAAAGGTGCTTCTGTCGGTAATGATAGCGAAAGAGCGATCTGCTATTTCGATTGTGGGCGATATGATTTCTTGAGCTCTAACTGTATTCAAGATAGATAGACACGAGACTAAAACGAAGAGGAACAGTTTGTGTGAAGCCTTCATGATGAAAAAATAAGACTAAAGGTAAAACCAGAAATAACTGAAAATCGACAAAATATCAGCAGCAAATATAAGCTGAAATTCTTAATAGTAGATCGGGAGTAGTCCTCCGAAAACTAATCCTATTGTCAAATTAAGTCCTTAATCGGAGTCAGGAGTGCCTTGATCTGTTTCTTGGAGCTTGGCCAACAGAGCATTCACTTCTTCTTCTGACGAAGTTAGTTTCGCCTTGCAGATCAGTATCAACTGAGAGGCCTTTTTTATTTTGTCAGCCAGCTCATCCACATTGACATCTCCCGTTTCTATTTCAGAAACTATTTGCTGTAATTCGCTAAACGCGTCCTTGTATGTATAGTTTGACTCCATATATTACTAAGTTGTTGAGAGGACTTTACTAGATAATATGCCATCGGCATAAATTGTTTCTATGATATCACCTTCTTTGATCTGTTCTTTTGAAGTGACAGCCTTTCCATTTATCCGTGTAATACTAAATCCCTTCTTTAAGAGAAGCTCGGGGTCTGCCATATTAATAACGCGGGAGATTCCCTCTAGTGCATTTTGTTGCTCCTTTAGAATATGTTGGCCGTACAGTTTCAATTGTTGAGATAACATTTGTATCTGGTGTCCTTCTGATGTAAGTTTCTGTTTGCTATTCCAAGATAGTACCTGTGCCGATTCCGTAAGTTTTTTTTGGTTTAGTAGAAAAAAATCTTGGGCAAGAGAAATCATCCTTTCCTGTGCTTTGTCTACGGGGATTGAAAAGTTGTGAAACTTCTGGATTAGGAAGTCTGCGAGCTCACTTGGGGTAATTGCATTTTTGTAAGCTACCATTTCACTAACTGTTTCATTGGTCGAGTGCCCTATCCCTGTCAATACAGGAATGGGAAAGATTGCAATTGCTTTAGAAAGAGCGTAGTTATTATAACTCGATAGACCGACTTCACCACCACCACCGCGGATGATTGCTACGGCGTCATATTTTTCGAGGTGATCGGCAATGGTAGCGAGTTGACGGATAATTGAAGGGATGGATTTATCCCCTTGTAGAAGAGCTGGATAAAGTGTTGTCTCTATTTTGTATCCCCAGGGGTTTTGCGTGATGATTTTAAAGAAATCAGATAGACCTTTACTGGTTTCAACCGAAATTATAGCCAAGCGCTTGGGGAGTAACGGGAATGCCAATCGTTTATTGGCTTCAAATAGGCCTTCTTGCTGTAACTTAGCTATACTTTCCTTTTTCTCTTTTTCAAGTTCACCCAGAACAAATGTGGGATCTATGTCTACTATGCGAAGGCTTAGGCCATACAAAGGGTCGTAAGATACTCCTGCTTGAAATAATACCGTTATGCCATCTCGTAAAGGTTCGTTGAGCAATTGAATGAACTGTGTGTTAATTCGTTCAAAATCTGTTTTCCATAGTATGGAGCGTATCTCTGCAACTATTTTGCCATCTTTCTTCTCGACAAGTTCAGGATAACAGTGTCCGGAATGCTTGTAATGGTTGAGTTTGTTCATTTCTGCTTTTATCCAATACAAGCTCCTGTAACGCTCTGCAATGGTTCGCTGTATGCTCTTCGTTACTTCTAGGAGGGAAAAAATAGTTTTGTCTTCAACCACTTCAGGCATGAATCAAAGGTAAATAAAAACTTTGATGTATAGTACAGGGATCAACTGGGAGACAGATTTGCAACAACTTATCTTTTAAAGGGAAATTAGAACGAATTTTAAACGCAGATTATGGGGATTTCATTCGCATATATCCGAATGAAGTCCCTATAAAGTCCGAATAAAGTCCCTGTTAAATCCCTATTAAAAATAAACAGGGTACCTAGCTGGTTACAACCTGTACCAAACTTATTGGAAACATTTATTTAGAGAGATAAAGGTAGTTTCTTATTCATATTGCGTTTTTGTGCGGTTTTTGCATATATTTACTTTAGAAACCTTATTGTCATGAATCAATTATCAATAAAATCCCTGACGCTCTTCGTCTTTGCTATGCTATGTGCCGGAGCTGTTAATGCGCAGTATAAACAAACAGTGTTAAATAAAACACAACTGCTATTCAATAAAGAGCATGCTGTCCCTCTAGGTCGTCTTGATCAAACAAAAATTGCGGTTGTAACTCCTGATTTGCAGAAGTATGCCCCCTTTATTCAGCAGCTAGAGCGTTACGCAGATGTCGCATCCTTTGATTTTTCCAAATATGATGAACAGACAAAATATTTTAATACGATTATAGTAGGCGGTACAGAGGCAGATCTTAGCAAAGAGATGTTATATATGTTGAGACAGTCGTTGGTCAATCGCAAGAATATTATCCTTTGTCGATTTCAGGACCTAAATGGGAGTATACCTCAATGGGCACCATTATTAGGAGGCCGCGTCACGGAGCTTGGCTATCCGTCTTTTTCTGAAGTTGCGCAACGAAATATGGCTATGAGTGTCTTCGGTGGTTTGGCGATTACAGAAGGTAATAGTCGTAATCGAACAGAACAGACTCGTCTACAGTATACGCTAGGGGAGGGATCCGGTCTGAATATAGCGAAGATGACCCAAAAGATAGATCGTATTGCCGATGAAGCTATTCGTGAAAAAGCGGCACCTGGGATGGTGGTTATGGCGGTTAAGAACGGACAGGTTATTTTTGAAAAGGCTTATGGTACACACACCTATGACAAAAAGAGCCCTACAGTAATAGACGATATCTTCGATCTAGCTTCAGTAAGTAAGATTGCGGGGACTACACCTGTCATTATGCACCTTCAGGAAAAGGAGATTATCAATCTAGATAGCACGATGGGGCATTACTTATGGCAAGCCAAAGCTGGCAATAAAGCAAATATCTCCTTGCGTACGGTTCTATTACATGAGGCAGGCTTTACTCCTTTTATTCCTTTCTATCGTCATTTGAAACCAGGAGATCTTCAGACGACTTCCTCTGCAACGCATCAAACGAAAGTGGCAGACAATGCTTATTTGAGAAATAATTACTACAGAGATGTAATGTGGCCAGAGATGTTGAATTCGGCCGTGAAGCCGATAGGTGATTATGTCTATTCGGATATCAGTATGTATGTGATGAAAGAGGTAGCGGAGCACGAGACCGCTATACCGATGGACGAATATGTACAACAGATACTCTATCGGCCAATAGGAATGAAGACCGCTGGGTATAATCCAAGAGAGCGATTCGAAAGATATAGAATCATTCCTACTGAAAATGATACTTCTTTTAGAAAGGTGTTGCTAGAAGGGTATGTGCATGACCAAGGTGCTGCAATGGCAGGAGGAGTAGCTGGACATGCGGGGTTGTTTTCGACAGCCAATGATTTGGCTATTTATGGTCAGCTTTTACTGAATAGAGGAGAGTATGGTGGTACACGCTACTTTAAACCGGCTACGGTCGACCTGTTTACCTCCAAACAGTCCAAAACGAGCCGCAGAGGATTGGGCTTTGACCGTGCCGATTCGGATCCAAAGAAAGAGTACCCCTCAAAATTGGCTAATTCTGCTGTTTTCGGGCATACAGGATATACTGGTACTTGTATCTGGGTTGATCCGAAGCATCAATTGACCTATATATTCTTATCTAATCGGGTGCATCCGCAGGTTTCAAACAAGTTATCAGATCTGAGTATACGGGGACGTATGTTGGATGCAATATATGAGACTATAAACGAAGCGAAATGAAAAAGGTATTGAGCTTTTTATGCCTGTTCGGGCTTGTAACTGTAGGATGGGCACAAGACCATGAAGCGGTACACCGTAGGATTATGGTTGTTGATGGGCACAATGATGTGATTATTACAAGCATTTTGAAGGGGAAGGATATCGGCAAGCGTTTGCAAAGCGGGCATACGGATATTCCTAGATTGCTGGAGGGCGGTGTGGATGTACAGGTTTTTGCCGTATGGTCGGATGACAAACGTTGGCGCAAAGGCGCTTTTAAGCACGCAAATGATCAAATTGATGCTTTAGAAAAAGTGATCGCCCAAAACCCAGATCAAATTGCGTTAGCAAGAAGCACAGAAGAGATTGCCAAGATTTACCGTGAGGGCAAGATAGCTGCTTTAATCGGTGTTGAAGGAGGTAATATGATTGAGTCCAGTATCTCTAATCTCGAAAAACTATATGATCGAGGGGCTCGTTATTTAACACTGACCTGGAATTATAATCTCCCTTGGGCAACTGCTGCAGCTATTGAAGATAGTAAGCCGGTGTCTCAACAGCGGGGCTTATCAAAGAACGGGAAGGCGATAATCCGAAAGATGAATGAATTGGGCATGATGGTGGACCTCTCGCATGGTAGCAAAAAGCTGTTTTACGATGTGTTAGAAGTTAGTACGAAGCCTATTTTAGTATCACATAGTAATGCAGCGGCGCTCACACCACATTCTAGAAATCTGGATGATCAGCAATTGGCAGCGCTGAAGAAAAACGGAGGTGTTGTCGGAGTCAACTTTTACGCAGGTTTTTTGGATAGCGATTATGAATCCCGACTAAAGGAGGCATACATTAAATATGTAGGGCCAATTAATAAAGAAATGTCTACCTGGGCGCAGTATGTAAAACTCACGAAGCAGCAACAATATGAGGTGACCGCTCCGTTATCCAAGTTGATAGATCATATCGATTATCTCGTAGAAAAAGTTGGAATAGACCATGTTGCTATCGGGTCGGATTTTGATGGAATAGAGGCTTCTCCCCAAGATTTAGAAGATGTGTCTCAGTTCCCGAATCTGACTAAGGCCTTATTAGCAAGAGGCTATAGTGAAGATGCCATAGCAAAGATAATGGGGTTAAATTTTTTACGTATTTTAAAGGAGAATGAATAACCGAGAGGCATCACACATCTTCTTTATCTAGCCGTATCAGTTCCTCATAGTTCTTGTTCAATCGCTTTAGTAGGAAACCATATATAACCTTAAAATAGAGTTTGTATAGCCAAACGAACAAAAGACCAAAGGCTACAAAAAGAATGGTTACTAGGGCGATTACAAACAGCATGTCGCCCCATTCTTCTCCTTTGAGATATTCTTTGGTAATCAATTGAATAAGCTGTAAACCGAAGGCGGCGTAAGCAGCAAAGAGGTTAAAACGTATATATCGATGGGCGTTGCTTCTTACGGCCAGGATACTCTCCATCAGTTTGCGCGTATTTTTAGTGCTTTTTATCTGTATGAGTAAGGTGTAGAACTGAAAGATAAAATAGAAGATACAGGCATAAAAAACGATGTTATAAATGCCATCCGTGATTTGAAAAAAAAGTGAATCTTCTTTTTCGACAGGTAAGAAAAGAGATAATGCCATCCATAGCGTAAATTCTAAGCAGCAGATAAAGAATATCCATCGCACGATAGAAGAAGAGTTGCGATGCAGCATGGTACGAATCTCGCTGCTGTCAACCTGTGGGAACTGTTTGTCCGTATTCCAGTGTTTCTTTAATAAATCTAGTCCATCCATTAATAACCTCCATTCTGATCTATCATGCTCTTTAATTTTGTTTTTATCCGGTTCATTTTGACACGGGCGTTGACTTCGCTGATACCTAATGTGTCGGATATTTCAGCATAATCTTTGTCTTCTAGGTACATGTAAACTAACGCTTTTTCGATGTCGTTGAGTTGTCTAACGGCAGTATAAAGCGTTTTTAATTGCTCTTCTTGTTCAGTGTCGTATTCTTCGTATCGGATATTCTGTAGCGAATTATCCCAGTCTACGGTTGTGATTTTTCGTTTCGTGCCCCGATATAGGGAGATTGCAGTATTCAATGCTACGCGGTAGGCCCATGTTGTAAATTTGGCTTCGCCTTTGAATGATGGATAGGATTTCCAAAGTTGGATGACCATTTCCTGAAAAAGATCTTTGTGCGTATCCAAATCCGCAGCATATAGCTTGCAGATCTTATGAAGGATATTCTGGTGTTGTTCCAGTAGCCCAACAAATTCTATTTCTGTGCTTTTGTTCATCTAGTTTGGTTATATGTCGAAATTAAGAAGATATTGTTACATGTAATGTAAGCTTTTTACTAATTTAGCTCAATGGCTAAGTCAAAATCAGCATATTTCTGTCAGTCCTGCGGATATGAATCTCCAAAATGGATGGGACAATGTCCGTCTTGTAAACAGTGGAATTCTTTTGTGGAAGAATTAGTAACTCCTGCTTCTTCGAGAGTGCCAGAGTGGCGAAGTACAACAGCAGGTACCACTGCTACTAAGCGAACCAACAAAGCCGCTATCATCCATGAGATTGTTTATTCGGAAGAACAACGGATATTGACCCCGGACAAGGAATTTAATCGTGTGTTGGGAGGTGGGATTGTACCGGGATCTTTGGTACTGATTGGAGGAGAGCCTGGGATCGGTAAGTCTACATTGATGTTGCAATTGGCGCTGTCGCTGCCGGCCGTAAAAACGCTTTATATTTCCGGAGAGGAGAGTGAGCAGCAGATTAAGATGCGTGCAGAACGCTTATCTCAATCGTCTAAAGCAAATTGCTATATTCTTACTGAAAGTAGTACGCAGAATATATTTAAACAGATTGAAGTTGTAAACCCCAATGTCGTAGTGATTGACTCGATTCAGACGTTGCATTCTTCACAGATAGAGTCGGCTCCTGGTTCGGTTTCTCAGGTTCGTGAATGTACAGCGGAGCTATTACGCTTTGCTAAAGAAACCAATACGCCCGTATTGATTGTGGGCCACATTACGAAAGATGGCTCTATCGCAGGTCCAAAGGTACTGGAGCATATGGTGGATACCGTGTTACAGTTTGAAGGCGACCGAAATCATGTGTATAGAATACTACGGTCAGTAAAAAATAGATTTGGCTCTTCATCCGAATTAGGGATATATGAGATGCAGGGAGCTGGGCTTCGGGAAGTATCGAATCCTTCGGAGATTATGTTGTCACAACGGGAGAGTCCGGTCAGCGGAGTAGCGGTAGCTGCGATGCTGGAAGGAGTACGTCCTTTGATGATCGAGGTACAGGCCTTGGTGAGCAATTCTGCATTTGGAACACCACAACGGACTGCGACAGGCTTTGATAGTAAGCGGCTGAGTATGTTATTGGCGGTATTGGAGAAGCGTTTCGGTTTCCGATTGAGTGCGCAGGATGTGTTTTTGAACATTGCTGGTGGACTTCGTGTGGAAGATCCGGCTATTGATTTGGCAGTGATAGCGGCATTGATCTCGTCGCAGCAGGATATCCCATTGCCCTCTCAGGTTACTTTCGCAGGAGAGGTTGGCCTATCCGGAGAAATCCGTGCCGTAAATCGTATAGAGCAGCGTATCGCTGAGGCAGAGAAACTAGGGTTTGAGGGAATATTTATTTCTAAGTATAATGTTAAAGGCTTGGACGCTAAAAAGTATAACATAGCCATTAGACCTATGGCTACTTTAGAAAATCTCTTTAACGCTCTTTTTGGATAGAACAGGGAGCGTGTGCAAAGAAAATGGGGAGATATTTATAGTATCTCCCTTAGTTTTTTCTTTAGATCCTCGCCATGTAGGTTGCGCCCGATGATAATGCCATTCGGGTCTACGAGAACATTTTGGGGAATTGCTTTGATACCGTAAGGGATAGCAGCTCCATTGTTCCAGTATTGTAGATCTGAGATATGTTTCCAAGTTAAGTTGTCGTCTGCAATTGCTTTTTTCCACGAGTCAAGCTCCCGGTCAAATGATACGCCAAGTATTTCAAAGTTGCGGTCTTTGAATTCCGCATATGCAGCTACAAGATTAGGATTCTCCGCACGGCATGGAGGACACCAAGAAGCCCAAAAATCGACTAGAACATATTTCCCTTTTAGATTCTGTAGTCCGTATGGATTGCCTTCCAGGTCAAATTGGGTTATCCCAGGAGCTTTTTTTCCGATAGCTACATTGGATAGATTTTTTAGATAGCGTTGGAATAGTTTACCTTCGTTTGTCTTTTTTACGCTTTTGTCAAGGGTTTTGAATAAAGCTTCCATTTCTTTGTAGTCTGGATCATACCCACCGACACGTTGGATGAGCCGAATTGTTTCCGTCTGAGATGGGTTGGCTTTAATCTCTTTTATTAAATCGTCTTTAGATTGCGCCGTTAATAAAAACGGAATTATAGTCAATAATAAAGCAAGAAGTCTGTTCATGTTATAGCTATTTTATTCAAACTTAGATAAAAAGAGCAAATAAATTGATAGGGTATATGTTAAAATGATTTTAAAATTATTTTTTAATTGCACTTTTATTTACGAAAAGCTCATATTATTGTTAAATTTGCTATTCACGATTTATCATATTTATTACCTCATAAATGGCAAGATTAAATTTATTAGAGGAAACACGCTTTGAAAAAGTACCTGTAACGGTATATCCAAGTCAAAGTGATGCTTCTATTCATGTTGCAAATCGTATCGCTTCACTGATTAAAGAAAAGCAGGCAAATGGCGAGAAAGCTGTCCTAGGGCTAGCAACAGGAGCAACACCTGTTAAAGTTTATAAAGAACTTGTTCGTCAACACAAAGAAGAGGGTTTGAGCTTCCAGAATGTGGTAACCTTCAATTTGGATGAGTACTTTCCGATGCAGCCGACGGCTGATCAGAGTTACGTTACATTCATGAAGAAAAACCTCTTCGATCTGATCGATATCCCCGCAGAAAATATTAATATTCCTGATGGGACAATAGATATCAATCAAGTGCAGGCGTACTGCGAAGCGTACGAGCAGAAGATTTCAGAGCTAGGAGGATTGGATATTCAATTGTTGGGGATCGGACGTACAGGGCATATTGGGTTTAATGAACCAGGATCTGCTCCAAACTCCGGTACGCGTCTAGTGACATTAGATGATTTGACGCGTCGCGATGCATCTCGTGGATTTGGAGGTAAAGAGTACGTACCTACTAAAGCAATTACTATGGGGGTAGGAACAATCTTCAAAGCAAAGGAGATTGTACTGATGGCGTGGAACGAAAATAAGGCAGAGATTGTTAAGAAAGCTGTCGAAGGTGAGATGTCACCTGAGATTCCGGCGACTTACTTACAGTTGTCTAATAATGTAGAGTTTATATTGGATGAAGGTGCAGCGTCACTTTTAACCCGATTTGATACGCCATGGTTGGCACATGATGTTGTCTGGACAGAATTTTTGACTAAAAAGGCTGTAGTGTGGCTGTCTTTAAAATTGAATAAAGCAATTTTAAAGTTGACAGATGAGGACTACAACAATAATGGTATGGCAGAACTTGTGACTGAGCAAGGTCCTGCGTATAACATTAATATCAGAATCTTTAACGAGTTACAAAGAACAATAACCGGATGGCCGGGAGGAAAGCCTAATGTGGATGATACAAATCGTCCAGAGCGAGCTGAGCCAGCTCAGAAGAATGCGATTCTTTTCTCGCCACACCCTGACGATGATGTAATCTCAATGGGAGGAACTTTCATCCGTTTAGCAGACCAAGGGCACAACGTGCATGTTGCTTACCAGACATCTGGAAATACAGCAGTTTGGGATGATGATGTGTTGCGTTATTTGGAATTTGTACAAGACTTTGCTGTAGCAATAGAAGACGACAAAGGTATTACAAGTAAGATTTACGCTGAAGCGAGAGAATTTTTCAAGACTAAGAAACCTAATCAGGTCGATCCAGAGATAATCCGTACAGTGAAGGGGTTGATCCGTAAAGGTGAAGCTATTGCTGGGGCTCGTTTTGTAGGCTTGCCAGATCAGAATATCCATTTTCAGAACTTGCCTTTTTACGATAGAACGAAATTCTCTAAAGAAGTATCTTTTGAAGATGATATCGTGCAAACAATGGAATTGCTTCGTAAAGTAAAACCACAGCAGGTTTTTGCCGCTGGAGATTTTGCTGATCCACATGGAACGCATAAAGTTTGTTTCGATATTATTTTAGAAGCTTTATTACGTTTGCGTAAGACAGATGAATGGACAAAAGACTGTTGGTTGTGGTTGTACCGTGGCGCTTGGCACGAGTATCCAATCCATGAGATTGAGATGGCTATTCCACTTTCCCCTCAAGAGGTGAAACGTAAGCGTTTAGCAATCTTTAAGCACCAATCACAGAAAGATGTGCCTGTATTCCCGGGAGATGATCCTCGTGAATTCTGGGTTCGTGCAGAAGACCGTACAAGTGAGACTGCAGCTTTATATCATAAGCTAGGGCTTGCGGATTACGAAGCTATAGAGGCATTCGTCCGTTGGAAGTTTGATTAATTAGTAATAAATTAAATAGTAAGAGCCGGTGTGTGTATACATGCCGGCTTTTTTTATGAAAGTGTATGTATTTTGATGCGACACTATATTCCAAGGCATCAATGAACGCTTTTCGTTCGGCTTAACGGATGCCAAGAGTCTGTATGTCTGTTGGTGAACCGAAAGAATAATGAAAGTTTTGTTGTTATGATTGGAATTGAAGGATGAAAATTTCGGATTGTTAATCTTTTTGTCGGATTTTTTATTTTATAGATACAGCGGCTCGTTTAAATTTGCACTCAATTTATAATTAGTATAAATAAACAAATGAAAGCTAAGCTGTTTTTTGCATTAATGGGCGCATTTAGCGCATCTTCTTTGGTCAATGCGCAGACAACCGTTAAAGGGCGGGTTATCGACGACAAAGGTCATTCTATTTCGGATATCAGTATATCGGTAGGTAATAATTTTACAAAAACGGATATAAATGGACAGTTTCAATTATATGTGAATCAGAAAGGGGCTTTTGAGCTTTTGTTGGGCGGAGTTGGTTTTGAGAAAAACCGATTGACAGTCGTTCCAAAAGGAAGTGAAACAAATCTCAGTGCGGTTACTTTGCATAAAATTAATAACGCGATTGATCAAGTTGAGGTTACGGGATATAACTCGGTAAATAATAAAACCGTTGGTGTTGCAAAATCGGGAATTCAGGATAAAGACCTACCTCAGTCAGTTCAAATTATCAATAAACAGGTGATTGCTGATCAGCAGATAAATACTTTAGGTGATGCTTTAAAAAATGCGAATGGTATAGCGTTGGGTGCGAATCGTGGAGGTGTTGGGGAGAATTTTTATGCTCGCGGGTATAGTCTAGGAGCCAACAATATTTTTAAAAATGGTGCAAGGACTAACAATGGAGGACAGATAGAAGCGAGTACGCTAGAGTCTGTTGAAATTCTTAAAGGTTCTGCAGCGATGTTGTATGGAGGTGTGACGGGTGGGGCTGTTGTGAATCTGGTTACAAAGAAGCCAAAATTTGACCTCGGAGGAGAGGTTTCAATGCGGTACGGAAGTTGGGATAGGTACAAGCCGACATTGGACATATATGGTCCGCTGTCTAATAAGGTGGCTTTTCGCTTTGTAGGAACGGGTGAATCTGCAAATAGTTATAGAGATGTGGTTACTTCCAATAGGGTATATGTGAACCCCTCTGTACTTTATAAGATTTCTGAACGAACAGAGTTGAATGTGAACTTTGATTACTTAAAGGCAGATTTTACACCGGATTTTGGTGTAGGTTCAGTAGAGGGCAAGTTGAACGATGCTGTTGGAAGAAATACCTTCCTTAACGTCAATGGTGCATTTAATAAGACAAATTCTACTAATGGACAGGTCGCTTTAGATCACAATTTTAATGAAAATTGGAAAATAAGTGCAATAGCGAGTCTTCAAAACTACAATCGTAATTACTATGGATCTGAGCGACTTCAGGCAAACGCACAAGGATTAGCTCCTCGGGCGTTGAGCAGAAGTCAAACGGAGGAGTTTACAAAGAATCAGCAAATTAATCTGACAGGGGCTTTTAATACCGGCGGGATTAAACATCAGGTGCTATTTGGAGGAGATGCCGATCAGGCTGCAACAAAGGTTTATGCCTATGATATCTTTGCGGGGCTAGATGATCCAAGTAAACCGAATACAGCATACGACGTAATCGATGTGTTCGATCCTTATAAAGCTGGAATGAGACAGGATATCCCTAATACGGCCCAAAACAGTTGGACTAAGACAAATGTCTATCGATATGGTGCATTTGTACAGGATATGTTTGCTCTTTCTGAGAAGTTTAAAGTGCTTGCGGGAGTGCGTTTTACTTATCAGCGTACGCCATACTCTGAAAAGTACGATGTTGCAAGTGGCACATTGACCACACAGATTCCTAAAGATTTATCAAATAATGATGTTCCAATAAAAGAAGATAAAGCTTGGTCTCCTAAGTTCGGATTAATTTATCAGCCGGTTGAGACAACGACAGTCTATGTGAGCTATACGAATAACTTTACGTCAAATACGGGCTATGACGTGAACTATCAACCACTGGCACCTTCTATTGTTGATCACTATGAGGCCGGTGTTAAGAATGACTTCTTTAAAGGGGCACTTTCTACTAATTTAACTTTGTATCGTATCAATAATAACAAATTTGCACAAATGGCTTTGCTCGGTGCAAATGGAGAAGGGAATGGAGATACCAATATGAAAGAGTTTTCAGGAAAGACCGCTTCTGATGGAATAGAGCTTGATATTACGGGGCATTTACTGCCAGGACTTGATATTATGGCAGGGTATGCTTACAATTTTATGCGATATACTGAGACGTTACCTATTTCACGGTATAAAGCGATGGTCCCCGATAAAAATGGTAATCTGGTAGAGAAAATGGTTGAGACATCGGGTTCGGAGGAAGGTGTAAGACTTGTCGGAACTACTGCACATACCGGAAATGCAACTGCTTTCTATACCATACAGGATGGAGCGGTTAAAGGGTTGAAATTTGGGGTTTCGGCTTTCTATACCGGAAAGCGGAATGCAGGTTGGAACAATTCCAAAATTAACATCGAAAAAGGGGAAAATAGATTAATTCCGGTCAACCCGTTCACTACTGTTGATGTATCGCTGGGTTATTCGATAGGACGTTTTAGTTTACTTGCTAAAGTGGCAAATATAACCAATGAACTTAATTATTTCATTCACGAGAATTATTCGGTCAATCCGATTCCTCCTCGCAATTTCATGACGACATTGACCTGTAAGTTTTAAGTTACGGTTTTATATCATAAAAAAAGGCTTTCATAACTAAATGGAAGCCTTTTTTATTATAATATATTTATGAAACTGTCAAATTCAGATAGGATGCGAGCTCCTTCATTTGCGATTAGAAAGGTGTACCTTAGGGAATTGGGGATAATTCCGAAGTATTTCTTGAAGGCAGATGTGAAGTGTGTGGAATGCTTGTAGCCGGTCATCTGTGCGACATCGGACACACGATAATCTCCCGTTAAAATCAGCTCCTTGGCGTGTTCCATTTTCTTTTCCGTGATATAGCTCATCACTGTTTTACCAAAATACTGTTTGAAGTGTTTTTTTAGGTATTGCTCGTTGGTGCCTACATACTTTGCCAACTCAGGGATAGTGTAGTTTTTTGAAAGATCTTGATGAATGAGGTTCCGTGCGAGAACTATTTTGTCATAGTGGCTTTTGTTGGGTATAATTTCGTGCTTTTCATTCTCCGCGTATAACCCTTCGATTTGATGGACGATAATATCAATTAACAGAGCCTGTATACGTAAGCGGTTCAAATAGTTGTCGTGATGTATATAGTCTATCAGTTGGTTGACAAGCCAACGTGTACGGTTGTCACTACTGGTCAATAGACCGGAGCTAAAACGTAGACTATTTTGCTCAAACTTTATTCTAAAATCACTGAGTATCTCGTGAGAAATGAATAATACAATAGCAAGATTGTCTTGATAGATATTCTTCCACTCGAGTGTTTCCCCTTTTTTGACAGGGTGTATGACATTTTCTCCTCCTCGAATTACATAAGATTGTTTTTTTAGAAAATAGGGACAGATACAACTATTATCCTGAACAGGGTAGAGAATGTTTATAAACCCATCTATTGGGCTAGACAATTCTTGATTGGTAGTCTCATTTAATAAAGCGTAGTGAATATCAAAAGAGATGCAGTTCAAAGGATACGAGGTAGACGCAGGGGATTGGAAATCTACGATTTCTAAATTTGAAGCTTTTTTTCCCGATTCCGTCATTTTATTGTTTAGAATAATTCTAGATTTGCAGCGCAAGGTTTTATTTAGACTTGTTCTAAAAGCAAAAGTAGACTATTAATCTGAGATAATGAAACAAATTTACCTGTCGTTGTTTTTCGTAGTTCTTGTGACTTCGGTATTTGCACAAAAAACATTCTCCGTAAATGGTAAAGTACATAAAGAAAGTGGCGAACCGATATCTCATGTTACGGTTAAGATTAATGGTACATCCTTAGTGTCTATTACGAATGAGCAGGGACGCTATTCGTTCTCTACTGTCCCACAAGGAAAGTATACCTTATCGATTTCTTCCGTAGAAATAGAAACGAAGACGTTGAAAATTGATGTGAACAAAGATTATCCTGATTTACACATACATGTGGGAGAAAAGGGCGATGTATCTTTGGACGAGGTAAAAGTAACACGTAATACTGCAAAACGGGAGGTAGAGACCTCCGGATTTGCGGTCTCTATCATCGAAACTAAGGAAGCTTCTTTAAGAAATTTGACCACAAATGAATTGTTGGATCGAGCAGTAGGGGTGCGTGTTCGTCAAAATGGAGGTGAGGGATCGCCCATTGAGTATAATCTAAATGGCATGTCAGGGAGTACCATAGGGTTGTTTTTAGATGGGATTGAGATTTCTACTTATGGTTCATCCTTTAATCTTAACAATATTCCTCCTGCTATGATTGAGCGTATAGAAGTGTATAAGGGTGTTTTGCCGTCTCATCTAAGTGGTAATTATGTTGGTGGAGCTATAAATGTCATTATGAAAAAAGACGCTTCTGCGAATAATTTATCCGCGGCTGTATCTTACGGTTCTTTTAATACGTATCGAGCTGATGTCGGTGGATTGTATCGTAATCAAAAGAATGGTTTGACCGTTAGAGCTTCAGGGTTTTACAGTCATTCGGACAATAATTATGAAATGTGGGGCAAGTTCTCTAAATATACATTGCCTAATGCACGTGTGGAAAGGTATTATCGTACTAAGCGACCAAATGATAAATTTGAGACTATTGGTGGACGTTTTGAGTTAGGATTCACAGATGTATCCTGGGCGGACCAATTTTTCGTAGGTTATAATGTGTCTGATTCTTATAAAGATATTCCACATGGAATCACCATGACTAGACCCTATTTTGGTCGATTCAATGAATATCAGGCGCATGTTTTTAGCGTGAATTATAGTAAGCGTGACCTTTTTGTAGACGGACTATCGCTCAACCTGAATGCTGTCCACAGTAAACGAAACACGTATCTCCAAGATACCGTGAGTCAGTTGTATAATTGGGACGGTACATTGTTGATGGCTCCACCAAATGAAAATGGAGAAGTGAAGCCCTTCCCTCATATGCCAGGGAAAGGACAACAAGGGGATGCGGTGATGAATGATATTGATCGTACGATATCGAATGTTCGGACTAATTTGGCTTATCTTTTTTTACCTGGTCATCGTCTATCACTGAATCATAAGTTCGAAAAAACAACCCGAGATGATAAGGATTTGCTTAATCCTGAAAAAGACAAATGGGTAACGCAAAATGATATATGGACAAACATTTGGGCTTTGAATTATGAGATGGAGACTTTTGATAATAAGCTCCGAACAAATGTTTTTGGGAAGTATGGATTAACCAAGACTAAGAGTCTACAACCTACGGCGCTTGAAAATGGGGTGATGAACTATGAACAAAGCACCTCAACCAGAGATAATAAAGGCTTTGGAGCGACTTTATCTTATCAAGCGATTAAGGATGGTTTTATTATTTTGTCCGCAGAGAAGTCTTTTATTATGCCTACTGAGCGACACTTGTATGGCGAGCCGGAGAACAATCTACTTCCCAATGCAGGGATTTTGCCTGAGGTAGCTGTAAACTATAATTTGGGAGGACGTTATGGCTTCCTAGAATTTTCGGATCATAAGTTGAGTTTCTACGCAAATGCATTTTGGCGTAATGGTTATGAAAAAATTATCCTCCAGACTCGTGTAGATCCTATTATTGAAGGACGAGAAAACCAAGTTGAAGACATACAAGTAAGTCAATTTGTGAACTTGCCTAGAACCCAGACATTAGGTTTTGAGGGAGAGATTAACTATATCTATAGCAATAAATTGAATGCAATGGTTAACTTTTCGAAGTTCAATTCGCTATTCAAAGTGAAAGAAGATGAAAGAGGAAACCCACACAGTCTATATAATCTTCAAGTACCTAATGAACCTTTCTTTACAATGAATGCAAATGTTCAATATCGGTTAAATAATATATTTCAAAAAAAATCAGTGGTGAATCTTCATTATAACATGGGGTATGTTGCACCGTTTAGTACCATATGGATCGAGTCAGAGTGGTTTACGACACCAACTCAATTTGCACATGATTTTGGAGCAAGCTATCGTTTTCCAAAGGGAAACGTAGTCGTAAGTTTGGATGGGAAAAATGTGTTTAATGCGGAAGTATATGACAATTTTGGTGTCCAAAAACCAGGCAGAGCATTTTATATTAAATTGAATTATACATTAAATAACTTTATTAAATAGCATATGAAAACGAGATTATTCACCTCATTAGCTGTAGGAGCAGTGATTACTATGGGGGCACTAGCGGGATGTAAAAAAAGTGATGGGCCAAATGGGGGCTTAGAACCGTCAGGCCCGGACAATCAACCTAGGAAATATATTACGTTGACAGGAGCATTCCCTGATGATAAAGGTACTGCTGGAAATGGAGGAACTATGGCGTTTGCAATTACGCCTGAGGAAGCTATTAACCCAAATTTTGAAGTGAATGTTTATAGTAGCGGCTATCCGCTTCGTTCACAACGTACAGCACGGGTACAAGGGTCTACAAATGGTAATTTTTTATACAATATACAGTATACGGGTACAGATGGAGGTATTTTTAATAAATACCGCGTCGACGGTGGTAAAGTTTTTACCGATACACGTGAAGAAATGAATACCGAACCTATTCTTGGTACAGCTCCTCGATGGGTAGTTGCTGCTGAGGGGGTGGGTATAGGAGTCTACGCTTCTGCTACAATCAAAGCGTCGGCCGAGGGAGCTGGTGCAGATTTTGTTGACGTAACTAGCACCGCCAAAATAGCAATTATGGATCTGAATGATCCTCAGGTAACGCGTCAAACTGAATTTACAATTCCTTTTACTGCAGAACAGACGAAAGCAGGTTATCAGATTGGTCGTATTGACGTACCAATTGTTAATGCAACGAAGACCAAAGTCTTCATTGGTTGTAATTTGACTAGAACCGATGTGACAAAAAAATCGGGTATTAAGGATAATGTTCAGACGTGGAGTACTGGAAATAGAGAATTAGGAACCGTTACTTTGGTAGTAGATTATCCATCTCTAGCTAATCCTAAATTAATATATGCTGATGCTGTCGTAAGTAAGGTCAATAATCATTCTTATCGTACAATGACACAGTATGTAGGAACCGATGGAAACGTTTACCAGGCAACAGCAACTTCTGGTTCCCAGATTTTACGTATTAACAAGTCTACAAATCAGTATGATAATGATTATAATTTTGATTTGAAAACTGCGTTAGGAACAAGTAATAGTGTTGCTATTAGGGCTTGGAAGTATATTAAAGATGGTGTCGCTATTGTGTTATATACTGAATCGAAAGTTGATGGCGGTTACCTAGCGCTTGTTGACTTGAATGAAAGAAAGGCAACTCGCTTGACAACAGAAAATCAAAGTGATATTGGTTTTTCTGGTCGTTCTGCAAACGAAGCACAGGGCATAACAGCTATCACAGGTACATTTGGACAGTTTCAAAACATCGGAGTAATTGGAGATAATATTTATGTACCTATGACTCCGAATGGTGTGGATGGTAACTTGTATGTCATAAATTATAAGACAAAAGCGGTTACAAAAGGAGCAAGATTGAAGAATCAGTCAGGTAGTTTTTACATCGGCGCTTACTAAAATCTAAATACAATATAAAAAGGACTTTAAGTTTTACTTAGGGTCCTTTTTTTACTAAATATTATTTAGACTAAGGATAAATAATATATTTGCAAAAAATAAATAATATGTCTTCATCCAATTGGCCTAAGATTCGCAAATTTTTTAACGATATCCACCTATGGGGCGGATTGATTTCTGGTATTGTCGTACTGATTGTCTGTCTGACAGGAACTGTCTATACTTATAATACAGAACTTCGAGAGGCAGCTATACCGCAATATTACAAAGTAACTCCAGAGGGAGATAAACAAAATGTGGATACCCTTATTAAGCAGGCTAAGACGTCTATAAAGGGAAAGGTTGTTGGGGTAAAAGTTCCTTTTGATACAGATAAAACGATATTTGCATTATATAGTAAGCCTAAAAAAGAAGAGGGCGATTCGAAAAAGAAGGAAGAAAATAAAAAGACTGAGGTTAATACAGGTGCCCCGGAAGTCAAACTTGCCAAGGGTGATGGGGTAGCGTCGGCGGATAAAGATGCCAATAAGGCCGGCGAGGCGGCTAATGCGGGGGCTGGGAAAGAGAAAAAAGCCGCCCCAGCTGCTGGTGGACGTGGTCCTCGCGCCAATCAGATGGCCATAAACCCGTATACAGGACAGGTTATTGGTGACCCTTCGGATGAGAAGACGAAGACAGCCGCTGTGATGCAAACGATGTTCGGTTTGCACCGTTGGCTACTCCTGAATGAAGTAGAAAAGCCCATTATAGAAGGGATGGAGAACCGTAAGCTGGGATCATGGATTACTGGAACAGCTACTTTGCTATTTTTATTGGGGGTAGTCTCTGGTATGATTATCTGGTTTCCAGCTAAGATGAGAGGATGGAAGAATGGTCTTAAGATAAAATGGTCCGCTCGATGGAAACGTATTAATCACGATTTGCATAATACGCTGGGTTTCTATAGTTGTATCATTCTGTTTCTAATGTCGGTGACGGGACCTTTTTGGTCATTTGAATGGTATAGGGAAGGATGGCAAAAGACTTGGGGAACCTATAAATCTCCAGATGCACCTAAAGAAGATAAGCCGACATTGGTTTCTGTGGTGCCAACGGATGGGAAAAAGCCTCTTACTATTGAGGAGACTATTTTGATAGTCAATAAACTGTTGCCTTATGATGGAGATATTACAGTAAATTTTGCAAAGGATAGTGTAGGTACAGTTTCGGTATCGAAGAATCGTATAGGTTTTTTCGCACCTTCTGCAGGAGATAAACTGACGTTGGATCAATATAGTGGAGCGGTACTCGAAAAGGATATTTTCAGAGACAAACCATTTAACCAGCGGGCCTCAGCATCAATTAAAGCATTGCATATTGGGGATATCTATGGGCCATTTAGTAAACTTTTATACTTCATAGCTTGTCTTATTGCCACCTCTTTGCCAATTACAGGTACGATGATTTGGATTAATAAGATGAAGAAAAAGAAGAAATAGTATAGTTTGAACTTAATAAAAAAGCCTCTACAGAACATTCCGTAGAGGCTTTTTTATTGTCTGATTAGCTCTAATCAGCTTTTTTGCAAATTGTCCCTAATTTGTCCCCCCCTAAATATTCTGTCAAAAGTAGACTATATGTTAGATTTGTTGCTCATTCTAGAAAAGATTAATATTCATCATACGAAAGGATTTTCCATCCCTATATTAACCTCAAGAGCCCTTGCATACAATAGACGGGGGCTTTTTTTGTATCTTGATTTATTTCTTTCGGCTTAACATGCTATCTAATAGCATCTCGATTATAGCAACGACGATGGCAAACAGCGCCGCGTTCCAAAAACCATCTACATCAAACTTAGATCCCATGATGGAATCACTTAGCATAATCATAAGAATGGTGATTATGAATGAAACTAGACCGAAGGTCAGCCAGTTTAAAGGGAAGGTAAATAGCCTTAATACTCCGCCCACTATAGCATTTACAAAACCGATTACCAAGCCAGTGACAATAGCCCATCCAAAACCTTCAACATGTGCTCCAGGAATAATGTAAGCTGCAATTGCAACGACCAGTCCTGTCAATAAAAGGGAAATAATGAATCTCATAATAGTACCTGTTTTTGTAAACAGACTTCAAAATTAGTGCCAAATGCGGTGTCGCAAAAGACCAATTATAGGGCTGATAATTAAAATATTTCTTTGCTATGCGAGCATAGAAAAAATGTATTATCTTTAATATGGATTTTAAACTTAATTATACTATGAGACAGTTATTATTTTCTTTTGTTGCGCTAGTGTTTACTATGACATGTTATGCACAGAGTAAGGATCCTATTGTAGGGACGTGGTTAAATCCCAGCGGGGAGGGGAAGGTAGAGATTTATGAATCGAACGGGAAATTTTTTGGGAAGTTGTATTTGGTTAAGGATAAGTCAAAGAAAGACGCGCAAAATCCTGATGAAAAACTGAGGTCCCGTGCTTTAAATGGGGTGGTGATTCTTAACAATTTTACAAAAAAAGGCACCTCTTATGAGGGTGGAGAAATTTATGACCCTAAAAGTGGTAAGACATATAGTTGCAAAATGAAACTAAAGGGAAATGATGCTTTGGATATTCGTGGATTCATAGGGATTAGCATGTTTGGAAGGTCTGAAACCTGGACACGGACTAAATAATGTGGTTTTGATAATATTCAGACAAACGATTTCGTACTGCGGTGTGGTAAAATTCTGCTATCTTTGGGGCTAGAATCAAATGTCCTAAGGCCCTAACGCTTTGGATATTTTAAAATTATAAATTTTATTTTTTTCATATGTACAAAACGTTAAAGCCAGCATTGGAAAAAGAGTTGGCTGCAATCAAAGAAGCAGGACTTTATAAAGAGGAACGTATTATTGTAACTCCTCAAGGAGCGGATATTAAAGTAAGCACTGGACAAGAGGTTGTCAACTTTTGTGCAAATAATTATTTGGGACTGTCTTCGCATCCGAAGGTTGTGGCAGCTGCAAAAAAGGCAATCGATGATCACGGATATGGAATGTCTTCTGTTCGTTTTATCTGTGGTACACAAGATGTACACAAAGAGCTGGAAGCAAAGTTGTCTAACTTTTTGGGCACAGAGGATACGATTCTTTATGCAGCGGCATTTGATGCAAACGGAGGTGTCTTTGAACCTTTGTTTGGTGCTGAAGATGCAATCATTTCAGATGAGTTGAACCATGCTTCAATAATTGATGGGGTACGTTTATGTAAAGCACAGCGTTTCCGGTATAAAAACTGTGATATGGAGGATTTAGAAGCTCAATTGCAAGCCGCTTCTGGTGCCCGTCACAAAATCATTGTTACTGATGGTGCTTTTTCTATGGATGGATCGGTGGCTCCGTTGGATAAAATATGCGATTTAGCTGATAAATATGAAGCTTTAGTGATGATTGATGAGTCTCATTGTTCTGGTTTCATCGGTAAGACGGGGCGCGGCACGCATGAGTTATTTAATGTTATAGATCGTATTGATATTATAACAGGTACTTTAGGTAAAGCCCTTGGTGGAGCATCAGGTGGATTCACTTCTGGAAAAAAGGAAATCATCGATATGTTGCGTCAACGCTCGAGACCATATTTATTCTCTAATACATTAGCTCCAGCAATTACAGGTGCATCGGTTGCCGTTTTGGATATGTTGAGTGAGACTACGGAGCTACGTGATAAATTAGAAGAGAATACGTTATACTTCCGTGAGCAGATGACAGCTGCAGGTTTCGATATTAAACCTGGTTTTCACCCTATCGTTCCTGTTATGCTGTATGATGCTAAGTTGGCGCAGGAGTTTGCCGCTAAAATGTTGGAAGAGGGAATCTATGTAATTGGTTTCTATTATCCGGTAGTGCCACAAGGAAAAGCACGTATCCGTGTACAAATCTCTGCCGCTCATGATAGAGCTCATCTAGATAAGGCGATTGCGGCGTTTACGAAAGTTGGAAAAGCCCTTGACGTAATTTCGTAAATGCTCAAATTACTTGTTAACTGAGGACGGGAAAAGACATTGCTAATACGCTAACAGATCTCGATGAGTGGTTTTTGATGTAAAAATGTCATAAGTGTTTGAAGGTGAAATCAGAAGGTTAACAAAATAATAATATAAAATACTAAAATTTGAGGTGTAAAATAATTATCTTTGCACCCTGAATTTAAAACAAATTTACTTGCTAGATGCAAAATATTAGAAATATAGCGATTATCGCTCACGTCGATCACGGAAAAACAACGTTAGTTGACAAAATCTTACATTTCACAAACCAATTTAGAGATAATGATGGTACAGGTGATTTAATCTTAGATAACAACGATTTAGAACGTGAACGCGGTATTACAATCGTTTCGAAGAATGTTGCTGTCAAATACAAAGATGTTAAGATCAATGTAATTGATACCCCTGGTCACGCCGATTTCGGTGGAGAGGTTGAGCGGGTACTAAAAATGGCAGATGGTGTGGTGTTATTATGTGACGCCTTTGAAGGACCAATGCCTCAAACGCGTTTCGTTACTCAAAAGGCTTTGGCATTAGGATTAAAACCTATTGTCGTGGTTAATAAGGTAGATAAGGAAAACTGTCGTCCAGATGAAGTATATGAAAATGTTTTTGATCTATTCTTTAGCTTAGATGCTACGGAAGAGCAATTAGAATTTCCTGTGTTATATGGTTCATCAAAACAAGGATGGATGTCTACAGACTGGAAACAACCAACAGAAGACTTTAGTGCATTGTTAGATGCAATTATTGAACATATTCCAGCTGCCCCACAAAGTGAAGGTACATTGCAAATGCAGATTACATCTTTAGATTACTCTACATTTGTCGGCCGTATAGCTATTGGTCGCGTGGCACGTGGTACTATTAAAGAAAATCAGCCTGTTTCATTAGTAAAACGTGATGGCAAGATTGTTAAAAGCCGTGTTAAAGAGCTTCAGATATTTGAAGGTTTAGGACGTCTTAAAGTGTCAGAAGTTAAAGCGGGCGATATTTGTGCGGTGGTAGGTATTGAAGGATTTGATATCGGAGATACTATCGCTGATTTTGAGAATCCTGAACAATTGGAGGTTATTCATATTGATGAGCCTACAATGAACATGTTATTTACGATAAATAACTCACCTTTCTTTGGTAAAGAAGGTAAATTGGTTACTTCTCGTCATATTCATGACCGTTTACAGAAAGAATTAGAGAAAAACTTAGCATTACGTGTTGTTCCAACTGATTCTCCTGATGCGTGGTTGGTATATGGTCGTGGTATCTTACACTTGTCCGTACTTATCGAGACTATGCGTCGCGAAGGTTACGAATTACAAGTAGGACAACCACAGGTTATCGTTAAAGAAATCGATGGTAAAAAGTGCGAACCAGTAGAGGTATTGGTGGTCGATGTTCCAGGTGATGTATCTGGTAAAGTAATCGAATTGGTAACACAGCGTAAAGGTGAGTTATTGATTATGGAAGCAAAAGGTGAAATGCAGCACTTGGAGTTTGAAATTCCTTCTCGTGGTATTATCGGATTGCGTAACAACATCTTGACTGCTACAGCAGGTGAAGCTGTAATGGCACACCGTCTAAAAGGTTATGAGCCTTGGAAAGGAACAATCCCTGGTCGTCTACACGGTGTATTGATCTCTTTAGATAAAGGTACTACAACAGCTTACTCTATTGATAAATTACAAGATCGTGGTAAGTTCTTTGTTGAGCCAGGAGTTGAGATCTACGAAGGACAGATTTTAGGAGAGCACATCAGAGACAACGATTTGACAATTAATATTGTTAAAGCTAAGCAATTGACAAATATGCGTGCGTCCGGTACGGATGATAATACACGTATTGCTCCTGCTATCAAGTTCTCGCTAGAGGAATCAATGGAATACATCCAAGGAGACGAATATATTGAAGTAACACCTCAGTCTATCCGCTTACGTAAAATTTACTTAACGGAAAATGAACGTAAGGTGAACAAAAAAGGATAAAACATAAAAAGGCCAGTCAAATTTGACTGGCCTTTTTTATTTCCAAAACTTTATGTAGTCTATTTTTTCTTGGTGCGTTCTTCTGCTGCAACATAGACATCCTCTTCTGCTTTATAGATTTTGAATTGTACCTCATAACCTTCTGGAACATATATTATGATCGGTAATTTTCCATTATAACGTACCATTTCCGGTTGGGCCGAGACAAATAAATTTCTGTTTGGCGCTCCAGGACAAGCCATTTGAGTCGATATTACATTACCATTTGTTTTGAAGGTATAATAGTCATAACCCCATCCTTGTAAGTCCTTCTTTTCTAAAGTCCCTTGGAGAGAGAAATGATTGCAACCGTCAACCTCCATCCATTTACCCACACTGAATTCAATTTTCTTGTTGTCATCATTTTTTGAATGAGGGACTTCAATAATCATTTTCTTATATCCCGCTTCAGGAGTCGGAAATATGTCTGTATTTTGTTTTAAAACAGATTGTGCCGTAGCCATTGTTGTCAAGCCGAATAGACCCAATAAGATAGTCAAGGTCTTCAGTAATTGTTTGTTCATATTTGTTGCTTTTAATTACACTATTATAGTGTCTATACCAAATATGATTCCAAAAAAGACAAAAAGTTTAATAGACAACTATTTTTTTAGTGATGTTATCGCTGACTTTTCGACTTTTCATAGTTCTCAGAGAGCTTATCCATCCGTCTTTGGATGGCTATATCCGTGCGCTGGGGAATCAACTGATTGAGTGCATTCTTTTCGATATCGATATTTGAAGCGGACTCAAGTTGATGTATGGTTCGTTGGCTTCGGATAGCCATGTCGTAAGGATCTTTAGCACTCATGAGCTTGACAAATACCGGTAGACACTCAAAAAACACAAACAGTAGGGCTATAAAGATTACCGCGTATTTTGTTGAGCTATCCTCTGTTCCATCCGGTTTTTTATGGAGGTTTGCCAATGCCGCATTCCGGTCAGCAAAGCCCGCTATATTTATAGCACTGTCCAGACTTGTATTTGACAATATTTTTTGGTCAAAAAGGCCTTCCTTCTCTTTTCGAACGAGGAGTTGACTTTCTTTTTGCTGTATCCTACTCCTTAGCGTATCTAAAAATACTTCTTCTTTTTGGAGACTTTCTTCCTTGCGCTTGGCATAAGGACCATAGCCCAGTACACCTGATGTTTCTGCTGTTTTTGTTCCGAATATTTCGTGATTGAGCTGCTGCCTAGAGGTTTTGATAGTCGACTCTAAAGAATCTGCCTGAGATTTGAGACGAAGCAATTGTCCATACTCCACTTGATATTTACTTTCGAAGGTATGGTTTAGCGTATCAATCCGAGCCTGTTGTTGTTTTAGATATTCAACCCGTAAGTGCTCCTTTATCTCTTTGTCAAAGATTTTAAGCTCTAATGGGCGAGAAATAACAATACCTATTAAGACTGCAAGTAGGATACGCGGTAATGCTTGTAATAATTGTTTGCCTAAGGAGCTAGACTTGTCTAGACTGAGTACAATGTATCTGTCTAGGTTGAATATTGCTAGTCCCCATATTATTCCAAAAAACGAGGCGTATAAGGGAGCTAATGGACTACCACTGAATACAAAGTAGAGCGCATATCCTCCTGCTAAGCTAGCAAAAAGACCTGTGAAGAAAATCGTGGCACCTATACTGACGTATTTGCTGTGTTCTTCTGGAAATTTAGACAAGGTATCTTTGTGCACACCAGCGCACCACCAGAAAAAATTTTGTAACATACTCATTATATCAAATTTGAGCTAGAATAGTTGTTTGTTTTTCAAAGGTATATATCGGCGCTGAATCTTTAATGTTCTTTTCGGTGAATGTCAGTAAATAAGCGGTGAAGACCGAATTTGTCGTGAAATTTATCTAAGTTTGCAGGAACAAGTTGAAACCGAAGTGTGAATCGAAGAGCACATAAGACCAGTCATTGTTAATAGGACGGATGCTTTTGCTAAATAGAACAAAAAA
This sequence comes from Sphingobacterium yanglingense, assembly GCF_004363245.1. Lineage (GTDB taxonomy): Bacteria > Bacteroidota > Bacteroidia > Sphingobacteriales > Sphingobacteriaceae > Sphingobacterium > Sphingobacterium yanglingense. Next base: position 313,871 of record NZ_SNYV01000016.1, on the reverse strand, counting down.
CAGAAGAAAAATAAATAGATTGAAATGAGTAAAAAAAGCTTCATTCCATTTTTGGTTGTTGCCTCTATTTTTGTAGGATGCAACAACGAAGAAAAGAGTAAGGATTCGGATAATCCATTTTTGACGGCATACGATACGCCATTTAATGTTCCTCCTTTTGACAAAATCAAAGATGAACATTTTAGACCTGCTTTTGAGGAAGCGCTCAAACAGCATAATTTAGAAATTGACAGTATTATCAACAATACGGAAGAACCTAGTTTTGCTAATACAATTGTAGCTTTAGAGAATGCTGGTACTTTGTTAGGGAATGTATCAACTGTGTTTTATAACTTAAATTCAGCAAATACGAACGATACAATTCAGTCCATCGCTAAGGATATGGCTCCCTTGATCTCTGCTCATAGTGACGAGATTCAATTGAACGCGAAGCTTTTTGAAAGAGTGAAGGCGGTGTATTCGAAGAAGGATGCACTAGGTCTAGATGCTGAAGACAAGAAGTTATTGGAAGAGACATATAAGGGGTTTGTACGTGCAGGCGCGAATTTGTCAGATGCGGATAAAAGTAAGTTAAAGCAAATTAATGCGGATTTGTCTGTTCTGACTACGCAATTTGGACAAAATTTATTAGCAGAAACCAATGCGTATGAATTGGTCGTTGACAAGAAAGAAGATTTAGCTGGTCTGCCTGACGGTTTGGTTGCGGCAGCAGCGGAGACTGCAAAAGCTAAAGGTAAAGAAGGAAAGTGGGTATTCACACTTTCTAATCCTTCGGTAATGCCATTTTTGCAGTATGCGGACAATAGAGATTTACGCAAAGAAATCTGGAACGCATATCAATCTAGAGCCAATAACGGTAATGATCACGACAACAAGGCTGATCTTATGAAAATAGCGAACCTACGTTTAGAGAAAGCTAAGCTTTTAGGATACGCTTCACATGCGGCTTACGTTTTAGAGGAATCGATGGCAGGAAATCCTACAAATGTTTATAGCTTGTTAAATAAATTGTGGGGACCAGCACTAGCAAAGGCTAAGGTTGAAGCCGGAGATATTCAAAAAGAGATTGAAGCAGCAAAAGATACTTTTAAGGTGGCTCCTTACGACTGGAGATACTATGCAGAGAAAATCCGTGTTAAACGCTTCGCCTTGAATGAGGAAGAAATAAAGCCTTATTTTGGCCTGTCTGCGGTACGTGAAGGCGCGTTTTCGACAGCAACGAAGCTATGGGGAATCACTTTTGTAGCATTGAATAATGTGCCTACCTACCATGAAGAGGTTGAGGTGTATGAAGTAAAAGATAAAGATGGTTCACATTTAGGATTATTATACGCTGATTTCTTTCCTCGTGATTCGAAACGCGGAGGAGCATGGATGACGTCTTACCGTAGCCAGCAGACGAAAGATGGCAAACGTGTCGCACCTGTAATCTCTATTGTATGTAATTTTACGAAGCCAGTTGGTGATCAGCCTGCATTATTGACTTTCGATGAAGCTACAACATTATTCCATGAGTTTGGACACGCATTGCATGGTTTATTCTCTAATGTTAAATATAAGTCATTGGCAGGTACTTCAGTGTCGCGCGATTTTGTCGAGTTGCCGTCTCAAGTGATGGAAAACTGGGCGGCAGATCCAGAAGTGTTGAAAACATACGCTAAGCATTACAAAACAGGAGAGGCTATTCCAGATTCATTGATCACTAAAATGGAGAAAGCTGGTACTTTCGACCAGGGATTTGCAACAACAGAATATGTTGCAGCGTCACTATTGGATATGAATTACCATGCAGCGACTTCTACAATCACAACCGATGCTAATACTTTTGAAAAGGCAGCCATGGCGAAAGTGGGCTTAATTGATGCAATTATTCCACGTTACAGAAGTACATATTTTCAGCATATCTTTTCTGGAGGATACTCTGCCGGATATTATGCTTACATATGGGCAGAGGTATTAGATTCTGATGCTTTTGCAGCATTTAAGGAGAAAGGATTATTTGATCAGGCTACCGCAGAGTCATTCCGTAAGAATATTTTGGAAAAAGGCGGAACAGGAGATCCTGCCGAACTGTATAAGGCGTTTAGAGGAAAAGATCCAGATCCAATTCATTTGATGAAAAAGAGAGGATTGAACTAGTTAAATATATTTAAAAAACAGACAAAGGGACTGACTTCTGAAAATGGAGTCAGTCCCTTTGCTTTAATTCAATTTTCCAAGATAGTCCAAATCTGATAGTCCATAGGTATAAAGGTTTTTGGCTAGGACAAGACTATATGGAAACTTGAACCCGAGGGAACTTTTCAAACAATTAAAGCGGGGATAAAATAAATTTTAGTAAAAGCTTTTTTATTATCACCTCTTTTATTTATATTTGGTCTAAATAAATACATTGGTTATGTGTCAATCTGTAACTTTAGGCTCAAGAGGAAGTACTACTATTAGTTATTGCAGTAAGTGCAAAAATCATTACATCTGGCAAGGGGCCTTTATTTTAACATTTACTTCATTACAATATGATTGTTTCTTGGAAGAAATAAGTAAAAAGATTGGTGCAGAGGAGTTTATTAGTTTCCCGGATGGTGTATTTCGAGTATTGCTTCCCACTCCAGTACAGGAAATCCTATTTACGTTTTCCGAGGCTGAGTGGCGGGACTTCACAAGTACACTGCAGGAAGCTTATTACATGCGTGAGGTGTATCAAATTATAAATTAAAGATATTAAGACCTAGGTGTTTACTTATTTTTTATAATAAATGCCTAGGCACTAATTGCAGTTTTATAAATATTTCTCTCTCTTCTTTTTATAGACTGTAAATCCCCTTTGCTTGACTTAGGGGATTTTTTATATGCCTGTGGAATTGAACTGTAACTCGTATAGCTTTTTGTAATACCCATCTATTATTAATAGCTCTTGATGTGAGCCGATTTCTTTTACCTCTCCTTTATCTAGAACGATAATCTTGTCTGCTTTTTGGATGGTTGACAAACGGTGGGCTATGACGATGGCTGTTCGCCCCTCCATTAGGTTGTCTATGGCGGCTTGTATCATCTCCTCTGTTTCAGTATCTATTGATGATGTAGCTTCGTCCAGAACAAGGATCTTTGGCTCGTGTACTAGTGCTCGGATGAAAGAAACCAACTGGGCCTGACCTGCAGATAGTGTAGCGCCTCGTTCCTGTACTTCATAATCAAATTGGTTAGGTAACCTATTAATAAAATCAAAAGCTCCAACTTTTTTTGCTGCATCAATAATTTTTTCTGTGGATATTGTTGAATCATTTAGCGATATGTTATTTTTAACTGTGTCCGAGAATAAAAACACGTCCTGTAATACTATGGAAATATTGGTGCGGAGAAAATTGAGATCATACTCTTTAATATCAATTCCATCCAACAATATTTGACCTTTTTGTATCTCGTAAAATCGGCTTAGTATACTTATTATAGAAGATTTTCCTGCGCCAGTAGCTCCGACAAGAGCTAACGTCTCTCCTGGAGCGACACGAAAACTTACATCCTTTAGAACCCATTTTTCATTATCGTAGGCAAACCACACATTTTTGAATTCGATAGCTCCTTGTATTTCCCTTTCTTTTAAGGTGCCTGTATTAGGTGTAAACTCGTCTGTGTCCAAAATGTCAAATATCCGCTCGGCCGAGACCATTCCCATCTGCAGGGTATTGAATTTGTCGATCAGCTCACGAATAGGTCGGAATATCATGTTGATGTACATAATGAATGCGACGACGACACCAGGAGATATAATGTCGGCAATGATTTGCTTAGAACCATACCAAACTAATAATCCGGTAGCTATAGCTACTATGATCTCCAATACAGGAAAGAAAATGGAAAAATACCAGTTTGCACGGATATGCGCATTTCGGTGTTCTTTATTGATAGCCTCAAATTTGCGCATTTCCTGGTCCTCACGCGCAAAATATTGTATGATTGCCATACCTGAGATATGCTCCTGTAAGAAGGTGTTTAAATTTGCTATCCATAATCTTACACTTTGGAAAGCAGACTTCATAGCCTCTTTGAACACGTAGGTTGCCGCTATCATCAATGGCATTGGTACCAATACAATCAATGTGAGTCTCCAATCTGTGTAAAACATAACAGCGAGAATCACAACCAATTGCAGTAAATCACCAATAATCTGTATCAAGCCCTCGGAAAATATGTTAGCAATGGTTTCCAAATCGGAGATGGTCCGGGTAATTAATCTTCCTATAGGTGTATTATCAAAATATTTAAGACGGAGATTGGTAATATGATTGAAGACTTGGATACGTATATCCCTAATGACGGACTGCCCCAATGTATTGGTCATCAAGGTGTGAAAGTAACGTATTATAGTCTGCAATACCAAAAGCAGAATCATCAGTGCCAACATGGTGTTTAGCCCATCATATTCGCCATTGAGGATATAGTTGTCAAGGGTATGTTCAATCAGAAGGGGCAACGCTGGAGCTACTGCAGCTAGGAGGATTGTAAGTATGACTGACACCCAAAAAGTGCTGCTGTAGGGGCGCATATACTTTGCTAATCTGTTGAGCAGTCTGCTATCATAGGTGCTGCCTGTTATCTTCTCCTTTTTCATCCGAATCAATTAAGGGTATGTGATTTGTTGAGGGCTACTCATACGTAGGGGTAAAGAACTTGGGTTAGGTATAATCCATGGGCAGGGACAGAGGTGCCTGCCATTGACCTGTCTTTGCTCGAAAGCACATCAGTAAGGTAAGCAATGGGTAAGTCCTGTGAGCCTATCTTAAAAAGTGTACCTACGATAGCCCGTACCATATTCCTAAGAAATCGATCTGCGGTAATCTTAAATACAGCAGTATCTCCTTGTTGTACCCACAGTGCTTCGGTAATAGTACATATGTTTGTATGGACTTGTGTATTTGACTTACTGAAACATGAAAAATCCTTAGTTCCCAAAAGGTATTGAGCGGCCTCATTCATTTTCTCGATATTTGGAAGTGCCCGTACGTGCCATGACCTATTGATAAAAAAGGGGTTTTTGTGGATATGTATATGGTATTCGTAGCTACGGGACGTTGCATCGAATCGAGCGTGAGCGTCCAGGGATACTTCAAAAACTCTTTTGATCGCGATGTCGTATGGAAGTAAGGCATTTAAGGACTGTTTGAACTTTTCCAATGCACCTGAAAAGTGAGGGTTTTCGCTATCAAAATGTACAAATAGCTGTTTAGCATGGACACCTGTGTCTGTTCTTCCAGCCCCTGTAGTTTCTATGTTTTCTCTGGTCAAGGTGTGCAAAGCATGATTTAGCTTCTCCTGTACTGATATTGCATTAGGTTGGACCTGCCAACCATGATATGAGCTGCCATCATAGGCTATCTCCATAAAAAACCGTTTTTTTGCCTCCACAGAACAAAGATAATAATAATAGTTTTAGTGATTGCATAGTGCTTTTTCATTAGGTGTTGGTGAATGCAAAGCATTTTATATAAGTTTGCGTTATAATAAGAAAGTAAAGTTATGATTCAACGTATTCAGTCCATCTGGTTGTTATTGGCCGCAGTTGTTATTCTGGGGTTATTTGTTTTTCCCTATTTAAATTATACCGATTTAGTTGGATTGGGTAAGAAGCTTTTGGTGACCGGTTCTTACGCCGCTGTCAATAACGAAAGTGTTAAACAAGAGAGCTACTTATTGCAAAGTATTGCAACAGTGGTATTAGGATTTATACCTATTGTGACCATATTTTTATATAAGAATAGAAAAAGACAATTAACACTGATTTTTGTGGAAATCGTCTTAATCTGTTTATTTGGAGTTTGGCTATTTGTATCTGCAACGGATACCTTAAGTCTAATTTCCCAATCTTTTGGAGCACAGAATATAGGTGTAGGTTTTTTTCTTTTGCCTATTGCAATCATATTTCTGGCAATGGCTATTGGTGGTATCCGTAAGGACGAGAAATTGATTAAATCTGCAGATCGCTTACGTTAATGAGAACTATAATCATACTTATTGCGTTTGTTTTTTCACTAGTTACGTTTGATTCTTTTGGGCAAAGCTCGGACGAAGGGCCTGTTTTGGTGGATGATATACAGGTTGATGTAAAAGAGGTTTTCTTATCTGCAAAAGGGGATACGGCTACAGTGGAGCTCTATCTTATATCTTATGAAAGGGGAACTAGAGAGTTTAAGCTTAATAGTTTTGCTTCAGGTATTGTGGATTCAAAAGGACAGGTTTATTTATATGACGTGATGCAGATGGGAAAGGTTCGACTTCAGGCAAAGGATCGACAAAACTATCTACATTACTTATTAGAAGAAGATACTCCTGTTAAATTGGTGATTCAAACCACAGGTTGGAAAAAGCAGTGGGGGATACCTCAACAATGTAAACTGGTCTTTGAAGATAGTTCCGAACAAGGCAAGTTCCTGGAGATAATTATAGACTTATAGAAAAAGGCAATCTAAACTAGATTGCCTTTTTTGTGTTATCTCGAATAACGGAATTGTTGCTTATCCATCATCGTCATTTGATCTTTCATCATTTTAATCTGATCTGCCAATAATTTATTTTTATCGGCTCTCTTTGCTTCCTGTAGGAGCTTTTCAGCCTCCCGTTTGTTTCTTTTCGCCATCATCACACCAGCTAGACTTAGTTTTGCTAAGGCTACGTTGTGGTCCATATGTAAACCTAGAGAAAGTGCTTTCTTAAAGAATTTCTCAGATTGCATTGGAGCTCGTTGTGATTCGATCAAGCCCAATAACAAGTGATAATATCCGTGTTGGGCCGTGATAAGCTGGGACTCGTAGTTTTTAATTTTATTTAGCCATTTTTCTGCGTTAGGAATGTCTTGTTTGCGAAAATACCATTGCGCGATAAGCATGTTCTCATTGAAAAATACCGTCACCCACGCAAGAATAGTGATTAAGATTCCTAAAATCCCCCAGCCCCAGTGACCAAACCAAAAAAGAGCCACAGTACCTATTAATAGGAGGCTACTTAGAATTATACGTACTAAATTTGACATTTTAATCTATAACTATATTATATATGCAAATATCTGTTAATTTAAGGTGTTATCCAACAGGTTTGATGTATAAAAGTGTTTAAGCTGGTGTTTTGGTGCTATCCAAGCTTATTTGTCGGATATTTTAATGAATGGAAAAGGAAAGGAAATAGGATTTGTAATTTTTATCTTATCTTGTAGAAAGGAAACTCAATGGAAGCATATTTGAATGTTATTATCCGTTGTGTAGCAGTTTACTTTTTCATGCTGATTGCTATCCGTGTTTTTGGAAAGAAGGAACTCTCACAACTTAATACAGTAGATGTCATTTTGATATTACTGATAAGTAATGCCGTGCAGAATGCGATGGTAGGGAATGATACAAGTTTAGAGGGAGGCTTGTTGGCCGCACTCGTTCTTTTTCTTGTCAATTTCTTTATTAAAAGAGTGGTTTTGAAAAATAAGTTTTTCCAAAAGATTGTGCAACAAAAACCCCAAGTGTTAGTACACAAAGGCAAGCCTGATTTTGATATGCTTAGTAAGATTGGAATATCAGCTGATGAATTGTATGAAGCTATGCGGGAGCATGGTGTAGAGCATATCAAAGATGTAAAGTTAGCGATGTTTGAGGAAGATGGGAATATTTCTATCATTTCCGGAGAGTCTGCTTTAAAGCAGACGTTTTATACGCGAAAGCATAATCATAGGAATTTACGAGGCGCAAATTAGTAGTCGATTTTTTTTAGTTTGTTGTTCGTTAATATAAGGCATTTTATCTAAGTTGGATACATGGAAAAGCTATTTGATGAAAGTTGGGATGAGTTGTTAAAACCATTATTAAAACAAGAGCGTATGCGCCATCTATCTGCATTTGTACAGAAGGAGCGCCATGACCAGGTTGTCTATCCGCCGCAGGAACTGGTCTTTAATGCTTTTCGGCTGACGCCTCTTCCTGATGTGAAAGTCGTGATTCTGGGGCAAGATCCTTATCATAATGTAGGACAGGCTCATGGGTTGTCTTTTTCTGTCCCAAATGGTATAATGCACCCTCCTTCTTTGAAGAATATTTTTGCGGAACTTACGACAGATATTCCCGGTTTTACCTACCCAAAATCTGGTGATTTGACCAAGTGGGCAGAACAGGGTGTTTTATTACTTAATGCAACACTTACGGTTCGAGCACATCAGGCGGCCTCTCATCAAAAGCAAGGATGGGAAGAGTTTACCGATCAGGTGATAGCTCAGATTTCTAAAGAGTTAAATCACGTTGTGTTTATCTTGTGGGGGTCATATGCACAAAAGAAATCGGTGTTGATTGATCACAGCAAGCATTTGGTGTTAAAGGCTGTGCACCCTTCACCTCTTTCGGTGTACCGTGGTTTCTTTGGATCCAAGCACTTTTCAAAAAGCAATGCTTATCTCGAGGAGCATGGGCGCGGGTCTATTGACTGGCAGCTTGATTAAGCGTATCTTTCTTGAATATGATTGTAGGTGTACTGTTTTGCTTCGAGTTGCTTAATATGTTTAATACGGAGTTTGTTCCCTTGTTGGAGAATATGCGTCACGAGTAGATTGCTGTCGTACGTAATTTCATATGATTCTGTCGGGTCAAAAGCATCTTCTGCTTCGCCCAAAACCACATACTCTAACTTTCCAGATGTTGTAAACCGTTTTATTATAAGGTGTTTGTCCTCTTGAGGGGAAACGGTATACCAAGCGCCATCTCCAACTCCACCTAAATACATCGCATCTTTGGGGATACTGATTGGTTTTGAACGGTAATGGACGGCTCCAATAATCTGATCTGTAGGAAGTAAGTTTGCCTTCGTTCGAAAGACATTGTCGCCAAGCTGCTTAACTAAGAACCAGAAAGATTGAAACCTATTCATCCGAAAATGAACAAGACCTTCTTCGGGCGAGTAAGAGTAGATCATTCTATCACTGACCGTATTGACTAAGTTACTAACAGGACTGGATTTGATGGTCTCTGGAAGATTGATCATATGCCAGAAGTGAAAGCGTTGTGAGGCCTTTATCAGCATTCTCGTAATAAATCGAGAGCAATTATTATTGTTACGGGCTACAGCACCGTAGGGATAGGTTCCCTGCATCACACACTGATCTCCATAGGCCCTAGCCATTGAAAAGTTGATGCCTTCCACGATCGACAGCAAGAGTCTGCCCTCACCATACATAGCGGGTTTCAAATCTTCGAAATATTCAACAATTTCGTGTAAGTTGCTGACTTTTCCTCCAATAAATTTGGCTTTGATTTTAATCTCAAGTAAAGGGTCAGAGAATTGTGATCTTGCACGACCATAGCCTCGGGGGGCGATGTATCTACCAAAATCATAGAACAACATATTGCCATTTCTGTGATCTATTAAGACAATTCCGGTATGCCCCACTTTAAAATTGAGATTCTTAACTACCCCGATTTTTTTGAAAAACATCATCCATTTTTCATCGCCTCTAATAGTAGCATCGGGCCAAGTCAATATTATTGCAAAGTCGTTGTATGGTATGGTTTGCTCTTGCATTCAGCTTAGTATTCAAGTGGTACTATAGGCTCTTTTTTTGAGGTTGACATAATCATCATTGTCTGGAAGGTTTTTACAAATGGGATTTTAGCAATCTTTTCCATAATAACTCCTTCGTATGCCTTGATGTCTTTGACGTAAACTTTTAGGATGAAATCGCAGTTCCCAGTAACGTGATGACACTCTGTTACTTCTGGTATTGCTTTTACAGCTTCTACAAATTCAGGAATGGCATTATGCGTGTGGAAGTCTAAAGAAATCTGAATGAAGGATTTTATCCCCAAGCCTAGTTTTTCTTCGTCAACAAAAGCATGGTAGCTTTTGATAAATCCTGAGTTTTCCAGTTTCCGTACCCGTTCTAATGTGGGAGCAGGAGACAAACCAATATTAGTTGCAAGCTGGAGGTTTGTAATTCTTCCGTTTTCTTGCAACAGCCGTAATATTTTTAAATCTAATTTATCCGGTTGATAAGACATAGGGTTATTTTACTTCAATTTGTAAACTTAAATAAAATGGTTTGCATTCGCGAATGTGCTAGGCAAAAAATAACTAGGCATAATTCCGTCCGAATCAGGCTTCACGAGTCCAAAGGTTTGATATTCTTCGTTCAAAAGTGATTTTCGATAGTAATTATGTTATATAAAAATAGGAATTATTTTTGAATGAAAGAGGGGATTTAGTGAGGGATGTAAATCCTTTTGAAGAAAACCGTCTGCTTTATTTTTCTCTAGCTGGAATCATTTCTTTGTCAAAAAAGAAATGCAAATCCGTGTTAAGCACAAAAAAAGGTGATCTTTATCACAAAATTGGGATTTACAGGGCTTGCTTGGTGAAAATATGCTGTTTAATTGCTATTTAAGTCGTAGCTTTGTAGTCCTGTAATAGAGTGGGGGTTGCCTACTCGGTAAAAGGGAAGATTATTATGAGTACCAAAGACGACGAATTACTGAAAGAGCTGGAGCAGGAGGAGTACAAATACGGTTTTACGACCGATATTGAGATGGACATTGCTCCCAAGGGACTGAATGAAGACACTATTCGCCTGATATCTTCAAAGAAAAACGAGCCAGAATGGTTGCTAGAATGGCGATTGAAAGCTTTTCAACATTTCTTGAAGATGAAGATGCCGACATGGCAGAATTTCGAGAATCCAGAAGTCGATTTTCAAGACCTTTCTTATTATGCTGCACCAAAGCCTAAAAAGCTATTGGAGAGTATGGACGAAGTTGATCCCGAATTATTGGAGACCTTTGCAAAATTAGGGATTCCTTTGGACGAGCAGAAAATATTAGCAGGAGTCGTGGCGGTAGATGCTGTTTTTGACTCTGTTTCTGTGAAGACTACTTTTCGGGAAAAGTTAAAAGAAAAGGGAGTGATATTCTGTTCTTTCGGTGAAGCAGTACAGGAATACCCTGAACTGGTAAAAGAATATTTGGGAACTGTGGTTCCTCAAACAGATAATATTTATGCCGCATTGAACTCAGCAGTGTTTTCGGATGGGTCATTTGTTTATATTCCTAAGGGAGTACACTGCCCTATGGAGCTTTCTACCTATTTCCGAATCAACGCGCAGAATACAGGACAATTTGAACGTACGCTTATCGTTGCGGACGAAGGGTCTTACGTGTCCTATCTAGAAGGATGTACGGCGCCTATGCGTGATGAGAATCAATTGCATGCGGCAGTTGTCGAATTGATCGCCATGAAAGATGCAGAAATCAAATATTCTACTGTACAGAACTGGTATCCTGGAGATAAAGAAGGAAAAGGTGGTATTTTCAATTTTGTAACCAAACGTGGTATCTGTAAAGGTGATAATTCAAAAATATCTTGGACACAGGTAGAGACAGGTTCTGCTATTACATGGAAATATCCAGGAGTTATACTTAAAGGAGATAATTCGGTAGGCGAGTTTTATTCTGTCGCTATGACTAAGAACTTCCAGGTAGCCGATACGGGTACGAAGATGGTTCACTTGGGTAAGAATACGAAGTCCAAGATTATTTCGAAAGGAATTTCTGCAGGAAGAAGCCACAATAGTTACCGTGGATTGGTGAAAATAGGCCCTAATGCGGACAATTCGCGCAACTTTACACAGTGTGATTCCCTGTTAATTGGAGACCGTTGTGGTGCACATACTTTCCCGTATATAGAAAATAAGAGCAAGACTGCTAAACTTGAGCATGAAGCTACTACTTCCAAAATCGGAGAGGATCAGGTTTTCTATTTGAATCAACGTGGTATCGATTCTGAAAAAGCGGTAGGTTTGATTGTCAATGGATACGCTAAAGAGGTGTTAAATCAGTTGCCAATGGAATTTGCAGTAGAAGCCCAGAAGTTGATTGCAATTTCTTTAGAAGGATCTGTAGGGTAGTAGATAATTATATAGATAAGTTTAAAAATAAAAATTGAGAGGGAGATTTAGTTACTCAATACTCAATACTCAATACTAAGATAATGTTAAGCATTAAAAATTTACATGCGTCTATCGAAGACAAACAAATATTAAAAGGATTAAATCTAGAGGTTAAACCGGGTGAAGTTCACGCTATTATGGGGCCTAACGGTGCTGGAAAGAGTACTTTAGGGAACGTGTTAGCAGGGAGAGATTCTTATGAAGTAACGGATGGTGAAGCGATTCTAGATGGTGTTGATCTATTGGATTTGTCTCCAGAGGATAGAGCTCGTGAAGGTTTGTTTTTGGCATTTCAATATCCTGTGGAAATACCAGGAGTATCTAACATCAACTTCTTGAAAACTGCGGTAAATGATATCCGCGAGTACAAGGGCTTACCTCCGATGGAAGCAAAGGAGTTTTTGAAAACGGTTAAAGAAAAGCAACAACTAGTTGAGTTTTCTGCCAATCTGGCTAACCGTTCTTTAAATGAAGGATTTTCTGGTGGAGAGAAAAAACGTAACGAAATTTTTCAACTGGCTATGTTGAATCCTAAATTATCTATTTTGGACGAGACGGATTCAGGTTTGGATATCGATGCTTTACGTATTGTTGCTAATGGGGTGAATCAATTGCGTTCAAAAGACAATGCATTTGTAGTGATTACACACTATCAAAGATTGTTGGATTATATCGTTCCGGATTTTGTACACGTATTGTACGATGGACGTATTGTCAAAACTGGAACGAAAGAGTTGGCATTGGAGTTGGAAGAAAAAGGATACGATTGGCTTAAAGAACTGGATACACAAGAAGGCTAATCGGAATATATAAGAGGGCATTGAATATTGGTTCTGCCCATTTACAAAAAATAGGCCTGCTTATCATAATTTTAATAAGCAGGTTGATAAGAGATAACATGAGTACTATAGTAGCAAATTCTTTATTCGAACAGTTAGCTTCTGCTTTTCAAGAGCTGGAGTCGACTAATGAACCTTCATCGTTAAAAGATATACGGCAAGAGGCCTTTGCTCAATTTGAGCAACAGGGTTTTCCTACGGTGAAGAATGAGGATTGGAAATATACAAATATCCATAGTCTGGTCAATAAGCCTTATTTGTTGAATGAAGACATGGATGTTTCAAATCTGGATTTGAGTCAGGCTGATATTCCTGGTTTGGATGCCCATCGTATTGTGTTGATTAATGGACAGTATGTATTGGCCTTTTCTTCTTTAGAAGATGAAATTGGTCTGACTGTCAAGCCAATCGAGGAAGCTTCAGCGGAGGCTAATTTTCAGAAACACTTTGCACAGCATGCTGATAAAACGGGAAGTGCTGTAGTGGCTTTGAATACGGCTTTGCATACTTCTGGACTTTATTTGTCTGTAGGGAAGAGCAAAATTGTTTCTAAGCCTATTCAGATTGTCCATGTGGCAACGGGAAGCAGCGATTTTTTTGCACAGACTAGAAACCTGTACGTAGTAGAGGCTAATGCAGAGGTTGAAATTATTGAATCTTTCATTACTTTGGATGGTTCTGCAAAAAACTTGCAGAATAAAGTGACAGAAATTGTATTGGACGAAAATGCAAAGGTGCAACATTATTATTTACAACTAGCATCTGCTGCTGGGGCATATATAAATCACACGGAGGTTTATCAGTCCAAGTATAGTCTTTATAATAATTATAATTGTAATTTCCCAGGAGCTTCTTTTGTTCGTAACGATATTAACGTTCGTTTGGATGCGGAGAACGTAGAATCGCACCTTTACGGGATTAATTTGTTGGCAGACAAGCAACTTGTGGATAACCATACTGTGGTAGATCATATGAAACCACATTGTGAATCTTACGAGTGGTACAAAAACATCCCTCAGGATGAATCTACTGCTGTCTTTAATGGGAAAATTTTTGTTCGTGAAGATGCTCAGAAAACAAACGCATTCCAACAAAATAACAACATGTTGATTGGCGATAAGTCTACAGTTAACACAAAACCACAATTAGAGATTTTTGCAGATGATGTAAAATGTTCGCACGGTTGTACGATGGGACAATTTGATGATGAAGCTCTTTTCTATTTGAGAGCTAGAGGTATTGGTGAGGAGTCAGCGCGTACATTATTGGTTCATGCATTTGCGTTTGATGTGACTTCAAGATTCTCTAATGATATAGTCCGTACCTATGTGGAGGATTTGGTCGCAAAAGGTCTAGATAAAAAATAATTAATAGTAGTGTAGTTTAATATTTAAAGCGTTCTTCGACTTAGTTGAAGGACGCTTTTTTATTGCTTTTATGCTATAATCTAGTAAGGTTTAGCCTTAGAGGAAGTGTAAAACCAACGGGTACAGTTACTCCACGTATTATTCCTGGTTTCCATTTTTTTGCGCTTTTTAATGTTTGAATAGCAGCTGCGCCTGTACCATGACCTATATCCTCTTTTACTTTTATATCTTTGATATTACCTTTTTCATCTACAGTGAAAACGATACGTACCGTGCCTGTTACACCATGTGTGATTGCTTCTGTAGGATAACGATAGTTATCCGCTAGAAATTGCCTTAGTCTTTCTAGACCGCCGGGATATTCTGGTTCGATGATAAAGTTATTTTGGTCATATTGGTAGGTTGTCCCGATAGAGTCTGTTGTAATACCTGATATGAGTTTGCCTTCATTATAGATTTCCGTAAATGTATATCTTCCGTTGTTAAAAGAACCACTCCAGTCATCTGTTCTCTTGTGATCTTTAAAGTGTCCTTTGGAGATAATATTTTTGTCCTCTATTAGCTCAGCATAGCCGTTCCCGTTTGTCAGTAAGGTTTGACCCAAAGAATCTCTATAGATTAATATTAAGGTGTCAGTAACCGTTACTTTATTTGATTTATCCACTTGATATGGATACCAAAAAGCTAGTTTGAGTTTACCATCTTTATGATAATAGGCGGCCGTATCAATTAGTTGTCCATCATGGGCGAGTTTTTCTTTGGATTTTAGTTTGCCATTTTCGTACAGTTCAATTTTGTCTCCGACATATTGTTTTCTATCTAGGTCATTGTATGCACCGTATAGTTTTAAGCTGTCTGTTTTAGTAAAATATTCCTGGACAGAATAAGGCTCTCCTTTTTGGGAAGGAAAGTTAATAATGCGAACAAAATGAGATTTTTGTTCATCTTTTATTTGAGTGCCATCTTTCTCGTGAAATGTTTGGAAGGAAAATTGGGCTTGTGTAGATTGAGCTACTGATAGAAATATAAATAGTAAAATTATAATTTGATTCATACTTTAAGTTTTCCTCAAACATACGTAATTCAAATTTATATGCAAAATCGTAAATCTTTCATCCTGAGAATAAAATCGGTTATAAATTTTGTTGCTAAGATGGAGTAAGGTGTTACAGAAAAAGGCTTCATCATTTTGATGAAGCCTTTTGAGCGAAAGACGAGATTCGAACTCGCGACCCCAACCTTGGCAAGGTTGTGCTCTACCAACTGAGCTACTTTCGCTTGTTTTGTGATACAAAAGTAAGCTATTTTAGTATGCTTGTCAAGGGTAAAAATAAAATACTTACTGCAATTTAGAGATTGCATCGACGCAGTTGATTCCGTCAATCGCGGCAGAAACAATTCCTCCTGCGTAACCGGCTCCTTCTGCACAGGGGTATAAACCTTTAATCTGCGTATGCTGTAGAGTCTCTCTGTCTCTGGGAATTCGTATAGGTGATGAGGTACGAGATTCTACACCTACCAATATGGCTTCATTGGTGTAATAACCTTTCATCTTTTTTCCAAATATTGGAAGTGCGCCACGTAAAGCTTGGTGTACAAAATCAGGAAGGACTTCATTCAAATCAACTGATTTTGTGCCTGGCTTATAGGAGTTCTGTGGTAGGTCATTAGATAGCCTATTTTGAACAAAATCAACCATTCGTTGGGCAGGAGCTACCAAACGACCTCCTCCTAGGTTAAAAGCTTTTTGTTCCACTTGACGTTGAAAATCCAATAGTGCAAAAGGATCGTGAGCGGACGAATGTACATCCTCTAGGTTAATCTGTATGACCGTCCCTGAATTTGCGGTTGGGTTATTTCTTTTGGAAGGAGACCAGCCATTTACTACAATCTCGTTAGGTTCGGTCGAACAGGGAGCTATGATGCCTCCCGGACACATGCAAAATGAAAACACACCTCTGCCATTTACCTGCTCAACTAGACTATAGTATGCTGGAGGCAAGTTTTCGTGGCGGGTACTACAATGGTATTGTGCTTGGTCTATGATCGCTTGCGGATGCTCTATCCGGACCCCTAGTGCGAACGGCTTGGCTTCAAGGTGCCAATTATTTGTTCGAAATAATTCATAGATATCTCTGGCAGAATGGCCAGTCGCTAGAATAACATGCTTAGCATCAAACCGCTTTCCATTGGCAGTCGTTACTGCAGTGACTTTGTCAAATTGTGTCAGGATATTGTTGACTTTACTGTCAAAATGTATTTCTCCTCCCATTTCCAAGATTCGCTCGCGCATATCCTCAATGATGTGGGGGAGCTTATTTGTGCCGATATGGGGACGGGCATCGACAAGAATATCAGCATCGGCACCATGTTCTACAAAAATGGAAAGTACCTTGTTGACATCTCCTCTTTTGTCTGATCGGGTGTATAACTTACCATCAGAATAGGTTCCTGCGCCCCCCTCCCCATGACAATAGTTGGAGTCGGGGTTAACAATACCTTCTCTGTTTATTTTTGCCAAATCTCTACGCCGCTCTCGGACAGGTTTTCCTCGTTCTAAAACTATAGGTTTGAGACCTACCTCTAAACAACGGTATGCAGCAAATAGCCCAGCGGGGCCTGCCCCGATAATAATGACTGGTTTGGCATCTTTGATGTTTTGTAAATCAGACTTGAAGTGTAGTGGCTTCGGATGTTCGTCTACAAAATACACTACCCGTATTCTATATACTACCGTACGCGCTCTAGCATCTATGGAACGCTTGCGGACATGTATGCCTTTAATCCGGTTACGGTCTACTTTTAATTTGGCGGCCCCTTGTTGGATAATATAGTTTTCGTCGTGTATAAAATCCGGGCTTACAGCCAATTCAATCTCTTTCTGCATAGTGTTTTAAGTTGGGTTTTTATCCCACAATAAGTGCAAAAGTAACAATTTAGCAGACATATATCTATATTAAAAAGTTGGCATTAGCTTTGTCTGTCTAGTTTGAAATTAAAAAGTAATTTGTATTTTTAAAAAACTGGATTGAAGTTGTTGTCGAGCAGCTTTAAAATAGTAGGGGACAAATTATTCTGTTATAAAATAATGAACATTGAAGTACAATTAAGTACTCTGATGTGGCAAAAGAGATACAAATTAAATACACATGAAAAGACTATTAATTGCAATTGTTGGATTGTTTACTGCACTTTCTTTTAGTTCGTGCGGTTATAACACGATGGTGTCTAAGGACGAAAATGTTAAAGCTAAATGGGCACAGGTAGAAAATGCGTATCAACGCCGCGCAGATTTGATTCCAAATTTAGTCTCGACTGTGAAAGGGGCTGCTCAACACGAACAAGGAACATTGACCGCTGTGGTGGAGGCTAGGGCTAAGGCTACTTCCGTAACTGTAAATCCTGAAAATTTGACAGAGGAATCTATTGCCGAGTTTCAAAAGACACAGGATGCTTTGTCGCAGTCGATCGGTCGTCTGTTGGTCAGTGTGGAGGCTTATCCTGATTTAAAAGCAAATCAGAGCTTTCAGGAGTTACAGGCTCAATTGGAAGGAACAGAAAATCGTATCTCTGTAGAGCGAAGAGCTTATAATGAAGCCGTACAGGACTATAATACAACGGTAAGAAGTTTTCCGAATAATATTATGGCAGGAATGTTTGGTTTCAAATCGAAAGGTACGTTCCAGGCTACAGAAGGAGCTGATAAAGCGCCAACAGTATCTTTCTAACGAGTTGTCAAAATTATTTATACTATAAGAAGAGAGATGGGTATTGGTGTCCAGTATTCATCTTTCTTTTTTATAGACTTTAAAACGGTATAGTATGTCTATCTTAAATACAGAGGAGCAAGAGCGTGTGGCACACGCGGTCAGTATTGCTGAAAATAGGACTTCAGGAGAGATACGAATCGTTATTGAGAACGTTGTGGGTGATGTAGATGTGCTTGATAAGGCTTCCCAATATTTTGAGGAGTTGGATATGCACAAGACTGCGCTGAGAAATGGCGTGTTGATTTATTTGGCAGTTGTAGATCATCAATTTGCTATTATTGGGGATATTGGTATCAATAAGCGCGTAGGAGATGATTTTTGGGAAACTACAAAAGAAAAAATGCTTGTCTATTTTAGGACCGGTAATTTTTTTGGTGGACTGGTTGAAGGTATACATGAGGCAGGAGAACAGCTTCATCGTTTTTTTCCAAGGCAAGAGGACGATATCAATGAATTGCCAAATGAAGTTTATTTTGGAAGGAATTAACGATGTATACCTTCAGGAAAATTCCGGATTCTGATAACCTTAACGATAGGGCGACGGACACATCTGCTCTCTTTCTTAGAGAAGAATATAAATACTCAAAAAAACTATTTCGATGAAAAATGTCAGGAGAATCTTCTATTCGTTGATTTTAAAAATGGTTGTTTTACCTGTACTGATCCTTGTAGGTGTATCGGTAGCAGTAGGACAGGATTTTCCTGCCGTATCAAAAACACTAGTTACTGATTATACCAATACGTTGAGCTCGTCTGAAGTTCAGGCTTTGGAGCGTAAGCTTGTAGCATTTGACGATAGCACCTCTACGCAGATAGCGGTAGTATTGGTCAACTCTACAGATGGTTATGATATCGCTGATTATGCTGTTCGTCTCGCTCAAAAATGGGGAGTAGGGAATAAGAAGTATAATAATGGTGTAATGGTATTGGCTGCCATTGGAGATCGTGCTATTACTATTCAAACGGGATATGGGATAGAAGGTGCGTTGCCGGATGCTATTGCCTACCGGATTATTGAAAATGATATCAAGCCCGCTTTTCGTTCAGGAGATTATTATACTGGACTGAACAATGCGACTAGTTCTATTATCTCTTATACTAAAGGTGAATATAAAGCAGAACCTAAGGCTTCTTCGGAGTCGGAAGGTGGACGTGTAGGAGGAGTGGTTGTAATCATTATTATTTTTATCCTAATTTCTTTGATTTCCAAAGGAGGAGGGCGCAATAAAGGAAGAAGAGTAATTGATGGTAAGGGGTCTTCTGATCTTTTCTGGTGGATGTTATTAAGTGGATTGGGACGTGGCGGATCGGATAGAGATGATAGTGGTTTTGGTGGTGGCTTTGGCGGAGGCGGCGGTGGTGGCTTCGGAGGTTTTGGCGGAGGTGGTTTTGGTGGCGGAGGTGCTAGTGGCCGATGGTAAGACAATGAATGATTAAGGTAAGTTAGTTAAATATAGATATGATGAAGATGAAGAAAATGTTAATGTGTAGTATAGCAGTGCTTCCTACACTTATTTTTGCTCAAGAGGAATATACCATAAAGGGTAAAATCGGAAATCTTAATGCTCCTGCTAAGGTGTATATGCAGTATAGAGACAATGGACAAGAAAAACTTGACTCGGCCTCTTTTTCAAATGGAGAGTTTAAGTTTAACGGTGTTGTCAATGAGCCCTTACAAGCTTATTTGATATTGTCTCCAGAAGGCAAGGCGCTCCGTCAGCTTCAGGCTCCCGATTTTGGTTCTTTATATCTTTCTAAGGGAGTAATATCTGTCGTTGGAAGTACATTGAAAGAAGCAAAAGTATCTGGTAATTCGATCAACGAAGAATTTGCAAAGTATCAATTAGCAGGTAAAGATTTATCAGTAGCTATGGATGCCTTGAATAGCGAATTTTATGCTGCTACTGATGAGCAGAAAGGCGATGAGGCATTTATTGCTTCATTACAGCAACGAGCACAAGAGATTTATAAAAAGCAGGAAGGGATTGATAGCGAATATATCAAAGCAAATCCTAATAGTTATGTCACACTTACGCTTTTAGATGAAAAGATAAGCCCTGAGAATGTACTGGAACTGGAAGTGAACTTTAAGGCATTATCTCCGGGGTTAAAAGCGACAGCGAAGGGTAAAAGCGTGAATGCTAAAATAGAGTCTATGCGCAAACTGGCTGTAGGGATGCCTGCACCTGATTTTACGTTGCCTGATCCTGATGGGAATGATATTGCCCTTTCCTCGCTTAAGGGACAATATGTACTTGTTGATTTTTGGGCATCATGGTGCGGCCCGTGCCGTCATGAAAACCCTTATGTGGTAGCTGCTTATAACAAGTTTAAAGATAAAGGATTTACGGTGTTTGGTGTGTCCTTGGATAATCCAGGAAAGAAGGACGCTTGGGTGGCTGCTATTGAGGAAGATAAGCTGGGACAATGGAAACATGTGTCCGACCTGAAGGGATGGAAGTCAATTGTCGTAGAGCTGTATGCTATCAGTGGTATTCCACAAAATTATTTACTGGATAGAGATGGTAAAATAGTTGCATCCAACCTACGCGGAGAGGCTTTAGAAGCTAAACTAGCGGAACTACTTAAGTAATATTCCTTAATATAAAGAAACGGGGTTTAATAGAGATATTAAACCCCGTTTTTATTTGGTTGTTTTTCTCATTTAAAACTAAGAGCCTTTTGCATGTTATGCTCATGACACTCGTTAATGTCCATTACTCTATTTGTGTGAGTTTTGATAGCTAGAAAAAAAATTACACTGCTTTTTTTGAGCATTGAACCAATAGATCTTTGAGGTAGAAATTAAGGATAAGGTAAAAGGAAATATGATTTCAATAGGTAATGAAAAAAAATAAAAAATAAAATCCCAATGCTTTTTTTATGCATTGTCACAGAATAATTTTGAGTAAGAAAATGACAGAGGGTTCAACAAAATAAATGATAATTATTAAGAATGAATAGGATGGAAAACTTAACAGAAAAGGAACTTTTAGAGATACAGGGTGGTGCAAATTTGGAAGGAAGTTACATCACTTTAGACATCATGTTTGAGAGTGCTAGTAGAGGAGGTGGATACACCGTGAAAGTAAATCAGAAAATTTAAACAATTTATATATAGAAAAATGATGAATTTAAAATTAAACGGTCTTGATGTCCAAGAGTTGGATGCTCAAGAAATGAAAATGGTTGATGGCGGTATCTGGCCAACAGTATTAGGTGGGTTATTGCTTTACGGAATCGTAAGTGCAATCGAAAATCCAAGAGAATTTCGTGATGGTTTTTTAGGAAGATAATTAAATAATACTCGAAATGGAAAATTTAAATGAACAAGAAATGATCAACTGCAACGGTGGTGATGCAGGATCAAAAGCCGGAGCTAAATTATTTGGTCGAGCAGTAGGAATAGCACTTGGAGGACCAATTGCAGTAGCTTACTACGCTGGATGTGATATGGGCTGGTGGTAAGACAAAGTAAAAGGACTGAACTATTTTTTGGTTTAGTCCTTTTGATTTTTTAATATTAAAGAATCATATGACAACCTATGAAATTTGATATTTATTTTTACAAAAAATGGCATACCTATTTAATTGTTTTACTTACGGGTGTTTATGCTTTAAATAGGCATTTCGTTCGCCCGTATATTCGAACTACGTATCCTGATTTGACGACTGTAAGGGTGATATTGAATTCATTGCCCAATTTTTTGGGTTCCATTATATTGTATATTTTTATTACAAGAATTCTGAAAGGTTATAATGGACTAAAAGCTTCTTTGTTTATTGTCGTGTATTCAGTTTTGCATGAAACAGTAAATGTCTGGTTGGACGGTATAAAATTTGACTGGAATGATATTATAGCCAGTCTACTCGCCGTTATTGTCTCCCAACTGATAGATGTTTTTATATTAAAAAAAACAGAAGTCTATAGCAAATAGATGCAAAATCCTTCTGTTTTATTCTAAACCGTTTTTAAGGGGATAACCTTGCTCCCTTTTCTTATACCATTTCTTTTAATAGATTAAGCGCATAATCGATTGTATTGATGTTGCTCAAGGCTATTCTTAACTGACCCTTTACTTCTTTTAAATTACTGATGCTAGGATGCTTTTGAACAAAAGCCAATACTTTGCCAAATTGATTTGATTCAAAATAGGTAGACTTGGGATTGTTTACGAAATAGCCCTTAAGTGTTTGTTTCTTAAATGAAATCTTTTCAAACCCAATTTCTTTACCCAGCCATTGCAATCGAAGTGTGTTAAATAATTCAAATACAGGTTCTGGAATAGGGCCGAATCTATCTTCCAGTTCTTGTTGAAAAGCTTCCAATTGGGGCTCATTTTCGAGTTTAGCTATCTCGTTGTACAGATTGTAGCGCTCACTAATATTGGTGACATATTCGTCCGGAATCAATACTTCGAGATCGGTGTCGATTTGGGTGAAAGTGACATATTTTTTGTTTTGTTCATCGGCAAATAGGTCACCGAACTCATCATCTTTGAGCTCTTGTACAGCTTCATCCAAAATCTTATTGTACATTTCAAATCCTATCTCCGCGATAAAACCAGATTGCTCGGCTCCTAATAGATTACCGGACCCACGTATATCCAAATCACGCATTGCGACATTAAAACCTGAGCCTAGCTCAGAAAATTCTTCAATAGCAGAAAGACGTTTGTAGGCTTCCGGTGTGAGTGTTGACAACGGTGGACTGAGCAGATAACAGAATGCCTTTTTATTGGAACGTCCTACTCGGCCACGCATTTGGTGTAGGTCGCTGAGTCCAAACATGTGGGCATGGTTGATGATAATCGTGTTGGCATTTGGTATATCCAAACCCGCTTCGATAATAGTGGTGGCTACTAAGACATCAAAATCGTGATTGATAAACTTTAACATCACGTCTTCTAGGTCATCACCTTCCAACTGCCCATGCGCAACACCTACACGAGCTCCTGGTACTAGATTCTGAATCATAGATCCAAGTTGTTTGAGGTCTGCGACTCGGTTATGTATAAAGAATACCTGACCACCTCGTTCTAATTCGAACGCTACGGTTTCTTTTATTAAGGTTTCGTTGAATACATGCAATTCGGTTTGTACTGGTTGGCGATTCGGCGGTGGCGTAGATATGATACTTAGGTCTCTAGCGCCCATGAGTGAAAAATGTAATGTACGAGGTATCGGTGTCGCAGTTAACGTTAGCGAATCCACATTAGCGCGCATGACTTTTAACTTCTCCTTTACAGAAACGCCAAATTTTTGTTCCTCATCAATGATCATCAAACCAAGGTCCTTGAATTTTACATCTTTGCTGACCAAACGGTGTGTGCCTATGATGATATCTATTTTCCCTTCTTCTAATTTCTTCAGGGTTTCCTTTATTTGTTTTGCTGTTTTAAAGCGATTAATATAGTCGATGTTTGCAGGGAGTCCTTTTAGACGTTCGGAGAATGTACGGAAATGTTGCAGGGCAAGAATTGTTGTCGGTACTAAAACGGCGACCTGCTTACTGTCGGCAACTGCTTTGAATGCTGCTCGAATGGCAACCTCTGTCTTTCCGAAGCCAACATCTCCACATACTAAGCGATCCATCGGATGAGGCGATTCCATATCGCGTTTTACATCTGCAGTGGATTTTTCTTGGTCTGGGGTATCTTCATAGATAAAAGATGCCTCTAGTTCTTTTTGTAGATAGGTGTCCGGACTGAAAGCATTTCCTGTCTGGGCCTTACGTTTTGCATAAAGTTTGATAAGGTCCCGAGCAATATCTTTAACTTTTTTCTTAGTCGTCTTCTTTAATTTGTCCCAGGTATCTGTTCCCAGCTTATTCATCTTTGGGATGCTTCCTTCCTTGCCAGAATACTTTGAAATTCGATTTAAGGAGTTGATATTGACATAGAGCAAGTCATTGTCCGCATAGATTAAGCGGATCATTTCTTGGGTTTTTCCGTTTACATCTACTTTCTCAAGACCTGCATATTTTCCGACGCCATGATCGATATGAGTGATGTAGTCTCCAGGTTTTAAATCCCTCAGTTCTTTTAGTGTAATAGCTTGTGAACGCTCGTATCCCTTTTTCCTTTTGTACTTATAATATCGGTCAAATATTTGATGATCGGTATAACAAGCGAGTTGGGTATGATCATCACGAAAGCCTTCGCGAAGAGCTTTGTAAATAGGGGTAAAGGATACGGTCTTGTCCAGGTCGTCGAGGATAGCATAGATGCGTTCGACTTGTTTGGTGGAGTCGGAAAAAATGAGGTTATTGATCTTCTTCGATTCGTTTTCCTTTAGATTGTGTATCAGTAGGTTAAAATCTTTGTTGAATGAGGGTTGTGGGTGCGTGTCAAATTGTATGGTATGGTCGGCCTTAAAGAAAAATTGCTTACCAAACTCGATATTGGGAAACTCAAAAAGAAGGGCGCTGAAATTTTTATCGTCTGTAAATGTAAACCTAGGATCTAGCCATTCGGGGTTGTTTTTGACATCGGTCTCCGATAGTGCTTTCCAGAACTGAGAGGCAGTTTTATATCCGTTAGAGATAATATCCAGGGTAAACTGTACATCTTTGATCCATACTACAGCCTCTTTGTCTATATACTCAAGCAATGATATGTGGTTGTTGGTCAAAAACTTTGCTTGGACATTGGGAACAATGGTTACAGTATGTATTTTATTAACAGAAAGCTGAGACTCAATGTCGAATGTTCGAATACTCTCTATTTCATCACCAAAGAACTCGATTCTGTAGGGGAGATCGTTTGAGAAAGAGAAGATATCTACAATCCCGCCCCGAATTGCAAACTGTCCAGGTTCATATACAAAGTCTACACGTTCAAAGTCATACTCGTAAAGGAACTCATTGATAAAATCAATCCCTAGTTTGGTGTTCTGTGTTATAGAGAGTGTGTTTTTTTCTAGATCACTTCGATTGATTACTTTTTCGGCTATGGCTTCGGGGTAAGTGACTACGATTTTTGGAAGTCCTGTACTACGGTTTAGCGAGCTAAGGGTTTCTGCTCTTTGTAGTACATGTGCACTATCGGTTTGCGTAAATTCAAAAGCTTTTCGATAAGAAGCTGGAAAAAATAAGATTTGCTTGTCAAAAAGACTTTCTAGATCGCTTAGGAAATAAGAAGCTTCTTCGTGAGTGGGTAAAATAAATATATAAGGTCTTTCTGCCAAGGAATAGGCTGCTGTGACGACCATGGCATCCGAGGAGCCTATTAATCCCTTCAGGTGAATTTTTGGACTTTTCTCCTGTAAGTTTTTAACGAGTGAAGTTATTTGCTCGGTATTTGTGTATTTTGATAAAATTTCTTGAATCTCCACTTGAGTAACAATTTTTGGTAAAATTACTAATTTTTAATAGTCTTTAAGACTTAACTAAATCTAGTCTTTCCTTTATTTCCTCTACAATAGAGAGGTTTTCCTGAAGATCAAATTGTAGGTCTTCATGTAGAGTTGCGACATTGTTGAGCGTCGTTTTAATCCTAGCATTTATATATTTGTGCAATTTTTCAGAGACCTGAAGATGACTTGTTTCATATAGCCTAGGGTACATCTTATAAGGTTGTACTAATATATACAGTCTGCATTCGGCTGTGCTAAATTTGTCCTTGGTTACTTTCTCGTGCTCATTAATCAAACCACTGGCTTGGCGCAATAGATTGTTTATTGTTTTGTAGTTAGAGAAGATGGGCGTGTTTGATACTTTATGTGCGGTATCATGTAATAGATTCTCGAGCTTGGCTTTTAAAGTTTCAATCCGATGTTCAAGGTCATACTCGTTTTCTAAAAGTTGATAGTGTAATTGCTTCAGTAGCATTTTATCCTTGCCGATGAGTCGTATCAGTAGCTTGTCTTTCTCTTTTTGAGAAAGGTTGAGTACAGCTGATTTAAGTTCAGGATCTTTATGTAGAGACATGATGTAAATTTAAGGATTGTAATTGGATTTAACTTGCCCAAATTTTCGGTGTTATCGAGTAAATAGCGTATAGTTTGGTTTTTTTTGAGGTGCTATTCGTGAATTACATGCATTTTATCTATGTTTGAAAGATATAATACGTCCAAACTATTTGTAGAATAACGCTGAAAATAAAGGTAGATGCGACATAAAAAAAATCACTCTAATCTATTTCTTTTTTTTATAGTTGCTGTAATGCTTTCGTCTTGTAACGGCACGCATAGTAAAAGGGAAGATGTCGATTATAGTGAATCATTGGTTCGCTCTCTGTTGTCTAGAACACAGGATTTGACCATAGATACGCTAGAAACTAACAGCTTTTTTCAAGCAGTTGCCACAACTGAAAAGAGAGATTCTTCTAATCTCGTTGCGTATTACGGTGTGTTGGGGAATGTCTCAGCCAAGCATTACGATCGGTTAAATCCGCATAGTGAATCTTATTATCAGCACAGTGTTGATCTTGCAGAGAAGGAAAACTTACCGATTATGAAGGTCTGGAGTTTAGTTAATTATGGATATTACTTCTATAATTTTCGACAGACGGAAAGGGCTTTGCCCCTTTTTATGGAAGCGGTATTCTTGATTGATACAATAGGTGAGGAGGCTGTTATTCTCCCGGAGGATACTTTTAGAAAGTTAGGATTCTTTTTTGGCACTATAGGCAATTACGAAGATGCGATTTCTTATTTAGAGAAAGGAGATCGATATGCAACGATGTTGACCCCAAAACAGCGAGCGACATTGTTGGATAATTTAGGGCAATATCATTTGTATAATCAAGATACAACTACTGCGTTGAACTATTTCTTGCAGGCGGAATCTCTGGCCGCAAAGTCCAATGACTATGTCCGTTATGGGAAGGCATTAGGAAATATAGCACTAATCCATTTGGGGCGAGGTAAGTATCAAGAAGCCTTAACGCTAATTAATAAGGATTTGGTGTATTCCGAGGCGAATAACAGTGCGCAAAATACCATGTATGCACAGGTGCTAAAAGCTAGGATACTCTTAAAAATGGATAGTATTTCCAGCGCCTTGGAGATGTTAAATAAGGCTGAACGCTATGCCAACTCTAAGACTTACCTCAAGAAAAACCTTTTAGAGATAAATCGACTAAAGCTTAATATTGCCATACGGCAAAATGCGGAGTGGGAGGAACTATTGATCAGAAGGAAATTGGAAGTTTTAGAGGGATTGGTGGTGGAGCTGGACGGTGAGCGTGTCTTATTACAGAATAGGTGGCAGGTTGATAAGGAGAAGAAACAGCGGGCGCTTCTAGAGTTAGAGTCTGATTATCAGACAGAGCGCTATAGAAGAATTGTGCTTAGCTCGTTGGTCGTTTTAATTGGAGTAGGTGTATTCGCTATTTTTATCCACCTCAAACGTTCGGCAAGGGCACGGGAGTTACAGTATGATAAGACTGTCGTTGAATTACAATTACGAAAGGTTGCTGCAGAAAAGAAACTGTTGGTCGCACACGAGACATTGGAATCTTATAAGGACTATCTGACGGAGAAAAATAGACAGATAGATGAATTGCAACAGATGATCAATGGGGGGGGTGATTCTAAATCGTATTATCTCGAAAAGGAAAAGGGGCTGTTAAAGGAGATTTTAGATTCCCATCTTTTGACAGAAGAGAACTGGGCGAGCTTTAAGAGGTCTTTTGACGCGACTTATCCTAATTTTTACCTTAACTTAAAGCATGAATTCCCAGAGTTGACAGACTCTAACATGCGTTATATTATTTTGTCTAAGTTAGGCTTATCTGTGACAGAAATATCGAATTTATTGGGGATTTCTACAGAATCCGTAAAGAAAAGCCGGCAACGGCTAAAGAAAAAAATGGGAAGCCGGTTTAGGGAGTTTGAACAGGCAATCTACCTGTAGGTAGGGATTACACATTGTGTTTATCTCTAAAAAGTACCATTTAATAAGCTAATTACACCATTGTTAGTGGTATTATTAGTGTATTTTTGTGTATGGTTGGACGGGTACCTATAATTGAACAATGTACAGTGTCGAGTGGCGTCAATGGAGACGTGACAGTCGAAAGATTGAGCGATTACTTGGTGCGCAATAAAAACCTTGTTTTTCCGCATCGGCATAACTTCTATCACTTTTTATTATTTACGGCGGGAGCGGGGCAACATACCATAGATTTTGAGGCCTTTGAAATTGAAAAGTGGCAGATTTATTTTATGTCTCCAGGGCAGATTCATACATGGAGTTTTGAAGGTGAAATGCAAGGATATGTAGTCAACTTTGATAAGGATCTTTTCAAAACCCTATTGATAAACCCTGATTACCTCTCTCTATTCTCCTTTTTCTCTGGGTTGGTCAAGGATGAGGTATTTGTTGTGGATGTTGATAAGCGTGAAGTGGTGGGCAATGTCTTGGAAAAAATGTTGGAATATCAAGGGGATAAGGGGATTGTTTCGGCTTCTCTGCTCTATTTGTTCCATTTGTTGGAATCGGATAAAGTTCGTGATAGTACTTTTGAGGCGAATAGATATAATCATACCTTGTTGCGGAATTTTTTGCAACTTATCGAGTTGAACTATAGGGAGCTAAGACTTCCTAAAGATTACGCTGCATTGTTGTATATTACACCGAATCATTTGAATGCGTTGTGTAGAGAGCTGTTGGGGATGTCAGCGGGAGAAGTGATTCGAGACCGGGTAATTCTGGAAGCGAAACGGCTTCTTGTAATAAGAAATTTCTCAATTGCGGAAATAGCTTATGAATTGAACTTCAATGATAATTCCTATTTTACGAAGTTCTTTAAAAAAATTGAAGGATTAACTCCAGAAGAGTTTAGGAAGAAAAATTATAATTATGGAAAATAATAAAGAAATAGCAAAGGAATATAGTTTTCCAGGCGAGTTTAAAAGTGCTGTAGATGGAAAATGTCCGCGTTGCCGGAAAGGTGATATGTTTAATGCACCTTTATTCAGTTTCAGATCGCGTAAGATGAAGAGCCATTGCCCTCATTGTGGATTGAAGTTCGAGAAGGAGCCAGGCTATTTTTATGTAGCGATGTATGTTAGTTATGCCTTTGTCGTGGCGGAATTAGTGGCAGCCTGTGTGGCGACCTATATTTTTACACATAATTTAGAATCACCATGGTTATATCTTACTGTTGCCCTGTTGGCAGCATTTATCATGGCTCCTTTTAACTATCGTTATTCAAGGGTGGTATTGATGTACTGGTTGACTCCTCAGTTTAAATTTAGGGAGGAGCTTTTCTTACGGGATAAATCCGAATAGATTATTCTCTGTATATAAAAATCCCCTCCTTTATTTTAAAAGGAGGGGATTTTATCTTTATATTATTGGGTTTTCTTCAAGATATTTTTCCCATGCCCATGCTGAAGACATCATTTCGTCTATACCTAGCTCTGCGCTCCAGTTTAGCTGTGTTGAGGATTTAGAAACATCTCCCCAGACTTTGATAATATCTCCCTCTCTTCGTGGACCAAAGGTATAATTGAGCTTTTGCCCAGAGGCTTTTTCAAAAGCAGCTATTGCTTCTAATACAGAATAGCCATTTCCTGTTCCGACATTAAAGACATCATATTTTCCATTAGGGTTTCCTTTTTCAAGGAGTTTGATTGCTGCGACATGTGCTTTTGCCAAGTCGACGACATGGATATAGTCTCTTATACAGGAACCGTCAGGGGTGTCATAATCATTTCCAAATACGGTTAGTTTTTCTCGCTTTCCAATCGCAGTCTGTGTAATGAATGGAAGAAGATTTTGTGGTACACCGTTAGGAAGTTCGCCTATCAATGCCGAGCTATGTGCTCCGACCGGGTTGAAATAACGTAGTGCGATAATGTTGTAATTACTGTACGCCGCAGCTGTTTCAGATAGAATCTCTTCAGCTATCTGTTTGGTGTTGCCATAAGGAGAAGTTGCTTTTTTTACAGGAGCACTTTCTGTGACTGGCAGTGTGTCTGGCTCACCGTATACCGTGCAGCTGGAAGAAAAAACAAAATTGATAGGTGCCTCTCTGTAAGCGTTAAGGAGGTTTATTAATGAAAAGAAGTTATTATAATAGTATTTTAGTGGATCAGCAACAGACTCTCCCACGGCTTTTGATGCTGCAAAGTGTATGAGGCCACTGATTTCAGGTTGACTTTGTATGAATTCTCGGGTTTTGTTTTCATCACATAGGTCAAACTGATGAAATTCCGGACGGATGCCAATAATGCGTTCAATTTGACTTAAAATTTCAATATTAGAATTGGAAAGGTTGTCTACGATTATCGGGGTATAGCCCGCATTAAAAAGTTCTACTACGGTATGGGATCCTATGTATCCTGTACCTCCTGTTACTAATATTTTGCTCATATGTATCTATCTATTTGTGTTTGTATTATCTTCTTTTGTAAAGTAAGTAATGGATTTGATTAGCCCTTCGTTGAGACTTACTTTTGGCGCCCAATTCAGGATTTTCGTTGCTAGTGTAATATCCGGACGCCTGCGTTTAGGATCGTCTTCGGGTAGAGGTTCGAACCGGATGCGGGACGGGCTGTTGGTTAAAGTGATGATCTCTTGTGCAAGTTGTAATATCGTTAGTTCTTCTGGATTGCCGATATTAACGGGATACGGATAGTCTGAAAGTAAAAGCTTGTATATGCCGTCTATTTGATCCGATATAAAACAAAATGAACGGGTTTGTTCTCCTTTGCCGAATACGGTGATGTCCTCTCCCCGTAGCGCCTGACCGATGAAAGTCGGTAATGCTCGACCGTCTTCAGGTCGCATCCGTGGGCCGTAGGTATTAAATATGCGCACTATCCTAGTGTCTAGTCCATGAAAGTTGTGATAAGCCATTGTCATGGCTTCTTGAAATCTTTTTGCCTCGTCGTACACACCGCGTGGACCGACTGGATTTACATTGCCCCAGTATTGTTCCGATTGAGGGGATACTAGAGGGTCTCCATAGACTTCGGAAGTCGATGCAACGAGAATTCTTGCTTTCTTATCTTTTGCTAATCCCAAGAGGTTGTGGGTACCTAGGGAACCTACTTTTAGCGTCTGTATAGGTATCCGAAGATAATCGATTGGGCTTGCTGGAGAGGCGAAATGGAGAATATAGTCTAAAGGCCCAGGTACATGAACAAATTTGGATACATCGTGATGAAGGAAATCAAAATTCTCCAGACCAAATAAATGCTCTACATTTTGAAGATTTCCCGTTATCAAGTTGTCCATCCCGATTACATGGAATCCTTCCTGTATAAAACGATCACAAAGATGGGAACCCAAAAAACCAGCAGCTCCTGTAATTAATATTCTTTTTCGCACGTTCACCTGCACGTTGTTTCGAATTAGAAAAGGTTTAATATCTTTGACGAATATAAGTATTATTTCACAATATGCGACTGTTGTACGATTTGGGGATTTGGTTTTATGGCATGCTTTTGCGAGGACTTTCAGTGTTTCATCGGAAGGCTAGACTCTGGGTCGATGGACGTAAAGGAGGTGTAGGTGCAATAGAACAAACGATTGAAAAGGGGCAGAAACATATCTGGTTTCACTTTGCTTCTTTGGGTGAATTTGAGCAAGGAAGGTCTGTTTTGGAGCAGATAAAAAAAAGATTTCCACAGGAAAAAATTGTCATTACATTCTTTTCTCCTTCAGGTTTCGAGATAAGAAAGAATACCCCACTTGCCGATTATGTGTTTTATCTACCTGAAGATACGAAGCGGAATGCGAGACGTTTTATTGCTGCTATTCAACCCAAGTTTGCTGTGTTCACGAAATATGAGTACTGGTATCATTATTTCGATACATTGAAACAACAGGATATTCAGTTGCTGATGATTTCTGCTATTTTTAGAGAAGAGCAATTGTTTTTTAAGCCCTATGGTGGATTCTATCGGCAGATGTTAAAGAAGGTTTCCTTCTTCTTTACCCAGAATATGGATTCCGTCCATATGTTGAAGTGGATTGGAATTACCAATGCTGGCCTAGCGGGAGATACCCGTTTCGATAGGGTCGTCGAGTTACCAAGACAACATGTAGAAAATAGGGCTGTTGAGCGTTTTTCTTGTGGCGAGCAGGTGCTTGTCGCAGGAAGTACTTGGCCAAAGGATGAATTGCTTTTGCAGTCTTTGATAGCGGAATCTGTCGGTTGGAAGTTGGTTTTGGCACCACATGAGATTGATCGCTCCCATATCAACGAAATCTGTGAATTATTTCCTGGTTGTCTTCTCTATTCGCAGTTCGCGTCTTATGAGGCTGAAGAGTTGCAACATGCAAGGGTGTTGGTAATAGACAATATTGGAATGTTATCGTCATTATACTATTATGCGGATATAGCCTATATTGGAGGCGGGTTCGGGGCAGGTATTCATAATACACTGGAAGCTGTTGCTTATGGCAAACCTGTTATATTCGGTCCTAAGTATGAAAAGTTTCAAGAGGCTCTTGATTTGGTGACGCTTATGGTTGGCTTCTCCATATCCAATTATGCCGAATTGCGTGAGGTCTTTGCCGCTCTCCAAGATGTGGAGAAAAGGAAGGAAATAGGAAATATGGGCTTAGAATACGTGAAGCAACGAGCTGGAGCGACGCAGATTATCATGAAGTACTTAGAGACAGAAGGGCTTTTAGATATTCACTAAAAATAAGAGGCTGTCCCTAAAGACAGCCTCGATTTATTAAAAAATTGAAAATTGGACGTGATTGTTTAATAGTAAGTGTATCTTCTAACACCTGCTATATGTCGTGCGAGACGCATAACTTGATGTGTGTAACCATACTCATTGTCATACCATACGTATAGATTAACATGTTTGCCATCTGCAGAGACAATGGTCGCTGGAGCGTCTACTACGGATGCTGCCGAAGTACCTATGATATCTGAAGAAACTAGTTCTTCATTGTCTGAGTATTTGATCTGTTCGACTAAGCTACCATACAGAGCACTTTCCTTTAACGTATTATTAAGCTCTTCAAGTGTTGTTTTTTTAGTTAACTCTACGTTTAATATAGCTAGAGAGCCATTTGGTACAGGTACACGTATCGCATTGGAAGTTAGCTTTCCAGCGAGTTCAGGTAGTACCTTGGCTACTGCTGATCCGGCTCCTGTTTCGGTAATTACCATGTTTAATGCCGCAGCACGACCTCTTCTGGTCTTTTTGTGCATGTTGTCTACTAAATTCTGGTCATTTGTATAGGAGTGTATTGTTTCTATATGTCCGTGTTTAATGCCAAATTTGTTGTGCACAACCTCCAAAATAGGGGAAATTGCATTTGTAGTACATGATGCCGCAGAGAAGATAGTGGAATTGTCCAAATCAATCATGTCATTATTGACACCATATACGATGTTTGGAACACCCTTTCCTGGAGCTGTTAATAATACTTGCGAAGCTCCAATAGAAGTCAAATGTCTGCCCAGTTCATTGTTGTCCCTGAATGCTCCTGTATTGTCAATCACTAATGCATTGTCGATGCCATATTTGGTGTAATCGATTTCTTCAGGATTTTTTGCAGAAATAATATATACTGTTGCTCCATTTATTATTAATGCACCTTTACTTTCATCTACTTCTACTACTCCCTCGAAGTCTCCATGTATAGAATCATTTTGCAGTAAAGTAGCTCTTTTTTGGAGTGTATGAATGTCGACATTGTCGCGGGTTACAATGGCGCGAAGTCGTAGTTGATGCCCAGCTCCGGCTTTGCTGATTAGCTCGCGTGCGAGCAGACGCCCAATTCTACCAAACCCATAGAGAACAACATCTCTTGGCTCGAATGTCTGGTGTTCTTGTGCGGATAAAAGTTCTTTTTTTATAAAGTATAGAATATGCTCTTCTTCAATATTTTGATTCCGAACTTCTAATGCCAGTTTACCAATATCCAAACGAGAAGGGGCTAGCTTTAAGTGTTGCATGGCCTCTGCTATTTGTAATGTCTCAAATATGCTGATTGGGCTATCTGAAAGTGCTTTTGATTCTTGATGTAGCGTTAAAATACGACTTACTCTGCGGTCGAAAAGTTGGTTTCTGAAAAATACCAGTTCTATGGAGTGGTTGTACCATAGGTTGCTGACAATCTGTATCAGTTTAACAGCCGCATTTTGTTTGCTTTTGTAACTTTTGATTTCGGCTTCAAAAGTCGATTTTTGTACCATAATTTTTGCTATAACTATTATGCTGCAAAAATAGGTCATTAATAGTGTAAAGAGCGAATGATTTTGAAAAATTGATAAAAATGAAATCGCTTTATAGTGTTCTTTTTCTAATTTAACATTGTTGTTGCTGTTTTATTATTGATTATTCAATAAAAACGATTTTGTTCAAGATTCTATAAGGTACTCATTCGTTTAATTTTCAATAAAAAAGAGTTCCGATGCGATGAAATCTGCAAATAGTTTCCCCTGAGAGGTCAGTTTGTAAGCGCCATCGGAGTCTAATGTTATCTTTTGCTCCGAGATAAACGGTTCTATTTCACGAAGGAAATGGGAAAGGAACTCTGATCCAAATTGTTTCTGTATTTGCGTTGCCTGTACTCCCCACATCGTTCGGAGTGAGGTCATGATATATTCGTTGTAGCGATCCTGTAATGAGAGCTCTTCGATTTCTTGGTATGCTGTTCGTTCTTGTAGTGCAGCGATGTATTTTGCATTGTTTGCAACATTCCAGCTGCGGGAGACCCCATTATAAGAATGTGCCGAGGGGCCAATACCTAGATAGTGCTTGCCCCTCCAGTAGTTTGTGTTGTGCTTGGCATATTTGTGGTTTTTTGCAAAATTCGAGATTTCATAATGTTCGTATCCGTGGGATGTGAGGGTCTCCATAAGCATCCGCATCTGTAACTCGGCTTGGTCCTCTAGAATGCCTGCTGTGCGTCCTGTTTTAATTTGATGTGCTAGTGCGGTCCTGTGCTCGACTGTCATTGCATACGAGGAGATATGTGGTACGCTTAGGGTTATTAGCTTATCCATGTTTGCTATCCATTTTTCGTTGGATAGCAAAGGGTAACCGTAGATGAGGTCACATGTTATGTTTTCGAAACCAGCATCCTGAACTCTTTTTATAGATGCGTCAGCTTCTTGTGCGTTGTGAGCTCTATTCATCCAGCTTAGGTCCTCTTGAAAGAAAGACTGTATCCCGATACTAAATCGGTTTATGGAGGTTTGTCTTAAAGCATTTACTTTCTCCCGGGTGAGGTCATCTGGATTGGCTTCCAGTGTTATTTCTGCTTGAGGGTCTATGTCAAAATGATGGACTACTTGGTCAATCAGGTGTTGTATTTCTGATGGTTCTAAGATTGAAGGCGTACCCCCTCCAAAATAAATGGAGTGTACTTTTTTGTCCTCTAGATATGCGGTACGTGTTGCTAGTTCCTTGGATAGGGCTAGCAACACGTCTTCTTTGTATTTTAACGAAGTTGAAAAATGAAAATCACAATAGTGACAAGCCTGTTTGCAGAATGGGATGTGGAAATAAATCATCTAACGTGCGGAGTAATTGTCACTAGCTTCAATATCGGCCAAGCGTTGTGTTGGGTCAATCCATATTTTGGAAGGCACTTTATCCACAGGAAAGCTATATGTCGGTACAGTCCAGTTCCAGTCTTCTAGGATGGTTCTTTTGGTGTTTTCGTAGATAGCAAAGTCCTCTGCCGGTTTCTCTCCACGCATCTCTCGTAGTGGGATATAGAATAATTCTTTAGAACCATCTGTATACTCAACCAATACATCTATTGGCATAGCTAGATTCGACTTGTTGCGTAAGGTAACACTGTTGTCTGTTACCTCTTGGATAGCGTAGTCAATATGACGTGTTGTATTTACGAATAGGTTGAAATACCATTTGAGATTGATTCCAGAGACGTCTTCAGCGACCCGTTTGAAGTCGTTAGGAGTGGGGTGTTTAAATTTCCAAATATCATAGAATTTCAAAAATGTTTTCTCTAAGTTGGACTTCCCGATAATGTATCCTAGCTGTTCTGCGAGAACAGCCCCTTTGTTATATGCTTGATTACTATATCCGTAATTTGTATTGTAGTAGTCGGCCAATAGGCTCATTGGCTCTTCCTTACCAGATAGTGCCAATTTGTAATAGGCTCTGTAAGCATCTATCATTGGGTTTGTTTCTAGTGCTCCTTTTTTATAAAAAAGTTGCTGCATACCTAGTTCCTCTACATAGCTTGTAAAACCTTCATCAAACCATTCATCGACCGTTTCGTTGATGCCAAATAGGTGTTGGTACCAGGAGTGTGCAGCCTCATGAAAGATAACACCAACTAGACTTTTAATATTTCGGCCACCAGTCACTAAAGTTGCTGTCCCATATTCCATTCCGCCGTCGCCTCCTTGTATAATGGTGTATGTCGACCAGGGGTAGGCACCGAACTTTTGGTTACATAAATCGAAGAAATCAGCAGCTAGCCCAAGTGCCTGTTTCCAGTTTTTTATGGTGGCATCATCGACAGGTATATACACGGTGTACAGTGTGACTCCATTTTTATTCACGGTAGAATCTACCACAAATTTGGGGTCGGCTGCCCATACGAAATCATGGATATTTTCTGCTTTATAGTGCCAAGTAGCTTTATTGCCTTGTGTTTTTACTTTTGCTTTGCGTTGATAGCCTTTTACTTCGTTTGCATTTTGCAAAACGCCCGATGCACCTACAATATAGTTTTTATTGATATGTATGGATACGTCAAAGTTTCCAAAAGGAGCCACAAATTCACGTGCTACATATTCATCTAAGTGCCATCCGAATTCATCAAAGTGTGCCATTTTTGGATACCATTGTGCCATAGACAATGCAACATCTTCTTTTGAGTTGCGTCCTGTCCGTCTGATTTGTTCTGGTACCTGTGCTGTCCAGGTCAAATCGAAGGTTGCTGTTGCACCATCTTCGATAGCGTGCGGGAGGCTGACTTCTAATAGTGTGCCATCTGTCTTGAAAACAGTTTCTACACCATCTATCAATAGTGTTTTAATCTTTTGATAGCCAATTTGATCTGGTGTCAGTTTGGCGATACGGCTTTCCCATTTTGGATTTTCTTTGGTGCCTAGGTTTGTGGCCATTCTGCTGTCTGGGTCTGCGATGTTAGAGAGCCTGTAGTCCATCATGCTTCCTGGTTGGAAAGCATTGAAGTAGAGGTGGAAGTAGACTTTGGATAGGCTATGCCCCGAATTATTCGTGTATTTTAGGGACATTGTTCCGTCGTACCGGTAGTTTTTCTCATCGACATCTACATTTATTTTGTAGTCGACTTTTTGTTGCCAATAACCTTTGCGTTGGGCAAAGCTTGATTGTATACTGATTAAAGCGATTAATGCTAGTAAGAAAACTTTTGACTTCATCTGTCAAACATACAAAAACCGAAGTGAATTTTGGCTAAGACTGGGTTGAAAAATGTCTTGGTACTGTATTAAAACTTAAAATATTCGATATCACTTTGTATTAGTGCTTCATGCAGTGCCAGGGTGTCGTCGTCTGCCTGGAAGAGTTTATTGCGCCAATATCTAGCAGGGCTTTTTTTGCGCAGATATATTACATAGAGGTTTCCTCCAGAGCGTGTCAGACTCCTTAGGTGATCAATATCCGCGATCGGGTATACGTGTGTCTCTTGTGCAAAAGCTATTGTCAAACTCTCTGTGCTTAATGTCCAGGTAGAGGGACGTTGGCTTACTTTTACGGCGGTATATAAGATGATTGGGATAGTAAAAAGTACGATGATTATTTTGTAGATTTCGGAAAGTGGAATATAAGAACTGATTCCTCCGAAAACAAAAAGGAGCACAAAAAAACAGAGCATGTATCTGCCCCTGTGGAGGGTATTTATTTGGAATGTTTGATTCATCAAACAAAGATAGAAAACTTTCATACCTATCGAAGCTGTTGATAGGTATGAAAAGTGCTTGTTACTTAAAGTCTGAAATATTTTTCAGGATTTATCTTTTTGTCGTCTTTCAGGATTTCGTAATGTAAATGGGGGCCTGTGCTACGTCCAGTGCTACCCAATAAACCTACAGTTTTACCTGCATCTATCTTATCTCCTTTTTTTACTTTTGTTTTGGAAAGGTGTGCATAGCGTGTCTCGTAACCGTTTTTATGTTGTACTTTGACCACGTTTCCATATTCCCCATCATATCCGGAGAAAGTGACTTTGCCTGATGCTGTTGCTTTAATAGGGTCTCCGGTATTGCCTTTTAAATCGACACCGGAGTGCATCTCACGGCCTCTGTTTGTAAATGGATTGGCTCTGTAACCGAATTTTGATGTTATTTTGCCTCCGTGTGGGATACCTATGGGCAAATTGGAGAGTTTGTTGTCAAGGTCTTTTAAGGCTTCTTCGTAATATTCACTCAGTAAGTCGATGTTTTCTTCGTCAGGTTCAACCGGGCCCCCGGCATTTTGTAAGGCGATGGTTTTTAATCCGCGATTTTTCATCTTTTGATTAATGATGGCCAACGTAGAATCTATTTTGTTAAATGATTTTTTTGCTTCTATTATTCCCCTTTCGGTTTCATTTTTCTTTAGGGTAAGCTGACGGTTCTTTTGGTTTACCTGATTCAACGTCGCTTCATATCGTGAGTTTAGCTCCTTCTCCTGTTTATGGGCCATATAAATCAGGGAGCTGATCAAAGTAACGATGAGTGCAGAAACTGATAATGCTATTTTTTTTAAATTCTTTACAATAACTGTGGGGACAACTAGGTTTTTGTCTTTATGTCCCTCTATGCAAATCAATACAGATGATTTCTTTTTTAACATGTTCTCAACTTTTATTGTGTATTACATACGGTGCATGCAAAAGTACATATTATGTGCTTAAGTATCAATTTGTTGTTATTGATTTTCAACATGTTATTGTTAAACTATGTTAAAAATGCTCACTTTTGTGCTATGTCATTCGCAAATAAACTGATAGAGTGGTACCGATTGGAGGGCCGTGATTTACCCTGGAGGAAGACTCAAGATCCCTATATTATTTGGTTATCTGAGGTGATTCTCCAGCAGACCAGAGTGGAGCAGGGGCTTCCCTATTTTTATACTTTTGCTGAGCATTTTCCGTCTGTAACGGAGTTCGCTACCGCTGATGAGGATGAGGTATTAAGGTTATGGCAGGGGTTGGGATATTATTCTCGAGCCAGAAACATGCATAAGGCGGCCAAGATTGTTGAGCAGGATTATCAGGGGCAGTTTCCGAGTGATTATGAACGTCTGTTGAGCCTGCCAGGGATAGGAGAATATACCGCCGCAGCGATATCTTCTTTTTCTGTAGGCGAGTGCAAAGCGGTATTGGATGGGAATGTGTTTCGGGTGCTGTCCCGAGTCTTCGGTATTTCTACGGCTATTAATACAGGAGAGGGAAAAAAGTTGTTTCAGAGTTTGGCTCAGGACTTGATTAGCGCTAGCGATCCTGGTACCTATAATCATGCTATAATGGACTTTGGGGCGACGGTATGTAAGCCTAAGGCACCCCTGTGTGTGGATTGTGTCTTTCGAGGGGAATGTGCTGCATTTGAAGAGGATACTGTAGGTGCGCTTCCTGTCAAACTCAAAGCGAAGAAGTCCCGAGATCGTTATTTCAATTATTTTGTGATTGAGGATGATGGTATGATTTTGATGTCAAAGCGAGGAAGCGAAGATGTATGGGCGAATATGTACGAATTTCCTCTGATTGAGACCAAAGATCAGTTGGAATTGAAAGATTTGATTCATACCGAGGAATATCGTGCTACTTTTGGGGATGCGGTAGTGGAACCTTTTGGGGGAGTGACGAAACATATACTGAGTCATCAAAATATATATGCTCGTTTTTTTAGATTGCCCAATGCTAAAGATATTTTGGAAAAAAAAGATACATGGCATTACTTTTTGTTAGAAAATTTGGATAAATTAGCTAAACATAAACTTGTTTTTTCTTTTATTGATAAGTATTTATAGACCAAATCAAAATCCTAAATTATTATGTCAAGTGTCAACAAAGTTATTTTAGTGGGTCATCTGGGGAAAGATCCTGAGTTACGTTATTTAGAAGGTAATATTAGCGTTGCTAGTTTTCCTCTTGCAACTTCTGAAACTTTCAATCGGGACGGAAAGAAGGTGGAGCAAACGGAGTGGCATAATATTGTTATGTGGAGAGGGTTGGCTGATGTGGCGGCCAAGTACCTGACGAAAGGTCGTTTGGTGTACATAGAGGGAAAACTTCGTACTCGGACCTATGAGGATAAAGAGGGCGTGCGTCGGTACACTACGGAGATTGTCGCAGAGAGCTTTAATATTCTTGGTCGTCGTTCTGATTTTGAAGGTGGGACAAACCCTCAGACGGGAGGTACTGCTGGAACCGCTGTTCAAGCACAGGAGCAACAGGTTGACTTCACCGAGAACAATGAGGAAGATGATGGTCTGCCATTTTAAACTGTAAATAATAGAAAAGGGGTTCTTGAAATTTTATTTTTTGCCGTATCTTTGGCTTTATGTTGCAAGATAAGATAAAGCAGTATACAGAAGAGATTGAGCAGTTTGCTCCAACTTCAATCGCTGATGTTGAGGCGTTCCGATTGAAGTTTTTGGTTTCTAAAGGTATCGTAAAAAGTTTGTTTGAAGAGTTTAAGACAGTTTCATCCGAAGAGAAACGGGTGTTGGGAAAAGTCTTGAATGAATTCAAACAGTTGGCAGAGGATAAATTTCAAGAAGCCCAAGCTGAATTTCAACAATCTACTAGTGCTTTGGAAAGGAAAGAAAGTGATCTGACCTTGCCGGGCGAGGGTATGGAACTGGGGTCTCGACATCCACTTTCTTTGGTGCGCAAGGAAATCGTAGAGATTTTCAAGAAGCTGGGCTTTGTCGTCTCTGAAGGACCAGAGATAGAAGATGATTGGCATAACTTCTCGGCCTTAAACTTCCCGCCAGAGCATCCTGCTCGCGATATGCAAGACACTTTTTTTATTAAAAAGCAAGATGGTAATGATATCGCTCTGCGAACACATACATCATCGGTGCAAGTGCGTATGATGGAAATGGGGAAACCTCCTTTCCGTGCTATTATGCCAGGTCGTGTATATCGTAATGAAGCTATTTCTGCTCGTGCACATTGCTTTTTCCATCAGGTTGAAGGTTTGTATGTCGATGAGAATGTCTCGTTTGCTGATTTGAAGCAGACACTTTTTCATTTTGTGCAAGAGCTTTATGGAGAGGGCACAAAGGTTCGTTTCCGCCCTTCTTATTTCCCGTTTACGGAGCCATCTGCAGAGATGGATATCTCCTGTACAATATGTAAAGGTGCAGGTTGTAACTTGTGTAAGGGCTCCGGCTGGGTTGAGATTCTAGGTTGTGGCATGGTAGATCCTAACGTTTTGGAGAACTGTGGTATCGATAGTAAGAAGTACAGTGGGTTTGCATTTGGAATGGGTATAGAACGCGTCACAAACCTGAAATACGAAATAAAAGACTTACGTCTTTTCTCTGAGAATGATGCTCGATTCTTGTCGCAGTTTGAAACGGAGATTATATAATGAAGTATATTGGGATTTACATTGCATTCGCTTTTCTTAGCACTTTACTCGGAAGTTGTGGGAGTAGTGGTTGCAATGTAATACCTAATACTACGGTGCATTCCAGCTTTTCACAGGGTTCACATCCCAAGTTGTTTGCCGCTATGGGAGCTGATTATGTTGACGGCGGCGTTTGTGGATTGATTGTATACAATACCGGGGATGGATTTGTTGCCTTTGATCGCTGCAGTCCTGTCAATCCGGAGAAGCGGAATCGTGTTGAGCTCTATGGTTCTTCTATTGCACATGACCCTGTGAGTGGGGCTAAATGGCTCCTAAAAGACGGATCTCCCCTCGCTATTGCTGAATGTCCCTTAAAACCCTATCGAGTAGGAAAGTTTGGAACCACTTATACTGTTTCTAATTAATTATGAGTCAAGAAGATCTGGTAGTTGTTATTAAGAAAGCTGCACGGGATTTGTTTCGTAAATATGGCTATAATAAAACCAGTGTAAACGAGTTGGCCAAACAGTCCAATATATCTAAGGTTACCTTTTATAAATATTTTTCTTCTAAAGAATCTATTTTGCACGAAGTTCTTATGGATTATATACGTGAGAATGTGCAGGATATTTTGAGCTCTGGTGTTCGAGAGAAGGATCTTCCAACTTTTTTGGCTAATACAATTTTGAGGGTGAGTAGGGTCACTTATACTGTTTGTAATGAGTTTGTAGGCTGGGAGTTTATACGTGAGTCAACTAATGCCCAAGAATATTTAAAGACGCTGTCGGATGATCTTGAATTTCTGCTATTGAGCTCTTTTATTCAAAATGAGACTATTGGGAATACAATTGCCGAAGAGAAGTTGACTTTTCTAATCAAGACGAGTAAGAATATTGTCTTCTCGTTCGCTTTTACAGCGGTGACCGATGCCGATGTGAAGAAGAACTTTATCTCTTTCCAAAAAGAGATTTTACCTTATTTGGTTCAGGCTACGCTGGCCTAGCGCCAAGCCATTCGATTTAACCTATTTCCATAACTGCGGTTCAGCATTATAAGATGGTGTTAATATGCTGTTAAAAATGTATTTTTGCAGACATATGGGAAGAAGAATACCGCAAGAAAAAAGAAGCTTAAACAATGTCGAGATTTTTGATATTGCTGAAGAGGGAAAAGGTGTGGCGCGACATGATGATTTAGTATTATTTATCGAGAAAGCCATTCCGGGAGATGTGGTTAATGTTGAGCTGCAACGTAAGAAAAAAAGTTTTGCTGAAGGACGTGTTACGGAGATTATTTCTCCATCACCCTACCGGATAGACCCATTCTGTCCGCACTTTGGTGTGTGCGGTGGCTGTAAGTGGCAACATATGGAGTATGATGCGCAGCTCAAGTTTAAACAACAATCGGTTGATAATGCACTTTCCCGTATCGGTAAAGTTGATACAGCGAGTATGGAGCCTATTCTAGGCTCTGAGCAGACCCAATACTATCGGAATAAGTTAGAGTATACATTTTCCAATAAGCGCTGGTTGACGAATGTAGATGAAGCTACGGAGGCCAATAATATGGATGCTTTGGGTTTTCATGTGCCAGGACGTTTTGATAAAATCCTCGATGTAGAGCATTGTTTTTTACAAGAAGAACCTTCTAATAAATTACGGAATTCTATTCGAAAATTTGCGGTTGAAAATCAAATCTCGTTTTACGATCTGCGTATGCACGAAGGTGCATTGCGTAATTTGATTATCCGGACTTCTTCTACAGGTGAAGTTATGGTTATCGTTGTTTTTGCTTACCCTGAGGAAGGGCAGGTGGAACTATTGATGGAATATATAGCTTCACAATTCCCAGAGATAGTATCGTTGCTGTATATTATCAATCAGAAGAAGAACGATACGATCTTCGACCAGGATATCCATGTTTTCCGTGGAAGAGATTTTATCTATGAAGAGATGGAGGGCTTGAAGTTTAAGGTAGGGCCAAAATCTTTTTACCAGACGAACTCTAGACAGGCTTATGAGTTATATAAAATTACCCGGGAGTTTGCTGGTTTGCAAGGTACGGAACTTGTTTATGACCTCTATACCGGCGCTGGAACAATAGCCAATTTTGTAGCTCGTAATGCCAAGGAAGTCGTAGGTGTAGAGTATGTGCCGTCCGCTATTGAAGATGCAAAGATTAATTCGTCTATCAATAATATCGGTAATACGAAGTTTTTTGCAGGGGATATGAAAGATGTATTGACGGCAGACTTTATCACTGAACATGGCAAGCCTGATGTTGTGATTACGGATCCTCCGCGTGCAGGGATGCACCCTGATGTTGTCAAGCGTATCTTAGAAATGGCGGCCGAAAAGATTGTGTATGTAAGCTGTAATGCTGCTACACAGGCGCGTGATTTGGAGATGCTAAATGAGAAGTATCGTGTTGTTCGGATTAAGCCTGTGGATATGTTTCCGCAGACACAGCATGTTGAAAATGTTGTTTTACTCGTGTTAAAATAGTACAGAAATGGATTTAAGAGATCTTTTAAATAATCAATCCGCTGCTACGGGCGATGGACAAGAGGCTACAAAACCCAGTCCTTTGTCAAGCTTGAAGATTGACCTGGACTTTTACAGTGAATCTATAAAGGAAATTTCAAGTGAAATGATTGCTGAGGGCTATACGCTATATCCGATTTTTGTTGCGCACCAGCATGATGTAACTATTGGTGAAGTCATATTGGATAGGAGTGAGCTGAATACAAACTGGACTATCAATGCTAGTTCCTTAGAAGAGTTTGTGGACAAAGGTGTTATTCAGTCGGATAGAAAGGCTTATTTTGAAAAAAACTTTAAAAAAGCAGAAGAGTTTATGTGCTTATTTGTGGTTGTTCCCGAGGGAGCAAATTTTGTGTTCTACCCGTTTAAGTAAGAAACTGTTTAATACTTTTTAACATTCTGCAGTCCAATATTTGTTTACATTCGTATCACAATGATTAATTTTTTTATAAAAATAGCAATCTTATTCCCTGTCTTGTTCTTTTCAATGAAAGACGGAATGGCGCAGATGACAGAGTTGCCAAAAGTATCTGGATTGGTCCTGGAAAAGAGCACTGGAATTCGTTTGGCAGACGTGAATGTAATCAACCTTAAAACGAATCGGAAGGTTACTTCTAATAATTTTGGTGTTTTTTACATAGATGCAATGATCGGAGACAGCC
Organism: Sphingobacterium yanglingense; assembly: GCF_004363245.1. Lineage (GTDB taxonomy): Bacteria > Bacteroidota > Bacteroidia > Sphingobacteriales > Sphingobacteriaceae > Sphingobacterium > Sphingobacterium yanglingense. The sequence goes on along the minus strand of NZ_SNYV01000016.1, from coordinate 269,275 downwards.
TTTCTATTACCAAAGTGGGCTACGGTTCTTTGAAGACTGTAATCTATACCTTGGATGATCTGGTGTTGGAAATGCAACCAGGTATGCAGATTGAAACTGTCGTCGTAGCCCGCAAGACCAGGCAGCAGGAAATGGAGGATATTCTACGAGACTATGAGAAAAAAGGTATTTATAATGGTGGTAAGAATAAGGTCGGGACTTATTTGAGTAGTCCTGCTACGGCATTGTATAATCTTTTTGGAAGAGAAGCAAAAAATATGAAGCGGTTTGAGAAATATATGGATCGTGAGGTTAATGAAATCGCTGTTGATCGGTTGTTTACAAAAGCTGCTGTTGCAGAGCATACCGGTTTGGAGGGAGAGCAGCTTCAAAATTTTATGGAAATATATCGCCCTTCCTATGAGCTTTCAAAGCACTGGGGGCAGTATGATTTATTAAATTATATAGCTAGTTCCTTTAAGACATGGGATGCGCAAGGTCGTCCCGCTCCAGTGAGGCTGCCAAAATTAGAGATTCCTCCACAAAATTAAATAAAACAAACACTAGCGTCATTGGTTTATATTTTATCCTTTACTTTTGGCATTTGCTTTGTTTAGTAAATAGGGTTATATAGAAAACATTATTTGTAAAGTTATGAAAATGAATAAGAAATTAGCAGTATACGGTCTTTCATTGGCTACATCTGCATTGTTGTTAGGAAGCTGTTCGACTATTCAAAATGCGAATAATGCGACTAAAGGCGGGGCTATTGGTACAACAGCTGGTGCTGGTCTTGGCGCATTGATCGGTGGTAAGGCGGGTAATACGGCTATCGGTGCTATCGCTGGGGCTGTAATCGGTGGTGCAGCAGGAACGTTGATCGGTAATAAAATGGATAAGCAGGCTAGAGAGATCGAGAATACAATTGCTGGTGCCGAAGTCGAAAAAGTAGATGAGGCGATTTTAGTAAAATTTGATTCAGGAATTTTATTCGACTTTAATAAGTCTACACTAAAAAGTGAGGCTAAAACAAATATAGCTAAATTGGTTGAGACCCTAAATAAGGAGCCTAACACAGATATTTTAGTGATTGGGCATACGGATAATGTGGGTACTTTGGCGGCAAATGATAAGGTGTCTAGTGATCGCGCAAAATCTGTGAGGGATTATGCTGTTTCACAGGGGTTGTCTGCTGGACGTATAGCTACTGAAGGGAAGAATTACTCTGAGCCCATTGCTTCTAACGATACAGAAGCAGGGCGTGCGCAAAATCGCCGTGTAGAAATTGTAATTACTGCTAGCAAGAAAATGCAAGACGAGGCAAGAAAGCAAGTAGGTCAGTGATGATCTCGTCCTGTAGAGATATATAGAGAGGCTCTCCTGTTTTGGAGAGCCTTTTTTGATTTATACTGTTGCTACACTCTCAATCGATAGTGCGTTACTTTAATTAGTGATGGTGTAGTAACCTTTTTCAGAAAGTGGGTAAATAGGAGCTTGATAATTATTTGTTAAAATTTGGTAAGCTCTGCCAAACTGTCATAAATAATGGTATTTTATTTTTAACTTTGTAGTCTTTTACAATAAGCTATGTTAGAATTAACACATACAACAAAAACGCACGACGAAGACCGTCAAGGAGAGGCTTTGGAGTTAGCCCCAACAGGGAAAGCTGATGGGAGAAAGCTTTATATTGAGAGCTACGGTTGTCAGATGAACTTCTCGGACAGTGAGATTGTTGCGTCTATATTGATTGATAAGGGGTTTGAAACAACCAAGGATTATAAAGAAGCCGATGTAGTATTTATTAATACCTGTTCTATTCGGGAAAATGCAGAGCAACGTGTTCGCAACCGTTTGAAGGAATTTGAATCCGCTAAAGCGAAGAATCCAGGGATGGTTGTCGGTGTATTGGGCTGTATGGCGGAGCGTTTGAAAGCTAAATTTCTTGAGGAAGAAAAATTAGTGGACGTAGTTGTTGGGCCAGATGCTTATCGTGATCTGCCTAATTTGATCGAAAAGGTAGATGATGGTAATAAGGCTGTGAATGTATTGTTATCACGAGAAGAGACTTATGCCGATATCAGTCCTGTTCGCTTAAATTCTAATGGCGTTTCTGCATTTATTTCTATTATGCGTGGCTGTGATAACATGTGTTCATTCTGTGTGGTGCCTTTTACCAGAGGACGGGAGAGAAGCAGGGATACACAGTCGATTGTAAAAGAAGCAGAGGATCTGTTCAATGCTGGATATCGTGAGGTTACATTGTTGGGACAGAATGTCGACTCCTATAAATATACACCTAAAGTTGAGGATGGCGAGGATGCTCTTCCGACTGTTAATTTCGCAAACCTGTTGGAACTTGTTGCTCAGGTGAGTCCTGAATTACGGATACGTTTTTCTACATCGCATCCAAAAGATATCACTGATGAGGTATTATATACGATGGGTCGATATGAAAATATCTGTAAGTATATTCATTTGCCGGTACAATCGGGCAATTCTAGAGTGTTGGAATTGATGAATCGTACGTACGATAGGGAATGGTATATGGATCGAGTAGATGCTATCCGTCGTATCATCCCTGAATGTTCTATCTCTACGGATGTTATTACAGGTTTCTGTACAGAGACTGAAGAGGAACACCAAGAGACGCTCTCTATGATGGATTTTGTGAAGTATGACTTTGCTTATATGTTTGCCTATTCGGAACGTCCAGGTACGCTAGCTGCAAAACGCTACGCCGACGATATACCAGAAGATATCAAAAAGAGACGTTTGACTGAAGTAGTCAATAAACAACAAGAGCATAGTTTGGAGCGTATACAACAGTATGTAGGTAAAGTACATAAAGTACTGATTGAGGGATTCTCTAAGCGGTCGGATCAGGATTACTGCGGACGTAATGATCAAAATACGATGGTTGTATTCCCTGTAGATTCTCGATTCAAAGTCGGTGATTATGTACAGGTGCTGGGCGAAAGTTGTACTTCAGCGACATTGATTGGTAAGATAATCGATTAAAGCTAAAAATTAATATCTCATTACTCAAGACTAAGGACAATGGACATCCAGGACATAAAAAACAGGTTTGGTATTATAGGGAATTCTCCTTTGCTTAATCGTGCTATAGATGTTGCGAAGCAGGTTGCTCCTACCGATATATCTGTTTTAATACAAGGTGAGAGTGGTGCAGGGAAAGAGGTTTTTTCGCATATTATACATCAGCTGAGTGCGCGTAAGCATGGGCCATTTATCGCGGTAAACTGTGGGGCCATACCCGAGGGAACTATTGACTCCGAATTGTTTGGGCATGAGAAAGGATCTTTCACAGGTGCACATGAAGCACGTAAAGGTTATTTTGAAGTTGTAGATGGTGGGACCATTTTTTTGGATGAAGTCGGAGAGTTGCCTTTAAATACTCAGGCTCGTTTATTACGGGTCCTAGAGTCGGGTGAATATATACGGGTCGGTTCTTCAAAAGTGCAGAAGACCAATGTCCGTGTGGTGGCAGCGACAAATGTGGATGTATATGAAGCTGTAAAGAAAGGTAAGTTTAGAGAGGATTTGTATTACAGGTTGAATACGGTTCCATTACGTATCCCCTCTTTACGGGAGAGAAAGGAAGATATATTTCTACTGTTCCGAAAATTTGTGGTTGATTTTTCAGACAAGTATAGGTCTCCAGGTGTGCAGTTGACACCAGATGCTCAGGAGTTATTAGCGAATTATAGTTGGCCAGGGAATGTGCGGCAGCTAAAAAATATTGCGGAGCAGATCGCAGTACTAGAAAAGGAGAGAATCGTAGATGCTCGGATTCTGAGTAACTACCTCCCTGTAGAAAAGAGTTCAAGTACGTTACCGGTATTTGTAAAAGAGCAGGGTAAAGAAGATTTTTCAGAACGGGATATTCTTTATAAAGTTCTTTTTGATATGAAAAAGGATATGGTTGACTTGAAAAAACTGGTTGTAGAGTTGCTTCAGAACGGTAATACTGCGGCTTCTTATGATCAAAACGCTCAATATATTAATCAACTATATCAAGAGGTTAAGCCAGCTCCGGCACAGCTTTATAATGAGGAGCTGAGTAGCACACCTACACTTACAATACATAACCCGGCAACAGGTTCTTCAGGTAATAACTATGTCTCCATTGATGATACACAGGATGTGGAAGAGATAGAAGAGTCACTGTCTCTTGTCGATAAGGAGTCGGATATGATCAAAAAAGCCTTGAAAAAGCATAAAGGTAAGCGTAAATCTGCAGCCCAGGAACTTGGGATTTCGGAACGTACATTGTATAGAAAAATTAAGGACTTAAATTTAGACTAGATACTTATGTGGGGATTAACAGCTCGTTTGAGAGTAGTTGGGGTGCTATTAGTGGCACTTTTTATGGCTCAAAGTTGTGGTGTCAAGTATGGTTTTACTGGAGGCTCTATTCCAAAGGATATGAAAACGTATTCTGTTTTGTATTTTGAGAATATCGCTCCTATGGTATATACGACACTTAGCCAGAACTTTACCGAGGGATTAAAGGAGCGTATCCGAACGCAGTCTAGTCTGAGTCAGGTTAATGCAGATGGAGATGCTATTTTTGAGGGAACGATTACCAATTATACGATCACTCCTGCATCGGTTGCTGCCGGTGGACTCGAAAGAGCGGAGAATAGTAGGTTGACCATTACTGTGAAGGTAAAATATACGAATCGTTTAGATCAAACAGGCGAGAGTAATTTTGAAGAAAGCTTTTCTCAGTTTAAAGAATTTCCGGGTTCAGATGTTACTAGCTATGAGGCACGGTTGAATGAAGAAATCATTAAAGCTTTGACCGAGGATATTTATAATAAAGCGTTTGCTAACTGGTAGTATAATTCGAATATGACAGATTTAAATAATTCAGAACATATGCTATACCGACAAGCTCTTGTTGATCCATCTAGATTGACAGAAGAGGACTTGTTGGGGTTGATCGTGCGCTTTCCTTATTCTCAACCGTTGATATTTGCTTATGAACGTAGGAAGAAACTTATCAATGAAGTTTCTCCTAGCCGTGAGCTTGCTCTATTGTATGCTCCTAATGCGAATTGGCTTTGGAACTTTGTGAATGCACCTGTCGTGAAGGTCGAAGAAGTCGTTCCTGAAAAGGAGGAGTATATTCCTTTTGAATTGTACGATAAGCCAGATGAAGATTTTGTATCTCAAGAGGACACAGTACATGCAGAAGAGGAACAAGTTGCAATGGCAGAGGGCCTGAAGCTTGAAGTGGAGGATGAGAAGACTGATCCAGATAAAGAAGAGGTTGCTGAAGCGAGCAAAGAGGAGGTTGAACTAGAGAAGTTGTTTCAAGGGGGTGCTGTCCTTGGAGACTACTTTGTCTTTGAAGAGAAGGAAAAACAAGTAGAAGAGGATATTATGGAAGAAGGTTTATTGTCTTCTTCTAATGATGACCCAGAGGATGTAAGTCTATATAATGATGATTTGATGCCTTATAGTTTCCGGTGGTGGTTGCACAAGACGAGACTAGAGCATGCAGATATATACCAGCCATTTATTGCTCCACATCTGCCGAAGCCAGAGAAAGGGCATTTTGATCTATCGAAATTAGACGAAACGATTCTAGATCAACAGATCAAGGAGAATATAATCCACTTTCAGGACCCAGAGAGTAAGCTTAGTGATGCGGTAAAGAATAGCCCTTTGAAACCTGTTGAGCCAAAGAAAAGTGATCAGGTAATCGAACGGTTTATAAAAGAAGAACCTATCATACAGGCACCTTCGGCTCAAAATCTTCATAATGAAAATATGGCGCGTCAAAGTGCGGAAGATAATTATTCTCTTGTTACAGAGACATTAGCAAATATTTATATTGATCAGGCACTTTATCTTAAGGCCATTGAGGTTTTCAAAAAATTAATTTTGAAATATCCAGAAAAAAAATCGTATTTTGCGACCCAAATTCAAGAGTTAGAAAAAAACTTATAAATAATATTAACTAAGAAATGACAACATTATTCATTATCCTGATTATTTTGGTGAGTGTGATTTTAGCATTTTTCGTGCTGATACAGAATCCAAAAGGTGGAGGTTTATCATCAGGATTTGCTGGTGGAAGTAACTTAATGGGAGTTCAACGTACAGGTGACTTTTTAGAAAAAGGTACATGGACCCTAGTAATAGCGCTTATGGTATTTAGTTTAGCTATTAATATTTTGGGACCTAGTTCAGGTTCTAACACTGGAGGTCTTTCTAATCAAATCGAAGCTCCTGCGCAAGCACCTTCTTTGAATTTGAATGCTCCAGCTCCAGCTCAACAAGGAGCGCCTGCTAAACCTGATTCAGCGAAATAGAGGATAAGAAAAATAGTAAGCCTTACAGTACTTCTGTAAGGCTTTTTTTTTGCTCGACTGTCATGATGACACAGCTCTGCCTGATAAAGACTGTCAATTCTTTGGTTGAAAAGGAAAAAATGGCAATCTTTTGAGGGATGTTTCCTTTGGCACAGTTGGTGATGGTGATATTGTATAAAAGAAAAAATTAAAAATAAACGTATAATAGTATAATTATGGCATTAAGTATTAAACCTATTGGAGACAGAGTGGTTGTAGAAGCTGCTCCAGCAGAAGAGAAGACAGCATCAGGTATCTATATTCCAGATACGGCTAAAGAAAAACCATCGCAAGGTACTATCGTGGCAGTTGGTGCGGGTAAACCTGAAGAACCACTTACTGTTAAAGTTGGTGATAAAGTATTGTATGGCAAATATGCAGGTACTGAAATTACTTACGAAGGTAAAGAGTATTTGATTATGCGTGAGGCTGATATTTACGCAGTACTTTAATAAAAAGGTCAAAATTAAAAAAATCAAAATAAGAGTTATCGGAGAAGTATTCTACAACATCTATTGTCTAGATACTCAATACTAACTACTTAATACTAACAAAATGGCAAAACAAGTTAAATATAACGTCGAGGCGCGTGAAGCCCTTAAAAAAGGAGTTGATACACTAGCGAATGCAGTGAAAGTTACGTTAGGTCCCAAAGGACGTAACGTGATTATTGAGAAAAAATTTGGTTCTCCAGCAATCACTAAAGATGGTGTGTCTGTAGCTAAAGAAATTGAGCTTAAAGATTCATTGGAAAATATGGGTGCTCAAATGGTTAAAGAAGTTGCATCGAAAACGGCTGATCAAGCTGGTGATGGTACTACGACAGCTACTGTATTGGCACAAGCTATCGTTGCTCCAGGAATTAAATCTGTAGCTGCTGGTGCTAACCCTATGGATTTGAAAAGAGGTATCGATAAAGCTGTTACAGCTGTAGTTACTAACTTAAAATCGCAGTCTCAAACTGTAGGTGCTGACAATAATAAAATCAAACAAGTTGCTTCTATATCAGCAAACAATGACGAGGTTATCGGATCTTTGATTGCTGAGGCAATGGAAAAAGTTGGTAATGACGGTGTTATTACTGTTGAGGAGGCCAAAGGTACAGAAACTGAGGTTAAAACTGTAGAAGGTATGCAGTTTGACCGTGGTTACTTATCTCCTTACTTTGTAACTAATTCGGACAAAATGGAGGCTGAATTAGAAAACCCTTATATTCTAATTTACGATAAGAAAATTAGTAATATGAAGGAGTTATTACCAGTTTTAGAAAAACAAGTTCAAACGGGTAAACCATTGTTGATTATTGCAGAGGATCTAGATGGTGAGGCGTTGGCTACTTTAGTAGTGAACAAAATTCGTGGTTCTTTGAAAGTTGCTGCTGTTAAAGCTCCAGGATTCGGTGATCGTCGTAAAGCGATGTTAGAAGATATCGCTATCTTGACTGGTGGTACTGTTATCTCTGAAGAGAGAGGTTATAAGTTAGAAAATGCAGAATTGTCTTACCTAGGTCAGGCTGAAAAAGTTGTTGTCGATAAAGATAATACTACTGTGATCAATGGTTCTGGAAATGTTGATGATATCAAGGCTCGTGTAGCTCAGATTCGTTCACAGATTGAAACTACTACATCTGACTATGACCGTGAGAAATTGCAAGAGCGTTTAGCTAAATTGTCAGGTGGTGTCGCTGTTTTATACGTTGGTGCGACTACAGAAGTAGAGATGAAAGAGAAGAAAGACAGAGTAGATGATGCATTACATGCTACTCGTGCTGCTGTTGAAGAAGGTATCGTCGCTGGTGGTGGTGTTGCTTTTATTCGTGCAGTAGAATCTCTTTCTAATCTGAAGGGTGATAACGAAGATGAGCAAATTGGTATCGATATTATCAAAAGAGCTATCGAAGAGCCGTTGCGTCAAATCTGTTTTAATGCAGGTGTTGAGGGTGCTGTAATCGTGCAAAAAGTGAAAGAAGGAACTGCTGATTTCGGATATAATGCCCGTACAGATAAGTTTGAGAACTTAATCGGTGCTGGTGTTATCGATCCTACAAAGGTATCTCGTGTAGCTTTAGAAAACGCTGCTTCAATCGCTTCTATGTTGTTGACAACGGAGTGTGTATTGGCAGATGAGCCTGAAGAAGCTGGCGCAGGCGCAGGCGTACCTCCGATGGGTGGAGGAATGGGCGGAATGATGTAGTAAATTGTTCTTATCATATAAATAAAAAAATCCCTGACTTGAGAATAGTCAGGGATTTTTTTTATGCTAATACTGTTAATTTAGCACATATCTATGTCGAAGATACATACCTGCATTCCTTTATTAAATGATATTTCGAAGAACAGTGAACATGAGCAAGATTATCCCCAGGATTATTAGTGCATTCTGTCCATATAGAACCCTGCGTAATCTCAGCTCCTGACCGGTTGGTTCCGGTGTGAGCTGTAGGTAAAATCCAACAATTAAATATGGGACAAGGAGGAACAGCATAGGGTTCTCTAAGAAAGCATGTTTAAGGTCTCCGTTTAGCAAGAAATGGGTTGCCCGCTGTCCTCCACAGCCTGGACAATCTAATCCCGTAATAGCCTTTATAGGACACTTTGGAAACAATACGTGTTCTAATGGGTTGAAGTATTTGTAAATTAAAGCAGCTGCTCCTAGTGCAAGAGGATACAAGAAAAGAAATGCTTGTCTTTTGCTTAGTTTCATTAAAATGCTGAAGTAAGGAACCCTAATCCAAATAGACCTAGGGTAAGTAACCACACGAGACCACAGGCTACTATGTTAATAATAATCCATTTTTTAGCATTTTTTGAATCACTCTCCGCTCCCGCAAGGTCTCCAGCATAGAACTTCTTCTCTACCCGTGATGCATATACTATAGCTGGTATTCCAAATATCCAGCAGCATATTATTGTTGTAATTATGCTTTCGACGAGATATGTTTTTGGAGGTCTTAGGTAGTTTGTATTTGCTGTCCTATCTGTGGTGAAGGAGGGCTGTACTGTGGATTCTCCTGACATGGATGTTGGAATGGCGGGAGGAACTGAATTAACGAAGAGATCTTTTAGCTCAGGTACATCTTGAGCTTTTGTCCAGGTTACCAAATCCTCAGTCCATATAAGTGTATTCGGGCCAATCTGTTTCGTTCGAAGTTCTTCGAGTGTGAGTGGACCGAAAGAGTTTTTTCCATCTGAGTAATGATAACTTTTTGTTGGCATAGCGTGTTTTATCTTAGTATCTTACTAAGATAAAACATAAATGTGAAATATGTACAATCCCTACTTTGTTACTGGTTTAATTTTTTTCGTGGGTATTATTTTGATTTTTTATACATTCAAGCGTGTTAATGGGAAGCGGAGAAATGTGTATACCGAATTGCCAGATGCTTTTATAGAGGGCATTTTATTAGATAAAATAAGATTTTACCTAAATTTGTCCGATGTGGAAAGAAGTGTATTTAAAGAACGTGTACAATATTTCTTGAGAAAAGTTAAGATATCAGGGGAGAAGGGAGCAATAGTGACGGATTGTGATAAGGTATTGATTGCTGCAAGCGCTACGATTCCTTTACTTCACTTTGAGACTTGGGCTTATGAAAATCTAGAGGAGGTCATTGTGTATCCAGATTATTTTGATGAGCGATTCGACACACAATCTGATAGTAAGAATGTGGCGGGAATGGTTGGCTCTGGGGCTATGAATCGAAAGATGGTTTTATCTCTGCCCGCTTTGCGGGGAGGGTTTGACAGGTATGTCGATGGGAATACGGCAGTTCACGAGTTTGTTCACCTTATTGATAAAGCGGATGGTGTAGTAGACGGTGTCCCTGAATACCTTATCCCCAAGGAGCTGATTGATCCCTGGATGAAGGAAATGAACCGAACCATACGGGAGATACGGGAAGGAGATTCTGATATTAGGACCTACGCAGGTACAAATGAAGCAGAGTTTTTAGCTGTGCTATCTGAGTATTTCTTTAAGAAGCCAAAGAAACTACAGGATGAGCATCCAGAACTGTTCGCTCTACTTGATAAAATCTATAATAGAAGATTAGAGGTTTGATTTTAGGACAAAAAAAAGGTTGAAATTCTAGAATTTCAACCTTTTGTAGCCCGTAGGGGAATCGAACCCCTGTTTCCAGAATGAAAATCTGGCGTCCTAACCCCTAGACGAACGGGCCTTTATTTGTTTCGGTGTGCAAATATAGGATTAATTATTATTACTCCAAACAAAATATTCATTTTTTTTAATGAATTTCAATTCTTATTTTTAGAAGTCAATCAAAAACTTAAAAATGAGATATATCGTTTTATTTGGAGCACTTTTAGGTGCCTTAACGGCTCAACATGCGCTTGCACAAGCGTCATCTATCGCTGACCAAGTGCAGGTGAAATGGGTCCCTGATATTAATTATAATGGAAAAGACCAATTGGATCTGACATTGATCGTGAAAAATACTTCTAATAACTATTTGGATCTGAGTAAATGGGACTTATGGTTTAATGCCATGTATCCTGTTGTCGACAAGACTACAGCTCAGTATTCTTTTTCTGATCAACGGGGGAATTTATTCAAGCTACAGTTTGCCGAAAGTAACTTAGCGCCTAATGATTCGTTGGTAATGGTGTATACTACTAAGTATGCAATTTCTAACTTGTCTACAATGCCTAATGGGTTTTATTTTCAAAGTCGGACAGATAAGAGTATTTACTATCCAGTGCGTAATGTGTCATACACCCCTATTACAACGACTGCGGAGATTCAAAATGGTTTTAATGAATCTCTTTTTGAACGAAATGCTCGATTAAATAAGAAAGCTGCTTTGCCATTGATTTTCCCAACACCTAGCACGATGAAAATGGGCAACGGAAGCTATACAATTTTATCCCAATTAGATTACTTTGTCTCTAATGAGTTTGATGTTAAACTAGATGTTCTAGGTAATATTCCCGCTATTCGTAATCTGCAATTGTCCCCTACGAAAGAGGAAAGCGCACAGCTGGTTATTAAACGGGTTGAAGGTCTTAAGAATGAAGCTTATAGGCTTTCTGTAGGCAAAGAAGGAATAAGGATTGAATCTAGTTCGGATGCTGGCGTACAATATGCGTTACAATCGTTGGTGTCGATGTTGAGCCCTGATATGTATTTTGCTAAAGCCGTACTGAAGCTACCTTTTGTTCAGGTAGAGGATGAGCCTCGGTATGCTTATAGAGGTTTCATGATGGATATCGCACGAAATTTTAAGGATAAGACTACTATTTTCAAATATTTGGATTTAATGGCTCGGTATAAGCTGAATGTTTTCCACTTCCATTTTATTGACGACGAGGGCTGGCGGATAGAGATACCTTCGCTTCCTGAATTGACAGCAGTTGGTGCCGTAAGGTCTCCTCTGTTCAGTAATGGTCGCTCTTTAGAGCCTGCTTATGGTTCGGGCGGAAATTCTGTTTCTGGCAAGTTCTTGACAAGGACTGATTTTATAGAGATCCTAAAATACGCACATGATCGTAATATCGTCGTAATCCCCGAAATAGAGACGCCTGGGCATGCTAGAGCTGCTATCAAAGCGATGCACGCTCGGTACGAGCGATTGATGGCTGCGGGAGAGAGAGAAGAAGCCGAGAAGTATCTATTGTATGATCTAGAAGACCGTTCGGAATATAATTCTGTGCAGAATTTTGGCGATAATGTTATAAATCCTGCGTTGCCTTCTACTTATGCCTTCTTAGAGAAGGTAATTGACGAGTTTATAGCGATGTATAAGGAGGCGAATATTCCTTTCAAAAAGATTTCTATCGGAGGGGATGAGGTGCCTAATGGAGTATGGACAAAGTCTCCAAAGATTGATGCCTTGATGCAAAGAGAAGGAATGAAGTCACCGCACGAAGTATGGCCTTATTATATAGAACGGGTTAATGCAATCTGTTTGGCTAAAGGACTGGATATGGCGGGGTGGGAAGAGATTGGTATGGTGAATAAGGGGCAGGGGATGGTCGTGAATCCTGAGCTTCGAAACAAGTCAAATATACAAGTGGATGTCTGGAATAATGTAATCGGAGGTGGACAGGAAGATCTGGCATACCGTTTAGCGAATGCAGGATATCAGACGGTACTTATCAGCGCATCCAATATGTATTTTGACATGATGTGGAATACTAATTTTACAGAACCGGGACTTAAATGGGCTACCTATGCAGACTTGTTCCATTCCTATTCCTTATTACCAGAAGATTACTTTGCAAATATTGATACCTATTACAGTGGGAAGAAGTTGGGTAAAAAGGGATTCAGTCAGCGTGTACGATTGACTGAGAAAGGGAAGGCAAACTTTTTAGGTATAAAGGGTGGACTATGGGCAGAGACTGTATTGAATGAGGAACAGATGGATTATTTGGTTTTTCCTCGCTTTTTTGCATTGGCGGAACGCGCATGGTCAGATAAAAGACCGTATGAAAATGAAGCTAAGTTTGATCTGAAACTTTTGGAGAACGATTACGCTAAGTTTATTATCAAAGTGGGAACGGATGAGCTGCCAAAGATTGCTGAACAGGTCAAGTTCAGACTCCCTGGTGTCGGACTCAAGGAGATCAAAGGAAAAGTATTTGCTAATGTCGAGTATCCAGGTTTCTCTATTTATTATACTTCGGATGGTTCCTTGCCTACATTAAATAGTGAGCGCTATGAGGCGAATACGCCGGTTTTCTATCGTGCTGGTCAAGTCTTAGCCTTTGCAGTCGTTGATACCGAGGGAAGACTGGGGCAAGTCTCTTACTTTAAGAAATAAATGGGATAATGTCTTGCATTTCGATATCGGAATGCGAGACATTATAAAGGCATGTGTCTCCTTGCACAATAAGTAGTTGCGGAGACTCATGTCTTACCTTCCAAAGCTCAGCTATAGCATTTGAAATGTCTCGGTGTGCGATTAGATCCAGATAATATATAACTGTATCCTCGGGAATAAGGTTTTTATCATGCTCGAGGTTACGTTTGGCCATCGAACTTACAGGGCAGCGTGTGCTATGTTTGAATAGGATATAAATGTCATTGGATCTGTATATATCCTGAATTGTATCTATCGATTTAATGTCTTTCCAAATCATTCGCTGTCTTTTTAGATGTTGGTGAATTTTCCTGTTTCCACGTCAGTGAATGCGGCTACTATCTGAAATCGGTAACTGGAATGGTTTTCGAATACCGTGGGGAGTAGTATACCCTCGCCGATATCTTTGATTGCAGAAGTCTTGTATTCTATGTTGCCTACAGAAATGGATTTGATGTCGCCTTTGTTGGTCAGCGTAATCTTACCATTTACGTTATCATCCCCCAAGGTGGGCATATTGGTAAATGAAATGACATTGAGTTTATCCGTGTTGATGACCTTTTGAGAGACGTCTGTTATGCTGGATGGACTATCACTAAGAAATGCGGGTAAAAAGAGAATCTGGGTATCTTTGAAAAACTGGCCAAGGATATTATCCATGATGCTATTGGGGTTTTCTTTGCTCTCTTCTGTGTTAACAAAATACCGTTTTACCTTTTTGGTCTTGTAGTTAAATAAAAGTACAAGGCTTTCGTTGTTTTTATTGGTTCCCTCAAAACGGCAATCTCCGGTTTTCTTATCGATAAGAAATGACCTTTCATTGCCCATTCCAGAGTTATTGGATGGGCCAACGACAGAATAGAGTAAATAGCGTGTATTTGCCCATTTATTAGCTTCTCCTATTGACATTTGGATTAAATCTTTTCCGTTTTTTTGTTCTTGGGCGTTTAAACTGCCCAAGTTTAAGAAAAGAGTCAATCCGATAAAAAAAGCTCTAAATTCAACGTGTTTCATATCACTATGGTTTATAGCTATTATCTCGTTCTATGCTTTTTCTTAGGGTAGGTATTGTATGCAGCACAGGTTGATTGTGTACCACAAGATGATAAAATAGTTGTAGCAATAATTAAACAACTCAAAAAGATTAACTTCCTGTTCATATTAAAAAGATATCAAAAACAATACCAACTAGAATGCGTTGGCTATATGGCACATTTGAATAGCTGTAATTGCAGCTTCTTCACCTTTATTGCCATGTTTGCCTCCGGCTCTGTCTAGGGCTTGTTGCATGTTGTCTGTAGTTAATACGCCAAAAATGACTGGTTTATTGTGCTTGATGCTAACATTCGCTATTCCATTGGCTACAGCGTCACAGATAAAGTCAAAGTGACGTGTTTCACCTTGTATGACACAGCCTAGACAGATTACGGCTCCGAATTGTTTGTTGCGAAGAGCAATGTCAGCTCCTGAAATCAATTCGTAACTACCTGGGACTTCAATCACTTGAATATTATCTTCGCTAGCTCCATTTTTAAGGAGACCGTCTACTGCTCCTGCTAGCAATGCACCTGTAATCTCTGCATTCCATTGTGCTACAACAATTGCGAATTTTATTCCTTCCGCACTTTTTACCTGTAGATGTGAGAAATCTGATAAGTTCTTTAAGCTACTTGACATGGTGAAACCCTCCTTTTTAATCAAAAAGGCTGCCTAATAGCAGCCTTTTCGTATGTTATGTGTTTACTTATAAATATTATTGTTTTGCTTGTACACGAGCTAATGGCCCATCAATTGTAGAAGCTTCAGCACTTTCGGGATATTCCGTTTTAATTTTAGAATAGGCCTCTTCTGCTTGTTTGTTCTCATTTAGTTGTTCATAGACTAAACCTAATTTTTTAAGGAACAAAGGTGTTGTATATGAGTTTTTCGACTTGTCAGCAGCTTTCTTGTAATAGTCAGCAGCATTTTTGTAGTCGTGGCTTTCCGAATAAGAATCACCAATCAATCCAATTACTAATGGGTCTAATATTTCACTACCTGTATCTGCGTACTTTTTAAGATACTTGATCGCTTCTTGGAAGTTTTGTTGACGTAAATATAGGCTACCCAAATAGGCGTTCGCGATATTTGCAGATGGAGTGTTTGAGTACTCGTCAGCTATTTCTTTGAATCCTAAAAATGTACCATCTCCATCAATAGCTTTTTTCTGTAAAGAGTCAATTAATGCATATTCCTCTGCTTTATACATGGCGTCTGCAGCTTTTTCAGCACGCGGAGCGAGATAAAACTTTTGATATCCTATGTATAATAAAATCAATACAATGATCCCTCCTAGGATAAAAATCACACTCTTTTGGTTGTCTTGAAAAAATGAACCTTTTTTCTCGGTTGAATTGATATTCGTTGACATTAGTTTATTTTAAATAATTATACGGAACGCAAAAATACACTTTTATTAAATATTTGCAATACTTTGTTGTTATAAAATGCTAATTTATTGCCTCTTAAGAGGAAGGAATCTCCTGTTGCTTGTCCAATAGTTCATATTCTGAATTTTGACTCTTGAATTCTGGAACTATAACCTTCATTTGTCTCACTATATTCGTGTTGTGCTGCGAGTTTGTAATCTCTAACAGTTTTTCCAACTGAATAGATATGATGGCAAAATCATTGTCCCTGACTTTAGCAATCATAATTTTTTGATGGTGGGTAGGGAGTGTATTCTCTAAATCGTTGAGTAATTCTTCATAGAGCTTCTCACCAGGACGTAAACCTGTAAATTTGATTTCTATATCTTGATTAGGGATATAACCTGATAATTTGATCATTTTTTGGGCCAAATCAACAATTTTAACGGATTTACCCATGTCAAAAACGAATATTTCACCTCCTTGTCCCATACTCCCTGCTTCGATGACCAATTGACATGCTTCGGGGATCGTCATAAAATAGCGTGTTATCTCCGGGTGAGTTACTGTCACTGGTCCTCCTTTTTCGATTTGTTCTCTGAATCGAGGGATTACCGAGCCATTAGAGCCAAGTACATTACCAAATCTCGTGGTAATAAACTTTGTCCCTGTTTTGTTTTCTTTTAATATTTTGCTATTTAAAGACTGCACATATATCTCCGCGATACGTTTGGTTGCTCCCATGACATTCGTTGGGTTGACCGCTTTATCTGTGGATACAAAGACAAATTTCTGTACATTAAATTCTACCGAAAGATTAGCCAGGTTCATTGTTCCAAAAACATTGTTTTTTACTCCCTCAATAGGATGGTTTTCCATCATCGGCACGTGTTTGTAGGCTGCAGCATGGTAAACAATATGTGGTCTGAAGGTTTCGAACAATATTTTCATCCGTTCCCTACTTTTGACATCAGCAATGAAAGTATGAAAAAGCTGGTCTTTAAAGTTTTCTTGAAGGTCAAGCTGTAGGTTGTGCAATGGAGATTCTGCCTGGTCACACAGGACGATCATCTGCGGATTATATTGACCGAGTTGCTTTGCTATTTCACTACCAATAGAGCCTGCGGCTCCGGTTACAAGTATACGTTTGCCACTTAATTGTTCGAGTACACTTTCGTTTTCCAACTTAATGGTGGAACGGTCTAAAAGATCTTCTATTCTAACATTTTTTATCTGGTTGACTGTTAGATCTCCGTTCATTATTTTCTTGATTGGAGGCAGCGTTAGTACAGATACATTATGTTCCAGACAAATCTCGATTACTTCTGATTTTTTATCCGGAGGTATAGACGGTGTGGCGATGATTAGTTCATCTACCGCACATTTATAGATTACTTTGGTTAGTTCTTCTGATCCGAATATTTTAACGCCATCTATTGATTTTCCGATTTTTGAAGGGTTATCATCGAGATAACCTACAATAATCTTATTGGATGTCAAATCATGGTCAAAAGTCCTTTTAACTGCGATACCGAGTTCTCCAGCACCAAATACTAAGGTGTTCTTCTTGATTTTTCGAGCTGTTTTCGAATACTGAAAAAATATTTTGATCGATGTTCTGTAGGTAATCAGTCCTGCAAACAGAAAAAGCGAATAGATAATAATAAGTCGACTATCTATAAACTTTGGTGCCCTAAATGCCAAGCCGAATAGTTTGAGGGCGAAAAGAATAATTATCGTAAATAATATCGTGGAGAGAATTCTAATTGAATCTGCTGCGCTGGTGTATCGTACAATACCCGAATAAAGTCTAAAAATGGAAAACGATATCGCCGTAGCTCCTATACAGAGTAGGAATTGTGTGGCAAAGTCATTTGGCGAAACGTTGTGAAATTGGAAATTATGAAAAAGAGCAAATGCTGTCAAAAAAGTTATTGCAGCAACGAACAGGTCTAACGAAAAGATTATCCATCTAGGGACAATCTTGACATGATTGATGACTCTGAATAATTTCATTTATAATCTTACGTGGTGATTCTTACAAATGTAGCAGAAAAATATAACAGTT
Organism: Sphingobacterium yanglingense; assembly: GCF_004363245.1. Taxonomy (GTDB): domain Bacteria; phylum Bacteroidota; class Bacteroidia; order Sphingobacteriales; family Sphingobacteriaceae; genus Sphingobacterium; species Sphingobacterium yanglingense. Next base: position 251,614 of record NZ_SNYV01000016.1, on the reverse strand, counting down.
TTACCTTTATTGTTTTTGTGCCGTTAAATGATTGAAACTTACTCTAATATATTTATATTTACTCCACTAATTAGTTTGAGATGGGTAATATGACTAGGATTTCGCCAGATGTGTTTGGGCAGACTCAAGAAGCTTATAAAGCAGTTGAGAGTTCATCGTGTAAACTTATCATCGGTATTCCAAAGGAGATTGTTTTTCAGGAGAATAGGATTGCATTGACCCCATTGTCTGTAGCATTGTTGGTGGAGCATGGGCATGAGGTTCTGATAGAGAGCGGAGCGGGAAAAGCCTCTAATTTTCTAGATCATCATTATAGCGAACAGGGCGCACAGATTGTGTATGAAAAAGAGCGAATCTTTAAAGCGGATATCATTATCAAGATTGCAAGTCCTACTCTTGAGGAGATAGCCTTAATGAAGAATAAGCAGATTTTATTATCCTCGCAGCAGCCTTCATTAATGGATCTACAGGTTTTAAAAGCGATGATGAAGAAGCAGATTACAGCATTGTCGTATGAGTATCTGCAGGACGAAGGTGGCCACCTTACCGTTGTGCGGGCTATGAGCGAGATTGTGGGGGCTACTTCGATTCTGATTGCTGCAGAGTATTTATCAAATGTTTTTGAGGGCAAGGGCTTGATGTTAGGAGGGGTAACGGGAGTGCCTCCCACAGAGATTGTTATCATTGGTGCGGGGACAGTAGGAGAATTTGCTGCACGGACAGCTATAGCATTGGGGGCGCAGGTCAAAGTTTTTGACAGTTCAGTCTTTCGATTACGTAGGTTGCAGAACAACGTAGGAGCAAGAGTCTTTACATCGGTGATACAACCTATTATTTTGAACAAAGCAATTCTTTCCTGTGATGTTGTAATTGGAGCTTTAAGAGCGAAAAATGGACGTTCTCCGTGTATTATTTCAGAGGAAACAGTTTCTAAGATGAAGCCAAATTCTGTCTTGATCGATGTTTCTATAGATCAGGGTGGTTGTTTTGAAACTTCTGAGATAACGTCGCACGATAAGCCTGTTTTTAAAAAATATGAGGTAATACATTACTGTGTTCCTAATATAGCGTCTCGGGTAGCACGTACAGCAACTTATGCCCTGACTAATATATTTACACCTATTCTTTTGCAGATTGCGGATTATGGGGGCGTGAGTAATTTAATTTGGGGGCATGCTGGTGTGCGTAATGCAGTGTACCTATATCAAGGAAGTCTGACAAACAAGGATATGGCGGATAAGTTTAATATTCCTTATAAGGACTTAAGCTTAATGATAGTTGTGAATCAATAAGATTTCTTGGTAATGGGGCGAAATTGTGTATTTATATTTTTTCTAGTAACGATGATTGGTCTTGCGATGGGACAGGAGAAGGTTCCATTCTACCCAAATGGGATTCTGAATTTAAGAGAAGGGGTTGATTTAGGAGATAACATTCCTGAATTATATTTTTATAAACCGGAGGTCCAATCCCACTCCAAGGTGTTTCTAATTATTCCGGGAGGAGGGTACGCTCGTGTAGCTATTGGGCATGAAGGGCATGACGTCGCGAAGCGCTTGAAGACTCTGGGGTATGCCTCCTTCGTCCTGCGCTATAGATTGCCTGTAGATAGCCAGATGCTGGACAAACGGATTGCTCCGATACAAGATGCACAAACAGCTCTTGCTCATATCCGATCAAATGGGGGCACATACGGTATAGATGTACTTCAGGTCGGAGTTTTAGGGTTTTCGGCTGGGGGGCATTTAGCGTCTACGTTATCGACTCATTTTGATACATCCTATATTGGAACGAAGGAGGAAGTGAATTTGAGGCCTGATTTTTCGGTTTTAGTCTATCCTGTAATCACAATGACTGCAGGAGTCACGCACCAAGGGTCGAAGAAGCACCTGATTGGGCCAGTTTTTGACGATGCTGATGTGTTCAGATTTTCTAATGAGAATAATGTCAATAGGAATACACCGATAACTTATCTTGTTCATGCCGAAGACGACGTGGCTGTGCCGATAGCTAATAGTTTACGCTATCAGGAAGCGTTGACTCGCTTTGAAATACCAAACCATTTATACGAGTATAAAGTGGGGGGGCATGGATTTGGTATGGTCAACAAAAAGCAAGAAGGCGATTGGTTTGCTGATATGCTACAGTGGCTTGAGGGGCAGCCTTAAGCTATAGATTCGTTGATGTAAAGGTAATATGTTTCTTTATGTCTAGTTTTACCTTGGTGCCTGTCGGAAGCGGGGATGCTGTGTTTACAATAGCATGTACTGATAGATTGTCATCACCTATTACATATTCTTTGTAGAATCCTCTGAATCGAATGTTTTTTATCCGTAATGTACTGTCGGAAGATGCGGTAACTTCAATCCACTCCTGGTGCACTGCAATAGATTGAGTCGTTTTTAAGCCTATTGTATCTGCTTGTTCGGGGGTGAGTATATTGCTTTTTGCAAGTAGGAGTGCCGTATATGGGTTTTGCGGGGTATAATAAAGTGTTTCTGGAGAACCTAGGTCTACAATCTTACCGGCTTTCATGACGATTAGACTGTCGGCCATAGCTAACACTTCCGCTGGATCGTGCGAGACTAGTATTACCGTAAGGCCTAGCTCTTCTACAATTTGCCGTATGTCTTGTTGTAAGTCGTCTCTAAAGGCTGCATCTACCTGATTGAAAGGTTCATCCATTAATAATACTTTGGGGTCATTGATCAATGCGCGTGCTATTGCCACCCGTTGACGTTCGCCCCCACTGAGGTCTGCAACACGCTGTTGGGCAAGGTGATTTATTTTTAAGCGTACCAACATCTCTTCTGTTCTCGACTTTTTGTAGTCTAGGTTAGTGTTGGGCAATTGGGAAGCTATATTATCCCAAACTTTTGCATATAGGTTTAAATCTTCAAAACCCTGAGAGACCAGTTTCATGGCGTCATGGCCTGGTATGAGCTTGTCTTTGCGTGTGGGGACCAGCCAGCCTTTATACCGTACTTCTCCCGAAAAAGGTTCGAGTAAGCCATAAATCAATTTTAATAAAGTGCTTTTCCCACTTCCAGACTCGCCTATGATGGCTGTTATTTTACCCTGTTCAATATCAAAATCGACATGATCTACTGCTACCACGCGTTCTTTGCTTTCAAATACGCTACTGATATCTCTTCCATAAATTAGAGAGACGTCCGTTTTTTGTGTATCAGAAGGAATATATTGACAAGAAGATTTAGAATGAGCCATAAAAAATGCCGAAATGTGATTTCGGCATAAAAGTAGTGATATTTTTCGATTAAGGGCTAAAAACCTAGGGTCAGCCCAAAGGTGAAATTATTTAAACCTTTTTGATCAGGACTATTTTCAAAGACATCATTAACATAGTATTTAGCAAAAATACCAAGGCAGTCATAGCCTACACGTACAAAAGGTCCATATTGAAAGCTTGCGAGGTTGAAGTTGTCCTTAAATGTTTGTTTTCCCTGTTCTTTGCTTTTCAGTCTTTGGCTACCTTTTAGTAAGATTCCCGTCATTGCACCAAAAGCTACTTTGACGCGGTCTCCTTTGCTGTTCTGGGCACTACGCCATTCCACAGAAAGAGGGAGCCTAAGGTAGGTTGAAGTAAGTACGTTCTTACTGTAGTTAATCTCATTGGGGTCTATCTCTTTATAGGACAGCGATTGTGTATCTTCTTCCAATTGAATGTTCTTCTTCAGACGTAAGTAGTTCCATTCGAATCCCGCTGATAGGTAGGTTTTGAAGTTGTCATTGAGACGGACTCCAAATTGAAGGATATCAAAACCAAAGTTGGACGCTTTTTTATAGGCTAGAAAGTCGTTCTCCTCCGAAAGGGTGAACTTCCCATCGTCCATTATGCGAGAGAATCCCCAATCAATACGTGTGAATGTTAATCCGCCAAATGTTCTGGGATATTTGGTTTTGTTCGGTTCATCTTTGATACCGATACTGATATCTAGGTCTTTTTCGCGGCGTTCGGAATGCTCTTGCCCTCGAGCTGGGGATAATGTTAATGAGGTGAAGACTAATCCCAAAAGTCCACACTTAAGAGTGCATGCTTTCATCGTTCTATTTTTTTTTATTACGGTTTCTGACTAGTGAATTAATTATGTCAATACGGAAGGAACCTTCTTCGTCTGTACGGAATCGAACATCCTTTGTGGGGCTTACCTCGATCTTTTCTGATATGGTATTCAGTATTGTTGTTACTATGTTTTTATTTGCTGTTTCATGTGGAGCTTGTGCATACATACTTTCTGTATCCTCATCTAGATCTATCAGCGGTTTTATTGCTTCCATTTCTGTGACCTGTCGTACAGGGATGTCTGTTATATTAATCTGTTGGATATCTTTAATGTTTGCTAATATGGGCTTAGTTTCTTCTAGACAATTAGTTACTAGATCAATGTTCTTTCGCTGTGACTGTGCTGTTTTATCCAATTTGTCGCTTATTAGCTTTATCCGTTCTGTAGCAGTAATTTGCTGGGAGAGATTAGGCTTGACGTAATGGCGATCTATTCCTTCGCTTGCTAAAGGTGTTGTTTGCTCGATAGGTTCCGTTATTGCTCCGTTATTTCTTGTGGCTTCTGCTATTATGTCTGTCTCTTCCACTGTAGAAGAAGACAGCTCTGTTTTATAGTTTGTTCTTAATAAAATAAGAGTAGTGCCCATTAGTATGAGTGCAGCAGCTGCGTACTTTATCCAAGTATACCTTCGAGGTGTAATCTGAACCGGCAACCTGTGTTCATCTAGTTTTTTTTCAATCTGTTTCCAGATGTTGTTGCTTGGTGTTTCTTCTGCTTCATGAAAAGCGTTGTGAAACAACTTGTCGATGTCTTCTTCTTTCATGATGAGTTAGTACGTTAATTTTACCAATTTACTTTGCAACCATTGTCTAGCTCTGGAAAGTTGAGATTTTGAATTTCCTTCTGAGATCTCCATCATTTCTGCTATTTCTTTATGTGAATAACCTTCTATGGCATAGAGGTTGAAAATAGTTCTATAACCCGTAGGTAGTTGCTGAACCAGTGTCATTAAATCCTTGTAGGCGGTCTGATCAGCATTAATATGGCTTATTAGTTGTAGGGACTCATTGTCGTCAATGGATTCTGTAACTCTCCCTCTGTTTTTTCGATGTGTTTCGATAGCTACATTAATCATGATCCTTTTGACCCACCCCTCTAGTGAACCTTTTCCATCATATAGATGATGTTTGGTGAAAACATTTACAAAGCCGTTCTGCAGTATATCTTCTGCTTCAAGTGTCGTGTTTGCATATCGCATGCATACGGCCAACATTTTCTTTGAAAAATAATCATATAATGCAGCTTGAGCCTTTCTGTCTTGCTTTTTGCAAGCTTGCCATATTATATTTAGAGTGCTATTTTCCAATTAATTGATGTTAGTTAATAGGAAGACGAGATGACGCCAAGAAAGGTTGCACGAGTTAGAGAAAAAAAATTAATTTTTCTCAATAGCTATTATGCGTGATTGAAAGTCTGGTACTGTAATCGTGATCTTAATGGCGTCATGTGGTAGCAAATTGGGTATTTTTTCAGGCCACTCAACAAAGCAGTAATTTCCAGAGTAAAAATATTCTTCGTAACCAAAGTCAAAAGCTTCAGCTTCTGATTTTAATCTGTAGAAGTCGAAATGGAAAATTGGACCATGGTCAGAAGCGTATTCGTTTACGATAGAAAACGTGGGGCTGGAAGTATGGTCTTTTACGCCGAGCTGTTGACATAGTTCGTTTATTAAGGTTGTTTTCCCTGCTCCCATTGCTCCGTAAAAAAGAAATATCCGATTTTGAGGATAACTTTTGATGATTTGGGCTGCAGCTCCGCCTAATTCCGTTAAGTCTTTTACATTGATTTCCATAATAGACAAAAATACCTATTTTGGGATATAAGTAGCATATGGGATAATCATTTCTTCTAAGGAGATTCCTCCATGTTGGAATGTGCCGTTATAGTAGTTCACAAATTGATTATAATTGTTAGGATAGACAAAGTATATCTCTTCCTTTGCAAAAACAAATGTAGAGCTTACATGTAGTTTAGGTAATTGAGCATCATGGGGATTACGAATAGTGAAAACATCCTTCTCAATATAATTGAGGTTTTTTCCCTGTTTGTATCGAAGGTTGGTGTTTGTATTCCTATAGCCTACAACTTTGCTCGGTTTTTTTACTTGAATCGTGCCATGGTCGGTTGTGATGATAACCTTGACTTTTTTCTGTGATAACCATTTTAATACCTCGAGTAGTGGGGAGTGCTCAAACCAAGATAGAGTGAGTGAACGATATGCAGCCTCATCATTGGCCAGTTCCCTGATCATTGCCATGTCGGTGCGGGCATGTGAAAGCATGTCTACGAAGTTATAAACGAGTACGTTTAGGTCATTCTGCATATAGTTGCTGATGTTATCGATGACCTCTTTTCCTTGATCGAGAGTGAGCACTTTTGTGTAGCTGTGTTTGATTTCCCGTCTGTAGAGACGTTTTATCTGATCGGCCAAGAACTTGTCTTCATGCATGTTTTTGCCACCTTCATCTTCGTCATTTTGCCAAAGGTCTGGAAATCGTTTTTCCATTTCCAATGGGGTGAGACCGCTGAATATAGCATTACGGGCATATTGGGTTGCGGTTGGCAATATGCTGTAGTAGTAGTCTTCTTCTTCAAGTCGGAAATAGTCGGTGATAACATCGTTGATTACTTTCCACTGGTCGTAGCGTAAATTGTCTATTAAAAAGAAAAAAGTTGGTTTGTCTGGTTGGAGATTTGGGAATACTTTTTTTCTGAATAATTGATGAGAGAGGGTAGGGCTACTTTCTGGATTTTTCATCCATTTCAAATAGTTGTTCTCTATAAATTTAGAAAATGTAGCATTTGCGTCTGCTTTTTGCATCGTCAATATCTCATGCATGCTATCGTCTTCCAGTTTACCTAAGGAGAGTTCCCAGTAGATTAGTTTTTTATAAGCTTCAGTCCATTCTTCAAAAGATAGGTCATTATTGATAATCATGCCTAAGTTTCTAAATTCCTGCTGATAGGCCATGGATGTTTTTTCGCTGACGATTCGCTTATTTTCCGTGAACTTTTTTATAGTCAATAGAATCTGTTTGGGGTTGACCGGCTTAATCAGATAGTCATCAATCTTGGCTCCTATAGCATCTTCCATGAGATGCTCTTCTTCATTCTTGGTAACTAATATCGTTGGGGTGGTCGGATTAATAGCTTTAAGGATACTGAGTGTTTCTAATCCAGTTAGACCTGGCATGTTTTCGTCTAAAAAAACGAGGTCAAAGGGCTCTTGTTTGAAGGCATCCACAGCATCATTCCCATTGTTCACCGTATGTACTTTAAATCCTCTTTCTTCGAGCAGAAGGATATGAGGTTTTAGAAATTCAATTTCATCATCCGCCCAAAGTATATGTGTTTTTGCCATTTTGTCTTGTACTATGTTGATAGTTGCTGCCCTATATCAAGAAAAACACCCAATAAGATTAGCAGAATTTGAGTAAGTAGAAAAGTTAATTGTCAATATAAACTTATATTTGAAACTAACCTAATTAGAATCGGGATAAAACGCTATTTTTTAACATTAATTAACGGCATTGTGTGTATCTTTGCGCTTATCTTAGATGGTGCGCTTGTCGTTTTTATTCGACAAGTATAAAATTACGAAAACTCTTAAAGATTAGTGGGATTGAACAAGAAAAAAATCATTAATGATCCTGTTTACGGCTTTGTTACAATTCCGTCAGGATTGATTTTTGATTTAATTGAGCATTCCTATTTACAACGTCTTCGGTATATCAAGCAAGTCAGTATGACGCATATGGTATATCCTGGCGCATTGCATACCCGTTTTCAGCACGTTATAGGAGCAATGCACCTCATGCAATTAGCGATAGATACATTGAGGAGTAAAGATGTGGCTATTAGTGTAGAAGAAGAGGAAGCAGCCTTAGCTGCTATTTTGTTGCATGATATTGGTCATGGCCCTTTCAGCCATTCATTGGAGCACTCGTTGATTGAAGGCGTTTCACATGAAATGATTTCTGCTCTTTTGATGGATCGTCTAAATAAGGAGTTTGATAATCGCTTATCCTTAGCTATTATTATATTCAATAATCAATACCCTAGAAAATTTTTGCATCAATTGGTTTCCGGGCAGTTGGATACCGATCGTATGGATTATCTGAATAGAGATAGCTTCTTTACTGGGGTATCTGAAGGTGTAATATCTTTTGATCGCATTATCAAAATGCTTTCTGTAAAAGATGACGAACTTGTGGTTGAGGCAAAAGGTATTTATTCTGTAGAGAAGTTTTTGATTGCTCGTCGTCTGATGTACTGGCAGGTTTATTTGCATAAAACTGTGATTGCGGCCGAGCAAATGTTGATTAAAATATTAAAAAGAGCTAGGATGTTGTGTCAGAAGGGAGAGGTGCTTTCCGCATCTCCCGCGTTTGCTCATTTTTTGTACGGGCAGCTGGATGCGGTTTCTTTTGTAAAAGACCCAGCCCATTTAGACTGGTTTACAAAACTGGATGATACTGATATCTTATCAGCGATAAAGGCGTGGGAATCACATGGTGATTTTGTATTACGGATGCTGTGTCAGCGTCTATTACGTCGAAATCTTTTTGTTACAGAGATGAGATCTTACTGTTTTGAACAGGAAGAGATCGATAATGTGAAAAGAAAGGCTAAACAACACTTTCAGTTGGAAGATGGTGACGTTGATTATCTAGTCTATCATCAAGAAGTACAAAATTCTGCATATAATGCCGAAAAAGAACCGATTAAGATTTTAAACAATCGGGGGGAGCTGATGGAGATCGCAGAGGCTTCTGATTTATCGAATTTGGAGGCTTTGTCTAGACGTGTAGTAAAGTATGCGTTGACTTATCCGAAAGAATTGAGGGCTGTGGAATAGGCCTTCGGAATAAAAAAGTTGGAAACAAATTGGGAAAAAAAGATACATTTGTAGTTAAATGCAATTTACAGCTGAACAAATAGCAACATTACTAAACGGAACAATAGAGGGGAATCCTAATGTTTCTGTTTCTCAATTGGCAAAAATTGAGGAGGGGTCTGCCGAAACGTTATCGTTTCTGTCTAATCCTAAATATGAACACTTTATATATACGACTAAATCTGCGGTTGTTATTGTCAACCAAAGTTTAGTTTTGCAAAAGGCCGTCAACTGTACCCTAATACGGGTTAGTGACGCTTATACTGCGTTTTCAGAATTACTCAAGATTTATCATTCGCTGCGTAACGATCGTTCTGGGAGAGATGAACAGGTATATGTACATGATACGGCACAGATTGGTGAGAGGGGATATATAGGTGCTTTTGCATATATAGGACGTGAGGTGAAGATAGGGAATGATGTGAAAATATATCCACGTGTTTACATTGGCGATAATGTTACCATCGGAGATGATTGTGTATTGTTTCCAGGAGTTACTGTTTATTATGATTGTGTAATCGGTGCTAATGTGACTTTACATTCGGGAGTGGTCATCGGTAGCGATGGGTTTGGGTTCGCTCCACAACCTGATGGGACTTATGATAAGGTGCCTCAAATCGGTAATGTGATAATCGAAGATAATGTAGAAATCGGATCAAATACTGTAGTGGATAGAGCGACAATGGGATCTACAGTGGTCCGTAGAGGGGTGAAGTTAGATAATTTGATTCAAGTAGCGCATAATGTTGAAATTGGAGAGAATACTGTTGTAGCTGCTCAAACAGGTATTTCAGGTAGTACAAAAGTAGGTAGCAATGTGATTTTGGGTGGACAAGTTGGGTTGGTTGGGCATATTACTATTGCCAATGGAACGCAGATTCAGGCACAGTCCGGAATTAATAAAAGTATTAAAGAGGAAAATATGAAATGGGGCGGTACTCCATTTGCCCCTTATACCAGTCATCTTCGTTCGCAGGTGGTTTTTTCAAAGCTACCTAGCTTAGAAAAGAGAATAGCTGAACTGGAACAAAAACTTAAAGAAAAACAATAAAACCAATAGCCATAAGTATGGAGGAAATGAACGCGAAGCAACGGACTATTAAATCTGAATTAACTATTTCTGGTGTAGGCTTGCATACTGGTACATCTGTTACCTTAACTCTAAAGCCGGCTCCTGAGAATCATTGGTTCAAATTTAGACGTATCGATTTAGATGGACAGCCTGTTGTATCTGTTGATGCTGATAATGTAACTGATACATCTAGAGGGACTACTATCTCTGAGAATGGAGCCTCAGTGAGTACAATAGAGCATTTGATGGCAGCATTAATTGGTCTTCAGATTGATAATGTCCTGATTGACCTGAATGGGCCGGAAGTCCCTATCTTGGATGGAAGTTCGACTATTTTCTTACAAAAATTAAAAGAGATAGGCTTTGTAGATCAAGATGCAGACCGTGACTTCTATGAAATCAAAGAGAATATACATTATGTAGATGGAGACCGTAAAGTTGAAATCGTAGGTATGCCTTTGGATGGCTATCGACTGACTTGTATGATCGATTTCAATTCTCCGGTCTTGGGTAGTCAACATGCTTCGATAAGTCAAATAGATGAGTTTGAGAAAGAGATTTCCTCATCTCGTACTTTTTGTTTTCTACATGAATTAGAGGCTCTTGTAAATAATAATTTAATCAAGGGTGGCGATTTGTCTAATGCGATCGTTATAGTGGATAAAGAGGTTAGTACCGAAGAATTAGATAAATTGCAGAATTTGTTTAATAAAAAGGTTACTGTTGCTGATGAAGGTATTTTAGATAATATCCAGTTAAGGTATCAGAACGAGCCGGCACGCCACAAATTATTAGATATGATAGGTGATTTGGCATTAGTTGGGCGTCCTTTGAAAGGGCATATCATGGCTGCGAGACCAGGGCATGCGGCCAATGTCGCTTTTGCTAAACGTATTAAGAATCAGATTAAGAGAGATAAGGCGAAGAAGAAAATAAATACGTATGATATTCATGCTACACCTGTGTACGACACAGTTCAGATTATGAATATTTTGCCACATCGTCAACCGTTTTTGATGATCGATAAGATATTGGAACTTTCTGATACACATGTCGTAGGTTTGAAAAATGTCACTATGAATGAGGATTTATTCATGGGGCACTTTCCAGGGATGCCTATTTTTCCGGGAGTATTGCGAATAGAGGGAATGGCACAGACTGGTGGTATATTGGTTCTCAATACCGTACCGGACCCAGAAAACTGGTTAACATTGTTCTTGAAAATAGAGAGTGCACGGTTTAAAAATCAAGTCGTTCCTGGCGATACTATTATTTACAGTTGCGAGTTGATGGAGCCTATTCGTCGGGGGATTGCCCGTATGAAGGGAGTCGGGATGGTCGGTGAGAAGATTGTCTGTGAGGCGGAACTGATGGCACAGATTATAAAAGTTAAGTAAGACAATAATTTAAATAAATGATACAACCGTTGTCATATATACATCCTGATGCTAAAATAGCTTCAAATGTAGTCATAGAACCTTTTAGTACCATCCACAAAGATGTTGTAATCGGTGAAGGTACTTGGATAGGTTCGAATGTTACTATCATGGATGGTGCTCGGATCGGTAAGAATTGCAAGATATTTCCTGGAGCGGTTATTTCCGGAGAACCTCAAGATTTAAAGTTTGAAGGAGAGATTACGACCGCAGAGATTGGAGATAATACAACGATTCGTGAATGTGTTACCATTAACAGGGGAACACGCGACCGATATAAAACCGTGATAGGAAAAAATTGTTTGATTCAAGCCTACAGTCATATTGCACATGATTGTATTATTGGAGATAATTGTATCTTCTCTAATTCAAGCACATTGGCTGGACATATCACTGTTGGGGATTATGTCGTCCTCGCAGGATTAGTTGCTGTTCATCAATTCTGTCAGATCGGTTCGCATGCCTTTGTTACTGGTGGTACGTTGGTCCGTAAGGATGTACCTCCATTTATAAAAGCAGCTCGTGAACCTATTTCATATGCAGGAGTCAATTCTGTAGGCCTGAGAAGAAGGGGGTACACATCTGAACAGATTGCAGAGATTCAGAATATCTATCGTGTGTTATTCGTTCAAAACAGGAACCTCTCGAAGGCATTGGATTTGGTCGAAGCGGAGTTTGAAGCGACAGAGCTTAGGGATGAAATCTTAGCTTTTGTACGTAATTCTAATCGTGGCGTTGTTCGAGGATTTAATCAAGGTAAAACTGGTGTTTAATTAAACAGATTGATTATTGAATATAACTTTACATAATTTAGGGAGAAGGTTTAATCAAGAGTGGATTTTTCGGAGAATTGATTATACCTTCTCTTCCAATCAAAAATATGCAATTTTAGGACCGAATGGCTCAGGTAAGTCAACGTTGATTAAGACGTTGACTGGGCAACTCGCACCTAGCGAGGGTACACTCGACTTTTCTATAGCGGGTGTTGCGATTCCAATCGAGCAGGTCTACAGCCATGTTTCTATTGCTGCACCCTATATTGAACTTGTTGAGGAGTTTACACTGAATGAGCTTTTAGATTTTCATTTTAAATTTAAAAGTTACCTTGCTGGTTTCGACAAGGATGTCGTTGTAGATCTCTTAGGCCTAGGCAAATCCCGTAGTAAGGAACTCAAATATTTCTCGTCAGGCATGAAGCAACGTGTCAAGTTGGCTTTGGCTTGTTGTAGCGACTCTAATTTACTTTTTTTGGATGAGCCGACCAGTAATATGGATTTGGAAGGGGAGGCCTGGTACTTAGATCTCGTTCATAAAACATCCCGCCCAGATAGGGTGCTTATTATCGGTTCGAATCAAGAGAAAGAATATGCCTTCTGCGACTCTTTCCTTTCTATAGTAAACTATAAATAAACTGAATTTATCGAATGACTAGGTCTTGTACATGCAAGGCATTTTGTCTAAGTTTGTAGCAGAAAATAAAAACTACAATTCCAATGGCTAAAGCTTCAGAAGTAAAATCAGGAAATATTTTGCGTTTTAACGGCGAACTAGTTGCTGTAGAAGAATATATACACCGTACACCAGGTAACTTACGTGCATTCTATCAAGCTAGAATGCGTAATGTGAAAACTGGTAAGTTGGTAGAATACCGTTTTCGTGTAGACGAGACTGTGGAAATAGCTCGTGTAGAAACAAATGATTATCAATATCTATACGAAGATGGAGATTTTTACGTGGTTATGGACAATGCCAGCTACGAACAGTTTAATATTCCTAAGTTCTTGTTTGGTGAGTCGGCACGGTTTTTGAAAGAAGGTATGAATGTTATTGTAGCCTTTGAAAGTGAAGAACCCATTATGGCCCAAACGCCAAAGAGTGTCGAGCTAGAGATTACATATACGGAACCTGCGGTAAAAGGAGATACATCTACGAATGCTTTGAAGAAAGCAACGGTGGAAACAGGAGTAGAGATTAATGTTCCTCTTTTTATTAATGAGGGAGATAAAGTGAAAGTTGATACACAAAGCGGTGATTATATCGAGCGTGTAAAATAATAAAGATTTTAGGTTTAGGTTGATTATTCGGTCTTGTAAGCGCTCAGCTGCAAGGCCGTTTTTTTTGATTTACAAATTACAGCGCGCATGACCAAGAGAGAACTACGTTTATTGTATAAAGCAAGACGACTGGCACTTAATGACGATACTCAGGCTGCCTTTGAGGAAGCTCTTTTCACTACTTTGAAAACCATGGATTGGTCTAAATCGACTTATATACACATCTATTTACCCATACAGCAATTTAGAGAGCCAGATACCTTAAGATTTAAAGAATGGATACAAGAGAATCGACCGGATGTGCGGTTTGTGGTGTCAAGATCTGATTTTGAAAGCCACGAGATGGTTCATTACTTATGGGACGAGCATACTGTTTTTGAAGCTAATAAATGGGGTGTTTTGGAGCCTGTAGGGGGTGTCATGGTCGAAGAGTCTGCACTGGATGTCGTGCTTGTTCCTTTGTTGGTCGTGGATACTCTAGGAAATAGAGTCGGATATGGTAAGGGATTTTACGATCGCTTTTTGGCTCGGTGCAGACCAGATATTGCTACTATTGGTCTAAGTTATTATGAGCCTGTAGCAGAGATAACTGATGTTGGTATTTGGGATATTAGGTTGAAATATTGCATTAGCCCTACAGCATTGTATCGCTTTTAGCATCAAGCAAAACGGCATTGGGGTATCCCAATGCCGTTTTGCTTGATGCGGTGTGTTTACTGACTAATGTGTTACATTCTTTTTTCCTGCTTTGTGACCGGAAATAGCGTAATACAGTATGAATAGATAACAAGGTAATGCTATCCAGTATGCTTGATGTGAACCAATGGCATGTGCAATTTGTCCATAGATTAGGGGGATAATAGCTCCACCTGCTATACCCATCACTAATAAACCAGAAGCAGCACTTGTAAACTTGCCTACGCCTTTGAGCGCTAGAGGCCATATCGCTGGCCATATCAGCGAGTTGGCTAGACCCAATAGAGCAACAAATAGTAAAGAGGTCATCCCTGATGTGAATACGATTGCAACGGTAAAGCTGATGCCTAAAAGTGCACATAGTTTTAATGCATTCTCTTGGCTTAGGTATTTTGGGATACATATAATACCTATGATATAACCTACTACCATGGCTCCCATAGTGAAACCTGTAAAGAATTTAGCGTCTTCTAGGCTCACTCCTTGAGAAACGCCATAAGCAATAATGGTATCTCCTGCTAATACCTCAACCCCTACATATAGGAATAAAGTGATAAATCCTAAGATAACATGGGGGAAGCTCCAGATGCTTTTCTTGTCCTCTGAGACAGTGTGATGGTCTGCTGTTTCTTCTTCGTCTCCTTTTACCTCTGGAAGGTTTGCTTTTGAAATCCAGATTGATAGTACAATCAAAACGATAACAATACCTATATAAGGGTTAACTACCTGTAAGGCTACTTGGTCTAATGCCGCGGCGTATTCGGTCGGACTCATGGAGTCAACTTGTTTTGTTATTTTATCAGCCTCGCCTAGATTTAGGAACAATCCGAGTATAACTGGAGCTGCAGCGCCTGCAAATTTATTACAGATACCCATGATACTGATACGTTTCGCTGCTGTTTCAACAGGGCCTATTATGGTAATATAGGGATTTGATGCTGTCTGAAGTATAGCTAAACCTCCTCCCATAATAAACAAGCCAAGTAAGAATATGACATAGGTACGTGAAAATGCGGCTGGTATAAATAATAATGCTCCTATGGCCATGATGCCTAAAGAGATAGACATTCCCTTTTTGAAACCGTATTTGTCAAGTACCCAAGTAGAAACCGGTGCCATAACTAGGTAGGCAATGTAGAAGGCAAAGGTTACGAAATACGATTGAACTTCTGTCAGTTCACATGCAATACGCAGGTAGGGAATCAAAAGCGAATTGAGCCATGTGACAAAACCGAAAATAAAAAAAAGAGCTCCGATGATTATCATTGGGCCAACTGTAGATTGACCATTTTGAGCGTTTAGGTTTTTAGAATCCATTGATTGATTATATTTTGTAAAGTTTAAGTTTTTTCTAACTACAAGACTAATAAAATTTATTCATTTAAAGAAGAGAAATATCTCAAGCAAACGGTTGCAGTAGTATAAAAATAGAGAGACTTCGATGGGCGACGTCTCTCTATAAACCTAAACCGTATCATATAACCAATAAATGATGGTATATAGTATTACTACAATTTAAGGTTGAAAATGTTTTACATTACTCTTGATTTTTCAATAATAGCTACCGTAAGTCTTGAAATACAAATTAAATAGCCCTTGTCATCGTACATTTTGATGTCCCATACATGAGTGGTCTTACCAATATGTACTGGCGCACAAACAGCTCTGAGTAAGCCTTCGGATGCCGAGCGGACGTGGTTTGCATTGATGTCTAGGCCAACGCCAGCATATTTGTCGGTATCAATAATCAGGTTTGAGGCCACGCTACCAATAGACTCTGCCAATACTACCGAAGCTCCTCCGTGTAATATGCCGAAAGGCTGACGTACGTTGTCAGTAATAGGCATTGTGGCTACAATGCTGTCGTCATGAATTTCAATGGCTTTTACTTCCAACAATTTGGTCATGTATTTATCAAATATGTTGTTGACCTCTTCTAACGTGTATGTTCTAAACCAAATCATGTCCTTTATTCTTGAGTTTTAAGATATCGTTCCTGTAAAATTATTCGATGGTGATTTAGATGGCCAGCGACAACATAGATAAAGGCCCGTACACTGATTAGTCGATCAGATGCCATTCCCTTTCGCGCTAATTCGTGTTCATTGAATGTATCGAATAATATGAGGTTTGATTTTCGAACCATAATAAACTCTTCAATGATACTCTCGAATGTCCTTTCATTATGTCTTCCATTGGCAACAAATTCATCCTGTTCAAAGGAGGCAAGGGCAGTCATATCATTTCGCGCGAAGCGTAAAGCGCGATAGGCCATGACGCGCTCTGTGTCGATGATGTGGCAGAGGATTTCCTTAACTGTCCATTTTCCTTCAGCATAGGTATAGGTTCCTAATTCGTCAGGAATTGCTTTTATAAAGTCGGGAAAAGTCTCTAACTGATTTATGAGCTCTTCTTTTATGTCGCCAACAATCGTTTCGATATAGTCGTCGTATATGGCTGGGTATTCATCAGACTTGAGTAGGTTCATATTTTAAGTTGCTTTTTAGTATTATTCTGAAAGTTGTTCCTTTTCCTATTTCTGATTCTTTAACGAAAATTTGCCCTTTATGGTAGCTAACCATACGCATAGTTAGACTTAATCCCAGTCCCCACCCTCTTTTTCTTGTGGTGAATCCAGGTTGGAATATGGTTTCGAAATTTGAACGGGGAATACCTTTCCCCGTATCACTAATGTCTATAAAAATTTCTTCTTTTGCAATATTTTCAGTAATCGATACTTTTATAGTGCCCTCTGTTCCAATCGCATTTACCGCATTTTTTAATAAATTTTCTATAATCCAATCAAATAATGGCACATTCAACATTGCTTCAACATGTCTGTCCCCCTCTAATATAAAAGTGATTTTGTCACTTGTCCGTATTTTGAAGTAGTTCATGAAATCGTTGACTACGAGATAGACGTTGTGATTGGAAAGTGAGGGGGTGGACCCTATTTTTGAAAAACGGTCTGCTACGATTTCTAGTCTTTGTACATCCCGTTCCATTTCGTTGACTACATCATCATTTTCAGCATTGTATTTTAGTCGTATGAGCTCTATCCAGCCCATTAGTGAAGATATGGGGGTGCCAAGTTGGTGTGCCGCTTCTTTTGCCATACCTACCCATACGAGGTTTTGCTCTGATTTCTTGATGGAATTAAATACCGTGTAAGCTATAACCAGGAATATAGCAATAAGTGAAAGCTGTATGTAAGGAAATATACGTAGCTGTTGTAGTGCACTGGAGTCCTTATAATAGACAAACCAGGATTCGCCTGTATCTAAATCCAGCATGATAGGAGGGTGCATGCCTTTCATTGTGTGCAGTTGTTTTTGAAAGTAATCGGTATCGTATACCAATCCTTTTTTATGCTCGACTTCTGCCTGTATGTTGGTTTTAGTGCTGTCAAGGTCTCTCCAAAAAATAATATTTCCTTTTGCGTCTGTAATAATTGCCGGTAGCGATAGACTATCCCGTACGGCATAGACAAAGCTGATAAATTCGTCATCCACATCAGGCATGGACATAATACTCCGTGTGCTCATGGCCCATACCTCTGCTTTGGTCCGTTCGGATGAGGATAGATTTTTAACTAGGTAATTGGTGTATAGGAGCGAGGCGATGCCAATCATTGCTGCGAAAAACAGCAGTACGATTTTCCAAACCTGTTTATTATACTTGTATGGGTTCATTTTTTTAGTGAATCGATATGCAAAATAACGATTTTATTGAAGATTTCTTTTAAAATATGGGGGCTTGCCTTAATTTATAACTTTACAGATTCTATATTACAGGAATCATTTAGAAATAAGTAATTTTGCGATATGAGTTCGCAGAAAAAAGTTAGAGTGCGCTTCGCACCAAGTCCTACAGGAGGATTACATTTAGGTGGAGTACGGACAGCCTTGTTCAATTATCTGTTTGCAAAACAGCATGACGGAGAATTTATCCTAAGAATTGAAGATACCGATCAGACTCGTTTTGTTCCGGGAGCAGAAGAGTATATTAACGAGTGTTTGTCTTGGTGTGGTATCTTGCCGGACGAGAGTCCTTCCCAGCCTGGCGCTTTTGGTCCTTATCGTCAAAGTGAGCGTAAACCATCTTATAGACAGTATGCAGAACAATTGGTTGCAGCAGGCTATGCTTACTATGCCTTTGATACATCGGAGGAGCTTGATGCGCTCAGACAAGTGGAGCCTAACTTCCGTTATTCACATGAGAATAGGCTGGGTTTACGTAACTCATTGAATTTGTCGGCCGAAGAGACGCAAGAATTATTAAATGCCAATGCGCCTCATACCATTCGTATTAAAATGCCTGAGGACCATACTGTTTCTTTTGATGATATGATTCGTGGGCGGGTTTCATTTGAGACAAAGCTAGTCGATGATAAAGTTTTATTGAAAGCAGATGGCATGCCTACGTATCACTTAGCAGTAGTTGTTGATGATAAGGCGATGGAGATATCACATATATTCAGAGGTGAGGAATGGTTGCCTTCGGCACCTGTTCATTTATTGCTTTGGGAATATTTAGGCTGGGCTGATCAAATGCCGCAGTGGGCACACCTACCATTGATCTTAAAACCAGATGGTAATGGTAAGTTGAGTAAGCGTGATGGAGACCGATTAGGATTTCCGGTATACGCAATGAACTGGACCGATGCCAAAACCGGCGACGTGACGAAAGGATTTAGAGAGTTAGGTTTCTTACCAGAGGCTTTTGTCAATATGTTGGGAGTGTTGGGCTGGAATGACGGGACAGAACAAGAAATATTTACATTGCCTGAGTTGATTACCAAGTTCTCGGTCGATAGAATCAATAAATCCGGAGCTAAGTTCGACTTTGAAAAAGCGAAATGGTTCAACCACGAATGGATTAAAAACAGCACTGATACTGATCTTTTACCACTTGTAAAGGATAGCCTAACAGAACACGGTGCTACTGCCGTTGAAGATGATGCCGTTATTAAAGTATTGTCGGTCGTGAAAGAGAGAATGACTTATTTGTCTGATTTCTGGGCACAGGCGTCTTTCTTTTTCCAGTCACCAGCGGGTTATGACGTCGATGCGGTCAAGCCTAAATGGAATGCCGATAAAACTAAATTCTTCGAAGATATTATGGTGGATTTTGAACCGTTGGATTGGGAAGCTTCAGTTGTAGAACCTTTCTTCAAAGAGCGTGTACAAGCTTCAGGAATGAAAATTGGAGAACTGATGATGCCTTTCCGTATCATGTTGGTTGGAGGAAAATTTGGACCAGATGTATTTGTTATCGCTGAGCTTCTTGGAAAAAAAGAAGTTATAAAGCGTGTAAAAATTGCACTCGATATATTTAATGGTTAACTTAGATTCTTTAGAATCTAAACCAAACTTTATGAGAAAGATCAATTTATTTATGCTTGTGATTGCGCTGGGGGTACTTTTTTTATCCTTCAGCACTAGTAAATCATCCAAAGATAGACCAGAGGAACGCCTCGGTTGGAAGCTGGGTGCACAGGCTTATACCTTTCGTTTGTTTTCCTTCGCTGAAGCTTTAGACAAGTTAGATAGCTGTAATCTGGGCTATGTTGAAGCCTATCCGGGACAGACTATCGGTGCAGGTAGTACAGAGAAGATGGGCTATCAGTTATCCTCCGAGGGAAGGCGTCTTGTTAAGAAACTTTTGAAAGAAAAAGGAGTGACTTTACACGCTTTCGGTGTGGTAGGAGCGCAGGATGCTGAGGAATGGGATAAGGTTTTTGCTTTTGCAAAAGACATGGGGATACAGGTTATCAATGTAGAGCCATCGGATGCTCATTTGGATATTGTATCCCGTCTTTGTGACAAGTATCAGATTAAGGCGGCATTGCATAATCATCCTGAACCTTCCAAATACTGGAATCCAGAAGTTGTCCTAAAGTCTTTGGAAGGTCGGAGCAAATTAATGGGTGCAGCGGCAGATGTAGGGCACTGGATGCGTTCAGGTTTGGATCCGATCGCTTGCCTAAAACAGTTGGAAGGGCATATATTTCATCTTCATTTTAAAGATTTGAATGAGTTTGGAAATAAGAAGGCGCATGATGTACACTGGGGGACGGGTAAGTTGCCTTTGCAGGGGGTCATTGATGAATTGAAACGTCAGAAGTTTAAAGGAATGCTGTCTGCCGAATATGAATATAATTGGGAGAATAGTAAAAAAGATGTTTGCGTGAGTGTGGCAAACTTTAGAAAGCTAATAAAGTAAATAAGAAAAGGAGGTTTTTAACCTCCTTTTCTTATTTATATGTTTTTTCAATATTATCAGATAGTTCTTTATTGTTTTCCAGCATATAGGCTATAGATCTGATGACACGGTTATGTTTCTTGACGAATGGGTTTTCCTCATTCCATACATATCCAGCCAATACAGCACAGACCTTTTCTTTAACATCCAGATTTTCGGGTCTGTGAAAGAATAATGTTTGCAGATTTCCGGTGTACCACTCTTTGACATATGTCGTGAATACATCGATGCCCCGTTGCATATACTGTGTAAAATCCTTTTCCCAATCGATCTGTTCACCGTTTATTTCCCTCCATGCCAGTTTAGCGGCTAAGATGCCCGATTCGGTGGCAAAGCATACGCCCGATGAAAATACCGGATCTAAAAATTCGGAACTGTTTCCGGTAAGCGCAAAGCCATCTCCATACATTTTGGTGACCGCTGCCGAATAGTTTTTCAAATGTATAGGCTCAAAAAGAAACTCCGTTCCCGCAAATCGTTTGACATAGAAGTCTGAAAGTTGGATAGCCCTTTGTAAAGCGAGTGCGGTATCTCCATTTTCTGCCAGTTTCTCAATAAATGCGGTGTCTGCGACTATTCCAAGACTGGTATTTCCATTGGAGAACGGAATTACCCAAAGCCAGACTTCAGTGTCTAGTACATCAAACGAAATTTGAGTGCCTTCGATTCCTTCAGGTCTGTTAATATCCTTTACATGCGAGAAGATTGCAGAGTGCGGGTTCAGTTTTGACGGTTTATCCAAATGGAGTAGTCTCGGCAATACCCGACCATACCCACTAGAGTCAATTACAAATTTGGCCTTAATCTGTGATTCCTTTCCTTCTTTGTCTACAACGGTAGTGACAGAGTTTGTGCCTTCAAAAGATATTGCGGTAACAGTTGTTTCAAAACTGATGTCCACGCCTTTGTCGATAAGGGTCTGTGCCATGACCATATCAAAGTCTGCTCTCGGGATCTGCCAGGTCCAGTCCCAGCCTTCACCAAATTTCTGACTAAAATCAAAAATGCTGATAACCTGTCCTCGTATAAAACGAGCACCAGGTTTTTTTTGAAAATTCTGCTTGTCTAGGTTGCCCAAAAGGCCAGCTTCTTCAAAGTGGTCCATGACACGAGGGATGAGACTCTCTCCGACTACTAGCCTGGGAAATTTGCTCTTTTCCACAACTTTGATATTTGCGCCCTGTTGCTGTAGGTACCCTGCGGCCACACAGCCAGAAGGGCCTGCTCCGATAATCAAAATGTCAACTTCGCTTGTATTCATTCTATGCAGAATTCAATTTAAAGCTAAATAAAATCAAATATTTAGCACTCCTCTTTAATCAAGGATTTTATTATAACGGAAATGTATTATTTTTGCAATTAGCTATTGACAAAGGTACTTAATTATCTTGGTGAGAAAAGAAGATAATCTAAAAATTGAAAGTAAAAAAGACCCTATATATTAAATGATTTCTATCCATAAAGATCTTTCATTAGATCAGTTTTCAGACGTATTGTTAAATCAGAAACCGGTAGGCTTGAGCAGCGATACCGTCGAAGTTGTAAAAGAAAGTTTTAGCTTTTTGAAGTCATTTATTAAAGACAAGGTTATTTACGGTGTGAATACAGGTTTTGGTCCGATGGCACAATATCGTATTCAAGACGCCGATCGTATTCAGTTACAGTATAACCTGATTCGTAGCCACGCCTCTGGTACAGGCGATTTACTCCCCCCGGATATTGTTAAGGCCGCTATGCTTACCCGCTTATGTAACCTTTCAAAAGGAAAGTCCGGCGTACATATCTCTGTCTTGGAGCTGTTGCAGGAATTCATCAATCGTAATATTACTCCAGTTATTTTTGCTCATGGTGGTGTAGGTGCTAGTGGGGATTTGGTACAGTTGGCGCACCTTGCATTGACATTGATTGGCGAAGGAGAGGTGGTATACCAAAATAAGAGAAGACCGACAAACGAAGTATTTGTTGAGTTGGGCTTGGCGCCCATAGCTGTAGAGCTTCGGGAAGGGATATCGTTGATAAATGGTACTTCGGTCATGACCGGTGCCGGTCTGGTCAATTATTTTCATGCCAAACAGCTGTTGTCCTGGTCGGTTGAGTTGTCTTCTATTATGAATGAGTTGGCGAAAGCACATGATGATCATTATTCTGTGACGCTCAATGAAGTGAAAAAACACCAAGGACAACAGGATATTGCAGCGATGATGCGGAGTCATTTAGCGGATTCTAAGTTGATTCGCAAGCGTGAAGAAGACCTCTATTCAGGAAATAACCTCGAAGAGATATTTAAAGACAAAGTACAGGAATATTATTCATTACGCTGTGTTCCCCAGATTTTAGGCCCTGTTTTGGAGACTATAGAGCAGGTGGGGCAGATTTTAGAAAATGAAGTGAACTCCGTAAGTGATAACCCTATCATATCTGTTGAAGACCAAAATGTATACCATGGCGGCAATTTTCATGGAGATTATATCTCTTTGGAAATGGATAAGCTGAAGTTGGCTATCACACGGTTGACGATGTTGTCGGAGCGTCAGTTGAACTACTTGATGAACGCTAAGATTAATGAAATATTACCTCCTTTTGTTAACATGGGCAAGCTTGGATTTAATTTTGGAATGCAAGGAGCACAATTTACAGCAACTTCTACGACAGCTGAGAATCAGACGCTTTCCAACTCGATGTACGTCCATAGTATCCCTAATAATAATGATAATCAAGATATCGTGAGTATGGGGACTAATGCTGCGGTGATTACCCATAAAGTGATAATCAATGCATATGAAGTATTGGCTATACAGTTGATATCTGTTGCTCAGGCTATTGATATTCTTTCTTGTCAGGACTTGGTGTCCACTCGTACGAAAGAGATTTATGCCGCTATAAGAGCTATCATCCCTGCTTTTTCGGAGGACAAACCTTTATACATGGCGATTCAATCTGTTAAAGAATACTTAATGAAAAAAGCGTAATTATGAAGTGTGCATTAGTAACCGGAGGATCTAGAGGGATAGGTCGCGCGATTTGTCAAAAATTAGCTGTTGATTTGGGGTATTTTGTCTTGATTAACTATCAAGGCAATGAGGCTGCTGCTTTGGAAGCTTTACGTCTGGTCGAGGAGGAAGGGGGAAGTGGTGCAGTATTAAAGTTTGATGTTACTGACGAGGAGGCGGTAAATACGGCTTTGTCAAATTGGGTAGAGAAGCATCCGGATGCCATTGTAGAGGTTGTTGTCAATAATGCAGGCATTGCTAAGGACGGCTTGTTCATGTGGATGAAAAAAGAAGATTGGCAAAATGTGCTGGATGTTTCTTTGAATGGATTCTTTCACGTAACTAATTTTTTTATTCAGAAAATGTTGCGGAATCGCTATGGGCGTATTATTAATGTGGTGTCGGTATCTGGAGTCAAGGGTACAGCAGGGCAGGTTAACTATTCTGCTGCTAAGGCGGGAGTGATTGGAGCGACAAAGGCACTGGCACAAGAGGTTGCCAAGCGTAATGTTACTGTAAACGCGGTAGCTCCGGGGTTTATCCAAACGGATATGACGGCAGAAATGGATGAACAGGAGCTCGTTAAGCTTATTCCAGCGAATCGTTTTGGGAAAGTGGAGGAGGTTGCGGATTTAATTTCATTTTTAGCATCAAAAAAATCTAGTTATATTACGGGTGAAATTATAAATATTAACGGTGGTATTTATTCCTAGATACGTATGAGTAAAAGGGTCGTGATTACAGGGATGGGTATCTATTCTTGCATAGGGACAAATTTGGAAGAGGTGAGAAAGTCCCTATTCGAAGGTAAGTCTGGTATTGTGGTTGACGAGTCTAGAATAGCATTTGGGTTCAAATCGCCCCTAACAGGAATGGTACCGGTCCCGAACCTCAAAAACGAATTGACACGAAGGCAGCGAATAAGCATGGGCGAAGAGTCTGAATATGCTTATGTTGCTACTCGTGAGGCTTTGCAGCATGCAGGGATTGATGAGAGTTATATTGACGCGAATGAAGTCGGTATTCTATACGGTAATGATAGTGTTTCAAAAGCGGTAATAGAAGCGACAGATATAGTCCGTGAGAAAAAAGATACCCAGCTCATCGGTTCGGGGGCAATCTTTAAGTCGATGAACTCGACAGTCACGATGAACCTGGCAACAATCTTGGGGCTAAAGGGGGTTAATATGACCATTAGTGCGGCCTGTGCGAGTGGTTCGCATGCAATTGGTCTAGGCTATATGTTTATCAAGCAGGGACTGCAGGATATGATTATCTGTGGTGGGGCCCAAGAAATAAACCCCTATGCGATGGCTAGTTTTGATGGCCTTGGTGTATTTGCCGAAGATATCGAACATCCTGAGTCGGCTTCCCGACCATTTGATATAGACCGCACGGGGTTAGTACCCAGTGGAGGAGCAGCTACAGTTATTTTGGAGAGCTATGAGTCTGCGGTAAAACGTGGAGCCCCTATTATTGCTGAAGTATTGGGATATGGATTTTCTTCCAATGGGGGACATATTTCTACACCCAATATCGATGGACCGGCGATGGCGATGCGTCGCGCACTGGAGCAGGCGGGTATTGCCGCGGATGAAGTGGACTATATCAATGCCCATGCGACATCTACACCGATTGGTGACGCTAATGAGGGAAAGGCGATATTGGAGGTATTTGGAGGTAAGCCTTTCGTGAGTTCAACAAAGTCTATGACTGGACACGAATGTTGGATGGCCGGGGCGAGCGAAATTGTATATTCTACATTGATGTTACAACATGGCTTTATTGCGCCTAATATTAATTTGAAGCAGGTAGATAGTGGGTTGGAGGAATTAAATTTAGTTTCATCAACAATAAAACAAGAAATTGACATATATTTGTCAAATTCTTTTGGATTTGGTGGAACAAATTCAGCGGTGGTAGTTAAGAAATTTAATAATGAGTAACGCGGATATTAAGCAGACGATAAATGAAATTTTGGTAGAGGAATTTGAGGTGGATGCAGAGGTGATACAGCCAGAAGCTCCTCTTAGAGAGTCTCTTGATTTAGATAGTTTGGATTATGTGGATTTAGTCGTGTTGATTGAGTCTAATTTTGGTGTCAAGTTGGGAGAAGCGGATTTTGCAGGGATGACTACCTTTCAGGACTTCTATAATGTTATCGAAAATAAAATATTGGCAAAATAATTTTAGACAACCATGAGCCAATGGGACGGAAAGTCGAAAGGAACACTCCTTGGCTATAAAATATTTGTTTTCTTTATTAAGAAATTTGGTGTCCGTACAGCTTACGGACTTCTTGTTTTTGTAGCCCTTTATTATTTCCTGTTTTATCCCACAAGTTTTAGTAATATTTTCTATTACCTGCATCAGCGACAGGGCTTTTCAAAATGGACCTCATTTTGGAAGGTATACAGCGTTTATTTTGTGTTTGGGCAGACTATTATTGACAAAGTCGCCATTTCCGCGGGTATGCGCAACCAGTTTACCTATGATTTTGATGGTATTGAATCTTTAAAAGAGGTTCTGCAGGAACGGCGTGGAGGGATTTTGATTTCTGCCCATGTTGGTAATTTCGAAATATCGGAACAGTTTTTTTCGGATCTTGATTTGAGCTTTCAGATTAATCAAGTGACAGTGGATCAAGAGGTGTCTGTCATCAAGGAATACCTGCAACAGATTTCCAAAAAATCGACTATTAAACATATCTACATCAAGGAGGATATGTCTCATGTATTCAATATTAACGACGCGCTTTCGAACAATGAGCTGATCTGTTTTACAGGCGACCGTTATTTTGAAGGTTCAAAGGTATTGGAAGCTGATTTTTTAGGTAAGAAAGCCTTTTTCCCCGCGGGGCCTTTCCATTTGGCATCAAGATTGGGCGTCCCCATTATATTCGTATATGTGATGAAAGAGACTAATAGTCATTACCATCTGTATGCACGGAGGTGTGATGCTGTAAAACGTAGAGACGCGCAGGCTGCATTGGATTTTTATGTAAAGAGTGTCGAGGGGATTTTGTCCCGATATCCATTACAGTGGTTTAATTTTTTTGATTTTTGGAATAGAAAGGAGAAGGCTTCCCCTTAGGTTATGAAAAATGTTTTAGTAATTTATTATAGCCAGTCTGGACAACTGGAAGATATAGCCAAATCAATAGCACAACCCTTATTGGACAATGAAGAAGTACACGTTGATTTTTACGAAATCAGAACTGTACACTCTTTCCCGTTCCCCTGGCGTAGTGATGTTTTTTTTAATGTCTTTCCAGAGACTTTTCAGCAAATTCCGGAAGAGATTCACCCTCCGGCGACAGCTGTTTTAGAGCAAAAGTACGACTTGGTATTATTTCATTATCAGGTCTGGTATTTGACACCTTCTATTCCAATTAATTCATTTTTAAAGAGTCTATATGCCAAGCGTATATTAGCGGATACGCCCGTTGTAACCATTAGCGGGTCCCGTAATATGTGGGCTAAGGCACAGGATAAGGTAAAAGCCTTGTTGCTTCAAAATGGTGCCCAGTTGGTTGGTAATATCGCGCTCACAGACAGGCATCATAATATGATTTCTGTAGTGACTATTGTAGATTGGTTATTTTCAGGTGTAAAGCGTAAAGCCTATGGTATATTCCCTATGCCCGGGGTTGCTGAGGGGGAGATCAAAGGAGCAGGTAAATATGGGGAGACGATTCTCTCGCATCTGCAGCATAGTAATTTTGAGGGTATGCAGTCTCATTTACTTGCTCAGGGGGCTGTGGACTATCGGTTTTTCTTGGTGTCTATGGATAAAAAGGCAAACCGTATGTTCCATATCTGGTCTACACTAATTTTAAAAAATCCTAAAAAACGTAAACTGCTGGTGAACTGTTTTAAATATTACGTGATTTTTGCGATATATTTTCTGTCACCTATTGTATTTTTAATCGAATTAGTGCTTTTCCCGATTTTATATTTTGCAAAAATTAAAAAGGAGAAGGTACATTATCAAGGTATTTAGTAAATGAATCAAGTTTTTATAAATCGTGTTAGTAAATTTTTGCCCAATGATCCCATTGTCAATGAGGATATGGAGACTTATTTGGGTAAGATCAACGATAGAGAATCAAAGGCGAAGCGTATTGTTTTACGCAACAATGGTATACAGACGAGGTATTATGCCCTTACGAAAGAAGGGGTACCTACCCATACCAATGTCTTGTTGACTGCTAATGCTATCCGCAATCTATTGGATGAAGATTTTAAGGCGTCAGATATTCAACTGATATCTTGCGGCACCTCCTCGCCGGATTATTTGATGCCATCGCATGCTGTAATGGTTCATGGCGAACTGAAGAATGGTCAGTCAGAGGTCAATTCTGCCTCAGGCAATTGTTGTGCAGGGATGAATGCACTAAAATTTGGCTATCTATCGGTAAAGGCCGGAAATACGGACAATGCGGTGTGTACCGGATCGGAGCGGATGTCTTCGTGGATGTTGGCTGATCATTACAATAAGGAGGTGGAAAATCTGAAAGATTTGGAAGAACAGCCAATCATTGCTTTTAATAAGGATTTTTTACGGTGGATGCTTTCTGATGGAGCAGGTGCCATGCTTTTGGAGAATAAACCAAGAGGTCCATTGTCTTTACGGATGGATTGGGTAGAAGGATATTCTTACGCTCATGAGTTGGACGTCTGTATGTATGCGGGTTCGGAAAAGTTAGCTAATGGTGAGTTAAAACCCTTTAGTGATTATCCCTCTGTAGAATGGCTCAATCAGTCGATATTTGCAGTCAAGCAGGATACCAAGTTGCTCGATAAGTATATTTTGGATAAAGGCGTAGAAAGTATGAAAGATGCAATGGAGAAGCATGGTGTGACTCCTGATGATATCGACTATTTATTGCCTCATGTGTCCTCGCATTATTTTGTGGATGGACTATATAATCGCTTTGCCAAGGCAGGAATCGAGATTACCAGAGATAAATGGTTTATGAATCTCCGTTCTGTTGGTAATGTCGGAGCAGGTTCAGTATATCTTATGTTGGAAGAGCTGGTGAATTCTGGAAAATTGAAATCCGGTCAGCGAATCCTACTATGTGTGCCCGAGAGTGCCCGGTTTACCTATTCCTATGCTTATTTAACCGTGTGCTAATGCTTCCTGTGCAAGGTGAACATATTATCAAGCTGATTCCGCAGCGGTTTCCTATGGTTATGATTGATAGGTTGCTCGATTATACGGCAGAGACGGTGGTTGTTGATTTTGAAATCAGGACGGACAATCTATTTGTGGCTGGAGGTCAGTTACAGGAAAGCGGTTTATTAGAGCATATGGCACAGTCGGTGGCTGCACATACAGGATATAGTTATTATATCCGTGAGGAACAGGCGCCTACTGGATATATTGGTTCCATTCAGAAAGCAGAGGTACACCGATTGCCCTTGGTGGGAGAGGTTTTGACCAGTAAGGTGGAGATTATCCAGGAGTTTATGGGAGTTACCTTGGTACATATAGAAACATACATTGGGCAGGAGAGTATAGGTTCTGCGCAGATGAAAACAGTAATCGCTTCAACGGGATAATATGACAGAAGGCGTTATAAAAATACCTATCCATGAGTTTCTGCCACATAGGGCGCCTATGTTGATGGTGGATTATATCGTCGAAATCAGCCAAGGGCATGTTATTTGTGAGTATACGATTGAGAGCGATTGTATATTTTTGGTTGACGAGTTCCTGCAGGAGGTGGGGTTGATAGAGCATATGGCCCAGACCTGCTCTTCGATTGTTGGGCAGAACTATTATACGGAGGATTATAATCCGGAAGTCGATGAGCGGGTGATTGGTTTTATATCCGCCATTAAAAGTGTATGTATTGAATGCCTGCCCAAGAAAGAACAGCGTATCCGTACGACTGCTCGTTTGGTTTCTCAATTTGAGGGGGCGGGATATACCATCTGTACCATGTCGGTGATTGCGGAGGTCCTTGGTGACCAGATTGCGGAGGCCGAGATTAATTTATTCTTACAAGAACGTAAACCTTAATAGCTATGAAGAAATCTGAAGTACCCCAAGATAGTGGACGGATCGTGCAGAAAGGCTCTAGAGAAATGTATTACGCTGTGGATGAAAATGGCGAATATACCACAGCATTGAGTACAGGCTGGGAAGCTAAAAATATCGTTCAGGACCATACTATGGAAGTATTACAGGCGGAGATTGACCAGGCTAAAGTGGCTGTAAAAGAGGGAAAGCGAAGCCCCATTTACTATTATATGCTACTGACTAGGATGGATGTGGTGGTTTTGGCGGGGTATACCGGATTTTGGCAATGGCGTATCAAGCGTCATTTTAAGCCGGAGGTTTTTAGTAGGTTGAGTGATAGTAGGTTGCAGAAGTACGCTGATGCATTTGATATCACCATAGCAGAGTTAAAGAATTTTAAAGGAGATTAATGCAGTTAGATTTTACACATCACCAATCTGCACATTGTGAAAGTGGGGTGGCCTCGAATTTGTTGAAAGATAAGGGGCTGAACCTCTCCGAGCCTATGGTTTTTGGTTTGGGAGCAGGTATATTTTATGTTTATCTCCCTTTTCTGAAAGTTAGTAACGCCCCTGGGCTAAGCTATCGCCCGATGCCGGGTTGGATTTTCAGCCGTATGGCTAGACGTTTGGGAATCAAAATAAAACGGCGGAAGTTTGCTAATCCTGCCAAGGCACAACAGCAGCTGGATGAGAATCTGAAACAGAATATTCCCTCTGGGCTGCAGGTCGGTGTATACCATCTGCCTTATTTTCCAGATGATTATAGATTCCATTTCAACGCACATAATCTGGTGATTTATGGCAAAGAGGGGAATGAATATCTCGTGAGTGATCCTACGATGGAAGGGGTACACCGGCTCACAGAGAAAGAGTTGGAACGAGTTCGTTTTGCGAAGGGGGTGCTTGCCCCTAAAGGGCATCTATACTATCCGACATATGTGCCTGCCGAAAGTGAAATTGACTGGACGCAAGCTATTCGGAAATCTATACGAAAAGCCTGTAATGATATGTTGGCACCGGTTCCTATTGTCGGTGTCAAAGGGATGCGTACGGTTGCCAAAGCCATTGCTAAATGGCCGGGTAAGGTAGGGATTCCAAAGGCTAATTACTATTTGGCACAAATGGTCCGTATGCAGGAAGAAATTGGGACTGGTGGTGGTGGATTCCGATATATTTATTCTGCATTCCTGCAGGAAGCTGGGCACAAAATTAATAACCCTGCTTTGTTGGAGCTATCCAAAGAGATGACGGAAATAGGAGATCTATGGCGTGATTTTGCGGTTAATGCGTCCCGGGTTTATAAGAAACGGAGTAATCAAGGCGATGTGTATAATACCTTGTCGGCAGAATTACTCCACCTAGCGGACCTTGAAGAAGCATTTTTTAAGAAATTGAAGAAAGCTGTTTAGGGATATGGAGATAATTCGAATAGACAGTCTTTCCAAAAAATATAAAGACAGCGACTATTACTCGGTGGAGAATCTCAGTCTTCAAATCTTCGAAGGAGAGGTGTTTGGGTTACTGGGACCTAATGGGGCTGGCAAGACTACCTTGATTTCGATGCTGTGCGGGTTGATAAAACCTACATCGGGAAGCTTTACGATAGCCGGTCTTTCGTATAAAGATACGCCTATGGATATCCGTAGGTTAATAGGTGTTGTACCTCAAGAGTACGCGCTGTATCCTACATTGACGGCTACAGAAAATCTGGTTTATTTTGGAGCCATGTACGGTCTGAAAGGCAAGGTTCTAAACAGCTTGGTGGAAGAGGGGCTGTCAAAGATGGGACTATCGAAATTCGCACATAAAAAAATAGGTGCATTTTCTGGAGGAATGAAGCGACGGGTCAATCTGTTGGCGGGTATCCTGCATGAACCTAAATTGCTCTTTTTAGACGAACCTACCGTAGGCGTGGATGTGCAGTCTAAAAATGTGATCCTCGATTTTTTAAACGAGCAAAATCAATCCGGTATGACTATCGTATACACCTCGCATCACCTTATTGAAGCGCAGGAATTGTGCGATCGTATTGCGATTATTGAGAGTGGTAAGGTCATTGTACAGGGCACTCCTCAGGAACTTATTGATACGACCGAAGGGGCACGTAACTTGGAAGATGTCTTTATTGCTTTGACAGGAAGGGGGCTAAGGGATGCTATATAAGTTAGGTATGGCTATTCGTAAGGAGCTTCTTCTTCAATCGCGGGATGTTGGGGGGCTTATTATCCTTTTTGTGATGCCTATGGTATTATTGATTACCATTACTATGGTACAAAAAGGGTCATTCGATTCGATTACAGGTACCCGGATTCCGGTTCTGTTGGTTGATAATGATAAGGGAGAAATTGCGCAGACGGTGCGCAAGGAGCTCGGTGATATCGGTAGTTTTGAGGTGGTAGAGAAGGTCAATGGCGCCATTCTGGATGAGAAGGAAGCAAAGGAAGCTGTTTTCAAAGGAGATTACCAATTGGCTATTGTATTGCCACCCAAGTTGAGCGATGATCTGAATCTTCATATCAAGCAGAACGTAGATAAGGTGATGGCCGAGTTTTCGTATTCAGATTCGGACACAGTAACGGCAGCTATAACCGAAATCAAGAAGAAGGATGTCAATCTATATTTTGACCCTGCCACGCAGGAGTCTTTTAAAACAGCCATCAAGAGCTCTATTGATAAGCTGATTGCCACTATTGAAAAGGATAAGGTGTATAAGGTCTTTCAGGAAGAACTGGGCGTCAATGAAGAAGCGGTGTTTGATAACGGTCAGATACTCCAATATCGGGAGATTGGTCCCGAAGCGGGTAGGAATAGCCTAAAACCGAGCGCCGTGCAACATAATGTTCCTGCTTGGTCTTTGTTCGCTATATTTTTTATAGTCGTACCACTTTCCATTAATATCGTAAAAGAGAAGTCGCAAGGTACCATGGTTCGGCTCATCACGAATCCCGTTCCCTATACATTGTTTTTACTGGGCAAGACTTTTACCTATCTGTTGGTGAGCCTTATTCAGTTTTATCTGATGTTGCTGGTCGGGATATATGTGTTTCCGCTTTTGGATTTACCTGCCTTTGAAGTGGGGCATCATTTTCTGCAACTGTCGGCTATGGCACTGTTTGCTGGACTTGCAGCGATTGGATTTGGCATCTTATTGGGGACTATTGCTACTACGCAGGAACAGTCTGCCCCTTTTGGTGCTACGTTTGTGGTGATTTTGGCCGCTGTGGGTGGCGTATGGGTGCCCGTGTTTGTAATGCCTGCAATCATGCAGACGATATCCAAGCTCTCTCCGATGAATTGGGCATTGAGTGGTTTTTACGACATCTTGTTACGGCAGGGAAGTTGGTTGGCTATTCTGCCTAATATAATTTTATTACTTTTGTTTTTTATGCTTACGTTGCTGATTGCAGTCCTATATGATAAGAAGAAAAGAACTATATAATGAGGCAAGTCATTTGACCGTATCCAAATGGGGAGAGGTACGCTTTAACGAGGTGGATGCATTGGGTATTGTGTGGCACGGTCATTATATCACCTTTTTTGAGGACGGACGTGAGGCCTTCGGTAAGGAACATGGTATAGATTATCTTACGGTGCAGGCGTCAGGCTATACGACTCCTATTGTCAAGTCTGTCTGTGAGCATAAGCTTCCGTTGCGGTATGGGGATAAGTTTCGGGTGCAGACTTCTTTTGTGGACACTCCCGCTGCTAAAATGATATTTAAGTTTAAGATTTTTAATGAACAGGACGACCTGGTCTGCTTGGGAGAGACGACGCAGGTTTTTCTTGATAGCGAAGGTTTGTTGACATTAAATATTCCGGATTTTATCGTGAGCTGGAAAAAAAAGGTGGGGTTACTGTAGTGTTTAAACCTATTTACATATCGGAGGTGAATTGCGTGAGTCCTCTTGGAATGGACTTGGAAAGCAATTGGGCTGCCTTGACGAAAGGGGAAAGCGCTATTGAGGGAATAGATATAGGAATGCTCAAGGAGATAGATGTCGCTAGATTTGCTGATAGACCAGCTCTATTGGATGATTCCCTTTCTTTTTTAGAAAATATAATGTTACATGCGGCCTTGCCGTTGGTGAGTGACAAAGTGATTACAGCACGTACGGGCTTTATTCTCTCGACGACTAAGGGTAATATCGAGAAACTAGCATCTGGCTCCGTAGAGGAAGCCGAGCTGGGCAGACTTGCAGGGGTATTGGCACAGCGTCTGGGATTTGTTTCAAAACCAATTGTTGTCTCCCATGCCTGCGTGTCAGGATTGTTGGCGGTATCTGTTGGTAAGAGATTGATACAGATGGGACAATATGATGAGGTACTGGTGTTGGCAGGAGACCAGGTCAGTGAGTTTGTGCTATCGGGATTCCAGTCGTTTCAGGCGATGAGCAGTGGCCCATGCCGGCCGTTTGATGCGGCGCGTAGTGGTGTTACGTTGGGTGAGGCGACTGCGGCAGCATGGTTGACCGATCGTAAGTCCGAGGGCATTGTACAAATAATGGGAGAAGGGGCTGTAAACGATGCGAATCATATTTCTGGGCCTTCACGTACGGGAGAGGGATTGGTGCGCAGTATGCAGTCGGCTTTTCAGGAAGCAGGTATCTCTACAGGTGATATTGATTTTGTATCGGCACACGGAACAGCAACCCTATACAACGATGAGATGGAAGCTATAGCTTTTGATCGTATGGGACTATCCGGGACACCTACGCATAGCTTGAAAGGATATTATGGACATACACTGGGGGCTTCCGGTTTGCTAGAGCTTGCTATAGCGGTTAAATCGCTACGTGAGAATATGCTCATTCCGACTAAGGGGTTTGCTACTTTAGGAACCTCCAAATATTTGAATATTATCCAGGATTTGGTGCCTATGGATTTAAATTATTGTCTGAAGACTGCGTCTGGCTTTGGAGGTAGTAATACGGCTATGATTCTAAAGAAAATCTAGTGAAGGAAACGTTCTACATATCAAGTTATATAACAGTTGCCACGGGGCAGGTGTTTGTGAATGGAC
This sequence comes from Sphingobacterium yanglingense, assembly GCF_004363245.1. Lineage (GTDB taxonomy): Bacteria > Bacteroidota > Bacteroidia > Sphingobacteriales > Sphingobacteriaceae > Sphingobacterium > Sphingobacterium yanglingense. The sequence goes on along the minus strand of NZ_SNYV01000016.1, from coordinate 217,068 downwards.
AGTTGGGGTACTCTAGTACAGCTGATTCGTTTGCCACTTTTGTGAAGGAGGCTGTAAAGAATATTCAGGTTGATTATCCCAAATTTTACAAGATGGATAGCTTGAGTAAATTGGCGTTTGCCGCAGCAGAGTATCTGTTGAAAGATATGCCTGTAGAGGAGGATACTGCTATCATACTTGCGAATAGGTCCGGAAGTCTGGATACAGATTACAGACATTGGGGGACTATTCGGGAGGAGGCTAATTATTACCCAAGCCCTGCTATATTTGTATATACGCTGGCCAATATCTGTACAGGTGAGCTGTGTATCCGGCATCAGTTTCTTGCAGAGAATGCCTTTTTTGTGGCTGATAATTACGACTCCAAAAGTCAACATGCCTATGCGGAGTACTTATTACTGTCCGGCAAGGCAAAGCGGGTATTATGCGGTTGGGTAGAGTTGTTTGGAGAAGAATATAAGGCGGTACTATATCTGGTCGAACAGACTGGCGTGCTACCCCATACAATAGAACAAATTGATCAATTATTTTTAATATAGAATGGAAGAATTAAAAGCGGAATTAAAAGGTAAAATCATTGAGGTTTTAAATTTAGAAGATATTACGGTCGAAGACATTAATGATGATGATTCTTTGTTTGGGGATGGACTGGGATTAGATTCTATCGATGCCTTGGAGCTTATTGTTTTATTGGATAAAGGTTACGGTATCAAATTGAGCGACCCTAAGCAAGGTAAAGCAATATTTGAATCAATCAATACGATGGCCGATTTTATCTCGAAAAATAGAACGAAGTAAAATATGTCGGTGGGCATAGGTGTTACCGGAATGGGAATGGTTTCGGCTATAGGTCTTTCTGTGACCGAGAACCTGTCATCACTTGCTGTATCCCGATGTGGGATTACACAGGTGGATAATTTTGAGACCCGGCATCGCGAGCATGTACTTGTTGGAGAGATTAAGCTTTCTAATGCTGAGCTCGAAGAACGCATAGGTCTGCTCAAGGGACATGGTGTCACTCGTACTGGGATGCTCGGCATTCTTGCTGCCCGGGAGGCTGTACAACAAGCCGGTTTATCACTTGCCGACTCATCAGTCCGTACAGGACTTATTTCATCTACAAGCGTGGGGGGGATGGATGTCACGGAGAAGTATTTTTATAGCTATACCCACGACCCGGAATTGCAACACTATATCCTGAGTCATGATGCGGGTGTGTCTACGCAGCAGATTGCCGATGACCTGGGTTTGAAAGGTACAGTTACGACCATTAGTACCGCTTGTTCTTCGGCTGCCAATGCGATTATGCTAGGAGCGAGATTGATTAAGAGTGGCCGGTTGGACCGTGTTATTGTAGGTGGAACGGATGCATTGAGCAAATTTACGTTGAACGGATTTAACACGTTAATGATACTTTCGGATACCTATTGTAAGCCTTTTGACCAAAATCGTAAGGGGCTTAATCTAGGTGAAGCGGCGGCTTATTTGGTCTTGGAATCAGATGCGTTGATTGCTAAGGAGCAAAAGCCTGTGTTGGCTTATGTCGCAGGATATGGAAATGCAAATGATGCCTTCCATCAGACGGCCTCATCTGAGAATGGAGAAGGAGCCTTTTTAGCGATGCAGAAGGCATTTGCGGTAAGTGGATTAGCAGCGAGTCAAATCGACTATATCAACGCCCATGGTACCGCGACACCGAATAATGATTTGTCTGAAGGACGTGCTTTGCTACGTGCTTTTGGTAATGATGTCCCTACATTCAGCTCGACGAAGGCATTCACTGGACATACGCTAGCGGCAGCGGCGGCGATCGAAGCGGTCTATAGTATTTTGGCAATCCAAGAGGGCATGGTGTTTCCAAACCTTAACTTTGATACGCCGATGGAGGAGTTTGGATTGATTCCACAGACTGAGTTATTGCGAAGGGATATCAATTATGTTTTGTCTAATTCTTTTGGATTTGGAGGTAACTGTTCGACGTTGATATTTGGGAGGTAGTTATCAGGTTATGAAGTTATCAGGTTAACAAGTTATGGAGTTATCAAGTTCACTCGATAACTCGATCACAGGTTCACATAAAAAGAGAAATGAAAGGTAAATGTTTTATTCAGGGTATTGGTGCCGTTACTGCACAGGGAATCTGGCGGGCTGATTTTTTTGAACAGGCCAGAGAGATTCGGGTATCTAAGGCCTACGCGGAACAGCCTTCTTATAAAGAGTTGATTGCTCCGAATATGATACGGCGTATGTCCAAAGGTATTAAAATGGGGATATTTGCTGCTCAACAAGCCTTAGATGAAGCAGGGGGGGAAGACTTAGATGGCGTAATTACTGGGACGGGATTAGGCTGTTTGGAAGATTCTGAGAAGTTTTTAAAAAATATACTGGATAATGACGAAGAGTATCTAACCCCGACTTCCTTTATTCAGTCTACGCATAATACAGTAGGAGCACAGATTGCGTTACGGTTGGGCTGTAAGGCTTATAATTTTACCTATGTGAATGGTGCGGTCTCTTTCGAATCGGCTTTGTTGGATAGCTTGCAGCAGTTGGAGACAGGAGATGCACAATCGATATTGGTAGGTGGAATAGATGAAATATCGGGCCATACTTTCAGTTTAAAGCAGTTGATTGGAGAGGTAAAGTCTGATGGCGCAGATGAAACTATCCGTGAATCTCAAACTAGGGGTGTTAATTACGGTGAAGGAGCTACTTTTTTTGCACTTGGCTCAAGCTCAACTATGGAGAGCTATGCGGAGGTTGTGGATGTATGTATTCAAAATCGGCTTGAGCTTGGAGAGGTAGAAGAATTTATCGATGGTTTTCTAGAGCGGAATAAAGTAGAGCGTGCTGCTATTTCCGCTGTAGTAATCGGCAATAGTGGTGATATGGAATACGATTATTATTTCGATGGGTTTGGACAGTTATTTGAAGATACCTATCAGTTGTATTATAAGCATTTTTATGGTCATTCTGATGTGGCTTCAGCTTTTGGAATGGCTACAGCGGCCTATGTGTTGAAAACACAGCAGATTCCAGAAGAAATTGTTTGGAAAGCCGGAAAACAAATGCCGCTTAATTATGTTTTATTATATAATCAGTATAAAGGTAGAGACCACAGTTTGGTGTTATTGAAACGGAGTTAAGGAGTTATTAAGTTATTGAGTGAACCAGTGAACAGGTGAACAGGTGAACAGGTTATCAAGTTAACAAGATCACAAGATAACAGGATAGCAAGATCACAGAATCAAAATACAATTGTTAAAAGTATGTTTAAGCATAAAAATATCGTTCCGTTTTTGCTATCCTTAGGGATACTTGCTGCGATATTGGCTTTATTTTCGGTAATATCGTGGTCTTGGTGTTTTCTATTAATTTTCCTTTGGATAGGTCTGACTACCTGGGGATCCTTTGATATCCGTCAAAGCTATTTTACGGATGTATTTTATAAGAAGTTCAGACATGATGGACGCACACTGTCACTTACCTTTGATGATGGACCTACCCCAATTACAGAAGAATTTTTAGACTTACTAAAGAGTTACGATGCTAAGGCTACCTTTTTTTGTATTGGTAAGCAGATTACTAAATACCCCCGGATATTTAAGCGTATTTTGGAAGAAGGACATACTATTGGCAATCATACGATGATGCATTCAAAGGCATTTGGTTTCCTGACTGCGGACCAGGTGGTTTTGGAAATCGATAGTTGTGATGCGGTGATTAATGATTTAGTTCCATTGAAGCCCCGTCTTTTTAGGCCACCTTTTGGAGTGACTAATCCTCCGGTAGCTAAAGCGGTCCAGCAGACCAAACATCAGGTGATTGGTTGGAGCATTCGTTCTTTAGATACGGTGCTGTCTAACGAGGATAAAATATATGAACGTGTCGTCGGCAGGTTGCAACCAGGAGACATTGTTCTGTTTCATGATACTTCTTCAAAAAGCCTGCGGGTACTAGCGCGGGTCCTTGCCTATATGAAAGAGCGTGATTGGCATTCGGTAACTGCCGACGAATTGCTAAATTTGCACGCATATGAAGAATAATTTTTTGTTATCATTTCTTTTGACATTTTGTGTTACTGTGGGAATTGCCCAAGAGCAGAAAATGTCGTCTGCAGAGATTTCTACTTTTCAAAACGGAATGGGAAAGATAGGTCAAATCAAAACTTTGACAGCAGACTTTATACAATACAAGAGGGTGGGGTATGTCAAGAATGAGTTGGTGTCGTCGGGTAAGTTTTACGTGAAAAATCCAGATAAGCTGGCTTGGTTCTATAGCAGCCCTACTGCCTATACGATGGTATTTAACAACAAAAAGATGATGATTGAAGAGAAGGGGAAGAAAAAGACCATGGATGTTGGGAGGAGTAAACAGTTTGAAAAAATCAGTCAAGCGATACAAAGTAATATGAATGGAGGTACCTATCAAGGGACTGAGTTTTCACCTTCTTATTTTCAGACAAATAAGTTGTATATTTTAAAACTGAACCCTCTCGCCAAAGAGGTTAAAAAGGCTATGAAACAATTGGTTGTTGGTTTTGATAAGACTACCTATCAGGTGGTAGAGGTGATGCTCTTAGATAATTCAAATGGCTCTACGCGCTTTGTATTTACCAATCAGAAGATAAATGGAACACTCGCAGATTCTATTTTTGATCTGTAAGATGATGCCGAAAACCTTGTACAGAAGTTGATCAGCCCCGTACAGAACTTTAACATTCTTGTACAAAAGTTCGAGAGATAGGTACATGACTTCAATAGTCTTGTACAAAAGTGGGAAACTTTTGTGCAAAATTTTGATAGTCTTGAGCAAAAGTTTAAAAGTCCCGCACGGAACTATGAAAAATCCGTGCAAAAGTTTAAGAGTTATGTACAGAAGTGCGAGATAGTTATACGAAACTTTGATAATCTTGTGCAAAACTTTGATAATCTTGTGCAAAAGTTTGAAAGACTTGTACAAAACTTTCGTAACCCTCTACAAAATAAGAGCAAACCTGTACGAGGAAATCATAATCTTGTACAGGTTTATCGCATCATTTCAAAAAAACGATACTACTGGCTCCCATTCATGGCTTCTTTTTATACTTTGAGTCCAAGATGTCCTTTGCCAAGTTACGGGCATTTTCCTCAATTTTAGTAATATGTGCTAACCATTCTGGAGAGTTAAATTTTTCTTCTACTTTTCGGGCATTTTCCTCAATTTTAGCAATATGTGCTAACCATTCCGGAGAGTTAAATTTTTCTTCTACTTTTCTGGCATTTTCTTCGATCTTAGCGATATGAGCATGCCACTCTGGGGAGTTGAATTTTTCTTCTACTTTTCTGGCATTTTCTTCGATCTTAGCGATATGAGCATGCCACTCTGGGGAGTTAAATTTTTCTTCTACTTTTCGGGCATTTTCTTCGATCTTAGCGATATGAGCATGCCACTCTGGAGAATTAAATTTTTCTTCTACTTTTCTGGCATTTTCCTCAATCTTCGCGATATGGGCATGCCATTCTGGTGAGTTAAATTTTTCTTCTACTTTTCTGGCATTTTCTTCAATCTTCGCGATATAGGCATGCCATTCGGGAGATTCGAACTTCTTCGTAGTGATTTTGTTGGTGTCGGTGGTTAGGACAATGTCCGAAGCCCAGTTGTCGAGTGAGTCGTCTGACCAATCGGTGTTGTTGTATTGGGAGCTAAGGGTTGCTAATTCATTGGTTTCTATGTTTGTCTTGGTTATTGCCGCATCTGTTTTGTTAACTTCTTTTTTACTGTTGGGTTGTGTCCAGGCGACAGATACTAAGGTGAATAGAACCATTAGTGAAGCTACTAATTGGTGTTTGATGGTCGTATATGATGTTTCCATTTTAGCTTGTGTTATTCTTTTTATTCTTTGAAGTAGTTTGTGTTGTGTGCCAGATGCAGCAAGGCTCATTCGTGGAGACGAAGCTTCTTTCTTGAGAAGTTCAACCGTAAGCAATGCTTTAGCATAGTTAATCTGTTGGGGGAGGAGGGACACAACACTGTCGTCACATGCCTGCTCGCGCTCGGTTTGGATATGCCTGGAGATAAGCCAGATGAAAGGATTGAAAAATAGAATAGTCTCCATCACTATCTTCATTATGTTGAGAAGATAGTCGTTGCGTTTAATATGTGCGAGTTCATGGAGAATGAGTGCTTCTACCTCGGCTAATGCCATTTTATTGATATAAGCAACAGGAAAGATAACAACCGGTCTAAAGAATCCCATTGCTAGAGGTTCGAAAATCTGGTCGGATAGCAATAGGCGTACATTCTTGGTGATACCAAGACGTTGGATACTATGTGTAAACTGCTCTTGCCATGCGCTAGGAATGTGATCGGTCGTTTTTCTTTTTAGACTTTTGACTTGCAGATAGCTGCGCGTGCATGAAATAGATTGAACGAGGATGCCCAATAGATATAATGGCACGATATACATGAAGTAGTGTTGGATACTGGATTGCTTTTCATGTAGATAGTCTATATAGAATAGCTCTTCATTTTTTAAAGAAAGTGGAGTAGCGCTTTCTTGTGTGGTACGGTAGTCTATCAGGTCAAAAAATGTATAGACGAAACAAAAAAATAACGTAACCTGAGCGGCTAGAGCTAGGTTATGTTTTGTGGTCGCCCTTAGTCCGGGTATAGCAAGGTATAACCCAAATAGAATAAGGTATATAGCAGCTCCTTGCCATAAGGAATGTAGGAGGCTCCATCCTAACGCTGTGCTTACAGATGATATCAATGTTTCCATGTTACCTGGTTTCTAATTGATTTAAATAATCTTTGATCAAGTCTAATTCTTCTTTGCTCGTCTTGTGGTTGCCTAACGCCTGCATGACCAATCTTGATGTGGAACCGTTGTATACGGTGTCGATCATTTTATTCAAGAATTGGTTTTGTGTTTTTTCTTTATTGATGTTGGCGGTATAGATATGTGTCTTTGAAGAAGTGTCGCGAGTCACCATTTCCTTTTCGTGCATAATCTGCATGAGTTTAAGAATAGTGGTATAGCCCACATCTTTTTTATTCAGTGCTTCGAAGACTTCGCGTACACTACATTGCCCTTTGTTCCAAAGTACTTGTAGGATTTCCATTTCGCTTTCAGTGGGTTTCATGTCTTTTTAAGTTTATCTACGAATGTTTTCGTAATCAAATCTACGAAAGAATTCGTAAATGCAAAATAAAATTTAAATTCTTTTATCTTTGAAGACTAAAGAGAACACATGCTTTTAAAGGATTTTTATACCGTACGTGCTTTACAGAACCTTGGGGGACATAAATATGTCGCAGATATTACATTAAATAAGCATCATACTATTTTTAAGGGACACTTCCCGGATCAACCCGTAACCCCCGGCGTATGCATGATGCAGATTGTCAAGGAACTAAGTGAGCAGGTTTTGGAAAGGAAGTTGTTTATGTACAAATCTTCTAATGTAAAATTTATGGCTTTAATCAATCCCGAAGTAAATGCAGAGCTCCGATTGGAAATTGACATTTCGGGTTCTGATGAGTCTGAGTATAAAGTGAAAAATGTCAGCTATTTTGAAGATACAGTAGCATTAAAGTTGACATGCATATTTAAAGTGAAATAGATGGCTAATATTTTGATATCCTTTTTGCTGACAGCTTCATTATGGGTTCAGGTTGACCTATCGTCAGTCCGTTCTAATTTTGAGAAATCCGACACTTCAAAAGAAGCTGCCGCGACCCTGTATAATCAGCTTAAAAATTATAATAAAACGGACCCTGTTTTGTTGGCCTATAAGGGGGCTGCTTATGCTATGCAAGCCCGCTATGTACCGGATAGAAAGACGAAAAAGGAACTTTTTATGGCGGGAGCGAAGGATATTGAAGGAGCTGTTGCAACGGCACCAAACAATGTAGAAATACGACTGGTACGGTTGATTATCCAAGAGAATACCCCCAAGATCTTAAAGTATAAAGGAAATATTAATACAGATAAGCAAATGATTTTGACTAATTTTGATTCGCAAACTAAAGCGGTGAAAGATGCGGTCAAGCGTTATGCAAGTACCCGTTCTAGTGTGTTTACAGCAGCTGAGCTGCGTACATTAACTCAGTAGAACCCATTATGGAAGATACTTTACAACAGCGGATTACCCGTTTGGGGATTGTTGTTGTTATACCTACGTATAATAACGAGAAGACTCTGCGCCGTGTGCTGGACGGTGTGTTGGAGTATACAGCGCAGATTATCGTGGTGAATGACGGCTCTACGGACACAACCTCCCAGATATTAAATGATTATAACGGACTGGAACGTATCGATTTTGCCGCTAATAAAGGTAAAGGCTGTGCGCTAAGGGTTGGACTATCTAGGGCTCGTGAGTTGGGCTATCATTATGCTATTTCCATTGATTCGGATGGTCAGCATTATCCGAGTGATCTCTCTACATTCGTAGAAGTCCTGGAAGAAGCGAAAGCCCCTCTATTATTAATCGGTGCCCGTAACATGACTCAGGATTCGGTGCCGAAGAAGTCTTCTTTCGGGAATAAATTTTCTAATTTTTGGTTTTGGTTTGAAACTGGAATCAAACTGGAAGATACTCAATCGGGTTATAGGGCTTATCCGCTACTTGCGATTCCGCAGAAATACTACACACGTAAGTTTGAGTTTGAAATTGAAATTATTGTCCGTGCTGCATGGAATGGTGTTGCTGTCCGAAATATACCCGTACAGGTGCTGTATGACCCGGAGGAACGGGTTTCTCACTTTCGTCCTTTTAAGGATTTTACACGGATCAGTATTTTAAATACGGTACTGGTATTTCTTACTTTCTTTTACATTATTCCCCGGAATTTCTTCCGTTCGTTCAAAAAAAAAAGTTTGAATGAATTTATAAAGGAAAATATTTTTGGTTCGGAAGACTCACCTGAAAAGATGGCTGCTTCCATCGGCTTTGGCGTTTTTATGGGAATTGCTCCTGTATGGGGTTTTCAGACTGCTTTAGTCATCACACTATCGGTGTTCTTGAGACTGAATAAGGTTTTATCCTTTGCCTTTTCGAATATTAGTTTGCCTCCATTTATCCCGTTGATTATCTACGCATCGCTAATCGTAGGCGAGGCTGTACTTCCTTCGTCAACTACCAAAGGGGTGTTGCAATTGGATAATATTAGTTTTGATACGATACAGCAGCATCTGTTGCAGTATTTGGTTGGTTCTTTGCTGTTGGCTACGATAATGGGACTGCTTGTTGGCTTTGGAAGTTATGTTTTGATTCGGATGAAACAACCTAAATCGGTGTCTGCGGAATAATGCATTTACTCTTTTATCATATCTATTGCTGGGTACAGCGACATAAGGTGCTTTCGGTGGTGCTATCGATGCTATTTTTGTTTTTCTTTGGATTTCTGGCTTCCAAGATTCGCTTTGAAGAAGATATCACACAGATTATACCGAAGAGTGAGAAATCAGATTTAACGACAAAGGCCATTCGACAGGTCAATTTTTCGGATAAAATCACGGTATTGGTGGAACGTCTGCCATCAGCATCTGTTGATGATCTTGTCGAAGCTACGCAAGGTATTGCAGATACCCTGTCGCAGGATAGTCTCTATATCCGGGAGATTACAGGGCAATTGGATGAAGGCGCAATAGGGCAAGCATATGATTTTGTATACGAACATATTCCTTTTTTTCTCGATAAGGCGGATTATGATAGCCTAGCTACACGTATATCTAGAGACGGTATATCTCAACGTATGGCAGCAAATTATGAAACACTATCATCACCATCGGGATTTGTATTGGGAGACTTTATTCAGAAAGACCCGCTTGGATTGGCGGTAATGGGCTTACAAAAGCTACAACGAATCAGCGTTGGGGATAATTTTTTGCTGCATGAAGGATTCATAACAAGCAAGGATACAACGCAAATGCTTCTTTTTTTAAGTCCAAAATATGAGGGGGCTGAAACAGAGAAGAACAAAGCCTTTGCAGAGGAGCTTTATGGTCTGCAGAAAAGCTGGAATGCTACGTATGAGGGGAGGGTTGAGGTATCTTACTTTGGTTCGGCTCTTGTCGCGGTGGCCAATGCGGATCAGATAAAAGGGGATATCCTAAAAACAATACTGATATCGATGTCGGTATTGATGGTGCTGCTGGTTTTGTTTTATCGTAAGCTGTATATCCCATTGTTGGTATTTATCCCTACGCTATTCGCAGTTGTCTTTGCCTTGGGCTGTCTTTATTTGTATAAGCCAGTGATTTCGGCGATATCACTAAGTATAGGAGCAGTTCTGATTGGTATCACGATTGACTTTTCATTACATATCTTGACTCACTTTAAAAAGAACACCGATGTGAAGGTGTTGTTTAAGGAGTTGACCAAACCGTTGCTAATATCGGGGACGACCAATGCGGTGGCTTTTCTATGTCTTCTTTTTGTACACTCTACCGCTTTGATTGATTTAGGTATTTTTGCTTCAATCACTTTGGTTGCCTCCGCTGTATTTACCTTGCTCATTATTCCACATCTTTATAAACCTAAAGAAGAACTCCGACATACTAGTCTGCTGGATAAAATAGCAGCATTCCCTTTCGAGAAAAGTAGAATCCTGATTTTTTCTTGTACAGTACTGATTGTGATTAGTTTGTTTACCAGTGGTAAAGTGAGCTTTAATAATGATCTGGCAGGGTTGAACTATATGCCGTCTGATCTGGCGGATACGGAAGCTCGGTTGGATAAACTGACGAATACCTCGGCCAAGTCACTCTATGTGGTAGCTACGGGTAATACGCTAGATACTGCACTGCAACGCAATGAAGAAATAGCGGCTTATCTGAATTTGGCAAAGGATCAGGATGTTATATTGGATTTTTCAAATGTCAGTGAGTTGCTGAATCCGATTCAGGTGCAACAGGCTAAAATAGCAGCTTGGAATTCTTTTTGGCAATATCATAACAAAGAACTGGTAATCCGTAACCTACGTACAATAGGGGAGCAATATGGATTTACAGCAGATGCCTACGAGCAGTTTTATGGGCTGCTACGTGAGCCTTTCTTGCCGATGCAGTTGTCGGATTTCGGGCAATTGCCAAGTACTGGAATCCGGGATTTTGTCGTTAGTAAGAATGGCTTTTTTACGGTATCCTCGATGGTCAAACTGGACGAGAAGAATAGAAATCAACTGATTAAGAAATTGGAAGAAATACCTGGAGTCGTTGTTGTAGATCGTAAGCAGCTGAACGAGACGTTTTTAGGGAAGTTGCGGGATGATTTTAATGCATTGGTAGGCTATTCTTCGGTAGCGATATTACTCATCCTGTGGGTGTTTTTTAGGCGCTTGGAGCTGGTGTTGCTGGCGGCAATCCCAATCGGTCTTACCGGATTGGTAACCGCAGGGTTGATGGGGGTATTCGGATTGGAGTTTAATATTTTTTCTGCTATTGTCTGTACCTTGGTATTTGGACATGGAGTGGACTTCAGTATTTTTATGACTGCGGCCTTGCAAAAGCAATACAGCACGGGTGAGGATGAACTACAGGTATTCCGTACTTCGATTTTGTTGGCTGTACTAACTACGGTGTTGGCTATCGGTGCATTGATATTTGCTAAGCATCCTGCATTGATTTCAATATCTTCGGTATCGCTGATCGGGGTTTTTGCCGCAGTGATTATTACTTTTGTCTGGTATCCGATTATCTTTCGGTTCTTTATCACAGATAGGGCGAAACGTGGAAAATCTCCTTTCACTATTACTATTCTCTTGTGGTCACTGTTACTGTTCATGTACTATGGTCTAGGTTGTATTGTGCTTTCTTTTTTTGCACGGCTTATTCTTCCTATTGTGCCAATGGAGCGGTCCCGGAAAGATAAATTTTTACGGTATGTGGTCTCTAAATTTATGAAGTCGGTGTTGTATGGGTATCCGTTAGTAAAGAATAAGACTAGTAATCCTTATGGGGAGACTTTTAATAAACCGGCTGTAGTAATCGGTAATCATAGTTCTTTTCTCGATACATTGACCATGGGAATGCTGGTTCCCAAGATGGTTTTTTTAGTGAATGATTGGGTTTGGAAATCTCCGATTTTTGGAAAGGCTGTTCGGGTGTTAGGGTTTTATCCGACAAGTAGTGGTGTTGAGGAAAGTTTAGATTTTTTGCGGGGTAAGGTGGCACAGGGCTATTCTATTGTTGTATTTCCGGAAGGAACCCGTTCTTATGATAACCAGATTAAGCGCTTTCATAAAGGCGCATTCTATCTTGCAGAGCAGCTGCAACTCGATATTCTACCCATCTATATACATGGAAATGGTGATGTATTACCAAAGGGGGATGTGTTGATTTTTCCAGGAAAGCTCCGTCCAATGATTGGAGAACGGATTCCAATCGCTGATGAGCGGTTTGGTGGGACCTATTCAGCGCGTGCAAAGGCTATTTCAAATCATTTTAAGAGACAGTTCGAACTGCAACGGACTCAGCTAGAAAATGAAGATTATTTTGTGGCTAAGATAAGGTTAGCATACCTGTATAAAGATGATGAAATAGTCAGCGGGGTGAAAGATGGCCTGCATCGATGGAAGAAGGTGTTTTGGGAGGTGAATAAACAGCTACCACAAGGGGGGACATGGGCGCATTGGAGCCTGTCCTTCGGAGAGTTGGATTATCTTCTGTCTCTGCAAAATGGTAAACGAAAAGTGTTGGGAGTGATTGAGGATGAGGAGCGGAGAAAAGTCGCAATGCGTATTTATTGGTCTTCACTACGGGGAATACAGTTTGTCGCTGAAGCTCCAGAGGCTGATCTGTTGGTGATTTCTAAACTATTGCTGGCAGAGGACTATTTAGGGCAAGATTGGAAAACCTATGCGATGGTCGTCAACGTCAATAGTGGAAATAACTTAGATTTTTTGGTCCAGGATGGATTTGTTATGGAATCTAGCCTAGATGGTGTACAGATTTATAGAAGGATGTATGTCAATGACTGAATATGATATCGTCATTGTAGGCAGTGGTTTAGGAGGACTTACAGCTGCAGTAATCTTAGCGAAGGAGGGTAAGAAGGTCTGTGTATTGGAGAAGAATAATCAATTTGGAGGTAATCTGCAGACGTTTTCGCGGAGCAAGAAAATCTTTGATACGGGCGTACACTATATAGGTGGGCTGTCAGAGGGGCAGAACTTACACCGGTGTTTTTCATATCTGGGCATTATGGATAAGCTGAACCTGGAGAAGATGCCTGAGGTGTTTGATTATGTCCGTTTTGGAAATGAAGGAGTAGATTATCCTTTGGCGCAAGGATATGCTAATTTTGTTGAACAATTGAGCACTTATTTTCCGCAGGAACGGCCCGCAATAGTGCAGTATATTGTGGATATACAGGAGGTGTGTCGTGCGTTTCCATTGTATAATCTCGAAGAGCAAACGGGGCAAGCTTATGACCATCCTTTTTTGGGAATCAGTGTATCCACATATTTCGAGCAGCTTACTGCGAATAGTACGTTGCGGTCTGTATTGGCCGGAGCAAATTTTCTATATGCCGGAGACGCGTACAAGACGCCTTTCTACGTGCATGCACTTACCATCAATTCTTACATACAGAGTGCGTACCGTTGCATAAATGGGGGGAGCCAGATAAGTAAGCAATTGGTCAGAGTGCTACGCTCTTTGGGTGGAGTAGCACTGCGTCATCAGGAGGTGGTACGATATCATAGTCGGGATGGACGTATACAGCAGGTGGAGACTAGGGATGGGAGCCGGTATGTTGCGGATCTGTTTATTTCCAACGTGGAACCACAGACAACTTTAAAGCAGCTGGACCAGGAATTATTTCGGAGTGTCTATTACAATCGCATACAAAGTCTGCCGCTTACTGTATCTTCTTTTAGTGCGCATTTTGTTCTAAAGGTTGGTACTTTCCCATTTGTTGGTTCAAACATATATTATCACGAAGACAAGGAGAAACTGTGGAACCTACCGGCCTACGAACAGAAAGAATGGCCTGTGATGTATATGCTGTCTATGACAGAGGATAAGAGTAGGCCGGGGTACGCGGATACATTGACTTGTCTCAGTGTGATGCGCTTTGATGAAGTGAAGGCATGGGAACAGTCGAGAAATACGGTTATTAAAGAGGCCGCTAGAGGAGAAGGGTATGCTGAATTTAAGAAAGCCAGAATAAATAGAATATTGAATAAGTTGGCGGTGCGCTGGCCGGAATTGCCAAGTACTATAGTGGATGCGTATGCCTCTACACCATTGTCTTATCGGGATTATATAGGCACGACCGAGGGAAACCTATATGGTCCGGAAAAAGATGTGAATGAAATGATGCGGTCTCGGATATCCCCTAAAACGAAGGTGCCGAATCTTTTTTTTGTGGGGCAGAGTGTGGGAATGCATGGAGTACTAGGGGTGACCATTGGAGCTGTAGCAACATGTATGGAGATTCTAGGGCGTACCTATTTGTTGGATAAAATTAAAAATGAAACGCATGGGTAAGTGGTTGCAATTTGTTTTTATTATCCTTTTATGTTCTTCTTGTGTATCTAATAGGATTTCTAAACGGTATACCCGTACTTTTGACGATACTTCGGATACGGTACAACTTGTTCTGGACCAGGATTCGCTACGGATGCTGAGCAATAAGGATTATTTGGTAAAGAATCGGTACGGGATGTGGGAGCTTTATGTGTCTGGTGCGCCTTATGATTTAGGGAATAGGACGGGGTTGCTGACCGAAGATTTGTTTAGGCAACAGCAACGTGTTTTTATGGATAAATTGGAGCACATGGTGCCGTCTAAATTTAAGCAGCGGCTTGTGTCTAAGTTTATCCATTGGTATGGACGGCGTCTAGATGACTATATTCCCCCCTCTTATTTGGACGAAATCTATGGGCTGTCGACACACCTGGATGATGCCTATCCTTATGCCGGAGATAATTTTAGTCTGACACTGTTGATGCATGCAGCACATGACCTAGGGCATGCACTCCGCGATCTCGCAATTGTAGGATGTTCATCTGTTGCCTCTTGGGGGGATAAGACGGAGGATGGTAAGCTACTGATTGGACGAAATTTTGATTTTTATGTGGGGGATGAGTTTGCGGAAAATAAAGTGCTGAACTTTGTACGGCCGGAACAAGGGATTCCTTTTGTGTCGGTATCGTGGCCGGGGATGATAGGTGTTGTCTCGGGAATGAATAAGGAGGGGCTTACGGTGACGATGAATGCGGGGAAGTCTACTATTCCACTTTCTGCAAAAAGACCTATTTCTATTGTTGCTCGGGAAATACTAGAACGTGCTACGGACATAAAGGAAGCCATTGTTATTGCAAAGGAGGCACAATCGTTTGTCTCGGAATCGTTGATGATTGGCAGTGCAAAAGATAAAAAGGCGGTTCTTTTAGAAATTTCACCGAAGAATTTTGGAATATACGAGGTGGATAATGGGAATCAACTTGTCTGTACAAACCATTTTCAATCTGATACCTATGCGCTGGATAAACGAAATACAGCCCATATCCAAGAAAGCCATTCTCAGTATCGGTATGATAGGCTGTTGGAGTTACTGCATAGGGAAAATAAGTTAAACCCGGAGAAAATGGCGGATATTTTACGTAATCGGAAGGGTATGTCGGATACGGATATCGGGTATGGTAATGACAAGTCGCTCAATCATCTATTGGCGCATCATGCGGTTATTTTTAAACCGGAAGATAAATTGATATGGGTTTCTAACTCTCCTTATCAACTTGGGGCGTTTACAGCATATAATCTGGATGAGGTGTTTGCAGATTCTTCAACAATAGGACAATCAAAACAGATAGAGGCGCTCACGATAGCAGAAGATGCTTTTGTGCACTCGGATACTTTTGTCAACTATGAAAGGTATAAAAGTGAATCAGATAGTATAGCGTATGCGATTCGAGTAAAGGGAGAGATGCCGGAGGAGCGATTGAAAAATTTTAAGGAGCTTAATCCAAATCTTTGGTTAGTTTATTACCTTGCCGGTAAATATTGGTATAAGCAGGGGGCATATGGAAAGGCTCAAGCTGAATTCGCACATGCCCTTACATTAGAAATCCCTACGTTGCAAGCAGAAAAAGAAATACGGAAATTATGGAAAAAGGCGAACAAAAGACGGAAGGTGTAGTGTACGCTTCGGTAGCCGCTATTGAAGCTTTTCAAGAAGGTTTGTTGCGGGAGCAGTTGTCGTATTTGGCAAGTAACTCCCCTTTTTATCAACGCTTATTTGCAAAACATCATGTCGATGTGTCAAGCATCAGAAGGCTGTCGGATTTGGAACAGCTACCGACTACCTGTAAAGATGATTTGCAATTGTATAATGATGATTTTCTGTGTGTACCACAGGAGGAGATCATTGATTATTGCACGACTTCTGGAACATTGGGTACTCCTGTTACTTTTGGCCTTACGGATAAGGATTTAGATCGCTTAGCGACGAATGAAATGCAATCTTTTGAAATGGTGGGGGTGAAGCCGGGGGATAGGGTGCAGTTGATGACGACGATGGACCGCCGGTTTATGGCGGGACTTGCTTATTTTCTTGGCTTGCGAAAGCTCGGAGCTGGGGTAATCCGTGTCGGCTCGGGAATCCCCCAGATGCAATGGGACTCGATACTGAAATATAAACCTACTTACCTTATTGGTGTTCCTTCTTTTTTATTGAAACTGATTGAATTTGCAGAACAGCATGACATCGATTATACTAATTGCAGTGTCAAGGCTGTGATTTGCATAGGTGAGGCTTTGCGGGATAAAGATCTGAATAATACGATTCTTACCAATCGTATAGCAAGCAAGTGGAATGTGGACTTGCATTCTACGTATGCTTCTACAGAGATGGGAGCGGCTTTTACGGAGTGTGATCATTTTAAAGGGGGGCACGTGCAACCGGATTTGATTATCACCGAGATACTGGATGAACAGGGAAAATGGGTGGCTGATGGCGAAAGTGGAGAGTTGGTAGTAACGACCTTAGGGGTGGAAGGGTTGCCTCTGCTGCGTTTTAAAACTGGAGATATCGTGCGCCGTTATACGGAGCCCTGTGCATGTGGCCGCCATACCTATCGTATTGGACCTGTCGAAGGGCGAAAACAACATATGGTGAAGTATAAGGGGACAACACTATATCCGCCAGCTATGCATGATTTGTTAGCTGGATTCCCTGAAATACTGTTGCATCAGATTGAGCTATTTCACAATGAGATAGGTACTGATGAAATCATCATCCGATTGGTGTCTGCCAATGAATCGGAAGAATTTATCAATGAAATCAAGGATTATTTTAGGGCAAAGCTGCGGGTGGCGCCTAAGATTGAGTTTTGTAAACTTGAGGCATTACAACAGTCTGTTTTTAATCCGATGAGCCGAAAGCCGATTACTTTTGTTGATAATAGGCAGTAAGCTATATGCTTTAAGCTTATCGCCTAAAGCCTACTGTTCTATAGCTTATTATCTTAATAGCTCCTTTAAATCATCCTGAGATAGTGACTTTACGAAACTTTCTTCGGTAGTCACTAAAGACGTAGCTATCGATTTCTTTCGGTTCTGCATGGCGACTATCTTTTCTTCGACGGTATCTTTACTGATGAATTTATAGATGAATACATTGCGGGTCTGGCCTATGCGGTGACTCCGGTCAATAGCCTGTTGTTCGACAGCGGGATTCCACCATGGATCTAGAATGAATACATAGTCTGCTTCGGTAAGGTTGAGGCCTACTCCTCCTGCTTTAATGGAAATGAGGAATATCTTGATACTATCGTCTGTTTTAAATGTTTGGACTGCCTCTGCACGGTTTTTTGTGGTCCCATCTAGGTAGGCAAATGGTACACCATACTGTTGGAAATGCGCTTTAAAGATTTCAAGGTGCTTGACGAATTGGGAGAAAATCAAGACTTTGTTCCCCTCGGATAATATAGCTTCTAACATCTCGAGTACCGCTTCAAATTTGCCAGAGCCATCGGTGTAATCGCCTTCGACCATACTCGGATGGTTGGCAAGCTGTCTGAGCTTGGTCAGTCCCTGCAATAGGGCTATCTGTGCGCCTTTACGCTGTTGTTGGACTGCGCTATCCAATATAGCGTTGCGGTATTCGGATTTTGTAGTTTCATAGCGCTCAGACTGTCCTTCGGTCATTTGACAGTAGATGATTTGTTCTGTTTTTGGAGGTAGTTCTGTTGCTACTTGGTTTTTTGTCCGTCTCAGTACAAAAGGTTTGATGATAGCCTGTAGCTTTTTGGCTGCCACTTCATCTTTTTTCTTTTCAATAGGGGTTACAAATTCTTTTTGGAAGAAGGTATAGTTGCCCAGAAGACCAGGGTTTGTAAAATGCATCTGCGACCAAATGTCAGAAACGGAATTCTCGATAGGTGTCCCACTAAGCGCTAGCTTGTGGCGGCTCTTTAACAGTTTGATGGCTTTAAAAGACTTGGAGGTCGGGTTCTTTATATTCTGACTTTCGTCCAGAATGATATAATTGAAAAAACACTTGCTGAGAATAGCCTCGTCGCTTCTGACGATACCGTATGTGGTAATGACCAAGTCGAAATGGGTGAAAGCATAAGGGTCCTTGAATCTATTGGTTCCAGTATGTAAGAGTACTCTTAGCTTTGGGGCGAAGTGGTCTGCTTCTTTTTGCCAGTTATAAACCAAAGAGGTTGGTAAGATCAGTAGTGTCGTCTTTGCGTGATCGGTGTCTTTGAGCTCTTCTTTTTGTTTTTGTAAAAGGGCTAATGTTTGTACGGTCTTGCCAAGTCCCATGTCGTCGGCAAGGACACCTCCAAATTTATACTCCTGCAAGAAATGGAACCAATTGTAGCCTGCCTGTTGGTAAGGGCGTAACTGACCTTTGAAGCCTTCGGGCGGTGCAGTCTGTTGTATCTCCTCAAAGTTACTCAGATTTTGAAGCTTACGACTCATGCTCAATTCGGTATGCTCGGATATTTCGTGGAGAATACCTATATGCGCTTTGTTAAGTTGTAGGCTATCTTTTTTGACGGCAAAATGAAAAAGATGCTCATACTGGGCGAACCATTCTTCGGGGATGATCGCAATCTCCCCATTTGGAAGGACAAATTCTTGGATGCGGTTGAGGATATGATCTCTCAACTGTATAAAAGGTATCTTGTAAGGGCCGAAGTTGGCAAAGGCACGTATGTCAAACCAATCGTTGTCCTCAACTACTTCGATGTCCAATGAGGTCTTACCAATGAATATCTGTTTGTCCCCTGTTTCTTGTTTGATCTGAAAGCCTTTGTTTAGCAATTCTTCTTGATGCTGATTAAGCCAGTCGAAGATACTGCTTACATCCTCTGTGCTGGGAATATAACTGCCAAATAATGCATCTTGCCGTTTTAGCCCAAGATTCTCGAGATACAAATGCTGTTTTTCTTCCCAGAGCGATGATCGTCTAATTCGAGTAAAGGTATACCAATCGGCATCGGTATCGTAATGTAGACGTACGGAGATTTTATGGTCGCCACCAGAAGAGAAGTTGTAGTGACCATACTTGAATGATAGTTGGAGATGGGACTGTCCATCTACAATATAATTTAACGTCAATACGGGGATTGCTTCTTCTTTGATGGTCTTGATGTCGAAGCCCTCCGCATAAACGTTGTTTTTTTCGATAAGGTTAGAGACAAAGGTTTCGAAATATTTTTTTTCCGTAGCACGTGTCACTGTGATATAACGTTTGTTGAGGAAAGGACTTAGTTTTTTTCCTTCTAGCGGCTGGTCAAAATGGTACAGTGTGTTGTCCAACAGGAGCCATGCCTGTGCATTGATGATGACTTCGGCATTTTTGAACATAAACTCCATCCTGTGCCCATCATATTTTAATGTAGGAAAATAGCGGGTCTCCTCTTCGCTGCGTCTGAAATGGAAGAGAATGGATGTCGCTTGTGGAGCTATCTGTAGCTTTTGGTCTGCAGAATATCCGTCTTTTTTACTCATCAAGAATAGGGGTTTCTGACCGATTAATTCTAATGCTTTGAGTAGCTTCTGTTCTAATTTGGGACGGATGTAATCGTATATTTTTTGATCGAATACGTTGAGGAAGTAATCTGCCGGGCGTATTGCTTTTTTATGGTATTTCTTGATGACATGGGTCTGTTCGACCTCGTCCAAAAGTTTGATGATTTTGTAATCTTGTTCATCCAAGGCGGAAGCGTATTCATCTACTGTATTGGAAAATACCCGTTTGGAAGATAGCGAAAGACTTCCGTTGGCATTGAGCTGTACAATATGTGGTTCCAGTAGATAGCCCAGATAGGGGTGTTCTCCGAGTGAATAAACCAATTGATATCGAATGGATCTGTCTACTTGCTGCATCTTGATGAATTCTTCTGTAAGAAGGCATCTAAGATAACCCGAATAACGATAAAGTAAAAATAAAAAGCTAAATAATAGACTGTATAAGGGTAGCTTGTTATCTGTAGTCTGAAGCTATCGTGCCTTCATAAACAAATGTAGCTGGGCCTTTAAGGATTACATTACTAAATGTTTGATGATTTTTCTCAAAGGAGACGTACAGTTGACCTCCTAAGGCACGTACAGGAATTTCATGATAACCATCTAAGCCTTCTTTAAAGGCCATAGCCATAGCTACAGCAGTAGCGCCTGTACCGCAGGCATAAGTTTCGTCTTCTACGCCTCGTTCGAACGTACGCAGAAAATACCCCTCTCCTTCTCGTTCTACAAAATTGACATTTATACCTTCTTGCTTGTAAGTGTCGTTGTTGCGGATGGCATAGCCTTGTCGATATACATCTAACTGTGCAAGGTTGTTTACCATTGTTACGTAGTGGGGCGAACCAGTGTGTAGTATGTAAGAATCTCCGTCCATTTGGATTTCATGGACATCAGTCATACCTAATTTTACCTGTTCCTGCTGAATGGTAGCATGGTGTTCTCCATCAACTGCCAAAAAGACAGTCTCATCTTTTATGAGACCAAGATCGCGTGCGAAAGCTACGATACAGCGCCCTCCATTGCCACACATGCTGCCTTGATGGCCATCAGAATTGAAGTAAACCATTTCGAAATCAAATTCCGTTGTATCTTGTAGTAACATTAAGCCGTCGGCACCTATTCCAAATCTACGGTCGCACAAGTGTTTGACCAGGTCTGTATTGGTGTGATTGAAAAGCTTATTTCTGTTGTCTATTAGAATGAAGTCATTGCCTGCACCCTGATATTTATGAAATTTAATTTTTTGGTCCATAAAACTTGAAAATATGCGTCAAATTTAATATTCTTGTTACAATTGTGTGCTAACGTGTTAAAACATGTTAAAAACCTGAAAAACTACTGTTTATTAACAAATTTTAACTGACAAAAGTTGTGACAGACCTTGTGATGGTACTACATTTGACTAACACAATTTGTATTTATTTGAATAGCAAAGTTAGAAATTAAAACAGCAAAGTAATATGAAAAAAATAGGAGTAAGTTTATTAGCAGCTGTCCTAGGAGGGGCAATCGCTGTAGGGGGATACAAATTTTTTGAGAACAAACAATTGAATAATATGACTTTTGAAGAACAGCAAAAAGTCTATTATGCAAGTAATCCTACAGGTGCAGCTATTTCATCTACTGGTAACCCAGATTTTACCCAAGCAGCAGCGGCAGTCTCGCCGGGTGTTGTGCATATAAAAGTTTCTGTGACGACACGTGCCAATCAACGTGGAGGTGGAGGGTCAGGTTCTCCGTTTGATATGTTTGAGGAGTTTTTTGGGATGCCACAACAACGACGTGGGCAAGCTCAGCCAAGACAGGCTCAGGCGTCTGGATCGGGTGTAATTATATCAACAGATGGCTATATCGTAACGAATAACCATGTGGTTGAAGATGCTGATAAAATAGAGGTGCAGCTTACGGATAATCGTACCTACGAAGCTAAAGTAATCGGTCGTGATCCTAATTTTGATTTGGCGTTGATTAAAGTAAACGCGACAAATCTTCCAATGGTTAAGTTGGGTAATTCGGATGATGTTCAAGTAGGAGAATGGGTATTGGCGGTAGGTTATCCACTAGGCTTGCAATCTACAGTAACAGCAGGTATCGTAAGTGCTAAGGGACGTCGTATAGGTATTCTCGATGAACCTTCGCAACAGAGAGGATTTGGACAAGGAGGACAACCCGAGCAGATGGTAAGTACGGCTATTGAGTCTTTTATACAGACGGACGCGGTAATTAATAAAGGTAATAGTGGTGGAGCGTTGGTTAATGCCCGAGGAGAATTGATTGGTATCAATTCTGCAATCGCCTCACCTACGGGTACCTATGCAGGATATGGTTTTGCGATTCCGATTAGTCTTGCTAAAAAGGTATTGGATGATTTTAAAGAGTTTGGTAGCGTAAAACGTGGTTATGTAGGCTTTACATTTACGGAGATGAATGATGCTGCACGTAAAGAATTAGGCATTGATGATGTAAGAGGACTATATGTTTCTAGTGTTGTAAAAGGGGGCGGAGCAGAAGCTGCAGGTATCAAGAAAAATGATATCATAACCAAAGTGGATGGTAAAGTTATTTACAGTTCGCCAGATTTACAAGAGCGTGTAGCACGACTTCGTCCAGGCGATAAGGTTACATTGACTTATAAACGTGATGGAAAAGAGAAAGATGTAACAGTAACGCTAAAAGGTGAGGAAGTAAACAAAGCTGCGGCTAGTGATGAAGGCTCAAGCGCTAGTGCAACACAGATATTTAATAAACTTGGTGCAAGTTTTATTCCAGCAACAGATGCGCGTAAGAAAGAATTAGGAATTACGTCTGGAGTTGTGGTGACGGATGTGCGCCGTGGCGGAGTGTTCGAATATTTTGGTGTAGAACGTGGATTGGTGATAACTGAAGTGAACGGTAAGACGGTAAATAATGTGGATGATGTAGAATCTGCACTAGCTTCGACAAAACGTAATATCGTACGTATAAAGGGAGTTCCTCAACGTGGAAGTACGGTCGAGTTGAATGTACCTATTGAGTATTAAACCGTAGAATAGTTTATATATAAACAAAGTATGGCTTTCGTAAGATCGTCATACTTTGTTTTTTTATATAATAATGTAGATTTTTGGAATATGAAGATTTTGATGGTTTGTTTGGGTAATATTTGTCGATCGCCATTGGCACACGGAATATTACAACATATGGTTTTGGATAAAGGGTTGGGATGGATTGTTGATTCTGCCGGTACAGGAGATTGGCACGTTGGACATGCACCAGACCATAGATCGATCGCTGTGGCAAAAAGAAATGGCGTAGATATCTCTGGTCAACGGGCGCAACATTTTACGGAGATACTGTTTGAGGATTATGATTTAATTTTGGTGATGGACAGGCAGAACTATAAAGACGTAATCGGCCTAGCTAGGAATAGGGAACAGAAAGATAAGGTGCATCTGTTTTTGAAAGATGATGTGGTGCCTGATCCTTATTTTGATGATATGCTGTTTGATCCGGTATATAAAATGGTCGAAAAACGATGCAAAGAACTATTGTTAGAGTTATCTTAAAGAATCACATGACAATTCTTACTTCTGAATTAGTTACTTTTGGTTTTTAAATATACATGAAAGCAACAGAAGTAAATAAAAAATGGAATGTCCTAAGGGAGGCTCTGGCTCAGAGTTTTGATATGGAACTACCCGATATAAAGGTGGTTTTGTTTTTAATCGGAGTACAGGAGCTCGGACAGGGACCTAAGAAATTCTCCAAGCGAGAGAAGGAGGAACTGATGCATATTGCGACATGTCGACTTTTCAGTTCGATGGGGTTTTATGAATTGGAAGGGTTGGACGAGCAAGGCTGGCCTCATTGGAAGTTGGTGAAAGCAATCCCTAACTATACATTATTGGAACAAGAACTGATTATGAAATCATTGATTATTGATTACTTTCAAGAGTTGGAAGTGATATAACTTATTTTTATGAAGAGATTTTTATTTTCTATTTTTTTAGGATTTTTTTTAGTGGTGACACAGGCGCAAAAACCACAGCACTATTATGTAGAGCTGAAGACGGGGAAGGGAAATATATTAATCCAGCTCTACAATGAGACGCCGAAGCATCGTGATAATTTTAAAAAATTGGTGAATGAGCGCTATTATGATTCTTTACTCTTTCACCGTGTTATTAAGAATTTTATGATTCAAGGGGGGGACCCAGATTCGAAGAAGGCTGCGGATAATGCGATGCTCGGCAATGGAGGCCCCGATTATAAAATATCATCAGAAATCCAGGAAGGACTTATTCATAAGAAAGGAGCTTTGGGAGCTGCTCGGGACAATAATCCAGCAAAGCAATCTTCTGCTTCGCAGTTTTATATCGTTCAGGGACACCGTTTTACAAATGATGGTCTAGATTCTTTGGAGCGTTTTAGATTGAACGGGAATAAGCTTTCAGCTTTGCAAAGGGAACAATACACTACTGTAGGTGGTGCTCCTCATTTGGATGGGAATTATACGGTATTCGGTCAGGTGATAAGTGGTCTAGAGGCCGTAGATATTATCGCGGGAGCGAAAACAAACGCTCAGGATAGGCCTATTGTGAATGAACGTATGTCCGCCCGGTTATTGACGAGGAGGGAAGCGGTGAATCAGGATCGTATCTTAAAGGGACTTAAACCAAAATCTGGTTTTATAACGGAGTTCTTTGATGCTTTTAAATCAAAGAAGTATAGCCTATAAAGGGCTGTGTAAAGGAATTTATCTATAATTGGCTAGGGATGAAGATTGTAACATATAATGTGAATGGAATACGGGCTGCCTTGAAGAAGGATTGGGTAGGCTGGTTGAAGACGGTAAACCCAGATGTGGTGTGTCTACAGGAAATAAAGGCAACACCGGATCAGGTTCCTGAAATAGCTTTTTTTGAACAGATGGGCTATGAACATTACTGGTACCCTGCACAAAAAAAAGGGTATAGTGGAACCGCTATTTTGACGAAGATAACGCCCAAGCATATAGAGTATGGTTGTGGACACGAGGATTATGATTTTGAAGGCCGTATTATCCGGGCTGATTTTGATACGGTGTCGGTGATGAGTACGTATTTTCCGTCAGGTACTACTGGGGATGTAAGACAGACGTTCAAGTACCGCTTTTTAGATGATTTTCAGCTTTATGCGGACAAATTGATCCAAGAGCAGCCTAATCTTGTCGTCTGTGGAGATTTTAATATTTGTCATCGTGCAATTGATATTCATAACCCAAAATCTAATGCAAACACTTCTGGCTTTTTGCCCGAAGAAAGGGAGTGGATGGAGAATTTTATCAATTCTGGATTTATTGATACGTTTCGCCATTTGAATGCAGACCCGCACCATTATACTTGGTGGAGTTATAGAGCGGGATCCCGAGGCAAGAACCTGGGGTGGCGCATCGACTATAATATGGCATCAGCTGCATTGAAAGACCGGATTGTAGCGGCAAATATTTTGAATGATGCTGTACACTCGGACCATTGTCCGGTATTGCTCGAGCTGAAGGATTGATGCCGTCTAGGCTAAGGTGTAGGAGGCAGCACATTTTTGTGTCTCCTCCACTTTACATTTGATAAGGTGACAGCCATGCTCTGCCAGCTGTTGAGGGCCTATCTGCTCGACTAGGTACTTTGCTATATTTTCTGCTGTAGGATTGAAGGGGACAAGAACCAGGCTGTCCGCAGCAATTTCCATCAATGAAGCTAGTAATGGATCCTCATTCCAGATGAGGAACTTGTGGTCGAAATTGTCTTCGAGCCACATGCATAGTTTTTCTTTTATTACGGAGAAATCGACGACACGGCCTACATTGTCTAACTCATCGGCTTGGACAATGAAATGTATGCGGTAATTGTGACCATGCAGGTATCTGCATTTTCCTTCATGCCCTACTACTCGGTGTCCACATGAAATGTCGTGGTATCTCTCTGCTGTAATCATGACGCAAAATTAGATAAAATGTGGAGTAATCACGAACATTGAAAAGTAAAATCTAGGGAGAAGAAGGGCTAGTCGATGACTAATTTTGAATGTACGTGTTTGCCCTTTTGATCTGTGCCAAAGAATAAAATGTAATCTACTTTTGTATTAAGCCCGGAGGTACCTTCTTTTTGGAAAATAAATAAGCGATTTATTTTCATCTTTATACCGTTTAAGGTGGTTTCTACAAAGTAGTTGTCGTCGGCGTTGCTGCGGAGATAAAGCCGTTGTTGGGGATAAGAAACAAGGCTCAGTTCGTACGACTTGTCACTTTGTGGTGTGGAATCGATACCATAAGCAAATTTGCGCTGTATGGCGGTTATAGATTTTATTTCCGCATTATTGTCAAACATCTGTCTGCTGATCTTGACGGGATCATTGGAGTCTATTTTACCCTGCTTGTCGATATTGGCTTGATACAAATAGGTGTTTTTTCCGCGATTGTGCTGAATGTAGAATAGCAAGTCTTTAACATTTGGTTTTGGGTAACCTTCTTGTGCTAATAAAGGGAAAAGAACTGAACTGAAATAAAGCAGTAGTAGTAAGTAGTTGCGCATATATTTTTTTAGTTTCTTCGTCCGCCAAACATTTTTGCCAATAGCCATAGTATTAATGCTACTACAACCACAACCATAATGATGCCAGACCAGACTCCTGCTTTGAATATTCCTCCAATCACTTCACAGCTTGTGAATGATAATGTAACTAGTGTCAACAGGGCTATAATACTTATTTTTTTCATAACTGATATTTACTTTATAACAAGTGATTGTCAAAAAAGTTTATTCCTTCAGTTTTAAATAATTGTAAAGAGTGAGTGCTAGCACAAAGCCATAGTATAGGATGGGGAGGGTAAAGACTGATTGGTTTGTTCGAAGCAAAAGTGCGGTCATGAAAAATCCCAAACTTTTTAGGGCTCGGGATTTTAAATTTATTTAATACTACTAAATTTTTGCGGTTATTCTGCCCTTAATATTTTTGCAGCCTCAACCATTGATTCTAATGCTGCCTTGGTCTCTGGCCAAGCGCGAGTTTTCAAACCACAGTCTGGATTGACCCATAGCTGGGATGCAGGGACTACATCTTTTGCCTTGCGTAATAGATCAACCATCTCTTCGGTACTAGGTACGCGAGGGGAGTGGATATCGTACACGCCTGGGCCAATGTCGTTTGGATATTTAAAGTCTCCAGCGAAAGCATTCAATAATTTCATTTGCGAACGGGATGTTTCGATCGTGATAACATCGGCATCCATCGCTGCAATATCTTTGATTACGTTATTGAACTCAGAATAGCACATGTGGGTGTGGATCTGTGTGTCGTCCGCAACGTTTGAAGAAGAAACACGGAACGCACGTACAGCCCAGTCCAAATACTCTTGCTGATCGGCTTTGCGTAACGGAAGTCCTTCGCGGATTGCCGGTTCGTCAATCTGAATGATTTTGATGCCTGATTTTTCTAATGCCTGAACTTCATCCAAAATCGCTAATGCAATTTGATACGTTGTTGTAGAACGTGGTTGATCGTTGCGAACGAATGACCACTGAAGGATGGTAACCGGTCCTGTTAACATTCCTTTTACAGGACGATTGGTCAATGACTGTGCGTAAGCGGACCAGCGAACGGTCATATCTGCTGGACGATATACATCACCATAAATGACAGGAGGTTTCACACAGCGAGAGCCGTAAGATTGTACCCATCCGTATTGTGTAAATGCATAACCGGCTAATTGCTCTCCAAAGTATTCGACCATGTCATTACGCTCGAATTCTCCGTGTACCAACACGTCAATATCTAATTGCTCTTGAAGACGGATTGTGCTTTCAGTTTCTTCAGCGATAGCTTTGTCGTATTCTTCTTGTGTGATAGTTCCTTTTTTCAAATCAGCACGCCATTTACGTACGTCTTTGGTTTGAGGGAATGATCCAATAGTGGTAGTAGCAAACGATGGCAGGTTGAATTTAGCTTGCTGTGCTGTTTTACGTGCTGCAAATGGAGATGTACGACGGGCGTCTTCATCGGTGATATTGCCAACGCGTTCTTTTACTTCAGGTTTGTGAATTAGAGGGGATGTGCGACGGCTTTCAGCAGCAGCTTTATTAGCTTCAAAGCGTTGTGCTGTAGTAGCGTCTACTTCGCCGTGTGCTAATACTGCTAAGTCTTTGACCTCTGCTAATTTTTGTTTTGCAAATGCTAACCAGTTTTTTACTTGCGCTGGTAATGTTTCTTCGTTTTTCTCACTTTCCAAATCAAATGGTACGTGTAACAAAGAGGAAGAAGTACCAACCCATACTCTATCTGCTCCTAAAGCATGAACTGCTTGTTCGATTTTACTCAATGATTTTTCGTAATCGTTTTTCCAGATGTTACGACCTTCTACCACACCTAAAGATAGTGTCAGAGAGGCAGGAACTTTAGCTAAAACAGTGTCCAGTTGGTTTTCACCACGTACTAGGTCAATGTGTAAAGCATGAACAGGAAGCGATAACGCGAGATCCTCATTGTCTTTTAATGCTTCGAAGTAAGTCGTTGCGATTAACTTAGTTGTACCGGCAGCTGCATTAAGACGCTCGAAGACGGTTGTATATAAAGCTTTTGTCTTGGCATCAATGTCTAAAGCTAGGTACGGCTCATCGATTTGGATATACTTAGCTCCAGCTGCAGCTAATTTTGATATGATTTGCTCATAAACAGGGAGTAATCTATCTATTAAGTCGATGCGGTCAAATCCTGCCTCTTTCTCTTTACCGATTAATAAATAGGTAATAGGGCCGATTAGAACAGGTTTTGTGTCGATACCTGCAGATTTTGCTTCATTATATTCGTTTAAGAATTTTTCTGAAGATAATTTAAATGTTTGGTCCTTGGTAAATTCAGGAACCATGTAATGGTAATTCGTGTCAAACCATTTTGTCATCTCTGAAGCTGTGACATCAATTCCATCTTGTTGGAATCCACGAGCCATAGCAAAGTAAAGATCTAGACTGTAGCTGTTGTCTACCTTGCTTAATAGGGAGTTGTAGCGAGCGGGAATTGCACCTACTGTCAAAGAAAGGTCTAATACTTGATCATAGAAAGAAAAATCATTGGAAGGAATTAAATCGATCCCTGCATCTTTCTGTGTTTTCCAGTTTGCTTCACGGATTTCTTTTGCTACTTGTAATAGTTCGTCCGCGGAAATCTTCTTGGCCCAATACGCCTCGTTAGCTTTTTTAAGTTCGCGGAATGGGCCCACTCTTGGGTAACCTAAGTTGTTGGTAATTAACATACTATTTTCCTTTTAAATTGTTTTAATAAAAAAATAATGCTGTAGAGAGAGTTCTTGGATCAGAAACTTCGGCTTATCTTTCCCCATTTATGGAGTAGAATTTAGCACCTTGTCAAGGGACAGGTTGCTAAGGCTTCATCGGGTCTAGTCCCTCTGCCTTTCTCTATAAGCGACGCTAAGGTATGGATAAGAATTGAAATTGCAAAGAAAAATATTAAAGGGTAAGGAAAAGAATAGATTGGGATCGTCTTTTCCTTACTTCTTTTTGTCTGTTTATCAGCTTACTAGTAGTTTGTATCCTTTGCCGTGTACATTTACTATTTCTACATTTGGATCTTCTTTGAGGTACTTGCGGAGCTTGCTCAGGAAAACATCCATACTACGTCCGGTAAAGTAATTGTCATCATGCCAAATCTTAATGAGTGCCTCTTCTCGGGTCAATACATCGTTTTTCTTTAAGCAAAGAAGACGTAGTAATTCTGCCTCTTTGGTGGATAGTTTTTGTTGTTGCCCTTTGTAAGATATAATCTGGCTGGTATAGTCAAAAAAGTATCCGCCAATTTCAAACTTATCGGCCAGTTCTTCTTCTTTATCTTTGGAAACACGCTTGAGGAGTGCATTAATACGTAAAAGTAGTTCTTCGACACGGAAGGGTTTGGTGATATAATCGTCTCCACCCAACTCAAAGGCTTGAGTTTTGTCTTCCATCATTCCTTTGGCTGTTGCAAAAATAATGGGGATGGTCTGATTGATTTTTCTGATTTCTTTTCCCAATGTAAAGCCATCTTTTCTCGGCATCATCACGTCGAAAATACAAAGATCAAAGTCACTTTTTCTAAATTGGTCTAAGGCTTGCTCTCCATCTTGGCAAAGGACTACTTCATATTTTCCTTTTAGTTCTAGGTAATCTTTTAAGAGTTCCCCTAGGTTAGGATCGTCTTCTGCTAATAATATCTTTTGCATAGTAGTTTGTTGTCTTTGTTTATGAATTATTGGACTTCTTCGATTTAAGCGGTAATGTTATCTCAAAGGTCGTGCCTTTGTCTTTTTCACTTTTCACCTGAATCTTTCCATCTAATCGTTTAATAATATCATGGACGTAACTCAATCCAAGGCCAAATCCTTTTACATTATGTAAATTGCCTGTAGGAATACGATAGAATTGGTCAAATATTTTTTCTTGTTGTTCTTTTGTCATCCCCATCCCTTTGTCCGAAATAGATATTATGATGTTCTCTTTCGAATTGTGACTTCTCACGAGTATCTCCGGAGCATTAGGGCTGTATTTTATTGCGTTGTCAACTAAGTTAAAGAATACATTAGAAAGATGCAATTCGTCTCCAATTACCAAATCTTTGGTTGCAGAGAGGTCAGCATGGATTGTTCCGCTCGCCTTGTGCAATTGTAGCTGCATACTGTCTAATACTCCTTCTAGCAGGGGATTGACATGTACATCGGTGCGTTCGATCCGTAGATTCTCTTTTTCAAGTTTGGCGATGTTGAGAACTCGTTCAATATGACTGCCTAATCTGACGTTTTCGTCATATATGATGTTGGCAAGTTTATTTACCCGCTGCTCATTGGATGCGATTTCGGGATCGCGCAGAGACTCGCTGGCAATCATGATTGTGGCAACAGGTGTTTTAAACTCGTGGGTCATATTGTTGATAAAGTCAGTCTTCATTTCGGAAATTTTCTTTTGCTTGAAGATGATAGACAGGGTGTATGCGAAACACCCAATGAGGACAGCAAATAATGCCAGAGTCGGTAATATGAGGTAGCTCATATTGTCTGCAATGACTCTTTTTTTGTTGGGAAAGTAGATGCTCAATCTTCCGGTGGGTTCGCCAAAGTCCCCTTTGAATAGAGCTGTTGTATAACGGGGCGATTTTTCGGAGGAAGCAAGTGTCTCCGCATCGGGGCTGTGGTAAATGATTCTAGAGCGATCACGGATCTCAATATTAAATGGGGAATAGATTCCTCTGGATATTAATTCTTCCTGTAGTAGTTTTTGGACTTGGTTTTGATTTACACGTTGCTCAAGGGGTCTGTTTGAAAGGAGGATGCTCAATGCGATATCCTCTACAACGCCAACTTTTTTACCTCCTAGAATAGCTAAGGTATCGAATGCGTTTTCGGCTCCCGCCAATGCATTTCTCTTATCTGCTAAGAATTCTTTGTTGAGTAATTCTAATTGTGATCTCAATTCCATAAGTTCAAATGCTACTTTGGCATCTGCTTTGGGAGGTAAGGTCGCTATCCTGTAATCCCTGACAATACCTGAAACGTCTATAGTGGATACCACATAACGGACTGAATCATCTTTGGCACTGACACGAGGCAATTCATGGGTGGCAGATACAACGACAAAATTTTGCGCAAGAGAGGTGCCAGGTATCCGTTCCTCAACAAGACTTATATCAATATACCGCTGGTTTTGACGTTTGCGGAAATAAGTTTCGTAAAACCAATTTTCAATATAGGTGATATTTGGAAATATAGCTTTGAGTTTTTCGTCTTCTTCTCTGAAAACGCTCTCTACATCAAGTTGTTGAAGCCGTAGCTTTTCGATCTGACGCTGAATGCGTAATTGCTCTGCGAGCATTCGCTGTTTTTTTTGTTCAGCTTCGTACTTGGCTTGATTTGCCCGGGTGATAATCTGAGAATTATTGATGAGTTCACTTTTCTCGATTTCTGCTGCTACCTTCGCTAAAGATGTATTTATTGCTTCATCAAAAAGAATGGATTTCTGTTTGTAGGTCTCGCGAATGAAATAGTACTGCATAGCAACTACGCCTAGTAATGCAACGGACATTAAGCCTATAATCAGTGAGATGCTCTTTTTCTTCATTTGTTACAAAAATAGTAATGTATTATACCTTGAAGTCCTCTTTAACACTATTTAACAGCAGTTTACGTAATATCTTAGACTCGTGTTCCCGGAAATATTTGTATCTTGATTTGCAATAGGGATGTACGTTTGGTTCATACATTTTCTTTTTTCGTGAATTATTATGATGAATATAAGTTCTAATATAGTGAAAAGAATAGGTTTTAGTTTTGCTTTTTTGACGCTGATATCTGTCGCAGTGTCGGCTCAAGATTATAAAATTGAAAAAAAAGACGGGAAAGGATACAAGTGGTCTAAGCCACTGGTTGAGCTGAAGGTTCCAATGTCGGATACCTTACAAAGGGATTCGCTTCCTTTGTCGGAATATTATGGGGTACGGCCGATTGAAATTCCTAATGTCTACTCAGGGAAAGCAGGTGTCGGGACTGGGGCTAGAACGCCTGTTCTTCGTCTTTCCGGCAAGAATTGCGCGCCAATGCCAGGGACAGAAAAGTTAGATGAAGTGGAGAAGTATCAAAACCCGGAATCCAGTATGAAAACAATACCTCTGTTGATTATAAAGTGATAATTTGATGTCTTATAGTTTATTAATAAAGGGCAGGTAATGCGATTACCTGCCCTTTGTCTTTTTATGATAAGAGGTAAATTAATTTACCTCTGAAACTCTAATTGTGTTTGTTTTACCTTTTTCATGTAAAGGTGTGGACGCTGTATTGATTACGATTTGTCCTGCTTCTACAAGCTGGTGAGATTTTAGAAGCTCGTTTACATCTTGAATCGTACCATCTGTACTCTCATATTTCTCATAGATAAACGAACGTACTCCCCATAAAAGACTAAGTTGTCTCAACAGGTTTTTATTTCCTGTGAATACATAGATGTCTGCATTGGGACGGTAACTTGAAATCTCAAAAGCGGTATAGCCTGAGGCTGTCATTACAGCAATTGCAGATGCTTTTGTTTTTTCAGCTAAGAATATTGATGAACCACAGATTGCATCTGGAATTTTGTTTACTTCTATAAATGCATCAACTTTTTCGCTATAGTACGGATAGGAGGTCGACTCGACGTGTGTTATGACTTTGGCCATTGTCTCGATAACGATCTCTGGAAACTCACCCACAGATGTCTCGCCACTCAGCATGACGGCGTCTGCTCCATCCAATACGGAGTTGGCAACGTCATTGACCTCAGCACGGGTAGGACGAGGTGTGGTAATCATGCTTTCTAGCATTTGAGTAGCAATAATTACTGGTTTTGAGAGGTTACGACATTTCTGTACAATTATCTTTTGTAGGCCGGGAACTTCTTCCATTGGCATCTCTACGCCTAAATCTCCACGGGCTACCATTACAGCATCTGTCGCGTTGATAATAGCATCGATGTTTTCAATAGCCTCAGGCTTTTCAATTTTTGCAATGATTTTTGCGTGACTTCCTTTGGCAGCTATAATCTCTTTACACTGCTCGATGTCTTCTGCTGAACGTACAAATGACATAGCAATCCAATCGGCACCATGGTCTAATGCGAAGTTTAAATTGTCTAAATCTTCTTCTGTTAATGAAGGGATGGAGACCTTTGTGTTAGGTAAGTTCACCCCCTTGCGTGAAGTCAAAATACCACCATGTACGACCTCGCAAACAACGGTATCTTTGTGGTTTGTAGATAGAACACGTAACTGTAATTTACCATCATCAAGCAATATGATTTCATTTTCCTTAACATCGTTAGGGAAGTTTTCATAAGTAATGTAGATTTGCTTTTCGTCGCCAATTAATTCCTTGGTTGTCATTTCGACAGTTGAACCATTGGTTAGAATAGCACCTCCTTCTTTCATTTTACCGATACGGATTTTGGGACCTTGAAGGTCAGCCAAAATACTAACGTTGAAAGAGTGTTTTGCATTTATCTCATTGATGGTATTAATTACTTGAAGGTGATCTTCTTGGCTGCCGTGGGAAAAATTCAATCTACATACATCAACCCCTTTAGCAATCATGCTAGTCAATACATCAATATTGGATGATGCAGGGCCTAATGTCGCTACTATTTTAGTTCTCTTTTGAAGCTTTTTCATATCGTTGTTGTTCTGTTTTTTTATCTGTTTACGCTGACCTGATCCCAACGTAGACGGTTGATTATGGCTAATCTATATTTTAATTATCAAAGGTGTAAATATTACACTCTCTAAAGAATCCGCTAAAATATCAGATTTTCTTTAGATTTCAATATTGTTGGATCAATTTCTTTCACCAACATGATTTCATTGATTGATTTTAAATTATCAATCAACGTGTCAAGATCCTCTTCGTCGATATAATGTTTTATAATTATAAAGTAGTCAAAGTTAGGGGCCTCTGGTACCAATAGGCCGTTTTCTAAGCTTCTGTTGTTGAGTAGGTAATACTCGAAATCAAAGGAATCGCAGCAATATCTATACATCTGATAATGGTGTTTTGCCTCTTTTTTTCCTTTGGATTTTTCTTGTATAATATGAAAGTCTAGTTCTTCTTGAGGTTTAGTTTTCAAATTACCGTTGTGATCTATCGGGGATTCTTTTCCGTAGATAAAATTCAACCCTGTATGCTTATTTATGAAATGGCAAAGCCTGTAGTCTCTCAAAGACGAGCTGATACCGACCAAAATAAAATCTAGTTCGAGGTCAAAGTCAATGTCTAATTTGAAGGTGATTTTATTCAACTTTACAGGGGCTTGATATATTTACGAAAGTACAACTTATGCTTGTGTTTTTAAGGGGGATAATGTAAAATTTGTATTAAATGAAAGTTTTTTTGTGATTGAATATTACTTTTAGTATTATTGAGTTGTGTTTCTTTGTCGTGCTATAATGCACTAAATGAGCTTTGTTGCTCTTTATTTGTCACCTAAAAATTAAAAAGGTTTGATTTTTGGTGAAATTTATTTTTCTTTGCACAGATTTATTAAACAATTAAACTATAAAATCATGTCAGATATCGCATCAAGAGTAAAAGCAATTATCGTTGAAAAGTTAGGTGTAGATGAAAATGAAGTAACACCAGAGGCTTCTTTCACGAATGATTTAGGTGCAGACTCACTTGATACAGTGGAGTTGATCATGGAATTCGAAAAAGAATTTAACGTTGCAATTCCTGATGACCAAGCTGAAAACATCAGTACTGTAGGTCAAGCAATCGCTTATTTAGAAAAAAACGTTAACTAACTAATTGTATTAGGCTAAAGATATAAATGGAGCTTAAGAGAGTAGTTGTAACAGGATTAGGCGCACTTACACCTCTAGGTAATACCGTCCAAGCTTATTGGGAGGGATTAATTAACGGTGTAAGTGGTGCTGCTCCTATTACGCATTTTGATGCGTCAAAATTTAAAACCCAATTTGCCTGCGAGGTGAAGGGCTTTGATCCACATGATTTTATGGATCGCAAGGAAGCTCGTAAGGTAGATCCTTTCGTTCAGTATGCCATTGCTTCTACAGACGAAGCAGTTAAGGATGCTGGATTGGAGTTTGATAAATTAGACAGAAACCGTATTGGTGTGATATGGGGATCAGGAATTGGAGGATTGACTACCTTTACGGAGGAAGTTGCTAACTTTTCAAAAGGAGATGGAACACCTCGTTTCAATCCTTTCTTTATTCCCAAAATGTTGGTGGACATCGCTCCAGGACATATTTCTATGCGTCACGGTTTGCGTGGTCCTAATTTCTCAGCTGTTTCTGCGTGTGCCTCTGCAACTAATGCAATGATTGATGCTTTTACCTATATCCGTATGGGTAGAGCAGATATAATTATTACTGGTGGTTCGGAAGCTACTATTAATGAAGCTGGGATAGGAGGTTTTAATGCTATGCATGCCTTGTCAACCCGTAATGATGATCCAAAGACGGCATCTAGACCTTTTGATAAGGATAGGGACGGATTTGTTTCAGGTGAAGGGTCTGGCGCGATAATTTTAGAAAGTTTAGAACATGCCTTAGCACGTGGAGCTAAGATTTATGCAGAGATTGTTGGTGGAGGTATGAGTGCTGATGCACATCATATTACTGCTTCGCATCCTGAAGGTCTTGGGGCCAAGCTTGCTATGACTATGGCGATAAATGATGCTGAAATGCAGTTTTCAGATATCGACTATATCAATGTACATGGTACATCGACTCCAGTAGGTGATATTAGCGAGACAAAAGCTATTGTCGATCTATTTGGAGAGAGTGCTTACAGATTGAATATAAGTTCTACAAAATCTATGACAGGTCACCTGTTGGGAGCCGCTGGTGCCGTAGAGGGAATTGCCTCTATTCTGGCTGTTAAAAATGATTTGGTACCGCCTACCATTAATCATTTTACAGACGACCCACAAATAGATAATCGATTGAATTTTACGTTTAATACGGCTCAGAAGCGTGTAGTTAATGCGGCTTTGAGTAATACATTTGGTTTCGGTGGTCACAATGCTTCGGTTATTTTCAAAAAATACCAAGCATAATGATTGCATGCTGAATTAAGATATGAATAGGTAGTTTGGAAAAACTACCTATTTTTCTATACATGTAGATTGGCTTTTATAAAATAACATTCGAAGAATCTTGCTATTTTTGAATGTGCTAAGCGTTAACCTTATAGGTGTTAATTTGTAAGTGTTTCGCTTTTCGTAGATACATATGTCGCTAAGAATTTATAAACTATATTTTTCTCCAAACCGAGCTTACTTTAAAAAGCTAAAGAATATTCTTGGCTTTGTGCCGGGTAATCTTAAGTTGTATCAAATGGCTTTTAGACATAAGTCTGTCGCCAAACAAATTAAGGATGGGGTAAAGAATAGTAACGAGCGTATGGAGTTCTTAGGAGATGCAGTCTTGGGCTCGGTAATTGCAGAACTGCTCTTTAAGCTTTATCCTTATAAGGATGAAGGTTTCCTAACGGAAATGAGATCGAAAATAGTATCTAGAGCGAATTTGAATCAACTGTCCAGAAAGTTGGGGTTCGACAAGCTAATTCAGTACGATTCACGTATGATTTCTTATCCAAATAAGCAGGGGTCTTTGCTAGGGGATGCTTTCGAAGCGCTAATAGGAGCGGTCTATCTGGATAAGGGATATCAGTTCACCCGAGAGTTTTTATTGGTTCGTATTATCAAACCCCATGTCGATATTCATACGCTAGAAAACACGGAGACGAATTTTAAGAGTAGACTTATTGAATGGTGCCAGCATGCAGGCAAGGAGGTCGCATTTGTACCTGTTGACAATCCAGAAGGGGAGTCGCCCAAGATGTTCAGCATAGAGGTTCTAGTCAATGGCGAAGCCTGTGGTCTAGGACGTGATTTTAATAAGAAAAGTGCGGAAAAGCTTGCTGCCGAGCGAGCTTGTGAATATTTGAAAATTATTGAAATTGCCTAGAAACCGTCGGGCATTCTTTCCTTATTCATTCTGTTATATTACCTTTGCCTTATGGCAATAGTTAAACCATCTTTAGCAAAAGGTACTAGAGATTTTTCTCCTTCCGAAATGGGAAAGAGAAACTTTATATTTAATACCCTTAAACGCGTTTTTCAAAAATACGGTTATAGTGAGATTCAGACACCCTCGTTTGAAAACCTTTCGACCCTGACCGGAAAATATGGCGATGAGGGTGATAAGCTTATTTTTAAGATTCTTAATTCAGGGGATTATCTTTCTAAAGTTTCCGAGCAGGTGTGGAGCGAGAAAAATTCTGTTAAGTTGATCCCGCAGATTTCTGAAAAGGCACTGCGTTATGATCTGACAGTTCCATTTGCGAGGTATGTGGTGATGCATCAAAATGATCTGGCATTTCCGTTTAAGCGTTTCCAAATACAACCGGTATGGCGTGCTGATAGGCCACAACGTGGGCGCTATAGGGAGTTTTATCAATGTGATGTGGACGTGGTGGGCTCGGAAAGCTTGTTGAACGAAGCGGAATTTGTTCTGATCTATTGGGAAGCGCTGCTCGCACTTGGGCTTAAGGATTTTACGATTAAGATAAATAATCGTAAAATTTTGACAGGGATTGCAGAAATCATAGGTAAGCCAGAGCTTATCGTCGATATGACAGTCGCG
The DNA here is from genome assembly GCF_004363245.1 of Sphingobacterium yanglingense. Classification (GTDB taxonomy): domain Bacteria; phylum Bacteroidota; class Bacteroidia; order Sphingobacteriales; family Sphingobacteriaceae; genus Sphingobacterium; species Sphingobacterium yanglingense. Next base: position 178,907 of record NZ_SNYV01000016.1, on the reverse strand, counting down.
ATTGATAAGTTGGATAAAATTGGATTAGAAGGGGTCAATAAGGAACTCTTAGAGCGCGGTTTTACAATGGCTGACCTGGAAGTGTTGAGACCTATCATTTTGCTGGAGGGTAGTAATGACGAGAAACTGGCTAGCCTAAAGAAGGTGTTGGCTTCTTCTGAAAAGGGAATGCAAGGTATCGCTGAAATAGAGGAGGTCTTTAATTATGTCAGTGCATTTAAAGTTGATGAAAAGGTTTTAGAGAGAATTGTGGAGGTGGATATAACCTTGGCGCGAGGTTTAAATTATTATACAGGTTGTATTTTTGAAGTTAAGACCAACGAGGTGGCTATGGGGAGTATTGGTGGGGGTGGAAGATATGATGACCTTACGGGTATGTTTGGACTTAAAGACCTTAGTGGAGTAGGTGTTTCATTTGGTGCTGATCGTATTTATGATGTTTTGGAAGAACTCGACCTGTTCCCAAAATTAACAGTCACTAGTTCTAAAATTCTTATTGTCAATTTCGATAAGGAGTCCGAAGCGTTTAGTATTCCGTTGTTGTCAGCCTTGCGCAAAGAGGGAATCGCTGTAGAGCTATACCCTACCGCCGCGAAACTTAAGAAGCAGATGAGTTATGCCGATGCAAAGCGTATTCCATTTGTCCTTCTTGTAGGGACGGAAGAGATGGAGTCCGGAGAATTGACACTGAAGAATATGGAGTCTGGAGAACAGATGAAAGTAAAATTGTCAGTACTTATCGAATTGATGAGGGACTGAGAGGCAAAAAATCTACATTTTGTCGATATAAATTATTAGATTTGTAATCGGTTAAGTAAGAAAAAGACTTTATAGAATGAGTTCAACACCTATAACAAAAGAAACATATCTCGAGTGGTACAGATCTATGCTACTCATGCGTAAATTTGAAGAGAAGGCAGGACAATTGTACGGACAGCAAAAAATCCGTGGTTTTTGTCATTTGTATATCGGACAGGAAGCTGTAGTGGCTGGTACAATATCGGCAACTAGACAGGAAGATACTGTTATTACTTCTTATCGTGATCACGCCCATGCTTTGGCAAAGGGAGTTTCTGCAGACGCTTGTATGGCAGAACTATACGGTAAGAGCACAGGTTGTTCTAAAGGAAAAGGAGGCTCTATGCACTTTTTCTCTAAAGAGCATGGTATGATGGGAGGACACGGAATCGTCGGTGGACAAATACCATTGGGTGCTGGATTAGCCTTTGCAGAAAAATATCTTGGTAAAGATAATGTGAATGTTTGTTTCATGGGGGATGGTGCTGTGCGTCAAGGTGCATTGAATGAGACATTCAATATGGCTATGCTTTGGAAATTGCCGGTAATCTTTGTTTGTGAGAACAATGGTTATGCAATGGGGACATCTGTAAAGCGTACAACTAACATGGAGGATATCTATAAAATTGGTTTGGGCTTTGATATGCCTAGTATGCCAGTGGACGGTATGGATCCTGTAGCAGTCCATAATGCAATGGATGAAGCGGTACAACGTGCACGTGCAGGTGAAGGCCCTACATTTTTAGAAATCCGTACTTATCGTTATAAAGGACACTCTATGTCTGATCCTGCGAAATATCGTACGAAAGAAGAGCTTGAAGAATATAAAGGAAAAGATCCGTTATTGACTACTAAACACGCTATCGTAGAAAACGCTTATGCGGACGATGCTTGGTTTGCGCAAGTAGATGCGGAGATCAAGAAGATTGTAGAAGACTCGGTTAAATTTGCGGAAGAATCTCCTTATCCTACGGTAGACGAATTGTACAAAGATATTTACGTACAAGAGGACTATCCATTTGTAATGGACTAGTAGGAAGTTGTTTTGTTTGAATTGTTTAAGATATAATTTACTATAATAGATGGCTGAAGTAGTAAAAATGCCGAAAATGAGCGATACCATGACTGAAGGGGTAATCGCGAAATGGCACAAAAAAGTTGGCGATAAGGTAAATGCTGGAGATCTCGTTGCAGAGATTGAGACGGATAAGGCAACGATGGACTTTGAGTCCTACCAAGAAGGAACATTGCTTTATATCGGACCAAAAGAAGGTGAAGCTGTTGCTGTAGATGCTGTAATTGCGGTGTTGGGTGAAGAAGGTGAAGATTACAAAGCTCTATTAGATGGTGCTGCTTCTGCTCCTGAAACAAAAAAAGAAGAAGAGGCGGTAAAAGAAGTGGCAGAAGCTACTAGCCAAGATACTTCGACTAGCTCGGTGACTGCCGAAGAATTAGGCTGTACGGTTATCACAATGCCGTTATTGAGTGATACAATGACGGAAGGTGTAATCGCACAATGGAATTTTAAAGTCGGAGATACTATAAAATCAGATGATGCTATTGCAGATGTAGAGACGGATAAAGCGACAATGGAGGTGACTGCTTATGCAGAAGGTACATTGTTGTATGTTGGTTTGGAAGCAGGACAAGCTGCTAAGGTAAATGATATCATAGCGATTGTAGGCCCAGCTGGTACAGATGTGACACCGTTGTTAAATCAAAAAACAACAGCTGCTAAGCCGGAGGCTAAAGCCGAAGTTGCTGTTTCAAATGAGGCTCCTGCCGCTGTTTCAACAGGCGCAGTTGCATCAGCAAATGATGACTCTAGAGTAAAAGCTTCTCCTTTGGCACGTAAGATTGCGAAGGATAAAGGAATTAATCTGAATGACGTTAAAGGGTCAGCAGACGGTGGACGTATCGTGAAAAAAGATGTAGAGAACTTTGTTCCTGCAGCGAAATCTACTGCGGCAGCTGCTGTAGCAGCTCCATCGGAAGCAAAAGCAATTACGTTACCACAGTTTATCGGAGAAGAGAGATATACAGAAGTGAACGTATCACAGATGCGTAAAACTATTGCTCGTCGTTTGTCAGAGTCGTTGTTTACAGCTCCACATTTTTACTTGACTGTAAGTATCGATATGGATAATGCGATGGCTGCTCGTGCACAAATTAATGAAGTCGCTCCAGTTAAGGTTTCTTTTAACGATATGATCATCAAAGCTGCAGCAGCAGCGTTGAAACAACACCCCGCAGTGAATTCTTCGTGGCAAGGGGATAAGGTGAGATTTAATGAGCATACTAATATCGGTGTAGCAATAGCGGTAGAAGATGGTTTATTGGTTCCTGTTGTTCGTTTTGCGGATGGCAAGACATTGTCCCATATCGCTGCTGAAGTGAAGGATTTTGCAGGTAAGGCAAAAGCTAAAAAGCTTCAGCCTTCTGATTGGGAAGGTTCTACTTTCACTGTCTCTAACTTAGGTATGTTTGGTATTGACGAATTTACGTCTATTATCAATTCCCCTGATGGTGCTATCTTGTCGGTAGGTGCTATCCAACAGATTCCTGTTGTTAAAAATGGAGCTGTTGTCCCTGGAAATGTGATGAAACTAACATTAGGTTGTGATCATCGTGTAGTGGATGGAGCGAGTGGTGCTCAATTTTTACAGACACTAAAAGGATTGCTAGAAGCGCCAATTCGTTTGTTGGCGTAGCTAAAAAATATAGACAGGTCATTACGGACTTGGCCGAAGAAGGTATCTTTTTAGATACCTTCTTTTTTTGTGCTTTATTTCGCCTGCTTTTTTCAATCGCTTATTGGGTTTTACTGCTTATTTACCTATATTTAATTTTGTGTTAATAAATGAAATGCCCGTGAGATTTTTTCTATCTAAGCTACTAAACTTTCTATTCTTAATAGCTCTTTTTTCGTGTTCCAGTGCAGAGCAAAAACAACAGGAGATCCAAAAAAAACAATCAGAACTCGATAGTATCGCCTTGCTTTATGATCCGCATCAGGCCAATCAGGATATAGATGCTTTTATGAAAAAACTTCATAGCGTGTCGGGGTTCAATGGAAATGTTCTGGTAGCAAAGAAGGGGAAGATTTTGTATCAAAATTCATTTGGATGGGCTGATTATTTACATAAGGATAGTTTGAAGATAACATCCAAGTTTGAACTGGCTTCTGTTTCGAAGCCAATGACAGGATTAGCAGTGTTACAGTTGGTCGAAGCCGGAAAATTGAAATTGGATCAATTGGTCAGTGATTTCTTTCCGGGGTTTCCTTACGAGGGCGTTACTGTCAGGCAATTGTTAACCCATCGCTCGGGATTACCTAATTATGTGTACTTCGTTGATAAAATATGGCCCGATCGGAAGAAAGGAATGTCAAATATGGATGCTATTAATCTGATGATCGAACATAAGCCTGCGCGGTATGGGCAGCCAGATGGTAGATTTCATTACAATAACTCAAATTATATGGTGTTGGGTGCTCTTGTTGAAAAAGTCTCTGGACAGGATTTTGCAACGTATATGGATGAGCATGTTTTTAAACCTGCCGGTATGAAAAATACAGCTGCATTATCACGAGTCAAGTATGATAAGATCCCTACTGATGTGATAGGACATGATAAAGTCTGGAGACGGTCTGTTGTGCAGGATTATCTTGATGGTCCTCTAGGGGATAAGGGAATCTATAGTACGGTACAGGATATGTATTTGCTGGATCTAGCCCTTAAGGAAGGTAGGCTGTTGGATACGGTATTACTGGATTCGGCATATGTACCACGTTCTGATGCTAAGAGGGGCGTGTTTAGTTACGGTTATGGCTGGCGTACATTTTCTACAGCTGGGAACCAAGTTGTTTACCATACGGGCTGGTGGCATGGGTTCAAAAACCTGTATGTGCGCGATTTGACCAATGATGTAACCATTGTGTTGCTGTCCAATATGGTAAATGGAAGTTTAAATAGTCTGGATGAGTTGTATAAGATTTTAGAAATGCCTATTTTGAGGCAGAATGCTTATGATGCAAACGGTGGTTTTGTAGAACACTAAATATATAGACACATATTATGAAAAAAACCTTGATTTTAGGTGCTAGCACTAATTCCGCCAGATATTCTTATCTCGTGGCCAATAAGCTTGTGAGAAAAGGGTACCCAATAGTGAATGTCGGGCGTAAAAATGGAGAGGTCGCAGGAGTAGCAATCGAACCAGCAGAGGTTATCCATACGGATGTTGACACGATTACAATGTATGTAGGACCTAAAAATCAAGAGCCTTATTATGATTATATCTTGGCAACAAACCCGCATCGCGTGATTTTTAATCCTGGTTCTGAAAATCCAGAATTGGCAGCGAAATTGAATGAACGGGGAATAGAGATTGTTGAAGCTTGTACGTTGGTAATGTTAAATACAGGACAGTACTAATTGCTTTAGGGAAATAAAGGTATAGAGCATAGTTCAGCCAATTGAGCTATGCTTTTTTGTAAAAAGTAAGGCCCAGTTTACACTGGGCCTCTGTGTTTAAAGGGTATTTGTTGTTAAAATTTGTAAGTGACTCCAGCTCCTAGAACCTGTTTTACTTGTAGTCTAGCCCCTGTTCCTGCAGGTTGTCCGTTTTCAAAGAGAGGAATTTTTGTATTGTCATCATAGATCAACTGTACTCCCGCATTAACGTTGACAAATTTGTTGACTTTCATGAAAAGATTAGCCGTGTAATCAACATCTACGTTTTGTGGTTTCTCTTTGTAATTTGAGTATAGTTTTAAGATGTTTTCAAAAGAGATGTTTTCCATAAGATTGATCTTATAGTAGGCGTCTAATGAAGCACCAAATTCGAAACGTGATTTTTTGCCCTCGTCAAGACCGTAGAGTCTCTCGTCTATATCTTTGTTCGTAACGAATACGAAGCGTGCTGCAGCTGGCGAAACGTTTACTCTAAAATTGTCGGACTCCTTAAATGCAATACCTGGACCGAAGGTCAAGTATGCCGGAGCAAAACCTGCTGATAGTAATTTGTCAGTACCATCGGCATTGTACTTATAGCCCTTGGCAAATTGTGTGTTGAAATTTGTGAAGAAAGTGTATAATAACTTTTCAGTCATTTTGCGTCCCACGAGGGAAGTGTAGACAAAACGGTCATCATTCTTTCTCCAATCGGTTTCTTTTTGGAAGGTTTGGCCATAAGCAGCTAGTACCTTGTTGTCCCAACTCCAATTGTCTTTTTTGTAGTTGAAATCATAATTGAAAATTAAGTTACCAGCGAAAGAGTTTATTCCCCCCGCTGCCCAATTCGAAAACGTGCTCTGGTTGATTAAAAAGGTGTTTTCTCCTTTGATAGTCCATCTTTTGTCGTTGTCAGTTTGTGCAACAACAGAGCCTAGTCCCAATAGGAATAATGTCGTGGATAGTAAAAATGTTTTTTCATAAGTTTGACTTTTTAATTAATAACAAATATAGTAGGATTTTAGTGTTATTTTATCATCATTCGATGAATAATTGAAATTTGTCGGTATATTCTTTGTTGTTGGAAAAAAAATAATGCATTAACTATTTGATAGTTATAAAAAACTTTTTACCTTTGCAGTCCCTTATTGGGAAAAGTATGTCTTGAGCGAAGCCCTACTGCTTCGATGGACTTTAATTAATTTATATAAAAAAATGTCAGGAATTATTGGTAAAAAAGTAGGAATGACCAGCCTGTTCAACGCTGATGGGAAGAATATCCCATGTACAGTAATCGAGGCTGGGCCGTGCGTGGTAACGCATATACGTACGGTAGAGAAGGACGGTTATTCGGCAGTTCAGCTTGGCTATGATGATGCTAAGGAAAAGAACACGACCGCTCCTTTAAAAGGACACTTTGCAAAAGCAGGAGTGACTCCTAAGCGTAAACTAGTTGAATTCAAAACTTTCGAGGATGAGAAAGGACTAGGAGACATCGTTGATGTAACTTTATTTGAAGAAGGAGAGTACGTAGATGTAGTCGGAACTTCTAAAGGTAAAGGTTTTCAAGGTGTAATGAAGCGTCATGGCTTTGGTGGTGTAGGTGGTGCGACTCACGGTCAGCACAACAGACTACGCGCGCCGGGTTCAATTGGTGCCGCTTCTTGGCCTTCCCGTGTATTCAAAGGAATGCGCATGGCAGGTCGTACAGGTGGAGACAGAGTGAAAGTTCAGAACTTACAAGTTTTGAAAGTTTATGCTGAGCAAAACCTAATCGTTGTTAGTGGTTCCATCCCTGGAGCTAAAGGTTCTTATGTAATCGTAGACAAATAGTAGAGATGGAAGTTAACGTATTAAATTTATCAGGTAAAGAAACAGGTGCCAAGGTGCAACTTCCTGAATCAGTATTTGGTGTAACGCCAAACGACCATGCAATCTACTTAGATGTTAAGCAGTACTTAGCAAATCAACGTCAAGGAACGCACAAGTCAAAACAACGTAATGAGATTGCGGGTTCTACTCGTAAATTACACAAACAAAAAGGTACTGGTGGTGCTCGTGCGGGCTCTATCAAATCTCCATTGTTTAATGGTGGTGGTCGTGTATTCGGTCCTCAACCTCGTGACTATAGCTTTAAATTGAACAAAAAATTGAAGCAATTAGCACGTAAATCGGCATTGTCGTACAAAGCACAAGAGAACAATGTAGTTGTTTTAGATGCAGTTAGTTTCGATACTATCAAAACTAAAAACTATGTGTCTTTAGTAAACGCATTAAACGTTGCTGACGAGAAAACACTTTTAGTGTTGCCAGCTTACGATAACAATGTTTATTTATCAAGCAGAAACTTGAAGAAAGCAAAAGTTGTAGTAGCATCAGATTTAAATACATATGATGTATTGAACGCTACTAAATTATTGTTGACAGCAGATTCTGTTAAAACTTTGGAGGAAGCATTAGCTAAGTAATATGGAAATTATTAAAAAACCTATCTTAACTGAGAAAGCTTCATTATTAACGGAGAAATTAAACCGTTATGCTTTCAAAGTAGATCATAGAGCAAACAAAATTCAGATTAAAACTGCTATTCAAGAAATGTTTGGTGTGACTGTAGTTGCAGTAAATACTTCAGTTATAGCTGGAAAAGCAAAAAGCCGTTATACTAAAGCTGGCTTTGTATCTGGAAGAGCTCCGAAATATAAAAAGGCCGTCATTACAATTAAAGATGGTGAAACTATTGACTTTTACAGCGTTATATAATTAGAGATGGCAGTTAAAAGATTCAAACCGGTAACCCCTGGTACGCGTTTCAGAGTAGGTGCAAACTATTCTGACGTTACTACAAATGTCCCTGAAAAGTCATTAGTAGTAGGAAGCAACAAAAGATCGGGTGGACGTAATAAATCCGGTAAAATGACTATGCGTTATATCGGTGGTGGACACAAGAAAGTTTACCGTATTATAGATTTCAAACGCGATAAGAAAGATATCCCTGCAACAGTAGCTACTATAGAATATGATCCTAACCGTACAGCACGTATTGCTTTATTGCACTATGCTGATGGTGAGAAGCGTTACATCATTGCTCCAACAGGTTTACAAGTTGGTCAAACCGTAGTCGCTGGTGAAAAAGTTGCTCCAGAAGTAGGTAATACATTACCATTAGCAAATATTCCTTTAGGTTCTATCATTCACAATATTGAATTGAACCCAGGACAAGGTGGCTCAATCGCTCGTTCGGCTGGTACGTACGCACAATTGTCTGCTCGTGATGGTAAATATGCTATTATCAAGTTACCTTCTAGTGAGACTCGTATGATCTTGTTGACTTGTGTTGCAACTATTGGTTCAGTATCAAATGCTGAAAGAGCACACGAGGTATTAGGTAAGGCTGGTCGTAAACGTTGGTTAGGCCGTCGTCCTCGCGTTCGTGGTGTTGCAATGAACCCTGTCGATCACCCTATGGGTGGTGGTGAAGGCCGTACATCTGGAGGTCAACCACGCTCACGTACAGGAGTGTTGGCTAAAGGTTACAAAACACGCTACAAGAAGAAAACATCGAATCGTTACATCATTGAAAGAAGGAAAAAATAATGGCTCGTTCAATTAAAAAAGGTCCTTATATCGATCACAACTTAGAAAGAAAAGTTCTTTCTCAGAATGAATCAAACAAAAAATCAGTAATCAAAACTTGGTCGCGTAGATCAATGATTTCTCCTGATTTCGTTGGCCATACCTTCGCAGTGCACAACGGGAATAAATTTATCCCTGTTTATGTAACAGAAAATATGGTCGGTCACAAGCTTGGTGAATTTGCGCCTACGCGTACATTCAAAGGCCACGCAGAAAAGAAAAAATAATAGGTAATGGAAGCAACAAAAAAACTCAAAAAATCTGTCTTAATTAGACAGCGCAAAGAGCAGGAAAAGGCTCAAGTAGGAGGAGCTTCTACTGCTAAGTTATTGAATTGCCCTACTTCACCTCGTAAGATGCGTTTGGTAGTGGATCTGATCCGTGGCGAAAAAGTAGAAAACGCTCTTTATATTCTTAAGCATACAGGTAAAGAAGCTGCTGCTCGTGTTGAAAAATTGTTATTATCAGCAATTAAAAACTGGGAAGCTGCAAACGAAGGTTCTTCAGTAGCAGACAGCGCTTTGTTCGTAAAGGAAGTATCTGTAGGCGGTGGACGCCAATTGAAAAGATTACGTCCAGCTCCACAAGGTCGTGGATATAGAGTTCGTAAGCGTTCTAACCACGTAACTTTGGTAGTAGATAGTTTAAATAACGTTAACAACTAATTTATTAATAAGAATGGGACAAAAAGCAAATCCAATTGGTAGCAGATTAGGTATCATCAAAGGATGGGACTCTAACTGGTTCGGCGGAAAAAACTATTCCGATAAATTAGTTGAGGACGAAAAAATCAGAAAATATCTTTCTGTTCGTATCGCTAAAGGCGGTGTAGCAAAAGTAGTTATTGAAAGAACTCTAAAGCGTGTTACGGTTACTATCCACACAGCACGTCCAGGAATCGTTATCGGTAAAGGCGGACAAGAAGTAGACAAGATCAAAGAAGAGTTGAAGAAACTGACTAAAAAGGATGTTCAAATCAACATTTTCGAGATCAAACGTCCAGAGCTTGATGCTAAGTTGGTAGCCGAAGGCGTAGCTAAGCAATTAGAAGCAAGGATTTCATTCCGTCGTGCAATGAAAACTTCTATCGCTTCTACAATGCGTATGGGTGCTGAAGGTATCAAAATTATGTGTTCAGGCCGTTTAGGTGGTGCTGAGATGGCGCGCACAGAGCAGTATAAAGAAGGAAGAACTCCTCTTCATACGTTACGTGCTGACATCGACTATGCATTAGCTGAAGCATTGACTACTTACGGTAAAATCGGTATCAAAGTATGGATCTGTAAAGGTGAAGTTTACGGTAAACGTGACTTATCTCCTAACATCGGTCAAACTTCGAACGTAAAAACTCGTGGTGGCAATGAAGGCGGTGCTGATCGTCGCGATAACCGTGGCGGTAATAACCGTGGTCCTCGCCGTGATAACAACAACAATCGTGGCGGAGCTCGTGGTGGCAACAACCGTGGTGCAGCAAAAAGAGATTAATTAATAACAAGATTTAAAAGTGTCCCGACAAAGGTCGGGATTTAAATAAAATACGAACATGTTACAGCCAAAAAGAACGAAGTTCAGAAAGATGCAGAAAGGCCGTATGAAAGGTAACGCTTCACGTGGAGCGGAGTTAGCTTTCGGTTCTTTCGGTATCAAATCAATGGAAGAAGCATGGATCACCAGCCGTCAGATTGAGGCAGCTCGTATCGCCGTAACACGTTTCATGAAACGTGAAGGTCAAGTATGGATCCGTATCTTCCCTGATAAACCGGTTACTAAAAAGCCTGCAGAGGTACGTATGGGTAAAGGTAAAGGTGCTCCCGAGTATTGGGTAGCCGTAGTTCGCCCAGGACGTATGTTATTCGAAGCTGAAGGTGTGCCTTTAGAGGTCGCAAAAGAAGCATTGCGTTTAGCAGCTCAAAAATTGCCGGTACAGACTAAGTTTGTTATACGTAGAGATTACGTTGAAGCATAAAAATCGTTGGTAATGTCAATAGTTTAAGCCTTGTGGCCGTTACCCACAAGGCTCTACATAAACATATTTGATAACCCAGCACAACACTGAAAAAAATGAAGAATTCAGAAATCGTAGAATTAACAACAGAAGCTTTAACAGCTAAACTCGTAGAAGAGAAAGCTGCTTTAAACAAGTTAAAATTTGCACACGCTGTTTCTGCTATTGAGAACCCTAACGTTCTTAAAGCAGCTCGCAAAAATATCGCTCGTATCTCTACTGAGGTTTCAAAGCGTAAAAATGCAGCAAAATCTGAAACAGCCTCTGAGGCGTAAAATTTAAGTCGAAATGGAAAGAAATTTAAGAAAAACAAGAATCGGCTTAGTAGTTAGCAACAAGATGGAAAAATCTATCGTAGTAGCAGTTGAGCGTAAAGTAAAACACCCTATTTACGGTAAATTCGTTAAGAAAACTACTAAATTCAAAGCTCATGACGAAACAAATACCTGCGGTATCGGCGACACGGTATTAATTATGGAAACTCGTCCGCTGAGTAAAACAAAGAACTGGAGATTAGTTGAAATTTTAGAAAGAGCTAAATAACATGGTACAACAGGAATCAAGACTAAATGTAGCTGACAATAGCGGTGCTAAAGAAGTTTTAGTAATCCGTGTATTGGGCGGAACGCGCAAGCGTTATGCATCAATCGGTGATAAGATCGTTGTTACCGTAAAAAGCGCTATCCCTTCAGGAAACGTAAAAAAAGGATCAGTATCTAAAGCAGTTGTCGTACGTACTAAGAAAGAAATCCGTCGTAAAGATGGTTCTTACATTCGTTTCGATGATAACGCTGCAGTATTGTTAAACAACAACGATGAACCACGTGGAACACGTATTTTCGGCCCAGTAGCTCGTGAATTACGTGAGAAGCAGTTTATGAAAATTGTATCACTAGCACCGGAGGTTTTATAATTATGGCACAGAAAACAAAAACAACTCACAAAATCAAGATCAAAAAAGGTGATTTAGTGAAAGTTATCGCTGGTAACTCTAAAGGTGTTCAAGGAAAAGTATTGTCTATTTTAGTGGACACTAATAGAGCTGTCGTTGAAGGCGCTAACATCGTGAAAAAACACACTAAACCAAGCGCAGCTAATCCTCAAGGTGGTATTATTGAGAAAGAAGCTGCTATCACTATCTCTAACTTAGCGTTGATCGATCCTAAAACAGGAAAGCCTACTCGCGTAGGACGCAGAGTTAATGAAGAGGGTAAAATAGTTCGTTACGCTAAAAAATCAGGGGAGGAAATTAAATAATGACTTACGTACCAAGATTAAAAGCAAAATATGCGGAAGAGATCCGTACTGCGCTTAAAGAAAAATTCCAGTATAAAAGCATTATGCAAGTTCCGAAACTTGAGAAGATAGTTGTATCACAAGGTATCGGAGCTGCTACTGCAGATAAAAAATTAATCGATAGCGCTATCGCTGAGATGACAATGATTACTGGTCAGCAAGCTGTACCTACGAAATCGAAGAAAGATATCTCTAACTTCAAACTTCGTAAAGGAATGCCTGTTGGAGCTCGCGTAACACTACGTGACAATAATATGTATGAGTTCTTAGATCGTTTGATCGCAGTTTCTCTACCACGTATTCGTGACTTCCGTGGAATCAACGATAAAGGATTTGACGGTAGAGGTAACTACAATCTAGGGGTTACTGAACAGATCATCTTCCCAGAGATCAACATTGATAAAATCAATAAAATCGCTGGTATGGATATCACGTTTGTAACTTCAGCTCAAAATGACATCGAAGCATTGGAGTTATTAAAACAATTCGGTTTACCATTCAAAAATCAAAACTCGAACAACAATGGCTAAGGAAGGATTAAAAGCACGCGAAGTAAAGCGTCAAAAATTGGTAGCTAAGTATGCAGCAAAACGCGCGGCTTTGAAAGAAGCAGGTGATTATGCTGGATTAGATAAATTACCAAAGAATGCTTCTCCGGTTAGATTGCACAACCGTTGCAAATTAACAGGACGTCCTAAAGGATATATGCGCCAATTCGGTATCTCACGTGTAACTTTCCGTGAGATGGCATTGGACGGAAAGATCCCGGGAATTACTAAAGCTTCTTGGTAAGTTTTAAAAAAATACTTACTTTTGCCCGGATAAATCCTTTTATTTAAAGGATTTATCGGGTTTTTTCATTGAAATTAATTGATTCCAATGGATTTTGAGCCTGTTTGAGCTGCTTTTTTAGACTAATGCGCTCGAATAGGTTTTATAACGGAAATTTTATTTACAGATAATAGGTCTTGTCCCGATGGTCGGGGTTTGAAACCATTATCACAATTTTATTACATAATGAATACAGATCCAATAGCGGATTACCTTACACGAGTAAGGAATGCCATTAAGGCCAACCATAGGGTTGTTGAAATTCCTGCATCGAACCTAAAAAAAGAAATTACTAAAGTTCTTTTTGATAAAGGTTACATTGCTAATTACAAATTCGTAGAAGAAGGACCTCAAGGTTCTATCAAAATCGCGTTGAAGTATAACCCGATTAGCAAAGTACCGGCTATTCGCACATTGACACGTGTGAGTAAACCTGGTTTAAGAAAGTATGCAAGTGTTGAAAACATGCCTCGCGTTTTGAACGGTTTGGGAATTGCTGTTTTGTCAACTTCTAAAGGAGTAATGACAGACAAAGAAGCCCGCCTACAGAATGTTGGTGGTGAAGTTTTATGTTACGTTTATTAATCTAGGAAAAACACACAAAGACATGTCAAGAATTGGAAAAGCACCTATCGCTATTCCTTCGGGAGTATCGATTTCTGTATCAGACAAGAATCTGTTAACAGTAAAAGGTCCTAAAGGTGAATTAACTCAGAAAGTAGATAGCGACATCACTGTTAAAGAAGAAGATGGTAATATCATCGTATCTCGTCCTACTGAGCAGAAAAAACACAAAGCATTACACGGGTTGTACCGCGCATTGATCCAGAATATGGTTATCGGTGTAACAGAAGGTTACAAAACTACACAAGAGTTAGTCGGTGTCGGTTACCGTGCGGCTAACAACGGTAACACATTAGAGTTGACCCTAGGTTTCTCTCACCCGATTGTTTTCGTATTGCCACAGGAAGTTAAAGTTACAACAACTGCTGAGAAGGGTAAAAACCCTACTATTACTTTGGAATCAACTGACAAACAATTAATCGGACAAGTAGCCGCGAAAATCCGCAGCTTCCGTAAACCAGAGCCTTACAAAGGTAAAGGTGTTAAGTTTGTAGGTGAAGTATTAAGAAGAAAAGCAGGTAAATCAGCTAAAAAATAATAACCATGGCAGGAATTAAAACAACTCGCAGAGAGCGAATCAAAAAGGGAATAAGAAAACACCTGGCTGGATCAACTGAGCGTCCTCGTTTGTCTGTTTTCAGATCAAATAAAGGTATCTATGCTCAAGTTATTGACGATACTACAGGTAAAACTTTGGCTTCAGCTTCTAGCTTGTCAAAGGATTTTGTAGCAGCAGGCAATAAAGTAGAGCAATCTAAAGCTGTTGGTAAATTAGTTGCTGAGAAAGCAGTAGCAGCAGGTATTAGTAAAGTAGTTTTTGACCGTAATGGGTACTTGTATCACGGCCGTGTGAAATCATTGGCAGAAGGTGCTCGCGAAGGCGGTTTAGACTTTTAATTGATAGAAAAAATGGCATTAAGCAATATTAAAAGAGTAAAATCAAGCGAGATTGAATTAAAAGATCGCTTAGTAAGCATCCAGCGTGTAGCGAAAGTAACTAAAGGTGGTCGTACTTTCAGTTTTTCTGCTATCGTAGTAGTTGGTGACGAAAACGGAATCGTTGGTTTCGGTTTAGGAAAAGCTAAAGAGGTAACTGAAGCTATCACTAAAGGTATCGATGATGCAAAGAAAAATTTGGTAAAAGTTCCTATCATTAAAGGAACTGTTCCTCATGAGCAATACGGTAAATTTTCAGGTGGTTCGGTATTGATCAAGCCAGCTGTAGGTGGTACAGGAGTATTGGCAGGTGGTGCGATGCGTGCTGTATTGGAGTCTGCTGGTATCAAAGACGTATTAGCAAAATCTTTAGGATCATCTAACCCGCACAACGTGGTAAAAGCAACAATCGATGCTTTAGCTAATATGCGCGACGCATATACAGTGGCTCAACACCGCGGTGTCGATTTAAATAAAGTATTTAACGGTTAATTATCATGGCAAAAATTAAAATCACCCAGATAAAGAGCGTTATCGACAGAAGCGAGCGCCAAAAGAAAACTATTGAGGCTTTAGGTCTGAGAAAGATCAACCACTCAGTAGAAGTAGAGGCTACACCGGCTATTATCGGTATGGTTCGTAAAGTGAACCACTTAGTAGCTATTGAGACTATCTAAAATAACACTATGGAAAGAATTTCGGTTCTTTCCATTAGTTGTTTATAATTTAATTGTTAATCGTTGTGACCTGTTTAGTGAAAGCGAAGGCGCAACATAATCTTAGTTTAAAATGAACTTAAGTAATTTAAGACCAGCAGTTGGTTCAACAAAAAGCAGAAAACGTATAGGTCGTGGTCAAGGTTCCGGTCGTGGTGGTACATCTACTCGTGGTCACAAAGGTGCTGGATCCCGTTCAGGACACTCTACCAAGATTGGTTTCGAAGGTGGTCAGATGCCTTTGCAACGTCGCGTACCTAAGTTTGGTTTCAAAAATGCAAACCGTGTTGAATACAATGGTGTAAACTTAGACGTTTTACAAAGTTTAGTAGAAAAATACAACCTTACGGTAGTTGATTTCGATACATTGAAAGAGCATGGTTTAGTTTCTAAAAATGACTTAGTAAAAGTTTTAGGCCGTGGAGAGTTCAGTGCTAAAGTTGAAGTTAAAGCACATGCTTTTTCAGCTTCAGCTCAGAAAGCTATCGAAGCTGCAGGCGGTTCCATCGTAAAACTTTAATACATGAAGAAACTAATCACAACCTTAACCAATATATGGAAAATTGAAGATTTACGTAATCGTATTATCAATACGTTATTATTTCTTCTTATTTATCGTATTGGATGTCACGTGGTATTGCCAGGTGTTAATCCAGATGCATTAGCTACAGGGCAAAAAGAAGGGCTTCTTGGTCTTTTGGATATGTTTGCTGGGGGATCTTTCTCTCGTTCGGCTATCTTTGCTTTAGGTGTAATGCCTTATATTTCTGCATCAATCGTTGTACAATTATTGGGGATTGCTGTTCCTGCATTTCAGAAAATGCAAAAAGAAGGTGAGTCTGGCCGTAAGAAAATGACGCAGATAACTCGTTATCTGACGTTGGCGATCACATTAGTGCAAGCTGTAGCTTACGTTAAAACTCAAATTGAACCAGCTGCAAAAACTATTGCAGACCCTATGTTCACTGTTCTTGCTGCTATTGTTTTGACTGCGGGTACGTTGTTTGTGATGTGGTTGGGTGAGAAAATCACCGATAAAGGTATCGGAAATGGTATTTCTTTAATCATTATGGCGGGTATTATCGCACAATTGCCTGGAGGGGCAGTTGCTGAATGGGCATCAAGAATGAGTCCAAGCGGTGGTGGTATCATCCCTATCTTGATCGAGGGTATCGCGTTATTCTTCATTGTGATCTTTACTATTTTGATCGTTCAAGGGGTGCGCAAAATTCCGGTTCAGTATGCGAAAAAGATTGTTGGAAATAAGCAGGTAGGTGGCGTACGTCAGTATATCCCTTTAAAGGTGAATGCTGCAGGTGTAATGCCAATTATCTTCGCGCAGGCGATAATGTTTTTACCAATGTCATTGGCGCAGTTCTTCCCGAATCTTCAATCTGATTTTCTAACATCATTGACTAATTTTACTTCGGTAGCGTACAATGTGACGTTTGCAGTATTGATTATTGCATTCACGTTCTTTTATACCGCTATTATGGTAAATCCGCAACAGATGTCAGAAGACATGAAGAAGAACGGGGGATTTGTACCTGGGATAAAACCGGGATATGATACGAATCTATTTATAGATAATGTAATTTCCCGTATTACTTTCCCTGGTGCAGTATTTTTAGCAATCATTGCTATTATGCCAGCTATAGCTAGTGCTGCAGGTGTTAACAACCAGTTTGCACATTTTTATGGCGGTACTTCACTATTGATTCTAGTAGGTGTGGTATTGGATACCCTTCAACAAATCGAGTCACATTTGTTAATGCGTCATTACGATGGCTTAATGAAGACAGGAAGAGTTAAAGGTCGTTCAGCTACTGGTGTTGAAGGATATGATCAATCTGCTATTTAATATCTTTAGATGTCTAAAGTAATTTATAAAACAGAAGAACAAATCGAGCAAGTGCGAGAGTCTGCAAATGTACTCTCGCATTTACTTGCCGAAATCGCTAAAGTTATAAAGCCTGGGATAACAACGTTGTCATTAGACAAGTTGGCTTATGATTTTATTCATGACAATGGTGGTACACCAGCATTTTTGAATTATCATGGTTTCCCTTATTCCCTATGTATTTCTGTAAATGATCAAATAGTTCACGGGTTTCCTAGCAACTACGAGATTAAGGATGGAGATTTGGTATCCGTCGATGGAGGTGTTAACCTAAAAGGTTTCATTTCTGATTCTGCGTACACATTTGGAATAGGTGAGGTCTCGGCTGAAGCTCAGCAATTGTTGGATGTGACAAAAGCATCTTTGTACAAAGGCGTGGAGCAAGCTGTAGCTGGCAAGCGAGTTGGAGATATTTCATCTGCGATTCAAGAATACGTGCAACCTTATAATTTTGGAATTGTAAGGGAGTTGGTAGGGCATGGAGTCGGATTGCATTTGCATGAGAAGCCTGAAGTGCCTAACTATGGAAAGCGTGGTTCGGGACCTAAATTAGAACCGGGATTGGTGATTTGTATTGAACCAATGATTAATGCCGGGAAAAGTGGAGTCCGTTTTTGGGAAGACGGATGGACTGTAAGTACAATCGATGGTAAGCTGTCTGCACATTTTGAACAGATGGTTGCTATACGAAAGGGACAGCCAGATGTCTTGTTGAATTTTGATGAGGTAGAGAAAGTTTTGAATAAAAAGTAGTTGGGTTTCAATATTTTTATTTATCTTTGCACTCCTGTTGGTGCAGGCTATAAAACGTTAATAAGTAATTGATATATGGCTAAACAAGCCTCGATAGAACAAGACGGTGTTATCAAAGAAGCATTATCTAATGCTATGTTTAGGGTAGAATTAGAGAATGGGCACGAAATTATTGCTCATATTTCTGGTAAAATGCGGATGCATTATATCAAGATTTTACCTGGAGACAAGGTTAAGTTGGAAATGTCTCCTTATGATTTGACTAAAGGAAGGATAACATATCGTTATAAATAAGGTATTGCTCTGCGAAGAGCTTAATAATTTAGTAAAATGAAAGTAAGAGCATCAGTAAAAAAACGTAGTGCGGATTGTAAGATCATCCGTCGTAAAGGAAAGATTTTTGTAATCAACAAAAAGAACCCTAAATTCAAACAACGTCAGGGATAATTAATTAACAAAATCGCTTAAAATATTATATGGCAAGGATATCAGGTATAGATTTACCTAAAAACAAAAGAGGAGTTATCGGCCTTACCTACATTTTTGGTATTGGTAGTGCGACTGCCGCTTATATCTTAGATAAAGCAGGTATTAGTCAAGATGTTAAAGTTTCCGAGTGGAACGATGATCAATTGGCTGCTATTCGTACAATTATTAATGACGAAATCAAAGTAGAAGGTGCTTTGCGTTCAGAGGTTCAATTGAACATCAAACGTTTGATGGATATTGGTTGTTACCGTGGTTTACGTCACCGTAAACATTTACCAGTTCGTGGTCAACGTACAAAAAACAACTCACGTACCCGTAAAGGAAAACGTAAAACAGTTGCAAACAAGAAAAAAGCTACTAAATAACAAGTAAGAAATGGCTAAAAGCAAAAAAGTCGCAAAAAAACGTATCGTTGTAATTGAGCCTGTTGGTCAAGCTCACATCAATGCTACTTTTAATAACATTATTATCACTTTGACTAATAATTCTGGTCAAACTATCTCATGGTCGTCGGCTGGTAAAATGGGCTTTAGAGGTTCTAAAAAGAACACTCCATATGCAGCAGGACAAGCAGCAAGTGACTGTGGTAAAGTTGCTCACGATTTAGGATTGCGCAAAGTTGAGGTTTTCGTTAAAGGACCAGGTGCTGGACGTGAGTCTGCTATCCGTACTTTACAAACTGTAGGAATTGATGTAACTACTATCAAGGATATTACTCCACTTCCTCACAACGGTTGTCGTCCTCCAAAACGTAGAAGAGTTTAATAATATTATTGTTTAAGATTAAGATTCATCAGTTAAAGGCTGATAGATACTTCAAACAGAGAAAGAAATGGCAAGATATACAGGACCTAAGTCCAAAATTGCACGTAAATTCAGAGAACCAATTTTTGGCCCTGATAAAGCATTAGAGAAAAAGAATTATCCTCCTGGACAACATGGTCCATCTAAAAGAAGAGGAAAACAATCTGAATACGCTATTCAGTTGTTAGAAAAACAAAAAGCTAAATATACTTACGGTGTTTTAGAGCGTCAGTTCTCTAACCTATTCGTAAAAGCGGCTGCAAAGCAAGGTATTACAGGTGAGAACTTCTTGAAGTTATTAGAAGCTCGTTTGGATAATGTTGTATACCGTTTAGGTATCGCAACTACTCGCGCTGCTGCTCGTCAGTTAGTTTCACACAAGCATATTACTGTTAACGGTAATGTCGTTAACATTCCATCATATAGCATTCGTCCAGGTGATGTCATCGCGGTTCGTGAGCGCTCACAAGCTTTAGAGGCTATCTCTAATTCTGTAGCAGGAAGAACAATCAACAAATACGGTTGGTTAGAGTGGGACGCTAAAGGATTGACAGGTAAGTTCCTAACATACCCAGAGCGTGCTGATATTCCTGAGAATATTAAAGAGAACTTAATCGTAGAGTTGTACTCTAAATAATAATTAATAGCTATGCATAATTCCTTTCACGATAAAGGAGTTATGCATATGCCGTTAAGATACACATTGTTGAAAAATATTAAAATATTATAAATGGCAATTTTAGCATTTCAAAGACCGGATAAAGTTATCATGCAAAAATCTACAGATTTTGATGGTACTTTCGAATTTCGTCCATTAGAGCCAGGTTTTGGTGTTACTATTGGTAATGCTTTACGCCGTATTTTATTGTCCTCTCTAGAAGGATATGCAATTACGTCGGTAAGATTTTCGGGCGTGTCACACGAATTCTCTACGATTAAAGGTGTAGCAGAAGACGTAACTGAGATTATCCTTAACTTGAAACAAGTTCGTTTTCAAAAAACAGGTGAACAAGGTGACAGCGAGAAGATTTTTGTAGTTATCAATGGTCAAGAACAATTCAAAGCTGGTGATATAACTAAGTTTTCTAACAACTTTACTGTATTGAATCCAGACTTCGTAATCTGTAATATGGAGAGCTCTGTTACTATTGAAGTAGAGTTGTCTGTTGCTAAGGGACGTGGTTACGTAAATGCAGAAGAGAATAAAGTAGTTGATGGACCTGTAGGGCTAATCGCTATAGATTCTATCTACACTCCGATTAAGAATGTCAAATATACTATTGAAAACTACCGTGTAGAACAAAAAACTGACTACGAGAAATTGTTGTTGGATATTTCTACAGATGGTTCGATTCACCCAGAAGACGCTTTGAAAGAAGCTGCTCGTATTCTTATACAACACTTTATGTTGTTCTCTGATGAGAACATGTTGTTGGAGTCTCAAGCTAAAGAAGAAACTAAAGTTGTTGACGAAGAAATCTTACATATGCGTAAGGTCTTGAAAACAGAGTTAGTAGACTTAGATCTTTCAGTACGTGCATTGAACTGTTTGAAAGCGGCGGATATTCGTACTTTGGCTGAGTTAGTAACTTACGACGTAGCTGATATGTTGAAGTTCCGTAACTTCGGTAAAAAATCTTTAAGTGAAATTCAAGAATTGGTTAAATCGAAAGGTTTATCATTCGGAATGAACTTGTCGAAGTTTAAACTAGACGAAGAATAATAATAAATTAAAATAAAGCGACCTGTTGCGTAATTCCCCTTGTCGTGAGCAAAGAACCCAGTAGCGGAATAAAGGACCGAATTTTAAATTGAAATAAAGTCCTTGAACCTCAGGCTTTACTCGCTGCTCTGACGAAGGACGGTACGCACGAAAAAACACTAAGAAAATGAGACACGGAAAAAAAGTAAATCACTTAGGCCGCACTGACAGTCACCGTAAGGCGATGTTAGCTAATATGGCGACTTCATTAATCAAACACAAACGTATCACTACTACTTTAGCGAAAGCTAAAGCATTACGTACTTACGTTGAGCCCTTGATTACAAAATCTAAAAACGATACAACACACTCTCGTCGTACTGTATTTGCTTATTTGAAAGATAAAGAAGCGGTAACTATTTTGTTCCGTGAAGTATCTGAGAAAGTAGCTACACGTCCAGGAGGTTATACTCGTATCATTAAGATGGAAAACCGTTTAGGCGATAACGCTGAGATGGCTTTCATCGAGTTGGTAGATTACAACGAAGTCTATGGCAAAGAAGCTAAAGCTGAGAAGAAAACTACTCGTCGCCGCGGTGGTGCTAAGAAAAAAGGCGCTGAAGGCACAGAGGTAGTAGAAACTGCTGTTGAAGAAGTAAAAGCTGAAGAAGCTGCTACTACTGAAGAAGCTCCTGCTACAGAAGAGAAAAAAGACTAATTTTTTATCTTCTAGATATGAAAGCCTATCATCGCTGATGATAGGCTTTTTTTGTTCTTTTTTTTCGAATATTTTAAACTGTTTTTTCATAGTGTATTAAGTATGTCTTAACTATATTTGTACACAGTTTTTTATCAACCTTAAATAATATCAGGCTCATGGATTTGTTTGATGTTTACCCTGTCAACCCAATTAATATCGTGAGAGCCAAAGGCTCAGCTGTTTGGGATGCTGAAGGTAACGAGTATTTAGACTTGTATGGAGGTCATGCAGTCATTTCGGTAGGGCATACGCATCCGCATTATGTTCATTCGATTACATCGCAACTTAACGAAATTGGTTTTTATTCCAATTCTATCGAAATTCCGATTCAGAAGCGATTAGCGAAGTTGCTGGGGGAGGTTTCTGGGAAGGAAGATTACGCTTTGTTTTTGTGTAATTCGGGAGCAGAGGCTAACGAAAATGCCTTGAAACTCGCTTCTTTTCATACTGGGAGGAAAAAAGTAATTTCGTTTTCTAAATCTTTTCATGGACGTACATCATTGGCTGTAGCAGTTACAGATAATCCGGCTATTGTAGCCCCAGTGAATCAAACAGAGAATGCTGTTTTCTTGCCCTTTAATGATGTGGAGGCATTGTCCGCAGCGTTTTCCGACTATGGAGAGGAGATTGCGGCTGTCATAATAGAAGGTATACAAGGTGTTGGTGGTATACGTGAAGCTTCTGTTTCGTTTCTGCGGCTGATCAGAGAATTATGTGACAAGTATGGAGCTACATTTATCGCTGATTCAGTACAGTGTGGCTACGGAAGAACGGGTATCTTTTATTCGCATGACTACGCGGATGTCAACGCGGATATCTATACGATGGCCAAGGGAATGGGAAATGGATTTCCTATTGGCGCGATTAGTATTTCTCCAAAATATAAAGCTTCCTACGGCTTGTTGGGCACGACTTTCGGTGGTAATCATTTAGCTTGTGCAGCAGCGGTTTCTGTTCTAGAAATCTTTCAAGCAGAGAGCTTAATGGACAATGCACGTGAGGTGGGACAATACCTGATTTCTGAATTGAAGGCGTTCGATAGAATTAATGAAGTCAGAGGTAGAGGGTTGATGATTGGAATCGACCTCCCTGTAGAGCTATCTAATGTAAAGAAGGATTTGCTGACCAAGAATCGGATTTTTACAGGAGAAGCAAAGCCTAATGTTATCCGTATTCTTCCGGCTCTGAATATAGATAAAGGTATTGCGGATAGATTTTTAGAAGCTTTAGAGGAGAGATTGAAGGAGGCATAGTTAGGGACTTTTCGTAATAATAATTATTTTTAGAAGATGAAGAAGTTTTTTTCCGTTGAAGACGTTGATAGCCTAGAAGAAGTTGTACAAGAAGCACTTCAACTAAAGGCTAATCCTAATGCTAATGAATTGTTAGGTAAATATAAAACCTTAGGCTTGGTGTTTTTGAATCCGAGTCTCCGTACACGCCTTAGTACCCAGAAGGCTGCAATGAATCTAGGTATGAATGTGATGGTGATGAATATGGACAAGGACGGATGGGCTCTAGAGACCCAGGATGGTGTCGTTATGAATGGAACTACCGTAGAGCATATACGCGAGGCTGCGGCCGTAATGGGAGAATATTGCGATATTTTAGGGTTGCGTAGTTTCCCTTCTTTGAAAGATAAAGAAGCAGACTATAATGAAGACCTGTTCAATAAGTTTATCAAGTTTTGTGGTGTTCCTGTGGTTTCATTGGAGAGTGCTACGAGGCACCCCTTGCAGAGTCTGACAGACCTTATAACAATTACGGAGCATAAGCAGGTCGATAAACCTAAGGTTGTTCTAGCTTGGGCTCCACATGTCAAAGCATTGCCACAAGCTGTGCCTAACTCCTTCGCCGAGTGGATGAGCAAGGCCCAGGAACAAGGCCTAGTAGAATTTACCGTAGCACATCCTGCTGGTTATGAGCTGTCCGAGGATTTTACCAAAGGTGCCACGATTACAAATAATCTGAACGAAGCGCTTTCGGGAGCGGAATTTGTATACGTCAAGAATTGGTCTTCCTATAAGGAATATGGCGAGGTATACCCGGTTTCGGAAGACTGGATGATGAATAATCAGAAGCTGTCATTGACAAACGACGCGAAGGTTATGCACTGTCTACCCGTTCGCCGGGATTTGGAATTGTCGTCGGAAATATTAGATGGACCAAATTCCTTAGTGATTAAAGAGGCAAGTAATCGGGTATGGGCCGCCCAAGTTGTTTTGAAGCGGATGTTGGAAAGTTTGGAAAAATAACCAAACGCGGACAGCTGTTTTTAGTTTTTGACTTTTAAATTAAACTATGTCGAATAGTACATTGAATATTATTAAGATAGGAGGCAATGTAATTGATGATGATATTCAGTTAGAGGCTTTTTTAGAGAAATTTGCTGCTATACCAGGTAAAAAGATTTTGGTACATGGTGGCGGAAAAATCGCCACTCGCCTAGGTGCTAGGTTGGGAATCGAAGCTAAATTGGTCGAAGGAAGAAGGGTTACTGATAAGGAGATGCTGGACGTTGTTACTATGGTGTATGCTGGGTTGACGAATAAAAGGATTGTAGCCTGTCTGCAAAAGCATCAGTGCGATGCGATAGGCCTTAGTGGGGCTGATGGAAATGTAATTAAATCAGTAAAACGCCCTGTGCGCGAAATTGATTACGGTTTTGTGGGTGATATTTTAGCCGATTCAGTGAATACCCTGGCCATTAAGAAATTTTTGGAAGCTGGATTTACTCCGGTTTTTTCTGCGATTACTCATAACGGTAACGGACAGTTGTTAAATACCAATGCAGATACGATAGCCTCTGCATTATCCACTTCCTTGTCAGGATTGTATGACACCTCATTAATATACTGTTTTGAGAAAAATGGAGTGTTGACTGATGTTATGGACGACAATTCGGTTATAGAGACAATTACAGCTAAGCAATTTGAAGGCTATAAAGAACAAGGCGTTATCAGTGATGGAATGATTCCGAAGCTACAGAATGCCTTTGACGCTATTAATAAAGGTGTAAAATCCGTGTATATTGGCAATGCCACTAATTTACATTTATTTCAACAGCAAAAATTTGGTACACGTCTGGTTATAAAATAGGCTGTCTAGTCTCATTTAGGATGGAGTATCCACGAGCATACTATTTTGGATAATCTGGATATTCCATTCTGATAAAGCGACACAAGGAATTAATCGAAGACAATCGGCACAAGTTAATGATAACTGAAAAACAAACCGAGCTTGCGAGCTCATCGAAGATAATTATTTACATATGAATAAGCTCACTATAATTGGTTCTGGTAATATTGGTTTTTCCCTTGCAAAGGGATTGGTAAGCACTGGGTACTACCGCCCAGAGGAAATTGTGTTAACAAGACGTTCTATTGCTGCTCTAGAAGAGGAGAGATCTCTTGGTTTTGGAACAAGTAGCAATAATAAGGAAGCTATTCAAGGTGCAGAAATAATCGTATTATCAGTACTCCCGCAACAGATTAAAAAAGTGATGGAGGAAATCTCAGGAAGCCTTAGTAAAGGTCAGCTTGTTGTTTCGGTAGCATCGGGTGTTTCATGTCAGGATGTTAAAGCAATATTGGGGGAGGATTGTACTGTGGTACGTGCCATGCCAAATACGGCGATTGCGATAGGGCAGTCTATGACTTGTATTGCTACAGATAATGCCCCAGCCGACGCTATAGCTAAGGTAGAGCGTATTTTTGAGTCTGTAGGTTCGGTAGTCGTGATTAATGAAGATCTTATGACATCCGCGACAGCGTTATGTGCTTGCGGGATTGCTTTTTTTCTAAGAGCGATACGCGCTGCTTCTCAAGGAGGTGTTGAAATTGGCTTTCATGCACATGATGCCTTAAAGATGGCTGTTCAGACAGCCAAGGGAGCGGCAGATTTATTATTACAGACGAATAACCATCCGGAGAGTGAGATTGATAAGGTGACTTCTCCAAAAGGTTGTACTATAGCTGGATTAAATGAGATGGAGCATAATGGCTTCAGTTCAGCCTTTATAAAAGGAATTAAGCTTTCAGCTCTAAAGGCAGGTGGTTTATATAATGAATAGTAATTTAGCGTTATTGACTGACGATAGCATTGAACTGTTGTCGAAAATGATATCTATTCCTTCTTTTAGTAAGGAGGAGGCGGATACGGCTACGCTATTAAGCAATTTTCTAGAAACTCGAGGGGTATCCAGTATTGAACGTATCGGGAATAACGTGATTGCTTACAATAAATTTTTCGATAAAGATAAGCCGACTATTTTACTAAACTCCCATCATGATACGGTCAAGCCAAATCCTGGTTACACTAACGATCCATTTTCACCACTCCGTGAGGGAGGAAAGCTATATGGATTAGGTAGTAATGATGCGGGTGGATGCTTAGTTTCCTTGATAGCGACATTTCTATATTTTTATAATACTGAAGATTTAAGGTACAACCTGTGTTTAATTGCTTCAGCAGAAGAAGAGATTTCTGGTAAAAAAGGGATTGAGGAGGCTTATAGGCATATTGTTCCCTGCGATTTTGCAATTGTTGGTGAACCTACATTGCTGGATTTAGCGATTGCCGAGAAAGGACTGATGGTCTTGGATTGTGTAGCACATGGGGAATCAGGCCATGCGGCACGTGAAGAAGGAGTCAATGCGATTTATAATGCTATTGAGGATATAAATTGGTTTAAATCCTATCAGTTTTCGAAGCAGTCTCAGTTTTTGGGGCCTATTAAGATGTCTGTGACAATGATTGATGCAGGTACGCAGCATAATGTGGTACCTGCAACATGTAGATACGTTGTAGATGTGCGGACTACCGATGTTTATCAGAACGAAGAAGTTTTAGCTATTATCCGTGAGAACATCAAATCGCAAGTGGCAGCGAGATCCACGCGTTTAAATCCGTCGACAATAGCTGTGGACCATCCTATCGTTAAAGCAGGGTTGAAGTTTGGAAAAAAAATATATGGTAGCCCAACCATGAGCGATCAGGCATTGTTGCCGATTCCCTCCTTGAAAGTTGGACCAGGGGATTCGGCGCGATCTCATGCTGCCGACGAGTTTATATATGAAGATGAAATTGCTGCTGGAATCGATTTTTATATACAGTTGTTGAAAGAGGTTATTCTTTAGCTTTTCTCGACTATACTATAAGAACAACAGCGAGCCTATGACTCGCTGTTGTTTTTTATAGCTTTACATATTCTCTTGATTAAGAGATTGTTTATATATAGCTTTTTTTCGTTGTGTCCGCTTAGCTACAGATTTTTTTTCATAAGCCTGGCGGGCACGTAGTTCCTTTAACACACCTGTATTACTGAACTTTTTCTTAAAGCGCTTAAGTGCGCGGTCTAAAGATTCGCCTTCTTTGACGTTAACAATGATCATTTACGATTATACCTCCTTTCTTTCCCTTTAAATGATGAACTAAGAATATACTGTTTTGCTTTGACATTTGCAAATAATCTGGCTGTTCTTAGCAGTTTTAGATTCTTCAATGGAAAATTGTTTTTTTCAGTGCTAGCTGTTCATTTTTTGGTTTTAGTGAAAAAGGGAACTTAAATCAGGTTGTCTGGTATAAGGAAAGCTAGATATGGTGTTCACCACGAATAAATTGCGTAAAAAAAGCACGCACTAGATATAGTGCGTGCCCTATAAGGATGTCCAATAAGGACTAAATTTTAGAATCTATGATAACTGATCTAACAGGTTATTCCAGCTCACTAAGTCTCCGATTATAGTTCTTAGTTGGTCGATAGCGACACGTTCCTGCTCCATGCTGTCACGGTGACGGATTGTGACGGTGTTGTCTTCTAGTGTTTGATGATCCACGGTAATACAATAAGGTGTTCCTATTGCATCTTGGCGACGGTAGCGTTTACCAATGGCATCTTTTTCATCATACTGCATATTGAAGTCTAACTTCAATTTGTTCATGATTTCTCTTGCTTTTTCTGGAAGACCGTCTTTTTTAGTCAAAGGGAATATTGCTGCTTTGACAGGAGCTATTGCAGGGTGGAATTTTAATACCACTCTAGAGTCTTGTTTCTCTTCTGTAGATAGATCTTCATGTACCAGTGAATTAGCGAATACCGTTAGGAATAAACGATCTAATCCTACAGATGTTTCTACAACATAAGGAATGTAGTTCTGATTTATTTCTGGGTCGAAATATTGCATCTTCTTCTTGGAGAACTCCTGGTGTTGTTTTAGATCGAAATCTGTACGGGAGTGTATTCCTTCTACTTCTTTAAAACCAAAAGGGAAATCATACTCGATATCAACTGCCGCGTTAGCATAGTGCGCTAATTTAACGTGATCGTGGTAACGGTATTTGGCAGGATCTGAACCTAAGGCCAAATGCCACTTTAAGCGTGTCTCTTTCCATTTTTCATACCATTCCAGTTCTGTACCAGGACGTACGAAAAATTGAAGCTCCATCTGTTCAAATTCACGCATACGCATGATAAATTGACGGGCAATAACTTCATTACGGAAAGCTTTACCAATTTGCGCGATACCAAAAGGAACTTTCATTCTTCCTGTCTTTTGGACATTGAGAAAGTTTACAAAGATACCCTGTGCGGTTTCAGGACGTAGATATACTTGTTCAGCGCCGTCTGCCATAGCTCCCATCTGGGTAGCAAACATAAGGTTGAATTGTCTGACATCAGTCCAGTTTTTAGTTCCAGAGATAGGACAGACGATATTATGCTCTTCAATTATAGTTTTCAAACGCGCTAGATCATCGTTGTTCAGTGCGTCATCAAGATCTTTCTGGAGCTGTGCGGCTTTATCCGATTTACCGTCTTTTTCATAACGGTCGATTTTGTCTTCGATAAGCTGATCTGCACGGTACCGTTTTTTGGAGTCTTTATTATCAATCATCGGATCGTTAAATCCATCGACGTGTCCAGAGGCTTTCCATATTGTAGGGTGCATAAATATAGCAGAGTCTATACCTACTATATTCTCATTTAATTGCACCATGGATTTCCACCAGTAGGTCTTTAGGTTGTTCTTTAACTCAGAACCTAGCTGACCATAATCATACACCGCACTAAGGCCATCATAGATCTCACTCGACTGGAATACGAAACCGTACTCTTTGGCATGTGATACTATATTTTTAAATAAATCGTCTGTTTGCTTGCTCATAAGGCGCAAATATATAAAAGATTAAACTAATATAAATCAAGAATCTGCTGAGAAGCATTCTTGTTATCCACTTTCTTGATGATATGTTCTATTTTTCCGTTTTCGTCAATAACGAAGGTAGTTCGGGCTGTTCCCATGTACTTTTTGCCATACATGTTTTTCTCTACCCACACCCCATAATCATTGACAATCTTCTGATCTTCATCGGCCAGCAAATTGAAAGGAAGTTCAAATTTACTAATGAACTTTTGGTGAGACTGTTCACTATCGATACTTACCCCCAATATTTCGAACCCTTTTCCCAAGAGGGATTGATAGTTGTCTCGAAAGTTGCAGGCTTCGGTAGTACAGCCTGGTGTGTTATCTTTTGGGTAAAAATATAAAATGACCTTTTTTCCACTGTAGTCGGACAGGTTTATCATTTCTCCACTTTGATTCTTCGCATGAATCGCGGGTGCTTGATCTCCAGTTTTCAATTCTGACATGTCGTATATATTAAATAGGCTAACCACCTAAATTATGAAATCTTATTTAATAAAACTAGCCTCGTAGACCTTTTCATTGTCCTTCCAATCCCGAACAACGAGTTTGAAGCTATGTGTTCCTTTTGTTAGAGCAGCATCAAATGTGTGCCATAGATGTCTATTCTTGGAGTCGTACTCCATTAGTACCCATTTGTCGTCGATATAGCCATTAAATGATTGTATTCCGGAGAAATTGTCTGTTATAGTAAAATCAATCTTTCGTTGCGCTGCAATATTCTTTCCCGAAGTCAGATTGCGCGGAGTAATTACGGGAGCGATCGTGTCTACAGCAACGTAGAAGTTCCCAAAATTACGGGTATTGACCGATACCCAACCATTTTCAAAACCTCCGCCCTCTGCTCCGTTTTCTAACGATGCTATTAAGGCTTTACTTTGTAGGTGTGTAGGTAAGATAGTCGGTTTTATAGCCAGATTGTAAGATTGGAATACAGGAATAAGATTATTATGAATCTTGTGCACCATAGAGTATCCATTGGCAGGAGTTGACGCTGTACCGTATTCGAAATCCAAATCATCATAGAGTACTTTTAAGGGGATGTTGACTTTTACGTCATTACGCTCAAAGGAATTGACTTTGTCATATTTAAAGAATTGTGTTCCAGTAGCTTTATAAGCTACTTTTTTTGTGCTTCCTGTGCTTTCAATTTTAAAATTCAGTTCACTACTGTTACCCGCAACATCTTTCACAACATATTTCGCATCATATACCTTTTTTTCCTGAAGTTCAAACCCTCTCTTTTCAGGAAGTGTTTTGAAGATTTCTATAGGATTTCCAGGATCCTTAAAGCTTTTTTGGATTTTTACTTTTGTTTTTTTCCAATAGGGGTAATCAATATAAGAGTGTATGCCCCGGGAGCTATTAAAGTCCAATTCCTCAAACACCACCGTTGATACAGTTTTCCCGTCAATCAGCAACTCAATAGAATAAACTCCATTTTGAAAACCACCAGCCCTATGTCTATTGACAGCGCTGATTCCGAGACCAAATTGTCCATCGACCAATAATGGGGTGTTTTGAGTCAGGGTATATTCTCCAGCTCGCACAGCCTTCACCGCTAGAGACTTTCGTGGTGTATGTTCGTTGAATAAAGAATTATTCAAATCGTACAGCATGATACTATTAATTGTAGGCTTGAAGTTGTCGGTAAATTTTAAACCAAACAATTGAGGATTTAAAGGATTCTGGCTCTTGGTATCCCTTATTTCAAAATGAAGATGCGGACCTCCAGATCCCCCTGAGTTACCAGCACGACCAATTAATAGGCCTTTGCTCATGACAACTTGATTCCTATTTAAGGTTATATCTACATCAAAGCGTTGTTGTTTATATTGTTCTGCTCGTACAATATTCGTCAATACTTCGTTGAAATCCTCCATATGTAGATATACAGACGTGTACCCATTAGGGTGATCGATGTAGACCGAATTTCCGCCTCCACCTATCTGCACACGTACACGGGATACATAACCCTCAGCTGCGGCATGCAATGGTAGTCCTGTCCTTTGTTGTGTACGGTAGTCATCTCCGGCATGAAAGTGTGTCGATCGCAATTCGCCGAATGTACCTGAGGCATCCATTGCGATGTTCAATGGGTTTCGAAAATAGCCTTGTGGATAGTTACGCGATGTAATGATATCCTTATTCTGGCCAATAGATATGCTTGCCTGCAAAAGCAGGAGTAGAATCAGATACGGTATTTTTCTCATGCTATTTATTTGATATGTGTAGAGAACATCGGTCTGTCTTCTATAAATCCTTCTAGTTTGTCTCCAATGATTACCGGGCCTACGCCAGCAGGGGTTCCTGTGTATATTAAATCACCTTTGCGTAGAGTAATGTATCCAGATATAAATGTTATTAAGGTGTCGATGTCGAAAATCATGTCAGCCGTATTACCGGACTGTACCACTTCACCATTTTTGGTTAAGGAGAATTTAATGGCACTCAGGTCCTCAAATTCCTCTTTTGGTATAAGTGGACTTACTACAGCCGAGTGGTCAAAGGCTTTTGCGAGTTCCCAAGGTAGCCCTTTTGACTTGAGTTGTGTTTGTAAGTCACGTGCCGTAAAGTCAATACCAAGACCAATGGCATCATAGTATTTATGAGCAAATTTTTTAGAAACGTGTTTGCCTTCATTACATATACGGACGACAAGTTCACACTCATAGTGAATATCTTTTGAAAACTCAGGAATATAAAAGTCTTTGTTGTCTTTGAGTACCGCGGTATCAGGTTTTAAAAATATGACAGGTTGATCGGGTACAGGATTGTCTAATTCTTTGGCATGATCAATATAGTTACGGCCTACTGCTATTATTTTCATATATATAGTATTTATGCTCTGTCGGTTGGCAGATCGATTTGTACTTTGTTGTTATAAACTTGTTTCGATTATTTTTTCTAAAGCTCTTTTCTCTATAGTTTCCTTGGCAAGGATAGCTGATATGACGTTATATTTTTTTATTAAGGATGGTATGTTTACTATTTCGCAGTCGTTTGTGTTTGCTATCATGCGCATATTATTTTACAAGTTGGCATGTGTTACCGATATTTAGTTATCGGGTATTTCACATTACAATTAATGTATATTTTTTAGAACATCTATTTAAACAAACTTAACCAAAAATGATTTTATATCCAATAGAAGCTTCTTGGGGTAACATTTTCTGATTTGTAAGTTTAGAGAAGTGTATTAAACTCTATTTGCTAAAACGTTTTTCTGATAAAAATACTTAAATTAGATTCTACGTTTCAATATTATGAATAGAAGAACAGCAATAAAACAACTCTTTATCGTAGCAGGGGGGCTTATGATCGCGTCTTCCTGTAATGGAGGGGGCGATAGTGCGTCTATTGAGCTACGGCATGTCAAACTGTCTGCTGACGACGAAGCGCTTATCGGTGATTTAGTCGAAGCTATTATTCCGAAGACCGATTCGCCAGGAGCAAAGGATTTGAATCTACATCTTTTTGTAATGAAGATGTTGGACGATTGTCATAGCCCCGAAGATCAAGAGGCTTTTATCAATGGATTGGAACAAGCTCGGAAAGCGGATTTGAAAACCGAAGTCGAGCGCTTAGCTTATTTACAGACATTAAAGGAAGATGTTTTCTTCAGTATCCTAAAAAAGCGAACATTGCAGGGGTATCTCAACTCGGAGTATGTCATGAAAAATAAGTTAGTTTACGAATTAGTTCCCGGTCGTTACGATGGAGCTGTAAAAGTTATTGTATAGAAAATATGGCAAACCTAAATATAGATTCGGAGAAAGATAGAACCTACGATGCTATTGTAATTGGTTCAGGTATCAGTGGCGGCTGGTCTGCAAAAGAGCTTTGCGAAAGAGGCTTGAAAACGTTGGTCTTAGAACGTGGGAGGGACGTCAAACATATCAAGGATTACCCTACGACCAATATGTACCCTTGGGAGTTTGAACACCGTAATGAGCTACCTTACCAAGTGAAGCAAGAGAACCCTATCGTGAGCAAGTGTTATGCTTTTCATGAGGATGCGGCTCATTTTTTCGTAAAGGACAAAGAGCATCCTTATATTCAGGATAAGCCTTTCGATTGGATTAGGGGATATCAAGTCGGAGGGAAATCCCTTTTATGGGCTAGACAGACACAGCGTTGGTCTGACTTTGATTTCGAAGGGCCTGCCCGTGATGGGTTTGCCGTAGATTGGCCCATCCGTTACGCGGATTTAAAGTCTTGGTATGATCATGTGGAGCGATTTGCAGGTATTGCAGGAGATAGAGATGGCCTGCCCGAATTGCCCGATGGCGAGTTCTTACCTGGTTATCCGCTCAATGTCGTAGAAAAGTATTTTAAGCAGTCCATTGAAGGGAAATACCCTGGCCGAAAGGTCATATCAGCTCGATGTGCTCATATATCCCAACCACAACCGATACATATTCAACAGGGGAGGACACAGTGTCAGAACCGCACACTTTGTCAAAGAGGCTGTCCTTTTGGAGGATATTTTAGTTCCAATTCATCAACATTGCCCTGGGCTGCAAAAACCGGTAAAATGACTTTACGGCCAGACTCCGTTGTGCATTCTATTCTATATGATGAGGGCAAGGGGCGTGCCATAGGTGTTAAAGTAATCGATCGTAATACAAAAGAGGAAATCGAGTTCTATGCTCGAATAATTTTTGTAAATGCTGCCGCGATAAATACCAACCTGATACTCTTAAATTCGACTTCTAATCGCTTCCCGAATGGTTTGGGCAATGATAGTGAGACCTTAGGCAAGTATGTAGCTTTTCACAATTATAACGCACGTGTTTATGCTGAGTACGAGGGATTGTTAGATTTCAAGACCGAGGGACGTAATCCTGCTGGAGGAGGATATATACCACGTTTCCGTAATCTACACGAGCAAGAGACAGATTATTTGCGTGGATATGCTGCTGGTTTTGGAGCATGGCGGTCTGAATCGGCAGATCAATCTGGACTGGGAAAGGACTTGAAGACTTCCTTGTTAAATCCAAAGCTAGGTAATTGGGGGGTTGGATCCCACATGATGGGAGAGACTATTCCAAAAGCGGAGAGTTACGTCGCATTGGATAAAGATAAAAAGGACGATTGGGGAGTCCCATTACTAAAGATTTCGATAGATTACGATGAGAATGATCATAAGATGAAAAAAGATTATCTTGACACAATGGAAGAGATGTTCAAGGTCGCTGGCTTTAGTAATATCCGGAGAGATGAAGCTTGGCAGGCTCCTGGCCTGGACATCCATGAGATGGGTGGTGTACGTATGGGGCATGATGCGAAGACCTCTGTCTTGAATAAATGGAATCAAATGCATGCAGTGCCAAATGTGTTTGTGACAGACGGAGCCTGTATGACGTCTACTTCGACACAGAACCCTTCTTTGACCTATATGGCCTTTTCCGCTCGATCTGTTGATTACGCTGTCAGTGAGATGAAAAAAGGAAATCTATAACTATTTTTTATATAAGAAAAGGCCTCGATCTAGATCGAGGCCTTTCTTTTATAGGGATAAACGACGGTTAGATATTTACTGTCGCATCCATTTCAAAATCTTCATGTTTTAGATGAACGATTTCCATCGATTTCTCATAGTTTGTTGATTTCTTCGAGAAGAAGTCGTGTTGTGTTGTTTCCGTATTTAATCCGTTCAATACAATAGGGTTAACCTGTTTTACTTCAAAAATAGGATCAAAACCAAGGTTCATCAATGCTTTGTTTCCGTTGTAGCGAACGTATTCTTTTACTTCAGAAGTCAATCCTACCACCGTATAAAGCTCTTCTGTATACTTGATTTCGTTTTCATAAAGCTCGTTAAGAAGATTTAAGAAACGTTGTTTTACTTCTTCTTTGTTTGGCAATTTTGCAAATACTTCTTGCGCCATCAGCCCGACAAATACACCGTGTATGGATTCGTCAGCAACGATTTTTTTAATAATATCTGCAGAAGCGACCATTTGTCCCTGTCCACATAACCATAGTGGTAAAAAGAAGCCTGAGTAAAATAGGAAAGATTCCAACAGAACAGAGGCAGCCAAGGCCATAAATAGCTCCTCATCTGTAGGATTTTGCTTGTCTATACCACGATAGTAACTATCAATAGTATTCGCTTTAAACTGTAAGAACTTGTTCTGCGATACCCAACCAAATACATCATTGATTTCATTGGTCGTAGATACCGTAGTGAATATGGTCGAGTATGACTTGGCATGTATTGCTTCCATCATACACATATATGAAAGCACTGCTTTATTCTGTAACGAGTCGATATGGTCTATAATCTTAGGCATACCGGTATGACTTTGTAATGTATCCAACAAAGTCAATCCTCCAAGTGCCTTTTTATAACACTCTTTCATGTCCCAGCTTAAGCCTTTCCAGCTATCGATGTCTTTGGAGGGGATATATTCGGTGTCAATCCAGAACTGTTTGATATTCTGCTCCCAGAACATGAGGGCATAATCATTATCAGGTGTATTCCAGTTGACGGCTGTAAATTGTTTGTTCATGTACTAATTAAAAAGTAAGAATTATCAACGATGAGCTCGCTAAAGCTCGGTTAAAAGGTAAAAATCAGGAGAAGTGTTATTCAAAAATTCTCCTGACTTATATGTATTATCTCAATTCTGATGTCTATTAAGCTGAACAAGAGATACACTCTTCGATGGTTGATTTTCGGGTACGTGTATAGTATAATGATTTCAGACCTAATTTATGTGCATAGATATAATACTTTGCCAAATCGCGTGTACTATCCTTTGAGTTCGTATGAAGAATTGTAGAGACCCCTTGATCGATGTGACGTTGAATAACTGAAATCAGCTTCAAAACCTTCATTTGATCCATGTCGTATGCCGATTTGAAATAGAAATAATTATCATTGGTCAAATATGGCATCGGATAATAAGTCGTACTATCTCCATATTCGCGCACCTCAATGATGTCCACAATAGGCATCACAGAAGCAGTCGCGTTCATAATGTATGAAGTAGACTGGTTCGGAGCAATTGCTAAACGATATGCATGGTATATTCCATGTTCAGCAACCTGTGCTTTCAGATTTTGCCAATCCTCGATAGTAGGCACATGTATGCCGTCGAAGAGTTCTTTCACCTTGTCGGTTGTCGGAAGATAATCTCTATTTAGATATTTGTCAAAATAGGTTCCATCTGCGTATGCTGATTTCTCAAAACCGACGAATGTTCTACCACGTTCTTTTGCAATCTCCATAGATGCTTCTAACGAGTAGTAATTCATCATCATGAAAAAGGTATTTGCAAAGTCTAACGCTTCATGTGATTCATACATGATGAAGCTCTTTGCTAAGAATCCATGTAGATTCATGGCTCCTAAACCTACCGAGTGCAATTCACGGTTTGCTTTAGCAATTGAAGGAACCATCTCGATATCCGTTACATCTGTTACTACCGTAAGTGCACGCATCGCTGTTTTTACAGTTTCTTTTATACGTTTATTGTCCATTACAGTCGCTATGTTCAATGAGCCGAGGTTACAAGATATACCATAACGGATAGTATCCTCTTTGCCATAGATATTGATATCAGATACTTCAGATATCTGCATGATTTCTGTACATAGGTTAGAGAATTTAACTTTACCTAAGCCATTCAAAGCATGCTCTTTATTCGTGTTTTCTTTGAAGAAAATGTAAGGGTACCCCGACTCTTTTTGTGTCTGGGCAATCTTTACCAGCATGTGACGCGCGTTGATTTTCTTTTTCTTTACATTCGGATTTGTAATCAACTCATCGTACATCAAGTCCATATCCATTTCATCTAGATATTGACCGTACTCTTGTACTACCGTGTGCGGGTAGATCAAATATGCCGGCTCGTCTTTTTCTGCAAGTTCCATAAACTTATCTGGTATGATAATACCTATAGAAAGTGATTTGATACGTACTTTCTCGTCTACGTTTATCTTTTTACAGTCTAAGAACTCTTCAATATCCGAGTGGAAGATATTTAGGTATACAGCACCCGCACCAGGACGTTGTCCCAATTGGTTAGCGTAGGAGAAAGTATCCTCCATGATTTTCATGATTGGCAATACACCTCCAGCCCGTCCATCAACACCTTTTATCGCTTCACTACGGCCACGTATTTTTGAGATATTGAAGGAAACGCCTCCTCCTATAGAAGATAATTTCATTGCCGAATCAACAGCATAGCCTATACCATTCAAGTTGTCTCCGATTTCATCCAAGAAACAAGAAACCAATTCGCCAGAGCGTTTTTTTCCAGCATTCAAGAAAGTCGGGGTAGCAGGCTGATATTCTTGATTGATCATGATTTCAGCGTATTCGATTGCTTTTTTTACGCCTTCTTCGCGAGCTAAAAACAACGAAACAGCCACAACACGGTCTTCGTAACGTTCTAAGAATTTTTCACCCGAATCATCCCTTAATGCATAACTTTGGAAAAATTTAAATGCTGCCATAAAGGACTCGAAACGGAATTTTTTGGCATATACATAGTTAAATACCTCTTCCATTTCTTCGAATGTAAACCATTGATAGAAATTTATGTAGTAGTTATGTTCTACTAAATAATCTATTTTCTCCTTTAAATTATAGAAGAAAACAGTGTTTTTGTTTACATATTCCAGGAAATAAGCTCGCACAGCCTCTTTATCTTTGTGAAGGCTATACTCGTCATCATGTTTGATCATGATTTCGTTATTAAGCAATATCCAGTTTTTTGCTACCTCGTTTGCTATCATAGTATTGATTCTTAATAATTTCTATAAATTGATTTATATCTTCCATTGTCCCCGATAGTTCAAATTTGAATGCTAACGGAATTTCATACATCGCAGCGGCTTTATCCGCAGCTACTGCAAAGTTTCTACCCCAGTTACGGTTGCCGCTAGAAGTCACAGAAAACAATCTGCTACTATTTTGCGTAAGGAACTCTTCCGTCAGAGGCGGAATTTTTCCAAAGTTGGTCGTAAAAGTGATAAGGTGCCCCGATTCTTCAATAAGCATATCTTTTTGAATCTTGGTGGCTTGCCATCCGGTTATTTGCACAACTTTGTCGATAAAGCGTTGCACATTTCCGGTTTTGCTGTCAAAATATAAATGTATCATAACCTTGCTTTTTTATGATGACTTTTATTTATTACTGTGCAATAGCGTTTTCTAATTCTTGTGGATTAAATCCTATAATGCGATGTTTTATTTCTTCACCATCCAAAACAATAACCGTAGGGACGGTGCGGACTTTAAACTTAACAGCCAGCTCAGGGGAATCAAACGGATTAACTCTTTCGTACGAAATACCCTTTCTATCTAAGTAAGCCGACACTTGATCGCATGGAGCGCAATCGTTTTTCTCGAATTTGATGATTCTTGCCATGTTATTATGTAAGTTTGGTCGTAAACAGTTCCCTTCATAGTGGAGACAAGTTTACCGAAGTGTAAAAAAAACGCTGATTATTGAAGAGCGACACTCTCAACAAGAACAAATATCTTACATTTTAATCCGGAGAGGTAGTCATACTTTTCCACACTCAAAGTGGAAAGACGCCCAAAATGCTCGTGGTAGCGCGGTTGTTTTACTAAATTACTGTTATACAGCTATTAATCTATGTTGATAACTTTAAAATTGCTTTTGTAAACTTAAATCTACAAGTCTAAACAGTATGTTTTTTAGGTATTTTTAATGTCAAAAAACAGATGAAAATAGTGTTGATATCAAGAAAATTATGTATATTATATGTCCTGTTTTTTAGAAGTACAAATAAGAATCATTAAGTTTACAAACCAGTATGTATTATGATGAAAATACCTAATTTATTTTTAATGAACCCTTACCGTAATTTTATTTCACGCTTAGTAGCAGTTATGTTGCTTGCGCCCATGTTGGGCTCATTATCTAAAGGATATGCACAGGAGAATGTTACTTTTCAGCAACCATCCTCCGAGATCCTGGCATTGGCGGACTATCAGCGCCCTCCCGCTATTAAATTGAGCCCAGATAAAAAATGGTTACTATTCATGTATAGACCTACCTACAAAACATTAGACGAGCTGGGCCAAGAAGAGTTACGGCTTGCCGGATTAAGGATAAACGCAAAGGCAAGTATATCAAGTACAGAGACCTATTTTGATAATCTTCGATTGAAATCCGTAGACGGAGGTCAAGAGCATGCTGTAACCGGATTACCTGCTCATGCCTTAATCGCTAATTTAACATACTCTTCCGATAGTAAGCATATCGCTTTTACGCATACTAATGATACAGGTCTTTCTTTATGGGTGATTGATGTGGAGACACAGGTTGCGAGGCAATTGACAGACTATGTGTTGAATGCCATCCTAGATGCACCCTACCAGTGGATTCGTAATACGGATCAACTACTGATTAGCAGGCGTCCTGCTGTTGTTAAGAACTTGGTTGATCATAGTAAAGATCTGCCTCAAGGTCCCGTGGTGTCTACTAGTGATGGAAAGGTATCGCAGCTGCGTACCTATCAGGATTTGCTGAAAAATCCGCAGGATGAACAAGATTTCGAAACACTATCTACGTCTGAGCTGGTTTGGTTGAATTTGAAAGGTGAGCAGCGTATGTTCTTGCCTGCAGCGATGTATACAGAGCGTACCGTTTCACCCGATGGAAAGTATGTTTTGGTTTCCAAACTTCGGAAGCCTTTTTCTTATCTTGTAGGCTATAATTCCTTTCCTCAAGAAACCTTTGTGTATGACTTGGAAGGTAAATTGATAAAAAAAGTTAATGATATACCGTTGTTGGAGATAATGCCAAAGGGATTTTCATCCACACGGACGGGAAAACGATCTTTAGTTTGGCGCCAGGACAAGCCAGCAAGCTTATTCTTTGTGGAAGCTTTGGATGGGGGCGACGCCAACAAGGCAACCGAATTCAGAGACGAACTTTTCGTTTGGGATTTCCCATTTGAGAGAGAGCCTACATCACTGATGAAGATTAAGGATCGCTTTTCTGGAATTGTATGGGGGGATGATAATTATGCACTAGTTTCCTCACAGTGGTATGATACCCGGAATGTTAAAACTTTTCTCCTGAATCCAACAACGGGCAAAAGTCAGGTGATAGCTGATCGGAATAGACAAGACGTGTACTCCGACCCAGGGAATGTCTTTCGTGATAAAAACGATTTCGGTACCTACACCATGTATATTCACAAAGACAAGGCCTATTTCGTAGGGGATGGTTTTACACAAAATGGTGAGTTTCCATTTATAGACGAACTCAATCTTAAGACCCTAAAGAAGAATAGACTTTATGTCGCTAAAGAGTCTGAGCTTCAAGAACGCATATCTCAGGTTATTGATATTGCTAAAGGAGATATTTTAATCTCTTTGCAATCTGCCACAGAATACCCGAATTTCTACCGCAAGAATATTAAGACCGGTAAACAGGTCGCGGTAACTAATATCGAAAATCCATTCAAAGCGCTGGAGAAGGTTCATAAAGAGGTGTTGAATTATAAGCGGAAAGATGGAGTCGCGCTTTCTGGTACATTATATCTTCCAGCGGGCTATGATAGAAACGGGCAGGAAAAGCTTCCTTTACTTATCTGGGCTTATCCGCGCGAGTATAAAGACAAGAATACTGCAGGACAAAGCACAGCCAATCCCAAAGAGTTTACGTTTCCTAGCTACGGTTCTTTCATTTATTGGGTATCTAAGGGATATGCAGTCTTAGATAATGCTGCGTTCCCAATTGTCGGAGAAGGTACACAGGAGCCCAATGATACGTTCATACCACAGCTTGTCGCAAATGCGGAGGCAGCTATTGATGCTGTCGATAAGTTAGGGTATATCGATCGTAAAAAGGTCGCTGTTGGAGGGCATTCGTACGGCGCGTTTATGACCGCTCACTTGCTTTCCAATTCAAATCTTTTTGCTGCTGGCATTGTCCGGTCTGGTGCCTATAATCGGACATTAACGCCATTTGGTTTCCAGAGCGAACAACGTAATTTCTGGGATGATCCACAGCTTTATATGACGATGTCACCTTTTATGAGCGCCGATCGTATGAAGACGCCAATGCTTTTGGTACATGGCGCTGCGGACAATAATCCGGGAACTTTTACTTTGCAGACTGAACGCTACTTCCAAGCGCTGAAAAATCTTGGTGCGCCAGTGCGGATGGTTATCTTACCGCGCGAGTCACATGGCTATGCTGCTAAGGAGAATATTTTCCACCTCCTGTGGGAACAGGATCAATTTTTAGAGAAACATCTAAAAGGGAAATAATAAGAAACAAAGAAGGCTGTCGTACGACAGCCTTCTTTGTTTCTTATACCAAATACTCGAAAAGTGTTTGATCTTTATTGATTTCTATGAAGTCAAATTTATAGGCTTTTAATTTCTCAATGAATGTGGTGTAATCTTTAGGGTCATTAAGTTCAATACCTATTAATGCCGGACCGCGTTCTCGTTCTGTTTTTTTGATATATTCAAAACGGGTGATATCATCTTTAGGACCCAGTACTTCAGTGACGAGCAGTCGCAATGCACCAGGTCGCTGTGGAAAGCGTACGATAAAATAATGCTTAAATCCTTCGTACAATAAAGACATCTCCTTGATCTCGCTCATTCTATCGATATCATTATTCCCCCCAGATACGATACAGACGACTTTTTTTCCTTTTATCTCCTCTTTATGGAATTCCAATGCTGCAATAGATAATGCACCTGCGGGTTCTACTACAATTGCGTCCTTATTATATAACTCCAATATTGTCGTACATACTTTTCCTTCTGGAATAGACTTCAGACCATCGAGTAGTTGACTTGTGATTTCATAATTTAGTGCTCCTACTTTTTTTACGGCAGCGCCATCTACAAACTTGTTGATATGCTCTAACTCTATTGGACCATTATTTTGAATAGCCGCTTGCATGGATGGAGCTCCTTCAGGTTCTACACCGTAGACTTGAATATGAGGAGTATGCGTTTTGATATGGTACCCGATACCCGAAGACAGCCCCCCGCCACCGATAGGTAAGATGATTACGTCGGTTGTTGGCAGGTCCTCCAAGATTTCTACAGCGACCGTTCCTTGGCCTTCGATGACTTTAAGATCATCAAAAGGAGGGATAAAAGTCATGTTATGCTCCTTCGCATATTCCAATGCTCCCTTTTGACAATCGTCAAAAGTATCTCCTACCAAGACTATCTCAATATTCCCATTACCCCACATCTCAGTCTGTGTTATCTTTTGTCGTGGAGTAGGGCCAGGCATAAATATGACGCCTTTAATGTTGAGTCTTTTACAGGAAAAAGCAACCCCTTGTGCGTGGTTCCCCGCGCTTGCACAGACGACGCCCCGCGAGCGCTCTTCTTCTGTGAGACTACTGATTTTATTAAAAGCACCCCGTAGCTTATAGGATCTGACAACCTGTAGATCTTCTCTTTTCAAGTAGATATCAGCCCCATATTTTTCGGATAGATGAAGATTATATTGTAGCGGGGTCCGTGTGACGACCTCTTTTATTCTGTCTGTTGCAAGCTGGCTGTTTATAGCCAATGTAGATAAATCTAAGCTCATTGTTTTAAATTCGTTTGTTTAGGTGATTGTGTGTTAAAGAGCCAGATGTCGATAGGAGAGGCAAACGAGGGTTGACATGTCTAGCATGCAATCCTCGTCTGCCAGTCTATTCTATTTCATTAATGAGAGTAAATCCTCGTCATTGATGTCTTTTTTTGCATCTGCTAATGTTAGGAAACGTTCATAAGTGTTAGCTAACGCATCTTTATCGAGATGGTGTCCTAGACGTTCTAAGTGATGTTTCAGAGCATGGCGGCCTGAACGTGCTGTTAGGATAATGTCTGCTTCTTCCAATCCGACATCTTCAGGACGGATAATTTCATAGTTCTCACGGTGTTTTAAGAATCCATCTTGGTGTATGCCGGAGCTATGGGCAAAGGCATTGCGCCCTACAATAGCTTTATTAGGTTGTACAGGCATATTCATCATGTCCGATACCTTTCTCGATAGGTAGGTAAACATCTTACTGTTGATATTTGAAGTCAAGCCACCAAATGTTTGGTTGTGTACTTTTAATATCATAGCGACTTCTTCCAAAGAGGTATTTCCAGCACGTTCGCCAATACCATTGATGGTACATTCGACTTGACGGGCTCCGTTTTGGATTGCAGCTATAGAATTTGCAGTAGCGAGTCCAAGGTCGTTATGACAGTGCGCCGAAATGATAGCTTGATCGATGTTGCTGACATGCTCCGTCAGGTACTTAATCTTAGCACCATATTGGTCAGGTAGGCAGTAGCCGTTGGTATCTGGTATATTCACCACTGTGGCTCCAGCTCCAATAACTGCTTCTACCATTTTTGCTAAAAACTCCAAATCAGCACGGCCAGCATCTTCTGCATAAAATTCTACATCTTCTACATAAGACTTCGCGTGTTTTACCGCTGCGACTGCTCTTTCTAGGATTTCTTCGCGCGTACTGTTGAATTTATATTTGATATGCATATCCGAAGAGCCGATACCGGTATGGATACGGGGGCGCTTGGCAAACTTTAAAGCCTCTGCTGCGACATCTATATCATTTTTATTAGCACGGGTCAAAGCACAGATGATAACATCATTTACAGCCTTTGATAGCTCTACCACAGACTGAAAATCTCCAGGACTCGAAACCGGGAATCCAGCTTCTATAACATCTACCCCTAGGTTTTCCAGATCTTTAGCGATTTCTATTTTTTCTGTAGTTGTGAGCTGACAGCCCGGGACTTGCTCGCCATCTCTTAATGTGGTATCAAAAATGTATAAATGATTAGGATCGTGTAACATAATATTCAATTTATAAGTTAAAACTAAAAGGGCAAAAACCCGTTTATTTACTCCTGTTGCTTTGTTTTAGTGTATGTGAAAATTATATTTTACTTCAAGTGCTCCAATACTTTCTGACCCATTTCGTTCGTTCCTAAGATCTTGTCTTGAGGCGTGCTACTATTGGCTATGTCACCTGTCCTCCAGCCTGCTTTCAGCGTATCGGCGACAGCAGATGTGACCGCTTTTGCTTCATCCTGTAATCCGAATGCGATATCTAGCATTAGTGCGACCGAAAGAATAGAGGCCAATGGATTGGCTTTGTTCTGTCCTGCAATATCGTGTGCCGATCCATGTATAGGTTCGAAAAATCCAGTTCCATCACCAATTGAAGCAGAAGCGAGCATGCCCATAGAACCTGCTATCTGCGATGCTTCATCAGTCAGGATATCTCCAAATAGATTCGCTGTAAGT
This sequence comes from Sphingobacterium yanglingense, assembly GCF_004363245.1. Classification (GTDB taxonomy): domain Bacteria; phylum Bacteroidota; class Bacteroidia; order Sphingobacteriales; family Sphingobacteriaceae; genus Sphingobacterium; species Sphingobacterium yanglingense. Next base: position 134,720 of record NZ_SNYV01000016.1, on the reverse strand, counting down.
ACTACATCGAATTTCTTTGGGTTTTTGACTAATTGCATTGCTGCATTATCAATAAACATGTGTTCTGTTTCTACATCTGGATATTCTGCTGCTATCTCTTGGACCACTTCTCTCCACAGACGGGATGTTTCTAAAACATTAGCCTTATCGACTGAACATAATTTTTTACTACGTGTACGTGCAGCTTCGTATGCTTTACGCGCGATACGTTCCACTTCATAGCGGTGGTAATTCATTAGATCTGAGGCAAAGGTATTGTCTTCATTGCGTTTCTTCTCGCCGAAGTATACATCCCCTGTCAATTCGCGGAAAAACAAAATATCCGTTCCACGTAGCACTTCTGGCTTTAAGCTGGAAGCATCCAATAGCTCATCAAATAATAATATAGGACGTAGGTTGGCATAGAGACCCAGCTCTTTACGTATTTTAAGTAATCCCTGTTCCGGGCGTACTTTTGCAGAAGGATCATTGTCATATTTAGCGTGACCTATAGCGCCAAAAAGAATGGCATCCGATGCTTTCGCTTTTTCCAATGTTTCGTTAGGAAGTGGATCGCCTGTTGCTTCTATTGCAGTATGTCCCATGATAGCTTCATCAAAAACAAATTCATGGTTATATTTTTGAGCAATACTTTCTAATACTTGTTTGCCCCAAGTTGTGACTTCTTGTCCAATTCCATCACCTGGAATAATTAGGATGTTTCTTTTCATTATACTATTCAACGTTTTCTAATATATCTTCTATGGCTTTAACTTTGCCTTTCTCTAATACAATTCTATGTTCGATGCACGAAGGGAGTAAGCTCTCATAATGCCCAACATAGATGAGGGTCTTACCATGATGGGCCAGTTCGTCGACGACATCGTTAAAATATTGGGTCTGCTCTGTATCTAATCCCTGACAAGGTTCGTCTAATACTAGCAGAGGAGGGTTCTTGATAATTGTTCGAGCCAGCAGGGCCAATCGTTGTTTGCCAAGAGGGAGCGTAACGAGTAGCTGGTCTTTAAACTCACTCAGCCCGAAAAAAGCTAATAATTCCTCTATTTTTTGTTTCTCATGAAATTTTACATCCACAAACCATCCAATGCTATCATAAAACCCAGATGCTATGGTATGCCATACCGTTGCATTCTGATCAAAGTACCAGTGCATTTCAGGTGAAATAATGCCTATCTTCTCTTTAATGTCCCAGATACTTTCGCCCGAGCCACGTTTGTTGTCAAAGAGGGAGATGTCCAATCCATAAGACTGAGGATGATCCCCATTAATCAAACTCAATAAAGTGGACTTGCCCGAGCCATTCGGTCCCTGCAATAACCACTTCTCACCAACTTTAACCTCCCACGACACATCCTTCAGAACCTCTTTCTCTCCATAGCGTATTGACACATTTTGGAGGCTAGCAATAGTCTTATAGGGAGCATCAGGCATTTTGGACAAGAAATCTGGAAGCTTCATTCGGCTTCTGCCTTTACTTCTTGACAGTTTGCCCGGATTTTCGACGTCATGGATTTGACCATCTACTATATGGGCAAAGCGGTTGATTGCTTGGGGAAGCTGTTGGTTATTACTGATCAGGATCAGCTGTACCCCCTCTTGGGCAAGGTCGTCCAACCAAGCATTCAAAGTGATTCTCGATTGTGCGTCTAGTCCAGTGTAGGGATCATCAATCAATAACAATTGCGGTTTTGACCACAATCCTTTGATGAGTTGTAGTTTTTTATGTTCGCCGCTAGATAATTCAATCAGCTGCGACTGTTTTGTGTCTTCAAAGCCAAATGCCTTGATGCGGTCTTGAATAGACGCAAGGTCTAATCCTTCCTGTCGGGCATAGTGCTCTAGTTCCGCTTGTACCGTCAGCGTATCTTGACCTTGATGTTTATTATAGCGCTGTTGGTAGTAGAAGTTGCGGTCACCTTCCAAGTTGGTAAACTGGTACCAACTCGAGATGTATATGGCTTTTGCCGGAAGTAGACTGTCAGAGTCAAAATTAATTTTGATATGTTCCTCTTCACCGTCTACTCCCGCGATTGCCTTTGCTAGTGTTGTTTTTCCCGATCCGCTTTCACCTCCAAGTAGGAGATGTTCTCCCTTATTCAATACCAAAGAAAGACCATTCAATACATTTTGAGTCTTGTATCGGATAGTCAATTGATGAATAGAGACAAAAGGTTCAGTCATATTGTGTTATGAATAAAAAGAGAAGGGTCTAGTTTTCTCAAAATCTTGAATTTGATCCGAATGGCTCAGGATGAAATCGATATCATCATATCCATTGATCAAACAGGATTTTTTATAAGGGTTTATTTCGAACTCGAACGACTCTCCAGTAGCAGCTATGATAACCTTTTGCGCTTCTAGATCGATTTCAATTTTAGCCGTTGCATCAGCAAATACCGCTGCAAATATCTTTTCTAAAAACTCTTCCGGTACGGTGATTGGCAACACTCCGTTATTTAATGCATTTCCTTTGAATATGTCTGCAAAAAAGGAGCTGATTACGACATCGAATCCGTAATCTTGGATAGCCCAAGCTGCATGTTCCCGGGATGATCCACAGCCAAAATTCTTACCTGCTACGAGTACCTTTCCAGAATAGGTCGGGTTGTTCATGACAAAGTCAGACTTTGGCTGATTGTTACTATCGTAGCGCCAGTCACGAAACAGGTTGTCACCAAAACCATCTCTTGTTGTCGCTTTTAGGAAGCGGGCAGGGATGATCTGGTCTGTATCAATATTTTCAATGGGTAGTGGAACTACCGTTGACGTCAATTTTTCAAATTTTTTCATACTATATCAATTCTCTTACATCTACAACTTTACCAGTAATCGCTGCTGCTGCCGCAGTAAGCGGGCTTACCAGCATAGTGCGGGCATTCGGACCTTGGCGTCCTTCAAAGTTGCGGTTAGATGTCGAAACACAATATTTGCCAGCTGGAATTTTATCCTCATTCATACCCAGACAAGCCGAGCACCCTGGTTCACGTAGTTGGAAACCTGCTGCTTCAAATATTTTATCTATCCCCTCCTGCTTGGCTTGTGCCTCTACTTGTTTAGAGCCTGGGACAATCCATACTTCTACGCTATCTGCTTTTTGTTTGCCTTTGATAAAATCGGCTACTTGGCGCAAGTCCTCGATACGAGAGTTGGTACAGCTACCTATAAAGACGTAGTCTACCGGCTTGTTTAGCACCTGTTCGCCATCCTGAAAGCCCATATAGTCCAAAGCCTTTTGGTAGGACGGACGTTCGTTGTCTGGCTGTGAAACAGTTGTTGGGATTATTTCAGTCACACCTATACCCATTCCTGGATTGGTACCATAGGTAATCATCGGTTGGATGTCAGCGGCATCAAAGGTGAGGACTGCGTCAAAGTTAGCGTCGTCATCCGAATATAAGGTCGACCAGTAAGAGACAGCATTATCCCATTCTTCTCCTTTTGGAGCAAACTCACGGCCTTGGATATAGTCGAAAGTAGTTTGGTCTGGAGCTATTAATCCTCCACGTGCGCCCATCTCGATACTCATGTTACATACCGTCATACGTCCTTCCATACTTAAAGAACGGATTGCTGATCCTGCGAATTCAACAAAGTATCCTGTTCCACCGGCTGCAGTTGTTTTTGAAATAACGTATAAAATAATATCCTTAGCTCCTACACCTTTGCCTAGTTCCCCATTAACTTCGATTTTCATGGTTTTTGGCTTTTGTAAGAGTAGACATTGCGTTGCAAATACCTGTTCTACCTGCGATGTGCCGATACCAAAAGCAATAGCACCAAAGGCACCATGCGTCGATGTATGGCTATCTCCACAAACCATTGTTTTTCCAGGTAAAGTAATTCCCAACTCAGGACCAATCACGTGTACAATACCTTGGTAAGGGTGGCCCAAACCATAAAGCTCTACCCCGAATTCTTTGCAGTTTTTTGTCAGCATATCGACTTGATAGCGCGATAGCTCTTCTTTAATAGGTAAATGCTGATTTAAAGTCGGGACGTTGTGGTCTGCTGTAGCTACGGTCTGTTTTGGACGTAGTACAGGAAGCCCTCTTTTGCGTAGGCCGTCAAATGCCTGAGGTGAGGTCACCTCATGGATAAGATGGGTATCGATATATAACATATCAGGAAACCCTTCTTGTTGTTTGACAACATGCGCATCCCAAATCTTTTCTACTAATGTTTTTCCCATTTTCTCTCTTTCTTCTATATATGTTGTAATTTCAAAATGAGGATGAATTACAATAGTTGTAATTTCATCCTCATTGCGCACATTAAAATTACGAAATTTTTAAATTGTTTTAATAGTTTTCATCGCAGTCATTGCTTTACGCAATTCGCGACCTACTACTTCGACAGGGTGGCTACGTAATACCTCGTTGATTTGAACCAATTTTACGTTGTCTACACCTGCATCTTTTCCATCATTAAAGTTTTTACCAACTACATCGGTGTCGATTTTAGTCATAAAATCTTTTAATAGAGGCTTACATGCTTGGTCAAACAGGTAACAGCCGTATTCTGCTGTATCTGAAATAACACGGTTCATTTCAAACAGTTTTTTACGGGCGATTGTATTTGCAATTAATGGAGTTTCGTGTAATGACTCGTAGTACGCAGACTCCGGTTTAATACCTGCTTCAACCATCGTTTCAAAAGCCAACTCTACACCAGCTCTTACAAAAGCAACCATTAATAGATAGTTGTCAAAGTATTCTTGCTCTGCTATTTTGACATCGCCAGCAGGAGTTTTTTCAAATGCAGTTTCACCTGTTTCAGCTCTCCATTTCAATAGATTAGCATCGCCGTTATTCCAGTCTTCCATCATTGTCTTGCTGAATTCACCAGACATGATATCATCTTGATGTTTTTGGAATAATGGGCGCATAATACCTTTCAATTCTTCAGACAGCTCAAAAGCTTTTACCTTTGCTGGATTGCTTAAGCGGTCTAACATACCAGTTACCCCACCATGTTTCAATGCTTCAGTAATGACCTCTACACCGTACTGTACTAATTTGGAAGCGTACCCTGCATCGATTCCCTTTGCAATCATCTTATCGAAAGAAAGAATAGAACCTGTTTGCAACAAACCACAAAGGATTGTTTGTTCTCCCATTAAATCCGATTTTACTTCTGCAACGAAAGATGACTTTAATACACCTGCTCTATGACCACCTGTACCTACACAGTAGGCCTTAGCTTCTGCCCATCCTTTACCTTGAGGGTCATTTTCAGGGTGTACAGCGATTAGTGTTGGTACACCGAATCCTCTTAAATATTCAGCACGTACTTCTGATCCCGGACATTTAGGTGCTACCATGATAACGGTGATATCTTTACGGATTTGCATACCCTCTTCGACGATATTAAAACCGTGGGAGTACGATAAAGTCGCTCCTTGTTTCATCAATGGCATCACAGCATTGACTACAGATGTATGTTGTTTATCTGGAGTAAGGTTGATTACTAAATCCGCTGTTGGGATTAACTCTTCATAAGTACCTACAGTAAAGTTATTATCTGTTGCGTTTTTCCAAGAGTCTCTTTTTTGTTCAATAGCTTCTTTGCGTAGTGCGTAAGATACATTAAGCCCACTATCTCTTAAGTTCAAACCTTGGTTTAACCCTTGAGCTCCTGCACCTACGATTACTATTTTTTTACCTTTTAAAGCCTCCACGCCGTCTGCAAACTCGGACGAATTCATGAATTCTGCAATACCCAATTGATTCAATTGCTCTCTAAGAGGTAATGTGTTGAAATAATTTGCCATTGTTTTACTATTTAAAGTTTTTCTTTTTTAAGATTTAGTTATTTATTTTGATTATTCGGTTTTGCGCTATTGCGTACCCATAGTGTAGGTTATCATGCCCTGCGGACAATTGAATAACCTCTTCGATGCTTGTCATGGTCTCCTTGTAGGTGTCCGTAGCAAAGGGAACTATCTCCTTGAACACACCGGCATAGTAGTCCTTCTCAATTTGGGCTATACTTTCTAGTGCTAGCCTCTTTAGGTCATCCACTTCTTCCTGTGTGACACTATATGTCGGTTTTGACCCCTTCACATAGGATTTAAGGTATTTGACGCGATCTGTATCTGTGCTTATTCCAGTTCTCAAATAACATAGCGCCGGGGCGACCACGACAATGTGGCCAAAGTTCCAGATGATGTTATTGTTGAATCCGGCAGGAATCTCATTCAGTTGCTCCAATGTCAGGCTTTCGACTAGTCGAATGAAGGCTTTGCGTGTTTGTATTATGAATTTAAACGTATTTTCCATGTTATATATCAGTGATGTTGTTGTCAAGTTAAGAAGTTATGTAGTTAGAAAGTTATGTAGTTATCAAGGTATAACTTTGTAACCTCTGTAACCATATAACCTCATAAGCCCTGTAACCTTGTAGTCTTACATTGTAAACACTTGATCCTGTTGGTCTAAAAATTCGTTTTCGACGATATCTGGTGCTGGTTCTTCCCGTTCAAATTGTTTCAACTTGGCATGGAATCCTGCACTATCCTTAATGATAGCGATACGGGCTCCTCTCACAAACTCGATCAAACCATATTTTGTCAGTTCTTGGGTTAATCGATCGATTTCTTCTCGATGTCCCGCTGTTTCAAAGACAATATAATCCGGACGTATTACGACTACATTAGCACCATATTGACGTAATAAGCGCTCTACGTAGACTTTTTCGTTTACAACATCCGCTGGTACTTTGTATAGTGCCTGCTCTTGCCAGATCAATTCCTCATTGGTATTGAAGTACGCTTTTAATACTTCCACCTGTTTTTCAATCTGACGGCACAGTTTGCGGACCACCTCTTCGCCTTCTGATATTAGGATGGTAAAGCGGTGTATGCCTTCTACCTCTGAAGGAGAAGTGTTTAAGCTTTCTATATTGATTTTACGACGCGAAAATATATTCGAGATACGACCGATCATACCAATCGAATTCTCTGTATATATAGTGATGGTAAATTCTTGTTTTTCCATTTTATTTTAATCTTATTTCTGAGACACTCGTCCCTTGTGCAACCATTGGGAAAACATTGTTCTCTTTTCCGACCATAACTTCCAATAGGTAAGAGCTGTCATGGTTAAGCATCGTTTCTAAAGCACCACGTAGGTCTTTGCGCTCGGAGATTCTGTTCCCGTCGATATAGTACCCTTTTGCCACGGCAACAAAATCTGGACTGGTAATGTTGACGAAAGAGTAGCGCTTGTCATTGAAAAGCTGTTGCCATTGACGCACCATTCCTAAGAATTGGTTGTTCAAGATTAATATTTTGACCTTTGCTCCAAATTGCATGATGGTACCGAGTTCCTGTAGAGTCATCTGAAAGCCACCGTCACCGATGATAGCTATTACATCGCGATCCGGAGCACCATACCAAGCGCCTATAGCCGCAGGAAGCCCAAAGCCCATCGTTCCCAAACCGCCAGAAGTGACATTTGATTTAGATTGGTTGAACTTCGCATAGCGACAGGCTATCATTTGATGTTGACCTACGTCTGTTGTTATAATAGCGTTACCGCCTGTCAGTTCATTTAGTACGTTCACAACCTCGCCCATTGTTAGGATATCTCCTTTAGGGTGCAGTTCATCTTGGATCACCTCTTTGATCTCTTCGTTTTCTAGGTCTCGGAATTGTTGTAGCCAGTCGGCATGGTCACCTTTGTTGATTAATTCTGTCAATAAAGGCAATGTTTCCTTACAATTGCCCCATACCGGTACCGTTGTTTTTACGTTCTTATCGATTTCGGCAGGGTCAATGTCTAGATGCACGACTTTTGCTTGTTTGGCATACTTGTCGAGACGACCTGTAACACGGTCATCAAAACGCATTCCCACAGCGATCAGGACATCACACTCGTTTGTCATTACATTTGGAGCATAATTACCATGCATTCCTAACATTCCTACATGTAGAGGGTGGTCTGTTTCTAAAGCACTTAGTCCCATTACGGTTGTAGCTGATGGAAAACCTCCTTTTTCGATAAAGGATTTAAATTCCTGTTCTGCTTTTCCAAGTATGATTCCTTGTCCAAATAAGACAAAGGGTTTATTTGCCGAGTTGATTACTTCAGCAGCTTTTTGTATATATTCTTTTCTGACAATAGGAGCGGGGCGATACGAGCGGATATGTGTACATTTTTCATATCCAAGGTAATCAAACAGCTCTATCTGTGCGTTTTTAGTAATATCGATCAATACAGGGCCTGGACGTCCGGTACTAGCGACGTAGAAAGCTTTAGCTAACGCCGTAGGGATTTCAGAAGCCTCCGTTACCTGATAGCTCCATTTGGTGACAGGCGAAGTAATATTGATTACATCCGTCTCCTGAAAAGCATCTGTACCTAATAGAGAAGCAAATACCTGACCTGTAATACAGACGATAGGGTTACTGTCAATCATGGCATCAGCTAGTCCAGTGACTAGATTAGTTGCTCCAGGACCACTCGTCGCAAAAGCTACACCTACACGTCCAGAAGTACGTGCATATCCTTGTGCAGCATGAATTCCACCTTGCTCATGGCGTACCAAGATATGCTTCAATCGATCATTGTAGTCGTACAATGCATCATAGATTGGCATAATGGCACCACCAGGATAGCCAAACACGGTATCCACACCTTCGTGGATCAATGCTTCCAATACCGCCTGTGAGCCGGTCAATTGGGAGGCAGCCGTAGTAGTTTGGTTGTCCTTTTTTTCGGTTTTTTCCAGTGTACTCATTTTATTAGTTAGTATTTAGATATTAGTATTCAGTATTTAGATTAAGGAATAAGGAGCAAGGACAATAGATTAACCGGAAATCTTTGCTCTTTAATCTTTGCTCTTTTTTATAAATCCGTAACGCATCCCAGGGAAGCATTGGCAACCGTTTTTGCATATTTGTAGAGCACACCTTTGCTGACCTTCAGTTCGGGCTGTTTCCACGTACTGCGACGTTCGGCAATGGTCTCGTCAGATACTTTTAGACTTATGGTATTGTTTACGGCATCAATCTCGATGATATCATCGTCTTGTACAAGGCCGATAAGCCCGCCTTCATAGGCTTCGGGTGTGATATGTCCAACAACGAAGCCGTGTGTTCCACCGGAGAATCTGCCATCGGTAATCAACGCAACCGAGTTGCCCAGTCCCGCTCCGATAATCAATGACGTCGGTTTCAACATTTCTGGCATACCAGGAGCACCCTTAGGTCCTTCATTTTTAATAACGATTACATCTCCAGGTTTGATGCGGCCAGACGATACTCCTGCGACAAGGTCATGCTCTCCGTCAAATACACGGGCAGGACCTACGAATTTCTCACCTTCTTTTCCCGATATCTTAGCAACAGAACCTTGTTCGGCTAGGTTGCCATACAATATCTGTAAGTGACCGGTTTCTTTGATAGGCTTGTTCAATGGTCGAATGATAGGCTGTTCGTAGTCCATAATAGATTTCACACCCTCTAAATTCTCTGCCAATGTTTTTCCCGTTACAGTCAAACAATCACCATGTAGTAAACCTTCATCCAATAAATATTTCAATACAGCAGGTACCCCACCATAATTATGGAGGTCTTGCATTAGGTATTTGCCGGATGGCTTTAAATCTGCCAATACTGGTGTCTCATCAGACATACGTTGAAAGTCATCAGGAGTGACTTCTACCCCAACAGCATGCCCCATTGCGATAAAGTGCAAAACAGCATTGGTTGATCCTCCAAGTATCACAATCGTACGAATTGCATTTTCAAATGCTTTACGAGTCATGATATCAGAAGGTTTTATATCCTTTTCCAACAAAATGCGGATGTATTTTCCGGCTTCTAAACACTCTTTCTTCTTTTCTTCTGATACAGCAGGATTTGATGACGAATAGGGGAGACTCATACCCAAGGCTTCAATAGCCGAGGCCATCGTGTTTGCTGTATACATACCTCCACAAGCGCCTGCGCCAGGGCAGGTATGGCGTATTACACCATCATAATCCTCGTCAGAGATTGTTCCAGCTATTTTCTTCCCTAAAGCTTCAAAAGCAGATACAATATTCAATTCTTCGCCCTTGTAGTGGCCTGGGGCGATTGTTCCCCCGTATACCATAATAGCAGGGCGGTTCAGTCTTCCCATTGCCATGATTGCTCCTGGCATATTCTTGTCACAACCAGGGATAGCGACGACCCCATCATAGTATTGTCCACCACAGATGGTCTCGATACTATCTGCAATCACATCTCTGGATACCAAAGAGTAGCGCATGCCGTCGGTGCCGTTGCTCATACCGTCACTAACGCCTATAGTGCCAAATGTCAAGCCGACAAGCTCATTGGCCCATATGCCTTTTTTTACGATTTGTGCAAGGTCATTTAAATGCATGTTACAGGTGTTACCATCGTAGCCCATACTTGCAATTCCTACTTGTGCTTTATCCATATCAGCATCGGTTAGGCCGATGCCATAAAGCATTGCTTTAGCCGCAGGCTGCGTCTCGTCCTGCGTGAATATTCTACTGTACTTGTTTAATGTCTTCCCGTGATCAGATGATGACTTCATAATTTTCTTGTTCTAAGACTAAGTTTTTGTATTTTCTTTGAATAGATGCGCCGATACTATGTTCCCACTCTTCTTTGTAGATCACATGATCGACTTGTTTTATGCCGATAATCTCAGCTGCAGTTCCGCTCAAAAAAGCAGAATCTGCGCTGTATATATCTTGGATGGTTAGTTTTTTTTCTATAATGTCAAACCCTAATTCTTTGCAGATATTGATGACTGTCTGACGTGTGATTCCTGGAAAAACATTTTCCAATGGAGGGGTGAAAATCTTGAAATCCTTTTCGATAAATAAATTTTCACTTGAGGCCTGAGCGACAAACCCCTCTTGATCCAATAAAAGTGCTTCGTCGAATCCGTGGCCTATCGCATCGCTTGTTGCCAATATTGAATTAATATATTGACCTGAGGCTTTAGCGTCAATAGGGAATGACCTCGGGTTTGGACGTTCGATCGATGAGATATTTACGCGTAATAGATTTTGACCAAGGTAGGGACCCCACTCCCAGGCAGCAATCATAATACTGGCTTGGTCAGAAGATGTAAGGTGCATATTCGAGCCGGAGAATATCAATGGTCTGATATAGGCGGCTCTCAGGTTGTTGGCCTCCAAAAGTTCATAGCTTTTTTCGATCAGCGTACGATTATTCCATGTATAAGGGAGTCTCAACGCTTCACAAGACTTTCTCAAACGTTCAAAATGAGCTTCAGCTTTGAAAATACGCGTTCCATTGTGTGTGTTGTATGCGCGTAAGCCTTCAAAGGCTCCATAACCATAATGTAGGGACTGGCCGAACAGATCGACTCCAGCCTGATTTGCTTTTACAAATTCACCATTAAGATAGACCAATGTGTTTTGATTATAGTACTGCATACGTTACTTTTTTTAGGATAATTCGCGTCTCTCCAAAGTTGTTTTATTTCTTCCCATTATTCACATCCTCAAGTTAGCTCGATTTAAAATTCTATACAATAGGCAAATAGAGTATTTTGAAAAAGTTTATTATTTCAACCAAGCCCTTTTATTTTGATTTATAATTTGATTTGTATTTTTTTAACGAAATATTATTTTGTTTAATGTGAACCGTATTTAAAATTGGTTCATTTTTATTGAAACGTTAGTTTTTGGAAAAAGAGACAAATTCTTCTTAAAAAGGCAAAAGTGCTGTAAATTCTTTTCCGAAAACGCACCGATTACGGCCATAAAAAAAGCCCTTAAAACTTGAAGTTCTAAGGGCTTTTTCTGATCGTTTCTTTTTCTTTTATTCTTGCACAATTCCTTCCGCTAAAACGATGATATTGTTGTCCTTAACTTCAACCACACCACCTTTAATAATAATGACATGCTCGCCACTAATATCTTTAATAATGACTTTTCCGTCGTCTAGCGTAGACACAATAGCAGCGTGATCCTTCAAAATTTGGAAAGAACCCGCCGAACCTGGTACCGTAACTGCAGTCACGTCGCCTTCGTAAGCTAATTTGTCTGGTGTTATTATTGTTAATTTCATTCTTTGATAGTATTAAGTAGTTAGTACTTAGTATTTAGAATATATTTTCTAATGGATAGTAAGACAAGATATCTAACTACTATATACTAAATACTACCTACTCTATATTAAACTGCTTCTGCTAATAATTTCTTACCTTTCTCGATAGCATCTTCAATTGTACCTACCAAGTTGAAAGCTGCTTCTGGGTATTCATCTACCTCACCGTCAATGATCATATTGAATCCTTTGATCGTGTCTTTGATGTCTACCAAACAACCTTTAAGACCTGTAAACTGTTCTGCTACGTGGAATGGTTGTGATAAGAAACGCTGTACACGACGTGCACGGGTTACAGTCAATTTATCTTCATCAGATAATTCGTCCATACCCAAGATTGCGATAATATCTTGAAGTTCTTTATAACGTTGTAAGATTTCTTTTACGCGTTGAGCTGTGTTGTAGTGCTCATCACCCAATACTGCTGGAGATAAGATACGCGATGTAGAATCCAATGGATCCACTGCTGGGTAGATACCTAGCTCAGAAATTTTACGTGACAATACTGTTGTTGCATCCAAGTGAGCGAATGTTGTCGCTGGAGCAGGGTCAGTTAAGTCATCGGCAGGTACGTATACCGCTTGTACCGAAGTGATTGAACCGTTTTTAGTAGAGGTAATACGCTCTTGCATTAGACCCATTTCTGTTGCTAATGTCGGTTGGTAACCTACCGCTGAAGGCATACGTCCTAATAAAGCGGATACTTCAGAACCAGCTTGTGTGAAACGGAAGATATTATCGATAAAGAATAATACGTCACGTCCTTTTCCTTCGCCTTCACCATCACGGAAATATTCCGCTACTGTAAGTCCTGACAATGCTACACGAGCACGTGCCCCAGGAGGCTCGTTCATCTGACCGAATACGAATGTACATTTTGAGTCTTTCATCAACTCTTCATCTACCGTATTCAAAGGCCATTCTCCTTTTTCCATTCCTTCCATGAAATGATCACCGTATTTAATAATACCTGATTCTAACATTTCACGAAGTAAGTCATTACCTTCACGTGTACGCTCTCCAACTCCGGCGAATACAGAAAGACCACCGTGTCCTTTAGCGATATTGTTGATTAATTCTTGGATTAATACTGTTTTACCTACACCAGCACCACCGAACAATCCGATTTTACCACCTTTAGCATAAGGCTCTAGAAGGTCAATTACTTTGATACCTGTAAAAAGTACCTCAGATTCTGTAGATAGATCGTCAAATTTAGGCGGAGTGTTGTGGATAGACCGTCCATTAGTTCTGTCCAATTCACGAAGGCCGTCAATCGGCGAACCGACAACGTTAAATACACGACCTTTGATTTCTTCACCAACAGGCATTTTGATCGGCGCACCAGTATCAACTACTTTCATGCCACGTACCAAACCTTCTGTTGCATCCATCGCAATCGTACGAACACGCTCTTCACCAAGGTGTTGTTGAACTTCTAAAACGACACGCTGTCCATTTTCTTTTTCAATGTACAATGCATCGTAAATCTTAGGAAGATTTTCATTGTCGGCAAAGTTGACGTCAACCACTGGGCCGATAATCTGCGCTATTTTACCAATATTGGGCATATTATAGGGACTAAAATTTATTAATCTATTTATAAACAGCTATTTTCATAGCTGTATTTTGGAATGCAAAAATAAGGTATATCTATTTAAAAGCAAAACATATAAAAAAATAAATAGTAAGTTTTTTTAGGCCTGTTTAAGAATCTCTTTTTAACTGTTCATCTAATAGTTGTCTTTTGAGCAGTTGTTCTTTTTCCATTGCTTTCTTTTTATATTGTTGGAACTCATTCTGAGTCTCTTCAGCGGTCTTTTGGTGTTCTACCGTATCTACTTTTGCTTTACGGAATGATACTAACATAGAGAAGAAGCCTATACCCAATACAGCAATAATAATCCATACTGTGGTGTGGTAAGCGCTCTTTGCAAAATCTATCCCTAGAAAAGAGATACTATCTGTTCTTTGTTTTTCGACCTGTAATTCGGATTGGACAGTTTGAAGAGAGTCCTTTAATCCCGTTACAGTAGCTACAGACGAAGAAGAACTGTTCTTCAAAGAAGCGATTTCTTTGGTGTATTTTGAGATAGAGTCATTTACATTCTTCTGTATGATTTCTATGTTAGATTTTCTGATGATTTTAAAGTCAGCGTCTTGGGACTTGGACTGTGCTAGCAAAACTTGAAACTGTGTGTTAAGGTTTAAGTCTGATTGTAATTTTTGCTGCAAGGTCAACTGCGCGAAAGTACTTGTGGTTAGAAAAAGAAAAACTAAAGATAAAATAGATTTATACATGCTTTGAATAGATAAATGATGTTAATACATTTATAAATGTCCTAAATAAAATTATTTAATACAAAAAAATAAAACAATAAATAAAACTTTCATGATTCCATTGAGTCATCAACGGACATGAAAGTTCTTAATGTCTATTAAAAACAGACACTTTCATAAAAAAAGCCTTTAAATCGTACGGTTTTCAGTACGATTTAAAGGCTTTAAGGGGATTGTTTTATTTTGATTTTATTTCTTCAGCACCGGTAGTGGGTATTCTTTCATGATGCCTGTAACCGTCTTCGGTAATTCGTTAATTGCCTTTTCTGGTTCATTGACTTCTGTAGTACCTCTTGCCTGCCAGATTACACTGTTTGTCTTGCGGTCTATAGCTTCGAATATAAGGTGTCCGTAGCGTACACGCTCTTTAGCTACAGGGTAAGAGCCACCATAGTAGCCTCCCCAACCCCAGTAACCTCCCCAGCCCCAAGGACCACCCCATCCCCAGCCTCCGTAATAAGGAGTACTATATACGATTCTACTCTTATTATTGACAATAGCTATGTATCGAAATAGAATGTCAGGGTTTTCTTTTGAATACGTCAGACCACGTGCCTCTATTTCTTTATTAGCTGTAGTCATGATATTACCCTTGGCAATATCGTTATTATAATAATCCTTTGATAAGGAATCCACCGGTTCTAACCAGCCATATGTCTTGAACTGGTTGAAATCAAGATTTTGAACCCGTGTTGTATGGTACTTGTGCGACGAACACGATGCGAACGCTAAAAGTACAAATGCTGTTAGAAATATTACTATTTTGTGCATAACTAATCCTAATTATATACCTTATGACACGCTGTTATTCAAAAGGTTTAATGCTTAATACGAAAATTTTGCAACTAATGGCATTTGTCTTCCAGAACCAAAAGCTTTTGGGCTCACTCTTAATATGGGAGGTGCTTGAAAACGCTTAAATTCGGCATTATTGACCAATTTTGTAATACGTTGTACAAGCTGCTCGTCAAAACCTAATTTGACAACTTCTGATCCCGACTTTTCGAGTTCAATCAATTGGTACAAAATGGCATCTAGCATCTCATAATCTGGTAGTGAATCCGAATCTTTTTGGTCGGGACGTAGCTCTGCCGAAGGAGGTTTTACAATAGTGTTTATTGGAATAATTTCCTTCTCCCGGTTGATATAGGATGCCAATTTATAGGCCTGTGTCTTATAGACGTCGCCAATTACACTTAGCGAGCCAGCCATATCACCGTACAGTGTGCCATACCCTACAGCCGCTTCGCTTTTGTTGGAGGTATTAAGGAGAATATGCCCCAATTTATTGCTGATGGCCATCAATAGGGTACCCCGCGTACGTGCCTGTATGTTTTCTTCGGTGGTGTCTGCCTTTAACCCGACGAAAGCTTCCTGTAACGTATCTTCAAAGGATTGTGCTATTTCCTTGATCGGCAATACAAGGTGTTGGCATCCGGTATTATCGACGAGGTCCATCGCATCTTTTATAGAATGTGTAGTGGAGTATACAGAAGGCATCAGGACCGCAAGGACATTCTCAGCCCCTAAAGCCTCTACGGCCAATGCTGCCACTATAGCAGAGTCTAATCCGCCAGAAAGACCAAGCACTGCCTTCTTAAAACCGGATTTAGCAAAGTAATCTTTTAGCCCCAATAATAGCGCTTGGTGTATACTCGCTATCTCTCCTAGCTTTGCAGGCTGCGGTACTGCTGTTGTTTGCAGATCTCCATGCTCCAATGTCACATACTGTAGGTCTTCATCAAAAGCGTTAAGCTCTTTTATGACTTCTGCGCTTTTGTTCATTGCCAGCGAACGGCCATCAAATATGATGTCTAGATGTGCTCCAATTTGATTGACATATATTAGGGGCGCATTTGCTTTTAGTACGTTGTTGCTTAATACCGATATACGTTTGTCAAAATGGATATAAGAGAAAGGAGAGGCTGCAATATTAATAATCAGATCCGGCTTCTCTTGCGCTAGTTCCAGCATGAGATCTCCTTTGTAGGAATTATCGTGGTCGTTGTCCCAAAGGTCTTCACAGATCGTAAGCGCTATTTTTTTTCCTTGTAGCTCGATACACTGTATGTTGTGGTTTGGCTCAAAGTAACGATATTCATCAAATACATCATAGTCAGGAAGGAGGGATTTCTTGCGACAGTCTGTGATTTGCCCTTTAGTGATAACTATAGCGGCATTGGAGAGCTGTTTTCCTTCTTCGTACGCATTGCGAATAGGGGCACCGATGATGCAGTCTATGGTATCACAGTGTGTAGCTATCTGTGATAAAGATTGTTGGCATTGGTCCAGAAAAACAGCATTTCTTAATAGATCCTTGGCAGGATAACCTCCGATGGCCAGTTCTGCAAATACGATGACATCGGCTTGTTCCTGCTTTGCACGGGCTATTGCTTTTATGATTTTCTCTTCGTTCTGCTCAAAATTACCAATATGATAATTGAGCTGTGCTAATGCTATCTTCATCTGTTTATACCTAATAGTTATGAACGGTTTGCCTAAAACAATAGTCCTAGGTTCAATGCGACAAATGAACTTTTAGGAGAGCCGTCTTTCATTGTCCGTGTAAAACCGTTGTTAAAAGTGAGGCCAGTCATTACGGCCATGTCATTGCCTATTTTCCATTCGGCACCGCCACCAATTTGTAAGCCCAAGCGGAATAGATCTGCACTCGTTGTCTCTTTGTTTTTATTTTCAAGTTGTTCCTTTGAAGATACTTTGACCCCTGCGGTAAAGCCAAACTGACCATAAAAACGTCCAAATTCGTTTGGTGTACTCTTCAGCTTTATAGATAATGGGACATCCACATATTTAAGAGAAAGGTCTTTGTATTTTGGAATTGCGGGATCGTTGTTTTCTACGCTTCTGAAAGCGGGTTCTACACGGCTATTAATGGTGTTGATCAATAATCCTGTGGAGAAATAATAGTTTTTTGCGAAGCCTAAATCTGCAACTAAGCCGTAAGAAAAGCCAAGTTTGGCACTGCCTTCTTGATCATTTTCATAGCGCAACCAGCCCACATTGGGATTTATCGCCAGACCTAAGCGTATATTTTTTTCTCTCCCATAATAATAGCTTTGCGCTTGAGATTGGGAAGTGGATAGGAGTGCAAAAAATAGGATGACGAAAGGAAATAAACGCTTTGTGAAATTAACCATAGTTTTTAATTGTTATATAAATTATATTTTTGTGTCTTAAGTCGATTGCTATGTATCTGAAAACACTACAAAAATATTCCTTTTTTTTAATTAATGCTTGTTTCATTGTCATAATAACTTCTTGTAGCCAAACAGATATAGTGCGCAGGCCTGATGTATCTAAGGTGGATGTCGTTGTCAAGATAGATCGTTTTGACCAGGTATTTAATACCCTTAAAGAAGCAGATATTCCTGTTAAGAATAAACAGTTGCAACAGGAATACCCTTATTTCTATTTCGACTATTTGACACAGATGCTTGAAGTAGGGAATCCCAAAGATACACTACTACTGAAGGAGAACCTGGTACAGGTGTTGAAGAAAAGGGATTTTATTGACCTAGCAGATGCTGTAGCCAAAAAATATCCGAACCTGAAGCAGCAGGAAAAGGAATTGACACAGGCTCTTAAGTATGTAAAGTATTACTTTCCGGATTATAATATACCTCGTTTTATAGCCTTTATGGGTGGTTTCTCTTTCCAAACACCGATAGGGGAAGATTATGTGGGGATAGGCTTGGATATGTTCTTGGGAGCCGACTCTAAGTTCTACCCGGCATTGGTCCGTTCTATACCGCTGTATATGTCTCGTCGATTCACCCCGGAGAATATGACGCCTCGGGTTGTGGAAGCTATTTTGAGGGAGGAGCTTTTACCACAGGACAATCTCAATCAAAATACATTGCAGCACATGGTGTATAATGGCAAGATATTGTATGCCATGGATGTTATGCTTGAATCAGCTTCTGATGAGACCAAGATTGGCTATACAGTCGAGCAACTTGCCTGGGCCAAGAAGTATCAAGCCGATATTTGGGCCTGGTTTCTGCAGGAAGGATTACTCTATGATACGGATTATTTAAAGACACAGAAATATTTTACCGATGCACCTTTTACACCTGAACTTGGTGGAAATAATGAGTCTGCCCCAAAATTAGGTTCGTATATCGGCTGGATGATGGTGCGCAAGTTTATGGAGCGCAATCCTGAACTTGATCTTGTTGCGCTTTTCCGCGAGAATGATGCACAAAAGATATTGGAGCAGTCGAAGTTTAAGGGCAAGTAATAAGCTTACCCCTAGACTGTAACTGTACCAGCATAAATGCTGTCGACGATTCGACTGCTATGGTCGACAGCGACAAATCCCAGATGTATGTGATAGACTTTTCCGTTTGAACCGGAAGATATATGCATCTGTTCCTGCTTATCTATCAATGTTTTGTGTAGGGTATGTCCTTGTATATCATTTGTATTTGAATCGGGAATAGCCACAAATAGTGAACGAAAGGAATGTAGCTCTAAATCTCTGACAATTGTTGGGTTGTAATCCCAATTGCAAGTGAGTACTCCTTCTTCATAAGCCAGTGTCACATCTTTTAGAGGAGATGTTATCCCTTTACTGATGTGAAATAACGAATGATCGATGTAAAAACCGTCATCATCAGATTGTACTACGTTATGTAAGGTATAGGACATAGCCGAGTTAAAGGCGGTCCGGTTTGGCTCATAATTATGAAAACCAAGCCTTATGGCACTACTTAGCGGACTCAGGTAATTCTGTACAAATCCAAATTTGCCTCGGTTTTTCTTTTCGTCGATAGATAGCTCGCGATTCTTGTTGACCTTAGGTCTGCTCCGAACGCAGTCTTTATCTTTCCATTTGTAAAATACTAAAGGTCCGATTTTCCCGCTGGCAGATCCCATGGGGCCATTTTTTGTTCTTCCCATGTTGTTTTAAGTTTAACTAGCTGATACTAATATACTAATATCTAGGGGATAAGTTATTACTAAGTTATTTTTTAAAAAGTAATAGACCAGGATATAATTAGGAAATAACAGGTATTTTATTCGACTTTATCCGAATGAAGTCCCTGTTATCTCCGAATAAAGTCCGTATGGAGTCCCTATTATCTAATAAGAAGTACCCTACTTGGTATCAAGGTGAACCTTAGAAGGCTAGAGAAAGATTTAGACGGTAAAAGGTTAAGTAAAAATAAAAGCCGCACCTGATTTTATCAGATACGGCTCTTACTTTTAGAAGATATCTTGTTTTACTTTGGAGGATTGAAATCTCTTAATTTGAGTACTTCAATTTCGAATTCAAGCGGAGAATTAGCAGGTATACTTCCTGCCGCTCTATTTCCATACGCATAGTAGGAAGGGGTTATTATTCTAAATTTAGCACCCTCTTGGGCTCCTTTTTCGAAAATCATTCCTAAATTGATTTCCTTTGACTCCACTGTAACCTTTTTAGGGTAGAAAGCCATTAACCAAGCCGTGATAACAGATCCTTGGCCACTGGTTAAACTCATATACAGGGGTAGTTCTGTTCCTACTGCTGGATCTTTAGTTTGGTCAAATATAGTTCCATTGCTTATAAGTTTGCCTTTATAATTAATTGTACCTTCTGTCCAGATCCATTTTTGATTTAAAGTATCCTTTAACGGGTATTTATAGTTTGCTTCTTCTGGAGATTCCATAACCTCATACCATATGCCTGTTGTTTCGTGTTGAACAGCATTTGGGTAGTTCTTTTTTACATAGGCTTCTATGATCGGTTTTTCCACTTCAAGTTGGGCAACAGGGTCGAATGTCTCTTGGTTTTTGTTACAGGAACTGACAAGGACCAGTAGACTGATCATAAAGCTAATGTACGCTAGTGCTTTTTTCATTTTTGTATTATTTAATGCCTAAAATAACAAAAGAGAAGATATAATCTTCTCTTTTGTTTATAAATGTATTTGAAAATTATTGAATACTCAACACTTCAAACTCGTATACTAATGGAGAATTTGCTGGGATGTCTTTTAAAAAGGTAGTTCCATCAGCCTTTTTTTCCACGTTGCGATGTGCATATAATGATGGAGAAATTACACGGATTTTACTTCCCTTTTTTAATCCGTTTTTAGTTAATCCGTTTAAAGGAATACTGTTTGAATTGTTTTTTACAGCATAAGGAATAAATGAAAAATACCATGCAGACGTAAAGACTTTAGACTCACTTGAAAATGGAGGTATATCATAGTTACTTCCTTCTAAATCTGATTCTACAATAGTGTTGTCCAATAATCGTGCTGTATATTTTAGTTTTACTTTAGCAGGTTTTACAACATAGTTGTACCCTGAAGTAGTAAGTTCCCACGTATAAGCTTTATCGTCTTCTTCTGTTGGAGCACTCAAAACTTCGTACCAGAATCCTCTTTTAACTTTCTTCTCTAAAACTTGGTATGGGACAAGTAATGTGTCTTCTTGTACTAAACTTCCAAAATTGGCTTGCACATATTCTTCAATATCAAGTTTTTCTTTAGACAATTGGAGATCAAATGCTTTTTCTTGCTCTAATACACGTTGTTTTTCTCCTTCATAATCATAATCGTCGCTCTTATTACACGATACGAACACAACTGCTCCAACTGCAGCAAATAATACTGTCTTAAATAGATTTTTCATTGAATGTAAATTGTTTTTAATGGCAATGAATCTTTCATAAATGAAGGTTTCATTAGATATAAATAATTTTTTAGTGGCAATATGTAAAAGTGGGTCTCTCTCCTCTATGTACATATCTTTATTCAAAATTGTTGTTTAGGTCTTAAAACGATAAAAATAATGATAGCGCTACACAAATATGTTAAAATTAGTAAAATTTTAACAACTCGCTTGTAATGAGTCTGTTTGTTTTGTCGTTTGACGTAATTTTTTGATTAAGCCAGTTATAAATCTACTTTTTCAAGTGTATCTAATAATTCTTCTAGTTGAGCAGGGGGTAATACGCCTCCGTGACGGAAAACAACCTGATAGTCTTTATCTAATAGTATCCAGGTAGGATAAGCCAGTTTGTGTGGACCATTTAAGGTTAATGCCAGTTCATGTGTGCCGATATTAGCACCTGTAGGCTTGTATGCATAATCTTTCTCTTGAAAACGGATGGTTTGCTTGCTTTCAGCATCAAACTCTACGTAATAAAATAGATTGCTTTTCTCCATGAACTTCTTGTTTTTAAGCACCTGTTGTTTTTGCATCTGACAGTACTGGCACCAGTCAGTAGAAAGTAGGATAAGGACAGGTTTTGGTTCATTCGCTAATAAGCTATCCACTTTTGTAATGGATGTCGGCTTTGTTTGAGCATGACTAATGACAACGGTTAATAATCCGCTGACTGTAAGAAGTATGAAAATGATTTTCTTTATTGCTGTCCCCATGATGTTTTGCTGTTTTAAGAATAAAGTGCCCAAAAATATTTTTGGGCACCTTTCTATTTACATGTTACTAAAATAAATTATAGCGAACCCCTAAGAATCCACGTATTCCTTGGTTTGGCCCATAGACATAGTTCGGGTCAAAAGGAGGGAGTTTAGAGTCTTCAATTTTTTCAAATGGGTCATGTGCACGTGAAATCAAGAAAGGAAGTCCCTTTGTTGGTGTCCAGTTCAATAGATTTTTGACTCCTCCAAATACCTCAAAGCCATTCTTGAAGTGTTTGGTCAATTGGATATTCTGTATACTGAATAGTTTTGATTTGTCTGGACGCGGATCTATATAGTTATTGGCTGGATCTGCTTCATCTTTGGTCGTTAATACAGGCAAGCGCATTGGACCTATAGCATTTCCGGTGTAGTCAATGCTTAGTCCAATTGGTTTTATATTGTATCCGATGGTCCAGGTGCCCATAAATTTCTCCGTTAGCATTTGCCAGGTTCTTTCCCCGTTCTCTTCGCTGTATACATCCATCAACGTACCACCGATCATGGCTTTTAGACCACTATGGTGTGCCCAGTCTAGATTGAGGGATATTCCTTTAGATACAGCATGACCATCGAGATTGGAATAGATGATTTTTTTAACATCAGTTTCGTAATCAGGAATGATCTTGTTATTGAAGTATGTGTAAAATGTTGAAGCATCTATAGCGAAGACAGAACCATTGTCGGAGTAGAATTTTTTGACATAGTTAATATTAGCATTCCAAGAAGTCTCAGGTTTTAGATCCTCTTCAAATACGACATCGCGCGCACCAGTCAAAGCAGCGTGATCTTCGGTAAAGACATTGGCTACCCGGTATCCATTACCAATACCTACACGTAGCACTTGGCTCTTGTCTTGCGAGTTCCATTTATAGTTAGCACGTGGTGAGACTATGCTTCCATGTATGGAGTTGTAGTCGTAACGGGCACCTAAGAGCAATTTGTGCTGCGGGTGGAATGTAATTTCGTCCTGTACGAATAAACCTGGTAAGTGTGTATGTGAGGTCTCATCTGTAGCAGGGGTGTTGTCCTTGTAATAGGTATATCGATAGGCAAGTCCAGTTAATAAGTCATGATTTTTTAACGTTTTATTCCAGGTTAGCTGTCCAAAGAAAATGCGTTGGTCCGCCATATAAGGAGTGTTACCATAGTAGCTGTTCTGGTTATGCCCATTAGCACTTACCGAAAGGGAGAAGTTCTCGCTGCCCGGTAGGTCATAAATACCCATTACTTCCCAGCGCTTGGTATAGATACTCTCTGCATATACCTCTTCTCCACCGCGGTATTTTTTATTCCATTGCATCTCTCCACCCCAACGGTCTTCGTATACGTATCGACCTGCTACAGAGAATGTTTTATTGTCTTTGCGGGCAAAGTTCCATTTGTTGAAGATCGATAGACGGTCCTGTAGTGTGACATCTGTGAAGTTGTCATTGTTTTTGTCAATCGGATTTGAGTAGTTAAAATAGTTTATCCCCAATAGCGATTGAGCAGAGCCTATATTAAATTTCCCGCCAAGATCT
This sequence comes from Sphingobacterium yanglingense, assembly GCF_004363245.1. Classification (GTDB taxonomy): domain Bacteria; phylum Bacteroidota; class Bacteroidia; order Sphingobacteriales; family Sphingobacteriaceae; genus Sphingobacterium; species Sphingobacterium yanglingense. The sequence goes on along the minus strand of NZ_SNYV01000016.1, from coordinate 111,321 downwards.
AGATTGTACTCTTGCCAGGTTGTTCCAAAAGCTTCTAAACTGAACTTGGGCGCATTGGATGGTGCTTTGGTGATTACGTTGATCAAACCGCCTACAGCCTCACTACCATAAAGTGTTGATGCTGGACCTTTGACAATCTCTACGCGTTCGATCAGCGCTTGTGGTATACCATTCAATCCATAGACGGTCGATAGTCCTGAGACGATTGGCATACCGTCGATAAGAACCATCGTATAAGGCCCTTCTAGACCATTGATGTGGATATCTCCTGTATTACAGATACTACAGTTGATCTGTGGGCGGACGCCATTGATGTTCTGTAAGGACTCAAAGATAGTCGGGGCAGGGTTCGCTCTGAAAAATTTGGCCGAGTAGACTTCCACTGGAATTGGGCTTTCGAGTTTGGATACTGCTTTTAATGTTCCCGAGACCACTACCTCGTCAAGGTTGCGGTTGTCTTTGGCTAGTGTAAATATGGTTCCGCTTTGGTATGAACTTTTTTCAATAGCTTCCTGTATGGACAGGTAGCCTATCGCTCTAATGGATAGTTTCGCTTTCGCAGTAGGGAGTGGGAGTTCAAATTTCCCGTCAGGTGCAGTTTTTGTGCCATTACTGCTTCCTTCTAGTCGTACAGTTGCGTTTTCCACGGGTTTGCCGTCGGCATCATGGACGTACCCCATTATTTGTTGTGCGTAGACACTTAGGTTGAAACATAGTATAGATACGGCTGTGATTAAGCCATAGTAAAATTTAGACATAATTAATGTGTAATGCTTGTTATTAGCTAATAAAATGTTAATACGTTTGGTATAAGGTATATTTATAAAGGGTACTATAGGCTATATGCCTATAGGTATTGCAGAAATAGCCTGTACCACTAGTGTCCTATGACATAAAATTCAGTACGGGGCATATCGTTCCCTTGTATTAGAATATACTTATCCGAGATTATACACTGAAAGCATGTATAATGGGTGTTGACTCCGTCAAAGACAGAGAGTCGCTAAGCAAGCATTGGAGGTCCTCGGAGGTAGGTGTCGAGGTCTTTGGTAAAATGGTAAGTTTTGGAATAAACCGCGTATGTAGTATAGTTGAACTCCTGAAAAAAAGGAACTTCAACAATAGTAAATACGGGTTCAATGAACGCACCTTGAAAAACAACATTGAGGAACTGAATCTCCGCGTCGTTTTTGTGGTGGTGTTTGTCTTTTTTCTTGGTAAAATCGTAAGGGTGAATGTGTGTTATAATTTCACCCTTAGAGGTTACCTCTTTGTGCATAAAGACTATTCCACTGATGACAATGACAGACATCCACCCCGCTAGGAGGTAGGCAAATAGGCTGCGATATCTAGAAATAGTGTTTAGCAATATGTTATTAATTACTTAATTAAACGGTTGTGGTCATCTGGAAAAACCAATCTAGGTTGGTGTGTCCGTGCTTCTTCCCGATCCATTAGGGCATAGGAGATAATGATTACAATATCCCCAACCTGTACCATTCTAGCCGCAGCTCCATTCAGACAAATCGTGCCCGAACCACGTTCTCCTGGGATAACATAGGTTTCTAAGCGTGCACCGTTATTGTTGTTTACAATCTGCACTTTTTCATTTGCCAGAATATCTGCAGCTTCCATCAAGTCTTCGTCGATGGTGATGCTTCCCACATAATTCAATTCGGCCTGTGTGACACGGGCACGGTGAATCTTCGACTTCATTACTTCAATCATCATAATACAAAATTAGCTTTTATCTCTTTAAATGTTAGTGATTAAATGTTACTTAATCGTTACATATTTAATAGCATGTTGTCTATTAGTCTTACTCCTTCTATCCAAGCTACTACCAGGGCAACATACTTTTTGTTGTTATCCTTGTCGGTTGCTTGTTGTAGTGTGCGGGTCTCGCATATCGCAAAATACTCCAGTGTAATCTCTGGTTGTGTATTTAGCTTTGCTATAGCTTCCTGTTGTAGCTGTTCAATAGACGTGTTGGCGAAGTTGTTTTTGGTCTCATCCAGAACGTTGAACAATACCAAAGCTTCCTCTTTGCCCTTTTCTGAGAGTCTACTGTTTCTTGAGCTGAGTGCCAGCCCTTTTTCACTTCGTACTATCGGACATATGTTTAAGGTTACTGGAAGCTTTTTGAGGTCTATCATCCGTTGGATGACCATGACCTGTTGAAAGTCTTTTTGACCAAAGCAAGCGATATGTGGCTGTACTAAATGGAACAGTTTATATACAATCTGTGTGACACCTTGAAAATGTCCTGGTCTTTGTGCTCCCTCCCATAATGTATCCAATTCGCCGAGATCTATTGACCAGTGTTCGTTGGCTGTAGGATACATTTCGTCGACCGAAGGTAGAAAAAGTATATCACAGGCTTCACTTTGCAGTAAAGCGATGTCATTTTCGATGGGTCTTGGATATTTCTCGAGGTCCTTAGGGTCGTTGAATTGTGTCGGGTTTACAAATATACTGCATACGACGATGTCCGCTACGGTCTGTGCTTCTCGTATCAGTGAAAGATGGCCCTCGTGTAAAGCACCCATCGTAGGGACTAATGCAATCTGCTTGCCGGCCTCCCGTAATGTCTGCAAATGAGCTTGAAGGTCACTTTTTGTACTATATATTTCCATGGATACTATGGTAAAATAGGGGGCAAAATTGCATAATATATTTGGATTTAGAAAGGTCTAATTTTTAATGAATTGTAAAAATTAGATATTATTCGTATCTTTGTACACCGATTTTACTGTTCAAATAAATAAAAAAAGCAATTGGAGATGGCAAAAACGAAAATATTGTTTGTTACCCACGAGATGTCGCCTTTCCTTGAAATAAGTAAAATTTCTGAAATAACACGCCAATTACCACAGGCTATGCAGGAAAAAGGATTTGAAATCCGCATTCTTATGCCTCGCTTTGGTAGTATTAATGAGCGCAGAAATCGTCTTCACGAGGTGATAAGGTTGTCGGGAATGAATATAGTGGTGGATAATAACGATAATCCATTAATCATTAAAGTAGCTTCTTTACCTGCGGCGCGTATGCAGGTTTACTTTTTGGATAACGAGGAGTACTTCCAAAGGAAGAAGATATTTAGGGATGAAGGAGGAAAGTTCTTTGGTGATAACAATGAGCGGTCTTTGTTCTTCTGCAAAGGTGCCTTGGAGACAGTCAAGAAATTGGGATGGTCTCCAGATGTTGTACACTGTCATGGATGGTTTACAGCAATGATACCTCTGTATTTAAAAAAGGTGTATCATGATGATCCTACCTTTAAGGATGCGAAAGTTTTCTATTCACTGTTTAATGAAGAGAAAGATTTTTCAGGACCGGATACTATGGGTACGAAGTTGGCCGAAATGGCTGCTGATGAAGATGTAACCAAAGAGGATGCTGCGGTGTATGGCTCTGGAAGTTATGCAGATGTCTACAAGGGCGCATTGACCTATACGGACGTTGTGGTAATGGCGGATGATAATCTAGATAAAGATGTACTTCAGTTTGTAGAGGATCAGAAGATCCGGGTGTTCAAACCGGAGTCAGCAGAGGATTATGAAAACTTTGCTACATTATATGAAGAGTTTGCTTCGGAAGAAGTAGAAGCTTAAAAGGATAAAAAAAAGCGGGCTATCATTTTGATAGCCCGCTTTTTTTATGTCCTAGTCTAAGAGCATTCTTTTTGATATCGTGCTGTGTCTATATTTGTTAAGCTTGGGATAAATCAGTAATTTGGTCTAAACTAATAATAAACTAGAACCAAAATCATGATGCATCCTAATGAAGATATGGCCTTGCTTAGGGCTATTATATCCGGAAAGGAATGGGCTTTGAAAGTTATTTATGACCGGTATGCTAATCGTGTCTATAAACTTTCGTTCGTGTTATTGAAGGATACTGGCTGGAGTGAGGATATTGTTCAGGAGGTGTTTATTAAGTTTTGGGATAGTAGGGAAAGGTTAGATCTAAATGGGGATGTCTGGAGATTGTTGTATGTAATCACCAAACGAGCTTCTTTAAATAAGATAAGAGATGTCGGTAGGTCTAATGTAGATCTTGAACGGATGTGGCAAAATGTCTCGTGTTTAGCAGAGAGTGTACACGAAGTTTTTATAGCAAAAGAACTGAATACTCATCTAGGTAAACTTTTGGAGCAATTGCCAGTTCGTCAACGTGAAGTATTGAAGCTTAGTCGTGAACAAGGTTTTACACATCAACAAATAGCAACTCAACTTGGTGTATCACCAAATACGGTTAAGAACCATCTGGTACAGGCACTAAAACGAATAAGAAAATTTACCTAAATTATTTATTAATTAAAAAAGTGATTTTTTGACTAGTCCTCTTTTGGGAATTTAGTGTTCTATATATAAACGACTATTTTTTAGTTTTTTAGTATAGATCATTATGAATGAGTTGAGACTTAAGTTACTCTTAGTAAAATATGCAGATAATACCATTTCGAAATCTGAATTGGTAGAGTTATTGGCAGAGTTGAACAGGGGAGATCTAGATTACATTTCTAATTTAGTGGAAGATTATGAACCTGATGCCCTAGACGGTCTTTTTGAGTTTACCGATAGTCCTCATTTTGATCAAGAGCAAGGCTTTTACAGATTAAAAAGAAACCTCAACTTAAATAAAGCAAAGACTAAAAGAATTGTCGTAAAAATTATAAGTGGCATCGCAGCATCGCTATTGATTGCTTTAGGAATTTATATCTTTTATGCTGCCCCTTCCGAAACCTTAGATAGTCTCGCGGATGCAGATATTACATTACCAGATGAAAATCATGCAACGGTCACCTTGGTAGACCATACGAAATACTCCCTATTACATACGCCTAAAGAGATACTAGCTAAAGAAGGAATTCAGGTGATTAGAGATCAGGATGGTAAGGCAGTATTTAAAATTTCTGAAACAGACGAACCAGAATTGAATTACAGGAAAATTAAGGCGGCAAAAGGTATGGATGCAAAAGTGTTGCTTTTTGATGGAACGGCTGTATTATTAAACTCAAGCTCTAGTTTAACTTATCCATCAAGATTTTTAAACTCAGGTAGGTCTGTTGTTATAGAAGGAGAAGGTTTTTTTGAAGTGGCACATAACGCATTACAACCCTTTGTCGTTTCTGCTGGTATTAGCCATATTAAAGTGTTAGGGACGACATTTAATGTAGCAACTAATATCGTAGATAATAAAGTCTTAACAACCTTGGTTTCTGGAAGTGTAGAGGTTTCTACAAATTGGGATAAAGTAAGGATTAAACCCGGGATGCAATCTGTTTCAGATAACCTGTCTGGTGAGTTGTCTCATAAAGAAGTACTCATCCAAGATGTGCTCGCCTGGAAAGAGGGTTATTTCCGTTTTAATCGAGATGATATAGCTACGGTCCTTGACAAGATCAAAAATTGGTATGAGATAACCGATTATGAAATTCGGGGTAAATCTAAGGACCATTTTACTGGTAGTATAAAACGGACGCAGAAATTGTCAGATATACTAAAACAACTCGAAAAGATATCCAATTATAAATTTAAAATTGTGGGAAGGAGGGTAGTTGCTATGTCTTAGAAGTCTTTTTGTAAAAAAAGGAAGTGCTACCAACACTTCCAATTAATGTTTAGCGATAGACAATATGTTTTGACGAATTATAATTATGTATCAACCAAACTACTGCAAATGTACAATTTATATGCTAGTAATCGAGGTTTTTCGAAAAACCTAATGATTAAATGCGTACTTAGAATGAAACTAGCGGCTTTTTTTATAATGATGCTGTTTGTTCATGTAAACGCTTCGACTTATGGACAAAAAATCTCTTTAAATTTTTCAAATGCTCCCCTACAGCATGTTTTTAATGCTATTCAAAAACAATCAGGGGTAGATTTCTTATACAATAGTTCTTTAGTTGATGTTAAGCTTAGGGTTTCGGTTAACGAGAGGAATAAGGATTTGGCTTCAGTTTTGAAGTCGGTGCTAGAAGTACCGAAATTAGATTACGAGATTGATGAAAATATTGTTCTAATTAAACCGAAGAAGTATGATAGTGGTAGCATATCTGGTGTAATAGATGAGAAGAGGACGCTGCAGACAAAGGAAATTAGCGGTGTCGTGACAGACTCCGAAGGAAAGCCTTTAACAGGTGTTACGATTTCTGTCGTGGGTACTTCTCAAGGGACTGCTTCAAAAAATGATGGCTCATACACTATACAGGTGAACGGTTCGCAGAAGAAGCTTTCTTTTTCTACAGTAGGGTATCTTACCCAAGAAGTGGAGATTAATGGGAGGGCGATAATTAATGTTGTTTTAGAGGCCGGTATAGGTGATTTAGATGAGGTTGTTGTAGTAGGGTATTCCACTCAGCGTGTACGTTATCTTTCCAGTGCTATAGCGACATTGAATGAAGAAAAATTGAAGGATATAACTTCAAACGATCTAGCATCTATGTTGCAAGGCAAGGCTCCTGGTGTTGTTATTTCCTCTGCATCCGGTGATCCAACAGGTAAGCCGAGCATATTGATAAGAGGGGCTGGAACGATTACTGCGAGCACAGCACCATTAACTGTTGTTGATGGAAACATTGGAGGGAATTATAATGTTGCAGATGTAGAGTCAGTAACTATTTTACGGGACGTCGCGGCTACTGGTTTATACGGGTCGCGTGCTGCAAATGGAGTTATCCTTGTTAATACTAAAAAGGGGAAGCCTGGCAAAACGGAGATTGAACTGAAGAATTCGTTTGGATTTACAAACCCAACTATGGGAAAGTTTAAATTAATGAATTCACAACAACTTTATGATTATCAGACTAAGTTTTATAATCGTGCTCCTTCTGTCTTGGACAATGATACTGACTGGTGGGGACTGGCATTTGGTAACGGGCACGTCAATAGTCATAATCTATCTGCCTCGGGTGGAGGAGAAAAGGTACAGTTTTATACTTCTGGCGTTTTTTTTCGTGAAACGGGCACTTTGAAGAGTACCGGACTCACAGGTTACAATTTTAGAAATAATATCAACGCAAAGCTTTCCGAACGTCTGACCGCAGGGGTTTATATTAATGGTAGTGTCGGAAAATACGATTATGAACACAGCAACACCATTTATGATGCTTATACTAACCTCCCTTTTGATCCAGCATTCGATTCGACAGGCAGTCCAGTAGACGGTCGTTTCGAGACTGTTTGGTATGGAAGAGAACGGGAGAATTTTTTACATTCTTTACAGTATAACTACAACAATGGCAAGGATATGTCCTATAGCGGCGACTTGATTTTGGATTATAAGCTGAGCAATAAAGTTATGCTTTCGACTTATAATAGAGCACAGCACTATAATGGTAAAACTGCGCGTTATTTTGATCGGCGTACGAAGCAAGGGGGAGCTAATGAAGGGGAACTCTACAATGGAACCTCAAGTTCTGAGCGTTATCTGACATCTAATCGGGTTCGTTATACGGATAATTTTGACGCGCATAATTTAGTCGTCTTGGGAGTTGCGGAAGCAGAAACCACAATTTCGGATTGGTCTGAGACTTCTGGTAAAGGTCTGCCACCAGGCAGGGATGTAATGTCAGTAGCGACGAATGTTTTATTAAGTCCAAGTGGATCTAAGGAACAGGTTTCTTTTCGTAAGTACTTGATGCAGGCTGACTATAACTACGACAACAAATACTTTTTAGTCGGGTCTTTTGTAAATGAGTTCTCGTCTAAATTTGGGAAGAATAATTCTACTGCGAATTTCTATCAGTTTGGAGCTTCGTGGAATATAACCAATGAAGATTTTTTGAAAGGAAATTCTACGCTGACCTATGCAAAGTTAAGAGGTAGTTATGGTACCGTGGGTAACGCAGATGGTATTTCTAATTTCGCTGCTCTTGGATTGTACAGCATAACACAGGAAGCTAGTTATTCGGGATTGCCAGGAGCTGCGCCATATCAAAAAGGTAATCCGAATCTTAGCTGGGAAAAGATAAAATCCGCCAATTTGGGTGTTGATTTCACATTATGGAATAGATTGCAGGTTAGTGTTGATGTTTATGATAAAAAGGCTAGTGAGTTATTATATAGAAAACCCTTGGCAGCAACTACAGGATACAGCTATGTATGGGTAAATGCGGGGTCGGTACAGAATCGTGGGCTTGAGTTTAATATTACTTCTCAGAATATTGTTAGCGATAAATTCAATTGGGAAACTAATTTCAATATGTCATTCAATAGGAATAAGGTACTGGAGTTGAGTGATGGGGCTAGCGTGTTTAACCAAGGGGCGAGACAGCCAATTGCGGTCGGACACGATATGGATGAATTTAATCTCCCTATCTGGGTGGGGGTCGATCCCCAAAATGGAGATCCATTATGGGAAAGGGTAGAAAAAAATGCCAACGGCTTATCTACTATTACTACGACCAATGTTTACAGCGAAGCGGCGACATCTGATTCGCGCCAGTTTACTGGGAAATCTGCTGCACCGAAGTTCTCTGGCGGAATGAACAATACGCTACGTTATGGAGACTTTACTTTATCAGCTTTTTTCAATTTCGTATCTGGCAACTATGTATATAACGACACGCGTGTTTATTTTGATAGTGATGGTTTGTACGAAGCTTTTAACTCTATGGTACCTAGGGCTAATTGGACACGTTGGGTAAAGGAAGGTGATAACGCTACACATCCTAAAGCCGTGGTAGGTGGAAACAAGGAGTCTAGTCAGACTTCCTCACGTTTTCTTGAGGATGGTAGTTATATCCGGTTACGAAATGTAAAGCTAGGATATACAATACCACAAACTGCATTAAAAAGGACAGGGATAAGTAAAGTGCACCTTTTTGTTAGTGGAGATAATTTATGGACAATAACTAATTTCTCAGGACCCGACCCTGAGGTTTCGCTGACACAGGTTGAGCAGGCTTCTGGACGATCGAGCTTTAAATATCCGATTTCGAAGCGTTTCGTTTTTGGTTTGAATTTGACATTTTAATATAACATAAGAAAATGAAGAAATCGATTATATATATAACCAGTCTTGTTGTTTTAGTTTCTTTTTTTCAACAGTCTTGTGAAAAATACCATCAACCATCTGAGTTTATAGAAGAGGAATCGGCTTTGGCAAACGCCGCGGATGTAGAAACTGCTACAATAGGTACATATGCTGTTTTGAAAAATGCGGCTTACGTACGTAGCGGACATTTTCTAATGGAATATCCTGGCGATGCAGTCGCTCAAGGGCAAGCATCTGGTGATGACTTGACGAGAGCCTACCGTTACACTCATATTAATACTTCGGATCATAGTACCAATTTCTGGGCGCAGAGTTATAAAGTTGTGGCCGCTGCCAATAAAGTAATTGGTTATGTGCCAGATGATGCTTCTCCAAGCTTATTACAGTTGAAGGGAGAGAATTTATTTTTAAGGGCATTAATGCACTTTAACTTGGTTCGCATCTTTGGTAGGCCATATACGCAAGGACAAGGAGCCAATCTAGGCGTGCCTATCTTGCGAGATGACTTGACTGACGAAGAGATAGACGTAATTGTACGGAGCTCAGTTAAAGATGTGTATAGTTTCATCATCTCTGATCTATTGAAGGCTGCAGATCTGATGAGCGAAAATAAGAGTAATTCCTTTGCTTCTAAAGAGGTGGCGTATGCTTTATTAGCTCGTGTCTATCTGTATATGGAAGATAATATTAATGCTATAAAGTATGCTACTTTAGTTCTTAATTCTCCCCGATATACACTATTACAAGGTTCTGATTATGCGGCTTATTTCCGTATGGTACCTGAGAATAATAGAGAAACAATATTCGGTATACGACATACGAAAGTGGAAGACCGTGGAATGAGTTCAATAGGGTCTATGTACAATAGTGCAGACGCTTCAGGCAAACCGGTTGGACAAGGAGTGACGGGCTGGGCCGAAATTTATGCCTCCGTCAAATATTATGATTTATTAAATAAGTACCCGCATGATTTACGGAATTCTTTTGTTGTACCCTATACCGTCGGTGGTGTCTTGCAATATAATCAGAAGCTGACTCCCGTTGTGCCGATGTATTATGTTAACAAGTATTCTTTTCAAGAGGATGTGGTGAATCTAAGCTCTCCAGTATATATTCGTTTGGCAGAACTCTATTTAATAAGGGCGGAGGCGAATGCAAAGCAGGGAAATGTAGACGAGTCTTTGGCTGATGTTAATAAGTTGCGGGAAAGGGCCGGATTAAAGGGAGCGGAGCTCTATACGAAGCAAAAGATAACTCAAGATAACAAAGATATTCTGGATGTTGTTTTAGAAGAACGTTTTTTAGAACTCGCTTTTGAAGGGCATCGTGCTTATGATTTGTTCCGTAATAATAGGTCGTTAATCCGTGACTATCCTGGGACCCATTCCTTGTCCAATACGCCCACAACAAATGTGCATCAGGAAATCAAGCCTACCGATAAAAGAGTTGTTTTCTTTGTGCCGCAGGCTGAAATCAATCGCAATACGAAGTTAGAACAAAATCCATAAACTTCTCCCTAGATGGGAGGTTAAGGTAGTAGACATTAATAAGTAGAATTTCTAAACAAAAATTATGATGAGTTTTTCAAGAAGGAAGTTTTTAAAAACAGCGGGAATGACAGCTGCAGCAGGTCTTGTATTGGGTGATTATGTGGTGGCTTCTACACCTGCATGGCGTTTAAATTCAAAAACGTTAAAAATTGGTTTGATAGGATGTGGAGGGCGAGGTACAGCTGCGGCGATGGAAGCGCTTAATGCTGATCCTAATGTTATACTTTATGCCATGGCTGATGCTTTTTCAGACCATTTGAGCGATTCCTATAATAATCTGAAGAAAGCTTTTGGTGATAAGGTCCAAGTTGCCGATACGCACAAGTACGTTGGACTTGATGCCTATCAGAAGCTTTTAGCACAGGATGTTGATGTCGTATTATTGGCGGCTCCCCCTGGCTTCCGTCCCGCACATTTAGAGGCTTCTGTATCTGCTGGAAAGCATATCTTTTGTGAAAAGCCCTTTGCTGTAGATGCACCAGGTTTGCGTCGGGCAATGGCAGCTTCGGATACAGCTAAGGCAAAAAATCTATCTCTGGTTTCAGGCTTTTGTTGGCGCTATCATAAACCCAAGAGAGAAACGTTTAATAGGGTATTGGAAGGGCAGATTGGAAAGGTATTAACGGCAGAGAGTTCTTATAATACAGGGGAGCTTTGGTATAAAGAGCGACAGCCGAAATGGTCGGACTTTGAATATCAGTTACGTAATTGGCTTTATTATAGTTGGTTGGCTGGGGATCATATAATCGAGCAGGCAATACATAGTCTAGATATGATGCAATGGGCATTGGGTGATGAATTGCCGGTATCAGCGATAGCGAGTGGTGGTCGGCAGAAACGGACTGATGTAAAGTTTGGAAATGTTTTTGATCATTTTTCTGTAATATATGATTATCAGGGGGGAAGAAAGAGTTTTTTCTCTTGCAGACAACAAAACGGAACGGAGCCTTCGTATGCTGTAGAGTTAGTTGGTGATCAAGGCCGTTGTATAGTGGACTGTAGGACAGGTGCACATACTATTACCGGCAACAATCCATGGAGCTATGCCGATGATACCAAATTTACAAATGAGGACGCTTATAAGGAAAGCAGTTCTAGAAGTATGTATCAGCAGGAGCATGATGAGCTGTTTGCTGGTATTCGTAGCAATAAGCCAAAACATGATGGGGCTTGGATGTTTAAATCTAATCTAGTTGCTTTGGCAGGACGAATGGCCGGATATACAGGACAGCGAGTCCTTATCACGGAAGCATTAGCCTCTAATCAGGTACTGTTTCCTGCAGAAGTGTCCTGGGATTTGAAATATAGTTTGCCAGTTTCTGTACCTGGTATTGATATTAAGTTCTAAGGACATGGATAGAAAGGATTTTATAAGATCATCGTCTTTACTGATCGGGGGAGCAATTGTCAACTCATCTGTTGGTGCTACACCTTTTTCATTAGGGACATTATCTAACAATCGCTTGAAGAAGGGCGTGAGTTATTATATGATTAAAGAAGAGTTGTCTCTATTGGATAAATTTAAGTTGGTTAAAGATCTTGGATTTGATGGCGTAGAAATTAATAGCCCTGATAATTTCGATTTTAAGGAATTAATTAATGCTAGAGATAAAACCGGGATTGAAATTCCCAGTACTGTTAACAAAGATCATTGGGCAAAGTCACTGTCTGATACTAATCCTTCAGTGCGACAGTTTACAATTGACTCCGTAGCGAAATCATTGCAGGAGACTAAAGAATTGGGTGGTGATACAGTTTTGGTAGTTCCTGGCGTCGTTAATGATAAAGTGTCCTATAAACAAGCTTATGATAATGCATTAGATTCCATACGTAAGCTGATTCCGTATGTAGAGAAAACTGGTGTTAAAATAGGGATAGAGAATGTTTGGAATAATTTTATTCTTAGTCCTCTAGAAGCTAAAACATTTTTAGATACTATTGACCACCCCCTCATTGGGTGGTACTTTGATATCGGTAACGTACTGCGTTATGGATGGCCTGAGCACTGGATTGAAGTGCTAGGACAGCGTATAGTTAAGCTTCATGCAAAAGAGTTTAGTAGGGAGAAGATGAACAACGAAGGTCTGGGCAAAGGGTTTAATGTAGAGTTGTTAGCCGGAGATATTGATTGGAAATTGGTAATGAAGATGGTTCGGGATGTCGGATATAAGGGGGGATGGATTACAAGCGAACTTGGTGGAGGGGATAAAGGCTATTTGGAAAAAGTGGCAGACCAAATGAACAAGATTGTGAGTCTCTATTAAATAGATGGTAACCCAAAAGAGCTGTCAGAATGACAGCTCTTTTTTTTATAACATAATGACTTTTTCAATTGATGATACTTTTTTATAGTATGCGATCACGCCATCGGCACTATTTACAAAGGTTTCAACGGTGAGGGAGTTGTATTTTCCCGTTTTTGAATCCTTTATCTGGATCTTTGTGCTTGGGTGTTCAAAAATAGCCTCTATAGCCTGTTTATTGTCTGCTGTAGCGGGTACAATGAACTTAAATGTATACAATGTAGGAAATTGTTCTACATCCATTAATTTCTCTCTAAAACTTGCATAGAAGTCAACACCGTCATTTTGGTTGATATCCTGAATGCTAATGTTTCCTAAATCTTTCATGTAATAATTCCTTTCTTTGGAAAGTTAATTGCAATATCTGTGCCTTTGTTATTTTGACAGTTGTTAGCCATATGTTATATGCCGTAGGCTATATGACTATAGCCTACGGCATACTGCTTAAAGCCTGCTGCCTAAGGCCGATTGCTTAAAGCTTGTCCAAATTTTTTGTTGGGTTTTGCTCCCATTTCAAATTCTAATTCACCACCAGCCATAATCATATCGTGGGTGATGTAGCTTTTGTCATAGGTTTTGCCGTTCCACATCGCCCGTTGGATGTAGATATTGTCTTTACTTTGATTTTTTGCCACAATCTTGAATGTTTTACCATTACCCAATGCTATTTTCGCAGACTTCATGAGCGGAGATCCGAATACATATTTGCCGTCCATAGGGTTGGCAGGATAGATACCCATCGATGAAAACACATACCAGGCGCTCATTTGTCCTGCGTCATCATTTCCGCATAAACCATTTGGCTGATCGGTGTAATATTTAGTCATCGCTTTATGGACTAGGGCTGCTCCTTTCCACTGTTGGCCAGCATAGGCATATAGATAAGGAACGTGATGGTTGGGTTCATTGCCCTGTGCGTATTGGCCGACCATACCTGAGATGTCTGGAGAGGCATCGTCCAGTACCTCGGGAAGTTGAATGAACTCATCGAGTTTGTTTACGAATTGTTGTTCGCCACCGAATAACTGCATCAGTCCATTCACATCGTGAGGCACAAGCCAGGTATATTGCCAAGCATTGCCTTCACAGTAATCGTTTTCTCTATGTTTGGCCATAAGCGGGTCGAATGGACGTCTGAAATTACCATTCGCATGACGGCCCACAAAGTGTCCCACTTCCTTGTCGAAGTATTTTTCATACAGCTTATAACGCTGCTCAAAATACCTTGCGTCTTCATCCTTGTTAAGGTATTTGGCCATTTTATAGGCTCCAAAATCGGCAATAGCATACTCTAATGCCCAAGCAACGGATTCGTGATCCATACTGTCAATAGGGATATAGCTGAGATCACGTACGAATCGAAGACCATTTTCATATCCCATCGCTGTGGTTTTTACCGCTTCAAAAGCGAGCTCCTGGTCTGCTGGGTCAATAAAGCCTTTCAATAGGGCATCGGCAATCACAGGGATGGCAGGGAGTCCTACCATAGTGTTGGTTTCATTACCCCAAAGATGCCATACAGGTAGCTTGCCCTGCTGTTGGTATATCTTGAGCATGGTCTTGATGTAGTCTTTGTTCTTTTTGTCCTCCAAGAGTGTCATTAAGGGGTGTAGCCCTCGGTAAGTGTCCCAAAGTGAAAATAGTGTGTAGTTTTCAAAGTTTTCTTGGCGATGCACCTGTTTGTCGGTACCCATATAGTCACCGTTGGCATCGTTGAAAATCGTTGGTGCAAAATAGGAGTGATATAATGCGGTGTAGAAGATCGTTTTTGATCTTGGGTCTGCCTCATAGTCGATTTTCCCTAGCGTCTCATTCCATTTTCTAGTTGCATTGGATTTAGCCTGATCGAAGCTCCAACCGGGTATTTCACGTTGTATATTGTCTAAAGCATTTTCAACACTTACTGGAGATAGCCCGACCTTCAGTTCTACAGGTTTTCCTGCGTCGATGTCGATAATGGCTTTGATGTGTGCGCCTTTGGCTACGAGGTATTCATTTACCTTCTTGTTGCCATTGTAAAACTGGGTGTTTTTTAAGGAGGTAGACGACTTGATGGCAAAATAAACCTTCTGGTCATCCGCCCAACCTTTAGAAAACCGATATCCCACCAAGGTGTATTCGTCTACTAGTTTAAGGTAGGTGTCTGTCGCTTTGTCCCAGTTCATCTGAAATCCGAGATCGATTAACAGGTGTGGTGTGTTTTTGTTTTGAAAAGTATAACGATGGTAACCCACACGCTCTGAACTCGTCATTTCAGCGAGTATACCGTAGTCTTCCAGTAATACCTTGTAATAACCTGGGCGCACTGTTTCATTGGCTTTGCTTATCGTGGAGCCATAGCCTTGATCCATCTTCCCGAAGGGAGCAGGAGACAGGTGGTGTTTGCCTGTGGCCGGTAATATCAATAGGTCGTTGAGGTCACCGATTCCTGTGCCGCTGAGGTGTGTATGGGTGAAGCCTAAAATATCTTCGCTCTTGTAATTGTAACCACTGCACCAGTCCCAGCCATTGAATTTGTCCCAGGTTTGGGCGATCTGGCTTGGCCCGAGTTGCACAGCGCCAGAAGGTACATTGGCGCCTACAAAAACATGCCCATGTTCCGCAGAGCCGATGTGCGGATCTACATATTGTGTGTAATCTACTTGTTGCGCATTACTGGTTCCAAGACCTAATAGAATAAAGGCTGCGGAAAAGTAAGCTTTAGAGGTTTTGGTTATCATAAGCTTAGTGTCTGATATCGTTATTGTTCTGTGAAGATAAAACCTTTTAGCAAATATTCGAATATTTCCGTGCTAAAATTTTGTAATATTTTAGTAGTTTAGGCGGATGAAGAAGCGACTTTCTATCTCTGATATTGCAAATAATTTAGGCATTTCTGTTACTACAGTGTCTTTTATATTAAATGATAAGGCCAAGGAAAAGCGTATAAGCGAGGCGATGACGAAAAAGGTGCTGGATTATGTTGATAAGGTCGGTTATAAGCCTAACCAACTGGCAAAGAGCTTGCGTACCGGAAAATCTAAGACATTAGGCTTATTGGTCGAGGATATTTCAAATTCTTTCTTTGCGAACATTGCAGATCAGATTGAAAAGTTTGCTTACGATTTCGGATACCATATCGTCTATTGTAGTATGAATAACGATGTGAACCGGGCGAAAGAGCTAATACAGCTTTTTTATGATAGACAGATCGATGGTTTCATCATTGCGCCTACCGAAGGATTAACGGAAGTGATTCAGAAGTTGTTAAAAAACAACGTGCCTGTCGTATTGTTTGATCGTCATCTGGAGGATTTAGAAACTAATTTTGTGATCTCTGAAAATCATAGAGGAGCTTATGCTGGCACCTGCTTGCTTTTGAATGAAAAGAAATCTACGCGAGTGGGGTTGGTTACTATTGATTCTAGTCAATTGCAGATGCGGGGGCGAATGGATGGTTATAGAGAGGCTGTAGAGTTGTTGGACAAAGAGGTCTTGATAACGCAGATCGTCCGTGCTCAGCCTGAGGACGAAACCATCTTGCAGATCAGAGATTTTATTCAGGAGAATCGCTTGGATGGTGTATTGTTCGCTACCAATTACTTGGCAATCTCGGGATTGAAGGCTATCAAGCGCTATAATCTGCCTCTTGAAAAGCTGGTTTCTTTTGATGAGAACGCACTTTTTTCTTTAGTAGATCCTGCTGTGAGCGCAATATCACAGAATCTTCAAGAAATCGCACGGCAGGTAGTTCATATCTTGATTGATGAAATCAATGGCAAGAGTAAGGGATTGGTACAGGTGGTCGTGCCCTGTGAGGTCATTGTTCGCTAATTTGTTCTTTTACGGATTCTTCTTCGTATATCCATTGGTTGTTTTGTTTACCATCCCTCTAGTTGTGGGCTCCCGTTTGCAAAGACCTTGCTGTCATGCTTGTTGAAAAAAACACAAAGTAAATGGCTTTAGGTGGAAGTGGTTTTTGAGCGCAGATACTAATATACAGGTTTAGTTTTTACCAGTAAATGATTTTCCACATTCTAAATCGTTCGTCTTGTCACTTTTTTAAAATGGGAAGCTCAAACGAAAAATCCCAATGCACATAAGTTTGTTTTAAATAGCGTGAGCATACATTTATTAAAGCAATCGAATCTATTTAGAATGGTTTTAAATTGACAATTTGCGTCATTAAATTGTCAGGGATTGTTTATAAAGTCATACTTTTGTGCATTGTTTGGTAGGACTGTGTACTCCAGCAATAGAGTAAAGTAATTTTTATATTCATAAATAAATAGTATAAAGTGCTAAATATGAGAAATATCTCATCCGTATTGGGAAGACTTGCGAAGTCAATATCGATCAGTTTGGTATTGTTATTTGCCGTTACAACGACATCAAACGCGCAGGATGCAAAAGAAGGGGCTGCGTTATTTAAGGCAAACTGTAGTTCGTGTCACAAGATTGACAAGAAATTTACTGGTCCAGCTTTGTCTGGTATGTCCGAACGTCATGATGAAGAGTGGTTAGTTAAGTGGATTAAAAACTCAGGAGCAATGATTGCTTCGGGAGATCCAATGGCTAAGCAGATCTTTGAAGAGTACAATAAAGTGGCGATGCCTGCTTTTACACAGTTTTCAGACGATCAGATCAAAGGTATCATTGCTTTCGTAAAAGAAGAAGAGACTCGTTTGGCTGCAGGACCTGCTGAAGGTGGTGCGACAGGCGGTGCTGCTGCGACTGATGATGCTAATAATTTTATGATTATTGGTATGGCGGCTATCTTCTTGTTGGCGATAGGCGTAATCGTAATCTTGAGTCGTGTTACTAAAACATTAGAAAAAGTTATTGCTAATAATCAGGTAGCGGTAGAAGCTGCTCGTGCACGTAATGAATCGGTAGAGGAGACGGGTAAAGTTAAGTTTGCTCAGAAGTTCTTGAAAAACAAGAAGCTTGTCGGTTTTGCTGCATTGATGGTTGTTGGTCTGTTGGCTGTTTTAGGATGGCAGACGATGTGGAATGTTGGTGTACACCAAGGTTATAAGCCAGTGCAACCAATCAAATTCTCTCACCAAATACACGCTGGTGTTAATCAGATTGAATGTCAGTACTGTCACGGTGGTGCATTTAAATCTAAGAATGCGTCTATTCCATCTGCGAATGTGTGTATGAACTGTCACAATACGATTACTGCGTCTGATCACTATAATGGTGAAACTTCACCGGAGATCTTGAAATTGTACCGTGCTGTTGACTGGAATCCAGATACACGTACATATGGTGATAATCCGCGTCCTATCGAGTGGGTTAGAATTCATAACCTACCGGATTTTGCTTACTTCAACCACTCGCAACACGTTTCTGTTGCTGGTATTGAATGTCAGACATGTCACGGTCCTATCGAGACGATGGAAGAAGTGTATCAGTATTCGCCATTGACAATGAAATGGTGTGTGGACTGTCACAAAACGACAGAGGTGAATGCCGATAATAAATACTACGATCAGTTGATCGAGGCACATGAGAAATTGAAGAAGGGTGAGAAGATGACTGCAGCAATGATTGGTGGTCTTGAGTGTGGTAAGTGTCACTATTAATAATTAAATCGAAAAACGCAATCTTATATACAGCTTAAATGGATAGCAATAAAAAATATTGGAAGGGTTTAGAAGAATTGAATCAAACGCCTGCTTTTGTTGAAAACAACAAAGGGGAGTTTGCTGAGCCTATTCCTGTAGAAGATGTATTAAATGAAGCAGGTTTAAGTACAAGAACTCCACGTCGTGATTTCTTGAAAGCTTTAGGGTTTGGTTTGGGCGCTGTTACATTGGCAGCATGTAACCGTACACCGGTTCACAAGGCTGTTCCTTATGTAATCAAGCCAGAGGAGATTACTCCAGGTATTCCAAACTATTATGCTTCGTCTTTTAATGGACAGAGTATTTTGGTTAGAACACGTGAGGGACGTCCTATTTCTGTAGAGGCAAATCCAAATGGTGTTGGTTTGAATCAAGGTACTGACGCTAATACAGTGGCTTCTGTTCTTGATTTGTACGATATGTCCAAATTGCAGAACCCACAGATTGGTGGTAAAGATGTAGAATGGTCTAAGTTAGATGCTACGGTAATCGCAGCGTTAACAAAAGCAGCAGCAGCAGGTAAGCAGATCACAATTGTCTCTAATACGGTGAATTCACCTTCGACATTGGCATCTATCGCTAAATTGTCTGCAAAATACCCTACTGCTAATCATATTCAAGTAGATGCAATATCGTATAGCGGTATTGTTGAAGCAAACAAAAACAATTTTGGCAAAGCTGTAATTCCTAGTTACAATTTCGGTAATGCACAGATTGTTGTTTCAGTTGCAGCTGATTTCTTAGGATCTTGGTTAGCAGGTGAAGAGCATACACAAGATTATATCAAAAACCGTGACTACAAATCGTTGAAAAACGGTAAGATGTCACGTCATATCCAATTCGAATCTGGTCTTTCGATGACAGGTTCAAATGCTGACGTTCGTATCGCTATCAAGCCTTCGGAAGAAGGTGCTGTATTGATCTCATTATACAATGAAATCACAGGACAGTCTGTTGCTGGTGGTACTACCAATGCGAAAGCACAAACGGCTATCAAGTTGGCCGCAAAAGAATTGGTTGCTGCAAAAGGTAAATCTATTGTTGTTGCAGGGGCGAACGATGTGAATGTTCAGTCGTTAGTTAATGCAATTAATACGCAATTGGGCGCTTACGGTACTATTATCGATCTAGATAATTACTCGAAGCAACACCAAGGTTCGGATGCCGCATTCCAACAGTTCTTGACAGCTGCAAAAGCTGGACAGGTTGGCGTTGCATTCTTCTTAAACAGCAACCCAGTTTACGATTACTTTAAAGCAGAGGATGTTAAAGCCGCTATTGCGAAAATAGACTTTACATTGTCATTTGCTGATCGTGCAGAGGAGACAGCTTCTACATTGAATGCTATCGCACCGGTTCCTACTTATTTGGAATCATGGGGTGATGCCTCTTCAAAAGAAGGTTTATATACTGTTGTACAACCGACTATCAACCCGGTATTCAATACAAGACAAGCTGAACAAAGTTTGTTGGTTTGGGCTGGCGAGACAACAAGTATCTACGATTTCGTGAAACAAACTTGGGATGCTACTATTTTAGCAGGAACAGGTAAGTCATGGAAAGATGTACTACAAGTTGGATATATCTATAAAGGAACAAACCAAGGATCGGCTTATTCTGCTAATGTAGACGTGAATGCAGTATCTTCTGCAATCGTTGCCGATGCTAAGAAAGTTGCTGGTGAGGTTGAGTTGAAATTGTACGAGTCTACAGTGATGCGTGATGGCCGTTATGCAAACAATGCTTATTTGCAGGAATTGCCTGATCCGGTTTCTAAAGTTACTTGGGACAACTATGCAGCCCTTAACCCTAAATTTGCGGAGCAATTAGGTTTGGGAGAGAATGGTAAAGTAAAAGTTGAAGCTAACGGTTACAGCCTTGAACTTCCAGTGGTATTGCAACCAGGACAAGCAATGGGTACGGTTTCTGTCGCTTTAGGATACGGTCGTACACATGTTGGTAAAGCAGGTAATAATGTAGGTCACAACGCTTATCCTTTCGCTACATTGGTGAATGGTACAGTACAGTTAGCTGCTAAAGCTACAGTAACTAAGGCTTCTGGTACTTACGAATTGGCGCAAACACAGACACACCATACTATCGAGGGACGTAATATTATTCGTGAGACTACTTTTGCGAAGTATTTGAAAGATCCTAATTCGGAGTCTGGACGTTTCTCTGATACGCACAAAACATACGATTTGTGGAACAAGTTTGAGCAACCAGGTCACAAATGGGTTATGGCTATCGACTTGAACGCTTGTACAGGTTGTGGTTCGTGTATCGTAGCGTGTAATGTGGAGAATAACATCCCTGTTGTAGGACGTGATGAGGTTCGTCGTCGTCGTGAGATGCACTGGTTACGTATCGACCGTTACTACACAATCGAAGATAACGGTACTAAATACACTAAAGAAAAAGAAATTGCACATATCGATGACTTTGAAAACGTAACGGTTGTTCATCAGCCTATGTTGTGTCAGCACTGTGAGCACGCTCCATGTGAAACGGTATGTCCGGTATTGGCAACAGTACACTCTTCGGAGGGTCTTAACCATATGGCTTACAACCGTTGTTTCGGTACACGTTACTGTGCGAACAACTGTCCATATAAAGTACGTCGTTTCAACTGGTTCAACTACTGGAATGATTCCCGTTTTGACAACTACTTGAACAATGAGTTCACTCAGTTGGTGTTGAACCCAGATGTTACTACACGTTCTCGTGGGGTAATGGAAAAATGTTCGATGTGTATCCAACGTATTCAGGCAGGTAAATTGCAGGCTAAGATGGAGAATCGTAAATTGAAAGATGGTGACGTTAAAATGGCTTGTCAAGCGGCATGTTCTGCAAACGCAATTATCTTTGGTGATGCTAACGATCCTGAATCTGAAGTATCAAAAGCATTACGCAACGAGCGTGTGTATTACGTATTAGAAGAAATCAATGTTCAGCCGAACATCGGTTACATGACTAAAGTAAGAAACACATTTGAAGCATAATTTTATTCTATATCTGAAATAAAAAAACTATGTCATCGCATAACGAATCAATATTAAGAGAACCATTAATGACCGGTAAGGGCATCACTTACGCACAAGTGACTGATGATATCCTATTGCCGGTTGAAAATAAGCCAAACAAAGCTTGGTGGATAGGATTTATCGTAGCCGTGTGTGGAGCTATGTTATGGGTCATAAGTGTTGGATACACGTTTTGGACGGGTATCGGTGCTTGGGGTCTAAATAAAACTGTAGGTTGGGCTTGGGATATTACCGACTTTGTGTGGTGGGTAGGTATCGGGCACGCCGGAACGCTGATTTCAGCGGTATTATTAATTTTCCGTCAAAACTGGCGGAACTCCATTAACCGCTCAGCAGAGGCGATGACAATTTTCGCCGTTATCTGTGCCGCAACTTATGTTGTAGCGCATATGGGCCGTCCTTGGTTAGCATACTGGATTTTCCCATTGCCAAACCAGTTCGGATCGCTATGGGTTAACTTTAACTCGCCATTGGTATGGGATGCCTTCGCGATTTCAACGTACTTTACGGTATCTTTAGTATTCTGGTACTGTGGTTTGTTACCTGATATCGCATCGGTACGTGACCGTGCACATGGATTGAGAAAGAAAGTTTACTCTATCCTTTCTTTCGGATGGAACGGTTCAGTAAAATCATGGCAACGTTTCGAGATTGTTTCGTTAATCTTAGCGGGTATCTCGACTCCACTTGTACTTTCTGTACACACGATTGTATCTATGGACTTTGCAACGTCTGTTATTCCAGGATGGCACACGACGATTTTCCCTCCTTACTTCGTAGCGGGAGCGATTTTCTCTGGGTTTGCGATGGTACAGACATTATTATTGATCCTTCGTAAGGTCATGAACTTTGAGCATTACATCACGATGTTCCACATCGAAGCAATGAACAAGATTATCATGGTAACGGGATCTATCGTCGGGGTTGCTTACTTAACAGAGTTGTTTATCGCTTGGTATTCAGGTTCTGAGTATGAGATGTATGCATTTGCAAATCGTATCGCTGGACCTTACGCTTGGGCATATTGGGCGATGATGACGTGTAACGTTATTTCTCCACAGTTGTTCTGGTTCAAAAAGATCCGTACAAGTATTCCTATCTCTTGGATTCTATCCATCATCGTAAATATCGGTATGTGGTTTGAGCGTTTCGTAATTATCGTTACTTCATTGCACCGCGATTATTTACCATCATCATGGGCGATGTTCTACCCAACTTGGGTCGATGTCGGTATCTTTGTAGGATCTATCGGTTTGTTCTTTACTTTGTTCTTATTATTCTTGCGTTTCTTACCAGGTATAGCGATAGCCGAAGTGAAGTTATTGTTGAAGAGCTCTAGTTTACAACACAAAACGAAGCTTGTTCAAGAAGGAGCTTTCCCTGAGGATCAGGTTGAATTCTTTAGAAATTCATTGGAGAAATATGACTCTGTAACAGAGGAGGAAATTAACGCATTACGTAAAAAATAGTAGCAATGAGCAATACAAAATATATATTAGGAAGTTTTGCGGATCCTGACGAAATGATGGACGGGATTGACAGATTGCAAGCAAATAACATTAGCATATACGATTGTTTTACTCCAATGCCTATTCACGGTATTGAAGCTAAACTAGGGGTTAAGCCTTCACGCTTACCTATCGCAGCTTTTTGTTTTGGAGGTTTGGGATTGATATTAGGATTTAGTTTGTTGTATTTCACGATGTCTTATGACTGGCCAATGAATATTGGTGGTAAGCCTTCTATGCCATTACCTAACTTTGTGCCGGTATCATTCGAGGTTACGATTTTACTATGTGCATTGGGTATGGTAGCGACTTTCTTCTTCCGTAATCATTTATTTCCAGGACGCGCACCACGCGTTATGGATTTGAGAGCGACAGATGATCGTTTTATCATCGCTATCGATGCGCGTGATAATTCAAATCACGAGTTGATCGATAGTTTGTTGAAGGAAGCAGGAGCAGTAGAAGTTAAATACAATGAAAGAAAATATGTTAGTTATGAATAAGAAGAATTTTCTTGGCGCTGTATGTGCGGCGGTAGCTTTCGCTGCAGTAACTACTGCTTGTGGTGATGGCACAACACGTAGCACGGGATTAGAATTTTCGCGTAATATGTATGATCCGATTGCTTACAATCCAGATCAACCAAATAATAATTTTAAGAATAAACAAACAGCCCAAACGCCTCCTGCAGGAACAGATCCTATTGGTTTTGAGCGTTTCGGAGCTGATTTTAAAAATACTGTTGAGGACTATACCCGTGCAGGTGCTGAGGTAACTAACCCTCTTCCTGTGACAAAAGAGAATCTAGCGGCAGGTGAGCATTTATTTATTGCTAACTGTGCAGTATGTCACGGTAAAGAAGGTAAAGGTGATGGTTCTATTACGAAGGATCGTCAGGTTACTGACTCAAGAGGTACAAGGAAGTTAGAAAATTTCCCTCCTCCTCCATCGTACGCACAGTCGTCTGGTGCTAACTCTTCACGAGGAGGTTTGATGGCTGATCTTACAGCAGGAAAGATTTATCATACTATTTACTACGGTTTGAATACAATGGGGTCGCACGCGTCTCAGTTGAATCCAGAAGAACGTTGGAAAGTAGTTATGTATGTACAAGAATTACAAAAGAAATAACCTAACATCAATTTTATAAATGGGAACTCACAATCATCATCACGATTATAATTTCAGCGAGCAGTATACTTTTGCTGGCACGGCTAAGGTGTTTAGCTTAGTTGCTATCGTATTGGGTATAGCTGCTGTTGCATTCGGTATGTTATCAAGTGAACATATTATTGTTGAGCGTACATATGCTAACCTATTATTGATGGGGTATTACTTCACTTGTGTATGTGCAGCCGGAGCGTTTTTCGTCGCTCTTCAATTAGTAACACAATCAGCTTGGTCTGCCGGATTAATCCGTATTCCTCAGGCTATGGCGAGTATTTTACCTATAGCGTCTTTAGTACTTTTGGTAATAGTAGGCTTAGGATTATACACGCATAATCTTTATCACCACTGGCATGCTGAAGGATTAACAGATCCTAACAGTCCAAATTACGATGCCTTGGTTGCTGGTAAAGCAGCATTTTTGAATGTACCTGGATTCTTGATCCGTCAGATTCTATTCATGGGTACTTACAGTATTTTCGCTTTTATTCTGGCGAAACTATCTTACAATGAGGATTTGCAAGGTGGACTTACTTCTTACAAAAAAGGATTTAAGTTATCTGCTATTTTCTTAGTTATCTTCGGATTTACTACTCCAATTTGGTCTTTCGATACAATTATGTCCCTTGAAGCGCACTGGTTCTCTACGATGTTCGGTTGGTATAACTTCGCTGCAATGTGGGTAAGTGGTCTATGTGTTATCACTGTTATATTGATTCTATTGAAGAAAGCAGGCTACATGGCTTGGGTAAATGAAAACCATTTACATGACTTGGGTAAGTTAATCTTCGGTTTCTCTATCTTCTGGACTTATGTTTGGTTCGCTCAATTTATGTTGATCTACTATTCAAATATCCCTGAAGAGACTGTATATTTCTACAAGCGTTTTGAGCCAGAATATAAATTGTGGTTTTGGTTAAGTATAGTTATTAACTTTGTCGCACCATTGTTATTATTGGTGGATAGAGATGCAAAGCGTAAGCAAAATGCAATGTTGTTTGTTGCTATCTTGTTGCTATGCGGTCACTGGTTAGACTATTACATTATGGTGATGCCAGGTACGGTTGATACAGAGAGAGGATTCGGAATTGTTGAAGTAGGTACAGCTATCGGTTTCTGTGGATTGTTTACATTTTTAGTGTTGAGTAAACTAAGTAAACATGCATTGGCACCGAAGAATCATCCGTTCTTGGATGAGAGTTTACATCATCAGATTTAATAGAACTAAGGAGATCACGTTCAAACGTTTATTATAAGAAATGAATTTACAAATAAATAACAGGTTCAAATCCATATTGGGTTTACTACTATTGATCAGCTTGTATTTTGTAGCGCCAGTTGCGGCAGCACAAAGTGATTCTACTGTAGTTGATACTGTGGCGAAAGTTGCTGCAACTGCGACGACAGACTCAGCATCGGTAGATACTGCTGGAACAGCTGTTGTTACAGATTCTAGCGCTACTAATGTATCTGAGGCAGTAGCTGACGGAGCTGCAGTTGCGAAAGTAGAGGAAGCTACTAAAATAGCTCCTCAGGTGTACAAGAACTTTTTCTACTACGTGCTACTATTCTTGGTAGCGTGTACAATCATTGCGGTGGTTGGAAAGATACATTCTGTCTACGTGCTTACACGTAAGATGAATGGTAAGTACAATCCATTAAGTAATAACAACTGGCAGGCAGGCTTGTTGCTTTTGTTTTTAGTTTTCTTCCTTAGTGGTACGTATTATTCGTATTCGGTTTGGGGTAGCTGGGCTTGGAGAGAGGCTGCTACGGAACATGGTAAAGAGATCGATCAGATGTTTATCATCACTTTAGCTATCACTACGTTTGTGATGGTGGTGACGCATATCGTCTTATTATCCTTCACGTATGTGTACCGTATGAGAGCGAAGCGTACGGCTTACTATTATCCACACAATGATTCTATCGAGCGTATCTGGACTATTGTTCCTGCTATTGTTTTGACAGTGTTGGTTTTGTTCGGTTTCTTTACATGGAGATCGATTACAAACGTCCCTGAAGAGCTTCAAAAATCTGCAATACAGGTTGAGGTATTAGGTGAGCAGTTCCAATGGCACGTTCGTTATCCTGGAGCTGATGGTATCATCGGTAAGAGAAACTATAAGATGACGTCACCGACGAATGGTTACGGTATCGATTTTAACGATAAAAACTCTTGGGACGATATTCGCGGAGAAGATATCGTTATCCCAGTGAACAAATCGGTTCGCTTCCACATTATTTCTAAAGATATTATTCACTCATTCTATATTCCTGATTTCCGTGTACAAGTTAATGCTGTACCGGGTATGACAAACTACTTCCAGTTTACACCTACGGTGACTACAGAGGAGATGCGTGATCGGATGAACGATCCTAATTACAACTTCATTATGTTGTGTAATAAGATTTGTGGTTCAGGTCACTGGAATATGGGTAAGAAAGTAATCGTAGTTACAGAGGCTGAATATAAGGATTGGTTGAGCAAGCAACAGAAGTATTTCACGGAAGAGCTTCAGCAGGAATTTGCAAATACCGATCAGGTTGAAGGGATTACAACAGCTTCTGTAAATTAATTGTTAAAAGAATTTATAATAGAATATGTCAAGCACAGTTATATCACACGACGCAGGTCATCATGATGCACATGGTCATCACCATGAGACTTTCCTAACGAAGTATATCTTTAGTCAGGATCATAAGATGATTGCGAAGCAATTCTTGATCACGGGTATCATTATGGCAGTTTTCGCCATGTTATTATCCCTTTTATTCCGTATCCAACTTGCTTGGCCGGATAAAGATTTTCCAATATTGGAAGTATTTTTGGGAAAATGGGCTGAAGGTGGTCGTATTAAACCGGAGTTCTTCTTATCCTTAGTAACCATTCACGGTACCATGATGGTATTCTTCGTATTGACAGCAGGTCTGTCTGGTACGTTTAGTAACCTTTTGATACCTTATCAATTGGGTGCTCGCGATATGGCGTCTCCATTTATGAACATGTTGTCATACTGGTTCTTCTTTGTAGCCTGTGTGATTATGATCGGTTCGTTTTTCGTAGAGAGTGGGCCAGCATCTGCAGGATGGACTATCTATCCTCCATTGTCGGCACTTCCTACTTCGATTGCCGGATCCGGTCTAGGTATGTCATTATGGTTAGCTAGTATGGTGTTATTTATCGCTTCTCAGGTAATGGGTGGTGTTAACTACATCAGTACAGTATTGAATATGCGTACAAAAGGTATGGATCTTTGGAGAATGCCATTGACTATCTGGTCTTTCTTCTTGACTGCGATTGTTGGTTTGCTTTCATTCCCGGTATTAGTTTCAGCTGTTGTATTATTAATATTTGACCGTTCTGCGGGTACTTCTTTCTACTTATCGGATTTAGTAGTAGGTGGTCAGATTTTACCTAATGAAGGTGGTTCGCCAATCTTGTTCCAGCACTTATTCTGGTTCTTAGGTCACCCTGAGGTTTATATCGTTGTTATGCCTGCGTTAGGTTTGACTTCTGAAGTTATCTCTACAAACTCTCGTAAACCGATCTTCGGTTACCACGCGATGGTTTACTCTTTAGTAGGTATTACTGTCCTTTCGTTTATCGTATGGGGACACCACATGTTTGTAACGGGTATGAATCCTTTCTTAGGAGGAGTATTTATGATTACAACGTTGATTATTGCGGTACCTTCAGCAGTTAAGGCATTTAACTATATGGCGACGTTGTGGAGAGGTAATATCCGTTTCACTCCAGCGATGATGTTTGCTATCGGTATGGTATCTTTCTTTATCTCTGGCGGTTTGACAGGTATTTTCTTAGGTAATGCAACGTTGGATATCAACTTACACGATACGTATTTTGTTGTTGCTCACTTCCACTTGGTAATGGGTTCTGCATCTATCTTCGGTATGTTGTGTGGTGTGTACCACTGGTATCCAAAGATGTTCGGTAGAATGATGAACGAGAAATTGGGCTATTTCCACTTCTGGTTGACGTTTATCGGTGCTTACCTGGTATTCTTCCCAATGCACTTTATGGGTATTGATGGTGTACCTCGTCGTTACTACGCATTTACAGAGTTCCCTTTCATGGAGAAATGGGTTTCTGTCAACGTATTGGTTACTTGGGCAGCTATCATTGCAGGTCTTGGACAGTTGGCGTTTTTGATTAACTTCTTCGGTTCTATCTGGAATGGTAAGAAAGCGACTCAGAACCCATGGAATTCAAATACATTGGAGTGGACTACTCCTGTAGAACATATTCACGGAAACTGGCCAGGAGAAATCCCTACGGTATACCGTTGGCCTTATGATTATTCTAAGCCAGGTCATGACGAAGATTTTATCCCTCAGAACGTACCATTCTCGCAAACAATGAGTTCGAATATGATGCACGATTTTGAAGGAGATGATGAAGCTGTTCGTATACAAGAGCAGTGGAACAAAGAAAATAATAGAGTAGTAGAAGGTTAGGTTTTTAACCTACCTTCTATTACATGGATGATGTAAAGTGTAATAGATGTATCCAGCTGGAGAAAAGAGATTTGTTAAAATCAATAGGTTTACGATATTTATCTTATTTGTCGTTATCACAGCTGGTGGTGTAGTAAGAAGTACAGGCTCAGGGATGGGCTGTCCGGATTGGCCAAAGTGTTTCAATCAGATTGTTCCCCCAACACATGTTTCTCAGTTGCCGGAAGGCTACGAGCAGCACTATATCGACGGAAGGGTTAAAAAGAACGATCGTTTTGCAAAGATGGTCGAACTATTTGGCTTCCCGGAGCTTGCAGATAATATCCGTCACGACGAGTCTATTTTGAAACATGAAGAATTCAATGTGGCAAAGACTTGGACGGAGTATATCAATCGGCTTGCCGGTGTGGTAGCAGGGTTTGCACTTCTTTTTTCAGCTATATACGCTTTTACTTACATCAAATCCAAACCGTCCATTTTTGTATGGAGCGTTCTTAATCTTTTTGCAGTAGTATTACAGGCTTGGTTAGGTTCTATAGTAGTGTCTACTAATTTGATGCCTTGGATAATAACGGTGCACATGCTGTTGGCCCTCATCATAGTGGCAATCAGTATATACACATTCTATCTGGCAACTACGTTTAGAAACAAGACGATTTTAATCAATTACCCATCGGGGGGGCTTAAAGCACTAGCTATGTTCTCTTTGGTGATTATGTTGGTGCAGGTCGTCTACGGAACGGAGGTTCGTGAGGCAATAGATCATCTGAACTACTTGGGTAAAGATCGAACAACCTGGATCGACTCTATAGGAAGCGTGTACGAAATCCATCGGATTTTGGCCTATCTGACATTTGCCATTACGGTCTTATTTTTCTTTTTGGTGAAAAATAGGTTCAGTGCAAATTCTATTCAAAGTCGTTATGCATGGATTGTTTTCATTTTGGTGTTGATTCAGATGGCGTCGGGAATTATTCTGGCTCGTTTTTCAGTACCTGCCGTAGCTCAAACAACACATTTGGTAATCGCGAGTTTGTTTTTTGGAGCGCAATATTATTTAATGCTTTTGATGACTAAGTTGAAGAGATAATGAAGAACGTTGTTTTTTCTTTTTTAGCGTACAGGGAGGTGAAGAATTAAATGAAGACTTTTATATCCGATTTTAACAAATTAGTCAAATTAAGATTAACGTTAACTGTTGTCTTTTCTGCCTCTATCTCGTTTTTGATAGGAGCTAAGCAGCAGGGGGATGTGATGTGGTTCAATTGGTTGTTGTTGACTGTGGGTGGCTTTTTGGTAACAGGTGCTGCTAATGGATTCAACGAGATCATTGAGAAAGATATAGATAAGCTGATGAAGCGGACGATGGACCGCCCGTTGCCTGCAGGTCGGATGACTACAGGGCAGGCGTTGGTTCTGAGCGTTTTTATGGGTATTTTGGGGACTATGGTTCTTGTAAAACTCAATTTTATCGCAGGTCTGCTGTCTGTTTTTTCTATATTTCTGTATGCCTTTGTGTACACTCCGCTGAAACAAAAGTCGCCTATTGCGGTTTTTGTGGGAGCAATTCCTGGAGCTTTACCGCCGTTGATTGGCTACTATGCCGCTTTTAAATCTGCGGGTTTCGGCCTAGAGTATGCAGCGGTTAGTGAAGCAGCTGTGGTGATTACTCCTTTGGTGTTGTTTACCATTCAGTTTTTCTGGCAATACCCTCATTTTTGGGCGATTGCTTGGGTGGCAGATGAGGATTATAGAAACGCAGGTATTCGTTTATTGCCAACAACTAAGAAAGATACCACTTCAGCGGTGATGATTTTTATTTCAGCGTTGTTGATGATACCAGCAGGCTTTTTGCCAATGTATTATGGTTTTGGAGGTTTGGTGTTTACAATCGTGTCTTTGTTAGGTGGGTTGATGTTTACTTGGTACGGTTATCAACATTATGTGTTACGAACAGATGCATCAGCAAAAAAGGTAATGTATGTTTCCTTTTTATATTTACCACTCACACAGCTCGTACTTTTATTTGATTTTATTCCTTTTTAATTAAAGATGGGAAATATAGCAATGAATTTGGAAGAAGAAATACAGCAGACAAGAAAGGCCAAGAAGTTCAACCTTTGGTTGGGCATCATTGGTATGTTTATGATGTTTGCCGCTCTTTCTAGTGGTTTTATAGTATACACAGCTAGTGGGGTAGACAAAGGGATAAAAACAATCCTGCCACAGGCTTTTATTTATAGTACGCTGACGATAGTGTTGAGCAGCATTACGTTGCATTTGGCCTATTCAGCTGCTAAGTTGGGAAATATCGGAAGACAGAAGCTATTGTTGCTTGTGACAGTAGTACTCGGTATTATCTTTTTTGTAGTTCAGGTACAAGCATGGAAGGTGCTGACCGAGCAAGGTGTTTATTTTATTAATAATAATGCTTCTCAGTCTTTCATCTACGTGTTTACAGGACTACACCTTTTACACATTGTCGTAGGGATATTAGTCCTTCTACGTGCCCTTACTGGGGTATTGAAAGGCATACCCCAAGGGGACAACGTGTTTCGAATGGATCTAGCTACTGTTTTTTGGCATTTTCTAGATCTTTTATGGATTTATATATATGTTTTCTTACTTTTGAATCAATAATAGTAAACAATGAGTACAACTGTATCGCAATTGGATAAGGTTAAAGACGGACCATGGAACGGTGGTAGGTCACCTTGGAACTTAGAGTATGGAAAGATCATGATGTGGTTTTTCTTGGTGTCGGATGCCTTTACATTTTCAGCATTCCTAATTTATTATGGTGCTCAAAAATTTGCGCAACCTACTTGGATTGATGCGGATAAGGTTTTCCAATCTATCCCAGGAATTGCTGATTCTGGCCAACCTTTGGTCTTTGTCGGTATTATGACCTTTATCCTGATTATGTCTTCTGTTACAATGGTACTAGCTGTAGAAGCTGGACATCGAAATTCTAAACAAGAGGTCGTTAAATGGATGTTATGGACGATTTTAGGCGGTTTGATGTTTGTCGGCTGTCAGGCATTGGAATGGTCGCACTTACATCACCAAGGATTTTGGTTCGGAAGAAATCCGGCTACAGGGATGACTGATCCAGCGATGATAGCAGAGACATTGAGACCTTATTTCACCAATGATATCTCTTATACAGCGGCATTGCAGTTCGCAAACTTGTTCTTTACAATCACAGGTTTCCACGGATTTCACGTATCCATCGGTATCTTGTTGAATATTATCATTCTTTGTATGACGTTGAACAATACGTTTGAAAGAAGAGGTACGTATTTGATGGTAGAGAAAGTAGGTCTTTATTGGCACTTTGTAGATTTAGTGTGGGTATTCGTATTTACATTCTTCTACTTAATCTAATTATAAACTTAGCAATTTATCTAAAGAAATGGCAAACCACGAAAATATAGGTGCACACGGCGAACACGGGCACGAAGAAGGAATGGATAAAAAGCGTATTTGGTCGGTATTTTTCGTTCTACTGGCACTTACAGCATTAGAGTTCCTAATTGCATTAGGATTCGTTCACCACTGGGGAATATTGCAAAAAGGAGCATTGGTTAATACTATTTATATCGTATTGACATTAGTGAAAGCGTACTATATCGTTGCATTTTTTATGCACTTGAAGTTTGAGAAGTCTGGCTTCATCGTTACAACGAGTATCGTTTTCCTTTTTATCATTTATTTTATTATTTTGATTTTAGTTGAAGGAAACTACCTGTTAACACACTTTCAGGAGCATCCAGTTTTCCCAAATAAGTAATAATGCAAAATAAAACGAGAAGAAAGAATATTTCGACTTTCATAATCCTGGCTATAGTACTACTAGTGCCAGGATTTTTGTATATAGCCCTTAATAAAATTGGCTCTAATACCTATTTAAAACTACCCGTATATGGTGAGAAGCACTTGTCGGGTAAGATGAACCGTAAGATGGGGCGTGAGATTCCTGATACTGTTTTTCATCAGATTAAGCCGCTTGCATTGGTTAATAGTTCTGGAGATTCAGTCCGGTTTTTGGGGACAGATTCGCTCATTTCCGTCGTTCATACGTTTTATGGGACGGATAAGGGACTTTCTGCAACGTTATTGGAGAACCTGCGTCCGGTAGTTGAGCGCTTCAAAAATAATCACAAAGTCAAGTTCTATTCCATCTCTATTGATTCTGCGGACAAGATTGTAAATTTGGAAGCGTTAAGCAATACCTACAGAAAGGGGTTGGAAACACATTGGGAAATACTCCAGGGGGGGAGTGCTATTCTCCCGTATGTACGTGAGCAGCTATTGAGTGACGCGTTACAAGATCCATCGGATCCCAGTAAGTTTACGATTAGTAGTCAGTATATTTTGATTGACTCACAGCGGAGAATACGCGGGTTTTACGATATCAATCTGAAGACAAATATCGAGAGATTGGAAGATGAAATTAAGGTACAGCTTGTCGAAGAGGCAAGGAACAATCCATTAAAAGTTGAAAAGAAGTAGTTTTATGGCAATGACAGAAGAAGAAAAGAAGTATAAAGGTTGGATTTGGACACTATCCGTTGTTATTCCGTTGGCGGTAGCAGCGCTGTTTGGTGTAAACCTGCCTAAACTGGGTTATGATGTAGAGCCGCTGTCGTTTTTACCTCCTATATATGCAACGATCAACGGACTTACTGCCGTCTTGTTGGTGTGGGCAGTATCGGCTGTGAAACGAGGTAATTTTAAGCTACACGAGAACTTGATTAAGGTGTGCATGCTGTGTTCGTCTTTATTTTTATTGATGTATGTAGCCTATCATATGACGTCAGTGTCGACGTCTTATGGTGGTGAAGGAATTATTCGGTATGTGTACTTTTTTATTTTGATTACACATATTGTTCTTTCTATTGTGATTATCCCATTTGTGCTTTTCACGTTCGTTAGAGGGATAGCCGGAGCTTATGAGAGACATAAACGTTTGGCACGCATTACTTATCCAATGTGGTTGTATGTCGCAGTAACAGGTGTGGTGGTATATCTTATGATATCGCCTTACTATGCGCATTAGGACTAAGAGGTTATAAGGTTATAGAGTTAAAAGGTATCATATCTCAAATCTCATGTCTCCCATCTTAATACTCAATACTAAATACTAATAAAATGAATAGAGTTTGGATATATCAGGCGGATAGGATGCTTTCGGATGAGCAGGTACAAGCTGCGGAAGCGGCAATTGCTGATTTTGTATCATCATGGACTGCGCATGGTTCTGCGTTAGCAGGAAAGGGAATTGTGAAGGATAATCTTTTTGTGATTTTAGAAGTCGATGAGCAACAGGCTGGAGTTACGGGATGTTCAATCGATAAATCTGTCCACTTTTTGAAAGGGCTTGGGGAGCGATTAGGAGTTGATTTTTTTGATCGTATGAAAGTCTCTTTTATTGATGATAAGGGAACTGTTAACCTTGTCGGTAGGGGAGAGTTTGAATCTCTGGTTAAAGATGGAATGGTACACGCAGAGACCTTGGTCTTTAATAATCTAGTACAGAATTCAACAGATTTCGAGTCGAAATGGGTTATTCCTTTTCGAGATAGTTGGCACAGCAAGGTTTTTTAGTGAAGAAGATGCGGAGTTTTTAGCGCATCGTTTTATTAAGTTATAAAGTAAAAGGGCTTCTATGATATATAGAAGCCCTTTTATTATTATAATGTTGTTCTCGGAGATGCTGAACGTATCTCCTCGCTCGCTTCATCTTCGTATTGCTTGAAGTTGTTGACAAAAAGCTGAGCAAGCGCTAATGCCTGTTGGTCATATGCTTCAGGATCAGACCATGTTGTTCTAGGATTTAATACCTCTGCAGGAACACCTGGGCAGGATTGTGGTTTTAAAAGACCGAATACAACATGCGGAACATATTCTACATTGTCTAGGTCCCCACGCATAGCTGCATTTATCATAGCACGCGTATACTTTAAGTTCATACGCTTACCTACACCGTATTTACCACCGGTCCAGCCTGTATTAATCAACCATACATTCACGTCAGGGTTCTTCTCCAGTTTTTCACCTAACAACTCTGCGTATTTTGTAGGGTGTAAAGGTAAGAATACCCGTCCGAAGCATGCCGAGAAAGTCGTCTGTGGCTCTGTGATACCTACTTCAGTACCTGCTACTTTTGCTGTATATCCTGATATGAAATGATACATAGCTTGGGCTTTGGTTAATTTCGATATCGGAGGAAGTATACCAAAAGCATCACAAGTCAAGAAGAATATATTTTTAGGTTTACCACCTAAAGAAGGTTCTTTTGCATTGGGAATGTAATCAATAGGATAAGCTGCACGCGTATTTTCTGTAATACTTGCATCAGCAAAGTCTACAACATTACTGTCTTTGAAAAAGGAAATGTTTTCTAATAAGGTACCTGGCTTAATCGCAGCATAGATCTCCGGTTCTTTTTCTGCGCTCAAATCGATACACTTGGCATAACATCCTCCTTCAAAGTTGAAGACCGATCCGTCAGCCCAACCGTGCTCGTCATCTCCGATAAGTGATCTGTTCGCATCTGCAGAAAGCGTAGTCTTACCCGTTCCGCTCAATCCAAAAAATAAAGAGACATCGCCATCTTTGCCTTCATTGGCTGAACAGTGCATTGGAAGGACGTTGTACTGATGCGGAAGTATAAAGTTGAGTACAGAGAAAATTCCTTTTTTCATCTCACCGGTATAGGCCGTTCCTCCGATTAATATAACCTTTTCAGTGAAATTAACAATCGTGAAGTTTGCCGATCTGGTTCCATCTACAGCTGGATCCGCTTCAAATTCAGGGATTTGAAGAATGACCCATTCTTTCTCGAATGCTGTTAGTTCGTTTTCTGCAGGCCTAATAAAAAGGTTGCTACAGAATAAGTTGGCCCATGGTAAGGTATTGATTACAGTAACACGTAATCTATAGTCAGGATCAGCTCCTGCATAACAATTTCTTACCCAGACTTCTTTGCCTGTTAAATATGAGCGCATTTTTTGATATAAATTATCAAAAACCTCTTTTGTAATAGCGATATTAATGTCGCCCCAATCCACACTGTTTTCGGTAAGGTCGTCTTTAACCACAAATTTGTCTTTTGGTGATCTACCTGTAAATTTACCAGTATTCACACAAAGAGCACCTTTGTCATTTAATGTGCCTTGTCCTAGCTCTAGGGTTTGAGCTGTAAGCTTTTCGTTGCTTAAGTTCCAGTGTATTGTTCCTGCATTTAACCCAATTGAATTCAAATCGAATGAAGAACTTTTTGTCCCAAATTCACGTAGCTCCATTATTACCATAATTTTGTTTTACGAAGCTAAGGTAGGGACAATAGCAAAATGAAAATAAACAAAGTTTATTTTTGCAAAAAATGCTTATAATGGCTGATATCAATCATTTATTTGACCGATTTTTAAACAAATCTTGTTTATTTAATGATGAATAAACCTAACTTTTGAAATTTTCTAAATCCTGTTTACTAAAATGTGTTAGGTGTGATACCGTGTTTGGGCAAAATATGTTAATTTGTTTATCTTTTATCCACACTATATCTCCCTGGTCCCATCAGAGCTAGGGCAATAAATACAGCCATCAATTCGATAGCATGTGAAGCTGTGTTAAAGCCATCTCCCTGAGATAGATGAGTGATTGTAGCTGTTAGCATGGTAAAAGCCAATAGAATGCTGTTTGGTCTTGTCCATAGTCCAAGGACAATGAATAGTGCACATAAGCTCTCTACTATGGCAGCAGAGAATCCCCATCCTATCGGAAAGAAGTTTATACCTAAATTGCCCATGGCTGCCCCAACCTTTTTCCATGTTTCTGGACCACCCATTAATTTGGGAAGTCCATGAAGGGCTAACATACAGATACCTATGACGGTACGTAATACGAATAAACCTATATCTTTTTTGGTGCTTGTATTGCTCATATTCTATTTCATGTAAATTATGGAAACATTTTCTGCTGTGACGTGGAGTTCTATTTCTTGACCAAAGACTAGTGCTCTATTGTCTTCGATATGTCCTGCTGGACAACCGAAGGCTACGGGATAGGTGTATTCTTGGACTTTATCCATTATTATTTCTTCTATTGTCTGTCCAAAGGAGGGGTCTGAGTCTTTCATAGATGTGAATCCTCCGACAATAAGGCCTTTGAGATTGTTGAGTTTTTTCGCCCGTTTGAGTGCCCATAACATACGGTCGACATTGTAATAAGACTCACCGACGTCTTCGATGAATAGAATTTTTCCATCATAATCGACATCGGAATCAGAAGCCAATATACTATGCAAAATAGCGAGGTTGCCTCCCGTAAGTATTCCTTGGGCCTGTCCTTCGCGTTGAGCTGGCGAAGAGCAGGTGTAGTGCAAGTCTTTATTCTTTCCAAAAAGTGCCGCCTTCAATGTAGATAGTGACTCTGGGCTGGCATCTAGAAATGATTTTACCATCTGTCCGTGGATACAGGCAGATTTTAGTTTGTTTTGAATGTGGCTGAGTATTACGGTGATATCGCTGAATCCGACAAGCCATTTGGGAGCTTTTGTGAATGTGGAAAAATCTAGTTTATCTATCAGGCGCACAGAACCATAGCCCCCACGGCCAGCAATAATGGCTTTAATATCTGGCGCATCCAATGCCTGTTGCAGATCCTTGGTACGGAGTTCATCTTCTCCCGCAAATTGATTCCATTGCGCATAAGTTGAAGGGTATATTTCCAGTTCAAGCCCCCAATCTCTTAGTATATCGAATGCAGGAGTAAGGTCTTCTTTTATATAACCAGCAGGGCATAGTATGGCGATTTTATCGCCTTTCTTTAGATATGTAGGTGTGTTCATGATAAGTTTCTTCGGTATCATTGTAAAGCAAAAAAAGAAGATATATAATTTTCTGTTAGAAATCTAAACAGGCTTTTATTTATTCAGCACAAATTGAGTTATCTTTGCAA
Source organism: Sphingobacterium yanglingense (assembly GCF_004363245.1). GTDB lineage: Bacteria > Bacteroidota > Bacteroidia > Sphingobacteriales > Sphingobacteriaceae > Sphingobacterium > Sphingobacterium yanglingense. The sequence goes on along the minus strand of NZ_SNYV01000016.1, from coordinate 73,685 downwards.
ACAATGTTACTATTTAATTTTTAGTATTACCATTAAAAATACAATATCTTGAGCAATTTATCTAAAAAACGTTATACCATTACCTCAGCGCTTCCTTATGCAAATGGTCCTTTGCATATTGGACACTTGGCTGGAGCATATATTCCTGGTGATATTTTTGTACGCTTTCTACGTCTGAATAATAAAGATGTGGTCTATGTCTGCGGCTCGGATGAGCATGGGGCTGCGATTACTATTAAAGCTAAAAAGGAGGGGGTAACTCCTCGTGAAATTATTGATAAGTATAATAAACAGATTAAAGAATCCTTCGAAGATTTTGGGATCTCTTTTGATATCTATCATCGTACTTCCGAACCGATCCATCACGAGCTGTCGCAGGAGTTTTTTCTTAATCTTTACGAAAAAGGAGAATTTATCGAGAAATTTTCAGAGCAGTATTACGATGAAGAATTCCATCAGTTTTTGGCCGATCGCTATATTACAGGTACCTGTCCGCATTGTCAAAGTGAAGGTGCTTATGGAGACCAATGTGAGAAATGTGGGACTTCATTGAGTCCAACAGATCTAATCAACCCAAAATCAACATTGAGTGGAAAAACTCCGATTTTGAAAGAGACGAAACATTGGTATCTTCCATTGGACAAATATCAGCCTTGGTTGGAAGAATGGTTGATTGAGGGAAAGAAGGCGGAGTTGAAATCGAATGTATTCGGCCAGTGTCAATCATGGCTAAAATCAGGCTTGCAACCGCGCTCGATGACACGCGATCTAGACTGGGGGGTAGATGTACCTTTGAAAGAGGCCACAGGAAAAAAACTATATGTATGGTTGGATGCTCCTATTGGATACATATCGGCCACAAAGCAGTGGGCACTAGACCAGGGCAAGAATTGGGAAGATTATTGGAAGAAGCAGAATAATCCAGCGGATGATTCATCGTTGATACACTTTATCGGTAAAGATAACATTGTGTTTCACTGTATTATCTTTCCTGCTATTCTACATGCCCATGGAGATTATATCCTTCCGGATAATGTTCCTGCGAATGAGTTTTTGAACCTTGAAGGTGATAAATTGTCGACTTCTCGTAACCACGCGGTTTGGTTACATGAATACTTAGAGGAATTTCCGGGTAAGCAAGATGAGTTACGTTATGTATTGACATCAATTCTTCCAGAAACATCGGACAGTGAGTTTACATGGAAAGATTTTCAGGCACGGGTAAATAATGAGTTGGTCGCTATACTAGGTAACTTTGTGAATCGAGTGATGGTGCTGTCTCACAAATATTTTGACGGTAAGGTATTGAAAGGCTCTGATTATAATACGATTGATACTACTGTTTTTGATGAGTTAGCGAAATATCCGGCCCTTATCGAGCAGTCTATATCGAATTATAGATTTAGAGAGGCACTAAGTCACTTTATGAATGCTGCTCGTCTAGGTAATAAATATTTGGCGGATGAGGAGCCTTGGAAGGTGGTCAAAACCGATGAGGAACGTGTTAAAACCGTTCTGAATGTTGCTACTCAGATAGTCGCTAATCTGGCAATTTTAGCACAGCCATTCTTGCCTAAGACGGCAGGTAGGTTGTTTGATATGTTACAGATCCCGGTACAGGGATGGGAAAAAGCAGGGACAGCCAGTCTGATTGCTGAAGGGCATGTACTGGGTGAAGCACAGCTTTTGTTTGATAAAATAACCGACGAGCAAGTCGAGTTCCAATTGGAAAAGCTAGCTGCAGCTAAAGCCAACAATGTGAAAGCAGCGGTCAATGTAGCGCCAGCAAAAGCGAATATCAGTTTTGACGATTTCATGAAGTTGGATATCCGTGTCGGAACTATTCTAGAAGCAGAGAAGGTGGCGAAGACGAAGAAGCTGTTGAAGTTAAAGATCGATACAGGTATTGATCAGCGTACAGTTGTTTCAGGTATAGCTGAGTTTTTCGCTCCGGAGGATATTGTCGGTAGACAGGTTTCTATTTTGGTTAATCTAGAGCCGAGGGAGATTAAAGGTATTCAATCTCAGGGCATGATATTAATGGCTGAAGATGCAGATGGAAGACTAGACTTTGTAAATCCGCAGACTACAATCACAAACGGAAGTGTAGTTCGTTAGTTAGCCGGTTCTTATAGCTGAAAAATCACCCTTAGCTTTGGTTAGGGGTGATTTTTTTTGCTTGTATCAAGCTGATGATATAACCTGTTAGGAATCCGATAATCGATGGTATAACCCAACCTAAATCGATGTCAAAAAGAGGTATCTTGTTCCATATTGTTAAAAAATCGGTAGACCATAGACCTAAAACTTTGATAACATTTAGCACTGCAACTGTGGTTGATGCTATCAATGCTCCTATATAAGGAAGTTTGGATTTTATGAAACGGCCGAATAGTACAATGTATAGGACAAGAGTGATAACGATGGGATACGCAAATGCTAAAGGTGGATAAGCGAACTGAATGATGCTATCTACTCCCTTGACCGCAAATGCAGCGGAAAGGATACAACAGATGGTTACGATAAGTTTGTAACTCAGTCTGCCCCCACTTAATTGAGAAAAGAATGTGCCTACAGCTGAGGTGACGGCTATAGCAGTGGTTAGACAAGCTAGACCGATGCTTAAGGCTATCCCTAGCATACCGTATGGGCCTAGAATCTGTTGTGCAATTTGGATAAGCAATAAAGAGCGGGGAATATCTTTATCCGTCACACCGGATGTAGCGCCTAAATAGACAAGCCCTCCATAAATTAGAAATAGGCATGAAGCTGATACGATTCCTGATATAATGACAACCTTATTTTTTTCTTTGACGCTGGTATAGCCCTTGGATTTTGCTGCACTGATAATGATACCCGCAAATATGACCGAAGCAAATACATCTAGGGTTTGATAACCTTCTGTAAAACCTAAAGAAAAGGCTTCCAGCGTGCTAAGCGAGGATGGTGAGTAGTCCGCTTGTGGTTGTACTATGCCCAGTACAATAAGTGCTAAGAGCAGCAGTAGCAGTAGTGGTGTGAAAAAATTGCCTATAATGTCAACGACTTTGGAAGGAACAATGGTCAGTCCCCAAGTGGCTGCAAAGAATAGGATAGAAGACCATATCGGATTGAAGTCTGGAAATGAAGGAAGAACGGCTATTTCATAAGTCGTGGCAGCAGTGCGCGGAATAGCAATTAAAGGGCCAATGCACAACATGATTATGGACCCCAATATGGGGGCGAGTTGGGGATGGATTCTATTGCCTAGATCATGAAAAGAACTACCTGACTGCACAATAGATAGTATACCAAAAAATGGTAGAATAATCCCGGTAAGGCCGAAGGCCAAAATAGTCACTGTAATGTGTGCTCCTATCTGTAAACCTATAAAGGGAGGTAAAAGAAGGTTGCCTGCCCCAAAGAACATAGCAAATAGTGCGAAGCCAATCGTAAGTATGTCTTTATATTTCTTCAATTCTATTGGTTATAAAATAATTGGATGAGTTGTTTTGCTTCAAGAACGTCGTGCACACGCAACAGTTGTACACCATTTTGTAGTAAGAGGGTGTTTAGTGCGGTGGTTGCCGATAGTGATTCTTGAGGGGTGATCTCTAACTTCTTATATATCATTGATTTTCTAGAAATTCCGCCGAGTATTGGGAGCCCTAGGTAGTGTAATTCACTAACACGGTGTAATAGTTCATGATTTTGAGCGATAGTCTTTGCAAAGCCAAAGCCTGGGTCTAGAATGATGTCTTTGACGCCTAGTGATCTTAATTGGGCGATACGCTGGCCAAAGTAGACTGCTATATCTTCAACGATGTCATCATAGTCCGTATGCTGCTGCATAGTCTCAGGTGTGCCACGCATATGCATAAGGATGTAGGGGACTTGAAGTTTGGCGACGGTATCAAACATGTGCTCATCGAGGTTCCCTCCCGATATATCATTGATAATATGGGCGCCCGCTTGGATTGCAACATGCGCTACTTCAGCACGAAACGTGTCTATGGATAGAATCGTATCCGGAAAATGGGTGACAAGATATTCAATGATGGGTAGCGCCCGGTCAATCTCTTCTTGTATAGAAATAAGAGGAGCGCCTGGTCTAGAGGAATAAGCCCCTATGTCTAGTATATCTGCACCTTGGGCAATAAGCTGTGCTGCTTTTATCGATGCGGCATTTAGTGAATTATGTTGGCCACCGTCAAAGAATGAATCAGGGGTAACATTCAGAATGCCCATAATCTGTGGCTTCTCGAATGTCTCTAGCTTTCCCTTTAGATTAATGCTTTGGCAGGAGGCTGTTTTTAGGCCATACATAGTATTGGAATATAATAAGGCTGTAACAGTTGTTTTGTTACAGCCTTGGATTTATTTATCAAGAGGATTATTTGATAACCAATATACCATCAGCTATCATGTTAATATTGTCTGGACTCTTTTTGGTTACTTTCCCTTCCAGGATAACCGTTTTCCCATTTAGATCAGCAGGTACTGTGAAAGCTCCTTCTTTAAATCTTACGGTTATTGCATTGTCGTCAACAAGACCTAACATCAAGTAGCATCCGCTCATTTTACAGACTTGGGTAACCTCTCCTTTTATTTTTCCAGTGAAGGTATCGGATTTAAGAAGTTTGTTTTGCAATGTTTCTGTGCTAATGGCATTATTCTGGTTAATGCTTTTACCATAGGTAACGCCTGGAGTAGAAGGTTTAACTTCCTTTTGTTGGGCTAGACCAATGGTTGTCAGTGTAAAAAGAGCAAAACTAAGGGCTAATATTTTTTTCATCATGATATTATTTACGTAAGAATTCGAATTTGCCACTAGGATCCAATTTCATAATAATGGAGGGAGTGCCCGGGCTATCTTCATTTTGCCCAAATTTAACGATATAATCTACCTTTTCCTTGATTAATTCATCAATTTGGTCAAAGGTCTGTGCGGAGGGTTGACCGCTTAAATTTGCTGATGTAGAGATGATTGGCTTTTTGAAGCGTTGGAGAAGTTGTTGGCAGAAGGGGTGGGCTACGATGCGTATACCTATGCTTCCATCTTCGGCTATCGCATTTTCTGCTAAATTTTTGGCTCCTGAATATACAATCGTAATTGGTCTATCGTATGATTCAATCAATTGATAGGCTACTTCTGGGATTTCGCGAACATAGCTCGCTAACTGATTGTCGCTGTGCAAGAGAATCAGCATGCTTTTGCTTTTGTCCCTTCCTTTTAGTGCAAATACTTTTTCTATGGCTTCAGGGTTTGTGGCATCACAGCCAATGCCCCAGATCGTATCTGTTGGGTATAAAATCAAGCCTCCGTTTTTCAGTGTTTCGAGTGCTTGATTTAAATCTTCTTTGTCGACGAATGGTCTATGCATCTGTATGTTATGGTGTCTGTTAAACGGCTACGTTATGATCACGAAGCGCATCATTTAGCGAAGTTTTCTTGTCGGTTGAATCTTTACGCTTTCCAATAATTAGTGCACAAGGTACCTGATATTCTCCTGCAGGGAATTTTTTAGTATATGTGCCGGGAATGACAACCGAACGAGCTGGTACTCGGCCTTTGTATTCGATTGGTTCTGTACCGGATACATCTATAATTTTTGTCGAGGCTGTCAATACGACATTGGCACCTAAAACAGCTTCTGACTCTACATGAACTCCTTCTACTACAATAACACGGGATCCTACAAATACGTTGTCTTCGATGATGACAGGAGCGGCTTGTATAGGTTCTAATACACCTCCAATACCTACACCACCGGAAAGGTGGACATGTTTTCCAATCTGTGCGCAAGAGCCTACAGTAGCCCAGGTATCGACCATTGTGCCTTCGCCAACATAAGCTCCTATATTCACATAAGAAGGCATCATAATCACGCCTTTGGCCAGATAAGCACCATAACGTGCCGAGGCGCCGGGTACTACACGGACGCCAAGCTCCTTATAGTTGGTCTTCAGTTTCATTTTATCGTGGTAGACGAAAGGCTTGTTGTCAATCTCTTGCATCTCACGGATAGGGAAATATAATATAACTGCTTTTTTTATCCAATCATTTACATGCCAGCGATCTCCTACGCGTTCTGCTACGCGTAGTTCGCCATTATCTAGTTTCATGATAACGGTTTGTATGGCTTCAAAATATTCTTTGAAATCTAAAAGGTGCCTTTCTTCCCAAGCTTCTTCGACTAGTTTTTGCAGATTTTGCATTTTTATATCGTGTTAGTAATGATTAATTGTCAACTACAAACTTAGAAAAATGCTTTGTATTCATCAATATGTAGTCTAAATATTAAGGGGGTAATAAGTGGAGCATCTGAGAGATACGGTTTTTAGTATTTCTTTTTTGTTCTACAAAGCGGTATTTTTGCTTTATGGCGAGTGAAAATGAAAAACTACGGATTGATAAGTATTTATGGGCAATCCGGATATTTAAGACGCGTAGTCTAGCAACAGAAGCATGTAAGGCGGGACGTGTCAAGCTGAATGGTACTAATGTGAAACCTTCCTATGTTGTGAAATTAGGCGAGACGTATTCGATTCAGAAAGGTATTGAAAGAAAAGTAATATTGGTGACAGGTCTGCTGGAAAGGAGAGGGGATGCAAAGATTGCTGCAGAAAATTACGAGGATAAGACACCGCTTGAAGAAACATATGGTTTTAAGTCAACATTTCATGCTCCTATTCTGAAAAGAGATAGAGGTACGGGAAGGCCAACAAAAAGGGACCGACGTGAAATCGATGATTTGAAGAGTAGTGAATGGTGGAAAGATGGGGAGAAAGACGGTGAATAGAAATAAAAAAGGCAGAAATTAATTTCTGCCTTTTTTATTTCTTAACGTTGTGTATCGTCTGGGTACGTGCGGTCTGTTTCACCTGTATAGACTTGTCTAGGACGTCCGATAGGTTCTTTATTGTCACGCATTTCTTTCCACTGTGCAATCCATCCCGGAAGACGGCCCAAAGCAAATAATACAGTAAACATATCTGATTTAAAACCTAATGCACGGTAGATAATACCTGAGTAAAAATCAACATTCGGATATAATTTTCTATCAATAAAGTATTGATCACTAAGCGCTGCTTTTTCTAGCCCTTTTGCGATATCTAGAACAGGGTCTTCTACACCTAGTTTTTCCAATACATCGTCACATGCTTTTTTAATGATTTTTGCACGTGGGTCAAAGTTTTTATATACACGGTGACCAAAGCCCATTAGGCGGAACGGATCATTTTTGTCTTTCGCTTTAGCAAGGTATTTCTCTACATCGCCACCATCATTTTTGATGTCTTCCAACATTTCGATTACCGCTTGATTGGCACCTCCATGGAGAGGACCCCAAAGGGCATTGATACCTGCAGAGACAGATGCATATAAGTTCGCGTTTGACGAACCTACGATACGGACTGTAGATGTTGAACAGTTTTGCTCGTGATCCGCATGAAGAATCAATAAGATACGCATTGCATCTAATACTGCTTCATCAAATATTTTGTCGCAATTAACTTCTCCAAAAATCATGTTCATGAAGTTGTCGATATAGCCTAAATCTTTTTTAGGGTATACAACAGGATGACCTAATGATTTCTTTTGAATCCAAGATACGATTGTTGGCATCTTACCTAGGAGGTTGATAATTGTTTTGTATTCTTCTTCTTCTGATTGGTTGGGATTCAGTGATTCAGGATAGAACGCTGACAACGCACCAACAAGACAAGATAATTGTCCCATAGGATGGGATTTAGATGGAAATCCAGAGAAGAACATTTTCATGTCTTCGTGTACCATCATTTGCTTCTTGATATCCGTTCTGAATTGTTCTAAAACTTCTTTAGAAGGAAGATTGCCAAAAATCAACAAATAAGCAACTTCTAAAAATGTAGACTTCTCAGCAAGGTCTTCAATTTTGTAACCTCGGTATTTTAATATTCCTTTTTCACCATCTAAAAAGGTTATTGCACTTTTGGTAGCGCCCGTATTTTTGAAACCAGGATCTAATGTAATGTATCCTGATTGATCTCTCAATTTCGAAATATCTATGGCTTTTTCATTTTCTGTTCCCGTTATAACTGGAAATTCAAACTTATTGCCATCTAAGGTAAAGGATGCTGTTTCAGACATAATCAAATTTCTATGTGTATTCACAAAAATATAAAAATGAATGACAAAACAACCCATGCTTTACATTTTAAATGACATTTGTTGGTCAAAATTACCAAGTTGTTAGATTTTGCTTTGTTGTCGGTATTCGTTTCTGCCAATATTTTATCTATTTGCACGTGTCTCGTGATCCTAAACTGTGTGTTAAAAAAAATAAAATAATTTTGATTGTTACGGTTTTTTCGTAGACTTGCGAAGTGTTAGTAATTTAATTTTATGGAACTTGAGAAATTAACGATACAGGAAGAAGAGGCTATGTTGTCCATCTGGCAATTAAAAGGTGGTTTTATAAAGGAGATTTTGGATAATCTAAAGGGAGATTCTGTGCCCTATACAACATTGGCTTCGACAATTAAGAATCTTGTTAAGAAAGGTTATGTCCGACCAGTTGCTTACGCTAATGCGAAGCGGTATGAACCACTGATCTCAGCAGAGGAGTATAAGGCTAAGTATATGAATTCATTTGTCGGAGATTATTTTCGAAGTTCTTATAAAGAGATGGTCTCTTTTTTTGTGAAGGAGGAGAAGCTTTCAGAAAATGAATTGAAGGAGATAATGGAGATGATTAAAAATGGTAAGTCCTAATCATCGGACTAATTAAGTGAAAAATTATGTAAAATAACATTATGGGAAGTGTATTGACATACGTTCTACAGGTTAACCTTTTGCTGGCTATTGTGTTTTTAGGTTATGTGCTATTGTTGAAAGGGCTAACTTTTTATAGCTTGAATAGGGTTTATCTTTTGATAGGTGGTCTGTATTCTCTAGTTTATCCATTTTTAGATATTGCCAGTTGGTTTCGCGGTAGTGAGGTCTTATCAGTAGGTATTATGTGGGATTATGTGGAGTACTATCTTCCGGATCAGGTCGTAGAGGTATTTTCTGCAGGTCACCTGTTGTTGGTGGTTTTGGGCATTGGAGCAGTCGTGCTATTGTTCAAGTTGAGCATACAGTTGCTGAGCCTTATGCGGATACATCGGTATTCAAAGCCATCGCGATGGAAGGATTACTTTTTTCGAAATGTGATGTTTCCCATTGTTCCATTTTCATTTTTCAATAAAATATATGTGCATCAGGAGCAACATGATAATCCCGAATTACAGGATATTTTCAAGCACGAGGATATTCATGTGAAAGGCCTTCACACGGTGGATATTCTTTTGTTTGAATTGCTTTTGATAGGATGTTGGTATAATCCTTTTATGTGGCTTATGCGCAGAGCTGTACGTCAGAATCTAGAATTCCTGACCGATCAACAGGTGCTGGATAAAGGTGTGGATCGACAGACCTATCAATATTCTTTGCTAACGGTAACCAAGCAAGGAATTGCCGTAGGAGTTGGCAATCAGTTTAATTTTAAAACTTTAAAAAGGCGTATTATGATGATGAACAAAAGACGCTCGTCGAAGATGGAACTCAGTAAGTATGCCTTCCTGTTGCCTGTCGTAATCCTGGCAGGCGCTAGTTTTACGGTCAGTAAAGCCGAAGGTAAAATAGAGGAATTGGTCGAACGGATTAAAGAGATTCCGGTTGATGCGGTGTTGCCAATTGTAAGTAAGGAAACGACAGTAGCTCCGGCTATAGGTTTGGAAGTGAGCCCGGATGCGGTACCTTTTCGTGTAGGGACAGAAGATACAACAAAGAGGATGGCTAACATTCTGATTCGGGGTGAAAGTGCTGCTAATTGTTTGTATATCTTGGATGGGAAAATATTGCCGAGTAATTTCGACTTAAACACTATTGACCCCAATACTATAGAAAGCATTTCGGTGTTTAAGGATAAAGATGCCATTTCAAAGTATGGAGATAGGGCAAAAAATGGTGTAATTGAAATAACTAGTAAGACTGATAGGAGGGCTGAGGGATTGAAAGGGGAGGTGCTGGGACTAAGACTAGGAACTGCTGCTACATCTACAACTATAAATGGAAAAGCTTTGTTACGTAACCTCGCTGGAAATAGTGGTGCTAGTCCGTTAATTTTGGTGGATGGGGTAGTGATGAAGGATGGTTTTGATCTAAATAGGTTGAATACTGATGATATTGAAAGCATGTCGGTGCTTAAGGATAAGTCAGCAGAGTCTTTATATGGAGAGCGGGCAAAAAATGGAGTGATTTTAATTGCAGCAAAAAAAGGTTCCGTTACTCAGCACTTATATGGTAAAGTATTGGCTCCTGGCATCGGGGATTCTACCAAGAGGGGATTGGGAAATATTATTATTCGTGGGGTCAAACCTCGTGATGGTAGCAGTGGCAAGCCTTTATTTGTTGTGGACGGTAAGGTTATGGGTGAGTATTACGATGCTAGTTCTTTAAATCCCGAAGCTATTCACAGTATTACTGTACTGAAGGATGCTTCTGCTGAGACGCTTTATGGCGACCGTGGGCGAAACGGGGTGATTGTTGTAACGACTAAGTCATCTACGCATAGTGTTAGTCCTTCGAAGGGAGATACCACTTTGTTTGTAAAGGGAGCTAAAGGTAATTCTGGTAGTTTCGTTGTGGGCAAGGGAGCTTCGACAACTTTAAATAAAGGGAGGGCGTTTAATCTTCCTGCAATTGGATTATTTGTAGTTGACGGGGAGGCTCAGAAACCTAGTTTTGACATCAATACTATTCCAATAGAGAGTATCGAGTCTTTAACCTTCCTAAAAGAGGAGGAGGCACAGGCAGTCTATGGAGAACTAGGAAAAGATGGTGTAATGAAAGTGGTTACCAAAAAAGGTAACAAATAAAAGTTGTTTACTAAATAGCAAAAAAAGGCCTGTGCATACAGGCCTTTTTTTGCTATTTAGTATTTAGGTTGGTCATTGTCAATTCGATGCCGATATTGACAAAGCTGTGTATCATTTTGACTGCATGCTCGATCAAAGCAGGTAGTTCTTTTTGTTCGTCTTTGTCAAAGGGGCCTAGTACATAGTCTACCTGTCGTCCTTTGGGGTAATTGTCACCGATTCCAAAGCGTAATCGTGGATAGGTCTGGCCCCCACATAGGGCTTCTATGGATTTAAGTCCATTATGTCCAGCGGCAGAACCCTTTGGTTTGATTCGTAGTGAACCAAAAGGAATGGCAAGATCGTCTACGATTACCATTACATTTTGGATTGGAACCTTTAGCTGTTGCATCCAATAGTTGACCGCCTTACCACTCAAGTTCATATAAGTAGTGGGTTTTATAATATATACATTATGCCCCCGCTGTTTGAATTCACTATAATAGGCATGTTTTAGCGTTGACCAAGTAGATCCTGCCTGGTTTGCTAATTCGTCCGCTACCATAAAACCTATATTGTGCCGTGTATCGGCATATTCTTTACCAATATTCCCTAGACCAACGATTAAAAAATTCATGATGCAAAAGTAAGCATAGTATTTAGCATTTGGTATTGGTGTTTTAAAAAGAAAAAAGCACTGGGATTTCCAGTGCTTTTGTTTAATTATTTAATACGTTACTACGTATTAATTATTTTTTCTTGCCTCCTTGAGCTGCTTTTGCTGCTTCTTGCTCTGCTTGACGTAAAGCACGAGACATGATTACTGAAACGATTGTATCGTCAGAGTTGTTTAATACTTTAGCATTCTCTAACTCTACTTGACGTACACGGAAAGATTTACCAACTTCCAAAGATTCCATAGGAACAGTGATTTCCTGAGGAAGGTTGTTAGGTAATGCTTTAACGCGTAGTTTACGTAATTTTTGAACTAATTTACCCCCCATTTTAACACCTGGAGAAGTTCCTGTCAATTTGATTGGAATGTTTACAGATACTTCTTTGTCGTCGAATAACTCTAAAAAGTCAACGTGAGTAACTTGGTCAGTCAATGGGTGGAATTGTGCTTCTTGAACGATAGCTCTTACTTTTTTGCCTTCGATGTTTAATTCAACGAAAATTACATCTGCAGTGTAAAGAACTGGTTTCAAATCAGCTGCGGATACAGAAAGGTGAGTTTGTTCTTGACCACCATAAAGAACTGCAGGAACCTGTCCTTCGTAACGCAATCCTTTTGCATCTCTTTTCCCTACGTTCTTTCTAAAAGAACCGCTAATAGCAATTGATTTCATGTTTTTTTAATATTAAAATTTGAGGTGCAAAAATAACTAAAGAATTGGGAATTAGCAAGAGTTGTTTTGTTTTTGTGGGATAAGGAATAGAAGCTTTTTTTAATTCATTAAAAATTTTATCTATTTATATTTGAGTTGTCTAAAAAAAACAATTAACTTTAAAGCTTGGGAACCTAAAATAATCATAATAAACATGGAAAAACAACATACTTCAAGACGTGATTTTATCAAGAAGTCATTGATTGGAGCTGCGGCATTCACTATTGTGCCACGGTTTGTACTGGGTAAGGGATATCTTGCCCCAAGTGATCATTTGACCAAAGGGGTGATTGGCGTCGGATCTATGGGACGTGGACATTTCAAATATGCTGGTACAAAGACGGTCGCTATTTGTGATGTCGATACAAGACACCTTGCTTTGGCTCAAAATGCGCTAGGGGGAGGAATTAAAGAACATCATGATTTTCGCGATTTGATAGCGAATCCTGAAGTGGATATCGTACACATTGCTACTCCGCCTCATTGGCATGGGTTAATGGCCCTTGAAGCAGCTCGATCGGGTAAAGATATCTGGTGTGAAAAGCCTATGACAAGGACAATTGGTGAGGGAAAGAAGGTTAAGGAGGCTGTTGCGCAACATGGAAACATTTTTAGGTTAAATACGTGGTTCCGCTTTGATGCTAATTTTTACGGTATGAACGTGCCCGTTAAAAAAATTAAGAAAGTTGTCGATACAGGTATGTTGGGATGGCCATTGAAAGTGACTATTAGTAAGCATACGGGATTTGATTGGAAGTTTTATTGGGTAGGTAAAGAAAATTTACCTGTCGAGCAGGCTCCGAAAGAATTGGATTATGATATGTGGTTGGGACCAGCGCCATATAAACCGTATAGTACACATCGTGTGCACACGACCTTCCGTGGATATTGGGATTATGACGGTGGTGGACTGGGTGATATGGGACAACATTATTTAGACCCTGTTCAATATTTTCTAGGTAAAGACGGAGAAAGCCCTGTTAAAGTTGAGGTCGATGCTCCACAGCAGCATTCGGATGCCGTCGGTATATGGCGCAAAATCACTTATACCTATGCAGATGGTTGTCAGATTATACTTGATGGAGAAGGTACTGAGGTAGGAAAGGCATATATTGAAGGGCCTAAAGGTAAACTGTATAGAGGCTTTGTTTCTGATATTCCTGATTTGGAACGTAAACTAGCGCAATATCCGGACCCGGCACCACAGATGACCGATTTTGTAGAGGCGGTACGTACGAGACAGAAATTTGCACTGAATGAGGATAATGGATATTATTCGTGTACACTCGTTAATCTTGGATTAGCGGCATTGCGCTTGAATAGAACGTTACATTTTGATTCAGCTAAGCAAGAGTTTGTAAATGATGAAGCTGCTAACCGTTTGATCAATCAACCTATGAGAGGTCCTTGGACTTTCTAACCTGAAATAGAGACATGAAAAAGATTTTTAATACAATATCTATATTGTTGTTGTTGCAGACGGCATCCTATGCACAACAGCCTGCTAACCGGACAACTGCTACAAAGATTGCGGATGTGTTGGCTCAGCAACCTGCTGCAGAACAAACTAAGTTCTTGGCTGCGATGAAAGAACTGGAGGGATTCACTGCCGAAGATGTTGCCGCATTGTTGAAAGGATTAAAACCGCAAGGAGGTAATAATGCCTCTATCGAGTATGCGACCAATTCCTATGCCTTTTATGTAATGCAGCCTGGTAAAGATGCATTGCGTGAGAAATATGCGAAAGGGCTATTGAATGCATTAGATAATTTGACTGATCAAAATAATAAAGCTTTTGTCTTCGAATTGTTGAAGTTCTGTGCAAAGAATGAGTCTGTCAATCAGATTGCAACCTATCTAAATGACGGTTATTTTGCAGAGAAAGCAGCCCGTGTCCTGAGCGCTATACATACTCCTGAAGCTGCAGCGGCTCTTAATAAGGCATTGGCTGGAAATGTGACGGAGCAAACAGCTACAGCGATGATAGGCGCGCTGGGCGAGTTGCAGTCCAAAGATGCGGAGGAGCGTGTAATTGCCTTGATTGGACAATACCAATCTGAAAACTTTCAACGTAATGCGCTGACAACTTTGAGTAAAATCGGAGGAGAGAAGTCTTATGATACGTTTTATGGGAAAGCAAAGTCAGCAAATTATGCGTTTGATAAGTCGAATGTCGCTGCGTTGACATTGGAGTATGCGAATGTTTTGGCAAAGAATGGTAAAAAGGATCTTGCTTATAAGTTGTCGTCAACTGTTTTTACAGAGGCCTCTGATCCCAAAGCGATAGGTGCGCGTGTGGCTGCGCTGGAACTGATGAGCCGTATCGACCCAGCGAAGCAGAAAAAGAGTTTGCTGAAGCTGTCGACTGATAATAATGCTATTTTACGTAATGTAGCACTGGGTTTGTTGAGTGGTGATGCTACGGCTTCGGATATCAAGAAAATTGCTTCCTCATTGACTAAGCTTTCTCCGGAGGCACAAGAGAGTGTTTTGAACTTTTTGGCAAAGAAAGATGCGACTGCGACGGTCCCCGTAATTGAAAAGAGTTTGAAAGGGGTGAAAGATCCAGAAGCGCGTATTGCTGCTTATAACACCTTGTCTGCATTGACTAAAGGGACGAATACCGCTTTCGTTATCAAACAATTTGCTGCTGGAAGTGATGCTGAGGTCGAGACCTTAAAGACTCTTTTGCTGACAGCAAAAGGTAATCAGACAGTTGCTGAAATAAATAAGGCGCTTCCTGCTGCGGATGATAAGACTAAGGTCGCGCTGTTGGATGTGTTATCCAAACGTTCGGATCAAAATTCTTCAAAAGAAGTGTTTGCTCTGATTGAGAGCGGGAGTCCTGCTGTACGTGCTGCTGCTTATAAGGCATTACCAAATGTAGTCAATGATGAAGATTTTGAATCTGTGGTTAAGGTGCTGGGGACAGCTCAGGGTGCGGAACTTAAATCGGCACAAGAGGCTGCTATTATTGCGCTACGAAACAACAAAGATAAAGCTGCTATAATCCAGCGGCTGTCGGCAAATATTTCGAGATCACAAGCACCTTCTGCTGCGCGATTATTTCCTGTGTTTGCAGGAGAGGGGGGCGCAGAGTCTCTTAAGACAGTTAGCGGTTACTTAGGAACTGATAATCCGTTAAAAGCTGATGCGGTGCAAGCATTGGCAACTTGGTCCAATACGTCTTCTTTAGATGGGCTTACAACATTACTACGTACTGAAAAGGATCCGGTATTGTTTAAGAGTATTTTTACGGGCTTCATTAAGCAATTAAATGCTAGTCAGGTTAAAAATGAACAGAAAACTCTTTTATTAAGGGATGCTTTTGACTACGCACAGACAAAAGAACAAAAAAGTGCTGCGCTTTCTGGATTGAAAGCTACAGGTACGTATTCTGCGTTGGTTTTTGCAAGCAAATATCTTAATGATGCTGATTTGAAGGGGATCGCTACAGATGTGGTGATGAACATCATTATGGATAATAAAGAGTTTGTAGGGACGGATGTCCGTAATTGGTTACAGACGGCTGAAGGTAATCTATCGGGAAGCGAAAGTTCTTATCTGAAAGAGGCTATTGTACGCCATCTGACAGAGATGCCGGCTAAAGAAGGTTATGTGGCGCTTTTTAACGGTAAAGACCTGACTGGATGGAAGGGATTGGTCGAAAATCCGATCAAGCGTGCTAAGATGACTCCCAAAGAGTTAGAACAAAAGCAAGTGGAGGCTGATAAGAAAATGCGTGAGAGCTGGTCTGCGATCAATGGTGATCTTGTCTTTGCTGGACATGGAGATAATATTGCTACGATAAAGCAATATGGAGATTTCGAAATGTTACTTGATTGGAAGTTGGATAAGAATGGTAAAGAGCCTGATGCGGGTGTTTATTTAAGAGGTACACCTCAGGTGCAAATATGGGATATCTCAAGAACCAATGTAGGTGCAGAAGTCGGTTCGGGAGGTCTTTATAATAATAAGTCGAATTCAAAACCTTTGAAGGTAGCCGACAATCCGCTGGGAGAATGGAATAATTTTAAGATTCGCATGGTGGGGGATAATGTTTGGGTATGGCTTAATGGAGAGCTGGTGGTGGATAATGTTCCATTGGAGAACTATTGGGACAGAAACCAGTCTATATTCCCAACGGAGCAAATCGAATTGCAGGCACATGGCTCCAGAGTATGGTATAGAGATGTGTATTTAAAAGAGTTGCCGCGGAAAGTGGTTTATTCTTTGAATGCTCAAGAGAAAGCTGAAGGCTTTGAAATGCTTTTTGATGGTACTAATCTTGATAAATGGACGTCTTCTCCAGCTTATGAAATCAATGAGGAGGGTGTTTTACGATCCAATCCTTACGCGAAATTTGGAAAGAACATTTATACGAAAGAGGAATATGGCGATTTTGTATATAGATTTGAGTTTAAATTGACAGCGGGTGCAAACAATGGCGTAGGGGTGCGGGCTCCTTTGGAAGGAGATGCGGCTTACTTGGGCCATGAGATCCAGATCCTTGATGATAATGCGGAGGTTTACAGTAAATTGAAACCATATCAATATCATGGTTCCGTATATGGTATCATCGCTGCGAAAAGAGGTTCTTTAAAGCCTTTAGGTGAGTGGAACGAGGAGGAAATCCGTATACAGGGTAGCAAGATCAAAGTCACTGTCAATGGACAGGTTATAGTTGATGGCGATATAAAAAAGGCATCAAAAGACGGTCCTGCAGATGGTAAGCAACATCCTGGATTGGGTGTTACAAAAGGACATATTGCGTTCTTGGGACATGGTACAGAAGTCTTTTTCAGAAATATCCGTGTAAAGCGTCTTTAAGCCTAGCAGAGATATAGAGCGATATTCAAGGTGGAGCCGTTCCGAGTTTGGGACGGCTCTCTTGTTTAAATGTAATGTCGTAGGTGTTTTTACGTGTTTGAACAGGTGTTTTTTCAGGAATCGATATTGTGGTATGTTTTTTGTGAAAGTAGGTTAAAAGCCTGTTAACACACTAACTATATATGAAAAGAGGCCATCCGCTTTTTAGCAGATGGCCTTCTTGTATTCTGTAATATGCTATTTAATTTTAATCTACAGCAAATAATTCAGCGATAGAGGCATGCTCATTTACACTTTTAATTGCTTTCGCAAATAGGTCAGCAGTAGATAATACTTTTATTTTAGAACAAGCTTTTGATCTTTCCGGATCTAACTGAATCGTGTCCGTTACGATCATTTCTGTTAATACCGAGTTTTCAATGGTCTCGTAAGCCTTGCCTGATAATACGGCATGTGTACATACTGCTCTCACAGAATTTGCCCCGTTTTCCATGATTAATGCGGCAGCCTTAGATAATGTACCAGCGGTGTCACATATATCATCCATCAATACGACGTCTTGACCTGTAACATCACCAATAATAGACATTGACTCAATTTCATTGGCACGTTTACGACGTTTATCACAGATGATTACTTCGGCATTAAAAAACTTAGCAAAGGTACGCGCGCGGTACGAACCACCCATGTCTGGAGAAGCTATAGTCAGATTCGGAAGATTTAAGGACTTGATGTAGGGTACGAAAATCACGGATCCATCTAAATGGTCTACAGGGATGTCAAAAAAACCTTGGATCTGTGCGGCATGTAGATCCATCGTCATGATGCGATGCGCTCCTGCTGCAGTGATAAGGTTTGCAATCATCTTAGCCCCAATAGCAACACGGGGTTTGTCCTTGCGGTCTTGACGAGCATAACCAAAGTAAGGAACGACAGCGGTGATGTAGTGCGCTGAGGCTCTTTTTGCAGCATCAATCATTAACAGTAATTCAAAAAGATTGTCTGTTGGTTGATTGGTAGATTGGATCAGAAATAAGTCAGCGCCGCGGACTGATTCGTTGTAGAAGGGCTGAATCTCTCCATCACTGAATTTGGCGAGTGTCTTGTCTCCTAGTGGTTTACCGAAGGATGTAGAAATTTTTTCTGCAAGTTCTTGTGTGCCAGAACCAGCAAATAATTTAACCGTGTTAAATTGCAAAGGCATGGTTTAAATATATTTGTATCTAAAATGTTTTGGCAAAGGTATAGAATTGATAGCGAAATAAAAAGCCAAACATAGTGCTTCTATTTGTGTTGCAATGGGAGTGGTATAAAACAAAAAAGAGAGTTACATTTGTAACTCTCTTTTGTTGTCCGACCTGGATTCGAACCAAGACAAACAGTACCAAAAACTGTCGTACTACCCTTATACTATCGGACAATCATCCTTTTTATCAAACATTTTGTGTCGTTGTTTCCGTGTTTGATGATGCAAATATACAGCTGTTTTCTATAACTGCAAAACTTTTTTGCTTTAATTTTGATTTGCGCTGATTCTCAGGTCAATATTTTTTGATGTCGGGAAAGCGGTTTCGAAAATCTTCCAGTTTGAAGGATTAAACTCTGTTAAAATATCAATTTGTTGTTCTTTTGTAACGATGTATTCCTTATTTTCGAAGCGAAGTTTGGGCAATGTTCTAAAATGACTGTATATAATTGTAGTTCATTTTGGAGATAAGCCTTTATTTTCGTCAGCGTAGGGCTATACTATAGTCTATGTCCTATGAAGATTTTGTGAACGCAATTAAAGTATGATGAATTATAATAAGATTAATAACCTATTGGGATGGGCCTGTGCTATAATAGCGACGCTAGCTTATGTCCTGACTGCCGAACGCACAGCGAGCTGGTGGGATTGTGGTGAATTTATTGCTTCTGCCTATAAGATGCAGATTGTTCACCAACCAGGAGCTCCTCTGTTTTTGATGATACAGAACCTGTTCTCGAATCTAGCGCTAGGCGATAAAATGCAGATTGCATTTTGGATGAATATTGGCTCGGCTGTCTGTTCGGGACTGACAATTCTGTTTTTGTTTTGGTCTATTACTGCATTAGGGCGTAAAATATTTCTAGGTAAGGCTGATCTCAGTGTGCCTCTTAATGAAAGCGACGTGATACGTGTTATGGGAGCAGGGGTAGTAGGTGCATTGGCCTACGCGTTTACAGATACCTTCTGGTTCTCTGCTGTAGAATCGGAGGTGTATGCGATGTCGTCGTTGTGTACGGCTGTCGTGTTCTGGGCGATCCTGAAATGGGAAGTCCGGGCCGATGAGCAGGGGGCAGATCGATGGTTGATCTTAATTGCTTACGTGATGGGGCTCTCTATCGGTGTTCACTTACTGAACTTGTTGGTCATCCCGGCTATAGCCTTGGTTATTTATGTGAGAAGAGCAAAAGAGGTAACAACCAAAGGTGTGGTTAAATCCCTTCTTATTGGTGTTATCGTTCTTGCATTAATCTTATGGGGAGTGATTCAGTATCTTATTAAGTTCGCTGCCTTTGCCGATCTATTCTTTGTGAATACATTGGGACTAGGATTCGGTAGTGGGGTTACATTCTTTGCTTTGTTGGTTGTAGGCGGTTTGGTATATGGAATCTGGTATTCTATCAAGAAGGTAAAGCCAATTCTTAATATCGCTTTGATTTCTTTGGGCTTTGTCATTTTCGGTTATAGCTCATTTGCTATGATTTTGATTCGTGCCAAGGCAAACCCAACTTTGAATAACTCTGATCCAGACAATGTGTTTAGCTTCTTGAGCTACCTGAACCGGGAGCAATATGGTGATGAGCCTTTGTTCAAGGGACGTTTTTTTGATGCTAAACTTACAGATATCTCGGAGTCAGGTAAGATATACCGAAAAGACAAGGATAAATATGTCGTTGCTAAGACCAAAACGGATTATAAGTATGATCGGGAGACACTTTTTCCTCGTATTTATAGCGAAAAGGGAGATCACCCTGCGTTTTATAGGCAATACTTAGGATTAGGCCCGAATGAACAACCAACCTTCGCAGACAACCTTAAGTTCTTTTTTGGTTATCAAATTGGCCATATGTACGGTCGATACTTTATGTGGAACTTTGCGGGTAGACAGAACGATGTTCAAGGTCATGGCTCTGTATTGGAAGGGAATTGGATCTCCGGAATAAAGCCTATCGATAATGCATTGATCGGAGGGCAGTATGATCTGCCGACTTCAGAGAAGGAAAATCCGGCCCGAAATACTTATTTCTTTTTACCATTGCTGTTGGGATTAGTGGGTGCATATTGGCACTTTGGTAAGAACCAACGTGATGCTGGAGTGGTGTTCTTGTTATTCTTCTTTACAGGACTAGCTATTGTTTTGTATCTGAATCAATCGCCGTTGCAACCACGTGAGCGTGACTATGCGTATGCAGGGTCTTTTTATGCGTTCTCGATTTGGGTGGGACTAGGTGTATTGGCTATAGCTGATTTCTTAACGAAAAAAGTTTCTGCAAAGACTGCGGGTATGGTGGCGACGGTCGTAGGGCTATTTGCAGGGCCTGTGCTGTTGGCTTCGCAGAACTGGGATGATCATGACCGTTCGCATAAATTTTTGGCCAGGGATATGGCCCGAAATTACTTGGAATCCTGTGCTCCTAACGCTATTTTATTTAGCTATGGAGATAATGATACCTACCCATTGTGGTACGTGCAGGAAGTAGAGGGATTTAGGACGGACGTACGTGTCGTTAACCTAAGTTTGTTGTCTTCAGATTGGTATATGCGTCAGATGTTAGAAAAGGTGAATGATGCGGACGCGTTACCTATTGATATTGATCCTGAGAAGTTTAAAGATGGTGTGCGTGATGTGATCTATTATCAGGATTTTCAGATTCCTGGACATATCGAGGTCCGTGATCTGTTGGATGTCATGTTGTCTGATAATGCACAGAACAAGGTGCAGCTTCAAGGTGGTGAATGGGTGAACTTATTGCCAACTAAGAATATGAAACTTACGGTCGATAAGAATGCTGTGTTGGCCAATAAGGTGGTACCTAAAGGTTGGGAAGATGCAATCGTGGATACGATGGAATGGACCTACTCGATGAATTATGTAAGCCGTGCAGAATTGTCTATTATGGCGATGTTGGCGAATAATAACTGGAAGCGTCCGATTTACTTTACATCAACTACACCTGAAGTGAATTATATCGGGTTGGATAAATATTTGGTATCGGAAGGTTTTGCAATGCGTTTGATGCCTATTAATACAGGAAGTAACGAGTCTGAAGAAGGATTCGCTCCTGTTACGGATGTGGATGGTGTCTACAATACGATTATCAATAAATATAAATGGGGTAATATGTCCGGTTCTTCTTATCTAGATCCAGATTCGTACCGTTACATCAGTCTTTATGTGAGTTCGATTTTTGGAGAGACAGCTCAGAATCTATTGCATGAGGGTAAAAAAGAGGAAGCACGTAAGGTAGTGGTCAATGCTTATGAAAATATGCCTAAGCGCACATTCCAAATGAGTGAGCCGATGAGTTATGTTTTGTTGGTAGATGCGATGTATAAGACTGGTGAATCTGCGAAAGCGAAGGAGATTGCATTGAGAAACTTAACTTTTATAGGGGAAAATATGCGTTATTATACTTCTAATAAATTGTTGACGAATCTTGGCTCTGAGCGGAATGTAAGATTAGGATTGATGGGACTACAGCGTTATAAGATGATTGCAGACGAAAGTAAAGATCCTGATGTGCAAAAAGCGGTCGATGGGTTGATGAAAGAGTTTGGTTACTTTTTCGGAGGTCAGTAGATTGAAAAACATTAAAAAAGCAAGGAAGCCATCTGTTACAGATGGCTTTTTTGTTTGTGCATTCTACCGATAAAAATATAGACACTTTAAGAAAAAAAGCCTATTTTTGCCTTAATAATCCCATGATAGAAAGGTAGTAAACGTAGGGTGCAATCCATCGTAAATGCCTTGAAAAATGGAGAAGCAAACAAACGCCACGAATGAGCTCGTATAACTTGTTTCGTGTCAGCGTTATAAACAACTTATTCTGATGAAACAATCTATTTTATTAGACGGTCCCAAGTTTCAAATTACAATCAAACGATTGTGTCAACAATTGATTGAAAACCACGGTGATTTTAGTAATGCTGCATTGATCGGAATCCAACCTAGAGGAACATATCTGGCGAATAGGATTGCGAAAGAGCTGAAAGAAATGGTGGGTCGGGATATTGATACCGGTATTTTGGATATAACGTTTTTTAGGGACGACTTTCGTATGAAGGGGGGGAGTCCATTATTAGCCAATAGTACACATATTGATTTTATCGTCGAAGGCAAGAATGTTATTTTTGTGGACGATGTGTTATGGACGGGACGTACGATTCGCTCGGCAATGGATGCTATACAGGCTTTCGGGCGCTCGGAAACAATAGAATTGCTGGTGTTGGTAGATCGTCGTTTCTCCAGACAGATTCCTATACAGCCTGATTATATCGGGATACAGGTAGATTCTATCGACTCTCAAAAAGTAATCGTGAGTTGGGAAGAGGTCGATAACGAAGATAGTATCGAGCTAATTACAGAGAAAAAATAAGTGTTCAGTATATATATTTGCAGACCATGCCAACAACAACAGAACAGTTAAGTACACGACATCTACTCGGTATCAAGGACCTGACTGAAAATGATATCCAACTTATTCTAGATACAGCCGCAAATTTTAAGGATGTCTTGAATAGGCCTATAAAAAAAGTGCCTTCTTTACGTGATATTACAATCGCGAATGTTTTTTTTGAGAATTCTACCCGCACACGTTTGTCGTTTGAGCTGGCTGAAAAGCGTTTGTCTGCCGATACTATTAATTTTGCAGCCTCTTCTTCTTCGGTTAGTAAAGGGGAGACTCTGATTGATACGGTCAATAATATATTGGCTATGAAGGTGGATATGATTGTAATGCGTCATCCCTATGCTGGTGCTGGTGTGTTTTTAAGTCGA
This sequence comes from Sphingobacterium yanglingense, assembly GCF_004363245.1. Classification (GTDB taxonomy): domain Bacteria; phylum Bacteroidota; class Bacteroidia; order Sphingobacteriales; family Sphingobacteriaceae; genus Sphingobacterium; species Sphingobacterium yanglingense. Next base: position 50,584 of record NZ_SNYV01000016.1, on the reverse strand, counting down.
CATGTCGACGCGCAGATTGTCAACGCGGGCGATGGTGCCCATGAGCATCCGACCCAGGCGCTATTGGATTCTTTTTCGATACGTGAGCGTTATGGTGATGTGGCAGGCCGTAAGGTGGCGATCATAGGTGATATTCTGCATTCGCGTGTAGCCCTATCTAATATCCTATGTCTGCAGAAGCAAGGAGCAGAAGTGATGGTGTGTGGTCCGACGACATTGATTCCAAAGTATATTACTTCCTTGGGAGTACGCGTCGAGCACGATCTATTGAAAGCATTGAATTGGTGTGATGTTGCTAATATGTTGCGGATTCAGTTAGAAAGACAAGATATCGCTTATTTCCCCTCGTTGCGTGAGTATTCGATGCTGTACGGCTTGAATAAAGAGATTTTAGATTCGCTCAATAAAGAAATTACCATTATGCATCCTGGACCGATCAATAGGGGAGTGGAGATTACTTCGGATGTTGCTGATAGTAAGCATTCCATTATTTTGGATCAGGTCGAAAATGGTGTGGCAGTACGTATGGCTGTACTTTATTTATTGGCAGGAAAAAGAGGTTAAAGGGTGTTAAACCTTTGTTAAATATAGATGGGCCATCAAGATATTGATGGCTTTATTTTTATCTTTCTGGAAGTAGTTTTTGAGCAAGTAAGAATTGGGTTTTTGACCTAGGGAAGAGGTTATTAACAGATGTTAAGAACTTTTGGGGAAAACTTGATATTGATGACTTAATTTAGTATACTGAATAGGAGTATCAATTTGGGAGAGAATTCTGGCATAATAAGTGGTGAAGTCAGATTACCATTAGAATTTATAACACATATATAAAGATTTAAGCACCGATATGTACAAAAAGATTTATGGATTAGGGGTCGCGTTAAGCTTAATGACCTTGCCTACGTTTGGACAACAGACAGCTTGGCAAGATATTAATAAAGCTTATAAGACGGGATTAGAGTTATTTGAAAGAGGTAAGTATAGTTCTGCAGCAAAGCAATTTGATAAAGTTGAGGAATTGCGTACCAAGTCTACGCTACAGTCGGATGAGACTGAAGAACTGACTTTATTGAAAGAAGGTGTTCGTTTTTATCAAGCAGTATGTGCATTAGAGCTTGGTGATTCTGATGCTGAAGCTCAGTTCTTGAAGTATATTAAAGACTATCCATCAAGTGCTAATTCTAAAGCTGCTTTTTTCCAAATAGGTCGTTCGTACTATGCGAAGAAAGACTATGCGAAAGCAATAGAATGGTTTACCAAAATCGATTCTAGAAATCTCGCCGGTGCAGAAAATACGGAGTATAGATTTAAGTTAGGTTATGCGCATTTTATGACTAATGATTATAAGGCCGCAAAACCTTTGTTCCAAAAGCTTAAAGATGACCGAGGCCAGTATCAAGAGGCATCTATCTACTATTATGCCTATCTATGCTACCTGGACGCCGAGTACAAGACGGCATTGAATGAATTCGAACGGTTGAATGGATCAAAGACGTTCGAGAATACATACCCCTACTATATTACGGCATTGTATTTCTTGGATAAACGTTACGACGATGTCTTGAGCTATGCGTTGCCTATATTGCAGACAACGAAGCAGGAGCACGAGACTGAAATGTTCCGGATTATCGGTGCAACCTATTTTATAAAAGGAGACCTTACAAAATCTAAAGATTACTACGATAGATTCCAAGCCAAGGATCAGGGTAAAACTCAAAATAATCAGGACAGCTATCAGATTGGTTATATCGCGTACAAGCTGAAAGACTATACAAAAGCTATTACGGAGTTGGAGAAACTCTCCGAACCAGATGCTTACTACCAGAGTGCGATGATCACATTGGGGGATGCTTTCTTGAAGACTGACAATAAGCAGAGTGCACGTAATGCATTCTTTAAAGCTTCAAAGCTGGATTTCGATCCACAATTGAAGGAAGAAGGATTGTTCAATTACGCGAAGCTTTCTTATGAGTTGGATTTTCATCAAGTAGCTCTTGATGCTATTCAGGAATATCTGGCAACTTATAAGCAAACCAAACGTAAAGAAGAAGCGAATACATTATTGGCAGAGATTCTTTTGAGTACAAAGAGCTACCGTGCTGCGGTAGATGTATTGGAGTCTATAGACCGTACCTCACGTGAGACTAAATCGGCCTACCAGAAGGTAACGTATTACCGTGGATTGGAGTTTTACAACGAGCGTGCATTTGAGAATGCGATTTCTATGTTTATGCGTTCGGAGGCAAATCGTTTTGACGAAGAGATCTATGCGCTTTCTACTTACTGGAAATCTGAGGCGATGTATGAGGTGCGTAAGTATAAGGAGGCAGTAGCTCACTTTAATAAATTCTTACAACTTCCTGCGGCACGTAATACCGATGTGTATCATTATGCAAATTATGCATTGGCCTATGCGGCTTTCCGTAATGATAATTTTAATACTTCAGCTAATTACTTTGAACGTTTTCTTGCTGGAGGCGGCAAGGACGGGATAGAGCTTAATACGCGTAATGATGCTATCGCACGATTGGCGGATTCGTATTTCGCAACGAAGAACTATGGTAAGGCAATGTCTTATTATGATCGTTTGATCAGTTCGAATGCGCAGAGTCAGGATTACGCCTTATTTCAACGCGGTATCATTCAGGGATTGCAGGGAAACAATGATGCTAAGTTAGCTACATTGGCATCGGTGATCACAAAATATCCAAAATCGAATTATGCAGATGATGTTGCTTTCGAGATTCCTTATACTTATTTCCTTATGGGGCAATATGACAAGGCGATATTGGGACTACAGTCGATGGTTGACAAATATCCGCGTAGTTCGTATGTGCCACGTGCGCTATTGACAATCGGTCTGGTACAGTATAATCAAGACCATAATGATGCAGCACTAGCTACTTTCCAGCGAGTGGTCAATCAGTACGCTACGACAGATGAGGCTAAGCAAGCAATACGCTCGATCGAGAATATCTATTTGGATAAAGACGATGCTACAGGTTATATCAAATATGCTACATCGACCAATATTGGAAATCTTTCTACAGCGGAGCAAGATGCGCATACCTTTGGTGTAGCTCGTAATCTTTTCGATAGACAAAATTGGCAAGGTGCCGTAGAGGCCATCAATGCTTACTTTGATAAGTTTCCAAAACCTATACAAGAGAAATTTGCACGTTATATCCGTGGAGAAAGTTATGCTAAGCTGGGCAAGGATCAGGAAGCTTTGCATGATTTTAATATTATCATGAATGACTGGACTTCTGCCTACACGGAGAAGACGCTGGTCAGTGTCTCTAAATTACATTTACGCAATAAAGCCTATAACGAGGCTGTGCAGGTGTTGAAGAAATTGGAATTAACTTCAGAGTATAAAGAGAATTATGGTTTTGCGGTCAAGAACCTGTTGGTCAGCTATTATAATATAGGAGACTATATCGAGACGCTTAATTATGCGAATATATTGAAGGGATACGAAAAGTCTTCGGAAGAGGATATTGCATTAGCACATCTGTATGCTGCTAAGGCGTATCTCGCTACGACCAAATGGGCCGATGCTACAAAGGAGTTAAATCTTGCTGCGCTTAAGTCGAAGACTGAAACAGGAGCCGAGGCGCGTTACTTGGTCGCAGAGCAGCAGTTGAAGGCAAAACAATATGATAAAACCATCGAATCTGCTTTTGATATTTCAAATACATTTTCGTCCTATGACTACTGGGTTGCGAAAGGTTTTATACTGATGGCTGATGCCTATAGTGGAAAGGGTGATAAGTTCCAAGCTAAAGCAACGCTAGAAAGTGTGATCGATAATTACGAGAATAAAGAGGACGGTATATTAAAGGCCGCAAACGAACGTTTAAAGAAGCTTAAATAAGAAGAATAGGAAATAAGATGAAATCGAGTCCGATACGGTTGGAGGAGCTCTCATCTGCTATAAAGAAATATAATTAGATGAAATTGCATAAAACAGTTTTTAAGAATTACGCCATAGTTGCCTTGTTATTGGGAGCGGGATACCAAGGATATGCTCAACAAGATCCAACTAAGCCGGTAACGATAGATTCTTTTGATGTCGTACGTGATTATAAGCCTATTCTTGCGGATGCAGTAAAAATACGCCGCAGTCCGGATATGAGCAATAAACGCAGTTACATGCCCAAGTTGAGCTATGGGAATGTGCCTGATAAGAAATTAGATATCAATACAGGGCTTAAAGAGCTTAATGTACAGGAATTACCTTTTACCAAGACACAGGATATTACGAGCAATTATGTTAAGCTTGGGGTTGGTAACTTGGGTACGATATTGGGAGAGGCTTATATTGCGGTCGAAGATTATGAAAACCTTCGTTTTGGTGGTTTTGTGAAGCACCTGAACCAAAAAGGATCTTTGGATGATCAAAAGTTTTCGAGACAGGAGGTGGGTGTATTTGGTCGACGTGTGTTATCCGCATTTACAGTAGATGGTGTCTTAGGCTATAATAGATACGGCACCCGATTTTATGGTATTCCAACTGATGTTAATGGGGTTACACTTAATGATAAAAGGGAGGCTCAACGCTTTAATGATATCTATTTTACGGGTGAATTGACCAGTAACTTTGATCCGGCTAATGAAGAAGCACTTTCTTACTCGGCAAAAGCAGATGCCTATACATACAAGGATAAGTTCGATGCTAGTGAAAATTCTCTTGCTTTATCAGGGTATTTGAATAAGAGGGTAAGGACATTTAATGTCGGTGCAAACCTTGCATTGGATGTAAACTCTATAGGAGGGAGTTCGAATGTGGCAAAAGGAGATAAGTTTAATAACTCGATTGCCAATATTAATCCTTATATCAGTCTGAAAGGAACTAACTATACGTTGACTCTTGGTGCTAATATTGTTTCCGAATTTGGTGATAGTACACGGTTTAATGTATTTCCTTCTGCTGAAGTAGATTTTTCATTGGTTCCAAGTTACATCCATTTATTTGGTGGAATAACTGGTGGTGTTCAAAAAGCTTCATTCAAGAGTCTGTCGCAGAAAAATCCTTATTTAGGACCTGATTTAGCATACCAGAATATGTTAGAGCGCCTGAGTTTCTTTGGAGGTATTAAAGGAAATGCTGGAGCTACTTTTGGCTACAAGGCAAAGGTGATGTACAAGACATTAGAAGGGATGCCACTTTTTGTCAATAGTAAGGATCGTCCATTCCAATTTGATTTGGTCTATGATGGTAATGGTGATGACAAAGTGAAGTATATTGGCATCGAGGGAGAGATTAATGTACGTTTGTCTGAGTTGGTGAATTTGGGTGGACGTTTGAATATTGATAATTATACGATGGCCAACGAGCAAGAAGCTTGGTTTACGCCTAAGTTGAGGTTGGCTGCGAATGCGCGTTTCAATATCTCTGAGAAATTATACATCGATGCTGAAGCTTTGTTTAATGGGGTTTCTTACGCCAAAGCTTTTGACTATGACGCAAATGGAGTCGCTCTACCGGATTATAAAAAGGTATCTGTGCCTGAGTTTTTTGATCTCAGCGCAGGTGCGGAATACAAAGCGTTATCTAACTTGGGGATTTTTGTAAAAGCGAATAATATTTTCAATAAAGAATACCAACGCTACTTATACTATCCGAAGTTAGGCTTTAATGTGATAGGTGGAGTTAATTTTTCATTTTAATAAAATAGATTATAACTTTGCATTACAGCGTGCTATAAGAACAAATGAATTTAGGAAGGCAAATACATATATTACTTAAGCGACAGTCGTCTGTCTATATCAATGGATTGGGGACATTTAGACGCGTGCATACAGCAGCGACATTTGATGCCAAGCGTCATGTTTATCTGCCTCCGATTAGCTTTGTCGAATTTGATGGCAGTGCGACAGAGGGCTACGATTTTGTAACCTATGTACAACAGGCTAATCAACTCGAACGCCATGAAGCTGAGTCGCAAGTGACACAGGCTGTCTCTGAAGTTGTGGAACGGCTTACACAATCAGGGCAAACTAGACTTGATAACTTGGGAGACCTCGTGAGTTATGGTAATTCTTATGTATTTAAGCCACTGGATCTCTCTGGTTTTTCCTATACTGCAGTAAGTGATCAGTTTCATGTTGAGGAAGCAGTCCCACCGACTGCAACTACGGAGCCTATTAGGGGCGTACAGGAAGAGGTGACTCCTATTGAGGAGAGTGTACCAGAAGAAGAGCCATTGGAAGAGGTACCCGCAATATCTACTGAAAACAGGATAGAAGAAGTACCGGTACCGGTCGAGACGGCGGTAGCTGCGGAGCAGGATACGATTTTGGAGGATGGGGAGTTTGAGTTTCCTGACGAACAGAAATCGACTAGCGCCTATGTGTATATCATAGTGGCTATTGTTGCGGTAGCATTGCTGGGTGGATTGTACTATTATAGTACCTATATGCAGGAAGGAAAGATGGGAAGTGGTACAATCGAAGAAGTAATTGTACCGATGGATTCTATTCCTAAAGATACGGTTGCTACGCAACCTTTGGCCGACTCATTAGCGGTTCCACAAGATACCTTGGTATCCTCTCCTGAGCCAGAGAAGGTAGAAGAAGAGGTGGCGCCTCCAGCGAATCATCGTTATACGATAGTTATAGGTACGCATAGAACACTTGCACTTGCTTATGAGGAAGCGGAAGCATTCCATAAGGATGGACATAAGTCCGTTCGCGTGATGACGCCGAATCTGGCCAAAAATTTGAAGCGTGTGGTATGGGATACTTACGCCACCAAAGAAGAACGTGACTCGGCGCTGAACTATGTTAGAAAACATATTAAGACCGATGCTTGGCCAGATATAATCAAATAAAAAAACATAAACCAAAATAAATATTTTTTAACGCTATGTCATTATTACAAAGCACTCTACCCGTAGATACCCTCAACCAGGTACAACAGCAATCGATACAGTTAGCCGCTCCACAGGACAATCTGAACTTGCTTCAGCTTATGATGAAAGGTGGTTGGATCATGATCCCTATTCTTTTATTGTTTTTCTTGGGGTTAGTTATTTTTATCGAACGTTATATTACGATTCGTAATGCATCTAAGGCAGATGGCGGATTGATGGCACAGATTAAAAGCAACGTACTCTCTGGTAAATTGGATTCGGCTATAGCGGTTTGTCGTTCTAGCAATTCAGCGCTAGCACGTATGCTGCAAAAAGGTTTGACAAGGGTTGGACGTCCTATTAAGGATATTGAAGCTGCAATTGAAAATGCAGGTAAGCTTGAAGTGTCCCGCTTGGAAAAAAATATTAATATCTTGGGAATCATTGCGGGTATCGCACCTATGCTTGGTTTCGTGGGGACGATATTTGGGGTTATCCAGATCTTTCGTGACGTAGAAATCGCTGGCGGTATTGATATCGGTTCCGTATCGGGAGGTCTATATGTGAAGATGATCGCTTCGGCATCAGGTTTGACAATTGGTATCTTGGCTTATATAGGTTACCATATTTTGAATATGATGGTCGAACGCCTTATTTTGAAAATGGAAACGGAAGCTGTTGAGTTCATTGATTTATTGGATGAGCCAGGGGTCTAACTTATTACTTTTGCAAATATGAATTTAAGAAATAGACGAGGAAAGCCAACGGCTGAGGTTCATACCGCGGCTTTGAATGACATCATGTTCTTTCTGATGTTGTTCTTTCTATTGGCATCCGCAGTGGCAAATCCTCAGGTCGTAAAGCTGTTGTTGCCCAAGTCGAGCGCCGGTGAGCAGTCGGTAGCTAAAAAGACGATTACAGTTTCGATAACCAGTGATCTTGCTTATCACGTGGATAAAGCTGTGGTCCCTTATGAGGCATTAGAACAGGCTCTACAATCGCAGATGAATTCTGGAGAAGAGGTCACGATTATGCTGTACGCAGACAGTACGGTGCCTATTCAGAATGTAATCTCGGTCATGGATGTTGCCAACAGATTGAAGATAAAGTTGGTTTTAGCAACGGAGCCGAAAAAGGATTAAACTTTTAACCGAGCTTAGCGGGCTCATTTAAGATAATATTGACAAATGTACTACCATCTTAAAGAAGAAAATAATATGCCTAAAGCGTTGGGTTATTCCGCGCTAGTAATGGTTGTATTGGGGGTGATTGGTTTCTTTGTTGTGTTTGGACAACCTGAGATTCCGGAATTTGGTATGGGTGGAATTGTGGTCAATTATGGTACGTCTGAAGAGGGTATGGGGGATGATTATATGAACGTGGAAGAACCCTCGATGGATGAAAATGCAAATAATGTACAACCTGATCGGATCGTCCCTACGGAGACGCCTACGCCAACGCCCACACAACAGGTAGCTGATAAAACTGTAGCTACACAGGATATGGAAGATGCGCCTGCCGTTGCTAAAGCGGAGAAGGCTGTCAAAACTCCTGCGGCAGAGACCACAAAAGAAACGAAAACCAGTACACCTGCAGTCAATTCGAATGCCTTATATAAAGGTAAAAAGAATAATGGCAGCGGGGCCGGAGATGGAACAGGCAGTACTGCTGGAAACCAAGGATCTAATCTCGGTGACCCTCTTGCGTCAAACTATGGCGAAGGTGGTTCGGGATTCGGTAATGCTATGATTTCATTGGCGAACCGTAAGTTTACGGTAGCACCCAAAATAGATGATAAAGGACAGCAGGCAGGTATAGTGGCGGTGGAGTTCAAAGTGGATAAGAATGGGGTGATTACCTATGCCCGCGCAGGAGCTAAAGGGACGACTATATCCGATGGTGAACTTTGGTCTAAGTGTGAACGGGCTGTAAGGGGAGCGCGATTGAACCAGATTGATAATGCTCCAGATAGTCAAACCGGGATTATCAAATTCAATTTTAAATTAAGATAAGAATCACTTATGTATACTTATACAGAGGCAATCGACTACTTATATAGTCGATTGCCTATGTTTACAAGAGATGGTGCTTCGGCATATAAAAAGGATTTGGACCGTACCATCGCCTTATGTGATGCGATTGGCAATCCGCAAAATAGTTATAAAACGATACATGTAGGAGGGACAAATGGTAAGGGATCTTCATCCCACATGCTGGCTTCTATATTGAGTGCCTCGGGCTATCGTACGGGGCTATACACCTCCCCCCATTTACTTGATTTTCGAGAACGTATCCGTATTGATGGACGGCAGATCGATGCTCAATTTGTCGTAGATTATGTAAATAGGCAAAAGGAACTGATTGAAGAGGTACAGCCTTCTTTTTTTGAAGCTACTGTAGCGATGGCCTTTGATTACTTTGCTACACAACAGGTCGACGTAGCGATTATTGAAGTAGGGCTGGGAGGGCGCTTGGATAGCACGAATATAATTCATCCCGATGTAGCCTTGATTACGAATATCGGGATGGACCATATGAATCTACTGGGGGATACCTTAACGGAGATCGCAATCGAGAAAGCGGGAATTATCAAATCAAATACCCCTATTGTTATTTCAGAAACACACCCTGTAACCGCTCCGGTTTTTATAGACAGAGCGATAGCGTGCAATGCTCCATTGATTTTTGCCGATCAGGTCTTTAAGGCTGAGCGTATTAGTAAGACGGATCTACTGCAAGAGGTAGAGGTGTTGTCCGATGCTACTAAAAACGTTTACGACTTGGATTTGACGGGTTCCTATCAGTTGAAGAACGTGCTAGGGGTACTTGCGGTAGTGGAGCAACTTCGGGGTTTGGGCTATGAGATTCCTGAAGATAGGCTGAAGGAAGGATTGGCTCAGGTACAGGCGCGAACAGGTCTCCAAGGACGCTGGCAGACGATATCTACAGATCCACTGATCATATGTGATACAGGGCATAACGAAGACGGTATTAAAGAAGTGATTAAAAATTTGGCAGAGGTCCATTTCAAGCAGTTGCATATCGTGATCGGCGCCATGAAAGATAAGGACTTGGATCATATGTTGCCGTATCTGCCGAAGGATGCGATCTATTATTTTTCTAACCCTGATATGCCCAGAGCGATGAGTGCTATGGAGTTGGCTGCGAAGGCTTCTACTTATGGTTTGAAAGGGCAGGAGTGTGGTACTGTAGTCAATGCGCTAGCGGTGGCTAAAGACGCTTATCAAGCTGGAGATTTAATATTTGTCGGAGGTTCTAATTTTGTTGTTGCGGAGGTATTGAGTAGTATCACTTCTTAAAACCATGTATACCGGTGGCACAGCCAAAAAAATAGGAGTCTATCTCTAATTCCAGATTATATCGACTAAAGATTTCTTGAATCTGCTGGGTATTTTGGAAGCTCTTGGTGTAAATCCATAGCATTTTATAATCTGATGGATTTCCTAGGAATAGCTTTCCTAAGACTGGAATAATATGCCCTAGGTATAGTCCGTAAAAAAAAGCCAGTATCGGGGATTTGGGGACGGATACTTCAATAAATGTAAATCGACCATTGGATCTGAGTATCCTACTGAGCTCTCGGGCGAGTATGTCTAGCTGGCTGTTATTGAAGGTCTTGAGACCATAGGCGCAGGTCACGATATCATAGTGGGACGATGATAGACTATTATTCAATACATCGTCCGAGAATAGGGTCAACTGTTTGCCAAATATACGCTCTCCTTTGGGCATAGATTTCGAAAGCATGGCCTCTGAAAAATCCAGAGCATGAAAATTAGACTGGGGAAAGTGCTTTTTTAAGTAGCTCCAATTCTCTCCCAGGCCAGATAGCAAGTCAAGGACATTTAGTTTTTCCGTTGAAGGAGTTAGTTTTCTGAGAAATTGTTTTCGCCAGCGGATGGAAAAGCCAAAAGAAGTGATATAATTCATCCTCTCGTAAGAACCTGACATGGTATTGAACAGATTCTTTACAAATTGTGGGTCATAAATATTTTTTCTCCCCGTTTGGTTCACCTCATTTTCCATAGATTATTGACGGCCGGTCATTTCCTCTTTTAAGAAGCGCCCTGTTTCGCTTTTCTTCTGCTTGATTAAATCTTCAGGTAGTCCTGCAAACATTAATTTCCCGCCTTCTTTTCCACCTTCAGGCCCCATATCAATAACCCAATCGGCCGTTTTGATGACATCGAGGTTATGCTCAATAATCAATACGCTATTGCCACGGTCTACGAGTCTGTTAATAACCCCTAAAAGGACATTGACATCTTCAAAATGGAGACCTGTGGTCGGTTCATCCAGGATGTAAAAGGTATTTCCGGTGTCTTTTTTAGAAAGTTCAGTGGCAAGTTTGACCCGCTGTGCTTCTCCACCAGAAAGTGTAGTTGAAGACTGGCCTAAGGTGATGTAGCCCAGCCCAACATCTTCCAAGGTTTTTATCTTACGGTGTATCGATGGAATATGCTCAAAGAAAGCTACAGCATCGTGTATACTCATATCTAGAACGTCGGAGATCGATTTGCCTTTATACCTGACCTCTAGAGTCTCCCGGTTGTAGCGTTTGCCATGGCAGGTTTCACAAGGTACCTGTACATCGGGGAGAAAGTTCATCTCGATGATTTTCATGCCTGCACCTTGACAGGTCTCACAGCGTCCACCTTTGACATTGAATGAAAACTGCCCGGGTTTATAACCTCTGATCTTTGCCTCAGGTAGCTGTACAAATAATGTGCGGATATCCGAAAAGACTCCTGTGTAGGTTGAGGGGTTAGATCGGGGAGTACGGCCAATAGGGCTCTGATCTATTTCGATGACCTTGTCTATATGTTCCAAGCCCTCTATACTTTTGTAAGGCATAGGTGTGGCTTTGGCTCTAAAGAAGTGTTTGTTGAGGATAGGGTAGAGAGTACCTGTGATCAAACTGGACTTGCCAGAACCCGATACGCCGGTTACCAATATCAATTTGCCCAAAGGGAAGTCTACAGAGACATTCTTTAGGTTATTCCCCGTCGCTCCTTTCAAGGATAAGGTATGACCATTTCCATCCCGGCGTTTAGTAGGAATTTGAACTTCCTTTTTGCCATTTAAGTAATCGGCAGTTAGTGAGTTGGCTTTTAGGATCTGTTTTGGTGTACCCTCGGCTACGACCTGGCCACCATGAATGCCTGCTGCCGGTCCCATGTCTATGACATAATCTGCGTGCAGTATCATGTCTTTATCATGTTCGACAACCAAAACCGAATTGCCAATATCGCGTAGATTTTTTAAGGAGTTAATCAAACGCTCATTGTCCCTTTGGTGAAGACCGATACTAGGCTCATCCAGTATATACAATACATTGACCAATTGTGAACCTATCTGTGTAGCTAGGCGTATACGTTGGGCTTCCCCTCCAGACAATGTTTTGGAAGAACGGTCTAGGCTGAGATAGTTTAGGCCGACGTCCAGTAAGAATCCCAAACGGGTACGTATTTCCTTAAGGATTTCTACAGCGATTATCTTTTGACGTTCGTCAATGCGTTCTTCGATATTCTCAAGCCAGTTCATTAAAGAAGAAATATCCATCGCAGCGAGCTCGCTGATATTTTTATTGTCAATTCTAAAATGAAGTGACTCCTGTTTTAGTCGTGCTCCTTGGCAGCTAGGGCAGCAGACTTTGGTTCTGTAATCCTCCAAGGCAGGAGCGTCGTCGCTGGTCTTTCCGGTGTATTCTTCAAGCATTTTGAATATACCAGAGAAACTTACTTTATACTCCCGAGCACCGTATGAACCATAAGATACAGTCAGGGAAATAGGTTCTTCCGCACCGAATAGCAGTGTGTCAATCTGTTCTTCTGTCAGTTTTTCAACAGGAGTGGCCAGTGTAAAATCAAATCGTTGTGCAACAGCTTTTAACACGGCGAAGTTCCAAGATTCCCTTACAGGTCCTAGTGGTATAATGGCTCCTTTTTGTATGCTGAGTTTACGGTCTGGAATGACCGTATTCTTGTCGATTTCGAATATATAACCCAAGCCATCACATTTAGGACATGCTCCATAGGGAGAGTTGAAAGAGAACGTATTGGGTTGCGGTTCATCGTAGGATATACCCGATTCCGCATCCATAAGGTAACGGCTGAAGAACTGCTCTTTTGTGTTTTCTTTATTTGCTATCTTGATAATACCTTTGGCAGCTTTCATCGCCTGTAATACTGAGGTGTATAGGCGTTTGCGATCCTGCTCTTCGACCATCAAACGGTCGACAACGATTTCGATGTCGTGGATTTTGTAGCGGTCAACCTGCATCTTGGGTACTAATTCTAGCAACTCCCCATCGACACGTACTTTGGTATATCCCTGTTTCCGGATTTGTTCAAATAACTCTCTGTAATGTCCTTTGCGCCCTTTGACAATCGGTGCTAAAATGTAAATAGCTTCTTTGTCAAAATCTTCTAGGATCCGGTCTACAATCTGGTCTTCAGACATACGTTGCATACGTTTGCCACTTACGAAAGAGAAGGCTTCACTCGCTCTGGCGTATAATAGACGTAAGAAATCGTATATCTCGGTAATCGTTCCTACCGTGGATCTCGGGTTTTTGCTCGTTGTTTTTTGCTCGATCGAGATTACTGGACTTAATCCCGATATCTTGTCGACATCGGGACGTTCCATACCGCCTAGAAACTGACGGCTATAGGCAGAAAACGTCTCCATATAGCGACGTTGCCCTTCGGCATATATCGTATCAAAAGCTAAAGAGGATTTGCCTGAACCGCTTAGTCCGGTAATCACTACTAGTTCGTTTCGTGGGAATGAGATGTCTATGTTTTTGAGATTGTGTACACGGGCACCAAATACCTCAACTTCATTCTGATCTCCTAAATCTACTGCTTTTGTTTTTGACATGGAACGTTAAGTTTTTGCAACTTGCAAAGTTACTGAATATTAATTGGACTTTATAGAAAGGACTTCGGTGGAGTTTAGCTTTTTTAGCATTAATAATGCTTTTATTTGTAAATTGTACCAATTAAACCGGGGAATTTGTGAAGAAACTAGATTTAAGTAAGCAAGAGAAAGAAGTTGTAGATCAGGCGTTGCAGCACTGGTATGAGCAGAAGCTGCTTGATGCAGATAAAGTGCAGGAATTGCAAGAAAATATGGATGAACGTAGCTTTGAATGGAAAGTTCTGGCGCGGTATGCGTTCTGGGTAGCATTGGCTTCGTTGATTTTTTCTGTCGTTTCTCTTTTTGCGGACGATATGTTGGTTCGCTTTGTTGAGCAATTCTATGAAACACCAAATATTGTGTTCTGCCTGTTCTTTGCGGGATTGGCGGCAGCTTTCTATGTGCTTGGATTTCGGAATAAAAAACGGTATCCCGATAAGACCTTTTCCAATGAAACACTGATGCTGTCGGGGGCTTTTTCTACAGCTGCGAGTATTGGCTTTCTTGGGCAGATCTTAGATCGAAATACGCACTATTTTACGATACTCTTTTTTATTTCGATTTTAATCTATGCCGTGTTGGCTGTGAAATTAAAGTCAAAACTGATTTGGGTATTTACATTGGTTGCATTAGGTGTCTGGTTTGCGACGGAGACGGCCTTGCATAGCGAGTGGGGGTGGAAATTTTGGGGGATGAACTTCCCGTTGCGTTTTACTATTTTTGGTGCTTTGCTTACTATGTTCTCGATTTGGATTCAGCCGCGCTGGAAAGCGTTGGATGAGTTCCAGTCTACTAGCTTTGTCATAGGTCTGCTATATACGATGATCGCTTTATGGTGTCTATCTATCTTTGGAAATTACAGTGATTTTGAAGCTTGGACTCAAATACGGCAATACGAAATTTTATATTGGGGATTATTGGCGACAATTGTTTCGTTGGGATTGGCGTTATATGGATTAAAGAAGAAAGATGCTGTGATACGGGATATCGGATTTGTGTTTTTTCTTTTGAATCTTTACACTCGTTTTGTAGAGTATCTTTGGGATAATATCAATCGTACAATTTTCTTTCTAATCCTAGCCGTTTCTTTTTGGTTGGTAGGGCGTTGGTCCGAAAAGATATGGAAAAAACAGAGCACCTCATGAGAAGTGCTCTGTTTTTTTAGTTTATTTTGATACTGTAGGTGATGTCCACACCTCCTGCTGCAAGCATATCATGTACTGAGCAGTATTTCTTTACGGCAAGTTCTGCTGCTTTTTGAGCCTTAATCTCATCGATGTCACCTTTTAGGTAGAAGCAAATATGGATTTTGGTGAAAATATTAGGGATTTCATCTCGACGGTCTCCTTCTACTTCTACCCGTATATCTTGAATATCTTGTCGTTGTTTCTGTAAGATGGTCGTTAGATCGAATACACTACATGAACCTAATGCCATCAATACCAATTCCATGGGGCGTACGCCTTTTTCTTCACCACCTATAGATGCTGGGCCATCAATATTAATCTTGACCGCGGACGATGGGCTGGATGCCTCAAAATGCACGGCGTTGTTGACGCGTTGTAATACTGTTTTCATTTGTTTACTGTTTTTTGATCAATGACCAATACGTGTAGGTATCGGTAGGGCGAAGTCGTATAACAACTTCTGAATTGTCTATCAAACTTAGCAAAAATGCTTGGTCTAAAAAAGAGTTGGTGCCAAAAAAGGCACCCTGTCGATGAGGGTGCCTTTTATATAATGTCGGATTCATTGCGTTTTAAGGCATCTTGACTCCGCGATATTGCATAGCATCGACTTTGTCCAGTTGAGTGCCATATTTAGCGTTGATTGCATCGATGAAGATATTGGCCATAATGGCATATCCTATCGGTGTAAGGTGTACACCGTCTAATGAAAAGACATTTCCAGTGATGTACTTGTTGCTAATGGTTATACCATTATATACATAACCATTTTTGACCTTGTTTAAGAAGGCATGGATATCAGCTACTGCTAAATCTCTGCTGTTAGCTACCTCTAATATCTTCTTGTTATATTGGTCAATACGTGTTTTGACCTCTGCAACCTCAGCTTCATCCAACACATATTGGCTTTCGATGGGATTGTTTGGGTGTAGACCATAGGGTATTTTTTGATCATTAGGTTTTCCTAATAGGCCTGAAGAAGCAAATGGCAGGACAAACATGTCTTTATCGGTGGCAGGTCTTGTACCAGCTTTAGTCGCTATAAAAAGAGCAGTAACAGCTGGGCCTCCTTGTGCCTGTGAAGCTGCAGTAGCAGCTTGTAGTAGTGCTTGTCGTGTTACCGTAGTGAGAAATGGAACTGCAGACACGTCAGGAATAGTCGCAATGACTCCCTTTCGGTTGTTTGTTGTCAAATCATTGATGAAGTCTGTTAGATTATTACCAAAGGTATTGATATCGGTAAGAGTACTGGTCCCATCAGTTTTTTCTACACCACCATTGGTGGCATAGCCTAAGGCGTCATTGTTACCAAGGCTAAAAGAGAAAAAAGTATGGTTTTTGGATGTTGCAAAGGCACGATAAGTTGTCATGACTTCTTGATCCGTGAGTAGTCTTTCAAAATAGGGATTGCCTTTTACAGAGCCGAGTCCTGGGATGTTAACCATATCGAGACGCATCCCCGGAACACCGAGGTTATTCACTTCGTCGGTATATTTTGTATATAAAGGCGTATTGTTGGGCGATAACCCTCTAACCGCTAGTTTGTCGGTGACAGGCTCAGTTACCGGTTGCCCATTGACCAAAGCTTTCAAGCGGATATAGCCCGAACCATTGGACTGACTTTCTGTAAAGAAAGGGGATTTGAATTCACCTCCTCCATGCGCTTTCATTTTTTCGGCAAGCAATACTGGGAAAGCCAATTGTTGGCCTTCCAAATATAACCCTCCATCGGCAAAGCCCGCCGTCAGCGAGTTACCTATAGCGATGTATTTGGAAAAATCGGGCTTTGAAGTACCTGTATTTTCATTGGGCTTTGCATTGTCGATTTCAGGTGCGCAGGATGTTGCTAGGGCACATGCTACAAGGCCTATATAAAGTTTAATGTTTTTTTTGAATCTTTTCATCTGTCAATACCTTTAAGTTATTACCATTTGTAGCTGAGTGAAATGCCGGGAGCATGGATGTTGGTCTTGAATGTTCCGTTCAGACCTGTTACAGCATTGGTTACTGTGCGTTCCAAAATACGTTGGAAGGTGTATGCTCCGGTCAATTCAAATCTATCCGAGATATCGTAGGTGAAGCCTAGTGAAGCCATGACACGATTGTTGTCCGGTGTCTCCGCATATACGTATTCTGCCATGACCGGACTATAGACATAGCCAACACCCGTTCTTAGATCAAGCTTATCTGTTGCTTTATAATTAATACCAGCTTTGCCGGAGAAGGCATTTTGATATTTTTTTGGCTGATAGGTGTCTTCTAATGCTGAAGTATTGTCTTTGTAGTCAAAAGTTAAAGACTTGTAGATGTCGTAACCGATAAATGTTCCATCTGCTGCAATATCTATACGTTCACTAACGGGGAAGGAGATACCTATGTTGAAAGAAGCGGGTAACGGCAATTCTGCGTCAAAAGTGGTCGTGGGAAATGAAGCCGCTAATGCCTCAGGTACCGTAAATTTGGCATCTCCATCTTTTAATTTAGTGATGACCTTGGAGCGGTAGCTAAGGGATACTGAAAATTCATCCTCTAAGTTGTAGTGGACACCTAAATTATAGCCCGTCCCGGTACCCATTCCTGATAATTCAGCACGGCCAGGGTTACCATTTGCGTCAAATGTAGGTATTGATCGTGATAGATCAACGAAGCCTAGATTATAAACAAATCCTCCACCTATGCTAAAGTTCTCCGTAATTTTAAAGCTCAAGGTCGGCTGTATGTAAATGGCACGCATCTGTAGATGATTCAGCTCATATTTACCTGGCCAATCTTGTCCCCAATCGACTGCACCACCAAATGGGGTATAGACTCCAAGTCCAGCTTTCCACCAAGTATCTTTTGGACCAAATGTAGCGAATATCGAAAAAGGAGGGGTAATCTGGAACTTTGTATCATACTGTCGTGTAGAGTTGACTTCTTTAAAGGCAGATCTATACATGACGGCAGATGCTCCGGCAGAAATGGCATTGTGATCCATCTTGACGAGTGCGCCCGGATTATAAAATATGCTGGATTCATCAACAAATAAAGCAGAACCAGCGCCTGCCATACCTAGGGCCTTTATGCCTTGTGTATTCACTTGTGAGCCTTGAGCAAATAAGAGAATTGGGCTAGCTAATAGAAACGATAATAGTAGTTTTTTCATAAGCTTACTTTGGTTAACGTATTTCTTTAAAATACAATGCTAACATAGTATTTTTTTTTCAATTAAAATAATTTTATGACTTTTTTTAATAGGCGTAATCCTTGAAAATTACTATCTTAATGGCATTAAATATTATTATCATGAGTCAAGTTTTATTTAAAGGTATAACAGTTAACACGGCAGGAAGTTTGCCTGCTGTCGGAACTAAATCTCCGGATTTTTCATTAACAGCCGCAGATTTATCACAGAAGTCTTTGTCAGATTTTTTAGGAAAGAAGATTGTTTTAAATATTTTTCCAAGTATAGACACGGGCACTTGTGCGATGTCTGTACGTACTTTCAATCAAAAGGCAGCGTCGATGGATAATACTGTGGTATTGTGTATATCGAAAGATTTGCCCTTCGCACAGGGACGGTTCTGTGCTGCCGAAGGAATCGAAAATGTAGTGACTTTGTCAGAATACAAAGACAATGCTTTTTCTGAAGCGTATGGTGTTCGTTTTTCAGATGGTCCCTTACAGGGATTGCTAAGCCGTGCAGTGGTCGTATTAGACGAATCTGGAAAGGTTGTCTATACCGAGCAAGTTGCGGAAACGACTAACGAACCTGACTATGAGGCCGCGATTGCGTCTCTGTAATTAGTTCAGTTTGATAGTCAATAATATCTCTCTTGTCAAAATAAGAGAGATATTATTCTCGTGTCTAGTAGAGCGGTGGTCTATCTAGAGTAAAAGAGCTGTGCAAATGGCTTTTTTTTTAATAGGTATTCGTGAATCCCCTGCATTTTTTCTAAGTTTGGCTAATTTTGTATTATGAAGGAATCTACTACTCAAAAGGTCGCACTTATTACGGGTGTCACGGGTCAAGACGGAGCCTATTTGGCTGAGTTTTTATTAAAAAAAGGCTATTTGGTGCATGGATTAAAGAGGCGAAGTTCACTCTTTAATACGGACCGTATTGATCATCTCTATCAAGATCCTCATCTCGATAATAGAAATTTTGTCTTACACTATGGCGATCTTACGGATTCCACAAATCTGATTCGAGTTATCCAAGAAACGCAACCGGACGAGATATATAATTTAGCAGCTCAATCACACGTTAAAGTTAGCTTTGACACTCCCGAATATACCGCCAATGCGGATGGGATAGGGACGCTAAGGATTTTAGAAGCGGTCCGTTTGTTGGGATTGATCGAGAAAACAAGAATATATCAAGCTTCTACCTCAGAACTGTACGGCTTGGTGCAGGCAGTGCCACAAAGTGAAACTACACCTTTTTATCCACGTAGTCCTTATGCCGTAGCTAAGATGTATGGATACTGGATTACGGTGAACTATCGTGAGGCCTATAAAATGTATGCGTGTAATGGAATTTTGTTTAACCACGAGAGTCCAGTACGAGGGGAAACTTTTGTAACACGCAAAATTACAAGAGCAGTAGCTAAGATTGCGCTAGGATTGCAAAGCAAGCTTTTTTTAGGTAATCTTTCTGCCCAAAGAGATTGGGGACATGCTAAGGATTATGTTGAAGCGATGTGGCTTATACTGCAACAGAATACTCCTGAAGACTTTGTTATTGCGACAGGAGTGACGACCACTGTCCGGGATTTTGTACGTTTAAGTTTTGCGGAGCTCGGTGTGACGGTGGAGTTCAGTGGTAAGGATGAACAAGAAAAAGGAGTCGTTATAGATCGTGACGACGAAAGGCTGAAAGAATTGGGAATTGATCCAGAAGGCATAAAATTGGGACAGACTGTCGTGAAAGTGGATTCGCGTTACTATAGACCGACAGAAGTCGATTTATTGATTGGTGACCCTACAAAAGCTCAGACACAGTTAAATTGGATACCAAAGTATGATCTACAGATGCTGGTGTCTGAGATGGTGCAGTCTGATCTTCATTTGATGCGTAAGGAACAGTATTTAAAAGGCGGTGGTTTTGAGACACTTAACTATTTTGAGTAGTGCTTTTTTTTGGAATAGTTTTTGTTGAGTACTTTTCAGTTATGGGAAATAGGAGTTTAAACGCGAGTTTGGTATTAATTGAAGGTCTGATATGGAGTTAAGCAATACATCTGTCGAGAGTGAGGTTCCGAATAATAAGAAGGATAACTCGAAGATTTATTTTTTTATGATTGCTATAGCTTCGCTACTGGCAACCAATATCTATTTTTACGTAAAATTTAAATCATCTGGAGAGAAGCTCTATACCGTAGCATTGCAGAAAGAAAATCTACAAATTGAAATAGACCGTATAGAGGCTGAATTAGATAATATTAAGAATCAAAATATTGAAGGTCTACCCGAGAATCTCATTCAGGAAGAACAATTTGCGCGTAAAATAATTGATGATCTACGTACAGAGCTAGAAGATTCCAATATCTCAGATACGCAGATACAAGCCGCTAAAGATCAGATACAGAAATTAAAAAAGAATGTTTCTTCACTAAAAGATGAAGCAGGGGAGTTGAAACTTCAAAATGATATTCTTTTAAAGAGAAATAAGGAGCTAAGTTCGACCGTAAAGGAAAAAAGCGATCAGGTGGAAAATCTGAAAGAGCGGAATGAGCGGTTAAACGAAAAAGTAAGCATTGCTTCTTCTGTTAAAGTTTCTAGTATTTTGGTCAATGGTGTAGAGAAAACGCGAAAAGGTGAGTTGGAGATAGAAACTAAAGCGAAGCGAGTGGATGATTTGCAGATTAAGTTTTCTATTGCTGATAATCCATTAGCCAAGGAGGGCAGTAAAGAAGTTTTTGTTCGCATAATTGACCCACAAGGTAATCTCATTGCGAAAGCGGGAGATGTGTTTTATGTACACGGGGATAAGCTCCAGTTTACTTTTAAAGAGAACATTAACTTCACAAATAGAGGTGAAGAATATCAATTGCTATGGAGAGATGTTAATCGGTTTAAGAAAGGGGCCTATACGGTACTCTTATATGCCGATGATGCAATCATGGGTAGGTCAAGTGTAGTCTTGAAATAGTTTTATCTACGATATATAAAGTCTATGGGTCGTCAATACGTTATTATTGACGGCCTTTTCTTTTTTATATTGATTACGCCGCAGACATATGTCATATGTCGATGAAAGGAGGAAGTTCTAGCACTGCAAATGTAAAGCGTAAGGACATTGTTTTGTAAAGTATCAATATGGTTTGGCGAGTTGCGTATTGATAGATGGTATTTCAGCAAACTTGTAAGGTGTTTGTTTAGGCGCTAAGAAATAAAAAAACAGCGTTCGAGTTTTCGAACGCTGTTTTTTATGGCTTAACTTTTTTATAGTTAATGGTCGTAATTTTCTTTCTTTGGAAAAACGAGGGAGGCCACAACACTAATCGCTAATATGCTCAAAATAATAATTAAGGAGTGGGATGTTGTAAAACCCCATTCTTTAAGCCAATCATGTAATAGCATTTTTGCTCCGATAAAAATCAATAGAAACGCTAAACCAACTTTCAGATAATGGAATTTGTGAATGATGTTGACCAAAAGGAAGAACATCGATCTTAGTCCCAATACCGCAAAGATGTTCGAAAAGAATACAATATAGGGATCTTTTGTTACGGAGAATATCGCGGGGATGGAGTCTACCGCAAAAATTAAATCGGTGAATTCAATCACTAAGAGGACCAGAAAAAGAGGGGTCATATAGCGTACTCCATTTTCAATATGAAAA
This sequence comes from Sphingobacterium yanglingense, assembly GCF_004363245.1. Lineage (GTDB taxonomy): Bacteria > Bacteroidota > Bacteroidia > Sphingobacteriales > Sphingobacteriaceae > Sphingobacterium > Sphingobacterium yanglingense. The sequence goes on along the minus strand of NZ_SNYV01000016.1, from coordinate 28,772 downwards.
AAATTGCCCTGGTCCATTTTCGATGTTACCTTAAAATATTTTGAGGCAAATTTGACTATAGCATGATTCTGAGGGTCGACTTCTTCTTCTTGATTTCTGTTGATATACATCATAAATCCGGTGTATACTAAGAAGGCCCCAAAGACATAAAGTATCCAACCGAATTTGGCTATTAAGGCTGCTCCAACAAAGATAAAGATGCAACGTAGGATAATCGCTCCTAGAATTCCCCATACTAATACTTTATGGTAATAGCGTTCAGGTATGCCGAATGAGGAGAACAGTAATACCATAACAAAGATGTTATCCACTGATAGAGCATATTCGACGACGTAACCCGTAAGATATTCTAAAGTTAGGTTCTTGTTGTAGAGATGTAAGCTGGCAGCTAGATCATTTTCCACTATTTTTATATCGTGGTAATGTTTAGCAACAATTTCTTTCAAACGTGCGATGTCGTGCACATTATGTAATTCATTACCCCAGAAATAAAGAACTAAGCCGAAACCTAAAGCAAATAATATCCATATTAATGACATGATGGCTGCAGCTTTTAGACTTATAGGTTTATCACTTTTACTAAATAAACCGAGGTCAATTGCCAGCATGAGGATGATGAAGACTATAAATCCTCCAAAAAACATTATCTCGTGACTCATATTATTTTTTTCTTTCTGTTGTAAATGTTACTAACTGCTTAAGGCCTTCTTTATAAACGTTGTCAGGGAATTTTGCTAAGATATCGAATGCTTCCTGTTGGAATTGCATCATTCTTTCGGTAGCGTATTCTAAGCCTCCACTACTCCGTACAAACTGTATGACCTCTTCTACCTTCTCATTGTTTTCGTTGTGATTCTTAACCAAATTAATGATTCGGCGTTTTTCGGTAGTTGAAGTATTTGACAAAGCATATATTAACGGTAGCGTCATCTTTTTTTCTTTGATGTCATTACCTACGGGTTTGCCAACATCATCCAATCCAAAGTCAAACAAATCGTCTTTTATCTGAAAAGCTAATCCTACCTTTTCTCCGAATAATCGCATAAGTTCTATGGTGTCTGTATCTGCTTTAGCAGAAGACGCTCCGGATGCACAGCAAGATGCAATTAAAGATGCTGTTTTCTTGCGGATTATCTCGTAATAGATATCTTCTTTTATATCTAGTTTACGTGCCTTTTCTATTTGGAGTAGCTCTCCTTCACTCATCTGCTCAACAGCCTCAGAGACGATTTTTAATAGATTGTGTTCATTACTGTTAACCGAAAGAAGGAGACCTTTGGAAAGCAGGAAATCTCCAACAAGTACGGCAACTTTATTTTTCCATAAAGCATTGATTGAAAAGAAACCCCTTCTTTCATTTGCATTGTCTACTACATCGTCATGTACAAGCGATGCGGTATGTAGCAATTCGACAAGCGAAGCTCCACGATAGGTAGATTCAGTGATCTCTCCACATAAGCCTGCAGCGAAAAATACAAACATAGGACGCATTTGCTTTCCTTTCTGTTTGTATAAGTATTGGGTTATAATATCTAAAAGTGGAACAGAGCTTTGCATGGACTGCTTAAACTTCGTTTCGAATGTCGAAAGCTCTGTTGCAATGGGGCGTTGTATCTCCTTTAAACTAAGCATGAATGATGGTAAATACCAATTAGCGTCTATTTATACGCAATAAAGATAACAAAAATCCATTAGATAGATTCTACCGATTCTTCTAATTTAGTATACCATTCTGTGCCATACTCACGGATGAGGGGATCTTTTAAGAATTTGTAGACAGGGACCTGAAGTTCTTTGCCAAAGCTACAGGCATCTTTACAGATGTGCCACCTGTCGTAATGTAAGACATCAAACTGAGGATAGTGTGTGGTTCGTATAGGGTATAGATGGCAGGAAATTGGCTTCTTCCAATCTACTTCGCCTAGCTCGTAGGCTTTTTCTATTGCACATTTTGTGATCCCATTTTCCCAAGTGACATAGGCACATTCCTTGTTGCCGTCCACACAGGGAGTCGTTAGGTCTCCGTCACTATCGATTACATGCGTCCCTTGTTCCTCAACGGCCTGAATGCCTTTTTCAGTCATATAGGGCTTTATTTTTGGATAGATCTCTTGGAGTACTGCTTTTTCAGATTCTCGTAGTGGTGCACCAGCATCTCCCTCTACACAGCAGATTCCTTTACATTTCGATAGGTTACAAACAAAATCATTGCTTATCAAGTCCTCATGGACTAATACATTATCAACCTCAATCATGATTTTACTTATTTTGAATAGCTCACTTTTTTTCCTAATTCATACTTTAACCCATCAGCCTTTGTTAGTTCCATCGTGACAGAACCTATTAAAATCTCTACTTGGGCCTTTACAGGTATACGATTACCATCGTTTGTGACCCAAAGATACAACTTACTGTCCTTTTTGAAGATACGGCCAGGCTTGATTTCAGGACTTAATTTAATACAGTCAAGTGTCCCTAGACTTGTTTTTATCTTTTCGGTACCTATATATTCTACCTTTAACTCTGCAATTTCGTCGTTCAAGAAGTAGGTTATCTTAAAGGTGTCTCCGGTTTTCAATGAAGACAGATCTAGATTCCGTGAAAAGTAATATGCAGATAATAAGTCAAAGATTTGTGAGGTCTTTCCTTTAAAGGTTCCTTTGGCTCCTTTTACTGTAGAATTTCGATGATCGAATGTAGCGTATTCTTTTCGTGTATAGCTGTTTTCATGGATGTCTTCAGTATATAGATAAGGCTGGTAGGTATTTCCATCGATATAGGAGTCATATTTGTTTTTGACAGTATAGAAGATAGAGAATGCTGAGGATGTCTGTCCGAAGGCATTCAGATGGAAAGTATTCTTGTTACTGAATTGCAACTGGGACTTGTTTACAGATAGTACACCATTAGCAGCGGATATGATACCGTATCTTAGTTTATAAGAGAGTTTTTCACCTTCTTTAAAAGTAGGTTCTTTTAGATAGGGAAGAGATTGGGCAAAGCTCCATGTGAAGCTAATAAACAAAGCAAGTAAGGTAATGTAGGCTCTTTTCATATATGTTCAAGTTGTTCAATAACGGGCGTAATTTGTTCTGATTGTCTTCTTAGATCGATCAGAATAGAATATCCTCATTAATATACCTAAGACGCTTCAAGATCACCGATGGTTTAATTTTTTCGCTTAAACACAGGTACAGTAGAGCAGGGCTCTCCGTACATGATGCTTTTGGCCACCAAGCTAAGCTTATGGGTGAAGGACACAAATGCACTTTCCGGAACATAGATGTCACCACATCCTTTCACGACAATACGTTGGTCATTATAAACCGTATAGTCTATAGCTTGCATAGCTTCAGCGAATAAATTGCGTACAACTTCGTCTCTCGTTCCAAAATGTATAGTTTTGGCAAAAGGAGTGAGCTTATTGGCTAGGATCATATAAGCCCAGGTTGGAACAATGGCATCTGTAGAGCAAGTAATCGCCATATGTTTGTCTTGATACTGAGACCAGTCGTGCTGTTTGACAAAATCTCTGAAATCTTTCTCTTTTAGTATCAATCCATGGAAGAGGTTCTCCTTGATGTCATAAGTTAGGATATCGTTCTCTATAGGCGCATATTCTGCTAAATCAATAGTGATAAGACCACTTTGTGCAACTTTATTGACTATGTTCTCTTGAATATCCATATGCTAAAAATATAAAAAAAGCCGGACATGTTACCATGCCCGGCTGTAAAATTAATTATAATATCTTAATAAAATCTAATGCGATTGTCATCAATCTTTGCATTGTCTTGCAGTGCCTTGAAGATTGACCCCCATGCGCGTTGTTGTTTAGATGTCAACATTTGTTTTTGTTGATTTTTACGCTCTGTGTCTACCATCTCTTTTGGGTTTACAAAGCTATCTACTTGTACCGCATAGATGCCTTGAGTTCCTTCAATAGCTTTAGATGGTTTGTTCGGTTGTAGACCAAATACAGTACCTATGACTGTGCTTTCTAGTGATACACCTGGTATTACTGGATTTGCTAAAACGATGTTCTCGACAGCGATTGCAGGTTTTCCAGCCTTTTGAGCTACTTGATCCAATGAGGTAGCACCGTTAAGAGCGTTATTCATTTTTTCTTTTAACATACGTGCTTTTACAAGGTTTTTGACACCTAGCTCTATATCACCTTTAATAGCCTCCAAAGGTTGAATACCTTTTGGGTTGATTCCTGAAACCTTAGCTACGATAAAGTTGTTCTCTGTTTCGTAAATTTTATCAGATACGTCGCCTTTGCTCGCTTCAAAAATCCAACGTATCAATTCCCTAGAAGCTTCAGCGCCGTTTAGAGAATTGTCCATCGGCTGTACACGTGTTGCTTTTTGCAGATTCAGATTCTCTTTTTTTGCAGTTTCAGAGAAATTGGAACTGTTAGCAGCTGTAAAGAAAGAGTTCGCTTTTGCATAAATAGCATCTGTAGTTTCTTTTCCTGCAGTGATTACCTTATCGAGGATTGCTGCTTTTACAATTTTAGAGTTTCCGATTTGTTTTTCGATTTTTAGAATATGTACACCAAATTGTGATTCTACGACAACTACATCTCCAGCTTTACCATTGAATGCGGCTTCTTCAAAAGGACCAACCATTTGTCCTCTAGTGAAAGTTCCTAAGTCGCCTCCATTAGCTTTACTCCCTGGATCTTGACTGAATTCAACTGCTAATGCAGAGAAGCTTTCTCCTTTAGCAATTAGACCTTTGATAGAGTCTGCTTTCGCTTTTGCTTTGTCAACACCACCTTCTGCTGCTGCATTTAATAGGATGTGGCTTGCCTTGACAGAGTCTGGGCTGAATTTGGAATCTAAGATTTTCGCGATCTCGTAAGCACCGTTTGATAAAAATGGACCTACTGTTGTTCCTTTTGCAGCGTTGAATATAACTGAGTCTAAGGCTGGACTAACCTGACCTTTTCTGTAATAAGTTACAGGGTATTTGTTATCAGAGCTTCCTACAACAAATAGCGAATCATTGGTAGAAGCTGCTAATTCACTTTTTAGCGTTTGAATTGCAGTTAGAGTAGCGGTAGAGTCTTTGGCTGTTGCACTAGCATCAAATAAGACATATTCTACTGAACGTGTTTCTTCTGGGTTCTTGAAAGCATTTTTATGCTTATCATAGTATTCTTTGTAATCCGCATCTGTTAATTTGATGTCAGCTTCATTAACCGAAGAATAGTCTAGTAATACATACTTGAAATTTGCTAATTTATTCTTCGCAGTATATTCGTCCTGTGCTTCTAATGCTGTAACGTATACTGAATTGCTTAGTAAGTTAGAGTATTTTTCTGTCAATCTTTGGGAGCGGACATTTTCGAGAAGTAATTCCCATTGTTGTGCAACCTGAGCATTGCCACCTTTTGCTTCATTAATTACCTGAGTAAGGTAGTTACGGTCAAATTGACCTGTTTCTGGGTTGGTGAAGGTTTGCATAATCTGAGGCGAAGGGTTTGGACCAGTGATTAGATCGTTGAACTCTTTTTTGCCTACGGATAATCCTAGTTTTTCAATCTCAGTAGCCATCAGCTCTTTGGAAACAAATTGATTCCAAACCTGCTGTACTGCAAAGTTTTTTATCTGAGGGGTTTCAGCACCGCCCATTTGCTGCTGATACATAGCCGATGTTTGTTCTACCTGCGCATTGAAATCATGATAGTCGACCGAGTTACCGTTGACGCTACCTACTTCATTTTGCTTCTTAGCCCAAAACGGCGTTCCGGACTTAATGATGTCCCCTAATAAAAATGCAACAATTGCTAAGCCGATTATGAATATTACCAATCCAGCACGGTTACGCAAATTACCCATTAATCCCATATTCTCGTATTGTATTTATGTGTTCTTTAGTTATTTAATTGTGTTTTGTTAAAACAAGGCGCAAGATACAACTTTTATAAAAAAAAAGAGTAAATTTTTATAACGTAAATAAAACTAATTTAAACCTTTATTGTTGTGGTCGAATTAATTGCCAAATGAAGGCAACTGGCTGTTTCCGGATGGGATATAGAAACCAGTCATATTCTGCCCATTAATATTTCTAAATTCGGTGTCTGATGTGAAAGAAGTTGCTAATAGATTGCCTCTTGCATCTTTGAACTCAAATGAAATAGGGACATCATTGTAGTAAATTTTCTTTTTTTCATCATAGTACAACTCTTCTGTCTTAATGATTGAACCATCAGACATATTTACCACTACATTTTTTTTAAACTCTGTAATCCCATCTAGAACTCGCTGTTTACCATAATCGGACCGGATACGTTGACTTTCCTTGCCTTCGGCATCATAAAATATAATCTGTATGCCTTTCTGAAACTCATAATTGCTGTTTTTATTACCAGTGGTGTCATGATATACACGCATTTCAGGACCTGTTAGTTGAGCTTTTACAACCGCCGAGTCGCTTAGGATGATTTTTACATCTTTAGAGATATCTACGGCCTCTTCTTGTTGTATATTCTCAATTTTATTGACTTCACGAAGATCATTCTCACAGCTACTAAGTGAGAAAACCCCTATTGAAATAAGAAACAATAGGGGAATATCGATATATATCTTTGAGAATATGCTTCTCTTATTAGTCATAACTTCTTCTTCTGAACCAAGTATCATTCAATGTAAAGCCTAGATTCAAGTTGATATAACGTTCACGTACTAGATTGTTGGATAAGGCTCCTCTCTGGCCAAATTCTGCGGATATGTTTATCCGTGAAAAGGTAAGACCAAAATTTGTTTCAGGTAATGGTAAGCCAAGACCTACAGTAACCGCCATATCATTAATGTTTTCGTTGTTATACTTTAGTGGTGTCTTATCGTAGCGGAATCCTAGTCTGTAATCTACAATATTCCAATACCTAAAGGATGTCGGATCTGGCTTAATTTGTCCACCAACTGCGAATCCATAGTTCTTTCCTAGTGAAGGCTCTCCTGCACGTGTTTGAAAGTTACTCCAATCAGCGTATTTAAAATCTGCACCAACCATCCAGTTATATCCTTTGGAAAGGGTAAAACCAACGGTATGTTTTAATGGAAGATTGATTTTTCGAGACAATCCGTCTATACTGGATACTGTATCGAGCGGAATGTTTTGATAATCTGGATCTGTTGAAGGTTCAGTTCTTTTAACAAACGATGAAGTTTTGCTTGTTATTGTATTGTTTAATGATCCCGTATAACCGACAGTTAGATTTAGTTTTTTGCTTATTGCTTTTGAATACTGCACACCGTAGTCATAGGTTGCTCCCCGGATAAGGCGTGTCTCATTGTAGCGTGCATTTAACATACTCGGATCAGTAGGGAAACTGACTAAATTTACATCGGTCAGTTCACCGAATAGGAAACCGATATTAGCACCTATGCTTAATCCTTTAATTGGAGATACACCATAACCAAAGAAAGCTTTGTTTACGCCTCCTTCTCCTTTGGATGAAATATTATAGGCCAAATTACCTATCTGCTCTCTGCTGGTTTGGTTGTAACCCACATCAGAATAAGGCATAAGTCCAAACGCAAGTCCACCAAAGCGTTGCGAGAGTGGGACGCCTATTGCCAAGTGAGAAAAAGCAAAGTCAGCTGTATTGTCTTTTGCACCGGGACGGCTCAGTTCGGTTGCATTACCATAAAGTCCTACTTCTAGGATAGTTCTAGAAAAAGCGGAGTAACTTGCTGGATTGGCGACATTGAGAATAGGAAGGCCTGATTGGTAACGTATTGCACTTGATATTCCTCCCATCGATCGGGTCTGTGGAAGAAGGTCTTCTCTCATCTGTCCTAGGCCAAATTTGGAATAAGGAGAGTGTGAGGTTGTAGTCTGGGCATTCGCTTGGATGTTTACCAGAAAAAGGCCTGTAGCAACTACAAGCTGTAAAGCCCTTTTGGCACTCAAAACATTGAATTGTTTATGCATATATTTTTATAATCTCCGCGCTTCGGACGTATTTTTGTGTTATCTTGATAGGCCAATAACGAACTGGCATTTTTTTAATAAACCGACCAATTGTTCTTCTGATGAATTTATTTCGTTACAAAACTATTTAAATTTTAATGAATCCTTGACCTCATTTTGTTAAAAAAGGTTAAACGATTGTTTGTCAGTTTTTTACATAAATTGAAAGTATATTATCGTAATCATAATTACGAGGTATAAGCTTTCATATACCCATTTAGACTTGGCAAAGGAAAAATAATATGCCAAATAGATGGCTAAAGGAGGGGCGCAAAGTAGAAAGTGATTGATATTAATCTTCTCATTCAAATAGAACGACCCTGCAATAAGCAAAAGCATATAAAAAAGTAATTGAAACGATTTCCGTATGTGAACGACGCTTCTAAAATATTGATCTCTTAATACAGCCAGAAGAAACAAAAGAGCAATCGCAATAGGTATTACAACTAAGTAATCTTGATAATCTACGTGTAAGGTATGTGGTAACGGATTTGTAAACGGAGAAAAAATAGTTTTAAATTCATCAAATCTATCCAACCAGTAGTAGATCACGCCAAGTAAGAAATAAACAATGGAAAAGCCAAATACTGGTGTTACCCATTCTCTCCAGATGAATGGCCTAAAGATGATCAGCGCTATCCATAATAAGAGAAACATCACGATAAATGGAAAATATACCAAGCTACCGATAGCTACAATCATTCCTAAGTCGAACATTAATCTTTTTACATCGGCTTGCTTATAAATAGCAAAAAGCTTGCTCATCATCCAGATCGTAATAAAGTTACATATTAGGGTAGGTGATAGAACTAAAAATGGTAAGAATAGACTGACTAAAGTCATGAATAGTAGGGCTGTCAGAAAATTAGGTTTGCCCAAAAAATTAAAATGATTTACTATTTTATTTAATAGTAAAGCCTGAAGTAGCGTTAAGGTCAATGTCAATAGCACATTGGACACCGGTTGGAGCCCTGATCCGATTTCGATATTGAAGAGATTGTTGGCTGCGGGTTCGAGCAGAATCGGTCTTAACTCTTCAGGAAGGTGCAAAAATGCGCCCAAACACAAAAAAGTTCCAATAATCGATACAAATAGTATATTGATTGGCGTGAACTTCCTGTGCTGTTTAATGATCATAATTTTGAAATACTTTGGATAGACTTAGGAGTTTCTCTTTTCTAGTTTTGTGACTTTTTTGTCTATTGTAAACAAGTATACAAAAACTCCAATAACGATAGTTAAAAGCACTAAGACTACAACCCATATTTTTCCCGAGCTGCGAAGTCCCTCTGCCATTTCAATTTCAGATGATTGAGCGTAAGAGGCTAATGCTATCAGCGTGAAGATGGAAAGTAAACTAAATTTTTTCATATGTAAATTTTTTCTTTTTTAATTGCGATATGGAATATCCAAACTGTTTTTAGCAGTGTTTGTGTAGTCTGTACTACATGGATATTTCATATGTGTATAATTTGCTTTTTATCTGTCATATGGAATACTCATGGGTGTTTGTGCTTCGCTAAACATGAGTATTTCATATGTTAATAATTCAACAGAATAAGATTATTTATGCGAATGTTTTTCTTTGTTGTGAAAACTAATTTCGCATTTTAAAAGTTCGTATTAATCGATTTGATTCGCTTTACGTTCCAGTAATGCTACCCGGTACCTTAGGGTGCAAATCCATACGCCAGTAAGTATCCAACCAATTACTGCTGAATAGAAAATGGGTCGCATATTGTTATCCATATCGAGGTCTCCAAAGGTAGAATTTCCCCCGCTTCCTGGATGTAGAGAATCCGTCATTTTGGGAAGGATATACATCAATACAATCATGATAGGGAAAGCAAAAATATTATAGACAGCAGATATTTTGGCCCGTTTTTGTTCTTCTTCTAGTGTGTTTCTCAATACAAGATAAGCTAGATACATAAGTGTTGCAATGGCGGATCCATTTGTTTTAGAGTCACTTGGCCAAGCTTCACCCCAGGTAATATTGGCCCATTGCATTCCTGTCAGTAGCCCCAAGAAACAAAAGATAACACCAGTATTCACCGCTTCAACAGCTATGATGTCATATTTTGGATTGCCATTGTTGAGATATTTCACACTATATACCACAGAGATTGCATAGAGTGTAAACATTGCAAACCACATAGGGACGTGGAAATAAACGTTTCTTATCGTTTCATGAAGAAGAAATAATTTTGGTACTGGCCCCATAAACCCAGCGACAACAGAAGCACTAACTAAACATGCTGCTAATATTTTCCACCAGTTTTTTCTCATTTTTTACATGTTGTTTTAATCCCTCCAAAGGTAAGGAAATAACAATAAAGAAATAGCAACAGTTACTACATTAATTGCCACAAGAACGCCAATCTCGTTGTAACTTTCGGCCCTATCTGCACCTTGTAATGCATTTTGAGAGAGTGTTATCAATACAATCAATAGAGGAATGATGATGGGGAATGCTAAAACGGCCATCATTGTACTGTTGTTGCCCGTTTTGGCGCTTATTCCAGAAACCATTGTAAAGACCGTAGCAAAACTTACTGCCCCTAAGAATACGGCTATGAAATAAAATAGCGGGTCACCTACGGGGTTTTTAAAGACTAAGGAATAAATTAGGTAGGCGATGACCGAAAGCACAGTCATCAGTATAATGTTGTAAATAATTTTGGAGAGTATGATAGATTTGGGGCTCGCTATGGAGTAGTAGTACAACTGTCGATACTGACTTTCCTGTACAAATGACCTACTAATTGCGTTTATGGATGCGAAAAGTAGGATTATCCAGAATAAGGCGTTCCAAATCAGGGTGTCTACTGTTTTAAATGCTTGATAACATACAAAGACAGTAGACACCACATATAGCAGAATGCCGTTTACGGCATGTTTAGAACGCCACTCTAATGTAAGATCTTTGTTGACTAAAGTCGTGATTTGCTGTAAAAGACTCATGTATCACAAAGATACACAATTTGCTGTGTACAGCGTTTACTTTTGGCAATTAAGCTTTTGAGATTTCTGACTTCGCTTTTTCTGCTAAATCTTCTGTTTTACGTGCGATTTTATCGGTAGTATCGGAAGCCTTGTTCGCCCAATCAGATGTTTTTTCAGAAACTTTGTTTAAAACATCTCTTCCGGCGTCTTTGGCTTTGGACTTCCATTCCCGTAAATCTTCTTTAGCCTCTTTAGCTAAGCGTGATGCTTTTTTTGCCTCTCTTTTTGAAAGCTCTTTAAGGGACTTGGTTAAATCCTTGATGCCATCATTGGCTTTGTCCAATGTTTTTTTTCCGTCTTCTGTACCCAATAAATAATAAGCAGCGGTTCCAACTGCCAATCCTAACAATGCAAATGCAACTAATCCATTCCTATTTTTCATCTTTATAAAATTTGTTTTTTAAAGTGATGATGAAGCGATCAGATGTATCCCTACCTCTGTTTGATTTGAATAATTCTGGTCGTTTCATGACTACATATTTGTTTATTTTTCAGTTCGTTTTTATAATCAATAAACAACCATCGTTCCAAAAAGTTTTCTGGGAAAATGGATTAACAAATTTTAACCGAAAGTAACGGTTTTAGTTTTTATTGTGTTAGACTTTTCTGACTGGATTGTAGGGTGTAAAGGTGGTGGTACAGTCCAGAGCCTTTTGACAGGAGTTCGACATGGTTGCCAAAATCTGCCACTCTACCTTCGTCGATTACCAGGATGTTGTCTGCATTCTTTATCGTAGAGAGACGGTGGGCAATAATAATTGATGTTCTGTTTTTCATGAGCTCTTCCAGCGCCTCTTGGACCAGTCTTTCTGATTCGGAATCTAAGGACGAAGTCGCTTCATCTAATATAAGGATAGCTGGATCTTTTAGTAATGCTCGTGCTATGGCGATACGTTGGCGTTGGCCTCCGGACAGTTTAACCCCTCTTTCACCGACCATGGTGTCGTAGCCGTCTGGAAATCCCATGATAAAGTCATGTGCATTTGCCCGTTTGGCAGCTTCAATAACGCTTTCAGCATTCGCATCTAGCTTTCCATAATTAATGTTTTCCCGTATAGTGCCCCCAAAAAGCAATACATCTTGAGGTACAATGCCTATTTGGTTTCGTATATCCGTGATGGCAAAGCTGGAAGCTGGTATTTCGTCATAACGGATTTCACCGGAGGAAGGCTGATAGAACTGAAGTATTAAAGAAGCTATTGTAGATTTACCGGCACCACTAGGGCCTACTATGGCTATTTTTTGTCCAGCATCGGCTGTAAACGAAATTTCATTCAGAATGTTGCATTCTGGACGTGAAGGATAGGCAAAGCTGACTTGGTTGAATGTTAGTTTGCCCATGATATGCCGTTTGATATTTTTATCCTCTTCGGTTACCTTGATATCTTCTGTGTTTTCATTAAGTATTTCTATAACACGTTCGCTGGAGCCTAATGCTCTTTGTAGTCCCGCATATAGTTCAGGGAAGCTGCCCATCGAACCAGCAACAAACATAGAGTATAGGATGTAGGTGGTCAAGTCTCCTACAGTAATTTCTCCTGCAGCGACTAATGACGCTCCATACCAGATGACAGCGATAACTGCACCGAATATACAGAAGATGATAAATGAAGCAAATAAACCTCGGTAGGTTGCTGCTTTAACCGAAAGATTCACGACATTATCTAGTTTTTTACTGTATCGGTGTGCTTCATAGTACTCATTTACAAATGCCTTGACATTGGATATGCCAAGAAGGGTCTCTTGGACGATACTGTTCGAGTCAGCAAGCTGATCTTGTGTCTGTTTTGAAAGGTTCCGTATGAATCGGCCAAAGAAAATAGCTGTGACGACAAGAATGGGTAAGATGCATAAATTCATCAATGCCAGCTTGGGGGATACAATGATTAGGAGGAGAACTCCGATGACTAGACTGATCGTCTGTCTGATTATTTCAGCGAGCGTGGTTGTCATGATGTCTTGGATTTGTGATAAATCGGCCGACAGTCTGCTGTTCAATTCTCCAACTCTGCGGTTGGCAAAGAAGTCAATAGGAAGGGTGATTAACTTTAGATAGGACTCTCTACGGATGCTAGCCAATGCTTTTTCTGCAATTTCGACAAATAGACGAATGCGAAAAAAAGACATGATAGATTGAAATGATAGGATCACTAATGATAGCCCACCTATGAAAAGTACGCTTGATTCAAGCCAAGGGTAGGTTTGTTTTCCTTGCGCAGCATCAATCATAGCTCCCAGTAATGCTGGAAAAGTGAGCATCGTCAAACTAGATAGGATCAGGAAGATCATGCCTAAAATAAACTTACCTTTGTAAGGTTTTAGATAAGATAAAATCTGAGTAGCCTTTTTAAGTAGTTCTTTGTTTAATTTGGGCTTGGGTAAATCATCGGAATGCGAATCGCCACTGTTCAATCTTGGTCTAGCCATTGTTTATAATCTTATAAGCTTTTTTGTTCCAACTGACAAATGTAATGATATAAAGTAGTCGCCTTATCAAACTTTCGTCACATTTTGCGTTTTACGACGTTTGTATACGAAAAATAGGACTCCTGCTAGGAGGAGAATTACAAACACGATATATTGGTATTTATTGTCTTGATGGTCTTCCTCCTCCAAGGTTTTGATATTCTCCCTTAAATGTTCGTTTTCAGCCTGCAGCTTGGATATTGTCTTCATGAAGGCAGTTATTTGCTGGTCGTACTCTTTAGCGAGTGTCTGAAAATGCGCTGCTTCGCTATCTTTTAGGTTGAGGAGTTTTCGTGTTTCGAGGAATATCGCATTGTCGTTGATGACTACAGATTTTAAAATGTCTATTGACTTCTGCATGTCGTTTTTGGTTTTGAATAAGCCAAAGACACCCGTCTTCTGCTCTAGGGATTGGGTGTAATCACCAAAGCGCTTACTCCGTTGGTCGAGTAATTCATTGACCCGATTTCGCTGAGCCTCGAATGAAATAGAGTCTGTTGATGATGCTATAAGCGCTAAGCTATATAGTAGGAGATATATAAGCAGCGTGTATTTCATGAGTTATGATTTGTCTCAGTCCAAAAATTCAACCATTATGGTTTCATCTGCATATAAACCCAATAAATTGCTGGCGTGTCCTTTATTAATAGCAATTTCAAGGTAATCGGATATACCAAACAGACATAGTTTCTCACCTTCAGATACCTCATTGTAGTGCCAACTCATTTTGTTGATCGTTTCGTTCCGTTTGAAGTGTAGAATGAAGTTTCTTCCTTTTTGAACCTGATTGAAGAGATCTTTGCTGATGTTGGAGATGACGTTTCCAAAAGAGTCTATGTAGGAAACATGTCCTTTGATAAAGCTGTTCTCTATGATTGGCAATAAAGTTACTTTTTGTAGTGGCGTATCTATTGGCGAGCCTAAGTCTTCAATAGGGTTTCCTTCGGCAATATGGCAGGTCGCTTTTACAAGGATGTCGGCCAGTGGAAAGTGCAAAAACCGAAGGTCTTGCATCATCTCAATTTCGAAGAGCTGTTCTGCTTTTTTTTCACCCAGGATGATGCTAAATATACCATTGTCGGCACCGACGAAGTAGTGCCCGTCAAACTTCATAGCGATATAGCGACAGTTTTCTTGAAAGACGGTATCGATACCAATGAGGTGTACTGTCTCTTTTGGGAAATAATGATATGCGTTCTGAAGGATAAAAGCAGCGTGCTGTATGTTGAAAGAGGGAATCTCATGTGTGATATCTATTAAACGCACATTGGGCAACAATGATATTATGCTCCCTTTCAATGCCGCCTGATAAAAATCGCGGTAACCTAAATCTGTTGTTAATGTTATTACTCCCATATTAACAGCCCGTTGTCCTAAAAACGTGCCCTGAAACTATTGTTTTTTTGAAAAAAGTAAAGACAAAGTTAGTAAAACTAGTGCTCATAAAGGCCGTTCGCCTTTAAAATAATGAATATTTTTCACATTCGATAGATGTAAAAATATTAGTTTGTATTTTTGAATATAATTTGCTTAGATAAGAATGTTTTTGCATTATACAAATTGAAAATCTTATCTATATTTATCTGCGGAAATATCCATGTTGGATAAGCTACAGGCTCTTGACCGTGATGTGGTAGTTATGCCCTTGAGAATAAAATAGACACGAATAATATTCGGTGTGATAAATTAACAAAGCAGGTCATGGTACGTGTTACATTTTAAACTAAAAACCATAATAATTTGAGCGAATTAATCATCAATTTGGACAACGTTAATTTGGTCTCTCTGTGGGGAGCTCAAAACGAGAATTTTGAATCTATCAAAAATAGATTTCCTAAGATACGTTTGATTGCAAGGGGGACAGAGCTTAAAGTATTGGGAGAAGAAGCGGAGCAGCGCTTGTTTGAATCTGTGTTTTCAGCCATTACGGATCATGTCATCAAATACAATGCTTTGGGTGGTTTGGAATTGGAAGAGTTATTGGGAATTCCTCCAAGCGAACAACGTCCGGTGGACAAAGATAAGCAAGAGGATGGTCCGCAGGGTGGACTCAAGGGAGAACCCATTGTATATGGTCCTAATGGTTTGATTGTTCGTGCGCGGACACCCAACCAGCGTAAGATGGTGGATAGCATCAATAAGAATGATATCCTTTTTGCTGTAGGACCGGCCGGTACAGGTAAAACTTATACTGCTGTTGCATTGGCTGTTCGGGCATTGCGTAATAAGGAAATTAAACGAATTATCTTAACTCGCCCTGCTGTAGAAGCAGGAGAGAATCTAGGTTTTTTACCAGGAGATCTAAAGGAGAAGGTGGACCCTTATTTAAGACCGCTCTATGATGCATTGGATGATATGATTCCTGTTGAGAAATTGAAAGGATATTTGGAAAACCGGACAATAGAAGTGGCACCTCTAGCTTTTATGCGTGGTCGTACCTTGGATAATTGCTTTGTGATATTGGATGAGGCGCAGAATGCTACTGATATGCAGCTCAAAATGTTTTTAACCCGTATGGGACCGACAGCCAAATTTATTGTTACCGGAGACCTTACCCAAATAGACCTTCCTAAGAAGTCTCAATCAGGTCTAGCTACTGCGATTAAACTATTAGACAACATCAGTGGAATCGATATCGTATACCTGACAGGGAGCGATGTGGTTCGGCATAAATTGGTGAAACGTATTTTGGAGGCCTACGGAGATTTGAAAGCAAATAATTAATACTATATAAACAATAGGGCGATTTAATACGATGAGTGCAATAAAAGAAACCCATTTTAATTTTAATAAACAGACCTCTTTTTACAGAGGTAAGGTCAGGGATGTCTATACTATAGATAGTAAGTATTTAGTAATGGTGGCATCTGACCGCATTTCGGCATTTGACGTGGTACTCCCTCGGGCTATCCCCTTTAAAGGGCAGGTTTTAAATCAGATTGCTGCTAAGTTTTTGAAGGCAACGGCTGATATTTTACCTAATTGGGTGATTACTGTTCCTGATCCTTCGGTGACCATCGGACAGATGTGTGAGCCTTTTAAAGTAGAAATGGTAATCCGTGGATATCTTTCTGGACATGCTTGGCGTACCTATCGTGAAGGCGGACGTGAGCTCTGTGGAGAGATACTTCCAGAAGGACTAAAAGAGAATGATAAATTGCCGCAACCTATTATTACACCAACGACAAAAGCGGCAGTGGGACATGATATGGATATTTCCAAAGCGGAAATCTTGAAGCAGGGGATCGTAAGTGTAGAAGACTACGAGCAATTGGAGAAGTATGCTCATGCATTATATCAGCGTGGAGTAGAGATTGCTCAGGAGAGAGGACTTATCTTGGCAGATACGAAGTATGAATTTGGAAAGAAAGATGGGGTGATTTATCTAATTGACGAAATCCATACACCAGATTCTTCTCGTTACTTTTATGTAGAAGGATATGAAGAGCGTCAGGCTGCTGGCGAACCTCAAAAGCAACTGTCTAAAGAGTTTGTGCGTCAGTGGTTGATCGAGAATGGGTTTCAGGGTAAAGAAGGACAACAGGTGCCTGAAATGACAGATGAAATCGTGGATTCGATATCTGCGCGGTATATCGAACTTTATGAGTATATTACAGGGGAACGCTTTGAGTACGCTGCCGAGGAAGATGTTTTGGAGCGCGTCGAACGTAATGTGAATGCGGCGTTGGAAAAATTATAAAGAGAATAAAGATATGCGTTATACTATTGATAAGCACGAGCGATACGTTGTTATTGAGCCACTTACTTCTAATTTGGATGCTGCAGCCGCGGCTTTTCTTAAAGGAGAATTTATGCTTCGTAACACGTCGGGACAGCGTAATATTGTGCTGGACCTGTCGCAGGTTCAGGATATCTGTGAAGAGGGCGTGCGTATGGGATTGTTGGCTGATCGTTTGTGCCAAGGAGCTGATGGAATGTTTATCATTACTGGATTGACGCCTGCTGTAAGGCAGATATTGAAAGTCGCACATCTTGATGCCTTTTTTACCATTGTCAAAAACCTAAGTGAAGCTGAGGACCTTATCTTCGGAAATGAGATTCAGCGTGACTTGATAGGAGGTAAATAACAGATGCGGTTTGAAGTCTTAGTCCTAGGGAACAGTTCGGCTACTCCTATATACGAACGCCACCCTACGGCACAGGTCCTAAATTTTAATGAGCAGCTATTCCTAATCGATTGCGGTGAAGGGACGCAGATGCAAATGCATCGCTATGGAATTAAGAGTAATAAAATATCCCGGATATTTATAAGTCACCTGCATGGAGATCATTATTTAGGATTGGTGGGCTTGTTGTCTTCCATGAATCTGACAGGACGTAAGTCGGAGTTGCATTTACATGGGCCGGCTCCGCTTTTAGATATTCTCCATCTGCAATTTAAACATTCAGACACTACGTTGCGCTATAATTTGGTGTTTCATGCTACTAATCCCGATGTGGAGGAGGTAATTATGAAATCTCAAATGCTGACTGTACGGTCATTTCCGTTACAGCATCGAGTTCCTACGACAGGCTTTCGTTTTGACGAAGGTGCTCGAGCGGCTTCTTTGATCCCAGAGAAAATAGGGGGAATGAATATTCCGACAGTCTTTTTTCAACAACTTAAGAAAGGGGTCGATTGTACGGATTTGGATGGTACTGTATACCGGGCAGCAGAGTTGACTAAGCCTGCTCCAGCTTCTAGAAGCTATGCGTATTGTTCGGATACGCGTGCTTTTTCTGGCTATATGGAGGCCATAGAAGGGGTAAATCTCTTGTACCATGAAACTACCTTCGATCATAGTTTTTTGGAGAGAGCGGTAGAGACATTTCATAGTACGAGTCTGGAAGCGGCGCAAGTAGCTGTACAAGCAGGTGTGAAACGACTTCTAATGGGGCATTATTCAGCGCGTTATAAGGATTTGACACCACTGTTGGAAGAGGCAAAAGAGGTGTTTGATGAAAGTGTCCTTTCTTTTGAGGGTAATTGGTATAAAGTTTAGTGATTCTCTAAATTTTTAACCATCTTTACACCTCAATTTTAATGGACAAAAAATATGTCTTTCAACTTAGATAACCTACTAAGGGACAATATCAAAAAACTAGTCCCTTATTCCTCCGCAAGAGATGAATTTAAAGGAGAAGCGTCTGTATTATTAGATGCTAATGAAAATGCTTTTGGTTCACCATTGGATCATCATTACAACCGTTATCCAGATCCGCTACAACATCAAGTGAAAGAAAAGCTGGCCAAAATCAAAGGTGTGCCGGCAGACCATATTTTTTTAGGCAATGGTAGTGACGAAGCCATCGATATATTGTACCGTGCCTTTTGTAAGCCTGGGGTAGATAATGTGGTTTTAGTGCCACCTACTTATGGTATGTACGAAGTATCAGCCAATATCAACGATGTACAGATTCGTAAAGTCAATCTAACGGCAGACTATCAATTGGACTTAGATGGTATTGCTGAGGCATTAGACATGCATACTAAGATGATTTTTATCTGTTCGCCCAATAATCCTACAGGGAATAGTATAAACCGTCAAGATATAGAAACGATTCTGACACATTTCAAAGGATTGGTTGTCATCGACGAAGCTTACATTAATTTTTCAAAACAACGCTCATTTACACAAGAACTGGCCGAATATCCTAACTTGGTCATTCTTCAGACCCTATCCAAAGCTTGGGGATTAGCCGCATTGCGGTTGGGGATGGCATTTGCCAGTAAAGAAATTATCCGGGTATTCAATAGGATCAAACCTCCTTATAATATTAATCAAGCAACTCAGGATTTGGTATTGCAAGCGTTGGAGAACGTAGATACAGTCAATAGTTGGATCCAACAAACAGTCTCAGAACGGGAATTGCTCGTACAGGAGCTTCTTACTATAGCGCAGATTGCGCATATTACGCCATCTGACGCCAATTTTATCTTGGCCCGATTGGAAGAGCCCCGTGAGCTGTATAATTTTTTGGTCAGTCAAGGAATCATTGTAAGAGACCGCTCGAAGGTGGAGTTGTGCGAGGGCTGTCTACGTATCACAATAGGAACAACTGAGGATAATAAAAAACTGATCGGAGCCATTAAACAATTTTACAGCTAAATAAATCATGAAAGATATTATCAAGAGAGTATTATTTATTGACAGGGATGGGACACTTATTCTTGAGCCTGAAGATGAACAGATTGATTCATTTGCAAAGTTGAAGTTTTACCCCGGAGCTCTGCAGTACCTTCCACGTATTGCTCGCGAGTTGGATTTTGAACTTATCTTGGTGTCCAATCAAGATGGTCTAGGCACAGCATCACATCCTGAAGAGAATTTTTGGCCAGTACATAACTTTGTCGTAGATACATTTAGAGCAGAGGGCGTAATTTTTGGGAAAGAGCATATCGATAAAACTTTTCCTCATGAAAATGCTGCAACCCGTAAGCCAGGAATAGGTATGCTGTCGGAATATTTTGACGAGACGAAATATAATCTTGGTGAATCTTTTGTTATAGGTGATCGGGTCAATGATGTAAAACTTGCGCAAAACTTGGGGGCAAAGGCTATCTGGTTACGTAATAATGATGAATTGGGTAAGGCGGAACAAGTTGAAATTACAGACGATTGCGTTGCGTTAGAGACTTCTGACTGGAAAGCTGTTTATGAGTTCTTGAAACTGAATACCAGGGTAGCCGAGCACTATCGGAAGACCAATGAAACAGATATTTATATTAAAGTAAATCTAGACGGTTCTGGAAAGGCAGATATCCATACGGGATTGCCGTTTTTTGATCATATGCTAGACCAGATTGCACGGCATGGTGCTATTGACCTGACGGTGCACGCAAAAGGAGATTTGCATATAGACGAGCACCATACCATTGAAGATACAGGTATAGCTTTGGGCGAAGTGTTTTTGAAGGTGCTTGGAGATAAACGGGGTATCGAGCGATATGCATATACTTTGCCAATGGACGACTGTCTGGCGCAAGTTGCTCTAGATTTTGGTGGTCGCAATTGGATTGTGTGGGATGCTGAATTTAAGCGGGAGAAGATAGGAGATATGCCAACAGAGATGTTTTTCCATTTCTTTAAGTCATTTTCAGATGCGGCGAAAGCTAATTTAAATATCAAAGCCGAAGGCGATAATGAGCATCATAAGATTGAAGCTGTCTTTAAAGCTTTTGCTAAATCCATTAAAAAGGCGGTACGACGGGATGCAGAAAATATGCAGTTGCCAAGTACAAAGGGAGTGCTGTAATAGTATTAAGTATTTAGTACGTGGTATTTAGACTGTATAATTATTAACATCTAAGATCTGACGACTAAATGCTAACATCTAACTACTAACAATGATTGGTATAGTTAACTACGGTGCAGGAAATATTTTTTCATTAACTGCAGCATTGGACCGTATCCAGGTCGGATATGGAATGATTAATAATAAAGAAGACTTTGATCAGTTTGATCGTGTTATAATTCCGGGAGTTGGGCACGCGGGTGCAGCGATGAGCAAATTGAACGAGAGTGGATTGGTGGAGACTATTCTTTCATTGCAGAAACCTGTATTGGGGATCTGTGTCGGTATGCAATTGTTGACATCCTATTCGGAAGAAGGAGATTCAGAACTGTTGTCTGTTTTTCCTTTGAAAACGTTGCATTTTAAGAATAGAGTAACACTGAAGGTGCCACATATGGGATGGAATAGTGTCAAGGCAGAAGCCGATTGTCCTTTATTTAAAGATATTCCGGAGGATACCTATTTTTATTTTGTGCACTCTTTCTTTATTGAGCACAACCCAGTCTACACAGGAGCAACCTGTAATTACGGCATAGATTATTCTGCAGCTATTCAGAAAGATAATTTTTATGGAGTACAGTTCCACCCAGAGAAGTCTGGTGTACATGGCGAACAACTGTTAATAAATTTTACTAAAATATAAATAGAAATTAAAGACTATTTTTGTAACGCTAGGCCTGTGATAAGGTAAGGGGAGAGGATAGGCTTTTAAACTTTTAACTTTTTAATTTTTACTTTACTATGTATATCATTCCAGCGATTGATGTTTTAGACAAAAAGGTAGTCCGCTTAAGAGAAGGCTCTTACGATGAGGTGACTACTTACGATATTTCCTTAGAAGATCAGATCAAAAAATACCATGCTAATGGTACGGAGATGGTACATATCATTGATCTGAACGGTGCTAAGGGAGATTTCTCTAACCAAGAATATCTTTTCGATATTGTCCGTCGTACAGATATGAAGGTACAATATGGAGGTGGTGTGCGCAGTATCGAAAAAGTGAAGGAGCTTATCGATGCGGGGGTATTCCGTGTTATCGTGGGTACTCAGGCCATCACAAACCCTTCTTTTCTTGAAGAACTGAGCAAGTTGAATGAAGGCCGTGTTAAATACGCCAATCGAATCGTAATTGCTATTGATGTGTTGGATGAGGTTATCAAGTATTCAGGTTGGTTGGAAAGCTCGCCGATCAAACTTATCGAATATATCGATAAGTGTCTTGCGCTAGGCTTCTTCCGTTTCCTATGTACAGATATATCGAAAGATGGGAAGATGGGTGGTGCTGGAATTGACTTGTATAAGAAATTATTGACTCATTCCCCAATTATCAAGTTGATCGGTTCGGGAGGGATATCTTCAATGAAAGATTTAGAAAATCTCAACGAGCTAGGTGGTTTAGAATCCTGTGTAGTAGGTAAGGCTATTTATGAGAACAAAATCTCTATTGACGAGATAAAGGATTGGAATCTTAAAACCTTAATTAAGTTCTAAGTATGCTTGCTAAGCGTATTATCCCTTGTTTGGATGTGAAAGATGGGCGCACAGTCAAAGGTGTGAATTTCGTGGATCTTCGTGATGCAGGCGATCCAGTGGAACTAGCTTGGCAGTATTCACAACAGGGAGCTGATGAACTTGTTTTTCTGGATATTACGGCTACTCATGAAGGACGTAAGACCACAATCGATCTTGTTAAATCGGTTGCAAAGCAGGTAAACATTCCATTTACAATAGGTGGGGGGATCAATGAATTGCGTGATGCAGAGATTCTTTTAAACAGTGGTGCAGATAAGATATCTATCAATTCGGCTGCGGTTAGGAATCGACAATTGATAGATGATTTGGCAAAGACATTTGGATCTCAATTTGTTGTAGTTGCAGTAGATACTCGCTTTGTAGAAGGTGTTAACTATGTGCATCTACGTGGGGGTAGGGAAAAAACCGATATACATACCGAAGAATGGATTAAAGAAGCCGAAAGCAGAGGAGCTGGTGAGATATTGCTTACTTCAATGGATCATGATGGGACGAAGAATGGATTTGATAATCCACTGTTAGGGCAGATCAATAAGTTGATTCATATTCCATTGATTGCTTCTGGAGGAGCAGGAAATGAGCAGCACTTTGTGGATGTATTTCAACAGTCGAATGTTGACGCAGCTTTAGCAGCCTCAGTATTCCATTATGGAGAGATACTAATTCCTGAATTAAAAGAAATACTACGCACCGAAGGCATAGCGGTACGATAACATTGGAGATAGCCGGTATTAGACATAAGACATGTACGGTCTAAATACCCGATACTCGGTACTCAATACTAACAAAAAAATGATAGATTTTGAAAAAGGTGATGGACTCGTTCCTGTAATCATTCAAGATGTCCAAACATTAGAAGTACTTATGTTGGGCTATATGAATGAAGAAGCCTGGGAGAAAACACAAAAGGAAGAAAAAGTTACTTTTTACTCGAGGTCAAAAAATAGACTTTGGACTAAAGGCGAGGAAAGTGGCAATTTCTTATGGATGAAGAATTTTCACATTGATTGTGATCAGGATACTATCCTTATAAAGGTTCAGCCCGCAGGGCCTACTTGTCATACAGGTAGTAGAAGTTGTTTTACAACAGATTATGGCAATAACTTTATTGCCGAGTTAGAACGTATTATACAACAACGTTATGAATTCCCTACACAGGAATCTTATGTCAATCATCTTAGAGATAAGGGGCTTAATAAAATAGCACAAAAAGTAGGCGAAGAGGCTGTAGAAACGGTAATCGCTGCATTAGCACAGTCTGATAAGGAGTTTGTAGATGAAACGTCTGATCTGATTTTCCATTTACTTGTTTTGCTACGTGAAAAAGGGTTTTCTTTAGAAACTATCGCAAAAAATCTAGAAGAACGACATAAATAGAATTCATTCTTCATCCTAAATAGAAAAGAGCGCTATATCATGTATAGCGCTCTTTTTTTCTGAAAGTACATTTTTTAGAAGCCATCAAGAACTTTTTTATACTCCAATTATAGTTCTTGCAGAAAGATCGGAGGGTTGGTTCCACAGCGATGGAACTTGAACGCTACCATTACAATTTTGCATTTAGGTACAAGGACTCTCTCTTCCGTGGATTGTTTTCTTCGTGCTTCCAATCAATCAAAGAACGTTTTTCGGGTAGGCAAAGGATAGTCAACGCCTCATTATAGGAGACAGCTAGGATAGTTTGACCTACCTGTTGTTTCGTTTTACAATGTTTTGTTGTACCCATGTCTTGTCCACTATAGTGTTTTATCTATTGTGTTGTTTTTCAGTGTGTTGATTTTTGTTTGTCCACTTGTGATACATGTTTTTTTGTGTCGTTTTGTCTCCTCGGAATAGAGATTGTACCCTTACTTGTCTACTTAAATAGGCCTTCAACTTCCCTTTTTATTCCAAACTTCGCCATGTAAATCCGACCAAATTATAGCCTCTACTAAGGGGCAGGATCTACAAACCAAACAAGATTGACTAAGAAATAATCAAGCGAGGTGGAACCTAGATGCTCCACTTCAATTGCCAAACAAGACATGATGCAGTAGATGCATCGCTAAAATATGAAGGTTATGAAAACGAATTTTATTTCAAAATTAGTATCACTAAAATTTCTACTTTTTTGGATGCTGTTCTGTGCATTGAATATTGCACAAGCACAAAAGGTGGAATCATTTAATAGAAAGATTAGTGAGCTAGCAGCGGATGAAGCAGCTAGTTTAAAATCTCTTGCATATGATTTGCAACCATCTACAACTGTGACTAAAGCGCAGACAGGGCGTATGTCTAGAATGTCTATGCCAGCAGTAGAACAAAAAGCCCCAGCACCAAGAGTAGCCTATGTAGATGCTGAAAATTTGGTGTCGGTTGACCAATTGGTCCCATCACTCAACTCTATTGAGTTGTTACGGATAAAAGTTTCATCCGTGACGGATTTGGGTCAATCAGTAGATTTAACACCGTTGACTGATTCTAATCAGTTAAAGTATATTCTATTCATCTTTGAATATAGCCCTTGTGAAGGAGAAAATCAGGATGACTGTGTCCGTAGAAGTCTTTCTACTATAAAAGGTCTAGATCTATTCAGGGGATCTATACTTTATAAAATCTCCATACCAAGATAGTATTCACCGATTAATCTGATTTGAAATGAAAAGAACAGCACATACCTATTTTTCAGTCCGAATAGTTCGGCTAATGTGGCTTTTATTATTGATGGTCGCTTTTACATCGGTGCATGCGCAGGTTGTAAAGCCGTTTACTAAGCGAGCAACTTCAGGTACGCCGACTAATGGTATTTATAGAATAAGAGGAGATTTTAGCATGGCGGGTAATACCAATCTTACTCGTACGGGTTATCTGGATGGCAATGCGACAGATCCAAATGGTGGAAATAGTAATACCAACATGTCTCATGTTGACGTAGATAATGATCCTATAACTTGGAATTCTTCGATGTCAGAATTGAAGTTGCCCTTGTCGGCAAATTCGAACCCAGCTTGTACGAATATCTTATTTGCAGGTTTGTATTGGACTGGAAGGTCTAATATAAGCAATCAGTATACATTTAATGTAACAAAAAATGCTCCGCAGTTGAACAACTATGATAATACTCAGAAAGTTGATCATAACGTAGCGATAACGTATACACCTTATACAATGTCGGTAACAAGGCTGACAGAAATTGTCGCTACTCCTGTTAATCAGAGTTTTAATATGCGTCATAGTAGTGGTGGTGGCTATGTCAATCGTATAAATAATAGGGGTTTTGACTATACGTTGTCTGTTACACGACTAGGTTCTAGTAATCCTTATTATGTTCAATATCTCTTTACAGGAGCAGGGAATCAACCCAATATTGTCTTTGAGTTCACAAATAGTGATGATGTCAGTAATTCACCACGGGCAATACGATATTCCACAGATGGAGGAAGTAGTTGGACAGAACCAACAGGCCAATCTAGAGGGACATTGTCGGGTAATAAAGAATATGTGACTTTTGACCCTGTAACTATCAATACGATAGGTGGAGTCAGCTTAACAATTGATAGGTTGGAAAGGAATGAAGGTCAAAATAGAACTCAGAATGAATATAGAAGTGATTCCTATGCGCGAATTACTGTTTCTGGAATAGAGGATGTTAATGTAGGCTACTATCCCCGTTACACGTTTACGGCACCTTCTTTACCAACACATATCTTTGAGGTACGTAATACAGCTCCTTATGTGTATCATAGCACCGATGGAGGAGGCACTTTTGTTTCTGTTGCTGGACAAAATACGCCTACAGGTACCACCACAAAAACATATGGTTTTACACCAATTACTTTATGGACAGATGGTACCACGACACTAAATCTTTTCAACTTAGTTAGAGATAGCAGAGTAGATCGAACCGTAACTCAAACAGAATCAGCATCAGATGCCAATGTTCGTGTTTTTGGTCAAGTATGGCAAAACAGTTCTCAATCGCGCACTTTTGATAAACGAAAGATAAAATTTAAGAAAGAGGGACAGCCTTACGTAGAGTATACGGCCAATGGTACAGATATACACTACGCTACTTCAAGTTATGGGGGTATTTTTTCTGCATATCATGATGTGACACCTTATGTGCAAACCCATGGAGTAGGTAATTATTGGGCGGCTGATATTGCTTTGCTTGAAGGAGATGGGGGAGACACCGGGTATTTCGGTTGTTGGAGTTTAGTTGTGGTATATGAAAACGCAGGTGAGATCTGGCGCGATGTGATGGTATATGATGGGCATGCATTTGTTCAACGTGAAGGATCTTCTGGTACAACTACTTCGTACGATTTAGCTATCTCTGGGTTCCAAGCCGCTCAAAATGGATTAGTGAAGGTGAAAATGGGGATTATGGCAGGAGAAGGTGATCGGGATATCTCGGGCGATTTTCTATCTGTAAGAGAAAGAGCTACATCGAGCTATCCTAGAGTTTCGCATGGTGGTAATACTACAGGGAATTTCTTCAATTCATCTGTTTTTACGGGAGGAAATAATAGATTGCCGAGTTATACCAACAATACCGGGATTGATATTGCTATGTTTTATTTGCAAGATCAAAATACTAGTCCTCAAAATCAATTTATCGACAATAATCAGACAGCGACAACGTTACGCTATGGTAGCACACAAGACCTGTATACGATTTCGATGGTTGCACTGGCTATTGATGCGTATGTTCCTGATGTTAATGGAGTTAGTTCAGCAATAGCAACATCTGGAGGAGGACCGTTAACATCGGGAACTAGTACCGTAACGCCAGGGCAAGAAATAGAATATACGGTTCAGGTTTCTAATAATGCAGAAGCTATTCAGAATGCGATGTTGAATATTCCTATTCCTTATACTGCAAGTTATGTCCCTGGATCAGCATCGATAGTTTATAATAATGTGACAGGAGGTCAACAGGCAGTACATTCAGGTATACCAGGAACTCTTACAGTTAATATGGGAACCCTGGCTCAAGGTACCGCTGGTGGTGGAATCGCCAATCTTCGTGCAACACTGAAATTTAAAATAAAAGTCACTGATGATTGCCAAATATTAAAAACCCCGGCAGGATGTTCGCCTGTGTTAACATTAGGAGGAATGATGTCGGGAATGGGTGTGACTTCCCAAACCCCTTTCAGTAATGTTCCTCTTATTAATGGGTTTAGTCAGGACGGACCATGTGTTGGTTCTCCTATTTCAGGACCGCTGAATTTCAATATTGACGCAGCCGCATTTATAGCAGCCAACTGTCAAGATGTTGATCCACAACGTGCGTTTTATTTTTGTAATACAACAGCTGTTCCTTTTGATGATATTGCTTCTCAGTTTCCTATAGGTACAGAATTTTATAACATTCCAAGAGACGGTACTGGAACACTTATAGAATATGACGAGAGTAACCCTTTCCCAACTACAGCAGGAACTGTAACATATTATGCATATCCTCCTGGAGTATCTTCAAATTGTTTCTTTACTTTTACAATAACAAATACGAGTAATACTGCGAAACCAATAACGCAACCAGCCACTTTCTGTAAAGATGCGGTATTAGGTTCTAATCCTCTCGCTCCTTTTATTGTAGCTGGTACAGCTACTCCGGCCCATGCTTTATATTACTTTACTACGGAGACTGGTGGAACAGCTCAGCCATTAACTGACCTTATAATTAATACTAGTACGGTAGGTACTACCACATATTGGATTGCCCAAGGACCTGCTGTGACATGTTCAGGTCCACGTGTTCCTATTGTAGTAACTATTTCAGCGCTTCCAGAGATAACTGCCAATGTAAGTAACTTGACGGTTTGTGAAGGAAGTACTGGTTCAGTTTCAGTAACAGCGACTGGTACGAATTTGACTTATACTTGGGAATATTATAATGGCACGACTTGGGTTTCTTTACCAAATGCTACACAAGATAAAATTAGTATCAATGGAAGTACACTCACGCTTACTGGAGCATCTTTAGCTTACAATGGTAGTAAGGTACGTGTTACAGTATCCAATGGAAACTGTTCGGTTATTTCAGGAGAGGCGACGATAACAGTTACGAGTGTCGCTGCCCCTACAACGACACAGTCTACCCAGACTTTCTGTGAGATCGCGCCACATACGGTTGCGCAGTTAGATGCTACGGCATTAGCCGACGGTACAATTAAGTGGTACGATGCCGCTACAGGTGGTAATCTACTTTCACCTACGACCACTTTGGTTGATGGTCAGAAATACTATGCATCGCAGACTGTTGGAGGCTGTGAGAGTGTTCAACGTTTAGAGGTTACGGTTGCCATTACTGTAATTGCTGCTCCTACAACGGCACAGTCTACCCAGACTTTCTGTGAGATCGCACCACATACGGTTGCGAATCTACAGGCAACTGGTGCAGGTACAATTAAGTGGTACGATGCCGCTACAGGTGGTAATCTACTTTCACCTACGACCACTTTGGTTGATGGTCAGAAATACTATGCATCGCAGAC
>NZ_SNYV01000015.1 GCF_004363245.1 Sphingobacterium yanglingense | reverse complement strand
CCAGAGGTTGAGATCCCTACAGAGAGCAAACCATCGCACAGTTCAGTAAAAACTGTTGTGGATGCGAACGGTGATAACAAGGCGCAGTCCGGTGAGGAACTGACCTATACGATCACTGTTAAGAACACAGGTGATGTGGCGTTGACAGGTGTTGCTATCAGCGATGCTATCCCAGCGAACACCAGCTATGTGGCTAATAGTGCAACAGGTGGTGGCAGCTTAACCGGCAGTACACTGAACTGGTCTGTTAATGTGCCATTCGGTGGCGAGGTTTCCGTTAGCTTCAAAGTAAAAGTTGACGCAGACCTTACCGGCGTAACGTCGATCAAGAATATCGCTACTGTTGGCGGTGATACCCCAGAGGTTGAGATTCCTACAGAGAGCAAACCATCGCACAGCTCAGTTAAAACTGTTGTGGATGCGAACGGTGATAACAAGGCGCAGTCCGGTGAGGAACTGACCTATACGATCACTGTTAAGAACACAGGTGATGTGGCGTTGACAGGTGTTGCTATCAGCGATGCTATCCCAGCGAACACCAGCTATGTGGCTAATAGTGCAACAGGTGGTGGCAGCTTAACCGGCAGTACATTGAACTGGTCTGTGGATGTACCGTTCGGTGGCGAGGTTTCCGTTAGCTTCAAAGTAAAAGTTGACGCAGACCTTACCGGCGTAACGTCGATCAAGAATATCGCTACGGTAGATGGTGATACCCCAGAGGTTGAGATCCCTACAGAGAGCAAACCATCGCACAGTTCAGTAAAAACTGTTGTGGATGCGAACGGTGATAACAAAGCTCAGTCGGGAGAGGAACTGACCTATACGATCACAGTCAAGAACACAGGTGATGTGGCGTTGACAGGTGTTGCTATCAGCGATGCTATCCCAGCGAACACCAGCTATGTGGCTAATAGTGCAACAGGTGGTGGCAGCTTAACCGGCAGCACATTGAACTGGTCTGTGGATGTGCCATTCGGTGGCGAGGTTTCCGTTAGCTTCAAAGTAAAAGTTGACGCAGACCTTACCGGCGTAACGTCGATCAAGAATATCGCTACTGTTGGCGGTGATACCCCAGAGGTTGAGATCCCTACAGAGAGCAAACCATCGCACAGCTCGGTAAAAACTGTTGCAGATGCGAATGGCGATAACAAGGCCCAGTCGGGAGAATTATTGACATACACGATTAAAATAGAAAATGACGGAGATGTCGATCTGAAGAATCTACTTGTCACAGATATGATTCCGGCTTATACAACTTACGAAGAAGGTACAGCTAGTAATGGTGCTGTCTTTAACAGTGGTAAGCTGACTTGGACAGTAGACGTACCATTTGGACAGGCACTTTCGTTGAGCTTCAAAGTAAAAGTCAATAGTGATTTGACGGAGGCAGCAGAGATACGCAATATTGCCACTGTAGGTGATGAGGATACACCTCCAGCGATAATTGAAACAGATAGATTCGCTCGTATCTCCCTAGATCAAAAACATAACCTGGGAACTAGTAATGACTGTTTCGGCTTGAAGGTCAATGATAAGATCAGGTATACCTTCACTGTCAAGAATACTGGTAATGTGGCGTTGAGTAATTTAGATTTAACCAGCACATTGTCACCTAGACTGGGGAATATTACTTCTACAGCACAGGGAGCATTGTTGCCAGGAGCTACACGCGAGTTTACGGCAGAGTATGTCATCAATCAGGCTGATATCAACAGAGGCTTTGTAACAGGTACAGCAAAAGTTATTGCTAATACTCCAGTTGGACAGATTACAGGAGCGGTAGGCGGAAAAGTAGAAGTTCCTTCAAATGAAGTGAAGGTCACTATCTGTCAAACAGGCAAGGTCGCAATAGAGAAAACAGTAGATAAGCAAGAGGTATCTAAAGTTGGAGAAGAA
This sequence comes from Sphingobacterium yanglingense, assembly GCF_004363245.1. Taxonomy (GTDB): domain Bacteria; phylum Bacteroidota; class Bacteroidia; order Sphingobacteriales; family Sphingobacteriaceae; genus Sphingobacterium; species Sphingobacterium yanglingense. The sequence goes on along the minus strand of NZ_SNYV01000015.1, from coordinate 553,114 downwards.
CTGACTTATACCATTACAGTAACGAATACTGGTAACATTGATTTAGAAGATGTGACCGTCGACGATGCGATGTTAAATCTTAATGATGTCATTAACTTGACTGTTGGAGAGGTGAAGACCTACCAATTGAAATATACAGTCACGTACAATGACTTATTGAAAGCGTCGTTAGACAATATCGCTTCAGCAACTTTGAAAACTAAGGAAAGAGTGACTGATGAGGCATCGACTAAAGTTAGCTTTGAACCTGAGATAAGTATTGTGAAGAGCGCAGATAAGAGTGTGGTTACGTTCTTAGGGGAATTGGTGGAGTACACCATTGAGGTAACTAACACCGGGACTGTCGATCTGGTTAGTGTGGTTGTGACGGATCCTATGTTCCCTAATTTTACAGGTACTGTAGGTAATCTTGCAAAGGGTGAGACTCGGAAGTTTGACCTTACCTATGAGTCTGTATTGGCTGATATCATCCGAGGTGAAATCAGAAATACAGCACGCGTTCAAGGTATGGTAGGTGGTGCAGTCAGATTGCGTTCTTTCAATTCAGCTACTGGAGTAATTGAGAAGCTTTCGAATGAAGTCTTAGTTAAAGTGATATTCAATAATGTCCTTGAAGTAACGAAAGATGCCGATAAGACTGAGGTCAATAAAGAAGGGGAGCTTATTACATATACTATTAAGGTTGCTAATAAAGGAAACTATGACCTTACCGATGTGGTGGTTAAAGATCCATTGACTGGTATGATGGAGACGATAGGCAATATGGCTGTAGGAGCAGAGAAGACCTTCAAAACGACTTATAAGGTGAGACGTGATGATTTCGACAAAGGCAGCATAGTAAACGAAGTGCTTGTAACAGCGAAAGATTTAGCGGGAGGACAATTAGATGGACGTGCAGAGAGAACAGTGGGAATTGCGAAAATGCCTTTCTTCATCCCGAATGTGTTTACACCAAATGATGACGGTACGAATGATACGTTTGAGATTGAAGGAATAGAAGGGTTTGATCGTATAGAAGTAACTATCCTGAATCGTTGGGGTAATGAGGTCTACAGAAACAGCAATTATAAAAATGAGTGGACAGGACATGGGCTTAACGAGGGAACGTATTTCTATATCGTTAAAACGATAAAAGGAACGAAAGAGGATCTGTATAAAGGTCATGTACTAATCAAAACACGCTAAAGCTTAAGGTCATGAACAAGAATAATATAAAGAAAAGATTTGTACTGTTACTGATGGGTGTAACCTGTTTTCTAACATCACAGGCACAACAGAACATACAATTTACGCAGTATATATTCAACTCGCTGAGTGTGAATCCGGCCTATGCAGGGTATAAAGAAGAATGGTTCGCACAGGTCGGATTGAGAAGTCAATGGACGGGCTGGGATGGCGCTCCAAAAACCGGTAGTATTTCTATTGATGGGGTCTTAGACCCTGTCAGTAGAAGACACGGTGTCGGTCTGCAAATTACGGCCGACGGATTGGGGGCACAGTCTGCGACCTCTATATATGCCAACTATGCATTACGATTACAACTTGATCCTGAGGATACCAAGCGAATTAGTTTGGGGATTGCTGCAGGTGTTACGCAGTATGGTTTGGATGGGGCTAAACTTGATCCTGTAACCAAAAAAGATCAGGTTCTCCCAGATGGAAAACTTTCAACCTGGGTACCTGATGTAAGGTTAGGAGCTTATTATACAACCCCAAAAATATATGCAGGTGTAGCAGTACATGATCTGTTCTCTAATTCTGTAGATAATGATGAATTTGTGTTTAATCAGAACTCGCTCGAGAGCCTTTATAAGAATGTGAGCCTTTACGTTATTGCTGGAGGATTGATTTCGTTAGAAGAAGGTTTACATTTAAGACCAAGTCTTTTGGTGAAGGATGATTTCAAAGGGCCTACATCTCTCGATGTCAATGCAATGTTTATCTTTAATAATAAGTTTTGGATAGGTGGAGGGTATAGGACACGGGCTAAAGTCTTCGATAGAAAATATTACGATAACTCGCCAGCTAAGCTGAGTGCCCTCAATTCTGTACAGGGAATAGCACAGTTTTATGTAACCCCTAAGTTCAGAATAGGCTACTCTTACGATATCATGCTGAATAAGATGCAGGGACTACAGAGCGGTACCCATGAAGTGACATTGGGAATCACGTTCGATCGTCCGTTGAAACAGATATTAAGTCCAAGGTTCTTCTAAAACTTACTAACATGAAATATAACCGTATATTTTTAAACCACTATTTCGTCTTGGGACTGATGTTCCTTACGACTACGGTTTGTGCGCAGGAACAACTCAGTCTACAGGCAAAAGCAGATTTACTTTTTGAAAAATACGAGTACTATAATGCGGCCCAATTATATGGTAAATTGAGTGAGTCAAAAAAAGTCAAAACAAGAAATTTAGAACGCTTAGCGGAAAGCTACGCGCAAATCAATAATTATGATCTGGCGGAAAACTGGTACGCTCGGGTTGCGCAACGTGCTGATTACAACAAGAAATCGCTATTGCAATATGCAAATGTACTCAAGCAGAACGGAAAGTATGCAGAGGCGAAAGCTATGTACGGACGATATATGGATGAGCAAGGCGATGACGATTTCGTGAAAGTTGCTCTACAGGGGGCGGATTCAGCTGTGCGCTGGATCGCTCATCCAGGAAAAGTGGATATCTTGCCCTTTAATGATGTTAATACCCCACTTTCTGAATTCGGGATGACTGCTACGCCTAATAAATTATACTATGCTGGAGAAACCAACGATATTACAGTGGGGAAATCGGGAATGACAGGCCATTCGTTTCTTCGACTTTTCTCCAAAGACATCAATGCATCAGGTAAGGGTAGCATCGTATCAGATGGCAGTATGAACGATGCTAAATATCATGTTGGCCCGGTTGCAAGTAACGGTACAGGAGACAAATTGTATGTAACACGTACTAATCCAGAGAAAGAAGTGCAAAAATACCGTAAGGAGGGACAAAAGTGGTCGCGCTCGACATTAGAATTGATGATATATGAGAAGCAAGGAAACGACTGGAAAGAGACAGCCTTCCCTTTTAATAATGTAAAAGAATATTCTTTAGGACATGCGGCATGGAGCGATAGTGAGAACAGACTTTACTTCGCTTCGGATATGCCGGGAGGTCTGGGCGGAGTGGATATCTGGTATTCTGACTTGCAGTCGGATGGCACTTGGAGTTCTCCTGTCAACGCAGGAGCTGAGGTGAATACTAAATATGATGAGATGTTTCCGATGGTATCCGGCAATAAATTTTATTTTTCAAGTAATGGTAGACCCGGGATGGGGGGATTGGATATTTTTGAGGCAAGTGTGAAAAACGGAAAGATTGTACAAGCCAAAAATATGGGATTCCCTATTAATAGTGCCTCCGATGACTTCGCCTATTTTGTGCAGGAAGATAATGAAATAGCACAGAAGGGATTTCTTTCATCCAACAGGAAAGGTACGGTAGGAGGAGACGATATCTATCGCTATGCAAATAAAAAGCCGGTGTTTAAAATTATCATCGAAGGAAAGACCTTCAATAAGAAATCGCGTGAACTGCTAGCAGAGACCAATGTCACGTTGTATGGGGATAAAAGAGAAATGTTAGCCAAAACGCTAAGTAATGGAAAGGCAGAGTTTACGTTCGATGCCGACAAAAACTCGGAATATAAGATTTTGGGAGAGCGCTCCGGATTCCATGCAGACTCGGTGAGTCTATCGACCGCAGTACCGACAAAAGATACGGTATATCAGGTCGCGCTATATTTGGAGCCGATAATGGAGGTGGGGCATAAGTTTGTACTGGAAAATATATACTACGATTTTGACAAATATAACATTCGGAAAGATGCGGCTGTAATATTGGATCAATTGGTCAGAACGATGCGCGATAATCCTACGTTGCGTATCGAATTATCAAGCCATACAGATAGTAGAGGTACTCATCGATACAATGATGTGTTATCACAACGAAGAGCCGAGAGTGCGGTGGATTATATTGTCTCTCGAGGGATAGAGCGTGACCGACTTGTAGCTAAAGGCTATGGTGAACGTCGTCTGGTCAATGGCTGTGCAGATGGTGTAAAATGTTCTGCTGCAGAACATCAGGCCAACAGAAGGACAGAGGTTGAGGTTCTATCGTATTAGTCGCTAATAATTAGCTGTCATATACCCATTTTTGGGTATTTTAAACAAAAGTAGCTGCTTTTGTAGCTATAGTACTACAAATTAGTAGCTACTTTTGCTGAAGTCATTTTCCTTTATGTTATTTGTCTTGTAAATCAATTACGGGACTAAAGTGAAACTGTTATCTTCTCTCTGGATTAATGCTTTGTTGTTCGTCATCTTTTGTAATGGAGCAAAAGGAGAGGTGAATCCTTATGAAGAATTAAGAGCTTTAAAAAGTGAGTTTGTCGCAGTCAAAGCTTTTTCTATTTTACGTCTCGATATGGATCTCCACGAAGCGGATTCAGTCCTTAAGAATATCGAGTTTATACATAAGCTGGCGAAGGAGAAAGACGACAAAAATCTTATTTCGGTCTATTACGAAATGCTAGGTCACTATTTTTCCCTTCGTTATGATCGGGTCAATAGTTTGGCTACGATGAACCATGAAAAAGCCGTCCAATTTGCACAAGATAACTCCTTAGATGAACAGCTGTTCCGGCAGAATTTTAGCTTTGGCAATTATTACTACACGTACTTTAAATACGCTGATGCTTATCGTTATTTTAGACAATCTCTTTCTCTTTTAGAGAAGCTTGATGAAAACCGTATTGCCCATGTATGGCAATATTATCTTACTTTATCGCGTTATTTCTATGATATCAAGGAGTATGATATGGCGTCGCAGTTGCTCGAAAAAGCAGTTGTGTATAATAATAAGCTAGCTCCTAGAGAGCTTTTTGATATCATAAATACCTTAGGACTTATTGCGCTTAATAGAGGGAAGACAGATGAAGCGTTGGACTATTTTAAAAAGGTTCTGGAAAAGTCTAATGCTGTACTGGATTCTGCATGGATGGGGATAGCCTATGGAAATATGGGGAATGTTTATGCTCAAAAACACGATATCAATAAAGCACTTTCTTATTTTGAACTTGATTATAAATACAATTCTCAAGCATCTGGAGATATCATATCGGGTTTAATTTCTCTAAAAAAAATCGCTGAAATACAGTTTCAACAACGCGAGTTTGCCAAAGCATTGGTGAATATTGATATCTATCTCAGCAAGATGGAGAAAAAGCCTATTCGGTACGAAAGTCTGGTCGAAGCCTACGACCTAAAGGCAAGATTATTGGATACGCTTTCTATAGAAGAGGGACAATTGTTGACTTTGAAAGAAGCGACTAAATACAACCGCTTACTTGCTACGTTGCATAGTAGCTCGTCTATTGAAATGGCAAAATTAGAAGAGGAAAAATCGAAATATGATCAATTCTATTACGAATCCAGACAATATAAAAAATTAAACCTGTTACTGATCGTAACATTGATTGGTGCTTTGTCTGTTCTTTTTGTTGTTACGTATAACAAGACTAAGGGGGGAAGTAAGAGGGAAGAAGTTCTAGTCGATGGAAAAGAAGAAGAGGAATATTGTCCGATGGTCATATTGAGTGATAAGCGATTTCATGTTGAAGACTCGCATAAGCCTGTTCAGATCAGCCTAGAACTGAGGCAGCTGTTAGGTGGAAATCTCATGAATAACCGTAATTGGGAAAAATTTAAACTAGCTTATATAAACAGCTTTCCTTGCTTCTTTAGTGATATGCTACAGCGGTATCCAGAATTGACCGACTCTGACCTGCGCTTGCTAGCATTGATTAATCTTAACCTCTCTAATAAAGAAGTTGCTGACAAGCTCTCCGTATCCTTGGATGGAGTTAAAAAGGCTAAACAACGTCTTAAAAAGAAACTCAGCGACCATATTGTCTATAACTAGATAATAACTTTGTCTCTCCGCTATATTTGTCTAATTTCGTGATGGAATGATTACTTATTCAATATGACGGAGATTAGTTTACACGGAACACTGGCGGGGCATCAGAACCCTATCTATACACTAGAGGTTGATATGGATAGCCATATCTTATATTCTGCAGGTAACGATAAGGGAATTGTAGAGTGGGATTTGACGGAAATGAAATTTAAGCGTATACTCTGCGCTGTTCCTGCTTCTGTATATTGTCTTAAAATTATTCCAGGAACGGATTGGATTGCAGCAGGAATGCGTAATGGAGAGCTCTTTATTATTCAACGCACAGAGCCAGAACTGGTCGCCAAACTGAAAGTTGAAAAAGGAGCTATTTTTGATGTGCAGTTCCTTGCCCCCAAGAATGAAATTATTGCGATCGGGGAAGAAGGGAAGGCATATGTTTGGAGTTTAGATACTTTTCAGTTGCTCTACACTTTTCAGGTATCCAAAGATAGGGTACGTACTATGGCCGTGTCTACAGAAGGAAAATTTATAGCTTTTGGTGACAAACAAGGTTGGGTGTATATTCATGATTCGCAGGATTTTCATCAGATCACAACCGAAAGAATCCATGACATGGCAATTGCAAGTATGCTTTTTGACAAAGATTACCTCTATACGGGAGGAAGGGATGCCCGAATGTATAAATTGAAGTTTCCAGTTTTAAAGAAAGAAAATGAGTTGACACCCCATTTTTTTACCGTTTATGGAATCGCTGGATTATCAAATGGATTGATCACGGTAAGTCGGGATAAGACGATTAAGGTCTGGGACAAGGACTTTCGACTGCTCAAGAATATATCTCGTGACAAAGGTGTAGATTCTCATCATCTTTCTATCAATAGCATGGCCTATGATGGAGTGCTTAAATTACTATGTACTGCCGGAGACGATAAGTTGATAAAAGTTTGGTTGGTGAAGTAGTTATAGAGTGATCCTGTTAACGAGTTATGAAGTTAACAGGATAACACGATAACTCCATCAACTATCTCTTTTAAGTATTTTTCGTCTATATCATCAAAGGTATTCAGTTGATCACTGTCTACATCCAATACGGCGACTACTTCACCGCTCTTCATCAGAGGAATGACGATTTCAGATTTAGAAATTGAACTGCAAGCAATATGGCCCGGGAACTCCTCTACATTGGGTACAATTAGTGTTTCTTTCTGTGCCCAGGAAGTGCCACACACTCCTTTATTAAAACCTATTCGTGTACAGGCTACAGGGCCTTGAAATGGACCTAACACAAGCTGGTCGCCTTTTACAAGGTAAAAACCGACCCAAAAGAACTTGAACTGTTCTTTCAAAGCAGCAGCAATATTTGCTAGGTTAGCAATTTCATCGGGTTCTCCTGCCAACAGTGCTTTAATCTGCGGGATCAGACTTTTGTATTGGTCTTCTTTATTCCCCGTATTTATTTTAAGATCTTCTGCCATTTTTTTATTGTTATCGAGTTAAGGAGTGATCCTGTTAACGAGTTATAGAAGTTAACAAGTTATGAAATTTTAGAGGTATCTAGCTCAAAAGATAATATCTTCTTGATCACATGATAACTCGTTCACTTGTTAACTTCCTTATTGAAACTGAATCCGTACGTTAATCCCAAAATACGTATACGATGTCGCATAGTTTTGCGAAGTATACGGTTTTACAGCATTCGAATTATAGAATAGGCGAATATTGTAGAACTGATTAACGGTGTAATCCAATGACGGATTAATTGTTAAACTCTTGTTTCCTCCTGATATCTCAGCTTGATTAATATCGGATCGGTATACCGTAGTTTTCCTGTCGTTCAAAGCAAAGTCCACTCTGAAGTTCATGTCATTTACCCATTTGCGGTCTTCAAAAATTCCGAAAGGAAGACGGACGTTATTTTTCCGATACCCCATACCTACGATAAAAGACTGATCGGTCATCATCGCCAATTGACTATTCTGTAGGCTCATATTCATATCCCTTGTCTTACGGTATTCAGAGTTTACCGATAAGGCATTTGCAAAACGCATGTCGACTCCGATAAGCGGAACAAATCTGTCGATAATTGATATCTGACCATATTGATTCTTCGGTAAGAAATTCTGATTTGCATCCCGGGCGAATGGCATTCCATCAGCCTCCTCATACCTCGCAGTTGACGTGTACCCACCAATAATATATTGAGACTGATAAGCATGGTTGATATTGATAGAGCTGATGAAGTCTTGTATTCCCAGTACATTGGCCAAGGCATTATAAGAAATTCTCCAGTTAGGAAGAGGGAAGGTTGGCTTTATCCCTTGTCTTGCCTTGTCCGCATCTTTGCCAAGGTAAGTCGCAAGGAATGCATTGACCACTACATCTTGTTGTGTTTTGCTATAACCATCGGCATAGAAGTCTGCGGATTGACCTACCGAGTTAATGTTTTTTTCACCTAGACGTTGCGATATAGCCTGCCTATTTTCTTCAAATTTTTGGAATAATGCATCACTGTTTTTAAATGAAGTGCGGATAGAAATCTGAGAAACAGTATAGTTTCCGGTCACATACGGAGATGCACTTTCCAATTGTCCTGTAGTTGCATTAAATTGAATAGCGGAAGTCAGGTTATAGTTGTCTATACGTGACATTGTTAAGTCTACTCTCAGGCCTTTGATAGGCTCTAGGTTGGCTACAACGGAGATGTTCTCTGCAAATGTTTTAGTGTACATATTCGTCTGGAGTGTATCCGATGACAACCAGCCATTACGGGCCGCTTTATCTAGGATATCTCCTTGTCCACCGAATAGGAAGCCCCATCCCGGAGCATTCGAATTGAAGTCATATCCGAGCATATTGGTCGAAGGCAAATAGCCAGGAAGATATGTACCTTCTGTTTTTGTATAAGCCCCATTTACGTTACGGATTGAAGTCAAAAGCTGGACCAAAAATGGAACAGTCCCAGTACTATTTCTTCCTGAATTCTGACGGATGAAACTAAATTTGTTATACAGGGCACTCAGATTCAGCGTTGGGTTAATCTGTATCGTTCTATTATTTTGTATGCTATTACCCAGATTAATGTTCTCATTTTGTAAACTCAATAAAGGCTCACTCTGCCAGTTAAATTGAGTACCGTACCGCGCAGTGGCATTTATCCATTCTAAGTAAGGGATCTTATTGATTGGAAGGGTATAGGTTAGATTCATCATATGGTTGTAATCTGTTGTTCTACCCATCTTCCAGAAATTTGACCATAAGGTATCCCGTTTGGCTCCATCGATGCGACCGTTTGGTTCATCGATGATGGAATAGTTGGTCGCATTGAAGTCTAGACGAAGTGCTTTGGTCAAATCCCAACTGATACCATATATCCGATTCATATTAAAGTTTTTATTATAATATGTCGGTAGCACGTTATTGGACGAATTGTCCCGTAGCGTATTTTCATTATAGATACGATTTACTTCCATCCTAAAGTTCAACAACGAAGGCATAAGATTGAAGTTCATGTCACGTATCAACGCTAGATTTTTGGACTTGATACTTTTGAATGGTTCAAAGAATGTTACTGTTGGACTACTAAAAGTATAATCCAATGAGCCTCTATAATTACGCTGTAAAGCAGAAGCCGTGTTAAAATCTCTATGATAGTATTCGCTGAAGGCATAAGAAAGACCAAAGTTTTCGATATCCCATGGGCGCACCGGTTTCTCGTTGTTGGTCCTGATTTTTCTTACGTTAGTAAAACTAAAGCCTTTGCGAGTCGTATAATCCTGTACCAGACGTAATAAAGAGTCTTTTTGGTTGTTTGATAGTGTTGCAAGCGCACTGTTCAATTCTATGTCTGGGCTCAGTGGATTAAACTCAGGTGTCGCTGTCTGGTTGGAATAGTTGAAATAAAATGGAATGATTACTCCGTGTCTAGGGTGTATGAATTTTCCAAACTCCGCATTTGTGGTAATATCAAAGAAGAAGTTGTCCGAGCGGTTGCGTTCGCCAACACGTTGAGATATGGATCCAAAACCGATAGTAGACTTGGTACCTGTTAGAGCTACATTGGCAAAGTCAGCTAGTTTGACATTAAGGCGTGCAGTAGCTGCCCATCCACCTTTATCATCAAAGTCGGTAAGGCGAAGTTCATTAAACCAGAATTCTCCAGCAAGGTCTCTCCCATCGTCCATTGGCGTACTGGTCGATGACCCGCGTAGAGGATTACGTACTCCGATCATATAAAAACGTACTTTAGAGATGTCCGGTGTTCCGATAATTAGAATTCGGTTCTTGCCGTCGGAGTGCTCGTAGGGTACATCCAATGGCCAAGGTTGCCCATTCAACTTAGCATTGTCCCTTGCCAATTTAGCATCTTGGAATAATTTGATTTGGATGTTCATTCTGTTTTCTTCCGGCCAGATTAAGTCTGGGGAGGTTGTTCCAGGATGAGTGATACGCAAGGGCATATCATATTCGTAGTAGTTATATTTATCATCTGTACCTACCCGAATAAAGGCCCTAAAGTCTCCATCGTTAAGGTTTTCGCCTTCGGCATGGATAAACATTTCAAGGCGACCATAAGGTCTGAAATCGTGTGAGGCTGTTTTGAACGTCGCGCGACCATAACCATCCCGAAGTTGTTTTACATCGAGGCTCATGGATTGCTCATTCAATTGTATGTCTAGGTTGTTATTAGAGATGTCGATTTGTCTGTTGATACCTGGAGGAACAACATACGGTATAGGTTCGCGCTTACCGTTCTCTTCAATACTTACGTTTGCGACGTTGAATGTTGAGTTGTCGGAAGCAACAACTCCCATGCTGTGATCTGCGATCACTTTATTAGCCACATTTTCTGCATTATACTTTCTCCAATCGCCACGCACGAATTGCATTCTTCCGAAGCGAACTACGGCGGTGTCCGCAAAATTGGTCATAAAAAGACGAACAAAACGGATTGATTTGAAATCCTGAATGTTGCCTTCCCGACTTTCAAATTCATTTAACGGAATACGTAATTTATACCATTTAACCTCCATGTCTTTGCTAAGCACACGGACAGTAGATGTTTGTTCATCAACGATAAAGTTTTTGCCAACGACCATGTCCTGAGGACGAAGGGAAAGTTTATATTGATAATACTCATCGGTTTCGTTCATGGTATTATCTCGGTTGATATCCTCTCCATCTGGCAGTAGTGTACTTGCAGAGGTCTCAACTCCAAAATCTGTCATAGACTGATTATTGGTACGGGTGTTCCCTTGAGTTCCGTTGTAGTATTGATAACGCTCGAGGATACCTACATTTTGGTCAAAGTGATTACCTCTAAAATAGATATAGTCATCTGAAGATGGATCATCTTGCAGTTTTGCGAATGCTTGAGGATCAAGAATACCTCGCATTTGATTCAAAAAATTAGCATGGAAAGAACGTTCATCATCATTAGTCAAACCGTCAAGCCCAACATCTTGATTTAACCTACTTGCATCTGAATTTTCAAAAGCCTGCACTACTGGTTGGTTACGCACTACGTTGCCCCATACGGTCTGGTCTACTAATGACTTATCTCCTGTTGGTGAAAGACCATTTTCTAAAGATTTTCGACCATCTTTAAGGATGTCTTCGGATATATTACCCAAGTTGATATAGATATCTCCTCCAGCTTTATTTGGGTTAGTCAATGTGGGATCCATCATCCACATCTCTAAAAACTCAATATTTTGCGCTTCGAAATCTGTTTGGTCAATCTTACGGAACATCCCACCCCAACGTGTCTTCGGATTCAATAGATTGCCATCAGGACCTACATTCGTGGTGGTGTAATTGAACTGACCACGTGCCATAGGGTAGTATGCCAAATCCAACGTCGGTAAAAAAGCGTCGCCGCCAGTTTTAATTTCTTTGTATGGGAATACCTCTTTTTCCGTTACTTTTCGCGTTCTATGATCGAGTAGAAAGCGGTCATTTATACGAGGATTTAAATTCGAAGACTGATAAAAGATAGGGTCGATATTATAGAAAGCGAGTTGGGCTCTATTATAGCCATAGGCTAAATCATTGTTCAGGTTTGATTCTGGAAACATGCGTGGTGTTCCCGAAATCTGCCAGCCCAGCTGTCCTTTAATGTCTATATAAGAAAAATTGTTCTCAAAATTATCAATATAGGTAGTACCAGTATTTCCATTCGCGGTATTTAAACCTTTAGGGTGTCCCGGTTTTAGATGGGCGAACTCTCCATAGAAGCTGATATGAGATTCTTCTTTTGTACTTAGGAAAGGCAGTTTGTCAACCATTCTCGTCAGCCAGCGGGAAGGGGCATTATAAGTAATATCCGCACCAAACATCGTGTTGGATATAGGTTCCTCCCCAATGAATACTTTTTCTGATATGGGCTTTTCCGTCAGATTCATGACGGTAGCACCGACCATTAGATTTTTATTAACAGTATAATCTAGGCGACCACCCATCAAAGTCTTCTGTTGTAAGCCGAATAAGGTTTCATCCTCTACTGAAACGCTAATTGGTTGTCCAGAGAGTACGAGGGCTTGATTTAGTATACGTAATGTCCCAATCTGATAGTCTACCATATAGTCAGTGCCTTCGGTAAGAATAGCACCTCCTGACATGACACGTAATTGCCCTGGACGGAGATTCATAACACTCAACTGATACTCTGTGCCAGATCCTGATTGATATCTTCCTTTTAGTTTGTACCGGTTCTTATTCGGGAACTTTTGTTCCGCATCAACCTTAGTATGTGTATACAGCTCGGGATAAGTGTATTTTTCTATAAGGTCAACTTCACCTGCGTTAAAGCGGGCTGCTAGATCCTTACCAAAAGGTTCAACAACAGGGAAAATCAGTTTTCCGCGTACAGGTTCGATTGTAATATCTGGTAGAAAGTCAAATAAACCATCAGCTCCTGCGGCTAGATTCTGTGTGACGCGGTCCAAGCTCGTTAGTTGCAGCCAGGTTTTTTCGGCGGTTTGGCTACCTTCGTACATGGATGGCCGATCAGCTCCAGTTTCTGTTTCAGTACGGTAAATCTGTAAAAAGAGATTATTTTCCGAGATGTTGGTCGCATTGAGCGAATAAATGTTTTTCATCATCAAATCCCATATTGGAAGATTTGTTTTCAAAACCTCATTCTTCAATAGTTTGGTATAGAGCATCTTCGGAGCAGAAGGGGTTACTGGAATATCCGTGCTGAATTCTCCAACCTGATATTCTTTACCATTCGCTAGATAACGATAAGCGACAGCCAATACTTGATCCTGTCCTAGTGGATACACTAGGGAGATATATCCTAGACGTCTATTTATAGTGTAATCCCTACCTTCCGTAAGTTTGCGCGCATAGGTGAGCTTAGCGTAGTTGTCATTAGCACCACTTCCTGAGAAAAAACTTTGTACGACATTTCCTGTGGACTCCCGACCGGGCTCACCCAGTTGGGACAGTAGGTCGTTGGAAATATCTGGGCTTAACGAACCTGGTATTCCGGTGGACGGTAACCGGTTGGGAGATACGCGATTGATGATATTATTGTAGGGGTTATATTCTCCCAGATCCATTAAAGCCATAATGTCTCTAGAATCTTCGAAAGTATTAGAACGGTTATTGACCCAAACCTCTATTTGTGTAATATTTATAGGAGTAGTAATAATTGGTGCCATCGCTAGGGACTGCGCGTAGGTGTCTCTAAAATATTGCCCTAAAAAATAGTGTTGGTTGGCCTCATAATTACTGAGTTCTAGTGTCATTTCACTTTCGCGACTCCCATTAGATAATGTAATCTCTTTTTTATTGGAACGTTGTTGAGAAAGTAATCCTGTAACGGCCAGTTTACCAAATTGTAGTTGCGTTTTTACACCAAACAGCGACTCTGCTCCCTGAATGAGAGTGGAATTGAGTGACATGTTCACGTTACCAATTTCCAATCGACGTATAATATCGTCGTCGCCGGCGACATAGTCGAATCGAATCTGATTTTCAAAACCGAATTGAGCACGGGAATTGAAGTTGGCATTTACTTTTACCCTTTCACCAATATTACCTACTAGGTTGAGGTTCATATTCTGGTCAAAGTCCATTCCCCATTGTTTGCGTTGCCGCTCGTTAAACATAGGGTTTTCGTTGGTATTGTATTGGGCCATAATGCCAATATCCACACTACCGCGCGGATTGATGTCTATGGTATTTCCTCCAAATATCTTTTCAAAGGTAGGACTGTTTATTTCAATGACGGGGAAGAGTCTACGTCGACGTTCTTCTGCGATCTCCTTCCCGGCCAATTCTTCCCAATAGTTTTTCTTCAGTCTTTTGAATTCATAATCTTTAAATTCATCGATACTCAGATATAGAGGAGGGCGGTACATCTTTGAGCCTAGTTTCTCCCTAATAATATATTGTTTTGTTTCTGGGTCAAAAACAATCTCACGTTCGATATTTTCAGGTATATCTAATGAAATGGGACGATAAGATTTCGGTAGTTTGATAAAAGGATTGTCCTTGAGGTGGTATTTTAATTTCGTGGAATCACCGGCCGAAAGGTTCGTAACAGGTGTTACCAGTTGGGCATAGCCAATATTTATCAGTACACAAACAAGTATCAATAATGAAAATAATGACCTGTGCTTTTTCAAGAGAGTTTGGCTAAATAAAATTAATAATTGCTATTATTCAAGCAAATATCTAAGTTTTAATTAATAATAACAAAATCTCCCAAGATATTCCTGGGAGTAAAATGTTAAAAGATTGTTAATGTCGTTATTTTACTACGTATTACAGTTTTTTGAGGGCAGCTTTGATAAGCCCTTCTACTGTCAAATCACTTTCTGTTTGGACGAGTGTCGCGAGCGTTTTTTCGACCTGTGATTTTTGGAAACCGAGCATTACAAGAGCCGATAGTGCTTCGTCTGGTACAGATTGTGTTGTGGTAGGAAGTGGAAGTAAGGCATGATCTCCCTGCTTCTTGAGTTTGTCCTGTAGTTCAAGAATAACCCGTTGGGCGGTTTTAGGGCCTATCCCTTTTATTTTTTGAATGACTGCTACCTGTCCATTGATGATAGCAGACTGAATCTCTTCAGGAGTAATAGAAGAAAGCATCATTCGGCCTGTATTCGGGCCTATTCCTGAAACCGATATTAAATGATTAAATAAATGGCGCTCGCCCTCCGTAGCGAAACCGAACAAGGTATGAGCATCTTCGCGGACCTGAAAAGAAATAAAGAGTTTACAGTTCTCCTGATCTTTGATCAATGAATAGGTCGTCAATGAAATATGGACATAATATCCAATGCCCCCAACCTCAAGTATGACATGGGTAGGGGCTTTGAATACGAGTTTACCATTGAAATAATCGTACATGGTTTTGTTTTATAGTTATAGAGAAGTTATGTAGTTATCAAGTTATGTAGTTATGGAAGTTATCAAGTCGTCTTTTGTAACTTTATAACCTCATAACTTTGTCACCCTATCACCTTATTTTAAACTCTCGTGTGCCTGTGCATCAACCACCGCAATAGTTACCATATTCACAATCTCACGAACAGAGCTATCCAGTTGTAATACATGTACAGGTTTGTTCATACCTAACAGTATCGGTCCAACAGCTTCAGCGTTTCCAACTTCTTGCAATAGTTTGTAAGCAATGTTTCCAGATGCTAAGCTTGGAAATATAAGTGTATTGGCACTTTCACCTTTCAGTGTGCTGAATGGGAAATTACTGTCCAGCATCTCTTTATTCAATGCAAAGTTGGCCTGTAATTCGCCATCAACGATGATTTCAGGATGATTCTTATGAAGTAATTTGACGGCTTCACGGACTTTTGTTGGTGTAGGGCCGTCGCTAGAACCAAAGTTAGAGTAAGAAAGCATTGCTATTCTTGGCTTCACATTAAAACGACGTACAGCTTTTTCAATTAATACAGTGATATCGGCAAGTTCCTCAGCAGAAGGATCCGTGTTTACGGTAGTGTCGCCTAGGAATAAAGGACCTTTTGAAGTCAACATCATGTACATCCCTACGATGCGGCTTCCTTCTTTGGCACCGATCACATGTAATGCAGGCTTGATAGTAGACGCATAATTGCGTGTCAATCCCGAAATCAAGGTGTCCGCTTCGCCGAATTCGACCATACTCGCTGCAAAATAATTGCGGTTGGACATTAGTTTGATTGCATCCATTTTAGAAACTCCTCTGCGTTGTCTCTTTTTGTAAAGATGCTCTGCGTATTTTTCAAAACGTTCTGTCTTTTCTTCGGCTTTAGGATCGATGATTGTAACATTATCCAGGTCAAAAGCGTACTCCTCAATCATATTGGTGATACGGTCTTTGTTACCCAATAGGATAGGGATAGCGATTCCTTCTTCTTTCACAATTTGTGCCGCACGAAGTGTTTTTGCATTGTCAGCCTCTGCGAAAACTACTCGTTTTGGGTTGTTTTTCGCAATTGAGGTTACCTTGCGCATGATGCCGTCATCTTTTCCAAGACGTTTACGGAGCTCATCTTTGTAAACTTCCCAGTCTGTAATTGTCTGTCTTGCGACGCCTGATGCGATCGCAGCTTTAGCTACCGCTATCGACACCTCTGTAATCAAACGAGGGTCAGTAGGTTTTGGGATTACGTAATCAGTTCCAAAACGTAGATTATTCGTGTTGTATGCTTGGTTTACCTCTTCTGGTACAGTTTGTTTTGCTAGATCAGCGATGGCATGGACTGCAGCAATTTTCATATCTTCGTTGATTGCTGTTGCTCGCACATCTAAAGCTCCCCTAAAAATATAAGGGAATCCCAAGACATTATTCACTTGGTTAGGGAAGTCTGAGCGACCTGTTCCCATAATGATATCAGAACGTGTGGCTACAGCTAGATCATATGCAATCTCTGGATTTGGATTCGCCATTGCTAGTACAATTGGCTTATCAGCCATTGATTTTAGCATGTCTGCAGTAAGAACATCTGCTGCTGACAAACCGATGAATACATCTGACCCAGCTACCGCGTCGGCTAGGGTGTGAATATCCCGGTTCGTAGCCCATTCTGCTTTGGAGCCATCCAATTGTTCACGATCGCTACGGATTACTCCCTTGCTATCTAACATGACGATATTTTCTTTTTTAGCACCTACGGCTACATACATGCTTGTACAGGAGATAGCGGCAGCACCGGCACCATTAACAACGATTTTGACAGATGCGATGTCTTTACCTTGAAGCTCACAAGCATTGATTAATGCTGCTCCAGAAATAATAGCTGTACCGTGTTGATCGTCATGCATAACGGGGATATTCATCTCCGCTTTTAAGCGACGTTCAATTTCAAAACATTCAGGTGCTTTGATATCTTCTAAGTTGATGCCTCCGAAAGTAGGTTCTAAGGCTTTAACGATATTGACAAACTCATCTACATTCTTTGTGTCTAATTCGATGTCAAATACATCGATGTCTGCAAATATTTTAAAAAGAAGACCTTTCCCTTCCATAACCGGTTTTCCTGCTTGAGCACCGATATCTCCTAAACCTAATACAGCTGTACCATTACTGATTACAGCAACAAGGTTTCCTTTTGCAGTATATTTATAAGCATCTTCTGGATTTTCAGCGATTGCAAGACAAGGCTCTGCTACTCCAGGAGAGTAGGCCAACGATAGGTCGCGTTGAGAATTGTAAGGTTTTGTTGGAACAATTGCAATTTTACCGGGACGGCCAAGGGCGTGATAGTCCAAAGCCTCTTTTTTTCTATTGATATTACTCATTTTAATATGGGTGTCAAATTTAAGCCTCCAAAGGTATTATTCTGTTTTTATAATATACAATAATAAAGCTATTATTTCAGGTTGTCTAGAACGGTGAACATACTTTGACGCATTTTTGACGCACTCCCGCTATAGTTATACACGATTATTGTGAAGGTGTACTCTTTTCCATCTTTTGCTTTATGGTATCCAGTGTATCCCAATGTTCCACCTATAGTGCCACTTTTCATGGTCATCCCATTATAGACCGGTAAGCTCTTGATAAATGAATCGTACCAGGGCCTTTTAATAGCGTATTGCATGATTCTGTTCATGGAATTGGTGGTGACATTATTCTGTGGGGAAAGGCCTGAACCGTCGATAATGCCTAGTTCGCTACTATTGATCTGAAGCTTTTGCTGCCAGAACTTCTGTAGGTAGTTTGCACCATCATAGGTGGAAGTTTTGCCTCCGCTTAGATAGGCTATACTTCTTAATATAGCTTCACCATAGAGGTTGATGCTTTTTTGATTAAACCAGTATACAATGTCTGTCAGATTTGGAGATGTATGTGTGTCCAGTTCGGCAGTTTTTTGGGGGAATAGAGAATCCTGTTCCACTAGGCGTTGTCCCGTTGTAGGAGGAGAACTGACGAATATTCCAGAGGCGTCGATAGCTTTGGAGAGGTCGAAAGCGAGTGCCAAAGCAGGGTCTGGAAGAGAAATCTCAATCGTTTTCTTTAAATCCTGCCCATAGGTGCCGCGTAGGTATATCTTTTCGGAGTAAGGGGCTGAATAAGCGTACACATTGTCACCGCTGCCCGGCCTGCCGGTTTTTACAGTATTGATTAATTGAAGGTAAGATAGGTCCGTAGTGGTCGATGTTATTGCTGCTGGGCTATTTGGGCTGCCTGTTTGGAAGTTAATTCCGGCTTTGTTCTCTTGCCAGTTTAAGGCAGATATCCCGGCACCGTAGTAGTTGCCCATATCGGTCCATATCCATCCTCCAGGGATATCGTGACCGTTATAGAGACGGTCATCACCGATGATGCGTCCCTCAATTGCTGTAATGCCCGCAGTTTTGATGGCGTTTACCCATTTGTTTAGCAGTGTCTGTTCTTTGGTCTGTTCATAACGGTCACTTCCAAGGGTAGGATCTCCCGAGCCTTGGACTACAATGTCGCCATGAAGAATGCCTAGACTGTCTATGGTGCCCGTATAATAGAGCCTCGTTTTGTAGTTGTAGTTTGCGCCCAAAAGGTCAAGGCCTGTGATAGACGTTATTACTTTAAGGGTCGAAGCTGTAGGGAGGCCGATATTACTGTTTTTTTCATATACAATATTGCCTGTGCTTCTGTCTATGACGTGTAAGCTCGCTATTCCGTTGGTCAGGCTTGGCTGGGCGAGGAATGACTGAAACCCTTTGTCTAGATTTTGTTGGATAGACTGCGCTAAAGATGTTGTAATAGAGAGTAGCGAAAAATAGAATAGCGCAACGTATTGTTTTGTGTTCATAATCATAATAGCATTTAGACAAACCTAAATAAATTCATTTTTATATCCAATATAATCGTGAAGCTAGCATATGATGATTGTTACAGAAAGAAAAGCCAGTCCGTAGTTCCGTAAAGGAATAGAAATCGCTAACTTGCAGAAGATATTTAGTTATAAAAATATGTCACATTTAGAAAGATTAGCCAAGGTCCGTGGTTTAATGAAGGAGCAAGGAATTGATGCGTATATTATTCCTTCGTCGGACCCTCATATTAGTGAATACCTCCCTGAACGCTATAAATGTATTGAGTGGACTTCAGGTTTCAGTGGATCTGCGGGTACTTTAGTAATTACGCCAGATTTTGCTGGATTATGGACTGATGCTCGTTATTTCGTCCAAGCTGCTGAACAACTTGCTGGGACGGGATTTGAGTTGGTCAAACTCAAGGTGCAGGCAGCAGCAGAATATGTAGAGTGGTTGGATCAGCGTTTGGGAGAAGGAGCAAAAGTTGCATTCGATGGAAATCTTGCATCTCTACTCGTTGCACAAACTGTGAAGAACAGTTTAGAGCCTAGAGGAATAGTGGTCGATGGACATGTGGACTTGCTTGGTGCAATCTGGGAGGGAAGACCTGCTTTGCCACAAGTGAAAGCCTATCTGTTGGAAGAAAGTACTACGGGACAGAATACAAGTTCTAAGTTAGCCGAAGTTCGGAAATCCTTGGAAAAATATCGTGTCGAAGGACATTTTATATCGTCACTGGACGATTTGGCTTGGTTGCTTAATGTTAGAGGGCAAGACGTACCATGTAATCCAGTTGTGCTAGGTTTTGTATATGTTACACAGAAAGAAGCTATTCTCTTCGTAGAATCCTCAAAACTGGGTAAGGAGGCAATCGCAGAATTAGGGCACCATGGTGTACGTGTACTGGATTATGCGGATGCTTTTGACTTTGTTAAGAATATGTCAATCAGAAGCATCCTTATCGACCCTAAACGGACTTGTTTTGCAATATATGACAATATCCCGGAAGGAGTAAAGATTGTAGAGCGTATCAATCCATCGACCAGTTTGAAAACAATTAAAAATAAGACTGAAATAGCGCATGTGAGAAATACGATGGTCAACGATGGGGTAGCTATGACGAAGTTTTTTAAGTGGTTGGAGGAAAGTCTAGGTCAAGAAGAATTATCAGAGATTTCAATTGCGGAGAAATTACAGGGATTTAGAGCGGAGCAACCTGGATTCGTTGATATCAGTTTTAATACTATCGCTGGTTATTTAGATCATGGTGCGCTTCCACATTATCACGCCACGGAGGCAAGCAACTATACATTAAAACCCTCAGGTCTATTGTTGGTAGACTCAGGTGGACAGTACAAGACTGGAACTACCGATATCACGCGTGTCGTGTCATTGGGTAATATTACACAAGAAGAAAAAGAAGATTATACCATCGTATTGAAAGGTACCATTGAAGGTAGTCAGGCGATATATCCACAGAATACCCGAGGTTATCAGATAGACGCAATCACGAGACGGCCAATATGGGAGACCTTACGCAATTATGGTCATGGGACAGGCCATGGAGTCGGCTTCTTTTTAAATGTGCACGAGGGACCTCAAGTCATCAATCCGACCAATGTGGATATACCGTTGGAAGAAGGAATGATTACCTCCATCGAACCCGGGTTATACCGAGAGGGGAAACACGGAATCCGTATTGAAAACCTGGTGTTATCAGCAAATTATAAGAGTTCTCAATTTGGAGATTTCATGAACTTTGAAACGCTGACCATTTGTTATATAGCCACAGATTTAGTTGAGAAGAACCTGTTGCAGCAAAGTCATATCGACTGGCTAAACGGTTACAACCAATGGGTATACGACAAATTGTCTCCGTTGTTGACTGAGGAAGAGGCGGAGTGGTTGAGAGAGAAGACTCAGGCAATCTAATTCAATTCTTTAATGAAGGCTGTTCTTTTAGAGAATAGCCTTTTGTTATCTTTTAATGGCCTTATATTAATATAATATAAATAGATGAACTCACGAAGAAGGTTTTTACGGAAAATAGGCGTAGGCTCTCTGGCTCTAGGTTTGGCTCCGAATTTGTCAAAAGGGATGTCGTTAGAGAAAGTGAACAAGCCAGTGGTACTGTCGACATGGGATTTTGGTCTAAAGGCCAACGAAGAGGCTTGGAAGGTACTGTCCGCAGGAGGGCGTGCGCTAGATGCGGTAGAGCAGGGCGTACGACTTACAGAGGCTGATCCTACAGAACGGAGCGTCGGATATGGTGGACGCCCCGATAGGGATGGCAAGGTGACGCTGGATGCCTGTATCATGGACGAATATGCAGGCATAGGCTCTGTAGCTGCATTGGAATATATTAAACACCCGATATCTGTAGCGAGGGCAGTGATGGAGAAAACTCCTCACGTGATGTTGGTGGGAGATGGGGCTTTGCAATTCGCTAAAGAGCAGGGATTCCCAGAGGAAAATCTCTTGACTGCTGAATCGGAAAAAGAATGGCGGGAGTGGCTAAAAACGGCCAAATATGAACCGGTAGTCAATATTGAAAATCATGACACGATAGGTATGATTGCGCTAGATAGCCACGGCAATCTATCCGGGGCTTGTACTACTAGCGGTATGGCCTTTAAAATGCACGGCCGGGTGGGCGACTCTCCGATTATCGGGGCAGGACTCTATGTAGACAACGAAATCGGGGCGGCTACAGCTACGGGGCATGGTGAAGAGGTAATCCGTACGGTAGGAAGCCATTTGGTCGTGGAGTTGATGCGGCAGGGGTATGCTCCTCAAAAAGCATGTGAGGAAGCGGTAAAGCGAATCGTTAAATTTACCCATAACCGGCAAAAAACTTTGGATAATATACAGGTAGGATTTATTGCCTTGAATAAAAGAGGAGAATACGGTGCGTATTGTATCCACGGAGGCTTCAATTATGCGAAATATGATTCTAAGGGGAACGAGCTTATTGTTTCAAATTCTTATCTAAAAACGAATGGCTAATATAGAGATTGCAAGTTTCAATCGTCGGGCAGCATTGATTGCGCAAGAAAATGGTGCAGACCGGATTGAGTTTTGTGCAGGTATGGAGGTGGGAGGGATCACCCCAAATATAGAGGATGTTATCGCGCTTCGCAAAGAGCTCGATATCGATCTGAATGTAATGGTGCGTCCAAGAGGGGGAGATTTTGTGTATAGTGAGGACGAGTTTGATCAGATGAAAAGAGCGCTGATCCGTATGAAACAACAGGATGTCAATGGCTTTGTTTTTGGGATATTAAATAAAGATAACAGCGTGAATATGGAACAGAATAGAGCGCTAGTAGAATTGGCTTCTCCCTTGCCTTGTACGTTTCATCGTGCTTTTGACGATGTTGTAGATATGGACGTTGCTTTGGAAGATGTTATCTCTTGTGGGTTTACTACTATTCTAACCTCGGGATGTGAACCGAATGTGATGGACGGTATAGCCAATCTAAAGCATCTTGTGCAGCGTGCTGAAGGACGTATTGTTATCATGCCGGGAGGTGGTCTCCGCTCGACGAATGTGGAGGAGGTTTTACGTGAAACGGCTGCTGTATATTTTCACTCTTCGGCAATCACTGATGGTGGAAATACTGCCGTCGCTCAAGAAGTGAAAGAGCTTAAAGAGAAGGTATCTTAATACCTTCTCTTTCGCTTTTTATTTATTGATCCATATCCGATTAAACCAAAACGCATCTGTTCCTTCATTGGTGAGTTCAATGATATAGGTGCCTTTGCTTGGAAAGGAAATTTCACCTATCCGTCGATCTGTGAACTCAGGATTGTAATTGTTCTCATTTGGCTCGGCTACCATCATCGAGTTTGGTTCCAGTACTCCTTTAATCGTCGTTTTATCTACTGTAATACTGATTCTTTTATTCGTTTTGAGCGGATTATAGGCCGATAGGTCCAACTTGTATAGGCCTGGTTCAGCAATATATACAGTCCATCTGACCTTCTTTGTCCCGTCGAGTTTGATACGGTTAGGTTGTTTCCCATCATATTTCTGAAAAGCGATTTCTTTGTCCTGATGGTTGGTTGCGGTGAGTGCAAAACCTCCAAAAGTTGACTCGGCAACAATATCGCTGTCTATTGCCAGTGGTTGGTTGTATTGTAGTATGATATTGGAAACGTGGTTGTCTTGCTCTTCACCTTTTAGATCGATATGTAATAACGGTCCGTCAGACTTAAATGGTAGTTTTCTTTTTGTTGTGCCTCGCATCAGATAGACCTCTTGTGGTATAGTCTTGATTCCTGAGACGCGTAGGGTGTGATCCAATGGCCAGTTGAAGACCTGGGCATATACAAAAGTTGAAGTGCCTTCTTGCTTGGTCGTGAGGTATCCCCAGTCATGTTGCCCTGCCCGGAATGGAAGTCCTGTAGCTCCATAGATACTATTGCCATTGTTTTTTAGCCAGTCTCCAATCTCGTGGAGGCGTTGTATACTTTCATAGGGTACTTTTCCGTCTGCTCGGGGGCCTATATTGAGGGTGAGACCACCATTCAAGCTGACATTAGAAATCAAGGAATGAAATAACTGAGAAGTCGATTTCCATTCATTCTCCTGTCCGTTGTACCCCCAAGAGTGTGCTATTGTCGCAGGTGTTTCCCAGGGATGATCGATGTAGGTGGTGCCAAATTGGTTGTCGCCAAAGGTTTCAAAGTCTACCGCACTCTTGTCCGTAGGTAGACCGAGACGGGAGTTGATAAGACAGTTAGGCTGTAGGCGGCGTATGAGTTCGACAACTTGTAATAGTTGCTCTTTTTTGATAATCGATTTTTGATAGGGAATCCACATATCGAACCACATCAGGGCGACATCGCCATAATCGGTCAATAGCTCGGTAAGTTGGGGAATAACTTTTTCCTTCCAATATTGGTCAAATTGGGCATCGCTCACGTGGCCTTTTAGTTCTTGATTATGATCCCAGGCATAGGGGTGTTCCCAGTCGATCCAATGGGAATAATAGAAGCCCAGTTTCATGCCGTGTTTACGACAGGCATCGGCCAGTTCTTTGATAATGTCTCTGTCGGAACCAGATAGATGGGGTAGGGAGTAGTCTCCAATTTTAGTGTCCCATAGGGCTACTCCATCATGATGTTTACTGGTCATAATGATGTATTTCATACCTGCTTCTTTTGCGAGTAGAACCCACTCCTCCGGATTTATCTTAGTCCAGTCAAAACGGTGGGCCAGTTCGCCATACTCTTCTTTTGAGATACGATTTCGATACCTTATCCATTCTGCATAGTTATTCAGATAGCGTAGTTTTTCTCCTTTCCAAAGTCCTTCGGCAGCGCTGTATAAGCCCCAGTGAATAAACATACCGTATCGAGCTTCCTGAAACCATTGGCTTTTTGTGGGAGTAGATTGGGCAAACGTGTGTAAGTGTGTGCTGAGGCACGTTAAGAATATTAAAGCAATCTTTAATAGGTTGTAATACATGATGGTAAAGGTTGTTTCACTAAGCAATATACCGAAAAAAACGGTTGTTGACTAAATAAAGCAGGAGATTATAGAATACAAAAATCCCCGTTGCTCACAGCAACGGGGATGTAATAAATAAGTGGGATTAATTTTTCTTAGCCCACCAAAGCGGGGTTAGGACTTTATCTTCTCCTCCAAGTAGCGATGTTGCTTGTGCATAGCCATCAGGAGATGCTGTTCTAAAATTAGAAGGGTAAGGGATACGCTGAGGAAAAAATTTGATGTTATTAGTCATAAAGTTGCCATTGTTCAAATCTGGTAGATTTGGAAGAGGGTTTTCAATAGCCGGATTTTCAAAGAATGGTAATCCTAGGCGTCTGTGATCACTCCATGCTTCTAATGGTAGCCATGGCATGTTTGCTATATATTTTTGTGTAATGATTTTGGTCAACGCATCATTTCTGATAGTTCCGTTTTTGTAAATACTGTTTACAGGATAAGCAATGCTTGCAGTTCCTGTAGTACTGGTATAACCATCTACATAACTCATCTGATGTGTATTTCCAGGTTCTGTTGTATGAGTGAACTTCACAGAGGTTCCTACTCGGTTGAAATCTTCAGATGCTAGATAAGTTGACAAATGCTGACTTACTCCCCAGTACTCAAAATTAGCTTTGATACCATCCTCGTAAGCTGCCTGTGCAGTTGTTCCTGTAGTCCAACCTTTCAAAGAAGCTTCAGCAAGTAAGAAGTAGGATTCCCAAGCGGCAAAAAAGATGCGTTTAGCTTCCGATCTTCTAAACTGAGAAGCTAAACCAGGTATCTTTCCGATTTGTACGGACCTGATTTCATTCGCTGTACCTTTAGCCCCAAAATCTCCTATAGCTGTTGTGCTCCAAGTGTTTTTGGTGTCTAATTTCAGGGTGTCGGTGTTAAAACCTTGTATTGGATTCAAATTAACTTTAGTGGTTTTTGCATCGTCCGTCCATGAAGGGTAGTTGATCCAGGTGGAACTATTTACATCTCCAGGGATGTAAAAAGTTTTGTAAGCACGAGGGTCAATAGAATGCGGTAAGCCGTCAAAGAAATAACCTGCGGATGGATCGTTGGTTTTTACTGAATAGTGTCCTAATAATCTTTTCCCAACATAATTCTCGGGCTTAATGCTCGTATGGAAAGAGGTCGCTAATTGATCTGTTGATTTAATGCCTCCTAAGCCAAGATATATATTATTTAAAGTGGCAGAGAGAACTTGTCCATTCCATTCGCGGCTCATTACACCGGTCAATGGGTCCCATCCTGATTTTTCTTGTACTTTAAACATTTCTGCTGCGGTCTTGATATAAATACCGTCTTTAACGGCATCCTCAAATTCAGTTTTTGCTATTTGAGGCGCAACTTCGGAAATACGAATAGCATAACGCATGCGTAGAGAATTAGCATACTTTCTCCAAGAGGCCGCATCAAAGTTATAAGCCACATCGAATTTATTCTTTGCTTCCGGAACTTTTGTAGCATTGTCTAGTTTATTTGAGGCATCTTTTAACTCCGTGAGGATGAATTTATAGATATCTTCGACTGAGTTGTAGGTTGGATTCTCTCCTTCAAAACCGTTTAATGGCATTGGACCGAAATTATCTGACAATTCGCTTAATAAATAAGCTCTCCATACACGAGCTATTTGAACCATAGTATTGATATGAGGCTCTGCGGAGCCATCAGCAATACGTGACTCACCAATCTTAATGGCTTTATTGATGCTAGATAACCATTTAGCGCCATAACTTCTACCCCAGTATTCGTTAGAGTATCCGTCGTTATTTGTTCCTCCCGCAAGGCCAGTAGCGAGATGCTGTCTGGATGCATTCTTCCAATACAAAACGAAAATCCGCTCAGCAATATTGGGGTCTTGTTGTGCTCCAATCAAGGCATCGTTGAATAGGTATTCAATTTCGACCTGCTCTTCTGTAACCTTTAATGGGTTTATATTCATTTCATCGAACTTTGAACAGCCTGATAAACCTGCCGCTAGCGCGAAGAATAATCCTGTTTTTATGATAGTATTTTTCATCTGTTTTCTCTCTTAATAGTTTAGAAACCTAATGTTAAGTTGAATAAGAATGATCTAGAAGTTGGTGTTGAAAAATTCTCAAACCCAGTGGCGTTAGTACCTATTGAGAATACTGATTCTGGATCAATGCCATTAGCATAGCTCTTTATCATCCATGCATTATTGACCGTAAAACCAACTTTTGCACGTTGTAAAACTTTACTATTTAATATAGAAGAAGGTACATTGTAGCTTAATGTGATATTTCTTAACCGAATGTTTGTTGCATTGTATAAATTCTCTTCACTGATACCCAGGTTACCTGTATTGGTTACTTGATTCCAGTATTGTTGATGTGTTACAGAGGTTGTGTTCTCTTTATAGCCATTACCATCTTTGGTCACGCCTTGAACAACAAAGTCTTCACGCTTCCCTCCTGGTGCAGTAATATCCGCAACACCTGCGCGCTGTAGGTTAACTTGCGTTCCGGAGAAAAATTTACCTCCAAAGCGGCCGTCTACTTGGAATGATAGTCCAATGTTTTTGTAATTAAAGCTATTTATCCAGCCTATAAGAGCTTTTGGTGCTTGATTACCTAATAACACTACATCAGTTGCCTGTGGTAGACCATCTTTTAAAATTCGTTGTCCAAAATACGGACTACTAGAATCTTCAACGCGTAGATATTTTGTCCCGTAGATATTTCCATATAGTTCACCTGCATGACCATTTACTTCAAGATTGTCGAAACCACCTAACTTATAGGTTGTTACTTCGTCCGTCAACTTAATAACTTTGTTTGTATTCTTTGAGAAATTAATGGATGTATTCCAGTTTAGACCTCCGTTATCCTTTTGCAAGATTTGAGCATCTAAGGTGATCTCAAAACCTGTGTTCTGAATTTTACCGGCGTTGATTACTTCTGCGCGGAATCCACTCATTGGATCCATTGGGATTTCGAGTAGCTGATTTGTCGCATTATTGTTGTACCACGCAAAGTCTAAACCAAGTCGATTATTAAGAAAGCGCGCATCAAAACCAAACTCTAGTGACTTTATTAGCTCATTTTTAAGATTACGATTATATTTAATTTCATCGTATGTTGATGTTGTAGTTCCGTTAGGATCTTTTCCGATAGCGTAACTGTTGTATAATTGATAAGGTTTAGAGTCGTTACCAACCATAGCATAAGAGCCTCTTAATTTTAAAAAGCTTAAGAAAGACGGTAGATTACCACCATTTTTTCTAATCATATCGGATAGTACAAGAGATGTACTGACTCCTGGATAGAAAAATGGATCTAACAGTGTTGAAGACCAATCTTCACGACCTGTTACTGTCAAGAACCAATAGCCATCATAGTTTAACTCGCCCATTGCGTACAATGAGTTAATCTGCTTTTCAGAATAAAGTTGATTTAACCCTGCTCTACCCTTGCCATTTTCAACATGGAAAAAATTAGGAACTTCTAGTTCTCCAGCATCTATACTCAGATAAGAATCTGTGTTTTTCATAATCTGACCAAATACTGATCCTGAAACACCCCATTTGCTATCACCTAGTTGATCCTTATGAGCATGTAAAGCTATTGTGTAATTGCGTTCAGAGAAATCTGATTTTCCATTTGAATATTTACCAGTTGCTGCTAAAGGACTACCACCGTAAGTACGGTTGTCAAAGCGTGTTGCATAGCTATCCATGCCGAAACGTGCCTCTGCGTCCAACCAGTCTGTAATTTTATACTTCACAGTTGCATTCATTAGGTAGCGATTTCTAATATCATTGTTGATCTGATATTCAGATAACCAGTATGGATTCATCGAATTGCTGTTACCAAACCAATTCATTTTACCTGTTGGGGTTAACGTGTTTTTATAGTCTAGGATATTTAGTGATCGTGGAAGTGTAAATAATGTATTGTAGGCATTGCCGTTATTCTGTCCCGCAGTAGGTCTATTGGTCGCATTATTATTCATATACTGTACCTTCACGTCTGTAGACCAACGATCGTTTGCTCCAAAAGTAGAATTTGCCCTCGTCATCAAATTTAATCGTTCGAGACTAGAACCTGGAATTTTGCTTTGATCATTTAAATAAGTTGCTGACGAGTATATGTTGGTATTGCCTACTTTTTGCTGGAATGAAATATTCTGTGTATGATTGACGCCTGTTTTAAAGAAGTTGTCGATATTATCATAAGCTTTTAAATCATTTCCATTCATGGCAGGACCCCAGCTGTTCGCGTTAATTTTGTCGAATGTACCATCAGCTCCCTGCGCAAAGCTATTTTGAAGCTTGGGAAACATAAAGAGTCTTTCCAATCCCAATGTTGAAGAAACTGTAATACCTGTTCCTTTTTGAGCTTTCCCTGATTTAGTTGTAATGATGATAGCACCATTACCTGCTCTGGATCCGTATAATGCAGAAGCGGCTCCAGATTTAAGGACAGACATAGATTCAATGTCTTCTGGATTGATGTCTCCCAATCCATTTCCCATATCTGTTCCTGGATTCCAAAAGTCATTATTAGCTGCACCGGAACTTGTTTTAGAACCAATAAAGTTGTTCATTGGAACTCCATCAACAACTATTAACGGTTGATTATCTCCCGTTAATGAGTTATTACCCCGTAAAGTGATTTTAGTGGAAGAAGCCGGTCCTGAGGAGCCTTTTATGACTTGTAGTCCAGAGACCTTGCCAACTAATGCATTGGCGATGTTATTCTCTTTAGCATCCATTAATTGCTCAGACTTTACCTCCTGGAAAGAGTAGCCTAAAGATTTTTTCTCTCTCTTCATCCCCATGGCTGTAACAACAACCTCATCTAGAGCTCCTTCTTGGTTTACTAAAGATACATTAATCGTTTTAGCTGATGAGGCAATAATTTCTTGTGAAATGTAACCAATCATGGAAAAACGCAATGTTTGTCCTGTCTCGACCTGTATCGAATATGCTCCCTGGCTATCCGACTGTGTCGCTTTGTTTGTGCCTTTGACAGATATACTGACACCTTTTAAAGGGCCAGAAGCATCTGATACGATCCCCGTAACAGATTGCTGTGCAAATACCATCGATATGCATAAGAGCATCAAGGCCGATAGACTGCAACATTTAAGATAAAACTTGCTCATAAAATTTAGTTTTAGTTCGTTTCTGTTTGTTTTTTGTGTAATATTTCCCAATTTGATGAGGATACTGCTATAGAAGCAGTTCCTATTATTTGTGCATTATGTAATGTAGAGATTTCTATACTAGTGTCCTTTGATAGGCGTTGTATGCTGAATTCGAGCATGGATGCCTGTATTTGAGGCAATAGTATTTGTCCTATTTCTGAACCTTTTCCGCTGATAATCACTTTTTCTGGATTGATGATATGTATCAATGTCGCAATTCCCTTCCCGAGCATATAACCGATCTTGGCAAACGATTCGATTGCAACCTGATCTCCATTGAGTGCAGCAGCTATCAGCTGATCTACGCTTATTCTACCTTCTTGGCCATAGTTAGCGGTTAGCTGAGAAATTTGTCCATTCTCGATTTGTTCGCTGGCGTAACCTAGAGCCGCAATTAATGATGCCTCTACTTCGAGACAACCACGCTTGCCACAAGAACACAATTTATTTTGGTTAGACAATGGGATGTGGCTAAATTCGCCTGCATATCCACTATGGCCCTTAAATAGACTACCTTCTAATATCATGCCTAGTCCAACTCCCCAATTTAGATTTATAACAAGCGCATTGTTCGATCCTTTTGCTTTTCCGAATTGATGCTCAGCAATGGCAATCACTGTAGAGTCATTTTCTATGTAGGTAGGGATGTGCAGATGTCTTTCAATAGCATCCTTGATATTATATAAAGGGTCTGTAACAGCGTAAGAAAAATTAATGCCTTTCTCAGAGTCCACAAAGCCTGGCATACTTATGCCAATTGCTAAAATATTGCTCTTATTCTCATTTTCTAAGAATGAATCAATTGATGCTATAATCCTTTGTAAAGAACCTTCGTTCTGATGTAAGTTGATATGCTTTTGCTCTTTAATTGTTCGGTTAGAAAGGTCTATTAAAGATATACTCATGTTGTATTGGTCGATAGCAATAGCCAATACGATAGGTAGAATCTCAATGTTTAGCGAATAATGTATCGCTCTACGACCTCCAGTAGATGGCGCAAGTCCTTCCGAACTAATCAAGTTATCTTTGAGCAGTTCTTGTATACTTCGAGTAACGTTGGGAACACTTTTTCCAATAGCATTACTTAACTCAGCAATAGATTGCGGAGTTTGATAATATAAAGCGGACAATATTGCCTGATTGAGCGTTTTCACTGTTAAGAAGCTATAGCATTGTAAATAACTGGATTTAATATATTGATAAAGGTATGTTAAAAATATTTTAACATCAAAATACTTTTTAATTTTTTTAATAAGTTGTTGCGTGTTAATGTTGCTATATGCTGTTATGGGCGAACTAATACTATAATGTAGAACTTAATTTTTACGCAATGGGTTGTTTGTATAATGCCCTGATTGATTCTTTTGTAACAATGCAAGGGCTCGATAGAGGAGAAATATATTAAAACTCCCTTGTCTGTTTTTGCGGATTTATAATGAAAAATAGTAACTTCGTGCAATACACTGTAAATTATGAAGCAACGATATTATTCTTTGGACGTGTTTAGAGGGGCTACAGTAGCACTGATGATCATGGTTAATAATCCTGGTACATGGTCTTCGATGTTTGCACCGCTCAAACATGCGCCTTGGCATGGCTGTACACCGACGGATCTGGTGTTTCCATTCTTCCTGTTTGCGGTTGGTAATGCGATGTCATTTGTCATTCCTAGGATGCAGGATGCAGGTGCTGGTGTTTTCTGGAAGAAGGTGGGTAAAAGGACTATTTTGATTTTTTTGATCGGTTTGGGGCTGAACTGGTTCCCTTTTGTACAGTGGGGCGACGCCGGATTACAATTTAGGGAATGGGTGAGTAGTGTAGATCCTACTAAAGGTGTGCGTATATTTGGTGTGTTGCAGCGAATAGCAATAGCCTATTTCTTTGCTTCTGTACTGGCCTATTATTTCAGACCACGAACCTTGATCTATTTGAGTGCTTTCATCTTATTGGGCTATTGGGGGCTATGTGCATTTTTGGGTACAGGAGATCCTTACTCGTTAGAAGGGTGGTTTGGTACAGTCTATGATAAGCAGATTCTGGGAGTCGCTCATATGTATAAAGGTGAGGGTGTCCCATTTGATCCGGAAGGACTGTTGAGTACGATACCTGCCGTTGTACAGGTTGTCTTTGGGTATCTAGCAGGTACTTTTATAAAGAACCAAGGACAGGTTAATTGGTTGTGGACAAAAGTACCACAAAGTAATGAACCCCATTTTAAATTGTTGTCCGGTTTGTTCGTTACAGGATTTATCTTGATAGTTTTAGGTTGGACATGGTCGCTAGGTTTTCCTATTAACAAGAAAATATGGAGCAGTTCCTATGTATTATATACAACGGGCTTAGGTATTATGACCATCGGGGGGATGATCTGGTATATTGAAGTACAGGGAGTAAAGAATAAATTGACTCAGTTTTTTGATGTATTTGGTAAGAATCCTTTGTTTATTTTTGTGTTGAGTGGACTATTACCCAAGGCAATGGGGTTGATTCGCATTCCAAATGGAATCGGAGAAAATGGTGAAGCTTTATTTACAACGCCTTTTGCTTGGTTTTATAAGAATGTCTGTGCGCAGATTCCTGGGCCTACCGAGCTAGGTTCGTTTATCTATTCACTTTGCTTTTTGGTAATTATGTGGATTATCTGTTATTGGCTTGATCAGAAGAAAATATATGTAAAAGTGTAGTTCTTGGAATAAGTAAGAAGGAGCAAGAAACAGATACGAGGTAAGTCTTTGTTCTTTTATCTTTGTTCTTTCAATCTAAGTTTTTACCTTTGCAGGCAATTAATAAATTTTATAACGCTTTAATATTATTCAAGAGATGTATTTAAGTAAAGAATACAAAGCTGATATCTTCGCAGAATTTGCTGGAGCAGCAGGAAACACAGGTTCTGCAGAAGGACAAGTTGCTTTATTCACAAAGAGAATTGCTCACTTAACTGAGCACTTGAAAAAAAACAGAAAAGATTTTAACACACAACGTTCTCTACAGATGTTAGTAGGTAAGCGTCGTGCTTTATTAGCTTATTTGTACAAAAAAGATATTAACCGTTACCGTGCGATCATTAAAGGTCTAGGTTTACGTGATATCATCAAGTAAGCTTGATACAGTGAAAAGCTTAAAAGGCCGTTCAAATATTGGACGGCCTTTTTTTATGAATCATTTTGTGAAGTGAAATGAGGTATGAAAGTTTTGTTTACTCCGTTTTTTACTCTAAATTTTATTTACCTTTGTGATGATTTTTAAAGGTCAAAAAATAAAGTGCATCATATTAGTAAAGAGGAAAATGCACTGATAAAGAAAACAAAATGAGTTATAACGAAAAGAAAGTAACGATTGAGATGGGCGGTGGCCAACCTCCAATCGAGTTGTCTACAGGGAAGTTAGCGAAGCAAGCTGATGGATCTGTTGTATTGAAGCAAGGTGATACGATGCTATTAGCTACTGTTGTTTCAAACAGAGAAGCTAAAGCGGGTGTTG
The DNA here is from genome assembly GCF_004363245.1 of Sphingobacterium yanglingense. Lineage (GTDB taxonomy): Bacteria > Bacteroidota > Bacteroidia > Sphingobacteriales > Sphingobacteriaceae > Sphingobacterium > Sphingobacterium yanglingense. The sequence goes on along the minus strand of NZ_SNYV01000015.1, from coordinate 519,745 downwards.
ACTTTTTGCCACTATCGGTAGATTACCAAGAGAAATATGCGGCAACAGGTCGTATACCAGGTGGTTTTTTACGTCGTGAAGCAAGACTGTCGGATTACGAGGTGTTAATCTCTCGTTTGGTCGATAGAGCTTTGCGTCCATTGTTCCCAGAAACATACCACGCGGATACTCAGGTGATGATTTCATTGATTTCTGCTGATAAAGATATTATGCCAGATGCGCTAGCAGGTTTGGCAGCGTCTGCAGCTATTGCTGTTTCTGACATCCCTTTTAATGGTCCGATTTCAGAAGTGCGTGTTGCAAAGATTGATGGTCAATTAGTAATTAACCCTCGTCTTTCAGAGTTAGAAAAAGCGACTTTAGAGTTTATCGTAGCTGGTTCTGCGCAGGATATCGGTATGGTTGAGGGAGAAGCGAATGAAATTTCAGAGGCTGAAATGGTAGAAGCTATTGCTTTTGCACATGAGGCTATCAAAAAGCAAGTAGATGCTCAGTTGGAGTTGACTAAGCTTGTTGGTTCTGAAGTAAAACGCGAATTTAACCATGAGCCTTCAAATCTAGAGTTACGTGAAGCCATTTTTGCGGCAACTTATGATAAGGTTTATGAAATCGCAAAATCCGGATCTACAAAACACGAACGTTCAGAGAAATTCTCTGCTATCGGTGAAGAATTTTTTGCAACGTTAGGTGAAGAACTGGATGAAGAGACAAAATTCTTAGCGAAGAAATATTACCACGATGTACAGTACGATGCTGTACGTAATTTGGTGTTGGATGAAGGAATCCGTTTAGATGGCCGTAATGTACGTACTGTACGTCCAATCTGGTCTGAAGTGGATTATTTGCCTGCAGCTCACGGTTCTGCAGTGTTTACACGTGGTGAGACACAATCGTTGACATCTGTTACTTTAGGTGCTAAAGACGATGAGCAGATGATCGATGGTGCTTTCATCAATGGATATAATAAATTCATCTTGCATTACAATTTCCCAGGATTTTCTACAGGAGAGGTAAGACCGAACAGAGGGGCTGGTCGTCGTGAGATCGGTCATGGTAACCTAGCTATGCGTTCTTTAAAACAAGTGCTTCCTAGTGATTCTGAAAATCCATACACTATCCGTGTTGTTTCCGATATTTTGGAATCTAACGGGTCGTCATCAATGGCTACTGTATGTGCTGGAACTTTAGCATTGTTGGATGCGGGGGTTAAATTGAAAGCGCCTGTTTCTGGTATTGCAATGGGATTGATTACAGACGAAAAATCAGGTAAGTATGCTATTCTATCCGATATCTTGGGAGACGAAGATCACTTGGGAGACATGGACTTTAAAGTAACAGGTACTGAAAAAGGTATCGTCGCTTGTCAGATGGATTTAAAGATCAATGGATTAAAGTGGGAAGTGTTGACTCAAGCATTGGATCAAGCGAAAGAAGCTCGCCTTCATATCCTTGGTGAGATGAAGAAGACAATAGATGCACCACGTGAGGATTATAAACCGCACGCGCCACGTATTATTTCTTTGACTATTGATAAAGAGTTTATCGGTGCTGTAATCGGCCCTGGGGGTAAAATCATTCAAGAAATGCAACGTGAGACTGGTGCTACTATTTCTATCGAAGAGGTTGATGGTAAAGGTATCGTTCAGATTTTTGCAGATAATAAAGCAGCAATTGATGATGCGAGTACACGTATTAAGAACATTGCAGCTAAACCTGAGATAGGTGAGATCTACGAAGGAAAAGTGAAGTCTATTATGCCTTTTGGTGCTTTTGTAGAGATTATGCCAGGTAAGGACGGGTTGTTACATATTTCTGAGATCGATTGGACTCGTTTAGAGACAATGGATGGTGTATTGAAAGAAGGTGATATCGTTACGGTAAAACTTCTAGATGTAGATAAACAAGGTAAAATGAAGCTTTCTCGTAAAGTATTATTGCCTCGTCCTCCAAGAGAAGAGAAACCAAAGCAAGATGCTAAGCCAGCGGGAGATACTCCCAAAGCATAAGCATCTTATTGTAGATATGGAGCCCAGCTGTTTTTAATAGCTGGGCTTTTTTTATGCCATTAATTTTTGATCCCCCATTAGAGTCTTATGCTTGTGTGCCAGTAGGTGCCATCCTTATATATTAAGTATCCGTTAGTTTAGCCTTTAGCTACCCTTAATATAGCTAAAGGCTAGGTTATGGCTATGTAAAGGCTATGTAAACCCTATGTAGACCCTAGGTTATTGCTATTGTAATATTTAATCTATTACGAGATTGTTCTGCTGAAGAGGTAAAGTTGACTGCGGATAGTTGTATCAAATAAATAAGCCCCGAAGTACTGTACTTCGGGGCTTATTTATTTGATGTTAATATTTTTATTAGCCTTTCGCTTATTTTCCTGGGCCAAATACGTTTCCGACCATGGTCATGGCGCAGCGGAATCCTGTCATAGCATTAGATTCGTTTTGCTGCATATAACGTCTGGTTGCCGGATTTAACCAGTAAGCTCTGTCATTCCAAGATCCACCTTTGAATACCCGGGATTTATCATTGACAAGCGTAGTTTTACCGTAAAGAGCCTGTTGTTCTTCATCTTTAAAGCCTCTTACATCATAGTCATAAGTTGTCTTGTTAGGATCACCGGATTTAGCGGCTTGTAGTTCCTCCCAAGTTTGCTTTCTAGGGGCTTTGGCAGGTACTTTAATAGGTCTGCCATATTTGTCTTTTGCAAGAGTTCTATTTTCGGCGTTTTCGTATTGATTGTCCATGAATACATGACCACGGAAAGGATTGAAATCTTCAAAATCTTCAAATGAAAGCTGGCGATACACATCACTCACCCATTCATTTACGTTTCCAGCCATATTGTAAAGCCCGAAATCATTGGGTTTATAACTTGTTACAGGTACAGTTATATCTCCACCATCATTTAGGTCTCCTGCGACTCCCATGTTATTACCACCTGTAATCTTGAAGTTGGCCATCATTCTACCTTGGTTTTTTCGACTGCCATCACGTACGCCCAAACCGTTCCAAGGGTAGGCTTTGCTTGTTTCGATATTGCCGTCGTAGGTATTACCGATAAGTCCTAATGCCGCATATTCCCATTCTGCTTCTGTCGGAAGTCTGTAAGGTTGCTTCAAAATACCGTCTTCCATGCGGACGGTACGTCTAGCATCTTTTTGTGCGCCTATTTTATTGTCCTTAGGCATATTTTTACCATCTATTCCAGCGCCCTGTAATTGGCCGTTTAGATAGATTTCGGTGTTGAAAGCTTGCCCAGCTTGTTGCTGTTGCTCATTTAATGTCTTGTAATCCGTTAATATGCCGCGCTCGCGAAGAATATGTTCGTTTACTCGGTCTGTACGCCATTGACAGTATGCGTTAGCTTGTTCCCAGGAAACCCCCACAACTGGATAGTCCTGAAAAGAGGGGTGACGTAAGTAAAAGTTTACATAGGGTTCGTTGTAGGATAATGGATTTCGCCATACCAACGAGTCGGGCAATGCATCATAGTATAGTTTGCCATCTTGTGGATAGTTCTGTGCGATCCAGTGTAGGTACTCTAACCAATCAGCATTGGACACTTCGGTCTCATCGATATAGAAAGAAGCGACGGTTACTCTTCTTCTTAGATTGTCATGTGAAAAAGCCAAATCTTCATTCAAGCTGCCGCCCATGACAAACGTACCTCCTTCGATTCCGACGAGGCCAGGTCCGGGACTCTCTTTAATCTTACGATTGATTTGAAGGCCTCCATTGTAAGGGTCGTTATATCGTACGCCCGTCTTCGCGGATATATCTCCACGTCGGCTTTTGCTTTTGCAGGAGGTCATCAGCAATGACGATGCGGTAATTAAAACCGCAGATGTAATGACAAATCTCAAATAGTTCATATGTAAATAATTTGACTTTCAATGGTCATATGGAATATCCAAAGTATCTTCAGCGGTGCTTGTGCAGTTCTGCTACATGGATAGTTCATATGAATAATCAATTGTCCATTTAATTAACTCCCAAAAATATAAATAATTTAAGAGATATGGTATGCTTTACGATATAAAATCATCTATTTGTCTCAATCTTTCCCCTTTTGCGATTATACCGGAATTGTGCTTTATCCGAAATATGTAGTAATTTAGGCATCTTTTAAGGGATAGTTTTGATTGCTATTCGAAATACAAGCCGATCGGTCCGTAGACAGGTCATTAAGGGATTAAATACATATGAAATACTCATGTTTAGCGAAGCACAAACATTAATGAGTATTCCATATGGCGATTAAAAAACAAACCGGTCCGCCAGTTGGCGGATCATGAAATAATTATTTACATATGAAGATTAAGGTAGGATTTGGATTTGATGTTCACCAAATTAAAGAAGGGCATCCATTTATTATTGGAGGAGTGTTGTTGGATCATCATGCTGGAGCATTTGGCCACTCCGATGCGGATGTGTTGGTACATGCGATTTGTGATGCTATACTTGGTGCAGCAAATCTAGAGGATATAGGTTATCATTTTCCAAATACGGAAGAACGGTGGAGAGGGATAAGTAGCTTGGTCTTGCTTACTGAATGTGTGCGTCTCGTTCGGGAGAAGAGTTGGATCCTAGGAAATATTGATGCCATGCTTTGTCTTGAAGCGCCTAAAATAAAGCCTTATATTGCAGCAATGAAGGAGAAAATAGCTGAAGCAGCAGGGCTAGAGGTAGATGATATTTCGATAAAAGCAACAACCAATGAAACAATGGGATTTATAGGTCGACAAGAGGGGGTGGTTGCTTATGCGGTCTGTTTAATTCAGAAAGGATAAGACGATTTAATAGCTTGATGTTCTTACAGCCTTAAAAATCCTTAAATTTAGTGTTTTTTAACTGCGATTATGCTGTAATAATTAATACTTTTGTAGTGTTTGGGGGCGAAGTGTTTGAATCCGATTACCTTAATATATAGGTTTATAGAATGTTAGTTTTAATTTCGAAATCTGCCTTACGTTATTTACTGTTAGGAGCTACCTTATTGGTAACCTTTTTTATTTTTTTTGCATCCTGTAAGAGTGCTAAGAATAAGAACAGATCCTTTGACAGGGCTAATGGCACTAAGGAAGATAAGGAATATAATTTTCGACAGAATTTCACTACAAAATATAATATCCTTTACAATTCAAACCTCATGTTGGATGAGGAAAAGGAAAATATTTTTCATAGTGCAAAGAAGAACTACCAAGTCCGTCAGACGGTGTTTGACGAACCTCAAGGTGACGGTGAAGCCCACAAGCTAATGGACTCCCTAATCCAGAAAGCGTATAAGATTGTTAATAACAAGCAGGAAAGCAAGTACGTTAATGAGGCTTACCTTTTAATTGGGAAGGCTAACTACTATAAGGGGGCATATCACACTTCAATAGAATTTTTTAATCATTTGCTCCGCTCTGCAGTGGAAGAACAGAAAGAATATCTTCCTCTCGCTTACGCTTGGAAGTCAAGGGCTCTTTTGCAGATTGGTAAGAATGACGCTGCTAAGCTGGCGGTTGATTCCTCTTTCGTAACACTGGATGAAGAGAAACGTACGCGGACTTTTGTAAATGCAGCAGCGGCCAATTATCATGTTCGGATTGGTGAAGAGCTGGCCGCAATCCCTTACCTAGAGTATGCTTTGGAATCCAGTGCTAGTTTGATTGACAAAAGACGCTGGACCTTTCTGCTGGCTCAGCTGTATATGGATAATGGAGAAAAGGAGAAGGCTTATCTCTATTTCGATAAGATTTCAAAAAGTAATGTTCCCTTTGATATGGCGTTTGAAGCGAGTCTTCAAGCCGCATTTTTGGAGGGAGGTAAAGGAGGAAGTGTTGAAGAGCGTGTTAAGCCTTTGAAAAAGATGCTTAAAGAAGGGAAAAATGATGGCTATCAGGATCAGATACTTTACCAAATTGGAGATATTTATTACGAAGCGGGAGAAACGAAGGAGGCCTTAGCATATTTTGAAAGGTCATTGGTCCAACCTAAACGTGATGAGTATCAATCTACAGAAACTTATCTGAGATTGGCAGAGCATTATTTCAATAATCAGTATTATTTTAAAGCCCAGAACTACTTTGACTCTGTCGCCATGGTGTTGCCGTCAGATTATACTGACGTAAATAAGGTACGTCGGAAGTTAGGATATATGGATGAAATCACCCAATTATATCAAGAAATTTCGTGGCAGGATACCTTACTTCAATTGGCCGCTCTGCATGATACCGCGCGTGAAGCAGTCGTGGAGACGTATGCACAGCATCAGTTGCAAGTGAAGAAGAAAGAGATTGAAGAGAAGGAGAAACTAGCTAAGAGAACCAAGAAAAAATCTGCTGGTGTTTCTGTTACCAATACCGCTTATGCAGCTTACGGACAGGGACAGTCTATGGATGTTTCTGGAACCACGGATCGCGCTTTTTATTTTAATAATCCTGATGAGCTATTGGTCGGGCAGAGTGCCTTTAAGCGTCGATGGGGAAATCGGCAACTCAAAGATAATTGGCGCTATGATAGTGATAATTCTGGGAACTTATCAGTCAAACAGACAGCGCTTGCTGTGCAGGATACGGCAATAGAAAAAAAGGCGCTGGATGAAGAGCTATTTATTGCAACAGCAAAAGCTCGTTATATAAAAGAAGTTCCTACAAATCAGGAGGCATTTGAGGCAAGCCATAAAATTGTACATGATAAGCTTATTGTAATAGGTAATATTTACAGGGATTATACGCAGGATAACAGAGATGCTATTAAGGTGTATGAAGAATTCTTAAGGAGATATCCAAATACGGAAGCTGCTGCGGAGATATATTATTCTTTATATAGAATGTACGATGGTATTGATAAGGCAAAATCACAAAACTACTTTAATAGACTTGTGACACTGTTCCCGAATAGTCTGCATGCAAAGGTTGCTAAAGATCCATCTTATATGGATAAGATAAAAAGGGATAAAAATATTCTCGACCGGGTCTTCGAAAAATTGTTTACGCTCTACGCAAGTGGTGACCATGCAGCAGTTATCAGAGAAGCTGATATCGATCTTAAAGAGCGTTTTGAAAACACAGCTTTGGTCGCTCAAGTCGAATATCTAAGGGCGCTTGCAGTGGGACGTGTTGGTCGCGTGGAAGATTTTACTGCAGCACTCCAAAGTATTACCGAACGATATCCATCAGATAGTCTTGTTGTGCCGTTGGCAAAGGAAAATCTAGCGTTTATAGATAAGAATCCTCAATATTTTGTGAATCGAGTCAATGCACTTCAGGATATGGACAAATCTCGTATCGCTTTCGTTGATGAACCGGATATGACTGCATGGCCTAGCCTTGGTATCTATGGTGATTACAGAACTGGTACGGCAATTGTTAGGGAGATACCAAAGCCCGTTGAACAGCCTAAGAAAGAGGTTGTGGTTGCTAAGGTAGAGAAGAAGGTGAAAGAGGAGCCCAAGAAGGAGGCTGTGCTTGTTAAGGTAGAGGAGAAAGTGAAGGAGGAACCTAAGAAGGAAGTTATAGTGGCTAAGGTGGAGGAAAAAGTGAAGGAGGAACCTAAGAAGGAAGTTATAGTGGCTAAGGTGGAAGAGAAGGTGAAGGAAGAGGAAAAGAAAGAAGTATCTCTAGTTGATGTTAAGGGAACTGATAGGCTTGCCACAAATGGAAAAGTGAACACGGATGTGAATATAGTGGGGAAAGATTTGAAGCTGTTGGATTCAAAAATAGACTTTGGTCCGAATGATTATAGAGACAAGAAGTTATTTCCAGATACAGCTGAATATTATTTTACAATAAATGTTCTGGATCCTAAAGTAAATATGGCGCCAAGTCGTTATGGACTAGGACAATTTAACCGGACAAGGTATAGTAATCTATCTATTAACCATCAACTAGCGGTCATTAATGGAGAAAACCAACTAATCTTTATTGGTCCGTTTAAGACTTTTGAAGAAGTAAAACTATATGAGTCAAGGTTGTTGCCATTGATGCCAGAAATAATGAAAATACCAGGAGAAATTTATAATACCTTTGTTATTACAAAGCAGTCTATCCCGGCACTGACAGATGGTGTAGAGATAAAGAAGTACCATCAGAATTACATAGAACAATAGCGGATATTTTTATACGATGAAGAGAGAATCGAAGAACATTAAACTAACACCGGAGGAAATAAGTAAATATACGCGTACATTTTGGCAGATTTTAATAGGCGTAATAGCTCTAGTATGTTTGTTTTTAGTCGGTGTGCGTGTTGGGTTGTTTGGAAAGCTGCCATCGTTTGAGGATTTGGAGAACCCTCGTAGTAATCTGGCATCAGAAATTCTAACAGATGACAATCGGGTGTTGGGAACCTACTATCTTCAAAATAGATCAAATGTAAAATATAGTGAGTTATCTCCCCATTTGGTACATGCCCTTGTATCTACAGAAGATAAGCGATTCTATGACCATTCAGGGATCGATTATTTTAGAACGTTGACAACAATTTTTCATACGGTTGTATTACGTGACAAACAAGGAGGTAGTACGATAACTCAACAGTTAGCACTTAATCTGTTTTCTGAAAGACGCGAACGTAGCACTATAAAACGTGTTATGCAGAAGTTTCAGGAATGGATTACAGCTGTGCGTTTAGAACGGAATTATACCAAAGAGGAAATTATTATGATGTACTTTAATACCGTAGATTTTGGGTATAAAAATACATTTGGTATTAAATCTGGTGCCCGTACGTTTTTTAATACAACACCCGATAAGTTGACAGCGGAACAAGCTGCGTTACTAGTAGGTATGCTGAAGGGGCCTACCATGTATTCGCCAATAAGAGCTGCGGATAAAGCATTGACTCGTCGTAATCAGGTTTTGATTAATATGCATGCGGAGAATTTTTTGACGGATGCTGAGCTTGCTGAGGCTAAAAACAAACCCTTGGGATTGGATATAAATATCTCAAGCTACGGAGAAGGTTTAGCGCCTTACTTTAGATCTGTACTGAAGGACGAGATTAAAAAGGAATTACAGCGACTCTCTATTACAAAGGCTGACGGTACCCCCTACGATTTGGATCGAGATGGTTTGCGAATATATACTCCCCTTAATTATAAGATGCAGGAGTATGCCGAACAGGCGCAGAAAGAATGGATGCAAAAACTGCAACGTGAGTTCGATAAGCAGTGGCGTAGTAGAGATGCGTTTTCGGGCGAAAGAGCCAAGTTGCTCGAGACGGGTATGAGACGCTCGGATCGTTATAGGGAGTTAAAGGAAAATGGTGCTTCTGCAGAAGAAATCAAAAAAGCATTTAATACGAAGGTGTCAATGAGTATATTCACCTGGCGTGGGTCTGTAGATACAGTGATGACGCCAATGGACTCAATTAAGTACAATAAATTGATACTTCGTAATTCAATGATGGCCATGGATCCGATGACAGGACATATCAAGGCTTGGGTCGGAGGAGTCAATTTTGAACATTATAAGTATGACCACGTAAAAATGGGTACGAGACAAGTTGGATCAACAGCCAAACCTTTCACCTATGCGGTAGCAATTGATAATGGTTATTCTCCTTGTTATACGGTTCCCAATCACCAGCAGACTTACGGTAACTGGACTCCTCGTGGAACAGTGCAAGGTGGGGACCCTATTACATTAAAGAATGCGATCAAGTATTCACAAAACTTTGCAACTGCTTTTGTTATTAATGAAGTTGGAGCGTCTAGTGTTGCAGATTTGACGCGTAAAATGGGGGTGACGTCGGATGTGCCAAATTATCCTTCGATTGCTTTGGGAGCATATGAAGCTTCGGTGTATGATATGGTTGGGGCTTATTCTGCTTTTGTCAATCACGGTACGTGGATCGAGCCAACCATGATTCTACGCATAGAAGATAAGAACGGTACGCCTATCTATGAGCGTACACCTAAAGTACTGAAAGTGCTGAACAGCGAATCTGCTTACATCATGGTCGATATGTTGAGGGGTGTGGTTGATGGAGGTACAGGTTCCCGTGTTCGTAGAGCGGACTATGGTGGATTGACTATTCCTATGGGAGGGAAGACTGGAACTACAAACGGTAACGCCGATGCTTGGTTTATCGGTTTTACACCACAATTAGTTGCGGGAGTATGGACAGGAGCCGAGGATCCGAAAATTAGTTTCAGTAGCATGCAATACGGACAAGGTGCCGCTGCGGCTTTGCCGGTATTCGGACTGTTTATGAAAAAAATATACAGCGATAAATCTTTAAATTATACGAAGACTGATTTTCCAAAACCACCGGAAGGCATGACGCGTGTTATGGATTGTTCGGAATATTCGAGGTATGAAGGTTATTCCTCGGAGCCTGAACTGCAAGATGATCGGTTAGGTTTTTAAATTAGATGTGATCTTTGTGGTCACAACAATATAAGATGCTCACCGCAGGAAAATACTCTTTCGGTGAGCTTTTTGTTTGGTGTTGTTCTAGTCTTAGGATTGTCCTACGATAAAAATAGAGGTTGAAAAAGTAATGAGTTCATTTGACTATAAAGCAGAATTAAAGCGGATTCCGCACAAACCTGGGGTATATCAATATTTCGATAAAGATGATGTGCTGATTTATGTTGGTAAAGCTAAGGATCTGCGGAATCGGGTGGGTTCCTATTTCGTCAATGAACGGCAACTCAATTCAAAAACGAAGGTCTTAGTCCGTAAAATACAGCGTATCGCTTTTACAATTGTTGATACCGAAATTGATGCATGGCTTCTTGAAAACAATCTTATCAAAAAGCATAAGCCGAGGTATAATGTCATGCTCAAAGACGACAAGACTTATCCTTGGATTGTGATAAAGAATGAAGCCTATCCTCGTGTGTTCTGGACGCGCAACTATGTCAAGGATGGTTCGCGATACTATGGGCCCTATGCTTCGGTAGGAATGATGCATATTGTTCTGGATACGATACGCGAGCTTTTCCCATTAAGGACCTGCTCGTTGAATCTATCGCCGGAAAACATAGCTAAAGGGAAATATAAAGTCTGTCTTGAATATCAGATTGGGAATTGTAAAGGACCATGTGAAGGTCTACAGAAGCAGGAAGAGTATGATCGAAACTTAGAAAGTATTAAAGATATTCTGAACGGTAAGATCGGTGCGGTTACCTCTAGGTTGAAAGAGCAATTGGCCGAGGCTATTACTGCGCTGAACTTTGAAGAGGCACATCTTTTGAAAACAAAGCTAGATAAGTTAGATAACTATCAGAGTAAATCTACCGTGGTTAGTTCGTCTATTACTAATGTCGATGTCTTTAGCATTGCCTCGGATGAAGGTTACGCTTTTGTCAATTTCCTAAAAGTAATGAATGGAGTTGTAATCCAGACACAAACATTGGAAATGAAGAAGCGACTCGATGAAAGTGATGAAGAGCTCTTGGCTATCGCGATCCCGGAGATTAGAAATCGCTATAAGAGTGTTTCGCGCGAGATTATTGTGCCATTTGAATTAGAGATTGATGGGCTTCCATCTGAAATTAACTTTGTTGTGCCCAAATTGGGGGATAAGCGGAAGCTTTTAGATCTATCACTTAAGAATGTAGCTTATTTTAAGAAGGAGCGATTGCTTCAATATGAGAAATTAAATCCAGAGATAAAAACAGAGCGTCTGTTGAGCCAGATGCAGAAAGATTTAAGGATGAATGTGCTGCCACGGCATATTGAGTGTTTTGATAACTCTAATATTCAAGGGAATTTTCCAGTATCTGCTATTGTGGTCTTTAAAGATGGCAGACCATCTAAAAAAGATTACAGGCATTTTAACGTAAAGACTGTGGAGGGGCCTAATGATTTTGCGACTATGGAAGAAGCGGTTTTTAGGCGTTATCGACGATTGTTGGATGAACAGCAGGAATTACCTCAACTGATCATTATAGATGGAGGAAAAGGGCAATTGGGGGCAGCTTTAAAGAGCTTAAGGCTTTTAGGGATAGAAAAGCAACTTACGGTTATTGGGATTGCAAAACGATTGGAGGAGCTTTACTACCCTGGAGATCAGTATCCCCTTTATTTGGACAAGAAATCTGAAACTCTTAGGGTGATACAGCATTTGCGTGACGAAGCGCATCGCTTTGGAATTACATTTCATAGGAATCAACGCAGCCGCAAGACCTTTGTTTCTGAATTGGAAAATATACCAGGTATTGGAAAGACTACGGTCGAGAAGCTCTTAAAGACCTTTAAGTCTGTGAAGCGGATTAGAGAGGAGTCGGATGATAATTTGGGACAGGTGCTCAATACGAAACAGCTCAAAGCCCTACGGTCTTATTTTGAAATGCCTATAGAATAGCTGTACTTGGGGTGTTATTGATAAAGAGGTGCCGCATATCTGCTGGCACCTCTTTATTATTTAATCGTCGTATCCAAAACGTTTTAAATGGTTCTTCTTGGATCTCCAGTCGGGAATGACTTTTACGAATAATTCTAAAAATACTTTTCCATCAATAAATTCTTCAATATCCTGTCTTGCGTAGGTACCTACTTTTTTGATCATAGCACCTGCTTTACCAATAAGAATGTTCTTTTGGGAATCCCGCTCTACGATAATTTCCGCTGCGATCCGCGTGATCTTAGGTTCTTCTTTATAGGAGGTTACCACGACCTCTGTACTATAAGGGATTTCTTTGTCATATAGCTTGAAGATTTTTTCACGGATTATTTCTGAAACGAAGAAACGCATAGATTTGTCCGTAAGCTCGTCTTTCTCGTAATATGGAGGGTGTATAGGTAACTTGTCCTTGATATAAGTCAAAATAGGAGGGACATTATATCCTAATAAAGCCGACATCGCGAAAATAGCTTCGGGATTGAGCTTCTCTTTCCAAAATTCCATTTTCTCTTTTACTTCTTCTTCGGAAGACTTGTCTATTTTATTGATTAGAACAGCCACCGGAGAAGAGGTTTTACGTAATTTATCTAGCACATCACTCTCGTCATATTTCTCGTGTATATCAGTCACAAATAAAATAATATCAGCATCGATCAATGAACCTTCGACAAAATTCATCATAGATTCTTGTAGTGTATACTTGGGAACGATCACTCCAGGAGTGTCAGAAAATATTATTTGATGGTCTTCATCGTTCACAATTCCCATAATACGATGACGGGTAGTTTGAGCTTTAGGCGTGATGATAGACATCTTTTCGCCGACTAAAGCATTCATTAGCGTAGACTTACCTGCGTTTGGCTTACCAATAATACTTACGAATCCTGCTTTGTGTGACATTATTTTGCTTTTTATTTGTTTTGCAAAGAAACAAATAATATCTTTGTACTCCAATTAAGGGAGTAAATAATCTTTGATTTTGCTAGCAGAAGCAAAGATTTGAAATAAAAATATATTGCGGGGTGGAGCAGTGGTAGCTCGTCGGGCTCATAACCCGAAGGTCATCAGTTCGAGTCTGGTCCCCGCTACTAAAAAAACTTGAAGCGCGAGGCTTCAAAGAAAAATGAAAGCATTTCGAGATAGAGCTATAAAGCTCATCGGCTCTTATCCGCCAGTTGGCGGACATCGGTTCGAGTCTCAAAATTGCAATAAGATATATTGCGGGATGGAGCAGTGGTAGCTCGTCGGGCTCATAACCCGAAGGTCATCAGTTCGAGTCTGGTCCCCGCTACTCAGTAGAAAGCTTAATCGTAAGATTAGGCTTTCTTAGTTTTATAACCAATTTAAAGAAATCATGTATACTGTTTACGTGTTGCATTCACCTGTTTATGATAAGATCTATATCGGTTATACTGGTAATTTAGCTAATCGTTTATTGAGTCATAATGAGCTGTCGACAAAAGGCTGGACGGTTCGGTACAGGCCATGGGATTTGCTCCATCAGGAGGAATACAGCAGTAAAGAAGAGGCAATGAGGAGGGAACGAGAATTAAAGAGTGCTCAGGGCCGTGTTTTTATCCGTGGTATGTTGGCTTGAAGGGCTCTTATCCGCCAGCTGGCGGACATCAGTTCGAGTCTGGTCCCCGCTACTCAGTAGAAAGCTTAATCGTAAGATTAGGCTTTCTTAGTTTTATAACCTCCTGAGAACAAGATGTTGTTCTTTCTAAATACGGATGTTTTTTTGTTATTCAGTATGCAACTTTTAATTTTTGTTCAGTAATGTTAAAATGATTTAGCTATAATTATTTAAATGTTACATAATTGTTGTTTATGCAAACGATTGTTCAATTTGCGCAAACGTTTGATGTTAACATAGAGTTTTTAAAACTGTAACATTAGGGTAATTTGGAGCCATAAAACTAGATTGTGATAAGGACTAGTTTGCCGAATACCTTAAATTAATATTTATGATAAAAAGATTTTCAAAACCTTTTTTTGTCAATGGATTCTATTCGATTACTTCAGCGGTAGTGTTAGCATTGGTGGCGCCTAATTTAGCTCATGCGAACTTTGTTGTTCATGGAATCGGTGATAATACTATAGAAGGGCAAAAAAACATTTCCGGAAAGGTAACTTCTAGTTCAGGTACTTTAAGCGGTGCTACGATTACAGTTAAGGAAAACCCTGGTGTAGCAACATCTTCTGATAAAGATGGTAATTTTTCGATTTCTGCTGCTGTAGGACAGACATTGGTTATTACTGCTGTGGGATATGAACCTCTAGAAAAGAAAATAACTGGCGAAGTATTGGCGATTGTGTTGGTGGAATCTAGTGAGGCATTGGAAGAGGTTGTGGTAGTAGGATATGGTACCCAACAGAAAAAGGAAAGTTTAACTGGAGCACTACAAACTGTCAGTGGTAGTAAATTGAGAGATGTAACTACTCCTGCTGTCGAGAATATGTTGAATGGTAAGGCTGCAGGTGTCTATGTTTCTCCCGGAGGAGGAAAGCCTGGCGCTAGAGGGGCTGTAGTTATTCGTGGACAAGCCACTTTGAGCGGTACTTCAAGTCCATTATGGGTTATTGATGGGGTGATTGTGGGCTCTAGTCCTGGCGATATTAATCCAGATGATATTGCGAGTATGACTATTTTGAAAGACGCAGCTTCTACATCCATATACGGTTCGCAAGGAGCTAACGGCGTTGTTGTAGTCACAACCAAAACACCTTCTGCTCAAAAAACTAGTTTGAATTTTTCAACGAAGGTGGGTTTCAATCAACTCCATAATGGTAACCTTGAGATGATGAATGGTGAGGAGCTTTATGATTATTATAAATCGTTTCAGAATGCTGATAAAATTGATTTCAAGCTTTGGAATGAGGATTTAATGGAGCGTGATTTTGATTGGTGGAAGTTAGCGACGAAAACAGGGTTTGTTCAGAATCATAATGTGTCTATACAAGGAGGAACAGAAAAGCTACAATCTTTACTTTCACTTGGGTATTATGATGAAGTTGGCGCTGTAAAAGGCTATGGTTATGATCGCTACAACGTGCGAATGAATACAGTTTATAAACCGTTTGATTGGTTGACTATTAAGCCTTCTATTGTAGGTGCGCGTAGGGGAGTGGATGATCGTCAGTATTCGACAGGTGCGATGTACTCGAATTTACCTTGGGATAGTCCTTATGATGAAAGTGGTAAACTCGTGCCACACCGTTATAGCGGATGGGTTAATAGTAATAGTACGAACTATCTGTACGATTTACAATGGAATCATGGTTCGAGTACGAATTATGAGTTAATGGGTAATCTGGATTTTGATATTAAGATAACGGATTGGTTAACCTACTCGTCTATAAATAACTATAGGTATAATACATCTAGTAAGAGTACTTATACCGACCCTCGATCTAATAGTGGCTTGAACGTTAATGGGCGTAACGAAGACTACAGGACAGAGTATGCAAGAAGGTATACGACGCAAATTCTGAGAGCGAATAAAAGGTGGGGTAAGCACGCTGTTAATGGTATTGTTGCTTATGAGTTTAATGACTATTGGGCAAAGATTCTGGATGTTTATGGGACAGGATTTATTCCAGGTTTCGAAGTTTTGGATGCAGTGTCAATACCTGAGCGTACTAGAAGTAGTATAAACGAATGGGCGACACAGTCTTATTTATCTAATGCGAATTATTCTTATGATGACAGGTATTTAGCGCAAGTGTCTTTCCGTAGGGACGAAGCGTCCAACTTTGGTAAAAGGTCTGGTAACTTCTACTCTATTAGTGGAGGATGGAACATTCATCGCGAGAGTTGGTTTAATGTGGATTGGGTTGATAATTTGAAGCTTCGTGCAGCATACGGTACAGTAGGAAACAGGCCTAGTTCGCTTTATCCACAGTATAGTTTATATGGAGTAGGGGGGGAATATAGCTATGATGCTCTGCCTGGTATGCTAATTACTCAAATTGGTAATAGGGGGTTGACTTGGGAACAGACAGCCACAACGGGTCTTGGAGTAGATGCGGCTTTATTCGATAACCGTTTAAGGGTGAACTTGGACTGGTATGATAAAAACACAGATAATATCCTTTACAAGGTACCTATTCCTACAGCTACAGGGGTGAGGGATGTATGGAAGAATATTGGTGAGATGAATAATCGCGGCTTCGAAATTACTGTTGGCGGAGATATCATTCGTAAGAAAGATTGGCTTTGGTCTGTGGATATTAACCTAGGGCATAACCGGAATAAGTTGACGGGAATGTACCAAACAAGACAGGCAGATGGTTCTTATGTGTTCAAAAATATTATTATAGGTGATGATACCAATATAGCTGGTTCGGCGAGTAGAGTATTAGATATTGGCCGCCCTGTGGACACCTATTACTTGAAAGAATGGGCTGGGGTTAATCCGGATAATGGAGCGCCGATGTGGTACATTGTAGATCGTGACGCAAATGGCCAGGAGGTTGGAAGAACGACAACATCTGAATACGCGAAAGCAACTACAGAGAAGTTAGGTAAAGCGTCAGCGGATATATTTGGTGGTATCAACACATTTTTAAGCTATAAGCAGTTCGACTTGGCTGCAGTATTTGGCTACTCTATCGGTGGAAAGATTTACAATTACTCACGGCAGGAGTACGATGCGGATGGTACATATACCGATCGTAATCAAATGAAATTACAGAATGGTTGGAGTCGTTGGGAGAAGCCTGGGGATGAGGCTACTCATCCTGTCGCGCTTTATGAAAATAATATGAACGGGAATAAGGTTTCTTCTCGGTATTTAGAAGATAGTGATTTTTTACGTTTACGGTCTCTGACGATTGGATATAACTTTAATCTTGAGAAGTATAAAGTGAAAAACCTACGTGTGTTTTTTGCAGGAGAAAATTTATTCACTTGGACGAAGTATTCAGGCGTAGATCCTGAGTTGCCTGTTAAGGAAGATGATGGCAAGATATTAAGTTCAACAGGGACCGATGTATATCCATCCGTTCGGAAGTTTATGTTCGGTGTAAATGTTTCATTTTAAGAAGAGCAAGACAGTTTTATGAAAAAGATAATAATGATATTGATCGCATCAGCTTCTCTTGCTGCTTGTGATATTGATAGGATGCCTTATGGCTCGATGGAGTCTGAGAATATAATAGGTAATCCAGAGGCGGCTATAGACGGATTATTGAATGGAACGTATGCACAGTTGAAGGCATGGTCCGATCCAATGCACAGAGCTGGTGAATACGCAGGGGATAATATGATGATTCGGGGAGCGTCTACTGATGATTTCTATGAATTTATTTCCTTTTCTCGAACTCCTGAAAATGGACGATTGGGACAATTTTGGGATGATAGTTATATTGCAATCGCTCAGGCTTCGAATATATTGAAGATGATAAAAGAAGGGCAGAGCGAAGAATTGGATAGTAAACTTGGTGAGTGTTATTATATTCGAGGAATGCTGTATTTCTACCTAGTTCGTGCTTACGGTAGACCCTACGCGCAGAGCCCAGAAACAAATTTAGGTGTGCCTATTGTGAATGGTACGCCAGATAATGTCATTGATGGTTTGCAACTACCAGATCGTTCTACAGTAAAAGAGGTGTATGAGCAGGTCATTAGTGATCTGAAAAAGGCTGAAACGATGATTGCTAACGAACGGAATGGCAAGAAAAGAATGCCAATTGTAGCGTCAAAAGGAGCAGCACAGGCTTTGTTGTCCCGTGTGTATTTATACATGAGTGGTACTTATGAATCGCCAAATGTACAATACGCACAGTTGGCTGTAGATTATGCTGATAAAGTGATTTCATCAGGATCATATGTGCTCTTGGGGAGGGATCAATTTATGAAATATAATACCTATACGCCAGAAGCAAATCCAGAAACAATTTTTGCGGTTAAGCGTTTAGCTTCAGAATTTTCCGGAGATGATCATTTTTATGGAGTTGGAGGTATGTATGCGAATATTGGTGGACAAGGTTGGGGGGAAATGTATGCCAGTGGAAAATACATTGATCTATTAAATGAAACAGGTCGAAATGATTGGAGGCCGGACAGCTATAAGATTGTTGATGCGAGAGCTGCATTTATTGAGCCTACATATTCTAAGGATGAAAAAACAGGTAAATACCTAGAGGTTTTTCGTTTTATAAAAGAAAATGATAATCAGACATGGAGTTATGTACAGGATACTGTGGTGCGAAGCGGATCTACTGTTTCTACTAAAAATAATAAAGATACCTATACACTGACTCCTGTTAATGTCGAGCAAGGTGTATACAGTATCAAATATAAAGATGGCAAAACTTATAGCGGTGTGTTAGATTATTACATTAACTTGAATAGAGCCTATCCGCAGTTTTATATCACAAAAGCTTCAAGAGAAGGTGAGGATTCACATTTGCATTCGCCAGTTATTAGCCGTCTTGGGGAAGTTTATTTGAATCGTGCTGAAGCTTATGCTAAACTGAATAATTACGGAGCAGCTTTGTCGGATTTGAACCTTATCCGTAACCGTTCTATTGTAAATGGAGGCTATGCTTCATTGGATGCAAGCAATGCAAGTGAACGGATAGATAAAGAACGTCAATTAGAGTTGGCTTATCAGGCTGAACGTAGCTATGATGTGTTTAGAAACGGTGAATCTTTGACGAGAAGATATCCAGGACCTCATAATCAAACAGAAGTGATTAAAGCTACTGATTATAGAGTGGTTTATTATATTCCTCAAAGTGTTATTAATTCATATCCAGGTACATTAACGCAAAATCCTACGGGCAATTAATAGGATTCGGCAAGTACTTGCTTTTTTAGAAGCCTCACATATTTTATGTGGGGCTTTCTTTTTGATTCATTGTCCTTTGTTGTGATGAAAATATTATCTAGGAAGTTGCTGGTAACAAAACATAATGCCACTGTTTTTGCGTAACTTTGTCCGTTCTATTTATTGAGTAATAAAAGATTAGTTGCCGTGAGGGTAACGCGCGAGATAAAAATTTAAAGATATGGCAAACATTGTTGCAATTGTAGGTCGTCCCAATGTGGGAAAATCGACCTTGTTTAATCGCTTGACAGAAAGTAGAAAAGCGATTGTAGATGACTTTAGTGGAGTGACGCGTGACCGTCATTATGAAGTCGCAGATTGGATCGGTAAGAAGTTTACTGTAATTGATACCGGTGGTTTTGTACACGGATCAGATGATGTATTTGAAGAGGCTATTCGGGATCAGGTTCATATCGCTATCGAAGAAGCTTCAGTGATTATATTTATGGTAGATGTAACTACCGGAATTACGGATTTGGATGATGAAATTGCGGATTTATTGCGCCGTACATCCAAACCGGTATATGTGGTCGCAAACAAAGTAGATCATGCAAAATTACACCATGATTCTGCAGAGTTCTATGCTTTTGGTTTAGGTGAAATCTACAACGTGTCTTCGGCTACAGGATCAGGTACTGGTGAGCTCTTGGATGCGGTGGTTTCTAATTTTCCAGATGAGGAAGAAGAGGATGAAACTCCTTTGCCAAAAGTAGCGATTGTAGGGCGACCGAACGTAGGAAAATCCTCTATGACTAATGCTTTGTTAGGAGTAGATCGTAATATTGTAACGGATGTAGCAGGGACTACACGTGATTCTATACGGATCCATTACAACCAATTTGGACACGAATTCTTGTTGATCGATACAGCTGGGTTGCGACGGAAAAGTAAAGTGAGCGAGGATATCGAGTTTTACTCGGTGATGCGTACGATAAAAGCTTTAGAAGACTCGGATGTAGTGGTATTAATGTTAGATGCCAATGATGGGATTGAAGGACAGGATATCAATATCTTTCATCTAGCTGAAAAAAATAAAAAAGGTATCCTTATCGTTGTCAATAAATGGGATACTATTGAAAAGGACAACAAAACGATGAAGGAGTTTGAGGCAAGAATTAAGGAGAAAATAGCACCCTTTACTGATGTGCCTATCCTCTTTACTTCTGTGACTGAGAAACAACGTATCTTCAGAGTCGTGGAGAAGGCTATGCAAATCTTCCAGAATAAGACGAAGAAAATACCTACATCTAAGTTGAATGAGGTGATGTTGGAGATTATTGAAAACTACCCACCACCATCCATAAAAGGTAAGTATATTAAAATCAAATATGCAACACAGCTTCCAGGACGAAGCCCTATGTTTGCGTTTTTCTGTAATTTGCCACAGTATATTAAAGAGCCTTATAGACGCTTTGTAGAAAATAAATTACGAGAACATTTCGATTTTAATGGTGTTCCAATCCAAGTGTATTTTAGACAAAAATAGTTTAATCAATATATTATCTGTTCAATATGCAACACAATCTAGTCGTATACAATACCCTTACGCGAAAAAAGGAAAAGTTTGAACCAATTCATTCTAATCTAGTTGGTATGTATGTGTGCGGGCCGACCGTATACAGTGATGTACATTTGGGTAATTGTAGGACTTTTGTTTCCTTCGATTTGATTTTTCGTTACCTCTTACATTTAGGGTACAAAGTTCGTTATGTACGTAATATTACAGATGCTGGACACCTTGAGGGAGATAATGACGAAGGGGACGATAAATTTGCAAAAAAGGCAAAGCTGATGCAGTTAGAGCCGATGGAAATTGTGCAGAAGTACACGCTAGGCTTTCATGATGTATTACGTATGTTCAATACACTGCCTCCTAGTATTGAGCCAACAGCTACCGGCCATATTTCAGAACAGATTGAGATGGTACAGCAGATCATCGAAAATGGTTATGCCTATGAGGTAAACGGAACTGTATACTTTGATGTGGACAAATACGTAAAAGAGCATAATTATACCATTTTAACCAATCGTAACTTAGAGGATTTGTTGAACAACACCCGCGAACTGGGTGGTCAGGATGAAAAGAAGGGGCGGTTGGATTTTGCGTTATGGATTAAAGCGAAGCCTGAGCATATTATGCAATGGCCAGCGCCTTGGAGCGTCGGTTTCCCTGGTTGGCATATAGAATGTTCGGCAATGAGCCGTAAATATCTTGGCGACCAGTTTGATATCCACGGAGGTGGAATGGATTTGGCGGCTACGCATCACACGAATGAGATTGCACAGTCAGAAGCTTGTAATCACGTACAACCGGCCAAGTATTGGATGCATACTAATATGTTGACCGTAAACGGAGCGCGTATGTCAAAATCTGCAGGTAACGGATTCTTGCCTGGTGAATTGTTTACCGGTGATCATCCTTTGCTTGAAAAAGGATATTCCCCTATGGCGGTACGATTCTTTATGTTACAGGCACATTATAGGAGTACGTTGGACTTTTCTAATGAGGCGTTGGATGCAGCTGAGAAAGGATATAAGCGCTTGATGACAGCTATCGCTTTGCTGGATAAAATCACCCCTTCTGGTAAGACAAAGATTGATGTTGATTTGAGTGAGGTTCGTGCGAAATGTCACGCGGCAATGGATGATGACTTTAATAGTCCTATATTGATTGCGGAGCTTTTTGAAGTGGTTCGTCTTATCAATTCTATTTACGACGGTAAACAACAGGTTAATGCTACAACCTTGGAACAAATAAAGCAATTGATGAAAGAGTTTGTCTTTGACATCATGGGCTTGAAAGATGATCAGTTAGGTGGTAATAATCAAGATATAGAAGGGTTGATGGATTTGGTAATCGCGATGCGTAATGAAGCCAAGCAAAACAAAGATTTTGCAACTTCTGATAGAATAAGACAAGAACTATCTGCAATTGGAATTCAATTGAAAGATAGCAAAGATGGAACACTTTGGAATAAGATTTGATATTGTAGGTTCAAAAATGACAGCTAAAAATAGGTCATGTATTTATGAAATATAATAGTTTTTTAACCAGCATATCTCTTGTTTGTATCGCATTCCCGGCTCAGGTACTGTTTGCCCAGTTGCCAGACAAAGTGGGGGGCTTAATCACAGCAGATAGAAACGCGGCAATGCTTTCCAAGGCTCAGTCTCCACACGCTGCATTTTCGTCGATTATCGATAAAGAGTCTACTTTTTATGTGCCTTCGGCAGTGAACGCTTTTAATTACCTGAATAATAGACCGAATATTCCGGATGTGTTGAGCTGGGATCCTAATTTTGCATTGGTATCCAAGAGTCTTGACTGGGGAGTGACGTCTGGCAAGATGGAGTTTCAAAAGGTTGGAGCTGTAAAAAGAAATGGGCAGTATCTTACTGTGTGGAAGCGTGGTAAGAAAGGCGATTGGAAAGTTGAACTGAGAGCTGAAGTGGAGAACTTTGGAAAGAATCAGCCCCAAGAGATTTGGTACCACGAGCCCGATGATTCTTGGTATTTGAAACATCGCTCTAAAGTTAGGTTACAGCAGCGAGAGGATGTGGTTATGTCTACTGATCAATTGTTTTCAACAGTATTGAAAGCGAATAATGAAACAGCCTATTCTGAATTCCTAACAGATGATGCACGCTTTTATTACCCGTGGCAAGAGGAAATATCGGGTAAGAAAAATGTATTGTCATTTCTAAAAAAGCAACGTATTGCCATTGAAACGGAACCTACTGATGTAGGGCGCGCTTATAGTGGAGAGTTTGCCTATTCGCTGGGGAATGCAACGGTGTCTTCTAAAGATAAAGAGGTAAAGTTTAACTACATCAGGATATGGCAGCTAAAAGATGACTATCAATGGCGTGTGATTTTAGAAATGCTATTTGAACGGTAGTGAGATCGGTGAAAAGATAAAAAAGGCGAAAAGTTTTACTTTTCGCCTTTTTTATCTGAAACTGTCTGTCTTTAATGGACATCAAGAACTTTCATTTCTGTTGATAATCCAAAGGAATCATGAAAGTTTTATTAATTGCCCTTTGCTGTTTTATCCGTTGTCTTTGCCCAGACTTTTAATTCATCACAGGATAGGAACTCCGGATTTATATCGATATAGGTTGTCTCTCTTCTCGATTCAAACCATTCACTCAGTGTGCGGTTGATTTTGTCTTGACGAGCAGCTTCCTTAATTTTAGCAAAATCTTGATCTAGATTCGCTTTGTGAGGAGCGATCCTAGATTTTAAGTAGTAAATACGATAAGAAGACTCACCAGTTCTTTTGTCTGTATATAATACTGCTTTGGATACTTCGCCCTCTTTCAAAGGATCTATTGCGTTGAACACGGATACATCATCCAGTTGGTCGACAGGGATCAAGGTAGAACGGTCTTCCATGTTCGTCACTACACCACCATTGTATTTCGTTTCTTTGTCATCCGAATATAGGGACGCAGCAGTATTGAAATTCATACGTTTGGTGTCTACGATAAGATCATAGATACTATCTATCTTAGCTTTAGTGCGTGATAATGCAGCGTTTGTAGGTTTGCTTTTGATGAGGATATGCCGCACATTTACCTCTTCCCCGCGTCTTTCAAGTACTTGGAGGAAGTGGAAACCAAACTGTGTCTCAAATACAGGGGACATTTCACCTGCTTTCAATTTGAAGGCCTGTGCCGAGAATTCCTTTACCCATGCATCCCTTGTACTGAAGCCCAACTCGCCACCATAAGGAGCCGAACCATCTTCAGAATATAGACGGGCAATAGTTCCGAAATCCGAACCGTTCAGTACCTGCTGACGGTAGCCTTCGGCTTTGGACCGAAATTGTTCTTTTTCCTCTTTGGTCAATACAGGATTGATTACCAACTGCGCATATTCGATTTCGGTATTGAAATAAGGTAGACTATCTGCATTTAAGCTTTGGAAATATTTTTTTACTTCTTGTGGAGTGACATCTACTTTCGATACCAATTGTCCTTGCATCTTGTTTCCTTTTAGTTGTTCGGCAACAGCAGGACGCATTTCTTCTTTATGTTGTAATATCGACCGGTTTAAGAATTCTTCCAATCGTTCTTTGCCTCCAGCTTTTTGGATCATCGAACGGATACGGAAGTTCAGTTGGTCATCGATTTCACTCTCCGATACTTCCACTGAGTCAATTACAGCTTGTTGCGCTAAAAGTTTCTGGGTCAACAATTGTTGAAGGATATAACATTTTATCTTATCATTAGGTGTGTTTCCTTGCGCTAGATACTGTGTGTACTCCAGCTCCAGATCCGATTGTAATATGTGGCCCGTACCAACAGTTGATATAACACGGTCTATTAGCTTTTCTTGTCCGATGGTTGGTGAAAAGTATATGGATAGAATAAGAAATATCCCTAAGATTTTTTTCATCTTTTCTGATTTGTTTTTAATTTGTGATGAAATGATCCGACTTATGCATTCCTCAATGAGACTGTATAAATCATGATTCTTTCATAATATACGTTATTCAATATTTGTACACAAAAATATCAGAATAATTTGTAAAAGTCGTATTTTTCATCAGAATAAGATCATCTCCTCGAACCTAGACTGAAATAATCAGAGAAGGCATCGTAAGATTATCTTGTTTGATTTATTAATGTCTTTTTTATTCCATATTTTGTTACGAATATAGCTTTTTGACAGAGGCTAATATCGTTTTTAACGAAATTTAACGCAGGTATAATATGATTGATTTAGGGAGAATGTTTGCTGTTTTTTTAGGGCTGTCGGTCCCAGGCTTTTTTTTGAATGTTCAGGCGCAAACGGCTAAGCTGTATGTGGGGACATATACGTCAGCAGGAGGGAGTGAAGGGGTACAGCTTTATGATTTTGAAGCCGCCACGGGTGCTTCTACTTTTTCAGGGACTATACCTATGGACAATCCTTCTTTTTTGGCTAGAAAAGGGCAGATGCTGTATGCCGTCAATGAGAATAACGAAGGTCGTGTGACTGCGATCGATTTAGAAAGTAGAGCGATCATGGGGACTTTACCTACCAAGGGAGCCCACCCCTGTCATGTATCTCTTAGTCCGACTAAGCCTGTTCTGGTGGTTTCTAATTATAGTAGTGGATCACTAGCTTTGTTTTCTTTAAAAGATGATGGAAGCTTAAATCAGGAAGAAGACTTTATACAGTTTAAAGGTAGTAGCATTAATAAAGATAGACAGTCGAGTTCGCATATTCATTCTGCTTTTTTCTCTAAGGATGGTTCTCGATTATTTGTTTCCGATTTAGGAGCTGATTTAATCTATATCTATGAGATACAACAGGAAGGTACGAGATACAGCCTCCAGAGAGTCGATAGTATATCTACTCCAAAAGGTTCAGGTCCAAGACACGTCGTTGTCTCGGATGATGCAAAGTGCATATACGCTGTGCTTGAATTGACAGGAGAGGTAGCGGTATTTCAACAGAAAAATAACCAATGGGTCAATACTCAGGTACTGCCTGTATATGATGAAGGTTTCAAGGGGGAGCATGGGGGTGCTGATATAAAGATGTCGGTTAATGGTAAATTTGTTTATGCTACAAATCGGGGAGATGCAAATGTAATTGCATGCTATGAGGTGATGAAAAACAAAATGCTTCGCTTAAAAAGTATTGTTTCTACAGGAGGCAATTCGCCTCGAAACTTAAATATTTCTGCAGATGGGAACTGGGGGTTCGTAACCAATCAAATTTCCAATCAAATTAGCGTTTTTAAAAGAAATACACGGACAGGAGCTTTGGCTATAAACGAATCGGTAGCAATCTCAGTTAGTAAGCCGGTCTGTCTAATTTTTTAATCTTTTTAATCCGGAATCTCGTAATGACTGAGGTAACGGACTATGTTATTTGCCCTTGAGTTGACGTAATTCGACGGACGGCGCGCATCCCATTGTCTTGGATTGGGCAAGATGGCGATAATTAATGCAGCCTCTTTCTTTGTTAGGCTTTTCGCTGATTTGTTAAAATAGTAATGTGATGCAGCCTCTGCTCCGTATACTCCTTGTCCCATTTCGATCACGTTGAGGTACACCTCAAGAATACGTTTTTTGCTCCAGATGATTTCGATAAGAAATGTAAAATAGGTCTCTAGACCTTTTCTGAGCCAAGAACGTCCCGGCCATAGAAAGACATTTTTTGCAACCTGTTGGCTGATAGTACTTCCTCCCCGGAGCGGTTTTCCAGATTGGTTCTTTTCTAATGCCTGTTTGATTGCATCTGTATCAAAACCATTATGGCTCATGAAGTGAGCGTCTTCACCAGCCAAAGCTGCTCTCTTCAGATTATTTGAAAGATCGTCGTAAGGCAGCCAGTCTTTTTCTATTTTAAAGCCTTTGCCTTCTGACTGCCACTGGAATCCCCTTTTTATCATAAGATAGGTAATGGGTGGGTTGATAAACTTAAGACAAAGTACCCAAAAGATACTTAAGGCAAAAAATCCCACTACGATTCGGATAGACCAACTTTTTAGCTGTTTCTTCCAAGAAGTGGATGACACTTTTTTCTTTCTATAATTACCACGTTTTATTGCCATGACCTGATCACAAATTCGATGCAAACCTAAAAAAAAACCGACAAAATAGGTAGTCACAATTGCTTTTTTAAGCCATAAGTAGATACATTGTACAAAAATGACTAATTTACAGGATTATTATCCATATTATGACTGTAAAAAATACCCTTTTTTTATTTTTGATGTTTATGAGTTTAGTTGGTGTGGGGCAACAGGTAGACCCCAAAGATAAGGTAATCCTCGTGATACATGGTGGAGCTGGAACAATCTTGAAGTCCAAAATGACGCCAGAAAAAGAGCAGGCCTATACGAGTGCACTCCGTGCTTCACTCCAGGCAGGTTATGATATACTTAAAACAGGTGGAAGTAGTGAGAAGGCTGTCGAAGCTGCTATTCATGTTATGGAGGACTCCCCTTTATTTAATGCAGGCAAAGGAGCTGTTTTTACCCATGAAGGGACGAATGAGCTTGATGCCTCTATTATGAAGGGAAAAGATGGTGCTGCTGGAGCTGTAGCAGGAGTTACCACAATAAAGAATCCGATAACGGCTGCTATAGCTGTGATGGAAGATTCGCCTCATGTAATGATGGTGGGGCAAGGAGCTGAAAGATTTGCCAAAGAGCAAGGGATAGCTCAGGTAGATCCTTCTTATTTCTATACACAAGAGCGTTGGGATGCCTTACAGCGGATATTGAAAGAAGATAGTAAAGCTATTGAGTTAGATCATAGTGACAAACAGTCGATTACAAAGCCAGAATGGAAGGACGATAAATTCGGAACGGTGGGGTGTGTAGCGTTGGATAGTAAAGGGGATATCTCAGCAGGTACATCAACTGGAGGGATGACAAATAAAAAATTTGGACGTGTCGGAGATTCCCCAGTTATTGGTGCAGGTACCTATGCGAATAAGCAAGTCGGAGTTTCCTGTACAGGATGGGGAGAATATTTTATACGTAATGTGGCTGCATATGATGTAGCCGCACTGATGGAGTATAAGTCGCTATCTGCACTAGAGGCGTCAAAGGAAGTGATTCGCAAAATTGGAGACATGGGGGGAGATGGTGGAATGATCGTCTTAGATAGAGATGGGAATGTAGCCTTGCCATTCAATACAGCCGGTATGTATAGAGGATATATTACTGAATCTGGCGAGATTAAGGTGGAGATTTACAAGTAGTAGGCCATAATGCTTTAATAGAAGGATATTCGGCTTGTCAAATCCCTACAATTCTCTTATTTTTACACCTCAACAAAAAACAGATTTCCATTGGCAAAGGTAAAGAAAGAAACTCCCCTAATGCAGCAGTACAACACGATCAAAGCGAAGTATCCTGGTGCATTATTATTATTCCGTGTTGGTGATTTTTATGAAACTTTTGGTGAGGACGCGATTAAAGCTGCGGGAATCCTGGGTATTGTCTTGACCAAAAGAGGGAATGGGTCTGAATCAGAAACTGCCCTTGCAGGGTTTCCTCATCATTCATTGGAGACCTATCTTCCCAAGTTGGTACGGGCTGGTCAGCGTGTCGCGATATGTGATCAGCTGGAAGATCCTAAAATGACCAAGACGATTGTAAAGCGAGGGGTGACAGAATTGGTGACACCAGGGGTGTCGTACAGCGATAATATTGTACAACAGAAATCGAATAATTACCTAGCCTCTGTTTTTTTTGATAAAAACTCTGTAGGTATTTCTTTCTTAGATATTTCTACTGGAGAATTTCTTGTAGCGCAAGGCAGCGTTGGTTATATTGATAAATTGCTTCAAGGTTTTAAACCAACAGAGGTTATCATGCCACGCAAGCAGTCTAAAGAATTTGCAACGAATTTTGGAAGTCAATATTACACCTATTCGTTGGATGAATGGCCTTATACCGGGGATTATGCTGAGGGGAATCTGTTGAAGCATTTTGAGGTCCAGTCTTTAAAAGGTTTCGGTATTGATCGCATGCCTACTGCAATTATTGCGGCAGGAGTAGCGCTACATTACCTGAATGAAACTGAGCATCGTAACTTGCAGCATATCTCGCATATTGCACGAATAGAGGAAGATCGTTATATGTGGCTAGATCGCTTTACGATTCGTAATCTAGAACTTATTGGTTCGGCCAATGAGAATGCGATTACCCTGTCCGATGTGCTGGACGAAACTTCCTCGCCAATGGGTGCACGCTTATTGAAGCGTTGGATAGTGATGCCTTTAAAGGATATCAAATCGATACAGGAACGCCTCAATGTAGTTGATTATTTTCACCAGCATAAGGATCTACGTGATGAGTTGATTCGCGAAATAAAGCAGGTTGGGGATTTAGAACGGTTGATCAGTAAAATTGGACTTCAAAAAGCTAATCCAAGAGAAATAGCACAACTGAAGCGCTCTCTATATGCTGTCGAAAAACTAAAAGTGCTGACTGATATTAAAGCTTCGGAGGCTCTTTCGATGATTTCTGAACAATTGAATCCTTGTGCGCTGATCAGGGAGAAGATTGAAAAGACTCTTCAGGCCGAACCACCGGTAGCGTTGAATAAGGGAAATGTAATCGCAGATGGGATTGATGAAGATCTCGATAAATTGCGTAAAGTGGCATTTGGAGGGAAGGACTATCTATTGGAAATCCAACGTCGGGAGTCCGAAATTACGGGCATACCTTCATTGAAAATTGCATTTAACAACGTCTTTGGCTATTATCTAGAAGTGACTAATACACACAAGGATAAAGTGCCATCGGGGTGGATCCGTAAGCAGACTTTAGTGAATGCCGAAAGATACATCACAGAAGAGCTTAAAGAATATGAGGAGCAGATTCTAGGAGCAGAAGAAAAGATTCAGGCTATCGAAAATCGGATCTATGCCGAGTTGCTCCTTTCGATTGGAGAATATATCAAACCAGTACAGTTAAATGCGCAACTGATAGCGAAGCTAGATGTTTTGCTCAATTTCGCTGTAATAGCGGAGAAAAATTACTATATCAAACCAGAGATCAGTAATACGAAAATTCTGGATATAAAAGGAGGACGTCATCCTGTTATTGAAAAGAACCTTCCGATTGGAGAGGACTATATTACGAATGATACTTTTCTAGATCCCGAATCGCAACAGATTATAATAATAACTGGTCCGAATATGGCGGGTAAGTCAGCCTTATTGCGTCAGACTGGTTTGATTGTCTTGATGGCGCAGATTGGCTGTTTTGTCCCGGCAAAGGAAGCTCATATTGGGCTTGTAGATAAAATATTTACCCGAGTAGGAGCATCGGACAACCTTTCTTCAGGAGAATCGACATTCATGGTCGAGATGAATGAGACGGCGAGTATCATGAACAATCTTTCTGATAGGAGTTTGATTTTATTGGATGAGATTGGGCGGGGCACAAGTACCTATGATGGGATTTCTATCGCTTGGGCTATTGCAGAGTTTTTGCACCTACATCCTAGTGCTCGAGCTAAGACCTTATTTGCAACACATTACCATGAATTGAATGAATTGAGCAATTCTATGCCGAGGATCAAGAACTTTAATGTCTCGGTCAAAGAGGTCAATAATAAAATTATCTTCTTACGCAAACTTGTGCCTGGTGGTTCAGAGCATAGTTTTGGTATTCACGTGGCCAAATTGGCCGGTATGCCCCCTAGACTGATTGGTCGCGCTTCAGAGATCTTGAAAAGACTAGAACAAGAGCGTACTGGCGGTGAAAAGATCAAGGACAGTATGCGCAAGATTCAAAAACAAGCGTATCAGTTACAGATGTTTGCTATAGATGACCCTATCTTGGAGAAAATAAGGGATATGCTGAATAATCTGGATGTAAATACGCTGACTCCGGTAGAAGCACTCATGAAATTGGACGAGATACAACGTCTACTCAAGAACTAAAAGCGGATAAAAAATTCGGCGCTGCCATAACCACTTGGTATATGGGGTACTAATTTGTCATCCCAATTGTAAGGAATGAGATGATAATTGAGCTCTACGCCTATAAAGGTTTTTCTTTGGAGGCGTACCATGCTCGTAATCCCAATGCTGTTTTGCCAGGTCTTGATATTCCGGAGTGAGATACTTTTGCGTTCAAAACCATACTCATCTGTATAGTAGTAAGAGTCGGATAGCCCAGTCCAGATAAATCCTAGCCCCGTATTCACCTTGGGCAACAATAACACGAGTGTTCCATTGTCATAGGCTTTATAGCCGAAGCCCAGACCGATAAAATGACTGCTGTTAGGATTTACTTCTCGTATCTCCCGTTTATAGCGCATGTCAAAGGGACGGGAGTTATTGTGCACTCTGAATTTATAAACAAGTTCAGAGACGATAGAATTGTTCAAGGACCCCATATAGGAAACTCCAAATATACCCGATTGGTCGAAGATAGGGTTACTGTCAAACGGGCTAAAGATACCTGCGCTGAGTCCAATTGTCGGACCATTCATGTTATTTTTTGACGGATAATAGCCTGCTGTGGTATTTGAAACGGACTTGCTGGGCTTTTTATTGCGCTCTCGGAGAAATTCATCAATATCATCTGCAAAAAGATAGGTTATGGCTGTTTCCTCTTTATTTAAGGCATAGCTTTGTGATTGTAATAGGGCTACGGCTTTTTGCTTCAAGAGAGAGTCGACCGGATGGTTCAATGGGAAATATTGGTATTTTTTCGGGTTTTGTCTGTATGTGCCATTGGGATTTCTGGTCGCAGCCGCATCAAAACGTTGTATCAGTACATCATCATAGTGTCCATCAAGGTAGGCATTGATAGATAGATGTGTATTCTGTTTTTGAAGTAATTGCGAGATGATTTCCAGTCGACGCCCAAGCTCATTTTTCTCACAGGTACCTTTTAAAGTGTTGATTATAGTCTTCAGTTGACCGAAATCATTTTTCATTAAAATGCTTGGTAGTTTTTGAAGTGCAGCGCCTACGACCGGTTCACAACCATTTTGGGCGAACAAGGAGGATAAAGAAAAAATGAATACAAATAATGATAAATAAAGGTAGCGCATAGGGTTTGATGATACAAAAGTACATTCGAAAGTACGAATTATTTTTTAGTTTCATCAATGACAAAAGGCTAACTTTGTGCCTCATGGGGACGGTATTTAAATTTAAAGAGTTCGAGGTCAATCAAGAGGGGTGCGCGATGAAAATTAATACGGATGGAGTCTTACTGGCCGCAATGGTCGAAGCGAAGGAGCCTGCCCGTATTTTAGATGTCGGTTCCGGAACAGGTGTGATTGCATTAATGTTGGCCCAACGTTTTCCAGAGGCTATCGTTGATGCGGTAGATATTGACGAGACTGCTTATCAACGTACAGAGGAGAACTTTCAGGCATCTATTTTTGCAGGACGTATGCGTGCGCAGCTTGGAGATTTTGAGACTATGTCCGAGGAGAAAGCATATGATGTGATTGTCAGTAACCCACCTTTCTATATTAATGCGCTACATAATCCCGATGGACGTAAGCGCGTCGCTAGACATACAGATTTGGATTTCTTTAAGCGTCTTCTGACTTTTTCCAATGATAGACTTTCTTATCGGGGCACACTACAGTTGGTTTTGCCGGTAGATTTATGTGATGAGCTCCTTTGTTATACGAAGGAAAATGGACTGACCTTGGTAAAGGAGGTAAGTATTCGTTCTTTTGCCCATAGTGAGCCAATTCGTAAGGTTTTGATTTTAAGTAAAGAAGATGTTGACCAACAAGAACGACTTGATTTTGTTATTTACGCAGATAAAGGTATTTACTCTAAAACCTACCAGGATTTTCTGAAGCCTTTCTTTCTCGGTTTTTAATAAGGGAATACCCCTGATGCGCCACGCTGTTGACAAAAAAGGAACAATAGTGCTAGACTAATAGATCGCTCGATAGGAACATTGCTGAGCATCAAATTATACACATATGAAAAAAATAGGATTGCTTTCCGATACACATAGTTATTTAGATGAAGCTGTTTTTACACATTTTGAAAATTGTGACGAAGTATGGCATGCAGGAGATTTTGGGAGTATCGATGTTGTGGAGCGGTTGAAGGATTTTAAACCATTTAGAGGAGTGTATGGGAATATCGATGGGAAGGACATCCGGACCGAGTGCCCCGAGCATCTGCGTTTTAATTGTGAAGGCGTTGATGTATGGATGACGCATATCGGAGGATACCCCGGTCGATATGCCGCAGGTGTAAAGGCCGAGATTATTAAGAATCCTCCTAAATTATTTATTTGTGGACACTCCCATATTCTGAAGGTACAGTATGATCCAAAGCTTGCTTTACTGCATTTAAACCCCGGTGCGGCAGGAAAACAGGGCTGGCATAAAGTGAGAACATTGATGCGTTTTGATCTTGATTTGGGTGAAATTAAAAATTTGGAAATAATAGAGTTGTTTAATCGGTAAATATTTTCATATTTTTGTTTTTTATAAAAATAAATTATGAAATCCTTAAAAACTTTAGGTCAGTTTATTATTGAAAAACAAACGGATTTTCCTTATGCTAAAGGAGAATTGTCCCGATTGTTGCGCGATATCGGAATCGCAGCTAAGATTGTCAACCGTGAGGTCAACAAAGCAGGATTGGTGGATATTTTGGGTACGGTAGGAGACACCAATGTATTTGGCGAAAATCAAAAGAAACTTGACGTTTATGCCGATGAACAGTTTATAGCAGCGCTAAAAGATGGAGGAGAGTGCTGTTTTGTTGCCTCTGAAGAGCAAGAAGAGGGAGTGGAGCTGACCGATACGGGGATTTCCAAAAATGCGAAGTATATCGTTTGTATTGATCCGTTGGATGGCAGTTCGAATATTGAGGTAAATGTATCTGTAGGGACTATTTTCTCAATATATCGCCGCATCAGTCAGGTCGGTGAGGCATTGACGCAAGAGGATTTATTACAAACAGGGCTACGTCAGGTGGCTGCTGGATATATTATCTATGGGTCATCAACGATGCTTGTCTATACGACAGGTAAAGGAGTTAATGGCTTTACTTTGGATCCATCAATTGGGGAGTTCTGTCTATCTCACCCCAACATGAAAATTCCGCAGCAAGGGCATATCTATTCGGTAAATGAAGGAAACTATCTTAAGTTCCCTCAAGGAATAAAGAATTATATCAAATACTGTCAAGAAGAAGATGCGGGTACGAATCGTCCTTATACCTCTCGATATATAGGTTCTATGGTAGCGGACATCCATAGGAATTTGTTGCTTGGTGGTGTCTTTATCTATCCACAGACAGCTTTACAGCCTAAAGGAAAGCTTCGATTGATGTATGAATGTAATCCTATTGCCTTTATCATAGAGCAAGCAGGAGGGAAGGCAACAACTGGAACCGAAAGAATATTAGAAATAGCACCAGAAGAGTTACACCAGCGTGTTCCAGCAATACTGGGTAGTACGGATATGGTTAATAAAGTATTGGAGTTCTTGGATAAATCATAGACTATCCCGGACTTCAACTAAAAATGACTTAAGTCGCTCAAGAGAATCAATGACACGTTGGTTCTCTTTTGCTTCAGTCTTATTCGTGCGTAGATAATCACGTGCTCCCTGTAATGTATAGCCTTTGTCTTTTACTAGATTGAAGATTATTTTGAGGTTAGCAATGTCAGTCTGTGTAAAGAGTCTGTTTCCCTTTTTATTCTTCTTTGGCTGTAGGATATCAAACTCGCGTTCATAAAAACGAATTTGCGAAGCATTCACGTCAAACATCTTGGTGACCTCGCCCATTGTGTAATACAATTTGTTAATTTCTCGTTCCTTGTAAGGCATATTTAATATATCTGTTTGTACCATAACAAACTTAGACAAAATGCTTGGCATTCACGAATACCTGATTAAAAATAAATGCCTCCGAAGCCCAGAAACTTCGATTATGGTTATCTTGATCTCTTTAATTACTTTTGGAGTATGAAAGGTAAGGTTATTGTTAGTTCGTTTTTAACAAATCTGTTCTCCTTCGGGAGGGCGAGTGCAGTGACTGTTTTCCCTTTTATATTTGTACGGAATAAAGTAATGTCGAAGGATGAACATTTAATAAACCATGAGCGGATTCATCTCGTACAGGCCCTGGAATTGTTGGTATTACCTTTTTACCTGCTCTATTGTGTCGAGTTTCTGATAAGATTTGTTTATTATAGAAATGTAGAGGATGCATACTTGAATATTAGCTTCGAAAGGGAAGCGTATGCCCAACAGTCCGATCTGTACTATCTTCGAACCAGAAAGATATGGAATTTTAGAAGGTACTATTGATAATTTATAAACTATTGATTCATGATATTTAAGAGCCTGTAGTAACGGAAGTGGTCTGTGAAACAAGGAAGTTAAAAAGAAAAGCAGTCCATTTTGGACTGCTTTTCTTTTATACGTTCTTATTGAACGAGCTTCAAGAAAGTTGAAACTTTCTCTTTAAGTTGCCTACGATCAACGATAAAGTCTAAAAATCCATGTTCTAATACAAATTCCGACGTTTGGAATCCTTTAGGAAGGTCTTTTTTAATTGTTTCTTTGATAACCCGTGGTCCGGCAAAGCCAATCAATGCTCCTGGTTCTGCGATATTGATGTCTCCCAACATTGCATAAGATGCTGTAACACCTCCTGTGGTAGGGTCTGTCAATAAACAGATGTACGGAAGTTTTGCTTGGCTGAGAAGAGCTAGTTTCGCTGATGTTTTGGCCATTTGCATCAATGAGAATGCAGCTTCCATCATACGGGCCCCACCTGACTTAGAAATCAACATGAAAGGTAGCTTGTGCTCGATACAGTAATCAATAGAGCGTGCAATCTTTTCTCCAACAACCGATCCCATAGAGCCACCAATAAAATTGAAGTCCATACAAGCAATCACGATGTCTCGTCCATCCATTTTTCCATGCGCAGTTCTTAGTGCGTCCTTTAAACCTGTTTTCGCCTGGCTTTCAACCAGACGCTCGCTGTAGGGCTTGCTATCAACAAAGTGTAAAGGATCACCAGCGGTGAGATTTGGAAATAATTCTGTAAAGGCGTTGTCGTCAAATAAAATAGAGAAATAAGCTGCCGATCCAATACGGATATGGTAACCACAATATTGACAAACATAATTGTTTTCGATTTGCTCTAAGTTTAAAAGAGGCTTTTTACATGAGGGACATTTGTTCCACATGCCATCAGGTGCTTCTTTCTTATTTTCTGTTGCGGTATTAATACCAGCTTTGTTTCGTTTAAACCAACTCATATACTCGTGTTAATTCGAACTACAAATAAACGAAAAGAAACTTAAAACTTAAAAGTTAATGCGGAGTAAAGTTGTAATACCCTTGTGTGGATGCTAGAATCAACAGATCTATATGCCGTTTACAGGGTACTCGAGGGCACTTTAACAGATTTTAGGGGATTTGTAGGGACTTCGTGGAAATTGTTAAGGAGATGGTGGATGTTTTGGTGCAAAATTCTGGGCACAAAAAATGGGTAAGCTCCCTTTATCGCACCGCTCAACCAAATACCCTTGCTTTGTTCCCAACCTGGGGGAGTCAATGGGAGCTGGTCGTAAAGGACTTACCCACCGCAAAAATAGAAAAAAAATCTATTTAACAAGAACTATAATGTATTTAAATTGTACTGTGTTGATAGACAGGGGTAAAAAAAGTATTTTAAGGGTGGTAGCATCCGTTATAGCTCGAAATAGGGTGTTTAGGTCTACTTTTATTTCGGCTTGCAGAATATATGATCCTAGACTTTGGAGGAAAAAAAGGTTAGATCAGTTTAAAAACTTTCCCTGGTAAGGATAACAGATGACCTTCAAGTTCCATTTCTAATAATATGATAGCAAGTTTGCTCTGTGGCCAGTCGCAATAACAGGCAATCTGATCGATTGTAGCTTGTCCCAATTCTTGTTCGGATAAAAAGTTGTATACTTTCTGCTCATCTCGGGTCAGGGATTTCGGTAAAAGAACAAGTTGTTTTTCGGGTTTGCTCGAAATTGAATCCCAGTTCATCAGATAACAAAGGTCTTCGGCATTACGGATGAGGTGTGCCCTATTTGTTTTAATTAAGTAATTACATCCTGCAGAGTATTCTTGCTCAATGGAGCCAGGAAATGCACATACGTCCCTATTGTAGCCATTGGCAATTTCAGCTGTTATTAAGGCTCCCCCTTTCATAGCAGCCTCTATTACAATTGTGACATCGGCCAGCCCAGCTATAATTCGGTTACGCATAGGGAAATTTTGTCTATCGGGATTGGTACCTGATGGAAACTCAGTGAGCAAGCCGCCATTATTCAACATTTTGGAGGCAATCTCTCGGTGGTTAGCAGGATATATCCGATCTAATCCATGGCCTAATACCCCAATGGTGGGGATTTGTTGCTTTACAGCATACTGGTGAGCTAATACATCGATACCATAAGCCAAGCCACTGATGATATGAACATCGAGTGTGGCTAGTTGTTCGACGAGCTTTTCGCAGATACGTTGTCCGTAATGTGTCGAGTTTCGAGATCCGACGATACTTATGACCCGATTTGGGTTGAGGTCTACTGAGCCTTTATAATACAATAAAAGGGGAGCGTCTTCGCAGTGCCGTAATCTGCTGGGATACTTGTCGTCTTCTATCCAGATTGCTTCAATTTGATGTTTTTGGATAAACTCAAGTTCTGCTTCGGCTTCTTTAAGGTAACTTTTGGATAAAATACTTTCAACGGCAGCAGGACCTATGCCTGGGATAGCGAGCAGAGCTTTTTTTGAATTATTGAATATAGCATCTGCAGAGCCGCAGTATTCCAGTAGATTACAGCTAAGTTTGGAACCTATGCCCTTTATTTTTGTTAAGGCAATTTTATCAAGTATGTTCATAATCGGTATATAAACTTAAGTAAAATATAGTATATCTCCAATACCATATTATTCGGGAGTTTAGCTTGTACTTGGATAGAGATTGTTAACTTTGTTCTTTAAAATTAGCAAAATCATGGAAATGCAAGAACCTTTCGATATAGAGATCGGAGAGATTACATATTCGGTTTTTCCCGATGAAAAAGATACTTACACAATTTTTAAGGATGGAGAAGAGTATGTTCAGATTATTAAGGACACAGAAACCAATTGGTTGAAGCTGCATCCTGAGACAGGTTTACCCTTGTTTGGGATGGATGAAGAAATTAATCTGATAGGCAGTAAAATAATAGAAGAACTAGGGAGTTAGTTCGAAGAAAAAATATTCCAAGTGCTTTACTGCAAAAAGGCGCTTGGAATATTTCAAAACCGCTGGCTACATCGGTACGTATACGACATATTTGGTGTCAAAAAAGTCTTCTTCGAAGTAGGAAGTCAAAGGATGTAATTCAGCTTTTAATTTTGATTCTTTAATTTCTTCTTTTAAATCTCCTCCTTTAAGATAAAGAATACCGTTAGGTATGCCATTTTTATCTTTTTTCTCAAACTTGTTTCTAATCCAAGGAGCAAAATCGCCTAGTCTAGTCACTGCTCTCGACACTACAAAATCATAGGTATAGTCTAGTTGTTCTGCCCGGATATGGTCGGCTTCTACGTTGGTCAATCCAATGGCTTCAGCAACTCCGCGTACTACCTTTATCTTTTTGCCTATTGAGTCTACCAGATGAAATTGCACCTCTGGAAATAAGATGGCTAATGGTATGCCTGGAAATCCACCACCGGTCCCAACATCTAGGATTCGTGTGCCAGGAGCAAACTCTTGAACGAACTTGGCGATTGCTAATGAGTGCAGGACATGTTTTAGATAGAGACTTTCAATGTCCTTGCGGGAAATGACATTGATTTGGTCATTCCAAAATGGATATACTTCAGCGAGTTTTTCAAATTGTGATTTTTGGGTCGCTGTGAGATTTGGAAAATATTTGAATATAATGTCTACTGTTGGATTCACGTTTTACTGGTGTTATAGGGTGTTATAAATACGTTTTTTTGTACTAAAATATTTTAAGATCTTACCAAGATTTCTGTTTCTTTTTTCGGTTGAACAGCCCATTTAAACAGATATAGAAATAAAAAAACAAGTCTAATATCGGTAACCAAAAGAGTAGATCTTTGACCTTAAGTTTGAGAAATATGGGACGAAAGACGATGAACTGGCACAGGTAGCGTAAGAAAAATACTCCTACAGCGATGTACCATAAAGATGGTAAAATGGCAAGTGCAAAGAAAAAGACGATGTAAAAAAGAAAAGCTGTAATAAGTTGTGTAGCCAGCATAAACTGATGTCTATTTTTATAGGCTACTGAAGCTCCTGAGTGTCTGGCCTTCTGCTTGTAATAAGAGCTCCAGCTTTCTTTTGGAACAGAGTACATATGAGCGTCTGGAGCTATTGCAATTTGTGTATTCTGTGTTGTCGCATTTTGATTTACAAATAGATCATCGTCTCCCGATTTGATATGCATATGTGCATTGAACCCTTTACCTTTAAAGAATAGGCTTTTTAAGTAGGAAAGATTCCGGCCTACCCCCATATAGGGGTCGCCCTTTAAAGCATAGGAGAGGTAGCTCATCGCTGTATGAGTTGTTTCGAATCGGATGAGTTTATTGAGAAAGCCTCTCTTTTTAAAATAAGGTGAGTAGCCTAGTATGACTTCTTTAGAAGCACTGTATGCGCCACCTACCTCTTTGAGCCATTCGTTAGATTGGGGTTCACAATCCGCGTCAGTCATTACTAGGTGCTCATATTTTGCAGCTTTAATACCTAGTGTTAAAGCAAACTTTTTACTGTGTTTGAGCTGGATGTGTTCTTTTATCTCTACAATGCGAAGGTGGGGATATTGGGCTTTAAAAGCCTGTAATGTCCATTGACTATCATCACTGGAATAGTCGTCTACGACGATCACTTCATATTGAGGATAATCCTGCGTCAATATTTTAGGTAAAAATGCCTCTAGATTCTGCTGCTCGTTGTGCGCGCAGATGATTACTGATAAGGGGGGAAGGTTTTCATTCTCCTTATAACTCTTTACCTTGTATACTGCTAATTTGCTGTATACAAATAAGATGTAGTAGAGTTGAAACAATAGTAAGACACCTAAGACTCCATAAGTTATATAGGCGATATTGGGAATGATATAGTTGTAAAAATTCATATGAAAACTCAAAGATAAGGCGTTCTTTTTAATAGTTATAACATTAGTCGTTAAGAATTGCTAATTAAATAGCAAAGGTGTGGTCGGGTTGAAATTTTATAGTATTTTTGCAGTGGATTTAGAATATTCCAATACGACTATCAAAAGTCAGCTTATAATATAATATGAAATATCCATGTAGCAGAGGCTACACAAACACGAACGAATGTAATTTGGATATTCCATATGACAACTGAAAGTCAAATTATATACATATGAAATTTACGCTTCAAGCTCAAGATAAACTTTCCCAGGCACGTGCAGGGGTGATGGAGACCGCTCACGGAAAGATTGAAACACCTATTTTTATGCCTGTTGGTACGGCAGGGACTGTTAAGGCCGTTCATCAACATGAATTGGTCAATGATATCCAGGCCCAGATTATATTGGGAAATACCTATCACCTTTATCTTAGACCCGGATTGGATGTATTGCAAAAAGCCGGTGGTCTGCACAAGTTCAATGGTTGGGATAAACCTATTCTCACCGATTCAGGAGGTTATCAGGTCTATTCACTAACAGAAGTGCGTAAGATTAGAGAAGAGGGGGTTACCTTCCGATCGCATGTGGATGGCTCGAAGCATTTATTTACACCGGAAAATGTGATGGACACACAGCGTGTCATTGGTGCTGATATTATTATGGCGTTTGATGAGTGTACACCTTATCCATGTGATTACAATTATGCTCGTCGTTCTTTGGATATGACACATCGTTGGCTTAAAAGATGCTGTAATCGTTTTGATAGTACCGAACCTTTGTATGGTTATAACCAGACCTTGTTCCCAATTGTACAGGGATCTGTATATAAAGATTTGAGAGCCAAATCTGCAGAGGTAATTGCTTCTTTCGAACGAGAAGGTAACGCGATTGGGGGACTTTCCGTAGGAGAGCCCGCAGAGGAAATGTATGCGATGACGGAAGTCGTAACAGCAATCCTGCCAAAAGAAAAACCTAGGTACTTGATGGGAGTTGGTACTCCAATCAATATTTTGGAAAATATAGCACTCGGTATTGATATGTTTGATTGTGTCATGCCTACACGTAACGCACGTAATGGTATGCTTTTTACCAGAAATGGAATCATCAATATAAAGAATGAAAAGTGGAAAGCAGACTTTTCACCAATCGAAGCGGAGTCTGATTTGATGATGGATCAATTCTATACTAAGGCTTATCTTAGACATTTAATCCGTTCTCAGGAAATTTTGGGAGCTCAGATCGCTTCATTGCATAATCTACACTTCTATCTTTGGTTGGTAAAACAGGCACGGGAAAAGATAATAGATGGCACATTCTATGAATGGAAAGAGAAGATGGTAAAAGTCTTAGGGCAACGATTGTAAGTGTTGACTAGAGATTTTTGACTTTTTCTTTTTAAACTTTTACTTTGAGAAATGAATATCATTGACCGTTACATTATCCGTAAATACCTTACGACCTTCTTGTTTACAGTAGGTATTTTTATCGTGGTCATCGTGATATTTGATGTTTCTGAAAAGTTGGATGACTTTTTGAAATATAAGGCTTCCTTTACGCAGGTTCTATTTCAGTATTATGCGTTAGGCTCGGTTCCTTTCTTTCTTAATATGCTCACCCCGCTGATTAATTTCATTGCTGTTATCTTTTTTACATCAAAGATGGCCGATCAGACGGAGATCGTGCCCATTCTCAACGGAGGAATGAGTTTTAATAGGTTGCTGCGTCCTTATATGGTAGCGGCCTCACTTATTTTTGCTTTTTCATTGGTTTCCAACCTCTATATATTGCCGGTTACTAATAAGATAAAAGTTCAGTTTGAAAATGTCTACGTCAAGCCACATCGGGTAAATACAACAACTTCGTCTACCCATATGCAGATTGATAGTAATACCTATGTGTATATCGATAATTTCGATACACAAAGAGCTACAGGAACGGGATTCGTGATGGAGAAATTTGATGGTAGGGAGTTGAAGGAAAAGCTAATGGCTGATCGTGTCGTCTGGGATTCTGTAACGACCAAATGGCGTATTGAAAATTATACGAATCGTATTATCAATGGTTTAAGCGAAGAAATGTTGAAAGGAGATACACGGGATACGACCTTAGACATGAAGCCGCAGGATTTTGAAACATATGATAATATTTTTACCGCGATGGGGACAGATGAACTCAACGAACGGATTCGTAAAGAAGAAACTCGCGGCACAGGAATGATGAATGATTTGCTGTTGGAAAAGTATAAACGCATCGTGAATCCTTTTTCTGCATTCATTCTGACATTGATGGGAGTTGCTCTGTCGTCCAAAAAAGTTCGGGGAGGAATAGGCTTGAGTCTAGGGCTTGGTATAGGTCTGAGTTTTACCTTTTTGGTTTTTAATCAGTTTTCGACCATGTTTTCGTTAAAAGGAGGGCTCCCTCCTCTAATCGCTGTACTGATTCCTAGCTTGACATTCTTACTGTTGGCCTTTGTCTTGCTGAAAAAGGCACCGAAATAAGTAGACTTAATAGTATGGAGTTTATAAGACGTTATCGAAATCTGCTTATTTTGCATTTTACGGTCCTTATATGGGGCTTTACGGGAGTGCTTGGAGATTTGATTACGGTCTCGGCGCTTCATCTGGTCTGGTACAGAGTGTTGATTGCAGCGCTTACACTGTTTGTGTATTTTAAGTTAAGTAAACAGAAGCTTGTTGTGTCCTGGAGTAAAATCTTGCGTTTTCTAGGGGTGGGTATGATAGTTGGTTTACATTGGGTGTGCTTCTTTCACGCTATTAAAATATCGACTGTCTCAGTTACCCTAGTTACGTTGTCTTCCCTGACGCTATTTACCGCTATTCTAGAACCTCTATTTAACCGCAAGACTATAGCGATTGGTGATGTTATTGTTGGTATGGTTATCATATTCGGTATCTACCTTATCTTTAAGTTTGAATTCCAATATTGGCAGGGTATCATCTTTGGATTGTCGGCAGCTTTATGTGCGAGTCTATTTTCCATTCTCAATGCGAAAATGGTGAAGCAGGATAGTCCGACGATTATTACCTTTTATGAGATGATAGGTGCTTTTATAGGTGTATCGATCATAATGTTATTGTCAGGACAGTTTACTGCAGAAATGGTGCTGTCATCTTCTGACTGGGTTTATTTATTGTTGCTCGGAAGTGTTTGTACAGCATTTGCCTATGTTCTAGGAGTAGCTGTAATGAAGGAATTAAGTGCTTTTACCGTGGCATTGACGACTAATCTTGAGCCTGTATATGGGATTCTACTCGCTATTGTGATTTTAGGGCACAAAGAGACTATGAGTATAGGCTTTTATTTTGGTGCTGTGATCATATTAGGAGCCGTATTTCTATACCCTCTTCTAAAGGCAGGATTAGCACGGTCCAAAAATCGAAATCGTTTAGAAAATAAGTAGTAACTGGGTTTTACTTTGTTTCTTCTTCGCTCTCTGCTATCTGTCCTTGAGGCTGTTCGCTATCTGTTTTTTGTTCAGAAGGTTTTTCATTTTTGAGTAATCCTGTCTCTTTATCATATTGTCCAGCCAATTCATCAATAATAGTTCCTTTCCATAGGGGAGTTCCCGTTAGGTAGGCCGCACGGCCTATCATATGGGCAGCAATAGGAGAAGTGATAATCAAAAAGAAGATAATAGCAATTGCCTTAGTACTAACTGAGATATCAGGGAATAATATAGCTGCACATAATAAAAGTAAACCGACCCCCATTGTAGCCGCTTTTACGGTGACCGATAGGCGAAGGTAGAAATCTGGCATTCTTAAAATACCAAGGGAGGCAAAGAAAATAGCTAATGCTCCAATAGTGCTTAATATAGCAATTAATATATCAATCATCTTCTCTTTTTTCTATGTAAAATG
The DNA here is from genome assembly GCF_004363245.1 of Sphingobacterium yanglingense. Taxonomy (GTDB): domain Bacteria; phylum Bacteroidota; class Bacteroidia; order Sphingobacteriales; family Sphingobacteriaceae; genus Sphingobacterium; species Sphingobacterium yanglingense. Next base: position 476,047 of record NZ_SNYV01000015.1, on the reverse strand, counting down.
AAAAAGCTACAGTGCTTAAAAATGCAATAAGGGCCAAGATAATAGCTACATCTAACAGTACTTTTTGGTTAGATCTTATTGTGAAAATAGTAATAATTCCAATCCCAATTGTAATAATCAAATCAAGTGCTATTACACGATCTACGACCTTGGGGCCTTTTACAAGTCGGATAAATACCAGAATCACCGATATGGTGAGGATCGGGAGTATGAAATAATCGAAGTATGTGGCTAATGTCATCTTAAAGCTTCTAATAGTCTACGTTCTAATCCTGTTTTTGTCTCTTGTACGAATTTTTTAGGATCGTTAAGGTACATTACGTGTATATACATTGTTTTTCTGTCTTCGCTGATATCCAAGATCAGTGTACCTGGAGTAAGCGATATCATCATCGATAAAAGGTTGATCTCCATTTCCGTCTGTGCATTCATCGGATACCTGACGATTCCTGGACGCATAAAATAACGAGGTGTCATCACATCGTAGGCAACCTGTACATTTGCTTTGATCATCTGGAAGAGAAAATAGAATACAAAGCTGACGATTCGAGGTACTTTGTAGAAGTAACCACGGTCACCATCGTTTCGGCTCATGATCCACAAAATAGCAAAGCCGAGTAGAAACCCAAATAAAAAATTGGTATAATACATCGAACCAGTTAATGCTACCCAAATGAAGGAAAGCAGAAGGTTCATTAAAAACTGCTTAATCATACGCTTAGTTTCTTTTACCTAATACCGCTTCTATGTACGGTTGTGTATTGATTAATTGATCTGTAATTTTATCGACCAATTGAATAACTATTTCCGAATTTAACCCTATATATAGGGTTGCCAACCCTAACATTCCTATTGGTAATACAAGTAATATCTTGCGGACTAACGGTAAGGACTCAAATTTATTCTCTATTATCACATCGTCCGGTACATTCTTCCAGAATACTTCGGCCCACATCTTTGCTATAACATAGAGCGTGACGAAACTTCCCACAATCAGAGCACCTATGAATACATACTGAGATTGGGTAAAAGCCTCCTGGAATAAATATATCTTAGGCCAAAATCCTGAAAGTGGTGGGATCCCTACTAGCGAGAATAATACAATGGCTATAAGTAGGGATAGTTTTGGATATTCTGCATATAGCCCCCCATTTTTTTTCATATCCATACTGCCTCTCAGTTGTCCAATCAGACCCGCAATCAGAAACATATTTGTTTTTACCAAGATGTCATGGAATAAGTAGAATACAGTACCCATTAATGCGACTTTGGTAAACATACCTATACCCCCTATCATAAAGCCGATGTGACAGACAATCAGGTAGGAGAAAAGTCTGCGGATATTGGTTTTTATGAGTGCGCCAAAGCTTCCTGTAAGTATGGTAAATACAGCTATCCATACCAAAAGGTCTTTGGTAAATTGATCCGGAATAAATATGAGACTGAATACGCGAATCATGGCGTAGATTCCTACTTTAGTCAATAATCCTCCAAATGTAGCTGCTACAGCAGATGGTGGCGTGTGATAGGAGGATGGCAGCCAGTAGTATAATGGGAATACAGCCGATTTAATACCGAAACCCAATAAAAAGAAACAGGCAGTGATGCCAATTAGGGGGGAGTTCTGAACTTCTTTAATCTTAATAGCTAAGTCGGCCATATTCAGTGCACCGGTCATACCGTATAATATACCTATTCCTGTTAGAAAGAAAGTGGAGGCCAGAATGTTCATCGCCATATATTTGACTGCTCCCTCGAGTTGTGTCTTGCGCCCGCCTAAAGTCATTAATACGAAGGATGAAATAATAATGACTTCAAACCATACATAAAGGTTGAAAATATCTCCCGTCAAAAAGGCGCCATTTAATCCCATGACCAAAAAATGAAAAATAGGGAAGTAACCGTAATTCATCCGCTGTCTATTGAGACCTGTTGATGAAAATAAAGATACCGCAAGCCCAGCAAAGGACGTGATGAGTACCAGGGAACTACTGAGCAGGTCGGCTACAAACACGATTCCAAATGGCGATTCCCAATTGGAGGCATTCAGCGTCAAGATTCCTGTCTCGTTGACGCGAAGTAATAAGCGTAGTGAAAGAACGACCGCTAAGAAACTTCCAATTACGCTCATAAAGCGCTGTGTGACGGTCTTTCTCCACGCAATAAGTTGAAGGATCGCCGTAAACAGGTGGATGAAAACTGGAGCTAATATGTGGTTGTCTATCATATATCTTCTTCCTCAGGGGTATTTAAATCATCTAAATCATCCGAATCTACCAACGCGTAGACTCTTTTTAAAAGTACAATAGCAAAAGCCGTTAAAGCAAAGCTGATGACGATAGCGGTCAATATCAAAGCTTGAGGGATGGGGTCTGCAAAGACGTCTTGAAATAACTTTGCGTCTTCGTCGATGACCGGCGGTTTGCCTTTAGTAATCCCCGCTAGTAGAAATATCAAAATATTAGCACCGCTGCCCAGTAACATAATTCCAAGCAGCAACTTGACCATACTCCTACGAAGGATCAAATAAACCCCTGCAGCGTATAAAAGTCCTATCAGTATAATGAGTAATAATTCCATTAGCTATTTTCCTCCTCGTTGTTTAGGGCGATTGTAAACAGAATAGTCAGGACTACACCAATGACAACTAAGTAAACCCCTAGATCAAAAAATAGGGAAGAGCCGACCATACCAATTACAGGGATCGGGTGTTCAAACCAAAGTCCAGTCATTGGTGGAAGACCAAATGCCATGGGCATAACCATACTTATCGTTGATAATCCTAATCCAATGGGAATCAGTGAAAGTGGTTTTCTTTTTAAAAGTTTCATCGTCTGGGCAGTTCCATTGGCGAAACTGTGTAATACAAATGCTATAGAGGCGACTAGACCACCGACAAATCCTCCTCCAGGGTAATAGTGTCCCCGTAGTAGTAGGAAGAAGGAGAATAGTAGTAATATGGGAAGCAGATATTTGCTTGCAGATTGTAGTATCGGACTTTTCATATGTATACAATTATTTCATGATCCGTCAATTGATGGATCGGCCTGTCTTTAATGGCTGTTTGCCAATTGGAAGATCCAAAGTGTTCTCATTTCTGTCGCCCTGCTATATTGATGTTTCATATTATTCTCTCTCAGAGGATTTTAAACGTAAACGGATTAGACTATATACCCCTAGTGCAGCAATACTCAATACCACGGTTTCAAACATGGTATCTATTCCTCTGAAATCTACGAGAATGACATTTACTACATTTTTTCCTTTTGCTAAGAGATAAGCATTTTCTCCATAGAAATTAGAAACTTCTCTAGATATGGGTTCGGACCAGGCTTTTAAAGCAATTAGAGATAAGGTAACCCCAAATCCGAGTGAAACCAACGCGTCTCGGTAAAGTATCTTTTTGCTTGCAAAATTGATGAAGCCTGGAAGTTTGTATAGTACAAGGACAAATAGTACCGTAGATAGGGTATCTATGGTAAATTGCGTCATTGCTAAATCTGGAGCACTGTAGATTACGAATATCAAACAGATACAATAACCGATGACACTCATAGATACGACAGATGTAAGCCGGGAAGGTGTGGTTACGATAATATAAAGTGCACCAATCAATACCGCTACGATAACAACTTCGTAAATATCGGGATAGGTAAGCATCCATAGGTCTAACTTTATCGGGCCACTGACCCACAATTTATAGGCGAGCAATGCTTCTGCAAATAAAATTATTTTAAGATGGTAAGAACGTAGATAGCCATTATGGAATAGATTGGTAAACCATGTCGCAAAGCGGACAATATCATTAGCGTAGCCCGTTATGATGCACTGCGGTGAAACTTTGTCAAATTTTGCCAGCTTATCGAGTTTAGCTACACTTGGTTTGTTCAGTACATATATCAATGTACCTAGTAGTAACGTAGCGATACTCAGAACCAAAATCAGATTAAAGTGCCAGATTTGTAGGTTTTTGGTAAAAAAGGTTGCGGTGAGCGAACTGGCTGCAGGTATGCTTAAATAGTTGCCTGCAAATGCCGGGAATATGCCGAATGCAACGCCTAGGATAGCTAGCATCAATGGTGGAATCCATAACGATTTGCTAGGCATGTGAACATGTTCTAATTGTGTGGGTAGTTTTCCCGTAAAGGGCTTGATTCCGGCCATAAAACCCGCGGCCACAAGACCGATATTTGTCACAATCGCTAACCCTGTGAGTACCCATATATAATCGTTCAAAGGGCTATGTAGGGTAGCTTCATAGACTAAATCCTTCCCGATGAAACCAAAGGTAAATGGAAGCCCTGCACTGGATAGTGCTGCCAGCCCAGCGGCCAAAGCAACTGGAGGCATCACTTTTTTCAAACCTGCTAATATGGTGATATCTCGCGTACCGGTTTCATGATCAATGATTCCCGTAACCATAAACAAAGTTGCTTTGTACAAGGCATGGGCAAGGAGGAAAACCATTGCAGCGATGAAAGCATCTTGGGTTCCGATTCCTATTAAAAAGGTCAATATGCCTAATGCGGAGATGGTGGAGTAGGCTAATATACCTTTCAGGTCGATACGGAATAGAGCATGTATAGAAGCATAAAGCATCGTAATCCCTCCAACGATTATTAATGTATAGTTCCAATAATCGGTTCCTCCTAAAATTGGAGTAAAGCGTGCGAGTATATATATACCCGCTTTGACCATCGTAGCAGAATGCAAGTAAGCTGATACTGGCGTAGGAGCCTTCATCGCCCCGGGCAACCAAAAGTGAAACGGAAATTGTGCAGACTTGGTAAATGCTCCTATAAATAATAAGGAAATCACCAATGGGTACAGTGGATGATCTAGAATCAATGCCCTACTGTCCATCATCTCAGAGATACTAAATGTGCCAGCAATATTGGCAACGAGTATTAGGGCTGCGAGTAGGAAGAACCCTCCTAATCCTGTAATGCTAAGTGCGGTTAAAGCACTTTTGCGAGAGTCTTGGTTATCATTGTTAAAGCCAATTAGGAAGAAAGAAGAGATACTCGTCAGTTCCCAAAAAACAAATAGTAAAATGATGTTGTCCGATAGTACAACACCAAGCATGGCAGACATGAATAAAAAAAGATAACCGAAAAAACGGTCAAAATAGATATGACCTTTTAGGTAGTAACGGGCATAGGTGAAAATAGCTGTGCCAATTCCTGTAATCAATAATGCAAACAAGAGAGAAAGTCCATCAAGCCTTAAATCAAAGTTGACACCTAATGAAGGTACCCAACTGAAATGTTGCAGTTGTTGGTTGCCACTTGAAATCAAAGGGACGTGCGCAGCAAAAAATATAAATAAAAGAGCTGGTAAAATAGGTAGAACAAAACTCCACCTAGATTTTAAATGTTTGCCAATGAAGACCATTGAGCATGATGTAAATAATCCCGATAATATAGTTAATAGCATCTATCCCTTTTTCTGAAAGTGTCTATTTTATTGATTTTGTATAAATCAATGGCATCAAAAGCTCCCGTTAGTTGGGCGAGCCACTTGGATGACATTAAGGCCCTTCATGTCTTTGACTTCACTCCGAGGGAGTGCGAAAGTTTATGCACATTAATGGAATGTCATAAAAATAGTAAAAAACCTTGGTTTTTTTAGGTTTTTTTGAAGAAAACAGATGTAAAAAACAATAAGGGAGCTCTTTTGAGCTCCCTTATTGTTTATTTTTTAAATTCTTTGGATCCTTCGATGATGGCTTCTACCACAGTTGGGTCCTGTAGTGTAGAGGTATCACCTAGGCTCGATAATTCACCTTCAGCTACTTTTCGTAAGATGCGGCGCATTATTTTTCCTGATCTAGTCTTTGGGAGGTCAGTTACAAATTGAATGATATCTGGTTTTGCAATAGCACCGATCAGACGTGTTACCGTTTGTAAGATATCCTGACGTGTTTTTTCTGCATCGATGTGGTGATTAGCGATTACATAAGCATAGATGCCCTGTCCTTTTACGGGGTGTGGATAACCTACAATTGCTGATTCTACTACGTCAGCGTGCATGTTTATCGCATTTTCTACTTCGGCAGTTCCGATACGGTGACCAGAAACATTCAAAACATCATCTACACGACCTGTAATGCGGTAATAACCTTCTGGACTACGGTAACATCCATCGCCTGTAAAGTACATATCTTTGTATGTTGCAAAATAGGTCTGTCTGCAACGCTCATGGTCACCCCAAGTCGTCCGTAACATACCTGGCCAAGGGAATTTGATACACAGATTTCCAGAAACATCGTTGCCTTCAATCTCGTTTCCATTTTCATCCATTAAACAAGGCTGTACCCCTGGTAGAGGGAGCATAGCGTAACCCGGTACCTGAGGTGTTACTCCCGCGATAGGGGTGATGAGATGGCCTCCATTTTCTGTCTGCCACCAGGTATCTGCAATCGGACATTTACCCTTTCCGATTTTTTCATTGTACCAATTCCACGCTTCCTCATTGATAGGTTCGCCTACGGAACCTAATACGCGAAGGGAAGAGAGATCTTTATTGTCTACATAACTGTCGCCAAAAGCCATTAACGAACGGATTGCTGTAGGAGCAGTATATATAATATTGACTTTGTATTTGTCTACGATATCCCAGTATCTGCCTGCATCAGGGAAAGTAGGGATACCCTCAAACATCAAAGATGTCGCACCTTGGGATAATGGCCCGTATACAATATAGCTATGACCTGTAATCCAACCGATATCGGCTGTGCAAAAGTAAACTTCTCCAGGCTTGTACTGGAAGGTGTTGGCAAAGGTGTAACCTGTATAGACCATATAACCTGCCGTCGTATGGACCACACCTTTTGGTTTGCCTGTCGATCCAGAAGTGTATAATATAAAAAGTGTATCCTCCGAATCCATCTCCTCCGCAGGACAGGCAGGATTGCCTTGTGTCTCTACTTTCTTGATTTCATCTTCCCACCATACATCACGGCCTTTGATCATGGAGATAGGAGTGCGTGTACGGGTTAGAACAATTACCTTTTCAACGGATTGACATTGCATCAAAGCATCATCTACGATAGATTTGAGTTCTAGTACTTTAGTTCCACGGAAACCGCCATCTGAAGTGATGACTAGTTTACATTCAGCATCATTGATGCGGTCAGCGATAGACTGTGCAGAGAAGCCACCAAATACAACAGAGTGGATAGCCCCAATCCGTGCACAGGCCAATACTGCGATAACCAATTCAGGGACCATTGGCAGGTAGATACAGACCCGGTCACCTTTTTTTACATTGTTGTTTTTTAATACGTTGGCAAATTGCTCTACTTTTGCTAATAGCTGTTTGTAGGTTAAGATACGGTGTGCCTCAGATGGGTCGTTGGGTTCCCAAATTATAGCAGGCGTATCTCCATTTTTATAAATATGACGATCAAGACAGTTTTCTGTGATATTTAACTTACCTCCATCAAACCACTTAATATTTGGTTCTGTAAAATTCCAATTAAGAACATTGTTCCACTTTCTTTTCCAGAAAAAATTATCTGCTATTTCTCCCCAAAATTGCTCGGGATTGTCGACGCTTCTTTTATAAGCATCCTGATACTCCTCAAAGTTTTTAATTTGAAAACTCATTTCTTACTTCTGATTTTTAGTATAGGTCTATTATTATATATTTGTTATTCAAAACAGACATCAATTTATTTAGAACTGTAAAAGAGTCTGTTGTAAGGCTAATTTAATTTTTTTTGCGATTAAAAACTAATTTTTGTCACAAGAAGCTTTTTAATTTGTTGTGTCAATAGGCGAGATAGAATGGGATGAATCCACTCAAAAAAATATATCATTTTATAATTTTTAGTAATGTGTTGATTGCATCGGCCGCTATGGCCCAGTGTCTTTTGACCTATATCGTTCTCGGGTTGCCATCCAACTGGTATGTGGTAGGTATCGAGGGTACAGCTACATTATTGCTTTATAATTTTAGCCTATTTTTATCCAAACCAAAGAATCCCCAAGACTCTCCTTATTTAAGAACCAGGTGGGTTTTTGGACATGAACGTATATTTTGGTTGAATAATCTGATCGCATCAGTATTGCTTCTCTATTGTTTAGGTCATGTTCATTTTTATACCTGGCTGTTCTTGGGGGTGGTAGGGATAGTTAGTGTGGGGTATAGTCTACCCATTTTTCGTTTTTCTGGAAAAGCAGGCGGTTTACGGCAGGTTCCTGGGCTGAAACTTTTTCATATAGCAGTTGTATGGTCATTGAGTAGTGTAGGCTTGCCGGTTGTCGAAGCTTGGGGAGAAGCAGTGCCTGTAGATTGGGGACAAGCAAATGCACTAGGGTTCCTGAAAATTTTATTTCTACTGATTTGTACGCTACCCTTCGATATCAGGGATATGAAACAAGACTCCTATTATCATTTGAAAACTATCCCCCACCTTATAGGTGAGCGAAAAGCTAAGCTCCTATGCTATATTTTAATTGGAATACATATCTGTCTGTTGGTGACTGTACCGTTTGCGGTGCCTGCTAAAGCCGGGGTTATTTTAACGGATATTTTAATTGGTATCGCTTTGTACTTTGTGTTATTCAAGAAGAATGTGGGCTACCATCAAGTTTATTTGCTTGATGTAGCCCTATTGGTACAATACTTTTGCGTATTATTATTTGTCTTGTAGATGTATGATTTTATCCGCGAGGATAGCTGATAGCTTATAGTAACTTTCAAAGGTCCAGCCAGCAACATGCGGACTGAGTAATACATTGTCTCTCTGTATAAGGTTCGCATACCATTCTTCTTGTGCCAATGCAGGGAATTTCTCAATAGGCAGTACATCAAATGCTGCTCCAAGGATTTTGCCGTTGTCTAGGTTTTTCAATATCGCGGGGATATGTGCTATTCCTCCCCGAGCTCCCATTAAGAAGAAAATAGGTTTGCGGAAATGAAGGAGGTATTCTTCATCAACCATTCCTTTGGTTTCTCTCGTAAGAGGTATGTGAAAACTTAATATGTCGGCTCGTTTGACAACTTCTTCCATAGATACTTCTGTCGCATATTCATCCGAAAAACCAGTTTTATATTTGTCATAAGCGAGAACAGTAACACCAAATCCGGAGAGTTTTTTTGCCATAGCCTGACCGTTATGGCCATAGCCAATGAGGGCTATGGTACGTCCCATAAGTTCATAGCCTCGATTTTCTTCTCTCCTCCATTTCCCATTACGGATTTCTTTATCTCCTCGATTAAGGTTGTTCATCAGACTTAAGAGCATGCCGATCATATGCTCGCCTACGGCATCCCGATTTCCCTCATTAGCTGGTAGCAGTGTGATTCCTTTTGAGCTAGCGTAAGCTTCGTCAATATTATCCATTCCTGCACCAGAACGACCTATAAACTGGAGTTTAGTTCCTAGGTCTATAAAATTTTTGTCTACTTGAAACTTCGAACGGATGATTAGGCCGTCATAAGACGCAATCAATTGTTCCGCTTCCTCCCGTTTGATATCGGGTTGGTAGTTGTAAGAAATATTGTTTTCGTCGAATTTATCGAGTAATATTTTGTGGATGTCGTCTACAATTAGAATATTCATTTTAGGGTGTTTTTATCTGCATAAAGTCTCTAGACAGTAGTTTCGATAAGCTGCGTTGCTTTATTCGATTGGGAGCTATCCTAGCCAATGCGTTACGTAAGGCAATCAGCAGCGGGTTGTCCCATTGTGCGACGTGGCCAATCTGTCTAGAAGTGTCCGTGATATAACGGGTGCGTGCTAATCTTCTTTTTTCAAAAGAACGAAAGGCTTCGATTGTAGTCTTATTTTGCTGCAATTCGTCAATAAGTACAGCGACGTCTTCCAGTGCCTGACAGGCGCCTTGTCCCATATTGGGGGTGGTAGCGTGCCCTGCATCCCCAATGATCAAAATGTTATGGTAAGCAAGGTGTTCTAAAGGTTTGATATCAATAATGTCACTCCATATCAGGTCTTCGTCGCGGGTCGATTCTAGGATGGTAGAGATGGGGGCATGATAGTGTTGGAAACGTTTTTTTAAATCATTAGCTGTCGTACTCTTGAATATCGGGCTATTTGGCTCTCCATTGACACAGGCGTACCAATAGATACGGTTGTCAACCAATGGGGTAACTCCGAATCGACCAGCACTGCCCCAGCTTTCAAAGCCTTGGTTTAGTTTGATGCTGCTGTTGTCAATAGTAGCACGCCAGCAGGTATAACCCGAATACCGAGGGACGGAAGAGGGAACAAGCTGTTGGCGCAACAGTGATTTTACACCATCCGCGATTATCAGGTATTTGGTGGTATGTGTGCTGCCGTCCTCAAAGAAAACACGGACAGATTGCTCGTCCTGTTCTAGTCTGTTTGCTCTTTTCCCTAAAACGATGTTTTCCGTCCGAATTTGAGAGAGTAGATGACTATGTAAGTCGGCCCGATGTATAGCGAAGTTTTTTTGGCTGTATTGTTTAGAGAGACGTTTGGTGTCAGGACTGAAGAGGATGGTGCCGTTCGAACTGCGTATGTTGTAATTGTCGATATAGTAGCCCAGCTGTTCGATTCCTTCTTTAAGCCCGAGTATCTCTAAAGCTTGCATAGCATTGGCCGCCAAACCAAATCCGGCACCGATACCCTGTAGTAGTTGGCTCTGTTCGAATAGTCTAAAATCTCGGTCAATCGATTGAAGTGCTATTGCGGTCGTAAGTCCAGCAACACCTCCCCCTATAATTAGAAATTCGCTGTCCATAGTACTTTATAATTATCGTGAATTCGCTATTTCGTTGGTAAGCTGTACAAAATCTCCTACGGTAAGGCGTTCGGCGCGTAGTTCGTAAAGTGGATTGTCACTCATCTTATCTTTTTGGACGACAGCTGACAATGCGTTTCGTAGTGTTTTCCGACGTTGATTAAAGCCTGCTTTTACAACTTTCCAGAATAGTTGCTCGTCGCAATCTAGTTGTTCTACCTCATTCCGGGTCATACGCATCACGCCTGAAAGTACTTTGGGCGGAGGGTTGAAAGCTCCAGCCTTGACAGTAAACAAGTATTCTACCTTATAGTATGCTTGTAGAAAGACACTCAGTATACCATACTCTTTGCTTCCAGGTTTGGCGACACACCGTTCAGCAACTTCTTTTTGAAACATACCCGCCATTTGTATTACGCGATGTCTTTCGTCCAAGATTTTGAATAGAATCTGCGAGGAGATATTATAGGGGAAGTTGCCAATTATGGCCATTTTGTCGCCAAAGTACTTAGAAAAGTCAAGGGCTAGAAAATCGCCATGGATTAAACGATCACCTAGTTCGCTGTACTTGTCTGCTAAAAATTCAATAGATTCATCATCTACATCTATCAGGTAAGTTTCATACGCTGTCTTTTGTAATAAAAAATCAGAAAGAACACCCATCCCTGGGCCTACCTCTAGTACCTGTGTGAAGCCTAGCGATGGGGTCAAAGCTTCTACAATGCGTTGCGCCGCATTCTTATCGTTTAGAAAGTGTTGACCGAGATGTTTTTTTGCACGTACTGTACTCATGTGAAATGTCGAAAAATGAAATGTCTCAAAGCCCAAAAGTAAAAAGTAAAAAGAAGAAAAACGTCATGAATCTTTAAAATAAAGGTTATGGAGCATTACTATTTTTTATGCAATAAGGATAATTTCAATGCTCGAGTGTTTTTCCTTGCCTAATTTTTGTTACTTTTGAGTATAAAATGCTTTAATGAAATGAGTGAAAAATTAAAAGTAGGTATCAGTATAGGTGATTTAAACGGAGTCGGGATGGAAGTGATTATTAAATCACTGTTGGATAGCCGTGTTCTGGATTACTTTACGCCTATTGTATATGGTAATACTAAAAATGCTTCATTCCATCGTAAGGCAAATAATATCAATGATTTTAGCTTTAATGTAATTCAACATCCAGATCAAGCGAACGCCAAACGTGCTAACATCATTAACTGTTGGCAGGAAGATGTTAAGATTACCCTGGGTGAAGAAAATGAAATCGGAGGTAAGTATGCATTCATTTCGTTGGAGAGAGCTGTAGCAGATTTGGAAGCAGGAAAGATCGATGCGTTGGTCACGGCTCCTATCAATAAGCATAATATACAACAGGAAGGCTTTCGTTTTCCGGGACATACTGAATATCTTCAGCAGAAGGTTGGTGCAGACGATGTGCTGATGTTTATGCTTTGTGATGATCTGCGCGTAGGTGTAGTGACAGGGCATGTGCCGATAAAGGATGTGGCAGTTCAGATTACTGAAGAGGCAATACTTAAGAAGCTGAGGTTGATGAATAACAGTTTGAAGAAGGATTTTTGGATTCAAAAACCTAGAATCGCTGTACTCGGTCTGAACCCTCATGCTGGAGATAATGGTGTGATTGGTACAGAGGATGACGAGATTATCCGCCCTGCTGTAGTAAAGGCCAACGCTGAAGGTATCCTATGCTTTGGTCCCTATCCGGCAGATGGATTTTTTGCATCTACTACGTATTTGAAGTTTGATGCAGTATTAGCTATGTATCACGATCAAGGGCTTATTCCTTTCAAGCATATTGCAGACCGTAAAGGGGTGAATTATACAGCGGGGCTTCCAATTGTGCGCACCTCTCCAGATCACGGTACGGGTTACGATATCGCAGGAAAGAACTTAGCATCGCATGAGTCTTTTCTAGAAGCTATTTTTACAGCTGTACATATCGTTAAGAATCGTAGAGAACAGGCAGAACTGAGCGCAAGCCCATTGGCCTTCCGTAAGCTTTCGAGAGACAGAGACTAGAAGCATAACTTAATTAACTCTGTTAATAGTTCAGAAAATTCTTTTAAAATAAGTACTTTTGTAACTTGTTAGACCTCTAGGTCTGTATGCGCAAGCTATGATAGAACAATTACAACACCCTATATTTCCCATTATTAGAGATTTGGCCGATAAAACGGATACGGCCTGCTATGTCATTGGCGGATATGTCCGGGATCGGCTTATGGGGCGGCCATTTAAATACGATGTCGATATATTGGTGATTGGTTCTGGAATTGAGTTTGCTACTCTGCTAGGAGAACAATTGCGTACCAAGGTGGCGCTTTATAAGTCTTTTGGGACAGCGATGTTGGTGTATGATGGTTTGGATATAGAATTTGTAGGTGCCCGTAAAGAATCTTATAGAAGGGATTCGCGCAAACCTATCGTAGAGGACGGTACGTTGGAAGATGATCAGAATCGACGCGATTTTACCATTAATGCGATGGCCTATTCACTAAATGGAGCTACCTTTGGGCAGTTATTGGACCCTTTTGACGGGGTAGCAGATATACAGAATCGCATTATACGTACACCGTTGGATCCAAAAGAAACGTTTTCTGATGACCCGTTACGAATGATGCGTGCCATACGGTTTGCAACTCAGCTGAATTTCAAGATAGATATTAAAGCCATACAGGCGATTGTGGATAATAAGGACCGTATTAAGATTATATCGAAGGAACGGATTACGGACGAGCTTAATAAGATTATCCTATCGGCAAAACCTTCTATCGGTTTTCGTTATCTTTTTGATACGGGATTGTTGGAAATCATATTCCCTGCTATGCATCAATTGTATGGTGTCGAGATCGTTGACGGTCGAGGTCATAAGGATAACTTCTATCATACCTTGGAAGTATTGGATAATGTGGCAGAGCTTTCGGATGACCTATGGTTGAGGTGGGCTGCAATTATGCATGATATTGCTAAGCCAGCTACCAAAAGATTTGATAAGAAGGCAGGCTGGACTTTTCACGGACATGAAGATAAAGGTGCCCGTATGGTGCCCAAGCTTTTTGGAGAACTAAAACTGCCTCTGAACGAAAAAATGAAATTTGTTCAGAAGTTGGTACAACTGCATTTGAGGCCCATTGTATTAGCTCAAGATATTGTGACAGATTCGGCTGTAAGACGTTTGTTGTTTGAAGCAGGGGATGATATCGATGCATTGATGCTTTTGTGCCATGCTGACGTAACAACTAAAAATGAGTTTAAGAAAAAGAAATATAGAGATAATTTCGAACTGGTAAAGCAGAAGCTGAAGGACGTCGAAGAACGGGATCACTTGCGGAACTGGCAACCTCCAGTGACTGGAGAGGATATTATGCATGTCTTTGGATTAGGACCAGGTAAGCAGGTGGGGATAATCAAGAATGCTATTAGAGAAGCGATATTGGAAGGTGAAATCCCAAATGAAAGAGAAGCAGCTTATCAATTTATGGTGACACGAGCGAAGGGGCTCAACTTAGAACCGAAAGAAACATTGTCCTTAGTGACATCAAAATAATTTATATTTTTACATTTGGATAGGCGTAGGCTTATTTTCAATTTTGATTATGGCAATTTATAGATTTAGAGTAACATTTGAAGATTACGAAGATATATATCGTGACATCGATATGCCTTCAAAAAGTACGTTCGTGGAATTGCATCGGGAAATCCATAAGAGTACGGGGTACCAGGTCGATGCTTCTTCTTCTTTTTATGTAAGTAATGATCAATGGAAAAAAGGAACCGAAATTGCACTTATGCCATCTCAGCGTAAGATCGATGCCGGAGTTCTCTTGATGGAAGATATTCGCTTGAGTAAGTTTATCGATGATCCGCACCAGAAGTTTTATTATATCTATAATTTTGATCGCCCTTATGACTTTCATGTGGAGTTGGTGAAGATTTTAAAGGAAGAAGAAGGAAAAGAATATCCTGCCATTTTTAAATCGGTCGGACAGGCACCAAAAATGGTTGCCGCAGCTAATTTTCCGGTAGCCAGTGACGATGACGAAGACGATGAGTATGTAGAAGAAGCTACGGAAGAATATGGCGTCGATGAAGACGATGACTATGACACTATGGATGGCGATGATGAGGATGGGGAAGAAGAAGGCCAAGCGGAGTTTGGTAGTGTTGAAGAGGATTATTAAGCTATAGTGGCTACAGATAAAAAAAAGACACTAGTCGTAGTGGTTGGACCTACAGCAGTAGGTAAGACTGCTACGGCTATTTTTTTAGCACAACATTTTGCTACAGAAGTGCTATCGGCAGACTCTCGACAGTTCTATCGTGAAATGTCTATAGGTACTGCCAAGCCTGATTCGGACGAATTAAAGGCTGCCGTGCATCATTTTATTGACTCTCATTCGATAGAAGAAGAATACTCTGCGGGAGATTATGAAAGAGATGCATTGGGTTTACTAAGCGAACTCTTTCGTAAACATGATGTCGTGATCGCAGTAGGAGGCTCTGGTCTATTTGTTAGGGCACTTACAGAGGGACTCGATGATCTGCCTAAGGCACCCGATGGAGTGCGAGAGCGGTTGAATGAGCAATTTAGGAGGGAAGGCTTGGCTCCCTTAAAACAACGTCTTTTAGAAGTCGATCCTGCCTATTACGAAGTTGCAGATGTGGATAACCCACAGCGGGTGATACGTGCACTCGAGGTTTATGAAGCAACAGGCAATCCTATTATGTCCTACTACCAGAAGAATGCAGTCCGTGAACGAGCATTTGATGTCGTAACCGTTGGACTAAATATGGATAGGGGTGAATTATATGATCGTATCAATTTGCGTGTGGATAGGATGCTTGAAGCAGGATTACAAGAAGAAGTTAGATCTTTATCCGAATTTCGTAATAAACCTGCTTTGTTGACAGTCGGATATGCCGAGATGTTCGATTATTTTGATGGAAAGATTTCTTTGGAAGAAGCTGTCGACAAGATTAAACAAAACTCAAGGCGCTATGCAAAGCGGCAGATTACCTGGTTTAAAAAATACGGTAATACGACCTGGTTCGAGCCTCAAGAACTCGACTCGATAGTTCAATTTGTTGCTGATAAGCTAAAGGCTTAGTCTTTTAGTCTGCAATAGGCGAGTCTTCCAGATACTTGTTATAGAAGACGAAGTATAGTCCAGGGAGTGAAGCCAGTGCTGATATAACGTAGAAAAATAAACTTATTGCAACCCCAATCTGTGCATCTAGCGCATAGTATTCAGCACCATACATGAATACTAATTCTCTCGCTCCCAATCCGCCAATTGTTAGCGGAAATAAAGCAACAAGTGAAGAAACCATAAAGAGGACCAGATAGGGAGTATGGTTTTCTTTGATACCCAATGCGTACAACGTAAAAACGACAGATAAGACTTGACAGAGCTGTACACCCATTGCTTTAGCATTGGTCGTAACAAAACTAGATAAAAAGCTTTTGAAGCCGATGTGGTATATCAAGTAATAGACAATAGTTCCTACGATCATCAATAGCCAGATCCAAATGGTAGGTATATGGAGCTGTGGTAGTTTTAGAAGAAGGGCTAAAGATATAACACATAATGCCCATAGCCCACTCGCCTTATCAAGGAGAGTAGCTAAAATCAATTTGCGGGTATCTGCATGGTGTGTCTTCCGGAGGTAATAGATTTTATAGCCATCTCCACCTACACCACCAGGGAGAAACATATTATAGAACATGCCCAAGAGATAGAGTTTATAGTTGCTCCATTCGGATAGTTTTAAGCCCGTGGCCAAAAAATAAGAGCGTATCCTTGTCGAAGCAAAGATTTGTGAAACAAAAAATGCAACAAATGCCGCAAAGAGCATAAGGGGATCTGAGTTCTTCCAAATCGTTTTGACTGCGGACATATCTACATTATATACTACCCAAGTCAGGGCAGCGATAGTAAAAGATAGTTTGAAGACAACTTTAAGGATAGGCCATGCCTTAGTCCATATTCCCATTATTTATTTTTTTGCGTTGGATAAATTCTTTGAACGTTACAAAGTCAGCTTTGCTCTTCTTCATGCTGGCGATAAAGCTGTCCATGCGACGGATCATCTTTTTTCCTGTGTTTTTACGGACATAGAATGGGAAGCCAAATTTGACTTTGTCTGTTAGATCTGTAAATTCCCAAGGATGAAAATAGATGTTCAAGTAGGTATCCTTGTTGAGTGTCCACCGTGACAAACCATTGTATAGCCATAGTGGAAGGTTGTGAAAGGATAACCAGAATAAAGGAAAGCGCACGACAGGTGTAACTGAGGCGGGTATTTGTAAGACATTTTGTTGCCAAAAGTAACGTCTCGAAATATGGAGATTATTGTATCTTCCAGGAAGCCACGTTGGGTTTATAGAACTATTATAGATGTACCCTGCTTTTTCAACTTCCTTTTCGTCGACAGGTTGCATCCTCGCCATACGGTATCCTTGGATAGATACATCGAATAACTCCTCTAAAGCCGTTTTTGAGGCTAATAGATGTTCAGGACTAAAATCTGAATGATAATAACCATGCGATGCCAATTCATGCCCCTCCCGCAATAGACGGTGTATCGTACCTTGCGCATGCTGAGCGAATACGACTGTGCTAAAGAATGTTGCCTTTACCTGTTGCTTCGCCAGTATGTCTAGAATTGCTTCTGTCCCTTCAATAGAACGACGAATCTGCTCATCAAATGAGATATCCTTGTTGTATTCGAATGGCATGTCAAACTCTTCTATGTCAAAACTTAATAGTATCATGGCTTGTTTGGAGTGTTGATATTTGTAGAGCGTACAATATAATTAGGTCGTACTTTGACCTGCGTAAACATTTTACCGATATATATACCGATAATTCCGAGCATGATGAGTTGTAGACCACCAAAGAAAACAATGGTCATAATCAATGATGCCCAGCCCGATACTTCGTGTCCACTTAAGAATGCATACACGACATAGGGTAAATATAAAACGGATAGACCTGAAAACAAAAAACCTAGATATACAACCATATATAAAGGTTTGGTTGAGAAAGATGTTACTCCCTGCAAAGCAAAACGTAACATTTTTTTGAGCGAGTATTTTGACTGCCCCGAATGACGTTCAGCAGGGTTATACGAGATTGCAAACTGACGGTAACCTACCCATTTGACAAGGCCTCTAAGGAAAGGCTCATTTTCATGAAACTGTTTCATGACATCGACAACTGAACGGTCTAAAAGTCTATAATCTGCTGCTCCAGCTTCTAGTTGCACCGAAGAAAGCTTATTTAATACTTTGTAGAAAATCCGTGAAGTGAAGCGCTTTTTAAAAGGAAGTCTTTTGTCCTCTTTTCGGATGGTATAGACTACTTCATAGCCTTCTTGCCATTTTTTGATCAATTCAGGTATTAAAGATGGCGGATGTTGCATATCCCCATCCATACAGATGACAGCATCACCACGAGAGTAATCCATACCGGCTTTTACAGCTAGTTGATGACCAAAATTACGGGAAAATTCTAGGTAAAAAATATGTTTTGAATGTTGAGCTAGACTTTCGATAACAGCAATGCTATTATCGGTGCAGCCATCTGCAACAAAAATTATTTCTAACCCGTAATCCGGAAGTGTAGCAAAGGTGTCTTCTAGAGCGCTGGCTATTATTGGGATATTCTCGGCCTCATTATAGGCAGGTATGACAACAGAGACTAGTTTTTTTTCGATCATACTGTTGCCGATTTTTTATAGTCTATCGTTAACATTTCATAAACAATCGCAAACCAAACCAATACGCAAGGCAATGCTTTTAAAGAATAAGGGATGATATATTCCTCACGCACAAATTTTGGAAAAAGATCAGAAGGTGAAAAGCTCGTTAATAACATGGCAAGCACAAATAATGTAATCTGTGCGGGACTACGGGGCGCTGATTTCATCATAAACCATACCGCTACGCCAAACATGGCGATGATATAGGTTGGCGATTCTGAACTAGAACTGAAAATCACAGGAAATATCAGTACAGAACTAAGGAGAGCGAGCTGAAAACCTTGAGTCTTGTATTGACCAATACGCAAGTAGGGAAGTGCGAATAATAATAAGCCTACTGCAATAAATGGGGTATTGGGGATGGTTGGGTCGCCACTGATACGACGGACAATACCCATCAACGAAACGTCTTGTCGAGAACTTAAGGTGATGTTCTGACCATTTTTTTCTACTAAAGATTCATACCAGCCGATATAGTTATCATAGACATAGGTTGGCGTAGAAATAATTGAAGGTAAAAAGGCTAAAATGGGCAAAAGAATTAGCCCTGCAACTACAAACCGTATTTTGTTTTTTGAGAAGAAGAAAAATGCTAAGCCAACGATACCATATAGTTTGACTAAAAAACCAATTAGTATCATGACAACACCCCAGATATCTTTGCCTTTCACAATATAGGAAAAGGATAACAGCATTAGACCGACTAGCGCAATGTTAAATTGAAAGCCGAGGAGTGCCGTTAAGGTTTCATGGACACCTATGATGGCAATCCAGGATCGATTTTTTTCAGATATGGGTAGTTGGTAGATGCCCCAGCATAGGACAATGACGTTGACAATATTCCAGCTAACCATCCCAACGACATCAGGCAATAGTGCAAATGGCGCTATTAGCAGGGCGAAGAACGGTCCATAGTGGTTGCTGTCAAAATATTCGTTGGGATACAACGCGTATAAATCCAAAAACTCCTTGCTGTGCCAGTATACGTGTTTGAAAATTAGGTAATTGTTGAAGTTGCCCCGTAAATATTGTTTTGTCGCAGCTAGGATAGCTACTAGGATGTACAAGCCAATAACAAAGCGTCGATCTGTGACAATAGCTTCTGCACGATTTTTGAAACTATTAATTTTATTTTTTAACCCCATATAGCCGAAATCAATATTTCTTAAATAAGCATTCGATTTTAGTTCACACTGCTGGGGTTTAGACAGCTATCTCAAGTATGTTACTTTTGAAAGTATAGTGAAAACTACAGTTGATAATCCTTTGACTAAGTGTTAGTTATCTATGTATCAAATCTGAATATTGAAGAAAATAATTTTGTTAACAATTAAACAATTAAAGTCTTCTTCATGTTTTAAATAGATGACTCAAGACCTGGTCAAATATCTGTAAATTTATTGAAATGGACAAATTGTACTGTAGTAAGTCTATCTGGGTTAACGTGACTGACTATTGCTGTGTTATAATAGGAAAAGCTCTGTTTCTTGGATATAAAAAAGCCGAAGAATCAATTTCCTTCGGCTTTTCTTTATAATTTAATGTACTGTCTGTCTAGACAATAAAGTTCCATCCAAATGGATCTTCAATTTTGCCATAACGTAATTGGTTTAGATAGTCTAAGACTTTTAGAGAGAACTCACGACCTTCTGCCGGAGGTAGTGTGTAATCCTGTCCATTGAAACCAATACGATCTATATGAGTAATAGTTGCTGCTGTCCCGGCTGCAAAAGCTTCAGTCACTGTACCATTTTTAATTCCCTCGATCAGCTCTTCGACGGATACCTTACGTTGTTCGGTCTTGTATCCCCACTTTTCAGCAAGCTCCATGATCGTGCGACGTGTTACACCGTGC
Organism: Sphingobacterium yanglingense; assembly: GCF_004363245.1. Lineage (GTDB taxonomy): Bacteria > Bacteroidota > Bacteroidia > Sphingobacteriales > Sphingobacteriaceae > Sphingobacterium > Sphingobacterium yanglingense. The sequence continues at coordinate 455,677 of NZ_SNYV01000015.1, read as the reverse complement.
AAAATCGTGTCACCGTGTGGTGTTATTATGGTGTCACCTATGCGGAATATCAAATTGGCCGTTCCTGCTTCTTCGATATATTTGTGCTCGGCAGCATCAGTCCACATGATTTGGTCATATCCCTCATCGTTGGCCAATTGTGTAGGATATAAAGAAAGTGCATAGTTACCTGCATTTTTCGAGAATCCTACACCGCCTTCAGCAGCTCGGGTATAATGTGTTTCTACTTTTAACGATATAGGTTTGCTATAATAAGCACCTACCGGACAAGTGATAATAATAAATTTGTACGATATAGAAGGGTGCACACCTAATGCTGCTTCCGTCGCAAACATAAATGGACGGATGTATAATGCGGTACCTTCTTTTGACGGGATCCAATTCCGATCAATATCTAACAGTTTCTTTAATCCACCTAAGAATATTTCTTCCGGAACTTCCGGCATTTGTAAACGTGAAGCCGATTTGTTGAAACGCTCCCAGTTTTTGTCGGGACGAAAGATACTTACTGTACCATTCTCAAATTTGTAGCCTTTTACCCCTTCAAATATTGCTTGGCCATAGTGTAGGGCAGACATCGATGGGCTTACTGCGATATCGCCGTAGGGCTGGATGCTGACATCGGTCCATGTTCCGTTATTGTATTCGGCCACGAGCATGTGGTCCGACATAATCTGTCCGAATTTTAAATTGTTAAAGTCTACTTGCGAGAGTCTTGATTCTTTAGTTGGCTCTACGCGAATTGAAATTTGATCTGTCGCGCTCATATCAATGCTATAGTTTTTGAAAGTCGCAAGTTATGAAAAAAAAATGTGGATTTTCTTTCATTTCGGGGGTAACAAAAAAGAAATGGTCGTGATATAACAATACACGGGAAAAATCCGAGAAGGAAGCAACCCTAATTGTAAACTAAAAACAAAGACATATGAAAAAACTTTTACTCGCATTAATGTTATTTGGAATTACATTTTTAGCAATTGCCCAGGATAGGCAAAAAGGAGATTTCCAGATTGGAGTTCAGGGAGGGGGCAGCTTGCCCATTAATGACTATAAGAAAATTGGTGAAGCTAAAACTGGGTTTTATTCTGGTTTATTTATTGATAAGTATTTTAATGGAAACATGTTCGGGGTAGGTGTCGATGCGCGTTATATTCGTAATGATTTATCGAAAATAGATAGCTTCCATTTTGCTAATGGACATGTATCGACAACCTATAAAAATAGTGCTCGCTTTCAAGATTACCTTTTTACACTTGGTCCAAGTTATAAATTCACAAAGGATCGATTTCATATTGAAGCTTATGTACGAGGAGGGATAATGATGCAATATTTCCCTGAATATGATCGAACATTGACTTATTCGGACGTGAAAGGTACCTATGATTATAGTATTAAATCAACACAAAATGATATTACGAATAAGGCAAATAGTTGGGCAGGTCTTGGTGGATTACGAGCTAACTATATGTTGAGTACACATTTTGCATTATTTGCCCATATCGATTATGTGCGGACTTTTGGAACAAAATTCGGAAGTAAGCCAAGTCAGTTTTCTGTAAAGGAGAGTGTTTCTACGACAACTCCAATTACTACTTCTACTACCATAAACGGATACCTTGATCACTATGAAGAGGTGCCTATTGTAAAGAACACACTTCATCAAAGTCTACAGGTTGGTGCTGGTATCAAATATGTGTTTGCAAAGGAAAGCCCTAAAAATGTGACATTGATAGCTCCTGATCAAAATCGGTATGATGAAGTGGTGAAAACCAAAGTCGAAACCAAAGATTTACAGATTATGGTCCGTGATAAGCAAACTGATCTGGCCTTGAGTGGTGTTATCGTGTCTATAGAAGGGTCAAATACTGCCGAAAAGTCGACGACAGATGCGAATGGTTTGGCCAGTAAGATATCGGGGGTTAAAAGTGGTGTTTATCAGGTTGTAGGCGAAAAGAACGGCGTTAAAACACCGATCCTGACATTAACGGATGCGGACTTTAATACAAGCAGTGCTGTTATTTTTAAAGAGATATTTCATGATGATCCCCGCTTTACGTTGATAGGAGAGACTTTTGACTGTGCATTAGCACGTAACATGCCTAATATTAATACTGTTCTGACTAATAGTAAGAGTAGGGCAAATTCTAGCCAAATATCGGATGCAGAAGGAAAGTTTATATATCAGTTGGATGCTCAATCTGATTTTACACTGATGGCTAATCAGCAAGGTCAATATTCACAAACCGAGTTGGTATCCACCAAAGGTTTGGATCGTAGCCAAACTCTATATGTTACCTTGAAGTTGGGGGTGTGCGATTTAGAAAAGGATGGAAGTTGGGTTTTGAAAAACATTCTGTATGATTTTGATAAAAGTGATATTCGTCAAGACGCAGCTTTGGTATTGGACAATGTGGTAGCGATAATGAAGCAAAATCCGAGTTTGCGAATAGAGCTATCCAGCCATACGGATAGTAGAGGGGACGGTAATTACAATCTGAAGTTATCTCAACGTCGGGCTGATGCCGCTGTAGCTTATTTAGTAAATAATGGAATTGCTAAATCTAGATTGGTCGCAAAAGGGTATGGAGAGTCAAAGTTAGTGAATGACTGTGGCAATGATGTAGATTGTTCCGAGGAGCAACATCAAGAGAATAGACGGACAGAAATAAAAGTTTTAGAGTATGTTAAGTAGCGGATTTGAGTCGATGTACGTTTTGAGAAGTATCTATATATGTATTATATCGGTGTAGCAGATCTAAAAGTTATGATCAAACTTCAATAGCTACATGGCAATGAATAACAATCAAACCGATCCGTCAACTGACGGATCATGAAATAATTATATACTTATGAAAGAAGATTTGGAAGAATTGGAAGAAAGGGCTATGTATAGCGATGATGATTATAAACAGATGAGTCTATTTGGTTTTATTATAGGTTTTTTCGTTTTTATATTTGATCGCTTTGTAAAGCCATAATGTAAAGGGATATTGAAGGCCTAATAGGATTAGGATAGCCGTACCCCAAAGATAATAGGATAGGTTTGAAGATTTCTTCAAACCTATTTCATTTCCTATCCCAGTATAGTTGATGTTCGCCCAATACCATGGGTTTTGTTCCACTGAACCTGCTGATTGGAGGTAACTTCGTTTAGCTTCTCCTAAGGCACATATGGGATCCCTAGTTTGATCTAATTGTTTATAAAATGAGGTCGTGAGGTCTAGCATAGTCTGGTCGTTTGCGAACCAAAATGTAGATACGACCGAGGGTACATTTTTACTTAGGAATACCCGTTGTATGCTTTCTGTACCTTCTGAGGGAAGGGGTTTTCCGTAACCTGTATTACAGGCGGATAGAAATACCAAAGGTGTTTTCATTTCGTAAAACCGTAATTGATTGGTTGAAATAGCTTGATTCAAATATATAATCGGAGGGGCTGTGGTGTCCAGAATGGTATGGGCCGCTATATGTACAATATTCGGTTGGGCAAATTGCTTACGGATAGTAGAGTCATTTTGTTTATCAGGGCCAATTTTTTGTGACGAGAAACTATTGTAGATACGTTCTACTTCGGTGTTTACAAATTGTAGGTTGGGGAGAGGAGAGGGATATTCTGACCGATAAAATATACTGATTTTTGATTCTTCTCTTGCTTTCTTGCTTAAGAAATCAAATAGCAAAAATGAGTTTAAGTACGCGAAATTATGTTTCTTGACCAGAAAGTCCTCATCACATAACGCATCAAAAGGGAAGCCATAGAGTTGGGCGTCTAAAGAAATGAAAACATTACGTTGTGCACTTCCAAGGTCAGGAAGCAGTTCGTTCGTTAGGTATTGTGCCTGTTCTCGGTATTCTTTTGGATTCTGATTATAATTATTGGGCGTGTCTCCAAAATATTTTGCTTTGAAAGATAGAAGCTTTGATAGGGGAGTGGATGCTGAATTCCTTTTGAAGGAAAACTCCTGTCCTGATTTATGGATAATCGTTATGCTACTATCGTTATGGATAAAATAAGTGTAAAAATCACTGTTAGGTTTATTCAAGTGTTTTAAAAAACTTGCCTTTTGAGGGGTGAATTGAGTTGCTTCGAAGTGTTTTTCGGAAAGTTCAAACTCTATCATTGCTTTTTTGAGACGTTCTGATAGCCTTCTCTTCTCGTTTGTATCGACCGAAATATCTATTTTGTGGTAGAGATCCCGAATGGTCCGCATTCCGATTTTCGTTTTGTTAGATGAGCTGTTCCAACTCTCTGAGCGATTGATTTCATTAATCAAAAGTCGGGCTTTACTCAATTCGATGCACCAAAGTAGTTGCTGCACAATTTCTTTTCTTTGACTTAGGCCAGCCTTGCTCTGTATGAGATCTATGATGTTTTGGATAGTTTCCTTATTGAGTATATTGTTTCTTAGCTGATCTTTACTACTGACAATCAACTGTTGGGTTCTAAAATCGTTTTCTACAGCCCATTCATAGTAATACAGTGCCGAGTCTAATAGCTGTTGTGAGGTATACAGCCTTGCTTTACCTATTAGTGCTTGGGTATAGGTGTAATCCAGAATATATGCTTTGTCTTCCGGATTGAAGTAGGACAAGGTATTATCGTAGGCAGCTAGCGCGGCATTGAGGTGGTGTTGTTCCCGCAAGATATCTCCCTTTTTTAATGTCAGTTTAGCTTTGAATCTATTTTGGTCATTTGGAAAACTCTCTTCAGCGATAGTGATCGCTTCATTGACATATTTGCTATCTTTTTCGAGACTTCCTTTTAATCCCAACGCTGCTATGTACCAGAGTAAAGTGTCTCCTTCTAGATGGCTCTGTTTGAAATTACGTAAAGCTAGATCATTGTAATAAGTGCTCTCTTTCTTGTTCCGTTCCTCTTCATAGACCGTAGCGAGTGTGTTGTAGAGCAGTGCGCTAGATAAGGTATTACTTGGACGTTTTATGGACTGAAGGAGAATTGTTTTAGCACTATCTAGATCTGCATTATATAAATATGCATTCGCTAGGTTATTGCTTAGTCGTACTATTTCGTTGTTGTCTTTTGTCTCCGATAGTGCTTTCTGTAATAGTGCTATTGCTTTCTGTGTATCGTTGATTTGTACGTACAGATTGGCCAGCGGAGTTATGATTTCGGTGTTTATATTTTCCGTTGGAACCTGATTGGCTTTTATGTAGTTATACGCTTTTTCATAATATTTGACACTTCCGAAATTATCTCCGTGTTGGAGGAGACCATAGCCCATAAATAACAGACCATAAGCATACATTTCCTTTTGATACGGACTGTTAGCCTGCACTGTTAGGTGATTGAAAAATGAATCAGGGTTACTCACATATTGCGCTGGTCGTTCATAAGCAATACTTTCAAAAGACTCAAAAATAGAGTCCAGTTGTTCTTCACTATATATAGGTGAAGAAGACTTATCAATCGTTGAGCTCGGTCTGTTACAGGATAGGAACAAAAAAATGTATATCGGTAGTGAGCGAAGTATCATGATTTAAAACCGAAATATACCATAGATACCTCCACTTGATTTTTGATCTTTATCATAAGCGAATCGTAGTCCTAGAGCCGGACCTAGATTGACACTACCTATATTTAGGTCGAAAAAAGGATTTACTTTTATAGCGCTGTTTATCTTCGCTAGTTCTTTTGCTTCAGTATATGTTAAATCCTGCATTACACCATTGGCGCCATCCCGTTGAAAATAATAGGTTGTTTCTCCAGAACTTTCGATATTAAAATCTTTACGCATACTAGCGCCGATTCCCATGGAGACAAAGGAATTGAAATTATAACGAATCTGTACAGGTACTTGTAATGTAAGGTAATCCCTTTTTTCAAAGTCGCTAATCGCACTGTAAGCGAAGTAATTAGGCTTGCCGTCCACAAGATAGGAATGTTCTCCTTTTTCGGCCCTCTGAGGGGACTCACTTTCGCGTTTGAAATAGCTGGCATAGAGCTCGACCTGCCAATAAGGCTTCCGGTAAGGTGCTGTTGGAGCGATACCGATACCAATTTGATATCCAGTTTTAAACTTATGGTGGAGCTCATTTTCGCGAGGCGTGCCGAAAGTATGTGCGGCACCTATGGTGACGAATGGAGATAACGTTCTTAAGAAACGTGTCGTGGCTGTGTTGGTCGTTATAGGCGGATTATTATCAAAGTATATATTAGTGTACGCATCAAAAGATTTGTTCTTTAGTTTTTTCTGCGTTTCCACTTCAAATAGGATAAATCCTTTGGTGCTATCCATATCAGTTACATCTTTGGCAGCAGTGCCAGGTAGAGCGATATCTTTAAAATGGAAGACGAGCGTACCGTCATCTTTTATATAATAGCGGAAGCAACCGGTATTGTTGTTCACTTCGCAGCTGTCGCATTTGGGATACAGCGCTTTCAGTTTGAATGTGTTTTTTACTATTTCGTCTGGAATACGCATCTCTAACCGTACACTCTTAGCATCTCCTTCTCCATCGTTCTGAAATTGAACTTTGTAGGTCATTGTTTTTCGCTTTTTTTGAAAGCGATAATTCATACGTGCCGGCCTAATTGACATTTTATTGGGGTCGTGAGATTTCACAATTGGAATATCAACTTGGTGTACGTTGGCTAGGCCATCCTCTGGGATAAACACGCCCGTAATCGTGACAATAGCATTGGTGTCCACTAACATATCGGAGGTAACATCTAGATTGATTAGTGAGAATTGCTGCTCTCCATTCGAACTTTCGATATCATAGGACGCTAGTGAGTTGTATGCCCCGTAGAGTTTTTTGAAATAATCGACTGCTTGCTGTTGGTTTTGAAATGTAGCTATCTCTTTGATTCCATAATCGGGAGAGCCTGTCTTTGTAAAAGTTGATTGCTTTACACCTGCCCAGAGACTGTGCAATTTATCTGTTGGAACTAAGGTGTCAATTTTTTCCCGGTGATAGGCGGTTTGATTAGCAAATTTGAACCCATCCAATCCGGCGACTTTTTCATTGGACAATAGGTATATTTTCCCCTTTTTACCTTCAGTATTTACACCGACAACAAGTGTGATGTCCTCACCGGGTTTTGCATCAGATAGCTTGAAGATTTGAAAAATACCGTTAGAAGCGAAAAAATTATCCTCAAAACCATGAACAGGTAAGCTGGCTAAAGCCGAAGGTGGGGTTGTGTTTTTTATTTTACGAGTCGGCCTTTTAGGCTTGGGACCATTATCATAGTTATTAACTGCATAGAGCGATACCTCGTAATCCCCTGGTTTAGCATATTGATGCGTGGGTTCAGCTTGCGTGCTAAAGTGGCCGTCGCCAAAATCCCATAAATACTTGTAATAAGGTGCCCGTCCTCCAGGAACTTGGATCAAAGGTCGCAATACAGGCTTGAAAGATATCCCGTTTGAGAGCTGTTGAATATCTATCTTGCTTTCGAAGGTGTCTATAGGTGCTATACTACTATCTTGCTGTGCAAAGCCGAATGAAGTACTCAGAAGGAAAACTAGGGTAATAATCCAAGGTGTTTTCATAGTGGTCTACCTAAAGGTATATTGGTTCATTAATATTTAGTCTAAGTGACTCATAATAAAATGAATCTGTTTATTTTTACTATGTCAAAGTCGATCTTGACTATTTCAAAATGTAAATAAACATAAATAAATTTCTTTTTATATGCAATAAAATTGTCTGTGTAGATAATGTAAATAGGAAAGTTTACTCCTGTTTCATGATTTTTTTATTATCACCGAAATATTTTTACATTTACAATGTAATGGCCAATTAAATGCACATAGACCAGATATATATTCAGTATCTCAAAGAGAATGACAGCCGAGGTATACAGCTTATATATAACAAATATGCGAAACAGATTGTTATACTAATTAAGCAGAACAATGGTTCGGAGGATGACGGTTATGATATTTTGCAAGAGTCTTTAATGGATATTTATCACATGGCTCACCGACGCGATTTTGTGTTAACGACGAGTTTTATTTCTTTTTTATCCTTAGTCTGTAGGCGTAAGTGGTTGAATGCTTTGAAGAAAAAGCAACGCGAACAGGTAACAAATGGAGAAGATGAGTTATTATATGTTGAGGATGAGTCGTATGACGAGTGGGAGCAGATGTTGTTGCAGGTGGAGAGGGAAAATCATGTAATGAAGATATTAGGAGCAATGGGACAGAGCTGTCAGGATATCATAAGACGCTGTTTAGTTGAAAAACAGCAGGAGAAGATAGCTGAATCATTGGGAATAACCTATGCTTATCTGCGTAAGAAAAAAAGTGAATGTATGTCAACCTTGATTAAAAGGGTGAAAGAAAGTAATATTTTCAAAAGTTTAAAGTAATGGAAAACCATTCAGAGAAAATACAGGATTATATTGAGGGACTTCTAGCAGGAGAGGAGCTCCTGTCGTTTGAAGCTCAACTTGTCGTAGACAAAGAACTCAGAAATATGGTGGCATTACAACGAGAAGTATATGATATTTTAAATAGACGGGTTCATGTTGAGGATGAACCTTTAAAAATGACCTTGGCAGAAGTCAATCGACGTTACCGGTCTTCGTCAAGTTCTCCCAAGTCGGCTGTGAAAAGATGGTTGCCTGTCGTTGTAGCAGCTTGTCTATTATTGGTTGGATCTTTGTTTTTCTTCCAGGGTTCGAATGAGCTGTATGAATTACCAATGATGCGGTCAGAGATTGTACGCGGTAAGATGGAAAATACATCCTACGAGAACGCAGTGCAGGCCTTTAACGCGGGTAGGTATAAAGAGGCAGGAGATATTTTGTCTGTGCTTTTGGAGTCAGACCCAGAGCAGGTTCAATACCAGTATTACTTGGCTCTTACCTATATCGGGAGTAAGCAATGGGTAAAGGCAATCGACTTGTTAGCGCCCATAGCAAACGGACCTTCCGTCTTTTCGATAGACTCTAATTACTATCTCGCATTGGCTTACTATACAAAAGGAGATAAGGACAACGCAAAAATGTGCTTAAACAAAATTCCCGCAGAAGGCGAAATTGGAGACAAGGCCGCGAAACTGCGTGAAAAAATGGATTAAGAGTTGCGCATGACTTCGAGAAGCGTATCGAGATACTCTCTGTTATTGGATAGTCGTGGTACTTTGTTTTGCCCTCCTAGTTTGCCCCTAGATTTCATCCAATTGTAAAATGTAGAAGCTGGAGCATAGTGAACAATCGGTTTGTTCAGAGCCATGTTTTTGAAACGCTTAGCATCGTAATCTGAGTTGATTTCACGTAACTTCTGATCTAAAATATCACAAAACCTTTCAAAATCAGAGGGGGCTTTGTCAAACTCTATTACCCATTCGTGTGCACCTGCCTCTCCAGCATTGAAATATACGGGACCTGCTGTATAATCTCGGATATTAGCTCCTGTCTCTATACATGCGGCATGTAGCGCCTGCTCTGCATTATCCACTATTATCTCTTCACCAAAGGTATTTATATATTGTTTTGTACGGCCAGATATTTGAAAACGGTAGGGGTAAAGCGAGGTAAATCGAATGGTATCTCCTATTTTGTAACGCCATAATCCAGCATTGGTCGATATGATCATGGCATAGTTTTTACCTAATTCCACTTGGTCTAGACCGATGGTATTGGGATGTTCGTCATCGAGGAACTCCATCGGTAGGAATTCATAATATATACCATAGTCCAGCATCAAGAGCAGGTCGTCGGAATCCGACTGGTCTTGAAGACCAAAATACCCTTCTGAAGCATTATAGTTTTCAAGATAATACATTTCATCTGAAGGAATCAGCTGTTTGAACTGTTCACGATAAGGTTTGAAACTCACACCGCCATGACCGTAAAATTCGAGATTGGGCCACACTTCCAAAAGATTATCTTTTTTGGTGATTTCCAAAATTCGGTTGGCCATTACGATGTTCCAGGTTGGCACTCCAGCTAAACTCGTGACATCTTCTTTTATCGTAATCTGGGCAATTTGTTCTATTTTCTCTTCAAAGTTTGGATTTAGAGTGACTTCCAAGTTGGGAGTACGTTTAAACTCGGCCCAGAAAGGAAGATTACGAATCAAAATAGAAGATAAATCTCCATAGTAAGAGTCTGGGCTAAAATTGTTTATTTGTGATGAACCTCCGATTACAACTGACTTTCCGGTAAATACTTTGTTGTCAGGTTTGTTATGGCAATAGATTGAAAGCATGTCTTTACCGCCTTGAAAGTGACATTCTTCCAAAGCCTCGATGCTTACTGGTATAAATTTGCTTCGGTCTGAGGTCGTGCCCGAAGATTTGGCAAACCATTTAATGTCGGAGGGCCAAAGGATGTTCTGCTCGCCCTTTATCATGCGATCTATATATCCTTTAATGTCGTCATAGTCGCTGATTGGCACCCGGTTTTTGTATTCTTCAGGAGTTAATATACTTTTATAATCGTATTTTTTACCCCATTCTGTTGCTTCGGCTGCAGATATTAGATTTTGGAACCATTCTTCTTGCACATCATGTGGATATTTCATGAATAGCTCAATTTGATGTATGCGCTTTTTCATGATCCATGTGAAGATAGAATTCAATAGTTCCATAATAGTCTTTATTTGGTTATAATTTTTTTCGTCTCAACACGAAGTTTTGGCCAAGATAGAATTTTCTGGCCATTTCGCTATCTGCAATTTCTTCAGGTGTACCCGTGAGCATAATCTTGCCCTCAGTCAATAGATATGCGCGATCTGTAATCGAAAGGGTTTCCTGAACATTGTGGTCAGTGATTAGAACGCCAATATTCTTTGCTTTTAACTTAGCGACTATGGTTTGGATTTCCTCTACTGCGATAGGGTCAACACCGGCAAATGGCTCATCTAATAAAATGAAGTTTGGATTAGCCGCCAAAGCTCGGGCGATTTCAGTACGACGACGCTCTCCTCCAGAGAGCAAGTCACCTCTGTTTTTGCGAACACGATGTAAGCTGAATTCTGTCAGTAGCTCTTCAAGTCTATTCTTACGTTCTTCCTTGTCCGGATGGTGTATTTCTAATACGGCAAGGATATTGTCTTCTACAGATAGTTTTCTGAATACCGAGGCTTCCTGTGCGAGGTATCCAATTCCCTTTTGAGCACGTTGATACATAGCGTCTTTTGTGATTTCTGCCTCATCGAGATAGACATGGCCGTCATTTGGCTTTATTAGACCTACGATCATATAAAAAGAGGTTGTCTTTCCCGCTCCATTGGGACCTAAAAGGCCAACAATTTCTCCCTGTTCAACATGAAAGGAAACATCGTTTACTACCGTACGTTGTTTGTATTTCTTAACTAGGTGTTCTGCTCTTAGTATCATTCTGCTAAGTGAAAAGTCAAAAGTAAAAATTAAAAAGCAAAAAAGATATAAAACTCTCTTATGTTCCAGAGGGATTGCTTTAATATCGTATTCCTTTAATGTTCAATTGTAGGTTCTTTTTACCCCGCCAATTGTTTTCTTCAATACTGTAACATATGTCGAAGGGTCTTTTGCTATTGAGATGGCCAATATGTTCTGCTAATCCAAAGGCGATACAATCAAAAGCTGGTGAACCATCCTGAAAGCTGGTAAACTTGAGGTGATTGCTACCCACTACATATGCTGATCCATGCAGTTTAATGTTTTTTGAAACAAATATAGGCGCTTCGTTTTGAGGGCCAAAGGGTTCAAATTGTTTAAGAATTCGGTAGAACTTGTTGTCGATATCTTTAAGCTCTATCTCTGCTTCGATCGAAACTTCTTGCTGTAGCATTTCCGGTTTGATAGAACGCTGGACGACCTCCTCAAACTTACGCTGAAACAAAGTTATATTTTTCTCTTGCATAGTAAGACCAGCAGCATACTTATGCCCTCCGAACTGATCGAGTAGGTCACTGCATTCGCTCAAGGCTTCATAAAGGTCAAAGCCTAAGACAGAGCGCGCTGATCCGGCGATATGCCCGTTGGTCTGTGTAAGAATGACCGTGGGACGGTAATACCGCTCGGTCAATCTTGATGCTACAATACCAATAACTCCCTTGTGCCAGTCTGATTTATAGAGGACAGTTGATTTTCTGAGTTGGTTACTTTCGCTATTCTCAATGATAGAAAGTGCTTCTTCGGTTATCCTTAAGTCAAAATCCTTTCGCAGATTATTTTGGTCATCTACGGCTGCAGAGTAAGTCGAAGCTTCTTCTTTGGATTTGGAAATTAAGAGATTGACTGCTCCCTTTGCATGGTCGATTCGACCTGCTGCATTTATGCGGGGACCTATCTGAAATACAATGTCATTAATAGAAAAAACTCCTGTCTTATTGGAAGACAGGTCTATCAATGCTTGAAGTCCTACCGAAGGATTGGAATTTAATTTTTTAAGGCCAAAGTGTGTCAGAATCCTATTTTCTCCTGTGATCGGAACGATGTCTGAAGCAATACTGACAGCGACTAAATCCAGGTATTTGTAGGCTTCCTCCATATCCATTTCATTCTTCTGTATAAATGCCTGAATGATTTTGAAGCCTATGCCGCATCCGGAGAGTTCTTTATAAGGATAGGGACAATCTGAGCGCTTGGGGTCGAGGACCGCACAGGCATCCGGAATTGTATCACCGGGAAGATGGTGGTCACCAATGATAAAGTCTACACCACGAGTATTAGCATATTCAACTTTTTCTAAAGCCTTGATACCACAATCGAGTGCTATAATCAAAGAGAAATCATTGTCCGCAGCATAATCGATTCCTTGTGTTGAGATACCATAACCTTCAGCATAGCGGTCTGGAATGTAATATTCGATGCGGGAATGAAAGGCTCGAAAGAAGCTATAGACCACTGCAACGGCAGTCGTCCCATCCACATCATAGTCTCCATATATCATAATCTTCTCATTGTTTCCGATAGCCCGTTCTATGCGGGATATGGCAATGTCCATATCTTTCATCAGAAAGGGATCATGTAGTTGTTCCAGAGAAGGTCTGAAAAAGTTCTTAGATTGTTCAAAAGTGAGGATTTCCCGATTAACCAATAGTCGAGCAATAATAGGATTTACTCCTAGTTCAGATTGTAGTTTATTGATTGCGTTGCTGTCATTTTTCGGTTTCAGGACCCACCTTTTTTGCATATCTTTGCACTATATTTTGTATGTAAATATACATTTTCTAGGTATGGTTACCTAATGTTGGCTCGGGTATTTCGAACGTGAGAAGCCTAACTGTCATATTTACAAGATTATAAAAGATGATACAAGCATATTCCCTTTTTGAAGGTTCTTTTTCAGTTGACGGAACAAAAAAATTCGTTCCTTTTGACCCCTCGAAAGATGATCCTAAGAGCCGTCCGGGTTCATTATTTGTTCATGTACACCCGTTTTTGATTGTAGCTGGCTGTGGTTTGATTCTGTGTGATACAGGGTTAGGCTCACGTACGGAAGACGATGAGCTGTTGATACATGCTAATATTCGTAAACTAGGTTTCGAGCCTAACGATGTAAAATATGTGTTGATGTCACATCTACATAAAGATCATACAGGTGGGATGGTGGATTTTAAGGACGGAGTGGGACGGATTGCTTTTTCTGAGGCAGAATATATTATACAGCGTGGTGAATGGGAGAACGCCTATAGCTCGGAATCAGCATCCTATCGTACTGAAGTGTTTGATGTCTTGCAACGTAGTGGTAATTTGACCCTTGTAGAAGGAGAAGGTACTGTGAATAATGAGATTCGCTATGCGGTTAATGGAGGGCATACGGAGTTTCATCAAGCTTTTCATATAGAGACTGGGGGTGAACATTTTTTCTTTGGAGGGGATGTACTGCCCGAACCGGAAGAACTATTTAAGAACTTTATTGCTAAATATGATTACGACGGCCGTGCTGCCCGCGACCGACGCAAGGAGTATTGGCAAGAAGGAGCCCCAGAAGGATGGGTTTTTATGTTCTATCATGGTAAGTCAATGGCGATAGGTAGACCTCAACAAAAGGAGGATGGCGCTTATATCCTGATAGATGCGTCTAAAGAGACTTAATGAATTAGAAAACCGCTAGTTGTATATAAAGCTAATTTTCGTTAAGTTTGATTAATGTCTATTTTATAACTAATAAAAAGTAATCATGTCGGTAGTTAGAGAAAGTGATCTTATTGGCATTGGAAAAAAATACCAGATCGAGACCGAAGCAGGCGATAATATGGTTGTAGTAATTCATGATGATGGTAGGCGCGAGCTGTATCGTCGTGATGATGAGGACAATGATACGCAATGTGTAATGACTCTATCTGATGAAGAGTCTAGACAAATTGCCGGCATCCTTGGAGGGCTTTCCTACAAGCCTAAAGCACTGGAGACAATGGAGGTTGCGTTGGATGATTTGCGTATTGAATGGTATAAAATAGATGTTTCTGATGATTGGGCCAATAGAAGTATTGGAGATCTGGCCGTGCGGCAAAAAACCGGGGCTACAATCATTGCGGCTATTCGAGAAGATGAAACAATCATTAACCCCGGACCGGAGTACGTTATAACGACTGGTGTGACTTTGGTTATCGCGGGGAAATCCAAGAATATAAAGCTTTTGAAGGAAATCCTGTTATAATTCTATGTCGCATATTATAATATTAGAAATAGGGATAGCTGTTTTACTGGTTGCGTCGGTTGGTCTATTAGCCAATAGATTGCGTTTTTCCGTGATTCCCTTTTTTATTATTATAGGAATGTTTTTGGGAAATAAGGAGTACCCCAACTTCTTATTGTCTTTTTTGGAACAAGCTGATAACCCTACACTGACAGCGGGTGTTGAAAAAGTTTGGAGTTTTTTTACTTTCTCCGAAAGTAAGCCCTTTATTGAATTTATGGGTAGGCTGGGGGTTTTATTTTTGCTGTTCTATCTGGGACTTGAGTTTTCGGTAGGACGATTAATAAAGTCAGGCAAGTCTATTTTAGCAGGCGGGTCTTTATACGTGTTGCTCAATTTTGTTTCTGGATTGTTTATCGGATGGTTGATGGATCTTCCATTTAAGGAGGTAATGGTGCTCGCTGGGCTTATGACAAGCTCTTCTACTGCCATCGTAGCAAAAGTGCTGACCGATTTAAAGCGTACAGCCAATCCGGAAACGGAGGTCATTATGGGAATGATCATGTTTGATGATCTCTTTATCGCTATGCATATATCGTTCCTTTCTGGATTAATCTTGACAGGTAGTACTTCCGTATGGGCTGTGTTGGGGACCTCATTGTTGGCCTTGTGTTTTATTCTTACTTTCTTGATTTTAGGTCGAAAATTAATTCCATTTATTGATCGTTTACTTCAGGAAAAATCATCCGAGCTCTTTATACTTATCGTCTTTAGTTTGCTTTTCGTCATTGCTGGTTTTTCAGAGACTATTCATGTCGCGGAAGCAATTGGTGCTCTGATGGCTGGATTGGTGTTCGCTGATTCAAAATATATCAAAAAGATTGAAGCGATGGTTTTACCCTATAAGGATTTCTTTGGGGCGATGTTCTTCTTTAGTTTTGGTCTATCGATAGATATCTATAGTTTGGGTGGAGCCATAGGCTGGGCTACGCTAGCAGCGGTAGTCACTGTGGTCTGTAACGTAGCCTCCGGATATTTTGCAGCTCATTTTTCAAAAATGAAACCTCGCGCTTCTTTCGATATAGGTTTGACCCTGTCGGCTCGTGGGGAATTTTCTATTATCATGGCCAATATAGGCAAGGCAGGAGGCCTTTTACCTATATTGCAGTCCTTTGTTGTTGTGTATGTACTCATTTTATCCATTGTTTCTCCGTTATTGACGAAAGAGTCTAGGAAAATATGGAATGCGTTGTTCGGGAAAGAGGAAAATAGAACAAAGCCTAGAAAGACTTTAGAGGCATTGGAAGCTCGTGTGCTTCCAAAAGAGGATTAGAGAAAACCCAGTTCTAATTTCGCTTCTTCGCTCATCATATCTCTATTCCAAGGTGGGTCAAATGTAAGTTCGACTAAAGATTCGTTTACGCCATCAATTGCTGCTACTTTGCGTTGTACCTCATCCATAATCTCTCCTGCTACAGGACATCCAGGTGCAGTTAAAGTCATTACCACCTTTGCTATTCCTCCATCTTTAGTAATTATTTCATATACTAGACCTAGGTCTACAATGTTTGCAGGTTTTAGTTCTGGGTCATAGACACTTTCTAGTGCCTCTTGTATTTTGGGCGCTAAACCTAGCGGATCCATGATTATAATGCTCATTTGTTCTTTGCTTGTTGAATTGCTTCTTTATATATTGTTTCCAATAATAATACGTTTTTTTGAGAAGAATAAGTATCTGAAAAATCTTTTTTACAATTTTCAGATATTGCATTCTTGTCATCGATAGAGAGTGTCTGCCAAGTATGGAGAGCGTCTATTATACTTTTATCATCGTTTGGTTCAAAGAGAAGTCCATTTTTTTTATTCTGAATCATTTCTTCTAATATACCAATCTTGCTGGCAATGACTGGTGTGCCGCAAGCGAAGGCTTCCAGTACGGTCATAGGCATGCCTTCAAACCATATAGAGGGGACGAGGAGCGCTTGACTTGCCGATAGATGTTGATGTAGTGTTTCTTTTTGTTGAAATCCGCCATATACAATATTGGGATGGAGTTGGGCCGCTTGTTTGACCTTTTCTACTAAAGGGCCATCGCCAAAAATATGAATGATATACTCACATTTCGAAAAAGCCGTAAGTAAAGAATCAATACCTTTTTCTTCAGATAAACGGCCTATATATACAAAATAGTCTTTCTTTTCTATCTGCTTTTCTTCCAAACTTTCTAAAGCAAAATTCGGTTTTATGACGATGTTTTGAGCGCTTAGTTGTAGTGTAGAACGCAATAATAATTGCTTTCCAAATTCGGAGAAACTGAGTATTCTGTCGATATTTTTCCAAGTTCCCAGTTTTTTATGGATATAAATAGTAAAAGCGGTCCAGAAAGTTTTTAATAGGGAGTTGTCTAGGACTTTATTCTTCACTGATTTCCAAGGGAACTCTTTGTCTATGGTGTCCGTGAACACATTGTTGTTGTGAAAAAGATTAGCCGAAGGGTCTAATAACCGAAAGTTGTGCAATGTCAAAACAACGGGGATTTTTCTTTTAGAAAGCTTCCTGAATGCTAACGGGCCGATGGCATAGTGTGTATTGTGTATATGGACAATGTCTGGTTGAAAATCAGCAACTTTTTTCATTATCTTATGTGCAGCAAAGCTATTCCATGGGTATAGCAAAAATTGAAATAATCCCTTTATCCCTTTTTTGTTCTGAAAGGATAATGTTTCAACTTGATGCCCTTTATCTTTTAGAACCGTGGCCTCTTGTGTAAAAACGACATCTTCCCCGCCTTTGTGCTGGTAGAAATTATGGATTATTAGAATGCGCATAAGTGAAATATACATACAAAATTATCATTTTCCTTTTGTATTCTATCCATGTAGGTATAAAAGTTGCAGATTAGCTGGATACGTTCTCTTGGAAAATAAAGCCTTTCAGGGAGGTTTTTACGGTTTATCTCTTAAAGAGCGGATTATTATGTATCTTAGCGTATGATTACGAAAAGTGTTTTTGGCAACGCAGTTTTTTCCGATAAAATTAGTGAGGCCCTAGGGAGTGTACAGTTCCCAGACGGACCTACGAATCTATATCAACCTATAAAATATATACTCTCTTTAGCAGGGAAGCGTGTTCGTCCTCAATTGGTTATATTAGGGGCTGATTTGTTTGGTCACTCGAATATTGAAGAGGTGGTTCCTGCGTCTGTGGCTATCGAATATTTCCATAATTTTACTTTGATCCATGATGATATTATGGATAAAGCACCTTTAAGAAGAGGACAAGAAACTGTACATCAAAAGTGGAATGAAGATGTCGCTATACTCTCTGGTGATGCCTTGCTTATCAAAGCTTACGAGCAACTCGCTAAATGTCCCGCTATATTTGTACCATCATTATTGACTACTTTTAATAAAGTTGCTCTTGAAGTTTGCGAGGGACAGCAGATGGATATGGATTTCGAAACATTGGAAAGTGTTTCTGAAGAAGAGTACGTCAACATGATTCGGCTGAAAACGTCAGTGCTATTGGGGGGAGCTTTAGAGATGGGGGCTATTATTGCTGGAGCAACAAGCGAACAGCGTAATAAAGTCTACGATTTTGGTGAAAACCTCGGAATAGCTTTTCAGTTGCAAGATGATATATTAGATGCCTTTGGAGATCCCGCTACTTTTGGTAAACAAATAGGCGGTGATATCATCGTGAACAAGAAGACGATACTTCATATTTTATTAAAAGAAGAGCTAAATGTCGCGGATTCTGAGGTTTTTGCTTCTATTTTAAAGATGACATCGGCCGAATCTAGCGAGAAGATTGTGCAGATGAAGGGATTGTATGAAAAATATGATGTGTTGAGTAAGGCAAATGCACTAAAAGAGTATTATACGCAGTGCGCTTATACAAGTTTGAGCCAAATAGACGTCGTGGATAAACGAAAAGAAGAGCTTTTTAGCTTAGCCGATCATTTAATGTATAGGGCACGGTAATAAATTACTTAGGAATTTACTCGTAATTTTATTAAATTGGTTGTTTCTTACTAATAGCTGAGTTGTAAACATTCATGGAACCGATAAAAATAACAATATTTCAAGCTTACCTCTTTTGGGAGAATGCAGAAAAGAACCTGCAAAACCTGAGACTGCGTTTGTCCTCTCTTAAAGGGAAGACAGATTTAATTCTGCTGCCTGAAATGTTTAATACCGGATTCACGATGAATGTAGAGAAATGTGCCGAACGCATGGATGGAATGACTATGCGTTGGATGTATGATACAGCCGTTTCTTTCGATTGTGTAGTCGCTGGTACCCTTATTGTTGAAGAAGAAGGGCGTTATTATAATAGATTTGTTTGGATGTCCCCAGACGGTAGCTATGTGCACTATGACAAACGGCACCTGTTCGCGATGGGAGGGGAGGATAAATCCTTTACAGCAGGTAACTCTCGTGTTATTGTTGAACTAAAGGGTTGGAAAATATGTCCAATGATCTGTTATGATCTACGATTTCCAGTTTGGTCTAGGAATCAAGAAAATGGATATGATTTATTAGTATATACTGCTAGCTGGCCAGATAAGCGATCTGCGCATTGGAGAGCTTTAATCCCTGCTCGCGCTATTGAAAACCAAGCTTTTGTAATTGGTGTTAATAGGGTTGGGCACGATGGCAATGAGGTTTATTACTCCGGGGGGTCCATGTGTATTTCCCCTTTAGGTGATGTTGTGTATTATAAACCAGAAGATGAGGACTTGTATACCTTTACACTCAACCCTAAAGACCTCGAAAATACACGCGATCGCTTTCCATTTTTGCAAGATAGAGACAACTTCTCTCTACTGTAATTCCTTCTGGTCTATGTTCCTCAGTATGAGTTTATACTCTGGAGACACTGCTACCTATAGGGACGTTCTAAGATTGCGGCTTGAATCACTGCTTGGCGAAGGTCAAAAGCAATAGGTTCGTTGGTCTCTTTTGTCGGTTCTACTTCTCCTTTCCCGTGCTTTTTTCTAGACTCTTTAACACGTTGTACCTCTTCTGGTATATCTTGTATGATGTTGCCTTTTGTTACAAACTCCTGTTGCACCGTTCTTGCAGTTGTACTTGGAATCGGAGGAGGCACAGAGCTCTGTTGGTAAGGCTTGCCCGGGATGCCGGGGGCTTGACTTTTGGTGATAGGAGGGCGTTGAGGTCCACGTTTGGCAGATTTCTCCATTTCTTCTTTATAATTTGAATAAATCTTGTAAACAATCGAGCCTACAAATATCAATACGACCAATAGATTTTCCATACGAATAAATATAGTCAATTTTGACGTTAAAGTTATAATGTTGAAATAAAATTTGGATATTGTATAAGGAATTGCTTAATTGCATAAACAACCTAAAATTATAACTAACTAATGAATGAATCTACAGTAATTTCGGAGGAGTTTTTTTCCTTCTTATCGGGTAAAGCATCAACTGCTATTTCACGGCGGCTGCAACGTAATTTGAAGGAAGTAAAATTAAATATCACTGCAGAGCAATGGAGTATTCTTTACTATCTTTGGATGGAAGAGGGACTTACGCAGCAGGAATTGGCCAATTTTACTTTTCGTGACAAACCTAGTATTACTAGATTGATCAATAATCTGGAACGCTTGGGATTGGTGATACGTGTGAATGATAAACAAGACCGACGTTCTAATCTGATATACCTAACCAAGGATGGGAGGAAGCTTAAGGAAGCCGGAATGCAGCAGGCATCACTCACGATCAGACAAGCTTTGGATGGCGTAGACGAAATAAATTTAAAGATAGCGCAAGAAATTTTGGAAAAGGTGTTTCAAAATCTGAAATAATTTTTTGAAACACTATAGATATAATAAAAGGCCTCAATAGTATGATTGAGGCCTTTTATTATATAGAAGGAATGTTTTAATGATTTAAAAACTCTTCCTTTGCAAAAGCATTTTCTTTTTTATTTAATCGCCCGCTATCCTTAAAATAGATTTCTTGGAAGCTTAATGTTGTGATGTTATCTGTCTTTCGGAAAAACTTGTCTGCAGTGACGTCATCTAAAGTTTTGAAACCACAAGCTTCCATGATTTCCACAGTAGCGCGGAGGGTATTTCTATGGAACTGAGCTACTCGTACATATTTATCCTCAACATCTAGTCCTTTGTAAAGATGAGGACGCTGTGTTGCTACACCCACAGGACAGACATCTTCATTACATTTCAAAGCTTGAATACAACCTAATGCAAACATCATCCCCCTTGCACTATAGCAGGCATCAGCACCTAGAGCTATCGCTTTCAGCAAGTCAAAACCGGTAACGATACGGCTTGATGCGATGATCTTAATATGTTTCTTTAAACCGAAGTTGATTAATGTTTTTGTTATAAATGTCAACGCATCATAGAGAGGCATTCCCAAGTTATCAGTGAATTCTAATGGAGCGGCCCCTGTACCACCTTCAGATCCATCAACTGATATGAAGTCTGGAAATATCTGTGTCGTCTGCATCGCCTGGCAGATATCAATAAACTCTTGCTTGTCACCAATACATATTTTAAAACCGATTGGCTTAGCTCCAGATAAATCTCTTAGCTTTTGGATAAAGTGCATCATTTCCAACGGTGTCGAGAATGCACTATGCGCCGGTGGCGACATAACATCAGTACCAGGTACGACATGGCGAATTGCAGCGACCTCAGGGGTGTTTTTAGCTGCTGGTAGGATACCACCGTGCCCAGGTTTAGCACCCTGAGAGATTTTTAACTCGATCATTTTGACATATGGTCTGTTTGCTTTCTCTGTAAACAGATCTGCATTAAAATAACCATGTTCATCTCTACAGCCAAAGTAACCTGTACCGATTTGCCAGATTAAGTCACCACCACTGATATGGTAGTTACTAATACCACCTTCACCTGTGTTATGTGCAAAATTCTGTAAGGCGGCACCTTTGTTCAGCGCTGTGATAGCTGTTTTACTCAATGCACCATAACTCATTGCTGATATATTATAGATGCTTAAGCTGTACGGTTGCTTACATTCGCTATTACCGACTACTGTACGAAGGTCATGATTCTCAATATGTGTTGGGAATATCGAGTGGGCTATCCATTCATTTCCAATTGCTTGGGGGTCTGTTTGCATACCGAAGGCAACAGTCTCGCGTTGATTCTTTGCTCTTTGGTAGACAATAGAACGTTGCCTTCTGTTGAACGGACGGCCATCGGTGTCCGATTCCCAAAAGTATTGTCTTAATTCTGGGCGGATAGATTCAAAGATATACCTGAAATAACCGACCAAGGGGTAGTTACGCAGTATGGCGTGGCTGGTTTGCACACTATGATAAACTGCGACAATCAATAATGGAATTGGGATAATTAGAAGCCAAAACCAACGGGGTGTAAAAATAATTCCAAAAGAAATGATAATTAAGTTTACAAGAATAATGGATACAAGAATTAATTTTCTAACTGCCATGATACATATGAAGTTATTCTATGAACAAACGTTTGTTAAGCGCGTTTGTTTTAATTTACAGCAAAATTAACAAGTAATTTGCGCTTTATGATACAGGTTTAAACTTTTAGTTTTTTCGTAAACAATGGGTTATTTCTGTCTGCTTTTAGTAATGAAAGTAGATAAATGTTGATAGATTTCAGTTAGCTCATTTGAATAGCTTAGGAATTGCAAATGCCTATTTATCGTGCCGAGGTCATTTCTAGAAGCAGGGCCTGTCTGTACCTCCGAAGGTAGATGATTTTGTACTTTATTTGCGGTTTCTAAAATGATTGGGCGAAGGAGGGAAAAATCAAGTTGTTCGCGCTCTAGGATACCTTGAGCCATATTAAAGAGTGCATTGGCGAAGTTATTGACGAGCACAGCAGCAACATGTAATGCTAGTCTTTGTTGGCTATTGCAGGCGAATATGTGAGGCGCTACAGGGGTCATCAAATCCGTAAGTAATTGGAACGTTTCACTAGTGTTTGCTTCGATTCCCACGGGGATCAAGCTCATGTCGATTTCAATCTGCTTGCTTATGCTTTGGGCAGGATATATAACACCATAATTAGTAAAGCGATTCAGCACATCCAATGGTGTTGCTCCAGAAGTATGTATAACGGTTCCCGTGGTAATTTCTGGCATATCAGCGATAATCTGAGGAATGGCAGTATCAGTTACGGCAATGACATAGATATCTGCGTTGCAATCCATGTCCTTTAGATCTGAAATCGGTATAGCGTTAACGGCGTCAGCCAATGCTCTTGCATTGGCTGATTGTCTACTGTATGTCTGTATGATCTGATGACCGTTATGGTAGAGTGCTCGAGCAAGATGACTTGCTACATTTCCACTTCCTAGTATTACGATTGTCATATCTCGGTTTTTACATTGCTCTTTTTGCCTTCTTTAATTCTTCTGTATATAGCCATACAGAAGCCTACTGTCATTACGATAGTCCCAAGCCAGAAGAAGTTGATGTAAGGGAATTTTATGGCTTTAAAAACAATCCATTTTTTCTCCGGAAGTGGTTTTTGATAGACCATGATTTCCAGCTTGTCCTTCTCAGGCAGTATATTGGTAAATCTGAATTTCAGGCCTTGCTCACTCACATCTTTATTGAAGTCATAAGCATTACCATCTTTCAATAGGAATGTTGGCTCTGCTTCATATGTTTTTTCGTCTGCAGCTATAACTTTTATCTTAAGACCGACAATGACATCGCTAGGTTTTAAAGGAATTTTTTCCAGTTTAGCGTTCTTGTTTATCCCTTCTATCACGAAGATTCCATTCCTATAGCGGAGTGTATCTCCAATGTTGACTTGGTAGGTCGCCGGCTCATCATAATCCTCAAAGCCGGTTTTCTCTTCGTCCTTGATTTTACTCATTGGGGCTTGTGAATCTGCCGCGGCGGCGGTGATTAGGGTGTATACGTCGTGTGTTAAGTAATGCTTTGTAGCAGGGGTACCAATAAGACCACCCATATCAGGGTTATTCTGCGCAAAAGGACTTAATACGAAGTGCTCTTTTACTTTTCCACTTTCTTCATCTAGGCGCTCGTATTTGATATGGTAATACACGTTAGGTGGTGCTATACTATCGCCTATATAAGTGATTTTGTAATCACCCATCTGTACAGGTTCTCCCTCCGTAAGGAATAGGTTTTCTCCTGGGTCTGTAAATTTGTCGCCTTCTTTTCCGAAGTTTTGGACTCCGATATAACCACTATCATTAACAGATATTACTTCGTTGGTAGCTGCTGCGATAAGAGCCCCTAAGACGAGTAGCCCAAATCCGATATGAGATACGGCAGAACCTGTTAATTTCCACTTCCCTTTGAAAGCATCACCCAGTATACGAATATTAGCAATTATACAGAATATAGCTGTGAATGTAATCAAAACATACATTACGTTGGTATACACCTTGGTAAAGTAGACTGCAATACCAGCTATCAAAATTGTTATTATTAAAGATGCCAGCGTGGCCGCCCAGAATTTTTTACTGTCTGTGCGTTTGTATTTCAGAAACTGAGCCACAGCGGTAAGTAATAATATTACTACTGCAAATGCCCCTTGCCATTTATTGTAGTGAGCGATCGGGTCGATAGGAGGAGCTACTTTGGTCCCAAATAATGCGTTGAACACAGGGATGGATGTTGTCGCGATCATCTGTACACAGGCTACCGTCAATACCAATGCACCAATGAATAACCAAAATTCTCTGGAATAAATATCTTCTTCCTTTTGTGTCCGCGGCAAATCCTTTCTTCTCCATACTAAGAGCCCGATCATGATGAATAGAAAGGTCAGATTGAACCAAATCAATTGACCAGACATTCCCAAGCTGGTGAAAGAGTGTACGGATGTTTCTCCCAATATACCAGACCTTGTCAAGTAGGAGGCGTAAATTACTAGAACGAAACTTATAAGTGATAATAAGGTTGCTGTAAAGAAGCCGTGTCCCGAATGTTTATAAGCTAGAATAACGTGTACTGCCGCAATGAGTGTAAACCACGGTATGATAGATACGTTTTCTACAGGGTCCCAGGCCCAAAAACCTCCAAAGTTTAGTGCCTCATATGCCCAAAATGAACCCATTATGATACCGCCTCCTAGAATCATGACCGCGAATAAAGCCCATGGTAAGCCTGGAGTCATCCATTCTTTATAACGTTTTTGCCAAAGCCCAGCTGCGGCATAGGCAAAAGGAACTATCATCGAGGCGAATCCAAGAAACAATGTCGGCGGATGGATAACCATCCAGTAGTTCTGTAAGAGAGGGTTCAACCCATTACCATCTGCAATCATTGAAAGGTAGTTGGGGTCTTTCAATACAGGGATATCTAAGGCATCCCGTAATAGAATGAAAGGTGAGCTTCCTAAGCGGTTTCCAAATATCTCAACACCTATTAGCATAGTTGCTAGGAAAGTCTGACATAGCATGACGAAAGTCATTACTGCAGTTTCCCAGCTTTTAGCTCTAAAAATAAGCACCGTACCCAGTACAACCTGCCAAAACATCCAAAGCCAAAAACTTCCTTCTTGTCCTTCCCAAAACGAAGAAATGATGTAATGCGTAGGTAAAGACTTGGAAGAGTGAGCCCATACGTAGTGGTACTCGAAATAATGGTTATATATTAAATAAAATAAAATCGAACCTATCGTAACAATAGAAACAGCATTTAATAGAAAACCGATGCGTCCTAATTTTTTCCAATGTTTTTCTTCAGGGTTTTTAGTCGCAAAGAAATAACTGATAAGTGATAGTAAAGAGGCACCAAAAGATAGTATAACAAAAAATTGCCCTATCTTCCCTGGCCATAGGTGCTCGCCTACGTAAGTAATATCCATTGTTATTGAGTAAGAAATTAGAAGTCTGGGTTATAAAGAAGCAGTAGTTGTAGCTTCGATTACCTCAACTTGGTCTTTATTGTATTTTGAAGGACATTTCATCAGAATTTTGCTCGCATGAAATGTGTTTCCTTCCATCTTTCCTGTTAATACGATTTGTTCCGAACGTTCTATGTCCTGTGGTTTTGAACCATTGAATACAACCTGACATTCGGTACTATCATTATCGTACATGTAGAATGAGAAATGATTGGCATCTTTTACCGGGTCGTAGTGTAGGTCTTTTTCTTTATTCAACACGCCGACCACATAAAGTTCTGTGTTCTTCTCTTTTGCTTCTGCAAAGGTTGAATAGGTACTGGAATCCGTGTAAATAACTAAAATCATGGCAATGGCTATTGCTATGATTACAATTAAGATGATGGAACTTTTTTTCATTTATGCGTTTTGTTGTGGCAATGATGTTATTCATATGCCAAGTATTCGTTTATGATTTCTACTTGCTGTGTAATCAATTACAAAATTACGAAATGAGAAATGAAAGAAGGAATTTAGCAAGCTTCGCTCTTTATTTAGAGCGAATCTAAATAGATTTCTTGGGATATCTATGTGGTTGATAGATAGGTGTTAGATGTTTTTTTGTGTCTCTTTGTTGTCATTCTAAGATAGGTAGAGTGATTGCATCATCAATATTACAAATAAAGGTGGAAAAAAGAATGCATAAAACTCTTTTCTTTGAAATCTTCGCGGTATAGGCGGCGGATTTTAAACAATACTACTGTCTACTTTCTCTTCTTCTCCTTTTGTGAATTTCTCTCCGGAAAATCGTGTTACTAGCATTGCAGCGACAGTATCGCCTGTTGCATTGAGTATGGTGGCTAGTGGATCAACGAGTGCACCGATAATCATGATGGCCGGTATTGCTTCATTAGGGATATTATATACTGATATCATCAACATTTCACCTATGAAGCCTCCATTGGGAATTCCTCCAGCAACCATGCTGACCAATAAGGTAATTCCTACTGCCATCAATAGGGTAGATGGTTCAAAAAAATCCCACTCTAAAATCGAAAATGCGACATAGATTTTAAGTATGGAAGAAATGGCTGATCCATTTTTGTACAAAGTATTGCCAAGCGGGATTACGACATTTGCAACGCTGTTAGGCACTCCTATTCTTTTTGCTGCCAAGAGGTTGGATGGTAGTGTTGCGAGGCTGCTACAGGTGCTCAATGCGGTCAGGGATGGCGTAATATTGTTCTTCCAAAAAAGAGGTATGCCCTTACGTCCTCTAGCGATAAATGCGTAAACCGAAAAGACTGTAAAGAAGAACACTGTGCCGAAAATATAATAAAATCCTAAAGGCTTTGCGTAGAACCCGAATAATTCAGGACCTAGTTCATGCACTTGATGAGCAAAATAAGCGCCCAATCCAATAGGTCCCAATTTCATAACGATATCCAGCATGTTTTTCATAACCTCATTACCAGCTATGAGGAAGCGTAAGAAAGGTTGAGCTGCTTCACCGCTCTTCCTTACGGATATACCGACCAAAAAGGAAAAAATGACAAATGCGAGTATGTTCTGTCGAGATAATAGATTGACGAATTCGCCTACTGTGACAAATCGAACGATTTTTTCTCCCCATCCATCGTTGGCTGCATTGAGGATGTTTTCGTCTGCCCCTTGTCCATCACTTATTGCGGTGACAGGAAAAGCCCATAAACCGAGTATGGTTAAGATTGCCGCAATAGTTATAGTGATGATAAATACAAACGACATGCTGGTCAATATGCGACCTAGACGATTATTGCCTTCGATATTCGCTACAGCGGAAGATATTGCAAAAAACAGCAGTGGGATAACTGCTACAAAAAGTAGGTTTAGAAAAATATCTCCCAACGGTTTGATGTAAGGAACTACGGTAGGAAGGAATAGGCCTATTAGGCTACCAAAACTGATGCCGATCAGAAGTAGTATTATGCTGCTGTAGTTTTTGAGAATAGATTGCATAACGATTAGTCTTAAGCTAAAATAGCTTATTTTTTTATCAATATTGTCCTAACTGTTTTATTTTGATGGAAAAAAATCCGAACATATAAAATAAGGATTCTTGAAGAGGAAAATAAGAATGTACTCCAAATGTATTTTTTCAAAATATAGATTGGTCTATAGGTTATTTTTTGTCCAAATAAGCTTAAGTTTGATAGAGTGATGTTTTCTTTTTATTTGCAGAGAAAATTTGTGAAGAGTGGACTCCCTCTATTTTGTTGTTATTGTGACCGGTGTTATTAATTCATAGATTATAAGATAATAAATGGGTAGACGGTTTATCTCTCCCTTCATAAAGAT
The DNA here is from genome assembly GCF_004363245.1 of Sphingobacterium yanglingense. Lineage (GTDB taxonomy): Bacteria > Bacteroidota > Bacteroidia > Sphingobacteriales > Sphingobacteriaceae > Sphingobacterium > Sphingobacterium yanglingense. The sequence goes on along the minus strand of NZ_SNYV01000015.1, from coordinate 427,935 downwards.
AGTATTTGTATTAGGAGGCTTTTTCCTAAGTCTATCTGCCGTGTTTTCCCAAACGAATAGACGTTATGCGCTTAGTCTACAGACGGACAATGACTCCTATCTCATGACAGGGCAGGACCAGTACTATACGAATGGATTGGTGATAACTTTTGATAAACCTTTACAACAAAATTCAGGTAGAGGCGATTTATTACGGTTGGAGTTGGGCCATCAGCTTTTTAATGGTAGTGAAGTGCACGATCGTAATGATTATAATTGGGACCGTCCGTCTACAGGGCGTTTTTTTCTGAATAGCCAATTCCAACGTATATATACTAATGAGTGGCTCTGGACTGTTAAGGCAGAAGTCGGTGTTGTCGGTGGGGCGGGGCAAGGAAAGCAGATACAGCATTTTATCCATAGGCTATTTAACATGTATGAGGTCGAAAGCTGGGAATCTGATCTCCGTAGTTCCGTTGGTGTGGACATAGAAGGGACCGTTATGAAAAAGCTATGGCGCAATCAGACGGATCATTTTGAGATTTCTGGAAGGGCCGTGGGGCGCGGAGGTATGAATTTTTCTCATTTTTCGGGGCAGGTATATTTTCGTGTAGGCAAATTGACTCCTTATAGACAAAGTCATTTTACGGGTAATGGTGGTTTTTTTTCTGATGAAGGAGAATACTATTTTTTCTATACACCTGGCTATATGTATCAGTTTTATGATGCAACGATAGAGGGAGCATTGTTTGCTCGTAGAAAGGATGAGCGATATCATATTTCCAGTCACGTATTGACACAGCAAGTCGGTTTTGCCTATTCTAAGGGTCGGTTTTCTATCGATGCATCTTTTCTATTTAATACAAGAGAGGGAAAGGAAATGCTTGGCAATCATCAGTACGGTCGAATTAAAACGGGATTCCGTTTCTAAATACTTGTATTTTCATCATTTTTTTACTGGGGCCTTTGCTGTGAATTTGTGTAAGTTTGTTCAAAAAATAGATTAATATGGATTTCGTTGTTACGGCCGATGGTTCGAGTACGCTATATCATGCCGAAGTAGGTGAGCATTACCATTCAAAGCATGGTGCGCTGCAAGAGAGTAAGCATGTATTTATACATTCAGGGTTAGCGTATTTTATTGAAAAGGAGAAGGTGGATTCGGTCGCTATCTTGGAAGTTGGTTTCGGTACGGGGCTCAACTTTTTGCAGTCTACAGATTACAGTATCCGCGAAGGAATCAAATTACAGTATTGTGGGATAGAAGCCTATCCTTTAGCAGCGGATATTATATTTAGTATGGGCTATGATAATTATGTTTCTCTATCGGTGTGGAATGCTTTCAAGGATAAATATGCTGATGCTTTGACGAGATCGGTGCATTTTGCCGACGATATCGACTGGCAGATTGCTCATTGTAAGGTATTGGAGTTTAAGAGCGATCAGTTATTTGATGTTATCTATTTTGATGCTTTTGCAGCGATACATCAACCGGAAATGTGGACCGATGAGACCTTGGCCCATGTGTGTCAATATCTGCGTGTCGGCGGGGTATTTGTTACGTATGCTATTACTGGTAATCTAAAGCGATCAATGAAGGCGTTGGGATTTGAAATCGAAAAGGCCCCAGGTGCACCGGGGAAAAGAGAGATGTTACGAGCTGTAAAACTATAGAGTCAAGAGCAAAGAGCAAAGATTGTTGGATGTCTTTGCTCCTTTTTTTATTTAGTGACCTTCTGTACCGTCAATACCGTGAGAGTGGCCATGAGAAAGCTCCTCTTCAGTTGCTGGACGCATTGCAAGAATTTCAATGTCAAAGTTTAGCTTTTTACCTGCCATTGGGTGGTTCAAGTCAGCTACGACAACCTCTGGGCTTACTTCAACTACTACTGCGCGGAATTGGTTTCCTTGATTGTCTTGTAATGGTAATACTTCTCCGACAGGAGGCAAACCAGTTTCATTAAACATGTCTGCAGGCAATTGTGCCATTGCTTTGTCATCTCTCTCTCCGTAAGCATCAACAGCATCTAATGCAAAAGATGTTTTGTCACCAATTTGAAGACCAGCAATGTTTTCCTCAAATTTAGGTAACATCATTCCTACACCGTATAGAAATGTAAGTGGATTTTCAGTTGTTGTCTGCTCTACAAACGTTTTCTCTCCGTTTCCTTCAATTGTGTGAAGTGTGTAATTCAACGTTACTACGTTGTTGTTTTCTATTGCCATTTTTTACTGTTTAAAGAGGTTTAAGCCTCGTTCTTATTTATTAATTCAATCAATTGTGCAATCGACAGCTGGGGTAGACTGCAGGTTTTATTCCGACAAAGGTATGCTTTTGAATCGAATTCTTGTTTATTTACTAACAAAGGAAGTGTAGAATTTGTTCCTCCCAATATTATTTTATTTGGCACATAGAGGTTCTGCTCCAATTCTTTGCGCCATTCGTTGGCTTGCTGTCCTGTCAAAGCAATTTCATTAGTGCCAAAGTATATTTCTAATAATTGTATTGCCCAGTTGGAGTAGGCGGATCCATAACTGGCGATGTGTGGGAAGACATTGGCAAATACCTGATCAGCTATCGCTGTGAAATTCTCATCATCGAAAAGGATCCCTAATTTGTAAAGCTGACGTACCATGCTTGATGCCGATCCCGGAATAACATTGTCCATGATTTCGCTTTTTCGGGCAATGAGTTCCTCACCATCCTTAGGCGTATAGTAGAAGGTTGCGGTATCTATCTCGTAAAACAATTCGATAGCACGGTCGGCCAAAGCTTTGGCTTTGTAAAGCCAAGATTCATCAAAAGTTGCTTCATACAAGGCAATATAAGCCTCGGTAGTAAATGCATAGTCATCGAGAAAACCAGCAATCTTTCTATTATTATCTTGTGGTTGATGGAGGAGGGAATTCCCTATAGAACATTCTTGAGCTATAAAATCGGCTATACCTAGCGCTGTGGATAAGTACAGCGGATCATTAAAAACTCGGTAGGCGTCAACAAGTCCTTTTAATAGTAATGCATTCCAGCTTGTCAGCTGTTTTGTGTCCAGTCCTGGCCGTACTCTTGCTGCTCGATATTGTAGTAATTTCGCTTTTATCTCCGCGATATAGGTATTCCATTCTTCTGGAGAAAAGCCAGCTTCGGTAATGAGCTGTTTGTTATTGTTGCTTACAAATGGGATGTTGGTTCGTTCTTCGACCCAGTTGCCTTTTTTTGTGATATTGAAGTAATTTCTAGCGAGTTCTGCATCATCGCCCAATAAATTAAATTCTTCTGAGTCGAAGGTGTAAAACTTGCCTTCTACTCCTTCACTATCTGCATCTAGTGCACTGTAAAAACCTCCATTAGGAGCTCTCATTTCGCGTATAGCCCAGGCAATAGTCTCTTGTACTGTGTTTTTATAGTTTATATTTGGGGACTGTTGGTAAGCTTCACTGTAAAGCGATATCAACTGTCCGTTATCATATAGCATTTTTTCGAAATGGGGTACATGCCACTTTTCGTCCACAGAGTAGCGGCAGAAACCACCACCGATGTGGTCGTATATTCCCCCGTTGGCAATCTGTTCTAACGTGAAATGTACATGTGTGAGAATCTCTTGGTCTTTGGTCAAGGTGGCATACCGTAAGAGAAAAGTCCAGTTGTTAGGTAGCGGAAATTTCGGAGACCTACGGTAGCCTCCCTCACGGTAGTCAAATAGTTCTTTCCAAGGTAATACGACCGACTTGAGATCCGTTAAGCTGTATTGTTCCGGAATCTCGGCAATAGGTAAGCGTTCTGCCTGTTGTATTCCAGCCGTTAGTTTTTCTGCGTAGTCGATTGCTATTTGTGGTGTTTCTTCCCACATCTGAGCTATCTGTAATAGGATATTCTGCCAGTCCTGCGGTTTGAAATAGGTGCCACCATAGATAGGGCGCCCATCAGGAAGGCAGATTACATTAAGGGGCCAGCCTCCGGATTTAGTCATCAGTTGTACTGCAATCATGTAAATCTGGTCGATGTCCGGACGCTCTTCTCTATCTATTTTGATTGATACATAGAACTTATTCATTGTTTGTGCAATAGCTTCGTTTTCGAAGCTTTCGCGTTCCATGACATGGCACCAATGGCAGGCCGAATAACCAATACTGATGATGATTAATTTATTTTCTTGTTTAGCTTTCGTCAATGCTTCTTCTCCCCAAGGCATCCAATGGACTGGATTGTGCATATGCTGCTTGAGATAGGGAGAGCTCTCGTTTTGGAGTTTATTTGCCATATAGCTAAGGTACGTAAAAGTTATTTATCCTATAATTCTCTTCGCTTATACGAGAATTATAGAGTAAAAATAATTTCTTTAAAAGTTGTTTTATTATTGTTTCGAGATTGTTTCTGTTTGATTTGGCGGAAAATGCTTGTTGAACCCAAGGTTTTTTGGAACTTGCCTAAGCCTTTTTCCAAAGTTGCTTAGGCAAGTTTAGAAAAAGACTTAGGTAAAATAAAAAATGACCGCGGCCATTTTTGAAAAAAATCACTGACTTTATCTCTAAAAAAAGCAGGATCGTCGTAGAAGCAATATAGAGCGTTTTGAGGGCGTTTATTTTTTAATGGTATAATTGGTCAGATTTGGTTTTTGTTCGAAATTAACTTTTGGTTAACCTTAGCTGAGATGTTCTGTAATCGTTTGTGTTAAGGTTCCTGTTCCTCCGGATAAACTAGCGAAATCGATTCCCTCCTCCAAGTCTATAACAGCGACATGGGATGTTTTTAGGTCGATATAGCTGTTGCAGATGTAATTCGTAAGATCGGATAACCCGGGGTTATGGCCGAATACCAGTACAGTATTGATATGGTCGGGTATTTGATTGATGATGTGCAAAATATCCTGATAGTATGCTTCGTATACGGCCTTTGTCTGTAGTATATTGTGTACTGGAAATCCTAACGATGCACAGAAAATGTGTGCGGTCTGTATTGCTCTATTCGCTGTAGATGAGATTACAGCAGTCTTATCATCAACGATGAGTATATCTTTTAATTTGCTTGCGATATATTGTGCACGGACAGCTCCTTTGTCCATGATATTCCGGTCAAAGTCTTTCTTCTCCCAAGTTGGTATTTCAGCTTTAGCGTGCCGAATGATGTAGAGTTTTTTATTTGACATCTAGCTGTTTGAGTTTTGTTTTGAAGCGAACGAATCCATCTTTAATCCGGTAAGCTGTGCCATCTTCAGTATATACATTGACTTCGAACCGTGCTTCCACTCGTAAAGCATCATTTTTTAAGGTATCAAGATTAATAATATGAAAGTAAGAGTCGTCTTGCAGGTGGTTGTCCAGGTGTGATCTTACCAGTATAGACAGAGCCGGTATTGATGTTGTCAACCTTTCTTTGGTCTGTATCGGATTTAATTCTAGGCTAACACCATGGGTTTTGTTTTCTAAGTTGTTGTCAGTAGCAAAATCTTTTGGTCCTACCCGAAAAGTAGAGTCACTTTTATAAGGAACCAATAGATTGTCCTTCTTTACGAGATCTTTAGTTGCATATTTTTGGCTTAGACCAATAGAGATATTCGTGAACTCAGGGGATTTGAATGAAAATGTTTGTTCAAATAAGAGCGAATCGCTTTCACCATACCACCAATGACCACCAGTGACATAGGCAGCTTCTCGAGTGTTCACTGGTTCAGCGTAGGGCATAACATTGGTTTGTTTGTTCGCAAATCCAAAACCATCCATCTCCTTAGAACCATAAACTATTCCATTCAGCGTAAACGAAATACTGTCTCTATTAATCGGGTCAAGTGCTAGATTTTCTTCTTCCGTTGAGATTTCTTCGCCATCTTTCTGGCAAGATACCCATGATATTGCAAAGAAGAGGAGGAAGATCGGTATCAGAAATTTCATAGTTTAAAGTTATTATACCAAATATAGTCAATAAATTTTTAGTTTTCACGGATTTTCTTTTCTATTAACAATGTATATGTAGTTTTCTGTTGCTTAATGTGTTAAGCTATATATAGCAGATGATTTTTTTTTAAAGCCTTACTTAACCTTAGATACGTTATCTCCAATAGGATAGCGTCTAGAAGATATGAAAGTAAGTATTTAAATAGGGAGCTTGCATGAGAAGTGTTAATTAGTGTAAATAAATGTAAATTAAATATTTTTTAGACCGATTGTTGTATTATATTTGTTGCAATTGATATGAGCAAAGTTTAAAAACGGTAACACATTTTCAATTGTTTTAAATTATAGATTAACCATCAGCTGTGTGAAAAGAAAGTCTTCTCATGATTGGGTAGAAGGCTTGCTTAGATAAAAGCGATAGACTTCGATAGCAATGAAACCAATATAAACTATCAACCATAGAATAATAACATCCCTGGTAAGGGGTGTTGGTAAGATGTTTTATTATCCTTTTAGTATTATTTTATGCGTTTTTTTTCTAAAAAAAAGGCTGTTGTTGCACCTCCTTCCTACGGTTGGTTTGGTAATTATGATAGTTGGGAATCTGCTTGTCTAGAAACGACAGGTTATGATCAGGACAATATTTTACGGAAGACTTGGGCTGCATTGGCTCAGATCAGAGATGGTGATGCGGTATACGAGCGTGATTCCGTACTTTTTGATAAGAAGCAATACCCCTTTCCTTTAATTTCCTGTCTGTTATATATCGCTGCTAAAAATAACAACAAGTTAAGTGTATTGGATTTTGGAGGCTCTTTAGGGACTACTTATTTTAAAGTAGCCGAATTTATGAATCCCTTAGATTTGTTGACTTGGCATATTGTTGAGCAGTCTAGACATGTAGAAATAGGTAAAAAAGAGTTTGAAAATGAGCAACTCAGTTTTTTTTATACTATAGACGATAGTATGGCGAAGGTTCGTCCTCACGTTATTCTTCTTTCTAGTGTCGTACAGTATTTGCGTGATCCGCATGAGTTTTTAACGTTCCTCTCTTCTTTGAATGTGGATTATATTTTGTTTGACAGAACGGCATTTATTAAATCGGGGCCAGATCGACTGACCGTTCAGAAGGTGCCCCCATCCATTTATGAGGCATCTTATCCTTCTTGGTTTTTCAATGAACAAGCGTTTCTAGGTCATTTTTCAGATTATTACGTCATGGCGGATTTCATGTCTTATGTCGAAGGAGAATCTGAACTACAGATTGATGGTGAGTTAGCAGGGTATGATAAGGGATTTTTACTGTGTAGGAAATATGAAAAATAATTTTTGTACGCTATTTAATTCGGTCTATCTCACTCGGGGGATAGCGATGTATCGCTCACTGGAGCAGTATTGTCCGGATTTTCATCTCTATATCTATGCTTTTGATGATGCATGCTATACCGTGTTAACGGCTATGGACTTATCTAAAGTTACGGTATTAAGACTTGACGATTTTGAAGACGAGGAACTCCTATCGGTCAAACTTACACGTACACCGGGAGAGTACTGTTGGACATGTACTCCTGCAGTCATTTTACACGCCATCGAGACTTATGGGTTAGAGGCCTGTACTTATTTGGATGCCGATTTATTGTTCTTTAGTAATCCCAGTACCTTATTGGAGGAAATGGGCAATGCTTCGGTATTGATTACCCCACATCGCTATACCCCCGAATATGACCAATCGGCCACTAGCGGTATATATTGTGTGCAGTTTGTATGTTTTAAAAATACAGATGAGGGAATGAAGGTGTTAAGGTGGTGGCGATCAGCCTGTCTAGAATGGTGTTATAATAGGCTTGAAGAAGGTCGATTTGGAGACCAAAAGTATTTAGATGATTGGTGTACGAGGTTCTCAGGTGTACATGAGTTGATCCATCTTGGTGGCGGCGTGGCGCCTTGGAATGTGCAACAGTATGATTTCGAAGGAAGTCCAGATGCTGTATCTGGTCGAGAATTAGCTTCGGGAGCCAGTTTTGATTTAGTATTCTATCATTATCACGGCTTTAAGTATGCTGTGTCTAATGCCTATCAACCTTCTGAGGCTTATCTGCTTTCTGAAAATGATATGCGTTATATCTATAGACCTTATGTTCGAGCATTGTATACAGCCGCTCAAGAGATTAAAAAGTCTGGATGTCGGCAGGTTTTTCATGAATGCTTGGTTATTCCTCGTATCCGTGTCTCTTTGAGACGGATGTTTAATTTATACATTCGAGGAAAGTTCAAGAAATTTTATCATCAGTCTTATTTTTTAGGGGCATGGCACATCAGATCGATTTAAAAACTTTTACAGATGATCGAGGAAATTTAACTGTTATTGAAAAAGTTATCCCTTTCGATGTAAAGCGTATTTTCTATATATATGGTGTTAATGAAGCTGTACGGGGAGGACATCGGCATCATCTGACACGTCAGGCGGCTATTAGTATTCGTGGTAAATGTAGTATTTATAATTGTGACGGTGTAAATGAGCAGGTTTTTGAACTCGATCAGCCTCATAGTTGTTTGATTTTAGAAACCAGTGACTGGCATCAAATGTACAATTTCTCAGCTGACGCCATATTAATGGTGCTAGCTTCAGAATATTTTGATCCTAGTGATTATATATATGAACCCTATAGTAAATGATAGCTTACGAAGATCTTAAGAGAGTAAATGCTCCTTTTTTTGAAGAGTACTCTACTGTATTCCAAAGGGTGTTACATAGTGGTTGGTATATTCTTGGGCAAGAGGTTGAGAGCTTTGAACGTCAGTTTGCTACTTATTGCGGGGCTGAGCATTGTGTAGGGGTAGCTTCGGGATTAGATGCTTTGGTGTTGGCGCTTAAGCAGATGGGGTTTTCTAACGGAGATGAAGTTATTATGCCATCTAATTCCTATATCGCTTCGGTGTTGTCCGTAGTACATGCGGGTTTAAAACCTGTATTGGTAGAGCCTGATATACATAGTTATAATATAGATCCTTCCTTGATCGAGGCTGCTATCACAACGAAAACCAAAGCGATATTGGTTGTCCATCTGTATGGCCAAATGTGTGATATGGATGCTATTATGACTGTTGCGGCTAAATATCATCTACACGTTATAGAGGACTGTGCACAATCACACGGAGCCAAGTATCGGGGAAAAATGGCCGGGACCATTGGAGACTTCGGGGCTTACAGCTTTTATCCTACCAAAAATTTAGGTGCATTAGGCGATGGAGGTGCATTGATTACCAATAGTAGTACAGCAGCTCAGCAGATTAAGGTGCTGCGTAACTATGGATCTTCTGTCAAGTATGTAAACGATGAAGTCGGTTATAATTCGAGGTTGGATGAAGTTCAGGCTGCTTTTTTGGGAGTAAAACTAAAATATCTTGATGTTATTAATGCGCACAAGCGGATGTTGGCAAGTATTTATCTGAGTGAGCTAAAAGAACAGTTTATTCTACCTGTAGTCAACGATGGGTATGAAGATGTCTATCATATTTTTGCAATTAGGCACCATGATCGAGATCGTCTGCGTGGATATTTGTTAGATAATGGGGTGAAAACGGAGGTTCACTATCCTATTTCTCCGCATCAACAGAAGGCTATGAAGGGCGTATTTACGGGAGGGGGATTTCCAATTGCAGAAGAAATCCAAAATACCGTTTTAAGTTTGCCTATTTCGTTTGCTCATACGGAAGCCGAGGTACTTCAAGTAGTCGATGTATTGAATAAGTTCTAAGTTATTTGTAATGCTTACCTTTGCTCTTCTTTAGTAAAAAGGTAAGCTTTATAAATTTCTTTGGATGAATATTTTGTATGATTATCAGATTTTCGTGGCTCAAAAGTTCGGTGGAATATCTAGGTATTTTGTTGATCTAATGGCAGGGATAGAGAATATGCCGGGATTTTCTACTCACTTGGAAGTTGTGGGGAATAAAAATTACTATCTACCCTTGCGTTATTTCAAAGAGTTTTCTTTAATAGAAAAGCTAAAAAAATATCCAAGGAAAGAGCATAAAGCCTTTTTGAAAAACCAACGTACTACGTTAGAAATGCTTGATAGTGGAGATATAGATGTGTTTCATCCGACGTATTATGATTCTTATTTTATTGATCAGGTCAAAAAGCCTTTAGTTATTACTATTCATGATATGATCTATGAAAATTTTCCTAGTCTATTTCCTTCCAACGAACCAACTGCCCATCAAAAACGGTTACATATTGAAAGAGCAGATCAGATTATTGCTGTTTCGCAAAGGACTAAGGAAGATATTTTGAAGTATTATGATGTCAATGACGATAAGATTACTGTTGTACATCATGGTATAGATCAATACGTGCCATTATCATATGAAGGTATAGAAGATCTCCCTAGAGAATATGTTTTGTATGTTGGTAGCCGTAGTGGTTATAAAAATTTCGATCTTTTAGTGCAGGCTTTTTCCGGTATTTCTAAAAAGTATGATGGTCTAAAACTTGTTGTTGCGGAGAGTCCCCTTGGTATAGCGGAAGAAGAACTGTTATGGAGAAATGGTATTCAAGACAAGGTGATTACTTTTGCGGCTAGTGATGGACAGTTGAACACACTGTATAAAAACGCGTTTTTTTTCGTTTATCCTTCTACGTATGAGGGATTTGGTCTTCCGATTTTGGAAGCTTATAAAAATGAATGCCCTGTTTTATTAAGTAATGCGAGTTGTTTCCCTGAGATTGCAGGGGAAGCTGCTGCCTATTTTGAAACCTTTTCACTAGAGTCTCTTATAGAACAAATGGATTTATTGATAGAAAACTCTGCCTATAGAAATCAACTGATACAGCTGGGAAAGGAAAAGCTACAGGAGTATCCTATGGAGTCTTGTATTGATCGTACTGCGGCTGTCTACAAGATGCTAGCTTAAGCCTTATTTTTGCAATGCAACATCTTTAATCTATTTAAAAGAGTTCACATTGTGAAATTTCTCATCTAGTAGATCTAATATCGTCTCATCGTAAGTACAGTCAAATTTCCGAGCAAACAGTTTGTTGTCACCTTGGCTAGTGAGTTCAGTCAGGTCATCTTGATTAAATATGACAGGTAGATTGTCGTAGTTTTCTCTCGTCCAGTTTACATAGGTAAGCATGGGCTGGTAGTTAATGCTGGAGTCATTTTTTTCTAGTAACTTAATGACCGTCTGAAAAAACAGTTCATCGCAACATTTAACGTATTTAAAGTAGGTGAATAGTGTTGTTCTGTTTTGTCTTACAAAATGTTGAATAGCATTCAACATTTCATAGTTTAGTGACCACCAGTTTGACCCCCCGTAGAGTGGAAATGGAATATCCCTTTTTTGTAAGGTATCACAGAAAGTGGAAAAATTTATCTTCCCTTTTAATAAGAGTTTAAATGCTTGTTTATATCTTCTTGGTTTTAGTAGTATGAAGTCGGATTTCTGGTTTGAATAGTTTATTTTATATAAATCAGTTCTACTGCTACGTTCGTTTTCTTCCCAGACCTTTTCTATTGGATCTAATTCTATAAAATTCTTTAATGCGTTTTCTTCGTAAAAGTCCTCAATATAATTTGTCGATTTTATAGGGTAATCTTCTCCGCTCAGCAAAACAAAACGACCTGATTGATGATCTGCTAATGCAGCGTTGATGAGGTTTAATGTTGCTTTCACCTGACTGAAGTCTCCCCAAATGCAATCTTCTCTTGATTCAATAAAAGACACACGGCTGTCGTTTATTGCTGCTGTAAATTCCTGTATCGAAGATTTAAGGTCTACATGTACATAGAAAAATGAATGATCCGACTTTAACCTTGCAATCAGTCGCTTGACCTGTTTAGGGTTTTTGTGTACCGCAAGTAGGTATATTATCTTGTTCATTGATCAGAAATGATGATTTAAAGATTGTAATTTGGGTGACCTGTTTTTTATTGGAATTTTTTAACACCAAGTTTTTTTAACCATTTGAAGCCTTTGGAAGACTGTATTTTGCGTAACGTCTCTGTGTCTTTTTTCTGATTTAAATATTGTTTGTAAAATAAGGGAAACTCTGATGTTAAGAAGTGCGTTCTTTCAACTCTAATTTGTTCTTGATTTTTGGGGTCAGAGCTCATTCCATTTGTGTCGAAAATAGAAATAATTTGGTTGATATGTTTTGTAGAAACGTTTCCTCTGAGTATACATGTCAAAAAGAAACTCCAATCAGAAATGATTTTGTAATCGGTGTTATAAAGTCCATATTGCTCAAATAAGGAGCGTTTAATAAATGTCGATGGATGAGCTAGTGAGGCTTCAAACAGAAATTCTACGGTAAGCTCTTCTGGACAGTGATACGGAGCAGTATGATCTGTATGATCGAATAGTAAATCCCCATATACAATGTCTGTTTTGGTCAGATTTGAAATTATGTCTTCCAAGGTTTTTTCGGAGTAGAATATATCTCCACTATTTAGGAATAATAAATATTCGCCACTCGCTATTTTAATGCCTTTGTTCATCGCGTCGTAAACTCCCGAATCTTTTTCAGAAATCCATTGATTTACACGTGTGTTCGATTCTACTAAGGATAAACTGCCATCATCAGATAATCCATCTATTATTATATACTCAAAATCCTGAAAAGTTTGATTTTTAATGGATTCTATTGTTTTAGTTAAGCCTGATTTATTATTCAGATTGATAGTAATAATAGATAGTTGCATTGTCGTTTTTTCAAAAAAGTATATATAGATTTATTTAAACTTTATCCCTCTTGCTATTTTTTTATTCACAGCTTTTTTCTAGACTTTGATTATTTTGTTATTTTTCTCCAGAATCGTTTTGCATACTGTTTAATTGTATTCTTGAGTTGCGAGAAATTTGGGTTTTCAAATGATTTTTTGAGATTATTTATTTCGTCATCCATGCTTTTTAGAGTAAGCATATATCGTTCGTGCGTGGATGCCATAAAACTTCCGATATATTCTTCTTTAATATGTTCTATTAGATAGACATTTACTTTTTTAGTGTTCTCCATCATGAAAAAGCGATCTTTTGTCATGCTTTTGTCATGTGAACGGTAGTAGTTTAATGTTTGATCTTTCCATATTGTAGTTGGATTTTTTTCAAATGTTTTAATCCAAAACAACCAGTCTTCTTTAGCTTTTAATTCTGTCTTGAAACCAGAAGATGGGATAACGCTTCTTTTAAAAATTGCACAATGAATGGGAATTGAAAAATCAATGTCCCAATGCAGTAGTATTGAGGTATAGTCAAAATAGCTTTCTTTAAGATCACAAAAAGGGGGTAAGGTCTTTTTCCGATAGTACATTTGAAAGTTTGACAACAAAATATCATGGGAAGATGTCTCAAGTTCATTTTTAAAGATCTCAAATTTATCGGTGTGAATGAAATCGTCACAATCTAGAAATTGGATATATTCTGCTTGTGCTTTTTGGAGACCATAGTTACGAGCTGAACTAAGACCTCCGTTCTCTTTTTCGTAGTATTTGAACCTCGGGTCTTTTGCTCTCCATTTTTTTGCAACTATTGCTGTGTCGTCAGGCGATCCGTCATTAACAATGATACATTCCCAATTGGTATATTTTTGTGCGTATATAGATTCTAAACAGGTATCTAAGTATTTTGCCTGAAGATAACAAGGTATGATAATAGCTATTTTTGGTGTATCCATATTAAATTTGATTGTTTCCAGCGTGCATTAAAGCTAATTTGCCCAATTCGTTCTGCTAGCGTCCATTTTCAAAGTACACAAGAGAATATGAATAATTTATGACAGTATGAGCTCCTTGCTGTTCATAGATTCTTACTTCTAAAATATAACGTAAGATTAGAAGATTATTTGTGTTTCTGAACGGAAAGTAATTATCCTAAAATTGTTTATTTGACACAGTTGCTTAACGATTATACCTTCAAAAAACTAGTTTCTATTATTAAATATTTCATTATGTTTTGAAACATTGCTCCAAAAATAACTAATTAAAACGAGCTAGTATACACTTATATTTCTGATCGCTGATATTTGTTTGGGTAAGAAAACATCGGTTCGAGATGTAAATTCTTGTCTAAGAAGAAAAATTAGTGCCTCGATGAGAGTGTAATTATGTAAATGAAGCAGAGAAATTTTATCATCGTGTTTTGAGATATGGTTATTGTGAGGTTCTACTATTGTTGCGGGCTTAATGCATCAAGTCTTGAAAAAAAAAAGTAATATTGTCTGGATATTATTTAGTGAAAAGTATAATCTATACCTATCAAGGACGAGTATAATACCCATTTTAGTACGTTTAAGTTAATTACATGTCAAAGAAGAAAATTTTACTAGCTGCACCTAATTCGTTTAATATATATCAGCCCATCGCTAAAAATCTTGAATTTTTGGGGTATGAGGTTACCCATATTGAAGACCATGGCTATGGGTTTAAGTATAGTTCTCTTGGGCAGCGTCTGCGTAGTTTTTTTAAAAAAGTAGTGTTTAATGACAAAGAGTACAAAACAAAGTTAAAGCTTAGATACAATTACACCAGACAATCTAAGATTATAGCAGATGCCGCCCCATTTGATATAGCGCTGGTTTTTCGAGCAGATTTCTTTGACAGAGAGCTGGTTAAGGAAATACAAGCAAGTGCAGAGCAAAGTATTAGTTTTCATTTTGATGGAGTAGGTCGTGATCCCGTAATATTGGATTACGTGCAGTACTTTGATCGTTTTTATGTGTTTGATAAAGAAGACCTAGTGAAATACCCATCCTATGGTTTGTTGTACTCTCCTAATTTTTATTTTGATTATCCTGAAAAGTCGGATCCGGAAACTGTTTATGACGTTTATTATGTAAGCAGTTTTCAGACGAGCCGGGTTGATCATCTACTAAGTTTGTACAAGCAATTAGTTGGGTATTATAGCAAAGTTAAATTTGTTGTGATACCAGGAAGAGTGAACGAGAAAGATATTCCGGAGTTTATTCACCAGAATATGGAAATACAATCGCATCATGTTTCTTTTGAAGAGCAATTGGCTTATGTGAGAAATGCCAAAGTCATTATAGATCTTGTTCTTTCAGATCATAACGGATACTCTTTCCGAATAATAGAAGGGATTAAATATGGGAAGAAGGTTATAACAACCAATGCGACAGTTGTAGATGCTGATTTCTATCATCCAAATAATTTTTTTATTTGGACGCTCGAAACTGCAGATAAATTGGCCGATTTTTTAGAAACTCCTTATCACCCGTTGTCAGCAGAAGTTCGTTCAAAATATGGTTTTTCAGCCTGGTTGGATGCCAAGCTATTAGATTAAGAGAACATTATGGGTGCTCCTTATACGGAATTGTTATAGACGAGTATTCTCCAAGGTCAAGTACGTAGTTAATCCAGTTGGAAAAACCGTATTTGTTTTTAATTTCTTTAGGTATTTCTACAAAATCCGCTTTTA
This sequence comes from Sphingobacterium yanglingense, assembly GCF_004363245.1. Lineage (GTDB taxonomy): Bacteria > Bacteroidota > Bacteroidia > Sphingobacteriales > Sphingobacteriaceae > Sphingobacterium > Sphingobacterium yanglingense. Next base: position 412,629 of record NZ_SNYV01000015.1, on the reverse strand, counting down.
AGAAATCAATAATATTATTTTCGTTTTCGGTATCCCAGATGAAAATATTATTAGGGTGGTAAAAATCGTACTCACGTACTCCCTTATTTGTGGTAATTAGTTTCTTATTATAGTTTAATGCTTCGAAAACTCTAAATGAAAGACCAGCATGTACCGGAGCATGTATGTCAATTAGTAAGGATGCCTGCTCTACACGTTTTAAGTTTTCTTGGTAAGTCAATGGCCTTCCGATCTCTAACCCGGCATCTAATAGATTCTGATGTTGTTTGGGTTCGTTTGTGATAAAGTATAATTGTCGTTGTAGGTCTGTGTTAATAAATACTTTATTCAGTTTTTTCATCAGCTCAAGTCTATAGTCATCGTAACTAGCAATAAAATAAACTAATTTTTTATCAATGAAATCTATCTTTTTGGGGATAAAAAAATTTGTCAGCGGTAATAGCCCTTTTTTATATTTTAAGTCCTTCGCATCAAAAACAAAAAAGCGATCAAAGAGATTGATATATTCAAAAATATATGGGAAGCGCTGTAATCCATCCCATTGATATCCGACCATTTTGTCCACTTTATTTTTTATCTCGCTGACAAATTCAAAAGGGAATAAATCTGGACGAATAATGAAAGCATATGTAGCGTTTGGGACAGATTCTCGTTTACCTAACAGCAGTTTCTTACGCTCCGACATTTTTAATTTACGTTTGTATGAATAATCTCGAAATACAATTTTTCTGAATGTATTCTGCAACCGTTCATAGATGTTTTTATATCGATAACGCGAGTCTGCAACTGGATAATCATAGACAATAAAACCTTCCCGTTGGAGTGCTTGTTTTATAACGTCAGAGAAACCAAAGTCGGATGGAGCACAGAAAATAATTGTCTTAGGATCTTTAACCATGTATAAAATAATATTAGCTAGTAGGGGTGTTCAAACGAAAATGCCGCAGACAAATACGTGTATTAATTTTTTTAACAAAACTTATAGAACAAAGTTATCAAAAACTGTACTTAGTTTATTATTAATTGTAATTTTACGGTCAATATAAATATGAAGATAGGTTTAGTTATATCCACATACAATCGTGCTGATGCTTTGGAGGTATGTTTAAAAAGTGTTTTGAACCAAGTGGTACTGCCCGATGAAATTTTAATTGCAGATGATGGTTCAGGAACAGAGACAAGGCAGTTGATTGAAGATTATAAACGGTTGTTTAATGTGCCTTTGATTCACATTTGGCATGAGGATAATGGATTTGAATTGGCGAAGGTTAGGAACAAAGCTATTTCCTGTGCTACTTCCGATTATATCGTACAGATTGATGGGGATTTGATTTTGCATAAATATTTTATAAAAGATCATCAAAATTTTGCTAGGCCGAATTCTTTCGTCCGCGCTAGCCGTATTTACTTAGACGAAGAATTAACAAACCAAAAGCTAAAGGACAGAAGTATAGTGGTCAATCGTTTTAAAAGTAAGTTGTCCAATTTCTTCAGCGCCTTTAGAGTACCTGCTTTACAGGGGCTTCTAGCGACCAATTATAAAGTTAAAGGAGACGAGTTATGGGAGATTCACGGCTGTAATATGGCGTTTTGGAGACAAGATGCGATAGCTGTCAACGGCTATAACGAAGATTTTAAAGGGTGGGGACCTGAAGACAAAGAATTTGTTGCACGATTATTGAACAAAGGTGTTCAAAAGCGATTCTTAAAGTTCGGAGGTATCGTATTTCATCTGTGGCACGCAGTTAATGCTAAAGAAAACCTAGATGCTAATAATGTTATATTTAAGACTACAAAGGAATCCAAACTAACCTATTGTAAAAATGGGATAGATAAATACTTAGTATAGCGAATGAACACTGACTTAATTATTACAACATATAATAGACCGGATGCTTTAGAAGCCGTTCTTGTATCAGTAATGAATCAGACAGTATTACCTTGTCAGGTGATTGTTGCAGATGATGGTTCTGGTCCAGAAACTAAAACGTTAATCACTCGTTATCAAGAGATCTTTCCGGTTCCATTGGTTCATTCTTGGAGACCGGATGATGGATTTAGGGCTGCCGAAGCAAGAAACAGAGCGCTTTCCAAGGTGATTTCCAAATATGTTATTCTTATTGATGGCGATATGGTCCTTCATCGGTCTTTCATCAGTGACCATTTGAGACATGCCGAAAAGGGACGTTTTCTACAGGGGGGACGGGTGATGATGACAGAAGAGATGACAAAGTTAGTTTTGGCTGAACCGTCTCAGGAGTTTTCTCCCAAATTGATTTCATCGGGATTAGAGAGTCGTTTGGAAAAAAGATTGACTGCATTTAGGTCTAGAGTTTTAGCCTATTTTTTTAGTAAGGAATTGAAAAATAAGGATAAGGTACGTTCTTGTAATATGTCTTTCTTCTTCGATGACGCGCGCAAAGTGAACGGCTTTAACAATGATTTTGTAGGATGGGGCAGAGAGGATAGTGAGTTTGTAGAGCGATTGTTAAATTCTGGCGTTAGGGGCAAGTTGTTGCGGTTCGTTGCTATAGCCTATCATCTCTACCATTTTGAGGCGACAAGAGATTCCTTGCCTATCAATGATGCGATACTAAATAAGACAAAAACCAATAAGCTTATATATTGCAAGAATGGACTATCTGAATTTTTATGCTTACTGAGTATGTGTTTAGTCAATTTTGTTTTAAACATTGCCGTGTAGTTGCATTTGCTACCTTTTGCCTGTCCGTTATGATCAATGTTGCTTACCGAAAGAATCCGAAGTTCAAGACGTAAGGGCGTTTGTTTCATTTTGGCAACCGTAATTATTTTTTCATTATGAATTGGAAGCGTGTTTTACTGAAAAATAAGAACAATAAGCTTTTCTACTATGTAAAAGCAATATTCCGGTGGAAGACACCCTCGGTATTCTATCGAAATAGATTAAGGACTAGGTTGGATGAAAGACTTTCCGTTGCGTCAGACGCGATGCAATTCAGGGTCGATTATTACAACCGTCTTGATAAGAACACAGTCTTATCCAACGAAGCCATAGCTATTAAGGACTATAAGCTACCCAATAAAATAAGGGTTTATTTTTTCGACAGTATATGTTATTTAAAGTACTTTAATCCCCATTTCAGATTCAGGATTTTACCAGGAGACATTACCCATATTCCAGAGGAGCCTTGTATCGTCAAAAGTAGGCCTATAGCAGGGGATAATGCGAACTCCGTCATCCTAAAGCTGGATAAGAGCAGACACTTCAATTTCATTAAAGATGAGGTAGCTTTTAGTGATAAGAAAGACTTGCTTGTGGGTAGATCAGGTTTTAATCAATCCCATAGGGCACGTTTTTATACCTTATACAAGGAGCATCCATTGTGTGATTTAAAAAAGGCAACCCGAAAATCGGATGCCGGCTTTTTATCCATTGCAGCACATTTGAACTATAAATTCGTTCTCGCTTTGGAGGGGAACGACGTCGCTACCAATTTGAAATGGATTATGTCCTCCAATTCTATTGCCGTCATGCCACGCCCGACCTATGAAACCTGGTATATGGAAGGTACATTAATCCCCGATTACCATTATATCTGTATCGCAGATGATTTTTCTGATTTGGAAGAAAAACTAACCTACTATATTGAGTATCCTGAAGCAGCAGAAGAGATTATAAGGAATGCCCACCAGTATATCGAACAATTTAAAGATGAAAAAGTGGAGCGTCAGATATCTTTACGCGTTTTGGAAAAATACTTTCAGCTAACAAACCAATAGTTGTATTACACTATGTCGGTATATAGACTATTCCAGTTTTTTGCAATTTTGTCGTCATTAAATTGTTGTGCAAAGGCGAGTCCTTTGACAATCATTTCATCACGCATATTGGAACTATTTAATATTGATGATATTGCATATTGAATTTCTCCTATATCCTGAGGATTGATATAGTATGAAAACGGACCCCCGGCTTCTGGGAATACGCCCGAGTTGGTCGTTACCACGGGAGTACCCGAGTAGAGGGCTTCTATAATCGGAATTCCAAAACCTTCGTATAATGAAGGGTAAACAAAAACATCTGCCATTGCATAAATGACCGAAAGCTCCTCCATTGTGAATCCCTGCATTAGAAAAATCCTGTTTTCGAGGCCTTTTTCTACAATATAAGCTTTGATTTGTTTTGCATATTCCGTTGTCTTTCCAATAATTATCAACGGGATATCTAAGTTTTCTACCGCTTTAACAATCTGAAAGGCGTTTTTACGGGGCTCTATCGAACCTACATTTAATATAAATTGGTTCGGAAGGTTATACTTTTTGCGGAGATTCTCCTTTTGTACTTCTGTTTTTATTGTTTTAAACGCAGGATGACATCCTTGATAGATTACCTCGATTCTTTCTGCCGGAATACCATAAAACTCCATGATATCACGCTTCGTCTGTTCGCTTATTGCTACGACCTTATCAGCATTATTGACCGCGTATTTGAATTTTTTGTTATAGATGTATCGGTCGATACCTTTATAAAGCTTAGGGTATTTCAAAAAAATCAAGTCGTGCATTGTCACAACCGATTTGATATGGTTCTCTTTTAGACCCATTGGGATTTCACCGGAGAGCCCATGGAATATATCAATATTATCCCGCTTGAGGTCTTTAACAATGCCACTATTTCTCCAAAGGCTTGAGAAGATGTTGTTCAATCTCCCTTCTGGCAGTCTGGTTGTCTTTCTGAATTCTGCTGAATCCAACCATGCTCCACGAAGCTTTGGCGTATATTTGATATAATCGTTTTCTGGGCAGTATTGTTCGAGGATACGCACCAAGTCCCGGCTATAGTTGCCTAAGCCTGTTTGGTTCAAAAAATAACGTTTAGCATCAAATCCTATCCGCATATATTGGTGATATGGTCTATTATCATCTGCGAAGATACTAAATCTATGGCTTCGATACCGTCACAATCACAAGGTTTGTTGCCATAGACAGAACTGGGACGGTTAGGGTGTTCTACCTGTATGACATCCTCATATCGCTGCCCATATCCCAAAAAACCGGCAAACGGGTGTGTCGCCCCCCAGATGGATACGCATCGTGTACCTACCAATGAGGCCATATGCATACCGGAACTGTCCATGCTGATCATCAGATCTAGATTGGCGATGATATTGAGCTCCTCGCTTACGTTGAATTGGCCAATAAGACTTTTTACATTAGTATACTCGTCGGCCCATTTCTCGGCTATTGCCTTTTCTTGGGCGCCCCCTCCAAAAATATAGACGCTGTAGTCGAGCTGGGATAGACGGGCTATCACTTCGTTCATTTTAGATAGTGGCAATACCTTAAAGCTATGTTGTGCAAATGGGGCAATTCCAATACTCTTTTTTACCTTAGAAAAGTCTGCCGATAGTTCTTCCGGAAGCAATCTCTCTGTCTTTTTTAATGCATGACTTAGCTGGGCTTTAAAGCCAAGCGTACGGAGTACATCAGCATAGCGTTCCGTTGTTAGTTTTAGCTGACGTTTTACCTTATTATTGGGGCGTGTTAATGCTTTCTTTTCTGCGCGGCCTTTGTCCAAAGTACATATTGTCGTCCCCGATAGACGAAACAGGCTCCCTAATATTCGTGACCTGATATTGTTATGTAAGTCGGCAACAAAGTTTGGTTTGTATTTTTTTAATTCCGCGAATAGTTTAAAGAGTCCAAGCACACCTCGGTGTTTTCCGGAGGGGTCCATTGGATGAAATACCAATCGGGGAATATGTTCGAAAAATGCAGCGAATAGCTTTCTGGACACCATAATGATTTCGGTGTCCGTGTGCTGTTGCTGGAATTCGGAGAGTACTGAAGCGACCATAGCCACATCACCCATCGCAGAAAAACGAGTAACTATAATACGCTTCATCTAGGTTTTATTTCTGAGCTCCGTAAAGAACCGGATTTAATGAAGGGTCATTGTACATCTTCATCTGCTTGTATGCCTTCATGTATTTTTGCCCCGACGCTACATCTTCCAGCAGCTCATCGATGCTTTTTGATAAGTCTTTACGCTGTTCCAATAGGATGTCCAGTTTTTGCTGACAGGTGTCGATATGGTTTTTGTCAACATCTGTACGCAATGTTTCCTGCTCCATATGGTAGATTTTCAAGGCCAATATCGAGAGCCTATCAATTGCCCAAGCGGGACTTTCTGTATTGATACGTGCATCAGCCGCTGGCGTCACATCCGCGTATTTCGTTAGATAATAGCTATCTATATATTCAACCGTATCTGTACGCACTTGATTTTGCTTGTCGATCCGTCTTTTCCAATACAGTCCATCTTTAGGGTCGATATCTGGATTTCGTACGACATCTTCCATATGCCATTGGGCGGTATCTATCCAACATTTCAAATACAGTAGGTGTTCCAAAGAACTCCCTTCGTATGGATTTTCAATCGGATGGTCAATCTCATCCTGAACGTGATAATCATTGATTACACGTTGGAAAATAGCATTTGCAATTGCACTAATCATATTACAAACTTAGATAAAATGGTTTATATTCACCAATTAGGTGCATAAATTATATTACTCCGTATCTTTTTCCGATCGAGTGGCTCAGTCTCAGGCTTACTATACTTTTATTGAGAGAATAACCCTGACAATAAGTTCGGGAATAGCCCATAAAGAAGCATCGCTATTCCACACACCACTGCAATAAAATAGGCTACGGAGTTTATCGGTAGCGTACGTTCAGTAGATTCTCCTTTCCGCAAAAAAGCAAATAGGGGTATCTTGAAATAATAGAACAGTGATATCACCGAAGTGAGTGCTCCTGTTATTAAAAGTAGGAGAATCGGGATATCCTTTGTGTGCTGATAGAGGTCGAAGGTCGCTGTAAAGACCAAAAGCTTACCGATGAATCCTGCTGTAGGAGGGAGTCCAATTAATGCGATGCCGAGTAGGGTAAAAACAGTAAATAACACTGGGTTACTTTTCCCGAGACCGCTATACGCCACTAGCTCCGTTGAGCCAATGTTTTTCTCTAAAAACTGTATAATCGCAAATACGCCGATAGTCATTATGGCATAGACGCTCACGTAAAAGAGTAGTGTGGTATAGTCTGCGCTAGCACTGCTGATAATAGCCATCAGGAGAAATCCTGTATGTCCGATGGAGGAATAGGCCATCATACGTTTGGCATCCGATTGACGGAGTGCGATGAGATTCCCGACCAACATCGTTACGATGCCCACTACCGTGATGAAAAGCATGGTCAGTTCGCCAAAATAAAACAGAGTTGATGTCCAGGACTCGAACAGGCGTTGGAATAGTATCAGTGCCGCTACCTTCGGGACTGTCGAAAGAAAGGTTGTGATAGGTGTCGGTGCCCCTTGATATACATCTGGTGTCCAGAGGTGAAAAGGAACGAAGCCCAGTTTAAAACCAATTCCTACAAAGACAAATAAGATAGCGATACTGCTCATTACCTTTGGTGCAACTATCAGTCCTTGGATATGGGCAGTGCTGGTAAAATCGAGATTCCCCGTGAAACCATAAATTAGCGAAAGACCATAGAGCATGACTGCGGCACATACCGAGCCGAACAATACGTACTTCATCGTTGCCTCCGATTGAAGTTTGGCGGTTTCTACGTTTTTTTTGTTTTCCGAAAAATAGCCAACCAATATATAAGAACTTATCGAGAGCGTCTCTATCCCAATAAAGACCATAAGCCAGTTTGTGCTGATGGTCAATAGATTCATGCCTATTGTCGCTGCCAATAGGATACTGTAGATTTCTCCAAGATTTTTTATGCCATTATCTTTGGTATATTGCTGGATTAAAAGCAGAATAGGCAATAGTAGTCCAAGTATAATCAAGCGCGCATAGACCGATAGTGTATCTATCTGTAACATGCCAAAGAAGCCAGTCTGCGTTTGGCCTAACTGCGTATATACGTAATAGGCTGAAAGGACAATCCCCGCTATAGCAAAACTTAAAGAACCATGTTTCCATCGTTGGTCGATAAAGAGGCTCGCAAAGATACTTCCGATAAAAGCAGTTATCAAGATGAGCTCCGGCTTGAATACCGGTATAGAGACCATGATTTGGTCCAATAGTGTGCTAATCTGTGTCGTCAATCCTTCCATGTTTATTAAAAGTAAGGCGATAATAAAGAGACTAGATTCAGTACACTACTATTTAAAGTGTCAAATACCAACGAAGGCATGACACCGAGCAAGAGGGCTAGTGCCAATGTTGGGAACAAAACAATACGTTCTCTTATCGTGACGTCCTTTAGTGCAGTAAGCCATTCTTCGCCACCTTTTACACGAGTCTGTCCAAAGAACATCCGTTGTAGTGTCCATAAGAAATAAACTGCACTAAGTAATATACCTAATGAACCGGCTATAGCCATCCAGCGTGGAATACCGGTACCTACACTTTCAGCATTAAACGTACCTATGATTACAAAGGCTTCCCCAATAAAAGCGGAGAACCCGGGTAATCCCAACGAAGCAAAGAAGGCAACGGCCACGAAGCCCGTGTAAGCAGGCATTAGGCTCGCAAGTCCCCTAAAATTATAAATATAACGGTCGTGAACACGGTCGTAAATCACCCCTACCAAAAAGAACAACGCCGCAGAAAGGAATCCGTGGCTGATCATTTGAAATACAGCACCAGCCATACCTTCGGCCGTCATAGAGGCAAGTCCGAGTAGCACAAACCCCATATGGGATACGGAAGAATAAGCTATCAAGCGTTTTAAATCTGTTTGTGCCAAGGCATTCAATGCGCCATACAAAATGGATATAATCCCAATGAGTCCCAGCCACCAATTGGCATCGACCGTCATGTCGGGAAAGATACTATAACAAACTCTGATGATACCATATCCTCCAATTTTTAACAATATCCCTGCGAGGATGATAGACACTGGGGTCGGTGCCTCTACGTGTGCATCAGGCAGCCAGGTATGTAGTGGTACAATAGGGATTTTGATAGCAAATGCGATGAATAGGACTATAAAGCCGATCATACGTGCCGGAATTCCCAATACCTCATTGTAATTATTTAAGTAGGCAAAGAAAGAGCCATCCACATAGTTATCGGGATTCATCATGTGCAACATGTTGAACGTATGGGCCCCTGTTTCCGGATTGATGACTGAAAAGTAGAGACCTACAATAATCAGCAGCATGAATACCGAACCAAATAGCGTATAGATAAAGAATTTAATAGCTGCATATTCCCGGTTTGCGCCACCCCATATTCCTATGAGGAAGTAGAGCGGAAGGAGCATTACTTCGTAGAATATGTAGAATAAGAAGAAATCCAAAGCAGTGAATATCCCCATTACAGCCATATTGAGCAACATAATCAGCGCAAAATAACCTTTAGGACTTTTGCTGGTATTCCATGATGCACCTACAGCCATCAACATTACAAAGGCACATAACAGAAGTAGTGGGAGGGATACGCCATCCACACCAAGGAAATAATCAATCTCCAGTTGTCCTAGGCTACCAAGGCTTAGTCTTATCCATGGGATCTGCTCGACAAACTGATAACCCTCTACGGTGTTGATACCCGCTGCCGACTGATCAAACTGTAGGTAGAGTGATCCCGCGATAAAAAACTGGGTCAATGTAATGCCTAGCGCAATGTATCTGTAAGACTTTTGTAAGTTGGCAGGGAGCAACAATATCAGTAATGTGGCTGCCAAGGGCAAAAATATGAGTAATGATAGTAATCCCATGCTATCGCAATATCAAATAAAGTATTCCAATTAAAACAATAGTAAACGCAAATCCTAGGTAGTTTTGGATACGCCCATTCTGTACCCAGCGCAGGAGATGACCTAGGTAATAAGCCAGCCCCGCAATAGTATTAACAATACCGTCTACAATATGTTTGTCCCACCATGCAGCAACCCGACTTAGACCTATCGTGAGATTACGTATTGCCATTACAAAACCATCGACCAAATGTCTGTCTAATAGCGTTGCTATCTTGCTCAGGTATAAAGTGCCTTTGCTTGCCGAATTTACGAGACCTTCGACGATATATTTATCCAGCCAGACACTTGCTCTACTGATAATCAATGTCACCTTCACGATCGTGTTATTTATAAAATCATTTATGCCAAGCTGGTTGGTCTCTGCTTTGATCCAGCCGCTTTCTGCATTTAAAGGGTATTTGTTCAATACATACCATCTGTAGCCGATTATCCAGCTTATGAGAGCAGTTGCTGTTAGGGTCAGTGGTATAAAAAGGTGTAGACTGTGTATCTCCTTGAATGTGTAATTGACCGAAAATCCAGATAAAATACCCGCTTGATGGTAGGATATAGGATTTATCGAGAACACAAAAAACAGCGAGCAGATGGCTAGAAAATACATAGGATAAAGCATCTGTTTAGGTGCTTCATGTATGTTCGATTCTGCTGGCTCTGGTAGACGCGATTCTCCCATAAATGCTTTGAAAATCAGGCGTCCGATATAGAATGCTGTTATGATACTGACTAGAACGAGTAGAATAGGTACTATAAAGTATGCACCTCCTTTATGGAACGCCCATTCAAATGTAGCGATAACGATGGCATCTTTAGAAAGAAAACCCGAAGTGAGGGGGAATCCAGCTAATGCAAGAGAAGCAATGCTCATCAGTACAAAAGTTTTCGGCATATACTTACGCAACCCTCCCATATTGCGAAGGTCCTGCGGATCAAAATCCAGTCCTGCGATGGTCTTGGCGTGAGCGATTTCATGAATGACAGCTCCTGCACATAGAAAGAGGAGACATTTGAAAAAGGCATGCGTTGCCAGATGGAATAAAGCCGCATCCCAGGCACCAATACCTACTGCAGCCATCATATACCCCAGTTGAGATATGGTAGAAAAAGCGAGTACTCGTTTTATATCGTATTGTCCCGCCGCAAAATACGCTGCCAATGTAGCGGTAATCGTGCCTATAATCGTGATTAGGAGCAAAACAGTATCATTGAATAGAGGGAATATCGTACATAGTAAAAATACACCCGCTGCAACCATGGTAGCGGCATGGATGAGGGAGGATACTGATGTGGGACCTTCCATCGCGTCGGGCAACCAGATGTGTAGTGGGAATTGGGCCGATTTGGCCATGGCGCCCAGAAAGAAGCCCAAGCCAGCTAATGTCATCAGGCCAGAGTCCTTGTCAAATTCGGAATAGATTAACCCTTCTTTGCCGAATAGCTCAACAAGGTCTAAGGTGCCAAACGATGTGAAGACTGCAGCTATACCTATCAAGAAGCCTAAATCTCCGATACGATTAATCAAGAAAGCTTTTTTATTGGCCTGTACCGCGCTTTCTTTGGTAAACCAAAATCCGATTAATAGGTAAGACGCAAATCCTACAAGCTCCCAAAAAATATAAGAGACCAGTATGTTTTTAGAGATGCAAAGACCGAGCATGGCAAAACAAAATAGGCTGAGGTACATCCAGTAACGGTGTAGTCCGGGGTCGCCTTTCATGTATGCCCGAGAATAAATATGTACCGGCAATGCAACGATACATACGATAAAGAGCATCAGTACGGTTAAGTTATTAAGTAGTATGCCGATCGTAAATGTTTTTTCTCCGATACGGAACCAGTCGTAGGTACTGTGCATAGGGAGGTAGTTCCAGACCTCAGCAAAGACAAAGATACCCGACAGTAGCGTGCTTAGTGTAATAGCGATAAGCGATATATTGCCCGAGTTAGATTTCTTACCCCGTATAGCCTGTATTAAGAATGCCACAAAAGGCAGTAATACTACAAGTATACTGGCGTGAATTGGTGATATATTTAACAGCTCCTCCATTAGTCGCGCAAGTCGGTAATTTGGTCGGGATTAATTGTTTTATAATGACGGTACACATTGAGAATTATTGCTAGTCCTACAGCTACAGAAGCCGCCGCGAGTACAATAGCAAACAGGGCAAATACTTGGCCTGAATAGTTTATTTTGTCATAACGGCCAAAGGCTACAAAATTGAGTATGGCAGCATTAATCATCAGTTCGATACCAACCAGTATCATGATGGCATTTCTTTTGGCCAGTACGGTGTAGAGACCAATGGAAAAGATGCATGCACTGACCACTAGAAAATGGGTTAATGTAATCATTTCTGTTCCTCCTTTCTCGATAGGTGGGCTGCTCCTATTAATACCATGAGCAGAAATACCGAAATCACCTCAAAAGGGAGTATGTATTGTGTCATGAATTTTAGGCCCAGTTGCTGTATGTTATTATCGTGAGGCTGTATTACATTGCCCTGCTTGATATTCTGTACAATCCAATCAGGTGTTTGTTGCTGCCATTCGACCACCCCCCAAAGCAATACCCCAAAAAAGCCAAGAGCTAATAGCAGGGATTGCCAGTTCGGCATGGTTAGGAATCTGCCTGGAATATGTTGAAGCGCTTTTAGCAATTCCTTATTAGAGAGCATGAATGCGAATAACATTAATATTAAAACACCACCTACATAGACCATAATCTGCGTAATGGCTACGAAGTCTGCCAGAGCAAATATAAATAAGCCTGCCATAGCAAATAGCGTGACGAAAAATAAGAATAAGGCGCGTGCAGTGTTTTTTAGATTAACGACCAAAAGCGCAGAGCCAACAGCTAGAATAGCGAATGCGTAAAAGACAAGTTCTTCCATGAGCGTTACTTTTTCTTTGCTGCCTCCTTTTCAGCTTGATATTGGGTCCATTCTGCTTTGCGCTGAGCGATTTCATCATCCGACATCTCTCCAAAACCATATATTAAATCCGTTAGTTTTGTTGTACTACGGTCGTATTTATTGGTCATGGTGATACATTCGGTAGGGCATACTACGGTGCATAGTCCGCAATACATACACTTGGCCATATCGATATCAAACTGAGCCGCATATAGTCTTTTTACAGAACCATCTGAAGTTTTTCCGATTGCCTCTGGCGATTTTACTGCTTCTATGATGATACAATCTACTGGGCAGGCTTTGGCACAGAGGTCGCAGACGATACAGTCGTCGATGTCTACATCCAGTTGGTATCTTGCGACTTCAGGGATAGGCATGGTCTCTTTTGGAAACTGTACCGTTGTGACGCCTTCCTGTTGGTCAAAATACTCCGGATTTCGGATGTCAACCGATTGCCGGGAACGACGGGCACCAAAGAGGTGCCGGAACGTCAAGAATAATCCCTTGACGGCCGAAGAAATGCCCTGTATCGTTGTTTTTAATATCAATTTCTAGTTGTTAACCTGTTATTATGTTATCTAGTTATCATGTGATCTAGTTATCTTGTTAACCAGTTGTCAAGTTGGCTTGTTAACTTGTTCACCCGATAACTCGTTCACCTCCTTACACCATTACCAAAATTCGCCATAATCCCGATATTGCCATACATACAAAGCCCAGTGGAATCATTACTTTCCAGCATAGGCTCATCAATTGGTCTGCCCTAAAACGCGGCAATGTCCATCTGATCCATATCTGTACACCAACAATAGTCAGCGATTTGAGCAGTGTCCAAAATATTCCCCACCCAATTCCTGTTGTCCAATCAGCCAGTTTTAGCGGTCCTATATTTGGTAACAGCGTATTCCATCCACCTAAAAATAGCACTACACCAAGCATGGCTACTAAAAACATCATAGCATATTCCGCAAGAAAAATAAATGCAAAACGGATACCTCCATATTCGGTATGAAAACCACCTATCAATTCAGATTCTGCTTCAGGGATATCAAACGGTGCCCGATTACATTCAGCTAGAGAGGCTATGAAGAAGATGATATATACTATTATAAGATGCGGTGCCTGAAATATGTTCCATGCTAGAAAGCCTCCGACATTAGACACATCCCAGATTCCTAAAAAGAAAACAGGCTCTGGAGAGAGCACTCCTTGCTGTAGCGCAATCTCGTTGAGGTTTAGCGTCTGGGTAATCATGACCGCAGCAATCAGCGACAGGCCAACAGGAATTTCATAAGATACCATCTGTGCTATAGCCCGGATAGACCCTAGGAGAGAATACTTATTGTTTGACCCCCAGCCTGCCATTAGGATACCAATTGCATCAATAGATACAACGGCCATAATGAAGAAGAGACCTGTATGTGTATTCGCCGGGAGAAAATCGGGTGCCCAAGGAATTACGGCATAACCAATATATACGGCACCGAATATAATAACAGGAGCTGCCGCAAATAAGATTTTATCTGCTGCTTTTGGGGTAATGAATTCTTTTTGTAAAAGCTTAAGTATATCGGCGATAGTCTGTAGAAGCCCATACTTTCCGGTTTCCATAGGGCCTAGTCTGTCCTGCACAAATCCAGCGATTTTACGTTCAGCATATACAGCGAATAACGTAAATAGCGCGATGAAGCCAAAGATAGCTACAGGTACTAGGATATGGATAAACAGTTGGCTCACAAAGCTCTTTAGAATAATTCTTAATTGGATGCAAACATACGCAAAACGTAGCAAAAGAACCATAGAAAAACTATCATAGGCATGTCATACGTACAATTATGAGTTAAACAGGCCGTTTTGGTTTTCTATAATCCAAAAATAAACTATTTCTTCGGAATAATATACTAATTCAGTAGAGTATTGTTTTTTTAACTTACTGCTGCCGGAGCTTTGTGTGTTTTATTGGTCAGTTTTTCAGATTGCCCCAATTCATATAGCTCATTGATTAGCGCTTCGATATTGTGGAGTCGCTGTAGTAGAGCGGTATCATTTTCCTGTTCGATCGATTTGGTGATACTTACTGAGATACCGACCAACAGTGCGTTAATGCGATAAGCTAGTGTCTGGAAGGAAATTAGATCGGTCCAGTCCAGCTTTTTATAGCGGGGTTCTTTCTGGAATTGGTCCAAGCTATCGTACAGCTGAGCGAGCGAAGTCTGTGCGTGTTTCCGAACGAGTCTCAGCTCTTGATGATCTATCGTTTCTTCACAAAGACGGGCGCGAAGTCTTTGGTAGTAGTTTTGATAGTTATCAATGAGCGTGTCGGACAGGCTTTTCATGGTTTTCCGATGATTTACCGGTAGCGCAAAGCAACCTATCAAGGCTAGGGTAGAGCCCAACAGTGTAAAGGCTAGCCGGCTTCCTAGTAAATCCCAGATGTTACCTTCATATAGATGTAGGGCCAGTATAGCGGCGATAGTAATGAATATCACACAGACTAGGTAGTCTGGTTTGTTAAATAAAAAGAAACCGTATAGCGTGATTGCTGCGATCGAGAGCAATAGCATAGGTTCGTGCGTGACGAGTGTAATCAGCAAACTGATGGCAATACCTATGAGTGAACCTACGATACGTTGATAGTTTCTCCTTTGTGTAGTGGCATAGCTTGGGCGTGCCACGAGGATTACAGTCAGTATGATCCAAGAGGCGTATCGGTATTCTGGGAGTGTGTAGCCTACGAGTCCCGACAACATCAGTAGTGTGGCCATACGTATCGAGTATATCAATATGGGCGACTTGGTCTTGATGTGTTTTGCGATGACCTGCCGTTTGTTTGTAGTAGGCACGAAGTTTTTGTATGCCGCTGTGCTCACCCAAGTGGGGTCCTGTACAATAGTAGCTTGTTGAATCTGTTGAACGATGGCTACGATATGCTTGATATGGATTAGAATCGGGTTGATTAGTGATCTCGTTTCACTGTTTGCTTTGGCCTGTATTTCTTCTAGCTTCTGTATATCCACGCTAATCTGTGTGTGGTTTTTCGATAGGGCATGGTAAGAATTACTGTTTTCCAGGTCCTTGATTTCGTCAGAGAGCAACAAAAGGATATGCCTGATTATAGGAAGTACTTCCGAATGTTTCAGTTTTTCACGTATGGTTTCATAGTCCGTATCTATCCCCATTAATAGTTCATAGAGGTCTATTAATCGATAGATTTTGTTTAACCAAATAAGGTCGGCATGTTGGCTGGATGAAATTAATGCCTTTTCGCGGAGTAGTAGAGAGCGGATGCTCTCTAGCTGCTCACTTATTTTGATATGAAGTAAACTGAGTTCTCTATACACCTGTTCCAATGGTGTCTTCTCGTCATAACATTTTATTTTTGCCTGTAGCAGCGTGGCCATTTGTTCGAAACCTTCTTTCATCGCATATTTTAAAGAGCGATAAGGGGACAAATAAGCTTGCAGTAGACTGACTGCAAAAAAGCTGCATGTCCCTAGACTAAAAGATAGTGCAAAAATGATGGGATCCTGTGGTTTGAGCCCGATTGTAAAACTGATAACAATTAGTGTTAGGTTGCCAATCACGCCCCACCTCGGGCCTAATACAATCAATAATGTACAGATGAAGCCCCAGATACCCAAAATCGGCCATATACCCCATGATAGATAATGCAGCGCCAATGCGGTACAAAATGCGGTGAAGGCAAATAAGGGAGTGCACCAGATAGCGGTCATCGTTTTGTCCTGCCTATTCCCGGGTAAATCGGTCAGTGAAGATAGTATTACACCAACGGCGAATGCTATGGCAACATCCAGACTTACGGTATAGAAGAGTAGGACAGCAGGGAGCAGGATAACAAGGATGTTTCTTAGGGCATCTTTGCTAAACTCCTTGCCAAAAAAATGGTGGACTGTACGAGTCATAAAACCTATTTACAATTGATCTTTTAAATCGACTGCAAAAGTACGAAAAATTCACTTATGTAAAATATATTTTTATAATGCGTTTTTTGTTCGAAATATTATTTTGTGTTTTTGGCTTGCTATGGAATAAGTGGTGTGGTTGAAAAAGACCTCTCTGATTGCTCGGAGAGGTCTAATAGAAGAAAAAATATAGATTGATGAATTAGTAACTATTGTTTTAGGCGTACTGTTGTACGGCTTCTTTGCTCTCGAGTTCGGTGCTTCCCATAAGGAATTCGTCTACCTTACGTGCGCACTCCCGGCCCTCGGATATTGCCCATACGACCAGGGATTGTCCTCTACGCATGTCACCTGCTGCAAAGTATCTGTCGGTATTTGTTTTGTAATCTCTTTCTGTCGCTTTTACATTCCCACGTTCATCCCGAGCAATATTCAATTGTTGGAGCAACCCTTCCTGTTGTGGATGTAGGAATCCCATGGCTAGTGTCACTAGCTCACAAGGAATCTCTCGCTCCGAACCTGCAATTTCTTTGAACTTAGTAGGTCTTCCAAAAGCATCACTTTCCCATTCCAGATCTACGACAAGGGCTGCACGTAATTGTCCGTTGTCATCCCCTAGAAATGCTTTAGTACTGATGCTCCAGTGTCGTTGACATCCTTCTTCGTGTGAAGTTGTGGTCTTTAGTAACATAGGGTAGGTCGGCCAGGGCATCGCTTCGGTACGGCTTTGCGGTGGCTGGGGCATCAGCTCAAATTGAGTGACAGATTTAGCGCCATGGCGATTAGAGGTGCCTACGCAGTCAGACCCCGTGTCACCACCACCGATGACCAATACATTTTTGCCTTCTGCATGTATCTGAGGTACTTCGATTGGAGAATTGCCTACACGTTTGTTCTGCTGTTTGAGAAACTCCATGGCATAATGTACCCCCTGTAATTCGCGTCCCGGGATATTGAGATCGCGGGGGATGGTCGATCCACCCGCGAGCACTACAGCATCATATTGGTCGAGCTCAGATACAGGGATATTTGTCCCTACTTCTGCATTCGTACGGAATTCGATTCCAGATTCTATCATAATCTGTATACGTCTATCGATCACCGATTTATCCAGTTTAAAATCAGGTATACCGTAGCGTAGCAGCCCGCCCAATTGATCGTCGCGTTCGTACACGACCACATCGTGACCTGCCTTATTCAATTGTGCCGCGCTAGCCAGGCCCGCTGGACCAGAACCTACCACGGCTACTTTCTTGCCTGTTTTGAGATAAGATTTGTTCGGTTTAACATATCCCTTTTTATAGGCTATTTCAATAATATGCTTTTCGATTTCCTCGATGGCCACCGGGCTTTTGTTGATACCCAATACGCAGGCCGATTCGCATGGAGCAGGACAGATGCGTCCCGTAAATTCTGGAAAGTTGTTGGTTGATGTCAATATGTTGTAAGCGTCTTCCCACTTTCCGTCGTATACCGCATCGTTGAACTCGGGGATTACATTCCCTAGCGGGCAACCTGAGTGGCAAAACGGAATCCCGCAATTCATACAACGTGCCGCTTGGTCATTAAGTTGCTTGTCAGAGTAGCTGTGAACAAATTCCTGATAGTTTTTTGTTCTGCTTTCTATAGGCTCTTTCTGAGGAGCCAGTCTATCAAATTCTAAAAATCCTGTCGCTTTTCCCATGTTTCGTTGATTATTTAAGCTACAACCAATTGTTTGCGGATTACATTTTTGTATTCACGCGGGAATACTTTGATGAATCTGTTCTTTTCTGATGCCCAGTTCTGGAGGATATAGGCTGCCCGCTCGCTATTAGTGAGGTGTATATGCCTTTTCAATAGTGCGATAATAGCAGATTCATCCTCAGATTCTAAGGGGTCGAGGTCTACCATTTCCTGGTTACAGTTGTCGCGGAAGGTTCCTTTAATGTCATATATCCAGGCTATCCCTCCGCTCATACCCGCTGCAAAGTTGCGTCCAGTCTCTCCGAGGATGAGCGCCCGCCCTCCGGTCATGTATTCGCAACCGTGGTCGCCAATGCCTTCTACGATGGCAGTGGCGCCAGAGTTACGGACGGCAAATCGCTCTCCAGCCATTCCATTAATAAATAGGTGGCCGGAGGTAGCACCATACAATGCGACATTGCCAATGATAATATTTTCGTGTGGCACCAAAGTGCTTTCTTTTGCCGGATAGATGGCCAACTGTGCTCCTGATAGCCCCTTGCCTACGTAGTCGTTTGCTTCACCTTCCAGCTCAAGCGATATCCCCTTGGTGTTGAAAGCTCCAAAAGATTGACCTGCAGATCCTTCAAATTTAAAGTTGATGGTATTGTCCGGCAGCCCGTCAGAACCATATATCTTAGATATTTCGTTGGAAAGCAGTGTTCCTATTGTGCGGTCGGTATTTTTCACACGGAAAGTGCCGAATACAGGAGTTTTACTTTCTAATGCTGGTTTTGCCTGCTTCAATAAGCCCCAGTCTAAGATCATAGCCATGCCATGGTCTTGTTCTTCGGTGTTGTATAGGGTTTCGCCCATTTCGTTGTGGGCGACATGGAGCAGGTCTTTAAAGTCTACTTTATTAGCCTTCCAGTGTGTTATGTGCTCCTTCTTTTTTAGAAACTGCGCTCTTCCGACCATTTCATTGATCGTTCGGAATCCGAGCTGCGCCATGATTTCACGCATTTCTTCCGCTAGGAACTGGAAGAGGTGTACAATATCTTCTGGTTTGCCGGAGAATAGTTTCCGCAATTCCGGATCTTGGGTGGCGACACCAACGGGGCAGGTGTTTAGATGGCATTTCCGCATCATGATACAGCCTCCTGCGACAAGAGCTGCTGTAGCTACTCCCCATTCTTCGGCTCCTAAGAGCGTTGCGATAACCAAGTCGCGTCCAGTTTTCATCTGTCCGTCGGCCTGTAGCACCACACGGCTCCGTAGTTTATTTATTACGAGTGTCTGATGCGCTTCAGCAAGACCTAATTCCCAAGGTAGGCCGGCATGTTTGATAGAGCTGATAGGAGAGGCTCCTGTACCGCCATCATATCCTGCTATTAATATGACATCCGAATGGGCTTTGGCTACACCTGCAGCGATGGTTCCTACACCCGCTTTTGATACCAGTTTTACATTGATTCGGGCATCGCGGTTGGCATTTTTAAGGTCAAATATCAGCTGTGCTAAATCTTCGATAGAATAAATGTCGTGGTGCGGAGGTGGAGATATCAAGCCTACGCCAGGTGTGGCATGACGTACTTTAGCAATCCATTCGTCCACTTTATGGCCTGGGAGCTGTCCGCCTTCACCAGGTTTGGCTCCTTGAGCCATTTTAATCTGTATCTCATCGGCCTGTGTGAGGTAGTTGGATGTTACGCCAAAACGGGCAGAAGCCACTTGTTTGATGGCCGACCGCATCGAGTCCCCATTAGGCAGTTTTTCATAGCGGATTTCATCTTCGCCACCTTCCCCAGTATTGGATTTGCCTCCGATGCGGTTCATTGCAATAGCCAGTGTGCTGTGTGCCTCATGTGATATTGACCCAAAAGACATTGCACCTGTGGCAAATCGTTTCATGATTTCGCTCGCAGGCTCTACTTCGTCGATAGCAATAGCGGTGCGGTGTTTGGCAAAATCGAGCAATCCTCGTAAGGTGAACAGATGTTCCTCTTGGTTGTTGATCAGTGCCGAATATTTTTTATAGGTATCAAAGTCACCTGTGCGGCAAGCCTGTTGTAGCAGATGTACCGTTTGGGGATTCCAAAGGTGGCCTTCCCCCCGTCTCTTCCATTGGTAGATACCCCCTTCGGCCAATAGGTTTTTAGGTGTGCGTGAGCTTTCAAAGCTTCGCTTGTGCTTAGCTAGCGCCTCCTTGGCAAGATCATCTAGGTTAAGTCCTCCTATGCGGGATACCGCACCGCAGAAATACGTATCTACCACCGATTTGTCAATACCAAGCACTTCAAATATCTGAGCACCATGGTACGACTGTAAAGTAGAGATCCCCATTTTGGAGAATATCTTCAATAGGCCATTGCATACTGCTTTGACATAGTTTTTGCGTAATTCCTCCCAAGTTAATTCCGTGTCAAGCAGGTTCTCCGCTTTTAAAGTCCGTATGCTTGCTAGTGCCAGATAAGGATTGATTGCTGTTGCGCCAAAGGCAAGTAAACAAGCAAAGTGATGTACTTCGAGGGCGTCTCCGGCTTCGACCACCAGGCCTACGGCACCGCGGTTTCCAGTTTTTATGAGGTGGTGATGTACAGCCGATACCGCAAGTATAGATGGGATAGCAGCATGTTGCGAATCTATTGCCCGGTCAGAAAGTATAATGACCTCAAAGCCATCCCGTACAGCATCGTCGGCATAGCGGCATAGGCGCTCTATGCCTGCTTCCAAAGAGCCTGGTTTGCCGTCAGCACGAAAATAGGCCTGTAATGTTTTGGCCTGAAATACCCCTGTGTCTATAGAACGTAGTTTTTCCAATTCACTGGAGGTCAATATGGGATGTTCGAGTGTCACACAGTGACAGAATTTTTTGTCTTCTATTAATATATTGCCGGCGTTGCCGATAAATGTAGCCAAGCTCATTACGAGTCGCTCGCGTATAGGGTCGATTGGTGGATTGGTCACCTGCGCAAAGAACTGTTTGAAATAGGAAGACAGATGCTGTGGCTGGTCGGATAGTACGGCCAATGGTACATCTGTACCCATCGAGCCTATCGGTTCGTAACCCGTCAGTGCCATAGGAGTCAAAATAGTCTCCAGATCTTCACGCGAATAACCAAAGGCCTGCTGGTATTTAAATACCGACTCTTTGGATAGATAGGTGAATGTCACACGAGGCTCTGCCAGCTCTTCCAGTTTGATTTTGTACTGATTGATCCAGTCTCCATAAGGTTGCTGGCGGATTAATTCACCTTTGACCTCTTCATCCGAACGGATTAGTCCTTGTTGCATATCGACGACGAATATCTTGCCGGGTTGTTGTCTTCCCTTTTTTATAATAGTGGATTCATCTATCGGCAATGCTCCGGCTTCGGATGCCACAATGACACGATCGTCGGATGTTATGGCGTACCGTAACGGCCGCAATCCATTGCGATCTAGTGTAGCGCCAATGGTGTTGCCGTCGGTAAAGCATAATGCGGCTGGGCCATCCCATGGTTCCATTAATGTGGCATGGTATTCATAGAACGCCTTTTTCAAGGGATCCATTTGCGTATTTCCATCCCAGGCTTCGGGTACCAGCATCAGCATGACATGGGGTAGACTGCGGCCAGAATGGAGCAATAGCTCAACCACGTTGTCCAGGCAGGCGGAGTCCGACTGACCTTTGTCTACAACCGGTAGTAGTATTTCCATTTCCTCGTCACTGAAATAAGGGGACGAAAGGGAGCGTACTCCGGCATAAAACCAATTTAGATTGCCGGTCAAGGTGTTGATTTCTCCATTGTGGGCTATCATGCGAAAGGGCTGTGCCAATGACCAAGAAGGAAAAGTATTGGTAGAGAAGCGGGAGTGTACTAGTCCGAAAGCAGAAACTACTTTCGGTTCCCGTAAATCTTTATAATAAGAACCTACCTGATAGGTGGTGAGCTGTCCCTTGTATATGATAGTTTTGCAGGATAAGGAGGCGATATAAAGTGGTAAGGGATAGGCTTGGTATGTTTTTATTTTTTGGATGATGAGTCTGCGTAGCACATATAGTTTACGCTCAAAATCTTCGGTGTTGGTTACTCCGTCCGGTCTAGATACGAAGAACTGGACAATTTCGGGTTCTGCACTTAAAGCAGTAGGGCCTATGCCTTCCCGATTGACGGGGACAGTTCTGAATCCTAAGAACTCCATGTTACGGTCGGCTGTCGCTTCCTGTATCACCGAGCGACAGATTTGGTTGAGCTGCTGATCTTTTGGTAAGAATACCATCCCTACACCGTAATAGCCTGGTTCCTGAAGTTGTATGCCAAGTTGTATGCACTCTTCCCATAGAAATTCATGCGGTAGTTGGATCATGATTCCTGCGCCATCACCACTTTCGGGGTCACAACCACAGGCGCCGCGGTGTTCCATATTCTCTAACATGGTGAGCGCGTCCTTTACCTGTGCATGCGACTTATATCCCTTGATATGGGCTACAAATCCTACACCACAGGCGTCGTGTTCAAATTCGGGGTTGTAGAGTCCTTCTTGTTGCATTGTTTCGTTGGTATTTGGTTGAGTGTGTATGTGTGGCGAGCATTGATTCAGTTCATCTCAGTTTCATTAATAGATAATGGTTGCTGTTTTTTGAATTGTTAGCTCCTGCGGTTACAAATATATGAATAAAACAAATTTGTTTTTACAAAATGTTTAATAAAAAAATGATTTATTTGTGTTTATGTTAATTGATTCTGTTGTTTTGGGTGTTTTTCGTATTATTTTTGGTTTTTTTTGATAAATTGAAAATTTATTTCTGTCACCAAATATGACAAGTACTTTGTCTGTTAGATAGAGAAGGGCAATTTTAGCTGATAGTGCAGTTTATATAATTTGTATCTTTGCTATTGTAACACCAATTAATTAAGTTAACAAGTTCATAGTATGGTAGATAAAGGTTGGGATTTTTGGTTTGATCATGGGCGTATTTTTGCCGATCGACCTGTTTTGAATTCCGAGGTCATGAATTTGAAGCGGTACCATTTCATTATGGACTGTTTTGGTAATTCTATTGATTTTGTTAGTCTATCGTTGAAGAATATTTTGGGTTATGAGCCCAATCAATTTACCTCTGAATTCTTGATGTCTATTATCCATCCCGATGATGTTGCCTACTGTATGGAATCAGAAAGAAAGGCTATTGAACTCATGGATAAGCTCTATTTTGAAGATCACTACCGTTTTTATTTCAAATATTCCTACAGAGTCCGAAAAAAAACAGGCGATTATATATTCATTAAACAATCCTATCAAGCGATCGAAATTGATGAAAGAGGACATATGAGCCGGTCGCTGGTCTTTCATGAGGTTGCGGAAGATGATTTCCAAAGGAAGGAAAATGATTTTACAATGATCGACCGAATGAAGAATAGACCTGTCCATGTGGAGAATCATTACGATCTTTCTAAGCGTGAGGTCGAAGTTTTAGATTTGATTGTTCAGGGCAAGAGTAGTAAAGAAATCGCGGAGTGTCTTTTCATCAGTGAACATACTGTAAATACGCATAGAAAGAAAATACTAGCGAAGACTACTGCGGAGAATTTTTTAGAGTTAAGACAACGGTTGAATGCTATTTGATGCTTGTCAAACCATATCAAAAGCCATGGCAAATCGCAATAGTTCAGCAAAGGAATCGCATTCAATCTTACGGATTATGTTCTTGCGGTGTGTGGATACCGTGTGGGAAGAGATAAAGAGCATATCTGCTATTTCGTTGCTTGATTTACCATTTGCCAGCAGAGTTATAATTTCCTTCTCCCTTGTTGTGAGTTCCGCAAATCGGCGATAGTTATTGCGGATGTACTGGTCTTGGTCCAATGTTTTATTGACCCGGGATATTAGATGGTCCATACCGATAACTGGAGAGGAGAGCAGGATGATTTTGTATTCTAATTCACTTATGGCTTTGACTTGAACTACTTTGAGTACAGTATAAAACCAAGTATAGTCCGTATCGCCATACAATTTGACACGCTGGAAGAAATTGTACTGCTTGTCAAAATCGCCAAGTACCAGATAATTGTTCATCCCTTCAAATATGCCATAGGTTTCTTCTTTGACAAAGTAACGGTCATAGTAAGCTTCACCAAGACGATTGACTTCATCGACGGATGAGCCCAAGTGCTCACAGCCCCAATTGTTCATATAGCTGCAGCCAATAGGGCGTAGCCCATCCAAATCCTGAATCATGAGCGATGCCGGTACAATATCACCTATATCTGGAATATTAAAATCTCCATACTTAAGTCCCTTGGATATACCATGGAGTTGTGTGGCCAGTGTATCCATATTTTATAATTAATTGGTGGTTTTTTATAACGTGTTATAAATCAGTGTAAATATACAAATAAATGTCTCTTGTGCAATACGATGTTGTAATTACTGTTTCAGATCAGCTAATCTACTATTTGCGACTTCTGCACGACGATAGACCTGTTCCGAGCGATTATGTAGCTCATTGTAGGCTGCAAACACACTATCACCATAATCCATATAGCTGTCTTGATAGTCAAAGACCTCGGCTAGTGCTCCTCTGAACTCCTCTTGATCTCTGTCTAATGTTACGATATCCACCTGAGCCTGAAGATAGTTGCGGTATATCTGATGGATGTCGTCCCACAGCCGGGGGGCTATCCAGCTTTCCTTTTCGTAGATCATGTCAAAGTGACTCTTAAACCATTGGTGTTCACCGTCTACACTGGCGTGGATGTCTTGTAGGCGTTGATTGTGGTATACCACACCTTGAAAGAAATCACCGATATCAATGGTTATTTCTGCTTCTCCGTCCTTTTCGTCAAAAGGGAGCGCTGAGGGGTCTTTGATTCGCAGAAATACCTCTAAGAAGTCCAGTTCCTGTTCGATAGGTAATAACAGATATTCTAATTCCGATATTTCGATATCGATTTCTTCCAGTGCGTTATGATGTGTTTTAAATTGTTGCAGCATATCCCAGGTGAGATCGTGCATGAGATAGTGTGCCTCGAGTCCTTTTTTTTCAAAATCCAGGAGCGGCTTGTCCAGGTCAAAGCGTAGTATGATAGGTCTTAACGGGTGTTCTTTTACTATTTCTTTCATCTTTATCGGTCGGTTTAATCAGTGATTGGTTTCGAAACAAGTACCATTCCTATCTCGATAGCAGATTTCTTTTCTTTATCAAGATAAGGAATGGTCTCGTTCTTTTCAAGTCTATTCATCTTTTGCATATTGTTATCGCCTTGCTAAGGCTTTCCCAAACACTTCCCTATCAAAAGGGTAGTTCTAATGTAACTATGTATGCCGTAAAGTCTTGCCTTTACAGTACGTAGCTGCTCGTGCTATCGCTATAGTTTGGTGTCGGGTCGATACCAATATAGGTCACGCGAAATTCATATTCTTTAAACTGCTCCAGCCCCTCGATCATACAGCTGCTCTTGGAGCTCAGTTGCGAAGCCCATGCCTCAGAGCTTCCCTTTATACGGCATTGAAATTCATACATTCTCGCTCCAACCCAAGGACTCGTGCGGAGTAGAACACGACCACTTCCGATTTCATTGGGTTCAGCTAGAGGGGCTTTGGCTTTAGGAACTAGTCCATTGTAAGAGCCATTAGCTTTTCGTAGGCCAAATCCCGCAGCTAAGATAATGCTGTCGTCGCCTTTTGCGATGGTATCTACGTATTTGCCAAGTTCTTTGATTAAGTAGACTAAGCCTGCTCTTTTCTGCTTACGGACTATGATTGCTCTGGTATCTCGATAAGCGGCTTCGGTCGCCGAATTTCGAAACGCAATCAATGCGGTTTCTAATGTAGCAAGTGAAGGGACAGGTGTTGCAAATAAGGTTGCTTCTGCTGTCATCTTGGTGAAGATCTGCTCTGCAGTCTGCATTAATTGAACGTCAGTTTGTCTAACTTCTTTGATTGTTAATTTACTCATGTCTTTTCTTTTTTAATTGTTTATAAATATTTATTGTGCTAGCAACGATACAAACATACGACAGGAGGAATGACGTGGAGGGGGTAAAATAGTGCCAAAATTCAAAAAGGTCGAAAAACTTTTTGGCACTATTTTACCCCTCAAAAAACAACTATTGAGGAAGT
Organism: Sphingobacterium yanglingense; assembly: GCF_004363245.1. Lineage (GTDB taxonomy): Bacteria > Bacteroidota > Bacteroidia > Sphingobacteriales > Sphingobacteriaceae > Sphingobacterium > Sphingobacterium yanglingense. Next base: position 386,255 of record NZ_SNYV01000015.1, on the reverse strand, counting down.
AATTATGTGTTTTTTGTTTCTTTCAGTCGCTCTAAGCCTGTTTTTTTGATTTTGAAGGGAGAGGTTTTGTTAGGCAGCTGTTCGTTGTTGTTTTGGAAAAGTTCGTAAGTGTTTCTGATTTTATTACAGATGTTTCTGTTTCTATCGTAAAGAATCGACAACTCTTCGCGAGAGATTTGGTGTCTTTTATAATGTATCGGCAATAGTTTCCGTTGATTTCGGAATAGTTCGTGATAGATGCGCGTTGTATTACGAAGAATTTTGTTTCGATCTCGTGAGAAAGCAAACTGTTTATGATGTTTTTGAATATTATCGTAATAGTTGGGACATATTGTCCGATAGACTGCCAATCGTTTACGTAAGTTTTTAAAATGTTCGTGATAGATGCGCTTGGTATTGTGATGGTCTCAGTTTCTATCGTGCTACTTGTACAAATTAATCTGTAGTTTTATCTTTTGTACTTAATTCGTTTGGTTTTCTACCTTGCGTTGAAATAGAAGTCCGTTGTTTTAACTGCCGTTCCATAGCTGGAGTGTGCCCGAAATATTTGACATATTGTTTTATGAAATATTTTGCTGTCGCAAATTGAAGCTGGAAGGCAATCATATCAACCGAGAGATCCGTGCGCCGGAGCATTTCCCTTCCTTTGTAAATACGTATGGACTGAATGGCTGAATTGATTGAAAGTCCATTTTCTTTGAAGATACGGAATAGCGTACGTCTGCTGGTTCTTAGCTCAGATACCATCTGCTTGATACTGATATCTTCATCCATGTAATGCACTATGATATATTCTTTCGCACGGTGGAAAAGTGAAACATCAGCCTGCTGCAAGGATTTTGATTGTTCGATCAAATCAGCATGATAGGTATCTATGAGTTGAACGACAAGCGAAGCAAGTTTAAGCTTCAGGGAGAAGTAGGTATTCTTTGTGCGTTGTATCTGGGTGAGCGTGTTCTTTATCCGGTAGCCTATATGGATATTGGAATATTGCTTGAATTTGATGTCGTGATGGAGCTGCAAATGCCGCCATTCCATAGCGAATGCTTCTATATCCTTTAGTTTTAGCCCGATGAGTAGTAGGGATGCTTTTCCTCCTTTGATTTCAAAATCCAATTTACCCTTTCGATTAAAGAGGGCCAGATACTGTTGGTGTTCCACTTTGTATTCCTGACCGATGGATAGTCGGCACTCGCCCAACAGTTGAAATGCCATCCAAAAAGTCGGACGCTTATTGCCGATGCGCAGTTGCCAGTCCTGACTGTGGCTGCATTTGGCTTCTATAAAGGTTAGCGGGCCTATTTTGCGTTGTGCGATGTAACCCTCTCGTTGATGAAGGAGTATATCATCCTCGTTGAGAAAGGTAAAATAGCGTCCCTTGGGCAGAGCTCCATAAATGTCTGCCGTATCTGTAATCGGTATAGAAGGTATACTATGACTGCGAACCATAATATCTAGGCTTGTTTGGTGAGTCCTTAAGATACGGTTCTTTTTCTATCTATCCAAAAATGAGGTGTTTATGATTTGGTTGCTGTTGTGTGTCTGGACAAAATACCTAGGTCTAGGTATTTACGGGTATAGTAGGAGGGACTAGCTTTGTGGTAAAGATATTAACCTATATCAGAAATAGGAAGAAATCTTAAAATAGCTGGAAGAATAAAAATGACCAATAAATATGAAAGCATTCAGTAAAACAATGAGGTATATCCTTGCTTCAATTTGTCTGTTTGTATCGCATGTAGTAATCGCCCAAAAAACTACGACAACATTTGCGGTAAGACAACAGGATCCGCGATTGCATGTTGGTATGGAGTATGAGCTTGGGGATAATAATACATTAGGCGTATTTACGCAAGATTATCGTATTACTGTCCAGAACAAGACAAATGACAAGCTGCATGTGTATATCGAGTATTATGCCGAGACGGTGTGTGGCAAACGAAGGACAAGTGATTTCGCACCTTTAGGCGATGGTTACATTATGCAGCCTGGAGAGTCCGTAAACCCGACATGGAATAGTGCTTTCGGTTATCAGCGGTTTACACAAGACGAGTGTCCAAAAAATACGTGGAAGCAAGTTGGAGTAGATAAAAATGGGGATAAAACCTATAGTATCATAAGTAGCTTAGGGTACCGGATTGTAAAAATCATCAACTTATCAGAACAAGAACGCAAAGAAGCTGAGGCTAAAAAGCAAGAAGCCGTCAAAAAGAAAAAAGAAGCGGAAGAAAAAAAACAGAGTGGATCTGATACGAACAGAAAGAAAGAAGGGGGAGGAAACCAGCAAGTTGAAAAAGGTAATGCTACAAACGATGATTTTTGGGGCGATGGTTCATCTTCCAAAAAGTCATCACATTCAACGAGTAATTCGGTCAATAGTAACAAGGATTTGTACCCAAGGGACGAAAATTTCGTTGCCGATTCTAAGTTTAAAAGCAAGCTTAACGGAGTTAAAGAAGGAGAGTATTTTACCGATGGGGCAGGTGGTTACTACAAAAAGGAATTAGGTGGCGCACGTAAAGTTGATAAGATCGTTTACGAACGAGAAGCGGCTAATAAGATTTATGAAAAAATGGAACGCCAAGAAGCGGAACGCCAGCAACGCGATGCTGAGTTTCAACAAAATTGGGATAATGTAAGTACCAGCTTTTATGTGATGTCAGCAGCTAAAGAGGGTATGCGGGATGCTAGCGATCTGGGCAGTGGCTTTCAGAATATTGAAGAACTCAATGCTGCTTTTAATCAAAAAATGCGTCAAGTATCTGCAATGGGTAGTCAAGTGCAGGCAGCAGCTACTCAAGGAGCTCAAGCTTATGCCAATCTCATTGGTACAGGTAGTTCGGGGTATGATTATTCGGGAGCTGTGGGGGCATTGGGCGGGATAGCTGCTAGTATCTCAGCTAATCGAGCACAGAATAGAGCTCGCGAAGAGCTGAAAGAGCAGCGTGCAGCAGAGGAAGCACGAATAAAAAAAATGCAGTTAGATGCGTTAGTCGCAGTACGCACCGAGATTGGTAAGGTGTTTATTGAAGGTGGGATGCCACTGAGTGCACATAAGATAACCGCCCCTGTATTGTATGTATTTGCCTATAACAGCAATAAAGCAGATTGGAATAAAAACCAGAATGTAGCCATGAGTATCAGCAACGTAATACCTGTATATCGATACAGCGATGGCACTTATCCTTATACTTCCAATGTCAAACGGACTTTTGAAAATGAGGGCTTGAGCAACCCTATTTTAATGGGGTACTTTACCAATAAAAGTGAGGCTGAAAACTACCGCAACTCGCTATTGGAGGTTGCGCCCAATGCCAAGTTTACTGTGAAAAATGTTGAAGTAAAAGTAAAAGAACAAAAGTCGAATACAACGAACAATACTTCGGAAACTGATTTTTGGGGAACAAAAACCGAAACTAAAAAACAAAACAATACCCAAAATGCCGAAACCGACTTTTGGGGCACGCCAACAAAAGACAAAAAAGCAGAGCCTAAAAAGGAAACAAAAAAAGAAGTTGATTTTTGGAGTAGATAATCGTATGAACGAGCAATCTTCTGATAATAAAACTATTCGTGCACAAACAAATAAGATTATGGATAGAATGACTTATATAATTACACTTTTATTGGCTTGTATGGTAGTGAATGGGCAACAATTACCTTTCAATATAAATAATCTGGCTTTAAGCACATCTTCATCGTACAAACCTAGACCTCTAACTGATATTTATAATTTCAAAGAGTCCTATGCCAATTATATTTTGATAGAAACCAATAAGGTAGAAGAAAGTAATTATAAAGATACTAGTTGGCTAAAAGCTGAGCAGTATAGAAAAAATGGAAATGAGAAAGATAGCTATCATTGGCTAAAATTAACTTCTCAAGAAGGTAATGCTCTCGCATCTCGCTCTCTTTATATCATGGAGTACAAAAAAGGAAGGAATAAAAAAGCCTTGAGTTATTTCTTGAAATCCGCTGACCAAGGGGACATTAATGCATTGTATCAGTTAGCTTTAGTTTATCTTTCTAAAGAGGGAGCACCTCTCTCAGAAATCCAACAAAAAAATATGTTGACTGTGAAGTATGATAAAAAAATTAAGGCTTGGTATAAGCAAAAAATTGATGCTAATAGCAGCTTTCCGATGTTTATGTTGGGGATGGTTTCGGAAAACCAAAAAGGAGAACCGAGTGCGACTAAGGAGGCCTTATACTGGTATGAGCGAACTGCTCAATCTATAAACAATCAATAATTTAAGTGTCATACTTGATTTAAAATGATATGATGAAAAATATAATTTGCGCGATAGGCCTGTTATTCACTTTTACGTTTGTTCAAGCGCAAAACTCCACCGAAGCCAAGCTAGCTTATCAAATGGCAGAAGAACAGTTTGATGCGAAACAATATACCAAGGCATTGGATTATCTCAAGAAAGCCGAAACCGCTTTGGGTAGCAGCAACCCGCCTATAGCGTATCTAAAGGTAATGATAATGAACCAAATCTTTGATGTGTCTTTCGGTAAAGCGGATTGGAAAAAAGCTTTAGAAAATTTGGAAAAGGAATTAGTCAATTTCGAACAAACAAAAAACAAAGAGGCGCTTGCTGACGAAAAACTTATGGAAGTTTACCGTATAAAACAAGGAATAGAGGAGCGCAGACAAAAATACGAAAGATTCTGGGCTAATGAATCCATCAAAATCGACGCTTTCAATACCTTTTTCAATACTTTTCCAAAGGTAGGAATAGATATAAAAGACTTTTTTCGGCACCCTTATGCCAAGCTTTGGAGAGGTTATGAGTCTTTTAAAACAATTGTCGAGAGTTATAGAAAAGGAGACGGCAAGCAATTAGACGGTACAACTTTGGATGAGGCATTGCGCATTGGAGAGCCGTTCGTTTATAGAATAAAGACCAATGCAAAAGGAATAGTGACAGAGTATTTGTTGATTACAGAGTTTACGGCACCTACTGTGACCAAAGACGATTTTATGTCCGCTATCCGGATGCCGGCAATGTATGCCGATGCTTTTCAGCCAGTAAAAGGGAATTTTCTCTATAATGAGAATTTAAAAGGTTACCAGCTAAAACAAAATAATCCTCCGTATATATTGACCATTGATACCAAATTACAAAAATCAGATGCAAAATATAGGAGAAACGGCAGAAAAAAATATATAGACTTTGTAGATGTGTATGTAAAATTCGACGAACAATAACAGCTATATTAATCATGAAACAGTTTTTACAAATTTTGATTTTTTTGTGTCTATCCATAACAACCCACGCACAAAGTAACTTAGAAGCCAAAGCGCTTTACCAAGTGGCTGAGGAAAAGTTTGATGCCAAACAATACACCGAAGCTTTGAATTACCTTAACAAATCCGAAGAAGCTTTTGGTAAAAGCAACCCTGATATTGCTTATTTAAGAGTTATGGTTGTCCAACAAGCGTTAAAGGATAGTGATGATAAACTTAAAGCTTTTTCAATGCTTAACGAATTAGAGAAAGCCATTGATAAATTTGAAAACACCAAACAAAAAGAAGCTTTGGGCGAAGACAAGCAGATGGCTGTAATGCGCATAAAGATTGAATTACCCGAACTAAAAAAGAAGTACGAAACGCCCGAAATGCAATATAAAATGGCGAAAAGCTATAAAGAAGGAAAAAATGGTTTCGAAAAAGATGAAAAATTATATGATGAATGGATAATAAAAGCATCAGAAAATGGATATTCTGATGCACAATATGATTTAGCAATTGATTATGCTTTTAAAAAAGATTACGAAAAAACTAAATATTGGCTTTCACAAGCTGTAGAAGATAATAATGTAACGGCAATAAATGCAATGGGCTATTTTTATAAAAATGGACTTTGTGGTTTTTCAAAAGATTATATCAAAGCTGATGAATGGTATAAAAAAACTCTTGCTGTTGCTATAAAACAAGAAGATGAATTCTATCAAATAGAAGCATTAGCCAGTTTAGGAGAACTATATTATTTACCCGACAATAAACAGGCCACTTTGACAATAGATTATTACGAAAAAGCGATAGCTGTAAGAAAAGATAATTATAAAACCAGAATTACCTTAGCAACGATTTATTATGCCGATGCCGAAGTAAAAGACTACGCCAAAGCCACCCAATATTTAGAGGAAGCTTTCACTCAACTATCCGCTGAAGCTGCTAAAGACAGAGATGCAGGAGAAGATTTAGTAAAATTCGTTCCCGAAAATGCTTATAAACTCATAGATATGTACACAACGGGTGGTAACAAACTAAAAAAGAACACCAAAAGAGCCGCTTTTTGGCAAAACATAAAAGATAGCACTGATAAATAATGAAACAGATTATAGCCTTATTGATTTTCCTGTGTGTAGCAACAGTTGTTTGCGCACAAAACCCTACCGAAGCCAAAATGGCGTACCAAATGGCAGAAGAAAAGTTTGATGCCAAACAATACACCGAAGCGCTGGATTATTTGGAGAAAGCCGAAACCGCTTTAGGTAGCACCAATCCGCCGATGTTGTTTTTAAAGGTCATGATAACCAACCAAATTGTTACCGCCAAAGAAAGCACAGACAATTACCGGAAATTAGAAAAAGCCATTGTCGATTTCGACAAGCACAAAGACAAAAATGCCCTTGGCGAAGACAAGCTCATGGAAGTTTACCGTATAAAAATGGATTTGGATAAACGAAAAACTGCTTACGAAAAAGAAGCAAGCCGCACAGCAGAATTAAAAAAGCATTATGAAGAAATGGTGTATCGTTTGGCTACGGAGTTTCCGAAAACAGAAGTATCAGCTCGCGATTTTTTTATGAGTATCCCTTCTACATGGTTAGCGCCTGATTACAAGGGTATTAAAAAGGAGAAACAGCAAGATAAATATTTACAAACCATCATTTCTGAAGGTAAAAAGGATTATTTTTATTACGGTAATAAACCGACGGGAAGTATTTATTTTAATAACTTAAAAATGTATAATACTGGCGATAACCGTGTAAAGGAGTACCAAGTATGGGAAATATTAAAAAGCTATCATAAAGAGAAAGAGAACACAGGTAGAAGAGTGGTAACCGTTGAAGAAATTTGTAACGTATTAAACATAACACCACAACAATGGAACGATTTTACAACAGGAGCGGATCCATTAATTAGAAAAGATACAACCAGTCCAATTGGATATTGGATTTCTGGTTTTAAAGGTTTTGAAAAAAAAACTGATGGGGAATATAAGTATTTTCAAATATTTATTCATGAAAAAACATTGAACTGGGGTACGAAAGAAGAATTATGGATACAAGTTCTCGAGAACACATTCTAAACAATAATAAATCAACAAATAGATTTAATAAGTTATGAGAACAATACTATTAGCATTCGTCGTGCTTTTTGGTTTTGCAGGGCAAAGCTGGGGGCAAAGTATAGAAACGTTTACCAATGTACACGACAGCTCAAATGAACATTTTGGAACAAAGGAAATACCGGCTGATATTCTGCAGAAAATGCTGGGTTATTATAAATATTACGATAGTAACAACGGCGAACCTTATGCAGAATTAAAAGAAAACAACAAAGGCTTTTTTCAAATGCACGGCACACCTGCTTATCCTATTGAATATTGGCTGGAAGTCAATAAACAAGGCGAGCCGCTTATGCGTAAAGGCGAAGATAATCCCAACTTTCAGATTGTACTTATTTTAAAATATGGGGCAAATAGCGAAGCAGGCGGTGGTTGGTGGAATGGAAAATACAGTAGAATTCCCGTAACCTTTGATATCGAAAATAAAAAAGCCAATATTTTCAGTGAACGCTATAAAGATTTTTAATACGAATGGATTAAGAAGTTTTTAAAAACCAATAAACTATAGGAATTATGAAAACATTACTCATAGCACTTTTCGTCTTGATGGTTTCGGGGGGAGTGTGGGGGCAGGTAGATAGCTTACTTGTAGAATCTGAACAAAAAATAATAAAAACGGATAAGAATATTGATAATTTAAAAGAGGAAATCGCTCTATTAAATCAAGAAGTAAGCAATGGAAGACAGAATGACAGCGAACAGATAAGGAGTTTACAAGTCAGAATGTCTAAAATGGAAGACTTACAAAATGAAATAGAAAGGCGGGAATTGGAAGTATACACCTATAATTATCAAGCGGCAGTTTTGCAATTAATAAAATTGAATTCGTTACTCAATAACCTTGACCTTTATGAGAAAACGAAAAGCTTCTATGAAGATATAAATAAAATCGGAAATCCATTAAATGATCCAAAATATGAGAGTTGGAAGCAAAGATTCAATGAATATATTAGTGCAAAGAAAAATCAACATCCAACATTAAATGTTTTACAAAACTTTATTCATAAAGATAGTAGTACAATAGGAATGTTGATAAATAATATTCCCTATATGAATGTTTTAAGTGAAGGAATCTCTTTGTTTACACAGAATTATAAAAAAGATAAGAGAATTTATAAGGAGAGTAGTGAGATCCTGATGCTCAATGTTAAATTATCATCATTTAATAAAGAAATTGAAATGATAAACAATAGTGAAGCATTAAAAGTTGCAATAGAAAATTATACGGGAATATATAATGCAGTACTAGATGAAAATATAGAACGATTAGGAGAGTCTAAAGGAAGGTTCACGAAGCCATTATATAGTGCTATGGAAGAATCAGAATATATGAATACATTGAAGTTAAAAGCAGCTCAATATGTAGAAAATAAAAGAAACGATAATATAAGAAATTGGAAGACTGAAATTAATACTCTTCTAAATTCAGTCCAAAAAATTAATGTGGACTTCGCTGAACTTGCATTAAAAGTAACCAATGATTTAAAAGCTTACCAAAATATTATCAATAAATACAAACAAGATTTGGATTTTAAAGGGAGATTTAATGACGCTGAAAGAAGCTTAGAGAATATCATTAGTGGTTTTGAAAAAAACTTTCCTATTAACAATAAGATAGATTACTCGTTGTATTTAACACCATAGGATGTAATAGATGCTTTTATGTTAATACATTTTTATTCATTATTCTAGAGATAAGGTGACTTAAGTAAATCGCAGCAAGTCAGAGTTTTAACATTATGAAAAAACTACTGTATACCCCAATTTTACTATTCGCTTTTACATTTGCCCAAGCGCAAAACGATATAAAAGCCAGATTGGAATTTGAAGAAGCCGAAAAAGCCTTCTCGGAAGAAAACTACGAAACAGCTCTGAAGCACCTGAATGAAACCGAAAAAGAATTAGGCAAATGGTCACCTTTGGTTTCCTATCTTAAAATAGAAAGTTTGTACGCCCTTACCGACATGGGAAATTTTGGAGCGCCGACCATGCAACCGCTTTATGAGGAAGTAACCCTATATATGACATACCTCAACAAGCTAAAAAGCGATGAGGTACCTATGGATAAATACAAAGTAGTATATGGTATCGAAAAAACATTAAAAGCTTTAAAGTTAGAGGAGCGCCAAAGTGCCGATTTCCTAAAAGCTAAAAAAGAGTATGATGCCAAAAACTACGATGTAGCTATTCCGCTATACGAAGAATTGGCACAACGAGGAAACAGTTCTGCAATGCACAGTTTGGGAATAATTTACAGAATAAAAAAAGATAATGAAAAATCCAAAGAATGGTACCTGAAAGCAATTGATAAAGGAAATGCTGTAGCTACGGGTGCTTTTGCTTATGTGAACACAGAAGAAGATATCAAACGAGAATATTTTGAAAAAGCCGCGAAATTAGGACATCCTTATGGTTTTTATGAATTAGGCTGGTATGCCAATAAAGATGGTAATGTAACAAAAACCATGGAATATTACCAACAAGCAGCAGATTTGGGAATCGCAGCTGGTTTATACAAAATAGGTGAAAAATATAAGGATGCTAAAGATTATACAAAAGCTTTCCCATACTTCAAAAAAGCAGCTATAAAAGGTCATTATAAAGCGATGGAAAGTCTGGGAGTATTGTATTTTAATGGAGACGGCGTTGAAAAAAACACGCAACTAGGAATGGAACATTTGTTAAAAGCAGCCAATTCTGGAATTACAAATTCAATGCGTATAATTGGTTCGGTATATCACAAACAACTAGGAAATTATGCTAAAGATTATACGAAAGCAGCAGAATGGTATCAGAAGATGATTGATAAAGGAGATGAATCCGGTTATCTGAATTTAGGAGATTTATACAGTTTGGAAGATAACAATCAACCTCAAAAAGCCCTGGAATATTATGAAAAGGTCGCTGAAGTTTATCCAGAAGTAACGTTAAAAACTGCTAATCTATACTTTTCCGGCAAAGGTGGCATTACAAAAGATTATGCAAAAGCAATAAAATACTATGAAAAGTATTATGATAACAAAAAGAAAAACGAGAGTTATATCGATAATCTTATCGAAATGTATAGCCGTGGTGGCAATGGCATAGAAAAAAATAAAGAAAAGGCGAAGTACTGGAAAGAGATAAGAAGGAAGTAGATATGATTATTCCTAACCCTTATACCGTCCGCAACGACGACTTTACCGACCCTATCGATGTGGTGTGTCCACGCTGTGAAAAAAAAGCGCTGGTCAGAGGTGCCGGCTTGTATTTGACTGCGGCCCGGCACGAAGAGAAGGTGCGCTTTGCCTGTGTCGCTTGTGGGTATGCTATAAAATATGGCAATACACCTAAGGTTGTGGTGGGAGCCAACCACAGAGTGGGAGCAAGGTACAGCAGGATATTGTACCTCAATGGCCCGGTGGATCCTTTTTTTGGATTTGCACTATGGTATTGTATTACGGCCAACGAGGGGCTGCTATGGGCCTATAATCTAGAACATCTGTCCGTTATCGAGGCTTATGTCAGAGATGCCTTGCGAGAGCGAAATGGTATACCTTATCAGAACGATAGCATAGCGAGCCGACTGCCCAAATGGGTCAGCTCGGCCCAAAATAGGGAATATGTGTTGCGGTTGATTGCTAATGCGAAGAATAGATAGATAAAAGAAATACTAATCGATCTTGAACAATTTAAATATATACACGATGATAAGGGAAGTGTTCTTTAAACAGGAATCTTCAGTTAAGGTAAGTGACATGCATTTACTTAAAACAGTTGGGCAATGGATGCAGAGCTGGGGAAACGAATGGGGAGGTGCGATTGTTAGAGTAGTTAAAAATATTGTCAATGTAGATTTTATTATTGGTGTAATTTCTACCTTGATATTTATACTTGCCGTGGTTTTGTGGTTTACTGCGTGGGGGTAGAAATATTAGAACGGTAATTGTTGAAAGTTAACACAACTATATATGGAGTAAAAAAAGATGCCGCGCATGTTTGAAAAAGCATGTTCGCGGCATCTGATTTTATTGTAAAAAACTTTAATTGCTCTTTACTAATTCGACACGTCTGTTTTTAGCTTTGTTGCCTTCGCTATCATTGGCTACCAGCGGACGTTCGGCTCCGAATCCTTGCGCTTTAAGCCTAGATTTGTCAATATCATCCGCAGTCAATGCACTCAGTACGGCATTGGCACGTTCTCCAGACAATTTTTTATTATGTGTAGCATCACCGGTATTGTCGGTATGGCCCTCAATATTGATGGTCAGTCCACTTTCTTTTTTCAATGCGGTAGCGATCTGTTGCACCACTTCTTTCCCATCTGTCGTTAGATTGGATTTGTCGGTATCAAAGTTGATGTACAGAATAGATTTTCCTTTTTCATTCAGGTCTTTTGCTATCTCGTCGGCGGTGATCTTCGTGATAGTTTGCGTCATCGTAGCTTCTTGCAGGATGTTTAATTTACCACCGGCATTATTTGCACTAAATTGTATGTAGATATTTCCTTGGTCTTTGGTACGGATCACATAAAACTTGATGTTTTCGTCAGCGTAGCCCATATCTCCCTCGTCTCCTTTATTGGGATCTTGCTTATTATAGCGGTCATATTCCTCACGGCCTATTGTTCCATCGAATACCTTGACCGCACCTGTAGACTGCAAATAGTCTTCCAGACTTTTTTCATAATAGCGTTTGGAGAACTCTTCACCTCGTTCAGCTTCGACGTTGATTTTGTAGAGTTTTCCTTCAAAAGGGGTCATTATACCGTTTATTGGGAAAAAGCATACGTCGAATTCTTTCTGAAAAGGTTTGTTCATCGATTTCAGACCTTTCGGCAAAGTGAAATAAGGAAAAGTACCGATATCTGTTGTCGTTACCGGGATGCTCTCGATATCAAATTTAGCGTTACTGTTTGTAGAAGTGTTTTCACTTTCAGTGTTTTGCGTAGATGATACGCTGTCTTGTGTATTGCCTTGTTCTTGTTTAGGGCTATTGTTACAAGCGAGAAACATTGCAGCAGAAGCGAACAATAATGTAGTCTTTGTCATGGAGTTCAATATAAATTGATTTCTAATTTCTGTAAAATCAGTGGACAAACCAAGTTAAATTATTGATTTCCTAATTTGAAAGGATGCCCCATCCGCTCATCATGATTGGCAATGCCTTGAAAGCCCATTCGGCATTGATCTCCCCATAGACTGGCTGAGCAGTTCGACTTTGTAGCTCATCGGCGCTAATGGCTCGCTGTTCAATGGATTTGGGCTTCATGACCAATGTTGGTGTTTTGTCATCTATAAAATAGATATCTATTCGAAGAATACCATTATTCTCTTCCAGGTAAAACGGATGGGTAAAGTTGATTGTATTATTAAATAAGGGAGAGGTATACACCAACAGTTTGTGCATCGTCATAGGTGCGTCTGAATCTATTGATTTTGGAGTAAGTTGAGAGACATTGCATTCATAGCCGTTAATGATCTCTGTTTTCTGAAGTTCTGTTCTGTTGAAGTTGTCGAGTTCAATAGCGTTACTCGCTCCTGCATCAGGATTTTTACTCGGGATGTATTGTGCATATATTTTCTTGTCGCTATCAGGAATCTCCTTTGTGTTGGTCAACGTTTGGAGGTAGAGACTCCCTTTGTCCTGTTTTTTATCGTGTAAGTTATCCATTTCCCATCCAAATCCTTTCACTTTTCCGAGCACTTTGTCCTCTTTTATATAATACGTACAAGAGGTTGTATTCATGGATAGAGCCAGTCCTGCGAGTGGATTTTTAGTCGCAATCTGTTCTATCACTTTTGTAATGGCTTGGACGTCTTTGTCATTTTTTAATAGATTTTGATATTGTGATTTGGGGTCTGCCTGCGAAAAATCAATTTTGCCGACAATTTTGCTCAGCTCTACATCCTGGGAAAATATACCCATTTCAATAATGCCTTGTTCGAATACCTCCGTTTTGATATCTGTATCTCCGTTTTTTTCTTTTTTATCTTTACCGCAGTTTGCGAATAAAGCAAGGATAGCAACCGACGTAATTAAAAAATTGATCTTCATTATATTTCTGGATTTCATATATATATAATTATTTCATGATCCGCCAGCTGGCGGACCGGTTTGATTTTCAGTTGTCTTATGGAATATCCAAATTACATTATGCGCGGATTGTTGTAATTGGTGCGCATGCTGCTTCGCGGTCATTCGTGTTTGTGCAGTCAGTGCTACATGGATATCTCATATGTAAACAATTATTTCATGAGTTTTTACTTGACAGTGTAATTAACTAAACCATAACTCTCGGTGTAAGAATTATCATAGGTTGTCTTCTCAAAAATGATACCGATACCTTTGGCCAACCATGTTTCATAAGTAATATGGTTCGTATAGCCCGTTGTACTGTTGTGGATTGATTTTTTGAGTTCAGCTTTTATCACATCTTTGTATGTTTTGCCATTTACTACGGCACTTGTTACTTTTTCCAAAATACGGCCCTCATTGCTATGTGTGATTGCTCCCGAAGCTAGTCCAGAAATTTGTAAGGTTATTTTCTCCTTCCATATTTCATTTACTTTCAAGTTGGTGTTGATGTAAGTTGCGGTACCTGCAGCGGTATTTATGCCCATCTGTGAGGTGGCACCGTGAAGAGAAATAAATACCCCGTTGTCTTCGCGAAAGCCGTCATTTAATGCTACTTCTGCAGTTGTCCCAACAGGTTTGAATTGGAAGTATGTTTTGCCTTCATGGGTTAGTGATTTGTGGATCAGATATTGATACTTGTCTTCTGGATCTTCCATATTCACCAGATTCCAGGTATTGCCAACAGCATATGGCCAATAAGTTCCAGAAACATAACCTCCTTCGCCAGGAGCAGGTTCGGTATCGTCATTAGATTTGCTACAAGAGCTGAATACAAGTAAAAGGGCTAGTAATAATGCGGTTTTCTTCATTAGTTTTGTTTTTAAAGCGTGTTCAATCCAAATTGAGGAATCTTATTCAAGTAGATAGAATGATTTTCTTTTACAAAACTAGTTTGCATTGCAATGATTTGAAATACCGATAATCAGGGTTTTTCCCCTCCTAATTATGGGAGGGTCATAACAATTGTTCCTGCACGATAAGCATGAGCAATTCAGAAGTGTTTCTGACTTTAAACTTTTGCAGCAGATTTTTACGGTAGGTGTCGACAGTGAATTTACTCAGAAAAAGTTCATCAGCAATGTCAGCGGTTGTCTTTCCTTGTGCGAGCAGTTTGATTAATTGCTTTTCTCTTTTGGTCAAGGAAGGGAAGTCTTTGTGTTGTAAGGGAGTGGTGAGTATGCGCATTACCTCTGGATCCATGACGACTTGTCCATCTAAAGCATCGTATATACAGGATAATAGTTTGTCAGAAGGTGTGCTTTTAAGCAGGAAACCAGAGGCTCCGTTTTCAAACATCTGTCGTATTATGCTCTGTTCGGCCTGATTGCTGAGCGCTACGATCTTGATTGACGGATATTTTATCTTTGTGTTTTTGCAAATATCCAATCCATTGCCATCCGGGAGGTTAATATCCAGAAGAATAACATCTACAGAAGGAGCGTCCTCCATAAATGTTCCAAAATCTGTTGCATTACCAAAGGCGTGGATCGTAATATCTGTTGTATGGTGAGCAAGTAGAGATTTTAACCCCTCTAATACAATAGGATGATCATCCAATATGACTACGCTTATGTTTTTAACTGACATGTACTTCGATATTAATAGTTGTTCCTTGACCTAGTTCACTTTCTATAGTGTGTTTTCCCCGCATGTAATCTATTCTACTTTGGATATTTTTGAGACCTAGTCCAGGGGTGAATAGTATACTTGCTACATCAAACCCCTGACCGTTATCTTCGACGGTCAATAGTATGGTCTTCTCATTTTGTATGCATTGTACAATAATGTTTGTCGCCCTCGCGTGTCTCTGGGCATTGACTAATAGTTCTTGTACGATACGGTAGAGGTTGATCTGTGTGCTTTTTGGGATTTTGGTCGATAGACCAGAAGATTGATATTCTATGGTGGTATCTGTTGTGGAAAAAGAGACACAGAGATCACTCAATGCCTCATCCAGTCCGCATTGAAGTAAGCTCTCTGGAACCATATTGCGTGCTATACGCCGTACTTCGGTAATCGAATCTTCAAGATTTAGTATGGCATGGTCCAATGTCGGCTGGGGATGTCTACGCTGTGACTCAGAAAGCTGGATGCGGATACCAGCTAGAGCCCCACCTAGGCTATCGTGCAGATCGCGGCCTATGCGTTGCCTCTCTCTTTCTTCGCCTTCCAGTAGTGCTTTGGCTACTTGGAGTTTGCTCTTCGTCTCCATCTGTTGAATGCGGTCTGCATTAGCTCGTTGTTTGTTTTTATAGATGTACAGGATGAATCCTGCAAGAGTTAACAAAAGGATGGTCGCGGCAGCAAACAATCCATTTAAAATCAGCTGGTTTTTTAGGCGTAATGCGATTTCACTTTGTTCGGCTTTCAGATGGTGTATTGCCGCATCTTTTTCTTGGGTCCGAAGCCTTACTTCTAGTCTGGAAATCTCTTCTGCAATTTTGTCCTTTTGTACAGCGTCGCGGTGTTTGAAGTACTGTTTCCAGTACTGTGTGGCTTGCTTGTAGTCGTTTACTTGTTCATATGCCGATGCATATGCAGGTAGTAGTTCGCTTAAGTCTACTGCTTTAAATGTGTTGAGATCCTTTGTTATACTGTCTATTGGGTGGCTCCGTTTCAGAGATCGGAGTGCTTTTGAATAATCTCCCATTCCAGCTAGTGCTTTATAACGTTGGAAATGAAGGTTGAGTAGATAACGTCGAGGTACCTCTTTGGCCTTAGCCAATGTTTTGTCTATTAGTCTTTCGGCCGCTTTATATTGCTTGGTCAGTACTAGATGCATGGCTTCATAAGAGGCAATACGTAACTCCTGTGGAAGGTTTGGCTGTATAAGCAAAAGTTCCTTAGCCCGCCGAATGACTGAATCCGCTTTCCCATCTATTTCTAATAGATTATAGACATTCGCTAAGGAGCCTAATGTGTGGATATGATTATGCAGTAGGGTTTGATCTTTGGGGCGGATAGTTTCGTATGTTTCTACGGCTTTCTCCAGATAGGGGGCTGCTTTGCTGTACATTCCCTGATTAAAAAAGGATCGTCCCATTTCTAGGGCTATCTCGGCATGGTATGATGCATTATTGAGTTTCTTAGCAAGCGGTATGACATCCTTCTGTAACATCCTAATTGCCTCGTCTGTGCGAGGCTGGTTGATAAGCCATCTTACCCGGTTTATCGAAAGCCGATAGGCGTAATCCCAGCTGTCCGGGGTGTCATATCGGCTAAAGATGGAGAGAATAGCAGTGACTTCTGCCTCATCCTTATAAGAGGGGATGGCTTGATATCGATAGATAGCGTTAAGATATGCGTTGTTATGTGATAGTTTTTTGCCTCGTTGGAGGTACGCTATTCCTTTTGTAGAATCTATATTGATCCACATCTTCGAGAGGTGGAAAGCTGCTCTAGCTTGTATGCTATCCGTTTTTCCTTGGTTTAATAAGGTTAATAAGCTGTCATTTCTTAATTGTTCTTGAGGCAAAAGTTGTGCATTAAGTACTTGGACTGATAGACTCAAAAATAGAACGTAAAATAATCTTTTCATGTTTTATGCTAGGTACTTGAGCAGGTAGCCAAAGATGCAAAATAAATGAGGTAATGTAAATACCCTATATTTAGGAGGGGGCCTAGAGGGATGAGACTTCACTATGAAATTATTAGGTTTTGGTTTTGTTTGAAATAGATTGTATATTAGGGAGATAACCGTTGTTATACCTAAATTGTATAAATATGAGGAGAATATATTATCTATTTGCTTTAGTACTTATTGGTACATCCAGTTTGCTTTCAGCTTGTAAATATGGCCGTTTTGTATGGTATAATTTTGCAGATCTCAATGATTACAAAATCTTTCCGAAGCGGGAATTGAAAGCTTCAACTACACCTTTTGTATTCCATCGTGCCAATATAGAGACACACCCCACAGGAACCAAATTCGAGGATAAAGAAGTCTCTTTTGAAGATTTTCTAAAAGAGACAAAGTCTGTCGCATTTTTGGTTATCCGTAATGATAGTATTCTTTATGAAAGGTATCTGGATAAATATGAGGAATCTTCCATTGTTCCATCATTTTCCATGGCCAAGTCGGTCACTTCTATGCTTATTGGTTGTGCCATCGATGACGGACTGATTGGTTCGGTGCAAGATCCTATTAGTAAGTATGTGCCAGAGATGGCTAAGAATGGCTTTGATAAGGTCACGATAGAACATGTGTTGCAGATGACATCCGGTATTAAATTCAATGAAGGCTATTACAATCCGTTTGGTGAAGTAGCTTCCTTCTATTACGGTACTGATCTGCGTAAAGATACGGAGAAATTGAAGTTGGAAGCGGAGCCCGGAAAGGACTTTGCCTACGCTAGTGGCAATACGCAGATATTGGGATTGGTACTGGAGCGTGTGCTGAATGGTAAAACAATTACGGAATATCTGGACGAGAAGATATGGAAACCTATTGGGATGGAGTATGATGCTTCGTGGAGTATTGATAGAAAAGAGGATGGTATCGAGAAGACGTTCTGCTGCCTGAATGCGCGAGCACGGGATTTTGCAAAGCTGGGAAGGTTGTATCTGAACAAAGGTAATTGGGATGGACAGCAGTTGGTGCCGGTGGACTGGGTCAAGGAATCAACGAAAGTAGACAGTACGGGAGGGAGTTACAAACGCTATCAATATCAGTGGTGGCTGCCTACGGAGAATGGTGATTTTGCAGCTCAAGGTATCTTAGGGCAGTATATCTATGTGAATCCGGATAAAAATCTTGTTATGGTACGTCTGGGACATAAGGTAAGTGCGAATTGGTTTAAAGAGTTTGTACGATTGGCGAAAGAATATTAAAATCTTGGGGCAGCCTCCTATGCTTGATACAAATATAGGAGACTGCCCCAAGATGTAGTTATTTACTGGTATAAAACAGAATCATTTCTTCGAGGGCACGGCTACAAACAGGACAGAAGTCTTTTGGTTTGTTGGCCTTCATCCTACAGTCGTGTGATGGAATATATAGTCCATTTCCTTTTAAGCCTTCAAATGCACCTATTTTAACAGTTCCTAACATGCTGTCTGGTGTAGGGATTGTGGTGTTTTTCGACACCATATCGGCCCATTTGCTTTTGAAGTCAACTAATGAGGTGTTGTTCTTTTCCCAAGGTTCTATCTTTTCAACAGCTTTGTTCTCAAAAACGTCAACCGCATAGAAGTATTCGTCTGCCAAACCTGCAAAGCTATGTCCAAATTCGTGTACTACAACGGGAGCAAACTGCTCATTTTTGGTCGTTGTAAGGGCATAGGAATTCAATATACCTCCACCGCCATAGACATCAGTATTTGCCAAAATAATGATATGCTGATAGGGGATGTTTTCTAATAAGTTGTGCAATAGTCTAGTGTGTGAAGTTGTTAGGTACCTTTCTGCATAGAAGGTGTCAAAGTTGGACTGTACGGCAGTAGACCGCCATATGTTTTTGGACGGAACGCTCACATTGGAGTCTTTGGAGGGGGATTTTACGGCGACAATTTCAAAAGCATTTTCGTGCTTCTTGAAAACCTTGTGTTGGAACAAACTGTGAACGGTTTTCTTTGCATAGTCCATAAACTCATCCATTTCCGCCTCTTGATATCCCTCTGCTACTATCGCAACGGTGATAGGGTTAGCAATTGATGCTTTATGTATTACCTCATAAGGGATGTCGTTTTTTGTCGCTTTTCTGATCAGAATATCGTTAGGGTCTACTAAGTGTGTCAATAGGACGGTTTCTTTATGCTGCTGGTTGAAGAAGGAGACTTCAACCTTGGCTTTTGCTTTTGGAAAAGGTACTAAATAGGAGTTCTCAAAACTCTTGGTGGTTTGTTTGGACTCCTCCTGGGTTAGCCATTCCTGAAATAGACTGCTGAAAGGTAATACATAAATCAGTTTGTTTGTCTCTGCATCATAGACTTTGACTTGGCCGTTGCCCTGAATAGGTGTTTTGCTTAAGTTGCCCCTTCTTCCATTCCATTTGTCCAGTTGTACCAGATCAGCTAGATAAATATGTTGGTCAGTACGGTTTCCCGCAAAAATATAATCTAGTCTTAATGTTTTTTCCGTGAAATAGTCGTCAAATTGTTGCGCTTCTGCCGAGATATAGGATAGTGAAATAGTGAGTACAAGTACTAGCTTTATTACTGCTTTATATAAAGTCATTCTGATGTATTAATTGTTTATTTTCTCTTATCTGTTCTGCTTTTGGCAAAAATAGGGCTTTACTTTTGTTTCTTGCTTATTGTTTCAAAAGTCTTTAACTTTCGTCATTAAAATAAACACAACATATAGCAACCTAAAAAAGGATATCAATGATTATTACGCATATTGAAATATATCGCTTGAGCATACCTATGGAGCCTTTTGTTATCGCGACAGGGACGATGGATTATGCACAGAATACGTTTGTTCGTGTACATACCGATGCGGGCATCTATGGGGTTGGCGAATGTTCTGCTTTCCCGATGATTGTCGGAGAAACACAGAATACCTGTCTTGCGGTAGCGCAGGATTTTGCAAAGATTTGGAAAGGAAAAGATGCGCTGGCTTTGGAGGACCGTCTGGCGGAACTACATCTTTATATCGCAGGTAATGCGACCATAAAATCTGCCTTTGATATGGCGCTGTACGATATTGCAGCCAAACATGCTGGTCAACCGCTGTACCGTTTCCTAGGAGGAGAGAAGAGAGAAATCACAACAGATATCACCTTAGGTATAGCTTCGGCCGACGAAATGGCAGAGAAGGCGCTTAAACTGAAAGAAGGTGGGGCATTTGCGCTAAAAGTAAAGCTGGGTAAAAATCCTGGGGACGATATCGGGCGCATCAAAGCGATCCGTAAGGCTGTAGGCTTTGATTTGCCTATCCGAATTGATGCCAACCAAGGATGGTCTTATGAAGGTGCTGTGGAGGCGCTGCAGGGACTAGAGGCTTATAAGATTCAATTTTGTGAGCAACCTATGCGTACCTATAATGATCATTTATTGCCCGAGTTACGTACGCAAACTATTGTGCCGATTATGGCCGATGAGTCAGTGTATACACATCGCGATGCCGAACGCCTGTGTAAGGCAGATGCCTGTGATTATATTAATATTAAGTTTTCTAAATCATCAGGTATACACGAGGCCTTAAAGATACAGACGGTGGCTGCAGAATATGGGGTAGCCTGTATGATAGGGGGAATGTTGGAGTCTCGCCTAGCTTTGGCCGCTAAGGTTCACTTTGCTTATGCTGCACCTAACGTTAAGTTTTACGACCTAGATACCTGTATGGTAGGGCACCTCGAAGATCCTGTAGAAGGCGGTATCCAATATAATGGATACGGTATATCGATATCCGACGAGCCTGGTATTGGTGCTGATATCAAACAGGAATTTTTGGATAAATGTGAGAAGTGGGTGATTTAAGGAGTTATCGAGTGAACTTGTTATCTTGTTAACTAGTTCACATGATAACTTGATAACAAGATAACAGTTGAGCTGAGCGACTTTTAATGATTTTTTTGTTTATTTTTGTGTATAAATGCTTTTAAATATGGAGATTACGATAAAAATAGATGAACGGAATAAGGAGGCTAAGGCTTTATTGGTATATCTCAAATCCTTGTCTTTTGTAGAACTGAAAAGTACAGGGGATAAAGGAAGTCACTATGATGCTGGGTTTGTTGAGAAAATTAGATGTGCCGAGGAGGAGGAAAGCTTTAAAATAGACCCTGACAATGTATGGGAAAGTTTGAACTTGAAATAAAACTTTCTGCTAAAAAAGATTTGGAATTTCATTTCCGATCAGGTAATAAGTCAACGATAAGAAGAATAGAGCAAATACTTCTAGAATTGTCCAGAACGCCCTATGAAGGGATTGGAAATCCTGAGCCTTTAAAATATCAATTGAATGGGTATTGGTCACGACGCCTAAATAAAACTTTCATGATTCCTTCGGATTACCAACAGGCATGAAAGTTCTTGATGTCCATTAAAGACAGACACTTTCAGAAAAAAAAGGACCGTATCATTTATTCTGTGGATGAAAATATGGTAACGGTCGTCATTGTGTCGGCTTTGGGACACTATTGAGGTGAAGGTAGTTGACAAGTGAGGACAGTTAACAAGATAACAGTTGAAGGAAGTGATGGGGGAAGTACAGGTTAACTAGTTCACTCGATAACTTGATAACAAAAAAAAGAATATGAACAACACAACTTGGAGTATAGGAATGTCGGAGGTGATTATCCTTCTTGTGATGGTGCTGATTTTGATAGCAGCATTTTTCTTTGTTATAAATCTTATTCGTAGAAAATAACTGTTTTTTTAACAAATGATAAAAAATGAGCGCTGACCACTGCTTTGGCAGTACTGGAGGGGCTAAAATAAATTATATTCAGTACCTTTGCTGGACTTGTTAAAACGTAAAAAAAGATGAGTACACAAAAAGGGCCTATAAGCCAATTTATTGAGCACAATTACCGTCATTTCAATGCAGCTGCTTTAGTAGATGCTGCAAAAGGGTATGAAACACACCTATTAGAAGGTGGAAAGATGTTGGTTTCCTTAGGTGGAGCAATGTCAACTGCAGAGCTAGGTGTATCTCTAGCTGAGATGATCCGTCAAGATAAAGTACATATTATCTCTTGTACAGGTGCAAACTTGGAAGAGGATGTCATGAACTTGGTCGCACATTCGCATTACAAACGTATTCCAAATTGGAGAGATCTTACTCCAGAGCAAGAGCGTGAGTTGTTGGATACACACTTTAACCGTGTTACGGATACTTGTATCCCTGAAGAAGAGGCATTCCGTCGCCTTCAAAAACACTTAGAAGATGTATGGCATGCTGCTGAAGCTAAGGGTGAGCGCTACTTGCCACATGAGTTTTTATACCAAGTGGTAAACTCTGGCGTATTAGAGCAATACTACGAAATCGATCCTAAAAACTCTTGGATTGTTGAAGCTGCTAAGAAGAATTTGCCAATTATCTGTCCAGGATGGGAAGATTCAACTACGGGTAACATCTTTGCTTCGAATGTGATCAAAGGTAATTTGAAAGCATCTACTGTAAAATCAGGTATTGAGTACATGATTTACTTGACAGAGTGGTACCGCGCTAACTCTGATGGTAAAGGTGTGGGTTTCTTCCAGGTTGCTGGTGGTATCTCTGGAGATTTCCCAATCTGTGTAGTACCGATGATGTATCAGGATTTAGAATGGACTGATGTTCCTTTCTGGTCGTACTTCTGTCAGATTTCAGATTCAACAACTTCTTACGGTTCGTATTCTGGTGCCGTTCCAAATGAAAAAATCACTTGGGGTAAGTTGGATGTCGATACACCTAAGTTTATGATCGAGTCGGATGCAACAATCGTCGCTCCGTTGATCTTTGCTTATGTTTTAGGACAATAATTTTTTAGATGTGAGATACTAGACGTGAGATTTGAGATTGCCTCATTTCTCACATCTAATATCTAAGTCTCTCATATCTTAAGTCTCAATCTACAACCATGAACCATCTCCTTACGGACAATTCCACAGCGCTACAGGCCTTGATGTCAGAAACGATATTCTCGACCGGTTTTTCTATAGATAATGTTGAAAGAAGAAGTGAGGAAAGCAGCGACGCTGTCGCTTTTGATAGTTCATCAGAAGAGTTCGTTTTTCAAGGTGATAAAAGTACAGGTGTTCTTTTTATCCTTCGTTATCCCGAATTTCCCTATTTCTCACCACAGGCTGAAGAAGCTTTTATAAAGACCATCGGAGCCCTGCAGCTCACTCCCCATAATGTAGCGGTCGTTAATCTGGCTAATCCCCAAAATCCGAATGAGTTTAAAAGAATCATGGAGTTCTTTAAACCCACGAAGATTACCTTATTGGGAGTCGAACCAGCATCTTTGAAACTTCCCGAGATTGCACATAACTCCTATATGCGCGGACGAGTGGCGACAGTTTTCAATACCTTTTCTTTTGAAGAGATGTTTGCCGATGTCGAAAAGAAGAAGCTTTTCTGGGGAGAGTTTAAGACTTTCATTAATGGTTAATGGTTAATCAAGTTAACTTGTTAACAAGTTATCAAGTGGACTGGATAACAAGATTACTTGATAACAGGATAACAAAATACAATACACATGCTAAAACTCGTATTTGCTACCAATAATACCCACAAGCTTGAAGAAGTACAGGCGATAATCGGAAATAAATTTAATTTGAAATCATTGACGGATATTGGCTGTCATGATGATATTCCGGAAACAGGAGTGACTTTTCACGAGAATGCGCAGCAGAAGACCGATTATCTGGTTGAGCGATTTAAAGTGAACTGTTTTGGTGATGATTCCGGTTTAGAAATTGATGCATTGAATGGCGAGCCAGGAGTTTATTCTGCACGTTATTCCGGCTCTCGGGATATGGTTCAGAATATCGATTTGGTATTGGAACGTCTGAATGGCGTGGAGTCCAGAGCAGCACGGTTTAAGACTGTTATTTCGTTGTTTTTAGAAGGTAAGCAATACTTCTTTGAAGGGGCTATTGAAGGACGCATTATCGAAGAGCGTCGAGGAGATGGAGGTTTCGGTTATGACCCTATATTTATCCCTGAGGGCTATTCACGTACGTTTGCCGAGATGTCTGCAGCTGAAAAAAATTTAATTAGCCACCGCTCTATTGCTGTGTCTAAAATGGCTGAGTTCTTAAAAGGGTATTAATATTTGCGCCTCTCTGCCGGAGTGGGCATGTTACTTTTTTCGAAAAAGTAACCAAAACTCGTCGCTTGAGCCTTTTGGCTGTATGGTAATGCATTCATCTGCTGTTGCCAAAAGCTTCTTAAGCGACAGCTTTTCTAAAATGAAAAATTTCTGCTTTGATAAAATTTACCTTCTCTATTATCAATAGAAATCTTAACCGACTAATTAGTCTCGTGTTTTATATCTTGAAGGTTATTGCCTTCTTTTGTCAACTCTTCTTTTTTAGGAGGCTCTTCTATGTTCTCTTTGTTGTCTGCGGGCTGTGATTTTTCATCACTCTTTTCACCGGCTTTAGCGTCTACTGACTGTGGAGCTTCCCGTTTACGATTAAGGAGATCCTCTTTGGAGGTAGGTCTGTCCTGTGGTCGCCAGATAAAGCCAGGAAGTATCTCATTCTCTTGGGTGACGAGTTTGAATGGATAAACCTTCTGGTCTACTTTTCGAATCGTGGTATAGTCTATGATTTTCTTCCCCTCCATCTTAACCTTTATACGTCCCCCTCGATCATGGAACATTTCTGTAATGGTCTTCGTTTTATCATTTTCAGAAAATACCAGATTCTCGGCATTGCCATCTACAAATAGTCGGTCAATGTTATTATTGGCGAAGAATGCTGTTATCTTTCGTCCTTTCAACTGGTTGAATTTGATGGAGTCCAATACCGCATTGACCATGAAAGCATTGTTTTTTAGGAGGGCATTGTCCATCTGTTGGTTCAGAATCTGCATGTAAATAGTATCAGCAGAGATCTGCGATCCTTGAGACCAAATCATTGGGCGTCCCATAAAGCGGAACATCGAGTCCACCATACCATAATATACGGAG
This sequence comes from Sphingobacterium yanglingense, assembly GCF_004363245.1. GTDB lineage: Bacteria > Bacteroidota > Bacteroidia > Sphingobacteriales > Sphingobacteriaceae > Sphingobacterium > Sphingobacterium yanglingense. The sequence goes on along the minus strand of NZ_SNYV01000015.1, from coordinate 361,204 downwards.
TCAGCGACAGCTTGTAAGTCAGATTTGAATAGCCTTACGTTATAGTAGGCGCGTACAATACGTGTTTTGGCAGTATCTAGTTGTGCCGCAGTCAGGGTGTCCGGTCGTTTTTGGACCGAATCGGGCTTTTGGGCTATTTGTAAGGCTTGATTAATAAGCGTGTCTGCCTGATTGGCAATGGGCACGATAGCCTTCTGCCGAAGTACAGAATCGGCTTTTAAGGTAGAACCTATATTTTGTCTGTCCCCCATCCGATTGGGTTCTGTAGTCGCCGTCTTTGGTTTTAAAGGAACAGGTGTTTTGATACTGTCTTTTTTTACTGTAGGTTTTATAGGTAGTGGAGCATCCTCTTTCTTAATTTCAGCAATCTCTTCCAATTGTTGTTGTAGACTGTCCTTAAGATTTAGCGTTGTAGAGTCTGTTTTCGTGTCATTATCGTCCTCATCATCACCATAATCTTTTTCCTCGTCGGCTTCTAGTTTACCTCCATCTCGGCTGAGGTTGAGCTGTAGGGGATTATAGTCTTTTACCAGAATCATTCGGGAATAAAGTGTGTCTGCCGTCATATAGACCGAGTCCATCTTGGCTTCACGTAAAGAACTGTCTGCAGGTAGATGCATTTTTGAGGGGGGGGCATCTGCTTTATCTGGTGTCGATGGGTTTACATTTTCCTCTTGCTCCTTTACTTCCTTCTTGTCCTCTTTTTTCTTTTTCTCTTTACCTTTGGTTTCTAAAGGAGTTACAGTAGTATCTGGCGTGGGATCATTATTCTCCTTGACAACGGTAATGATGTAAGGCTTTTCGGTCATCAAGATTGACTCTTCCGATTGGCTATACAGCCCTCGTCCGCCGTATGCGTAGAATTTGTCCGTGGTGTCAACGAAAACAACATTTCTGAAAGCCTCACCAACGCCTTTTGCACGTTCGTAGTGTAGACTGTCTCCTTTTAGGAATTTTGAACCTTCCGTATAGAGGTTATTCTTATTGAAGTCAGCAATTCCTGTTCCTGTGTTATAGGTGCCTCGTTCGGTATAGAGATTTTCATTTTGACCTTGTTGGTTACTGGTTGGTTTTATATTTGTAGGCCCAAAGAAGTACGTCATTTTACTGAACGAATTGTAACGCATTGTATCGGTGTACACTTTTACGTCGGGCGTTCGTACGACGACCTTGTGACGAAAGTAGGCATCGGAGGTGTTCTCAAAATAGTACGCATTCTTAGAAGTAATAGTGTCGCCCTGAGAGATTATTCTTCCGCCACCAGTGTAGGTGCCTACTTTGGATCGCATATTATAGGTCAGGTGATTCGTCGTCAAGGTTGAACCTTTGTCCACCATCTTCACATTCTTGGTGAGTAGCGCATGCTGGGCTGCGGCATCATAATGCAGATAATCCGCATAAATAACCGTTCCAGATGGTTGTGTAATTACAACATTTCCGAAAGCTTCGAAAAACTGTCTTTTGATTTCATCTTCATAGATGTAGCCACTATCTGCGGATAACGTATTTCCTTTGTGTTCATAAACAGGAATATAAAATACCATGTGTCCCGTTTTGGCATTGATTCGGCCACTATTGGACGATACCAGGTTCAGACGGTCTCCCTGCTGTGTTGGAGTTCCACCAATAGGCGTTTGCCCAAAAGCAGACGCTAGGGATAACATAAAAGTTAGTATTATAAGCCAGTTTCTCACGGAGGCAAAAATATGGATTTTAATAGCAAAAAAATGTTAATTACGTGAAATTTAATGCTAAATAAAATTAACTAATATTGGTCACATTTTATGTTATAAAATATAGCAGTTGGCGATATGAAGGAGTGGGTGTCCGAAATTTAAACTATCTACTTTGTGAAATATCCCCATTCCATTGCATATGAAAATGAATTTATTTAGGTTTGGTCTATGAATATCGATGTGCGTTTTGAACGGTATATAGAAGAGCAAAAGTTGTTTACACGTGAAGATAAACTGCTCGTTGCTGTCAGTGGGGGGCGGGATTCGATGTTGTTATTGACTTTGCTATCCCGATATGGGGTAGAAATAGCTGCGGCTCATTGTAACTTTAAGCTGCGTGCGGAGGAGTCTGATAAGGATGAGCAGTTGGTTCGTGCATACTGCAAACAGTTAGGGATAAAACTCCATGTGGAGCATTTTGATACTGAAGGCTATGCCGAAAGTCATAAAATTTCTATACAGATGGCGGCTAGAGACCTGCGTTATACTTGGTTTGATAGGCTAAGAGCGGAATATGGTTACGACTATAGCGCTATTGCCCAACACAAGAATGACCACGTGGAGACGGTGTTATTCAATCTGTCGCGAGGGACGGGACTGTTGGGCTTGCAAGGGATTTTACCCAAGAGAGAAGGTGTATTAAGACCGCTGTTGTTTTTAAATAGCGCTGAGGTACTGCAAGCGGTGGAACAGTTAAATGTCCCTTATAGGGATGATCAGTCCAATTTTTCTAACAAATATGCACGGAATAAAATCCGGCTTGATATCATTCCTGAGTTTGAACGTCTCAATCCTGATTTTATACAGATTATGGATGATAATATCGGACGTTTTCAAGAAACTCAACGTGTGCTACAGGCTTTCGTGGAACAAGAACGTCAAAAACTGTTTGTAGCGATAGGCGCGGATGAATGGCAGATCAGTAAGGCAGCTATTGCCGGACTGGATGTCGGTCTGTTGTATTTTCTTTTCGAACCTTTCGGGTTTTCAAAACCGGTGTTAGCGGATCTTGTTGCCGCATTTTCAGCTGAATCGGGGCGTATCTTTAGGTCTGATACGCATGAGCTGCTCTTGGACCGAACTGTATTGCGGTTGCAGAAAATAGCGGAAGAGGGAGGGAGTGTAGAACTGCAAGCATCAGATCGTGTGCTGACTTGGCAGAAGTATGTGTTTTCCGTGAGTTGTGAAGAAGACTTTACAGTTGTGAAAAATCCTGCAATAGCCCTCTTGGATTATGATAAATTGATTTTCCCATTGACGGTGCGGGCTTGGGAAGAAGGGGATGTATTTCAGCCGTTGGGGATGAATGGGAAGAAGAAGATTTCCGATTTTTTCATCCAAAGGAAAGTTAGTCTCTTCGACAAAAAGAGAATACCTATTTGGCTGAATGGTAACGGTGAAGTGCTGTGGATTACAAACTATCAAATAGATGATAGGTATAAGATTACAGAAAATACACAAAAAGTCCTTAAATTAGATTGCAATATATAGCCATAGAAGGAAGATACCTGTAAGTGATGGAGAAATGGAGACGATGCGCTTCCGGTAGGTTGGATAGTTGATTGACAGATAAAAACAAGTAATATACATATGGATACAAATAGTCTATTTGTTGAGCGTCAGTATCTAGGAAGGGATATGACATGGATTAGTGTGCGGATGGTCTTAGCACTATTTTGCTTTATCGTCTATTACTTAAATATGGATCATCTGGTGTCGAGCCAATTGTTCTTTATCGTAGGGAGCTGTATTATCGTGGTATCGGTAGTGATGATGTATTTGGTGCATTATAAGACAGCGGTTAGCTCGAATAATATAACACTAAGCGGACTATGGACTACCAGTCTGGTTAAGATAGACCTAGCTGCATTGGTGAAGGTGGAGAAAAAGCCGTATAGCAAATTTGTGTTCAACAATCCAGTTTATAACTTGCATAAAAATGGAAAAATCCGCTTTTATGCAGGGGGCAAAGATTCGGTATGGCTTACGGATCGAGATGGCTTGATATATATTATAGGTACGCATAAACAAGAGGAACTGTATAATGCGATCTTGAAAGCGAAGAAGGAATCTTAATGAAATGTTAAGGTTTTTAGTCTGACATTTCTTTGACCTTGTCTGGTATTGAATTTGTTATTTTTACTCTATACGGGCGCGACTTTATTGCGCGTGAAGGCAAATTTATGTAGGTTTGAATAAATAGAATTAGAAAGAAATGGGTTTATTATATTTTATATTATTTGTTGTTGCTTTTTATTACATCTTTAAGTTTTCTATGCGTTTGTTATTGCCGTTCGCAATGCGCAAGTTGACCGAACGAATGATGAAGAAAGCTCAACAGCAGGGTCAAGGACAATATAATTACGGTGGTGCAGGTAATCCTTTTGGAAACGGTAGTCCTTTTGGGGGTGCCTCTCAGCAACAATCGCAAAGAGGAACGTATACAAAAGAAGTCAAAATAAAGGTGGATTATGTACCTACGCAAGAATCGAAGCGTAAGGGGACAGCAACAGCTGGTGAGTTTATCGATTTTGAAGAGGTAAAGTAAATGTGGCTCAAGCAACTTTCGCTGTTAAATTTTAAGAATTACGCTGAATCGACACTCACTTTCCTGCCCGAGGTAAATGCGTTTACCGGAGATAATGGCGCAGGAAAGACCAATCTGCTGGATGCAATACACTATCTCTCGTTGTGTAAATCCTATTTCAACCCTATTGATTCGCAGCATATCAAGAAGGGGGAAGAATGGTTTATGGTGCAGGGAGAATTTGAACGGGATGAACGTACGGAGGCTATTTCCTGTAGCCTAAAACGAAATCAGAAAAAACAATTTAAACGTAATAAAAAGGACTATCAGCGATTGGCAGATCATATCGGCCAGTTTCCGTTGGTGATGATATCGCCCAATGACAGTGAGATAATTACGGAAGGAAGCGAAGAGCGTCGGCGTTTTGTGGATAATGTAATTTCACAAACGGACAATCGCTATTTGGATACGCTGATATCTTATAATAAGATACTTTTGCAACGTAATATGTTGCTGAAAAGTATCAAAGAGCGCGGTGTATTTGATGTTGGCCTATTGGAGGTACTGAATATGCAGCTTGTAGAGGTTGGTGAGCGTATATATATGCGCCGTAAGCAGTTTATGGAAGACTTTACGCCAGCTTTTCAACGGCATTATACGTATCTTACTGATCAGGCCGAAGAGGTATCGCTGGTCTACGAATCACCATTGCATCAGCATGATTTTCTGACGCTGTTGAACACCTGTCTCGAGAAGGATAGGATACTTGAGCGGACTAGCCAGGGGATACATAAAGACGATCTCCTGTTTACAATACATGGAGAAATGCCTCTTAAGAAGTTTGGTTCTCAAGGGCAACAAAAATCTTTTCTCATCGCCCTCAAATTAGCGCAATATACTTTTCTACAGGAACAGAAGAAATTCAGACCCTTGCTGCTATTGGATGATATTTTTGATAAGCTAGATGATAGACGGACAAAGAAGCTCATGAAGATGGTTTCGGACGAGGAGTTTGGGCAGATTTTTATTACGGATACCGATGCCGCTAGAATTCGGGAAATATTCGATGAAATAGCACAACCAATACGTATCTTTGATATTGAAGGAGGCGAGGTTCATGTATAAGAGAAAATTTGACGAAATACCCACACGGGATGATATCAGTATGAAGCAGGCTGTTGAGAAATGGCTGGAAGTATACCGTCTACGACGTAAATTTGATGAGTCGTCCGTAGCTTCTTTCTGGGGGGAGATCATCGGTCCCTATATCGAAAAACGCACATTGAAGATTTTTGTGAAGGATAAGAAGCTTTTTGTTAAAGTGGAATCTGCAGTGGTGAAACACGAGTTGACGCTCATGCGTAAGCAGGTCATCGGCCGTGTCAATGAGCATGCAGGGCAGGTGCTCGTCGAAGAACTTGTGATTTTGTAAAGGTGGTTAGAAGGTTAAGAAGTTAAAAGGTTAGAGGTGGAATTGTAAATAGGTGAAATCGTAAATACATGAATAATTAAGAGTTTACAGTTTTACGGTTTAACGTTTTTACTCCTTCACGGTTTAACAGTTTTACAGTTCAAAAAATGCAAACCAAGTATTACGCTGCGGCATTATTTTCTTTTATTGTCTGGGGGATGTTCAGCTTGGTGCTGCGTCCATTAAGTGCTTATACTTCTTTGGATATTCTCTTGTATCGAGTTTTATTTGCTTCTGCAGCGATTCTGGTCACAAGTTTTCTCATCCGGCCGAAGGCAACTAAAGAAAATATCCAACTCATCCGTAGGATGTCAACCCGAGAAAAGGGTGCTGTATTTCTACATGCACTCTGCAGTGCACTTATGTTGGCACTCAACTGGTTCCTGTTTATCTACGTGATGAACAATGTCAGTGTAAAAGCGACTTCGTTGGCCTATCTTATATGTCCCATTATAACTACGGTATTGGCCAGTCTGTTTCTAAGAGAGCGGCTGAATAAAGGGCAATGGCTGGCTGTGGGGTTGAGTGTGCTTGCCTGTGCGATGTTGGCCTATGGACATTTTATCGATATGATATACAGTGTGGTGATTGCGTTTTCATACGCGACCTATCTGGTACTCCAAAAACGGAATAATAGGTTGGACAAGTTTTTTACCCTAAACTTACATATTGTTATCTGTACAATCTTACTGACCCCACTGTTGTATATTCTGCCCAGTGGCACGGTACACGGAGCTGATTTTTACGGCTATGTGCTATTGATTGCGGTGTTATTTACGATTATCCCCTTATTTCTAAATATGTATGCGCTGAAGGGCCTAGATTCCTCGGTGGTAGGGATATTGCTGTATATCAATCCGACGATTGCCTTTTTGTTAGCGGTCTTTTATTTTGAAGAACCGATAAACGGAGTACAGATTCTAGCCTATGGCTTGATTTTTCTGGCAGTTATTATTTTTAATGTGGCCTATATCCGTTCTCAGCGGAAGGTCATTGGAAAAGAAGTCTTAACCGCATAACGATGGATATTGAAATTCAACTGCAGCAGGTTTTTGACCTACCTCCTGGTCAGGTGAGGGAGATAAGCCAATACTTTGTCGAGGAGACTGTCGGAAAAGGGGAGTTCTTTTTGGGAAATGGACAGCGGGCTGATCGTTTGAGTTTTATTGCTTCCGGGATATTCAGGGTATTTGCCCAGACTGAAAGTAGAGAGGTGACGCAATGGATTGGGGGGGAAGGGTACTTTATTACGGATTTGTCCTCTTTTTTGTTTGATCAACCCAGCCGTTGGCAGATTCAGGCATTGACAGATGCTAAGGTCTTATCACTGTACAAGAGTGACTATCAGCGTTTCGAATCCCTACTTCCGCAATGGAATGTGGTGGAGAAACGTTTTATAGCGAAGTGTTTTATGGTACTCGAAAGCCGTGTATTCGATTTTATATCCCTATCGGCAGAAGAGCGCTATCTGCAATATTTCGAACAACATAAAGCTTTTTTTAATCAGGTACCCTTACAGTTTATAGCTTCTGTCTTGGGGATGACTCCCGAAACCCTTAGCCGGATACGGAGTAAGGTGGGAGGCTAGCTGCCGTGTAACAGAAATTTATCTTCTTGATAAATGTCAAGGGCATTGTTTCTAAGCGTAGATAACTTTGCGTTATGAAACGAAAGATAGAAACAACAATCCTAATTGATGCACCTGTAGAGGCGGTCTGGTCGGTGCTGACTGATTTCTCAAATTACCCAGTCTGGAGTCCTACTATTCGGGAGTTTGGAGGTATACCCAAGGTTGGACAACGTACTAAAGTGTTGTTGCAGCAGCCTGATGGTATGCGCATAACGATGAATCCGGTTTTCCTAAAACTGGAAACGAATAAGGAAATCCGGTGGAAGGGAAAGCTCTGGATAGATGGAATCTTTGATGGAGAGCACTATTTTATAGTCGAGCCTGCGGCTAATGGGCAGACCCGGTTTAGCCAGGGGGAATTGTTTTCCGGGATATTGATTCCTTTTTTGAAGAAAATGATTGATGTGGATACGAAAAATGGCTTTCTGCTTTTTAATGCCGCACTGAAAGCCGAGGTGGAAGGAAAGCTGTGATGGGCTGGAGCCAAGACCTGGATTATAGGTATTGCTCCAGGTCTCCTTTTCCTTCACGGATGACTTCAAACTCACCTTCAGTGACATCGACGACAGTAGAAGCGACATTGTCTCCATACCCACCATCTATAACGAGGTCGACAAGTTCTTGGTACTTTTCGTAGATTAACTCGGGGTCGGTCGAGTACTCGATAATATCATCTTCATCATGGATCGACGCTGTTACGATGGGATTGCCCAATTGTTTGACAATCTCACGTACAATATTGTTGTCTGGAACACGGATACCAACAGTTTTCTTTTTCGAACTTAATAGCTTAGGTACTTGTCCGCTGGCATTAAAGATAAAGGTAAACGGGCCAGGCAGTGCTTTCTTCAAAACACGGAAAACAGTCGTATCGAAAGGTTTCGTGTATTGTGAGATATCAGTAAGGTCATAGCAGATAAAAGAGAGGTTTGCTTTATCTGTTTTTAACCCTCGTATCTGACACACCCGTTCTATTGCTTTCTGGTTGGTGATGTCACAACCGATACCATATACGGTGTCGGTGGGATAGATGATAACTCCTCCCTTGCGTAGTATCTCTACCGCTTGGTCAATGTATTTTTCGTTTGGCTTGTCGTTATATATTTTTAATAGCATGTCGATTGTTGTTTGGTATGGTCTTGCTTCCTCCTAAAAGAACAACAGCCAAAATGTTTTGTTTTGGCTGTTGTTCTTTATATTAAAACTCTGCGTTGTTCGGTGTCCTAGGGAAAGGAATGACATCTCTGATATTGGTCATACCGGTGGTAAATAATACCAAACGCTCGAAGCCTACGCCAAATCCTGAATGTGGAACTGTACCAAAACGACGTGTATCCAAGAACCACTCCATTTCTGAAGCTTCGATACCGACCTCGGCCATGCGCGTCAAAAGCTTTTGTAAGTCTTCTTCACGTTGTGAACCTCCAACCATTTCGCCAATACCTGGGAAAAGGATGTCCATAGCACGTACGGTATGGCGACCTTCCGCATCCGGTTGGTTTTGTTTCATATAGAACGATTTAATCTCACGAGGGTAGTCTGTAAGGATTACAGGCTTCTTGAAGTGCTTTTCGACTAAATAACGTTCGTGTTCTGACTGTAAGTCGGCTCCCCAACCTTCGATAAGGTACTTGAATTGTTTTTTCTGGTTGGGCTTGCTACGCAATAAAATATCTATAGCCTCTGTATAGGTCAAACGTTCGAAGTTGTTTTCCAATACAAAGTTCAATTTCTCAACAAGATTAAGTTCTGAACGCTCTGCTTGCGGTTTCGATTTCTCTTCTTCCAACAATCTGTTTTTCAAGAATTCAATTTCTTCAGGGCATTGCTCTAGCGCATACTTGATGACATATTTCAATAGGTCTTCGGCCAAATCCATGTTGTCCTCCAATTCATAGAATGCCATCTCCGGCTCAATCATCCAGAACTCGGCCAAGTGGCGGGTCGTATTGGAGTTTTCGGCACGGAACGTAGGTCCAAAAGTGTAGATATTGCTAAAAGCTAATGCTGCAAGTTCACCCTCTAACTGTCCGGAGACGGTTAGATTTGTAGCTTTACCAAAAAAGTCTTCCTTGAAATCAACTTTGCCATCTTCAGTCAAAGGTGGGCTGATAGGGTCTAGCGTAGTAACTCTAAACATCTCGCCAGCACCCTCGGCATCAGAACCTGTGATGATAGGAGAGTGGAAATATAGGAAATCGCGTTCTTGAAAGAACTTGTGGATAGCGAATGATAAGGCATTGCGTACCTTGAATATCGCATTGAATGTGCCTGTGCGTACCCGCAAGTGTGCAATCTCACGAAGAAATTCTAAACTGTGTTTTTTAGGTTGCAAAGGGTACTTTTCCGGATCGGAGTCACCGATAATGGAGACTTCTGTTGCTTTTACCTCTACACGTTGACCTTTTCCTTGCGACTCGATTAAATTACCTTTTACACGAACGGCAGCACCCGTAGTGATTCTTTTTAGAATCGCATCAGGCGTGTTTTCAAAATCAACTACGGCTTGGATATTATTGATGGAAGAACCGTCATTGATAGCTATAAATTGGTTATTGCGAAATGTTCTAACCCAGCCTTTTACGATAACTTCTTTTCCAAAATCTTCCGATTGTAATAATTCTTTAATTCGTGTGTGTTCCATTTTTAGTTAAGGGAATTTTTTCTTTTTCTAATACTACAAAAATACGCTATATTATTTGCTAATCGTCAACAAAAGCACAAAATGTTATGCATTTTGATCTTTATTAACGTAGATTTTGTATGAACTGAGGGATTTTTGCTAAATAATCTGCTTCGTCCAATAGTTTGACAAATGCAGTACCTACGATAGCGCCATTGGCATAGGTCGTGGCTTTACGAAATGTCTCTTGATTAGATATACCAAATCCAATGATAAAGGGATTGTCTAGATCCATATCTTTTATCCGTTTGAAGTACGCTTCAGCTTGATCTTTTACTTCTAAGTTTTTGCCGGTGGTGGCATTCGAAGAGAGCAAATAGATAAAGCTACTCGATAGTTTGTCTATCTTACGTATCCGTTCTTCGGATGTCTGTGGCGTCACTAAAAAAATATTGCTGATACCATTTTCCTCAAAAATATGTTGATAGAGCTCCTCGTATTCGTACATAGGCAAGTCTGGAATAATAGTTCCGTTGACACCTACTTCTTTACAGGCTTTACAGAAATTTTCTACTCCAAAACGGATGACTGGATTGACGTAGCCCATTAAGAATACGGGGATGGAGACGTGCTTGCGCAGATCTTGAAGCTGTTCGAACAGAACGCTAAGCGTCATTCCATTTTTGAGCGCTTCTTCGGAACTATGCTGTATAGTTGGTCCATCAGCCACAGGATCTGAATAGGGGAAACCGATTTCCAAAAAATCAGCGCCCGCTTCTTCTAATGCTTTGGCAATGGAAACCGTACTATCCAAAGTGGGATAGCCCGCCGTAAAATATATGGACAATAGTCCGTTTGCGTGTTTGTTGAGTTGCATGTTGTGTTTTGTTAACATGTTATCCAGTGATCTTGTTATCTAGGAGCCTTCGCAACTTGTTAATTCGATAACTTGTTCACTTGATAACTAATACTACAGATTAAAATACTTCATATAGTTGTCGAGGTCTTTGTCGCCACGGCCGGATAAACAGACTACAACGACTTCGTCCCCTTTGAATGTCATCTTTTCGAGGTGTGCCAAGGCATGTGAGCTTTCTATGGCAGGTATGATCCCCTCGAGCTGTGTCAAGCGTAAGCCAGCTTGCATAGCCTCATCGTCGGTGGCTGATACGTACTCGCCACGACCGGATTTAAATAACCAAGCATGCTGCGGGCCTATACCAGGATAATCTAATCCCGCGGAGATGGAGTAGGGCTCCACGACCTGTCCATCCTCTGTCTGCATTAAGATAGAACGGCTACCATGTAGTACGCCTTCCTTGCCTAATACTGTTGTGGCTGCTGTCTCGCCGGAGTCAACACCGTGTCCTGCAGCTTCTACAGCGATAAGACGCACGTCATCATCTACAAAGTTGTAGAACATACCGGCAGCGTTTGAACCTCCGCCCACACAGGCCATCGCAATATCGGGTGTCTCTTTTCCTGTTTTTTCTAATAATTGTATTTTAGTCTCAGCGGATATGATGGACTGGAAGCGGGCAACCATGTCAGGGTAGGGGTGTGGTCCTACTACAGACCCGATGATATAATGTGTATCCAATGGGTTGTTTATCCAATCGCGCAATGCTTCATTGGTCGCATCTTTAAGTGTTTTGCTTCCGGATGTCGCAGGTACTACGGTAGCTCCCATCATTTTCATACGGGCTACATTGGGGGCTTGTCGCTCGATATCAACCTCGCCCATGTATACCACACACTCTAGGCCTTTTAGCGCACATACGGTGGCTGTAGCTACACCATGCTGCCCGGCACCCGTCTCTGCAATAATCCTTTTCTTGCCCAAGCGCTCGGCGAGTAGTATTTGACCTATCGTATTATTGATCTTGTGAGCTCCCGTATGGTTGAGATCTTCTCTTTTCAAAAATATGGTAGCCCCATAGCGCTCAGAGAGTCGCTTGGCATGGTATAACGGTGAAGGACGTCCGACGTAATCCTTGAGTAGCTGATCAAATTCAGCCCGGAACGAAGGGTCATTCATGATTTCTAAATATTGCTGTTCTAATTGTTCAACGTTTGGAAACAGCATCTCCGGAATATAAGCGCCACCAAATGGCCCATAATATCCTCTATTGTCTACCTGATACTTGCTCATGTTGTATGATTGATAATGCTTGTGTTAATGTGTGTATATTCTTTACAGCAGGTTGTTCTTCAAATCTAGAATTTAAATCTAAAGCATAAAGCCTACTGTCATTTATTTTAAGCGCTTCTTTTATATTCTCTAGACCCAGGCCACCGCTTAGGAAATAAGGTGTGGCATAAGGATAATGTGCTAACTCTGACCAAGAGAATGATTGGCCTGTGCCACCATGCTGTGTACTTTTGGTGTCGAACAAAAAGAAGTCAACATCATCTAGGTAACTCGCTAAAGAGGTCCAGTCAAATGTTTCGTCGATTCCAAAGGCTTTGATTACCGTCAGACCTTCTGCTTTTAATGCAGCGCATAATGTCGCAGGCTCATTACCATGCAGCTGTACTGTTTGGAGCTGATAGGATTTGACCTTGTCCATTATAACCGTGAATGTCTCGTTGACAAATACGCCCACTTTTTCAACGCCGTCGGGGACAATAGGAGGAATGCCTTCTTGTACAAAACGAGGGGATTTGGAATAAAAGATAAATCCAATATAAGCTATCGGTAGCTCGATAAGCTGCTTTATATTTTCTACATCCCGCATGCCACAAACCTTTATTTTAATGTTGTTCATGTTTGTTATTCTGTTATCCAGTTATCTTGTTAACATGTTATCTTGTGTCTTGTTCACTCCTTAACTCCCTACCAACTTCTTCAAACTATCCAATGCCTTTAATCCCATTAATGATTCTTCAGCTTCGTAATAGCAGTCACCAAAGCTTTTTTCAGGATGGAATGTCTTTATTGCAAAAGCGGCATTGGTCAGCACGACATTATTCTGCGTACTGTTGCCTTCACCTTGTATGATGTTTTTGAAAATGGAGGCAGCTTCTTCAACACTATCTCCACCAGCCAGCTCTTCGGCTGTGACAGGCTCAAAACCTAGTTCTTCGACTGTGTAGTAATGCTCTCCTGCATTGTTTATCAGTTTAAAATCACCTGTTAAGGATATCTCATCATAGCCATCCAGTGCATGGATTATGCTATATTGCTTGTCTGTGTTTTGGCTCAGGTAGGTGTATAGGCGGGCTAGTTCCAGACTAAATACACCTACGGATTGATACGTTGGATTGGCAGGATTGGTGAGTGGTCCTAGCATATTGAAAAATGTCTTGACACCTAGTGCTTTGCGGATCGGTGCAACTGTTTTCATTGCCGGATGAAATAAAGGAGCATGGAGAAAACAGATGTTCGCTTCGTCCAATTGACGCTGAAGACTTTCCTTATCATTCGTAAACTGATAACCGAGATACTCCATTACGTTGGAAGAACCACAACCAGAGGAAACACCAACATTCCCGTGTTTGGCGACATGGTACCCTGCTCCAGCGACGATAAAGGACGCTAATGTAGAGATATTAAAGGTATTCTTACCATCCCCGCCTGTGCCGCACATATCGATGAGGTCGTACCCTTGGAAGTCGACTTTTAGGCAAAGGTCATACATGGCATCACGGAAGCCCATCAGTTCCTCAACACGGATACTGCGCATGCCGTAGGTGGTCATAAAAGCTGCAATCTGATGACTATCGTACTTTCCTGTAGCGATGTGGGTCAGGATATCATAGGCCTCTTGTCGGCTGAATGATTTGTATTCGAATAGGTGAGTTAATATCTCTTTCATTTGTTAAGTTAAAAAGTCAAAAAATTGTAGTTGAAAAAAAAGCACAAAAAAAAGGCTCGCCGATATGGCAAGCCTCACTATATTTTTGATTGTATCAAATTTAAGCAATAGACATCTGCCACAACATTAACTGTCGTGCCACCACCATGCGTTATTGATTACAAAATTGCTCATTTCTTAGTCGTTATGTACAAATATCAAATAAGTTTTTAAAAATGTCAAGTTTTTTTTGAAATTTTAATAAAGTACAAAATGTGCAAGGTTGTCTCCCTTCGAGACTAGCGTAAAGGAACCAATTTTGCCATTCTCTAGATACACTGCCAGCATTTGTCGCTTACGGTAATGCAGAAAGTACATATTGCCCGTATCTAAACCTTCAGGGTCGATGTCCCGAATTTCTTTTTTTGGCATTTTGTTATACGGTATATAATCGATTTCCTCTAAATTCTTTGCCATAAGGTTAATCCGGACTTCTTCTAGTGAGACTTCAAGGTAATCATAGATTTCGTCCGAAGGATTTTCGACAATCAGGTACTGGCTCAATATAATGTCTACCGCCTTGTTTTCATCGGCCAGATCCCGTATAAATGATTGAATCAGCGTAACATCTTTTGTGTGGTCTTTTGGGGTTGATTCCTGTGCCCACAAGCTGGATGATAGGGTGAATAATATAAGACTGAGGAGTACTTTCATATGTATATGATTTGTTTATCCGTTTGACAAAAGTAATAAAACTTTCATGATTCCTTTTCGATAAAGAATCTATATGAAAGTTCTTGATGACCTTTGAGGATAGACACCATCAGAAAAATTAAGGATTAATCGCGTAGTGTTTTTAGGAAAGGTCGGCTAGATAGCGAAAAGAGGATAAAATAAAAATCGCACTTAGAAAAGTGCGATTTTTATGCTGGATTAATACTCGTCTTCATTGAAAAAGAAATCATCTTTTGTAGGATAATCCGGCCAAATCTCTTCAATGTTTTCATAAGGTTCGCCATCATCTTCTAAAGCTTGAAGATTCTCGATTACTTCTACTGGAGCACCAGAACGAATTGCGTAATCAATTAATTCATCTTTAGTTGCAGGCCATGGCGCATCTTCTAAGTGTGATGCTAATTCTAGAGTCCAATACATAGTATTACAATTTAAGTTCTACTTTTTCCGCAAAAATAGTATTATATTTTAAAATAGCAAGTTAATTGTATATTAAATGTGTTTGTGATTGTTATTGTGTTGGTTAGTAGCTATATGTGTTTTTGTGTTTCTGTTTTTTTGACATTTTGACGACTATCGTTGACACTATCCCACTGCGATTTCATGCGGTTGTACACCAGTTCCTGTATGTCGTCCGACTGTAGCTCGCTAGCCCGTTCGGTAAGGGAGAGGTGTGGAAAGATAGGAGAAAGCACGTGTATTCGAACAACACCGGGCCTAGAACCGAATGCATCACCGCTGTCAAATAATATTTGCCAGGCATTCTGTATGACTACGGGCAGTATCTGTACCTGATTGTCTATAGCAAGTTTGAATGAACCTGATTTAAATTCATGAAGCCGTGGAGGGTATTCGTCATCGATTTTCCCTTCTGGAAAGATAACCACCGATTTTCCTTCTTTTACTAAGCCATCAGCTTTTTTAAATGCTCTGAATGCTGATATTTTGCTCTTTCGATCCACGGTGATATCTATGGTCTTGAAGAAAATACGTGTTACAGGGTTGCGTAATAGCTCCACCTTACCCATGAAGGAAAATGGCTGTGGGCACATAAAGATGATAGCGGTGATATCTAAAATAGAGGTGTGATTGGGGCAGATGATATAAGGGACAGACCAGTCGATTTCGGATTCAAATTCTACCTGGAAGAATATACCTGAAAAGGTGGATGCTAGTAGTGCTATGGCTCGTCTTACTCGGACAATAGCTGCATAGTTCTTTTCAGGGCGGCGGGTCAATACATACAAGAACGGAAATAATAGAATGAAAAAGGATAATAGACATAGGAAATACCATAGTCTGTGTATCTTTCTAAGGATTTGCACCATACGATTTACATTAATGAAAATCGAATTTAAAAAGAAAAAAGGATACCGAGGTATCCTTTTTTAGAAAGTTCTATTTTATGCTGAATCCATATTTCATGTATATTTTCTGGGCGGTTTCTGTTTCCATAAATCGCAAGAAATCATCAGCTGCCTTCGGGTGAGGTGCTTTTTTTAGCTTTGCCGCCATATAGGTAGCAGTGGTATTGAGGTTATCGGGTATTTCTATGCCATCTACAGGATGTCCTTTCAGTTTTTGATAGACCACTTCCGAGGTCCATACAGGGGCAACATCCGCATCGCCATACAGAATACGCATAGGGCTCTCGCGGTGGTGTATCTTGGTGAGGTAAGTGAGGCCAGTAGCGACTTTGTCTTTCATGATTTTGTCCAGTAAAGCGTCGCCTCCCGCTTTCTTATAGGAAGCCTGTATCTGTTCGCCTATACCTTCCCACAGCGGGTTGGGCATAGCAATGCGGATGTGGTCTTGACCAAGGTCATTGAGGGAGGTAATCTTTGCAGGGTTGTCTTTCGGTACCATAAGACAGATGTTGTTGTAGCAATAAATCTGGGTATGGCTGAAATAGTCCTTCATCTCCTCAATAGTACGCTTGCCGGCAGTATAGACATCAGGCTGATGGTCAATACGAAGGTTGCCCAATGTCAACGAACCTCCTTTTATTTGCTTAGCCAATATTCCTGGGGGCAGAGTCTCAACAAATATGCGCTGGTACTGCGGATATTCTTTTTTAAAAGCGGCTAAAAGATCGTCTACAACCATAAATTGATTGCCCGCAAAGAATATGGTTAATTGAGGATTTACAATGTCACCATAAAGATCGGGTACATTGTTAATACCAGGTACAGTGAAATGAACGGCCGATTCGGGAGGTGTATTCCAAGGCGGATCAAAGCGATGATCTTGGGCCTTTCCTAGGGTGCTAGTCAGTAGGAATATGCCGAGAAGTATATTCTTGTAATTCATGATTTCTACGTGTTTTTGTTACGGTTTTACAATAATCCAGCCTTCGCTAGCACGCAAGATGAGCTCCCCATTGCCACTAGGTACGTAAGCAAGGAAGTCATAAAGTTCACTCTTGGCTATCTTTCGTTCTTCTAATGTATTAAGGCATTGGACGACATGGACTCCTTTTTCGATCAAATCCTTTAAAGCAGCTTCATATTGGCTGTTCGATTTTTTGAAGGCCTCTGTTCCACCCGAAAATGCAATCAGTTCGATTTCTAGTTTTCCTTGCAGGCGTGGGTCTTTCAATGCGTTGTTGATATTCCGGAACGCCTTCGCAATTGTCTTGGGGTCATCGCTGTCTAGCTGGTAGATCGCTTTATAGCTTTTCTTTTTAGCTATCGCACCTTGGAATGATTTGTTTTTTGTGATAAATGCACTCTCCTGAGCGTAACTCTGTCCCTGAAATGCTATTGCAAATAGGATGATGCAGGCTGTAATGATGCTGTTGTTCATATGGGTATTATTATTTTTAAAAATTAAATGGTCCGTATTTATGCTGTTCTGCACTTATATTATCCGAATAAGGAGGATAGGCGCAATCTTTTGGTTTCTTTGCGAGATTAGGATAGTCCTTGTCTTTGTCTGCTTTCTTGGGTCTATCAAAAGAATTAATGTATGCAGCGACATCATAAGCCTCAGCGTCGCTCAGAAGAGGCTCTTCAAAGGTCGCTCCCAGTGGCATATTGCCTTTTATAAAGCGAGCAGCGGTAAGCATACGCGCCATTCCTGCACCATCATTGTAGCTATCGGGGCCCCATAATGGTGGATATAGATACCCTCCCGCATTTGGGTTTTTCTGTCCTTGTCCTTGGTCTCCATGGCAGCTCATGCATTTATTCGTATAGATCAACTGGCCTTGCTTGAGATCCGCGGCACGGTCCGGAATTTCTAGTTTTACGAAACCTTGTCCTTCTAGACGTTTGTCATTGCGTGTGCGGGAACTGACCTGTTTGATATAGGTGATAATAGCACGCATCTCTTTACCATTTTCGGGGATTGCTCGTCCATTCATACTACGTTCGAAGCAACCGTTGATCCGTTCTTCTAGCGATTCGATCTTGTCCTCGCGCCCAATGTACATCGGAAAGACCTGGTGCAGGCCGACGTACGGAGCAGCAAAAGCTTTTGTCCCTCCATTGAGGTGGCAATTCGTACAGGCTAGATTATTGCCTATTTTTTTGCCGTCTTCGTAGAAGTAGTCGTAAGTATTTTTTATTAACTTTTCGCCATAGCTCGCCAGTTGTCCCTCGCTGTCTTCTTTAAAAGTGACAGGGATATAGTCTGCTACGTGGTTGATGATGCTGTCGTTTTTTACTTCACTAGCTGTATTTGTTGATGTTCCTTGTTGATAAGCAAAAAGGAAAAGACATACACATAATACCAATGATAGTAAGGCTATCCCGCCGAGTGCTTTTACATAATTGGTTAGTTTCTTATACTCCATCTTTTCGAATAATTGTTTGTACAAATAAACTTGCTTTTGAATTATTCAAAAAGAAAGGAAATATTATAAGGTATAACCAAAAGTTATTTGCAAAAGTTAATTACCTCATACAGAATTGTAAAAATTGATTAGGTATGCCTGTAAGTCCCCCGTATACATGGGTGAAATGAAAATAACGTTCGATCTGTAAATCAGGTATATCTAGTATGGTAAGCCTGTTTTCCAAGATTTCTTTTTGGATAGAGTGGATGGAAAGAAAAGCGAAGCAATCGCGTTCTTGAATATAACGCTTTATACTCTCGGTCGAGGCCAATACCATTTCGATATTGAGTTTGGAAAAATCAATACCGAGGCATCTCACTTTATTTTCGATAACAGAACGTGTGCCAGAGCCTAATTCGCGAACTACCAAGGGGAGTCTGTAAAGGTCTAGGACATCCGGTTTTTTGAGCTGTTTCAGTAGTGCGTTTTGACTATTGGTTACTAATACGAGTTCATCTTTCATGAAAGGGATATATTTCAGTGCCCGGTTGTCTGTAGCCCCTTCGGTGATGCCAAGATCGATTTTGTTTTCAATGAGTAGTTCTTCAATAGCGCGACTATTGTATTGAGAGACTTCAATATGGCTATTGGGGTGTTCGTTCAGAAATTTGGCTAATAGTGAGGGAATGATGTACTGGGATATGGTAGTGCTAGCTCCCAGTATCAGGTGTCCCTTCATATTGGACTGTAGATCGAATATTTCTTGATCTGCTTTGTTGTATAGTTGTATGATCTGTGCAGCATAACGAAATAAGATTTCTCCTGCTTTTGTCAAGATTAGGTTGTTGCCTTTGCGTTCAAAAAGGGAAACACCGAGTTTCTTTTCCAGTTCGATAATGTTTTTGCTGACAGCAGGTTGGGATATGTAGAGTACTGCTGCGGTCTTTGTAAAGTTGAGTTGCTGGGCCGCAGTATGAAAGACCTTAAGTCGAAAATCAAAATCCATAGAAAAAGGGTTATTTTTTTAAAAATAACCCTTTTATTTTTTTATACCGAATTACTTACTTAATTCAGCGTAATATTTGTGAAACAAAGGAATTGTTTCGATACCTTTTAAATAGTTTTCGATACCATATTTCTCGTTTGGAGAGTGTAAGTTGTCACTGTCCAGACCGAATCCTAATAATACCGTTTTGATACCTAATTCTTTTTCGAAAAGTGCAACGATTGGAATAGAACCACCACCGCGCGTAGGAATAGGTTTTTTGTTGAATGTTACTTCCAACGCTTTTTCAGCAGCTTTGTAAGCGATACTGTCCGTCGGTGTTACTACAGGCTCGCCACCGTGGTGTGGTTTTACCTCTACTTTTACCGATTTCGGAGCGATAGCTTCAAAGTGTTCTTTGAATAGCTTTGTAACTCTATCTGAGTTTTGGTTAGGAACCAAACGCATAGAGATTTTAGCATAGGCTTTAGATGGTAATACTGTTTTTGCTCCTTCGCCAATGTAACCACCCCAGATACCGTTTACTTCAAGTGTAGGACGAATACCTGTATGTTCGATAGCAGTATAGCCATTCTCGCCCCACAATTCGCTAACACCTAGGTCTGTTTTGTATTCTTCAACATCAAACGGTGCTTCGTTCAATGCTTTACGCTCTTCTGCTGTCAATTCTAAGACATCATCGTAAAAACCAGGAATGGTGATATGGTTGTTCTCATCGTGTAGGGAAGCAATCATTTTGGATAAAATAGTAGCTGGGTTAGCTACTGCTCCACCGTATACACCTGAGTGTAGATCACGGTTTGGTCCAGTTACTTCTACCTCAACGTAAGAAAGACCGCGTAAGCCTGTCTCTATCGATGGGTTTTCTAAGCTGATCATAGAGGTATCTGAGATAACAATAACGTCCGCTTTTAGACGCTCTTTGTTAGCTGCAACGAAGATACCTAGGTTTTCAGAACCTACTTCTTCTTCACCCTCGATCATAAACTTGATGTTACATGCCAATTGGTTATTTGTAACCATGTATTCGAATGCTTTTACGTGCATATAGAACTGACCTTTGTCATCGGCAGCACCACGAGCATAGATCTTCCCATCACGGACTGTAGGTTCGAATGGAGGAGTGTCCCAAAGCTCTAAAGGGTCAGCAGGCTGTACGTCATAGTGACCATATACTAACACTGTTGGCAAAGATGGGTCAAATATTTTTTCACCATATACAATAGGGTATCCAGCTGTAGGGCATATTTCTACATTTTCAGCGCCAGCATCCTGAAGTTTTTTAGCCACGAATTCTGCGGTATTCAATACACCCTCTTTGTATTGAGGGTCAGCACTTACGGAAGGAAAGCGCAATAATTCAAATAGTTCGTTTAAGAAGCGTTCTTTATTAGCTTCTACATAATCTTTGATGTTTTGCATGTCAAAAAATGATTTAATACAAAGGTAAGTATTTTGAAACGGTATTCCTGCTTTTTTGGAAGGCTCTTTAGTGTAATAAAAAGTCACGTTTTTCTATCTTTTTAGCGATAAGGTGTAACATTTTTCATTTTTGTACAACTAATACTGAAAAATAGTTGATACGTAGTTTTATTAGATCCTTTTATGAGAGGTATACTTCTTTGTTTTATGTTAATGTCCGGGTTGTATTTTAAAGGATACTCCCAAAATGTAGTTACAGGTAAGGTCGTGGATGCGACAGATAAGAAAAGCCTGGAAAATGCAACAATTATGTTGCTGAAAACACAAGATTCCACATTGGTCGACTATGGAAGGTCGGATGTTGGAGGTAAGTTCCAGTTGAAAAGACCCGCAAATGGCTCGTATCTCGTAATTGTTTCCTATCCAAAGTATGCCGATTTCTATGAGACGGTAACGGGTGGAACGACAAGTTCGAACCTCGGTGAGTTGGGGCTGACAAGTGTTGCTCACCTGATTGAAGAAGTGGTCGTAAAGCGAAGAGCCGCTATAACAATTAAAGGGGATACAACCGAATACGATGCTTCTCAGTTTAAGATGGAGGCAAATGCGAAAGTGGAGGACCTTTTTAAGGCATTACCAGGTATTACAGTAGATGCTTCGGGTAAGATTACAGCGCAAGGTAAGACGGTTAAAAAGGTACTGGTAGACGGAGAAGAGTTCTTTGGGAATGATCCCACCTTAGTGACGCGCAATCTCCGTTCGGATATGGTGGATAAAGTGCAGGTATACGAAAAGAAGTCTGACCAGACGGAGCGGACCGGTGTAGATGATGGGGTGCGTGAGCAGACTATTAATGTAAAACTGAAAGACGGTGCGAAGAACGGTTTCTTTGGAAAGGCCCTGGCTGGTGGTGGTACAGATAAGTACTATATGGGACAGCTCATGTTCAATAAGTTCAAAGGTCCTCAGAAGGTGTCTGTATATGGTTTATTCGGGAACAACGGAACTACAACGATGAATTGGGAAGATGCCCAAAAGTTTGGTGTAGATGTCGATGCCTCTTTTGAAGGTGGAGTGATGAAGGTGAATGATCCCTTTTCCGGAGAAGGAGTGACAGGAATACCACGTGCAATCAATACGGGAGTAAACTTTACAGATAGATGGAAGGGGGATAGATACCGGCTGAACCTAAACTATAAGTATGGAAAGATTGCTGCGGATGGTGAGGAAAGCACTATAATGTCTGGTATTATCAACAGTGAGACCACGAAGAAAGTGGATACGGATAATGATCAACACCGTGTCAACCTGCGTCTGGAAACAAAGATCGATTCACTAAATGAAATATTGATTACAGGATCAGCTAGCCGGAAGAAATTGTGGAGTAATACAGTTACTAACTCTACAAACTACGCGGATACGGTTACGAAAAACGAGAGTAAAGAAGATATAGACAATAAGGTCAATAGTTATGATTTCGATGCATTATACACCAAAAAATTCTTGAAAAAAGGACGGGTTTTCTCTTTGAATGCAGCAGGTAGTAAGAGTGAAACTATTGGGACAGGTACTTTGTACTCTGAGCTGATTAAGGATCCGGGAGGAAAACTGCCAACTACAGACCAATTTAAAAACACAAAGCAGGAGCTCAGTAAAGTGCAGGGTAGGGTTACCTATACAGAGCCCCTGACACGAGAATTGAACCTATCGGTGGCTTACGGTATCGTCAGTGTAAAGAATGCATCGCTCTTGGAGTCTCTTAATAAGGGGACTAGCGGAAAATATGATGTTTTGGACCCTAAGTACAGTAGTAGTTATGACTTTAATAGATTGAGTAATAATTATGATGTCACTATGGCTTACCAAGGAGAAAAGCTGGAAGCTAATCTAACAAATACGTTTAATGATGACCGTTTAAAACAGATCAATAATTACGACAATAGGGCGTTGAATAGAAACTTCTTTACCTATAATCCGAGATTGACGACGACCTATAAGTTCTCTATGGCCAAAGCGCTGAGACTGTCGTATTCGGGGCAAAACCAACTGCCGTCTCTAAATCAGATACAGCCCATCATGAATAACTCGGATCAATTAAATATCTACAATGGTAACGAGGATCTAAATCCGGCTTTTACGAATACATTTGAAGGGTTTTATCATAGTTTTAATCTATTATCAAATCAATTCAAATATTTAGGGGGAACAGTTACCTTAACGAAGGACCCGATCACGCAGAATATTACAACCAGTAATGGGGTCAATTATTACCGTTGGGATAATATGACTGGTAAACAGGATTTCTCTGCATCCATGTACGGAGGGTATCACTTTAGATTGAACAAAGCATTGATGTTGGAGAATTCAGTCAGTTTGGTTTTGGGAGTTAATAGGAATAATAACTTCTTTAATAGTGAAGCTAATTTAGTGAAGTCGCAGAACTACACGTTCAGTTATGAGATAAAAAGGGAAACAAAAACGGGCTTGAATTTTACGACGAAAATAAGTCCTCAATACAGACAGATGACCTCCAACTTGAGTCCGGAACGAGATAATAGTGGTTTTGTATTTGGTGTATCTGGCGGCATTGAGTATTTCTTATCCAGCTCATTCAAGATATATACCAATTATGACTATTCGTACGAAGCACCTACGGACGCATTTGACCAGAAGCTGGAAAGATTTTTGGTGCATCCTGGAATCAGTAAAAAGTTCTTTAAGAATGAATCGCTCATGTTGGATTTTACAATCAATGACGTGTTTAATCAGAACTTAGGATATTCTAGAACTCAATCAAACTCTGTGTTTACCCAGAGGCGTTTTGATACCATAAGACGGTATTATATGTTGAAGTTGTCTTGGGATTTTAATAAAATGTTTGTGAAATAATGATGAGAATGAAGAATATAATGATGCTGTTGGCCCTTTTTGTACTGGGCCATACAGCTACAGCACAGTTTGCCATGTTTGGAAAATCGGGAGTGGTGACTTATGATAAAACCATGTATATTAAGAATATCATGCGTAAGCAGTACCTGGATAAATCGGATGATCGTTCTAGGTCTCAGTTTGAGTCGATGATACCCAATGCACCGGAGAATCTAGTATTGAAAAAGACATTGAAATTTAATGGGAATGAGACTTTGTTTGAACCTGTTAAACAGGATCTGGATGCGGAAATTAAGCAGTTTATTATGATGTTGGCTATAGACTTTGATGCGACTACGTTGTCTGATTTAAAGACTAAAGATTATAAACGATACAATGATATTATCGGACAAAAGATAGTTATACAGGACACCGTAAAAACGATTGAATGGAAGGTCACTGATGAGTACCGAGAGATTGCAGGTTACAATTGTAGGCGGGCCAATGGTATTACGCCAGACTCCACCTATGTAATAGGTTATTATAGTAATGAGCTTTTGACAAATGGAGGTCCAGAATCTATTAACGGTCTACCGGGACTGATTTTGGGTTTGGTAGTACCCAGCCAACATGTTTCTTACTTTGCTACGAAAGTAGAGCTTATGGATAATGTCGTATTGGATAAAAAACTGTTTAATAATACGAAGACAAAACGGATGAATAGGACTGATATCGCTAAAATGATGAACGATACTTTCAGCAGTTTTCTAAATAAAGAGACGATAGATTATGTTATCAAGTTAGCCCTGATGTAGCTAGGAGTCAAGTTTTAGGAACCAAAAAATCCCGTTCTGAGCAATTCAGAACGGGATTTTTTATTGTATAATCTAAAATAGATTATTTTTTTCCGTCGTTTTTCTTTGCAGTTACTTCGTTACGGATGTCTTGTGCTAAAGTCTTAATGTCTTGTAAGCCTTTACGTACGCGAGTACCTGCAGCAGAGTTACCATTGTTGAAGAATTTTTCAGCATCAGCTTCGATTGAAGCAACTAGTTCTTTTAATTTAGTGTAGTTTTCCATTTTAATTAATATAATTTAGTTTCTAAATATTTGCACTAAGATGTAATAAATATACAAAAACAACAAATACAAAAGTAATTAAATCCTATTTTTTTGTTGAAAAAAACAATTTAATAGCGATTATTCTACAATTGTAAGTTCGTCGATGATGTTTTTTGCACCAGCGAATTTATCAATGACAAACAGAACATATCTGATGTCTACTGAAATAGTCCGTTGTAGTTTAGGGTCAAAGATCACATCGCCAGCCATGGCTTCAATATTACCATCAAAAGCCAAGCCAATTAATTCTCCTTTAGCATTTAATACAGGAGAACCCGAGTTTCCACCAGTGATATCTTGGTCACTTAGGAAGTTTACAGGCATGTAGCCATCTTTGTCTGCATAGCGGCCATAGTCTTTTTGTTCGTACAAATCGATAAGTCTTTTTGGTAAATCGAACTCCTCGTCATTTGGTTTGTATTTCGCTATTGTGCCCTTTAAAGTGGTGTAATTGTTTACTTTAGCATCATTACGAGGGTCGCTAGGAAGTGCTCTGATCGTACCATAAGTAAGGCGTAAGGTACTATTCGCATCTGGATAGTATTTGCCTTTTGGATTCATCTCTAAGAAACCTGCAATATATTTACGGAAGGCTGCTTGAAAATTATCTTCACGTTGCTCTTGTTCGGCCGTGCGCTCTCTGTATTTGGTCATTAAGGCCTCAGAGATTTTGAACAAAGGATCTTGGCTGATGACAGAAGCTGAAGGATTATCCAAGAATGCTTCTAGTTTTGATTGCGAACCGAAAACGCTATTGTCGAATGCAGCTTTTATCGTTGTGTTGAAGTTTTTGCTGTTCTGTGTTGCCAATTCTGCGATATATGGAGCAATCTGCCCAGCTTTTGCGCTATAGAGATTCAACTCGTCAGCTAATACGTCTATTTCCAAAGGAATGTAAGCCTTTTCGTAGGTTTCTTGGATCCCAGCTTCAAAACGTGGACGCATTTGCTTGCGTGCAGCTTCATTAGCTTCAGCATATTGTTTTAATGCACTACCAATGCTATAAGGGAACGAAGCAAAAGTAGACGAGCGAATCATACCAGTTAGGTAGTTGTCATGACGTGCTTTTTCGTTGGTAGCAGTGTAGTAGTCGTTGATCGTTTTAATAACATCACCGTACTTTTCTTTGTTTTCTTTTTTGTTGGCCCACTTCTCGAAGTTGCTTTCTAATGTGCGTTTTGCATTCGCCGTGTTGTGTTTAGACAAGGCATCAATCATACCTTGACGGTTTTTCCAATAGTTGGCAACACCTGAGTATTGAGAAGCATAGTTGATATTTACGGCTTGGTCTTTTTCCATGTGTCTTTTCATGGCATCCATACCTGTTTTGGAAGCTTCTACCCAAGCAGGGTATGCATATTTGACGTTTTGGTCAATTCCAGCAGCAGGCATCCAGCGATTGGTACGGCCAGGGTATCCTAGAATCATGGAGAAGTCGCCTTCTTTAATACCTTTTAGACTGATAGGTAAATGATATTTAGGTTTCAACGGTACGTTTTCTTTGGAGTAAGGGGCAGGATTTCCGTCTTTATCAGCATAGACTCTGAAAACAGAGAAATCGCCAGTGTGACGCGGCCACTCCCAGTTGTCGGTGTCACCACCGAATTTACCGATGCTGTTTGGAGGTGTACCTACTAGACGTACGTCTTCATAGTCCTGATATACGAAGTAGTAATACTCGTTACCGTTATAAAATGATTTGACAGAAACGATGTATTTGCCGTTTTCGCTGTTTTCTTTTTCAATTTTAGCGATCTCCTGGTTGATGATTTTCTGTCTTTCTTTTTCAGACATCTTATCATTTACTAAGCTTAATATACGTTTTGAAACATCGTCCATACGTACAAAGAAGCGTACCGAAAGAGACTTTGGCTTCAACTCCTCGCTGTGGTTTTTGGCCCAGAAACCATTGGTCAGGTAATCATGCTCCGGAGAGGATAATTCTGCAATGGCACCGTATCCACAGTGGTGGTTGGTCATAACAAGGCCTGATCCAGATACGATTTCGGCTGTACAACCTCCAGCAAACTGTACAATAGCATCTTTTAAGCTGGAATTGTTAATGCTGTAAATTTCTTCAGCGGTCAGTTTAAGACCTTTTTTTTGCATGTCAGCTTCGTTCAGACGCTTTAAATGCATGAGGAACCACATTCCCTCATCTGCCATGGTAGTCAAGGTGACTGCACATAGCACTAATAACGATACTATTTTCTTCATTCTAATTATTTTTTCTGAAACAAAATTGCTTTAAATCGCTGGCAAAACAAAATTTTGAAAAATAAAGTTTGGAAGTAATATCTATCTGCATTCTCCTGTCTTATGACTTACAACTAATATCTTTTTCATTATCTTTGTAAGATGCAGGTATCGTTCGAAGATTTTAAACTCAATAAGCAAATACTAGACGCAATCGCGGAGGCAGGTTACACGGAGCCTACGGAGATTCAGCAGAAGGCTATAACACCCCTTCTAGCTGGACAGGATGTGATGGGAATAGCGCAGACAGGGACAGGTAAAACAGCTGCTTTTGTGTTGCCTTTATTGATGAAGCTAAAGTATGCTCAGGGTATGGACCCTAGGGCTTTAATATTGAGCCCGACTCGTGAACTGGCTATGCAGATCGAAGAGCATATCCGTCTCTTCTCAACCTATCTGGATCTCCGGACAGTACTTTTGTATGGTGGGTTGGGACCGAAGACCCAGAAGGAACAACTGGAGAAAGGCTGTGATATTATAGTCGCAACTCCGGGGCGTTTCCTTGACTTATATCTCGATGGATATATCAATACCAAATCGTTGAAGTTTTTGGTGATGGATGAAGCGGATAAGATGATGGATATGGGATTCATCAGTAAAATACACCGTGTATTGGAGATAGTTCCTCGCAAACGCCAAAATCTTTTGTTTTCGGCGACGATGAGTGAGCTGGTTCGAAAGATTGCAGGTGATTTTTTGGCATTTCCTACAGTAATTGAAGTTACCGAGCAAGCTACACCGGCAAAGACGGTGTCACAGACGCTCTATCGGGTGCCCAATCTTAAGACTAAGATTAATCTTTTGCAACATCTATTTAAAGACGATGAGGCATTTCACCGTGTTATCGTATTTTGTAAGACCAAAGAAGTTGCCGATAATGTATTCGGTTATTTAGACCGAAAATATGGTGAAGATAATGTACGTGTAATCCATGCGAATAAAGGGCAGAACACACGGATAAATTCTATCAATGCATTTAAATCGGGTGAGATTCGGTTTTTGGTGGCTACCGATGTAGCGGCTAGAGGATTGGATGTTTCCAACGTAAGTCATGTGATTAATTTTGATGTGCCTATCGTGATTGAAGACTATGTACATCGGATTGGACGTACAGGACGTGCCTTTAATAAAGGGGATGCTATCACTTTTGCAAACCCAGCAGAAGAGTATTATGTAGAAAAGATTGAAAAGCTAATTCGTCAATCTATTCCGGTTGCGGAGTTACCAGAAGATGTCTTTGTGGAGAAAACTCCATTCGATGAACGGCAAACTATAGCCCGGGAAATCGATAATCAAAAGAAAAAAGATAATCCTGACTTTAAAGGGGCTTTTCATGAGAAGAAGTTTATTATTAAACAAAAGGAGGCGTTAAAATCCGGCTATAAGCCGAAAAAGACAGCCCCTAAATCCTCCGGAGTAAAGAAGAAGAAGGGCAAGAAGTTTAAAAATAGTTAATCTGTGAAGCTAACGCCCTTAAATATTACTTTGGCCTGTATCTTGGTATGGGTGATTTCTGAGTGGAGCAGTGAACAGGAGAAGATTATGTCTTGGGGCTGGTTGTTGGTTCTGACCGTGTTCTTGGCATTGATAGATTTGGGATTTCGCTTGTTCTTTAAAGACCTAAAGCGAATATGGTTTCTACAGATTGGTTTTATACTGCTTGTCGGTATACTGATGGTTATATTGAAAATGCAATAAGGAAGCCCAAAGGCTTATATAATATCAATAACCAGTGGGGACGTTATTTATGCAGCTTCTCTACAGGTATTAAAAATTAAACAATAGGATGAAAAAAGCAGAAATAAAATTGAACGTCGAGTTGGACGAAAATAATGTTCCAGAAGTAATTCAATGGTCTTCTACGGATGGAGAGACTTCAGATACGTTGCCAGCGAAGGCAATGTTCTTGTCATTATGGGATGCACAGTATAAGAATTCCTTACGTATTGACTTATGGACTAAAGATATGCCGTACGATGAGATGAAACGCTTTTTTTATGAGACGATGCAAACCATGGGGGATTCTTTTTTAAGAGCGTCTGGTGGTGACCCAATGGCAGAGAAAGTAATCGGTGACCTCCGTGATTATTGTGCGCACTTTGCGGATAAGATGGAAGTATTGGAAGGAGAGGGCTAGTATGAATTATTTCTTAGTAAAATCAGAACCCTTTAAATATAGCTGGGAACAGTTTAATAAAGATGGGGAGACATTCTGGGATGGCGTACGTAATTATCAGGCCCGGAATAATATGAAGTCGATGAAGGTCGGAGACCTCGTTCTTTTCTATCATAGTAACGAAGGCAAAGAGGTGGTTGGTGTAGCTAAGGTCGTAAAGGAATACTACCAGGATCCTACGACGGAAGATCCCAAATGGGTAGTGGTAGATCTTGCTCCGGTAGAGACTTTGAAGAAGCCAGTTACACTAGAAATGGTAAAGGCAGATGAGTTCTTACAGAATATTGCGCTTGTAAAACAGGGGCGGCTGTCGGTGATGCCGCTCAAGCAAGAAGAATTTGACCGTATCCTAGAGTTGGGAAATGGATAATTCTATTCATAAAGAGAAAAGGTTCAGTTTATCAAACTGAACCTTTTTTATTTAATGACTTTTTGCATGGCTTATAAGCTTCTTTAAGCTTTTTGAATCTTTCATTTCCATTTTTCCGGCAAGAATCAAACGTAACTCTCTACGCTGTAATGCTTCGTCGTACAAATGGATTTCTTCTTCCGTCTCTGGGATAAGGTCCGCAACTCTTTTGGGTTTGGTGTTTTCATCGACCGC
Source organism: Sphingobacterium yanglingense (assembly GCF_004363245.1). Taxonomy (GTDB): domain Bacteria; phylum Bacteroidota; class Bacteroidia; order Sphingobacteriales; family Sphingobacteriaceae; genus Sphingobacterium; species Sphingobacterium yanglingense. The sequence continues at coordinate 331,453 of NZ_SNYV01000015.1, read as the reverse complement.
TACAAAAGTGTAATAAGCCTCATTGCTCTTGACTTTGGTCCCTTCGGGCAGATTGTGAGCGAATATCTCCATACGTACTTCCATAGAAGAGTTGAAAGCACGTGATACTTTGGCTTGAATGGTAACCACCTCACCTAATTTGATCGATCTCTTGAACGAAACATTATCTACAGATACCGTTACCACAGGACTATTGGAGTGTTTCTGTGCCGCCATAGCAGAGCAAATGTCCATCCAGTATAATAGTCTGCCCCCCATTAGATTACCAAAGGTATTCGTGTCGTTTGGTAAAACTAATTCGTTCATTTCGGTGTACGAATCTTTTGCTTTTTTCCCTTCCATCTAGCTGTTATGTTGTTTTAGTTGTTCGTCAATTTTTTGCAAAGATACGACAAAAGGAGTAGGTGTAAAGCCTAAAACAGTCCGTGCTTTGTCAAGAACAAAGCCTGTTCTAGCTGGACGGTTTTGGTCCTGACCAATGTCTTTGGCTGTGATGGAGCTAATCAAGGACTTGTCTAGATTCCAATAGTCAGCGACTTGATATACGACTTCTTCTATACTATATAGCTCTGAGCCGGATATATGGAATAGGCCCTGTGCTTCTTTTTTCATGGCTAGAAAGCAGGCCTGAGCGAGATCGTCGACCCAAGTGGGCATACGCCATTGGTCGCGCACGACACGGATGGGATTGCCCTCTTCCAGTTGTTTTTTTGCCCATAGTACAAGGTTGCCGCGCTTAGAGTCTGAGATGCAGCCGTATACCAGAATGGTTCTTAATATGGCTATTTTGCCCTCTAATGTGAGGAGCGACTCTTCTGCTCTTACTTTACTCTCTCCATAGGCATTGACCGGAGCTGTGAGGTCTTCTTCTTTATAAGGCCCCTGTATCCCGTCGAATACGAAATCTGTAGACAAGAATGTCAAATGCGCATTGTGGGAGGTAGCATATTCTCCTAAAAATGTGGTCAGGTCTACATTTATTCGTTGCGCCATATCCGGATTGTCAACACAGGATTCTACACTGCTCAGTGCCGCTGTGTGTAAGATGTGGGTCGGACGAAATGCTGTAAGCAAATCATTAAGAGCTTCGAGATCTATAAGGTCGCATTGCCTAAAAGAGGACGAGGGAAGGTCTTTATTTCTATTGGCTGTCTTGGATACGCCTAAAAGAACACCTTCTATTTGATTATGCTGCCACAATTCGCAGAATTTTTGAGCAACAAAGCCGTTGGATCCAGTGATTAATATGCGCATACGGTTAATTTGTCCAGGTAAAATCCATTTTTTGTTGTTGCATTGACTTATCAATGACCTCTACTTCTAATTGAAGAATACTTTTTAAAGCTGTATAGTCAATCTTTTCGGCGTCATCTCCCGTTTTATGGTAATCTTCATGTCCACCAGTGTGGAAAAATAGGACAGGGATATTCTTTTTATAAAAAGAGGTCTGGTCGGAACCTCCATTGCCATCTTTACTTAGATTGAATTTGATATCACTTTGTATACCTTCAAAGATTGCAGGAAACTGTGGACTAGTACCATAACCGATAACGGCTAATCCATTAGCTGGATTGTAGCGACCAATCATATCCATATTGAGCATCCAGTGTATCTCGGATAGGGGGAGTGTGGGATTCTCAGTCCAGTGTTTTGAACCTAGCAACCCAAGCTCTTCAGCGCTGAATGCAATAAAGAGGATGTTGAACTGCTCTTTGACCCCATTGTTAGAGTAATGTCTGGCAAGCTCGAGTAAGCCCGCTACACCAGAAGCATTGTCATCGGCACCATTGTGTATCTTGCCAATATTGTCGGGATCTTTTGATCCTCCGAAATCTCCTAGTCCCAGATGGTCATAATGTGCACCTATTACAACGGTGTAAGGAGCACTATTGTCTAAAAAGCCAATGATGTTTTCTGCTCGACGTAAGCTGTCAGGGACAACAACGCGACTGACTTTGGCCGTGAAAGACTGGCGATAGCCTTTAGTCCCCTTGGGTGATAGCTTATATTTCTTGAATTCTTTTTCGATGTAATTGGCCGATTTCTTGAGTTCTTGACTGCCTGTTGCCCTGCCTTTCATCTTGTCAGAGGAAAGGTAGTAGATATGCTTTTTTAAATTGTCTATGTTGATTTCTTGCGCGGTAGACACAAAGATGGATAGACTGAATATCGATAGTAAAAGGATCTGGAGTTTTTTTATATACATGTGGTTGAAGGAATTGTTGTTAACAAAAATAGTATATAATGAATAAGAGCGGAAATATTCCGCTCTTATTCATGTTTTTTTAATCTTCTAATATTTCACTGTGTACGCTGTCTTCCTCTTTGTGCTCTTCTTTAAAATAACGTTTCTGGAAGATTAAGATTAAGAATACACCAACTGATATGGCCGAATCTGCAATGTTAAATACAGGACGGAAGAATAAGAAATGTTCACCTCCCCATATTGGTAACCAATCTGGAAAGTTTCCTTCTATTAGAGGGAAATAGAGCATGTCAACGACTTTTCCGTGTAAAAAAGAGGCGTAGCCTCCTCCTTCAGGGAAAAGAACTGCTTTTTCATAAAATGTGCTTTCACTGAATATTAAGCCATAGAATGCCGAGTCGATGATGTTGCCCAGTGCACCCGCAAAGATGAGCGCTACATTTAATATAAAGCCTCGGTTATATTTGTTTTTGACCATATAGTAAAGGCCATAACCAATTCCCGATACGGCAATTATCCGAAACACGCTTAAGAATAATTTGCCATATTCTCCGCCAAATTCCATGCCGTAGGCCATTCCTGGGTTTTCGATGAAGTGAATCAAAAACTTATCGCCAAGGATTTTGAAATCCTGACCAATAGTCATATTCAGCTTAATCCAAAACTTAGATATTTGGTCTATTAATAAAACGATGATAATTAGCGTAATAGGTCTTGTGTAGCCTTTCATAGTGAATTCATAAAATAGCCTTTGCGCAAGACGTGGCAAAGGCTATTTGTATTTTGTTTAGTATTGTTTGTTCTTGGCTTCGATGCTCAATGTAGTATGTGGAACTGCTTTAAGGCGTTCCTTTTGAATCAATTTGCCAGTCTCCCGGCAGACTCCATACGTTTTGTTTTCGATGCGGACCAAGGCTGCTTCTAAGTTGTCAATAAACTTCTTTTGACGAGCTGCTAATTGGTTTGTCTGTTCTTTTTCCAATGTTGCAGAACCGTCTTCTAGTGTCTTGTAGGTACCAGCTGTGTCATCCGTTCCGTTGGCATTTCCTCCACTCAAAGTCTTTGTTAAGGCTAGGAGCTCTTCCTTCGCAATTCTTAACTTGTCCATTATAATGGCTTTGAATTCTAATAATTCAGCGTCACTATAGCGGGTTTTTTCTGTGTTTTCTCCCATAGTTTAATTCTTTTCAATTAATACCTCAAGTTTATTATCATTGATTTCGATGCTCTCACCTCCTGTTACCTCATTTTCAAAAATCAATGAATCAGCTAATATTTCCGTGCAAATATACGATAAATTATTCTTGGCAGCTTGTTCAATTTCATTATTTTGTGTCAACTGAACTCGTATTCTGTCAGTTACCTCAAACCCTTTTTCTTTGCGTAGATTCTGCAAGCGGTTTATCAGTTCGCGTGCGATTCCTTCTTGTTTTAGCTCGTCGCTGATCTGTATATCTAAGGCCACTGTAAGGTTGCCTAGATTGGCTACTTGCCATCCAGCTACATCTTCTGCAATAATCTCTACATCCTCCAAGCCGATGCTATAAGGAGTGCCTTCTAGCTCAAGAGTTCCAGCTTTTTCTAACTGACTGATTTGTTCTATAGTGAAGGCTTGAATTGCAGCACTCACGGTCTTCATGTCTTTGCCGACTTTGGCACCTAGAGCCTTGAAGTTAGGTTTTATCTTTTTCTTGATAAGACCAGCGGTGTCTGTGATGAACTCGATATTCTTTATATTGGTCTCCGAAAGAATCAAATCTTTTACTTTTTCCACTTTTGTCTGGAAAGCAGCATCCAATACCGGAATCAGAATTTTGCTTAGTGGCTGACGTACATTGATCGCCGTTTTCTTACGTAGAGATAGCGTCAATGAAGAAATATCCTGTGCTAGGCCCATACGCTCTTCTAGCTCTTTGTCAACTAGGTCAGCTTGGTAAACAGGGAAGTCGGCTAGGTGTACAGATTCGAAGGTCTGTTTTTTTGTAGCCTGGTTCAAGTCTAGATAAAGCTGATCTGCAAAGAACGGAGATATAGGAGACATCAATTTAGCAATGGTGTCCAGACAGGTGTACAATGTTTGGTAGGCTGAGATTTTGTCCTCCGTATACTCTCCTTTCCAGAAGCGACGGCGGCATAACCTTACATACCAGTTGCTCAAATGCTCGTCAACAAAGTTTTGTATAGCACGTGCTGCTTTTGTAGGTTCGTAGTCGCTATAGCATTCATCTACTTCCTTGGTAAGGGTATTCAGTAAAGATAATATCCATCTGTCGATCTCCGGTCTGTTGGCTAATGCAATTTCGGGTTCAGCATAGCTGAAGTTGTCGATATTGGCATAAAGCGCAAAGAACGCATAGGTGTTGTATAGTGTTCCGAAGAATTTACGGCGTACTTCGTCTAAGCCTTCTTCGTTGAATTTTAAATTGTCCCAAGGAGCTGCATTGCTGATCATGTACCAACGGGTGGCATCCGCACTGTATTTCTCTATCGTAGCAAATGGATCTACTCCGTTGCCTAGACGCTTGGACATCTTGTTGCCATTTTTATCCAGTACAAGCCCATTTGAAACTACGTTTTTGAAAGCTACTGAACCTGTAACCATAGTCGAGATGGCGTGTAATGTAAAGAACCATCCGCGGGTTTGGTCAACGCCTTCGGCGATGAAGTCTGCAGGAAACGCATTATTATATTCATTCTTGAATGGTAATGCATCACCATTTGCAAGTTTGTCATAGTCTAATCCCCATTGTGCATAAGGCATAGCTCCAGAGTCAAACCATACGTCGATAAGGTCTGGTTCGCGGAATAATTTCTGCCCGGCATCGGATACTAATACAACATGGTCTACGTACGGACGGTGAAGGTCTAGTTTCTCTGTTCCAAATTTGGCTAAGTATTCGCTGTTGATTTGCTTTTCGGCATCGCTCAAAACATCAGAGGTAAGTGAAGCCTCTAGATAAGATTTCAACTCGGACATAGAGCCGATACAGATTTCTTCATTTTCATCTTCCGAACGCCAGATCGGTAGGGGAGTACCCCAGTATCTAGAACGGGATAGGTTCCAGTCCACAAGGTTTTCTAACCAGTTGCCAAATCGTCCTGTACCTGTTGCTTCCGGTTTCCAGTTGATGGTTTTGTTCAAAGCTACCAATTGTTCTTTTACAGCGGTGGTTTTGATGAACCAGCTATCTAATGGATAGTATAGTACAGGTTTGTCTGTACGCCAACAATGTGGATAGGTGTGTTCGTATTTTTTGACATCAAACGCTTTGTTGTCTTCTTTCAATTTGATGGCAATAAGTACATCGGTCGGACGGAAATCTTTGTCCGCGCGTTCTTCAGCACTGTAATATTCTTCTTTTACAAAACGTCCCGCAAAGTCGCTGATTTCTTTGACGAAGCGTCCAGTACGATCTACGGTAGGTACATCTTTGCCATTCTCGTCTTTGACTAAGATAGCAGGGATGCCATTCTCTTTGGATACTCTAAAGTCATCCGCACCATAAGTCGGCGCAGCATGCACAATACCTGTACCATCTTCGGTCGTTACAAAATCACCTGGAATCACTCGGAAAGCATTTTCTAACAACTCCTCGGATGTAATATAAGGTAGCAACTGGTGATATCTCAGGTCTACTAACTCCGCTCCTTTGAATTCAGCTGCTTTTTCCCAAGGGACGATTTTATCTCCTGTTTTATAATCTTGGAAAGAAGCATTTTCGCCTTCAGCTTTGAAATGTTTACTGATTAGGTTTTTGGCCAAGATAACAGAAACAGGTTCGCCAGTATACTGGTTGAATGTTTTGATTTTGACGTAGTCAATGTTTTTGCCAACCACAAGTGCCGTGTTGCTCGGTAAGGTCCAAGGGGTAGTCGTCCAAGCGATGAAAGCGACATCCTCTTCTGGTGTCTCTACCAACGTATTTACCATAGGGTGTAGCTGCTTTTTGTCTAAGCGAAACTCTGCTACGATGGTAGTGTCCTTCACATCTTTGTATGTGCCTGGTTGATTGAGCTCATGGGAGCTCAACCCTGTACCCGCAGCAGGCGAATAAGGTTGTATGGTGTAGCCCTTGTACAGAAGGCCTTTTTTGTATAGGTCTTTCAATAAGAACCATAAGGTCTCTATGTACTCATTTTCATAGGTGATATAAGGATTCTCTAAATCTACCCAGTATCCCATTTTTTCGGTAAGGTCGTTCCAGAGGTCGGTGTATTTCATGACCTCTTTGCGGCACGCATCGTTATAGGCCTCCACGGAGATCTTGACTCCGATATCTTCTTTTGTGATACCCAAGGATTTTTCGACAGCAAGTTCGATTGGTAGACCGTGGGTGTCCCAACCTCCTTTACGTTTTACCTGAAATCCCTTTAAGGTTTTGTAACGGCAAAAAATATCTTTAATAGCACGCGCCATCACGTGGTGGATACCTGGGGTACCATTTGCTGAAGGGGGACCTTCATAGAAAGTGTAGGGCTTGCTCGCTGGACGGTTTGAAATACTTTTTTCAAATATATTTTCTGTTTCCCAACGTTTTAATACTTCTTTGCCGATTTCCGGTAAATTTAACTGCTTATATTCCTTGTACATCACGTATTTGTAAATCAATTTTTAAAGGTGGCTAATTTAATGAATATTAAGGAAAGGTGAAAGTTAGAAACGGATAATATTGAGCTCGCTTTTTATAGACGGGAAATTAGAGCTGTAAAGCCCTTTTTGAGCGATTAGATAGAGAAGAGGAGCGAAAAGCTGTCTTAGTTATCTGTTTTTTAGGGATATCTGAAGACAGCTTTTTATTCTTTTAAGCGGAGAAACTAGAGCCGCATCCACAAGTGCTTGTGGCATTTGGGTTGTTAAATGTAAAGCCCCTTGCATCCAAACCATTCTTGAAATCAATCTCCATTCCTGCAAGATACATTCCATGAGCTTTGTTCATGAATACACGGAGACCTTCGATCTCGTATTCCGAATCCCCATCTTTCTTTTGGTCGAAGCCAAGGATATAGTTCATGCCAGAACAACCTCCACCTTCTACACCGATGCGAAGACCATAGTCGGCACTTATCTCTTGTTGACTTATTAATTTTTTTAATTCCGTAACAGCGCCTTCCGTCATTTTTACAGGGGCTGCACCTGTTGTATGTTCGATACTCATTTTCTTACCTTTCCCTATTGTTGATAGTTAAACAAAAATACATATTTTTAGCCGAAATAAACATGCTGTGTTTTTTTTGACACTATATAAACAAGACTTGATAATGGAGTATATTGAATTTTTTAAGCAACTTTTCGTTTTAGCCTTTGGCGTATTTATCGCTTTGGTATTGGCATTTTATATTATTTGGCCCAAAATAGAGGGACATTTTCTCAAGATGGGTAATATCAATCAAAACAAAGAACTCCTTAAGGATCGTTTGCAGTTGCGTTTTGCAGCTTATGAGCGGCTGTTGTTATTTGTTCACCGAGTGTCGCCGGAGCAATTAATGCTCAGACATCATGGGGCAGGGGTTACGCTTCATCAATTTAAGCAGGCTATACTGACAGATATAGAATCTGAATTTCAGCATAATTTTACACAACAACTGTATGTTTCGGATGTGGCTTGGGCTATTGTGAAGGGTTTGAAGGACAATACGTTGGAGCTGATGCGTAATGCAAACAAGGGGATGGGGGGAGAAGGAACCGTCGATAGCTATATCGAAGTGGTTTTAAAACATATGAAGACGCTTGATGTGAACCCTTATGAAGCTGCTCAGGTGCTGCTAAAAAAGGAACTAGCGGCCTAGACCGGAGGTGGTGCCTGCCGAAGACAAGATGCCTTTGATTGATAATTGTTTAATGTAGGATTTGTTTTTCAAAAGATACATCAAAGAATTCCTTTAAAAGGTAAGATAATCGTATATTTGCGGCAAAATAATTTATTCTCAACACCCCAATAATAATATACACAAGAATGGAAAGAGATCAAGCTATCTTTAATCTAATCGCAGATGAGCTAAAACGCCAGGAAGAAGGCATTGAATTAATCGCTTCAGAAAACTTCGTGAGCAAACAAGTGATGGAAGCAGCAGGTTCTGTATTGACCAATAAATACGCTGAAGGACTTCCAGGAAAGCGTTATTATGGTGGATGCGAAGTTGTCGATGAAATAGAAACTATCGCTATCGAACGGGCTAAAAAGCTTTTCGGTGCAGAATGGGTCAACGTACAGCCGCACTCTGGTGCACAGGCTAATGCCGCTGTGTTTTTGGCTACAATAAAGCCTGGAGATAAAATCCTAGGTCTTGATCTTTCTCATGGTGGTCACTTGACGCACGGTTCTCCTGCTAATCTTTCGGGTAAAATCTATCAACCTTTATTCTATGGTGTAAAAGAGGATACAGGATTGATCGATTACGAACAATTAGAGGAAACTGCACTTCGTGAGAAGCCAAAGATGATTATTTGTGGTGCTTCTGCATACTCACGTGATTGGGACTATGCGCGTATGCGTAAAGTGGCTGACGAGGTAGGTGCCTTATTATTGGCAGATATCTCTCATCCAGCAGGATTAATTGCCAAAGGATTGTTGAATGACCCTCTTCCGCACTGTCATATCGTGACTACGACTACGCATAAAACATTGCGTGGACCTCGTGGTGGTATGATCATGGTGGGTAAGGATTTTGAAAATACTTGGGGAGCGAAGACTCCTAAAGGAGAGACTCGTACAATTACACAATTGTTGGATTTAGCGGTATTCCCAGGTACACAAGGAGGTCCTTTGGAGCATACTATCGCGGCTAAGGCTGTAGCTTATGGTGAAGCATTGAGCGATGACTATTTAGCATATGTGAAGCAAGTACAGAGCAACGCACAGGCTTTGGCTAAATTCTTTGTGGATCGTGACTACAAGATTATTTCTGGAGGAACTGACAACCACTTGATGTTAGTCGATTTACGTAATAAAGATATCTCTGGTAAGGAAGCAGAAGCTGTATTAGGGCTAGCAGGTATAACTACCAACAAAAATATGGTTCCTTTTGATACACGTTCTCCTTTTGTTACTTCAGGTGTTCGTTTCGGTACAGCTGCGATTACAACTCGTGGAGTGAAAGAAGCGGAGATGGTTCAAATCGGTGAATTGATCGATGAGGCATTGCAAAACCGTGCAAACGAAGCACAGTTGGCAAAAATCCATGATAAAGTGAAAGCAATGATGGCTCAGTTTCCACTATACAAATAGATAGGTGGATAAATAATATAAAAAGCTCCAAAAGAAATTTTGGAGCTTTTTTGTTGAAAGTAAGTTTCGCCTGCGGGGAAGGGGGGCTTAATGACCTATTTGGTGGGCAGGCTTTGTGGTATAATTATTGCGTTTAAGAACTGTGAATTAATGTTAAAACTCGTAAGGTAAATTTGAAACATCATTTTTTTTCAGCTACTTTGGAGTAGATAACGATATTTAAAACAATTAAAAATAGATGCCTATCGAAACACGGTTACTCTAAAAAATTGAATTGCTTACATGCTCTATACTTAAAATATTAGGGGAATTATTATGAAACTATTGAAAAGCAAAACAGATCAAGAGTTAATCCGTGCCTATATTAATGGCGATGAAGGTGGATTGAAGGTGCTGATAGATCGTTACAAGACTAAGATATATACTTCTATTTTTGTTCGTGTCAAGGATGAGTTCTTGGCAGAGGATATTTTTCAAGAGACCTTTATCAAGGTAATCAATACCATTAAGACAGGACGCTATAATGAAGAAGGGAAATTTTTGCCTTGGGTAATTCGTATTGCCCATAATATGGTAATTGACCATTTTAGAAAGGAAAAGCGAGGACCTACTGTAATCAATGGCGATGGCTATGATATCTTTGAAGTGCTTAACTTTGCTGACGAAGATGCAGAAAGTAAGTTGGTACGGAGTCAGGTTGATGTGGACTTAAAGAAACTTATACAGCTTCTGCCTGATGATCAAAAAGAGGTATTGATTATGCGACACTTTTGCGATATGAGCTTCAAAGATATTGCGGAGATCACAGAGGTGAGTATCAATACAGCATTGGGACGTATGCGGTATGCTTTGAGTAACTTACGCAAAATGATTGAGGATCATAATATGACCTTCCAATTTAATTAGATTCCATTATAAATTAAAGAATATTCAAATGGACTTTTGGTTTTACTGAGAGTCCATTTTACTTGTTGCTCGGTGCTATTTACCACTAATGAGTGATAAAGTGTTTCCAGATTTTTTGACGGTTATATGAGGTTTGGTGTCTTATTTGTTGTCAAAATGACAGAAAATTTGTGTTTATTTGTTGTGGCACGACCTTTGAAATTGGTTTTGTATAATTTAAGGATAGATTTAAAAACAAGAAAAAAATATGGGAATTTGGATTTTATTGATTGTTATCGGGATCATTAGTATGATTGTCCAAACAAGATTTAAAAATAAGTTTAAAAAGTATTCGGAAATGCCGTTGACCTCTGGGTTATCGGGGGCAGAGATAGCGCAAAAGATGCTGCATGATAATAATATTTATGATGTGAATATTGTGTCGGTGGAAGGACAGCTTACGGATCACTATAATCCAGGTGATCGAACTGTCAATTTGAGTCCAGAAGTATATCATGGGCGTAGTGTTGCTGCTGCTGCGGTGGCTGCCCACGAATGTGGACATGCTGTACAGCATGCAACGGCCTATTCATGGTTGCAGTTTCGTTCATCTATGGTGCCGATCGTCAACTTTTCTTCGAAAATCGTTTCTTTCACGTTGATGATAGGTGTGATGTTGGCTATTTTTTCAAAGAGCTTTTTATTGCTACAAATAGGTGTTGCAGCATTAGCTGTCACTACAGTGTTTAGTTTTATAACTTTGCCGGTTGAGTTTGATGCCTCGAAAAGAGCTTTAGCTTGGTTGGACCGGGCTAATGTAACGCATAGTCAAGAAGAACACGATGGGGCAAAAGATGCTTTGAAATGGGCTGCAATGACCTATGTAATTGCTGCTTTGTCTGCGTTGGTTACGCTTTTATATTATGCATCTATTCTATTGGGAAGAAGAGATTAATAATCGCTCATTTATATAGAATTAATAAAGAAAAGCCGAAACAAAACTGTTTCGGCTTTTTTGTGTGATAGACGTATATCTGGTTAAAACAATTCTGTATAATACAGGGGTTGAGAAAAAGCAAATTATTGTTAACTTTGCAACTTAGCATAAGAGTTTCAAAAAATTAACTATGTTTTCAAATCTTCAGGATAAACTAGATAGAGCCTTTAAGGTATTAAAAGGCCAAGGGAATATTACCGAAATAAACGTCGCTGAGACGATGAAAGAAATTCGCAAGGCCTTGTTGGATGCCGATGTGAATTATAAAACTGCAAAAACATTTACAGATGATGTCAAACAAAAGGCATTAGGTGAGAATGTATTGAGTAGTATTTCTCCTGGACAGTTGTTGACTAAGATCATGAATGATGAGTTGACCGGTTTAATGGGAGGCTCGGTAACTGAACTCGATCTATCAAAAAATCCAACAGTTATTCTAATTGCAGGTCTGAATGGTGCGGGTAAAACTACGTTTACCGGGAAGCTTGCTAATTTTTTGAAAGATAAGAAAGGTAAAAAACCTCTTTTGGTTGCTGGTGACGTATACCGTCCTGCAGCGATCGATCAATTAGAGGTTCTCGCAGAGCAAGTAGGAGTACCTGTATATACAGATAGAAATTCGACAGATCCTATCGCAATTGCAAAAGCTGGGGTAGAGGAAGGTAAACGTAATGGTAATAATGTTATCATTATAGATACAGCGGGGCGTCTGGCAATCGATGAGGCGCTCATGAATGAGATAACTGCAGTAAAGGATGCGACTCAACCGAATGAGATTTTGTTTGTCGTAGATGCTATGACGGGACAGGATGCAGTCAATACGGCTAAGGCGTTTAACGATAGGTTAGACTTTACTGGAGTTGTATTAACTAAGCTTGATGGGGATACTCGTGGTGGAGCTGCGCTATCTATTAAGTCGGTTGTAAATAAGCCAATTAAATTTATTGGTACAGGGGAGAAGATGGATGCGTTGGATGTGTTCTATCCTGAACGTATGGCGTCCCGTATCTTAGGGATGGGTGACGTTGTTTCCTTGGTAGAGCGTGCTCAGCAACAATTCGATGAAAAACAGGCTGCGGAGCTTCAGAAGAAAATCCGTAAGAATAAGTTTGACTTCAATGATTTTAGATCCCAAATTCAACAGATCAAGAAGATGGGTAATATGAAGGATTTGATCGGTATGATACCGGGGGCGGGTAAAGCGCTTAAAGATGTGGAAATTGAAGATGACGCTTTTAAACCAATCGAAGCGATTATTGATTCAATGACGCCTTTCGAAAGAGAAAATCCAGATGCAATAGATCAAAAGAGAAGAATGCGTATTGCCAAAGGATCTGGTACAGATATTAATGAAGTTAATAAGCTGTTGAAGCAGTTTATGGATATGCGTAAAGTGATGAAACAAATGTCTAATCCAGCTATGGCCGCAAAAATGATGCGTAATATGCCAAAAATGCCTGGTAGATAGATTCGGGGAGTTGATTCCAGATTAAGGAACGGAGGGGCAAGTATAGTTTTTATAGTTGTCCCTCCGTTTTGTTTAGACCTAAATTTGACGGTTATTTTTAGAAAGAATAGAATTTATTGTTAATTTTGTCGTTATGGACGATCATCCCTCGCAACTTTCAGCTTATGGAGCTATTCTCCTTATGGGGATTATTGGTATCCTGTTAGTCTGCGTGACGATTTTTTTAGCCAAGTTGATTGCTCCAAAGAAGCCTAATCCAATTAAAGAGAGTACGTACGAATGTGGTGAAGAGACTGTTGGAACTGCTTGGGTTCAATTTAATCCACGATTCTACGTCATAGCACTCATCTTTTTACTTTTTGATGTCGAGCTTATCTTTATTTTTCCATGGTCTGTCGTGTTTGGAAACGAATACCTCATTGCAGCTGATGGGAGATGGGGGTGGTTCACTATGGCGGAGATGGGGATTTTTCTGGCAATTCTGATTGTTGGTTTGATCTACGTATGGTGTAAAGGTGATTTGAATTGGATTAAGCCAAACCATGTCCGGCCTGCTGTTAATGTGAATATACCACAGGATGCGTATGCACAGCTTAATAATAGTGTGCATGTAATCCGAGATTACCGTGCCAGTATAGAGCCTCCTATAGAGGACAGAAAGGATGTTGCGGAAGATACTGTTTCTAAGCCATCCATTGGATTTAAACCTAGATTCAAAAAGCCATGAGTATAGATGAACAGTTAAGGTCTGATGGTGTTATTGTGGCTAAGATTGATGACTTGCTGAATTGGGCTAGGTTATCATCGATGTGGCCAGTCAGTTTTGGTATTGCATGCTGTGCTATTGAAATGATGGGAGCAATGGCAGCAACGTATGATCTGGATCGTTTGGGAGTTTTTCCTAGACCATCTCCAAGACAATCTGACGTTATGATCATTGCGGGTACGGTGACTTTTAAAATGGCTGATCGGATCAAGAGGCTGTATGAGCAGATGCCCGAGCCTCGGTATGTTATCTCAATGGGCTCCTGCTCTAATTGTGGAGGACCGTATTGGCAGCATGGGTATCATGTGGTAAAAGGGGTAGATAAAATTATCCCGGTAGATGTGTATGTGCAAGGGTGTCCACCTAGACCAGAAGCGCTTATAGGCGCGTTTTTAGAATTACAAAAGAAGATAGAAAAAGAACAGATTCTTCACGAAAAATATTTTGAGGAGAACTGTTAAGGATATAAGTTTAATTATGGGAAAAGATTTTTATGGTGAGTTGCAGCTAGGGATTCTTGGCGGTGGCCAGTTGGGCCGGATGCTCATTCAGGAAGCAATTAGTTATAATGTGAATGTGCATGTGCTAGATCCAGATAAAAATGCACCTTGTCGTAAATTGTGTGATCACTTCGAATGTGGATCACTGAGCGATTATGATACGGTCTTTAATTTTGGTAAGAACCTAGATATGCTTACGATAGAGATTGAGAAAGTCAATGTCGATGCGTTGGAAGCGTTGGAAGATAAAGGGGTGATTGTATATCCACAGTCTCGTGTGATACGTTTGATTCAGGACAAGGGCTTGCAAAAGCAGTTCTTTAAGCAAAATGATATCCCGACATCGGCATTTCAACTGATTTCTAATCGTGAATCACTTCGCAATGCGAACCTACCGTTGCCGTTTGTACAAAAATTGCGCAAAGACGGATACGATGGAAAGGGCGTTAAAATGATTCTTAACGAAGACGATTTGCAGACCGCGTTTGAGGAGCCAAGTATCATTGAGGAGATTGTAAAATTCCAGAAAGAGATTGCTGTTATCGTGTCTCGTAACGATCGTGGTGAAGTTAAGACCTTTCCAATGGTGGAGATGGAGTTTAACCCACAAGCGAATTTAGTAGAGTTTCTGATCTCTCCATCGACTTATAGTTTCGAGATCCAACAGAAGGCTGAAGAACTAGCGAAGAAGATTGCGAACGATTTGCAGATTGTAGGGTTATTGGCTGTTGAGATGTTCTTGACCGAAGAAGGTGAAATCTTAGTCAACGAGCTGGCGCCACGTCCTCATAATTCGGGACACCAAACTATCGAGGGAAACTTTACATCTCAGTTCGGACAGCATCTTAGAGCAATATTCAATTTGCCATTAGGAAACACTGAAGCACGCTCGAATGCTGTGATGATCAATCTTTTGGGAGAAGAAGGATATGAAGGATTGGCTAAGTATGAGGGGATAGAAGAAATTCTGGCAATGGAAGGTGTGTATTTACACTTGTACGGTAAAAAGTATACTAAGCCCTTCCGAAAGATGGGACACGTCTGTATTGTGAATGCAGATCGGGAGCTTGCGATAAGTAATGCCCGTAAGGTACAGGAAATATTGAAAGTAATAGCATAATAAAGAAATGAGCACACAATCAATCCAAGTTGGAATTATCATGGGGAGTAAATCTGATCTCCCTGTTATGCAGGATGCAGTAGAAGTGTTAAAGGAATTAGGGGTAGGTTTTGAAGTTACTATTGTATCAGCTCACCGTACCCCTCATCGTATGTTTTCATATGCTGAAGAGGCGGCTTCTAGAGGTATTAAAGTAATTATAGCTGGAGCTGGTGGAGCTGCGCATTTACCAGGTATGGTAGCGTCAATAACCCATCTTCCTGTAATAGGTGTGCCAGTGAAGTCTTCCAATTCTATTGATGGTTGGGATTCTGTACTATCCATACTACAGATGCCAAATGGTATCCCTGTAGCAACTGTAGCTTTAAATGCAGCAAAGAATGCAGGAATTCTGGCAGCACAGATTATAGGGACTTTTGATGAAACAATAGGACAAAACTTATTGAGCTTCAAGAAAGGACTAAAAGAGAAAGTAGAAGAAACAGCTTCGGAAGTAGAAGCAATGAAGTTTTAAAAAGAAGGGCTGTAATCATTTTACAGCCCTTTTTAATTTTTCGTTATTTTGTCAGGAATTTTTGGACATAGTCATAACTCTTTTTGACACTCTCAAATTTGTTTGGCATATAGATGTCGTCTTGTTCGACAAACGCATATTCTAGCCCCGCTTGTTTAGCACTTTGTGAGATATTGATATAGTCAATCTGTCCGCTACCAACTTCAGTAAAGCGTATTTTGTTCTGTATAGAGTCGAATGGTAAACTGTCGTACTCTTTGCCTACTATAGGTTGGCTATAGCTTTTATCCATATCTTTTATGTGCCACATTGGGAAACGACCGGGATATTTTTGAAAATAAGATTGTGGGCTCAACCCTGATTTTTCAATCCAATAGATGTCCAATTCAAAAGCCACCAATTCGGGGTCTGTAAAAGCAATTAAAATATCTAATCCCTTTGTGCCATTGGCAAATGTTCTGAATTCCCAGAAATGGTTGTGATAGCCGATTTTGATACCTGCTTGTTTGGCTATTTCCCCAGCTTTGTTAAGCTGTTCGGCCGCATATTGGTAATCCTCAACCTTTAAGTTGTTAAGATCGTCCATAGGAGTTACAGGTGCTATGACGTACTTTTGACCTAGCTCATGTGCTGTCTCGATATATTTTTCAATCGGTTCTTTATCGGTATGATGTCTGCTGAGGTACCTACTCAAGTCATAGTGTCCACTATAGGTCTTTAGATCGATTCCGGCCATTATCTTCTTCAGTTCGGGTACGCTAAGTCCCCAAAAGGAATTCGTAGTGGTATCGAGACCGAATGTTTCGATATGGCTATAGCCTATCTTTGAAACGGTTTCCAGCGTGAGCTTGGCATCTTGGCTTAAGAGATCTCGTAATGAGTATATCTGTAAGCCTATGTTGGCGAAGGGCCCTTCTCCTTTTTGTTTGCTCGATGTGCAGGCATGGAGTAGGGAAGACCCTAAGTAGGCACTAGCTAAGCCTAAGCCTGTCTTTTTAATAAAGTTACGTCTTGTAGTCATCCTCGATAAAATTATATAGCGTACTAAATTTAACAAATGCTGTTGACAAATACGAATAGAAAGCTAGGTTTAGGGATTATGTGGATATTAAAAAAGCCATCCTTTTTTGAAGGATGGCTTTTTGATAGGATATGTATGAAAGGTTTACACCGTCATAATGTCTTTTTCTTTCAACTCTGCCAATTGATCAACTTTTACGATATAGCTGTCTGTTAGCTTTTGAACTTCAGCTTCACCGATTTTAATCTCGTCTTCGGAAGCTCCATCATTTTTTAGTTTTTTGATAGATTCGTTAGTCTCTTTACGGATATTACGTACCGTGACACGTCCTTTTTCAGCCTCTTCTTTTGCTTTTTTTACTAGATCACGTCTTCTTTCTTCTGTCAAAGGCGGAACAACCAAACGTATTATAGAGCCATCATTTTGCGGGTTTAACCCAATGTTGGAATCCATGATAGCTTTTTCGATAGTGCTTAAGAGGTTCTTTTCCCAAGGCTGAATTACAATTGTACGAGCATCCGTAGTATTGATGTTACTAACTTGAGAGAGTGCAGTAGCAGAGCCATAGTAGTCTACATAAATACCGTCCAACATGGATGGTGTAGCTTTTCCAGCGCGAATTTTTGTAAGTTCTGATTCGGTATGCTGCACGGCTTTTGTCATTCTCTCTTTGCAGTCATCCAATTCTATAGATATCAGTTCGTTCATATGTTTGTAATTTTATTTTTCTTAGCTAACAACAGTTCCAATATGTTCTCCTTCGGCCAATTTTTTCAAATTACCAGGTTTATTCATATCAAAAACTATGATTGGAAGATTGTTCTCCTGGCATAAGGTGAATGCTGTCATATCCATTACATTTAAGCCTTTTTGATAAACCTCTGTGAAAGAGATGTTGTCAAAACGAGTTGCACTCGGATCTTTCTCTGGGTCGGCTGAATAAATTCCATCAACACGAGTTCCCTTTAAAACAGCATCTGCATTAATTTCGATAGCTCTTAACGAAGCAGCTGTGTCTGTTGTGAAATAAGGGTTTCCAGTACCTGCACCGAAGATTACAATTCTGCCTTTTTCTAGGTGTCTTACTGCTCTTCTGCGAATAAAAGGCTCACAAATCTGTTCCATTTTGATCGCAGTAAGTAGTCTTGTTTTTAGCCCTACTTTTTCTAAAGCATCTTGTAGAGCCATACTATTAATTACGGTTGCCAGCATGCCCATATAGTCAGCTTGCACTCGGTCCATACCTGCTTTTTCTGCGCTTAGGCCTCTGTAGATATTTCCTCCTCCAATGACAATAGCTATTTCTAAACCTTGTTCATGAATTTCTTTAATGTCTTTGGCATATTGAGCTACTCTATTGATGTCAATACCATAGTTTTGCTCTCCCATTAGAGCTTCACCACTGAGTTTTAGTAGGATACGTTTATATTTCATGCTTGATTTTTTCGGAATATTTCCAAAAGTCAAAGATATAATTTTTTTTCCGCCTACGACGGACTTAAAACGATTTGTTTTCTTTTTTTAAGCTGTCAATGGCTTTTTGATAATAGCGTTCATACAAGGGCAAGATCTGTTTGATGTCAAAATCCTTAGCGCGAGCATAAGCCGCTTTTTTGAATTCTTCTAGGCGAGGACAGTCCTCCAGAATGTGGATGGCATTTTTTGCCATGTCATCAACGTCGCCAATATCGCTCAAAAATCCAGTCACGCCATTGACATTCAGCTCAGGAAGCCCGCCTGTATTGGTCGATATTACAGGTACACTGCAGGCCATCGCTTCTAATGCGGCCAATCCAAAGCTCTCTGAGGATGAAGGCATGAGGAATAGGTCCGAAACAGACAATATTTCTTCGATAGCATCTTGCTTGCCCAAGAAACGGACACTACTAGAGATTCCCAATTGTCTTGAAAGCTCTTCGGCATTACTACGTTCGGGACCATCACCAACCATCAATAGTTTGCTTGGTATTTTTTGATTGACTTGATGGAATATACGTACTACATCTGTCGTATTCTTTACCTTCCTGAAATTGGAAGTATGTATCAGGATGCGCTCATCATCCGGGGCAATGGCTCTTTTGAAGTGCTCTCTCTTTTTGTTGAAAAATCTTTCGAGATCAATGAAGTTGGGGATTACTTCGATGTCTCTAGTGATGTCGAAAAACTCTAAGGTCTGTTTTTTGAGACTTTCTGATACGGTTGTGACACCATCGGATTCATTGATGGAGAACTGTACAACTGGTTTGAAACTTTTGTCTTTGCCTACCAATGTGATATCCGTACCATGTAGTGTAGTGACTACGGGGATATTGATGCCATAACTACGAAGAATCTGTTTTGCTAAGTAAGCGGCCGATGCGTGTGGAATAGCATAATGTACATGTAGTACGTCCAACTGTTCGAAACGAACGACGTCGACGAGCTTGCTAGCCAATGCAGATTCGTAAGGAGGAAAGTCAAAAAGTGGATACTGGGAAACAGCAACCTCGTGATAGAATAGGTTTTCGGAAAAGAAGTCTAACCGTGCAGGTTGACTGTAAGTAATGAAATGCACTTGGTGACCTTCGGAGGCTAATCCTTTTCCTAGCTCTGTAGCTACGACTCCTGAACCACCAAATGTGGGGTAACAAACTATTCCTATTTTCATCAATAATTTCTATTAAGTTAAGTGATGAAGCTATCAAGAGCATTTTCGGAGGCATATAGCCCGATTTACCCATGATGGTTTCATGAAGTTTTTTTTATATTTATAACAATCAAATTTAAGTAAGGTTTAGCAATCATTTTGCAATAAAATCGTAAAGTTTATAGTATGTATATTAAATCGGAAGATTTAAGGAAGGAAGTGACATTTAAGACTTCCCGGTCTGGAGGAGCTGGAGGACAGAACGTAAATAAAGTAGAAACGAAAGTGACGTTGTTGTGGGATGTTGCAAACTCTTTACTATTGTCTCCCATACAAAAAGATATTATTCAGTTTAAGTTGGCACATCGTATACATTCAGAAGGGCTGGTACAACTTGAAGTTTCGGAGAGTAGGAGTCAGTTGGCAAATAAAGATATCGCTATAGAGCGGCTGCATAATCTACTGATAAAGGCATTGACACCCACAAAGAAACGTATTCCGACAAAAGTACCTCGCTCGAAAGTATTGGCCCGGTTGGACCGAAAAAACAAACTATCCGAGAAGAAATCGAATAGAAGATGGCGATTGGATTGATTTTAATATGTTGTTTTACAGTTGTTTGTGTTTTAAACTAAATAATTAGTTTCAAAACTAGTTTTTTAGTTATACATTCGTTTTATAATCGATTATCGGCAGACGTGCCTTTTTTAATAAACAGTATTATGGACGAAATTAAAGAACTTACAAAAGCAGAAGAGCAAATCATGCAGGAACTCTGGGACATGGGAGGTGGATTTGTTAAGGAAGTTATAGATCGACTCCCGGAACCAAAACCTGCATATAATACAGTTTCTACTATTATCAGGATTCTACAGACCAAGGGTTTTGTAGATCATCAAGCCTTTGGCAAAAGCCATCGGTATATTCCAGCGATTTCGAAGGAAATGTATAAGAAAGTAGTTGCGGACAAGTTGTTGAATGGTTATTTTGATAACTCGCCGAAACGGATGCTGTCTTTTTTTCTAGAAGAAAATAAGTTGGATGTAAAAGAATTGGATGAAATATTGGCAATAATCAATAGACACAAATAACAAGCTATCCATTGCTTGATTATAAACTTAATTACTTATGGTTTACTTACTTCTGGTTAATATCGCCTTGACGATAGGTTTTTGCCTATATCATATTTGTTTCCGAAAGTTGACATTCTTTCAATGGAATAGACTTTATTTACTTGGTATTGTGGTTCTGGCAATCCTTATACCTATAGGGCTATTCATTGATATATCAAGCTTAATAGCAGAGGATGAAGTCATTCCTCATGTTAATTTTATAGAGGTCATGGATGTGATATATATACCTATAGTGGTAGATACTTCTTATAGCTTAGTTGACCTGCTCACGGTCCTGTATTGGACTGTTGTCAGTCTTGGAATAATTGCTTTGGTATATCGGTTATGGATGGTCAACAGGGCATTTGCAAGTGAAGAAAGCCATGTGAGTTTTTCATTTTTTAAACGGGTGTTTTTGGGAGCAGAGGTCAGGAATGATCAGGTAATAGATCGGCATGAACAGGTCCATGTGGAGCAAGGACATTCCTATGATGTACTACTATTGGAGCTTATTTGTGTGTTTAATTGGTTTAACCCCATAGTTTATCTTATTCGAAAGGAGCTAAAATTTCAACATGAGTGTATCGCCGACGAGTTCTGCTCGGAGGATAAGGTAGCTTATGCGGAGTTGTTGGTGGCGAATGCGATGCGAACAGATTTGAATAGTCTGGTCCATGAGTTTTCGAACCAGTCATTCTTAAAAAAGAGAATTATGATGTTATTTAAAAATAAATCGTCGAATAGAAATAAGTTGTTTTATTTGGCAAGCCTTCCTGTATTGTTAGTAGCAATTGGGTCTACATTGGTTTTTAATACAAGTAGAGCCAAGGAAGTGGTAGCTAGTGTAGAAACGCAGTTGGCTGATGTTAGTTTTCCTAAGTCAGCTATATCAGCAGATCGAATGGAGTCGGAAGTAGGGACCTCGAATCTTCTATTGCTAACGGATCAGGATACTTCAAAGAAGATTAATACACAGGACCCGGTTGGTGATGAGGTGATTTTTGAAACTACGGAAATAAACCCGGAACCTCCAGGAGGAATGGTAGCTTATCGTAAATGGATTGGAGAAAACTATCAATACCCAAAAGCAGCGATAGATGCTGATATAAAGGGGACATTGCAAATTTATTTTGTTGTTGAGAAAGACGGACAGTTGAGTAATCTTAAGGTAGTTCGAGACCTTGGATATGGTACAGGGGAGGCTGCTCTTGATATGCTTAGTAAATCGGCTAAGTGGTCACCAGCTGTTCAGAATGGGAAAGCGGTGCGCATTGCATACACCTTACCAATACGATTGGATTTGACAACAATGTTCCAAAAAAGAACAAATTATAGGGCCAAACCTGAACTAGGAGAGAGCAGGCTCCAAGAATGGTTGGTATCATCCTATAAATCTCCACGCACATTGACATCCAAGGATCTGGATCCTTGGATGTGGGCAACGTTTGATGTTGCACCTGATGGCTCTCTTTCAAACTTTGCGGTTGGGTCTGTGTTAGAGGAAAGCTTTAAATCTCGTTTTGTAGCGTTATTGAAAAATACAAAATGGATTCCAGCTGAAGAGAACGGTGCTAAGCAAAAATCCAGAGCTGCGGTTGGATTGAGACTTGCAGGCGGTGGGGCAGTTCTTTCTAAAGGAGAGCGTGTAGAGGTACTACCTGAGCCTAAAGGAGGAATGCGACAATTTATGGTGTCTGTAGCAAGCAAAATTAGTTTTCCCCCTGTTCTAAGAAGCTTGAAGCAAGAAGGGACATTGGTCGAATTGGGATTCGATGTATTACCAAACGGAGAATTGGGTAATTTTAAGGTGATTACAGAAGCTCATGCCGGTATGGCAAAAGATGTAATAGCAGCAGCAAAAAGCTATGGAAATTGGAGCCCTGGTATTATAGATGGCAAAAAAACGGTTACATCCTATACACTACCTGTTCAATATGATCTAGAGGGAGATGGACAGGTGAGAATTGCAGGTCTCATGGGAGGGAACATGCGGGTTTATCCAGGAAATTAAACCATTATGCGGTCACATTTGATTGTCTTATTTATCCTTGTCTCTTTAGCTTTAGCAGGATGTAAATCTCCACGCTTTGCCAAGGGAGGGGTATTTGTCGAGGATGTAGATCGGTATTTCAATACAGATTTAAGTCATGCAAATGTCTGGTTGTATATGGATATTAAGCCCTTTAACCCAAAGGGAACGGGGTTAAAGATGAAGCAGCTTTATCCGGATGATAAGCAGGTTATGAAATCAGTCGGTATTCATACGAAGGGCAGTAAGCTTTTATTTTCGGCAGTCCCGGATTCAAAACCTCAGTATCACCTTATTGCTATACAGCATCGGAATGCAGTTGAAAGATTAGATGGTTACGAAAGAAAAGTGCAGGACAGTGCATTTTATTTTCAACGAGATATAACGTCTGGTAGGTTAGACATCCGGCATATTTATATCCCCTATAGGGAAGATGGTGCATTGAGTCTCATCTACTATATCAGTACCGAAAAGCATCTTGACTGCCGTTTCTGTAAAGTCGATTACCTGGCACGTATTAATGCCTTGGAACTACAGAAAAAAGATAACGATAGTCTCCGTTGGCAGATAACAGATTGCAAATACGGAGAGGTAAGAAAGTCTGTCCATTTAAAATCCGATCGGAGTATGTTGTTCTCGAATCAGATTGCTTTTTTAAAGGTGTATTTGGACTTTGAAAATGGGAATGCAGGTCTCCAGTATTTTCAGATCTTAAAACCAATTGATCGGGACGGTATTGAGGTGAGCTTGTGTCCAGGGCGATACTATTTGGAATACCTAGATGCTGAATCAAAAGTGGTACAGCGAGACACACTGTCTATAAAAGATTAGTTTTTAGCACTCTTCGAAAGAATAAGAGCTGACTTTTTGGAGTCAGCTCTTATTTTATGTTATGCTAAGAATTCTTTTTCTAAATCTAAAGGAGCGATATACTGTCCATTTTTATAAACACGCATATTGCCACCTGAAATCTCATCGATGAGGATGATTTGATTGTTCGTTTTGTCGTAACCGAATTCTAATTTGATGTCGTAAAGGTCTAATCCTTTTTTCGCCAATTCCGCTTTAACTATGTCACATATTTTAACGGTTAGTGCTTTTAATTCCTGGTATAGTTCTTTGGTTAATATACCCAGATTTTCCAATGCATCCTCAGAGATAACAGGGTCTCCGCGTTCATCATCTTTAATCGTAACCTCTACAAAACCATTAAGGTCTTGACCTTCTTGGCAATAAGCAGCATAACGTCTGTAGAAGCTTCCAACTGCCTTATAACGACATATCACCTCTAGTCCTTTTCCTAGTACTTCTGCTTCTTTAACGACCATACTGACATCGTCTAGGTCAACGGAAATTAAATGTGTAGGAATCTGAAGACCATTCAACAGTTCGTAAAAATATTTGGTCATCTTTAGTCCTGATTTACCGGCTCCGTCTATGGTCAAGCCTACGGTATTGGCTCCCGGGTCAAAGACTCCATTTTCACCTGTTACATCATCTTTGAACTTTAATAGATACTGGCTGTTACCTAGATTGTAGACATCCTTAGTCTTACCTTTATAGATTAATTGCATGAGAAGTTGAGTTTAAAGCGCGCAATTTAATACTATTTTGCCAAATATCCGCCATCCACAGGATAATATGATGCGGTGACAAAAGATGATTTTTCTGTAGCAAGCCAAAGTACGAGTTCAGCCACTTCTTCGGGTCTTCCTAGTCGTTGGAAAGCATGTTGGCTAGCTAAGTACGTTTGGGTATCTTTATCTAATGCATTTTCGATCAATGGGGTTTCAATGAATCCAGGACCTATGGCATTGACTCGGACTCCCTTAGTCGCGTATTCCCAGCCTGCCGTCTTGGTCAGTCCTACGACACCATGTTTAGCAGCGACGTAAGCCGCAGAATTCATGAATCCAACAGATCCAAGTATAGAAGCAACATTGATGATGCTGCCGCCTGATTTTGCGATCTCAGGCAGTTGATAGTGCATACCATAGAAAACACCATTTAGGTTGATGTCAATAACTTTATTCCAACCTTCGATTGATAATTCGCCGACTGGGTTCGATTCACCCCCAATTCCTGCATTATTCACGGCCACATGTAAGGCTCCAAAATTAGCAACGGCAGCCTCCACAATCTTTTCATTGTCTTTGGGGGAGGAAGAGTCTGCTTTAACAAAAATTGCGTTATTGCCTTCGCAATTATTGATAAAATCATTCCCTGCTTTGTCATTGATGTCAGAGATTACGACCTTGGCACCTTCTCGAATGAAGATCTCAGCTATTGCCTTTCCAATTCCTGAAGCTCCACCGGTTACGATGGCGACCTTATTTTCTAACTGTTTCATACCTGTTTAACTTATGTTATATCCTTTAGTAACAAGTTAGCCAATATCTCTTTAGAAAAGTATGGAGAAGAAAGGAAAGCGTTTGATTATGACTCTACTAGGAAAAAAATACGTAGAGTTTACATTCACGTGAAAATACTAATGTCCTCTCTTTAGGCTTTGCACCTGTTGCTTCAGCGATTCAATCTTATATAAGAGCTGTTGTACAATTTCTATTCCTTGAATATTGAGTTCCAAATCGTAATGCCAGTTTTGGTATTTCTGGATTCGCGCGACTTCATCCTCATGTACGAATTCTTGACTCTCTATGATCATGATTTCTATCAGACCATTTTGGTGCAGCTCTTTAATAAAAGCTGCTTCGATGTTGTTGGATCGGCAGATGTCAACTATTTTGAATAATGTAGCTTCCATATTATTTTTTATTTAAAGCGGCTGCTTGTTCAAAGAGTTTCTTTTGTTCTTCACTAAGATCGCTTGGTATTTTTACAGCGACTTCAGCGTAGAAATCACCAAATTTACCTTCCTGTTTATAAAGAGGGAATCCTTTTTCTTTTAAACGGATTTTTGAACCGTTCTGCGTACCGGATTTTACTTTTACTTTTATTTTTCCTCCTAGTGTATCTACGATTGCCTCTCCTCCAAGCAAAGCTGTAAATAGATCTATTTCAACTTTGCTATATAAATCGTTGCCTCTGCGATCAAAACGAGGGTCAGGTAGAATGTGGAAAGTGATATAAAGGTCACCGTTGGGGCCTCCATTTACTCCAGCAGCACCTTGCCCTTTGAGGCGTATTTTCTGACCGTCTTGAACTCCTGCAGGAATCGTGATACGAATATTTTTACCGTTTACGGTGAAAGTCTGTTGATGGGTGTTGCTGGCTTGCTGTAGTGTGAGTTCTATCTCTGCGTTATAATCCTGGCCTTTAAATGAACCTTTACGCCCCGCTCCGAATCTGGATCCAAAAAGCTGTTCGAAGAAATCTGAGTATTCACCGGTTTCGTAATTGCCATTATAATCGAATCCCTCAAAAGGATTTTGTTGTGCAGATCCACTTGGTCTACCTCTGTATTGCTGTTGAGCTCGCTCGTATTCCTCACCGTGTTTCCAGTTTTCACCATACTGATCATATTTTTTTCGCTTTTCAGGATCGGTCAAAACTTCATTTGCTTCATTGAGCTCTTGAAATTTCTTTTTGGCCACTTCATCATCTGGATTTAAGTCAGGGTGATATTTGCGTGCGAGTTTGCGATACGCTTTTTTAATGTCCTCTTGGCTTGCGGTTTTGTCAAGCCCTAATGTGCTATAATAATCTACAAATGCCATAATTACTTGTTGATATGTAATAAACAAATGGAAGGACGATTTGTTTAAATAATAAAGCCGTCCCTAGTTTGGAACGGCTTTACTAATTTTATTGACCTGAAAGCTATTTCTTATTGCTATCTACCACAAGTCTTTTTGCTCTATTGGCTATTTCCCAAGTCGTATAGAAAATTAATTTTTCTCTTTTTACCATCATCGGGAAGTCAATTTTGTCGACAGTATCCTCAGGAGTATGGTAGTGGGGGTGTAGTCCCGAAAAGAAGAACGCTGATGGAATTCCTTTTTCTGCAAAGTTGTAATGGTCTGACCGGTAATAGAGTCGCATAGGTTCATTAGGGTCATTATAGGAATAATCTAATCCAATCTGTACAAAGTCTTTGTTGGCTTGTTCAGTAACCTGCTGTAATTCCGAACTGAGTTTGTCTAGTCCTATAGCATGTAGGTAATTATGGTCTCCATTTAAATGCTTATCATCAATACGGCCTATCATATCTATGTTGATACAAGCTACTGTGTTTTTTAATGGGATTATAGGGTGCTCTACATAGAATTTAGATCCGAGGAGTCCTTTTTCTTCAGCGGCTAAACCAATAAAAAGAATACTTCTTCGCGGTCCGTTGCCTTCTTTCTTGGCCGCAGAAAAAGCTCTTGCTAGTTCTAGTACAGCAACTGTTCCAGAGCCATTATCGTCCGCGCCAGGGAAGAATGTCCCGTCGGGTAATATACCATCGTGGTCATAGTGTCCGCAGATGACAATTACTTCGTCTTTTAAGTCTGAGCCTTCTAATAGCCCCAGCACATTGGGATCATCCAATTTTTCTTGGTTCACCCCCATTTCCGCCTCCAATTGACTCTTTATTATTATCGGCTTTTGAACGCCTTTGCGTGCTAGTTCTTTAAAAGTAGTTAGTGAACTATTAGCTTTGGATAATATTTTATTGGCAATATCCTCGTTTATATTAACAACAGGAATAGACTGAGTAACTGCACGGTTTACATTTCCCTGATCCAGTGAAATGCGAGCAGACGATGACCTGCCTCTCATTCTGTTTAACATACTTGCCACAAGAGGTGTGGTTGCCAAAATCAGTTTAGGTTCTAGTTTGACAAGCTCCTGTACTCTTTTGAAACGACTTTTAGACCATTCGGATTCTGTACTATTACCTGTCAAAAGTGAATTTCCATCTTGATCGAATGGCTCTCCTTCATTCAGTACTAAAACAACTTTTCCTTTGATATCTGTAGACTTAAGTTCGTTGTAAGCATTGTGTTGAAGACCGTAGCCTACGAAAACTATCTCTTGTGAAGTGAATTTTTTGATATCATTGTCTCCTTGGACATAGAAGTCTTTTCCGTTTTCATAAGAAGTCTTGTCGATACTGAAGTTTTTTACGATATGCTCTGTACGTAACAAGGAGACAGGCTGAAAGAATGAATCGTTGTTGACGATGGGTTTCAATCCGTAGCTCTTGAAGTGATCGGCAATATAGTTTGCTGCTTTTCTTCCACCTTCCTGTCCGGTACCTCTTCCTTCAAACTCTTTACTGGCCAATATCGTGAGGTGCTTTCGGGAGCTCTCTTCGGTGATGAGTTCCCCATACTTCTTTTGTACCTGAGCGAAGCTACAGCTGTACAGCGCAGGTAGGATTAATAAAATAGAAAATAGTCTCCTCATGGTTTCGGTCTTTTAACTAATTACAAGCAATCTTATTGACACGGTTGGCATGTCTGCCACCTTCAAAATCTGTCGTTAGGAAAGTGTGTGTTATTTTTTTTGCGAGCTCTAAATCGACAAAACGTGCAGGGATACAGATAATGTTTGCATTATTATGCTGACGGGCTAGAGCTGCAATTTCATTTTGCCACGCTATAGCTGCGCGTATTCCTTGATGTTTATTCGCCGTGATAGCGACACCGTTTGCACTCCCACAGATTAAGACACCTAGCGTGTTTTCCGCAGTTTCTACAGATGTAGCTACCGGGTGGGCAAAGTCAGGGTAGTCCACAGAGTCAGCACTCGAAGGTCCAAAATCTTGGACATCATGACCTAGTTCCTTTAAGTAAGAGATGATTTCTACTTTATAGTCAAATCCAGCGTGATCGCTGCCTATTGCAATTTTCATATGTTTATAAATTTGATCGATGTTAACTGTTATAAAATTCTTTTTCTCTTTTATCTTTTTGCTTTTTTACATTAGCAGATACCATGATACTGAGTTCATATAGAATGAACATCGGGGCACTAACGGTCAAGAGTGTTATTACATCTGCCGTCGGAGTAATGATAGCTGCAATAATCAGGATTATTACAATAGCATAACGACGACTCGCACGCATAAATTGTGGCGTCATAAGGCCCAATTTGGAAAGAATGAAGATCAAAATCGGAAGTAAGAAGATAACCCCACAACCTAATGTCAATGTTGCTATTGTAGAAAGGTAAGAATCTATCGTAATCTGGTTTGTTATTTCTTGGCTCAAGGATACATTGGCTAAGAAGTTAACAGACAAAGGAACGACGATATAATACCCGAATAAAGCTCCTATGACGAACAGTAGGGTCGCATAGAACACGAAACCTCGGGCAGATTTCCGCTCAATCTCTGTAAGCGCTGGCTTTATAAAAAGCCATACTTCAAATAGAAGATAAGGGAAACCTAAAGCCAGTGCCATTAACAAACAGGAGTTTATCTGTAACATAAACTGTCCTGCTAGTTCGGTATTAATGATGTTGAATGGTATGCGTTCTACACAGAATCCATCTAAGTTCATCAGTGCTCCAACTTTACACATCATACGGTAGGTCCAGAAATCTAGATTTTTTGGGCCCATGATGATCTGATTGAAGACAAAGTCGTAAAAAGTAAAGGATAGGATAGCAAATACAGCAATCGCTATTACGGAACGGATGATATGCCATCGAAGAACTTCTAAATGTTCAAAAAAAGACATTTCGGCTTCTATATTCTTTCCTTTTTCTTTGATGGCGTCAATTAGTTTTTTACTAGACATATTGGGTGTTTGTATAGAAAACAAAAATACCATTCTTTAGGAGAAGAATGGTATCTTTTAATATAAAACAAAAATTTTACGTTTAATCTTCGTCTGGATAAGCCGTTAGGTCAAAAGTTTCCATGAATTTCGTGGTAAAATTGCCTGCTCTGAAATTAGGATCACGCATCAAACGTAAATGCAAAGGGATAGTTGTTTTAACTCCCTCGATAACAAATTCGCTAAGTGCGCGTTCCATTGTATTGATTGCTTCCTCTCTTGTCTGTGCAACACAGATTAATTTAGCGATCATTGAATCGTAGTTGGAAGGAATCGTATAGCCTGCATAGACGTGTGTATCTACACGCACACCATGACCTCCTGGCGAATGGAAATTTGTAATCTTGCCTGGTGAAGGGCGGAAATTGTTAAATGGATCCTCTGCATTGATCCTACATTCGATTGCATGCATGGTTGGTTCGTAACTTTTTCCTGAAATAGGAATACCTGCTGCTACTTTTATCTGTTCTTTGATCAAGTCAAAGTTGATAACCTCTTCTGTAACGGGGTGTTCTACCTGGATACGGGTATTCATCTCCATAAAGTAGAAGTTACGATGTTTGTCTACCAAAAATTCGATCGTACCTGCACCTTCGTATTTAACCGCTTGAGCTCCTTTTATTGCTGCTTCTCCCATTTGGGCACGAAGTTCTGGTGTAATAAAAGGAGAAGGAGCTTCTTCTACCAATTTTTGATGACGGCGTTGTATAGAACAATCTCTCTCAGAAAGATGACATACGGTACCATATTGGTCACCGATTACTTGGATCTCGATGTGACGGGGCTCCTCGACATATTTTTCAAGATAAATACCGTCATTGCCAAAAGCAGCTGCAGATTCCTGACGTGCCGAATCCCAGCTAGGCTCGAAGTCTTCATCTTTTGTAATGATACGCATGCCACGGCCACCACCACCGGCGGTAGCTTTGATAATAACAGGGTAGCCGATTTCATTGGCCAATTTAATACCTGTTTTTACATCTGGGACAAGACCATCAGAACCAGGTACCGTAGGTACTCCTGCTTGTTTCATGGTGTCTTTAGCCGATGCTTTATCACCCATTTTTTCAATTTGCTCAGCGGTAGCACCAATGAACTTGATTCCGTACTCTGCACATATTGCCGAGAATTTGGCATTCTCAGATAGGAAACCATATCCTGGATGTATTGCATCCGCATTGGTTAACTCGGCTGCAGCAATGATATTGGGGATATTAAGATAGGAATCTTTACTCGCTGGGGGGCCAATACAGACGGCTTCATCTGCAAAGCGCACATGTAGACTATCTCTATCCGCTGTTGAATATACGGCTACACTTTTGATTCCCATCTCCCGGCAAGTGCGGATGATGCGTAAAGCGATTTCGCCTCTATTTGCTATTAATATTTTTTTGAACATAGTAAATGACTTGGTGAATACTTGATACGGGACAGTTTTGTTCCGTACTGTAGGCTTTTCAGAAAAAACAGTAGGGTGCTTATGTGCCTACTACTGTTTCTCTAAATTCAAAAAGCTGCTTTTTAAGCAGCTTAAGATTATCTTGGGTCAACCAAGAATAAAGGTTGATCGTACTCGACAGGTTGAGCGTCGTTTACTAATATTTTTACGATTTTACCGGAAACTTCAGATTCAATTTCATTGAACAATTTCATAGCTTCAACGATACAGATTACTTTTCCAGGAGTGATATCGTCACCTACATTGACAAAAGATGCTTTGTCTGGTCCTGGTGAGCGATAAAAGGTACCTATCATAGGAGATTTTACCGTAATCAAATGCGATTCATCGTCAGCAGCAGGAGTTGCAACTACCGCTACAGGTGCTGCAGCAGGGGCCGCAGGAGCAGTTGGAGCAGCTACAGGTGCTACAGCAGGTATAGCTGCTGTTACGTAAGTAGGTTCCTGATTTGTTTTTATTGTAATCTTGAAATCTTTTTCTTCAATCGATACTTCATTCACACCTGATTTAGATACAAATTTAATCAGATCTTGAATTTGCTTGATATCCATACTCATACTTCAGTAGGTTTTATTTTATTTAAATAATTTTAAAATAGCGTGTAAAGATACATAAAAAGGACAAACTTAGTAAGCCCATTTTAAATATATAGAGCCCCATGTAAATCCTCCACCAAATGCGGCGAGAACGAGGTTGTCTCCTTTTTTTAGTTGACTTTCCCATTCCCAAAGGCAAAGTGGAATTGTTCCACTAGTGGTATTTCCATATTTATGGATATTTATCATTACTTTTTCTTCAGGTAGCCCAGCTCGTTCGGCAGTCGCATCGATGATACGTTTGTTTGCCTGGTGCGGTACAAGCCATGCGATGTCGTCTGCTGTCAGCTGATTGCGGACCATGATTTCATGGGCAACATCGGCCATATTTGTAACGGCAAATTTGAATACAGTCTTTCCTTCTTGATAGGCATAGTGTAAACCGGCCTCTACTGTTTCGTGGCTAGCAGGATTTAATGAACCACCCCCTTTAATATTTAGGTATTGTCCACCAGAGCCATCAGTTTTCAATAGGGTATCTTGTATCCCATTTCCTTCTGTATTGGGTTCTAGTAATACTGCACCACAACCATCACCAAAAAGGATACAGGTATTACGGTCTTTATAATTTACGACAGAAGACATTTTGTCTGCGCCGACAACCAATACTTTTTTGTGTTTTCCGGATTCGATAAACTGTGAACCAGTAGTCAAACCAAATAAAAAGCCGGAACAGGCAGCTTGTAAATCATATCCCCAAGCATTTTTAGCTCCGATTTTGTCGGCCAAAATGTTGGCGGTTGCTGGAAATAACATGTCCGGTGTACTGGTGCAGAAGATAATTAAATCGATCTCCGCAGCGGTTATTCCTCTTTTTTCAAGTAATCCTTTGACAGCGGGTACGGCTAGGTCTGATGTCGCAAGGCCTTCACCTTTAAGGATGCGACGTTCTTTGATACCTGTGCGAGAGACAATCCACTCGTCATTGGTGTCAACCATTGTTTCTAGTTCCTTGTTTGTTAATATATAATCCGGAACATAACCATTTACGGCCGTAATAGCTGCATGAATTTTAGACATATTATCTTAGTTAAAAGCAGATTTGATTTTGTCAATAAATTTAGATTCTATCATATCCTTAGATAATAATAGCATGTTTTTTATAGCTTTAGGACTGGAGATTCCGTGTCCTATAATGACTGGAGCATTGACACCTAATATAGGACTCCCGCCATATCGCTCATAATTGAACCTGTCAAAAAAGTCGTCTTTAAATCCTTTTTTTAGAGTCACTACGTAGAAGGACTCTGCGAGTTTTAAGACTACATTTCCTGTATAGCCATCACATACATAGACATCAGCTTGGTCCGTGAACAAATCTCGGCCTTCGGCATTACCTATGAAGTTGATTTTTGGGTTGGCTTTTAACAGGGGATAGGTTGATATAGTTAAGATGTTTCCTTTTTCTTCTTCTTCGCCAATGTTTAGAAGTCCTACTTTTGGATTTTCTACTCCGTACACATGTTCCGAATACAAGCTTCCTAGTAAAGCGAACTGATTGAGCATTTCGGGTTTACAGTCAGCATTCGCTCCTACATCTAATAGGATTCCGTAACCATCTTTTAGTTTGGGAACATTGGTTGCTATTGCAGGTCTTAATACGCCAGGAATTGTCTTTACGCTGAACATTGCGCCAACAAGCATAGCGCCAGTATTTCCTGCAGAAGAGAATGAATCTATCTCACCATTTTTTAGCAATTCAAAGCCTTTAGCTACGCTTGAATTTGGTTTTTGAGAGATAGCTTTGGTTGGGTGTTCATGCATCGAAATATTTTCCGGAGCATGAATGTAATCAAATAATGAAGGGTCTACACCTGCTTCTATTATTCGATTTTTGCTGTCTTCTTCATTTCCGATCAACACAATACGTTGATCACTTTTAAGAACTTTTTGGGCCTCTATGGCACCAAGTATTGTGGAATTTGGAGCATAATCTCCTCCTAAGACGTCTAATCCGATCTTCATCCGTTATTATTTTTCTAAATCAATAATACGCAAAAAACATCCCAAGTTAAAGCAAAATGTTAAATAATTAAGCTTTTTTGGGATGTTTTTCAAAAGATATTTTTTAGACAGCGGCTGTGTTCTCGATAATCAATTTACCGTTGTAATATAAATTGCCATCTACTTCATACGCTTTGTGTGGTACGTGTACAGCGCCAGTTTCTTTACATACTGTCAATGTAGGTCTTTCAGCCTTATAATGTGTTCTTCTTTTGTCTCTTCTCGATTTCGAAGTCTTACGTTTTGGATGTGCCATCTCGTATTATGTTTTTTTAATTGTTTTTAATATTCTTTAATGCCGCCCAACGTGGGTCTATATGCTCACTCTCTGTTATTGACTCTTCTTCTGTATCGACCGTACCACTGATCTTTGCTAGCATTTCTGGGTCGCAAGATATATTTTCCCCTTGTTCGCTACATTTAGCGTAGTATGGGACCTGTACGTTGATATACTCATACAGTAGATTGGCAATGTCTAATTCATGATCTGCCTTGTTTAAGACGATGACCTCTTCAGTGTCGTTTGTCCACTCTTCATCAATAAACTTGACAATCACACGCTCTGTAAAATGTAGCGGAGCATCAAACTCCGTCAAACATACATCGCAAGTTAGTGAAATCTTTCCACTGATGTCAAAATTGACTATCAACATGGTCTCTTGCTTCTGTAATGAAACCTTTGCAAGAAGCTTTCCTTTTTTTACTAATGAATGCTCAAAGCAGTCAAAGAACTTGTCGTCAATCTCAAACTCAAAATCATGTATCCCCGCAGCAAGTCCTGAAAAAGGTATTCTATATTGTTTTAGATACTTCACAATCCTGTATTTGAGCCTGCAAAATTAATGTTTTAAAATCAAGGATGCAATTATTTTGTCAAAATAATTTTTATTCCTCGTCACCGTAATATTTAGTGCCTAATTCTATTTTCTGGCGACCATTGGCCATACGCCATTTATTGGTGTCGCGAAGGGAATAGGCGCATCCGCAATATTCTTGCATATAGAATCTTTCCCTTTTGCTAATCTCTAACATACGGGCAGAGCCCCCTTTTTTTCGCCAGTTGAAAGTCCAATATTCCATGTCGGGATGCCTAGATGCAGCACGTACACCACAGTCATTGATCTGTTCCATGTTCTTCCAACGGGAGATACCTAGGGAGCTGGATATGACATCGAAGCCATGGGCGGCAGCATACTCTGCGGTTTTTTCAAAACGCATATCAAAGCACATGGTGCATCGTATCCCCTTTTCAGGTTCATGCTCCATGCCTTTGGCGAGCTCAAACCAGTGATCGACATCATAATCGGCATCTATAAAGGGAATGTTATGCTTTTCAGCAAAACGTATATTTTCCTCTTTGCGGATGTCATATTCATTCCTTGGGTGGATATTGGGGTTATAGAAGTAAATTGTAAAGTCGATGTCCGAAGAAATCAAAGCTTCCATTACTTCTCCCGCACAAGGGGCACAGCAAGAGTGCAATAAGAGCTTTTTACCATCTTTAGGTAAAGCTATTTTTTCCCTTATCAATTTGTTGTTACCATCCATTGTAGTTTCCTTCTGAAGTGCAATTTTACGGAAAACTCTCTACATTAGAAAGTTTTAATTGTATTGTGGCACTTTCAGCTCTTTATTCGTTAGCTATGTTATTAAGTGTGAATTTTCTGTAAGGTGTGCATGAATACAAAGCATTTTATATAAGTTTGCATATAAGAATTAAGACGTAGCATGAAGAATTATCTCTTTAGTATAGTAGTAGGGTGTATACTGATATCCATAGCAGGTTGTAAGCGGGATGATGATGAACCGGAACGGGTTCGGAAGCCAATTTCTAGGTTGTACGTGTCGACTTCAGATTATTCAGCAGGATCAGCATCTGCTTCTATTTTTAATGTTTGGCCTGTTGATAATGTTGACGGAGAGGAGTTGCCCGATAGATCGGAATTCCGCCCTTTTAAATCTGCAGCAAAAGGGGGAAGAATGATTCATTATAGCCCTTTTAACGGTGGTAGAATCTTTCAGGGAAGTATGAATCCTATTTCTAATTTGGATACGGCCGTGCATGTCATGGGAATTAGTAAAACCGGAGTGCTGGATAATAAAAGTAGTTTGAATAGTCGAATTTACGACAATGTGAGAGGGCTGTATTATACTGTAGAGAGTGATGGAAAATTAACAGAAGATTACTTACTTATAGCTAATGCGTCGGATACAACAGATGGTGCTAATGATCCTAACTATACCTTATTTGCTGTTTTTAAACCTGAAAATACAGGAAGTTACTCTCGACCTAGATATCGTATGAAGTTACGTCATAATCCTTGGGGCGTACTAACTATTGATAGAGATTTAATTATTTCTAGGGCTGAAGAGGGGAAAGGTGCAATTATTATTTATAAAGGCTATAGAAATAAATTACTGCAAAACGGTGATTCGGTAATGCAGGAATTGGATCATTACGTGTTGAATATTCCAGGTGCTAATAATGTAAGAGGAATAAGTTACTCTAAATCTGCAGATATCCTGATGGTGACAGACTATGGTCCGTCGACCTCAGGTACAACACCAGGAAATGTCGGACGAATTTTGATTTTTGAGAAGTTCTCGCAGTATAAAGCAGCACAGGATATCACACCAACACGTATTGTAGAAGGTGATCTAACTCAGCTCAAGGAGCCGACTGATGTAGCAATAGATGGAAAAGCTGGTGGTAAATATTTCTTTGTAGCTGATCCTGTCAGTAAGCGTGTTTATCGTTTCTTGATCAGTGATAATGGAAATGTTAAGCCCAATGGGGAATTGAATTTTGACAATAGACCCCCGCAATCAGTATCTTTGGACTCCCGCTAGTCAAAATCGTGCAATAACTGAAGTAAGGAAGCTATTTCTTCCCTTTTTTGCATGTTCCCAAGATTATCATAGGCTGTTGTCAAGTTGCGAAGTACGCGCTTGATAATAGCGATATTAGAGCAGGGGAGTGTGTACTCTTCTTTTGGCGGGAGGTTGAGTTGCTTCAGAAAAGAGTAAATATCATCATGCTTCATGACCTGGCCCCGGTTGAATACGTTTATGTAAAATAAAGGACTCTCATGTTCTTCTTCGATATAGGCAACTACAAAGTGTTTTGGCAAGTTGATGCCGTAGATAGGAATATCTAGTTTTTGTGCCACAATGCTGTAGATACAAGCGAGGGAAATTGGATTTCCTTTTTTTGTTTCCAGTACTTTATGTAAAAATGAGTTCTGAGGATCGTGATAATTTGTGGTATTCCCTGAAAGGCCAAATTCTCTGAAAATGATATTGTTCAGGAGTTTGACTTTTTCTAATGGGCTCATATCATACATCAGCTGAAACCAGGCGTTTCGTCGTAGTTCGGCTAATTGATATTGAACAATATTTTCGTCGAGATTGGGGTACTGATAGCGATTGACTATCAAGAGTCCTTCCAAAAGATCTTCATTATTTTTTAGTGCCCATAATTGTAATTCATTTTGAACCTGTTCAAATTGAATTTTATGGATGATGTTTTCAATGCGGGTCTGGGACAAAGGGTCAAACGAAGATTCCCAACTCGCCTCGAGTTGGGGTACAACTTCAGGTCCATAGATTATCAATTGCTGCTCGACCTGATTGAAAATCTCCACGTCGGGATCATCCAACAATGAAATAAGTGCTTTCAATTCCGCTTCCTTCATATACCAATTTACGAAAAATAAAGCGCTTGTACAATATTTCTATTGTTATATGTCTTTTAGCTGACCATCTAGCATATTGATTGTACGTCGACCATATTCGGCATTTTTCTCAGAATGTGTCACTTGTATAATGGTAACACCGTCTTCATTGAGTTGTTTAAATAAAGACATGATATCCTCGCCCTGTTTGGAATTGAGGTTACCGGTCGGTTCATCTGCAAGCAGAAGCTTGGGCGAACCTGCAAGTGCTCTGGCAATACCTACGATCTGCTGCTGTCCACCGGAGAGCTGAGAAGGGAATAGGTCTTTTTTGCCCACAATACCGAAGCGGTCTAGCATATCAGCAACAATTGCCTTGCGCTCTTTGCTGGATAGATTTTTATAGATAAGGGGCGTCTCTATGTTTTCATAGACGGTAAGCTCGTCAATAAGATGATAGGATTGAAAGACATATCCCATATGAGATTGGAATAGAGCAGCTCTTTTCTTCGCCTTAAGGGCAAGGACGTCTTCACCCATAAAGTAGTATTTTCCTTCATTAGGTTCATCAAGTAGGCCAATAACATTAAGCAATGTTGATTTACCCGAACCAGATGGCCCCATTATCGACACAAAGTCCCCCTGCTCTATATGTAGGTTAATGTCTTTTAACACGAAAGAACGAGCGCCGCCAACCTGATACCATTTGAATATATTTTCTAGCTTGATCATTTTTAGTATTTAGTATTTAGTATTTAGTATTTAGTATTTAGTATTTAGTATTTAGTATTTAGTATTTAGTATTTAGTATTTAGTATTTAGTATTTAGTATTTTTTACTTTAAATAGCTGTTTTGTCTCGGTCATTCATCCCTAAGCGAGTTTACAGGATTCGTTTTTGCAGCTTTGAATGATTGAAAGCTGATGGTGAGTAAGGTTGTAAGAATCCCTATTATCCCGGTCAAGACAAACATCCACCAGCTTAGTGTTATATGGTAGGTAAAATCTTCTAACCATTTGCTGAGTAGATACCAAGCTATGGGAGCCGAAATTAGAAAGGCAATCAATATCCAACGAATAAAGTCTTTTGCCAGTAATTGAAAGATGCCCACGTTGCTCGAACCTAAAACTTTCCGGATACCAATTTCTTTGGTCCGCTTCGCAATTATTACTGATATTAGTCCTAAAAAACCGAATATACTGATTATAATAGAGAGGCTAGCGGCAATCCAGATCAGTTTTTCCAATAGCGCTTCCTTTTTATAGAGATTGGCAATCTGTTCATCATAAAAGTGATATTCAAAGACCTCATTCGGATACAAGATTTTCCATTGTTGTTCCAAAGTGTTCAGTAATCTGCTTGATGCTGTTCCTGCGTATTTTATGGCGACATTTTTGAACCGTGTTTCATTGTACCCTAATACTGTGGGGGCTATAGCTTCATTCAGGGAGTGCGTACTGAAATCGGCAACTACACCTATAATCTTGCCTTTGTGCTGATCATTCAACCCGCCAGCCATTAGATTCTTTCCGATAATATCCTGGGCCTGTGTATAACCTAATTTGTGAAGCATAGTCTCATTAATCAAGAATTGCGGATTTTCCATATCCTGATTAAAATTATCTCCAGCCAATAGATGAATGCCGAAAGTACTTAGATAGGAACTATCTCCAATTGCAAATCGTGGAGCCCAGGTTTCCCATTCTGTGCTGTCGTCAAATTGTACGGTACCGCCCCATACTTTATCGTATGATGGTGGATTGTCGCAAAAGGAGTAGCTGATTATTGCAGGGTTTTCTCTTAATAAGTTAGACACTTTTTCTTTTTGGGCCCACATTTGGTTTTTTATGGGAATAATCAGAACCGATGATCGGTCAAAACCTTTGTCGGTATTTTTTAAATAACGGACCTGGCTCACGATTACAATAGTCCCAGTAACCAATAAGAGGGCAATTGAGTTCTGAAGTACAACTAGTGTACGTTGAGTAAAGTTCCATCGACCTAGTGCCAGCTTTTTTATCCCGGTCTGTATATGTAATTGTTTAAGAAATAGACTAGGATAAATACTGGTCAATAAGGCTATGCCCCACCATAACAGTAGAGATATCATCAAGAAAGAGCCAAGAGGTATTCGTTGAATAGGATCCGTTAAGAAGAGGTATTTATTTGCCCAGTCGAATGCGATGAAAAACAATAACCAAGCTAGTATTAAGGCAATAAGTGACAACAATAAGGTCTCTATCGTAAATTGCAGGAACAATTGTTTTTTTGTTCCCCCTAATGCCTTCCGTATCCCCATCTCTGTGCTTCGGTATAGTTGTTGGGCAGATGTCATATTGATATAATTGACGCAGGCCATCCCAAGTATGCCAAGACCAATGCTGCCCAAAATGATCAGTAACGACTTTTGTGTACCCTTGCCGTAGTCTTTATCAAAATGAAATTCAGGTAATCCTAGTAATTTATAGTTGTAGTATTCAAGTACATCCTTATGCCAATGCTTAGCCACGAGATCGTGCAGGCTTTTTTCTACCAAAGACTTTGTATTAGGCTGGTGCAAGGACATTAGAATGTTATTACTGGTATGGGTATAGCCCCAATTATTAAAGAAACTGTCCTCTGTTATTCCCTTAAGTCCTTTAACCGATGCTAATGAAAAATAGATTTCGGAGCGGAAGTCCGAGTTTTTCCTACTGTCGTCAATAATTCCGACCACGGTAACCGGATGTTGGCTTTCCACCCAGATAGTCTTACCAATGACATCTGCAGTGCCGAAATACCGTTCAGCGATAGACTTGGTTAGTGCGACAGTATTCGGCTCATTCAGCTGTTGGACATCTCCTCTCAACCATGGAAAGTTTAAGATTTCAAAATAGGTCGCGTTTGTAAATGCAGCCTTACCCTCCGTTTTAAATAACTTATTGTCTATTTTAAGCGTGAGCTCCTGCTTATCCATATATAAGGTGACGTGTTCCACCTGCGGAATTTCTTTTTCAATAGCCGTATACATGGCATAAGATCCTCCTTTGCTATGCTCGAGTTGCTCCAGTTTTAGATCCTGAACAACCATGAATATACGGTCACTTTTTTGATGGAAACGGTCAAAGCCGAGTTGGTATACAATGAAGGTATAAATGAACAGACAGCATGCGATAGCCAATGCCAGCCCCCATACATTGAGCAGGGTATGTATTTTATGTTTGGACAGATGTCGGATTGCTGTTATAAAAAAATGTTTTATCATCTTTGGCTATTTTGATTCGTGTTACTCATCCCTCAAAGACTTTATAGGATTTGTTCTAGCAGCTCTTAGGGATTGTACGTTGACAGTGACTAGGGCAACTATAACCGCTATTATGCCCGCCGATGCAATAAGCCACCATCCAATATGGATACGATAGGCAAAATCCTTAAGCCATTGATTCATGCCCCACCAAGCTATAGGCGTACCGATCAGAATGGCTATAATGACTAGTTTAATGAAATCCTTTGAGAGCAGTATATTGATGTTATTGATCGATGCTCCTAGTACTTTGCGGATACCGATTTCTTTTGTACGCGTTTCAGTAATGTAGGCCGCGAGCCCAAATAGACCTAAACAGGAAATGATAATAGCGAGCAGGGAAAAAACAAAAGTGAGATTTCCTATCTGTTCCTGTTGTTTGAATTTTCTGGCAAATTGCTCATTGACGAATTGATAATTAAAAGGATAATTCGGATTAAATTTTTTGATTACCGTTTCTATTTGAGCCAAATTCTGTCTGGTATCGAACTGTTCGTTTGTACGTATCAGCATACTTTGAAGATACCTCTTGGAGGGATGGATCAGTAGGGGGCGTACCGGTTGATAAGGTGATCCGCTTATATAGTCTTTGACAATCCCGACAATAGTAAATGTTGCATCTCCCCATTTGAAATATTTACCAATCGGATTTTCTAATCCCATAGTCTTGATAGCCGTTTCATTGAGAAGAACAGCGGTGCTGTCCGCCGGGAGATTTTCGTAGTTGATATCCCTTCCTTCAAGAAGAGTCAAACCTAATGTAGGGACAAAGTCATCACCGGATATACGTAGGATCGTGAATACAGTATTCTTCTGTTGATCAGGAGTCGCTTTTTCCCAAGAGAAATTTCCACTAGAAGAAGCATTGTCTGCCGTGACTGTCCAGCCAGTACGGGTGATATGGCTTGCTGTTCTATTGTTGAGAAGTTCTGTTTTAATTGCTTGGTAATGTTGTTCTATATTTCCCTCAATGGGGATCTCTATCAACTGATCGGCAT
The DNA here is from genome assembly GCF_004363245.1 of Sphingobacterium yanglingense. GTDB lineage: Bacteria > Bacteroidota > Bacteroidia > Sphingobacteriales > Sphingobacteriaceae > Sphingobacterium > Sphingobacterium yanglingense. Next base: position 290,241 of record NZ_SNYV01000015.1, on the reverse strand, counting down.
GATATCCCACTTCTCTTTCTCCGGCAAAAGTTATCTGTTGCCGGATGACCATCGTCGCTATGATTAAGATTACAGCTATGCTAAATTGAAGGATGACTAGAACTTCTCTGAAGTTGAGTAGACGGCTTCTCTTTATGTTTACCTTTAAGGACTTTATAGGTTGGATTGTTGATAGTACGAAAGCCGGGTATATACCAGCAAGTAAACCTGTAAGTAATAAAAACAGGAGAAGTATTGCCCATATTATGGGGTTACTCCATTCGATGAATAATGTTTGGCCTAGAATACGATTGAATAGGGGTAAAGTTCCTAGGGCGATAAAAAGGGCGGTAGTGCCAGAGATTATAGTAAGTAGTATGGATTCCGTAAGAAACTGTTGTACCAACACAAATTTTGTAGCACCTACAATTTTACGTACACCTACTTCTTTACTACGTTTTTGAGCACGCGCTGTACTCAAGTTGACGAAATTAATACAGGCAATAATGAGTATAAGTAATCCGATGACTCCCACTAGCCGGATCTGGTCTATTTTACCACCGTTGGGAACCCCATTCTTAAATTTGGAATAGAGGTGTGTCTTGGATTGCGGATATAAAAATACGGAGGTACCTTTTAGATCCGCTGCATTGTCACGTACGAGGGAGCTAATCTTGGTGTTGAACTGTTCGACATCGCTTCCTGCCTTTAGTCGGAGAAAGGTATAGTAGGTATTCGTGTTCCAGTTGGAGCCGTAATCTTTCGTTTTGTTTTCGCTCAGAGGAACAAGATATTTGAAGTTAAAATCCGTATAGGAAGGGAGGTCCTCTAGAACACCGGAAACTTTGTAGGACTCCCCCGAATCAAATTGTACTACCTTATTCAGTGCTGGTGTATCACCAAATAGACTTTTGGCCAGATGCGCTGTAAGTACGATGTTATTGGGGGAATTGAGCATATTGTCAGACGATCCCTCTACAACAGGAAAACTGAATATTTTTATAAAGTCTGGATCAACCTCGTTACCCTCTGATTTTACTTTGGTGTCTCCTGTTGTGATAAGGCTTTCTGTACTCCAATAAAGACGGGCACTGTATTCGACTTCCGGATATTCGCTTTTTAAAATAGCAGCGGCAGGAGCCATTGTGATATCGCTGACGTGAATTTGACCTTGGCTTTCGGAACGATTGAAAAGCTTATAAATACTGGTTTTATTGGGATAAAAATTGTCATAGAGGAACTGGTTATGAATCCAGATACCGATAAACAGTACAGCCACTATAGCTGTGGACAGTCCAATAATATTGATGGCTGTATAACCTTTGTTCTTTAAAAGGCTGCGATAGGCTATTTTAAGGTGATTATTCATCTTTAAGTGCATTTACGGGATTCGTACTGGCCGCTTTTATGGTATGCATCCCTATTGTGATAGCCGCCAAGGCTAGTACGGCGAGTGCACATAAAAACAAGATTCCAAAGTGAAAGTTAAAACGGTAAGAGAAGCTGTTGAGCCACTCTTGGGAAAGATACCAAGCTATGGGCAGACCGATCAGCAGTGCGATTAGGACAATCTGTAGAAAGTCTTTCGACAATAAGATCACCAGTTTCCATATTGAACTACCTAGTACCTTGCGGATCCCGATTTCCTTTACACGTGTACTAATAGCAACCAATGCCGCAGCGAAGAGTCCCATACAGGCAATAATAACAGCAATAACTCCTCCTACACTTATTATCTTCATCATCTGTTGCTCCTGCTCATACATCCGGTCTGTATTCTCATCAAGATAGGACGCATTGTTTTTATAGTCTGTATCGATGGTTTTCCAGAGACCTTCGACTTCCTGCAGGGACTGGACTAGGTTACCTGATTTTATACGTACCAGTATATATTTGATGTTAAATCCCAGATCTGGATCCATGAATAAAGATAGAGGTTCTATTCTTTGTTTCAGGTCTTTGAAATTGTAATCTCTTGCAACACCGATTACTGTCATCTGCTTATCAAATAAGGGTAAAGGTTTATTTAATACCTGTTCTATTCCTCCAAGCTGTGCTGCCATCTGCTCATTAATGACCAGCGCTGTAGAGTCTGTCGGTCGATCCGCTGAGAAGGCACGGCCAGCGACCAATGGTATCTGTAAGGTGCTGAAATAATCAAGATCTACACGTTGCCAATTGGTGTTATACCCCTTGCCTTGATAATCAAATCCCAATTGGGAAGTAGACTGGCTACCATCACGACCTAATCCTAAATTAATGTCTGATCCCGTCACGCTCATAATAAATGGATTATCCAGTGAAGCTTGTCGCATTCTATTTAAAGCCTGACTGCCATCCAGTTTTGGGCCGATGGGAATACTGATGACTTCCTGTTTCTCGAAACCCAAGGGAAGATGTTTCATATGATTGATCTGTAAGACGACAACGACACTGCATACGACTAAGACTATGGCTATCGTAAACTGAATCAGTGGTAATATGCGTTGGATATTCCAATGGTTACGTATGCCCGAGCTGCCTTTTACTAAGGATAAGATACTTTCCCTGGCAACACGTAAGGCTGGGTAACCACCTGCAACTATACTGATTGTCAAAAATGAAAATAGGGTTATAAGCACATGCTGCCAGGTAAATAGATCGATGATTGCCAATCGATAATGGGTATTGCTGTTATAAAAAGGGATCAAAGACCAAGCTAACAATAAACCAAGACCAAGCGATAATAAGCAACAGATTAGGGTCTCTAACCACAGCTGAACGCTAATCTGGAATATGCTACCTCCCAAGGTCTTTCTAATGGCAACTTCTTGACTGCGGGAAACGGAGCTGACCAATTGTATATTGATAAAATTGCTGACGGATATAATAAGGATCAACAGTGCTAATCCCAGCAGTAGTTTCGGAAGTAAGGGGCTATTGGGATTTCCGATCGATAGATCATTGAGATGATAGTTTTTGAAAGGAATTAAGGAAAGTGCAAGATAACTGCCATCATTGTTGGGACTTGTCCCGTCGCGTTTTAGCTTTGCTATATCGTCAGCAAAGTATTTGGTCGTAAAGGATCTCGCAGCAACAGCGAACGACTGGGCATCGATGCTTGGTGTTTGACTAAGTACAAATACATCATGGTTTTTGTTAGACCAACTGTTTTTATCAAACGTATTTGGAAATTTTTCAAATCTTAGCAAGGATTTGAATGACAAACTGGAATTTCGAGGAGGATCTTCTAAGATAGCAGAAATCTGCATGTTCTGCCATTGGCCATTGATATTGACCTCAATCTGTCGACCTATAATGCTTTTATCTGTACTTCCGAAAAGATTCTCTGCAGTAGATTGTGTAAGGACGATATTATCAAGGTCATCTAGCGCATGATTATTCCCTATCTTAAATTCGAAATTAAATATGGAAAAGAAGTCCGGATCGACATAGCGTGTTCCTATATTGATTTCTTTTTGGTCTGTTTTCAGAACTAATCCTCCATTACCCCAGCGTGTCGCTTTTTCGATATAAGGGAGTTCTTCTTTTAAGGTCGATGCTAAGGGGACGGGCATGGTACTGGCCGCATGATTTTTGTCGCCTTCTTGGGATTGAAAGTAAAGAGCACCGATACGGTCAATATGGTTATGGAAATGATCAAAAGATAATTCGAAGCTTGCCGACAGGAAAAGGATTATTCCGATAGCAAAGGCAAGTGTTAAACTACCTATCTGTATGAAGGTCTGTAGTTTTCGCTTTCGAATATTTCTCCATGTACTGAATAAAGCATTTTTCATCGTGACGCTGATATTTAGTATAAATTTAATGTACACTGAAGTTCTTTTCAATACTGTACACTATAGTTGATTCAATTTCTGAACCATTTTATATAAAGCACTGATTGATAAGTGTTTTGTTTGTTGTTTGTTTTTGCTTGCTGTTCGATATCGGACAGTGGCTGTACATTTCTGGACAATAATGTGCTCAGGGATAGCGCTGAACAGTTATCACATATGCAACTATTTTTTTTCTTTGGTCTTTAAACAGTCTGAACGACATGTCTCAAATCTCCAAAAGGTGACAGTAAGGGGACTGGTTATTATCATGTTCTATTCTGCTTAAATAATAAAGGAGAATATAGCCTATCTTAAGAGAGATATTACAGAGGATTTATAGTGTTTTACCTCTATGAACCCTCTACAAACCCTCTATTATAACTCAATAATATCACTATAACTATATAACCAATAATAAAGCTGTTCGGAACCTGTCATAAAGGAGATAAAAACGTTGGGAAATACACTCCTAATCAAATTCAACTACTTGTAAGTAGTAGGTAAGTGTGTAGATAAAATAATACTTGTGGAAACAACTAAATGTTCGTTCCAACTTGATTCGGAGCGAACGTTTTAGTGAATGCATTCTTGACTGGAGAAAGCTGAAAACTTTTCCAATCAGTGGGCATTACGAGGTAAAATAAACGGTTTTAAATTAACCTGAGCGCAGAAGCATAATGATAAAGAGGCTTTTAAAGAGCTCTATGTTCTGACTTTGGTCAGATTTAATATCTGAAAAGAAGCTTATTTCTCCTCTTGTAGAACCAGACCCTCACAAAGTGTGTTCATCATATCGCAAGGATTGGTATCGATAGCTAGGGCAATCAGATACATCTCATCTAGACGTAGTTTGGAGGTATCCGTCATAGTAAGCTCGTTTATTCTTGCTTTACTGAGTCCTGTTTTACGGGCTATCATAGATTTATTTACCGATTTTTTTGCTAAGTACTCACCAAGTTTAGTCATGTTATTTTGCGTTTATCTATTAGTATGTATAGATAAAATTATAAAATGTAGTTATTATTATAACAAATGTTTTGGATATTGATTGTTTTTCTTCTCTTTTGTATTGATAAACTATACAAATGTAAACTTTGAATTATGAAAAAGAAGAATGATGAGCCGAAAGTAAGAGTATACACACGCAAATGCGATCCTCTGTACATTGCAATTTACTATCGAATGTTGATACATCGGATATCACAAAATTTATCACCAAAAGAGATGTCTTTTTTGATGGGAAAGCCGCTGGATTTTATGGGTAAAGTAGAGCGGATTAAGTTTATTCGATGGATGATGAGCGACTTTTTCAGAGCAGGAAGATCTTTGAATATCGATGGCCTAGCGCTGATATTTCCTGCTGTAAAAGCCGATATAACTGAACCTTTCCTATATCAAATTTCTATAAAGACTTATGAAGACTATGTGGTTTATGATATGAAAAAAATGGATTCGGAGAAAGAGGTATTTATTGATGAATTCCAATTAATTGACCAAAGATACGATGTAGATCTTTACCAACGATATGCCGAATCGGAAATACAAGAGGTAAGGGATTGGTTGAGGTCTATGTCTGAAGAAGGCTATTTTCAAGAGGGTAGGACTCCGCTTGAAATTTATGAAAAAAGTTGTGCTGATCTAGAGCATAGGGTGAAGCCCATAGTCATTCTAACGATATTACATGAACGAGTTAATTTGAAAGATGTCCCTGTGGTTAATAGAGTTGAGAACAAAAAAGGAGCATATTATATAGCCACTTCAACCGTTGGTATATAGAAAACAATATTATAAGCCGTAGGAATAACCAATTATAAACCAATCTTTTCTTGATGACTGAAATCAGTTTTTATTCTAGCAACCTACGGCTTATTTTAACCTCATTCATCCCTTAGACTATTGCTGATATTATTGTGGGTCGACCAAAAGATAATAGCAGTAATCAGGATAGTAACCATAACAGCGAGAAAAACTGTAGGAAGGAAAATGGAAACAAGGTCTATGGAGGTTTGCACTACAAATCTTTGGAGCCAGTGATTCATTACTACATATACGAGTGGGATACTGACGAGTAGAGAGGCTAGGAATGTCCGGTAGAAATCTCTGCCAAATAATAAAACTAGTCCTCTTTGGGATGCTCCTAATACTTTGCGAATACCGATTTCTTTCAGGCGGCTATTGACTGAGAGAGAGGTCAGACCTATAATGCCCAATACTACAATGAGAATAGAAATCACGGTTGCGGTTTGGGATGCTCTTTTCAACTGAAGTTCGGTTTTATACATTCGGGCTATTGCTGTGTCCAAAAATTCGAATTCAAATGGAGCATCGGGTAGGAGGTGCTTCCATTCTTTTTCCAGATTTTTTATTTTGTCTGCCATTTCGCCGTTCTTAAGTCGAATTGAAAGGTAGCGGTATTGTGGACTGGCTTTCACGGGAAACCAGACAACGGCAGGTGATTGGCTGTGCATTGTATTGGCATAAAAGTCATCCGTGACGGCTGCAATCGTTGTGGTGAGCCTATCATTGGAGGATGTTATAGATTGGCCTATTGCTTCTTCCGGGGTTGTGTATCCTAGGTTGATAGCGGCCTTTCTGTTGATGACTATTTTTATGTTGTTATCGTTGTAGGTGCCGCCCAAGTCTGTAAACTTTCCTGCTGCGATCGGAATCTGGTAGGTGTCTGCAAAATGCTCGTCTGCAGTGATGAAGAGTGCATCTGTTGTAGATGAAGCTCCCTTTTTTCTGATCTGCTGTACACCATTACCAAACGCTCCTGGTACACCGTAGGATAGACTCACCGCCTCGATTTGAGGAAGTTTGCTCAACTGTTCGCGAACTGCTTCTATGCGGTTAAGACCAGCATCCGACCAGTCTCTTGGAACCTGTACCGTAAGAAGACGTTCTTTATTGTAGCCTAATTTTTCTGAGATAAAGGTTTGGGCTTGTTTGCTGACAATAAGTGAACAGATAAAGACAAAGATGGCGACGGCAAACTGTACAAATAAAAGAACATGTCTCAAGGATTTTTTAGAATCTGTATTTGTCAGCTGATTTTTAACAGCATACATAGGATCATTTTTGGCCAGTTTGTATGCTGGATAGCTTCCGGACAATAGACCAATGAGTAAAACTACGATCGCAAAGTAAAAGAAAAAGGGTATAGGTAATGCCATCAATCGGGGAAGCGAACTGTCCAGTAAAGAGTCGAATAGCGGTTTGAATAGCGGATAACTGGAAATTGCGAGTATGCCTGCTACGGTGACGATGATTACATATTCGATCAATAGCTGTAAGGCTAGTAATCGACTACTACTTCCCATCACTTTGCGAATGCCCATTTCTTTTAACCGAGATAAACTCTGTCCGATGGTAAAGTTGATGAAATTGATTATTGCCATTAGCATCAAAAAGCATGCGGTCGCTGTTAGAATGATGACCATCTGCTTTACGGCACCATTATTATCTTCTAGATAATAGCTGTCTAGTGGTTTAATATTTGGGATTAGATTCGCAGCTACCTTTGGATCGGCGTGGCGGCTCAGTAAATCTTTGATGGGCTGCTGTAGCTGTGAAGGGGTGACGCCCTCCTGGAGTTCAATAAAGCCTGCAATCCAAAGGTTGTCCCAATTATCCATATCCCGGCCAAAATAAGATTGACTACTCAGTGGTAAGAAAATCGTCGCCCGCATAGCCGGCATTAGTTCCATAACCGAGTTTTGTACGGTAGGTTTCATTACGCCAGTCACTGTAAATGGGCGACTATCTCCATTGAAGTTTTTTATTTGGAGGATTTTGCCAATAGCATCTTTGTTCCCAAAATAACGTATAGCGGTAGCTTCGGTGATGACTATAGAAGAAGGGGACAGTAAGGCAGTCTTGGTATCCCCTTCATATAATTCGAAACCATACATATCTAATAACGTGGGGTCTCCTAGGGAGGCTGCTTCTTCATGTATGACGTCTCCTTGTGATACGATACAGGTCAATCCATCTATACGGTAATAGTTGGCCACTAAATCCGGGTATTCTTCTTTAAGGGATTTTGGAAGAGCTCCGATGGTGGTGAGTTCCATCCCCATGCCCGGTTCCTTGTAGTTACTTTGTAGAGTATACTGTCTTTCCTTGTGCCTTAGATTTGAATTGACTTGAAAGACCTGCCATATGTAAGCTCCTATAAGTAGCACAAAGACAAAAGCAGCGTACAGCCCTAACGTATTTATCAGTGTTAGCGACTTCCTTTTAGTAATATTCCGCCAAGCTGTTATCAGATGGTTTTTTAACATGGGTGACTATTTAAAATCGAGAGATACAGAGCCACCGGAGGTACTGGCACTTATTTTAGTGCCACCACCATTAATGGTTCCTTGTGCAAATGTCTTTTTGGATGTACCGTTAAAATTTCCAGAAGAAGGAAGCTCAACACGGGAACCTTTTAGGTCTATATCATACTTTCCTTGTGGAACATTGATTCTTATACTTCCACCGGCAGTAGAGAGAGCAATATTATTGGATACACTTTGCATATCCATGGTAATACTACCCCCGCTGGTTTGTCCTTGGATAGAACCTGATAGTTTTTTACCATTGATAGAGCCTCCGCTAGTAGAGATCGCAATTTTACCAGTAACCCGGTCTAGATTGATAGAGCCACCTGAGGTTGTCAGTTGAATTGTTCCGTCACAGTCTGTCGCGTTGATACTACCTCCTGAAGTCTGACCATTAATCTGCCCAGAGATTGTTTTTAAATTTAAACTACCTCCAGAAGTCTGAAAGTTTTGCACTCCACTGAGTGTATTTAGGTTGATGCTTCCTCCAGCGGTTTGCAGACTGGTATTGATATTTTGAGGGACGATAACATGAAAAGCCACAGAAATCGGGGAGTTGCCACGTTGCCCATTTTTGCGTTTAGCCGTTGCAACAAGTTTTCCTCCTTGTAGGTCGATATTGATGTCGAAATTTTCTTTAAGCAGGGCTTCTAGATTGTCTGATGAACCGAGACGCATACCATTACGGGACACCCAGATCTCTACAGAGGCTGAACCAGATTTTGTTCCGTCAACTTTTATTTGTCCACCAGTGGTATTGACGGTCAATTCTTTTACCTTGTTCAAATCGAAGGTTTCTTTTCTTAACATCTGTTGTCCGATAGCAAAATTTGCTATGAAAAGTAAGATGATTGTTTTAATTAGTTTGTACATATCTTAATAAGGGTTTATTGTTTTTACTCATCTCTAAGGCTCTTAACTGGATTGAGCATTGCCGCTCTAAAGGCTAATGTGCTGACCGTTAATAAGGCTATTGCTATGGCAAATATTCCTGCTAAAGCAAATACCCACCATTGTATATGGATACGGTATACATAGTCGGATAGCCACTGATCCATAACCCACCAAGTGATAGGGGATGCTATGAGTAGGGCAATAAGGACTAATTTTACAAAATCGCGTGATAGCATGGCGATTATACTTGACACTGTTGCACCAAGGACCTTGCGTATGCCGATTTCTTTCTGTTTCTGGATGGTTGCGAAAGATACTAGCCCTAATAGCCCCAAACAGGCTATAAAGATGGCCAGGCCTGAGAAAAGCCCTGTTAGCGCTGCGGTACGTTTTTGAGTAGCAAATTTTAAAGCATAATCATCATCCGTAAAGCGAATGTCGATAGGATAGTCGGGATTGTATTTTTTTATTAAGGATTGAATCGCTTCTACGTTTGTCAGTACGCTTTTTGCACTGTTTAATCTAATGTGGATGTAATCTGACCAAGTTGGGCCTTTGACTATCATAGGCTCAATGTTCTGATAGGGCGATTGCCATACAAAGTCTTCGATGACGCCCACAACGGTATAGTCTTGCTGATATTCTGTACCTTGCCCTACAGTTACTTGTGTGCCTAAGGGATTCGTTAATTGCATTCTGGCAACAGCTGTTTCATTCAGCAAAATGGCATTGGAGTCTGAAGCGTGTTTGTAGATGTCAATATCTCGTCCCTGTAGCAGTTTAATCCCCATTGTTTGGGTGAAATCACAGTCTGTGGCCATATTGTTGAATACGACATCGTAGTCCTCTGGTTTAGCATTTGGCCAGGAATATCCCCAACTGTTACTACCATTACGACTGATACGGCCCCATGTCTTGCTAATGTTAATGGCGACTCCCTGTTGGTATAGCTCATTTCTCAATGCCTCGTAGTGTTTGCTTAGGTTGCCTTCTAGCGGTAAGTAAACGAGGTTATTTCGATCGTATCCCGCATTTCGGTCTTCTCCAAAACGGATCTGCTGCCCGATAATAAAAGTACATATTCCCAGACCGATTGATATGGTAAACTGTAGCGTGACAAGGATTTTTCTGGGTTGTAGACCCGAGTTTAACATCAAGTAATTGCCTTTTAGGGTTTTTATGGGATCAAAGGCCGCTAACACAAAGGCGGGATATAATCCAGCACATAGGGTACAGAAGGAGATAATGATAAGAAATATAGACCAGAAAAATATCGGATAGTCACCAATGGAAAGATCTCCACGTATTAGGTTATTGAAAAACGGAAGTGCCAAGAAAATAATCAATAATGCTAAGATCGCGGCCAAAAAGGTTAAGATGAAGGATTCTAATAAAAACTGTTGAATAAGTGATTTTTTCGGTGCACCGACAACCTTACGTACACCGATTTCTTTGGCCCGTCTTTCTGCACCTGCGGTACTTAGGTTAATAAAATTGATGCAAGCAATCAAAAGAATGAATATACCGATTAGCCCAAACAGTTGTAGGCTGGTGATATTGCCGGCTACCATCTGTCCATTAACTGACTTGTTATACAAGTGCCAGCGATGGGCAGGGTGTAGGTATATGGTCGCTTTTGCGGTGCCATTGGTATGTTTGGAAACGAGGTTTTCTATGTTGTTATTGATCGAGGCGAGTGATGCTCCATCTGTTAGAAGTGCATAGGTTTCATGGTTGTAGGCAGTCCAAGAATCGGAAAAGGTTTTTCCTCTTTCTGCGAGATAATTCAGGGAGCAGATAAAATCGTTTCCATAGAACTTGGAGTTACGTGGTATGTCCTCAATCACAGCTTCGACAGTCAGGGAAACGGTCGTGTCCATCTCCACTCTGCGACCAATTACATCTGTTTTACCAAATAGCTTTTTAGCCATGGATGCCGTTAGTACTATTGCATCGGGACGGGATAAGCTCGTCGTGGTATTACCGGAGATAGCTTTGAAATCAAATAGTTTTAAAAAGGCGGGATCTGCAGCTATTCCCGAAGCACTGAGGCTTGGCTCGGCATCATGATGGAGACGATGGTCAATATTCCATATACGTACGACTTCTTCTATTTCCGGATGTTCCTGTTGTAAAATAGGACCAAGGACGTGTGGGGTTCCGCCCCAGGTGTGTGAGTTGCCTTCGAATACATCTCTCGTATACACTTGGTATAGACGGTCTGTTTTGGAATAGAATCGGTCATATTTTATCTCAGAATTAATCCAAAGGGCGATAATCAACGATATACCCATGCCCAAGGCTAACCCTAAAATATTGATAAAGGAATACCTTTTGTTTTTCCAAAGGTTTCTCCATGCGATTTTGATATAGTTTCTTAACATGTCTTTAGTATTAAGATGTGAGTATTGAGTACGTAGACATTCGTATGGTCTTTATATTCCTTATTCATCCTTCAAACTCTCAATTGGATTGGCTCTAGCGGCTTTTAATGCTTGGTAGCTGACAGATAATAGCGCAATAAGAAGCGTGCTAAATCCTGCCAGTAGTAGCATCCAAGGTTGTATCTCTATGCGATAAGCAAACTCTTGCAGCCATTTGTTCATACTCCAATAAGCTATGGGTAAGGTGATTAATACGGCAATAATAATCAGTCTTATGTACTCCCTGGATAATAACGTGATGATACCAAAAACCGAACTGCCAAGCACTTTTCGTATCCCTATTTCTTTTGTTCGTTGAAATGCAGTCACCGTTACTAAGCCTATCAATCCAAGACAACTAAGGATAATTGTGATAGCAGTTGCTAGATTGATTATACGACTTTGTTTTATGTCTGATTCGTAGAATGTTTTGAGCTCCTCGTCATAAAAGCTGTATATAAAGGGGGCTTTTGGGTAGATTTTTATCCATTCTTTTTCCAAGGTAGCGATGGCTTTAGGCCATTTAGAAGGCTGGTCGGGCAGTCTTACATTGAAATAGCGTAGACTGTGCTTGTTATTTGTTACCACTAAGGCTAATGGTGCTACAGGAGTATGCAAGTTTTTTGAGTGAAAATCCTGAAATACCCCCTGTATTCGTATAGGCGTACCACTGTGGTCGTTGATGTTTTGACCTGCAGCGATCTCATTACTAGCAAAACCTAATGCTTTTCGAGTTGATTCGTTTATAAATATACTCCCCGTAGTATCGCCTGGAACAGTACTTCTTCCCGCTAACAGTTTTATTCTATAAAAAGACAAGTAGTCTGCGTCAGTGTACTTGAAGGCTAGATTGAGTTGTATTTCACCTGTGTCGGATGGAACTGCAAGATTACTTCCCCAATGGTTATTGTCTAGCGGCTGATGTCCAAGTGCTACGTCTTGTATTTTTGCGTGTTGTAGTATGGCTTGCTTATAAAGGAATGGGTTGGTATGTGCCTCGTATTTGGCTTTCTGTGGAATAGGGATCGATATAATTGCATTTTTCTCAAAGCCTAGATCAGTCTTCATCATAAATGTTATTTGTGCAGTAATGATGAAAGTCCCTATGACAAAGAACTGTGCAATGACGAATTGGAATACAATGAGTACTTTTCGTAGTGATACACCGCTTTGAATGATGCTACCTAAGCTTTTTATTTTTAATACGTCAATGACCTTTACTTTATTTATTAGAAATGTAGGATATATACTCGATAATAGGGTAATTAAGATAATTAAGGTTGTTAAAAATATTAAAGTAGCAATTGGAGCATTAAAATCCTGAAAGTTATTGGGAAGGAAGTCATTAAACTGCCAGGTAAAGTAAGAAACGAAGGGAATTGATAACAATAGCGCTAGTATCGATATGGTAAAAGTTTCTAACGCAAATTTTAAAGTCAAATGTTGGCCTTTCTCACCAAGGGTTTTCCGAATCCCTATTTCTTTAGCGCGATAGGGGAGTTGTGCTGTGGAAAGATTGACATAGTTTATACAGGCGAGTATAAGTAAAAATATGCCGATACCGATTAATCCTAGTAGCATCTTTCGATTAGCGGTGTATTCACCGGATGCGTACTCGGGTGTAAAGTGTTTTTGAGCAAGAGGCAATAGATCAAACCAAACTTTAAAATGGTATTTTTCGAATATTTCTTTGTTCATTTCCGCTACTTTTGCATTAATGTCCTTAAGTAGGGGGGCTGTTTGTGGTTCAGCAATTTTTATATACAGCTTATGGTCAGAATTAGAATTCGACCATTGATTATTTTGTAATTCCTCTTTTGGAATCGGCATAAACTCTTTCGCAGTGAAACTGCTCGGGTCATCTAGGTCCTTTACAATGCCTGTCACAGTAAACAAGGTGGAATCGTAATTTAAGGTTCGACCTAATACAGATTCCGGTGGGGTGTTGCCAAAGTATTGTTTAACCCGGGATAATGTAAGTACCACTTGCTTGGGGGCAGATAATGCTTGTTTAGGATTTCCTACAATCCATTCGTATGGCAGCATATCAAAATAAGCCGAAGTAGTGCTTTTAATCTCTTGAGGTTCATCAAAGGAAATCGGAGTGTTTGTTGATGAAGGAATACTAACCTCCTCGTAAGATCTATTATACACAGGCACAAGCTGATCAATGTTTGTAAACTTTTCCAATATGTATGGGTATAAGGGAAGAGGAAGTCCGCCAAATCCATTTTCTTTACCATCGAAAACTGACTTATGTACAATCTGATAGATATGCTTGTTGTTAGGAATGGATTTGTCAAAGCTCAATTCATAATTGACAATGCGAAATATAATCCAGCATGCACTAATACCAATAGCAAGGCCTAGGATATTCAGTGTGGTGAAAAATCGATTTGCCCAAAGTTTTCTCAAGGTTAGTTTAATGTGATTCATAGCATTGCCTTTAAATAGTCTGAGTCGCCATGATAACCTGGCCATCTAGCATACGTATCACCCGATCTGCAAATTTGGCATCATGTTCGGAGTGTGTTACCATTACAATAGTAGTACCTGCTTCGTTCAGTTCGGTAAGGAGCTGCATGACTTCGTTACCGTTGCTCGAATCCAGATTACCAGTTGGCTCATCGGCAAGGATTAACTTCGGATTGTTCACTACTGCTCGGGCTACAGCAACCCGCTGCTGCTGTCCTCCGGATAGTTGTTGTGGAAAGTGATTGCGCCGGTGCATAATCTGTACTTTCTCCAATACTTCTTCTACACGCCGTTTGCGCTCGGCAGCAGGTACGTTTGTATATACGAGGGGAAGCTCTACGTTTTCGAAAACAGTAAGCTCGTCAATGAGGTTAAAGCTTTGGAATACAAAACCAATGTTGTGTTTTCGAAGATTGGAGCGGTTGCTTTCCTTGAATTTGGCAACCTCGGTGCCATTGAACAGATAACTGCCTTCATCTAAATCGTCGAGAAGCCCTACTATATTCAATAATGTAGACTTACCACAACCTGAAGGCCCCATGACAGCGACAAATTCGCCTTCTTTGACGTGGATATTTACATTGTTCAATGCAACTGTTTCGACTTCTTCGGTGCGATAATACTTTTGTAGGTTCGTTATTTTTATCATGGTGTGTCTTTATTTCAAATGATTAATTTCGTTTATAATTGGTCAATGTTACTCGTTTCTGAGGACTTTTGTAGGGTTACTAGTTGCGGCTCTTAATGCTTGGGTACTGATGGTGAACAAAGCGATTAATAAAGCCAATCCTGCAACGAATAGAAAGATGATCCAGGGCATATCCATGTGATAATTATAGCCGGTCAACCAATCTTGCATAAACCACCAGGCAATAGGAAAGGCGATTAAACAGGATATTCCCACTAATATCAGAAATTCTGTGTTCAACATTTTGACTAAATTCCCAATGGAAGCTCCCAATACCTTACGGATGCTGACTTCTCTAGCTCTTTGTTCGGCCGAAAATGCTGCCAAGCCCAATAAGCCTAGACAGGAGATGATTATAGCAAGAATCGCGAATAAACTCGCTAACTTCTGAAGCATAATTTCAGACCAGAAATAATTATTAAAGTATTCATCTAGGAAGGAATAATTGAATGGAAAGTCAGGATTATATTTCTTGACAACATCTTCAATTTGTTTTACCACGTTTTGAACGTCTATCCCTGGTTTTGTTTTGATATTGAGAATACCACCAGAGACCCCAAAAGCTTCACCAACAGCTAATGGTGCTAACACCAAAGGTTCAGCATTTCCGTAAATATCATTATAGACATAGTTTTTGATAACGCCTACAATAGTATAGGGCTCCCCATTCATTTTAATGGACTTTCCTGCAACTAAACCGTTAGGTTGAATCAACTTTGCCATGCTTTCATTGATCAATACTGAGCTACTATCCCCCAAAAAGCTTTTTCTGAAGTTTCTGCCATCCAAAAGTTTCATGCTCATTGCATCTATGAAGTCCGAATCCACGAAGGAATAGCCAATCAAAATAGATGATTTAGGATCTTTACCGTCCCATTCAAAGCCTCCAGAATTTGATCCTACACTCAATACGTTATTTTGACTTGAACCGATTGCCTCTATATTTTCGGTAGCCTGAAGTTGTTGTTTGATGACATCCATATGTTTGGACATTTCACCTTGAATATCGGTCATAATAACCTGACTCCTGTCAAAGCCCAGGTCTCTGTCTTTGGCGTATTGAATCTGAAGATAGACAATCGATGTACAAATCATCAGAATAATAGCTGCGGTAAATTGAGTGACAACAAGTCCTTTCCGGATAATACCATTGGTGCCGATTTTCCGTTTTCCTCCTTTTAGGACAGTTAATGGATCGAATGAAGATAGAAAGAATGCTGGGTAACTTCCGGAAATAATTCCAACCACTAAAATAATAATAGAGATAAAGCCTATATGCTGCCAATTGCTGAGATTGATGGAAAGTTCTTTGCCCACAGTCGTATTAAAAGTAGGTAATCCCAATTTTACCAATCCTATAGCTAGCAGACCCGCAATAAAGGCATACACAATAGACTCACCTAAGAACTGATAAATTAATGTTTTCTTTTTAGCACCTACAATTTTACGCATGCTCACTTCTTTGGCTCTTTTCTCGGATCTTGCAGTAGAAAGATTCATAAAGTTGATACAGGCAATCAACAGTACTAACCAGGCTATGGAGGTAAACAAGCGAATGTTCTTGATCTTTCCATCCTGCTCAATCCCTTGTTTGAACTGGTTATACATTCTCCATCTTTCCATTGGATAAAGGAAATTTTCGGAGGAGTACTCCTTCGCATTTAGCTTGTCTTCGATATAATGTTTCAACTTGCTATTCACAGCGCTAATGTCCGCATCAGGTTTTAATTGAACCAAGCTTATGACATTATTACTCCCCCAATTATCATATCCAAAATTGGAGCTCGATGAAATCATTTTTTCAATATTAATTAACCAATTATAACGGAAGTTTGAGTTTTTAGGAAAATCTTTAGTTACAGCAGATACGGTGTAAACTTCTTTATTGTCGAACTTGACTGTTTTTCCAACTGCATCGGTCGTGTTGAATAGCTTTTTTGCAGCAGATTCGCTTAAAACAATTTTGGTAGGATCACTCAACGCAGACTGGGGATTGCCTTGAATGAATTCTGGAGCAAAAATAGATAGTATTTCAGGATCTGCATAATAACCTGATTGATAAATCAAGTTGTCACCAACTTTGAACAAGACATTGTTACCAAAGTTCATCCTTCCAGCATGTAGCACCTCTGGAAACTCTCTTTGGAATTCCTTTGCAAAGAGAGCTGGGGTGGCTTCAAACACATTGATGCTACCATCATAAGTCTGTTTTGATTTGGTGATGTAGATATCCTTTTTGTTGCTGAAATTATCATTCCAAGAAATCTCATCTTCCACCCAAAGGAATATCAGGGCGGTGACTGCAATCCCAAGCGCTAGGCCAAAAATATTCAGGAAACTGTATCCCTTGGTTTTCCAAAGATTCCTGAAAGCTGATGTTATAAAGTTCTTGATCATGGTTGTCAAGTTATAAAGTTATCTAGTTATCTAGTTATCAGGTTATGTTGTGATGAAGGTTATAGTAAATGTGTCTCACATCTTATATCTCACATCTCCATACTATTTAATATTTAGCTCCTGTATCTTATCATAGGTCTCATAGCTGGAGACAATCACTTTGTCACCAGGCTTCAGTCCACTGATTACTTCGTAAAACTCGGGGTTTTGTCTGCCCAATTGTACGTCTATACGATAAGCGGTCGTCCCTGTTTTGTCTAATTTGAAAACCCAGTTGCCTCCGGTTTGTTGATAGAAGCCACCTTTGGCAAGTAATAATGCTTTGGTTTCGTCGCTTAATGAAAGTCGTATTTGTAAGGTCTGTCCTCTTCGTACTGTTGTGGGAGCCTGCCCTACGAATTCCATGTCTACTTGGAACCTACCGTTGGTGACTTGTGTATATACCTTTTTGATTTTTAATTGATAAGGTTTTCCATTCAAGCTGAATTCTCCTACCTGATCAGTAAAAATACGGTTGATGTAATGCTCGTCGATTTCGGCACGAACTTTAAAGCCAGTGAGCACGTCGATTTGTCCAAGGCGTTCGCCCGCGTTTTTATTCTGACCGATCTCTGCATCAAATGAGGTGAGCTGTCCGTCTACAGGAGCTCTAAGGATCAAATCTCCCACTTTGCGGCGCATAAGCTCTAAGGCGCTTTGTGTACGTTGGAAGGTTTCTTGGTCTTGTTTGATCTTTTGTCTACTAGAAATAGAGTCCTGACGTAATATCTGCTTGGTCAACACAACCCGTTCTTTCTGATAATTATAGTCATTCTTTGACTTTTCAAATTCTTGGGATCCAATTGCTTTTTCTGCAAACAGTTTCTTGTTGAGATTAAATACACGTGCCGATTCCCGTAATGCCTGTTCGACATCTGCCATTTGATTGCGGTTATTGATAGATACCTGTTCGGCACTGGTTCGGGCAATCTGGGCTTGCGTAAGGAGGTTGAGAACCTGTGTCTCCTGTTGCACGAGGCCTAGTTCTTGATCAGTATTGGACAGTTTCATGATAGGGTCACCTTTTTTAAGGATAGCTCCATCTTCTACATATTTCTCTTCGACGCGACCACCTACGGAAGCATCAAGATATATGCTGCTTATAGGGAGTACTGTCCCATTGATAGGTATGAATTCCTGGAAAACACCTTCTTTGACCTCTACGATACTGATGCGGTCCGTATCGACATTGAGACGGCTATTGCCACTACTGAAATAATAGCTTCCGCCAATCAATGCGACAATAGCTATTATTCCTATCAGGGTGAGAATACGTTTTGTATTCCATTTCTTTTGTTGTATCGGTCTGTCCATTCAAAAACTAAAAATTAGAAATTCAAAAAAGGTGTGCAAATAGCCTTTCACTCAGAATCACCTACAATCTTGTGCCATTTTTTTAATTCGCTGTTTTACAGTTGTTTATTGTTCTTTGCGGTTTTAGGGTGTCCGTATTCGGACACTGTTTGTTCAGCAATGGACACCCTGTATGCTATCTCTTTTGTATGGTGTTGTTTTATAGTTGTTTATGTTTTTGGCACGTGCTGTGGATAAGTCGATCTAATAATTGATCATTTAATAATGAAGACGATTTTTAGAATTTTTATTTTGTTATTATTTACTAGTTGTTTGATGCAGGCGCAAGGGCAGACAAAGCGTTTGTCCCTTGTGGATTGCATTGCACTGGCTCTGGATAATAATCCTACATTGCAGCGATCCGAATTGAATCTAGCAAGAAATAATATAGCACTTAAACAGGCGAAAAACAATAGGCTACCTTCTCTAAAGGCAGACTGGGGGCATGCTTATAATGAGGGACGGAGTGTAAACCCAACGACGAATCAGTTTGTCGAAGAGAGTTATTTTTCGGGTAATCAGGCGCTTAATTTGAACGTGCCTATATTTAATGGATTCCAGACGTTACATCATATTCGTAAGCAGGCTAATGCCAAAGAAGCAGGGCTATTTGAATTTGATCATGCAAAGAATGAACTGAAATTGGATGTGCTGACGGCCTATATCCTAGTTTTGACGGCGAAAGATATGCTGGAACAGACCAAAAGACAATTGGCCGTGACGGAAGAGAATGTGCAGCGTACGGCGATTTTGCATAAAGAGGGGGCGGTAAGTCCAGGAGATTACTATGATCTGCAGGGGCAGCTACATGTAGATAAGAATAATCTAGAAGCAAGCGCGCAATTATTAAATAAAAATAGATTGCAGTTGGCTTCTCTTCTAAATCTATCTATAGATAGTTTAGGTGATATCGAGCCTTTGGCTTTGTCGCTTGAGGTAAGAACACAAACGGGAGCGGAGCTTTTTAAAAATGCATTGGAGGTTTTGCCGGAGTTTAAAGCCTATGATTGGCGTATCAAGGAGGCAGAAGAAGGGGTGAAGGTGGAACGGGCAGCTTATTTCCCATCCTTATCATTAGGAGCGGGGCTTTGGTCACGGTATTCGAGTACCAACCCGAGCAGCTATGGCAGACAGCTGAACAACTACCTATCAAAGGGCGTTTCATTAGGTCTTAGTATCCCGGTTTTTAATCAGTTCCGGACAAGGAATCAGGTTAAATTGGCAAAGCTGAATCTTCAGGAAGTGATTTGGGATAGGGAGATAGCAAAAAATAAATTGCGGGAGGAGACTGCTAAGACGATTTTTGATTTAGAAGCGTTGCAGGTAAATGTTGCTAACCTTCGAGAACAAGAGAAAAGTTATAAAGAATCGTTTCGAATAGCGCAGGTTCATTTTGATGCAGGAAATAGTAATTCTGTGGTCTTCCTTACAGCAAAAACAAAGTTAGATAATGCCCAAGCTCAGCTATTGATCAAAAGGTACGAACTTATGTTGCAGAAATATATCAATGACTATTATACAGGAACAATAAATTTATAACTAATTTAGTCTTGATGAAAAAAGCACGTGTACTAGTTGTAGATGATGATCAAGATTTGTTGACTGCGGTAAGGATACTCTTGCGTCCGCTAGTCAATGAGGTGATTATTGAGCGTAATCCAGAAAATTTGTTGAGTATCCTCTCGAAAAACCCGATAGATTTGGTGTTGTTGGATATGAATTTTAAAAGTGCAATCAATACAGGAAATGAAGGGCTGTTTTGGTTGGGGAAGATAAAGGAGGCTTATCCACATATTCGGGTCATTATGATCACTGCTTATGGTGCGGTCGATCTAGCGGTTCGTTCGCTAAAATTGGGTGCTTCGGATTTCATTGTCAAGCCCTGGGTAAACGAACATTTGTTGAATACGCTCGAGTCGACCTACAACGAGACGAAAGAGAAGGGGAAGAAAAAAAGCGTGCAAGCAATGCGCGAAGAAGATGAATTGGTAGGGAAGTCTGCAGTGATGGAAGATTTGCAGTACAAAATAGATAAAGTTGCACCTACGGAAGCTAACATCCTTATTCTTGGAGAGAATGGTACAGGAAAGGACTTGATTGCTAAGGCTCTACATAGACGTTCGTTGCGGAGTAAAGCTTCCTATATTAAGGTTGATGTCGGCGCACTCACGGAGACGCTTTTCGAAAGTGAACTCTTTGGGTATAAAAAAGGCGCATTTACAGATGCACGTGAGGATCGGGCAGGCCGTTTTGAGGCGGCTGACAAAGGGACACTATTCCTTGACGAGATCGGAAATATTGGGCTACATCAACAGGCCAAATTGCTTAGTGTCTTACAGAATCGTCAGGTTACTCCTCTAGGTTCGCATATCGGTATAGATGTCGATATTCGTTTGCTGAGTGCGACAAATGTTTCTCTACGAGCACTGGCAGATGAAAGTCGGTTCCGAAAGGATCTTATCTATAGGATCAATACAGTAGAGATCCAAGTTCCACCATTACGAGAGCGTGGAGAGGATGTCGTTCTTTTGGCGAATCACTTCCTAGGTTTTTACAATGCAAAATACCATAAGAATATTGAAGGTTTTGAACGGGATGCGGTAGCCAAGTTGAAATCTTACCACTTCCCAGGAAATGTCAGAGAATTACAGTATAGTATTGAAAGGGCTATTATTATGAGCGAAGGGCTGAGTATCGGAGAACGTGATATTCTATTTTCGCCTATCGAACAAGTCTCGGCGGTTGAGTTCCCTATGGAACATCAGGGCTTTGGAAATCAGAGTTTAGAAGAACTGGAGCGGAAGGCTATACAATCAGCTATCGAACGGTATAACGGTAATATTAGTAAAGCCGCTAAAGATTTGGGACTGACACGTGCTGCTTTATATAGGCGGATGGAGAAATATAATATCTGATAGATGGATAAATTGGGCTTTTCCCTCTTCTTGAAAATCACCTTGTTGCTATTGTGTGGTACAGGTGTGGCTTATCTTGCTCTAGTGGGATATTGGTGGTACACTATAATAGCGTTTTTGATTATAGTTATATTAGCCTATCAATGTTTTAGTCTTGAGCGAAGATTATTGAATCATGTGCTGGATTTTGCAGAAGCTGTTCGATACAATGATTTTACGAGGAGATTTGCTGTCAGGAATAAGAAAAGCCCGGAGAGTAAATTGTTTTCCGCCTTTAATATGATCAATCAGGTCTACAAGCAGATCAGTATAGATAAAGAGTTGCAGCATCAATACTTGAATAAGGTTATTAATATGCTGGATTCAGCTATTATCTTCTATGAAGCTGAATCTGGAAAGGTTATTTGGATCAACGATGCTTTTAAACAACTATTCAATACGCCTCATTTAGGGAATATCAAAGGGCTGACCAAAAGAAATCAGGATTTATATGACAAAACCTTGGGGTTGAAAATGGGGAAACCACAGACGGAGACCGTAAATTCAGTTCAAGGGAAGATTAAATTACTAATGAATAGTTCTGAGTTCGAGACACAAGAAGGGGTATTTCGAATCGTGGTATGCCAAAATATTAATGAAGCTATTGATGAAGCCGAAACAAATGCCTGGCAAAAGCTTCTCCGGGTATTGACGCATGAGATCATGAATTCGATAGCACCGATTAGTTCTTTAGCGGAAACACTCCATGGACGTCTGGAAAGTGGTTATAATGATGATGATATTGAGGATTTAAGGGTGGGTATTTATACCATAAAGAGGAGGAGTGAAGGCTTGCTACAGTTTGCCAAGAGCTATAGATTGATCAACAGAGTGGACCAGCCCGACTTTAACGACGTATTATTGATTGATCTTTTTGAAGATATCTATCAGTTACTGGAGCCAACCATGCTACAGAAAGGGATTGATGTAGATATTATTATTAAAGATCGACGTTTACTGGTGAGGGCCGATAGAAACCTTATAGAGCAGGTTGTTATCAATCTCTTACTGAATGCGATGGAGGCAGTTTCAGACTGTGAGAAGCCTTATATTAGTATATCTGGAAGGATGCAGGACGGTCGGGTACAGATTCAGATTGCAGACAATGGCAAAGGAATGAATGCTGATATACAGGAACAGATTTTTACACCATTCTTTACCACTCGGAAAACAGGTACTGGAGTAGGACTCACTTTAAGCAAGCAAATTATGTTGGTCCATAACGGAAACATCATGGTGGACAGTGAGGAGGAAAAGGGAAGTGTATTTACATTAAATTTCTGATAGGTCTGCTCGTGTTCTTATGTGGCCGACACCTTTTGGGGAGTGCCGGCCAAATTTTGTTTTTTGTGTTGTACTATTTTATGCCAATAAAAATGTCAACCTCAGCGTTGCTGCGGTCCTGACTGCGCTCATTGTATAATTCATAGTCCGACTGGAACGTTCTGTCCAGGCCTGATTCCCAGATATTCAACCATTTGTTGTAGATGATATTATCCTTCATGTCACCCTTAGCTGTGAATTTATGAAATCTACCCTTATTTATCCTGTGGGCAAGCATACCGTCTGGTATTTCGTCGATTGTGGATACCGCACAAGCTAATAAGACACGGTAGGGCTGGGTATGGTCGCTTTCATAATCTGTATAGACACAATAGATTGAGCTGTCCGTTCTGTTTGGGATCTTGTTTATAATGTCCTCCGCAAAAAAGCGTTCCCATAGGGCAGGGATGTCTACCTCAGCTTTGCCTGGATCATTACTGGTTAAAACCGAAATGCCTATAAGTTCAAACGAGTCTACTTGTAAAAATTCCATAATATGATGTGTTTAAAAT
This sequence comes from Sphingobacterium yanglingense, assembly GCF_004363245.1. Classification (GTDB taxonomy): domain Bacteria; phylum Bacteroidota; class Bacteroidia; order Sphingobacteriales; family Sphingobacteriaceae; genus Sphingobacterium; species Sphingobacterium yanglingense. The sequence goes on along the minus strand of NZ_SNYV01000015.1, from coordinate 267,061 downwards.
GTATGTAAGCAAAGTTAAGTCGAGTTTTGACAACAGTTTGTCAGTAGAGCGGAGGCAAAAGACATAAACCAGCTCTGGTTTTCGTTATTCTTTTGCCCGAAAGTGTTAATTTTGCGGGATGCAATATTTGTGGCGTCTGTTTTTTCATTTTTTTTCTTCCAATAGCCGACATGGTACTCATTCTCCTTTCGTGTACAGCATGGCCGATGAAGTGATTTACGCAAAATCCAAGCGTACTCATGTATCTAATAAGCAACAGCTGTTATTGTTCGATATCGCCGCCTACTTTGAGGTAGACTATGTTTCCTCTCCTTTGGAGATAGGCAATGATAAGGCTTTGATTATAGAAAATGGAATGGAGGATGTGGAGCAACTTGTGACTCTCCAACAGCAGTTCCGATATTTAGTGATTCCAGATATTTATAGGGATAACCGTAGAAAACTCTTGTGGGAGTCGATTTGTCGAGACTCCCGTTTTATCGTTTGTATAGATTTGTTTTACTATGGTTTAGTGTTCTATCGAAAAGAGCAGCCCAAAGAACTTTTTAAATTGCGTTTTCCGTATTGGAGATAATCTTGTCGGTATTAAAATGCCTCGCTGACACTCAGGTAGAAACCGGACTGTCTCTTTTCTCCAGCCCTTTTTTCTCCAAAGGCGTAATCTAGTCGAATACTACTACTGTGCTCTATACTAAAGAAATAGCGGATACCTGCCCCATAGCTTGGTAAAAGACGAAGTTTATGTTCTTCTGAAAACGTACTTCCCGTTCCAAGTAGACCAGCGACTCCAAAACGAGGTAGAAAACGGTAACGCAGTTCGGTTTGTGCAGTGATATAATTGTTGTCTTTGTAACGTCCAAGATAGTACCCCCGCATGCTCATATCTCCACCGAGGTCTCTCATAGCATAAAATGGGATGTTTTTCCCATATGTTCCTCTGTAAAGTCCTTGGGTCGCTAAGCTTACTTTGGGAGAAAAGGGGTAATAGCCACGCAAATCGATTTCTACCTGACTTCCTTTGTAATTGTCCTTTCCAAAAAAGTTTGGTGCGTAAGCATATTTTGCTCTTCCGTAGAATCCTTTAGTGGTGAATGTAGTAACATCGCGGGTGTCGTATAGAGCTGAAACTCCTAAAGCTAGAAATTGTCCGCCATCTTTTCCATAGATATTTTGCGAGTCGAAGATGCCTCCGGTTTCTGCATCTTGGAATTTAAATTTGTCATAGTTTGCATTGGCCCCAACATATAATTTTGGTGCAACGCGTTTTTCTACATCTAGTTTTACACGGTATAGTGTTTGTTCTATATAATCCTCATCCGCTTTCCAAGTATCGTTACCAATACCATAAAAGTTGAATGGCCAGTCACGTAGGCGTATGTCAGTTAAGATATGGTACTCATTTCCTTTGGTCCATAAATCGGAAGTGATATTTATTTTTTTTTGTTTTTCTGTAGTTACGGTTGCGATAAGCATGACATTTGATGTTTTACTTTGCAAGTCTGTCCGGTCCATATAGAAGTTGTATGCACTTGCAACTCCTATTTCCAAACCTGTTTCCTGTGCATATGCAAATGCTGGCAATAACATAAAACTTGGGCCACGGGTACTGTCACTTGTTGAGGAGAATACTTTTTTAATTACTCTTTTGACAAAGTTGTTTTCTTTTTGAGCAGTTGCTGAAAGTGTAGTTCCTAGTAAGACGAGGCTAAGTATTAATTTATATCGATTCATGTAACAGTGAAAATTCAAAGTCTCAAACTTAGAAAAAATGGATTGAATTCACGAAACTCTTACCGAAAAACTCGTGGCGGGAAGGTTCTTTCCTGGCAGGGTAGACGGATCGATGTAAAAAAATGGGGTGTATAAATTCGTATAAAGCGATTGTTTTTCTGTTGAAGGAAGGGGAGTGTGGAGGTGTTCGTGAAATATGGTGTTTTTTTAATGAAAATTATTTGCTTGCATATCAGTGTGATGAGTGGTTAGGCGCATTTTTTTTGTCGAAATGTTTTTGATAAGTCATTTCTGTGTCTATCTTTGCATCATCAAAAACGGAAACATCTGTTGTTTGTTTCGCTTTTGAAGACGTTCTTTAAGTAAGAAAAAAAGAAAAAAGTTTTTTAAAAAATCTCTTGCAAGTTTGAAATAAAATTTTGATTTTTGCACTCGCTGTTCCAAAGTAACAGATGTTCTTAGAGATTTTAAAGAAAAATATATAAAAGCCTCCTTAGCTCAGCTGGTAGAGCAACTGACTTGTAATCAGTAGGTCATTGGTTCGATTCCGATAGGAGGCTCAAAAAAATGCAATGTAAATTGCAGGTCTGGGGGGGTTCCAGAGCGGTCAAATGGGACGGACTGTAAATCCGTTGCTTCGGCTTCGAAGGTTCGAATCCTTCTCCCCCCACACTTTTTTTCTGACCTTTGAAAAGGTCAAAAGCGGAAGTAGCTCAGTTGGTAGAGCGATAGCCTTCCAAGCTATAGGTCGCGAGTTCGAACCTCGTCTTCCGCTCTTTAATTTCAAGATTTTCAGTCTCTATCTTTTCGTAAATTTATGATGTTAGGTGGAGGCATAAATCTGTAAATAAGCTTTTATAAAGCCGAAGTAGCTCAGGGGTAGAGCACTTCCTTGGTAAGGAAGAGGTCGTGGGTTCAAATCCCATCTTTGGCTCGATAACTTAAAGTTTATTATATTTTTGTATAAAATTTAATAAAAGAATATTTAATAATTACTAATTCGCATAAACATGGCAAAAGAGAAATTTGACCGTAGTAAACCACACTTAAACATTGGTACAATCGGTCACGTTGACCACGGTAAAACAACCACTACAGCTGCTATTTCAAAAGTATTGGCTGATAAAGGTTTTTCAGAAGCTCGTTCATTTGATTCAATTGACTCTGCACCTGAAGAAAAAGAGCGTGGTATCACAATCAACACGTCTCACGTAGAATACCAAACAGCTAACCGTCACTATGCACACGTTGACTGTCCAGGTCACGCCGATTACGTTAAGAACATGGTAACTGGTGCTGCTCAGATGGACGGTGCTATCATCGTAGTTGCTGCTACAGATGGTCCTATGCCTCAAACTCGTGAGCACATCCTATTGGCTCGTCAGGTTGGTGTTCCTGCGTTAGTAGTTTTCATGAACAAAACTGACTTAGTTGATGACCCTGAGTTGTTAGACTTAGTTGAAATGGAAGTTCGTGAATTATTATCTTTCTACGAATTCCCAGGTGATGATATTCCAGTAGTAAAAGGTTCTGCTCTAGGTGCATTGAACGGTGAGCCTGAGTGGGTTGATAAAATCATGGAATTAATGGATGCTGTAGATAACTACATTCCAATTCCTCCACGTTTGACTGACCTTCCTTTCTTGATGCCAGTAGAAGACGTATTCTCGATCACTGGTCGTGGTACTGTTGCTACAGGACGTATCGAAAGAGGTGTAATCAACTCTGGTGATCCAGTTGAAATCTTAGGTATGGGTGCTGAGAACTTAAAATCTACAGTAACTGGTGTTGAGATGTTCCGTAAAATCTTAGATTACGGTGAGGCTGGTGATAACGTAGGTCTATTGTTACGTGGTATCGAGAAAACTGATATCAAACGTGGTATGGTTATCTGTAAACCAGGTTCAGTAACTCCTCACGATAACTTCAAAGCTGAGGTTTACGTATTATCAAAAGCAGAAGGTGGACGTCACACTCCATTCTTTAACAAATACCGTCCTCAATTCTATTTCCGTACAACAGACGTAACAGGAGAAATCATGTTGCCAGAAGGTACTGAAATGGTTATGCCAGGTGATAACGTTACTATCTCTGTTAAGTTGATTAGTCCTATCGCTATGGAAAAAGGTCTACGTTTCGCTATCCGTGAGGGTGGTCGTACAGTAGGTGCTGGTCAGGTAACTGAAATCATTTAATCTTTATAGATTATAAAAATAGAAATAAGCTAATCGGTTCATTCTGATTAGCTTATTTTTTTCTTTTATTACAATGTTCATTTTTTGAAATAAAAGATAAAAAAGATTTGCTGCAAACGGTTTAAAACACTATATTTGCAACACAAAATAAGAAATACACGGGCATAGTTTAAAGGTAGAACGAAGGTCTCCAAAACCTTTGGTCTGGGTTCGAGTCCTGGTGCCCGTGCATAATAACTTAAATAATCAAAACAATGGCTAACGTACTTGGTTTTTTTAAAGAGTCATACGAAGAGATCACACAAAAGGTAACTTGGCCCACTTGGGGGCAGTTGCAAAACCATGCTGTGGTTGTACTTATAGCTTCCTTAATAATCGCTTTAGTGGTGTTGGCAATGGATAAGGCTTCAAGCAATATTTTGGAGTTATTGTACGGTACTAAGTAATCATCTATTTGTTATGGCAGATCAAACGTTGAAATGGTACGTAGTGCGTGCTGTGAGTGGAAAAGAGAAGAAGGTAAAACAGTATATAGAGGCTGAAGTGAATCGTTTGGGTATACAACATTTGATTCCTCAGGTGTTGATTCCGATGGAGAAATACTACCAAATGCGTGATGGAAAGAAAGTTGCTAAAGAACGTAACTATTATCCAGGTTACGTATTGATAGAGGCTGCTTTGGATGGTGAGATTGAACACGTGATCAAGAACTTGAATAGTGTTATCGGTTTCTTGGGAGATAAGGCAGGTGTTGCTATTCCTTTACGTCAGACTGAAATCAACCGTATTTTAGGTAAGGTTGATGAGATGGCAGAACAAGGAGAGTCTATTAATATGGCTTATTTCGTTGGCGAGTCAGTAAAGGTTGTCGATGGACCGTTCAATGGTTTTACAGGAGAGGTTGAAGAAGTGCATGAGGATAAAAAGAAGCTAACAGTTATGGTTAAAGTTTTCGGACGTAAGACTCCATTAGAACTTAACTATATGCAAGTTGAAAAAGAATAATAGCTGTAAAGCATTAAGATATTAAAAACCCTGCTCATTTTGGTCAGGGTTTTTATTTGTAGCAATTTTTGATAATTAGTTTTTGTATTTAAAAACTAATTATTATCTTTGCACCTCGTTTGGTTGTGTAAACTACGGTTTTGCAGCTTCTCGGAATAAATGTTACAGTTTGCTTCCAACTTACTAACAAACATTTAACAAATTAAATAACAAACAAAATGGCAAAAGAAGTCAGTGCGTTAGTAAAATTACAAGTAAAGGGCGGTGCAGCTAATCCATCACCTCCAGTAGGACCTGCTTTAGGTGCTAAGGGTGTGAATATTATGGATTTCTGTAAGCAGTTCAATGCTCGTACGCAAGACAAACCAGGACAAGTATTGCCCGTTGTAATTACTGTTTATGCTGATAAATCATTTGATTTTATCATTAAGACTCCACCAGTTGCAGTTCAGTTGAAAGACGCTGCTAAATTGAAAAGTGGATCTGGCGAACCTAACCGTAAGAAAGTTGCTTCTATTACTTGGGAGCAAGTGGAAACGATCGCTAAAGATAAAATGCCAGATTTAAACGCATTTACTGTAGACGCGGCAATGAAAATGGTCGCTGGTACGGCACGTAGTATGGGTATCACTGTTTCAGGTGACGCTCCTTGGAAAAATTAATTAACGAAATCAGTTTAAGAAAGTGGCTAGATTAACAAAGAATCAAAAAGCGGCACTATCCAAAATTGAAGCTGGTAAAGCGTACACTTTAGCTGATGCTACGGCATTAGTTAAAGAGATTACTATGACTAAATTTGATGCTTCTGTGGATATCGACGTGCGTTTGGGCGTAGATCCACGTAAAGCGAATCAAATGGTTCGTGGTATTGCAACATTGCCTCACGGAACTGGAAAAACTGTGCGTGTTTTAGTATTGTGTACTCCTGACAAGGAAGAAGAAGCTAAAGCTGCCGGTGCAGATTACGTAGGCCTTGATGACTATATCAGTAAAATTGAAGGTGGTTGGACTGACGTTGACATCATTATTACTATGCCTTCGGTAATGGCAAAAGTAGGTAAATTGGGACGTATTTTAGGCCCGAGAAACTTAATGCCAAATCCAAAGACTGGTACAGTAACTACAGAAGTAGGTAAAGCTGTAACAGACGTAAAAGGTGGTAAGATTGATTTCAAGGTTGACAAGACAGGAATTATTCACACTTCAGTTGGAAAAGTGTCTTTCCCTGCAGAGAAAATTTATGAGAATGCATTAGAAGTATTGCAAGTTATCTCTAAATTGAAACCTTCTGCAGCTAAGGGAACATACTTCAAGAGTATCCACATCTCATCTACGATGAGCCCTGGTATTCATGTAGAAACTAAATCAGTAGCGGGAATTTAATCATGAGAAAAGAAGAAAAACAAGAAATTGTTCAAGCTTTAGCCGAACAGATTAAATCCTACGGTAATTTCTATATTACTGACACTGCTGATTTATCTGTTGAGAAAATCAATGGAATTCGTCGCAGATGTTTTGAGCAAGATATTGTCATTCAAGTTGCTAAGAACAGCTTGATCGAGAAAGCCTTGATCGAAGCAGGAATCGACTCAGAAGAATTGAAAAGCGTATTGAAAGGTGCGTCTACTTTATTGTTCTCTGAGAGTGGTAATGCGCCAGCAAAATTGATAAAGCAATTACGCAAAGAGGGAGATAAGCCAGTATTAAAAGCTGCTTATATCCAAGAAACAGCTTTCGTAGGCGACAATCAATTAGATGCACTAGTTAACCTTAAATCTAAGGATGAATTGGTTGCAGACATCATTGCAGCATTACAATCACCTGCGAAGAATGTTATTTCTGCTCTTCAATCGGGAGGAAATACAGTTTCAGGTTTGTTGAAAGCTTTAGAAGATAGAGGCTAACGAACGTCTCTCAAATAAAAGTTCGTAGACTAAAAAAAACAATTATTTAAGAAAATTTTAAAAATCAAAATAAAATGGCAGATTTAAAACAACTTGCTGAGCAGTTAGTAAATTTAACAGTAAAAGAAGTTAAAGAATTAGCTGATATCTTAAAAGACGAGTACGGTATCGAGCCTGCTGCTGCTGCTGTTGCAGTTGCTGCTGCTCCTGCTGAAGCTGGCGCTGCTGCTGAAGAGAAAACTTCATTCGACGTTATCTTGAAAGAAGCTGGTGGTCAAAAATTAGCGGTAGTGAAATTAGTTAAAGATTTAGCTGGCTTAGGCTTAAAAGAAGCTAAAGATTTAGTTGACGGTGCTCCTAAAGAATTGAAAGCTGGTGTTTCTAAAGACGAAGCAGAAGCTTTGAAAAAACAATTAGAAGAAGCTGGTGCTGTTGTTGAAATTAAATAATTTCGCATAGAGCCCAAAAGAGATTAGACTCTGATAGTTTCTATCAGAGTCTATTCCTGTTTTAATGTATTGAAGAGGATCATACGTGTACTGGCGCATGATTTTTAGAGTGACAATTTACAGTACAATTAAGCTCAGTTTTTTTAAACTAAAATCTTATTCCCTTGGCAAACAATAATATTCAAAAGGAAAGAGTCAACTTTGCTACAAGTAAGAAGGTAATTGATTATCCGGATTTCTTGGACGTGCAATTGGAGTCTTTCAGGGAGTTTTTTCAATTGGAAACTACTTCTGATAATCGCCATCAGGAAGGGTTGTACAAGGTTTTCGCGGAAAACTTCCCTATTTCTGATTCAAGAAACATTTTCGTGCTAGAGTTTTTGGATTATTTTATCGATCCCCCTCGTTACGATATTCAAGAATGTATCGAGCGTGGCCTAACTTATAGCGTGCCCTTAAAAGCAAAGTTAAAGTTATCTTGTAATGACGAAGAGCACGAAGATTTCGAAACCATCGTACAAGACGTATACTTAGGTACAATACCGTACATGACACCAAAAGGTACTTTCGTTATCAATGGTGCAGAGCGCGTTATCGTATCTCAGTTACACCGTTCTCCTGGTGTATTCTTTGGTCAGAGTAGACACACAAATGGTACTAAACTTTATTCTGCAAGGGTAATTCCTTTTAAAGGATCTTGGATTGAATTTGCGACAGACGTTAATAATGTCATGTACGCTTATATCGATCGTAAGAAAAAGTTCCCAGTTACGACCTTGTTACGTGCTATCGGTTATGATTCAGATAAGGATATCTTAGAATTATTCGACCTAGCTGATGAAGTAAAAGTTAGTAAATCGGGATTGAAGAAATACGTTGGTCGTCGTTTGGCGGCAAGGGTATTGAACAAGTGGACTGAAGATTTCGTGGATGAGGATACAGGAGAAGTTGTATCAATCGATCGTAACGAAATTATTTTTGAACGTGAAACTGTTTTGGAAGAGGATCACATTGACTTGATCATCGATGCAGGTGTAAAATCTATTATACTTGCCAAAGAAGATGAATCAAACAATGCGGACTATTCTATTATATATAATACCTTACAGAAAGATACGTCTAACTCCGAGAAGGAAGCGGTAGAACATATCTATCGTCAATTACGTAACGCTGAACCACCTGATGAGGAAACTGCTCGTGGTATCATCGATCGTTTATTCTTCTCTGACAAACGTTATGATTTAGGTGATGTAGGTCGTTACCGTATCAATCGTAAGTTACAATTAGGTAAAGACGCAGATACAAAAGTATTGACGCGTGAAGATATTATCGCTATCGTTAAGTATTTGATCAACTTGATCAATTCTAAAGCAGAAGTGGATGATATCGATCACTTGTCTAATCGTCGTGTACGTACTGTAGGTGAGCAGTTATATGCTCAATTTGGTGTTGGTCTAGCTCGTATGGCTCGTACTATTCGTGAGCGTATGAACATTCGCGACAACGAGGTGTTTACGCCTACAGATTTGATCAATGCGCGTACATTATCGTCGGTGATTAATTCGTTTTTCGGTACGAATCAGCTTTCTCAGTTTATGGATCAAACGAATCCATTGGCTGAGATTACGCACAAGCGTCGTTTATCAGCATTAGGTCCTGGTGGTCTTTCTCGTGAGCGCGCCGGATTTGAGGTTCGTGACGTTCACTATACACACTATGGTCGTCTTTGTACGATTGAAACTCCAGAGGGACCAAACATTGGTTTGATTTCATCATTGGCTGTTCACGCAAAGATTAATAACCTTGGTTTTATCGAGACTCCATACCGTAAAGTAAAAGATGGTCGTGTAGTGGTAGAGGAACCTGTTGTTTACCTGTCTGCTGAAGACGAAGATGAGAAAACAATTGCGCAAGCGAATGCAATATATGATGATAAGGGTAATTTTGAGGATCCAAAAGTAAAAGCAAGATATGAGGGTGACTTCCCGGTTATCGAGCCAGAGAAATTGGATTTGATGGATGTTGCTCCGAATCAGATTACTTCTATTGCAGCTTCGTTAATTCCTTTCTTGGAGCATGATGATGCCAACCGTGCGTTGATGGGATCCAACATGCAGCGTCAAGCTGTTCCGTTGTTACGTCCACAAGCGCCAATCGTTGGTACAGGTCTAGAAGGACGTGTAGCATCCGATTCTCGTACGTTGATTAATGCTGAAGGTTCTGGTGTAGTCGAGTATGTTGATGCTGAGGAAATCAAAATCCGTTACGACCGTACGGATGATGATCGTCTAGTATCATTTGACGACGATGTTAAAACATATCGTTTAATTAAATTTAAGAAAACAAACCAGAATACTTGTATCAACTTGAAGCCAATCGTTAAGAGAGGACAAAAAGTTGTTAAAGGACAGGTATTGTGTGAAGGATATGCAACTGAAGATGGCGAGCTAGCATTAGGTCGTAACTTGAAAGTGGCATTCATGCCTTGGCAAGGTTACAACTTTGAGGATGCGATCGTTATTTCTGAGCGTGTAGTGTCTCAAGATATCTTCACTTCTCTTCATATTGAAGAGTTCGAGTTGGAGGTACGTGATACTAAACGTGGTGAAGAAGAGTTGACTGCAGATATCCCTAACGTTTCTGAAGAGGCTACTAAAGACTTGGACGAAAACGGTATTATCCGTGTTGGAGCTGAGGTCGGTGAAGGTGATATCTTGATTGGTAAGATTACGCCTAAAGGTGAGTCTGACCCTTCACCAGAAGAGAAGTTATTACGTGCGATCTTTGGTGACAAAGCTGGTGATGTAAAAGACGCTTCATTGAAAACTCCTCCTTCTATCAAAGGTGTGGTCATCGATACCAAGTTGTTCTCTCGTGCTAAGAAAATGTCTAAAGAGGTTGAGAAAAAAGCCTTAGAGAAATTAGAGATTACACATGAGAAGAATCTAAGAATATTGAAAGACCGTTTGGTTGATAAGTTATTTACAATTGTAAATGGCAAAACTAGCCAAGGTATCTATAATGTTTATAAGGAGCTTTTATTAGCAAAAGGTGCCAAGTTTACTCAGAAAATTCTGATGGATCTAGATTACGCAAATGTTAACCCATTTGGCTGGACTACAGATGACGAGAAAAACGATATGGTGAAAATGTCGCTTCACAACTATAACATCAAATTGAACGAGGAGCTAGGTGCTTTCAAACGCGATAAGTTTGCTGTTTCTGTGGGGGATGAGCTTCCTTCTGGTATCGTACAGATGGCTAAGGTTTATGTCGCTAAGAAACGTAAGTTGAAAGTTGGTGATAAGATGGCTGGTCGTCACGGTAACAAAGGTATCGTAGCACGTATTGTACGTGACGAGGATATGCCTTTCTTAGAAGATGGAACACCAGTAGATATCGTATTGAACCCACTGGGTGTACCTTCACGGATGAACTTAGGTCAGATCTATGAAACTGTATTAGGTTGGGCAGGTCAAAAGTTAGGTATGAAATTCGCGACGCCAATCTTCGACGGTGCTGAAATGGATCAAGTGGAAGAGTGGGTAGACAAAGCTGGATTACCTAGATCAGGACGTACGTATTTGTACAATGGTCTTACAGGAGATCGTTTTGATCAACCGACTACTGTTGGGGTTATCTATATGTTGAAATTAGGACACATGGTCGACGACAAGATGCACGCTCGTTCTATCGGACCTTACTCATTGATTACGCAACAGCCATTAGGTGGTAAGGCGCAATTCGGTGGTCAGCGTTTTGGTGAGATGGAGGTTTGGGCCTTAGAAGCATTCGGTGCATCTAACATCTTACAAGAGATCTTGACTGTGAAATCGGATGACGTCGTAGGACGTGCTAAGACATACGAAGCAATTGTTAAGGGTAATAATTTACCTACTCCTTCTGTTCCTGAGTCGTTCAATGTATTAGTACATGAACTAAGAGGTTTAGGTCTGAACATCACATTAGATTAATCAAGTAAAGAAATGAGCTTAAGAGGCCTGTCCTCTTAAGCTTTTACATACATCTTTAAGTTATACAACGTATGTCTTACAAAAAAGATAATAAAATTAAAAGTAACTTCACTTCCATTACCATTAGTTTGGCTTCGCCAGAAACTATCTTGGAGCGTTCAAGTGGAGAAGTTACTAAACCAGAAACAATCAACTACCGTACCTACAAACCGGAGCGTGATGGTTTATTCTGTGAGCGTATCTTTGGTCCTGTGAAGGATTATGAATGTCACTGTGGTAAATACAAACGTATTCGTTATAAGGGTATTGTGTGTGACCGTTGTGGTGTAGAGGTTACAGAAAAGAAAGTACGTCGTGAGCGTATGGGACATATCAACTTGGTAGTTCCTGTAGCGCACATTTGGTACTTCCGTTCACTTCCTAATAAAATTGGTTATTTGTTAGGTCTTCCAACGAAGAAGTTGGATATGATTATTTATTATGAGCGTTATGCAGTTATCCAACCTGGTATCAAGGAGGATGATGGTATTTCGTACATGGATTTCCTAACAGAAGAAGAATATTTGGATATTTTGGATACCCTTCCAAAAGAAAACCAATATTTGGATGACAATGATCCTCAGAAATTCATCGCTAAGATGGGTGCAGATGCTTTAGAAGAATTGTTAAAGCGTCTTGACTTAGATCAGTTGTCTTATGATTTACGTCACCAAGCAGCAAACGAGACTTCGCAACAACGTAAAAATGAGGCTTTAAAGCGTCTTCACGTTGTAGAAGCTTTCCGTGGTGCTAATACACGTATAGAAAATAGACCAGAGTGGATGATCGTTAAGATCGTTCCTATTATCCCACCTGAGTTACGTCCATTGGTGCCTTTAGATGGTGGTCGTTTTGCGACTTCGGATCTAAACGACTTATACCGTCGTGTTATTATCCGTAACAACCGTCTTAAACGCTTGATCGAAATTAAAGCTCCTGAAGTAATCTTACGTAACGAAAAACGTATGCTTCAAGAGGCAGTCGACTCATTGTTTGACAACTCTCGTAAGGTAAACGCAGTGAAAACTGAAGGTAACCGTGCGTTGAAATCATTATCTGATATTCTGAAAGGTAAGCAAGGTCGTTTCCGTCAAAACTTATTAGGTAAGCGTGTCGATTATTCTGCTCGTTCGGTAATTGTTGTAGGACCTCATTTGAAATTACACGAATGTGGTATTCCTAAAGATATGGCTGCTGAGCTTTACAAACCATTCATCATTCGTAAGATGATCGAAAGAGGTATTGTAAAGACGGTAAAATCAGCTAAGAAAATTGTAGATCGCAAAGATCCGGTAGTATGGGATATTCTTGAAAATGTATTGAAAGGACACCCTGTATTATTAAACCGTGCTCCTACGCTTCACCGTTTGGGTATTCAGGCTTTCCAACCTACTTTGGTAGAGGGTAAAGCTATCCAATTACACCCATTAGTGTGTACAGCGTTTAACGCGGATTTTGACGGTGACCAGATGGCAGTTCACTTACCGCTAGGTAATGCTGCAATTTTGGAAGCCCAAATCCTAATGTTGGCTGCTCATAACATCTTGAACCCTGCGAATGGTTCTCCTGTTACTGTACCATCTCAAGATATGGTATTGGGTCTTTACTATATTACTAAAGGCCGTAGGACAGATGATTCTCGCAAGATGAGAGGTGAAGGAAGTACTTTCTATTCTCCAGAAGAAGTAATCATCGCTTTGAATGAGAATCGCATTGATCTTCACGCATGGATTAAAGTGAGAACTGAAGTCCTTACGAAGGCTGGACAGATTGAACCGCAAATCATCGAGACAACTGTGGGAAGAGTAATCTTCAACCAGATTGTTCCAGAAGAGGTAGGTTATATCAATGAGATCTTGACTAAGAAATCGTTGCGTAATGTCATTGGTGAGATTGTAAAATCTACAGGTATGGCACGTGCAGCAAAATTCTTGGATGATATGAAGGAACTTGGTTTCCAAACAGCATTCAAGGGTGGTTTATCCTTCAACTTGCAAGATTTAAATATTCCTGCTGCAAAAGCAGAATTGATTTCGCAAGCTACAAATGAAGTAGACGAGGTGATGAACAACTATAACATGGGTTTCATTACTAACAACGAACGTTACAACCAGATTATCGATATTTGGACGCGTATCAACAACAGGTTGACTGCGCACGTAATGGATATCTTGTCTAATGACAACCAAGGTTTCAACTCTGTATATATGATGTTGGATTCTGGAGCCCGTGGTTCGAAAGAGCAGATTCGTCAGCTATGTGGTATGCGTGGTTTGATGGCTAAACCTCAAAAATCTGGAGCTTCTGGAGGTGAGATTATCGAGAACCCGATTTTGTCAAATTTTAAAGAAGGTTTGTCGGTATTGGAGTACTTTATTTCTACTCACGGTGCGCGTAAAGGTCTTGCGGATACGGCCCTTAAAACAGCCGATGCGGGTTACTTGACTCGTCGTCTACATGACGTTGCACAGGATATGATTGTTGTTGATTTCGATTGTGGTGGATTACGTGGTCTTTATACGACAGCATTGAAAGATAATGATGATATTATCGAACCATTGTATGACCGTATTTTGGGACGTACACCGCTTCATGATGTTTATCATCCTGAAACCGATGAGCTTATCGTAGCTGCAAATGATGATATCACAGAAGAAGTTGCTGCTGCAATTGACGAAGCTGGTATCGAAGGCTTAGAAATTCGTTCGGTATTGACTTGTGAGGCTAAGCGTGGAGTTTGTGCTTGTTGTTACGGACGTAACTTAGCATCAGGTAAGCGTGTTCAAATGGGTGAGGCAGTCGGTGTAATCGCTGCTCAGTCTATTGGTGAGCCAGGTACACAGTTGACGCTTCGTACATTCCACGTGGGTGGTACGGCATCGAATATTGCCAATGAGTCTACTATCATCGCGAAATATGAAGGTACTATCGAGTTTGAGAACGTTCGTACGGTAGAAAAAGAAGGTGAAGAAGGACCGTATAATGTTGTCTTAGGTCGTTCTGGGGAGATTAAGGTTGTAAATGCTGACCGTAAGGTGCTTTATCAACAAATTATCCCTTACGGATCTAATCTTTATGTTAAAGAAGGTGATAAAGTAGAAAAAGGTGCTAAGCTTGTTGATTGGGATCCATATAATGCTGTGATTATCTCTGAGTTTGCCGGTAAAGTTGAATTCGATGCTATCATCGAAGGTGTTACTTTCCGCGAAGAGTCAGATGAGCAAACTGGTCACAAAGAGAAAGTGATTATTGAAACACGTGATAAAACTAAAAACCCGACAATCAAGGTTCTTGATAATAAAGGTGAGGTGATCCGTTCATACAATATTCCAGTAGGAGCACACGTTTCTGTTTCTGATGGTCAAAAATTGAAAGAAGGTGCTGTTTTAGTTAAAATCCCTCGTTCGACAGGTAAAACTCGAGATATTACGGGAGGTTTACCTCGTGTTACAGAGTTGTTTGAAGCTCGTAACCCTTCGAATCCAGCTGTTGTTACAGAAATCGATGGTGTTGTATCATTAGGAGGTGTAAAACGTGGTAATCGTGAGGTATCTATTGAATCCCGTGATGGTCAGGTTAAGAAGTACTTAGTACCTCTTTCAAAACATATCTTAGTTCAGGATAATGACTTTATCAAAGCAGGTATGCCATTATCTGATGGACAGATTTCTCCAGGTGATATTTTGTCAATCAAAGGACCTGCAGCTGTACAAGAGTATATCGTAAATGGTATCCAAGAGGTTTATCGTCTACAAGGTGTGAAGATCAACGATAAGCATTTCGAGACGATTGTACACCAGATGATGCAGAAAGTAAATATTGAAGATCCAGGAGATACACGTTTCTTAGAGAAAGAAGCTGTAAATAAATGGGACTTCATGGAGGAGAACGATTCATTATACGACAAAAAGGTTGTTGTTGAAGCTGGTGATTCTAACGAATTGCGTCCAGGACAAATTGTTACGTTACGTAGATTGCGCGAAGAGAATTCACTTTTGAAACGTCAAGATATGAAACTAGTAGAAGTTCGTGATGCTATTCCAGCTACATCTAGTCCATTGCTTCAAGGTATTACTAGAGCGTCATTAGGTACTAAATCATTCATTTCAGCAGCGTCCTTCCAGGAAACTACTAAAGTGTTGAATGAGGCAGCTATCGCCGGAAAACGTGATAATTTATTAGGATTGAAAGAAAACGTAATTGTAGGACACTTAATTCCTTCAGGTACAGGTCTTCGTCAATACGGTAATATCATCGTTGGATCGCGCGAAGAATACGATCAGTTGTTAGCTTCTAAAGAAGAAGATTAATCGCTATTTAATAACATTGCAAAAAGGGGGTGTCCAGCTGGATACCCCCTTTTTTATGATAAGTAATTTTGCTATCTAATTACTTTATCTCATTGGTTTTTATGAAGTATAACTATAACGTTATAGTGAATTATGCAATCGATCGCGTTGACTTTCGACTTTGCTTGTGATGAGATATTATAGTACAATTGTATGTCGATGGACTTAGAGAATATAAGTCTAATCGATCGAAAGTATAATATAGATAACCCATGGAACCTGAAAATTAATTGTTAAATGAAATATATTTACCATTACTTGCTGAAATAGAAAAGCTGTTAAGGTAGGTTTCGGATTAAAAGCTCTAGCAGCGACTATAATGTTTTTCTAAAATAGCTAATTCTACGAGTTGGATATCCTTTGATTTAACAGGAGATCTGAAAGGGAGATCATATGCTAAACTATGATTATCGTTAAAAAAATGAGTATAAGTTGTCTTTCTGTGAAAGGTTTGAGAGATATTTTTATTGAGGTATTCTAATTGTTTTTATATGGTGCGTTACCTTGTTTTTAGTTTTTTTCAAGTCTTCACTTTCTTTTTTTGTTATGTGGAGAGTTGTGGACAGTCAATATTAGAAAAGGTAATTAGAACTGTTCATGATGAACAACTACGCGATTTTGATAATGTGTCTGGATTAGACAAACAAATTGCAGAATACTTATCTGGACTGGACAAGAATACTGGACAGTGGACAGCATTTGACTATAAAGACCATAAACGTATCAATCCGAGTTGGATACCTGTGTTGGAACGGATGCGCTTGATGACGTTAGCATATACGCATCCGAAAAGCGTGTATTTCAGAGACAAAGATCTGTATAAAGCAGTTAGCAACAGCTTATACTTTTTTACCTCCCAGAAGCCTCTACCTTATTGTGATAATTGGTACATACAAGGAATAACTCGGCCCCAATTGCTGACCAAATGTTTGATAAATATGCAACTTTCGGCTGAAGGTTTGAATACAGAGACAAAACGTAACCTAATAGATGCAATTTGCTTGGACACGGCGCTAAATAGTCCGGGAAGGAATAATCCTAATCATAAATATAACTTCGGAGCCAATAAAGCACAAATCGCCAAAGGATGGGTTATCATCGGAGCTATATTGGAGGATAGGAATATGTTGGAAATTGGTGTAAAGGAGGTCTATGCTCCTATCCAACGAACTACAGGAGAGGGAATCCAACATGACTTGTCTTATGATATGCACTATGGTTACCTCTATAACGGATCATACGGCGTTGATTTTATGCAGAGTGTGGTGGAGACCGCTTATATAATGAAAGACAGCCCCTATGCGCTCACAGGAGAAAAATTAGTTTTATTTCGGAACTTCATTAACGAGTCTATTTTTGGATTAATGCGCGGTCCATTTATAGATTGGAACATACTAGGAAGAGGAATATCACGGATTAATGCAACTAAAAAAGATCTTTCGGTAATACTAGACAAGTTAATAGCATTAGATCCTGCTGCGGGAGAACAGTACAGAATAATTCAACGTAGAATATCGAGTTTAAATACACCTTGGTTTGATATAACTCCTTCTCATCGTCATTATTGGAAAACAGATTATACTGTACACAAACGTCCCGCGTACACATTCAGTATACATGCAGTGTCCAATCGTAATTATTCACAGGAAATCGGTAATCAGGAGAATCTAATGGGATATTGGGGGGCACAGGGGACTACTAATCTACAATTGGAAGGAAATGAATATTATAATATATTTCCAATTTGGAATTGGGCGAGACTTCCTGGTACTACACTACCAGATAGTATTCCTCTACTTGAAAATAAAGCTCCAGGAACGGGTGATAGGAGAGGAACATCTTCTTTTTCTGGAGGGGTTTCAGATTCATTGTATGGTGCGACAGCATACGTTGTTGAAAACGATTTGGGAACTTCTTATAAAAAATCCTGGTTTATGTTTGATCATACTATCATATGTTTAGGAGCAGGAATAAAGAGTGAGCTTTCTGTACCTTTGAATACGACATTAAACCAATGTCTGCTTGGGAATGGAGATGTTCTTATCAAAAAGAGAAGAAGCAAAGCAATCAACAAGTTTTCTGGTGAAAAATATATAGATGATATTGAAAGTATATGGCACAATCGTGTAGGTTATTTCTTTCCGTCGGCTCAATCTGTAGATTTACGTATTGAAGAAAGATCTGGAGATTGGCGCACGATACGATCGTCTCAGGAAAATGAAAACAGAGAGTCTAAATCAGTATTTCAGCTAGGAATTCAGCATGGTATTAAACCGAATAACGCTTCATATGCATATATTCTCCTGCCGGGTATTGATAACGCAGAGGACATTGCGCGGTTTCGAGAGAATAGTGCGATCAAAATTGTTTACAATACCGAGAACCTACAAGCTGTAAATGACATAGAGCTAGGTATTTGGCAAATGATTTTTTATGATAGTGCGACTAATTACGAAGATGAGAATATTCTCATCAAAACGGATATCCCATCAATAATAATGCTTAAGAAAGTTGGTGATAGTGCATATGAGTTGTTTGTTTCAGATCCTAACCAGACGTATAAAAAAGCATGTGTGTCTGTATTGTTTAAGAAAAAGGGGCAGTTTAAGCATAGTGAAATTGATTTACCTTCATCTCCATATGCAGGACAAAGTAAACATTTAAGTTTGGAATTGTAATGGAATATTTATGGGGATAGGTGCAGTTATTAATCTCTCAGGATATACCTCTGTTAGTTAATTGTTGCAACATTTTGGTTACTTTGAGGGAATTCACTCAAACGATATAGTTTCGTTTTAGAGGATTCGAGAGCTGTATTTTTTCTATTTTGAAGGTTAAATAGGAATGAAGGGAGCCTTGTTGTTTTAACTTTAATACCGTAGTCGTTATATTTCGACTATAAAGAATTAAGTGGATGTGGAAAGCGGGAATATTCTAACGAATTTATATAGGTTTAAGAGCGACCTTATAAACAATATTATATCTAATTATTATTAATAATCTATACATGAGAGTTACTTCCTTATTGAGTTTGTTTTTGTTTTGTTTACTTCAATGGTCTGTTGCGCGAGAGGTTATTCCTTTTAATTCGGATTGGGCATACAAAAGAGGACCCTTTACCAACGATGTTTTTCAGTACGGCTCAGTGTTTCAAGGTAAATGGCAGACGGTTCAGGTACCACATACCTGGAATGCAACAGATATGCAGGAGACAACTATCAAAGTAGGAAGTTTGGGTAAGAATGAACGCTTTTATGTAGGCGATAGCTATTACCGCAAATCGTTTGCCGTACCAGCTGCATGGAAAGGAAAGCGGGTATTTATCAAGTTTGAAGGTGTGAATACGAATACGGAAGTGTATCTAAACACCAAATCAGTTGCACCCAAAAAGGACAAGGGATCAGTCACCTACAGCGAACCGGTGGCTATGGACAGCTACCAGTTTGTAGGACGCCATCAGGGGGGGTATTCGGCCTTTGTGTTTGAACTGACTAAGATGATTGATTATGGAAACGATAATGAATTGTTGGTCAAGGTGAATAATGAGGCTACACCACAGGTGATTCCTGTAAACCATACACTGTTTCCGATGTATGGCGGGATATACCGCCCGGTGGAGCTGATCGTAACGGATGAGGTGAGTATCGCAACCAGTGATTTTGCTTCTTCTGGTGTTTATATTACGCAGAAAAATGTGTCTAAGAAAAGTGCGGATATTGGCTTTAAAGTGAAGTTGGAAAATAAAACAGGAAAGATACAACCAATAGAGCTGACAACAACTATTTATGAAAATGACGGTAAGATTAAGGCTGCCTATAAGCAATCTTATCCGCTATTGCCCCAAGGAAGACAGGAGCTGAAGTACGAGATCAATGTCAAGAATCCGCACTTGTGGCAGGGGCTGGATGATCCTTACCTCTACAAAGTAGTGACACAGGTTAAACGTGATGGGGTTGTCGTGGACGAGATTGTAGAGCCACTGGGTATCCGTAAGTTTGAATTGATCGCGAGTAAAGGTTTTTTTCTGAATGGTATTAAATATCCGTTGTATGGCGTATGCCGTCATCAGGACCGGGAAGGAAAGGGATCGGCGTTGAGTGAGGCGGATCATGATGAGGATCTGGCCATCATCCAGGAAATGGGGGCGACAAGTATCCGTCTGGCGCACTACCAGCAGTCGGATTATTTCTATTCGAAATGTGATAGCATGGGCATAATTGTATGGGCAGAGATTCCTTTTGTAAATCGTGTGACTACTTTTGAAGAAAATAATGCACTGCAGCAGATGAAGGAACTGATCCGTCAGAATTTTAATCACCCTTCTATTTATATCTGGGGGCTACATAATGAAGTGTATACACCAAATACCTATACAGTAGAATTGACGTCCAAATTACATGATCTAGCAAAGTCCGAGGATCCGGATCGTTACACGGTGCAGGTTAGCGGTTATAATGTGGTCGATCATGCGGTAAATAATAATGCAGATGTACAGGGAATCAACCATTATTTTGGTTGGTACAACGGTGAGCTGGAAAATCAATCAGATAAGGTGGATGATGTACAGACTTGGGCTAAGCGTATCTCGGAACAGTTTAGCGATTACAAATTGATTTATTCGGAGTATGGGGCTGAGGCTGTGATCGAAGATCAGGCGGAGGTGACCGGCAATTTTGGAAATCAGTTTAGTAAACCGGATTTCTTCCCAGAGGATTTTGCTACGCGTTTTCACGAGATCAACTGGGGTACAATAGCCAAAACGCCTACTTTAATAGGTTCATACCTGTGGAATACCTTTGAATTTGCGACGCCGATTACGGGCTTGAATGTGCGTCCTCGTAACTATAAAGGGATTGTCACGTTTGATAGAAAAGTGAAAAAAGATGCTTTCTATTGGTATAAGGCCAATTGGAGTAAAACGCCAGTGGTATACATCACACAGCGTCGGGTGGTAAACAGAGGAAATGAAATTACGCCTATAACTGTTTACTCTAATCAGGGGGAACCGATTCTGACGGTGAATGGAAAAGTAGTGCAAGGAGTAAAAATAGGTGAAACTGCCGTACACTTCAAATACGATAATGTCCAGTTGAATTTGGGTGAGAATGTGGTAAAGGCTATCGTAAAGACAGAAGATGGAAAGACTATCGAAGATGAAATAAAGTGGAACTACGATCCGAAATATAAACGTGCTATCGGGGAGCCTTCGGTCACGAAGGATGAACATGTGGGGCTCTAATAGCAATTATATAAGGTTAAAACTGTTATGAAGAAAATGAAAAAATATATCCTGTTATCGGCAGTGTTGCTTGCATTGTCGGGAACAAGCTATGGACAATGGACGGGACCGAAAAAGAAGCCTACGGAGCAAAAAGAAGTCATGTACGGTCCGCTAGTGTCTGCTAAGCGCACGGATGCGAATATGGAAGCTTTTAGAAACTACGGATTGGGGCAGTTTATCCATTGGGGGGTATACGCTATTCCGGGGAATGAGTGGGAAGGGGTGAGCGCACGTGGTGGTGCAGCAGCATCGGAATGGATACGGAGCTGGGGTGGCGCTAATGCGCCCAAAGACTGGACAAAGACTTATGACAACCTATATAAGTCTTTCAGCGTAAAAGACTTTGATGCTAAGAAATGGGCAAAGCAGGCAAAAGATATGGGGGCTAAGTATATGATTTTTACGACTAAGCACCACGATGGTTTTGCTTTGTGGCCTACAAAATACTCGGATTATAACATCAGTAAAACGCCTTATAAAAAGGATATCGTTAAAGAGGTAGTGGATGCTTACGCTGCGGAAGGTATTGATGTATACTTATATTTCTCTGTGCTAGAATGGAACAATCCAGATTATATGGGTAAGGTGCCGCAGACGACGGAGGAAAAGAAACGCTTTGATAAGTTTCTGGCTTATACGCGCAATCAGCTTTTAGAGTTGTTGGACAATTACCCTACGATAAAAGGACTCTGGTTTGATGGTACCTGGGATGCTTCATGGAAGGCTGCCTATGACTTTACCTATAAGCTGGAAAAAGAGATGCGGGAGAAGCATCCTGGTCTAGTTATAGGATCTCGTTTTAGAAACGATGAGTATGGTGCTCGTCACTTTGATTCGAACGGCAACCTATTGGGTGACTATGAGCAGGGCTGGGAGCGTAAGATGCCGAAAGAGTACGAATGGTTGGATGGCAATGATTGGGATGCGGTGATGACGATACCGCCCAACGGTTGGGGCTATATGAAAGACTGGTCTGGCCTATATACCAAAACGACGGATGATATCCTCGATATGTTGCTGAATTCGGTGTCGATGAATGGTAACTTCGTGTTGAACTTTGGGCCAGACGGGGAAGGAAATATGCACCCGCGGGAAGATAAAATAGCAAAGGAACTTGGTGACTGGATGAAGGTAAACGGTGAGGCGGTCTACGGGGTACGTCATACAGACCTACCTTTGTCTAAATATGGTTACTATACACAGAAAGGCGATGATCTGTACTTAACGGTGTTCAACAGGCCGGTAAATGGTATTGTGCGTATCGCGGTGCCAAAAGCAGCTACGCAGGTGCCTGTGGAGGCAATTTTGTTGTCGACTAAAGTTACGTTGGAGGTTAAACATGCAGACATAGGCTTGGATTTGGACAAGAACACATATTACGATGTGATGGTACCGAACAGCTTTTCATCTTCACGTGCATTTGTAATCAAGATGAAATTGGGGACCCCAGTATCAAAGGCGGATAAATTAATGGAAGCCAAAATGTAGATGTTAATACAGCTTAACTTATGCAAGTAATAAAGTCTTGTTTCGCTTATTTTTTAACTCTAGCAACTAGCTGGTTTTGTGCGCTACCTGTATTTTCACAGGAGAGTATAGACAGGTCGCTAACACTGTGGTATGATCAACCGGCACGTATATGGGAGGAGGCACTGCCTTTGGGTAATGGGCTTAGCGGAGCGATGGTATTTGGCGGTATACAGGAGGAGCATTTCCAGCTTAATGATCATACGCTTTGGTCAGGAGGTCCAGAACCTGGTAACAATCTGCAAGCGGCAGCACTCCTTCCAGAACTGCGATCGGCCATATTTAGTAGGAACTACGAAGAGGCTGAGGCGATTTGGCGGAATATGCAGGGGCCGTACTCTGCCCGCTATCTTCCTTTAGGGGATTTACGCTTATTATTTGATATGGGCGGTACAACGGAGGAATACGTGCGGACGCTAGATATCAATGAAGCTGTTGCAACCGTTGACTTTTTGAACAAAGGTACGCGCTACCAGCGTACGGCATTCATCAGTCATCCCGCAAAAACCCTCGTTATCCAGCTTAAGGCGGATAAGAAAGGGAAGCTAAGTTTTGGAATCCAATTAGATAGCAAGCTTAGGCATAGTACCAAGGCTACAAGTCGGGGAATGATTATGCAGGGGCAAGCACCCTATGAGGTCGCAGCACGAAATTACTTTCCTGATCAGGTGGTTTATAATAATCGCGGAATCCGTTTTGAGGCCCATTTGGGTATAGATCTTAAAGGAGGCGAAATCGTTGTACAGGATAGCACGTTGAAAATCCAGAATGCGGATGAGGTGACACTCTATTTGACAGAGTCCACAAACTTTGCAGGTTTTGATCAGGAGTCCGGTCATGGTGCAGTAGACCCAGGAAGCATTGCTAGGGGATACCTAAAAGCAGCTATGAATAAAGGAGGGGAGAAGTTGCGTAAGGAACATGTCCTAGATTATAAAAATCTGTTCGAACGGGTGAAGTTTGATTTAGTTGCACCAACTGATTATAGCCAGTTGCCTACTGATCAACGGTTGAAACTCTTTATGCAACATGGCGATGACGTCGGGTTGCAAAAGCTGTACTATCAATTTGGCCGCTACTTGCTTATTTCAAGTTCAAGACCTGGTAGTAGACCTGCTAATCTACAAGGACTGTGGAATGATAAGATACATCCACCATGGGGGAGCAATTATACCATTAATATAAATACTGAAATGAACTATTGGCTGGCAGAAAGTACTAATCTACCGGAATGCCACGAAGCATTGTTTTCATTTATTGAGGAACTGGCTGTTAATGGTGCAAAGACGGCTAAAGTGAATTATGGTATTGATGAGGGGTGGATGGCACATCATAACTCGGACCTATGGGCTAAAACTTCTCCAGTAGGACATTTTGATATGGATAAAACCTATTATCCGCAAGCTTTCTGCTGGCAGATGGGAGGAGCGTGGTTGAGCACACATTTGTGGGAGCACTATCGGTATAATCGGGATAAGGTGTTCTTAAGCAATAGGGCATATCCTTTGATGAAAGGAGCAGCTCAGTTTTTACAACACTGGTTGGTGGCGGATCCAGAGTCAGGCTATCTGCTGACAGTTCCATCATCGTCTCCTGAGAATCATTTTACCTACGAGGGAAAGAAGTATGCTATCGGTAAGGGGACCGCAATGGATCTGGCAATAGTTCGCAAGCTCTTTACTGATGTTATTGAGGCAGCAAAAGAATTGGGAGAAGATGAAGCATTTCGTAAAGAATTGGAGGAGCAGTTAGCACGTGTATATCCTCATCAGATCGGACGATATGGACAGATACAGGAGTGGTATGACGATGTGGATGACCCTAAGGATACACATCGGCATATTTCTCAGCTTTTTGGATTGTATCCAGGTACAGAGATTGATCCTCTTACAACTCCAGCTCTGGCCGATGCAGCTCGAGTAACATTAGAGCATCGTGGTGACGTGAGCACAGGTTGGAGTATGGCTTGGAAAGTTAATTGGTGGGCGCGATTGAGGGATGGAGATCGATCGTATAAAATTTTACAAAAGGCATTTAACTATATAAACCCGGCAGATAAAACGGTGAAAAGCACGAGCGGTGGCGGCACTTACCCCAATTTATTTGACGCACATCCTCCTTTTCAGATCGATGGAAATTTTGGTGCGACAGCGGGGATGACCGAGATGATTATGCAGAGTCATACAGATATAATAGATTTGTTGCCGGCGCTACCGCGGACTTGGAAGGAGGGAAAGGTTCTTGGAATTAAGGCTCGTGGTAACTTTCAAGTTGATTTACATTGGAAGGATATGGAGATTACGTATGCGCGGTTGAAATCCTTATCCGGAGGAGAATGTATCATTCGGAGTAAACGTGAACTGAAAAGTGCTACACCTGCCCGTAGTTTTGAACGAGATGGATTTTTTTATTTGAGTTTTGATACAGAGAAAGATGAAATAATAGATCTTTTCTAGTAGCAATTAAGTGTAATAATAACTTTAACTAAGCTGTTGTTAGCTTAGCTAGCTATATTTAGTACAATTTAACTATACAATTATGTCAGTAACTTTTGAATCTAGGTACGCAATTGGTCCGAATGAAAGCAAGTCGTTGGACACAAATGGATTACGTGATAATTTTTTGATTGAGAAGCTGTTTTTCGAAGACAAAGTACACTTTGTATATAGCCATTACGACAGATATATGGCAGGAGGAGCTTTTCCAATTACACAGAAAATAAAATTAGAGACCATAGAACCTCTTTTAAAAGAGCCTTACTTTCTTTCGCGTCGTGAACTGGGAATTATCAATGTTGGAGGGGCCGGTGTTGTTGAGGTTGATGGACAAGTTTTTGAGATAGGTGCCAAGGAAGCCTTATATATAGGCAAGGGTGCAAAGGAGGTGTATTTCAGTAGTGATAATGCATCAAATCCGGCTAAGTTTTATTTAAATTCCACTCCTGCTCATCACAGTTATCCTACCAAAAGGGTTACAAAAGCCGAAGCTAATAAGATTGAGTTAGGCAGTATGGAAACAGCGAATCACCGTACTATCAACCAAATGTTGCTTCACACGGTTATTCAAACGTGTCAACTTCAGATGGGAATGACCGAGTTGAAACCAGGGTCAGTTTGGAATACTATGCCATCGCACACGCATGATCGCCGTATGGAAGTTTACTTCTACTTTGAGGTGCCAGAGGGGCAGGCCGTTTCTCATTTTATGGGCCCAGTCGACGAAACCAGACACATTTGGATGCAAAACGAACAAGCTGTCATTTCTCCTCCTTGGTCTATCCACTCTGGGGCCGGAACCAGCAATTATACTTTTATATGGGGTATGGCAGGCGAAAATATGGACTATGATGATATGGACAAAAGTCCAATTACGGATTTGAGGTGAGTAGATAGCGATGAAGAAGACCTTTTTAACGATCGCAATAGGTTGCGCAACATATCTATCGGCACAGGCTCAGCGAATTATTCAAGTGACGAATCCGACAGATAAGAATCGGCTAGAGGTGATATCGATTCCTTATACGTCTTTCGCTAAGCACTTTGGGATAGACACTGTTTTTAGTATACTGGATAAAACTTCTGGTCAGCCCGTAGTCCACCAACTAGAGAAGTTGGGGACGGCGACAGTAAAGAATGTGTTGATCCAAGTGAATATCGCACCCAATTCTAATTTGCATCTTATAGTTAACAATGAACGGGCAGTAGCAGCTAAATCAAAAACCTATGCGCGCTATGTTCCCGAGCGGTTTGATGATTTTGCTTGGGAAAATGATCTCGTGGCTTTCCGAATGTATGGCAAAGCACTTGAAGGGAGGGGCGATGATGCACAGGGGATGGATTACTGGGCAAAGAGAACCAATGAACTTGTGATTAATAAGTGGTATAAAGAAAATGATTACCACAAAGATCATGGTGAGGGGATGGATTATTATTCCGTTGGGCAAACTCTTGGTGCAGGAGATTTAGCTCTTTATTATAGCGATAAGATACAATTTACCAAGCATTATAGGCAATATCAGGTGTTGGATAATGGCCCTTTGAGGAGTTCTTTCCGTCTGATTTTTGAACCCCAGGATATACAAGGTGAAAAAGTTTCCTTCAGCAAGACGATATCCATAGATGCAGGTCAGCAGTTCAGCCGGATCGAGGTCAACTTGGATAATAAAGATGCAGCGACTACACCTGTAGTTGTAGGTATTGTAAAGCGGGGTGAGAGCAATCCTGAGTTCGAGTATAGTGCTTCAGATCGGACGTTATGGTATTGGGAACCCGAGATCAATAACGCTGGTCGTACGGGAATAGCCCTATTCGTCCCCAAAGCAAAAATTCAGTTTATTCCTGAGGATTTAAAACA
This sequence comes from Sphingobacterium yanglingense, assembly GCF_004363245.1. Lineage (GTDB taxonomy): Bacteria > Bacteroidota > Bacteroidia > Sphingobacteriales > Sphingobacteriaceae > Sphingobacterium > Sphingobacterium yanglingense. The sequence goes on along the minus strand of NZ_SNYV01000015.1, from coordinate 240,254 downwards.
ATACTTGTTGAAGACAGAAATTGCTAATGGAAAGCCTTTTGTTTATTATAATGGTGCTGCTTGGGATAGAGCCGGAAAGATAACATCAGCAGAAAGGTGGGAAGACTATGTTGAGGATTTCGTTGATGCGATAAAAAAGCCATTGAGAATTAAATTTAAATAAGTAAAGAAATGTCAATTATAAATTCATTTGATCTATCGGGCAAAGTTGCTATCGTTACAGGGTGTAAAAGAGGAATAGGGAAAGCTTTAGCCGAGGCTCTTGCTGAAGCAGGGGCAGACATCATTGGGGTATCCGCTTCGTTAGAGAAGACAGGATCTACGGTTGAGAAAGCTGTAAAGGATTTGGGACGTAATTTTTACGCATATCAATGTAACTTCTCCAAGCGGGAGGAGCTATACCGGTTTATAGAACAAGTAAAAAAGGATCACCCCGTAATCGATATCCTATTCAATAATGCGGGTAATATTCTTCGTAAGCCAGCAGCAGAACACCCTGATGAGTACTGGGACGAAATTATTGAAATTAACCAGAATGCTCAATTTGTATTGACACGTGAAATTGGAAAAGATATGATTGCTAGAGGGGCAGGTAAGATTATTTTTACAGCATCTCTACTGACTTTTCAAGGAGGTATTACTGTTCCCGGATATGCTGCTTCTAAAGGTGCCATTGGTTCATTGACCAAGGCCTTTGCCAACGAGTGGGCATCCAAAGGCGTCAATGTAAATGCGATCGCCCCAGGCTATATCGCTACAGATAATACTGAAGCACTTCGTGATGATCCCGAACGTTCTGCATCTATTCTCGGCCGCATACCTGCAGGAAGGTGGGGGCAGCCACAAGACTTTAAAGGGCCAGCTGTTTTTTTAGCATCCAAAGCATCTGATTATGTGCACGGCACTATCTTGACTGTTGATGGGGGCTGGATGGGCAGATAAATATTTACTGAGTTGAGCCGACCTTGAGCCGACTCAACTCAGTTGTATTATAATCCCAATGTAAGAGGCTGTCCTTCCAATAATCTTTTGTAACGAATCAAAGCTTCAACGTAATAATAGTCTGCGTAGGTCAGTGGGACATCTACTTCAGAATTCCCCGGTAATGCCCCGACACTATGCTGAAGGATATACCCTCCGTTCTCACCATAATTAGCTTTATAAGGTGCTTTAGAAAGATTCTTTATTATTGTTTCTGCAGCAGTAAAGAAACGACGGCTTTCGCTTCCTTTGGTGTATTGGGCTAACTCCAATAGGGCCGAAGCATATAAAGAAGCAGCGGATACATCTCTTAAAGCTCTATTTTCATACATTTTGCTAGATGAAGGGATCTTATCCATATCAAAATCCCAATAAGGTATCAGATCTTCTGGTAGATTGGGGTGGTTAAGAATATATTTAGCAATGTGGCGGGCTTGACTCAAAAAGCTTTTGTGCTTTGTCTCCCGGTACATCATCGTATAGCCATACAGAGCCCAACCCTGTCCTCTCGACCATGCAGACTCATCTGCCGCACCCTGATGTGTTTTCTTAGCGAAGACCTCTCCTGTATCCTTGTCATAATCAACGACATGATAGGAGCTGTAGTCTTTTCTGAAATGATTTTTTATCGTGGTGTTGGCGTGATTAATAGCGATAGTCCGATATCTTGGGTTTCCTGATAGCTTAGACATTTCAGTCAAAAACTCTAGATTCATCATGTTGTCAATTATTACCGCATAATTCCATGAACCCCAACTCCAGGATTTAATAACTTGATGCTTATCACTATAACGGGATGCTAAGGACTCGGCACCTGTTAGTAATACCTCCTTATAGGTAGAGTCATGGGTCAAGCGCAGCGCATTTCCAAAACTACAATAAAGCATAAAGCCCAGATCATGTGTTCCCTTATTGTTCTTTTCTTTTGTTAAATAGATCAGTTTTTCCTTAGCTTCATCAAGTAATCTCTGGTCGACTAATCCTTCGTATAGATAAAGTAAAGTCCCCGGATAAAAACCAGAGCACCACCAATCCGAATTGCTATATTTTTGCTGACCATTTTCAAAAGTTTTCGGGAATTTATCCTGTGGCGTAGCCTCAACCAATACCTGGATCTGCTGAGCGGCGTCTGATAGTTCTTGATTGATAAACTCTAAACTGATAGTGGGTTTCTGTGCAAAAGTAACCGAAAGAAATAGTAGGGTGTGAACAAGTAATAACGAATATACACGTTTCATAAAAGTCTCCATATTAAATTTATAGGGTAATTATTCTGCACAAGAATACGTGTTATCAAGCAAAAAATAAAAAATAAACAGGTGTAGATATGCTTTTATTAACTCAATCGTTTTCGCAAATAACATTCACTTTATTCTTAATATCTCTCCTAAATCTGGGGATAGTTTACTAGCTTCATGTACTAATTAAAACTTAAAACCAAAATAGATGGCAAGCATTAAATCTGTAACAAGAGAAATTTTTATTGTCGGACTTGTTTTGTTCTTTTCGACAACAGCGTGTGTTCACGCTCAGAGCAAAGGAGAAAAGTGGACTGATCTGTTCGATGGTAAGACTTTGAAAGGGTGGAAGACAGCTGGAGGGAAAGCTCCTTATACCGTTGAAAACGGAGTAATTGTTGGTACAATGGTAAAAGGGACACCTAATTCATTTTTATTAACGGAGAGAGATTATGGTGATTTTATCCTCGAACTGGAAGTAAAGTTAGAGGGGACCGAAACTAATTCAGGTGTACAAACCCGAAGTCATATCAATGAGAAGGGGCAAGTATATGGTCGACAAGTCGAAATCGATCCCACTGCTCGCTCGTGGTCAGGAGGTATCTATGATGAGTCTCGTAGACTGTGGCTTTATCCTGTAGACCTCAACGAAAAAGCCAAGACTGCTTACAAAGTGGAGGATTATAACCACATTCGCATCGAAGCTATTGGCGATGAAACCAAGACTTGGCTCAATGGGGTGCCTGTAACTTATCTCATCGATACCTTAGATCCAAAAGGTTTTATCGCCCTACAGGTGCATGGGATACCAGATTATTTGGCAGGAAAGAAGGTTTATTTTAAAAATATCCGTATCCAAACCCAAGACCTAAAGCCACGTAGTTTTCCCGAAGATGTCTATATCGTTAATTTAAAGCCAAACCATTTGAGTAGAGCTGAGAAAAAAGCTGGCTATGAATTGTTGTTTAATGGCAAGAATGCGGATGGCTGGCGAAGCGTGCGCAGCAGTGATTTTCCGGACAAAGGCTGGGAGATTAACAATGGACAAATTAGCGTGTTGAAATCAGATGGAGCCGAATCGACAAATGGTGGTGATATCGTTACAAAAAAGCAATACAAGACCTTTGATTTTTCTTTCGAATTTAAACTTTCTCCAGGTGCTAATAGTGGCGTTAAGTACTTTGTTACACTCCAAGAACAAACTAGTGGGTCAGCTATTGGGTTGGAATATCAAATTTTGGATGACCAATTGCATCCAGATGCAAAAGAAGGACTCGATGGAAACCGTACGTTAGCTTCGCTATATGATCTGATTACGGCAAACAAAACAACACGTGGTTTGAAGCCCATCGGGTCCTGGAATCGTGGACGCATAGTGGTGTCGGCGGACGGGCAAGTCACACACTACCTTAATGGTTTTAAAGTGCTGTCCTATATACGAGGATCTAAGGAGTACAAAGATCTGGTCGCGTTGAGCAAGTATAAAAACTGGGAACGGTTTGGTGAGGCTGAGGAGGGACATATTCTCTTACAAGATCATGGTGATCATGTCTCTTTCCGTAATATTAAAATTAAAGAACTGAACTAAATCATCTACCATCATGATAAATAATAGTTTCTCCAGAAGAAGTTTTATAAGGAAATCTGTAATAACCGGTGGAGCGGCACTGTTGAGTAACAGCCTACTCGGACAGCTCAAAATGGCATCTCCGAATGATCGCGTAAATCTTGCCTGTATTGGTATCGGCAATCGTGCAGCTGAAGTTATAAAAGCACTTCATAGTACAGGATTGTGTAATATCGTCGCCTTATGCGACGTCGATCTGGGAGCTAAGCAAACTTTGGATATTCTGAAGCTATTTCCTGATGCGAAGCAATTTCAGGACTTTCGCATCATGTTTGACAAGATGGGCAATGAGATCGATGGAGTCTCTATTGGTACACCAGATTTTGCCCACTTTGCAGCTACTATGATGGCTATGGATTTAGGGAAGCATGTGTACGTGGAAAAGCCTCTTGCACATACCTTCCATGAGGTCGAACTCTTGATGGCAAAAGCAAAAAAGAACAAAAAAATAGCCACGCAGATGGGGAATCAGGGGCACTCAGAAGCTAACTACTTTCAATTCAAAGCCTGGGAAAAAGCAGGTGTGATTAAAGATGTAACACGTATAGATGCCCATATGAATATGCCTCGTCGTTGGCATGGATGGGATATCAATATGAAAAACTTTCCAAATCAAGAGTCGATACCAGATACCTTAGATTGGGATCTTTGGCAGATGCATACGCTAGGACACCACTATAACAAAGATTTTATTAATGGACAGTGGCGCTGTTGGTTCGATTTTGGTATGGGAGCATTGGGCGACTGGGGCGCACATATCTTGGATACCGCTCACGAGTTTTTAGAACTGGGGCTACCTACGGTCGTAGACCCCATCATGTTGGAAGGTCATAATTCTTTCTTTTTTCCGATGTCGTCCACGCTAAAGTTTAGTTTTCCAAAGCGCCAGAATAAACCAGCTGTGGAGATAAACTGGTATGATGGTATTAACAATCTTCCTCCTATTCCGGAAGGGTACGGCGTTTCGGGATTAGATCCCAATATTCCACCTCCCAGTACGGGGCAATTGGAACCTGCTCAGTTAAATCCAGGAAAGATTATCTATTCCAAAGATTTAATTTTCAAAGGAGGGTCACACGGTAGCACCTTACAAATTATATCCGATGCGAAGGGCAAAGATATGGCCAATAAATTGCCTGAAGTTCCGGCTTCTAGTTCGAACCATTACGCTAACTTCTTGAGGGCTTGTCAAGGAGTTGAGCAGACACGTTCGCCATTCTCGATATCAGGACCATTGAGCCAGGTGTTTTGTCTTGGCGTAATAGCGCAGCGATTAAATTCAAAAATTGAGTTTGATACCAGTAAAAAGCAAATCGTAAATAATCAATTTGCCAATGCGCTTTTGATGGGGCCTCCTCCCAGAAAGGGGTGGGAAGATTTTTACAGAATCTGACAGGCGAAACCTGCTTTGTTCATCTAAGGCTTACGCTAACGTTTTCGTAAATAGTTTGTGAACAAGACTGTAAATGTTACCTATATTGCGATTCTATTATGCTCGTATGTAATAAGTAGTAACGGTGTAACCTCATCTGAACAATTATAAGATATATGGTCAGAATAGATTACTAATGCTAGAATTTAAACCCATTAATGAAGAATTTTTTAGACGACAATTTTTTATTGGACACATGTAGAGCGCAGGAATTATACCATGGCTTTGTAAAGAACTTACCAATTATAGACTATCATAATCACCTACCGCCCGATCAGATAGCACGGGATACAAAATACGATAACCTAGGACAGCTTTGGTTGGGGGGCGATCATTACAAATGGCGTGCGATGCGTGCACACGGTGTAGATGAAAAATATATAACAGGGGATGCTTCGGATAAAGAAAAGTTCTTAAAATGGGCTGAAACAGTTCCTTACACCTTAAGGAATCCGTTATACCATTGGACACATTTAGAATTGCAGCGTTATTTCGGTATTACGGAACTTTTGTCTCCTAAAACTGCCGAAAGTATCTATGAGCAAGCAAATGAACAAATAAAATCTCCCGGTTTTACGGCGAGAGGCTTACTGAAAAGAATGAATGTGGAGGTAATATGTACCACAGATGATCCTATCGATTCGTTAGAAAACCATCAACACTTTGCCAAGGAGGGAACTTCAATTAAGATGTTGCCAGCATTTAGACCCGATAAAGCGATGAATGCGAATGATACTATTGCATTGAATAGCTATATTTCAAAACTAGAAGAAGTCACAGATAGGTCGATCGTAAGGTTTCAAGATTATTTGGACAGTCTGAAACAAAGACATGATTTTTTTGCGGCATGCGGTTGCTCAGTCTCCGATCACGGTTTAGAATACATGTACACAGAAGCTTATACAGATGCTGAAATAGATGCTGTATTTAATAAAATTCGTACAGGAAAACAACCTGCTGCTGAAGAGGTGTTAAAATTTAAATCTGCACTACTATTGTATTTTGCAGAGTGGGATCATGAAAAAGACTGGGTACAACAGTACCACTTGGGGCCACTTCGTAATAATAATACGCGGATGTTGCAGGCTAAAGGTGGAGATACAGGACATGATTCTATAGGAGATTTTAAACAGGCGCAAGCACTATCTTGTTTTTTGGATCGTTTAGACAGCCGTGGCAAATTAGCGAAAACTATATTGTATAATCTCAATCCGGCAGACAATGAACTCTTTGCCGCTATGGCCGGCAATTTTAATGATGGATCTGTCAAAGGTAAAATTCAATTTGGATCGGCATGGTGGTTTTTGGATCAAAAGGATGGTATGACAAGACAGATGAATGCATTGTCTAATGTCGGCCTCATCAGTAATTTTGTGGGCATGTTAACGGATTCGCGTAGCTTCCTTTCTTTTCCACGGCATGAGTATTTTAGAAGATTGGTCTGCGATCTATTTGGTGGCGAGATCGAACGGGGGGAATTACCAGATGATATCGAATGGATAGGTAAGATTATAGCGGATATCAGTTATTATAATGCGCGTGAATATTTTAGATTTTACTAAAAATGGAAAGTCCTATTTAAAAAACAATATATAAACCTAAAATTTGATGAATACACAAAATACGAAGATGGGAAACTACAGATGGGTAATCTGTTCGCTGTTGTTTTTTGCTACAACGATCAATTATATGGATCGGCAGGTATTGAGTTTATTAAAACCTACATTAGAAGAACAGTTTGGTTGGTCCAATAGTGATTACGCAGATATTGCTGCAGTATTTCAGTTTGTCTATGCGATATCTATGCTGTTTGCAGGACGTTTTGTGGATCGTTTTGGTACAAAGTGGGGTTATGCTTGGTCGATTATATTGTGGTCCGTAGGAGCTGTTATTCATGCCTATGCTATATTTATTGGAGAGGGAATAATCGATATGTTTGGCTGGATAGGAATTGCATCGGTACCAGTTTCTATCATTGGCTTTATGTTTGCGCGTGCGGTGCTTGCTGTAGGTGAAGCTGGTAATTTCCCTGCTGCCATCAAAGCTACAGCAGAATATTTTCCAAAGAGTGAGCGCTCCTTTGCTACAGGTATCTTTAACTCAGGTGCTAATATAGGTGCGGTACTAGCGCCGTTATCGGTGCCTTGGATAGCAAGTCATTGGGGCTGGGCTACCGCATTCGAAATTGTAGGTGCACTTGGTTTTATCTGGTTGATTTTTTGGTTTGTTTTTTATGAAAAACCCAGTAAGCAAAAACGTATGTCTGATGAGGAACGTGCGTATATTAGCAAGGATCAGGAAGAAGATAAAAGGCGTAAGGAAGCAGGATTGCCGCTGGAGGTAAATGAAAAACCTATTTCTTGGGTTAAATTGTTGAAATTTAGACAAGCATGGGCTTTTGCTTTAGGCAAATTTATGACCGATGGAGTATGGTGGTTTTTTCTGTTCTGGCTACCTGGCTACCTTAAAGATCAATATAATATCGTCAATGAGGATATCATGCTGCCTTTAGCAGTGCTTTATAGTATGACAATGATTGGTAGTGTCGGTGGAGGTTGGTTCCCTAAATATTTTATAGACAAAGGATATTCTGCTTATGATGGACGTATGAAAGCTATGTTGGCTATTGCTTTTTTTCCTTTGGTGGTTTTATTAGCGCAGCCTTTAGGTGGATATAGTTTCTGGGCACCGGTTTTATTGATCGGAATAGGTACGTCTGCACACCAGGCTTGGAGTGCCAACATATTTACCACTGTTTCAGATATGTTTCCGCGCAGAGCAGTAGCTTCTGTCGTTGGTATCGGTGGAATGGCTGGAGGAATTGGAGGCGCTTTAATGACTAAACTTGGTGGATATTTATTTGATCATTATAAGGCATTAGGGCATATCGAAACTGGGTATACCATCATGTTCAGCATTTGTGCTGTATCTTATTTAGCTGCATGGGGAGTTATGAAATTACTAGTGCCAAAAATGAAGATTATTAGTTTTGATTAATTTTTTTGATTCTACTCCTATAAAGCGTACGAAAACGTTTTCGTATATATATATAACGATGACCTTATTTTTTAATTAGCTTTATTATCTTAATAAAATTATAATTGGATTATGAATGTTTTAGAACGTTTTTCTTTATCAGGGAAGGTTGTTGTCGTAACAGGAGGCACTGGTATTCTCGGTAAGAATTTTGTGAAGGCTATCGCAGAAGCGGGAGCCAAAGTCTGTATTATTGGGAGAGATCTAGTGAAAGCACAAGAGCGTGTTATGCTAGTTGAAGAACTTGGAGGAGAGGGATTGGCGATTGTAGGAGATGTCTTGGATGAAAAGTCTATGCTACATGCTTGTCAACAGGTATTGGACAAATGGGGGACTATAGACGCTTTAGTTAATGCGGCTGGCGGTAATATACCTGGAGCTACAATCGGGCCGGATCAGGATTTATTCGCTTCTAATATACAGGATACAATCAAAGCAATAGAGTTGAACCTGTTCGGTACGATAATACCCACCCACATTTTTGGTAAAGTGATAGCAGAGAAGGGAAAGGGTGTGATTATAAATATTGGTTCTCTCTCTTCGAGTCAGGCGATCACAAGGGTATTGGGCTATACTGTTGCAAAAAATGGCGTAGTGGGCTATACAAAATGGATGGCTACTGAGTTGGCTTTGCGCTATGGAGATAAAGTGCGTGTCAATGCTATAGCACCAGGTGTCTTTTTGACGGAGCAGAATAGAACTTTATTGACTAATCCGGATGGGTCTTTTACCGAACGGGCACAACGTTTTGTGAATGGCACTCCTTATTCCCGCTTGGGTGATCCGAGTGAACTGGAAGGTACATTGATTTATCTATTGAGTGATGCTTCGGCTTTTGTTTCGGGAGAGACCGTGTACGTAGACGGTGGGTTTAATGCATGGACAGGCGTGTAAATAAAAAGAGAAAATGAAGAAATTTGAACAAACTTGGAGATGGTACGGACCCGATGATCCAGTGTCTTTACAAGATATCAGACAAGCTGGAGCTACAGGTGTCGTCACGGCTTTACACCATGTACCTCATGGAGAGGTATGGACAGTAACGGATATTCTTGAACGGAAACGGATAATTGAGGAGGGGGGACTTTCATGGTCTGTTGTGGAGAGTGTGCCAGTCCATGAGGCTATAAAAACTAGAGGTCGTGATGCAATGCGATATATCGATAATTATAAAGAAACGCTTACGAATCTCGCTTCCTGTGGAATATATATTGTTACTTACAATTTTATGCCAGTATTGGATTGGACGCGGACGATGCTCGATAAAGAAATGGAAAATGGGGCAAAAGCACTGTATTTTGATTGGACCGACCTTGCTCTATTTGATATTTATATTCTGAAAAGACAAGGCGCTGATAAGGACTATTCTGAGGAAATCGTAACGGCTGCCAAGCAACGTTTTAAAGAGCATTCGGCCGAGGATCTGGCTTCGCTAACTCATGTGATATTGATGGGGATTCCTAGCGAAAAAGATATCTCGTTGGAGGATCTTCAAAATAGTTTAAACGTATACTCCAATATCGGACTTGATGGGCTTTTGAGCAATCTCTTGTGGTTTTTAGGGGAGATTCGAGAGGTTTGTGAGACCAACGGAATACAGATGGCACTGCATCCGGACGATCCACCTTATCCGATTTTGGGCTTACCTCGGATAGCCAGCAATAAAGAGGATTACCTTAGAGTAATAAATGGGGTAGACAGTCATTTTAATGGCGTCTGCTTTTGTTCTGGATCTTTAGGAGCGGGCGCGTCTAATGATGTTTTGGATATAGCCCGTGCTATCAAGCACAGGGTTCATTTCGCTCACTTTAGAAACGTTAAGAAGGATCGTATAGGCAATTTCTATGAGGCTGATCATCTTGATGGCGATGTAGATATGCCTGGGCTTCTCCAAATATTTGTCGAAGAGAATCAAAATAGGCTACGTCCTATTCCTTTTCGACCTGACCACGGGCATCAGATGTTAGACGACTTGAATAAAGTTACGAATCCCGGGTACTCTGCTATTGGTAGATTACGCGGGTTGGCCGAATTAAGAGGGGTGGAACAGGGGCTGATAGCTCTTATGCAAGTGCAGTAGATTTTCGGAGCTGGATAGAGGTTTCTAAAAGAATAGTTTGAAAATCTATCTGGCTCCGCTCTCTTTTTGAGTTTATAAGATCCAAAAGTAATTGTAATGCAGTACTAGCCATTTCTTCCGTAGGTTGGTGAACTGTGGATAACGCGGGATTAAGGCTGTTTGCAAATTCTATATTTGAAAAACCAATAACTGCAATTTCTTTAGGTACCTGTACTTTTAAGTCGGCGAGGATTCCAAGTACACGTGTAGTCAAGGTTTCCGTTGTACCCAAAATAGCATTAAGAGCGTTGTCAGAATGCATGCACTTGGTGATAACTTCTTTCAAACTCTCATCTATTTTTTTTAGAGATTTACTGTAGTCTATATAGATGATGTTTTCTTCTTTAATTGGAATATTATAATCTTCCAGGGCCTTTCGGTATCCCTCTAAGCGGTATTGCGTTACTCCAAGATTTTTGCCACAGAGTACTATTATATTTTTTCTATCTATTTTTATGAGTTCCTCAGTCGCTAGATAAGTACTTTTGACATTGTCGATGCCAACCTTATGGGTGTCAAGATTATAGTGGATGCGGTCAAATATAACCACAGGACAGTTTTTGTTATGTATACTAGCAAGTAGTTTTAGATTGGAGGTCTCACTTACCGGAGCAATCAAAATTCCATCCACACCTTGATTGGTCAGTGTCATTAATGCTCTCTCTTCTTCTTCTTCGTTATCGATACTTTGCATGAAGATGATGTTGTAGCTGTTACTTATGGCACTCTGGTGTAGATATTGTAGTAGCTGAGCCGAAAAAGGAGTTTGAATACTTGGTAGTAGTACACCGATATTGTTGGTCTTTCCTAATTTTAGGTATTTTGCCAAGGGGTTAGGTTGGTAATTATGCTCTTTGGCAAACTCCCTAACTTTTATCTTAGTTTCTTCACTGATTTCATAGCTATCGTTCAGCGCTTTGGAAATAGTAGATGGCGATAGATGTAATCTTTCAGCAATTTCTTTTAAGGTAATTTTGGTCATGTTATTAGATCCCTCCTGAGCCTAATATACAAAAAAAGAGGTTTATTTAACCTCTTTTTTTATGTTTATCTTAAATCGATTATTTCGTAATTTTTAAATTTGTCTTTCGCAAAAGTAAAAGTGCTTTCATCGAATTTTTGGCCTAGGTATAGTGACTTAATCGTATAAGTAAATCGATTACTGGATTTATCAAAAATTGTAACGTCGTGTATATGATTGTTTTGGTTGATTCGTAATTTTATCTTAAAATAGTTTGTTTTCGTATCCAATGGAGATAATTCTACTACACGTAGGGACTCGGTTTTACCATTTTTAGTTAATTTCTCTTCAGGCATCGATACATATTTATATCCCTTTTTATAGAAGGAGAAAAGATTGTTTGGGCCTATAGTACTATCATCATGCTCTGCATCTGTTATCTGAACTTCTTTGATGTCGTGAGAGATATTCCATACTGTCTTTCCATTGGACAATATTTCTTGATCTTCCATTTTGATAGCATATTGTTTCTTAGGCTTGTTGAAATACATGATTCCTGTATTACTGTAAGCTGTTTTATTGGCATCTTGCACAGTCAAGTCAAATTCCGAACGAATCGTTTTATAAGCATCGTACTTTTTGGAAACCTCATTTAGCATTTTCGTTGCTGCCGGATCGGTCTGTGCTATAGATAGCGCTGCAATAGCAGTACAAATCAATGTAAGAATGTGTTTTTTCATATTAATCAGCTTTTCTCAAAGTCTCTAGATACTGTTCTAGCGAGTATTCATCTGGATATAGTACTTCGCGGGCCTTGCTACCTTCAAATGGACCTACAATACCGGCAGCCTCCAATTGATCGATTATTCTTCCAGCTCTATTATATCCCAATTTTAATTTGCGCTGTATCAGTGAGGTTGACCCCTGTTGATGCATCACAATAAGACGGGCGGCTTCTTCAAAGAGTTGATCCCTCTCGGACATATCGAAATCCATAGATCCAGAGCCTTCACCCGATTCATCTACGTATTCAGGCAGCATGAATGCTGATGGATAGCCCCGTTGTCCTCCTATAAAATCGGAAATACTTTCTACCTCTGGTGTGTCTACAAACGCACATTGTATCCGTATGAGGTCACTTCCAGTAGCTAAGAGCATATCCCCTCGACCGATAAGTTGGTCGGCTCCGCCCGAATCCAGAATCGTCCGGGAGTCTACTTTGGATAGCACTCTAAACGCTAGCCGTGCTGGAAAGTTGGCCTTGATGGTACCCGTAATAATATTGACAGATGGACGCTGCGTTGCAATGACCAAGTGGATTCCCACGGCTCGTGCTAATTGAGCTAGTCGTGCTATAGGGGTTTCAACTTCTTTACCTGCGGTCATCATTAAATCTGCAAATTCATCTACAATAAGAACTATAAAGGGTAAGAATCGATGACCCTCCTCAGGGTTTAATCTTCTATTGACAAATTTTGCATTATATTCCTTTAAGTTACGTACCTGCCCATTCTTTAGCAGGTCATAACGTTGGTCCATTTCAATACAAAGCGAGTTTAGTGTATTGATAACCTTTTTTGTATCAGTGATAATAGCATCTTCCTCGCCTGGTAATTTTGCTAGAAAGTGTCTTTCTACTTTTTTGAACAAGGATAACTCGACTTTTTTCGGATCGACTAGAACGAACTTTAATTCGGCTGGATGTTTTTTATAAAGCAAAGAGGTCAATATTGCATTTATACCCACCGACTTACCTTGACCGGTAGCCCCTGCGACCAACAGGTGAGGCATTTTTGCCAAATCAGCAATATAGACTTCGTTGGATATGGTTTTTCCTAGTGCAATAGGCAAATCCATATCTGTCTTTTGAAATTTTTCGGTTGATATCACCGAACGCATAGAAACCATTTCCGGAGTACTATTTGGGACCTCAATTCCTATGGTTCCCTTGCCTGGCATAGGTGCGATAATCCGTATACCTAAAGCCGCCAAGCTTAATGCAATGTCATCTTCGAGATTTTTGATCTTTGAAATCCGTACACCAGGTTTGGGGATGATTTCATACAAGGTGACTGTAGGACCTACCGTTGCTTTGATGTGTTCTATCTCAATGCTGTAGTTTCTTAATGTTTCAACAATCCTGTTTTTGTTGGCTTCAAGCTCATGTTGGTTGATTGTGATTTTTCCAGTACCATAGTCCTTTAGTAGCTCTAACGTAGGGTGCTGATAACTTGATAAATCCAGTTTTGGGTCGTATTCTCCAAATTGAGCGACCAAATCACTTGCTGATATAGACTTTTCTTCTTTTTGTTCCTCAATAATTAAAGTTGGCTCTTGGTTTTCTTCTTCTTGGCGAGGTTCAATATCAAGAGGAGGATCTATGGACAATTCGATCGTTGTATTCTCCGAAGATGCAATTGGTTCTATTTGAGCCTTTGTTTCAAAGTTCACACTGTTGATAACCTCTATATCGTCTAGGGATGGGGCCTCGATCTCTTCTTGGTTGTCTTCCTGTAGATGCGCGTACCTGTCATTCAGACTTGGAGATAGGTTGGCAGATAGGTTGGGCGTGTTCCTACCTCGCAAGGTATTTGAAACTTCTATTACGGCACCATCAATATTAATCTCTTCCTCTTTTTCTGGGCTAGGGACAGGCTGGTTCTTTGGTGTGGAGACTCTGTTTATTTGGGTCGGTTCTTCATCCTCCTCTTCTTCAAAGTCTACATTATCGGATTTATTGGTTGATTGAAATGATAATTTGAGATCAAGGTTGTAGATCAATATCAAGGCGGTGAGATAGGAGAATATCAAAAGGCCAGCTACACCATATTTCCCGATTTGTGTGTTTAATAACTGATTGGTCCAGAAACCAAACTTCCCTTCTAAGATATGTGGCGTCTCCGTTATATATTCTTGTATAAATCCGAGAGTGACGGAAAGAAATATGATGCCAATAAACGAATAAAGTACGGTTTTCCATACCGGAAGTATTGATTTTTTATAGAGCAGTTTATAACCAACTACAAATAAAATCAGGATAAAAAGAAAAGAGGCAATACCAAACCACTCGAAAATAAACATGTTGGCAAGAAGGGCACCTAACTTTCCTAATTTATTCTCGACGATTGGGGTTTCTAATCCTTCAGTTTGAAGTTCTGCACTGGTATCAAATAGTGTTTTCCATCCTCCGTTTGTCGCTGCAATATAGCTTTGGTCTTCTTTCCATGTAAAAAGGTAAGATGTAAAAGCAACTGCTAGTAAAAAAGAGCTTAGTATAAGGAAAAGACCAATTATTTTTAACGCTTTTCTTTGTCCCTCCGAAAAATCAATGTTATCGAAAGATTTGACGAATGAGGGAATCTTTTTAGTTGATGTTGTTGCAGTATTCTTTGCCTCTTTAGTACTTCTACTCTGACTGCTATTTTTAAATGTATTGCCTTTGTATGCCATGAAAATGTTATACTTTACCTTATACAAACTTATTAAAAAAAACCGTAGAAATGCAGTGTTGTCATTGGATTTATAAGGTATCTGTAGCGATTGTTGTATACTGTTCGTTTTAATGAGTAAATTAGTATTTTGTTCGTCAGCCATGAAGTATAGATATAATGTTGCGCTTTTTTTGATAACACTGTTTTTAAGCAGTTGTGTAAAGGATGATGCAAATCGCGTATTTGATAATCCGGGGAGTCTTTCTAGTTTAGCAGCCTTCAATGCTGTTCCCGGTACTTCAGAGGTCAATCTTTTTTTAGACGGTGTACGGTTTAACAATACAAATGAAAAATTTTCTTTCGGTGAGTTTATGCGGCATCGGAATAGTTTTCCGGGACAGAAGAGGTTGAATATTGAAGGGATGACGACAAAAGGTGAACCACTGCGTACGTCAACGGGTATAACGTTGCAGGCAGAAAATATATACAGTCTGTTCCTTTATGAGGAGGGAGGTATTCAAGTCAAACTTTCAAAGGATAATATCGTAGTTCCTAGGGATGGATATGCGAAGATAAGATTCGTACATATGGTTAAAGATGCTCCAGCTCTCAGTATGTGGGATAAGGAGCAGACCCAGCCTTTGTTTGGGAACATTCCTTTTAAAGATGTTACCGAGTTTATCGAAGTAAAGGCTAACGAAAGTTTGAGTTTGAAAATAATACCTACTGGAGATCGCAATAAGACTCCGGAGATTTCACAGACTTTTGTCCCAGAAAATAGGACTCTCTATACCTTAATGTTGGTTGGATTACTGAATTCGGACAGTAAAGACGAAGAGGTTTCTCTAAAATCTATAAAGCTTTAATAGCAATTTTTATCTTCTTCTTCGCTCTTGGTTTTGTCGTTCTTGTAATGTACTTCTCAGTAAATCGTTGAAATCTTCAACAACCTGAAAGAACTGTGACGCTCTTGCCTGTCCGAGAACTTTGGAAAATTCTTCTCTGTATTTTTTCTTTGTCTCGACTTCTTTGGCGTCAAAAGCAATGACATCCCGCTTGCCTCCCATAAAAGAATTGGATTGTTGTGGTGATTCTCCTCTTTTTGCTTTTTTCAACTCCCTTAGTTCATCCATATACTTATTATAGATAGGGAAGAACTTTTGCGCTTCACTTGGAGTAATTTTTAATTCTTTAGTAATATAGGCAATCTTCTCACTTTCAATTGCTTCAAAGTTTCTTTGTTGTGCAAATGAGATTGAATGGGAAGACAGTAGTGCAAAAAACGCAATTAAAATATACTTTAACCGTAACATTATAACATGTAGTTTAAATATTCCTTTATATCCTCGTCGTCTATTGAATTGTCAATATGGTCTTGGCTCGTTTTCTCTTGTTCTACAAATTTTGTGAGGTGAATTAGCTCTTCTCCTTCCGAAACCTGGGCGAGATATTCCAGTATCTCTTCATCGCTTACATCCTTCACATTGATTTTCGATGTGTTAGTTTGTAGATTGGGAGTCGCATCGGATGATGGAGTTTGTTTCAGTGCAAAATAAGAACCGAATCCGATAAGGAATAAAACTGCTGCAGCAGAAATATAGCTATACCAGCTTCTTTCTCTGTTAATAGCAATTGTTTTTACTCCTTCATCTTTGCTATGTGCTGATGTTTTAGTTATTATCTTGCCCGATAGTGATTGAAAATAATCTGCTGGAGTCGAATAACCATCAGTTGCGACCTTTGACTTTAGGAATTCTTCTGAACCCTGTGTGGTAATACGATTTTCTAAAGTCGCAAAATAGTCTGCTGGAACGGCAAAACCGCTCTGTACAACAGATTCTTTAAGATTGATCTCTGAAATTTTAACGCGTATTGAATCCGCTAGGTTTTCAAAATAATTTTCTGGTACTTGATACGATGAATCAGCTGCTTGCTCTTTGAGTTTACGTTCAGATTCTTTTAGGAAAATAGATTCCTTTAATTGTCCAAAATATCCCTCAGGCACCGTATATCCACTTGATTTCAGTGAAGAACTCTGTAGGCCAATTTTAATTTCGGCTCGTATCAGCTCTTCCTGTTTAGCAAAGAAATCCTTATCTGTAGAAAAAGGGGTGACACGTAGTGAATCCGGAAGGTTATTCTCTTCCATTGGCTCGTTATATGTGTCTCTTTGATTCATGGTCTATGTATAGATGCTTTCTCGGACTAAAGGTTTAATCGTTGTTGTTAAAAAAGTTTTCAACCTTCTTAACCGCTAGATGGTACGAAGCTTTTAGCGCTCCCACACTTGTTCCTAGTATTTCAGAAATCTCATCGTATTTGAGGTCCTCGAAATATTTCATATTAAATACCAAGCGTTGTTTTTCGGGAAGCGTCAGTAGAGCCTGTTGTAGCTTCATCTGCGCTTTGTCTCCGTCGAAGTAGGTGGTATCTGCTAAGGTCTCAGATAGATAAGAAGAATTGTCATCGTCGAGCGAGACATTCTGTTTTTGTTTTTTCTTGTTTAAGAATGTAATACATTCATTTGTAGCAATACGGTACAGCCAAGTGTATAGCTGAGAATCCTCTCTAAACTTCTCTAGATTGCGCCATATCTTGATGAAAATATCTTGGGTCACGTCATCCGCATCGTCATGGTCGATGACCATGCGTCTGACGTGCCAATATATTTTCTGTTGGTATTTTTTTAACAAATGACTGAACGCATCTTCACGTGTACGTTCATCAGCAAACATAGCAATGATTTGCGCGTCTTCCATTTGAATTACTTTCTACTAATAGCTTTACGTGCAGCAGCGACAATGCTGTTGGCATTTAGGCCATATTTTTCCATAAGCTGTGCCGGTGTGCCGGATTCTCCAAAACTATCGTTTACGGCAACATATTCCTGAGGTGTAGGTAGTTTTTGAGCAAGTACCTGTGCGACACTATCTCCAAGTCCACCTAGACGGTTGTGTTCTTCCGCAGTTACAACACACCTAGTTTTGGCTACAGATTTTAAGATAGCTTCCTCATCCAGTGGTTTTATGGTATGGATATTGATAATCTCCGCGTTGATGCCTAGTTTTTCAAGTTCTTCACCCGCTTGTATCGCTTCCCAAACTAAATGGCCTGTTGCGATAATGGTAACGTCTGTTCCTTCGTTAAGTAAAATCGCTTTTCCTATTTCAAAGGTTTGATCAGCAGGGGTGAAGTTTGGTACTACCGGACGTCCAAAACGTAAATAGACTGGGCCTTCATGGTTGACTAGGGCGATAGTCGCCGCTTTGGTCTGATTGTAGTCACAGGTATTGATTACAGTCATACCTGGTAACATTTTCATCAAACCGATGTCTTCCAAAATTTGGTGTGTAGCGCCATCTTCACCTAGTGTAAGTCCAGCATGCGAAGCACAGATTTTAACATTTTTCCCAGAATAGGCAACTGATTGACGAATTTGGTCGTATACACGTCCTGTAGAAAAGTTAGCAAATGTTCCAGTGAAAGGGATTTTTCCACCGATTGTAAGTCCCGCGGCAATGCCAATCATATTCGCCTCAGCAATTCCGATTTGGAAAAAACGTTCCGGAAACTCTTTAATAAAAGCCTCCATCTTTAGTGAACCGATCAAATCGGCACAGAGTGCTACGACATTGCTGTTTATTTTGCCCGCTTCTAACAGGCCTGCTCCAAAACCCGAGCGTGTATCTTTAGATTCTGTAAAAGTATATTTTTTCATTATATTATAGGTGTGAGATAGGAGTAATATCTAATTTCTAAAACTCTATTAAAATTAATAATCCCCTAAAGTTCTTGGGATTTGGTTTAGAGCAGACTCCAACTGATCGTCATTAGGCGCTGCGCCATGCCATTTATGCGTTCCCATCATATAATCTACACCAAAGCCCATTTCTGTATGCAATAGTATAACAACTGGTCTTCCTTTCCCAGTACGGGATTTTGCTTCATCTAAGCCTGCTATCACTGCAGTCATATCATTTCCTTTCGTCACTTCTAATACATCCCATCCAAAAGCTTCCCATTTTGCTCTCAGGTTTCCAAGAGATAATACTTGGTTGGTAGGGCCATCGATTTGCGCTCCATTATAGTCGACCGTAGCGATGATGTTGTCTACTTTATTATGAGGGGCATACATTGCTGCTTCCCAAACTTGACCTTCCTGTAGCTCTCCGTCTCCCATCAATACGTAGACTAAGCTATTGTCGTTGTTTAATTTCTTAGCTTGTGCTGCTCCTATCGCTACGGATAGCCCCTGTCCAAGAGATCCAGATGCAACGCGTATTCCTGGAAGGTGCTCGTGGGTAGTAGGGTGACCTTGCAGACGAGTATTGAGTTTGCGGAAAGTAGCTAGTTCACTGACCGGAAAATAACCAACTCTAGCTAAGGTGCTATAAAACACAGGGGAGATATGTCCATTGGACAAGAAAAACAAGTCTTCGTTTTTTCCATCCATTTGAAAAGAAGTATCATGTTTCATGGCGTGAAAATACAGTGCTACAAAGTAGTCTGCACATCCTAAAGACCCTCCTGGGTGACCAGATTGACAGGCATGTACCATACGTACGATGTCACGTCTTACCTGGGAAGCGATTTGCTCGAGATTGTTAATATCTACACTCATCTTTAATTGAATTTCATAATGTTTATTCGTAAAGGTAGTGAATTTTGAATATTTAGGGGTATTAATTGCATTTTTAATTGTTGTCGATTATGGAATTGGTATGGATTGTGCATCCCTAGTCAAATTGTAGATTCAAAATGGTTATTAAAATAGAATATTGTATGAAAAAAATTGTTTTTTGTGTTTCATTTTTCGGTATGGTATTGCCTGGTATTGCACAAAACAGGCTCAGTGCAACCGCAGAAGTAAAAGAAGTAACGGTCTATGCCAATGGAGCTCAGGTGCAGAACCGGATCCAAGTCAACCTACCAGCCGGTAGTAGTGATTTAGTGATCAATAATGTGGCCAGCGACCTGGATGAAAGGAATATTCAGATTAGTGGCCCCGATTATCTCTCTATACTATCTATAGCCAAGACGCGGGCTGAAGATGTGCAGGTGACGAACCCTTCGCATCAAAAGCTCAAGGATTCATTGGATTTATTTACTGCCGATAGAGAGTTGTTGGGAAATAAGCTGGATGCAGCACGGGGTGCTTTACAGATTTTGACCAACCAGAATTTGTTGGGCGGTGGAGATGGAAAGATCGATATCGCAGACCTATCCAAACTGGTAGACTATTATCAGCTTAAATCGGTAAATCTTAATAAGGATATATCCGCACTGAGCAAAGAGATCGAGCAATTGGATAAACGAATAGCTAAAGTTCAAGAGGGATTACGTATGTATACCGGAAATGGAGGTCAGCTAAAGTTACAAATTACCTCTGCTCGTAGTGGAAATGTTTCAATGGAAATACGTTATATGACCTCCGCCGCGAGCTGGCAAGCTTATTATGATTTGAAGGCCGCTTCAGTATCAGCACCCCTGAGAATGTATTATAAGGCGGGCGTCTCGCAAAGCTCTGGAGTGGATTGGCGAAATGCGAAGTTGATTCTATCAACTGGTAATCCTGCTGTGGGAGGGACTGCGCCAGTTCTATCACCTTCATATGCTGTAATCCGTAATTTGGATGAAGCAATTTTTGCAAATTTAAGTGTACAAAATAGAACGCAGAATAGGATACAGTCTATGAGCGCAAAGTCTATACGGGCAGAGGTTACTGCGGATGCTAAATATGTAGAAGAGGTTGCAGCTCCAGCCATTAATATGGTCGAAAATCAACTGAGCACGACTTTCGATATAGAGGTTCCTTATACCATTTTGTCAAACGGACAGCCTCATAGTGTTGCACTGAAAGAGTTTTCACAGCCGGCTATCTATAAGTATTATGCAGTTCCAAAATTGGATAGGGATGCTTTCTTAATGGCTGAGATTACGGATTTCCAAAAGTTAAACCTTATACCAGGGGAGGCGAATGTATCTTTCGAAAATATGTTTGTGGGTAAGTCCTACATCAACCCGAATGTAACTGTGGATACGTTAAATCTTAGCCTTGGTCGGGATAAAGGAATATCCATAAAGAGAGAGCGGATCATGGACCAAAAGAGTACACAGGTTTCGGGCAGCTGGAAAAGACAGGTGTTTACCTATGAGATCAAAGTGAGGAACAACAAGGCTAGTGAGGTTGATATCTTGTTGAAGGATCAATTTCCTATTTCTACGGACAAATCTATTGAGGTAGAGCTTTTGGAAGCGAAGTCCGGACAGGTTAATACAGAAACAGGAATTGTAACCTGGATGCTTCGCGTGAAACCAAATGAAACGCAAACGTATAGAATCAGCTACTTAGTGAAATCGCCAAAGGATAAGACCTTAGATTTCAATTAAGCTTATCGTCTAATAAAAAAGGCATCGATTATTTCGATGCCTTTTTTTCTGAAAGCTTTGTTTAGTTGAATATAGACCATGTAGACCAAGGTACTCTAGATAGTATTAGTATCAATCCGATTGTATACATAATAAAGACAGTTCTGTTTGCTGCATAACTTTCTTTTGCTTTTTTTGCTTTTGAGTATCCAATTGTGATCAATACGATAGCGATAAGCATCGTCAATGGATGCTCAATTACTTTAAAGCGTAATTCAGGACTTTTCATCACGCCTGCAGAGAACATCGTATGATATTTAAGCGTGAAGAAGTAAACTAGACCAATCAACAACTGAAGGTGTGCACTGATAAAGCCAATTAATGCTACTTTACGGTTGTAAGGTTTTGCTTTGAAATAATTTGCTGCCGTGATTACAATCGAAATAACTAAAGCAATCAATAAGATGATAGCTAATGTAGAGTGTAGGTGTTTCATTCCTGTTAACATGATTTATAATTTAATTTCTCTCTTTTGTTTTTCTCTTTTTTAATAATGATTCCGTCAAAAGTACTACTTTGTTAATCGTTTCTCTCCTAATTCACGAAATTCTGACATAATTTTGAACTGTGGGAATGTTTTTTCCATACTTAATGTATATCCAATATCAAAAAACAATTTAATGTCTGCTCGTATTCCTTCAAAATCCCAGTTGTCATCCAATTCATCAGATGGTGCATGGTAGCGGTTCGATAGCGCTGCTCTTCGTTTATTGATTTGTATCGTATCGGTCGATACCAACTCAGTACCGCTCCCCATAAAGAGGCCGGGAATACCTTTTTTTACAAAATTGAAATGGTCTGATCTATAAAAGCCACCTGATGTTGGATTTTTCTCACCGTGCACTGTCCGTCCAAATTTATTAGCGGATTGTATGACATAGTCATCGATTTCCGTTTGTCCAAATCCTACAATAGAGACATCTTTCGTCTCTCCCAAAGGACTGAAGGCGTCCATATTTAGGTTTGCCACAGTTTTGTTGATGGGATAAATTGGATTGTTGCTATAATGTGCCGACCCTAGTAAGCCTTGCTCCTCAGCAGTCACAGCCATAAAGATGATTGTTCGCTCCGGTTTTACCTTTGCCGACTGAAAGGCCCTTGCTATTTCAAATAATGCAGAGACCCCTGCAGCATTGTCAATCGCTCCATTGTAAATGGAATCTCCGTTTACAGCTTCTCCTATTCCTAGGTGGTCCCAGTGGGCTGTATAGATGATGGTTTCGTCGGCTCTTTTGGTACCCTCTATTTTCGCAATGACGTTGTTAGATTTTGCATGTTTTAATGTATTCTTTAACTGCACGGATGTTGAAATAGCTAGGGGGATAGCTTTAAAACCTGGTTTTTTAGCAGATTCGATTGCCTCGATGCTTATTCCTGCCAGTTTGAATAACTGCTGCGCAGTTTTTGCCGATATCCATCCTTCATATTGTGGTTTTGGATCTGCTGTGTTTTTGTCATCGAGGTCCATTTGAGGACCACTCCATCCCGAGCGGACCACATCCCAACCGTAACTAGCAGCTTTGGTGTCGTGGATGATTAGTACACCTGCGGCACCTTGTCGACCAGCTTCTTCAAACTTATAGGTCCATCGTCCATAATAGGTCATGGTATCTGCTTTGAATAATTGTTTGTCATAGTGTCCCGGATCGGAAGCCAAGACAACGACCGTTTTCCCTTTTACATCGAGGTCGGTGTAGTCATTCCAATTATATTCAGGTGCTACAATTCCAAAACCAGCAAATACCAAATCCGTAGATGCGATATCGGTATGGTCTTCTAATCGCCTCGTACCGATGACATAATCATCCAGGTACTGAGCGGATAGAGAGCCGTTTTTTCCTTTAAATGTAAGTGTTGGAGTTATAGGTTTGGACGATATCTCGACCATGGGTACCTCTTGGAAAAAAGAGTCGCCATTTCCGGGCTGTAATCCTAGTGCTATAAATTGATTTTTGATGTAATCGACCGTAAGACTGTCTCCTTTGGTAAATGGCATTCTTCCTTCAAATTTATCTGAGGCTAGGTTAGCTACATTATTTGCATAGCTTTCCATGTTGATAGCAGCAATAGCAGCACTATCAATGCCCGATGCGTCGTATGAAGTGTTGTTTGTTTGCGTACATCCAATGCATATAAAGAATGTAGATAAGATGATGAATAGCTGGTTGTTCATATGTGAATACGCTGTTTAAAGTATATTATTGTGGATTGCAAACTCTAAAATTACAATATTTTTCCCATAATTTGAGCTATTGATAAGAGGCGCTCAGAATAAGACGCTAATCTTCAGAGATGAAGACTTCGGCAATGGGATGAAACAGGTATATCTTATCCGTAGCTATTTCAATACATTTGTAACGCTTTCGGACCTTTTCCATCTTTTTGAATTTCCGTCCATTTTTTAAGGTGAAAATCGAATGGAGAGAAAGTTCTTCCACCACAGTCGCTCCTTCGGTATTTTGGGTGTCATGTTTTTTTAATGCACGGTATAGATTTAGATCTGTACATGATGACGCGGATGGGTTGCTCATATAGGACGAAATCGCGATGAGGAGATCTGTGGGGAATATAGACAGTTTAATAAAAGGCTGTATAAGTGCCGCAAAGTTCTGTTTCCACTCTTTACCATGTGGTTTGACCGTACTTTTATAATCTTGATATGTCTTTAGGTGTGCAAATTCATGAATACTCGTGATTAAGAAAGCGTATGGATTAAGGTCATGGTTTACCGTAATCTGATGAGGGCTGCCTCTAAAAGGAGCCCTGTAATCTCCTAGTTTAGTCTTACGGCTTCGGGTCACTTTAAAGCGGCATGACGTGTCATTGATCCATTGGGAGATAATGGGAGCAGCAGCCTCAGGCATATATTTACTCAGTTGTTTGCTAAAGTCTGACATGATTGCAAACATATTATTTTCTTTTGGTATTCATATGCAAATAATTATTTCATGATCCGCCAGCTGGCGGACCGGTTTGTTCTTTAGTGGTCATTAACTTGTCCCGACCTGTCGGGATGGAATATCCAAACTATTTTATGGGCATGTTTGTGTAGCTATTGCTACATTGATATTTCAGATTATTTCAATTTCAAATTCGTGAATATAAAGCATTTTATCTAAGTTTGATTTAGATATTTAAATACATATGGTCCGGATTCTTTTCACCTTATTTTTTGTTCACTTTTATTGTTTATCGTGGGGACAGGAGTTGCTAGCGAGAGTTGAAATCTCGGCTCCTCAGGTTCAAAATGCAAACTCACGTACTATAGATTTTTTGAAAAAGGTCGTTTCTGATTATTTAAACAATCGATCCTGGACGGATCATAAAGTCAAACCAGAGGAACGTATAGATTGTAGCTTCAATATTGTGATTTCTTCCTTTGATGGAGTTAGCCAGTATAAAGCGACTGTTCAGGTCAATTCTGCACGGCCTGTATACGGGACGAATTACAATTCTCCTGTTCTGAGTTTTAAAGACAAATATTTTAATTTCACCTATACCGAGGGGGAGCAACTGGAGTTTAATGAAAACCAAAATATGGGGACGTTGTCTTCTTTGTTAGCGTTTTATGCGCAGATTATTATCGGGATGGACATGGATACCTTCAAAAGTATGGGGGGGACGAGTGTATTTGGACGAGCCCGGAATATCGTGAACTATTCGCAGTCCACACAGACCGAAGGGTGGCGTGCTATGGACGCTACAGATAATAGATACTGGTTGGTGAATAATTTGTTGGATAGGAAGTATTTTCCTTATCGAGAATTTTCTTACACCTATCATAGAGAAGGGTTGGATCTGATGGCGGAAAAGGAGCTAGAATCGAAAAAAAAGATGGCGGAACTTCTTGTGAAATTGAAAGATGTAGATCGCTCTAATACCGGCAACGTGCTCACCAATGCGTTGTTTACAGCAAAGGCGAATGAATTTGTAGGTTTGTTTTCGAAGATGCCCGGCAATGAAAGTGTTAAGGTCTTCAACTTGTTGGCCGACCTGGACCCGACGAATGTGTCAAAATATGAAAAGTTGAAGAACTAAAATTTGATTGAATTTTATGCTAGTACGATTACTGATAAAAAACTATGCGCTGATCGATAGTTTAGATATTTCTTTTGACAAAGGACTGAATATCATTACGGGCGAGACAGGAGCTGGTAAATCTATATTGATGGGAGCCTTGGGGTTGATTTTGGGAAGTAGGGTAGAAGGGCGTCCTTTTTTTAGCGAAGAGCGAAAATGTGTTATCGAAGGATATTTTAATGTTTCCGCCTATGGCTTAGAATCCTTCTTTGAGGAGGAAGACTTAGACTATGAAGCCGAAACCATTATCCGCAGAGAAATCCTGTTAGATGGTAAGTCCCGCGCATTTGTTAATGATTCGCCTGTCACTTTGGCTACATTGAAGGGTTTAGGCGAAAAATTGATTGACATACATTCCCAGCATGCAACTTTACA
This sequence comes from Sphingobacterium yanglingense, assembly GCF_004363245.1. Taxonomy (GTDB): domain Bacteria; phylum Bacteroidota; class Bacteroidia; order Sphingobacteriales; family Sphingobacteriaceae; genus Sphingobacterium; species Sphingobacterium yanglingense. The sequence continues at coordinate 214,545 of NZ_SNYV01000015.1, read as the reverse complement.
GATCAATACCGAAGATTTTCAGTTATTTGTTTTAGATAGCCTGGCCGAAAATGAAGAACGGTTGATTTCGTTTAGAGAAGAGTTGAAGGAGTTACGGAGTTTGGACAAACAGCTCAAGACAGTGAGGGAGGAGCTGGACAGTGCGAATGCGGAAGCTGATTATAATCAGTTCTTATTTGACGAATTGGAGCGTGTGAATGTGCAGCTTGATGAAGTCAAGGGATTGGAAGAAGAGCAACAGCAGTTGGAGCATGCTGAAGAAATAAAGCGGGGGCTAAATGCTGCAAGCTATTCCTTGTCTGAGGGGGAAGCTACTGTGATTTCACTTCTGAAGGAGAGTGTAGGACAGGTGCAACATGTAACTCGCTACCTTAGTGGTGTTGAGGCGTTGACAGAACGGATGCAAAGTGCCCTGATTGAACTCAAAGATATTGCCGATGAGTTGGTGACACAGGAGAGCAGCGTCAATCTGGATGAACAACGTTTAGATGAGGTGAATAACCGTTTAAGTGAGATTTACGTTCTACAGAAAAAGCACCGTGTAGATTCTGAAAATGAACTCGTCCAGATCCGTCAACAATTAGAGAGTAAGCTTCAGATGGTTTTAAACCAAGATCAGCTTGTAGAAGAACTCGCGCATAAGCAGAAAGAGCAAATGCAAAAGGTACTCCAGTTAGGGCGCGATATACATGAGAAGCGGGAAGCAATTATTCCGAAGGTGGAAACGGAGGTGCAGCAAACACTGAGTGCTGTAGGAATGCCTAATGCGCAGTTGAAGATCGATTTACAACTTTTGGATGCTGATCGGATGAGTGTGAAGGGGCTGGATGTTGTACAATTCCTTTTCTCCGCAAATAAAGGACAGGCGATGCAGGCGATTCATAAAGTGGCGTCTGGAGGGGAGCTGTCGCGGGTGATGTTGGCGATTAAATCTTTGGTGGCAAAATCATCCGCCCTGCCGACGATTATATTTGATGAGATAGATACAGGGATATCCGGTGAGGTTGCTTTGCGTGTAGGAGAGGTAATGGATAGCTTGGCAGATCATATGCAAGTGTTAGCGATCTCGCATTTACCACAGATCGCTTCAAAAGGAAAGGCACACTTTAAAGTTTATAAAGAGGATCGTGGGGATAAGACGCAATCTAATATACAGTTGTTGAATAAAGATGAACGTGTTATGGAAATCGCACAAATGCTGAGTGGAACCAACCCTGGCGAGGCGGCATTACAGCACGCAAGAGAGTTATTAAAGTCCTGAGCATCTGCTTAGGACAATTTTTACCCTGTTTTTTGAGTTATAAGTTCACTTGTAATTGCCATAGGAAGACCAAGTGTCTTGTGGTGGATAGTGTATTTTCGATAACCTGAGTAGAAAGAACGATAGTGATTCTATCTCGTACGCTAGCGTTGGGGAAATATACGTCAGCGCGTAGAGATGTTAAGCTTGTACACAGACTATGCAAGCTAGTGAGCAGAGGAGATGCGCTAGCGTGCGGATGCAAAACGCTAGCGCGAAGAGGCTTTTAGCACACATGCAGCATAGCCGGGCGAGCGTCTGGACAATACAGGCTAGCGTTTGCCCATGAGGAGCTATCCTCCCGATGTTAATAGTGAGCGATTAGAGGCTATGTACTAGGAGGTAGACCGTATACGTAAGCGCTTGATCTCTGTGCGTTAGGTCGTCAACTCGGGTAGCTAACGCCAAGACTCTGGACGCTAGTGTGTCGGCTCTGTGCGCTAGCGCGTAGCGTTTGCGATGTAGCTCGACGAAATCCAGTTTTAGACGGTTTTTGAGATCTGAAATATGGGTTTAAAGTTATTTAAGCGCTGTTTTTTTTGTTTTTTTGATGAAAATAAAGACGTAAAAAGGTGTGGAAAACGGCAAAATCGTTTTTGCCTACCCTATGTATTTGTCCGAAAAACAAACCTTTTGTATCGTATTTTTACGTATTGTTTTATCAAATTTTAGCGGGAGGAAGTCCATTTAAAAGGGATTGAGAGTTTGGCGTGATCTATGCTTGATCAAAAAAATACCCCCAGAAAGTGTATAGCTTTTTGGGGGCAGTGTAAAGTGATAGTCTCTTTAAAGTCTTATTCTACCCAATCAGCATCTGTTAATGAAACTTTGAAGATTACCTTATTAGGTGGGGTGATTGTCACACCGTTGTCCATTATTGGATCTTCTATATAAACACGGATACTGCCGAGTTGATAGTCAAATGAATAGGATATACCGTCTATAGTTCCAGGAATAGCCTGAAACGTTTTCTCTCCATCCTGACTCATAGCAAGTGTTACAATTCCTTGATCCATGTAGTATTGGGTCAATTCTTTTACGTTTAGATCAACATAAATACTGTTTTTCGATCCAGTCCAGTCTTTGGCAAATCTTTCGTATATCATGGTCTGGCTAGGAACAAAATTGTTTGTAATGTACTCCTTTGTACAAGAATTAAACGTAATGAGGGATGCTCCTGCTATCGCAAATGCAAGTAATAATCGTTTCATATTTTCAAATTAGTTTCAATGTTAAACAATCGATTTCTTTTTTCTATATATAATGATAAGACACTACAAGTCTTTAATCGTTTAATCTAAGCAAAAATATTGCCATAAAAGAATAAGGCCCTAGATTTATCCTATGAGCAGGTCATTCTGGAGCCTTATATAGTATAATTGATTATTCCGCGATAAGCTTTATTTTCCGTTCTACAGAGACATTATCGCCAGTTAATGCATTACCATCTTTGTCAATTAGCGTGAGTTTGATAACGTTTTCGCCTAAGGGAAGATTGAGTACTTCATAAGGGACCCATTGGTCGAGCATGAATTCCTGCCCATTAATGTCTGCTTTGATTTTATTTCCGTCTGCAGCCAATGTTGTGTTTTCAACAAAGAAATCTAATAGTATGTTTTTGGTGTCAGCTCCTCTGTACTCGCCTTTTGGTCTGCTGTAGAATAGAGAGGGGGGTGTTACTTTTGGTAATTCTTCAATCTGAGCGTTGGCATTAACTCTGAATTTTAGCAATCTCGACGCATCAGCTGTTTTGATCGATTCATGAAATGACCTAGATAGAAAGGACATTAAGTAGTGTTCGGAGTTGAGTGCAACGGTAACGCTATGTTCGGGTTTATATAGTGCAGCATAAGGGGTATTATCCAGGATAAAATGTATGTGCTGGCCCTCATGGGAGTTCGCCATATTATGGGTATGGGCAGTCTGTTCGGTCAGATTGAAGTTGTGTACGTTGTATTTTACGGTGACTTTTGCAGAGTCATTGCCAACTTTTTCTCCTGTTATACTTGCTATGCTCAAAGTAGCTCCTGGGAAATCCTTTGCATGAGCGATGGGGTTCACCGTTATAGCGCCGACTGTATCTTTCAACAGTGTGCTATCTTTGACTTCACCTTCCGTATTTTTTGTGGGGCCATTACAGGCACTAAAGGAAGCTAGTAATGTCAGTGCTGTAATGCTACATATCCAATTTTTCATAATATTAACGTTTATGTGTGAATTTAATGTAACGTATACAACAGCTGGATTGCCGTATTTGTTTTTGAGGAATAAAAAAACAGGCTTCCTTTATAAAGGAAGCCTGTTTCATGCTTTTTACATTTGGTTATGCTTCAAAAGCAATAAGTAAAGATTCTTTGATGGCAGCGAGAGCTGTCGCTAGGTCTGCTTCTGTATGGGCTGCGGATATAAATCCTACTTCATAACCCGATGGGCCAAAATATATTCCTCTATTGAGCAACTCACGGTGCATTTTTTTATAATACAACATAGAATTCGGATCAATCTGATCAGCACGCTGTATGCGTTCTGAAGTTGCAAAGGCAAACCAAAAGATCGATCCTACTGTAAATATTTTTACATCAAGTTGTTTTTCGTTAATGAACGATTGAATTTCATTAACGAAAGCCTGTGTTGTCTGTTCTAATTTTTCATAGAATCCGGGCTGCGACAATATGCGTAAGGCTGCTATCCCTGCTGCCATAGCCACTGGATTGCCCGATAATGTGCCCGCCTGATAAACATTCCCATCAGGTGATATATTTGACATGATTTCGGACGATGCACCATAAGCACCCACAGGCATACCACCACCTATAATCTTACCGTAGGTAAGTATATCGGGTTGTATATCGTAATATTTTGCAGCGCCTTCAAAACCTAAGCGAAAGCCGGTTATAACCTCGTCAAAAATTAATAAAGCACCATTGTCTTTCGTTATTTTTCGTAAGAATTGGATATACTCTTTATCTTGGATAAGTAGTCCATTGTTGGCAGGGATACCCTCGATTATTACTGTTGCAATCTGGTCTTTGAAATCAGAGAAAACTTTCTCCAATGCTTCTTTATCATTTAGAGCAATTACGATTGTCTCGTCGGCAAATGATTTGGGTACTCCAGCAGAAGAAGTTTCTCCAAAGGTGACCAAGCCTGATCCCGCTTTTACAAGAAGTGAATCGGAGTGACCGTGGTAACAGCCTTCGAATTTGACGATTTTACTTCTATTGGTATAGCCACGTGCTAGCCTAATTGCAGACATAACTGCTTCGGTACCTGAACTAACAAAGCGTATCTTCTCTATATATTTATTGTGTGTTAATATCAGGTCGGCAAGTTCGTTTTCGAGGCGGGTAGGAGCTCCAAAGCTCAATCCCTTACCCAATTGGGCTTGTACCGCTTCACGGATTTCTGGATTATTATGTCCTAGGATCAAAGGACCCCAAGAGCAACAGAAGTCGATGAACTCGTTGTTGTCCGCATCCCAGAGGCGCGAACCATCTCCGCGTTCAATAAATAATGGACTGCCGTATACGGATTTAAACGCACGTACAGGAGAGTTGACCCCTCCTGGAAAATAATTTTTAGCCTTTTCAAAAAGTTGAGCCGATTTCTCTCTTGATATATCTTTTGTCGCCATAACGTTAATAAGAGTTTATTTTTTTCAGATCTATTTTACCCAGCCCTTTTCTATGACCTCTTTTGCATGATAGGTCAATATCGAGGTTGCCCCAGCACGGCGGAAACTTAATAGTGTTTCCATAATCACAGCTTCTGAAAGCCATCCATTTGCTATTGCAGCTTTAAGCATAGCATATTCTCCTGATACATTGTAGGCTGCTATCGGTAGGTCAAAATTGTCATGCAATAGCTTGATGATATCTAAGTAAGGAAGACCTGGTTTTACCATAAGGAAATCTGCCCCTTCTTCCATATCCAGTTGTGCTTCGATCAGTGCTTCTCTGCTATTTGCAGGATTCATCTGATAGGTTTTTTTATCTCCATTTTTTGGAGCCGATCCTAAGGCATCACGGAATGGACCATAGTATGCTGAAGCATACTTTGCCGTATAGGACATCAGGGATACATCGGTATACCCGTTTGAATCCAGGATTTCTCTGATATAGCCAATTCGTCCATCCATCATATCGGAAGGAGCGATAATATCAGCTCCAGATTGAGCATGGGCTAGTGCCATTTTACCTAAAACCTCCAGTGTCTCATCGTTTAAGATTTCGCTATTTTTTACGATACCATCATGACCATCGGAGCTATAAGGGTCCATAGCGACATCGGTCACAACGCATGCCTCAGGGAAGTTCTTTTTTACGGCCTCAATAGCGCGCAAATAAAGCGTACCTTCTCTATAGCTCTCTGTTGCGTATTTATCTTTCAGTGCTTCTTCTACAGCAGGGAATAAGTCAAATGCGTTCAAACCGATTTTGAGACAGCTTTCTACTTCTCTAAGCAAGTTGTCTATAGAGTAGCGATAGATACCTGGCATGGATTTTACCTCTACTTTTTGGTTCTCCCCGTCTACAATAAATAGAGGGAAGATTAGATTAGCTGCTGATACGTGTGTTTCCTGTATCATATTACGAATGACAGGAGACTTTCTGTTTCTTCTAGGGCGTTTTAACATTTCTTAGTCTTTTAGTACGAAGTTCGATTTACATATCCAGTCCAAATATGGCTTCGGCAAGTCCCATTTCATCGGGTGAGAAGGGTAGGGTATAAGAAAGCCCCATTTCTTCTATGGCCTGTGCTGTGGAGTAACCGATACATATTATCTTTTGACCTGGGTCTGCAAGGTTTTCTTTGAAGTAGGCTTGTACATTGCTTGGGCTAGTGAAAACTAATACCTCAGCATTGGATTTGTCAACCTCTTCTTCGAGTACCGTTTCGTAAATCGGCATATCTATAATATGCGTATTTGGGGTCAAAGCTTTTTGTATACTTTGTAATGAGTCTTTGGCTCTAGGTATGAGGACGGTTTGCCCGTCGACCAATTCGGCAAAAGCTTGTGCGATAGCTTCTGTACTGATACCAAGATCGTCTCCAGAAAAGTCTGCTACCCGACCGAATTTTCGTAGGGTAGATTCCGAACCTCTTCCTAATACCGCAATTTTAGTCTTTTTCAGAATGAGTGGGTCAAGGGCGAAGAAATGCTCGATAGCATTTTTACTGTTGAAAAATATCCAATCGGCTCTTTTCAATATAAAGGAGTCGAGGACATTGATCGTTGGGTATATTTTTATCAACGAGCGTGCGTCGATCTGTATGTTATGCTTTTTTAAGTAGCGGCCCAAATACGAGTTTTCATCCAGATCTCTTGTAATAAACAATGAGGAAGGAAGTTTTCTGGATTTGTCATACTTGTTGAATATGGCTTCAGCCATTCCTTCTGTTGTGTCGGCCTGTAGGTATAGGCGATCTGGAAAATCCTCGTTGTCTTCTGCAATAGAAGTCCAAGATTCAAATTTGCCATCACGTTCGCGGCAGTAACAACCTAGCGGAGCGTGACAACCTGCGTCAAACATGTTGAGTACCTTTCTTTCTACAGCGATCGTCTGTGCGACTTTGGTGTCATTGATTTTTTGTAGTGTATTAAAGAGCTCCTGGTCAGATTCTCTGATTTGGATAGCCAATACTCCCTGAGCAGGGGCGGGTATTATTTCTACTGGTGCGATCTCTTCAATATGGAAATCCGAAAGCTCCATGTTAATACGGTTTACACCTGCTTTTGCTAAGACAATAGCGTCGTATTTTTCATCCCGTAGTTTTTGAATCCGCGTTTGAAGATTACCACGAAGGTCATCAAATTCTAAGTCTGGACGAAGAGATAGCAATTGCGCTTTGCGTCTGTTTGAAGAGGTACCAACCGTAGCCGCATGTTTTATGGATAGACGTTTTGTAATATCAACACAGTCTTTATGGATGATGATTACTTCGGCAGGGTTTTCTCTTTCTGAAACCGCTGCAATGATTAGACCTGGAGGATTTACAGTAGGCAAGTCTTTGTGGGAGTGTACAGCTAGGTCAATCTGAGAAGATAATAGCTCTTCTTCGAGTTCTTTGGTGAAGAAGCCTTTTCCCTCTAGTTTATCAAGTCTAAGGTGTTGGATAATATCGCCTTGAGTCTTGATGATTTTTAATTCGGCCTCTATGCCAATTTCCGCTAATCTGTCTTTTACAAAGTTAGCCTGCCACAGTGCAAGCTCACTGCCTCGAGTTCCAATAATTAGTTTTCTATTCAACATGGATTGTTTATGTTACGAAAAATACCATGGCAAATTTAGCCAAATACCCTAATAATCTGATCATATAATGTCAGAATAAAGTATCTTTTAGGAAGATTATCGTAAATTAATTGTTTTCGAATTCGGTGTTCTTAACCAAGATCTCTTTTGCCATTACCATTGGAACTTTTATGTATTTTTTTTCCATGTAGTTAATGACCTTTTCTAGTACTTCACGCGCCTGCGGATCAAGTTTACTAACATCTTGGGCAAAAATCTCATTCAACGCAATTTCCCGAATTTCTTTTATTTTGTCAGGTACCTGACGCATTGCCACTTCAACGCGACGCTGTTTAATAAGTGGAAGAAATTCTTTGATGTTTTCGTTGATTATTTTTTCGGCAGCTGTCAGTTCTCCATAGCGTTCTTGGAGGTTTTTCTCTGCGATAGCTTGTAAACCGCTTACTTCAATATAGTGAATTGCATTGTCGGGGATGACTTCCGCGTTTATGTCGTTTGGTATTGCTAAATCGACGACGATCTTTTTATCGGTATCTCCCTGTAATAAGTTTTGATATAGATTGTTGTCGATAATAGATTCAGATGCACCGGTACAGGTGATCATAATATCAAAACCTCCTTTGTAGTCTGCCAGCTGGCTTAGTGGATAAGCTTCACAGTTTAGCTCTTTGGCAAGTGATTTTGCATTTTCAATTGTTCTATTAAAAACGACAAAATTTGAAAGTTTATGCTTTTTTAAATATTTCGCTAGGTTCTGGTTCGTCTCTCCCGAGCCAATCACTAGTATTCTAGGATTTCCTAATAGTTTTACTTCTTTCAGCTTGCGGTATGCCAGCGATACGACAGAAATCGGATTCCGAGAAATGTTGGTATGGGTGTAGACTTCTTTAGCTGTCTTTACAAGGCGATCCATCATGAGGCGAAGAAAGTCTCCTGTAAATCCAGCCTCTTTGCACTTTTCGTAAGCTCTTCTAACCTGAGCTAAAATTTCTTTTTCACCTACGACTAAGCTTTCTAAGGAACAAGACATTCTGAAAAGGTGATTTAATGCCTCTAGTCCAGAATAACGGTTTACTTGTCCTAGATAGCATTGAAGCCTTTCTGATGGCACGCAGAAGTTCATCTTATCCATGAAGTGTGCGATAAAATCATCAGTCAGTTCATGGGCTCCGTAGAAAACAAATTCCACACGGTTACATGTTGCAATATAGAATATCTCAGGGATGTCTAAGTTGTTTTTTAGATTGATTAATCTGGAATCTAACTCTTCGTTACAAATCACCAAATTGCCCAAATCTTTTAGGTCAACATGTTTGTGGGTAAATGCTATAACTTTTAAATTCTTCAACGCCTTGGTAATCTAGCCTCTATTATATTGATGCAAATGTAGACTAAAACCTCGGGTGTTATGTCAAAAATCTGTCAAACGAGCTAATTTAGAAGGTTTATAAATAATGTTAATTTTTTGTTAAATCGCTTTTTTACAGGGATTTGTTTGGGTTTGTGCTTCAGGTATTCCGTAGCCTCGGCTTCTTTGGGTTTTAGTCTGAGAGCAGGTGACATCTACCTGTTTTGCACAAATAAAGTTAATTCAGAGATTAGTTACTCTTTTAAACTATTGTAGATGGAGGGAGACTGGAGAAGTAAATGTTGATTTAAATTGCAGTTGAGTGCATGTTTCGCGAAAGAGAATAGGGTGCCTGCAAGGTGAAAAAATATTATTAATTGCGTTTAAAGTCTTTTGACATTCAAAAATTGAAATCTACCTTTACGTTATGTATGTGCTTAATAAAATATACGCATTGCTAGGGATAGTTATTGCGGCGTTTTCAACAGTGTTTTGTCCTTTTCTCAAGGTACCATTGGTCGGAAACTGGAACTTGTATCAGACGGATCTCATTCTTTTCGGAGGAACAATAGGACTCTTAGGAGTACTGGTTCTTTTTTTTACACTTAGAAAGGTGAGTTGGTTCCGGTGGACATCTTACCTGCTCTTGATTTGGTGTGCGGTCGCTTTTTTGGGTGTCTATTTTAAGATAAACAATTATTTTGGGATGAAATTTGTTGATGGTATCCTAGCTAAGACATTGCATTTGAAATGGGGGTGGCTCGTTTTATTTATAGGGGTATTCATCTCAGTGCTGAGTGTTAAAAAGGTCAAAGAGATTAATTGATTTACAATCTAAACAATATGAGAGCTAAGCAGATAAATAATACGCCCATTAATCAGATTATGCTGATTCTGATTATTCTTTTGATCTGCATTTTGATTTTTAAGAATCTGCTGTATTATCTGCCAGGTTTCTTGGGAGCAATTACCCTGTATATCTTATTCCGAAGTTCCTATTTTTCACTTACTGAAGGACGCAAGTGGAATAAGTCCACTACCAGTGTCATGTATATTTTTATCTCTATAGTCTTTATCGTGTTGCCAATATGGGCTATTGTAGATTATTTAGCACCTCAGTTGTCTACATTTTTGACGAATACGGATCGATTAGTTGATCAGTTTAACTTGATCAAGGAGTATATGAAAGATAAACCGCTGCTTAAGGATATCGATATGTCTGATGAGGCTTTATTGGCTTTTGTGCAGCGACTCACCAGATATATACCCAATATTGTAAACTCTGTTGTCGAGGTGGTTATTAATGTGGTCGTAACCCTGTTTGTCCTTTACTTCATGCAGGTACATGGAAAAGCAATGGAGCGTGCTATAGAAAGAGCAATACCTTTTTCTATTCGTAGTAAGAATGAGATTTGGAATGAGGTAAATCTGATGGTACGGTCAAATGCGTTAGGTATTCCAATTTTAGGTATTTGTCAAGGTCTGGTCGCTATGTTGGGATATTGGATTTTCGGGGTGGAGAACTTTGTGCTTTTGGGGGTGCTTACAGGGGTCGCCTCAATTGTTCCGGTCTTAGGAACCATGACTATTTATGTCCCAGTTACCGTTATGGTCTTAGCATCTGGAGAGACAGCTAGTGGTATTGGTCTGGGGATCTATTGCTTTTTCTTGGTGGGGGGTATCGACAATATATTGCGGTTTACGATATTGAAAACCTTAGGAAACGTACCACCAATGATAACCGTATTTGGAGTACTATTAGGATTAAATATGTTTGGTATGCTTGGACTTATCTTTGGCCCACTTATCCTCTCCTCAGTAGGGGTTTTAATTAAGGTCTATAGTAATGAATTTGGACGGCAATCGGCCGATGTGTTTGCACGAGAGAAAGAAGAATAGCAAATAGGTGTAAAAGTGACCACTTACTTTTTTTTAAAATATATTTTCAGTTATTATAAATATCTGCTTATGTTTGTAACACAAAGGGAGATGAAAAGAAATACTTTGTGAGTCTTTACTCACAATTGTAACCAACAAAAAGTAAACAACTGAATATTGATAGACGGCAAAGTCTTAAAACTTGAAAGAAATTTTTCTATCCAATTATAAACTAATTTTGATGAAGACTTGTCCACTTGCCCGTGACAAGTCTTTTTTTTTCTGAAAATGTAGATTTAAAAGGCGATCAAGAACTTTTACCACTGCCATTGATTCAATAGCAGGGATGAAAGTTTTATTTCAGGTGTTCGTGAATACAAAGCATTTTGTCTAATTTTGTAAGAGATGAGGTGTTGACATTTGTTGATGCCTGGTATTATTATTTTAAATATTCATATAGCATGGGAACGGAAAGTAAGAGACAACAAAGATTCGCGGGAGTAATCCAACAGGATTTGGCCGAACTGTTTTTACGGGATGGCAAGAATTGGGCTCCTGGGGCTTTTATAACAGTAACAAAAGTTCGTGTTACTCCAGATCTTGCGATAGCTCGTGTATACCTTAGTTTTTTGAATACCAATACAGCCAAAACTGATATTGCAAGCATTAAGGCTAAGGTTAGTGAAATCAGGTATAAACTAGGAGCACGAATTAAGAATCAGGCTCGAATCGTACCTGATTTGGAGTTTTTTCTGGACGATACAAACGAATATGTGGAGCATATGGATCGCCTTTTTGACGAAATCAGTAAGGAACCGAGACAGCCAGATTAGTAGTTCTAAGTCTATTTTCCCATGGTGTTTCAATTAGATGAAGATTTAATTTTGTTTCCCGATGTACAGTTGGCGGAGGAAGATGGGCTTCTAGCAGTAGGCGGAGATCTTCGTACAGAACGGTTGCTCGAGGCCTATAAGAAGGGGATATTTCCATGGTACAGCGATGATACACCTATTCTATGGTATGCTCCTCACGAGCGTTTTATTCTTTACCCTCAGCAGGTGAAGGTGAGCAAGTCGATGGCTAAGGTGCTTGCAAAAAATATATTTGAGCTATCCTTTAATACCTGTTTTGAAGATGTCATGCAGCAGTGTTCTACGGTAGCACGTAGAGGGCAGGATGGGACGTGGATTGTAGACGACATGTTGACTGCTTATGCCCGGTTACATCAAGAAGGTTATGCACATAGTATCGAAGTGCGTCAAGGCGGGAATCTTGTAGGCGGATTGTATGGTGTTTTGATAGGTAAGGTATTCTGTGGAGAGAGTATGTTTTCTAAGGTTCCTGATGCCTCAAAGGCAGCCTTAATTTACCTATGCCAAAACTTTGATCTGCAGCTGATTGATTGTCAGATTTATTCTTCGCATTTAGCATCAATGGGGGCGACTACAGTAGATGCATCTTTTTTTTATAGGAAACTACAACAACAAGAAGTTGAAATCAATGGATTACAAAAGTTATTTCGATATTCCTAAGGGATTGACTTACCTTAATACGCCAGGAAATGGGCTAATGCCTACAAAGCATTATGAATGGAGACGGGAATGGGAGCTTGCTTTTTTTGATCCTTTAGGTAGTTTAAGGGATCAACAGGTGGCTTTTATAAAGGGGGTAAAGTCGGAGATATCGGGTTTATTTAATTGTCCAGCAACCAATGTGTATGCTGTTCCGAACTTTTCCTTCGGCTTCAACGTGTTGCTGGAAGGTCTATCTAGGGAGTCTACGTTTTTATTGCTAGAGGATGATTACCCTTCATTAAACTATCCGGTGATAAGTCGAGGTTATCGTTATGATATTATAGCGATTGGAGATGGTCGATTAGAAGCCAACATTCGCGATGCACTCAAGCAGCAAAAAGCTGATGTACTTATACTAAGTATCGTACAGTATATAAGTGGACTTAAGATAGATCTTGATTTTATTAAGGAGCTTAAACGCGATTTTCCAGATCTTATTCTGATAGGTGATGCTACGCAGTATTTAGGAACCGAACCATTTGATTTTATCGAATCGGGCTTTGATGCGGTATGCGGTAGCGGTTATAAGTGGATGGTTGCAGGTTTTGGAAATGGTTACGTAATGCTGTCCGACAGATTAAAAGAAGTGCTATACGCAGATGCCCAGAAGCGGGAACGGCCTAAAGAGTTGATGTGGGAACACAAATCAATTCTTGATACGTTTTTTGAACCTGGGCACCAAGATGTACTTAGTCATGGAACATTGCTTCAATCTGTTCTTTTTTTTAAAGAAATAGGTCTATCCAACGTAAAGCAGCATTTAGATGATGTTGTGGACTATGCCTATGAGCGGTTTATTGATCGGAATTGGATTCTCCCAATCGTCGAAAGCAGGTCTTGTAGGTCTGGGCTGATCAATTTGCAAGTACCGCAGGATTGTTATCCCTTACTGCAGGAGGTGGGAATTAAATGTTTTCCGAGAGGAAAAGGAATCCGTATAGGGATTCATTTATATAATGATAAAGAAGACATTGACCGTGTCGTCGATGTGTTAAGTAAAGTGTGTTAAAAAGATGAATTTGAAGATAGGTGATTTGGTAAGGTTTGTAGAGGAACCGATTGAGGGACATATTACCTCTATTCAAGCCAACGATGTTATTGGGGTTACGGATGATACAGGTTTTGAAATTCCGGTTTTAAAAACCAAGGTTACTCTGGTTCACGGAAATATGAGGATGCCTGAAGATGAGCTGGAAGAAAGTGTTTCTACGGCAAATCTACCGTTTATTGATAAAGGAATTTTCATAGGCGTAGCAGGTGAACAAAAAAACGGTGTAGCTAAGTTTTATATCATTAATGAAACGTCTTTTGAGCTTTTGGTAAGTGTTTCTGTTTTATCTGCAACTAAGGTGACGGGCGTTTTTGGAAATTTGATTCCAACGCACGATTATGCACAGTTCTATATGGCTAATTTTGCTACTGTAGGTAAATGGCCTACGTTTCATATACAGATAATACAACATAGTAAGACACTCCAGCCACGGCAACAACCGTTGAATAAAGAGTTCCGTGTGAAACCACTGGATCTGATAAACTCTAAGGAACGTGTGGAGATGTTGAATGATAAGGTGTGGTTGTATGAACTGGATAAAGAAGAAGAGGATATTGGGTTAGATAAATTGAAATCCCATTTTATATCACACCGGCCGAATAAGTGATAAATGGCTATGCCATAAAAAAGCCTGCTTTAAATTATAAAGCAGGCTTTTATATTTTTCAACGTAAATACGCTGATTATTCTCCTAATTGAACGCGTTTGAACGCAGTAACAGTCAATCCTTTAGAAACAGAATCTAAGAATTGAGCGATGTTTTTAGAAGAGTCTTTTACGAACTCTTGGTTCAATAAAGTGTTCTCTTTGTAGAATTTATTCAATTTACCAGCAGCGATTTTTTCTACCATTTCTTCTGGTTTACCTTCTGCACGGATTTGCTCTTTAGCAATCTCTAATTCGCGCTCGATAGTTTTTGAATCAACACCATCTTTATCGATAGAAACCGGGTTCATTGCAGCGATTTGCATAGCTACATCTTTACCAGCTTCTTCAGCTCCTGCTGCGTCAGCAGAAAGACCTACTAATACACCTAAACGGTAGTTACCGTGGATATAAGCTACTACTTTTTCACCAGTTACGATTTCGAACTTAGAAACGTCGATTTTCTCTCCGATTACACCAGTTTGTTCGATTAAAGCTTCAGAAATAACTTTTCCATCAACTGTTAAAGCTTTTAATGCATCCAAAGAAGCTGGAGTGTTAGCTAAAGCTACATCAGCGATTTTATCTGCGAAAGCTACGAAATCAGCATTCTTAGCTACGAAGTCAGTTTCACAGTTAACTTCTACTACGATACCAGTTTTACCATCAGCTGAAGATTTAGCGATGATAACACCTTCGTTAGAATCACGGTCCTGACGGCTAGCAGCTACTTTAGCTCCTTTTTTGCGTAGGTAGTCAACAGCAGCTTCGAAATCGCCGTTTGCTTCTACTAGAGCTTTTTTACAATCCATCATACCTGCGCCTGTTTGTTGACGCAATTTGTTTACATCTGATGCAGAAATTTGTACTGACATGATATTTTATTTTTTTTAAAATTACAATTGTAGGATTAACAAAAGTATACTTTGTAAGTAAAGCTATTGTTAATGTTATAAAAAGAAACCGGATAGACGAGTTTGTTTAAGGAAGCTTTTCTTCCAGAAACCAACACTTGTCCATCCGGCTTAATATAGAATTATTATTCTACGTCTTTTGCTTTACGAGTGCGTTTTCCTGGAGTAGCATCTGTTGCTTCACCATTGTCAACTGCTGCTTTAGCTGCAACAGCTTCTTTTTCCGCATCTTCTTCTTTATCGCGTTTACGCTCTTCCAAACCTTCAACGATTGCTTGTCCGATAATTCCTGCGATTAAGCTAATAGATTTAGTAGCGTCATCATTTGCTGGAATAGGGAAGTCAATGTTAGTAGGATCAGAGTTTGTATCTACCATTGCAAAAGTAGGAATGTTCAATTTAATAGCTTCAGCTACTGCAATGTGCTCTTTTTTCACGTCGATGATGAATAAAGCTGCTGGTAGACGATTCAAATCAGCGATACCTCCTAAAAGGTTCTCTAATTTGATACGCTCACGCTGAATCATTAATTTTTCCTTTTTAGATAATACATCGAATGTACCGTCTTTTTGCATTTTGTCGATGTTAGACATCTTTTTGATAGACTTACGAACTGTTGCGAAGTTTGTAAGCATACCACCTAACCAACGCTCTGTAACATAAGGCATGTTTACATCCTTAGCTTGTTGTGCGATGATTTCTTTTGCTTGTTTTTTCGTTGCTACGAATAAAACTTTACGACCTGATTTTACGATTTGTTTGATAGCAGAAGCTGCTTCTTCTAATTTCGTAAGAGTCTTGTTTAAATCGATAATGTGAATACCGTTGCGTTCCATGAAAATGTACTTAGCCATTTTCGGGTCCCATTTACGAGTAAGGTGACCAAAGTGAACACCAGCATCCAATAAATCTTGATAAGTAGTTCTTGCCATTTTGTGATCCTCCTTTGATTAACGTTTACTGAATTGGAATCTTCTACGAGCTTTCTTGCGTCCTGGTTTTTTACGCTCAACCATACGGTCATCACGCGTTACTAAACCTTTAGCACGTAAAGCTGGTTTTACTTCTGGGTCTAGCTCAACTAGTGCTTTAGCAATTGCTAAACGTACAGCTTCTGCTTGACCTTTTACTCCGCCACCATGAACGTTAACTTTAACATCAAAATTTGTTAGTGACTCTGCTACTAATAAAGATTGAGTAGCAATGTACTGCAAAGGCAATGTTGGGAAATACTCTTTGTAGTCTTTACCATTGATGGTAATGTTTCCGCTTCCTGCTCCTAAGTAAATACGAGCAACAGCAGTTTTTCTTCTTCCTGAAGTGTTAGTTGTTGACATAATAATGCTCCTTAGAATTTAACGGGTTTTGGATTTTGTGCCTCATGTTTGTGTTCTCCACCAGCATAAACAAAAAGATTTTTGAATAACTGACGGCCAAGACGGTTCTTAGGTAACATACCACGAACAGCTTTCTCGATGATGCGCTCTGGGTGTTTTGCCATTAATTCCTTAGGAGATACAAAACGCTGACCACCTGGGTAGCCAGTGTAGCGAACATAAGTTTTGTCGCCTAATTTGTTTCCAGTCAATTTAACCTTGTCTGCATTGATAACAATCACGTTATCACCGCAGTCTACGTGTGGGGTGAATGTAGGCTTGTGTTTTCCACGAATTACTTTCGCAATTTCACTGGCCAAGCGCCCCAAGATCTCGCCCTCAGCGTCAACAACGATCCACTCTTTGTTAACGGTGTTCTTGTTGGCAGAGACAGTTTTGTAACTTAACGTATTCACTTGCTTTTATTTAATTAATTAAACTTGTTGTTATACCAATCGTAATCACTACAATTGGATTGCAAAGGTACGTTTTTTATTTCTTAAAACACAAGAGACGTTGCTCTTTTATTTTTGCTTTTATGTTTTAATTTTTTTCGAAGTGTAGATGTGTTTATCCGGGTTGGTGTATAAAGCGGTGTTGACTTGGGATAATTAATGGTCTTATGACCAAATTTAACATTTATTAAGGAGTTTCGGATTAAACTTTTTGATACTATTGTACTCTTTTTTTAAGGCAATATGTTACCTTAGTAAAGGTGTTACTATGATTTTGAAGATGGTTTTGAATATAAAAGCGATAGGTTTGCTAAAAAAAGTATTTGTATTTGGGGTGCTATTGTTTGCGGGAGCCGCAAATGCCCAACGTGTCGATCCCCCTTATAAGATGCAGTTGGCAAAGGTTGAAGAACGATTGAAGGTAGGTGATTTTAGGGAGGCTATGGGGGAAATGGATCGCATTACGGCTAAGTACCCGGATGCGGCTGAAGTGTATTACGCAAAGGCTTTGTTGTTCGGACAGACAGGTAATTATGACGAGGCTTTAGAAAATGCTAAAACCGCCTATCGATATGATGCAAATATTATGCACGCAAATCTTGTCGTAGAGCTTTATAAAAGTAAACAGAATTGGGCAGAAGCAAGTGTTCTATTAGAGGAACTTAGAGAGAGGTATACTGGAGTGCCTTCGATAGGACGGGATTTAATTATGGTTTTGTCTAATGCTAAGAAGTTGGATACAGCTATTAAGGTATATCAGGATGAGGTAGCTAGGGGACATGCTTCGGATACCTTGGATGTGGTTTTGGCTGATGTTTATGTGATGAACGATCGTCTCCAGGATGCGGAGTCGCTATTAGATCCGTGGGATGGTAAATCGACATTAAGGCATGTGTATGGAACACTGGGCTACGTTAATTTGCAAAAGGGAAAGACTAAACAAGCTATCGCAGTCTTAGAACGAGGAGTGAAATATAGTAAAGATCCGGTTCTATATTTGGATCTTGCAGATGCGTATAAAGCGGATGGAAAGATGAAGATGACTTTTGAGTCGCTAAAGCTTGCATTCGAGTCTAATCAGGTCGAGTTCGGCGATAAGCATCGTGTGATGCTGAATGTGATGCATCCTGATTTTAAGGGCTTCACCTTAGATCAAATTCAAACCTTGGCAAATACCTTAGTCTTGGTGCATCCGAGGATAGCAGAGAGTCATGTGGTCAAAGGTGAGGTGCTGTGGCGTAAAGGGAATACGGCAGAAGCCCGTTCGCTATTTCTTACCGCTGTAGGGATTAATCCTCGGCATGTTGATGCCTGGCGTATGTTAATCAATACTGATTTAGGATTGAATGAAGTAGACGAAGCTATTCGCCATGCGGATGAAGCTATCCGAGCAAATCCTGGTAATGCAATGTTAATGTACTTTTCTGGATTGGCTTTTATGGTAAAAGAGGATTTCGAAAAGACACGTATTATGTTGGAGATGGCTTTGGATCATAGCGAGGAGGAAAATACCTATTTGAGATCAATTATTTATAGCGGCTTGGGGGATCTATACCATCAGTTGAAAATGGATGCTGCTTCTGATGTGGCTTATGAGGAGGCTATACAGTTGGATAGTACCAATAGTACAGCTATGAATAATTTAGCTTATTATCTATCCATTCGGAAGAAGGATTTGGATAAGGCCGCAGTTTATGCAAAGAGAGCGAATGAAATAGATGCGAGCTCTGCTACCTTTCAAGATACCTATGCCTGGGTGCTCTTTCAACAGGGGGCATATAAAGAAGCGGCCTTTTGGATGGAAAAGGCCATTAAGTCTTCTTCATCCCCATCGGCTTTGCTATTCGAACACTATGGTGATATCCTAGTACAACTTGGTAGAGAAAAAGAAGCAGTTAAACAGTGGGAAAAAGCACTGTCTCTTGTTAAAGGTGATAATGTGGATGTAAATAAGATTAAGTTAAAAATAAAAGATAAACGATATGTGGAGTAGGTGTGTTCTGTTGTTACTAACATTATCCATTGTGTTGGGGTGTGGTAGTAAGAAGCAAGTGGTCGGTGCGAAGGGGGGAGAGGGAGCAGCGTATAAAAATGGAGCAGAAGGTTATTTGATTAATAACCTCGATTTTAGTACGTTTTCAGGTCGAGCAAAATCAAAAATTGAGTTTGATAATGAGAAGCACGACGTGACTTTGCATGTGCGCGTTTTGCGCGATCGGGAGATCTGGATCTCGGTTACTGCGACATTGATTAATTTTGAAGTGGCACGTGTTAAGATTACACCGGATAGCATTCAGATATTAAACAAAATGAGAAGTGAGTATGTTGCAAAGCGTTTCGATTATGTGCATCGTTATACAGGAGAGGGCGTTTCATTTTTTACTTTGCAGGATCTTTTGATGGCTAATGTGTCACAACCTTTGTTGAGGACGGACCAGATTACTGTGGCAAGTGCATCAAATGAGGTGCAGATTGTTGGAGTAAAGGATCAATTGGCTTTTCAGTACAGCTTGAATGAGAAGAACAGACCTAAGGTATTCCGGCTAAATGTTATCGGTCGAGATGATAACCTGGAATCCTTCTATAGTAATTTCGTAGTTTCTGGTGGCTATAATTTTCCACAGAATCAACAGATAAAACTTGGAGCAGGCGGAATGTCTATAAGTGCAATTTTAAATTACAATAAAGCCGATTTTAATCAGGATATAGATACGCCTTTTGTCGTGCCAGCTAAATATAAAATGGTAGAATAATGTGGTAAAGGTGTTAAAAAGTTATTTTTATTAGGCAAGTAAGTGAGATATGTTTATTTTTGGAGGTTATATAAAACGCTAAGTTTAGAAGTAGCAATTCATGGTTTTTAAGAAAATATTACTCAGTATATTTATAATTGGCGCATGTGCGCATTTCTCATACGGTCAAAGCAGTGCGGAATTAAAGAAGCAATTGGAAAAAATCAATGCGGATATTTCTGCCTTGAACAAAGAGTTATCTGCTAAAACTAAAGAAAAGCTCCTTTCCCAAAAGGAGGTCAACGCACTTAGCCGTCAGTTGAATTTACGGGAAGATAAGATTACAATCATCAATCGTGAATTAGGTAACCTGTCTAAGCAGATTGATGACAATACAAAATCGGTCGCAGCACTAAAAGTGGAGCTCGAAAAAATGCGTCAAGATTATGAGAAGATGATCATGTTTGCCTTCCGTAACAAGAATGCCTATAATAAAATGATGTTCATTTTTGCCTCCAAGGATTTTAACCAAGCTTTTAAAAGGGTGAAATATTTGCAACAGTTTAATGATGCCCGAAAGATTAAAGCAGCAGAAATCGAAGGTGTTAAAAAGGAGATAGAACTGAAGATTGCACGTCTGGAAGTGGATAGAAAAACACAGAATGAGCTATTGGCCGAGCAACGGAAAGAAAGAGATGTTATCGCCAAAGACCGTTCGGAGCATCAAGGGCAATTAAGCCAATTGGCAAAAGAGGAAAAGTCGTTCCAAGGTCAATTGTCTGCAAAACAACAAGAACGAAAAAAGTTAAATTCGTTGATAAAGGCCGCAATTGCTAGGGAGGCAGCAGAGGAGAGACGGAGAGCCGAAGAAGCACGGCAGAAAGCCGCTTTAGCGGAGTCGAAAAAAACGGGTAAATCTGTTGAGGATGCACGGAAGGAAATCGATAAGAGAAAAGGGGCCGATGTTATCGCGAGTACGCCTGAAGTCGCAAAACTGTCTGCAAGTTTTCAGGCTAACAGGGGTGGGTTACCTTGGCCTGTAGCGCAGGGTAATATCGTCCGTAATTATGGAAGTGTGGTTGTTGAGCATGGTGTAAGGGATTTTTATGACTATGTGCGTATTCGGACTGGGGATGGTGCCGCTGTAAAGTCAGTGTTCTCCGGAACAGTAGTACAAGTTGTAAGTATGGGAACCTCAGCCGTAGTCATAAAACATGGTAATTATTACACGGCATATTCAAATTTGAAGAGCACTTCAGTTAGCAAAGGCCAGTCAGTAAGTACAGGTACAGTAATCGGTACAGCGGCTGGAGATGCCGAAGAAGGGTTTACATATATTGATTTCAGTGTCTTCCAAGGAGAGACTGTTTTGGATCCATCTTCTTGGATAGCAAGATAGTTACGGGATATTAATTTATTAATATCTATATTTGTAATAAGGAGTGTTTATTGTAAAATTTTTTATAAGTATAATAGAACAAAATGTATACATCAAATTTATTATTTATAGGGACCCAAGAGATTATCATTATAGTTGTCTTGGTTCTGTTATTGTTCGGAGGAAAGAAGATTCCTGAATTAATGCGTGGTTTGGGACGTGGTGTTAAAGAATTTAAGGATGGGCAAAAGGAAGAGCCATCTGATCAAAAGAACAATACATCTGATAACACAAGCAATTCTTAATGATTGCTTTTATATAAGGAAAAGGATTTGATCTTCGTTTTGGAGGATTGAATCCTTTTTTATTTATAAACCTTGCCCACTAGTCGGCTGAAAAACTAGAAAGCATGAAATTTTCTATTACACTGTCAATCGCTGCTGTATTTGTGTACTCATGTACGATAGCTCAGGAAGTTGCGATTGATACCCAAAAAGAAGAACTGAATAGTTCGATGAATGCCTTTATAGAGCTTCAACAAAAGCAATTGGCGTCCCATCTCGATTCAATCAAGGAAAATATAGATCCAAACCTAGAAATCACCCCTGAAGACCTCGGGATACTGAGAAGGCTGAAGTCTATTTCGAAGGATGTGCCATTGGAGTTTAATTCACAGGTGCGGGTATATATTGGTAAATATGCATCTCAGAATTATAGACCCTATATGAATAGATTGCTTGGATTGAGCCAACATTATTTTTCTATATATGAAACTGTTTTTGAAGAGGCCAGGATACCAGAAGAGATCAAGTATCTTTCGTTAGTTGAGTCTTCATTAAACCCTCATTTGGTTTCTACTTCCGGGGCGGTTGGACCTTGGCAGTTTATGTATGCTACCGCCAAATTTTATGATTTGGAGATGAATAGTAATATCGATGAGCGAAAAGATGCTTATGCGGCGAGCTATGCTGTCGCTCGCTATATTAATGAAGCGCATACGCAGTTTAACGATTGGTTATTAGCCTTAGCTTCTTATAATTGTGGAAGAGGATGTGTACAACGCGCTATTCAACGGTCGGGATTCACCAACCCTTCCTTTTGGGAGCTAGCTCCATTCCTTCCTAAAGAGACGCAGAATTATATCCCCAAATATATTGCAATGACCTATGTTCTTTCAAATGCCGATTACTATGGCATAGAGGCAGAGACCACAGAGTTACAAATGGAGAGCAAGTTGATTATGGTGGATAAAAAGATAGCTTTGACAAATGTAGCTGAAGCTATCGGGGTATCTTTAGATCAGTTAAAGAAATACAATCCTGCTTTCAAGCAGAATGTTGTGGTCGGGTCGGTCGAGAAACCGCGACGCTTATTGTTGCCTATTACGGAGAATACAAATGATAGTCTTTTGTATTTAGCATTGAATGAAGCTGTACTGCCTCAGCAGTCAATTCGAAATGAAGAGGTAGAAACAAAGTTAGCTGTTCAAAGCCAAAAGAAATATAAAGTTAAAAGCGGTGAAACCTTGGTTAGTGTATCACGTAAGCTAGGGGTGTCGGTTCAAGATCTTGTGGCATGGAATGGCCTTTCCTCTAAAAGTAAGGTTGTAGGGCGTGTTTTGGTTGTAGAGAAGCCTGTAGACTCCCGTTTGGCAGAGAATGTAAAGACTGCTGCAGCTAAAAGGAAAAATACAAGTGTCGTTTATACGGTGCAAAGAGGAGATTCTTTGGATCGGATAGCCAATAAGTTCTCAGGAAGTTCAGTCTCCAAGCTGAAAGCTGACAATGGTTTAAAAAGTGATATGATTAAACCGGGAATGAAGCTTAAGATAAATAAAGGTTAGGGATGGAAAAGGTGCTGCTTAGTAAAGCCAAGCAGCATCTTCTTCATTATCGATTTCTTCTAGTCTGACCTCAACATGCTCTTTCAGAATTGTAGATAGTTTTACACCGTAAAAGTCACTAAATATAGGGAACTTATGGTGGCTTCTGTCAATGAGCACTGCTGTCCGCATTTTCTTTAATGGTACATTAATAAAGGCACCTAGGGCATATGCTAATGTGCGGCCACTGTTAAGTACATCATCAACAATGATGACTGCCTTGTCTTTAGCCATTTCAACAGGTTGGTCTGTGCTAGCTTCTAGATTTCTTTTACTTTTTTCTATATTAACTTTGATAAGTTCTATTTCTTTTTCAGGTGCGATTTCTTGAAGTATGCTTTGTAGACGTTGAGCAAAAATATACCCTCGGTCAGCAATACCTACGAGTACAACAGCTTTTTCTTCAAAGTTGTCTTCTAGGATTTGATAAGCGATACGACGAGATTTTTGCTGTATCTGTTGCTTGTTTAATATCAGAGTTTTCTTTGTTGACATGATGATTATTTGACTATGCTAATTTAGTGAAATTAGGAGAGAACTTATATATAATACGTATGAAAATTATTTAGTGAGAGATGAATAAAAAAAAGCCTAGATGGATTCCATCTAGGCTTCTATATTGTTCAAACAGTAATTAAGTCTATTTGATGTCTTCTTTGTAGTTTGACGCATCCGCCGTCATAATCCTATCCTCATCTTTTTTAGGTCTTCCGCCGTTGTAATAATAACGCTGCCAATAAGCTTCGTTAAGACTACTTACCATAACACCTTTACTCGAGGACGCATGTGCAAACTTGTCGTCTCCTAGGTAGACACCTACATGTGTTATACTTTTGCTTCTGATTTTGAAAAAAACTAAATCTCCCGCTTGAAGATCGCTTTTTCTGATAGGAGTTACATTGTCATATTGATTCCTGCTATTGTATCCGATTGTGGTATTGAATACGTTTTCATAAACAGCCAGTGAGAACTTGGAACAATCTATGCCTTTTTTGGAATCTCCGCCTAATCGGTAGGGAGTACCTAACCAATCATAGACAAACTGATAAAGCTTTGTGCTTGTTGTAGTATTAATAGCTACACCCATAATCTGAGAAAAGTACTCTTTTGTAAGATTATCCTGATCTCCTGTTTTACTTTTGTTTGTTGTTTGTGCGTGCGACACTAGACAAAAGCCTATAAATAGCATACTTGCTATTATCTTTTTTGTTTTCATTAAATCGCTTTATTTAATTACAACTTTCCTTCCGTAGATGTATATCTACACATCGACATCAACGAAGATAGGGTATTATGATTGCGGTTCCAAACTATTTTACATTTTTTTAACAAAACTTTAACTTTTTGATTGGCTTAATTGCTTGTGTTACAGCTGCTATTCTGTTTGTTCATCCATGAGTATTGTAAAATGTTATTTTTGATATATTGACAAGCTTCACTATTTGATGATCCACTTGAATTAGGTGGAAAAAAATGATTAATATTTCTATTTTGTCAAAATAAATTTGGATTTGTTATTATAGTTGTATTATCTTTATTCAAAATTTACAAAAGAGATGTTTTTAAGCACTATTATTTCAACAACTATTATTACCACCGGGATAGATTCTGGAGGGAGTAGTTCTATGGTGAAATGATTAAGTGTAGCGAATAGATAGAGCCTTCCTCCAGAAAAGAGGAAGGCTTTTTTTTTGAACTATTTTGACACAAACTAATATAAAACTAATGAAGGTATTAAAATTTGGAGGGACTTCGGTAGGTACAAAAGAAAGTATCCAAGAGGTATTGGCAATCGTTAAGGAGTCTTTTGACAAAGGAGAGAAACCGCTTGTCGTTTTGTCTGCAATGTCTGGGGTGACGAATCTGTTGACTCAAATGGCAGAGCATGCCGCCGAAGGGAAATCGTTTGATGAGAACCTGAAAGCATTGGAGGAAAAGCATTTTGATGTTGTAAGGAGCCTTATCGCGGTCAAATTCCAAAATCCGGTATTTACCAAGTTAAAACTTATGCTCAATGATCTGGATGAAATTCTACAGGGCGTCTTTGCACTGAGAGAGTTGAGCATGCAGAGCAAAGACCTAATTGTTTCTTTTGGTGAACGCTTTTCTAATTATTTGGTTTCTAAAATCATGGAGCAATATATACCGGAATCCGAATATATTAATGCTTCTCACTATGTCAAAACTGACTCTAATTTTGGAAATGCCCATATTAATGAAGATTTGACAACACAGTTGATTCAGGCTCTTTCCTATACCCATGCGGACAGATTATTGTTTGTTACGGGGTTTATTGGATCTAACGATAAGGGACGCGTGACGACATTGGGACGTGGAGGCTCTGATTACACTGCTGCGATCTTCGGGTCAGTGTTAGGTGCTTCTATAATTGAAATCTGGACCGATGTAAACGGAATGATGACAGCGGATCCCCGTATTGTTAAAAAAGCGTTTTCATTACCTATATTGTCTTACACAGAAGCAATGGAACTCTCGTACTTTGGCGCGAAAGTAATCTACCCGCCAACAATGATTCCAGCGTTCATGAAGAAAATACCTATCGCTATCCGTAATACCTTCGAACCTCATCTGGCTGGAACGGTTATTCAGTTTGAGTCGGATAAGTCTAGTTATCCTATAAAAGGTATATCGTCTATTTCAGATATATCCATTATCAATCTTACAGGAAGTGGAATGATTGGCAAGTCAGGATTTTCTGGTCGACTTTTTACGATGTTGGCGAGAGAGCAGATAAATGTGATTTTAATCACACAATCATCGTCTGAGCATAGTATTACATTTGCGGTCAATCCGCAGGATGCAGCGAAAGCATTGCAATTGATAGCCGTTGAGTTTGAATTAGAGCTTGAAGCAAATAAGCTT
This sequence comes from Sphingobacterium yanglingense, assembly GCF_004363245.1. Lineage (GTDB taxonomy): Bacteria > Bacteroidota > Bacteroidia > Sphingobacteriales > Sphingobacteriaceae > Sphingobacterium > Sphingobacterium yanglingense. The sequence goes on along the minus strand of NZ_SNYV01000015.1, from coordinate 188,875 downwards.
ATTATGCCTGAGTTGGAAGAAAATCTTTCGGTGTTGGCTATAGTAGGTGAAAATATGAAGCGTACTCCGGGTATATCAGGAAGGCTGTTTCATGCATTAGGTCGAAACGGAATAAACGTACGTGCGATAGCCCAGGGGTCTTCAGAATTCAATATATCAGTTATTATTTCAAAAGACGACCTTGCTAAAGCGTTAAATGCAGTACATGATGCTTTCTTTGCTGAGTTGAAAAAGACATTACATGTCTTTAATCTGGGAACGGGTAATATCGGTGCTACCTTATTTAAGCAACTTCATGAACAACATGATTTTCTATTGGACAATAATGATATCGAAGTAAAAGTCGTTGGAATCTCTAATTCTAGAAAAATGCTCTTCAATGAAGGGGGAATTAACCTAGAAGGCTGGCAAGAAGATTTGGATGATAAAGGGGAAATTGCTGACCTATCTGCTTTTATGGAAAAAATGAAGGCTATGAACCTGCCAAATTGCGTTTTTATTGACAATACTGCCAGTAAGTTGCCTGCTACCTATTATGAAGATATTTTTAAATCTAATATATCAATTGTAACATGCAATAAAATAGCAAATTCGGGAGATTATGCGCAGTACCGTTCACTAAGAGACACCGCACGTGTGCACGGGGTTGACTTTTTCTATGAGACCAATGTCGGTGCAGGCTTGCCTATCGTACGTGTTTTAAAAGACCTGATGATGAGTGGGGATCGAATTTTAAGGATAGAAGCAATTCTGTCGGGTACGATCTCTTATATCTTTAATAATTTCGTTGGCGATGCTTCTTTCTATGAAGTTGTGAAAAAGGCACAGGAGTTGGGCTATACAGAGCCTGATCCCCGCGATGATCTAGGAGGGGTAGATTTTATGCGCAAAATGTTGATTTTGGCAAGAGATGGAGGACATGTGATCGAAGCATCTGATGTCGATTTAGGTGCTATCCTGCCTGAATCCTGTTTGCTGGCTGCCTCTGTTGATGAATTTTATGCCGAATTATTGAAAGCTGACCAGTATTTTAATGCGTTGAAGGATAAAGCGGCGAGCGAAAATAAAGTAATCCGTTACATCGGTACATTGGAAGATGGTAAGGTGAAGATCTCTTTGCAGATGGTGGATAACACACATCCTTTCTTTGCACTTTCAGGTAGCGATAATATCATTTCATTTACAACAGAACGGTATAAAGAGCGACCACTAGTAGTGAAGGGGCCTGGAGCAGGAGCCGAAGTAACAGCAGGAGGGGTATTTGCCGATTTAATTAATGTCGGAGCCAGATAAGCAGTCGTATAAGATCTTTGATTCAGTTTAACAGTCGAGTTATGAACGAAATAAAATTAGATAAGAAAGTAAACTTTGATAATATAAAAGATAAGGTGCGGGTTTTTGCTCCTGCTACCGTGGCAAATATGATCTGTGGCTTTGATATCCTGGGGTTTGCTGTCAACGAACCTGGCGATGAGGTTAAGATGTATCGAGTAGCCGAACCCGGAGTCCGCATCCGTTCGATAGCAGGTGATGATGGGCGTTTGCCTCTTGATGCCGATCGTAACACCGTTAGTGCCTGCGTGAAAATGTTGCTAAGTGATCTAGGAGTTGCGGATACCATTGGTGTGGAGATTGAACTTATCAAGCATATGCCAATAGGTTCTGGTTTGGGATCTAGTTCTGCGAGTACGGTTGCTGGTCTGTATGCAATTAATGCCTTGTTGGGCGCACCACTTACGAAGGAAGAACTGATGCCCTATTGTGTAGAAGGAGAGCGGCTAGCCTGTGGGCATGGGCACGCTGATAATGTTGCACCAGCATTGATGGGAGGAGTTACGTTGATCCGTGGACAGGAAGCTTTGGATATCGTAAAACTTCCCGTCCCTGGAGAGCTTTATGCAGGGATTGTATTTCCTCAGGTCGATGTACCGACGCGTGATGCACGCCAGTTAATAAAAGACAAGGTCTTGCTGAAGGACGCTGTTGTACAATGGGGAAATATTGCAGGGTTGATCGCGGGCCTTTTCCAAAATGATTATGATTTGATAGGTCGTAGCATGCAGGACGTATTGATCGAACCTACTCGTGCTATTTTGATACCTGAGTTTTATGAGATGAAACGGATTGCATTAGAATGTGGCGCTCTAAGCTTCGGGATATCAGGGTCAGGACCGTCGGTGGTAGCAATCTCTAGAGGAGCGGATATCGCTCGTGTAGCAACAGCTAAGATTAAAGAACACTTGTCATCGAAAGAAATAGATAGTTATCAATATGTTTCCGCGGTTAATGTTGAAGGTCCTCGGTTACTGGATTTTGATGCTTAGTGTTGAAGTCTTAAATCTAATATCTTAAATCTAATATTTAAAAAATGAAACTTTATAGTACGAATAATAAGACCTTACGGGTTTCTTTTCAAGAAGCCGTTTTCAACTCTCTTCCGCAGGATAAAGGGTTGTATATGCCTGAATTGATCCCACAATTAGATCCGTTTTTTATCCAGAATATACAACAATATTCGCTTCAGGAAATCGCTCTGACCGTGGCTTCAGCATTGATTGGTGATGATATTCCAAAGGCTGATCTGAAGAAGATTGTGGATGATGCGATTAATTTTGATGCTCCTGTCAAATTCTTGAATGCGGAGACCGCTGTTTTGGAGTTGTTCCATGGACCTTCTTATGCTTTTAAAGATTTTGGAGCTCGTTTTATGAGTCGGGTAATGGGGTACTTCTCTCAAAAAGGCGATCAGCTCTTGGATGTGTTAGTGGCGACATCCGGAGATACCGGTGGAGCAGTAGCTTTAGGTTTTCTAGGAGTTGAAGGAACGCGTGTCACAATATTGTACCCTAAGGGAAAAGTATCTAAGGTGCAGGAGGAGCAGTTGACTACTAATGGGCAGAATATTAGAGCTCTGGAAGTGGATGGTACATTTGATGACTGTCAGGCTTTGGTGAAAGAGGCTTTTAATGATACCGAACTTAATCGTGAGCTGCGCCTCACATCGGCAAACTCAATCAATATTTCTCGATTGATTCCTCAGACATTCTACTACTTCTGGGCTTATGCTCAATTGAAAGCTCAGGGAATCTCTGAAGTCGTATTTACAGTGCCTAGTGGCAATTTCGGAAATATTGGAGCAGGGTTATTAGCCTATAAAATGGGACTTCCGGTAACGCATTTTGTCGCGGGGACAAATCTAAATGATACCGTTCCCCGTTTTCTTCGTTCAGGTAGTTATGAGCCTAAACCTTCTGTACAAACACTAGCTAATGCCATGGATGTAGGTAATCCAAGTAACTGGGTGAGAATACAAGATATGTTTGATGGAGATTTAGAGCACCTTCGAGGTATGATATCGTCGTATACCTATGATGATGGAGCGACTGAACAAGCGATGAAAGGGCTGTATGAAAAATATAATTACGTAGCCTGCCCTCACACTGCGATAGCTTATCTGGCATCGGAGGCGTATCGTAGAGATACACCGGGGACTTACGCTTCGGTGTTTTTATCAACGGCGCACCCTTGTAAATTTCCAGACGCAATAGACGAAGCGATATTTGCCAAAGTAACTCTTCCTAAGGGAGCGGTAGATTTGTCGAATAAGCCTAAGCTTGCTACTGACTTGAAGGTCAGCTATGAAGATTTTAAGGCGTATTTGCTCGCAAATAGATAGTCTGCTATTCATGCCTCTCCCTCTATCTATTGTCTACCCTGCACGTAGGCAATAGATAGACAAATAATAGAGAAATGGTGTGTTTTGTCCAAATCTATTACGGAGTATTTCCGAGTCAGATTGGAAATGAATGTTTGAGGTTGACAGTGCATGGATAAAATGACCTCGATAATTAATTTAGGTATTCATCCTTAACTTTTGTTTAAAATGTCTTGTTATTCCATTAAAACATGTAATCATTCGTTTGTGAGCGGGGAGAATTGTACGTATTGTGATTATAACGCTTACTATAAAAAAATAGTTAGGCTGGTTCTCTTTTTTTTATGTTTTATGTCATCTGTTCTTGGTTTTTCTCAAGAAGTCCTTTTTGAATTTGGAGAAGGGAAAAGTTGGCGCGATCTTATGGAGGGAGCTCCTATTAGTGAGCCCCTGAGATGGGTCGATGTAAACACTAGCGCTGCTACTTGGTCTAAAGACCAGGAAGTGTTAGTTTGTAGGGGATTACCTATCGGAGTGATTCGGTCCGAAAAGATGTATCAAAATTTTATTTTGGATGTCGAGTGGCGACATATGGAAGCAGGAGGTAATTCTGGTGTTTTTGTTTGGTGCGATGCCGTTCCTGAAGTATCTAGTAGATTGCCCAGCGGGGTTGAAGTCCAGATGCTAGAACTAGATTGGGTCAATCAGAATAAGAGAGATGGAGTAGTGCCGCCAATAGCCTATGTTCACGGTGAGCTTTTTGGTGCAGGGAAAACCCGAACCATACCCGACAATCCTAGAGGGATAAGGAGTAAGTCAATAGAAAATCGTTGTCTAGGGGTGGGAGAGTGGAATAAATATACGGTTGTATGTGTAGATGGTACGATTAAATTGTCTATTAACGGGAAGTTTGTAAACGGAATCCGCGAATCAAGTCAGCGTAAAGGCTACTTATGCCTAGAAGCCGAGGGAGCAAAAATTGAATTTAGAAATTTTAAGATAATTGAATTAGACGAAGGTTATATTATGTCTGAACACATAGTCGATCCATTACAATAGTGATAAAATTGATCTATCGTTATAGCCAAAAGGAGCAGCCATTCAATATGTGCTGCTCTTTTTTTAATTGTTTTGGAATAAAATTTTGAAAAAGTTTAAAATAAATAATATTGTTTGCTTCTTCAGTTTTATTTTTGTGCGATGAATACGATAATCTTACAAAAAGGTAAAGATAAAGCTGCTTGGCAATTACACCCTTGGGTATTTTCTGGAGCGATTGGCAAAATAAATGGTCGGGTACAACCAGGAGAGGTTGTAGCTGTATATAATATAGAAGAGGAGTTCATTGCGTATGGAATCTATAATAATACATCTCGCGTAGCAGTCCGTTTGTTGGAATGGAATCCAGCGAATGAGATTAATGAAGACTGGTGGAGATTACGTGTAAGAAAGGCCATTCAGAATCGGAAGCACCTGTTGACGGCAGATAATGATGCGGTCCGTTTGATTTTTGCAGAAGCTGATTTTTTACCTGGGCTGATTGCGGATAAATATGCAGACTATATTTCTATTCAGGTCCATTCGGTAGGGATAGAACAGGTCAAAGGACTTATCGTTGATGAATTGGTAAATCTATTGCAACCTAAGGGGATTTACGAAAGAAGTGATTTGAAATCCAGAGAATATGAAGGATTGCCAGATCAAAATGGGGTGCTGTGGGGAGAATTACCTCCAGATTTTGTTGAAATCGTAGAGAATGGAATCCACTATAAAGTGAATATCATTGATGGTCAGAAATCGGGTTTCTATTGCGATCAGCGTGACAACCGCTTTTTGACGGCTCAATATGCCAAAGGTAAGCGGATGCTGGATTGTTTCTGTTATTCCGGTGGTTTTACCTTAAATGCTTTTCGAGCGGGGGCTGATGAAGTTATCTCGGTTGACAGTTCGGCATTAGCTATAGATACCCTAAAAGAAAATGTGAGGTATAATGGTTTTGATGAAACAAAACATGTGGCTGTTCAGTCTGATGTGAATAAGTACTTGCGTCAATTGGGAGAGCAAGGTGAAAAGTTTGATGTAATTGTGTTGGATCCGCCAAAGTATGCACCTTCAAGATCGACGTTAGAGAAAGCTTCTAGAGCTTATAAAGATTTGAATCGTAGGGGATTGATGTTGTTGGAGAGTGGAGGCTTATTGGCCACTTTTTCTTGTTCTGGAGCAATGGATATTGAGACCTTTAAACAGGTATTGGCTTGGGCCGCTCTGGATGCAGGTAAAGAAATCCAATTTATTAGACAGTTTTCGCAGCCAGAGGATCATCCTGTACGTGCTTCTTTCTCCGAAGGTGAATATCTGAAGGGATTATTAGTGCGTGTATTGTAAGAAAGCAAGTTGAAATGCTGTGATAAGAAAGTCGACAGAAAGACGATTCCATATCACAGCATTATATTATTACCATCGGATCAATGCCGATCCCCAAGTAAAGCCTGCTCCAAATGCGGCTAGGCAAACCAAATCCCCTTCTTTGATCTGGCCCTCTTCCCAAGCTTCCGAAAGCGCAATTGGTACTGATGCAGCAGTTGTATTGCCGTATTTTTGAATATTATTGAACACCTTATCATCCGCTAATCCCAATGTTTTCTGTACAAACTGTGATATACGGAGATTGGCTTGATGCGGTACCAGAAGGTCTATATCGGCAGACGTTAGTCCGTTTTTAGCTAAAGCTTCACCGATGACTTCCGGAAATTTTACCACTGCCTTTTTGAAAACGGCTTGACCATCCATATAGGGAAAAGCACTTCCGTCCTCTAGCATCTTAGGGGTTACGAACATACCGCCTAGTTCCTGGTCAGGCCATTCTGGTCTATTTTCCAAACCTTTTCCTCCCGACGCTCCTGGGTAATACATTGCTAGTTTTTCGGCTTCCGCACCATCTGAGTGGAGGTGGGTACTCAAGATGCCTTTGCCTGTTTCAGTTGTAGGTTGCAGTACGGCTGCACCTGCTCCATCACCAAATATCACGGAGACGGCTCGGCCTCGTGTCGAAAAATCCAAGGCAAAAGAGTGTTTTTCTGAACCGACGACCAGTATATTTTTATACATTCCGGTTTTTATGAATTGATCAGCTATAGACAAAGCGTAGACAAAACCTGAGCATTGGTTACGGATGTCTAATGCCCCGATTTCTCCCATACCCATTTCTCGTTGAAGCAGTACTCCACAGCCCGGAAAATAATAGTCAGGAGACAGTGTCGCGAATATAATAAAGTCTATGTCCTTAGCTGTTGTTTTTGCACGTTCTATAGCAATCTTCGCAGCTTCAACAGCCATTGAGGTAGTGGTTTCTTCTAGACGATCAGCATACCGTCTTTCTTTGATGCCAGTACGTTCCTGAATCCATTCGTCGGTCGTATCCATGAATCGGGTAAGGTCATTGTTAGTATACACATTTTTAGGAACATAATGTCCTAGGCCTGCAATTTTAGATTGGAACATGATTTTTTACTTCTAGTTGTTAATAATCTAACTATTTTCAACCCATCAACTGATTAGGAAGGCCTTTTATCTAAAGAGGGCTGCCTATAGGGAGGAAATTACTACAAAATTACGGTTTTTTTGAAAAATACACTACTTTTGCGCTATGGGTGTAGAAACCGAACAAGAAACCTTTACGCTTGAAGAAATTTTAGCCTCTGTTAAAGAAAGCCATAAGCTTATTCTTTGGAACGATGATATCAACACTTTTGATCATGTAATCTATTGTCTTATCCATCACCTGCAGTATACAGAACAGCAGGCGGAACGTATTGCTTGGAAAGTACACACAGAAGGGAAATGTGCGGTGCTAGAAGGACCTTACGTGGAGTTGGAAATCTATAGAAAGATATTGAAGGCAGAAGGTCTTACCGTTTCGGTGGAGTAGTTTTTCGCTTGGTAATAATACGGTTACGATAGCCCCTTATTCTGTTTTATTCTCCATTTTTGTAGCTTACGAACGCAATCTAAGCTATGCAACTTAAATTATTATTTACCTTATTTTTTGCCCTACCTTTATTTATATATGCGCAACAAGGGCAGTTTAAAGTCTCTGTTCTAGAAGAATCAAGCAAAGAGCCCGTGCTTGGGGCTAGTGTTTCGTTATTGCATGCTGTTTCAAAGGCCCCTGTAAAGGGACGACAGACTGATAGCAATGGAGTTGCTTTGATGGATGCTATTCCGGCCGGTAAGTATATCCTGAAGATCAGTTTTGTCGGAATGCTTGATTATGAACGGGAAGGTGTGGTAATTGCTGCCAATAAAACAAATGATATCGGTGTTGTATCCCTTGTTGAGAGCGGTCGCCAGCTGGACGAGATTGTTGTGAAGGGGCGTCTGCCCGAATTGCAGTTGGGAATTGATAAAAAAGTGTTTGATGTCTCCCAGAGTATTGTTAGCGTAGGTGGTACGGCACAGGATTTACTAGCTAATGTTCCCACCTTACAGGTGGATATGGACGGTTCTGTGAGTTTGAGAGGGTCTAATAGCGTTCGTGTTTTGATCGATGGCAAAGAGTCTGCTATGGCGGGATCTGATGTTAATAAATTGCTTCAGTCGCTACCTGCTGACGCAGTTGCTAAGGTTGAAATCATTACCAATCCCTCTGCAAAGTATGATGCAGAGGGTCAATCCGGAATTATCAATATTGTATTAAAGAAGAATACCCGCACGGGGTTTAACGGGGTAGCAAATGCTTCTGTTGGTAGCTACGATAACTATAACGCGGGGGTTACGTTGAATTATAGGGACCGGAAGTTTAATTATTTCGGAGGGTATAATTATAGAAATGGCCGTAATGTAGGTGAGGGGGGAGTACGTACTGTGCAACTGTTTGACGGTTTGCAACAGGAGAACAGTGAAATCACCGAATCGAACTCAGAAACATTCCGAAAGGGAATCAATAATTCTTTTCGTTTAGGAACGGATTATTATGCTAATGAAAAGACCACGATTAGCGTAGGAGCCAATTTGAGTCTGAGGGATAATAAAAGAGGCGAAGATATTTTTTACAACTATTATAACCGCCCTGGTTATGGCAGTTCCAGTTCCCGCAAATCCAGACAGAAAGAAGAGGATCTGGGCTATGATATCAGTTTTGATTTTAAACGTACCTTACGTAAGGAAGGAGAGGAGTTGACTGCTAATGTAACTTCTGGTTACGACAAAGAGGATGGTACGAATGACTATATACAGCGCTACGATAAGACTTCTACTATCTCCGAAAGTAGACGAAAAAATGCAACCAACGAAAGTGGCCGGAATTGGAATTTTCAACTGGATTATGTTTTGCCATTAGGCGAGAACCATAAGTTCGAAGCCGGGTACCGTACGATATTACGTTCGTCGGATGAGGGGCAGCGTTCTGAAAAATTAGTAGGAGGAGTGTTTGAACCTGATTATGGGGTGAACAATGATTTTAATATGAAATCGGGTGTCCATGCATTGTACGCTAACTACCAGCGTATGTTATCTCAGCGGATAGGGCTACAATTAGGACTTCGTGCGGAGGATGCTTTTCTAAATACAACTATCCGTAGCTTTGAACCATCTCTCATTGAAAAAGGTAGAGATGTGACACCAGGAAGACTAGATTACTTTCGAGTATATCCAAGTCTGTTTTTGACCTATGACGTTAATTCGGAAGGAGATAAAGTACAGCTGAGTTATTCCAGGCGGGTACAACGTCCAAGGGGATGGCAAGTCAATCCTTTCGTGGATTTGTCTGACGAGACGAACTTTAGACAGGGAAATCCAGAGTTGATGCCTGAAGATATTCACGCTGTGGAGATGAGTTTTGCAAAGTTTTATTCGGGATGGAATTTCCTTGCTTCGGCTTACTACCGCCGTATAAATGACGTTACGCAACCGTTTCAGTATGATCAAAATGATTCTATAGCAGCTGTCTATTTGGATGATAATCCCAATGCTACTTTTATGCGCTGGGAAAACATAGGTTCCAGAAATAATGCCGGGTTTGAGGTCGTCTCCAAGGTGAATATTTTTCCCTGGTGGGATATAACCGCAAATGGAAATGTTTTCTATTTTAAAATAGAACCGAATGAAGGGTATAATGTTCGGTCTTCTGATGGACTGTCTTGGAATGCGAACCTGACCACAAACCTCAAACTGGCAAAGTTGACTTCTCTTCAATTGCGTGGTGACTACCGTGCTCCAATGAACAGTTTACAGGGCAGGACGAAAGCAATGAAGGGGGGAGATCTGGCTTTAAAACAGGATGTGTTGCAAGGTAAAGGCAGTATAACGTTTAATGTCCGCGATTTGTTCGATTCTAGGCAGTTTGGTGGTGATAGCTATCTGTCGTCTCAGTATTCTGACCGATTCTTTAGATGGTCTAAGCGTACGTTTACGCTTGGTTTCTCTTACCGTTTTGGAGTGCAGGATTTGACCAAAGGTCGGAAGAAAAATGAAGACATGCCTTCCGATGAAAATATGGGAGGTTATTAGGATTTTCTTTTAGACTACTAAGTGTAGGAATTACATTAAGTATTTGTATATTTATTGGTAGAATTGCGATTATATATTTGAACCTGAATTGTTTTGGATAATTCGAAGACCGTAAATAAAAAATACACTAATGAAGACTAGCTTTATATCAGCTTGCTTAATGATGGGAATGTTTTCCTTTTCGGCAGCACATGCACAGGGCAAAAAGAGTTTCGAGGCCGTTGCCCCTACTTATGAATTGATGGATCTGCCAAAGGTAGATTTGACAAAGTTCAAGAAAAACAAAAGCGGAGCCTATGTACTATTTGATGGTAGCTCGTTGGAAGGGTGGCGAGGATATAATAAAGCTTATATTCCTAATAAATGGAATATAGAGGATGGTGCACTTAAGTTTTCCAAAAAACCTAATGTCGATAAACCGGAGGGGGGTGACATTATATTTGCACATGATTTCAAGAATTTTGAACTGGAGTTTGAATGGAAGATATCTGAAGCAGGCAATTCCGGTGTGTTTTTCTTAGCAAAAGAAGTCAAAGGTCAACCGATTTACATATCAAGCCCAGAATACCAAATCCTGGACAATGAGAAGCATCCAGACGCAAGCAAGGGTGTTGATGGAAATAGACAGTCTGCATCACTCTATGATATGATTCCCGCAAAGCCTCAGAATGCAAAGGCGGTAGGAACGTGGAATAAATCGAAAATTGTCGTTCAGGGAGAGAAAATTCAACATTTTCAGAATGGTAAGAAAGTCGTAGAGTATACGGTCAGAACCCCTGAATGGAATAAATTATTGCAATCTAGTAAGTTTAGCCAAGATAAGTGGCCTCTAGCTTTTGAGCTGCTTTCTAAAGTGGGGGCTGAGCCAGGTGTGATTGGATTTCAAGACCATGGTGACGATGTCTGGTATCGTAACGTGGCCATCAAGGTATTGCCCTAATGCGTATGTATATGACGGGATGGAGAGCTGTGATTGTATGTGCTTTCCTTTGTTCGGTCTGTTCACTTAGCGTATTTGGGCAGAGCGAACGAACGTTTTACCCTGTAGGTGCAGAGGTTTTACAGGGAAGGTCCAAAGAAATGAGGAATGAAATTTCAATTGGTCGTCTCCCAAGTCGGTTACAAGGACAGGTGCGGGATGCGGTTTGGAATTTGGGACAGAATGCAGCAGGTATATATGTAGACTTTCGTACCGATGCTGATACTATAGTAGTGCGCTATGCCGTATCTGGAGGTTTGAATATGCCACATATGCCGACTACGGGTGTCAGTGGCGTCGATTTATATCTGAAAGAAGCCAATACATGGCGCTGGGCATATGGAAGTTACCAATTCAAAGATACGATACAGTATACCTTTAGTAATATCGGTAACAATAAAACAGGGGTATATCGTTTATACCTGCCCTTGTATAATACGGTAAAGTGGCTTGAAATAGGTGTAGATAAATCGCAATGGTTTTCTTTTGTGGATAACAAGGAAAAAAAGGCTCCTATTGTGGTGTACGGAACGTCCATCGCACAAGGAGCCTGTGTGTCGCGTCCTGGTATGGCCTGGACGAATATTTTAGGACGTTCCTTGAACAATGAGGTTATTAATCTGGCATTTTCAGGAAATGGACGGTTGGAACAACCGGTGTTGGATTTGATCGCTCAAGAAGACGCTGCGGCATATGTTTTAGACTGCCTTCCTAATTTAGCGGTCGGCCCTCAGCGAAATGAAAAGCAGCTGGACTCCTTGATTGTTGGAGCTATCAAAACCATTCGGGTAAAGCACCCGCAAAAGCCGATTGTTCTTACGGGACACAGTTCCGCATTTACTCCAGGATTTATGAATAAAGCTACATTGGCGGAATATGAAAAGTCTACAGAAGTAGGAAAAGCTACTTTTGATCGGTTAATAAAAGAGGGGAACAAAAATCTATATTGGTTAGATAGTCGAGAGATTGCTTTGGATGTCAATTCTACTGTAGATTATGCTCATCCCAATGATTACGGTATGAATAAGATAGCGCAGTCCTATATTAGGTTGCTTCAAAAAATATTAAAATAGGGAAGGGTGTTCTAACTCTTCCCTATTTTTAGAAAATATGCTGTAGCTCTTTAAGATCTCTGATCATATAGTCTACGTCTGTCGGTTTATCAGCCCCAGTACTGTTGAAGTATATGGCTTCTAGACCTGCGTTTTGTGCTCCCCGTACATCTGCGTCAATATTATCTCCAATCATAATAGAAGTCGTTTTTTCAGCGGATCCATTGCTTACAGCATGATCAAAGATGCGCGGATCAGGTTTGTTGACTCCAAATACTTCGGATATAACGATTGTTTTGAAGTAGTCCGCCAGGCGACTGTGTTTTAGTTTAAGTTCACAGGCCTCTTTAAAACCATTTGATATCAAGTGGAGGTTGTATTTGCCTTTTAAGTAGGCAAGTGTCTCATGTGCATTGGGGAATAGATTTGTCTTTGTGGGGCAAATTTTGAGGTATTCTTCTTCAAACGCAACTGGGAAAAGTTCTGGATCTACACCAAGTTGTGTAAAGGTGTCTGCAAACCTTAATTTTCTTAGCGTAGGTTTGTCTATCTTGCCGTGGTGGTACAAATCCCATACGCGGTGATTGTTCAGTGTATAGGTTTCAATAAACAAGTCTGCGCGCTCGCTTCCAAAAAGTCGGTCAAATCGAAACGTTACGTAGAGTTCATGTAAGGTCTCTTCTGCATTTTTGTCAAAATCCCAGATGGTATGATCTAAATCGAAAAATATGTCTTTTTTTTGCTTGAACATGTACAAACCTACATAAATTCAATATTGTACACAATATGTATAGCAGACCTTACTCCTTTTTCTTATTAGTGTCATAAAACACGGGCTATTTTATTATACACCTATATTTACCTATTTTTGTTGAAATAGCATTTATGAGAAGAGCACTCTTTTGGTTTTATCTACTGGCGTTATATGCACTTTGTCAATTAATAGGGTGGGGATACATGTTCATAAAGCATGTTCCAGATAGAAAGGGGATGATTATTGGTGAGGGATTGATTTTTATAGCAATTTTTGTGCTCGCTGTAATTAAGCTGAAAAAACATCTGGAACGCGAACGCTATTACCAACAGCAACAGCAGAATTTTTTACTTTCTGTTACCCATGAGCTAAAATCACCCTTGGCTTCTGTTAAGCTTTATTTGCAGACCATATTGAAGCGGGACTTGGATCGTGAGCAACAGAAAACTTTCTTGTCGAATTCATTGAAAGATATCGAACGTCTTGATTATTTGGTGGAGAATGTTCTATTAGCTACTAAATTGGAAAACAGGACTTTTATTCTACCCAAGGAGGATTTTGATTTTTCTGTATTGATTGAAGAAATTTTAGATAGGCTTCAGAAAAATGCGTGCAAATCAGAAATTATTAGGCCACAGATTGAACCAGGGATTGTCTTACATGCAGATAAGTTTGCAATTACTAATGTGGTGACCAATCTTGTGGAGAATGCAGTCAAGTATTCGCCACCTTGTGCCAATGTAGAAGTGAGTCTCAAGAAAAAAGATAATGACCTTGTCTTTTCTGTTGCTGATCATGGGGCTGGTATACAAGATGAGGAAAAGAGACTTATCTTTAATAAATTCTATCGTGTAGGGAATGAATCCACTCGCAAAACCAAAGGAACTGGTTTGGGGTTATATATAGTAAAATCTGTATTGCAAAAACATGATGCTACCATCAGGGTTATGGATAATAAACCTTCCGGGAGCATCTTTGAAGTAACATTTGAAAATTATGCAAGCTAAACAAAGGATACTCTTAGTCGAAGACGAGGAACACTTGTTGGAGGCCATCAAATTAAATTTAGAATTAGAAGGGTACCGTGTCACTACGGCTACCGATGGTAAGAAGGCGTTGAAAATCTTCAAAGAAGAACGCTTCAATCTGATCATTTTGGATGTAATGATTCCTGAAATCGATGGTTTTCAGGTTGCAGAAACCATCCGCCTTCAGAATACAGAAGTACCTATTATGTTTCTGACGGCTAAGAATAGTAGCGAAGATCGCATTACAGGTTTAAAGAAAGGGGCAGACGATTATTTGGTCAAGCCGTTCAACCTTGAAGAGCTAATCTTGCGTGTAGGTAATTTGATTAGAAGAGGGATGAAAGGAGACGAGTTAAAGGAACTCAATTCTTATACCATAGGTGACAAGACCATCTATTTCAATTCCTATGAGTTACACTTAGCAGATGGTACGGTCACTTCGTTGACAAAGAAAGAAACCATGCTCCTAAAGTTACTTATCGAACGGCGTAATGAAGCTGTTTCTAGAGAGCAGATTTTAGAAACAGTGTGGAACTACGATGTGTACCCTTCTACCCGTACGATTGATAATTTTATTCTGACGTTTAGAAAGTATTTTGAACCTGATCAAAAGCATCCTATTTATTTTCACTCGATTAGAGGGGTGGGGTATAAGTTCACAGATAATACAGAGGGGCAAGCCGAGTAATAACATATGAATACACGGCGCCGAATGATAATAATTGGCATAGGCATTATTGGATTAGCCTATGCCGTTGTTTTTAAGCACTATAATGTTTGTGTTTATTTGTTAGGGATTATTGGTTACTTTATATGGAGTCAATATAGAGAAGGGACTGTTTTTTTAGCAACCCAGTCATTCCATAAGCAAGACTACGAGAAAACAGCCAAATTGCTTTCTGAGATTAAAAATCCAGATAATCTGCGTAAAGGTAGACGTAATTTTTACGAGTTTATGAAAGGTAATCTGGCCTTAAAAAATGATAATATAGAGGAGGCTGAGTATCATTTCCAATTGGCGTCGCGGTTGCCGTGGCGTAGAGACAACGAGAAAGGAATGGTTCTGATTAATCTTGCCAATATTAATCTGCGGAAAAAGGAATACGATAGAGTGAAAACCTACTTGGACCTAACGGATAAGTTGGCTTTGACGCACAGACAAAGTGATATCGTTGCAAAAATTAGAGAAGACGTAAAAAAATATAATTAGAATATAGTGAGTACAACTTTACAGAACGATTTGTTTATCAAGGCTGCGCTTTCGCAGCAAGTGGAGAGACCTCCGGTGTGGATGATGCGTCAAGCAGGACGTTTTATGCCGGAATATTGGGAGATTAAAAATAAATACAGCTTTTTGGAGATGTGTAAAACTCCCGAGATCGCTGCTGATGTGACTATGCTTCCGGTTGATCTTTTGGGTATCGATGCTGCCATTTTATTTTCGGATATCCTTGTTACTGGAGAGGCAATGGGAGGAGATCTATCTTTTGAGCAAGGAGTAGGACCTCGTTTTTCAAATCCTGTCCGTACTTGGAAGGATGCCGAAAATCTGTCGGTGGATTGTCTTGACAAATTGCAATATGTAGCGGATGCAATCCGTGTTATACAACAACGTCTTGATGGACGTATTCCTTTGATTGGATTTGCGGGAGCACCGTTCACTATACTAAGCTATTTGGTAGAAGGTGGATCTTCTAGAGATTTTAAGTTAACGAAGTTGATGTTGAATAATGAGCCAGAATTGGCGCACCTTATTCTTCAGAAAATAGCGGACCTGACGATAGCTTATCTGAATATGCAGATCGATGCAGGTGTTAATGCTGTTCAACTTTTCGATAGCTGGGCTAATGCGCTATCGTGGAATGACTACCATACATTCTCGCATAAGTACAATAAGTATATCTTAGCGAATCTGAAGCGTACCGTCCCTGTAATATCATTTGCGAAAGGAGCATCTGTATTTGCACCTGTAATGGCTGAAAGTAATCCAGACGTTATTTCTGTCGATTGGAATGCGGATCTGCTAAATATCAAGAAGAGTCTGCCTGCAGGCATGGCTGTTCAAGGGAACTTAGATCCGTTTATCATGTATGCAGACAAGCCGGTGATTAAAGCTAAGATTCATGAGTTGTTCGAAAGAATGCGCGGGGAGAATGGTTTTATATGTAACCTAGGACACGGTATTATGCCTGATATGCCATTTGACCATGTCAAATACGCAGTGGAAGTTATCAGAGAGTTTAGATACTAACGATTAGATTAAAAAAGGAAAAATTATTTAATTTTTCCTTTTTATTTTTGTGCTATGATATACCTATATGCGAAAGCGGTGCATATTATCTTTGTAATCTGTTGGATGGCGGGACTATTTTATATGCCTCGACTTTTTATTTATCATACCGAAGCGAAAGGTAAGGGGGACGTCGAATATCAAATTCTGCATAAGCAGTTTTCATTAATGGAAAACCGCCTATGGTGGGTGATAACGACTCCTGCAATGTATATTGCAATTGTTTCTGCACTATTGATGTTGTATTCTACTCCAGGTTTATTAAGCCTAAGTTGGATGCATGTCAAGTTGTTGTTTGTCGGAGGTATGGTGTTTTATCATTTCAGAACTCAAAAATTAATGTTCAGTCTAAGGGATGAAAAATCGACTTGGACATCGCAACAATTGAGGTTGTGGAATGAAATGGCTACAGTATTGTTGTTTGCTATCGTATTTGTCGTTATTCTGAAATCCGCTCTGAATTGGATATATGGTGTTATTGGGATTGTAGGTTTGGCTATATTATTAATGCTGCTTATTAAACTCTATAAAGCATATAGAAAATCAAAGGGGGAACAAGTAAACTAATTTATTATGAGAAGAGTTTTAGTGGTAATTTTATTTATAACCGGGATGTCGACACTTTCATTTGGACAGGATCATAGTTGGGCATTTGGATTTTATGGAGATATGAGCGTAAAATCGGCGAAGGAAAGTAGTTTCGGTATACAAGGGAAGTACGATCTGAACAGTCGGAACGCCGTACAGGCACAGGTACATGGGCGCGGTAATTTTGTCTCTGTTGGTGCAGATTATCTTTTCTCATTTTTAGACAAACGAAAAAGCAATTTTAACGTTTTTCTTGGCACTGGGGTCGCTGAAGATTTTGTTCGGTACCAAGAGGTAGGTGTAAAAGAGTATGCGTTTGTAAAAGATGAACGTTTTGTTCTTAACGGACAGATTGGATTAAGCTATTATTTTAAGCCTGTACAGTTATCGGTATATACGGGGTACAAGGTGAAGTATCTAGTAGAAGATGAAAACTTCCAGCCCAATTATTTAACGTTGGGCGTACGTTATCACTTATGGTAGATATAAAAAAAGAGGACTTAGTCCTCTTTTTTTATATCTATATGTTTTTGAGAATGCTGTGTCCCATTCGGTCACGTTTAGTTTTTAAATACGCTTCGTTGTACGCATTTGGCTCTATTTCAATAGGCACATTTTCGATGATTTCAAGGCCATATCCTACGAGACCAGCTCTTTTCGTCGGATTGTTGGACATTAATCTCATTTTCGAGACTCCCATATGACGGAGTATCTGAGCACCTACGCCGTAATCCCTATGGTCAGCTTTGAATCCCAATTGGATATTGGCATCCACAGTATCTATACCTTCTTCCTGCAATTTGTAGGCGTGAAGTTTATTGATTAATCCGATCCCTCGTCCCTCTTGGTTCATGTATACAATGATGCCCTTACCTTCCTTTTCAATCATCTCCATCGCTTTATGAAGCTGAGGTCCACAGTCGCAGCGGCAAGACCCAAATATATCTCCCGTCATACAAGAGCTGTGTACACGTACTAATACAGGTTCATCTTCTTTCCATTCGCCTTTGTATATTGCAAGGTGTTGTTCGCCACTATTTTTTTGGGTAAAGGCTTTCATCTGGAACTCTCCGTAGGCCGTAGGCATTTTTACGGATACTTCTTCATTGATTAATGAATCATGTTTTAGACGATACTCTATTAGATCCTCAATACTTATGATTTTGAGATCAAACCGTTTGGCAACTTCAAGCAAATCAGGTAGTCTTGCCATCTCTCCGTCTTCTTTGAGGATCTCCACCAATACACCTGCCGGCTCAAAGCCTGCAAGTCGAGCTATATCGACAGTTGCTTCGGTATGCCCGGTACGGCGTAAAACACCTCCATCCATCGCTATCAATGGAAATATATGACCAGGGCGGCCAAGTTCTTCTGGTTTAATATTAGGATCTATAAGTGCTTTTATTGTCTTTGAACGATCTGATGCTGATATCCCTGTTGTACATCCATAACCCTGTAAATCTACAGAGACGGTAAAGTTAGTTTCGTATATCGCTGTGTTTTGGCCCACCATCGGGTGTAGGTTCAGCTCTCTGCAGCGCTCTTCTGATAATGGTGCACAAACTAATCCACGTCCATGTGTCGCCATGAAGTTGATTATTTCAGGAGTAGCATTTCTAGCTGCAGTAATAAAGTCACCTTCATTCTCCCTGTCTTCATCGTCCACTACAATGATTACTTTTCCAGCCTTGATGTCTTCAATGGCTTCTTCGATTGTGTTTAATTTTATATCCATTGATATATTAGTTTTCCAATTACAAAGGTATAGTTGATTTTCGTTCTTTTAATAATCAAGAAGTCAAAATCTAGACTAAACCTTTTGTTTTTTGATATTTAGTTTTTCTTTAATCCAGCCTAAGGCAAGTTGTGCTTTAATCTTGTATTGATCCATGTCAAATAGTGCAGAATCCGTGGTGGATTTGTAGGTAAGAAACGCGGCTAATGGCGTGAGTACAATTATTGCCATCCACATTCCCCAAAAAGGAGTGATAGCTCCGTCTTTTGCAGCCTTTTCTGAGACAGTCGATATGATATGGTATATAAGAAAGAATATGATCGATATCACTACAGGAGCGCCTAGTCCACCTTTTCTAATGATGGCACCTAATGGTGCTCCAATGGCAAATAGAAGAAGACAAGAAATTGCTAATGTGAATTTTCTGTGGTATTCAACGTCATAGCGGATATCTTTATCAATTAACCCCTGGTATTCGGTTGATCTATTAAATGTGCCATCTTTGAATTGCTGAATCTGCCCAAGAGCACTGCTTATTACATTTCTCCGATTAGACTCTGGAATGTATGTTAGGATATCACCATTGAGTTCTATTTTTGCTTTCTCTCTATTCCCCTCGTTATAGTACCGAGAAGTATAAAGGATATTGTGTTTTAACTCTTGTGCACTGATTTTGGAGATGCTATCCAGCTCCATCAGATTGGTGTCAGACTTAAGTTTAAGCTGACGTAGATTTAGCATCTGATGGTGCTGTTTGAAGAGATTCTCATCTGTGCGTTTCATTTCAAACGCGTCCATGTCAAACTTTGTTTCCGTTTCTTTGAAATAAAAGCGCGTAAACTGTTGACGAGGGTCGTAGGTTTTTGCATTATTCGAACGAGCGTCTTCATAACGAACCCCATCGATAAGTTTTAAGATCATGAAACTTTGATCTCGCGAGTTATACATATATCCCTCTTTTGCAACAAGGACATCACTCGCGGCATTGCCTTTAGATTTATCGTAGATAGTGAGGTCGTATAGTACCGTCCCATCTTTGCTTTTGCTTTTGGCGCGAATGGCATATCCAGGAATGGTACTGTTGAAGATTCCTGGTTTGATGAGAAAATCCGCCTTTTTGTTACGGACATCCCATAATAGCGAACCCATCTTCAGATTGACTACAGGTAGTATGTAGTCGGAAAATAAAAAGGATCCGCCAGCGAATATTCCAACCAAAATGAACAAGGGGCTCATGGCTTTTCGTAATGAAACGCCGGCAGCTTTTATAGCGACCAATTCATAGCTTTCTCCTAGATTACCAAAGGTCATGATGGAGGAGAGCAGCATAGAAAGTGGGAGAGCCATGGACAACTGTACGGCACATTGGTAGCCAATAAGCTCCATAATGACGTACCATTCGAACCCCTTTCCGATAAGGTCATCGATATACTTAAATAAAAAAAGCATCAAAAGCACAAACATCACGATACAGAATGTGACAATGAATGGCTTAATGAATGCTTGTAGTATTAATTTGTGTACTTTTTTCATGTATCTATAAGCATGGCCTTGTTAGCTTTACATGAGGCTATGCGTGATAAACAAAGGTACAGAATTTTAAGCACCAATTACACTTTGAAGATAGCTTATCGAGTTGTCCCAGATTTTTTTTCGATCTTCTACATTTTCATCTTTCGCATGATCGGTAATGGCAAGAGCCACATCATTCGTTAGTTCATCCTGGATGATTTCCAATTCGAAAAAGTGAGGTTCGTCATCTACCCATTTGAACTTAACGTATTTGTTTTCTTTAGAAATAGCAATCTTTGCTCTATGCGACTCGCCATCCCAGATGAATTCGTAGACTCCATCATGGTAGATTACATCATCAGCAAACCATTGTGCAAGATCGTTCGGCTCAATTAAATAAGGGTACAGAATGCGTGGAGAAGAGTTGATTATATATTCTAGGTGAATTTTAGTTTTTTCCGACATAGCTAAATCATTTTTTAGTTAACGTTTTCATATTGATTTCTGTAATAATACATATTTTTATTTTAAAAGTACATGAAGCAGAATAATATTTGTTAACATCCAAAAAGTTGTCAACATGTTACAGCTTTCATTCTTAGATAATTGCGTCGGAAGGCTTTTTTGAAGGATATAAAAATATTAAAATCTCTAAAAAATTACTTTGAAAATAATTCCTTATTGCTATATTTGCATCACTGAAACGGCGGGGTAGCTCAGATGGTTAGAGCGCAGGATTCATAACCCTGAGGTCGGCAGTTCGATCCTGCTCCCCGCTACTGAAAAAAGCTTCAAGGAAACTTGGAGCTTTTGTTATTTATAGGTATTAACGAGACGGGCTTCATATCCGCCAGCTGGCGGACTGCAGTTCTATCCTGCTCCCCGCTACTGGAAAAAGCTTCACTGAAAAGTGGGGCTTTTTTCATTTGTAGGTTCTTGGTGGAGGTTTAGTAGTGTTTGTTATTGTTTCAGTAGTAAGGAACTCTAAAGAATCGATGAAAAAAATACGTACCAATCCTATACGTCATCAAATACGTCGTATTGACGGTCGTGGGTGAAGTCTGTATTAAGGAGTAAAGAAAAAGGGGGGAAGAAGAGATAGTGAGGGAATGCTTAAGATCCTGTTTTGTGTTTAACAGTTTTCTGATCTCTTCGAGGTTTAGGAGAGAAGAAAGCGCAAATCTTTGCGTCCTCTACATCTTACATTGATTCTGAATAGAAAGAGATAGGAGGGGAGATTTGAGGTTATCATTTTATTTCTTCCAATAGAAAAAGGCTTTTGTGGCATTAAAAATAACCATTTTTACCTGTTATGTTTTTATTTGAAGGTGAATTTTCGGAAATGAGATTTAATAGATCATTATATTTTTCTAACAAGCTAATATATTTATTCATCCAGAAATAAACAGAATTATTATCAACGTCTGTATTTTTTACAGAAGAGGTATCTTTTGCATTAAGTACGTGACGATGTTTTTTTATTAAATTTTCTGGTAATTCGGCTGTAAAATCGTGTCCAATTATATTACCAACTTCTAACAGAATTTGAAGATTCAAATTCTCTTGTTCAAACCAATTGTATATTGTTCTTCTACTTACTTTAAGCTTTCGGGATAATTCGCTAATCCCAATACGTTCCATTCTAAGAACTTGCTCTAGAATATTTCCTACGTGTATGCCCATGATAAAAAAATGTAAAAGTTGATCTAGTTAACCTCAAATAAGTCTAGCTCCTCATATTTAGAATTATTACTGATGAAATCTGGTAGAATTTCTTTCATTTTTTTTACCATTTCATAGTCGTTGTTCAAGCTGTTTAAGCGTAATAATTCCTCTGTAACCCGATGAACATAATTAAAGCTATAATCAATGATTTTAGATATTTTAATCTTTTGATGATGGGTTGGAATAGTTTCTTCTTCCAGAAGGAGTAACTCCTCATATAACTTTTCTCCGGGGCGTAATCCGGTAAAAACAATTTTGATATCCTTATCGGGAGCCATGCCAGCAAGTTTGATCATGTTCTTTGCCAGATCAACAATCTTAACCGGATCTCCCATATCAAAGATAAAGATTTCACCTCCATTTCCCATTGCTGCAGCTTCCAGTACCAATTGTACAGATTCAGGAATAGTCATAAAATATCTGGTTATTTCGGGATGGGTAACTGTTATGGGGCCTCCCTTTTCTATCTGAGCTTTAAATCTCGGAATGACAGATCCGTTTGATCCCATAACATTCCCGAAACGGGTCGTAATAAATTTAGTTTTTGGTTTATGTAGACTCTTAAAATTTGCTGCAACGTTTTCCGAAGTGGATGCTATGTTATTGTTATTTAGCGATTGGATATACATTTCTGCAAGACGTTTAGACGCCCCCATAATATTAGTGGGTTTTACAGCTTTGTCTGTAGAAATCATAATGAACTTTTCTACTTCATGATCTATCGAGAGATCGGATATGTTTTTCGTGCCTAATACGTTGGTTAATATAGCTTCTGTAGGATTGTTTTCCATCATCGGAACATGTTTATAAGCCGCGGCGTGAAAAACAATCTGTGGTTTAAATTCTTCAAATAGTGTTTTCATTCGGCTTTTGTTTTGGATGTTGGCCATGAATATTTTGGTTTTGGCTTCGGGATAATAATCTTCAATTTCAAGCTGAAGGTCATGTAAAGGTGTCTCTGCCTGATCGCAGAGGATGATATACTCTGGTTTATAGTTTAAAACCTGACGTACAATTTCGGAACCGATCGAACCTGCCGCTCCAGTAATCAAAACTCTCTTTCCTTTTATCTCTTTTGATACATTATTCTTCTTGAGGATAATAGGTTCCCGTTGTAAAAGATCTTCAATTTTCAAATCCTGTATCTGACTAGGACTTAATTTACCATATAGCCATTTATCAGAGGACGGCACTGTAACGACTTTAATGCCCAGTTCTATACATTTTTCAATTGCTTTCTTTTTACCATTAATGTTCAGATCGTTACCAACTAATAAGACCTTGTTGATGGCATGTTTTTTCTTAAGGGTTTCTATGCAAAATGACGGATATACATTCTTTTGTTCTATATGTTTGTTTATTTTATCCTGATCATCATCGATAAAACCAAACACGTTTATAGGTGCTTCCTGACAGGTGTCGAGTGCTTGTTTCACCAGAATTGACGTGTTGTCAGTCCCATAAATTAATATATTATCCTTTATATTTCCTGGTTGTAAATCTTTTAAATATCCAAAAATGTGTTTAACGGCTATTCTCAAAATAATCAACAAGGATGAAGAAATAAAAAAGTTCAATAATAGTGCTTTGTCAAACCATTGCCACGGAAGTTTAAAATATGGAGCAACAAGCAGATTACCGATAAGCATAAAACCAATACTGCTTATAAGCACTGCCATGAATACGCGAAAGATATCTTCTGTATTGGAATATCTTATGATTCCTGTATGAATTCTCATGTTGATAAACACGTAAATAGAAATCACACTGTACAGACCTATGTACAGAATATCGCTGGTGTAAAACAATTCAGCAGATTCAATTTTTTTGGTCAACAATAAAGATATAAAGAGGCTCCAGATTACGATTAGCTGATCGATCAATAATATCAGCCATCTTGAATGTACTTTATCACTAAATAATAACTTTTTCATGAGAGTAATTTTAGATAAATGATAGAGAGGAAAATAAGGCGATGGAAGCTCTGTATAAAGGGAAATAGTCAATTGCTATTTTTCTATCAACTCCTCGCTTATCAAGCAAATAGTTGTATGCTTTGCGGTTTGCAATGAACCGGAAACTTTTATAGTTTAAGAACAGATCTGAAAAAGCCGATTTCCATCGGAACAGGGAATCTTCTTTAAATCCGAGCCCACCACCTAGATGAAAAAACTTCATTCCCCTTTTGCGTCCAATAATGGTAATTTCATCAACTAGAAATTTCGCAGGAGATTGATTTAAATAGGATGCTTTAGTGGCAACCAAATGTGCCTGAATAATTCCGTGCGAAAAAGAGATAATCGTTGCACATGTTATTTCATCACCTAAATAAACCAATAATAATCTGCAATCAAACTCATTCGAATGAATCAGGTCTATAAAATATTGCTTGTCAAACAAATAGTATTCTGTGGACCCGATTCTACGCATGTTTTCTGTATAGATATCAATGAATATATCAATATCTTCTGGTCGTTTAGATTCCTTTACGAAATATCCCTTATCACGGCACCTTTTGATCGCTCTAGAGGTAGAACGATCGTACTTTTTACGTTGAACATCTAAAGGCAAATTCAGATCGAGCGCAACTGTAAGTCCATTTTCATGAACCCCTTTGAATTCCTTCATCAAAATATACTGATCAAAAAAGGGGTGCAATCGGGAGAATACGGAGACTATCTGTTCGTTTTTCAGAAATTTTAAAAATGACTTTTTAAAATTATCGATTAATCCTTCATTCAGGTGTTCGAATTTTCTACTTGCAATTGGTCCAGGATACCCATACACAGAGCTTAAATCAAAAAAAGGCGAATCAGGAATAACTCTTTTGAGAAACGGAAAGGCTATGAAGTCTTCACCTTCTTCATAAATCAAGAGTATAGGATTACCACTATTGTCTAAAGAATGATAATGCCAGGTATGATAAAAATCATGTACAAAAGAACGTTTAACGTAAGAATTCCATTCGTTTCTTTCGTTAAGAGTAAGTAATTTAATCATAGAATACATTTTTAGGTGGATACGAGACCAGGAGGTTAACCTATATCAGCTAATATTGGAGTACTGTATTATTTACCGGTACAAAGTGACATCTGTATAAGGGAAAGTAATCAATCTTATTATTGGGATCAATTCCTATACGATCAACTAAGGAATTATATATTCGCTCATTGGCAACATAGCGCCAACTTTTATATTCTAAAAACAGATCTGAAAAGCCAGCTTTCCAGTTAAACAAGGTATCTTCTTTAAAACCTAGACCACCACCCAAGTGGTAATACTTCATGCCTAATTTACGTCCGAGGATGCTAATTTCGTCCGTTAAAAATTTGGCAGGTGATTTATGAAGATATTTAGTTAAGGTAGCCACCAAATGGGCTTCAATTATGCCGCATGTACAGGTAATTATGCTACCACAAATTATCTTATCGCCAGCATAAACCAATATAAGACGACAGTCAAACTCATCTGTACTAATGAGGTCTATAAAATATTGTTTATTAAAAAAATAGTAATCTCCGGCTTCAATCCGCCTCATGTTTTCTGTATATATGTCAAAGAAAACACTGATATCTTCAAGATCTTTTGTCTCTTTTACTGAATAGCCATTATGCCACGCTTTTTTGATATATTGATAAGTGGATTTCCTGTATTTTTTACGCTGCTGTTCAAGTGGAATAGTAAGATCAATCGCTACAGTTTTGCCATTCTTGTAAACACCTCCAAATTTTTCGATTAATAAATATTGATTAAAGAAAGGGTGGAGTCTGGAAAATACGGAAATATTATGTTCCTTATCCAGAAAGTCCAAAAAGGAGCTTTTAAAATTATCCATCAGACTTTCTTCAAGATCTTCAAATTTGCGGTTAGAAATAGGCCCTGTATAACCATATACAGAACCCAGATCTGAAAATGAGGAATCTGATATTTTTCTCTTAAGCAAAGGTAAAGCGATGTAGTTATTTCCTTCTTCATATACGAAGAGAACGGGATCTCCACTTTGATCTAACGTGTGATAATGCCAGGTATGATAAAAATCATACTCTACGGAATTCTTTACGTAGGCTATCCATTGCTCTTTGTGAGAAAGAGTGATTAATTTTCTCATGATAGTAAGCGAACTAAGGTTAGATGGGAAACTCTTTTTTATTTAATTTCATTTTGGTAAATCCAGTTCCTTCATTGGAGCCTACTGCAACAAAGCCCATTCTTTCGTAAGTTTTACAAGCAGAAATATTTAATGGATTTACCTCTAATAAAACACATTTTAAACCTAGTTCGAAAAAAGCATACTTTAATATAAGCTTTGTAGCTTGCTTGCCTATTCCGTTTCCCCATAAGCTTTTCTCACCTATGAATATATGAAAGGATGCCAGTCCATTGTTTATATTTAATAATTGAATATTTCCTATGTATTGATTGTTTTCTTTGAGGCAAATTGCAAATCGTCGTTCATCCTTATTCTCTAATTTGCCTTTTATCCATTCCTGCTCAGTTTCTAAAGAAATGTATCTATCAGGTTTAAATTCAGTATATTTCCAGATATCAGAATCATTTCTCCACTGATAAGAGACATTTGCATCACTTAAAACCAATGGTCTTATATAAACTAAATTATCCATCTTATTTAAAAGAAAATTCATAGTGTGAATCAAAAAATAAAGAGCCTAGTCAATAGAGTTAGGATGCTAGTTCACGTATTATATCTTTCAACACACAAATTATTCGTTCCATATCTTTTATAGTATACCGGTGATCTATTGGTAGTGGGACAAGATGTTTTGCCAGATGATTTTCAAACATATGTTCGTTTGTCCACTTAAAAACATTGGGCCAATAAGTAGGAACAAATATTTTATTCGCTATAAGTTTAGTTTTAACTTGATCATTTGAGATAAGAAGAGGGTATACCATGGGAACAGCATCAAGAGGCATTTCAATATCAAGCTCATTTATTGTACCCAGATTTTCTTGCAAGTATTTAAAGTTTTGTTTTCTTGTTTTTCCACAGTGTTGATAATCAGTTCCGGAAAGAATTTTCTGCGTTAGAACAGACATTTTTTTTATATCGTTATTTTCAAGACTTTTATCGTTTTCAACAAAATCCCCATATGAATTTTCACTTCCTATATCGATACTCTTTATAAGATGTAACAATCTATCAAAAGATATGTCCGTTTCTATGTTCAATCGGAGATTACTATTAAGTTGCAAGTAAGCACCATCAGAGACACCAAAAAACTTTCTGCATGAATATATTGTATCGATTTTATCTATTGGTTTTGAAAAGAAGGCCTGCGAATTATCAACAATTAAATTTTTAATGTTTTTGCTTAATTTTTCTACTGTGTGCTGTTTTATACCGAAATAGTTGGTATACAAAAAGCATTCAGTATATCCAATTTCAAAATCGACTATAGGGTCTAACTGTTTGTCCAGTGTATAAAACTCATATGGAACAGCCATTTTTATCATAGGTTCCAATATTGTATCACAGGTAAAATAGGGGACATAGATTTTAGTGTACCCCTTAACCCTCAATATATATTCTAATGCATTTCTAGTTGTATTTAATTTTATAAGTGAAGGATAGTATTCTTCGCCATTTGAGAGCTGTAACTGAAAAAAGCCTCCAATGGTTTTCTGAAGTTCTTTTTGATCTTTCATAAAAATTGGAAGTTGATTTTTTTCAAAAAAACTGTTAACCCTGACTCGATAAATACATTCTTTTATGAGGAGGTTGATAAAACTCGTACAAATCTGCTGGAATTCTGGCATTATAACCAACAACCTGCCTTAAGCTTTCACTTAAAGATTCTCCAAATTCATAACCTAAATATCTTGGAAAATCAAACATCGGCTTAAAGAATGGTTTGGTGAAACTTAATGTTAATACTTTTCTGGCATTTTCAGTGTAATTTTTACCGGCAGCATGCCATAAGTTAGAATCAAACAAGATAATACTGCCTTTTTTTGTTATCGCCCGGTCAGCATGTTTGTAAAAATATTCCTCACTTGGTTTGACATCTTCCTTGTGTGAGCCTGAAAGTAGATAAGTGGCGCCATTCTCTTCTGTAAAATGATCAAGCAACACAATCATTTGGATCATCATTTTCATATTTCCGGTAAAACTTCTCAAATCCCGATGGATATTTTGAACATAGGGCCTATCATTTTTCATGTTAATAACCGCGCTAAACCCATTTAAGATGTAGTTTCCACCTAAAAAGAAGCGCATTTCCTTATCACAAAACATTTGTTCTAAAAAATGTAAACTAAAATTGTCACATTCCAATAAATGATGAAGGGTACCCTCCATATTTGTTTCAATACCGTTTTGGGTTTGGATTTCTCTTCTTTGCAAATAAGCAGGTTCCAGGTCATAAATAATTTGAGCAATCAGCTCTTCACTAAGAGCGTTTTCATATATAACCCAACCAAACTGATCAATTGCATTCTCAAAGTCACTAATAGTAGCTCCAGAATAATTAAATATATTTTTCAAAGTATATAGATTTAATGGTTAAAAATTTAGTTTTTTAAAAGAATTCGGAATTTTGAAATCGGATTGATTTTATTTAATGATCATCTCAGGGTAACGGTACAAGGGAAAATAATTTATATTTAAATCGCTCTTTCTTTCTTTGATTAGGTCATTGTATACGAATGTATCTGATACAAATTTCCAGGTAGAATCTTCTAGAAACAGATTTGAAAAGGAAGATTTAAATTTAAATAGGGAGTCTTCTCGACCTCCCAAACCACCGCCCAGGTGGAAATACTTCATTCCCAGCTGTCTCCCTATTATACTTATTTCGTCCGTGAGTAGCTTACTGGGCGATTGATTAACATAATCGACTGCTGTGGCCGACAGATGGTTTCGGATTATACCTCCACAGCACATAATAATTGCGCCGCAGATCATCTTAATTCCATCATACATCACGATTAACTTGCAACTATCCTCTTTAATGATTGCCGCAAAATAATCTTCGTTAAAAAAATAATTTTTTTCTGCTTTCAACCGGAGCATGTTTTCATTATACATGGCCGTAAATGACCTTATTTCACCTTTAGTTTTAGCTTCTTTAATAATGTAAGGCATCTTTCTCAAGTGCCTGATTTGTCTGCCCATCCTTTTTTCATAGCCTGTTCTTTGCTCTTCAATAGAAATGGATAAATCCATATATACAGTTTTACCATTGTCGGAAATTCCTCCTATTTTTTCAATTAACACCTTCTGGTCAATGAAAGGATTAAGTCTACAGAAAACACAGATATACCTTCCTGTGTTCATGAAGTTTAAGAAGAAATATTTGAAATTTTCAAGTATCTGGTCACTTATGTCTGCAAATTTTCTATTGGAAATCGGCCCTGAATAACCATACACAGAAGTTAGATCATACAAACCTGAATTTGCAATTTCTCTTTTTAGCAGGGGTAGAGCAATAAAGACATCTGATTCTTCGTAAACGAAAAGAAATGGATCCCCATTTTTCTCTAGTGAATGATAGTGCCAGGTATGATAAAAATCATAGTTTACAGAATTACGGACATACGCTGTCCATTCTTCCGATTGTTGAAAATTGATCAAGCGATATGCCATGACTAATAATGTATTTAAAGAACTATAGTTTTTTTAGATGTACAAGCTAGCCAACGTTCATGATTTTAAGCATTTCTGCATTGACAAGGTTCACATCAAATTTCTCTTTGGCGAATTTTCGCCCATTGATACCATACGAGATAATATCTCGGGTATTATTTATGTAGTGCTCCATTTTGGAAGCAAGAGCTGGAATGTTTTTTACGGGAACTAAAAAGCCATTAGTACAGGAAGGTGAAACATTTACAGTTTCACGACATCCGACAGAATCGCTGGTAATGATGGCTCTCCCCATGGCCATGCCTTCCAGTATACATCTAGGAACACCTTCTCCATAATACGAAGGGAGTACAACGATAGATGAGTTTTTTATATATGGCCTTACATCATCCACTTGCCCTATATATTCTACCGTATCTCCAGATTGGATTTTGAAATACAGTTCTTTGTTAATGGAGTCAATATTATCATCAAAAGAACCAATAAGCCTGAATTTTATATCCGGATATTTGGATCTGATGGTTTCCGCTGCTTCAAAAAACTCATTTACACCTTTTGCATTGATAAGGCGAGATATCATTAGAAAGCTGATATTAGTGGTTTCTGGTTCAGAATAATCATAATGATCCAAATCCACACCAGAGCCATTTACTACAAATGCCTGATGTTTAATTCCTATTATACCTGATTCTATTAATTTATTATAATCATCTCGGTTCTGAAGAATGATTCTGACCCTCCGGTTTTCCATCAGGCTGAACTTAAGCAGTTTTTTGGTTATCAGACTCACTATACTTTTTTTTGAACCATTATCGGTAAAATTGTACCCCAGTCCGGTTAACATCGGAGTTATACAATCTATTCCACAAAGCTTTGCTATAATAGTTCCATAGATTACAGGCTTAAATGTGTAGGGGAAGAAAATATCCGGTCTTAGTTTCCTGATAAGCTTGTATAATTGAGTCATGTATGTAAGATCGGAGAGGATCGATACATTACTTCCGTTCAGATGATTTTCAAAAACAGTTACTCCAAGATTCTTTAGCCTTTCTTGAACATGCTGTTGTGAAATCTTGGGGGTATAAACAAATACCTCATTCTTCTTGATAAGTTCTTCAATGAGTTTGCCCCTAAAATCAAGTAATGTACGCGGAGAATCGCACGCTATCAATACTTTTTTTCTATTTTCTGCCATAATAATGGAATTAAAAAGAATTGTACATGAACCAAAAGGCCACCTGACTTACAGTCAGATGGCCTTGCAATTAAATATTTTAACTTACTTCTGTTGATTATAAAGTTGCGCCAGCACCTTTCATCACAATAGATGGGACATTTGCAGCAGTACTAAGTACTGATTTATATTCGTAAGTAGGTGCCCAGTTTGAAGGCGATGTCGTAATTTTGTTTTTTCCAGAGTTATCAAATATATTGGTACTTTCACCGCTGATAACACCCGGTACATTACTAAGATCTGTTCTGATTGGGAGTGAAGTGTTTTTAAAATAACTATTTTCTACTCTTACAATTGCTCCCATAAAAGCGCTAACAAACCCAGCTTTGTCATAATAATTATTGAAGGTATGAACAGTTCCGTATCTTACATTTGGACAACGTTCTGAAACATTGTAAAAATAGTTATTGTGTACTGTAACACGGAGTTTACCAACAGATTCCGGTTCATTATAACTAAAACCAATCAGCATAGCTTTATGGTTATCGTGCAACTTATTCCATGATAGTGTAACGTAATCGGCACCTGTTCCTACATCAAGCAATCCGTCATAGTAGTCCCAATCACTTACCAATTCTGATGAAAGGTCACAGTGATCTACCCATACGTGGTGTGCACCACCTTTAATAATTATGTTGGAATAGGTTCTAACTTTACTGATTGTCATATTCCGAATGATGATATTGTTCTTTCCGTAAATAAACAAACTAGCACCGATCAGTTTAGAGCCGCTAAGTCCCAGGATTGTTTTATTAGATTCTACCCGAAGTAGTCCTGAACCGGTAATTGTTCCGGATACTTGTATAATTAACGATGCCGAGGATGATACAGCACTTTGAAGCGCAGAAAAAGTTGACACAGTTACTGTCTGACCACCTGCACCACCTGTTGTTTTACCATTTACAGAAGCATATCCGATAGGTACATTAGTAGATACTGGAGGATCTGTGGTACCGGTTGGCGGAACAACTGGAGGTATTGTAATGCTTTGATCGCCTACAGTATAGGTGTATTTCTTACGATTGGTTCTCGGATCTGAGTTATCAGAAGCCGAAAGAAACAAGAAACCCGATTTATGACTGAAACGACCTTTACCTAAGTTTCTGATTTCTTGGTGTACAGAGTGCGAAGGGCCTATTTCAACACCATTTTCAAATACCCTTACGGTAGAAGCATTTGGCTTATCATTTGTGTCACTTATTAAATTGGCGTCCATCGGAATTCGTACCGAAAATCCGCCGTCGGAAATACCTTTTGAAGCATTTACGGTGAATACAGAAGTTGAAGTTGTTGAAACAGCACTTTGTAAATCCGCATCGTTAGGAGCATCAATTGTTAGATTTTCTATCCCTTCTTTTTGACATTGACTAAAGGTGAAAATTGTAAACAGTAGTGAGCTAAATACTAGCACTTTTGTAATTAATTTTGTTTTCTTCTGCATGAATTCTTGTGTTTTAAATTTACATCTTGGGCGCAAACCTAAAAGATTTGTAATTTAAAACACAATGCAGATAATGAAGTAGTTATCTAATTTAACTTTGAAAGTTTTTTCGTTAGGTTTTGATATTTAGCTGGTTGTGATTTTTCAAATTTTTGTTTTCAAGTAAAATTATTAAAGTTGTTAAAAAACCTTATGTTACAGTATTATGACAAACCATTTGCGGTTTGTATAATTTTTGTCTGATTTTGATAAGATGCTGTATAATAGTTGTTGTACCAGTTTACAAAATTTTTAACTCCTGTTCCCACGCTTGTTATTGGTTGGTAATGAAGCTTATTCGTTAGATCATTAATGTCCGCAGAAGTTTCGGTAACATCTCCAGCTTGCATAGGTAGAAAGGCTTTATTAGCTTTAATCCCTGTATGTTTTTCGATTTCGTTAATAAAATTCAGCAAACTTACCGGTTCGCCTCTTCCAATGTTATAAACAGCGTAGGGTACTTTTGAAGTAGCAGGATCAGGACTTTTCGCATTCCAATTTGGATCTGCTTGTGCGGGAGTATCAATTACTCGAACTATGCCTTCGACAATATCGTCAATATAAGTAAAATCTCTACTCATCTCTCCGCTATTGAAAACTTCTATTTCTTCACCTTCCATTATTGCTTTGGTAAAAATATACAAAGCCATGTCTGGTCTACCCCAAGGACCGTAAACTGTAAAAAATCTTAAACCTGTCGTTGGTAAATTAAACAAATAGCTATAAGCATGAGCCATTAATTCATTACTTTTTTTAGATGCAGCGTATAGTGAAACCGGATGATTTACACTTTCATGTGTAGAAAAAGGCATTACCTTATTTAATCCATACACACTCGATGAGCTGGCATAAAGTAAGTGTTTAATTTTAAAATTTCTACAGCACTCTAAAACATTCAAAAAACCTTTTATATTAGTCTCTACATAAACTTCAGGATTTGTGATACTGTATCTTACGCCTGCTTGTGCAGCAAGGTTGCAAACAGCATCAAACTGAAAAGTTTCAAAACAAGCCGCTAAACCTTCACTATCACATATATCCAATTTAATAAAAGTATAATTTGGATATTTAGTACTTATCCTACTTTTACCATATTCTAGTGCTGTCACATCTATTCCTGTTTCTATAAGTCTATCGTGTTTTAAGTTGACATCGTAGTAATCATTGATGTTATCTATACCTACTACTGTATCTCCTCTTTCTAACAAACGTTTGGCTAGATGGAAGCCAATAAATCCGGCCGTACCTGTGACTAAAATTTTCATAAGATATAAGTTTATAGATGAATTATAGACTATTTGAGTCTTTTTATTAAAAGTTATAAGCTATTTACCCGGTGCACCTCTTCCAGAATAGAATTAATAAATTGCTCAGGACTGCGATCTTTGAGATAGTCTTGTTTGCCGTTGTCTTTCTGATTGG
Source organism: Sphingobacterium yanglingense (assembly GCF_004363245.1). Classification (GTDB taxonomy): domain Bacteria; phylum Bacteroidota; class Bacteroidia; order Sphingobacteriales; family Sphingobacteriaceae; genus Sphingobacterium; species Sphingobacterium yanglingense. Next base: position 155,308 of record NZ_SNYV01000015.1, on the reverse strand, counting down.
GATAAGCAGCAATGGCAAATCCTATAGCTGATGTTAAAGAGTTGATATTGTTGGGTTCAACTTTAAAAATAGAAGGTATTCTTTCAATGCCACCGGCGCAAAGGGTTGAAACAACGGAGTCATTTACGGCCATCATTTCAAGTAAAACATTTGGAAATCCTTCTTTAATAGAGGAGACAACACATAGTTTTGCTTTTTTATAGTATGGTATTGGATTATCAACATGCCCCATTAGGACTACTCGCTCTTGTAGAGCGGTGTCTTTTATTAAAGTATGTAGATTTTTCCTTTCTTTGCCTTCTCCTAATATCAATAACTTTAGATTCTCATGCTGCCGTGCAATTTTTTCAAATGCACGGATTAGTATTGAAAAGCCCTTTTCAGGAATTAACCTGCCGGCTGAGCAGATAAATTCTGAATCTCTCAGGCTTTCATCTATAGGGGCTTCTGCATTTCTTAGTATATGATTTAGGTCAATCGGATTTTCTATTATTACAGCCTTATCGTCTGGGATAAATTTATTTTGCGCTAATAGCTGATTACGCATAATTCCTGTTTGGCACACGATTAAATTAACGGCTGGATAACCTAATTTATAAGCTATCTGATAGCTTAATTTTTTGAGACCTGTATAGCGGGTAAATACCGAAGTACATTCGCGGACAATTAGGTTTGATTTTAGGTATCCAACGCGTTTGAGTAGGCCTAAATACGAATTTAGGTAAGGATGTGTACTTATGATCGTGTAATCTTTTCTGTAAGGGTATAGCTCCTTAACAAGTTTCAAAAAGCCTATCAACAGCGTCCCTTGAGTCAAATGCTTTACCTCCTGTTTTTTTGGTATGAAAAGGCGCGAATCGAATACATGTTTGAGAAATATTAATGGACTGTTTGTTACCTCTGCTACCATACGCAGGATATTTTCTGCTCCACCTGCAGTATCAGACATTGATACAAATAATAATCTATTTGAAACCGTATCCATCCTTTGAAAATAATCACATTTCTCAACTAACATTATGTGCCAATAGGGCATACTATTTTAGTAAAGAACTTTTTTTAATAATCTATGTACGGGAGTAATGGGAGAATGTGTTCTTCTCTTTCCATCGACAACAATCAAATCGTTTCCAAAGCTGATATTATGCATACCTTCCAGATAAGGGGCCTCCGGTAATAATTCAAAATCAGGATCTGATTTAAATGAATGTTCAGAAAGTTCAGAAATCTTATTGATAATTATGGATCCTCCGTAACGGATTTCCAGATTCTGAGTTGGGCGGTAAAGTTGCCCGTTTACTATAAATAAGTTTCCGGCACTCCTGCAATTTTTTGAACTTACCGGAATGGGGTTTAACGCATGTGGTTTAAATTCCTCCTCTAATGAATCTGAATAGTATATGTATAGATCATTTAACATGCCATCTATATTGGTAAATAGCCAATATTTTCCCTTGTAGTGGATAATCGAAGTATCTACATAGCGTGGCCCCATTAGTAAAACCCTTTTCTTCTTTAGTTCGGTAGCATTTTCATGATCCAGCTGATACAGACTTACTTCACCTGCATCTGCTGTTTCTGGAATGCAATAAAGATTTGACTTTTCTTCAAAAATGTATGGATACGAAAAATGGATCCCTTTTGGTGTAAGGCCAGATATCCTTTGTTTAGTGCTAAAATTAAAATTTTTAATTCTCGAAATTTTGCCTTTAATTTTCCAAAAGTTAAGCTCCTCATAGTAGATGAAAAGACTGGAATTAATTTTGACAACAAAGGGGTCTGCCGAATAATGCGCTTCATCCTCTTCCAACCATACTACTTTTCCATTAAATCTTTTTCTCCGGATTAAATCTGCAGCAGATTGTTCCACAAATCCTATATTCCATTTGTCTGCACCAAAATACCTGTCAATTACGTTATTCATGTTTTCGTCAAGATTAAATAACAAGAATTTCATTATCCAAACCTGATTATGCAAATTCTTAAAAGGTTCTGTTTATTTAGTATTTATGTTTAGAAAACAAGGTATGCATCTACATGTTTTTTACATGAAGTTCCTATATGATAGCGCTGTTTAAAAGAATTCAGGCTATTTTCTTTTATCTTTTGTTTGTCGGGATAGAAAACCGCTCTTTTTATCGTTTGATAATATGAATCTACACTGTTATCATTGCTCAAGAAGCCGGTCTCCTCATTCTTAATCATATCTTTAACACCACCGGCCTTAGTACAAATAGATATACATCCAACTGATAATGCCTCAATTAAGGATATAGGCATGCCTTCATAAAAGCTTGATAAGCAGAAAAAGTCTGCCATACTTAGAAAATCAGCGATATTTTCTTTTCCTCCAACAAACTCAACGTAAGGGTCGTCTTTTATCATTGAATAAAGATGATGATATACGGATTCATCACGAACATCACCGATTATTAATAGCTTGCATTTTTTCTCTTCATTTGCATTAAACTTTTGTACAGCTTCAATTAATAGCTGCTGGTTTTTCACTTTCATAATCCTTCCCACATGAATTAAAAGGAAAGAGTTTATATTTTCTTTATATCTTTTAATAAGTACAGGATATTCATCAGTCAGAGTTAAAAATGGACGACCATTTTCAATTACAATAACATTATCCAAACCATAATATTTTTTAAATGATTTGCCCCCATCATTTGAAACTGCGATAGGAATTACCTTATTCTTCTTGTACAGCGTTTTACGAAATGCCTTAATTAGAAAATTCGGACATTCGGCTTGGGCTGTTGAATGGATGGTGTGAAAAAACTTGCAACTACCACTCATAAATCGATACAAAAGCAAATACTCAAAAGCATTTAAGTGCGTGTGAACTACATCCGCTTTTTGCTTAACCAGCCAACTGGTCAATTTAAAAAGTACCTGGAAATTTAGACCTTTGCCCTTGTGTAGGGATAAATAACTTATATTCCCGCTGATTTCATTAAGAAAAGTAGTATCTGCATCATTATCACAAAGAGAAATTAAATATATTTGATAATGATCATTCTTTGCCAGCTCATTACATAAGTCGACAACAAAGCGCTCTGCTCCACCTCTTCTAAGTGCGCCTATAATGTGAACTATTTTCATTTTGTTGATGAGTTTTTGAATCGTATTAATTGACTGCTTTATCCAATCGCAATTTTTCTTAAAGTCAGAAATATGATTTTCAGATCGACCCATAAATCATGATTATTGATGTATCTCAGATTTTGTGCGATTTTTAATGGGATTATTTCTTCTATATAGAAATGCTCCGGATCATTGGTCTTTGCCAAAAGTTCACATTCGTCAGAAAATTCAATTGAAGCCCAATCGGTAATTCCCGGTTTAACAGAGAGTACCCTAATTTGCTCCTCGTTATAAAGATTTACATATTTACGAACCTCGGGACGCGGTCCGACAAAACTCATATGGCCTTTTAGTATATTTAATAACTGAGGTAATTCATCCAGTTTATATTTTCTTAACCAATATCCAATTTTTGTGATACGAGTATCGTGATTACCTATGGTAAGCAGTTGCTGGTCTGTCTGATGAACATACATTGTTCTGAATTTGAGCAACGGAAAATCTTCCACGTTCTTCCCAACCCTGATCTGACGATAGAATACTCCTCCATTTGAATCTAGAAGTATCAGTATCGCAATTACTACAAAAACCGGACTAAGTACAATCAGGCCAAATGAGGCTAATAAAACATCAAATATGCGTTTAGTGTCCATATCCAAAAATTCTTGTTGAAACGATTGGTCTTCTTGTTCTCTTAATTTTATCTTTCACCTCTGCCTGTACTGGTTTGTTCAGCTGAATTTGTACAGTGGCAATTACCGATTCGATGATAAATTGTATTTCGGCATCTGTAAGCTGAGGGTAAATGGGTAATGAAATCTCACATGAATATTGCTTATAGGCGACCGGATAATCTTCTATATGATACCCAAGGTTTTTAAAATAGGTAAGCATAGGCATCGGTATAAAATGTACGTTGGCCGCTACACCCAGTTGAGCCAAATCATCTATTATTTGATCCCGTTGTGCTTCGTTAATACCCATTATTCGTAGCGGAAACAGATGGTGGGATGATTCTCGCTCGTCATCCTGCAGCGGAGGCTTGATAAACCAACTCATTTGCGCTAATCCCTTGCAATATTTTGAGGCTATTTCTTTACGTTGAGGCAATAACTCATTACTGTATTTTTTTATTTGTGCCAAACCAATAGCAGCACATATATCCGGCATATTAATTTTTAACCCTTGAAATAAAATATCATAACGCCAGCCGCCACCTTTTGATTTAGCCAAGGCATCTTTATTTTGTCCATTAAGTGTATATATCTTTAGAAATTCATATTCTGTCATGGCATTAAAACTGCGTGGGAGATTTAAGCATATACACCCACCTTCGGCTGTGGTGATATTTTTTACGGCATGAAACGAAAATATAGCGATATCGCTCATTTTAGCTGAAGACAAACCGTTATACGTTGCGCCTATAGAATGTGCTGCATCTGCGATCAATAAGATACGTCCTAAAAGTTGCTGTTTGTCAGACTCTGCTGTAAACATATTATTCACCTCCGAATCCAAGATAATAGCTTTTAGTTCAGCATAATTACACGGCCATCCGGCGATGTCTACAGCTATAATAGCTTTTGTTTTCGGAGTTATTGCCTTTCTGACTTTTTCAGGATCGATACAAAAATCATCGTTGATATCTACCATTACAGGAACGGCACCACAATGCAAAACACTTAAAGCGGTAGCACAATAGGTATAAGCAGGTATTATTACTTCATCTCCCTCCTTAATCCCAAACCATTTTAACATCAGTATTGCTCCGGATGTCCAGGAATTTACACAAATTGCCGCATCCGAATTGGTAAGTTTAACTATTTCTTGCTCTAAATCTTTAACTTTAGGTCCTGTTGTAATCCACTTATCTTGAAGTGTTTGTACGACTTGGTCAATGACCGTTTGATCAATAAACGGAGGTGAAAATGGAATGTTCATAATTCTGAAGTTTAGTGTGGTTGAATATCTATTACAATAAAAGAAAGGACATGGATTATGCATTATGCAATATCAAATCTTTCCATTTTGGAAGAATATTTTCTATAGAATTTATCTGATTTATTAACTGCGCATTGCTTGCGACTTTTATTCTAAGGCTTTCATCGGCTAATAAATTATCCATTGCTGAAGTAAGTTTACCAATGTTATTTGCCTCTATTAAAATTCCATTTGCTTCATTTTCTATTATTTCTGATGGACCAAACTCACAGTCCATTGCAATACAAGGACAGCCAAAACTCATCGCTTCTATTAAAGCATTTGGGTATCCTTCATTTCTGGATGGTAGAACAAACAATTCCGCTTGATTATAGTAATCCTGTAGATTATCTTTTGGCCCGATTAGTTTAGCCTGATTTTGTATACCCAATTTTTCAATTAGATTGGATAGGTTTTCATATTCACTTCCGCCACCAACAATTAATAAATCAATGTCATCAGCTTTAATTTTACTATATGCCTTAATTAGTTGGTCAAATCCCTTAATATAGGAAAGTCGACCGACGCCTAAGATGAACTTCTTACTGTTTACAGGTTTTGCAGAGGGCGATTTAAATACATTTAAAGGATTTCTGATAATCTTGAAATTATTTAATCTTTTAAAAGATCCATGCTTTCTAATGCAGTCCTCTATTCCTTTGGCTGGTATAACTACAGCCTTAGATTTTTTATATATGATATAGGAAATCTTTTTTAAAAAGAAGTTGAATGAATTAATCGTATGATCAGGGGTCGTTCGTTCTGAAACGATAAAGGGTGTTTTAATTAGAGAGCAAGCTAAACCAGTCCATAGATTTGCCGTGGTCATAAAAGAGACAACACAAGTCGGCTTTTCTTTAATAAGTAATTTGGACAATCGCAGAAATATTAATAATGCATATTTAATACGGTTAAAAATATTTTCTTTATCCCTCTTCTCTAATAAATTAATCATCCTGACATGAGGTGAAATTTGATACCCAGGCTCCGCTTCGTTGAGGCAAAGAATAAAAACGCTCAGCCCTTGTTTACTAAATTCATTCGCCAATATAGATAACACTCTTTCTGCCCCTCCACTATGAAGGTTATTAATAACAAAAAATAATTTATTTTTCATATGTAAATAATTTGACTTTTAACGGCCATATGGAATATCCAAACTATATTATGCACGGATTGTTGTAACTGGTGTGCATGCTGCTTCGCGGTCATTCTTATTTGTGTAGCCTTTGCTACATGGATATTTCATAGGTGTTTAATCTGTCTTTTATCTGTCATTAACCTATTCCGAGTTATCGGAATGGAATACTCATGGGGCTTCGCTAACTAGGAGTATTTCATAGCTGACAACTATCTGGAAAACTTCAATGATCAAAATATTAAATGGGGCAAACCAAGGATTAAAAGCATTTAGAAAAGCCTTAAATGCTTAAAACAATTTTTTTTAGTTAAAGAAGAAGTAAACGATATTATTATTCGGTGCTAAAGGTATTTATTGGACAGCAATCTTTTTATAAAATCCAAATTCCTGATACCACTTAGACAAAATATATATTCTCCAAATAAAAGATGAATAGTCATGCTTTCCTTCTAAATGCTTTCTAAAAATATCTTTAAATCTGGGGGTATTTAAAATGGGAATCTGAAGTAAAAAATCGTCTGTTAGGTTTTCTTCAAATTCATTACGCAGTTCATTTCTTATCCAACCGGCTAAAGGAACAGCAAATCCTCTTTTGGGTTGATCAAATACTTCTTCAGGAATGTATTCTTTCAGGATATCCTTTAGTATTTTTTTTCTCCGGCCTTTTTCGCAACGAAATGATATAGGAAGTGTTCTTGCAAACTCAATGATATTATAGTCCAGAAATGGGCTTCTTACTTCTACTGAATGAGCCATACTGGCACGATCTACTTTTACATTACTATCGTTTTCTAGCCACAATTTAATGTTTAAATCAGCTGTTGCCTGTAACAAATCTTTCGACCATATTTTATAACCATTATAGTGAGACAACCAATTAAAGTTTCTCTTCTTTAGAAGAGAGTCATATCCAACAAATATACCTGCAATGAAGTCATATTTTGAAGCAGCATTGAGTATTCCTTTATAGGAAAGTGCGCGTGCACCTAGGAAATTAAAACTCAATACGCTGGCTGCCATTTTTCTCAAAAAATAGGGCACAAACGTAATTTTATTTGCGTAAGGCACTAATCTAAAATGGTTGTATCCAAAGAAACTTTCATCCCCTCCATCTCCAGACAAGACCATGGTAACAGATTGTTTCGTTATTTTATTCAATAGTAAAGAAGGCAATGCAGAGCTATCAGCAAAAGGTTCATCGAACACTTTTACCAATTGGGGAATCATTTCTAAAATATCTGTTGCTTTACAAATTGTTTCTGTATGTTCAGAACCTATAATTTTTGCATATTCTGCAGCGATCTTGCTTTCATCATATTCCGGATCCTCAAAGCCTATCGAAAATGTTTTGATAGGATCCTTTGAAACCGTTGAAGCAATACTGGATATTAGAGCAGAATCTATTCCTCCGGAGAGAAATGATCCAAAAGGCACATCTGCTTGCAATCTTATTTTTACGGCATCTTTTAACAGAGTGTGCAACTTCTCTTTGGCCTCATTATAAGACAAGCTCACTTCGGCGACCTCCTTCAGATTCCAGTACTCTTTAACATCGTATTTTTGTCTGTCCAAATCAATCTCCAGATTATTCCCGGGAGGTAATTTATAGACATTTTGATAGATCGTGTATGGGCTGGGGATATAACCGCAGTCCAAATACATGGATACGGCTTCATTGTTTATTTGTTTGTGTTGGCTTATTGGACGTAACTGGCTGCAAATTTCAAAGTCACCGTCCTTCCATGAATAATAAAAGGGTTTTACACCTAAGCGGTCGCGTGAACAAAATATTTTTCTTGATGTGGCATCATATATAGCAAAAGCGAACATTCCGTTTAGTTTCGGCACTAAAGCAGCTCCCCACTCTTTATAACCTTTTAGTAACACCTCCGTATCACTGGTTGTATCAAAAGTATACCCTAGAGCTACTAAATCTGTTTTTAACTCCTGAAAGTTATAAATTTCACCATTGAACACTATAACGAGGTCTTCAAACGTCATAGGTTGATGTGAACGAACATTTAAATCTAAAATGGATAGTCGTAAATGTCCAAAAGTCAAATCAAATACTTTTTGAATCCCTAAATAATCCGGCCCGCGGAATTGTATGGATTCCAGCTTTAATTTTACGGCCTCCTCTTCAATGGGAATATTGGTTAAATAAATTCCACACATACTAAAATGCATTTATATTTAGATACTCAACCTGATAGTTCTTGACTTGGTGAAGATCTAAATGTTTCTTTTCAGACACTTTCTTGCTCAGATCTATTTGAATATATAGCCACATCGAAACAAATAATACCAGGTTATTTTCAAAATAATTATGATTGGTAAGCATGTACATTACTAAAGAAAATGAAACCAGAAAAATTACCGGGTTATCATGAAACATTCTTATGCCATTAATTAAAAAAGATCCATATATCCATAGAAAATAGAGAAGGACAAAAAAGCCGGCTTCACCAATGACCATTAAAAAAGTGTTGTGTACACCATTTTTTACAGTATAAGAATTGTATTCAGGTCCAAAAATTTCTCCACTAAAGGAATGGTATCCATTACCCAAGATTGGATTGTTTAAAATTTGATTGTAATAATGGGACCAGGTTTCTGTTCTCGATTCTTCCTTTAAATCTTCATTTACTTTTCCTTCAAGTATTCCTGAAAAAGCATGCATTCTTTTCGTACTTAAATCCAGCTTATCTCCAAATGAAAGAAACAGACCAAATAGAACAATACCTACTAGGATTTTATATACATTTCTATAATTGATTAATAAAGATATCAAATTGACTAATATCCAGATTAATAAGAAAGTCCTGGAGAAAGTAAGAAAGCCTGCAATTGAAAACAGTAATTGGCCAATGATTTTTAATTTTTTATTATTTATTGAGAAACTTAGGGAATATCCTAATATACAAGCATAGCCAGCTGCATTAGGGTTTATATAATACCCTCTATATCTGCCACCAATACCTTCAATAAAAATAGATTCAAAAATTATACTTAAACATCCTAGCAAAAGTACTACATATATATCTTCCCTTGTGGTATCGCTTACAACACTTGCACCCATAACTATGACAATAAAATATTTAATAAGCGTTACTAAATAACCATCGTCATTTTGTGCACTGACTATGATCGATATTAAAAAGAATAAAAGGCCAAACACGATAAATGGAACTATCGGCTTTTTATTCTCGCTAAAAAAATAATAAACGATGATGAGAAGGAAGGTGCTGTAGCTTAAAAGCTGACCGATTGCGGCATTAGCTTTAACCAAGAAATAACTTGGAAGATTGCAGAAAACTAAGAATAAAATAATAATCTTAAGATATTTCATATCGGAAGTTATTTAATGTATAATTATATTTTCTAACCACTTACAATATGGTTCTTATTGTACTAAAAGCATTTTGTAGGCTGTGATCTCTAACTTCAAATAGGAAATATTTTTTAAGATAATAGAGAAGCAACTTGATTTTTTGAACGCGGGAATATTTAAAAATTTCAATAATCAAGTACAAATCGTCAAGTGTTTTTTGTTTTAAACTTTTTGCTTTCAACATGCTCCATATGCCTCCTGAATGCTTTCTATAGCAGCACATTATTTCGGGTAAAACATAGATTTTCTTTCCGGAAGTAAATGTTAAATAAAGTTTAAGAAATCTGTCTGGGGCATTAAATTTAAAGAACCAATCGGTTGAGTAAATTTCTCTAATTTCGGTCGTATTTCTGAAGAGAATTGTATTGAGTACTGTTTCAAAATCATTATCGAATAATATATCCTCAAACGAATAGACTATTGGTTTTGGATTTAAATTCATATAATATATTTCATTATTTTCTTTAATCCTTTTCGAATAATGACAACACATTATATATTCCTGATTCTGTTCTAAAAAATCGACTTGTTTTTGCAGTTTTAAAGGGTCAGTCCAATAATCATCTCCGTCGCATTGGGTCAGATATTTACCTTTTACCTCTTTATTCACTCGTACCGCGTTATTGTGGACACCCACATTAGATTCTGAAGTAATTAATTTTATTTTATCAGGATGTTTTAGAACATATTCCTCTACAATTTTTCTGGTATTATCGGTAGAACAATCTTCTCCGATAAGAATCTCAAATTTAAAAGATGTTTGTTGCATCAAGTAGCCCTCAATAGCCTGTGCTATATACTTCTCATGATTGTAAGTTACACAGCAGATACTAACCATCACTTCAGTTTCTATACTTTTCATAGCTGGTTTACTTTTTTTCATGACCATTTATGACTTTTTCTATTCGATTGGCAATCAATTCTCCAAAGCCTTTTTGTTTATTGATGGTTTTCACAGGGTATTTCTGTGCTCTCAATAATATACGTGAGATCATATCCAGATCGGGGATGGTGAGTGTATCATACAGAGGCAGGCAAACAATTCTCTTTACCACAGAATCGCATACGGGCATTCTTTTACGGCTTACAAACGGTAATGTAGCCAAAGAGGGGGAAAAGTACCTCCTGCAATATACACCTGCCAATTCAAGTTTAACAAGACAATCACGCATCAGTTCTTCTGAATCAAACAGAATCGGGCAGTAGGCGTAATTGTAATCGGGAGCAGAATCAATGAACTGAAATTTAACTTTTAATTTTTTCAGGTTCTCTCGATAATGCAGCGATAAAGATCTTCTCTTTTCCAAAATAGCATCAATATGACCCAGGTTACACAACCCCATAGCTGCATGGAATTCCGAATTTTTTGCATTTATACCTGCCAGCGCAAGGGTATCCGGACCGCTGTATCCAAAATTTCGCATAAATGCCATTTTCTCTAACAATTCTGGTTTTTTCGTAAAAACTGCTCCGCCTTCTATGGTGTGAAACAATTTAGTGGCGTGAAAGCTTGTGGTACTAATGTCTCCATATTCAAAAACTGATCTGTTTTTGTATTTGGTTCCGAAACAATGGGCAGCATCATATATCACCTTTAAACCGTATTTATCAGCAATACTTTGTATTGCATCAATATTACATGGGTTGCCATAAACATGGGTTGCCAAAATCGCAGAGGTTTTAGGGGTAATTGCAGCTTCGATTTTATTGGGATCAATATTGAATGTATCCGGATCGATATCCACATATACTGGTTTGCAGCCCTGCCATAAAATACTATTCGTCGTAGCAACAAAAGAGAATGGAGTTGTAATAATTTCTCCTTTCAATTCCAATGCTCTAATAGCCATTTGGAGAGCAATAGTACCATTGGATACATATAATAAATAACCCAGATTTAGATACTGTTTGAGTTTAAGTTCCAAATCATTAACCAGAGGGCCGTTATTGGTTAACCATTGGCGGTCCCAAATACTTTTTACATAGTTTTCAAATTCCTCTACTCTAGGAAGAAATGGCTTAGTTACTGGTATCATCTTTTTAGAATTAATTGTTTAAAATCTTTTATTGCCGTAAGGTTTATAAGATTGCTGATGCTTAAATAAGTAAGAGCATAAAATAGAGCACTTATGATAATCCGTGTCAAATTGTTAATATTAAAAGAATCCACTAAGAAAGAATCAAGAAGATAAGTTGAAATACCAATAAAGAGAGATAAGATTATGGTGGGTAAAATATCGAATATCTGTTCTTTCACCGGATAGTTAATCATCTTTCCGCTATAGATTGTGTTGATGTAAAAGCCAATGAAATTAAAGGATAATTGAAAATATAGCAGACCGTAAATGCCGAATGGTATTACACTCAAAATGCCTATTACACTTAGTGCTTTTTTTATAACCTCCAGCTTTAAAAACAAATCGCTCCGGCCTTTTACCTTTAAAATATTCAAATTATACGCATGAAGGGGCTGCATTACACCGGCAATACAAAGTATTTGAAAATAAGGTACTGCTGGCAACCATTTATCGGTTAATAAAAAACTAAAAAGAGGCTGGGCTGTGGCACTCATAAAAATCAATATGGGAGCATTCCAAAAAATAACCTGCTGCATCACTTTTTTGTTCACCCTTTTCAATTGCACATTATTATGCGATATTTCTGAAAACATCGGATAAGTGACTTTATTGACAGCTGCTGAAATATTTGCTGTTGGTAGCTGACTGATAGAATCGGCCCGGGAATAATATCCTAGTTGCGTAGCAGAGTAAAATTTACCAATAATAAGGGTATATATATTCTGGTAAAGGGTATCAAGTACCCCCGATAGGGTCATTTTATAACCAAAATGAAAATGACGGTTAAAACTTGTTTTATCAAATATCAAAACTGGACGCCAGTCCGAATATATCCAATGAAGTATGGTAGATAAAAATGTGGTAAATAAACTCATCCATACCAGACTCCAAACGCCATATCCGGTTTTAGCAAGAATAATTCCTAAAATTCCTCCAGCTAAAGAGGACGGTATTTGTATGTTTGTCTGTGTTTTAAACCTCATCTCTTTTACAAGACGGGTATTTTGTACACCAAAGAAAGCATTTAAAATAAATATCAGACTATAAACACGGATGATACTTGTAAGGACTTGCTGATGGTAAAATGATGAAATAAGAGGGGCGCAAAAATATAATATAAAATAAAGTATTGTGCTCCCTATCAAATTAAAATAAAAAACGGTAGAAAAATCTTTTTGATCTGCATCAGTCGTCCGTATAAGCGAAGAAGTAAGACCGCTGTCTAGTAGTGTATTTCCGATGGATATAAATACCGATAACATAGCTATTAACCCAAATTCTGCCGGGGTTAAAATGCGAGCAAGCACTATGGTTATAGAAAAACTAATTAGTTTAGAACCAAATTGCTGACCTACTGACCATATTACGCCAGAGATGGTCTTTTCCTTTAAAGTCATTTGTTATAAGCGTGCACTTACCATGGTATTTGGTAAGACTGATTTGATGTCGTAAACGACTGTATTTTCTTTGCAAAGCTTTGTAAGGTCGAGGTGTTTAAATTCCTGATGAGCGACGGCTATTAAAATTGCATCATATTGTCTCTTCTTCGACTCTCCATTCTGACAAATCACACCATACTCTTGTTTGACTTGATCTGAGTTGGCCCAAGGATCGTGAATGCAGACCTTTACTTTATATTCTTCTAACCTCCTAACTATGTCGATTACCTTTGTATTCCTCACATCGGGGCAATTCTCCTTAAAAGTAAATCCTAACACCAACACATCTGCATCTATGATATGCGTGCCGTTATAGATCATTTGTTTAATAAGCTGATCTGCTACATAAGACCCCATTCCATCGTTTACGCGGCGCCCAGCCAAAATAATTTCGGGATGATAACCCACCTCTTGTGCTTTTTGGGCAAGGTAATAGGGATCAACACCTATACAATGCCCACCGACTAAGCCAGGTCTGAAGTTCAAGAAATTCCATTTTGTGCCTGCTGCAGTAAGCACCTCGGTGGTATCTATACCCAGCCTATTAAAAATCATTGCTAATTCATTAACAAAAGCAATATTGATGTCTCTTTGTGCATTTTCTATGATCTTTGCTGCTTCTGCGACTCTTATGGATGAAGCTTTGTGTGTGCCTGCCCCAATTACAGATCTATAAAGATTATCAATTGTAGTCGCCGTTTCTGGTGTAGAGCCCGAAGTGATTTTTAGTATATTGGCAACAGTATGTTCTTTATCTCCAGGATTGATCCGTTCGGGCGAATATCCTACAAAAAAATCTTCGTTATAAATTAACCCTGATTTTTCTACTAAAATAGGTACACATTCATCTTCTGTCACACCTGGATATACAGTCGATTCATAAACGACAATATCACCTTTTTTTAATACACTTGCTACTAGTGCACTTGCTTTTATTAATGGCGTTAAATCTGGTCTGTTATTCTTATCAACAGGTGTCGGAACGGTGACGATAAAAACTTGACAAGAATTTAATTTGTCTTTTTCACTCGTGCAATACAATCCATTTGGATCTGTACGGTCATAGGTTAGCACTTTTTTAAGTTCTTCTTCACTGACCTCTAAAGTACCATCTTTACCTTCATTAAGCTCATCCACTCTCCGTTGGAGAATATCAAAACCAATAACTTTATGCTTTTTGGCAAACTCTACTGCGAGTGGAAGTCCAACATACCCGAGCCCGATTACGGCTATTCTTGTGGGTTTTATCTTGTGCATAATGCTGTGTTTAAAGGTGAAGCTTTTACAAGATGATTAATCTCAATACAGGTTACCAATGCACATTCTATATGGTCAAGCGACATCAGGACCGTTTTTCCTTGTACTTTGATTATTTTACCTTCGTGATTATAGAATAAGCCACTTCTAATTCTTACTCTATCACCAGGCGAAAGATCATTTAGGTTGATTATTTCCAGGTTATTATATGTTTTCACCAGTTCCTTAAGCTGTTCAATTTCTGACTCCCTTATCACAGCTGGCTTCCCCATAAAATAGATATAGTTAATTACGCCAAGCGTATATCTAACCTTTGTAAGATCTCTATCATCTATTTTAACAAAGACATAACCGGTAAAAAGTGGTATACTAACTTTCTTTTTTCTATCCGCCCATTGGTTTTCGGTAGTTCTTAACGGACAGAAAGTCTCTATCCCTTGGTCTTGCAACAGTTTATCAACCTTTTTTTCCCAACGTGGACGTACATAAATAACCAGCCAGTTTTTTTCAAGTTTTCTTTTGTAATTTAATCCCATTTCCATTGTTAGATTCTTTAAGAGGAAGTAAAAAAATGTGTTGTTTTATTAGACCCAATAGAATTTTCTGAACAATATGTAATTCCTGGTTCGCTACTCTGGGGAGCAAGGCTTCGCCATATCACTTACAGTGATGAGCGTGTGTTTTTGTAAAGTAATTAGATAAAGGGTAAATAAGAGGCGGCTAAAATAATTATTTGCAGATCATTTATTTTAAGTCAGGTGCAACGTAAGTTTATTTATATAATGGCTATTGTTTTAAATATTGCAATAGATCTATTTATTGGTTTTATGAAAATGTTAATTGGGCATGGCATATCCGTAGCCACCATAACCATACTTTTGGTTCTTTTCTCTCTTAGCGTCGTTAAACACTACCATTAGATTTTTAAGCTTATTTTCGTCGTTAATGTCTTTCAGGATAGCTAATTGATAGTTGTTTGTGTAATTATATCTTACCAGATAAATACTTACATCTACATAAGGCGCTAAACTGAAAGCATCGGCTACTTGTCCAACAGGGGATGTGTCTACAATAATATAGTCAAAGCGTTTTCTTAATTCGCTTAGGAGTTCATCAATTCTAGAGCTCATGATCATTTCTGCTGGATTTTTTGGAATTTCTGAACATCCAATTATACTGACGTTATCTGACAATAGACTGGGTTGGATAATATCATCTACAGAAATAAATTCATCATCAAGGTAGTCTGTAACTCCTAGCGTTGATGATAAGTTTAACTTTTTTAATAAGACGGGACTCCTTAGATCAAGTTCTACAATAACAACTTTCTTACTAAGCATTCCTAATGTAGTTGCCAAATTGGTGCTAAAAAATGTCTTTCCTTCCCCTTTCATACTGGATGTAACCAATATGACTTTATGACGTTGATTTGTCATAAAGCTTAAATTCATGCGTATGTACCTAAATAGTTCGGAAATAGTGGAGCGATGGTCTGTTTGAAAAACATTGGCGCCTTTATCTAGATTGTGGGAAAGTTCGCCTAGCAATTTTGCACCTGTAAGCTCGATGGTTCTGGCATCCCTAACTTTATTGTCGAAAAGTCCCCTAACATAAATAAGACCTGCAGGTATTAAGCATCCGAAGACTAAACCGCATAAATAAAGCATTTGTGCTTTTGGAGCAATAGGTGTGGTATTATAAGCGGGTCTATCTATAACTTGTGATGTAGGTACTGTTGTAGATAATGATAATGCTGTTTCTTCACGTTTTTGCAACAAGTAATGGTATAAGCCAGTTTTCACACTTTGCTCTCTACTTCTTTCCAAAAGTCCTCTTTCTATGGTAGGGACAGATTTGCTTTTACTATAGAATTGTGAATAATTTTTTTGCAAATTGTCTTTTTGGATATTAAATCCACTTTTAATTGACTTTAAGTTTTCCAGAATATTGCTTTTTAAACTTGATAATTGATCATTCAAATTTAAAACCAGAGGGTTTTCAGCATTAGCAGTGCGAAGCATTCTATTCCTTTCTGCCTGCAAATCATTAAACTTTCCAATCATCACATTTAGTATAGGATCTTCTATTCCCATGGCACTTGGCGCTAAACTGCCTTGTGCTTGATTGCTTTGAAAATAACCTTCGATAGATTTTACCAGTCCGAGCTTTATAACTGATTCTGCTAACAGTTGATTGTATTCAACCGACCTTGTTGCATTTAATTGTGCGTCTATACCGAGATCAGTCACTTGATTTTGTTGTTTGAAGTTCTCTACATCTTGTTCCGCTCCAGCTAAGTCGTTTATTAAATATTTTAATCTGTTATCTATAAACTTAATTGTGTTTTGAGCGATAATATTTTTATTGTTTACATTATTAATATTATAGTTTTCAATAAGATTTGTCAAAATGTCTAATCCCCTTTGTGGAATATTATCGTTCAAACTAATTACAATAGTATTAGCATCTTTAACTACAGGAACTACATTCAACTTGGCTAAACTGTATACCTCTGTCAGTTTGTACAGATCTTGAAATTGAATATTTATTTTTCCATATTCATTTTTAAAAGCAGGTCCTTTCTTTACATCTATTGTATAGTTTTTATTTTTGATAGGTTGATTATAGTTTGCAATCAGATTAATATTACTATCTGTTAAGCGAAATTGGTTTTCGTTAATGGATGTAATTTCTATCGCTCTGGAATAAGCCCCCTTTTTTAATTCCTGTACTTCTACTTTAATAGGTAATGTATTGCCGTATAACTCTATTGTTTTAAAACCTACTTTTTGAAAGTATGATGTCTCAAGATTCAAATCTTTTAAAACTTTAGATATCAAATCTCTTGATCTGAAAATTTCAGATTCATTTTCAACTGTTTTGGTGGTTTGGAACATGTTCAAATCACTAAAAGCAGTGCCGTTAGACATAGAGGTACCCTCTTTATTGTCTTGTACGAGCAAAGTGCTGCTAATTTTATAAATAGGAGGTGTTATGAGCAAGAAGCCGTAAACGAATGCTATTGCTACTGTAATGCTAATTAAAAAATAGGGCCAGTTTTTGATAAACCTTTTCAGAGCTTCTGAAAAGTCTTTAGGGCCGTTTAAGTTCTTTTCTGCAAACATGATCTTATTCCTTAAGTAATTAATTTCTTAAAATGGCTGAAATCAGGACAGCTACTGCCGATATAGAGGCGATAACAATAGGCATAATTCTCGTGCTAGGGCTATACTCTATAGCTTTAGATTTATCCGGCTCCACATAAACTATATCGTTTTGCATCAGATTAAAAAAGCGATCATTAAGAACAGCTTGTTGGTTTAAATTCAACCTTTTCATTATTCTTTTCCCATTTTGCTCTCTAATGACTAATACGTTTTCTCTTTTACCATAAACCGTCATATCGCCTGCCATACCAAGCGCCTCTAATAAATTAATATGATCACCAGGTATGGTAAAGCTCGAGGGTTTATTTACTTCTCCGATTACAGTAATTTTAAAATTTAAGAGTTGTACTTCAACCATTGGTTCTTTAACATATTTAGCTAGCTTTTCTATTAACATATCCTGGGTTTGTGTAATTGTCAAACCTTCCACTTTAATATTACCTATTACGGGCAGCGTAATCATGCCGTCTTTAGCAACTCTATAACCTGTCGGACCTTCATAAGTACCTGCTGTATTTTGTCGATTAACTGTAAATAGCGTGTTCGATTCTGGGTTAAGACTATTTATATTTATCCTCAAGAGGTCGTTTTGTTGTATTTTTATAGGTTCATATTGTATTTTATCCTCCGCGCTTTGCTGAGCTAAATTGCTGAAATAAGCCAAATCTCTTTTTTGTGCACATGAGCAAAAAGTGAGTATATATATAATAATTAGCAGGTGTTTTGTTCTCATGATTTTATTTCTTAAAATGTGAAAAACTTCTTTACAACTAAGTTATGTATAAAACAATCAATAATTTATGCAGCAAATTACTTTGTATTTAAAGTGTTTAAATGGTATACATATTTTACAAAAGTTTACATTTTTATTGAACAGATTTAACAAGAATTGTAGAAGAAGTGAATTGTTAGGTGTGCAATTATTAGTTGTATTCTATTTGTGATGAAGATGTTTTTTGTTGTATATCAATTTGAGAAAAGTTGTAAAACAGCAGAATTTCATTTTTCAGTTTGAACATTTGATTTTTCAACAGTTTTAAACGATGGATAATCAAAAGGGAGATGTATCTAAATGATAGAAATAGAGGAGGAGGCCATCAAGTACTGTTTAGTCTCTTTAGTGAGGTGTATATAGACGGATACAAATCAGAGATAATAGCCAAAAAAACGAACATCATTAAGTTTTAGTACTAATCTTTGTACATACAAGCTAAAAATATCGGAAAGGATATGAGGATTTATTTTGAACGAATGTACTGAACTAAGGAAATCATTTGGATTGTTGAGAATGATTTTGGTTTACTAGACACTCGTTGTATTTTTCTAATAGAAGGATATATTTTCTTATCCAATAGTCAATCTTTTCATTTTCTGTGAATTGGTTTTCTAAAGGAGAGGGGGCTAATTGGGCGTCTGTATTTGGACAAAAAACTTCGGGAAAGTCAGAAGAAAAATCATAATTAATATAAGAGCCGATTCTTACTAATATATCAAAAGGTAAGGTGTCATGTTCAAACCAATTGTATAATGTACACCTGCTAATCTTCATATATCTAGCCAGCTTACTTATATTATGGCCTTGCTTTCTAATAATAGATTCTACAATACTACCTGCATGTTTTTGCGAAGAGTATTTTAAGGTAGCTCTGCTACTTTTGTTGTTTAAACCAATTTTAAAAAAATCAATCCCCGGTTTGATAGCGCTCATAATCCCCTTAACTTTTAGTTTATAATTAATTTTCATTTAAATTTCCTTAAAATGAATTGTATATTAAATGATGCTTGTCAAGGTTTATAGTGACGATGGTCACTTATTTTAATTTTGGTTTTGTCGCTGAAACGCTACATTTTTTAAGAAAAAATTGCCGCAAGGTAGAATTAGAAGTAGATTTATGAATGATCAGCTATAGGTCTTGACAAAATGAAAAATATTTTAATTATCGAAAATGATCCGGATTTACTGGGTAAATATTCGGATATATTAAGAAATTCAGGGTATGAAGTAACAGCTGCATTAAATAGCAAACTAGGAATTAATCTAGCAATAAGTAAACTTCCTAGTTTAATATTATGCAATACTGTGTTGTCAGACATAGATGGTTTTGGAGTATTATCTGTATTGTCAAGAAATCCATCAACCACTAAAATCCCATTTGTCTTTTTAAATGCATTATCGACTCCAGATATTGTAAAAAAAGGTATAGCGTGCGGCGCTGATGATTTTGTTACCAAACCATTTCAGGGCGGTCAACTTGTTCGGTCTGTAGAAGCTCGAATTAACAAGAATAAGAATCAGACATCATTGCCAATTAGCGAGGTAGACAATATTCATCCCCATAATGGTAAAGGGCTAGAAAAACTGATTGATCTTATCTCTCAATGTAAAATAAGACATATCAAAAAGAAGCAAATGTTGTATTACGAAAGCGATCATTCGCAATGGCTTTATCTATTGATCGAAGGTTGTATTAAAACCTTAAAACTAACAGATGATGGCCGGCAAATGATTACAGGTTTGTATAAACCAAAAAGTTTTATTGGTTTGGACACTTTGTTACTAGATGATCCTTGGCTTGAAAGTGCCGAAGCTACTCAGAATTCATCGCTTTATTTTATATCTAAAAGTGCAATCATTGATTTGTTAAACGAACATGTTGAACTTAATCAACACTTTATTAAAATATTATCTGCCAATTTACACGAAAAAGAAGACCAACTCATCGAGCTAGCTTATGAGTCTGTGAGAAAAAGACTTGCACAAGTGTTGGTCCGGTTAAATAAGGATGCGGTCCCGATAGACCAACTAGATATTTGTAGGGACGAGCTTGCAGGACTTGCCGGTATTGCCATAGAAACCGTTAGTAGAATACTTACCGATTTTAAAGAAAGAGGTTTGATAGAAAGAAATGGAAGTCAAATCCAGATTATAGATCTTTACGGTTTAATTAAGATGAAAAGTTAAATAAACGGTTTACATCCCTTCTTCACAACAATTATAAGTAACCTTCCCGAAAAATGCCTGTGTAAGGCACTCTTGATTAATCTTGAAAAGTGTATAACAACAAATTATATGTAAAGCATATTTTACGCTAACGATCAGTATTTTGACTGATATCCGTCATTGTAGCCGCATTATTCTATAAGTAATTTTGGCGAAAAATGACGAAAGTGTATGGAAAAAATTCTGGTAGCTACAGATCTTTCAGCTAGCTCTATTTCTGCGATTCAGTTTGCTTATAAATTGTCACAGTTAAAAGGTGCTACCTTGATTATTGTGCATGTTTATCATCTTTTGAAACCCAAAAGCTGGCGACCTCATAGGTTTGAAAATTATCGTCAAGTCAGAAGAGAATTTATATTAGCTAAGTTAAACAAGTTTTTAGATCGAATTTTTACCAATATAGAAACGCCTATCGTCAATTTTGAGATAGACCTTCAGATGAATCCCAATATAGTGACCACTATTTTGAGATGCGTCGCCAAGCATAAATGCAGCTGTATATGTCTTGGTATTCAGGGGATAGGCAGGGGCGGTGAGGCTATTAGTACGTCAGCGAACAAATTAGTTGCGAAGTCTCCAGTTCCGGTAATTAGTGTCCCTAGTTTTTATAAGACAAAAACTATAGATAGTATTTGTTACGCTTCAGATATGGTTAATTATCAAAAAGAAATCAAGAAGATCTTAGGGTTTGTAAGAAATCTTAATATTGAAATTAGTTTATTGCATGTCATCGCTTCTAAAGAAACTCTACTTAAAGCTAAGCTTTTAGAAGCGCGGTTGTTCAAAAGAATAGGAGTTGCGGTTAAAGTCAAATATGTTCTTAGAAGTTCTACCAGTGCTTTAATTGAAGATGTTGATCTAGCAATTAGAAAAATGAGGCCGTCGCTAGTTGTTTTTTTTCTAAATAAATCTAAACACTTTTTAAACTCAATACTTTATGTTTCAACGGTACAGGGACTATCTTTCTTAAGAAAAGTCCCGATATTAACCTATAAAAAGTAAGCGGGTTCCGAGGAGCTTTTGTCCTGAGAATGCCGACGGGAAAGTAGCATTAAAAAAGTAGAAATTATTACTGCACCTTACGTAAAAAGCTTGGAGAGTATCCATAATACGTTTTAAAGGCAGAGGAGAACTGCACTATGCCATTATAGCCGCATAGATATGCGATTTCGGTGATACTGTGTTGATCTTCACTTAAGAGATTGATTGCTTGTTTCATTCTTAAGCTGATTACATAATTTTTGATAGTCATGCCAAAACAAGTCTTGAACCCGCTTTTCAATTTGAACTCATTGAGATAGCTCATACGTGCGAGCTCAGGGATACGTGGCGCATCTTTAAAATTGGTATCCAGGATATGCTTTGCTTCAAGTAGTTTTTTGTGGTCTTTGTCATTCAGCCCGGATTGATGGAGCAGTAGGTACTGTTGTTGGTTTACCTCCAATTGCAGTAATAAGAGTTCCTGTATTTTGTTTTCAATATAAAGACGTTTCAGTTCTCCTTTGCGATTACAGGACTTGATCTCGTGAATGACACTATGTATAGCAGGATTAAACTGCAGCATGGTTTCCGAGATAGATACGGTGTCTTGTGCAAAGATATTATCTACAAAGTTTCGATGTAAGCTGTAGCTCTTTGGAATCAGGGTGAAGTAGTATTCCTTAGAGAGGATGATAATGAAAAAATGAATCTGCTTTTCAGCCTCCATTTCGAATCGGCCACGATAGTTTTTCGAAAAAGTGATGTTGTGACTGTTTGAGTCATACAGAAATTCCATCATGATACTTTCTCCCTCTATCTTGAAGATATCTATTGTCGGCAGTTGAAAATACATTTTTGCATCAATTAGTATCATGCCACTGGAAGCGATTTGCTTATAGGCGATATGACCAATTTCTTGCTCTACAATATCAATTTCACTTTCTTCTAATAAAGCCGATTTACTGTAGCTATCCTTCACTTCTTTGCGAATATAGTATTTGTTCGATTCCGTTAGTCTAGCTGATACCTTCATTTTTTTAATCCGTTTATATTAAATAATCATCCTGTTTCATTAACTCCTTGCATTAAGATAAATCTAGCTTTGCAAATATATTTATAATGAGTCTTAATAAGAATAGCATTAAGGCATAGCATTGTAATGATTCTGTTAATTGTTTCAAATACTGGACTAAGGAGTTGAAGACAACACTGTTTATAATTGTTTTATTATTTTTTTCTATACTCTCCCTATTCGTAGGAGTGGCCGATATTTCTATATCAGATATTCTTCGTTGGGATATAGACAAGATTTCTATCGTGTCTTTGAGTCGCATACCAAGGACGATATCGCTGATATTAGCTGGCATTGGATTGAGTGTCTGTGGTCTTATTATGCAACAGATGACACAGAACAAATTTGTGTCACCCACTACAGCAGGTACATTAGAAGCTGCAAAGATTGGTTTGTTGGCAGGCATGTTTCTTATTCCTACATCGGGTATGCTTGTTAAGGGGATCTTTGCATTCTGTTTTACCTTTTTTGGTAGCTTACTCTTCTTGTTTATTACGGAACGGATACGATTTCGGAATGTTATTTTTATTCCGTTGGTAGGACTTATGTTTGGAGGTATTCTCAACTCTATTGCTACTTTTTTCGCTGTCAATCATAATTTGGTTCAGGATATGAACGCCTGGATGATGGGCGATTTTTCAGGTATTTTGCAGGGACAGTACGAGCTTATTTACGTCAGTCTACCTGCGATAATAGTCACTTATCTATATGCCAATAAGTTTGCTGTGGTAGGGATGGGGCGGGATTTCTCCAAAAACCTTGGCCTGAATTACAAATCTGTTATGAATATTGGGGTATTATGTGTCTCATTAACCGTTAGTACAGTCATTATCACTGCTGGTTCTATTACTTTTCTGGGATTGGTCGTTCCGAATATAGTCAGTATGGTACATGGCGATAATATTAAGAAGACACTTCCTTATGTTGCGCTATGGGGAGCTATTTTTCTGCTGATCTGTGACATTATCGGAAGGGTAATTATTTTCCCTTTCGAGGTTCCGATAGGTATGGTTGTTGGTTTTATTGGAGGTATACTATTTCTCCTTCTTTTATTGCGTAAGAAATGAAGGAGAACAAGAAGCGGATTTTGCTATTACTATTATTGGCCCTCATTATTATAGGTTTATTCTTAGGCTATAATCTTGGGACTAGTTGGCGGTTTGCACTAGAATTAAGATCCATCAAGTTGGTCGCCATGCTTGTCCTAGCTTGTTGTGTTGCTTATTCCTCTGTTGCTTTTCAGACCATTACTGCCAATCGTATTCTGACACCTTCTATTATGGGATTTGAATCGGTCTATATGCTATTGCAGACCATCATTGTGTTTGTATACGGTGATACGACTTTTCGTGTTCTTAATAGTTTTGACAATTTCTTGCTGTCGGTTCTATTCATGATCGGGTTTTCCTTTCTGCTTTATTTTCTGATTTATAGAAGAGGGCGCAACAATATGTATTTGTTGCTATTGGTGGGACTGGTGCTTGGGATATTGTTCAATACGTTGAGCTCCTTTATGCAGTTATTGATTGATCCCAATGATTTTTTCATCATCCAAGGGAAGATGTTTGCTTCTTTCAATAAGATAAATGAAAGCTTGCTATGGTATGCTACAGTTATTTTGGTAATCGTTTTGCTCTTCGCTTTTCGAATGAATCGGTATCTCGATGTGCTTGCTTTGGGACGTGATCAGGCAATTAGTCTTGGAGTGGATTATCCTAAGGTGGTGAAGACCTTCTTTATTATCATTGCTATTCTTGTGTCGGTTTCTACAGCATTAATCGGTCCTATCGCCTTTTTAGGCTTGTTGGTGACCAATGTCACTTACCAATTGATAAAGTCACAGCGCCACGGATTGGTTATTCCAGCCTGTTGTCTGGTAGCTATTGTTGCTCTTGTCGGAGGGCAGTTCATTATGGAACGGATACTTAATTTTTCTACACCAATCAGTACAATTATCAATCTGGTGGGAGGGATATACTTTTTGTATCTATTGTTAAAAGTCAAAAAAATATAATGCTAATTCTGTTTAAATAATATATATATGAAAAAATCTATTTTTTTATTCGCACTCGCGATAACAGTCGCTTTTACGGGGTGTAACAATGCTAATCAAAGTAAGGCCGAAGGTGAAGGGTCTAGCGGTAGAGTCACCGTAACTCATGAATTGGGAACGGTAGATGTGCCAGTCAATCCCAAGAGAGTAGTTGTATTGGATTTTAGTCAATTGGAAAACCTAGACTTTATAGGAGTAAAGCCGGTAGGTATCCCCAAAACAGGAGTGCCAAAGTATCTTTCGAAATATAAGGACGATGATAGCATTGCTGACCTAGGTAATCTGGTTGAGGCCAATATTGAAAAATTGAATGAGCTGAATCCTGATTTAATCATTATTGGAGGCAGGCTGAAAGATTCCTATGAACAGATTTCTAAAATTGCCCCAACTATTATTCCCGTTTGGGATACAAAGGATCAGTTTGGTGCATTAGAGAAAAATACCGCTAACCTGGGTAAGATCTTTGGTAAGGAAAAAGAGTTTGAAGCTTCCCTAGCCGCTATCAAGGACAAGGCCGCATCAGTCAAAGAAAAAGCTGGAAAATCTGATGCAAAGGCGTTAGTTGTATTACATAATAAAGGACGTTTTAGTGCTTATGGCAGTGGTTCACGCTTTGGGCTTATCCACGATATTCTCGGTGTGCAGGAAGCTGCAAAAGGTTTAGATACCCATCTTCATGGCACGAAGACCTCTAACGAATTTATTGCAGAGACTAATCCGGATATCTTATTTGTTGTAGATAGAAGTGCTGCTATTGGTGATACTCCACTGAATAAGGAAGAAATCGAAAATAAGTTGATCCAACGCACAAATGCATTTAAAAATGGGAAAATTGTTTATTTAGATTCCGAAACATGGTATTTAGCCGGAGGAGGCGTAATCTCCATCGATAAAATGATAGATGAGGTAAATCAAGCCTTATAATAAAATATGTATTGAATGGGACTGTCTATTGATCCTTGAGACGGTCCCTTTTAAACTAAAGGAGAATCGGTCATCGGGGGGATTATATTTTCGGAAAAACCATGAGAATGGATCCGAAGATCTAGGGGAAGTCCCCTCAAGTCTCCTTAAGTCCGTTCAAGTCCCCTCAAATCCGCTATAGCTTCGACTGTCCTTCGTTACAACTCCGTACCATACTCGGGGTTCCTTCGGTATTGCTTCGCCTATCCTTCGGTATCTCTTTGCCTTCGCTTCGCCTCTAAGGCAAACGATAGGCAAACAACAACCGATGCTATCCCGAACCTGTCCCGAAGCATTCTCGAAGGAGGGTAGAAGCATTATTAAAGACTACTCGTACAAATCGTT
Source organism: Sphingobacterium yanglingense (assembly GCF_004363245.1). GTDB lineage: Bacteria > Bacteroidota > Bacteroidia > Sphingobacteriales > Sphingobacteriaceae > Sphingobacterium > Sphingobacterium yanglingense. The sequence continues at coordinate 129,347 of NZ_SNYV01000015.1, read as the reverse complement.
GCTTAAAATGAAACCTTAAGATAATACATAAGCTCTGTTGTATAAATAAGTCTTCCAATGATAAGGAAGACGACCCAAAAGATGAAATCTATGCTTATTGTTTGTATTGGTCAAGAGATTTTTGATGCTATACTTTCTTTTCGATACCTTTGTATCATTATGCGGCAGTAATAAATTTATTCTTTTCTATAGACATACACTTTGATCACTCCTGATCGAAGTTCATTTCATGTATTAAATATATTGTCAACAGACATTATCCATCAGGCATAGTGGCTTATTTGTTATTGTCACATCAATATGAAATCTAAACAGAGATATACTCTAATTTTTATCGTTATAGTGGTCACGATAGATACCGCTGGTTTTGGAATTATTTTCCCTGTATTACCACAATTACTGACCGATTTATTGCACGCTGATATTAGTACTGCTGCACAGTATGGAGGCTGGCTTTCCTTTGGTTATGCTTTTATGCAGTTCGTATTCGCCCCTGTACTGGGGAATCTTAGCGATGCTTATGGTCGCCGTCCGGTGCTTTTAAGCTCTTTATTAGGTTTTGGAATTGATTGTGTTTTCTTGGCTTTCGCACCGAGTATACTTTGGTTATTCTGTGGGCGTATGATTGCTGGTATGACCGGAGCGAGTTTCTCGGTCGCATCAGCCTGTATAGCTGATATCAGCACAGGACAAGATCGAACAAAGTATTTCGGCTTGATTAATGCCGCTTTCGGGGCAGGCTTTATATTGGGGCCAGCTGTTGGAGGGGTGTTGGCAGGGTGGGGGACACACGCACCTTTTCTCTTTGCGGCGTTACTGAGCTTTATCAATTTTATATTCGGGTATTTTTTCTTTGCAGAGTCGCTAGAGAATCATAATCGACGGAAATTTGATTGGAGAAAAGCCAATCCCTTGGGTGCCCTTGTACACTTGCGAAAACTCCCTGCCGTTTGGTCATTGGTTATTGCAATGCTGTTTGTTTCTATGGCAACACATAGTATGGAGAGCGTATGGTCGTTCTTTACCATAGAGAAGTTTCACTGGAGCAATGCGATGGTGGGGTATTCATTGGCATTTATTGGTGCCCTTTCTATTATTGTGCAGCTGTGGGGTGTCTCTTTTCTAACGGATAGAGTGGGGGAGCGGAAGATGCTGATCGGTGGCTTATGTTGTATTATGCTGGGCTTTTTTATTTTTGCTTTCACAGACATGCAGTGGTTACTATTCGGTGGAATAATTGTATTTATTATTGGAGGTATTCAAGGAACTGCTATGCAAAGTATGATTTCTCTAAGCGTACCTGACAACGAACAAGGAGCACTCCAAGGAGTTTTAGGTTGTTTGCTCGGGTTTACCACTTTTGTCGCTCCGCCGATGATGACTTCTAGTTTTTCTTATTTCACCAGAGAGGGCACGGGGTTTTATTTCCCAGGAATGCCTTTTCTGCTATCGGCTGGATTAACGGTTATCGGTTTGGCTCTTTGTTGTTTTCGAATCTATAAGCAACAGTCGAAGGACGTCTCAGAGCTGAAGGCGTAAGAGGGAGCGGTCGGTATTGGGGAAAACAGCTCTAAGAATATATGTGCAAGTAAACTTTTTAGACCTTTTTCTATAGTTTCGTTTGAAACCTTTTAAATAATTGACCTTTTTTTGATTAATAGTCAGTATTAAAGTTCTTTTTTCATTAGTATAATTGCATAAAATTCGATCTTTTTATCGCATTTTGATAAAAAACACAATTGTTACACTTGTAACTTGTTGATTTTTAGTTTTTTATTTTTTAGTTTTAGTTGTTGTGACAATTAGAAGACTTTTTGTTCTTTTTTTGATTTTAAAAAGTTCTACATTTGCCAGTGTTAAATATAAATTAAAAAGATATGAAAAAATTTTTACTTACATTAACTGCTGTTGCAGGTTTGACTGCTGCTTCTCAAGCGCAAGAATTTGGTTTTGAAAAAGGTAACTTCATCGTAGAAGGTAACTTCCAATCTTCTAATACTAACGATAAAGGAACAAAAGCTAAAACTTCAGAGTTTAACTTCAATCCTAAAGCTGGTTACTTCGTAACGGATAAAATCGCAGTAGGAGTTGACTTCGGTTTCGGTCAAGATAAAAAAACTACTTATGCAGCTGATATCAAAACTGTTGCTACAGACAAAAACTTTGGTGTTGGTGCTTTCGGTCGTTACTACTTCTTAGAAGTTGGTTCACGTTTCAAAACTTACACTGAAGTAGGTGTTGGTTACATGAATGAGAAAGTTGGTGAGAAAAAAGTTGGTGATGTTAAGACTGATGCAGCTAAATTCAATGGATTTGGTGCTAATGCAGGTATCGGTGCTAACTTCTTCTTAACAGAGAAAATTGCTGTTAACTTTGCTTTTGCTGATGTAGTTTCTTTCGGTTCACGTAAAGCTGACGTAGATGGTGCTAAAGCTGAGACTGAATTCAATACAAACGTAAATGTTTTCAACAACTTCTTCAACACTGCTAAATTCGGTTTGACTTTCAAATTCTAATTTGAATAGAAGTTCAAAAAATAGAAAGCCTCACATTTGTGAGGCTTTTTTGTTATCTATGGATTTGTAGACCAGAGAGAAGCTGATTTAAGCATCGCCCTGCGTGGTAATTTCAGATTAGCTACGATCAGTTCGGCAAAGTCTTCCGGCTGTAGTACCGTATCTGGATTGCCGTCTGTCAGCTGTAGTTCTTTGGACATATCCGATGCAATTGTGCTGGGCATTAATGTGCATACACGGATGTTGTGTTTGCGTACCTCGCGCATCAATGAATCAGAGAAACCGATAACACCAAATTTGGACGCGCTATACGCCGAAGTTGTGGCTGCACCATTCAATCCAGCTGTAGAGGACACGTTGATGATATCTCCTTCATTCTTTTCTATAAGCTGCGGAAGCACCGCTTTGGTGACATAGTAGGTGCCCAAGAGGTTTGTTTCGACAATATCTTTCCAGGTCTTAGGATCCATATCCAATACCGATCCAAAAGCAGCTACACCAGCATTATTGACCAAAATATCGAATGTTCCAAAGTCAGCGTTTAACTTTTCTATAGCTGCTGTTACGCTATCAAAATCAGCCACGTCAAAGACCGCATAAGTCGCCTGTACGCCTAGTGTATCCAGCTCTGCGATTGTATCTTTCAGCAGTTGTTCATTCCTCCCTGTAATCGCTACGTTGATGCCTTCTTTGGCGAATGCCAAGGCAGTAGCCTTACCTAAGCCTCTACCGCCACCGGTTATGAGGGCCTTCTTTCCTTTTAAATTCTCCATATACAAAATTAGGCAATAGTTTGTACCCTTGCACCCATTCCGTATAGAGTTTACTTTTATTTAACACGATGGCTTCGTTTGCGTCCATAAAAAAAGCCTTCTTGTTAGAGAAGGCTTTTCTTTTCAGTAACTGAAATCTATCACACTTTGATTTCAACTTCAACACCTGAAGGTAATTCTAATTTCATCAACGCATCAACTGTTTTTGAGTTAGATGAGTAGATGTCTAACAATCTCTTGTAAGAACACAATTGGAATTGCTCACGTGCTTTTTTGTTAACGTGTGGAGAACGTAATACCGTATAGATTTTTTTCTCAGTAGGCAATGGAATAGGACCACTAACAACTGCACCTGTAGGTTTTACTGTCTTTACGATTTTCTCAGCTGATTTGTCAACTAAATTGTAATCGTAAGATTTCAATTTGATTCTGATTCTTTGGCTCATTTTTTATTTGTTTAAAATGACCGCTGATTAGAGCTATTCGCAACCAGCGGTCGGTTTATCTTTCTTTGGATTAAGGATGGAAAGAACAAAGATAAAAGACATGTCCTCCATATTTGTTCCTTTATCCTTATTCTAAATTATTAGTCTTCAATAGATTTGATTCTTCCTTTTGATTTAGCAATCACGTCTTCTTGTACGTTACGTGGTGCCTCAGCATAGTGATCGAATTCCATAGTCGAAGTCGCACGACCTGAAGTGATAGTACGTAATTGTGTTACGTAACCAAACATCTCAGAAAGAGGTACGATAGCTTTGATTACTTGAGCTCCATTACGTGTATCTAGACCTTGCATCTGACCACGACGACGGTTCAAGTCACCCATTACATCACCCATGTTTTCTTCTGGAGTCAATACTTCTACTTTCATGATAGGCTCCATCAATACTGGAGAACATTTAGGAAGAGCTTGACGGTATGCCATCTTAGCAGCTAGCTCAAATGACAATGAATCTGAATCCACTGCGTGGAATGAACCATCGATCAAACGAACTTTCATACCTGATAGTGGGTATCCAGCTAATACACCATTGTTCAATGAAGATTCGAAACCTTTTTGAACCGCAGGGATGTATTCTTTAGGTACAGCACCACCTACGATTTCGTTTACGAATTGAAGCGCTGATTTTGACGTATCATAATCCTCGTCGATAGGAGAGATAACAACTTTGATGTCTGCGAATTTACCACGACCACCTGATTGTTTTTTGTATACTTCACGGTGTTCTGTAGTTCCGTTGATAGACTCTTTGTATGCTACCTGAGGAGCTCCTTGGTTTACTTCAACTTTGAACTCGCGACGTAAACGGTCGATCAAGATATCCAAGTGAAGCTCACCCATACCTGAGATTACAGTCTGACCTGTGTCTTCGTCAGTTTTAACGACGAATGTTGGATCCTCTTCAGCCAATTTGCTTAAGCCGATACCTAATTTATCTACGTCAGCTTGAGTTTTAGGCTCAATCGCTAAACCGATAACTGGCTCTGGGAATTGCATTGACTCAAGAACGATAGGATTCTTTTCATCACATAGTGTATCACCTGTTTTGATATCTTTGAAACCTACAACTGCACCAATATCACCCGCACTGATTCTTTCGATAGGGTTTTGCTTGTTAGCGTGCATTTGGAAGATACGAGAGATACGCTCTTTGTTTCCTGAGCGTGTATTCAATACATAAGAACCAGCCTCAAGTACACCTGAGTAAGCACGTACGAAACACAGACGACCTACGAATGGGTCAGTTGCGATTTTGAAACCTAATGCTGCGAAAGGCTCTGATTCAGATGGTTTACGCTCGATTTCTTCACCTGTATTCGGGTTTGTTCCTTTTACCGCTTCGATATCAAGAGGTGAAGGTAATAACTCCATTACTAAGTCAAGCATTGTCTGTACACCTTTGTTTTTGAAAGATGAACCACATACCATAGGAACGATTGCATTGTCTAATACTGCTTTACGTAAAGCATCTAAGATTTCGCGCTCAGTCAATGAGTTTGGATCTTCGAAGAATTTCTCCATCAAAGTTTCATCATAAGAAGCAACAGCTTCTAATAATTTTTCACGGTATTCAGATACCTCGTCCAACATGTCCGCAGGAATAGGAACTTCCGTAAAAGTCATTCCTTTGTCTGCCTCATTCCATACCATACCACGGTTGTTGATCAAGTCAACTACACCTTCGAAACCATCTTCCGCACCGATTGGTAATTGTAAAGCGACAGCGTTAGATCCTAACATAGATTTTACTTGGCCAACTACTTTCAAGAAGTCAGCACCTGAACGGTCCATTTTGTTAACGAAACCAATACGAGGTACTTTGTATCCATCAGCCAATCTCCAGTTAGTCTCTGATTGAGGTTCAACACCATCAACTGCTGAGAACAAGAAAACTAGACCATCTAATACACGTAACGAACGGTTTACCTCAACCGTGAAATCCACGTGTCCAGGAGTATCGATTACGTTTACTTGGTATTTTTTGTTACGGTAGTTCCAGAATACAGTTACAGCTGCAGATGTGATCGTGATACCACGCTCTTGCTCTTGTGCCATCCAGTCTGTAGTCGCAGAACCTTCGTGAGTCTCTCCCAATTTGTGGTTTACACCAGAGTAGAAGAGTATACGTTCTGTAGTTGTTGTTTTACCAGCATCGATGTGAGCAGCGATACCGATATTTCTAACTAATTTTAAATCTTTTGCCATTTTATTTTTGCAGTTTGCCTTTGGGAGGCTGTTTAATTTTAACAGTTTAAATAAGTACACCGACCGTGATAATGATGGAAATCTTTATCAACGATCGGTGTAATCATATTTGTTTTGTCGTTTTCAAAATTAGAATCTGAAGTGTGAGAACGCTTTGTTAGCTTCCGCCATTTTGTGCGTATCTTCTTTCTTCTTCACAGCAGCACCTTCACCTTTAGAAGCTGAAATGATCTCTCCTGCTAATTTTTCGAACATAGTTTTTTCACCACGCTTGCGAGCGTAAGAAATTAACCATTTCATCCCTAAAGCGATTTTACGCTCTGGACGTACTTCCATAGGAACTTGGAAGTTGGCACCACCAACACGGCGAGATTTAACCTCTACTGCAGGCATTACGTTGTTCAAAGCTTTTTTCCAAGCTTCTAGTCCGTTCTCTTGTGTTTTTTGTTCTACTAATTCTACTGCATCGTAAAAAATAGAGTAAGCGATAGATTTCTTACCGTCAAACATCATATTGTTTACAAAACGTGTTACCTGAACGTCGTTAAACTTTGGATCAGGTAAAATGATTCTCTTTTTTGGTTTTGATTTTCTCATTTTTCTTTCCTCCGTTTAATTATTTCTTTTTGCCTTTTGCTGGAGCTGCAGCTGCTTGTCCTGGTTTAGGACGCTTAGTTCCATACTTAGAACGACGTTGGTTACGACCTGCTACACCTGAAGTATCTAATGCACCACGGATGATGTGGTAACGCACACCTGGTAAATCTTTAACACGACCACCACGGATCAAAACGATCGAGTGCTCTTGTAAGTTGTGACCTTCTCCAGGGATGTAAGCGTTGACCTCTTTACCGTTTGTTAAACGTACACGAGCTACTTTACGCATTGCTGAGTTTGGTTTTTTAGGGGTAGTAGTATATACACGTGTACATACACCTCTTCGCTGTGGACATGAGTCCAACGCTGGTGACTTACTCTTGTCAACCAGAGCTACTCTACCTTTTCTAACTAATTGTTGAATAGTAGGCATTTACCTGTTTTTGTTTTTAAATTTTGTTTAAAAATACTATTAAAGTCCGCAAAGATATAAAGAATATTTTGAACTGTAAATAGTTAGGACATAAAATGTTTCAACATATTTGCCGACCTATGGCTCGGTATAGCTATTGTCTAGCTTTGGACAATTCTTTTATTTCGTACACACAGCGTCTATCCTTGGCCAGGATATGCTCTAATCGTTTGATTTCGTACGCAGGGCCAAATAGTTTGATGAAATTCTGCAGTTCAGCCCTACAGAATCCCTGGCAGGCTGTTGCCGCAGCGCAGATTGGGCAATGGCTCTCTATAAAGTAATATAGATCTTCTTCTTTTTTCCATTCTGCCATATACCCCTCCTGACTACGCAGCAGACTGAGTTTATCCAGTCGGCTTTCTATCGTATCTAATCCTGTTAGTGCTTCGGCATATCGGCTATAGGTCTGCTGTTCGCGGTCTGAAATCAAAAGATTTAAGGCGTCGTCGCCCAACAGACTTTTTATCGCCTGTAATAAATCTACAGTGACCTGGGCGTGGGTGTCCGGAAAGCGTGAAAAACCTTTGTCCGTGAGGCTGTAATATATTGTTGGACGTCCTACACCCTCACTTCGTTGCTCGGATATCACTAGTTCCGATTGGATCAGACCATTGAGATGTTGACGGGCACCTTCTTTGGTAATGCTTAGCTCGGACGCTATTAATGCAAGTGTAGCCTCTCCACGCATTTTGATAATCATTAAGATACGGTCTACACTTTCTTTTTTCATTTGTTCTGTTTGTTACGTTTATGTTTCGGCGTAAAGATAATTCTATTTTTTTAATGCCTATTAATAAAACAAGTTTTAACTTGTTTTATTAATAGGCATTTCTCATTTTTGCACTATGGAATATCGAAGTTTCTTTAATTTTATTCATTACGACTGTTACATTGTGCAGGTAATATTGGGATTATAAGGCCGACCCATTCGGTCGATTGGGCTCTGGTTATTAGTATATTTTAGAAAATGGAGTATGGAAGAAGAAGTTTTTTTTAATAAGGTGCATGCATCCGGTATTATAACAATCGACTTGATGGATTATGAGCCACAGGAAGATGTTTTTTTTCTGGATATTAAAGATTTTCTGTTTATGGGGCTTATCATAAAGGAAAAGGAGTTTAAAGAAGAATTGTCTCGTTACGATTGGGCAGCATTGACTGGCAAAGCAGTGGCCATCGGCTGTAGCGAAGATACCATCATCCCTACCTGGGTTTATTTTATGCTCGCCGACAGATTACATGGTATTGCGAGGCGTGTAGATTATAGAACAACGGAGGAGCTGAAGAATCTCTTGTGGAGAGAGGAGCTTGTGGGGGCTGATTTTGAACATTTGGAAGGCGCCAAAGTCGTTGTAAAAGCTAATCCTAATATTGATCCCGATCTCTTTATGGTGGCTGTAGATAAGTTGCGTCCTGTGGTCGCGACGCTGATGTATGGTGAGGCGGGTATGCCTAAAGTTATTTTTAAACGATAGATGTATGAAAGTATTATTATTTAATGGTTCGTTGGACCGAAGAGAAGGAGCTACTTCCGAAATAATAACAAAGTATTTTGAAGAGAGGTTCTTGGCGGAAAATGCTTCTGTCGATGTTTTTAGAGTTACAGACTCTGGGGTTCCATTGTTTGATACGACCCTGAATAAAGTTCCCAACTCGGTAGATCGCATGAATATCATGTTTAGAGAAACCGATCTACATGTGTGGTTAACCCCACTTTATCATGGGGGGATGACCGGAGTAATGAAAAACTGTCTTGATTGGTTAGAGTGCAGTGCAAAATTACAATCTCCCTATTTAACAGGGAAATTGATAGGTCTCGTTTGCTGGGCCGATGGGGTGCAGGCGATGCAGGGTATTAATGGGATGGATGATGTCGCAAAATCATTGCGTGGGTGGACATTACCTTATAGCTTACCGATGCAACGAAAAGATCTGCTTACGGACGAGCGGAAGCTGACAGTTGCATCTAGGGAAAGAATTGACAAAATGGTCAATCTTATGCTGCATTCCCCTTTTGTTAAGTAATTAATACTCCCTTGGCGGTCTCAGCGTCAAGGGAATATTATCACTGTCTTGTGAGTAGCTCCTAAGGCAGATGGATTCTGTTATCGGATTGTAAATTTGTGGCCCAAACCAATTTACTCAGACGAAAAAGTGTACAATACTTGTTCAGTTTTTTATATTTGTCCTCCAATTAGGAATCATATATAATGTTAAAGTCGATATTCAATCAGGAGTTTACTCAGCTTTTGGCTGCCGGAGATGAGAAGGCTTTTACATCCCTATTTGATTTTTTCAGCCCTAAGGTAAATGCGTTCGCACTTAAACTGACTCGGTCGGAGAACCTTGCGCAAGAGGTGGTGCAGGAAGTATTCCTGCGGATCTGGAAATTTCGCGGCAGGTTGCTGCAGGTCGAACAGTTGGAGGGGTACCTTATACGTACAGCGCGGAATGTAGCCTTTGATATGCTCAAGTCTCAAGCGACACATTTTCTAGAGCTGGAAGAATGGGAAGATGATAAATATTTTGTCGACCATAGTATGGAGGAGGGCATCCATGCGAAAGAAGGGCAGCGTGTACTTGAACAGGCCTTAGCGCACCTTAGCCCAAAACAGCAAGAAGTTTATCAATTGTGTCGTATAGAGGGAATGAGTTACCAACAAGTGGCAGAACAATTGGATATTTCAACTCATACAGTTCATTTTCATATGAAGGAAGGTTTGAGGCAGTTGCGTATGGCGTTGATAAGTAGCGGTTTCCCTGCGTATTTAGTCGTTCTATTGATTAAATAAAAAAAAGTTAAATAAAAACCTACCCGACCTGGTTTTTTTAAAGTCTTCAGTATCGAAGCGGTAGTATGAAGTACGTCACTCTACTACTTTACCATTTTCATAAAGCAAATTATGGATAGAGATAGGATAGAATATCTGTGGATATGCTATATCAATCAAACTTGTTCCAAAGCTGAAAAACGAGAGTTTTTTCAGCTGATGAATGAAGAGTCTACTGCAGAGGTAGTCCGTGGATTGTTGGGCAGATCATTCGAAGAGGAACGAGATGAAGTCGCTTTGAAACCAGCGCTAAGAGGTCAAATTCTCTTTGGTATCATCGAACAACCAGAAGAAGTTCTTGTAGAACCGAGTAAGCGTGTACGCTTCTACTGGGGAGCTATTGCTGCTTCGATATTGCTTGTCGCTAGCTTCTCTTTGTATTGGTTTAGTCTCTCGAGTCAGCAGGAGCACATGGAACAGAGTGAAACATCAGAGCGACAGATTTATTCAAAAGGTAATGTGGCTACTCTTTCGTTGGATGACGGGACTCTCATTAACCTAGATGATCATCATGGCGGAATCAAGGTGCAGACATCAGGAATTGCCTATGAGAATGGCGAGTCTATAGCCGATGTAGGTGAGTCGGGGGCCACTATCAAATGGCAGACCATTACTGTTCCTCAAGGTGGATATTATCAGATAGAATTAGAGGACGGAACTAAAGTATGGCTCAATGCATCTTCGTCTTTACGTTTTCCTTCCAGTTTTAAAGGGACGACTGAAAGAATAGTCGAACTGAATGGAGAAGCCTATTTTGACGTCAGTAAAAGAAATCAGCACAATATAGCTAAACCGTTTATTGTACGTTCAGAAGGACATGATGTAGAGGTTTTGGGCACGCAATTCAATGTAGAGGCTTATAAGGGACAGTCATCTTATCGGACAACATTGGTCGAAGGGAAGGTGAAAATAAAGAAAAATGGGGTTCAACGTATCCTTACACCTGGGCAACAGGCCACTGTAGGCGATGCTATCCAGGTCCGTTCTGTAGATGTGCAGGAATACGTTGCTTGGAAAGCTGGAGATTTTTATCTGCAGGGCAAGCATCTTGGGAGCTTGATTCCGATTCTAGAGCGATGGTATGGTGTGCAGATTGAATGTACAGAAGAGGCGACAATAGAACGTGTCACGTTGCAAGTTTCCCGGAATAAACCATTGAATGCTATGCTGAAAATTCTGCAGGAAAGCATCGGTGTTAATTATCGCATTCAGGGCAATAAAGTATACATAACCAAGTAACAAGAGATATAAAAAGAAAACTATTTACAATTTTAATATGCAACCTAAATCGAATACCGAAAAGAAGATGGGGAATCGCATTTTTAGAGCCATTTTGGCTACAAAATGTATTAAGTCCGTTGCTGCGGGCATATTGGTGTTCAGTTCGTTTGGGCTGAGTGCCCAACAAGTGAGCCTGAAGTTTAAAAATGCCAGTTTGGAAGAAGTCATAAGGGAACTTCGTAAACAGACAGGGTATGATTTCGCCTACTCACCAGATTTGGCCAAATCTTTTAAACCAGTTAATATAGATGTCAAAGACAAACCATTAAAAGAAGTACTGGAGAGCTGTTGCATTGAGCAACCTGTTACGTATACCTTATCTGATAGGACGATTGTATTCAAGCGTAGAGCAGTGCAACGGACAACTCATGTACAACAGACTGTAGAGGAACAGCAATATATTAAGGGGAGAGTTCTGGATGAAAAAGGGGAAGGACTACCTGGTGTTACTATTCGTGTTGCAAACGTAGAAAATCAATTTCAAACGAACAAAGATGGTTATTTCTCTATCCCAGGAACAACTAGCCTCATGGCTAGTATTACTATGGTGGGGTATTCAGGGAAAATAGCAAACCTATTGCCCAATGTAGAAAATAAGGTCACGCTAAAAGTAGAAAACCAAGAGCTGGATGAAATGGTCGTCGTCGGGTACGGTAAGACTAAAAAGGAAAATCTAACAACAGCTGTTTCTACAATTACCTCCGAAGAGATAACCCAGATGCCGACCACGAATCTTTCACAGGTTTTTGCAGGCCGATTGCCTGGATTGTTGTCTCGAACTACTTCAGGTACACCAGGAGCAGATGATGCTACCCTGTTGATCCGTACTACATCACTTACCCAGGCTCCTTTGTTGGTTATAGATGGAGTGCCTCGTAATATTAATGGTAATGATCAGGCTGGATTACAGGAGATAGATCCCAATGAAGTGGAAAGTATATCGGTACTTAAAGACAATGCAGCAGGAGCAGTATATGGATCACGGGCTGCCAATGGCGTAATTATCATCACCACCAAACGGGGTAAAATAGGTAAACCTTCCTTTTCTTATACTAATAATACCTCTTGGACTAAGCCAGGTCGGATGATTAGCACAATAGATGGTCATACCTATGCCTTGTTTCAGAATGAGATTGCACTCAATAATGGTCTACCAGCACCTTATTCGCCAGCTGTTTTGGATACCATTCAAAATCAATGGGCACCGCACAAGTATGCTAACACGGATTGGATCGACCTTTTGACCGGTACTTCGGCTTTAGTTCAAAATCATAGCATGAATATCAACGGCGGCTCTGAGGCTGTCCGTTATTTTGTTTCTGGTTCGTATACCGATCAAAACGGCATGTATGCCGGGAATGGATATAAGCGTTATACATTGCAGTCAAATTTAGATTTCAAGCTTAGCGACCAGCTAAAGGCCGAGGTTAATATTAGTTATCGAGGTGGCAGGCAGGATGTAAGAGGGGCTTCGGTACTCAATTCTGCGGTCAATTCATCTCCGCTCACCCCGGTATATATGTTAGACGGTACTTTTGGTGTAGGTACCGGTGGAGGAAGTAATCCTATGGCAGATATTTCCGATCGAGCAGGATATCGCTATACGAAAGATAATTTCATAACGATGATCGGAAAGCTTACTTGGGAGAGTAAGATGGTGAGGGGATTGGGAGCATATACAAGCATCGCTGTAGATAAAAATTTTACACGTACTAAAGATTATAGTGTTCCAGTGCCTTTGTATCAATGGGACCCTACGAGTCCTACAGGTACCCGTCTAGTCTCAGGAGCAGGTAAGCCGTCGGTAGAAGATCGTGTCAATGATGGCAATACCTATACAGCGGATTTTGCGGTGACTTACAATCGTAAGTTTGGTGTGCACGGATTAGATTTATTGGGGCTGTTCACTGTGACCGAGTCCAATGGAGACCTTAATAGTGATAAGCGTATTAATCTAATAGCACCTGGATTAGATATTATCAATATTGGAGCTACAGCAGGCGAGGTGACATCGGGTACGCGTTTTGAATCAGCTCGCCTCGGTTACGTAGGTCGTGTCAACTATAATTACGATGGACGCTACTTTTTGGAAGGAAGCTTCCGTTTCGATGGCTCCACGATCTTTGCTCCAGGCAATCGTTGGGGATTCTTCCCAGGTCTATCGGGGGCTTGGAATATTTCCAAAGAAGACTTTTTTGAACCATTACGTTCCACTGTTGATGTTTTGAAACTTAGGGCTTCTATCGGTTTGACTGGCGATGATGGCATAGGTGCTAATTCTTACTATTATACCTATGGTATCGGAAACACAGGTAGATTTGGTTCTTATGGTTATCTTTTTGGTACAGCCTATGCGCCAACATTTTATTTGACCAATGGTTCTCTTCCTAATCATAATATCACCTGGGCAAAAAATAGACAGGAGAATATTGGACTAGAGGCTACGCTTTGGAACGGCAAGTTAGGTTTTGTCGTAGATGTATTCCAAAAGAACAGATACGATATTCTCCTGAGTAATTCGGTTTCCCTGCCGCAGAGTTTTGGAATCGGAGCACCGATACGGAATTTTGCCAAGATGCGTGACCGTGGAATAGATTTTAATGTATCCAGTAAGCATCAGTTCAATGCCGATTGGAAGTTAGGTATCAATGCCAATTTTACCTATGTACGTACCGAGCATTTAGAGCAGGGTACCTCTCAGTTGCCCGACTATGAACGTCTAGAAGGAAGATCTGTCAATTCTATCTTGGTATACCAGAGTGCGGGTATCTTCCAAAGCCAAACCGAGATTGAGAATTGGCATGTCGATCAGGATGGTTTGAAAAATAAGACGCTTAAACCAGGAGATCTAAAATTTAATGATTTAAATGGCGATGGTAAGCTTACTCCGCAGGATCAATATTGGAAAGAAAACTACGGTTATCCTCCGCTCAATTTTGGATTAGGTTTCGATGCTCATTACAAGAACTTTATGTTGACTGCCTTTTTCAATGCCGGGTTTGGTGGTGTTATTCAGTACGGCAATAGTACGACCTGGGATTATCTTTATAATAACACTTGGCGTGTGGGCAATGAAGGGGCTCGGTATCCGCGGAATGCAGCCTCAACCAACAACAGTCGTCGTAATGATAATAATTTTGAGAAGGACGATTTTATACGCCTTCGCGATCTACGATTGAGCTATCAGATACCTGCAGAATGGTTGAAGACCGTAAAGTTAAGAACGATGCGCGTTTACGTTCAGGCTTCTAATCTCTGGACATGGACTACGGTAGAGGGGGGAATAGATCCCGAAACACCGAGAATAGGAACTGGAGGGGTAAGTCCTGGTTTTTATCCGACACAGAAGCAATTTGGGTTCGGTGCAAGTCTTTCTTTTTAAATCTAATTGATGATAACAATGAAACTACATAAAATAAAATATATCGGAGTAATATCCCTATGGTTGGGGATGAGCAGTTGTAGTAGTATTCTCGATATTACGCCCCCAGATCAGGTCAATGATATCGTAATGTGGCAGAACCAGGATATGGTGTTGGTCTATACGGCCAATTTCTATTCCAAGTTGAATTCTGGCTTTGAAAGACCACATTATAGCGCGGGTATATACACACAAAATCTATTGTCTAATATTACAGATGATGGAGAGGTAAATGGAACTATGTTCAATCCCTATTGGAACGGAGCTTTTGACGCAAGCAATTCACCATTGAATGCGATGTGGACATCCGATCGGTGGACCTATATCCGTAGGGCCAATGAGTTTATCCAAAAAGTAGACCAGGTGCCTGGCAATCAGGAGTTGAATCGCCGTATGAAGGCAGAGGTTAGGTTCTTAAGAGCTTACTATTATTACGATCTGATGCAATGGTTTGGCCCGATGCCTATTATTACTACAGCTCAAGATATGTTGGGCGATGAGGCTTTTGTCGTTCGAGCATCGGCACAGGATTTTCAGGATTTTCTGATCAACGAATTTCAAGAAGTAGCAGATGTGTTGCCAAAAAGCTACGCCGCTTCCGATTGGGGGCGTATTACTAAGGGGGCTGCATTGGTCTATAAATCAAGGGTAGAAATGTTGGGAGAGCGTTGGACAGAAGCTGCACAAACTTCCAAAGCGATTATGGATCTAGGTTCTTACGGTTTGCCTGCTAATTATGCTTCTGTTTTTTCCGTGACCAATAAGATGAATACAGAAGTGATTTTATCTGTGCAGCACAATAATAATAAAGATGAACGGGGACACTACCATGATTCGTATACACAGCCTCCTGCATTTGGAGGTCGTGCTGGCACATTGCCCACGCAGAATCTGGTAGATGCTTACGAAATGCAGTCTACAGGTCTTCCTATTAGCGACGCACAGTCGGGATACGATGCCAACAATCCTTATCAAGGTAGAGATCCTCGGTTTGCGGCCACGGTATTGTACGATGGGGCGATTTTCAGAGGTAGACCCATGCAGATGCATAATGGAGGGGTAGATATGGTGGTCTCTGGAGGGCAGGTGTCCGCTTGGGTGACTAATACAGGGTACTATCTACGAAAATTTGCAGATGAAAACGTTGTTTTTGCAGATGCCAATGTTCGTTCTTCACAGAATTGGATTTTAGCCCGTTATGCTGAGGTGTTGTTAAATTATGCCGAAGCACAGAATGAGGCGGTCGGACCCGATGCAACAGTGTATGAAGCGGTGAACAAGGTGCGGACTCGTGCAAAAATGCCTGTATTAAAAGCCGGACTTTCGCAGGTAGAGATGCGAGAAGCCATCCGTCATGAAAGAAGGGTAGAGCTTGCCTTTGAGGATTTTCGTTATTGGGATGTCAAACGTTGGAAATTAGCGCCACAATTGTTTAGTACGGCAACAAATCCTATCAAAAAAATGGAAATTGTGCGAGACGCACAGACAGGGACAAAGACATACAGTATAAAGCCGCTTACCAAGCAGCGGATTTTTGTGGAGAAGCACTATCTGTTTCCTATCCCCTTGAGTGAAATGAATAAGCCTGGAAATAAACTGATACAAAATCCAGGGTGGGAATAACTTTAATAAGAATCAAATAATTAATAACAACTATGAAGAAAGTAATATTGACGTTTCTCAGTGTCATTACAGGGAGCTGTTTAATGGCACAGATGAGCAGCGTTCAAGGGGTGGTCGAACCAGGATCTGTACGTTATAATACTATTGAGTTAATGCGGATTGAGCATGGCGCGCCCGTGTCTATCGCTAAAACCGAAGTAGCGCCCGATGGCTCTTATGGGTTTTTATTTACTCCAACATATGAAGGGTTTTACGCCGTTGGGGCTCCGTCATTAATGGATGGACAGTTCGATTTCTATATAAAAAAAGGAGAACAGGTCGGGTTAAATATCAATGGTGTAGAAAGTCAATTAACCGGACAATTATCGGAAGAGAACAGGCAGTTGCAACAATGGCATGCATTGACCAAAGACATTAAAGCGAAGTCTATTTATTTTAATAAAACAAGAAGTACTTATGTCGATTTTTTTCCTGCCCTAGAGACTGCGGACAAAATTGTTCTTGATTTTCAAAAGCAAGTAGATACAAAAAATCCAGCATTCAATAGCTTGATGAAAGACTACGCGCGTATCAGTATGGACCTCTATGCGCTTAATTTTTTGAGTACACCTCGTACCGCTCATCCGGATGCTTCGGTACAGCGACCAGCCATCTATTCTACTATAGTAGCAAAAGATAAGTTTGTGAGTAATAATATCATGAAGTATCTGTACGGAGACCGTCTCGTAGGTATGTATGCTGGTTATATCGCTAGACAGCTTGACATAAAAGATGACGTACAGTTGTTAACTTATTTCAGTACCAACGAGCAGAAGGCTGCTTATTTGATAAAGTCGCGTCTTCCAATGATTAAGTCTTATGATCAATTTGTGGAATTTTCCACAAAATATGCCCAGTATTTCGAGTTACCGACGCAAAGAGTGCTTTTGGAAGATTTAGGAGCGAAGCTGTATAAAAGTAAAGAAGGTGGTGAGGCATCCGATTTTACCTATCCTGATGTAAATGGTAAACAGGTATCCTTGAGCGATTTTAAAGGTAAAGTTGTTTTAGTTGACGTTTGGGCTACTTGGTGTGGTCCTTGTAAAGCTGAGTTTCCTGCTTTGCGGAAGCTGCATGAAGAGATGCATGGAACAGATGTCGTCATTATCTCTGTATCGGTAGATGAAGCTAAAAACAGAGACAAATGGTTGCAGATGATCGCAGACGAAAAACTTGGTGGTATCCAGTTATTTGCTGGATCGTGGGATACAAAAATAAGTAAAGACTACAAGATTAAGGGGATTCCGCGTTTTATGGTGTTCAATAAGCAGGGAAAAGTAGTGACTGATGATGCTCCTCGTCCTAGTGATCCTTCTCTTAAGAAAATGCTAGAAACTGAGTTAAAAAAATAAGCAATGAATTGGATAAAATCAGTTACCCTTGTCTGCTCGCTGTGGGCAGGCGGAGCATTAGCTCAGATCCCGAACAACTCACCTTATGACTATGTCAACCGGCTTACACCGTTCCGTTGGGAAGATAGTAGTCACTATGGTTTCTTTCGTCGATCTACTACTTCCAATAAT
Organism: Sphingobacterium yanglingense; assembly: GCF_004363245.1. Classification (GTDB taxonomy): domain Bacteria; phylum Bacteroidota; class Bacteroidia; order Sphingobacteriales; family Sphingobacteriaceae; genus Sphingobacterium; species Sphingobacterium yanglingense. The sequence goes on along the minus strand of NZ_SNYV01000015.1, from coordinate 111,558 downwards.
TCTGAAAGTGTCTTGACAAATGTAAAAACGGGACGAGCGTATATCAAGCAGGTAGGTGTTCCATTAGCAAAGGCTATCTCTATTTCTAAAAATGGAGATGTACACATCAATGCAAGAGATGGGAAACAGGAAATCGTTTTAAGGGGGATGCAGAATACTACACTTTCTCCTGATTCGACACATCTGGCCTATACCAAAGATGGAAATTTGTTTTTGTATAATATTGAACGTCGCGAGAATAAGCAATTGACAAGCGATGGCGCGTCATCTATTTACAATGGTTGGTCTTCCTGGATCTATAACGAAGAGATCCTGGGTAGAGGGATGAACTATCGTGCTTTTTGGTGGAGTCCCGATAGTAGAAAAATAGCTTTTATGCATTTTGATGATACTGAAGTTCCTATCCATTACATGGCGCAGGATACGGGGCAGCATGTCAATCAGATTGCAATACGCTACCCATTACCTGGTGATAAGAATCCCGAGGTCAAGGTCGGTATTTATAGTTTAGAAGCGGATAAAATCAAGTGGGCTGACTATAACTCGAAAGAGGATCAATATTTTGGTCAACCGATCTGGACACCAGAGTCTGACGAGCTGTATGTTCAATGGTTGAATAGAGGCCAAGATTCACTCATTATCTCTGCGATAGATCCTTTAACAGGTGATAAGCGTTCTATTTATACAGAGACACAAAAGACTTGGATTGCTCTAGATCAAGAAGATAAGATTCAGTTTTTATCACAACGTAAACAGTTTTTGTTATTGTCGGACAGGACAGGTTATATGCATGTTTATTTGTACGATAGAGATGGAAATTTAATTCGCCCATTGACACAGGGAGACTGGAACGTAAAGAGTATTGATATGATCCAGGAGAAAGATGGGCTCATGTATATCACTGGAAATCGCGAAAACTCTACACGTGACGATTTGTATAAAGTCGAACTTAAAAATGGTAATATCCAACGGTTAACATTTGGAGACTATACCCATAAAACAAATCTGTCTCCCGATGGGAAGTATTTTATTACGAATTACAGTAACTACAATACACCGGAACGTGCGGCAGTGCTTGATAATAAAGGAAAGATAATTCGAGAACTAGCAGATAGTAAAGGCAAGGATTATGATCGATTGGTAGGTAAGGCTTCGTATAGCGAAGTTCAACGTTTCCGTACGTCAGATGGCTTTGATTTGCCTGCGCGTATTTCTTTTCCTGCCAACTTGGATAAGAACCGTAAGCACGGTTTGATGGTGTTGATTTATGGAGGACCCAATGCTGGAACGGTGAGGGACGGTTTCCAAGGTGGCTTTGGCGATCCAATGGCCGATACTGTAAATATGATCCGTGTACAGATCGACCATAGGGGATCTGGGCATTTTGGAAAAGTGGGACAGAACTATATGCATCGAAATTTGGGAGATTGGGAAGTCAAGGACTATGCTTTTGTGGTCGAAGAAATCAAGAAGAAATATCCATTCATTGATCCCCAATACGTTGGGATACGTGGTTTCAGTTATGGAGGTTACATCACGATTATGGCCATGCTCAAAGCTCCTGAGACATTCAAATCGGGAGTAGCGGGAGGATCGGTCACCGATTGGAGATTTTATGACTCGGCTTACACAGAGCGTTTTATGGATACGCCAAGAGAAAATCCGGAAGGGTATTTTACCTCAAGTACGCTGAACTATGCTAGCAATCTTCAAGGCAAGCTGCTGCTTAATCAAGGTACCATGGATGATAATGTACATATGCGCAACACTATCCGTTTGGTTGACGCCCTACAAGAAGCACGTAAGCAGTTTGAATTGATGTTATATCCAGGTGCGGCACATGGTTGGTTCTATTTGCACAATAAGGCAGCACATTTTAGAGAAATGGAAGCAGAGTTTACGGAAAAATATATGAAACCATAAAGTCTAAATCTGGTTTGTTTTTTAATAAGGGGGTGTTCGATTCGAATTACCTCCTTTTTTCTGTTAAAAAAATAGACGCATTGTGCATAAATAGTAGGATATTGCACCTGTACAAAAAACTATTCTAGGCTGCATGGAGCAATCTCATGTCATCATTCTGCGAGATACCTTATTAGGGGCGTGTTCTATTTACGACCTGATGCGGCACCTTGCTCCGGGCAGTAGTTATGCCGACTCGGGCGAGAGTGTATTGGTATATCCGATCCATCTGGCATTGAACGAAGGCTTATTCAGTAAAGATACCGGTGAGGTGGTTTTTCCTCAGGTCGGGGTACGACAGGAGGATACTACGCTCGCGCTGACCTGTACCTGTGCTAGTCCGCTTGATAAGGTATGTATCCATCAGATGGAGGTACTGGATGCTATTCTAAAACGAGACGATTATCGTATCTTTTTCGATGGCCGTATGCGGGATACGCGATTACGTAGTCTGGCCAAAGGGTATGGATTGGACAGAGAGGAAGATATGGATGTTTATTTCCAGCTGCAGTTTGAAGAGGGTAAGGCCGTTATCTTTAGCAAGCAAAGAGAACTGTTTCGCGTCGATCAGGCTTTTCTAAAACAATCTTCTTTTGAACGAAGTAAGTCTACATTGCCTGAACTGGCAGAACTAAGTGATATCAAGAAATGGATACTCGTGTTGAGCAAGCATCGGTTTTACGAGCAGACCAATTTTTTACTATTTGAGGTGGAACTTACCCAACAGGGAAAACTGAAAAACCCATTAACTCCCGTTGACCTTGCGCGACAGTTATTGCAGGAGAATACTGCCGATACGGTGCGTTTTTTGACAGCGCTGCTTAGTTATCAAAACAGATTTGAGAGCGAAGCTAATGATACCGAAATATTGGCACTGAAGATTATTGCATCCAATCCTATGAAATTGGATGTTTATTATCACGACCGATCAAGATCGGAGAGTATTGTCGCAAAAAGTCTGTTTCCTGTGAAACTAGCAATTGTCAAGCCTGAATTAAAATTAAAAGTCTTTAAAAAAGAACCTTTTTATGAGATAAATAGCGCTCTATCTATTTTAGATACGCTAGTGCCTATTTCCGAGCTGGTACTAAAGAACGATTATTTCATCTTTTTCAAGCAGCAATATATCTATGTACCGGACCCGGATCTTTTGCGGGTCATACAGTTTCTAAAAAGTAATAATGAGACCTTGCTTGTACATAGTTCAAAGTACGATGCTTTTGATGCACAGTTTTTAACTCCTATAGAGGGCTATGTAGATGTCGAATACGCGTATATCCATAAAGCCAGTCCAGCCCAGATTGCAGGGACTAACTCGGAGCGGGAGTGTCTACTCTATTTACAGAAAGAAGGGACATTTATCTCGCTTACCCCTGTCGTTCGTTATGGCGATTCCGAACTGCCTGTCTATTCGCGCAAGCAATTGTACATCGTAGATGCTGCAGGCAATAGGTTCAAGGGAAATAGAGATACTGTATATGAAGACCGTTTTACGGCAGCTATATTGAGCCAACATCCCGATTTTGAAGAGCAACTGCACTATGCCCAGTATTTTTATCTACACAAGGATAAGTTTTTTGATGATTCGTGGTTTCTCTCCGCGTTTGAGGCCTGGCGTCAGGCAGGAATCACTATACTTGGCTTTCAGGAACTAGGTGGAACAGGAATTAATCCTTACACAGCCAAAGTCGATATCAAAATAAACAGTGGAAAGGATTGGTTCAATGTGCATGTCAAAGTCAATTTTGGAGGGCAGGTAGCCCGGATGCGACAGATCCAACGGGCTTTTCGCAATAAAAGTAGATTCGTTACATTAGACGATGGCACCTTAGGGGTATTGCCCGATGAGTGGATGAACAAAATAAGCAAATATTTTAGTATGGCTCAGCTCGAGAAAGAACTGTTGCATATACCCAAAATTCGCTTTTCAGAAGTCGAATCGCATTTTGAAAGCGATGTGTTGTCCACCGAAGTACGGGAGGAACTGACTATTCTCCGGCAAGATTTTCTAGAAGCAGCCGCGGTCCCAAAAGTAGAATCCCCTAGAGGATTGCAGACTGTTTTGAGAGATTATCAGCAAGAAGGCTTTAGCTGGTTATGTTTCTTGGACAGGTTTAAGTTTGGAGGTTGTCTGGCAGACGATATGGGGCTGGGCAAGACTGTTCAAGTAATCGCATTTTTACTGTATCTTAAGGAAAAGGCAGGTGAGCATCCTCACCTTATCGTTCTCCCGACCTCTTTGCTGTTCAATTGGGAAGACGAGCTTACACGTTTTGCTCCAGACCTGCGTGTCCTTAATTATAACGGGATGCCCCGCTCGAAAAAGGTAGAACAGCTTACCAACTACGATGTTATTCTAGTCAGTTATGGCGTTTTATCTTCAGATATTGGTTTTTTCAGAGATCAATCTTTTAGTTATGTCTTTCTCGACGAGGCGCAATTAATAAAAAATCCAAATTCGGAGCGCTATAAGACTGTCTGTGTTTTAAAGTCAACGAATAGGATAGTGATGACCGGCACACCTGTCGAGAATAGCACCTTTGATATTTACGGACTATTCTCCTTTGCCTGCCCCGGATTATTGGGCAATAAACAGTTTTTTAAAGATACCTATGCTATTCCCATTGATCAGTTTGAGTTTAAGCAGCGTGCGCTAGAACTTGAAGAAAAAATCGCTCCTTTTATATTACGACGTACTAAACGACAGGTCGTGCACGAGCTACCAGAGAAAACCGAATCGGTCATTTATTGTGATATGAACGAAGAGCAACGCACTATATACGCTGCTTACGAAGAGGAAGTTCGAAACTATATCAACGGTACCGACGCTGAGCTGTTGGACCAAGACCGTCTGCATGTTTTGGCATCGCTAACCCGGCTTCGGCAGGTGTGCAATTCTCCAGCACTATTACAGAATGGATATTCTGCTGCGAATAGTGTCAAAATAGATGTGCTCTTAGAGCAGATAATGGATAAAATGAAGGGCCACAAGATTTTGGTGTTCTCCCAGTTTGTAGGGATGTTAGATCTGATTAAAGAACGGTTAGATCGCCAGCAGATAGCTTATTCCTACCTAACAGGACAATCGAAAAACCGCAAGTCTATCGTTGCAGATTTTCAGGAAAATGAATCCGTCCGTGTGTTCCTGATCAGTTTAAAAGCCGGAGGATTAGGGTTGAATCTCACTGAAGCTGATTATGTATATCTGGTCGATCCCTGGTGGAATCCAGCAGTAGAAAATCAAGCCATAGATAGGAGCTATCGTATTGGGCAGGACAAAAAAGTGACCGCTGTACGTTTAATCTGTACCAATACCATTGAAGAAAAGATCATAGACCTCAAACAGCGGAAACAGAAGCTGGCCAGCGATCTTGTCGGTACAGATGCAAACTGGTTCAATAGTCTTTCCAAAGAAGACCTGTTAGCCCTGGCTTCTTCGTAATTCTATAACACATTTCCCAAATACTATAATATAATGGGGCAGCGATTGTCCACTTTTGTATTATTAATTCACTTAGAAGATTATGGAAGTAATAGAATCAAAACAAATAAAGAAATCCTTCCCGGTACTGAACATGAGCTGCGCGAGCTGTGCCTCGAGCGTAGAGAGCATGGCGCAGACAGTGGATGGAATCATAGATGCCTCCGTCAATTTTGCTACAGCCACTGTTACGGTCAATTTTGCGGAAGGGCAAGACGATCCAACAAGATTGCAGCAAGCTCTTCAGGAGATCGGATTTGATATACTGATCGCAGAGGAAGAAAAACAGCAGGAGGTTCTGGAGGAAATCCATGAGAAGAAATATGCCGAGCTCAAACGTAAGACAATAGGCGCTATCGTACTCTCTCTGCCTGTAGTCATTATCGGGATGTTCTTTATGCATATGCCATACGCCAATGAGATTATGTTGGTGTTTTCCACGCCAGTGGTATTGTGGTTTGGCAAAGATTTCTTTGTCAATGCCTGGAAACAGCTGCAGCACAAAAAAGCTAATATGGACACTTTAGTTGCGCTGAGCACAGGTATCGCTTATGTGTTTAGTCTTTTCAATATGGTCGCGATGGACTTCTTGACCAGAAGAGGTGTTGAGGCACACGTATACTTCGAAGCAGCAGCCGTTATTATTGCGTTTATCCTGTTAGGGAGGTTATTGGAGGAAAAGGCAAAAGGCAATACCTCTTCCGCTATTAAAAAGCTTATGGGGCTACAGCCCAAAACGGTATTGGTCATTCTACCTAATGGCGAGGAACAGCTTATTCCTATTGAACAGTTGGCGGTAGGTGATACCGTATTGGTAAAGCCCGGTGAAAAGATCGCTGTCGACGGGCGTGTCGATGGGGGAGGCTCCTATGTCGACGAGAGTATGCTCAGCGGAGAGCCTATACCAGTGGAAAAGAAACAAGGTGACCGGGTGTATGCAGGGACAATCAATCAGAAGGGGAGTTTTCAGTTTAAAGCGGATAAAGTTGGAAAGGACACCATGTTGGCACAGATTATCCGTATGGTACAGGATGCACAGGGGTCTAAAGCCCCGGTTCAGAAGCTCGTGGATAAGATTGCTGCAGTATTTGTACCTGTCGTAATTGGAATTGCAGTCATTACGGCTATACTCTGGGGACTATTGGGAGGCGACAATGCCTGGGTAATGGGGCTTATCTCCGCAGTCACTGTACTGGTTATTGCCTGTCCGTGCGCGCTTGGACTAGCTACACCAACGGCTATTATGGTCGGTGTGGGAAAAGCTGCTGAAAGTGGTATATTGATTAAGGATGCCGAAAGCCTACAATTGTCCAAAAATATTACTGCGGTAGTTCTAGATAAAACAGGTACTATTACCGAGGGAAAACCTAAGGTCGTTTCAGAATATTGGAAAGAAGGAAGTGCAGCGGTCAAGCAAGTTCTTTTTTCTATCGAGCGGAAATCCGAACATCCATTGGCCGATGCCGTAGTGAATCATTTGGAAGGTTATACGTCTATACCTCTAGCTAGTTTTGAGAGTATTACGGGCAAAGGTGTAGAAGCGGTTCTGGATGGGCAGAAGTATCTCGTGGGCAATTCAGCTTTGTTGGCTACTTATGCTATAGCTATTCCTAAGGAAGTATCCGCATTGGCCAATACTTGGGCTGCTCAAGCACAGACCGTAATCTGGTTTGCCAGCGATCAGGCCGTTTTAGGAATCATGGCTATTGCGGACAAGGTCAAAGACACTTCGAGAAAAGCGATAAAAGAACTCCAGCAGAAAGGTATTTCTGTCTATATGTTGACCGGAGATAATCATTCTACAGCATCTGCGATTGCAGCACAAACCGGGATTACGGATTACCGGGCAGAGGTGCTGCCACATCAGAAAGCCGATTTTGTCAAAGAGTTGCAGGCTCAGGGGCATGTTGTAGCGATGGTAGGCGATGGTATCAATGACAGTAGTGCGCTTGCTACGGCAGACGTCAGTATTGCAATGGGCAAAGGATCGGATATTGCTATGGACGTAGCTAAGATGACTATTATTTCATCCGATTTACTGAAAATTCCTCAGGCAATAAAAATATCCAAACAGACTGTGGCAACAATCAAGCAGAATTTGTTCTGGGCCTTTATCTACAACCTGATCGGTATTCCTTTGGCAGCAGGGTTACTCTATCCAGTCAATGGGTTTCTGTTGAATCCAATGATTGCAGGAGCAGCAATGGCACTGAGTAGTGTCAGTGTAGTCAGTAATAGTTTAAGACTTAAACTCAAAAAATAAACATAATTATTTAAATACTCATAAATCAATAATACAATGGAAACTCAAAAATTTCAATTTAAAACCAATATCAACTGTGGCGGCTGTGTTACAAAGGTGACACCACATCTCGATAATGTAGAAGGCATCACATCTTGGGAGGTGGATACCGCCAACAAGGATAAGGTACTTACAGTAAGTACAGACAGTCTCAGTGCCGAGAAAGTGGCCGAGCTTGTCAAACAAGCTGGGTTCAACATCGAGCAGATTTAATAATAAAATACACGAGGGGCTGAGAAGCTCCTTGTGTGTTAATAAAGTGTATCGATTGGGTAATATTCTGTTATAGGCAAATCGAAAAACAGAGTAGTTTTATTTTTCAATTTGTTATTAGACCAATATGTTATACAATCCAAAATATCCTTCCATTACAGACCTGAAGAAAAAAGCTAAATCCCGTATACCTAAATTTGCGTTTGACTATCTGGAGGGGGGCTGTAACGAAGAATTGAACCTGCTTCGTAACGAGAATGATTTTGACTCTATTTTTCTAAAGCCCCGGTATCTACAGGAAGTAGGTGCGATAGATATGTCTGTAGAGCTTTTCGGAAAGAAGTATAGTGCTCCTTTCGGAATATCACCTATCGGTTTACAGGGGCTTATGTGGCCCAATGCTCCGGAGATACTTGCGCGCTCTGCCGCAGCGCAGGATGTCCCTTATATTCTCAGTACGGTGTCTACAGCGAGTATTGAAAGGATAGCGAAAGTTTCGGAGGGTAAAGCCTGGTTTCAATTATATCATCCTACAGAAAACCGTTTGCGTGATGATATTTTACAGCGGTTAAAAGATGTCGAATGTCCAGTACTGGTTGTATTGGTCGATGTTCCTTCATTTGGACTCCGTTACCGAGAGATAAAAAGTGGGCTATCTATGCCTCCAAAGCTAACACCTTCTACGATATTACAGGCGATGCGTTGTCCGACTTGGGGGATAAAAACTTTGCAGTATGGTATTCCTTCATTTGCTACCCTAAAGCCTTATATGGAAAAGGGACTCGATCTCGCACAGCTTGGTCAGTTTATGAACCGCACGTTTACAGGGAAAGTTACCGTTGATAAAATCAAGGCAATCCGCGATATCTGGAAAGGACCACTCGTATTGAAAGGTATTGCTACGGAAGAAGATATGGAAGACGCATTGCATATTGGCGTCGACGGAGTTATTGTATCCAATCATGGAGGGAGACAATTAGATGCAGCAGAATCTTCCATCTATTCATTGATGCGCCTGACGGCCAAAGAACGGTACAAACAGCAGATGACGATTATGTTGGATGGTGGTATCCGCTCGGGAGTAGATTTAGGGAGAGCTCATGCTGTAGGTTCTGCATTCAATTTCATGGGAAGACCGTTTATGTACGGTGTAGGGGCATTAGGAGAATTAGGAGGTAGCCATACGATTAACTTGTTCAAAGCTCAACTTTATCAACTGATGCAACAGTTGAGTATCGAAAAAGTAGATCAGTTTCCGGATCGGCTACAATGAAGCAGTAGCTAAATAAGAGACGATTTAACCTAGGCGATAATTGACTTGTATTGTTTTTGAATATGATTTATATTTGACCCCCAATCGGTTGTGTCGGTAGAGACAATACGAGGCGAGAAAAATAGTGGAGGTCACATGTTCAGGAGGAATAGTTTTAGTAGCGATATGGAGGAGCGAGAGCAATTATTGCTTTTGAAGAGGGGAGATTACGCTGCATTTGATGCGCTCTATACCGAATACAGTCCTCGGATATTAGGACGGCTGATCCGTCTGCTCGGACAGACAGATACTGCAGAGGAGCTCTTACAGGATTTGTTTTTTCGGGTCTGGGAGAAAAGGGAACAGATCAATGTCGATCAGTCTTTTAAAGGCTATCTATTCAAAATAGCCCAAAACTTAGTATACGATTATTTTAGGAAGCAAAGTATTGATGAGCGGTATCGTGCTGAGTTTGTGCGTAATTATTCAGAGTTGTATGGGCATATCGAAGAAGATATCATTTTCAAGCAGACAGAGGAACGCTTGATGGATGCTATCGATAAGCTACCTCCCCAATGCAGACAGGTATACATCCTCTTCAAATTAGAAGGTAAAAGCTATATGGAGATCAGTGAGCTGCTCGGCATCAGTAAGTCTACTATTAATAACCACCTTACCAAAGCGAATAGCATTTTGAAGAAAGAGTTCCCTTTTCTGTTTTTTTTGATCGCGTTTGCGCTATTCGATCTCTTAAAATAACGCATTTTTTCATTTTTGACTTAAGTCAACATCTAGGGAGTTTTGACTAGTTACTTTTGCGGTCTAAAATAGGAGACTATGCAAGAGTTAGAGAAAATTATCTGGGTATCCATTATTTTAATCGTCATTATTTCTGTCAAGGAACGCATAAAATTAGCGCTTCCTATCTTATTGGTACTAGTAGGTCTGCTGTTGAGCCTAACAGGATTATTACCTACCATAGATATCAGTCCGGAGCTGATTTTTTACGTTGTGCTACCGCCCGTCCTATTTGATGCGGCTTGGAATACCTCTATTCCCGATTTTAAAAAAGAGTTTCCCAAAATTTCTGTCCTCGCTTTTTTGCTTGTGTTTCTTACGACAACCATTGTTGCTGTTTTTGTACATCATGTACTCCCTGGATTTGGCTGGGGCTTAGCCTTTGTGCTAGGGGCAATTGTATCCCCTCCCGATGCGGTTGCAGCTAGCAGTATTACTAAAAGCATTCCCTTGCCCAAGAGATTGATCATTCTTTTGGAGGGTGAAAGCTTATTGAATGATGCCTCCGCATTGATTGCTTACAAATGTGCTGTTGTAGCGGTTATGACCGGTGCTTTTTCCTTATGGGACGCTGGATGGCAGTTTCTATATATCAGTGTCGGAGGAGTTTTTGTCGGGATAGCTATTGGATTCCTATTCCTCAAAATATACGGTTTCTTCCGCCATGATAGCAATGTTGAAACCTTTGCCGTTATCTTATTGCCTTTTGCGACCTATAGTCTTGCAGAGCATCTTGGTTTTTCTGGTGTGTTGGCGGTCGTTATCCTGGGGATGTACCTTTCCTGGCATTCTTTTTCCATCTTTACGGCTGCCAGCCGAATCCAGATGGGGCATATCTGGGATGTTATCATATTTATTTTGAACGGCCTGATTTTCCTGATTCTGGGGATGCAATTGCCAGGTATACTGGCTGATATTCCTTCACCTGAAGTTGTTCCTCTGGTATTCTATGGCTTTCTTATTTTTCTGATCCTTGTTGTGGTCCGACTGCTTGTACTTTTTGCTCTTCCTATCTTTTCATTTAGAAAATCTAGCGATAGTAGAAAAATATATGCAGAATCGGGCAAAGAATATCTTATTCTATCTTGGTCAGGTATGCGTGGGGTTGTTTCGTTGGCGGCAGCTTTAGCATTGCCATTTACCGACGGGCAGGGAGTGTTGATCGAGGAGCGGAGTACCATACTCTTTGTTTCTTTTATTGTTATTATTTTTACATTATTTATACAGGGACTCACGCTTCCCCGAATGATTAGTTTACTTAAACCTGTCGACAGAAAAATAGAGGATGACAATATTTTGAATCTATTGTTATTAGACCGATCGATTTCTTATCTGACGAATATTCCAATACGGGGACATCTTACGGAAAGCGTGATCAAGAATATGGTTGCTAAGCTGGAGGCCGAAGAGTCAGAGCTGATTGATGGCAGTGCGGAGCACATATTGTTAACCAAGCAAACTGCCGAAAAAGGAGCGTATTTGCAACTTGAATTAAACCTGGTCGATTATCAGCGGCAAGAATTAGCTGACAGTTATCAAAAAGGACGCTTTTCATTGGAAATGATCCGGAAGAAAGAGTTAGAGTTGGATTTTTGGACAGCAACTATTCTGCAGGAAATGGAACGGGCTAGGTCGAGCGTTACAGGATGATATGTATACCGCTAATATTTTTTTTAAAAAAAGTAAATTTAGAGTAGGTACTTTTTAATACAACCCCGTATTAGCTTATAAAAGGACCTAATCAGTTTGAAACTAGAAACGAATCTAAAAGAATTATTTTCCAAATATCTTGCGGGACAGGCATCGTCTAGCGAGCTTCTGCAGCTGTTGGATCATTTTCAGGAAGAAAATGACTCCACGTATTTACGTGACTTGCTCTTAGCCGAACTCGAGAGGGAAGAAGATGCTCCTATTGCTAGCGAACAGGTTATTCTATCTCGTGTTTCTGTAGCATTGCATGATCGTATTCACACTGCCAAGCGAAAGGTCAAACGTCTTTATTGGAGTATCGGGGCTGCCGCAGCGGTGTTATTATGCGTAGGCGGATGGCTAGTTTTAGGTGACACGGAGTCAGACACTACGTCGACCGATTCCATGTACGCTGCCATATTACCAGGAGACGATCGGGCTATTCTTCATCTCGAAGATGGTCGTGTTATAGATTTAGACAGTTTAGTAGGGGACAGTGTTAAAGACCGTTATCTGTCTAAAGACAGTGCAGGTATGATGACTTTCAAAACAGACGATCTACCAGCTTCACAAAAGGAAACAGGTCAACGTATACTGAGTACACCTCGAGGTGGTCAGTTTGCCGTAGTATTGGCAGATGGGACCAAAGTATGGCTTAATGCAGAGTCATCCATTACCTTCCCGACCCAATTCGATCAAAGTACCCGTAGTGTCGAGATCACTGGCGAAGCTTATTTTGAAGTTGCTAAAAAGCAGGGGCAGCCTTTTATTGTTCGGACAAGACAGCAGACTATCAGAGTATTAGGTACCCATTTTAATGTAAATGCCTATTCTGATCAGAATATTGTAAAAACGAGTCTTCTAGAAGGGCGTGTGGCAGTTTCTGCAGGTGGGCAAGAAGTTGAGTTACGTCCAGGGCAGATGTGTCTATGGAATGAGAAACATGGAGGGTTGGGGATTGATAATATTCCAGATCTGGGAAGTCTATTGGCTTGGAAAGAAGGGATGTTTAGTTTTGATAATAGCAATATTAGGGAGATTATGCAGACGCTTTCGCGGTGGTATGATGTAGAGGTCGCTTTCGAAAAGGGGGATTATAGCGATTGTGTATTTGGTGGGATGGTACCTAAGAAAGAAAATATCGATCAGGTGCTGCGTATACTTAGCGCTTCACAACAGTTGACTTTTGATATTAAAGAAAGGAGAGTGCTTGTGTCTCGTTTAAAAAAAGATAAAAACTAACAATTTATAATGATAACCTAAAAAATGAAGAACATGCCTATGTGATATAACAATTGACACGACGATTAAAAATAAAAAGTCCCGACGGCCATCGGGACTGATATTAGAGCTAGTCTCTACCCATTTTACACTGTTTATTAACTAACTCTTAACCAAAAGTATGCAAATCTACTCGGATAAAAAAGCACCTTTTGCAAGGTGGCTATGCCGTATTAATTTGTCCTCTCCGATTGAATCATCGGATACCCATCAATCGAGGACACAAAAAATCTGGAGAATTATGAAATTAACTGGAGTTTTAACACTTGTTCCGCTGTTACATCTCAGTGCATCAGTCTATTCGCAGCAAGTCACATTGAAGGGACAGCGTGTAAAAATTAAGGATGCCCTACGTACTGTCACCAAGCAAACAGGATATGGTTTTCTATACAATACCAATATGTTGAATGTAGAGAGCAGTATCTCTGTCGATTTGGACAATGCACCATTGTCTAAAGCTATGGACGAAATTCTAGCATCAAAGGGGCTAACCTACAAGATTGAGGAAAATACAATCGTGTTGTTGCCTAACGTAAAGAATGCTTCTATCGTGAATAGTATGGAGGCTCAAGATGGTGTTATTATAAAAGGTTCAGTCGTTTCTGACGATGGCGAGATTCCACTTGTCGGTGCGACTATTACTGTTGTGGGACATAATAATAAATGTCTAACGGATAATAAAGGATATTTTCAATTAAAAGTACCAGAGAATACCAAGCTTATACGTATCAATTATGTAGGTTATGAAACAAAGGAAATAAAAATCGATAGCAAAATCAAAGAAATCAAAGTTAGGCTTTATACAAAAAATAACGATCTGAACGAAGTCGTCGTGCGTACGGGATTGTATAAGCGTCCTGTGGAAAATTATACAGGATCCGCTAGAACCATTACAGCAGAAGAGTTGAAACGCGTGGCATCTTCCAATATATTAGGAGCTATCAGTGTTTTAGATCCCTCTTTCCGTATGCCTGAAGATATCAATTTAGGGTCTGATCCTAATCGGCTACCAGATATCGAGCTACGAGGCCAGAATAACTTTCCAGATCAATCAGCGATATCCAACAGTAGTGCGAGCCTTCGCAATGTATACGGCGACAAGCCGAATGCACCTCTGTTTGTGTTAGACGGTTTTCAGGTCACTTTACAGCGGATCTATGATTTGGATATGAATAGGGTGGAGCGTATTACCGTGCTAAAAGATGCTGCAGCCACTTCTATATATGGCTCTCGGGCTAGCAATGGTGTTATTGTCATCGATACCCGACAACCGAAGGAAGGAACGGTCAGGGTGTCTTATAGAGGTGGAGTGACAGCTACATTGGCGGATTTGGGCAGTTACCATCTTTTGAATGCAAAAGAAAAATTAGCTTTTGAAAAAGAGATAGGCTATTACAAAGACAATGGCGACTGGCCTTATTTGCAAACCGTTCGCGATGCAGAGTATAATGAGCGATTAAAATCTGTAGTGAGTGGTGTTGATACCTATTGGTTATCCCAGCCCTTGCAGAATGCATTTGGCAGTTCGCAATCCTTCTTCTTAGAAGGAGGAGATCAAGTGGTAAGATATGGTATAAATTTAAATACCAATAATGATGTTGGTGTCATGAAAGGGTCGGGACGTAACAAGCTTTCTGGTGGTGTGGCGTTAACATATAGAAATAAGAACTTACTTTTTAGTAATGACTTGAGTATAAATCGGGTTAAATCCAAAAATAGTCCTTATGGTACATTCTCCGATTACACCAAGCTCAACCAATATTGGTCCCCTTATGATGAAAATGGAGACTTCGTTCGGTTTCTGGGGCAACCGAGGAGGAACAGTAGTGGAGCTTTCTATTCAAATTATGACACCCCCCTATATAATGCCGTTTTACCCCATAAGGATTTTAGTGAGCAATTGGGCTTTACCAATAATTTCCGGTTTGAGTGGTCTGTTTTAGAATGGCTAAAATTGGTTGGAGGTTTAGGTATTACTCATAATAATAACACTTCAGATCTTTATCTGTCTTCTAGTCATACCAGTTTCGAATCCTTACCTCTTACGGAACGTGGCCGTTATACCAAATCGTCTGGGACGAGTGATTTGATCGATGCCAATATCGGATTTGATATCCGTAAGACTTGGGCTAAAAATCTATTGTTCTTTACTGGAAATTTAAATATCAATGAAGGAAAGGAACAAACGTATACCACATCCGCTATAGGTTTTCCGAACGAAAAGGTAGCGGAGCTTATTTTTGCCAGTAAATACGATCCTGCTACTTTAAAGCCTTCGGGATCGCAAGGAATTAGCCGATTGGTCAGCAGTAGAATGAATGCTAACTACTCGTATGATAATAAGTATCTTTTGGATGCTTCGTTAAGTATGGATGCTTCATCACAATTCGGTAAGGATCGACAACTAGCTCCTTTCTGGTCTTTTGGTTTGGGATGGAATTTACATCGGGAGTCCTTTTTGAAAGAGGTGTCTTTTATCAATTTTCTAAAAATCCGAAGCTCTGTGGGTACCACAGGGGACCAGAATTTTCCACCCTATATGGCATTAAGTACCTATAATTATTATTCGGATCAGTTTTATATCAATCAGCTTAGCGCGCACATGACAGGGTATGGTAATTCTGCGTTAGGTTGGCAAAAGAGTATTAAAAGAAGCATAGGTACGGATGCTATTTTGTGGAATAATAGAATTAGCCTATCAGCAGATTTTTATCACAATACAACCAATGATTTGATTCTGGATATTAACACGCCACCTTCTATGGGCTTTAGTTCCTATAAGGAAAATGCCGGAGCTTTAAAGAATCTAGGTTGGCAAGGAAATGTAAATGTCAATCTTATACAAGATGCACAGAAGGAGCTTTTCTGGCGGGTTGGTGTTTCTGCTTATGCCAATACCAATACGATCACTAAGATATCCAATTCCTTACGTAAGTTGAATGAAGCTGCAGATGCCAAAGATAAAGATGTAGAAGATCCTGATCGTAACAAGCCTAAGAATTATTATCAGGAGGGACAATCATTAACCGCTATTTATGCAGTACGCAGTCTAGGGATTGATCCAGCCAATGGGCAGGAGATCTATTTGGATAGAAATGGAAACAGAACCTACGTCTGGAATGCAGATGATAAAGTGTCAATAGGTGACACACGACCTAAGGTGTCCGGTACAATCAATACAGGCATAGATTACAAAGGCTTTGGTTTTAATATTTATTTCTCTTATAGATTAGGGGCCAGTCTTTATAACCAGACTTTAGTGGATCGTGTAGAAAATGCAGATATTACCTATAATGTGGATCGTAGAGTAGCCAATGATCGATGGAAGGCTCCCGGAGATCATACTTTTTTTAAAGGTATCATAGGTAGTGCAGATGGCAGACCGGTTGTTGAAACCACATTAGCAACATCACGTTTTGTCCAAAAAGAATTTATGATTGAGGCGTCACGTGTGTCATTTTCTTATCAATTTCCACAACATACCGAATGGATGAAAAGGGCTCGTCTTTCTAACACCAGATTAGAGTTATACATGGCAGATCCTTTTTATATCTCTACAATAAAAAGGGAGCGTGGACTTGATTATCCATTTGCAAGGAGTTTTACTTTTAACATATCTACTAGTATATTTTAATAAAACAACAGCTTTATGAAAAAGCCTATTTATATATTAATCGCATTATTGACTGGGTTTTCTTTCACATCCTGTAAAGACTGGCTGGATGTACGCCCAGGTACGGAGGTTCTTCAAGATGAACTGTTCGATACTGAAGAGGGGTTTAATGAAGCCATATTGGGGTCTTATCTCCAAATGGGAGCAGGGGTATATGCTGATAATTTGACAATGACGACCATAAGTGCTATGGGACAGAATTATCAAACTACGGCTACTGGCCACCCGCTTCGCGAACATGCCCTTTACAATTATGTTCACCCGGATGTCAAGAATACCGTTGCGACTATCTGGAGCAATATGTATACTGCTATCGGTGGCGTTAATAATTTACTGGAACATGTAGACGATGCTAAATCTATCTTTAGAAAAAACCATTATAACCTTGTGAAAGGACAGGCGTTGGGGTTAAGGGCCTATATGCATTTCGATTTGTTGCGTATGTTTGGTCCTCTACCACTTAATAATGAGGCAAAAATAGCTATTCCTTATGTCACGGCCTTTGATAATAAAGTGACGGATATGAGTAGCTTTTCTGAGGTTATAGAAAAGTGTATTGAAGATCTCGATGAGGCCGAAACGCTTCTGTCTGTAGATCAGGATGTAGCATATAACAATGGCGAAAACCAAGATGAATTTAATCTCTATACACGCAATCACTTTAATTACTGGGCTGTAAAAGCTCTAAAGGCTAGAATATATCTCTATGCTGGTAACAAAGAAAAAGCGTTAAAATATGCTCAAGAAGTTATTGCATCTGGTAAGTTCCCTTTTGTTAATCGTACTACGTTCAATCAAACTTCTAATCAGGATCGTACCTTTTCTACCGAGCATATCTTTGCGCTGAATCAACCTTTAATGAAAACGCTGGTTGATAAAAGGTTTCGTCTTGAAGGGAATACTAGCTTTCAGACTACTACCTTTTTTCTGTCTACTACTAATATGAATAATCTGTACGAGATAGCTAATGGAGGTTCTACTGATTACCGGTATCTATATCATGTCCGACCAGCAAACGGCTACTCCTATAGCACCAAGTTTTGGCAAGATGGTATTACCAAGTTAGAATTGGCGAATCAGATGCCTATGATTCGAATTTCGGAGATGTATTATATCGCGGCAGAAGCGACTCCGGATCTTGAAAAGTCCAGAGATTGGTTAAATGAAGTGCGCTCACATCGCGGTCTTCTTGAGTTAACTTCTAATTTCAACGAAACTATTAAGATGCAGGAATTGGCTAAAGAATATAATAAGGAGTTCTACGCGGAAGGACAGACTTTCTTTTACTATAAAAGATTAGGCATCTTGACCATTCCACGTGCTACCGTTGCACTCAAAGAATCCAGTTTTATTTTTCCTCTTCCAGATAGTGAAATCGAATTTGGGAATCGTTAATCTAGTTATTAATAGATATGCAATATCAATCTAAGACAGATTGCACAGGCACCTGTGAAACAGCTTTGGATATTCCATATGACAGTTTTAAAAAATATACATATATGAATAAGATAACATATAAGAGTAGGATATTTTGGATAATTACTTCTATTGTACTTTTGGCTATAGCTGCTTCTTGTTCCAATAAGGAATTAATGTACAATGATGAGCCAGGAATATATATCAATAAAGAGACTTTCTCTGGACGACGAGATAGTATGTCTTATTCCTTTGCTGAAAAAGCAGACGACCTGGACTTAGATACCATCTATATACCTGTAAAGATTTCGGGTTTTCCCAAGTCCGTAAAAAGAAAAGTTCCTTTAGTGATCGATGATTCGCGTACTACCGCCAAAGCCGGTGTACATTATCAGCTTATAGAAACTTGGATCGATGCCGATAGTATAGCTTCTACAGTCCCGCTTATAGTGAAGAGAGCTCCTGATCTAAAAAATACACAGGTTAATATTTATTTAGAGATTAGACAATCAGAAGACTTTCCCTATTTAATTGATAAGACAAAAACGAATAATACGTACAACGGTGAACCCTCTGTCGTTTTTTTACCTGATTATCTCATCAAACTAAATGATCAGCTTTTGAAGCCGGATACTTGGGATGCGAGTGGAAGTTGGTTTAAGTATTTTTTTGGAAATTATAGTGATGTGAAATGGAAATTTATTCTCGATGTGACCGGAAGAACGGTATGGGGACCACGTGCTCGAGATGGTGCAGATGCACCTACTGGTGTAGAAATGTATACCTATTATGCTAAATTGTTGAAAGCCCTATACGAGTATGAAAAAGAGAACGGAACACCTATGCTCGATGAGTTAGGAAATCCAGTAGTCCTTCCGATAATATAAATTTAAAGATGATGAAATCTAATATAATAGTATATATATTGACTTTTGTTCTGTTGAATTCCTGTGCTAAGGATAAAGGTAATTACGATCTTACTGCAATTAATGAAATAGAAGTACAAGAGCTGAGTGAAGACGAAAATATAGATGTTTTACTGGGAGAAAAGTTATTGATAAAGACTACAATATCTCAAAAAGATGGGGATCCCTCCCAATATGGTTATCGGTGGTATATGTTTAGTGATGCTTATGGGCCTCTTATCGAGCTTTCTGATAAAAAAGACTTGGATGTACCACTTGATGCGCCCATAGGTGGCTATACTTTAATGTATGTCGTCGAGGATAAGAGAACAGGTATCACCGCTACACGAGAGCAATATATTACATTGGTGTCTAAGTACGGAAGTGGTATTGTCGTTTTAGAAGAGACTGTAAAGGGAGGGGATATCAGTCATATCGGTTTTGATGGCAGTATCTATAATAACTTATTCTCCGGAGCAAATAATGGAGAATACATTTCGGTCTTGCAGTCGGATTTAAAGGGCTTTTATTATTCTGTAGGAGAACAGTTTCAAAAGCCTATTTACCTTTTTCTTACCTCTAAAGGAGAAAATACGGTTGAATTAGATCCTGAAACATATGAAAAGTTAGAGGATTTTTCGAGTATGCTTGCTACTCCATTAAGCAAAATTACCGAGCTTGATGATATTTTAGGACAGCCTAGTTCGAATGCTGTTTATAGTATAGTCAATGGTGTCGTTATTATGGGGTCCAGTGCCGGTGATAGTCCTTTCTTAGAGGCCGAGTTGCAGGGTGACTATAGATTAGCTCCTTTTGTCATTACGACAACAGCAGGAGGAAATTATATAGCTGGAAAGACTAACTTTATAGGTTATGATGAAAAAAATGGACGTTTTGTATGGTATTCAGGTTTCTACTCTGGTCATCTAAAAACTTATGGGACAGATACCAGTACACCTGGGGCTTTTGATCCTAACAATATCCATAAGAAATGCGTATATGCGGGTTATTCAAATGATGCTACGCTGTATAATTGGATTATGAAAGGGCCGGATAATAAAATGTATTTTTACCAATTGTATCCGGTATCTACACAAAATGCAGCCAAAGCTTATGCTGAGATACCTGCTTCTGCGAATATGAGTGATGCTCGTTATTTTGCCAGCTCCACTAGTCTGCCTCACATCTATTATGTAGTTGATAATAAGGTTATGTTGTATGATTATATTTCTAATACCCCCCGTGTGGTTTATCAGGCTGTTAGTGGAGAAGAAATTACAGATTTAAAACTTTCTGTATCAAGAGTTCCTCAGTATCAGACCGGGTATAGAGCGATACGAACTACAGGAAAATTATATCTTGCTACTTATGGCAATAATAAAGGTAGAGTGTTAGAGTTTGATATCGCAGGAACAGGGGGACTGGATCAACCAGTAAAAGCCTATGAAGGATTTGGTAAAATCAAGAGTATGTTCTATAAAGAAAAAATGTAAAGATGAAAAATATACGTTTTGTATTGCTAATGATACTATGTGCGCCCTTATTTGTAGTAGGGCAAAGTGCAAGAGTATTTACATTAAAAGGTAAAGTTGTAGATGTAGAGGGGATTTTGGATAATATGATTTATCTTAAGTTTGCGCAGAATGGGGTGTCTCTTATCGATAGTGCCAAGTTAAGCAATGGAGAATATTCGTTCTCAGGGGAGATTATGTATCCTACAAAAGCCACTATTCAGCTCAAAGTCGCGGATAGTGTTGAAAGGTACCATATGCAGACTCGTTTTCTGCGTGACTATACGCACGAGTTTTATATTGATGGGGGGCATCTGGTGGCCAGTGCCCCTAAAAAAATGAACAGCACAATTGTTGAAGGGTCTGCTGCAGATAGCGATAGACAAAGGCTTGATGCGTTGTTGAAACCGCTTTATACCAGTAATGATAAGCTTTACAGAGAATATGGCGATCGTGCTTACCGAGAAAAGGATAGTGTCGCTATAGCGGCCTATTTAAAGCAAAGTTATGCGACGACGGGAAAAATCGATTCCATCGAAAAGGACTTCTTGTTTAGTCATCCGCAATCAGGCATCGCGCTTGATCTGTTACAGGATTATACGCGGAGCATGCTTGAATTTTCGGAAATAGCGTCTTTTTTTGCTCAATTGCAACCGGATTTAAGAAACTCAGTAGAGGGACAGAAATATGCAGAGCGGTTACAACAGGCGGAAAAAACAGCAAAAGGAACTGTTGCTCCTGATTTCACACTGAAAGATAGAGAGGGTAGAGAGGTGTCACTATCTTCTTTAAAAGGAAAAGTTATTCTCTTAGATTTTTGGGGTAGTTGGTGTTTCCCCTGTCGGCAGACCCATCCACATTTACGTGAGCTGTACGTGATGTATAGAGACAAGGGATTTGAAATTCTAGGTGTAGCAAATGAAAGAGGTGACGAAAGTCAGAATTATAAAAAGTGGACGCAGGCTTTGGACGAAGATCAGATGACTTGGGTCAATTTGCTGGGAACCGCAAAGGGGAGTATAGGCCCAGATGTGCCATCTATTTATAGTGTCAGCGCATATCCTACTAAGGTTTTGATTGGTAGGGATGGAAATATCATCAGACGTTTCGTTGGTAGTGGTAAAGAGGCAGCTGATGAATTGGATAAGTTATTAGCCGAACTTTTATAATAACACTCCATAACGGAAAGAATTAGCAGTAGAAATAAGCAGTGTAACACTGCTTATTTCTGCTGTTGAATAGTAAATTATCGCTTATTTAAAAAGGCAATGCCGTAGTCTGTTTGATATAGCGCATCACAAAAGAGCTCTGTATCTTGCTGACCTCAGGGATTGCTGATAGTTTGCCCGAGGCAAAAGCATTATAGGCTTCCGGGCTGCTGACCACTACCTTGAGGACAATATCAAATATTCCCCCCGTTACATAGGCATCCATTACCTCATCAAGGGCAGTAATCTGTTCTAAGAAGCGGTCTACATGTACTTTTTGCTGACTGATCAGAGAGACATTCACAATCACTGTGAAATTTAAACCTACTTTTTCCTGATCTAGGATTGCGACATAGTCTTTGATATACCCTTCAGACTCCAACCTTTTGATCCGGTCGTATACCGATGTGCGAGACATATTCAGCGTATTTGTCAATTCATTGATATCATACTTCGCGTTCTTCTGGAGTTCCCGTAATAGCATCTGATCCTGTGGGCTTATTTTTTCCATTGTATTTTTTCCGATTATGGGTCTCTTTAATGTGTCTGTTGTGTTCCAAAAACTAAAAATACATACATTTTTCGTGTTTTATACATTTATAAAACTTGTTTATCGAATAGAAAACTTCATTCAGTAGATTTACCTGTACAAAGTATAATAATGAATAAATATGTGTTGATTGTTGCTCTTGGTGCGCTTAGTTATGGGATGCTATCCTCTTTCGCCAAGATTGCATATGGACAGGGTTATAGTGCAGCTGAGGTTACGTTTATACAGGGTTTTATAGGGGCTTTAATCCTATGGTCTGCTTCTTTCGTTCGCAAGGCAAGAGATCGGAAAAAAAAGAGCGATATGCCAGCCGTAGGAAGATGGAAGTTATTGTTGGCAGGAGCATGTATGGGAGTGGCGACCTATCTGTATTATCTTTCTGTACAGTACATTACGGCATCCCTTGCTATTGTATTACTTATGCAGATGGCTTGGATGAGTATTTTTGCCGAATGGATTGTACTGCGGAGGCGGCCTCATCTCAAGCAGTTGGGGGCCGCAGCTTTTATCTTGTTTTCAACATTTCTAGCTGGAGGATTTACTGGAGTTACGGCCAGAGACTTCTCCCTGTTGGGTATTGCTTTGGCCTTGTCTTCTGCCGTTTTGTATAGCTTTTATATTCTTTTTACCAGCGAGTTGGGCAAAGATATACATGTCTTTGAGAAAAGTGCCTTGATGACCACAGGCTCCACTGTTATTATATTTCTCATCAATTGCAATTCTTTGTACCACAGTGTTCATATTGACAGTGGTCTGTTACAGTGGGGGCTTTTTTTAGCGATATTCGGTACCGTTATTCCTCCTATATGTTTTAGTGTCGGTATGCCCAAGTTGGGCCCCGGACTCAGTGCTATACTGTTGACGCTCGAACTTCCTGCCGCCGTGTTGTGCGCTTTTCTTGTTTTGAACGAACAGATTACGATGATACAATTGTTGGGTATTGTCTTATTGTTTTTGGCGCTTCTATATATCAATTTATCTTTGAAGGGCGCCAAAGGTGAGAAACTTGATCTGCAATATTCTAAAGTTCAGAAATAGCGTTTCAGCTGGATAAGATGTCTATTGTTCAGAATAGCTGACCTAGAAAGTCTCGTAACCCATCTAGGTCAGCTAATAGGTCAATTTACTTCTCTGGATACAATGGGAAAACAGGGTTTTCTGTTCTAACCGATTCCAGCTTTTTCGTCAGTTTTGTTGCTACTTTAGGATACTGGACGATTAGGTTCCGTTGTTCTTGAGGATCCTTATGTATATCATATAATTCAAATATAGGCTGGGCGCTTTTTACTTTTAACTTAATCAGTTTCCAATTGTCGACCAAGATTGCCTGTCTTCCGCCATCTTCGTGAAACTCCCAATATAGGTATTCGTGCTTCTTTTGTTTTCCACTTCCTTTTAGGCTTGGTAAAAATGATATCCCATCCGTATACGACTCCATTTGCTGTCCGCTTATTTCAACCAGTGTCGGCATAATATCCCAAAATGCAGCCTTATGATCTACAGTAGTGTTGGACTTTACCACAGTAGGCCAAGACACGATAAACGGAGTGCGTATTCCGCCTTCGTATAGATCTCTTTTATAACCGCGCAATCCTGCTGTACTGTTGAAAAAATCAGGATCGGCTCCACCTTCACGATGGGCACCATTATCGCTGGTAAACATTATTATCGTATTTTCTAATAATCCCAAGTCTTTCAATTTATCAATGATTTGACCGACATAGTGATCCATTCTACTTACCATAGCAGCATATGTCGCACGGGGCTTCTCCACAGATGCATAGCCAGCTATGGTCGCTTTTGGGCCATAATCATTTCCTTTATGAAGGGTTTCAGAAAAGACATCTTTATAGTTGTTAAAAAATAAATCCTCTGGTCCTGCTAATTCTGCATGGGGAAGCACAGTCGGTACGAATAAGAAGAAAGGTTTGTCTTTGTTGTGTTCGATAAAAACCAGTGTTTCAGTCTGTATTAGCTCTGGGGCATAATGTACTTTTTCAACCAGATTATTACCTTTTAATTCGATGCGGAGATTATTGTGCCATAGGTGGGTAGGATAGTAACGATGTGATTGCCGCTGACAGTTGTAGCCGTAGAATTCGTCAAATCCTTTTCTATTCGGATCACCACTGGTTCCTACCATTCCGAGTCCCCATTTTCCAAAAGCTCCCGTTGTGTATCCAGCTTTCTGGAGCGCCATAGCCATGGTATTTACAGAATCGGCAAGTGGTTGTTGCCCCTCTGGTTCCAGTTCCTTATTTCCTCTGATGAAGGTATGTCCGGTGTGCTGACCGGTCATGAGGGCTGATCTGGATGGAGCACACACTGAGGTCCCAGAATAGAAGTTAGTGAATTTAGCACCTTTTTTTGCTAGTTCATCGATCCGGGGTGTTTTTATTTTAGTCTGTCCATAAGAACCTAAATCACCTATCCCTAGATCATCAGCCATAATCAGGACGATGTTTGGTTGTTTTTGTTGTGCGTATGCAAAAGGTGTAAATAATACAGCAATAAGTAATAGCCACTTTGTTATCATAGTAGTTTTGCGTAGTTAAGGTTTAGTGTACTCAGAATATTGATACAAGAGATCAAAATATTCTTTTCTTAGATTGAAGTAAATATACTAAAATAAGCGGCTTGATAGTATGCTTTAATCGCTGAGTGCTGTTGTTGGTCTTATTTAAATTATATACTTTTATTTGACCTAAACAAAAAAGCAATTTAGAAATGATGAATTATCTGCTGTGTGTCTTTACTATCATATGTATAATCTCCTGTGGCTCCGATCAAAATAATAACGGAAGTCAAACGGTATCGACAGCGGGCGGAATGACCTGCGCCATGCAGGGGATACCGAATAGATATGTAAATACAGGCGCCGATACAATTGAGTATAAAATCGGAAAAGATGAGGCCAAGATGGTTCTTATAAAGGGAGGAAGTTTTAAAATGGGATCTAAAAACTTCGCCGATGCGATGCCCATTCATGATGTAACCGTTAGCTCCTTTTATATGGACGAACACGAGGTGACCAATGCTCAGTTTGCAACCTTTGTCAAAGCTACAGGATATGTCACCGTCGCAGAGCGCCCTTTGGATCCGAAAGATTTCCCGGGCGCCGAGCCAGCTATGTTACTGCCTGGCTCAGCAGTTTTTGTTGGCAGTAGCGATGTCAAGGATCTCGGAGATGCGTTACAGTGGTGGAAATACGTTGTAGGAGCGAATTGGCGACATCCCGAAGGCCCGGAGAGCTCTATTGTGGATAGAGATAGGTATCCCGTCACACAATTGGCTTTTCAGGATGCAGAAGCTTATGCAAAATGGGCAGGCAAAAGACTGCCTACCGAAGCGGAATGGGAGTATGCAGCAAAAGCAGGTATACACACCGACGAAATTTACTATTGGGGAGATGATTTAAAACAAAATGGTAAATGGTTGACAAATATCTACCAGGGCAGTTTTCCGGGCCATAATACAAAAGAAGATGGTTTTGAAAATACTGCAAAAGTAAAATCTTATCCACCGAATGCCTATGGACTGTATGATATGGAAGGAAACGTATGGGAGTGGTGCGCTGATTTTTACCGTACAGATTATTATGCAGCACATGATGGTATAAACCCTAAAGGGCCTAAAGACTCTTATGATCCGCAGGAGCCTGGCTTAGTGAAGCGTGTGCAGCGTGGAGGATCATTCCTGTGTAATGATCAATATTGTGAAAGGTACAAGGCTGGAGCTCGTGGTAAAGGGGAAGTCAATAGCCCTACGAATAATGTCGGGTTTCGGTGTGTAAAAGATATCGCTGATTAAGAGGGGCTGGGGATTTACAGCCGAATCGGACTTTCTGCTTCTAGCGTTTTTTGTGAAAAATGATGATCTGATTTCATTCGACTTTATAGTGCTAATGTTTTTTAAAATGACGGTTACCTTGTTAGTTTTAATTTGTTTATCTTTTTCTTGATTTGATACGATAAAACTAAAGAATAGAAAAAAGCTAGGAGACTTTTTTTATTCGTCGCCTAGCTTTTGTTGTTATTTTAGATTTTTATTCCAAAGATTATTAACTCTAATGAGCCTATATTTTAATTAACTTTTACAATATGGTTTAGTTTGTTGTAACCAGTGTTTGCTTCCCACATATCTGTGTTTGCAAAACGTATCGCATATTCAGGCCGAGATGATATACTAGCATAGGCATCAGGAAGGTGGAGCAACATCTCATAGTCACCTTTAGATAAGTTTTTTGGTATTAGTATGCTTTCTTCTACTTTGACCTCACCACTATACCATTTCCTGACATCTGTAGACATTACTAACGATTCGATAGCCCCAGTCTGGATGTTGCGTAAAATCAGTTTCAGTGGACGTTTATTATAAGGAGAGGCATAACCTACATTTTTAACGTTGAGGGTGATATTCATGGCTGTTCCTAGAACTGTGTTGTCAGGAAGAGTAGCATTTTGGAGAACAAAACGGTAGCCCAAATTACGTTTGATATTGTCCATGCATCCACCTTCCTGCCAATCGTTGTTAACGTCATTGTTGTAATGTGCATTGATAAAACTGTAATGTTTAGCTGCGAATTCGGCTTGTATCCGACCTGCGGGTTCGCAGTTGTTATCAGGATTATAGCCGTCCATACATGTCTCACCACCTACCACAACAAATTTGCCATCTCCTTCAGCATACTTTTTAAGGATATTCTGTACAGAAGCTGTTGACGATCTGTCTGTAGAACTGTTACCATAATCTTCATAGGTCCCCAGATCATTAACGTTTGCCATAAAACAATCGTTGTGAAAACCTAATCTTGCGATATCTGTTTCATTAAACGCATTGCTTTCACTGAGCGCCGCAGCGGTTACAGGAGCGTCTACACCATAGATATAGCGCTGTTTGAGCTGAGGATAACGCAGTTGTACCATCCTGTCATGGGGTACAGCCTGAAGCAATGCTTTAATGATTTCTATCCGGTCATTCCAGTTCTGATCAAGCAGTTTTCCCTGATCCGCATTTTGAGAAGCATCTCCAAAGAAATCGCTGTAGTATTGTTCGCCCCATACCCCAATAAATCCTAATTGTACACAAGCTATGACATCAGCATTATCATGTAGTATCGGTTTTAGCTGATTGATATGTTGTAGGACGATCGCTTTAGGAGCATCACCATATGGAGGACAGATAAAGCCTTCAGGGCAATTACCTGGATTAGCCGTTGTGGTATAGACAAAACGTGGTATCAATTTGACACCAGCCTTGCGGGCGGCTTCAAAATCTGATCTCATGTTCGTTAGAAACGCTGTGGAGATCGCAGTATTAATTACGTCATCCAATACATAATATCTAAATACAAGTGTGCTTAACACTTGATAGTTAGCGCCAGATATAGATTGTGGCGATCGATAGCCCGTTAGTTCGTCTGGGGTCAATACCGTATAGTTGCTCGAGCTAGTCTCTGAGTAGCGGTAGAATCCTCGTTCCGGATTTGCGAAATCTTCATTGCTCTCTATGTAAGCAATGTTGATCTTTTCAATTTTTACCAGGTCAAGATCTTTTGTCTGGCAAGAATATGTCAGTAGGAATACGATTAGGAAACAACCCAATAGACAGCCGATAATTATTTTTATCTTCATTGTACGATGTTTATAACAGTTACAGTTTGAAAAATATTTTACGCTTAAACAGCCAATAACAGAGTGCCCATTGAAGGAACAATGCCGAGACAGAAGATATTATGGCCGCAGCGTCCCAAGGCGTGCTAAATAGCCGATGGAGCATATCGCCGGTGAAGATGGCCACCGTTTTATTAAGCCATTGTAATCCTACCGTTTCGAAAAAGAGGTATATAAATATAGAGTTCATACCTACAACGGTACAGATCCAGGCATATCGATTGTAGCTTTTGATATCGGCCAGCCAGTAAACAGCTGCCGTGATCAATAGTACCCACCCTATCGAAGCGAAAACAAAAGAGCTTGTACTGATACGTTTGATAATAGGTGTTAGGCCGGAAGAATCTAAGCCGAAGCCTACAATTAATGCTGCTACTCCAGCTAAACACATTATGGCTAACTTCCGGTATTTACTTCGTTTGGAAACTAACAATTTTCCAATAAGAACTCCCCAGATGGTATGCGCAGCAGTCGGAATGCAATTAATAGCCACCCAACCGTCACTATTTATCTTCCCCATCAATAGGGTGTCCATATAAGCCCCAAAGTTTTTGCCAGACTCAAAAGGCTGTTCAAATCCTGGTTGTAACACCATGCGGTAAAGCCCTTCGGTAAGTAGAAGAAGCCCTATGGAAAATATAAACTGCCATACACTAGATCTTTCGATAATCAGATAAGCAACAAACGTTGTAAATGCCAACTGGCTTAGTACATTCCATAGTTCAAAGACAACCTTGCCGTTATAAATGCAATGTAGAGCCAGGCCGCATAAAAGAAGCTTTAGGCAGCGAAACAAGATATGACCTAGATTAGCCTTCCAGGTACTGCCTTTTGACTTTTTACTGTGATATGAAATATACATCGCTACGCCTGCAATGAACATAAATGCTGGTTGAACCAAATCCCAGAAATGGAGCCCGTGCCATGGGTGATGAAAAAACTGATCAATAAATCCGCTAATTCCTGAATCTGGACCGAGATCCTTAATTCTTTGATAAAGGAGACAACTCTCTCCGCATAGCAGGATCATAATCAACCCCCTCATAATATCTAATGATATTAAACGGTTGTTTGCTTTTTGATCCAAAATTACACTTGAGTTTTTAGTCATAAATAGTTATTTCAAAATATTTAAAATCCACTTATAGAAGTTTGAACTATTCGGACATATCCAGCAAGTAGCTTGAAGAACCTACGTTTGGAGCACTTCCAAGTGTTTCCGACCAATCATTTTTTATCGCCTGCAGGCCTATTCTCATGCCTTGTCCTGTCAAGCCTTTAAGCTTACCACGTGCGATGCGCATCTCGAATTTTATTACGCCACTTGCTTCTTTTACCGTGCCTACCTTATATGCATCAGCGATAGATTGTTGAGCAAATGAAAAAGCATTTTGATCATTGCTGTTATGGTAAAAGATATCGACTCCTGTAGTCAATAATTGGCCTTCCAGTAAGATGTCATATCCACCTGCAGTAAAAGTTCCAGTTAATAAACCTGTACCCGGATTATTATCCGAATCCATATAAATATCGAAAATAGCGGCATCAGACTTTTTACCTACCATTTCTACATACAAGTAAATATAATTACCATCATAATCCATCTTTACCATATTGAGTACTCCTTTATCTGTCCCCAAAGGAATTATATCTTTCGTGACGTTATCCCAATCATCTAATGTACTGTCATCAATTTTTATAGGCGAAGTTTTTGCTATTCGCAATACCGTCGAAGCTTCCGTGGTTTTACCACTTACTAAAGCTCTTAATGTAGGTACATACTTTCCTTTTCCCGGATAGGTGTGTACCGGATTGGCGTCAGTAGACTTTTGACCATCGCCAAAATCCCACTCGTAATTAGAAACTCCCTCAGTCTTAATGGTAAAAGTTGCTGTTGCCCCATCGACCGTCACGTCATACAGCAGGTCTGTCTGTGGAATATAATTATCCTCTTTGCAGGCATGAAATACTACACTGACCAAAAGAAAGAGTAGTAAGTTAAATTTCTTGTTTTTTATAGCGTTTTGCATAGCAGTCAATATTAGAGTAAATAGATCATGGGTTTTGTAGAGCTAGTGGATTGCTCAGTGTCTCATCGATCGGTATGAAGTATATGGTACGTGGATTGGTATAGGGCACAGTGAGATTGGCGAAACCTGAAGGTTTTTTAGATAAATCTATATCTGTTTCTTTAAGGCTTAGCAGGTGATATCCCCAATAGTTCTTGTCCATCGTTCTTTTGTTGCGGTATATATCGTAGGAGCGATGTCCCTCAAACGCCATCTCTATCCGTTTTTCTCCCAGTACGACATCCAATGCTGTTTGACCGGCAGGCAACACTTTATTGTATAAAGAGTTTTCCAATCCACGGTTTTTACGGATCATATCTACATCATCCAGTGCATCAGTTACAGCATTGGTCTTTGCTTTTGCCTCCGCCCGTATCAGGTATAGCTCTGCAAGTCTGAACATGATCGGCGAACTCAGGTTCGGTAAGCCATCTTGAAAAGAGAACTTGCTGATATAATAAATTTCAATTCCGTTTTTCTTTTGTATTGCCCCGTTTCCATCTTTTAAGGGGACGATATATGACCAGCGTACGTCTTCTGGGTGCTGAGCCATGGCATCACGCAAGGATGAGGAAGCATATTCCTCCCCCCAGCCCGAGTTACCATCTGAATAGATCATGGACGCAATGGATCCAAATTTACCATAATCGTCTACCTGTGTAAATGCTATACAAAAAATGGTCTCTGGATTGGAACTTGCGTTGGCAAACAGATTGGGGTAGGTGGTTTTTGTACTTAAGGTGTACTTGCCCGAACCAATGACCTTGTCTGCATATTCTATTGCCTTTATATTGTCTTCCTTATAGAGGTTGACACGTGCCAGCAACGACCATGCTGCTTCTTGGGAAGCATATTGTACTCCTCTTGATTTTGTCATTAAAGATGCTGCTTTTTCAGCGTCAGCTAATACAGATTCATATACTTCTTTTACAGAAGATCTCTTTTTTTGCGCTGGATCAGTGAGATTTGTACGCAATATGATGCCCTGAGACTCGGGGTCGACACTGTATGGTTTTCCAAATAGTCTCACTAAATTGAAGTGACAAAAAGCGCGTAAAAAATAACATTCACCCAAAAGTTGGTTAGTCTCACTGTCGGACTTGCCAGATTGTTCAACAGCATCGATTACTGTATTCACCCCGGTTATAATCTTATAAGATATATACCAGAAATAACGCGTATTGGATTGCGCCGGCGAATGCCCCAAGGTAAAACTGTAATATAACGGGTCTGTGGTTACCTGTGCACAGACTATGTCATCACTGGCAAAATCCGATAGATGATAGAATTGACGCAGATACATGTTGTTCTGATCTATTGTACCATTGAACTCTATATGATCCTTAAACAGCGCATAAGCTCCATTTAGGGCATTGGTCAAGCCGTCTGTTGTCGTTATCAGTGTATTGGTACTGATTGCATCACTTGGTGAGATATTGAGATCCTTGCAACCGCCTAGAGATAGTAGGGCCAGAACAGTGAGGGATAAAAGGTTCTTTTTCATAAATTTTATTTTTAAGGCTCAAGCCGGTCTAAAAATTAAAGTTTAGGTTCAACAGATATTGTCTGTTATTCGGATACTTAAAGTTCGAAACACCAGGCATCACATAAGCTCCAGGGGTAATCGTAGTCTGCGGATCCTGGCCTAAGAAATTGGAAAAAGTGATCACATTGTCAGCTGTCACACCGATATTTATGGCTTGCATTGCAAGTCTACTAGCCCATGCTTTCGGTAAGGCGTAGCTAAAAGAAATATTACGGATGGTGAAGTAACTCCCATTTTTCAGATAGCGGCTGGATGTTTCTGTGGAATTTGCCGAATTCTGCGGACTCGGTTCTGTTGCTTCTGTATCACCTGGGCCACTCCATATCTTAGCTCCGTCTGGCAGTTTTATCTGATTGTAATATGGTTCGTGTCCATCATTCATCATATATCTCAAGTTGTTACTGAATACCTTGTTGCCCTGATTGAAATATGTACTTATACTTAGACTGAAATCTTTATAACTCAAAGTGTTATTGAAACCTCCTTGATATTTGGGTAATGCCGATCCAACTTCCTGGCTTGTAGCTTGTGCGTAATCGAAAGTTTTTTCGCGGGCGACAGCTTCTCCCTCGGTGTTGTACACTATTTTTTCCCAGATTGGAGCACCGGTATCTATATCGACGCCTAGCCATTTGGGCATATAAAATTCAAAAAGATTGCCACCGTTACGATAAATCTGTGTTACCCCTGTTGAGCTCGTTTTGATGATATCAGATGGAAATCCTGATAATTTGTTATTGTTAAAGTTGATTGTAAAATCGGTGGTCCATTGAAAATTATCTGTCCGGATATTCGTTGAACTTATACCTATTTCGATTCCTTTGTTGATCACCGTCCCTGCATTCTCCCATTTTGTTTCAAAACCTACAGAGAGTGGCTGCGAGACCTGTAACAGGAGATCTTTTGTATCGTTGCGGTAGGCATCGATTGTTAGGTTGACCCGTTTGAATAATCCAATGTCGATTCCTGCATTTATCTGACGTTTACTCTCCCAAGTCAGATTGGGACTAGCTAATTGATAGGGAATTGCTCCGACCACACTGTTATATTGAGCAGTTAGGGAAAATAGACCCAGGTATCGAGAAGCTCCAATATCTTGTGTTCCTGTAAAACCGTAGCTGCCTCTAAGTTTCAAGTTGTCGATTATCGCATTTCCCGATAAAAACTCTTCGTTGCTCGCAGCCCAGGCTGCGGATATAGAAGGGAAACCTCCATATCGTTTGTTAGGGACAAAATTCGATGAACCATCATATCGATAAGATCCCGAAAGAAAATATTTACTTCTATAGTTATAATTTACCTGGGATAATAAAGATTGTAATGTTGTACCGATGTTATAACCGTTTACCTTTTGATTGCTGGATACGACATTCAGAACCTTAAGTCCTTCGGGTAGTCCTTTTCCAGAACCACCGGAAAGCTCTGTGCGGCCACTTTCGAATGCCCCTCCCACAAAGCCGCTGATGTTGTGGTCATCCATAGTAAACTTGAATTTCAACAACTGATTACTGATGATACCATAATTAAGCGTATTCGATTCGTCGAGATAGCCATCACCATGGTATGTTCCTGCTGCCAAAGGCGATACATAATTAACCCCTTTGCTAAATGAGGCAGATATCCGATTTGTACTGCTGAATGTCAACCAGTCCGTGATATGGAGGTGGGCTCCAAGATCATAGTTGATGTCAAATCCTTTGAAGGTATGATCGGAGTTGGCTACGGTATGGATGGGGTTGATTTTATCCCGAGACCACCATTTGAAGGGGGAGCTTCCATCTACGTAAATAGGTTGTGCATTCGTGTCATAGGGATTGTCCCAAGGTAAGTTAAGGAAGGCATAATACATATCCATATAGTCATTGTTTCTCCCCTGGCTTGCACTTACGTTGATATTATTGATCAAGTCAAGTTTGTCAGAAATATGATAAGTAGAATTACCTCTTAAGTTGAGTCTTTCAAAATTTGTTTTGATAAATGTCCCTTTTTCCTTGTAGTAAGATGCGCCGACATAATAATCATTTTTCTGTGTTTTCCCTTTGGCGGATAGGTAGAAATTGGATATCGGAGCTTTTTTAAAAGATTCCTTTGCCCAGTCGTAGTCTTGATCACGCAGGCTCAGGGGACGTTCGGCATAAAACTTTACAAGATCGATTTTATATGAGTTGTCCGTTGTTCCTAGGATGTAATCGCGATAAAACTCCTTTTGGTAGTCATACAGTTCACTGCTATTCATGAGCTTGAGCTTTCCAAAATCTGCCGTACGAAACCCCGTTGCGATCTTAGCCTCAAAGCTCACACCTTCTTGCTTAGCATTTTTGGTTGTGATTATAATAACCCCTGCATTCGCTTGAGAACCGTATAATGCAGTCGCACCAGCGTCTTTTAATACAGTTACATTTTCCACATCATTGGGATCATAGTTCCCCCCGATAATACCGTCGACGACAAAAAGTGGACTTTGATTAGCATTTACTGAAGATACTCCACGTAGTCTGATTTCTGCAGCGCTACCGGGGGCTCCGGAGCTGTTCACAACCTGTAGACCTGCGACTTTACCTTGAAGCATAGTACCTACATCATTGGCCGTAACATCTTTTAGCTTGGTCCCGGACACTACGCTTACTGCGCTGGTCAGCTCTTCTTTGCTCTTGGAGGTGTAGCCAACTACGACGACCTCATTCATCTGCTGCAGATCTGGATTCAGCGTAATCTGTATATTCCTATCCGATGGCGCAACTGCTACCTCTTTGGTAACATAGCCTACATAGCTTACGACCAGAATCGGACGTTCAATAGGTGCTTCTAATTTGAAACTACCATCTGCTCCGGTCATAACATTATTTTGGAGTCCTTTCACCTTGATAGTTACACCCGCTAGAGGTCGACTTGCTTCATCAGAGACCTTGCCCGATAGGGCTTGTTGCACCTTGCTTTTGTCTATTTCAAGGTTTTCTGGTTTTTCTGTCGGTTTCGATTTACGGCCAATCAGTATAGTTTTTTCCTCAATACTGTAAGTTAATGCTTGGTCTTCGAGCACCTCTGACAAAAATTGCCGCAAAGGCATCTGTTGTGCTGAAACAAAGACTGGTTGAGAGCCGTTCAAAAAACGGACATTGTAGACCACCTTATAATTGGTCTGGCGCTGGATAGCTTTGAACACCTCTTTCAGCGAATACCCCTTAGCTTCCAATGTAACGGTCTGTGAGTGGGATTTTGCGCTAATGTGGAGACACCCAATCAACACCAATAGTGTTGTCAATTTCATAATTCGAAGGATTTGTCTTCCGGTTTGTCCCGCCCATAAACGGCGGGTGAAACGAATTTTCATATTCATGGCCTATAGTTGCCACCGCAAAGCTTTTTTTCTTAAGTTTGCAGTGATTGGATAATGTGAACTGATTCTCTAATTGGTAAGATTATGTTATCCGACATAGCAGGGAGTATGGTCAGACGTTCTCCCTGTACTTATGTACGGTATTATAACTTAAGTAGTATCGTTTGTTTTCATAAAATATAGCTTTTTATTGGTTATTCGATTATCAATTTGTTCTTCTCTAGCCGATAGTTGATTTCCGATATTTTAAGTAATCTAAGTACTGTCTGTAAGGTAACATTGCGCGACATCGCTCCGCTGAAACGTTCATTAGGAACTTTTCTTTCATAAACAACTTCTACATCATACCATCTGGACAGTTGTTTGAGCATATCTGTAAGAGGCGTATTTTCGAAATAGAATTCTCCCTTTTTCCATGCGATAAACGGTTGTATGTCTACTTTCTGTTTTTTTAAATTGTCAGTTCCCCAGAACTCAGACTGGTCTCCAGGTACCAATGTTAGCTCTTTCCCATTTGCATCCAAACGGATGGCTCCGGATACTAAAGTCGTCATTACACTGTTGTCATTATCATAAGCCGACACATTAAATTCTGTGCCGAGAACTTCTACTTTCTGTCCACGACTTAATACTCTAAAAGGTCTATGCTTATCTTTCGAAACAGAAAAATAGGCTTCTCCTTCTATTTCCACCAAACGCTCGTTTTTGGCAAAGTGGGAAGGGTATCTTAATGTCGACCCTGCATTTAACCATACCTGCGTTCCATCAGAAAGTGTCAATTGATAAGTGCCACCAACCGGTGTTGACAATACCAGTTGGTTGGTGGTGTTCCCATCCAGGTTGACAATTGTTTCAGATCCACCATTATAGGCTATTTCGTCTGCGCCGACAACTATTCCATTTTCTTCTGTACTGAGATCAATGACTGTTCCGTCGGCCAAAGTCAATTTAGCCCTATTTCCGCCCGGTAGCACATCATTGCTTTTATGGCTGACGATTGCATGTTGATTCTTGTCGTTGCTCTCTTGTTTATGTTGGAAAAAAAATAAGGTCGCCAATGTCAGGATCAATACCGCAGCAGCGTAATGTCGTATTTTGGGCTTTATCTGACTAGTTCGTTTTTGATCGTTAGATAGGATCCGCTGATCTGTCTGAAAGCTAGAAGAAAGATTATCCAAGCCATGGGCTTCGTTTTGCGTATAATGATTGAACCATTTATGGAGATGAGCCTGTTCTTCCGGTGTACATTGTCCTTTACTGTACCGGTCAAATAAATTTCTTATTTTTTCTCTTTGTTCCATATAGTTTTAGCACGTTCGACAATAGTTTTTTGTCTCTCTATAATTTGTATACCAATGGGAGTAACAATAGTTATAGTCGGAAATAGGAAAATGTGAAATAGGAGAGGTGTATCTAAAGAATGAATAACAAAGCTTGCAGAAAGACAATGTTTTTTTGAACCTGAAAGGAATATTATTCTAGTTACAAAATAACATTGCGAAGATAACTAGTCTCGGGAATTTGCTTCGAAGAATGCGCATCGCCTGATGCTTATGCTGTTTAACGGTGCCTTCAGAGATATTGAGTCTTTCGGCGATTTCCTTATTGGAGAGTTGGTTGTTCCAGGAGAGTTCGTATACTTCACGCATTTTTGGAGGGAGCTTTTCAATTTTTTCTTCAAGTATATGCTGTAACTCACGGACAAGTACTGTTTCTTCGGTGCTACATGGATGATGCTGTTCGAAAGCGAGGTACGAATTGACATACTCGTCAAAGTATTTACTTCGGTTCATGTTAGAGAGGATCCTGTTGCGGAGGACAGTATAGAGATATCCCTTAATGTTGGATGTAGGATTTATTTGTTCTGAGCTCTGCCATACTTTCATAAATAGTTCCTGTACAGCATCATTAGCATTGTCTTCATCTTTCAGTAGGTGATAGGCTGATAGGTACATAGATGTGCGATGTCGCTCATAAAATAAGGTAAATGCATCATTATCGCCTTGCTGTATCCGCAAAACGAGCGCTTCATCATCAGCTGACTGCATATCTGGATAGAATTGGTCCATACTTTTCCTCTTATAATGGTTACAGTTATCTCGGTAATATCGGACACTTTATAATCGGTCAATGTGAGCAAAGTGTGTATAAAAAATGAAATATGCAAGAAATAATGTCAAATCTTCCACTTGTTTTTGGAAAAGTATCCCTTTTATTCTAAAGAGCCATAAATAATACACGGCATTTGTAAGCTATGGTCTGATTGATCCAGATCCATTATTCTTCAGGTCAATGCTTTTACGATAACATATTTTTTTTGACCTTGTAAAGCCAGGTTAGAATTCTACTTTAATATTTGGTCTAGCTTAGTCTCCAGTTCATCTCCCTTTAGATTATGGCCTATTATTATACCGTTTTCATCCAATAGGTAGCTGTGAGGTAACCCTTTCACTTCATACAGCTCATATATTGGCGATTGGTGCCCTTTCAGATCAGAAAGATGTGTCCACCCCGTTATTTTATCTTCATGTATCGCCTTAAGCCACAATTCTTTTTCCTTTTCTTTATTCAAAGAGACTGCGACTATCTCAAAATTCTTGTTTTTAAATTTTTCGCAAATAGCCAAATATCTCGGGTTTTCTTTCCTGCAAGGAATACACCACGAAGCCCAGAAATCTAACAAGACAATCTTTCCTTTAAATGACTCGAGCGATACCTCTTTATCATGGATATCCCGGAGCGTGAATGCTGGTGCCTTCGATCCTACAGCTAGCTTTTTATACCTGTTGATAGCAATCGCTATTTTGTCCTTTTTCGACGAATCCATTGGGGTAAAAGGTATCTTATTAAAAATATCCTCCAATTGCAAGACATTCTCTTGGTTGAGATGTCGCTCGATAAGATCGGCTGAGAATATAGAGGGTGTGTTATTTGCTAGAAAGGACATATCAAAAATTAGCATACTTTTCATAAATTCCTGCAAGTTTTCTTGGTGTTTAATTGCCTCCCCATTTGTTAGCGTCCCATTTTTAACGTTGTCAGTAAATGCTGAGGATATTGCCATAGCCTCATTCCTTAGGCTGTCGTTTTCAAACCAATATTTAGAATAGATTACGTTTAGTTCGTCGCCTTTTATGTTGGCCGAGCTCAACTCATTACCTTTTACCAGGATCGGTGCGGAGGATAGGTAAAACTCTCTGAATTTTACAGGAAAGCGAGACATTCCTTCTGTTGGTACATTCTTTTCATATATCCCGAGTGTAGCTATTTTAGTGTGGTTGGCTGTTCCCGTAAATTTGAATTTGCCCTTTGTGACCACAGATGAATCTGTATCGACATGATCAACGATTAGGTAGACTTTATCATTTTCTTTAAGCTCTTTTATCTCGCCTTCAATTAGGTATTGGATCTGTGCAGAAGAAAATAAGGGAGAAATAGACAAGAGTATGAAAAGAAAGGTATACTTTTCTAAGCTATGGTCTATTAGATTGTTGAAAAACCAATGAAGTTTATTCTGTATATTGGATAATAAGCATAAAAGAGAGTTGCTTGTTTCTGCCTGCTTTTGCATAGGGTAATGTCTGTTTATAATTGTCTTAAATATACAAAATGTTTAGAAGTAATCAAGCTAACTATTCAAGCTAATTGAGGGGAAACTGCCTCAATACAATTTAACCTTTGAATGTTGTTGATGGTCTTATTTAAATTATTTAGAAATGATGAATTATCTGCGGTGTGTCTTTATTATTCTATGTAGGATACCTAATAGTACATCTCTTCGAGCAGAGCTATTTTCTTTAATATAATTTTTAACTTAGCGTAGGGCATAAATGCAAAGTAATCATGTCTCAAAAAAATGAGTTTCAGAATCCAGGCGGAATATATTTATCTTGAA
This sequence comes from Sphingobacterium yanglingense, assembly GCF_004363245.1. Taxonomy (GTDB): domain Bacteria; phylum Bacteroidota; class Bacteroidia; order Sphingobacteriales; family Sphingobacteriaceae; genus Sphingobacterium; species Sphingobacterium yanglingense. The sequence goes on along the minus strand of NZ_SNYV01000015.1, from coordinate 72,798 downwards.
GCTTGGTCAGTTTATATATTATAACTTCGTTTTAAATGAATCAAAAATATCTGCTCTTATTACTTCTCCTTACCGTAAGCGATTTTACTTATGCACAGTTTGCAAAAATTATCGATAAAGACGGTTACGTAAATGTTAGGAAGGAAGCCTCCATTAAGAGTGAGGTTGTATCAAAAATCAATGCCGAGGAGATTGTCTATGCATTCCCCGATGAAGAGTTTCCAAATTGGGTTAGTGTTGATTATATCAATCGTCATAATGAGAGTATTTATGGACATGTACATCATTCGAGAATCAAGCTAATAGAATCTTATCCACAGATTCCAAATATATCCTTTAATGGTAGTGTGGCAAAGTTTGTGTCGAAAGATGTGACTGTAGAAATTATATCCGAAAAATTCGATTATCAAAAAAATAAAAGATACTTTTCATCGACGAAATATGGGGATTATACCATTGAAGATAAATTTAAAGGGCAGCAAGTGTGGGGGACAGATGGTACGATTCCTAACAGCCATTATATCGCCATCAAAGCCACGATAAAAGGTAAAAGTATCCAGATCCCCGAAAAGGAGATTGAGAATTTGTTTAATGTAAACAGTGAGTTTGCATCATGTTACTATGACAATCTAAACGATATTTTATACATCACTTCTGTTAATGGAGATGGTGCAGGAGGGTATGCCGTATTGTTCAAGATTGAAAAAGGAGTCTATAAATCCCGGGTTGTAACAATGCCTTTTTAGCATACTATGTTTACTGTTTAGATGATTGGCTGTTTATTGTAGTATTATGTCACACCGTTCTAGAGGGATGTTTGCGCTTGAGATATTTTGTGGGTTCCTGCCAGAAAGCGTTTGGCTTTTATCAATGCAAATATCCTGTTGCTGAATAGGACAATTAAAGCAACGTAGATAATTTGTGAAGATAATCGTATCTGTTGTTTGAAGCCATTATCGATGCTAGATGCTATTATAATATTGGTAAACCATTGGATAAGTATAAACCCAAATACCAGACAACCTAAGAAAAAAATGATAGAATACAGTTTCTTTTTATGGATGTCTACTTTCTTGGCTTCGATCATTTTTATATGCCCCATCACCCTATCTTCAAAATTGTCCAAAGGTATCTTGACTTTAGATAGGGGCATCAGTTCTTTTAATAGATCATCATTATGCTTCATTGTATTCATCTTTTAAAATTTTATTGAGTACTATAGATATTCTTTTGCGTGCACGGTGCAAAATTACCTTAGCATTCGAGGTTGTCCAGGAAGTAATCTCACATAGTTCTTCTAGGGATAACTCCTCAAGATAAAATAGCCTTAGAGCCAGGCTCTCATTCCTAGGGATTTCCATCAGAGCGAGATTGATCAATTGTTTTCGCTCTTCAGCCATCAGCTTATCAATAGGAATATCCTTGTCCTGTACATCATGTATTGGCAGATCTAGATCGATAAACTCTACAGATTTCTTATTCAGGGTTCTATAGGCCGTATTCACAATGATCCTATAGAACCAGGTGCTGAATTTTGATTTTCCTTGAAAACTATGTAGCGAATTGTAGCACTCTATAAAAGACTCATGAGCTATTTCTTCCGCAAGAAACTCATCTTTTGCCAGAGATAGCGCAATAGAGTATGCCATATCCTGGTAGGTCTTTACGAGATAGGCAAAGGAGTTGCTATCGCCAGCTAATATTTTCTGTATATATACACCATCCATCTACTGTTTGGCTTTATCCTCCACCATTTGAGCTATTATTATAGCTATTCCGACCACTAGCGAGATTAATCCAATAATAAAAAAGCTGTCTGTGTCTTTGTGTTCAAGCAGTCCATAGATGTAAGCCCCCCATACCATAAGCAGTGCCACGGAAAAGCCGATGACCACTATGCCGGTTTTTGTCCAGGACTGCTTTGTCCTCGGGGCTTTAGGGATTGGGCCTCCTAGCTTTGTTATTGCATCATATTTGAAACGACACACAAAGTAAATAGAAAGCGTTGCGCAGATAAAAAACGCGATAGGAATAAATACACCAATTAATTTAGTCATAGTTTTATGGTTTTATAGATTAGTGTAATGATATAAGAAAAAGGTTACAGTATTTTTGGCAATCCATGATTTTCCTGCAATATAAACAATATAGCATTGTGAACTCACCACAGATAATTCATAGCTACTCTAAGATGTGAAGTATTATATTGAACTTAGGCGAAGAGCTGCTCATTGCCTATTCCTAAATCTGAGACAGAGTTGAATAGAAATTTGAAACCAACTCCCTGGGGGATTAAAAATAAGTCTTACAAGACTCTTTTTTTGTAAAAAAGATGTTATCAATCTATCGCGCAACCGTTTGCTAGAGCGATTGATTCTTCTTCGTTTGTTTTTTTAGCTTAAAAAAAATATTTTTAATATTCTGTTTAACAGTTGCTTAATATCGCCTATAAACCTTTGCTAATGAAAAGAAGACTCTTATTAAAACTATTGGGCAGTGCCGGCATGGGAGCCTTGGTAACTTCTGCGTCTGCTGAAGTGGTTGCCGTTAGTGTGCCTACCGCAAGGATAAATCACAGTGGGAATGACCGTGCGTACTGGGTTTCTTTACTTAGTAAAATGGCAAGCCCTATTTTGGGAAATATAAGTAAGCAGGAATTTCGCAAGAATATGCCGATGGAGGTGAGCCCTACTTTTGATAAAAGAGATTCGGGTGTAGGTTATTTGGAGGCATTTGGCCGATTATTGGCAGGAATGGCTCCTTGGCTCGCATTGCCGGACGATAACTCCAAAGAAGGCGCTATACGTAAAACGTTTCGTGAGCAGGCGCTCTTGGGCATACAGTATGGTGTCGATCCCAATTCAGCAGACTATTTCACTTGGAGGGGACCTTCTTCACAAACTCTTGTGGATGCAGCCCATCTTGCTCTGGCGTTTTTAAGGGCACCAGATGCGTTGTGGAAACCTCTTTCTGATGTTACCAAGAAACGAGTGACCGAGGAATTTAAATTGTTAAGAAAGATCAAACCAAATGAAAGCAACTGGCTGTTGTTTGCCGCGATGACAGAAACATTTCTTTATAGTGTAGGTGAAGAATGTGCACGTGAGAAGATCGATTATGCGGTCAATAAATTTGACCAAGAGTGGTATGTGGGCGATGGTTGGTACAGTGACGGAGCACGGTTTAGCTTTGATCACTACAACGGTTATGTAATCCATTGTATGCAGGTCGAATCCTTGCAGCACAATATGTCGGCAGGTGGGAAATATAAAGAAATGTATGACCGTGCCTATAAAAGGATGCAGCGTTATGCTCACCATTTAGAAAGGATGATTTCTCCTGAAGGTTATCCGCTTGTTGTTGGCCGTTCTTCGACCTATAGAAATGCCGCATTCCAACCTTTGGCAGCAGTTATTTTAGATAATAAACTACCCGAAGATATCAGCAAAGGGCAATCAAGAGCTGCGTTGACAGCCGTTTTGAAGCATATCTATACCGACAAGACCATTGGAAAATCAGGGTGGTTGACCATGGGTGTGGTCGGAGATCAACAGACTAACCTCGCTGATTATTATACTAACGCCGGATCAATGTATGTGGCCTCATTATCGTTTTTGCCTCTAGGACTGCCAGCCGACGATGAGTTTTGGACGGTGAAGGCCGAAAGCTGGACTACACAAAAGATATGGAAAGGAGAGCCCTTTCCAAAAGATTACTACGTGAATTACTAATTATATAGATTACTCATAAAAATATGATGCTTAGACTTTTTCTTGCAACAATGCTTATCTCAGGATTTTCTGCTTGTTCTACCCAGAAGACACCACAAAAGATGCTATCGTTAAATAGGAACTTCGTTGAAACCGAACTTAAAGATGCTTCAAAACAAATAAAATACCTCGCAGCTTCTATTGAAGAATCAGATATCCCTACCACATTTTCTAATGGTAAATATGTAAACTGGGGTACAAGTTGGTGGTGTTCTGGTTTTTATCCGGGTACTGTCCTTTATTTGTATGAATATACCAAAGACCCAGAGTTGTTGAGTGAAGCCAAGCGAAAGCTGAAATATTTGGAAAAGGAAAAAGACAATACAACGACACACGATCTAGGCTTTATGTTGTACTGTAGTTTCGGAAATGCGCTTCGTATTACGGGAGATTCAGCAGCGTACAAAAATATCTTGATCAAAGGGGCTGAATCATTGTCTACCCGTTACAAAGATGTGACTAAGACGATCCGTTCGTGGGATGGAGGAAAGAACTGGGGTGGTCAACCGTGGACATACCCTGTTATTATAGATAATATGATGAATCTCGAGTTTTTGACGCAAGCGTCGAAAATAAGCGGAAATAAAAAATTCTACGACATAGCGGTGACTCACGCTAATACAACGATAAAAAATCATTTTAGAAAAGATTATAGCTCTTATCACGTAGTTGATTATAACGACAAGACGGGAAGTATCGTTGGGAAAAAGACTGCGCAGGGAGCTTTTGATGAATCAGCTTGGTCAAGAGGACAATCTTGGGCTTTGTATGGATACTTGACAATGTATCGTGATACGAATGATAAAAAATATTTAGAGTTGGCGCGTAATATAGCCCAGTTTTATATTAATCATCCTAATCTTCCTGCCGATTTGATACCATATTGGGATATGGATCAAGATAAACTGACACAAGATAATAAATATTATAAGCAGAGAGATTTGAGAGATGTATCTACGGCTTCCATAATGGCATCTGCATTCCTGGAGTTGTCATTATATGTAGACAAAAAAGAGAGTCAGTTTTACATCGCTAAAGCGGAAAAAATGTTGCATAGTCTCGCTTCGAAGCCTTACAAAGCTGATTATAAAGAAGCCGGAGGTTATATTTTGAAACACAGTGTGGGCTCCATTCCGCATAAGACCGAAGTGGATGTCCCGCTTACTTATGCAGATTACTACTATGTAGAGGCCTTGATTCGTTATATGCGTATGCTCGATGGAGAAGACGTCATCAAACAGTAAAATCAGCTTTCAAGTTGCATGAAAAGAGTAGCCTTGCTATATTGTTTTTGATCAGGTTATTAGCGAGTCTGTTGCCTGTTTTAGGTTCTGTATCTGTATTGCATCAAAGACGGTTTGTTTTGTATCATTATTAGTCCTTGCGTTTCCTGCCACCATAATTCTAGTGGTGGCAGGAAAGGTGGCTAGAAGAATTGCTAGTGGGCACCACAAATATTATGAGGCCAGAGAGGTAATAAGATATCTTCAGTTTAAGAGTTTAATATCCAAAACTTTTTTATCTGAGTTCAGAAATTTATCATTAGGACTGTTAATAATTAGCATTTTCTTCAAGTCTTTCCGCTCGATGATTTTAAAACCATCACCGTTGACAAGGTTATTAAACATTAACTTCTCTGAAGAAAATTCTATTTTATCTATAATTGAAGAATCTTTTATCCAGGTAATAGCCCAATTGCCATGATTTAAATCAAATGGTTGCTGTTTTGCACCATCCAGTATCGATATTTCCCTTTTCAATTGGGATGTGTTATTTTCATGACTTAGAATGATGATTTTGTCAAATGACAAATCACGATGATTTAAATCCAGTGTATCCCCCTCCGCAATAGTGTTAATATACTTATAGATTTGGTTAACAATATTCGACGAATTGCTTTCATATTTTTTTGGTGTACATGCAAGACAGAAACACGATAGTAAGGAGAATGCAATTAAGTAAGCTTTCATACAGATATGCGATTAGTATCCCATGATGTGGATAATCCAGAAAAAGCCAGAAAGGTCTTATTTAATAGCGTTTATTTTGTCAAGGACTTTATTCTCAAAATCTTTCATTTCTCTGAGATTGGCGAAAAATCCAAAATCTTTATTCATCAAGCGGAGGTCACCAGTTACAGTATCAACGAAACTGACTAGATAGATGTCCGTATTATTACCATCATCTCTGATTAGAGCATGAACAATTTCCTGCCTGTCTTTATAGTAAAAATCTACTTTTTTCCAATATTTTGTAGGGTCGTTCTTAAACGATAAACTATCGTTCTCAAAAAATAAATCAGGTTCTATTTCATGAAGTTTTATAAGTTTACGTTCAGTATCTTCTATAGATCCAGCAATTTGCCACACTTCAGCAAAAGGATAAGAACCTGCAAAGCCTCCTATTTGTCTTCTGAAAAATTCAAAACAGAAGAAAGCGATAATTAAAAACAAAATAAGACCAAAACCCTTTAAGAAAGCTTTTTTTAAGGGGCTTTTATTGGATGTTGACATATAGACGAATTAGAATTTTCGGAAAATAGGTATTGATCTTTAAACGGATGTTAACAAGGGGGTAACTTTTTTCTCTGGGAAAAATTCCAGTCGGAGATGTTGAGCTTGGGTAGCTGTCACGAATTCTTTTGGGATGCTGTGATGTGTTCTTGGTTTTGCACTATGAGAGTGCAAATTCAACTATATTTGGATAAATGAAGTCAAAAATGGAAGATTTGTTTGCGTATTCGAACCGTTTGAAAGCTGATGAACTGCGTCATTTTGAATTAATGGAGATTAGTTTTGCAGAAGCTAAAGGTTGTGGATTCTACCTACCGATCTTATGTAAAGGAGGGGAAACTGAACCCAATGCAGTTGGGGGAAATTGATTACTACTTTGTCCGCGACCTGGCCAAGGATCTCTTGGCAACCAAGTATAAAAAGAAGTCGTGAGTAGGAAGTAGTGACAGCGGTGTTTTGTGATGTGCTGGGGCATACCTGTATAAAACTATGGTTTCTTTGTACAGGTGTGCCATTATTTTGTACAGAGTTGCGAAAGTCTTGTGCAAAACATTTAAACTTTTGTACAAGACTTTCAAACTTTTGTACAAAACTATTGTAGTTCTGTACAGGTTTCTTTCACTTTTGTACAGAACTCTTAAAGTTTTGCACGGTTTTTTCAGAGTTGTGTACGGGACTTTTAAACTTTTGTGTAAGATTAGCGAAGTTTTGTACAACTATCTCGCACTTCTGTACAGGAGCCTCAAAGTTGTGTACGGGTTTCTCAAACTTGTGTACAGGAATGTGAAAGTTTTGTACAGGGTTCTCAAACTTTTGTACAAGGTTGTTCGGATTATGTGGACTTCGATCACGCTGGACAATCTTTTTATTTCACTTTTTTACTAAGATTCTTCTTTTTGATTCGTATTGCTGTTATTAAGGTGAAAGTAATATGTATGATACTTCAGAAATAGCTAGGTTAATCAAGAGGAAAATAGAAGGGACGATTACGACTAATGAATTGATCAAGCTCAACGAATTGGCTAGGAAAACCCCTTCTATAGATAGGTTGCTGCTGATGGTGGAGGATGACCGTACTTTACTGGAAGATACAGCTATGTATCTGAGTCTGTCGATAGAAGAAGAAAAGAACGATAGACAGAAGAGGATACTAGAAAATACATTATCCAAGATTCATCAACGGCCCAAGGTAAACATGTTTCGTAGATTACTGCCTTATGCTGCCATCTTCTGCGTGTTTTTATTGGGAGTTCTCCTGTATTACCGATTGGGAGTAATTGGCTCGGACACATCGGTACTCGAAGATCTTGATCCTGGTACTAATAGAGCTTCTATTACACTCTCAGATGGTCGTATAATCGAGCTGAGTGAAGACCAACATGGTGTGGTATTGGGCAATCAAATGCAGTATGAAGACGGCACACTGATCCATAATCTAGATAATGATGAGGTCGTCTCTGCAACCATAGCTACACCAAAAGGAGGACAATATCAGATAACATTATCCGACGGTACAAAGGTTTGGTTGAATGCTGATTCAAAATTGACATACCCTTCTAAATTTACAGGAGAGGATAGAATGGTGGAGCTTCAGGGGGAAGCTTATTTTGATGTTTCTACCCTTACCAAAAACGGAAAGAAAACCCCATTTACGGTCAAAGCAGCTCAACAGCAAGTAGTGGTACATGGTACTGAATTTAACCTTAAGGCGTATGCAGACGATCAAGGGGACATCCTGACTACGCTGATAGAAGGAGCTGTTTCACTGCACGTCGCAGGTAATATCCTTCCGTTGAAACCAGGAGAACAAGGAGTCAGTAGTGAGCAAGGATTGCGCAAAAGAAAAGTTGATGTCGAGCCTTATATCGCTTGGAAAGATAATCGGTTTGTCTTCGAAGAGGTAGAGTTGCGAGAGGCGCTAAAGATATTGAGTCGCTGGTACGATTTTGATTTCAGTATAGATAATGCTATAAAACCTATACATCTATATGCTAGTATCAATAGAGGGAAAAGTTTTAAAGAGGTATTGAAAATACTGGAGAGCAGTGGCATTCGATTCAAACTAGAACGCATAGGAGAAAGGAACAAATTATTAATTTTCAACTAAAAACCAACAAAAAACTATTATGGATTAAAAACGGACAGAAAAAGGGAGATGGAAAAAACAGCGGACAGTGCGCGAACACTGCCCGCAAATGTTTGATCTATCTGTCGCAATTATTATCTCTAAGCGAAGAGAGGAATTTTCATTTTAACAAATTATAATATGATCTAAACAGTACAAATGTATGATTTTTAAAACAAAACCTGAAGGACTGTATAGGCCTTCTGTTAACCGTGTGCTCTTAATTATGAAATTAATAGTTGTACTTATTTTGCTAAATATTACAGCACTATGGGCCAATGGATTCGCTCAGAATATTACCCTTAAAGCAAATGGGATGTCTCTGGTGCAAGCTATGAAAAGCATTCAACAACAGACCGGATATGAGTTTTTTATAAAAAGTAAAGCGCTAGCGCATATTAAAGTCAGTCCGGATATCCAAAAGTTGAAAGTCGAAAGGGCGATGGAGAAGCTGTTGCAGGGGCAGCCTGTAATCTGGTTGTTGGAAGGTAATACAATCGTAATAAAACCAGCTGCAACCGCTACGGCAGCGACAGGAAAATCTGTCGTTAATCTGACGAAAGATATGGTCAGAGAGTTACCCCTTGTTCAACAGCATCGGATAACAGGAAAAGTGACTGAGGCGATTGATGATTCACCGATATCGGGGGTGAGTGTCCTAGTAAAAGGAACCACGAACGGTACGAATACGGCTGCTGATGGTGTTTATGAATTGGCAGTCAACGAAGGAGATTCTCTGATTTTTTCGATGGTAGGCTACATCCAACAACGGGTAAAAGTGGGGGCTTCCAAGCTGATCAATATCAGGCTAGCTAAGGACAATAAAGAATTGGAAGAGACGGTTGTCGTAGCATTTGGGCGGCAGGCAAAAGAGAGTGTGGTGTCTTCTATTACTACAGTCAATGTTAGGGATTTGCGAACTCCTTCCAGCAATCTGACTACTGCACTGGCTGGGCGTATGGCAGGGCTTGTAGCATATCAATCTACTGGTGCTCCAGGGGAAGAGGATGCACAGTTTTTTGTGCGTAGTGTCACTTCGTTCGGGAGTGGACTGGCATCGCCTTTGATTCTGATCGATAACATCGAGATGACATCAAGGGATTTGTCGCGCTTGAACCCCGATGATATTTCCAGTTTTTCTATCTTGAAGGATGCTTCAGCTACAGCATTGTACGGTGCGCGTGGAGCGAACGGGGTGGTCTTGGTGACAACAAAGGAAGGTGAAAAGGGAAAAGTAAAGACCTCATTTCGATACGAGACGTCAGCTTCAACTCCGACGACTAAGGTCGATGTGGTGGATCCAGTTACTTTTATGGAATATTCGAATATAGCTAGTTTAACCCGACATGATATATTGACATATCCACAAGGGAAAATTGATATGACAAGGGATCCAAACCGTAATCCGTATGTCTATCCAGCGGTCAATTGGAAGGATTTGATGACGAAAAATCATTCCATTAATCAACGGGCCAATATCAACCTGACTGGGGGTGGTAATGCAGCGACTTATTATTTGGCAGGATCGTTTTCGCAGGACAGAGGGATATTGAAAGTGGACAATGTCAATCCATTCAATACGAATATTGATCTCAAAAAATATACGGTTCGTTCGAATGTGAATCTAAACTTAACGAAAACATTAGAAGCCAAAGTAAGGTTAAATGCCAACTTTGACGATTATAACGGACCTATAGGTGAGTCGGGAAGTGGAGGAGCGAATACCTATGGCCGCAGTTTACTGGCCAATCCAGTATTGTTTCCGGCGTACTATGCACCGGACAGGGCTACACAATATGTGGATCGCATTCTGTTCGGAAACTATTCAGATAGTGAGTATGGCGATGGAGCACCTAAATATATGAACCCCTATGCCGATGTGATGAGAGGGTATGAGGATGTGAGAAACAGTACTTTATTGACACAATTGGAACTGCATCAAGATCTGAGGTCGGTGACCGAGGGACTAAAAGCACGCTTTATCGGTAGCTTTACTCGATATTCGGGGTTTAACATAGCTCGGAGCTATGATCCTTTTTACTATCAGTATATTAAAGGAACTTATAACCCGAATAATCCAGAATTTCCCTACGATTTAGCTTCTTTAAATCCAGAGGGAGGTTCAGATCATATAGATTATACTGCCGGAGGAAAGACGGTACAGGCCCGTTATTATGCTGAAGGAGCGATGCTTTATAATCGAAAATTTGATGGTAAGCACGATGTAGGCGGACTATTAGTGGGATCTGTAAAAGAGAGTATGGATGGAAGTCCTGTCAATTTGGATAGCTCACTTCCGTCTCGAAATGTGGCTCTTGCGGGGCGCTTTACTTATGGGTTATCACAGAAGTATTTTGCCGAATTCAATTTCGGGATAAATGGGTCAGAGCGTTTCGATCCTCGTTACAGATGGGGATTCTTTCCTTCTTTCGGGCTAGGGTGGCAGGTATCGGACGAGAAGTTCTGGGAAGGGCTACAAAATGTCATTCCTAAGTTCAAGATAAGAGGTACGTATGGTCTGGTGGGGAATGACGTTATCGTAAAAGATTACGATCGTTTTTTCTTTACGTCTAATATCAATCTGAATGGCCCTGCAGCGGGGCGTTTTGGGAATAACCCATACGAGACTTTTACACGACCTACGATCCAAACCCTGCGCCATGCCAACCCTTATATCACATGGGAGGTGTCGTATAAAACAAATCTAGCAGTAGAACTAGGCCTCTTGAATAATGATCTTTCTTTGATTGCTGAAGTCTATCGTGAGAACCGTACCAATATTGTACAGGAAAGAAGTGATATACCATCGGTAATGGGCGTAGCGGGCACTATCCGTACTAATTATGGTGAAGCTGTTGGGAAGGGCTTCGATCTTACACTGAATTACAATAAGTCGTTCTATAATGGTATGTGGTATATATTGCGGGGTAATTTTACTTATGGATCATCTAAAATTACAGTATACGATGAATTGGATTATTCGGAAGTGGCACCTTGGCGCTCGGTGATCGGGCAGAAGGTCGGCCAGTCAAGAGGATATGTCGCCGAACGCTTATTTATCGATGATGATGAAGTGGCCAATTCTCCGATACAACAGGTCCATAGTTCGGGAGGGGACTATCAGGCAGGTGATATCAAATACCGTGACATCAATGGGGATGGGGTCATCAATTCCTTTGATATCGTCCCTATGGGCTATCCCGTCAATCCCGAAATCCAATATGGATTGGGAGCCTCTTTTGGTTATAAAAATTTCGATATATCGGCATTTGTTCAGGGAGAAGCACGCTATTCTTTCTTTCTCGATGCAAGGGCTATGGCACCGTTTGTAGAGGTGTTTTCTGGTGAGTTGAAAAATGGACAATGGACGGAGGATGGTTCGAAAACAGGGTTAAAAGGAAATAGAGCAATGCTAAGTTTTATTCCAGAAAGCCTATGGACTGAGACCAACCGCGACCTGTATGCTAAATGGCCGCGTCTGTCTCCAGATGGTAGTGGTATTGCAGCAGGTAACAATAATAATTTCGTAAAAAGCAACTATTGGATGCGTACCGCAAGTTATATCAGACTGAAATCGGTAGAGATGGGATATAAGATTCCAGACATACGAGGTGTCTCAACACGGGTGTATGCGAGCGGAACGAACCTCCTTACGCTGTCTGATTTTAAATTATGGGATCCAGAGATGCGTGGTAATGGTCTTGCCTATCCTTTACAGCGCGTATTTAATCTAGGGGTTCAGATCAATTTTTAAACTACAAAGACATACTACATGAAACGTATATATTATTTATTCACTTTTATCTTATTGTCTGCTGTCAGCAGCTGTAATAAGTATCTGGATATTTTACCAGACGACAAGCCTGTATTGGAAGATGCCTTTAAGGATAAGTACAACGCGGAGAAGTATCTATTTACTTGTTATAATAGCTTGCCAAATGTGGTAAACCCGACCAATACATTGGGTATTTCAGGGGGAGGAGATATTATCTATTCCGAAAAAAATACAGGTGGAGGTTTTTCCGCAGGGCCTCCTGCTACACAGATGGCCTTTTTGAAAGGAAATAACGTGGCCAATCCTTATGTTAATTTTTGGGATGGCGCCAATGGTGCTAGTAGAAATATCTGGCAGGGGATCCGCCACTGTAACGTGTTCCTGAATCATATCCGTGTCGAAGATGGAGGACCGCGTGATCTGGACGAGTCGACCCGGGACAAATGGATAGCGGAAGTGAAAGCTATAAAAGCTTATCTACATTTGTACCTTTTCCAATTGTATGGACCTATTCCTATTATGGATGAAGTGATTCCGATTTCAGCAAAGGGGGAAGAGTTAGAGATATATCGCGAGCCCGTGGATAAGGTGGTAGATTATATTGTACAGACATTAGATGAAGCAATTGAAAACCTGCCTACTATAGGTGAACTGGATATCGTGAGTGAATACGGTCGTTTTACGAAAACTATTGCATTAAGTGTTAAGGCTAAAACACTTGTGTTGGCTGCAAGCCCCTTATTCAATAACAATAATAATTACAATGGATTTAAAGATAAGAGGGGTATCGAGCTTTTCCCTGTAGGGGATTCAAAAGCAAGATGGGAGCGGGCATTGGCGGCTTGTGATGCAGCAGTACGTGCTGCAGAAGAGGATGGAGCAGTAATTATGGTGACCACAGATGGAGGGAATAACGCTATTCGTGGTATCAATAGTACAAATATTAATGATACGACCAAGGCAATGGTCAGCCTGAGGCAAGCAGTCACAGCTTCTTGGAATCCAGAGGTGATATGGGCAGTAAATGAGAGTACAACAGTATTACAGCGCTGGGCAACAATGTTGAGTAATGATGAGTATTTTAATTTAGCGGGATCAGCGGGTTCAGATATTGGGCAGCGCCAAAGCCCGACTTTGAATGTGGTCGAGATGTTCTACTCGTCCAAAGGGGTGCCCATTGAAGAAGATTCAGATTGGGAAACTAAAGGGTGGTATCAAAATCGCTATAATACACAACTCCCTGACGCTGAACATAGCAAATATTTCATAAAAGAAGGGCAAGAGACGGCTGTACTTCATTTCAATCGTTGTTTGCGCTTTTATGCATCAGTCGGTTTTGATGGTGGGATATGGGAAGGACGGGAGAAGCCTTTGAGCGAAGCTTCGTTCCCGAATATGATGCGCCATTTTGGTAGTGGATTCAAGCATTCGGAAGCCTATGGCGGTTATCCATTCTCAGGATACCTTGCAAAAAAGCTAAGTCATTTAAAGACAACCTATACAGAAACTCGTATTACGTTGATGCGAGAGGATTATTCATTTCCAGTTATTCGATTGGCAGATATGTACCTTCTGCTGGCAGAAAGCCTGAATGAAGTGGGCGGTCCTACACAAATGGACTCCCATGGACATAATGCATTTTATTATTTGGATGTAATTAGAGCCCGTGTGGGAATGGAGGGAGTCGTAGATAGTTGGAACAAATATGCGTCAGCACGGTTCAAATCAAAGCCTAGTACTGAAGGGGGACTTCGGCAGATTATACGTCGGGAGCGAATGAACGAGTTGGCTTTTGAAGGACATTTTTATTACGATGTCAGAAGATGGTTGATGGCGGAAGAGATGTTTAATCGTCCGATTTTAGGATGGAATAAGGATGGAGAGAATAAAGCTGATTTTTACAATGTCAGAGTACTGGCACAACCTCGGTTCTCCATGAAAGATTACCTGATGCCAATCCGTACCAATACCCTGTTACAAAGCAAGACGCTCGTGCAGAATCCGGGATGGTAAGCGTATAACTGATTTTAATTCATAGAAATGGAAAAGATGAAATATATAATGAGATTTATAATAGCTATGGTCGCTTGTCTGTCGCTATTAATGGGGTGTGGCGACAGCTATCTGGGGGTAGAGCAGGTGGTAATAGACAATAATAGACCCGATAAACTGACTGTGAATAAGGTTGTCGCTCAATCTGGTGCATTGGAGATCCATTTTAGCATACCGGCTGGTAACCCAAATATTGACCAGGTGGTAGCGACCTACAAGAATAAACGGGGAGAAAATGTCGAGTTCAAGGTGTCGCGTTATAGTTCAGTGATTTTGGTGGAAGGTTTTACAGGAACAGATGTAAAGTCGGTAGAATTGGCCTGTATAGATATAAGTGGTAATAAATCAGATATCACTACAGTGAACGCTGCACCACTTTTATCTCCGCTTGAGATTGCTTTCGAATCTCTATTTGTGGAGCCTGCATTTGGTGGTGTACGTTTGAAATGGGAAAATAACAATGCTAATCCTTTGGCAATTCATGTGCTGACGGAAGATATCCTACAGGTGGGGGTGATCTCTCTGGTTGAAGATCCTACCAAGACTATCTATAATAGAGACTCGGTAAATACGTTTGCTTTTGTTAGACAATATCCGTCTAGCGAGCAGAAGTTTGGCTTTACAGTATCTGATAAGTGGGGCAACAGGTCGGATACTTTGATTAATTCGCTGATACCGTATAAAGAAGAGGAAATAGAATTTAAGTACGTCAAAGCGGTTTCTTTTTTCAACCCTACATTATTTAACGGAAGCCGCGACTATGGTATATACGGAGTAAATCCGGCTACTGGCTTACAGAATGATGGTAATGCTCATGCTGCGGGCAATGCTCCACAGACAATGTTTAATGGTGTGACCTCGGGCAACCTTTACTATGGCTACAAGTTTGTGAAGAACCTGTCAAATACAGATCCTTCAAAGCGTGAGATTGTACACGATGTATATGCGACTTTCGATCTGAATATGGAAGCTCGATTGAATAGGGTGAAAATATGGCCACGAGTTCATATTTCTTATACATATGCGAGATCGAGTCCAAAGCGTTTTAGGATATGGGGTACTAATGATGCGAATAGCGCACGGTGGGCCAAATTTCCAGAAGGTTGGACACTGATAGGCGAATATGTGGGTAAGACTCCAGTTAACCTAGCGAGTCTGACAGATGAGGAAAAAGATTGGTTCAATATCAATCAAGAATATTTGATTAATGAGGATAATGTGAACCCTGATGCAAAACCTACTGAGCCGTTCCGCTATATGAGGTTACAGCTCATGGAATCGTATAATGCCAATGAAGCATTTTATACAATCAATGAGTTCCAGATGTTTGGTGAAATATTGAAACGCTATTAACCATTGCCTTTAATTAACAACAGAAGCTATGAGCAAAATTAACTATATACTTTTTTTAGTATTTTTTCAGCTTTTTCTGATAGGCTGCGATAATGCAGATGATCTGCTGAACCAACATATCAAAGATGGGCCTTTGGTCTATGCCGGTAAGATTAAAGAAATGGGAGCACAGTCTGGGTATTACAGAATCCGTGTCAATCTCTTTCCAACGACTGATGCCAATAGGTCGCATTGTGTACTGACCTGGAATACGCAGGGAGACACAAAAGATTCGATGCGAGTAGATTATAATGAGGCGAACTTTGATGTAAAGATGGGAGGATATTTCAAAGTTGTCGAATTTGTTGATCTCCAAGGACCATTAGAAATTAAGGCACAGAATGTTGATTTATTTGGTAATAAATCATTGGTAGAATCTATCAGTGCCAATATTTACGGTACTGATTATGTCTCGGCATTGGTGAACTCTCCAGTGAAGGTGTCCTCTAAGGTGGATAAGGTGACCTTTGAGGATAGAGTCGGTGCAGTTGGTAATATTATCAGTTATGAAAAAATGGATGGTAGTTTTACACCAGAAGTTTTTGTGAAAGATAAAAACTATTCATTGGTAGATGCCAAAAGAGGAGGTGTCGTTCGTACAAAAACGAGATTCTTGATTAATGAGACGGATATCGATACATTGGATGTTACGACTTTTCTGGAGACAAATATACCCACGAATGATGGCATAGCCGTTTATGAGGCATTACTGAAAACGTCTCCTTTTTCATTAGACAATGAAAGGTTGACGCTATTGAGACAGATTGAAGTGTTTTCGGATAGTTTTCCGAAAGCTTCGTTTGGACAATATCTTAAAGTAACGGATGAGGCATCGATGGATATGGAATACACGACTCCTATTCTGTATGCATACGGTAGAGCATTTGATAAAGTTATGGACGAGGTGAAGGAGACTCAAGTGGCCTATGGCTCGGTCGCAGTATGGCTTTTGTATAATATGGGTTATGTTGTCAAAACGCCTTCTGCAACTTTTGGAATCGATGTAGACCATCGTTGGGCAGAAAAGCTAGAGCCGTATCTCGATTTCCTTTGTGTGACACATAATCATGTAGACCATGCACATACAAAACTGATGGATGCGATGAATAAAAAAGGTAAGCCTGTATTGTCTAATTTTTATGATAAGGACAAGAAGTACTATGCCAAAGATGCAAAGAGCTTTACCATTGGAAATATAAAAATACGTACGGATATTACAGACCATTTGAGGGATCCGGCATTGCCGAAGTTTGTGACGGTTTTCCGTGTCGAATGTGGTCCAGATGCGGGCAACTTCTCCATGTTACATTGTGGTGATTCGGGATTCAGACCTAATGAGTTTACAAAGGTAGAAGGACCTTTAGATTTGGCTGTTCTAAGGTGGGGGGCGCCACGAGAAAATGATATTTTAGGGACGGGAAGTGGTCAAGTGGAACCTAAGTATGCTATATTGTCTCATTTGATTGAACTGAGACATGATCCGTATCCAAATGGACAGGCTTCAATCTCGCAAACATTGAAACATCTTCCTGGAGTTAAGTGTGATAATACGATTATTCCGTTTTGGGGAGAGAAAATGATTTGGAAAAATGGACAGATGCTATAACTCTTCTAATATGTTTAAGTACGCGTTATCAATTTTACTGCTCGCTTTTTGCCAATTTTCTAGTGCACAGAAGAGATCTTTTGAAAAAGACCAGAAAAGCTACGTAAATGTAGGAGTAGAGACTATTAAAAAGTTGAACAAAACCAGCCCTTTGGTATTGAACGAAGAGCGATTGTCTTTGCTAAAAACAATCGAAACGTACTCGGATCCATATTCGGATATTCCATTTAAAGAGTACCTGAAGAAATCTGAGGAAGAAGCGGAAGAATTGGAGCATAAAGAACCTATCCTCTATGCTTATCGATTAGCTTTTGAAAAAGTGTTGCGTGAGGTAAAACATACAAAGGTCAAAAAAGGTACGGCATCCGTCTGGATGCTGTATAATATGGGGTTTGTGGTAAAGACACCTTCAGGTTGTTTTGGAATAGATGTCGATCATCGATTGGCAGAACAATTGGCTCCATATCTAGATTTTTTATATATCACGCATAACCATGGCGATCATGCTAATGTGAAATTGATGGCTGCTATGAAGCAGTTGGGAAAACCGGTAATAACCAACTTTGATGCCGACAATGCTCCATATTTTTCGACTACCGCGACAAGTTATAAGATCGGTAATTTTACATTAAAAACTGATATATCGGATCATCTGCGGAGTCCAGATCTGCCAAACTTTGTAGCTGTAGTTCGTATTGATTGTGGAGAAGATGCCGGTAATTTTTCTCTGCTACACTGTGGCGATTCTGGATTTGATCCTCGACGATTTAAAAACGTTGAAGGACCTGTCGATGTAGTTGTATTACGATGGGGGGCGCCAAGAGAGAATGATATTTTGGGAACTGGCGAGGGGCAGGTAAAAACCAACTATGCGCTATTATCGCATCTGATTGAAATGAGGCATAAGCCTTACCCGAAAGGACAGGCTTCTATTACACAGACACTGAAACATCTTCCTGGTGTGGACTGTAAAAATACCCTTTTACCTTTTTGGGGGGAAAAGCTAGTTTGGAAAGGCGGTGTTTTGAAGTAATATTTTTAACACTGTAGATATAACATACTCCTTGTGTTAGGAGTATGTTATATAATGATTATGTAATCGTTGGGCGGTGTCTTTTCTAACTGGTTTTATTTAATTTAGCACTAAACTATTTATTAGCTGTATGTAGGTGCATTTTTTTAGTTTACCTGCTGTGGCGTTTGATTTATATTGCTTAACTTAGTTATGCTATCAAATTATTTAAACCTCTAGAGCGTGAGAGATGACCTGAAATATGTAGAAATTTTATGTCTTGGACATGAAGCAGGTTTGCAGTATTTTATCGCTCAGTTTGGTGAACCCCTACATTTTTTTGCGTACAAAATAACGAAGAATAGGGAGGTCTCAGAAGAGATAGTCTCTGAATCGTTTTGTAAACTCTGGCAGCGAAAAGAAAAAATGGAAACCTATGAAATGATACGATCTTTTCTGTTTTCGGTGACTAGAAATGCCTGTTATGATCATATGGGGTCAGCATATCAAAAAAAAATCTCCCTATCGCATAATGACTGGACTGGCATCGAAGGAAACGAAGGGGATATGTTGGGACAGATCATCTATATCGAATTGATAAAGCAGATTGTTCAAGAGCTGGAAAAGCTACCCAAACAACAGGCAGAGGTATTCCGTATGGCCTATCTGGAAGGGATGGAAACAAAGGAGATCTGCGATTTACTCGGAACGACAACAAGCACTGTTTATTTTGCAAAGTCAAAAGCGGTATCTACGCTCCGTATGATATTTAAAGAAAAAGATATCAATTTGTATATGACCTTTCTCTTAGTAACTTGTTTTGGGCAGAGTTTTTAATTCAAAATAAATTAGGATTACCTCACAGACTTTTTCTATACTTGCACTAAATTAGATTTGTTCTAAATAAAAAGATGTGCGAGAGAAATAATATTATGGTTGATTTTCGGACGGCGAAGGGCTTTGAAGAGCTGTATAACTGTACGTCGGATCAGCTGTTTACTATTATCTTTAGGCAGGTCGGGGATAAATCGACAACGCAGGAACTGGTGCAGAATATCTATCTCAAACTATGGGAACGAAGATTTGATATTGAACTGGAAATCCCAATCCAGCATTACCTAAATCGGGCGGCCAAACTGGCGGCGCTAGATTATCTCAAAACAGCGCAACGACGTCAACAGCATCTGGATGAAATATCACAGGAGCAGAATCAAGCTAATAACGATACGGAGCGAACGGTGTTTTTTCAGGAATTAAAAAATAGAATCAGCGCCATAGCGGATCAGCTGCCCCCAAAATGTAAAGCTGTTTTTATGATGAGCCGGGAGCAGGGCTTGAATATCCGTGAAATTTCCGAAGAGCTCGCTATAGCGGAAAAAACGGTGGAAGCCCATCTTACCAAAGCCTTGAAAACGATAAAAGGCGGTCTCGATGAAAAAGTATAAAAAATATTTTATTTAGACTAAGGGTAAATAAGGAGTTGTACAACTCTCTTTATATAGTACCTTCTAAAAGCTCTGGCAAGTGGGGCTCAAGATGGTGCCTGGTATAGATAATTTAATTGTTTTGGAAATCACTCCAGATATTTTACAACGATATAATGAAGGGACGGCCACGGAGGCCGAGACCCTAGCTGTAGAGAATTGGTTGACCAGTACGGATGTAGATACCTATGTCTTAGATCCTGTTGACCTTGTAGCGATGAGGACTGCAGTATGGGACAATCTATTGGAGCAGGCTATAGATGAGCGGAAAGATCTCAAGCGAATTGTGACACGCAGGAAGAATCTTCTTTACAGGCCTTTGGTAGCAGCGATGTTATTGCTGTTGGTTGGGGGAGTGGTTTTCCACAAGCTGGGGTATACGGGCTTTAGTACTCCTGCTCAGGATGGATTGATCATTACATCGGCTCGGGGACCTATTGAGGTGCAGGGTGATAATGTTAAAGTTCAGTTTTCAGGATATCTACAGGTTGTAAACAGCTCGAAACAGCAAAAATCTATCGAATGTACGAATGGTGAGCTATATACGCTAGAACCTGGGGAAACCTATTATCTGGAAACGATTGCAGGGAGGCATTATCTGATTGCGGAGCGACACCTTTCGCCAGAGGATAATTATCTCCGTTTTGTAAGTGGGGATGTAGAAGTATTGGCCCAAACGATATAATGATGTATAGATTACTGTTATTTTCTTTGCTTTGCCTACAGGCGTGTAATCCATTTTCAGGGGATAAACAGTCTGATGTCGAGGCAATACTGATCGGAACTCGGGTAAATACGCCTAAGGGAAGGATGTACTATATGGGAGCCTATGCAGGTGTGCCTATACAGGCAGACCCTAAAGATATGTATCTGTTAGGGAATAACGTCGCTATGTATTCTTATGGACGATCTCCTTATGTCTGGGATGGGGCTCGGGGGCAGCTGACCAAATACGAGGTGGATGTTCGTTATAAGATCCAGGCCACGGACTCAATAGCTTTTGCTGGGATAGCAAGCAGTGCTTCTTTTGGTGCGGTAGCTTTTGTCTCGGATGAGGAGGCTTATGTATTCTTTTTGGCTGATGGAAAGGTGGTCGCATTCAATCCTTCGACAATGGAGATTGGGGAAGAGATTGAGGTGGAAAGACTGCCGCTAGGAGAGGATATAGAGGTCAGTACAAATACATATTACGCTTTTCTGGGGAGTGATGGGCGCATTTTGTTACCTATAGGGGCTAATCCGGGTGCTATAGGAAAGTTTGTGGATCAGGCACAGGTTGCCGTATTCAATACCAAAACGAAAAAAGTGGGGTATTCCAATGATTCACGTATGACTATAGGTTATAATAATCTTGCCAAAGATTTTGCGAATGGGGACCTGTATTATAGACCATCAAAGTATGTCGCCCGTATACAGGACTATAGACCAGAACAGAAGGATGCAGTGAGTGGAGGTCTATTACGGGTACGTAAGGATGGTACTTTTGATCCTGATTTTTTTGTGGACCTGCAAAAGGTTCTAAATGCACGTCGTATTATATCGGTTATCGCGATACAGGGTAAAGATGTCCTCGTACAGTATATCGATAAGGATTGGAAGATGCCAGAAAATCCGGGCCAATGGTTCAGCTGTTCGACAAGATTGGCTATGGTAGATGTCGAGGCATTGACTTTTAAGCTGGTCTCTTCGTTAGACCGTTATGGTACAATCTATCCTGTGGGCGAAGTGGATGGAAGGCCTTACTATGCCAATTTTGGAACGGAGGATGGTAAGTATCATTTTTTAGTACAGGACAATACAACTATTTTAAATACAAAAATCGAAGCAATAGGAGGAAGCGGGATCTATATCGCACGTCTTAAGTAGGAGGTGCTAAATACCGTCCTTAAGGAATGGTGCTGCTATTGAGCGGCAGGGGATTGCTATGGATTTAGGATTTCGTAAAGTGTAAATAATTATCTTTTATATATCATTATTAACTTCAGTTTATATTAAAATGAAACTAGTTTTATCAGTTTTTTTATGCTGCTTACTATCCCTAACAGTATCGGCACAGAAACAGGAACGGATCAAAGGGACGATCTTGATGTCGGAAGGGATGCCTGTCAAAGATGCTCTCTTGCGGGTGTTGAATACGGCTCATCAGGCTAGAACGAATGCCGCAGGAGAGTTTTACCTGGATGGATTAGCTGCGGGGCATTATGTGCTGCAGGCTACGATCAATGATGTGGAGATCATCCGTGAGCATATAGAGATCAAGTCGTCTGAGACAATACTACCGGCAATTTATGTCATCAAGAAAATGAATAATCTGGACGGGGTGACTGTATATGGTTATCGCCGTAATAAGTTCCTGGAGCGTGATAGTACGACGGTGGCCAAGATGCCGCTATCCTATATGGAGAATCCGCAGGCGTATACCAGTATCAACCAGTCGCTGATGAAAGAGCAGGTGACGACGGATCTTTCGGAAGTAATACGCAATGTGCCGGGGATGATCAAGATGCAGGGCAGCCCAGGCAGAGGAAGTGGAGATGGTAGTTTTTATTACAACCTGCGCGGATTCCCGACTAAGGTATCGATGGTGGATGGGGTACCGGCTACGACCAATGGGGAAATCGACCCTGCGGACGTGGAACGTATCGAGGTGATCAAGGGGCCGTCAGGTACATTGTATGGAGGTACGGTAACTTCTTTTGGTGGATTGATCAATATTGTATCTAAGAAGCCTCAGGATTATTTTGGTGGTGAGGTCTCGTATACTATGGGAAGCTTTAACCTGAATAGATTGACCGCGGATATACATGGTCCGGTAACTTCGGATAGAAAGACGCTTTTTAGAATGAATGCTGCATATCAATATCAGAACGGATTTAGGGATGCTGAGTTTAGAAAATCATTCTTTGCAGCACCTAGTTTTAGTTATCAGGTGAATGACCGCTTGCGATTCAACCTGGGAGCGCAGATCTATAACTATGAGGGTACGAATACACCTATTATTTTCCTGAGTAGGACGCGTCCATTTTTTGCACGGACTCCAAAAGAACTTGGATTTGACTGGAGTAGGTCTTATTCAAATAATGATATGACCTTGAAGGCTCCGGCCACGAATGTAAAAGGTGAGGCGAGCTATCGCATCTCGGACAATTGGACCTCGCAGACTATTATATCGAGAAACTTCCGTAAGACGGAGGGATTGTATCAGTATCAGTTTATTCGTGGAAATGACAGTGATGCTCAGTTGGAGCGTAATGTACAGTTTAATAATTCAGAGGCGAGCTCAACGAGTATTCAGCAGAACTTTAATGGTACTTTCCAGATCGGACGTGTCAAGAACAAATTATTGATTGGTCTTGATTATTTCAATCAATCGCTGCGTAATAACCATTCGCCGATCGTCAAATTTGATACGATAAATGGACAGAATCTGGCGAGTGATTATGGATTTATATCCCGGGAATTGGCGACAGCACGTATACAGCAATCAAAAGCAAATATGGTGCGTACCTATTCGTCTAGTAATGTGTATGGAGCCTATGTGTCGGATGTGTTGTATCTGACAGATCGCTGGACGACATTGCTCAGTCTGCGTGTAGATCATTTTAACTCCCGAGGACAGCTCAATCTAAATACCAATGTGCGGAGTGGAGATTATGAGCAGACTGCTGTATCGCCAAAGTTTGGTATGGTCTATCAGGTGCTGAAGGACCGTCTCTCTGCGTATGCCAACTATATGAATGGATTTAGTAACGTAGCTCCTGTTGATAATAAGGGGTTGGAGGGGTATACGGATATCATGAAACCGCAGTCGGCTAATCAATGGGAAGCTGGGGTGAAAACCAATTTTTGGAACAATCGCTTCAACTTTACGGCATCATATTATGATATCACGGTCAATAATATGACTCGGGATATTTCGGTGACGCAAGGTGGTAAGGATTATAATATAACGATTCAGGATGGGGAGCAACGTAGCAAGGGACTGGAGTTTGAGTTGATAACGAATCCGGTGCGTGGCTTGAATATTATAACGGGATATACGTATAATGACAGCAAATTCCAGAAAGCAGATGATAAAGTGAATGGTCGTAGACCAGCGTCAGCAGGTCCAGCGCATGTATTCAATTCTTGGACGAGCTATGTATTCCAGAGCAAGGCGTTGCACGGGATAGGCTTAGGTCTTGGCGTGAATAGAGTCGGCGAGCAGATCACGGTGGATCATGCTGCTACTGGGCAGTTCATTTTCCCGGCTTATACTTTGGTGAATGCTTCGGTTTCGTTTGAACGGGAGAAATATAGGATAGGGCTACGCATGAACAACTTGACAAATACAGAATATTTTGCTGGACAGGGGGTAGTCGTGGCGCAGATGCCTCGCAATTTTGCGTTACAACTGGGTCTTCGTTTTTAGAAAACGTGAAGCTTAGAACGATAATACATCAAATACATCTATGGCTCGGACTGTTGTCCGGGGCCATAGTTGTCATTTTGGCTATCACGGGCTGTATTCTTGCTTTTGAGCAGGAAATCAAGAATTATCTCCATTCTGATCGATATTATGTCGCAGAGGTCAAGGATCAGAAACGGCCCATGTCGGAGCTTAAAGCAATTGCTGAAAGTGCCTTTCCTTGGGAAACGAAATCTAGAAGAGTAGAGGTGTCAGGAGATCCAAAGCGTACTTATGTCTTTCGATCAATGAAGATAAATGCGGAAGCGTGGACCTACTGGGGGTATTATGAATACTATGTACGTGTATATGTAGATCCCTATTCGGGAGATGTAGTCTATGTGGAGGATGCGAAAAAGGATTTCTTCGAACTCGTGCTCAATCTGCATAGAAGGTTGTGGCTGGGAGAGAAAATAGGGAAACCTATAACAGGTTATGCTACGGTAGTATTATTGGTGGTACTATTGTCCGGTTTGGTTATATGGATACCTCGTAAGCTCACTAAAAAGTCGGCCAAATGGATGTTTTTGATCAAAAGAACCCGTAATATGAAACGGTTGAATTTTGACTTCCATAAGGTGGCAGGCTTCTACTCGACTATCCCTTTGCTGCTTATCAGTTATTCGGCTATCATATGGGGATTTAAAGGCTTTGATACGAATGTGCAACAATTGTTGAATGGTGGATTGGAGCAGAAGAAAACGGAGGTACTGAGCCCTTCCGGGATACTCCCGATAGAAGAGGTGACCGACCAGATATGGAGCAGACTGGACAGAACACTGAGCAAGGAAAATAAGGTCTATTTCAGTTTTCCAAGATCTGAAAAAGGATTTTTTAATGCGGAGGTGGTCCGAGCAGAAAAATTGTACCAGAGTGATAAGTATAATTTTGACCAATATTCGGGCAAGGCTGTGGATATCATCCGTTATGAGGATGAGCAGGGATGGGGAACTCGCCTCCGGGCTATGAATTATGATCTACATACCGGATCGATACTGGGTATAGCCGGTCGATATCTTTATTTTTTGGTTAGCTTGATCTGTATTATGTTGCCTATTACAGGTTTTATGATTTGGTGGGGAAGGAAAAAGTAGGATTGTTTTGGTTTAATTTCCTACCTTTAGAATAACCAAATTTAAACAAGATTATGCGTTCAGATATATTCAGAGAAAAGTCTCCGCTATCTAATGAAGATTGTTTTGTGGTATTCGATAGACGAAAAAGCTCATTTACATTTCCTGTACATATACATCCTGAGTTTGAGTTGAACTATGTGGAAGGGGCATCTGGAGCAAAGCGTATTATTGGCGATTCGATAGAGACAATTGGTGAAAAAGATCTCGTACTTATAGCGAATCCAGAGCTAAAGCATGCTTGGATAGATGGAGATTGTCAGAGCGTAGATATACATGAAATCACGGTCCAGTTTCATCCGTCTCTTATAGAACAATGTCTTGATAAAAGACAATTTCAAAGTGTACAGAAGTTGATATCAAGAGCGTCAAGGGGAGTGGTTTTTGGACATGAAACTATCGAAAGAGTTCTGCCATTGTTACGGATTATTACTTTGGAGAGAGACGGTTTTTATTCCGTTATGAAACTCTTCATTATTCTCTATGAGTTGTCTAAGGGGAATGACTTGAGAGAATTGTCAAAAACAAATGTATCTATGTTGAGTAGCAACGATTTGTTAATGAGTCGTTTGCAGGATTATATTTCGCGTAATATTGGAAGCGAGCTTAGTCTTCCTCAGGTCGCGACTGAGTTTGCGATGAGTAAGTCTACATTTTCTCGTTTTCTGAAAGCGACGACTACAATGAGTTTTACAGATTATTTGCTGGATTATAGAATTAATATGGCAGTTCGCTTACTACGACAGGAAGTCCCAATTTCTGATCTGGTAGAACAGTGCGGATTTAACAGTTTGTCTTATTTTTACCGGGTATTTAAACGGGCAAAAGGTATAACTCCGCTAGAATACAAACGATTATACAAGAAGCAACAGATCATTGTGTAAAGTTTTGAACAATGGTGTCATATTTTTTGAATCCAAAGTTCATGGTTTTTTAGTTTTTGTTTGCTAACATGTTGTTTGTTAGTTATTTATTGTTTTGTCCAAAGTTTTCCTTTCTCAATCCAATAAGGGGATGAAACAGCCAATTGATATGCTTTAGCTTGTTTTAAAGATTAGAGTTATAGCTTTTTTAGCCTTAAAAGTTCAATATTATTGAATCCATTGTACTATATCATTAGATATAGCTTCCCTAATTTCGTTATTAATACGGAGCATTCCCTATTAACCATTAAATAACTAGCAGCTATCTGTAGGATGGATTTGCTGCTCTAGAAGTAAACCATAAAACAAATAAATAATTTAAATTATGAGAAAATTCATTTTGCTTGTACTTTTCTCCCTTTACGGTGTATTTGCATGGGCGCAACAGTTGCTGCAGGTAAAGGGAACCGTTAGAGACTGGGCGGATCAGCCATTAATTGGGGCTACCGTAACAGTTAAGGGCACTACCAGGGTGACCAAAACGGATCAATTTGGCAATTTTAGTATTCAGCTGGAAAAAGGACAAACCCTAGAAGTTACGTACTTAGGAATGGCGACCCAAGCGATTCAGGTGCGTGATGAGCTACCGATACAGGTTCAGTTACAGGGGGGAGAGAGTAGTGCATTGGAAGAGGTGATTGTAATCGGATATGGCACTGTCCGGAAAAAGGATTTGACAGGAGCTGTGGCATCGGTAACAGGAAAGGATCTGCAATCCAATCTTGCCAAAAATACCGCAGGTGCTTTGCAAGGACGAGTGGCAGGGGTTTCTGTTACGAATTCGGGAGGCGCACCAGGGGCCGGATTAAATGTGACAATACGTGGACTTAGTTCATTTGGTAGTAATACCCCATTGTATGTGGTGGATGGGGTATTTAGTGATATCAATCTCGTAGATCCAAACGATATTGCTTCTTTAGAGGTCTTGAAAGATGCTTCAGCAGCCGCTATTTATGGGTCACGTGCGGCGAATGGGGTGGTTATCGTGACGACTAAAAGCGGTAGGCAGAATACCGCTGCTACACTAAGTGTCAATGCGTTTACAGGTATACAGAAAGTACCTAAAATGTTGGACCTAATGGATGCGACACAATGGAAAAATTTCCAAAAGGCAAATGGAACATTACCTCCAGCTGCCGAAGCGATGACAACTAATACAGATTGGCAGGATGAAGTATTCCGCACTGCACCTATGCATAAAGTTAATGTGGATATTGCTGGTGGTGGCGAACGCTCGACCTATAGCGTATCCGCAGGCTATATGAAACAGAATGGGGTATTGTTGAATACAGATTACGACGCCTTTAATCTTCGTACTAAAAATACTTTTAGTCTGTTCAATAACCATTTGCGGTTGGGAAATACGTTCTTGGTTAAGAATGGAAACCAACAGCGTGGCTCAGAATTGGTGATTACCGATATTTTGCGACAGAACCCATTAGTACCTGTATATGATCCGGAGATATTGGGTGGTTATGGGGCTTATTCTACGTGGATGAAGAATATTGAAAACCCTGTTGGTGTTCTTAATTTGTACGATAATCAACGGCATCAAACGGATATCATGCTTAGTGGCTATGCAGAGGTTGATCTTTTTGTGGAGGGGTTGAAGTATAGGCTGAATGTGGGGGCAAATCGTACTACGGGGCGTAATTATAGTAAGAAGGCAGAACCACATATGTATGGTGATCAATTCCTAAAGTCTTATCTGCGAGAAAATGCGTTTTTCAACAATCAATGGCTGATTGAAAATACATTGCACTATGACCGTACATTTGACAAACATACGTTATCTGTTCTGGCAGGATATTCTGCACAGGAGAATAATAACCGTGGTTTTGGTGTTGGTCGTATGGATATACCGTTAGGTACAGATGCTATTGATGCTGGGGCAATGGATCAGCAGTCTACCAATGGCAGCCTTCAGGAAGAAGCGTTGATTTCGCAGTTCGGCCGTTTGATGTATAGTTATGACAGTCGTTATCTGTTGACGGCCACGATTCGACGTGATGGATCGTCTAAATTTGCTGACGGACAGCGTTATGGTGTTTTTCCTTCCATTGCTCTGGGGTGGAATGTGATGAACGAGCGTTTCTTTGAATCGGCTAAAAATACAGTCAATGAGTTTAAAATCCGTGCCAGTTATGGTCGCCTAGGGAACCAAAATATTGGTAACTATACCACACAGTTCACCACCGAATACGGTATCAACTATATTCAGGGGGGCAAATTATGGTTGGGTGCTATTCCTGGGTACAACTGGGCCTCTCCAAATAACTTGACATGGGAGGAAACAGAAACAAGTAATATCGGTTTAGATCTGGCTTTTTTGAAAAATCGATTGACTGTCAGTGCGGACTATTATGTACGTGAGACCAAGAATATCCTTCTAGGTATCAACCGGGCACCATCGTCGGGTTTGGGCGGTACGCCAACAATGAATGCAGGGATAATCAGTAATAAGGGATTTGAATTTTTGACCAGCTATCGTGATGCAGTAGGTACGGTAAATTATAGTATTGCCGTGAATGCCTCTGCCGTTAAGAACAATATGAAAGCCGTCACTGTGGGGTCTGTACAAGAGTTCTCCGGTTTCAACCCACATAGTGAAGGAAATGTTACCTGGGCGAGAGTAGGGTATCCTATAGGTGGTTTTTGGTTAATTAAAACCGATGGTCTATTCCAGTCTGATGCAGAAGTACAGGCCTACAAAAGCTCAAATGGCACAGTTATACAACCAAATGCGAAAGCAGGCGATATCCGATTTGTGGATTTTAATGACGATGGAAAAATAACCGATTATGAGGATGCACAGTATTTAGGTAGTCCTTTTCCTAAGTTGGCTTACGGTATCCGGGGTAATGTAGAGTATAAAGGTGTTGATTTGGGCTTCTTTTTTGATGGGGTGTCGGGTAATAAAATATACAACTATACGCGGGCACGTATTGAATCATCCAATGAGGTGAACAACCATTCGACAAGCTTGTTAAACTCCTGGACAGCATCTAATACCAATACAGATATTCCGCGCTACACCCGTGATGACCCGAATGACAATAAACGTCGTGCGTCTGACCGTTGGTTAGAGAGCGGGGCTTTCTTCCGCTTGAAAACTTTGGAGATAGGTTATACCCTGCCTACGCAGCTATTAAGTAAAGCGTCGTTGAAAAATACCCGTATTTTCTTTGCTGCTGACAACCTTTTTACTGCAACGAAGTACAAAGGGTATACACCGGATCTGGGGGTGAACTCAGACGACAATGGTGGCGGTTCTAGCATAATGACGGCAGGGACAGACTATGGTCGCTTTCCATTGGCGCGTACTATTATGTTTGGTTTGCAAGCCAGTTTTTAAAAGACAGCGTAATGTTTAATCATGAATTTTGGAATTTTAAAATACACATATGAAATTTTCAATAAATAAATATACGATGGTGGCAGTGCTTGGGCTGTCGCTAACGAGCTGTTCCAAAGATTTTTTGGAGCGAATAAATCCCAATAAGCCCGTAGAAGGAGGTTTTTGGATCAATGAAAACGATGCGGTATCTGCTGTAGCTACGGTCTATTCTCCTATTAGAAGCCAAATGTACGGTTATTATGCAGCCTATACGGGGTATCAGACCATGAACCGGGCGGATGATACTTTTTTTCTGATCGGTGAAGAAGCTTTTACCTGGGATTATGTCAATTTTCGTAATAGTGCGTCCACCGCAGAGAGTGATTTTGGAAGGTTGTATAGGGGTATTAACCGGGCGAATGTGTTCTTTAAAAATATAGAGAAGGTGCCTATGGACGAAGCCAAGAAACAGCAACTGATCGGTGAGGTGAGTTTCCTGAGGGGGATGTATTACTTTTTATTGGCGGCCAACTATGGAGATGTGCCTTTGCGCTTGACGGTAGCTACCGATGATGCGGAACCTGGAGAAGCTGCATCGGCACCAGAAGCTGAAATCTGGAAGCAGGTTATCGCTGACTTCAAAGTCGCTAAAGAAAAGCTGCCGGTAGATAGACCTGCGTCCGAATCGGGACGGGTAACTAAAGGGGCTGCCATTGCATACTTGGGTAAAGCCTTAGTGTATACCAAGCAATACGGTGATGCCGAAACAGAGTTGAAAGGACTACTTTCGTCTCCGTATAATTATGATTTAGTGGCTGATTATCAGGATAATTTTAAACATACCACCAAATTTAATAAGGAATCGGTGTGGGAGTTGGCTTACGATGGTACATTGAGTAGTGGTGGGGTATGGGGCGATGATCAAGCAAATTCGCATTTGGGAATGGTACTGCCTAATTTTATAGGGCCGGATGGTACAGGAGCATGGTTCAAGATTATGCCTTCGCCAACTATTATCCGCGACTTTATCGCAGAGGAAAGACCTGTAGGCTCTGATACTCGCTTTGACAAACGTATGAATGCCAGTTTTTTATGGAAGTATTCAGACTACCAGACTGGCGCGACTGATGGTAAATGGTATGGCAACCAGACCTTTGATGATATTTGGGCAGCTTGTCAGGAAAAAATTAAACGTCATCCAGCAGAAGAGCTTGAATTTGGCTTTCCGAAAATCGATGGAAAACAGGGGCGTTTCTTAATGAATAAGTATACCAACGCTTATATGAATGCTGCAGGATCGAATTCGCACTATGACCCCGCTAAGAACAATAACAATAACCTCCGTGTATTTCGCTTTTCAGAAGTGTTGCTATTGCACGCGGAGGCCTGTGCGCAGAACGGAAATACAGCAGATGCTGCATCTAGCTTGAAGCGTATCCGCGATCGTGCAGGACTGGCCAATAAGACCTGGAGTGGTAAAGATGATTTGATGAAGGAAATCATGAGACAAAATGAATTGGAGTTTTTCTTTGAGGGACACCGTTTCTTTGACCTAAAGCGTTGGTATGACTACGCACAGATGAAGCAAATTTTTGTAGACAATAAAAAGCAAGGCGTCAATAATTTTCAAGCTAAGCATTACTATCTCCCTATACCACAAGATGAATTGAATACGAACACCAAAATGCAGCAACATCCGTTGTGGCGGTAATTATTATTTTTTCGGAAGGGCTTTTTGGCTCTTCCGAAAAAATGAACGCTATGCTCTAGACCTATTAGCAAATATACTATGTCAGTTACTTGTGTTTTTTGTTTTTTTAGAAGAAAGAATATTATATCTCATCTATGGTTAGGTATAATGGTTGTCCTATTTTATTCGTGCGCTAAGAATAGCAATGTTATGATAGAGAATTCTTCAAAACAGGCGTTGGAAGAATGGGTTGATAAGGGAGAACTGCTGCTTGATATGACGAAGGGTAAAGAAAACTACGTTTTCAACTTTGAAGGTGGAGCTATGTCTGTCCCTTTACTGGAGATTGCAAAAGTAGAACCACAGCTGGAACGTTGGCAGACGAAAGTTATTTTCAGCGATGGGGCGGAGTTGACTGTACCGACCAAGGGTACGAATCTTGACTTTATAGTAGAAGGGATAAAGCTCAACCCTTCTGGTTTGAATCCCTTGGCTGCTTTGGTTAATGTATGGCTGCCAACATATGGTCGGGTGAAGATAACAGTGCAGGGCAGGCACGGTGAAAATGGGACCATCACCCATTGGTGCCAAGATGGCAAACCGAGGCAAGCGGTACCAGTTTTGGGATTGTATGCTGATTATGAGAATGTGGTAAAGCTGACCTTTACGAGTATGGATGGAAAAGAACGAGGTAGTACCATTATACGTATACGGACTGATGCCTTAAGAATACAGGATTTTCCGAAGTGGAAGCAAATCAAAGCGCAACCTCAAAAGATGGAGCCTGGTGTCACACTGGTCAATTATCCTGGTCAGAGCGAGGCAGATGTATCTATACCCTATATGATCGACAATGAAGGAGAAATCCGTTGGCTACTGCTTTTTAAGGCTTCCTCACAATTACAAAAACTTTCTTTTTCTATTGGCCTAAAACGTACAAAAAAGGGAACTTTTATAGCAGGGGACCAATCGCAACCACGGATAATAGAGGTGGATGTTTTTGGTAATCTCCTGCAGCAATGGGATCTGAAAAAACTGGGATATACCTTTCATCATGAGATTACAGAAGCGGCTAATGGTAACTTTTTGGTCAACGTGAGCAAGTCTAGTGCTAAACTGAATAATGGTCAGCCACGTATTAATGACTATATCATTGAGCTGGATCCTTTAACAGGCGGGCTGGTTCGAGAATGGGATCTGGCCGATCAGTTGGATACAACGCGGTATCTCAAACCCGATGCAAATACACCAGCAGAATTTGGCCCTTCGGCAAGTAATTGGGCACATAATAACGCTATTGGCGAAATTGGTAATAATTTATTGACTACGTTGCGCTATCAGGGGATTAGTAGTTTTGATCGTTCTGGAAATTTGCGTTGGATTATATCTCCCCATAAATATTGGGGACTGGCATATCAGTCTTATCTTTTGAAGCCTATCGATGAAAGTGGTAATATGATCAATGATCCTGCGGTTATTAACGGGGAGGCGCGGACCTCGGGCTTCGATTGGTCGTGGGGACCACATTCGCCAGTGGCACTGGCAGAAGACCGTATTCTCGTATTTGATAATGGGTATAATCGTAATTGGATATCCAATTTTGCCCCTGGAGTGATGAGTTATAGTCGTGTAGTTGAATATAAAATTGATCTAACAAAAAAAACTGTGCAACAGATATGGTCCTATGGTGAAGAATGGGGGACGCAAGGGTTTTCTCAAGCTGTGTCGGGAGTTCAGTATCTGGACAAAACTGGGAATGTGTTGTTCTGCCCTGGGATGGGCGTGTCTACATCTATCGGATCGGGGGGACGTGTAGTGGAGATAAACCCTAAAACCAAGGAGGTCGTGTACGAACTTGAAATCGTCGTCGGTAGTGGGTTTGCATTTCATCGTGCTACACGTATATCGTTATACCCTGAGTATCTGTAAATGAATTGATGATTTTTATTTAAAACAATTTTGAAAGCCTATGTCTATACAATTTGAACGTAATAAGAAGTCTATTTTCGAACAACAACAAGTGCTGCTAAAGCAGATTAATACCGCTATACCATCGTCAAATGGTATTGTACAACGTTATCGTAATCCGGTGGTCACAAAAGATCATATACCATTAGATTGGCGTTTTGATTTCAATCCGTCTGATAATCCATTCTTCATGGAGCGTATTTCGTTTAATTCAACGATGAATGCTGGTGCTCTTTATTGGCAAGGTAAATTTTTACTTTTCGTACGTGTTGAAGGAGTTGATAGGAAGTCTTTTTTTGCAGTGGCGGAAAGCCCTAACGGTATAGATAGCTTTAATTTTTGGGAAAGGCCGTTGTCATTTCCTGATATCGATCCTAACGAAACCAATACCTATGATATGCGTATTACAGCACACGAGGATGGTTGGGTCTACGGAATATTCTGTAGCGAACGATTGGCACCAGATGCACTGGCAGGTGATTTATCCACGGCTATAGCGTCTTCGGGTATTATACGATCTAAGGATCTATTAAAATGGGAGAGATTACCGGATATAAAATCGACCAGCCAACAGCGGAATGTGGTGTTGCATCCGGAATTTGTGAACGGAAAGTATGCCCTATATACAAGGCCACAAGATGATTTCATTTTTGCAAACAAAGGAGGAGGAATCGGATGGACACTGTTAGACGATATCTGTAATCCCGTCGTTGTAGCGGAAGAAATAGTAAATCCGAGGCGTTATCACACCATTAAGGAAGTCAAGAATGGAGAGGGGCCAGCACCTATAAAAACAGAGAAAGGCTGGTTACATCTTGCTCATGGCGTCCGCGGTACAGCAGCTGGATTGCGCTATGTGCTTTATCTTTATGTAACCAGCCTAGACCAACCTAATGTAATGATCGCCGAACCTGCGGGTTATTTTATGGCACCAGAAGGGAAAGAAAGAGTGGGAGATGTATCCAATGTGTTGTTTTCGAATGGATGGATAGTTAAAGATGATGTAGTGTACATCTACTACGCGTCGAGCGATACAAGGGTGCATGTCGCATCCAGTACGGTAGAGCAATTATTGGATTATTGTTTTGAAACAGCAGTAGATGGCTTACGTTCGGCAGCATCTGTCAAAAAGATAAATGCGCTGATCGAAAAAAATAAGCATTATATAGAAGCAACGAACAGCGAGACCGATTAGAAAACAAATTGCATGTACCATAGGGTAATAGCGATTATTTTGTAACTTACATTAACCAAATAATAAACCAAAGATATGCAACTATCTGTTGTCGATATGTTAATTATCGGATTTTATCTGATAAGTATGATTGCCATTGGCTTGATTCTGAAAAAGAAAGCTTCTCAAAATCTAGATTCGTATTACCTCGGGGGCAAATCGCTTCCTTTTTATATGCTGGGTATTTCTGATGCCTCTGGTATGTTTGATATTTCGGGGACTATGTGGATGGTATATCTAGCTTTTGTATATGGTTTTAAGAGTTTATGGATTCCATGGCTTTGGCCGGTATTTAACCAGATTTTTTTGATGATATACCTCTCTATTTGGTTGAGGCGTTCGAATGTGTTGACAGGGGCCGAGTGGATACGTACTCGATTTGGTTATGGTAAAGGGGCTGATTCTTCCTATACGATAGTGATACTGTATGCCGTGATAGCTGTGTTGGGGTTTCTTTGCTATGGATTTATAGGGATAGGTAAATTTATGGAGGTATTCTTTCCTTGGGAAACTGTATCGGCTTATATTCCATTTGAAGTAGCACCGGATCATGTAGCTCAGGTCTATGGAATTTTCTTTACGGGCATAGCGACATTCTATGTTATGCTGGGAGGCATGCATAGTATCGTATGGGCAGATGTAGTACAGTTTGCCATTATGACTATATCTGGGATTGCAATAGCAGCGATAGCGATGTACCGTGTGTCTCCCGAAATGTTGGCGGCACATACGCCCGAGGGCTGGTTATCTCCTTTTTTTGGATCAACATTGGATTTGGATTGGAGCAATATATTACCCTCAATAATGGATAGGATAGAGGCAGACCAGTATGGACTTTTTGGAATATTTGTTATGATGATGCTTTTTAAAGGTCTATTCATGAGTATGGCAGGGCCGGCAGCAAATTACGATATGCAGAAAATATTGGCTTGTCGAAGTCCCAAAGAGGCTGCTATGATGAGTGGATCGGTTTCGGTTATTTTGTTGATCCCGAGATATTTGATGATTATGGGTTTTACGGTTTTGGCTTTGGTGTTTTTTAATGATGACTTTAAGGCGATGGGGGCGGATATAGATTTTGAGACTATATTACCGAAAGCAATTAATCAGTTTGCACAGGTGGGCTTAACGGGGCTATTGCTAGCGGGGCTTCTTTCAGCATTCATGTCGACATTTGCCTCCACCGTAAATGCTGCGCAAGCTTATCTAGTGAATGATGTATTCCTTAAGTATGTATATCCTACTGCTAATCCCCGAAAACAGATAAAACTTAGCTATATCGTGTCTGTGACAATTGTCGGGATCAGTACAATAATAGGAATGTATGTGCAAAATATTAATTCTGTGTTACAATGGATTGTTTCGGCGCTATACGGTGGATATATAGCGGCGAATGTGTTGAAGTGGCATTGGTGGAGATTTAACGGTGCTGGGTTTTTCTGGGGAATGTTGGCGGGGATATTTGGAGCAATTGTACTCCCGTTTATTTTTCCGGATACATTGCCATTGTATTACTTCCCTGTTTTATTGGCTATATCACTTGTCGGGTGCATTATAGGTACTTATCTTGCGCCAATGACGGACGAAGAAGTGTTAGTCAATTTTTATGTCCGGATCAGACCTTGGGGCTATTGGGGACCTATAGCCGAAAAAGCAATGCTGAAATATCCTGACCTGAAAAAAAATGGACATTTTAAACGGGATATGTTTAATGTTGGAATAGGTATTATTTGGCAATGTGCACTGACCCTAATTCCAATGTATATCGTGGTTAAAGAGGGATTCCCACTAGTGACAAGCATTATGGTATTAGCAATAACAACGCTAGTACTGAAAAAAAATTGGTACGATAAGATGTGCCGCGAAGAGAAAGAATATGATGCTTTTATGAAAAAGTATAATTTGTAATCTATATCACTTTTAATCTTAATATGTGACATGTTGTCTTAGAGTCTAAGTGCTTAGATTTGTATCAGTATGAGGACGTTATTATCATCGGTAACAATCAGGCAATGGTGCCTCTTAGGTATATTCAACCTGGTGCTGGTAGCGGCATTTGGATTGTTGATGCGCAGTGCTGTTATCTTTCCGCAGACTTGGTTCAACCAAAAGTATATCCTACATGCACATTCACATTTTGCATTCTCAGGCTGGATATCCCATATGTTGATGGTACTGATGGCGATGTTGGTATTGAATAAGAAGGCTGCTGATTGTTTACCCAAGAAATACCAATTGCTTATTGGAGCAAATATGTTAGCTTCTTATGGTATGCTTTTCTGCTTCTCATGGCAGGGCTATGGGCGCTATTCCATTATTTTTTCGACTTTAACTATTTTGCTGTCTTACGGATTTGTGGGCATACTGTTGCATGCGATAGCCCGCTCGACGCTGTCTCTCTTGGTACGTAAGTGGTTTAGGGCTGCGTTGCTGTTTTTGCTGGTATCTTCATTGGGTACTTTTTACCTGGCCTATCTACAGGCAACGCATAATGTGGATGGGAATAAACAATTGTCCGCAATCTACTTTTTTCTGCATTTTCAGTACAATGGTTGGTTTTTTTTCAGTTGCATGGGACTGTGGCAGCATTGGCTTGCATCTCGTCAGATAGAGGTGGCAGGAGGAAGCGTATTGTATCGCTTGTTTGCTTGGACTTGTGCTCCGGCTTATTTGCTATCGCTTCTTTGGTTGGATCTGCCCGTGGAACTGTATGTTGTTTTGGTACTAGCGGTATTGGCGCAGAACTTCAGTTGGTTTTACTGGTTGAAGGGTTTATTAGGACAGATAAAATGGGGGGAAGATAAAGCTCCCTCATGGCTGGGAGGAGTTCTCTTGTGTATATTGTCGGCAGTTAGTCTGAAAGTGTTACTGCAGGGGATTGCCCTGATACCTGCATTTCATGAACTGACCTATAGCTTTCGACCTATTGTGGTGGGGTATTTACATCTGGTTCTATTGGGGATAATTACGTTGTTTATCTTGGTGGTTTTGTTTTTGAACAAAATTGTCTGTGCAACGCAATGGACAAAATGGGCAATGCTGGTTTTTATATGTGGGATTATAGGTAATGAATTAGTGTTGCTGGTGCAGGGATTGAGTGGTATGCAGGGCATCTATATACCCCACCTTCCGATGGGGCTGATGCTGGCTGCACTGATAATGTTTATTTCGCTTGTTCTACTTTGGATTTCGACAGTTTGGAGCCTGCGAAAAGAATAGCCTTTCTACTTATCATCCTTATAGGTCTGTACCAGTTTGTCAAGATTGAGGCTACGGGCGGAGGCGTCAAATATTTCGCGATAGGTGCCTTTGATTTCCATTAAGGAATCGTGTGTGCCCGATTCGACAACTTTTCCTTTTTTCAGTACGTAAATGTAATCTGCATCCAATATCTGGGATAAGGAATGGGATATAATAACAACTGTCCGGTCTTTCTGGATAGCATCTAGCGAGTTTTTGATCTGTTCGGTAGCGATGGCATCGAGACTGGCGGTCGGCTCGTCTAAGAAGATGATGGGTGGATTTTTTAGGAATAAGCGAGCTATGGCTATCCGCTGTTGTTGCCCTCCTGATAGCAAGGTCGCGTCATGAGAATAGCCCTCGGCTAGTTCCATAATCTGGTCATGTAGATATGCTTTGCGGGCAGCTTCCTGGACCTCTTCGAAACTGGCTTCTATTTTTCCATAACGGATGTTGTCTTCGATACTCCCCTTGAAGATATGGTTCCGTTGCAATACTATTCCTATTTTTTCTCGTAAAGCGCTATTATCATAATCGTTGATGTCAATGCCATCCAGAAGGATATTGCCTCCTTGGGGAAGATAAAACTTACAGAGTAGGTTGATAATGGTGGACTTGCCTGCTCCACTCAGACCGACGAGTGCTGTGGTTTTGCCGCTCTCAATGCGCATATTGATCTGTTGTAATGTCTGTACGCTATTGGGGTAGCTAAAATCTACATTTTGAAGTTCAAAGGTACCGTCTGTAGTGGACGGAGCACTACTACCATTAGGCTCAATCTCTGAATCGGCATCTAGGATGTCAAAATACCCTTCGGCATAGATCATGGCATCGTTCATGTCGTCGTAGATACGATGTAACTGTCGGATAGGGGCAGATACATTGTTAAATAGCATAATGTGTAGCATGATGGCCCCAATGGTCATCTGCTGATCCAATACGAGGAAGACCGTTAGTAGAATTATGGCAACTACGCCAAATTGCTCGATAAAGGTCTTGAGTCCATCATAGAGGAAGTTGACTTTTCGGGTGTGCAATTGGCTTTCCATAAGTTTCATCTGTAGGTCGTATTGTTTTTTACCTTCAAATTTTTCACGTACAAAACTTTTGATGACGAGGATGGAGTTGACCAGGTTGAGGAGACCTGAGGTTTTCTGTTCGCGCTGATTGCGGAGTGTACGACGCACGCCACTGAGCTTTTTTGCCTGTAGTGAGCTGACATAAAAATAAATGGGAACGACGATTGTTGATACCAGACCTACGTAGACGTTTTGGATGTACATTACGACCAAGGCTAGAATAGCACTGGAAAAAAGAGGTAATATATCAATAAAGAAATTTTGGACTAATCGTGTAAGGCTCTCTATGCCGCGATCGATACGAGTCTGTAGTTTGCCGGATTCATGGTTGCTATCGGTGTAAAAGGCTACCCGATAGGTTAATATTTTATCGATTACGGTCTGTGCTAATTCCGAACTTACGTTGATACGTATTTTTTCGCCATAATATTTCTGACCGAAATTAATGAATATATTGATAATCTCTTTGGCGAGAAGAACGACCGATATTAGAGCTAAGACGTGGATACCGGTTTCCATTGGGTTTGGAAGTTGTATCAGTGCGGAGACTTCGTCTACGGTGTATTTTAAGACGATGGGGTTGACCTGTGCCATCAGGGCTCCTACCAAGGTCAAGAGTAGTGTCCATACAATCATGCGACGATT
Source organism: Sphingobacterium yanglingense (assembly GCF_004363245.1). GTDB lineage: Bacteria > Bacteroidota > Bacteroidia > Sphingobacteriales > Sphingobacteriaceae > Sphingobacterium > Sphingobacterium yanglingense. Next base: position 33,373 of record NZ_SNYV01000015.1, on the reverse strand, counting down.
GGGACGGACAAAGGGTTTTAATTGTCGAAATATGCCCAGTAAGCTAAGGGTTCTATTGAAAGGATTCTTCATTGTTTATATACTCTTAAACAACCGGCTTACGGTATTGTTTTTTGAATAACAATAAGGGCCACCATATGGGTAGCCCTTATCATCATTGATCTTAAACCCGTGTAGAAATACTAGTTTAGGATAAGTTCTTTAAGCAATACTACCGGTTTAGTGTTTTTAACGACCATCTGTAGATTCTTTTGTTCTCTCATGTCATAATAGATCGAACGCGTAGAAGATACGGTGCTGATTAAGTTGCCGTATTGGTCCACGATTGGTGCACCGCTGGATCCCGCTGCATAATCGGCTGTAATATCAGTTTGTGGAAGTCTTTCAGATTTTGAAGCCGACTCGATGTAATTGCGCGCTACTTTGCCTGTGCTGAAGTAATTGATCATCGGTGCAGGGTTACTCATTACAAATACATTTTCTCCTACTTTTGCTGTATTCCCCAACGGCAGAGGTGTTAATTTTTTACCTTTTGTATCTACGCGAACGATTGCTAAATCTGCATCTTTAAAACAGGAAACGATCTCTTCAACTAGATAGACATCACCATTGCTGGTTTGTATGGACATAGCTAGGTTTTTTCCGTTTTTGCTGTCAATATATCCTTCGATGACGTGATGGTTGGTCGCAATCAGTCCGTCTTCGCTGATGATATACCCTGATGCGGTATTGAGGTGCGTACGATGGCAATTACCACAATCGTACGCACTAGCGAAAGAAACGAAAGAAGGTTGGATTAAAGCTGCGATTTCTGCCGCATCTAATACTTTTTTACGTGGCTGAACCAATGGCATTTTAACTTTTTTGCCTTCTACTGCTAATAGCTCTTTTGCCGCTTGTTCGGTGGTGATATATTTACTGCTTTTGAGTAATTCTTCTGTTTTTAACTCAAAATTGTTCGTGATTTCTTGTTGGTCACTGAAACCTTCCCATTTCTTGGACGTCTGCGCATTGACTTCTACCGTGCCCAATAACAACCCTACTGCAAGAAGGCTTAATGCTAACTTTGTTTTTTTCATGATACTCATTTAAAATAATTCGTGTGATTTACATTTTGGTTATATCACATGGACAAAGTTAGTGCTTTGGAATTATCAGCGTATCGCGTAACAACAATTTTAGAAAGGAGGAGCTAAATGTTCTGAAAAAACTTAGATGTGGCAGAAATGTGTAGATAAATATCAACCGATTTTTGAAAATCTGTAAAGTTATTTTTGATTGTTTTTATTAACTTCACTGTGTAAATAAACTACATCTACACTAATTATTTTTTGTATGAAAAACAACCCCGTTCCTCTGGAAGAATTGGAACGTATCCATCGATTACAGTCGTATGGGCTTTTAGGACTCGGTAAGGAACCTGAACTTGATGTGTTTGCACAGGCAGCATGTCATATTTCAGATTGTCCTTCTGCCCTTATTGCTATGATGGAAGAAGATACCCAGCTTATTCAAAGTTGTGTAGGTTTGGAACTTGACACTGTAGAACGTCGTAATACAGTCTGCCAATATACGATTATGAGTCGGGAACCATTAGTTATAGAAGATACTTTTGAAGATCCACGAACTTCTCATAAGCCCTTGATCAAGGAGGGAAATATACGCTTTTATGCCGGAGTACCTTTATTGGACGATGAAGGCTATGCACTAGGGACAATATGTGTGATAGATTTCATTCCAAAAACACTGTCTGAAAAGCAAATATCGTCTTTAGAGCAATTGGGGCAAGCGGTATCCAAGATTCTTTTAAGTAAAAAGCGAAAAGTACAGGCTGGTTATTTTGAAGAAATATTTCAGGTGACCAATAATATAATATGTGTGCTGGATGATGATTATCGTATCAAAGAGGTCAACCCGACATTTATGCAGGCCTTGGAGGTTTCTATCGATGAGTGTATAGGGCAACCTTTCTATAAGGTGTTGCGTAACGACAAAGAGTTGCTTTATTCCGAAGTGATGCGCACGATGGAGGCTGAAGACGGACAACGGTTAACGACAAAGACGCGAATAGCGGGTGACAGCGAGATTGTCATAGAATGGTATTTTAAATCTGATGATGTCAATGGAGGGGTCTTGGCATTCGGCCGAAATGTAACTAGAGAGATTGAGGAAAAGGTTAAACTGGAAAGTTCAGAGCGTCGTTTTCGTAATTTCTTCGAAAATGCTATCGGATTGGTGAGTATGCACGATATGCAAGGGAATATCCTCGCTGTGAATGAGAAGGGACGGGCTGTGTTGAAGTATAAAGAGGATGAGGTGCGAGGACTGAATCTTAGACAGTTGGTGCCTGTGAATTTAGTAGGCCGATTAGAAGAGTATTTGTCGCGCATCAATGCGAATAAGGAAGATTCGGGGATGATGGTGCTGGAAACCAAGCTTGGTGAGAAGATTTATTGGTTGTATCATAATGTCGTGGAGATAGATAGTGAGGGGCAACATTATGTCATGAGTACGGCGTTGAATATGAACGAACGTATACAGCTCGAACGGGACCTACTGCGTACAAAGCAAATCTTGGAACAAACGAATATGGTAGCGCAGGTGGGGGGGTGGGAAGTGGACTTTGAAGAAAAGAAAGTCTACTGGTCAGATTCTACCAAGTTGATACATGGGGTGGAAAAGAGCTTTGTGCCAGATCTCAATAGTACTCTTGATTTTTATGAAGAGGAGAGCCGTGATTTGTTGAAGAGGGCCTTTGAGGACGCAACAGGTGAAGGTAAGCCTTATGATATGGAACTCAGGTTGCGGAAGAATAATGGGGAGTTGATCTGGGTAAGGGTCAAAGGTATACCTGAATATGAAGATAATATCTGTAAACGGATATTTGGTATAATTCAGGATATCGACCATAGTAAGACCCTTTATTTGGAGCTGGAAAGAAAAGAGGCAATGTTACAGACTTTTGTAAATTATGTTCCTGCCTCTGTTGCGATGTTTGATCGGGACCTTAACTATGTCTCTGTGAGTAACCGTTGGTTAGAAGATTTTCATCGTAGAAGTAATAATCCTCTGCAAGAGAATTTATTTGATTTATTCTCCGATATCCCCGAAAAGCGACGAAGAATTTACGAGGATGCTTTACAGGGAAAAGCTTATAAGAATGCGAATGAAATAATTGAAGCTATAGGTATAGCTGAACCGCTGCATTATAACTGGGAGGTCCGCCCCTGGTATCTGGCGGACGGCACCATTGGAGGCATTACTGTTTTCATTCAAAATATAAGTGAATCTGTCAAAGTGAATGAAGAGTTGGTAAAAGCAAAAGAATTGGCTGATTTAGCCAGTAAGGCCAAGTCCGAATTTTTAGCGAATATGAGCCATGAAATACGAACACCACTGAATGGAGTAATTGGGTTTTCAGATCTTTTACTAAAGACCCCATTAAATGAGATTCAGCAACAATACCTCAACTATATTAATGAATCAGGAAATAGCTTGTTAAATATTATAAATGATATTCTCGATTTTTCTAAAATTGAGTCTGGTAAGTTAGAACTTTTTATTGACCGATTCAATGTTTACGAACTCACAAGTCAGGTGATCAACGTAGTGCTTTATCAAGCCCAACGTAAAGATATAGAGCTGCTCTTAAATATTGAGCAAGGATTACCAGATTATATTTGGGTGGATGAAGCGCGTATTAAACAGGTGATGATTAATTTATTGGGAAATGCGGTTAAATTTACTGACCATGGAGAAATCGAACTTAAAATTGAAAAATTAGCACTTGATGAATGTAATCTCACATTGCGGTTTTCTGTCCGTGATACAGGAATCGGAATTCCTATAGAAAAGCAACAACGAATTTTTGACGCTTTTACACAGGAAGATAGCTCTGTGAGCAAAAGATATGGAGGTACAGGACTTGGTCTTACGATTTCAAACAATTTGTTAAAGTATATGGGCAGTAAGCTCTGTCTAGATAGTGAGCTCGGTAAAGGGTCTATTTTCTATTTTGATATCGACGTCCGTTATGAATATGCAGGTGATGATGAAGAGGAAAACCTGCCCATTGATCGGATACTTATCGTAGATGATAATGCGAACAATCGAAATATCCTGCAACATATGCTCGCGTATAAAAAAATCGACTCAGAGACAGCCGAAAATGGAATGGAAGCGTTACAGTTGCTAATGCGAGGCGAACGTTTTGATATTATTCTCATGGATTATCATATGCCTATTCTATCCGGGGTAGAAACCATCGATAAGATCAAGGAATTGTTTCTTAAGCGAGGAGAGACAGTGCCGTTAGTAGTTTTACATACATCGTCGGAAGAGCATGAGGTAATCTCTTCTTTCCGACAGGAAGACCGTTCATTTTGTCTATTGAAACCAATCAAATCCAATGAGCTTTATGATATGTTGCGACGTGCTATGCGACAGAATAAAGTGGATAGTGTACAGACTTTGAGGGCGACATCTAATACCTCCGGAGCTACTTATGAGGAATCGGTGCATGTGTTGTTGGCGGATGATAACCCTGTAAATATGGCGTTGAATTTAAGGATAATGGCTTCTTTGATGCCTAATGCCTCTTTAGTAGAAGTGGCTAATGGTAAAGAGGCCGTGTCTGCATCGTTGACACAACAGTTTGACTTGATATTGATGGATGTACAGATGCCTGAAGTGGATGGCATAGAGGCTACTAAGCAGATTCGACAATTGCCGGGATATGCTGATGTGCCTATTATTGGTGTGACCGCTGGGAGTGTAATGGGGGAAAAAGAAAAGTGTTTAGAAGCGGGAATGACAGATTTTGTGGCTAAACCGATACGACAAAAGGATCTCCTGTTGGCCTTGAATAGAGTGATAAAAGTGGAGAAAGAAAACGTTGAGGATCCAGTCGTTTTGATAGAACACCTGGATGTACGCGTACTGAGAGAACAAGTTGGTGAGGATGAAGAATTCATGAACTTTTTTCTGGATTTAGTTGTCAAAGAAATAGGACAAGCTAGAATAAATTTAGAAGATGCGTGTCGTGAAGGTGACGTACAAGTTATAGGTGGGCTGTTACATAAGCTTAGGGGGACAGCCGCTACTGCCGGATTATTCAAGCTAGATACGATTGCGTCAACGGCAGAAAGGAATCTATCTGCCACGATAGACTGGAGTCCGGTTATAGCAGAAATCAAAAAGGAAATTGAAGTAGGAATATATCTGATAAACACGCTTAAATAAAAGATAATATGTTGATTTTAATAGCAGAAGATGATGAGTTGATATTACGTACTGTCGAACATAAGTTACTTAAAGAAGGGCATGAAGTTTTGTTGACACGTAATGGTAAAGAAGCGATTGATACTATAAAGGAAAAAAATGTTGACTTAGTAATAACAGATATAATGATGCCATTTGCATCGGGAATCGAAATTTTGTCGGCGATGCGCGCATTTGGAAAAAAAGTGCCTGTTATTGTGCTATCTAGTATGGGACAAGAGGAAGTGGTTGTAGATGCTTTCGATCTAGGAGCTGCGGACTTTATGGTGAAGCCATTTAGTCCAAATGAATTGATGTTGAGGATTAAACGGTTGACAAATTCGTTATCTTAAAAAACAAAAGTTATGTTGAATTTAGTTACTCTTCATGAACTGGTCTTGGGAATTATAGTTGTGTTGATTTTTGTATTGATATTGATTATTTCTGTGTTGATTTTTAGTTTCTTTAGATACAGATCTCTTCAACATAGACAGTCTTGGGCAACGATAATTCGACAAATTATAACAGATGCGATTGTAGAGGGAACTGAGCCGCTACCACAGGATACTTCTTTTTCTCTTTATCTTAAAATACCCTCGTTTCGAAGGTATTTCTTGTCTACGTTGGTGTCTGCAGAGCGCAAGTTTACTGGGAAGGCCCGAGAAGAGGTGGGACGACTTTTTAAAGTTTTTAATCTGGAAGAAGAGGCATGGGAAAAGATGCGTTCTAAGCGTGATTATCTAATTGCTGGAGGAATTCAAGAATTGACGGCAATGAGAGTCGAGCGGGCATTGCCGCAGATATCTGATTTTTTGAAACATCCTCAGAGGCAAGTCTATCAAGAGGCACAGTATGCTATTGTAAGATTTAAGGGATTTGAAGGCCTTTTTTTCTTAGATGAATTGCAGCATCCGCTATCGGATTGGCAACAGTTGCGTTTGTTGAGGTCTATTGAAGAAGTGCCTGATACGCATTTTGAGCGTATTAATGTATGGTTAGGTAGCGATAATGAATCTGTTGTGGTATTTACGTTGCGACTCATTGGGCAATTCCAACTATTAAGTTATTATCCAGAGGTGTTAACACTATTGGATCATGATGTGGTTATGGTGCGCAAGCATGCTGTCCGCACCCTTCAAAATCTCGAAAATAAAGATACCATCAATCAGTTGCTTGCAGGTTTTGCTAATCAATGTAATCAGGTGCAGTTGGAAATATTGAAGGCATTAAAGGCTTCAAAGAGCAAACAGACAGAATTGTTTCTTCAAGAACAATTATGGAGGCATCCGGATATTGGAATCAAAATCAGTGCAGCTGAAGTGCTCATGGCCCTAGGAGGGCAATCCTACTTGCAAGGGATTGTATCCTCCCCGGAGACTTCTTCTCAGCTTACACAAATTGTTAACCACGCTCTTCAAGAAAAGAAATGTTAGAATTTGCACATATCCTTTATCAGATTATAATATGGTTATTCATTTTATATTCTATAGCTGTTTTTTTGATATATGGTTGGATAGGATTGTATGCCTATGGAGCTGTTTTAAGATATAAGCACGAAAATACATTTACAGATTATAACCTAATCGCAACGAACCCGAATGCGCCACGTTTTAGTATAATTGCGCCTGCATTTAATGAGGGAAAAACGATTGTAGAGAATGTACGTTCCCTCTTGTCTATTTACTATCACAATCTAGAAATAATCATCGTTAACGATGGAAGTCGGGATGACTCGATCGATCAACTGATTGTAGCTTATGATTTAGAGCGGGTGTCATTTTTTATTCAAGGGATGATACCTACGAAAGAAGTGCGCGGAATCTACAGAAGTAAAAATCCAGCATTTAAAAAATTGCTCGTGGTAGATAAGGTGAATGGAGGAAAGGCAGATGCATTAAATGTTGGTGTTAATATTTCTTCTGGAGAGTATATTGTTTGCATTGATGTAGACTGTGTTTTGGAACAAGATGCTGTTTTAAAACTAGCTAAGCCATTTTTGGAGCAAACCAACAAGCGTGTAATAGCATGTGGTGGCGTGATCCGGCTAGCAAACAATTGTCAGATTGAAAATGGGAAAGTAGTTCAGGTTAATCTGCCCAAGTCTTGGTTGGGACGTACGCAGGCATTAGAGTATATTCGGGCCTTCGTTTTGGGGCGGATGGCTTGGTCAAGAGCCTCAGGATTAATCTTGATTTCGGGAGCATTTGGTGCTTTTGACAAAGAGATTGTGTTGGCCTGTGGTGGCTATGATAGCAAGACTGTTGGTGAAGATATGGAATTGGTCGTTCGTATGCGTCGCTATATGGAGGAGCATAGGTTGCTTTATGAGGTTGTGAATATTCCTGACCCATTATGTTGGACAGAGGTGCCAGAGACCAAAGAAGTTTTGAGAAAACAACGTAACCGCTGGATGCGCGGCACAATGGAGACACTGTGGAAGCATCGCAAGTTACTATTCAATCCACGATATGGACGTTTGGGGATGGTGAGTATGCCCTATTGGTTTCTCTTTGAGTTTCTGGGCCCTTTAGTAGAATTTACAGGTTATTTTATCTTTTTGGTTTTTTTGATACTGGGTATTGTTAACTGGCCATTTTTCTTTGCGCTGTTTGCTTTGGTTGTGTCTTCCGGGATTTTGTACTCTATCTATGCCGTGCTGATTGATTTAGTCGGACATCAGGTTTATACTAAAAGTAAGGACTTGTCTAAACTTATCGCTACTGCTATACTGGAGCCTTTCTATTTTCATCCGATTGTTGTTAAGGCAGGTGTTCGAGGTGCTGTGGATTATTTCCGGAATAAACATGGTTGGGGGGAGATGACCCGTCAGGGGTTTCAACAAGGAATGGAAGGGAAATCTTGGGGGCAACAGGTCCGACTTCAATTACACGATGCATTAAGGAATTATGTGCCTATGGCAATGGTTTTCCTGCTTTTTTATGTGTTAGCTGTTGGTGTAGAACGCTGGTGGTACGGTTACAATTTTGTGCAATTGGCTAGTTTTCCAATTGGATGGAATCTTTTTATAGACAATTTGTATTTGGGATTTCAATTTGTAGCAGGAGGGGGGCTGATTTATCTGCTTTTGAGTTTTCTCAGTCGTTCTTTTGCCCGAGGTTTTGCGATAGTATACTTCTCTTTTATTGTATTAATGCAATTTGTGCTGTTTCTGTACTTTTCAGAATCTCGTAATTTATTGGGGGCCGACATGTACTATTACAGTGCAATTGAGATGAAGCAGATTTTAGATGCCAGTGGTATGTTAAGTTGGACAAATATTGGCTTATTGATTTCCTTGATTCTGTTGATCGCTATACCATTGTGGGGTTCCAGTAAATGGCGGACTAAGAACCTGTATGTCGGATTAATATTGTTGATATTGGGTGTGGTAACATGTTTTGTGCCCTTAAAACTTTTGTTAGGGAAATCACCTTCCTCAGAGGAATTCGTTGAGAATGCGGAGAGAAGCAAGTTGCGTTATTTTTTGTATTCAAATGTGTCAAATTACCTAGAGGGGCATCCTGAAATAGCTTCTGTTCTAGGGCAGGAATCTACAGATTTAGTAGGAAGGGATGGGGATCTTCCTTTTTTGAGGGGAGAGGATACGAAGGATATATTAGGTCCTTATTTTAACCAAGCTCCCACTGCTCCCAACTTGGTTATAATTATAGTGGAGGGATTGGGGCATGCTTATAGCTCACCCTCGGGTTACATTGGTTGCTTTACGCCTTTCATTGATTCGCTATCGCAGCAATCTTTATATTGGCCTAATAATCTAAGTACTTCGGGGAGGACTTTTTCTGTATTGCCTAGTCTGATGGGGTCTCTACCTTTTGCTATCCATGGCTTCTTGGAGCAAGAGGTATTACCTAATCATTTTAACTTGTTTAATGTCTTAAAGAAAAATGGCTTTCATACAGGATTTTATTACGGAGGTAACTCAGATTTTGATTTTATGAAAAAGTTCATGGCCTATAGCCAGGTGGATACCTTGGTAGACCAATGGGCTTTTGCATCACCATATAGAAAACTACCTGGTAATGGAGGAGAAAGTTGGGGGTATGAGGATCAAGCTGTATTTACGAAGAATTTGGAGACACAAAAGGTGACATCTCAACCTTATTTGAATGTATTATTAACACTTTCTACCCATAATCCCTTTATGATTAATAATGCAGCACATTATGAACTGATGTTTGATCGAAGAGTAGTTCAAGCTGATCTTTCTTTGGATAATAAGAAATGGGCGAGGGAGAATAAGAAGCAATTAGTATCGGTCTTGAATTTAGATGATGCACTTCGAGCATTTTTTGAAGCATATAAAAAGCGTCCTGATTTTAAAAATACATTATTCTTAATTACAGGGGATCATGCTATGCCCGAAGTCCCTTTACAAAGTAAAATAGATCGTTATCACGTGCCGTTGTTGATTTATTCTCCTTTATTGAAATCTGCACATACATTTAAAAATACAGTGAGCCATTTTGATGTGACTCCCTCGCTGTTGGCTTACTATAGGAATAATTATCAATTGCACACGCCTGAGCAGGTCACCTGGATTGGAAGGGGATTATCCGAAGGGCCGTCTAATCGTAGTGTAGGGATGGCGATGATGCAGAGTAAAAATCAGTTGATTGATTTTGTTTATGGTAATTATCATCTTTCAGATGGACATTTGTATAAACTTGATGCTAAACTTGGAGAAGAACCTTTGTCTGATGCTGCAATACAAGAGGTGGTAACACATCGGTTCGACGCATTCAAGCGTGCTAATAGGATCTTTTATACGCGAAAGGAAGTTATTCCTGATAGTGTTTACGCTGGATATTTTGAAAAGGCTATATCAAAACATTAAAATGTTTTGATATAGCCTACTGTAAAGTCATATTGGTTGCCTTTTTCTTTTGCTCTGAACTCTTGGTTATAATATGTGGAGGATACAGAGAATAAGTTTGTTCGGTTGATGGAAAAGTTATATTCAGCACCCACCTTAAAGGTCTTTAATTTGTAAATATTATTGTCTAGGAGATTACTACGGTTCTCTTCGGGACTTAGACCGGTACCCACAATAAAACCTAGATAATCATTAGCTCCTTTGGTATAATAGCGTATTGTGCCAGCGTAAGACTGTGAAATGTTTTTGTTGTTGGGAGTGAGATAAGTTTTTAGATTGAACCAAAAATTCTGATAATATTTACCTACAGAAGCGGTATACATCCATATATTGTCGCTGAAATAAAGTTGCCGATATCCTATTTCTCCTTCAAAACTGTGTGGTAGATTGGCGTATAGCGATACTCCTGTCCTGTATTTAGGGAAAATGCCCACATTGTCTGAATAGCCGGCTCCTACGTAGAGGTAAAACATTTTGGATAGTCTTGGATAGGCTTCTAATTCAAATTGTACTCCATTGTCTGCAAATTTGTTGGCATAGTTGGTTCGGAAAATCATAGAGCCAATAGGAGTTACCCGTTTGTAGCTCAATCCGATAATGTGCCAGTTGTCGTCAAATTGTTTGTCAAAATGGGCAAAGTTGTATGTTAAACCGATCGCATTTTTAGCCGAGTATTCCTGTATATTCTTGGACAATACCCGGGCTTCAGTGTGTTTGGGATTGAGCTCTAACAATCGATTTATGGTCTGCTCGGCTAGAGTGTAATTATTATCACTGTAGTTGACTTTACTTTTTAATAAAAGTAAATTTTCAGATTCGGGATGATAGTTTAATCCTCTATCTAATAATGAATTGGCTTTTGTTGAGTTGTCATTCCAATATTCTAGAGAGGCATACGCAACAAAAAAGTCTTCGTCTTCGACTTTTTCTTGATCCAACTTTTCGAAGACTAAGCGTGCAGAGTCAATTTTATCCGACCAGGTATATAATCGGCCTAAGAATATATGGATTTCTGTGTAGCCTGGAGATTTTTCTAAAGCTTGATTGCTGAGCATGATCGCTCGAGGGTAGTCTTTCTGTTCAAAAGCTTCATGACGGGCGCGGAGAAAGAGTTCATCTGAACTAAGATTATGCTCCTGCCCCTGAATGTTAAAAGGGAGAATGAATAGAAGAAACAGGAAAAAGCTCCATGTTTTCTGGTTAGAAAAGCGTGTTGACATAGGGTGATGTTAGTTCCTTGTAAAATGTAACATAAAGATAATAAAAATATAGACAGCTAATTAGGGATTTACAAGGCCATGATCTTCGAGAAACTACCCGATAAATCTATTTTCATACCCATGGTGAAGACGGTGCTTTCTTTTGCTCCAAGTACAGTTCTACCATTAGAAATTCGTTGTTCGCTATAGAACTGTACAAACCGTATCGGTTGATAGGATATACCCAGGATCAGGTCGTTTCTTTGGAACCTCTTATCAATAGGAGTAGGAATATTGCTGTTTTTTCCGGGTTGAAAAGATGGGAGGTATAAGTTATAACCGGCCAGTAAGGATAGTTTGTCCAGTTTGTATTTAGTGAATAGTTCAAGGCCTTTGGCATCGAATACTACGGTAGGAGTGATATCTTGTCCTAAGGGGTCTGTGTAGCGTCCTTGTGTGAAATCTCCATTTTTTTGTAATATGGCTACTGCACTGAAATCTATTTTTTTGCCCTTAAAATCAGCTCCTAAAGTAATATAGATAGGTTGGTCAGAAAGGCCTAGTATTTTGCCGTCATTGATTAGATTGTCGCTGAGGAAAGCTTTGTTGAATGCTGCTCCTATCCGTAGTTCTGGAATAACCTGCATCTGAGCTGAGGCACCAAAGCCATCAACAAAGCGGTGGTTATTGGCACCGCGGGCTTGTAGCTGCCCACCTAAATAGAAGCGTCCGATCTGATTACGATAGATAATAGACTGATCGGCACGGCCGGTTCCATTGGATCCCCCATCTGTACCTCCTATAAAAGTAGCTGAACCTTTGGAACCAAAAACATTAAAACGATCGGTGTAAGCTGTGACATCACGGTATACGCTCCATTGTTTACCAAAAGTAAGTCGGCCAAGACGTTCAAACTCTACGCCTAAATAGCCGAGCCTATTGCCAAAAACCTGTTGATTCTGTCCTGACTGTATGGTTAGAAAACCTCCAGATAAACTACCATCTGCATTAAAACTAGATCCTCCACGTAAGAGATTGACCTGGAGTTCTGCTGCTGCGACGAATCCAAGCTTTCCTTTTTTCATTGCTACTTCGGTGCCTATACGTGAGGCATTTTCCTGGATGTCCATCTTACCGTCGTATATGGCAGCATGTCCTCGTAGTCCAGCATAGGGCCTGATTCTCATCTCGATGGAGTCTGCTGCATGCTGCGCATAACTACAGATCGTAGCCGATGAGAGTAGTGAAACCATCAGTGCTTTGGAAAATGCTGTTTTCAGGAATGTTGGATACGTTTTCATAGCTTAATGGCTGTAAATCCAGCCGGTACGAATTTCGAAAGATTATGTTTGAACTCCAAATTGTTATTGTATTTAGAAACTTACTTTTTTAAACTGTGTAAAGACATACCAATAATGACCAGTAGCATTCCTATCAGGGCACAGCTGTCAGGAAGGGGACTTTGTAAGATGACAATTTCGCCGATTACAGCAAATACGACTTCAGCCGACTGTGTTGCCTCTACTTTGGCCAATCCTTTTTCATCTTTGCGAACCATATCGGTAGCGGTGAAGAAAAGAACAGTAGCAATAACACCCGAGAATACGGCTACAATTAAGGTTTGTAGGAGTTGATTATCTGAAGGTGAGGGATGTCCTGAAGAGTAACTGTAGAGATTTAAACCAATCCAAAAGGGGATGCTACAAAGGATCATGCCTAGTATGCGTTGATAGACATCTAATGTGCCACCTGTTAGCTGCATCATTTTTCGGTTACCCAAAGGATACGCAAATGCGGCTACGAGTACCCATAAAAAGCCAGATAGGAGATTGGACAGATCTACAGATCCGAGAGCTTGGATCTGCATGATCGCTATGCCCAGAAGTATGATTGCGGAAAAAGTATAGGTACTTTTTGAATTGGAAGATTGATGGTTCTTGTTGATAAAGGGAGCAAGTATCATTCCTGCTATAATGGTAATCTGCCAGGTGCTGGCAACGAGCCAGGATGGGCTGAATGCTGCGGCATAGGTCAGAGGGGCATAGAAAACCCCAAATCCAATTGTACTCCATAATAACCAAGGTAGGGGCTTCTGTTTTATGGCGCTAAGGAGAGGCGTTAGGTTATTGCGGAGTATGACAATAATCAGAAAAAAAGGCAACATCCAGTAAAAACGTAAGGAGGCACTCCATATCCAACTGCCCCCTTCTACAGACATGAGTCTATTGACCACGAAGGTTACGGCAAAAAATAATGCGGATAATAGTCCGAGGAGAAAAGCTCTTTGTGTGTTCTTCATAAAAATGGATGACTGTTTTAGATTTGAAGCAAATATACGTTAGTAGGGGCAACATTACGTCAAATTGTAACTAATGTTACTTGAGGCAATATGCTAACTGTATATCTTTATGGTGTCACAGATGAATATAGTAAATATAATTTTAGTAATATAAAGATGATGGATTTTATAAAAAAGATATTAGGGAAGGGAGAACAGGAAACACTAAAGGAAATTTTGAAAGGAGATGTTTTTTTAGTTGATGCACGTAGTCCTGATGAGTTTGCATCAGGTACTGTAGTTGGGGCGGTCAATATTCCTTTGGGATTGATAACAGATCAGCTTACTAGGTTTGATGCGAAGAAGCGAATAGTAGTATTCTGCCGAAGCGGAATGCGGAGTGCACAAGCTAAGGGGATATTGGAAAAAGCTGGATATAGTGGTGTGGTCAATGGAGGTGCCTGGCAGAAAGTCCAATCTGAAATAAAGTAATAGTGATAGATAATTTAATTACAGTATGAAAGCTGTAATACAGCCGTTTGAATAGTTCAAACGGTTTTTTTTTTGATTCATAATTAGTGTTGGCTAATTATTTTATTTGTTTGTTTTATTTTAATGTTAGTCTATTCTAATAATTATTATTAGTTTTGCTGTCATTATGAATAGACAGAAGAAAATATGGCGGGAGATACACGGAATAATCGGATTATTGGTCGGTATTGTCATCATTATTGTGGCCATAAGTGGTTGTGTATACACTTTTCAACGGGAGATTAGAGCTGCTTTATACCCGGATCTATTGTATGTCAATGTACCTGCCTATGCTACGAGGTTGTCAATAGATCGTATTTCGCAGATTGCGGAACAATACCATTCGGAGACTAAGGTGCGTGAGATTGTGGTCAATCAACAAGTCGATCGCTCGGTCAAAGTATATATGTACGGACAGCATTTACTTTATATTAATCCTTACTCTGGAGAGGTTCTTGGAAAGACGGATACAAAAAAAGATCCTTTTTTGATGGCCTGGTCTCTACATACACAATTGGGCCTAGGGAAGGTCGGTGGACAGATTGTAGGTTGGGCTACCTTGGCCTGCATTCCTTTGATTATTTCTGGACTTTGGTTATGGTGGCCTTCTGTCCGTACTACTTGGCGGAGGGTGTTTCGTCTGTCCTATCGGGGGAATTGGAAAATGCTGAATTTTCAATGGCATAAGAACGGTGGTTTTTATACGTCTTTTTTTCTGCTGTTCATCTGCTTGAGTGGTCTGATGATGTCTTTTAGCTGGTTTGAACAAGGGGTGTACTGGCTTACAGGATCCGAACAGGCTACCCGTCATTTACCAAAGGCTATTGCAAGTGCACAAGAGGAGGAGATTATCGAGAAATCACTGCACTATACGATGGGACAGTTTCCGGATGTCCGAGAAGTCAACATTTTCTTTCCTGGGAAGTCGAGCAAGGTGTTCATGTTTATCGCAAAATATGAAGATAAGTTAGGGCGTAGGGAGATTCTTTATTTTAATCCTAGCGATGGGAAATTGCTGGAAGGGGTGTATTCCGATCGGCGCAGCGTTGGGGACAAAATAAAAGGAATGAACTATAATATTCATTCTGGGCAAATTTGGGGGATGTTCGGTCGAATTATAGCCTTCATCGTTACCTTATTTTCAGTTTTTTTAGTAATCAGTGGTGCGCTGATCTGGTATCAACGTAAGTTTAGATAGCACTATCAAGGTATTTAATTAAAGCACAATATATAGGATGAAATTTATTAATTGCAAAATAGCAGCTATTTTGTTGGTGCACTGTGCTCTTTTTTTTGGAGGAAGAACGTGCTACGCCCAGCTAGACAGGAGATTGAAAGGGCAGATTATCGATGAGAGAGGGGAACCGGTATCCGGTGCTACAATTTACTTGATTCATGTGAAACGGACAGAAAAGACCGATGATAAAGGCGAGTTTTATTTTGATTCGGAGGCAGGAGAGCATAGTCTGGAAGTCAGTAAGATCGGCTATGTAAGGCAGCAATATTCGGCAAGCTTTGAAGAGAAGCAGTGTCCTGTGTTTAGATTATTCCGTGAGGCGGTAACGCTGAATGAAGTTGTCGTAACGGCAACACGTACCGAAAAAAATATAGCAGATATTCCTCTTCCCATCACGGTGATTGGTAAAGAAGAGATCAAACAGAAGGGAATGGTACGGCTTAATGAGGTTCTCGCTGAACAGACGGGCATGGTGCTGGCTGAGAATCATGGTACGGGAGTTCAACTACAGGGATTCGATGCCAAGTACACGTTGGTATTGATCGATGGCGAACCCGTTATAGGACGGAGCTCGGGTACACTGGAGCTTTCGCGTATCACGATGACCAATGTAGAGCGTATCGAAATCATGAAAGGTCCATCCTCCTCGTTGTACGGCTCTGAAGCAATGGCGGGAGTTATAAATATTATAACCAAAAAACCGTCTTTGGGCAAACAGATGGGAGCATCGGTACGTTACGGTACACATCATGCCCTTGATATTGGTCTGGAAGGTAGCGTTGCTGGACCCAAAACCGGTGTCTATACTGCTTTTAATAGATTCAGTAATAGTGGTTATGGTTATGCAGGTGATGCGGTGGGAAAGACGGTAGCTCCGTTTTATGGTTATACGGGAAGTATCAAAGTGAACCATCAGGTTACACCTAAACTGGATGTCCAGCTCGGGCTAAAGTATAATGATGAGCACGCTGAGGATCAGTATAAAACAAATACAGCAGTAACACAGGAAATGGTTTCTTCCAGATTTCTGAGAAGGGATTTGGTTGTTACGCCTCGGGTTGAATATCGTTTTTCAGATCGACATAAGTCTTTTTTAAGGGGCAATCAATCTTTTTATAAAACTGATACCCGTATTCATGTCGTGGAGGATGGAAGTTTGTATAACCATGATTTTTTTGATCAGAAGTTTTCCAGGGCAGAGCTGCAGCATGATTTTAAAGTGAATGATAGGATTGA
Organism: Sphingobacterium yanglingense; assembly: GCF_004363245.1. Classification (GTDB taxonomy): domain Bacteria; phylum Bacteroidota; class Bacteroidia; order Sphingobacteriales; family Sphingobacteriaceae; genus Sphingobacterium; species Sphingobacterium yanglingense. Next base: position 16,739 of record NZ_SNYV01000015.1, on the reverse strand, counting down.
TCTGACAGGAGGAGCAGGGGGGACGGATGAATGGCTAAAGGCAAATCGCTATGACGATAAAAAGGAATTCAGAGCTGGATTTGTTTACCTACAGGCGGATGTTAAGTTTTCTGACCGATTTAGCGTCATCGCGGGCGGGCGCTTCGATACGCATAGTGTTTACGCTTCACAATTTAGTCCCAAAGTAGCCGGAAAATATAAGTTGTGGTCATGGTTGACGATCAACGGCTCCGTAGGGAGTGCGTATAAGGCGCCTGATTTTAGAGAGCTGTATCTCAACTGGACTAACCCTACGCAAGGGTATAGTGTATTTGGTGCGGAAGATGCAGCCTATAAGTTGAGTAAACTTATAGAGGCAGGTGAAATTGCCGAAGTGCTGTCTGACCCGTCGAATATCAAAGCGCTGGATGCAGAACGATCCTGGAATTATCAAGGAAGTTTGCAGGTAAAGCCCTTAGCAAATCTGAGCATAGGAAGTACTTTTTTCTACAATGAAGTTTCCAACCTGATCGAGACTTTCGCTCTGGCCACCCAAAAAAACGGTAAGTCGGTGTATACGTATTCGAATCAGGATCATGTTATTATCAAAGGCATAGAGTCCACCATCTCTTATACATGGCGAGACCTGCGAGTCCAACTCGGCGGACAGTATCTACGTACGGCAAATACCACAGTGCAGAATGCCATAGCTGCAGGAAAGGGATATTACACCCGTGATGTAGAGACAGGGGCGAGTCGATTGGTCAAGCCTCACGAATACGGTGGGCTCTTTAACCGGTCCCGGTACAGCAGCAATATGAGTTTGACTTATAGCTGCCCAAAGCCGGGGCTGGTATTTACCCTGCGATGGGCCTATCGTAGCCGCTTTGGTGTAAGGGATATCGATGGCAATGGTATCTTGAATCTAGATGAAGAATATGCGTCTGGCTATTCGATAGTGAATGCTTCTATTGTCAAATCACTGTATAAAGACCTTCTAAGATGTACGCTTTCGGCCGAAAATCTTAGCGATATCAAACGTACAGGAATAGCGACTATGCCCGGACGCTTGCTCTTCGCAGGTATATCTTATCGTATAATTAACTAATACATTCATATTTAAAAACACAGAAAAATGGTTAAAAATCGATTTTTGCAGCAGGTCAGTCTGTTTGCGATTTCATTGGGGCTACTGGTTGGCAGTTGTAGTAAGGATAATACCGGTCCTGAAGAAGAGGAAAAGAAGCAGGAAGTAGTTGCCGTTAAGGATCTTAATGGATTGGACAAAGGTGGTGTGTATTTCAGTCTGGAGCGAAACAAGGAAACGGAAGAGAGTGCTACCGATTGGGATATTAAAATAACGGGTACAACGATAGGTTTTGGCAATGGGGCCGTTGGTCAATTGGTTGAGGGATTATTATCATCCTATCACACAGCACCTACTGAGGGGTATAGTACTTCGGGGATTACGGGCAATAATACCTACTACGTCAATACGCTATATAATACACCTCAGCATGCCATATTGATGAAGCCTGGTGTGCTTATTCTGGTCAGGACAAGTAAAGGAAATTATGTAAAGTTAGAAATGGTCAGTTACTATAAAGGGAATCCTAGTGTGACAATTGCTGACTTTGCAGATATCCCCACGCGAGGTGAAAAATGGCCAAAACAGCATTATACATTCAATTATGTGTTGCAGGGCAACGGCTCTAATAAGTTCTAATATTTCTCTTTTGTTTGTCCGTAATATCCTCTCCTTCTGGAGAGGTATATTGCGGATTTTTTATTTATTCGCTGGTTTCAAGCTCGTACATGAGCTGATTGAGTAAAACCTGTAGCTGCTTGGTTACCGTACCGGCACCAGCTCCAAATTCTTTATGGCCTAGTACTTCGGTAACTGGCGTTATGTTCTTGGTGGTTGAACTGATAAAAGCTTCGCTGGCGTTTTTTAGATCTTCGAGACTGATATCGCGGACCTCTATTTTAAAATGTTCTTTCGCTACTTCTAAAATCTTCATCCGTGTTATACCTTGTAACACGTCATCTCCGGCCGTGAGCAGGGTACCGTCATCACTTACTAAGAAAAAGTTGGCACGAGGACATTCTGAAAGTAGACCGTTTTGTACGTATACGACATCATTGGCACCTGCCTCTTTTGCTTTTTTTAATGCTTGGATCCCCATGACATAGTCGATGGATTTGACCTGACTAAAAGGACGGTGATACTCGAAAGGAAGCAATTTAATGCCCTTATTTTCGGCTAGATCATCTCTTGTGATCGGATGCTGGCTAATAATCAAATTCGGCTCAGCGATACTATATCCATCTGGGCTATAGCCTCCTGTCAGTAATATCTTGATGCCCGAATCGGGCATGTTATTAGCTAGCATCAGTTGCTCGATCATGCTTTTGATCTCAGTACGGCTATAATTAACCGGTAAGTCCATGAGACGGGCTGAGTTGTAAAAGCGATCTAAATTGTCTTCTAAAAATAGTGGCGTGCCTTGGACCGTTTTGAAATAATCAAATATCCCGTAACCCCGGACTATAGCGAGATCATTGATGGACAATTGAGCTTCATGTTCAGGAATCTGTACTCCATTTAATATTACGTAGGTTATCTGCATCACTTTTATGTTTTGTAGGACTATAACAAACTTAGGCAATGAAGAATAGAAAAGCAATAGTGTAGTTAGGTAATAAAAAAACGCCTGAAGCGGGGAGCTTCAGGCGTTTTTAACTAACCAATTATTAACCTAAATTATGAATACTTAGGTAGTTACTAATATCGTGCCAAAAAAATATAATCAACTTGTTTGTTTTTATGTTTTATTCTTGATGATGGAGTAAATCTGTACGGCTACCGATGTCGAGGATATTATAGATCGCCTTCAAATGGTATTTTACGGTGTTTTCAGAGATGAATAATTCATTTCCAATTTCCTTGTTGGTTTTTCCTTGTTTTAGTAAAGCTATAATTTCTTCTTGCCGTACCGTCAGGTTGTATTTTTCCAACTCTAGTTTTGCCTCTCCTTTATCGTTTGTTTCACTGGTCAGTTTTTCCAACTCTTTGCGCATCATGTGGTTTTCATTTTCTAACAGCACATTCCGTTGTTTGCTGACCTTGATCAGTCTATATAGCACCGCGATGAGCACTAAAAAAATGATCGACAGTAAAATTAATATAATACGTGTTTTATTATTGTACTGGATTTCGAGATTTTTTCGGGTAGAAAGGAGCTCTTTTTCTAATACAGTCAATTTGCCATTTTCAAATGGCGCGTTATATTGACTGGATATGGCAATGCCCTGTTTTTCATACATAGATGCTGCTTTGTAATCTTCAATGACACTGCAAAAGTTGCTCATTGCATAGAGCAAGCTGATCTTGTAGAGGTTCATATTATACTTCTCCGCATAATGCATTCCCTGTTTAAAAGCTTCTTCGGCTTTTGGTCTATCTTTCAGGTGATCGCTTAAGCCTATTAGCTTAGAGTAGACAAGTGGCAGGTGTTTAGGACTCTGTTTCCTTAGGATATGAATGCCTTCGGATAGGATTGAATCTGCAACTTGAAAATTACCGACCCGTATTTCCAATACAGCAAGGATGTTTAGATAAAAAGCACGGCTTTCGGCGTTTAATAAGTCTAGGTTTTTGCCTTTTATTTTGTTGAGATAAGTGTCAAGTGCGTTATAGTCCTGCGAATCAAAAAAAATAAGTGCCTTCTCTACGAGTACGCGTATTTCTGTTGCTGCACGTTGTTTAGTATTCTTACCGTATTGATAAGCCTGATCAAGGTTGGCAAGTACTTCAGGGTAATTGAATACTCTTTTATAGGTTAATGCCTTTTGTAGGTACGCATTGTATATTTCGTAATCGGAGGACTCTTCGTCGTGAATGATATTGTCCAACTTTACTAGAGATGCTTCATAACTGTTTTTGTCGTTTAGCTCTGATATCTCTTGATGGAGCAGATCGGGGTCTAAGGGCTGTCGTGAAGTGCACGCATATAGGGCAAATGATAAAATGGCTATTAAAGGTAATTTCATGGTGTTGGTAAACTGATGCTAATAGGAGTTTGGGTTCAAAAACTGTTTGTCCGTAAGTGTTTTTAAGAAAGAATGGATAGACTCTATTTCTATCTTACTTAGATTTTTCTGCTCAGGGTTTTTTGAAAACTCAAGAGGGTGATATCGTAGTAAGCTATCGAGATTGTCAAAGCGTCCATCGTGCATATAAGGTGCAGAATAATGAATATTACGTAAAGACGGACTAAGGATTTTTCTATGTTGTGCGTCGTATGTTGGTACGTTGCTATGAAAGAACGGAGGGATGTGGCAGGAAGCGCACTGACCTTCAAATATCAGCTGCCCTTTTTTTTCCATATCTGTAAATAGAACTTCGCCCAGAAGCATACGGTCATATTTGCTGTCTGATGAGTTTAATGTGCGCAGGTATTGTGCTAGTGCGTCGATCACCTGTTCACCTTTGATGTCTTGAGTCTGAAATAGCGCTTTGATTTTTTTACTGTAGATCGGATGTTGTGCTACGCGTTGGACTATTAGATCTATATTACTGTTCAGTTCTAACGTATCATTTATCGCATTGAGAATCGTTTCTTCTAGCCGATTAGCACGTCCATCTGCAAAGAAATAGTTTTTCCATATCATATTGACTAGTGCAGGAGCATTCCGATGGGTAGGTAGCCCTCTGTCACCAATACTAAGCCTCTTGCCTTGATCGGCGTATGAGGCAGTTTGCTGATGACAAGAAGCACAGGATATTTTCTGGTGTTTTGAGAGTAGAGGATCATTAAAGAGCATTCTGCCAAGGCTTGCACCTTGTACGGTAACTGAACCTTTGTCTACGGGAACTCCGAAGTGTGCAGGTGCTTGGATATTAATCTGCGAGTCATTACTTGTTAAAAAATAGTAGAATGCCATCAAAACTGTAGCGACAGAGAATACACTGATAATAACTAATTTGCCTGAATTTGATTTACGCATTAAAATTCCTTGCTTTTTTTAACAAAAGCAAAGTTAAAAGAATAATACTAAAAAACGCCTGAGGCGGGGAGCCACAGGCGTTTTAACTAACCAATTATTAACCTAAATTATGAATACTAAGTACTAATCCAATACCATGCCAAAGTTTGATTTTAGAGTAGGAAAAGATAGTCTGTAATGAGTTTGTGGCAATAATCTGTTCTAGAGACAGATTAAGATAAAATTTTGTTTCCAAAGTTTGACTACCTTTGCGCGCTATGATGTCATCCACAAGGGTTTATCAGATTGATCTTTTCCGGTTTATTGCCGCTATGGCAGTTCTATGTTATCACTTTTTGTACCGGGGATTCAAAGCTGGCAATATGTCGCTTTTGCGTTTTGATGAGATCGGCTCCTATTTTAAATATGGATACCTAGGGGTAGATATGTTCTTTATAATTAGTGGATTTGTGATTGCTTTTTCAATAAAACACCTTTCCTTACCTCGGTTTTTACAATCTCGTTTTGAACGTCTTTATCCGGTGTATTGGTTGTGTCTCTGTGCAACGGCTGTAATCACCTATTATTTCGGAGCTCCTAGGTACTCGGTTACAGGAGAAAAATTTTTGGTCAATATGACAATGATACAGACATTATTCGATGTGGGACATGTGGACGGTGCCTATTGGTCGTTGTATGTAGAAATGAAATTTTACCTTTTGATCGCGATTTTTTTGATGGTGAATTATATTAAAAAAATCAGTCTCGACTATTTGATCATTGTTTGGTTACTCTTATCCAGTTTACGGTTTATCATAGGGGGGACACCAATTTATACCGCGTTACATCATTTTTTTATTTTAGATTGGAGCTCCTATTTTATTGCAGGAATACTATTTTATCGAATTTATGCTGTTGGCCCGAAAGTTACTTACTTCATTTTACTGGCCTACTGTCTTTTTTTATCTGTCTATACATCAATAGGCCGGATCAACTGGCTGCAACGTACTTTTCATGAGGAGTTTTCTTCCTATGTCATCGGAGGAGCAATCATTGGATTCTATGCCTTGATGACCTTTGTAGCTCTAAAAAAGATGCATTTTATCAATAGCCAGCGATGGGTGAAACTCGGAATGTTGACTTATCCATTGTATCTGTTGCATCAACATATAGGATTTATTACATTTAATAAGCTTTATCCCTATGTGAATAAATATGTACTGGTATCTATCGTGACGCTATGCATGGTGGGACTAGCCTATCTAATAAGTTACAAAATAGAACCAAGGTTGATTCGGTGGATGCGGAAAGATCCGAAATAGTGATATTACATCAAGCGCTTTAACCATTTTAATAAACTACTCTTGTCACTATACGGAGGGTAGATAAGTTTGGAGAACGCAAAATTCGATTGGTACATAACAGCGCGCTCGTGAGAGAATGTTTTAAAGCCAAAATAACCGTGCGAACTTCCTGTGCCACTTTGGTTGACTCCGCCAAAAGGGAGGTGTGGATTAGATACATGGAGAATTACATCATTGACACAGGCTCCTCCAGAACTCACGTTTTTAAGGACATGATCTGTCATTTTTATACTATTGGAAAATAGATACAATGCCAATGGTTTCGGTCTATCTTGAATGAATTTTATTGCCTCTTCCAGTGTGTCGTAGGTGATTATGGGTAATATCGGGCCGAATATCTCCTCTTGCATGATTCGGCTTTCCGGTGGTACATTTTGTAGGAGTGTGGGGGCAAAGGTGTCTGCTGAATCTCCAGCCCCCTTCCACGCGATACGTGCTCCCTGTGTACAGGCATCGTCTATGAGCTGATGTAAGCGAGAAAGGTGTTTTGGAGTGATGATCTTGGCATAACTGTCCCTATTCATAGCGCCAGATGGACTGTATATGAAATGTGCTACTGCAGTTTGAAAATAATGGATAAATTGGGCTTCTTGATCCTTTTGGATCAAGATATAATCCGGTGCAATGCAGGTCTGCCCTGCATTAAGGAGCTTGCCCCATGCTATTTTTTCGGCTGCCTTTTGTAAATCGGTATCTTGGCCTATTAATACGGGGGATTTGCCACCAAGTTCGAGCGTGACTGAGCTCAGATGTTTTGCTGCCGCCCGCATGACGATTTGTCCTACCTGGGTACTCCCTGTAAAAAATATATGATCAAAAGGAAGTTCAAGAAGGGCTGTGGATATATCTTGGTTTCCTAATGCACAGTAAACTGAAGATGGATCGAATGCAGTCGTTAGGATCTTGAGAATAATATTGGAGGTATGGATGCTGTATTCAGAAGGTTTGATCATCACCCTATTACCCGCAGATAGAGCCGATATTAAAGGCCCCATAGTCAATTGAAATGGATAGTTCCAAGGGGCTATAATGAGACAGATCCCTTTAGGTTGGTAGGTTATCCTGTGTTTTGCAAATAAGCTTGAAAGGGTTGATTTTGCTCGCTTAGGGAGCACCCATTGTCGGAGATGCTTGATGGCGAAATCGATTTCTGAATAGATAAAATAAACCTCTGTGACTGCAGCTTCAAATTTACTCTTGCCAAGATCATCAGCCAACGCCTGAAATATTAAAAGCTCATACTTTTGAATACAATCTTTGAGTCGCTTCAACTGCTGTATACGGATATCGGCAGATGGTGCTCCCACAGCTTTGTAATTAGCTTTTTGATTTTGGAATATAGTCTCTAGTGGTTGCTGCATATCACGTAGTTTCTCTTAAAAGTAACCATTTCTTTATGGTAAATTACCAGTTTATGATAATAAAATGAAATGATAAGGTAAAATCGCGTACTATATGAAAGGGGGGGATGCTGTATTTTAGCAAAATACAATAGCTTAAACAATTTTGGGGAAGATATTCTATAGAATTTGAAATCGGAGTATCGTATATATTATACACTAGATGGAGCTATGCCGACTGTGAATTCGTTGGTGTACAATGGTGCGTTTCAACCCCGTGCAAAATCTATTAAGGCTGTTGCCATCGCCCCTGATGGGCAGCGAGGCGCAGTTGTTGACGAGACTCTGGCAATACCGAAGATTGGGTGGAACATATTGGCTAGTAGTAGTGAACGGGAGAAAATGTCTTCTGCTAAAGCTATAGATGGAAATCCAAACTCCCTTTGGCATTCTCAGCCGACAGGTGCCGTACAATTTATCGAAATAGATTTGGGAGCAGCTTATGACGTTTCGGTATTTGCCTACACTCCGCAGAGAAAGCATAGAGAGGGAATGATGGCCAAAGGGATGCTTAAAATAAGTACGGATGGACGTACTTGGAGAGATATCGATAGCTTTGAATTTGGAAATCTAATCGATAATCCTTCAAAAAGAAAACATCTATTTGAAAATAAGGTGAATACCCGTTATATTCGTATTGAATCAGCCGAAATTACAGGCGGCGGCAATTCGCTAAGTATAGCCGAACTGGATTTTTATAACTAGATACCAAAACATAAATATCTTGAAGACTTTAGTAAAAATTGGAATAGCAAGTCTCGTGCTATGGACGCAAGGTGAAGCCGTACAAGCCCAGACAATAGCAAAAGGACGCCCGTTTATAGAGATGACAGATCCAACTGCAGATACCTTGTCCGATTGGTCAGTTGTGAAACGGGGCCTCAATAGTTCATTTGTCTCAATTGATAAGCGCTACCCGCGATCTGTTGCGCCTCAGGTGCTTACACAAAAAAAAGCATTGGTCAAAGGTTGGAAGGGAGAGCGAGTCTCCGCACAATTGTTGTTATGGTCGACTTCGGCTATAAATAGTGTCTCTGTAGAAATAGGTGACTTTCGGGCAGCAAAACTTCCCGAGATTAAAGCTAATACAGCTCAGGCCCGATTCGTGCGTTATGTGATGACGGATGAGTTCGGTCCCGGTTGCGGTTACCGTAAGCCTCAGGATTTTGCCTCTTCCTTGTCCCCAGATATGTTGGATGATCTAGATACATATGATATTAGAGGTAAAGAAGTACGTCCTGTATGGGTTACTGTAGATATTCCGCGAGATAGTGAAAGTGGCATATACCGAGCTGCGGTGACTGTAAAATCCGGTGAACGGAAAATAGAAGATTTAGTTTTGGAGTTGGAAGTAGTTGATGAACTGTTGCCTGAAGTCGGTCAGTGGACATTCCATCTGGATCAATGGCAACATCCTTCTGCTGTGGCCCGTACCGAGGGATTAACCATGTGGTCTGAAGCGCATTTTGCGGCGTTGAAGCCGGTGATGAAGCGGTTGGCCGATGCTGGACAGAAGGTTATTACGGCGACGCTGAATAAAGACCCTTGGAACGTTCAGACGCTGGATCCATATGCAGATATGATTATCTGGAAAAAGAAAAAAGACGGCTCTTGGCAATATGACTACACCGTATTCGATAGATGGGTTACACTGATGATGGATCTTGGTGTAAAGAAAATGATTAACTGTTACTCCATTGTGCCTTGGAATAATATTATTCATTATAAGGATGAGGTCTCAGGAAAATTCATTGATGTAGAAGCTAAGCCGGGAACTGCGGTGTTTGAGGAGATTTGGGCGCCATTTTTGACTAGTTTTGTCGCTCATCTTAAAGCAAAAGGTTGGCTTGAAATCACCAATATCGCTATGGACGAGCGCGAACCCGCACAGATGGAGGCTGCTTTTGCATTAGTAAAGAAAATTGCGCCCGAGCTAGGAGTTTCTTATGCAGACAATCAGAAGACCTATAAGAAGTTTCCAGATAGTGAAGATATTAGCCTGGCCTCAGGGCATCCTTTTTCCAAAGAGGATCTAATTAATAGAAGAGCTCGCGGATTAAATAGTACATTTTATGTGTACTGTGGCAATTCATTCCCGAATCAGTTTACTTTTTCTGATCCAGCAGAATCGACTTACCTAGCTTGGTACGCATTAGCTGCTGGTTTTGATGGGGTGTTACATTGGGCATATAACTCTTGGGTAGAGACCCCATTACAGGATTCGCGTTTCCGGACATGGCCAGCAGGGGATACCTATATTGTGTATCCGCAAAATAGAAGCTCGATACGTTTTGAGCGGATGTTGGAGGGGATACAGGATTATGAAAAAGTACAGGTGTTGCGCAAAAAGTGGGAGAGCAGCAACGAGAAGGAAAAAATGAACAGGCTGAATAAAGCAATTGAAAGATTGGATAAGCCCACGCGAACAGCTACATGGAACGAAGATCTGAATGATGCTAAAAGTTTATTGAATTAGACCAATGTGTTATATTTCTGTAACTTATTGAATGTAAAAAAGATTTATTTTTTATAGAAATGTTTTTGTTCTATATTTGCGTAAACATGTATTGTTAAACAATATATGTTTACGCATCTATCTTTAATACCTTTGGGGATTATCTAAAGTACATCGTCATTACATAAGTAGACGATTTTTTGAACTTAACTTAAGAGATTTTTTCTAGTATCAATGTATTTCTGTTCTGACAGGGGTTGTGATGTTTGGGGAAAATTTTTGGGCATTTTTTTGTGTGGATTGCAGTTGTAATCTAAACTGATTTTTGATTTCATGCTTTTTGGTAAGTGTGAGCAGGAGTGCTATATTAAATTTTGTTAACGAGAAAAATCTACATGAAATTGTCTTCCTTTTTGAAGAAATTGACTTTTTTTGAATTACTTGTTTCTGTATTGACTATACTGCAGTTATACCATTTTTGTATTCTGTTTTCCAACTATAGTTTCCCAATGCCTTTGCTGTATGGCCCTTTATTCTGGGCGATGTACCAGTATCTTTCCAATAAGAGCGAGTCGGTAATAAAGCGAGATCTGCTGTTGGGGAATATTCCTTTTGCTTTTTTTGTGACTTGGTATTTCATATTGGGAGATACTTTTGATTGGACGTATTTTAAATGGTACCTCCCGATTATGATTATAGTGCAGATAGGTTATCCTGTGGTGATTTTATTTCGTTTGAAGGGTACTCCTAGTAAAACGGAGGGATTCGTTTTGCTCAAGCAACTGATGGCTTTGGGGATGGGGATTTTTCTCTTTGTAGGGTCTGTGTTTTTAAAACACTACATACAAGTCGATGTGTTTATGGGAATCAATCCGATTCATGCTATAGCGGTGGCGATGGTCTTTAGTCTATTTATGCTTGTCAATTACATGTACTCTCGCTTCCATGCTGTGGAGCAAGATGACGTAACAATACCTGTTGCAGAAGATTCTATGCTACCTGCTGATACAGGGATATTGGCACATTGTGGAGGCGAATTGGTACGCGCTATGGAAGTGGATCGTTTGTTTTTAGATTCAAAATTATCCTTGGATAAATTGTCCAATCACGTTGGAATCGCAAAAAGCGTTATTTCTCATTATTTGAACAATCAACTGCATTTGACTTATTATGAGTGGTTGGCTACTTATCGTATACGCCATGCGAAAGCAATTCTAATGGAATTCGGTAGTGAGTATAAAATTGAGGCAGTTGCCCATTCATCAGGTTTTTCATCTAAGACTACATTTAATCGCTATTTTAAGGAGCGGGTAGGGGTTTTGCCTTCTGCATATAGGGAACAATCTTCACTTATCTAGATATGTTTGTTGTTTTTCTATATGCTACCATTTTTGTTGTCGCCTTGCAAGGTGTTCTATTATCATTTGGTATTCGGGATCGCAACACAATAGATCGAATTTTATCGGTATTTTTGGTACAGATGCTTGTTGACGTAAGCTTCATGTTTTTGTTTACGGAAGTTTTTCCGGGAATGGAGTATGTGAGTACCGCTGCACCATTTGGATTGACTTTTGGACCTTTTCTATTCTGGATCTATAAAATATTAGAAGGGAAAGTACTGTCACGAGGAAAACTATGGCTTCATTTTATGCCCTTTTTCTTAGGTGTCCTCGGTTATGTCGTGTTTTTATCCTCTCCGCTATTCCGAAGTTCCTACACTATAGGTTATTACACTGTTCTTTATGGTGCTATGTGTGTCTCTTGGGTATTGTATCCTATATTTGTATTTACAGCTAAGAAGGGACCTGAAAATATCAACCTCGGTGTTTTTAAGTACACGATGATTGTGCTTTTGATATTAACTTCATTTATGTTGCCTTTTGTGTGGGAAAATTATAATGGAGGGGTAAAGGAGGAGCCATTAATGACCGGTGTTATCGTTATTGGCGCGATGTTGGCCGGCGTGTCTTTAATCTATTGGTATATGCTTGGTCGGCTCCGTGTTTCACCAGTATGGGAAGAAGATAGGGAATCCGAACAGGAGGGTGAGGTGCAGCTCGTTCCTCAATTACCTCAGGAAGTAGAATCGAGACAGTCAACGGATATATCCGCTGTGCAGCAGCGTAAGATAGCAGAGTATTTGGCTATGGAGAAATATTTTGATGCGAGTTTTAAATTAGAGCAGATGGCGCAGGATTTGAATGTTCCCAAAAGTCTCATTTCCCAGTATTTCACACAGGTGTATTCCGAAGGATTTGTAAAGACCATAAATGCTTGGCGTATTGCGAAGGCCTGTGATATGCTGCTGTCCGTAGAATTGGATATGAGCATGGAAGAACTCGCCTTTGCTTGCGGATTTAATTCTCGAGCTTCCTTCTATCGCAATTTTAACCTTGAGAAGGGATGTTCTCCGATGATCTATCGGGAGCAGAATCTGGTTAAGTCATAAATCCAATAATTGGGACGGTATCCCCATCCCCTAATGATTCCCTCTTTGGTATATAACTTTCCTAAAAGTAATGGAAGTGCGACCTGTTTTATTTGCTAGAATATTTCCTTTTGCTCTACCTTCCCTAGATTCCTGTTTTAATTTCATTACCTAAGCCAGTAAATCTTCAATAGTATCAGAGATCAATATTTCTACTCAAAATCTTATTTTTTAAGGTGTCTCAAAAAAAATTGAGAGTCTATGTTGTAGTTTCTTGTCTACATTTTTTTTGTGTTCTTAAACGTGTAATTTGTTGATTTTCAGAATTTATAATGTGTCTCATTTTTTAATTGGACAACAAGATTTCGAAATGAGACATAAAAATATTGTAGTTAGTCTACTTTTGCGCCTTAGTTGACTACCCGTGGGTAGGAGTATGTGTGTGAGTAGTTTTAAGTATGGATAGTCAATAGCACCTAACTAAAGAGCGGTATGAAAGACTAGCTTTAAAGTGGTAAAACGAGGTGTGCACATAGCAAGTTTTTGTTATAATAGATAAGGCTATATCAGATGTATTAAGAAACTTGTTTTCCTTTACCTCGGATAGTGTTTTATTCTCTTAAAATAATATCGCTATCCGTAGGAACAAATCAGATTGTTGATCAAATACAATATTACCAAATAGTAGTTATGGATTTATTTAAAAAACCAAACCTTATCAGGTGTGGCTGGCTAAAAATGGTTTGCCTAATCTTGATTTTTTTATCTTCCTTTTCGTGGGCATTTGCGGATGGGTCGAAAGATCTGTATCCTAATGGTGTTCAAGGGCACAGAGCAATGTTAAGTAGCTCAAATGCTGCTCCGAGCAATAGCTTTCCGTATCCAAATCTTGGGATACATTACGTCTATGTGCAAGCCGGAGAAATCATTACTTTGGCATCCAATGCGCAAGATCCTTCCGGTACAAAACGGATTTATCTTTACAGTCCTTCAGGAGTGGACGTGACGCCAGCTATAGGTGCTGCCGGGAACATTCCGAACCGGGCTGCAGAATTAGCGGGGCCAGCAAAACCAGCAACAGCTGCTGTTGCTAATCAATATGTTCCCTTGTATTATACAGCTCCTACAACGGGAATTTATCAGGTGAGTTTTCGTGGCGGGAATAGCGACGGTTCACAAGCTGGATTGGCGAATGGCGATTGGACAACAGGGACTTCAACAGGACATGTGTCTGCATGGGACGTGTCTGTTTTTAAACCTGACGAAGATAAATTTGTCTCTGGTCGAGTATGGACTAGTGTTTTTAATTTTACGGCAAACTCTACCAGTTATCGGGTTTATGCCAAAGTCTATGTGCTGACTAAGGATGGGTATATCTACCGAACCGATCAGAACGGAATGAACGGACAATTGTATACGTTTTTTGTAAATAACAATGGGGTTACAGATAAAAATACTAAGCAATCGATTTATAAAAGTGTGAACGCTTCAACTCCAACCAGTATTGAGGTGTTAGGATATAGTATTCATAATCCAAATCTCGCCGATACGGAGACCGATATTACTTATAAGATGTTTTATGCTCCTCCTGCCTCGGACATGCCAACTGAAGCATCCGGAGCAGTTCCAAATGGGAGCACTTGGCTGAAAAATATACCAATACTCCCTGAAGTGGAAGATTTGCAGATCAAAGGTGTGGATGGTACACTGGGACAAATCAGTAATAAAGGGGGGTATATTGGTTTTACAGCAGACGCTCAGGGCCAATTCATTGTTGATATTAAAAGTGATGCCATTCCAGCAGCTTTTGTGACCCGTGAAATACGGGGAATCGCTGGTAGCGGAAGTAATGAGATTTTTTGGGATGGTAAAGATGGAAATGGGATAGCCTTACCTGAGGGAAATGTACCGGCAACAATAACCGTACGTTTGCAGGGCGGGGAAGTACATTTTCCTTATTTTGACGTAGAGAATAATGTGGATGGCGTTATTATCGAACGTTTAAATAATAGCAATTTAAACTTAGTTGTCTCTGATACAGTGTATTGGGATGACTCCGGAATTACGGAAACGAACGGAGCGTCTAATCCAAAGAATAATAGTCATCTTTCACCAACGAACAGCATAGGGATTCGAAGTAGTGCTAACGGTCATAAATTTTCTAGCAATTTTGGTAATAATAGATCATTGGATACTTGGACATTTATTCGCGGAGAAGCCAAGACCATAAACACGAATATTGTAGTAAATGAATCGGACCTGGAAGTTGAAAGTATTGTTGCGGATAATTTTCCTGCCACTACGGTTTCGGTAGGCGACGAATGGCAATATACAAGTGTGATCCGTAATAATGGGCCAAGTGCCGTCAAAACCAATACAGATCCATTAAATGGACCACTTACCCGTGGGGCAACATTTCGCTTTTATGTCCCTTCGGGTGTAGCAATTAGTCTAGACCCGGCCGATATTGCTTTTAGCTCGGCATGTGCCGTGCTTGTTGGGACTCCTACGTTTGCTAACGGAATTTTTGAAGCCATAGTAGACATGCCTTCGGGTTGCCAAGCAACGATTTCAGTCAAAGCTTCGGCGGTGAGCGCATTGGGTACCTATAATGGAAAGATTTATACGTGGGCTACTATCCTTAGACCCAATGACTATACAGATATCAACGCTACCAATCCAGATATAAATATACCCCCTGCGGATCCTTTCTTTGAGGCAGATGGAATCAATCAGGATTATACTACGGTCGCTGCTGGAGATCCGACACAAGTGGATTTAACGCAAACTAACAATATTAAGCTTAATGGTCAGCTTTCAATAGTGGCTGATTTGACAGTTACCAAGGAAGTGTCAACCGGTCCATGGCAAGTAGGTACTCCAGTGACTTTTACAATCACTGCGGTAAATAATGGTCCTTCAGATGCGACAGGGGTGAAGGTTACCGATCAATTACCAAATGGATACGTGTTTATTTCAGCCACTCCGTCAACGGGGGCATATAACTCTACTACTGGAATTTGGACTATTGGTAACCTTTCGTCAGCTAATGGTAGCAATACTGCAACACTTTCTATTGCAGCTGAAATACAACAATCAGGGAATTATACAAACGTAGCGACTATTGCAAGTGATGTATTCGATAATGACACGAATAATAATCAAGATGAAGCCGGTGTAGTTACACCATCACCCGCCGCAGCAGATCTGGCAATAGAGAAAGTGGTGGATAATAATCGACCAGTTGTGGGAGACGAAGTTACATTTACGATAACCGTAACTAATAACGGGCCTTCCAGAGCCACGGGCGTCACCGTTACGGATGTTGTGCCAAATGGGTATACTGTGACCAATGTAACGGTGAGTGAAGGGAGCTGGAGTGCACCTAATTGGACAATTCCTTCGTTAGCAAGCGGGGAATCGTATACAATGACAATTACAGCTGATGTGCTCGCTGCGGGTACATATAATAATACGGCAACGGTCGCAGCGAATGAAAATGACCCTGATCAAACCAATAATACTGATGAAGTATTGGTAGAGTTAGGTGTACCATCATACACCTTAGTTAAAGGCGCTAAGCTTACTACGGACAACGGTACAGTGGGTAAGGCGGATGCCAATGATGTGATTACATACACCTTTACGGTTAAGAACACAGGGAATGTTGAACTTAAAGATATTTCAGTTAGCGATCCTCTTACGAACCTGAGTACTATTAGCCCAGCTTCTGTTGCTAGTTTAGCTCCCGGTGCTACGGCTACGTTCAGCGCTACGTATATGGTTGTTCAGACAGACGTGGATCGCGGTTCTGTGGAGAACGTTGCTACGGTTAACGGTAACGGCCCTGACGGTACAACAACTGTTCCTCCGGTGGAATCTACACCTGAAGATCCGAACAATCCAGGCACACCAGATCCGGGCAAGACACCTGGCGATCCTACGGTGGTTCCCGGAGCTGATCAGCAACCGGATTTATCGTTTGTTAAGACTGCTGTAATTACTACGGACAACAATACGAACGGCAAGGCTGACAAGGACGATGTTATCACGTACACGTTCACGGTACGCAATACAGGGAATACGACATTGAACAGCGTTACGATAGCAGATCCTATGACAGA
>NZ_SNYV01000014.1 GCF_004363245.1 Sphingobacterium yanglingense | reverse complement strand
TCACCCCTTACAGAATCGAAAGTCCACTGTACGGGGATTTATTGACGTACAATAACACATCATGCAACAGAACCTTAATTATCAATTTCTAAAAGTTGTTTTGGCAAAGCATCCCCCCTAGCGATGAGCTGCTAACAGCTATTCTCGACCAAAGTCGGGTCAAAAGCTACGAAGCAAAAGAAATCCTGCTACATGCAGGCGAGATCCATACCAAGATTGTACTCGTACAAGAAGGCAAAGCCGTGTCATTAGAAAAAGTACTTTCCTACACTATTAAAGATTATCACAGCTTAAAAAAGAATATATGCTAACTTACCTGTCATCGCACTAATTAATTCTACTGCACCTGACAAAGAATTTTAAATATAACCTATAGAAAAATATATTCACCAATTGAAACATTTAATACTTATATTTAAGCATAATCTGAGATTAAGCAAATTAACAAATTTAAACCAATCTTCTTTTTAGATCTGACGTCAAATCTTTTACAACAGACAGAAATAATGCGCCACTATGCACAATTCTAGAGTTTATAAACCAACACCATTATGAAAGTAACCAATCATCGATTAACAACCAACCACGTATCTGAAAAAATCAAGCACGAAACCACTAAAAACAAAGGCGGACGGATGAATCCCCAATTTATCATCATCCACTTTACAGCCGGGAGTAGCGCCACCTCCTCTATCAACTGGTTTAAAAACCCTAACGCCCGCGCTTCAGCCCATATCGTAATTGCTCGGGACGGAACAATCACGCAATTGGTCGACTTCAACCAAAAAGCATGGCATGCCGGTCAGAGCCAATGGGCCAACTTCCGTGGATTTAACGATTTTTCTATTGGCATAGAGCTAGACAATCCAGGAAGATTGCATAAGGTTGGTAATCGTTACCTCTCCTGGTTTAAGCAGGAATACCCTATCGAGAATGTTGTGGAGGCTAGACACAAACATGAATCGACCCCTTCCTTTTGGTATGAATATACACAGGAACAGATCGAAGCCTGCTTTGAATTATGCCAGACGCTAACAAAAAAATACAACATCCAGATCGTCCTGGGACACGACGATATCGCACCGTACCGGAAAGACGACCCGGGTCCATTATTTCCAATGGAAAGTTTTAAAGCCAAACTATTTGGACGTACAGGCGACAGCATCGATACCTACACGGTGAATACCGATAAAGTCAACGTACGTAAAGGACCGGGTACCTCTTTTGAATCTTACGGCACCCTATCCAAAGGAAGTAAAGTTGAATTTGTAAAAAGTCAGAACGAATGGTTTCTGGTATCCTTATTAGAAAATAAATTCAAAGATCAAGATGTGACCTCCGGATGGATACACAGCAGGCTACTTCAAAAATAAATCATTAGATTAACAGCTCATTTAAACGTTGCTTCAATACCTGTAGCATACCGAGCTTATCCACATTGGAGATGATAGACCCCAGGAAGATCAGGTGTTCTATCTCTCCTTTTACATGTTTTACATTTCCATATATCTTCAAGGAGTTTATCATTTCCTCTTCGAAAATGCGATAGTATTCTCGGATCTTATTTTCGTTTGCGCAGAAAACAAATCTGCAACCAGCTACTTTTGCCAACGCATTGAATTGATAATAGTTGATATAGCCCGTGCGCTCAGCTTCTAATCGAGCAGCCCACACATCAAATTGACGATCCAGGTCGAAACCTATACCTAGAGCCTCCGGGATCGACAAGGCTTGTCCTGCCGCTAAACCATAGGAAGCCAAAAGGTAATTGGTCAGGGGGTATACCTGATCCACAAATGGTTGGGACAGCTTTGATTTTAGATAAGATTTTTCAAATAGCGTTTTCATCTCTAGAAGTAGGTCCTGCCGGGTATTGGTACTCGAGAATATAATGGACGCCCGTTTACACATGGAGCCCACATGCGATAGGCGGTCTGAAGTATCCCCAAGGGTCATTATCACCCTGCATTCTTGCAAAAGACGGAACATCTGTTGCTGTAAGTCAGCCAATTTATTTAAAGACAACGTGCTTTCATTCTCCTTAGTGAGTTCCATATAGTTTTGCAAGAGTACCTTGGTCGAGATGCTAAAGCCCTTCTCAACAAGCGAAACAGAAAAGTCTGCATGGTCTTTTTCGAAGAGGATACCGATATGTTTTTTGGCTTCGATAAAGTTTCCGAGCTCGGAATAAATCAATGCATACCGCTCAAGGGCTCCATCTGTTTCTAGGTGGTTGTTATCTATTCTAGCTTTTAGTGTATTTAATTGTAGTATCTCGGCATCTACCTTAACAAGTTTCGATCGAATATAGGAAAGGAAGTTATCTAGCTCTATGATAGCCTGGCCACTGGTCACTAGAGGCTCCTCTGTGTTACTATTCGGACTTTTTTTATTGGTCAGCCGGTAGTAATAATCCCCATAACATTGATAGGCACCCCAGGTATTGGTATTGGGGTATAAATCAAAGCAATGGCTCCTTGCTCGCTGTACAGCCGCCCCAAATTCATACCCTTCAAAAAGTGACGCATAAAGCTTCCGGGCGAATTCGAATGCAGCCTCATCATTTACAGCCCATCCCGTTACAACTACCGCTTTTACCCCCATCTGTATCAGTTGCGTGCCGATATTAGCCGCTAATTTGGGCCTATGTCGTAAGTATTTATCATCAAGCCCTTCTATACTGCCCGAATAGCAGCAATTGATGAACATAAATTCAGGAACGGCACTCAACTGATTGATTGTGCCGGGTTCTAAAAACATACCGTTGCCCAGTACTATACCAGCCACAATACGTTCTTCACCATCCACACTCAATCGCTCGTAAACGCCATGCGCAGCGACATGTACAATTTTGTAGGTATCTGCAAAGAGTGTGACTATGATATCCGCTGGCGATGCATTGATTAATGAAGTAACAGTATAGCCATTGTCTTGTACAAGTTGACTAACTAATTTGCCCTCTTCCGCAGCAGCAGGCAACTGACGAAAGTTGCTCCCCCGATAGTCAGGATCACCTATTACTATGGCCGTATCTTTTTCTACCATGATCGAGTTGGCCCTGTAATCATCGGTAATAAGTTTTCTGATTAAGCCCGTCCCTACAAAAGTAGGCACCTCCTCCACCAAGGGGTCTTCCTCTTCGTAGTAATGGAACATTTCCCAAGGAAACTGTGCGGTATATTCATCCATTTTCCACAGTACATTGTTCTGGTTACGAAGTATACTTTTAAAATCGTTTGGGATCAATAATTCAAAGAGGCTCTTCGAAAACTTAGGTTCCCAGGTAGACTTATTAGACAACTCGTTGGATAGATGTTCTACAATACGCAAATCGGACGACACAATATTACGCTCTACACGGGCTCTGCCCGAGGTAGAACTATAGGATAGCCCGGTAGGCTTGGTACGTTGCCTATCGTTGTATAGAGCCGTCGTATTAAATACATGCCACCAACTTGCTGTACGATCGGCACTGATCCGTTTTTTTCGCCCCTGACCTATGCGTAGTGGCCTTACTGCGATATGGGGATCGCTTTGTGAGCGTTCCATCGCTTTGAGCGTCTGGTAGCCCAATTGGGCAATATCTTCGTAATAATCGATAAACTCCAACTCTTCAACAGGTGCCAATCCGATATCGAGCTTAAGTATTTTACGGTTTGCGCGCTGTACGCCCGAGATAATGGCCTGCAAGCTATCGGCTATGCTCAGTCCAGCGTACGAGTTGCCGATAATGACCGAAGAGATGGTAGAACCTACCTGCTTATTCGAAATATTAGAATAGTTGTCCCGAAAGAAGAAGGCATACTTGATAACCGCCTTTTCGACGGATTGGGAGAGCAGGTAAGGGGTTAAATCATCGACTTTGCCCAGGCCGATCACTAAGCCACCCTTGGGTTGGCTCTGCCCTTGATAGGTCACTTCACTCTCTCCGATATCGCTCGGATAGTAACCTAATTTATGCCGTTCGCTCAGGGTTTGGTTTAAATAGCCATCCAGGCTTTTCTCCGCGCTATAGATGCCATCGTTTTTGAAATGACCGACCATCACCGGATAATTGGCGTAACATAGATCGGCGTTGACCATCGAAACCCGTAGTGTCTCCGTTTGATTGGTATCGGACTGCGCACCGTCATCGGTATCAAAGATCGTATCCAACACATCATCCGACTGACCTGCCAAAGCAAACTCTTCCTGCTTCGTCTTGACCTGCAGCCCGGCTGACCTATTGGATGATCGTATCCGATTAGTCGGCAATGGCTGCCCTGACTTCATAATACTGGTAATATGCCCAAAGACCACTTCCTTATTTGCCAACTGACCATGCGAGACATCAACATATCGAATATTTTCTGCGGGGAGTTCTTTAGGGATACCTAAGTCATAGGTTACTGATCCATCGCCTTCTGTCGTGGTGGTATACCGGAGCACTTCACCCGTAAAAAAACCTTTTTTGATATAGTAGCCCTGAACAGTATCGCCCTGACCAGCAATGTAGAACACTTTCGACTTTGCCTCCCCCAGATCATAGCCTTCTGTCTCGTTTCGATAGCGCTGATAGTGGTTCAGCATACTATCCTTTGGCAGGACAAGGTCTCCGACAAAAGGCTGCAGCCGCTTCCAAAAGGCGGGATCCTGAAACCCTTCATCGGTAAAAGGCAACAGCTCGAAGACACCTGGAAAACCGTTGACCGCCTCTAGTATCCGTTGCTTGTTGTGCTTCCAATCAAGTAGATCCAACTGTTTGATCCGCTTGGAGTGGCCAGTTAGCACCTCCATAATCAGATGGGAGCCTTTCCAGGGCGTCCCCAACAAAATAAGATTATTCTTGTCGCGAAGGCAGAACCGCTCCCATAAGGCTTTATGTTTGTGCATAAGCTGCTTGACCAACAGACCGCCCATGGAATGGGCAATAATATGGATAGGTTGGTTGAAATTGAGGTAATTTTCCAACAGATCGGCAAAAGCCGAAACAGTATCGAGCAACGATTTACGCCAATCGAAAGGATATACTTTTACATCATTGTCTTTAAGCAGGTACTCGCCCAGCTTCTTGTAGTATTTGGCGATCACCCCGTCGGCAAATACATAATCGGAAGTAATATCTAGATTATCCACAAAATCTCCGCCTAGTATACGCGGGATATTAAGCCATACATTGCCTTTCTTATCATTGAGCAATGAGCCCATAATTCCCGGCAGGAGTATCACGATTGGCTTATCGCCCGAGACATTATTGTGTGTGTAGCGCAATACCTTGAGCTGAAGGTCTATCCCTCTACTATCCGTATGTCCGGCAATCAAATGAAATGCGTACTTATTATCAGTAGTGATACCTTGAAGCCCCATCTGTATACAATGCCGCGTATTGTCATTGCGGAAATAATTAAAGTGCGAGGTATATTCATCCTTGGAGAGGTACTGATATACCGCTGTGGCTCTGGCTAGGCCACCTTTCATCGACTTGGTGTCCACTACAAAATCATTGCCTTCCCAATAAAACAAATTGGATAGAATGACGGATAAGGTATTTCCCAAACCGGCACCTACCTGGCTATCGCCAGCGATAACAAATAGTTTGGAATGGACCCCATAACGTTCCGAATTATTTATTTTTTGGAAAACCGACTCAGGCACCATGGCCCATAGGCCGGGCATTAGTTGTGCATCAGTACGGCTGTGCACTATGTCCAACAGGAATTCCTTAACAACATTGTATAGCAAATTGGTTTTGCTACCCAGAAATAATCCGAGCGTATTGAGCAGTAAATTCAGAAAATGATCCAGTCGGCTCCCCAAGAGTGTGGTGCCAGACGCAGGACAGGCTACCCGCACAAAATGTCGTATCGTAAACGATTTGATTTTGGATAACTCGGCTATCCGTTCTAAAACCTTGCCCAAGGCTCCATCTTCTTCCACAAGGGCACGTTTTTCATCCGCTGAAAAGCCGTAAGCTTCTACCGCATTCTGACTATCAAATCGCGTGAGGAGATCACCTATTAAACCACCCCTAGAGTGGGATAAAATATCTAAGGTAAGGTGCGACGGTAAAGACTCTAGGATAGCCAGCACATTGTCCAAGGGTGATACCGATAGTGTAAAATGCTCTAAACATAAGATATGGTCGTAACTCTTATAAATCGCCTCCCAAGTGCCCCCCTTTAAACCCGAAAAAGACCCTACAGTAGACGATAGCGTACCGTGCAGCAAGAGCAGTACGCTGCCCGTGATTTGATCTGAAGGTAAAAGTGCCGTCAGATTAAATTCCTGATCTACTTTGTACAATCCCTCCTGCTCGATAATACGACGGTCGGTCCGCTGGGCAAGTTGTTTTGCAGTCTCTCCAGCCAGATTCGACTTGGGACTAAAGATGGTCAACAGCTTTAATACACCACGCCCGATACTACCCCGATCTTGGGAATCGGAATAAATCTCCAGAGGTAATTGCCAGCCATCGACTGAAGTTAGCCCCCTACTCGTCTGGTCAGGAAATAAATCCGGAAGATCCCCCAAATAACCAGTCCAAGTCGTCCCATCCGTAAACTGAACCTCGCCAATAGCGGCTGCATCCAACTCTTGTTCCTGTCCCTCTGTACTCCGGTCCGCCCCCAGTGCAATCACACGGCTGGGCAGGAAATTATGAAACGTAGATTCTGTTGGTGCGAGAGCTACATCCTTCCCGTTTACCCGGATACGGCTAGCTGTAGGCAGATTGGTCTTGGCCATGGATTGTTATAGGTTCTTGATCGTAATTAAAATTTATCTTCTTCGGTTTATTACATCCCTTCCAAATGGTTTATCCGGTCAAAAACAAGACTAACTTTTCTTACAAAGAAATGCAATTTAAATATAGAATATATAAATGAAATATTGATATTATAAAAGAATAAAAAAACACAAAAAATATTAAAAACCTACAAAAAAGACAGATAGTTAAATTATTGTTAAATTTAAGTTCAAAAAAATAATTATCGATATTCAATTGAATTTTAATTTATATATTAGCATCCAACAATTGCTTGTATAGACCTGTGAAATATTGAATCTGCAATTGTACTTTTTACAATTATAAGCTCTTAAAAATCGGATTATGTCCCATTCACTTTGCAATAAAGCGGCAGGATTCTCTATTGAATCTGCTGGTTCCTATGCCGGTAAAACGGTAAATTTTAGTATAGCGCTAGAAGAGAATATTTTATTGCCCAGTGACATATTATCCTGCGAATGGTATATAGACGGCACCCTGCTGGACAACCAGCACGACTTGGTATTGCAAGGAAGTCTGTATTGTGGAGATCACGTCGTAGCAGCCAGATTATTGACCTCAACAGGCTGGACCGGATTAAAATCTGCCCCGTTTACCAATTGTACGATCCCTGTTAGTTACGTACTGGAAGGCCCTAGCACGGTAAATGAAGGCGATACCGTTTCCTTTTATGTGTTTGCAACTTTTACAGATGGTAGTAGGCAGGATGTAAGCTATCGTTATACGTTTACGGCAGACTATGGAGGCAGCTTTCAGGGGCAACAGTTCCGAGCAGCACAAATAGATGGCCAGCAAGACCTGCAGGTAGAGATTAGTGCACGTACAGCGGATAGTCAAATTCTCAAGAAATCTGTTCTTATCAAGAATACCAGTGAACCTCCGGTCGATATTCCTGATTTTGACTTTATGGTACTGCGGTTCATATGGCAGGAAGGTGCCGGCAGGGATCTGGATATACAGGTAGGATTTGAAAACAGCAATACAACATATGACAATCGCTACGTCGGCTATGGAAACCCGAACAGAACGCTACCTGAAAACACCGTACCCGAAACTGATGCTTACTTATGGTGGGCAAAGGACAATACGCAGACTACAGGCGTTGAGGCTGTGCTTTTGAATATCAAGCGATTCGTTGCCGATCACCCGACAAGCGGTGCTATGGGAGACTTCCTTGGCCGAGATTTTTTCAGTATGGATTTCCACACGTCGACAGTCAATAATAGACTCGAAGTGGGCATGTACGCCGTATGGTATGGTGGAAGTATTGATCAAGGACGATTTGATGTGGAACTAACCTGCTATAAAGGCGGTGAAATGCAGATTCAAGATAGCAATTTTGTTAATATTGGCGGAACTGAAGTATCGAGCTCTGTCGTAGCTGCACAAACCAAACGTTCTAGACCTACTTCTATTAATGACTATTATAAAGTAGGTGTCTTGGCCTATAACAAAGAAACCAAGCAAGGCGTATTACATATTTACCAAGATCAAACCAACAATTAATCGACCAGCGCATGAGTACTATATTCCAGCCCAAGTCTTTTTTCTTTACCGATCCGAACAGCATAACACAAGATGCGCTCCGAAGTTTTGGACCGCAGTCGGCAAACGTTTTTAATATTACGGCCAGCTTTCAAAGCAGCGGTGCAAAAGCTTACGCTATTTGCAAGGGGACTGTCTTGATACAGCCACAAACTGGCAACAGCAATCTGGTCAATCTAATATTACGTCCGTTCTCACAGCCGATCAATGGCTTGCCCATACGCTACTTTGTGTACCGAGGCCTACGTGTACAGGATTTCTTTAACGGGAATCTAGTCAAAGATGCGGGAACCAACGAGTCTGACTATATCAATAAAGCGCAGCAAGCTTTTGAAAACTACTATACTTCCATAGAACAGCCCAAACCTCTATTTGAGGCAAAATACATAGGCTATGATCCTGCAAACCAATCTGCGGAACTCGATATTGATAGTTTGTTCTTCAAGCAGGCACAGTACCAGTCTGGAGAGGAAGAGCTGCAACAGGCCTTTGAGCTCCCGATGGTGCAGGCAGGACACAGCTTGGGTTATTTTGCACAGGGAGAATGTGGTATGGATGTGATCTTGAGTTATGGAGACTATAAACTCGAGAATCCTATTGACGAGTTTGCTTTCAACCTAGAGTACGCACGTGCCCCCCTAGCAACTATCGATATTACCAATGTCAGTGACGAATATAAGTCCAAACGGATCAAAGAGCAGGTGCAGCAGTTTATCGATGTTGCGGCCTTCTATGGCTTTCATGCCGGCAACGGTACTGTATCTGTATATGAAGGAAGCGCAGTAGCGAAAAAGAAAGAAGCAGCCATATATGATGCAGTGGTATCCAAATTCTATTCGAAACATCGATTGTATCTGTATATACAGTCCGATCGTGGGCGTTCGTATGATTTTTATGGGAATTACTACCTAAGTGATGCTTCGGACAACAATATCCGTATCGGAGATAGTAGTGAAAATAAAACAGCATACAAGTTTGGTTCGCAGGGCTGGCCAGTGCAAATCATAGAAAGCAATCAAAGCCACAACACTACTGTCAACGAAATTTATATCAACCTCGTAACCGACAGTAATCCAAATGCCATGCTTTATGTACAGGTAGGATCGCTAACCAATGCCGTAAAGAACAACTTTATGGATGCCGCTGCACTAAGCACACCCGAAAATCCGGACCATTTGTGGATCAATGATTATACACCGGATTTAATTTTGGCAAATCCGGCAGTCGGAGCCCCTATGAATAAAGAGTTCATCTCAAACTTTAATTCAATTATTTATCAAGGAAAAACACTCGAATATGGAGTTAAAACCATTACAGAAGATGACGCAGAACTCACACAAATTTACAATAGCGATTTTTTCGATGACATATTCGACCTCTTGACTGCCAAACCACTACTCAAACAAAGCATGAGTAATGACTACATGGTATTATCTTCTCCACATATAAAACAGATTGGTTTTTTAGAAGATACTACCCAAAAAGTAATAACAGCAGTACAAACTTTAATTGTTCGGGACAGTATTCCTAATATAAACAATCCTGAAACAAAGGTCGAACGAGTAAGTTATATCACTGAGCAGTCTGACATCCTCAACTATCTGATGGATATACAAAGCCAGCCCTACACTGTAGATACAATAAATTTTTCTGCTTTATCAAATAGCACCACAATATCCTCCTTATATCAATTACCGGATCCTTATTTTTATACTATAACTGAGATTGTTGACGGCACACACACAATCAAAGGTATCTCCTTGCACGCAAAGGACAATAGCAAACCTCTAAAAATTATAGTTGGTATAACATTAGAGGAAAATAGTCGCATACAGGATATAATAAGCATCAACTCACTCTCTAATCCAAGATTGTTTCTCACCGAATATAATCAAGAAATTAACACCTTTACCGATGAAAAAGGTATACGATATAAAAAATATAAGCTGTCTGTTTCAGGGGAAAACGAAGAAAACATCCCCGAACTTCATCTTCCCCAAGCTGAGATCATACTATATTCGCTCGACGATAATTACCATTTTTCCAGTGATTACAGCCTACAAATGACTGAACAACCTATTTATTTAATCCGAGAGATCAATCTGTCAAAATAATCTGTTATGAAAGTAGTTATCTTATATGATGGTACCCCTGTAAAACTACCAGCTTCCTTTTTCCCTCCAGAAAAAATACTATTTGATATTCATGGTTTTTTATTTCGGTTTATATATATATTTAAATATGGTGAGATAGAAACTGAAAATCACTGTAGGTATTACACCCTTTCCGATTTTAAGCAACAAGATCGTAGTAGTTTTTCCGATTTGGAAGGATATTACATGGAGCGTGATTACTTAACTTACATTCAACCAAACGGCATTTTGTCCACAGGTTTTCCCATAGCTGATTTACGTCAAAAAAAAATTGATTTAAGAAAATATATTGCAAATGTAGGAGAAACAATTACGATAGACACCTTGTATAATTGGCAACCCTTCGATTATTACTTTAGCAAAGCGCAATTTACTTTTCAACTAGAGTCCAAATCCGAAAATAATTTAGTGAAAAACTATAGAAAAGAAGACCTTGTTGACAATAGCCTCATTCTGGAAATAGATATACCAGAGAGCAACCTAAAGGAAGTGGTAGATATTGACTCGAAGTC
Source organism: Sphingobacterium yanglingense (assembly GCF_004363245.1). Lineage (GTDB taxonomy): Bacteria > Bacteroidota > Bacteroidia > Sphingobacteriales > Sphingobacteriaceae > Sphingobacterium > Sphingobacterium yanglingense. The sequence continues at coordinate 615,328 of NZ_SNYV01000014.1, read as the reverse complement.
CACTCCCGACGGTGTATTTTACAAAAACAATTTCCTCCATCATTTTATATTTCAAAATGCTAATACAACTTTAACATCGAGGTACAAACATATCTTTACATTAATTTCTTTCCAAATACACTTTATTACTACCGAAATATTAGAGGAAAGAATGAAGGATGTGATAAACATCCAACGTGTGGATGGGTATGCAGACTCCCTAGAAGAGGACATCAGTAATCTTCCTGGCACCACGCTAGAAAAGATTGTATTCTATATAAAAAAGCACTGGTGTTATTACTATGATCCCAATGCACCTACAGAACAGATTCACAAGGCTTTGCCAGCGCCAACATTAAACACATTAGATATTGGTGAATTAAGAAAATATTATAACACCTTACTCACACTATATTCAGCATTATACACATACAGTTTTGAGAGCAATAATTCGGCAGGACAAGAAACTAACCTATTATTTGATTTACTCTACATAATTCCTGACAGGGCCTTGCTTGCGCTACCCTATTCTGCGCTATTACTTGCTACAAAAGAATTTTTGGCACAACAAAAACTAGGTGAAGAGCGCGAACAAAGCCTTGTAAAAGTTGTGGCTGCTATTGCGAAACTTGAAGGTAATAAAGAAGATTTTTTGGATTTTCTATTTATCAAAGATACTGTAAAAGACAAAAGCATTACTAATTTTGAAGTATTATATAAACTTTTAGATGATGCAAGATTAGAACGTTACACAATTGTAAATTGGTTTGTTGACGAGAAACCAAATAGAAAATATTTCAATTATGCTATTTATGAGATATGGAAACAATCTAAATATAATTGGGAATACATTCCTCCTCCACCAGATCTCCCCGTTGATTTCTGGTCAGATAACCCTGTATTTAACCCAGAGCTAATTATAGAGATCATAAGTAGCGACATTGTAATTGAGGAAAGGCAAAAAGGTAAAGCGCATGATTTTGATACAAAAATAGAAGGTCAAAATATACTGATTAAAGCCTGTACACGTTATGAAGTACAGACTAGTATAAGCACAAAAACTGATCTCCTAGTTACCAAGACAATCCCTATTTATGAGGATCTTGGAAAATACCATCTGTACCAACCGATCGTATTAACAAACTATCACGCGAATCAGGAGCTCCAGTTACTGGATACACTTGTTTATCCGGCGTTCTTGATTCATTATATTAAAGAATACGACAAACTCAGAGATTTTGACGCCTTGGTTGATCTTGGTATTAACTTAGTTATAGAAGCGGCCTTATTCTTTGGTACCGGTGGAACAGGCTTGTTACGTCATCTCAGACATATAAAATATGCTACCAAACTAGGACAGGCTTTATTTCGGACAAAAATACTCGACCCCAATACATCCGTCCTATTATGGCGGGGCATCACCGCAGCGGGAGAAGCCATTTCTATGACAGCAGGGATGCTTGCTAATGTAGGTGTGTATCTAGAAACAGAGGAAAACGATCCCGCCAAAAGAGAAGTATGGGAGAAGTTACAATTCCTCATGCTATGTGCCTCTATTGCAGCCGCTGGAGTATCTATAAAGGCAAACCAACTTACAGCGCAAGCGGCAGAAGACGCTTATCAAGCATTTATCAGACTCCCTACAGGAGTCACAATAGATCCTGATGCCGCCGAACTGATTGCATTGTTCCGTACGCGCTCATTAAATGACGTTAATACTTTTGACCACTTTCTACTCGAACACGATGCTTTGACCATTCGCAATTGGTTCAATAATAGTCCTGAGTTGACAGATAGTTATCGAAAACTCTTCATGGGACAATATGGTCTCTCTAAAATTGAGCAGATACATCTGCTCAATGACACCGCTGTACTACAGACCTGGTTAACACTAGCAAAGGCCGGTGTAGAACGTCCACTGAGAAAACTAGCTACTTTACTGGAACTTCATCAAAACCAAAGCCGTATGACTCGGGTAGTGCAACTATATGATGAAGTGGATGCAAAGAATGTATTTGAGGCACTGGATCCCAAGGCTTGGGACGATATGCTCAAAACCTTTATATTCAAGCTAAAATCCGCAGAAGTTTCTGAAATCATCAGCAGAATAAAAGAGCGTCCTGCTCTGTTGGTAGACTTTATGAAAACGCACTTCTCGATAACCAAAAATGGAGCATTGGACAAACTGAGTGTAGATAATATTTTCGATATTATGCGAGCTAATCTATCAGATCAGCATATCCTATTTTTGCAAGTTAAAAATAGTCTATCCCGTGAAAAGCTAGCTACACAATTCAGGCGACAACTAACTGAACACGAGACCGTCAGCAAGCAGCGTATCACCGCACTTATGGATGGAACAGCCCCTGAGTTGCAAGGTATGAATACATTACTTAAATCTGATGCACAAAAAATGAATGTTCTACTTACTAAAGTGGATATTTACGACGGAAATACACCCATTATTATTCCCTCACGATGGGATATATATCTATCTTCAAAAAATATAGGAAATAACTTTATTGGTGGACAGCCTCCATCTTTTGTAAAGGATATTTCACCTTCCTCTAAGAGCAAATTTAACGCATTTAAAGCTCAAGCAATAGATGCAGAAGGAAAAAAACGACTAAACGATACCGAGATGAAGTTTATTTTCCACTTTCTAGAGGAAGCTTGGTTCCAAGGCAATCGTTTTGTGATTCGAATAGAGTCTACCCTCAAAGTATGTAGTAGCTGTGAAGCCTATATGGCTTACCTTAAAGAAGTCGGAAGACAATATGGGAAAGAAATAGAAATACATTTGAAAGATAACGGTGATGTACTTTCGTTTAAAGATTTTTTAAAATAAAAATATATAATGGATATAAAATATTTAGTACCCCTAAAAGACTATCCTGCACGTAGCCCCTATGCTGTGAGCGGTAGCACATATGAGATAGAGCCATTACCAATTCATGAAATCGAAAGTCTCGAACAGACCTATAACTCAGGTGATACATTTCCTTTGGCGCTTAGAGAATTATTATTTCTTGCCGGAGGATACTGCTATGCTTTAGATTACGGATATGATGGAAGCATTGAAAGTATGCAACAAAAAGTACGTCAATTCATGCAAGAATGGGACAGAGAGTTAACCCGACCTTTTCTAGTCATCGATGTCTACAATATTCTAGACCAATTCCTCTTTGTTTTTCTCGACGAAGGGGAAGATCCTGTGGTATATCAGGCCGAATACGATCCCGATGATTTACCCGAAGGGCAATGGTACGAAGCTATGCAGCCAAGCCTCTCTACATTTATCAACAAAGTGGTAGCAAGGGTCAAAGCAGGCGGAAGTCCTTTTTAAGTTTAGAGACAAGGTTCCAAGGCAATCGTTTTGTGATTCGGATAGAGTCTACCCTCAAAGTATGTAGTAGCTGTGAAGCCTATATGGCTTACCTTAAGGAAGTCGGAAGACAATATGGGAAAGAAATAGAAATACATTTGAAAGATAACGGTAAAATGTTAAAAATGGAAAGTATCGATAAATTATAGAAAACACTCGATTATTATGAATATAAAGTATTTAAAATCATTACAAGACTATCCCTCACATTGGCCAAATGCTACGGACGGAATTTTTGATCATATTGAACCGTTATCAATTGGAGAAATAGAAGGGTTAGAACTGACTTTTAACAACGGTCTCCCTTTCCCTTTAGCGTTGAGAGAATTATTATATCTTGCTGGAAAGAGTTGCTATACCTTAGATTATGGTTACCAAGGCTCTATACAGAAAATGCAGCAAGACGTCCGTAAATTCATGCAAAAATGGGACAGAGAATTAACCCGACCTTTTCTGGTCATCGATGTCTACAATATTCTAGACCAATTCCTCTTTGTTTTTCTCGACGAAGGGGAAGATCCTGTGGTATATCAGGCTGAATACGATCCCGATGATTTGCCTGAAGGACAATGGTACGAAGCTATGCAACCAAGCCTCTCTACATTTATCAACAAAGTGGTAGCAAGGGTCAAAGCAGGCGGAAGTGCATTTTAAAATTAATTTATAATGGTTCCAAGGCAATCGTTTTGTGATTCGAATAGAGTCTACCCTCAAAGTATGTAGTAGCTGTGGAGCCTATATGGCTTACCTCAAGGAAGTCGGACGGCAATATGGGAAAGAAATAGAAATACATTTGAAAGATAACAGCATAATGAAACAATTTAACAACTTAACGGATTTATAATCAAATCACTATATGGAAATTAAATATCTTAAACTGCTACAAGACAACCCTTACGAATATCCTGCCGCTGATGAGAATAATCGTTATCCTATTGTTTCCCTGTCAATCACAGAGATAAACGACCTCGAAACGTCTTTTAACAACGGCTTAGCTTTCCCTTTAGCTGTGAGAGAATTATTATATCTCGCAGGAAAACGATGCTATGCCTTGGAATACGGATACCAAGGCTCTATACAGAAAATGCAGCAAGACGTCCGTAAATTCATGCAAGAATGGAACAGAGAGTTAACCCGACCTTTTCTGGTCATCGATGTCTACAATATTCTAGACCAATTCCTCTTTGTTTTTCTCGAAGAAGGGGATGATCCTGTGGTATACCGTGCGGAATATGATCCTAATCATTTACCTGAAGGACAATGGTACGAGGCTATGCAGCCAAACCTGTCGACATTTATAAACAAGAAAGTGCAATACGTCAAAGCTGGCGGAAGTGCATTTTAATTAGAATAACATCTAATATAAGTTCACTAAAGAGGATAAAATAAGTAAATCATTTCAGCATAAAAACGTTAACGAAACCCATGCCGACAAATACCATAACTAAACGCTACTACCCGGCACTCTCGGAGGTCATCAGCACGGAAGACCTACCGGAGTTCCTACATTTTGCTGAAGAGGGACTGGAGAATATACTGAGCAAAATCTACTATAAAAACTTGCAGTACTCCAGATCGCAACGTGGAGATTCCGCCTTTTATAGCCTGGATATCATTAGCAAAAGTATTGGTCTTCCCCTACCCTTTGGGATGCGTCTGGTGCTCAATCCGGATACGGATGGCGATAGTCAGATATCCTCCTTCCCCATATCCCTGCAGTACCAATGGGAACTGTTGGCCTACCTGCGTGCATTTAAGGTAGAGGGTTTTTCATTCGAACCGGATGCAATGTTTGAGCTGGGCTTACAGCTCTTCAAACTAACGGATGCCGAGGTTATAGCGCACATCATCAATTACTTTATCGATCCGGAACTGGATATCGACGCCAAGTTCCAGAATTTGGTCGATTCCATAAATTTTCTGTATCCGAGTGCCAACCTGACGCTGCCTGTAGATGAAGAACCAACGGCAGTGATTCTAGCGAATCTGATCCGCCAGAACACCAATATACCAGCTGCGGTGTCGGCCGTCATGTTTGCGATATATATACTGGCAGACGGACTGGAGCAGACCAAAGCTAACCTACAGCAATTCTACCAGCTCATCATGCCATCGGGTATCGAAAGCTATATCCGTAATCTGATCACACCTAAAGTAAGGGCTACAGTTACACTGTCGGCGGGTATTGAATTTCCGCACAACATACTGAAACCACTGGACGCGCAAGGGAATCCGGACCTCAACAAGAAAGCCGTATTTAAATTTGTAGAAGCTACGTTCTATGCCGATACCGAAGCGGGTATGGGGTCAGAAATAGAACTTAGCGGATCGCTATTGCCAGGGCCATGCCAGATCGGGAATTCGGGATTTGTCATCGATTTTCAGAAAGCAAAGCTCGACCTGAGTAAAAAGAAAAATATACCGGAAGCGGATCTGGCAGGCTATGGCCCCGATTTTACAGGACTATATGTAAAGCGGGCAAGTGTAGCTTATCAGGGATTGGGCATTGAAGATACCGAACGCCCCTCTATAGCTATTGTAGCAGATGACCTATTGATCGGCACGGGAGGCCTTTCTGGTCGTATCGCACTGGAATCGGAAGGTTACCTGTACCGAAAATTCGGCAATTTTGCGGTGGAGCTGAACCGCTTTTCAGTAGGATTTAACAAAGGTCAGATCCAACAATGCGATATAGCTGGAACACTCACCCTACCGGGATTCAAACAGGGAGCAGGTCCTGCGATCATCGATATCGAAGCGCAGGTACTGGACAATGGGGAGTTCATGGTAGCGGCCAAACCGCAAACCGAGTTTTTCACCATTACATTGCCCAATATACTGAACGTACATATCAGCAAACTGCAACTCGGTAAGGAAGCAAAGGGCTTCTATATTGAAGTGGCGGGTAGGCTGGACTTTTTGGCTGAAATACCGGGACTGGGCCAAGTGCTGCCTAAACAGATCGAGGTGCAGCGCTTTCGCATCTGGGACAATGGGGACATGGAATTTGAAGGGGGAAGCCTTGTTATTCCAAAAGCATTCCGCCTAAAAATTGGACCAGTCAATATCGAAGTCAATCAGATTAGCTTTGGTGCACATAGCCGTATGTTAAACGGTGTCGAAAGAAAGTACCGTTACTTTGGCTTTGATGGTATGGTCAATACGGGAAGAGCGGGCGTAAAAGCGAATGGTGACGGTATAAAATATTATTTCACCACCGATCATAACGATACGGACAAACCATTTGATCATTATACAAGCATCGACGCGATCGGTGTGGAGGTAACCGTACCCGGCAATGTCAGCAAAGAAAATGCGGCATTTTACCTCAAAGGGTACCTCAGTATGAGTAACCCGGATCCTAGCATCATCGGATCGAATGCCGGTGTAGAGTATACGGGAGCGGTAGATTTTGCGCTACCGAAGATCGGATTAGTAGGTTCTGCGGCTATGCGCTTGAATCCAAAGATTCCTGCCTTTATTGTAGATATAGGTCTAGAACTCCCTATACCGATTCCGCTAGGACCAACGGGATTAGGTATCTATGGGTTCAGAGGATTGATCGGACAGCACTATGTGCCCGCAAAATCGGCAACCACACCGCCGCTTAAAGAGGATGCTACCTGGTGGGATTATTATAAGGCGAAAAGTAAGATTACAGGACGTGAAGGGATTGAAATCGATAAATTTGCGACAAAATCGGGCTTCTCGGTCGGAGCGGGTATTTCACTGGCCACCTCTTATGATAAAGGGTATACGTTCTCCTCCAAGCTCTTCATCATGCTGGGGCTACCCGACGTCTTCCTATTACAGGGACAGGCAGGGATTATTCGCAATCGGATAGGCCTCACCAAAGATGTAGACCCACCGTTCAGTGCGTTGCTGGCTATCGACAGTAAGTCGGTGATGACGAGCCTAGGTGTCAACTACAGACTGCCGGAAGGTGGCTCTTGGGACGGTGGAATTATATCCATAAAGGGTACCATGGAACTAGCATTCTTTTTTAAGAACTCGTCGGCATGGTACATTAATCTGGGACGCGAAACCCCAGACTCCGCCCGGATACAGGCTAAAGTACTCTCCATATTCCAGGTATATGCCTATCTGATGATCTCTTCAAAAGGGATCAACATGGGGGCAGGTGCTGAATTTAACTTTAACAAGAAATTTGGGCCAGTATCTGTTGGATTGGGTGCATTCATACATATACGAAGCGCTATCAGCTTCAAACCGATGCAGCTGGGAGGCTCTATCAACCTCGGAGGGTATGCGTATCTGAAAGTATGGAAATTTAAGTTCGGCATATCAGTAGCAGTAATCTTGGCAGCCGAAGCGCCAAACCCATTCAGCATATATGGAGCACTGGTAATAGGCATCAATCTTCCGTGGCCATTTAAGGATATCAAATTCAAATTAGAACTCGGTTGGACCTTCAACAAAGACAACTCCGCGCTACGCCAGCCTATAGAGATCTTGAAACTTCCTAGCGATGCCGAAGGTTACATGCCTGTTGCCGCCAAAAACATTTTGTCGACAGAAATATTCCCGGTGAATTATGTCAGAACGCAGCTTCCGGATGGTGTGACGGTAAATATACCGGCACCTGGTCATAGTAGTTGGAAGTATAATTTCAACACACCGGCTGATGTGGAAAACATCACTATCCCGCTGGACAGCTATATAGACATTGATCTTCTCCAAGCAGTAAAACCGGGCAGTGCTTCTAGAATAGGTGGTAACGCAAACCAACTGCCATCGGATTACCTACAACTCGTACCGACACAAAAGGGATTGACGGATCAGGTAAGCCATGAACTGCAAATAGCAGGACTCGATATCTTCTCCTGGAATCCGACCAACAATCGATGGGATCCTTATTATATCTATGAGGCCGTAACAGCTATAGTGGATGCTAATAATGGGGAAATAAACCTGCGTGAGCTGAAAGATGGCTATTGGCAATTTGACGAACCCAATCGATACAACAAAATACGCCTCCTGTCGCAGAATATGTTTACCATGGCTTCGGAGCTGGTCTCTGTGGGTATGGAGCTGGATGGCATGAACTATAACCGAAAGGACCTATTCTGCTATGAAAACATAGAAAAACAGATCCGTATCGATTGGACCAATGATTCTCTAGGGCTGCAGTATCCAGACGGATCGAGTCGATTTAAAGACGGTCTTACCTTTCAGTTGAAAGGATTGTCTGCTGTAGTAAGACAAGGGACAGGTAGCAGTATAAACAACCTACAGATCGATCAGAACAATGGAACCATCTCGATTGTACTGGACCAACCGCTAGGTTATTTTGGTTTAGAGTTTGGCTATAATGATAATATAGGCAACATCAGGTATTATACAACGCGCGAAATCCCTCTTTTCTTTGGTAGAAAAAGAAAAGTTGAACATCTGGTAAAAACGTCACCTTTACAACCTGATCCGAATGGGCAATCTATCCTGTACAATCAACAAAACGAACCGATAAACAAAATCGTCATTGAACTTTTCGACCGAAAACCGCTGAACTTCTTGGGGGATTTACAAATCGGAGGTTATTATAAATTATTGGATACGCCTGCGCAGATGTATAACCATACGATCGAAACCAAAAAATCGGTGTCCGATACGTTCTTGTTTAATAGGGCGCTAAACGGCCAAGAGATCGTACAGGGCAATACAGCACAACTTCCTGGACTCATTGGCTACTGGAAAGGTCCTGATCCTATCGACCAAACGGGCAATAACAACGGGATATTCTCCAACAGACCTTTTAGCACTGATATGTACTGGTCGACCTCTCCTATCGACTGGCTTGAAAAAAGAAAGGGATTGTCATTTGTTGCGAAATCGGACAGTCTGGTCGTAAGGAACGCTGCAAACCTGATTGTAGAAAATGGGGATTTTTCGTTTGGTCTAACGGTCATGCTGGGTATCAACGATCGCGGAATAAGTACGTTATTGACCAAGGTATTTGAGGAAAATAGTTCGGGATATAAAAAAGGATTCAGCCTACATATCGACCGCCGTGAAGAGGTATTGCTCTACCATGACTATAGAGCCAGCACGAAATTGCCTAAATACACGGTCCTATTCACCGCCTATCATGGAGATAGTGTATCCGTAAATACAGCGAGCTGCGAATACACGCTAGATTGTGAGACCGGGTTTGTACCGATGACCCAATATGTGCAGATAACGGGTACCCTATCACGGGCAACCAACAAACTGAGTATCTATATCAATAAAGAGGTCAAACTGGAGACCGCTATTCCTGCGGAGCTCGAACCTAGCCTATCCAGAAGTTACAGAACTGAACTGAATGCGGTAACCCTGCAAGACCTCGTGACACAACAGCTGATATCCGACAACCAGATCACTAGAGAAGGCTTTATCACGGAAAACCAGCTTGTCCATACGACGCTAAACCGTACCATTCAACCGATCTGGAGACCGAATACGATATTCGCTGTCGCCATTAAAGTACGGGATATTGTAAACAAGGATACCAATGGCGCGAGACAGAAAAACTTTGTCTATGGCTTTAGAACGGCAGGCCCTATCGGTCACTTCCACCAACAGAGTGCTGTCTATAAGAAATTGCGCAATGAAGACCGAGCGGATAGCTTTAAGCTTTCGAACCTGAAACATTACATTGACTATGAACGTTCGTTCCCGGATGCATTGGGGCGGTTTGAACGTAGCAAGCCCGTATTTCACGCGGATGCAGAAATTGCACTACTATTCAACAAATCGTATATCAACGCGATGTATAGCAATTGGGCCACGTATCAAGGTGCAGCCGCTGTGCAAAGTAAGCTCACTATTCAGCTTTTGGATCCTTATGGGGAGGCGCTCCGACCGGAATTGCAATGGGAAGATATGCCTGAACAATTGATCACAGACAGTAATTATAAAAGTCTTCCTCCTGACCAACAGGCATTGTATCTGTTAAATAGGGCTGCTATACAAGACGGGTGTAACCTGAGTCCGATCAATATCAGCAAACGTAAGAAGAAAGGTGTCTATAAATTTCCAATGCTTTTGCCCAACAGGTTGTATACGGCAGTATTTGAATCGGAATACCAGCCTGTGGGTCAGGCCTTACAAACGGCCGAAGTACATCGCTTTGCAGTGATGACATCCCGATTTGCAACATTCGAAGAGCAGGCAGCGAACTACACCGTGCATGCGATCGAACTAAATCTGGAGGAACAGTACATCATGGATACGGTATCTAGATTATGGTTAGATAACTACGAGGCTAATGATACGAATATCATGCGCTATGCCTTTAAATTTGACCGGGTTCTATTCGGTGGTCTGAAAATAAACAAGATTGACCAATTTGAAACGACAGTCATACAACCGATCATCAATATAGATCCTACTACGCAGAACAAACGTATAATCGCCGTATTGATCCATAATCCGGAGCCTTTCAATAACCCGAATCTGGTGGAAGCGGATCGCACGGACACCCTACTCTTAGGAAAGCTGAACGGGCCAGATTTTGTAAAGGACGATACGGTGAAAGCGGTACACAACCGCGATACCTCGGCGGTACTTTTATCAAATGACCAGCTAAGTATTCTGTCCGATTCATATGCGTTCCGATTCAGGTATAAGAAGTTTGATGGAGAAGGATATAACTCGCTCTTTGAAGAGTATATCAGTGCATCGGTATCGATCACTACAACCTAGTGCGTAGCTAAAAAGATTTATAAAAAGGTAAATTAAAAGAGTAACAATGGAAAGTATCAAAAATATAAATGCTTTTTACGCGGATTTTGAATCCGTATCCAGCTGCTTATCTGCCATATATCAGGCGGAACAAGCGGGGCTGCTGGACAGCTATACTTCGCTACTGGAAAAGCTGCGGAATATGGAAAATGACAGTCTGAAAAAGCTCTATATACAAACTATATATATACTAGCAGAACTCCAAAGTATCCCCCCTAGCGACTCTCCTATTCAGGACGACTATTTCTATGGAGACTTCGAGGACTTTGACTTCCTATTTGATGATTTTTATACGGGATATCTTGATTATAGCAATAAATCATACGAAGCGATATTCGGCAGTATCCTGCAGCTTTTTGAAGTCATAAAGTCTATAGCGGACAGGCTCACCAATGAACAGCTTCAACTGCTACAGGATGCACTACTGGAGTTTCTTACTGATTTTTGGGAAATACAGCGGGAAATCGAAGCACTGGGGCTACAACTATGTACAGATGTAAGTGGCCTAAGCCCATACAATAATTCGGACAGTCTATACTTACAGGCGGTAGGCTCGGATGGCCACGACGGCATCGTCGCCGGGATACATCTTCGCTGGATGTTTGCCGGGGATCTTGCGGACAAACACCTGGCAAAGGGCAATTACTTCGAAAATAAACCGATCCCAAACACGGGGTATAATAAAAAAGATGATTTCGTCCGGATATTCCGTGCGCCATACCGACCGAGCAATGGGCTACAGCTAAATCTAAACTACCATATCCCGGCTATAGACCATAGAAATAGACAGTGGACCTACGTCTTTAATAACAGCAGAGGGACGGAATATGTGAAAATGACATTTGAGGACGCGGCACAATATACTATACGCTTACGCACCATTAACCCACTATCCCAACCTAAAGAATTTATTGATGCGTACAACGGCGTGATTGGACTAGAGGTGCGGGGAAATAGCTTTCATCAGGTAGCGGTACAGCTTGCAAATCTGGCCAGTACACAAAAATCCATCCGACTGGAAGCAGCATCTGCAAATACTTTTACAGCTCAGGAGAACGAATCGCTCATTAATTCTTACCAAACTGAAATTCTTACCGCAAATGAAAACAAAACTATTGATTTCATGGCGGATAATATCCGTAAAATCAGGATAAAAAAGGAAATCGGCATTTCAATCAAGGAGATTGTGCTGCATAGCTATGCTTCGCTCTTACAACCCATACAAGAATCTGACTGGGAAGAAATAGGTAGTGGCTTTGCGCTCTCGCTAGACGACAACCTTGTCTTCAATAACCTAGAGACGGCAGAGAAAATGATCGATCATCTGTGGCCACATTACAATGGGGGCACCACGGTTCGGGCATCTAATTACAGAAATAAATGGAATCAAGGTACACCTGATGATCAATCGATCAGGGAACTGGTAGAAAAATACCTCTTGCTATCTGAAACTGATCCTAGAGCAATGGAAACATTGTCCCGTATAAATGGGGAATTGGACCTACAGGAAGAAATCAAGGTAAGTAACCTGGACACGTTGAATATGCTAGCCATGGACTACCATATCGCACGGATGTTTGGTCTAGGACATATCGATCATACTGTACAACCCACAAATACCGGTAAATATATTTACCAAGTGCGGTATACGACCAAAACGGCTGGAGCAGTTCAGGTATCAGAACATCGATACACTTCGCTACCTACATCTATCCAAGATCGACGTACGTCTCAAAATCCCAAAATACGCCCGTTGAAGTATGGGTTCCCTGCAGAGGACTCCAGTATGAACGACATAGTGGATAGCAATGGATATAGTCTAGTGGCGCCTGTCCGTGTTATCAATATTGGTCGCGAAAAAGAAAGCTTTGAGTACGACAATTTTGATTTTTTCGCCGAAAATGCCACAGTACTGAATGCTAATGCCTTCACGCAGACCAAAAGCATTTTATATGGAATAGAATATAGAAAGAATAATAACCCCGATTATGTGAAACCGGAAATAACCCAAGAACCGGGATATGATGGTCAGTTGTATTATGCCTATGACACGGATAATCCAAACGGGGTATTGGAACCTGTCCCCTTACTCGATCAGGAAGACAGCCTCTATATACACATGGTACGGGAGAACGGAATACATCACTACGCGATATACGGAATCGACTGGTTCTTTAGATCTTCTTTGCGGAGTGAGGAGGCTTCTTCGGACGAGACGACTATCTCATTGTCTCAGCGTATCCTGCCACCGATAAACCCTTCTGTCCAATATATACAAGAGGAAGACCCTATTGTTTTTACGACGGATACGGAACAGGGCTGGACAGCCGGTCGGATGCTACAGTTTCCGGATGCCGACACCTCATTGACGCGGGTTACCTTCGACTGGGTAGATATTGTGGATGTGAGTTATGTGGATTATCAGGACGTAACGGAACTGACTCAAGTAGCCCGAGCGAATCAGGTTAGGCCGCTCTTTTTGGATAGAACAATGTACGAAGTGGTGGGTAAAATAACCCGTCTACTAGAGGTCGCGGACAATGATCAGCTCCTGCGGATTACAACGGGAGGATTTACGTCATTGGACGGCACTACAGCCATTCCAGTAGTACCGACGGCCGATTTACCAAGATTTGCAAACAGTATGCTGAATACTACAGAAGGTTCTTTTAGAGTACATTCTTTGCAAAATACGGGAAGCGGCTTAGAAATCACTATTTATAAAAATGTGGAGGAATCGCTAATCTCGGATGCTGATCCAGAAAATCCGATGTTTGGCAAGAGTTCGTCTTGGATAATTCCTTCTGCAGGCAACAAATTCTCTGTGGTAGAGAATCTGGGCGATGCAAACAATTGGCAAAAACTAGAGAAGACCGTACCTCTGGTCTCCTTTGCTGATCCCAATCAAGCCGAAATTGAAACCTTGGTGGATGCAGAAGGTAATGCCAATCATTTCTGGATCGGGGGTATACATCAACCTGCTCAGGTTACTTCCTTATTCGGCAGTGAAATCCCGGAAGAGGATAGATTACCGGGTTATTACAAGATCGTATTCCCATCTTATACCCTAGCCGAGCATCCGCAATCCAATATTCCGTATAAGCCAGATACACCTGCCGCAAACAATCCTGAAACGATTCACAATGCGCATGTGGAATGGTATAAAGGAATCGTACGTATGCCTGTATCGGCAACAACGACCGACACAACCTCGAAAGAAATACAGGTGGTGCGTATAGAAGAGCTGTCTCCATTGGAACTGTATATCTATGATGCGGACTATATTGAAAACCCAATCTATGTACCCGAGGTGCCGACTGCTACGATACCCGTGAATTTTCACCCGGGCTACAAAGCATATTTTTTTACCGAACCCTCTCCATATATTTTCAACCGAAGCAATATTTTACCTGCTAATGGAGCGAATGATCGCAGAACCTTGATGGCTTTGCAAAGTCTCGACACGAGAAAAAGCAATCTTCTCTCCACGCTAACCATGCCTATGGTCCTGCTAGCTCGAAATATTGTGAAGCCGCAACCTATCGAGATGCCATCAGTGTCCTCATTAAAGGTACGGCCGGATGCGACCAAACGGGCAGCTTTTACCTTGGATATCAAAGTCGCTCCTATTGGAGCTGGATCAGCAAGGCGCCCGTTCGGTCATATCTTTTACAGAACGGATCACAACGAGGTGTTGGATGCGCTGTACAGTGCGCAAACAAAGCAACAGATCGTCGAGGATCTGCAAGGGCTTACGGAAGATCTTTTTTACGAACAGCGATACTCCGAGCTGGTCAACCTGGTATTTGACCCGTTGAATGAGGGATATTTTAAAATGTATCCTGCAATACCCGCTCCGTACGGATTTCCAATCCCTGATAAGACGGGACTGGTCTTACCTACGGATAGTATGGCTATCAAAACGGAAAAATACCGTCGCGCAATACAAGCTACCTTAATGCCACTGACCGAACAGCCGCCTTTATTTGAATACCTGGATGAAGGTCTGCTTACGGAAAATACTTTGCCTGTACTAAGGGATACCGATGGAAAACTCTTGGATCAGAATGATCCCCGTTTTAATCCGTACCCTATGGCCCGGAAATTTAAAAAACCGAACGAGACGAGCACTTGGTATCTGCGGTTTACGGATTATACGCTGAATGGCAATTCGAGACAACTCTACTTTTACTCGGCAGTGGAAATAGATAATCAGCTGACACCAGGTCCGCTAAGTCCTTTTGCTGGTCCTGTTGAAATACTGCAGTCGGTTCCATCTGAAGCACCACAAATTAAGGCATTTATTGATAACACGGATGTCACCAACGACTTGGTACCACCAATGATAAGTTTTCAGATCGCCAATATCAATATAGATGACCGCATTACAAAAATCCGAATCTATCGGTTTGAATACCCGGAAAAACTGGATGTAATGATGGGCAATACCAACTATGTGGATGTAGCTCTTGGTGAATACAATCCGGAAGGGTATTGGGTGTCGGAAACATTTGATGGAATGGCCGAAGTACCTTTTGGCAGGACGATATACTACAGACTGGCTGGTATACGGTCGATTGTCAATGAGAATAATGTTGCGGAGGATATATTAAGCTTGCCCTCTCTTCCTCTTGAAGTCCATATTGTGGATAGCAAAAGACCTTTAGCGCCTGAAATCAGTTTCAACGCAGCTTTGACCCGACTGGAATGGCCCCCGATAGGTAAAGACTATTCGTACTACCTCTACAAGATGAATCGTGTAGGTAATTGGGAAAACGTCTATCAGGTGGTGGCGCCAGCTTCGAACGAGCCAATGTCCTATATCCTGCCTCATCCTACCAACCGTATAGATGAAGATGGTGACCGCATCTATGATCGCTACAAGCTGAGCGTAGAGAGCACGATAGGCATATTCAACCTGCAAGATGAAATCATAACAATTTAAGAAAAGAAATAGTAATCATATAAAAACGATAATTATGGCACAAATCCCTCCTATTGAAGACAGTTACATCGATGGTGTAATCAAGTCAAATGTACCCTACAACCCTACGCTCAATCAGACGCAAGGCGTTAAATTGCGTGAGCTGGTTAAATTACTACGCGATCGATTAGAACAGGAAATCACAGAAAACCATCAAATATTTACCGCCGCATTAGAAGCAAAAGTAGATAAAGAAGCTGGCAAGGGATTATCACAGGAAAATTTCACCTTAGCTTTTAAAAATAAGCTGGAAGAACTTGCTTTGATGGGGATACCTGCTGGCCCTGTGGATACAATTGGAACTCCTGTTTCTGAAAACAGCCCCAAATTATTCTATAATACCACATCACATAAGCTGCGGATATACGATCCAGTATCTATGACATGGCGGGATAGTATCGAGGCCGATCTAACAAACTATTATACAAAATCGGAGGTTAATGCTTTGATAACAGCTATACCAATTCCTAATCTACAATCTATAACCACAGGTCTAGGGAATAACAAAACTTCTAATACTATTCACATAAATGGATATGAAAATGATGTATTAACCGAAGGACTTAACTTACGATATTTAAATGGTATTGGGCAGATGTATAATATCGGAGCAGATGGAGTAACTAAATCACACATTTCATTAACTAATAACCAAGTAAGCTTTGGATTAGATAATTCAGGATCTAACGGAGGCCTTTCAATTACAAAAGATACAAATGCAAGATTAATTATAGGAACATCTCAACTTACATTAAATAGTTTCGAAACCGCATCTACCCCTAGCGCTCAATTTAATGGAAGAGTAACAGGTAAGCCCGCTACCATGTATAATGAATTTGTTGTTCAGTCTCAATTAGAGGATGCACTTGTAAACAAGTTAAATGCTTTTAAGCATGTAACAGCGCAACACCAAATCTACATTAAAACAAATAGTGGAGAACAGCGCATGGTAGATTTAGACACATCTTCTTTTAAGAACATTAGATATTCAGAAGCAAATTCACATAACATTGGATCTATGTCCTTTGATGAAACTGCGCTGAGCGACAATGTTTCAAGTGTACCTTCCTCTAAGGCTGTCAAGGATTATGTAAATAGCTTACTAGGTAAAAGGAAAACTCTACTTATCGAGATGCCCCCCTTAACGTCTACTGGACTGAGCCGGCGTCATAGTGAAAATCTAGACATACTACACCCTATCATTGGTAAATGGTACAAAGTGACACTAGTTGCTGACTTATATATGAAAAATATAACAGATGGAAATATCGTAAATTTCGGATACGGAATAAAGAGATCGAATACCGCACCAGGAGGAGGAGCTGCAAATATACTTAGTACAATTCAAAAGACTTACCAAAACGTAAATATCGGAGACCATGAAAATGTCTTTACAAGAAAGTTTACTATTTATTTTAGATTAACAAGCTCTAGCATAGTGGAGAGTTCTTTGGAAATAAACTCTCTAATGAACCCCCACACATCCCCTTCAGCTCCGCCAATTGTTGTTCAAGAAGTAACAGGATATGTTCTATCCAACTTAGTAGAAGCAAATAGCAATCCTATATCAACATACTTTAGTATGACTGTTAATACACTTAGTGGCACAGTTTATCCCACCATCAGAGCTAGATTACTATCTCATAAGATTGAGGAATTGTAAAATCCACATCATCTTCAATAAGCTAAAACAAAAAAGGATTCTCATCTTGAGAATCCTTTTACCTGTGCACTCCAAGGGAGTCGAACCCCTAACCTTCTGATTCGTAGTCAGATGCTCTATCCAATTGAGCTAGGAATGCATTTACCTAAAACATCAGGCATCTTCCGTTTTGGTGATGCAAATATCAGCACTTTTTTCATTATTTCAAACATTTTAACACCTTTTTTTGCAACAAAACTCTTATTTTTTTATATATTGCTGATAGTAATAGAATTACATTTCCATTTTTTATGACAGAACGCAGCATCCGTAGTAATAAAATCAGAACAGAAGACATTAGTCTATCCTATCATATCAAAAAGGCAACCGAAAAAGAAAGACGTACGATTATATTTTTACACGGCTTCCCTTTCAACAAGAACTCTTGGAGACCTCAATTAGAATCATTGGAGGACGACATTACAGGTATCGCCGTGGATGTTCGCGGTCACGGCCTATCCACCAGCGGACATGGATTTTTTAGTATTGATGTGTTCGCAAAGGATATCATAGCACTACTTGCCAAATTGGAGCTTGAAAAAGTAACACTTTGCGGTGTCTCAATGGGGGGATATATCGCACTACGTATCTATCAATTAATTCCAGACAAAATAGAAGGACTCATCCTATCGGATACCCACCACAAAGCGGACGACAATTCAGCCAAACAAAAACGTTTTGATAGTATACAGGCCATCCTGAGACATGGCAGAAGACCATTTGCCTTAGGATTTATAGACAATCTCTTTGCAAAGAAAAATGAGGAGGAAAACGAAGATGCTATAGAATTGATAAAAAGTAGTATTCGACGAAATTCGATTCAATCGATATGTGCTACCTTACTGGCGCTGGCATCTCGAACGGACAATACGGATATGCTGGATAGCATCAAGATTCCGACACTCCTCATCCGGGGAAGGGAAGATAAAATCACGCCAAAGATTCTAATGGAAGAAATGAGCCAGCGCATACCTAATGCTGTATTCGTAGAAATAGAGGATGCAGGACACCTCCCGAACCTGGAGCAACCACTGGCTTTTAATAAACATATGAACAGTTTTCTCCTTCGGTAAGGAGAAAACTGTTCATAAAGGGATTAAACCAATTCCTCTATGGTCAATGCACCAACCGTTAAATTGCTGCGTGGGTCAATCAATATAGCCCGCGAATTTACAGCGAGTTCATTATTCAGGTCAAAAACAACCTCGTCCGCCGCCTTTACGACGATCCTTCCGATATCATTTAATCCTATACGATCGTCATAAACCATCTCTTGCGTATTGACATCGTACCTGTATTTAATCTCAGCAACTTTAATCTTAGTTACCTTGGTTTGATTCTGTAAAAGGTATACCTGATTTACATCCAACGCCTTACTTTCAAACCAACTAATATTGGCCTCAAAACTACGCTCGGTATGTGGTTGCGAATAGGCACTAACAATAAAATCACCTCTTGAGATATCGATATCATCTGTTAAATGGACAATGATAGACTGTCCATCCTCCGCATGCGCTAGATCCACGTCGTCAAACGTTATAGCCTTTACCCGACTCGTTACCCCACTAGGCAATACGACAACTTCCTCTCCTACTTTTAACCCTTCGCCTATTACCCGACCGGCATAGCCCCTATAATCCGGAAGATCTACTGTCTGAGGGCGTACCACCCATTGGACAGGGACGCGCCAAGCGCCGGTTCCTTTGTCGGCAAACTGAACCGTCTCCAGATAATGCAGCAAAGTCGGACCTGTATACCAAGGCATATGCTTGGAAGAAAAGACAATATTATCTCCCTTAAGTGCGGAGACCGGCACAAAATCTACGTCCTGTAAATTTAAATTGTCCGCTAATCGTTGATAATCCGACTTAATCGTATCAAAAACAGATTGACTATAATCTACCATATCCATTTTATTGATACAGACCAGCACCTTTTTCAAAGACAATAATTTTGCGATGAAAGAATGTCTTTTGGTCTGCTCGATCACCCCCTTGCGGGCATCTATCAAAATAATGATCAAATCAGAATTTGAGGCCCCGGTCACCATATTACGGGTATACTGAATATGTCCTGGTGCATCGGCAATAATAAATTTACGCACCTCGGTCTGAAAATATTTGTAGGCCACATCGATGGTAATACCCTGCTCCCGTTCGGCCTTCAATCCATCGGTGAGGATAGCAAGATCGACCGTACCGTCGTCATTCTTCCGATTCGCTTTTTGAATAGCCTCCAATTGATCGTCCAATATAGAATCGGTATCGTATAGCAAGCGACCGATCAGCGTACTCTTGCCATCATCTACTGACCCAGCCGTTATAAATTTTAATATGTTCATTTCTTTTCTAATAATTTAGGGACTAGGAGTTAGATACTAGACACATCTGACATCTCCTATCTCCTATCTAAATACTATGTACTAAATACTAAACACTAAAAATACCCTTGTTTTTTCCGTTCCTCCATCGCTGCTTCAGATACTTTATCGTCCATTCTAGCCCCTCTTTCACTCACCGTCGAAGCCTTTATCTCGGAGATAATATCATCGAGTTCTACGGCAATAGAGTCTACTGCGGCAGTACAGGTCATATCTCCTACTGTTCTGAAACGTACAGACCGATGTTCTACCTTGTCTGCTTCATCAATTTGCAGACAGTCTGCACTAGCCATCCACTGCCCATTGCGCCACACCACATCGCGCTCGTGACTGAAATAGATAGAGGGCAACGCTATTTGCTCCCGCTTTATGTAGTTCCACACATCCAGCTCTGTCCAATTTGAGATGGGGAACACGCGTACATTCTCACCCTTATGTATCCTGCCATTAAATATATTCCATAACTCGGGACGCTGACGCTTGGGATCCCACTGCCCAAATTCATCCCGTACCGAAAAAATACGTTCTTTGGCGCGTGCCTTCTCTTCATCTCTCCGTGCCCCTCCAATACAGGCATCAAACCCATATCGTTCGATCGTATCCAACAACGTCACGGTTTGCAATGCATTCCTACTCGCGTTTTTACCCTTTTGCTCCACAACCCGTCCTGCATCGATACTATCCTGAACCGAACCGATAATCAGCTTTTCACCGATCTGATCAACCAGCCAGTCCCTAAACAAAATTGTTTCCGGAAAATTATGCCCTGTATCAATATGCACCAAAGGAAAAGGAAACCTACCGGGACGAAATGCCTTCTTCGCAAGATGCACCAATGTAATACTATCTTTTCCCCCGGAAAACAACAAGGCCGGTTTTTCAAATTGCGCCGCGACCTCACGGAGAATATAAATGGCTTCTGCCTCTAAATGATCTAAATAATCCATTTTTATCTAACTTATAACTTTTCACTTCGCAAGGCTCAGCTTCCACCATGCAACCCACACTCCTTTTTACTTTTATCTTCCCACCACCATCTGCCCGCACGAAAATCTTCTCCTTTTTTTACAGCCCTGGTACAGGGTTGACACCCTATGCTGGGGAATCCCTTATCATGCAATGGATTATAAGGCACATTAAACTGCCTTAAGAAAGCTTCCACGTCCTCCAATGACCAATAAAACAAGGGATGCACCTTAACGATTGAATTCGCCTCATCCCACTCCAAAAAACCCATCTCTTCCCGATTGGGCGATTGCTCGGCACGAATCCCTGTGATCCAGATATCAAAACCTTTTATCGCCCGCTTTAAAGGTTCGATCTTGCGTATAAAACAGCATTCTTTCCTATTGGCTACGCTCTCATAAAAACTAGAAGGACCTTTGTCCGAAACCATGGCTTCCACAGCATCTGTCTGTGGATAAAAGGCTTTTATTGGCAAATTATAACGTTCTAAGGTTCTATTCCATACGTAATAGGTTTCAGGAAATAACCGCCCTGTTTCTAACGTAAAAATAGATACCTGCTGAGGTTCTTTCGAAAGCATTTCTGTGATAACCTGGTCTTCTATACCAAAGGACGTCGAAAAAACGGTGCGTCCAGCATAATTTTGGACAATATAAGAAACAATTTGCTGTGCGTCTAAACCAGATAATGCCTTTTTCAATAAATCGATCATGCTATACCTTATTTTATCAGTTCGCGTGTATGCGCATTAAGCGCTTTTACTTTCTCCTGAAAATCACCCTTCAGTTGCTCCCGCATCTCATGCATCAATCCCAAGGTCTCGTCGATCTCCTCGGGCAGCAAATCGTTTAAAAACTCTTTCAGGCGCTTGGCAATCGTTGGAGACTTCCCGTTCGTGGAGATGCCGATTTTGAGATTCCCCTTCTCTACGATGGAGCCCAGGTAGAAGTCGCACAAATCGGGCTTGTCGGCTACATTTAATAGAAGATTACGTTTTCTGGTTAACAGGCGGACTTCCTCATTAAACTCCGGGTTATTGGATGCCAATACGACCAGATCAACACCATCTAGATCCGCTTCACGGAAATGCCTTTCATGCAGCTCGACAGCCGCCTGTCCGGCAATGTAATCCCGAAATGAATCCGCCACCACACTAGCCACCACCCGAATTTTGGCACCGGGACTACTACGTAGCAAAGCGGCAATCTTTTCCAGACCTATCGGTCCAGCCCCTACCAGTAATACCTGCAATTGTTCGAGTTTAAGAAATATGGGGAACAATCTATTCATGTTATCTTTCTAAATATTGAATCTCTTTAAGCAGGTCATTAAAAGCTTCATGTTTACGCACCACTTCTCCGATTATGAGTATAGCTGGAGCGCCAATATTAGATTTCTCTACCGC
The DNA here is from genome assembly GCF_004363245.1 of Sphingobacterium yanglingense. Lineage (GTDB taxonomy): Bacteria > Bacteroidota > Bacteroidia > Sphingobacteriales > Sphingobacteriaceae > Sphingobacterium > Sphingobacterium yanglingense. Next base: position 592,784 of record NZ_SNYV01000014.1, on the reverse strand, counting down.
TGCAATAATTGAATCTATGGTTCCTAATGCAATACGCTCATTCGGTAAGGAGCCATTTTGGATGACAGCAATAGGGAGATCCGCTTTTTGACGGGATTTGTATAAGGCTACGATCTGCTGCAACTTGGCGTAGCCCATCAATACCACAACGGTAGCATCGGTATCGACTGCATGGGTAAGATCTAGCGACAGACTGCCATCAGATTTTGACCCGGTAATAACCCAAAAGCTCTCACTAATACCTCGGTAGGTCAATGGGATTTTCTGTAGACCGGTCAGTCCGATAGCCGAAGACACCCCCGGCACCACAGCAGTGGCAATACCAAACCCATGCACATAATCCAATTCTTCGCCCCCACGGCCAAAAACAAAGGGATCTCCACCTTTGAGCCTTACGACGTGTCCATGCGTCAACGCATAATCCACCATCAATCGGTTAATATAATCTTGTGAGGTAGACAACTGCTCCGCACGCTTGCCCACATATATCTTGGTGCAGCCGGCTTTAGCATAAGATAATAAAGATTCATTCACCAAGGCGTCATACAAAATGACGTCGGCACTTTCGATTGCCTTTATTCCCTTCAACGTGATTAGATCAGGATCTCCCGGACCTGCACCTACTAGCGTCACAAATGGTTGTATTGTATTCATTCGTTATTCTATTTTTTAATTCAACTTTAGAACCGCTCTCCGTTCGGCCCCCTCATAATAAAATGCCGTAGCTTGTGTCAGATACGCTTGGGCAAAATCTTTTGATGGTTCATATTTATTTATCTGCAATACCCTATCGGAGAAGGAGACAGGAAACTGGAAATCACCACTTGCTACATACGTCTCATCGAAAGCATCTATCACCGCAATCTGCGTACTTGCATTAATGCCTTTGTCCAACAGCAAGGCCTTGGCCGTCCACACAAACGCACTATAACTGTGGTAGATGGCATCGGCATATTGTTGCTTATCCAGCGCCTGCTTTGCCCAATCTATTTTTTCCTCTGCCTCAAACAGCAAAGTAGCAACAAGGTCAATCACCACACCGGCACACTCGCCGACACCTATTGCTGTCGCAAAGGTATCCTGATGTCCCCAGTCGATAAACTCTTCTCCCGTCAATGTACTCAGATCCGACAGCGGTTTCAAAAGCTTATAAAAATAATCTTTACCGAATCGGTCGTAGTAACTATGAAAATCTTCTTCTAACGTCTTATTTGATTTATAATCCGCGAGAATCAAATCGACCACCTGAAGTACACGCTTGGTAGGCACTTTAATCACTCTCTCGGCAACGCGCCCCTTACCGTCGCCGACGGTACCGCCCCCCAACATCACCTGTGCTGCAGGCACGACCTTACCCTCTGCTTTTACCGAACTGCCATGAAAGCCAATATGTGCCAATCCATGTTGCCCACAAGAGTTCATACAGCCTGAAATCTTTATTTTCAAACGCTGCTCTAATACAAAATCTTGATAAAACTCGTGTATATACCCTTCGAGCACACGCGCCATCTCTGTCGAATTAGAAATTCCTAGATTGCAGGTATCCGTACCGGGGCAAGTCGTTATATCGGCCGTACTGTCAAACCCAGCCTTAGCCAGATCCAACCGCGTCAATAGGTTAAACAAGTGCGGCAAGGACTCTTCACGGACGTACTTAAACAGTAAATTCTGCCCTTGGGTAATACGGATATCATCCGCGACATGGCTTTTTATCCCCTCAACTAACTCCCTGGCCTTATCTGTCGATACATCTCCAGTTAGCACCTTGACGTATACACCGTAATACCCTTCTTGCTTCTGACGAAATACATTGGTCTGTTTCCACAATGCATAGGCCTTCTCGTCAACGGGCAGCGTAACCGCTACCTTATCCGTAGGCAATTCGGGTAATTCTACCAGACCACGATCCACCACGTAAATCTGATTTTTATTTGCTACCCTTTCCTCCTCGATCAAACGCAATACTTCGGCTAAGCCCATTTTTTGGACTAAATACTTAAACCGGGCCTTATTACGGTTATTACGCTCTCCATATCGGTCAAATACACGAAGCGTGGCTTCCATATAAGGGATGATGTGATCTTCATGCAGAAACTCGAACACTTCCTCCGCTAATATAGGCTGTGCACCAAGGCCTCCGCCCAATAATACCTTAAAGCCCCGCTGCTCTACACCATCAACCACCTTAATCTTGGGAATAAATCCGAAATCATGTATATAGGAAAATGCCGTATCCTTATCCGACGATGAAAAGGCTATTTTGAATTTACGCCCCATCTCTGCACAGACCGGATTGCGCAGAAAGTATTCAAATGTTTGCTGGGCATAGGGCGATACGTCAAAGGGTTCGTCTGGATCTACCCCTGCCGTCGCTGAAGCTGTAACATTTCGAACGGTATTGCCACAGGCCTCCCGAAGTGTAATATCATCAGCAGCCAACTTAGCCCATAGCTCCGGTGTTTTATCCAAGCTTACGTAATGAATCTGTATATCCTGTCTTGTGGTAAGGTGAAGGTTGCGACTCGCATATTCATCAGATATCGCTGCAATCTTTAACAATTGCTTAAAGGTGACCTTCCCAAAAGGTAACTTGATACGAACCATCTGAACACCTGCTTGACGTTGTCCATACACCCCTCTTGCCAAACGAAGCGACCTAAATTTTTCCTCGGGCAACTTTCCCTCTTGGTAAGCCCTAATCTTCCTATCCAGCTCAATTATTTCCTGCTCGACAATAGGATTCTCTAATTCAGTACGAAAACTCTGCATATTTTTTCAGCTAAAACTCCATTAATCTATAGCTTGCCATTTCTGTATTTTTAGGAACGACGAAACAAATGTATAAAAGAAAAACAACAATAACTATATAATCTACCAAATTAGTATATATTTGTAAAAAAAGAAGCGAACTGAAATTACAGAAGTCAAAACACAAACAATGAATAGATTAACTATCAGCATATTAACAACAATATTTTCACTAAGCTGCGCGCCAAAAAAAACAAACAGCTATGATAGCGAGACAGGTTATTCAGGAAACATATCTATTTCTGGCGCATTTGCTTTGTACCCAATTGTTGTTTTATGGAGTGAAGACTTTAAGAAAATACACCCCAATGTACGCTTTAATATCTCTGCTGGAGGAGCAGGAAAAGGAATCACAGATGTCTTGACAGACATGATGGATATAGGTCTTGTATCAAGGGATCTGCACCAGCAGGAATTAACAAAGGGAGCGCTACCTATATTTGTAGCAAAAGATGCAGTACTCGGCACCTACAACGCTAAACATCCCAATGCCGGCCTGATCAAAGAGCGGGGCTTGACGCAAAGGGAACTGGAAGGAATCTTCGTCACGCATAGCTACAAGAAATGGAACGATATCGACCCTAGATTTGTGGATCTACCGATCCGCGCTTATGTAAGATCTGATGCTGCTGGAGCTGCCGAAACCTGGGCCAAGTTCTTCGGGCAAAATCAAGAAGATCTAAAAGGCATAGGAATATTTGGTGATCCCGGCTTAGCACAGGCCGTAAAAGACGAACCGATGGCAATCGGCTTCAATAACATCAATTACGTTTACGATCTAACCTCCAAAAGAACCGCAGCCGATATTGACGTTATTCCGCTCGACAAGAATGGCAATGGCAAAATAGATGAAGAAGAAAATTTTTACAATACCATAGATGAATTGACAACCGCTGTGGCCGCGGGCAAATACCCATCTCCTCCTTCGCGACCATTGGCATTCGTCGTTAAGAAGGATAACATAAACCCGTTGGTCCAGGCCTTTATTCGATTTGTCCTAGACAAAAAACAACAGGGACATCTCCTCGCTAATGGATATGTCCCAATGACGGAAGCACAACTGGCAATCGAACTGGAAAAGATAAAGTCGGAAACACCGAGTAACAAGAGTAAATAAAATAATGAAAATCAAACTGGGGCTGCCTAAAAAGTAGCTGATAGTCGTAATTGCGAGAGCTAAGTTTTTTTAACAAAAACAAAGGAGATTCGATGACAGTAAAAGTAAACGTCACCCTGAGTGTAGCGGAGCGGAATCGAACGGGTCTACAAACTGTATAGGATTAATATTATAGCTTCTAGATCTCTCCACTTCGGTCGAGAGGACGGCACAGTTTACAGACCGAGCTTGCGAGCTCACCGTAGGTAATCTGTCATTGGTAACATTTTAGATAGCCCATGAAATAAATGCGAAGCATTCATGAGTTCCATCGAGAAAACAATTAAATGAACGAATAATTATACACATATGAAAATAAGACTATGGAAAGACCGATGGATACGGAGAGCCTTTTTCGCATTGCTTATATTAACCCTATCTGTAATTGCCTTTATAGGTATTGGATTGACTATTAAAGCCCTGCCGCTCCTCGAAGATCAAAGTCTATTTTCCATATTGACACAAAGTATTTGGTCTCCTTTAAAGGGAAAGTTTGGATTCCTCCCATTTATTATGGGCACCGTATGGGTAACGGTCATCGCTCTGGCAATAGCTGTCCCCCTGTGCATTATGGCTTCCTTGTACCTTGTCGAATACGCCTCCGATAGACTCCGAAACACGGTACTTCCTTTAATGAACGTATTAGCTGCTATCCCTCCGGTGCTCTATGGCGTCTGGGGTGTTTTATTTGTTGTACCATTAATTGCAGATTATATCGCTCCGTTTTTCGGAAGCTCTACCTCGGGGTACTCGGTGCTATCGGGAGGAATAGTCCTTGCTGTTATGATCTTCCCAATTATGATCAGTATTATGGTAGAAGTCTTACAAACAATTCCAGCTGAATTAAAATCAGCTTCATTGTCTCTGGGTGCCACCAAATGGGAAACAATACAAAAAGTAATTATCAAAAAAGCCAGACCGGGACTCCTCGCGGCAGTAGTACTGGCAATATCCAGAGCTTTTGGAGAGACTATAGCTGTGTTAATGGTCTGTGGAAATATACCCCAGGTACCCAAGTCCCTATTCGATGCAGGCTACCCCATACCGGCATTGATAGCCAACAACTTCGGAGAGATGATGTCTATACCGCGCTATGATGCGGCCTTAATGTTTGCTGCGTTACTATTATTGGTAATCATCTTCGGGTTCAACCTGATTTCGCGTGTTATTTTAAATAAACTGGAGGAAAAAGTCTAATGTCAACTATCAAATCACGATTACGAAAAGAAAAAATCGCAAAACTATTCATGCAATTTGCAGGGATATCTATTACGGGTTCGCTTTTCTTAATAATTGGAATCATCCTATTTAAGGGGCTCCCCTTTTTAAGCTGGGAAATGATCAGTCAAGTTCCTCAAGGAGGCTTTTACATAGGAAAAGAGGGAGGTATCTTAAATGCCATCTTAGGTTCGCTTTACTTAGCTGGGTTATCGACTGTTCTCGCCTGTCTACTGGGTATCCCTATAGCCATATATCTTAATATCTATACCAATCAAAGCGCTGCGCTAGTGCGCGCTTCAAGGTTATTGTTCGACGTGTTGTTTGGAATCCCGTCAATTGTTTATGGTGCCATCGCTTTCAGCATTATGGTATGGTTAGGTATCCGTGCATCCCTCTTAGGAGGTGTTATCACGATAACACTACTCACCATTCCGATAGTCGTACGTACGCTGGACGAACTACTGAAAACCACCCCGTTAGACCTCAAAAACATCACAACATCTCTTGGGGCGACAAAATGGGAAACAGCACAAGTACTATTGAAATACATAAAACCGGGGATATTTACTGCAGTCCTCCTTGCCTTTGGCAGGGCCATAGGTGATGTTGCGGGGGTACTCCTTACCACGGGGTTTAGTGATAATCTGCCGCTATACATTGATGAACCGGCAGCGACGCTACCATTGGCTATATTCTTTCAGCTTAGCAGCCCTATTCCCGAAGTTCAAGGGCGGGCATACGCTTCTGCACTGATCTTAACATTTGTAATTTTATTTATCGTCATATGCACACACATTCTAGCTTCCAAACAGAAGAAACACAAACTGTAAGTCTTCCGGTGTTGCCCCACATCCAAATCAAGGATTTGAATGTGTATATAGAAGACAAACATATATTAAAAAATATTAATCTCGATATTCCGAATAATTCGATAACATCCATTATTGGCCCCTCGGGCTGTGGAAAAACGACCCTGCTTAAGACGTTGAATCGGCTTATGGATGACAGTAAGAATGTAAAAGTATCTGGATCGGTACTCGTAAATGGAGAGGATATCTATGCAAAAGACGCCGAAGTAACTCATATCCGGAAGAAAATGGGGCTGCTCTCACAACGCCCTTTTCCATTACCTATGTCTATCTTCGATAATATAGCTTACGGCCCACGGATACATGGGGAAAGAAACAAAAAAGTACTACAGCATATTGTTGAAAATCAACTGAAAAATGTAGGACTATGGGAAGAGGTCAAAGACAGGCTGGACAGCTCGGCAACTAGCCTGTCTATCGGACAGCAACAAAGGCTTTGCCTTGCACGGGGCCTCGCAGTCCAACCGGAGATCATTCTTGGGGACGAGAGCACCTCTGCCCTAGACCCCATATCTACACAGACCATTGAAAATCTGCTGATAGACCTAAAGAATGACTACACGATTGTTTTAGTAACTCATATCCTTCGACAGGCGCGTCGGGTTTCCGATTACATCATTTTTGTATACAACGGCGAGATAATAGAATTTGGAAAAACGGAAGATATTCTTTTGAACCCACAGCATGAACTCACCCAACAATATGTAAGGGGTTTTATCAGTTAAAAAGAGAGGCTGTTTAGACAGTCTCTCTTTTTATTATTTGATAAGATCTCGGAGTAGTGATATCGGCAAACTTGTCACCGTGCTATCCGATAAATTTCCGGAGACACGATTTATCGAAAGTACTTTATCAAATTCCACTCTAGAATTACCTATTGTAGTCAGGTTCAGATCTTCGATTGCATACTTTACACTGTCTTCCCCCCTCCGTTCAAAAAAAGCATTTGAAAGCCCAGAATTATTCAAATATGCATCTATCTGATGATAATTTTTGGTGTTCAACGCTAGCGTGCTTTTATCCAAATTGAGAGACAATACCTTTAAAGCTTCCAACTCATTCGGAGCCCAATCCTCCAAGGCACTTCCTAAATTAATATTGGAATTTGTCAAAGATAAAGACAAGCGCGCTAGTTTTTTGTTTTCTCCAAACCGAATGGTATTAGCTATGCGATCTCCGACTACGCGTAGACTATCTAAATTCGTTTCCAGGTTTCCGATTTGCATATTCGACAGGTGCACTTCGCCGATTACAGGTGCAAATACGTAAATCGATATCATTGAAAATCGACTTCCCGGATTTGACTCAATTTTCAATCCTCCAGATGCATCAATACTACATACAACATGTCCTTCATTTCTCTTATCCACCTTTACAGCATAGTCCTTGCTCTCGACCAAGTACAGGTTTACATAACTATACCCATCACTAGCAATATGGATATTATTAAATGTTTTTAGCTTATGGGTTACCAGGAAATGATCCTGAGCATTGGGGTCCTGCCCTTCCTTTTTTACGGATTCTGCATATTCCTTTGAATCTACATTAGTCGATGCCGTATACAACACCACAGCTCCTACAGGTATCACAAATAGTAATATCGCTAAAGTGATTAATATCTTTGTACTTCTGTTCATAACTAACTTGTTTTAAAATTTTGATCTACAAATAATTGATAACGATCTTTCAACTCGTCCAGCCCTATATCCAATAAATAGATATTTCTAAAAACCCGAGGCAACTCTTCTTCTATAAAAATACCTTTCTTATACGCCTGCACCTCGCTCTTTGAATTTGGACTAACAAAAAAACCAATCCCGCGTTTATTATAAACAATATTCCGCTGCTGTAAAAAATCATAGGTACGCATTACCGTATTGGGATTCACCTCCAGCTCCACAGCAAGCTCCCGTACCGACGGGATCCTATCCTCGGCCTTCCAATGTTCCAACATAATCTGCTCGCATACATGTTCTGCAATCTGCAAATAAATCGCCTTACCGTTATTAAAATCCATTTAAACCTCCTTCTCTTTCAATCTCAAATACCCAATCCCCCATACAGCGACTGTCACCAATACTCCTAGACCACAGATAACTCTTAATATATTTACCTCTTCACTAAACACCCCTTCACTAATACGTATAGTATCCTGTGTAAAAAACTGAATCACCTTTAGCATAAATAAGATATATAATAAAATGTAAACCGTTAGTAAGACAGCTGATTTGATATACTGGAACTTCGTAAACATAATCGATCCCAAAAGGAAAAGGGCGCTTAATAAATAAGGTAAAAATGTCATTAAATACACCTTAGAATTGATTTCTTGCTTATAAAAAAACATTAATTGATCAACTACGACCTCACGCCCGCTTTCTTGATCAAAATAGCTGTATGAAGAAGAAAAATTTGACCGGATATAACTGACAAAGCCTAGATCGACCAAAAAGAAAACCAACAGGTACGATACCGTGGTCAGGATGGTCGTGTAGAATATGGCGACAAAGAACTTCTCTAACTTCGAGGCCGGTAATAGCAATTCAAAGATAGCTTTAGGTTTCTGCCCGAGATTAGAAAAATAGGTTCCCGATATGATGGTGATAAACAATAAGCTCATAAAGACAAAAAGATAAGGGCGAAAAGACAACATGGACTGTAAAGCATGGTTATCTGCATTTTGTCGGTATACGTTATAAATACTATAGCCGTAGAAAGCAATAAATATCCCTGCCAACACAGCCAACGACATCAGGTAAATTTTACCAAATTCTATCCATTGCCTCTGAATCAGCATGCCAAGGCGATTACTATTAAGCGTATTGTTCATTGTACGAGGTGTTTAAAAGGTTTTCAAATTGTATCTTTTGTTCTAAAACAGCATTAAAAAGTAACTCAAGATCTACTTTTGAATCTTCGTCTCCACTGTTTACCGAAATCGTGTTATAACCTCCCATCGCCTGTTCTGCGTAGATGACTGTTGAAGGCAGTTCGACCATTTTCCGAAACAAAAACGAATTGGCCAACTGATCGATTGTAGCATTCATGACCACCTTACGATCATTGAGTACGATTACGGTATCAATTAAATTATCCAGATCGCGAACCTGATGTGTAGAAATAATAAAACAACGGTCATCCGTTAAAGCCGACGCCATAACCTTTCTAAACTGAGCTTTGGAAGGTATATCCAAACCATTCGTAGGCTCATCCATGATAATTAACTTTGTTCGACTCGCTAAACCAAAAGAAATAATGTATTTTTTCTTTTGTCCATAACTCATGTCCGCCAACCGCTGTTCATGAACAGGAATAGCAAACTCTTGAATCAGCTCTTTAAAATAACTGTGATCAAAATCGGGATAGAAACCCGAATTTGCCTTCACAAAGGCGTCAGACTTGACTGCGGGTAGGTGAAACTCCTCTGGGATAAAGCTAATCTGTTGCAAAGTTTCTACCAATCGCTGAGTCGGATCTTTACCCAGAACTGCTATGCTTCCTTCCTGAGGATAAACCAGTCCTGCAATATTCTTCAATAAAGTGGACTTCCCTGCACCATTTTTCCCAAGCAATCCATAAATACGTCCTCCCTGTAAATTCAAATCCAAGTTTTTGAATAAAGGACGAGACTTGGAATAGCTAAAATTTAAGTTTTTAATAGTTATCATACTAGTGTACTATTTAAATAATACACTAATATAGTACAGATATGTAAACTTTCAAAAAATATTTCTATAAAAAAATGGAGCGATCTATTAATGATCGCTCCATACACTTATAACTATATCTTTTCGCTAAAAAAGGCTATTGATGCCAAAATAATCAGGCATTAAATCACCCCGGCTTGAATAAGCTCTAACGCCATTTCCTTTTGAAGCTTCTGCGCTTCTTCACGAGCCCGTTCAGCAAAGTCCTTACCATTAGAAGCATAGATAATACCACGGGTGCTATTCACCAACAAGCCACAATCTTTATTCATACCGTATTGGCAGACATCCTGAAGAGATCCGCCTTGAGCCCCAACACCAGGCACCAATAGAAAGTGGTCCGGAGCATGTTCCCGAATTTTCAAAAAAGCTTCTCCACGCGTTGCCCCTACGACATACATTAGATTCTCTACAGTACCCCAGGTATTTACTCTATCAATTACCTCTTCAAACAACTGCTTACCATCTGTATTCGAAAAGTTCTGAAAATCCTTGCTCCCAGAATTAGAAGTCAGCGCCAACACAATCGCCCATTTTCCTTCAAAATCTAAAAATGGAGTCACCGAATCTTTACCCATATAAGGTGCTATTGTAATAGAATCAAATCCCATCCCCGAGACTGCCTCATCAAAAAAAGCTTGAGCATACATATTGGACGTATTACCGATATCTCCGCGTTTGGCATCAGCAATACTGAAACAGCTCTTAGGAATTGCTTGCCATGTTTTTTGCAACGACTGCCAGCCACGGACACCGTAGCTTTCATAAAATGCAATATTAGGCTTATACGCAACACAAAGATCTTCAGTAGCTTCTATGATGGCCTTATTAAAAGCAAAAATAGGATCTTCCTCATCAAGAAGATGGGCCGGTATCTTAGTAATGTCAGTATCCAAACCAACACAAAGAAAAGATTGCTTCTCTTTAATCTGTTCTATTAACTCCTGTCTATTCATTTAAATTTTATTGATCAATAAGATTCTGTACGAACGCTTCAACCTCCTTGGTCGAATAATCATACATACCTTCTTCTTTTGCAGCAATCTTTCCACTCTTATCCAATATCACCGTAGTAGGAATGGCTCCTCCCAACCAATTGGACGGAATCTCACCATTGGGATATACGATAGGTAGTTTTAATTTTTGGTCTGTTAAAAACTTCTCCGTTCCTTCCGTATCTCCTTCAATCTCAACAATCAAAAACTCGATATTATCGTTGTCCTTAAATTTATCATACAACTTCTGAATCGATGGCATTTCTGCTCGACAAGGAGGGCACCAAGTCGCCCAAAAGTTGATAAACAGCACCTTTCCCTTCAGCTGCTCGGTATCATAGACGACATTATTCGCATTTAAAAATGAGGCCTTATCATCGATAGAATCCTGAACGCTCACTTTCTCTGCCCCTTCCAACTCTACTGGCTTTTCTAATTTTGGCTTAAAAAAACCAATTTTCATCAACTGCTGTTGTATAAAAATCCGGCTCGGCGACCATAGGACCAGCCCCATAAGTACCACGAAAACAATCCAACTGACGATATTCTTAATTTTCTTCTTTTCTGCCATTATTTCCAAAGATTAGCTATCAAATTTTTCCAATTGCTTCAGTAAAGTAGCAAAATCCTTTGGATATTCCGCTTCAAAGGCATAACTCTTCCCATCAATAGTAAAAGCTACACTTTTTGAATGAAGAGCAAAACGCTTCATAATCGGCAATTCCTCCTCATCTTTGGACATCGTAAAACCCCGTTTCTTTATCTGCGATAGATAAACCGGCTTACCCCGATACATCGCATCACCGACGATAGCAGCGTGCTGTGTTGCCAAATGAATACGGATCTGGTGCATCCGTCCCGTAATAGGACGACACTCCACCAGCGTGAAATGCTTAAAGTAACGTATACTATTAAAAATCGTTTCCGCAGGTTTACCATTCGCCCGATCGATACTCACATTCTTATTCCCTTGGTTCAAGATAGGCAAATCAACAGTTAGATTATCAAAAGTATGAGTCCCCTGTATTATTGCGTGATATACTTTGTTCACTCTTCTCTTTTCAAACTCAATAGAAACCAATCGATAAGTTTCCGGATTCTTTGCTATAAGAAGTACACCAGAAGTATCCTTATCCAACCGATGACAAATCTGTGCATCGCTATAATAACGTTTTGCTAAACGAAGGATATTAACTTCTCCTCCCTCACGCTCGTCCAAAGACGCCACAAAAGGAGGTTTATTGATTACAATAAGATTATCATCCTCATGAATGATAAGATCGTTGAATTTCGGAAATTTAAATAAACGGTTGTCGTTTTGAATCATGATACAAACCTACATAAATTCGCCTTTACACACAATATAATTGAGTGTAAAGGCGAACTATGTAGCTCTCCTCATCCATTAAATTTTACTATAGAGGAAAAATATAAAAACTAGGTGACTATTTAGCAACATAAGGTTTTTACATTAATATGCAGACAGCACCTTTATTATTTATAATTTTGCAACAAAACAATTATATCATGTCCGTAAATAAAATCATTAAGCGCGTCACTACTTCTAGCATCAAAGAAATGAAACTTCGTGGCGAAAAAATAAGTATGCTGACAGGCTATGACTATACAATGGCCAGAGCTTTAGATGAATCAGGGGTAGATGTTATTCTGGTAGGTGACTCTGCAGCGAATGTCTTTGCAGGGTACGAAACCACACTCCCGATTACACTCGACAATATGATTTATCATACATCTGCTGTAGCGAGAGGATGCCAGCGTGCGCTTGTCCTAGCAGACCTTCCCTTCGGTGAATACCAAGGGTCCATAGAAAAAGCTTATGAAGCCGCTGTGAGAATGATGAAAGAGTCAGGCGCACATGCGCTGAAACTGGAAGGGGGAGAAGAAATAATCGACAATGTAAAGAAAATAATAAACGCTGGTATCCCTGTATGTGGACATCTTGGACTGACCCCACAGTCTATCAATAAATTTGGAACATTTGGGGTCCGCGCAAAAGAAGATGCTGAAGCTGAGAAACTGAAAGCTGATGCACTTGCACTACAAGATGCAGGCTGTTTTGCCATCGTCCTAGAGAAAATACCGGCACAATTGGCAGAAGAGGTCTCTAAATCTTTGGAGATTCCTACCATAGGTATCGGAGCCGGTAGCGGTTGTGATGGACAAGTATTAGTCGTAAACGACATGTTGGGCATGACAAAAGACTTTAAGCCAAAATTCTTACGTCAGTATCTCAATCTCTATGAAGAGATTACAAACGCCGCAGCACGATATGTAGCTGATGTCAAGGCGGTGAACTATCCAAACGAAAATGAGCAGTATTAACCCATTATATTAAGACCATACTTTGGGAAAAATAATCATCATAGGTATTTTGCTGGCGGTGTTGATATACTTCACACTCCGCCGGCTCAATTTTTTCAACTTCAATAAACCGCCACAAAGAACTAAATCATCTCGCGTTATTGAAATATCTACTCCGACGCAGCTACTAAAAAGGGGGCTAAAGCGAACCCTTTATACCGTAGGTTCTGGATTAATACTGTTGGTACTTATAGTAATTCTCGCTGCCAAATTTAAGATTGCATTGATTATGCTTCCAATAAGTATATATCTGATTGCTCAGTTCTTTGTGCTCAACAATCACATCAAAATAGTACGTGATCAACAGATACATTATGACTCTGAAACCCAAGATGTACATATAGAATGGGTTAATGGTAAATCTCTCGAATTCAATCTTCTAAAAGATATAACAGAACTAAAAGAAATTCGTGCTGTTCAAAAAAACAACGGTTTACATATGGGCTATTATCAACTTTCAGTTGGACAAAAGCTAGTTTATCTTCCCTACCTCCTACAGGAAAATCCAGATAATAAACCTTTCTTCGACAAGCTACAGCTGTTCAACAGATCAATCGAGAGCAAACTATTCCCTATTATCTAGCAGCAGCTAATACGCCTTCATAAATCTACTATCGCTTCTGAAGATATCCCAGGAATCTCTTTACTATACACCGGCTACACACTACCTAGGGCGGACTTAAGGGGACTTGAGTAGACTTGAACGGACTTGAGGGGACTTTATGCTATATATAGCTTTTTCTAATCTAGCTGAAAACAGCCATTTTCCGACTGAAAACACCAATTCAAAGACGTTCAATCATTTTTGGTACAAACGTTGCTATACTCTTTGTGATTATTAAGATTAACCCCTATATGAAATATTTACGTAGCATAAGCCGCGCTAACAGTTTTATGGTCTTTATCATTGCGCTAGCATTGTTGTACTCCTGTGACCGCAAGGCATCACCTCAAACAGTAGATAAAGAAAAAATAAAAATAGATAGCATTGCCCAAGTAAAAAAAGCTGAAGAGGAAAAAGAGAAAATGCGCCCTCGGACCGCAGCAGATATCACACTCACCAAAGAATTGATATATGATAAATATACCTTGGAAGACAGGTACAAATACAAAGATACATTCCGCGTATTCCAATGGGACAAAATCAAAGAGAGGCTGGCATATATCGAAAACTTCCAACGGGAACACAATAACTATGGTCTAGTGGCAAACTATAAGCATAAAAATGGAGAAGCTCCAACAGTAGCGAACTTCAAACGAAATGCCTATAAAAGAGTATCAGACACACTCGGAACAGAGCGCTATCAGTCTGCTCCACTCTATAAGGTTGGCGAAACCAAAGTCCCAACCATATATGGAAGAGATGGGTCTCTTGTCAAATTGCTATCAAGTGACACGTTAAATATGGTACGTATAAAAGGTCTTACCAATATTGAAGGCGAATGGGATATTCCCAAACGCTATATCAAAGCCATTGGTGATACTGCTTCCTTCAAACATATCGTTGTAGTCGATGTGACCAATCAAAATATATGCGCATTGGAACACAAGGACAATAATTGGATTATACGGAGCATGAACCCCTCCACAACAGGCAAACATAATCCTCCCTATGGTATGGAGACTCCTGTCGGGATATATTTGCTTCAGGAACAAAAACCAAAAATGTTCTATTACGCTGATGGGACAACCAATATAGCAGGCTACGCACCCTGGGCCAGTAGATTTACCAACGGTGCATATATACATGGAGTACCCACAAATGATCCAAAAGCGAAAATTATAGAATACAGCTGGACATTAGGTACCACTCCTCGTTCGCATATGTGTGTACGAAATGCATCATCCCATGCCAAGTTCGTTTACGACTGGATAAAGCCCTTTTCATCACTCGTAATTGTCATCAATTAATCCTATCAAAAAGAATTAACATTTCTTAACATTTTTATAACACATTGGTAACGACCTTTGTATGCGGAAGGAAAATGTGTGTATATGAAAAAAACAATAGCTATTATAGGTTTAACCTCACTTGCGGGCTTTTATGCCATATTCAGCAAACCTAATCAACTTAAACCTCAAACTATCCCTACAGCACAACATGTAGACTCACTAAAAGAAGACGAAAGTGAGTCCTCCATAGCAAAGCTCTACAAAGAAATAGCCCTGGAAGGAAAACTCAAGTTTGAAGCATTCGAAATGGCCATGAACGGGTATTACAACATGTCCTTTAAAAATAAGGACATCATCACCGTTATCGATTTTTCCCTACCCTCTACAGAAAAACGAATGGCTGTAATTGATTTAAAAAACAAAAAAATGCTCTTTCATACCATTGTATCTCACGGGAGAAATAGTGGCGAAAAATATGCGAACTCCTTTTCTAACGAACATGGATCACACCAGAGCTCACTTGGATTTTACAAAACAGTAAATACTTATCAAGGAGGAAATGGTTATTCATTGGTTCTTGACGGACTGGAAAAAGGAATCAACGATCAGGCTAAACCTAGGGCCGTAGTCGTACATGGAGCTGACTACTGTAGCCAATCTATCATCAACTCTACGGGTAGATTAGGACGTAGCTACGGATGCCCAGCGCTACCAAGAGATGTTGCCAAGCCGATCATAAATACCATCAAAGACGGAACAATGCTCTTTATCTATGCAGACAACAAAACATATCTGGCTCAATCAAAAGTATTAAAAGCGAAACCGACAACATTGATTGCACAAAAAGATATCGTAGAAACACAAACAGGTCAAGGGGTAATGAATTAGCCCCACCTTGTTTTTCCGCAACTAATTCGCTATTTTAGCTTCAAGCCAATAAAGAACAATGAAGCGAATACTTTCTATTGATGGGGGCGGAATACGGGGAATCATCCCCGGTATGCTGATAGTCGCTCTTGAAGACAGACTAAAAGAAATCAGTGGAAATCCCCAAACCCATATATCGGAATACTTCGACTTTTTCTCAGGGACCAGTACCGGTGGAATATTAACATCCATTCTACTATTCCCTTCTGAACAGGATCCCAATAAGCCAAAATACTCTGCTCGGGAAGCATTGGACATCTACCTCGAACATGGAGAGACTATCTTTTCGGCCAGTAAGTGGAGAAAGTTCTTAAGCAAATTTGGTTTAGTCAGTGAGATATATAATGAGGAAGTCATCGAAAAAATACTCGCGGATTATTTTGGGGATACCAAACTCAGCGAACTCATCAAACCATGCATCATAACAGCATACAATATCGAGCTTCGCAAAAACCATCTTTTTAGACAACAGAAAGCTATAAGCCATGGAGACACAAGAGACTTTTACCTGCGAGATGTATGTAGAGCTACCTCTGCAGCGCCAACTTTCTTTTCAGTAGCTGAGATATTCTCCCTCGCCAACACCCGTTATGTGCTTGTAGATGGAGGACTATTCGCACACAACCCAGCAATATCTGCACTTATCGAAGTACTAAAAAACTTCAACACATTCAGTATAAATGACATACACATCCTTTCATTGGGAACAGGAATCACCAAAAATGCCTACAACTATGAAGATTTCAAGAAAAAGTGGGCCATATCCATCGGTCCCGCTTTAGTGGATATTATGACCTCAAGCTCGTCGGAGAGTAATGACTACTTTATCAAACAACTCTTCCGCTCCGTAAACCGAGCAGGCAACTATATACGCATAGAGCCCACCAACCTCTCCTCTATCGACCCCGGAATGGATGCAGCGAGCAAATCCAATATCCAAAAAATAGTAGCCTTATCCGATAAAGTAATCAGTGAAAACGAATTGGTCATCGACAAACTCGCACATGAACTCATTCACGATAGAAAAGAAGTAGAACGGAGAAAGAAATCTGTTTGGAACTTTCTTTCCAGATAAAATTTCATAACTCGCCAGCTGCTGAATCCCAAAAGCAATGAACCTATCCCGACATTATCGGGAAGAAAGCTCATTGATGTCTTGAAATATAATGTCTAATCAATAATACGGACATTTTTATAAAAAAAAACGGATGGTTCACCACCATCCGTCAAAAATATTATTCCTTAATCAACGCGCGATCGAGGTGTACATATCCACCATCTACATAGAGCAATTGACCTGTAGTATGACTTGATTTATCGGATAATACAAACACCGCCGTATCAGCTATTTCTTCCGCTGTGGTCATTCTATTTCCCAATGGTATACGGTTTTTAATCTTCTGAAGCGTATCCTCAGGATTTTCTAAAGTCTGTATCCAGGAATCATATTGAGGCGTAGAAGCCTCCGCTACAACAATAGCATTCACACGTATTCCGAAAGGCAATAATTCTACCGCCCATTCGCGGGTTAAGGCATTACGCCCCCCATTAGAAGCGGCATAAGCAGATGTGCCGCCCTGTCCAGTTTCTGCAGTCTTCGAGCTGATATTAAGAATTGTTCCTTTTGACCGCTTCAATGCATCCAGAGCATGATGAGCCAACAGATAATAATGAATCAAATTCTTATGTAAAGACGCTAAAAAACCTTGATAATCTCCATTAGCCAATCCGACACCATCATTATGGCCTGCATTATTAACCAACCCATCAATACGTCCATAACGAGCCAATGCCTCTTCGACAGCACGAACACATTCGTCCGGGTTAGATAACTCTGCCTGTATCGTCAGAGCCTCCCCTCCGAGAATTTCAACTTCTCTTCGAACCGAGATATTATCATCCTCATTCCGGCCCACAATGATAGGTATCCCCCCTTCTCTAGCTAAAGCTAGGACAATAGCTCGTCCGATCCCCTTAGCACCTCCAGTCACAATGAAAACCTTATCTCTCAAATTTAAATCCATACCTATCAATATTATGTTATGTGATAAAACCTTACAGCATTCCGTCCCCAGAAGTCGGCGCGTTCAGATTCGCTAAACTCGTCCATGTAAGTGTTGGCTATCATCAAGACCTCTTCGTAGGTAGACGCCACCAAACTAACCGGCCAGTCGGAACCAAAACAAATACGCCCCTTACCAAAACAGGCAATTACATGCTGTACATAACGTTCAAAATCAGTGACAGACCAATTGTTCCAGTCCGCTTGTGTTACGAGCCCCGAAATCTTACAATATACATTTGGAAAGGCAGCCAATTCCTCAATAAAAGTAGCCCATTCTTCAAACTCACCAGTAGCCACTGCAGGCTTTGCCATATGATCCAACATAAATGACTGTTTCGGATGAGCTGCAACACACTTCAGAGTACTACTGTAATGCCTAGGATGTATTAATAGATCATAGGTATAACCATGTTTCGTAAGCGCCTTAATACCTCGTTGAAAAGTAGGCTGCATCAAAAAATCTACATCCGCTTCAGCTTCTATGATATGCCGAAATCCCTTGATAATAGGATGAACAGAGAGTCTCTGAAGCTGCTCTTCGATATCATCTGACCGCAAATCGACCCAGCCCACTACAGCTTTCACCATTTTATAAGCACCGGCCAACTCAACCAAAAAATCAGTCTCCCGCAAAGATTGATCAGCCTGTACTAACACCGCGCCATCGATTCGATTATCCTTAAGTGTCTTTGAAATATCATTTGGTAGAAAATTACGTTGTATTACTTTCATATCGTTCGTAATCCAAGCATCCTTCACAGGGTCAAATAACCAAAAATGTTGGTGTGAATCTATACGCATCGTCTATCTCTTTGAAAATCTCTTATTCTTACCTTAAGCACGCAACTACCTACGCCAAGCGATAACTTCTTGTCGCTGTTCGCCCAAATGATCAGCGCCAAGTTCAATCACATCTCCTTCTTTCAGATAGATTGGTGGATTAAACCCCAATCCGACACCTGCAGGCGTTCCTGTCGAAATAACATCACCAGGCAATAGAGTCATAAACTGAGAAACATACGAAACCACATGCTCTACCGAAAAAATCAGATTCTTCGTATTGCCTTCTTGGTAGGTCTTACCATTGACTTTTAGCCACAGGCGTACGTTATTGATATCCGGAATCTCTTCCTTCGTAGTCATCACCGGTCCCATAGGAGCAAAAGTATCACAACCTTTTCCTTTGTCCCATGTTCCACCACGTTCAATCTGGAATTCGCGTTCAGAAACATCATTGTGCAACACGTAACCTGCTACATAATCCAATGCTTCCGATTCTTCCACATACGTAGCCTTCTTGCCGATCACAATTCCAAACTCAACTTCCCAATCTGTCTTAACCGAGTTTTTAGGAATAACTACCTGGTCATTGGGACCAACAAGCGCCGTAGTGGATTTCATGAATATAATAGGTTCGGCAGGAATAGCAGCTCCCGTTTCTTCCGCATGATCTCTATAGTTTAGCCCAATACAAACAATCTTTGACGGTCGACCAAACGGAGCACCAAGCCGGCTATCTTTAGGGATCTCCGTAAGCTGTCCTGCGTTAGCTTTAACAAACTGTTCCAACCTATCCAAACCATTTTCCGCAAAGAAGCGCTCGTCATAATCGCCACCAAAAGCGGTGGTATCATAATTTATTCCATTAATCTGAACCCCTATTTTTTCTTTACCGGACTCGCCGTAACGTATTAATTTCATTTTCTATAGTATTTAGATGAGAGATATTAGATTTTAGAGCTGAGATATCAGACAGTGTATTCGCCTCAAATCTCATATCTTCAATCCCATATCTTCTATTAATTATTCAATTTAATAAACCCGCCATCGATCGGATAATCATTGCCTGTAATAAAAGCGGCATCATCCGAACAGAGGAACAAAGCTAATTTAGCAATTTCTTCCGGTTTAGCCATTCTTCCTATAGGTTGTGAGGCAGAAAGTTTATCAAACATCTCAGCTTCCTTACCAGGATAGTTTTTCTGAATAAAGCCATCTACAAAGGGAGTATGAACCCGTGCCGGTGATATCGAATTGGAACGTATATTATCCCTTAGGTAATCCCTAGCTATAGACATACTCATCGCATATACCGCGCCTTTGCTCATAGAATAGGCAAATCGATCAGAAATACCGACAAGAGCAGCTATAGAAGCTACATTTAAAATGGCGCCGCCTCCATAGCTCTTCATGCACGGAACTATCGCATGCAGCATATTATAGGCACCTTTCACATTTACATTAAACACCTTGTCAAAATCTTTCCCCGAGCAATGCTCGACATTTCCGACATGGGCAATACCAGCGTTATTGACCAAGATATCTACTCTCCCAATCTGCCCAATAATCGCTCCTACCTGTTCTTGATCCGTAACATTACACAAATGCAATATAGCCTTTCCTCCAGCATCAACAACCGCTTCTACAGTAGCCATCCCGTCTTTCTCGTTAAGATCAAAAATATGCACAGTAGCTCCCTGCTCCGCAAATAATGCCACTATAGCTCGACCTATTCCACTACCTCCACCGGTTACAACAGCGACTTTACCAACTAATTTTGACATACTATTTTGTTTTTATTATTAATACATAAGGTTTATCTTCTACAACAAGTGGAAGACTAACCTGTAAGGTTGAATTACTTAACGTATACTTCACTTTTTGATTCTTGTCAAATGAAGTCATGGATTGTATACCGATATCAAAATTAGGAACCTCCAATTTCGACAACTTCGTATTCAATACATGCAGGTAGACAATATTCCCCTTTCGGGTAAAAGCATAATCATCCGTAGGTTTTATAAAACCTCCCTGGGTACCATAGATACTCTCCCCATAGGTATCCAACCAACTTCCCATTTCCAGTAATCGTTCCTGCTGGTAATCTTGGATTTCACCGTTAGGCATAGGCCCCACATTCAGCAACAGATTGGAACCGTATCCGCCCGCTTTTATCAAATAGCTGATTACTTCCTGAAACGACTTACGCTTACGATCCTTGATATCAAAACCCCAAGATCCGGCGATAGTACCGCATACCTCCTTGGGCAATGCCCCGATATCCTCCGCCTTAGTACCGAATCCTGTGGTGTTATGTCCTGGAAGATCCCGCTCGAACATCTGAAAATCCTCCCCCGCTATAGGTGCAATATGATGATTGTTCCCTATGAGACACTGCGGTTGTAGACGATGGATAAGGCTATAAATCTCTCCATAATGCCAATCCGCATTAGGTTTGTCCCAATGTCCATCAAACCAAATACCGTCAATGGTACCATACTGCGTCAACAACTCAGTCAATTGACCTTTCATAAAAGCAATATATTTCCCCCAATCGGACTGCGTCGAATCCCGTCCAACAATCCCCCGTCCTGTACTTCCAGCAGGTAGATAATCATTCCGGTGCCAGTCCAATAAAGAGTAATAAAACATGATCTTAATACCTTCTTCTCGACAGGCATCCACTAATTCTCGGACAATATCACGCTTAAAAGGAGTAGACTCAACTACATTGTATGCAGATTGTTTCGTATGCCACATTGAAAATCCATCGTGATGTCTACTCGTAAAAGTGATATACCGAGCCCCACTCTGCTTAAATAACTTAGCCCACTGCTTTGCGTTAAAATCAATAGGATTAAAGAAACGAGGTAATAGTTCATATTCCCGCAGCCCAAAATTCTGATTATTCATAACCCATTCTCCGTCTCCCAATATGCTATACACGCCCCAATGAATAAATACGCCAAATCGAGCTTCTTCAAACCATTTGCGAGCATTTAGGTTTTCCGGACCAGGTTTATATCCCGTCTGCCCTATCGCAGACAGCAGGTGAAACAACAACAAACATGTCAGTACTATCTTTCTCATATCCTATCGTGGTTAATTATATTAAAGTGAAACTCCCCTTCGCCAAGGAATAAAATCATCTTGCCCCAGCTGAACCGCCTTCGGCATTTGCTCGCCACTAGCTATCGCGATGACATACTCCAATATTCTCTGGGCTACCTCAGCAATACTCTCCTCTCCATCGATAACAGTTCCGCAGTTAATATCGATGATATCTGGCATCTTTTGAAAGGTCTTCGTATTCGTGGACAACTTGACAACAGGAGCAATAGGATTCCCTGTAGGTGTACCTAACCCCGTAGTGAAAAGAACAACATTTGCCCCTGCAGCAACTTCAGCCGTCGTACTCTCCACATCATTGCCTGGTGTACATAGCAGATTTAATCCGGGCTCATTGACAACTCCTGGGTAATCGATTACTGCAACCACAGGAGATGTCCCCCCTTTCTTAGCTGCCCCAGCAGACTTAATAGCATCAGTAATCAGCCCGTCACGGATATTGCCAGGTGAAGGGTTCATATAAAAACCTGATCCATCTGCCTCGGCCTTGGCATTATAACTCTTCATCAGAAACATAAATTTTTCGGCAGTTTCCTCATCCACACAACGGTCACTCAGCTCCTGCTCTACACCACAGAGTTCAGGGAACTCCGAAAGAATCACAGAACCTCCCAACGTAACCAACATATCTGACAAATAGCCCAAAGCCGGATTTGCAGAAATACCAGAGAAACCATCCGAACCGCCACATTCTAGACCAATACACAATTTATCTAAACCTGCTTCCTCCCGAGATTGCTGATTCGCCTGAACCAATCCAGCAAATGTCGATTTGATGGCCTTTTCCATCAATCCTTGCTCTGTGCCTTCCAGTTGTTGTTCGAAAACAAACAGTGGTTTATCAAAGTTAGGATCGCGCTTAGCAATCTCATTCCGTAATATCGATGCCTGCGCATGTTGACAACCCAGGCTTAATACCGTAGCTCCCGCTACATTAGGATGGGTGATATATCCCGCCAACAGGCCACACAGGGCATCCGAGTCCATCCTTGTGCCACCACAGCCCATATCATGATTCAAGAACTTAACGCCATCAACATTCGGAAAGAGTCTCTTTTGCGATGCGTTCAACGGGCTTGCTGAAAAATCAACACTCAAAAGTTCATCAACCGAAGCTCCCGATTTATATCGCGCTATCAGCTCCTCAACCTCAAAAGAATAATCTTTACTATCTAACTTATAACCTAATTTTTCTTCAAGCGCTTCTTTAAGCGTTAGCACATTCCTATTCTCACAGAACACGAGTGGAATCACCAGCCAATGGTTGGCAGTACCTACGCTTCCGTTGCTACGATGATAACCTTTGAAACGACGGTTAACGAAACCTGATACATCCGGTTTATGCCATTCCAATTTTCTATTGCCCAACTCAAAATCCCCTGCCGCATGCCGGAGATTATCCACCGTAAGCAATGTTCCAATTTCTAATGCCTGATTCACCTTTCCAACCAGTACACCATACATGTATACCTCTGCATTCTTATCCAAATTGCTTACAGTAAACTTATGTTTAGCCGATACATTATCCTTTAACACGAAAGAATAACCATTCCAATCAATAGTAAACCCTTTTTCAAGATCGACTAAAGCCACCAACACATTGTCTTTCGGATGTATCTGTAAGAAAACCTTTTTTACCTTATCCATTTGTTACAACTCAAATATTTTATCCATAATTACCCACTTCTCGCCAGGACGGCTTCCTGGCATAGCACGTTGATATTTCCACATCAATGTCTCCCACTCCTGCACTTTCTCATTATTTGCATCCATCTCCCCTTTCTTCTCAAAACTAAAGCCCTCTTCTACGTCCATAATCATAAAAAGCCGATTACTAAAGCGGTAGATAGCCATCGAAAGTATACCAGAATCCTGTATAGAATGAATCACATCAGGCCACACTGCACGATGATATTCATCGTATTCTTTTATCAAATCTGGATTATCCTGTAAATCCAATGCCAACGCATATCTTCTCATAATACTTCCTTTTATCCTTATTTTTCTCCTTTATCTCCTCTTACTACTACTTTCTCTCTATTGTTCCACCCAAAGAGTAGCACAACAACAAAACAGATAAATACAACGTAGTAAGAAAGATGAATATTTCCCGTTATATCAGTTACTTTACTAGCAATAGGAGGTATTACAGCTCCACCAACAATAGACATTATGATAAGACTAGAGGCCGATTTAGTATCTGCACCTATCCCTGCTATCCCCATCGCAAAAATCGTTGGAAACATAATGGACATAAAAAACGTAATTCCTACAAGCGCATATAGTGTCATGAGACCAGTTCCGTAAATGACTACAAGAGATAACAAACAAGACATAATACTGTATAGTATCAGCAATTTATAGGGCTTCATATAACGCATAAAAAAAGTACCGACAAAACGTCCCACCATAAATAAAAAGCCCGCCAACCCAGCATAATATTTTCCTTCCTGCCCACTCATCCCTAAAGCATCCTCAGCAAATACTAATAAAAAACTAAAAACATAAATCTGAGCCCCGATATAAAAAAATTGAGCACAAACTCCCCACCGTACGTTCTTGTGCAACAGCGCCCCAAAAAAACCTTTAGATGAAGCACCTTCCTCTTCTTTTATCTCTGGCAATTTTGTAAAAAAGAATAAAACAGCAACCACTAGAATGAGTAATCCCAAAACTAAATAAGGCCCCTTTACCAAAGAAGTCTCAGCCTGTATATAAGCCAACCTAGCCTGTTCACTCATACGGGCCAACTCATCTCCGCTTTTAGGCTCCTCAGCCAAAATAAATATGCCCCCCACTATTGGAGCAATGGAAGCCGCTAACCCATTAAAAGACTGGGCAAAGTTCAAGCGTTGCGTTGCCTTCTCTGGATCACCCAATACTGTAATATAGGGATTCGCAGCAGTCTCCAAAATGGTCAACCCGCAGGATAGTACAAACAAGGCCCCTAAGAAAAAAGGATAGCTGATGGTATTGGCAGCAGGAATAAACAAAAAACAGCCCAAAGCGAACAAGCTCAATCCAACTAAAATACCGGTTTTATAGCCATAGCGTTTCATAATAATCCCGGCAGGAATCGCCAAAAAGAAATAAGCAATAAACACTGCAGAATCTACCAGAGATGCCTGAAAGTGACTCAAACTAAACGCGCTTCGAAGATGCTTAATCAGAATAGGGTCCAAGTTATGGATGAATCCCCAAAAGAAAAACAAAGAAGTGATCAGAATAATAGCAAACGTATATTTTTTTACTTGTGTCATACTGGATTATATTTGGTAATCACTAATTACGGGAGATAATTAGAATAAAACATAAAGCAATTTACCACATTAATAAATCATTTTACCAACATATATAAAAAACTAGATTATATTTGAATATAAACCTTACTATTGAATCATGAAACTGAAACAGCTTTCATTAGACCGAACATATTACAGTAGCTTCCATATCCGACAGGACAGCTATCCCAAATACCATAATACCTGGCATTACCACGAGGAAATAGAGTTTATATGTATATATAAAGGGCATGGAACCCTCTTCATTGGCGATTGCATCCAAAGTTTTTCTGCAGGCGATGTAGTCCTCATCGGTCCTAACCTCCCTCATTACTGGCTTTTTGAAGATCTGCGAGGCGATGAACAGTTAGATCCTATTGATTGTATAGTCATACACTTTAAAAAAGATTTCGCTGGGACTGACTTTTTTAATATCCCAGAGATGAGTCTATTGAAGGAATTGGTACAAAGTGCGGAAAAGGGCCTTTTAGTAAAAGATAATCTGCTAGCTGTCTTAAGACAACAACTTCGGGCGATATTAAACACGGAAGGGGTTACGAGATTTACCTACTTACTCCAGACCCTTGCACAATATGCCGCATTCCCCCACAAAAGACTGGTCAGTGACAACTACGCTATCCTTAATCACTCTAACGACGAACGTCGGATGAATGATGTCATGAATTATATCCGTGAACATTATAAGACGAAAATGGAGCTTGACAAACTAGCCGAACAAGCCAAGATGACCAAGAACTCATTCTGTCGGTACTTCAAGAATAAAACAGGAAAAACCCCGATACAATTTGTAAGCGAAATTCGAGTAGCACATGCATGCCGTTTACTCAAATACACAGATCTTAGTCTAAAGGAAATCTGCTTTGATAGCGGCTTTAATAACTTTGTAAGCTTTCATAAAATTTTCAAAGATCAACTCAACAAAACTCCTACCCAATATCGAAAGCAATAACAAAACTGTCATGGTCCCTTCAGCCCATCAACAGACATGAACCGCCCCCGATGTTATCGGAAGAGCGCTTAAATGTCAAGAAAAAACGCTCGGCTTTTCTATCAAAAACCGAGCGTTAGTTTGCTTTTTATCTGCTTAAAGAGAAAGGTAAGTCTTCAACAGTGGTTCCCCGCTTCTTATTCGGCACACTATCCATTGAAAAGTTAATTTTCCCTCCTTTGATCAACTCGCTATGATTAAGATAGTTTTTGGTAGAAGCTTTACCATTGACCGTCATCGATTTAATATACCGATTCATAAGACTATTGTTCTCTGCTTGGATAACCAGTTTCTTCCCATTATCAAAATGCAATGTTACCTTATCAAAAAGTGGCGTACCGACTATATATTCATCAGTAGCTGGAGTTACCGGATAGAATCCCAATGCCGAAAACACATACCAAGCCGAAGTCTGTCCGTTATCTTCATCCCCACAGTATCCATCTGGATTAGGCGTATACATCCTATTCATCGTCTCCCTCACCCAATACTGTGCTTTCCAAGGTGTTCCAACATAATTATACACATAAGGCATATGCTGTATCGGCTGGTTACCGTGTGCATATTGTCCCATATTAGCAATCTGCATCTCCCTGATTTCATGAATTGGAAAACCATAATAGGAATCATCAAAAATAGGGGGCAATATAAAAACAGAGTCCAATTTTGCTTCCAATGCCTTATGTCCGCCTGATAACCGAGCTAACCCTTCAAAATCCTGGAAAACCGACCAACTGTAATGCCAACTATTACCTTCGGTAAAGGCATCTCCCCATTTGAAAGGATTGAAAGGACGTTGAAAATTACCATCTTGATTCTTTCCGCGCATCAACCCCGATTCGGGATCGAAAAGATGTTTGTAGTTAAAAGACCGCTTCTTATAAAAATCAACCTCTTCTTTTCCCTTATTTAGCGATTTTGCCAACTGGTAAATCGAAAAATCATCGTAAGCATACTCCAAACTGCGCGCTACATTTTCGTGAATCTTTACATCATAAGGAACATAGCCCAAGGTATTGTAATAGCTGGCACCTGCACGTCCCACGGCAGTGATAGGCCCAGGATTCATCGAACCTTTCTTTACCGCTTCAAATAGCACCTCTATATCTTTAGAACGCACTCCTTTTATCCACGCATCGGCCACCACTGAAGCGGAATTATTACCGACCATAATATCACGATAACCTGGACTAGCCCATTCTGGCAACCAACCTCCTTCACGGTACGCATTTGCGAGCCCTTCCTGCATCTTTAGACTCATCTCAGGATACATCAGGTTAAGAAAAGGAAATAAGGCTCTGAATGTATCCCAAAAACCTGTATCTGTAAACAGATAACCTGGCAATACCTCTCCATTATACGGAGAATAATGCATCACTTTACCTGTTGCATCGTACTCATAGAACATTCTTGGAAAAAGCAAAGAACGATATAGACAAGAATAGAAAGTCCGTATCTGATCGATTGTCCCACCCTCTATCTCCAACTTTCCTAATTCTTTATTCCACACCGAAGCTCCTTTTTCAACAGCTTGATCAAAACTAAGTCCATCCAATTCTTTCAGATTCAGATTAGCCTGATCATGCGAAATAAAAGATGAAGCTACTTTGACTAAAACCTGATCTCCTCTACTTTTAGCCTGCAAACCGACAATAGCACCAACATGCTCCGCTTTAACTTTAAACCGCCCATTTTGTAAGACAGAATCTGCAAATGTGGAGATATTCGTAAATGAACGGTCGAATTCTAAGACAAAGTAATTTTTGAAATTATCCGGTACACCACCATTGTTTTTAGTGGAATAGCCAATAATCTTCCGCTGCTCCGGGATCACCTCCACAAAAGACCCTTTGTCAAAAGCATCGATCAATATAAATGCAGAGTCCGTCTGAGGAAAGGTAAATCGGAAATAAGCGGCGCGAGCTGTAGGAGTAATCTCTACCTTTGTATCATAATCAGCTAAATACACCGAGTAATAATGAGGTTTTGCGACCTCCGCCTTATGGGAAAAATAACTTGCCCTTTTATTTTCATCAAAAGTAGGCTTTCCTACCATAGCCATAACGCTAAATTGTCCGTAATCGTTCATCCAAGGTGAAGGCTGATGCGTCTGCTTGAATCCCCTGATTTTTTCAGCGGTATACGTATACATCCATCCATCTCCCATTTTACCTGTCTGAGGACTCCAAAAGTTCATTCCCCAAGGCATCGCAATAGCAGGATAGGTATTACCACTAGAAAGAAAATAGGTTGATTGCGTACCGACCAAAGTACTTACATAGTCAAGGGGAGCTTCCGTTTTACCAATTTTTTGGCTAAAACTACGTTGGATAAATAGCGAAAGAAATATCGATAATACAAAATTCAGTTTCATGCTGGTTATATTTTGAAAATATAAATATCTAAAAATATTCCAACAAAGCAAACTGCTAAATTATTTTAGCAGTATCAAAAAGCTAAAATAATCTTTCCACTGAAGGCACGGCTCTCCATCAACTCATGTGCGTAACGAGCATCTTTGTAAGAAAAAACCTCAGCAATAGGAGTCTTGTAAGCTCCTGTCTCGATCAAAGGAAGCACATTCTGCGATATAGCATCCGCTAGCTGTTTCTTAAACTCAAGTGATCGATTACGTAGCGTACTACCAGTTAGATGAATACGCTTTTGCATCATCTTAATCAAATTTAACTCAACTTTAGCACCCTGCATAGCATTAATCACAACAAGCCGCCCTTCCTCTGCCAATAGATTAATATTTTTTTCAAAATAAGTACCACCGATACTATCCAGGATAACATCCATCGAACCCGAGTTCCAGCTTTCTTCGAAGTCAGATTCTTTATAATTAACAATATGTGATGCCCCCAAGCTACGTACAAACGTTACTTTATCTGTCCCCCCAACCGTAGTAAAAACCTCTGCTGCAAATAGATGAGCCAATTGTATAGCTGTACTTCCAATACCACCAGCGCCACCATGTACCAAAAAACGTTCTCCACGAGTCAATCTTCCCCGTTCAAAAACATTATGCCATACGGTAAATAAAGTCTCTGGCATACCTGCTGCCTCCGTAAACGACAAATTATCAGGAATACGGATACAGCTCCCACAATCTACCGCAACATATTGCGCATACCCACCCCCAGCGACAAGCGCCATCACTCGGTCTCCGGCCTCGAAACTACGACAATCTTCGCCTACAGCCACAACTACTCCCGCAACTTCTAGTCCCGGAATATCTGCCACCGTACCGACTGGTGCAGGATAGTTTCCCCGACGTTGAAATACATCTGGCCTGTTTACTCCGGCGGCATGCACCGTAATCAAGACCTCATCCTTTCCCAGAAAGGGAATTGTCCGTTCTTGCACCTGTAAGACCTCAGGTCCTCCAGGTTCGGTTATCACAACTGCTTGCATCATTGCTTTTTTGGAAATTTTTGTAAACGAACATTTAATGAAAGCATAAAATAACGACCTAAACGACTGTTTTTGGCCTCATACACATCATTACCAATATATTCAGAAACTATACCCATCGTCTTATTCTGGTCGAATAAATCATAGCCCTGCAAACGCAATAAAGCAGACTTGTTCCGAAGAAAAGTTAACTCTATAAAACCATTCATTATCGTCTGGTTTTCATTCATAAAAGTATTCGCATAACCGTTATTATAACGCTGCGACATTTCTAAGCCTACAGACAGGTTATCATTCAAATATCCCCTAGCTCCCAAGCCCCAAAACATAGTCTCCACGTTAATTTTTGTTCTAAAGGGAATGTCATAACGAGTGTTGTTCCACATATAGTTTGCATTCAGCACAGACTCCACATAATCATTCCACTGGTACTTTAACTGCATAGACTGTGTCATCACCAACTGCTTAGTCGTACGCTTCTTTTCGTCAATAAATGATAGATTATTATAATAGTCCGTATTGCCCGTTAGATCTAATTGAAAATCATCATTAATAAAAGGAGTATTAAACATGTAATACCATCTATAATCATAGTATCCTGAAGTATTTCTAAAGGTCATTTCCTGTACAGTAGACCCCTCTTTAGAGTGCTTATCTATTACGATTTTATTAAGGATAAAATTATATGCAAAATTAGTCTCAAAATACTGCATCCTGGAACTGAAACTCTTTCGTAAAGTGGTTCCTATCCGATGTGCATTTTCGGCTTTTAGCTCTGGATTACCGGTTATAATATTCCTTGAATTTGTGTTATCCACCACAGGAGCAATCTGATTAAACGATGGCTGATTATTCTTGCCTTTATAATCCATCTGCCAATCCATTTCTTTAGAAAACCGATAGGTTACCTTAGCTGTTGGCATTAGATTTATATTTTCATATTTATACACCACGTTATCCTTGGTCACCCGTCCTTCCATATACAGGGGTTGTACGGCAAACCCTGCATGCATTTTAAACTTCTTATTAGGTTCATACTGATAGGTCACACCAGTTTTATTATTCTTAAAAAAATAATCATAATCTACCGTCAATGAATCGATATAATAAGGTACTGGAGCCAAACGATTCTCTACAAGACGTATTGCTTCTATACGCGTTACATCAAACTCATAACTGAACTCAAATAAACTATGTTCAAAAAAGGGTTCCACATAAGAAACCGAAGCCCGGGTCGAGTTGGTATAATTATTCTGTTTAATATACTGATCTTGACGGAATTCACCGTCTTTAGTAGCCATACCACTCTCTGCATACTGTTCAAAAACGCTTTCCCGCTTCTCTACATTATTAGAGTTTAGTATAAAATTTGCCACCAATTTACGTCCCACTTTATTAAACGATTTGGAATAGATAGCCTCTAAATTGCCATTAGGACTAATCTGATTAGATGAATCCCGATACACCCCTTCGTTTTTCTTCTCATAATTCGTTAACCTTGTGCTTTTCTTATTGAAACTGTTAAGCCTATTAAAAATCAAGTCTCCTTTTATCTGTAATACATCTGCGTTGTTGAACTTGCTATCAAAACCAAACTTCAGCTTATGATTTTGGTCTATATTATTCATCTTATATACCTCCTCACGTTCAATTTTATTGCCGACATAGGTAGAAGTCAATTTTGAAAACCCATCAGTTTCATTCTTCTGCCGAACGAAACTATAAGCGGCATTAAATGATGTACGTTCCCCCCACTTATCTGAAACATTGATCCCGGCAGAACTCACTTCATTGAGTCCATCTATAGGGTCAGCGTAATCTCCAATATCCATCGAACTGCGATTGCGGTCTCCACCTTCTGGACTACCGAAACTAAACAGATTGGTATTTGTGTTATTAAAAGATCCTAAAATTGAAATTTCTCTACCATCATCAAATTTATTTGCCCCAAAACTTCCTAAGTACCGGGAGTTAGTACCACCTCCACCGGTCACCTGACCAAAATAAATTTTCTTATGATCGTCTTTTAGGCTGATATTAATTATCTTTTCTGGGTCGCTTTGTTTTACTCCTAAGGCCTCTTCCTTATCACCGTAAAAATCAATCACCTGAACATTTTTAATAAAATCCACAGGCAGATTTCGTGTTGCAGTCAGCAGATCTCCTCCAAAAAAATCTTTGTTATCAACTTTCACTCTTTTTATAGATCTTCCATTATAAGTCACAGACCCATCACGTCCGACCTGAAAGCCAGGCAGGCTTTTTAAAGCATCTTCTAATAACGAGTTTTTTCGAAAATCAAAAGCATTAAAGTTGAACTGTACCGTATCACCATTCACCACAATGGGTAGAACCTTTAAAATATTAACGTCAGCGATTTCAACCGCATAAGGTTCAAGCCGAACAGCTGGAATTTCGAGTTCGCCCCCCACGCCTAGTACTAGCATAGATCTACTCTCACTTTTATATCCCAACATCGTATAAAGAAGCGATAGATTTTTTCCCTTAAAAGCTGAAAAACGAAAATTACCTAGAAAATCTGTCATTTGACTTAAGGTATCCGACTCACTGGTTAGACGTACACTGACCGACTTTAATGGATTGCCAGCCGTATCCAGGACCTTACCGTATACAATCTCTTGAGCAAAGGCAGAGTTCAGCAGCACTTGACAAGCAAATACAACAACGACAACCCCTATTTTATACCATGAGAATTCCACGAATCGGCCTGCAAAATCTAATTAGTTCAATATACTAAAATATTGCTATTCAAAAAAAAACCATTAAAGATTATACTATAAAACGATAAAAATTAGATTATCGTATACAAAGAAAGGCTATCATTATTGATAGCCTTTCAAATTCATTCTATATACGATGTCCGAGATTACTCGCCATCATAAGCAACTTTTACCAAGTGCTTATCAATTTCCCAACGGCCAGTACCTTCTTCACCTATAACATCGAACAACTCAAGGATACGTCTAGCTACATACTCCTCTTCCACTTGCTCAGCTAAGAACCACTGTAAGAAATTGAAAGTAACATAATCTTTCGCTTTCATACATTTGTCAGCCATATTATTAAACTGCTCTGTAACGAACATTTCCTGCTCCAAGGTTTGCTCAAACACTCCACGGAACGATTCAAAATCAACAGGGATATTCGTAATCTCCGGAGAGATAGCTCTTCCTCCACGATCGTTGATATAGTTAAAAAGCTTCAGCATATGCTCACGTTCTTCATCCGATTGCTTTGCAAAGAACTTAGAAGAATTGTCTAACCCTTGGTCATCACACCAAGCTGACATAGCTAGATACAATGCGGATGAATGAGCTTCGATTTTTACTTGCGCGTTTAATATATTCTCAATCTCTTCAGCTAGAGATGATCTTAATTTCAATAAATCTTTCATATCGTTATTTTTTATTTTTTACACTTTATTTAAACATAACAAACGACAATCATCCTTTGTTTGTTAATACAAAGATAAAGGCTAAATGAGCGATATAGATAAAAAATATGCAATACAAATTCAGTCTAAATTACAACCTAAAAAAGCTAAGTTGTTTAGACTCAATATGATTTAAAATAATTACAATTAGATTGCCAATACAGCGTCGCGTCTTAGGATGGAGCGAATCTGTCCATTTAATTCAAGCATAAATTTAGCGCCAGCCAATAGATCCCGTAACTCAAGCACATCTTCTACGGATAATAGAAAGCAGCGTTCCGTACGGAATGGCATAATTAATTCAAAATCAAAAGAGCGGGAAGAGTTATTCAGCATAGCCTCAACATCAATCTGATCGACACTCCGTTTGAACACAAAAAAATCACTTACCTTAAACGCCGTAGTATTACCTTGAAACTCTAACCAGTAACAGTTTTTTCGACTGCACTGATAAACCGCCCCCTGTGATGTTGTAAACACCTCTTCTACATTCGCTAATGGACAAATCATTTCTTCCTACCTTATTTTGTTTAGACTGCTATTGTTAAATGATGAGCAAATATAAACTTAATCAAGAATTAATCCAAATAAAATAAGAGATAGAAAAACATAAAAAAAAGCGGCTTAATAATAAGCCGCCTTCTTTAAACGTGTTCAGAGATTCTCCAACAATTAATACTCTTCCTCTTCTGCAGAGATTATCTCTTTATGATTACTAGCATTTGTCCTAGTTTTCGTTTTATGTTTATTAATCTGACGTCTCAACGACTCTACCGCAATATCTGTCGCCTCCTCAAAACTTTTCGCTTGCGCTTTTGCAAAAAGCTGACTACCTGGAATATTAAACTTCAATTCTACCACCTTATTCTCTTCGCCTTCCACATTTTCCAAACGAAGATAACATACGCCTTCAATGATATTGTCCAAATACTGCTCCAATTTGCCAGTTTTCCTTTTGATAAAGTCTACCAATTTTTGATCTGCATCGAATTTGATTGATTGTACGTTAATGTTCATTTTTCCTCCTTTTTTAAGCCTTTGGATGTGCTTGTTTGTAAATTGATTTTAACCGCTCTGCCGAATTGTGCGTATACACCTGAGTGGCCGCCAATCCAGCATGACCTAGTAACTCTTTGATTGCATTGAGATCCGCACCATTGTCTAATAAAGATGTAGCAAAGCTATGTCGAAGTACATGTGGGCTTCTTTTTTTCTGTGAAGTAATCATACTTAGATACTTTTTCACTACTCTATAAATCAACAACCGATACGCTCTCTTTCCTTCTTTAGTAACGACTAAATATTCGGAAATGTTTTCTAAATTTTGAAGTTTTTTCTTTCCTATATACTCTTTTAGTTCTTCGATTAAGGTTAAATGTAATGGAACAAAACGTTCCTTATTCCTTTTCCCTAATATAAGGATTTTTTTATTGTAAAAATCAATATCACTCTCTTTTATTTCCAAAAGTTCGGAAAGCCGTATACCCGTTCCAAAAAGCAGTTCCATAATAATAAAATCACGCAATGACTCAAAATCATCTGCTACTGCATCCATATGATCCAGCAATTGATTCATCTTATCCTTCTCCACCACAACCGGCAATTTCTTAGGTGTTTTCAACGCTTGAATCAAACGAACAGGATTTTTGACCACCAATTGCTCGCGTTGCAAAAACTTATAGAAAGAACGTAAGGTAGAAATTGCTCGATTCACAGAACTTGCCTCTTTCCCTTTCTCCCGCAGTATAGAAAAGTAATACCGCATCAGCTTATGATCAACTTCCTCAAAAGGCACATTTTCAGCTTCCAAAAAATCTAAAAAACCTTTCACCTCCATTTCATACGCTTTTATGGTATGTGGCGAGTAACGTTTCTCAAACGTCAAAAAACTAATAAACCGATCTTTATACATAGTATGCTACTTCCCCTCTCCTATCAAACTTAAGGAAAATGGTTTGTATTCGCCAACATACAATCAGAAAAAAACAAATGACTGGAAATCTATATCATTTCTTAAAAATTATATAACATCCTGGCCAACATTAACCCGAAATTAGTGTTATCATTATTATAATAACATTTTATACCACGATCTATTATGCATAAACACACCTATTATATCAGTGGCATGACCTGTGATGGTTGTCGTACACAAATAGAAAACAAGCTTAATGAAATACCTGGCATAAATGTCCGTATCTCGTTAGAAGAAGAAAAAGCAGAAATAGAGAGCGAAGACCACCTTGAGCTCGCCAAGCTTCAGGAGAAAATCAGCGAAATAAGCAGCAACTATCAACTACACGAACAAGCACACAGCCATCATCCGAATCCTCCAAAACAAGTCGACGATTCCCCTAGCGGGCAATACATCTGTCCAATGTTTTGCGAAGGGCACGATAAGATATATAGCCAAAAAGGGCGTTGTCCGGTGTGTAACATGTTCTTACAACCAATAGAACAGGTCCGCCAAACGCCCGCACATCAACATCAACATCCCCCAAAATCTCCAGAAAGCAATACATCTAATGCAGGAAAATATTACTGTCCCATGCATTGTGAAGGTGACAAGGTATATGATAAAGCTGGCACATGCCCAGTATGCGGGATGAATTTAGAAAAAATACCAGAGACAAATCTGAAAGTCACATTCAGTTGCCCGATGCACCCCGAGATTCAACAGGACAAACCAGGTGTCTGTCCTATCTGTGGTATGGATCTCGTACCTAACCAGCAGACAGAAGATGAAGATGACGTCTATCAAGACTGGAAAAAAAAGCTGATAATCAGCGTAATCTTTACCCTACCCGTATTCATCCTGTCTATGGGGGATATGCTTCCAGGAAAACCGATAAGTCAGCTCATTCCAGCTCATATCAATGGTTGGGTACAGCTTATTCTCACCTTGCCGGTTATCTTTTACACAGGCTGGACCTTCTTTCAACGTGGCTGGACATCTTTCAGAACATGGAACCTCAATATGTTCAGTCTTATTGCCCTAGGTACTGCAGCAGCTTTCATTTTTAGTATAGTAGCACTCCTATTTCCTCAGGTTCTCCCTACAGAGATGCTAGAACACAATGCCCATCCCCACCTGTACTTTGAATCGGTAGTCGTGATTATTACGCTCGTAATATTAGGGCAACTCATGGAAGCGAAAGCACATTCCAAAACCAACTCAGCCATCAAGGCGCTGGTCAAACTTACTCCCGCCGAAGCGATATGGCTACATGAAGGTAATGAACAACGAATAGCCGTAACAGACATACACAAAGGCTATATGTTGCGCGTGCGTCCAGGCGACAAAGTACCTATAGACGGTATTATTACAGAAGGAAGCTCTTCTGTAGATGAATCTATGATTACGGGTGAATCTATCCCTGTAGAAAAAAGAAAGGGCGACAATGTTATTGGAGGGACTATCAACGGCAATCATAGCTTCGTCATGCAAGCAACCCATATCGGATCAGAAACCCTATTATCCCAGATTATACAATTGGTCAACGATGCCAGCAGAAGTCAGGCCCCCATACAAAAGCTTACTGACCGAATATCAAGAGTATTTGTTCCCATTATTATACTCATAGCAATAGCCACCTTCATTGTTTGGATAGTAAGCGGAGTAGAAGATAGTCTTTCATATGCCATCACCAATGCCCTAGCAATCCTTATCGTAGCCTGTCCTTGTGCATTAGGTTTAGCTACGCCCATGTCCGTCATGGTGAGTATAGGTAAAGGTGCAAAAAATGGCATACTGGTAAAAAAAGCCGAAGCTCTAGAACAACTTCGTAAGATAGACTACCTTATTCTCGACAAGACAGGGACTATCACAGAAGGTAAACCTGAAGTAACCACTTTTGAAGGTGCGGACAATATTGATAATGATGATATCCTCCAAATAGCAGCATCGATCAACAAACAAAGCTCTCACCCACTGGCAGAAGCCATGGTCAATAAAGCGGCCGAGAAATCCATCTCCCTGTCAACCATTGAAGATTTCCTGAACATCACCGGAAAAGGAGTTGCTGCCCGTATCGGAGACCGTCAGGCATACTTGGGTAATGAAGCCTTACTCCAGGACAACCATATTAGTATTCCAACCTCCATAAGAGACAAAGTACATCAATTACAATCCAATGGCTCCAGTGTATCCTATCTAGCCTTAGATCAACAGTATGCCGGTTTTATTGCAGTAAAAGATAAGATAAAGGTCAATGCAAAAGAAATCATCTCTCATGTACAGAGTCTGGGCATCCAGGTTGTGATGCTCACCGGAGACAATGAACTTACAGCGCAGGCGGTAGCCAATGACACGGGAATAAACTCATTCAAAGCCAAACTACTTCCCCATGACAAGCTGGAAGAAATCAGCAAATTGCAAAGTGAAGGTAAAATCGTAGCAATGACGGGCGACGGAATTAATGACGCTCCAGCCCTGACGCAAGCTGATGTAGGTATTGCCATGGGATCCGGTACCGATGTTGCCATACAGAGTTCGGATATCACACTCTTAAAAGGAGAACTGACAGGCGTCTCCAAAGCAATAGACCTGAGCCGTATGATGATGCGCAACATCAAAGAGAATCTGCTGTTTGCATTTTTATATAATGTAATCGGAATACCGATAGCCGCAGGATTATTGTACCCTACGTTCGGCATATTGATGTCCCCAATGATTGCAGCCGCAGCCATGAGTCTAAGCTCAGTTTCAGTTATACTGAACTCATTACGTCTCAATCTCAAAAAACTATAACTGTTAAGTGACTCCATGTATATACAACAATGCATGGAGTCTAAAGACAAGCTTCTACCCAAAAGCTAAATACCTATTGGGATTCTCCAACAAAACTACCTATTTTTACACCAGATTATAAAAACTATTACTCTATTGCAAAATATTTAAAATAAGACCATCAGATAATATAATCAAGACATTCCATAAAACCATTAAAAAACAGACCATTTACAGATGAAATTCGGACAGGTAGCAGATCCTTCGACGATTGACTTTACAATCCCCCAAACTCCTCAGCAATCCCTCGACTTATTACTAAAAAACAAACAGGAGCAGCCTTTGGAGGTATATGTAGGTTGTGCCAAATGGAATAAAAATGACCTTAAAGGATTCTATCCCCGTGGCACGAAGGACGAATTAGCCTACTATTCGACACAGTTCAATGCTATTGAACTAAATGCTACATTCTATAACTCGCCTTCAAAAAGTCAGGTAGAAACCTGGAAAAACAAAACCCCAGAAGATTTTAAGTTTTTCCCTAAGATTCCGCAGTCCATCAGCCATTTCGGAAGATTATTGAATACAGACGAAAAAGTAAATGCATTTGTAGATTCTACCGTACTATTTGAGGAAAAGCTAGGCATGGCTTTCCTTCAACTAATCGACAATTTCAAACCAAAGGACTTTGACCGACTAGAATCTTTCTTGAGGAATTTCCCAAAAGGATACCCCTTAGCTGTTGAGGTACGTAATGAAGAATGGTTCTCTCCGTCAGTAGCCGAACGCTTCTATGCCTTATTAGAAGAAACAAACAAGACCAATGTCCTAGTCGATACAGCAGGAAGACGTGACATGATGCACATGCGTTTTACCACACCTACCGCTTTTATCCGTTATGTAGGAGCCAACCACCCATCGGACTATACAAGATTGGACGAATGGGTCAAAACGACAGTACAGTGGAAAGAGGCTGGCTTGCAACAACTTTACTTTTTCATCCATCAAAATATAGAAGTCGAGTCTCCCTTACTAGCAGCACATTTCATAGAAAAACTAAACAAAGCGATAGGCAGCAATCTCAATATCCCACAAAAGCCAGGGGATGCAAACAATAATAGCGCACCTACACTATTCTGATATGACACTAAAAGGTATTCATCACATTGCTATCATTGTAAGTGACTATACACGCTCAAAAGAGTTTTACACGCAATTGTTAGGATTGGAGATTCTGAAGGAGGTATATCGAAAAGAACGGGACTCATTCAAGCTCGATCTCGCTATTGGCAATCATTATGTTATTGAGCTTTTCTCCTTTCCGAATTATGTACCCCGCCCATCCTACCCGGAAGCACTTGGTCTACGCCACCTTGCCTTTGCTGTAGACAGCATCGAACAATGGATAGATAAGCTACAAAATAATGATATCCCCGTAGAGCCAATCCGTGTAGATGAATACTCTGGTAAAAAATTCACCTTTTTTCAAGACCCTGATGGGCTCCCTTTAGAATTGTACGAATACCAATAGAAAAGACACTTAAAGGCCACAAATCTTCTCCAGATAATGCTTGTTAATACCAAAATAAGCTTTAGTGCTATGGAGTTTATTTAAGATTTCTTGTTTCTTTAGCGACGATATTTCTTTCTTCTCCGCAACAATCATTACATTTTTAGGAGTATGTGCATCAGAGATAAATTGCATTACCTTAGTTTGATAACCATAATACTCAAGGATTAATGCTCTTATACTATCTGTTAACATCTCAGCATGGCGTTCTAAAAAAACACCGTGCCTAGTCATAAAATCCAGCTCATTTTTTTTCTTTACCCGTTCGAGTTCCCTACGCACCTGCTTATGACAGCAGGGCGCTACCACAATAAGCTTCGCATTGTACTGTATCCCCTTAAATATCGCATCATCTGTTGCCGTATCACATGCATGTAAAGCAATCAAAATATCAAGTTCATCTTCCGACACATAAGCATCAATAGTTCCCTGTGAAAAATGCAACGAATTGAATCCTGTATCTTTTGCAATCCCATTACACAACTCAACCAAATCCTGTCTATACTCGATCCCCTCTACCTTACTTTCTTTCTTTAATTCATTCGTTAAGTAATCGTACAATGCGAAAGTCAAGTATCCCTTACCAGCTCCCATATCCACGACCTTCAGTACATGATCCGACTGAAGCGTATTTAAAGAAGAGCTTAGAAGCTCAATATAATGATTGATCTGTTTCCATTTATCCTGAGCAGCTTTATACACTTCTCCCTTTTCATCCGTCAAACGTAGGGCATGAAGATAGCTTTTATTAGACTCTCCAATTTTTCGTTGCTTTTGCACATCGTGACTTCGTTCTTCTGGTTTCTTAGCCGTTGGCTTCTCCTTCCGTTCCGCCCATACACCTTTTTTGTTCTGCTGACAAATGAAGTTAGCTTCTACAGTGAATAAAGTACCGATTTTAAACTGTCCTGTATTTAGAAAATCCGCTATACGTTGCACCCCTTCTTTGATAGCATAATTTTTGGTAATATCCCTCGTTTTATACCTAAAGGTAAATGAAAGATTGATTTCCCGTTTTATCGACACCAACTTAACATAAACCTGTTTTAGCTCCTTTTCAGGACCATGATAATCTCCCAGTGACAGCTTGATAAAGTGGTCCTGTTCTATACTATTATTCAGCTTTTCGAAAAAAGAAGGTAGTGCCATATTGCAAATAGTGATTTTAGGCCACAAAGATACAAAATCAATTATTGCTGCTCCTACCTAATATTCCAACTACTACGATATTTAGATCTTTAACAGAAATTTCATCCCTGACATTCGTCAATCCGAAGCATTTTATTTAAGTTTGGGATAGACTCAGATTTACTATGCAGAACCCAGAAATTGAAGCCGTATTCTTTGATATTGACGGCACTTTACTAAGTTTCAAAACACACGAAGTATCTCCATCCACAGAAGAGGCGCTCGCACAGCTTCAAGCCAAAGGAATCAAAATCATACTATCCACAGGACGATCTATCAATAGCATAGACCACGTCAGGTACTTAGATTTTGACGGCTATATCACTTTCAATGGCGGCTACTGCGTGTCTAAAGAAGGTCATATTCTCTTCAAAAAATCTATTGATTCAAAGGATATCGAAAGTCTTCTAAAACATGCAAATGAAAAACCTTTAAGTTTTTCATTCATGTCAGAGAAGGAAGTAACTATACACGATGTAACGCCGGAGATTGCAGGCATGTACGCCCACCTTAACCTTCCTGTACCTCCACTGGTAGATATGGATAATGTAAATACAGACGAAATACTACAGACCAATATTTTCCTTGGACCAGATGAAGAGGAACAATTTATGCAAGAAGTAATGCCCAACTCCATAGCTTCCCGTTGGACTCCCCTATTTGCAGATGTGAACCCTAAAGGACAAAGTAAAAAAGTCGGTATAGATATTTTTTGTGAACATTACGGAATAGACATAACCAAGACCATGGCCTTTGGAGATGGAGGAAACGATATCACTATGCTTCAACATGTAGGCATAGGAGTAGCCATGGGAAATGCCAATCCCGAAGTAAAAGAAATAGCAGACTACATCACAGACGATGTTGATAGCGATGGTATTTGGAATGCTTTAAAGCATTTTAACGTATTGTAATCCACAAAAAAAGGTAAAGTGAAAACTTTACCTTTTTTATTAAATAGCTTATCAGCCTCAATTCAACAGTTGGTACAACGCGTGTATCCCATATTCCCTCAATTTTACTTCTCCCTTAAAACTATTGGCTACCTCTCCTCCTCTTCCACTTATTTCCACTTTTTCAACTCTGTCAAATTGAGATAACCAGGACAGATGTCTTTGGGCTGTCTCATTACGTGTGTAAGATAAAAGAAAAGCATGATCTGTTGACACATAAGGAAATTCATTTTTCCCGTTTGCGTCGGTACTTAGCCCGATCTGTTTACCCTCTATTCGCTTATAGAATTTATAGAACATCTTCTCAGGAAGGTATCCTGCCAAATGGGGTGATGCATTGAATGTAAATAAAATATTAGGCACCGCTTCCTCCCTTATTTCTTTTTTCTCTATCGCATTAAAATTCTCATCATAATCGTATGCAATGATGCTATCCGTTTGTAGCACATCATTGGCCCGCCATTGTATATCCATATACCCACCATAATAGTTCTTTAAGGTATCAACTGGGATATTATAACGCTGTAAACGGTTTTCATACTTCTCTAAAACAGGTCGGATATCCGCTTGACAATATACATTTAACACATTAGACGGAGGCAACTCCCGTACGTTAGCCTGTTGTGGCAATCGTAAAATATCATTAGACAAAGACCAATTTGCAGTTATCATTCCCTTTTTAAATGACAAATTTGCGTCCGCATCATTTCCCTTTTGCTTCCATTCGATATCGGCAGTATTTTCAAAACTAAACTCCGTTAGTGTTTTAATCGGCACCATTGCTGTAGTTCGTCCTTCCCAAATTTTCAACATTGCCGCTTT
This sequence comes from Sphingobacterium yanglingense, assembly GCF_004363245.1. GTDB lineage: Bacteria > Bacteroidota > Bacteroidia > Sphingobacteriales > Sphingobacteriaceae > Sphingobacterium > Sphingobacterium yanglingense. Next base: position 550,429 of record NZ_SNYV01000014.1, on the reverse strand, counting down.
CTTATCTTTCTTATCAAAGCTAAGAGCTACTAAGACATTTTTGGAATCTCCGAGAAGTACTACCCTATTATCCTTACCATTAATCCACCAAAAATCATTTTCTTTTTCTATTCCAGTACTGTCGATACCGAGCTCAGTCCGCACGAAACCCTGTAACTGCTCTTGATTCTCAACACTAAACCATGTATACCACGTCTCTTCTTCATCTTTCAACGCAAACATATACACGTTAGCAGGAATTGATATTCCTAGGTTACGACTCGATTTACCATCACTTGTCGTATCGGTACTATCCTTACCAAAATAAGTCCCAGGATTTGAAATTGCATTCCAAGCAATGTCTGTCAGTATTTTATCTACAGCAACTTTAATCACATACTCACTTTCTTGATGGACCAAGCCTCCCTTCGAACGAGACTCCCGTACCGCCAAGAATAGATAGAGGCCTATTGCGATTACCGCAATAAGCCCCACTACTATAAATACTATTTTTTTCAATAGCTTCATTATTCTTTTAGTTTCAATGACCAACGATCCAAAACATCAAATAGGAATGCTAATGCATTACCTTTTCTATTCGGAAATTCCACAGCGATTTCTCCTGTTACTTTATTTCCTTTGACCCCTGTAGAAGTCATATAGAAATCACCGTATTGTTGTAATTCGGCAACAGTCTCCTCTATAGAGCGCTCAACTGGGATATCTAATTCCTCCAATAAAACAGGTATACGTTTTGTATTGAACAATAAGCTCAAATTATTTTTCTTAGCCATTGCTACATAAGGAGCATGTCCTTTTCCAGCGTAATGATTTGACTTTATCATCTCCATTTTAGCCATGTCATTACCAATAAATACCATCCCCTGCTTGATCAATAAATAAACAGTAATACCAGATCCCTTATTTTCCTTAACCTCATAGATACCATCATGATCAACTAATTCATTCTCCTGCACGCCGATCTGGATTATCTTTTCGAAAATACGTGTGTCATCCGAAGAAAACATCCATAAGAACTGAGGAATAGTCTCCGTTTTAGTTTTCTCTACTTCCGTATAGTTGTAATCGTCATCGTACTCATAATCAGTGTATGTTACATCTACTTTAGTCACACCATTTAAAACGAACAGGTTGTCACCTTTTATAACCTTTGCAATAGCCTTTTGATCCAAAGCAATGTCAAACAACATTGCACCTAAGCTAATCATGTTTGAATATCTTGGCATAAACGAGCCATAATAACTTTCCATGATTTTCGGAAGGTTCTTCAGGTAGGCCTCCGTATTCACATTAAAGGAGAAAAAGCCTAATACATCTTTATCCAAAAAAGGATAGAACTTTGGATTTAACTTCTTATTATAAATTTCCTTATAGTAAGAAGCCATCTCTTTGTCCAATGTCGCAGATCCAACGAACTTCAACTTATTTCCATCAACAACAATACTTGCATCGATTCCGTCAATACCATAGTCAAACTTTGGCTTTACACCGAACAACTCGCTAAGCGCTTCCTCAGGATAAAGATACTTGTAATAAGAAAACACATCTGCAGCATGGATATGTGCAATCGTATTGGCACTCAGCTTTGGTAATCTCTTAGCATCAAATGACTTGTAACCACCTGCCAACAGAAGTTCCATCTCGGCATTGACCCATTGTTTCACCAAATCATTTTTAATTGAATCGTTATGTCTCGTAATACTATCATAACGCGTATAATAATCATCAGCATACTCATCCTGCGCTAAAATAGAATCAACAATAGCATACTCGTCCTCATCTGTTGTATCTATCGGTGCAAGAATCGGTGGCGCTGCCAACTCATATTCCATTTCTTCCTCACTAACAGCAGCAGTAGCACGTGCAGCATCTGCTGCGGCTGAGTCCGCTGCGGCATCAAAGTCATATGCATCCCAAGTTGTTGCAGCTGAATCTACAACAGCTTCTGCATACTCCGCGTCATAAGCATCATATGCATTAGCTATCAATCCGTATCGATTGATTACATCCTCTTTTCTGAAATAGTAGTCCATAGCCAGACCTCCTAATACATACACTGTATTCTGATCCCAGCTAAGACGTAGAGAACGATCAGCAGAATAGATTGTAGGAAGAGAATTGACAATCTCTACTTTTTTATGTTTTGGGATAATGGACTCAAACTGGCTTTTGTCGGACAACGGGATTAAAGCGCCAATATACTGTACGCTATCTGTACTACGTACATACGCATAAGCTTTAGCTTTAAGATCGATTCCCAAGTCCTCTATCTTTGACGGTTTCAGTTTACTATCGCTGTTCATTTTATCAAAAAGCCCTAAACGGGTTAACGTAAGGTTCAGATCAGCAATATTCAAATGGTCAAATACAGCTTTATTATTGAAAGATACGACCACTTTAGCGTCATGAGGTACTTTCCGGATTAGGTCTTGAGCATTTGATGCTAAGGTCATCATTATGCCAAGTGCTAGTGCAGCAAATTTGTGTAGATACATATTTAAATTATAAAATTTTAAGCTTTTTATTTTAACGATATTTGGTTTGACAAGCTGACATTCCCATTCACTAGTTCTAATACTCCTACCCGCATCATGACAGCTTTTTTATTATCCGATATTTTCCCAACTTTATTATCCTGTTTTAGGACATTATCCTGAAACCTGTATATACTTGTAAAATAGGCATCGGAGAATGATTTCTGATTCTCTGGTTTCAATTTTGCTAACCCTTTCTTGGCTTCATCACTGTACGTATAGCTCCGCGCAAAGACCTTTGTCTTCGCATCATATGAATAACTTGAATAACTCGAGACTTTAGCTTTAAAATGTGTAGACAATGTCTTCGTAAAAGCATTCAATGCCCCTACATTGGTAAAGTCACATGATAAAGTACCTATAAAGTTATTGAAATCCAGACTATGCTGAACATTAGAAATCCCAGGCGTCTGCCTCAAAAGCTTCACGATATCATTGACCTCGGCTTGTATCTCTGATTTTGAAGGTACTTTCACCCCGTCTACTTTATCTAATTTCATTAAAGAAGCAACTTTCACCTTACTCTTACTCAAATTGACAGTTGCTTTTATACTACCTGAACCATTTGATTTCAGATTCACATCCTCTACCACATCAAAACAACTTGTCAAACTAAGAGTAGTGATAAAAACAAGTAGACAAACAAACCACCGATGCATTTTCATGACTGGATTAACCATATATAATTTACAAATTTCACAATGTCACAAAGGTAACAAGTACCTTCAAAAAATAATGAATGCATAAGTACAAAAGCTATTCCAAATCATATTCTAGAGCAAAAAAAGTACAATATTCACTGTTTTCCGGGATAATACAACTGCCACTATCGCTGATATTTGACACCTTCTACTGTCAATCGCACAGTAAATATTACATAAAGTTAATTTGTTCCTAACCACATTCTTCTTAGCTTCGCATATTATAATTTAATGCTATGCGCACTTTCAAAACACTATCTTTAGTTATAGTAACTGCATGGACATTAGCCGGTTGTAGGACTACCTACGTCCCCCGAGTAAGCGAGCCGACTACATATTCCATAAACTCATCCCTGCCGGAAGACAGTACTATTATTCACTACTACACTCCTTTTAAAATACAGATGGATCAGGAAATGAATAGACAAATTGGTTATTCGACACATTTTCTAAACAAAAGTAGGGCCGATGCAGAAAGTCTTGCAGGCAACTTCTTCGCTGATGCACTACTTGCCATGGGTAAAAACATAGATCCCGATGCGCAGATGGCTATTGCCACCAAAGGAGGGATTCGCTCAGAAGTAAAACAAGGTCCTATCACGGTAGGTTCCATGTTTGAGCTTATGCCTTTTGAAAATACAGTCACTATACTTGAGCTGTCGGCCCAGGACATTACAGTCCTTGCAGATTTTATAGCCAAAACCGGAGGTCAACCTATAGCGGGATTCACCTTAAAAATTAAGGGAGACAAAGCCTCAGACATCCGTATTAATGGCAAAGAAATCGACCCTAAGCAATCATACAAGTTGGTTACTTACGATTATCTCGCCAATGGAGGAGATTATATAGAAGGTATTACCACTCCAATCCACCGGACAAATAGCAGTTTGCGCGTCCGCGAAGGGCTAATACAGTATGTAGAAAAAACAACTAAAGAAGGTAAGAATATAAACACCGAGCTAGATGGAAGAGTTACAGTCATTAAATAGAAGATTATTTCTAAAAAGAGCGGCCGCTTTAGGTCTATTGGCTTCTTTCGCCCCTTTCGATAGTTTTGCTAAAAGTTCATCGAAATCAAAAGATGTCAAAATAACCATATTACATAGTAATGATGTGCATAGTCGTATCGAACCATTTCCAATGGACGGCTCAAGGATGCAGGGCTTAGGAGGTGTGGCGCGTAGGAGTACATTAATCCAAAAAATAAGGTCGGAAGAAAAAAATGTCCTGTTGTTTGATGCTGGAGATATGTTCCAGGGTACCCCCTATTTCAATTTGTTCGACGGACAAGTCGAACTGGAGCTAATGTCAAAACTGAAGTACGATGCTGGGACATTCGGCAACCATGAATTTGACAATGGCCTCCAAGGTATCTTAAAGCACTTTGACAAGGCCAACTTCCCCTTTATCACCTCCAATTATGATTTTTCGGAAACTGTTCTTGCAGGAAAAACCAAGGAATACCTTTTATTTGAGAGAGATGGCGTAAAAATCGGTGTATTCGCACTCGGAGTCAATGTGGAGGGCTTGGTCGACCCTAACGGTTACAAAGGCATGAAATACCTTGATCCGATGGAAGTGACTAATCGCATTGTTCCTAAGCTAAAAAAAGACCTTAAGTGCGATCTTGTGATATGTCTTTCCCACATGGGCTACTCTTACAAAGACGATACCATCTCTGATTTAAAACTTGCTGCCAATAGCAGAGATATCGACCTAATCATAGGTGGGCATACCCATACATTTTTAGAAAAACCTATAGAGGTTAAGAATCTCGATGGAAAAATCACATTGGTAAATCAAGTTGGTTTTGGAGGGGCAAGCTTTGGACGAATTGATTTTATCCTTAACCCTAAGACAAAACGCAAACAGATATTACTAAGCAGTAATTATACAATTGACAAAAGTTTAGAACAATCACTTGCCTAGATTTTCATAGCAACATTGAAAGCCCTCGTACGTCTCTATATAAATTCTTATAAAGGATTATCCCCTGCTGCCTGGCTATTAGCCTTGGTAATGCTCATCAACCGTACGGGTTCTATGGTTATTCCATTTCTAGGGATATACATGTCATCAGAACTCAACTTTTCCAAAACGCAGATCGGTTTGGTGCTGGGCTGTTTTGGGCTCGGCTCAGTAGCGGGTTCTTGGCTTGGAGGTTGGCTTACAGATAGATTTGGTAATTTCAAGGTACAGACCTGGAGTCTTATCCTTGTAATTCCGCTGTTTCTCATACTTCCTCTTTTTCGGACTTTTGAGACTTTAGCAGTAATGATTTTTATACTGACACTTGTAGCAGACACTTTCAGACCTGCCAACTCCGTGTCAGTAGCACGATACGCTAAGCCTGAAAATATCACCCGGGCATACTCTTTAAACCGTATGGCCGTTAATCTAGGCTTTTCCATAGGGCCTGCTTTAGGTGGCTTCTTGGCAACTTTTTCGTACAACTGGATTTTCTACGGCAACGCCATCGCCGCTAGTATTGCAGCCATCGTCTTTATTTACTTTTTTAGGAACAAAAAAGGGAATAACAAATACAGTCACCCACAGCCCCAAGAAGCCCCAACAAACAGTAGTACACCAGAGAAAAACGCATACCGAGATGGTTTATTTATAGGATTCAATATTTTCTGTTTCCTCTTCTCGATGGCATTTTTTCAGTTGATAACGACTCTCCCTCTATTCTACCGGGATGTCCATCATCTCGATGCCAGTCAAATTGGTCTGCTTCTCGGATTCAGTGGTTTTGTTATTGTTCTGTTCGAAATGGTTTTGATACACCTTATTGAAAACCGTATGACAGTCAGACAGATTATGCTGATCGGTACAGCTATTGCTGCTGGGTCCTATTACATGCTCAACTTTGATTTTGGGATGATATGGCTCTTTCTAGCCATGCTGGTACTTTCTACAGGTGAAATGCTAACACTTCCCTATACCGCCACTATTTCTATACAACGAGCTGGGAAAAATAATCAAGGAGCATACATGGGGTTTAACTCATTAGCATTTGCCGCCGCCAATATTTTCTCGCCCTACTTAGGTACCTATGTTGCCGAACATTTTGGATACCAAGTGCTGTGGAAAACTACAGGGACTGTTTTATTGATAGTGAGTCTTGCTTTTTATTGGATAATATCCAAAATGAAGGAAAGTTAACCTACATTTCGTTCATAAGGCACACGTGTCAAGATAGACCTTCCTAAAGTAATCTCATCTACATATTCCAACTCTCCGCCAAATGCAATACCACGAGCAATCGTACTTACCTGTACATCAAACTCGCGAAGCTTACGACAGAGATAAAATATCGTCGTATCTCCTTCCATAGTTGCACTAAGGGCCAATATAATCTCCTTAACCTCTCCTTTTCGCAACCGCTCTAGGAGCCCCTCAATTTTTAAATCAGACGGACCTATACCATCCATTGGTGATATCAATCCGCCAAGGACATGATACACTCCTTGATACTGATTTGTATTCTCAATAGCCATCACGTCACGCGTATCTTCAACAACACATATGGTCGATTTATCCCGCTTTATCGATTGACAGATTTCACAGGTTGGGTCATCCGATATATTATAACACACCTGACAATAACGAATCTTCTCTTTGAGCTGATCGATAGACTGCGTAAAGCGGCTCACCTCCTGATTGGATTGTTTCAAAAGGTGCAACACTAACCGTAAAGCAGTCTTGTTACCAATCCCTGGTAAACGCCCAAACTCTTCGACAGCGTTTTGCAATAATTTGGAGGAGAAGTTCATTTGGCAAAAATAAAAAGTAATTTTCTATTTTCAGCATTAACCGATTCTTTTCAATTCTGGTATTGCATACTCTTTTCTGTTTGATTATATTGTGGCATATTGTTCACGATATCTACGTATATATGACAGGAGAGAATAGAATTAGAAATTCATTTGCCAATAAGACGTGGCAGGAAATAAAAGTTAAGGACTCATGGCAGATTTTCAAAATCATGTCCGAGTTTGTAGATGGTTTTGAGAAACTGGCAAAAATCGGACCTTGTGTATCTATCTTTGGTTCGGCACGTACACCAGAGACGCATCATTATTATGAGATGGCAGTAGAAATTGCCAAGCTTTTAGCAGAAAAAGGGTATGGAGTTATTTCGGGTGGAGGACCTGGTATTATGGAAGCCGCCAATAAAGGTGCCTATCTTGCTGGCGGTAAGTCTGTAGGCTTGAATATTGAACTTCCTTTCGAACAATTTCACAACAAATATATCGACAGGGACAAAATCATGGAGTTCAATTACTTCTTTGTCCGCAAGGTAATGTTTATGAAATATTCGCAAGGATATATTGTCATGCCTGGAGGATTTGGTACTATGGACGAATTATTTGAAGCTATAACGCTAATCCAGACGGGCAAAATCGCTCGTTTCCCTATTATTTTAGTAGGTTCGGATTATTGGGGTGGATTATTGGAATGGGTAGAGAAAACTATGCTTAGCAATGCTTACATTGCTTCAGAAGACCTCAAGTTATTCCGCTTGGTAGACACCGCGGAAGAAGCCGTCGAACATATCTTCCGTTTCTACGATAAGTATCTATTGAAACCGAATTTTTAATAAGGTATTTTACAAAAAGTAAAACCCCTTAACCAAACTGGTTAAGGGGTTTTTATAAATACTACTATTCTCAAATACTAGAAAGCGTAACGCAATCCCAACGTTGCTGTCCAAGTTGTACCTTTTGTACTTGCTGGACGGAATGGAGTATTAACCAAGTAAGGAGCTCCATTATCAATATTCGCATCCGTATTGTTCATCATACGAAAAGTTGGTACATTCTGATTATCAATACTACGCGTAGTCAAAATATTTCTTCCCGCGCTTAATATATTTGTTTGAACTCCCCAATTTGAATTTAGCAAGTTTGCAAAGTTTACAATATCCACCGTCATTTGTAATTTATCACCTTTCATTCCAATATTACTAAATAAATCTTGTGTCCAGCGCACATCAAATCTATTCAACCAAGGCATTAAGAACTCATTTCTTGGCAAATACTTACCTCGATAACTCTCTAAGTTATTTTCAGCAATGAAAGCTTCGAGCGCTTTTTCTTGATCATCTACAGTGAATTTTTTACTTACCGTTTGTCCTGCTGAATTTTTGTAGTTTACAGAATATTCTTCGAACCTCAAGTCAGAAGCCTTATTGGGTAAGTACATTAAATCAACAGCTAAACCATCACCGTTGAGGTCATTTTGGTAGTAATAGGAGTAACGGCCTTGATGAGATCCGTCATAGTATATCCCCAATGTAGTATTCTTGATAGTATAACTAATGTTAGCAACAACACGATGTGGAATAGCAAAATTAGAGGTATGCAACATCATGTCATTAGGTGAATTGATTACCGGAGACGCCCCCCAAGCTGATGCTGCACTGGATCCGCTGTTTGCCGAAACATCTTTTGCTTTAGAGTAAGTATAGAACACCGAACCAGACAAGCCGTTCCATCTAGATACTGAAGCTCCGAAAGTAGCAGATAAAGCATATCCTTTAACACTTGTGTTCGTTAAGACAGTAGCACTATTCGCTCCAATTTTATCATTATATCTATAATCGCTCAAATTAGTGTAAAGCTCTCGATTATCGCCTGCATTATTTAAGAAGTTTTTAGAAGATTTACGATTTGCACCAAACTGCATTACTGCATAGACATCCTTAGTATACAATAGATCGGTTATTAAGGTAACTGGAGTATTCGGTATCTGATAATCTACCCCCAAGCTTGATCTCCATACCATCGGCATTCTAAAATTATCATCCACTAAGGCAAAAGTAGCGGGAGCTCCTTCGTTGGGTGTTTTTATAAACACATTCTCACCTCCGGCAGGAACATTATTAACATAATAGTAAGGATCATTTGGTTGGAATCTAATTCCTCCAATCCAATCTTTGACAGCATTATATCCGTCTGGTTCTATTGTATTTTGTAAAACTCCAGAAGCTGTTGGCATATTTGTCAACCACACGAATGGGATACGGCCTGTAAAAATCCCCGTACCACCACGAAGAGTCAGGCTACGATCTCCAAATACATCATAATTAAATCCTAAACGAGGAGATAACATAACACGAGATTTAGGCCAAGTACTAGACGAGTAATGTCTTGGATTTCCATTAATATCTAAAAGCTCTAGAGCATCTATAGATTTATTCCCTGCCAGTTTATTAATATAAATTGGCAATTCTGCCCGTAAGCCAAAAGTCAAATCTAACTGATCATTTACTGAAAAACGATCCTGAGCATACAAAGAGGCTAAACCAAAATTAATTCTTGAATATGTATCCTGACCTTCATAAGGATAAGTAATACCATACATAATAGGCGCTACTTCCTGAGGGGTCCCTGTTTTTAAGAAATCAGCTACAGAAGCATAACGATAGTACCCAGTCCCCATACGGGTATAAGAATTACCAAATTTTTGAATTTCAAAAGCAGCTCCAGCAGTAATATTATGCTTACCGAAATTCATATTCAAATTATTGGTAAAAGAGTAATTATCATTCACTACGTCATTTTTGTAGGAGAAAAGCTCTGTACCAAAACTCATATAGTTAGCAGTTCCAACTGCAGGGTTTGATCCAACGTTACCATCCCAAATATCAACAAAAGGGAACAATTGATCCGAAGGTGTTTTGCGTCGCTCTTGAATCTTTGAATAAGTGAATAAGAACTTATTAGAAAAGATTGAATTAAAGGACGAATTCAACTCTGTAGTAAAAGATCGAACAATATTCTCAAAACTATAATGTGCATTCTGAAAAGCCATTGAATTTTCCGAAATCCTATATGATGTCGAACGAGGTCTAGGTCCAGAGTCATTATTTGTAATCTGATTAGATTCTCCACGTAATACGTTATAACGGAATGCTAATTTATGCTTATCGTTAATATTATAATCAATACGTGCTAAGAACTTATTACCATATTGTTCAGCAGTATTTGCAAATCCCTGATATGCTCCTGGATCATAGCCCCAAACTGTCTTAAGATGGTTTTGAACAGCTATTAAGTCATCCTCTTTTACACGTGAAATATTCTGAGCTATATTTGCCGTTCCATCTTTTGAAGCCTTCCATAAATTGGCACCAGAAGCGTTAGCCCCCGTAGCTGCCTCACGTTCGGCAGATAAAAAGAAGAATAACTTATCTTTTATAATAGGCCCTCCAACTGTAACACCAAAATTCTTTTTTGCTCCCAAAACAAAATCAGGACCTTTTTCTCCGTTAATTTTATAGCCGTTAAGGTTCTCATTCGTAAAATAACCATAGGCCGTTCCATGAAATGTATTTGTACCAGATTTGGTTACGGCATTGATTCCGGCTCCTGTAAATCCAGATTGTGTTATATCAAATGGCGCTATGTTAACAGAAATTTCTTCGATTGCATCCAAAGAAATAGGTTGGGAACGTCCTCCAGGAAGAGGGTTATTTGTATCCGTTCCAAATCCGTTATTAAAGTTAGCACCATCAATTTGTAGATTATTATAACGTGCATCTCTACCAGCAAATGATGTTCCATTTGCCTGAGGAGTAAGACGAGTAAACTCTGTAATACTACGAGAGGTTTGAGGTAATACCTGAATCTGGCGTTGCCCAACACGTGTTGAAGCTCCAGACTTTAGTACTGATGCTCCTCTTCTACCTGTCACAGTTACTTCGTCTAAAGCTTTAGCCGTGTCACCAAAGATTGGATTTAACACAAAAGCTTGTCCCAATTGAAGATAGACATCCTCATACACGATAGGATTCTGTCCTACATAAGTAACTTCGACGCGGTAAGGCCCTCCCACACGCATATTGGCTAGATTAAACCGACCAGTTGAATTAGCAGAACCAGAATAGGCGGTTCCCGAAGGCAAGTGGATTGCTTTAATTGTAGCTCCAACTGTAACATGTCCTGAAGACTCGGTCACAACTCCATTCATGCTACTTGTAGTAACCTGCGCCTGAACGGTACCATAACTGGCTAAAACCAAAGCGAAAAAAAGTAAAGATTTTTTCATATTTATTTTTAAGATAGTTAAATCGACAACAAAACTAACAAGAGTGTTATCAAAAAGACGCACTTAACATAAATTTAATATACAGTAAATCAACATATAACACAAAACATAAGCTTCATATTTCAACAAAAATTACACTTATTTCAAAACATCTTAGAAATAAGAACAGCTTGTTAAAAACTTAATTTGATTTGACACCAAAAATTATACTTTTAACAAAAATTAACATTTATGAAATCGTTAAATTATTTTGCAAAGCGAACGGCCGAACGTAACAATGTTAATTTTTTAAAACAATTTCCTAACTAACATTTTTCCGTTATAAACAACAAAATGGCTGAAAATAATAAATACTTAAAAAACGTGTATTTTACTTCAAAACAATGCTTTATCGGAACATAAAAAACCCTACCTTTGCGCCAAATTTATAGCTAATCTAATAATGCAAAAAAAATCCACCCTATTGTATGCTACCTTAGCATGCATGCTTACTGGTAATATTGCTTTAGCCCAACAAGTAATAACCGGTAAAATCACGGACGGGAAACATCCTATCGCCGGAGCAACAATTTTAGTTTCTGGAAGTAAAATTGGAACGTCATCAGACGCCAATGGTAATTTTACACTAAAAACAGAACACAACACTGGACAACTAGAGATCAAGTACATTGGTCATGCGCCACAATCACTTACTTTTTCAGAAAAAAGTACTATCGGAACGATTATTTTAGTTCCTACAGCGGACCAATCTCTTGACGAAATCGTTATTGTCGGAAAGGGCGTGATTGATATTGCAGAGGGTAGACAGACCCCCATTGCGGTATCCACAATCCGCCGTGATGAAATTGAAGAGAAAGTAGGTGCTCAGGATATTACAGCTGCATTAGCGAATACACCATCTGTTTATATCTCAAGTCAGGCACGTGGCTTTGGGGAATCGTCAATGACAACGCGTGGATTTGATCAATCCAACACCGCATTCTTACTAAATGGTCAGCCGATCAATGGTATGGACAATGGCCGGGTGTACTGGTCTAACTGGAATGGCTTGACCGATATTGCATCTGTTATTCAGATCCAACGCGGTTTAGGTTCTTCAAAATTAGCAATCTCTTCTGTAGGTGGTACCACAAACTTCGTTACAAAATCTACGGACATGAAAGAAGGTGGTTTCTTCAGCCGCTCTGTTGGTAACGACATGTACCGTAAATCCACTTTGGCCTATAATACAGGTTTATTAAAAAGCGGTTTTGCAGTATCAGCTATGATTACGGATTGGCGTGGTGATGGTTATATGGACAGGACTGGAGGCGCAGGACAAAACTACTTCCTATCTATAGGCTACAAAGTCAATGAAAAGCATAACCTAAACTTGATGGTGACAGGTGCACCACAATGGCATAACCAAGGTTACACATCAAGATTAAGCAATTTTTTAGAAAAGGGACGTAAATTCAACGACAATACTACCATCATCAATGGTGTAGAAATGAATCCCCGTAAAAATTTCTACCATAAACCCGTTGCTAACTTTAACTGGGATTGGCAGATTTCCGATAAGGCATCTTTATCAACTGTAGTATATGCTTCCATGGCGAGAGGCGGTGGTCAGTCTTACCAAAAAGCGGATAAAACGTTTACAGCCCCCCTACTGGTTGCAGAAGTTAACAACCATCAATGGTATGGTATTGTTTCCAATTATAATCGAAAGTTGAATGATTACTGGAATTTCAATATTGGTTTTGACTTACGTGATTATAAGGGCGAGCATTACAAACAAGCAACAGATTTGTTAGGAGCTAATAGTATCGGTCACCAAGGAAATGTGAATTTACCTGGAGTTACCAACATCACTAACACTTATACAACAAACCCTTGGAAAACGTGGGGAGATCGTCCTAAAAATGCGGAAGACCGCTTAGGATGGGATTACGATCAAATGATTCGTTATGGAGGTGTTTTTGGACAACTTGAATTTGCAAAAGACGGTTTTACCGCTTTCTTCCAAGGTTCAGCTTCGCAACAACAAAATATCCGCGAAGACTATTACTTGTATAAAACTGGAGAAGGCAGATCTGAAAAAGTAAATAATTTTGGATACAATGCAAAAGGAGGTTTGAGTTACACTATCGAAAATCATACGCTATTCGGTAATGCTGGTATCTACTCCAGACAGCCTTATCAGAATAACATTTTTATGAACTATAGAAATGATATAAACACCAATGCTGAGAATGAAGAAATCGTTGGTTTAGAACTTGGGTATAAATTTGCGTCGGAATATTTTGATGTAAACCTTAATGCTTACCGCACAACATGGGACAACCGTGTTACTGGAAGTTCTAGCCGCGCTACAGCAGCTGATGTTAAAAAGTACAATCCAAGCAATGATCCTTCTCTACTTGTAGAAAATGATTACATATATTTCTCTAACTATGGCGTTAAACAAGTACACCAAGGTTTGGAATTGGATTTTGTAGTACGCCCATTCAAAGGTTTTAGGTTAAAAGGTTTCGGATCACTAGGTGACTGGAAATATGATGGAAATGCCACGACTATAGTTCGTAATGAAGCTCGTGTTGAACTGGCAACAACTAACCGTGACCTGACTGACGTACACGTAGGCGATGCAGCACAAACTTCTTATGGTGCTGGAGCAAAATACTCTCTACCAATGGGGTTATCTTTCGATGCCGATTATAGACGTTACGAGCGACTATATGGTAGCCTTCCGAAGGTAGGTTCTACATTACATTTGCCAAACTACGAATTAGTAGATGCTGGTATTTCCTATAAACTACAAATCAGTCACAAGAACACATTAAGCTTGCGTGCTAGTGTCAATAATTTATTCGATAAGTTATACATCACTGATGCTACATCTAATGTTGAGCCAACAGCCACCTCCGAATACTGGAAAGGGATCGAAACATCCAACTTTGTATTGATGGGATGGGGACGTACTTGGAATGGATCAATTAAAATGACTTTTTAATCATTTTATCTTATATCATAAAAGAGGGGCTGTCTCGTAATACTCGAGACAGCCCCTCTTTTATACAGCAAAAAACTATTACTTCACATTTCTTAAACTAAAAAAGGTTCAACTTCATACCAACTAGGGTACATTTTATTATATAATAAGGATTTCATACGGACTTTATTCGGAGATAACAGGGACTTCATTCGGATAAAAGCGAATAAAACCCCTGTTATTTCCCTTGTGTGTTCTGATTTAATACTTGTTAAATAATAACGTAGTAATAACATGTTCCCTAGCTATTAGTATTAGCTAATTAAGCTTAAAATAATACGGGAAGAGCAGAAAATAGACCAATGGGCTCTGCTTGTGGAAAGCTCAGACCTTTAAATGAGGCTAGATATTAAAATCAACGTAAGAAATAAAAGCAAAACGGCCTCCAGTGTAACCCGAGGCTTAATGTATTTAAAATGAGTTTTCTTAGAAGTAGACGTTATCGTTCATTTCGACTGTAGGGCAGCGAAATAGAGATCCCCCTTTTTTATTTTATGAAATATTACTAAATGAATCCACATAATCGATAGAGATTATACGTTCGTTCATCATTCGTACCCGTTGTCTCCTACTCGATATCTCATATACTACCATAAGCTTGTCCCCCTTTTTCTCAATCCCCTTTCGCAACGAGTTAATACCACTTTCTTTTAGAAAAGTCTCGAACTCATATAGTCTGGATGCTTTGTTATCTATAAACGTAACATAAATCGTTCTCGAGAAATAAATATTAGACAATACCGTTTCCATCTTCTGAAATAATGAGAGTACCACGACCATCAATATTGCAAGAGAAATACCGAGCATAAACTGTCCAAATCCAACCAACATCCCCACTGCAGCCATCGTCCATATTACAGCTGCAGTAGTCAAGCCCTGAACAGAGAACTTACCACGAAATATCACCCCCGCCCCCAAGAAACCAATTCCTGTAACAATGTTTGCCGCAATCCGGTCATCTGCCATATTCCCTAGACGCGAAGCCATCGTAAATATAGTAGCTCCCAAACAAATCAAAATAACAGTACGAAAACCTGCAGACTTATTACGGTACTCACGCTCCATGCCCACGATAGAACCGCATAGCAAGGATACTACAATTGTTTGAAAGTTCTCATTAGAGAATAAATCACCTATCATAAGGATGAATGAAATAAAAATTAAAACTTAGATCAATATATCTAAAAGCAAATATAAATGCAAAAGCAATAATTTGAAGACCTCTTTCAAGCATTTTATTTTTTCTGTTATTATTGTGACTTATACCAGTAAATCATACATTTACTATAACTTACATGACCATTCCTTACGTAGCTTATGAAAAGAAACGGATTTAAACATCAGTCCTTGTGCGTTGCAATCGCCTCCCTATCTGCGTTACTAGGTTCCTGTGCTTCTTACCAAAACTCAGCTTTCTCCTCACAGTTGAGACATAGCAACTGTAATCAACAAAATATATACAGCTATAAAGAAAGCGAGCTTCCCGTCCCACTGCATGAACTCTCCATCGACAGTCTATTGCATAATAAGATATCAAAGAAAAGCCTCAACATCGCCAACGCCATAGGAATACTAGATCCATTGACGCGTTACGCACGTGCTAAACAAGACATTAGCTCAGCTTCCGTGGAACATAAATTGGATATGATCAGTTTGAGATTAGATATCTTTCAGAAGATAAATAATGCTTCGTTGATTGTATCCGCAGTTTCTTCAGAGATGGACTGCGAAGAAGAACGCACAAGTCAAATAGCCAATTTTTTAGAAGGTAAACAAAGTGACTTAGAATCCAAACTTACGATTAGTGCTATTGTCATAGGAGCAAGTGGAGCTATTGCGACGGGTGGAACAATCAGTAATGAACGCGTAAGTAATAGTATAGGTATTGGCACAGGTATCGCAGAAGCGTCTATAGGTTTACTGATGCTATTCAACAAGCGTAAAATAGATTTCTATCATGAAAGAAATGCATTGAGAGATGTATGGCTTGGGAGTGAAACATCAACCAACTTTCCTCCTTTTATCTGGTATTATCTAAACTACGCTGACCCTAGTGAACCTGACACCAAATCAGTAAGAAATCAAATTATTGAAAAGTGGAAGAACTTTGGACAAATAGACGAAGAGGACGATGAATTAAAATTAGACAAACTATATTTTGGAAAGGGAGGAAAGTATAAAGCGGAAGAACTTAACAATCGCGCAGATATGTACGACCAAGTCGAATCTCACATTAACCTCTTAAAACAAGAACTGATGGCACTTTCCTTAGAGATAGAACGACTATAGCTGCAAAAAACAAATAAGTCGGACTTCATTTCCAGGAGCCCGACTTATCGATCGAAGGATTAACTTTTTTGTTTCCAGCCTCCGCCTAGTGCTCTATACAAATTTGCAATAGACTGAAGCTTTAATGTTTTGGTCGTCGCAAGTCCCAAGTCAGCCTGTAGTTTATTAGTCTGCGCTAAAATTACTTCTAGGTAACTGGCATTGTTATAACGGAATAGTGTCAAGGAATTATTCACCATAACTCCAGCCCGATCCACCATTTGCAGCGAAATCGCTTCTTGCTCTTCCAGCTTTTGTATCCGTATCAATGCATCCGACACTTCTGTTGCGGCCACTAATAGAGATTGTTTGAAATTCAATTCAGCTTGCTCCACCATAATCTTAGACTGTTCATATCGTGTTTTCAGTTGCTTTCCCTGCAATACCGGTTGCACAACACTCCCTGCAGCCATCCCGAACAACGAACCGGGTAGGTTAAACCAATTCGAAGCTTTAAAAGCATTCAGTCCACCCTGCGCTGTAATATTCAATGCCGGATACATACTTACTTTAGCGGCATGTGTTGCCAACTGTAGTTTCCGGATTTCCAATTCACTACTGCGCACATCGGGTCTATTTCCAAAAAGCTGAACCGGTACCCCTGTTTCCATTTCCTTAGGTACTAAGATCTCGTCAAGTCCTTTGCTCCGCACTATTGCGGCGGGGACACGTCCACAGAGCAACTGTAACGCATTTTCTTGCGTATGGACAGCACTCTCAATATCCCGCAACTGATGATCTAACTGATCGCGCGTCATTTCTTGCTGTTGAACAGCCAGAGCATTCGTCAACCCTAATTCCATTTGCTTTTGGAGAATGGCAAGTGTACTATCCATCAATAGCAAATTCTGCTGACTCACTTCCCGTTGTTTGTCCAACATCAGAAGATTATAATAACCTTGTGCTACTTCGCTGACCAATCCAGATTTGACAGCCCGTACTGCTTCTTCCGTTTTTAAATAATCAACCAATGCCTCTTGCTTCTGTGCCTTTATTTTTCCCCATATATCGGCCTCCCAAGAAACACCCAACACAGCAGCATTATAATCGGGGGTATAGCTTTTACCTATCCCCTGCTGTGCCATCTGCCCATTTAAACTGTTATCAGAAGGTCTATTTATACCCGCTCCAACGACAGTAGCCTGCACAACCGGTACATTCGCCCATTTAGATTGCTTATATCCCAATGAGGCTATCTCAATCTGCTTGATAGCAACCAGCAAATTGTTATTCTTAGCTAAGCTACTATCTATAAGCTGGATCAACAGCGGGTCCCTAAAAAAACTATGATAATCCAGATTAGCGATATTTTCGGCCGAGTCTGTACCGACCCCATCGAACACATCTCGATAACTCGCTGCAACCGGCAGATTTTCAGATCGCTGATATTTCTGTACTGTACATGCCCCCAATCCGGCTAATAGCGCCAATGGGATAGCTTTGAGTATAATATTTTGTTTCATTTTTGTAATTCCTATATGCATAACCCCATTTGATTATCGTTCCCAATCAGCCTCTGTAAGCTCTTTACCCTGCATTTTTTCCTGTAAAAACTGAAACAGAACAAAAAGAATCGGGGTAATAAAAAGTCCCAATATTGTTCCTACCACCATTCCGAATATCGCTGCATAACCAATAGAGTGGTTACCCATTGCAGATGGACCGACAACAAACAGAAGAGGTGTCAGACCAGCAATAAATGCCAATGATGTCATCAGAATCGGGCGCAACCGCGCTTTTGCTCCTTCGACAGCCGATGCTACCAGGCTCTTTCCAGCCTGTCTGCGCTGTATCGCAAATTCGACAATCAAAATACCATTCTTTGCCAGGAGACCAATAAGCATGACCATGGCGATTTGTACATATATATTATTGGACAATCCTCCAAGGCCAATACCAAAGAACACACCAGACAATCCCACAGGAATACTTAAAAGCACTGCAAATGGCAACATATAGCTCTCATATTGTGCAGACAACAAGAAGTAAACAAAGACAATACAAAGAATAAATATCATTGTCGTTTGCGAAGTAGCCTGACTCTCCTCTCGGCTCATCCCTTTGAAATCGTAAGTATACCCTGGAGGTAACACCTGTTCACTCACCTCTTCTACAGCTTGCATAGCCTGTCCCGTACTGTAACCTGGAGCAGGAACCACCGTTAGATTAGACGCATTAAATAGATTAAAGCGTTCGACCACCTCAGCACCTGTAGTAGACTGTAGAGTCACTAGTGTATTTATAGGTACCATTTCATTGTTAGCATTTCGAACGAACAACCCATTAAGCGCTTGCTGGTCGTTTCTGGTCTCAGGGGTAGACTGGACTAACACCCGGTAATATTTACCAAAGCGATTAAAATCGGAAGACTGTATACTACCGAAATACCCCTGCATAACCCCCATTACATCAGCGACACTAACGCCAAACTGTGCAGATTTCACTTCATCAACAAGAACTTCAAACTGTGGATAAGATACATCGAATGTTGTAAACGCAAAGGCAACTTCAGGACGCTGCATAAGCGCTCCCATCATCCCATAAGAGACGTTACCAAGTTGCTCTAACTCTCCATTCGTACGATCCTGCAATACCAACTCCATTCCACTAGTATTACCGAATCCATCCACTGTTGGTACGTTCAGCACCAAAAAATTCGCTCTGTCATCTGTAGACAATGTCCCTTGTAACTCTCCAATTACCTGATCGATACCAGCACGGGCAGCCTGAGGCTTCAACTTGACGAACAAACTACCAGCGGATGATGACATTGCTCCTGTAAATAAACTCAATCCCTCCACTGTCATCACTTCCAATACAGCAGGGTGCTTCAACAAGACATCCTCTGTATCTGACATAACTGTTGCCGTATTGGATTTAGATGTACCTGGACTTAAGTTAGCCGTAACAATCACAAAACTCTGGTCTTCATCCGGTATAAAGCCTTTTGGCGTAGTCATAGACATCCATACGAAAGCACCTCCAAAGACAAACATCAACGAAAATGCAATCCATTTATGTTTCAACATAAAGAGGATAGACCTTCCATAGCGATTCGTCATCTTATTAAAAGAAGCATTAAATCCGTGGAAGAACCGTTGTTTGAATCCTAACTTAGCCATACCATTCGAACCATGCTCCGAACGTAAGAACAGCGCACACAATGCGGGGCTTAGCGTAAGAGCATTGACCGCCGAAATAAGAATAGCAATCGCTAATGTCAGTGCAAACTGTTGATAGAACAAGCCTGTAGATCCCTCCATAAAGGCAACAGGGATAAATACTGCCGACATCACTAAGGTAATCGAAACTATCGCTCCTGAGATATCCCCCATAGCCGATACCGTTGCTGCCCTAGAACTCAGTTTTTTGTGTTCCATCTTCGCATGCACCGCTTCCACCACCACGATAGCATCATCCACCACAATACCGATAGCGAGTACCAACGCAAATAGAGTCAATATATTGATAGAAAACCCAAATAGACTCATAAAGAAAAACGTACCGACAATAGATACAGGCACAGCTATAGCTGGAATCAACGTCGACCGGAAATCCTGCAAGAATATATAAACAACGATGAATACCAGGATAAACGCTTCAATCAATGTCCATATTACCTGACTTATCGACTGATCCAACGATTCTTTTGTCGCATAAGGAATCGTATACTCCATCCCTTCAGGGAACGACTTAGCCAATTCATCCATACGTTGTTGCATAGCGATCTGTACCTCATTCGCATTTGATCCCGTCATTTGGAAAATAGCCATAGTCACCGCATCCTTCTTATTATAGCGGGACGACACATTATAACTATATGCTCCAAACTCGACCGTAGCTACATCTTTCAAGCGTAACACCGACCCATCGGCATTTGCCCGTACGACGATACCTTCATATTCCTCCGGTTCCGTAAACTTCCCTTTGTACCGAAGTATATACTCCTTAGCTTCATCTGTCAATTCTCCAAATCGCCCTGGTGCAGCCTCCAAGTTCTGGGACTGAATAGCACGTGAGATATCATTTGGAGTCAGACCATAAGCATTCAGCTTTACGGGATCCAACCAAACCCGCATCGCATAGTCCTTATTTCCGTATGCCATTGCATCCCCCACACCTTTAATCCTTTTGATTTCTGGGAGAATATTTATTTTGGCATAGTTTTCCAAGAACAAGTCAGACATCTTTCCATCCGTAGAAGTCAGATTGATCATTGCGATCATACTATTCTGCCGTTTCAAGGTCGTAATACCAGCCTGGATAACCTCCGCAGGAAGCTGATTCGTGACCTG
This sequence comes from Sphingobacterium yanglingense, assembly GCF_004363245.1. GTDB lineage: Bacteria > Bacteroidota > Bacteroidia > Sphingobacteriales > Sphingobacteriaceae > Sphingobacterium > Sphingobacterium yanglingense. Next base: position 529,482 of record NZ_SNYV01000014.1, on the reverse strand, counting down.
CGCTACCCTATTCTGGACATTAATAGCCGCCTGATCAGGATCCGTTCCTAATTTAAAAATCACGGTAATAGTCAACGTACCGTCGTTACTCGCGGTCGATGTGATGTAATCCATATTTTCTACTCCGTTGATGGCATTCTCCAATGGCGGTGCCACCGAACGAGCGATAGTCACCGCATTCGCTCCCGGATACACAGCCATTACCGTGACAGTTGGAGGTGCAATATCCGGGAATTTCGTAATAGGTAGACTGATCATACCAACTACTCCCAGAATCACCAACAAAATAGATATAACAGTAGCCAAAACTGGCTTTTTTATAATCTTCTTTAGCATAAATAAAAAATGAAAGTGATAACGTATTAGTTATTTCTGTTCTTGGCCCTTTTCGCTTTTAGCAACTACAGCAGTACCGCTCTGTAATCTATCAAATCCTCTGACTACGTACTTGTCGCCAACCTCTACACCATCCGAAACAATAAAATCCTGTCCTACTTTACCCACAGCCGTGATAGGTGTCTGTTGTGCTTTACCTTCTTTATCCACGACAAAGACAAACAGTTTTTCCTGAATTGATTTAGTTGAAGCGATCGGAACCAATACCGCATCAGTAAGCTGTTCTTTAAGAATAATCTTACCTGTGTTGCCACTCCTTAAGAATGCTTTGGGATTGTCAAAACGGGCGCGCAGCGTGATTGCTCCAGTTCCTTTGTTGAATTGCCCTTCGACCGCATCTATACGTCCAGTATGTTCATACCCTTCTCCGTCAGACAACTTCAAGGCAACATCTTCCACTTTCTTTAACTTTTCGTCCATTGTATCTCCGGCATACTGGCGCTGGAAACGAATAAACTCATTTTCGCCCATACTGAAATACGCGAATATCTGGCGATTGTCCGACAACACCGTTATTGCCTCAGGATTTGTAGGAGCCAACAAACTTCCTAGACGGTAGTTAAACCGACCTACGAAACCATTTAATGGAGCCTTTATCGTCGAAAAATCAACATTGATTCGCGCAGATTCTATCGCCGATTTTGCCTGACCAACTGTTCCTAAAGCTGCTTGATAGGCTGCCTCCGCTTCCTTTACTTGCAAATCGGACACAATATTGCTTTTGACGAGTTCCTTTTTGCGATCTAAGTCAATTTTTACATTTACCAAATTTGCCTGTGCACTCATCAGCACAGCTTGTGCATTACGCAATTGCTCTTGATAAATCCGATCCTCGATTTTAAAAAGAACCTGTCCTTGACGCACATAAGCTCCTTCCTCCACATATATTTTGGTAAGATAACCCGAAACCTGTGGGCGGATCTCTACATTGGAAATTCCTTCCAAACTAGCCGCATATTCTTTTTTTAATTCAACATTTGATTTCGTAATTGTCGAAATCGGAACCTCCATTGGCCCGTTATTAAAGTCTCCGCCCTTTTCATTTTGCCCGCAGCTAGCCAGCAGAACAAATGAAAGTAACCATAATTTGAATGATTGTGACACGAATTTTTGACGCATAATATATACCCTTTTTTATTTTTCCGGACAAAAATCGCATAAAAAGAGCGAGTATAAAATGGTGCTTAAGCGCCAATATTTGTCCAAAGGTCGCTTCATAACGTCGTCCAATAACCGCTAAGACAGTACTGTGACAATTATTTGAAGCTATAAGTAGGAAAAAAGGCTATACCACTCCCCGGGACTTATAGAAAGTTGGAGAGAAGTCGGTGTGCTTTTTGAAAAACTTGCTAAATGACGCCTGATCCGTAAATCCCAACGCATAAGCAATCTCCTGAATAGATAATTTCGATGTTCTTAAGAGTAGCTTGGATTCCAACACAAGCATTTGACTGATAATTTCCTTGGGTGTTCTCAACATAGTCTTTTTGACAACACGGCCCAAATATTTTCGGCTCACAAAGAGTTGATCCGCATAAAACTGAATATCATGTTGCTGCCTGAAGAACTGCTTTAATAAATGGAAAAATTCCGAAGACAACGCTTCTTCCCTAGGTGATTTTGGCGTGACCAAAACAGTTCTGCTTAAAAAGGCTACAATCTCATGAACGATAAGCGAAAAAAAATGGAACATTATACCATCTATCAATGGAGCCTCCAGATGGGGAGTATTAAGGCGTTTCAATTCCAGCATATAAAATTCCATACGAGCAAACAAGTCTGGCTCATTTCGGATGATATCCTGAGATTCGTTCAACAGGGTTGCAGAAACATCATTGGAAACAAAACTTAATCCAACACTTTCCAAAACTTCTTCTGAGAAGAACATATACAAGGCTACATAATCATCCGAGATATAATCAATTCTAAAAGATCTAGAATTATTGGTAAACAGAATATCTCCGGCCTTTAATACATATTGCAATTCCCCTTCCGTATACCGGACGAAACCTTCCTTGATCAACAATACACCAAAATAATCGGCCCTATACAACAGATTTCTTTGCATAAGATAATTAGCCTTATTAACCTCAAAAACAATATAGTCATTGGTTTTGAGATTAAAATTCAGATGCGCCTGCAGATCATCTAAGGTAACAACGGACAAATATGTAGAACTCATGAGAAAATAGAAACTTTAGTATTCACCCGCCCATGCCATGTGAGAACGATGACTGAGACAAAAATCTCTGTTTAGCCCGATATCTTGAACAGCACAATGTAATATTTTTGTCGAAAAGTGATATGATTTTTCAATCTTAATCGTTAATTAACATGGTTATTCTTAATATTGAACATATATTAAAACTAAAAACTCATGAAACTAGTTAAAACAGCATTATTTGCAGCGGCATTATTTTCCGCACAGTTTACATTTGCACAGTTTAAGCAAACACCTTTACCATACGGATACAATGCATTTGAAGAGTCAATCGATGCGAAGACTATGGAGATACACTATTCTAAACACGCTGCTGCCTATACCGCTAACCTAAACAAGGCAATTGCAGGAACTGCAGCCGAAAAAGGAAGTATTGAACAACTGCTATCAAAAATATCTGGTCAAAGTGCAGCAGTTAGAAATAATGGTGGAGGTCACTACAATCATGAGCTTTTTTGGACAATCTTGACTCCAGAAAAAAACACAAAACCTTCTGATAAATTAGCAAAAGCCATCAACGAAACTTTCGGTTCTGTAGATGCCATGAAAGAGAAAGTAAATGCTGCTGGAGCTTCTCGTTTCGGTTCAGGTTGGGCTTGGCTTTCTGTTGACAAAAACGGCAAATTGTTCGTTAGTTCGACACCTAACCAAGACAATCCATTAATGGATGTTGTAGAAGAAAAAGGAACTCCAATTTTAGGTCTTGACGTTTGGGAACATGCCTATTACCTAAAATATCAAAACAAACGTCCTGATTATTTAGCAGCTATCTGGAGCATCATCAACTGGAAAGAAGTAAGCAACAGATACGAACAAGCATTAAAGAAATAGCTAACTTGTAAAATAAAAAAGCATCCCTAGGGATGCTTTTTTATTTTACAATGTTTTAAATTCCTTATATAATAAGAAGAGGTGTGCCGCGGACCAACTAAAATGCGGTGCCTTCAATCGCTTACCTGTACGCGCCTCATAATTTTCGTGAATTGGACCTTCCTCCTTCAAGCCCTCGAGACGATCAAACACCTGCTCTGTATATGAATCTGCGAGCGATGCATAACCATAACGTCTCAATCCAGATATCGCAAAATAAACCTGATCTAACCAAATTGGTCCTCTCCAATATCCTCTATCCATAAATTTTTCTTCTGAGATAGCCGCAGTAGGGAAAGGTATAAATGTTGAAAATTTTGACGTATCACTCATCACCTTTACCACTGCATCGGCCTGTGTTTGGGTTGCCAAGCCTGTCCACAGTGGTGCCCATCCCTCTGGCCCAAAGTGTTCGATCCATTCTCCCCCTAGTCTACGGTCAAAAAAATAACCTCTATCCCTATCAAAGAAAGTAGTCACGACATCCTTGTCCTCGTCTTCAAAAGACTGTCCTAAAATAACAGCGAACTTTTTCAGATATTGCTTTTCCACTTTTAAATAAGCATTTAGCTCGACCGACTCTTGATTCATACTCCAGGCATTAGAATTATTCTGAAGCATTTTTGCATCGTCAAAACGTATGGCATTATCCATACCGCTTTCCCATTTTGCAGCCTCCAATGTTCCATCTGTCGCACCATACTCACAAATACCGTTGTGGTCATGATCCCTATTCATATACCACCAATTATGATAGCGGACCAACTTACCGTACATCTCCTCAACAAAATCCTTGTCCTTATCAACTTCGTAGATCTCATTTACAGCCCATGCTGCCAATGGAGGTTTAGAGTCTCTATAATTATTTTCCTTACTGTCTGGATAAATACAATCTGCAACCATTCCTGCACTATCCTGAAAGTCAAACATGGCGCGTACCTGATTTTTTGCCAGGTTAACATCTACATGAGCTATCGCTACGGCATGCTTCCACGAATCCCAAGCCCATAAACCGACAAAATAATCGGCAACATGAGATGGCACTATGCCGTCATGCTTTATGTCCTCTCGTGCAGAACGCCAGTTACTCATAAGCGTAGCTACACTCTTAACCATGACTCGATGCGCCTCAAAAGATAGTTCCGCTCTAAAATTTGGTTTCAGATAGCGTTCCCATCTCATACTTTGCGCTTGGATCAGGCTTCCCTCCTCATTAACAATCCTCCTCCCATTTTTTTTAGCATCCTGTTTATGAAAACCTTTACGAAAATGCGTAATCGCGACAACATGCTGCTTCCCCATCAGCCTGCCGGTATACCGCTCTGCCTTGGTACTCAACGTCACCCCTTCCGAAAACGACAGCATAATTACTTCACCCCTCTGATTTTCAGTCCAAATATGACTTCCATCTTGTCTCCATCCCCCTTTCGAAAGTACTCCAGAGATCCAAACAGGATCAGCTGAGCTATTCGTTATTACCAACAAAGACGTTGAATCCGACAATATCCGGAGTGTCTGCTCGACTTTTCCTCCTTTATAATTTGACCGCATCCATAAACGGTCTACATAAGAGACGACACTATCTTGTCCCAACCGATCAAGTTGACCTTCTCCCTTCGGTTCCCCACCCAACACCTCCACAATTGCAGAACTCCACCAACTACGAGCGGCTAAATCATAGGGGCCACAAAATGCAGCTACACTCGTGTCCAAAGGAACACCATAGCCCAACCATGCCCCCCCATCCGTATATAGTGGATTGGTAAGACGTTTTGCTGCGTTCGGATCCTGTCTTATATCAAATAAATTATAGTAGTCGTCCATATTAAAATCACCCTTGTCCAGCTTAGTTACTGAACTAGAACAGGCCATACTGAAGACTGATAAAATGAACACCCCTATCCAGGAAAAATATTTTAGCATATTAGATTTTTTAAAAAGAACAAAAGAATGTAACCAAAAACGGTACCGTGAGATCTACAATTATACCGTGCGAAATAGCTACTACCACGTACGTTCTCCCACTATATTGCGAGATAATAGGCAAGCAGGTGTCCATGCTGGTAGCACCAGCCGCTGATATAGGTGCTAACCGTCCAAACCAACGTACCAATAGCGGAGCGGCCAAAAGGGCAAATATCTCCCGCATGATATTAGACATCAATGCAATTGTCCCTAGAGCTACACCTTTATATTTAGTAATAAAAATACTTGATAGCGAATAATAGCCAAATCCAGAACCTACCGCCATACTTTCGGTTATCGACCATTCGGGTATAAATACTCCTACTAGAGCAGTTCCAAGCAAAGTTCCTATTACGGTACCTATTGGAACCAATAGAATCTTCCAATTGGTCTTCCGCAAAGAATGAATCAATTCCTTATCGTAGCCTATACTCAATCCTACCAAAAACATCAATACATACAGCACGTACTGACTAGTATTTACCGAGAAAAAATCCGGAGGAAATACATCACCTACCCCAGAAAGAATCCCCAGTACGAAAAAACCGACAATAATCAGACTACCCTTCATGTTTTTGAAAAAAAAACTTGTAAAGTGCCCAAGCACAAAAGATACTTCCGATCAATGCACCAGTTGTAATCAACAGAGCCTGTATCCCTAACGTACTAAGACTAGACAGTAATTGCGCATTCGTCCCTACTTCTCTTCCCAATAGAAAAAGCAAAAAGTAAATAACAATAGAAATCCATTTTCCGACATGTCGAAAATGAGGGATTGACCTAACGCCAATCCCTACACCTACTCCGACCACCATGATACCGAATACAATTAACATATTTTTTAGTTTACTTTGTCGTTTGACTTAATTTCCAACAAAGGCGTTGGATAGAAGTTATGACTACTCGGATCAAAATTTGTCCTTCCTATCGCGTGCAATGCTTCCTTCGTTTTGCCCCATCTTCTCAAATCATAAAAACGCGTATTTTCCAATGCAAATTCAACGATACGTTCATGTTCGATTTGTTTTCTTACCTGTTCCTTATCCAATCCTGAAGACAGTGCTGGCATGTCCGCGCGCTTGCGTACCTCATTTATAAGAGGAATAGCATCACCAGACTTACCCTGTTCATTTAGTGTTTCGGCCAATAGCAACAGGACATCTGCATAGCGCATTAGAGGCAAATTGACAGCGGTTCTAGATTTATTCAAGTCATCAAATGTCGCTGGAAGATATTTCCTAAAACTCATACGACCGGAGCCCTGCTCGAACCTTTCATTGTACGTCTTTCCATAAACCCTTGGGGTATTGACATCGTTAAAGTAAGGATCCTCACAGAATAAAGTTTGATAGAGCCTCGAGTCATAATTTCCAGTAGTTGCCACCCTTCCTTCTTTTTTAAACTCAGACAACAACATGTTACTTGGAGTAATCTCATCCCAGCCTCCAAGTTCGCCCGTAGCAATCCATTTATGTATAGCCGTACGATAACTTGCTCCATTGGCTGTATTATCGGTAAACTGAAGCTCGAAGATAGATTCTTTGCTATTTTTATTGGTACCATCAAACATTGACAGAAAGTTCTTCTCTAATGTATAACCAGTTACATTTCTAAATGCCTTTTCTGCCTTATCCAGCATTTCATCCCGTCTCGAAGTCTCTTCGTAGGCTCGGGTCAGGTAACAATACCCCAAATATGCATAGCCAGCACCTTTAGTAGCTCTCCCCACATTAGCTTCTGTATGCTTAGGTGTCAAGCTACTCACCGCTTCTTCCAAGTCTTTAACAATAAAATCCCACACTTCTATACGCGACGATAGCTCTTTATTAATTTGACTTTCATTCGTTATGTATACGTCACGCAGAACTATTTTTTCCCAGTTCAGCAACAGCTTCATATGGTAGTAGGCACGTAAAAACTTTGCTTCAGCTACAATTTGATTTCGATAGTTTACATCCATATCAATTGTTGCTACCTTCTCTATCACTTGATTTGTAAAGGCGATCCCCGTATAATTGATATCCCAATATCTGGAAAATTGGCTATTCCCATTGGTGTAGGTAAAGTTATACAGTTCCACCCAAGTCTGGTAATTCATCGCATCACTTCCTATAACACAAATATCTTCTCTATAGGTTTCAACGGGAAACTTGATTTCAGAGAATTCCCATACATCTGTAGAGGATTCCAATTGAGAATATGCGGATGCTAATCCAGCCTCTGCATCGGATGCATTTCGCCAGAAATTACCTGAGGTCAACTGATCTGGTGCAGATAACTCTAATCTATCACTGCAGGACACTGTCGCCGAGGCCAAAATCAAGCAGAGAAATATATGTTTAAGTGTTGTTCTTTTCATCTTTATCAATTTTTAATTAGATATACGATCTATTATCTTAGAATAGAAACTGTAAGCCTAAAGTATAGGATTTGGTGAACGGAAAGATATAACGATCTACTCCAGCGCTCAGCACTCCCGAACTCCCAAATTCAGGATCTATACCATTATACTTGGTCCATGTAAATAGATTCTGTCCACTAATATAGAATCTTAGATTTTCTGATTTGATTGCCCCGAGAACATGCTTCGGTAATGTATAGCCCAGTTGTATTTGGCGTAAACGGATGAAATCACCTGCTTCCAGGAAACGCGTCGACTCCCGGCTATTCCCATTAGGATCTCCTAATACTGCTCTAGGCACATCCGTGTCCCTATTATTTTCAGTCCATGCATTAAGAGTACTACTCAGAAAGTTCGATCCCGAGCTCATTGCCTCAAAGAAGTAACGGTTGCCATTATATAGTTTATGTCCCCATCCGCTCCCCAACAATGCAGACATATCGAAACCTTTATACGATGCTCCTAATGTAATACCGACTTCCAACTTAGGTAGACCAGTACCACTGTACTGTTTATCGTCATCATTTATGCTTCCATTGCCATCGCTATCGACAAAACGAATATCCCCAGGTTTGGCATTAGGCTGTAGTAATTTTCCGTCAGCATTGACATAATTGTTCACTTCATCCATGTTTTGGAAGATACCATCGGTCTGATACAAGAAAAACCCTCCTATAGGAGATCCGATACGCGTCTGGTTCGGGAAGTGTTCGGACCCAAATTTAAGCCCCACTCCATATAGTGTCTGATCCTCTCCACCTAAAGAGATTACTTTATTTTTTAAGGTAGCGAGGTTAACACCGACATTATAGGCAAAAGGATTATTTTGATTAGTATACTTCAATTCCAACTCAAATCCGCTATTCCGGATTTTACCTACATTCAATACTGGGTCTACCAAACCAGACGAAGGCGCTATCTTTTTCGTAATCAATAGATCTTCAGTGGTATTGGAGTAATAATTTATTGCCCCCTTTAAAGTGTTATTAAACAAGCCAAAATCTGCACCTATATTTTGAGATACCGTAGTTTCCCAACCAATCTCTCTATTCTCCAAATTGGTAGCGATGCTTCCTGGCCAAGGATTCCCTCCTCCCCTTACATAACCTCTTACCAAACTATTATCGGAGTAGATTAAAGCCTGGTGGTCATAATATCTCAACGCAGCTTCATTCCCTAGCTTACCCCAGCTACCACGCAATTTGAGTTGATTTACCAAGCCCCCTTTAGGAAAGAATTCCTCTTCATCAATTTTCCACCCCAGTGCTAAAGAAGGAAAATTACCGTATCTATTATCTGGCCCAAACTTAGAAGATCCGTCCCTTCGTAAAGTGAACTGAAGTAAATAACGATTTGCGTACGTATAATTAATACGACCGAACACCGAGAAACGATTGTACTGATACTTTGACCCTGTACCACTGTATGTTCCTCCTCGCCCGGCGTCGATTGTCATAAAATAGGGATCCAAAAATCCTTCTGCCACCTCCTTGGTAACTAATCCTCCATTCTCAACCGAGTACACAATATTCTTTCCTTCTACCCCGATTGCATTCCAGTTGGACTCCTGCAGTGTTAATGATGTACCTAACAAAGCATTGATACTATGCTTATCAAAATCAGCTTGGTAATTTAACAGATTGTCCACAACCTGTTCCTGCCAATAGCTTCTTTCCTCACTGTAATAAGGATATTCGTAAGGGTTCTTTTCGTCCGAGGTAAATGCTGGTGTATGATAATATTTCTGGTTATTTATTCCATTAAATGCATAACTCGTCTTAAATGTGAGTCCTTTCCAGATGTCTACATTCACAAAGGCATTTCCTGCAAACTCTTGATTCTTGCTCCAACTTGTTTTGAAATATTCATCGGCCACCACATTTACGTTATTGGGTATGCCCCCCCAATTGGTTAAGCCAAAACCTCCGGACTGCTTGTCATCATAAATAGGCACCAATGGTGATATCATATAAGCTTCTTTTAAATTAAAATTAGGCCCTTGATATTTGGAATTAGTATACGCCATATTTCCCTCTATCGTAAATATATTCTTACGCGTACTTAGCTTCATCCGAACATTTTCCTTTTTAAAGTTATTCGCGATAACCACACCTTTGTCATTTCCGAGATTAGCAGATAAAGAATATCGGGTATCTTCAAATCCTCCCCGCACTGCGACACTATGTGCCGTATTTACCCCTTTCCGAAAGACCGCATCCTGCCAATCCGTATTAGCAGTACCTGGATTATTAATGTAATCGGGTAAAGCCACTGGTGCAGATGAATACTTGTTGTTTTCCTCATACATTTGACGATGCAATTTGACATAACCATTGGCATCCAATACCTCTAGACGATTGGCTGTAGAAGTGACATTGGCAAAACTATTGATATCCACCAATACCTTTCCTGACTTCCCCGCCTTCGTTGTTACAATCACAACCCCATTGGCGGCTACTGAACCATATATCGCCGCAGCGGCACCATCCTTAAGGATCTCCATACTCTCGATGTCGTTAGGATTCACATTACTAATAGAGCCCGGGAATCCATCAATAATATAAAGGGGATCATTACTACCAAAGGTATTAACCCCTCTAATCTTCACCTGCATTCCCGCACCTGCGATACCACTATTTTTTTGTACGTTAACTCCCGCTGCCATTCCCTGTAAGGCTTCAACGGGATTCGATGTCGCACGTTTTGCTAAGTCTTTTGCATCAATAGTTGTAATAGCTCCCGTCACATCGGATTTTTTGAGCGTACCATAACCGATTACCACCACTTCTTCCAACTCCTCATTACCAAGAACCAAAGTTATGTTCAGATATTTTCCTGCCGAAGCCGATACTTCTTGGTCCAAGTAACCCACATAACTGATTTTTAATCGTTCGTTACCATCCACTTCTATAGTAAAAGCCCCATTTCGATCCGTAACAGTGTTCTTGCCACTTTTAAGAGTAGATATACTCACTCCGGCCAAAGCATTCCCCTGCTCGTCACGGATGAGTCCTTTTACTTCATTTTCTTGTGTTCCCTTTCTAGCCTTCTTTAATAGAACTCGTTTACCAGATATTTCATAAGATACCCCACTATTTCCTAGTGCATTTTTCAATAGCGTCTCTAGATTGCCGGCTTGTTCGTCATAAGCGACCAAGGTGTTTACATCAATATCGGAGTTACTAAACATGAAGGAGTATCCATATTTCTTTTCAACCACTTCAATTAGTGATTTTAGGTTTACCGACTTCTTGTCTTTACCATTCACCTCCTGGGCATTAAGGCCAAAAAGTGTCTGGCTGAGGAGCAAAAAGCTCATCAGAATTGGTTTTTTTAGCATAATTTGTTTATTTAAGTGATTACATAATTTGTGTTTTTCGGTCTTATTTTAACGCTGTCTGACGGTTACCTGCTTCCCTTCAATTCTATAATCGAGAGGGGTGATAACATTGATCAACTGTAACATTTCACGTAAACTTTCGGTCTTCACCTTAAAAGTGTACCTCTTGGCAGATTTAGCATGTTCCCAATCCATTTCCACACCATACCACCTTTCTAGCTTTTTGACTACCACATCCAACGATTCATTCTCAAAAATCAGCTCTTCATTCTTCCAAGCACTATACTGTATGGCATTGTTATCTTGACGGAAAGCATAGGTGTTTTTCTCTTTATCATATCGAATCAAATCGTTTGGCAATAATTTCCGAACCAAGTCACCTTTCTTATTTTGAATATCTACTTTACCACGGAGAAGCGAAACTTCAGTATGTCTATCCTCAGGATAGGCCGATACATCAAATGCTGTCCCTTTGACCACTACGTCCAGATTAGCGGTCTCTACGACAAAAAGAAGATTTTTATTTTCTTTGACATCAAAAAAAGCTTCTCCCTCTAAGATTACCTTACGGTCATTCTGATTAAAAGTATTGTGATACGAGATCTTCGATCCAGCGTTCAACCATACGACCGATCCATCAGGCAACAGCACTTCGGATTTTTGACCCACGTTCGTTTTTATAGTAGTAAGCTGGTTCTGCAGTTGCTCTTGTATAGCATTCTTTTGGATAAAGAAAACGATCCCCCCTCCCAGGAAAAGTAACATCATGGCCACCGCGGCAGTGCCATACCAAAATCGCTTTGGATTGAAAACAAAAACCTTAGGTTTAGGACGAAGTTTTCCATAAACATGATCCCATATTTTATTTTTGGATTTGGTGTCTAATTGAATAGGTTCTTCATCGATATATCGCCATTCTGTTTTAAGCTGATCCATATAAACGCCATTTTTTGGATCCATAGACAACCATGCATCGATCTTATCCTTATCTTCCTGGGTACATCGATTGGAAAGATACGCAGCCAACAGCTCTAAAGAAGGTTTATAATTACTATTCATCGTACTTGGTTTACGATTAATAGACACAGGCAATAATAGAAACCCCTAAAAGAATTTTATTTTTTTTAAATAAAGTTACACAGCCCATATTGCGCCCTGTACGGTCAACAACAATAACAGCGAATTGGGGTCGGATAGCTGATATTTATAGATAATATGGGACTTGATTTTTCGGTAGGCAATAGACATCTGACTTTCGATCGTCTTTACCGAAAGTTGAAGTTCTTCGGCTACCTGTTTATAAGACTTATGAGCATCTTTACAATATTGGTAGATCATTTTACACTTTTCAGGAAGAGCTTCAACTGCTTCATTATAAAAGACAGCAAACTCCTCCATGTTAACACATTCCTGTGCATAAGCTCTGCTCATTTCTTCTGTTGCCCAGATTTCCTCCCGTAGTAGCCTACTATTTTGCGAGCGCAGAACGTTCAACATCCTATTTCGTGAAGATTTATAAAGATAGGTCTTAATATGAAATATACTTAGTGTGGCTCGGTCTTCCCAAAGTTTCACAAAGATGTCCTGAAGACAGTCTTCGATCAACTCTCTATCTCGAGTATAATATCCTAAAAAACGACACAAGTCATCGAAGTAGAGATTGAAGACCTCTTCTACCAACTCTTCATTGAGAAAAAACTCTTTCAGAATGGATTGCTTGTTCATAATTTGGCTTTAAACGAAGCTAAAGAAAAATTATGAAATAACAAACTTCTGACTTATTCGCTATTACATTAGTGCTTCTATCGTCTTTTCTAAATCTACCAAATCAAAAGGCTTGGGTAGATAGGCTTCCGCTCCAGCTTGAGCCGCCAAGGATGCGATATCACTATTTGCAGAACAATAAACTACCGGAATATCTTTGAATCTGGCATTACTTTTCACTAGCTTCGTCGCTTCTATCCCTCCTATATCCGGAATCCAATTGTCCATAATAATAACATCAGGCATCGCCTGCTCAAGACGCTCTATAATATCGTGGGATGTTTCAGAAATTTCAACAATATAACCTGAAGACTCCAATACTATAGAGAAGATACTTAAGATCGTCTTATCATCGTCAAAAATCATTACTTTTTTAGCCATACGTATATCAAAATAAGACTTTATTATTATTTATCATTCAACTTATTTATGTAGTGTGCAATGTCTTTTGGAGCTAGTACATGCTCAACTTTCAATTTATTCAATGCCTGTCTTGGCATAAAATCAACTTCTGCAGTAGCTGGATCCTGCACACATATAGTCCCACCGTATTGAGCGATATGAGCCAAGCCCTCTACTCCATCGCTATTAGCCCCTGACAGCAAAAGTCCGATCGCATTATCTCCAAAAACCTGTGCCGCGGAGTAAAACGCGACATCTATAGAAGGTCTGGAAAAGTTTACTTTTTCCGAAACATCTAAGGACATACATCCGTCTTTTTCAAATAACAGATGGTAGTCTGCCGGTGCTAGATACACCTTACCCTTTTCCAAAGGCATCTTATCAACAACCTCCAACACAGGCACTTTACAATATGCATTCAACAACATACCTAAAGTACTCTCGGGGTGGGCTTTGCGATGGAGCACAATTACCACAGTCCACAAAGAATCTGGTTCAAGATAAGGCAGAACTTCTATCAGCACATGGATACTTCCTGCCGATCCACCTATTACTACAACTTTCGTTCCGTTGGACATACCGCTAATGCTTTCTCCAGATTTTTTCATCCCCCACTTGGCGATAGTTACTTTCAATAGTGGAGAAACGGAGCGTTTCTTTAGTTCCTAAACCTAGATATCCCAGATTATGAAGACTTTCGTCAAATACTTTGAATACCCGTTCCTGTAAATCTTTGTCAAAATAAATCAACACATTACGACACAGAATTAACTGAAACTCGTTGAAAGATGTATCAGAAACTAAATTATGCGTCGAAAAAATCATCCGTTCACTCAATGCTGAATCAAATTTGGCATAATCATAACCTGTTACATAATAGGTTGAAAAATCGTTATTACCACCAGAACGTATATAATTTTCCGAATAGGCTTTCATCTGGTTCAACGGGAATATACCTGTCGCAGCTTTTTCAAGCACGGTAGGATTAATATCCGTAGCATACATCAAAGACTTGTGATAGAGATTCGCTTCTTTCAGTAATATCGCTATAGAATAAGCCTCTTCTCCTGTAGAACAACCTGCAATCCAAATACGAATCAAAGGATAGGTCCCCAATCGAGGCATTACCTCCTGCCTCAATACCTTATAAAAGCTTGGGTCGCGAAACATTTCGGTAACATTCACCGTAATCTCTTCTATAAAGTGTTGCAGATAAGAAGCATCATTAACGACCCGATAACGAAGCTCTGCAAAACTAGAAAAACGGTCTACAAGACATATCCGGTTCAACCTCCTCTTAAGAGAGGCTCTACTATACTGTCGAAAATCATAACCATAGATTGTTGCGACATCATTCAACAACATGGTTATCTCTTCATCCCGTAATATATCTGGCTCTAACATCACACCCATTTCTTTATTACATCCATCAAAATATCCACCTGTATAGGCTTAGAAACATAATCATTCGCCCCCGAATCTATACATTTTTCCCGGTCGCCACTCATTGCTTGAGCGGTAACCGCAATTATCGGGATATCGGGATACTTATCATCTTGCCGTATTACATTCAGCGCTTCATACCCATCCATATCAGGCATCATCATATCCATCAGTACCAGGCCTATCTGTTTATTACAGCGTAAGAGCTCTAAAGCCTCTCTGGCTCCTTGGCAGGTGACCACCTTGTATCCTTTTGCTTTAAGCGTCAGTTCTAAGGCAAAAATATTTCGTGCATCATCATCGACGATCAATATCAAGTTTTTGATTTCCATACTTAATACATCAAACTTTAGATTCATAAAGCCACACTCTTAAAAGCGAAAGCAACTGGTCCTTGTCTACCGGCTTGGAGATATAATCTGATGCTCCTGCCTGTATACATTTTTCACGATCCCCAACCATAGCCTTGGCAGTCACCGCTATTATAGGCAGCCGTGCAAATGCTGGCATTGCTCTAATTTCCTGTATCGTCTCATACCCATCCATCTCCGGCATCATCATATCCATCAATACCACTGCGATCTTCGGATTATTTTTAACTACTTCCAACGCTTCTTTGCCATTCGTAGCAGATAACACCTCCATCTGATACGGTTCTAGTGTTTTAGTCAACGAGAATATATTCCGCACGTCATCATCGGCAACTAAAACAGTCTTACCAACCAGCACCTCACTCAACGAACCTAATTTGTTCGTTTTTTTCTTTTCGACGTGTCCATTATTTTCTTCAACAAGATGTAAGAACAAGCCCACCTCATCCAAGATACGTTGGAAGGAATGCGCCGTTTTTACAACGATAGAATCAGCAAATTGTTTTATTTTCAATTCCTCGATCTGCGAGAGCTGCTTTCCTGTAAAGACAATAATTGGCAGATTCTCCAGCCCTTTATTGGCCTTAATCGCTTCCAACGTCTGATAACCGATCTGATCAGGTATCCCCATATCCAAAATCACACAGTTCACATCCTCGGTCATTAACGCATCAACCGTTTCCGACACACTCTCTTTTATCTCCGACTGTATATTGAAATTACTCAGAAAATAAGAGAGCGCCGTTGCATGTTTTGCATTTTCCTCTACAATGAGTACCTTTTTGGGATTACGGGTCAATGCTTCTTCAATACGTTCGAAAATACGTCCCATCTCCTCAATAGCGATTGGTTTGTTGATAAAATCAATAGCCCCTTTCATCAGACTCTCCCGCTTCATCTTCAAAGAAGACATCATATGTACTGGAATATGCCGTGTTTTAGGATTGTTTTTAAGATCATCCATAACCTGCCAACCATCCTTGACCGGTAGTTGTATATCCAATAGTATCGCTAGGGGCTGGTATTTTTCGGCGATATCCAACACAAGATCCCCTCGTACCAAAACGATTCCCTTATATTTCTGTTGCCGTGTATACTTCAAGAGCGCCTTGGCAAAGTTCGTATCATCTTCAACAATCAAAATTAACTGATCTCCATCCTGGATATTATCTCTATCATCAGGCACCTCATCAGGAATAGCTATCGCTGCATAAGAGGGCCTTTCCTCTGAAACAGGAACTTCTTCTGCTACCAGCGCGTTTGACTGCACCGTAAGCACCGGTTTGGCCCCTACCGAAGCACTCTGGTTTCTTTGTAACGGCACCAATATCATAAATGTACTTCCAATATCAGGTTGACTTTCCAAACTGATCTCACCATGGAGCAAACGCATGATTTCTCTACTTATAGATAATCCCAAACCGGTTCCTCCAAATTTTCTTCGAGTCGAGCCGTCTGCCTGTTGGAAAGCTTCAAAGATCAACTTTTGGTTTTCCTTACTTATCCCTATTCCCGTATCTGTTACTGCAAATTTTAAGAATCCTTCCTTCTCTGCACTAAGGCTTACATTCAGTGTTACTTTTCCTACAGAAGTAAACTTGATCGCATTTGACAATAGATTTCGAAGTACCTGTTCCAACCTGAGCTTATCGGTTTCGATCACCTCTGGCACCGCCCTATCGATCTCAACAGATAGACCAATTCCCTTATCCGTCACCACCGGAAGGAAGAGACTTTCCAGTTCGCGGCAAAGATTAGCGAGGTTCACCTCTTCAAACTCAAGCTTCATCTTTCCGGCCTCGATCTTTGAAAGATCAAGAATCTCGTCAATCAGAGTCAACAGTCCCGTACCCGAGCTCTGTATAACATTTGCCGATTCGACCTGCTCATCCGTCAGGTTATCCTCGATATTCTCAGCCAATAGACGGGATAGTAAAAGAATAGAATTCAATGGCGTGCGTAGCTCATGGGACATATTAGCTAGAAATTCAGACTTATATTTTGTCGTAAGTGCCAGTTCCTCCGCCTTTTTTTGAATTTCTAGATTTCTATTGGCAATCAATTCATTTTTCTCTTCCAATAGTTTTGACCGCTCTTCCAGTTCCTGATTACTCTGCAACAATTCTTCCTGTTGTACCCTCAGCTCCTCTTCAGAAGCCTGTAACTTCTGCGCCTGGGCCTCCAATTCCGTATTCAGGTTTTCCAGCTCGCTATGCTGTGCCTGTAACTCCTCCGACTGTGCTTGGGTCTCCTCCAATAGGCTCTGAATATAACTTCTTCCACGTGCAGACAATAATTCTAAAGCAATAAGACGGCCTGCCTCTTCTAAAAATGAAATTTCCAAAGGCTCGAACTTATCCATAGCTCCCAGCTCTACCACACCGTAACATTGTCCTTCCAGCATCAGTGGTAGCCATAACACATGGCGCAGCTTCAACTGCCCATTCGTAAAACTGATTACAAAATCAGTACTGTCAATATCTTCCAATAACCGCACCCGTTTGTCTACGTACACCTGACCGACCATCCCTTCCCCTACGTTGAAGCGATCTGCCATCTGTCCTTCCAGTCCATAATGGCTCCTTAGCGTCAAATGATCTTTATCTAAGAGATAAAATGCACCATTTATACATTCGCCATAATTAATCAGATGTGCCAGTGCATCTTGGGTGATCGCCTGTTCATCCTTATTGCCTACAAGTATCTCATTCAATAAAGCCAGCCCAGTCTGTTTCCATTCATTATCCTGTATTTTACGGAATGCCTCTTCCAAGTTGGCAGTCATCCCATTTAATGAACTTGCCAGACTTCCTAAATCATCTTTCTGTATATCTGATACCCGTACCGAGTAATCGCCTAATGATATTTCTCTGGCAATCTGCTCAATGACACGCACCCTATTACTCATGTCAGCATCTTTTTTCTTTAGGATATCCTGCAATTTCTCCCGCTTACGGAATTCACCACGAATCTGCATATAAAAAAAGATAGTGATACCTAAGGAAAAAAACGCTGCTATAACGATAAAGATCGACGTAGCATTGGATGAGTCATCTAATTCTTTATTTTGCTTTACCAACAGTTCATCTTCATCTCCTAAGAAACGGTTGATCAGGTTCCGACAGCTATCCATATAGACTTTACCTTCCTCCAACTGTTCAGCAGCTATCGTATTACCGGCGCGCTTTTGGTTCTCCCATTTTCCTAAAATTCCCAATCGCGTTTCTACCAACGACGATAGGCTATCCAAAACCTCAGCCTGTTTAGATTTTCGGGGTATAAGCTCTCTCGCCTCTTTAAAGGATTCAGGCAGCGACACCCGACTTCTCAAATAAGGTTCTAAAAAAGCTTCTTTATTCGTAAGATAAAAACCACGCTGTCCTGTTTCTGCATTTTGAAGATCGATCAGTATATGATTGATAGACTGTATCAATTGTTGGGTGCGTATCACCTGCTTCCGATTATCGATTTGCTTCTTTATACTGATATAAGAGGCCGCAGAACTTACAATCAGAACAAGCAATGAAATCCCAAAACCAAACTGTAGCTTTCTAATGACTTGTTTAGGCATCTTTCTTTAATTTAATGGTATACTAAAATAAAAAGTAGTTCCTTCTCCCGGGACGCTATCTACACCATACCCTCCATTGTGCTGTCGTATAATCTCGGCACATATATACAACCCTATTCCTAGTCCTTGAAACTTCACGGATGATTCCTCTACCCGATAAAATTTAGAAAAAACGTGTTCTTGTTTTTCTTTCGGTATCCCGATTCCAAAATCACGAACTGCGATATAAGCATATCCATCCCTTACTTGGGTCCTGACCACCACCTTTTCCGCTCCCGGAGAGTATTTAATAGCATTGGTCAAGAAATTGATCAACACCTGCTCTATACGGATTGCGTCGGCGTTTACTTCAACAACAAAAGGCTCGCCCTCACGCTCTACTTTCATATCCACATGTTGATGCGTGTGGGTAATCGTATCAATAGCATTCACTACGAGTGTCTCTAAATCAAAAGGTGCGCGATTCACTTTTAATTTTCCATTCTCCATTTTGGAAACATCCAGCAGATCTGCAATAAGACTTTCCAACTTTATCACCTGATCCTGAGCACGGTGAATATAAGTAGATACACTTCCATTCCCTTCTACCTTAACCATTCGCTCCAAAAGCTGTATGTAGGCTTTGATACTAGTGAGAGGGGTCTTCAATTCGTGACTCGCTATACTCAAAAACTCATCTTTTTTATTTTCAATCTGCTTCTGGTCTTCAATATCCGTAAAAGTACCTACCCAACTATTTACTATTCCACCTTCTTTGATAGGCCTGATGCGGAGTAAATGAAAATGATATATACCCGTATCAACATCTTTTATGCGCACCTCGGCTTCAAAAGGCTCGCCCGATTTTACATGCTTTTCAAAAAAGGTATGGACTTGTTTATCATCTGGATGGATTTGAGGAAATTCAATAGGAGATTGCGCGTATTTAAACCACTTTTCATTCACAAATGTAATGTGACCTAGCGCATCAGCTGTGAATGCTATCTGTGGAATGGTCTCTAATACAGTGTGCAAAAAATCAACTTTAAGCTTCAACTCTTCCTGTGCCAGCTTCCGACTTTCTACCTCACGTTGGAGTTTCCACTTCACTTCATTCAACGCCAGCGTCTGTTCATAGAGCCGGTAGAAAGTCTTCACTTTCAACATTAAAATATCGGGATCTACCGGTTTAGTGATATAATCTATACCGCCCGAAGCATATCCTTTAGTAATAAACTTCTTATCGGTATTCACCGCTGATAGAAAAATGATTGGAATTTCTTTCGTTTTACTGTAACCAGCCAAAGTTTCTGCCACTTCAAAACCGTCCATTCCCGGCATTTGTACATCTAAAATAATCAATGCATAGTCGGTTTTCAGAACTTTTTTGAGTGCCTCTTCTCCAGACAAAGCGGTATCTACGTGAAATTTTTTAGATTCTAACAAACTCCTCAATGAGAATATATTCTCGGGCTTGTCATCTACAATCAAAATCATAAATAAATGATTAGGTCTCCTATTTTATGTTTAGGCCTATTCCATCTCCTACTGGGATGAGGCCTCCACCAAAATAACGAAAAAACAGAAAAGAACGGCAGATCTTTACTATAAAATATGTTGGATACTAAAAGATTGGTTATTAAACTCAACCTTCTCCCCTATTGTCTTCCCCAACAACATCTTTCCAATTGGTGATTTTGGAGAAATCACATACACGTTGGAATAGTCTGCCAATTTCCCTACGCTTATAGCAACAAAATACCAACTACTTTTGTCTGTTGCTACGAGACTGCCTACCGACACGATGGATGTTGGCATTGCCTGTCGAATCCATTCCAGTGTTTTAAGGTCTTCCTCAGCCAATACCAATTGCTGTTGAAAACGGTTTAAATCCTGTTGAATCATTTCCCGGCCTGTCTCATATTTATCTCCAGCACTACTTTTGGTATCTTCCACCAACGAGTTATTAGCCGAGTCGATAGCTAATGTTACTTCCTTTACTCTGTTATTGACATACTCAAAACAAGCGTTCAACAATTCTTCTCTTGTCATAAATTCTCTCTCTCGGTATTAAACAGTAAACGCCCGTATTTAACGGGCGTTTACTAAATTATTCGCTTCTAGAACTTAGTTCTTCAACGCTTCTTTTAAGTTCTTCGCTTTTTTCTCTGCTTCGTTTGCAGTTTCCTTAACTGCATTTTCAGCTTTATCGCCTGCATCTTTTAAAGACGCACCTGCTTTATCAGCAGTATTTTCGATTGCTGCACCTGTTTTCTTTGCTGCATCTTTTGTAGCATCTACAGCGTTATTAACACCAGACTCTACTTTGTCACCTGCTTCTTTTAAAGCCTCTTTGGTTTTGTTCCAAGCTGCTTCTGCATCGGCCACAGCTTTACGTGCTGTTTCTTCAGCTTGCTTGTCACCTTTTGCAACAGCAGCATCCAAATCAGCTTTTGCTTTATTATAGTCTGCTTCCGCTTTTGAAACGGCATCTGACGCTACCTGATCCATCTTTTCGATGGAATGATCCACTTGTTCACCCGCTGTCACTTTACCATCCTCATTCTTATCTTTCGACGGAGAATTGTTGCATGAAGCAAATGTGATTGCTCCAGCTACTACTGCTAATAATGCAATTTTTTTCATTGGAATATAGTTTTAGTTAACCTTCTATATCAATCAATTTGTATGCCAAAACAAAATCACCTCACTCCATCAAATCATAGCCCCTTTTGGAACAGACTTAACCTTTCGGATAGATCGTCCCCTTCGCTGCTTCCAACGTATTCTTCAATAGGCCGACGATAGTCATCAATCCAACACCACCCGGTACCGGAGTGATCCAAGATGCTTTCGGTGCTACATTATCGAAATCAACATCACCATACAACTTGAAGCCAGATTTCGTCTCTGTCGAGTTCTCTCTATTGATACCCACATCTATTACAATAGCACCTTCCTTCACCATATCAGCAGTAACGAAATTCTTCTTACCTATAGCTGCTACAATGATATCGCCACGTAACACCTCCGTTTTCAAATCCTTGGTGCGGCTATGTGTCAATGTAACCGTGCAATTTCCAGGGTTGCTATTTCTCGCCAATAAAATACTCATTGGAGAGCCCACAATATTACTCCGGCCTACAACTACTGCATGTTTTCCAGCCGTATCAATACCATAGTGCGCTAGCATTAAAATGATACCATAAGGTGTAGCCGGGATAAAACAAGGCAAATTACGTTGCATACGTCCCAAATTGATGGGATGGAAACCATCCACATCTTTTCGATGATCAATAGCTTCTGTTACTTTATCCGGATCAATATGTGCTGGTAATGGTAATTGCACGATCAAACCATCTATATTAGGATCCTTGTTTATTTCTTGAATCTTAGCAATCAGTTCTGCTTCAGAGACCTCCACGTCATAACGGATATTAGTAGACTCAAAGCCCACTAATTCACAGTTTCTCATCTTGCTCGCTACATAGGTTTCACTCCCACCATCATTACCTACCAAAATAGCAACAAGGTGCGGTTTTCTTCCCGAAGCAGCCGTAAAAGCCGCAGCTTCAACTTTTATATCTTCTTTAATCTTTGCAGATACTTCTTTCCCGTCTAATATGTTCATAGTATTTAGCAGTTAGTATTAAGTATTTAGAAAGAACTTGCTACTATAGTATACTTAATCTTCTTCTTTTGTATTTATTAGTAAGTTATTAATCTAATTTTAGTACCGCCATAAACGCTGATTGTGGAATCTCCACGTTACCTACCTGACGCATACGTTTTTTACCTTTTTTCTGTTTTTCCAACAATTTACGCTTACGGGAAATATCTCCTCCGTAACATTTTGCGGTTACGTCCTTACGTAAGGCAGATATAGTCTCGCGTGCAATAATCTTAGCACCAATAGAAGCCTGTATACGGATTTCGAACTGTTGTCTAGGTAATAATTCTTTTAATTTCTCACAGATTTTCTTACCAAAATCATACGCATTACTTCTGTGGATCAAGGATGACAATGCATCGACAGGTTCGTCGTTAAGACGGATATCCAATTTCACTAGATCTGATTTACGGTAACCGATCTGATGGTAATCGAAAGAAGCATATCCTTTAGAGATAGTTTTAAGTTTATCATAAAAATCAAATACAATCTCTCCCATCGGCATTTCGAACACAAGCTCTACACGATCCGAAGTCAAATAAGACTGATTGATTATCGTACCTCTTTTTTGTATACACAACGACATTACCGGTCCTACAAACTCTGCTTTGGTAATAATATTCGCTTTGATATAAGGCTCTTCGATAGAATCCAGTTTACTTGGATCAGGTAGATCTGATGGATTGTGAACAATCACCTCTTCATTATCCTTGCTCAAGAAAGCCTTGTATGAAACGTTGGGAACAGTAGTAATTACCGTCATATCAAATTCACGTTCCAGACGCTCTTGGATAATCTCCATATGGAGCATACCTAAGAATCCACAACGGAACCCAAAACCTAGTGCAGCAGAAGACTCAGGCTCGAATACTAGAGACGCATCATTCAATTGTAAGCGATGCATCGATTCGCGAAGCTCTTCATAATCTTCGGTATCCACAGGATAGATTCCCGCAAAAACCATAGGTTTCACCTCTTCAAATCCCTGGATAGCAGACGTACACGGACGTTCTTTATGGGTGATCGTGTCACCTACTTTCACCTCTCGCGCTTCTTTAATACCTGAAATAATATAACCTACGTCTCCTGTCTTAATAACGCTTTTAGCGACTTGGTTTAGTTTTAAAGTACCTACTTCATCCGCATAGTACTCTTTTCCTGTTGCGACAAACTTTACCTTATCTCCTTTTTTGATCTCTCCGTTTTCAACTTTGAAATACGCCATAATCCCTCTGAAAGAGTTAAAGACCGAGTCAAAAATCAAAGCCTGTAGCGGTGCATCAGGGTCTCCTACTGGAGCAGGCACACGCTCTACAATTGCACGTAAGATATCTGGTATACCTAGTCCGGTCTTTCCCGACGCTGGGATAATTTCCTCCCTTTTACCACCTATCAAATCGATAATCTGGTCTTTCACCTCTTCAGGCATAGCTCCCGGAAGATCCATCTTATTTAAGATAGGGATGATTTCCAGGTCATGCTCCATAGCTAGGTATAGGTTGGAAATAGTCTGTGCCTGTATCCCTTGGGAAGCATCCACAATCAACAACGCCCCTTCACAAGCCGCAATAGATCTTGATACCTCATAGGAAAAATCCACGTGTCCAGGAGTATCGATTAGGTTAAGAATATATTGCTGCCCATCCTGAGTATACTCCATCTGAATAGCATGGCTCTTAATCGTGATACCTCTTTCTCTTTCCAAATCCATACTATCCAACAACTGGGCTTGTGCCTCACGCTGTGAGATGGTATTTGTGTATTCCAATAATCTATCTGCCAAGGTACTTTTACCATGGTCGATATGTGCTATTATACAAAAATTACGTATATGCTTCATATAGGGTTTATGCCTTCTTTTATAAACGGCAAATATACTGTATTTAAGTGAATTTTTTTTTCGAAAACGCTTGTTTTTTTAGCGATTCTTTTTTAACTGTGTCCCGAAACAGGAACACACCTCAGCAGTTGCCGAAAAGATATTTGTGAACACCAAAAAGGCCGCTCCTTGGTAGGGGCGGCCTCTTACTAAAATCATATACCGTAGCGTAAACTACAATTTACTATTCACATCTATTGCATTCAATTCTTCAAAAGCTTGTTTCAAACGCGTAACGAATGCTTCTTCCCCTTTGCGCAACCATACACGTGGGTCATAGTATTTCTTGTTTGGAGAATCGGCACCTTCTGGGCTTCCGATCTGTCCTTGTAAGTAATCATGATTTTTGGCTTCGTAACCACGAACACCATCCCAGAATGCCCACTGCATATCGGTATCGATATTCATTTTGATAGCTCCATAAGAAATTGCTTCTGCGATTTCTTCTGGAGAAGAACCAGAACCGCCGTGGAACACAAAGTTCACTGGTTTCTCTGCAGCTAACTTATATTTTTCACGGATATACTCTTGCGAATTATTCAATATAACTGGCTGTAACTTCACATTACCTGGTTTATACACACCATGTACATTACCAAATGCAGCTGCTACCGTAAACTTGTCCGAAACCTGAGACAACACTTCATAAGCATATGCTACCTCTTCTGGCTGTGTATATAATTTCGAGCTATCCACGTCTGTATTATCTACCCCATCTTCTTCACCACCAGTCACTCCCAATTCGATTTCTATTGTCATACCTAGTGGCTTCATGCGCTCTAAGTAGCGTTTAGAGATTTCGATATTTTCTTCAATAGGCTCCTCCGATAGATCCAACATATGCGAAGAGAACAAAGGCTTACCGTTTGCAGCAAAAAACTTTTCACCAGCATCCATAAGACCATCGATCCAAGGTAACAATTTCTTTGCAGCGTGATCCGTATGCAAAATAACAGCAACACCGTAATGCTCTGCCAACAAATGCACATGCTGCGCTGCAGAAACAGCACCTAATATACAAGCTTTTAGTCCATCATTATTCAACGTCTTGCCCGCATAGAACTGAGCTCCCCCATTTGACAATTGAATGATTACAGGAGAATTCACCGCCTTCGCTGTTTCCATTACCGCGTTGATAGAATTAGTACCTATCACATTTACAGCAGGAAGCGCAAATTTGTGCTTTTTAGCAATCTCAAACAATTCTTGAACTTGATCACCGGTTAGTACACCTTTATAATCTTTTAGGCTCATGTTTTTATATTTTAGTTTTATTTCTTTGATTCGATAAAGTTAAGTGTTTTAAATGAGAATGAAAACACTAGTGTAAAAAATACACTAAGATAATCCTAACATTCCATCAACTTACCTCCTGCCACCTCTACTACAGACATTCCTTTTGCATATGAAATCAAAATTGGCTAAGTTTAACAAATAAAAACAATAGAAATAGACTATGTTGGAGATATACGGAATCAAAAATTGTAATACGGTAAAAAAAGCACTAGACTGGATGAATGCGAATGAAATCGCTTACACCTTTCATGACTACAAAAAAGAGCCTGCTACACGTGAAAAACTTGAATCATGGGAAAAACATACCACCTGGGAATCCCTTGTTAACAAAAAAGGAACTACCTGGAAAAAGCTTTCTCCAGAAGAACAAGCGCAAGTCACAGACGCATCTTCCGCAAATACCGTCCTTCTTGCCAACAACAGCATGATTAAAAGACCAGTCATTGAATTGAAGGATGATGTAATCCTTGGTTTTGATGAGCATATTTACCAAGAAAAACTATTAAAAAAATGATTTACAAACCCTTCAAATACCTGCTGTATGTTGGATTAGCGGCATTTGCTATGCCCTCAATTGCCCAGCAAAATAGCAGCTATAACTATTCGGACGCCTTTGGCCCTAATTTTTACAGTTCAAACGGAACCGAGTACCGCTCTGCCAGCGGAAAACCCGGTCCAGCTTACTGGCAGAATTACGCTAGCTATTCCATCAAAGCAAAGCTTAATGAACAGCAAGACCGGATTTCTGGTTCTGTACAGATTGTTTATACCAACAATAGCCCCGAAGATTTAGATTTTATTTGGTTCCAATTGGATCAGAATCTTTTTAGTACCGAATCCAGAGGTCAGGCTACCATTCCACTATCAGACAGTCGATATGGTAGTTCCAGCAATCAATTTGAAGGTGGTTACAAACTGAACAATCTGCAGATCAACGGTCAGCAACAAGCTCCCTCGTACACCATTACTGACACCCGCATGCGCGTTGACCTTCCTACTCCTCTCAAAGCTAAGGGAGGAAAAACAACGCTGAGTATGGACTTCGAATTTTCTATCCCAGAATACGGTGCAGACCGTACCGGTATTCTGAAAACAGAAAACGGAAAAATATATGCCATTGCACAATGGTATCCTCGCGTCTGTGTATTCGATGATATCCTAGGCTGGAATACTCATCCTTATACAGGACCAGGCGAGTTCTATCTCGAATTTGGCGACTATGACGTCGAAATTACAGCTCCTGCAAATCATATTGTTGTATTAGGTGGCGAACTATTAAATCCGAATGAAGTCTGGACTCCAGAGCAGCTCAAACGTTACAATGCGGCCAAAACTTCGGAAAAGACACTGATGATCCGTAGCGAAGCCGAGGTAACCAACAAAGCCTCTCGACCAGACAAAAAAGAACTTACCTGGAAATACAGCCTCAAAAACGCACATGATGTCGCATGGGCATCATCGCCTGCTTTTATTATTGATGCCGCAAAAATAAACCTACCTTCTGGAAAATCGGCCCTAGCGATGTCCGCATATCCTAAAGAAAGTAACGGTGGAAATGCATGGGAGCGTTCGACAGAATACACCAAGGCATCTATTGAGCATTATTCAAAAAAATGGTTTGAATATCCCTACCCTGTTGCTGTCAACGTTGCATCCAATGTTGGAGGAATGGAATACCCTGCCCTTTCTTTTTGTGGACATGATGCCAAAGCAGGCAATCTTTGGGGTGTTACTGACCACGAGTTTGGCCATAACTGGTTCCCTATGATCGTAGGCAGCAATGAACGCCTCCATGGTTGGATGGACGAGGGATTCAACACCTTTATCAACGACATTTCAACAGAAGCATTCAATAAAGGCGAATATGCGGTAAGATATGGCAGAAAAAATGCCATGACGCTGATGTTATTTAATCCTGCTTTAGAACCTGTCGTAAACAGTCCTCAAACGATGAAAGAACGTAACATCGGCTTTCTTGTATACTACAAACCAGCTTATGCATTACACCTGCTCCGGAATGAGATTATTGGCAAGGAAAGATTCGACAAAGCCTTCCAGCGGTACATTCAGCACTGGGCCTACAAGCATCCTGCTCCGAATGACTTTTTCCGCACTATAGAAAATGAAACAGGCGAAAACCTTAACTGGTTTTGGCGCGGTTTATTCCAGAACAACTGGCAAATGGACCAAGCTATCACAGAGGTGCGTTACGTGGAACTAGATCCTTCCAAAGGAGCTATCGTGACAGTAGAAAATCTAGATAAGTTGCCTATGCCAGTGGAAATAGAAGCAACTACAGCTAGTGGTAAAAAAATAAATGTTAAACTCCCTGTAGAAATCTGGGAACGAAACAACAAATGGACCTTCAAACTGCGGTCTACCGAAAAACTTACAGAAGTAAAATTAGACCCAAGAGGCGTCTTCCCTGATATCAATCCAGACAACAACACATGGCGAGCCAAATAACAATGAAATCGATATACAAAATAATAATCACGAGCTGTTTGCTAATCGGGTTACAGCTACCTTCAGTGCAGGCACAAGACATCAAAGGTTATGTCTACGAACTCGTGAGCAGCACTCCGCTGTGGAACACCACCATCAAAAACATCAGAACACAGGAGGTTGTACAATCAGACCGTGACGGTAGTTTTAAAATCGGCGGACAACTTAACGATTATCTTGTATTTACAAATCCAGGCTACAAGCAGGACACTATATTCTATTACGAGAATAATATCCGGAGGATATATATGACCCGCGACGAGAGTCTAATTTCTATCGACGAGGTCATAGTAAGCCGGATGACAGACAGCAGACTTGCTGCTGAGATTGCCAAAGCTCAAAACGAAGGCAAAGCCGTAGATGCAAGTCAAGAACGTGGAGGACTGCGCGTATCTCCATCTAGACTATTTGGCAAAAAGGCAAAAGAATCCCGAAGAAACCTATCCATGCTGGTTGCGGAACAGGAGAAGAGAGATGTTGACAGGAGATTTACCACTCAGCTCATCGCTGCTACAGTACCCCTCAGTCCAGATGAAATCGCCTTATTCCGAGAACGCTTCAGACCAACTGCTGAATTCGCTAAAAAGGCATCTACAGAAGACTTCAAAGTGTATATTCTCGACTCCTATAAAAAGTTCAAATCAAATCAGTAACCCCACGGCATGACATTGAGATTTAACAGCATTATAGCGCTTATCGTACTTACTGTAACAATAGCTCAGGCCCAAAAAGTGGATCAGAAATTAGAGCAGAAAATAAAAAAGGAAATAGCAGGATTTCGGGGCGACATTGGCATCTATGTACATCAGCTGAAGAGTAATAAATTTGTTGCCATCAATGCAGACACCGTCTTCCCTACAGCTAGCATTGTAAAAGTTCCTATTCTAGCAGGAGTTTTTCAAAAAATAGCACAGGGAGAACTCAAGCTTGAGCAACCTTTTACCTATTCGGACAAGAGAGCTTATGGTGGATCTGGTCTGATGCAGTTTTACAAAGACAGCGCACAGACGGATCTCTCTACCATGATTTCACTCATGCTCACCTATAGTGACAATGTCACTTCAATTTGGTTACAGGAGCTAGCCGGTGGTGGGGCACAGATCAATCCACTGATGGACCAATTGGGGTTGACACACACCAAAGTAAATTCTAGAACGGCTGGACGGGAGAAAATCTGGGAAGAGTACGGCTGGGGACAGACCACTCCCCAAGAGATGGCAAAGCTATTCACCCTGATACGGAACGGCGCAGTCGTGGATGCACGTCATTCTGATAAAATGTACCGTTATCTTAAAAATCAATTTTACAACGGACGTTCATTATCCCAACTTCCAGCCTGGGTCAATACCATTGCCAAAACTGGTTCCGTAGACCGGGCACGCGGAGAAGTTGTCTTAGTCAATGCACCAAGCGGAGATTATGTCTTCTGTATATTGACAAAGAACAATCAAGATGCCAGCTGGACAGATGCAAATGAAGCAGAAGAACTTACGAGAAAGCTTTCAAGCATTATATGGAATCATTTTGAACCGAAGCATCCTTTTCAGAGCTTCAAAGTAATAAACTAAGAGAGGTGTCCAAATGGACACCTCTCTTAGTTTATTACAAAACTTTCTTAAAGCGCGTTAAACAAAGAAAACCTCTCCGAAAAATTCAGGCAAATGAAAGTTAGGAGTAGCATTTTGAATTGCATTCCAGGACATAAAATGTGGATTAGGTAAGCCATCACCACATTTATAAAAATTAGCGTGGAAAGTTCTCGCAGCATACCCCACATCACCGAATATATCTTTGGGAATGATTAGGTATATCTCCCAAGATTTAACTCCAGATTTCTTCACCACCTGTGTCCGAGCATCTATACGTTCGACAACCTCTTTAGGCAACCTATTCCGTTGTGCTTTATCTGCTGGACCGTAGCCTATCAAACCTGTTGCTAAAACATTGAATTCAAAATTATAATAGGTCTTTTTACCATCCAGAGAAAAGAAAAATTCGACGCAGCTATCTTCCCATACATTCTCATTTGGCCGTATATACTGTCCTTTTACAAATTCTTCTTTCACCTCATAGCGCAAATAAATATAACCCTCTGAATGAGCCATTTGAAAGCGAACCTCTGGCCGATAGGGAAATTCTGACTCCCATGGACATTGGTCTATAGCGTTCCAGGACAGCGTACTGAATGCCCTATCCAATTCTTTGATATCATCCGTTATATCTGCTATTTTTTCAACAGTAAGTCTCTTCATTAGAATAAATTGTTTTTTAATTTGAGTCCATCTACCAGGTAGACCAATAATTTAGCTATACACCAAACTTAACTAAAAAGCCTTGTATTCAACATACATACAGAAAAAAAAGCATTAATATCTCTTTTACGATGGAGTAACCACACTTTGGCTCAAAATTTCTCTCAGTTGCGCCTCAGCTCCCTCCAACTCTTTTACCAATTTCAACTGGGTATTCGTCCTTACCAGATTATGATCTGTATAGTGTACTTTATAATATACGTCCCCATCTATATAGTCTGTCAAAAAGCGGACAACCTGCATATACGGCAATAATAGAACGCCATACCATAGCGATTCAATTTCCTTCTCCGTCAGAAAATCCTTTGCTTCACTAAAGTACCCTTCTGTATAGGCCTGGAATAATGGGATATTGAGCACCACCTTATTCAAATCCTTTTCATCTTCTGCAGCGGCATTGATAATGGTACGTATAGCATCTCCAAAGTCATAGGCAACATACCCTGGCATCACGGTATCCAAATCTATCACACATTGTACGTTATCCTCTTGATCAAGTAGTACATTGTTAAACTTAGTATCATTATGTGTGATACGCAGTGGCAATTCACCTTTCTGTGCCATCACCAGGATACGACGCATCTTTTCCTCTCGCTCAAAGATATAATCTAATAGCTCTCCTACTTCAGCCAATCGACCTACACGATCAGCCTCGATTGCCTTTCTCAGGTTAGATAAGCGAAAATCAATATTATGAAAATTGGGAAGTATCTCCACCAATTGGGTTGCATCCAATGTGGATAACTGTTTTTGAAACCGTCCAAAAGCCATCCCTCCAGCAAAAGCCTGCTTTGTCGTTTCGACGATATCATAGCTCTTCGTACCATCCAAAAGGATAAAAATACGCCAATAGTCACCATTTGCGTCTTTTTGATATTTAGCTCCGCTTTTTGTTGGGATAATCGTCAGCGTGTGTTTATCCACATCGATAACCTCGTTTTTCAAAACCGACTTGAGGTGCGTAGTCACCAAATCAATGTTGTCCATCAGGCCATCTACATTCGGGAATATTTTATGATTGATTCGCTGGAGCAGATAGGATTTGTCTCCTTCATTCACGACCACTCTAAAACTATCATTAATATGGCCTGACCCAAAACGCTCAATACTGACCACCTTACCATCAAGTTCAAAACTACTTACTACCTTCTCCAGTTCCTCGGAATCGTACACTGACATAAACAGGATTTATAATTATTTTATTCAAAAACAGTTTAAATTACTGCAATATCTATAATTCGAAAGATTAAGTAAAGCTTTTTTTTCAATCAAACGTTTGCACTATTTTCGCTTAATATAAACTAAAATATTCTACGTTTTACTTTAACGATTTATTATATTCGTAGAAGATACCCCGTATACTCACATGATCACTGAAATAATCATAATCCTTGTTCTTATCTTGCTGAATGGCATTCTTTCCGCTTCCGAAATCGCAATTGTATCCAGTAGAAAAGCTCGTTTACAGGCTTCAGCAGCAAATAATCTTGGTGCCAAACGCGCATTGAAACTAAAGGAACAACCTAATCAGTTCCTATCTACAGTTCAGATCGGTATCACATTAATCGGTATATTAACTGGTTTTTTCTCTGGAGGTTCTATCTCCACTTACCTTGCTACCGTGTTACAAGAGGTCCCTGTACTGGCTCCCTACAGCCAGACACTTTCGGTGCTTTTGGTAGTCATTGCCATCACTTATCTTTCCTTAGTCATCGGAGAGCTGGTCCCAAAACGAATCGGCATGGCCATCCCCGAGAAGTACGCTTCGCTGATTGCGATTCCGATGGATACACTCAGTAAAATCGTTAAGCCTTTTGTATGGGCGCTGTCAATATCTACTGATTTTATCGTAAAATTACTCAACATCAAAGTCTCAAGTAATACCGTAACCGAAGAAGAAATCAAAGCCCTCGTAGATGAAGGTGTAGATAGTGGTATTATCGAAGATTTTGAACATGATATGGTAGACAGAATTCTAAACATAGGAGATAAAAAAGCAATCAACATGATGGTACATCGTAGCGATATTGCCTATTTAGATCTTGAGGATTCCATTGAAGACATCAAAGCCTACATCGTAAATAACGAGCATACCGAGTATCCGGTATGTGACGGCACATTTGACCAAATCAAGGGTATTATACACACAAAGAGCCTATTAAAGGCTGTATTGAGTGAAGAAAAGATAGTTCTCGAAAAACTGGTCCAACCAATCCCCTTTGTCAATGAAAACAGCAGTATCTATTCTGTTCTGGAAATACTAAAATCAGGAAAAGTATTACAAGCAGTAGTAATTGACGAATACGGAAGTCCACAAGGAATTATAACCGTAAAAGATATCATGGCCGGTTTAGTCGGTGGTTTCGATGATAACTCCGCAAGTAGTAGGTCAAAACTGTTCAGACAACGAGAAGATGGCACCTTTGTGTTGGAAGGGCGATATCAGCTTGACGATTTCTTTGAAAAGTTCGGGATTGACCTTAGCGAAGAAGATGAAGACGAGCTCGGCAACATCACTACCCTAGCCGGTTTGGTCTTTTTGTTGTTAGACCACATGCCGATGGAAGGCGAAACCGTATACTACAAAGGATATCGCCTCGAAGTACTGGATATGGACGGAAACCGTATTGACAAGGTTGTCCTTTCTACCCTAGACAACAGCGATAACACAGAAGTATCAAATATCGATTAGTTCAAATATTGATTGATAATGGCCAGCATTTGAGTTTTGGTCAATAATCCACTCTGTCTCCATACCTGTGCGCCATCTTTATAAAGAATCATGGTA
Source organism: Sphingobacterium yanglingense (assembly GCF_004363245.1). Taxonomy (GTDB): domain Bacteria; phylum Bacteroidota; class Bacteroidia; order Sphingobacteriales; family Sphingobacteriaceae; genus Sphingobacterium; species Sphingobacterium yanglingense. Next base: position 496,309 of record NZ_SNYV01000014.1, on the reverse strand, counting down.
GGGACTCCCTGTATTGCGAAACTCTTGGACAGGGCTTGATTACGATCGACATCCACCTTCAATACGGACAACTGCTCCCCAAAATGATCCTTCACCTCCTTGAGTATAGGTGCCAACGTCTGACATGGGCCACACCAGGCTGCTGAAAAGTCAACTAGCACCAGTTTATTTTTATTAATCAATTCCTTAAAATTTGCCATAATTAATACAACAACGAATAAAACCAACTTTTGTTTTTGTTCTCCTTACACTACCTTATCAATGAAAAGGGATACAGAGTTTCTCTAAATCTTCAATATCCCCTTGAAACATATTCAGGTCTACGTATCCCTTTATCCCAGATACCGCACCCCGCTCAGAAAACTGCCAAAAATCCCAATGTCCTTTAGGCTTTTCAACCCAAAAGTTGTAATTCGCTATCCATAAAGTATAATCTTTAAACTCCTTTTCCAGAAAGTCGGAGAAATAACTATCTCCTGAATAGACGATCGGTTTGATTTTATAGTGAGCTTCCACCCGGTCCAACCAACGCTTCAAACCTACTTTGAGGCTATCCATAGATTGGCTCTTTGGTCTTTCTTCTATATCCAATACCGGCGGCAAGTCTCCAGGGGATAGTTTCACCGTACGTATAAAGTTTTCCGCTTGTTTTACCGAATTTTCGTTAGGTCTAAAATAGTGATATGCACCCCGCAGCTTACTTCTATCCTGTGCTCCCTTCCAATTTGTCTGAAATTTCTTATCCTTATTCTTTTGTCCCATAGTGGCACGGATAAATACAAAATCAATTGGAAACTCTTGATTAATACTCTCTACCTCCTGCCAGTTTATTTTACTTTGGTACTCGCTGATATCAATACCAAATACCTTATCACGATGTTCGGACATCAAAAAAATATTCCGTGCATCATGTTTGTTTTTATCGGAGTCCGTAAAGCGGGCTTCCTTTCCTACCAACGCTTTAAAGTAATAGAAAATCCCCGCTCGGTAATGCCAGATTGCAAAAAGAAAAATAAGACCTATAGGAATGAGAATACTCCACATCAAGTAAGGCCTTCTATCACTCGCACCTGACACTAATTTCTCCTTGCTCCTTTTCTGATATTTTGCCATATTGCACCGAAAATAATGTATTTATTAGTTCTAAACAATACTCTTGTGCATGAAAGTTTACAATCCTAAAGATTGGCTTAATCTTACCCAATACTTCTACAAGTCCGATTATCTCAAAAAAATAGCTCCTTTATTAGTTCTTACCGCATTATTCTCTTGGGGTGTGGCTTATTTAGAATTAGAATACCTGAAGCTCTCAGACCGTAGTTGGGTAAAGAACATCACCATCGTCCATAGTCTATTAGGATTTGTTCTCTCATTAATATTGGTTTTCCGTACGAACACCGCTTATGACCGTTGGTGGGAGGCGCGTAAACAATGGGGTGCACTGACCAATGCAAGCCGTTCTCTGGCCATCAAACTCAACGCTATCCTCCCTGTCGACGATAAGGTAAGTCGTAGCTTCTACCGAAAGTCCATTCCTCTTTTTGCAGAAACTCTTTATAACTTTTTACGCTCGGATTACACCAAATTCATGTTGGATGAAGCCCTACATCCGGAGTTAAACGGACTAGATGACAAGAAGCATGGACCGAATCAAGTCGCCTCATTGATATTCAGGAAAACCAATAATCTCTATCAACAACAAGTCATCACCGGCGACCAGTTCCGGATTATTAACGATGAACTGACAGCAATGACCAATGTATGTGGAGCGTGTGAAAGAATAAAAAACACGCCAATCCCTATTGCCTACAGCTCCTTTATCAAAATATTTATTATCATCTACACCGCAACCCTCCCTTTTGGCTATGTATTTTCAATTGGTTATTTCGTTGCACTGGCTGTTCCTTTTATTTTTTATGTCCTTATCAGTATTGAGATGATTGGCGAATCTATCGAAGAACCTTTTGGTCGGGATTCGGACGATCTGCCCATCGACAAGATCACTTCTAACATAAAAAAACACAGCGGAGAGCTACTTCTACCTTGATTTTTTCTTTTTTTCAGCCGTCATAAGACACAAAAACAAATTAATCAACCTCATTTTCAAGCGCTAAGATATTATAGCTAGTTTTCGTTTTGCATAATTAGTTAGTTTTTCTACTTTTGTGGCGGAGAGCTGGCAGAGTGGTCGAATGCGGCGGTCTTGAAAACCGTTAACTGTAACAGGTTCGGGGGTTCGAATCCCTCGCTCTCCGCAGAAAAACCTTCATCGAAAGATGGAGGTTTTTTGCGTTTAGAAGGATGAAGAACCAGAAGGGATGGACGGGGTTCGATTCTTGAAGGTTCAAGATAGTGTGTGGGGATTGTGGGACTGAACCAATCCCTCGCTCTCCGCAGAAAAACCTTCATCGAAAGATGGAGGTTTTTTGCGTTTAGAGGGATGAAGAACCAGAAGGGATGGACGGGGTTCGATTCCTGAAGGTTCAAGATAGTGTTTGGGGATTGTGGGACTGAACCAATCCCTCGCTCTCAAAAGTCCGTTCAAGTCCCCTAAAGTCCCCTCGAGTCCGTTCAAGTCCGCCTTACCTTAGGTATAGCTGGTGTATAGCCAGTGCTATCCCACGTATATCGCATATATAATGCACTAAATACACATACATCAGAACCTAACTCGAAGAGGCCTACGGGAATAGACTGCGGTCGCGACTCCGAGAGATGGTCAATGTGATTGACTTTGATATGAGCGTACAGGATAGAGACAGTAGATATCAGTTCGGCAATACATCTGCCGAACTGATATTTTGAACATCAACATTTACCCTTTCATAATAAGTAATCATCTGTGAACAGCTATCCGTTAAGAGTTGCTCTATTGCTGAACTTTTAACAAATAGACAATCTAAATCATCCATATCCACAGTATAGCTATTTTGATATCTTACAGAAAGATAGGCTTCATTCAAAATCTCCAGCAGGAACATATCATACTCTTGATCAGTATCAAAAACCGTCAGCAATGAAGGTAAATAAGGTAATAGTAATTGGTGATGGTTACGCAAGTGATGAGAAATCTTCTCTCTACCTAAAAATACAATTTCTGTCATTCTATATAACAGTTCAAACGTCTGATGAAGCATAAAAGCACATAATGGGATGTGTCTCCTATTCAAATAGTATTCCGCACCATCCTTAAAGGATTTGATTTTGGCACATTCCATTTCAAAGCTTTCATAAGCCTTTTTCAAGTATGCTTCTATATCGGGAATCTTACTCATAACTGGAGTAGATTTAGGATTTATATAGATAAGATTATCAAAATGACATCTTTCAATGAAAGCACCACCTCCTCGGAATATACTTCTACGTACCTCATCGACGTAATATATTTGATAGCGAAGGTGACTATACTTACACATGACAATACCAACCATTGGACGAACTTCCGTAATATGCTGCCGGTTGGTTTTCGGAATCAGCACAAGCACCTCCTTAAACGAAGTCCCCTGGAAACAATAGCTAGAAAAATAAACTTGATCTATTTCCACCAACGATACAAGGCGATTTGTAATTAGATTCAAGGAATCAAATTCTTTGCTTTCAAAATGTACCATAATTAATCATTTATTAACCTTGCTTTAGTAAATATCATTGAATTTTTAGAGATAGTCGATATCCACCAATTGACCAGTTGCCTTTTTTCTCTTCATCTCAAGAAGCATCAGGTAGCAAGTTTTGATAATTAACTCTAAATCTTCCATCCTACACATGGAAAAAGTAATTGATCTGGATTTATCACAAACCTTTTGTTCAACCATACTGTCAATTGCTTTTTCGTAAGCAAGTACTTTCCATTCACGACCGAATAGTTGACCGATTAAATCTTCAAGATTAACGGGTGAATTTACTGGTAGGTTATTAAGGCATGATTTAATGTCATTTTGTAGTTCACCTATTGCATCCATACTTCTATCAACCTCAAATACTTTTGTCCATTCCACTGGAAGGATTCGACATTGAATTGTCATCCACATGGTCTGAATCATTACCCTAAAGTCTCTTCCCAGGTCATAATATTCGTTGTTCGTGAGCACCTCTGTCTCATCTGCCAGTACTGGTTTATATAGCTTATTTAGATTTGAAATATAATGATCCACGGACTTTCCGTCAAATAGGTTTACCAACCAGAAGTATGGATTAAACATATCCAAACCATCTACATCCATATCTTGATATGATGTCCGATTATAAAGTAAATGTGCTGTAGGCATATTTATAGCTTGAGCTAAAAAAAAATCAGGCATACTAAATAGATAAAGTGATTCGATAAGCTTTGCCAAAAAGATCTGTGTTTTCAATGGGTTCTGATCTATACGGACAAAGTCCCAGAGGTTTCCGTCTTCTTCAGTGACATAAAGCCAATGATCCAAAAGCTCAAGCCAACTTATAATAGATATTTCGTTATAAAAATCGTTTAGTACGGTATAAATATTAGCCGCATCAACGATAGATAAATTAGTGATATCACCGTAAAACCCACTTAAGCCAGAATTTCTTTGTCTGAATTGCGGCGACTGAAACTTTTCGGCTAGATATAGCGGATTTTCGATAAAATCAGTGGGTTCGACATCAATCCGTATTTGATATCGGTGATATTGGAATATTAATTCCCAACCATAATTAATAAGAAATTTCAACTTCTTAACGAATTTACTATAATCTTTTTTTGGAGGTTCTTCGCTAAGTACTTCTATAGTGAACTGATCCAATTCGATTTTAAGCTTACCAAGCTTATTCTTCTCAAAAAACCTTCTTAATTCAGACTGTTGACTTTCTATAATATTGTCTTTTTCGTCGTAGTGTTTTACGTGATATTTCGTTTCCATATGTGCGTATTATTTCTGATTTATTTCGTTATCAAATAACGTCGCCAATTTTTGCTCAAACGCTGTTTTCAAAATCTCAAAATATTTCTGCAGATCCGCGAAGCTTGGCAAGTATGCATCGCGCTTTGTGTCTTCGTCTAATTCTTCATTATCCCAGATTGGATATAATTCTATATTTTTTTCAGGAAAGCTTTGCACTAAGGGAATAATTCGAGTTGCCATTCTCCTGAGTTCAGTATACGATCTATTTAGAACAGGTAAATCCAATAGAAACGGGATAGATACCATTCTATACAACTGTTTAATACAAGCTAATGAAATGGCATATAATAGATCTGATGATATGTGATCATTATATAGCCCCTCGAATTGAGCTAGCATAGCCTTAGATTTTATAATTTGGTTTTGGAATCGATTAGTGATGATTTCTTGTACTCGTTTGATACCAGCTTGATCAAGCTCTTGGATACGATAGGGACTTCCCGAAAAGATAAGAAACTTTGATCTGCAATGTGCTGCATAGTAAGAGTGCTCATACTCCGTTTCACTGTTCCACTTATCATCAAAAAAGATATTTATCACAACTGAAGAAATTTTCATGCATGCAACATTTAAAATTCTTTCCACCAATTTTTCATGATTACAATCCTGTCGATGATTAAGTACTAATAAAATTTCTACAGTAGATTTGATATCAAACCTTTCTATACTAGGATGTGGAATTAAAAACAAACGACTTGGTTCCAACAACGCAATAATCATATCAAGAAGAGGTTTAAGCTGTGAGTATTCCCTATTAATCTGTAACACCCCACCAATCTTGCGCATCCAGTTTTCAAATTCGCCTGAATGATGTCCGGGGTGGAGGTAAATGTGGTTGGTTGTTCGTGTTGATAGGTCATTATCATATGCTTTTGAATGATGCCCATCATTTTTAATTGTAATCATAACTGTTTACATTTAGTTCACCCCAAAGAACCTAACAATCATCGATGTACCGAACCAAAACAACTTGTAACGCACCAATCCCATTAGTAAAAAACAATAGCTATTTTGTAAATTACTAAGCGCAAAGATTCTCGATAAACAAATGAGAGAATATTATTAACTTTGGGATATGAGTAAGGAAAACAAGATCGGACCAAAAATCAGCCGCTTACGCGAGTTGCGTGGCATGAAGCAAGAAGCATTAGCTACTGCATTAGGTGTAAGTCAACAGACGGTATCCAATATGGAACGTAGTGCTGAGCTAGAAGAAGATTTGTTAACCCAGGTATCACAAATACTAGGTGTTACTCCAGATGCAATACGTAATTTTGACGAAGAAGCGGTGTTTAATATAATTAATACATTTAACGATAATAGTTCTAACAATGGTGCATGGAGTACTCAACCGACATTCACATTCAATCCTATCGACAAACTACTAGAAGCACACGAAGAAAACAAAAAGCTTTACGAACGCCTTCTCGAAGCCGAAAAATCAAAGGTAGAATTATTAGAAAGGTTATTAAATAACAAATAAGCTTCTATTTCTTCAATTGTGCAACGGGCGTTACACAATTGAGAAACATCTCATTAATTACAATAAAAGTAAAGTGATTATCCAATTTTTGCCCCATCAACTCAGAGAAAACACTTAAGGTATATTTTCTACTTTACAGTTTATAGATAAATGGGCTCTCAAAAAATCAACAGATACTGAAGTAACGGTTATAACAGTACTTATAGAATCCTAGATCTAAAATAATGGGCTCACGATGGGCTCAATTCAATAAGACACTAAAATTATAGACCTATTCGACTTCACTTCGTTTCGCTCAAGGTGACGACAAATCCTAGCTTTTTAAACATTCTCATATTCTTACGGACTTTAATCATTATTTCGAAATTAAGATGCTTTATTGTCCTTAACTTGACATTCAGACTAAGTTAGGGACTCCAGTCTAGGTATTACCTTTTGTGGCACGATAAGACCTAAAATTTGATTCTTATCGTACCTCGATTGGTAAAGAAAGTGCAAATAATCAAGATGGTTAATTATTTTAACGCGTTAATTTCTTAATTTGCAACAAGTCCACCGTTGAAACTAAACAATAGCGCTTAACGTCGTTTCTAAAAGTTTAAAAAGATGATTCTAGAAGTAGCAGTATTAAATGTAAAGCCCGGCAGAACCCAAGATTTTGAAAAAGACTTTCAAACAGCTGCACAATATATTTCATCTATACAGGGATACATTAAGCATTCCTTACAGAAGTGTATAGAGGTGGACAACCAATATCTCCTATTGGTGGAATGGACTTCTGTCGAAGCCCACGAAGTCGGGTTCCGTCAGTCACCACAATACCAAGAATGGAAAGCCTTATTGCACGACTATTACAACCCTTTTCCACAAGTTTTACATTACAAAAGCTTATAGCCAAGATATGATAGATTATAATAACAAAACATTTATTGCAGTTGCTAACAGCGATAATGGAGAAACATCAGCTGATACCGTATTTAACTATAAGCAAGAAGGCTCAATGCTAACAGCACATTATAAGGGCGGTAAAATCATTTTTGGTCATCTCATTGGACTTGTGAACGAAGCGGGTATTATCGATATGCGCTACCATCAAATAAACAGCGAAGGAAAGTTAATGACCGGTGTATGTATTTCAAAGCCAGAAATTCTAGCTAATGGCAAAATACGATTGCATGAAGAATGGCAATGGACATCAGGCGACCTATCCTCTGGTCAATCGGTTGTAGAAGAAATCTAAATTATAACGAGTTAAGGGAGTGTAGGATTAAAAACATTAGTAATACAATTAACAGGAATTTATGAAATACGTCCATATTATTTTAGCTTTTCTAAGCATTCTTGCTTCCGTTTTTTTGACTTGCTTAGGGCTTTTTTTGTTCACAAAAAACCTAGGAATACTTACACCGTCTATTTTTATTATTACGGCCATTCTAATTGCTTTATATGTATTTAAAACTAAGCTCCTTTTTGTCAAAAGATACGAGAATGTGCTTACATACCCAATTGTCTTTGGAAGTTTATTTATATCAATAATCACCTACAATATTTTCAAGTATGAACGCATGGATGACCCAGATAATCAAATGATTCTTATAGCTATAGTAAGTTCAATTCTTATTCCTATTCTGTATTTAATATTTAATAAAAGAATATCCAATTAGCAACTTTAGCTCAGAAAAATCTAAATCAGTACAATATGTGGTGGATTTACGCCTTACTATCGGCCCTTTTTGCTTCCCTAACAGCCATCTTCGCAAAGCTGGGTGTCGCCAATATCAGTTCCAATCTGGCTACAGGTATCCGTACTATCATTATACTGATTCTAGTTTGGGCCATTGTATTCTTTAAGGGCGAAGTAAAGGATATCAGTAACATATCCAAACAAAGTCTTTTCTTTCTGATTATTTCGGGTATTGCAACAGGACTATCTTGGTTGTTTTACTTTAAAGCCTTACAGATTGGGAATGTTTCGCAGGTAGCCTTGGTCGATAAACTGAGTGTGGCACTGACCATTGTATTGGCAGTTATTTTTCTGAATGAATCACTTACCTGGAAAACCGCAATCGGTGCAGGGCTTATTATTGCTGGAACCTTGGTTATGATAGCGAAATAAGCTATTTTCTTTATATTTTTATCCTTATGAGCTCAACACGGATTATAATTAGCGTACTACTCCTATTAACGATATGCTTTAAAACTCACGCGCAAGAAAAAAATCAAGTAAAGCTTGAACTGGATTTTCAAAAAGCTCAGGGCAAATACCAAGAATTCGAAGCTAAATATAGACGCACGATCAAAACCAAAAACGTTGATTTGTCGTATCTTGAATGGGGCGAAAAGACCAATAAAGAACTCGTTTTAGTATGGCTACATGGAAGCTTGAGCAATGCTTATGAACTTGCGCCCTATGCAGAAGAATTTGTCAAACTCGGTTACCGTGTGTTCTCCATTGACCAATACAACGCGGGCAAGACTCCCCTACCTTCATTTGATGCTTCTTTTGATGACCTATCTGAAGATATCAAAACACTGCTAGACTCTTTAAAAATCCCAAAAGTGGTACTAGGCGGTTTTTCAAGAGGCGGATTCTTGGCAACCAATTTCTATAAACTATATCCCAGTTATGTAAAGGGGCTGATTTTGGAAGACGGAGGTTCTGTCGCGTTCAGCAGCAGTTACCTCAAACTGAACAAAGAGGCACTACAGCAAAAACTGAAAGAAGTAACTCCTCCTGATGTAATCAAGGAACAGTATTTTGCGCAGTATCCTACCGAATTTGACGCTTATAACAGCCTATACGATTCTGCGGATACAACGGATCAATTTGAAATTCTAAGCTATATACGGCCATTAGGGGATCAGTGGATAACCTATTACGGCCAACCTGAATATTACCATATGCAGGATAGTTTGCACATGGCAGAGGCTATCTTCGATAGCCCTAATGTGAGCAGATATGCATCTTCTATTATCAGAGTGGATCCTCCTGTCATCTTTCAAAGTCTAAAGGTCCCGGTTCTGATTTTAGACGCAGTCTCACCCGATGACCCTATTCCTGTTTACGAAGAGAACAAGAAGCTAGCTGAAAATCATCCACAGTGGATAACACATACCGTTGTAGAAAATGTTGCGCACAACATTCATTATGCAGAGCCTCAAATTTTCATTAAAGCGATTACTGACTTTCTAGCTAATCTTTAAAACAATTTTTTAAAAAATTTTAAGGAATAGGGCTGTCCCAAAACTTCTTAGACAGCCCTATACTCTTGGAATTAATTACCGCTCGTTCTTTTTGATTTTAGATTCGTCGGCCACTCCATCTGCTTACCGTTCTTATCTATCGGCAGTACAATTCTATCCCGCGATACCAGTTCGGGTTCTTCGCAGGCGAGATATGTTAGAATAGCGACGATAATCGCATTTTGCCGAACTTCATCAAACACGATCTTATCATAGGTATCGCGATTGGTATGCCAAGTCAATTTGCCATAATCCCATGATGTAGACGATAGTCCGAATGCCGGGATGCCCCGTTGGACAAAGGAGGAATGATCACTACCACCAGTACCTGGCATTCCGGGGAATGTAGTCTGAATTTCCTTGCGGAACTCTTCTGGAATATATTGCAACCAGCGACTAATGTATTCATACGATTTCTCAAAACCACTGCCTGCAATACGCACAATCCTTCCTGTTCCGTTATCCTGATTCCATACCACCTGAATATTTTTGGCAATTTCCGGATTATCCTCTACAAAAGCCGAAGAACCATTCAGTCCCTGTTCTTCACTTCCCCAATTTCCCACCAAAATAGTCCGCTTATTGTTTGGATATACCTTCTGTAAAATACGGACCGCTTCCATCATGGTAATCACTCCTGTGGCATTGTCGGTCGCTCCGGTTCCGCCATCCCATGAATCTAGATGCGCAGAAAGCACTACATATTCATTTGGCTTTTCTTTACCCTTTATTTCAGCGATACTATTATACGTTTTTGCTGTACCGAGTTCCTTCGAATTACCTTCCAGCAAAACCCGAGGCTTAACCCCTCTCTCAGCCATACGATACAACATGCCATAGTCTTCTAAAGCAATATTGAACACGGGAATCTGTTTTGATTTCGCGTCAAATATCCGCGTCAATCCAGGCAACTCCGTCCAATAGGAGTCAATTACCGCCACTGCCCCTGCAGCTTCTAGCGCTAATGGCAAAGTACGTCTCGTATGCTCCGTATAGGACATACTCAAGTCCCATTTCTTCTGTTGTTCATTCTTTAACCCCTGGTACTTATCATAACCTGCTGCCGAAGCGGACTCTTTCCAATTCGCATCCGAACGGCCCGATATAGGATTCATACCAATCAACACAATCTTACCTTTTACTGTCTTTAACCAAGCTTGAAAATCGGATGCTGAACTAAAGACAGGCATCGCTACCACTTCAGCCTCTATTCCTTTACCTTTTGTCGCAGGACTGAATGCCAATTGGGTACCTTCTAAAGATTTGACACGAGGATAAGTCATCGTAGCCTGAGAAGTTCCCCTGTCCCATGAACGCCACTCGCCATATACTTCATTGCGTGCTTCAGCCCCTAGTGCAGTATATGTTTTAACCACCCAATCGTGAGCCTGCTGCATCTGTGGGCTTCCCACCAAACGTGGACCTATCATATCCACCAACTCGAATGCATAGTTTTCCAAATAGGAGTTGCTATTCGCTTCCTGAACAATAGCAGTGACGACAGCGTTTTTATCCTGTGCAAAAACAGAGGAGCTAGTCAGTAATACATACGCTAAGCCCAATGACTTCAAAGCAACATGTTTAGTTAATGTTATTCTCATATTTATTATAATTAGTCATCTCTAAAATTACTAAAGATAATTCAGATTGGAAATTCACCTCCATTCATTCTTGTAGACTTTATAACTGTCCAACTTTTTTCTTCAATTACTCAAACTATTCGTTCTTAATAAAGTTTATACTATAACACATCTATCAAAAAACATAAAATACCTATTTATAAGCACATTAACTAGAGACCAATAGTATGGATAGTTTTAAAACACATGACGCCTATTCACCTGCCAAACTTGGCCCGATTACACTTCCTAACCGCACGATCAAAGCTGCTACGAGTGAAGGTCGTAGTCCTGATGGTAAAGTGACGCAAGCACTTATCGATTTTCACCGTGGTTTTATCGAAGGCGGCACCGGGATGACTACCCTCGCCTATTGCGCCATTTCACCAGAAGGCTTTGCAGCTCCTGGTGAAATTTTAATGATTCGTGACAACATCCCAGGTCTTCGGCAGTTTACCAAAGCTATGCACGATGCTGGTGGATTGGCTTCGGCGCAACTTGGTCACGCTGGCCCTGTGGCGAATAAAAACATTACGGGAGTGCGCCCAGTAGCACCATCTAGATTTGCCAATCCAACTAGTTTCCAGATATGTAGGGAGATTTCAAAAAAGGAAATAAATGAGATAATCATTCAGTTTGCTGATGCTGCTGAAGTAGCTGCAGATTCAGGCTTCGATGCTGTAGAATTACATTTTGGACATCTCTATCTAGTTTCTTCTTTCCTCAGCCCCTGGATCAACAAGCGTAAAGATGAATATGGTGGTTCTATAGAAAATCGCACCCGGCTAGCGAAGGAGATTTTATTAGCTGTCAAAGACCGTGTGAAAGACCGCCTAGCTATTATTATCAAGCTCTCCATGAGTGATGGTATAAAAGGTTCAATCTGGCTGGATGAATCGACCGAAACAGCACGTATTCTAGACGAAACAGGAGCCGTAGATGCTTTCGAATTGACAATGGGCTCTTCGGTATACAAACAAATGTATCTGTTTCGCGGAGATACCGATATTGATGGATTGGCTCAAACACAGAAAGGTATTTTTCGACTGGGGGTCAAGCTATTTGGAAAGCAGATGCTCGGTGTATACCCTTATGAGCACTTATACATGCTCAAATCGGCACGTCAATTCCAATTAATCATAAAAAATGCACAGTTGATACTTCTAGGAGGTATTAATGATGCTGTACATATTCAACGCGCTATGGAAGAAGGTTTTGGTTTTGTAGCCTTAGGTAGAGCTCTGCTAAGAGAACCTGACCTCATTAATAGACTCAAAAATAACAACCAAGGTCAAGGATTTTGTATACACTGCAACAAGTGTATGTTTTCCGTTTATCAGACTACAAACTGTGTATTTACACAGGACTATGCCACATCTTCCAAAGAAGCAATTTAGGTGGATACCCTTTAAAACAAATAAGGCTTAAGATTTAATAATCTTAAGCCTTATCCATTATCTGGTAAGAGTCTTACTTCTTTACTTTCTCAGTTTTTTTTACCGACCCCTTAATCTGCGTTTTCAATCTTTCTATTTCACTATTAGCAGTTTCCAATAATTCGGTTTTCTCTTCTAGCTCTCGTTGCATGGTTACGACCCTCAATTCCAACACACTAATCTTACGTGAATTTGTCCTTCTAACAGTCGTAAGCAAGTCTTCCAAAGTATATAGCAGATACGAACGCAATCCAACTCTATCTACATCAAGAGAATAACTATCAGCCTCTTTACCTCCCTTTCCCTGTTTTTCATATACTAACCCCATATCCATCAACCACGCCACACCGTCTTTATCAGTCTCCGAGTTATCTGTGTTTCTTTTTATCTTGATTGTTCTCTTACCCCGCTCTAAGTTCTTCGACCTCAAAACCCGTATAATAGGCATAAGACGATGCTCCAATAGTGTCAATAATTGATTAGGGGAATCATTGGTCAGAATTTTCTTTGCAAGTTCTGCAGGCTCACTACTGTTCATACCCACAAAAAAATTCACCCAAGTACTAGAACATATTTCCTTTTTTGGAGGCATATTCCAATTAATCCCCATATTACTTTGTATAAAGACCGTTGGGTACCACACCAATCTATCTAAATCTTCACAGGTCTCCTGAAATGTTCTTAAGCTCATGCTATAACTCAACTAATAATTGCTTCTTTTACACAGCTCCGTCTGCTAACAAAATCATTCTAAATATATTCATTTGGATGAATATATAGTTTTGATGTTCAAAACTATCAGTTTTCAACACAACCTCACGATAATTCTTAATCTCAGAATTAAAAACATTACATCCCACAACACCTCCCCCACTAAACAAACCTCAATTAGCTTTATTCTGCAGCAAGCCAATCACTTCTATCCTTTGATGTTACCACTGTTTCGGAGAGAGGATTATTATTTATTGAAAACAGGGGTAACATTCCCAAAGTCCTGCTGATATAACTACAGACAATTAAAGAAATATAAACTTTTAAAAATTTAGTTATGAAAAACACGATCAAAACTCTAGCACTAGTCGCCTTGGTATTAGTCGGCTTATCTTCTTGTGATAAGAAAGAAAATGCTCTTAACGAAGAGCAAAAAGAACAGATGTATGCTGTGAGCTTTCAATTAGAGGGCGCGGCTTCTTCGAAGGCTGTCCTTGTAGGAACGAAACCCGAATTAGAAAAAGCACTAAAGGAATCTGACGAACCTTTGGTGGTAAAGAAGATATCGAACAGCAATAATGTTTTCGAACCAGTAGTAGGTCCTACGAAACCTTCCTTTGAGAAATGTTGGGGAGAAATCCACAATTACTACGAGGCTCATTATTCAGGTTGGTTACAAACCGCGAATGAAACTTGTAAAAGTGTTATGGTCTGCCTTACCTGTCCAGAAGCAGGCGCGGGATTGTATGTTCTTTATGAAATCAAACCCACATCACCCAAATGTATTAAAGTCGTTATGGCTAGTACAAGCTTAATGAAGTTCGATTTTGGAAAAGGTCAATATGAGTCTGGTGAAGTAAGCAAATTCATCGACGCACAGACAAGGTAACGAACAAAAAAAAGCTTACTTCATAAAGCGACCATCTTAAAAATGGTCGCTTTTTAGTTTGAATTGTACCTACCATACTTGTCAAATCAGCCTTTTTTCATACCTTTGCAAAAAAAAACACTATGTTTTTCTATTTAAAAATTAGCTAAATAAATTCTTCCCTGTTATCTCACGATAATGGGTATATCTATTGTTGGAAATCAATTTATGGTTTCTAGGAGAATTGTATTATCTAATATTTTTAAAATGAAAAATCAAAAGAAGTCATTTATCTGGCTTATTATATTTCTTGTTGGGTTTCCGCAAATCAGTGAAACCATATACACCCCTTCCCTTTCCGAACTGGCGACGCACTATGATGTCACAGGTAATCAGATTCAACAAACGCTAAGTATTTATTTTGCTGGATTCGCTATTGGCGTATTTCTATGGGGGATACTTTCTGATTTTATCGGACGAAAATCGGCTATGCTGATTGGTATTGTGGTGTACATCGTTGGTTCTTTTTTATGTCTACATGCTCTCGATTTCCAAGCATTGCTGTTGGCTCGATTTATACAAGCTTTAGGAGCCGCTGTTGGCTCGAATGTGAGCCAAACCATTCTACGAGACACATACAGTGACCAAGAGCGCATCTCTGTATTCAGCAAAATATCGGCTGTATTAGCTTTTTCTCCCGCAATAGGCCCTTTGTTAGGTAGTATAGTGGCCTCTATCTGGCATGTATCGATGCTATTCAAACTATTGATTTTGATAGGAAGTGTTGCTTTACTTTGGTCCGCTAGCAGCTTGTCGGAAACCTTGGACTTCGAGTCAAAACCCAAATATGACTTTCGAAAAATCGGCAGAAATATTATTTCAGACCGATCGTTCTGGATTCTTGGAGGGCTTATTGGAACAATTAATGGTGTTATTTTTAGTTATTATGGAGAAGCTCCCTTTGTTTTTATTGAGCAACTGAACTTTTCACTGATTGAATATGGGTGCATTGGATTTCTAGTCGCATTTGCTAGCTTTTGTGGAGCAAAATTCTGCAAACGCATCAGTGCCAAAAAATCTTCGCAATATGTGCTCTATTTTGGCAATTTTACATTTCTACTGGGCATTCTTATTTATAGCCTTGCTGTACTATTGTGTGCTGACTGGACCCCGTGCCTTGTCGTGCTAATACTACTTGCCATATTTGTCATAATGTTTGGAATTACCTGTATGCTTCCCATCTGTCTGAGCAATGCATTGGTCCATCACAAGGCATACTTAGGGATAGCCGGAGCCATACTTGGTTTATACTACTATGCCATAGTTGGAGGAATCACTTGGGTGAGCAGCTATTTTCATAGTAGCTCGCTGCTGGTTTTCCCGATACTATTGTTCTGTTGGTTTATTATCAACACAGGATTAATTAGGTTGAACAGCAAATAAGTTAGCCCGATTCCATTAAACAGAAATCCCGTCATTCAATAACAGAAAGACGGGATTTTTATTTCTCTACGCTTCGGAATAAACCTTCAGCATGTCAATATGCATAATGCCATCTTCATCATAGGGCTCTCCTTCTGGAGCAAATCCCAAGGATTGGTACATCTTTGAAAGATGGTACTGTGCCCCAATCTTAATATCTACCTTTCCAAAAATAGCATAACACGCTTTAATAGCTTCTTCTACAATAATGTTCCCTAAACCTTTCCCTCTAAAATCCGGGTTGATTACAACCCGCCCCAAAGAGACTTGTTCATACGATAATCCTGCTGGCAACACCCTGCTATAGCCTGCCAAACAATCATCCAGATAGAGTAATACATGATGGGATTGGGGATCTTTGCCATCGGGGTCGAGATAGACGCAGCTTTGTTCTACCACGAAAACCTCACTGCGTAAACGCAACACCTCATAAAGCTCTAGATTCGTCAATTCATCGAAAGACTTTAAGGTCACACTTATCTTCATTACTTCTATTTTATTTGTTGTACAAATATCCGTTATAGGACTTAAAAGCCATAATTTTCCATTAAAATCACAGGCTCATGTGCAAAATAGGATATGCCTTACCTTGACCATCGTATTCCGAACGACCCGTCGCACCAAATCCCAGGTGCGTATAGAAACCTACAGCCTGCACATTCTGCTCATTCACATCCACCTTAGAGACCTTTAAATTATCCATTCCATACCTCGTTAATATTTTTCCAATTCCCTTTCCTCTATAATCGTTATGGATAAAAAGCATTTCCAAAGACTCTTCTGCGACACCTATAAATCCGACCAAAAGCCCCTCTTGTACATAGCCCCAAAGATTGACCTGTTCAAAATAAGAAGGTAACTGCTCTTGGTAATATTCAAAATCCTCTCTTTTTAGAAAATCATGGGTATGCTCCACAGCACTGGTCCATATTTCTATCATCCGCGGATAATCCGCCTTTTCTATTTTTCTAATCATAGTTCTACATCATAAGAATTGCAAAATTCGTTAATTATGTCGGAGATATGCTAAACTTAAATTAAAAATCTAGCGTCAATATAACCTTAGTTATAAGCTATAATCTGCCTATTACTAAGTTTTATATTAAGCTAGCTTTTACCTAGCCTTAACATAGCCTTTACCTAGCCTCAGCATAGTATTTCACTATGTTAATGCTATCTAATTACTACCTAAAATACGTCTTAAGGTATATCTTGATATCAAGGAAGTAATAACTATAACACTAGTAACCAAAATCTTTGTTAAATGAACGAATCTACATTGCATCATCTTTGTTATAAAATCGTTTGATAACATAAAAACAACGATATTGCAAATAAAACGAATGGAAGCAGTTTTTACAAAAGTCTCGGCAGATTGGAATAGAAAGCCTTATTTCGACTACTTTTATCATACGATTAAAACGAAGTACAATATCACCCATCATATCGATATAACAGTTTTTCGGGAACGCATAAAAGATAATAAACTTAAATTCTACCCTTCTTTCCTTTATCTCATCATGAAAGCGGTCAATCAAAATGAAGCGTTCAGGATGTCTTTTAATGAAGCTGGCGATTTAGGCATATGGAATTTTGTAAATCCGTCGTATACTATCTTCCATGAAGATGACAAAACGTTCTCCGACGTATGGAGTACCTACAAACCTACTTTCAAAGAGTTTTATGAAGAAGTAACTACTGATATCGAAAAATATAGGCATGTAAAAAAAATCAAAGCGAGAGAGGGTCGACCAGCTAATTTTTGTCCTATTTCAGTACTCCCATGGCTGAGTTTCGAAAGCTTCAGTCAGGATACCTACCACGAAAGTAATTTTCTCTACCCTATTATACGCTTTGGAAAGTATTATGAAAGAGATTCTAAGTGGCTTATTCCTATTTCAATTTTTGTTAATCACGCCGTTGCTGATGGTTATCATACCTGCAAATTAATCAATGATATAGAAGCATTGGGCAACGAAATCAACGACTGGATTTAGATTCCTGTTTTACCCCCCAAGCATCATACACATTACCTTTGTTGTCTTGGAAAGTAACATTCGGCATAGATGAATCCATTACCTTTCTGAACCCTTCCACATCGGGAACATCTATCTTTTTGTTTGTGTAATAGACAAATCGGTCATCCTTACCGACTCGCCCATCCAAGAGTTGATACGTTTCGGGATTGGCTAGCGGTATGACTTCGAGGTTATAATATACGTGCTTTTTGTCTTTGGCTATCAGTTCTGTTTTCGTTTTGAACAGTACTCGCAATGTCTTCGGATCTGCACCTGGTATTGGACGCCCAAAGAGAAACACCTCTTTCTGAGTTTTCAAAAGGTCATCGTCTACGACTTCAATCGGAAGGCTATTGGGAGAAAGGGGGCTTTTTATAACTCCCTCTTTTTTAAAAGGCTGAAAATAAAACAGCTTATTACCATCAACTAATACGTATTCATTATTTACTTTTTCTACTTCTTTCAACGATTTATCCACCACTAAAAACAGTTCTCCGTTATCTAGATACAGTTTTTCATCATCTTTCATAAAGCGGGCATTGAGAATCTGAAAACTTTTGTAATCCACTGAAATAAGGCGATTACGGTAATAATAATGGTTTTTGTCTTTTGCAAAACCAATTGCAGCAGCATTTAATCTTTGAAAAGTAGAAGGGTCGGCTTGTTCGATCATGGATAATACGTCTTCACCTCTCCTATTAAAATCTATATCATCTCCCATATAACAATATACGTGGGATTTATCTTTGGGTATTCCCTTTTCTACCTGAAAGGAATTCAAATCTATATGCTCCTGTTTACTTCCTCGAAAAAACACATGACGGCTATCTTTTCCGTAAGTTTCTGCAAGCGGTTGAAAAGATTGTGGATCTGCATCCATTTTCTTACTTCCTCTTTCAAAACTATTGCCACCCGGAATAAAATAGACATTTCCTTGTTTCACATAATATGATTCTGATTTGCTGGCATCGATTACTTTACCACAGGAACTACAAGTGACCAACATTACCAACCAATTTATACCGGAGAAAATCTTCTTTCGCATAGTTTTCTAAAATGTATTCTAAAACTAGTAATTACCTTAATAAGCATAGCGTATCTTTTACGATTCGTTTTATGTGGGTTATGATATGAGTTGGACTTTATATTAAGACACAATTGTATTGCTTGTAATAGCAAATTTATGTAGGTTTAAAACGAATTTTCACGAGACAATTAAATAAAAGAAGATATTCGATGATCAACAAAGATCCAATGAAAGAGTTGGCCTCACAGCTTCGCTGCCCATCGGGGGATCAGGCAGAGGCTATTGCCGACAACATGTCTACCTCCAACCAAGCTATGATTCAAGAAGCCATTTCTGCATTGACATTGGAAGACAAAAGCATTATACTTGAAATTGGTTTTGGAAGCGGAAAACATATTGCTCAACTCCTTGATATAGCACCTGACATAAAATACCATGGCATAGAAATTTCCGAAGCGATGCTCAACCTTGCTATCTGTCACAACCAATCTGTCGTCGATTCTGGTAGAGCTCACTTCGCTAAAGTAGATGGCAGTGGCTTAATACCCTATTCTGATAATTATTTTACGCATATTTTTTCGGTGAACACCTTGTATTTCTGGCCTGACATGGAGTTTTCATTAAGAGAAATACACCGTACGCTACAAGACGGAGGTCAGCTGGCCCTCACTTTTGTAGAAAAGGAATTTGGATCAAAGCTTCCTTTTACGCAACACGGATTTTCACTATATACGGACGATGAAATCGCTGAACATCTTTATCAGATTGGATTTGAGGCTATTCAATCAATGACATACACGGATGATACAACGAGTAAAGATGGGACACCTGTAAAGCGTACTTTTCTAACGGTGTATGCCGTGAAAAGTGAGCACGATTAATCGTTTGGCTACATAATGCTAAAATGCCTAAACATCATTAGTCCACCGATTCCTATAGAAATAAATGGGTAACCTTTCTGCAATGGCATCATATAGTCATAACCAATCCGACAATTAAACAAAGCCTGATATTCAACATACAGGTGTGGACTGACGCGAAATTGATTATCCATACCTTTATTAAAATCAAAGAGGTATCCGGTATGCACATTGGCTGAGACCAAAAAGTCTTTATATCTATTGTCAACGATATACCGAACAAATCCGACCTGCGGTGCTAATCCTGAAGGTTGTTTTGGATTTTTACTGCTGTAGTCTACGCCTACCGTAAAATCGTAATTCTTATCCCTATCAAACACGACTGGCACATTGAGAGCCGCCTGAAACATCGGCCTTTTGTCTTGTTTCATCCCCAAGCTAAATATTTGGGCGGAAGCCTTGGAAATAGTAAATATCCCAAGCAGTAATAGGTACAGATAATAGCTCTTCATAAATTGAGACTCTACAATATATATGCCTTAAATTTATATTTGCAGGTTTATTTTAGTGAATAGCCTATTACAATCCGAACATTAGTCTGTAAAAATTGAACATTCCTTTCTATAGGGAAAGGTTATCTTTGTATACTTCTCATACAAGGTTACCAAAAAAAGTACGATGAAATTACCTTTTGAATCCTATAATCCAGCTTGGAAAACAATGTTTGAAGGGCTTAAAGAAGAACTTAGCGAAATGCTGTTGGTTCTTTCTCCCCGTATCGAACATATCGGAAGTACATCCGTCGATGGTCTCTCCGCCAAACCAATCATCGATATTATGATTGGTGTATCAGACTATAGAGACTTGGATAAGGTGCCTATACTTTTGAATAATGGAAGTTATGTGTATTATGAAAAGTACAATGAGGATATGCCCTACCGTAGATTTTTTGTACGGTTGACAGCGAATGCCAAAGAACTGGGACTAATGGAGGTTATCGGAAAAGAAGATGATATCCCAGAGCAGATGCATGACCATAGTTTGCGCATGGCGCATGTCCATGTAATCCCTACGGATTCGGAACATTGGTTGAGGCATATTGCATTTCGTGATTACCTCCGGGCTCATCCTGCAATTGTACAGGAATACCAAACATTGAAAGAACGTCTAACACAACAGGAATGGAAGGACGGCAACGATTATAATGCGGGTAAAGACGTATTTTTAAAGAGAGAAGAACAAAATGCCCTTAGGTGGTATAAAGAATCTGAAGAGTAATGACACAAGAAAATATAGAAATAAGCGGAGCCACTTATACGCTCCATACACAATATCAACAGGAAGAAAGTTTACGTTTGGAATTCAACCGAATGACCCACAGCTTTTGGGATTTTGATTTTGAAAACTACTATCAATCGGGCTACTGGGATGATAGCTGTATACTGTACTCCCTCTTTGATGGGGCTAAAATTGTATCCCATGCTACCGTGAGTCTCTTTGATGCGGAGGTACTTGGTGAATCCAAAACATTGTTGCAAATCGGCACGGTAATGACGGATGAATCATATCAGAAAAAAGGCCTTGGGCGTTTTCTGATGGAACGTATACAGGATGATTTTAAAGAAAAGAGTGATGGCATGTTCTTATTTGCCAATGAAACTGTACTTGATTATTATCCAAAATTCGGCTTGGTCCCAGCTCCGGAATTTATCGCTGTAAAGCAGTTGGATACCCCGATGATTAGTCAGAAGCTATCGAATCGAAAACTGAACCTTGATATTGTCGAAGACTTACATCTATTCGAAGGCTTGATAGAACGTAACGTTACCAATAGTGCAGTGAGCTGTAAAAGCAAAGGACTTAGCCTATTCTATACTTATGCTTATCCAGAAATGGGTTTTAAAGATTCGATTTACTTTATTGAAGCGCTAGAGTGCGCTGTGGTAGTTGAACTAGAGAACAGCACTTTGCGTATCGTTGAACTGTTTAGCACGAGTAAGGTTAAGCTACAGGAGGTCATTGCTGCATTACAGGATTTCACTTTTGATAGGGTATCCCTGGGTTTTACGCCCCTTCAGGATGGATTCGATTTTGAGCCATGGCAGGATGATGACTTGCATCTCTTTGTCTCGCCCAATCTGAGACAGGCTTTCGAAGAACACAAACTTATCATCCCATTCTTATCACACACGTAACATAGACTTGAAATATATGCAAATACGAAGATTAACGAATCAGGATATTCCGGACTTGCTCCTTGCCATCAATGGTGCCTTTGCGGACTACATAGTGCCTTTCCAACTTAACAGTGAACAGCTGGATTTTAAAATCACATCCGAAGACATTCAAATGGACTATTCGGTCGGTGTTTTTGAAGATGGAACATTGGTCGCATTTATAATGCATGGGGTACGTCCTTTGGATAATGGCTATAGGGTATATAATGCAGGAACTGGTGTGTTGCCTGATTACCGAGGGAAGGGGCTTGTGGGACAGATGTACGCTTATATCGTTCCTTTTCTTCAGGCTCAGGGTGTTAAAGAAATGGTTCTCGAGGTTATAGAAAGTAATCAGTCTGCTATCCGTGCGTATGAAAAAGAAGGTTTTACAATAAAACGTAAACTATTGTGCTTTTCGGGTCCTCTGAAAGAATCTAAAGGGAATAACACAGCATTACTAAAGCCTTTGTCTTCGCTCCCTTGGGATACGCTATCGGATTTTTGGGATATTACACCAAGCTGGCAAAGTGATACCCGAAGTATGCAACTTGTACCTCCATCTATTCTCGGGGCTTTTATAGGGGACGAACTAGTGGGCTACGTTCTTTTTAATACGACGAAAAGAAGAATATACCAACTCGCCGTAAATCCTAACCAACGCCATAAAGGAGTGGCCCAACAGCTTATTGCTGCTATAGGGCAGCAGATTCCAGCAGAATCCATACAAATAAACAATGTGGACGAAGCTGCTGCTGATTTAAAACAATTCTTAGAAAAACAAGGGCTTCAAAATGATATTAATCAATTGGAGATGACCAAAAGTATTTAAGTCCATGATACGATTAGCAGAAGAACAAGACTATGACCGTATGGTCGATATTTGGTTGAATGCCTCTATCAAAGCGCATCACTTTATCCCTGAAGGATATTGGAAAGATGGGACTTCTGATATGAAGGAAATCTATCTGCCTCAAAGCCAATCTTGGGTGTATGAGGATGAAAGCGGCTGTATACAGGGATTTGCATCGTTAGTAGATAATCACATCGCTGCTTTATTTGTGGCTACCGATCAACAGGGCAATGGCTTGGGTTCTCATCTATTACGATTTGTAAAAACAAAATCAAGGCTGTTGACATTAAATGTCTATGCGGAGAATAAGGTTGCTGTTGAATTCTACCGGCACCATGGTTTTCAGGTGGATGAAGAACTCATAGATGAAGCGACTTCTGCCAAAGACCTTAAGATGGGCTGGAACAGTAATTTATTATAACAATCGATAACAATGAACGAGTCCCTACAACATTTTTACCTGGATAAAGAGGAGCCAAACAAAGGCTGCCTACTTGCTTTAAGAACAATTATATTGGGGCAAGACTCGGCTGTTACGGAGACTACTAAATATGGAATGCCTTGTTTTTGTTATAAGAACAAGGCATTCTGTTACCTCTGGGTGGATAAAAAAGTGAATGCTCCTTATATATTGGTGGTAGAGGGCAAGCTGTTGGAACACCCATTATTGGAAACCGGCGAACGTTCACGAATGAAAATATTACGGGTAAATCCCAATGAAGACTTGGACCTAGAAGTTATTACTGAAATCCTCAAACTGGCTTTAGACCTGTACCGCAATGGAACCATCAAGACCAAAGGTTAAGAATAAGCTAATTGCTGTCTTAAGCTTTCTTCTGTAATCTTGACATACTGAAAACAACCAGCAGCAAGAGAATAGCAAAGAATAGATAACGCCAAGCCAAATCCCCCTGTGTAGAAACCTGGCTACCTAAAGAAATCAAGGATCCTGATATCGAAGTTATAATATACACCAATCCGCCCATCAGTCCTCCAGCTGTGCCGGCATTAGTAGGGAAGAACAACATACTACTGGTAAAAAAGGTAGTAAACAATACGCCAGAGATGATGTGAATAAGGAAGGCAAAGCCTACCATAACGAAAATACTTTCATAAAACATGCTAACTCCTAAGAGGCCTATTATAGCGACTAACTGTACGGCTATGGGAATTCCAATTCGTTTATTAAATGGTTGATTCATCCGTTTCTTAGCAATAAATCCTCCTACTCCCCAGGAAAAACCAAGGAGTAAGGTACAATAGCCTATCGCTACAGAAGTATAGTGAAACGTATTTTCAATGATAAAAGGACCTGTGATATTAAATAGCATCACTATAGAATAGCTAATTCCCAAAATCAAAATGCCTAACATGAACTGCTTATTCTGCAGCATGGACTTATAGACAGATACTGTTTGACTTAAATTTATCTTCTTCTTTTCTGCAATACTTTCGCTACTGTATATCAGTTCGAAAACAAGCAGAATAGCAGCATAAAATGCCAGGAAATAAAAATTAGCCTGCCAATTGAATATCTTTTCGAGATAACCGCCCAAAAATGGAGCTAAAATCGGACCGCAAGACCATACAATAGTAAAGTAGCTCAGATAATTCTTAAGTTTATCGCCTTGATATAAATCCGCAAACAGAGCTCGGGTCGCTACGACTAGCGTTGCTACTGCCACACCTTGTACCCCTCGCAAAAAACAGATTATAAAGACGCTATCTGTAGAAGCAATGGCAATACCGCTCAATAGGAGGATAAACAACGAGAACAACCTCGGAAGATACCGTCCAATATTATCTAATATACTTCCTATAAACAGTTGGGAGATACCATAACTTAGCAAATAAGAAGTTAGGGTTAACTGAATATCTCTTTCACTGACCATCAATCCCTTGGCCATTGAAGGAAATGAGGGTAAATATATATCGGTTACAAATCCCGATAGTGGCATGGATATAAATGCCAATAGGGTTACCAGTTTTATTCGACTTTTAGAGGCTTCTCTCAACATATCCTATTTGTTTTTATCAGAAGACAAAACTAGATGGTAAATCTATTATTGAGATTTTATGATACAAAGTAAAAATTACGAAAATCAAATATTCGCTTTATTTTTACGATATTTCAACGGAGAGATTTGTGCATTCTTTTTGAAGAAATTATTGAAATGGGCGGGCTCTTCAAATCCTAACGTATAGCCTATTTCTGCGACATTCCAATCCGTATAGGTCAATAGGTTCTTCGCTTCTTCCAGTACTTTTCGTTTGATAAGCTGTGTTGTCGTCAGATTCGTAACCGATTTGACCGAGGCATTGAGATGGTTGACATGTACATGCAATTTATTTGCGAAATCGGCCGCTGTTCGCAACTCTAGCGGATAAGCTGGTGAATCTAAAGGAAACTGCTTATGAAGCATTTCATCAAATTGACGATACATGCGCACCGCACCGGCCTGCTCCTGCACCGCTACATCATCAACCCTCCATTCTAGTGCCAGATGCAGAATAGCAGCAAGATTGTTTTTTATCGCACTGCATTGCAATAGATAGTTGGAATTGTTGAGCCTATACATATTATTAAAGAAAGCTGTCACCGTAAGGAGCTGCTCTTCATCTAGGAAAATAATCGGATTACTCCACTCTTTAAAAAGAGAAGTTTTTTTGAATGGTTCGAAAGCCTGACTTCCAGAGAAAAACTCTTGATTGAACAGACAGAAATAGCCTTCTTGCTCATTGGTATCGCAAACCCAGGAATAGGGAATATTCAAGGCAGGTAAAAAAAGAACGGGCCGATCGATATAGAGTTCATGTTTGCCGTATTTGAACCACCCCTTGCCGATAATCAAACTGATTTTATAAAAGTCTCGACGGTTATAAGGAGTTTTAAAATCGCAGTATCTACGGAGTGAGATATTGAAATGTGATTTACCAATTTCAAAATCGCCTTCGCTGTCGTGCAAGTGACTCAACCGTTTATAATAATCGTCTAATGTTTCTAACGTCTCGCTCATGTGACTACAAAACTACAAAAATCAAACATTATCACCCAAAACAGAACAAGCTATCAAATAGATTGCTTCGCATAGCTACAAATGACAGATTACCTATGATGAGCTCGCAAGCTCGATTTACAAACTATGTCGTCATATCGACCGAAGCGGAGATATCTAGAAGCTATATAATTAACCCTATACAGTTTGTAGACCCGTTCGATTCCGCTCCGCTACACTCAGGGTGACGTTACTTTTATTGTCATTAAAACTCCACTGTGTTTGTTAAAAAACTAACCTCTCGCAATGACGTGCTGGTCAAACGTCATTGCGAATATGGAATGAAGCAGTCTGCATCAGGAATAAGATTGCTTCGCATAGCTCGCAAAGACGTACTGACCTAACGTCACTCCTTCACTTCTTAACCGCTGTAATCCTTCTTCAGAAGAGCGAACATCTCAGCATCTACAAAGCGACCTTTTTCAAAGAAGTAATCTCGTAATACTCCTTCGGATGAAAGACCTACTTTTTCTAACAATTTACGGGAAGCGATATTCGCTGGGTCAATAAATGCCTCTATACGGTTCAGCTTAAGTTCCGAGAAGCCATATTCTAAGATAGATGTTATTACTTCGGTCATCATTCCTTTTTGCCAAAAACGAGGGTGTAACTCATAACCTATCTCCGCCCGAAAATGTTCATTCGAGAAATTGTGGAAACCACAAGTACCAATCAATTCATCTGGATTTTCCTTTAGGCAAATCGCCCATCGAATGGTATCCTTTCTATCATAACGGTCTTGCCAAGTTTTGACAAGCTCGTCCGCCTCGGCTATATCCTGAAATGTAGGCAGGTCAAAAAACTCGGTTACCTCATCCTTCGAGAAATAAGAGAACAGCGCCTTTGCATCTGAAGGTTGAATCTGCCTCAGATGCAAACGCGCTGTATTTAATATTGGGAAATTTTCAAAACTCATATAGCTATAAAAGTACTCAAAATTATAGCCAACTGTTGAACTTTTTTATAAACCAATTCTTAACGACCTGGGTCAATAAACAATACGCAAAGAGTATTGCAAACAACCACGGAAAGTAACTAAGTGGTAATGCCTCCATTTTCAATGCCTCTGCAAATGGAGAGAATGGCAATAAAATACCGATCAGCATAATCAGAGATGTCAATGCGACCACTGGTGCTGCAGCCCAGCTCTGTATAAACGGAATCTTCTTTGTACGTATCATATGGATAATCAAGGTCTGTGACAGTAATCCTTCTACAAACCATCCTGTCTGGAATAAAGTCTGGTGTTCTGGACTATTGGCCTTGAATACAAAGAATAATACGGCAAAAGTTGCAAAGTCAAAGATGGAGCTGATTGGACCAATATAGAGCATAAAACGTGATACCCCTGCAGCATCCCACTTGCGTGGTTTCTGGATAAAATCCTCATCCATTTTGTCCCAAGGGATGGATATCTGTGAAATATCGTATAGTAAGTTCTGGATTAAGAGGTGCATCGGCAACATGGGCAGGAATGGCAAGAAGGCACTCGCTCCCAACATACTGAACATATTACCAAAGTTACTACTAGTGGTCATATTGATATACTTAATGATATTACCAAATGTACGACGACCATAGATTACCCCCTTACGAAGCACCATAAGGTCTTTCTCCAATAAGATGATATCTGCACTTTCTTTGGCCACATCGACAGCTGTATCCACGCTGATACCGACATCTGCTTCTTTTAACGCTGCAGCATCATTGATACCATCTCCCATAAAACCTACAGTATGTCCCTTTTCACGTAAAGCCCTAACGACACGCACTTTCTGTAAGGGATTAAGCTTTGCAAATACCGATACGGATTCAATGCAATTGTTTAAATCTTCGTCCGACATTTCTTCGAGTTCACTACCACGCACGATGTGCTGTACGGGAATACCAATATCTTTACATATTTTTTGAGTGACAATCTCATTATCTCCTGTCACTACCTTCACCTCTACGCCCAACTTGTGCAATGCCTCGATAGCTGGCTGAGCTGATGGCTTTGCTGGGTCTAGGAATCCGATAAAGCCGGTCAATGTCATTCCTTTTTCATCCCCAATACCGTAAGTCAATGGATGCGATGCATCAAACTCTTTAATCGCGACAAGGAGTACACGTAGACCTTCGTCATTCATTTTTTTTGAAGTCTGCAATACAATCCGACGCATGGTATCATCCATAGGGATTGCCTTATCATTTTCTACGTGGAGACTTCTATCTTCTCCGGGCTCAAAAGCATAATCACAAAGTGCCAACATCTCCTCTACTGCACCTTTACAAATCAGCAAATGCTTGCCGTCGTGCTTTTTTAAGATGACGGACATACGACGACGTTCAAAATCGAAAGGTATCTCATCGACTTTGAGGTACTGCTCTTCAACTTTAAGGTAATCATGTAGTTCCACGTGCTCCAACACGGCCTTGTCCATCAAGTTTTTAAGTCCCGTCTGGTGGTAACTGTTTAAATAAGCCCACTTCAACACTTCATCATCTTCTATACCGTACACATTGAGGTGTTTTTCCAGTACAATCTTGTCCAATGTCAATGTTCCTGTTTTATCAGTACATAACACATCCATCGCACCTATGTTCTGTATGGAGTTAAGGCGCTTTACAATCACCTTACGCTTACTCATATTGACTGCCCCTTTGGCTAGGTTGGCCGTCACAATCATGGGAAGCATCTCTGGCGTCAAGCCCACAGCTATTGCAATCGCAAAAAGGAGCGCTTCCATCCAATCCTGCTTGACCAGCCCATTAATCAAAAATATAACCGGGACCATGACCAGCATAAACCGGATCAACAGTAAGCTCACGTTATTAATCCCTTTATCAAAACTTGTTTCCGGTCTCTCGCTCGTTATGGACTTACTGATACTACCGAAATAAGTGTAATTGCCTGTAGCCACGACTACCGCCATTGCGGCTCCACTCACAACGTTAGTTCCCATAAAACAGAGGTTACGTAGTTCAATGACCTGCATATTTTCTGCATCGCGAATAGGCAAATGGTTCTTCTCTACGGGCAAGGCTTCTCCAGTAAGCATACTCTCACTGATAAACAAATCCTTACTGCTTAAAATACGGCAATCTGCAGGTATCATGTCTCCTGCAGAAAGGTAGACAATATCACCGGGCACTAATTCGGCAATCGCAATCTCCCGCTTTGTCGTTGATTTACGGACTACGGTAGCTGTAGTTTTGACCATACCTTTTAGTTTCTCTGCCGCATTATTACTTCTAAACTCCTGTATAAAGCGCAACAGGACGCTAAGCAGTACCATCACCAACACCACACCAAGTGTCATATAGTCTTTTTCGCCATGAGGCGCCAACCACACGTCGATAACAAAAGACACTAACGCAATAGCTAACAATATATATATAAAGGGATTCGCAAATGCCTGAAGCAACTGTATATACCACTTTGGTGCCTTTTGATGCTGTACCTCATTGGAGCCGAACTTTGCACGTCGGTCTTCTGCAATGCGATCGGTAATACCATCTTCGTTGGTTTCCAACATGGCATAGACCCATTTCTCATCCTGAGCGGAAGCATTCCTCAATTTGGTAATCGTCCCTAGATTCATACCACTGGAACCCAAAGTGGTTTGGAGCGCATCCTTAATCCTGTTGTTCATCTTTAATGCCATAAGATTTTTGTTTATTCTAATTTCAATGCTTCAAAATCTGTTACTAATCTATTTATCAGATGTGCTATCATTATAACTCAGACTCTGCACCGATAATTTCCCACCGTACTTTTACGACCTTCTCCTGAATGGTCAGCCGACTCGCCACCTGCTCAATTAAGCTATCCTGAGGGGTGACTGCCCGAATAATAGCTGTAATGATGACATGCGACTTATCATCCGTATCATCGCTGGATAATGATTTTAAGAGTACTCTATCTTCATTTCCTAACATCTGCATCAATGATATCCGTACGGCATTCTCTACATCGGTGCTACATTTGAGCTTAATCATGTAATCCAACTGTTCATGCTCGGATTTACTAAAACTCATCCGACCTAGCAGCAATCCCAGTGGGCGTAGTAATACGTGGGTCAATATAATCGCTAATGCGACAAGAGTTGCCTGTGGATACAATCCAACGCCGCACAAGGCCCCTACTGCTGCAGAACACCAGATTGTAGCAGCGGTATTAAGCCCCTGCACTGCTCCGCCGTCTTTCATAATAACACCAGCTCCTAAAAAACCGATACCACTCACGATATAAGAGGCTACCCTACCCGTAGCATCGCCAGCAATTTCGGCAGCTAGCAATAAAAATGAAGCAGCCCCTAATGACACCAAAGTGTTGGTCCGTAATCCTGCGCTTCTTTGGCGCCATTGCCGTTCTACACCAATCAACGCACCTAATAAAAAAGCGACAGCAAGTCGTGTTGCAAAGTCAAGAATTCCCATTGTCACAGATTTTTATTGTTTACAAAAACAAAGTTCCTATAATGACAACAAAATATGCGTTAGAGTGTTGGTAGAAAAAGATTAGAATTTTATTAGAATACGTTATAAATGTGGCAATTTGAGATAGAATGTTGTGCCTTCTGTGGGGTTGGAAACAACATGGATATTTCCGTTGTGCAGATTCACTATTTTATGGGTCAGGGAGAGTCCTATCCCATTACCATCCGTAAATGTCTTGTTCTCTCCACGGAAGAAAGGAGTGAAAATACGTTCTACGTCTTCGGCAGAGATACCGATTCCATTATCTTCGAAAGTTAAAATAACGCTATGAGCATCGAAGCCTATAGATACGGTACATTTATGGTCTTCGGAAAACTTACAGCCATTATCTATCAGGTTAGCAAAGGCCACTTTAAGTAAATAAGCATTGCCCAACACAGAAATAGAGGTATCATCTTCGATTTCGGCATCAAACTCTAAACCTATACGGTACGATGGCTCGGCAGTCTGTACCTGATGCAAGGCATCCAACAGAACCTCATCGATTCGAGTAGGTTTAAAGGTTATCTCCGTAGGATCGTAACTGGCTTTTGCCAGGTCAAGCAAACTATTGGATAGCTTGGTCAACCGTTTGGCATCATTCAATGCTCTTTGTATAGTAAGCTTATATTCTTCGATAAGATGCTCTCTCGAAGTAGAAAGCTCTAGCTCTGCAATGATGGCTGCTAATGGGGTGCGCAACTCGTGTGCAATATTAGAAACAAAATGCTTCTGCGCATCGAATGAACTTTCTAAACGGTCCAGCATACCGTTGAACGTGTCTGCCAAACCCGCCAGTTCATCACCATTTGCCGAACTTTCAATGCGTAAGTCCAGATTAGTAGCCGATATACTGCGCGCACGCTCTGTCATCGCATTAATCGGCTGAAAGAAACGTCTTGAAAAATATTTACCCGCAATATATATGACCAATAAAGATACGACCAACCCCACTAACATAGCTTTAAGCAAGTAATCCAATTTTCGATAGCCATACTCGTCATAAGCTGCGGCAGTCACCATATAATCCTTGCCTTGATAGGGATATAATACGCCTATCACCTGCCACTTATCTTGGTAGAAGCTCAGTCTATGTTCCTTAGCCAATGTGCTGAGCATATCGGGTGTCTCTTTTACAAAATCAATATCTACCGCATCATGGTACAGCAAGTTGTGCTCCATATCATAGATAGCGACCTCGACTTCGTTGAGTATTTTACGGTTGTTGTGGTATATATCCTGAAGGGTTTCTTTGTCGACACGGGCATTCAGAAAGACGTTGGCTTTGGTAATCGCTTCCTTCTCAAGGAGTGCATAGAATTCACGTTCCCGATTGTTAACGGAAGTATGATATACCGCAAATGCGAACAGTAGGAGGATAGCCCCTGTAAGCAAGGTAAAAAGCAATGTAAGTCGTGTCCTAATCTGCATTACATCTTATTTTAAAAAGTTACGGAGGTGAAATCAAGGTCTGTATTACTTTTCTTTTAAAATAAAGCCCATCCCTGATTTGGTATGGATAAGTTTTGTATCAAAGTTCTCATCCACTTTCTTCCGCAAATAATTGATATATACATTAATAAAATTTGTTCCCGTATCAAAATGCGTGTCCCATACTTTTTCGGCAATCTCCACCCGCGACAATACCCGGTCGGGATTCTGCATCATATATTCCAACAGCTTAAACTCTTTGGGCGTGAGGCTTATCTCCACATCCCCTCGTTTGACGACTTTGGTGTGTAGATTCATCTCCAAGTCGCTGTACCGCAGAACAAATCCCGTATTAGCCACAGGGCGTCCATTCCGTTTGAGCAGTGCCCGGACACGAACCAAGAGTTCCCGCATTTCGAAAGGCTTAACGAGGTAATCATCAGCCCCTGCATCAAATCCTTCTACTTTATCATCAGTAGTACCCAGTGCCGTGAGCATAATAATGGGCACATCAGGTTTTATCTGACGGATTTCTTTACACAAATCCAAACCATCCATTTTTGGCAATATGATATCCGTAATAATCAGTTCATAATCATTCTGTAGCGCCAGTTTCTTTGCCGACAATCCATCATAGGCTATCATGGAGGTAAAACCATGTTCTGTCAAACCACGCTGAATAAGCTCAGCTACGCGACTATCGTCTTCGACAATTAGGATGTTCATATGCAAACAATTCTACTTTTTATAGTCATTAACCTATATTAGGCCTATTTTAAATTTCTAATGGCAGACATGCTGCTTCGCAGTCATCCAGGTTGGCCGTCAGTGCCACACGGATATTTCACAGGCTACTAAATAGTAGCTCAAAACTAAGGAAATATATTCAATTAGTTTATTATCTATAGTTGGAGTTTTCTTTCTATCGAAAATTTTAGAAGAGTAGCTCCAGAAACAGCTATCTTTATTGCACGTAAATCAAGTACAGCCTTTATGGACAAAATCACCTCTAAAGCCGTTGTAGCTGACATTATAACAAAATCACGCGACATCTTTGAAAACAGAGGTAGAGCGGAGTTTATGGCAGTATTACATGCCGATTTGTTGAAAAAGAAAATCAGATTTCCGCTCTTAGAATTTGCTGCTGTACGAATTATGGATGCGGTACCACTAGCGCAACAGATAGAACTTATGGATTCTATCATCGAACTTCGTACAATTGGTAGTCAAGTACTCGCAGGTATTGCTTTGCAGCTACGCCTAGGAGTTGATTTTGAAGGTTCTATAGCGAAAGCCTGTAGTTATATCCAATATGGTAACGAGTGGTATGTGTGCGACATTATCGGCGAACGTGTGTTGGGCTATGCTTTATTGACTAAGCCAGAAGATACTATCCCTATTCTAAAGCAACTTGCGAAGCATGAGGATAAATGGATTGTTCGAACGGTAGGTGTCGCTACGCATTATGCCACAAAAAAGGGACTGGATAAGCATTTTGTGGAATCTGTTTTTCAGATTTTGCTGACCTGTACAGATACGACAGATTTTCACACGAAAAAAGGCATCGGTTGGGGTGCTAAAACGGTAGCCCGATTTCACCCGGATATCGTATCGAGGTACACATCCGAAATCATGGCCCCGACGACGAAGCAATGGTTCCGTACGAAAATCAATATCGGACTCCTTCGCAATAAAATGTCATGACACAGCGTATTTCTGCAAAAAGCATACTGAATAAAACGAAGCGACGAGACCCTTGGTTTTTGGATGACTATACATTGAATCCTTATAGCAGCTGTTCATTCAACTGCTTATACTGTTATACCAGAGGCAGCAAATACGGGATAAATATGGCAGAAAAACTGACTATTAAAGACAATGCTGTAGAACTTCTGCACAAGCAACTGACATTACGGGCCCGTAAAAAGGAATATGGTATCATCGTACTTTCTTCGGCCACAGACCCCTATCTGCATCTAGAAGAATCGGAACAGCTGACCAGGCGTCTTTTGGAGGTAATCCACTATCATCGTTTTCCGGTACATGTACTAACGAAGTCCGACCTGGTAGTTCGGGACTTTGATTTGTTAAAAGCGATAGATAGAGAGGCTATCTTACCGGATGACTTACAGAACAAGTTACAGCACAAAGCTATTTTAAGCTTTTCTTTTTCCACTATCGACGACACTGTCGCACGTATCTTCGAACCAGGAGCTACTGCCCCTTCGGCCCGTCTAAATGCTCTAAGAGCTGCACGGCAACAAGGACTCCATTGTGGAGTAAGCCTCATGCCTCTTCTACCTTTTATCTCCGATACAACTGCACAACTTGACTGGATGTTTCAAACCTTCAAAGAATTAGATATTTCGTATATTTTTCCGGCCACACTGACATTACATGGGGATAGCCCTTCAGCTAGTAAAACGCTCGTGTTGCGAGCTATTGCTAAACATTATCCAGAGCTGCTATCCAAATACGAACGATATTTTGCTAATGACGCACAGCTGCCTTTATACTACCGCAAGGCCTTCTCAAAAAAAATGCGCGAGCTGTGTCAAAATTATCAACTACCAAACACACTGTTTGGCTAGAAAAACAGTCTACTTTATTTATTTAATGGTACAGTGTAGCAAATCGCTCCAATAGTCGTTATAGCTTAAAACTGAAACTAAATTATTATGAGAAAGATTATTATCCTATTGGTAGCTGTAGCATCCCTATTGGGCTGTAAAAAATCAGAAGAAAAAGTAGACACTCCTGGATGTGTCCAAGAGATGGTCAAACGTTATGAGAACGAGTTGAAATGTACCGAACAAGGGTCAATGGAAACCAATCTATACCGTGGTACCTACAAAAATAAACAGGTGTATTTCGCTGACACAATGTGTCCAGTATGTAATGTACCCCCCCCTAAACATGGTTATGACTGCTCAGGAAAGAAGATTGAGTTCAGTGATTTCAAAGACGTAACTGATATCAAAGAAGTCTATAACAGTTGTACTAAAAAGGTAATCGAGTAAATATTTCGATTTCAGACCATCACTTTGTAGGTGGGGTCGTCGATAATATTTACATCTACGACTCCCTCTGCATTTTTCAACAGTCTGCGGCAGTCTTCGCTGAGGTGTTTCAATCGAAGGGTTTTACCCTGCTGTTGGTATTTTTCGGTAAGTTTATGCAGCGCATCTATTCCTGACATATCAACCACCTTACTTTCTCTAAAATCTATGATGACTTCCATAGGGTCGTCGAGAACGTCAAATTTTTCGGCAAACGCAGCTGTAGAACCGAAAAATAATGGCCCCATGATTTCGTAATGCTTTACTCCATCTTCATCGGTGTATTTCCGTGCGCGGATCCGCTTGGCATTCTCCCAGGCAAAGACCAAAGCGGATATGACCACTCCCACTAGTACAGCTAACGCTAAGTTGTGCAATAATACAGTTATCGCAGCGACTAGGATACCAACAAAAATATCTGGTTTTGGAAATTTATTGACAATTCGAAAACTCACCCATTGAAAGGTCTGTATCGCTACCATCATCATTACACCTACCAGTGCCGCCATAGGGATTTGTTCGATAAATGGAGCACCGACTAGTATGACCAGCATAATGGTAATAGCCCCAATAAATGCCGAGAGACGGGTGCGTGCTCCCGCTCCAATATTGACCAAGGTCTGTGCGACCATAGCACAGCCCCCCATACCTCCGAAGAAACCATTTGTAATATTGGCCACTCCTTGCGCTACGGCTTCCTTATTGGACTTCCCTTTGGTATTCGTGATTTCGTCCACCATATTTAATGTCAGCAGAGACTCTATCAATCCTACACCAGCCATAACCAAAGCGTAAGGAAAAATAATCTGGAGAGTTTCTATGGTAAAGGGCACCATAGGAATATGAAATGAAGGCAACGAGCCACTGACGGAAGCAATATCAATCACCTTCTTGGTATCAATCTTGAACAGGAACACGAGTGCAAACACCATCAGTATAGCGACCAAAGAGGCGGGGACAATCTTTGTCACCCTGGGCCATAGTAGGACGATAACTATCGTCAGTACCGTCAAACCTCCCATCCAATATAAAGAGATTCCCTGCATCCAGACCGTAACACCATTTTCGACGGTTTTGAACTGAGCGACCTGCGCCATGAATATAATCACAGCCAAACCGTTGAGAAAACCATACAT
Source organism: Sphingobacterium yanglingense (assembly GCF_004363245.1). Taxonomy (GTDB): domain Bacteria; phylum Bacteroidota; class Bacteroidia; order Sphingobacteriales; family Sphingobacteriaceae; genus Sphingobacterium; species Sphingobacterium yanglingense. Next base: position 460,425 of record NZ_SNYV01000014.1, on the reverse strand, counting down.
CACGGGTTGGGGTATGAGACGGACAAATTTCCCAAGCTTGAATAGCCCAACGAACAATTGGAGAATTCCCCCTAAAATGACGGCAGCAAATAAATATTGAACACCATGGGAAGAAGCCAAAGCTATCAATACGACTACTGTTGCACCAGCTCCACCAGACACCATCCCAGGTCTACCACCTAGGATAGATGTGACGAGCCCCATCAGAAAAGCTGCATACAGGCCGGTAAGCGGTGAAAGTCCGGCTAGTATCGCAAATGACAGTGACTCAGGAATCATGGTCATCGCTACGGTGAGACCCGCTAAAACTTCGTTTCTATAGTTGATGGGTTGATTAAGGCCCAACACTCCCCGTACTCCTTGCATATAAATCCTATCTCATTAAAAACGTAAACCTATACGGATATACGGCAATACGGCTTCGTTAGAGATTCCCCAAGCAGCCTGTATCAGCATTAAATCGGCAGGGATAAAATATACCCCACCTCCATAGCCATGATGCCATGACTGTGATTTTTCCTGTGTCATCCAAACGCGACCGACATCATAAAAACCGACCAGCCCCACAGTTCCGGGAACGAGATACGAATCATAACTAAATAGCTTGGCTCGCATTTCTAGGTTATTATATACCATCGTCTTACCTGTAAAACGTCTGGAGTTGAATCCTCGAAGACTGCCCTCGCCCCCGAGCTGAGCATGCTGAAAGAAATACGGGTCGCCCCATACCGCATCCAGTCCGGTACGATTGGCCAATGTCGCAGCATCCTTTCCAAAAGTATGGTAAAAACTAAATGCGGTATTCAGATAGGTGTGTTGTTTACGCTCTCCCCCTATCTCTGACTGCCAATTGATCTTAGCATAAGCGTGTACTCCTTCTTTCGTGTTTTCGACATTGTCTCTTCTATCGTAGTCTATGCCGACTTTGGCACCGGTAAAGAACTTACTTCCATAAAAAGTCTCGGTCGGATGCTCGTTTTGGTAATCACCCAAGAACCTTCCATTATTTTTACTTTCCTGCGCATTGAAATAGGTGGAAGACGAACCATATCCCAGCCGCAAATTATTAGCGAGTGGATATAACAAGGCTATGTCCGCATTTACAACATCATAGCGATTGCGGTAATAATGTATCCCTCTATCTTCTCCTTTTTCATATACCGTATTATTACCATAGCCAAAAAAGTTACTCAGATTAAATGGCCCTTGAGATTCAATATCAATGTATAAATCCTGCTTTCCCCAAATTGATTTGGCTATGCCTTGATAACTTAGCATAAAAGATTCTCTCCCCGTCAGGTAGCTTGCTTTGAATACATGCTTGATAGCAAAGGGAGATTTACGGAATCCCTGGTTTTCGATAATATACCCTAGCCCCATAATCAAGCCGCGGTCAATACCGTAATTGACGTCAACCAGCACTCCTTTACGATCGTAGACAAAAGCTTCATAATCGTAGGCATGAACAACAGTATCTTTGCTCAGTCGGTAGCGTAACCCTAGATTTCGAGGTATTTTGTTTAGCGCGGTATCTTTATCATCGTAGAGGTACAATTTTTTATTATTCGAGAAAGAAGCCCCAATATTATACTCATCCCTGCCGTCTCCACCAATCAAACGTACTTTTATAGGCGATTTGTTTTCTCCTTCGATACGATAGCTATCCGTTCCGCCGATTCCATAAATACGGAGTTCCTTAGTCTCCTGAGGCAAGAAATCACGCTCTACAAGCACCCTCCCTTCGGTACCATCCTTTTTCTTGTTATTAACTTTTAAACCGATTACACCATCTTGTTTGTAATTCAGCTTTATAAACTCATTTTTTGCAGATAAAGGAATATCTACGACACGAGCCAGCGCTTTATAATATTCTATCCCGGTATGGGACATTTCATCTCTCCGGGAACGGATATTATGAACTAATTCATTGGCACTCAACTTAACAATCGTATCGGGCATGGCCAACATCGCATTCTCAATCAAGGAATCTGTAAGTGTCTCTTGTACCAGTTTAATTTCTGACTCCCAGTCTGATTGGTTTAATCCGTTCAAGAAGAAACGATCAAAATGACGGGCGTTGAAATTCCAGTGTGAAATATTTCTGATATGCGGACTGAAAGGTTGCAAATGCGCTTTCAACCATTGGTGGGAAAGCAGTACAGGAAATACGCCGGATGTCTTGTAATAAACTTTATCCCTATCTCTCGGAACGGGCGTATAGGTTTTTTTCCCCTTTTCTTTTTCAGGATCCCATCGCCAATTGTCCTCGTGCCGATCCCAATCCCCAAGAATCATATCCAATAAACGCGCCCTCAGTGTCAGGTCTTGTTCGACTCTGGTATCGTTATCTTCGAGCACTTTACGTATAACCTTGAGGGTATTGTCTGTTTTTTCATTCTCGAAAGGCATCCGGGGCTCAAAGATATAAGCCCTGTTCTTAAATACCGCTCTAAACTCGCCCAAGCGCTCATCGTCTCCGACATACACGAGCTCAGGCTTGGCGTGCGGAATTCCCAATGCTTCATTAAACGGAGGAACTGTCAATGCACCGAAAGGATGGGTGATTGAAATCTGATCCTGTACGATATCCTTTATAAACGTACTTCTAAGGTTCTCTGGCAAACTGCGTTCAGGATACTTCTGTATAGAACGTAATACCCATTCGCGCCCTTTGGGGTCTACCAGGCGTAACGATTGCGTCTGCATGCCCCCACCCAACTTAACGATCTGTAACCCTCCCTTTTCGGTGCTCAGATCGACTACACGCATAGGTACAGGGGTATTATATAGCTTACGATAGCTATCTCCAAACCAAAAACGGCGAACGGGACCTACTTTATCATATTCCGGCGCTATCAACGCACTCGTACTATCGACCTTCTGTCCATAAAGACCAAGTGGAAACTGTGCCATTATACCACAGAGCCATAGGCTCCAACCAATAGCTTTGTATTTTAATATCGTATCTCGTCTGCTATCTTGCATAGTTTATATCGTATAATACATTCCTATCCTTTATGAAATCACATTAACACGTAAAGCCCGTAAACCGCTGACTCCTTGCAGTTCTTCAAGTATCAATTCTTCAACATGGGACTCGATAAGGCCCAGTGCTGCTACAGAAAGAAGATCTTCTATTAAAATAGAGACTTCAGCCTCTCCCTGTACCACAACAGCTATCTTCCCGGGTTGAACCAGCCTTTCTTTGGTACCTCGAATCAATACTTTGTCGATCCGCTTCTTTATCATCTGATAACGTATATTGTACCCGCCCTCGACGTCAAATCGTCGTTCGTCATCTCTAAACGAAATATCAATCGCGTTAGGATGTACAAAAACCAACTGGGTGGTTTCCATCGCAACCTGTAGATTGTCCTGGAGCTCACCAATCTGTCGGCTAATCTGTGCCATTGATATCAATTGTTGTCGCCGGAATAGTCTCAATAGACTAGGGTTGAAGGCTATTGAAGGTGAAATAGATTGTCCTACATAGAAATCGTATTCTATTCCATCCGTTCTGAATTTTTCAAAATAGGAAGGAAATTTTGATTGGATAAAATCATTCAATTGTCCTATATTTTTACTGATGACGGTGTTTACGGTCTGTAGCGAAGTTTCGAAAGCATCCTGATAATAATTAGCCCCTAGATGCTCCGCGTAAACTTTAATCTGCTTATCAAGCTCGCTATCTAACCAAGATAATGTCAAAACGAAGGTTGGCACCTCTTCTTGAAAAAAGGCTGTAATATCGTGCATGTATTCCCCTCTATTATCTGTAGACAGCCAAGCTTCTACCTGAACCACTTTCCTCTTAAAGCTTTTTAATGCAGCCATATCTGGATAACGCTCTTCAGGAAGGTAACTCATCAAATTTATTAGCCGATCCAAATGACGCTTATTGTCTTTTCTAAAGGCAAGATTTCGGAGCATGGTCGAATCCTTAACATCGACTCCTCCGTACAAAGGATAGACGTCCGTAAATGTAATCCGCTCCAGGTTTAAAATCTCACTGGCATTGTCGTCATCTTTAAGATATTTGGCCGCGGCCTGATTAAAACGCCATTGTACTGCTGGCTGTAAAGCGGTATAATGCTGTAATATCACCGTCTCTAATTTATTCTTAAACCGGAGACGAAGGTCATACCCCAGTAAAGTGAGTACCGGAAATAAAGGTGATAACCGGGTTAAAATGGGGGGCGACAATTCCGAATCTCCACGGGTATGCAATTCAAGAAAGCCAACAAGCTCTCCTTGATGTTTGAGCGGAAAACAAACATAGCTACGTATTCCCAAAGATTGAATCTTACCTACAAAATATTCGTTTTTCGTATCGAAATCGGGATGTATATGATATGCTAAGACAAAAGGTGCTTCTAAATATTTAAGAATATGGTCTTCAATATTATCTAGATTACCGTCAATATAGTCGCTAAAAAGCAAATAATTGCGCGCTACTCCTTCTTTAAGAATGGGAACACCGTTGAGGTACAGAATCGGAAACAGCGAACAGTGTACATCTTCCTTATCCAAGACACTCTTAATTTTATCTAAAAGACTGTTTATAAAATCGGTACGTGTGTACTGGGTAAAGTCGGCAATCATTTCCTGGATCCTGTCTACCACAAAATCAACCGTTGCATCGGTAAACTTCAGCATCGAGAAACCCTCGAAAACAAAGTTATCCAGATGGATACTTTCTAAAAGCGGCTGTATGTTCGCTTCTTCGAGCATCTCCCGCTTATTGACACAAGAAAAATCTATCTTAGGCAGATCTGCCACCGGGCGCACAGACACATAGCTAAAGTCAACGGTCAACTGTACATATTTCTTAATCCCTTTTTCATCGATATATTCGTAGAGGTAGGGATTAATTGTCATGGGAATACCGTATAAGCGATCAAGAACCAACTCGTACATAATATTATCTACAACAATAGCATTTTTACAGAATAAGCCTGAGCTATTATCAATAATAGGCTGTAATGTGTGCTCCAACATGCTGTACATAGACTCCGTCCCTGCAAATAAAACCGATGGGATAGGCGTAGATACTCCCCAGGCTGTGGTCTTACGTTCGGCAAGGTTATTGACCCAACCAAATATCAATTGGAATACTTCTAAAAAATCAGGAGCAGTGTGCAATGACAGTTTCCCTTTTGCACGTTCCATCTCTTCAATACGGTCCACGACCATTTGGGTAATCCCATCAGTCACCGCATCTGTCCCATTTAGGGTCTTTAAGCAATTATAAAAATTAGATAAGGACAGCCCCCTCCCATCGCTCGTTACAGCAGTCAGCTTATCTATGTAGACATTTTTTGTCTTTATCATTCTATCGTTTCGGTTTGATCCTATAAATCTTAGCCTCCTCTTTATTTCCGGCCTCGCTGGATATATACAGATTCAACTGTTCATCAAATGTCAACCCTTCAGGTTGTTCGAAAGTATCTCTATCAAAACGGACTACCTGCTCAACATTAAAATCACGGCTGGTCACAATAAGAGCCCTATCCACAGAAGATATAATATACCATTCTTCTTTGGTAGGATGTTTGGCCATAGCGGAAGCTTTGAAAGATTTACCCATTGTCTTGTCCAATTGCCTTATTTCGTCGATGCTGATAACAAATGTGTTCTCCACGGATAATGCGCCATCGGATGACAGATTCAATAAGTACCCTGTCGTCGTCTTCGCCTTCTTATCCTCTTTACAGCTTTTACAAAGCACATGAAGTCTCTTCGTTTGTGTATCGTATGCCATAGATTCATATTCGCCATTCGGCAATAATCCGGTGTGTTGTCTCACGACCGATTTGTCGGTTGTCCCTATCGGGAAACTGTATATATCACCGTTGCTCTTGAGTACAAAGAAATGTGTGCCGTCACTTGCCAATCCTTCATAATCTCCACGACCGGCAAACTTGAACTCCGAAGCAATCTCGTCCTTCTCCAGATCGAAGGCAAAGAGAATCCCCTCTTCATCCTGTACGGCAAAAATCGTATGCGGAAAATCCGAGAGGTAAGTGATACCGGAAATTTCATCCAATACAGTAGGCATAGTGAAAGCTTGACCAGAACTCAGGGTATAAGAAAACTGGCTTGTATCCTGCGACGCCGTTGCCCCTTCTTGCTTAGCCGCCTTGGGATTACAGGCCCATAGGCTATTGATAATAATTCCGAACGTCAAGCAGAGAAGAATTCTCAATCTCTTTATAGGCAGTTTTAAATTATGTATTGTCATATCCCTAATAAGTTATTATTGCTATGAAGAAAGCAATCACTGATAAAACTAAACCAAACATAAATATACCATAGGCATAACGCAACAATCTGTACTTGCGCCCCAATACAACCCCTTGAGAATAGACATCCTTCGTCATCATACCGTATAAAAAACCGCTATCTTCCATAACCTCTTCCATTCCGGCCTTATAAGCATCGAAAGGCATTTTAAAAAAGTTACCAAAAAACAACAAATTGACCGTCTTATTCTGGACTTCCTCTTCTTTGAAAAAACCACTTGGAATCTTTGGTATAGTCGCTAGAATAGCCAGCACCATCGTAATCACTACGGCTGTCATTAGGGTGAACGTCGGTATAATGAGATGTTCGTTACTATCTAACTTCCGTAATAATCCAGCAGCTACAACAGAAAGAATAATAGAATTGACCGTCAACAGGATATTAGCTTTATTGTCTGCCATATCGCTAAGCCGTTGGTTATTGGATGATGTAATCCGAAACATCGTTTCGATACCACGTTCGGGACGGGACTTTTTCTCTTTTAGTTTTACTGTATTTTGTTTCTCTACCACGTTCCCACTATTCTTATCCATTAATGATTTCAAATTTTGTTGTTTTAGCTTCTCTCGCTGTCCTCGTGCATATTGCGTGTGATAGTGATGGTTTTCCATAAGCTTTATGGTCTGTAAACGCCATAATGCTTTGTCTATCGGCTGCCCTTTGACCAACTCTACTTCTCTACGCATTAACTTATTACGTTCAGAGAAATTTATACCTCCCAAATGAAACAAATCTGCATCGCAAACAATCTCTTGTAATAAACCTTCTGGTCTTTGGGGCATCTTGGTCGCTAATATACAACCTCGGATCTGCTGCCGCACTTCTTCATCAACAGCAAAGCCAAGGAGAAACTGATCAGCAAGCTCGGCACTACGTACCTCATGGTCCTGTGCACCACCAGGGAAATAACCTACATCGTGAAAATACGCAGCTGTAATAACAATAAACCTATCTTTGGAAGATAACATATAATGATCGGCCATTTCGCGTACCGCAGCAACGACATCCGATACATGCGTCTCATTGTGAAAACAGTAGGCTATATCTTCTGTTGATTGCTGTATATTCTTCTTAAGAAAAGAAGGAATCTGCTCAATAATGTATTCATATTCCATAAGTATCCGTAGCTAAAGCCTAAATTTACAATACAAGTATAAAATAAGCACAAAAAGTCCAAACAAAAAAATAGTACACCGTTTAAGATCATGTTTCATGAGCTATTATATACGGTTCAGTAGACATTATCTTCTTCTCACACCAATTAGCGGAAGATAGCATGCAACATTTACTTAGCTTTGACAATTACCGGTAAATACCTGCCTTGAGTTTTACTTTTGTATATATCAAGATGGCTTTGTAAAGGTTTTTTCGGATTTTTGTAGCTATAGGCCAATAACTAGGAAGATATTGAAGAATAAATTTAAAGTAATCAATCGAACAGGCTCTCAAAAGGATGCTTTTTTCACTGACATGGGCAAGCGCATAGTCATTGCTACATCTGCATTCCTCTTGTACAATATTGTTTCCTATATCGTTGATCCCTTGTCTTACTTTTGGCAAAACTATTTCCAACATGGATGGGACTACCTCTTAATGGATTGTGTAATTTCCTTTTTGTTTTGTTTTGCTGTATCCGAAGCCAGTATCGTGATTGGCAGGAAACTAAACAACTACGTTTCCTGGAAAGACAATCCACTCAAACGGCTACTTATCGAATCAGGTATAACTCTTGTTGCCGTACTACTGCTGCTTTATCTACAGATACTATTTTTTATCGCTTTCTTTGACGACCCAAACATCAAGGAAAGCCAACCTACTATACAAGACACGGTAGAATCTATCCGTTGGTTTGTGGTAAGCTTAATAATTTCTTTTGCCATAATGGCCATCAATACGGGCGACTATCTTATCACAAGTTGGAAAAATGCGGCGCTTAATGCAGTAGAGCAAAATCAGCTGGCCGTAGAAGCCGAATTGCAATCCTTAAAACTTCAATTGGATCCTCATTTTGTGTTCAACAATCTCAGTGTGTTATCGGAACTTATATTAACGGATCAACAGCTAGGACACGAATACGCGGAAAATTTCACCAAGCTATATCGTTATCTACTCGTTCATTCCAAAAAGAATCTGGTTCAGCTTGAGGAGGAAATCAAATTTCTCAACTCTTATATATTTTTACTGGAACAGCGCATAGGAGAAGGTGTTAAATTTGAAACAGATATCGATAAAACCTATAATCAGCTCTGTATCCCACCTATGACACTGCAGATGTTGGTAGAAAATGCGTTGAAGCATAATAAAACACTTCGTAAAGATCCACTCATTATCCGGATATATTCCAATGACCAAGAATGTATCGTTGTTGAGAATAGTCGACGGCCTATCGAGACTGTCACACTTTCATCAGGAATAGGCATCTCTAATATCGTCCGTCGTTACAAGCTACTAAACGCTACACCACCGCACATAAAATCTGATGACCAAACATTCAGCGTCACTGTACCATTACTAAAACAAACTGTATGAATATCTTAATCATTGAAGACGAAACACCTAATGCAGAAAGGTTAAAGCGGTTGATTCATGAAATCAGACCACAAGCTATCGTTCTTGAAGTATTGGAAAGCATCGTTGATAGTGTAGCATGGCTATCCAATAACCCGTTTCCAGATGTCATAATGATGGATATAAAACTTTCAGATGGCTTGAGTTTTGAAATTTTCAATCAGATCAAAATAGATGTCCCTATTATCTTTGTGACCGCATATGATGAATATGCCATAAAGGCCTTTAAGCAATACAGTGTAGACTATTTGTTAAAGCCAGTAGATCGGGACGAGCTCGTAGCAGCTTTTGAAAAATTAGATTACCTAACGGCCACTTCGGACCGACAGTCTTTCGAAAAGCTACTTTCCGCTTTTCAACCTAAGGAATACCGAAGTCGGTTCCTGATTCCTTATAGAGATGAGTTTAAAACTATTCTGGCGGATGACGTCCAATACTTCTCTTCCGAATCCCGGATTACTAGAGCCCGCCTAGTAGATAATAACGAAATCATTCTTCCTCAGACTTTGGACGAACTGGAGAAACAGCTGGACCCTAAACTATTCTTTCGGGCAAACCGACAATACATTGTACATATCAACTCGATAGCACGTATCTTCAACTATTTTAATTCGAAACTGAAGATTGTTTTGAAAGGAGATGAAAATACTGAAATCATTATTAGCCGAGAGAAGGCACCTCAAATCAAAACGTGGCTGGGTTATTAACCGCCACATTTCAGTCCCCATTTTCTACGTTTCAGTAAAACAATAACCTTATTACATCAAAGGTCTACGTTTATTTGCATCCTTAAAATACAAAGAACGTAGAATCTATGATGACAATGAATCACGTAAAAATCGCTTTAATTTACACATCGGCAATCGCCCTTTTCATGACCTCTTGTGGACAATCAGCATCAGAGCACAATGATGAAGCAATGCAGGCTGTAGAAACGGATTTCATCCGTCTTGAAGTCGAGGATGTAAATACCCATAAGGAGTATCCAGGAGCCATTGAGGGGATCGTAAATATCGAAATCAAACCACAGGTTACAGGTTATCTATCCGAAGTCCTCGTCCAAGAGGGAGATTTTGTTCAGAAAGGACAGACACTCTTTCGCATCAGTCCTGAGGTGTATACAGAGCAGGTCAAGAATGGACAGGCTGCACTCAAAGCAGCAATAGCAGCACAGGAAACAGCTCGTCTGGAAATTGAAAAGCTTAAACCATTAGTAGATGGCAAGGTCGTCACTGAGATACAGCTTAAAACTGCTATCGCAACGTACGAGTCTGCCAGTGCACAGGTAGAGCAGGCAAAAGCTAATTTAGGTTCTTCAAAAATCAATGTGGATTTTACGGTAGTAAAAGCTCCGGTGAGTGGCTATATCGGCCGTATCCCTAACCGTAAAGGAGCGCTCGTATCTCCGGCAGATCCGATTGCTCTTACCTCCCTGTCGGATATCAGCTCCGTACAAGTGTATTTTTCACTAAGCGAAGCAGACTACCTTGGTTATCAAAAGTCAGGTATGCTATCGCAAAATGGCAAGCAGGTCACATTAATTCTGGCCGACGGTTCAACATATGATCAGTTAGGGACTTTAGAAAGTGCAAGTGGAAACATTGATAAGGCTACTGGAAGTATTACAATGAAGGCTGTGTTTAGTAATCCGGACAAACTATTACGTTCAGGAGGTGCAGCCAAGGTGATGCTCAATCGTACCATCAATGCTATTGTACAATTGCCCAAATTGAGCGTCAAGGATATTCAGGACAAGTATTTTGTATTCAAACTATCTGATAGCAGTACGGTCAACATGGTCCCTATCGAAATCGAAGGGGGCACAAAAGACCTCTATTTCGTCAAATCCGGCATACAGCAAGGAGACAAAATAGCAATCAACAGAATCGATATGTTACAGGATGGCTTAAAAGTAGTAGCCAAAGACACCACGTTATCGATGCAATAAGCACAAGCTAATACAAGTATATCATGCTAAAGAAATTTATAGACCGTCCGGTACTCGCGACGGTAATCTCTGTAATCATTGTGATTTTAGGAATCCTAGGTCTTAGCCGATTGGCTATCACCCGATTTCCGGATATCGCTCCGCCGACAGTATCTGTGTGGGGTTCATTTCCGGGCGGTAATAGTGAGACGGTAATACGTTCTGTTGTCACTCCTTTAGAGGAACAAATAAATGGTGTAGAGGATATGGAATACATGCGATCTACCGCTAGTAACGATGGTTCATTTTCTATAACCATCGTGTTTAAACAAGGGGTAAATCCGGATCAGGCGGCAGTCAACGTGCAGAACCGTGTACAACAGGCGACACCTATCCTACCTCAGGAGGTAGTCCGCATGGGGCTCACTACATCGAAGCAGCAAAACAGTATGGTATTGCTATTTAATCTGTACACGGAAGACAATTCACGCTATGATGAGACCTTCTTACAAAACTATGCTAACATCAACCTTCTGCCGCAGATAAAGCGGGTAAAAGGTGTGGGAAAGGCAGAAGTGTATGGTATGAAAGATTATTCTATGCGTATCTGGCTAGATCCACAGAAGATGGCCGCACATGCCCTTGAACCAGCAGACATCTCTGCCGCTATTGCGGATCAGAGTCTGGAAGCTGCTCCAGGTAAACTCGGGGTAGAATCGGATGCTGCATTGGAATATGTAATCCGTTACAAAGGCAAGAAAAACCTGCCAGAGCAATACGAAGACATTATTGTCAAAAATGAAGAATCAAACCTGGTACGCCTTAGCGACGTGGCCCGGGTTGAATTCGGTTCCATATCCTATAGTGGAGACAACACTACCAATGGAAAAAACGCGGTATCTGTCGCTATTATGCAGGCCACAGGCTCTAATGCCAATGAGATTGAAATCGGCATCAATAAAGAAGTAGAAAAGCTGTCTAAATCATTTCCTCCGGGAGTCAAGTACTCTAAGGTAATCAGTTCAAAAGAACGGCTCGATGAGGCCACAGGGCAGGTAAAAGCAACATTGATTGAAGCCTTTATATTGGTATTTATCATTGTGTTCCTATTCTTACAGGACTTGCGTTCGACCATCATTCCGGCTATTGCAGTTCCTGTCGCGATCATAGGTACCTTCTTCTTCCTTTTAGTTTTTGGTTTTACCATCAACGTATTGACGCTATTCGCGCTAGTGCTGGCCATCGGAATCGTGGTCGATGACGCTATTGTGGTCGTAGAGGCCGTGCATGGTAAGATGGAAGGTACCAACCTTAGTCCAAGAGATGCGACTTATGGAGCTATGGGTGAAATTACTGGCGCTGTTATCTCCATCACTTTGGTCATGTCTGCCGTATTCGTACCGATCGGCTTTATGTCTGGATCAGCAGGGTTATTCTATAAGCAATTTGCGTATACTTTGGCAATCGCGATTATTATATCGGCGGTCAATGCCCTGACCCTTACTCCTGCCTTATGCGCACTGTTTCTAAAAAACAATCATGGAGAGGGGCATGGTCATGAGAAAAAGGGCTTTGTAAAACGCTTTACAACAGCTTTTAACGCTGGATTTGAAAACCTGACCGGAAAATATATCGCAGGAATAAAACTCTTGTTCCGTAAAAAAGCACTAGCTACCGGGATAATCCTAGGCACTATCGGACTAGCAGGGTACCTTTTGATGAGTACTCCAAAGAGTTTTGTACCGATGGAAGACGATGGTCTGCTGATGTACTCTCTGACCATGCCTCCTGGTACCGGCTTAACTAAAACAACAGAGGTAGCCGAGAAAATCAACAACATGCTGAAAGGCAATGAAGCGATACAGGAGAACACCTCCATCACCGGATTCAACCTACTGAGTGGTAGTGCAGGGTCGGGATACGGTATGGGATTTATCAAGCTCAAGCCTCAAAAAGAACGTGGTGCAGTTAAAGACATTAATGTGATCACGGAATCCATATCGCAACAATTGATGCAGGTGAAGGAAGGTGGTATCCTTACTTTTAGAATGCCACCTGTAGAAGGCTATGGTATCACGAACGATGCCGAAATTGCATTACAAGACCGTGTAGGCCGTGATCCTCAGGTTTTAAAAGACAAAGCAGATGAGCTGATAGGTCAGTTGATGGCGACTCCCGGTGTGGCTTACGCATACACGATGTTCCGCACAGACTATCCCCAACTCGAGCTGGAAATAGATGAAGATAAGGCCAAACAAATGCATGTGAGTGTTGCAGGACTATTGAACACCATACAGGCCTATTTTTCGGGAGATCAGTCTGCAGACTTTACGCGTTTCGGAAAGTTCTATAGAGTCAGTGTTAAATCCGATGGTGTATTTCGTATGGACCAGGACGCCTTCAATAACATATTCGTCCGAAGCCTTAAAGGTGAGATGGTACCTGTCAACACCTTAATAACGCTCAACAAGGTATATGGACCTGAAGCAGTAAATAGATACAATCTATACAACGCTCTGACCATCAATGTGTCGCCACAACCTGGGGTCAGTAACGGTGAACTGATGAGCCGTATAGAGCCTGTTCTAAATAGCTTACCATCGGATTATAGTTATGAGTGGACGGGACTTAGTCTTGAAGAGAAATCAGCCGGTAATCAGACTATTATCATACTCAGTTTATGTATATTCTTTGTTTACCTGATTCTTTCGGCACAATACGAAAGTTACCTATTGCCGCTTGCCGTGATTCTATCCATACCTACGGGTGTCATTGGTGCATTCTTAGGGATACGGGCGATAGGTTTGGACAATAACATCTTTGTCCAGGTGAGTCTGATTATGCTTGTTGGGCTTCTGGCCAAAAATGCGATCCTGATTGTGGAATATGCTGTACAGCGTAGAAAATCGGGCTTGTCGATTATAGAGGCTGCTATCGCTGGCGCACAATCGCGTTTACGCCCTATCGTCATGACCTCATTGGCCTTTATAGCAGGTATGATTCCGTTAATGGCTTCATCTGGAGGTATGGCAACTGGTAATATTTCGATCAGTATCAGTGCAGCTTTAGGAATGTTGAGCGGTGTACTATTGGGTGTATTTATTATTCCTATTCTGTATGCCCTGTTCCAATATCTACAGGAAAAGGTATCTGCGAAGAAAATACAACACGAGTTAAATATTAAATCATAATACAAAGGAACACGATGAAAATATTATATAGCGCAATTGCAACCATTATGTTTGTGAGTTCCTGCTCTGTAACTCAGAAATATAAACGACCAGAACTGGATCTACCAGACAACTATCGTACGGAACTCACGCTGACAGCTGATAGTATACAGTTGCCCTGGAAAGCATTTTTCCAGGACCCTTTACTGATTACATTAATTGATAAAGCTTTAGACAACAATCATGATTTACAGATTGCGCTCAAAAGCATCGACCAACTTGACTTGCTTCTAAAACAAGCCAAACTATCGATGCTCCCTACAGCTTCATTGAATTTAGGGGCTAGCCGAGGATGGTCTTCTAATAACAGTCTCAATGGTGCTATGAGTAGCCAATACACCAATAGTAAATACATGGATGACTATAGTGCGACGGTAAACGTCTCTTGGGAGGCCGACATCTGGGGCAAGTCTCAACTGTATAAAGAACAGGCGAGAGCTGCATACTTCGGTCAAAAGGAAAATTACACTGCGCTACGGACCCGCATTATCGCTCAGGTCGCCCAGGCTTATTATCGCTTGGTTGCATTGGACGAACAACTGAAAATCGCACAGGAAAATGTAACACTAAGCGAGAATCTGCTGCGTATCACCCGTCTTCAATATCAATCAGGGCAAGTGAATTCGCTCGCTATAGAGCAATCTGAAGCGCAGAAGAAGACTGCAGAACTAATCGTCCCCTTATCATTACAGTCTATTCGCATTCAAGAAAATGCATTATTGATTCTATGTGGTATGTACCCGGATTCTGTCCAGCGCACGACGCAATTAGGAGCGCTTACTCCGCAGGTATTTTTCAATACTGGTGTACCCGCACGTTTATTGAGCCGACGTCCGGATCTAAAAGCAGCAGAATATGATGTGATTGCACTCAACGCAAAGACAGGCCTTGCAAAAACAGCAATGTATCCTTCATTAAGTCTTTCGGCCCAAGCAGGGTTGAACTCCTTCTTATTTAAAAACTGGTTCGATTTACCAGGGTCAATTACAAAAAATATAGCTGCGAATCTCACACAGCCTCTATTCCAAAAAAAGGAATTGAAAACGGCCTACGAAACAGCTGTGATAGAACAAGAAAAGGCAGCTATACAATTCCAAAAAGTGACGCTATTAGCAGTCGCTGAAGTATCTGACGGTCTAGCAAACTATAAGGGCAGCTCAGACCGATTAACACTTGCACTGGAAAGAGGTGCTGCCTTGGATAAAGCGACAAACGATGCCTTATTACTTTACAAAAGTGGTATGGCGACCTACCTCGAAGTCATCAGCGCACAGAATGCGAAACTCCAAAATGATCTGGAGCGTAATAACCTCGAACAGGAAAAATTAAATAGCATTATCGATTTATACCGTTCCTTAGGAGGAGGAACGGATTAAAAACAAAGGCGGCCTTAAAATAGCCGCCTTTGTTTATTCTTTTTCTTTAGCCTTAATCGGGGCTTTATGCCCATTTTCGTCTATCAGATAATACCATCCCCCCTGCTTTACCATGACAGGCCAAGTTTTGTCCTTCGCCTGATAGTTTCTTCGGATTACATCGTAATCAGCTGTGATTATTATCTTTCCATTGGTATCGGCCATCCCCGATTTTCCGTCTTTTACAATCATGACCGTAGGATAACTAGAGCTAAAACTTATATCATCAAAAATAGGCTCCAGCAGTATAGTACCATCCCGTCTCACCAAACCATGATATTCGCCTTTCTGAACATGTAAAACACGTCCATCGGAACTGGCAGCGTACACATTATCGAACTCGAATGGTAGTACTACACGTCCTTCCGTATCAATCATTCCATACTTATGTTTTTTTCTTTCTTCTCCCTTCACTTGTCCTAATTTTGCGGCTAAAGCGATTCCTTCGTAGAAAGCATCCACCTGATCTACTCCTTCAAAGCGCTTTTCTTCTCCTTTATCGTTGATAAACAGATTACCTTCTTTACCGTATATTTTCTTCAGACCGTAAAAAAACTCACCATAGTTCTTTTTGTCATACTCAGGAAACCGAAGTAAATAATAAGATGGATTGGTATTCCAATCTGGATTTTCATAAATCAGTTTGTTATCAAAATCTATGAGTCTGTACTGTTTATTTTTCATCTCTAACAGCCAAAAACGATCCGACAACAGATGGCACTGTTCGATATTATCAGGCAGTGTATCCATCCTATCTTGCTTTATATCATAAGAATAAAATGCAGATTCATAGTTTTCAAGACTCTTACGGATAAGTATGCGGTTGCTGCTGACTATATCGATATTTTGTTCTGCTATTGGAATGACTATTTTCTCCAGCTTTAAGTCAAATAATCCAATCTCCTCACGATAACCACCCTCCTTCTTTCCATTCGAAAAGGAGATATAGCGATCTAGCAGCGGATATTCATGTTCGATTGCTCTTTTAGAAAATTGGTAAGAACCATCCAAAGAATAGATCGCTGGCAAGATTTCTTTTCCTTTGTCATCGGTGATTCCCATTTTACCTTTACTTTCTACGTGATAGAAGCTTTTCCCATTGCAATAGCGTCGATCTATACCATCATATTTTCCTATAGGCAGAATAGGTTTTCCCTCCCAACTAAAAACTCCTTTTAGTCCTTTTTTTGTTGCTGCTATTACATAGGGCTTTTCGTTCATCTCTGCATCATACCGCATTCGAGCCTTCATATTTTCGTCTCTCACCCCTTCTAATCCGTTAGCGGCCAAAGACACCGTAGGAACAAATTCGCTGGCATATCTCCCCGCAGCAGTTAAAAAACTGATTTCATCGTATTCAAAATCTAGAAGGATATCACCATGAATAGTTACTACCCCATATTTATCTTTTCTTTTAGCGATAGCAAGGTCACGATTGAAACTGCCAATATAGTCCAATGAGGGCTGAACAATCACTTTCTTGGAGAATGGGTCTATAATCCCGAGATGATCCTTCTCTTTAAAAACCAAAAAATTGGATCCAGTAATAGCTTGGTAAAGCTCGTGTCCCGAGATAATGACGCTTCCGGTGGTATCAAAAACGTAGGAATTATTGGCAATATTTGCTTCAAAACGAACGTCCTTTCCATAGTATAGAATCCGCATATATTCGTCGTATTGGACAGGGATAATCAGTTGTCCATCCGAACGGGCCAATCCGGCCTTTTCCCCATCTCTGACTTCGATAAAGTCATCACTGTAGAAATTCGTTACGTATTCAAATTTTGGTTCTTGCAGTAATTCTCCTGTTGTGGCCGAAACCCATCCCCAAAGGCCATTCCGGGAAACTGCAACAACGGTTTTATTCACTGCTTTGGCGTCATCGTAATCGAAGGGAACAATAATATTTCCGTGTTCATCTGCTACCGCAACCTTACCGTTACGTTTCAGAACAGCAAATTTATAATCATAATCTATTCCCTCATACCACTGTCCTTCGTAACGGGTTTCAAGTGTTATGGTATCGTACGCAATGGGAATCAAAAGCTTACCACTTTCCTGTAGTAAGCCATATTTACCATCCTTGATTACGACAAACAAATCCGCTGCATGCTCGTCGACTTCATCTATCCAAAGATTAGCCGTTGGATGGTAATAATAAGTCTTACCAGATTTCTTGATGCTTACCAGAGGGGAAAGATGGCTTCCCAAGTCTATGGACTCAACAATCTGCTCGTGCTGTGTGTACCCAATTGTAAACTGGAAAAACAAAACCAAGCTTAATAAATACTTCATCTTAAATCGAATATGCTCAAATATCGTGATTTAGGATGAACTATGGTATCCCTGAATACAGGTAATCTATAGTTTGCACACGACATCTGAGCATATAAATGGCGTACGATAAGACTGCCTATCGTAACGGACGAAAGTTTCTAAAACAATAGGCTGGCCATTATCCAACCTGTCAGATATAGACCTAGTCCATACATAAAATGAGCCTGCAGACTTCTAAACCGGGCTAAAGGAGGATTGGGAGTCTTTGAAGCAGCTACACCGAAACCAAATGCAGGCTGCATAATGAACCAAGGAGCTAAGGTAGTACCCAGACCTATAATCATGGCGGGCCAAAACGTAGGAGTGGTCAACCATGCTACACCCCATATCAGCAATAACAAATAAGCAAATGCAATACCTATCGTATAATGTGCTAACCACCCAATCTGCCTTTCTTTATAAAAAGGCGTCGCCTGTATAATTGAAGAATGCCTAAATGTGCCTCTACTAATATGACCAAGCCATCGTCCCAAAAGAGCATAATCTAACGATGGAATCTGCCATATCTTTTTTATGATCAACGCAAAAACATCCATTATCACAGTGGCTCCAACGCCTAATATAAGTGCATAAACTAGTGTAATCATATCTACATATTTAATCTAAGAGCACAAAGTTAATTAGGATACACACCGAAATCGCAACACAAAACATAGAGAAAACAGGACAAATCAAAGCATCCTATGTAACAAACAGACTGACATTTGATATGTACCATTTTTACTTGTAAATGTGTTATCCCCGCACTGGAAAGCTATCTAATTTTGTGCAGTATAAGGAGAAAAACAAATGGAAAAAGAAAACAACAGTTTGAAACTTCTGCAGTTTTATGCAGACTGGTGTCAGCCCTGTCAAATGATGATGCCTATAATCGAATCCATAAAAAGCAAAGGGTATCCGTTTCTAGAGGTACTACAATACAATGTAGACGAAGAGGCGACTTTATCCTTACAATATCATGTTCGCTCTATCCCGACGTTAATTGTTTTAAAAAACAATAAGGAGCTCTGGCGTTATACAGGTCCGATCCGTGCCAGTGAAATTGAAGAAGTACTTCTATCGGTACTATAATTTTATTTATCCCATATATACTTAATCGTAATACATCATGATTTTTTTAGACCAAAAAAGTGACAAACCCAGATTTATGCAATTCACGGCTGCCTGGTGCGGCCCCTGTAGAGTGCTCAACCCAATAGTCGACAACATTAAAAGCCAGAAACCTGCTGAAGTAGACTTTATGCGCATTGACGTCGATACACAAAGCGATATTGCGGAGGAATTTAACATCCGTGGCGTTCCGACTATAATTTTATTGGATAAAGATGGTAAAATAAGCTGGCGACATACTGGTCTAGCTTCAGAAAAAGAAATCATAAATCAAATCGATTCCCTTTTATAATGATGGTAAATACAACGAAATCTGTGATTATAGTCTCGACAAAGAAAGGGATACTATCCGTATTTGCCTGTGCTGACATACAAGATAGTGAATATGACCAAGCAATACCTTCAGTGGGGACTGGATGTCTGGCAACTCTAGATGTTGATCGTTATCTCACCAATCGAATAAAAAGCAATGAGATACTATGTATCGAAGAAGAATCTATAGTTTCGACGATAGGATCACGAAATGGCATCACCTGCATAGAGAACCTCTTCTTATAACACTCACATAATGATTATAAATAGAAGGAGCTTCCTACAAAAGACGGGAACAACATTATCTGGAATCGCGTTGTCAAATTCGCTTTTTGCATTCAACAGTAAACTGACAGATGAATATTTACCTTTATTTGACGTAATTATAGTGGGAGGTAGTTACTCTGGCCTTTCTGCGGCTTTAACATTAGGCCGTTCTCTACGTAAGGTTTTGGTCATAGATGGTGGGACACCCTGTAACATGCCTGCTCCACACTCGCACAACTTCCTAACCCAGGACGGCAAAGCACCTCTGGACATAGCCCACATGGCCAAACAGGACGTTTTAAAATATCCAAGCATTTCTTGGCTTGATGATCAGGTGACTCATAGCGAACTAAAAGATAATGTAATCGTAGTAGAGACTGCTAATGGTAAAAAAATCAGAAGCAGAAGAATTCTTTTCGCGACAGGATTAAAAGATATCATGCCTGGCTTAAATGGTTACAATGCTTGCTGGGGTAAATCAATACTCCATTGTCCTTATTGCCATGGATATGAATTTAAAGGAAAAAAAATAGGGATATGGGGAGACGGCAATGTAGCTTTTCACTATGCGCTACTGGTAAAAAACTATGTTGGCAGTTTACAGATTTTTACCAGAGATGTGACTCAATTGGAAAAAACACAACGAGAAGCACTATCCCGCAATGGTATTGAGTTCATAGAAAGTACAGTTAAGGAACTAAAGCATAAAGAAGGCTGGCTAGAGTCGGTGCTACTTGACAATGGACGTACTATCAGTCTGGATGTACTTTACCATCGTCCCTTATTTGAACAACAGTGCAAAGTGCCTGTGGATATGGGCTGTGAACTGACAGCACATGGTCTGCTAAAAACAGATTCGAAGCAACAGACCTCACTACAGGGGATCTATGCCTGCGGCGATAATTCTTCCTTTCGCTCTATTCCTGTTGCTGTCGCAACAGGTTCTACGGCAGGTGCTGCCATAAACATGGACTTGGCTATAACAGATTTTTAATAAGGGATCTCCATTCTTAAGGATGGAGATCCTTCACTTCTAATGTTTATGTTTCTTGCGAAAAGATAATGGGGTCATGCCTGTATGCTTTTTAAAAAAGCGACCGAAATAGGAGTATTCTGTAAAATTTAATGCCAGTGCAATCATCGAAACCGTATCACTGGTCTGTAAGAGACGCGATTTGGCCTCCTGTACCATCTGATTCTGAATAAAATGACTAGCAGGAAAGCCTGTAGTTTCTTTGACCACGTCATTTAAGTAATTGGGATGCACATGCAACAGTTCCGCGTAATCACTAACGAACCTCTTTTCAATAAAATGTGTATTGACCAATAGCTGGAACTGAGCTGCCAATTGGTCCTTGCGGGACAAAGAAAATTTTTCTTTACTGTCTTTCCGGTTGTAGATGCGTTCTGCTTCTAGTAAGATTACATTCAAAAACATACGGGTCAACAAATCATCGTTGAAAGATGTCTTTTGGCATTTCTCGCTATTCAATTTCCAAAACAGATGTTCCATCATCCCAATCTCGCGTTCTGAAAGCTCGATATAAGGCTCTTTGTCCAGCTGAAAAAATGGAAACTGATTAAGTTTAATCTGATGCTTGATACAGAGCAGAAAATAATCAGCATCAAACATACAGTATATCCCCCGCACATCATCGCTCCATTTCTCGGTAGCATGCAATTGGTTTTCGGCGATAAAAAACATAGACCCTGCCTGAAAAAGATACTTGTGATGACCAATAGTCTCTTCTATCTCGCCCTCAAGGAGTAGCACTATACTAAAAAACTTACGTCGATTCTTCCTACCTCCTATCTCCTTTTGCTGTCGTTTTAACTCTTCAAGTTTCGCTATTTCCAAGAAGCCGCTTCCGTAACCATAGGAGATAGCATTACATTCTTCACAAAAAGTCAATGGAGGTTCCTTTAGATAGAAATCTTTGAAATCTTGCTCGTCACGCAATTCTCTTATCTCATTGTCTTTCATTCCTAACAACCATTTACGTTAATATCCAAGCCTACAAAAATAGGTTATTAAATATACGCAGAGACAAGCATATTATCGGTCATTGTGTGCTATTTTTCAGATAAGCAGAAAACCTAACCTAGGAAATAACGATGCACGTCCATCCAATCCTGCAGTCGCTCGAACCGCTCCTCGTGAACATTGTGAAAGGTATTGAACAATAAAGGAGTACCTGAGAATGTAACTAGATTTTTGGTATGATCATCCAGCAGATAGTCCGTCTTGATGATATGTTTATCGCCACAGAAAACAATATTTTGCCAAGAGATAAATGGAAAATATTCGGCCAACCAGTCTCTTTTCTCACGGAGGCTCCATGGGAATTCCATTGCTGCAGAGACCACAAATATGTCATATTGCTCCTGCAACTCTTTGACTACTTCCTGTGCATTAGGCGATACAGGTAGTGTTCTAAAAAAATTAGGTGACTCCAGATATCTTCGTACAGCTCCCTTGTCTGGTAAACATTCCCCCTCCGGCAAACCTAAAACTTCATCTTCTTTAATCAGTATACCTGTCTCTTGGAAATAATAATGGATGTAATGTACCAGGTTATTGGCCAACACTCCATCCATGTCTAATGCTATCGATTTTCTTTTTTCCATTTTATTTTAACTTTAGTCAAATATAGCAAACAATTGCAACAAAAAGCAATATATTGCAAAATATAGCAAAACATAGAAATTGAGCTTTTTTATTATCTTTGCTCTTATGCTAAAGGAAGAACGCCACAACATTATTTTGGAAGAAACGAGCAGCAATGGTTCATCGTCTTTTCAGTTGCTTTGTAAAAAGCTGGCTGTTTCGGAAGATACCATTCGTCGTGACATCCGTGAGTTGGACAGCCGCGGGCTTTTAAAGGCTGTACGTGGAGGCGCTGTCAGTGTTTCCCGAATCCCCCACCATTATCGTGAACGGGAACATACTGATATTGAACAAAAGAAAGTTATTGCAAAAAAAGCACTGACGCTCATTAAAAACAAACAAGTTCTATTTTTCGATGGCGGGACATCCGTTCTTGAATTGGCTAAAATATTGCCCGTAGACCTCAACGTCACTATCATCACGAACAGCTTTCCTGTTGCCAATGCTTTGGAGGACCACCCTCTAGCTGAGGTTATATTTTTGGGAGGCCGGTTGAATAAAATGTCTTTCGCTACCTTCGGTCATGAAACTTTGAAAGGTATATCCAAGTTTAAGGTTGATATCTATTTCTTTGGTATATGTAGTATATCGCCCGACAGCCTGTCCTGTAAAGATCTGGAAGATGCGGAATTAAAACTAGCTATGATGCAACATAGCGTCAAGACTGTGGGGCTGTGTACCTTCGATAAGCTTAATAGTGAGTCAACTTATTTCATAACGGAAACGAAGGAACTGGATATCTTGATTACCGAAAAAGATGATCCATCACTACATACTAAACCTTTTACAAAATTGGGGATAGAAATATTATAGATGAATTAACGCGGACTTAATATACAATTCATAAAAAAAGTGTTATTTTAACATATAACAAATTGTATATCAACATCTGTGGTTATGAAAAAGGTTATTTATTTCTTCCAAAACATGTTCTCCTACCTATTTTTGGTACAGTTTAGCTCTTTCTATTCTCCTCTTAGGACTCCTAAAAACTAATCGGAACAATAGGTAAATGCGAATTACAAAAGAGTCCTTTGGCAAAGATTTTATCTGGGGGGTATCGACAGCCGCTTATCAAATAGAAGGTGCTCATCAGCATGATGGCAAAGGACCTTCGATATGGGATACTTTCGTAAAACGGAGAAATAAAATCGCGAAAAACCAAAATGGGGATATCGCATGTGACTTTTACAATCGTTACGAAAACGATTTGAAGTTAATGCAGAAAATGCACATTACGAACTATCGGTTCTCTATCTCCTGGAGTCGCATACAGCCCGATGGGATGGGGAAAATCAACCTTGCTGGAATAGATTTCTATAACCGACTTATTGACTTCTCCTTATCATTGGGCATTACACCTTGGATTACGCTCTATCACTGGGATTTACCACAGGAGCTGGAGAAAAAAGGAGGTTGGACAAATCGGGAGGTTAAAGATTGGTTTGGGCAATATGTGGCTATCTGTATCCAATATTTTGGCGACCGCGTAAAGAACTGGATTGTTATTAATGAACCTACTGTATTCAGTGCTGCCGGGTATTTTTTTGGCGTACATGCTCCTGGGAAAAAGGGATTGGACAATTTTTTGGCAGCCGCTCATCACGCTGCACTCGCGCAGGCTCATGGCGGACGAATTATTAAGTCCCTACAATCGGCTAGTCATGTGGGCACAACTTTCTCCTGCTCGCACGTCGAACCCTTTTCCTACAAAGAAAAAGACCTCATAGCGGCAAAAAAAGCAGATGTACTATTGAATCGTCTATTTATCGAACCTCTTTTGGGGATGGGATACCCTACACATGAGATTAAAGTACTCCGTAAAATAGAGCGTTATATGAAGCAAAATGACGAAGTGGATCTAAAGTTTGATATGGATTTTATCGGCGTACAGAACTATACCCGGGAAGTCATACGCCATTCTTTTTTTGTGCCTTTTTTACAGGCCAAGATTGTAAGTGCCAAAAAACGAAAAGTGGAGCAGACTGCAATGAACTGGGAGGTATATCCCGAGTCTATGTTTCATATCCTTAAAAAATTTGATGCCTACCCGAATATCCCACCTCTTATCATCACCGAAAATGGAGCTGCCTTTGAAGACTCGGTAATGGAAGGTAAAGTCGATGATCCCAAACGGGTGCAATATATACGAGAGGTCATCGAACAGGTATTCCGAGCTAAAAGCGAAGGCATAAATGTAAAAGGCTATTTTGTATGGACTTTTCTTGACAACTTTGAATGGGCTGAGGGCTACCATCCTCGATTTGGTCTGGTTCACGTCGACTTTAAAACACAACAACGTATTATAAAATCATCAGGACATTGGTATACTGATTTTCTTCGTTGATAAGATTCCGCGGTTTCACCTTAGTTTTTATGTAGATTTACAAAAAGAAGAAGTATGAAAATATTCGCAGAAACGGAACGCTTAATCTTGAGAGAAATACTACCTACAGATATAGAAGGTTTTTTCGAACTGGATTCGGATCCTGAAGTACACCGTTACCTTGGAAATACGCCTGTAAAAAGCAAAGATCAAATCGTTGAAGTGATCAATTTTATCAGGCAGCAGTACATTGACAATGGAATCGGCAGATGGGCCATTATTGACAAAGCTACTAATGATTTTATAGGTTGGGCCGGCCTAAAGTTCGTGACAGAAGAGACTAACAATCATATTGAATATTACGATTTAGGTTATCGATTAGTCAAAAGATACTGGGGCAAAGGGATTGCAACAGAAGCAGCTTGGGCCTCTCTAGCCTATGCCTTTGACCAATTAGAAGTGGAAAATGTTTATGCTATGGCAGATTGCGATAATGATGGCTCTAATAAAATCCTCAAGAAGGTCGGTCTGGTTCGTGTCGAGACTTTTGACCTTGACGGTGTACCGCATCATTGGTATGCTATAGACCGATCTACCTATAACACAAAAAAACTAAGCCACTAAAGGATGATTTAGTGGCTTAGTTGAATCTGGATTAGGACGCTTTATTTTAGTACCCCCATTTGACATTTAGATTGTGTTTTTCGGCGAATTGTTTCCCTAGGGTATATACACCTTCAAATAACTGATCTACATTGGGTGCATAATCTTTCTCAATTTTCTGAAGTACGACTTGCTTCTCTTCGTCGGGAGCTTTTGTGTCGCAAAGCTTAGCATATGCTGTATACTCATTTTTGTATACCGGTAATACTGCTTCAAACAACTTGACAGATTGCTCTCTTAACACTTTAGCATCTTCGTCTGATACGTTTAGCGCTTGAATGTCCTTGATCGCTTTTTCAACAGATAGAATCTTCATTGCCACAATTTGCTGGGCTTCATCGCCATTCTTTTTACTAGCAGGCACATCTGGAAATTCGACGGTCTCTTGTTCCAGACGTTTTCCAAATGTAGCGGGATCAAAATCAGCAATAAGATTGGTGTTCAGTACAACCAGTCCAAAAAACTTATCAGGGCTTGCTGACTGGCAGGCTACAAAAAACAAAGTGGTTAATGCGAAAATAAAAAAACGGAATTGCTTCATATATGTGATTATTTAGAGCTACAAAACTAAACAATTCTATCTTGGGGATATCAACAAATGGGAAATATTTTCCCCATACCCGATTATAATATTAGTGTGTACATCAACTCCTCATCCTGCACGCCATCTGGCCAAAGTACCTGTTCGGAATGTGTATATTGAAATCCGAAACGTTGATTTGCAGCTTTCGAAACTTCGTTTCCTGCACGATGAGACACAAGAATAGCAACACACCCTTTTCCCCTAGCCCAGGCAATTCGCTCTGCATAAAACAACTTAGACAGACCTTTTCCGCGATGCTCTTCCTTCACAAAAGAGGAAAACAAAATAGCCTTAGAATGATCTCCATTGTAGAGTGCCACCCCGGTCAAGCCCACCAAAATACCCTGGTAATATAGTCCAAAAATTGCGCTACTTTCATTTTCCAACAACGTGCGCCAAGTCTCATCACTATAAGCCACCTCTTTCTGATAACTACTTCCAAACTTATCTGGATTGGTATGAAGCGCTTCCAACCTAATTGTTTTATAATCTTCCCAATCGGACGGTAATATACGTTTTAGCAAATATGGTGTATCTATACTCTTCATTTTTGGCGACATTATATCGGGAATACCAATCCCTTATAGCTTACATAGACAACAAAAATACATTTTTTGTCTTTTCATTCCGGTATATCATCTCATAAACTTATAAGGGTAGGTTACAAATTTGATCTCTAAATTTGTAGTGTGGGATTATTTTACGATTTTTATTTAAGCTTTTTATTGGTTTAATATTTGTGCTATAAACTCAAATTCTGGATATGACGAAATTTTTGGCTCTCCCCTTCTACGTTAAACTAGCCTGTACATTAATCAGCATCATTGCTATCGTATACATCGCACGTGTAGGTCAGGTAATTATTGTTCCTTTTATACTTGGAAGTCTTTTTGCTCTTTTGCTGACTCCGCTAGGTGGTTGGATGGAACGTAGATTAAAAATGCCTAGGATTCTTGCATCACTTATCTCTTTGCTACTTTTCTTCACGCTACTGATCGGGATTGTCGTTTTATTAGGCTCCCAGTTGACGAATCTAAAAGAGGATTGGCCAGCTTTTGAACGGCAAGTGGTGCAGGGTATGGAAGTATTTCAGGATTGGATATCTCAAAATTTGCATATTAATTACTCCGACCAGATGGAATACCTCTCAGACACCTTGACAAAGTCGGTGAGCCGTGGAACAGCCATATTGGGCGTTGCGCTACTCTCCATGTCATCCACATTTATCTTACTGGTCTTTACCTTTTTATACACGTTTTTTATTTTGGTGTATCGTCGGCATATCGTCCGTTTTCTTCTCCTTCTCAACAAAGACCAACATCACAATATTGTCCTGGACATCGTATCCCAAGTACAATATGTTGTAAAACGTTACCTCATCGGTTTATTTCTACAAATGATTATCGTAGCGACAATGACCTTCATCGCACTTACAGCGATTGGCGTAAAATATAGCCTCATGCTAGCCATATTCACCGGTTTCTTTAACGTACTCCCCTACGTAGGGATATTCTTATCGATGTTGATTATTGCCTTGATTACCTTTGCAACGTCTTCCTTCATGCATGTTATCTTAGTTTTAATAGCGTTGGTTGTGATCCATTTTATAGATAGCAATTTTGTTGTCCCTAAAATCGTTGGCTCTAAGGTACAGGTAAACTCTATGGTCGCTATGATGGCTATCTTCTTTGGCGAATTACTATGGGGAATCTCCGGGATGTTTTTGGCCATTCCTATCCTTGCCATCTGTAAGATTGTCTTTGACCGTATCTTCGAACTAAAACCTTGGGGATTTCTCCTAGGCGAAGATGATGATAAGGATAGCTACATGAAGCTTAAAAAGGAAATCTGTGAAAGAAACTCAAGACTGTAATAGGAAATCAGCATAAAAATCAGGGATTTCGCTTTGGTATATAGCCTGCGCCACCTCGCTGATGGGGTAGTCGACCTTTATTATCTCAGCTTCTACATCCCTTGCCGAAATCGTTAAAATGGAGTATGATGCCTTTCTATCAACTTCTTTGCTCCTTCCCACAGAACCGCAATTCACAAAAAGTACATCAGACTCTTTTTGGATATAGGAGTAATGGGTATGCCCCATTACGATTGCATCAATGTCTCCATTTATTAAATCTGATGCTATAGATTGCTTATTGTCTTTTTCGAAAATATAATGTTCGTTACTGATAGGTGTCGCATGAACAAGTAAAACTCGTTTAAAAAATCCATCTATCCTAAACGTGAGTGTAAGGCTAAAAGGTAGATCACCCAACCACTCTTTGTTATCGGAGTAGATAGTTTGTTTCGAATGGGCAATAGCTTTGTCCCTATTTGCAGTTTCGATTGCATCATGGTGCTCCAACGGAAATACCGCTATATCATAAGCGATGCGTTCATCATGGTTGCCCAATAAGCAGGGGATGCCTCTTTTTTTGACCAGCGAGATTACCTCATTGCCCCATGGAGCAAAGTCAACCAAATCTCCTAGGCAATAAATTTGGCTTATTCCTCTATTATCAATATCTGCTAAAACATGTTCCAATGCAATAAGATTGGCGTGGATATCACTGACTATGGCTATCTGTACTGATTTCATCCGATTCTATTTGTTGCGGACAAAGATACCGAATCCTGCTCCCCTATTGAAAGTACTTTTAGACAAATATGTGGTATAATTGAACAGTTCGGGCATAGGATCCGAACTGTATTTAACTCGGGGCCCTTTCTTACCCCAAAAAGGCAAACTTATTTTCGAAAGCCGCACCTATAACGGGAATAGGCTTTTTCTGTTCGTTTACAGCGTTAATTATGCCGAAAACCCAAAGAATAAAAAGGAGGATTCCGACATAATTCAAAAAGGCAAGTGTAGGAATAATAGTCACAATGATGGACAGTGCTACATTGACCACCAAAGATAAGATAAAGAAACCTAGTCCTTGCCGAAGATGATAACTGACCAGGTCACTTTTAGGTTGTATATCCTTGCTTTTGACATAGGCGATAATCCAACCGATAATAGTTACATAACTTAAGATAGAAAGCGTTTTGTTGCTCATGATTAAACTAATTTTTAACCAAATCTAAACCATCCCCTTCTTCTTGACAACAGCCGATGTGTATACGGTGGCTTTAGCTTTGCAGTTGCCGCTTTCGACTTTGTAAAGGCTGGTACAATCAAAAAATGCTACGATGGTTTCATCTGTTTAAAAAAGGCTTCTTTATTAGCTCGTGATATCGGAATGGAGGCCTTATCCTGCATCTGCACAATTCCTTCTCTGGAATAGCTCAGGACATACTGTAGGTTGATTAAATGTGACTGATGTATACGCATAAAATGAGGTAAAACCAGAATTTCCTCATAGTGTTTCAGGGATTTGGAAACAATAATCTTCTTTCCGTCCACCAACATAAACGTGGTGTAGGAACCCGATGTCTCACATCGTACAATTTGGTCTACCTTGACGACATGCATCGCTTCTTGGGTCGGCAAAATTATTCGATCCGGCATTTTATTATAGTCTACAGCCAGTCCCTGTATCTGTGTCTGTAATGAGGCTGAAGGTTTGGATTCTGGAAGTCGCCCAACGGCTTCCTGAAGCTCTTCGGTATCAATAGGTTTTAATAAATAATCTAACGCATTAAACTTAAAAGCCCTTATGGCGTGCTCCTCATAAGCTGTGGTAAAAATCAGTTGAAACTCTTTATAAGAAATCTGCTGGAGCACATCGAACCCCGTGCCGCGCTGTAACATAATATCCATAAACACCAAATCGGGTTTGAGTCGGTCTATAATTCTTACCGCATCTTCTGTATTTTCGGCATAACCTATAACCTGAATCTTCTCGGGAGCCACCATTTCCAATAATATAGACAAGGCTTCACGCAAATGGTATTCATCTTCTATGATAATAGTTCTGTACATTATAATTAGATTATAGGAATTGCTAAATACACGACACAACCGAATCCTTCTTCCCGATCACGCACTTCGAGGCGAACGAACGGATTGTTGGGATACATCAAAGCAAGCCGCTCATTTGTTATTCCTGTGGATAGAGAGTTGTGTGATACATTGACCTTATTGCCCTTTGACTCTTCAAGCCCTATACCATTATCGGTAATTGTGCACTCTAAGATATCATGCGCTGTGTCCAGATGGAATTGTATTTCCAATAGTCCCCGGCGTATTTCTGCCAATGGTTTTAAACCATGTTCAATCGCATTTTCGACAAAGGGCTGTAACAACAACGGTGGTATACTGATGTCTGTTGAAATTGTTTC
The DNA here is from genome assembly GCF_004363245.1 of Sphingobacterium yanglingense. Classification (GTDB taxonomy): domain Bacteria; phylum Bacteroidota; class Bacteroidia; order Sphingobacteriales; family Sphingobacteriaceae; genus Sphingobacterium; species Sphingobacterium yanglingense. Next base: position 430,435 of record NZ_SNYV01000014.1, on the reverse strand, counting down.
GTCTACATGAATATTATAGTCAAAACTAGCATTAAGACGTAATTGTTGCAGGTCTATATAGTTTTTTAAGGTCCGTATCTCTTCCTCGAGTAAGATATGTTCCATACGCGACTGCTCCAGCACCTGCCTGGTCAATTTGGCGAATTTGCCTAGATAAGACACAGAGGTAACGCGGTCATTTTGGAGAATCATACTTTGGATATTGCCTAATAGGTTGAAGATAAAATGAGGGTCCATCTGCGACTGAAGCAACCTCCGTTCGAGAGACAGTTTTTCCGCCAATGCTTCCAACGATTCCTTTTCCATCAATTGAACTTTCAATTCACTATTGGTCTGTTGCTGTTGCAATATATCTTCCCGGTTCTGATAATACCGCTGTCTATAATAATAAGAACGATACATGAATACTAAGCCGATCAACAGGACAGATGAGATACCATAGCCTAGAAATTTATTTTTTTTTTCTAAGCTGTTTTCTTTTTCTAACTGCTCAATCAGCGCTTGCTTTTTTTCGGACTCGAATCTCGCATCTGCATTTTGCATTATTTTTTGCGTCGCTTCGTCATATTTTAGCTTATTATACTTATTGAAATAGGTATCATACTCGTGGTAGGAAACATAGTCCTTTTCGGCTGCAGCGAGTTCCTTTAGACAGCCAAAGAATGTAGCCAATAAATCGTTATCCTTATAAGGCATCGTCTGTTGATATGCAATCCCTTCTTTAAAGAGACTTTCGGCAGTCCTAAAGTTCCCTTTTTGAAAAAAGAATTGCCCCCTCAGTCCCAAGGAACTGCGATAGATATTGCGTAAGTTATAGTGCATCCCTATCTGCGTGGCTTTCTCAAGGTTGGCAAGGAACGCAGATTCATCTATAGGCTTAGGACCATTCATATAAAGTACGGCAAGATTGATATGAGCGATTCCGATATTACTCTTGCTGACTATGGCGCTTTCTACCTGTTCGGCCTGCCAGATTGTTTCTTTAAAAAAGGAAACTGCTTTCTGCCATTGTGCCGGATTTCCTGTAGCTGCGCTGTCCAGCAGGTAACTCCCCACTGCCAGCCGGGCATGTAGGATGCTCTCTGAATCTGCAGATTTTTCCGCAAAGCGAAGCGCTTCATCCGCATATTTATGAACATTAGCATTAGAACTGGGGCTAAATAGATACGATACATCTGCCCCTATTTTGGCACAGTAGGCATATTCATCCAACGTTGTAAATAAATTATACGCCTTCAACATATATTCTATAGCTCCCGCCTTGTCATCGATGTAAGAACGCTGCAAGCCCATCGCCCAATTGGCGTATGCGGTAGCCCGGCGGTTATTGATTCTACCCGCTATTTCAAAAGACCTCTCGGCATAATCTGTAAACTCCTTTAGATGAAGCAATCGTCTATTCGTCATAGCTAAATAGGCATAACATATAGCTTCATCTGCGGGACTGTTTTTCTGTTGTGCCAACAAAAGTGCCTGGTTCTGCGTGCGAACACTTGCAGTGGTATCTGCAAAGCGTAATGCATAACCATCAATAGCCATCTGTTCGATATCGCTCTGCTTTTGCGCTGACGCCCCATTAGCATAAAGTAGACCGCACAATAGGGAAACAAGACATCGCATTACCCAACGTTGGAAGAAATATATTTCAAAAAAACTGAAAATCCCTTTCATAAAGTTTGTTAAAAGCCTGCTAATTTAGTTAATAAACTGATAAATCAGGAGAGGGCACCAATCGTAACACTTCTTTAGACCGTCTAAATGGCTCTATTTCCTTTTCAAGGCAACAGCATCTTAAACTTACAAAAAGCCAATTCGACCGAATACAAAACCAAATAGTCTATTTACAAATTGAAGTAAGACTCTTTCCTATTGAATTTTTATTCTTGTCCTATAAAAACGTCGTAACTATGAAAATATCAACTGTACTCCATACTTTTCTTTTTATCTCATTGAGCAGTCTATTCGCTATATCGACTTCACATGCCCAACAATGGGATGGAAATAGAATGAAGATAGAACTATCCATCAATAATGGTGCTAATACTACCGTCTCCAGTCTCACCTCGCTTTCTATTTCTTACAATAACCCATCCGCTACTACAACTAAAGATTCTGTAGAGAACTTGGTCATTGAGGATTATAACCCATGTTATATTGTTATCACTTTTGACCAATTAGACCTCCCTTTATTGCGCCTCTTCAGACAAAAAAACACGACGTTAAATGGTCAAATCACGGTAACAGATTCGTATGGTAAGCGGCCTACACGAAAAATCGAGCTCAAGTCTGTGGTGATGGACGGAATGAACGATAATTTCATAAACGACAGTGAAACCTCCTTTATGAATTTGAGCTGCAAAGAATTAATTGTTGACGGTATAATCTTAAAGAATTAATTTCAAGGGATTTTTTAGCATATTTCAACCTATAGCATGAATACCCTAAAACAAAGTGAACTTATCGCCCTTTTGGGACTTCCTAGTACAGCCCCTCAAATGGTTAGCTTCTTTGAGCAATATGATCTGGGGAAACTTCCAAAGACTATTACCCCAAATCAAGGAACTAAAAGTATCGTATCTAAATCGCTAAACATTTCATTTTGGTTCAAGTACGATATAAAAAACGATAAATACCAACCTCCTGTAAGTCCTAAAAACGACAACTATAAATTTGTTGCCTATTTGTCCAGCATTATGTTTACCCATACGGAGCACTCGGACAAACGTCCTGACCCTAAGCCTATCGGCTTTTGGGATGTACTTCTGCCACCTAATGCGCTACAAAACGACGTACAAACACTCATGGGAAATCCTGTAGATAGAACTGCGTTAGAGAGCACTTATGAAATGGCCTTAAATACAGATCAGGTGCTCACCGTAAAGTATAGTGATGGCGGAAAAGGAAAACTACTCTATAGTAGCTGGGCGGCTGTAAAACAACAGTCTGAAATTATTGGACGGGATTTTTTCAATCGTGATCACGATTTTGAAAGCTTTCCCTTTTTACGAAGAGCACATACGGTAATCATCAAATGGTTATTTGACAACAGGCTACTCCATATTGATAAACAGGCCTATGAAATTCCACTCAAACCGGAAGAGGGGGCCATCTTAGATTTTGTGGACACCTATTTAAATAATCATATTTGGAAGAATCAATTGGTGGATGCCCCCCTTCTATCTTCTTTTTTATATACGATTACGACGAATAGACTGCTCACAGCCCCCGATGGGACACCAAACTCCTTCTATATTCGTAGCCTCCTACTGGAGACCTTAGACCAAACTGCTGCTTTTGAACGCCTATATGAAGACCATTTTGACGCTGTTGATCAGTTCTTAAATCATATTATATTTGATGCCCCACTATATCAGGGAGCAGTTTCTTTACTGGACGAAAAGTTTAAATTATTCAAAACCTGGAGATCAACACTATAAATAAGTGTATCATGTCAAATACTATTTTACCCCCAATCACACAGAATGAAATCGACCAAGCAAAAGGAGATACTTGGGATTATTTATTCCTATTTTTAGACAAGTACGATGAGATAATCTCTTCATCTTCAAAAGACGAAGATGAAGTTTTGGACGAATTCACGGACGAACAACATATCCTAATGGAATTTAATGCGCTTTATGGTCAGGTGACGAACGGCGGTTTTATTCAGTTAATCCAAAATGGTTACGGTAGTTATATATTTGACAATCCCTTTGCAGAAGGTATAAAGGCTTGGGGCGCAACTGCAACCGCCGAGATCGTTGACCTTGCGAAGGTAATATATGACACCCATAGAGACGACCTAGAAAGAGAAAGAACCCTTGAGGAGTTTTCTAAAATGTATAAAGCATATCCTGAATTTGCTCCGCTTGAAGATAAATTTTATGAGATAATCGACCAAGAACTGGAAGTAATTAAGGAATTTATCTCCAATAATATACACCTTTTTGCTACCCTATCATGAAACAACATATACAACAACAGGCTGAAAAGGCTCTACTGGAGGGCGACTACACTAAGGCAGCTAGAATATGGGTACAGGCAAACGCCCTGCCCCAAAACATCAACGAGCTAAAAAGTATTTTTAAACGAATAAACTCCTTGCTTGAAAAAACGCCACATCCTGACCTATATGCTATATTAGGTATAATCGCTCTAGATTATAACGAAGTCTTCGATGCGAATAGAGAAAGTGCCCTTATCGAGTGTGTACAATGGAGTAAACGGGGCTTAGAAATAGATGCCGATAACTACAATTGTAATAGACACGCTGGGTCTGCTCTATATTGGCTCGGTGATACGAATTCCGCAACCGGATATTATAAAAAAGCAGCAGCGCTATGCCCATCTCCGGTCTTACAAATCCGGTTATTCAACCTTCAAAACCAAGGCAATCCGAATCCAGACTTTGCTACGCTTTCTATTGATACCGAACCCCTAATAGCTATGGAAGCCTACAATGCGGGTGTTGAGATTAACTATTTATTGGAGCAATACTCTAATATACCAACAGATGAAGTGGAACGATTGACGCTGCTCAAGCAGCAATGTTATGGACACGCTCATCGTTTATATCATGGAGCTGTGGTGCAGAATAATGGTGACTTTGTTAATTATGACCCCCAGACTTTTGCAATGTGCTGTAATAATCTGGCACGGGAACTACGGTTGCACGGGGAACATGAAAAAGCTATCGTTATCTGTACTGACGGGATAGAACAGTACTACTTTATGGTGATACTGCAAAATAGATTTGGCGCTTATATAGATGCTGGTCAGCTAGAAAATGCACTTAATGATGGTAAAAGACTGATTGATGAATTTGGTGATGAAATGGACCTTATTACCTATTTCACTACTATAGATAATATCTGTTCCTGTCAAATGGAACTCAAACTATATGAAGAGGCGCTCCAATGGCTTAACGCAGGGCTAGAAACTTACTATGAACTAGACAGTACGGATCCTATAACCCACGACAGTGAGGTGGTACGTTGTTTCACTAATTTTTTCATCCATAAATCTAATGCGGAAAGCGCTTTGGGGATACAACCCGAAGTAACCATAGCTTCGGAGGGTACTGATCTATTGCTAGAACAGATGCCAGACAACCCAAGTTTGCTAATAAGCCGTGCCAAGACTTTTATCGATTCAGGTGATTTTGCCAAAGCAATGGAATGCTATCAGTACGCATTACATTTTGCTTCAGAAAAGGGTCAGGAAAGGTCTATTCAGGTGGCGCTATATAATATGGGATACCTCCAGGTAGCACACCTTAATGATAGTGAAGCTGCCTGCGCAAGTTTTGAACAAAGTATAACCTCTGGCAATCCAGATTTTTGGTGCTACTATTGGGCAACACATTGTACCTATCATCTCGCCGAAAACGAAAAAACCTTATATTATGGAGATGGTGCTTTAAAAGCGCTTCCGCAACAGGAAAATGTAACGGAAGATATCATTGCAGAGCTATACGAACATATGGGTACTACTTGCTTAGACTTACAACGTTATGATGATGCTATAGCTTATCTTCAGCAATCTTTGGCCTTTCAAGATATGCCGATTACCCGTGCCAACCTAAAAGTTGCTGAAGCTACGAAACAACGTTCAAAAGGATTTTTTCACAAATTATTCAACAAATAAAAAGTCATTCATAACTTTTTGCACTTTGGTATGATTTTAGCGCAAAAGCTGAAACGAAAACTTAGTGTATGGAAATATTGTTGATTGTACTTGGCTTTGTAATTATGGTCTATTTATTAAATAGACAGAAAGACGAAATCAAGGGGCTGAGAGAAGGGCTGTCTCATACTTTTGAACAACTGAATACGTTGAGAAGTCTATTGGAGGGAATCAAGAACAATGTTCCTGTTGAGCAACTCCCGGAAAAGGAGGAATCAGCGCCTGAAGAGCTACATCAAGTGCAAGAAGTAATAACTTCTACCCCTATAGTCGAGCCTGAAGATATCATTCCCATACCACCACCTATCCCTGATATGCTGAGACAGGAGGTGCTAGAGGAGTCATTGCCTGCAATTACTACAACAGAAGAACATGAAAATACTATTCCTGTTCAACCGGTTATCGAAGAGGAACAGTTGTCCTGGTTTGAAAAATTCAAACAGAAGAATCCGGATATCGAGCGCTTTATCGGTGAAAACCTAATTAACAAAATCGGTATTATCATTCTCGTACTGGGTATCAGTTTCTTCGTCAAATATGCAATTGACAAAGAATGGATTAATGAACCGGCTCGTGTTGGTATTGGCATCTTAGCCGGCGGTATACTTTTGGGGGTAGCACATCGATTAAGGGCCAAATTCAAAGCTTTCAGTTCGGTATTGGTCGCTGGTGGTATTGCTGTGTTCTATTTTACGATCGGCATTGCATTTCACGATTATCAGCTATTTAACCAGACTACAGCCTTTGTCATTATGGTGGCAATTACAGCTTTTAGTATTTTTGTATCCCTGGCCTACAACCGGCAAGAGCTTGCCGTCATGTCCGCTATAGGTGGCTTTGCCGTACCGTTTATGGTCAGCACAGGGAATGGCAATTATCATGTATTACTAACCTATATCTCGCTTCTGAACTTAGGTATATTAACTATTTCTTATTTCAAAAGGTGGTTTGTCGTAAACTTTACGGCATTCGTTTTAACTTTCCTTATCGTTGCAGCTTGGTACATTTCCTTGGATTCGCCATCAACACTGGTACTGGTCCACGCACTGCGTTATTGTATCTTGCTCTACGTTATATTTACAGTAGCATTTATTATAAACAATATGCTACATAAGAATAAGTTTGCAAATTATGAAGTCGGAGCCGTAATATCGAATACGTCGGCATTCTATGCGATTGGTTATCATATTATCCACAGTTATTCTCCTGCCCATGTCGGTCTCTTTACGATATTACTCGCAGCTTTCAATATTCTCTTTGCATACGTGATTTTCAAGAAGTACAGATTTGACAAAACAATTATCTTAGTTCTTATTGGCTTGGCGCTGACACTAGCGACAATCACTATTCCAGTCCAATTTGAGGGCAACTATGTAACTATCTTTTGGGCATGTGAAGCGGTACTTCTCTTATGGCTGACGCACCAATCTCAACTAAAAGGTTTTTTAGTGGGGGGAATTATCGTGCAATGGCTAGCGATACTTAGTCTCTTACAAGACATCGCAGCTTATATTGAAGATGAAGTGTCGCACATGTTTGTATTGAACACCGTATTTATCACGGGAGTCATGGTTATCGGCTCGCTAGTAACCTGTTATAAGCTACTAAAATTATATTCTTACGAGTACGCGCTATATGGCGCCCGTTTCAATCAGATTGCTTATCGTAAATTTATATTTGTACTGGCGTTGGTTTTCGCTTACATTCTTCCGCTTATCGAAATCGGCTATCAAACGGCTCACTATTTTGAAAACTCGGGTACTGTTTACTTCTTCCTTTACCTCTACCATATGGTATTCAGTACGCTCCTCTTATATTTTGGTAAGTGTAGGACAAAACTAATTGAGACATTGTCCGATGTCTTGACTATAATCAATGCTATATTCTATGTCATTGTTGCCTACCGAATTCCAATCATTGAGAAATATACCACATTTATTTATAATGATGGAGGTTTTCCTTTTGCGTTCAACCTACATTACCTTTCGATTGCAGCGTTAATACTACAAGTATTTTGGTTTCTGAAACGTAATTTCTTACAACTTCCTGCGACCGGAAAACGGAATGTTTACACGGCTTGGTTGGTTGCCTTTTTTATCGTGTATCTATGTAGCGCAGAAGTCAACATTGCCTTTTTATTTCAAGCGGCAAATTTTGATGACTATTATACTACTCGCGAATTTGTAATGAAAGTTATTTTTCCAATATTATGGGGACTGCTATCTTTTACCTTCTTGATTTATGGAATTAAGAAAAATCTAAAAACAGCTCGCGTCATTGCGCTGAGCCTACTCGGAATTACGATACTTAAACTATTCATCTACGATATACGAGATGTATCGGAAACGGGTAAAATAATTGCTTTTATTCTATTAGGGGCCTTAATTCTCATAATCTCTTTTGTGTATCAAAAAATTAAAAAACTAGTCGTCGATAATGACCATGAACAGGTATAAATTTCTTTTATTCACTTCACTTTTTATGTTTGTTTTTTGCTTGACTACAGCAAAAGCTCAACAAATACAAGCTACAGTGAGCGCCGTTGAAAATGGTTACAGCAGTATCCTGATACCTCAAGAATTTAGGGCTAGAACAGCTAACAATCTGAGTACGATACGATTAAAAGATGCTAAAGGCAATGAAGTCCCATTTGTCGTGAAACCACAGGAGGCGGACTTATCTTTTTTTTCGCCAATCCCGTACGAACATATAAAAAATACCGTTGATAGCACTGAAGTATTTCTTATTGACCAGAAGGACAAGAAAAAAAGGAGTGGCTACATTATACAGGTTGCCAACTCGGATAATAATAAAAAATATTTTATAGAAGGCAGTGATGATATGCAAAACTGGTTTGGTATCGTAAATAATGGGATTCTGACAGGTCTAAAGGACGATACCCAGACCTTTACCAGCAAGTCGATTAATTTCCCTCCGGTGGACTATCGCTATATCCGTATTATGCTTGACAATAAGCGTTCTTCACCAATTAGAGTCCTAAATATTGGCGAAATAAAAAATAGTGGAACCACACTAAAGCTGGAAAAGATAAAGGATATTTCTTACAAGCAGACAAATAATCCTGAGCATAAAACGACAACGATAGCTATTACTAAAGACTTATGGACACCTATTGATTATTTTGTAGTCTATGCAAGCAGTCCAAAACAATATTACCGGACCGCATACACGTACGTGGAACAACAAAAGGCAAGCGCAGTAAAAAATAATAGTAAACAAAAACATAGTATCAGCGAATACCTCCAACTCCATAGTAATGCAGGTGAAACATATCCACTACAAGACTCCTATCCTAGTCTATTCTTTATGGAAATCGAAAATGAGGATAATCCTCCGCTCAAAATAGATAGTATCTTATTCTACCAGACCCCTATTCATTTGATTGCTGATTTGGATAAAAAGCAAACATACAGCTTGCAAGTAGACAGCAATTGGAATGCTCCTAACTATGATTTATCTAAAATAGACCTCGATCTACCTGCAGACATTCCCATAGCAAAAGTAAGTGATATCCAAGTCAATAAAACGGATAGCACATTAGAAGATAAGGGCTACGGAAACTGGGTATTGATTGGTTGCTCCATCCTTGGGATATTCTTAGTTTTTTATTTTGGCAAAGGCCTCATAAAAGACTTGAATAAAGAAAAATAAACGTTAAAAAAGATTGATACGGTTTCCCGTAAATAGTGCTATATTTATGGTGCATCTTTGTACCTAGATTAGTAAGGATATTTTCTAGCGTAAAAAAACTGAGTACCAAACAAAAACATAATCCTGACCTATGACTGCAAAAGAATTTGTATACAATATTCGGGCAAATCAACCCCAACGTATGCACCTTGAAAACAGGTTAAATACAGAAACATTACATGGCATTTTAAGTGATGCACATATTCCCGATTCAGGATCAAACTACCAAGAGCATGGCAACGAAATTTTGAACCTACTCCACAACTTTGACCTGTCGCGATTGAACGTCTATGATATCACCTTTGATCATGACCTAGAGGTGTACCAAGACTTCCTATTTTTTGGATGGGATACAATTGGAGACAGACTAGCATACCATATCCCTTCAGGAGAGGTGGTAAGTTACTATCTACATGGAGATTGTATTAATTTCAAATGTGCTAAGAATGACAGACAGTTTTTACAGTTGTTTTTTGAATTGTACCTTCTGCTAAAAGGACGTTTAGAAACCGAAGATGAACAGACTAAAGACAAGATAAAGGAAGAGTTTTGGTCAAAAACCACATCTACCCTTCCTGATGCTTACTGGAAACATTACGAAAGGTTTTTGATTCACCCTTAAAGTATTCTATCTTCTGGACTAGTCAGCTACCGGGCAAACTTTCTATATTTGCATTTCCATCTATTAAAAGGGAAGTTAGCTATGTACAACTTTAAGAACGACTATTCAGAGGGAGCGCATATGCGTATTTTAGATAAGCTGCGAGAGAGTAATCTCGTACAACAGCTTGGCTATGGAGAGGATGATTATAGTCTGGAGGCAAAAGCTATCCTTAGACAAAAAATAGCTAATCCAGCGGCAGAAATATATTTTCTGTCTGCAGGAACGCAAACAAATCTATTGGTTATCTCTTGCCTTCTCCAATCGCATGAGGCTGTAATAAGTGCGCAGTCTGGTCATATCTATGCCCATGAAGCTGGAGCAATAGAAGCTACAGGTCATCGGGTTATTACGGCAGAGACCAAAGACGGTAAACTGAGGGTTGCAGATATCGAACAGATTTTACAGAATCACACCTTAAGGCCACATGTTGTAAAACCTAAACTGGTGTATATTTCCAACTCTACGGAAATCGGAACCATATATCAGTTGTCGGAATTAAAAGCCCTGTCTGATTGTTGTAAGCTGCACGGCCTCCTGTTGTTTTTAGACGGAGCGCGATTAGGCAACGCACTTACAGCGTCCAATAACGATATTACACTTGCCCAGATCAGTCAACTGACGGATGTATTCTATATCGGAGCGACCAAAAATGGAGCTTTACTGGGAGAAGCAGTAGTCTTCAATAGCCCATTATTGTATCCTGACTTTGATTATGCATTAAAACAAAAGGGTGCCCTATTGGCCAAGGGAAGAATACTGGGAATACAATTTTTAGAGTTATTTAGAGATAACCTCTATTTTGAACTGGCAGACCATGCCAATAGAATGGCAATGAAAATAGCTGAAGCCGCAGAAGAGATTGGTTATAATTTTTTAACGCGTTCTACAACGAATCAGGTATTCCCAATTTTACCCCGCCGTACTATTGATGAGCTCCATAAGAAATACCTGTTCTTCGAATGGAAATCTATAGACAAAGACAATTCCGCCGTACGATTGATTACCTCATGGGCCACGCCAGAATCTGTGGTCAATGAGTTTATTACAGATTTAAGGTCATTGCAATAGACGGGGGCTAAACACCCCGTTGATGTAATGCAATTCTATTACCTTCTGAATCTTCAAACTCTGCGACAAAAAAATTATATTGATTGTTCTTAGTCTTAGGATACAAAACATGTCCTCCATACTCGACTACTTTTTGAAGGGTATCGTCTATATTGTCAGTTTTAAAATATAGGATAACTCCATTTTTTGTCGGAATATATACGTCTCCCTTGGCCAATGCTCCCGAAATGCCTGATCTGGATTCTGAAAAAGGAAAAAGTGCCATTTCATAGTTATCGATAATCTCCTTTTCAAAAGCAAAGCCAAAGACATTTGCGTAAAAATGTTCACCCCGACGTAAATCGTTCACCGGAATTTCAAAATAGATGACAGGATTGGTAGTAGACATCGCTATACGTAGTTGATTTTTGTACCAGATAAATATACTCAGTTTTCCTGAAATCTTAATTAAAGAAGTATACAATCACAAATAAAGAAGGTACCGCAATACCTATCCAAAGAAGGACGCCCAATACAAACGGCTTGATACCAACGGACCGCATTACTTTTAAAGACAAGCCTGAACCTATTAAAAAAAGCACGACAGTAAGTCCACTTTTCGATAAGGCCACAATTGAGGTGCCTAGCTCATGTAAAAATTGAACATAGGTATTGCCTAAAACTGCCAGTACAAAAAGACCAATGAAATAGGGTATTTTAATTTTGGTTCCCTTTTCCTTAAAAAGGAAAGCACTACCAAATGTTACAGGAATAATCCATAAGGCTCTGGTCAATTTGACAGAAGTTGCTATCTGTAAGGCCTGTTCGCCGTACCTACTTGCAGCTCCGACTACCGAACTCGTATCCTGTATAGCTACAGCGCTCCAAAGTCCAAATTGATTCTCCGAAAGATGAAATAAGTGACCCAAAGGAGGGAAAAGGAACAAAGCTATCGCATTCAATATAAAGATTGTCCCTAAAGCAACGCTAATTTGTGCTTGCTTTGCTTTTATAACGGGCGAAATTGCTGCTATAGCGCTGCCTCCACAGATAGCTGTCCCTACTGTAATCAAGAAAGAGATTTTCTTGTCCATCTTAAATACTACTCCAACTACGTAACCTAAGATAAGTATTCCAAACAGAGAGCATACCGTTAATAAGAATCCATTCTTGCTTGCTCCTATAGTAGACTCTACATCCATTCCAAATCCTAATCCAATCACAGATACCTGTAATAAAATATGGGTCAACTTTGCCGTAGTATCTGGAAAAGGATTATTGAAACATTGGGCGATTATAACCCCTATCAAGAGTGCCAAAGGAGCCGAAATAAACGGAAATAAACAGAGTACTCCGACTCCGACAAAGATAATTGCTTGTATAGACAAGGGATGTCTATTTTTGAAAATGCAGGCACTCTCCGATCTGTTAACAAGTCTCTTATTTAATCTGTTGGTATGTTCTTTTTCTAACATCATGTGTATTTTATTTTCTTCTTATTAGCTACAAATTTCAGCAGTGTGGCTATGGAAAGAAAATGAGAAATCTCTATACGACATAACCCAAGGTTATGACACCTATTCCACAACATCACTATAGCTGCCTACACAGAATAGCTCCTAATTTCACAACATTACCTCCAGCGTCTTTCTTGCATCATCCATAGTGCTCCTGAAAGGAGTAAAAAACCTCAGCTTTCAACGAAAAGATTCCTATCTTTGACTATTAGATTGAATAAGCTTTCCTAAGTAAGCTTTAACACATAAATTAATACGTATCCGAAACGATAAATATCTGTATCAACTGATAAAAATTTTATGGAATTATATGATTTTGGCATAGTTGGTCTTGGTGTTATGGGAAGAAACCTCCTATTAAACATGGCCGATAATAAATTTGCCGTAGCGGGATTAGACCTCGACCTCGCTAAAGTACAGTCTTTAGAAAACGAAATTAACGACAACCACCAGGTAAAAGCTACCACATCGGTAGCTGACTTTACACAGGCCATCCGAAAGCCTAGAGCTATCATGTTATTGGTTCCTGCAGGAAATCCAGTCGATAGCGCCATAAATAGCCTACTTCCCCATCTAGAAGAAGGAGATATTATTATCGATGGTGGTAACTCCTACTTTCCTGATACTGATCGTCGTTTTATAGAACTATCGAAACAAAACATACACTTCTTCGGAATGGGTATCTCTGGAGGCGAGAAAGGTGCCCGTTTTGGCCCTAGCTTAATGCCAGGAGGTGATAAAAATGCTTATGAACGTCTACGCCCTATATTTGAGGCTGTTGCCGCAAAAGTAAATGGAGAGCCCTGTGTAACCTATCTGGGCAACGGTTCTGCTGGAAACTATGTTAAAATGGTCCACAATGGGATAGAATATGGTGTCATGCAGCTTATTGCCGAAACTTATGACTTAATGAAACGTGGTTTCGGAATTTCGGATGATAAAATACAGCAAACATTTGCCAATTGGAATAAGGGAGAATTACATTCATTTCTAGTAGAAATAACTTCTGAAATCCTGAATAAATTTGATGAAGATGGTCAACGTCTTGTCCACGTAATCTCTGATTGGGCAAAATCAAAGGGAACGGGTAAATGGACTTCACAAAATGCAATGGATCTACAAGCTCCGATTCCAGTAATAGATGCAGCTGTAACGATGCGTGATATGTCTAAGTTAAAACCTGAGCGTATACAGGCTGCGAAAAAATTAACTTGGGCTCCTTCAATTGATGCTATAAACGAAGATGAGGTCATCGAACAAATAAAAGATGCCTTCTATTTCGCCATGTTAAACACATACGCACAAGGGCTAGCACAGCTTACCATAGCGTCCGAAACATACAACTATGGCTTAAACCTAGAACAGGTTGCTAAAATATGGCGTGGAGGCTGTATCATCAGAGCTGCGGCTTTGGAAGATTTCAGACAAGCCTATAGCCGTAACCCGGCATTAAGAAACATCCTATTGGATGATACGATCGCACAGAATATAGCGGCAAGACAAGAGGGTGCTAGAGCTACGATCAAATATGCTATTGACGGTGGTATCCCATTCGGTGCGTATATGAATGCCTTAGCGTATTTCGACTCGTATCGCTCGGAGCGTATGCCTACGAACATCATACAAGCACAACGTGACTATTTTGGCGCACATACCTATGAACGCATAGACCGTGAGGGGTCGTTTCATACGCAGTGGGATTAAGATAAATTGATTACCTTTTTTATAATACAATGAAGACCAGTAAAAAAGCCAGACCTTCCATTATAGTAATTTTTGGAGGTACGGGAGATTTGGCGAAGCGTAAATTGATACCCGCTTTTTACAATTTGTTTTTAGATAATTGGATGCCTGAAAAATTTGCTATTATTGGCCTAGGCCGTAGCGAACTTGATAATACCACATACAGGTCACATCTTGCTGAAGGTTTATCTGAATTTTCTAGAACGGGGGCACCCGAGCAACAAAAATGGGAAGAATTCAACCCTAATATTTCTTATTTCCAATCGAATATCGATGATATCGATTCGTATAAAGCGCTGGCAGCTCAATTGGACGCGCTGGATGAATTGTGGGGTGAACGTGCAAACAGATTGTTTTATCTTTCTGTAGCTCCCCGCTTTATTGAAGCAGCTACCTTATATATTAACGAATCTGGCCTTGCTAGTAATCCTGAAAAGGACCGTATTGTCATCGAAAAACCTTTCGGAAATGATAAAGACACGGCTGTTGCACTAAACAAACTTTTGAGGCAAACCTTTCAAGAAAAGCAAATTTATAGAATCGACCACTATCTTGGCAAAGAGACTGTACAGAATATTCTTGCCTTTCGATTCGGCAACGCGCTTTTTGAACCGCTTTGGAATAGAAACTTTATCGATTCCGTTCAAATCACCGTTGCTGAGCAAGTAGGGGTTGAAAACCGTGGAGGATTCTATGAAAGTGCGGGAGCATTGAAAGATATGGTGCAAAACCACCTCTTACAAATATTATGTATGGTGGCTATGGAAGCCCCTGCTTCTTTCAAATCGGAAGAGATACGAAACCGCAAGGTGGATGTATTGCGGGCTATACGTCGTATCAAACCGGAAGAGGTACAACGTTATGCAGTACGTGGACAATACGGTGAGGGTTGGTTACAGGGTAAAAAAGTACCTGGATACAGAGAGGAAGAAGGAGTAAATCCTGAATCAAATACAGAAACATTTGTAGCGGTTAAGTTCTTTTTGGACAACTGGCGCTGGCAGGGTGTGCCTTTTTATTTACGGACAGGGAAGCGGATGCAGGAGAAACACTCTTCGATTACCATACAGTTCAAACCTGTGCCACACTCTACGTTCTCTGATGGGCAGATGGATAATCTGATGCCCAACAAGCTGACTATAAATATACAGCCTCAAATGGACATCCGCTTACGTTTTATGACAAAGCGTCCAGGTTTGACGATGGCACTAAACCCTTCGGAAATGGTCTTCGATTATGATACGTGCTCGACCCAATCACCGGAAGCATACGAAACGCTATTGCTCGATGCGCTTAATGGTGACGCTACACTCTTTATGCGTTCGGATCAAGTCGAAGAGGCTTGGGATGTGATCACTCCAATACAGGAGGCATGGGAAAGCAGAAGTACACTTGATTTTCCAAACTATGCTTCAGGAACCTGGGGTCCAGAAAATGCAGAAGCCTTGGTCGCTCAAAACGGTCATGTATGGGCTGTAAATGCACATCACAAATCCAGATAAAAGGGCTTTTAGCCAAACTAGATGAGTTGAGTATAGTTATACATTAAAAGTTTGAGAAATTGATACAGATATTTGAAAACACACAATTATTGACTGAAGCGGCTGCCGCTCTGTTTGTAGATACCGCAAAGAAAGCAATAGCTGAACGCGGAAAATTTACGGTGGCGCTCACTGGTGGTTCTTCTCCTATAGCTTTGCATAAGCTACTTGCATCTGCAGCGTATCGAGAACTGATAGATTGGCAAAAAGTATTTGTCTTTTGGGGTGACGAGCGTTGGGTGCCATTTGAAGATGAACGTAGTAATACGACAATGGCATTTGAAACATTATTGAATCATGTTCCAATTCCAAAAGAACAGATCTACGCAATGTACAGTGAAACGGCAACTCCAGTGGAATATGCAACACAATACGAAGAAACGATAAAAGCAGTGGTAGGTGAAGATGGTTCGTTTGACCTGATCTTATTGGGCATGGGCGATGATGGGCACACGGCATCTTTATTCCCTCACACAGCTGTGCTTCATGAAGACAAAAAATGGGTCGATGCTTATTACCTAGAACCTCAGAGCATGTATAGAATCACACTAACTGCACCGCTCATTAATAAGGCTAAAAATATTGCTGTACTTACATTTGGTGAGAAGAAAACCAATGCATTATATGAGGTATTAGAAGGTGCAAGAAATGTAGAAGAATACCCTTCTCAGCTACTGAACCCTATAAATGGCACTTTGGTATTCTTAACAGATAAGGTTGCCGCGAGCAAACTGAATATCTCGAAATAAATAGGGCATTTTCTTTTATAAAAAAAGTGGTCACACATATAAAATGCGTGACCACTTTTTTTATAACCTGGACTTTTTAATGAAAGCTCCTAAAGAAGGTCTATTAGGAGCTTCAATTCTAAAACTAGGAATTAAGCTTCTTTATTGCTTGAATACGACGTAGTAAATCAGCATAATGATCTGCTTCAAATCCTTTGCTGCCTTTAGCCATTTTCTTAACCCGTATTTCAGTATCATTGAGCTCACTCAAGATTAAAATCCGCATATCAGAAAGATTTGGATTGTAAGGTGTAAGACCTGCTGCAGCGTAAGCAGTCTCCTGTACAGGTTTATCCAATTTCAGCATTACACCAAGACGGTCTACATAGGCACGTTGTAATCCACGTTTGAACATATCATCCTTGGCACCTTTAAATATAGAACTGGAGACATCTGTCAATAGCTCCTTGACGGTATAAGCTTTTGTACCATTCTTAAATTCATTATCGATCATACGGGCAAAACCATAGGTTTCTAACAGTGATGTCAATACCTGATTTTGCATCTCTTGCACTTTATTAGCCATAGTACCGTAGTCAATACGCTTCATCAGATTGGTATCCAACAGCCAGTAAGGTGTCTCGAAGACATGTTTGTTGACAAAAGCAACAGCTCCTTGTTGCTTCTCTTTAGCAACGTAAGTATATACTGCTCCAGCTTCGCTCTTGGTTTTGTAGTCCTCAGTCATCGCCCCTACATATGCTATAGCATGGTTGATATAACGACGGTACTGTCCGATCAAGTCCTTGTAAAGATCTTTCGTATCTTCCAAACTACCATTCTGTTCGTAGGTCCATTTTTCCAAATTAGGAAGGATATACTTTAGATTCGCAATACCGTACTCTCCGGCTTTGACGGCATCATTTCCTAGGTCTTCACTTTGTGCCCTTGGATCCATAGACCCTTGCTTACCATAATAGTACAACGGATCTCCAGCCTTCTCCTGTATTTTAGCTTCCCACCAATCGCGATCTTGCTCAGGTGTCCTACCTCCGTGATGACGATATCCGAAATCAATTGCAAAACGATCGTATGCCCCGATTTTAGGATAAATATTTTTTACTCCGTCACCAGGCTGCGCTACATAATTAAAACGTGCATAATCCATAATGGACGGTGCTGTACCATACTTCTCTGTAAACGACGGTGAACGCAATGAGTCTACATCAAAGGCGTAGCTGGAACCAAAGTTGTGCAATAGCCCTAAACTATGTCCTAATTCATGTGAAGATACAAAACGGATCAATTGTCCCATTTGCTCATCAGACAGTTTTGCACCACGTGCTCCCTCATTGATCGCAGCAGTCTGCACGAAGAACCAATTGCGCAATAAGGACATCACATTGTGGTACCATCCTACATGACTCTCAACAATCTCACCTGAGCGCGGATCCGAAATACGCGGACCGTAAGCGTTCTCTATCTCCGACGCGAAGTAACGGATCACGGAATAGCGAGCATCTTCGGTACTGAATGTAGGATCCTCTTCAGCTGTAGGCGCTTCTTTACCTACAATAGCATTCTTGAAACCTGCGGCCTCGAATGCCGAGTTCCAATCATTTACTCCTTCGATAAGGTAAGGAACCCATTTTTTTGGAGTCGCTGGATCGATATAGAAGACAATCTGTTTCTTCGGTTCGACCAGTTCGCCACGTGCATAGGCTTCTGCATCTGAAGGTTCAAGGCGATAACGTTGTATAAAAGCATTGCGCGTTACCTTTTGATCATTCGCACCGAAATCCAACTTTCGATTAGAAAAATACCCCACACGCTCATTTTCATAACGCGCCTGCATAGGTACCTTAGGCAACAGGACCATAGAGGTATTCAAACCAAAAGTCATCGTACCCACTGAATTGTCTGCCGGGAGCACTGGTGATTTGAAGGTCTTTACTGTCCGCACCTCTACATTCTCTGGGAAAGACTTAATGGTATCGATATAAGATTTCTGCGCATCAATACCTGCAATCTTATAAGTCTTCTTTAATTTTTCAGGCAATGGCATACCCGGTATCTCACCGTTATAGAAATCGGTTACATCGATAACCACATTTTTGCCTCCATTATTGAAAGCTTTGATATCAAAAGCAGCTAATATCGGAAGAGCATTGGAATTGGCAAGTGCAGCATCCATATCTCGATTTACAGTTGCGATATAGGCATAACTCGGTACGCGTATATATATGGTATTCTCGCGACGTTGCCATTGCCAAAGCTGCTCATTCAACATCTCTCCGCCATACTGAGAACGGAATTCTTTTAAACCTACTGGTGTCTGTGTAAAACGTGTGACAACCAACATATCGCGATTCAGCAAGGTATCCGGGATCTCCATATAATACTTATCATCTACTTTGTAAGTATTAAAAAGTCCTGTTGATTTCTTTGCATCGCTAGTAATTAGCTCTTCAAATTTCTTGATCTTATCTTTTTTAGATTTATCGGATTGCTCTTTCTTCTCCGACTCCACCTTAGTTGGAAGATTAACCAAACCTCCCCATTTTCCAGATTGCCCTACGGTAACTGTAGCTTGCAAGCTTAATATCGCCAACGCGATTCCTAATTTATTTTTATATCTCATTATCAATTATGTGCAATTCTAAAAAACTACCAACCTGGATTCTGTGGTTTCAGATTCGGGTTTACGCCCATTTCTACTAGAGGAATAGGGAACCAATAATTGCGCTCTTCAAACGCACGTGAACCAGCATTCTTTTCTTTATAAGAGATGACTCCATTTGTCCCTTTGGTGATCGTAACACCTTTCACGGATTTATTAAGGATATCTGTTGCCAGCTTCCATCGTTTTAGATCTTGATAACGGATGTCATCTTCAAAAGCAAGTTCTATGCGACGTTCATGACGAATACGATCGCGCATCTGCTCTTTATTCAATCCGTTCGGAATAGCTGGCATACCTACACGCTTACGAATCGCATTGACCGCATCGTATACTGCTACACTTGGGCCATCCGCTTCATTCGTAGCCTCAGCAAAGTTTAACAGAACCTCCCCGTAACGCATAATGACCCAGTTTGTGCTACTTCCGAAATTTTTGTCCTTGTTAAAGTCAAATTTTTCATCCATAAACTTACGGATATAGTATCCCGTAGGGGTCGGATTGGTTCTTGGCAAATCCTTACCTCCAGTAAAAGTTTCTACAGCACGGTCTTTAAAATCTGCACCGTTAAAAAGAATAGATTTTGCAAAACGAGGGTCGCGGTTCTTGTATGGATTAGCAGGATCATAACCCGATCCGGCTTCCTCTATACGGAGACCGTTGGCCATTTCATAACTGTCGACAATATCCTGCGTAGGACAGTTGATTCCCTTACCTCCGTAGCCTGCGGGTGTATTATTTTGATCATAGGCATGCATCTTCTCCCCTTTAATCCCGTTGTAGCGGAACTCCAGAATTACTTCGGGTTTGTCCATGATATTCTTGTTGACGAATACAGCAGCATAATCCTTTTTCAATTCAAATGCTTTGGACTCCATAACACCCTGCGCTGCATCTGCAGCCAGCTTCCACTTCGCTGCTTCATCTCCTGTATTGACCAAGGGGCTCGCTCCCCATAATAGTACGCGACTTTTAAAGGCTGCCGCAGCTTCCCTGGTAATACGTCCCCAATCTTCCTTACCATAGGTACTAGGTAACTCTTTCACTGCAAGCTCTAATTCCTGTATCACAAATTGTAAGCCCTCTTCGTGACTGACTTTTGTTGGCTTATCCTCAGCCTCTTCAATAGACTGATGTTTTAACAATAATGGAGCATCTTTAAAAGAAGTAAACAAGTTAAAATATACGTAGGCACGCATAAATCGCGCTTGCCCCAACAAGACCTTACGTTCGGTATCATTCAGCACTGTAGACACCGCAGCCCGGTTAATGAAAACATTCAGCTTGCGGATCTGTGCGTAGCTGTCTTTCCAAAGATTACGCTCTGGAAATGACGTGCTCAGAAAATCCCCCGTAAGAAAACTCGTTATTTTCTTTTCCTCATTACCAACTAACTGTATATCATCGGTCTTTGCTGCCGGGATGTAGGTATCAAACCCCGTCTTCAAGAAGGTATAAAATTCATTGACCGATAATTTTATTAATTCAGGATCTTTCCAAACCACCTCTTCAGACAATAGGTTGAGGGGTTTTCTATCTAAAAAGTCTTTTTGACAAGAGCTTAAAGCCAATGCTAAGGCCAATGTGCTCAAGGATAATATATGTCTTCTAATTTTCATGGATTTCAATTCTTTAAAGTATTAGATACCTACACGTAAGCCCAACGTATAGATTCTTTGTGGTGGATACAGACTCGCCGATGCTCCTGTAGATTCTGGGTCAAAGCGCTTGCTAGCACTGATGGTAAACAGGTTCTGTCCTTGAAAATTAACACCTAAGGACTTGATGCCTGCTCGCTTGATCCAATCTTTCGGAAACTCGTACGCTACCTGCGCTGTACGCAATTTCAAATAATTACCATTCTTCACATAGAATGTAGACGGTAACTTGTTATTCTCATGATTGGACAATAGACGAGGATACGAAGCGTCTAAGTTTTCTGGTGTCCAACGATCAAGATGCAACTCATAGAAGTTGGCAAGATCATCTCCTGGTTTATAGTTTATATACACATCTGTGGAGGCCTGAAAGAAAGCATCTACAGAGAGACCTTTCCAAGAAGCACTTAGATTCAAACCGTAGACTGTTGGTGGATAAATATAGGTCGCTTCAAAAGCTCGGTCTGCACTACCGCTATACAACTCTACGACACCATCCCCGTTCATATCGACATAACGGATATCTCCTGCTTTTGGAGTAATCGGTGAGCCATTTGGACTATTCAGATATTTTGGCCAATTGCCCGCTTCTTCGTCGTTGCGGAATATACCATCTGCTTTCAAAATACGTGATATACCGATTGTAGATCCTTCTTGGCGCAATCCTGGCAATACCGCATCATTCTCTCCGTAGTTCACGACTGTACTCTTCGTATAGGTCATATTCAGACGTGCATTGACCCGTACGTTGCCAAGTGTATTTCTA
Organism: Sphingobacterium yanglingense; assembly: GCF_004363245.1. Taxonomy (GTDB): domain Bacteria; phylum Bacteroidota; class Bacteroidia; order Sphingobacteriales; family Sphingobacteriaceae; genus Sphingobacterium; species Sphingobacterium yanglingense. Next base: position 408,695 of record NZ_SNYV01000014.1, on the reverse strand, counting down.
TGGGACACGGATGCCTCATAACCATAATAGCGTTCTTTAGCAAAGTTCTGCAACGCTGGATTAATACCGAATGTCAATGGTACGTCGTAATTCCTCGAACGCAGGATATCAAATTTATTCTTATTGTAGTAATCGACCTCAAAGCCCAACTTACCATTCCAAAGTGTCGCATCAATACCGATATCAAATGCGTCCACCTTCTCCCAAGTGATATTTGTATTTGGAACAGTCAGATTAGAGATACGAGCTAGTGGACTTATATTATCTGACGTACCGAATACATATCCCGCAGGAATAAGTGCATAATTATAGAAGTAGGTATATAGGTTTCCACCGTCGTTCCCTAAGCGCCCAAAAGAACTTCTTAACTTCAGATTATCTACGAAAGCAAAACGTTCTTTGAAGAAATCTTCCTCAGAAATGTTCCAAGCTGCTGATAATGCAGGAAAAAAACCATTACGCTTTCCTTTAGGATAATATGGAGAACTATCATAACGGAAGCTTCCTTCTACCACGTAACGTTGATCATAGTTATACTGCACTCTTCCGACCACACTGCGTCTAGCATTCTCCGATGCTGAACCTAAGTTTTTCTGTGTCTTGATATCTCCCAAAAACAATTGATCCAAACTAGAAACCGGGAAATTGCTACGCTCTGCCGAGAATACATCGCTCTTGAACTCGTTCTGTTCATATAGCGCCATTGCATCAATATTATGCTGTCCAAAATGACGTTTGTAATTCAGCTTCAGCTGTACATTGACATTATTGTTCTGATTGTAGGATTGCTCCATACGTGCTTTTTCAGTTCCATTTTGCAAGGTGTACTCATCCTTTGTATCAGCCAGTGTATACTGAGGGAACGGTATAGCGAATGATTTTTGAAAAGAGCTGTTGCGATCCACAGCAACGAATGCGCCAGCAGATAGTCCAGGTACAAAAGGAATCTTTTGCGTCAATCCGAAACTTCCTGTAAACACATTACGTGTATTTCTCTTATAACCACTCTCGGCCATTACGTCTGTAATCGGATTACCGGCATAACCTGAATAGGCATATAGACCATTCGAAAAACGAGATGGCATAACAGAACCCAGTGCAGCTAAGCGTCCAAAAATATCCTCTGGGTGAGAAGCTGGATTGTCCGAAGTCTCGGTGATATAGTTTAAGGAAACCGACAGATTGGTATTCGGTGTCACATCATAGTCTGTATTACTGACGATACCATAACGCTTCATTTCAGAGGTCTTCATCAAACCGTTCTGATCCGTAAAAGATCCCGACAAAAAGTAACGGGCATTCTTACCGCCACCACCGACATTCACATTATGTTTATGTAATAAGGCTGTTTTATCCAAGACATCACCATACCAGTCTGTATTTGGATATCGATCAGGATCCGAACCGTCTAAGAATTTCTGTAACTCCTCTGCTGTATATTTTCTACGTGGTGAGTTTCCGCGATCCGCAATATCATTGTCGTACATCTCATTATTCAACAATGCATAATTGTACGAATCCAGAAACTTAGGCAGACGTGTACTCTGCTGTATACCAAACTGACCTGCGTAATTAATGTCTAGACGGTCACGGTATCCCTTTTTGGTCGTAATCAATATCACTCCATTTGCACCACGAGTACCATATACTGCTGCGGATGCGTCTTTCAGTACAGTTACACTTTCGATAGCATTTGGATCCAGCTTATCCATCTCCATACCGATCAGGCCCTGCCCCTCACGTGCTACACCATCGATTACAATCAATGCCTCGCCCATACCACGGATCTTTATCGCTGCCCGATCACGGTCCGGTGCTCCAGATATCATAGTCGAGCTTAACCCTGGTGCTCTACCCATTAGGGTATTCGAAATATTAACTGCTGGTGACTTGGAAAGCTCCTCTCCTTTTATCGTATTGATAGCACCGGTAACTACCTTTTTCTGCTGTGAACCATAGCCCACTACCACGACATCAGTCAATTCGTTGACCGCTACAGAAAGCGTCATCGTTATTGGCTTATTCACCTCTTTGACCTTATACTGTCCTTTTTGATAGCCTAAAAAGCTAAACTCCAGGATATCATCTGATTTTGCAGCTATTGAGAACTTTCCTTCCGTATTGGTCGTAACCACTGCTCCTGTCCTGGTATTACGGATAGTCGATCCTGCAATCGTATTTCCCTGATCGTTACGTAACACTCCGCTCACCACTGCCTCCTGTAGAGCGTTGTTAGCGGCCGAGCTAGCTATTGCTACTTTTTTCTTCTTTAGTACGATACTCTTGTCTTTGATGACGTAGGTAATATCTGTTCCAGCTAAAGCCATATCCAGTGCCTTGGTGACAGAAAGTCCATCAATGCGAATACTCTTTACCCCTTGGTGTTCCAGTAATTGGTCATCATACAAAAAGTTGTACCCTGTTTGCTTTTGTATTTCTTTGATCAGTTTTTCCATCCGGATCTGGTTCTCCCGGATATTGACTACCTGGACATCTCCTTGAAAAGACACAAGAGTAAAAGCCACTGCTACCGGCAATACCTTTGTCTTCATCGCCCATAATGCGGTCGAAAGATTCTTATTCCATCTTTCTTTCTTTTGGTTGTACTTCATTTTATTAGTTAATTGTTTAGGCTGCTTTACTCAACGTTAGTTTTACGCTATATAATTTAAATGTTCAAAAAGCTCATACTTAAATCTATTTTCTCAAATAGACTGTTCTTCCTTTAATGGAATAATTCAATAATTCCGTATAACTGAATAGATCCAGTGTTTCGGATAGGTTGCTATAACGGGACAAAGAACCCGAGAATGTTCTTGCTAACAATTCTTCTGACCCTTTCTGAATGATAAATTCAACATCATACCAGCGCTCCAGCTTCTTCATAATGTCCGTCAAAGGTTCTTTAACAAATACAAAGCGATTGTCCTTCCAAGCCGTAACCGATTCAATATCTACCACACGTCTTGTCAATCGACTACCAAATGCATCACTCTGCATACCTGGCTGTAAATCCATCTGCCTATCTCCCGTATTAACCGTTACAGCCCCTGTCACCAAAGTTGTCTGAATGTGTTCTTTCGAGTAAGCAGATATATTAAAGCTGGTCCCGAGCACCTTGACGGCATGATCTTGACTCTGTACAACAAACGGTTGTTTCTTATTCTTGGTCACCTCAAAGAAAGCCTCCCCTTCTAGATATACTGTTCGATTTGCTTCGTTAAAATGAAGAGGAAAACGTAGTGATGAAGCTGCGTTCAACCACACTTGGGTACCATCTGCCAAGACAAGTCTATAATGTCCTTTTTTAGGTACTTCTATCGTTCGCCATATCGTTTCCGAATTTCCGGTATTTAGTAGGTTTCCTTCACCATCTTCAAGACCGCTTTGTCCTACGAGCAATTCGCCTTGTTCACTTAGGTTGAGTGCTGTTCCATCGGCCGAACGAAGAATAGCTGCATAACCACCTGGTGCAACGTCTTCTTTGGGAAGCTCAGCAACAATAACCTGTTGTTCAGCGGACTGCTTCCAAATAAAATAAGTACTAAATAAAACAAATAGTGCCGCTACAGCAGCTGCAAATGGCCAGTAACGGAACAATCGAACCTTAGCTCCGCGATTTCGCTCTAGGCCCACGGTTTCAGAAAAACGATTAAAGGCTGGCTTCCAATTTTGAGCATATTCTTCGGGATTTAATTCTACCAGCGTATCGTTAAGGAGGTTATCCAGAAAAGTGGTATTTACAGGATCCTGTATAATCTCTATCCACTCCAGAAGTTCTTCGGTGGTCAGCGATTCGTGAACATATTTATGGTATAAAAAGGTAATTCGTTCTACTTTCTTCATGATCAGGTATAAGGTCCCTAAAATATAATGACGAAATAAGGGGTGTAAGGAATACTAAACAATAGCTATTTTTTAACAAAAAACACATAAACATCTGCTATTCAATGAATTATTTTCAAAAAGAAATAATCTTTAAACAATCAGAAATGCAGATATTAAGTAAGGGAATAGTAAACAGACATGTATTTTACATGCGATTTAAAATTAAGAAAGCAACAAGGATGGATTGTACTTCTCCATGATGACGGATATACAAACGTAACGCTTTTAGTGCCCTAACGACATAAGTTTTGGAGGTATAAACCGATATTCCCAATTGCTCTGCAATCTCTTCATGGGACAGACCTTGATAGCGACTAAGCATAAATACTTCTCTAATATTTAATGGCAAGGAATCTATCCCGTTCTGCAGACAGCTCTCTAGATCTTTATACAAGACCTTTTGTTCTGGTCCGAGTGCATCATCACTCAAATAGACAATCAAGTTTTCAATATTCTCGGTGACTAAGACACGTTTCTTCAAAAAATCAAGGCTAGCATGCCGTGCCACGGTATAGATATAAGCATCAAGATTCCGTATCGAGGGAAGTTCTTGTTTGTTGTTCCAGATCTTGATGAAAATTTCCTGTGTCAGGTCCTCCGCTTGGATCTCGGATTTGACTAACTTATGCACCAAAGCATTAATACGAGGCCAGTAGGTCGCAAATAGCTTTTCATAAGCTTCATTTGTTCCTTCTGAAAGCTGTATTAACCAATCTTCATCAACAATTAGTTCAGACATATACTAGACTCCTAAAACAAGCAATCAAACTGAATATCAACCCAAAACATACCAATAGCAGTGCGCGGAACAAATTTAGGTAATTCTGCTTAATTATCAACTCATGGCTTTCCGATTCAAATTCATATTGATGTCACAAAATAGGTACAGCGTACTTCCATTGTTCCCAAATATATTCATCGACTGCCACGTCTGCTTTATCAAACGCTCCGCTTGATTTATCTCCTACCTCAGTTGATTCATCATCTTGCCCATTCTATTCATCAGTTGCTCCATTTGATCAATAATCTCCCCTATCTGATTCATCATACAGTCCATTCGATGATGCGCCTGTAGTAGATGATTAATAGCGCGTTTCATTTGATTAATCTCTTGATGAATTTGATTCATGATGAACAGCAGTTGATTAATAGATCAGCACATTTGATTTATAGATTATCCCACTTGATCTATCGTCTGTACCGCTTGATGAATAGATTATCCCACCTGATCTATCGCCTGTACCGCTTGATGAATAGATTAGTCTATTTGAATCATCATCTATCTTCTTTGATTATATGCCCAAGTCATTTGATTAATCTTTTGTCTGCGTTGATTCATCATCCAATTCATTTGATTATACTCCCAAGCCAATTGATTCATCGTCCGACCCATTTGATTAATCTGCTACTCCATTTGATTCATCAGTTGCGGCACTTGATGTAACAGCTGACGCAAAAGGACATCCTAATTCGAGATCCTTCTGTCACTGCCAGATTACTTATACCCGCTGGGATTGGTTCAGCCCCTCAACCCCGAACATATCCCTGAACCTCCTTCGGATCGAACCTATGGCTTCGACCCTAAAGGGCACAAAAAAAGCCTCAACGAAAGTTGAGGCTTTTTTTGTGATCCCGCTGGGATTCGAACCCAGGACCCATACATTAAAAGTGTATTGCTCTACCAGCTGAGCTACGGAATCCTAATTCTTTATTTCGAATTATACTTCGTTTGTTTGAAGTGTTGCAAAGGTAAGAAAAATATCTTTAAATGCAAGGCTTAAGCGTAGATAAATTAAACAAATCTGCTTTTTGCAATAGTTAAAACGAACAAGCTAATATAGCAATCTGGTTTAAAACAACTTAACAAAAACTAAGCCTACTGCTCCATACCGAAAAAAGCTTCTGTCTCTTGCAAAAAGCACAACTTAGAACTCTTTCCTTCCAGCATATCTGGAAATTCTTTCGAAATCTGCTCCCCCTAACCTCAACTTTCCAACTCAGGTTACTTATCTCGCTGGAATTAGTTCAGCCCCTCAACCCCGAACACATCCCTGAACCTCCTTCGGATCGACCCCCTAGCTTCGACCCTAAAGGACACAAAAAAAGCCTCAACTTTTGTTGAGGCTTTTTTTGTGATCCCGCTGGGATTCGAACCCAGGACCCATACATTAAAAGTGTATTGCTCTACCAGCTGAGCTACGGAATCCTAATTCTTTATTTCGAATTATACTTCGTTTGTTTGAAGTGTTGCAAAAGTAGACATTTTACTGGTTTTTACAAACATTTATCTGCTTTTTTTGAAGTGTAATCTAAAACAGACTCATTACTAAACCATTAAATTATTGCTCATTGATCACCTTCCACAGCATATCCTTCAGCGGAAGAATATTTTTGTTGGCGACAGAAGAAATAAAAATATAAGGAATATCTTTAGGCAGCTCCGCCTTCATTTGTTCCTCGAGTTCTTCATCCAACATATCAGATTTTGTAACCACCAATAAGCGAGGCTTTGTCAAAAGCTCATCATTATAAGAGGTCAACTCATTTAATAAAATATTGTACTCCTCTTCTATTGTACGGTCTGTGTCTGCAGGAACCATAAAAAGAAGAACTGAATTACGCTCTATATGCCTTAAAAATCTAATTCCCAAACCTTTACCCTCCGACGCTCCTTCTATGATCCCCGGAATATCAGCCATCACAAACGATTTATTGTCACGATAACTTACTATTCCAAGATTCGGAACAAGGGTTGTAAACGGATAATTGGCAATTTCGGGCTTTGCAGCCGAAACTACAGACAATAATGTAGATTTTCCTGCATTAGGAAAACCAACGAGACCTACGTCTGCCAATACCTTAAGCTCCAAGATCACCCACTGTTCAATCCCTGGTAATCCAGGTTGAGAAAATCGGGGTGTCTGCTGTGTGGAACTCTTAAAGTGCCAATTTCCCAAACCACCTTTTCCTCCCGCAGTAAGAACTTTAGTTTCTCCTTCTTCGGTAATCTCGAACAGAATTTCTCCTGTCTCAGCATCCTTAGCGACTGTACCTAAAGGAACTTCTAGTATCTCATCTTGACCATTTGCACCAGTTCTTAAAGCTGATCCTCCTGGACCACCGGATTCCGCAATAATATGCTTACGATACTTCAAATGGAGCAAGGTCCAATGCTGTGTTGAACCTTTTAATATAATATGTCCACCTCTTCCTCCATCTCCTCCGTCTGGACCACCCTTGGCCGTGAATTTGTCACGATGCAAATGCGAAGATCCAGCCCCTCCATGCCCTGATCGACAACACACCTTTACATAATCAACAAAATTTGAACCTTGAGCCATATACTTTTTATAAAAATAAAACTAAGCGTTGTAACTATCAATCACCTGAGACAATTCTGTAAAAATCGCTTCAATCTCTCCGATACCATTTACTTTAGACAACTTACCTTGAGCCTCGTAATAAGGCAACACATGTATAGTTTTACCGAAATACTCTTCTATACGTTTCTTAAGTTTATCCGCAGCATCGTCGGCACGTCCAGATATTTCCTGACGTTTAGCAATACGTTGTGTTAATTCTTGTTCATTTACATCAAGAGCAATAACTCCAGTGATAGCACTGTTATTATCCGCTAAAAACTTATCCAACGCTTCTGCTTGTGCCACAGTACGTGGAAAACCATCAAAAATAAAACCTTTTGCCTGTGGATTTTGCTTAATCTCTTCCTCCAACATAGCAATAGTAATGGAATCTGGCACCAAATTTCCGTCAGCAATAATCTGACTAACTTGTTTACCTAGTTCGGTTTGACCTTTGATATGTGCACGGAAAATATCTCCAGTAGAAATATGCACAAGATTGTATTTACTGATAAGTTTTTCTGACTGTGTACCCTTTCCTGCTCCTGGAGGACCGAATAATACAAGGTTTAGCATAGTGTTGAGTAATTTTTGATGACAAAAATAAAAGCCTAATCCGGTTAAGAGAATTAGGCTTTTCAGTTAACTAAAGTGCGCTCCAAGGGAGTCGAACCCCTAACCTTCTGATTCGTAGTCAGATGCTCTATCCAATTGAGCTAGGAGCGCTGCGACCATAACTTAAAAGAATAACCTTTTCGTTTTTGGTGTTGCAAATATAGCTATTTAAAAGCTTTATGCAAACATTTTTACAATGTTATTCGCAAACGACCAATTATTACTATTTATTCGCCCCCAAAAACAAAACACGGGAAGAATTTAAACTCTTCCCGTGTCCTTACTTAATATGGTGTGTAAATATTAATTACTAATGTTTTACATCCATTTCGTCGACGTACTCTTCGTTCGGCACATAATCTGCCACAATCAATTCTTTGTAGTTGACATCCTCACCTTTACCAAAACGTCGTTGTAAACTATCAAAAAGAGAATACACGACAGGAACAACTACCAACGTCAAGAACATCGAGGACAGAAGCCCTCCAATAATAACAATCGCAAGTCCCCTATTTGTATCCGCAATACCTCCCGTCGCCATAGCGATAGGTATCATACCAAACACCATGGCTATCGTCGTCATTAAGATCGGACGAAGACGGGCGTGGTTGGCTGCAACGAGTGCATCATGAGTTGTTGCTCCGGAAGCTTTCTTGTGGTTAGCGAAATCGACCAAAAGAATAGCGTTCTTAGCGACCAAACCAATCAACATGATAATACCTAGAATCGTAAATATATTCAACGTCTGGTTGGTCAATGCTAATAACAGCAACGCACCAATAAATGATAGCGGAATAGAAAACAAGACCACAAATGGTGTTGCAAAGTTGTCATACAATGCTACCATCACTAAATACACCAAGATAATAGAGGCCAAAAGAGCGACTCCTAATGTTCCAAAACCCTCCTCTTGGTTTTCCATATTTCCACCCCACATGGTAGCTACTCCGGTCTTCTTAGGCAACTTATCAAATTCTGCTTGCCATTCTTGTGCTACAGTACCAGCTGGACGACCTATCACCTGTGCCTTTACAGCTACTGAAGGCGTTTTATCCCGTCTCTCTAACAATGTCGGCCCAGAGCCATAAGAAATATCTGCAAATTGCTCCAGCGTAATCGAAGCGCCTTGATTATTGATAAATTTCAACTTACGAACATCATCTATCCCAGCTCTTCCTTTGTCATCAAACTGTATATTAATATCATATTCATTATCTCCAGCTCGAAACTTGTTATCGGTGTTTCCAGAAAAGGCGACCTGCATGGTACTACCCACCGTTGCGACATTTAATCCAAGCGAGGTCATTTTATCACGATCTACTTTTACATTTATCTCAGGGTTACCTGCCTCCGACGACAATCGCACTTGTGATGACCCAGGTATTTTCTTCAACACCTCAGCAGCTTGATTCGCAAATTCCAAAGCATCTTCCATCGAAGTACCTATGACCGTCAAATGTACCGGTGCCTGCTCTGCCCCCATCAATCCCATATTCACTGTTCGAACTATTGCTCCGATAAGCTCATTCTCCAACTCACGCTTCAACTCTGCAGAATACACCTTAGAGTTTAGAACGCCCACATACTCGTCCTTCAAAATAACATGGATTTCAGCCTTGTATCTAGAGCCAGAAACTCCCCCCATACCACCATCACTCGACTGTCCTACAGTCGTAATCATACGCTTTACTTCAGGTTTTGAAGCAATCAGATTCTCCGCACGTTGGGTCAATTGGTTTGTCATTTCTAAGGATGCATCTTTTTCTAACTCAAATTGCATCATAAACTCTCCTTTATCATTTGCAGGGAAAAAGTCTCCCCCGATATATCCTAAAATCGGTAAAGAAAGGGACGCGAAGAACAAAACAATAGCGATCAACAATGTAATCAACTTATTACCTCTCGTACGCAAAGACCACTTCAGAATATCGGATATCCAATGGGTAAATCTAGAAAGACCACGTTCAAATCCTAAAATTATCTTTCCAAAGAATGAACTGGAATTGATATGCTCTAGACGACCAAACCGAGAGTACAACCAGGGCACTACAGTAAATGACACCAATAAAGACAATCCCGTAGCAATAATAACAGTTACACAGAACTGAGCTAAGATATTAGCAACCAACCCTGTAGACATCGCTATTGGCAAAAACACAACCACAATTACTAAGGTAATTGCAGTTACCGTAAAGCCAATCTCGGCTGCACCATCGTAAGCGGCACGCACCTTGTTTTTACCCATCTCCATATGACGGTGTACGTTTTCGATTACCACAATAGCATCATCGACCAAGATCCCGACCACAAGAGATAATCCCAATAACGACATCAGATTTAACGTATATCCCATAAAGTAGAAACCAATAAAAGTTGCTACCAAAGACAACGGGATAGCCACCATCGTAATGGCCGCATTACGTAAACTGTGCAAGAAAAACAGCATGATAAATCCAACGAGTATTACCGCTACCACTAAATCCTTCATAACGTGATTAGCAGAATGCAAGGTATACTCACTAGAGTCATTAGCTATGAGTACTTGTATCCCCTCTTTTTGGTAATCTTTTTCAATACCGCTTACTACGTTACCATCCTTATCTTTTGTTGCAATCGTTTTTTGCACTAATTTGGAAACTGCTACCGCATTGGCATCAGATTGTTTATACACTTGCATCAAAATTGTATTCTTGCGATCCAAACGCGCTACTTTTTCAATCTCAGCGACACCATCTTGAATATCGGCAATATCACGTAGAAAAACAGTTATTCCTGCAGGTGTGGTCACGGGTAAATTACGCAATTCTTCAACAGAGCCAACCTTACCTGCAAGACGAATTGTATTTCGCTTTTCGGCAGACTGTACACTTCCTGTAGGGAAATCCATATTAGAAGCTGCAATTACTTGTTGAATCTGCGTAATATTCAAGCCATAACCTTCTAGTTTCTCCGGATCAACTTTCACCTGTATCTCGCGTTCTTCCCCTCCGATCATATCGACCTTTGCAACTCCATTCACCCGCGCAAACACAGGCTGTATCTTTTTATCCAAAAGATCATACAGTTCTTTTTCTGACAACGATGAAGTTACCGCCAAACTCATAATTGGCATATCATCCAATGAGAATTTATTCAAGATCGGTGGGTCTACATCGTCCGGTAAATCATTCAATATAGAGTTGATTTTCCGCTGAGCATCTGTAAGCAAAAAGTTCACATCAGCTTCATCATTTAGTGTTACCGCAACGACAGAAACACTTTCCATAGACGTCGCCTCAATCTTCTTCACCATTTCAAGTGAAGAAATCGCATCTTCAATTTTTTTGGTGACAGTATTCTCTACCTCAGTAGGTGATGCCCCCGGATATACCGTTTGAATCAAAATAACTTTGATATCAAACTTAGGGATCAGCTCATACCCGAGTCGGGTATAAGAAAATATACCGCCAAGAATCAGAATGATAAACATCACAATGATTAAACTTGGCCTTTTTATCGAAATTTCAGAAATCTTCATATTATTTACCGCCTTTTCAACTTATTATTTGATAATAGAAATAGGAGCTTGATCGAACACATTGATCTGACCAGAAATAATAACCTGATCACCAACATTCACACCCTCTAACACTTCAATATAGTCCCCAAAGCTTCTACCCGATTTAACAGTTGTAGCAACTGCCTTTCCATTTTTAACTATAAAAATCTTGTTGTCACTGACTGATCCTAAGAAAGCAGTACGAGGTATAACCAGAACGTTAGCTGTCACATCATCCCCAAATCGAGCAGTTCCATACATACCTGCACGCAATTCGTTATTCGGATTAGCGACCTCTATCTCAACAGGGAAATTCAAACTTCCGTCTGACTTTGGAGCTATAAATGTAATTCTGCCACTATAAGCTTTATCTGGATAAACACTAACCCCCAGATTCACATGCTGACCTACCGCTAATGTGGCCACATTCTTTTCATCTACATTTACACGTAATTTCAAAGTACTGACATTCACAATATCGAATGCTGCCGTACCAGAATTTACGTAAGTTCCCGGTTCGATTTTTTTAGAGTTTATGATTCCGGACACAGATGTTTTGATCGTCACATCACCAGCCGTTAGCTTTGCGCTACGGAGGTTATTTTTTGCATTTTCAAATTGAAGCTTTGCCTGATCTAATTGTTGTTGCGTAACCCCTCCTGTACTGAAAGCACTCTCAAACCGTTGTACATTTTGTAAAGCATTATCATAGTTAGCCTGTGCATTTGCGACATTTACATTCAATTTATCTCCTTCTACAATCGCTAATGTCTGACCTGCACTAACTCTCGACCCTTCACTTACTAACACTTTGACAACACGTCCTGGTGTCTCTGCCGAAACTGTCACCTCTTGCTTCGGAATAAAATTACCGTTAGCAATATAGGTTAAATCCACAGTTTGCGTACGGGCAGTATCTACACGTACAGCCACCTTCTCGTTAGTTACCGCAGCAGCTGCAGTAATCTCTTCATTTTGCTTCTTATTCTTGTTCAATAAATAAACAATACCCGCCAGTACAGCTGCGATACTTACGATTGTTATTATTACGCGTTTCATAATATATATTAAGATTATTTTTCGTTTACTAATGTTTTTAATTGTCCTTTTGCCTTAATCAACTGAATTTCTGCAATCTTGAAATTAAGCAGTGAAGTGTTGAGATTATTCTGTGCATCAGCGTACGCATTTTCAGCATCGAGCACCTCTGTTAATGTAGCAAGGCCATTTTTATAGTTATTCTCTGTATCGGACAATACTTCTTTCGCTAACCCAACATTTGAACGATTCGTATTAATGGTTAACAGTGAATTTTTGATTTGGGCTCTAGCATTATCATTAGCCAAACTTAAAGCTAGTTTAGTATTTTCCAACTCAACCTCTGCTTGCTTTAATTGGATAGTAGCTTGATTAATTCTTGCCTTTGTCAATCCTCCGTTAAAAATTGGAATAGAAAGATTTAAACCAATGGCTGAAAAGGCTGATTTACTAGCAGCATTACCAAAAAAGGGAAACTTCTCACCAATCCCCATATAACCTAGATTCCCAGTTAAAGATAAATTAGGATAGTAATCCGCTTTTTTAGAATCACGATTCAACTCTAATAATTGTGTCTGTTTTTCCAACAATTTAATTTCAGTACGTGTTGACAAGTCGTATTCTTCCAACATTGCTGTATTTTGATTAACCTCAAAAGTCTCCTTGGGCAGATTGACTTTTTCTTGGATAGGCATACCAATTGCAAATTTCATAGCATTTTCTTTTAGCTCTAAAGCATTAATAACTATTTGTCGATTGGCTTTCAGATTATTTACAGCAACATTAATTCGGTCGAGATCAATTTTCCTTCCCAAACCAGCGTCAACTAATCCCTTAATTACATCCCTAGTTTTGGTTGTACTATTTAGGTTATTATCAATTGTCTGAAGTTGCAGATGACTTTGAAAAACATCATAATAAGAACCCGCAACCTTTTCGATCAATTGTTCATCTGTCAACTCCTTATTTATCTGATAAAATTCCTTCGTCGTCTTTGCCGCTTTCAGTCCTGTGAATAACGCCTGATTAAATATCTGTTGGTTGACGCTCACCGCAGCCTGAGCTTGCCACGGTTGTCCAAACTTCATAAACATAAGTGTAGATGCACCTCCCTCAGGGGTCATAGTAATAGCATTCTCCTGAATCAGAGGGTTGTAAGTCAAACTGCCCTGTCCATTAATCTGCGGTAAGCCCCCAGCCCGCACTTCATCAATCTGATACTGCGCATTTTCAAGATCCAAAGCCGACTTCTTAGCATCAGCCTTATTCTCGAGCGCGTATTTTATAGCTTGCTGTAGCGTCAACACCTCTTGAGCATTAACACTGGAAGCTCCAAAGATTCCAGCTAGTAAAACTGCAATAATTCTTATCCTTTTCATCTAGTATGTTTGTTTTTCTTTTTTTTGCTGATGAAAGCTCTCCCGACACATTGGGATTGGTTTCATTATTTATTGTTTGCGACGATGCGCTCTTCAAAAATTAATCTTATTGCCCTTCTCTGGCTATCTACAATGTGGCATATATTGTCTTTATTAGGAATCCCTGAAACAATATCTTGTACGTTATGCATGATACCAAGTGATTTCATGATCTCAACGAAAGCAACACTAGCCTCATCGACATCTTTAATCCGCACATCACCAATATCGACAGATTTAGAAAACAACACCTTAGTAGCCGCAATATCCCTTTGATAAAGCTCTTGGATAACGGATGCAATCTCTACTCCTTTAATCCATTCAAGATTCTCATCGATGTGGAGCATGTAATATTTACTGAGATAAGAAGCGCGCAACTCAAGAATTTCATAGAGTGTAGTCATTAAGTCATGCTTATAGCTAGCAATAATAGCTTCCTCTTTGGCAAATAGCTCGTCAGCAACAGTAGCTATTACATCTCTTATCAAGGCCGACTTATCTTGATAATAGTAATAGAGATTCGCCTTAGTAATTTTCATATCCTCAGCAATCTCATTCATTGTGGTCTTATTAAAACCATAATGGCAAAATCTTCGCAGAGCTACCTCAACAATTTCTTCCTTACGTTTATCCATTTTTCACTTTTACCTTCTGACTTTTATCAAACTTTGTTCAAAAGTACAGAAAGACCATGCCAGACGGATAAGAATTGTTTAAAAAAAACAATTCCATGACAATTAAAGCAATTAAATTAAAGAAATATTAAGCAAAGAGTTTGGCAAACTTTCTTTTATCGACTTTATACAGTCGTGCAGCTCGATAGGACACTCCGGTCTGATATTCGTCAAGCTCCTTCAGGTAACCGAGGTTTCCCATTTTCTTTCGAAAATTACGTTTATCCAAGGACTCTCCTAATATAGACTCGTAGATTTGCTGAAGTTGGGTTAATGTGAATTTCTCGGGCAAAAGTTCAAATGGCGCAAAGGAAAAACTTAAATTGGTCTTTAGCTTCTTCAACCCGAGTCTTAGAATCTCATTATGGTCAAAAGCTAACTCCGGCACATCATTAACACCGAACCATTTGGCCTGACGCATATAATTGGTAATAGGTTTTACTTTATTTTTCACTTCTTCGTAACGAACGAGTGCCATATATGCTACCGTCAAAATACGACCTTCAGGATGACGCTTGACCCCTGCTAAGGCAGCCAACTGTTCCAGATAAATGTCTTTTAAACCGGTATTTTCATAGGATATGCGCTTTACAGCTTCCTCCATTTCTTCTTCTTTGTCTACAAAATAACCTGGAATAGCCCACCAATCTTTATAAGGGTATTCATTCCGCTCGGTAAGCAAAACTTTTAATTGCCCTTCATGAAAGGTTAGAATTAGACAGTCAACGGTAAAAAAGGAAAGCACAAACTTTTATTTTAAGTGAAAAATCAACCAAATCTGAGACAATATTGCTTAAAAATTACACAAGAAACAAAAAAAATATGGTCAAAAATTTAATAGTGTAAAAAATACACACTATATTCGTATTGCCTAAAATTAGTTTGATTTGAAAAAAATAACAAACATCGGTGTATTTACTTCAGGTGGTGATGCACCAGGGATGAACGCAGCAATCCGTGCTGTAGTAAGAACCGCAATATACGAAAATATACAAGTAACCGGTATTTATAGAGGATACCAAGGGATGATTGAAGCTGATTTTGTAGATATGAATAGACGCTCGGTCAGCTCCATTATCCAAAAAGGAGGTACTGTATTAAAATCTGCCCGGTGTCTTGAATTCAAAACCAAAGAAGGCCGCCAGCAAGCTTATGATAATATTAAGGCGCATGGTATAGATGCATTGGTGGCCATCGGAGGAGACGGCACATTTACCGGTGCTGACCTTTTTTCCAAAGAATTCGACATCCCAGTTATGTGCATACCCGGAACTATAGATAATGACCTCTATGGTTCTGACTACACCCTTGGATATGACACTGCCAACAATACAGTAATTGAAGCAATAGATAAAATCCGTGATACCGCGTCTTCTCATAGCAGAGTCTTTTTTGTAGAAGTAATGGGGCGAGACTCTGGTTGTATTGCGCTAAATGCAGGCGTCGGAGGAGGAGCTGAAGCGATATTGATGCCCGAAGTAGATACTGGAATCACAGAACTCTTTGGCGAGCTTGAGCTAGCTGAGAGCCGCAACAAGAGCTCAATGATTGTTATAATTGCAGAGGGAGATCAAAACGGAGGTGCCTATAATGTTGCCAAAATTGTCAAAGATAAATTTGACCATCTTGACATAAAAGTTAGTATATTAGGACATCTTCAACGTGGAGGGTCACCCAGCAGTTTTGACAGGGTACTAGCAACTCGAATGGGATTTAAAGCAGTAAAAGAATTGATGAACGGTAACTCCAGAGCCACAGTAGGGCTAAGAGGCACTGCAATCGTAACTACTCCACTGGAAGAGGCTTTAAGCAAAAAAGAATTCAAACTAGACGAGGAATTGCTAGCTATAGCAAACATAATGAACAAATAAAAAAGCATGATTTTAATAATTTTCACCGGATCAAGATATGCAGACTGGCGTCTAGCGGATAAAGGAAAAGTTTTGCACGGTTTCAGAACCGCTGGAATAAACTCTTATATTCAGGATGAAAATTTCATCAATCAGCTTTTAAATAAAAACACAGACCTACTCTATAATGCTGAAAAGGTCCGGAAGATATTTTTCTTCGGAGCAGGTGCCTCCTCAAAAGACCGACAAGAAAAAATAATACGGGTATTCTCCACTTTTTTCAAGAATGCAAAAGTCAAAGCATCTCATGATTTAGACGCCTCTGCCATAGCTACGTTTGGTGATGAAAAAGGAATCGTAGGAATCATTGGATCGGGCTCAAATGCGGCCTATTTTACAGGAAAAAAAATAACGGAAAATAATTATGGCCTTGGTTATATATTAGCCGACGAAGGTTCAACCAACTGGCTAAGTAAACAAATACTGAAAGACTTTCTAACAGAAGCTATGCCTAATGGATTCAGAGAAAAATTCTTGGAAAAACATAATATTGACCGTAAAGTAATTCTAGAAAAGATATATAATACCCCAAACCCTAATATATTTTTGACATCTTTTGCAGACTTTATATTAGAAAACAGAAATGACCCTTATATGTCGTCAGTAATAAAGAAAGGGCTTGACCTCTATTTCAAAACCTACTTAATACCCCTAGCTGACAACTACCCTGACTCACCAATAAGCCTCACAGGTTCGGTCGCTTATAACTACAAAGAATGGGTAATGGAACTGGGAAACGAATATCATCTAAATATTGAGAAAATAGTCAAGGAACCCATTCAAAATTTAACGAAATACTACATAAATAAAAATTGAAAAAAATGAAAATTGGAATTAACGGATTTGGCCGTATTGGCCGTTTAGCATTTAGAGCTGCTGTAAATCGCAAAGATATTGAGATCGTTGGCATCAACGACTTGGTAGAACCCGACTACATGGCTTATATGCTAAAATACGATTCAACACATGGAAGATTTGATGGCACAGTCGAAGTTAAAGATGGCAACCTAGTTGTTAACGGAAAAACGATACGTGTCACTGCAGAAAAAGATCCTGCTAATCTGAAATGGAATGAAGTTGGTGCAGAAGTTATTATCGAATCAACTGGATTATTCTTGACACAAGAATCTGCTCAAAAACATATTGATGCCGGAGCAAAAAAAGTAATCATGTCTGCTCCAGCGAAAGATGACACGCCTACTTTCGTAATGGGTGTAAATCATAACGAGTTGAAGGCAGATCAAAACATCGTTTCTAATGCTTCTTGTACAACAAACTGTCTAGCTCCTATCGCGAAAGTATTGAATGACAAGTTTGGTATCTTAGAAGGACTTATGACTACTGTACACGCTGTAACCGCTACACAAAAAACTGTAGATGGCCCCTCGGTAAAAGACTGGAGAGGTGGACGTGGCGCATACCAAAATATCATTCCTTCATCAACTGGAGCAGCAAAAGCTGTAGGTCTGGTACTACCTGAATTGAAAGGTAAATTGACAGGTATGTCTTTCCGTGTACCTACAGCAGACGTTTCTGTAGTGGATTTAACTGTTCGATTAGATAAAGCAGCGTCTTACGAAGATATCAAAGCGGCAATGAAAGAAGCTTCTGAAGGCGAATTGAAAGGCATATTAGGCTATACAGAAGATGACGTTGTATCTACAGATTTCTTAGGAGATGCGCGCACTTCTATCTTTGATGCTAAAGCAGGGATATCTTTAAATGACAACTTTGCAAAGGTCGTATCTTGGTATGACAATGAATGGGGATACTCCAATAAAATCATTGACTTAGCACAAGCTGTAGCAAAATTCATCTAGTTTTTTAAAACTAAAAAGAGAGAGGGCTTCCTCTCTCTTTTTTTTATAACAATCCCTCATCTCTAAAACTATAATAGCTGCTATCTGTAAAAATCAAATGATCATTCACCCGGATATCCATAATTCGTGCAGCTTCATTAACTTTATTGGTCAATTCCTTATCGGCTTTACTCGGATACAAAGTTCCTGAAGGATGATTATGAACCAAAATAATGGAATTAGAATTGGCCTGTAAAGCATGACGTAGGATAATACGTACATCAACCGGCGTAAAATCATTCCCGCCGCTTCCGATTAGCTGTTCGTGCACCACTTTACATGCGGTATTTAAATAAATAACCCAAAATTCTTCGTGTGGCAGATCCTGCAGATAGGGCCTAAAATAATCATAAGCTCGTCTGCTACTATTCAATACCGGATTATCCTGCTCTCCTTCCTCCTTTCTCCTCCGCCCCAACTCCAATGCAGCGATAATAGAAATAGCTTTAGCTTCTCCAATCCCCTTATATTGACATAACTGAGAGACGTCTTTACGGGATAAATGACTAAGATTGTTCTTCGAGTCATTCAAAATACGTCTACAAAGCTCTACAGAAGTTTCCCCTGGTGAACCAGAACCGATAAGAATAGCCAACAGTTCTGCATCAGAAAGCGCCCTACGTCCGCGCTCCAATAATTTTTCTCTGGGACGATCCGCCTCGGCCCATTCTCTAACAACAAGCTTATCCATAATACGATGATAGTAAATAATTGATTTACTTAAAGTTAGCAAAAAACCACAAACTAGCAAACTTAAACTTGTTTTGCCTATAGATCTCCACGTACTTTAGCCAAAAAAAACCTATATTTGTACCTCGAAAAACAAATTTATTTAGTAATGAGTAAAGCAATTATCAAGACAGAGAAAGGCGATATGACTGTACAGTTTTATACAGCAGACGCTCCAAATACCGTTGCAAATTTCATCAAACTCGCAAAATCGGGTTACTATGATGGACTCGCATTCCACCGTGTAATACCTGATTTTGTTATTCAGGGAGGATGTCCTAACTCAAAAGAAGGTGCTACCGGAGTTGCAGGCACAGGAGGCCCAGGCTATAAAATAGATTGTGAATTAACCGGAGAAAATCAATACCACGACCGTGGGGTCTTATCAATGGCACATGCCGGACGTAATACAGGGGGCTCTCAATTTTTCATTTGCCATAGTCGCAACAATACGGCACATCTAGATCGTAATCACACTTGCTTTGGCAAAGTGATCGAAAACGTAGACATCGTAGATGATATACGTCAAGGAGATCGTATTTTATCAATCGAAGTAATAGAAGACTAGTAAACAACAAAGCAATAACATGAATTTAAGAGCTTTAGTGTCAGTAACAGGTAAACCAGGCTTGTTTAAACTTATTGGACAAAATAAAGGTGGGTTTATCTTAGAATCTTTAGATAGCGCAAAGATTAAGTCTGTTGTTAACTTGAACACAACAAAAATGGCTACTCTGGAAGATATCACTATCTATGGCGAAGAGGAAGAAATCCGCTTGTTGGATATTCTTGAAAAAATAAAATCTGAAGAAATAAGCGTTCCGGATACGAAATCAAATGGAGATACATTAAGAGACTTCTTTAGAAATGTAGCTCCTGGCCATGATGAATCCCGGGTTTATACATCTGATATCAAAAAGATAATCAGCTGGTACAATATCCTAAAGGAATTTCCTTTATTCGAAGAAGAAGCACCTGCTCCTCTTCAATAACTAAAAGAAGGTCTGATAAAAATCAGGCCTTTTTTTGTGACTTTAGGGCACAAAAAAAATGCTTCGTATGGAAAGCATTACATTTAACTTTGATTCTTAAAATTAGACTCAGCTATTAACGTTTTTCTGAGCGTTCGGCTTCTTGTTTAACAGGCCGTTCTATAAATCCCCAATTGGTCATATAAAAAGCAAGAGGATTTCGCTGTAATGTGTTTGTTTTGTCTTTCTTTTTTTTAATCATATTTTTCCTTTCGTTTTGTTTTCACTTAAATAACTATCAACAAGCGAGCCAAATAAAACGAATGACAGTCCAAGTCGTACAAAATGACATACATACGATATATAATACTTACAAAAATGGGGGCAACTTTTTAAATTGCCCCCATTTGCATATACAATATAATCTATTTTATACAACGATATTAATAATCTTACCTTTTACGAAAATCAACTTCTTCAATGCCTTTCCATCCATAAAACGTTGTACATCAACATTAGACAATACGATATCTTGTACTGCTTTTTGATCCAAATCCAAAGCTAGGGATAAATTCATCTTCATCTTACCGTTGATAGATACAGGATAAGCAAATTCCGATTCGACCAGATACTCCGGCTTAAATACAGGATAATCTGCAAAAGAAATCGTACCTGCTGAGTTGCCTAACAATAACCATAGCTCTTCAGCAATATGTGGAGCATAAGATGACAACACAATAATTAAATCTTGAAGAATAGCTCTTTTATTGCACTTAAGATCAGTAAGCTCATTGACACAAATCATGAATGCCGATACAGAGGTATTAAAAGAAAAGCGTTCAATGTCTTCTTCAACTTTTTTGATAATCCTGTGTAATGCTTTGTACTCTGCCTTTGTAGGTGTTTCGTCCGAAATACTAAGATTACCATCTCCATCATGAAAGAGACGCCACACTTTTCTCAAAAACTTATAGACCCCTTCGATTCCGTTTGTATTCCATGGCTTAGCCTGCTCTAGTGGCCCCAAAAACATCTCATAAAGACGTAATGTATCTGCACCAAACTGAGCTATTATATCATCTGGATTGACTACATTAAACTTAGACTTGGACATTTTCTCAACCTCAGTTCCACAAATGTATTTACCGTCCTCCAATATAAACTCGGCATTTTGGTAATCAGGACGTGAAGCTTTAAATTTATCTGTATTGAGGACATCATGATGCACGATGTTTACATCTACATGCAAAGGGATAGTATTGTATTTACCTTTCAACCCTAAAGAGACAAAAGTATTAGTACCTTTTCCTTCATCATCCAATATACGATACACAAAACTAGAACGCCCTTGGATCATACCTTGATTGATCAACTTCTTAAAAGGTTCCTCTTCGTTGTGGTAACCAAGATCCTTCAATATTTTATTCCAAAATCGCGAGTAAAGCAAATGTCCAGTAGCATGTTCGGAGCCACCAATATACAAATCAACAGATTTCCAATAATCTATAGCCTTTTTGGAAGCAAAATCTTCTCTATTCTGCGGATCCATATAACGGAACCAATACCATGAAGAACCGGCCCAACCTGGCATAGTACTTAATTCGTATTCATATTTATCTTGATACTTCCATCCCTGAGCACGTCCCAGCGGAGGTTCGCCTGACTCTGTAGGTAAATATTTATCAACTTCTGGAAGTAGCAATGGCAACTCATCTTCCTTAATAAGGTAAGGTAATCCATCTTTAAAAAATACGGGGACTGGTTCTCCCCAATAACGTTGACGCCCGAAAATTGCATCACGCATCCGGAAATTCACTTTTGCTTTTCCTAATCCCAGTTCAGATAGCTTAGCAATGAGTGCTTCAGTAGCTTCATTATAAGTCATACCATTGATAAAACCAGAATTAATGTAGCGGCCATCCTTATTAGGATCTGCAGCCTCTTCTATCTCTTGAGTATCAGATATCGCAACTATAGGAAGGCCAAAATGCTTTGCGAATACATAATCGCGTTGATCGCCAGAAGGAACTGCCATAACTGCTCCTGTTCCATATCCTGCCAAAACATAATCCGCTATCCAAATCTGCACATCCTCACCTGTAATCGGATGTTTGGCATATGACCCCGTAAACGCTCCGGACACCGTCTTTGTGTCTGCCATACGATCTAACTCTGATTTCTTAGCCGTCTTCTCAATATAGCTTTCCACTTGGTCACGGCAAGCATCCGTCGTCAGTGAAGAGACCAATTCATGCTCTGGTGCCAACACAACAAAACTAACGCCGAATATAGTATCCACTCGAGTTGTAAATACCTCGATAACCGAATCAAGTTGGGGAATAGGAAACTTAACAAGCGCTCCTGTAGATTTACCAATCCAATTACGCTGCATCTCGATCAGTGGCTCAGGCCAATCGATGGTATCCAGTCCTTGAAGCAATCGATCTGCATAAGCAGTGATTCGCATTGACCATTGCATCATTTTCTTCTGCTCCACGGGAAACCCGCCTCGCTCAGAAACGCCATTGATCACCTCATCATTTGCCAGTACTGTTCCTAATGCAGCACACCAGTTTACTGTGCTTTCTTTTAGATAAGCTAACCTATACTTCAGTAACTCTCTTTGCTGTTCTTCGACAGAAAATGTCTTCCATTCTTCAGCCGTAAAAATCAATATATCCTCATCGCATTCCGCTTCGATACCTTGCGAACCTGCTTTTTCAAAATGAGCAGCCAATTGTTCAATAGCTACAGCACGATTTTCCTTTTTGTCATACCAAGCATCGAATGCTTGCATAAAAATCCATTGCGTCCATTTGTAGTAATCTGGTTCTGACGTACGAATCTCGCGCGACCAATCATAAGAGAATCCGATATTATCCATCTGCTCCCGATACCGATTAATATTTGCCTCGGTCGTAATGGATGGATGTTGCCCTGTCTGTATAGCATACTGCTCAGCAGGCAGACCAAACGAATCGTACCCCATAGGGTGCAACACGTTGAAACCTTTAGCACGCTTAAATCGTGAAAAGATATCCGAAGCGATATACCCTAGCGGATGTCCCACATGGAGACCTGCACCAGAAGGGTAAGGAAACATATCCAACACATAATACTTCGGCTTTTCCGTAGACTCAGACGTTTTGAAGGTAGCATTGTCCGCCCAGAAGGCTTGCCACTTCTTTTCTATTGATTTATGATTATACTCCATTTTTGTATAAAAAAGAATTTTACAAGAGTTGCGAAAATAGCGATTTTAACTCATTTTTAATACAAAAGTTTTTTATTGTACGTAATAATTTCAGATATTAGTTGCATTATTCACTGGTTTCAGTCAGTAAGGAAAGACGATAAAAAATGTTAAATATAGCTAGATTAAAGAGCTTATTATATTAATAGTTCCTAAAATCATCTTAATTCTTTACTTTCGCATCAAATTAAAAAACGGTTTATGTCAGCATTAGAACAAGGTTCACCTCGTAAAAAAACTAAATCTGTATATATTTCTACGGTTATTAGTATTGCTCTCGTATTATTAATGACGGGACTATTAGGTTTAATACTAGTTCATGCTAAAAATCTATCAAAATATGTAAAAGAGAACATCGTCTTAAATATTATTGTCAATGATAATGTAAATGAAGGGGATGTACTGTCTTTACAGAAAGATATTGAAAAAGACGACTATGTATTACGCACAGAATATGTCAGTAAAGAACTCGCTGCAAAAAGTCTTAAAGAAGATCTAGGAGAAGATTTTGTTGCCTATCTAGGGCACAACCCATTATTGCCTTCTATCGATGTTTATTTAAAGGAACAATATGCTAATTCGGACAGCATACAACCATTTATACAAAAACTAACGAAAAACAGCCGTGTTAAAGAAGTTGTTTATCAAGAATCGTTGATTGATATGGTGAATAAGAATATTCGTATCATATCGATGGTTGTATTGGCTTTCACTGTGATATTATTAGTGATTGCTGTAGCATTAATCAATAATACCATTCGACTGGCGATCTACTCACAACGCTTTTTAATAAAGAGTATGCAGCTGATCGGGGCAACAAAGAACTTCATCCGTAAGCCTTATATTTTGTATGGTATAGTGCATGGACTTATAGGCTCTTTAATCTCTATACTACTATTAATCTTCACTTTACAATTTGCTCAAAAGCAAGTACCTGAACTAATTTTTCTTCGTAACTGGTACGAATTTGGAGCAATATTCTTGATCGTCGTTATATTGGGTATATTGATATCTGGCCTTAGCACTTACTTTGCAGTAACAAAATATCTCAAAGCTAAATCACATAGCCTTTATCAATAGTATTCATATCATAAAGAAGTTTTTCAAGTCATCATTCAACTATAATAACTAAAAGATAATGTCACAAAAAAATCCTCTGATGAGCAATGAAAAGAAATCAAACATGTTTGTATTTCAAAAAGTAAACTATCAGCTTTTCATCATTAGTATCGTTATTGTAGCTATCGGCTTTTTTTTGATGATGGGTACTGAAGACATCTATAGTTTCGCTAAAATAACGCTAGCTCCTCTAGTTGTTATTCTAGGTTTTGCAGTTGGCTTTATCGCAATCTTATATAAGCCAAAAAATAAAAACATCTAAAGAACATGAGTTATTTTGAGGCTATTATTTTAGCCATTATTGAAGGTCTTACCGAATTCCTTCCGGTCTCATCTACAGGCCACATGATTATTGGATCGGCCCTAATGGGCATGGAACCCTCCCCATTTGTCAAATTATTTACTATTGTAATACAACTCGGCACGATACTCTCTGTACTGGTACTTTACTGGAAGCGATTCTTCAAGTCTTTGGATTTTTATTACAAATTGGTTGTAGCGGCAATACCGGCTTCTATACTTGGTATTCTACTTAACGACTTTATAGACTCTTTATTGGAAAGCCCACTTATGGTTGCTATAATGCTCGTGGTAGGTGGTGTAATCCTATTATTTGTGGATCGTTGGTTCAACAAACCTACAGTAGAAGACTCCGACAAGATTAGTTTTAAACAGGCATTTATTATTGGCTGTTACCAATGTCTAGCACTGATACCTGGCACATCGCGTTCAGCAAGTACTATTGTTGGTGGGATGACACAGAACTTAACTAGAAAAGCCGCCGCTGAGTTCTCTTTCTTTTTGGCTATTCCTATGATGCTAGGTGCATCTCTTATAAAACTACTAAAGTTCTTTAAAGAAGGACATTCTTTTTCTGGAGAAGAAATCAACTTATTAGTTATAGGCAATATAGTAGGCTTCATTGTAGCGATTATCGCTATCAAAACCTTCATTGATATCTTAACAAAATATGGCTTTAAAGCATTTGGATGGTACAGGATTATTGTAGGGGGCGTTATCATTGCAATGTTGCTGAGTGGTCATAGTTTACAGATTATTTAATGAAAGACGTGCAGGACCTTAACAGACAATTTTCATTCGCTGAAGGCGAAGTACTATTGGTAGATAAACCAATTACATGGACTAGCTTTGATGTTGTGGGCAAATTGAGAAATACAATGAAACCCCTTAAACTCAAAGTCGGACATGCAGGAACCTTGGATCCTTTGGCTACGGGGCTTTTAATTGTTTGTACTGGAAAGCTGACAAAAAAAATAGATCTTTTCCAGGCTGAAGACAAAGAATACACTGGCACTATTACTCTAGGGGCAACAACCCCCTCCTTTGATTTAGAAACCGAGATAGACCAGACTTTTGATATTTCAAATATCTCGGATGAAATGATAAGAGAGACTGCACAATCTTTTTTGGGAGAAATCAGCCAATTTCCACCGGCCCACTCTGCCCTCAAGATAAATGGAGAAAGAGTCTATGAAAAGGCTAGACGTGGAGAAGAAGTAGAACTAAAAGCCAGGACAGTCTTTATACATGATTTTGATATTGAAAAAATAGAGCTTCCGCTCATACATTTCCGTATAAAATGTGCAAAAGGTACTTATATCAGATCTATTGCCCATGACTTTGGAAAGAAACTAAATAATGGAGCGCACCTTTCTTCTTTACGACGCACCATGAGTGGTGAGCTTCACGTGGATAACGCGTGGAATTTAGAAGATTTAATACAAGCCATTCGAGCTCAAAAGGTTCTAATGGAAGAAAAAAAAGATTTATAATTTCTAATGAAAATTTATAGAAACCTAGACGATTTCGCTCCACTTGAAAATGCAATAGTCACTATTGGCACTTTTGATGGTGTGCACATAGGTCATCAAAAAATATTAAAGAAACTGGTTAACTGCGCCAAAGAGCTTGGAGGAGAGTCGGTATTGTTAACATTCTTTCCGCATCCAAGGCTTATTATAAACCCGGATGATGAAGGACTTCGACTGATTAATGATATCGAAGAAAAAACACATCAACTAGCGCTTGCGGGGATCGATCATTTGATTATCACTCCATTTACCAGGGATTTTTCCAACCAAAGCGCCGAAGAATATATCCGTAATGTTTTGGTCAATAAACTAGGCACCAAATCTATTATCTTAGGATATGACCACCACTTTGGCAAGGACAGAAAGGGGTCAATTAAAGATTTGATTCACTTTTCGACAATTTTTGATTTTCAGGTTCAAGAAATCCCCAAGCAAGATATTGATGATGTAGCAGTTTCTTCTACCCGTATTCGGGAGTCACTGATTAAAGGAGACATTGCCACAGCAAACAAATATCTAGGCTATCCTTTTGAGCTAACAGGCACGGTGATTCGGGGAGACCAGATTGGAAGACAAATTGGCTTTCCAACAGCTAATATCCATGTCCATGAAGCCCACAAGCTTATTCCAGCTTATGGAATATATGCAGTAGAGGTAGAAGTCTATCCAAAAGTAAATTCCGTTGAATCGGGGTATTATAACGTCCCACAACCAGAAAAGACTGCACAGGGTATGTGTTATATCGGAACAAGACCCACAGTAGACGGCATGAATCGGAAAATAGAAGTTAATCTATTGGATTTTAAAGACAATCTCTACACAAAAACGATACGAGTCAAATTCATGCATTTTATACGTCACGATGAGCGTTTTGATTCATTGGAGGAGATGCAGCAACAGATAAAAATCGACGAGGAAAGCATCAGAGCTTATTTTAAAAAATAAGCTCTGACGCTATCTTAAATTAATTCAAAAATATCACGTACCCCTAATAACTTTCTGGAAGTAAAACCTTCGGCATAGGCAACTTGTATATTGCGTCCAAACTCTTTGGCTCTCCCTTTCGTATATTCCATAAAGTCAGGACTAGAAATATAAGTCTGTGGACCATCATCTTCCGTTAGGGAGTTAAATTGTGTTTTATAAGCCAAAATAGACTCTTCTTTTAGACTCCAATAGTCACTAATATCTAAGACAACATCAGGTTGAATGTACTTATCCTGTATCAACTGCAGTTGTAACCTAGGTCGGAAAGCCTCCTGATCTTGACCATCGTCCTCTGTCTCAATACGTCTAAGTCCTGAAAGAAATAACGCATCATTAACAAGCTTGCTCGCTCTACCGTGATCAGGGTGACGATCGTCGAGGGCATTGGTAATTACAATCTCAGGTCTGTATTTACGGATAGCTTTGATGATAATGCGTTGACTATCCTCTTCATTGGCAAAGAAACCATCCCGAAGACCTAGATTTTCACGGACTGCCACTCCCAATACACGAGCAGCCTCTAAGGCTTCTGCCGCCCTGGTCTCTGCTGTTCCTCTTGTTCCTAACTCTCCTCGTGTCAAATCAATAATACCTACAGTTTTTCCTTCTGCAACATATTTCGCTATTGTACCTCCGGCCCCTAATTCGGCATCGTCCGGATGAACAGTCATGACCATTAAATCTAATTTCATCTGTTTATTTTAATTAAGCTATCAGATAGTCCGCTGTTTATAATATTTTCTCCGTTTCATATCCTGGAAACTGTTAATCCACATACAGACTCATAGCATATCTTCAAGCTCAAAATTAGGTATTTTATGTTTTCTATAATCGACTAATTCAAACAGAAGAAATGCAATACAGCTTTTATGACAGAACCGTGAAGGAATTCCACTACTTGGCATCCAAAAGATCTCGGATCCTCCGCTGAACCCGAGCAGACATTGGACTAGTTAAGCTGTAATAGAAATCAACAACCCTCCCCTCCCTATCTACAAGAAATTTATGAAAATTCCACAGGGGCTTACTATCTAAAACACCATTTAGCTCCTTTTTAGAAAGAAAATTATACAAAGGATGTATATAATCCCCCTTGACATGTATTCTTTTGAAAACAGGAAATGTAACCCTCTCTTTTATTTTACAATATGTCTCCAGATTAAGTCCCGTACGTGGCTCTTGGTTGTTAAAATCATTCGATGGAAAAGCTAAAATCTCGAATCCCTGATCTTTAAATTTTCCGTAAAGTTGCTCTAAGGTTTTGAATTGCTTACGGAAATAGCAACCACTGGCGGTATTAACAATAAGAACAACCTTACCTGCGAAATCTTCCAATGATCGTTCTTTTCCAGAAAATTCAAGAGCTTTAAAGTTGTAAATATTGTTCTCCATAAATCTTAATACTATTGATAAGGTTTGTTAATAGGTCTTACCCGTTCATATTCCCGGATAATATTCTCAATTTCAAAATCTTCAGTCGGGTTGTAGGTACTTTTCAAATTATGCCCAAAAACTCGGGCAACACCTTGATATACAAAAGCAGTAACACTCCCTTTCATATCTTTTACTAAATCATAACTTGTATTTCCAGTCTGCCGTTCAATCAACTTAATTAATATCTTACCCTGCGATACCGAAAGATTTTTGACTTCATTGGTAATCTTTTCTTTAATTTCTTGTTCGCAAGCTTTAATCAGCATCTTTTCATCTCTTTTGCTACTCACTAAAGCGAGATCCCGATCCAGCTGTTCATACCGCCTCTGTGCATATATAGCATAAGGGAGAACCCGTAATACGTTTCTTTTCAGTCTCATGTAGCGATTTTTCTCTTCCTCACTCTTCCACTCGCGCTGTGCTCGGACGACAACCTCTTCGATCGGAAACCAGGGAACAACTTCACCAGATGCCAATTTCGTCGTAAGGTAATAAGCTACAGTTTCTGCCTTCCCCTCTCCATAATGGGGCAATGTCAAAAGCGGCATCTGCTCTTGAGCAACAACCAAATTGCTCCAAGCCAACAAAACAATCAATACCCGCGTAAAGCCCCAGCTACACATTACTTTTTTGATTATAGATTCAGTAAAAAAATCTCTATTTATTCGTATATTTATATTATACAAAGGTTAAAAACAGTATAGTTTTCATCCCGTAACTATAAAAATACAATTTTTGATTGAAACTACGAA
Organism: Sphingobacterium yanglingense; assembly: GCF_004363245.1. Classification (GTDB taxonomy): domain Bacteria; phylum Bacteroidota; class Bacteroidia; order Sphingobacteriales; family Sphingobacteriaceae; genus Sphingobacterium; species Sphingobacterium yanglingense. The sequence continues at coordinate 379,316 of NZ_SNYV01000014.1, read as the reverse complement.
ATTAATTGAAAGGTTCTTATGGCAGATTATGTGATTGATATTGAGGCGGAAAACAAAGAAATAAGAAAACGATATAGAGCTTTATTGAGGGCCTGTAAGCCAACTTTGCAAAAAGGTGATAAGCAACAAATTCGCATGGCCTTTGACCTCGCGCTAGAAAGCCACAAAGACATGCGTAGAAAATCGGGAGAACCTTACATCTATCATCCTATTGCAGTCGCACAGATCGCAGCAGAGGAAATTGGTCTAGGTACTACTTCTATTGTGTGCTCACTGCTGCATGATGTGGTGGAAGATACCAGCCTAACATTGGAAGATATAGAAGCTCAATTCGGCAAAAAGGTTGCGAAGATAATTGACGGTCTCACTAAAATATCTGGCGTTTTTGACCCCAATAGTTCAATGCAAGCGGAAAACTTCCGAAAAATGTTATTGACACTAGCTGATGATGTTCGCGTAATACTCATTAAACTGGCAGACAGACTACACAACATGCGTACAATGGAGTTTATGGCTAGGCATAAACAACTCAAAATAGCTTCTGAAACCAGCTATTTATACGCACCACTAGCCCATCGTTTAGGTCTTTATGCAATTAAATCTGAACTGGAAGACCTTTCGATGAAATATACGGATCCAGACACCTACAAATTCATCGCAAAAAAGCTGAACGAAAAAAAGGCCGAACGCGAGCGCTTTATCTCCAATTTCATAGCACCAATTAATGAAATACTAATTGAACAGGGTATAAAAGCAGAGATTTATGGCCGTCCCAAATCAATACACTCAATATGGAATAAGATGCGTAAGAAATCTATTCCTTTTGAGGAAGTCTATGACCTTTTTGCAATACGGGTGATCATAGACTCTGAATACGAAAAGGAAAAGACAGAGTGTTGGAAAGTATACTCTATTATCACGGACCTATATAGACCGAATCCAGACCGACTCCGGGACTGGGTCTCTACCCCCAAGGGAAATGGGTACGAATCACTACATACAACGGTAATGGGGCCAAAAGGGCAATGGGTAGAGGTACAGATCCGCACAAAAAGAATGAATGAAATTGCGGAAAAGGGATTTGCTGCGCACTGGAAATACAAAGAGTCTAACTCGGACAATGGGCTTGATCAATGGATACAAAAAGTTCGGGATATCCTTGGAAGCCCAGAGCAAAATGCACTGGATTTTCTAGATGATTTCAAAATGAACCTTTTCTCTGATGAAATATTCATTTTTACGCCAAAAGGAACCTTAATACAACTACCGAATGGAGCTACGGCCTTAGACTTTGCTTTTGAAATACACTCCGATATAGGAGCTACATGTATTGGAGCCAAAGTAAATCATAAACTTGTTCCGCTAAGTCATCATTTACAAAATGGAGACCAGGTAGAGATTATAACATCAAACAAACAATCTCCAAAAGAGGATTGGCTTAACTTTGTAGTTACCGCGAAAGCTAAATCCAAAATACGTTCTTCTTTGAAAGAAGAGAAAAGAAGGGTCGCCGAAGAAGGTAAGGAGATACTTGAACGAAAGCTCAAATCGTTAAAAATCACCTATAACACGGATAATATAAATAAAATAGCTAATTTTTTTAAATTTCCGAGTTCACAAGAGCTTTTCTACAACGTTGCCAAAGGGGCGATCGATATCAAAAACTTACGGGAATATGCGGCAAGTGAAAAAATACATGACAATAATAACAGTCAGTTTACTTCGCATATCTCCGGACTTGTCGAAAAGATTAATAAAAAAGACAGTGACACCATACTCATTGGCGATGATCTACAAAAAGTAGATTACACGCTAGCGCCTTGCTGTAATCCTATACCTGGTGATGACATTTTTGGTTTTTTAACAGTCAATGATGGAATAAAGATCCATCGTACCTCCTGTCCAAATGCATCAAAACTAATGGCTAATTACGGCTACAGAATATTAAAGGCGCAATGGGCATCATCTCAGATAGAGACATCATTCCTCACGGGAATCCGTATCATTGGAATTGACGATGTGGGCCTTGTGAACAAACTTACTACGGTAATTTCTCAAGAATTTAAAATCAACATCCGATCCCTATCTATCTCAAGTAATGAAGGAATTTTTGAAGGTAATATCATGGTACATATAAATAATCTAGGTCAATTGGATAATCTCATCAATCACCTAAAACTTGTCAGTGGAATAACCAGTGTAACACGGTATGAATCTGAAAATTAATCATATGATTATCAGTTTTTTTTATTATGCTATAAATAGCGTAGAAATTGGTAAATTTGTTTAGGTGTTAATCCTTATATAAGAAAATGAATCAAGCTGAGAACTACAGTACAGTAAAAAAAATATTTGAAGCTTACTTAGAAAACAAAAGTCTAAGAAAAACTCCTGAACGCTATGCTATTCTAGAGGAAATCTATTCGCGTACCGATCATTTTGATGTAGAGTCACTCTACATCCATATGAAAAACAAAAAATACCGCGTGAGCAGAGCTACAGTGTACAATACCTTAGAGCTTTTGGTTTCTTGCGACTTAGTGACCAAACATCAATTTGGTCGTAACATGGCGCAATTCGAGAAATCCTATGGCTATAAACAACATGATCACGTCATTTGTATAGAGTGTAATAACGTTGTTGAGTTTTGTGACCCACGCATCCATCAGATACAAAGTATGATTGGAGAGCTTCTTAAATTTGACATAAAACACCACTCTCTAAACCTCTATGGTGTATGCCAAGCTTGTCAAGAAGCTAAAGACAAAGAAAACAAGAAAGTAGATACAGAAGTAATTTCAAATTAATTCTCCAACCTTTATTTTAAATAGTATTTTTGTTCGGAAAATTGGCAATCAATTTTCCGAACTTAGTTTTTACAGTCACCGTTTATCAATCAAAACTATATGTTGATAGACTTTCCATAAGTATTTGGAAATGGCTCTAAATTCACTGTGCACGCTAGGTGTTATACAGTGTCAGAGCTGGGTACGTTATTTTAGTTTTTTAAAAAATTCAATTTTAATCTCAAAATAAATACGCTATGCAAGTTGATGTGCTATTGGGCTTACAATGGGGCGATGAAGGAAAAGGGAAAATAGTGGATGTATTATGTCCACAGTACGATTTAATCGCTCGTTTTCAAGGAGGCCCTAATGCCGGACACACTTTAGAGTTTGACAATAAAAAATTTGTTTTAAACACTATCCCTTCAGGTATTTTTAACCCTAAGACCTTAAACTTAATTGGAAACGGAGTTGTAATCGACCCTATCATCCTAAAAAGAGAGCTTGACAATCTTAAGTCAGCTGGTTTTGATCCTGTAGGAACAGGAAAACTGGTCTTAGCCCGAAAAGCACACTTAATCCTTCCGACGCATCAACTTTTAGATGCAGCCTCTGAATCAAAAATGGGTGCAGGAAAAATCGGTTCTACATTAAAAGGAATTGGGCCTACTTACATGGATAAGACAGGTAGAAATGGCCTACGTGTGGGAGATACTACACTACCTGACTTTATGGAGCGTTATGAAAGATTAAAAGAAAAACATCTAAGTATCTTAGCGCATTACGGTGAAGTTCCTGATTTTAAAGAACGTGAAGAAGCATTTCTTGCGGCGATTGAATTCTTAAAAACGATTCCGCATGTGGACTCTGAGCACCTCGTCAACCAATATCTGAAAGAAGGAAAGAAAGTTTTAGCAGAAGGTGCACAAGGTACATTATTAGACATCGATTTTGGTTCTTATCCATTTGTTACCTCTTCCAATACAACAACAGCTGGAGCTTGTACTGGCTTGGGGATCGCACCAAATAAAATTGGAGAAGTCTTAGGTATATTTAAAGCTTACTGTACTCGTGTAGGCGGTGGACCTTTCCCAACAGAATTGGATAACGAAGTTGGTGAGCAGCTGCGTCAATTAGGCCATGAATTTGGAGCGACGACTGGTCGAGCAAGACGTACAGGCTGGATTGATATTCCTGCATTAAAATACGCTATCATGCTAAATGGTGTTACGGAACTCGTAATGATGAAAGCCGATGTACTCGATACTTTTGAAAAAATATATGCATGTACGCACTACAATTATAATGGAGAAGTAATTGATTACATGCCGTACGATATCAATTCGATCAAACCGATACCAGTTTTGGAAGAAATTGAAGGTTGGAACCAAGACTTAACTGGTATCCGTTCGAAAGAGGAAATACCTGCAGCATTGGCAAACTATATCGCGTATTTAGAGAAAGCACTTGAAGTGCCAATCAAATATCTTTCTGTAGGTCCTGATCGTACACAGACAATTGTTTTAAAATAAAAAATGGCAACAGCCATATTTGAAGTAGACAGATTACCGTTCGTTGCTAAAGCTTTACAGTGGGCGCAGCAATTCGAACAATTCTGCCATCTTCAATCGAATGAGTATACAAACGAATACAGTTCAATCGAAGCACTATTAGCTGTAGATGCTTCCGATGAGTTTAAAGCTACAGATCATAAAGTCTTTAACGACTTAGAACAATTTAGAGCCAAGTACCCTAATCAATGGGTGCTTGGTTTTTTTAGTTATGACTTAAAAAATGAACTGGAAAACCTACATACCACATTTCCTGACCCATTAAACTTTCCAAACGCCTATTTTTTTGTCCCTAAAACAATCATTAGATTTATAGGGGAAACTGTAGAAATTGAAGCTACCGCACCAGCACAGATTCATCAATCCATATTAAATACAGTTTTAGATACCAGATCTGATGAAGGTAAAATAGCACAGGTAGAGGTCAAAAATAGAATGTCTAAAGACGAATATCTCAATACATTTGAGAAAATGATGTTGCATATCAAGCGGGGAGACATTTACGAAGTAAACCTCTGCCAGGAATTCTATGCAGAAAACACGGTCATCGATCCAATACTCACTTATGAGCGTCTTAACAAGGTATCTCCTACCCCCTTCTCCACATTCTTCAAATTAAAGGATAAATACATCATTTCGGCCTCTCCGGAACGCTTCCTTGCAAAAAGAGGAAGTACATTAATTTCTCAACCGATTAAAGGCACAGCTCCACGTGGGAAGAGCTTAATGGAAGATGAACGGATCAAAACTGAATTAAAAAACAATCCAAAAGAAATCGCAGAAAACATCATGATCGTGGATCTAGTCCGTAATGATATGACACAATCTGCAGAACCTGCAACCGTAATAGCTGAAAAACTTCTGGAGGTTCAGACCTTTAAACAGGTGCATCAACTTGTCTCTACCATAACTGGCTTACAAAGAAAAACCATCTCAGACATCAAGGCAATAAAAAACCTATTCCCTCCGGGGTCCATGACCGGTGCACCAAAGGTAAGTGCAATGCGTCTTTGCGACAGTTATGAAAGTAGTAGGCGTGGAGTGTACGCTGGAGCAATAGGATACTTTGCTCCAAATGGAGATTTTGACTTTAATGTTGTCATCCGTACTATTATTTACAATCATACGAAACAATACCTATCCTTTCATACAGGAGGAGCTCTGACTTTTAATGCCCTAGCAGAAGATGAATATAATGAATGTCTGCTAAAGGCAAGTGCCATAACAGCAGTGCTCAACGGAGGCTAAGAACCTACGCTAAATTCTTTTCGGAAACGAAACTTGGAGCGTCAAAATCATTCTTGGAAGAATCTTTCATAAACCTTACATTTACGATTAAAATCAATAATTATATGGCACTAAATTACGTATGGGTTTCCTTTTTTTTGATCACTTTCGTTGTCGCTCTAATAAAGCTAATCGGTGGGGATACCGAGGTGTTCCAAAACATTGTAAAGTCTTTATTCGACAGTGCAGCAAATGGCGCAACAATCTCCTTAGGTCTAATCGGAATGATGACTTTTGCATTGGGAATTATGAAAATTGGTGAAAAAGGTGGAATGATAGCCGTATTCGCTCGGATTGTAGGTCCTTTTTTCAACAAATTATTCCCTGAAATACCTAAAAACCATCCGGCCTTAGGGTCTATTTTGATGAACTTTTCTGCTAATGCCCTTGGCTTGGACAACGCAGCCACTCCACTAGGGTTGAAAGCAATGAAGGAACTACAGGAGTTAAATCCCCAAAAGGATACTGCTTCGAATGCACAGATCATGTTTATCGTCTTGAACGCGTCGAGCTTAACACTCCTTCCTATTTCCATTATGGCTTATAGACAAGAAGCTGGTGCAGCCCAACCGTCCGACGTTTTCCTTCCTATATTAATTGCTACTTTTTTTTCTACACTGGCAGCTTTAATAATGGTGTCCATTTATCAAAAGATAAACCTCTTTAACAAAACCATATTACTATATCTAGGATCTTTATCCGTTGCTATAGGGGGACTACTTTATTATTTTTCTACTCTACAACAGGAACAAATAGAGGTTATTTCCTCTGTGGTCGGAAATCTCACTCTTTTCTCTCTCTTTGTTTCATTTATCGCACTAGCTTTCTACAAAAAAATAAATGTTTATGATGCTTTTATTGAGGGAGCTAAAGAAGGTTTCAGTGTAGCTGTCAATATTATCCCTTACCTGGTTGCTATACTAGTAGCTATTGCAGTATTTAGAGCCTCAGGTACAATGGACTACCTTGTTGATGGCATTTCGTACCTAATTGCTAAACTAGGATTCGACACCTCATTTGTGGAAGCCTTACCTGTAGCCTTTATGAAACCCTTAAGTGGATCAGGAGCCAGAGGACTTATGGTAGACCTTATGGCAGCCAAAGGAGCAGATGAATTTGCTTCTCGTGTAGCTTGCGTCATACAAGGATCAACAGAAACTACATTTTATGTCTTAGCAGTCTATTTTGGTTCCGTCGCTATTAAAAACACAAGACATGCACTCCCTTGTGCTTTAATAGCAGAATTTATCGGAGTAATAGCTGCTATTATAGTTGCTTATATTTTCTTTGGGTAACCCCAAGATTATAAAGTAACACTTAGAAACACCGTTGAACTACCTATTGTCTTTAAATCTTACCTATAGGATTTAAAGACAATAGGATACATATAAAAAAGAACAACAATCCTTATGAAAACAATTGCTTTAATAGCCCATGACGGAAAAAAAGCGGAAATGGTAGCTTTCGTAAAAGATCATATAGAAAATCTGAAAAATGCTAACCTGATAGCTACGGGCACTACAGGAACCTATGTAAAACAAACTGGACTGCAGGTCGAGCTTAAATTAAGTGGTCCCAAAGGCGGAGACGCACAGATAGCTGCCCTAGCAGCAGAAGGGAAAATAGATGGAATAATTTTTTTTAGAGACCCGCTTGGTAAACATCCCCACGAACCGGACATACAAATGTTGATGCGAATCTGTGACCTGTACAATGTCCCGTTAGCGACTAACCCAGGCACAGGAACACTTATCATAGAGGGATTATTAAACGATCAAAAAAATGACTGACGAAGTAAAAGTAAGTATTGGGAAGGAAAAATATAAAACAGAAGTAAGCATTAATCAGCATCATCTTATAGCTGATGAACCCACAGAAGTTGGAGGAACTGACCTTGGCCCCAAGCCCACAGCCTTCCTATTATCGGCACTCGGTACCTGTAAAGCAATGACCATGCGAATGTATGCAGACCAAAAGCAATGGCCCTTAGAATCTATAGAAATATCCTTATCCAGCGAAGTTGTAAAAAGTACTCAACAACAGACTACCTACATTCGCTGTATCATTAAACTATATGGGGATCTAGATGATATGCAAAAAGAACGAATTCTAAAAGTGGGTGATAAATGTCCTGTACAAAAAATACTCAGTAACCCTATCATTATTGAAAGCAACATGCTACAATAAATTTACAGTTAATTTGACTTAAGGATATTATATTTGCGCCATAAATAAAGTTAATAATGTCGTCATCACAAGAGGAACTCATATTAAGTAGCCCTTACCAACAATTCGAAAGAGAAGAATGGAAGGATTTAAATGGACAGTTTAATCTAAATCTGGAATCTACAGATATAAATTCTCTCCATGCACTTAACGAACCTCTGAATATGAAGGAAATCGAAGAGATATATTTTCCTTTAGCTCACCTGATCGAACTTCATATCAAAAACCATGATACTATTCGTGATGACAGCAATTCTTTTTTCCAAAGAAACCAACAAAAGCTCCCTTTTATCATCGGTATAGCAGGGTCCGTTGCTGTTGGTAAGAGTACAACAGCTCGCGTCCTGACCAAAGTACTCTCTCTGCTGCCGCATAAACCCAAAGTAGAACTGGTAACTACAGATGGATTTCTCTTCCCTAATAAAATTCTTTCAGACAAAAATATAATGAATAGAAAGGGGTTCCCGGAGAGCTATGACACGAAAAAGCTCCTTCATTTCCTATCGGCTATAAAATCGGGCACACCGCAGGTATCTGTTCCAATGTATTCACATCTAGAATATGATGTATTGCCAGAAGAAGAACAAAAGATTGTCGAGCCAGACATTCTCATATTAGAAGGTATTAACGTATTACAGGTCAACTCTCAAAAAGGGCAAAACAACAAAGTATTCGTTTCCGATTTTTTTGATTATTCAATCTATGTTGATGCTTTAGAAAAAGATATCATCTCTTGGTATGTTAATCGTTTTGAATCTTTACGAGCGACAGCATTTCAGGACCCTACGTCTTACTTTCATAAATATGCTGATATGAGTCTTGAAGAGAGTAGAGATATGGCAATTCAAATATGGAATGAAATCAACAAACCTAATCTCCATGACAATATACTTCCTACAAAGTATAGAGCAGATCTTATCTTACAGAAGGGTTCAGATCACTTTGTCGAAAGCATTAAAGTCCGGAAGATTTAGTCTGCCTGTGTTTAAATGATAAGATATACTTAAGTATTTCATTTTCGATGCTTTTGTGAAGCTTATTGCTGCTACTCACGGCGTATAATTCGATCTTATAGCGCACAAAGTCTTTTCCGATTTCTATAACTTCCAAATCAAGTTCATTGTTAGAGGCTAGATTAGGATGGTTTCTTAAAGTATCACGAATATCCCTTTCCAACTCATCGACAGATACATTAATAGCTAGGGGCAATTCAAACTTTACTGCAAACAGATTGGAACGATGGGCAGACAAGTTGACCATAGGGTTTGTGAACACTAAATTATTAGGTATCATCACGATATCATCTTCATCATTCTGCAGCTCAATATTAGCAAAGGTTATATCAACGATTCGCCCCTTCTGGTCTCCTACTTTAATTCTATCTCCCACCGAAAGCTGCTCCGAAAACATAATAAACAGGCCGCTAAGCATATTGGTAATATAATCCCTAAAAAGCACCGCAATTGCCATGGCAACAATAGTAAGACTTGTTAAAAACTCTATAGGCTTTATCCCAAATGCTATCATCAAAGCTATAATTACAAAAACAGCATTTAACATCGCTGTAACTCTATTTATCCCCAGGACAAAATTACCCCGTACCGCCTTCTTTGCATGCCGCACATTGTAAAAAGAGATGATAACAAAACGTATAATAGAAACAATTATACTCGGCACCAAGAAAAAATAAAAACCTCTTACTCCCTGATACCACCACGTAAGCTCATCTTCAGTAACTGTATTGAAGAAAAAAGCTATCGTCATCCCTAAAAGAATGATTTTGATAATAAATGTAAAAGGAAACTTGCTGCCCTTATTATTGTCCACCATTTTATGTCATTTGTCTAAAGAGGTCTAATCTACTAATTTTTGAACAATTGCAGATACTATTAAAGCATAAAACCGTTTTAGAATCCCCTAAAAATACACTAACTTAGCCGACCTAAAACGAAAGTTTTTTTATATGGAAACAACATTTGATTTTGAAAAGCCAATCGCAGATTTGCAAACTCAGATAGAGAAAGTTCATCAAGTCGCAGAGAAAACGAAAGTTGATATGAGTGCTACGATTCGTGAACTTGAAGAAAAGCTAGCGGAAACTACTGTCGGCGTATACAAAAATATGACGGGATGGCAGAAAGTACAGATGTCTAGACACCCCGAAAGACCCCAGACATTCGACTATGTCGATATGATTTGTGATGATTTTGTTGAGCTACATGGCGACCGTACAGTCAAAGATGATAAAGCTATTATTGGCGGATTTGCTTCTATAGGCGGAGAATCTGTAATGGTTATTGGACACCAGAAAGGTAAAAACACCAAAGAAAGACAGTATCGTAATTTTGGTATGGCCAATCCTGAAGGCTATAGAAAAGCGCTTCGTCTAATGAAAATGGCTGAGAAATTCAACAAGCCAGTGATTACGCTTATCGATACCATGGGGGCTTACCCAGGACTTGAAGCAGAAGAACGTGGTCAGGGGGAGGCAATAGCCCGTAATCTACTGGAAATGTCTGTGCTTAAAGTGCCGGTAATATGTATTGTAATAGGTGAAGGTGCTTCTGGTGGCGCGTTAGGGATCGGTATCGGTGATCGTGTCTATATGATGGAAAATACTTGGTATTCGGTTATTTCCCCAGAATCTTGTTCTTCTATCCTTTGGAGAAGTTGGGATCATAAAGAACGTGCAGCTGAAGCTTTAAAACTAACGGGTAACGATATGCTCGCCAATGGACTGATTGATGGTATCATCCCTGAACCATTAGGTGGAGCTCACCAAAATCCAGAAGAAGCAGCGAACAATCTAAAAGAACAGATTTTAAGTGATCTAGCGGTTCTAAAAGCTAAAAATCCAGATACACTTGTCACTGAAAGAATTGACAAGTTTAGCAAAATGGGCGTGGTCCATGAATAATAAAAAAGCCTCAGTTGTACTGAGGCTTTTTTATTATTACCTATACTTAGTTCCATGTAGGCTGACCAGCCTTCATCTTTTCTAGAGTCCCTTGGTAATTTTCCTTTTCACCTGCTGCGGCTAAACTTAAAGCTTTTTCTTGCCATTTAATAGCATTTGCTTTATCGCCCGATTTGTATAAAAGGTTCGCATAGGTATCTATAAACATAGCCTGCTCTCCACCTTCTAAAGATTTTTTACTCCAATTCAAAGCAGACTTGATGCAAGCAGCGTCTTCACAGTTTTCAAAAATAGTCCATGCAAATGAATTCAACATATCGGCCGAAACAGCTTTTGGATTTACCGTCAAATAATCGTTAACAGCATCCTTAAAAGCTGTCCAATTTTTCTCTCTGGCAAAATATTGGGCTTTGGACATTGCTATAGGACCTCTCATATCGATATAAGGATGTGCCTGTTCTATTTCCTTCTGGAGTGCGACAAAATCTATAGCCCCAGATGCTCCTCTACCCATTTTAGGCTGAATCAACTCTCTAGACAATACTCCAGCCAAAACATCATTACTGCTTTTCGCCTTATTGCTTTGGGCTAACAGCTGATCCACTTTCTTCATATTATCCCGAATTATACCGTAAGATACACTCTTGCTGGATGTGGCCCCTTGCACCAATAAATCAATATTTTCTGCAGTCAAAACTCCAGACACCCCCACATTATCCACAAACGCGTCAATAGCCTTACTAGCAGTTGCTTCATCATAAGCTGACTCAGCTGCTTTCGCTAGACTCTTAGCGACTTGAGCATCCTTCGGATTAGCCTCAAACTTCTTAATCAAAGTAACATACTGTGTTTCCGGATTCAATCCTTCCTTTGCTCTAGCAATAAAAGCATCAGCTTCCCCACCTCCGACCATACGGTGTACGAGTTCACCCTCAGGCGAAAAAATTAAGAATGTCGGATAAGCCCGTACCTCATAGTCCTTCCCAAAGCGTTTCGCTTCCTCATACCAGGATTTTACATCTTCGGAATCTTGTTTTGTTTGGTCCATCTGAAGCTTTAAATTTACAAAGTTGGCGTTAAAAAATGTACCGACACCCTCTTGAGGAAATACATTTTCAGACATCCATCGGCAAGGCCCACACCAGGTTGTAAAACAATCCACAAAGATGTGCTTATTCTCGGCTTTGGCCTTCGATTTAATTTTTTCCCAATTGCTATTGTGCTCAAAGTGAATCCCTTTTTCCTGCCCCATCGCCAAAAATGGGATGATAAAAAGCAGTGCTAATAATTTTCTCATAATGTCTAATTAGTTATCAAATAAGTATTTTCAAAGCAATTTAAATCATTTTTATACACGAAGCATAATGAGACCGAATAACTTAACAAAAAATAACACTCTACGATTAATCGCTTACTTGAACGCCACAAAACTTGCAAAACACAAATTCTTATGCAAAACATCAATTTTTGTAAAACCAACCTCCTTAAGTAAATCTAACTGATACATAAGCGACCTTGGACTATCCTCCTTTTCTATATACTTAAACACGTGATCTCGATAAGCCTCATCTTTTAATGATTCTAGATACGATCCATATTTTTCATGATAAATTAAGTCTTGTAATACTGGATCAGCCTGTTCTACCAAATCAAAAATCCATATACTTCCTCCTTCTTTTAGTAAATCATAAAACCGGACAAAGGCATTCTTCCAATCCTCATCATCACGGAGATGATGTAACACTGCCGTCGCAATAATAACATCAAAACTTTGTGGTTCTAAACGAACTGTCCTGAAATCTCCTTGTAAACACGTCACCTTTCCCCCTACATTGACCGAATCGATGCGTTCTTTTGCTTTCTTCAGCATTGGTTTACTCAAATCAACTAAGGTAATATCCAACGGATGTATATGAGTCAATAACTGAATATCATAGTTTCCTGCACCACAGCCTATGTCTAATACCTCTCTTAAGTTAGGATAAACTCTCGCTATTCCCTGTGCAAACAGTTGCATATTAAATGTAGCGTCCAACGTCGTCTGTTGTCCCGTTTCTAGTTTAGAAAAACGTTCAACATCGTTGTCAAAACGTTCTTCAATTTCTTTCAATGTAGATTTTTCCTTCATATTATTCAAAGCTACCGAAGTATATAATACCTTAAAAATACTATTTTTGTTATTTATAAATACCTAATAAGTATCATGGAAATAAGACATCTTCGCTATTTTAAAGTATTAGCAGAAGAATTACACTTCGGCAAAGCAGCAAAACGACTATTCATCTCTCAACCTCCTTTGAGTCGACAGATCAAGGAGCTAGAGGAAGAGCTTTCAGTTAAGCTCCTGACAAGAGATAACAAAAGGGTAGCTTTGACCGAGGCGGGGAAACATTACCTTAGGGAATGTGAGTACCTATTAAATGGTTTAGAGAAGGCTAAACAACAGTGCCAACAGATTCATCTTGCGGAAAGCGGGATATTTAATTTAGGATACATCAGCTCGATTTCTAAAGAAAAACTATCAGAACTTCTAAAACAGATAAAAAACAGCTATCCTTTATTACAAGTTCACCTTTTTGAGACGTCTTCCCAAAAACAACTCACAGCCCTAGAGCAGGGTAAACTTGATATCGGTATTGTCAGAGCTCCCATTACACGTCCAATGTTTACCCAAAAATCCCTATATGAAGATGGTTTTGTCTTAGCCTTGTCCAGTTCAAGGGGGCAAATAATGAATGGTGATTTAAGAAATTTAAATCTTAGTAGATCTTCGTTTATATCCTATAACAGTGATTATGCGCCGGTATATCATCAAAAGTTTATAGAAATCTGCAGTAGGCTTAACTTTACTCCAATTGTTATGCACGAATGCAATACCATACAATCAATATTAGAGTTAGTTGCTCACGATGTAGGGATAGCTATCGTACCCAAAACAGTCCAACAATCTAGTATAGCGTCCAATATATGTTTTTTAGACATCAGTGATTCCTCCGATATCAAAACTCAAATTGTGATGACCTACCTCTCTAATAACCCTAACAAACTACTATTTGCAATTTCAGAACTCATATCCGATCTATTTAAATAGAAAAGCCTGTATTGATCAATACAGGCTTTTCTATTGTTATATTTAGGCTAACTTACCATTTCAAGATATCGTTTCCGAATGTGAAGAGCATTAGAGCAATCAGTATAAAGAAACCAATCATCTGTGCTGTTTCCAAGAACTTGTCACTTAAAGGTTTTCCCTGTACCATTTCTACAAGTAAGAAAATCACATGTCCGCCATCCAACGCCGGGATAGGTAATAAATTCATGAAAGCAAGAGCCATAGACAACGTACCTACGAGCGTCCAAAAGCGCATCCAATCCACCTCTTTACCAAACATCTTGGCTATACCTACTGGACCAGAGAGAGCCTTATCTGCACGAACCTCGCCTTTGAATATCTTGCCAAATCCTTTAATATTGTCTGTGATTACGGAAAAAGCTTTGTTTACGCCAATAGGAAAAGATTCCGTAAACGTATATTCTCGAGTCATCATCGGCCAATTACCAAATCCTAATTTAGTCGTGGTATCGGCTGCAGCTATCAGCTGTAATGAGTCTGTTCCACGGATAATATCTAATTTAATCTCCTGGCCTTTATTCTTAGCTACTTCGTCTTGAAACACATCCAACCTTACCACCTTAACTCCATTTATAGCGACAATGCTATCTCCTTTTAATAATCCCATTTTCGAAGCTCGAGAATCTTCTGAAACGGTATCAACAGGCAACATTTTAAATAATGGAGTGACAAACTCATTACGTTTATGTTCCGCTATCTCATTCAACATTGTCACTGGCAATACGATATCCATTGCATTTCCAGCTCTTTCGATCTGTAGTGTAGCATCTCCCATCAATACATCCGAAGTCATCAAATCCTTGTAGAATAAATTGGCCTTATTGCCATTTACTCCTACGATCTTATCTCCTTCTTGCAGACCTACTTTTTCGCCGATAATACCAGGTTTTATTCCGTACAATTTCGTATTATCAAAATCAGCCTCTCCATACTTAAAAGTAATCATCCAAAAGGCAATAATACCGACAATAACATTAACGATGATACCTCCCAACATTACGATAAGACGCTGCCAGGCCGGTTTCGAGCGAAATTCCCAAGGCTTTGCTTCCTCTTTCATCTGCTCCGTGTCCATCGACTCATCAATCATTCCCGCGATCTTAACATAGCCCCCTAGAGGTAACCATCCAATACCATACTCACAGCCCTTATAATTGAATTTAAAAAGCTTTACTCCCCAAGCGTCAAAAAATAAATAAAACTTCTCTACTTTAATTCCAAACATCCGGGCAGCCAAAAAGTGCCCCAGTTCGTGTAATATAATTAAAATTGACAGTGCCAAAATGACCTGCCCAATCATTACCAATGTTCCCATCTATAAAATATTAGTTTCTCAACTTATTGATTAAATCTCGTGCCATAAGTCGACTTTCCTTATCAAAAGCGATATAATCGTCCAAACTTAGGCTTTCACTATTACTTAGCTGACATAATGTCTCCTCCAGAACATCAGACATTCCTAAAAATGATACCTGATCCTTTAAAAAGGCGTCAACAACAATCTCATTAGCCGCATTAAGAATACAACATCTATTTCCTCCCGCTTCCAAAGCTTCATAAGCGAGTGCGAGATTTCTAAATGTATCCATATCAGGACGTTCAAAGGTTAGCTCTGGGTATTCCAAAAAATTAAAGCGCTTGAATTCATTCTTCAAACGAGAGGGATAGGTCAGCGCATACTGAATAGGCACCCTCATATCTGGAGCTCCCATCTGCGCCTTCATAGAGCCGTCTTCAAACTGTACGATAGAATGTATTATTGACTGTGGGTGTACAACAACGTCAATCTTTGAAACATCAAGATCAAACAACCATTTAGCTTCAATAACTTCCAACCCTTTATTCATCAATGAAGCCGAGTCTATTGTGATTTTTGCGCCCATTGCCCAATTGGGATGCTTCAGAGCTTGTTCGCGGGTTACGTTAATAAGATCATTGGTCGTTTTCCCCCTAAAAGGTCCCCCTGATGCAGTAAGGTATATTTTTTCAATAGGATTTTCTTCGCCGACAAGACATTGGAATATAGCAGAATGTTCAGAATCCACCGGAAGTATCTTGACGTTATGTTTACGTGCAAGCCCCATTACCAACTCACCTGCCATTACCAGAGTCTCTTTATTCGCCAATGCAATATCTTTGCCCGACTTTATAGCAGCTACCGTTGGTTTAAGCCCTGCAGATCCCACTATCGCATTCAAAACGATATCTACCTCAGCAAATTCAGCTGCATCGATAAGACCTTCTTCTCCTACTATGATCTGGCAATCGACAGTGGCTAGCGCCGATTTCACAGTATTAAAATGTAGCTCATTTATAATAACAACAAGCTTAGGTTTAAATTCTAAAGCCTGCTCAATCAGGATATCAACACTATTAGCTGCCGTCAACACAGAAGCTTCAAATCTATCAGGAAAGGAACGAACAACATCAAGGGCTTGTGTCCCAATACTCCCCGTCGATCCTAATATAGCAATACTCTTCTTCTCCAACTTATCGCTTTCTTAAATTATATTTTTAAACAATTCTGGGTCATCACTCCCCTTATATTCCTTCATCATATCAACATAAGCAATAGCCATCACCAAACTCACTGATGGAATAATTATAAAAGTATTAAGCACACTTAACACTTTAGCCATAAGCGGATAATCAAAATACTCAAATGTCAACTGTAAAATGTAAGCAGAAGCTAGCACCAACATAAGCATGAACAAATTCACAACGTTTCCTTTGGTAAAAGCTACACTCAAGCGCCCAGCTCTAAATATATTATGGTTTTTCTCTAATATAAAGAAAGGAAAAAAAGAAATTCGAATCAAAATCAACATCATAAATATACCCGTCAATGCTGGGTTTATCTCAGACAGAATCGTTTCCATTTGGACTCCCATATATAACAAGGGCATACATATAATCGAACATCCTAGATATACAACACCTGTCAAAAAAGAATAAATGACCAATCCGAATAGGAAGTTCAAAAATTGCTTCGGTGAAGGAATGTAAGTTTTCAGTGCAGCATGCTCCACATTACTAGCCAATAATATTGCCCTCTTAATAAGCACCAATTGTAATCCAAAGAAAAGCACTACAAAGACAATAAGTAGCAATACCTTTATAGCACTACCTGTAATATCACTGAGGTACATAGCCAAGAAAGCAGACAAATTATTGGTCACAAAAAGGAGAAAACACAATCCGGCCACAGAGATATAGTGTTTCTTCAAAATATTTAAGGCCCTGAAAAACACATCATTTGCTTTAAACGTGCTTTCCTTTAAAAATTCTAACATACAAACAGATAATACTGCAAAGATGATATATTTTTTGGATTACATCAATTGAAAATAAATCTTTATTTAAGACAAATATTGCAGAAATCGGTGAACGAATACGTCTGATTTCCCAGAACATTTACTCTTTTTTAACAGTGACAATACAAAAACTGGTGATAGAACAAAATTGCTATCACCAGTTTCCCTATACAAATCAGTTAAACTCCTTTGGTAAAGGTTGCTCCAATAGATATTGATAATAAAAACGAGCCCTTTCTCTGAAATCATACGCAACCTTCGATCTATTCCAGCCGTGTCTACTACCTGGATAAATCATAAATTCGAATGGCACACTACGGTCTGTCAGGGCATCAATTAACTGCATTGTATTTTGTAGATGCACGTTATCATCCAAATCCCCATGCATAACCCTCAATCCACCTTTATATTTATCAACATAAGACAAAATCGAGCCATTCTTATACCCCTCCGGATTATCCTGTGGAGTATCCATCCATCTTTCAGTATAATGCGTATCATACAGCTCCCAACTCGTTACCGGTGCACCAGAGATACCGTAATCAAAATAGTCCGCTCCTTTGGTCAATGCTAGGCATGTCATATAACCACCGTAGCTATGTCCAGTAATCAACAACTTATTCTTTGCGACCCAAGTTTTGGCCTTTAACCATTTTGCCACAGTGATATAATCAACTAGCTCCCATTGTCCCAGACTTCGGTGCATAAGTGCTACCCCCTGCTTCCCAAAATGTCCAGAGGCCCTATGATCACATGCTATTTGAATAATACCAGCATTAGCCCAATATTGATTTGAAGTGCCTTTCCATGTATTTTTGACAGTTCCAGCATCCGGTCCACCATAGATACTCATAACAACTGGATATTCTTTGTGTTCATCAAAATCAACAGGGTATGTCACAATTATTGGAAGATCAAACTTTCCATCATCCGATTTTATTGTAAAATACTCCGTTTTCCCAATTTTATAGTTATTAAAGTCTTCCGATCTAGAGTCTGCTAAGTCCTTTATCTTCTTTCCTTGATTATCCATCAAAGCGACTTTGTTTGGCGTATTAACATTCGAATAATTTGTAATAAAGTATTTTCCATCAGGAGACATTATCGTATTATGGGTAAAATCTCCAAAGGTAAGCCGTTTGAGATTCCTGCCCGAATAGTCTACTCGATACAGGTCCATAGTCGCAGAGTTTTCTTTGCGGGCTGTAAAATATACAATCTGGTTCTTTTCATCAATGTGAGCCAACGAATTCACTTGCCAATCCCCTTGTGTGATGGGGTTCAGTAATTTTCCATCTAGGGTATACAAATAATAATGTGCCCACCCAGTCTTGTCTGATTTTAAGATGTAGTGCTTATTATCTCCAAGATAAGTAATTCGCTCATCATGATCTAGATTGATCCAAGTAGATTGCACTTCATTATAAATTTCGCGCTTATTCCCTGTTCCTGGATCTACGGCATAAAATTTCAAATTATTCTGATCTCGATTCATCCATTGAACCATGATGGACTGACTATCAAAACTCCAATACGGCTGTCCAAAATACTGATCATCCTTTTCATTAAATGCAGCCCAGACAACAGGAGCTCCTTCTACCTTAACGAACCCTACTTTTACTTCAGGATTGTCCTGACCTGCTTTTGGATATCTTGTCTCTTCTAAATAACCATTTTGCCCTTTGGACACATAAATAGGAAACATCGGTACTTTCGTATCATCGAATCGCATAAAAGCGATCTGTTTACTATCTGGAGACCACCAAAATGCTTTGTAATTTGTAGGTCGGCCTAATATTTCTTCGTAATATACCCAAGAGGACCAACCATTGTAGATTACATCTGTTCCGTCATTGGTATACTGGATTTCTTTTCCAGTAGCTATGTTCACGCTGAATAAATTACTATTCCGTGTGAATGCAATATACTTCTTATCGGGAGACAAAGTCGGATTTTGCTCTTCTTCATTTGGCGAATTAGTTACCTTCTTTTGCGCTTCTTGTCCATATTTAATGTAAATGTCTTTATCTTTCACAAAGACCATAACATCATTGGTAGGTACAGGAATGTAGGGTTCTCGTTTACCAGATTTGACATGTACTTTGTACGTTTTTCTATCAGACGCATCTGTCTCTAGGTAATGATCCTTATCTGCCCACCCCGCATATCCAGGTATAGCTTTGGTAACCGTATAGCCCCTTCCCCAAGATTCATCAAAACTCAGCTTTTTGTCCTGCCCATTGACAGAATAGTTAACTACAAAAAGTGAGGCCACAAGAAATCCGCTAATTAGTTTATTCATAATATTATAGTATTTGTAATACGTACAAATTTTAAAGGGAAAATGAGTTCCCCATAACGCACATTAATTTTAAAAAGACCATTCTGGTGGATGAAACAAAACATCACTTTATCTAGCTGCTCTCTCACCTAAAGAGAAACAGCAGCAACACAGAACTATCCAGAGAACAGCCAACTTATTACAGAAAAAGCCACTTCGATAAAAGTGGCTCATTATTAACCTATAAAGCAGTTAGTTAGAACGAATAGTTACCTCTTTCAACCAACTCTTCATTACTTTCATATGCAGATTCATCCTGACTAGGCTCATATCTCTTCTCAACAACTTCTTGATTTGATTTGATGTAATCTACCACATCTGTAAGTCCCTCTGCAAATTTCTCAAAATCTTCTTTATATAAGAATATTTTGTGTTTGATAAACTGACCATCTTCAAAACGCTTTTTGCTCTCAGTGATAGTCACATAATAATCATTTGATCGCGTAGCCTTTACATCAAAAAAATAAGTACGTTTTCCTGCTCTCACCTTTTTTGAAAATACCTCTTCACGCTCTTTGTTTTCAAAATCTCCCATTAGTCTAGTTAAGTATTTAAGTTTAAATCCTATTTTTTAATTCCATAAATATATAATAATTAATTTTAAACATCCAAATTTTATTGAAAAAATATTTATTTTTCACACAATATTTCAATTCCAGTAAGAAGTATGTTATTTTCACCGAGTAAATATAGCCGTTTACCGAATGGAGCAAATCATATACCTAATAACACTACAGTTGAGCTAAGTGTAGTGATTACTTTTGGGGTAGGATAAATAAAATTCAAAATGGACACAAGAGAGAAGATGCAACAGAAGCCCGTACTTCCACCAAATAACAACAAAAGTTCTACTATGGTAGGAACAGTGATTATATTATTTGGATTTTTCCTATTATTAAAAAACTTAGATTTTGGCCACCTATTTCCAAGATGGATATTTGGATGGCAGATGATATTAATCATTATAGGAGTTGTTATAGGGGTTAATTCTAAGTTTCAAAAAAAATCCTCACTGATTCTAATAACTATAGGATCGGTGTTTCTTCTAAAAGAAATGATGGATTTTAATCCTGGAAAAATCCTTATCCCGGCTGTAGCTATTATACTTGGAATATACATAGTCAACAGAAACCGCAAAGCCCCAGAAATCCCAGTACCGGGTCCAAAAAGTAATCCTTCAGAAGATGTTGACGAGTTTGACTGGGATAAAAGAGTCATTGATATACCTGAACAGGAAGCTCAAAAGCAATCTTCAGCTCGTGAATCCCAAAATTTTGACTATCAAAGTTCAGAGAATAGGTTCGATGGTTCCAAAGGTAACAGTTTCTATTACGCAGAAAACTATTTAAAGATTGATTCCATATTTGGAAGTGCAAAAAAAATAGTACTGTCCAAAAACTTTCTAGGAGGTACCATGACCAATATCTTTGGCAGTACAGAGATTAACCTACTACAGGCTGACCTCAACCAACCAATTGTGATAGATGTATTTCAATTGTTTGGTAGTACAAAGATAATCGTTCCTCCACACTGGATGGTATCCCCTTCTGTATCATCTATACTCAGCGAAAGTGATGACCGACGTGTCATCATCAACCATATATTTGATGAAAACAAAAAACTCTTCATCACTGGGACGTCGATTTTTGGAAGTTTAACCATCAAAAATAGCTAAAGATAGCAATGGCATCATCCCTATTTAAACTAAAATCAAAAAAAACGTTGATTCACGTCAGCACCTTGACCATCTTCGTTCTTTACTTTTTGGTTTCTTATTTTCTACTCTGGTGGGAGGTACATCCGCTTAAGGTAAACCCAATCGAACCAGCAATAGGTGCGCTGTCCATTACTGCATGTTGTTATCTGATATTTAGCTCCATGCAGTTCTATATGCCTCAAAAGAACAAATACCTAAAAATCACGGTAATCTGTATTACCTTAACAGCATTAAGCTTAGGTATTTCATTATTTGCATTGCTCCGATTTTTTGACACTCCCTCAATCAATCACTTTTATCAGCGTCTTCCCTATCGGTTTATCATAAATTTTCTGCTCTTAATATGTGTAATGATCATTAACATCTTTTGGAATATACAGGAAGAATATACGGAGAACAAAAAACGAAAGGAAGAGTCAGAAAAGCTGGTACGTGACGCAGAACTTTACAACCTAAGACAGCAACTACAACCCCATTTCCTGTTCAACAGCTTGAACTCAATTATTGCATTGATCACTGTAAAACCTGATCTGGCAAAAAAAATGACGTTCCAATTGTCTGATTTTTTAAGAGGAACTTTACGAAAAGACGATAAACAGCTTATTCAATTATCCGATGAAATCAAACATTTAGAACTCTATCTGGAAATTGAAAAAGTACGATTTGGTCACCGGTTAAATACAACCTTTAATTATTCTGAAGACGTCCTATCCGCTAAAGTCCCTAGTATGATTGTACAGCCATTAATGGAAAATGCTATAAAACATGGTTTATATAATGTGACTGGGGATGTACTTATAGAAACCAATATAACCTTAGAGTTGCATATGTTGACAATTGAAATTGCAAACCCCTTCGACTCTGACCAGTTTTACAACGCAAATGGAACAGGCTTTGGCCTAACCAGCATACAACGAAGGCTATTTTTGATCTATGGCCGGACAGATTTATTAAGTGTAAGAAAAAAAGAAAACCAATTTACAGCAACCATCAAAATACCTCAACATGATTAAAGCAATTATTATCGATGACGAACCACTAGCACGCATGATTGTCCAAGGATATCTAGCGAACGAAGAAGACATAGAAGTAGTCGCAGAATGTGGTGACGGTTTCGAAGGAGCCAAAGCCATTCAGCAATATCGCCCAGATCTCGTCTTCTTAGATATTCAAATGCCTAAACTTACCGGCTTTGAAATGCTAGAAATACTTGACGAACTACCACATATCGTATTTACGACGGCATTCGAAGAATTTGCTATAAAAGCATTTGAAAAATCTGCTGTGGATTACCTTTTAAAACCCATACCTGAGGATAGGTTCAAACTTGCTATTCAAAAATTCAGAAATGCCTATGGTACCTCGCAATCAAACAAAGCGATCAAGAATCTTCAAGAAGAAGTCGAAGAGGAAGTACTAGAGCGTATAGTCGTAAAAAATGGAACTCAAATTAAATTGATTCCTGTACAACAAGTAATTTACTTGGAGGCTTATGATGATTATGTAAAAATCCATACAAAAGAGGGAATGTTTTTGAAAAACAAAACGATGTCTTCTTTTGAAAAACAATTAGATCCAAAACAATTTGTTCGCGTGCATCGATCATTTATCATCAAGGTAGATCAATTGGCCAAAATTGAACCTATGGAGAAAGAAAGTTACAGAGGCATTCTTCTAAATGGCGACAAGGTAAATATCAGTAAATCGGGGTATGCTAGACTGAAACAAACAATTGGATTATAACTCACCGATTTTGTAAGTTTGTGAGATGATTAGATATGCCCTATACTCGCTGGTACTGTTATTTTATAGTTTCAATACCTATTCCCAATCTATTGCAGAAAAAAACAATAGGCAAGTCTACAATAGAATAGAGTTTTTTTTCAACACACAACAAACGGACTCCATTTACGCTATGGCTTCGCCACTTTTTCAACAGAATATCCCACTTCAAAAGTTGGAAATGGCATTGCAGTATTTTTACAATTTTGGACAGATAAAAGACGCCTCACCAGCATCTTACAGCAATGGAATTGCGGGTTATAACATTACAGTGGGCAACAAGAAAGGCTCGATCTTCTTAAAGACAGACAGTACATTCCATTTTGATTTTTTGGAGATTAAAGACCAAGAGATTGCCACAGAGAAAAAGGAAAACGTCAAATCTGTGGTCCAAAAGAACAACGCCCTTGATGAATACATTGACTCATTGGCCTTAACATACATACAACAAAAAAACGCACAAGCATTAGCTATTGGCCTAATTCACAAGGGCAAAACAAATACCTTCTACTATGGTGAAACCATAAAAGGAGATACCCTTTCCCTTCCGAAGGAAAATACCTTATTCGAACTAGGTTCCATCACCAAAGTATTTACTGCGACACTTCTGGCAGATCTAGTCGAGCGAAAAGTAATAACATTGGATGACAGCATTAGTAAATATCTACCTGATTCTCTCGCGCAAAATCAATACCTACAAAAAATAACTTTTAAAGATTTAGCAAATCACACATCCGGTCTTCCTCGAATACCAAGCAATCTGGATAAGGTTCCAAAGTTTGTGGCAACCGCCCCCTATGCTCAATATGGTCGTAAAGAGCTATTCTCATATTTAAAAAACATCGAACTCAAGGACGTCCCTGGAAATAATTTTG
This sequence comes from Sphingobacterium yanglingense, assembly GCF_004363245.1. Classification (GTDB taxonomy): domain Bacteria; phylum Bacteroidota; class Bacteroidia; order Sphingobacteriales; family Sphingobacteriaceae; genus Sphingobacterium; species Sphingobacterium yanglingense. Next base: position 355,367 of record NZ_SNYV01000014.1, on the reverse strand, counting down.
AATATAGTAACACCGGCTTTGCATTACTTGGTGAGCTAATATCTTCCATATCAAAAAAAACGTATAGCCAGTGTATAACTGAAGTCATCACAAGTCCTTTAGGATTATTAAATACGGTAGAAAAAATAAATTATAAAACACAGAGCATTCCCAAGGTATATAGCCTAACAGGTACAGAGGTTCCATTATGGCAATGGCAAGCTTTTGCTGGAGCTGGTGGTCTAAAATCTACCATAACCGATATGATGAAGTTTGTACAGGCGCAGTTCAAAATGCCTGAAAACAGATTAGAACATGCCATGGCACTTACGAAGCAATTTACATACTACCTCCCGCCTTCTACTGATATCGGCTTAGCTTGGCATATGAATATGCTAGAAGACGTAGTACAATATTGGCACAATGGAGCAACGGGAGGAAGTTCGGCTTTTCTAGCATTAGTACCCGATAGTAAGTCAGCTATCATTGTCCTCTCCAATTCAGCAATTTCAGTTGACGAGATAAGCACTCAGATAATAAGCAAAGTCATTGCTGATAAATAGCCAAACTAAGGATGATAAAATCCTTTAAAAGGTTTATTTTTTCAATGAACGCTCTAGAATACCAAGATTTTTAGTTAAGTTTGAGGTATTACACAATAACTGCTTTAGTACTTTAAAGAATAATTCATTTCATGAAAAAAAGAATAGCAATTTTTGCTTCAGGTTCAGGTTCCAATGCACAAAAGATTATGGAGCACTTTAAATATTCTGATGATGCGGAAGTGGCTTTAGTATTAAGCAACAATCCCGAAGCTTACGTACTACAACGTGCTGACAATTTTGAAATCCCTTCACACGTATTCGACCGAAATGACTTTTATCAAACCGATGAAGTCGTCTCATTACTAAAAAGATTGGAAATTGATTTAGTCGTTCTAGCTGGTTTTCTTTGGCTTGTGCCCTCTAACTTATTAAGTGCATTTCCAAACAAAATCATCAATATACACCCCAGCCTCTTACCAAAACATGGCGGCAAAGGAATGTATGGTGATCGCGTACATAAAGCAGTATTGGCAGCCGGAGATGATGAACATGGAATTACTATCCATTTTGTAAACGAAAACTTTGATGAGGGAGAAATTATATATCAGGGTCGCTTCCGTGTTGAAAAAGGTGACACATTGGAAATATTAAAATTCAATGGCCAACAACTAGAACACCTACACTATCCTAAAGTAATCGAAGGCCTAATCAAAAAATACAACTAGATTTAATCTGCCTCTTCGCAAGGAGCTTCTAATCAATAAATAGAGGCTCTTTACAATTTTTATTCCCCTTAACTTAGCATTGTTTTATTAGCTGACACTTTTCCTATTTAATTAACCAATAGCAATAGGGAATAAATACTTAATTTTGTACATTTGCCACTTCAAATTAAATCTTTCCATTGTCTTTTTAAAATCAACAAACTAAAGGCAGTTGAAAGCTGACACTTTCAGAAAAAAAATAATGAATCATCCTGTTAAGATTAAAAACGCATTGGTTTCGGTCTACTACAAAGACAACCTTGCACCCCTTATCCAACTTTTAAACAAATACGGTGTTACTTTCTACTCTACAGGCGGTACGGAAGCTTTTATCCGTGACTTAGGAATTGGAGTAGAACGTGTTGAAGATTTAACAAGCTATCCTTCTATTCTAGGAGGTCGGGTTAAGACTTTACATCCAAAGATATTTGGTGGTATTTTATCACGTCGCCCATTAGACGATGACAAAAAACAATTAGAGCAATTTGAGATCCCAGAGATCGATTTAGTCATTGTTGATCTATATCCATTTGAAGAAACAGTAGCCTCCGGTGCTTCCGATGAGGACATTATCGAAAAAATAGATATCGGTGGAATTTCTTTAATACGTGCAGCAGCGAAAAACTTCAACGATGTCGTTATTATTTCATCTAAAAATGACTACAAAGAGTTAGAAGAATTATTAGCTCAACAGGAAGGAACCACTACGTTAGAGCAACGTAAGTCATTCGCAAAACGCGCTTTCAATACATCATCACATTACGACACAGCGATATTCAATTATTTCAACCAGACTGAACCGTTAGAAGTATTCAAGCAATCTGAACAACAGGCACAGGTATTACGTTACGGAGAGAATCCACATCAAAAAGGAGTTTTCTTTGGAGACCTTGATGCTATGTTTGACAAATTAAATGGAAAAGAGCTATCTTATAACAACCTGGTAGACGTAGACGCTGCTGTTGCTATCGTTGATGAATTTCAAGAACCTACATTCGCGATCTTAAAACATACCAATGCATGTGGTGTAGCCTCTCGCCCAACTGTAAAACAAGCTTGGATCGATGCTTTAGCTTGTGACCCTGTATCAGCATTCGGAGGAGTATTGATCACCAACGGAACGGTAGATGGTGAAACAGCGAAAGAAATCAACAATTTATTCTTTGAAGTCCTGATTGCACCAAGCTATACAGAAGAAGCAATCAATATTCTTACAGAAAAGAAAAACAGAATCATTTTACGACGTAAGGAGGTTAAATTGCCTACACAGCAGTTTAAAACATTGCTAAATGGCGTCATTCTACAAGACAAAGACAATACTGTCGAAGGTCCATCTCAAATGACTGCAGTAACAACTATAGCACCTACAGCAGAGCAACAAGAAGATCTTTTCTTTGCCAATAAAATTGTAAAACACACCAAGTCAAATACGATTGTATTTGCTAAAAATGGCACATTAATTTCTTCAGGCGTAGGCCAGACCTCTCGCGTGGATGCCTTAAAACAGGCAATTGAGAAAGCTAATGCTTTTGGTTTCGATCTTAAAGGTTCCTCTATGGCTTCCGATGCATTCTTCCCATTCCCTGACTGTGTAGAAATCGCTTCAGAAGCTGGTATTGCAGCGGTCTTACAACCTGGAGGATCAATCAAAGATCAGCTTTCCATTGATATGGCCAATGAAAAAGGTATCGCAATGGTAACAACAGGTGTTAGACACTTTAAACACTAAAAAATATTAATTATACAAAAAAAGGGAGTTTTAGAAACTCCCTTTTTTTGTATATGCCCTTAACCTATACTTTTTCTTTTCGAAAAAAGTATAAACAATAACGTAGCAAGTCCTGTCAAAAAGGGATAGTACAAGTATTGAATAAGTTCAAAAGGTGGTAATCCAGACTTCCCTGGCTCATCATATATAACAGCCGCAGCAGCCAACGCTGCTAGGATCTGTGCCCCATAGGGAATAATTCCCTGTACAAAACACGATGTGGTATCTAATATACTTGCTATCCTTCTAGAGTCTAAAGCAAATTTATTTCCGATTTCCTTTGCAAGAGGTCCTACAATAACAATTGTAATGGTATTATTCGCAAGTGCTAGATTGACTAGAGCTGTCAAAGTTGCAATCCCTAACTCAGCACTTTTTGCCGTTTTAACCCTTCGAAGGATTGTATCTAATAAATAATCAATTCCCCCATTAAAGCGTATTACTCCAACAACGCCACCTATAATCAAGCACAACAAACTTAACTCGAACATACTTGCAAAACCAGCATTGACACTAGTAACACTGGTCAAGAAGGTTACCTCATTTGTCCATATCCCGATAGACAATGCAACCAATACCCCTACTCCCAAAGTCCAAATCACATGGAGTCCCGATAGCGCTAGGATGAAAACGACAACGTACGGTACTATTTTAATCAGCTCATAATCCCGAATCACCATAGCAGTCATTCGTTGTTCAAATTGTGCTCCTAGGAAATAATATATCACCGCTACTAGAATTGCTACTGGAAAAACTATAGCAAAATTCATCTTAAACTTTTCACGCATTCCAACATCTTGGGTTCGGGTAGCGGCAATGGTCGTGTCCGATATAAAGGACAGATTATCACCAAACATTGCTCCACCTACTACCGCGGCTAATGCCAATGGCATAATACCCGGAATATGAGTTTCAAAGCCTACAGCTATAGGTGCAAGTGCTACGATAGTTCCTACCGATGTCCCCAAAGAGATAGATATAAAACAGGAAATTAAGAAAATACCCGAAACGATAAAGCTTGGGGAAATATAGGTTAAAGCAAAATTCACTGTAGACGATATAGCACCAATTGAATTGGACAAACTACCGAAAGCACCAGCCAATAAAAAGATTAAAATCATTATCAAGATATTCTCATCACCGGATCCCACAGAGAAGTGTTTGAGTTTATCAGAAAAAGATTTCTTTGGATATTGGATAAAAGCTATAAAAAGCGATAATACGAACACTACAAGCACAGGCACTGCATAGAAATCTTTCAAGTACAGCGATACCGAGAAATAAATAACTACAAATGCTATCAAAGGCAGTAATGCCCATACCCGAGTATCCCTTTTATTTTTGTCCACCATTTTCTTAATGTAAAATCGGTTACAAAACTACAATTCGTAAATTACATTTCACCTATCTAATTAGTTAAGGAAACTCATGGCACACTGTTTGCTATGATTATCTTACTTTACAAATAAACTTAACATTATGAGAAAGCTATCTTATACCACTTTCTTGTTGCTACTTTTTGTAGCATTTGTCCTGATATTCGCTACAACCTGTATTGGTGGGTCTTAGTTATCAAATCAGAAAAAGGATTAAATTATCCCTTTTTGTGACTTTCCCAAAAGTCAGCGTTTTTTATACCCAGTTCATTTGGATTAAATTCGGGATCTTCGATACCTTGTTTCCTTTTAGCAACATAGTCTTTCCAGACTTTCATTGCAGTCTTACTCATCAAAAGAATGGCAATTAAGTTGACCCAGGCCATCAATCCTACACCGATATCTCCTAAATCCCAAGCTAATTTTGCAGTTTTAATCGTACCAAAATAGGTTGAAAACAAAAAGATCACACGTAACAACCAAATCACAATTTTCTTATTCTTTCCCTTAATAATATACGCTACGTTAGTTTCTGCATAATAGTAATAAGCCATGATAGTCGTAAAAGCAAAGAAAAATAAAGCAACGGCCACAAACTGGTTACCAAATCCCGGAAAGTGATGCGAAACAGCAGCCTGAGTAAAGCCATCTGCGGCAACTCCCGGTATATTCTCTTTCAGCAGAGATACCGCATGCCCAGATTGATCAAATGATTCTGCCACATTATACATTCCCGTAAACAGAATCATCAACGCCGTCGCCGTACATACAAACAAGGTATCTACATATACAGAAAAGGCTTGTACCAACCCCTGTTGTGCAGGATGACTCACGTCTGCCGCCGCAGCAGCATGTGGAGCAGTCCCTTGTCCAGCTTCATTAGAATAAATACCACGTTTTACTCCCCAAGCAATAGCCATCCCTATGACACCGCCAAATGTAGCATCCATACTAAAAGCTGAACTAAAAATAAGCTTGAACATTTCGGGTATTTGACCAAAATTCATCCCTATAATAATCAATGCCATCAAAATATATGCACCAGCCATAAAAGGTACAATAAACTCCGAGGCCTGTCCTAACCGCTTCACACCACCAATAATAATAACGGTCAACAAAAGGACAACTATAATACCCACCCAACTGATAGTCAAGTCCATCCCCGCTATAGAAACCATACTATTGGAATAATCAAAGGCATTAGTTATTGTACTATTGATCGCATTACTCTGAACCCCTGGAAGTAAGAATCCTGTACTCACTATTGTAATCACAGCAAACAAGACCGCATACCACTTCACACCTAATCCCTTCTCAATATAGTAAGCAGGACCTCCTCTAAACTCATCCCCTTCTTTCTGCTTATATACCTGCGCCAAGGCTGCCTCCACAAAAGCAGAAGCAGAACCTAAGAAAGCTATTGCCCACATCCAGAAAACGGAACCTGGCCCTCCCATATATATAGCGGTTGCAACCCCAACGATATTACCTGTACCTACCCGCCCAGAGATCGCTAAGGCGAAGGCTTGAAAAGACGATATACCTTCATTCGATTTCTTCTTCTTAAACAAAAGATTCAGCATATCTTTAAGGTAACGCACCTGTAAAAAACCAGTCCGAAACGAAAAATACAATCCAATTAAAAGGCAAGAATATATAAAAAAATCGCTCCATACATAGCTAGAGATAGTAGAGATAAGCTGTTCCATCAATAAGGTCTAATTGTGATAATTGTCATTTACCCTGTAAATAAAGGTATTTTTTAGGAGAAACCGATAGTTTTATTACAAATATTTTTAATACACCGTGCGTCCCAATAATAAAGGCGTCTGTATATACAGACGCCTTTATTATTGGGCATTTAATATAGTTGCTAATTCCTTATCCAATAGCCTCACGTATTCGAGTTAGCTTCTGCATCAATCCTTCCAGCAAATCTAGATGTAGCATATTAGCCCCATCAGATTTAGCATTTGCTGGATCAGGGTGCGTCTCAATAAAAAGACCATCGGCTCCAACTGCAATTGCAGCTTTGGCAATTGTCTCTATTAATGCGGGTTTTCCTCCTGTCACCCCACTTGTCTGATTTGGTTGTTGTAAGGAATGAGTACAATCCATCACTGTAGGAACCTGAAAAGAACGCATAGCAGGTATACCTCTAAAATCGACTACCAGATCTTGATAACCAAATGAATTACCTCGTTCTGTCAAAACAACCTTTTCATTCCCCGCATCTTTAACCTTATCCACGGCGAATCCCATAGATTCTGCAGACAGAAATTGCCCTTTCTTAATGTTGACTACCTTTCCTGTTTCTGCTGCTGCAACCAATAATTCCGTCTGTCTACATAAAAATGCAGGAATCTGCAAAACATCTACATACGCTGCCGCCATGGCTGCTTCATGACTCTCGTGAATATCCGTTACAGTAGGAACTCCAAACTCTTTGCCTATTTTTTCTAAAATTTTCAATGCCTTCTCATCACCAATTCCAGTAAAAGAATCGATTCTCGATCGGTTAGCTTTACGATAAGATCCCTTAAAGATAAAGGGAATCCCTAGCGAATCTGTTATTCGAACTATCTTTTCTGCTATACGGATTGCTATTTCTTCTCCCTCAATAGCACAGGGGCCAGCCATTAAGAAAAACTGTTTAGAATCACCGTTCTTAATATCGGGGAAATACTTATTTATCATCTTACTATTTTAATTACCTAATTCTGATATAAATTTGATTCGCATTAGTTGTATATCCTCGTATGAATAATCCTGCTCTCCTAATTCAGATAAAGCATTTTTAATCGAATCTACCTCTGCCATCTTAAAATAATCATATACTTCATCTTGACGATCCTGATCAATCATTTCATCTACAAAATATCCTATATTCAATTTTGTACCTGAATAGACAATCGATTCCACCTCCTTTAATAAATCTTCATAGCTAATACCTTTTGAAGATGCAATATCTTCCAGACCGATCTTTCTATCGATATTCTGAATGATACTCACTTTGAGTGCCGATTTATTAGCCGTACTCTTTACGATCAAGTCCTGAGGCCTATCAATACCTTTTTCCTCTACATAATTCTTAATCAAATCGACGAAAGGTGAACCGAATTTAAGCGCTTTGCCAGCTCCGACTCCATGAATCTGCTTCATTTCATCCATGGTAATAGGATAGTGCGCACACATTTCCTCTAAAGAAGGATCCTGAAAAACAACAAACGGAGGAAGTGACTTTTGCTTGGCGATTTTTTTACGTAAATCTTTTAACATCCCCAACAAGTCCGTATCTAAAGCGCCTGAAGCTTGCTTTGGCTCCTCCACCCCATCATCATCGCTAACTTCCATCGGGCTATTCAAAATAAATTTTATCGCATATGGATTATTGAGATAGCGTCTCCCGTCCTCAGTCAAAGTTAAGAGACCATAATGATCAATATCTTTCTTAATGAAATCAGCCAACTCAGCTTGTCTAATAAGCGAATTCCAATAATTCACACCTTGCTCTTTTCCTGCACCAAAAAGAACATGCTCATCGTGCTTATAGGAAGAAATCGGTTGGTTATTCTGTCCCAAGAATACATTTATAACATGATGGTCATCAAACTTATCACCCTCCTCTTTGATAAAATTCAACATCTTTATCAAATCCGCTTCTGCATCGAAGTACGTCTTTTGAGCCCGGCAGTTATCACACATATTATTACATCCGGTTTCATCAAATTTTTCACCGAAATAGTGTAAAATCTGCTTACGTCTACATACAGAAGACTCCGAATAATCGATAACTTCCTTCAGTATCTGAGTACCAATCTCACGCTCTGAGACAGGCTTATCTTTCATGAATTTGGTCAATTTCTCAACATCCTTCTTTGAATAGAAAGATATACATACTCCCTCTCCTCCATCACGACCAGCGCGACCAGTCTCTTGATAATAACCCTCCATCGACTTCGGGATATCATGGTGAATTACATACCGTACATCAGGCTTGTCAATCCCCATTCCGAAAGCAATCGTTGCTACAATCACCTCCACATCTTCCATCAGAAATTTATCCTGTGTATCGGCGCGGGTCTTCGCGTCCAACCCGGCATGATAAGGAAGTGCCTTGATACCATTAATATTGAGTACTTCAGCTATTTCTTCTACTTTCTTACGGCTCAGACAGTATATGATACCAGTTTTACCGGTATTCACTTTAATAAACTTAACAATTTCTTTGACAACATTCTTTTTGCTGCGTACCTCATAGAACAAATTAGAACGATTAAAAGAAGACTTAAACAAAGTCGCATCATTCATCTGTAAATTCTTTCGGATATCAGACTGCACCTTAGGTGTAGCAGTCGCTGTCAACGCAATAATTGGAATATTTTCACCGATACCGTTTATAATCAATCGGATCTTACGATATTCAGGTCGAAAGTCATGTCCCCATTCCGAAATACAATGTGCCTCATCCACCGCCACGAAGGAGACTTTAATGTTTTTCAAGAACTGTACATTATCCTCTTTCGACAACGATTCCGGAGCGACATACAATAACTTTGTCTTCCCCGCGGACACATCGGCTTTAACTTTAGTGATCTCTCCCTTAGTAAGTGAAGAGTTCAAAAAATGAGCTATACTATCCGTTCCTCCAAAAGCCCTGAGCTGATCCACCTGATTCTTCATTAAAGCGATCAACGGAGATATAACTATCGCTGTACCGGCACTCATCAATGCAGGCAATTGATAACAGATAGACTTACCTCCACCGGTCGGCATTATGACAAAGGTATCTTTCTTGTTTAAAATGTTAGTGATAATGGCCTCTTGGTCGCCCTTAAATGCATCAAACCCGAAGAATTCTTGGAGATTGTCGTACAAAGATTTTTCTATTTCCATCTGCGCAGCTACAAAATTAAACAGGTAGCTTACCTATCTAAAATTTAAATAACCTATTTTTGTGAATTGTATTATAAAAATAGGCATATTTTCCGTGAAAAGCAATTCAGAAATAAAAAAAGAGGCTATAGAAGTCCTCGAACTAGAAGCTAAAGCACTGCTAAATGTAGCATCAAAAATCAATGATGATTTTGTTGAAGTAATACACCTTATCTTAAACCTCCAAGGTCGGGTAATTCTAACTGGAATCGGCAAAAGTGCAATTATTGCACAAAAAATAGTAGCTACACTCAATTCTACCGGCACCCCAGCTATCTTTATGCATGCAGCCGATGCCATACACGGAGACTTGGGCATCATCCAAGAACACGACCTGATCATTGCCATTTCAAAAAGTGGGAATACCCCTGAGATAAAAGTCTTGATCCCTTTCTTAAAACAAACGAAAAATAAAATGGTCGCAATTGTAGGAAACATGAATTCCTTCCTTGCCGAACAATCCGATTATAGATTAGATACGACAGTAGAACGAGAAGCCTGCCCTAACAATCTAGCACCTACTACTAGTACAACAGCTCAACTAGCCATGGGCGATGCCTTGGCGGTATGCCTCCAAACTGCTAGACAGTTTACAGATAAGGATTTCGCTAAATATCACCCTGGAGGGGCTCTTGGGAAACAACTATACCTCAAAGTGGGAGATGTATCGAACCCCAATGCAAGACCAAGTGTTCATCCAGACGACTCTATAAAACAACTTATCATAACCATCACAAATCATAGACTAGGTGCAACCGCCGTACAGGACAATGAAAAAATAATAGGAATCATTACGGATGGCGACATCAGAAGAATGCTAGAGAAACACGATGACATCTCCCAGTTGAAGGCCATTGATATTATGTCAATAAATCCAAAAGAGATCGAAGAAGGTGAATTAGCCGCTAACGCCCTACATAAGATGAGAGAAAACAATATCTCTCAATTATTGGTCACAAAAAGTGGTGAATATGCAGGTATCATTCATCTACAAGATTTACTAAAAGAGGGAATTATTTAAACCATAACAACAGGATACAGTCAAACAAACTACAAGATTTATTGTAAAAATATTGTTGTTTAAGCCACTGGTTAAAATATGTTAAGATAAACAACTACATTTGGCACGTCAATTGAACAAAATTTAGAAATTTAGATATTAAACGAATATGAAAAAGTTATTAAGTATTGCAACAGTATTAGTCGCTTTCATTTCATTCACAGCTATGGCATTAGCAGTTGGTGAATTCAAGTTTGAAAAAGAAACGCACGATTTTGGGACCATACCTTTTAACAAGCCGGCTAGTTTTGAGTTCGCATTTACAAATACGGGAGATGCCCCTATCATTGTTTCAGAAGTAGCTCCATCTTGCGGATGTTCTGTAGCAGATTTTTCAAAAGCGCCAATCAAACCTGGTGACTCAGGAAAAATAAAAGTGACATACAATGCAGCGACTAAAGGTCCGTTTACAAAATCATTTACTGTAAAATCAAATACAAAGACACCAGTAAAGACCTTAACTGTAAAAGGTAATGTAGAGTAAAACAAAAAAAAGCATATAAAAAGCCGTAACAGTTTAAAACTGTTACGGCTTTTTTATAATCCGTCTTTTCTTATCTTTGTACACTATTTTAACATTAAAACTCTAGTTATATGCCAAAGATATCACAAAAAGGCATGGATATGCCAGCCTCTCCGATACGAAAACTAACTCCTTTTGCTGATCAGGCAAAAAAGGAAGGAAAAAAGATATATCATCTAAATATTGGACAGCCTGATATCCAAACCCCAGAAATAATGTTGAATGCTTTAAAGAATATAGACTTTAAAGTATGGGCTTACACCCCTTCTGAAGGAACTGCATCTTATCGGGCCAAGTTGGCAGAGTATTACAACAAGTTAGACTACAACATTCAACCTACTGATATCTTAGTCACCAATGGTGGCTCCGAAGCTATTACCATAGCCATGCAAGCGTGCCTTAATCCAGGTGAGGAGATAATCATCCCCGAGCCCTTTTATGCAAACTACAATGGATTTGCCTGTTCTTCGGATATTGTTATAAAACCGATTGTCTCGCATATTGAAAATGGTTTTGCATTACCCTCTATTGCTGATTTTGAAAAAGTGATTACAGAGAAAACCAAAGCAATCGCTATTTGTAATCCCAATAATCCCACCGGATACCTTTATTCACGTGAAGAACTTGAAGCATTAAAAGCAATCTGTATTAAATACGATCTATACCTATTCTCAGACGAAGCTTATAGAGAGTTCTGCTACGATGGTCGCGAATTCATTTCGCCAATGCATCTAGAAGGGCTTGAAAACAATGTTATCGTCTTAGACACCGTCTCCAAGCGTTACTCCGCTTGTGGAGCTCGTATCGGCTGTCTTATAACGAAAAACAAAGGACTTTATCAAACAGCGCTAAAATTTGCACAAGCACGCCTTAGTCCATCACTAGAGGGACAAATAGCTGGTGAAGCAGCTGTCGACACACCAGATTCTTATTTCGATGCCGTTTCAAAAGAATATACAGCCCGTAGAGACACTTTGGTCAAAGGATTAAACAAAATCGATGGCGTATTCTGTCCTAATCCAGGAGGCGCATTTTATGTTGTAGCCAGATTACCAATTGATAATGCAGATAAATTCTGTCAATGGATGTTAGAAAAATTCAGCTACGAAAATGAGACAGTCATGATGGCTCCAGCTACAGGATTCTACAGCACTCAAGGTTTAGGTCTAAACGAGGTCCGCCTAGCTTATGTATTGAATCAAGACGATTTAAGAAAAGCGTTAGTCTGTTTAGAAAAAGCGCTTCAAGAATATCCTGGCAGAAAGGAATTTTAAATTCATCTCCCAAAATAAAAGGCTAAGTAAATACTTAGCCTTTCATTTTTAACTAGTGTATATTATGTTTTTTCATGACATCAAGTACAAATGGTTCAATTTGTTCAACCATACGCATAAATCCCAGGTCACTAGGATGCGTACCGTCCGTCGTTGCTTCATGATCCTCCCCTAACAAACTAGAAGTATCGAGATAATACAAAGCTTTACCCCCTTTTGCGATAAGTTTATTATATTCTGTTTTCCAATTAGCATTTTGTAAATGATTCCGGTTGTTCCAGTTTTGATGAAAATAACTTAACTCCCGAATTACCGATGGAATCATAATAATGGGCGTATTGGGGTGCTTCTCCCGCAGATAAGAAACCAAATACACGGTTCTTTCGCTCACCTGCTCAGGTGAAGAATTCGGCACACAGTCTAATATAAAAACATCTGGGTTTATATCTCCCAACATGTGCACAACTTCCTTTTCCATCCGCGCATTACCACTCACTCCGAAGTTCAAAAAATTAAACCCAGTGCGCCTCGACAACAATGCTGGGTACGCCATACCAGGACGACTGGCTGAAGCGCCGTGTACAATGCTCGAACCATAAACAACAATATTTCGTTTAAAAGGATTAGGCAACTCTACAAAACTGGCACCTTCCTCCACCCCAATCTCCAACGATGTAGTCTCATCATACAATGGAAGATAAACCAAAAACTCCTTTTCAGTAGAATCTAGATGTTCTAATATCAATCCATCTTCACAAGTTTTTACCGTTCCTTTTGAACCAGCGTACTGCCATCTCCCCGCTCTATTTTTAATATAGACATCCAGCCCCTTATTTGCAATCGCAGTTAGATTGAGTCCGACTTTCTTATCGGTAACACACCATTTGGCATATAATTCCGAGGAATTTGATTTAAAGGTTACAAATAGGCCTGCACTATTAGTGTAGAGTTTTTTCACACTTGCAGGCATAGTATTATACTTCAATGTATCAACCCGATGAAACTGTTGAGAAGTTTCAAAATATTTACCGTAAATCGGCAATTTATAGAAGCGCTTACCTTGATCTTGAGCAAAAAGGTTATTCATAAAGAGGAGCGTTCCCAAAAATAACGTCGTTAGTTTTTTCATTGCAATAAAATTAATAAAAATCCACACACAAGCAACTAATATAATTAGTAATTTTGACGAATGGAATATGCAATCGTGGATATAGAAACCACAGGCTCGTACGCTGGGGACAATGGGATAACAGAAATAGCTATCATTATACATAATGGAGAGCATATCTTAGAAAAATTCGAAACCTTAGTTAATCCCGGTACGACAATTCCTTACCACATCCAATCGTTAACCGGAATAGACAATGAGATGGTATCCAGTGCTCCTTCTTTTAAGGAAATCGCAAAGACCATTTATTCCTTATTGCACAAACGAGTATTCATAGCTCACAATGTCAACTTCGATTACTCATTCATCAATCAAGAACTGAAGAAAGCAGGATACGATTGGAAGGCTCCTAAACTCTGTACAGTACGTCTTTCGCGTAAGATATTCCCTAATCTGGCATCTTACTCTTTAGGAAAACTATGTCAAAATTTAGGTATTACCATTCATCACCGTCACCGTGCCATGGGAGATGTCGAGGCTACTGTTACCCTTTTCGAAAAACTCCTAAAAAATGACAGCGATTCTATCATAGCTACGACGTTAAAAAAAACAAAAGAACATAACCTTCCGACACATATTAACCAAGAAGACTTCTTACAACTCCCAGAGTCCACTGGAGTCTATTATTTTAAAAACAAAAGCGGCAACATCATGTATGTCGGCAAAGCTGTCAACATAAAAAAAAGAGTTTTAAGCCATTTTAGCGGGAATAGCCCTTCTCAAAAAAGGCAGTCTTTCATCAATGACATACATAATATCGACTTTGAAGAGAGTGGCACGGAACTCATGGCTCTACTGATGGAGTGTAAAATGATAAAGCAACATTGGCCCACACATAACCAGGCACTCAAAAAGTTCGAGCCTAAATTTGGTCTCTTTGAGTACGAAGATCAAAAAGGCTACAAACGTCTATTAGTTTCCACGTTCAATAAGCAGGCAAAAGCCATTCAATATTTTGAGCGGGCTACAGAAGCCAACCAATTGCTTTTAAAGCTAATGAATACCTATGAGCTCTCACCAAAGCTGTGTTTTTTCTATAGCAGTCGCCCGGAACAAAAAGCACCTACAGACTACGCGAGTATTCCAGACCTACAACAGTACAATACGCAGGTAAATCAGGCGTTGGATTATGTTATAGCACAACGAAACTCATTTGTAATAATAGATCAAGGAAGAAATCTTGACGAGAAATCTTACATTTATTTCAAGAATGATCAACTTGCCGCCTTTGGATTCATACACACAGACAACCAAACACGAGAATTTGAGGAGATGATCGCCGAAAATGACAAATGTTTAAGTAATTACTATATGAATAGCTTAGTACTGCAATATGCCGAGCGATTTCCTGGCAAAGTACACTACGAAAATACTAAAGCCAATTTTTGAAAATTAATTATGGAAATAATTAATTAGTTTCATCGTATATTTAAAATAAGCTTATTTAAAAACAACATCATGGTGAAACACTTCAAATCAATACCGCTTCTCGTTATATCTATTTTTGCAGTGACAGCATTTGTAAACTGTAGCAGTGGGAATTCCGAAAATCAGAATCGTATACGAGTAGGGGGAGAAGGCAAGATCCGGGTTATGCCTGACCAAGTTACATTGACCATCAACGCTAGTTTCTCTAAACCCAAAATGGTAGATGCAGTACGAGAAACCCAAGCCACTGTAGATACAGTAATGCGGATATTGGAATCCTTTGGAAACAAAGATCAGGACATCAAAACGAGTAGTATATCTGCCAACAAAGATTATCAATATGTAGGCAGTACATACAAATTTGTGGGATTTGAAGCACAGCAAACAATAGATTTTGTCTTACATGACTTAAACAAATTTACCGAGTTAACGGCAAAATTACTAGACACCAAAATAAGTAGTATTGCTCAAATCCAATTTAACCATTCCAAAGCAGATAGTATCCTTCGTGAAGCTGATCTTATAGCCTACGATGATGCTTTAAAATCAGCGACCAAAATTGCCAAAAGAGCAGATGTAAAATTAGGTAAACTCCTTTTCCTATCCAATGATGGTTCCGGAAGCGATGCAACCGGCTACAGCAGCGGTGAGCGGATAGACACCTACAACAAAGGTTTTGGAGGTCAAGGCTTTAAAATAGCTCCTGAAGTGATTGAATTCAAGCGCACCATAACCACCGAATTTGGCATAAAATAAGGTAGGTAAATAAAATAAACCTTATCTTTGCCGCATGATTAATGTATCCAATCTATCTCTTCGTTTTGGCAAACGTGTGCTATTCGAGGATGTCAATTTAAAATTCACTCCTGGAAACTGTTATGGCATTATTGGTGCTAACGGTGCGGGTAAATCAACTTTCTTAAAAATCATCTCTGGAGAGGTGGATCAGACTACAGGTTCTGTTTCATTTACACCTGGTGACAGGATGTCTGTTTTAAGCCAAGATCACTATGCTTTTGACGAATTTACAGTATTAGAAACTGTAATGATGGGTAATCAAGAGCTCTACAAGATTATGAAAGAGAAGGACGCCATCTACATGAAGGAAGATTTCTCGGATGCTGACGGCGAACGTGCTGGAGAGTTAGAGAGTTTATTTGCCGAAATGGATGGTTGGAATGCAGAATCCAATGCAGCTACTCTTCTTAGCAGTTTAGGTATCAAAGAGGAGTTTCACTATAAGTTAGTATCTGAAATCGATGGTAATCAAAAGGTACGTGTGTTATTGGCACAGGCACTTTTCGGGAAGCCAGACATTCTTATTCTCGATGAGCCTACCAACGACTTAGATATCAATACCATCGCTTGGTTAGAAGATTTCTTAGCTTCATACGAAGCTATTGTATTAGTTGTTTCTCACGACCGTCACTTCTTAGATGCAGTATGTACCCATACGGTAGATATTGACTTTGGCAAGATGACAATCTATACAGGTAACTACTCATTCTGGTATGAGTCTTCACAACTAGCATTGAAACAACGTACTGATCAAAATAAAAAGACTGAGGAAAAAGTAAAAGAACTTCAAGAATTTATTCGTCGTTTCTCTGCAAATGCGTCGAAATCAAAACAAGCAACTTCCCGGAAAAAGGCCTTAGATAAAATCAATATTGATGAGATCCAACCTTCTAACCGTAAGTATCCCGCTATTATGTTTAATAATATGAACCGAGAGCCAGGAGATCAGACTCTACAGGTTGAAGGTTTAAGTAAAACGGTCAATGGTGAAGTCTTCTTCAAAGATATCACATTCATGATCAACAAAGGGGATAAAATCGCTGTTTTAGGGAACAATTCCTTGGTTACTTCGGCATTTTATGATATTATTTCTGGCCGTGATACGGACTATAAAGGTGACATCAAGTGGGGAGTTACAATCACTCCAGCAGATATGCCGATGGACAACTCTTCCTATTTCGATGGCGTATCAGACAATCTTGTAGATTGGTTAAGAGGGTACACGTCCAATCCTGATGCAGATGAGCAGTTTATTCGTGGTTTCTTAGGGAAGATGTTATTTTCTGGAGAAGAAGTTATGAAGAAAGTTTCCGTACTATCCGGAGGTGAAAAAATGCGTTGTATGTTTTCCAAAATGATGCTACAAGGAGCTAACTTTTTGATTTTTGACGAACCGACAAACCACTTGGATCTAGAGTCTATCACCGCATTGAATAACGGGATGAAAGATTTCAAAGGTTCAATGTTATTTACTTCTCGAGATCACGAACTGACAGAGACAGTAGCCAACCGTATCATCGAGTTGACTCCAAACGGAATTATTGATAAACTAATGACTTACGACGAATATATCAACTCGGAGGCAGTACAGGCCCAACGAGAAGAAATGTATAAAGTTAAATAACAAAAAAGAGCGCTAAGCGCTCTTTTTTGTTTTATACGAGATTACCAAATTTACCACTATTAAAGTCTTCAAAAGCTTCTTGTATCTCTTCCATTGTATTCATCACAAATGGACCATAAGACGCTATAGGCTCATCAATAGGTTCTCCACTCAACACCAATACGATGGCATCGTCATCTGCTTTCACAGTAAACTTATCCCCGTCATTATAGAACAGTACCATTTTGTCCGTTGCTGCTTTAAAAGTATCATTGACAGTTACATTCCCGGCGATAATTAACAATGCTGTATTATAATGTGCAGGGAAATCAAATGTTACAACTCCCCCCTTATTAAGCTTAGCATTCATCAAATGTAGTGGAGTAAAGGTTGATGCACCGCCTTTTACACCATTATAGTCGCCTGAGATCACTTCAATAATACCGCCATTATTTTCCAATTCAACTTTTGGAATATCTGCATGTACCAAAGCTTGGTATTTCGGAGCGCTCATCTTATCCTTAGCAGGTAGATTTACCCACAGCTGCACCATCTGAAAATCGCCCCCCGTCTTACTCCATTCCGTCTCATGAAACTCCTTGTGCAATACCCCCGATGCCGCTGTCATCCATTGTACATCTCCCTCTCCTATTATTCCTCCGCCACCAGAACTATCTCCGTGCTCGACCCGTCCTTTATAAGCAATAGTCACCGTTTCGAATCCCCGGTGCGGGTGTACGCCTACCCCTTTAGGAATAGCACTAGGCGGAAAGTTATATGTAGAATTATAGTCCAACATAATAAAAGGACTCATTCGTGTCGTAGGTGCATAGCTTGGTATAAAATTATGCACTCTAAATCCATCTCCCACGAAATGTGCTGGTTTAGGATTAAAAATATTCTCAACTGTTTTCATCTTTATGACCTCCTTAAATTTATACTACAAAGATACTTTAGCCGATACCTTAAAAACTTAATATAGGTTAAGAAAAGCCTAGATACAGAAAACAAAAAAAGCATCCATTTCTGGATGCTTTCCTAATTATTTCTAAGATAACCTTACAATTGTTTATCTAATTTTTCGACCAAAACAGATTTAGGCACTGCACCCACTTGTTTGTCTACTACTTCGCCATTTTTAAAGTATAACAATGCAGGAATATTTCTAATACCAAAACGCACTGATATCTCTGGATTATTGTCTACGTTAACTTTTCCAACAACAGCTTTACCGTCATATTCTGTAGCAATTTCATCTACAACTGGACCTACCATACGGCAAGGACCACACCATTCTGCCCAAAAATCAATTAGTACAGGTTTATCTGCTTTCAAAACTAACTCTTCAAAGTTGCTGTCTGTAATTTCTAATGCCATAATAATATCCTCTTTTTATAATTTAATACAAATATAATCAATTGCCCACAATTGTACTCTAATCGTATTGTAATAAATATCTATACCTTATCAATTTAATTGATATCGAATTCCTTTATTCTCCAACTCGTCAATCAACTCATTAGTGACTTTAATCTTTAAGGTTTTGGCGGGCATCTCGACAGAGATATTTTCCTGAACATCCACTACTTTAAATTTTAAGCTACAACTTGCAACCTCTCCCTCTTCCACAGATGAATTAACTAGGTCATCAATAAGTTTTACCACCTGCTCGTTAAGCTGTTGTAAAGCAATCTGTATTGTAAAACTCTTCGCTAGCTTCTCTCTCAAATCCGACAACAATTGAATGTTCTTGATTTCAAATCCCCAGTTACCAACCTGTTTGAACCTTTCCTGTACTAATCCCCGGATCTGTACAAAATAGCCATCCTGAAGGTACCCTTTAAACTTCACATAATCCTCTCCAAAAACGGCAATTTCATACGAGTCAGAATAATCCTCAATTACAAACGCCCCAAAAGGCTTTCCATTTTTAGACACCCTATGTACCGCATTGGCGATAATACCGCCTACAACAGCCTCCTTGTTCTTGATACGGTTAAATTCTAAAAGCACCTCTTCTTCTACTTCGGAAGCTTTCACTTTATTAATCAATTGCAGATCCCGTACTGTATTAGCACAAAAGTGCTTTATTTCAAACTTATAATTATCTAACGGATGGCTCGTTAAATAAATACCGATTACATCCTTCTCATATTTTAACTTTTCAATCAGCCCCCATGGTGGACAGGGAGCAAGTACAGGTTCAGGCAACTCTGCAGCCGCTCCTCCACCGAACAGACTTGCTTGAGCCGATTGTTCATTTTCTTTAAACCGTTGAGCAAACTTAATCGCCTTCTCTATCCCAGTCGTATTATCTCCGTCCTTATAAAAATACTGTGCCCGGTGTGTATCCGTAAAACTATCAAAGCCGCCCGCATGCACAAGGCTTTCAAAAGCCTTTTTATTGGCAGACCGTAGGTCTATTCGTTTAGCAAAATCAAATATTGACTTATACAATCCATCATTACGGGTTTGCACTATTGTATCTACAGCTCCGGCTCCGACTCCTTTTACCGCTCCGATACCAAATCGAATAGCCCCCTGCTCGTTCACTGTAAATTTATAATGGGATTCATTTACGTCCGGTCCTAATACCTCGAGTCCCATCCGTTTACACTCTTCCATAAAGAAAGTAACCTGCTTAATGTCATTCATATTGTTTGACAGTACAGCAGCCATATATTCTGCAGGATAATGTGCTTTCAGATAAGCTGTTTGGTAAGCCACCCAAGCATAACAGGTAGAGTGAGATTTGTTAAAAGCGTAACTTGCAAATGCTTCCCAGTCAGTCCATATTTTCTCGAGTACCTTCGCTTTATGTCCTCTTTCTACGGCTTGTTCAACAAATTTAGGCTTCATTTTATCCAGTACAGCCTTTTGCTTCTTACCCATTGCCTTACGCAAAACGTCGGCATCCCCCTTCGAGAATCCTGCAAGCTTTTGGGACAAAAGCATTACCTGCTCCTGATAGACGGTAATACCGTAAGTCTCCTGTAAATATTCTTCGCATGCATCCAAATCATACACAATAGGTTCGATACCATGTTTCCGTTTAATAAACGATGGGATGTACTCCATCGGACCAGGTCTATAGAGTGCATTCATCGCAATTAAATCGGCGAAAACCGTCGGTTTCAATTCCTTCATGTACTTTTGCATCCCAGGAGATTCATACTGGAAAACACCAATTGTCTCTCCACGTTGGAACAACTCATAGGTGATCTCATCATCAATCGGGAACTCATCCGGATCCAGCTCGATACCATGCCTTAATCGTACATTGACAACTGTATCCTTTATCAGCGTAAGCGTCTTAAGCCCCAAAAAGTCCATTTTGAGCAAACCAGCACTCTCTACGACCGAGTTGTCAAATTGGGTCACATACAAGTCTGAATCCTTAGCTAAGGACACCGGAACGAAATTCGTAATATCATCTGGAGTGATAATAACACCACAGGCATGAATCCCTGTATTCCTCATGGAACCTTCCAATACACGGGCTTGTTTAATTGTCTCTGCCTCCAGTCCTGCTCCATCTGCTAACGACTTTAATCGATTGACAGCTTCCAATTCCTCTGTACGCAATACCTCCTTGAGTGCCTTCTCCTCCAAATTAAAAATCTTACTGAGTTTTAAGTTCGGAATTAATTTGGCAATTTCGTTAGCGTCAGACAAAGGCAAATCCAACACACGTGCCGTGTCCTTAATAGAAGACTTCGCAGCCATCGTACCATAAGTGATAATTTGAGCTACCTGTGATGCCCCATACTTATCAATTACATACTGCATGACTCTCCCTCGGCCCTCATCGTCAAAATCGATATCAATATCAGGCATCGATACACGATCAGGATTTAAAAACCGTTCGAAAAGCAAATCATACTGAATAGGATCTAGATTCGTAATACCCAAACAATAGGCCACCGCAGATCCTGCTGCAGATCCCCGTCCCGGGCCAACGGATACGCCCATTCGACGTGCCTCGGCTATAAAATCCTGTACAATCAGAAAATAACCAGGATAACCGGTACGCTCAATCGTAGCCAGTTCAAAGTCCAGTCGTTCCGTTACTTCTTCTGTTATTTCCTTATATCTCTTTTTAGCTCCAACATAGGTCAAATGTCTTAACAGTGCATTTTCACCACGCTTTCCACCATCTATCTCATCTTCTGCATGCTGGAACTCTTCAGGAATCTCAAACTTAGGGAGAAGTACATCTCGATTTAATGAATAAATCTCCACCTTATCCAAAATTTCCTGAATCGTCAAGATTGCTTCAGGTAAATTTTCAAAGGCCTTTTTCATCTCATCAGAAGATTTAAAATAATACTCCTGATTTGGCATTCCAAAACGAAACCCACGTCCTCTTCCCTTTGGAGTAGAAAGCTTCTCTCCATCTTTCACGCATAATAAAATATCATGCGCATGCGCATCTACCTTATTTACATAATACGTATTGTTGGTAGCGACTAGTTTGACTTGATGTTTGCGGGATAAGCGAATCAACGTCTCATTAACCCTATCCTCATCTTCTTGCCCATGCCGCATTACCTCAATATAGAAGTCCGCTCCAAACAACTCCTTCCACCATATCAATGCCTCTTCAGCTTGATTTTCACCAATATTCAAGACCTTACTCGGCACCTCCCCTTGGAGATTCCCCGAGAGTACAATCAAATCTTCTTTATACTTTTCGACAATACTCTTATCAATCCTAGGCACATAATAAAATCCTTCAGTATAAGCTGCCGAAGCCATTTTAGCCAAGTTATGATAACCATTTTTATTCTTTGCTAAAAATACAATCTGATAGCCATTATCTTTTCTAGACTTATCTTTTCGATCCTCACACACAAAAAACTCACATCCGACGATCGGTTTTATAAGCTGGCCTGTAGGTTCCAAACCAGCCGCTATATCTTCTTTTTGCTTCGCTTCGACCTCTTTATTATGTCCAAGCACCTTACTCACAAAGTGGAAAGCGCCCATCATGTTACCATGATCCGTCATCGCTACAGCAGGCATGTTATGTTTTGCTGCTGCCGAAACCAAATCACCTATAGAAATGGTAGATTGTAAAACTGAAAACTGAGAATGATTATGTAAATGTGCGAACGCTGCATGTTTTAGCGCTTCAAGACTCTCTTCATCAACGACAACTTCTCTCCCTGCATTTTCACGCGAACGAATAGCGTCTGAGGCTGCTTTTAGATTAGTATGTTTAAGACCTACCGTAGAGATAGCAGTAGGATTGTGTTGTTTAAACTCAACAAAGTATCCCGTATCAACTTGCAGTTCTTCGGCTGTGAATACTTCTTGTCGGATCAACTCAAAGAAACAGCGTGTCGTCGCCTCCACATCGGCAGTTGCATTATGAGCTTCTGCAAAGGGAACACCAAAAAGATAAGAATGAAGTTCAGTTAGATTAGGTAACTTAAAGCGCCCACCTCGTCCACCGGGGAGTTTAAGTAGATTCGCTGTCACCTCAGTACAGGTATCCAAGACAGCCATACTGCTCATAGGAGACTCTACGTTATACCTATAGAACTCGGATCCCATGATATTGATATCGAAACCAATATTCTGTCCTACGACAAACTTTGCTTTAGAAAGAGCTTCATTAAACTTAACTAAGACATCTTGAAGCGGCACACCGTTCTCCGTTGCAAGCGCTGTTGAAATTCCATGTATTTTCTCAGAATCGAACGGAATATCAAATCCATCAGGTTTAATGAGATAATCCTGATGTTCGACTATATTTCCTAATTCATCGTGTAATTGCCATGCAATCTGCACACATCTAGGCCAATTATCCGTATCTGTAATTGGTGCATCCCAACGCTTTGGTAAGCCCGTAGTTTCGGTATCAAATATTATGTACATAGTCCATCCCTCTTAGTCAAAACAAAAATACTCAAATAAGCTAAGATATTATCGACATTGTTTCCACAGTCGAAATTTATGAAAAAAGTCAAATAATATTTCACCCGTCACTCTTATTCAAAACAAAGTGTAACTTAGATAAAGCAATTAAAAACTTACAAAATGAATTATTTACTTTTTCTAAACATAGGAACACAAGAGATGATACTTCTCCTCGTGTTTGGCATTGCGGGGTTAGCACCCCTAATCTTTGCAATACTCGCATTAATCGACATTTTTAAGCGAGACTTCGCTCAAAAAACAACAGACCGCATCCTATTGATTCTATTGGTGCTTTTGCTCCCTATCTTTGGATCGATCATATACTTTATAGGGTTACGAAATACTTATCCCATAAAAAAACAAGAGGCTGTATAGTGACTATACAACCTCTTGTTTCAAAAAACTATTTATTGTAGAATAGTCACTTCTACCCTTCTATTCTTTTGTCTCCCCTCAGGAGTTTTGTTATCTCCTACTGGTTTAGAGGGACCAAATCCCTTTGTTGTAATACGACTTCCTGCTACACCAGCCTCTTCGAGATTTTTTTTCACAGAAGCGGCACGTTTGTCAGACAACCACACATTATAACCCTCTTCTCCCGTCGAATCAGTATGCCCATCAACACGAATCTTCTTTGTTTTATCTTCTTTCATCAGCTTCGCTAATTTGGTAAGTTCAACCTTAGCTTTATCCGTCAAATAAGACGAATTTGTTGGAAACAACAAATCTGAAGATAAGGTAAATTTAATACCTTCGGATGTTCTAGAAGCATCTTCAAATTCACTTTTCACATTTTTCAAACCATCATCCGTACCGTCCTTTGACACTACGGCGCCAGAATTCACAATAATCTGCTGTTGCTTACAAGACGCAAAAAACAACACAACAGCACTCGCTGAAAACAAAAAGATTTTCTTCATATAATTACTATAACAATCTATCTAAATAAGGACAATTAACAAAAACACTAACTAAGATATGTAAATTTTAATTAATGTCTTCTACCTGTCCCAAAAACAATTCTTTTCGTGCCTTCTGTAACTCTGGGATTTCTTGGTACAATTTCCAGATCATCCCTGATTTTGCATTCTCCAACATAACCGCTATAGCTCCCTGATTTAATGCAAGATACTCATCAGAAACATCATCATTACGCAAATCAAGCCAAGACCTGAACCCGTATTCAGTAAATAAGATATGCCCATATTGAGCGTACAATGCTAAAACAGAAGCAATTCCCAGCTCCGGTTCAATAATAACAGAAGATGGTGCAATAGCAGGATTCACCCGATAATTACCGACACTATCCTTATGCTGGTAAAAACCCCAGATATCACTATTCGTTGTTCCCACTCCCAATTCATTATCCCGGCGTTTTACATAATGGGTATAAGCCCCCAGCACCTCGCTCCAATCCATCAAACTATCCTTCAAAATCTTAGGATCTACCGTGAGAAAAGGTTTGTACAAATCAATCAAACTCCCTCTCATTTCTCCTAGAGGAAGACACACACCAAATTGGGTAGATGGCTGAATAACAGAAAGCCTAGCTAATGTATCTACGTTTGTCTTTGCGACAGTAGTCGAGTTCGCATAGTCATGTATCAAACTATCAGAATAAATATCCATATCCAGCTCCTCAATATGTTCATGTCTATTGATATTATAATAATTATAGACCCCATTATAGTATGCCGGAGCTGGTAGTGGATATTTCCGAGCAGCAATTGCCAACAAATAAGTATTAATTGCATCATTCGGTCCCGACAGCAAAGATGCTGCAGTAATTTCCTCAGGAGCATTTCCCTCCATCAAACTCAATTTTGAACGCAACACATTGCTTGTTTCATCCGCCACCAACTTTTGCCAATTCACATTATCATAAAGTGCTGTTATTCTACTCCGCAAATCTCTTTCTGTTTCATTGTCTTGCGAAAAATACTGTCTAGCAATCAGCAACGCTTCGACAAGAGCAGCTGTTCCGTTCACATCATAAGAAGAAAATCCTCTGCGATATTCCGGCAGTCCCTTTCTACCATCAAAATAAGCAGGGAAAACACCATATTTATTTTGTGCGCGCAACAAAAAATAAGTCATTTTAGAAATTCTGTTCAACGCGACTTGTCTATTGATAAACTTACGTTCCACCCCGATAAGCAATGATAATACAGCCGGAGCAGTTTCCTTGGTCGAAACAACCGCCTTATCTTTAGATCGATAAGGCAAATACATCCCGCTATTTATATCAAAGTTCTCTACAAAATAGTTGACATGAGTCATCTGGATAAGGGTAATCAACGCATCATTCTCCATCTTTTTTGTTGACGCCTCCCTTACAGAAGAAAACAACGATTCCTCGTAATTAAAATCCATCCAGGTAATTTTATAGAAATACTTCTGCCCCACCACTGGTACTACATCTAGGCAAGACTGCATCTGTACAGGTCTTATACCGATAGGTCTAAATACCTGCCCATCTTCAGATCTATATATTTTTATGTACCGGATACTTGGAGTAAGAGGCAGCTGCCATTTTAGATGAACAATCCGGTCATAACCAACAGCCTCCGTCAACACCGCATTTGTAGTCAACTTGACTTCTGAATACTTAGCTGGAAGAAACTCAACTTGATCCACAAAAACATGATGCATCTCATCAGATGTACCATGCTGTATAAAATGTACGCCGCTAATCGGCTCTTCTGCATCCTCTATTTGTAAATCCTTTGCCGGAATCTTAACCTGTACCCATTTTCCAACCTCGAAGTCATCAATATATGAGCGAATATCTAAGGTATCCGACACCTTATTACGTTGACTGATATACAATCTTGGCAAATCACCAAGCTTCGTATTTTCAGTCTTCACATACATACGTATGCTCAAAAAATCTTTATTAGAAAACCTGTAATGATATTTTTGCCTACTATAGCGCAAACTAACATCCCAGTGTCCTTGATTATTGGACAAATAACGGAGAGATAAGGCATTTCCAGGGGTAAAAAACAAAGTATCAGATACCAACAAATGGCCGTTCACATTTTCAACCCAACTAGCACCTGCATATTGAACCCGACTTTTTGCATAACTGCCTTTCACAAGGCTATTATCAAATACTACTTCAGGGTATGTATCTGCATAGACCTGCACATAACAAAAACTAAAGAAAACAACGAGAAAACCTAAGTACTTCATATCTTACGATCAATTCAATGCCCAAAAGTAAGCAAAAACCATGCATTAATAACCTAAAACAGGTAATTTGTTAAAAACATCAAAAATTAATAAACACAAATTGAGGACCTTACAACCCGTTCCTAAAATTAAGAAAATAAAAATTTCGCATTTTCATTTTTCTGTCTATCTTTGCATCACGTCAAGCGAAAGTAGCTCAGTTGGTAGAGCACAACCTTGCCAAGGTTGGGGTCGCGAGTTCGAATCTCGTCTTTCGCTCAGTTGCCTAGGTGGTGGAACTGGTAGACACGCAGGACTTAAAATCCTGTTCCCGTTAAGGGAGTGCGGGTTCGATTCCCGCCCTAGGTACAAAAGGCTAATCTTACGGTTAGCCTTTTTTTATATCTTTTCCTATACCACGCAACAAGCCCCAACATTTAAGAGCAAAAGTCACACAAGAATAAAACAGTAAAAAGCACAGCTTTAGAAAGGCTAAAAGCGACAATTAGAATAAACAATCTTATTACAGGGCAGCAATAAGAAAAAAACGACTATTCGGGTTCAACTTCAGTAATCACATACACATCTTCGTTCGTCTTTTTCATCTTATATTTTTCACGGGCGATGCGTTGTATTTCACTTGGGTTAAACTGTGCATCTTTAATCGCCTTTTCGATATTATCCGTTTCATTAGAATAAAACTCTTTTTCCAACTCTAGTTTATTCCGTTCCTGTTGGTAACCGATCTGAGTAGCGATATCATACCTATCAAAGAAACACATCCATACTAAAAATGCTACTCCCGATATAAGGAATCTATTCTTGACCAAAGAGACAATTCTTTCCATGTTGCAAAAATAATACTAAGATTGGACTTTATGCTTAAACTTAAAAAAACTTTTAGATATGTACAATATTAACCGAACTCCCATCCAAATAACATATCATCATTTTTTATAAAGCTCCATAAAAAAAGGGGCCAAAGCCCCTTTTCTATAGTAGTAATTAAACTATTTCTTTTTGATTGCAAATTTAAAATCCTTACCAATGAATCTAGCATTTGCACCAAGCTCTTCTTCAATACGTAACAATTGATTGTATTTTGCCATACGATCAGAACGCGAAGCCGATCCCGTTTTAATCTGACCACAGTTCAAGGCAACAGCTAAATCAGCTATTGTGAAATCTTCAGTTTCTCCCGAACGGTGAGACATAACCGAAGTATAACCACTATTTTGTGCAAGTGTCACAGCATTGATTGTCTCTGTTAATGACCCAATTTGATTCACTTTTACTAAGATAGAGTTCGCTGTATCGGTATCAATTCCTTGCTGAAGGCGTTTTGTATTTGTAACAAACAAGTCATCACCTACCAATTGAACACGACCACCGATTTTCTCTGTCAACAATTTCCATCCTGACCAATCATCTTCCTGCATACCGTCTTCAATCGAAATAATCGGATACTTCTCAGACAATTCCGCTAAATAAGCAGCCTGCTCTTCAGAACTACGGACAGCGCCTTTTTCACCTTCAAATTTAGTGTAATCGTACTTACCATTTACATAAAACTCTGAAGCCGCACAATCCAATGCCAAACAGATATCTACCCCTGGCGTATAGCCAGCAGATTCGATAGCTTTCAATACAGTCTCGATAGCATCTTCCGTACCTTCAAAAGTTGGAGCAAAACCACCCTCATCACCTACAGCCGTAGACAGACCACGATCGTGCAAAATCTTTTTCAAACTATGAAACACCTCTGTACCCCAGCGCAACGCTTCCGAGAAAGAAGGAGCACCTACAGGCATAATCATAAACTCCTGGAAAGCAATAGGAGCATCAGAGTGTGAACCTCCGTTAATGATATTCATCATTGGAATAGGCAATGTATTTGCATTAACACCTCCGATATACCGGTACAACGGTTGGCGGGATTCTTGAGCCGCTGCTTTTGCTACTGCTAGAGAAACACCAAGAATTGCATTCGCACCTAATTTACCTTTATTCTCCGTACCATCAAGATCAATCATAATCTTGTCAATTGCATTTTGTTCAAAAACATCAACACCTTCCAATGCTTGCGCAATAACTGTGTTAACATTTTCTACTGCTTTCAAAACACCTTTACCAAGGTATTTCGCTTTATCTCCATCACGCAACTCTACAGCTTCGTGAACACCCGTAGACGCTCCAGAAGGAACAGCAGCTCTACCCACAAAACCATTTTGTGTAGTAACATCAACTTCAATTGTTGGATTTCCGCGCGAATCTAAAATTTGGCGCGCATGTACATCGATAATTAAACTCATTTTCTTTTATAAGGTTATGACTCAAACACAGCTAACACTTAGTGTATTAATAACACTAATATACAACACATATTTTATAATTCAAAAATAGAAATTATATATGAAATATCCACATCCCTACTCTCCTGCTGGTAAATAAAAAAAAGCTTTAATCCGAGAGATTAATGTTTTTTTTAAAAGGTATCTTTGCTACATGGAATTAACACCGCTCTTAAAAAGACTACAGATTGATGATCTGAATAATATGCAAAAAGAGACATTGTCTCAATTCAGTCCAGAGCAAGACTTTATACTATTATCACCGACTGGCTCTGGAAAAACATTAGCTTTTTGTCTTTTAATTGAACAGCTAATCCAAATCAAAAAAAATGAAGTACAGGTTCTCTTAATTGTCCCTACCCGAGAACTTGCATTACAGATAGAATCTGTTGTCAAAACCGTTATAAAGGGACACAAAATCTTGTGCTGTTATGGAGGTCACGACACCAAGATAGAAAGGAATGCCTTAAAGGAAGCTCCTGCAATATTAATCGGGACCCCGGGACGAATCATATACCACCTCGAACGTTCTCATTTTTCAACTGATACGATCCACACACTAGTCTTAGATGAATTTGATAAATCCTTAGAATTGGGATTCTTGGATCAGTTAGAGAAAATCACAACAGCTACCCATTCTTTGGAACGCAAAATTCTCACATCAGCTACTGATCTTGATGAGTTTCCGGAAATCCTCCCTTTACACAACCCAATAAAACTTGATTTCTTAGCAGATGCAGAAAATAAACCTGCAATTCGGTTCAAGAAAACAATATCTCCAGCCCAACACAAGCTCAAAACCTTATTCAATTTAATCTGTAGCTTAGGAGATCAAAAAATACTTATATTTTGTAATCACCGTGATGCTGTAGATCACATTAGCGAGTTACTTGAGCATAGAGAACTGATCCACGATATGTTCCATGGGGGATTAGAACAACGCGACCGCGAGTTGGCCATACTTAAATTCAGAAACAATAGTAATAGAATACTCATTACCACGGATTTGGCAGCAAGAGGCTTAGACATTCCTGAAATAGACACCATTATACATTATCAACTACCAAGCAAGGAAGATGCTTTTGTACACCGAAATGGACGAACTGCCCGAATGAACAACTCTGGTGAAGTGATTATCATGCTTAAACCTGATGACAACTTTACTTACCTCCCTCAGGATACCGAAGAGATTATACTGGATGAAGAATATCCGCTTCCTGACAACACACCTTACTGTACACTGTATATTCCCTTTGGCAAAAAAGACAAAGTAAACAAAATAGACATCGTGGGATACATCCTACAAATCGATGGACTGGAGAAGGACGACGTAGGTCTGATTGAAGTAAAAGATAAAGAATCCTACATAGCCGTAAGAAGAAAAGTAGCAATCACCATAATCAAGAACGGAGGAAACGGTAAAATAAAAGGCAATAAAATCAAGTTTTTCAGAACTTAACCTTTTACAAAAGCTAGGATCTCAGGGGGGACTAATTTATCGACATTTCCCCCATTATTTAAAATATCTCGAACGATTGTAGAGGAGATATGTGCCGTACCGCTCCGACTTATTAAGAAATAGGTTTCTATAGACGGAGCCATGATAAGATTATTCTGCGCTATGGGATCCTCGTACTCAAAATCTTTAGTATTACGAAGACCTCTAAGGATAAAAGTAGCACCTACTTTCTTACAGTACTCGACAGTCAAACCTGTAAACAGACCGACCTCCACACGATCTTGGCCTCGATACAGCTCTTCAATAGCCAACTTTCGCTCCTCATTTCCCATAAGTCCCTTTTTTGAAGCATTCACCCCTACCGCAATGTAAACCTTATCAAAGAGCGTCAAAGAACGATCCACCAAATCCTTATGGGCGTATGTAAAAGGATCGAATGACCCTGGAAAAACTGCTATTTTCATATCTACAATAAATACTATCTTTTATTCAATATTTCCAGCACTAGCATTGATATCCAAATCAGGTTGTCTATAAAAGCTAAACGACGAATTTCCGTACGTCCTAGTTTCCAAATGGTAATCATGTGCTGCTAATTTACGCATCGTTGGATGCTCTACCACCAAGATACCGCCAGGGGCCAACAAACCGTTAGTTATGATCAGTTCTGCCAATTGAGGCAACACTCCGATATCGTAAGGAGGATCAGCAAAAATAAAATCGAACGAATCTTTACAACTCTGTACAAATTTGAGAACATCAGCTTTTCGTGTACGAATCTTATCTAAATTGTATTTAGTAGCTACCTCACGAACATACAACAAGCATTTATTATGAATATCCACTGCATCTACCTCCTTTGCCCCTCGCGACGCCAGTTCGAATGAAATATTTCCTGTTCCACAAAATAAGTCCAAGCATTTAACCTCATCCCATTCAACATATTGCTGTAGAATATTGAACAACGCCTCTTTAGCAATATCAGTAGTAGGGCGAACAGGCAAATTAGTTGGAGGATTAAGTCTAATCCCCTTCAATGTCCCTCCAATTATACGCATGATACACTATCTGCTAAAACATTCAATTCTTCCAAACGCTGTGACACCTCACTATTGTTTGTAATCCATTTCTCTTTTGGTTGAATCATATCAACCCACTCCGCATATCTATTCAACCGCTCAAACCATTCAGAATCTCTCGATGTTCCACTGAGTAATATTTTAGAAACTTTGTCTTTTATCGAAAAGTTTTTAAACACATTCAGCACAAAGTAGCTAAGATCATCAGGAGTAGCTATTTCAAAAGTATTATATAACCTCATCTCTCCGTTTACAAACAAAAATATATCAGCTTGATCATCGTATAAATGGACGCCGAGAACTTCTCCTTGGATGGGCACATAACTCTGAGCCTGATTTATGACCACTTCAAAATAAGGTACAAAGTCTGCCTCAGCAAAAATTTTCTTCCAGCGACTGTATAATAATTGGTCATACTGAAACAATGCAGTAACCCCTAAGACTTCGATATCCTTAGACAGAATCCGGTTAATGTCGCTTTCGGCAAAATAATCTACATACAACCCCTTCTCCGTCTCATGATACACCTCTGAAGGCACCCAAATCAAGTCTTGATGAGGAAGATTTACACAAACCCTTTTGAACGGCAAACTCAATATCTTAATCGCCTCTGCACTAGGATTTAGGTTATCATAGGTCATATAGATTAACACCTGCTTATCTTCATCCATTACCACAAGGTGATCATGCTGAAAATCACTCTGAATGAGAAGTGAATAAGTCGCTACATAGTGAAAATGAAAATCGTCCGCTGTATAATTCATATGTGTGATAAGATAAAGGTAAATCGCCCAATCAAACAAAATTAGCTTTTACAATTGAAATGACAAACCTTTTTAGATAACTTTGAACGTGTTCATCAACAATTTGCTTTTACAACAATTCGCTTGGGCTCCAACAGACCAGCAGAAGGAAGTATTTCTTCTCTTATCCGAATTTCTTCACACTTTTTCCAATACCTCCTGCTTCATCCTTAAAGGCTATGCCGGGACCGGAAAAACAACAATAATAAGTGCATTGGTCAATAGCCTTCCCACTATCCGAAAGAAAAGCGTATTGCTTGCCCCTACTGGACGTGCAGCCAAAGTTATGGGGGCTTATTCAGGAAGAAATGCTTTAACAATTCACAAAAAAATATATCGTAAACGTAATGTCACTTCACTTCAGATGGATTTTGAGCTTGCCGAGAACCTTCATGAAGACACCTTATTTATCGTTGACGAAGCTTCCATGATTACAACAGAAGGATTCAGTTTATTCTCCAGCGGTTTGCTAAGTGACTTGATATCCTATGTGCAATCCGGCAAAAACTGCTGTTTGATATTCGTAGGAGACAGCGCTCAATTACCACCCGTCGGATTGAGTAACAGCCCTGCTTTAAACCCTGAATTTATGCAGTCTGAATTTGGTCTTGACATACATACCTACGAGCTGACAGATGTCGTCCGACAAGAAAAGGGGTCTGGTATTTTATTCAATGCTACAAAAATCAGAAACGAAATCCGTCTTGACGAAGAGTCTCCGCAATACACTTTTCCAAAGTTCGCAACAAAAGGCTTCACTGATATTTTTAGGATGAACGGAGATAAACTCATTGAGGGATTACACTACGCATATGATAAATTTGATATCGAGAACTGTATGGTTATCTGCCGTTCGAATAAATCTGCCAATCTTTACAACAAACACATCCGTAATCAGATCTTATTTCGCGAGGAAGAGATAACCGGATCTGACCGTATTATGGTCGTCAAAAACAATTACTATTGGTTACAGCAACATGACGAACAACACACCGGTTTTATCGCAAACGGTGATATGGCCGTAATTCGAAAAGTAGGTAATATACATGAGATGCATGGTTTTCGATTTGCAGATCTCTATCTTGAATTTATGGACAACAATGAAGGCGATGCAATCCGTTGTCGCGTCAATTTAGACAGCCTTCATGTAGATGCACCATCCTTACCTTACGAACAACAGCAGCAGCTGTACGAATCCATAGCCAAAGACTATGCTGACATTGCACAAAAGAAAGATCGACTAGAAGCAATTAAAAAAGACCCTTATTACAACGCTTTACAAATCAAATTTGCATACGCCATTACCTGTCACAAAGCCCAGGGAGGGCAATGGCCTCTTGTTTTCGTCGATCAAGGCTATATGACAGATGAAATGTTGAACACCGAGTTCTTGAGATGGTTATATACTGGCATTACACGAGCTACACGAGAACTCTTCTTGGTCAACTTCAATGAAAAGTTCTACTAGCTATCAAAAATATTACAGCTATCCATCGTTTCTCCTTAAATAAAAGGATAATTTAGCTCTCTAAATTATTAACATTTTCATTTGACATGAAGTACTATCTATTAGGTTTATTAGCCTTATGCGTGCGCTTTGGACATACTCAAGAAGCAGAAAAACCGGTAAAGCCAAATTACTCCCAAGCGGCTAAGTATGCCCCTGGTAAGTTGAGAAATTTAATCTTTTCAACTGATGTAAAACCAAATTGGATTAATTACAGTGACAAATTTTGGTATGAATATACAACACCAGCCGGCAAGAACTGGTACTTAGTGGAACCAGCTGCCCGAAAAAAAACAAGCCTTTTTGATAATGCAGAAATGGCAGCAAAAGTCACTTCCATCGTACGTAACCCTTTCGATGCACAGCATCTTGCCTTAGAAAACCTACGTTTTATGGATAACGAGAACGTTATTCGTTTTGAGGTACAGAGCACAAAGGATACCGTAAAGAGCAAAGAAGAGATCGAGAAGCAAACGAACAAAAAGGACACCATTAAGCGAAAAAACTTTCATTTTGAATACAATATCGTATCCAAAGAACTAAAAGAAATTAGTGATACGACCAAAGAAAAGGCTAGACCAAGCTGGGCTAGCTTTAATCCGGATACAAGTCGGGTTTACTTTGCTAAAAACTACAACTTGTATTGGATGGATTATGCCAACTATCTTAAAGCCTCAAAAGATGAAAAAGACTCCACTATAGTAGAACATCAGATCACTACCGATGGTGTACAGTACTATGCTTGGGGAGGTGATCAATACAGTACCACCACTGCAGATAAAAAGACGCAGGAAGAAGAGCTAAAAAAACGCAAAGGAGTTTGGCTAAATTGGTCGCCTAATGGCAAACACTTTGTAGTCTCCAGAAAAGACAATCGCGCTATTTCTGACCTTTGGGTAATTAACAATGTTGGAGGCAAACGGCCCACATTAGAGACATACAAATACTTAATGCCAGGTGAAAAGGATTCTACCGAAGCTGAATTATACATTTTCAATACCGACAATCACCAACCTAAACAAGTAACTATTGCCGCTTTTAAAAACCAGACACTAAGCTTATGGGGACAGGAAAGAACAAAAGCTAGTTTCAAAGGTAAACACTACATTAACTATTGGTTGGGTAACGATCAGGAATTCTACATGGCTCGCTCAAGTCGTGATTTGAAAAAAATAGATGTTATTGCAGTAAATATCGATGGCAGTACACGCATCCTAGTAGAAGAGCGTGCGAATGTCTATTTAGATATCAAAGCTCCAAAACTGATCAACAATGGTAAGCAATTCATACATTGGTCTCAACGCGATGGTTGGGGACATTTTTACCTATATGACATACAAGGCAAGCTGGTACATCAGATTACAAAAGGAGATTTCCATTGTGATGAACTGACCGCCTATCAGGAGTCAACAGGTAGTTTATTTTTCAAAGCCAACGGCAAGGAAAAAGGTATAGATCCATATTATACTTTTTATTACTCCGTGAACAAAAACGGAGGTACTCCAAAACTATTGACTCCAGGAGATTTTGATCACCAAGTCGAAGTAAGTGAAAGCGGTAACTATATTGTAGACAACTTCTCACGCGTCAATACCAAGCCTATTAGTAATCTATACAGTGCTTCAGGACAATTAATAATGAAATTGGAAGAAGCAGATTTGTCTCAGCTTTTCGCTACAGGATATAAATTCCCAGAGCCTTTCAAAGTCAAGGCGGGAGATGGTATTACCGATTTATACGGCGTCATGTACAAACCATTTGACTTCGACTCTACAAAGACCTATCCTATTATTGAATACGTATATCCTGGACCGCAGACCGAAGCTGTCAATAAAAGCTTTGGTAGAGGCATGGATCGGATCGATCGCTTAGCACAGATGGGTTTCATTGTTATTTCCGTAGGAAATCGAGGTGGTCATCCCTCTCGTTCAAAATGGTACCACACCTATGGTTATGGCAATTTGAGAGATTATGGACTTGAGGATAAAAAAGTTGTTGCTGAACAGCTTGCAAATAAACACCCTTTCATCGACATCGATAGAGTTGGTATTACAGGTCATTCTGGTGGTGGTTTTATGTCTACTGCTGCGATGCTTGTATATCCAGACTTCTTTAAGGTTGCAGTATCTGGTGCAGGGAATCATGAAAACAACATTTATAACAGATGGTGGTCAGAGCGTCACCACGGTGTCAAAGAAGAAGTCTCAGCGAAAGGAGATACTTCCTTTAATTATCAAATCGAAAAAAACACCGAATTGGCTCGGAACCTAAAAGGCAAGCTCTTGATCGTAACGGGAGACATTGATAACAATGTGCACCCGGCCAATTCTATCCGTATGGTGGAAGCCCTAATCAAAGCAAACAAAAGATTCGATTTTGTGTTATTACCGGGACAGCGGCATGCATTTGGAGATATGACAGAATACTTCTTTTGGAAAATGGCCGACTATTTTAGCGAGCACTTATTGGGTTCGTCTAAAATAAACGAAGTCGACATGACAGAAATCAATAAAGAGCGTCCTATAAGACGTTAATTACAAATGGACAAAATACGATTCAATACTATTTCAGAAGCACTGTATACCTACAGTGCTTCTGACTTTAAAACAACTGTTTTGAAGTCAATCTCCATAGAGGAGCTAATCTTTATAAGCGCATCAACAGCAGTACCACGGGCTGCATTCCGAGCGGCATGGGCCTTAGAACATATACTCTTTGACTCCAGATCCTTATTACACGAATATCAAGATCAGATTGTAGATCTATACCTATTGAGTACTAACTGGAGCGTATTGAGAAGTATAACCAAACTAACGATAGAACTGACCAAAGCCGGTAGCAAGAATGCAAAACTATTGAGCAACGAACAAGAAGAACAACTGTTAGAGAAAACATTTCAAATCTTAGCGGAAATAGATTGTCCAATAGCCGTGCGTTGCAATGCCTATGACATCCTATTTACGTTAACACCCAAATACGAATGGTTAGCACAAGAACTATGCACACAGATTGACTTCGACTTAGAAAAAAACAAAACCCCTGCTTTATCCAGCAGAGGTCAAAAAATCTTAAAAAGAATAAATAAAAGAAGTCGCTAAAAGGAATACCTAGCTCCCAAAGAATACATCGTATACATATCATTCTTAGTGCCTATTCTTCTAAACTGATCATCATAAGGCATATAACCATCTAACAAATCATTATTAGCAAAATTAAACTGCGCATTGACCAAAGCACTCCAATAACTCCCTGTTTTGGAATAGCGTCTATTGATAGGAACCGCTACGCCCACACTGGCAGTAGGCATCGTGTAAGAGTTAATTTTCTTTTTAAAAATTGGCACGCCGTTTTCGTTATAATGGTCTATTGGTCCATAATTTCCTGGCGGAACATTCCCCATATAGTCTGCATCATAATAGTTGTCATCTCGAAATACATTATCCTTATAATTATTCATGATTCCGAGTATACCTACGCCCACGTAAAATGAGTTTTTCAATACATCTAATGCAGAATGCTCAAAACCTCCTCCCGAAGAAAAGAACTCAAAAGGATGAAATGTAAGCATGAGACCTCCGGCCATATAGTTATTCTTCGTTTCACGAAAATCCAAAAGTGAAGACATTGCTTCCAACGAACCGAATTGACCTTCCACTCCGACATAAAAGCCTCGTTTTACCTGATAGTCGCCCTTCAGAAAGAAAGCTTTCCCCATCGTTCCTGCTTTATCAATATCACCATACAGATGAGTCAACCCCACCCCAGCAGCAACATGATAGCGCTTCGTTTCATTCTGCACGCCAAATGGTGTTGGACAACCCTCCTGAGCTTTAATAGCTGAAAATCCTAAAATAAAAAGAGCCGTGAGTGTAGTTCTAAGCATATTATTAATCCTATTTAACACTAAAATAAGGTATTTCCTTTATTAAAATGATTTTTTCCCAAATGTTTATAAGCACTTTCTGTACATTCCCTGCCTCGAGACGTTCGCATAATATACCCTTCTTGTATTAAAAATGGTTCATACACCTCTTCTATTGTCCCCTCATCTTCTCCTACGGCGGTAGCGATGGTTTTCAACCCGACAGGCCCGCCCTTAAACTTATCTATGATCGTTGATAGTATCCGATTATCCATTTCGTCCAACCCATGTTCATCCACATTAAGCGCGTTTAGTGCATACTGTGCAATTGCCTTATCGATACTACCATTTCCTTTAATCTGCGCAAAATCTCTGGTTCTTCTTAACAACGCGTTAGCAATACGAGGTGTACCGCGGCTACGTCTCGCGATTTCATAGGCACCTTCTTCGCTGATAGCCGCATCCAATATACCCGCAGAACGCTGTACAATAGTCGTCAGAAGCTTGGCATCATAATACTGCAGGCGAGAGTTTATTCCAAACCGCGCACGTAGAGGCGCTGTCAATAGACCAGAGCGTGTAGTAGCCCCGACCAGGGTAAAGGGATTTAATGATATCTGTACAGACCGTGCATTCGGACCGGTCTCCAACATGATGTCAATTTTAAAATCTTCCATAGCAGAGTAAAGGTACTCCTCCACTATTGGCGATAGACGATGTATCTCATCAATAAACAAAATATCTCCTTCATCCAGGTTAGTCAAGAGTCCTGCCAAATCTCCTGGTTTGTCCAAAACAGGCCCAGAAGTAATCTTGATACCTACCCCCATCTCATTCGCAATGATATGAGAAAGCGTAGTCTTTCCCAATCCCGGAGGGCCATGCAACAGGACATGATCCAATGCTTCACCTCTCAATTTAGCAGCCTGAACGAATATCGATAAGTTTTCTAGAATCTTAGCTTGCCCTGTAAAATCATCAAATGCCTGCGGACGCAAGACCCGCTCCATGTCCTTATCGGTAGGATTCATCTTCTCAGGATTCGGATCTAGATTCTCGTTCATTATTTATAAGGTTTAAAAAGACTTTCCAACTTCAATTGAATAACACCAAAAAAAGCCTCCCGAAAAATTTTGGTACTCATTTTCGAGACCCCTAATGTTCTATCTGTAAATATAATAGGTACCTCCACGACGTTAAAGCCATATTGAATGGCTTTAAATTTCATTTCTATCTGAAAGGCGTACCCAACAAATTTAATCTTATCCAAATCTATCTTTTCAAGCACTTTACGATTAAAACAGACAAATCCTGCTGTCGCATCTTGAATATTGATCCGCGTTATCAAGCGCACATATACCGATGCGAAATAAGACATAAGAACCCTACTCATCGGCCAGTTCACCACATTTACACCGCGCACATAACGAGACCCAATTACCATATCCGCTCCGTTTAATGCCGCTTCACGTAATCTGATCAAATCCTCCGGATTGTGGCTAAAATCAGCATCCATCTCGAAAATATACGTATAACTGCGTGCCAAAGACCATCTAAAGCCGTGTATGTAGGCTGTACCCAATCCTAATTTACCACGACGTTCTTCCATAAAAAGCCGTCCAGGGAACTCAACCATCAAAGCCTTTACTACATCAGCTGTGCCATCGGGAGAGCCATCATCAACTACTAAAACATGAAAATCCACCGCAAGAGAAAACACCTTCCTGATGATATTCTCAATATTCTCAATTTCGTTGTAAGTAGGAATTATTACGATACTATCAGCCACTATATGATAAAAGTATAAGCCACAAAAATAACAAATTTAACTTCAAATCGCGATTGAATAAACGCTAATTGACACCATGCATCAGCTTTTTGATATATGGGGACAATACAATCAATATA
Organism: Sphingobacterium yanglingense; assembly: GCF_004363245.1. Taxonomy (GTDB): domain Bacteria; phylum Bacteroidota; class Bacteroidia; order Sphingobacteriales; family Sphingobacteriaceae; genus Sphingobacterium; species Sphingobacterium yanglingense. Next base: position 316,078 of record NZ_SNYV01000014.1, on the reverse strand, counting down.
GCTCCAGCGATTAGTGAATATAATCCCAGTTGCTTATACCCCTCAGTATAAGTAATCAACTTATCCATAAGTGAATCACCTTCTCTTGCTTCTGCCATATTCGCACCTATAAGACCAGCGACATACTGCCCATAGGCACTTGCCAAAAACCACATCCCCATCATAATACCTTGCAACCTTGCTGGAGATAATTTGGTCATGATAGACAAGCCTATCGGTGATAGACATAACTCGCCCACGGTAATTACTAATAATGCGATGGTAAAAATATCCAATGAAGTAATTCCCTCAATTGCGAAAAAGCGGGTAGCGTAGAGGACATAAAAACCTAAACCTAAGAAGACGAACCCCAACCCGAATTTAATAATAGTGTTCGGTTCTAATTTCCGCTTTGACAACCAAATCCACATTAATCCAAATAACGGTGCTAAAAGAATAATAAAGAATGCTCCACCAGAATTATTAACACCATTCGGATCCAAATGAAATGCTCCTCCCAATACAGAATCATTTAGATTTTTAGCGGCAAATATACTCAGCGAACCTCCACTCTGTTCATATATTCCCCAAAACACAATAGAAAACAAAATAAAAATAAGCGCAGCAATCAATTTATGTCTTTCTTCCTTTTCAACCTTGCTCATTTCATAAAACAAATAAATCAAAGTTAATGGGCCAATTATGTACATAAAATAATCTGTATACTCGGTTTTAGAAACCATCACCTGAATCAATGGCACCAATAGCAACGTACCAATATAGACTGCATACTCGGCTACCTTTGGAAGCGCTTTTGTTTTTACAATAGCATCAGGATGGCCTGGCTGTAACCCAATTGGGCCAAGCTGCCGCTTCGTAAAATGAAAATTAATCAAACTGATCAACATTCCTATAGCTGCAAGTCCAAATGCTACATTCCAACGATGTGCCTCATCAATTACAGAACTCAACATATAGCCTTTTCCAATGGCCACACAAATGTAACCTCCCAAAAAAGCTCCCAGATTAATCCCTGCATAGAACAGCGAAAAACCAGCATCTCTTCGAGGGTCGCCATCCCGGTACAACTCACCAACCATTGTTGAAATATTAGGCTTAAAGAAGCCTGTACCGATTATAATAAATGCTAAACCGAAAAAGAAAAATTCATGGGTATCAATCGCCAACAACACACTTCCCACAATCATCAATAAGCCGCCCCAGAATAAAGATTTTCGAAACCCCAAAATCTTATCAGCAAACAATCCACCGATAAAGGTAAACGCGTAAACAAAAGCTTGTGTTGCTCCGTATTGTAGATTAGCTTCTTTCTCGCCAAAATTCAGTTGGGTAATCATAAAGAAAACCAACATTCCCCGCATTCCATAAAAGCAGAAGCGTTCCCACATTTCGGAAAAAAACAAACTCCATATTTGCTTGGGATATTTTCCTTCAAAATTTTGAACTTCTTCCAGTGATTTTTGTGTCTCTATTGACATAACCTAATATAACTAATTATAAAAATGCCTTCCAGTTGGAAGGCATTTTGTTTTTATTTAACTCCGTGCATTAATCGTTTCAAAACAGGATGTAATAACATCACAAGTATACCAGCCACGATCGGTACTATCGTAAAGATAAGGAAGAAAGTGCTCAACGAGTACTGCTTCGTAATATTTTCAATCTCTCCACCTAAAATAGCAGCAAGCTTATTACCTATTGCAATCGCAAGGTACCACATACCGAACATAAAAGCGATCATTCGAGCAGGAACCAGCTTAGACACATAAGATAAACCTACCGGAGATAAACACAACTCTCCCAGTGTGTGGAACAAATAAGCTAATACAAGCCAAATCATAGATACTTTTACTCCTTCTTGAATGCCATGTGCTCCAAAAGCCAATAGACCGAAACCAATTGCCATCACGATTAGTCCCATTCCGTATTTAACAGCAGCTGGTGGATTGAACTTTGAATCCCATATTTTAGAAATAGAGTTAGCAAACGTAATAATAAAGAAAGAGTTCATAATAGAGAACCAAGACACCGTAATCTCCGAAGCTTCTGCAGTGAACTCACGATACAACATCCAAATAGCAATTCCCCATATCCCAGCAAAACAGACTGCCTGTACAATATTAGAAAGAGGGGCCTTACCATAAGTTTGCTTTGTTAATTTGGCAACCACATACGTAATCAAAGCAAGAGGAACAATGGTCAACAACATGTTCACGATATTAAAAATCGTCAAAGAGCTGCCTTCCAGAGTCCGATCTACACTATCACGGGCAAATATAACCAGCGACGATGCACCTTGTTCGAATGACATCCAAAAGAAAATAACAAAAAATGCAAATATAATCACAGCTATCATTCGTTGCCTTACAACCTTAGTATAGCGAGTCAATCGTGATATAACCACAAAGAAAAACAAAACTAATGCAGCGATAATTGCAACATTCTGTCCTGCTACGGCCCCCAATTGAAGACCAGATAAAATATCCAATCCAGCAATTTTAGATAAAGGATCATTGAATGCATAAGCCAAGCCCAATACGGTCATCGCCACAATTAAAATCGTATCTAATGCAGTAAACGGATTCGGTTTATCGTCAGGATCTACCGAAGTAGCTGCTGCTTGTTTGACAGATTCCTTTTGCTCTGCTGATGGTGGATCTCCAACTTTACCAAATATTGGTTTAGCGAACCAAAACTGCAATGTCCCCAAAAACATAAAGATACCCGCTAATCCAAAGCCCCAGTGCCAGCCTACCTTTTCCGCCAAATAACCACAAAGCATCATACCGAAAAATGCTCCTGCATTCACCCCCATATAGAAAATAGTGTAAGCACCATCTTTCTTTTGTGGGAATTTCTTATACATCTCGGAAAGTATAGAAGTCATATTAGGTTTAAAAAAACCAGTACCTATAACTAAAGCACCTAATCCAAGATAAAGAAAAAGAGGGGTATCAAAAGCCATAAACAAATGGCCCAGCGTCATAATCGCAGCTCCAATCACCACAGCAAAGCGATATCCCAAGAACTTGTCAGCCAATATACCTCCAAATATCGGTGTAATGTACAATAGCATAGCATAAGTACCATACAAAGCTCCTGCTTGTACAGGATCCCATCCCCAACCAGAGAAAGGACTACCTGATATAATAGCAGTTGTCAGAAAGTTTATCAATAAAACACGCATTCCATAGAAGGAAAAACGTTCCCACATCTCTGTAAAAAACAAAACAAACAATCCCGATGGATGCCCCAACACTAGACTACCGTCTATCCCCTGCTTCTCTAATTCTTCCGAAAAAGAAGCGTCCGAAACTTGACTCATACGTTATAAACTTACTTATTTAAATTAAAAACTATCAAAAATACTATTTCAACCCTAATAATACGTAACTAAAAAGCAAAAGGTTCAATGAATAACCATTTTGAACCTTTTGCTTTTACTTTATATCATTATTTTATTCCATGCATTTTCCTTTTCAGCATTGGATTTAACAATAATAAAATCAATGCTACGACAATTGGCAATGCCGCGATAATTAAAAAGAATACAGACATGGAGTATTCTTGCGAAATCTGATCAATCATCCCCCCCATCGACGCACCGATCTTGTTAGCGATGGCCGAAGCAAGGAACCAAAAACCAAAAATCAATCCCAATAATTTTTTAGGAGATAGTTTACTAACGTACGATAGCCCTACAGGAGATAAACATAACTCACCCATAGTATGAAAAAAGTACGCTAAAACCAACCAAACCATACTCACCGCAGCAGTTTCGGCTCCCTTAGGTATCGAGCTACTACCATAAGCCAGCACAATAAAACCAATTCCAACCAACAATAACCCCAAAGCAAACTTTACCGGACCAGACGGATTCCAGATCTTCTCCCACAGCTTACTGAATAAAGATGCAAACGTTACGATAAAGAAAGCATTCAGAATCTGAAACCAAGCTACAGTCACTTCAGTATCAATAGCAGTAAACTCACGATATACTTTCCATATTCCTAAAACTGCGATTGAAGCAAATGAGATAAGCGTAAAAATAATAGTCAGTGGATACTTATCGAATATTTTGGCTGATAATTTAAACAAAACAAAAGTAACAGCTGCAATCGGTATAATCGTTAAAAGAGCATCCAACCATTTAAAAGTAATGGCCTGAGTACCTTCCAATATACGTTGCGTGTAATTTTTTGCAAAGATTGTCATAGAACCACCTGCTTGCTCAAATGCTAAAAAGAAGAATATACTTGCAATCATCAATACTGCAACCACAATCAGACGATCACGAACTACATGTTTAGGAGTTTCTTCTTCTTCTGTGCTTTTCGCATCCTCCTTCTTAGGTTGTTCGCCAACAATACCAAATACACGTTGCGCAACAAGAAACTGCAACATACCAAAGAACATAAATACACCAGCCAAACCGAAACCATAGTGCCAGCCGATCTTTTCACCAAGATAACCACACAACAATGATCCTAAAAACGAACCGGCATTTATTCCCATGTAGAAAATAGTATAGCCTGCATCTTTCTTCGCACTGGTATTAGGGTAAAGTTGTCCCACCATTGACGATATGTTAGGTTTGAACATACCATTACCGAGAATCATCAATCCTAAGCCCAAAAAGAAAAAGTTTTTCTCAAAGCCTTCTAAAGCCATAGATGCATGCCCCAAAGTCATTAACAAAGCACCAATAAGAATGGCTTTCCGCTGTCCCGTCAGTTTATCAGCGATGTATCCACCAATAATCGGAGTAGCGTAAACAAGCATGGTATACCAACCATATAGGCTCATTGCACTTTCATTGGTCCAGCCCCATCCTCCTTTTGCTATTTCTGTAATCAAAAATGTCGTTAACAACGCCCGCATACCGTAGTAGCTGAAGCGTTCCCACATTTCGGTGAAGAACAACACAAATAGTCCTGCAGGATGCCCCATGACCATTTTATTATCCATACCACTACTGGTCAAATGATTAGCAAGCACATCGTCTTTCTGTTCAATCATAATCTTAGATCAATATCAATATTTTAGTTATAATAAGTAACAAAGAAAACATAATTTCTTAATAAAGCCACATACCCCAATAAAATAGTTACATTTCCACTACAAACCACTCTTTAGTTTTTTATTGGGTTTCAGCGGATCTATATACTTTCCGTCACCTTCAGGAGCACTATTTTGAAGTTGAATATTTTCCTTAAAAACCAACTTGCCACGCTCTATTACATAAGCATCATGCGACAAATCAGACCCATAATATTTAAAATTCCCTTCCAAGCTAGGATCTGCAGCCACAATATGATCAAATTCTATCCTCGCTTCTGCTCGATTGTATTTTAAATACATAGCAGCCTGTCTAGTAAAAGAAAAGATCTTTCGCGCCAATTTCGGATTATCAGAAAAAACATGTGCACCAAAAGACACATCACCACTGGGAGAGAAGTTCAGTACATCTATTACCTTCTTAGTGTAGTCGGCATGATGCCCCTTCCAGCCTAACACGATATATTGGTTTTTAGCTAAAGGTACAATATCATAATATTGTGCTCCGTACCAGTCTTTATTCGACACGATACTTTCGTCTGGAGAGTCGATTTGAAAAGTTTTATCAAGCAAGGGTGTCAGCTTGATAGTCCCCGATTTATGCTGTATAGTGCCATAATACAGATATGAGCCGTCCTGTAGGGGTAAATTCCAGCTTATAATACGAAATGATTTATCTGGAGCATTAAGAATAGACACCATCTCTAGCTTGTCAAAATCAAAATAAAAAGAATTTGGTTCCTTTAGGGCAGAAACCAAAGTCTTCACAAAAGTAAAATTGCTTTCTATACGCTCTGTCTCTGCAACCTCCCCAAACATCCGGGTGCCAAGATTCAACAAACTATCCTGCCAAACAGCCATTTTTGAGTTGTTCTGTCCATAGCTCGATGAACAGATCATCAACAGGCAGAGTAATAAAAAGCAATTTCGAGACATAGCTTATTGAAAACGCTCTAATAAAGCCTTTGTCGCTAAAATACCATCAATCTCACTAAGTTCACTGCCTTCATACTCGATACCAACATATCCTTTATACCCTGCTTTTTTGACAATATCCATCATTTTCGCATAATCAATTACAGCTTCATTTCCATTTTTGTCGAAAACATTAGATTTAGCACTCACTCCCTTTGCATAGGGCATTAAATCAATTACCCCTTGGTAACGGTCATACTCATAGAAATTTCCAAAATCAGGTAAGGAACCACAATTCTTCTTGCCTACAGTCTTTAACACATCCGACAACCAGTCGCCTAATGAAGAAGTTCCACCATGATTTTCTACAACTACATTGATTTTAGCCTTTTTACCATAATCCGCTAGTGTAGACAAACTCTCCACCATTCGCTCCTTCATTTCCTCCTTAGATCCTTTACCTGCAGCATTCACACGTATTGACTTGCAGCCTAAGAAATGCGCTGCATCAATCCATTTGTAATGATTTTCAACAGCTTGCTTGCGTTTACTCTCGTCTGCTCCAGCCAGCTCACCTTCACCATCCACCATAATCAAAACATTCGTCACACCATTACTTTTAGCCCTATCGTTTAGATCCTTCAAATACGTCATATCCTTAGCTTTATCTTTAAAAAACTGATTGACATACTCTACACCATATATACCAAACTTCTTTGCTGCAAACTCCGGAAAATCAATATTCTTAAGTTCTCCCTTATTAATTGTACGATGTAAAGACCACTCCGCAAGTGAAATATCAAACCATTTCTTCTTGCCTGCAAAAAGGTCCAAATTCGGTGCCATGGCCAATCCTGCTGTAGCTAGCCCCAAAGTTCTAATAAAATCTCTTCTTGAATTCATTTTTAGTTTGTTTAGATTGAAATATAAATTATTTATCTTTTAATACTCCTATTAAATTAATATCCATATTAAATTCCCACCTATTTTTACAGACTATACTACATGGATATTCTATATGTTTGCCCATCCCGAGGTCAATACATCTACAAGATGCATAGTTTTGATCGGAATATGATGTTTATCAATATAAGCCTGAAGCTGCAACAAACAGGATGCATCCGTTGAAATAATATAATCTGCATTCACAGCCTGTGCATTCTGAACCTTTTGCTCAGCCATTGCCGTAGAAATACCTTCAAACTTAACCGCAAAAGTACCGCCGAAACCACAACAGGTTTCCTGCCCTTTCATCTCCACCAATTCTAATCCACCTACCTGAGCCAGTAATTTTCTAGGTTCTTCTTTTATCCCACAGTCTCTTAGTGCCGAACAGGAATCATGATACACCGCCGTCCCAACTAATTCAGCACCAAAATAGTCCCTTTTAATCACATTAACTAAAAAATCGGAAATTTCGTATACATGTCGCTGAATATTCCGGCATCGATTATGTTCGATTGAATTAGTAAATAAGTCATTATACCCCTTTTTTAACATTCCGACACAAGATGCCGAGGGGGCTACAATATAATTTTCCTCCGTAAATTTCTTCAGAAAATTGCTTCCCACTTCCTTAGCTTCGTCCCAAAAACCTGCATTATAAGCAGGCTGTCCACAACACGTTTGTTCGCTATTATAGATAACCTCACAACCGACACGTTCCAACAATTGTATCGTATTAAACGCCGTATCAGGATATAACTGATCTATAAAACAAGGAACAAACAACTCGACTTTCTTATCCATTAGAGACTTGTTTTAAATATGTATTGTACCTCAATGCTCTGATTAGCAACAGAAACCCAAAGATAAAGAATACTGACAATGAAAGTGCTGAATACCTGATATTATGAGTTATCTGCTCTATTAGACCGAAGAGGAACAGTCCAACGACAATCGCCAGCTTTTCTGTAATATCATAAAAGCTAAAAAATGAGGTTGTATCCTCAATATCTTCGGGCAAAAGCTTTGAATAGGTAGATCTCGATAATGATTGTATTCCTCCCATCAACAACCCCACCATAAATGCTAAACCATAAAACTGCATTTCACTATTCAGATAATATGCCGACACACAGATTCCTACCCACAATAAAGTAACCAGCATTAAAACCTTAATATTCCCGTAGTATTTTGCAAGATAAGACATTAGATAAGCGCCAATAATTGCTACTAGTTGAATCAAAATAATAGTAATAATAAGTGACTCTTGCTCTAGGTCAAGCTCTTTCTGTCCAAACATCGTCGCCACCACCATTATCGTCTGCACACCTACTGAGTTAAAGAAATAAGCCGGCAAAAATCTCTTAACAGCCTTATTTTGGCTGATCTGTTGCCAAACACTTCGAAACTCAGTGGATACCCTTTCAAAAAGCCTTTTCCCAAAAGCATGCTCTGATGGTTGATTATTGGGTAGCACACGAAAAGGAATCATAGAAAAACCCAACCACCATACCCCTACCAATAAGAAAGAAAGACGGGCCGGAAAAGACCTGTCCACAATTCCAAACCAATCGGGTTTTAGAACAAATACAAAACAGATAATCTGTATAGTCACACAGCCGACATAACCATATGCGAACCCCTTGGCGCTCACAGCATCCTGTCGGTCGGGGGTAGCAATAATCGGTAAGTAGGAATTATTAATCGCTACCCCCCCTATATACCCCATGGCAGCCAGTGTAAAACATACTATTCCCAGTTCAAGGGTATCCAGCTTAAAAAAGAACAATCCCATACAGGCTAATGCTCCGATATAGGTAAAGGTTTTCATAACCTGCATTTTCCTTCCGTTAGCATCCGCATATGCAGAGAGAAAAGGCAAAGCCAAAACCATAATAAGATAGGCAAGGGCAAGAGCGTAGTTAGACAATACAGTGTTTATGACCTCAAATCCGAAGAAACTCACCCAATCATCACCACCAGACTTTGAAGTTGTAATCGCAATATAATAAATAGGAAAGATGGTGGAGGTAATAACAAGGTTATAAGCAGAGTTCGCCCAATCAAACATGGCCCAGGAACGAATCATCCTCTTGTCATTCTTTCTAAAATCTTGCATATTAAAAATTGAATAGCGAATATACCAATTGTTAAGACATAATTAATAATTCTGTCGAATAAAGGTCATAATCCGTACCATCTCCTTTCGGACATTAGAAGTACTGGTCATGAAGTTATTGTTTAAAAAAGAAAATGCATAACGTCTTCCTGTTCTCGTAACAAGGTAGCCTGACTGACAGTGCACAGCGTGTATTGTACCTGTTTTGGCCCATACAAAAGGAACTCCCTGATCTAACGCATAAGCATTTTTTAAGGTCCCATCTACACCCCCTGCCGGAAAATAAAGATAGCGTTGATTGTCATCAGGAATTAACTTTTTTATCTCCAACAGCACCTGAATCAGGCTTCGGGGGGACACCCTATTATAGGTAGATAGTCCACTACCATCACGTAGTTCAATGCTATCCAAAAATCCACCGTAATATGCTTTATGGATTTCAGAACGTAAAGAATCCGTATAGAATCCCTGATAACGAAGATCAGAAGACACCATAGTAAGATGCTCAGCTAGAAAATTGTCGCTCGGCAACATCATTTCCCGTAAAATAAGATTACGCGGCACAGAATATAATGTCTGTATATCTAGCGGCTTCTTATAATCTACTAAGGATTGTACCTCTCTGTGTAATGTATCCTGCAATAATTTCACCAGTAGGCTATCCGACCATATAAAAGGTCTACTTGTCCGATAGCCTGACGGCACATTTACAGAACTCATATCAAATTTATTCGAATTCAAGGCCCTCTTTACTGAAAAGTACTTACTTGATCTTTCACTGATACCGATTTCACGATCAAAATAACTCGGCACAGCGACAATCCCCTTTCCGCTTGCGCTAAACCGGACTAGGTTACCATATATCGGAAAGCTACTTATTTCTGGTTGATAGTCATAAGCATAGTCTTCAATTGCCCACCCCTCTCGATAGGCAGGTTCAGAAGAATGTTGAGGAACATAGAAAAGCTTTTTATCGGAAGAACACAAAAAATTATAAACCCGCCTACTATCTAATTTAGGATGCAGGAATGTAGGGTCTCCCGTCCCCCAAAAAATCAGAGAATCGCCTCGTTCAACATATTGAATACCAGGAATAGAATCCCCTATTATTTTCAAAGAAGCGAACAAAGTAAATACCTTCGTATTGGAGGCCGGCACAAAATGCTGGTCTTCTTGCTTTCCAAAAACAAACTTATTACTATCCAAATCATAAAGACTAAATCCAAAATGATGCTTGGGCAAAATAGACGATTTCGCAAATTGCTCCTCTAGAGTCGAAAAATCCTGAGCTCCGACTAATCCAACAGAAAACGAAAAAATTAGCAGTAAATAATAAGAGAAGTATCTTTTCATTTTAGAAAGATATAAAAAACAGCTATCTATTAAAAGTATATTGGTAAAAAAACAACATTCTATGTATTCAGCACAAAGCCTATAAATATAAAAACCGCCAAATCATATCCTGTCTGGAATAATTTAGCGGTTTCACAAGAAACTATATAATAATACTATTTTTCCACTTCTAGAAAATTCGGATTTTCTGCAGCTGATTCATCAAACTCACCTTCCCATTTAGCAACCACGACCGTAGCCAAGCAGTTGCCGATCACATTTACAGAAGTACGCGCCATGTCCATCAGCTCGTCTATACCAAGAATAGCTGCTATAACGAATGTAGGTAAGCCAAACTGATCTGCTGTCGCTATTAAAACAATCAGTGATGCCCGAGGAACCGCTGCTACACCTTTTGAAGTAATCATCAATGTAAAAGCAATCAATAGCTGCTGCCCTATACTTAACTCTATCCCCGCGGCCTGGGCAACAAATATAGAGGCCAACGACAAGTAAAGTGATGTTCCATCTAAATTAAAACTATATCCTGTCGGAATCACAAATGATACGATCTTACGTGGAACACCAAATTTCTCCATGTTTTCCATCGCCTTTGGCAAAGCCGCATCAGAACTTGTCGTCGCAAATGCGATAGACACCGGTTCTTTGATCGCATTTATAAATTGCTTTACAGGTACCTTCAGGTATAATGCAACAGGGAATAGCACAAGCAACAAGAAAGCAATTAAAGCAATATAAAGACTCATCAACAGCATAAAGAGATTCTTTAGGATATCGACCCCTAGATGGCCCACCGTATACGCCATAGCCGCTCCAACACCGATTGGTGCAAAGAGCATTACAAGGTTTGTGAATTTAAACATAGCCTCTGAGAGACTCTCCGTAAAATCCACCAGGGGCTTTCGTTTCTTTTCGGGGACCATTGCCAATCCAATCCCGAACAAAACACCAAAAATAACGATCTGTAAGACTTTGTTCTCATACACCGATTTTACGATATTTTCGGGAAAGGTATCCCGAATGAAAGCGTTGAACTTATAAACTCCATGCACTTCCTTAGCAATGTGATCCAACATCTTTTGATCAGCGACACTCACAGCAGAGGTTGTAGGCAACTCTTCATGGGGCATATGTTCTATATCGACCCCTACTCCTGCCTTTGTAATATTGATCACTGCTAGACCGATAAAGATAGCACAGGTCGTCGCACAGAAAAAGTACAACATGGATTTCCACGCCATACGTCCCACAGATTTTAAGTCAGAATGTCCAGCAATTCCAAATACCAGTGTTGCAAATAAAATAGGTCCGACAATCGTCTTTACTAATTTAATAAATCCCTGACTCAGTGGATGCATAGCTATAGCTAGATCCGGAAAATCTAACCCCACAAAAACCCCTAGTACTAAACAGGTCATTATCCAAGTAGTCAGATTCTTTCTAACCAAGGCATTTAAGATCAACACCAAAGCTGTAAGCCAACGCACACCTTTCATGACCCCAGGCGAAACGCCAAACAAATCAAACTCGTAGAAAAGGGTTATAATTATCGCAATAGTTATTGTAACTAGCGTTACAAAACCTACTTTCTTTTTTGACATCTATTACTGATTTTAAGATTACATAATTTATGATTACAGCAAAAATAAAAAAATAGGTAGGTTTAGCAAACACTTTTTAAGTATAAAGCAAACAAAAAAGCACGACTGCATAGTCGTGCCTTCAATAGATCTTTACTATTCTATATGACTATTCAGCGTGTAGCCACGCTTTTTTCGCCAACAGTTCTTCTTCTGATTCAACTACATCTTCATCCTCCACACAACAGTCTACCGGACATACAGCCGCACATTGAGGCTCATCATGAAAACCAACACATTCAGTACACTTATCAGACACGATATAATATACCTCATCTGAAATAGCATCTTGTGATGCTCCTGCATCAATTGTCACCCCATCTCCGAAGTCTATTACACCATCCAAGGCCGTGCCATCAGCAAATTTCCAAGGCACACCTGCATCATATATCGCATTATTGGGGCATTCTGGTTCACATGCGCCGCAATTAATACATTCATCTGTAATTTTTATCGCCATTTATAACCTCACAATTATAATAAATAAACTAATTTTGTACGCCAAAGGTAAATATTGGATTTATAACTAGCACAAAAAAAGTATATAACTTTAGTCGTTTATCCAATTATTTGACATTACAAAGATAAATCAAAAATTTATCAGAACGATTCTAAATAATATATTTTGACAAAGCAAGAACGGATAGCAGCCTTTGCTAAATTAGGAGAATGGTTGTCTACACAGAGTGAAGAGACAACACAATTAGTGGCACAATTACACCACAAAAACCCATGGTACACGATGGACAATGTCCTTCTTCAGATGCAGGCTATAGGCAATAATCTTACCTTGGAAAAACTAAGTTCCTGGATTGCTCCATATCCTGCCGAAGACAGCAAAAAAACGGTTGGTCTTGTATTAGCAGGTAATCTACCACTCGTTGGTTTTCATGATATACTATGCAGTGCAATCATGGGCTTCAATGTAAAGATTAAGGTATCTTCAGACGATGCAGGCCTGACCCAGTTCATAATTGAACGATTGATTCAAATAGAACCCTTATTTGCCGAAAAGATCACTCTAGTGGAGAAACTAACGGATTTCGATCTTATTATTGCCACAGGCTCCAACAACTCGGCGCGTTATTTTGAGTACTATTTTGGTCAGAAGCCACATATTATCCGAAAAAACAGAAATTCTGTTGCTGTCCTGACAGGCGATGAAAGCACAGAAGAACTTGTTGGTCTCGGACATGATATTTTCAATTATTTTGGATTAGGCTGTCGATCAGTATCCAAACTATATTTTCCGAAAGACTACCCTATCGCAACTTTTTTTGAAGCAATAGAACAATTCAGTCCGATAAGAGATCATTTCAAATACAACAACAATTACGATTATAATAAATCTATTTATCTGATCAACAAAGACAAGCATTATGACAATGGCTTTCTGTTGTTGAAAGAAGACACAAACCTATCCTCTCCATTAGCCGTCCTGTTCTATGAAGAGTATACGGATATCAAAGAACTGGAATCTAAGCTGGACGAGCAAAAAGAAGGTATTCAGTGTGTAGTATCTCAGCAAAGCTTACAGATTACTTCTCCTAATTTCTCATTGGGCAAGAGTCAGCAACCTGCACTAGACGACTATGCAGACGGTATAAACACGATAGATTTTTTGGTTCAGCACCAATAATTCTTTAATTTGAAAAAAAAAATTAACTTTGTTTTATGTATGTAATAAAAGTAAAAGGTGTCGCTAAAATCCCAGACTATGTCCAATTGCGAGACGATTCGTTTACTTTACTAGCGTATTTCCGAGTAGATAGACCAGACAAATCTTTAGACAAGATCGGGTTAGGTGGAAAGGCCGATCAGATCATGAAAATTGTCAACGAGCTACCCTTTGGTCAAATTAAGAAAATTGAACTTTGATGATGGCACAAAATACTGTAATAAGACTAAGAAACGTAGATATATACCAACAAAAGCATTTGGTTTTATCCAATGTTAACCTAGAAATTGCGCAAGGAGAATTTCTCTACCTAATAGGTCAGTCCGGAACAGGAAAAAGTAGTTTACTAAAAATCATCTATGGTGACCTCTACATTTCTAATGGAGAAGGATTAGTCGCTGGCTTTGACCTTAAGAAACTACGTGAATCCGAAGTTCCTTTCCTAAGGCGTAAATTAGGGATAGTTTTTCAAGACTTCCATTTGTTGAACGACCGCACTATAGAAAAAAATCTAGAGTTCGCCCTAAAAGCAACGGGCTGGACAGACAAAGGGCTTATACAAAATAGAATGCTCGATGTATTGGAAAAAGTTGGCCTTCGTTCCAAGCTAAAAAAAATGCCACATGAGCTATCTGGTGGAGAACAACAACGTGTAGTTATTGCGCGTGCCCTTCTCAATGATCCTGAAATTATCTTAGCCGATGAACCAACAGGTAATCTTGACCCTGCCACTTCCGAAGAAATTGTCCTTTTATTGCGTGATATTGCATCTTCTGGCACAGCCGTACTTATGGCGACGCATGATTATCAAATCATTCGTAATATGCCTGCACGCATTATTAAAACAGAAGATGGCGCTATGCATGACAATGTAAGCATTTAAAACAACTGACAAAACAAAGTATAATCCGACACTTTGCATGTATTTACTACAAAATACTGACAAGGTGTCGGATATTTTTATAATGGCAAATTTTTTGAATACGCTACGGCAGCTATTGAAGCAAATAAAAACTAGGTGGATGATGAACGAACAAGAACATATTCAAGACGAAGACAACTTAGCACAGGACAATACAGTCCAGAATGAGGCTGAAGAATTATCTATTGAAGAATCTCTAACAAATCAATTGGCAGAAGCGAACGATAAATACGCTCGTCTATTTGCTGAGTTTGATAATTATAAAAAGAGAACTTCTAAAGAGCGTGTAGAACTAATACAAACTGCAGGTCAAGGTGTAATTTCTAAATTATTACCCGTCCTAGACGACTTTGATCGAGCGCTTGCTGCAATGGCCAATGCCCAAGATGTAGAAAGCATCAAACAGGGAATAGAGCTCGTCAATAACAAATTTAAAAAACTTCTTGAAAACGAAGGACTTAAAGAAATGGAAACAAACGGACAGCCGTTTGATGCTGATTTCCAAGAAGCGATTACCAGCATTCCAGCACCTTCTGAAGACCTTAAAAATAAAGTAATAGACACCGTAGAAAAAGGTTACTTCTTAAATGACAAAGTAATCCGTTTTGCAAAAGTGGTCATAGGACAATAAGAAATAGAAGAGGAATGTCGAAGAGAGATTATTATGATGTACTTGGTGTATCTCGTCAAGCAGATGCAGCAGAGATAAAATCAGCTTATCGCAAACTAGCAATCAAATTTCACCCGGACAAAAACCCTGGCGATAAAGAGGCGGAAGAAAACTTTAAAGAAGCAGCCGAGGCTTATGAGATTTTAAGCAATCAAGAGAAAAAAGCACGCTACGACCAGTTTGGCCATTCAGGAAATTCTGGTGGTTTTGGCGGTGGCGGCATGAATATGGACGACATATTCAGCCAATTTGGCGATATCTTTGGTGGAGGCCACCCATTTGAAAGCTTTTTTGGAGGTGGCTCCCGTTCTGGAGGCCGTCGGGTTCAAAAAGGGAGTAACTTACGTATCAAAGTAAAGTTAACCCTTGAAGAAATAGCGAAAGGGACAGAGAAAAAAGTCAAAGTCAACAAACAAATCGTATGTAAGACTTGTGACGGTTCAGGCGCTAAAGATAAATCCTCTTTCCACACGTGTAAAACATGTGGAGGAGCAGGGTCTGTAAGACGCGTCACCAATACCATATTAGGACAGATGCAGACCACTAGTACTTGTCCAACATGTAACGGCGAAGGCGTCGAAATCACAGCTAAATGTACTACCTGTAAAGGAGAAGGTTTAGAAAGAGGTGAAGAGACAATAACGATCAATATTCCTGCTGGCGTCAGTGAGGGTATGCAACTATCAATGACAGGAAAAGGCAACGCAGCTCCGCGAGGAGGAATAGCCGGAGACCTCATCATCCTAGTTGAAGAAGTTCAGCACGAATCACTCAAACGTGATGGCATCAATGTTATCTATGATTTATATATAAACTTTGCAGATGCAGCACTAGGCACCAGTGTAGAAGTACCTACCATAGACGGCAAAGCTAAAATAAAAATTGATGCAGGTACACAAGGTGGAAAAATATTAAGACTTAAAGGCAAAGGTATCCCTGAAGTAAATTCTTACCATAAAGGAGACCAATTAATATATGTCAATATATGGACACCTAAAGCTGTTTCATCCGAAGAGCGCGAAATTTTAGAAAAACTTAAAGGCTCAGCAAACTTTAAACCTCAACCCGGAAAAAGTGAGAAATCATTCTTCGAAAGGATTAAAGAATATTTTGAATAATATTAAAAGGGACTGTTAAAAACAGTCCCTTTTAGTTTAATGGTATAGGATCGACCAGTTTAAAGCGAAACTTAAAGATTTCCTCACCTCGCTTCACTTCAAGTGATATACCATATTGGTCACGAGCCTGTAACCTCCCTTTTATACTTTCCAACGTCATCTTTCCAGCGTACTTCCCATTTATCTTATAAATACTATCTCCTTCCTTTACACCTGCTAGGTAAGCTGGAGAACCAATTCGAACATGCTGTATTACATAAGCAGGCACCAGTTCAATTTGATACATCACATCATCGCCCAGGTTGATTGTCGTCCCTTCGTTGGAAGTAGCCCCCAATGATTTTGCCCCAGTCCTACTTTTTAACCAGGAAAAACCAGTATGCCGAACCTCCAATCCACTCATATCAATATTAAAAGGATCACCGAACATTTTATTCTTACGGAGATACATCACACTGTCGGCATAATCAAAGATTACATCAAAACGAGCCATAATCTGATTCCCAACCGATCCCACCCTCCGCTCCACCAGCCTTCGGGCGCTATAAGAGTTGGTATCTGGATAAGAGACAAACAACCGCTGAAAATTCCATTTAGCAACTGTTACCCCTTCTATCCTATTCCGCTTACCGTAAATATTACCATTAAATCCCTGTCCTAAGAATTCATACACATAAGGCTTCGAGATTTTATAATCCTGCAATGTAGAAGAAAAAACCATCAAAGGATCCGAATTGCCAAGATCAATCAACATTCTTGATTTCTCAAACTGCCTTCCCCCACTGCTGATCGTAACATCCACAAATGGACGATCCTTCACAAGATCTAGTTTAACAGTAGTATATTTCATCAGATCTTTATCCACATCATCCAATGATTTAAAAACATGAAGCTTTTTTCTGATGTAGTCAATCCGAACGATGTGATTCTGAAAAAAGCTGCTCCCAAGGACTCCATGTATAGGCACCCCAATATTCTTCGAAAGGTTAATAGTACTATCCGTTATTACATAAAGATCGTGGTGATGATCAATCAACATTGAATCACCAATCGCCAATGCATTATCCAAAGACAATAAACCTTCAATCCCCTGATCTACACCAAGTCCCTGAAAGCTATAAGAAGATACATTTCTTAGAATCGTGGAATCCACGGCACCAAACAACATTGTTTCCTTAACCCCAGTGTCGAGAATAAAGGTCAATTGCTCTCCATTCAACTGTACAGGCAACATAATAATATGATTGGTAATATCTATCGGAATTACCACCCTACTGCCCCCTCCTTTAAAATCCCACTGCTGTGCTTTCGTCTCTGTATGACACTGCAGTATAACCGAAAAGAATAAAACAACAAAATATCTGAAAAACTGAAAATGAGTCCCACTAACAGGCACATTCTTATACAAACCTATAGCTTCGAAACAATCGGAAAGAGTGGGTTTTATATACATTGGTTATCATTTTACACCTAAACTTAGATAAAAAGATGCATTGAAAAAAGCTAAAATAATAAAAAAGCCTGCATCCGGGCGGATGCAGACTTCCTATTAACCAATTATAAACTTAAATTATGAGAACTCAAAGATACGACTTAATGTTTAAACTTCAAATGTTTTTTGCGTTTTTTTGCATTTTCTTTCGTTATCTATCCACTTCTCCTAACACAATATCGATTGACCCTAGAATAGCTATTAAATCGGCAATGAGCACTCCTCTCCCTAGTTCAGGCAAAACAGAAAGATTATTAAAACTTGGCCCTCTTGCCTTTAAACGCAAAGGAATATCTGATTTATCTTTAGTTTCAATATAAAATCCAAGCTCTCCTTTAGGATTTTCAGCACGTACATAGTAATTCTGCGCCTTCATTGTCGCTTTTTTAGGTACCATTGCACGTGGATCAAAATCCGGCAAACGCGCAAAGTCTGTCATCAATCTTGCAAGACATTGCTCTATGATTTTCACTGACTCATAAATTTCATCTACTCTCACCTTATATCTATCCCAAGAATCACCTACCTCCCCCATAAGCCCCTGCCCTACAGGTATCTCAAAATCCAATTCAGGATATACGGAATACCCATCAACACGACGGAGATCCCATTTTATACCACTGGCACGCAACATAGGACCCGAACAGCCATAGTTGATCGCCACATCAGCAGGCAATACCCCAATTTTAGCCGTACGGGAAATAAAAATTTGATTGCTGGATAACAATTCATCCAATTCCACCAACTTTGGCTTAAAATAAGTAATAAACTCTTTGCAGCGTTGTTCAAAACCTACAGGTAGATCATAAAATAAACCACCTACCCAAATATAATTATACAACATGCGTGAACCTGAAGCCCATTCCAACATATTCATAATATGTTCTCTGTCCCGAAAACACCACATAAAAGGTGTGAATGCACCAATATCAATCCCATAAGTACCAATAGCTATCAGATGAGAAGCAATCCTGTTCAATTCACACACCAAGACACGAATATATTCTACTCTTTTAGGAAGCTTATCATCGATACCTAACATTCGCTCTACTCCCATCACGAATGCATGGCTATTATTCATTGACGCTAAATAATCCAATCGATCTGTAAAAGGGATACTCTTACCGTAATTCATAGATTCAGCATGCTTGTCAAAACAACGATGTAGATAACCTAAATGTGGAATGACATCCTTTACCAACTCTCCTTCCGTAATAAGCTCCAGTCGTAGCACTCCATGGGTAGACGGATGCTGCGGCCCCATATTAATAATCATTTCCGTAGAACCGATTTGCTGTATTTTCTCTAAATACTGCTGATATCCTTGATTATACTTTGTATACATGTTGTGATCTAATTCTTGACAGGAATACCATGATAACTTTCAGGGTCTTCATAATCTTTACGTAATGGAAAACCCTCCCAATCATCCGGCATTAGTATCCGTCTTAGATCAGGGTGATCTGTAAAATAAATCCCCATAAGGTCAAAAGCCTCACGTTCGTGCCAATCCGCCGTACGCCAGACCATACTCACTGAAGGCACCTCTGGCAACTGCTCTAAACTACGGTCTTGCGCAAGCTCTACCCGAAGTGTTAACTGTAACTGAAATGGAATAGAAGTCAAGTTGTAAACTACCGCAAAGCGCCCTTCAGGGAAATAATCCACCGCTGTGATATTCGCTAAAAAATCGAAATAGTATTTCGGATGATCCCTTAACCAAAGACATAGCTCTCTTAGCCTTGATGGCGCTACAATCAAGGTATCCTGAAGCCCAACATCAGCCAACATAGCCACACCTGGCCCGAACACTTTATCTATTTCTTCTCCTATTTGTTTGATCATGGTGCTAATCGGTTAACTATCCAGCGTCCTTCTTCTAAAAAATAAACGATCCTATCATGTAGCCTAGAGCTCCGTCCTTGCCAAAATTCGAACTGAACAGGCTTGACTAGATATCCCCCCCAAAAAGGAGGTCTGTCTACGACATCAGATAAGGCAAACTTTTGTTCATAAAAGTCCACACGTCTTTCCAAGAAATCGCGATCGGGAATAATTTGACTTTGCGGAGAGGCCCAGGCTCCTATTCGGCTTCCTTTGGGTCTAGATGCAAAATACTCATCAGAATCTTCTTGACATAGGCGTTCCACCAGCCCTTCAACTCGTACCTGCCGTTGGAGTTCTGGCCAGAAAAACAACAAACTTACCTTAGCACAACGCGCCATATCCAATCCCTTCTGACTTTCGTAATTCGTAAAGAAGCTCAAACCATCTACTTTAATATCCTTCAATAAGACAATTCTAGCCGAAGGGAAACCACTCTCATTAATTGTCGCGAGTGTCATAGCATTGGGCTCTATCACTTTCGCATGCAAAGCCTGTTCAAACCACTGGGTAAACTGCACAACAGGATCTGCATGGACCTGCTGTTCTGAAAGAGAGTCTTTTGCATAATCCTCTCTAATTGCTGCAATATTTTTATGATCGATTGCCATAAGATGTATTTTTTCTTAGACAAACTTACTAAATGCAACACAAAAGAGTGTCATCTTTTGACCCTTTTTGAGGGTAGCCCCTACATTAGTCGACTGTTCATCTAGATTTAATCCCCTTTCAATAATAGACCAAAAGTCATAATTGTTTATAAAAGCAAATTTATCTAAGTTTATACTAGATAATATAAGAAGCAATGTTTAATCAAAATATCCCCACACAAGGTAGCCTGCTAATTTCGGAACCTTTTATACTCGATTCCAATTTCGAACGCTCGGTCGTTGTCCTCTGCGAACACAGTAAAGAAGGGGCTGTCGGATTAATCTTAAACCACCGTTCTAACGTTGTGCTATCCGACATAATAGAAGCGGTAGCATCAGAAAAATTCCCGGTATACATCGGTGGCCCAGTACAAAATGATGCCCTATTTTTTATCCACCAGGCTCCACACAAAATTGCAGGTAGCATACCTATTGCAACGGATATATTTTGGGGTGGGGACTTAGAACAAGTAATCCTATTAATCAATGAAAACATTATCGAACCCCAGGAGATAAAGTTCTTTCTCGGTTATTCAGGGTGGTCTGCGGGCCAACTAGAGGACGAGATAAACCAAAACACATGGGCTATACACAATTCGTTCGAAACCGAACTCCTTTTTTTGCAAGATGATGATGAACTTTGGAAGCAAGCATTAATTAGTTTGGGGCCGAAATATGCACACGTTGCCAACTTTCCGAAGAACCCCCATCTTAATTAGAACCAGTAGAAAAGAATTATTCAATTTACATCAAAAGGGACTATTACTTTTCGAAATAAAACAATGAGACAAGATGCCTTAAAAAAGTGAGAAATAAGGCGTTTTTCGACAACAATCAAACGGAGTAAAAATTTATTTAAAAACTTCCATCATCCATTGAATCACCCCGTAAATATTTGATTAGCAGTAAAAACAAAAAAGCCTCTCATTTCTGAGAAGCCTTTAGAAGCGGGTAAGTAATCGGGCTCGAACCGACGACCCCTAGAACCACAATCTAGTGCTCTAACCAACTGAGCTATACCTACCGTGTTTGTGATACAAAAGTAGGTTTTTAATCCATATACTCCAAATGTTTTTCACAAAAAACCCTCATTATGTAATAACACAATGAGGATTAAGCAATTATTTTTAATAAATTATTAAATCATCTCTACACTTCGTTTTACAAACGATGTTAAATCAGCTCCAGTCAATAATCCTCGCGATAATAAAGCTAAATCAAATGCCTGTTTAGCTAATTTTTGTCCTTCTTCCTCCCCACTTTCCAACATACGTTTCACCAAAGGATGGTTACCATTTACACTGACTTTATAGTTATCTGGAATACTACCATAGAATCCCATTCCTCCGCCAGTCTTCGCCATATCTTTCATACGACGCATAAACTCATCCAAAGTAACTGAGACCGGCAATTCATCTGCTTTTAAAGCTTCAATCTGTACATTCATATCAGTACGGTTGATTGCTTTCTGAAACAACTCGGTTGCTTTTTTACTTTCCTCCTCACTTAAGATTAACTCAATCTTCTCATCCTTCTGAATTAACTTGTCAATGACATCCGAGTCCACCCGCTTCAATTGAATCTTCTCTCCACCTTTCTGCTCCAGATAAGAAGTGATATGGGTATCCAACGGTCCATCCAAGACTAGCACATCATAGCCTTTAGCTATTGCTGTAGCGATGAAACCGTCCTGTTGTGCTACATCAGAACTATACAGATACACGATATTGCCATCCTTGTCTACTTGAATATCTTTTACCTTTTCGTAATACTCTTTCAAGGTATAACTTTCGTTATTGGTATTTTCTAACAAACAAAACTCATTTGCTTTATCTGCAAACTTTTCATCACTCAACATACCGTACTTAATAAAAAGACCGATGTCTTTCCATTTTTCTTCAAACCCTTTGCGATCAGACTTGAAGATTTCCTGCAACTTGTCCGCGACCTTCTTCGTAATATAGTTATTGATCTTTTTCACATTTCCATCAGCTTGTAAAAACGAACGGGAAACGTTTAAAGGAATGTCCGGAGAATCAATAACACCGTGCAACAACATTAAAAATTCCGGAACAATATCCTTCACTTCGTCCGTAATAAATACCTGACGTGAGTAAAGCTTAATCTTATTACGTTGAATTTCTAACTCATTCTTTATTTTAGGGAAATAAAGGATACCTGTTAAATTGAATGGGTAGTCAACATTTAAATGAATCCAGAACAAAGGCTCATCCATAGACTGCGGATACAGCTCACGGTAGAAAGAAAGATAATCTTCATCTGTTAACTCAGAAGGTGACTTTGTCCAAGCTGGGTTCGTATTATTAATGATATTATCAATTTCTATTGATTTATACTTAGGCTTACCCTCCTCATCTTCGCCATCAGGCTCCGATGTTGTCTTTGTTCCAAAGCGAATAGGTACAGGCAGGAACTTTGCGTATTTATCTAGAATTTCCTGTAATTTAAATTTACTTAAAAACTCAGTTGAATCTGCATTGATATGTAAAATAACATCAGTTCCACGTGTTGTACGACTTCCTTCTGATATTTCGTAAGAAGTGCTACCATCGCAGGTCCAGTGTGCTGGTTGTGCACCGTCTTGATAAGATAATGAATCTATCTCTACACGATCAGCTACCATAAACGCGGAGTAAAAGCCCAAACCAAAACGACCAATAATCTCATTCGCGTCGTTTGCTTCTTTAAACTTCTCCATAAATTCAGTGGCACCCGAAAAAGCAATCTGGTTGATATACTTCTTGATCTCCTCGGCAGTCATACCGATACCATTATCTGATATCGTGATCGTCTTCGCTTCTTCATCAAATTTAACATCAACGACCAATTCACCAACCTCACCATTGAACTGTCCTAGTGAAGAAAGACGCTTGATTTTTTGCGATGCATCAACTGAATTTGACACTAACTCTCGCAAGAAGATTTCATTATCAGAATATAAAAACTTCTTAATCACCGGAAATATATTCTCGGTGTGAATCGAGATACTACCTTTTTCTTGCATATGTATTTAACTGTTTAACTGTTTATTACTACAACGAACTTATCAAGGCTTGTTCCAAAGTTTGTTTTAAGACAGAATGTCAGATTAGACTTACAGAAGAGCACTAGGTTTGTCATTATTGCTTCCTTATGCCTTGGTTATAGTATGATATCTATACTCTAGAACCCAACTAGATATTTAACTGAGAGGAAACAGAGGGTTTGTAGAGATTTACCTCTATCAACCCTCTACAAACCCTCTATTATTACTCTATAAAACCTCAATAAAAATCTAAAAAATACCTAACTATTCACGAGATAATATCCTATAAAGAAATACCAATGTATATCCTAAAAAACAAATAACAGATTATTACTTGCTTTTATTAAAATAGTCGACTACATTTGTAGCGTATTCAGAATTGCAAAAGCAATACCAACCGAGTGTAGTCACCGCGGTGGTAAAATAATACGGGTTTACAACCAAAATAAACGTATTCAAAAGCGCTTATTTTTCCTACTGATTTCTGGATACAATTTATGGTTTAACAGCTAAATTTTTAAATTGTATGGCAACATCATTCTATCAACACTTACTAGAGAAGTTTGCACACTATTCTACAGAAGAACTTATTGACCTTAACAACGAAACGATAAAAGAGAAAGGTTGGGGCTCTTCTAAATCGACTTT
This sequence comes from Sphingobacterium yanglingense, assembly GCF_004363245.1. Taxonomy (GTDB): domain Bacteria; phylum Bacteroidota; class Bacteroidia; order Sphingobacteriales; family Sphingobacteriaceae; genus Sphingobacterium; species Sphingobacterium yanglingense. The sequence goes on along the minus strand of NZ_SNYV01000014.1, from coordinate 291,940 downwards.
TAGAACAGCTATTATCGCTACTTTTTCAAAAAAAGGTATTGACCTGTCTCGCATCATCACCAAAAACGACGGCTTCACCAGTATCCTATCTGTACCGGTAAAGCTCGTTGAAAACACATTAGTCCCTATCTGTACTGGTGAGCACAGTTGCGAATAATAGGCTTATTAGATTATTGTTGAGCGTGAGCTATTGCATAAAGAGCAAAAGTCCCAAGCCAATGCGACCCCATATAATCGTCTTGTGCGGACAGATTAGGAAGTGAAAACGCAATATGTTGGTTTGCAATTTTCTTCAAATGTGATAACTCAGGCAAAACCTTAGCAATACCATATAGACAGGCGCCACGGCTGTAATTTAAGCCATCAAGGTGAACCAATTTTCCATCTGTGCGATCTTTTACGACAGCAGGAGAAATAGCAAAGTCTGTGTCTAATAAATTAGGCATAAATTTTTTCAACCATACACGATAAGGCGCTGTATCCAACACTTTACTCATCAAGTAAGCTTCCTCCAGACACGGTGATAAAAAATCATAACCACTGGGCTCATAGGCCAGATTACAATTGATATCATTAACAAAAAGCCGTTTACCATGTTCTTTCAGTATGGCTTCAAAGTCTTTATCTCCAACTGTCTTTGCATAATCCAACGATAGAGATAGCCCAAATGCAGAATTATCATGTTGACCGGCACGAATAGGGTATACTAATTTAGGTAGATATTCCTTATAACGTACCACCAACAGATCCACTAGGGGCTGTAAATCTGCCTTCCACTTTTGTGCGTCGGCATCATCCCAATTGCTCAAGCTCTCCTGAAGTTTAAACAACCAGGCCCATCCATAGGTTCGTTCAAAACTAGTGTTGTTTTTATCGTTAAAAAAAGCCAGCTCTATTGCAACATTTTCGGGAGTGATATGTTGATTCAATATAGCCCGTACTTTACCCTCCTTATCCAGATCCGGATATTTTTGCAAGAGTTCTACAATAGACCAGTAACCGTGTACCGATGAATGCCAATCAAAACAACCATAAAATATAGGCCGTAACTGCTTTGGCGACTTTAAATCAGCACTCGATCCCAATACCTGGCCGAGTTTATTGGGATATTCCACCTCAAGACAGTGGATTGGCAAGGAAAAAATCTGACTTGCTTGCTCTTCAGTAAGATTAATATGCGTGGTCTCGTCCTTATTATCTCCAGATTCCTTTGTTGCCGAATTATTGCTACAATTAGAAAAAGAAATACCGCAGACAAGTGCCAAAGGGATCCATAGTTTAATTTGCATTTCGTATTTTTATTTAGCTTTATATAGAATTCTTTAAAATTATCATAATTACATTAAACTATCAAATCATGAATATAACAGACTTAGTTACAGGCGGAGTAGGCTCAAAGGCGATATCTGCGATAGCCAACCTATTGAACATAGAAGAAAGCAAGGCTAAATGGCTCGTAGCGGCAGCAGTCCCATTGATGATTGCAGCATTGAACTACAATTCAAAAAAAGGAACAGAACAAGAAGCTGGCATTAACAAAGCGTTAGATCAGCATAATGGTGGTATACTGGATCAAATCGGTGGATTACTTGGACAGGGGCCTACAGAAGACGACAATAAAATTGTAAACCACATGTTTGGAAACAACACCGAAATGGTAAAGGACAACCTCGCCGCTAAGACAGGGATATCAACGGACAAAATCGGCAGTGTACTAGCCATCTTAGCCCCTCTTGTAATGGGATATCTGGGTAAACAGAAACAAGAACAATCTTCCGGAGGAGGTATCGGTGATTTATTAGGTGGTCTAATGGGGGGCCAATCCGGTTCTTCGGCTGGTGGTGGAATTCTTGGTAGTATCCTGGGGTCGGTACTCGGTGGATCGCAGGAAGAAACACAGCAAACTCCGACAGAAATCGGTGGTCTAGGAGATCTAGTAGGGGACTTTTTCAACAAAGGTAAAGACGCAAATCAGAAAGGTTCGGTATTGGACTCCCTCGTCGGAATGTTTACAAAGTAGAGTCAGAAAGTTAAGGAGTTAGAGGGTAAAATCGTAAATGGGTGAATTTTCACAGTTTCACGATTTTGCGATTTTACTTTCCCATTAGATATAAAACCTTAATTTTGCCCCCTTCAAACACCTCCTATGGAGGTACCGAAGCGTTCATCATATAGATGAGTTCTTTTCCTAAACAGGTTTTAAATGTCTATAAATAAAGGGTTAGTTGCGTTAGCTTTTGGTGGTCTCGCCATCGGAATGACTGAATTTACGATGATGGGGATATTACCCGACATCGCTACTGATATTAATATTGATATTCCTACAGCCAGCAATCTGATAGGACTTTACGCCTTGGGCGTGGTCGTTGGCGCTCCAACATTAGTTGCTGCTACGTCCAGATACCCTGCAAAAAAAGTATTACTTTTCTTAATGTTGCTTTTCTTTGTTTTTAATGCGCTTTTTACCATAGCTCCTAACCATTGGAGTCTCTTCATCTCACGCTTTATATCAGGTTTACCCCATGGCGCATTTTTTGGAATAGGTTCAGTCGTAGCCGCTAGGCTCGCTAAACCTGGTAAAGAAGCACAGGCCATCTCTATGATGTTTACAGGGATGACAATAGCTAATCTTGCAGGTGTACCGTTGGGGACCTATATTGGACATCATTATTCGTGGCGGATAACCTATGCAGTTATATCCCTTTTAGGTTTAATTACGTTTCTGGCCATTTACTTTTGGATGCCTGTTATTCCAGCCAATAAGAACAACAATGTCATTCAACAGATAAGTTATTTCAAACGTTGGGATGCGTGGCTAATGGTCGCTGTAATCGCTATCGGGACAGGGGGTCTCTTTGCCTGGATCAGCTATATTTCAAAACTGGTCACTACCGTCTCTGGGCTTTCTCCGGATCAGGTATCCATCATCATGATACTCATCGGTGCAGGTATGTTTGTAGGAAATATTATCGGAGGCAAATTAGCAGACCGTATCTCTCCTAGCAAGGCTGCTATAGCAAGTTTTTCTGCAATGGCCTGCTGCCTACTGATTCTCTTTTTTATAGCACATATTACAGTATTAGCTTACCCGATGGCTTTCATTACAGGAATGATCGCATTTAGTATAGGATCGCCTTTACAGATGATGTTGATCAACAATGCGAAGGGTGCAGAAACCTTTGCTGCTGCTGGCGGCCAAGCCTCCTTTAACATCGGAAACTCTTTAGGTGCTTATTTCGGCGCTATTCCTATCGCTTATGGTCTAAGCTATAATTACCCTTCTTTGATCGGTGTAGTTATGGCTTCAACTGGTGCAATACTAGCTTTTATATTTTTGCAGAAAGTAGAGAAAAAACAAGCCAACAGAGGTAAAAAATTTGAAAGTATAGCGGATCTAGAACAGACATCGTAAAGAACAATCCCAACTCTTAACTGGTCAAGTCGAGAAACCTATGGCTCTAGCGACCCAAGCCCCAGTACTAAAACAGCCTTGTAAGAGATAGCCTCCAGTAGGAGCTTCCCAATCCAACATCTCTCCTATGCAATAGACATTGGGAAACTTATGCAGCATGAGACTAGCGTCCAGTTCTGTAAACGAAACTCCACCTGCAGTGGAGATCACTTCATCAATAGGCCTAAGACCTGTAACATGAATCGGATACTGCTTTATCATCATAGCAAGTGATCTAGGGTCTGTAAACACACCTTTGTCTAGTCGCTTCAGAAGGGCAATAGCGGTTTTCGATAACTTCAAGTTATTTTTCAGTAGCGACACAATACTCCCTGCCCCACAAAGCTTTTCTATAATACTGTCTGTCGATATATTGGGTTTTAAATCAATCTCCAAATCGAAAGGGAAAGATTTCTGTCGCGTGAATCTATTCATGTAATAAAGAGGACTCCCTTCTACGCCATAGTTTGTAAAAACAATTTCACCAAGCTTAGTATAGTTTTTATAACGTATCTGTATGTTCTTCAGTGCCTGCCCTTCGATATCGCTCCAATCCTCTTGCGTATTATATCCCGAATTAGCGGACTCGAGAGCTATTACATTAATTCCCTTTCTTTCAAAGATTGGTACCCAAAAGGCATCAGATCCAGTCTTTTTCCAAGAAGCACCTCCTAATCCCAAAATAAGTCTTTCATACTGACACGCTACCATCTCTCCTTTATGACTCAGATATACATTTTGCATATCAAAATCCATCATTTGAAATTGATAGAAAACGGATACTCCCAAATCTTTGAGATAGGCGAGCCAGGCCTGTAATACCTGAATGGGCTTGATATGTCTTTCGGGAAATATTTTACCTGAGCTACCTACATAGGTCGGAATACCGATCTTGGAAAGCCATTCGACAGTAGCTTGATTATCGAACGACCGAACTATATCCTGCACAAGAGCAACGTCGTATTTGTCCACAAAAGCACTTAGTGGTTCGCTATGTGTAAGATTAAATCCTCCATCTCCCGCTACTAAAAACTTTCGGGCGGCTGCTTTGTTCTGTTCATAGACATGCACTTTATATCCTTGAATCGCCAACTGCTGCGCAGCCATCAGTCCTGCAGGGCCTGAACCGATAATAACAATGGGATTACGACTCATCGAGACCTCAGCTATTAATGTACTCTACTTTTAAACAGCTTTCCATTAATGTCCTTGGACAGATCTATCAGATATCCGTTAAACACAGCATAGTACAGCTTTCCTGCCTTATCACCTATATAAAAATTTGCTGTCCCACCTAAATCCATACTGGTCGTAGGAAAAAACTGCTTCTGCGTAAAGAAATGGATCGGCAGACTATGCAGACTACTTGCTCTAGATCCTCCAATAGACTTCACAGGGACGGCCATAATTCCTTTTTTCAATAGATCAAATGCATCTTTTTGGCTAAGAACAGCTGCACTATCCAATACCATACTGGATACCTTGGCCGGAATAAATTGTAATCCCTTTGCATCTATTTCATCATAACCGAATGACTCCTGCAAATCACCAATATCTTCGACTCTGCCCCTTACAAAATAATCCCGATCAACGGTGGTCTCCCCTCTACGAATAGCAATATCTGTTTGATACGCGGTAGAGTCTGTTTTTACAGCTAGATTCCGAATGACGACATCATGTAGTTGCGACGCATTAAATGGTATCTTTTCATAGTCTTGGACCTCATATTGACCATATGATCCTTCCGCAATCTGAATTAAGGCATTCAGGATAATGATAAAATTTAACCTTCGTATTTCTTGCTTTTCAGTATCCCCCTTGCGCCCTCCAGATTCGATCAGGACTGTACTCGCTCCCCAAGATTGAAAGTTATCACCAAAGCCCCTTGGTGTATGTGCATCATCATATTTGGCTACCGCATCAGGTATATATTGTTGAAGTAGTCTATTCATCCCAACAATAATCTTCATAGCGTCTCCACGTACGGTATTGATTTCTCTTTCGTAATTATAGGCAGGGGCCAATAAAGATATCTGCACCGGATTGCTTGTCTCTGGAACATTATAATAAATATTCTGGTCATGCAGATTAAACCCATATCTCGGTTTCAAAAATTTAGCCCTTTCTTTTAATAACGCTCCCTCTACGGTCTGCCCCGCTCGGGCATCTCTGTTCATATCAATACTTTGGGCAGTACGTCGAGTAAACCGTTCTGCTCCATCAGGGTTTAACATGGGTATAAAGTGCAGTTTCAGCTTACTTTTCAGCAATTCGCGCACCGTATCCTGTCCATCGTCTTTGCCTTCTAAAAAGTTAAACAAATCGAATAGTGCCATCGTCGCTGTAGGCTCATCACCATGCATCTGAGACCAAAGCATCACTACTTTGTCCCCACCACCGTAAGTCAACTCATAGATTGCTCTTCCTTCAAATGATTTACCTATAGGGTCGACCTTTAAAACAGCCTTATCTTTACGTTCCTGTATTAAAGCATCGACATCTGAATGTTTAAAGCGACGGTATTGAAGTGAGGGTTCTTTATAAGTACTATATATTGTATTATATGTAATTGTATCCAAATTCATAGCTGAAGAATAATCTGAAACGGGTGTCTCTCCCCTTTCACATGTTGTAATTGCACCAAGAATTAACAGAATAGCGAGCAGCTTCATAGTAGTGATTTTTCTAAATATTCGATCTTCCCTATACTCGCATCCATACGGACACGAACGCCCACAGGCATCAGGAACTGATCCGAGATATGCCCAATCATCGCGCCAGAATACGCCGGGATCCCCAATGGCTTAATGTAATCTGTGAGCATCTGCTCAACCGTAAGTGCTCCGTATCCACCAGAGGGGCCGCAGTTGGTACATTTACCGAATATAAACCCTTTTATTTGCGATAGCACCCCTGCATTCATCAGTTGACAGAACATACGGTCCAAACGATCTGACTTCTCATCGATCTCCTCTAGAAACAATATTTTATCCGTAAAATCAGGTAGGTAAGGAGTCCCACATAATCCAGCGAGAAGCGTTAAATTTCCTCCAAGAATAGTCCCCTCAGCAACACCTGGCGTTATCGTCTGTATCCGATCTTTATACTGTATAATCTGTGTGTCGGATTTTTTTGGATTCTCGAAACTGGCTAACTTATTATCAAAAAACTGATCTTTAAACAACTGAGCGACATAGTTACTCCAGGTGCTGATACCTACTACACCGTGAAAAGACACCAGCCCCACCTTGGTGTAAAAAGCGAGTAGTAATGCCGTCACATCGCTATAACCTAGCAATATCTTTGGATTATTTGCAATCAGGTTGTAATCGATACGATGCAATAGCCGAGAGGCTCCATTTCCTCCCCGAATACAGACAATTGCCTTTACCGACTGATCTGCAAACATGGCATGCAAGTCTTCCAAACGCTGCTCATCGGTACCTGCTAAATTGCCATAGCGCGCTCGGATATTTTTACCTTCTTTTACAGAAAAGCCAAAGTAGGCAAACACCTCTTTGGCCATACGGATAGATTCTTCATCTTCTACGGCCCCTGCAGGAGCAATAAGCCCTATGGTATCACCTACTTTCAGTACATTCCCTTTCAACAGAGCCTTGGCACTAGAAAAGTAGGAATCTGCGTTAGCGAACTTTGACAAGGTAAGCGCCCCCGCTCCAAGCCCCAGACTTTTTAAAAAATCTCTTTTGTTCATAGAATGATAATTTAAGTTATAGAGGTTATGATAGTTATGGAGGTTATAACTCTGTAACTTTATAACCTTATAACTTCCCTTACCTATTAAACAATAACCGATGTCCAGACCCTACTTCTATTATCTTACCTTCACTGTACGCAAGATTTCCAGAAACAATTGTATGCACTATCGTAGAAGAAAAAGTATGTCCTTCGTAAGGTGACCAACCGCACTTGGAAAGAATATTATCTTTAGTCACCGTATATGTTTTATTCAGATCCACTAACACTAAATCTGCCCAATAACCTTCGCGAATGTAGCCCCGTTGCTCTATTTCGAAACAAATCGCGGTGTTATGTGCTGTCTTTTGAACCAGCTGCTCAAGCGTCATCTTTCCTTGTTTCACCAGATCCAATAAAGCTTGAAGCGCGTGTTGCACCAAAGGCCCCCCAGAAGGTGCCTGCAGATAGGTTTGTTCTTTCTCTTCGATTGTGTGTGGTGCATGATCTGTCGCAATCACGTCGATATGTCCGTCCAAAACCGCAGCTAAAATCTGATCTCTATCTGCAGCTGTTTTTACAGCAGGATTCCATTTGATATAATTGCCCTTTGTCTTGTAATCCGCATCTGAAAACCAAAGATGGTGAATACAGGCTTCCGCTGTAATCCGCTTTTGTTCTAACGGAATATTATTAGCAAACAAAGCTGTTTCCTTACCCGTTGAGATATGTAAAATATGAAGTCTTGTGTTATTCCTTTTTGCTAGTTCAACAGCTTTGGAAGAGGATAGGTAACAAGCCTCTTCTGAGCGAATCAGAGGATGCATCTCAATAGTGACCTGATCGCCGTAAAGCTCTTTATAATGAGCTAGATTAGCTTTGACAGTAGCTTCGTCTTCACAATGGGTAGCTACCAGTGTCGGTGCATTTTTAAAGATTTGTTCTAAGGCAGCCTCATTATCGACCAACATATTTCCAGTAGAAGACCCCATGAATACTTTAATCCCACAGACATCACGAGGATTAGTCTTCAACACCTCACTCAGATTGTCATTTCCTGCTCCCATAAAAAACGAATAGTTCGCTAGCGAACTGTCCTGTCCAATATCGTACTTGTCCTGTAACAAACGTTGGGTAAGCGTATTAGGAACAGTGTTTGGCATCTCCATAAATGAGGTCGTGCCTCCTGCTACCGCGGCACGGCTCTCTGTAAAGATATCTGCCTTATAGGTCAAGCCTGGTTCACGAAAATGTACTTGATCATCGATCAAACCAGGTAAAAGATGTAACCCTTCAGCATTAATCTCCCTATCGGCGTGCAAGTCGAGTTGCTTTCCTATTTTTTCTATCCGCCCATTTTTCACAAACAGATCTAAGGCTTCTATTTTTCCTTCGTTTACGACCTGTGCATTTTTTATTAAAAGAGATGACATATCTTGATTTAAGTAAGATTAAAATGATACACAAACTTACTAAACAAAATTGTCCGCACCTATTTTAATCATCAAAAGTTCCCTCCGGAACATAAAAATATTCCAGATCCTTTTTATTTACTATGGATCTACAACCTCCATTTTGAAGCAGCAAAATTCGTGTACTGATATCTAAAACAGAATTATAATGGTGATCCGAGATGATAAAGCCCTTTTGTCCGCAATTATCTTGAATCACCTGTTGAATCTTTTCTTTCAAATAAGGAGAAACTCCAGAAAATGGCTCATCCAGCAAGTAAAAGGTAGCCTGCCGAGCCAACAACAAGGTCAACTCCAGATACCTTTTCTCTCCTACTGATAAATCAGCAATTTTTGAGGACAATACTTTATCCAACACCGTATCTGCAGCGATACGCTCTCTGTCTTCCTTTTTATCGACCATAAAGTATATCATCTGGGAAACAGTTTTATAAGTAGGCAAAAAACTGTGTTGTGGCAAATAACATAGTTCTTTCGACATATACCCTCGTTTATATCGCCTGTTATTGATAGAAACAAATCCATTTTTTGGATGAACTATCCCGAAAAGAATCTTTAAAAGAGTAGATTTACCACAGCCATTACGCCCTAAGAGCGCCACGACCTCGCCTTGCTTACAATTTATAAAAACACCTGATAACAGCGAATATTGGTTCCGGTACCTAAACTCGATAGAGTCTCCAAAAATCTCTTTTACAGCCATAGCAAAGGTATAAATACGGAACCTATCACCAAGTTTATAAAAAATGTTCCCAAGACAATCTGTCCGCTTGAAAACCCTAGATTACAGTAAATATACTTGGCGTGTTTATAAAAATAGGAATGTAAAAACACGCTCAGGAAAAAACCAAAAGATATAAAAACAACATAAAACAAATCTATAAACACTAGACTTAAAGCAGTCGTTATCGCTAAATTTACTGGAAGGATTTGCTTATAGTAGTACCAATAGACTTTCATAACTCAGTGAATAATTCTAAGTTACCCTTTTAAAAGTATAGATCTATTTTTTTTAATCTTTTTAACACTCCGTATATTATAAGTGTTAAAAAGATTTCTGTTTGCGCTTAAATAATCCCGTACAATGATCCCCCTTTAGCACCTAATCTATCAATGTGCCTTTCGACAGTTTCGTCTTTTATTAAATCAGGTGCATGGTGCGGTTTACGGCGTGCGTCAATAATAACGGGTCCTGTACAGCCCCAGTGCTTAAATCTAATAAAGGAGCCTACTCCATAAATATCAAAAGCAGGATTCGATTTTGTAAAAGTAGTCCATACAAAATTATTGACGTTTTCGGCAGCGAAACCTGCGTCGTCGGCCAGTACCAGCATCGCAATCCCTCCGAAATCGACTCCTTTAGCAGCCTCACACCAAGCTGCCAGAACAGCTTGTTCTTCTTCATACGTTGTAAAAACAGCTCCCTCTAAAACTAATACACCAGGCAAAGCGAGCTTTGCTTTATTAAATGGCCTCGGCAGCTCGAAGTGGGCGGGTATCTCCGTCAACAATGTCCTTTTTTTCGAACCCGCAGCAGCAAACACCACTTTGGAACCGGCATTAAGTCCGTCACCAGAATAATCCAACGTATCTATGGTAGTGTTGGTATAAAAATGTAAATCGCGCGTCAGGTCTATACGCTCAAGAACATGGCTCATATAACCTGGTATATCGTGGATATCGAGCTGTGGATTATCTTCATCGGCTGTTATGAACAAATACTTAGCTAAGCTTAATTGATTTTTACCTAAAATCTGGTTCGCGATGGTCAAAATTTCCTGTGGTCGATCTACTTCCTGATAAGGAGTATAGCTTTCTCTTCCTATCGCAAATAGTAAAGGATGTACTCCAGCCGGATCGACAGCATGTACTGCCTTCAACCCTGCAATCTCTTTAGGAATAGCACTTCCCGTTATCTCATGAATCAAAGCGCCGAAGCTAGTATCCTCTTGCGGAGGGCGCCCAACTACCGTAAACGACCAAATTGGATCTTTTTTATGATAAACATTATGGACCCGCATTAAAGGGAACGGATGAGTGAGGCTATAATAACCAATGTGATCTCCAAAAGGCCCTTCGGGTTTGTTCTCATTAGGATAAACTGTACCTGTGATCACAAAGTCTGCATCTGCAGAGATACAAAACCCTTCATCATCATAGAAATACCTAAATCTTCGATTACCTAATGCTCCAGCAAAGATCATCTCGGAAAGCCCCTCGGGCAATGGCATCACTGCAGACAGGGGATGAGAAGGAGGGCCTCCAACAAATATGCTTACTTTAAGGGGCTTCCCTAAGGCATTTGCTTTCTGTTGGTGCACGCCTATACCGCGGTGCAATTGATAATGAAGTCCTATCTCCTGGTCTTGAATATAATCATTCCCTGAAAGCTGTATCCGATACATCCCAAGATTAGACTTCATAACTCCAGGTTTCGAAATATCCTCGGTATATACCTGAGGCATCGTTACAAAGGCTCCACCGTCCATAGGCCAATTCACGATCTGAGGAAGTTTACTGATTTGGGTTTTACCATAGAGAATAGGTGCATTCGACTTCTTCTTCCAAGGCAATGCCCCCAAAGCCACAGCAGAGGAACCAATATATTGAAATGGATTTTTCAGCACGGCTGTAGGATCCATCTTTACGTCTACTAGTTTTTTTATATGGGCTAGGGTATCCCGAAACATGAACTTCGAGCGATCTAAAGTACCGAATAAATTGGACACGGCTGGAAATTCAGACCCTTTTACATTCTCAAACAACAAAGCAGGACCTTCAGCATCGAAGACACGCATATGGATAGCTGCCATTTCCAAGTAAGGGTCAACCTCTTCTTTTACCCGTATCAAATGTCCATGCTGTTCCAAATCGGCAATACAAGCCGCTAAACTAGAGTATCCCATATCTTTGCTTAAGTGAACAACAAAAATAGCAGAATATTTCTGCTAACAAAAACGGCATACACAACTACCTATATATCTAACAAGATTGGCGAGGTTTTAAAATCCACTTGTCCTTGCCACAAAGAATTATGAGACTCGCCACCTCCCATTATTCCCAAGAGGTAATCATCATAGATATCCCGATCTACCCCATGCAACAATTTATTAATCCATATAGTAAGAAGTTTACTAGGTATCGAAAAAACCTGATGCTTATCTTGCTCCCCTCGTTTCTTTATAGACCACTTTACCAATTCATTAACACTCATCAACTGCTCACCTCCAAACTCTAAACATTGATTAATAAAACTCTCTTGCCAATTTACGCTCTTAATAAAGGAAAAAAGGTCGGCCAAGATAATTGGTTTAAACTTTTTATTTACCAATCCAGCGTAAAGAAATATGTTTTTTGTTTTTAACAATTCATCCATAAACAAATCAAAAGAACTCCCAAGCCCAATTGCCAAATCTTTTAAAAGAATAGTGTATACAACTCCTAGCTCTACAAAAAGAGCTTCAACAGCCTTTAAATAACCTTTGTCATGAGCCCTCCCTACATAGACGATACGATGACAACCATTTTGCCGCGATAAAAAAATAAAATTCCGGAGAGATAGCAGTTCATACTGAACTCCGAGTTGATCTTTCTGATTTGGAATTTGCGCAAAATAAATTGATAAATTCAGTCCTTCGATATTAAAGCTATCGTAAGCAACACCTTTTTTTATAAGATCCACTGAATACAATGTTGCATTAATACCTGTTCCCATTTTCTCTTTCAGAAGACCTACATCACGGGCTATTCCGAAAACGCTATGCGTATCATCGGGCAAATAAGCCAATCCGGCACGGCCAAGATAAGAGTTCAATCCACACAGCAATAAATTCATCATCCTATTCTATACTTAGATAATCCATTCATTAGGAACAAGCTAACTTTCCAATATTTTGTTTTCGCAAAAATAAGAGACTCTTCACTATCAGTTCGTTAAAAAAAGCTAAAAGATTACCTTCTGCAAATAAACTCTCACTTTGTTTGAATATTGTAAATATTCAAGGTTGCCCATCTGACAATCCCACAAATGTAATACCTTTACAGAACTTGAATTTAATCTAAATAAGTACGTGGTAGGTAAATGAGCAAAAAGGTTATTTTAGTTTGGTTTAGGAATGATCTTCGTACCCATGACAATGAGGTATTGCAAAGTGCTATTCAGAAAGCAGATTTTATTATTCCAGTTTATATTTTCGATCCCCGTTATTACCAAGAGAACAAATTTGGTTTTAAGAACACCGGAGAATTTCGAGCAGACTACATCGCCCAGACCGTATTTTCTTTAAAACAGAAACTACAGTCTTTGGGGGGCGACTTGCTCACCTATGAAGGCTATCCAGAACAGATAATCCCGCAACTCGTCCAAAAATATGACGCTGATGAGGTATACCATCACCGTGAAGTTGCGAAGCGGGAAACAGACATCTCAGAACTGGTGGAAGAAGAATTATGGAAGGTGAAAAGAAATTTACGTCACTTTATTGGTCACACGCTGTACCATAAGGAAGACTTACCTTTTCCTATTCGAGACATTCCAAATGACTTCAACACATTTCGTAAAAAAGTAGCGAAAGAGAGCTTTGTCCGGGGTTGCATAGCGGATATAAAACAGGTAGACATTCCTCCTCATCTTGAAAAAACAACGTTCCCCTTTGACTTTTCAGTTACTACGGCTCACTTTGGTGAATCGGCTGCAAACGCGAAGCTCAACGAGCTAATAAAGGAAACGGAGATCAACATGGAAAGCTACACGGAACTATCGCCCTACCTCGCATTGGGCGTACTATCCCCCGCTTACACCTATCATTTTCTCAAAAAGAATATTACCCCTAAGAACAAAAAAGGAATTAATGCCTTTTTAGAAAATCTAATGGTACGGGATTATTTTCGGTTTATGCTAAAAAAGTACCCAAACTGTTATTTCATAAATACCCAACAACGCTCTGACAGCAATTCATTAGCAGTATGGACATCAGGGCAAACCTCGTGCGAAACAGTAAATAACCTAATGTCTAAACTCAACACGACAGGAAGGCTAACGCGTACAGAACGGGAGACCGTGGCATTACATCTTATTTATGAGCTTAACGAAAATTGGCTTGCCGGCGCGGCTTGGTTCGAACAACAACTCATAGACTATGCACCTGCGACCATATATGGTTTTTGGGCACACATGGCTGACCAAGGAACGAGCATTAAAAACAATAAATCTATAGGTGATTGGGACAAAGTAAAAACTGAACACCCGAAGTTAGTAATTTAAGATAAAAACAAGTGCCACTTATCCAAATAAGCCATTTAAATTTATCGCTATCAAATTGACACTATTTAACTACAAAAACTTCAATTTCAGTACTCGAAACTCCTATTTAATTCCTAAATTTGGCAAATTCTTTAGACTTATATCAAAAGTAAATGGATAAATTGACATATTTGAGTAACGCCGATTCGAGCTATATCGATGGCTTATATCAAGCGTACAAGCAAGATCCAAATTCGGTAGATTTTGGATGGCAAAAATTTTTTGAGGGTTTTGATTTTGGTCAAGGCGCTGAAGGTGTCGCTATCGACACTGAAAATGTTTCGGAACATGCGTTGAAAGAAATCAATGTACTAAACATGATTCACGGCTACAGAGACCGTGGTCACCTGTTTACACACACTAATCCTGTCCGTGAGCGCCGGAAATACTACCCAGGCAAAGAACTCGAGACTTTTGGTCTATCTGAGTCAGACATGAATACGGTGTTCAATGCAGGTATTGAAATCGGTTTAGGTCCTGCCAAACTACGCGACATTCGTCAACTTATCGAAGATACTTATTGCCGTTCTATAGGAGCGGAATTTAAATACATCCGTAATCCTGAAAAAATAAAATGGTTGCAGGATCGTATGGAAGCTGATCGTAATACTCCAAACTATTCAACTGAACAGAAAAAACGTATTCTGCAAAAACTGAATAGAGCGGTTGTTTTTGAGAGCTTCTTAGGGACCAAGTTCTTGGGACAAAAAAGATTTTCTCTAGAGGGTGCTGAGAGTTTAATCCCTGCGCTGGACTCCGTCATGGAAAAAGGTGCCGACTTGGGCCTTCAAGAATTTATGATCGGTATGGCACACCGCGGCCGATTAAATGTATTGGCCAATATCATGGGCAAGCCTTACAAAACGATATTATCTGAGTTTGAAGGCAAAATGTATAAAGAAGAAGATCCTGAACTACAATTCGGTGGAGATGTAAAATACCACTTAGGATACTCTTCGGATATTACGACAGACAAAGGAAAGCATATACACTTGTCGCTAGCACCTAACCCTTCGCATTTGGAAACAGTAGGTCCAATTGTAGAAGGAATGGTTCGTTCAAAAATCGACATGAAATATGATGGTGATTCATCGAAGATAGCACCGATATTAATTCATGGAGACGCAGCTGTTGCTGGCCAAGGCGTAGTCTATGAGGTCACTCAAATGTCTAAGCTAGACGGTTATAAGACTGGTGGTACAATTCACATTGTCATCAATAACCAAGTCGGCTTTACAACCAACTATAAAGATGCTCGCTCCGGAACTTACTGTACTGATGTTGCTAAAATTACATCTTCCCCAGTATTCCATGTCAATGGAGACGATGCTGAAGCGGTGGTTTATGCAATCAATCTTGCTGTTGAATACCGTCAAAAATATAAAACAGATGTTTTCATCGACTTACTGTGTTACCGCCGTTATGGCCACAATGAAGCCGATGAGCCTAAATTTACACAACCGCTGCTTTATAAGCTGATTGAGAAGCATGCCAACCCAAAAGAGGTATATGCAAAAAAACTAGTCGAAGAAGGTTCAATAGATGCTTCTTATGCGAAAGAAGTAGAAAAAGAATTCAAAGACTACCTACAGACACAATTAGATGCTTCCAAAGCAGTAGAAAATCTGGAAGAAGAAGTTCCTATGTTTGGTGGTGCTTGGAAAGGTTTACGTCCTGCGAAAAAAGCAGATATCTTTCAGACAGTAGAAACTAAAGTTGCAGATAAAACATTCAAGGAACTAGCGACACAGATCACATCTTTACCTAAGGACAAAAAGTTCTTCCGTAAGATTTCGAAACTTTTCGAGGATCGTGCTGCTATGATTGAAAAAGATGCATACGATTGGGCAATGGGCGAACTTATGGCTTATGCAACACTACTAAGCGAGGGTAAGCGTGTCCGTATTTCTGGACAGGATGTACAACGTGGTACTTTTTCACACCGTCACGCCGTATTGACTTTAGAAGATTCAGAAGAGAAGTATATTCCATTGGCCAATGTCAAAGGTGGTGATAAATTCAACATCTATAACTCATTGCTATCTGAGTATGGTGTTTTAGGATTTGATTATGGTTACGCTTCGGCCAACCCACAAGCACTTACAATCTGGGAAGCACAATTTGGTGACTTCTATAATGGTGCACAGATTATCGTTGACCAATATTTAAGCAGTGCTGAAACTAAATGGAAACGCTCTAACGGCTTAGTGATGATGCTTCCTCACGGTATGGAAGGTCAGGGACCGGAGCACTCTTCAGGACGTATCGAAAGATTTTTAGAGTTGTGCGCAAACGATAATATGATTATTGCGAACTGTACCACACCTGCTAACTATTTCCATTTATTACGTCGCCAATTGGTTCGCGATTTCCGTAAACCACTAGTCGTATTTACGCCTAAAAGCTTGCTTCGCCACCCTAAAGTGGTATCAAAAATGACAGACTTTACAAAGGTTAACTTTCAGGAGGTCATCGATGATACTTCGGTAAAAGCTGCTTCTGTAAAACGCGTGTTATTCTGTACAGGAAAAATCTACTATGAACTGTTGGAAAAACAACAAGCAGAAAAACGCAATGATATCGCCATTGTACGTATCGAACAGTTATACCCTGCTCCAGTAGATCAATTATTGGCTATCCATAAGAAATACAATAAAGCTAAAGAATTCATTTGGGTACAGGAAGAAAACGAAAATATGGGTGCATGGCCTTATTACTGTCGTTCGTTCCGTAGATCTGAAATTGAGTTTACAGATGTAATCGCAAGAAAAGAAAGCGGTAGTCCAGCGACAGGCTATATGAAACAACATATCGCTCAACAAGAAGCAATAATTAATAAAGCATTTGAATAACAAATTATAAAAGCTAAGCGTTGTATCTTGTATACATATACAACGCTGGCTTTAAAAAGAACACATATGAGCTTAGAAATCAAAGTCCCTACGGTTGGTGAATCAATTACCGAAGTAACCTTAGCCCAATGGCTAAAAGAAGATGGCGACTACGTCGAAATGGACGAAAATATTGCCGAACTGGAATCAGACAAAGCTACATTTGAACTACCCGCTGAAAAAGCTGGTATTCTTCGTATCATCGCACAAGAAGGTGATACTTTAGAAATCGGTGCAGTGGTGTGTACTATTGAAGAAGGAAATGCTCCTGCCGGAGATAAAAAAGCAGATGCTCCTGCTGCTGCCGCGACGCCTGCGACTCCTCAAGCTACTGAAGCATCTGAAAACCCAGATTCATATGCAGCCGGAACAGCTTCGCCTGCAGCTGCTAAGA
Source organism: Sphingobacterium yanglingense (assembly GCF_004363245.1). Classification (GTDB taxonomy): domain Bacteria; phylum Bacteroidota; class Bacteroidia; order Sphingobacteriales; family Sphingobacteriaceae; genus Sphingobacterium; species Sphingobacterium yanglingense. Next base: position 274,734 of record NZ_SNYV01000014.1, on the reverse strand, counting down.
TTTTAAGAGAAAAAGGAATTGATCCTTCTACTATAAAAGGTACAGGAAAAGATGGTCGTATTACAAAAGAAGATGCAGAGAAAGCGCAAGCTAAGCCTGCAGCTCCTAAGGCTGAATCTAAACCAGCTGCTGCAACTACGGTATCTGTTCCTGCTATAGCTGGAGCACGTAATGAACGTCGCGAAAAAATGAGCTCTTTGCGTAAGACTATCGCTAGACGTCTAGTAGCGGTAAAAAATGAAACAGCTATGTTGACGACCTTTAATGAGGTCAACATGCAGCCGATCATGGATCTTAGAGCTAAATACAAAGACATGTTTAAAGAAAAACATGGTGTTGGTCTTGGCTTTATGTCCTTCTTCACTAAAGCAGTTACTACTGCATTGAAAGAATGGCCTGCTGTAAATGCACGTATTGAAGAAAACGAAATCGTTTATTCTGATTTTGCAGATATTTCTATCGCGGTTTCGGCACCAAAAGGATTGGTTGTACCGATTATCAGAAATGCAGAATCGATGACTTTACACCAGGTAGAGAAAGAGGTTATCAACCTTGCTACAAAAGCAAGAGATGGTAAGTTGACAATAGAAGAAATGACTGGTGGTACATTTACAATCACCAATGGTGGTGTATTTGGATCAATGATGTCTACTCCTATCATCAATGCTCCACAATCAGCTATCTTAGGCATGCATAACATCGTACAACGCCCTATTGCAGAAAATGGTCAGGTCGTAATCCGTCCAATGATGTATGTTGCCTTATCGTACGATCACCGTATTATCGATGGCCGCGAGTCTGTGAGCTTCCTAGTTCGTGTAAAACAATTGTTAGAAGATCCAGCTCGTTTATTATTAGAGGTATAATCTCACTATAGTATACTAAGGTTTAAAGGCCGTCTTTAACAGAGGCGGCCTTTTTTCTGAAAGCGTCTGTAATAATGGACATCAAGAACTTGCATATCCGTTGACGACACAATGGAATCATGAAGGTTTTATTTAAAAAATGATTTAAGTTGCTATGAAACTTCTGCTCTCGCGTATTGTCCCTATCTTACTTATCCTGTTTTCTGCCAACAATGAGCTCTTAAAAGCTCAAGAAGTAGGCTTAAAACTAAATTTCTTTGGATATGCTGATAACCGAGAATATGGAGCCACTTATACGCAAGATAAAACCATTTTTGGCAGTCTGATATCGCCACAACTTTACTTCAAACTCAGCAACAACCACACCTTGTACGGTGGGGCCCATTACAATAAAGATTTCGGCAGTCGCCAACAAGACAAGCAATCATTCACCCCTATCGCTTATTACAACTACTCAGCTCCGACTATCGACTTTGCAATAGGATTTATACCGCGATACGAACGTCTAAAAGATGTGCCTCGAGTAGTATTAGCTGATACCTTTATGTATGATCGCCCCAATTTAGAGGGAATGTTCTTCCAATACCGCAAAGGTGGCTTTGAACAGCGTGTCTTTATTGACTGGTTAAGTAAACAGACTTATACAGATCGTGAGCGGTTTATGGCTGGAATTTCCGGACACTATCGCCAAGGGCTATTTTATGTAACACATGCGGGTATACTGTACCATAATGCCCTAACTAGCAATAAAGAACTCGATGAACATGTACAGGACAATGGCGTAATCACCGCAAATATAGGTTTAGATCTGAGCAATAAAACGGGACTAGATTCACTGAGCATAGACGCCGGTGCTGTAGTTGGTTTTGACCGCATCCGGACAAAGTATGAAATGCAGATTACTAAAGGCTTTGTAAGTACGCTAAATCTAGGGTATAAAAAATTTGGCCTAACGAATACGATCTATCTTGGACAGGCTCAAAATTTACCGAACGGAGATCCCTTTTATAGACGGAAAAAATATGATCGATTAGATTTCAGCTGGGCTCCATTTAAATCAAAAGCTATCGAGGCCAAACTAGTTGCCTCTTTCCATTTTTCTAAAGGAAAAATAGATAATCAACAGGCCTTTACCTTGCGATACAACTTTGACCGCTCGATTTGGAGTAAATAATAACAAAACTTAGGTTCCCGTTATTTTAAGGCATAACTTTTGTGTGCGTATCCAAAAAAATGCACATACATGCACTGTAAATTATTTCAACTTTTATTGGTAGCCTTTTTAACGCTACCCAATTATCTCTGTGCACAGCACAACTACTTTCTTTTCAAATACAATAAGCAGTACGGACTGAGCAATCTAGATGGGACTGATGTCATCGAAGGAAATTTCACTACACATAGTGATCAGATCAAAAACTATGCATTATTTGGTAACAAGGAGAAAAAGGAAATTCTAATTGACCTAAAAACTGGTAAAAAGGAGGTCTTTGATCGTTTTGACGGTAATAGTATTTTCCTAGATAGTCAATACTTTGCCAATGTGGAGAGAGCAGACAAACACTTTCTTTGGGGGCAGAAAACAGGAGAAATTCTACCTGTTCCAAAAGCGCTACAGGGACAAGTATTTCAGCGCGTCTATATGATCAACAAGAATTTTCTCTACGCTGTAGGGCAAGAAACCGTATTTCCCCCTCAACCAAAAAAGAAACCAGTCACGAGAGCCCGAACAGGGACTCAACCTCCTCCTCCTATCGCTCCACCAGAGAGATTAGATCCACCTAAACAGGTAACTTACGTCTATGTCTTCAAAAATGAACGTGCCATGCCACTGGTTACAAAAATAGAAGTAGATGAAGACAGGCTTTTTGGAAGCAATACGCCTACCGCTGTATTTGACTTCTATAATTTACAGAAAATAGATAAAGAGGTCACAAATGATCATGTTTATTTAGCGACGGAACGCACTTGGAATCCGGAGATAAAGCCTTGGCACTTCTATTACGATGAGACCTTCAATATAGCATGTACCTATAATGCGGGAAGTTTTATTGTTATGGACGGAAACTTCAAAAAGATAACTACGATAGCCTCAGAAGACCGTTATGATAAGGATGCAATTGCAGCTTATTTTCAATCTTTATACCCGGACAAAGAAGTCCGATTGGACTATGCCGGATTCTCTCCATCTGTCAGTATGGCCGGTAGTGCTAGAAAGCCTTCTTGGCAAGTAGTACAAAAAGATAAGATTTATGAGATCAGTTACCTTAAAGAAGATCAATATATCCCTTACCTTTCTGCAGAAGCTGTAGAAGCGAAAGTATGGTACGATGATAAACTGTACCTAAAAGATGAAAATGACAACGAATTAACGGTAGAATTGAATAGAGTAACACTCCAATTGCCTATCCCGATAAAGTATAAAGAACAGTTTAAAATACAACTTCTGTAAGAATTGGTCGTCATTCGGCGACCAATTTATTATGTATCATTCCATAGTTATACTGCTGTATAAAGGCGTGCAGCTTTTTTGTTAAACTATCTCCGACTGCTTTATTGCTCTCTACGAGATTTTCTTTAAGCATACTATCTGTTCTCAAATTGTATAGTGAGCTGGGTTTATTGCCATCATAGGTCATAAAATAATCTCCATTGAAGAAATTGAATGTCTCGCCACTCGTATTGACGACAAAATTGTCTTTATTATTATCCAAAGCATCAAAACCGAAAGCGAAATAAGGCTTTGGATAATTTAAATAACTCAAAACCGTCGGCATGATATCAATCTGCTGTACCAACTTGTCAGAGACTCCTTTTAAGTCACCACCCGGATGATAAAACACGATAGGAATCGCAAATGCATTAGGCAAGGTCTGGTATTCAGGCAGAGCGCTCAGACTCGTATGATCTGCACAAATTACAAACAATGTGTTCTTATACCAATCGCTTTTAGATGCCTGATTAAAAAACTGCCTTAAGGCATTATCAGTATAACCAATTGGTTCTTGTAAAGGAACCGGTCCTTTAGGAAATACCCCTTGATAGTGTTCGGGAACTTTAAATGGATGGTGGGATGACAGAGAGAAAAAACCAGCGAAAAAGGGCTGTTTTAAACCATCCATCTTATGCGCCATAAACTGCATAAACGGTTCGTCCCAAATCCCCCAGATACCATCAAAATCTGCATCGTTATTGTATTCGTTTTTACCAAAATAATGCTTGATACCAGCCAACTGTGTGTATGCAGAAAATCCCATACTTCCATTGGGCGCACCATGAAAGAACGCGGTTTCATAGCCCTCATCTCCTAACAATTTCGCAATACTTGTAGTCTTATTACCCGAATAGATAGATAAAACGAAAGGTTCACCTACGGACGGGACCCCTGTAATTACAGAGGGAAGAGCGTCGATCGACTTGCGACCATTGGCATAAGAACGGTTGAACGTAAAAGATTGTTCTATCAAGGAGTCTAAAAAAGGGGTATACCCTTTGTAATTACCTCCGTCGATATTCTTATTTAAGGCTCCGATATGCTCTTTTCCAAAACTCTCCAAAATTAAAAAGACAACATTAAGTTTGCGAAAGGAAGCTGAATCACAAGGTTCGTGAACTACTGGGTATAATGTATTGACCTCTTCATCCGAAAAATAGTGTTGTTCCTTGAGCTGTATTGCTTTTAATGTCTTAAGAATTGTGAAAGGAGTATTTAAGACAATACTCATCTCTTCGGGATTTTTAACATAATCTCCGGCATTACTTAAGGTAATGGGTCTAGTGCTATGCGCCCATCCACCTCGTACACCACCTATAAATAAAAACGCGACAAACAGTAAAGACACGAGCTGTATTCCATAAAAAGGCCATCTAATCTGAGCAGGTCGCTCCAATCGCACCCGGCTATAACACCAAGAAATAAAAAAAACTATAGCAATAAAAATCAATAGTATAAACCAATAATCCAGCATGAAATCTAACGCTAGTTTTCCTAAGTTTTGTTCATTCGAAAACTGACTAAAGACAGTACTAGTGGTACGCCGCAACGTAAACGGATAATAGGCATAATCGACCAAATTAAGAGCGATGGCCAAAGAGTTGGTAATAATAAAGACCCATTTGCAGACCTGCTGATAAAGCGAACTATATTTAAATGGGAAAGGAAGTATCATCAACAAGACAAAAAGTACATTGACATAGAGAATAGCCACAGTATCAAACTTGACACCTCCAATCAGCATAGTCAGCAGCGAAGAAGTATCTACCTGTGGAAACAACGAACTATTCAGTCCGTAAAAACCGAGTCTCAAAAGGGTATATAGAACGATTAAGAAAAGAAAGCTAATACCAAGCAAGAGCAAAGAATTTAAGCTTCCCTTTAAAGTCATTTTTTTATTCATATGTAAATAATTACTTTGTGATCCGCCAGCTGGCAGATCGGTTTGTCCTTTAACGGCCATTAACTTGTCCCCACTTGTTGGGATGAAATGCCCAGATTATCTTTGATGAGCCCTTCGGGGTTATTTTCATTCCGTGTTTGCAATCAGGGACATTTCGTAAGCGCAATTAATATGCTAAAAACTGCTTATAGACCCCTTGGTAATAAGCTTTAGCTATATTCAACAAGCTATCTGATTTTACTTTTGAAAAGGAAGGATCTGCCTGATAATTGATGGATTTACCAATATTATCAAAAGACAGGGTTTGCTCTGAAGTTATAATCCCAAAAGCATCTTTGGAATTATAGAAAGCGACTTCCGTTGTGGTAGGATTGAACAGATCTCTACTCCAAGGGTAGCGCTCCGTATTGGCTCCCAATTGCTGCAGTAACGTTGTTGCTAAATCAGTTTGATTACCTATTCTTGAAATGACCTTTCCTCTATATTCCTTCTTAATAACATCCCCAAAAAACACCAATGGAATGTGGAATCGATTGGGATGTGACAGGTCCCATTTCTCTGTCGGTAGACGATGTCCATGATCAGCAATCAGTACAAACAAGGTATTTTTATACCACTGTTCTTGTTTCGCCTTTTCTATGAAATCGAAAATCACAGAATCCGTATAATAGGCTGTACTCTTAAATTTATTAGGATTACTATCATTTCCAAATTTGTACTTTCCCTTTAAATCAAAAGGTTCATGATTGATTAAAGTAAACATGGTTGAAAAAAAGGGCTGTTGTTCTCTTCTGAAATCTTTGATCATCTGGTTAAAGATAACATGATCATATACCCCCCATGAAGCCCGCTCTTCATGCAAACCAAAGTTAGCTTGGTCTACTACCCGATCGATGCCATGTGTCAGCATATAGGACTTAAAATTATAGAACTCGCTCTGTCCACCATGATAGAATGAATTGCTGTATCCCAAGCTATCCAACTCTTCGCCAATGGCGGGTATATTTTCGTGTTTAGGGATATATTTGATAATACTCTCAGGGCCCTGAGCAGGAAATCCACTTAGGATGCCTATCATTCCTTTGTCCGATCGGTCAGAAGCCGCATAAATATGGTCAAAAAGAATCCCTTCATGAATCAACTTTTCTAGATTCGGAGTTATTCCCTTTTCTCCTCCCAGAGATGCCACCAAATCGCCGACAAAACTCTCCATCATGATCAAAACTATGTTCGGTCTAGTAGTAGTCAGCACCTGTACTGCCGAGTCTGGATTGTGCTCAAACACAGGTTTGATTGCAGACGCTATAGCAGCGTCATCACTATAGAAAGGATAGGGATTCCGTAATAATGTACTGCGTGTGAAATAATCTCGTAATAACGACCATTGTGTATTCACAGCTGCATGATTATAAAATGTTTTCTCAGAAAAATAAGCCTTACTTGGATTCAACGGTGCTCTTCCATAGCCCCCACGAATGAAGGTAAACAGAATGAATACACCGACAACAAACTTCATTAGGTTGGGCAACGGCTTTTTAATATTAAAAAACCATACCGATTTGAATAGGTATCTGTAGAGATAATATCCCAATACGATGCCTAAGATTATCCCTGCGATAGGAACAAAAATAGGTGTAGATTCTGCTGAGGCAACAGCTCCCGATGGTGAGGCCCAAAATGCATCAACAGCCCGCTTTGAAATCTTGTCGCCCCACTCACGATAAATATTGATGTTGATAAATGAAACACCAAAGTACACCAACAATGCTACTAACGTATAAACATCCAAAACTTTACGTTTTAGTTTCACGTTGGGCATAAAACTTAAAACACAATAAAACAGAAATGGAATTGCACATATATAAGCCACCGCAGAAAAGTCCAAAAATAAGCCGTGATAAAAAATTTTCAGTACATCGACAAACGAACTTCCCTTCACCTTTTCAAAAAAAGAAATGATAAAGATAAAGCGATCAATAAAACATATAATCAACCAAAATAAAAAATAACGAGTTAAAGCCTTTAACTCATTAACAAAGTTCTGCATCCTATTCCTTTATAAAACGAGCAAATTTACGCTTAATTATCAATGTCTTAATCACCTATTAACATTTTTTTAACAGATTATACCTAACGTGTTCTTTATTTGAGCGAAGAATGTGGGATTTCACAGCTTAAATCCTTATTTTTGTACACTTTTTACGCCATATTTATAGCAATGAGCATAGCAAAAACTTACAATCCAAAAGAAGCAGAAGACAAATGGTACTCCTATTGGATGGAGAATGGTTTTTTCCGTTCTACACCTGATGAGCGCGAACCTTATACTATTGTAATGCCTCCGCCAAATGTCACTGGAGTACTGCACATGGGCCATATGTTGAACAATACTATTCAAGATGTATTAATTCGTCGCGCCCGTATGCAAGGTAAAAATGCATGTTGGGTCCCTGGTACCGACCACGCATCTATCGCTACAGAAGCTAAAGTCGTGGCCATGCTCAAAGAACAGGGTATTGACAAAAAATCATTGACCCGTGAGGATTTCTTGACACACGCTTGGGAATGGAAAGAGAAATATGGAGGAATCATCCTTAAACAGCTAGAGAAATTAGGCGCTTCGTGCGATTGGGAGCGTACCAAATTCACTATGGACCCTGAACTATCTGAATCGGTAATTGATACGTTTATCAAATTCTACAAAGAAGGGTATATCTACCGCGGTGTACGTATGGTAAACTGGGATCCGCAGGGAAAAACAGCCTTATCTGATGAAGAGGTAATACGCAAAGAAGTTAACCAGAAGCTCTATTACATCCGTTATAAAATAAAAGATAGTGATGAGTATGTCATTATAGCAACTACACGCCCAGAAACCATCATGGCGGATACGGCAGTGTGTATCAATCCAAATGACGATCGCTACGCCCACCTAAAAGGAAAGACGGTATTAGTCCCGTTATTAAACAGAGAAATCCCTATTATCCAGGATGAGTATGTCGACATTGAATTTGGAACAGGCTGTCTTAAGGTGACTCCTGCCCATGATCTAAACGACTACGAACTTGGTCAGAAACATAATCTACCTGTTATCGACATATTGAATGACGATGGCACGTTGAACGAAAAAGCTGAAATTCTGGTAGGTGAAGACCGTTTTATCGCCCGCAAGAAGATAGCTAAAATGCTTGAAGAAGCTGAACAAATCGAGAAAATCGAAGATTACAAATCACAAGTAGGTTTTTCTGAGCGTACCGATGCTGTTATAGAGCCTAAGCTTTCGATGCAATGGTGGTGCAAAATGGAGGAACTTTCTAAACCAGCATTGGAATATGTAGAAAACGGTACCATCAAATTAATACCAGAGAAATTCTTTGCCTCGTACAAGCATTGGATGGAAAATGTGAAAGATTGGTGTATCTCTCGCCAATTGTGGTGGGGACAACGTATTCCAGCTTGGTACAATGATAAAAATGAATGGGTGGTTGCTAAAACAGAAGCGGAAGCTATCCAAGAGTTTGAAGTGCAAGGGAAATCTGCTACCGACATTCACCAAGAAGAAGATGTATTAGACACCTGGTTCTCTTCAGGGCTATGGCCTATGTCTGTATTTGACGGTGTACGAAACCCGGAAAATGAGGAATTTAAATACTACTACCCTACTAATGACCTAGTGACGGCTCCTGAGATTCTTTTCTTCTGGATCGCACGGATGATCATTATGGGCCACGATTACACGCAAAAGCCGCCTTTCCGTAATGTATACTTGACAGGTATCGTACGCGACAAATTAGGGCGTAAGATGTCCAAGTCTTTAGGGAACTCGCCAGATCCAATTGAGTTAATGGCTCAATATGGTACAGATGGTGTACGTGTGGGTATGTTATTATCTTCTCCTGCAGGAAATGACCTTATGTTTGATGTTTCCTACTGCGAACAAGGACGTAACTTTGCGAACAAGATATGGAATGCCTTCCGCTTAGTAAAAGGCTGGGATAGTGTAGAGGCTCCAGCAACGGACGCACAAAGAACTGCTGCGCAATGGTTCGAAAACCGCTTTAACCAAGCTGTGGTCGAAATCGAAGAACACTTCAATAACTATCGTCTGTCCGATGCGCTGATGACGACTTATAAGTTGATATGGGATGATTTCTGTGCCTGGTACTTAGAACTGGTTAAGCCTACTTACCAAACACCAATCGAATCAGAAACATTAGAAACAGTCAAAACATTGTTCCAAAGAGTATTGACCTTAGCTCACCCATTTATGCCATTCCTAACAGAGGAATTGTGGCACGATGAGTTATTTGGCCTTCGTGAAGCAAAAGACTGTGTCATTGTTGCGGAATTCCCTAAAATAACGGCTTTTGATGAACAGATAATCAAAGAATTTGCTTCTGTACAACACATCATTTCCGAGGTACGTAATATCCGTAATTCGAAAGGCATGTCTCCTAAAACAGCATTGCCATTAGCAATTAATGCTTCTAATATGGATTTCTCGAGATACCAAGATAGCATTATCAAATTAGCTAATATTTCGGATCTAACTTTTGTACAGGAAAAGGTAACAGGTGCATTAAGCTTTTTGGCAGGAAAAAGCGAGTGTTATGTCAAACTTGACACAGACAATATTGATATCGACGCGGAAAAAGAACGCATCAGCAAGGAGATTGACTATTTGAAAGGATTTTTAATTTCGGTAGATAAGAAATTATCCAACGAACGATTTGTTCAGAACGCTAAACCTGAAGTGATACAAAACGAACGGAATAAAAAGACAGATGCTTTAGCTAAGATTGAAATCTTAGAAGAAAGCTTAGCATCTCTGGGATAAATAACACCAGGTATAAATTAAAAACCTCACAAAAGTGAGGTTTTTTTTATCCCCGCTTTCAGTGATTGTGCAGCTTCTTTTTTTTTCGGTAATTCGCATGATATATAATAAAAACAGATGAAAAATATACTTTTCGGTTTATTAATGGTGGTATGCTATGGAACCCTATTCGCCCAGGAGAAACCGGCAGCCTATATTTTAGAAGAAGGCTACGACTTCTGGATGAAAGAAAAAGGTGATACAGCTCATGTCTTTGCTGATGTAGCCTACATTAGAGATTATCCTGGGACTAAGGGCAAGCTTTTAGACTCTATTCCACAGGAAACATTGGTTATTATTAAATCAGACTGCTATAACAATTCTACAGCGAGAGGATTCGAAGCCCCTTGGCGTAAGATATCGTATATCAAAGAGGGGAAACAAAAAGAGGGATTCATCTGGTCTGGTCTTTTGGCAATAGGGCGCATGCAACATAAAGATGGTACTATTTTCAGTGTTGGTTTTTTGCGTCGTGATAAGGAGACATCCTATAGTCCTGAAGCCTATATGCTACAGATAAAGTGCTTTGATACAAATCATAATCTCCAGACTAAAGTGTACTATCCTGCCGGGCTTTCCGAACAACGTTACTCAGAACATAAATTATTACCCAACATGGGCTTAGAGGGGTTGGAAAATATTATACGTATAGGATTTTTGGGTGAAGCATGTGGCATACCTAGTGAATACTATTATTTTAGTTGGAATGGCAATGAGATTATCCCAATGTTTAACCGCTATACTGTTGGAGACGCAGGCATCTACCACCATGAAGAAAAAATTCTCTTTCCTTCTGAACATAACCTAGACAAAAATTTAATAATCAAAGACATTGAAGAGGGAGAAGTCATTGATGAAGATGCCCAAGATTATAAGTATAAAACGACTCGTAAACGGGTTAAATACATTTGGAATGGCAAAGTAGCCTCTGAACTTATAGAAATGAAAGCTGTCAATTAAAACAGCTTTCAAAACAAAACTTTCCTATCTATGTTCTATCCCTACAACAATAGATAGAGAGATGGGATACACTACGTTTAAAAAACTACATGAGCAGCCACAGGTATTTGTCTTAGGTAATGTCTGGGATGCACAATCTGCAAAATTAGCCCAAGAGGCGGGCTTTAAAGCTCTCGGTACATCTAGCCATGCTATAGCCAACGTGCTAGGTTACCCTGATGGAGAAAGAATAAGTGTAGATGAAATTTTATTTATGGTGGAACGAATCGTTAATGCGGTTAATATCCCCGTATCAGTCGATTTTGAAGCAGGCTATTCGGATGATCCCGAAAAAGTCGCTGATCATGTACAACGCCTCTTGGATATCGGAGTAATAGGTATCAATCTGGAGGACGGAAAAATAGTGAATGGCACCCGAAAACTTAGTGAAAGTGCTATTCTCGAAAATAAAATAAAAGCCATCAAAGCAATCGGAAAACCGGTATTCATCAATGCTCGAATAGACACTTTTACTACTAAACACGAACAGGCGCTGGAAGAATCTATAAAAAGATCACATGTCTATGAAAAAGCAGGAGCTGATGGACTTTTTATCCCCCTAGCAGAAACAAAATCTGATATTCTAGCTTTGGTAGCAGCAAATAGCCTACCGATTAATCTATTTCTAACACCTCATCTTCCTACTGTTCAGGAACTCGCTGAATGGGGGATAAAACGCTTGAGTCATGGCGCGAAAATATACGAATGGTTAGTCAAGCAAAATAAAAAAGCTTTTGATGATTTCGCAGATTCTCCCACACTTCCAAAATAACATAACCTCAGGGAATCAGTTCATTTCGACCTTATTCTAGATAACCGTCCAGCAATTAAAACTTAGACGATTAGACTTTTATCATAAAAAGGTCAAACTCAATTCATGCACTTTTATATTTGAAAAATATGCTCGTAATTTGCATCATAACTTTTGAATTAAAATGTTTTAAAGTCAAAAGTAAAAACACAGTTGTTTAAACATGAGAGAGCTAATCAACAACAGCATATTTCTTTTTATCGGTATACTTTTCTTCAGTTTTACGAATGCCCAAGAAATCCAGATACGAGGTCGCGTTCTGGACAAGCAAAATAAAGAGCCTATTTCTTTTGCGACTATCGCAGTAGTAGGCGGGCAACAGAAAACATATTCCGATGACAATGGAAATTTTAATCTCACGCTACCCAATAGGCAGGTTAAAGTGCGTGTGTCTTATGTTGGGTACCATGAACAGATGCTAGACTTAAGTGGAGAAAAAACAAGCTTTGATCTGGCCCTCGACCCTGAAAATCTAATTGATGAAGTCGTCGTCAAAAGACCAAAACTCAAATATTCGAATAAAGATAATCCTGCGGTCGAACTCATTCGTCAAGTAATTGCCCACCGGGATCAAAACCGCTTGACCGGACAAGAGTTTGCTGAATACGAGCAGTACGAAAAGATATCACTAGGTTTAAGTAATCTTTCGCCCAAATTTGTCAAAAAAAAGGTCTTTAAAAACTATCAATTTCTATTTCAAAAAGACGATTCTACTACAACAGAAAGCTATGTATTGCCGGCATTCATAGAGGAAAGAGTTTCGAAATTTTACTACAGAAAAGATCCTAAAAAGACTAAGCAGTACATCATTGCCGAACAAAGAGCTGAATTTGACCCTAAGTTTGTAGATAATGAAGGATTATCTGCATATTTCAATAAGTTGTACGAAAAGATAGATATTTATGACAGTAATATCAGTCTATTGACGAATCAGTTTTTGAGCCCTATTGCAAACAGTTCACCTACCTTCTACAGATTTTATATTACAGATACTATCAAATCTGATCAACCATGGCTTGTCGAATTAAGCTTCTTCCCTCGTAACAAGAGCGATTTTTTATTCCAAGGCAAGCTTTATATTACATTGGATGGTAACTATGCGGTCCAAGGGGCTAAAATGAAAGTGAGCGATGATATAAATCTTAACTTTGTAAGAGATCTGGATATCGAACTCGCATTTGAAAAAGATAATCGCAATAAATATTTTTTGAACAAAACTAGTCTTGGAATTGACTTTGCCTTATCTGAAAAAGGCAAAGGTATTCGGGGAAATCGTATTGTATTTTACAAAGACTATATCAGCGGCAGACAACAGCCAGATAGCATCTATTCAGGTGATGACGTGGTTAAAGTTCCTGTAGCTCCGCAAACGGAAGAAGTAAGGGAAAGTTATTGGGCCACGCTACGTCACGAACCGCTCAACAAATCAGAGATGAACATCTACCATAATATCGACACATTACAATTAATGTCTTCTTTTAGGAGATTTATGGACATCAGTGCGTTGTTATTATCAGGATACAAACAGGCAGGCCCAGTAGAAATAGGTCCTGTAAACACGTTTTACAGCTATAACCCTGTAGAGGGTCTACGCCTGCGCCTGGGAGGACGGACGACAGAAAGTCTAAGTAAACGTTTCTACGCTGAAACCTACGGGGCCTATGGTTTTAAGGACAAAGAATGGAAATATTTTGTAAGTGGAACATATTCTCTAAATAATAAATCGGTATACAATTTCCCGCAGCATTATATCCGGGCTTCGGTACAGCATGACACTAAAATACCTGGACAAAATCTAGAATTTATACAGGAAGACAACGTATTACTATCTTTTAAACGCGGTGAGAACAAAAGTTATCTCTATAATGATATCTACCGCTTGGATTACAAAGCAGAATTTGAAAATCATCTCTCTGTGACAGCAGGATTAAGTAAATGGAAGCAAAAACCTGCTGGGGTAATACGCTATGAAATGAAACCTGAACAAGGAGACCCCTATTTGGTGCATGAACTAAACACGACAGAAGTAAGTGTAGGATTACGTTGGGCTCCAAACGAACAGTATTATCAAGGAAAACTATACAGAACTCCTATTTTCAATCAATATCCTATTTTCACCGTCAATTATACTGCCGGTATCAAAGGGCTACTAGATGGAGAGCAAAACTACCATAATTTTACGGGCAGTGTCTTTAAGCGCTTTTACCTATCACAATTAGGCCAGGCTGATGTAACTGTAGATGGTGGCTATGTAGTTGGCAAGAATATTCCATATCCCTTGCTTACGATACATCGTGCCAATCAGACCTATGCGTATCAACTTCAGTCTTATAACCTCATGAACTTTATGGAGTTTATTTCTGACCACCATGTAGGATTAAACGTCCAATATTACATGAATGGTTTTATCTTAAATAAAATACCTTTAATAAAACGCTTACAACTTAGAGAGGTGTTTAGTTTCAAAGGACTATATGGAGGACTTAGAGATGAAAATAATCCGTCCTTGAACAACAAAGTATATTCGTGGCAGACCAATTCCGATGGAGAGATTTCTTCGTTCACATTTGGTTCTAAGCCATACATGGAAGCTAGTATAGGACTTTCTAATATCTTCAAAATATTAAGAGTTGACTATGTCAGAAGATTAAATTACCTTGACCAACCCGACGTGTCAAAATCGGGTATCCGTGCTCGTATCAAATTTGATTTCTAATAGATAAAAAAAGGTCCAGAAATTCTGGACCTTTTTTTATCTATTAATACTCAACTGATATAATTGCTGAAAGCGGAATCAATACACCGCTTTTTATCTGTATATACTTATCCGTCAGTGACCATACCGTAGTCTCTATACGCATTGGACCATCTTCAGTATTAAATATAATGGTCACCTTCGACTTAAACTCATTACCTAAACGCTGAGCATCGTTCAATTTCCGACATAGCTCTTCTACCTTACTCTCGTCTGCAGCAATAATTTTATAATTGTTGATGTCTTCCTTTTCTATTAATGTACCGATCATTTTTTACGTATTTAAATCCGACAATTATTTATTTAAAACTCTTATATAAATATAACTAAATGAGTTTTTAAAAATCAATTGTTATAAAATAATTACATTAATATTAACATAATTTAAAGGTTTCAATCGACCAGTTCTAACCGTAAGGAAGCTTTAAAGATATTGCTATTACTATTTAAAATAAAATCGTAGTTATTTGGATACTCATAGTCTAACCTGGATCTGAAAAACTGTATAACATCTGTATCTCTTTGATCTGCGACATAGTGATTGATTCTATTACTCACTTCTAAGGTAAAGATCTTACCAATCAAACGCCCACGTACCCGTACGGGATATTTAGCATCAATATGGTAACCATAATGGAATGCATTTTGAATTAATGGAAATAATATGAAGGGAGCGATTCGATCGAAATCTCCCGGCAAGGGAAAATCACATAAAACCTGGATATCCTGTTTTCTATATTGACAGTACAGCCCAATATACCGCTCCAGATTCCGTAGTTCGTCTGTTAAGGAAATTCTGCTATCATTTCCTAACTGTAAAACATCTTGTAGATAACCTCCTAAATCTGACGGAATCGGCGGTTCATTTTTAAAATGAGCCAATACTAATTCCTTATCTAATTTACTTTGTTCTAAAGACAATCTTGCTTCGGCAGCAATAGCATCATCAAGCTTTATTTTCTCTTTACTAAATATACGTTTTAAGAATACAGTCATCTCTTCCTGGTTACTCAATTCCGGAAACACCCCCTGAAACGACTAATTTCATAGCATCTGTCGCACTCATGTTTAGCTTGGTGACACGAGAGGAATGAACGACTACAACCTGTCCAGCAAAAGAATAAGAATAGGGAAAATACACAATCACTTCATCCGGTAAACCAAGTTTGCCTAAATCCTTTTGTGTGAGGAAGCCAATTTTCTTTAATCCAGTCTCATTTACTTCCACTAAAACAGGCTCGTTAAATTTCTTCGCATCTCCAACAAAAGCTTCTGTAAAATCCTTAATAGAGGAATACAATGTATTAAATAAGGGAATTCTATTCACTGTCCGATTGAGCCAATGCTTAATTGGTTCAGTAACTAAAGTTGTAAAAATAAGACCTACGATAATCAGGAGAACAATTACAGTAAGAATTCCAATTCCGGGGATATAAAGGGGATGTCCCTCTTCGTCCTCTAAAAAATGCTGGGTGATATTCAGTGCATTGTCTAGGGATGCAACGATCCAAACAATCAAAAATATAGCACCTGCTACAGGAACCATGACCAAAGTACCTTTGATCAAATAATATAACAACCTTTGAAAAATCTTCTTAAACATAATTACTCGTAAAAATACACTCTTTTTACCCGAGATGAAATACCTGTTAACAATTCATAAGGAATAGTTCCAATACTGCGGGCTATCTCACTCATATTAGGAAATACTAAGACTTCGTCCCCTTCTGCAACATCTATATCTGTAACGTCCAACATACACATATCCATACAAATATTCCCGACTGTGGGTACCGATCTGCCATTAATAACCATATTACCAACCCCATTCCCCAGACGCCGGTCATAACCATCTGCATAACCAATCTTTACAGTCGCAATTCTCGAATCCCGCTGTAACACACCTTTCCTATCATACCCTACTGTTTCAGTTTTAGACAGCTGCTTAATCTGCGTAATGGTGGTCTTCAGACGACCTACATCTTCTAATTGCAGGCCATTAGGTGCCATGTCAAAACCATATGCGCCTATTCCCAAACGAACCATGTCGTAGTGAGCTTCTGGATGATGTACAATACCAGAGGTATTACAGATATGCTTGATGACTGTATAACCTAAGGTAGATTCAATCTTCGCTACCATATATTCGAACAAACCAATCTGTCCTGTAGTGAAAGATTTTAGTGCCTCGCTTCCTGCTCCAGCTAAATGCGAAAAGACGGTAGCCACACGAACCGTCGGATTTGCACAGATGGTAGTCAATGCCTCTTGTATCTCATCCGTCATAAATCCAAGCCTATGCATCCCTGTGTCCAGCTTGAGATGTATTGGGTAGGCTTCTATTTTTCGTTCCTCTAAAAAGGAAACAAATGCCTTCAATATACGAAGTGAATAAATCTCCGGTTCTAGTCGGTACAACAGCATATCTTCGAAGGTGCCTTCATGGGGGCTGAGTACCATGATGGGTAAGGTAATACCCGCCCGGCGAAGTTCTGCTCCCTCGTCTACAAATGCTACGGTAAGGTAATCAACTTTATTAAATTGAAGAACATTAGCGATCTCAAAACTACCACTACCATAAGAAAACGCTTTGACCATGGCCATTATTCGCACCCCGTTCTTAAGACATGAACGATATTGTGAAAGATTATTTTCCAAGGCCTTTAGGTTAATCTCCAAGATAGTATCATGAGACTTCTCTACTAATAACCGGCTTACACGTTCTAACTCGAACTTACGTCCACCTTTTAGCAATAAAACACTATCTGTAAGATTTAACTGTTGTAATGAATCTAACAGTGCATCTGTAGATTCGAATAACAAGGAAGGCACTGTCAAATGCGCTTTAACCCCTTTTAATCGATTTCCGACTAGAATAATTTGATTCAAAGGCTGTACATTCAACAAATCAGCCAATTTTGAAACAGACGATTTGGTCCACTCCTCTCCTTCAAAATCGCTCAAAATTAGTTTTCTAACCTCACCCTGATTCTGTTGTGCTAAAAAATCCAATGCTATCTGTAATGATGCCAGATCATTAGAATAGGTATCATCTATAATACTGTTATTATGCTTCCCCTTCTTTAGCTGTAATCTCATTTCTAAGGGACGTAAACCCAAAATACGTAGTTTTATTACGTCAGTAGCGTAGCCTAATGTCAACATGACTAATGTACAAGTCATCACGTTGTCGATAGAGGCCTTATCAATAAAAGGAACTGTCAATGAGAAAGCCTGTTCTTTATAGAACAGTTCTAAAATAGTGTTATTTTTATCCCTGTGCTGTCCTAAAAGCTGTAAATCATCAGTCCTGTCTCTCCCCCAAGTTGTACAGTTGGGATACTTATTCAACACATCCTCCAACACGGTAGATGGAGCAACAACAGTTTTCACACTTTTGAATAATTTCCACTTTTCTTCTAGTTTCTGCGTTATAGAATCAAATCCTTCTTGATGGGCAGGTCCTATACTGGTGCATATTCCAATGGTAGGTTGAATCATCTCCTCCAATATATCCATTTCCCCGACCTTACTGACTCCCGCTTCTATAAGGGCTATTTGGTGCTCTGATGTAAGATTCCACAAAGATAAGGCTACACCCAATTGAGAATTATAGCTTTTGGGACTTTGGTAGCAATTGTACTCTTCTGAAATCAATTGGTGCAACCAGGTTTTGACAATGGTCTTTCCATTACTCCCTGTTATACCTATAATCGGGATTGAGAAATGGTTACGATGAAAGGTTGCAATCTGTTGCAATGCCCGAAGTGTATCTGCAACCCAGATAAAATTAGCTTCTGGATAGGGACTGATATCAAACGCTGTATCGGATATTACAAAACTACGCACCCCTTTTTCATAAGCTTCTGCTATAAAACGATGTCCGTCTCGCTGTTGAACCAGTGCAAAAAACAAGCTATCATCCCCTACTCTAATCTTTCGCGTATCATAAGCCAACACCGAAAATGTGGCCTTAGCAAAAGGCAGAGAACTCTTACTGTAACTGATATGAGGGAGGATAGTATCTAGAATATACATAGTAAAAATTTAAACGAACAGATGAGGCAAAAAACAACTCCTGGGTAAAGCACAAATTTGATGATTATTTTTAATAAGTAAAAGAGGATTATGCTAGGCTTTTACATAAGTTTGTACTATGGAAGAGCAGCGATTATATAAAAAAAACTATACTCCACATCAAGCTAAACTGAAAGCTGAAGCCTACTGTGCCTATCAAGAAAGATCACAGCAAGAGGTGAGAGATAAGCTATACGATTGGGGGTTACATATGGAGGATGTCGAACAAATAATCAGTGAGCTGATATCTACTAATTTCCTCAATGAAGAGCGTTATGCGAATGCCTTTGCACTCGGCAAATTTAGGATCAAAGGTTGGGGAAAGATTAAAATACAACAGCACCTAAAAGCAAAACGAGTATCTGCTCCCTTAATAAAAATAGCCTTACAACAAATCGACCTAGACGAGTACGAAGAGAAACTAACAGATATTATTAAAAAAAAATCAACTGTAAGTTTGCAACAACTTAGCTTACAGGACAAAGCCAAATTAGTACGCTACCTGCAAAGTAAAGGTTTTGAAAACACACTTATTTTTGAAAGAATAAAAATTTAAAATCGGTCATTATTTTCATTTTTTTCTTTGCATAATTGCATTATTACTCTATATTTGCACCACGTCAAGCGAAAGTAGCTCAGTTGGTAGAGCACAACCTTGCCAAGGTTGGGGTCGCGAGTTCGAATCTCGTCTTTCGCTCAGTTGCCTAGGTGGTGGAACTGGTAGACACGCAGGACTTAAAATCCTGTTCCCGTTAAGGGAGTGCGGGTTCGATTCCCGCCCTAGGTACAAAAGGCTAATCGTAAGATTAGCCTTTTTTTATATCCTACTATTTTCTTAAAAAATCAAAATAGACACTACGTAAAGCTTCAGATATACTATGCTCTCTGACTTTTTCGCTTAATGGCTTAAAATAAAAAGCGCCAGCAATAAATTGCCAGCGCTTTCTTTCGTTAGTGCGTATTAATTACTTATTTGCAACAATATTAACACGGAAGTTAATCTCTTTAGAAATCAAATCATCTTTCTTTCCTTCATAACTTACTCCCCAATCTTCACGTAAAATATTGAAGTCCGCAGAAGTTTTTACAGTAGTATCTGTAATTTCGTCTACCTTCGAATCGAATGTAATATTTTTAGAAATACCTTTAATAACTAGATTACCAGAAATCACAACTGTACCAGCTGTAGCCCCAGCTTTTACTTCGGTAATAGTGAAAGAAGCTTCTGGATGTGTAGCTACCCCAAAGAAATCGTCAGCTTTCAAATGGCCGTCCAATTTATCCTTATACTCGCCTTCTAAATCTGTAGCTGAAATTGTATTCATATCTAATACAAAGTTACCGCCAGTGATTGCTCCATTATCGACATTTACAACTCCAGATTTCACTGTTATAGTACCTTCGTGGAAGCCAGAAACCTTGGTACCTTTCCACATGATCTTGGTTGCAGCAGTATCTACTTTGTAAGCAACACCTGTTACTTGATCAACTGTAGCCACTAAATCTTTTGTTTCAGCTTTTTTACCTTCTGGATTACCGGCGCAAGAAGCAAGAACCATTGCTGCTACTGCGGAGAATAAAACTAGTTTTTTCATTTTCTAACAATATGTGTTTAAACGTTTATTTTATACAAAAATAGAATAGCTTTTTAGATAACAAAGCGTATTTTGATTTATTAACATTACACAGACAATTTATTAATGTCCCATGGGCTGTGCTTCAACACGCTTTATATCAGCTCCTAGCGCGATAAGACGTTGTTCTATATCTTGATATCCGCGTTCTATTTGCTCGATATTAAAGATTGTAGATTTACCTTGCGCTGATAATGCTGCAATAAGCAAGGATACCCCTGCTCTGATATCCGGTGAAGACATTTGTATCCCTCGAAGCTGAGTCTGCTTATTTAAACCGATAACCGTGGCGCGATGTGGATCACATAAAATAATCTGAGCCCCCATATCGATTAGCTTATCCACGAAGAACAGTCTACTTTCAAACATTTTCTGATGAATCAAAACATTGCCCTTAGCCTGAATAGCTGTTACTAAAACGATACTTAAAAGATCAGGTGTAAACCCAGGCCATGGCGAGTCTGATATCGTTAATATTGAACCATCGATAAAGGTATCAATTTCATAATTATCTTGAGCAGGAATAAAGATATCATCCCCTCTTAATTCCATCTTGATACCTAAACGCGCAAAGACAGTAGGGATAATTCCAAGTTCGTTATAAGCTACATTTTTTATTGTTATCTCAGACCCTGTCATTGCCGCTAACCCGATAAATGAACCAATCTCAATCATATCAGGCAACATACGGTGTTCAGTACCACCCAAAGAGTCAACTCCTTCTATGGTCAGCAAATTGGAACCAATACCTGAAATTTTTGCTCCCATGCGATTCAACATTTTACAAAGCTGCTGTAAATAAGGCTCACAAGCCGCGTTATAGATTGTTGTAGTTCCTTTCGCTAATACAGCTGCCATTACAATATTAGCTGTACCTGTCACAGAAGCTTCGTCCAACAGGATATAAGTTCCTTTCAATGCTGTAGCATCAATATTGAAGAAATGATTATCAGCATCATAAACGAATTTTGCTCCTAGCTTCTCAAATCCCAAGAAATGGGTATCTAATCTCCTACGGCCAATTTTGTCTCCTCCTGGCTTTGGAATCGCTGCCTTGCCAAATCGTGCTAACAAAGGCCCTACAATCATAATAGATCCTCTCAAGCTTCCTCCTTTTTGTTTGAATTCTTCAGAGGTAAAATAATCTATATTAATATCTTTAGCCTGAAACTCGTAGGTATCTTTGCTCAATTGATTTACAGAAACGCCTAACGAACGTAACAAATCAATTAATTTATTAACATCCTTTATATCAGGAATGTTGCTTATAGTAATTTTATCTTCAGTCAGTAAGACCGCAGATAAAATCTGTAATGCTTCATTCTTTGCCCCTTGAGGTACAATCTCCCCTTTTAACGGCTTCCCACCGTGAATTTCAAATGCGTTCATATATTAATTCTATTATAAATATAGGTATAGCTATTTTCAAGCTGTTTTAATAAAAATACAACAAGAGGATGTCCTCAGACCGAAATACAAACAAAAACTTGACCAAATCAAAGTAACCTTGTTTGTATTTTGAAATTGTAGACATCCTCTTTCGCAGAAGTAATCGGATACCCTAACTTACTTCTTATAATTATTGTTCTGATAAGGTCGCTTGCCAGATCCAGCAGTATTACTACTCTGCCTTTTTCGGCCGTTATTATTGTTGTTATTGTTATTATTTTGGTATTGCTTCTTAGGATAGTTTGATCCCGAAGCTTGCTTCTGGCCGTGATTGCCTGCTGGCGTTTGAGATTTAACACGGTTGCCCGGAGGCGGTGTGCGGAAATCAAGCTTAGTGAGAACCGTATCCTCAGGCAACACTAAAACAAAACCTGAAAGCTCTTTCAAATCCTGAATGATTTGTAAATCATTAACAGAATCTTTGTTCCACGTGAGGTAGGCCATTTTCATAAAATTGGCGATACCTAATGTCATTTTCTGTCTTGTCTCTTCGTGAGGTACAGCCATTGCTTTCTCGATCATAGATTCGACGATATGCCCATAATGCTTAAAGCGTATTCTATGTTGTGGATAAGGCAAAGGTTCCGGCTTATGGCGTATTTCTTCTTTAGAAGGAATTGGATAAGGTGAATCCACATCTATCTTAAAATCTGAAATAATATATAAGTGATCCCAAAGCTTATGCTTAAAATCCGAAACGTCTCTCAAATGGGGATTTAAGACCCCCATCATATCGATAACGACTTGTGCCAATCTGTTACGTTCGTCCCTAGAAGGAACTGTACAGATATGATCAACCATATTTTGCACATTCCTACCATATTCGGCCAAAATTAGCTTAGAACGTGTACTGTTATAATCAAAATTCATATGTATTAATTTGCTTTTTAACGGCCATATGGAACATCCAAAGTACATTATGTGTCTTTGTACAGTCTGTACTGCTTGAATATTTCATATAGTGAAATTAAACGTAATATATAACGTTATTTTTTATTTAATATTCCATCCAAATGCTATTGGACAATTCTTAGTTTCGCAAATTTAAGCAACAATTGTTTCTGTCCCAACTCCTTAAAAAAAATAGTTGCTTTCAAATCCGGCTTATTGCCTTCCAGATTTATGACTTTCCCGAAACCAAAACGCTCATGCTCTACCTCCATGCCCACTTGCAGACCACTGGTATCCGAAGGTGCAAACCCCTCTGAAGGGACGTGGGCTTTCGGAAGAATAGACGTAGTCTTTACAATTTTGGGCTTGGGTTTGGAGAAGCTATCCTTCTGTTGCCACGCTATTCGATCAGACTTCATATCTCCATCCCCTGAAGCACTGTTCATTCTAGGTTTAAAGTCTAAATCTAAACAAGCAGGATTCAATTCATCTAAGAAACGACTGGGTTCGCAATTATTTAAAGTACCCCAGCGATACCTTGAGGTGGCATAAGAAATGTGCAATTTAGTCTCTGCACGTGTCACTGCCACATAAAACAGCCTCCGCTCCTCTTCTAATTCCGCTCGTGAATTTACGGATAATTGCGATGGAAACAAATTTTCTTCTAATCCTACAATAAATACATGAGGAAACTCAAGTCCTTTAGACGAGTGAATAGTCATTAATGATACGGTATCTGCATTGGGATCTTTATCATTATCGTCATTTGTAAGGAGTGCAACATCCTGTAAAAAAACGTCTAGACTTTTTTCTTCAATGTCTTCTCGTTCGGAAAACTCTTTGATACCATTTAATAACTCTTGGATATTCTCATATCGACTCAAGCCCTCTACCGATTTATCTTCATATAGATCTTTCAATATGCCCGAATGTTGTGCAATGTGCATCGCTGTATCGAAAGCATTAGCTTGATTCCCTATCGCCTGAAAGCTCTGCACCATGGTTCCGAAATTGGAAACAGCCGTTGCACTACGTCCATCTAAAAACATTTGTGCATTAGCGACTATATCCCATAAGCGATACTGGTTTTTGTCCGCGGCAACAATAATTTTATCAATAGTAGTATCCCCTATCCCTCTCCGTGGATAGTTAATCACCCGTTTAAGTGCCTCCTCATCATTAGGATTATACGTCAATCGGAAATACGCAATAAGATCTTTAATTTCCTTGCGTTGATAAAATGAAGTACCTCCATAAATCTTATAAGGAATATTAAGCTTACGTAAGGATTCCTCCATTGCCCGAGATTGCGCATTCGTACGGTATAGAATAGCAAAACTTTTAAATTGCAAAGAATGTAATGCCTTGTCCTGCAGGATTGCCTCTGCTACAATTTTACCTTCCTCATTGTCGGAGAAAGCACGAGCTACTTTGATCTTGTCGCCGTCTTCATTTTCAGAAAAAACATTCTTTTCAAGCTGATTTTTGTTGTTGGCAATAATACTATTTGCTGCATTGACAATCATCTTTGTCGAGCGGTAGTTCTGTTCTAGCTTAAATACTTTTACCGTTGGGTAATCCTTTTGAAAGTTAAGAATGTTCTGGATATTCGCTCCCCGAAAGGCATAAATACTTTGAGCGTCATCTCCGACGACACATATATTTTCATTGACAGCCGCTAACCGTTTGACGATAAGGTATTGAGAAAAGTTCGTATCCTGATACTCATCAACCATGAGATAGCGGAACTGATGTTGATACTTATGTAAAGTCTCGGGATGTTTATTCAATAAAACATTTGTTTTGAACAATAGATCATCAAAATCCATTGCACCTGCCCGATAACAACGTTGAGCATAAGTAAAATAAACCTGTCCCATCTGCGGTCGTCCATTCTCCCTATCTTCGGCAAGTATAGCTTCGTTTTTATTGTATTCCTGAGGTGAAATAAGGTTGTTTTTAGCAGAGGAAATACGTCCATAGACTTGATTGACATTGTACAGTTTATCATCTAGGTTCATTTCTTTCAAGATAGACCTTAATAAACTTTTGGTATCGTCGGTATCATATATTGTGAAATTTTTTGGATAACCAATCAACTCAGCTTCGACACGAAGTATACGAGCAAAAATGGAGTGAAAAGTACCCATCCATATATTTTTTGCTTCTGCCCCTACCACCTTTGTAATACGTTCCCGCATTTCCTTAGCGGCTTTATTGGTAAACGTAAGAACCAGAATCTTAAAGGGATCTACACCTTTACGAATAAGATGAGCTACTCGATATGTGATAACACGGGTTTTCCCTGACCCCGCTCCAGCCACAATCATTACTGGCCCTTCTGTCTGCTCTACAGCGTCACGCTGCGTGGAATTTAATCCTGCTAAATAATCCAAAATAAAAAGATTTTTTTCCGTTAGAAATAGATTGCAAAGTTACTAAATTACTGTTAAATACGGTTGGTTTGTATTGCTATTTATTCTGACAAATAGCTACCTTTATCTTGTTAACAAGACGTTATTATGATAAAACCGACACTTATTGCCTCCTTCTTCTTTATCCTCATTGCTACTCATGCACAACAGAGCTCGAACCGACTGCCTAATGGTTTTGTATATGTAAAGGATATCATACCACATCTAGAAGTGGATTTACGATACTGTGGTCATCACAACTTTATTGGAAAACCTATACAAGGCTATTTGGAACCTCAAACCATTCTTACAAAGAAGGCAACGGAAGCGTTGGCAAATGTAGAGAAAGAGCTAAACAAAAACAATATGGGGTTAAAAATATTCGATGCCTATCGTCCCCAATCGGCTGTAAATCATTTTGTAAAATGGGCCAGTGATCTCAAAGATACCTTAGGCAAATCTGAATTCTATCCAACCGAAGACAAACGCTTTTTATTTAAGAGAGGTTATATAGCGTCAAAATCGGGGCATAGCCGGGGGAGTACGGTAGACCTAACTATCATCATGCTAGATAGTAAGAAAGAGATTGATATGGGGAGTCCATTCGATTTTCTCGGCGAAAAATCAGGACATTCCTTTGCTAATCTATCCACACAACAGCTAAAAAACAGGAAGACCCTCAAATCCGTTATGGAAAAACACGGTTTTAGAGCCTATTCGAAAGAATGGTGGCACTACACTTTGAACAATGAACCTTTTAAAGATAAGTACTTTGATTTCCCAGTTCAATAACTGAAAATTTAGAATGGAGCATCATCCGGCATATCATTCATTCGTGAAGGCATCGTGATACCACCTCCACCGAAATCTTCAAAGGAAGATGACGGCATCATAGGAGATGCTCCAAAAGGAGAATCACCACCTCCACCACCAAAGGAATCTCCACCACCCATGCCAGAAAAATCATCTTCTAAATCCACAAACTTCACAAACTTGCCCACAAACTTAAGAGGAACAATACCGGTCTCACCGTTACGGTGCTTAGCAATAATTACCTCCCCTACACCAGCGGTAGGTCGGCCTTCTTCATCTTCGGTCAAGCCATAGTATTCCGGACGATACAGGAACAATACCATATCAGCATCCTGCTCAATAGAACCTGACTCACGCAAATCGGACAACATCGGACGCTTAGCATTACCCGGACGCGACTCTACCGCACGACTTAACTGGGATAAGGCTAATACAGGAATATTAAGCTCTTTTGCAACAGATTTTAATGCACGGGAAATACTACCAATCTCCTGTTCACGGTTCCCGCCTCCTTTACCTTCGGATTTACCATGCATTAACTGCAAGTAATCCACAATTACCATCTGTATATCATGCTGCGCCTTAAGACGTCGACATTTGGCTCTAAACTCAAAAACGTTTAGTGCAGGGGTGTCATCAATGATAAGTGGGGCCTCGGTCAATCTCCCAATCCGTGAATGTAACTGCTGCCATTCGTGATCTGCAAGGTTTCCTTTCTTAAGCTTTTCCTGTTCAATTTCGGTCTCTCCTGCAATAAGACGATTCACCAATTGTACCGAGGACATCTCTAGTGAGAATACAGCTACCGCTTTCTCGTGATCTACAGCAGCATTACGAGCTACGGATAATACGAAGGCCGTCTTCCCCATTGCAGGACGTGCAGCGATAATAACCAAATCGGAAGGTTGCCACCCTGAAGTCATTCTATCTAAGGCGGTCAATCCGGAAGGAACTCCAGTCAGACCATCGGTACGGTCGCGCAATGCCTCCAGGTTACTAATTGCCTCGCGCATAATATCATCCATCTTACGGGAATCTCTACGTAAGTTATTTTGCGCAATATCGAAAAGACTCTTCTCTGCATGATCCAGTAAATCAAAGATATCACTGGTCTCATCGTAAGAGGAATTAATAATTTCAGAAGACACTTTTATCAGTTCCCGTTGAATATATTTCTGCGAAATAATTCGTGCATGGTACTCGATATTAGCCGCGGAAACGACACGATCGGTAAGCTGAGTAATATAAAAAGCTCCTCCAACCATCTCTAGAGCCCCCATTTGCCTTAACTCAGTTGTGACCGTTAAAATATCGATTGGTGATGTCTTTTGAAAGAGACTAAAAATAGCCTCAAATATTTTTTGATGAGCTTCTTTGTAGAAAGACTCTGCTTTTAGGATATCAATAACTTCACTCAGGGCATTTTTTTCTAACATCAGTGCCCCTAACACAGCTTCCTCCAAATCTAAAGCTTGAGGAGGGAGTTTTCCTAATCCACTGACCAGATTATTAAGACCTGTCCGTTTCTTACTGAAACCTGTTCGCCCCGCATTAGATGATTGTCCTGTGTGTTCTTGATCCATTTTTGATTAATATTACTGTCCAACAATATAAAGTATAGTCCCCTAGAGATACCATAAAAACATCGTTAAACAAAGGTACTAAAAATACTAACTCACTATTTTTTTAGTTCTTCACATCGAAAAAAAAACGAAACGACAGTCTCTTCGTCCTTCCTATCCCACAAGCCTTTATTTTCAACACCAATTGTTGACAACCTGTTGAAAACACAATAGATAACCTTAATATCAACAACTTACAGAAGTGTGGAAAACTTTAAACATTGTTAATATCCAGACAGTCAGCCCATACTGAAGCCTTCAATAAGGAAGTCGTCTTTAACTTTTCATTCTCAATACGTTAAACAAAAAAATCATCAAACAAAAAGAACGTTACTTCGTTAAAGACAGTCAATAAATATATTATATCGCAATGAAAATATTATATTATCTTTGCTCTATGTCAAATGGAGCTTCAACATTAAAACCCTACAAATCGAAAGAAGGCGGTAAAAAAGAACAGGTCGCAGATATGTTTAATAACATCTCGCACAAATACGATTTACTGAACAGAATCATGACCATGCGTATTGATGTGATTTGGAGAAAAAAGGCGATTCGCTCTCTGCAATCTATCAAGCCACAACTCATGCTAGATGTGGCAACTGGCACAGGTGATTTTGCAATTGAATCCCTTCGTATCCTAAAGCCTAAAAAGATAATAGGTATTGACATTTCTCAAGGTATGCTTAACGTTGCAAAAGAGAAAATATCAAAAAAAGGGCTTGAGCAAAAGCTTGAAGTACAACTTGCCGACTCGGAGAATCTACCCTTTGATGATAACACCTTTGATGCTGTGACGGTTGCATTTGGTGTACGTAATTTTGAAAATCTCGATAAAGGGCTATCAGAAATAAATCGCGTTCTGAAACCCGGAGGTAAGGCTGTTATTTTGGAGCTATCAAATCCTACGGCATTTCCCATAAAACAACTTTTTCAGCTTTATTTTCATAAATTCATTCCTGCAATCGGCAAACTAATCTCCAAAGACTCCAGTGCCTATTCTTATTTACCCGAGTCTGTAGCAAAATTTCCAGATGGAAAACGGTTTGCAGCTATTACAACACAGGTCGGTTTCAAAGAGACAAAAGTAAGGCCTCAGACATTTGGTTTTTGTACAATATATGAAGCTGTAAAATAAAAACTACTTGAATGAAACATCTCTTCTTTATAATAGCGGCGGTTCTTTTTTCGATGAGCAGCTTCGGACAACGGAAAATTTCGCTACCGTTCTCCTCCTCTTATAATGAAGATGCAACCATCCTTCTAGGCATACAGTACAATGCAGTCATACAAAGCTACCAACTGCAATTAAAGGACGGTTGGCAAAAACATAGCATCGACTATGGTGACAACGATCATAACAGCTTAGGTGAATTAAAAAGCATACAATCCAAACCGAACATTGGCTTTTCGGTAGGTATACCTATTGATATACGGGCAAATGAAAATCTTTACTTCACATTTAATCCGTCTTTCTTATTTTTCAACGGACTAGGAATTGAATACCAATCTACAGGATCGAAACCGCAATGGGAGGGCAAAAGTATTACAAGAAAGCAAAGACATGTAGCCACATCTGCCGACGGATCCAACTTTAATGCTTTTGAATTTCCGCTCTCGATTAAATTCCGTTCAGATGAGAAGATATTAAAGAACAAATTTAATAGATATAGAGCCTACCTAATAGGTGGTGCCCGATATACGAGGTGGATTGGGGTCAACGGCGAATACAAAGGGATACTCCAACAAAATCCCGAATCTGCTGTTCCGCACTCACTTGTCATGAAACCAGGGTACTTATCTTGGGAAGCGGGCTTAGGGGCGGATATTTTTTTCGCCTACTTTAAAATGTCTCCAGAGATAAAATTCAATCAAAGCTTTGGAAACGTATTCGACCCAAGTCATAAATTAGCACAAGACAATAATTTTATGACTCCTATTGACAAGGGGTTGATACGTAACATATATGTGAGCCTAATTTTCCAGTAAAGACGTCGTTGTCTAATGTAAGAAAATTGGGGAAAACTTGTAAAAACAATAAGACAATGAGAACAGTATTAATAACAGGAGCTAGCTCGGGCATCGGGGCAGCCTGTGCACAGGTATTAGCAAGAGAAGGCTATAGACTCCTATTATGTGCACGCCGGGCTGACCGATTGGAAGGTCTCCGTACTGAAATCCAAACACAGTATCCTAATATCGATATCCATACGTTCATTCTTGATGTACGTGACAACGAAAAAGTAAAAGAAGCCATTAACTCACTACCTCCAGAATGGCAAAAGATCGATGTATTGATTAACAATGCCGGTCTAAGCCAAGGGCTTGACGCATTACAGGATGGAGATACCGACGACTGGGATCGTATGATCGACACAAATGTAAAAGGCCTGCTATACGTTAGCAAGGCTGTCATTCCTTTATTGAAAGAGAGTCAACAGGCACACATTGTAAATATTGGATCTATCGCCGGTAAAGAGGTGTACCCCAATGGAAATGTATACTGCGCAACTAAGCATGCCGTAGATGCGCTAAACAAAGCTATGCGTATAGATTTATTACCTTTCGGTATTAAAGTTACAGCAATAAATCCAGGAATGGTTGAAACGGAATTTTCAGAAGTCCGCTTCAAAGGAGACAAAGAACGAGCTAAAAATGTATACAATGGTGTAGAGCCCTTATCAGGCTTGGATATCGCAGAGACGATTAACTTTGTACTCTCCCGTCCTGCACATGTCAACATTAATGATCTCCTCATCATGCCGACCGCACAGGCAACAGGAACTGTAATAGTTAGAAAATAAATTAAACCCCTATAACAATGTCATTAGAACAAAAAATAAACCAAGATATCAAGTCGGCGATGATTGCTAAAGACAGCGTGCGCCTGAGAGGACTTAGGGCTATCAAAGCCGCTGTACTGTTGGCCAAGACTGAAAAAGCCGGGATAGAGGAATTGGACCAAGACACAGAAATCAAAGTCTTGCAAAAACTAGTAAAACAACGTAAAGAATCTGGCGAGATATATAAAGAACAAGGCCGTGAAGATTTATTCCAAATTGAATTGGAAGAACAACAAGTCATCGAAGAATACCTTCCTAAACAATTAGAACGTAGCGAGGTCGAATCTATTATTCGTACGATCATTACGGAAATCGGTGCATCAGGAATGAAAGATATGGGGAAAGTCATGGGACTAGCCAATCAAAAACTAGCAGGACAAGCAGACGGAAAAACAATTTCAGAACTTGTAAAAAGCTGTCTTTCTTAAACTAAAGACACATTTTTCTATGCTATAAAAAGAAAAGAGAACTAATTAGTTCTCTTTTCTGTCTTCCCTGCTACCAAAAACCTTGTCTCTATCGAAAGAGGCAATATGCCTTTCCTTCTTAGGAGGATAGATATCTTCTAATGTGATTAATATCCCCGTCTCTTCGACCTCACCAAATTCATCATTCATGGCAGTACCAAAAGTCATCATTGTTGGCGAAAGATTCATATAAGTATTAATAAGTGGCGGAATATTCTCTCCAAAATCCCGAACATGCTTATTCAGCACTTTGTAACCGTCTTTGTAGGATAGGCCATCAAAAATCCCTAAAAATGGTGTTATATCGGTCTTATATCCCACCAAAAGATTTTCATAAGGTCTCACCATTTTTTCCCGATCAGGGAAATAACACTCCATAAAATACAACAACAAGTCACGTGCCTGTGCATTGAAATGCGCATACATGGTAACTTTTCCAAACAGATACTTGATATCTGGGTTAATAACGACTAATGCACCTAGCCCATCCCAAAGATTATCCAATGAAAAGAGTCCTTTTCTGTTATCAATCGATGGTTGATATTTTGGTTGTACCCACGAACGCCCCAACTCGATCGTGTAAGGCAGGTAATTATTTATAAAATCGTCTGAAAATTCAAAATAGTGCAATGTAGAAAGATGAATATTCCCTTGTTCATCTTTTGCTTGATCACAACGAATCACACGGTATCCTGCTATAATTTCTTCATCTTCTGGATTCCAAGCTATTAATTGATCGTAATTATGCTTACAAGTATCATTCTCGTCAATATCTAGAGCAAGCCCGGTCCCCCCCCCTGCTCCTCGGAATGTTAACTCGCGCAATCTTCCAATTTCCCGCATTATATTTGGTGCGGAATGATAATTCACCAGGTAAACTTCATTATTTCCATTATTGGTATAACGCAGAAAAGCCTTTTCGGTTAACTCAGCCTTGATCAACCCCCTATCTACTGGGGCAATTATTTCTTCCATACAATTATTTCTCCGTCTTCAATTCGTATACCAGCTGCCTTGTGTAAGCGGCCCATTGTCTTTCATTTTTTGAAGTATCAAAAAACGTATATGGAATTTTCTTCCCAATTTTTATTACAACTCGTTGATTGCGTTGGGCAAAAAATTCATCTGCCAAATACAACATCTCAACATTAAATTTTACACCTAGTTTAGCCCTCCATCTCGATAAGTTATAGAAAAAACTGGAATTCTGGCCATCAATATACACTGGAATAACGTCCTTTCTATATTTCTTAGCTTTGGAAACGAAACTCTTCTTCCATTCCAGATCTTCAATCTTGCCATGAATCTTACGAGATACAAGTCCTGCTGGGAATACCAAAAGAGCATGTTCACCAGCATAGGCTTCTTCAATCGCGGCGATAGCATTTTTATCTTGCCCACCGACTTTATTAACACCTACAAACAAAGGTTGCAAATTCCCAACATTCATTAATATGTCATTCACCAAAAACTTCACATCTCTCCGATAGCGTCCAATAGCATGCATAAAAGCTATACCATCCAACCCTCCTAATGGATGATTTGAAGCAAAGATTACCGCTTCGGAATCTGGTATATTCTCCTCTCCCTCCAGAACAACTTCTACTCCCAGATCAGCAATTAATGCATCCACAAAGTCTAAGCCCTGCAAATCTCTGAAACGATACATGATGTCATTTATTTCGCTTTCATGTATGGTTCGTTCCAAATAACTTAAGAGTGGACTCGGTATCCATTTAGCAAGTCCTGGACTTTTTTTTCGTATGACTTCCCTTACTTGTATGAACTTATCTTTTTCTATAGCCATCGTTTTTGAAAGCACGGGGCACCCCCTATTTTCGTGAAGCGTAAAAATAAAAAAATAAAGCTGTATCTCGCTAAGAAAATTACATTTTAAGACAAGTTTCTTGTCTTTTATAGCTATTTTTGAATGAAGGTTAAACGTTTCCCTACATTAAAGGTTTCATAACTAAAATAGTAACTATGTTTATCGGCCAGTACATATCCACTGATTATCACGAAGTTTTGCATACAGATACTGTAGAATTCGTATTAGAGAAGATGAGCGAAAGTCACTCCAAGTTTCTAGCTGTCGTCAAAGGAAATGTTTTTCATGGTTTGGTTTCAGAAGAAACACTACTTGACCAGACAGACCTACAAGTGCCAATTGAGAATCTAAAGATACACTTTAAATCAGTTTATCTTTTTGACTACCAACATATATATGATGCGCTCCAACTCATCACAACTTACGATTATTGCTTTATCCCTGTATTGAACAAAAAGCACGAATATATCGGTGTTTTAACCAAGCAGGATCTATTAATTGCCCTCAATGAAACCTTAGGAAATGATGAAGGGGCTATTATTGTTCTTGAGCTTGGTATGCGTGACAATGCACTTTCACATATTGCTCGAATTATCGAGGCGGAAAACACCAACATTCTCAGCACAGCAATCCACCGTCTACCAGAATCCTCAAAATTAGAAATGACAATAAAAGTCAATAAAACAAATATCGCTGCAGTTGTCTCTTCCCTATGGCGAAACGATTATGTCGTTAAAGCTACATTTCGTGACGGAGGACAACAATCTGACATACAAGACCGTTACGACCTTTTGATGAATTATTTAGATTTATAACCTATTCTTTGCACTTTTGTGATTTACGAAACAGTACTATAGCAATGGAGCAGACGAAAATTGCAATTTTTGGTAGAATATTTAATTCGACAGTGATTCCCTATGTTGATCATCTATTTAATTATCTAATCCAAAGAAATATTCAAATTTCTGTACATGTAGAGTTCTATGATTTTTTATTAAAAAACGATTTCTCTTCACAACACTTAGAAACATTCACCAACCATCAAGATCTCCCTAAAGACATTAGTTTTTTATTGAGTCTAGGAGGAGATGGCACAATGCTAGCAGCTGTATCTATAATCCGTGATTCAGGTATACCAATAGCCGGGATCAACTTTGGTCGATTAGGTTTTTTGGCTAATATCCAAAAAAACGAAATGGAAGCCGCGTTAGACCAAATACTAAATAAACAATTTCAAATCCAGAAAAGAGCATTGCTGTCGGTAGAAAGTAGCCACAAGGATCTTTTCAATGGGGAAAACTTTGCTCTAAATGATATTACTGTATTTCGTTTCGACAGCTCCTCTATGATTACTATCGATGCCAAAATAGATGATGAACTCCTCAATTCTTATTGGGCCGACGGTCTTATTATCGCGACCCCAACTGGCTCTACGGCCTATTCGTTGAGTTGTGGAGGACCTATTATTATGCCTGGAAGTGGCAACTTTGTAATCACTCCAATCTCTCCACACAACCTGAATGTGCGTCCAATTGTTGTATCTGAAAACATGACGCTACGACTGCGCATCGAAAGTCGTACCGAAAAGTTTATATTGAGCTGTGACTCTAAGAGTGAAACCCTCCCCACTACTACAGAGCTATGTATACGTAAAGCACCTTTCAGCATCAATCTAATCCGTCTAGAGAAAGATGGATACTTCCGAACATTGCGCGAAAAATTGCTTTGGGGAATCGATGTCCGTAATTATTAGACTACATAATTGATTTAACAAAAATTAAGGTTACACTATTATTGCAAAAACTTTATCTTTACAACCAAAATCAGTAAAGTTGATTAAAATTCGTATAGCTATATTAACCATATTGTCCCTTGTACTGTCGGATCTCTACGCACAACAGTATGAGTTTGGTGTGTCCGGAGTTGGCACAGGTTATATGGGTGATATAAATACTACAAACCCTTTTTATTTCAAAAATCTAGGAGGCGGATTATTTGCGAAATACAACTTTAATCCAACTTGGGGCGTTAGATTGGGATACAATCATTTATACCTATCAGGCAGCGATAAGGATTTCAAAGGTGCCAATCAAAAGCAACGCAATCTTCAGTTTAACAATACGCTCTCTGAACTGGCAATCACTGCTGAATTTAATTTCTTCAAGTATATCGCAGGCAGAGAACTCAACAGATATACGCCCTATATATTAGCTGGTGTTGCAGGAGTCATACATGAACCTTATGTCAACTATGGTTCGAAAAAAATACGCTTGCGTGAGCTAGAGCTAGAAGCTGACGAAAACGGAAACGCTCTTACATTTTCTAAATTTGCATTATCCGTTCCGATAGGAGTTGGATTTAAATATAATTTAAAGGGACCTTGGTCTTTAGGGGCAGAAGTGATCTACCGTACAGTTCTGAGTGACAATATCGATGCTGTAAGCCAATATTATTTGAGCCCCGGAAACATTTCGGAACGCACGTCTATCCCCTATAGTCTGACTAAAGAGGATTTAACTTTTTTAGCGGACCCTAGTGCTGGAAAACTAGCATTAAATGAAGGAAGAGCTCGTGGCGATGGCAAAAAATTCGATGGTTATATGACTGCGGGAATCACACTGACTTATACAATAATTAGTAAAAAGTGCTATTGGTGGCAGTAATAGTTTAGTAAAATCAATGAGTGTTAAAGATAATATAGACCTTAAAAACCTACCTCGCCATATTGCTATCATTATGGACGGAAATGGCCGTTGGGCAAAAGGTCTGGGTAAATTAAGAGTGTTTGGCCACAAGAATGGTGTAACAGCTGTTCGAGAGGTACTTGAAGGTAGTATACATCTGGGAATCCCCTACCTAACACTATATGCATTTTCTTCAGAGAACTGGAATCGACCAAAGCTGGAGGTACAGGCGCTAATGGAACTACTAATAAATTCGCTAAATAAAGAGCTTAAAACATTTCAAAAGAATGGTGTAAAACTCAATGCTATAGGTAATATCAATGACCTTCCAAGCAATGCCCGAAAAACGCTATTAGAAACCATGGAAGCCACCCGTAACAATACGAAATGTACCTTGAGCCTTGCGTTGAGTTATGGCGGACGTTCTGAGATCTTAGAAGCGACGAAACGTATCGCCCAACAAGTGAATAACAATGTCTTAGATATAGATGATATTACGGAACAAGTTTTTGCACAAAACTTATATACTTCCGACATCCCAGATCCTGACCTGATGATTAGAACCGGAGGCGAATATCGAGTAAGTAATTTCCTCTTGTGGCAACTGGCTTACACGGAGCTTATCTTTTCTCCTAAAATGTGGCCGGAATTTGATCGAGAAAACTTGTTTGAGGCTATTTATGATTTCCAGTTACGAGAAAGAAGATTTGGAAAAACGAGTGAACAACTATAATACCGCACTAAAACCAACGATAACTACATAAAAAACAAGAAGTTACCGTAATTATACTTTTAACAAAAATTAACAAGAGTTTGATGTACTTTAGCATCCATAATAACAAGTAAATGAAGCAACTATATATACTAACAGCAGCGTTTTTTTTGTTGAACATCTCTTCTACGTTTGCTCAAATAGCTAATCGTGGGCCGGTCAATCTTTCGGACCCAGATGAGTTTTCTTATCTACAGCCTAAAGATTACATTATTGGAGGAATCACTGTAAAAGGGGCACAATACTTGGATACGGACGTATTGATTACGATTTCTAAACTCGTAGTAGGTCAATATATTGAAGTTCCTGGAGAAGCTACTGCTAGTGTTATTAAAGATTTAATGGCGCAAAACCTATTCGAAGATGTACAATTGTGGGCTACACGTATCGACGGGGAAACTATCTTTTTTGAAATCCGTGTCCAAGAGAGACCACGATTGACACGAATTGACATCAAAGGGTTGAGTAAATCTCAAACAGAGGAGATAAACAAGCGTTTAAACTCTAGCTCTGGACGTATCGTCAATGATAATCTTATCCAATCCACAAAATCCACGATACAACGTTTTTTAAGAGAAAAGTCGTACCTCTACCCTGACATCAAAATAAGTACGCTTAAAGACTCTGCTCAAGCCAACAATGAAATCTTAAATGTAAATGTTGAGAAAAACAAAAAGATTAAGGTAAATAAAGTTCTTTTCACAGGCAATGAAACCTTTAGCAACTCGGAACTGACTAAATATCTCAAAGGTGTAAAGCCGCGCAAATGGTTCAGAATATTTGGTCCTGGCAAATTTAAAGACGATAAGTATAAAGAGGCTAAAGAAAAATTAGTAGCAAAACTACAAGACAAAGGATATCGCGACGCCCAAATTCTGTCTGATAGTGTATATCGTTTTGGTGAAAAGGAAGTGCGTATTGACATGGAGGTCTATGAAGGCCCCAAATATTATGTTGGAAATATCGACTGGACAGGAAACACACGTTATAAAGACTCTATCTTAAATATTTTATTGGGTGTTCAAAAAGGTGATGTCTACAGTGAGGAAAAGTTGACAGCTAAGCTTACGGGACCTACCCGCAATAGTGATGATATTAGTGCTCTCTATCAGAATGATGGATACCTGACATTTAATATCAATCCTATAATCAAAAAAATATACAACGACACCATTGATCTCGAGATCCAAATCAGTGAAGGAAAACAATATACAATCAACAATGTTATTGTAAAAGGTAACGACGTCACAAATGACCGTGTAGTGTTAAGATCGATATACACTAAACCTGGGCAAAAATATTCGAGAGAATTGATTATGCGGAGTATACGTGAGATTTCTCAATTGGGTATGTTTGATGAGCAAAAAATAACTCCAGATATACCTTCTTCTACAATGAACCATGAAGAAGGTACTACTGATGTTGTATTCAATGTAGTAGAAAAACCATCAGATCAGGTTGAACTGTCAGGGGGGTATGGTGCAGGACAGATTATTGGTACACTAGGATTAACATTTAACAACTTCTCAACAAGCAATTTCTTTAAAAAAGATGCATGGAAACCACTACCACGTGGTGACGGTCAAAAACTAAGTATACGTGGACAAACTTCTGGTAAACGATACCAATCATATAGTTTCTCTTTCTCAGAACCTTGGTTAGGGGGTAAAAAACCTGTATACTTTGGATTGAGTGCCTATACTTCAAACTCTTCTTATGGTGGTTTCAACTACTATACAGGCGAGCAAATGGTCAAGGATTCTGAGTTACAACGTATCTGGATGACAGGTGTGACAGCCTCATTAGGTAAACGTCTACAATGGCCAGACAACTATTTCCAAATTAATAGCTCATTATCATTCCAACGTTATAAGCTACAGAATTATGGAAACTATTTCTTGTTCTCCAATGGTACGGCTTACAACCTTAACTTTACACAAGAGATCAGTCGTAACTCAATCGATGCTCCTATTTACCCGACGTCAGGTTCACATATTCGCTTCTCGGTACAATTGACCCCTCCTTATTCGGCATGGAACAATATCAACTACAAAACAGATCCAGAAGAGGTCCGTTATAAGTGGACAGAGTACCATAAATGGAAATTCGATTCTCAATGGTATATGAAAGTCGCTGGTAAACTTGTTGTGAAAACCCAAGCTCAATTTGGCTTCTTAGGAAACTATACAAACCGTACAGAGACTTCTACATTTGAGCGTTTCAAACTAGGAGGTGACGGTATGCAAGGATTCGACTTCTTACAAGGTTCTGAAATCATCGCTATGCGTGGATATGCCAATGGTACCATTATCCCTGAGTCAACAGGAAACGGAAACCAACGAATCGCCATCAACTCCGGTAGCCCTATCTATGCTAAATACCAGATAGAGTTACGACACCCGATCATGCTGAATGATCAAGCAACAGTCTTCGCCTTGGCCTTTGCTGAAGCAGGTAATACGTGGAATAAATTTTCTGAGGTTAACCCGTTCAAAGTGCGTCGTTCTGCTGGCGTAGGTGCTCGTATATTTTTACCTATATTTGGTATGCTGGGAATCGATTACGGACATGCATTCGATCCTATTCCAGGGATGCGTTCAAGTGAATGGAAACAAAGTTTCACATTCAGTATTATGCAGAACATGGGAGGTTTTTAATATTTAAACTTTTTAGTATAATTGTTGTCATAGAAATATGATAAAAGATTAAGATCATTAAATAGAAAATAAAACAGAGATGAAAAAGATATTCGCAATTTTAGCTTTTATAACTTGTAGCATTAGCGCTTCATTTGCGCAACGTGTAGCTTATGTAGACTCGGAATACATCTTAAAACATATTCCAGAATATGTATCGGCTCAGAAAAGACTAGATGACTTATCTGTACAATGGCAAGGTGAGGTCGACAAACAATACGGAGAGATAGAACGACTTTATAAAGCTTATCAAAATGATCAGGTATTACTGAATGATGATATGCGCAAAAGACGTGAGGATGAGATTGTCAATAAAGAGAAACAAGTAAAAGACTTCCAAAAGCAAAAATTTGGTTATGAGGGAGAACTTTTCCAAACCCGTGTGCGTCTAGTAAAACCTATTCAGGAGCGTGTCGCAAAAGCTATCCAAGATATTGCCACGACTCAAGGACTTGACCTTGTATTAGACAAAGGCAGTGAGGTTACTTTTCTTTTTGCAAGTTCTAGACTGGACAAAAGTAATGATGTAATCACAAAACTAGGTTTCAAACCAGATCCGTCATTAGCAGAGAAAGCGCAGTAACAATAAAACTAATTTATTAACAATAGAGAATTATCAAAAAATTACATTTTGTAATTGTAGAGTTTAACATGAAAAGAATGAAAAATTTAGTAAAAGGAGCAATTTTAGCGGTAGGGTTATTTGCGGGGGTACAAGTAGCAAGTGCACAACAAAAAATCGGACACGTCAACGCTGACGACGTATTTCAAGCTACTACAGAATTTAAGGCAGCTCAGGAACAGTTAAAGGTATTAAGTGATGCCAAGCAAAAGGAGTTAGAAGGAATGTACGCTGAGCTACAAAAGAAAGAAAAAGAAGCTAACGACCTCATGTTGAATCAAAGTGAAGCAAATAAATCAGAAACACAAACGAAATTACAAGCTATAGGCCAGGAGTTTCAACAGATGCAGACTCGTGTACAAGAGGTACAAAAAGTAGCGCAAGAAGATATCGGCAAAAAGCAACAAGAATTGATGGCTCCTATCCAAACTAAATTGATGAATGCAATCAATGCAGTAGCTAAAGAAAAAGGGTACGCTTATATCTTTGATATTGGCTCGGGTGCTGCAGTATATTACCAAGGTGGAGAAGATGTAACTGCAGATGTAAAAGCTAAACTGGGTATAAAATAATTTATAGTTATATCTATTAAAAAAAGGTGGTTTTATAAAACCACCTTTTTTTATATATAGGATTTTGTCTTTCGTCACCTTGATTACATTTCTTTTTACAATAATAGCTCCTCATTTATTTAAATAAAAATCACTAAATTAGTTCTGTTAACGTACACGATTACTAAATTATGGAAGAGTTATTTGATGTCATAGTTGTTGGTTCTGGGATTTCGGGGAGCTGGGCTACTAAAGAATTTTGTGAAAAAGGTCTAAAAGTCCTACTTCTAGAAAGAGGACGACAGGTTGAACACATCAAAGACTACCCTACTGCCATGCTTGACCCTTGGGAATTCCCCTATGCTGGTGCCGTTAGCCTCGAAAAAAAGAAATCTAATCCGCTTATAAGTAAACATTATAATTACAGCGATGCAACCTCGCATTTCTATATTACCGATGATGAGCAAGCCTATATTCAAGAAAAACCTTTTGATTGGATAAGAGGCTACCAAGTGGGAGGTAAATCCCTACTTTGGGCAAGGCAAACCCAACGGTGGAGCCAATTCGAATTTGACAATCCGAAGTTTTTTAAGACAACAGTTAATTGGCCTATAGCTTATAGCGACTTGTCTCCGTGGTATAGCCATGTAGAAAAATTTGTCGGTATATCTGGGAAGAAAGACGGTATCGAAAACCTTCCTGATTGTGAAGTCGTTGGTTCGTTTGAAATGAACGCCGTAGAAAACCACATTTCAACGGCTATACGTAAAAATTTCCCAAATCGGTTTCCCATTATTGGTAGAACTGCCAATCTAGCGCAGATTACCGATACACAAAAACAACAAGGTAGAGGTCAATGTATGGCGCGATCGCTCTGCGAAAGAGGCTGTCCTTTTGGCGGATAT
Source organism: Sphingobacterium yanglingense (assembly GCF_004363245.1). Taxonomy (GTDB): domain Bacteria; phylum Bacteroidota; class Bacteroidia; order Sphingobacteriales; family Sphingobacteriaceae; genus Sphingobacterium; species Sphingobacterium yanglingense. Next base: position 233,762 of record NZ_SNYV01000014.1, on the reverse strand, counting down.
TTTAGTGCCAATTCATCCACTCTTCCAGTGGCAAAAAAAACAGGTAACTTAACACTAAAAACAGATAGTATCGTTGAGAAAATCATTTATGATGACCAATTAAAAAAAGCAATAGGCGTAGTAGCCATCGATGCACATACAAAGGAGAAAAAACAGTATAAGGCCAAAATCATCTTCTTAAATGCATCCACCTTAAACTCAAACCTAATACTACTTAATTCTACTTCGGAAGCCTTTCCGAAGGGGCTAGGGAATCGTAGTGGAATGTTAGGCCGTTATATCATATTCCATAACTATCGAGGTAAAATTCAAGCAAAAATTGCTGGTTTCGAAGACAAATATTATTATGGGAAACGTCCCACTCAGGTATTTATTCCTGCGTTTGAAAATATCAAAACCAAAAATCCAAACTTTGAAGGCTCGTATTTGATTGCTTTTAGTGCTCACCGCGAAGGCTGGAGACGTTCTCTTGACAGCCAAGTTGGTCCGCTATTCAAAGATAGTCTGTCCGAACCTGGTGAATGGAGGGTCAGTATGATGATGCAAGGCGAAGTAGTTCCTGTTTATGAAAATCACGTCCGACTAAGCCAGGAGAAGGATAAATATGGCCTACCGAAACTGATTACTTCTGTAGCATATTCTGATAATGATGTGAGTATGATGCAAGACTTCTTTAAATCTGGTCACGAAATGCTTGAAAAGTCGGGATGCACATCGATACAAATGATAGACCAACATCACGAATTAGGCAGACAGCCGGGATTAGAAGTTCACGAAATGGGTGGTGTACGTATGGGAAATAATCCCCAATCTTCGATTCTCAATAAATACAATCAAATACATGATTGTCCAAACGTATTCGTAACAGACGGAGCATGCATGGCCAGTGCCGGGAACCAAAATCCTTCACTTACTTTCATGGCACTCTCCGCTCGAGCGGCGAACTATGCCTTTGAGCAACTGAGAGAAGGCAAGCTATGACCACCAAGCAAATAGTTATTTCAAGAAATATTCAAAAAAAGTGTATATCACCTCTGTAGCATCTTCAGTCAACGCATGCATAGGTCGATTGGTCATAGCTACTCGTTCTTTTTTCCCCAATAACTTATTGACTTCGACACTGTGGTTCAGTGCCCTCCATTGCGTGACGGGATCTTCTGCTCCCCCCGAGACCAAAAATGGTCTAGGTGCCATCAAAACATGTAATTCATGCAGATTTCTATTGTCTTTCCGTAGCTGGTTGTATACGCCGTGTGCTGGATTGCTCTCTGTAATGAGTCCCCTATTCCGCCAAGGCTTTGAATGAAAACCGAGATACCATGGTTCCCAATAATTAATAGACTCTCTGTCTTCTTGCATTACAATACCTGGATCTGACCATGCTGCGGCAGCAAAATTATCGGTGAGACAGGAAGCAAACATTGCCCACTTGCCACCAAAAGAATGTCCTACGATACCTATCCTGCTTTTATCTACATTATTACTGTTAGCGAGCACGTAATAAGCATTATTGGCAGCATAGGCAAGCATAGACAATGGCTGTACCGATACGGAATCAATAGAAGGATAGTAAAGTGAAAATTCATTCCGTTCTGATGCTTCTTTCGTACCTATCGCTAGCGTTACAAAGCCTCTATTTGCTAATTCCTTAGCAAAATCTCGCCATGGTCGCCATGGTCGACTTTCACTTCCTATCCCTATGGAGCTTTCCGCATCATAAAATACACTGACTACCGCAGGCATTTTACTGCTTGCATTCTTGGGGACCAATAGATACCCTTTTGTCCATTCATTTGGTGTCCATTTAAAACGCACACCATACTGTGTATAAGTATCTTCGTAAAGCGTATCTATATATTCAAATCGTTGTTGGGTATAGAGTTCTGGCCAGTGCCCTAGATAGTTTTCCCAATCATGCTTGATTTCTGCTTTCCGTCTTGTCCAGTCCTTTGCAGACCGGACCTGCCTTCCGTCGTTAAACACAAGAGGCGATTGAAAATGTCCAAAATCTTGTTCCAATGAATCAGGCGCATAAAAATAAGGAACTAATTTCTCATGCAAATGCGTTTTCTGAGCAAACACCATTTGACAAAAAAGAAATGAGAGGATAAAAAAACTAATCTTTTTCATGTTCAATAGTTTTTGCCTTCGCCAAAGCCTGGGTCGTTAAATAATACTTAGCTAACATAAAAGACTTTTCCCAATCGGGTAATGACTTCACTTTTCGATATGAGATAAACTGTGCTAGTACCTTTGCAAAATGATCCTCATGGCTTAAATATAGACTTTTAGGAATGGTAATCTTATAGGCTCCCTTCTCCTGCTCAATATCAAGTCCAGGCAGATCTTTTATAGATTGTAATGATTGTCTTAACTCATCTTCAAACTTATCGTTTAATCTATTGGGGGCAACAAATACTGCCATCGTCCCCTGACCATCAGGCTTAATCTCTAGCCGGAACTTCTTGGTCTTAAAACTTGCTGAAAACTGATCTCCCTTATTGTCCAGTGATTCGACCTTCCATTGCACTGCAATAGAAACAGGTATCCCCTTGAAACTAAAATCCATTTTCCCATTACTATACACAGCAAGATCTCCACTTTTTGTTTGAGCATCCAGAACCATATCCGGATACTGCTTCAAACCTGTAGATCTTTCAAAGTCACTCTTCCGCAATCTAGTCTGCCATCTAAATGAACTATCTAATCTCAAATCTTTTCTTACATCAATAACTTGCTCCGAAGAAAGCATCCAATACACCAAGTCAATATAATGAGTCGTCACATCAACTAGACCTTCACCTTGCTTTAAGGTATTATAAAACATAGCTGGCCGAATCAAAGGTTTTCCAGAAACCTCCTTAATAAAATGATGGGTACTATTAAATTGTACCGCAGCTTCAGCACCTTCCTTACTAACACCTCCCGAAAATTCAGTGTCATTCAGAAGCGATTTGACAATAAGGTTCTTGATATCATAGCGTTCGGTCATGATATCGTATATCAGTGGAGCTTGAGCAGAAGCAGCATTCAATAATTCGGAAAGCTTGCTATATCCTTCTTCATTTATTACCAACGGCTTGTCTGCGAAAACGTCCTTTCCGTGTTGCACAGATTGGGAAATAAAGTCTATTTTTTGTTGATTATCTCCAGCTAATACAACGACGTTTCCAGAATTACCTTTAAACGCTTTCTCTAGAAAATCATAGCCATAGTAAGAGATGACCTTCCAATCCGTTGGATCTTGATCTCTCGAATTGTACTGTTGGATGAGATTTTGATAGGCTTCTACAGAACTTACCGTATCAGCAAAAAGGTATACCTCCGGATCTATCTCTGGATTCTTGTATTTCTGAACGAGAGCAGCATGAAAATGTTCAGGCTGTATAACCAAAAGCCCGATCCGATCCGTACCACCTGACGAAGACGGTCTTTCTGAGCAGCTCGAGATCAATAAGTATAAGGCACTGCAGAAGCAGATTTTTAAATGTAATTTCATATTTACCATTTACGAATTTTATGGCCCTTGACCGCGTAGAATATCAGATAGAGGTAACATGGCACCAAAACCCAATAAGCAGCCTTCAGATCGAATACATCAGCATAGTGACCGTATATCATCGGCATGATTGCATTTCCACATAAGCCCATAATCAGTAGAGCCCCCCCCTGCTTGGTAAATCTTCCAAGATCGCTCAAAGCCAATGGCCAGATACCTGCCCAGACTAGAGAGTTCGCAAATCCCAGTAAAACAATAAACCAAATTGAGATATCTGCTTTATGTCCTAAAAGCGTGATATCTCCACTGAGGTAGACTATTCCCAAAGAAAGCAAAAGGCCTAAAACAGTACAGACTCTCAAAGCCGTAACTTGACTCATCACCTTAGGTATCAAAACAATACCACACAAATACCCTACGATAGTAAGGAAAAGTGTGTAGGAAGGGAAAACCTTCGCTTCCAAGAGATCGATGTCCATTGACCCCGCATATCCAATAATCGTATCAATCGAAATAATCTGAGTGCCTACGTGTAGAAAAATAGCTATTGCTCCAAGAATCAAATGCGGAAACTGAAAGATGCTGTTTTTTGAAGAATTAGCAGCAGCGACAGCATCATCCTCGTGTTCAGTATCTATTTCAGGTAATGGAGAAAATCGGACTAAAAGTCCTAATCCTACAAGGATAAATCCCAAAACGGTATAAGGTGCAATGACTCTTCGTATAAAAATATCAAGCTCTTGGGAACGCTGTGCCACATCCATTGTTTCCAGATTCTTAAACAAATCAGAATCTGTGGCACGTAGTACTACTGTAGCGAAAATCAAAGGAGCCAATATCCCTGCAGCTTTATTACAAATCCCCATGATTGAGATGCGCTGCGCAGCCCGTTCTTTCGGGCCTAATATTGTCACATAAGGGTTCGCTGCAGTCTGTAAAATCGCCAATCCGGCACCCAGCGAAAAAAGTCCTACTAAAAACACCTCATATGTACGCGTTAGAGCAGCGGGAATAAACATAAATGCTCCGAAAGCCATGATAAAAAAACCAATCATTATACCATTCTTAAACCCCTTATTTTTCAGTAGATAAGACGAAGGCATAGATATGACTAAGTAAGAGATATAGAATGCAAATGTGACGAGATAAGATTGAAAATTGGTCAGTTCACAGGCGATTTTAAAATAAGGTATCAGTATAGCATTGACCCAACTGACAAAACCGAACATAAAAAATAAAACACCAATGATTCCAATAGAAACAATAGTCTCTTTTTGCGTCAGACTAGCTGCAGTTTTAACGTTACTCGCTCCCATATCGATTAGACTTTAGGCTCCCACCCTTTAGCATACTCTCTTGACCATAAATTTTTCATAGCATCACTGTCATTTAATATATGACCATTCTGAGAGTTTATTTCTAATTGTTTACCTGCTCTGAGTGCGATGTTTCCTAGCTGTACCAATAAAGTACTTTTGTGTCCACTCAAGATATCTGAATTAAGGTTACCGTTATTTTTTATAGCCGCAAACATGTTTTGCATATGCAGTGCATCCAGTTGCTGAGACGGGCTGCTAAGACTTGCTGTATTAATAGGACCGCTGTCTTTTACTTCCTTAACCAACTTGCCTTGAATATCAAATAATTTATAAGAGTTTGCACCATCAATTTGCAGAGATCCTTTTGAACCGTAAAACATGACCCCCACATTAGATCCTTCGGTAGTCATTGCATTACAGCTCCTTCCCTCCCAAGTAATCATCTTATCAGGTCCAAATTCAAGGCTTATAACTTGTGTATCTGGGGTTTGCCAGTCATCTTGATAGGCATATCGACCACCATTAGAACTCACGCGAGTAGGGTAATCAACCTGCAATCCCCAACGTGCTAAATCCACCATATGAGTACCATTGTTTAGCGCCTCTCCGGTCCCCCAATTCCAGAACCAATGCCAATTGTAGTGCAACAGATTATCTTGAAATGCTGCACGTGGTGCAGGTCCTTGCCACAAGTCAAAATCTAACCAGGATGGCACAGCCGTTTTCTTTCCTATTCCGATCGAAGGGCGATTATTCGTATACCAAGTCTTAGCATAAAATACTTTACCTATCGTACCATTGTGCACCTCTTCAATTCCTTTCACCACATTAGGCCAAGATCGTCTTTGATTGCCCATCTGGATCACATTACCATATTTATTCGCCGCTGCTATCAATAACTCTCCCTCCCTAGGGTTATGGCTACAAGGTTTTTCCAAATACACACTTTTTCCTGCCTGTGAGGCCAATATAGCCGCTGGTGCATGCCAATGGTCAGGTGCTGCGACAACGAAAATATCGACATCTTTACTTTCCAACGATTTTCTAAAATCTTTAAATCCAGTGACCGTTGTCTTTTGGAATTTAGCAAGCCCTTCTTTACATTTATCGATGGCACGACTATCGACATCACATACATGGATGACTTCACTCTGCGCCTGACTGGCAAAATTTTGAGCCAATGCTGCTCCACGGGAATTCACTCCCATCACAGAAACTCTCATTTTCTCATTAGCGCCAACAATCCTGTTGTAACTTTTAGCACTGAAGCCAGGGAGTATCCCTCCTAGCCCCACAGCAGTAGAGGCTATCAATGTTTTCTTTAAAAAATCTCTTCTTGAGTTATTATCCATAATTGTAGGTTTTATTTTAAGGTTATCTCTGTTAAGTTGACCGATTGTCCATGCCGATTTTTGCTTAAATCAGCTGCCTCAATAAAAGCACATATTTCCAACGTTTGTTGCCCATCAACCGGAACTTTCCCCGATTCGAAAAATCCGACAATCTCTTCCAATAATGGTGCATACCCCACAAAATCGCCTAATTTAACCGCCGCCTTTTCACAATATATCGTTCCTCCAAATGCAGATGCTCCTGTTCTCGTTCCTCTTACTGTTCCGACTCTACCATCGTCCCAAACACCAACGATAATATCCGTCCCCTCGGTATGCGTCCGATTAAGCGACTTACATCCTACCCCCATTGCTGTAATCAACATTTCTACTGCATGTATTCCATACCAAAAGAAATCAGGATGGCTAGGTTCAATCGTTGCCGGAGAATAAACGTCCGCGCCTAAGACCTTACCATATTTCCCTTCCAAAATATCTTTCATGCCAGTAATATATCGAAGTGAAGAAGAAGAGAAAAAAGGAACTTTATGCTCTGTTGACAGGCGTATGATTTCCTTCGCGTCCTTATAGGATGCCGCTATCGGTTTGTCAATAAAAACAGGCTTCTTTGCTTTAAAAACTTCGCGAGCCTGTTCTAAGTGCAGTCTCCCATCATTCGTTTCTAGCAAGACATAATCCACCTGTTTCAACAAAGCCTGAATTGAATCCACAATCTTCACGTCCAATTGCTCTATATCGGTGATATACTTAGGAATACGGTCTGTGGCAGAGGGTATAGTTCTAGTGCCATAGGGATAGGCTGCTACCACCTTATAATCACGAAACTTTTCGGGACTATCGTGCAAAGATTTTGTAAAGGCTACGGCGTGAGATGTATCTAAACCGATAATACCGATACGTTTTCCTTTACTCTGAAAGATGGACGAAGCAGATGCTGTATGCGTAATTACGGCACCCAAAGCTAAGGAGCCCATGCTAACAAAGTCTCTTCTACTTAGATTTTTCATAATGCGGTTTATTATGTTATGTTATGTTATAAAGATAGTGAATAGTGTACGTACCCGAAAATTTATTCACAAATAAATCTACCTCCTATTTAATTCTTATAGTATTTATAATTCTCTTTTGTAAGAATATCAATAGGCATCAATTGTATCTTTTCTATCTTCTCACTCTCTACAAAGTAACCGTAAAGCGTCAACAACCCTCTATATCCTTGTTCTATAGGCTTCTGACAAATCAAAAAATCGATAATCCCCTTCTCCAAATACTCCACATTACGAGACAGATAATCGTAACCGATCAGTTTGATATTTGTAATATTATTCGTTTCAAAATACTTAGCTACAGTAGAAACTCGTGAATTTGTGACAAACAAAAGGTCTACGGTATTGTCTTTTAAATAAGCTGCCAGCTCCGCCATTACGGAATCATAATCAGTCCTATGCACTGTCAACATATTAACAGTAGAAGTTGACTTATTTTCTTCAAAATAACTTTTGAAACCAGTCGCTTTCTTCAACAAGTGATGCTCCGCCCCCAACTCTCTAGATACATTGAAAATAAGAATATTACCACCATCAGGAATAAGGTATTTTGAGAGATTTCCTGCTAGCTTGCCCGATTGGAACAAATCTGGGCCAATATAACTTAGCGGGCTAACATTAGATATATCTGAGTTTATAAACACACATTTTATCTTTCTCGCTTCGCATTTGTAAAAAAACTCTAGTGCTTCACTAATAAACGAGGGAGCTAAAATAATTCCGTGAAAATTATCTTTAAGGATTTTATTGGCCTCACGGTTAAATGTTTGCCTGTCATTAAGTTCATAATGAAAAAAAACAACTTCAACACCATACATCCGAATCTCCGCCCAGGCCGTATTGATACCTTCCAATGGGGCTCTCCAATATTCGGTCTCTGGTGATTCACGTGGAATCAATACCGCAAAACGAAAAACTTTTCGTGAGGCCAGGCTCCGAGCCAAAAGGTTAGGTTTATAATCCATTTCCTTTATAATAGCCTCTATTTTTTCTTTCGTCTTCGCTGAAACGCCTGTGCGATTGTGGATGACCCTATCCACCGTCGCAATGGAAACATTTGCTCTTCTAGCAATCTCCTTTACCCCAGACAATTCATTATTCTTTTGCATATCGATACCAATTGAGCTTCAAATAAAGAATTTTTTTTTAACTTTCCAAAAGTCTACTACTTTCAGTATCCAAATACAACTTTGCCTGTGGATGATTTCTCAAAATAGTTGAAGGATACAACTCATCAATGTCCTCATGGATTGTCTGATAAACAGCTTGCTCTTTAGTTTTCCCTGGCACCACACAAAAAATGTACTCTGCCGACAACAATACAGGGATAGTCAATGTCAATGCATGCGTAGGTACTTTATCAAGGCTAGAAAAACAACCGTCATTTACTTGTTGTTGCCTACAAATCAGATCTAACTCGACCACTTTGACCACCTCTACATCGTCAAACTTCGCCAACGGGGGATCATTAAAAGCAATATGTGTATTCTCCCCAATCCCCATACAGACAATATCAGGAGCATTAACTTCTAAAATAGAAGCATACCTTTGACATTCAGCATCGATATCTTCACATTCACCTTGTATATATGTAATGGATTTTAATGGAATAAGGTCAAAGAGATTCGTTTTTAAATAGTTTCGAAAACTTTGTGACTCTTCTGCACTCACACCAACATATTCATCCATGTGCATAGCATTGACTTTTTCCCAAGGAATATCCATCCTCAACAAACTCTTATACAAATCTCTTTGAGAAGGGGCCGCAGCGAAAATAATATTCACCATATCTTTATGCGTCAGCAACTGATCAATAGCTGCTTTTACATCTTTTGCAACTGCATCTCCCATTAATTCGCGTGTCGAATAAATATTGACTTCTAAATTATCTACTTTTTTATTCATAATTATTTATTTAATTGGTATACGATTCTTCCATTGACTATTGTCATCTGAACATTTACATCATCGTCAAAAATCACCATATCAGCGTCCTTCCCTACTTCAATAGCCCCTTTTCTATCTGCAACTTTCATTACTCTAGCGGGATTAAAAGTGATCATCTGTATCACTTCTTCTAGAGGAATATCCCCCAGTTTCAGCATCGTTCGTATCAATCGATCTGCCGTCGCCACAGAACCCGCAAAAGCGGAACGGTCTTTCAATTTTGCTACTCCATCTTCAACAAGCACCTCCAGACCGTCATCAAAACTGCCTAGTACGGATTCGCTCACATTAGTACCCGCCGCCCGCATCGCATCAGTAACGAGTACCATCCTATCTGGCCCCTTGACCTTGTATATCAAGCGCAACAAAGGATCTGGTAGATGAATACCATCAGCAATTAACTCTAAATCAAAATCATCGATGAGATAGCCAGCCTCCACAACTCCCGCGTATCTAAAGGCATTGCGTCTACTGACTCCAGACATTGCAGAATAGAAATGAGTCATGAGATTAAAACCAACTTTATGAGCTGCTACAACATCTTCATAGACCGCATCCGTATGAGCCACAGCTGCAATAATTCCCTTTTCAGATAGATATGCACCAAATTCCAAAGCTCCTTCTAATTCAGGAGCAGCGCTCCATCGTACAATACCTGCGTAATTTTCAATCAAATACCGGTATTCTCTAGGGTCAGGTTTACGGATATATCGCGGATCTTGAGCCCCACGTTGTGTCAACGCAAAATAAGGCCCTTCCAAATGCATCCCTAAGAATTCGGCACCATTGATAACTTCATCTCTCACCTTCGCATAACTATTCAATGTATCTTCAAGCCTTTCAGTTGTAGTAGTAAGTGTGGTGGGGACAATAGCTGTCGTCCCATGTTTAGCATGTACAATAGCTATTTCACGAAAAGCTTCTTCCGTTCCATCCATAAAATCGTACCCTCCGCCCCCATGTACATGAATATCAATAAAACCAGGGGAGAGATAGTTTCCTTCCACATCAATAAATTCAACACCTTCAAACTCGCTAAGATCGAGGTCCTTTTCTCCGATAACACGCTTTATTTTCTTCCCCTCTACAAGGACTGCTCCCCATTCAATACTATCATGTAGAATTACTTGAGCATTATGATATAACGTCTTCTTCATTATTTGGTTAATAGCACTACTGTGTACGTACACGAAAATACAACTTCTTTATTATCAAAACAAGGAAACTTCTATTTTAGAGGATATAAACTTTATCCTTTTAATTTAATTTACCTCATAGAGAATTCTCTTATATACCTGAAGGGTATATAAGAGAATTCTTCGAATAAACTTTAGGTAGAACTAGTATCTGTTAGAAACTATAATGCTCATTCTGCTCTAAGGCTTTGTTTCTATCCCACGCGTCCCTAGGGATAGGAAACACTATAGGGGTAGTATTTAACCAAGGCTTTTGTGCTACATTTAATTCATTATAATTTGGCCTTTCAGCAGCAATAAACTTGAGAAAACGTCCGCTCCTATTCAAATCAGAAAAACCTCCAGTAGGTTCCCAGATAAACTCCATACGACGTTCTTTAAAAATTGCATCCAATACTTCGCTTTTGACCAAGCCATTCGGTAAATCATCGAGGCCTGCCCTTGTACGAATTCTATTAACTTCTTCAATAGCGTCATCTCCTCGATTTTCTTCATTTAATGCTTCGGCATAGTTAAGAAGAACTTCAGCAAAACGGATTACTGGAGCATTGACTCCAGAGTTGACCAAAGTTGGTTTCTGCCAATACTTGGTCATAATAAATCCTGAGTGTGACCAACCTGCAGGTACATTTGTAGGCATCACAAAGGCGGGCATATCTTGATGTTTCTCGCCAGGACCTATAATTGAAGCCCAATACCGCTTGTCTTTGATCCGGCCATTCCCATCTTTTTCATGAGAATTCACCCAGTGTTGTTGTGGAACAAAATTACTCCAAGCTTGGCCTCCGGTAAATTCAGCAGGTGCACCACGAGGTGCTGTACGTTTTACCAAGTTATTTCCTTCAGCGTCTACACTTTCCTTAAACTGGGTCGAGAACAATATTTCATCATTATTTTCATTGCTCTCCATAAAAACCGAACGATACTCATCAAGTAGTTTATACCGTTGTTCATCAAACAACTCCTCCGTAACAGTAATGACATTGGGATATTTCTTTTGCCATAGAAAAGCCTTTCCCAACAACGCTTTACATGCCCCCGACGTTACTTTTCCAACATTCTTAGCGTCCCATCTAATCGGCAAATCGACTTTAGCTTCCTGAAGATCTTTTTCAACAAATGCCCAGACCTCTGTTGCTTTAGCCCGAGGTATCTGAAGATTCGAACTTGCATCTAAAGGCGTATCTATCAATGGAACACCCCCAAAATAGGTAACTAGACGATAGTAGAACAATGCACGGATAAACTTAGCCTGTGCAATTATTTGCTTTTGGGATTTTTCATCCACATCTTTCATTGCAGACACTTTTGCTATCACCATATTAGCCCGACCTATACCAATGTATGCAGCGGTGTACATATCTTTTAAGATCGTATTCGTAGACGGAAACACCAAAGAGTGCAACTCGATACGGTTAGCGCTTCTATCCATCTCATACATATCTCCGGAGATTGCCCATTCAATATCTGCTGCATCCCGCACATTTGAAAAAGCCTCTTCTTTCTGTAATGTCCCATATACCCCCACTAATGCTGCCTCTGCATCCGAAATATTGACAAAGAACTTATCTTCTACCAACGTATCCGTCGGAGACAATGAAAGAAAACTATCACTACATGCTGTTACTGTGCTCAACAAAGCAAACAGAACAATATTTTTCACCTGTTTCATATTATTTTATCAACTAATTAAAAACCTACTTTCAATCCAAACATATATGTTCTTGGCACTGGGTACACTCCATCGTCTACTCCAGAGGCTAACGGATTTGTAGAACCTATCTCAGGATCGAAACCACTATACTTCGTAATTGTAAATGCATTCTGTATAGAGCTATATACACGTACACGCTTAATCATTTTACTATTTTCAAATAATGTAGCGGGCAAACTATATCCTAAGGTTACGTTTCGTAAACGTAAATAGGCACCATCCTCAATGTAAAATGAAGATAGATTTGCATAGTTACCATTCAAGTCCGTATATTTTAAGATAGGTACCGTATTCCCTCCTGTTTCCGGAGTCCATCGATTCAATACATCAGCAGAAGCATTGATTACCCCACTACCTCCAAAATACTTGATAGGGTAAGTAGAAAATTTGTTAACATGAAAAATATCATTACCCGCTACCCCCTGCAAAAGCAAGTTCAAGTCAAAACCTTTATATGAAAAATCCATATTCATACCGTAAGTCAATTTTGGCCATGGATTGCCTAACATAACACGATCATCATCTGTTAGCTTACGATCTCCATTTACGTCACGGAATTTAAAATCCCCCGCCGAAGCATTAGGTTGAAAGGATTTATCGACATCAGCATCGTTCTGATAGATTCCATCCACGATATATCCTCGAAAATATCCTATCGGCTGGCCTACCTGCGTGTAAGAACTGTTCATACTAGTGAAGCCTACTAAAGGACCAGATATTGGATTTCCAGCGCCCATGGATAATACTTCATTTTTTAAAGTTGACAAGTTGACACTCACATCATACTTGAAAGCACTTCCTCCAGCATATCCTACCAATAGTTCAAATCCAGAATTACGAATCTTGCCACCATTTACAGATGGGGCTATCTCAAAACCTGCTTCCAACGAGACAGGAAGACTCACCAACATATCTCGTGTATCCTTGATGTAATACTCTGCCGTCAAATAACCTTTATTATTCAAAAATGTAGCATCCACTCCGAAATTAAGTTGCTCGCTCGTCTCCCATTTCAGATCCATATTTCCCGGTCGGATCATGCTTGCGCCAGTGACCAATCCCTGTTCTGCACCCAAAATGTAATTATCGATTACTCTTCCTAATCCAAATGTACTCGAATAGCCGAACGCGCCAATTGCATCGTTACCTAATTGTCCCCAACTAGCACGTAACTTCAGACTATTAACGGGACCAGACTGATTGAAAAAATCTTCATCCGAAATATTCCACCCTGCGGACACCGAAGGAAAATTCCCCCACTTATAAGAAGGTCCAAAATTAGATGAACCATCACGACGGATACTAGCCGAAAACAAATACTTATTAGCATATGAATAATTAACACGGCCCAAATAAGAAGCCAATGTATATACAGATCCTGTTCCTGTTCCTCTACGATTCGCATCTGAACTGGTATTTACCACTCGGATGGTCTCATTTTGAAAATCTCTGGCCGTAATCGAAATCCAGTCACTCGCATTACGCTGAGCAGTCTGACCAACTACAGCAGAAAGATTATGCTTATCGAATTGCTTACTATAGTTTAGCGTGTTCTCTATCAACCAGTTTAAACCTTGGGTTTGGGTTTCAGTCAGTGTTGCAAGCGGGTTACTATAGAATCCACGTTGAACTTTAGGCTCCCAACTACTCGTACGATTAGCGGCATAATCTAGTCCGATACTCGACTTAAATGTTAATCCAGGGATAATAATAAATTCGCCAAATGCATTCCCGTACAATCGCATATTGCGAAGCTTCTTTTCTCCAGATTTAGCGCGTAGGTAAGGATTGTCCCCTTGCGTGGAATAATATGCAGAGGAACCATTCACAACATCTTCTAGTCCCAACGTTGGATAAAATTGCTGAGCCAAATTAAATATACCAAGCCTGAAATCTTCATTCTGTAACCCTTTTCCATTCGTATAAGCAAAGGCTAGACTACCCCCAAATTTCAAGCGTTCGTTAGCTTGGATGTCAACATTAGCACGTCCTGTATAACGTTTGTTCCACGTCTCTATAAGTGTTCCTAATTGGTCACGATAACCTACAGACAATGCATTCTTAACTTTTTGATTCCCCCCCATCACTGACAAATCCACGTTATGTACAGGTGCAGTCCGAAAGACTTCATCAATCCAATTCGTACCCACTCCTAGTGCCGATGGATTGGCCCACTCTGGGTTAGGGGTCATATTTGAATTCTTAAACAGTTCGTTTGCTAGCGTTGCAAACTGTTCTGCATTCAGAAACTTCGGCTTTTTCCAAAGCTCCTGAAAGCCTGTATATGTACTAAGATCCGCTGAACTTACACCGTCTTTCCCTCGTTTGGTTGTAATCAAAATAACTCCATTTGCCGCACGTGCTCCATAAATAGACGCCGCAGCAGCATCTTTCAGCACTTCTATGGACTCTATATCATTCGGATTCACAATCGACATCCCGTCAACTTGATCCGAACTTCCACTAATAGACATATTACTACCTCCAACTGGAAATCCATCTATAACATACAAAGGTTGATTTCCACCAGTAGTTCCCACACCACGAATCCTTACAGAACTAGCTCCTCCTGGCGCTCCACTAGTGTTAGTAATTGTAACGCCAGGTACCTTACCTTGTATTGCACCTGTAAAAGAGTTACTGGCTACTTTTTCTAAGTCCGTCGATTTAATGGAAGAAATTGATCCTGTCAGTTCCTTTCTCTTCTGAGTACCATAACCGACCACTACAACCTCTTCAAGATTCCCCTCATCGAGTTCGAGGACAACCTTCAAAACACTTAAATCAGTCACTAAAACTTCTTTTGGTACGTACCCGACACTTGAAAACACAAGAGTCTTACCGATAAGTTGTCCTGAAAGCTCAAAAAAACCATCGACGTTAGTCCCTACAGACTGTGTCGTATTTTTGACTTTAACACTCACTCCCCTAAGGACGTTGCCTTCATTATCGACAACCTTCCCTGAAAGTCTCTCTTGAGAAATCACCAAACTAACATTAAATGCATTATCGGCAGCATATGCCGCGGATTGATTTAAAAATGGTGAGCCCAAAAAGATACAAAGCATGCAAACTTTTGATCTCATAATACTAAATTTATAGTTTTAATTATTTAAACTGGTTACTGTATTAAAGGTAAATACAAGCACTTCTACTCATATCTACCATAACAATTCTTAGGCTTTAAGCTAACAATTGGTTTATAAAGCTTTAAAACATAATCGTGTACGTAAACGAATATAATAGTTTTATCTAAAACAAAGAATAAAATATTATTTTTTTTTAGATAAAGGACTTTAATAGAGGCTCTAGGCATATCCGTTGGAATTTATCCAACTAATTTTTAATCCTTCTAAATGTATATTATGCCCGCATAATATTACATATATTTAATTATATTTGTTTTAAACCTGATTATACAACTATGATTGGTCAATTGATATTTACAGTACTATTTCTTGCTGCGGGATTCTTTTTTTACAGGAATTCAGCAAAGATTTACAGAAACATCAGACTTGGCAAGACACTCAATCGTTTTGACAATCCTTCTGAACGTTTGAAGACAATGCTACTAGTAGCATTCGGTCAAAAGAAAATGTTCAAGCGGCCTATACCGGCACTACTTCACCTCTGCGTGTATATAGGTTTCTGTATCATCAACATCGAAATGCTAGAAATTGTAATTGATGGGATATTTGGCACCCATCGTGCACTTTCTTTTATGGGGGGATTCTATAACTTTCTAATATACAGTTTCGAAATACTAGCCCTACTCGTCCTATTATCCTGTGTAATTTTCTTGATCAGACGGAACATTCTTAAGCTAAAAAGATTAAATCAGCCGGAGTTGAACAATTGGCCCAAAACCGATGCGAATATCATCCTGATCACGGAGATTTTACTTATGGCTGCATTCTTACTAATGAATGGTGCAGATCAAAAGTTACAATTACTAGGACATCCACACTACACCACAGTTGGGGCATTCCCTATCAGTACAGCTTTGCTGCCTTTACTACCAAGCTCATTAGACGGTTTGATATTTATAGAACGTTTTTGTTGGTGGTTCCATATTCTAGGGGTATTAGCTTTTCTTAACTACCTTCCTTTATCAAAGCACCTACATATTATCCTCGCTTTTCCTAATACGTATTTTACGAAATTGGAGCCAAAGGGTAAATTTGAAAATATGCCCGCTGTCACCGAAGAAGTGAAAGCCATGTTAGACCCAAGTCTTCCTCCTCCTAGTGGTGAGGTATCAAGATTTGGCGTAAAAGACGCTACAGACTTAACTTGGAAAAATCTTCTGGACGCTTATACATGCACCGAGTGTGGTCGTTGTACCTCCTCATGCCCAGCCAATATCACAGGCAAATTGTTATCTCCTCGTAAGATAATGATGGATACCAGAGACCGAATTGAGGAAATAGGAAAGAATATAGACGCTAATAAATCCCTCGTAGATGATGGAAAATCATTATTGGATAACTATATAAGCCGAGAAGAAATCTGGGCCTGTACAAGCTGTAATGCTTGTGTCGAGCAATGTCCTGTTAATATCAATCCTTTAGAAATCATTATGGGCTTAAGGCAATACGCTGTTATGGAAGAATCCAAAGCTCCCACTAGTATCAATGTCATGTTGGGAAATATGGAAAATAATGGTGCCCCTTGGAAATATGCTCAAGCCGATCGTGCTAACTGGGCCAATCAATAAAGACTCTTAAACATGGAAAATCAAATACAAGTCCCCACAGTCGCCGAATTAGTTGCTAAAGGCGAATCTCCTGATATATTATTCTGGGTGGGTTGCGCAGGCTCATTTGACGAAAGAGCCCAGCGTATCACAAGAGATATCTGCAAAATACTTCAACATGTAGGTATCAAATTTGCCATTCTAGGTACTGAAGAAAGTTGTACTGGCGACCCGGCCAAACGCGCAGGCAATGAGTTTCTATTCCAGATGCAGGCTATGATGAATATACAAGTGCTCGATGGCTATGAAATTAAAAAAATAGTAACTGCATGTCCGCATTGCTTCAACACCATAAAAAATGAATATCCTGAATTAGGTGGCAACTACGAAGTCATCCACCATACCCAGTTGATTCAGTCACTTATTGAGCAAGGCAAGCTAAAACCAGCAGATGGGCACACCTTCAAAGGAAAGCGCATAACATATCATGACCCTTGTTATCTTGGCCGTGCCAACGAAGTTTACGAAGCTCCCCGCAAAGCACTGGAGGTATTAGACGCTGATCTAGTCGAACTCAAACGTTGTAAAAGTAATGGCCTATGCTGTGGAGCCGGTGGCGCACAGATGTTCAAAGAGCCTGAAGCGGGTAAAAAAGATATTAATATCGAGCGTATAGAAGATGTGATAGAGGCTAAAGCATCTGTTGTTGCTGCAGCATGTCCATTCTGTATGACCATGCTACAGGACGGGGTAAAGATCAAGGAAAAAGAAAAGGAAATACAAGTACTCGATATCGCCGAAATCACCGTAAAGGCTAATGATCTTTAAATCAAAAAAGAATTCACATAAAAAAGGCGATTATTTAATAATCGCCTTTTCTGTACCCAGAAGCAGATTCGAACTGCCACGCCCTTGCGAGCGCCACCCCCTCAAGATGGTGCGTCTACCAATTTCGCCACCTGGGTATTACTCCGACAAAAATATAGCTTTTTTTTAAAGTCACAAGCTATTTTTACCTATTATTTTTAAAATTCTTATCAATAAGGGTCTGAATAATTCCATCGACCAATCCAACTCGCGGAGCCACAATGTTTTTCAGATGTCCCACCTTCATAATCGTTAGAAAAATTTCTGAAGCCGGTATAATAACATCAGCACGATCTGAACGCAATCCCAGTTCATGGATACGATCTTTTAACGAAAACGAATTCAGATGATCAAATATCGCCTTCAGCTTAGCATAAGTCATCGGTTTATCTCCCTTTTCATTTGCGATACGTGACAGCTTATTAATGTTACCACCAGTACCTATGCCATAGATATTCTTATAACCTCTTGTTTTTTCCTTGACCCAGCGTCTCATTTTATCCCAGGTCTCGGGTTGATCTTGATTATCCAATATACGGATAGTCCCCAAATTGAAAGACTGTGAGTCAACAAGTTCACCATTTGCAAATAGCGTTATCTCTGTACTTCCTCCCCCAACATCAATATACAAATACACTTTAGTCTTGTCGATGGTATTGCTCAAATAAGAATTATAGATAATTTTAGCTTCTATCCCACCATCCACAATCTGTATATCAATTCCCTCCTCCTGACAAGCTTTAACGACCTCCGCCCCATTGTCCGAGTCCCGCATCGCCGATGTGGCACAGGCCATATAATCCGTGACTTTATAAACATCCATTAGGTTTCTAAAAGCACGCATGGTTTTGACCATATCCTGAAATTTACCGATCGATATACGCTTATCAATAAAAGCGTCATCTCCCAAACGTAATGGCACACGAAGCAGTGTATTCTTCGTATAAACCACCTCCTCTTTCTTTTCTAAAATATCAGCAATCAACAATCGGACTGCATTGGACCCTATATCTATGGCTGCGTATCTCACCGGCATTATATTTTTTTAATCTGCCAATAATAACATTTTAATATTAATTTTTCGTTAAATCAACGTTAGAATTAATATATAATAAAAAAGGGAACATATATATGTTCCCTTTTTTATAGCGTAAAACAGCTATTAATGGTGTGAATGAGCTTCTTCTTTACCACCAATCTGTTTGTAAACTTCAGATACAATACTCACTTGCTTTTCAGCAAAAGCGCGTAAATCTTCATTCGTATTGCGAGTCAAACGTGTCAACTGTTCCTTTATCAACCCTATTTCATGCTGTGCATTATGCACATAGTCAGTATGCTTTACATTTGTTGAAGCAGTAGAGTCCGTTGCATGAGCAGTAGTCAATTCTGGAGCAGGCACACCCTTGATAGGAAAATCGATTTGCACCGTTCTAGCGATAGTATCCAGAGACGGAATCAATTCTGCGTAATAAGCTTTCACTTTTGCGGCAACCTCTTTCGATTTTGCATCACCGTTAGCCTCTTCATGTTCAGCAACAATTACACCTACCTGTGCTGCTTCTCCAATTTTCTGGAAAGCAGAAAACGCATCACCGTCTACTAAAGTAGTATGAGTGTATTTCAACTGATTCTCTCTTGCTGTTTTATCCACACAAGAGTTAAACAAAGTACCTGCACATACTGCGGCAAAAAATAAAGTATTTAATTTCATTTTAATTCTTTTTTCTCGAATACAAAAATATAAAATATCTATCAGAATACGCCATACTTTCGGATTATCTATTATGCAAGATTCCTACCTGCATTTACAACCCCATATATTGTACGTCCAATAAGCTTTCTATATACATCTTCTTGCTCCACAGAGAGGTTCGCTTCACGCAATCTTCGAATAGCATAATGTTGGATAATCAAAAGAGGCAATACAATTTTTTCGCGCTCTAGAATCGATGCCCGCTCCACTGGATAATTTTCCATAAGCACATTCGCACCACTCAATTTCAATAAATAACTCTTAGTCTTGAGATATTCGTCATAGAGTATACGCCAGAACTCACCAAAAGTAGGATCATCTTTCATATACGACGTAATTGCAAAATTAGACTTCGTCATAGACATCATACAGTTATCGATAAGCGTATTGAAAAAACCTGAGTTTTCATAAAGATTACGTACATAAGACCACAAGTTATTTTCTTCCGCCCACTGCAAGGCTGTCCCAACGCCGAAGAAACCTGGAATATTTTGTTTAAGCTGACTCCAAGAAGTCACAAAAGAAATTGCCCGGAGATCCTCTAATCGAAGATCCTTATCAGAATTTCGTTTCACAGGCCGACTACTTATATTGATAGAAGAAAGGGCTTTCAAAGGACTCAATGCCTCTAGATACTTTAAAAAAAGCGGGTGATTACGTAAAGACAAAAACTTAATATGACTAGCCTCCGCCATATCCTCTATAATCTGTTTTTGCTTTTCCGTCAGCGTATCCCCTTGATTTTGCTTTATTTCTGAAATCAACCCCGCATGCAATAGCTGTTCTATATTATACTGTGCGGTATCCAGCGATCCATATTGACTACTGATAGTCTGCCCCTGTATAGTCAATTGTATATGCTTATTCTCTATCTCAGTCCCCATAGAGGCATAAAACCGCTGAGTCTTCCCTCCTCCACGGGCCGGAGGTCCACCACGACCATCAAAAAACACTAAATCCACGCTATATTCCCGCGCCAACGCAGTCAACTCCATCTTTGCATTATAAATAGACCAATTGGCCATAAGGTAGCCCCCATCTTTTGTACTATCAGAGAACCCCAACATAATAGTCTGCTTATTCCCTCTCCTTTGTAGATGCGCCGCATAAATAGGGTTACGATACAGTGTACGCATCACGTCTGAGGCCCGCGCCAAATCATCAACGGTCTCGAATAGCGGTACAAAATCGATAAACAGCTTGTCTGCTTGCCAACCTTCCCATAAGAACAACTGCATCAATCCCAGTATATCTGAGGCCTGTTGACAATTAGAAATAATAAACCGCTGAGCTGCACGCTCCCCTCCCGAGCGCTGAATATCCTTCAATAACTGTATGACACCGACCGTATCTTTTACCAACGGAGCTGCATCATCTCCATAGGCTAGATTATCTTCTGTAAAAGGAAGCGCCTTCTGTTTGCTTTCTTCATCTTTGGCAAGTTGTGCAACATCTACATTCAACTTATCACCATGCTCTTGGACCAAATAATTTATTGTTTGCCGCAATACAGAACTATCTTGACGAATGTCCAATGTCGTAAAATAACAACCAAATGTATTCACCTTGCGGATTAAATCTTCAACAAGCTCAACAAACAAACCATTGTGTAGAGAATGAAGTACCTCTCTAATTGCGTTCAAATTTTCCAGTATCTCTACGGTATCATCTTTAGGATTTTCCACGGTGTGAAAACTGTTTGTATAAAACAGCTCCTGTAGGTTCTCCAAATAACCTTCCACCCCCTTAAAAGTAATACGTCGTTTCACCACTCTAAAATCACGGTAATAACAACGGAATAGAATAGTCCTAAGCATCCCCGCAACACGTTTTGTACTTTCGACGGTCACGTTCGGATTGCCATCACGATCTCCGCCAGGCCAAAACCCCAACTCTATCAACTGCTTCACATCCTCTGACGGTACCTCTAATTCGTCATCAATTTTAGACTGGATTCCAGAAGTAACTTTATAAAAAACATTCTCTAAGTACCAAGCCAAACTCACTGCCTCGTCCACTGGCGTAGGGCGCTGCTGCTTGATAAAAGGAGTCTTGCCCAATTGTTGAAGTAAAAGATGAATATTCGAAATATCATTTGCCTTTATAGCTGCAATGAGATCATTGATTATCCCTAATACTGGTCCCGGATAGAACTGTGTAGGGTGGGCTGTTAATACCAAACGCACAGAAAAATCACGCAATTTCTCCACCAGTTGCTTTTTCAGCTTAGCATCATTTTGAGCCAATTTGAACAAAGAGTTCAATCCTCCTATTTCATCGCTTTTCCCAACAGATTGAAAAGAGGAGTCTTCTATAGCATCAAATAAGACAACTTGACGCTCGATATACTGAACAATCCTGAACAGAAGATCCACACGATCTTCATCCTGTATATATTGCTCATACTGCTGAAAAAAACTATCGATTATAGCCTCCGGTGTAGAATTCTTTTCAACCCCCTGCTCACAGTGTGTAGTAAAAAAAGGAAGCAATGTCCCAGTATGTTTTACACGTTGAAAAGGCAACGTTAAAAACAGACTTTTAAATAAATCAAAGCGCGTGAGCACTTCATTCTCAAATACGGCTTGTTTTTGACTTAATTTCATTTCAATAAATTATGTATGATCCTTTCGTCTCACTGATTAGTCTGCCCAGAAAGCTGTTTCAAAAACAAAAAACCTTCAAAAGCAACAAACAAATATACATTTTAATATTAAAAAGCATATTATTTTGTTAAAATCATATTTAAATATGATTTTTTATACAAAAATAATAAACAAAAGATTCAATATATGGCTCGAGAAAGCTACCCCAATAAAAAAGCAACCTTTCGGTTGCCTATTCACTATCTTTTGGAACGGTCTGACTTTTTATAGCTTCTTTTTTCCGTCCCGGTCTCCGTTTACCATATGATCCCATTACGATCTTACCTCTTCTTGTCTTTTTATCTCCTTTTCCCATAACTATATTTTTAAATAAATGACATATAAAGTTGATAACCAATGACAATTTACAGTTATAAATATTGAAAAGCAAACAAAAAAAGGAAGGCATCGTCCTCCGATGCCTTCCTTTTTACTTATTTTACAAAAACAAACTACCCTCTACTATTGTAATTTGGCGCCTCTTTTGTAATCTGAATATTATGAGGATGTGACTCTCTCAAGCCAGCTCCGGTGATTCGTACAAACTGTGCTTCCTGTAGTTTCTCAATAGATGCAGCACCACAGTACCCCATAGAAGCACGCAATCCACCAATATATTGATACACTACCTCAGCCAAAGTTCCTTTATAAGGTACCCTACCAACAATTCCTTCAGGCACCAACTTCTTAATATCATCTTCTACATCCTGGAAATAACGGTCTTTCGAACCTTTCTCCATGGCCTCGATAGACCCCATCCCTCTATAAGATTTAAACTTACGTCCTTCGAGCAAAATAGTCTCACCTGGAGCTTCTTCTACACCAGCGAAAAGCGACCCTGCCATAATCGTATATGCACCTGCAGCAATAGCCTTAGCGATATCTCCCGTCTGCTTTATTCCACCATCTGCGATCAAAGGCACACCCGTACCTTTCAATGCTTTAGCGACTTCATAAATAGCATACAACTGCGGAACCCCAACCCCAGCAATAATACGAGTAGTACATATTGAACCTGGGCCAATACCAACTTTAACAGCATCTGCACCTGCATCTGCAAGATCTTTCGCAGCTGCTCCAGTAGCAATATTACCAACAATAACCTGCAAATCAGGATATTTCGCCTTAACCTCTTTCAACTTATTAATTACACCTAGAGAATGACCATGTGCCGTGTCAATCGTAATTACGTCAACTCCAGCTTTCACCAATGCATCAACCCTTTCCAATGTATCTCCTGTAACCCCTACAGCAGCTCCAACCAATAAGCGTCCATGCTCATCTTTTGCTGCATTAGGATAGTGCTTATATTTCTGTATATCTTTAAATGTAATCAGCCCCTTCAACATGTAGTTATTGTCGACCACAGGCAGTTTCTCAATTTTATGGTTCTGAAGAATCTCCTCAGCTCTAACCAGATCCGTTCCTTCAGGAGCAACAACAAGATTATCCTTCGTCATCAACTCATTAATAGGACGAGCCATATTTTTTTGAAAACGCAAATCCCGATTTGTAACAATACCGACCAGTTTACCATCCAAATCAATAACTGGGATACCTCCGATCTTATGCTCTTTCATGATACTGAATGCATCCCCCACTGTAGCGGACTCCAACAGGGTGACAGGATCCTGAATCATACCACTTTCTGAACGCTTTACTTTACGCACCTCAGCAGCTTGTTCACCAATAGTCATGTTCTTATGTAACATCCCTATTCCACCAGCCTGTGCAATAGCAATTGCTAAATCAGATCCCGTGACTGTATCCATCGCAGCCGAAACCAACGGTATATTTAGTTTTATCTTCTTCGTCAAAAAAGTGCTTGTATCTACATCTCTAGGTAGAATCTCGGAGTAAGCTGGTATTAATAATACATCGTCATATGTGAGACCTTCAGCTACGAATTTTTGTGGATCTAATTGCATGGCAAATATCTTGTGGGTTTTCTATTTGCCAGGCAAAATTACAAATTTTTATCAAAATACCAAAATAAAAATAACGCACTCTATTAAATGACGTTCAGATTATATTCTTTTTTTAACCAACAATTAAGGCCACCTATACATTTTGGCAAGTTCTTTGCTAAGCCCTATCAAACACAACTATAAAGATGAAGTTCCAACACATGCCGCTATCTTCATTAAGACTAGGCAATCGTGATAAAGCTTCATCACACTTTAAATTCTAATAAATAAAAGCTCAAATGAAATACTCATGTTTAGCGAAGCATCTACCATGAGTATTCCAGATGACAATTTTAAAAAACAAACCGATCTGCCAACTGGCAGATCATTTAATAATTATATACATATGAAAAAATTGGCTCTATCTGTATTTTCGATAGCTCTGTTAGTCGGCTCCTCTGCTACCGTAAAGGCACAGTCCTATAGAACTGCCCTAGGGGTAGGTATAGACGTAGGTGATGGTCCCACCTTAGGTGGTCCACAGATCAAACACTTTTTTGACAATCAAAATGCCGGTAACGCACAGGTACTATTCGGGGACAATGTCACATTGATAGGAGTTGACTACTCCTACAACCAGCCGATCCGTGGAGCTCGCGGCCTCAGTTGGTATGTCGGAATAGGCCCGCAGCTGACCTTTCTCGACAATAACAGCATTTGGTTTGACGACAAACACCGCGACAACCACACCCATGTTGCTATTCGTCCTGCCGTAGGTCTCGAATTCAAGATACCTTCCGCTCCGTTGGCCTTTCATTTTGACTGGAAGCCCTGGTGGAATCTAACGCACAATTCTAGCTTCGAACCTTCAAGATTCACGCTAGGATTCAAGTTCACTTTAAAATAGTACACACACAAAACACCACAACCCTATGCTATGGTCGAAAAACAGGCATAGTTGAAACAAAAAGCCTATTCATAGCGCAATTGGAAACAAACATTCCAATTGCGCCAAAGGCACCTCCACAATAGACACTTCTGTCAACATTTTCTTCATATTCCCATAACAAAAACTTTTCAATAGTTATCCATATATTTTGTTTTCATTATACAAAATTTTTATACCTTTGCGATTCTTGGTAAAATATATTTTGTCAAAGTGTTAAGTATAATCCAAGCCAGCAAAAAAGACTTTACCGTCCTTTTTAGTCCAATGATTAACGATACTTTGACATATTTTCACGAGATTTAAAGCAATTAAAAAACATAAACTATATCAAACTAATAGACGAATACAGAAAATGCAGAGTAAAGGGCTGATTAAATTTTTGGTAATAATAGTGGCATTAGCTTGTCTCTATTCTTTATCATTCACTTTTGTAACAAGAAAAGTGGAACGTGAAGCTGAGGCATATGCAGGAGGCGATATCGCAAAGGAAAAAGCATACCTCGATTCCATTGCGGGCGAAACGGTTTATAACTTGGGATTTGCCAAGTACACGTACAGAGAATGTAAATCCTATGAACTTGCTCTAGGGCTAGATCTTAAAGGAGGTATGAACGTCACTATGGAGATTTCTTTAGATGAGTTGATTAAAAACTTAGCTAACAATCCAAAAGACGAAAAGTTTAATACTTCTCTAAACTCAGCAATTCAAAAAAGTAAATCGTCAAACAAATCCGTTGTCGACCTTTTTATCGAAGATTATAAAGCTAGTGGTGCATCTGCTAGTTTAGCTTCATTCTTTGCGACAAAAGACAATTCTGCTTTCATTAAAGCAACAAGTTCAGATTCCGATTTAAAAAACTTCCTTCAAAAAGAAGCTGATAACGCGATCCAGAACTCCTACAAAGTATTACGTACACGTATCGACAAATTTGGTGTTGCATCTCCAAACATTCAGATTCAACAAGGAACCAACCGTATCCTTATTGAGCTGCCTGGTGTCAATGACGAGAGCCGCGTACGCAAACTCTTACAAGGGTCAGCCAAATTAGAATTCTATGAGACGCATGATAATGTACAGATCTATCCATTGTTAGATAACATTAACCGTTCTTTAGCGAGCTCTTTAAAATCTAACGAACCTGCAAAAACTACTGTAACCACAGATTCAGCAGCAGTAGACAGTACAAAAAAAGAAGACAACCTACTTGCTAATTTGTCTGCAAACAAAGGCGACAAACAAGATTCTACCGCAGTAGCGGCAAATATGGCTGCAGAAAACCCATTATTCAGTGTATTGATGCCATCAATATACCAAGCTGAAAATGGACAACAACAACTAGCTCCTGGAGCTCAGGTTGGTATCGCTAATCTAAAAGACACTGCCAAAGTAAATGCTTACTTGGCAAGACCGGAGATCAAATCCCAGATTCCTTCAAACTTAAAATTGATGTGGGCGGTAAAACCGGAGCACCGTAGCCCTAACTTCTTATCGCTGTATGCTATAAAACCAATCCCAGGTGAACATGGTGCAGTATTAACAGGTGAAGTTATTACAGACGCTAGAGATGCTTTCAACCCGCAGACCAATGCCCCTGAAGTATCTATGCAGATGAACTCTTATGGTGCAAAAGAATGGAGACGCATCACAGCTAAAGCAGCACAGACTAAAGCATCGATAGCTATCGTTTTAGATGGAGTTGTTTACTCTGCTCCTACTGTAAGCAATGAAATTCCGGGAGGTAGCTCTTCAATATCCGGTAACTTCACAATTGAAGATACGAAAGATTTAGCCAACGTATTGAAAGCAGGTCGCCTTCCTACAACCGCTAAAATCGTAGAAGAAGCTATTGTTGGTCCTTCATTAGGACAAGCAGCAATTGACTCTGGTGTTAACTCTGCCGTAATTGGTATTGTAGTCGTCATGATATTCATGGTTGTCTACTACAACAGAGCAGGTTGGGCTGCCAACATTGCTGTATTATTCAACGTATTCTTCTTACTAGGTATTTTGGCATCATTAAATGCTGTATTAACCTTACCTGGTATCGCTGGTATCGTATTGACTATGGGTACGGCCGTGGATGCCAACGTACTGATATACGAACGTATACGTGAAGAACTCCGTCTAGGCAAAAGTATTCGTCAAGCTATAGCCGATGGTTATAAACATGCATTACCGTCTATCTTAG
Source organism: Sphingobacterium yanglingense (assembly GCF_004363245.1). Classification (GTDB taxonomy): domain Bacteria; phylum Bacteroidota; class Bacteroidia; order Sphingobacteriales; family Sphingobacteriaceae; genus Sphingobacterium; species Sphingobacterium yanglingense. Next base: position 206,680 of record NZ_SNYV01000014.1, on the reverse strand, counting down.
ACTCACAAATCACAACATTCCTAGTTGGTGTTGTATTATTCTTCTTCGGATCAGGACCTATCTTAGGTTTTGCAACAACATTGATGATTGGTATTATCACGTCACTATTTACGTCTATTTTCATCTCTCGTTTAATTTTCGAGTTTATGTTAGACAGAGATATGAAAATATCAGTTTCATTCCCATGGTCGGAGAAAACACTTCAAAATGCGAACTATCAATTCATTAAAAACCGTAAGAAATTCTATGTCGTATCACTGATCGCTGTAGCAGTTTCTTTAGGTTTTGTCTTCACTAAAGGCTTCACATTAGGTGTAGACTTCCAAGGTGGACGTACCTACACTGTACGTTATGACAAAGTTGTAGATCTTGAAACGATTCGTAAAAACCTAGATGAAACGTTCCAATCCACAACAGAAGTAAAAACATTTGGTAGCGAGAATCAAGTACGTGTCACAACAACATACCATATCACCGAAACTTCGGATGAAGCGGATGCAGAAGTATTAGCAAAATTAAATGAAGGTCTATCCAAAGAGCAAGGAAACAAATACGAAATCCTTTCTTCTCAAAAAGTAGGTCCATCTATTGCTTCCGATATCAAAGGAAGAGCAGTTTGGTCTAGTATCCTTTCTGTGTTAATCATTGCAGCTTATATCTTAGTACGTTTCCATAAATGGCAGTATTCAGTTGGTGCAGCTGTAGCAACTATACATGATGGTATTATCCTACTAGGTCTATTCTCCATATTAGATGGTATCGTACCATTCTCATTGGATATTGACCAGCACTTTGTAGCGGCTTTCCTTACTGTACTAGCCTATTCGGTCAATGATACAGTAGTTGTATTTGACCGTATCCGTGAAGATGTAAGCAAGTCAAAAGGTATGAATAGATATTTTGGAGATGTTGTAAATCAAGCGATCAATACCACTTTGAGTCGTACCATTATTACTTCATTAACAATTATCTTCGTACTTGCAGTATTGTTCGTATTCGGTGGAGAGGTGATTAGAGGTTTCTCTTTTGCAATCTTAATCGGTATCATTGTAGGTACATACTCGTCTATCGTACTAGCAGCTCCTACTGTATATGACTTAGGAAAAGGCAAAGCTATTGCTAAGCCCGCTGAAGAAAAAGTAAAAGTAGTGACACCTTAATCGTCACCCATATCATATAAAAAAGGCTACCGAACGGTAGCCTTTTTTTATGCCTATTAGATTCAACATCACAACGTCAGATTCATAGTTTTTTACGATGTACATTCGTTGAATACAAAGCATTTTATATAAGTTTGTAGGGATAAAAAACAAACGTATGAAGAAAATGATTATACCAGCTTATCTTATTGTAAGCGTATCGTTGGGGTTATCTAGTTGCTCTAATACCTCAAGTAATACGGAACAGAACAAAACGGAGGCTGACGCACATCAAGGTCACGACCATAGTGCGCATGCAAACAGCACTAATAATACCACTACCCAAGCGCCTGCAAACAACACGTCCAATCTTGCTCAGGGTGACCCTATTGCGCAAATCCCGACCTTTACATTTTATAAAGTAAAATCTGGTATCTCATTTACAAATACAGACATTCCAAAAGGAAAAAAAACCGCCTTCATTCTTTTTGATCCAGGCTGTTCACACTGCAGAACAGAAGCAGCAGCATTAGGAAAAAACTACGACCGCATTAAAGGAATCAATATCTACTTCGTTTCTATGAATGACCCCGCCTTAATGGCATCTTTCTTAGAAACATTTGCTAAAGAACTTGTCGATAAACCGAATGTTGAAGTCCTTTATGACAGAAACCAGGAATTTATTCAAAAATTCCACGTTCCTACGCAATTCCCGGCCAATTATGTATACGATAAAGACAATAAGTTACAGGCCCATTGGGATGGAGACAAAAATATCAACGAAATAGTAGCAGCCTACACTAAATAATAAGCCCAACACAACAAGTGATACCCCCCATGAAATATCCATGTGGCATTGGAAGCAAGAGCTCCAACACAGCAGTTAGGATATTCCATTCCGATATATCGGAACAAGTTAATCGCCGTTAAAAGAAAGATTATCCACATATGAAAATAGCAATAAATGGCTTTGGTCGTATAGGTAGACACACCTTGCGCAACCTATTGGCTCGTCAACTTCCAAACATTGAAGTTATAGCTATAAATGACCTCACAGATTCCGCTACGCTGGCACATTTACTGAAATACGACTCAGTACATGGCCCTTTTCCAGGAGATATTTCGCATGGTGCGGATTTTATAAGTGTGAACGGCAATAAAATAACAATACTGAACGAAAAAAATCCAGTAGACCTACCTTGGTCCACGTTACAGATTGATCTCGTTGTAGAATCTACTGGATTTTTCACCGCTCGCGAAAAGGCTAATTTACATCTAGCTGCAGGAGCCAAACAAGTTCTTATTTCAGCTCCCTCTTCGGATAAGGATGTCCCTACTGTAGTATTAGGGATAAACGACATCGATTTTGATTGGCATGCTCCTATTTTCTCGAATGCTTCCTGTACCACCAACAATGTTGCCCCTTTAGTAAAGATATTGGATGAAAACTGGCAAATAGAAGATGGCTATATTACCACGGTACACTCCATGACTGGAGACCAGAACCTGCATGATGCTCCTCATAGAGATTTACGCAGAGCGAGAGCAGCCTCTTCGTCTATCATCCCTACCAGCACAGGTGCTGCAAAAGCGATAACCAATGTCTTCCCTCACTTGGAAGGAAAACTTGGTGGAGCAGGCATCCGTGTACCTGTATTGAATGGTTCACTTACTGATTTTACCTGTACGCTCAAGAAAAAAACTACAGTAGCAGAGATCAACGAAAAGTTCAAGGCAGCTGCAGCTGGGAGTCTCAAACAAGTGTTATACTATACGGAAGATCCAATCGTATCTGTTGACATTATCAACAACCCGTACTCTTGTGTCTTCGATGCGCAATTGACGTCTATTGTCGGCGGGTTGGTCAAAGTTGTAGGTTGGTATGATAATGAGTTTGGCTATTCCAATAGATTGGTAGACATATTACACAAAATAAGTTCGTTGTGATACGCTTTATAACAGCAGAGCAAACGCTCCCTCTTCGCTCCGAGGTACTTCAAAATGGAATAGATTATACAAAATGTCTTTTTGACCATGACCTATATCCCACAACATTTCATATGGGATATTTCGAAGAAGACAAACTAGTCTGTATACTGACTTGCATGCAAGAGAATCATGGCAAACTCCCAAAATCAGCCTATAGATTACGCGGCATGGCAACAGCTCCTGAAGGTAGGCGCAAGGGATACGCTGCACAATTACTGCTAGCCGCCATGGAGCATCTTCGATCCCAGCTACATATCGACTATCTTTGGTTCAACGCACGTACTATCGCCTTCCCCTTTTACGAAGCATTAGGATTCGAATATATGTCCGACGAATTCGATATTCCAGGAATAGGACCACATCGCGAAATGTTTAAGATGCTATAACCACTCGTTCAAAAGCTATTACATTTCGCGTTCTACCCCTAGTCCAAACAAAGCAAAATCATATTTTACCGGGTCATCCGGATCCAGAATCAAAAGGTTATCTGTCAGTTCTACAGCAGTGTTCCAATTGACTTTATCCAATGTAATTAGTCCAAATTTACGTGCGACCCTTTCCACATGCACATCACAGGGACATACCAACTGAGCCGGTGATATCTTCTCCCAGATTCCAAAATCTACCCCTTGTGTATCACGTCGTACCATCCAGCGCAAAAACATATTTAACCGCTTGCAAGTGGATTTTTGAAAGGGCGAACTCACATGTTTTCTCGTACGTGTAGGATAATCTGCTAATGAAAAAAAATAAGCTTTAAACCTATTTAATGCTATCTCAATATCGATCGAGGGATACCCAGCCTCCTGCCCTATCAAAAAAGCATCCTCCAACGAATCAGATTCCATATAATGGTGTCTAAAGAAAGCAACAAAGTAAAGCAGATCCGTATCATTAAAAGTACGATGCTTAAATCCCAACAAGCTCTTGAGATCAACATCCTTATGATTTCGGATAAAATCATAAGGCGCACCATCCATCCTATCGATTAGCTCTTTACATTTATTAATAATAGTCTTCCGCTGTCCCCATGCCAAGATAGCAGCAATAAAGCCCATGATTTCGATATCCTTCTTATCACTAAAAAGATGAGGGATCAATATCGGATCATTTTCTATAAACTCCGGACGATTATACTCCTCCACCTTTTTATCAAGAAATTCCTTCAGATTAAAACTCCCCATACTATTCCAACGCTTGCTTTAAATCTGCTATCAAATCATCGGCATCTTCAATACCGACAGAAAGCCGTAACATATTATCAACCACACCTACACGGTCACGCTCCTCTTTCGTCATCGAACCATGAGACATCGTCGCCGAATGATTAACCATAGACTCTACACCTCCTAAGGACTCTGCTATCGAAAATAGCTTAAACCTAGAAGCGATACGAAAAGTCTCCTCCAGATCAGCACCGCGTAAAACCACAGAAACTACTGCTCCAAAATCCCGCATTTGTCTTTTTGCTATCTCATGCCCCTTATGCGTTTCGAATCCAGGCCAATAAATAGTCTCTATCTTAGGGTGATCTTTCAGAAATTCCGCCACTTTTCTTGCATTTTCACAATGTGCTCTCATGCGCAAATGAAGCGTCTTAATACCGCGCAGGGCTAAAAAACAATCTTGAGGCCCAGGAGTTCCTCCGCAGGTATTGTAATAAAAACGCAACCGTCTATATAGCGCTTCATCATTCATGACCAACGCCCCCATTACAACATCCGAATGCCCATTGATGTACTTCGTCGCAGAATGCATCACGATATCAGCTCCCATATCCAATGGGTTCTGCAAATAAGGCGAAGCAAACGTATTATCCACTACATAGCATATTGAAGCAGCCTTAGCAATCCTTCCAATAGCCTCCAAATCCGCAAGCTGTAACGTTGGGTTAGTAGGAGTCTCGATCCATATCAACTTCGTGTTTTCGGTAATTGCCTTCTCTATAGCTTCCGTATTCGATGTGTCTACAAAACGAAAGTTGATTCCATAATCTGCATATACCTTGGTAAAAATACGATAGGATCCTCCATAGAGATCATCGCTGGTCAACACCTCATCCCCTGGTTTTAACAGACGTAGCACACAGTCCGTTGCAGCCATCCCCGAAGCAAAAGCCAATCCATATTGACCATTTTCCAATGATGCCAGACAATCCTCTAAAGCTTTACGCGTAGGATTTGTTCCCCGAGAATATTCATACCCCTTATGTTCACCAGGATACGGCTGTTTATAAGTAGAGGTCTGATATATAGGAGTCATTATAGCACCAGTAGCAGGATCGGCCTCCTGCCCGGCATGTATCGCACGAGTTGCAAACTTATAAGCCATTGTCTTTAAAATTTTATCCATATAAACTTACTAAAAATATAGCGGTGAAGGATACTTATATGAATACCCCAATTCGTCCATAATCTTCTGTCCCAATACCACCTTTTGATGGCTAGTCACAGGATCAAAACCAGTAGGTAAAGGCAATCCGTACTTGGACGCAGACGCTAAAATAACCTCTTTCTTTGTTGGGTGTATTGGAGCGACAATATTATAGACATTCGGCGGAGCCAATGATAAAAATCCTAACTTGATCAACTCCGTCACATCCTCCAAATGCACAAAATTAGCGGGTTGGTCACCGGTTTGACACAGTCTCCCTCCAAAATACTTTGCGAATATACGCTCCTTCCCAAATAAACCTCCCAGTCGATATATCAACGTAAGAGGAAGGCTCCCCATGGCCTGCTCTGCCTCCAATAATCGCCCATCCAATTCATCGTTCCATTCCTCATCATACAAACCATCTTTATCAGGATAAACGCCAATAGAGCTTAAAAAAATATGCTTCTTAAAGACGAGCTGCTGCAATAGGGATTGAACATTCCTAAACCTTCTATCGAGCACATCTTTAGTATTTCGCGATGCAGCGGGTATAGAATTGAGAACAAAATCAAATGAATCAGGAAGTACCTGCTGCTCTTTTAATCCTTCATCAAAGTCAATACAAACCCCATGATAGCCCAATCCTTTAAACACAGCGACCTTATCAAGAGACGTCGTCGATATCCATACCTCGTACCCATCACTATATAGGAGCGCTGCAACATCTTGTCCAACCCAACCACCGCCCAATATCAACACACGTCTTACCCTCTCAGATAACATTGTACTCTTCATAACCAATAAACTTAATCAGAACCAAAAAATCGTAAAAAAGCAAAACTGTAAAAACATACAATCTCGCTTTTTTACGATTTCAAAAACTAAATCAGCGACCTGACTAGTATGCTTTCGCAAAAAGAACTCTTCTAGACGAAGGTTTACCTGTAAAGATACATACCCCCTCTTCTTCTTTAGCGTCTAAAGGAATACAGCGGATAGTAGCTTTTGTCTCTTCCTTCACACGTTTTTCCGTTTCTACCGTACCATCCCAGTGACAAGAGACAAACCCGCCCTTACCTTCTATAACCTGTTTAAATTCGTCGTAAGAATTTACTTCCGTAGTATGAGATGCCCTAAAATCAATCGCTTTCTGATAGATATGCTGTTGAATATCTTCCAAAAGTACTTCTATCGTATTGGCTAGACCTTCTTGCGCTACTGTTTCTTTTGTTTGCTTATCGCGACGCGCCAATTCCACCGTTCCATTCTGCATGTCACGCGCACCTACAGCTACACGTACCGGCACACCTTTAAGCTCCCACTCTGCAAACTTGAACCCTGGACGTTGCGTATCACGGTCATCGTATTTGACAGAAATATCTTTACCTTTCAGCTCAGCCTGCAAATTAGCGACAAACGTATCAATAGAAGCTTTCTCTTCGTCCGTTTTATAAATAGGCACAATGACGACCTGTATAGGCGCTAATTTAGGCGGCAATACCAGCCCCTGATCGTCCGAATGAGCCATAATAAGCGCTCCCATCAAACGTGTCGACACACCCCATGATGTCGCCCATACGTATTCTTGTTTTCCTTCTTTACTCGTAAACTTAACATCAAATGCCTTCGCAAAATTCTGTCCCAAGAAATGTGAAGTACCGGCTTGTAATGCCTTGCCATCCTGCATCAATGCCTCGATACAAAACGTATCCAATGCGCCTGCAAAACGCTCATTTTCTGTTTTTCTACCGCGAACTACAGGAACTGCCAATGTGTTTTCAGCGAAATCCGCGTATACCTCCAACATTTGTTCCGCTTCAGCAATTGCTTCTTCACTCGTAGCGTGCGCCGTATGGCCTTCTTGCCATAAAAACTCCGCAGTACGTAAGAAAAGACGTGTACGCATTTCCCACCGAACTACATTCGCCCATTGATTGACTAAGATTGGTAAATCTCTGTAAGACTCAATCCAGCCCTTATAGGTATTCCAGATAATCGTTTCCGAAGTAGGGCGAACAATAAGCTCCTCTTCTAATTTTGCATCCTCATCAACAATGATATTACCACTTCCATCATTTTTCAAACGGTAGTGCGTCACCACAGCACACTCTGTTGCAAATCCTTCTACGTGAGAAGCCTCCTTAGAAAAGAAAGATTTAGGAATAAACAAGGGAAAATACGCATTACTATGACCTGTTTCCTTAAAACGCTTATCCAAAATGGCCTGCATACGCTCCCAGATTGCATACCCATAGGGCTTAATAACCATACAACCTCTCACCGCGGAATTCTCCGCCAAATCAGCCTTAATCACTAGGTCATTATACCACTGAGAATAATCCTCGCTTCTACTCGTTATTCCTTTGCTCATTGTTCTTTTTTAACTATTTAATTTGTAACAATATATTATATTTACGGACAATCCGTAATAATATCTTTTTCCTTGGATAAATTAATTTATATTTTTGAGACAGGGATTAAACCTTTGCAAAAATACGCGTCTAAGATAGTAAAAAGAGACTAGATTATATAGACACTTTAGTGATAAAGATATAAAGAGCCCTACGTGTACAACACAGAATACCATGGGTTGTTCCTAAAAAAGGCTCCATCTGAAAACTAAACAAAAAATCAAACAGATGAAAACAAATAAATTACTTATCGGAGGCTGGACTTTAGCACTTGTTGCCTTATTGAGCTCCTGCTCGACGAGTAGACAAGTTACGTATAGAGACGATGTCTATAACAATCAGACTGCAGGCAGCAGACCTGCACCGGTTTATCAAAGCCCTGATTATTACTATACTGAACCGCAAAATTCGAATTCAAACACAGGTGGTGGCTATTATTCAGATGAATATTCAGACGAAGAATATTACGAAGATCAATACGAAGACCTACAATACGCAAACCGTATCAATAGATTCTATTATTCATCACCAGGCATGACCTATTATGATCCTTGGTTTGACCCATGGTATGGGTACGGAGGCTTCGGATTAGGCTGGTCTACCGGTGGATGGGGATCAAGCTGGTCCATTGGATTTGGCTGGGGATCGCCTTACTACAGCTACGGCTGGGGATCACCTTATTATGGTTACGGATGGGGAAGACCTTACTATGGCTACGGTGGTTACTGGGGACACAATTCCTATTACAACTCTTGGGGACATCCCTATTATGGATACAATAATAACTACTACTATAACAACGGTTATTATGGCAGCAGACGCCCGGCGAATTCTTCTGTACGTTCCACTAGTCGTGATAGATTCAATACAAGAACAGCGACTTCTAGCCGTAGGGATGCAAGCTCTAGTAGTAGTAGTAGACGTGGATCCACAGGCGTAGTACGCGATGCTAACGGCCGTATTGACACTAGATCTACCGCATCGAGCCGTAGAGGTACGAGCGATGGTACGACATCAAACCGAGTAGGCACATCCCGTGGAGACGGTGGAAGCTTAAGAGGCTCAGCCAACACATCACGTAGAGGAACTTCCACCGAGGTAAATAGAGGAACCATGGACTCCGGAAGAGGAACAGACACTCGTGCAACAAGTAGCAGACGTGGACAATCTACAAGTCAAGGTACAGTATCAAGACCTACCACGACCGATAGATCAAGTACTTCGAGACCGACTACAGCTCCTTCAAGCCGTCGTTCTGACAGTGGTAGCTCAAGGTCTTCTGGAAGCACCTACACACCTCCTTCTAGAAGCAGCAGCGGTTCGTCTATGTCCAGTGGCGGTGGTTCTATGTCCCGCGGAGGCGGTGGTGGTGGAGCAACTCGCTCATCTGGTTCTTCAAGACGCTAGAAGTAAGCTAATCCTCCAAAAAGGAATTAGCCTAGGTAACAGTTCTTTAAATAAAAACAAAAATAATCCTTATCAACAGCCAATAGTCAAATTGGCTGTTGATAAATTGGGCAAATAATATTCTATGAAGTTTAAACATATTATCCTTTCGGCATTTGTATCGAGCATCTTTTGGTCGCAATCACATGCACAATCCGTAGACGATGCATTGACATTCTCAAGAGAAGACAACGGTGGGTCTGCGCGAATGAAAGGAATGGGGAATCCCCAAACAGCACTAGGAGGTGACATTTCAGCAATCAATGGTAACCCCGCAGGACTAGGTTTCTTCAGCCGATCAGATATGTCAATCACATTTGACTATCTAGGAAACAAAAACAAGACCTCTTATCAGGGGATGAATTCCAACAGTAAGAAGGACAATTTCGGTGTAGATCAGGCAGGTGTTGTTTTCCATTTCCCTTCTTCAAATTACCGGTCCAATTCCGGTTGGTTGAATTTCAATGTCGGAATAAGCTACAATAAAACGCAGAATTTTAACAACAGGCTCACATATGAGGGTGTAAATAATCAAACGACAATTGTCAATGCACTTTCGGATTTAATGGCAAATGATAGAGTCGGTGATTTTAGAAACGATTTTGCCAATTCCAACATTGTAGAGCAATTTGGAGACTCAAAAAAAGGATATTTTCCTTTAGCCAAAGAAGCCGCTGACAAAAACCAATACAATGATATTATCACCAGAGGCAACCGCAGTAAGACAGCTATCGCCTTTGGTTCCAACTACGATAACAAATTCTATATTGGTGCTACTTTAGGTATTACATCATTCAGATATGAAAAAAGTGCTCAATTCATTGAAAATGGCTGGACCAAAAGTAGAGATGAAATCTTAGCAGATAATCCAAATTCAGATTATGCTGATCCAACAAAACCAGGGTATAAATACACTGAAGCTAGTTACGAACTATTCGACAACACGGGCCAGGTAGCCGAAGGCTCTGGAGTGGATTTCAAATTAGGAATGATCTATAAGCCTACAACCGACTGGAATATTGGTCTTACAATCAATACGCCAACCTGGATGACGGTTAAAGATGATAGCCAAGCGTACACTGATGTACATTTCTACGATAATGATTCAGCAAAAGATCCCTTCCACGTCTACGAATCAAAAAACTACCCTGGGCAAGAAGACTATAACATGACGACCCCTTGGAAATTTGGTTTAGGTCTATCCAAGTTCTTCAGTAGAGGGCTCTTAACTGCAGACATGGAGTATGTCACATACAATACGATGCGTTATTCTTCAGCTAACTACTCGGGAGGAGGAAACTACGATGGTATAAACAAGGATATTAAGGACTTGTATAAGAATGCTGTAAACTTCAGAGTTGGAGGAGAATTCTTATTCACTAATATTCTAAGTGGACGTGCGGGTTTCAATTACTTCGGCAATCCATACAAAGGTGGCATTGATGACACAAACTATAGTGGTAGCTTAGGATTAGGTATTAAACTAACAAATTCACTTTACATGGATCTAGCTGTTGTCCACCAAGTCAATTCTTACAAACAAGCTGCTTACGCTATTGCAGAGGACTTCTGGAAAGCCCCTAGTCCAGTAGCATCTATTGATCACAAAAGAACAAGTGGTATCCTAACCTTAGGAGCCAAATTCTAAACAAATACAGATCATATTAAAAAAGGGGCTGTCTAGAGTATTACGAGACAGCCCCTTTTTCTTTCTGCAGTAAAAAACCATTAGCTCACATTTCTTAAACCAACACAGGTTCAACTTGATACCAACTAGGGTACTTCTTATTAGATAATAGGGATTTCATACGGACTTTATTCGGAGATAACAGGGACCTCATTCGGATAAAAGCGAATAATCCCCCTGTTATTTACCTACTATATCCTGACTTATTACTTCTTAAAAAATAACGTAGCAATAACATGTCCCCTAGATATTATTAGTATCAACTAATTAAGCTTAAAATAACATGGGAAGAGCAGAAAGTGGACCAATGGGCTCTGCTCGTGAAAAAGTAGGATCTTTAAATGATGCTAGATATCAAAATCAGCTTAAGCAGTAAAAGCAAAAAAGCCTCGAGCGGAACCCGAGACTTAATATACTTAATAAAAGTGGCTTAACTAAGCCCCTTTTTAATAGGGTAGATTCACTATTTCGCGATGATCGTTTCAATACCTAACGAATCAAACAACTCTTGAAAAGCAGGAGGTATCTCATTACTGATAATGATATCAATCTGTGAAAAATCCACAATTTTCCCAAAACTCTTTCTACCAAATTTACTGAAATCGGCCAATACGATAACCTGTTGTGCTACAGTAATCATTTTTTGGTTTAACATCGCTTCCTGCGCATTAGTTGTAGATATCCCATAGTCAAGGTCGATACCATCTACCCCTAAAAACAATTTCGAACAGAAAAAATGATCTAAGATATTATTCGCATATTGTCCAGTCACCGATGAAGATGTACGGCGCACTGACCCTCCCAATTGGATGACCTCTACATTTTGATGTTTAAGCAGCTCTAGCGTTACATTCAACGCAGACGTAACTACAGTCAGGTTTCCCTGTGGCATAATCTCCCTGGCCAAAAACTGAGTTGTCGTACCCGATCCAATAATAATAGAATCATTGGCCAACACAAGTCTCGATGCCGCTCGGGCTATACTTATTTTTTCATCTTCATATATTTTTTCCTTCTCAACAACTGGCCTATCTGTTTGATAAGGATTCTGTCTCGTAGCGCCACCATGCGTACGATATACTAACCCAGTATCTTCCAAAAATTGTAAATCTTTACGGATTGTTACAGAAGAAACACTTAATTCTTCGCACAAATCCAAAACAGAAACATGCCCATTTTGGTTTACTTGTTTGATAATATATTGATGCCGTTCGACATTATTCATACGGATATTACTTATTTTCATTGGATACCAGCTACCTCTTTGGTAAATCTGGGCAGATGTAACAGATGGTATTAACCAAGATTACGATCTCTACATTCACAACCCTAAGATAATTAAGTTATTCCAAAACTAGGGCATTTATCTAAAAGACTTCATAAACTTTCGTTTATTTACGTTTTTTACTATTTTTACAAAACAAAGCACAAACAAACACAGTAAATCAAAATGAAATTCACAAGAAACGAAGCTTTAGAAAGCATTCAGAACACAGATTTTTGGGATATTGCCATTATTGGGGGCGGTGCTACCGGCTTAGGAATTGCCGTCGACGCTGCTTCGAGGGGGTATCGCACATTACTTGTCGAAAAGTACGATTTTGCAAAAGGCACATCAAGCAAAAGTACCAAGCTTGTGCATGGTGGGGTACGCTATCTCGCTAATGGCGATATTAAACTAGTGCTATCTGCTTTAAAAGAAAGAGGATTACTGTTTAAAAATGCTCCTCACGTCTCATTTGTTCAGAGCTTTGTCATTCCATCCTATTCCACTTTCAATAAGTTGAAATTTCTTATAGGACTAAAACTGTATGATTGGATGGCTGGGAAACTAAGAATAGGGAAATCTACCTTATTGAACAAAGATGAAGTCTCTCAAAAATTACCCAAGATAAAGACTAAAGGCCTAGTAGGTGGTGTACAATATTACGATGGTCAGTTTGATGATTCCAGACTTGCTATCAACCTGGGGCAAACAGCGGCTTCTCATGGAGCTACTCTATTGAACTATGCCGAGGTCAACAACATCACCAAAGACGCTACTGGAAAAACGAATGGTTTAAGCTTAATTGACACCTTATCAGGAGCTACCTTTACCATCCAAGCAAAGTCAGTAATCAACGCAACAGGCGTTTTTGTGGATGACATCCTTAAACTTGACACCCCTACGCACAAAGACATTGTTCGTCCGAGTCAGGGAGCCCATATTGTTATCGACAAAAAGTTCTTAGGCAACGAAGACGCATTGATGATACCAGAAACCAGCGATGGACGAGTGCTTTTTGGTGTACCATGGCATGACAAAGTATTGCTCGGCACCACCGACACTCCACTACATGCGCATCAAATTGAACCCAGACCACTAAACGAGGAGATCGATTTCATCTTAAAAACGGCAAACGATTACCTAGAAAATGCCCCCACAGAAAAAGATGTCCTTAGCGTATTTGCTGGCTTACGTCCTTTAGCTGCGCCAACCGATGGTGACTCCGAAAGCACCAAAGAAATATCCAGAGATCACAAACTAATCAAGAGTGCTTCACAATTGATTACCATTACAGGTGGAAAATGGACCACATACCGCAAAATGGCTGAAGAAACAGTTGATTTAGCTATTAAAACAGCAAATCTTCCTCCTGCCGAATGCAAAACACACAAGCTACCGATCCACGGTTATTCGCTAGATAAAAAACCCGGCCATTGGCAAGTTTATGGTTCCGATATCGAGCCGCTCATGAAACTCGCTTCAACATCTCCTGCACTAGGCGAGAAATTGCATCCGATGTACGAGTTTCTAGCTGCCGAAGTGGTCTGGGCATGTCGTTATGAAATGATTGCCAAAGTAGAAGACTTTCTAGCCCGACGAGTACGCTTTCTTCTATTGGACGCCAAAGCCTCTTTAGAAGCGGCCCCAAAAGTCGCAGCACTAATGGCGCAAGAGCTTGGCAAGAATGAAGCTTGGATAGCGAAAGAAATCGAAGACTATACAACCCTTGTTAAAAACTACACCCTATAATAGCTAACCTATAAACCCACTATATGATGAACAAGGAATACATACTCGCTCTGGATCAAGGCACCACCAGCTCCCGAGCCATCCTTTTTAGCCAAAAAGGAGAAATCATCGAGATTGCTCAAAAAGAGTTTACCCAGATATATCCAAAATCAGGTTGGGTAGAACACGATGCCCAAGAAATATGGTCTACACAACTTGCCGTTATGACCGAGGCAATCGCCAAGACAAAAATAAAACTAGAAGCAATTAAAGCCATAGGTATTACCAATCAAAGAGAGACGACTATAGTATGGAATAGAAAAACAGGTAAACCGGTATATAACGCCATCGTTTGGCAGGATCGTAGAACAGCGGACTACTGCAAAAAAATTGCAGAGAAAGGACTAGAGCGCACTATTCAAGAGAAAACAGGACTTCTGATCGATGCCTATTTTTCCGCTTCCAAAATCAATTGGATACTTAATAACGTAAAAGGTGCTAAACAATTAGCACAAAAAGGCGAGCTTGCTTTCGGAACAGTAGACTCTTGGCTGGTCTATAACCTTACAAATGGAGAGAAACATGTTACAGATGTATCGAATGCCTCTCGCACTTTACTTTTAAATATACATACCTTACAATGGGACAAAGAGCTATTGGATATCTTCGAAATCCCCGAATCAATGCTTCCTACGGTATGCAGTAGCTCCGAAATATACGGACATACCTCACAGGACATCGCTAAAGTTCAGGTTCCAATTGCAGGAATTGCAGGAGACCAACAAGCGGCCCTGTTTGGACAATTATGCACACAAAAAGGCATGGTCAAAAACACTTATGGTACAGGCTGCTTTCTCCTCATGAACATTGGTAAAAAACCGGTTATATCCAACAATAAACTCGTCACCACAGTAGCCTGGAAAATCGGCAAAGAAGTCAATTACGCATTAGAAGGCAGTATCTTTATCGGTGGCGCTGTAGTACAGTGGCTCAGAGACGAACTAGGCATCATCCGCAAATCGAATGAAGTCGAGAAACTCGCCAACAGCGTGCCTGACACCAACGGGGTCTATCTTATACCTGCATTTTCAGGATTGGGAGCTCCACATTGGAATGCCGAAGCCCGAGGAACTATGGTAGGACTATCCCGCGGATCCAATGCCGCACATATTGCGCGAGCTTCATTAGAGAGCATCGCCTACCAGACTTATGATATACTAAAAGCAATGGAAGCAGACTCCTCCTCTCGAATAAAAGAACTCCGTGTAGATGGTGGCGCCACCCAAAACAGCTTTTTGATGCAGTTTCAGGCTGACATTCTTAAAACCAAAGTCATTCGTCCAGCCATTACAGAAACTACAGCTATGGGCGCAGCATTCCTTGCTGGTTTAGCTGTTGGATTCTGGAAGGACACCCAAGAGCTGCAGGCCCTATGGGAGGAAGATAAGGTATTCGAACCTACAAAATCGACTAAATACAACACACAACTTGCCGAATGGAAGCGAGCGACCGATACAGCAAAATTCTGGGCAGACTACAATAAGTAACAGTATGTAACCATTTTTCAATAAATCTATATTATGACACCTTTTATTGCAGAGTTAATAGGAACTGGAGCAATGATCCTTCTAGGCGGAGGAGTAGTTGCCAATGTAGTCTTAAACCACACCAAGGGTAACAACTCAGGTTGGATTGTCATTACAACCGCCTGGGCATTTGCCGTCTTTGTTGGAGTTACCATAGCTGGCCCCTATAGCGGAGCACATCTCAACCCAGCTGTGACACTTGCCAACTATATTTTAAACAATATAGATCTACAAACGACACTTTCGTACATTGCAGCGCAGTTTATTGGCGCGATGACAGGAGCTACCCTTGTGTGGATCATGTACAAAGACCACTTTGACCAAACGGACAATCCTGGAGCCAAACAGGCAGTATTCTGCACGGCTCCTGCTATCAAAAACCTTCCTATAAATCTATTCAGTGAGGCCTTAGGTACTTTCGTACTTATATTTACCATATTACATTTCAAAGAAGCAAGCTTAGCAGACCACTCCCCTATTGGGCTAGGATCTATAGGTGCTATTCCTGTAACATTCCTCGTTTGGGCCATTGGACTATCCTTAGGTGGCACTACAGGTTATGCAATCAATCCTGCTCGAGATTTAGGTCCTCGTATCATACATGCCTTATTGCCTATTAAAAATAAGGCAAACTTCGACTTATCTTATGCATGGGTACCTGTCGTAGGTCCATTGATAGGAGCTTCGTTAGCTGCGTTATTGTTCGTCTTTATGAAATAAAACGAAACAAAAAGCAACAATTAACATTGAGTTAATATTAAAACACCAATTTAGCTACCAATTTAATCACACAACTTATGTTAACAAACAATCAAGAAAAAGTTAAGCCACATCGTATAGGATCTAAACTCCTGTGGATTGCTTTAGCTACTGCTTGTTATTCTGGAGGGCAAGCTTATGCTAATCACTCCTTCTCTTTCGAGAAAACAACTAGCCAGGAAAAAATAAAAATCCAGGGTAAAGTAGTAGACAAGAACACCAAATCACCGTTACAAGGTGTCTCGATCCGGGCTAATGGAAAAACTATTACTTCCAGTAACTCAGAAGGAGCTTTCACTATTGACATCGTACCTGGAACAAGCGTCAGTTTTCAACTGATAGGTTATGATAACGTCACACAAACATTCAGCAGTGGGAATATAAATACGACCATACAATTAGCAGAAACATCTGAAGGCATTGAAGAGGTAGTGGTTACCGCTTTAGGAATCAAAAGAGAACAAAAAGCCCTGGGATATGCAGCTACAGAAATAAAAGGCGAACAGTTAACAGATGCTATCTCGAATAACTGGACAGACGCTCTTTCTGGAAAAGTGGCTGGAGTCAATCTTGTCCGCTCAGGTGGTGGACCGGCTAGCTCAAACAAAATCATCCTTCGTGGTGAAAATAATATTACCGGCGATAACAATGCTCTAATTGTTGTTGATGGAATTGTAATCAGTGGAAGTAGTGGTCAGATGACAGGTGGGGACCATGGAGCTTATCTTTCAGGAGATTCTCCTGTAGATTACGGTTCCGGCCTTTCCGACATCAATCCAGAAGACATTGCCAATATTACCGTACTTAAAGGCCCCAATGCAACCGCTCTATATGGACAACGAGGAGCAAACGGAGCAATAATAATCACGACTAAATCGGGATCAAACCGCAAAGGAATTGGCGTAACTGTCACCTCTAACTCAACTATTGAATCAATATCGAGATGGCCGGATTATCAATTTGAATACGGACAAGGAGATCAGGGCAACAATTTCTACTCTTACTTAGATGGTAATGGGTTAACAAGTACACGAAGTACGAGTTCAGCCTGGGGGCCTAAATTTGATGGTCAACTGTTTTACCAATTCGATCCCGTTACACAGACTCGTGCCAAAGAGCCAACACCTTGGGTCCCCTATCCTAATGCACGTAAAGAGTTTTTTGATACAGGACGTACCTTTACCAATTCAATCACATTAGATGGTGGCAATGATCGCACTAACATGCGTTTCTCCTACACCAACTTAAATAACAAATGGATTATTCCAAACACCGGATATGATCGCAATACGGTGTCTATTAATGCAGCGCATAAGGTAACCGACAAGTTAAAGGTCCAAACCCGAGTCAACTACAAACAGAACCAGAGTGACAACCTGCCGTCTACAGGATACAACAACCAATCCTTCATGTATTGGAATATATTTTGGGTTCCCAATGCGCCTTTAGACTGGTTAAAACCTTACTGGCTTCATGGACAGGAAGGTAATAGACAAAACTATCCGTTCAGTTCTTATCCTGACAACCCATATTTGATGGCTTATGAAATGCTCAACAAATCAAAACGTAATGGAATTACAGGAAATGTTGAGGCTACATACGAGTTCTCAGAAAATCTTAATATCATGGCCAGAACAAATCTGGACTTCGGTATAGAGAAACGATCACAACAGCGCCCTTTTGATACAGAAAAGTTCAGAAAAGGAATGTATAGAACACAATCTATCCATAACCAAGAGACTAGTGCAGATATCATGATCAACTACAAAAAGGACATCAATAAAGATATCAAAACCACATTGTCTATCGGAGGTAGTACCTTACGCAATGAAAAGTCTCAAGAACGTAATTACGCAGATTCACTATCAGTAGCAAACAACTATACTATGGCCAATGCCGCAGGAATAGTAGTCTCATCTCCGTTACAAGAACAATACAAACTCAATAGCTGGTTTGCACTAGGTACTTTCTCTTATAAGGACTATCTTTTCTTTGACTTCTCGGCCCGTAATGACTGGGCTAGTACCTTAGCTACCCCTGAGCGAAAAGGGAACTCTTCCTTTTTCTATCCTTCGGCTAACTTGAGTGTAATTCTATCAGATTTACTGAATTTACCAAATGAAATTTCTTACTTGAAACTTCGTTCTTCTATTGCGAGTGTGGGGAGTGGAGGCACCACAGCATACCTTACCTCCTATACATATAATCCGGAGATCACCTTCCCGGGAGGGGCATCCAACCCAACTTTAATCCCCAACCCTAATTTAAACCCCTTACGCACAAATAGCTTCGAAATAGGCTCCGACATGCGCCTTTTCAAAAGTCGTATGAATCTGGGATTGACATATTACGTAGGCAATACATTTAATCAACATCTTAAAGCAACGGTAGACCGGGGGTCTGGCTATAGTACCATCCTCCTAAATGCGGGTGAAATAAGAAATAGTGGTATTGAAATAGAAGCTGGCGGATCCCCGATAAAGAAAAAAGATTTCTCTTGGAACCTTAATGGAACGTTTGCGGCAAACCGCAATAAGGTAATAGAACTCACTGATATTTTGCCTAACATCGTACTGCAAAATGGTCCAGGTAGCCGAGGAGCCATTATTGCCTACGTAGGTGGAAGCATGGGTGATTTGTATGGCCGTGGTTACGAAAGATCTCCTCAAGGAGAAATCGTCTACCAAAACGGCATCCCTCAGCTAGGTACCGACTTGAAGTATATTGGCAATACTAACCCAAAGTGGAAAGCTAGTTTAAATAATGAATTCAAATACAAACAATTCAGAGCAAGTTTTCTATTTGATGCACAAATTGGAGCCGTCGCTTACTCACTGACCGCAGCCAATCTAGCCGAACAAGGCAAAACCAAAAACACTTTACCAGGACGTTATAATGGAATTATCGGCAAAGGAGTCATTAGCAATGGTGACGGTACCTATAGACCTAATGATTATATCACCGAAAACATCTGGGATTATTACACTGCTCATTTAGGAAAGGATAATGTAGAAAGCACGAGCTATTCCACCGATTTTCTAAAACTAAGAGAAGCACGAATAGATTACTCTCTTAGCCCACAACAGCTGTCAAAGATAGGACTCCAAAGAGCCACAATAGGTCTTTTTGGGAGAGATTTATTTATGTGGACCGATTGGCCTGTATTCGACCCAGAATTTGGGACATTAGGAGGTTCGGATATCAACAAAGGGTTTGAGTTAGGACAGTTTCCTTCAACACGGACATTAGGAATTAACATTGTAATCGGAATTTAGTCATGAATTTTATAAAACTTAGAAATATATTTGGCGCAATAGCCCTATCTATGTTAATTGCTTCCTGTAACAAGGGATTCGAAGACATAAATACTAATCCAAACGGGTTAAAAGAAGTAACTGCAGCCAACTTACTGGCCCCTGCTCTAAAAAAATCAGTCGAGTACAACATGAGTAGAGCACAACGTGTCACGAATGAGCTCATGCAGGTAACCGTAGATATGGGCGATGGAGATGGAAAGATATTCCGTTACGAAATTAGAGCCAATGAAGCGGATTATCTATACAATAATCTATTTGTACAGATCAATAATTTTAAAGACATCTATAGATTAGCCGAGGCGGAAAACAATAAAACTTTTATGGGAATTTCTTTAGTCGCTCAAACATGGTTATTTTCCATTTTGACCGATACCTATGGAGACATTCCTTATTCCCAAGCGATAGGTGGAAGAGATTTGAATATCACACCGACATTTGACAGTCAAGAGGATATTTATAAAGGATTTTTCCAAAACTTAGATTCTGCCAATAACTACTTAAGCAATGCAAGTAATATTATTGAAACCGCAGACCCGATTTTTAAGGGGAACGCAACTTTATGGCGAAAATTTGGCAACTCCTTACATCTACGTCTACTGCTGCGAGCATCTAATAAAGTGGGAATTAATGCTGCTCAAAAGATAAAACGCATGGTAGATGACGAACCGACCAAATATCCAATAATGGAAAAAAATGACGAATCTGCTATCTTAAGATGGACAGGTGTAGCACCTTATACTTCTCCATTTGCCACTTGGCGTCCAGGAGATTGGTACGGGCCTAAACTGACATCATTCTTTGTCGACAACCTTAATGAATGGTCAGATCCCCGCATCCAAAGATGGGCAACGCTTTACGACGGAAACTACGAGGGCATTCCAAGTGGATATCCCATCGGGAGCAATCCGAAAGCCAAATCCACATTGTTAACATCATTATTGAGCGAACCCCTACTCGGAAACATACTTAATTATGCAGAGCTACAATTTATACTCGCAGAAGCGGCAGCAAAAAATTGGATAGGCAAAAAAACGGCAAAAGAATACTATGAGACAGGCATAAAAAATGCAATCGAAATGTGGGGAGTAACCATGCCTGATTACTATCTCACTGGAATACATATCAACTGGGATAACGCAACGAGCCTAGACCAGCAAATGGCACTGATACACCAACAAAAGTATTACTCTCTATTCTTCACCGATCTACAGTCTTGGTTTGAATTTAGACGTACCGGCCATCCAGAACTTCCTATTCTTTCAGGACACTTTAACGGTGGTATAATGCCTGCCAGACTTAATTACCCTGTTTATCTACAAGCTGCAAATCCCGAAAACTATAAAGCAGCCGTATCCAGACAAGGGCCTGATAATATAAACACATTAATGTGGTGGCAAAAACCTTAATGCAGTATACAATGAAAACGATATTAAATAGAATACTAAAAAGTAGCGCACTAGTTTTAATAGTAGCTACTGTTGGATTATTCCATAGTTGTGATGATAAAGAAAAGACCTACATCGGAGAATTAAGTCCCTATATCGCTTTAGAAGATGTGAGAGCCTTACATAAAGGCCAAACGGTAACACTAAGTTCGGAACAACTTAGTGGTGCTTCTCAAATCTATGGAACGGTAATTTCAGACCACCGATATGGCAACGTACCGGAAGGGATCGTTGTCCTACAACAATATAAACGTCAACGACTACGCGGCATAGTATTACAGCTTGGTTCCGAAGCCTCGTCTTATCTCCCAGGAGATTCGATCGTAGTCAATATCAGTAACAAATCCTTGGTAAGAGATGGATTTTTAATGATTCAAAATATTAAAAATGAAGACATAAAAAAAATATCATCTGATAATAGAATTAATGCTTTAACAACTGTAGCAGCCAATATTAATACTAATCCTGAAAATTACGAATCTACAATGATAAAGGTTGTCGGAGGACAAATGTTTCCGAAACCAGAGGCAAGCGAGGTCTTCAAAGGAACTAAGTTAATGATTCAGGCAACCGATACCATTGGAGTAGCTACGCTAGAGGGAGCTGACTATGCGGAAATGCAAGTACCACGCAACATTACTGCCACTGGTATTATGCTCGGGGCTAAACCTGGGACTGCTACCAAAAACCTCATTTATCCACGATACAAGCAAGATATAGTAGATGTATCCGACCCAGACGTCCCTGAATACATTGGCTCCACTCCTATTATTATAACAGGATTCTGTAATGATCCTTCAGGAGGAGATGGAAATTACGAATATATACAGCTCATGGCTAATGTCGACATCGATTTTAAAGAAGTACCGTTTTCCTTGGTAACGAGTAACAATGCTGGAAAAGAACTACATACTGCAGGCTGGGCCACAGGAGGTGGTAAAACCTATAAATTTAACTTAACCACAGGGTCAGTCAAAAAAGGAGAAATGTTCTATGTAGGCGGTCATCGTAAGCTAATCAATGGTGCGAACTCGACCAGCATCGCAAGCGCTAAATGGATTCGCGTCATCGAGACCTCCAAAAACCCTGGAGACGGATTTGGAAATTCAAACTCCAATATCCTAGCAAACAGTGGTAATGCAGGAGGTATAGCTATTTTTGTAGGAACAAATATCTCTGAACAGTCCGTACCAGTAGATGTTCTTTTCTTTGGTGGACTGGCAACAGAATCAATAATTTCCTCAGATAAGACACATGGTTACCGAATAGCCAACACAGACCATTATGCACAGTACAACGCAGCAACAGGTGAATTAACCCCTTTCTTCTCTATGGGAGGTGATGCTAAAATTAATGATTTTAGATTCGAACACCATGGTGGGCCAACCGATACGGACATTGGCTATTTCTTCCAACTAGGAGGTACATTTAATACCACAACCCGTAAATGGGACAGCCCTAGAGAGCGTACGTTGATTTTACTAGACAAACAGTCCACAATACAGCAAATAGAGCAAGGGAATGGAATGACGAAACAAGTAAACTAAGTGTAAAAGCAGTTTTGCTGGAAGATACCAGCAAAACTGCTTTCAACACCAACAGTCCTTAAACCTAAAATTCAAATGCAAATCAATAAAATTCTCAAATCAACTTTTATTTTTCTATCATTAGTCATCTTTGGCAACTCCTCGTGCAAAGACAAGGTAGTTGTTCCCACTAAAGAAGAAAACAATACATCTACATCATTCGATCTTAACGACATTGGTATTTTGCCCTCTTATTACATAGGGCCAAATGTAGAACTAACTCTAAAGGGAAAAGGCTTTCAGAAGGAAGACATTATCACTTTTGCGCCACGAGATCAACAATCGCCAGCGATAAACCTACAGATCAAAACAATCCTTTCAGACGGAATCCTATTAAACTCATCCAATGAATTCAAAAATGGAATATATAGAATCCTAGTTAAAAGAGGAAACTCACAACGTCAAATTGGACAGACTAGCATTTCTGCCGTATTCAATCCCAATATTCCAGACAAAGAAGGGATGACAATAAAGGGTAGCGTCTATGCAAATGGGAGAGGTATTGCCAATGTGGTCGTCTCAGATGGTAATGAAGTGACCAGAACAGATGAAAACGGAATATACTATCTAGCTTCAAACAAGTCTACAGGCTATGTGTTTGTTTCTATTCCTGGCAATTACGAGATAGTAAACAGTAATGGCAATCTTCCTGTTTTTTATCACTTTTTGAGCGCAGCAAACCAAGAAATCGAGATAAAAGACTTCGAATTAAAACCCGTCAACAACGAAAACCATGTTGTATTTAGCATTGCTGATTTACACTTGGCAAATCGTACAGATGATTTAAATCAATTTCAAAACGGTTTTGTCAAAGACATCAATCAGCAAATTGAGAGCCTACAAAGCCAAGGTAAAAAAGTGTACGGTCTAACCTTAGGTGATCTGACATGGGATGGCTACTGGTATAGTAACAACTTTATGATGCCTGAATATGTCAAACAGATCAGTAATGTAAAGGCACCTATTTTCAACGTCATAGGTAACCATGATAATGACCCTTATGTGGCTAATGACTGGCTATCAGAAAATCCTTTCAGAAATGCACTAGGGCCAACTTATTACTCGTTTAATTTAGGTAAGATACACTATATCGTACTCGACGACACAGAGTACCTTAACAAAGGTGCTACCTCGGGAATCATAGGAGATCGTGAATACAATGGAAAGATAACTGATCAACAAATGAATTGGTTAGCGAAAGACTTAGAAACGATTTCTTCGAATACCCCAATTATAGTAGCCACACATATTCAGATCCATAATGCTCCTTCGGAAAAAGGTACACTCCCATCCTTCAGAATCAGCGATGGAGACAAGTTAATAAATCTATTCAACCGCTTCAATGAAGTTCATATCCTTACAGGGCACACACACGTTAATTATCGTGTCCCTCGTGATAATAAAATCATGGAGCATAACACGGCAGCCGTATGTGCTACTTGGTGGTGGACAGGCAATAAAGGCTATGCTAACAACCACATTGCTCCCGATGGTAGTCCAGGTGGTTATGGGATATGGGATATGAACGGGGACAAAATAAAATGGAGTTATAAATCCATTGGATATGAGCCAACGTACCAATTTAGAGCGTACGACCTAAACAAGGTTCACATTACAGCAGATACCTATACTCCAAATGCGAGTGATCAATACAAAAAATTAGTACCTAAATATGCCTATACCTTTGCTGGGGAGAATAAAAACAATGAAGTGCTAATTAACGTATGGGGTTATGATCCAGAGTGGACCGTATCTGTCACAGAAAATAGCGTCCCCTTACAGGTGGAGCGTGTAAGCTCTCGAGACCCGCTACATCTTATCTCCTACGGTATGAAACGACTGAATGTGAATGCCGAACCAACTTTTGCTGCTGCTAACACATCACATATGTTCAAAGTAAAAGCCAGTTCAGCAACCAGTAGCTTAGAAATAAAAGTCACTGATCGCTTTGGAAACGTTTATAACGAAACGATGACAAGACCAAAAGCTTTTTCATATAATATGCGTTAGTAGAGAATACGTCATTATTTTTTAATTTTACAGATTACAAAATTATTGAGCATGTCAAATAACAAAGTAAATATTATAACAACCGCCTTAGTATTAGGACTATTAACATCTTCCTGCAACACTCAAAAGCAAGTTCGTATGCAAAATCCTGAATTCCCTATCTTCTCTTACGAAGGCCACCGAGGTGCTAGAGGGCTATATCCCGAAAACTCAATAGGTGCGATGAAAACGGCTATTGACCTACCTAAGGTAACAACCTTAGAAATGGACTGTCATATCACTAAAGACAAAAAAGTGGTCGTATATCATGACGATTATTTAAATCCTAAATTCGTCACTTACAAAAACGGCACTGAGCTTAAAGGGAAAGATATAAAAGGAACAATATATAATTATACCTGGAAAGAGCTCGGTAATTTTGACTTAGGATTAAAAGGGAACATCGACTTTCCAGAGCAAAAGAAGTCTGCGACACCAATAGCCTTGTTAAAGGACCTTATCAAGGAATCCGAAGCCTACGCCAAAGAAAAAAAGCGTGCTCCGATGTTCTATAATATTGAGACCAAAAGTAATGAAGGCAAAGACCATGAGTGGCACCCCGCTCCACAGGAATTTTCGGACCTAATATTAGAAATTGTAATTGAGCAAGGGATAGCACCTAGGACAGTTATACAATCTTTTGATAAGCGAACCATTCAGTACATCAATAAAAATTATCCGCAGATCAAAACATCTTATTTAATCGGAGCCAAAAACAGTAAAAGCATAAAAGAACTCGTTGCAGATCTTGGTTTCACTCCATTCATTATAAGTCCACACTACAGCATCGCCAACGCAACTTTTATAAAACAGGCACATGACCTTGGTATCAAGATCGTCCCATGGACAGTCAACAGCAAAAAAGAAATTACCGAGCTAGAAGCCCTAAAAGTAGACGGCATCATTAGCGACTACCCAAACCTATTTTAAAACACACAAACTATGTTCAGTATATTTAAGCCAGCCTCGCACAAAGCGAGGCTGCCAGAAGACCGTATTGACGCTGAGTATAAAAAACTCAGACTACAGGTATTCCTTGGGATATTCTTAGGTTATGCGGCCTATTATTTTGTGCGTAAGAACTTCTCTTTTGCCGTAAAAGACCTGCAGGACACCTTAGGTTACAGTAAAGCGGAGCTCGGATTCGCCATGTCCGCCATCTCTATAGCCTATGGATTAAGCAAATTCTTTATGGGGAATGTTTCGGATCGAAGCAATGCCCGCTATTTTCTAGCCGCCGGACTTATCCTATCCTCCTTGACCATGATCTTCATGGGATTCTCCTCTTTTGCAACCTCCTCAATAACCATCATGTTTGTCCTCTTATTTATCAATGGATGGGTACAAGGGATGGGATGGCCAGCTTGTGGACGCGTCGTCGTACACTGGTACTCCATCAAAGAGCGCGGTACCGCTATGTCTATATGGAATTTAGCACACAATGTAGGGGGCTTTTTAGTAGGTCCATTAGCCATATTAGGTGTAGAGCTATTCGTAGATTGGCAAGCACGTTTATACTTTCCAGGATTAGCGGCATTGCTTGTTGCCATCCTCTCTATCTTTCTAGTCAGGGATACCCCACAATCCTGTGGTCTCCCTCCTATCGAAGAGTATAAAAATGATTACCCAAAAACCTATGAAGCCTCTCAGGAAAAAGAATTCAGTTCAAAAGAGATCTTCTTCAAATACGTATTGAACAACAAATTGCTTTGGTACATTGCCATTGCAAATGCCTTTGTATACCTCGTCCGAAACGGCATTATCAACTGGGCACCTACCTTCCTTCAGGAAGCAAAACATTTTACAGCATCCGAAGCGACTTGGTCTGCCTCTATTTATGAACTGGCCGCCATTCCGGGAACTATCCTATGTGGTGTGATGAGCGACAAGCTCTTTAAAGGGCGAAGAGCTCCAGTTACCATTCTATATATGGCGCTAACCTTCTTGGCCGTAGCCATGTACTGGTTGACACCGGGAGAAAACCAATGGATGGTAAATGGCGCATTATGGTCAATTGGCTTTTTAATATATGGCCCTGTAATGCTGATCGGTGTTCAGGCCTTAGACTTAGTCCCTAAAAAGGCTGCAGGTACTGCTGCTGGGCTCACCGGATTATTTGGTTATTTCATTGGTGACCTTCTTGCAAATGCAGCCCTTGGCGCAATAGTAGACAAAAGTGGCTGGGATGCCTCCTTTGAGATTATCCTGTTAGCATCTGCATTAGCAATATTGTTTACAGCCTTCACCTGGAACAAAGAAAAAGAGTTCTTGCGCCTCAAATAATAGAATAGGCAACGAGATCAGTTTAAGTTTGGCGCGATATCTGTGCATATTTACATATGGAAAAGACCCTATTTCGCTTTTTGAACAGGATAAACAAACTTATCCTACCTCGTTATAGTCACAAAGACCCTTCAAAACTAAATAAGCTACAACAAATCGTTGTAGCTTATCGATATTATATCCTTACAAGAGCCTTAGATTAAGATTTCTTCGACACCGTAGCATTCGCAATCAACCCACCGTCATCACTTTTAATATGCATATCGGTCTGCGGATATGGGATTGAGATCCCCTTCTCATCCAATGCAACCTTTATTTTCTCTCTCAATCCATTAGCCGTTGCCCAGAATACCTCACGTTTTACCCAGCCTCGTATCGTCAGATTGACCGAACTATCAGCCAGTTCACCAACAAACACATCCGGTGCGGGAGTTTTCAAAACTTCAGCTTCACTTGTCAAAACACCTAAAATAGTATCCTTAGCAACCTTAATATTATCTTCGTATGCAATTCCGATTACAAATTCAAATCTCCGGGACAGAATCTTCGTGTAATTTTTAATCACCGAGTTGGCCAGAGTACCATTCGGACTAAAGATCTTTATTCCACTATCATCCGTCAATGTGGTGTACAATATATCTATCCGATCTACCGTACCAGTAGATCCATTCGCACTGGAAATATAATCACCTACCTCAAAAGGTCTGAACACAAGAATCAGTACACCACCCGCAAAATTCGATAGACTTCCTTGCAATGCCATACCTACGGCAAGACCGAAGGCCGACAACACAGCAATAAAAGATGTAGTCTGTATCCCCATCGTATTAGCTACCGTCAAGATCAACATCGCATACAGTACAAACTTCAGTAAGCTTGAGACAAAACTACGGATAGAGCGATCCACATTACGTTTTTCAAATCGACTGTTCAAAAATTTAAGAAAGAACTTAATAGCATAACGCCCAACCACCAACACAATCAGCGCAGCAGCGATAGTCGGCAACTTCAATACAATTAGATCAATCAGTTTTTCTATTCTAGTTTCAACATTTTCCATAAGCAAATATTTTATATTCGAGTTTGTCCTTTATACAAATCTATAAAATATCCACGTTAGAATAGGAATACTACTGCATATTTTGAATATCTTTAACCTCATGATATACCTGGACAACAATGCAACCAGCCGGTTGGATGAACGAGTTCTCGACAGTATGCTCCCCTACCTAAGGGACGATTATGCTAATGCTTCCAGCCTACAGCACAAAATGGGGAGACATGCTAATCAGGCCATCGAAGAATCACGCAGATCCGTTTCCCACGTACTACAGGCCCAGCCTAAAGAAATATTCTTTACCTCAGGAGCGACAGAAAGTATTAATACCGTACTTCGAGGCGTATTCTTACGATACCACTCCAAAGGCAACCATATCATTACCTGCCAGACAGAACACAAAGCCACCTTATCTACCTGCGAATACTTAGAAAAGAAAGGTGCCCGGATCAGCTATCTACCCGTAGACAAAAATGGAGCTATTGATTTAGATACACTAAAATCAGCCATCACTCCACAAACCATTTTGGTAAGTTTAATGTCCGTCAATAATGAGACAGGCGTCATCCATCCTATAAAAGATATAGCCAATATCTGTCAGGACAATAACCTATTATTCTTTTGCGATAGCACACAGTCTATCGGCAAACAGGCCTTTGATCTCACATCTGTACCCTTAGACTTCTGCTGCCTTAGCGCCCACAAATTCCACGGACCTAAAGGAATCGGAGCACTATTCATCCGGCGAAAAAGCAGACCGCTGCAAGTAGAATCCCTTATCACGGGAGGCAATCAGGAGCAAGCACTTCGTGGAGGCACCTACAATGTACCCGCAATCGTCGGGATGGGGACAGCATGCCTGCAAGCAAATGAAGTAGACTTCTCCGCAATAGAACAATTACGGAACTACTTTGAACACCGCATAATGACCGAGATTGATGACTGTACTGTTAATGCAAAAGAAGCTCCGCGAATCTGTAATACCAGCAATATCATGTTCAAGCATGTACGTGGCAATGAGCTCATGACAAAGATGCCTAATATCGCTGTATCATCAGGGTCTGCTTGCGTATCGGGGAGTAGAGACCCTTCACATGTACTCAAAGCTATGGGACTCACCGACGACGAGGCCTTTTGTAGCCTTCGTTTCAGTTTATCCAAACACACAACACAACAAGAGATAGACCGTACCGTGGAGAGTCTTAAAACAGCCATTAATACCATCCGCAAACAGTCTCCGATATGGCAGATGTACAAAGATGGGCTTTTAGGATAATATGACAGTTCCGTAACGTGGCATACTTGCGTTTAGCAAATATTTTACGAAATTTGTAAGAGATTAATTAATAATACTATGGTAACAATTACAGACAAAGCCAAAGAGCGTATCCTTCAGGTTATAAAGGATGAACAATATGATGAGAGCTATTTTGTTCGGGTAGCTGTTACTAGCGGAGGCTGTTCCGGACTTTCCTATCACCTCAATTTCGATAACGAAGAAAAAAAAGGAGATCAGTTCTGTGAAGACAAAGGAATAAAAATCTGCCTAGATATCAAGTCTTACTTATATCTAGCTGGTACAGAATTGGATTATTCCGACGGACTTACAGGAAAAGGCTTCGAATTCCATAATCCGAATGCTTCACGTACCTGTGCTTGTGGCGAAAGCTTCTCCGTATAAACAATTAAAGAACAATCCCTAAAAATAGGTAAAACAACCTCATTGTTTTACCTATTATACTCCTTAAGCCTCAATCCACCGACCTTCACCATTCTAATACTGCGCATATCATTACCGCCTACCACATCCCTTTTTGAATACAGCTATGCATTTAAAAATTTTACAATAAAAACCATTATACAATTGTCATTTTGATTACATTTGCAGAGCAATGTTGCTATATTAATATCTAAATTGATGATATAAGCTTCCAGAGAAGCTAAAATAAGTGTAATTATATATGGGACGTAACCTATTAAAAAGAGAACAAGCAATCACCTTTGTTAAGGAAACTTTTTCGACTCATTTGAGGCAGGCTTTAAATCTGATACCGATATCATCTCCCCTGATAGTTTTGGACGGAACAGGAATAAACGACGATCTCAACGGAATAGAACGTCCAGTCTCCTTCCCTATTAAATCATTGAATGAAGAACGTGCTGTCGTCGTACACTCCCTTGCCAAATGGAAAAGGGTACGCCTCAAAGAACTCGAACTCGAGCCGGAGGAAGGCATAATCACCGACATGCGTGCACTACGTCCTGACGAAGATTACTCCCCCATTCATTCTATATATGTAGATCAATGGGATTGGGAAAAAACAATCCTCAGCAAAAGCCGTAATTTAGGCTATTTAAAAGATACCGTAAAAAAAATATACGCGGCATTGGTAGAAACAGAAAAAGCGGTCGAACATCAGTATCCCGACCGTAAGGCTATACTACCGGAACAAATCTTCTTTATTTCATCCGAAGAATTACTGAACAAATATCCCGGATACACTCCGAAAGAGAGAGAGAATGCTATTGCCCAGGAATATGGAGCAGTTTTCCTCTATGGTATCGGCGGAGAGCTCTCCAATGGATTTTCCCATGACGGACGGGCAGCAGATTACGACGATTGGAGTACCGACAACGATGCCGGATACAAAGGTTTAAATGGCGATATACTCGTTTGGAACCCACTCCTTAATAGTGCATTTGAACTATCTTCCATGGGAATAAGGGTCAATAAAGAAGCCCTTATCAAACAATTGGAAATACGTAACTGTACAGACCGCAGCAAATTGTCTTTCCATCAGATGCTATTGAGTGACCTCCTACCCGAATCTATCGGTGGGGGCATCGGACAATCACGTGTATGTATGTTCATGCTCAAACTCGCCCATATAGGCGAAGTACAGGTCAGCATCTGGGATCCTGAACGTAAACAAAAATTAGCCAACGAAGATATCTTTCTACTCTAATTCTAATATAAAAGGTCGGATTCAAAATCCGACCTTTTATATTATTTCAATAGGTTAACCTCATAGAGATCCTTACGCCTATCCTTCAAAATCTTCACTGTACCATATTCGTGCAGATCCCTCAACGCATAAAGGTCCACATCTGCAATCAATACCATCTCCGTATTGGGAGTTGCCTCCGCTTTCACGGCATTATTCGGAAATGCAAAATCTGAAGGGGTAAACACCGCAGACTGTGAATACTGTATATCCATATTATTCACCCTCGGCAGGTTTCCTACAGATCCCGCTATCGCGACATAACATTCATTCTCGATTGCTCTCGCTTGTGCACAGTGCCTCACCCGCATATAACCATTCTGGGTATCCGTCATAAACGGAACAAAGAGAATCTGCATCCCTTGGTCAGCCAATATCCTACCTAACTCCGGAAACTCCACATCATAACAAATTAACAGTCCCACCTTACCACAGTCTGTATCAAATACCTTCACTTCATTGCCACCGGCCATACCATAATGTTTGAACTCATTTGGTGTAATATGGACTTTACGGAAAGAATCAATATGTCCACTGCGATGGCATAAATACGATACATTGTAAAGTTTATTCCTTTCATATAGTGGCATAGACCCCGCAATGATATTCACATTATACGATACTGCAAACTGTCGTATTTTATTCACGATCTCCTTAGTTTGTCCCGCCAGCTTCTCCATCGCTTCCCGCTCAGGTAGATCATTATAATAGCGCATCAATGGTGTGTTGAAAAACTCGGGAAACAAAGCAAAATCAGCTCCATAGTCACTAACCGCATCTACGAAAAACTCCACCTGATCATAGAAGTCCTCCAATCCTGTAAACAAGCGCATCTGCCATTGCACCAGTCCCAATCGAATTGTCTGTTTAGAAGCCGAATGCGAACGAGCGTCTGGTTCATAGTAAATATTATTCCATTCCAACAATGTCGCAAATTCCATAGACTCACTATCCTCTGGCAGATAGTTCTTCAGGATCTTCTTGACATGAAAATCATTTGACAACTGAAAAGTTAGTGTGGGATCAAATATTTCCTTCCGTTTCACCCGGTCGATATACACCCGAGGACTCATCTCGTCGGCGTAATTAAAATAGTTGGGAATACGCCCACCTGCCACAATACTCTTTAGATTCAATTCCTCACACAGCTCCTTTCGGGAGTCGTACAGACGCCTTCCCAACCGCAAAGACCTGTACTCCGGATGCACGAATACCTCGATCCCATACAGCGTATCACCTTCATAATCATGTTTGGAAAACTTACCGTCATCAATGATCTCGTAATAACTGTCATAAATATTACTCTTCTTCGAGTTCAATATAATTGAGAGCGCACAGGCAACAACCCTACCGTTCACTTCAACAGCGAGTTGCCCCTCAGGAAATACATCTATGAGGTCTACAATATTTTCACGGGTCCAGACCTCACCTACACCTTGGTAAGCTTCCGACATCGATTTTTTAAGATCTTTGTAATCTTCCTTCGAGAGCAACCTAACTTTAATATCCATCATATGTTATCGTGTATATATTTAAGAGTTAACAGTTTTCAACTAACCATTCAAAAGTGATACCAATCTATACAAAAAAACGTCTTGTCTCGCTATCATTACATCAGAACACATAGCCAAACAAGACGCTTCATCCAGAGGGAGAACCTTCTTATGCTTCTCCTTTCGTACCTCCAAAGTTTAACGGGAAGGGTACATCCTTAGATGATATCGAACCGTTCTGTCCTTCAAAGCGATTTACATTATCCTGCAATGCACCTAATAGCCGTTTAGCGTGCTCTGGAGTCAAGATAATTCTAGACTTAACCTTTGCCTTAGGCAATCCCGGCATAATACGGACAAAGTCCAGTACAAACTCAGTATTCGAATGCGTGATTATAGCCAGGTTAGAATATGTTCCTTCAGCTACCTCTTCGCTCAACTCAATACTTATCTCATTATTTTCGCCATTTGGCGTATTATTATCATTATTCATATTTTTATTTTTTTTATTGTTTAGAAGACCCTATCAACCCTATTAACTATTTCGTAAAACTTCTAAAGTCCTGACCATCTTCAATAGTCAATACCATCTCATAAATAAGGCGGATTACATTATCTACGTCCTCCTTGTGGATCATTTCTACCGTCGTGTGCATATAACGAAGTGGCAATGAGATCAAGGCTGAAGGCACACCTCCATTAGAGTACGCAAAGGCATCTGTATCTGTTCCCGTATACCGCGAAGAAGCTTGACGTTGGAAAGGTATTCCATTTTTCTCTGCCACATCGATCAATAAACGGTTCAGGTTAATCTGTACAGCAGGTGCATACGATACCACAGGGCCTTTTCCACAAGCTAGATCTCCCTGTGTGATTTTATTGATCATCGGAGTCTGCGTATCATGCGTCACATCAGTCACGATAGCCACATTAGGCTTGATATAGTCAGCAATCATCTCTGCGCCTCTCAAACCGATCTCTTCCTGTACCGAATTCACGATATACAAACCAAATGGAAGCTTCTTCTTATTTTCTTTCAATAGACGTGCGACCTCTGCAATCATAAAGCCTCCGGCACGGTTATCCAATGCCCGTCCTACATAGTAGCGGTCATTCAGTACCATAAACTCATCTTCATACGTCACTACAGATCCCACATGAATCCCCAACGCCTCCACTTCCTCTTTTGAAGTACATCCACAGTCTAAAAAGATATTCTTCAAACTTGGAGCTTCCTCTTTCTCGCCCGAGCGCGTGTGGATTGCTGGCCAACCGAATACTGCTTTCACAATTCCTTTGTCCGTATGGATGTTCACACGTTTTGAGGGTGCGATCTGATGATCAGAACCACCATTACGGATCACATAGATCAGACCATCTTTTGTGATATAGTTAACGAACCAAGAGATCTCATCTGCATGCGCTTCAATAACTACCTTATACTTCGCTTTAGGATTAATGATACCGACTGCCGTACCGTAATTATCGATATAAGTATCATCCACATAAGGCTTCAAATAGTCCAGCCACAATCTTTGCCCTGCCCATTCAAACCCCGTAGGTGAAGGGTTATTTATATATTTTTCAAAAAATGTCAGTGATTCTTTCGTAACAACAGATTTATGTTCTACTTCTTTACTACTCTTCTTTGCCATATCTAATTAGTTTGCTCACAAAATAAAAATAATTATGTTAATCCTAAAATTATACAATAACAATTGGCGAATGCCAAGCATTTTATCTAAGTTTACTTCGCAAAAAATTACACTATGGATTTTATCTTTAATGCTATTCACTGGAATATAGACCAAGAGTTGTTCAAAATTGGCTCTTTCGGAATACGTTATTATTCCCTCTGTTGGCTTCTAGCGTTTGCTCTTTCCTATGTACTGATGCTCAAGGTATTCAAAAGAGAAAATAAAACTCAAGAAGACCTGGACAAACTCAGCATCTATATTTTCGTAGGAATACTTCTTGGTGCCCGTGTCGGTCATTGCCTATTCTATGAATTTGACGAATATATCACCAAACCTTGGATGATGTTTCTTCCCTTCCAGATCGATGCCCGAGGTGAATGGCACTTTACAGGCTTCCAAGGCTTAGCATCTCATGGAGCTGTAGTCGGAACCCTTATAGCCCTGTACCTTTATGCTAAAAAAACGAAGACTGATTTCCTGTGGATTGCAGATCGCCTTGTGCTCGTAGTCCCTATAGCAGGTGCTTTTGTACGCTTAGGCAATTTTTTCAATTCCGAGATTATTGGCAAACCAGCAGATCCGAGCTTACCTTGGGCTGTAATATTTGAAAATGCAGGCCTTAGACCTGCTGAATTAAATATGATACCTAGGCATCCGGCACAGTTGTATGAAGCTATAGGCTATGTTATATTATTCATTATACTGTGGAATATGTACCAAAAGAATAAAAGTCCAAAACCAGGATTGTTATTCGGATTGTTTTTTGCCGTATTATTTGCGATACGTTTCGTTATGGAATTCTTCAAAGAAAATCAAGAAGAGTTTGAAGCGGGCATGCTATTCAACATGGGACAACTACTCAGTATACCCCTAATAATTATAGGTTTATACTTCATATTTAGAAAACCAAAAGACAACACTGTAAAGAAATAAACACGAAGCCCCTTACCAAAAGGGGCTTTTATTTTGAATATAAACATGCATAAAAACAAAAAATTAATCTTGCTGATCCTCGGTCTATTATCCGCAATAGGCCCATTCTCAATCGATATGTACCTCCCTGCATTCGAGACCATTTCCAAAGACTTCAGTACTTCTATTGACAAAGTCCAGCTATCACTCACCGCATTTTTCATTGGAATAGCCATAGGACAAATCATCTACGGTCCTCTCTTAGATCGATTTGGCCGTAAGAAGCCCCTCATCATAGGCCTATTTATCTATATAGTGACCTCTGTGCTTTGTGTATTCACAAGAGATATCGAAAGTCTAATAGCGCTCCGTTTTTTACAAGCATTAGGCAGTTGTGCCGGAATGGTTGCTTCCAGAGCTATGGTACAGGATTACTACGAGCCACGGGAAGCTGCCCGTACTTTTAGTCTATTAATGCTCGTTGTAGCAATATCCCCCATATTAGCACCATCAGCAGGAGCATTCCTAATGGAGCATCTGGACTGGCATTACATTTTTATCACCCTAGCTGCTTTAGGAGTGCTTATCATTATCGGCACCATATTCTTCCTCCCAGAGAGCTACAAGGGGAATCCTAATTTTTCATTGCTTCCCCCAGCCATAATCCGGCAATATTGGAGTGTATTCGTAAACAGAACCTTTATCAGTTATTGTCTTATAGGCTCCATTGCAGCCGCAGGCCTATACGCCTATCTCGCAGGCTCCTCTTTCATTATTCAAGAATTATATGGACTCTCTAAAAAGGAATACGGTTTGATATTCGCATTTGTGGCCTCGGCACTTATTCTGGCCACACAGCTTAACCGTCAATTCTTGAAACGCTGGACCATGTCCCAAATCAGCAGGGTTGCAAACTGTGGTCAGGCACTCGTAGGGATTGCGATGTTAGTAAGCGTATGGACACATACCTTGAATCTACAGATTCTAATCGCTTTAGTTTTCGGCTATCTCTTATGTCAAGGTTTTATATTTCCCAACACATCAGCTATGGCACTTTCTCCCTTTAAAAGTGCGGCAGGAAGCGCCTCTGCATTATTAGGATGTTTACAGATGGGATTAGGAGCCCTATCATCAGGAGTTGTTAGTTTCTTCCACAACAGCACAGAAGCCCCTATGCTACTTGTTATGTGCAGTTGTGCGTGTATCGCTTTGCTATTACATCTCTTTGCTGTACCACCGCGCGAAACGGCACATAAGTCTTAGATCAGACTTTCGATGGCTAAGCGGTAACTATCCAGACCAAAGCCCAGTATAACACCTTTACAGTTTTTCGAAAGATAAGAATGGTGTCTAAAAGTCTCTCGTTGATGTACATTAGAGATATGTACCTCGACGACGGGCGTATTTATAGCCGCTATAGCATCAGCAAGAGCCACCGAAGTGTGTGTATACGCTCCGGCATTCAATACCACACCATCAAAGTCGAAGCCGACCTCATGAAGCTTATCAATAAGAATACCTTCCGTATTGCTTTGGAAATAATACAGATCCAAGGATTCGTATTTCGCTTTCAAAGTCTCAAAATAACCTTCAAAAGATTGATCGCCGTATATACTTTTCTCCCTTACGCCCAAAAGATTGAGATTGGGACCATTCATTATCAATATCTTCTTCATAAATCCAGAACAATTATCAGCCTGAGCCAATAGTTTTATTAAAACGGTTAAAGAATAAACCTACATAAATTCAGTATTAAATACAATATAATCACATCATAATATAAAAATGAATTTTGCAGCACTCCTCATCCATACAGCCTCCCTATAGCGAAAGCATATTAAAAGTCGTTATAGAAGCTACGGAATGACGAACGTAATCCGACAGAGATCACACCTGATTTCTGAGTGGCCTGATCTTCAATCTTACGGTAACGCTGGGTATATCCCAATTCCAAACGGAGGTTATACCTCGGATTCAACACATAAGCAGCTTTAGCATCGGCATAATACAAGTTATTCTTCACTCCCTGTCCGATTTTATTACCATACATATTAGGAATGGTTGTATAAGATTGAAATATATCACCTCCCATATTTGCCCCATCAGCAGGATCTGTGCCATATAAGCTATACAAAGCCTGCAGCGAAAAATCAAAACGCTTCCAGGAATAGTTAGCGATACCTACAACCTCCCTGAAATTAGCCCCTCTTGGATGCGCCAGTGGTTCTCCGTGATTGCTATAATTAGAGGTCGAAGAGAAGTGTTGATACGTATAAGGCCGGGCCAGATTATACTCACCGAGGAAGTTTAGATTTTTAACACCAAAAGCATCAAATCCTCTCACACCAATCTGTGCTCCCCACTTGTTGTGGGCATAACCATTATTAGCGAAGAACTCCTTAGCCGTAAATTCGCCTAATAAAAACTGTCCATATACCGAGACATTGTTCAACACCTTATACTTCGCGTTTAGACCTAAAAACATCTTATCCGGAGAGGATGAGTTATTAGACTCCACTGGTCTCAAAAAAATAACAGGATTTAGGTAGTTAAAATCAAATCCCCGATGTCCGGCTTCGTTTTCATTAGCCCAGGTAATCGCCTGAAAAAAACCAACTGACAACCTGTTCGTTGCATTGTAGTCTAAATATTGAAAAGCTCCCCACTTAATACCATCACCTAATCTAGCAGAAGGGTTTGCCGGATCTATTCTAGGATTCTTCTGATCCAACATATAAGCCCATACCGATGTATACTGCACATTACCTATTGTACCTCTCAGCTTAAGGTGCGTATAGTTACCCGAAAAATCAGACAGTAACATAGAGCGGTAACCATCCCCGATATGGTTCTTATCATACGCCAAGGTCGTTTGAAAATAAGGACTAAAATCGTAAGTCACACTAGCCGTAGCATACATCCAGTCCTTTACATTTTTCGACTGATTTTTAACAGTACCATGCCCAGGCATCACACCATTTGCTATCGCATAATCATCAATATATTGTGGGTACACCCCTTGATTCTCGAAAAAGTTAGTATAAAAGGTCAATTTATCTCCTATAGTCAAGCCAGCCTGAAAACCACGTCCATTCAGCCATGTAGTACGTTTATCCGCTCCCATCAATTCCGAACCAATCTGAAAATCCGGCAAAAAATCCATATAAAAAGTATGATCCTCCTTCTCGACCTGCACCAGATGCTCATTAAACAACTTACGCATAAACCAATTCTGGGATTCCGTGCTATTTGCGGATTCTAGAGAATCCTTACGTTCCAACAACCTCCCTTTATATAAAAAGGGCTTAGAAGCCGTATGTAAACGAAACTCCGGGCTGTACAAGATATCACTATACTTTTGAGTCTGTTGAAATGAATAGGGTTGATTACTAACTTGCGCTCGTACTGTAAGCGTTGCCATCGAAGACAAAAGTGCAACTAATAAACTAGTGGTAATCTTTCTATTCATATTCTATTTCTTTAAAATTTCTATTATTACTATCAAAATCTATTCCCATCTCACCTGGCAAAGGTAACTTTTTTTTTGAAACACATTAAAACAGGTAATTTCAAAGGAAGGTTTACTTTTATCACTAAGGCAGTGACTGGCCAATACTTTTTTTCTGCAAAAAAAGGTACACAAAAACCGGAACGAAGTGTAGCTCATAGGAACCGAATAGAGGTGACCTTGTAGCATATGGATTCTGAGGCCGTAAACCTATCGTAGCACAAATATACATCTTACAGTAGATAAGGATTTCCAGCCTTGTGATGGCCAGCAACGTTGGAGGCCTAGGAAACCGCCATGATAGCTTTACGTGCCATGATGAACATAAGCTACACAGTCTTGATTCTTAGTTACTTTTGCTTGATCAAAAGTAACTAAACCTACATGGCTATGAATGCATAAATTATTTGTTCCTAAAAAATGATACACCTTCCATAACATTATTCTATACCGTAAAACCAAAAAGAATACACTGTCTTGATACTATTTGGTTATATATATAGTAACTTTGTACCTTAAAATTTACTTAGAAACGTCTTGAAAACATTTGATATCCATAAAGTACGTGCTGATTTTCCATTGTTGAAACGGGAGGTGAATGGTAAGCCTTTGGTTTATTTGGACAACGGTGCGACTACGCAAAAGCCACAATCGGTAATCAATGCCATCATTCATTATTACTCTGACATGAACTCTAACGTGCATCGTGGTGTTCATTATTTGAGCCAAATATCTACGGATGCTTTTGAGGTTACCCGACGTAAAGTCAAAGACTTTATTAATGCTAAAGAAGAGGTGGAGGTGATTATCACGAAGGGTACGACGGATAGTATTAACCTTGTTGCGCAGTGTTACGGTAAGGCTTTTATTGGTGAAGGGGATGAAATCATCATTTCGGCTATGGAGCACCATTCGAATATTGTGCCTTGGCAGATGTTGTGTGATGAAAAAGGCTGTGTGCTGAAGGTCATTCCTATGGATGAGCGTGGTATGTTGGATATGGATGCCTATGCGAAACTGTTTTCCGACAGAACGAAGATTGTGTCTGTAACCTATGTTTCCAATGCACTAGGAACTATCAATCCTGTAGAGGAAATTATCGCTATAGCGCATCAGCATGACGTCCCTGTATTATTGGATGCAGCTCAAGCGGTACAGCATATCGCGGTTGATGTTCAGAAATTGGATGTTGATTTCTTGGTGTTCTCTGGACATAAGATGTATGCTCCTACAGGAGTAGGAGTGCTATATGGTAAAGCAAAATGGCTGAATGCAATGCCCCCTTACCAAGGTGGTGGAGATATGATCAAGGATGTTTCTTTTGAAAAAACAACTTACAATGAGTTGCCCTTCAAATTTGAAGCAGGAACACCGAATATTGAAGCTGGTATTTGTTTGGCGGCTGCTATTGATTACATCAATGCTATCGGTATTGATAATATAAAGGCCTATGAGGATGAGTTGTTGGCTTATGCTACGGAGAAATTGGAGGGACTGGAAGGGTTACGTATTATAGGTACGGCTGATAAGAAATCGTCGGTACTATCTTTTGTCGTAGACGGTGTGCACCCTTATGATATTGGTGTAATTCTTGACAAACAGGGGATCGCAGTGAGAACAGGACATCACTGTGCGCAACCGATTATGGATCAGTTTGAGATCCCTGGTACGGTGCGTGCGAGTCTGGCTATGTATAATACAAAGGAAGATGTAGATATCTTGGTTGCAGGGCTGGAACGGGCATTGAATATGTTGCGGTAAGTTGCGAATGGGTTAATTAGTATGGTTCCTATTACGGATTGATGCTCTAAATTAATAAAAATGACTATAAACGAAATACAAGACGAATTAATAGACGACTTTGCATTTTATGGCGATTGGATGGAAAAATATGAGTATATCATCCAATTGGGCAAAGAGTTACCACTAATAGACGAAGCACACAAGCAGGAACAATATATTATTAAAGGTTGTCAATCTAAGGTATGGCTGTATCCTGAACTCAACGAGGGCAAGCTGTATTTTTCGGCTGATAGTGATGCCGTGATTACAAAGGGATTGGTGAGCTTGATGGTCAAAGTGCTGTCCGGACATAGTCCGAAAGAGATTTTGGATACGGATCTCTATTTTATTGATCAGATAGGTTTAAAAGAGCATTTGTCACCGACCCGTGCAAATGGGTTGCTGTCGATGGTCAAGCAAATGAAACTGTACGCTCTGGCGTTACAGAATAAATAGAAGATAGTATAAAAAAGCGCTAAAAATATCCTAGGGCTTTTTTTATACTTTAATATGTTCTGCAGTAATAGTTTTTCCAAAAAATATGGTTGCTTTCTGTTCAAAATCTTCGGCACTGTCCGTTGTGTAAAAGGTCATGTGCCGACCTTTGCTACAGGCATCCTCTACTTCTGGATGTCTTTCTAAATAATTTTCCAGACTTTTCGCTACGAGTTTACCCTGTGATAAGATGGTTACGCCCTCTGGCACATATTGTTCAATAATAGGTAATAACAAGGGATAGTGGGTACAGGCTAAGACGAGTGTATCTATATTCTCCGAAAGGGATAATATGGATTCGATGTCTTTCTGTATAAAATAATGTGCTCCCTCGCTTTGGATTTCATTGTTTTCCACCAAGGGAACCCAGAATGGGCAAGCATATTGGAATACCTCAATCTCCGGGTGGAACTTGTTGATTTCTATTTTATAGGAATCTGACAATACGGTGCCTTGTGTAGCCAATATTCCTACTTTATTGCTCTTGGTATATTTATCTACGGCTTCTGTCGTAGGTCTAATGACGCCTAGTACCTTCTTTCCCGGAGGGAGGTCTCGTTGTTGGATAGAACGGAGAGCCTTCGCAGATGCGGTGTTACAAGCTAGTATAACAAGATTGCAGCCCTGCTCAAACAGTTTGAATACACACTCCTTGGTGAATTCATAGACTGTCTCGAAGGAACGTGTGCCATAAGGTACACGGGCGTTGTCGCCAAGGTATATATAATCGTATTGGGGAAGGAGCTTCTGGATCTCCTTAAATACGGTCAAACCACCGTAACCTGAATCAAAAATGCCTATTGGACCACTCGTCATATGTTCTCTAAATAAAAAAGGAGATCTGTACTATTTTCTGTGTACAAATCTCCTTAAAAAAAGTTAATCTCTCGTTATATTAAACCAATAAATGTGGCTTTTCTTTATAGGTTTTCCAAAGGAGTTCACCAAAGAGTGTATTGGCCCAAGCGAACCAATGACGGGTGAATTTTGTTGGATCGTCTTTATGGAAGGATTCGTGCATAAAGCCGGTTCCGCCATGGGTAGACGCTAATGTCTTGATGCAATTGCGTATCTCATTATCATCTGTTGAAGTAAACGCCCGCATAATGATGGCCATCGGCCAGATCATATCGCGACCGATATGTGGCCCTCCGACTCCTTCTGCGGCTGTGCCTTTGAAGAAGAAGGGATTGCTTTTCGATAGTATATAGTTTCTCGTCCGTTGATATACCTCATCCTTTACATCTACAGACTCCAGGTAAGGAAGAGCAAGAAGTGAAGGCACGTTGGCGTCGTCCATCATCATATAGCTTCCAAATCCATCAACCTCGAATGCGTATACGCGCCCATGTTGTGGGTGGTCGATGATACCATATTTCTGTACCGCTTGTTCTACCTCATTGGCTAGGCTTTCCATTTTTCCCGCCAGTTCGCTGTTGTTGATCTTTCTTAGAATTTCTGCAGATTGACGTAAGCTCTTTATGGCAAATAGATTGGATGGAATTAAAAACAAGAATATGGTACAATCGTCGGAAGGGCGAAAGCTAGAACATATCAGTCCCACAGGATTGACAGGATATCCCCAACCATCTACCTGTAAGGTGTCTGTACCACGGGATGTGGTGCGTGAAAAGTTATAAGGACCTAGATTCTCTTTACGTTGTTGTTCTACGAAGGTCTTGTAAGTGTTTTCCTGCGCTTTGACCCAATCAGCATCGAACGGCGTGGTATCTCCTGTTTCCTTCCAATAGCGATGTGCCAGTCGGATCGGATAGCATAGTGAATCAATTTCCCATTTGCGTTCGTGTATTCCGGGCTTCATCTGGGTATGGTCCGAAAACCATTCTCCTTTTTTGGTCGGATCATTGTAGAAGGCATTAGCGTAAGGGTCGATATTGATGCATTGCGATTGTTTATTGATTAAGCCTAAGATAAGGTCTTTGAGCTTGGGATCCTTTTTCATAAAAGGTATATAGGGCCAAACCTGTGCGCTACTGTCTCGAAGCCACATGGCATCAATATCACCAGTGATCACGTAGGTCAGCTTTTTATTTGCGGTAGATTCGTCGTATATCGTCGTGTCGAGTGTATTGGGAAAACAGTTGTTGAATAGCCAGCCCAATTCTGGATTTTTGACGTTTTTCTGAAATTCTTTTATCGCATTTTCAACAACAGTGCTGCTGAAATGTCTCTTGTCGGCAGTGACACGTACGGTAGGAAAAGTATTTGTTGCGTTCGCAAAAGAAAGTTTGCTCGCCAGGACGCCTGCTCCTAATACGGCGGTCTGTTGTAGAAATGTTCTGCGTTTCATATGTGTTTAAGTAGCTTTTTAAGGGTCATATGGAATACTCTTATGTGTTTTTATTTCTCAAAATAGGAGTATTTCATTATAATTTATGTTTTGTTTATGGCTCAATTTCTGATAGCAAGATGCGATTAATTATTTAAAACCACAACAGTAAAAACGTTTTAGCATACATTGGTACTCATATGAAATAGATTTTGTCAATTGCTTTTTGTGAGCAATAGGTAAAATGAATGGGATTTTTAAAGAACGTTTTCTTTTGTCACTCAGGCTGTGACTAGCCTGTACTTTTTTTCCACAAAAAAGTACACAAAAAACGGAACGAAGTGTAGCTCAGCGAAGCTAAAGTCGTCACTGTGCCAGCTTTCAACAACGAATCACTATCACTACAATTGGCAAGCCACCAAGGTGACATTTGCTAAAAAGAAAGAAATTACGAACAGCTAACGCAAACCGAATAAAAAATGACCTTGTAGCATATGGAAACTAAGGCAGTAAAGCTATCGTAGCATTATTGTACATTGTGCAATAGACAAGGGTTCCAGTCCTTGGAACGGGCAAGCGCAATGGGGACCTAGGAACCCGCCAAGATAGCTTTACTCGCCGGGTTGAACATAGGCTACGCAGTCTTGATTTTTGTTAAACTTTTGATCAAGCAAAAGTTTAATGCCCCGCGCCGGCATAGAGGCGCAAAGAATGGTTCTTTTAAAAAATCTACACAACAATATTTAAATCAAGCTTTTTTCCTATCCATTCGTGAATGCTAAGCATTT
Source organism: Sphingobacterium yanglingense (assembly GCF_004363245.1). Lineage (GTDB taxonomy): Bacteria > Bacteroidota > Bacteroidia > Sphingobacteriales > Sphingobacteriaceae > Sphingobacterium > Sphingobacterium yanglingense. The sequence goes on along the minus strand of NZ_SNYV01000014.1, from coordinate 162,585 downwards.
TAATTAATTTTGTATTAATTATGCAAGAACAACCCTTAAATATACCAGAAGGATCTCGGAAAGAAGTAATGACTTACTTAGAGCCCTTCATGCTCAATGAGATGAGTGAGTATCTTAAGCCCGTAGAGCAAATGTGGCAACCAGCAGATTTTCTGCCCGATGCCTCACGCAGCACCTTCTTTGAAGAAGTCCGCGACCTACAGGAAAGCGCAAAGGAACTCCCTTATGACCTAGTAGCGGTATTAATTGGTGACACCATTACCGAAGAGGCCCTTCCAACCTACGAATCTTGGTTGACCATGGTCGAAGATGTAGAGAAAAATGAACAGGGAGGCTGGATGAAATGGGTCCGTGCCTGGACAGCAGAAGAAAACAGACATGGGGACTTGCTTAACAAATACCTTTACCTTTCCGGTAGAATAAACATGCGCGAATTTGAGATGAGCACACAATATCTAATCGCTGATGGTTTTGATATTGGTACAGGTGCCGATCCTTACCGCAACTTTATATACACCTCTTTCCAAGAGCTGGCTACCAACGTCTCGCATCGTAGAGTTGCTGGTATATCCAAAAAGAGCGGTGATAAACTATTGGCCAAAATGTGTGGAGTCATTGCTGCCGATGAAGCAAGGCATGCCAAGGCCTATATGTCATTCATTTCAAAAGCATTGACCGTAGATCCAAGCGAAGTTATGTTGGCCTTTGAAGATATGATGCGTAAGAAAATCGTGATGCCTGCCCATTTCTTAAGAGAATCGGGCGGCCCCCAAGGTGGAGCTTTCGCACATTTCTCAGATGCAGCACAACGTCTGGATGTCTATACAGCATTAGATTATGTCGACATTCTGAAAGAGCTTATCACAGAATGGAAAATTGACCAGGTATCGGGATTAAACGAACAGGGCGAAAAGGCCAGAGATTATTTAATGAAACTACCAGATCGCTTAACGAGACTAGCTGACCGTATCAAAATACCGGATCTGCAGTACAAGTTCAAGTGGATATATGGATAAACAAAAAAGTCCGTCACGTAAAACGTGACGGACTTTTTTTGTTAAATAGCATTTTTCAGCTGTTCATGAGTTATATACTCTCCTCGTTCAAACTCCTTCTCCCCCTCTATTAAGTCCAGGTTATAATCTTCTACGGTAACAGTCTTATCTTCTTTTCTCGATTTGAGAAAGGTTTTAAGCAATTCCACAACAGATCTCTTCTCTGACTCATCCAATTGAGTAAAGTAGCTAAGCATTTCATTTTCAATAACTGTCGCCATAACTTTATCTATTATCTTATTAATCAAAGTTAACAAAGCCCTTTTAATATAACAAATCAGCTAATAGCTGTTCACCTAGTATTCCTTTATTTCAGTAAAACCAGCGATCAAGCAATTCCCAAAAGAACTTTTCATCAGTACCATATTGTTCTAAAACACGCTTCCAAGTCTCTTTACCAAATTGTATCTCATTGCCGAAACTATCTTTATATAGCCATCGGTCAAAGATATCCTGTCCAAGCGAGGCTGTCTTTTCACCTTCCTTATATTCCAATACGCCCCGCATGTTCCTTTTAAATACCGACTTCGTCCCCCCTACCTGTTCTTGAATATTAGTATTACCAAATATATCCTTACTCTCTTCTAATTTATACCCCTTATTGTCCTCAATAATCATCTTATCAAAGATATCTATCTTAAAAGTGGCCGTATATCCCGAATGTCTATTATTTTCCCGTACCAACCTTCTCAGCATACGGGCCTGCGCTTCCTTATCACCTCTCAAGCCAGGCTCCATTTTATCGAGATATTTCTTTTCGTAATGTAGCTTGTTCTTCCTACTATCCGTAAACACCAGATCATCAAAAATATTTTTCTCTAAACTTGCTTTATACTGTCCATCAATAGTTTTAAACTGGAGATTGCCAAAAATATCGGTATCCACAGTACCCCGCTGCGCAAACAGCAGACTAGATGACAATACCAATGCTAGAATAATTATAAGTTTCTTCATACCAATAAGGTCCTTTATTAGGATAGACTAGCTAAGAAGCGATTGGTTTATTTCAATATATTTAGTATTTCCCAAAAAATCGTACGTGTTTAAACTATTTAAGAATCATTATAAAATATAGGTTTGTAACCTACCAAATAACGTCTCCGTTCTATCAAACCTTAAAAAAGACATATCGACCATTCACATTTCGCACATACACCTTTCCTGCTTTAATCAAGTTATACAATCCATCTTTAAGGTGCCTCGGATATATTTTAAGATTATCCCGTCCTGTAAATTCCACCTCTCGAAACAGCTCTATTGCCGATTTCCCTTCCTTTAGCTCTCCCTTCTCAAGAAGCCTATTCAATTTATGACGAATATCAATAGTCGCATCAGAGACCATTTCCAAGTTCTCGTCCAATAGCCATTCTTTAAAAGTTAACTCGGGTAGCGTATACTTTCTAGACTTCCACACGCCAGCCTCCTTGTAATGCTGCTCAGGTGTAAAAGTCCAAGGAACAGTCAGTTCAAATTCCCGGTAAAAATCTCCTTCTTCGATATTGACTCGGATTAAACGTTCCTCATTAGTTTCGTACGACTCTCGGACAGGCATAATAGGCTCCACAGTAGAATCTTGATAAATCCGATCCAACATAGTACGTTCACTTTGCAAAAAATTTTCTACAACATGCATAAGTTCAAAATCATTGTAGTAAAAAGGAGCCTTCCCCAATAAGAAGGATAATTCTTCCGAAGACCATCCCTTAGCTATTCGTCGCTTCAGATAAGTGTACCAATACACAAAATCCGACGAGTACATCATACCAGCATAGCTGTTACGACCTGTTTCTATCTTTTCCATAATTCAAAGTTTTGATTAGTCAAATAATTTCAACAACTCTTCTTTGCTCAACGTCTTCATCAAATTCGTTTCATCTAAAATCAATCCGTCAGCCAATTGCTTCTTGTGTTCCTGTAATGCCAATATTTTTTCTTCTACACTGTCTTTGCAAACTATCTTATAGGCATTCACATGCTTCTCTTGCCCGATGCGATAACAACGATCAATTGCTTGTGCTTCCACAGCCGGGTTCCACCATGGGTCGAGAATATAAACATAATCAGCCGCCGTTAGATTCAATCCTGTCCCCCCTGCTTTCAGACTAATCAAAAACACCCGACAGCTTTCATCCTCTTGGAACCGTTCTACCGCCACTTGCCGTTGCTGTTGAGAAAGCTTGCCATCGAGATAAGCATAACCAACCTCCTTTGCCTTAATACGCTCTTCAACCAATTGTAGCATACTTGTAAAAAAGGAAAAGAGCAGCACTTTATGTCCAGGAACAACCTCGGACAATATCTCTTCAATCTGGTCTAACTTAATCGAATCTGAATTAAAACTTTCATCTTTCAATAACGCGGGCGAGTTACAGATTTGCCGCAATTTATTCAAAGCCTCCATAGCCACGAACTTAGATTTTGAAGGATCTGCACTGTTTAAATTATCAGCAACCTCACCCTGATATATTTTTCTATATTTATCATACACCTTTCTTTGCGCGGGTAACATATCGACAAGAAGTGTTGTTTCCGTTTTGTCTGGCAAATCAAGCGCCACCTGCTTCTTTGTACGACGCAACATAAAAGGTTGTATCATTTTTTGTAAATTTCCCAACGTTTCATCTCGGCTTTCATCATCCGCTATCCCCTTATAAGACTTATTGAAAGCCCGGTAATTTCCAAAGAAGCCAGGGTTAACGAGGGTCATTTGTGCATAGATATCCTGAATACCATTTTCTACCGGTGTCCCCGTCATCGCAATCCGATATAGTGCCTTGACTTTTTCCAATGAATGAAAACGTTTCGAATTCCGGTTCTTAGCATTTTGAGACTCATCCATTATCAGATAAGCAAAATCGTGTTTCTCAAAAAATGCTACACTAGACATCAGCGTCCCATATGTAGTCAATACAATGCTGTTATTGGCGAAAGTCTCTATAGCAAACCGATCAGGACCATGATATACGGTTAACAAACGTGATGGGGCAAACTTTTGGTATTCGGACTGCCAGTTAAACAATAACGAGTTCGGAACCACCACCAATGACGCTGCCGTATCACCGTACGTCGTATAATACTGTTCCAGCAAAGTGATGACCTGTAAGGTCTTTCCTAACCCCATATCATCAGCCAAAATACCTCCCCACTTAAATTCTTGCAAAAATGCCATCCAATTGAATCCATCTATCTGATAGGGACGAAGCGTCGCCTGAATCGTTTCAGGTATCGACCGCTCGGGGATTTCATTCAACTTGGCCAAACGCTCCCTACTTTCTTTAATACTATCCTGAATAATTTTAGGGTCAACTTTCTCCAATACCGTCTGCAACGATATCATTTGTAGCGAGTTTAATACCAATAAATCCTTTTCAATGGTAGCACTTAGGAATAGTGGTTTAAATAAAGCAATATCTTTAGATTGAATCACCCCATACTGATTATTTCCTAAAGGATAAACCTTAGGACCAGCGGTCACCATATCCTCAAATTCAGCGAATGGAATAGCTTTCCCTCTAAATCTTGGACGCAACCGTATCGAACAGCGGTTATCAGCATACTGCACATCAGACACTTGCCATTGCAACCGATACGGGTAATACGAGGTTCCTACAGGAATTTTATCGAGGTTAACCTGTATCCCTTCGGCTTTGCAACGATCAACAAACTGCGCTAGCCATTGCGAATAATTTACACGCCATCGGTCAACGGAAAAGAAACGCTCATGCAATTGCATCGGCCAGGTACTATGCTGTTTTTTTATGAAATCATAAAATTCCTGTTCCAGCGTCAGGTGACGATGAGCATACCGATATCTCTTTCCCCCCTCTTCCATCTGAATCAACATAGTAGCTTGCGGTGCCAAGGGATAAGATCCAAAACCTTCATATTCCACCGACATCCCAACAATCAAATGGCTATCGGTCATACGTACATCCACAACCCGCTTTGGCTTTTTCACCTGCTCGACGGTATTTCCTTTTTTACCTTTCACATCCACCTGCAGCGCATAGCGATTTGCTATAGGAATCAGCTCGTTATCCAAAAACGGCTTTTGGTCGCGATCCAAGACCGTCAAGATATAATCAGACTGCCGAACCTCCCTTAACAGACCTTCCAAATCCAAATCATCAATAAATACTACACACCCCTCACTAACGACCAAAAAGAAACAATAGGTATCCGACAAAAATTGTGGATACTCAATTCTGGCCCCCTTATACCATACACTAAATTTCAACCGCAGGTAAGAAGGATGGTCTTCTAGTTCGACCTGAATCTTCACAGTAGCATCTGCTATAGCAACCGAATAGGCTGCTCTCTTCAACATATTTTTAATCTTAAGACGAGAAGGTGAAGACGGATAACCATAAAAACTTGAGAAAATTAATCGCTCTCCTTCTACTAAGGATCCAATCAAGCTACGCCATTCCTCGATAATTCGCAAAGAATTTTGCCCCCGTTGACTCTTCTCATCTGCAGCAAAAATTTCATATGCTTGCGCGAAACCGTCTCTCTCTTCCACAATCCCCAGGATCCGCTTACATGCCCTTTCTTTAAACAAGTCAGACGCTGCCAACTTTAGGCTAACATTCTCGTGGAAAAGGTAACTCCTACTCCAAATGCGCCCCTCATTGTCCTTTTCTATAAAAGGCAATATATAAGGCAACCCTTCATGTAATCCGTTCGTCACCACAACAAATTTCACCTTGGTCTCTTCCTCTGGTCGGAGTTTGAACCCTCTCAGCGATACAGGACTATAAGCCCAAGCGTTAGCATCGTATTGCTCTGAGATATTCAGGTTATACACCTTACCATAGGTAGAGCTATTTTGTAGTTTCAGTGCAACATTCCCCCAGTCAGCATCTATCTTAATATTCAACATCGCTAGAAACTTCGGCGATAGAGTCAATAAGGGTTCACTATACAATCCCTTGAAGTAATAGGAAGAACGCCAAGCAAATCTATTATAGATGATTGCAGCAGCGTGATGGCATAAGCCAACCACAGAATACCCACAGTTACAACTTATAGACAACTGTTTCTTATTGACCTGAAAATAAAGCGTAAAGTTCTCTTTATCTCCTTTTTTAAAGGAAAAACTATATTCCTCCAAAGAATAAAAATCGTTAAATGAACCATAACAAGATAAGTCCGGTATTTTCTTACTCCCCTTATAAAAGGTCAACAAATATTCCTTTGATAACTTAAAAGGCTCTCCATTCTCCCAAGGAATCAGAAAAGGTTCGGAAGCCTTACGCTTAGGCAAAGCAGTGGCCTTGGACACCACTACAGCGTCCGTTTCTACGGTCTCTTTCATATGACTTAGTATTAGTTTTTAATTGGTTGCTGACCCAGCTACCGACTTTATGACATGGTATTCAGGAGTTTCAAATTCGCCATCAAATGTTCCTTGGCATCCTCTCCAATACCGTAGTCATACAAAAAAGCACCTCTTAGCTCCAATTTAGTAGACAATCGTTCAATCAATAATTCTTTGTTTAGTTCCATAATCAATTAGTTTATTTTAGTATTATCACCTACTCCCACACACCTATTGCCGGGATAGTTCATAACTGGATATCTTTTGTTGATTTAAACAGGGACAAAACATCTTTTTTAGCGTACAAAACATTGACAACACACCTATAGTTGTTCTCGCGTTTTTTGTTAGTTTTGTTTAGTGTTAAACTGTCTTTATCAACAAAACAAAGATAGACCAATATTTTAGATAAAAACAAATAAATATCAAATATTTTGGATACAGCCAGAAAAAGAATTATAGATTTTATTGAAAACCAAAACATTAGGCCAAAAGATTTTTTATCAAAAACTGGCTTAGCAAAAGGTTTTGTAGACCGTTCACATCAGAAATCTGGAATATCAGACATAAATTTATCCAAAATATTAGAAAACTATCCAGAGTTAAGTGCAGAATGGTTAGTAACAGGAAAAGGTAATATGCTGAAACCACATCATCCAGACGTGGCGGAAGAAAACACAACCTCTCATCAACCGGAGCCAAATACAATGATGGGCTTATTACAAAAGCAGTTAGCACTACTAGAAGAGACAAAAGAACTTCAATCCGAAAAAATCATACGGTTAGAAAAAGAATTAGCTGATGCCAAGAGAGGAAATATAAAAAGCTAAACGAAATCCAATATCCACCACCCTATTCAACAAAACATCGTATATTAAACAGGGTAGTTTTATCCTATACCCCTTCACGGATAAGGCACAGCATATTCACCTCCAAAAGCGGTTCTCTGCGTGTTGAGTCCGTGTTCTCTCCGAGTTGATAGCGTGTCTAGGTCGGTAGCAATTTGCTATAATGTAATAGTCACCCCGTACACAGCTACCTTCTTAATAGGTTCTCCACTAGATCTCTAGTATATCTACACTAGTTTAACACCACATCCAATTACCAATTTCATAATCGTAAAGTACCACCGATTTCAAAATTCATAATGCCCAGTATTTCGACTTTTTTAATTCATTAAAAAATACAAAATATTGTTTTTCAGATATTTAAATGCTTATATTTAGCTTATGGCAATAATCGAAAATGGATATCTGAGAGGTCAGATCGGGAATCTGGTCAATCGCAAAGTGGGAAACAAAAATGTCGTACAGACCAAACCGTCCGACAAAATACAACAAACGAGATGGACTGAAGCCGCATCCCGCGACTTTGGAACCGCTAGTTCTGCGGGCGCATTAATCCGTAGAGCTTTCAGACCCCTTCATATGGATATACATGATAGTGGGATGCATAATAGACTACAGCAGCAAATGCAACGTGTACTGCGAGGAAATGGAAAACAACTCCAAGGAATGCTTCATGTGCAAAGAGGAAACATCCAAAGGCTAGTAGACTTTCAGTTCAATGAAAAGTCTCACCTCTATGACTATCTATATTTTGATCCAAAGGTATCTTTCGAGACCAATGGCACAACCTCTATAGCCCTTCCTTCTATTAACGCGCAACGCAATTTTTTTATCCCCAAAAACTGTAGCCACGTTATCTTAAAAATCGAAGTAGCTGGTTTTAATTTTAGATTCAAGAACTTTCAAACAATAGGTAGCCACGAAATGGAATTTCCAATATACAGTCAAAACGGGGAAGGAACAGATCCCCAGACACTCATCTTCGAGCGACAGGACAAGCATCACGACAGTATAGTAGTCTCCCTTTCGATTCTTTACATCACCAAAAACGGAAGCTACACGTTCTTATTAAATTCAGAAGACTTAAACCCTGTTGGTATCATCGCAGCTTATAATCTCTAATATATAAATCCACTATTACTTACATATGACCAACTTTCTTTAAATTATGAAAAGCAATAATTATATTTGTCACACTAATTATTGTTATGCTAAACGAAAGTTACAATCAATACTCTTTTATTCTCGACCGAACCGCGAGAAAGGTGAAACAGTACGCGCAGACCGCTTTTGCCGAACAACAGTTTGACCTTACCGTAGATCAGTGGATAGTTCTCCGTACGATATACGAAAACCCATCCCTAAGCAACAAGGAAATGGCCGAACTATGTGGCAAAGATCAGCCTACCTTAACAAGAATCATTGATCTATTGATAAAAAAAGAATTTGCTGAACGGATCAGTCACCCCTCCGATCGCAGGTCTTTACGCCTACACATCACAAAAAAAGGAGAAGACAAAATACAGGAAATCGCTCCCAAAGTTGCCGATTTCCGTATGCAGGCATGGAAAAATCTAAACGAAGAAGACTTTGCCCATTTCACTAGGATATTAAACACCATATACGATAACTTAACCCAAAAATAGTATCATGATACAAACAGATATTTGCATTATAGGTGCTGGTCCTGTTGGACTATTCGCAGTATTTGAAGCCGGTTTGTTAAAAATGCGCTGTCACTTGATCGACGTACTACCACAGGTCGGTGGACAGCTCTCCGAGATATATCCCCACAAACCCATCTACGATATACCTGGATACCCAATAGTAAAAGCCCAAGAGCTGATAGACAATCAGATGGAACAGATAAAGCCGTTCGCACCTACATTTACATTAGGCGAGCGCGTAGAGAAAGTCGAAAAACAAGAGGACGGATCTTATATAGTCATCACGTCTGATAATACGCAGGTACATTGTCAAGCCATAGCAATAGCTGGCGGTTTAGGTTGTTTTGAACCCAGGAAACCCGAATTGGAAGGCGTTGATACATTCGAACGGAAGGGAATTGACTACATGGTCAAAAATCCAGAAACCTATCGTGACAAGACACTCGTTATCGCTGGCGGTGGCGACTCGGCCCTCGATTGGACCATATTCTTAAGCGATATCGCAAAAAAGGTAACTTTAGTTCACCGTAGTGACAGCTTCCGCGGAGCACCAGATTCGGCAGACAAAGTATACGACCTGGCACAGAAAGGAAAAATAGATCTCTTACTTTCGCACAACCTACTCAGCGTACACGGCAATGGTTCCCTATCACAAGTAAAGGTCGCCAACAAAAGTAAAGAGGAATATTTACTGGATGCCGATTATCTGATCCCGCTATATGGACTGACACCAAAATTAGGTCCAATAGCAGACTGGGGACTGAACATCGACAAAAATGCCATTGAAGTAAATACATTTGACTACTCGACCAATGTCGAGCGTATCTACGCAATCGGTGACATCAATACTTACCCAGGCAAATTAAAACTGATACTATGTGGCTATCATGAGGCGACATTAATGGTACAATCGGCCTTTAAATACGTATACCCTGATCAAAAATTGAGCTTTAAATATACGACCGTAAACGGAGTGCATGCATTTTAGAAAAAGGTGAACAAGATATCAAGTGAACAGGTTATCAAGATTTAATCAAATTGGCTAGAAACTAGATAACATGTTAACAAGATAACTTGATAACAATATAACATAAAAAATGAACAACCATATCATTGAAATAGAAATAGAAGACAGAGATGGTAGCACAGCGACCGTTGAAGTCCCCACAGATGTCAACTTAAATCTGATGGAAATCCTAAAAGCATCTGAATACGAAGTCTTAGCTACGTGTGGAGGAATGGCACTATGCGCAACATGCCATGTAGAAATCAAATCGGGCGGAGACAACTTACCTGAACCTGAAGATCAGGAACTTGACATGCTGGACACCCTACCTGATGCAGATGATAACAGTAGATTAGCCTGTCAAATTCATTTGACAGACAACAACAACGGACTATCGATCAAGTTAAAAGGAGCTTTACAATAAATAGTGTAAAAAAAACACTAAGCTAACATTGTTTAAACAACTAGAAAGGCCTTCACATAGTAGACAACAGTGTTTTAATCGCAAAAATAAGACGATATCAATAAAATTTTACTATTGAAATATTATATTTTTTTAAGATATTTGCATTAAAATTTAAAACAATAAAACTAACGATATATGTTGTTGAATCGTACAGAACGTTCTTTCCCTCGAGTAATCATTATTGGTGGAGGCTTTGGAGGTGTGGAAGTTGCGCGCAAGCTTAAGGACAAAGAGGTAGAAGTCGTATTGATCGATCGAAACAATTTCCATACTTTCCAGCCCTTGATGTATCAGGTGGCGACCGGTACATTGGCTGAAGATGCAATCTCCTTCCCTATTCGTAAAATGTTTAAGTCACAGCAAAATTTCCGCTTTCGGATGGCTGAAGTACTACGCATCGATAACGAAAAGAAAGAAGTCCACACTTCAGTAGGCACATACGACTATGATTATCTAGTCATCGCTACAGGAGCGACATCCAATTTCTTTGGCAATGCTGAAGTTGAAAAATATTCACTTCCGATGAAAAGCATCAAAGAGGCATTGAATATCCGTAGCTATGTCTTACAAAATCTAGAAGAGGCTGTTCTTCGTAAAAACATTTCCGATCGCGAGCGCTACCTTAACTTCGTTGTAGTGGGTGGTGGACCAACAGGGGTTGAGCTTTCTGGCGCTATCGCCGAAATCCAGCTTCACATGTTGAAAAAAGATTACCCTGAGCTTTCAGAAAACGAAATGAAAGTATATTTGGTAGAAGGAACAGGCAAAATTTTAGGTGCACTTTCTGAAAAATCATCACGTGATGCAGAGCGTTACCTGAAAGAACTTGGCGTTAAGGTCATGCTCAATACGCAAGTAACCGGCTACGATGGCAATACCATCACATTCAACAACGGTGAAAGTATTCCTACTAAAACAGTAATCTGGGGTGCTGGTGTGAAAGGGCAATTCCCTGAGGGTATCCATGCAGATTACATAGAAAGAGGTAACCGCATCCGCACCAATGGCCAATGTCAGGTAGAAGGATTCGACGGCATCTACGCTATTGGTGACGTTTCAGCTATGATCACAGAAGAAACTCCACGAGGTCTTCCTGGAGTAGCGCCTGCCGCTCAGCAACAAGGTAAATATGTGGCACAGCATATTATGAATATCCTTTCCGGAAAACCAAACGAAGAGAATTTCAAATACTTCGACAAAGGTTCAATGGCTACCGTAGGTCGCAACAGAGCAGTTGTTGATATGGGGAAACTTCACATGAAAGGTTTTATCGCTTGGTTAACATGGATGTTCGTACACTTAGTATCGATTTTCGGTTTCCGTAACAAAGTAGTAACCTTTGTCAACTGGTCAATCAAATTCTTAACCAAAAACTCAGGAATCCGATTGATCGTAAATCGTTACAACAGACCACTACCGGTCAGTAACGAAGAAAAAGAGGAAAAAGTAAAATAAGACAAGAAAATGGGCTATTTCAAAGATAGCCCATTTTTTGTAAGATATAGGATAAGGAAGTTTTTTGCGCCTCTTTGCCGGCGCTGGGCAACAAAGTTTCCTTCGGAGATTGCTTTGCAATTTTGCTTAATCAAAAGTTTGACAAAAATCAAAGCTGTATCTTATTTGTTGCTCCAGTGACGCCATGGTGCAAGCGCAGTTCCTAGGTCTCCTATGCTCAAATCCCACACGAGGACTGGAATCTGCTGAAGATTTTATTAACTTTGGACAACCTTCAAAATTTATATAGACATGGATAATAAAACGATAGCACGCACCTTCAAGCTTTGTGGACAGTTAATGGAATTACACAACGAAAACCCTTTCCGCAGCAAAGCTATAGCCAGTGCTTCGTTCAAAATAGACAAGCTCCCTTTTCAAGCTGCAGAAGCGAGTCTAGAAAAGCTCAGTGAGCAGCCAGGAATCGGGAAAAGCACTGCTGAAAAAGTAATACAGATAATCACTACAGGAACCTTCCCTGAACTCGACGAGCTATTGGCAAAGACACCGGAAGGCATCCTAGACATGTTAAAAATAAAAGGACTGGGGCCAAAAAAAGTACAGATTATCTGGAACGACCTAGATATCGAAACCGTAGGAGAACTCTATTATGCCTGTAATGAAAACCGACTTATAGAAGCCAAAGGTTTTGGATTAAAAACTCAAGAAGACATCAAAAAAGCAATCGAATTCTCGCTTGCTAATCAAGGATGGTTCTTATATGCACGAGTTGAAAACTCAGCAAATACCGTCTTGACCCAATTACGAGCTGCTCTTCCCGACAATCAGGTGGAATTTACTGGAGATTTTCGTAGAAAATGTGAGGTATTAGAACAAGTGGAACTAATTACTGACGCACAACGGAATGACCTCAATGCTGCCATCATAGCACTAAATAACGAGCTAAAGATCGAAGACCAAGAGGACAGCATATCGTTCAAAGATGAAAACAGTTGCCCATTTGTCGTTTACACCACAAGCAAGGAAAATTTTGCTCAGAATTGGCTGATACGTACTGGCTCAGAAGCACACCTCGAGCTCCTAAAATCATCAAGCCCAACAATTCCATCAGCACCTACAGAACTAGAAATATATCAAAGCCTAGGGCTCGATTACATCACTCCCGAATTACGTGAAGGACTAGACGAAGTCAGCTTAGCAAAAGCACATAACCTACCAAAGCTAATCGAGTTTGAAGACTTACAAGGTACTGTGCACAATCACTCCACCTACTCGGATGGTGTACATAGCTTAAAAGAAATGGCACTCTACTGTAAAGACGCTTTAGGCCTCTCCTATTTCGGCATCTGTGATCACTCCAAGACCGCTGTATACGCCAATGGTCTGACGGAAGAACGCCTACAGCAACAGTGGGCAGAAGTAGAAAAACTAAACCAGGAACTAGCTCCATTTAAGATTTTTAAAGGGATAGAAAGTGATATTCTATCCGATGGCTCTTTGGACTATTCGGACGACATATTAGCGCAGTTTGATTTCGTAGTCGCTTCAGTACACAGTAACCTAAAGATGGATGAAGAAAAGGCTACTGCTCGATTAATCAAAGCTATTGAAAATCCGTATACAACCATCTTGGGGCACCCCACCGGTCGCCTACTGTTATCTAGGGCTGGATATCCTTTAGACTTCAAAAAGGTAATAGATGCCTGTGCTGCAAACGGTGTTGTAATCGAAATCAATGCCAACCCGCTGCGTCTCGATCTGGACTGGCGTTGGCACCGCTACGCTTTGGAAAAAGGCGTACTACTGTCAATAAATCCAGATGCACACCGCACAGAAGGCCTCCTGGATATGCACTATGGAATCCATATAGCGCGTAAAGGCGGATTGACAAAAGAAAAATGTCTCAATGCATTCACACTGGAAGAGATATCCAGATTTTTTGCAGATCGAAAAGCAAAAATATAAAGATAATTAAAAAGCCATCCCGAATTGACTTCAGGATGGCTTTTTAATATCATACGAAACGACAAACTAGCCTTCTATACTCGGAACAGCAACAACCTCATTCGTATCAGCTTCATAGTTCACTTCAGGGAAGTTGAAACCAAAAAGGTTAAAGAACTCGTCGCGGTAACCTTTAATATCCGAGATCTCTTCTAAGTTTTCAGTCGTAGCCTCACCCCAAAGTTTAGCAACTTCTGCTTGTACATCAGCACGCATTTCCCAGTCATCGACACGGATACGTCCTTTTTCATCCAACTCTAGCTTTCCATCTGTACTGTAAAGACGTTCTGCAAACAAGCGTTGCATCTGCTCAATTGTACCTTCGTGAATACCTTTAGCCTTCATTACTTTATAAAGTAACGAAATATACAAAGGAACTACAGGAATCGCGGAACTAGACTGTGTCACCAAAGCTTTATTGACCGACACATAAGAAATACCGTTAAGGTCTTTCAACAAATCGTTGATTACAGGTACTGTACCTTCCAAATCATCTTTTGCCTTACCGATAGTACCATTTCTATAAATAGGGTAAGTAAGCTCAGGGCCAATATACGAGTAAGCAACAGTTTTTACACCGTCTGCCAATACACCAGCAGCTTTTAAATCTTCCATCCAGAATTTCCAATCCTCTCCTCCCATTACCGCGATAGTATTAGCGATATCCTCCTCGTTTTCTACCGGTTGGATAGAAATATCAGAAACAACTCCTGCATGGAAGTCTACTGTTTTATTCGTAAATGGATTTGCAATAGGTTTTAAAACAGAAGCGTGAGCCACACCTGTCTTAGGATGCGTACGTCTTGGAGATGCCAACGAATAAACTACTAAGTCCACTTGACCTAGATCTTTCTTGATCAACTCGATAGTCTGTTTTTTAATATCGTCAGAAAATGCATCACCATTGATACTTTTAGCGTACAAACCTGCAGCCTGCGCTTCTTTTTCAAATGCAGCGGTATTATACCATCCAGCAGTTCCTGGTTTGCCCTCGGCAGCTGGCTTTTCAAAAAAGACACCGACAGTAGCAGCATCCGAACCAAAAGCTGCAGTAATACGTGAAGCCAAGCCAAAGCCTGTAGATGCTCCAATTACCAATACTTTTTTAGGACCGTTATCAATCTTACCTTTTGACTTTACATATTCAATTTGGTTTTTCACATTCTGTGCTGTCCCTTCAGGGTGTGAAGTCAAACAGATAAAACCTCTTACACGTGGTTGAATAATCATATTTAATACTTAGATGTTAATGATGTTAACAAAGTACAAACTTATGCAAAATGCTTTGCATTCGCGCAATAGGTAATACAAAAAGTTAAAACATACAAGCAAAGCGGAATGTGCCCTAATTCATTACAAAAGCAAAGCAATGCCCAGAAATATCTAATCCAACTATTTATTGACTACATTTGCAATCAAATTATTGATAAACAATATAAAAAACCAAGCTTTTTATGAAAAAGATCTACTTAAGCTTAGCCTTGGCATTAGGCTTTGGAGCTACACAGGCACAGGAAACACATCCTGCCATCCAAAAAGGAAAAATAATGGTTGAAACCAACTTCACCCCTTTTGGCACAGGAAACAGCGGATTTAGCTACTCGAAAACCGATGGTTCTAAAGCTTGGCAAGTTGGTGCATCTGCTGGATACTTTGTTATGAACAAACTTGCTGTTAAGGCTGGCATTGGATACTCAAAAACGGAGCTGGAACTCGATTTTGGAGGCGGTACCTCAGCTATCATCGATAGAGATGCATTAACCTACCAAATTGGCGCCAAATATTACATCATTAACTGTATCCCTGTACAGGTCGATTTCAATGGCGCGAAGCTAGGGGATATAAAAACAAACTTCATTGGCGGACAAGCGGGATACGCTTGGTTCATAAAGGATAATATGGCACTTGAGCCTGCAATCAAATACAATTTGGGTGTAAATGACAATAGCCGCAATTTGTTCTCCGCAGGGTTAGGATTTTCAATTCACTTTTAAAACAAAAGGCTTTCGAAAACGAAAGCCTTTTGTTTTTCAGCTATTTTACATGCGCTCTAAGCATCCACGCTGTCTTTTCATGTTTTGCAAGTATATCCACCAAGAAATCTTCTGTTCCGGCATCTCCATGTTTATCTGCAATCTCTATATATTCTCGAAGAGTAATAATGAGACTTTCAAAATCCCCTAACAATTCTTTGATATAGCCTTGGCTATCATTCTTACCATATTTCATTTCCGTAAGCTGTGTAAGCTCTAAGAATTGTTTCATCGTACCTACAGCATAGTGTCCGATAGCACGTACACGCTCTGCTACCTCATCAATCAGCTCTTCCAGCTCATCATATATTCCCTCTAAAAACACATGCTGCGCGTGAAAATCTGCTCCTTCAATATTCCAATGTGCATTACGCACTTTGATGTACAACACATTTTCGTCAGCCAATAATTTGTTCAATAACGCAGCAACAGCTGCCGTATCTTTTTCTTTAATTCCAATATTTGCTTTCATATGTATATAATTTGATTTTTAGTTGTCATATGGAATATCCAGATTATCTTCATTGTGTTTATGTTTTGTAATCGTGGATATTTCATATAATTGTATTTAATTGTTAATGTTCGATTGTTAATGATTAACGCCGGCTCACTTTATACCTCCTAGCTACTGGCCAGCTCTAACTTAGCCAAGCTAGCTGCATCCAACCGTAGATTGACTGCTTCTACAAAAGCATTCATGTGCTGATTCTTTGTAGCACTGGCTATCGGTGCAGTAACCGTTCTTTGTGCCAGCAACCAAGCTAAAGCGACAGCCGAAGCTGATACCGAATACGCATGGGACACTTCGTTCAGCGCAGCTACAATGCGTCGCCCACGATCATTCCAATATTTCTCTTGGATACCCGCCCCTCTTGCGGACTGACCAAAATCAGCCTCCGTACTGTATTTACCAGTTAGGAACCCACTTGCTAATGAATAATACGGGATAACCGCAATTTGTTTTTCAAAACTTATCTTTTCGTATAAATTCTCAAATTTAGCCCGGTCATAGAGATTATATTCCGGCTGAAGCGATACATAGGAAGGAAGTCCCTTTTCGGCCGAAGTATCCAAGCTTTCTACAAGCCGCTCGGGCGATATATTAGAAGCTCCGATAAAACGGATTTTCCCCTCTTGTATCAAATCCTCATAGGCCCGTAATGTCTCCTCTACAGTAGTCACTTCATCATCATAGTGCGTCTGATAAAGATCGATATAATCCGTGCGTAAACGCCTCAATGAATTTTCTACCTCCTCTTTTATATAAGTACCTTTTACATTTGGCTTACTATCGTACCCAAATCTCCCACCTACTTTGGTCATCAACACCACTCGATCTCTCAATCCGCGTTCCTGTAGCCAGTTACCAATAATTGTTTCCGACTCTCCCCCCTTATTCCCTGGCACCCAGTGCGAATAATTATTAGCCGTATCAATTGCATTAAAACCTAAATCTATAAAAGCATCTAAAATACCAAAAGAAGCGTGTTGATCTAATGTCCAGCCAAATACGTTCCCACCGAAAATTAAAGGAACTATATCTAGGGAAGAGCTTCCCAACCGTCGTTTATCCATCATAAGTCTATCGTTTTTGAAGTACTACAAGCTACCCTTTTTTAGCCGGATTCAGGCTTCAGCTATGTAATATTTAAGTCAGTTAATTGATAACCCCACCACTTCTTCCTACTTTTGCACTCTATAATATCAGAATAGCAAAATGAACGAGTCCATTCCATTTTTCCACCGCTTCAAACAAGACATCAGTAAATTGGAAAAACCAGACAGATTCACTTTTCCTTTTTGTTATGATCCACATCCCCTCAGTCTACACGCCGCTCAAGAACTCCAGCAGTATCTACTCGAACAGCAAGACTTCCAGCACAACTTTGGTCTTTCTGAAGAACAAGAAGGAAGTCCTATCGGAAAAATGTTTGGCGTACTAGTGGTTGAAAATAAACAGGGCATATTAGGATATCTAGCTGCATGTTCTGGCAAACTCGCTGGGACCAATATACACAGGCGCCTAGTACCGCCCCTATTTGATATGCTCGCCCCAGGGAGCTTCTTTTTACAGCAAGAAGCAACAATCAATCAACTCAACCGTGAGATTGAAGCCCTAGAGGCACAAACAGACATTCCTTTATTAGAAGAAAGGCTGAATAATATCCAACGTGAAGCAGCGGAATCGCTCAGCAATATGCGTCGCTTGCACAAGCAAAACAAAAATCAACGCAAAGAGAGCCGAGAAAGGCAAAAACCACTTTTATCTGAAGAAGAATACCTCACTTTAGAACAGGACCTCATCAAACAGAGTTACAGAGACCAACATGAGTACGATGTCCTAAAACAAAATACGAAAGAAAATATAGGTCTGGTAGAACAGGAACTCCAAAGCCACCGTCTTCAGATTACGGAAAAAAAGGACCTACGAAAACAGCTTTCAGCAGGGCTTCAACAACAGATTTTTGACCAATACGTCTTTTTAGATGCACATGGACATACAAAATCGCTATTGCCCATCTTTGAAGAAGCTTTACAGATCCTCCCTCCCGCAGGAGCAGGAGAATGTGCAGCCCCAAAGTTATTGCAATATGCCTATCAAAATGAACTAAAGCCAATCTGTATGGCCGAATTCTGGTGGGGAGCATCACCATCGTCCGAAATCCGAAAACATAAGTATTTCTATCCCGCATGTAAAGGAAAATGCGAACCAATACTGACTCATATGTTACAAGGACTCGCAGTAGATCCTAATCCATTGTTAGAGAACCCGGCCAACGACAAAGAACTACCTATATTATTTGAAGACGAATGTATTATTGTTGTGAACAAACCCGAAGAATTCCTTTCTGTGCCGGGAATACACGTTCAGGATTCAGTACAGACACGCATACTCGACCGTAATCCAGAAATAACGGGACCTCTGATCATCCACAGGCTAGACATGTCGACTTCCGGCATTTTGATTCTTGCCAAGACCAAAGAAGCCCATCAGTTTATCCAAGATCAGTTTATTAAACACACTGTACAAAAAAGATATACAGCCTTGTTAGATGGTATCGTAAACAGTCAAGAAGGTATTATAGATTTCCCTCTACGTGTTGACCTCGAAGATCGACCTCGTCAGATGCTGTGTTATGAGTATGGAAAAAATGCACGTACCCAATATAAAGTTGTCGCTATTGAAGGTGATAAAACACGGATCCATTACTTCCCGCTTACCGGACGCACGCATCAACTCCGTGTGCATTCGGCCCATCAGCAAGGACTTAATGCACCGATATGGGGAGATGACCTCTACGGCAAAAGGGCCAATCGCCTCCATCTGCACGCCGGATATATTCAATTCATACATCCCAACACAAAGCAAAATATTGTTTTTGAAGTTGACGATCCCTTTTAATAGAATTATTTTTTTTTAATGCATTTCCTTACCTTAGGTCAAATTAAGCTGCGGAATGGAAACATTAAAATATGTATATCAACACCCCTTGTTTGAAACAAAGGACTTTACGCTCATCAGTGATGTACATGAGAAAATACAGTGTCCGAAAGGAGAATTGTTGTTACAAAAAGGACAAGTTGCAAATGAGTATTATATTATAGAAAGTGGCCTCACTCGATCTTACCTATATGATTACGAAGGCAACGAAATTACCATCGATTTCAAGGGAGACAAAGAAATCGCTATCGAGGTAGCCTCGATTTTTCAGCGCGTACCTACACAGGAATATATACAATGCCTTACCGACTGCACCCTATGGAAAGTCAAGTTTGATGACTTTCAAGAGCTTTTCCACCAAATTCCTGCAATGCGGGAATGGGGTCGCGCCTGGATGGCATTCGAATTATATTTGAGCAAAAAAAGAGCCACAGAGATGATTACAGAACCAGCTACCAAACGCTATCTTCAACTGATGCAGGAAAGACCTCAGATCATACAACAGGCCCCTCTCAAATACATCGCTACCTATCTTGGCATAACCGATACATCACTAAGCCGTATCCGCAAAGAAATAGCACATACCTAAAATACCAAAAGTAAAGCATCTATGTATAAGATTATTCTAGCCTTAATGACTCTATTAATAACAATTTCTTGCCAGAACCAACCAAAGAAACAACAACCGCAAGAGGATCGAGTAACTGTAGCGAAAGCGGAGAAGGAAAGCATGATAAAATCCAAGTTGGCATCTAAAAATCTATCTCCAGATAACTTGAATATCTTATTCGTAGCCTATAAAAACACGGATAAACTAGAGCTATATGCCAAAGCACAAACAGACGACTACTATGCACTGCTCCAGACCTATGCAATATGTAAGCGTTCTGGCGTATTAGGCCCCAAAAAAGCAGAAGGCGACAAACAAGTCCCCGAGGGATTCTACTATATAGACCGTTTTAATCCCCAAAGCTTATACTACCTCTCTTTGGGTCTCAATTACCCCAATGAACTGGACAAAAGCCTTGGGTACACCGGATCGGATATATTCATACATGGAAAATGTGAAACGGTCGGATGTCTGCCTATGACAGATGAGCTTATTAAAGAAATATATCTTTACGCCTTATTGGCACAAGAATCCGGTCAACAGCAAATCCCAGTTTACATTTTCCCATTTGAAATGACAAACGAGAATATCGAAAATTTCAAATCCGAAACAGACGAAACTACTTTAGCTTTTTGGAAAAACCTACAAGAAGGATACGCACTATTTCAGAAAAACTCAAAGGCACTACACTATTCCGTACAGAATGGACGATATGTGTTTGATTAGATCGTTGTGTAATTTTAAACGAAGGTTTATTATCGATATCTTTTTGTCGCTCAAGCCGCGACTGGCTCCTCGTTTTGTCTTGCCAAAATGAGGTAAAAGCGCGTCACTGTGCCGGCTTGCCACAACGGGTCACCATTACTACAATTGGCAACCCGCCAAGGTGACATTTTCCAAAATGCAAGTAATTGCGAACAATCAGTGTAAGTAGAACGATCGACCTTGTAGCGTATGGAGTCAAAGGCCGTAAAGCTATAGTAGTACAACAGTACATCTTGCAATAGGTAAGGATTTTCAGTCTTGGGTAGGCTATAGCCGGGAGACCTAGGAAACCGCCTTGATTGCTTTACGTGCTGTGATGAACATAGGCTATACAGTCTTGATTTTTTTGCTTCGTTTTTTGATCAAGCAAAAAATGAAGGCCCTGTCCTGGCAAGGACAAAAGATATTTTAATGGTTCCTTAAATTTCTTCCACCTCTTCAAAGTCAGAAATATTTATCCTTCCCACTCCTTTATTCTCCTTAAATTTTAGCAGTTTTGCAGCACTAAAATAAAAATCAAAGTGCCGAAGAAGAGTTACATAATCGTTCTTAAGAGAATTTCTTATATATTGACTGGATCAATTGCTGCAATATTATTAGCAATGCTTATCCTGCCGTATTTTTTCAAAGATCAAATCAATAATACCCTCAAAGAAATCGCTAATAAAACAATCAATGGTACTCTAGATTACCGTGATGTTAATGTTAGTTTCTTTACCCATTTCCCATCCTTAACAACCTCTGTACACGATGTACAATTGAAAGGATCTGCGCCTTTTCAGGACAGCACATTATTGGCAGTAAAAGAAATCAGTATAGGAATAGATTTACTATCGCTATTCAAGGACAAGATCGTTTTGGATAAAATGATTTTGACAGATGGACGGATCAATGTACTGGTAGACTCACTAGGGGCTGCAAACTACAACATATATACAGGCGCAGACACAACTACGCAAGCCAAAGAAGAAGACACCTCCGATGGACAGATTGCCTTCAAATTATTAAAACTGAAGAATGTAGACCTTCATTATTCAGATGCGTCATTACCGATGCTTATTGAAGCTAAGAACATTGATTACGAAGGAAAAGGAGATTTGACCTCATCTATTTTTGACTTGAAGACTAATGCAAAAATAGAAGCATTTTCCTTCATGTTTGACAACGAGAAATATATTGAGCACAAAAGTATCGACGCTCAGCTTATTACACAGATAAATACCGGTGACCTATCTTTTGTATTTGAAAAAAACGACATCCGCATCAATAAACTTCCCGTACGCTTCAAAGGTTCTTTCGCTTTTCTCCCTAATGGCTACCACCTAGATTTCAAGCTAAAGTCCCAAGAGAGCACGCTGAATGAATTGCTGTCACTAGTTCCTAAAGCTTACGCCGACTGGCTAAAAGATACACAGGTAAAAGGTACCTCCGAAGTATTTATGAATCTAATCGGAGACTATATAGCCGATGAACATAAAATGCCAGATCTCAGCTTAGGCTTGATCATCAATGACGGATATCTCGCATACAAGGGCGCCAAAACACCGATTTCAGAATGGAATGCAAAATTCAGGGTAGACCTACCGCAAATGAATATGGACTCACTAGCTATTGACCTGCGTCAATTTGAATTTAAGATAGCCAATGGCTTCTTCAAAACCGAAGGACATATCGCTGGTGTAGACCCCATGAACATCCGCTCGACAGTCAACAGCTCATTGGACCTAGGAAGCCTTTATCAAGCCGTACAGTGGCCCGACTTCACTTTTGCAGGACAGCTCGACCTTAATGGAACAATAGATGGCGCCTATGCTACAGACACCCTGACCTACGGTCTCCGCAAGAAGAAAGAAGTATATATTTCTTCTATTCCCACATTCAACATTAAAAATGTATTGAAAAACGGGTACTTCAAGCTGACTAGCCTCCCAATGGCTATTGAAAAGATAGCATATGTACTTGAAGCATCAGGTGCCGACAATCAATTGAAAAATGCCAAAATTGCACTAAAAGATATAGATATCGTTGCCTTAAACAACTTTATAAAAGGACACGCAGATATCAAAGATTTTCAAAAACTCCATCTTGACGCAAATGTACAGGCGGATATCGACCTTTCGGATATTAAGAAAATATATCCTATCCAGGACGTGGAAATCGCGGGGAATGTCTTTGTAAATATCATTTCCAAAGGATTTATGGATCTGAAAAAAAACATAATCCCTGAAACCAGTGCGACCATAAGCATGAAAAATGGTTATTTCATGACTACAGACTATCCCGTTCCTTTGGAGGAGATACAAGTAGAGACCTATATCAATAGTAAAAAAGGTTCCTTGCGTGATTTAAGTGTGAAAATACTGCCAATTTCTTTCAAACTTGCAGGCGACCCCTTCTTTCTAAATGCGGATTTCCAAAACTTTAACAACATCAAATATGCCGTAAAATCGAAGGGAAAACTAAACCTTGGTCCTATTTACAAAATCTTTGCATTAGAAGGCACAAATATCGATGGCTATATACGTACAGATCTCGATCTCGCAGGCCTACAAAGCGACGCCCTACAGGGACGATACAGCCGTCTCAAGAATGATGGAAATATTGATATTGGCAATATCAGAATAGATACCGAGCTACTTCCTCAACCAGTGCGTATTAAAAGTGGAAAATTCTCGTTTAAAGAGGAAAAACTAAATTTTGACAAATTTGTTGCCCAATACGCAAACAACGAATTGAGCGTAAAAGGATATATCAACAATATCATTAATTACCTGACCCTAGACACGGATGTACTAAAAGGTAATTTTGACATACACAGCCGTAAAATAAATCTGGATGACTTCATGGCATTCAGCACTCCCTCGAGCACATCTGCATCGACAGGTAGCTCTGGTGTAATATTACTACCTAAAAATCTAGACATAGAAGTGGTAGGCGTAGCCGACCAAGTAACCTATGACCAGCTTTTAATTCAAAAATTCAGAGGAAACTTAAAACTGAAAGACGGTAAGCTCGCTCTCGAGAACACGGGGTTCCAACTCGCAGGACTCACTACGGACATGCAAATGAACTACCAGCCTATCAACCCTTATAAAGCCAAATTTGACTTTAAGGTTAAGGCCGATAGTTTCGATATACAACGTGCCTACCACGAAATACCAATGTTCCAACAGATGGTTACTAGTGCAAAAGATGCACACGGTATCATTTCCCTAGATTACGAACTTGCAGGATTACTAGATGCCAACATGAACCCGATCATGCCATCGATACAGGGACAGGGGATATTAAGCTTGAACCAGATCCGATTCAAAAACTTCAAATTGCTCAACGGTATCAGTCAAGCAACTTCCAAAGAGGGTTTTCTAGATGCCGATCTCAAAAAAGTAAATATACATAGCTCCATCAAAAACAATGTTATGACCATCCCGCGTACCAAAATGAAGATGGCTGGTTTCAGACCACGCTTTGAAGGACAGGTCACTTTAGACGGACGAATGAATATCGGGTTTAGATTAGGACTTCCCCCACTCGGAATATTAGGTATACCGATGCGAATCAATGGTACTTCCGACAACTTCAAGATCAAGCTTGGGCGTTATAAGGAAGATGATCTAGATACGGAAATGGATGAAGAAGACAAAGCTGCTTACGATGCTTCGATGCAGCAAGACAGCTTGTCTAATAAATCGTAATACAGAGTTTATCTATTTCTTTTTGCTTTCTTTCTTAGGGAAGCCCGAATTAAAGACCTTATCCCATATTGCTGAGCTAACGCCAAATCCTTTTTCAGGATCTGAGTAATGGTGCAGCATATGGTGATCTTTAATCTTCTTGAAAAGCCCTGACTTAAAGTTGGCGTGATGCATTGCATAATGGCACTCATCATAAATCAAGTACCCAAACAAAAAACCAGCGAAAAAAGAAGCTAAAGTAAATTCAGGAAAGAAAATATAAAAAATAAAGTAAATAATCGTAGCCATAGGGATACTCGCAGATAGCGGCATCACCAAACGTAAACGATCCTTCGGATAATCATGGTGTACACCGTGGAATATAAAATGTATACGCTGTCCAAATTTACTCTTAGGTTCAAAATGAAACACCCAACGGTGTAAGATGTATTCTGCGAACGTCCAAAAAGCCAAACCGAGTAAAAAATACAAGACAATATCACCCACCGACATCTCCCCCATCACATAGGACTTGCGTATAAAATAAATAATAACTGGAATCCAAAAAATTAAAGGAACGGTAAAATGTACCTTCGTCAATGATTCTAAAAAATCATTCTTAAACATTCGCGTCGATTCCGTTGAATTTGAAACGTAATTTTTCTTTGCCATAAATCGATTGATTCAATCTCTGCTCTAACAATAATCTCCAAAAAAGGTTAACACAAAATTAATGTTCACAAATAACATTCAAAAGACCTGTTCGTCATATTTATGTCCCAATACTGACTTTTATACCCGTAAGGTTAAAACGAAATAAAACCCGCCAAACCCCAATTACAAATTTCAGATACCTAAAATTACAAAGAATTTTGTAATTTTACCCTGCGAGAAACAGCCCTTACATCACCCTTAGCATAATTAAAGTAACATTAATGATTGATGAAATAAACGGTTCTGAGGACAATAATTTAGAGAACAACCAACAACAGGAATCTGAACAGACCAGCAATACTATACCCTTATCAGGGCTTTATGAGAACTGGTTCTTAGACTATGCATCCTATGTTATATTAGATCGGGCAGTGCCTCATATCAATGATGGCTTCAAACCCGTGCAGCGTCGTATCCTTCACTCTTTAAAAGAGATGGATGACGGCCGCTTTAATAAGGCCGCCAATGTGGTCGGAAATACCATGAAGTACCACCCGCATGGTGATGCTTCTATTGGTGATGCTATGGTACAGATTGGTCAAAAAGACCTTTTGATTGAATGTCAGGGAAACTGGGGCGATCCTGTAACCGGAGACTCTGCTGCTGCCCCACGTTATATCGAAGCAAGGCTTTCCAAATTTGCAAACGAAGTCGTATTCAACCCGGATACCACAGAATGGCAATTGAGCTATGATGGCCGTAATAAGGAACCGCTCACCCTTCCCGTCAAGTTCCCACTATTACTTGCACAAGGAGCTGAGGGGATTGCCGTAGGTCTAGCGACGAAAATTATGCCCCATAACTTTATCGAGCTTATTGCAGGATCTATCCAAGTATTGAAAGGAGAAAGACCGGATATTTACCCTGACTTCCCAACAGGAGGACTCGCAGACGTATCTAACTATAATGAAGGACAACGTGGTGGAAAAATCAGGGTCAGGGCTAAGATTGAAGAAAGGGATAAAAAAACACTTGCTATCACAGAGATACCTTATGGAACCACTACAGGGGGGCTAATCGAAAGTATTGTATCTGCCAACGATAAAGGCAAAATAAAAATTAAGAAGATTGAGGATAACACCGCAAAAGAGGTGGAGATCATTGTCCACCTTGCTCCAGGTATA
Source organism: Sphingobacterium yanglingense (assembly GCF_004363245.1). GTDB lineage: Bacteria > Bacteroidota > Bacteroidia > Sphingobacteriales > Sphingobacteriaceae > Sphingobacterium > Sphingobacterium yanglingense. Next base: position 136,402 of record NZ_SNYV01000014.1, on the reverse strand, counting down.
TCGCCCGATGTAACCATAGATGCCCTTTATGCATTTACATCTTGTGAATCCTCAATATCTCCTAACACCTGTGTTATCAAGGATAATAAACCGCACTTTATGAGTGTGAATGACATCTTGATTAAAAACACCGAGCAGACCAAAGATCTTCTCAAACAAGAGTTGGAAATCCGTCTACGGGAGCTTCAAGAGAAAATTTTCTTCAGCAACCTACTCAAGATCTTTATTCAAGAAGGGATGTACAAACATCCAGACTACGAAAACTCGGGAGATTTTGACACTGTTGTACAAGTATTGACCAGACTTTTCACGCCTTTCTTTGAGCAATTCTACCGCGAAATCACAGCAGAAGACTATAAAAAGCTGATCGATAAACCAATGAGTAGTATCACCCGCTTTGACGTCAAAAAAGCTGATGAGCAAATGAAAGCATTGGAAGACGAGATCAAAGAGGTCAAGAAAAATCTACGTCAGCTTACCGAATTTACCATTAGCTGGTTTGAAAGACTACATACCAAATACGCTAAAGGACGTGAACGAAAAACCGAACTCCGTGTATTTGACAAAGTAGAAGCCTCGCAGGTAGCCTTAGCCAATGCCAAACTCTACGTAAACCGTGAAGAAGGATTCATTGGAACAGGTATGAAAAAGGATGAGTTCGTATCTGACTGTTCGGATATAGATGACATCATCGTGTTCCGCGAAGACGGCAAATACAGCGTGGTTAAAGTACAGGACAAAGTATTTGTCGGAAAAGACATCATCCATGTCGCTGTATTCAAAAAAGGAGATGATCGCACCATTTACAATGCCATATATATAGACGGACCTAATGGCACAACCTATATTAAGCGTTTTGCTGTAACAGCGGTTACTAGGGACAAAGATTACGACATCAGCAAGGGTACAAAGGGATCGAAAATTCTTTATTTTACAGCCAACCCGAATGGAGAAGCTGAGGTGGTACACATCCAGCTCAAGCCGCACACCAAGCTACGAAAATTAACTTTCGACCAGGATTTTGCAGAAATCGCAATTAAAGGTAGAGCATCTATGGGGAATATCGTTTCGAAATATCCTGTTAAGAAAATCACCTTCAAAAGCGCTGGCGTATCTACCCTGGCAGGCCGCAAGATATGGTACGACGAAGTATTGAAGCGACTAAATGCGGAAGAAAGAGGTAAATTCTTGGGTGAATTTGATGGAGACGACAAAATCCTACAGGTCTTCCAGGACGGTTCTTTTGAGTTATCAAACTTCGACCTTAACAATCATTTTGATGAAAAAATGATCCGTATAGAAAAACATTTTCCAGACCATGTGTACACAGCTGTACATCAGGACGGAAAATCAGATGCATACTATGTCAAACGTTTTGTCTTTGACGATATACAGATCGGTAAACGAATTTCGTTCATCAATGAAGAACCAGGTTCAAAATTGATTCTATTGACGAACAATCCAGATCCAGTGGTTAGAATTGACCAACTGAAAGGAAAATCTCAATTAGCGGAAACCATAGAACAATCTTTGAATGAACTAATTGATGTCAAGAAAATCAAGGCACAGGGCAATAGGCTTTCTTTCCATAACGTACAAAAAGTAACTAGCCTGAAAGAAGAGATTGACCTAACTGCACCTCCTATCAGCGAACCGGAAAAAGAAACATCCGAATCGGATTCCATTACATTGGAAATTACCAATCCAGATGATATACAAACCGATGACGGTGGTCAAATCGAATTATTTTAAAACAAGAAAGGAGCTATCATTTAGCTCCTTTCTTGTTTTAACAGAACTCAAGGTACCTCCTCTTTCTTTATTCAGTAGTTTTCCGATTTTCATTAAATTTTCAACATAAAAACGCAAAAACATTTAATTAATTCATTATTATTTGCACTTCTTTGCCTTTTTATCGTAATTTAGACATTACTTAATAAGATCCTCCTCACGATTGAGATTATGATTATGATAAAAAAACTTACATACTTCTACTTTCCGATATTAGCGATTTTTTCATCGGTGACCACCTCGGCACAAGTCGATTCTACAAAATACAAAAGTATAATAGCGGCTATAGAAGAAGCTAAATTAAAATTTGCTCCGGATAAAAGGACGAAACTAATCGAACTCACGAATGCTGACTTACAGACAAACACCTATACGATACAAACAACAGAAACCAATGCCCTTTCTTTCTTAGAGGAGAAGTTACAAAAAAGTGGCGCACAGCTTAACATGAAGCTGTATCCCGACACTTCCGTTGGTACTACCCCCGTAGGGATTATTAACCTATCCGTAGCAAATCTACGTACAAAACCGGGACATGCTTCCGAAATGGCTTCACAAGCTCTTTTAGGAACACAAGTAGACCTATTACAAAAATCTAACGGAGAATACAGAGTTCGCACCCCTGAAGGTTACATTTCTTGGGTACCTACTTCTTCGCTTGTACCAATGACGAAGGCAGATCTATTAGGATGGAAAAACCGGAAAAAAGTAGTCTATACCAATGATTTCGGTAAAGCCTATTCAAAACCAGACGTAAAAAGTATCCGTATATCGGATTTGGTCTACGGCAATATATTAGCTTTACAAAAAGAGACTTCACAATATTATGAAGTTGCTTACCCAGATGGACGAATTGGATACATTCCTAAGGACGAAGCCATTGTAATGGAAGAGTGGATAAAATCTAGAAATCTTACTGCCGACAACGTCCTAAGCAGTGCCAAAAGTATGCTGGGGCTACCTTACCTTTGGGGAGGCACTTCTGTCAAGGGAGTAGATTGCAGTGGTTTTACCAAGACCGCATTCTTTATGAACGGTTACGTCATACCTCGTGACGCTTCTCAACAAGTACTAGCTGGCGAAGCAGTCGACATTTTGGATAGTGAGGGGCACTTTGATGCAAGCAAGGCATTAAAAAACTTAAAACCTGCAGATTTGCTATTCTTTGCTGCCGGTAAAGCAAAAAATGCAAATGCGCGAGTCACACACGTCGCACTTTATATAGGTAATGGTGAGTTTATCCATTCTGCAGGAACCGTACGTATTAACTCTATGCTGAAAGATGCCAACAATTATGATGACTTCCAGACTAGAAGTGTCGTAGCGGCGAAACGCTATATTGGTGCAAACGACAATGCTATCCAAGCCATTCAAGATAATACATTCTACAAAAAATAAAAAAGTCTGTAATACGAATCAGTAAATAAACGATAAATACAACATGAACAGCAATTCCTGGGAAATAAAAAAGATGGGTAAATTTACATTACGTTTTAGGCCTTACACCCTAGAAATGCGTCATGTCTTTACCGTTGCATCGTTCAGCCGAACTACCACCCCTGTCGTATTGACAGAAATCGAATATGAAGGTATTATAGGATACGGTGAGGCTAGTATGCCTCCCTATTTAGGAGAATCTCAAGAAAGCGTATGTAGCTTTCTACGAAAAGTCGACTTAAGTCTATTCTCTTCCCCCTTTGAGACCGAAGAGATACTACACTACGTTGATTTACTCCAGGAGAAGAACACCGCAGCAAAAGCAGCAATTGATATTGCCCTACATGATTTACTGGGCAAAATGATGCAGCAACCCTACTATAAAATATGGGGATTAAATCCAGATCGTATCCCGCCCACTTCCTACACCATAGGTATAGATAGCGAAGAGATGATCAGGAAGAAAGTCAAAGAGGCAGAACAGTTTAAAATATTAAAAGTAAAACTCGGGTTAGATACCGATAAAATGATTATCGATACAATCCGATCGGTTACAGATGTTCCCCTATGTGCGGATGTCAACCAAGGTTGGAAAAACAAGGAAGAAGCACTGGAGATGGCGCATTGGTTGCATGAACAGAATGTCGTATTCTTGGAACAACCTATGCCAAAAGAGATGATTGACGAGAACGCTTGGCTAACAGCTCACTCGCCTATTCCTACTATTGCAGATGAAGGCTGCCAACGTCTGGTTGATGTTCCAAAACTAAAAGACGTGTATACAGGTATTAATATCAAACTGATGAAGTGTACAGGAATGCGTGAAGCCAAGCAGATGGCCGAACTAGCCCGTGCGCTGGAGATGAAAGTGATGCTGGGTTGTATGACCGAGACATCCTGTGCTATCTCTGCTGCTGCTCAGCTCGCTCCTTTGGTAGATTGGGCTGATCTAGATGGAGCACTGCTCATCGGAAATGATATTTACGACGGGATGACTGTACGCGATGGTCTGTGTATCCTGCCGGATCGTCCAGGCATAGGTGTTTTAAAAAGCACGTAAACAACAAAAAAACAAATCTCCGGTCGCAAGCCGACCGGAGTACCAAATAAACTTAATAATTATAAACTAAATAAACCTTATTCATGAAAAATCATCTACTCACCACACTATGTGTGATGGCGAGCGCTGGTTTACAGGTTGTAAACGCGCAGCAAGTTTCAATTGCTGGGAAGGTTACCGATCAGAATGGAGCACCCCTATCTGGTGTCACAGTCGCGATCAAAGGTACATCTAATGCAGCATCCACAAATTCCAGTGGACTCTTCACCCTCAATGCAGACCAAAATTCGACTTTAGTCGTTTCAGCAGTGGGCTATATCTCTCAAGAGATCCCTGTAAAAGGCCGTAAGACAATTAGTGTAACCTTGGCATCCGACGAACAGGCAATCGACGAAGTAATGGTTGTAGCCTATGGTACCGCCAAAAGAAGCTCCTTTACAGGTTCAGCAGCTACAGTTAGTGCCAAAGACATCGATAAACAACCCGTTACTTCTTTTGAAAAAGCACTATCAGGGCAAGTCGCTGGCTTGACAGTGACAACAAATTCAGGACAAGCAGGAGCAGTTTCTTCTATTCGATTAAGAGGTATTGGTTCCATGAACGCTTCAAACGAGCCTTTATATGTTATTGATGGAGTTCCCGTGGTTTCAGGAGATATTTCTCAGATGTCAGGACAGATTGCTACTTCTAATAATATAATGAGCACTCTTAATCCAAATGACATCGAAAGCCTCACTGTATTAAAAGATGCGGCAGCAGCTTCGCTTTATGGCTCTAGAGCTGCAAACGGAGTAATCATTATAACGACAAAAAGGGGTAAGACAGGAAGTCCGAAAATTAATTTTAAAAGTTCACTTGCCCTAAGTCCAACCTGGGCAACAGACAACTACGAATCAGCATCTCCTCAGGACCAAATCAACATGCTTTATAGCATTCTCTATGATTCAAGAATAGCTGCAGGTCGAACTCCAGAACAAGCGAATGAACAAACATTAATGCGTTTAAACTCTAGAAACTGGACTCCTGGGACATCCTATGGGCAACCTAACTCGGGTTATGGTTTTGGTATTCATGGCTATGAGTTCTCAACGAATGGTACTTCTATGTTTGAGAATGTAATTATCAAAGGAAAAACTGATGGTGTAGAAAATAGAGATGGAAAATTCTTTGATTGGGATAAGGTATTTTTCCGCACAGGGAAATTCAACACGAATGATGTTTCCATAAGTGGAGGTACTGAAACGACAAGCTATTTTTCTTCTTTAGGGTATACTTCTGACAAAAGTAGAGCTGTGATCAACAACTATGACCGCATCAATGGTCGAGTGAATCTTACACAGAAAATAGGCTCTATAGCAGAATTTAACGCCAACGTTAACATAGCCAACACAAAACAATCAGGGGTAAATGATACTCGAAATACAAGTACAAGTTATCTGTTCCAATCAAGAAATCTATTTTGGCCATTCTATTGGCCTACAGACTATAAGACAGGAAAACCATGGACAGATCGATATAATAGCTACGCACAGAACCATGATTACTACAACAATGAATGGGAAAACTCGACAAATACCCGTCGGATATCAGCGGCTCCTTCATTAACTGTTTTCTTATTGCCTGAATTAAACATCAAAACGATATTTTCCTATGATAATGCAGAAGCAAAGGATCATATATACTTTAGTGCAAATCACTATGCCGCTTCTTCCGTCTTTGGATCAGTATCAGAGATGTCTACCAATGTCGAGAAATTGGTATCTTCTACAACAGCGAACTACAACAAATCCTTTGGATTACACAATTTAGGACTTTTGGTTGGTTTTGAAGCGGAAAAAAACCAAACTAAATATATGCGTTCTTCTGGTACAGACCTTCCAAACTCTGAGTTACATACTGTTGCTACTGCAGGAGTCTTGGATGCAACAGCATACAGCTGGGGTAACAACATGCTATCTGTACTATCCAGAGCGGAATACAACTACAACGAGAAATACTATGGATCTGCCTCCTATAGACGTGATGGTTCTTCAAAACTAGGCCCAGATGTCCGTTGGGGCAACTTTTGGTCAGTTGCTGCTTCTTGGAATTTAGCAAAAGAAGATTTCTTAAAAGATATCAGTAGTATAAATAGCTTAAGATTGAGAGGTTCCTACGGTGTCAATGGTACCCTACCCACAGACAATTATGCTTGGAGACCTTTAGTTACTTTTGGAAATAAGTATATGACAAGACCCGGCGGGGGTCTTGGAAACTCTCCCAACCCTAATCTTACTTGGGAAACGAACTATGCATCTAATATTGCACTAGAGTTTGGAATACTACAGAACAAACTATTTGGAACGATAGAATATTATAATCGTGATACAAAAGATTTGATACAAGACGTCCCACAATCTATGATTACGGGTTTCAGTTCTTCTGTCAAGAACGTAGGACAAATTAATAATAGGGGGCTAGAGTTCACTTTAGGCTCTGATATTGTTAACAATGAAAATGTAAAATGGACATTGAGTGTAAACGGAGCAACCATCAAATCAAAAGTAGTTTCACTCAATGAGGGAGCCCAGGTTGTGTGGTATGACCCAACTGGAGGTGATGCACGCACACGCTTGGTATATAGAGAAGGACAGCCGACTTTGTCTTTCTATGGATTAGAATGGGCTGGGACTGACCCTTCCAACGGAAAAAATGTATGGTTTGTCAATAACTCAAAAGACGATTCTAAAGGAGATTTTCTATACGAAGGAAGAGGCGCGACAAACGATTACACAAAAGCACAACAGGTTATTATCGGAAGTGGTATTCCTAAATTATTTGGCGGTATCAACTCCAATGTGGAGTATAAAAACTTTGCTTTAGGGCTCAACTTCAATTACAAGATTGGCGGAAAAATCTATGATGCAGGCAATAGAGATGTCGCTGATGATGGCTATTACTGGGAACGTATCCATGCTCAATATTTCGTAGAAGATACCTGGAGACCAGACAACACGTCTGCACACTTCCCAATGGTATCTGGGCGCGATCTGGAAGACGTAAACCAAGTTAGTAGCCGTCACCTCTATGACGCCTCCTTTCTACGTTTGAAAAACGTATCCTTGGCTTATAATCTCCCTAAATCATTACTAAATTCTGTTAAAATCAGTAATGCACGGGTCTACTTCAATGGTAGCAATCTTCTAACTTTCAGCAAATACAAAAATGCGGACCCTGAAGTAAATCAATATAGTACAAGAGGTTGGGAAACACCTATCGCTAAAACGTATACTTTTGGAATTGACTTTAGTTTTTAACTTTAATTAGACAAATCATGAAAAATATAATATTAGCATCCTGTGTATTTGCAGTATGTAGCTTTGCTTCATGTAGTGGCTTTCTGGATGTAGTTCCTACAAATTCAATAGATGCCAATCAATCGATCAAAACTGCTGCGGACGCTCAAGTTATCATTCGAGGATTGATGAGTAAAATGGCAAGTGGGTCCTACTATGGCCGTAACTTCCCTCTTTATGCTGACACAAAAGGAGGAGATATCACCATCACCTCCCAAGGTAGAGGATATGACTATCTATATGTGTTCAACCATTCTAAGAATACAAACAACTACTCCAGCATTTGGTCTCAGGGATATCACTGTATTGCACAGATTAATGATCTCCTAAGTGAAATAGAGAAACTAAAAACTAATGGATCTACGGAAAACTTTGACAACTCAATCGGACAAGCTTTGACTGCTAGGGCTATGATCTATTTTGACCTAGTCCGGTTATATGGTGAACCTTATAATAAAAACAAGACAGCATTTGGCGTACCGATAACTCTTACTAGACTGGAAATGGAAGATCAATTAGGTCGAAACACAGTTGAAGAGAATTATACGCAGATACTAAAAGATCTAAAAGATTCAGAATCCCTGCTGTCTAAGAGCAAAACAAATGGCTTTCTAAATTATTATGCTAACAGGGCTATGCAAGCTAGAGCTTATCTCTACATGGAGGATTTTACCAATGCACTAGCAGCAGCAGAATCAGTCATTACACCTAATGTGTACAAACTCTACGAAAATAGCGGATGGGTAGATTCATGGACTACCGAATTTGGTACGGAATCTATTTTTGAATTGGGCATCTATGCAAAAGAAGGTGATCTAGGGAACACGTCACTTGGGGCTTACTACCGTCGCAGAGGCCATCCTAACACGACAATAGCAGCAGGATACTTTACTGCAAGTACTGACTTTATTAACCTTTTAAATCAAGATGCCAATGATGTTAGAAAAGGAGTGATGTCCTATGACGAAGTTTCCAGTACAAGATTTGGTGCATCTTATAAATATAGTGGTAGTACAACGCTAGCAGGTGATAAGAAAACGCCAAGCAACACTACTGCTGTAAATATTAAAGTGATTCGATTATCAGAAGTATACCTTATTGCAGCAGAAGCGGCTTTACGTTCAAGTACCCCTGATCTTGTAAAAGCATCCACTTATCTAAATGCAATAAGAAAAAGATCTCCGAATCTTATGCCAAGTAGTCAAGCAACAATCACAATGGATATGATTGCCAACGAACGTTCAAAAGAGCTCTTCACCGAGGGACACCGCTTTTTTGACATGATGCGCTGGAACAAGTCAATTACTTTTGACGATGACCTCGGCTCTATTCCTCATACTCACAGAGAGAAAACAATAGATAGAACATTCTACAAAACACTATTACCTATTCCTCTTGGCGAAATGGACGCAAATAAAGTAATCCAAAGTCAACAAAACCCGGGGTACGAGTAACAAATCAAAGGGGCGATATCTATCGCCCCTTTTTATTAATCTTAAAACAAAGTCTTAGCTATCCCTCCATCGAGAGGAATCGCTGCACCAGTCAAAAAAGATGCATAATCGGACGCCAAAAAAGCAGTCAGATAACCGTACTCCTTTGGATCTCCCAACCTTTTCACTGGTACAGAAGAAACCCGCTGCTTCCTGATATCTCCCACATCTACACCTACAGACTTAGCTTGATTTTCCATCAAGCTATTCAACCGATCCGTATCAAAATAGCCCGTCAGAATAGAATTTACAGTAACCCCATCCGCAGCAACAGCATTAGATAAGCTTTTACTCCACGAAACCAAAGCTGTACGCATTGTATTCGACAGCACCAAGCTATCCTGAGGTTCTTTCACCGTCATAGACGAAACATTGATAATACGTCCAAATCCTTGTGATTGCATATGAGGCAAGGCCAAACGGCTAGCAAATACAGCATTCTGAAACAACAGATCAAAAGCCTGTTGATAATCCACCTCTTCCTTATGCAGTACATCCCCCGCCTGAGGGCCATTGGTGTTATTCACTAAAATATCTACGGTATGATTTTCAAAATAATACTTCAAATTACCCTTGTGGGATTCATAATCGTTAAAATCAGTAATAAGATAACAGTGTTCTTGTCCCGCATCGGTATTCAAATCGGCTAATACCGCCTTGACCTTTTCCTCAGACCGGGCCATTAGGGTAACTGATGCCCCACATGCTGCAAGCTCCATAGCTATCGCTCGACCAATTCCCGAAGAACTCCCTCCGACCAGAGCCTTCTTTCCATTTAATAATATTTTCATCTGTACTGTTTAGGAATTCAAAATACAGTTGCCTCTTCGACAGCAACCCTATCAAACCTAAATAAAATATACGAATATACCGCACAAAAAACACGTAAACCAACGACTTCAATCCCTTTTTGGATATCCCTCCTCATCTAGATCGTCCCGACGATCCTCTTCATCTTTAGCAATCTCTTTGTCCAATTTCGACAACTTCAAATTCCCCTTCCCTGTCACGCGCATCCCTGAATTCTCCAATTCTTCGGCTTTTAGATCATCCAGATCTGCATACTCTGACCCTACAAAGGGGTTAGATGCATCATAAGTAGAAACATCCGATTCAGCCCCCTGACTCAACGTATCGTAATCAGCAGGATGATCCCAATCCGGATCATTATCATCCACATCGAGACGATAGCTTCCCCTCCCCTCGTCAAAAGCTAGGTCATTCACTTCCAATCGCTCACCTTCGTCATCCTCTTCAAAAAAATCTTCTTCTGGATCAACGTAATTATTCAATAGCATAATACCCTCCTTCTCTTGTTATATTAAGATCTCACAGAGCTCTGTACCCTATAAACAAATTACGATATAAAATAGTTTTTCTTAAAAATCCGATTACGACCTACATAGAAGAGAACAGCTCTCCGTTGGGCTTTGAAATACAGTTGATTTTTTTTATATTTACATAACCACTTTTATAAACAATCACAATTATGCAGACGAAAACAGAATTTTTGATCTGGGATAAAATTGTCAACAGCGCAAAAAAACGCTTTGATTACGAACTTTATGCCAATAAATTCAAAAGCTTAGATCCTGATATTTTTGACAAATTGGTTTTACATATTATCGTTGGCTTTGCTAGTGGCGAATGCCATGAAGCCATCTCAACCAACTTACACAACGAGCTCCAACATATCGGTGTCGAAATAAGAGATCAGATTATTGATACTATTGTAGAGGATAAGCATGTCGTATTCAGTGGTGAAATATATGCCGCTTATCTTACTTTTTCGATGCTGGAAGATGGACATAGTGAGATTGAAATCTTAGGCTATGTCACAGATCTGCTCGAAAGTCCAAAGGTACATTAAATCTAAAACAGATCGCTACTGCGCAACATCCACTTTTTATTATTAATTTCGAATGATATTAACAATAAAATGATGATCAATTACGTTTATTTCGCTGCATTCTGGGCCTGTCAGATAGTTGCCAGTATATTATTCAAATGGGGCGGGATAAATCCAAAGTACCATTGGCACGCTTTGATAATCGGAAATGTGATACTACTGTCCGCAAGTTGGTTTTTAATACAATTATTTAAGAACGTGTCTCAGCCTATTGTAATAGCACTTTGTTCTGGAGGGACATTTATTACCGTACAGCTCGCCATGGCATTATATTTCAAAACATCCATTTCCTGGCTACAAATACTAGGCATTTTTGTTATTGTAGCAGGTATGATCATGATTACTTTTGGTGACAAGAATCAAGTACTATAGTAGACTTTCGCTATAAAAAAAGAGGCTCAGTAAACTGAGCCTCTTTTTTTATCCTTTTATCATGCTGATAAAATCATCGAATAAATAACGGGAATCGTGTGGACCTGGAGATGACTCCGGGTGATATTGTACAGAAAAGGCTTTTTTACCTTTTACACGGATACCTTCGATAGAGTTGTCATTCAAGTTGATATGCGTTACCTCTACATTGTCCGAATTCTCGATATCTTCACGGACCACACCAAAACCGTGGTTCTGTGATGTTATCTCACATCTATTCGCAATAATATTCTTTACCGGATGATTAATACCACGGTGTCCATTAAACATCTTCTCGGTACGTATTCCATTCGCCAAAGCTAAAATCTGATGTCCCAAGCAAATACCAAACATCGGCTTGTCCGCTGCCAAAATCTCTTGCACCGTCGTAATAGCATACTCCATAGCTGAAGGATCCCCAGGGCCATTGGAAATAAAATATCCGTCAGCACCCCAAGCTTCCATCTCAGCAAAACTAGTCTTAGCAGGAAACACTTTCGCATAAACCTGTCTTGCATCAAAATTGCGAAGAATATTTTTCTTTATTCCCAAATCCAGAACAGCTATACGTGTACTTGCAGTCTCATCTCCGTAAAAATAAGGCTCCTTTGTCGTTACCAATGAAGATAGCTCTAAGCCCGCCATCGACGGCACCTTCGCTAATTCAGCCTTCAATGATTCTACGTCAATATTCTCAGAAGAGATAATGGCATTCATCGCTCCTTTATCCCTGATATGACGCACCAAAGAACGCGTATCAATGTCAGAAATACCAACTAGATTCTGCGCTTCAAAATAAGTCTGTATAGACTCATCTGCCATTTTACGACTGTAGTTGATATTATAATTCTTACATACCAGTCCCGCAATTTGATTTCTATCGGATTCAGCATCATCTTCATCGATACCATAGTTACCAATATGGGAATTGGTCGTCACCATGATCTGTCCATAATACGACGGATCAGTGAATATCTCCTGATATCCCGTAGTTCCGGTATTAAAACAAATTTCTCCAGTAGTTGTACCAATTTTTCCGGCGGCCTTACCGTGAAAAACTGTTCCATCTTCTAAAACTAAAATTGCGGGTAATTTACTGTAGCTGGTCATTTTCTATATTAAATACTAAATAATTTCAAATTTAGATAAGGTCTCCCCTCTCTTTGTTCAAATGATATTTCCGCTTTTCGGAAGTCCAATATTAATTTTTGGACATAAAAAAAGCCCAAATGGGCTATACGTATCAAACTCGTGATATTTCAATGTAAACATTGAACACAGTGTCCTTGGAAATCAAATCAAAAATATCAATTTTCACGAGGGACAAAGGTAGAAAGAAAACTAACAAGTCAAAAATAAAAATAAAAATATTATCCTTAATCCTCTTCCAAGATTTCTTGTACGCGTCCGATTTGTCCATCATCCAAGCGCACCTTGATACCACGGTGATGAAATGGTGCTGAGGTCAACAGATTCTTCACTATACCTTCCGTAAGAATTCCCGTACGTTGATCTTTCTTTAGCACAATATTCACCAACATACCTGGTTTGACATCCGCTCTTGTTTTTCCATTTTTCATATGTAAATAATTATCTTTGATGATCGCCAACTGGCGGATCGTTTTGTCTTTTAACGGCCATAAAGCAATTAAATGCAACGACGCTACCCCCATTTTATTGGATTCACCTAATTAGTTTAAAATCTTGAATATCATCTCACGCATCAAATCCCCATCACTCGTATTAGGCCCCGCATTCAACCCTTTGGATTTGAGATCATACTCCCGCAGCACAGAAAGCACATCGAATAATTTACGTCGATTGAAATTACGTGCCGCCATGTCATACTCTTTTGTAAAGAAAGGGTGTACACCAAGCTCCTTCGCCACGACAGCAGAAGACTTGTCTGGTAGATAATGATACTTTAACAATTTCGTAAAATATCCTGCCAGCGAACCTATCACTACGACAAAAGGATTTGACTTTGGATTTGAAGCAAAATAATCAACGATCTGAACCGCTTTAAGCACTTCTCGTTTACCCAATGCAGAATTGAGCTCAAATACATTGAAGTCTTTGCTTATTCCGATATTCTGTTCAATATCTTGCACTGATATCTCACGATCCTTGGGTACATTAAGTACCAATTTCTGTACTTCGTTAGCAATTTTGGAAAGATCAGTTCCGAGATAATCCGCCATCAGTGCCGCCGCCTGAGGGTGCACCCGCTGTCCATTACGTTGCAGTTCCTCTACAATCCAAGGTGCCACCTTGTTGTCATAAAGCTTTTCGGATTCAAAAGCTACCCCTTTCTTCTCAAGCGCTTTATACAGCTTCGTACGTTTATCAAATTTGCCATGCTTAAAAGCGAATACCAAAATAGTTGTGGGTGTAGGCTGATCAATATACTTCATTAAAAAGTCGTCATCCCCTTTCCATCTCAGCCCCTGCGCCTCCTTAACAAGGATGACCTGATATTCACTCAACATCGGATAACGCTTTGCTGCGCTTACAATTGTGGAAAAATCAGTATCCTTTCCATATAAAATGGTTTGATCAAAGCCCTTTTGGCTATCGTCAAGTACACCATTTTCGATACTATCGCTGATTAGATCAATATAATAGGACTCTTCACCATGTAACAGATACAAAGGTTTAAACTTCCGTTGCTTGATATCACTTAAAATCGATTGTGCGCTCATGTCCTTGCGAAAATACATAATCTGGAGGAATATGTAGGTAGTGAATATTATTCTCTATTGAAATGGAGGTTTATTTTTGTCGCTCAAACCGCGACTGGCTTCCCCATTTTGTTATACACCCAAAATTCCGTAAATTTGCCTATGTTTAAGCCTGTACAATTAAACTTACCCCCTTTCCCGTTAAAGCTGACCCGTATTCAAAATAAGGTTTATGTTTTCGATATTCTCAGAAAGAAAAACCTTTTGCTCACGCCCGAAGAATGGGTACGGCAACATTGGGTACATTTTTTGCACTTAAATAAGAAATATCCAAAATCCTTGATGAAAATAGAAGGCGGATTAGTCGTCAATGAGCTGCAGAAGAGAAGTGATTTAGTGGTATTCAACAATAGCGGAGAAATGATATTATTGGCTGAGTTCAAAGCCCCAGGGGTAAAGATATCACAAGCTACCTTTGAACAGATCGGCAGCTACAACAGCAAACACAAAATTCCGCTTCTACTGGTAAGTAATGGTTTGCAGCATTATTTCTGTAAGGTAAATTTTGAAAACAATACAGTTGATTTTATTTCAGATCTACCAAATTACAATAAGGAGACATAAATATTATTCGTATTTAAGAAAAACGATTTATATTAGTCTAATATTTTTAAAAAAGTAACATCATAGAACAATGAATATAGATAAAAACGAATTCAGAAAATACGCAGTAAAGCACCACCGCATCGGATCACAACATGTAGATGGCTTTATTTCTCGCGTAGAAACGCAAATGCCGACTAACTTGACCCCTTACATTGTGGAAGAGCGTCAGTTAAATGTTGCGCAAATGGATGTATTCTCTAGGCTAATGATGGACCGTATCATCTTCTTAGGAGATGGCGTCAATGACCAAGTTGCAAATATAATTCAGGCACAACTATTATTTTTACAATCCACTGACGCACAAAGAGATATTCAAATATACATCAACTCACCTGGTGGAAGTGTATATGCAGGATTGGGAATCTACGATACCATGCAGTACATCTCTCCAGATGTAGCCACAATCTGTACAGGTATGGCGGCTTCAATGGGAGCAGTATTATTAGTGGCAGGTGCAAAAGGAAAACGTGCTGCCCTAAAACACTCGCGCGTCATGATTCACCAACCTTCAGGCGGTGCACAAGGAGTTGCTGCTGATATGGAAATCAACTTGCGTGAGATGTTGAAACTTAAAGAAGAACTTTATACCATCATAGCTGAGCATTCAGGACAAAGCTACGAATGGGTTGAAAAGTCTTCGGACCGCGACTACTGGATGAAAGCAGCAGAAGCAAAAGAATTTGGAATGATAGATGAGGTCTTGGCACCTCGAAAAGAAAGTAAATAAATGAGCAAAAACAACAAAGATATCCACTGCTCATTTTGTGGAATCAGTAAAAACGAAGCGTTAATGCTGATCGCAGGAGATGGAGCGCATATCTGTGACCGCTGTGTAACTCAGGCTGGCGAAATTTTGGCTGAAGAGTTGAACCAACGAAAAAACAAATCGTTGCAAACAACACTCAAGCTAATCCGTCCATTAGAAATAAAACAGCATCTAGATCAATATGTCATTGGACAAGATGAAGCTAAAAAAGTAATCTCAGTAGCTGTTTACAATCACTACAAGCGATTGAACCAAAAAACAAGTGCTGATGAAACTGAAATCGAAAAGTCAAATCTAATTATCGTTGGAGAGACAGGAACGGGAAAAACTTTATTAGCAAAAACAGTAGCAAAAATATTAAATGTTCCTTTCTCTATCGTCGATGCAACAGTATTGACCGAAGCGGGGTATGTTGGTGAAGATGTAGAAAGTATACTTACAAGATTGCTCCAAGCTGCTGACTACGATGTCGCCTCTGCAGAGAGAGGAATAATTTATATTGATGAAATCGACAAAGTAGCCCGCAAGAGTGATAACCCTTCTATAACCAGAGATGTATCTGGTGAAGGTGTACAACAAGCCTTGCTTAAAATTCTTGAAGGAACTAATGTCAATGTACCTCCTCAAGGAGGCCGTAAACACCCAGATCAAAAAATGATCACAGTGAATACGAGCAATATCCTATTTATCTGTGGTGGAGCATTCGACGGCATACAGAAAAAAATAGCTAATCGTCTACGGACACAGACTGTGGGTTACAAAATGATGGAGGATGAAGAGGACATCGACCTTAACAACCTATACAAATACATTACTCCGCAGGATTTAAAGAGTTTTGGTCTGATTCCTGAGCTCATAGGACGATTGCCTGTATTGACACATTTAAACCCTCTTGACAAAGAAACACTTTTAAGTATACTTACTGAGCCGAAAAATGCGTTAATAAAACAGTACGTCAAATTGTTTGAATATGAAGACGTAGAGCTTAAATTCGACAAAGAAGTTTTTGAATTTATAGTCGATAAGGCTTGGGAATTTAAATTAGGCGCACGTGGGTTACGAAGTATCTGTGAGGCTATCATGTTAGATGCCATGTTTGAAATTCCGACAACAAAAGAAGAACGTGAGGAGAAAAGCTTACATATAACACTCGATTATGCTAAAAAGAAGTTTGCAAAATCGGATATTAAAAAGTTAAAAGTAGCCTAAGCAATACAATCCCTCACCCCTCCCGGTGGGGGATTTTTGTATAGGGTCAAAAACATTGAGATATGAAGAAAACAAAATCTGTTGAAACTCCGATTACACCGGGGCTCAAATCAAAAGAAGACATTGTGTTAAACTGGCTACCCCGCTACACAGGAAAGCCTTTGGAAGAATTTGGAGAATATATCCTGCTTACAAATTTTTCGAAATATGTCACCATGTTTTCGAATATGCATGACGATGCGCCTATATATGGTCAGGATAAAGCCATGCAAGCATGTACAGCCAATGGTATCACAATCATCAATTTCGGTATGGGAAGTCCAATGGCAGCTACAGTAATGGACCTATTATCGGCCATCAACCCTAAAGCGGTTCTTTTTTTAGGAAAAACCGGTGGTTTAAAAAAGAAGATAGCTGTGGGCGAACTCATTCTACCGATAGCCGCTATTCGAGGTGAAGGTACGTCCAATGACTATTTTCCACCAGAAGTCCCCTCACTCCCAGCCTTTGCCCTCCAAAAAGCGATTTCGACAACGATAAGAGATCACGCTAGAGACTACTGGACCGGGACTGTATACACGACCAATAGACGCGTTTGGGAACACGACAAGGCTTTCAAAAAGTACCTCAAATCCATACGTGCAATGGCAGTTGATATGGAAACAGCAACGATATTCAGTGTAGGATTTGCAAATAAAATTCCGACCGGAGCCTTATTGTTAGTATCCGATCAACCTATGGTACCAGAGGGAGTAAAAACCATAGAGAGTGACCTCGCTGTGACTGAAAAATTCGTCGAGACACATCTAAATATTGGAATCGATGCACTAAAACAGCTTATCAACAATGGACTGACGGTAAAACACCTGAAGTTTTAAAATATTCAAAAAAAAACTCAACTATAATACTACTAAAAGGGAGATAGAAGCTATATTTTAAGAACTTAGCACAAATTCATTGGTTATTTAAAAGATATATCATATATTTGCTACGCACTTAGACAGTAGTGCACCTAATCAACACCTTTCTAGTATTGGTCTTGATTTATAAAGAAGCGGCGAGAGACTGGCTCTATGACCCGCTGGCAACCTTCAAAAAGTATTTGAAAAGGTGCCAATTCCTGTCCAAAGAAATAAATCTTTGGAGCATATAAATGAAAGAAGACAATGAAATCAAAATTCACACAACAATTATCAATTGTTGCGAATAGTTTAACTACTCGCAAAGGCTACTTTGGTACAGATATCTATAGCTGTACATCTACGCGAATGCGTTAGTCGTCGGTCCCTTTCTATCCTTGCGTTACGCAACATCTTTGACAGGCACTTCCAACGACGACCTACCTCCAATCCCTCTTTTACTTCTTATATTATATCTTTAAAAAAAATCAAAATGGCTACTAATAAAACTTTAAATTTCGAAACATTACAGGTACATGCAGGACAAGAAGTTGACCCTACAACAGGATCACGTGCATTGCCTATTTATCAAACTTCCTCTTTCGTTTTTGACAATGCGGAACATGGAGCTAACCTTTTTGCGTTAAAACAATTCGGCAATATCTACACACGCATCATGAACCCAACAACAGATGTGTTCGAAAAACGTATAGCAGCATTAGAGGGTGGGGTTGCAGCTGTAGCAGTAGCTTCAGGTCAAGCAGCTCAATTTATCGCTTTGACGAATATACTAGAGGCAGGTGAAAACTTCGTTGCAGGTGCTAACCTATACGGTGGAAGTTATAACCAGTTTAAAGTATCTTTTAAAAGACTAGGAATCGAAGCAAGATTTGCTGCAGACAGTGATGCGGAAAACATCGAAAAACTAATCGATGATAAAACAAAAGCGATATATGTAGAGACAATTGGTAATCCAAGCTATAACATTCCTGATTTTGAAAAAATCGCAGCAGTAGCACGCAAACATGATTTACCGCTGATTGTAGACAATACATTTGGAGCTGGTGGATACCTATTCAAACCCCTTGAACATGGAGCTAATGTTGTAGTAGAATCCGCTACAAAATGGATCGGTGGACATGGTACAAGCATAGGCGGTGTAATCATTGACGGTGGTAACTATAACTGGGGAAATGGGAAATTCAAACAATTCTCAGAACCTTCAGAGGGATACCACGGACTTGTATTTTCGGATGTATTTGGTGTTAATGGTCCATTTGGCAACATACAATTTGCGATAAGAGCGCGTGTAGAAGGTCTACGTGACTTTGGACCTGCTCTTTCCCCTTTTAACTCTTTTCTGTTAGTACAAGGCTTAGAAACACTATCCTTACGTGTACAGCGCCATGTAGATAACACGCAAGAGATCGCGCAGTGGTTGGAAGCTCATCCACAGGTAGAATCTGTAAGCTATCCAGGATTAAAGAGCCACCCTTACCATCTTTTGGCTCAAAAGTACCTTAAGAACGGTTACGGTGCTGTCCTTTCATTCACCATCAAAGGAGATGCAAAAAAAGCAGATGAATTTATTGATTCATTAGAATTGATCAGTCACCTGGCCAACGTAGGAGATGCAAAAACACTAATCATACACCCAGCAGCAACCACACACCAACAATTGAGTGAAGAAGCACAACGTTCCGCAGGGGTATATCCAGGATCATTACGCCTATCAGTAGGTATTGAACATATTGACGATATCAAAGCTGATTTACAACAAGCTTTTGATAAAATAAAGTAAGAACAACTAAACCGTAGATACAGAGGCAATTTGACTACAAACAAATTGCCCTCCGTATTTATAAAAAACTAGGTTGTCTCCTTATTCTTTGTTGCAAAACAAGAGACAACATAGATAATAACAATTAAAAGCAGTATTAAAACGAAATGAGTAAAAAGCTTACTATTGGCATGTTCGGTTTTGGCGTCGTAGGCCAAGGACTATATGACATCATCAAAACGAAAAAACTCAACTTAGAAATTAAGAAATTTGTAATCAAGAATGCAGGTAAAACAAGAAGTCTACCAGCAGAGCTTTTTTCTACAAATCCTAATGATATCCTGAATGACCCTGAAATAAATACAGTTGTAGAGCTTATAGATGATGCGGATGCAGCATTCGAAATAACGAAAAAAGCATTAACATCGGGCAAAAATGTAGTGTCGGCCAATAAAAAAATGATTGCCACACATCTTCAGGAGCTTACCGCTCTACAACAGCAGCATGGTACCTCTCTTTTATACGAAGGTGCCGTATGTGGTAGTATTCCAATTATCCGGAATCTGGAAGAATACTACGACAATGAGCTGCTACACTCCGTAAGCGGAATCTTCAATGGATCATCCAACTATATCTTATCAAAAATATTCAACGAAAACCAAAGTTACGATACTGCTCTTAAAAAAGCTCAAGAGCTCGGTTTTGCCGAAACTGACCCTACGCTAGATGTTGGTGGATACGATCCCAAATTCAAGTTGACTATCGTAGCTTCTCACGCTTACGGCTTATTTGTAAATCCAGATCAGATCTTAAATTTGGGTATAGATAGATTAGACAATACTGACATTCGCTATGCCAAAGAAAAAAATCTAAAAATCAAGCTGATCCCTCTTGCCAAAGAAGTAAGCAATAGTGAAGTCGTTTTATACGTTCTTCCGAAGTTTATTTCAAAAGATAGTATCTTATTTAATGTCGAAAATGAGAACAATGGAGTCCTTGTAAAAGCAGCATTTGCCGACGAACAGTTTTTCTATGGTAAAGGGGCGGGTGGCCACCCTACCGGATCAGCTGTACTCTCCGATATCACAGCATTACGCTATGACTACCGGTATGAATATAAAAAACACTTAGACGCGCAAGAACTTCGCTACACAACAAATGTTGACATTAAAGTCTATTTTAGATATACCGATGAAAACATTTTAGAAAACATTGCATTTAAGAACATCTCCGAAAGATTCTATGGTGAAGATTACAAGTATGTAATAGGACACCTCAATCTACAAGAGATTATTGATAAACGAGAACTAATTAACCAGCCAGGATATTTTCTAGCAGAGATAGCCTAAGCATATTAACCCCTAAAATTATGAAGAAGGTACCTTAAAAAAGAGGTACCTTCTTTCGTTGGAAAACACGCAAAAAACCACCACACTCAACAGTATAAAATATAGCGTTAAAATCCGTTAAAAAACTTAAAACCAATTGCTTTTGTCAAAAAAAATAAGTAAGTTTAAAGGTTAACGATTTATATTTGTATTATGAGAAAATGGCATAGTGTATTCTTCCTAATGTTGCTTTCTATTAGGGGATGGGCGCAGACAGGAAGTGGTTCGGATCAGACATCTCCAACTGTATTTATTATAATTGGACTAATACTACTGGTTATTGTAGTATTCATGCTTTACAATAAACAAAAGAGAAGGTATAACGATTAAAAAAAGGGCTAACGCCCTTTTTTTGTTTATCAAAGATTATACTTCTTTACCCGCTCTTCAGAGACTCCTACCGCACGAGCAGTCCGCTCAATGTCACCTCCATTTTTACTCAGCTTATGAGCCAAAAATTTCTCTTCCGCGAATGCCAAGAAATCTTCCAGCGTATTCATTCTATCCAAATCAATCATAGAAGTTGTACTTCCCATACCATGATGGGTAGATACCGAAGGATTAGCAAATGAATTCACTTCTTTATCCGTAATCTTACGATCACTCAAAATAATAAGTCGTTCCACCATATTGCGCAACTCCCTGATATTTCCAGTCCAAGGAAGCGCTTGGAGCGCTTTCATTGCATCAGCTGTTATCTCTTTCGTCGGTATATTATAATCAGCGCAGATTTCTTCACAGAATGATGTAGCTAACGTAGGAATATCGTCTTTACGTTCTGCCAAAGAAGGGACGTGAATCAAAATCACACTCAATCGGTGGTATAAGTCCATTCTAAAGTTTCCAGCATCTATTTCTTTCAACAGGTCTTTATTCGTCGCTGCAACAACACGTACGTCTACCGATATTTCCTTTTCACCCCCTACACGTGTAATTTTATTTTCTTGAAGCGCCCGCAATACCTTTGCCTGCGCCGAAAGACTCATATCACCAATCTCATCTAGAAACAAGGTCCCTCCACTAGCTTGTTCAAACTTTCCGATACGTTGCTTTATAGCCGAGGTAAATGAACCTTTTTCATGCCCGAACAGTTCAGATTCGATTAATTCGGAAGGTATAGCAGCACAGTTTACTTCCACCAAAGCGGATCCTGCCCGATTTGATTTCTCATGTAACCATCGAGCGACCAATTCTTTTCCAGATCCATTAGCTCCTGTGATCAATACCCTAGCATCCGTAGGTGCCACCTTTTCTATACTATCTTTAATAAGTGATATCCCATCTGATGCACCCAATATTTCTTTAGTTTTAGAAACCTTCCGCTTCAATACCTTTGTTTCTTTAACTAAAGATCCTTTTTCAAGAGCATTACGTACCGTAATCAACAGACGATTTAAATCCAATGGCTTTTCCAAAAAATCATAAGCTCCCTTTCGCGCAGCCTCCACCGCTGTTTCTATCGTACCATGGCCCGAAATCATAATAAACGGAATATCCGAAAACTCTTTAGCAGCCGTCAGAACCTCCATCCCATCCATCTTGTTCATCTTGATATCGCACAGGGTCAAATCAATCTTCTCTTTCTTGAGAAGCTCTAATCCATCTACACCATTATCTACATCAAGAACCTTATAATCCTCATATTCCAAAATATCACGCAGCGAACTACGGATAGGACGTTCATCATCAATTATTAAAATTGTAGCCATATTCACATTTGAATTAATGTCGAGCAAAATAAGAAAAAACTTTCAGGATTCCAATGAACCCCAGGTAGCTGATAACTGCAGGAATAACTCTTTAAATCATTAAAAAGCACAAAAGAAGGAAATAAAAAGAAGCAAACCTTGTAAGCCGGGTTCTGTTCCCAATAAATTGGGATTCTATCATTTATCTAGCCCTACAATCACTCATAGGGTCCATCAACCTACCCATTGCGGTTCCCGATAAATCGGGAGAAGACGAGCAGCCTTCAGCTCCCGCAACCTATTTGGTTTTTCAACACACGAGGTTTACCGTAATGCATGTCACCATACAAGACCGTGAGCTCTTACCTCACGTTTTCACCCTTACCCTGACTAATCAAGGCGGTATATTCTCTGTGGCACTTTCTGTCTCCGACAAATCGGAGCCTTCCCGTTAGGAAGCGTGTTGCTCTATGTTGCCCGGACTTTCCTCTCTTCCAGTAGACCGACAGTACGTAACTTATCGGACACAATCGAAACAGCGATAGAACCAGTTTGCTTCAGCTGCAAAAGTAAGATATTTTTTAGAGACAAATAATTTTAAATTTTTTAAAACTTATCTTATGTCAAGTTGTTTATTCTATCCCTATAATAACTTTGAATAATAAATTATAAACGACTAGATATTATGAAGATTTTCAAACTCGTCATTTGTTCCCTATTCGGGTTGATGTTTATCAATGCAGGGCTCAACAAGTTCTTCATGTACATCCCCGTTCCTGAAATGTCCCCCGAACTCACTCAAGTGACCCAAGCTTTTGCAACCATTAAATGGCTTATGCCCTTAATTGCAACTGTCGAAATCATTGCTGGAGTTCTCTTCATTATCACCAAGACCAGAGCATTGGCTGCACTTATGATTCTACCTATTATGATCGGAATCGTACTTCATCACCTCACATATGCACCAGATGGACTACCAATGGCACTGGTACTCTTCTTCATTAACGCTTGGATAATTATCGATAATAGAGATAAGTACAAACATCTTATATCTTAATCACACAGCAATATACGATTATGGCCAACAGTCTATTTAACATCGATCGCAATACAAGCACTATCACAGTGACTAGTACCTACCATGCATCAATCGAACGGGTGTGGGCCGCCTGGACCGAGTCCAATATATTAGACCAATGGTGGGCACCCCACCCATGGAAAGCGGTAACAAAAGAAATGAATTTCATCCCCAAAGGGCGATGGCTTTACGCCATGGTCTCTCCAGAAGGGCAAAAAGTATGGAGCTTATTGCAATACATAGATATTGTAAGCCATCATTATTTTACGGCCGAAGATGCTTTCTGTGATGAAAATGGTGTAAAATCTATAGATAGCCCTCCTAGTAGTAAATGGCATAATGCAATGGTACAAACCCCTAGTGGCACCACAGTGACCAATACAATAGAATTCGAAAACGTAGAGGCAATGGATAGCCTATTAGAGATGGGCTTTCGCGAAGGATTCCAAATGGGATTAAACAATCTCGAACAATACCTATCAGAACATAACACGTAATAAATAAACAGACTATGGCAAAAATTCACGCTTACTTAAATTTTAATGGCAATTGCGAAGACGCATTTGCCTTTTACAAAACCGTTTTCAATACAGACCTTATCGGCACCTATCGTTTTGGCGATATGCCTGCAGACCCTAACTTTCCACTTAACGACGAGGATAAAAGAAAGATTATGCATACCGCACTGATGATCAATGCAGACAGTATGCTCATGGGATCGGATTGCATCGAAAATTTTGGACATAAAGCTACCCCAGGGACCAACACCTACATCATGCTCGATGTAGCATCGACGGAAGAAGCTAAAAAACTGTATGATGCATTGGTAGTCAATGCTCAAAATGTAGAAATGCCATTAGGCGAACAATTTTTCGCTGAGCTCTATGCTTCTTTCACCGATCAATTTGGAATTTCGTGGATGGTCCATTACGAAGGAAAAAATCAAATGATGAACCAACAATAATCAACAAATGAAATTTATTAAATATTTCCTATTCACTGTACTGGGGTTGATCGCGATCATCCTTCTTGTTGCCGCTATACTGCCAAAAGACTTTCATGCTGGCAGTCAAATAGTCATCAATCAGCCTTCATCCTTAGTATTTGACTATGTAAAGCAAATAAAAAAGCAAGGAACCTATGATAGTTGGTCACAACAAGATCCTCAAATACAGAAAGAGTACAGCGGTACCGATGGGACTGTAGGCTTCACTTACACTTGGCGTAGTAAGAAAGTAGGAGACGGAAAGCAAATCATCACAAAAGTAGAAGCCGGCAAACGTTTGGAAATGGATCTTTTTTTTAATGGATCTGATCAAGCCAATAAGTCTTTCATACAGGTCGATTCGCTCGCTCCCAACCAGAGTGAGGTTCGCTGGGAGATTAATGGAACAATGCCCTATCCTTTTAATCTTATGTCAGTTTTTTATGACATGAACAAAGATTTTGAAAAGGGTCTCAAAACGCTCAAAGGAATCTTAGAAAAATAACAACAGCAGAAAAGCCAAAACACCAGAAGTTCTCTGTAATTTACAGAGAACTTCTTTTTGAATACCGAACCTAGGTTTTCACAGACTACCTCCCATCATTCCTTACAAATCGAATCACCTCCAAGTGGAGTAAGTGCAACAGGCAACAATTCCCCCCTCCTTCAATAATAAATACGATCTTTTAACGGCTACTTAAAACAAAAGGGAACGGTAATTGTATTTACCATACAATTACAAAACAATTTAAGTATGAACAAATCACTTACTACCATTGCGCTATGTTCAATTCTGGCTTTCACAGCCTGTAATTCCAACAATTCAAATAGCCAAAAACAGCAGGACTCTACGGTACACAACCACAGCCATGCAGATTCTTTAGATACCGAGCACACCTCTCAGAACTCCGTCGATTGGATGGGTACCTACCAAGGTACAACACCTTGTGCGGATTGCCCTGGAATAGAGACGACCGTAAAGTTATATAAAGACGATACTTTCTCTTACAAAGCAACTTACCAAGACCGTAATCTTACTGTGGCAGACACTGGCAAATTCATGTGGCACAACAATGGAAGTGTAGTACATTTAAAAGGAAAAGATACGGATATCAAATACAAAGTTGGTGAAAATGTATTGATGCAACTTGATACAGAAGGCAAAGAGATAACTGGAGAGTTAGCAGAAAAATACAATCTTAAAAAGACTCCATAATATCTACTGGTACTCCCATTTTAAGTTTACATGCACCGCCAAATGATCTGATAACGCTAGATTAGCATCGTCTTTGAACAGCACACGATCTACATCATAAAAGGTAGGTGTAAACTTAAAATGGGTACTATTCCGATATAATACCTTATCCAAGCTTTCTGTCATATCGGTCAATGACAGCATATCTTTTGCCTTAAATTCAGGATCAACAACCGGAAATACCCCTTCCCTCTTTAAGCCTATCCAAACATCTTCCAAAGCCGTCTTTTTGAGAAAATCCACCATATTATCTTCACCATAGGCATAATGAGCATTAAAATCTCCCATGACCAACAGAGGGCGCTCCAACGAATGATCATGTATATATTGCGCCAATTGATTTAAATTATGTCGTCTTGCCTGTGCGGACCGAATAGTATCATGTGCATTAGCATGCAGATTATACAGATCTATCGTTATCGTTTTGGAGAGTTGTACACGGATATAGCTAAATCCCTTGGGAGTCAAGCAATCCGATCCATGACATACGCTCCAAGGTATGCGCCGATATTCCAATATCGGGAACTTTGATAGCGTACTCAGTCCATCACCGAAGGGAACCTTCCCCTTGTGGATCGTTTTATAAGGATGCTCAGCAGTAGAGAACAAGAAACTGTTATAGTTAAAATCTTCCTGCACATTTACAATATCATAATTATTAAGGAGCCTACCGATGATCTCCATGCTCGTCTTTCGAGGAGTATCAGCACTGGAAATCCGCTGCGGAAGACCCGCGACATTATAAGTCAGCACCTGAATGGTGCCACAGCGCGCATCTTCGACGTCTACCGGAGGCAATACAGCAGAGATAAATATATTCCTGGCTTTCCTAAATCTTAGGAAAAACAACAATAGAACAATCAGAAGACTAATAATATAAAACATTCCAATAACGTGTAAAGTTATTTAAATAGCTACAAAATTAGTATTCCTTTGAGAATTTATTTTAAGCACTAAAAACACTATTTGACACTTTGCCAACATAGCTTCAACGAAATGGCACAATGATCCGAGAGCGGTTGTCCCAACTCATTCTGAAAAAGATCATGCTCTACCTGATAACTTGTAGGATGTAGTAATAGGCGATCACTGTTCCTAAAATAGATCTTATCAATACTCTCACAGCCATTCGTCACGTTCAAGGCAGGTTGCGCATTAAATTCATCAACCACCTCTGGAAAGAATCCATCATTTTGCAAAAGAACCCAGCTGTCAATTACATCCACTTTCTCCTGAAATTCCTTTATCCATTCTCTTTCAAATGCATAATGAGCATTAAAATCTCCCATCAGTAGAATTGGCTGGCATGCAGAGTGCTCCTCTACGAATAGTGCCAATTGCTGTAAGTTTGCTCTTCTTGCCCGCGTAGCTTGAATATCATCTTGTGCGGTAGCATGTACATTATATACATCCAGAAACACGCCTTTGGCTAACTCCACTCTGGCGTACGAAAATCCCTTCGGAGTCAAACAGTCCGCCCCATTACAATCCTCCCAAGCGATGCGCTCGAACTTAATAATTGGATAATTGGACAGCGTCGTCAACCCATCTCCAAAAGGCACTCCCCCCATATTAGATGTCCGATAACGATGCTCATTATCACGATAGAGAAACTTGTTGTAGTTGAAATCTTCTTGAATATTAACCAAATCAAATCTATTGATTTTTTGGCCTATGCTGACTATACTGGATTCACGCGGTGTCTCCGCGCTAGAAATCCACTGTGGCAAGCCTGCAATATTATAGGTTAGGACATCGATTTCTCCGAAAGACATTTCAGGAAGAGGTAACACGCTAGGTACCAAACTGTGCTGTACCGTACCTTTGCTTCTAAAAGCCAGCAACAGGCAAGCTATACCACATACAACGGATAGAATTAAAATTCTCATGTTCCATTGCTTCTTGTTCCTTTCGTAAGACAAATACAATAACATATCTTTTTATTCTGATCTACAGCAAAAGTACAGCAGCAGTATAAACACAGACCCACTTCTACATTAACAATCTGTAGCTCATCTGTATCCATAATATTAACCCCAAACATTTTGATTACAAATCGGTTACAAAATCTTAACACTTCCTTATCCCTGACATCACGTTTACCGTATATTTTTACAGATAAAGTTTATAAGAATGAAGAAAATAGCCTTCTTTACCGAAATATTGATTGCCGATTTTGACGGTGCTTCACGCACAATGTTCCAATTAATAGAACGAATCGACCCTAACGTATTTGACTACCTATTCGTTTACGGAAATGGACCAGAACAATTTAGAGACTTTAAATCCTATAAAGTACCGACTTTTAGAATTCCTGTGAATGAAGATTACTGCCTGGCCATACCTCATCTCATAAAAGCAAAATTAGAAGCCACCTTGGATAGTTTTTCGCCTGAGGTAATACATATAGCTACTCCTTCCCTTCTTGGCTTTTTCGCACTCAATTATGCCAAGAAAAGGGGAATCCCCGTCCTGACCATATATCACACACACTTTATTTCCTATATCGACTACTATTTTAGAAACCTTACTTCCTTAGTAAAACCCACTCAGCATTGGATCAAAAAAGCAATGTTGAGCTTTTACAACCGCTGTGGAGTGACCTATGTCCCCACACAATCTATTGCAGACGAGCTATCAACCATAGGAATCGACACCGAAAGAATCCAAATTTGGCCCAGAGGTATAGACTGTCAGCTCTTCACCCCATTAAAACGAGATTGTCGTTACATACAGCATATTACAGGCAATAACAAACCCAATATTTTATTTGCAAGCCGCTTAGTCTGGGAAAAGAACATAAAAACCTTGATTGCTATCTACCATAGATTAGCTCATGAGCGATTAGACTACAACTTGATCATAGTGGGAGAAGGTACTGCCCAAGCTGTTGCCATGCAAGAAATGCCCAACGCCTATTTCTTAGGCAAGAAAAACCATGAACAGCTATCTAAATTGTATGCATCTGCAGATGCATTTGTATTCACCTCCACCTCCGAAACCTATGGCAACGTTGTTGTCGAAGCTATGGCCTCTGGGCTTCCTTGTGTAATTGCAGATGGAGGAGGCTCAGCTTCCCTAGTCCAACATGGTATATCTGGATTTAAATGTAGTCCTCAAGATCCCTCAGAATACGTACACTCGTTAAGATCTATAATCGAAGACAGTTCCTTAAGGTCGAAGTTCAGGAAAGAAGGACTCGAGTTCGTATCACGATTGGACTGGAACACACTGTCTCAGCAGTATTTTCTAGATATACAACAGTTAGCGCTCCAAAAACATAGATCAGGTTTGGCATGGGCAAACTAATTTCGGGACGCCAACTCTTCAAAGTGGTGATAATTCTTATTGCTATAGTTTCTATAGGGGTATTTATTGCACACACCGACTTTATTACCTTAAAAAAGCAGCTCGAACTAGTAGGTTTCCGGTTTGTCTATATCCTGTTACTAACATTTTCGGCATATTTTATCGGAACCATAGGTTGGTGGGTATGTCTGGGACAACAGAGAAAGAAGATACATTTACTCCAACTGTTCGCAATTCGACAGGTTGGCGAAACACTCGCCTTGTACAATCCGACCAGCGTGATAGCAGGCGATCTATTGAAGGCTCAACTGCTAAAACCATACGAGATTAACCAAGAAGTTGCATTGAGATCCGTAACGTCTTCTAGGATTACTGCTACCCTGTCTCAGATATCACTATTCATCATCGCTATGATTTGGCTTTTAGCCAATGCTGAACACACATCCTTATCCAAAGAGCTAACGTGGATAATAAGCAGTGTAATCTCCTTACTGCTTCTGATAAAAATAGCTTTATTCATTGCGCTATCCCGTCCTGCAGGCCATGTACCTGTACAGGACCAAAGCTCAATCTGGAAAAAAACATTAACAGCCCTATCCATAACTTTCTACAACTGTAAGATCTTCTTTCAACAGGACAAAAAAAACTTCTGGTATTCCTACCTGTTATTTGCTTTGCACTGGGTTATTGGTAGTATGGAACTTTATCTTCTACTCGCATTCATCGGATACCCCATACAGATCATGGATGGCCTCGTACTAGATATGTCCATCATCATTATAAAAAGCGTAGGAGCCGCAATTCCCGGTCAGATAGGTATTGAAGAACTTGCCAACAAAATCACTTTAGATATGATTGGCGTCAAAAATGCCACCCTATGGGTTTCTATTTCCATACTCCGGCGATTCAGGCAATTAATATGGTGTGTTATCGGGTTGCTATTAGCCATATTGTTAAAAGCCCTCCATAACCAAACACGAACCAAACCAATCCCCCTATCAACCGATTAATACCTATAGAAAAATTAAGCCATGCAACAATTGCACCCTATAGAAATACTATTTGTAAGCCATAAGTCCCCTCCTGCAACAGGTGGAATGGAAAAGCAAAGCTATGAACTGATCAATGGTGTGGCCTTATACATCAAAACGCATACCATTGTCTATGACCATCAAGAGTCGCTCTTCGCATTCTTTCTCAAATTAAACAGCCGTATCCTGACATTGATCAAAGCGAATCCGAAAATCAAGATCATACACTTCAATGATGGCTTGATCGCTGCTATTGCCTCTTATCATAAAGGATACGAACAGCTAAAAAAAACCGTAACGATACACGGCTTGGACGTTGTATACCCGTTAGCGTATTTTCAAAAGAAAATTATTCCTCGCTTTAACAGCTTTGACCGTATTTTTGCCGTAAGCGACGCGACGGCAAAAGCCGCTTATGATCGTGGAATCAAGATCGAAAAACTTCAGGTGATACCCAATGGTGTGGACTTTCCTGAGCATCAAGTTAAAAAAAAATTAGCTGACATCAGCCACAAGTACCCAGACATACAGATAGACAAAAAAACATTCGTCACCCTAGGTCGCCCTGTAAAACGCAAGGGATTCTCTTGGCTCTTACAACAAGTCATTCCTCATGTAGATACAGATTTCCAATTGTTGATGCTAGGTCCCTATAGTACCAAAGAGACTTTAACAGACAGATTAATCAATCTACTCCCCTCAAAACTAAAGAATCTGACCATGTTATTTCTGGGGTACCCATCGGATCAAAGCTCACTCCGAAAAATACTACCACACTGCTACCCTAAAGTTATTCATTTGGGTAAAGTGCCTTTCGAAGACTTACAGATAATCCTCAATGAGTCTCTCGCATTCTTGATGCCTAATATCCCGATTCCTGGAGATATGGAAGGCTTTGGGTTAGTGTGTCTAGAAGCATCTACAGCAGGATCTTTGGTCATTGCATCTGCAATAGAGGGGATAAATAGTGCAGTGCAGCACAAAAAAAATGGCATACTTGTTCCGGCGGAAAACAGTCCTGCTTGGATAACTGCCCTAAAGGAGGTTATAGATAACCCAGACCTCTATAGACAACAAGCAAAAACCTACGCTGAATATACACGTGCAACTTACAGCTGGGACATCATGGCACGTAATTATGGTACCGCCTTTCTAGAGATATGCAATAAATGAGTTCAAAGGCACAGTTATTGTATATCACCGTATAGTTACGCAAAATGACTTTCCATTTATAAAGGAAATATGTAATTTTACATTACGCATGAAAAAGTATATGTTCATATGTTTCACCTTACTCTTTGGTCTACTCACCTTGACCAAATCAGTATCTGCTTGTGAGCAACATGAGCCTGTACACAGTGCCCCTTCCTGCTGCGACCAAGAACATAAGAGCAAGACGCACGATTGTTGTCAGACGGAAACTTCCTCTAAACATGACCATGGCAAACACTGCGATGGGCAATGTAAAGGTGCTAGCTGTCAACAAAGCGGCATTAAATTTCAACTCTTCTTTAACCAGACCAATATCCACCAATGGAGCGGCAACGCCAATGGAAAGGTCTCCTTCTGTGCCAACGACAACCGTATTATACCAGGTTTTCTGTCGACATGGCTTCTTCCCAAAATAGGTTAATTTAACAACTGTATAGCCAAAGGTATGTCTTTACCAGACCTATCCCTATGCTATGATTCGACCTTTAAGGGTAAATCAATCGGATAAATTTAAACAAATTCGCATACAAGCGGTTAAACAATAAGCAGGATAACATATGCATTCACAACAAGGCATGCATTCCATCCGCTAATAGATTAGTTAGTCACCGTTAAGAAACAAACCGATCCGCCAGTTGACGGATCACAAAGTAATTATACACATATGAAGACAATTATTTTTTGGATTAGTATCTGGAGTATACTATTCACTACTACCGATATATACGCACAAGTTAAAAATGCAAAGACAGAAACATTTCATGTCAATGGCAATTGTGATATGTGCAAAGCTACCATCGAGAAAGCTGGGAACAAGAAAAAAGAAGCTCAGTTGATATGGGATTCAGCTTCACAAAGCGCCAAGATCGTTTACGATGCCGAAAAAACAAACAGTGATGCCATTTTGAAACGTATAGCCTTAGCCGGTTACGATAATGAAAAATACCTAGCTCCAGATGAGACTTATACCCAATTACATGGCTGCTGTCAATACGAAAGAACATTGAAGGGGAAAGAGGTGGCAGCGGTAAGTTCCAACCACACACACAAGCAGGAACATCAGCACCATAGCAGTGATAAAACCAAAACAGAATCACACACCTTTCAAACAGTCATGGAAACTTATTTTCCCCTAAAAGATGCATTGGTCAATTCAGATTCAAAAGCTGCTACTTTACAAGCCAAGTCACTACTTCAAGCTATCGAAAGCTTAAAAATGGAAACACTTTCTAATAACGCTCATCAGATTTGGATGGACCAAGTAAAAGAAATCACTACATCGGCCAATAATATCGTCAATAGTTCCAACATCACCGATCAACGGAAACATTTTGCAGCCTTGTCAACTAAATTGTATCTCATGGTCAAGGCCAGCCCATTAAAATCCCCAATATACTACCAAAACTGCCCCATGTTTGAAAATGGAAAAGGAGCAAACTGGCTGAGTTTAAATGAGGAGATCAAGAATCCATTCTATGGTTCAAAAATGATGACCTGTGGGAGTGTAAAAGAAAAAATAAACTAACCTGAACTATGCTGTTAAAAAAAATAAATATAACACTACTCCTGCTACTGTGTCTACTAGGCACAGTACAGGCGCAACGTACGGTAACTTACCACCTCTATCTGCAGGATACAGTCGTTACCTATGGAGGTATAAAAAAGAGAGCCATTGCGGCCAACGGGCAAATCCCTCTACCGACATTAACATTCACAGAAGGAGATACAGCAGAAATTATCGTGCACAACCAATTAAAAGAAAGCAGTTCTCTACATTGGCATGGCGTATGGCTTCCCAACCGCGAGGATGGCGTCCCGTTTCTAACACAGATGCCCATTCCACCTGGTACAACCTATACCTATCGTTTCCCTATCATACAGAACGGCACCTATTGGTATCATAGCCATTCGGGACTACAAGAGCAAATCGGCATGTATGGCTCCATGGTATTCAACAAGAGAAAAGACGATCCTACATTCAGAAAAGGAGTAGACGACATTCCCTCAGTATCTGTCATGCTCAGCGAATGGACAAATACTAAGCCCGAAGTCGTCCAGCGAATGCTTCATACAGGCAACGATTGGCCGGGCATTAAAAAGAACACTGTACAAAGCTATGTTGAGGCCCTAAAAGAAGGACATTTAAAAACAAAGGTAACCAACGAGTGGAAACGTATGGAGGCCATGGATGTCAGTGACGTTTATTATGAAAGCTTCCTTATCAATGGGCAGCGCTCCAGCCAATTAGCACAATTCAAAGCTGGAGACCGCGTCCGATTACGAGTCGCCAATGGAGGAGCATCGTCTTACTTCTGGCTTACCTATGCAGGTGGAAAAATAACTGTAGTCGCTAATGATGGCAATGATGTACAACCTGTTGAAGTCGACCGGCTGATAATCGGTGTCTCCGAAACTTACGATATCATTGTCACTATACCCGCTGAGAACACTTCCTACGAGTTATCAGCTACGGCAGAAGATCGCTCTGGTGCCGCCTCTCTTTTCATAGGGGAAGGTATCCGACAATTAAACACGCCATTACCAAGGCTTCGTTATTTTGAGGGGATGAAAATGATGAACGACATGATGAAAATGAATGGTGATATGCATGACATGGGAATGCAGATGAGCCTACAAAAAATGGACATGAATGCCGTAATGTATCCCGAGATGACCGGACAGCAACATGAGATGCAGTCCTCTTCTGATCATAGCGGGCATCAGGAGCAGAACAAGCATGGAAATAATATGGAGAAGGTCACTCTGAATTATGCTATGTTAAAAGCCACCGAAAAAACAACCCTCGACGCCAACGCCCCCATACGGGAACTCCGATTTGAACTAACGGGAAATATGAACCGATATGTATGGAGTATGGACAATCGAGTGATGTCCGAAACAGATAAAATTCCCGTCAAAAAAGGTGAGATTCTCAGAATTACCTTGTATAATAACTCCATGATGCGCCATCCCATGCATCTACACGGCTTTGACTTTAGACTCATCAACGGACAGGGCGATTATGCTCCAATGAAAAATGTCATGGATATTATGCCTATGGAGACCAATGTCATCGAGTTCGAAGCCAATCGTGAGGGCGATTGGTTTTTCCATTGTCACATCCTGTATCATATGATGGCTGGAATGAATCGGGTATTTGAGGTTGGAAACTACAACAATCCCCTACTTCCAGACAAAGAAAAAGCATACAAGGTACTTCAGAAAGAGAGTAATATGATTCATTTCATGGCGCAGAATGATTTTGCTACCAACGGTAATGATGGAGAGGCCATGCTTCAAAATGCCCGTTGGAGCCTGGGAACCGAATGGCGTCTAGGATATAATGATATGCATGGCTATGAAGTCGAAACCCATTTGGGAAGATATATTGGTAAAATGCAATGGCTTATGCCTTTCGTTGGCTTCGATTGGCGCTATCGCAGAATGGGCGAAGATGAGCATGAGAAAAACATGTTTGGTCAGGTAAACAAGAAAGACAATAGAAGTGCTATCAGTTTAGGAGTAATGTATACCCTACCCCTATTAATCAATTTTCAGGCAGAGGTGTACCATGACGGTATAGCCAGACTCTCCTTAATGCGGGAAGACATTCCGCTTTCCAGAAGGCTACGAGGCGGGTTCATGGTCAACACCGATAAGGAGTACATGGTAGATCTTAGGTATATACTCCATAAAAACCTTGGAATCCGCACGCATTATGATAGTGATATGGGATTTGGTGTAGGTGTCGCTGTCAACTACTAAAAACAACAATGATGAAACAAATTCGCTATTCGGTGAACGGGTAGCGAATTTGTTTTTTATGATTCGCTATACGGACAACTAAAAACCTATTTTCACTATTTTTGTTTTTAGTATAACAAAGCTTTCCAATCAAGTCGACTAAAACAACAACAGATGAACAAGACGTTATCAGCAAAAGCTTCAATTCAGATTCAGAAGCCCATAGAACAAGTTTTTGATGCTATCATTTCTCCAGAAAAGATGAATCACTATTTTATAGAACACGGCACCGGACAACTAGAAACTGGTAAAACCGTTCAATGGAAATTTCCGGAATTTGAAGATAAATTTCCGGTAACAGGCCAACAAATAACTCAAAATGAATATATTTCTTTTGACTGGAGCGGTGGTGCCGAAGGCATGTTAGTAGAAATATTCTTAGAATCGCAAGCAGACGGTAGCACGGTCGTTCGTATCAAAGAAAGTCAGATGATGGCAGATGAAAGCGGTATCCAGCAAGCGATCGGTCAGACCGAGGGATGGGCCAATTTTTTAGCCTGTCTAAAAGCCTACTTGGAATACGGCATAAATCTTCGTACAGGCGCTTTTAATTTTATGAAGAATATCAAGTAAGCGAGTGCCCCTAATTACTTAAATACAAATACGATGCAGACATCTTTCTCTACCATAGATGAGTACATTCACAGCTTTGATAAAAACACTCAACAAACACTGGAAGAACTCCGTGAGATTATTCGCGATGCAGCACCAATTGATGCCAAAGAGACAATTAACTACGCCATGCCTACCTATCGTTGGCATGGTAATCTTATCCATTTTGCGAAGTTTAAAAACCATATAGGAATATATCCTGGTCCAGCCGCAATAGAGGCTTTGGCAGACAAATTAGCTTCATTTAAAACGACAAAAGGCGCTATCCAGATACCATTGGACCAAAAACTACCTCGAGAATTAATCACCGATATCGTCTATTTCAATACACATCTCCTTAAAGACAAGCAGGGGCCTACCTGGGATGCTCATCGTGACAAGTGGATAGACTGTGAAGAATTTATGAATCAGCTGATCCTACAAACCGAGCTAAAAAAAGAATTCAAATGGGGAACCGACATCTACACCCTCAACGGTAAAAATGTAATAGGTTGGGCTGGCTTTAAAAATTTCTTCTCGCTTTGGTTTTATAATGGTGTTTTTTTAGAAGACCGAGACAAAGTACTGGTAACTGCATCCGAAGGGAAGACGAAGGCCTTGCGACAGTGGCGTTTCAAAAGTGTTCAGGAAATGGATCCGCAAAAAATACGCAGCTACATTGATGAAAGTATACAGACCATAAAAGACGGTAAAGAGATAAAAATTGAACGGACACCAGTTCAACCGCCGGAAGGATTTTTTAAAGAAGCATTAGAACAGAATAACACTTTAAAGCAAGCATTCGATAATTTGACTCCGGGAAAACAGAAAGAATACATAGCTTACATCAATGAAGCAAAGCAGGACAAAACAAAACACACTCGAATGGAAAAAATAACGCCTCTGATTTTAGATGGCAAAGGACTGCACGACAAATACAAACGTTAATATAATTCTTGTCTTGTGTCAAGTATAGTCTCCTATCCATATCCTATATTTAATAGCGGATTGATAAGGTATTGATTCATCAAACAAGAAGGCACGATGCTATTGCCCAACGGTGTCAATCTATTTCAACAATCACACAAAATATGACCATATGAGTAAAAACAAACCCAAACATGGACAATTTTATTGGACAGACCTCACTGTAGATAAGCCTACTGAATTAAAGGAATTTTACAAAACACTATTTGGATGGCAAGAAATCGGAGTAGCGATGGAAGATGGTGAAGAATCGTATGAAGACTATGCAATGGCAGTTGATACAGAAACTCCCGGAGGTGGAATATGTACACATCGGGGAGTCAATTCAGGTATTCCACCACAATGGATTCCCTATTTTTTTGTCAATGATGTAAAAGAAAGTCTTTCCACTTGTCTACAACTCGGAGGCACACTACTAAAAGAGAGTAAAAAGAAAGACGGCAGCCTCAACTATGTGATTGTCAAAGACCCACAGGGTACCGTCTTTGGAATGGGAAACATGTAGATATAAGGGCTATGAAAAATTTAAAAACGCTATACTATACAAGTACAATACAGGCCACTCCACAAAAGGTGCATCAAATAATGTTAGCACCGGAAAGCTATAGAGACTGGACCTCTTTCTTTAGTCCAGACTCTGACTTTAGGGGCGACTGGTCCGAAGGTTCAAAAGGATATTTTACAGCAAAAGATGAAACCGGGCATGAAGTAGGTTTAATAGCAAGTATTGACAAGAATATACCTGGAGAGCTCGTGACCATAAGACATATCGGCATCTTAGGAAAAGATGGAGAATTATATGAAGGCGAACAGGTAGATGGATGGAAAAACGCGTATGAAATCTATAGATTCCGTGAGATCGAGGGAGGAAACACCTATCTTCTTTGTTCCGTAGAAGTTGATAGCGAAGAGCACGAGAAGATGTTTGAAGATATTTGGCCCAAATCTTTGGTTCGATTAAAAGAACTCTGCGAAAAATAAATTTAAAATGGCTAAAAATAAAACAGAATATACAGACGAAGACGTCATTGCCTTTATTGAAAAGGTTGAAAACGCTCAAAAAAAAGCCGATAGTTATCGACTTATAGAACTGATGGAGGAAGCCACAGGTCAAACAGCAAAAATGTATGGCCCTTCAATAATTGGATTTGGCACCTATCATTACAAGTATGCGAGTGGTCACGAAGGCGAGGCTCCTCTCCTAGGCTTTTCTCCACGCAAAGCAGCCATTTCACTTTATGTTTTCACGGGGGCAGATGAACATAGCTATCTTCTAGAAGGGTTGGGAAAATTCACGATGGGCAAGGCTTGTATCTACATAAAAAAACTAGCTGATATCGACGAACAAAAACTATCCTTAATGATGCGCACTACACTTGATTTTATAAGCAATAAATACGAACGTATATATTCTTAATCACAAAAAAAGGTTCTCCAAATAGAGAACCTTTTCTGTATGACTTTAATCTATTTTAGATTATCGCGATAGATCTTAGCTTTCTTCAGTTCAGTCTGAATATCCTTACGTGCCGCATCATATGAAAGCACTTTTTCATAATCAGTCACCGCCTTATTGTAAGCTTCTGTAGCTGCGACTTTGTTATAATTATCCGTACCAGCTGTTCCTTTTAAAATACCCAAATCACGGTAAGTTACCGCTCTATTTTGATACAACTTAGCATCATTTGCATTTACAGCGATAGCCTTTGTATAATCTCCGATTGCGGATTGAAGCAACTGCTCCCTTTGGGCATTTGAAAGCTTACTATTTTCTGCCAATGCGTTATTTGCCTTCGCTTTATAATAATACGCGTTAGCATTCTTCGCATCCAATGCGACTACTTTTCCAAAAGAGGTCGCTGCTTTCTGAAAGTCGCCCGACTGAAACTGAGAATATCCTAACAAATACAGTACATCTGGATCTTTAGATTCCGTAGGCATTGCTTTCTCCAAATGGGTAACAGCCGATTTGAAATCTCCCTCAAGCAATGCTTTCTGTCCTAATCTCACATTTGGATTACTATGCTCCTGCTGTTGCGCTTGAGCTGTCAAGGTCATCAAAGCCAAGGCCAGTGCTGACATTCCCAACTTCAATGATCTCAATTGATTATTTGCAATTTTAATATTCATATCCTTGATTTAATGTTTCTAGTTCACGTTTTAAAGTAAAAATGCCATAATAAGTTTAAGTCATCAACAAATACTTATAAACATTTCCACAATATTACAATTTCTTTTATTTTTATCATTATCTACAACATCAAAATGCTGTCATAAACCAACATACCACGTGACGATTTAGCAGGTTTCATAAATACTATAGCATAAATAATACCAGTTTTTACTCTTGGCACTTAGCTTGTACTATAAGCATTCATAATCCATAATGGAAAAAGTACACCTAAAGTCTGACATGTTGTCGGATTTTAAACAAAACAATATATGAGCAAATTTGACACATTCGACTTCAACCAGGCAATTCCAATAATTAGTGAGGATACCGAATTCTTCCCGTTATTGAGCCCGCAGGATGAAGACGAAATGCGAAACGAGGATATACCTGAGATTTTATCTATTCTTCCACTACGTAACACCGTTTTATTCCCTGGTGTTGTTATTCCGATAACAGTCGGCCGGGATAAATCTATAAAACTCGTCAAAGAGGCCTACAAAGGAGATAAAACAATCGGTGTTGTATCCCAAAAGGATATGTCTGTCGAAGACCCTGGTTTTGACCAGCTCCATAAAGTCGGAACGGTAGCCAATATTATCAAAATATTACAGATGCCGGATGGTAATACAACCGTTATTATTCAAGGTAAACAACGCTTTAAGCTTCAAGAGCTCGTTCAATCGGAGCCCTACATCAAAGCCAAAGTAGAACGCTTTGCTGAAGAAAAGCCAAAAACCAGCAGTAAGGAATTCAAAGCTTTAATTTCTTCCATCAAAGAGCTTGCTTTACAGATTATCCAACTATCCCCTAACCTTCCATCAGAAGCAGGGATAGCGATTAAAAATATAGAGAGCCCTACGTTCTTAGTCAACTTTATCTCTTCCAACCTTGCACTGGAATTACCGGCTAAACAAGAGTTACTAGAGCTAAAAGATTTTGTTAAACGGGCCAGACTACTGCTAGAGCATTTAACAAATGAAGTGCAGATTTTGGAATTGAAAAATCAAATTCAAAACAAGGTACGTGTAGATTTGGATAAGCAACAACGGGATTACTTCTTAAATCAGCAACTTAAAACAATCCAAGAAGAGTTGGGGGGTAATACCCCTGATTTGGAGATGGAGGATTTAAAAAAACGTGCTAAAAATAAAAAGTGGCCTCAAGATGTAAAAGAACATTTTGACAAAGAAATTGAAAAACTGGCCCGGATCAATCCAGCTGCAGCGGACTATTCGGTGCAACTCAATTACCTAGAGCTTCTTCTAGATCTTCCTTGGGGCGAATATACAAAAGACAAATTTGATCTAAACAGAGCTATAAAGGTATTAGACAAGGACCATTACGGTTTAGACAAAGTTAAGCAACGCATTATAGAATACCTCGCGGTATTAAAGCTCAAAAACGATATGAAAGCGCCTATACTTTGTCTTGTCGGGCCTCCAGGGGTAGGTAAAACATCCTTGGGGAAATCTATAGCCAAAGCACTAGGACGTAAATACACACGTATGGCCTTAGGCGGAGTAAGAGATGAAGCTGAAATCAGAGGTCACCGCA
The DNA here is from genome assembly GCF_004363245.1 of Sphingobacterium yanglingense. Taxonomy (GTDB): domain Bacteria; phylum Bacteroidota; class Bacteroidia; order Sphingobacteriales; family Sphingobacteriaceae; genus Sphingobacterium; species Sphingobacterium yanglingense. The sequence goes on along the minus strand of NZ_SNYV01000014.1, from coordinate 95,910 downwards.
AGACTTACATTGGGGCTATGCCAGGCCGGATTATACAGTCGCTTAAAAAAGCTGGCACTTCCAATCCCGTCTTTGTACTCGATGAAATTGACAAGATAGGTTCAGATTTTAAAGGGGATCCCTCTTCAGCATTATTAGAAGTGCTGGATCCAGAACAGAACACTCATTTCTATGACCACTATGTGGAGATGGAATATGATTTGTCAAAAGTGATGTTTATTGCTACTGCCAACTCTCTAAGTACCATACAACCGGCACTACTCGACCGTATGGAGATAATAGAAGTAAATGGTTATACTATTGAGGAGAAGATAGAAATTGCAAAAAAACATTTACTGCCAAAACAACGTGAAATGCATGGCCTCCAGAACAAGGATGTCACATTGAACAATAAAGTAATTGAAAAAATTATTGAAGAATATACCAGAGAATCTGGTGTCCGTGGTCTAGAGAAAAAGATTGGTTCTGTTGTAAGAGGTATTGCGACCAAGATTGTCATGGAGAAACCTCATAGTGCAAACGTCAGTGCAGAGGTTGCCGAAGAAATTCTAGGTGCGCCAATTTTTGATAAAGATAGCTATGAGAATAATGACGTTGCTGGAGTAGTTACCGGATTAGCATGGACGTCTGTTGGTGGCGATATTTTGTTTATAGAATCTAGTCTCAGCCCGGGAAAAGGTAAACTAAGTCTAACCGGTAATCTTGGTGATGTAATGAAAGAATCTGCTGCCATTGCTATGGCTTACTTACGTTCCCATGCCGAAGATTTTGGAATCGATTATCGCATTTTTGACCATTGGGACGTCAACATACATGTGCCAGCAGGTGCCACTCCGAAAGATGGACCTTCTGCCGGTATCACTATGCTTACCGCGTTAACTTCATTGTTTACACAACGTAAAGTCAAAGAAAAGTTAGCAATGACAGGCGAAATCACATTACGTGGCAAAGTCCTCCCTGTTGGTGGTATAAAAGAAAAGATACTTGCCGCCAAAAGAGCTAATATCAAGGAAATTATTCTTTGCAAATCGAACAAGAAAGATATTCTAGAGATCAAAGAAGATTATATTAAAGACATGCAGTTCCACTATGTATCGGAGATGCATGAAGTAATTGATCTAGCTTTATTAAAGAGCAAAGTAAAAAAAGCCAAAGATCTCAATAAATTTAACAACGAACCGGCTAAAGAAAAATAAAAGCACATCTTAAAAAAAAGCATCATTAAAAAATGATGCTTTTTTTTGTCTAAAAATTAAAGCTCAATTGCCCTGCTCCATATACCTTCCTTTCTTTCCCACCGAATGGGATTTTGGTATATATATCATATTGCTTCACAATGGGATTGAATACACGTATAAACACCGCATCACAGAAGAAATCTAGATCAATTTGTTGAAGGTTGCTTTTTGCTTCTTTAAGCATATTTTCCTCAAGGCGCCGACCAATAGATAGGTGCGGTTCTTTGGAGATAGAACGCAGAGAGAACTTCGCTTTCAGCGCATTGATGACTACCGCAGAACGCTGATTAAAATAATACCGAGATTGTACAGTTGGAGCAATATAGTAAGTATAGCTATCTCCATTCTGAAAAACAGAATAGTCGTTGAAATATACATATTGAGCATGTTCATAGCTCAACTCTTCGCGCAATATCGCTACTATACCTTCCAATTGATCCTGGGTGGCCTCAAATTCACAAATCGTTATATGCCCTGCGGCATTACAGCTAGAATACCAGCCAACCAAGGATTTGAGCACATCTTTTATGCCTTTGATTTTGGCATTAACTTTTTCACAAGGCATAAAAGCCAAAGATATCTTAACACTTTCCATCGCACATTCTTTAAGGTTACCTCTTAAAGATAAGAAAAACTAAGCAGATCTCCTCACCTTATGAATCGATAAAAGTACAAACCACTATCGGCAAATTAAACGCCTAACAGTCTGACCCCATCTGTCTTAAAAAAGAAAAAGGAACCCGATTGGGTTCCTTTTAATATCTAACAAATTGACTGCGATTTAAAACTAAATTAATTTACAGCGTCAATAACTGCTTTGAAAGCATCAGGGTTGTTCATAGCTAAGTCAGCTAAAACCTTACGGTTCAATCCGATATTCTTAGCATTCAATTTACCGATCAACTTAGAATAAGAAATTCCGTGCTGACGGGCACCTGCATTGATACGCTGAATCCATAAAGCTCTGAACTCGCGTTTTTTGGTTTTACGGTCGCGGTAAGCGTACTGTAAACCTTTTTCTACTGTATTTTTAGCAATAGTATATACTTTGCTACGTGAACCGAAATAGCCTTTAGCTAATTTCAAAATTCTTTTTCTTCTTCTTCTCGAAGCAACTGCGTTAACCGAACGTGGCATAATTATTAAAATTTAATTTGGTAAAAGGTGTTACGTTTTTCAGCAAGCTTACAACCCTATACCCGGTCAAAAAATATTGTTTTTTTTTGTTAAGAAAGGATTACTTTCCAAGAACTAACATACGTTTTACATTACCTAAGTCTCCGTCAGAAACATAAGCTGTTTGCGTAAGATTACGTTTTTGTTTAGTAGTCTTTTTAGTCAAGATGTGGCTTTTGTAAGCGCTTTTTCTTGCAATTTTACCTGTCCCAGTCACTTTAAAACGTTTCTTAGCGCTGGAATTGGTTTTTACTTTTGGCATAATACTTAATATTTATATCAATCTGTTAGAATACTTTTATTTCTTAGCGCCCTTTGGAGCCAACGTCAAGAACATGCGTTTGCCCTCCAATTTAGGCAACAACTCTACTTTACCATAGTCTTCTAGAGCCTGAGCAAATTTCAACAATAAAATCTCTCCTTGCTCTTTAAAGACAATAGCACGTCCTTTAAAGTGTACATAAGCACGGACCTTCTCTCCAGCTTCCAAAAACCGCATAGCATGTTTCAATTTGAATTCAAAATCGTGCTCACTGGTATTCGGTCCAAAGCGAATCTCCTTAATAACTGTTTGTTTGGCATTCGCTTTGATTTCCTTTTGCTTTTTCTTCTGCTCATAAATAAACTTGCTATAGTCTACAATTTTACAAACAGGAGGAACAGCATTTGGAGAAATCTCGACTAGATCTAGCTCCAATTCGTCGGCCATCTCTAACGCTTTGCGGGTAGGGTATACCCCTGGCTCAACATTATCCCCAACTAAACGTACCTCAGGCACACGTATGAATTCGTTAATACGATGCTCCGGTTCTTTTTTCCTCATTGGTGGTCTAGGACCACTAGGTCTTTTTAATGCCAAATGTTTAAAATTTTAAACGGTTATTTCTTTTATTAATAAATCTCTAAACTCATCAGACGTCATTGAACCCAAGTCCACTGACCCATGCTTACGAACAGAAACTGTGCCACTTTCCATCTCCTTTTCCCCTACAATAAGCATGTAAGGCAATTTTTTAACCTCAGCATCACGTATCTTACGTCCTACTTTCTCGTCACGGAGATCGATTAGACCGCGAATATCGGAATTATTTAGCGATTCCAAAAGTTTTTGCGCATAATCTTCATATTTTTCTGACACTGGCAAAACGATAAACTGCTCAGGAGCAAGCCATAACGGAAACTGTCCACCACAGTGCTCGATCAATACCGCTACAAACCTTTCCATAGAACCAAACGGCGCACGGTGAATCATCACTGGACGATGTTTTTGGTTATCGCTTCCTGTATATTCCAATTCAAAGCGCTCTGGCAAGTTATAGTCAACTTGTATCGTACCCAATTGCCATTTACGGCCCAATGCATCCTTAACCATAAAATCTAGTTTAGGACCATAAAACGCAGCTTCACCGTATTCTACGACAGTTGGCAATCCTTTTTCTGCAGCAGCTTCAATAATAGCCGATTCAGCTAAAGCCCAGTTTTCATCCGAACCGATATATTTGGTTTTATTCTCTGGATCACGTAAAGAAACCTGCGCTGTATATTCATTAAAGCCCAACGCTCCAAATACATAAAGAACCAAGTCGATAACCTTCTTAAATTCTTCCTTCACTTGATCAGGACGACAGAATAAATGGGCATCATCTTGTGTAAACCCACGAACACGAGTTAAACCATGAAGCTCACCAGATTGTTCGTAGCGATATACCGTTCCGAACTCTGAAAAACGAACCGGCAATTCCTTATACGAACGAGGCTTAGTCTTATATATCTCACAGTGGTGAGGACAGTTCATTGGCTTTAACAAGAACTCTTCTCCCTCTACCGGCGTTTTTATCGGCTGGAAAGAATCTGCACCATACTTCTCATAATGTCCTGAAGTGATATAAAGCTGTTTGTGCCCAATATGTGGAGTCATTACAGGTTCATAGCCTGAATTCAGCTGTGCTCTTTGCAAGAAGTCTGTTAGCTTCTGTCTTAAAGCAGTTCCCTTAGGCAACCATAATGGTAATCCCATACCCACTTTTTCAGAAAAAGCAAAAAGCTCCAGCTCTTTACCCAACTTGCGGTGATCTCTCTTCTTAGCCTCTTCAATAAACTTGAGGTAATCCGAAAGTTCCGATGCCTTCGGGAAGGTAACACCGTAGATACGTGTCAACTGCTTTCTTGTTTCATCTCCACGCCAGTAGGCCCCAGCAACATTAGTCAGCTTAATAGCTTTGATAAAACCAGTATTCGGGATGTGTGGACCTCTACATAGATCTGTAAAGTTACCTTGCGAATAAAAGGTAATCGACCCATCCTCTAGATCTTTAATCAAGTCCAGCTTGTACTCGTCTCCTTTATCTTCAAAATAAGCCAGTGCTTCGGCTTTAGAAACACTTCTTCTATCGAACACCTCTTTCTTCTTGGCCAATTCAAGCATTTTATCTTCAATCTGCTTAAAATCGTCAGAAGAAAACACCTGATCTCCAAAATCCACATCATAGTAAAAACCCGTTTCAATAGAAGGGCCAATACCAAACTTAATACCTGGATACAATTCTTCCAATGCTTCTGCCAACAAGTGTGCAGAAGAGTGCCAAAAAGTAGACTTGCCCTTATCGTCATTCCAAGTCAACAACTTGACAGCGGCATCCGAATCGATAGCACGGGACGCATCCCACACTTCCCCATTTACCTCTGCTGCTAATACATTGCGTGCTAAACCTTCGGAGATAGATAGAGCTACCTGCATAGCGGTAGTCCCTTTTTCATACTGACGTACCGAACCGTCAGGGAGAGTAATGTTAATCATCTACAATTATGATTTTAAAATTTGTTAATGCTTTAGGCACACCCACATACAGTATGTACAATTACACTGTTCTACATGCAGGCCCACCTAGTTAATTTAATAAACGTCCAAACATAGATAAAATGCTTGGCATTAGCGAATCCCTAACATAAAAAAGCCACATACATGCACTAATTTTACCTTTAAATGCTATTTAATAGCGCTACAAATGTACCTTTGTTTTTTCAACAATAGTAAATGAACATGATTCCAAAAGGCGCTACTCCTTCAAAACTGCACCCTCGCAACAAACACCGCAATGGCTATCAGATGGAAAAGCTGTGTAAAAGCAATCCTGCCCTTCTCGCCTTCGTATTTACGAACGACTTCGGTACCCAAAGCATCGACTTTGCCAACCCCAAAGCCGTATTCGAATTAAACAAGGCTTTACTTGTCAGCGAGTATAAAATTAAAAACTGGCAAATTAGCCCAAATAGCCTTTGTCCAGGCATCCCAGGAAGGGCCGATTATATACACTATATCGCAGACATCTTGGCAAAAGACAATAATGGTCAAATACCAACAGGAGAAAAAGTCAAAGTTCTTGACATCGGCACAGGCTCTAGCATAGTCTACCCACTTATTGGGGCACAAGAATACCTATGGGATTTTACAGCTACCGAAATCGACCCAAAATCTATTCAATACGCTGAAATAAACGTCAACAAAAACATCTGGCTCAAAAAGAAAATACAATTGAGATTCCAAGATGACAAAGAACACATCCTACAAGGTATTATATTTGAAAAAGACAGGTTCGATGCTGTAGTCTGCAATCCCCCATTCTTCAAATCGCGCGAGGACAACTGGAATGTAAGCTCCAAGAAATTCCAGAACCTACACAAGAACAAAGAGCAGCCAACCGTTCAAAACTTTTCAGGCCACCCTAACGAGCTATGGTATCCTGGAGGGGAGAAAGCTTTCATCTCAAAATTAATCTACGAGAGTATACAATTTAAAGATCATCTCAACTGGGTCACAACTCTTGTCTCAAGCAAAGACCACATCAAACCATTGGTCGCCATACTCGAATACCACAAAGCTGCTGCTATAGAAATCATCCCTATGCAACAGGGTCAAAAAATTTCAAGAATTCTTGCTTGGAAATGGTAATAAAAAAAGCCATCAACTTATGTTGATGGCTTTACAAACATTGCTCCTGAAGCTGGGCTCGAACCAGCGACCCTCTGATTAACAGTCAGATGCTCTAACCAACTGAGCTATTCAGGAATCTTATGTTGTTTTCCCTTTCGGTGATGCAATTATCGGAAGTTTAATTTGTCTTTGCAAATATTTTTAAGCACAAATTCGCAACTTCCTCAAATCCAATCAGATTTTTTATCATAAATAAATACCACCCAAGATAAGACTGGCAATAGTGAAATAAATAATCAATCCTGTAACGTCAACTAGGGTCGATACAAACGGTGCAGACGAACTTGCAGGATCGGCCCCCAAGCGTCTTAGAATAAAAGGCAGCATCGATCCGGTGAGCGACCCCCACATGACCACCCCGACCAAAGACAGACTCACGACCAGCCCTACCAATACCCAGTATTCACCGTAAGCATCCAAGAATGCCTCGAAGCCTGCAACACGTACAAACCCTAGAACTCCCAGTATCATACCCAGCAATAATCCTGAAATAATCTCACGTTTCATAACACGCCACCAGTCTGACAGAGTCACTTCTCCCATGGCCATTGCTTGAATGATCAAAGTCGATGCCTGCGAACCAGAGTTACCTCCACTAGACATAATCAGCGGCATTAGCACCATTAAAAAAACAGCCTTCTCTAGTTGCCCTTCAAACTGCTCGATTACGGTAGCAGTCAACAATTGCCCCAAGAACAAAACGACAAGCCAGCCCCCACGTTTTTTAACCAAGTGCAAAATCGAGACATCCAAATAAGGTTCGTCCAAAGCCTCCGTACCACCGATACGTTGCATATCTTCGGTATACTCTTCGTTAGCCACCCAAAGTATATCATCGATTGTCACAATACCCAACATAATCCCCTGCTCATCCACCACCGGTAGAGCGACTCTATTATTCATCCGGAAGACCGTAACAGCTTCCTCTTGCGGATCGTTCGCATTTAAAGAAATCAAGCGGTTATCGATCAACTCGCCAACCCGTGTTTCTGGATCGGCCAATAAAATATCTTTGATTCGAATATCATCAATTAGCTTTCCTTCGGAATCGATCACATACAGCACATCAATAGTTTCCGATGCGCTTCCGTACCGACGGATATGATCTAAAATACGCGTAATACTCCAGTGTGCTTTCACCGTAATATAGTCAGGCGTCATCAGTCGCCCCACACTATCTTCAGGATACCCCAACAGCGAAAGAGCTTCCTTTCGCTCCTCTGGAGAAAGCATGATGATAAGACGTTTTACAACATCTCCCTTAAGCTCTCCGAAAAACGAAGTCCGGTCATCGGGAGGCATCTCATTAATAATCTCCCGGACTTTTGCAGCGGATAATTTTTTGAAGATACGCTCTTGCGTCGGGAAGTCTAAAATACGGAATACGTTGACAGCTCGTTTTAGATTTAAGGTTTCCAAAAAAAGTGCACCGTGCTCGGGAAGTTCGTCGATCAATTCCTCGACGTCAGAAATATTAAGTTCATTCAGAAAATCCTCTAGCGCTACCAGATTACCTTCCTCAATTAGCTGTTCTACATGCACGACCTGCATTTCCAATTCTTCCATATTGCCTCCGATATTTATCCTACATGTTTTACTTCTTTTGAAAGAGTATGTTAATTAGTGTGCACCTATCAAACACCAGATAGTGGTTTTAAGTACGTTTGCAAAAGTCGCCTTTTTATACCGAAAAATATAATCTTTTTTTTTGCTTGATTTACATCCAAATTCAAAACAGACACTATCCCAAAAAAAGACATTATGTCACTTCTTGTTAAAATTAAAAAAGCTCCTCATCTGATAAAATAAAAACCAAATATGCATTTGTTGAACTGACAGCACGAGACACAAAACCTGATAACACTAAAAGGAAGACTTCGTGCAAAACGAAAGTCCCCTTAGAAAGGAAAGCACATTCCTCACCTTTGGAAACACATTACCTTTAAAGCCTAAAGTCTCACCGCCGCTGACTTTCTCAAAAACAACAAACCTAATACTGAGTTAATAAAAAAACACTACTTTAGTAGCTGTATGCACAACAGCATTTTGATATACTTCAAAAGGCATAAAAAGTAACTTTTTGAATATAAAAAACAAACAAAAAAAAGATTAAACAAAAGAAGTTTAACCAATAAAAATCAACACATTAAGTTTAATAAACTAAACAAAAACAAAACACAAGAACTAATTAATTTGCTATTATTTTTAGCAATAAAGAAATTCATCTTATTAATCAATTGCTACTAAATGAAAATCAAATCATTACTAACATTTATATTAACCATAAATTTCTATATACTCTATAGTCAGGTTTTCGATTACAGTCAAGCCCACTATAAGGTAAAATGGAAGCAAATCACGACGGACCAATTCCGGCTCATCTTCCCCAGCGAGTTTAGCCCCAGTGCACCGAAGCTAGCTAATAATATCAGCCAATATATACAAAACACTTCCTCCGATTTAGAAAGAAAATCACGATTCATCAATATCATAGTTCAACAAAATCACATACAACAAAACGGTTTTGTGCAGTTAGCCCCACGTAAATCAGAGATCTACTCCACCCCCTCGGCTATTGCTGACAACCAGGAATGGTTGCCCAATCTAGCGCTTCATGAATCAAGACACATCGCCCAATTTGACAATTTGACAGGTAAAATAAGAGCTCCTTTTGGCGAACAATTAGCCCTCGCTCTATTCGGTTTGAACCTTCCCGGCTGGTACTTTGAGGGGGACGCCGTCCTTCAGGAAACATTGTTTTCTAAAGGAGGAAGAGGCCGACTTACCTCCTGGCAAATGCCTATTCGAACAGATATTTTAACTGGACGAACTTATGATTTCAACAAATATGTTCATGGCTCTTTTAAAGATATAGTCCCCAGTTTCTATACAATTGGTTACTTTATGAATAGCGAACTTTATCAAAAAGACTCTTTGATCCATGGCAAAATATTAGCCGAAATGAACGGAAAATTACTCCGACCTTTTAACTTTCAACGCAGCTTGAAGAAGAATTACGGACTAAAATCCAATGCTATCTTTAAGCTAACAATGGCAAATTTAGCCAAGACATGGACTCCTGATTCAGTGCTTTTCGACACCGACATCCCAGAAAAAACTGACCGATATCCGACCAATTACCTGCTACCACAAACTAACGAACAAGCGACTTTTGCACTACAAGAAGGTCCGCAAAGAACAGCGAGAATCGTCCAAACAGATCAAAAAGCACCTCACAACAGCACCCCAGTCTTAACTTTGGGCCTCCAACTCATGCCCTATTTTCACTTACGAGACCAACTCATCACTTGGGACGAATACCGCAAAGATGCAAGATTTGAAAAACAAACCTACAATGTAGTCATGGTCTACGATATGGCCAGCAAAAAGAAAAAAACACTTAGCAAAAACAGCCGTTACTACACTCCGATCATCGCTCCAAATCAAAAAGAAATCATCTGTATAGAGGTAGATCTCGCCAATAGAACCTCCCTGGTATGGTTAGATATTGCCTCCTCCAAAAAGATTGACTCCCTCATTTTACCTGTAGGATTACATCTTCAACAACCCCAGTTCAACACCAACGGAACACATTTAATAGCTATAGCTGTTAGCGAAGAAGGCACTAATTTGATGCAGATAGATCTGCAGACAAAAAGCTTAACACCACTACTTGACTGGTCAAATGCACAAATAGAAAGACCCATTTTCGACCAAGATGCCATTATATTTAAAGCAAATTACGGTAATAAAGACGACCTATTCAGATGGAAAAAAGGAGAAATAACCAAACTAACAGACAGTCGTTTTGGAGCTTTCAACCCTTCCTTACATGCAGACACACTATGGTACAATGATTATACCCCAAAGGGATATCAGATACGAAGTATTGCTTTATCCCAACTTAAAGAACAATCTATTAAGCCTCACATGATAGAAGCACTCTATAGCAATCAAAGCCTAAACAGAGCACACAATACCCCAATAGACACCTCTATCAGAACAGAATACACAATTAAAGACTATAAAGCCTTCAAAAACAGTTTTAATTTCCACAGTCTAACACTTAGCGGAAATGACTTCGAGAGTTTTGACAACTTAAAACCGGGCATCTTCTGGATTTCCAACGACCTTCTCAACACCACAGACCTAAGGGTAGGATACGAATATGACAACGATATCCAAAAAAGCATCTATTCCGCGTCACTATCATATCAAAAGTATTTTCCAAAGATTACCTTATCCTACACCGACAAAGGTCAGATTGGATCCGCACAGACCAACAATTCAACAAGCATCCCCTTTGACTGGAGAGAACGTACCACCGCACTTGACATCAGCTTACCCTTCAGCAAATATCGGGGTAACACTATATATTCGTACGGATTCAATTTCGGGACATCCTATCTCAAGAGATATAACATAAGCTTAAGCAACTTAACGAACTTCAATGACGCAATCGCATTCCCGCTCAATTATCAAGTTTACTTCAATCGTAACTCACGTAGAGCGACAATGGATATCACTCCGAGATGGGGACAAAACATCAGTTTCACATTCCGCCATCTACCATTTGAAGATCAACTGACAGGAAGAGCCTGGTCATTACGCAGCAACTTCTACTTCCCTGGTTTAGCATTGAACCACAGCCTTCAGATACGGTACAGCATGCAGTCTACAACAGGCAGATACATCTATACCCGAGACATCCCCCCTATTGAAGGCTTTTCCTATATCCCTTACGAAACGGTAAAAAACACACTATTATTTGACTACAGATTTCCTATTAGCTACCCTGACTTATCTATAGGCCAAATCGCTTACATAAAACGTATACGGGCTCGTCTATCTGCCAATTACCAAAACATCCATAGGGCAAGCTTCGTCCCTAAGTCAAGCAGCGCAGGGATAGATATAGACTTCAACCTGTTTAAATACAACTTTCCTTTATTCACCGCTTCTGTAAAAGGCACTTATATCAACGATTCAAAAGCAACAAAAAAAGCATTTCCAACCTTCGGACTAAGCTATACATATTAACTACAAGAAGAATCATAAAAAAACAAAACAAACACCAAATCAGTTTGTTACCTAACTACACACATACAAAGGACCGAAAACACTTATGGCACTGATACCAAGGGAAACGGAGCTACAAGAAGGATTAACAGCAATTTTCGACCACCTTCTCCTTAAAAAGGAAGGCGTCAAGAAAGAACTTGTCCGTACAAGAAAAGATTTCAACAAAGCATGTGACCACCACATCAAAAATGGATTTCAATCCGAACAAGAGTGGGTAAATGCCAACATTTGCCACCAAAACAAATTCATAGAATATGAAATGTACTGCCACATAATAGACATACTCAATGACTTTAAAGATATATATGGACAATTCCCCGAATATATCGAAATGCACCGCACCTTAAATCAAATTATGATAAAGCTAGCGCAAGATGAAAAGTACGAACTGGCAGCCATAGCAAAGCTATGGGTAGACAAGATCGAATCCACAATCCAGGAGTACAGTTATTGTTAACAGCTATAATCTGCTCTCCTGTTTGAAATGAAGAAGGGAGAATATGATATAACATACAAAGATAATAGGCACTGCCATAACCTTAAGCAACAAGACCATTACCAAAGAAACCATCAGAAATAGGTATTTGAATTTATTCTCGGCCCAACCCAACGAACTTAATTTCATCGAGAACAACCGAAGTTCGGACACGAGCAACAAACTACAGATCAAGGTCAACACCAATAAAAAATACAGATTCCCAATCAACAAAGGATATGAACCCGCTAAAAAAGGCAGAGAAACAATCAAAAACGTATTCATAGGCGTATTTACTCCAATAAAATCGGATGTCTGCCGCTCATCGAGATTAAATTTGGCCAATCGCAAAGCAGAAAAAACCGTTATCAAAAAGCCAAGGTAAGGAACATAAGTATTATCTGTAGTCTGTTGTAATAAACTATACATTACAGCCCCTGGCAGGAAACCAAAACTCACCATATCCGCCAACGAATCCAACTCCTTACCTATTAATGATTTTACATGGAGCAAACGTGCTACCATACCGTCAAAGAAATCAAAAATACCGGACGCCAAAACACAATACAGCGCCAGCGTATATTCCCCCCTAAAAACACACAGAACACCAATACAACCACTAAAAAGATTCAAACAAGTTATGGTATTCGGAATATATTTTTTCATCGTATGAATTTACAATATGTACAAAAAAAGCCATCTAAAACTAGATGGCTTAAAAATATCAATTTAATACGGATTATCCATTCATACTCATCAAAAATTCTTCGTTTGAGCGTGTTCCTCTCAATTGTTGAAGTAAAAACTCCATCGCTTCAGTCGAATTCATATCTGAAAGATGATTTCTCAATACCCACAGACGCTGTAATGAATCTTTATCCATTAACAAGTCATCACGACGCGTACTCGAAGCAGTAAGATCGATAGCTGGGAACAAACGCTTGTTGGCAAGTTTACGATCCAGCTGAAGCTCCATATTACCTGTACCTTTGAATTCCTCAAAGATCACATCATCCATTTTAGAACCTGTATCCGTCAATGCTGTAGCCAAAATAGTTAATGATCCACCGTTTTCTATATTACGTGCCGCACCAAAGAAACGTTTAGGTTTATGTAGTGCATTTGCATCCACACCCCCAGACAAAATCTTACCAGAAGCAGGAGCTACTGTGTTATATGCACGTGCAAGACGTGTAATAGAATCTAACAAAATAACCACATCATGCCCACATTCTACCATACGTTTAGCTTTCTCTAGTACGATATTAGCAATCTTCACGTGTCTATCCGCCGGTTCATCAAAAGTAGACGAAACTACCTCGGCACGTACTGACCTAGCCATATCAGTCACCTCTTCAGGACGCTCATCAATCAACAGAATAATAAGGTACACTTCAGGATGATTTTTCGCGATTGCATTAGCTACCTCTTTCAACAAATTGGTTTTACCTGTCTTAGGCTGAGCCACGATCAATCCACGTTGTCCCTTACCGATAGGTGTAAACAAATCCATGATACGCGTTGAATAGTTATTTGTACCCAAATCTAGGTTTAACTTTTCATCAGGGAACAAAGGCGTTAAGAAATCAAACGGGACACGATCTCTCATTTCCGCAGGATTTTGGCCATTGATCGACTCAATCCTTACCAAAGGAAAGTATTTCTCACCTTCCTTAGGAGGGCGGATACTACCTCTTACATTATCTCCCGTCTTAAGTCCGAACAACTTAATCTGAGACTGAGACACATAAATATCATCTGGAGATGTCAAGTAATTATAATCCGAAGAACGTAAGAATCCATAACCATCTGGCATAATTTCCAACACACCTTCATTAACAATTACATTATCAAAATCCGTGTTTGTCGAAGATGAACTTTCCGCTTTCTTAGTTTCTACAGGACTTCCTTGCTCTTGCACTGCTTGTACAGGCTCACTAGCAACAGATTCTGAATTAAACAAATTTGGTGTAGCCTCATCCTCTGGTTTATCTCGACGCACAACAGGAGATGCTTCTGTTTTTACAGTCCGAGTACGACGACGGGGTTTATCTGCCGAATCTTCTTCCTCTTCCGATCCTCCAGCTACGGCCGGCACTTCAGCTATTGGCTGCTGAGCAATCTCAGCAATCCTATCAATTAATTCTTGTTTACGAAGTTTTTCAACCTCGACAATGCCTAACACCTTCGCTATCTCGCGCAATTCTGACACGAGTTTTGAATTCAATTCGTTAATATTCATTAATGTTGAATTATGATTGTACTTTTTGGATTTTTAATAGTTTGAAATTTAACCTTAATACTTAAAAAGCTTTCCTTTTTAAGTTACTATAATCAAAACGAAAAAAATATCACTTTCTTATTCTGAATCAGGATAAACTTGAGAATGCACAAAGAAAACCATAAGATTTGATATTTCAAAAAAAAAATAAAAAATCTATCCTAATACAAGTACTTATTGTCCATATAGATATCATTATGATTTAAACATATTTATTTTTTTCGTATGTTTAACTTCTGTAAGTACAACTTAAACCAAAAACACCACCATAGTAACAGGAATGAGATAAATTATAGATAAAAAAGCAATGTAACTGTGCCATAGGATGCACAAGCACTAATATTAGCAAAACAGTAGGTGCACATTTTAAAAACGTACCTCCTATGTTTACGTCATTCCATACGACAAAGAAAAAACAAACATTTAGAAATAATTATATAATATGAATAATAATAAGGAAACAAATTATTCTGCCCTATACACCTTAATTGTTGTATTTTTCTTTTGGGGCTTCATTGCTGCGGGGAACAGTATTTTCATTCCTTTCTGCAAAAACTATTTCCATCTAGATCAGTTTCAATCACAGCTTATTGACTTCGCATTTTACAGTGCGTATTATGTAGGTGCATTGCTACTTTTCATCTTCGGAACACTATCAGGCCGAGACATTGTTGGAAAATGGGGCTACAAAAGAAGTATAGTCTATGGGTTACTATTTTCAGCCTTAGGAGCCGCAGCAATGATTGTAGCGGTAGAAGTAAACCTGTATTTCGGTATGCTCATCGGTCTGTTTATTGTAGCCCTAGGTTTTTCCCTACAACAAACCGCAGCCAATCCATTTGCAGTACTATTAGGAGATCCTAAAACGGGGGCTTCTCGAGTCAATTTAGGAGGCGCTGTCAATTCTTTTGGAACTACCATAGGCCCATTGGTCATTGGATATGCACTCTTTGGTACATTTGAAACAATTTCTGATACCGAAATATCAAACTTGCCCCTAAACAAAGTCATCTACCTTTATATAGGAGTCGGTTTGTTATTTATCCTAGCAGCAGCGCTCTTCCACTTTTCCAAAAAGGTACCCGCAGGGATTAATAATGAACCCATGGAGTCTGCCAACAAAGCAAAGAATACCCTCATCACGATGACTGTACTCCTTGCATGTATGTTTATTCCAGTGTTCTTAAGCTACAAAAGCGATATCGCATTACAGATTGTAGGCCTACAAGAACAGATCAAATCTACCTCAGATAGCGGATTAATTCAGCAACTAAAAGATCAAATCAAAGAAATCGGGCACCCACTGGAACTAAAACGGATGGCACTTTTATTTGGCGCCTTTATAGTTGTTGTTGGATCATTATTATTCTCCTATAGTCGGGCTACCAAAGCAGCAGAGGGCTGGGGTGCTATGAAATACCCTCAACTCGTATTAGGGATGTTAGCTCTTTTCATCTATGTCGGTGTAGAAGTTGCAATCGGCAGTAATCTAGGGGAGCTATTAACCTTAGAAGAGTTTGGCAGTTTGCAATCATCTGAGATTACGCCCTACATCTCCATGTATTGGGGCGGGATGATGATTGGACGCTGGGCAGGGGCGGTTACCGCATTTAATTTTGCCAAAGCAACAAAACAGATTCTTGTCGCCACTATACCATTTGTAGCCTTTGGAATTATATTGGCTGTAAATTCTATAGCTGGGTTTGATATGTCTCATTTATTTTTCTTCGCTATCTGTATCATTGTACAGGTCATAGCATTCTTCATCAGCAAAGAAAAACCAGTACGCACATTAGTCATTTTTGGAACTCTAGGTGTCCTCTCTATGTTTATTGGACTCGTGTCTTCAGGCACAATTGCAATCTACGCTTTCCTTACCGGAGGTTTAGCCTGTTCCATTATGTGGGGATCTATTTTCTCCCTTTCTATTGTAGGAATCGGCAAATACACCGAACAAGGGTCTGCCTTCTTAGTAATGATGATTCTTGGCGGTGGTATCATCCCTCCTATACAAGGTAAGTTGGCAGATATCATTGGTATACACAACTCTTACATCATTCCACTGCTTGGTTTTATGTATATCATCGCTTTTGCTATCCTCGCCAAGCGATTCCTCAAGAAACAAAATATAGACATAGACCAAGTTGAAGGCTCCTCGAGTCATTAAGCATGAAAACTAATTGTACTTTTTACACTAAGTTTTAAATAAAAAAAACGCCTTCTACATTAGTTTGAGGGCGTTTTTTTTATTTATCAGCTTTTCCTTTCAAAATATTACGATAGTTTATCATGGATATTTGTTAATAAAAATGTATCTTCGAGGTGCATATAAACATTTGAATTACTGGACTAAAACAAACTAGAATGATCATTATTGCAGATGGAGGTTCAACCAAAACCAATTGGTGCCTATTAGACGATAATCAAAAAAAAATCTATTTTAATACTGAGGGTTATAATCCCTATTTCGTAGGAAGCGACTATATTGTAAATTCTCTAAAAAAGGGATTACCACAAGATCTTCCTTTAGACAAAATAAAAGAGGTCAACTACTACGGAGCAGGCGTACATAATCAAGAAAAAGCAAAGATTGTCGAAGAGGCTTTCCGCGTATTATTTCCAAATGCAAAAATTGAAATCGGCCATGACTTATTAGCTGCAGCTCGCGCACTATTAGGTAAGGAGGCAGGTTTTGCTGCGATATTAGGCACTGGAACCAACAGCTGTATCTATAACGGAGACGAGATAACACACAATATCAATTCAGCGGCATATATTCTAGGAGACGAAGGATCAGGATCATATATTGGCAAAAAACTATTAACCGACTTCGTCCGCGGTCTAATGCCTGAGGATGTCTCCAAAGTATTCTTCGACACCTATAAGCTTACACCAGACGAAATCATGGATAGCGTTTATACCAAACCGCTGGCAAACCGCTTCTGTGCTAGCTTTAGCAAATTCGTATACGACAACAACGTTAATATCGAATACACACGCAAAATTGTTGACGACTCGTTTGAAGCATTCTTTGCAAACCTAGTAAGTAAATATCCAGACTATCAAACCTATACATTCAACTGTATTGGCTCTGTAGGTTATAATTTCAGAAATGTATTAGAAGAAAAAGCAACCCAATACGGAATGAAAGTTGGAAAAATATTACGTTCGCCAATTGACGACCTCGTAAAGTTCCATATTGATAGATCAATGGGCAACTAAACGAACATTACATTAGCAACAAAAAAGAGGAACATTTTCAACGTGTTCCTCTTTTTTGTTTTATAAAGACAAGGTCTCTCCGACGTCCGGCAGATATAAGGTCGCCCCTTCGGCAGCGAACACTTTCTTAGCCTCTTCCTTATCAATAGCGATCGGCGGGAAAGTATCATAATGAATTCCTACGACTTGCTTACAATTGACAAGTTTAGAGGCTTTGACCGCATCATACATGTCCATGGTATAATGACCTCCAATAGGCAAAAAAGCCCAGTCCAATGCCAGATCTTCCAACAATTTCATCTCTAGCGTTAGAGCAGTATCTCCAGCAAAATAAATCTTTTTATCACCTATAAAGAAAATAAAGCCACATGGCATTCCCCCGTAAACTCCATCCGGAGTAGAATTTGTATGTAGCGCATACACCATCTTAACCTTACCGAAAGGAAGATGTAATGTACCTCCGAAATTAAATTCAATAACCCTATCTTCCGACACCCCTTCTCTTCTTACCCAAGCAGCGGTCTCAACAATTGCCGCAACAGTAGCGTCACTATTCTTCTGGATTTCTAACATATCCGCCACATGATCTTGATGACCATGGCTTAGAAAAATATACGAAGGCTGTAACAACTGCACATCAACTCCTTTGGCTAAAGGGTTGAACGAAACAAAAGGATCCAAAAGCACCTTGGTTCCATTAAAATCAAACTCTACACAAGACTGCCCTAGATATCGGGCACTTATATTATTGGCATTCATATAAAAATCCTCCGATTACTATTTGTTAAAAAGATTACCTAAGCCTCCTAATCCTCCAAACATATCCTGCGTTGCTGCCTGCATCTCCGTCTGACTTACATTTTCAGCCTGCGCCAAAGCCTTATTAAGAGCAACCAATAAAAGATCCTCTATTTGCTCCTTATCCCCCTCTGCAAATAATTCATCGCTAATGACAATCTCCTTTATCTCCTTATTTGCTGTCGCTACAACACGGACCTTCCCTCCTTCAGCCTCAGCAGAAACAGATATATTATCCAACCTAGACTTAATCTCCTGCGCCTTCTGTTGCGCTTGAAATAATTTATCAAACATAGTATTTTCTTTATATTAAATATTCATCGTTTCTTCTATAGGTAGCCTATTCTTTTAGAACTCACTTTAGACATACCACCTACACTTTTCTCCGACCAAAATACGAAATCAAGATTGTAGCTCAAAATAACGAACATAATTAGGTTTATACCCCGTCCCTGCTTAAATTTGCAACATGACAAAATACAAGGAGATAATAGCCACACTAAAACAGCAAGACGATGTACTGGCCGAACATTGGGAAGAGGAAATTGATACCATTATCCACAAATTAAAATTTCTCACACCCGATGCCATTCCTTCTGTCTGTATCGTAGATCAAAATAATTTTCAGGTTATCCATTCTGATGAACTTCAGGAAAAAGTAAAAATTGCCGGAGGCACTTTGGCCGAAAAGCTTCATTCTGATATCGCTATTTTCATTATACTCCAACGTGATGAAAGTTTATATAGCCTAATACCTACTTTTATCAATTCACAGGCCGACAGCAAAGCTGTAGCAAACAACAATATATATATTGTTCAAACAGATCACTTCAACGAAGGCGAAGCAACCTACCTACAGGATGTGGAGATCCTAGCAGAAATCATCCAGCCAAAATATTTTATTTTTGGAAGGAATGGTTCAGACTGGATCAAATTTGATCTGAGTTAATATCGTTCAACAAAAATGGCATCTTTAAAAAGATGCCATTTTTGTTTACTTTCATATTAATTTGAGAACTTCTTTCTCAACAGTATGTAAAACTTATCCACCGTCTGTGGTTTCTCTGCCCAACCGTTTTTCAACGCATAGTTAGATTGTAAGAAAGCATCTGCTTCGGCAAAATTGTTCAATCTATTTAACAGCTCCAATGCTTCACTATAAGCCAGGCTATATCCATTAAACAAATCTTTAATAAACAAGAGTTTATCATTCAAACTCACAGCCGATTTCAGATCCATCACCCGTTCCTGTGCATTGGATGTCTGAAATTGTTGAGTCATATTTACACCCGCAAGGCGTTGTTGGTGAATCAACTCATTTATCGTCAATGGTCTTGTCGATTCTTCCTCTATTACTGTCTCTACTTTAACCTCAACCTGCTCCACAACCAGTACTTTCTTTTCTTCAATAACTTCACGCACCACAGATTCCTCTTCCTTCTTTATAGGAGCCACAGGCTCTTCGAATCGTTGTTCCGCTTCGAATGAAGTTTTAGTTTCCGCTGCCGGAGCTTGATCTACAAAACTAGCTGGAGCTTCCGTCTGTACCGGTGCCACTGGAGCCGCAGGGATTTCTTCAAATATCGCCTGTGAATCTACTTCTTTCGTAATGACCGATTCTGGAGTAAATACAGGAGCTTGAGGTGCAGTTTCAAAGACAACATCATTTATGATCTCTACCTCTTCGAACTCCACAAAGTAACCCAGTGCTTTGATATGATTCGACAGATAATCAATATCCCCCTCTAAGAGAGTCAGTTCTACCGCATCGAGATCCTCATTAGACTTTAACAATTCATATTTAGAGTTAATATCAGAAAGAAGGTAATCTATCTTCGCAAACAATTGATCTTTAGACTTAGCCATGGGTATCGTATTTTTTTATAATGAACACTAGTATCCTACATCTTAGGTATACCAAAAATAAGATATAATTTCGATATTCGTGCTGTTGTAAGTACGGATTTGTGATATATTAACAGTTCCCAAAGCACTATTAATAAATAAAAATAATATGTTATTTTCCGAACAGTATTTCAATCGAAGAGATGGACAGATAGGAAGCATCGAGGTGATTTGCGGATCCATGTTTTCTGGAAAGACCGAAGAGCTTATCCGTAGAATGAAGCGGGCTCAATTCGCTAGGCTTCCCGTTGAAATATTTAAACCTTCCATCGACGTAAGGTATGCCGAAAAAGAAGTTGTATCACATGATAGCAATAGCATTCCATCGACACCAGTCAATCATTCTTCTGCAATACTACTTTTGAGCAGCGACACTAAAGTCGTAGGTATAGATGAGGCACAGTTTTTCGATGACGAACTGCCCAATGTCTGTGCACAGCTCGCCAACAAAGGGGTACGTGTTATCGTAGCAGGGCTGGATATGGATTTTCAAGGTAAACCATTTGGGCCTATCCCCGCACTGCTTGCCATTGCCGAACACATCACAAAGGTACATGCAGTGTGTGTACGATGCGGATCGCCGGCCAACTACTCCCACCGGATTACAGCACATGAAAACATCGTATTATTAGGCGAAAAAGAAAGCTATGAACCACTATGCAGGTATTGCTATCACACCGCAAATGATATTTAACACAAACTTAATTTTAAGTAACCTTAAATATGCAAGTAAGCCCCTACTTTTGTAGTGTACTTCATAAAGATGAGTTTCATCAAAATTTAGGTTAAAAATTGGTTAGTTAAAAACACTCTTGCCCATCAAGAGTGTTTTTTTTATAACTGTCCAGTCAACACCATATCCATCGGACTCACTTGCGACCGATAGCGGTGGATCAACTTACCATTTTCATCGACCAAAAACTTCTCAAAGTTCCATTTAATAGCTCCTGTAAAGTCAGGATTAGGCTGTTCGATCAAAAACTTAAACAAGGGGTCGATCTTATCGCCTTTAACTTCGACCTTTTCTGCCATGAGAAAACTTACCCCATAGTTTTCTTGACAAAACTCTTTGATCTCCTCATTGGCACCCGGTTCTTGATTACCAAAATTATTCGCAGGAAAACCTATGATGACCAAATTGTCCCCATATAGTGTATGCAACTCCTGCAGATCTTTGTACTGTTTAGTAAAACCACATTTTGATGCAGTGTTCACTATCAATATTTTTTTTCCTTTAAACTCCGAAAGCTCAATTTTCTTTCCATCTATAGACGTAAAAGAAAAATCATACACACTAGCTGGTGGTACAATCATATTAAGCACCATAATCAATGCGACTGTAAACATAATTAACGTTTTTTGTTTTATAATGACTTAATAATCAACACTACTTGACTCACGCTGTATGATAAAATGAAATATCTCTTCTATCGGCGAGCGCAATATTTTCCCCACTTCTACCCCATGGAGATTGCACACTGCTTGCAGATGCATATCAAACACATACGCGATACTGCCCACAAAATTGCACTTATACTCCCAAAAATTAGGATACGTCATGATATTTGTGCGTACAAACTCATCAAATCCATCTGTCAAAAGCTTATCCACGTAAGGATGCGCTCTATGTTCTGACATAAAGGGCATAAACGATGCCAGATAAGAATTAGGCCTATCCCGTTGATAGACATTCTTGATTACAATATCTTTAGTCACATGATACTTGGCTTCAAAGAGTTTTGCCAAATCCCGAGGCATAGTACCATAGAGAAAACTTGTTATCAGTCTTTTGCCAAACCAAGCCCCCGATCCCTCGTCCCCTAATACATATCCGTTACCATGTAGGCTAGTCTGTAGATCTTCTCCTTCGTAATAACTGATATCAGAACCTGTGCCTAATGTTGCCACCAGGCCCTTTGTCGACCCGCAGGTAGCATAAGCTGCTCCCAACAGATCCGACTCGACAGCAATAAACGCTTTCGGAAACAGCACAGTCAATGCATTAGAGACAATCTCTCTCCGATCAGGTGTGATACAGCCTGCACCAAAAAAATAAACCTCTCTTATTTCATCAATGTAAGGTATAATCTCAGGGACATCTTTCAATACCTTTTCTATTTCCTTTTCATTCACGAAAAAAGGATTCAAGCCTTGTGTCTTAAAAAACAAAGGCTTACTATCCGGCACATTCAACATCCAATCCGAACTAGACGAACCACTATCCGCAACTAAAATCATTCTTTCTTACTTTACAAACAACAATACTTTTGTATGTCAAACTTAGATAAAATGCTTTGCATTCACCAATTCCGAGATGAAAAATTACCGTCTCAAAGTACATTTTATATATCAGATATAATTTTGAACTCCCCCCCATTACCCCTACCTTTGAATCAGGTTGCCAAAATATGCACCCATAAATAAAAATGGTCATTAAAGAACACCTTATTTACATATGAACCCCTCTATTCATTTTACACTCTCATTCAGCGAACCACAGGCACATTATGTAGAAGTGGAAATGCACATCAAATCCTTTACTTCTTTAGACTACCTCGATTTAAAAATGCCCGTATGGGCACCAGGATCTTACCTGATTCGAGAATACCCAAAAAATGTAGAACGCTTTTCAGCCTCATCTACCGAAGGCAAAGAGCTTAAAACATATAAAACGAGTAAAAACACCTGGAGAGTAACTCATAATGGGGACGATATTATTGTCAAATATGCTGTTTATGCTTTTGAAAATTCAGTACGTACCAGTCATATCGACCACTCTCATGCCTTTCTCAGTCCAGTAGGTATTTTTATGTTCGTCAACGAGCATCTGCACCTTCCATGTGACATCTCTGTTCATATGCCCTCGCATTGGAATAAGATATCAACAGGTTTGGAACCAGGCAAAGACTTACATACCTATCATGCTGACAACTTCGACATCCTTTATGATAGTCCCTTAGAAATAGGGAATCAGGATACCTGGTCGTTTGAAGTAGACGGTGTACCGCATGAATTTGCAATGGTAGGGATAGCTGATTATGACCGTGAACAAATCTCCAGAGATGTATCAAAAATCATAGCAGAAGAAAATAGAATCTGGGGATCCAACCCAAATCAACACTATACCTTCATCACGCACAATTATCAGAGCGCACACGGAGGTCTCGAACACCTTAACTCCACCGTTCTCGCGGCTTCAAGATATACTTACAGCCAACCGAACACCTATAAAGGCTACCTGAGCCTTGTGGCCCATGAATACTTTCACCTCTGGAATGTAAAACGTCTGCGTCCAAAAGCCTTAGGTCCTTTTGACTATGAACAAGAGAACTATACCACCGGATTGTGGATCATGGAAGGTTTTACAGCGTATTATGACAATCTGATTGTACGTAGATGCGGCTTCTATGAAGAACGCGAATACCTACAGCAACTGGCCATAGACTTCAATACCGTCTATAACAGACCTGGCTACGAATTACAAAGTGCCGCCATGTCAAGCTTTGACACTTGGATCAAGCAATATAGACCTGACGAGAATTCCCACAACACCAGCATCTCTTATTATAACAAAGGAGCAATGCTTGCAGTAGCGTTAGACCTTAAAATCATAGCAGAGACACAAGGAGAACGCCGACTAGACGATGTCATTAAAGCTGCCTATGAGCAGTTTTACCTCATTGAAAATAGAGGCTTCGAAGAGGACGAATTCCGCCTCTTGGCAGAACAAGTCTCAGGCGTAGATTTACAAGAGATATTTCAGGCTGCACATAGCCTAGAAGAGTTAGATTACAACAAATACTTTAACGCAGTAGGTTATCGATTGATTGATCATAATGCCAATCAGCATACCCCTACATTAGGCATAAAAATCGTACATAGCGACAGCAAGACCATCATAAAACAAGTAGATCGCAACTCTGGTGCCTGGAAGGGAGGATTGAACGTGGAAGATGAGTTAATCGCTATCAATGGACATCGGATAGACCCACAGAATAAAGCCTTTGACTACATATTAGCGCAGGCAAAAGTTGGTGATACCGTAAGCATACTCATAGCCAGAGATGGACTAGTGCACACCTTAGAAATCCCAGTGCTTCTCTCCGATAAGAAAGCGTTTAGTATCGAAGTCATCCCAGATGCAGATACTAGAGCAACTGAGCTAGGTAAAATATGGTTGTCTCTATAGAGACAACCATATTTTTTTTTAAAACTTATACCGCACAGAAAACCCAAAGGGATCAATCAACCGGATACTAGACTCTTGTATAAAGTCAAAGTAAGGCTTCAAATCCAATGAAATGGATAGCGGCGTGGTCGGAATCCGGTATTCAACACCGATTACTCCGTCAATACTCAAAGCCACCTCAGAATCTTTAGGGTAATCTCTTCCATTCTGATAGTCACGGTAAGCCTTTTGTGTATAGCTACCTACACTTCCCCCAAAGCCATAGTACCACGAAAAATCATCATTAATCGGTTTATGGAATTGATACAAGCCCACAAGCCTAAAACGATTAGTTCTTGAGTTACTCTGTATACTCATGATTGCCTCCACAGCACGGTCCGGAGACAGCGTGTATCGATAATTAATACCCGTTGCAGAGCCAAAACGGGCTCCGATTGCATGTTGGCTATCCAATTGTGCAAAACTATCCTTACCTATAAAAAGCAAAACTGCTACAAATAGAAGATTACGTAAAGTTTGATTCATACTATATTCCAATAAATTTCAAAATTAACACATTTACATTGTAAAAAAAATCACGGTCTACAAACTCCCCTTCACACGCGTGGACAGTGTACAGGACAACAGGCCTTGTGGTTTAAGTTCCATAATCTATATAACGTATAAAAATAGAAATAGGTATGTCATTACTACCTTTTTAACCATTTTTGATTTCAATTCTTCAAGCCGATTCACTATATTTATAGAAGCCACAGTTTGGGGCTCTTATCCATTTGTAAACATCAAAAAAAGAATATCATGAGCAGTGCAACAAGATTATTCGATTACATAAAGAACGACCAGTATACCGCCGATCGCGAACTACTACTCGCCAAAAGAGAAGACAAAGGCTGGAAAAAATACAACAAAACGGAAATCATAGAACTGGTAGATAGCCTTAGCAAAGCAATGCTATCCAAAGGACTTCAAAAAGGAGACCGTGTTGCACTGATGTCAGGGAACCGACCGGAGTGGAATATCATCGACTTTGCCTGCAATCAAATCGGGGTAGCACTAGTCCCATTATACCCTACTCTCTCAGCACAGGACCTATCCTATATCATCAATGACTCCGACGTCAAACTCATCTTCATCAGTAACGCAGAACTCACAAAAAAAGTAAGTCTCGTTCTCCAAGAAAATCAGCTAGACATTAAAATATACACCTTCGATCCGGTCGATCAACATCTAAACTACAGCACATTGGTTGACGAGGGTAGAAAGTCTAGTATAGATTTAGCACCTTACAACGATGCCGTCACAACGGATGATCTTCTTACACTAATCTACACTTCGGGTACCACTGGAAAACCCAAAGGGGTATATTTAACCCATCATAACATCATTAGCAATGTGGAAGCCTGTACTCACCTATTGACAGACGATATTACCAAAGCCCTGAGCTTTCTTCCGCTATGTCATATTTTTGAGCGCATGGTAGTCTATCTGTACATATCAAATGGTGTACAGGTCTATTATGCTGAAAATTTAGACAATATTGTACAGGATATCAACGATGTTAAACCACAGCTTTTTGCTACGGTTCCACGTGTATTAGAAAAAGTTTACGATAAAGTTATCGAAAAAGGAAAAGCCTTGACCGGAATAAAGAAAGCATTGTTCTTTTGGGCCGTCAATCTTGGACACGAGTTTAAAGAACCTCATGCCAATTCCGCCTTCTACAACTTCAAACTCAGTATTGCCCGAAAACTAATTTTCTCCAAATGGCAGGAAGCCCTAGGTGGCAATATTAAATTCATTATATCCGGAGGGGCAGCCTTACAGGAGCGCCTAGCCCGTGTATTTTGGGCCGCAGGCATAAAAGTACTTGAGGGATACGGCCTTACAGAGACTTCACCCGTAATCGCTGTCAACTCCTGGGATCCCAAAGACGTCAAGTTTGGAACAGTAGGACGCGTACTCAAAAATTTAGATGTCAAAATAGCTTCAGACGGCGAAATCTTAGTAAAAGGGCCTTCTATTTCATCTGGGTACTACAAAAACGATGAAGCTACAAAAGAAGCCATCGACGAACAGCATTATTTTCACACGGGTGATATTGGCGAACTCACTCCAGATGGCTTTCTACGGATTACGGATAGAAAAAAGGAAATGTTTAAAACCGCTGGCGGTAAATACGTTGCTCCTCAAGTACTCGAAAACAAGCTTATGGAATCAACACTAATTGCACAGGTAATGGTCATCGGAGAAAACCAACGTTTCCCCTCGGCACTTATTGTGCCGGCCTTCGAAGAACTTGAAAAATATTGCAAATTCAAAGGAATTCCTTACGAATCCAAAGAGAAAGCTATCCAGACTCCACAAATTTTAGAAAAGTACCAGCAGGAAGTTAACAAAGCAAATGCTAACTTTGGCCACTGGGAACAGATCAAAAAATTTGTTTTACTTCCTACAGAATGGTCCATCGACAGCGGTGAACTCACACCGAAATTATCGTTGAAGAGGAAAGTCATCATGCAGAAGTTTGAAACAACGATTAAAGAAATCTATGCAGAATAAAAAAGGGCAAACAAAAAAAAAGAGTTCTATCATCCAAAAATTAAAAGGCTTTGGACAATTGTTACTTGATGCCGGAAATGGATTCATCGATGACAATTGTATGAAACTAAGTGCCTCACTTGCCTATTACACTGTCTTCTCCATAGGTCCATTACTGATTATTCTCGTCTGGGCATTAGGTTTTGTATATGGCAATCACCTTGAGGGGCCGGATGGGGCCCAAAACACGGTTATGTCCGAATTGACCGATCTATTAGGCCCCGACATATCCAAATTGCTAGAAAGCGCAGTACAGAAGATTTCCTTTGAAAACAAATCCAGTATCGGACTTGTCGTAGGTATATCCACTTTAATCGTTACAGCGACGACAATCTTTGTCGACATTCAAAACTCCATAAACACCATTTGGAAGATAAAGGTAAAACCCAAAAAAGGTTGGTTAAAACTAATCATAAATCGACTAATATCATTTTCTATGATACTAGGTCTTAGCTTTCTTTTAATGGCGTCCTTACTTATTAGTAGTGTTATAGGCATTCTCGCTCGACATATAGGCAATCTCCTCGGAGACTGGGACATCCAATTATTAGGCTGGATCAATTCCGGCATCACCTTTATCGTCATTGCAGTCCTTTTTGGTTTCATTTTCGCAGTTTTACCCGATGCCAAGATTCGTTTCCGGGACATCTTAGGAGGAGCAATCTTTACAACTATCCTATTTATGATCGGGAAGTATGGCATCTC
The DNA here is from genome assembly GCF_004363245.1 of Sphingobacterium yanglingense. Taxonomy (GTDB): domain Bacteria; phylum Bacteroidota; class Bacteroidia; order Sphingobacteriales; family Sphingobacteriaceae; genus Sphingobacterium; species Sphingobacterium yanglingense. Next base: position 68,250 of record NZ_SNYV01000014.1, on the reverse strand, counting down.
GCTCTACTTATCTGTCAATGCGACCGCTACCGCTTATGGTGCAGCAGGCTCTATCATTATACTTTTAGCGTGGGTATACTATTCCGCAGCTATACTCTATTTTGGAGCCGAGTTTACGAAAGAATACGCCATCCGCTACGGAAAAGGCATAACCCCGGCCTCATTTGCCGTTCTCGTCAAACAGACAGAACTGGAGATCACCCCCAGCACAGCGAATAAACAATCACCTTCAAAAGACAATCCTCTTATTTAACTAGAACATGCAGGACAAAAGTGTTCAATACATGCTACTGGCAGGTTTCTTCTTCGCCATGATGAATGTATGTGTCAAATACGTTTCTCATCTCCCGACCTTAGAAGTCGTGTTATTCCGTTCCATCTTTAGCCTCTGCGTTACCTATTACCTATTGCGGAAAAACAACATTCCTCCTTTAGGCAACAACAAAGGCACACTGACCCTACGAGGCATAGCCGGCTGCCTAGGCCTTATTGGATCCTTCTACACCTTACAGCATATTCCATTAGCTTCTGCCGTAACCATCAATTATCTTTCACCATTCTTCACAGCGATATTGGGAATATTCATTGTCAAACAAAAAGTTCGAGCAATTCAATTTCTATATTTCGCCATTTCCATAACGGGAGTAATTCTTCTAAAAGGTTTTGATTTTAGGATAAGTACCTTAGACCTCATTATTGGTTTAGGAGCAGCCTTTTTCGCAGGAGTAGCTTACAACATGATTGCCAGAGCCAAAAATGACGAACATCCGCTAGTTATTATATTTTACTTCCCCCTACTGACGATACCTGTTGCCGTAGTGTACTGCCTTTATGATTGGACAACTCCTATTGGTATAGATTGGTTTTATCTCCTATTGATCGGCATATTCACACAGCTCGCGCAATACTATATGACCCTTTCCTATCAAACCGCTAATCTGGCCAAAGTGGCCAGCCTAAATTACCTAGGGGTAATATACGCTTTAGGCTTTGGTTACTTCATCTTTGACGAAAGTTTCAGTACCATGAGTTTCGTTGCCATCGGTATTATATTGTTAGGTGTATTACTTAATCTGTTTGACCAGAAAATCTTAACGAAAATTCGCTCTATTAGAGTTTAAAATAAGAAAGGGAGCCTGTAGCTCCCTTTCTCTTTATTTTACATTGTAATAATATACCGTCCGTCCGATTCTGCCGGCATTGTCTATACCTTCAACAACCACTTTATATTTACCATTGCCATCCGCATTGAAATAATCAAGCGCTATCGTCCCAGTTTCATCAATCATTATATCCGGATTCCAATAAACCGTCGTCCTATAATCATTCGTTGACTTACTTTGCTCTGTATCGTATTTAGGCATATAAAACTTACGCTCCTTAATATAGCCCAACGGATACAAATCAACCACATTCGACTTCGGAAGCAAAGCTTCTATCTGTGCCAATGTCATACGAGGACCTTTCGGCTTCTCCTTCTTCGTGATGATAGAGACCACACCGTCATTTTGATACAGACGGCTCACCGTTCCCAAGTCATCTCTATTAAAAATCTCAATTGCCTCGATTTCCATAGGGACAATAGAATTAAGTGTATTCTCGTCGATAGGCATCCCATTCAAGAAAAACTGCACGGGAACTCGGCTACCTTGGTTATAGCTGCGGGTCAGATAGTATTTCAAGGTCTGGCTATCATAAGTCACCCCAGTCAATAACGTATTCAAACACATAGTCAGCATATTACATCCGTTGAGACGATCTCCTTCAATGCGATGATCTGCCATAGAAAGACCAGATAATGCTGAGAATTCCTTACTTGTCCGCACTTCTTTTCTAGAGGCCGTCACAGTAACTTCATCAATAAGGTTAGATGTTCTAAACTCATTTCTACTGTTCGCTAAATAATCTACCATTTGCTTATCGATATTTAAGATATCATTCGCTTTATAGGGATTATTATTATCGACTTCCGGATAATAAGATTGATCTAAATTGATAACAAGATTTCGGTAATTATCGTTGCTTCTCGCATTGACAGTCACCTTCACCGAATCAGGAAAATTCAGATCTTGAAAAACGAATCGACCATCCTTATCCGTGTACGCATCTTTTCGTAATGCGCGTGCAGGTATAGACAACAATAAGCCCCCATTTGGATAAGGTCTACCCGTATTCAGACGTAATGTTCCTGAGATTGCTATCCCCTGTTCAGGCATGAAATTGACCTGCGGATACTTCTCTGCCACCAAATCATCATAATTAAAACGACGGAACCCTTGTGTCATCAATAAAGCATCCATCGCCTGCTTTCTATTAGCAACCTCTTTATCAAAATAATAACCCGGTTTCTCGATAAAACCGCGCAAGTCAGATGTCAGTAAAAGACTACTAAGAATACCATTTTCCTGATGATCGTCATACGGCACCTTTGTTTCATCTATCACCGCTACCGAGAGCGAGCTCATTAGTTTTTCTGAAGTTATATTGCTGATATCCAACTTTACTTTTTCTTTCCTTGCATAGTTTGCTTTATCCGTTTTCACCTGAATCGCGAGGTTCTCGGCAAGGTCATAAAACACCAAACGTTCACTCAACGCCTTTCCTTGAGGACTCATCAACGTAAATTGTATGATTCCGTTCGGTAGATCCTTGACCGGTACAGATAGTGCCAGGCTCGCATTTTTCATTGTCGCTTGTGCACCGTAGATAAGCTGTCCATTCATTTGTCCAAAAATGTAAAAAGGCTGATTTTCAATCTTTGGAAAATAACTATCACTCGCCACAAGGCCCACCTGTATCGCTTCTTCATCGACCTTAGACACCACTACATTGATTCCTTCAGCCTGTACTTCAGGAAGGTCAAACGTCCTTTCAGCTCCACCATCTACAGACACAGTCGCTTTGTAATGCTCCCCAGCAATCGGCAACAGATTAAAATACCCCATTCCTAATCCCAAATCAGCAAACTCAACAACTACCTTTTTCTTACTATCGATGACCTTACCTGTTACTTTTACACCTTTTCCTTCTGTGTTCACAGCTTTAAAAGCAACATTCTTTGCCACTCCAGCCAATAAATCACCTCCTTCTGGAAAAAACTGTACATCCAAAGACTCTGCCAACGCATTCTTCAATGGAAAATCACCTATCATAGACGACTCCCCATCGACTTTTACAATCAGACGTCCCTTTTTTAACATCTCCTTATCCTTTGATGAGAAAGAGACTGTCACCCTTCCCATATCATCCGTTTCGGATTTTCCCTTATCAAAGGGATCCCAGCCATCTATTGCTTCCCATGTCACCTTCTTTTTAGCCAACAAAGCCCCTTTAGAATCGCGGAATTGAATCGTAGCTTTCGTTTTATTTCCCTCTGGTGAATAGACAATCTCCGATGCTAACTTTTTATTAATAGCATCACCTACCGTCACAATCTTATTAAAGAAATAACCGACATCAAAGTTCATCATCCATTTCGTATAAGCTCTAAAGCGATAATTATCCTGCTTCATAACTTGAGGGTCTAGCACAAAATGACCTGATCCAGCATTGTTCTTTAAAGGAATACGTAAAGTTTGTATTAAAGAGTCCCGCCCATTGATAATATCAACATAAGCTATTTTGCTCGGATCATACGACACGGGGTTATGATAAAGGTAAGTCTTAAACCAAAGCGTATCTCCTACCGCATAATAAGGTTTATCAAAATGTACGTGCACCTTCTCCAACGGATATACACCGAAATATTTCTGCACACGGTCTACAACCGTATTAATAGGGATTCGAGGGACTTCTTGTGCCCGTACCGTCTGAAAAAATAGAAGTAATAGGAATAAGGAATAAATAGGATATATCTTTTTCATCTAATAAATTGTCTTAAACCGGCTATGTCGGTTACATCAAAGCGTATTTAGCTAAAGATAAATATTTTTAGCTTTTATCCGCCTGAAATACGAAAATTAAGCAGGTAATTTAACACATTTTCAGATATACACAGGCTTGCACAGTCGGCTATGCTTTCGTAGCCTCCTTTATAATAATGGAGCCATTAATCTACAGACCGAATCTACGCCACGTTTCCACCGCGGCCGGTTCATCCAATCTTCTAAGGTCAGAACATCACAGTCTAATTTATCTAAATCAAAAAGTCGCTCTGTCTGTAAACACAACGACGTATCCGAAACCACTGCTGCAATTTCGTAGTTGATATAAAAACTTCTGATGTCCAGATTAACCGTACCAATAAACGTCAATTTACCATCTACAGTCATCGTTTTTGCATGTAAAAATCCTTTCTTATACAATAAGACCTCTACCCCTCTTTCAAGTAGAGGCTTCAAAAAAGAAAAAGAAGCATGTTGTACAAAATATGAGTCCGAAGTAGATGGGATCATCAATTCAACCTTCACTCCCGAGGCTGCCGCAACAATCAATGCACGCTCAAGTTCCTCACTTGGAATATAATAGGGAGTACACAACCGTACATGTTGATTCGCTTCACCGATAGCAATCAGCATCGCTTCCATATTATAAGGACCGACCGATGCAGGATCACTGGACACAAAACCAACTCCTGCATCTCCACTGGACTCCTTATGCATTCTTATCATATGCAAATAGCCATCTTCCAATAGAAAAGGAGCACCATCAGTCTGATTCCAAGAGCTCCAAAAATTGATCTGCAACATATTGATCGCTAACCCCTCGATACGCAATGAAATATCACGCCAGTAAGCTGCCTTTCTATTTGCAGAAGTATTACTATACCTGTCCGAGATATTAATTCCTCCTATATAGCCCACTTTACCATCTACTACGACTATCTTGCGATGATTACGATAGTTGGAATTAGCTAAAGAAGTAAACGTGACAGGTAGGAAGGCATGGAAATCAATCCGGGAATCCTTAGCGCGTCGCATATATTTAACCAAATCCGGTGATCCAAAACTATCCACAACCAGTCGAACGACCACTCCTTCAGCGGCTTTTTCCTCCAGGATGTTCAAAATATCTAATCCCACATGGTCCGGCTGAAAAATATAATACTCCATGTGGATCGAATGCTTCGCTGCCCGTAAATCATCTTTCAATGCTTCAAACTTCTCTTCTCCATTTACCAAAAGTCGAACATCATTATCCAATGTCGGCGACGACAATCGTTCTCTTTTCATCAAGCGGAATACCTTAGACAGATCGCCGATTTCCGCATGTATATCCTGGATAAAAGACTCCATTAGCGGATCCAGTAATTCCCATTGTTTTTCTAAGCGTAATGCCTGCTGCTTATTGATCTTCTTTATTTTCTGGACTTTCACGAACTTCTGTCCGAAGAAATAATATAAGATAAGCCCTATAAAGGGAATGAATATAATCACCAAGATCCAAGCTATAGTTTTTGTAGGATTTCGGTTTTCAATCAAAATCGCACTGATAACCCCAATATATAGGATTGCCAATGGAACCCAATACCAACTTAATGCAAAATCAACAAATGGCTTTATCGTCTCCATAGGGCGGATATTTATTTTACAACCGAAATATACCAATTATAAAAAGGCTATACAAGCAAAAAGCCTATGCGGGGCATAGGCTTTTTGTTTATTATAGATTAAATCTCTCGATCTTTATCCCAGTTTTCTAAGTAGTCTCCCACTCTTTTCAAAAACGTTCCGCCTAACGCGCCATCAATAACCCGATGATCATAAGACATCGTCAAGTACATCATATGACGGATAGCGATCACGTCTCCGGCTTCAGTCTCTAAGACCGCTGGTTTTTTAGTAATAGTACCTACCGCCAATATCGCTGCCTGCGGTTGATTAATAATAGGCATACCAAAGATATTGCCGAAAGCACCAATATTGGTAAATGTAAATGTCCCACCTTGGGTATCATCAGGTTTCAACTGATTACCTCGCGCACGCACAGCTAAATCATTGACCGCTTTACTGAGACCGACCAGACTCAATTGATCCGCATCTTTAATGACCGGAACAATTAGATTACCAGAAGGTAATGCTGCCGCCATACCAATATTAATATGTTTTCTCTTAATAATATTATGTCCATCAACAGACACATTAATCATAGGAAAATCCTTCAATGCTTTTGTAATGGCCTCTATAATCAAAGGTGTAAACGTTATATTTTCACCTTCTCTTTTCTTAAAACTATCTTTTACTTTGTTACGCCAATTCACCAGGTTCGTCACATCAGCCTCAACCACCGAAAACACATGGGGCGAAGTACGGATGCTATTAACCATATGGTCTGCGATTAACCGACGCATACGATCCATTTCAATGATTTCATCACCATTGTTGGCCTTTACCACTTGTACCGGAGTTACAGGCACCTGCTTTTCCGTTCTTACTTCAACAGGTTGAGTGCTAACAGCGGACTTACGGATAGGCTCTCCGTCAGACCGCTTACTAATATAATTTAGGACATCCTGTTTAGTCACTCTACCGTCCGAACCAGAACCACTGATTTCTCCTAGTTCTTGCGTAGACAGACCTTCTTGTTGTGCGATACTCTTGACCAATGGAGAATAAAAACGCTCTTCGCCAACAGCTCTTTCTCGAGTAGTAGGTATAGTAGACTGGCGTTCTAAAGCGTCCAATCCAGGAATAGGTGTTTCATTTTCTTCTTCGGAAACAGGAGCTTCTACAGGAGTTGATATGGCCGTTTCTTCAACTTCCCCCGCACCTTCTACTTCCAACAGAGCGATTACATCGCCTACCTGCGCTACTTGTCCCTCTTCAAATAGAATTTCTTTCAGTATACCTTGAACAGGTGACGGAACTTCTGAATCCACCTTATCGGTTGCCACTTCGACCACGGTATCGTCCTCGTCAATACGCTCTCCCACAGCTTTCACCCATTTCGTCAAAGTCGCTTCAGAAACACTCTCCCCCATCTTTGGAAGTACCAATTTGAATATTCCCATAATTATTTCGTGTTTTATCGCACTAAGTTAAAGAATTACGAATGAAATCCCTAAAAACAAAATATAATATTTAAATATAGAGATAACCTAAAATTATATTCCACTATTTACCCTTATCCTTCTTATACAATTTCCACAACATATTCAAAGCCTGTGCCATACTTCTTTCAATATTAACATGCCTATCATTACGAAAGTGAAACAACTGGGTTACGGTTTCTGAAGGGCCTGCTACAGCAATCCAAACCGTTCCTACAGGCTTTTCCGGAGTTCCCCCTGTCGGCCCTGCGATACCACTAGTTGCAATACCATATGTCGCATCGCCCAATCGCTTTACTCCTTCCGCCATTTGAATGACGGTTTGTTCACTTACTGCGCCGAAAGCTTTTAAAACCTCCTCGTCTACGCCCAATACCTGTTGCTTAATGCGGTTGTGATAGGCTACTATACCACAGTCAAACATTGCGCTCGCTCCTGGAACGGCAGTAATAGAACCTGCCAGAAGCCCACCGGTACAACTTTCTGCTATCGCTAGACGGATACCATCCGCAGTGAATTTTTCAACTATTGCTTCCTCAATAGTCACATCCTTTTCAGCAACCAAGTACTCTTCTGTACGTGAAGCAATACGCCGGGCAAAAGCATCCGTTTCTTTTTTAAGCGTTACCGCCTCTCGCCCTACTGCCGACAAGCGAAGCCGCACTGTACCTAACTTTGGTAGATAAGCCAAACGGATATACGATGGCAATTCAGCTTCTATATCCGCAATCATCTCTGCGAGATAGGACTCTCCTATGCCCATGGTGATAACATGCGCATGATAAATACTATGTTCGCTCCTAAAAGCTGCCAATTTCGGGGATACCCGTTTTTCCATCAGAAACCTCATTTCAAATGGCACACCTGGCAAAAACACAAAACACCGTCCTTCACGTTCAACCCACATTCCCGGTGCGGTCCCAACATCATTAAAGAGAACTTCACTACACGCCAATACATCCGCTTGCCCATAGTTCATGACAGGCATAGTCCGTCCATTTCCGAATTTTTCAAAAATAGACTTCACATGACTCAATACCTGTTCGTCCCGAATTAATGTAGTTTGAAAAAAAGAAGCAATGGTTTCCTTTGTCACATCATCTTTGGTGGGGCCGAGTCCTCCGGTGACTATAATAAAATCTGACCGTTTAGCGGCTTCGTCCAAGGCATGAGAAATAGCTTCTCTACTATCCGAAATGGACACAATTTGATGAACAGTAATATTCAGGGAATCTAATAACTGTCCAAGCCATGCCGAATTTGTATCAACGACCTGACCAAGCAATATCTCGTCCCCTATGGTTATAATTTCTGCTTTCATAATTACCATGAAGTTATAAGGTTACAAAGTTAGGAAAAGTTATGAGGTTACAAGGTTATGAAAAGTTACAAGGTGATAAGGTTATAAAGTTATAGAAGCCCCTTGATAACTAGATAATCCCGATACTCGGGACAGGCTCCCCATAACTCGATAACTTCAGAACTCGTTCACTTGATAACTTAATAACTATAATGACTATTTCGTTTTGTTAACTTCAGATCCTGCAAAACGGAAGCCTTGGCTCTAATGGTAATATTATAACTCTGATAACGTCCAAATGGCACCCATCCCACAGACATATCCCAGCAGTGCAAATCCCGATAAATAGAGAAACGTGTCAAAGACACTTCCTTCTGTTTGAAATCGTATCCTGAGTTAAACTGTATCTTCCATTTTGGAGTCACATTCACATCGCCGTGTACATTGATCGTAGCAGAATAGTCAGAACGTTCGCGTCGTACCACTGTATCAAAGCGTTTAAAATATTGAAAACTGAAAGATCCCGCTAGATTCCAAGGAATATTAAAATCCACAAAGGCATTGGGGTCTCGACTGATACGTGATAACGCCTCCGATTGCTCCTTGGTCATATTTGGCATACTATTACGCATCGAGTCAATATTTCCATTTCGGCTCTTTGAAGCATCTGGGTTGAAACTATAGTCAAAAGATAAACCAAAATTTGTTAACCGTGCCAATTTACCATTTTCTATAGCGAATTTATCAATACGTCTACCGGCATAGTCCAATTGGTAAGGATCCAAACTACCATTGAAATTCAGATTAATCTTTTCGTTAAAAATAGTAGTTCTTCCCGAAAAGCTAATGGTTGAAAGTTTTAATGAGTCCGCTGCAAAATTATAGTTACCACTAAAAGTCAAGCCTTGAAGGATAGGTATTTTCTTAAAGCCTTTACCCGTCGTATCATTTTCCGTACGAATTTTAGCCTCAATATTATTATCTACCGAGAAACCAATTCCCATGGATTTACCCGCAGAAGGTCCTCCAAAAATAGCGCCGTCAAAAATCGAGTATTCTGACAAACGTCCATTTTGATCGATATAAGACTTATAAAAACCAAACTTCGGATCCGAAAAATCCGGTCTATAATTAAAGTTGATAGATGGTGTTACGACGTGCCGTATAGCGTCTATTTTACCCATTTTCGGATATCTACCATACACCTTAGTCGACAAACCAGTCGAGAACGAATAGTCATAAGCTCTTCTAAACCCAGAAACGGTGTCACGTGTATCGATATAACCGTTAATTTCATTATCTATCCCTTTACGGATGGTTTGTAGATACCACCGTTCTGTATAGTTCATCGAAGTATTAAACTGGAAGTACTTGAAAGCATTCAAGCTCAAACTCACGGGGATGTTATGTTGAAATCCGTTTGTAAACTGCTTTAAAGCCTGTTTCGTAAAAAGCACGGAGTCACCTGTCGAAATAGAGTTTCTACCTTGCATGCTATATCCTACCGTAATCCGTTGGTACCACTTCTGCTCACCTACCCTATCCTTAGAATCAAAAGGATTAAACGTTGATACGTTAAGTGCAAAAGTTGGTAATTCTAAATCCACTTTACCGCTAGCCATATCTTGTCGATGACTCAAACTGGATGTAAAATTCACTTTTCCGTCAGCAAAGACCTTACCATAGCTAATAGACGAAGACATGTTATTTCGCGTCAACTGATTGTAGTCATAAGTACTGTTTGCTCCGGTATTTTGAAAATATGACGCTGTACCAAAATTCACGGAAGCAGAGAAGGATGTTCCCGGATTTGCTTCCTGACGTTGGGTATGGTTCCACGTAACATTGAAATCTTTGTTACTGCCGTAGTTACTAGCTCCCTCGGTACCGACCTTGGTCGATGCATAACGAATGTTAAAACCTCCACTATACTTATAATTCACCAAATAATTGGTACGTACTGAAGCATCCCACGAACCTTTGGAGTAGAAACTACCCCGGATCTCTGAATCCCAATAGTCGTTAAAAGTAAGGTACCAACCCATATCGCGTAAACCGAATCCACGGGCCACATCATCACCAAAAGAAGGAAACAGAAACCCAGAAGACTTCTTATCCTGTTTTGGAAAAAAGGCAAAAGGTAGCGCAATAAACTTGAGCGGAATATTCTGCACGACCAAATAAGATGGTCCAGCTATAATCTGCTTGTCCGTCACTAATCCTTTGGTAATATGTATACCAAAATGCGTATGGGGTTCTGGAAGATCACAGGTACTATACAGTCCTTTAAAAATGGACATCTCATCATAAAGATTCTTTCGTAAGATTTTGGCCTGAATAAAACCACCATCCACCTCTGTCATAATTCCAAAGGTTTTACCTTCCTGCGACTTATAATTATAACGCAGAGAATCCACCGCCTTAGGGCTATCATTCGGGAATAATACAACGGGTCTTCCGACATACTTTCCATTATGGTCCATCATACCACTGGCAAACAACACATTCGTGTTTCTATCCAATCGGATATAATCCGCAGATAATTCAAAATCTTGGTATTTAACTTTAGCTCCCTTATACAAGTGAATGATATTCTTACTGACCTCATTCCAGGAAGAATCATTTGCTACGATGGTAACAACAGTTTCCAGTCCACTATCGCCTTTCATAACGACAGTATCCTTCCCACTTTCTACTTTTAGATGATTTTTTGTTGTATCATTAGCAATTAATGACGTATCTTGAACGTTGATACTTGTAGATTTTGTAGTTTCAACCTGAGCTAACGCTGTATGCAGCCCTAAGAATAGGGACACTAATAAAAATAAAATACGAGTCAGCGTTTCCAAAGTTGAAATACGAAATATTATTTTAGTCGTAAAAATAAACTATTACTGGCAAAAGTAGTCAAAATCATTAATAAAAGGCTGTTATTTTTATCATATACAATTAAACAACTATCTTTGTCAGTTCCTTATAAATCAGCTAGGACAAAAATGTAAAAAAAATACCGATGAAATTTTTAAATATTGTTAAAAAATTAAGCTTCACCTTACTCACTTACGCTCTTTCAGTAACTGCTGTTTCATCTACACCAATAAGCAACGACCCTCCTGTTTCAAAAAACAAAAAAACCTTTACAGTGGTCATTGACCCTGGTCACGGAGGTGTTGCATCGGGTGCCGCAGGTCGAAGATCTTTAGAGAAAAATCTAGTACTAGATGTATCTAAAAAACTTAAGACAGCATTAGAAACTAAATTAGGAGCAAATGTAATATTGACACGTACTACCGACGTAGACATACCCTTCCGAACCCGCTCTGAAATAGCCAATAAAAATAATGCTGATATTTTCATTTCTATTCATGCAAATTCAACAAGCCAAAGAACTTCAAAAGCGTACGGGACCGAAACGTTTGTACTTGGATTCCATCGTATGTCCGAACAAGATGTAGCGATCCGGGAGAATGCGGATATGCTACTTCACAATGACGACAACAGTGACTTGGGAGATTTTGACCCTAAAGATCCTTCGAGTTATATCGTATTCAAGCTAATGCGTAGACAGTATCGTGACCGTAGCATTCGTTTGGCTTCTTATATACAGAATGAGTATACCAATTCGAACCGATTCGACCGGGGAGTAAAAGAGCTCGGGTTAGCTGTGCTCTCGCGTGCCTCAATGCCTGCCGTCTTGACCGAAATAGGCTTTATCAACAATTCTGAAGAAGAAGACTACATGCTATCCGACGACGGACAGGCAGAAATAGTAGAGAATCTCTTTCAAGCCATAAAAAAGTTCAAAATATCGGCAGAAAAATAAACATTTGCCCTATTTTCTGTGTTAAATAGAGTACAGGCTCATAGTTATAGCCCCATCAGTTGTATTGCATATAAAAATGAATTTATGTAAGTTTAGACTGTTTATATAAGGTATAAGCTAAACCCTTAAATGATTATATTTTGAAAATATCGAACGAAACTAAAGTAGGCGCATTAACGGCAATAGCAATTGCCTTATTATTTATCGGTTATAGTTTTTTGAGAGGAAATGACGTATTCAGTTCAGACAACATGTTCTACACAGATTATGACAACGTGGACGGTCTGGCTACATCAAAACCCGTGATGGTCAATGGCTATCAGATCGGCCGTGTGTCCAAGATGTCTCTCATGGATAATGGAAAGATCCGTACAGAGTTCAAAATCAAAAGCGACTATGACATCCCTTCCAATACCATTGCACGTATCGTCAGTGAAAGTATACTAGGCAGCAAAGTTATTGTTTTCGATATCGGAAACAGTAGTACAATGGCTAGAAATGGAGACCCTCTACAATCCGATGTACAGGCCAATCTTATGGAAAAGGTGGAACCGCTACAAAAGAAGATTGAAAATCTCGTTGTCAAACTGGACTCTGTGCTAAGTGCAGTCAATACTGCATTGGACGATGAGTTCCAACGTGACTTTAAAAAGAGCTTACGTAGTATTTCGGTTTCTTTAAACAATATGGAAAATATAACCCATGATGTCGAAAGTCTAATGGGATCAGAACGCATTCGTTTGGCAAAGATCATGCAAAACCTAGAATCGATAACCAGTAACTTTAAGAACAACAACGAAAAAATAAACTCCATTTTGACAAATCTGGACAATCTTTCGGATGACCTCGCTAAAACGGAAATCAAAGCAACCATTGACAACGCGCATCAAGCCATGAAAGATGTACAGGCGATAACTGGAAAAATAAATAAAGGAGAAGGTTCTATTGGTCTATTATTGAATGATGATCAGCTTTATGACAACCTCAACAAAGCTTCAGCCAATCTGAATGAGCTCGTTCATGACCTGAAAACAAATCCAGGTAAATATTTAAAAATTTCTATTTTCGGAAAGAAGGATACCAAGTAATTAAATTATACTCCCAAAAAAGCCTTTCGATGCAATTGCATCGAAAGGCTTTTTTTATACCCTCTGTGTTCCTGTGCATTCTACAATATCCCGGTTTTCGGGGACGTATAGGCACGTCTTTTGTTATTACCTTTGTTAAAACTAATACAACATAATAACAATGGACAACACACCAGTAAAAAACAACGTTGAAGAAGGAAAAAGCATAGCAATTATATCCTACATCACGTTAATTGGATTAATCGCAGCTTTTGTGATGAACAAAGACAAAAACAACAGTTTTGCTAAATTCCATATCCGTCAAAACTTAGGATTATTAATTATCGGAGTAGTATCTGGCGTGTTTCGGATTATCCCTGTTGCTGGAGAAATAATAGGTATGGTAGTAGGTATCGCTTTACTAGTCCTTTGGATCATGGGACTTATTTCAGCCATCAACGGTAGTCAAAAAGAACTTCCAGTCGTGGGACCTTTATTCCAGAAATGGTTCAGTACAATATAAAAAAAGGGATCCAATTGGATCCCTTTTTTTATATTAAAGTGTCTCTTTGAGCCAATCAAAAAACTCCCGTTGCCACACCTGTGCATTATGTCCAGACAGTACCCAGTGGTTTTCATCTGGCATATATACCAACCGACTTTTCACACCCTTTAGCTGTGCTGCCTGAAACGCTTCTAAACCTTGCCCTATTGGCACACGGTAATCCTTACCTCCTTGGAATATCAATATAGGCGTATTCCATTTATCCACGTGCTTGATCGGATTAAAATCGGTATAAGTCTTTTCATTTTTCTTATCCCAATACGCACCTCCCAAATCGTGGTTTGCAAAGAACAACTCCTCTGTAGTACCGTACCAAGATGTCATATCAAACAAACCACAATGGGAAATAAATGACTTGAAACGGCCTTCGTGTACACCAGCCAACATAAACACCGAATAACCACCATAACTAGCACCGATAGCACCAATTCGGGACTTATCAACATAGCTCTCTTTCGAAAAATCATCGATTGCAGAAAGATAATCTCTTATCGCTTGCCCTCCCCAATCTTTCGATATGTCTTCATTCCATTTCACCCCCCATCCGGGCATTCCGCGACGGTTAGGAAGAATGACAATATACCCCTGAGAAGCCATCAGCTGAAAACTCCAACGGAAAGAATAACCTTGAGTAGTAGCAGATTGCGGGCCGCCCTGACAGAACAATAACGTAGGATATTTTTTAGTCGGATCAAAATTAGGTGGGTAGATCACCCAAGAGAACAAGTCCTGACCATCCGAAGCCTTAGTAAATCGCCCTTCCACTTTAGTCTCGTTCAATTTTGCATAATGTGCATCATTAACGCTGGTCAACGGGACAAGCTTCTTCGTTTTGAAACCATAGTGATAGATCTCCGTCGCTTGAGTCATCTTCGTAGAAGTCACCACCAAACCATCCTTCAACTCACCAACTATTCCTGTAACATCAAATTGTCCTTCACTGATCTGTTCAATAATAGGCAATGATCTTACATTTAGATTAGCAGGAACATGGATCGCAAAAAGTTGCACCGTACCTTTCGTCGGAGCCACAAAATAGATCTTTTTATTATCCTTACTCCAGACAAACGAATTAACAGTACCATCCCAATGTGCCGTCAAATTTACTTTTTGAGAAGTAACCGGATCGACAAGGATGATATCATTTTTATCCGCTTCATAGCCATCCGTTTTCATACTCAACCAAGACAGACGTTTCCCATCGGGACTGAAGACAGGGTTTGTATCATAGCCCAGCATTCCCTCCGAAATATTGGACGTTTTGCCTGTCGCAATATCGTATCGATAAATATCCGTATTCGTACTTGTTGCGTATTCCTTACCGAATTTCTTCTTACAAACATATAGTACCGACTGCCCATCAGGACTCCAGGCAAAATCCTCTGCACCGCCAAAAGGGGCTGTAGGGCTATAGTAAGGTTCATCTTTTAAGATATCCAATGCTTCACCAATCTTTCCATCTGTATAGCTCGCAATAAACGGGTGATTAAAACGTCCGTCATTAAAACTATCCCAATGTCTGTAGTCTAGATCATCATAAATATAGATATTCGATTTCGGCAGATCCTTATATTTATCGACGCTGTGGTAATTTTTGATTAACACCGACTTACTGAACAATATGTATTTTCCATCCGGCGAAAACTTGACATTCTCCAAGCCCCCCTCCACATCAGTCAGTTGTACCGCAGCTCCGCCATCTAGGCTTTTCCGCCAGATCTGCCCCTTAGCGCTATAGATAACATCGCCATTGGTTTCGATTTTTAAGACAGATTCCCCACCTGCTTCAGCTGTAAACTGCTTCACGGACTTACTATCCATTGCGAGGGCGTATAAATCCTTCTCCGATTTATTATCTTTCAGTGAATAATAGGACACTCCATACAACAATGTCTTTCCATCAGGACTTAAGCCTTCTGCAGACACCCGTCCCAATTCCCATAAATCCATTGCCGTCATATTCTTCTTTCCAAACGATTCCTGCACTTTCGTAGTGATTAGCGATTTATCAAATTCAACTTCTGGTTTTTTTTGCGCTACAGTAGTCACACTTATAAGCAACCCCGCAGCCAACATGGATAATTTGTTCATAACCTTTTCTAATAAGCAAAGGTGCAAGATAAGAAAATATCCTAAGAGTAGTCCAACGGGAGTTGGACCCTACATTAAAACTTAGGTCAAAAAGATGCCTTTAAAATTAAAACCCGGAAGATAGGCTTTATCAAACTACCTAGAGATTGAAAGCGCGGAACGGTGTAAAACTTCAAAGGTCTTAATCTCGCTATAAGCGATTAAAAAGGCATCTAAATAAAAAAAACTATAAACAACTAAAAAACTTACATACTAACTTTCACTGATAAACTTGTGGTAATTCTCTTCCTTCTGAAAATAGGCAACCTCACCATTATCTCCAACAACCACAATAAAGGCACTCGCTTTATCCACTTTCTCTAATGAGTAGGGATCTGTAGCAAATCTAGCGGTCTCGTCCTTAGGGATTTTCTCCTTACACATATTACAACAGCCGTAATACTTTTTACCCTCATGCTCAACCAATATCTGTTCCTTACCCATGTAAGCATCATTCACCATACATACCAGATTTTGCGGCACTTGCTTTCCTTTCAAAGGATTTTTACTGGTATTAATAGCTTGGCGATCTAAAGAAAGCGCAGCGGTATCGTCTATCTTTTTATCGCCACTATTACAGGCTGTAAAGGATATCGCAACCATTGTTGCGATACCCAAAATTTTGGTTATACTCTTCATCTAATAAACTCTTTATAAAAACCTTGCAACTATGATTTCTTCATTTCGCCAGCTGCAGGCACAGTTGTACCTTCTAAAATCTCTTCTGTTCCCATCTTAAGGATAATGTCTCCCTCACTCAAATCACCAAACACCTCTACCTTATCCGGCATCATGCGTCCTTTACTCACCGGGACATTTTTTGTCTTACCATTCTCCACACGGATTACATATATTCCCATGCCACTTTCTACAACTGCCATTTTCGGAACAAAGAATGTCGCTTCCGTATTCTGTAAAGGAATAACCGTCTCGGCAACCATAAATGGCTTCAAAGCATTGTTCGTATTTACAAAATCTGCTTCAATCTTCTCGGAACGGAATTTCACATCTAAACTGCCAGATTTGCGTGTTACCAAGGCCATATGTTTGGTTTGAGGCTGTGAACGTACATGAAAGCGAATCGTATCCCCTTGTTTTAGATAAGGTGTAACAGCCTCCGGAATAGAGAGATTAAGACGTAGCTTTCTATTATCTTGAATCACTAATAACGGTGTTTTTTCCATCGGCCCCACATAAGCCCCTGAATCGACATTTCTATCGGTAATAGTTCCCGCAAATGGAGCTCGGATTACCAGATAGTTATCGATATCCTTTATCTCTTCATACGCCGATTTCGCTGCATTTAACTGTGCTTCATCAGATAGTTTTCTAGCTGTTATCTGATCGATAGCATCTTTTGCTATTGCACCTTCCGTCTTGTCTGCATCCAACATACGGTCATAAGTAGACTTTGTCGATACATATATCGCCTTTTGGGCTTCGTATTTAGCTTTCGCGCTAGCAACTTGAGATTGGATCTCAGGTGCTTCCAAAACCATCAGAACCTGACCCTGCGAGACTTTATCGCCGATATCTACACGGATATTCTTCACGTAGCTATTCACCTTAGCAAACAATTGCGTATGTTGGTCAGGCATCAATTCACCGGCCAGCTGCAATTTCACCAAAGGATTACTCTTGGCGATCGACACCGTTTCAAAAGGATTCATCGACATACCGCCCATAGCCATACCAGGCATGCCTTTTCCCTCCTCCTTTTTTCCTTCTTTTACTTCTGTTTTATCGTTATTGCAAGCTGTAAAAACAAACATGGATGCAATAGCTGTATATACTAATAACTTCATACGTGTATAATTTGATTTTAAAAACATAATGACTATTCGTGCGTGCTTCACAACACCACACGAATAATTACTTTTATTAATTTGTTGCCTGATTAAAATGAACACTTTCTTCGTCTTCTGGATCCAATGACGGACTTAGGATGCTAACATTTTTCATCATCCATCCATATACCAAAGGAAGAACGATCAACACCGAGAAGGTAGAGAAAATCAGACCACCGATAACAGCTCTTCCCAACGGAGAGATTTGATCACCGCCTTCACCAAAACCAATAGCCATTGGAAGCATACCAGCGACCATTGCTAGCGTCGTCATGATAATCGGCCTCATCCGCAACTTCGCTGCCTCTAACCCTGCTGCTAATGCATCGTTATTCGATTTCCGAACACTTTCCGCATTACTGATCAGGAGTACCGCATTCGCAATAGAAACCCCTACCGACATAATCAATCCCATGTAAGACTGTAAATTCAACGTTGATCCAGTCAGGTTCAACAAAATCAACGATCCAACCATTACGAAAGGAACTGTAGTCAAAATAACCAAGGAAGCTTTAAAAGATTGGAAAGTAGCCGACAGCATCAAAAAGATCACAACTACAGCAATCATTAAACCAGTAGCTAGACTTTTCAACGTTTCATCCAATACTGGAGCCATACCTGCTACATCAATATTCACCCCTTTCGGTAGTTCACCCAAAGAAGCTATTGCTGCCTCCACATCTTTTGATGCCCGTTCCAAATCCGTTTTATGGATATTCGCTGTTACCGTAGTATATCCCATAGTACCGAGGTTGTAGCTCTCTCCTAATTCCTTGGTTGGTGTAATAGTAGCCACATCGCTTAGCACGGGGCGTTCTGCATTTTTAGACAAAGGCAAATTAGCCAGTTCTTCTTTACTATTAAGTATATTTTGAGGAGTCTGGACCTGCACATCATAAGCAATTCCCATCATACCTCCTACCCAAAAGTTTTTATTCGTATAACGCGTAGATGCTGTAGCTGCCACCAATGACTTCGCTATATCCTGTGCATCCAGCCCTAATTGAGCAGCTCGGGTACGATCAATATTAATTTGCAGGGCAGGATAATCCATCGATTGAGGGACCTGTTGATCCCGCATATATTCAAATTCCTTTAGCTTAGCCAAAAGTTTATTCGCATACATACGGTTCATCTTCTTCATCATTCCCGACACCCGGATCTCGACCGGTGTATTCGCACCTTGACTCAGAATTTTCTCTGTCAACTCAATAGGCTCAAAAGAGATATGCAAATCTGGCATCTTCTCCTTGTAATAGGCACGTAACTTATCCTTAAGCTCATCAGAATTACCCTTAAACTCTTTTAAAGCGATTTGCATCAACGCCTCGTGAGGTCCCGCATTGTATAGATATATCGGACTCACTGCAAATGTAGATGGGTGTTGACCGATAAATACCGAAGAAATAGCAATATTATCTTTACCGACGACATTTCCCAAATGATCCAGAAAACCTTTAACCTTTGCTTCAGTAACCTCAATACGAGTACCCTCGGCAGCTTTGATCCGTACCTGGAACTGTCTTGAATTTACCGTTGGCAACACATCCTTACCTGTGATCTGATACAATCCGAATACAGCAAATAAAATTGCTACAATACTCACCACAACTATTGGCTTTCTGAACTTCATCATTCCGGTCAACATATTCACAAACCGGTCTCTGATTTTAGTAAACCAGTCTTCTTTATGTGAAGGATTTGCACAAGTGTCGGGATGATGCTTCATAATCCAGTTGCCCATGATCGGCACGAAAGTCTGTGATAGCAAAAATGAGACGACCATGGAAAAACCAATAGCCAATGCCAATGGCATAAATAAAGAGCCTGGAATACCCGTCATCATAAACGCAGGGGCAAATACAGCCAAGATACATAGCATGATCAGCAACTTAGGAAAAGCAATCTCCTTACACGCATCCCAGATAGCCTGCGCCCGTGTCTTGCCCATTGCAAAGTGCTGGTGTATATTCTCAATCGTAACGGTACTTTCATCGACCAAAATACCAATCGCCAAAGCCAGTCCCGAAAGGGACATTATATTTACCGTATGTCCGAATAGCTTCAAAAATAATACGCCAGATATCACGGAAATCGGTATAGTCATAATTACAATCAATGCTCCACGTCTATCATTCAAGAACAACATAACCATGAGTCCTGTCAATAAAGCACCAAGCACTCCTTCGATAATCAAACTCTTAAGTGCGTTAGAAATATATACAGATTGATCAAACTCGTAAGAGATCGTCACATCGTCAGGCATATTCCGCTGAATTTTTGGAAGAGACTCTTTCAAGGTATTCACCACATCAAGCGTAGAGGCATTACTCGCCTTCGCGATATTAATATATACCGAACGCTTTCCATCGATCAGCGCATACCCCGTAGCGATATCAGCCCCATCTTTTACCGTGGCAACATCGCGTATATACACATTATCTACTGTTCCCTTAAACAAAGGTACATCGCCCAATTCCTCTACTGTTTTGACGGTATTGTTAGTCGGTGTCAGATAATTCGTATCACCGATATACACGTTTCCGGAGGGAGATGTGATATTATTTCTACTGATCGCTTCAACCACCTGCTCTGGAGATAAGTTATGTGCTCTCAGCTTAATAGGATCAATATTAATTTCTATCGTCCGCGGACTTCCTCCAAAAGGAGGCGCTGTCGTCAGTCCAGGAATAGCAATCAGAAACGGTCTCGCATTGAAGTTCGCGATATCCTGTAATTGGTTGCTGTTCTTCGTATTACTCCGAAACACCAACTGACCTACCGGCTGTGAAGAGGAGTCAAAACGAATAATAAATGGCGGCGGTGCGCCTGGAGGTAAAAACACCTGCGAACGTGTCGAAAGCGCATTAATTTGAGCTAAGGCCTCCCCCATGTTAGTCCCTTCATAAAAGACAACTTTCATTAAAGTAAGCCCCTGCGTATTCTTAGATTCAATACTTTTAATACCATTTGTAAATAAAAGCATGTTTACATACATCTTGGTGAAATAACCTTCCATCTGCTGTGGCGTATACCCATTGAATGAGTGTGCAACGTAGACTACAGGAAGATCCATCTCAGGCAAAATATCTACTTTAACATCTTGGGCTGCCTTAATCCCGAAGAAGAGTAACCCCAGGACCAACACCATAATAGCTATTGGCTTACGAAGGGCAAATCTGATTAAATTCATATATAATTTGTTCTTTAACTGTCAATAATTCTCACCGACCAATCGGGATGGAATATCCAACTATTTTACATCCGCGTCTAAGAGGATGGTAAGATCTCCCTTAGCGGAAGCAAACAACAATACACTCTGCCAGACATTGTTCTGTGCTATTTCATAATCAATCTCAGCTCGATGAAGACTGTATAGCGCTTGCGTAAAGTCAACCAAAGTTGTCAGACCATTTTTGTAAAGTGCTGTATGTTGCTTATAAGCGAGCTGTGCAGCTGAAAGCTGAATCTTAGTTTCTTCAAAATTTTCAAAAGAGTTATCAATCTGTCTTTTTGCTAATACAGACTGTGCATCCAGGTCCTTGTATACACGATCATAATCGTATTTCAAGGACTGTGTCATCAAGCGTTGCTCTTTAACTTTACTATCGAAGCGAAGTAAATTTGTAATATTCCAGCTCAGGGTAAGCCCTACTAAAAAATTGCCGCGATCGACGCCAACACCTTTTAGGTAAGAGGAAGAATAGGCGGAATTGTCCTGCACATAATTCCAATCAAATCCAGAACCACGTCCCTGAATAACACCAAATCCAGAGAGATTTGGTTTCTTATGCGTGTTAACCAATTTTTCGGCCTCCACACTTTCATCTATTTTCTGCTGCTGCCAGACCAATAGCGGATGACTATCCAGACTCTCCGGATTAGAAATACTCACCACAGATACAGGAGTAGCTGTACTGTAGGTACTATCCAATGTATAAAGGCTAAAATCCTCGCCCATCAATACCGCCAATTGCTTAGAAAACTCCAATTCCTTATCAAAGGACTTAATTTCCATAGACTTGGCATTAGAAACTTCTGCTTTCGCCAACGAAGCATCTACCTCAGGAATCAATCCACTTTTGGCCCTCGTACTCGTCATATCAAAAAAGACTTGAGCACGCTCAAAATTCTTTTGTTGCACATATTTGATACGCTGACTTGCCAAGAGATTGAGGTAGGCAGCACTTACCCGGACCTGATGCTGAAATATCTCCTGGTCAACATCCGCGGTGGCAGTCTTTTCTTTAGATAAAGCAACATCTACTTGCTTTTTCAAGCGACCAAATGTGAAGATATTCCAGTTTACATTGGCAAAATACAACGAGCCAAATGCAGCATTCCAGCTTTGCTCGGGCATCGGCATTGAAGTTGCTGCCGAAGCTAATCCACCATAAGCATACAATGGCCCATTTTGGGCATTGATAGTACCGAAACTCTGTTGAGCCGCTACCGTGACATCAGGCAAATACTGTTTTTGTTGAAACACGGTATTCTGTCCAGCCGCTTCCACCAACACCCGCTTGGCCTTAATTTTGTCGTAATTTTCAACAGAGCGCTTTAACGCGTCCTTTAGATCCAGAATCTGAGCAAAACCACTTGTAGAAATCCCCAGTGCCATGCATATAGACGCAATGAACTTTAAATTCATCGATAAATACATTTAAAATAAAAAAATAAGATGTGTGCAGATCTGTGACAACAGATCGGTCTTCGGTATTATAAGAAAATTGAAAGGGGATTAGATTCTATAAACGCAATAGAATATATAGAGGGGATTGCTCCAAGGGACTACCTTGGTAGAATAGTAATTTGTATTGACCACAACATCTTCTTCAATAGATCTATCGAAGAGAGCACCGAGCATACGCTCAGGGAATACATGGGCAAATACCTTTAAAGCATAATCTGAACTGCTGTTGCCCTTGGTGGACACATCAACCTTCAACGTTTTGCTTTCATGTTTGCAACAGTCTTTTTTTGATTTCTTTAAGCCCTTCTCTTTAGCGAGGCAAATCGGACAAGGTTGATCACCGACAGCCGAAGAAGAGGTAAGACTCACAGATCTAACCGCCGATCCTACACACTCATGCGAAAACTGGGTAAAGCCAGAAGACAGTACCAAGTACAGGAGCGATAATAAGATGACGAATAGTTTTCTCATAGCAACAGCCACAAAGTTAGATAGCGAAGATAGACTTTCATTTATATCATTTAGATAAAATGTTGTAAAATTTTGGTGTCAATACAAAAAAGAACGGGCCACTCCTGAGAAGAGCGACCCGTTATCATCCATTAATTGAGGTATATGATCAGGTAGTTGTTTACAATATTTTAATAACCGAATATCTCTTCAAGAGTCAACTTCTTGACTTTACCCAACCCATTTAGGTCGTCAGCCTTTAGTTTAGACTCATCTGCTACAATACAGTAGACATATGGTTTTTTACTGAATTCTTTCGCATGGAAAGCTTTAACATCCGCAAATGTCAATGCTGGTATTTTTTCATAAACAGACTTGCGGATATCCGTTTGATTTCCCAAACGCTCTGCTGCCATATAGCTGTTCAGAATAGCTGTATTCGTCACCCGCTCACTGGCAATCGATTTTAACAGGCTTACTTTAGCCGTCTCAAAAGATTTCGAGGACTCAGGGAGCACATCGATAAGTTCATTCATCCCAGTAATAGCGTCCATAAACTTATCCGACTGCGTACCGACATAAGCACCTACCGTATAGTGATTCTCCTTTTTATAAGGCGTGCCATAAAAGGCATAAGTCGAGTAAGCTAATGCCTTCGATTCGCGGATCGTCTGGAACACAATACTTCCCATACCTCCACCAAAATAACTATTAAACAAAGAAACCGTAGGTGTCAATGCGGCGTTGTAGGCATCAGAATTTCTGAACCAAAAGATATCGGCCTGCTTCATATTATAATTAGAAACCAACACTTGATTCTCTGTAGTAGGTAGCTCTTTAAATGATGTACCTTGAGGAATAGCCACAAATGCTCCTGTTCCCAACTTAAGCGCTGGTAAACTCGCTGCCAACTGCGCTACTTTCTGAGGTCCAAAATAAAGCACTGTATGCTTTGTTTTAGACAAATCATGTAATGCCTTAACTAAATCATCGGCTTTCAGCTGATCCAGCTCAGCATCCGTAAATGTGTAATTGAATGGATTCTTAGCACCATACTTTGCATAGGCTTTAAGCCCATTCATTATTGCTTCTTTATTCTCTTTTGAATTGACACGAGACTTTTTGATGCGTCCGATATAAGCTTCAAATGCAGATTGATCCACTACGCAATTTCTTAAGAGATCCTGGATCAACGCTACAGAGGCTCCAAAATTACGATTAAGCCCTGCGATGGAAACAGTAGTCTCCTCATTACCTGCAGACACCGAAAAATCAGTCGCTAACTTATAAAAGTCTTTACTGAATTGTTCGCTGCTTTTCTCTTTGGTCCCCAGGAACTCGAGGTAACCTGCGGCTAGTCCTAGCAATCTATTATTCCATCCTCCAAGAGGGAAACGATAGACTAAACTGAACAACTCATTATCCTTATTCTCTACAGCCAAGACCTCTACCCCATGGGATGTAGATTTCTGAATGTCTTTACTGTAATCCAACCATACTGGCTTGATTTCCTCTTCAGGCATAGCATTCACCTTAGTCAAGAATGCGGATTGTGCTTCACGGTTTACAGTGACCGGAGTGATCTCCGGTTTAACGACCTTAACCACATTTTCATCTACCCCTTGTTTTTTATAGATAGCCACATAGTTTTGATCATTTAGGTATTTGTTTGCGAAATCAACAATATCCTTTTTCGTTACCGTCGCTAACCAATCCGTATTACGTAGTTCATTGGCCCAATCCAATTCAGAAGTAAAGGCGCTCATTAACTCTTCGGCCCTACTCTGATAACTATCATTTCTGGCAATTTGTGCTTTGCGTTCATTATTAACGATAGAAGTAATCAAATCTTCTGAAAAATCGCCTTTACGTAATTTATCAAGCTCCGCAAGCAACAATTCTCTGACCTGATCCAAAGATTGACCTTGAGAAGGGTTCCCTTGAAGGATCAACATCGAGTAGTCTTTCAATATATAAGGAAAGGCTCCCGCGCCTAGTAATTTCTGTGATTTTACCAGATCTAGGTCAATCAAACCTGCAGACCCATTGGTAAGAATACTTCCCAAAAGATTAAGCATCTGTGCATCTTTCGTAGCTGCACCTGGAAATCTAAATCCCAAGAACAAGAACTCTGCGTTAGGTCCTTTTACCTCTCTGATGATAGGTTTGGTAATCGGTTTTTCTGGTGCAAAAGTATAAGCCGGGACCGTTTTAGTTTGCATATAAGCAAATGCCGCATCCACCTTTTTGATCATGGTGTTCGGATCGAAATCCCCCGACATGATGACCCCCATATTATTCGGCACATAATAAGTCTCAAAATAAGCACGGATAGCTTTTAGCGAAGGGTTCTTCAGATGTTCTACTGTCCCTAACACCGTTTGCTGTCCATAGTTATTCGTAGGGAATAATCCCTCAAACATGGCTTCAATAGCTTTACGATTGTCTGTATCTAAACCGATATTCTTCTCTTCATAAACAGCCTCTAGCTCGGTATGGAATAAACGGAACACCGGACTTTTGAACCGCTCAGCCTGCACAGCAAGATATTTGTCCACCACATTATTAGGGATGTCTTCGATGTAGACAGTCTGCTCAAATGAAGTAAATGCATTTGTCCCTTCTGCGCCCATATTACTCATGAGTTTATCATACTCATTTGCAATGGCATATTTTGCAGCTTCACCCGAAACCGCATCAATCTCTTTATAAATAGCCTTACGTTTTGCCTCATCCTTGGTAGAATTATAGTCTTCGTATAAACCATCGATCTTGTCTAGCAGCGGTTTCTCTTTAGCCCAATCCAAAGAGCCAAATTGCTCTGTCCCTTTAAATAATAAGTGCTCCAGATAATGCGCTAGACCAGTATGATCTTTAGGATCTGTTTTACTTCCCGCTTTCGTGGCAATATAAGTCTGAATCCGAGGTTCCTTTTTACTCGGGCTCAAGACCACTGTCAAGCCATTCTTTAAGGTATAAAATCTGGAGTGTGTGGGATCATTAGAGACATACTTATAGGAATATCCTCCTTCTGTCGCTTGCTTCCATTCGTAATTTGTCTGTTGGGCATTACTGCTACCTACTGAAACAAACAAAAACGCGAAAACATAAAAGACTTTAGCTTTTTTCATACTTTGTACTTCGCTGAGTTTACATGTGCGCAGTCCACCTTAAGTTGAAGACTGCTTGGGTTACAATCAAATTTAGGTTTAATATCATTTACTTCAGCTAGGTTGTTAATTTTTCGTAAATTTTTCGGATACAACCTTGCATCACAAAAAAAAACACAAAAAACCTTCCTTTTACAGCAATATTTAGCGATTTATCCAGAAACCGACATCTGCGATGGTCGCTCAAAACATATTTCTTTAAAATTAAACTACAAGAGGGAATCAAGCTGATTATTGATTATAAAATAACAGAGATTTTATAGTGCTTAAATAGAGGGTTTGTAGAGGGTTCATAGAGGTAAAACACTATAAATACACTAGATTGACTCTATTATATTTCTATATTATCAGAACTATATGTATATTTAGTAATAATTAATTATAAACTATTACGGAATATGTTTCGAACCCTATCTGGATTCGACAATTCCAAAATCAAAAAATGATGGCAATACTAAAAGAAGGAATCAATGGTCCATTCTCCGGAAAAGTAGGTAGTGTTGTAGGTTACGAATTAAATGGACAGGCAATTATTCGTGGGCTTCCTAATTATGTCAAGCGTAAACCCAGCCCCTTGGCTCTGGTCAACCGTAACCGGATGAAGGCCGTGTCAAAATTTTTATCTCCAATCAAAGAAATCATCAAACTTGGATACAAAAATATCGCTCCTCCGGGCAGTCGAGTTGGGGCTTTTCAAGCAGCGCAATCACATGTCTTCCAAACGGCATTGGACTATACAGAAGACAACATCCCTTATGTTAATCCAGAAAAAGCACTCCTTTCTAGAGGTGAGCTCCTAACACCTATTGTGTTATCACTGAGCCGAGATCAGGATAAATTAACAATAGCTTGGGAACCGCAGCCTTACCGAGGTAAATCTTACAACTTATTACTACTGGCGTATGACATCGAAAATGAAGCCAGCTTGTATGAAGGAGGGGCCACCATCCACTCGGGCGAATTGGAATGGCAACTTCCCGATTACTATGCTAAAATACAACAGCTGCATATTTACATTGCTGTCATCGACATATTCACCGGGAAAACGTCGGATTCAGGCTATGCAGGCTGCGTCTAGCAGAGCTTTGTCAAAACCGTTTAAGTAGCATCAAGATGTAGGTAACATACATCTTGATGCCTTCTGGACCTAGTCTCATTGTTTGTCAAACTGATACCAATTGACCTTAGTGGATATACGCATAAGAATAGCTAGAATAACAAATACCCCGACTGTACCTACGATTAGGGAGTAATCGCGCAGTTGCATCAATACGAATATAAAGCCATAAAACAACCCTAAGATCCCTGTAAATAACAACGCCGTTTTATTGTCTTTGGTAATCATCCGGATAAAAGATGCAATCAATACGATGGTAGCCACTGCAGCCAGCAAATAAGCAATATTAAATCCCAGGTGTTCCGAGATTGCCAATAACAGCGAATAGAACAAAATCATGGCCGCCCCTATCAGGATATACTGAATAAGATGAATGCGTTGCTTTTTAATAATCTCCGTAAAAAATAAGGATGCAAATGTCAATACAATAACGAGGATTCCATATTTGGCAACCCGGGTTGTCTTTTGATAATTATTCACTTCAGGCAGGAAATTGATCTGAACCATATCCATATCTGTCGCTGCTTCTATATTCACACTTGCTGCAGTTTCGGTTGCCTCTATATAATTATCGAAATCTGCCTCAGCGAGCGACATTCCCGAAAAGCGGTACAGACGGTCATTTCCTCCGGACCATTGCTGTGGTAGCTTTCTGCCAAAAGAAGGAATATTCCATGATGCATTAAAATCTTTATCCGATACCTCACGCACCTCTGGGAGGTAGGCCCCGTTGAAACTTGGATTTCCCCAATCTCCCTTTGCTTGGACCACCGTATGATTGGCCAACGGTAAGAAGTTGATAGACTTAGACCCTCTTAACTTGACCTGAATCTTAAAATCAAACTTTGTATCCTCCCCTTTAGTTAATGGAAGACTAGCAGCCATATTATTATTAAACAACTGGAAGTTTCGGACATCCATGGTTAGCGGCAATTTCTGCCCTGCCCATTCCAGCTCAGGATCAGCAGAAAGTCCTTTCACATCTTGCACACCGAAGACCAGACGAGCCTCACTCCACCTCATCCTATCTGCCGCAACCGGAAGCGATTTCATATCCAATCCAGCGAAATTTCCTTTTATAGTAAAGCTTGAATTATATACGACAGATTCATAGATCCCCCTCTTTAAGCTCTCCGGTTTAATATCTGTCTGCACCTGTGCCTGACTAGGCAATAGAAACATCCAATCTTGCTCAAGACGTTGTACAACCACATCTTTACCTTTACTATCTTTTTCAACAACCTCGCTTACATAGTCGTAAGGAACTGCCAATACTGGACTCGCAATTACCTGATCCCGTCCCCATTTTGCTGCAATCTCGGAAGAAACCTGTTGCTCGCGATTCTTGCGCTCGCTGACCAAATCATCAACCAATGACATCGGAATCATCATAATCAATAGTAGAACAAAGATGACAAACAACTTTAGAATGACAGAATTACTAAGGCGCTCGAAAACCGTGATATTCGAACCTGGGAGTTGTGGAGGGGTTTTTACTTCATTTTCCATGATTGTTATTATTTTAAATGTGATTAACTTTTTTTATATAATGTATTTATTCAAGCACTCTATTGACAAAAAAAGTACTTTGCTTTTCAAAGTTGATAGACAAAAAAAACTATTTATACTGTTGTTTTATTAAATTTTCGAGTGCGCTTAAATGGTTTTCAAAAGCTTTCTGCCCCTTATCTGTACGGATATACTTAGTATTAGGCTTTCTATCCACAAAACTCTTTTCAACGATAAGGTAGCCTTCCTTTTCCAAGCTCTTAAGATTAGAAGCTAAATTACCATCAGTAACCTGCAAGAGTTCTTTCAGCGAATTAAAATCATAATACTCATTTGCAACCAATACACTCATGATCTGCAAACGGACACGATTCTCCAACACTTTATCATATAGGGATAGGTCTAAACTCACTTCTCGTAACGTTGATGAACTATAATTCCGTAAATAATATGCAGTAGACCAAAACCGATCGCCCAAAACCAAAGTCCGTACCCAGGAAAACATAGTGCCAATAGTCCTAATACGATATCCATTAGACCTAACCATCTTGCCTCTTTAAAGGTAAATGTGCTGGCAGCACATAATGCCAATCCGTAAAAAATCAGTAACGAAGAAGCAATCAAACCGTACTCGCCTTTATATACCAATAACAATGAGAACAAGCCCCCTGTCAATAGTGGTATCGCTGTAGCTGTCAACAAGCCTTTACTGGTCGCATTCCATATAGTCTGATTGTTCTTTTTTGCTTTGTACCTGGCCATCAGGAAACCAGTAAGGATAGACAAAAGCAAGACCAATCCAGCAATAAGCACAAGCTTTCCGATAATCCCCGAATCGGTTATATAGTTATCCCTATATCTGAAATCACTGCGGTAGCCGTATACTGTAATATAACCAAAGAAGGCACCTATTAAAGCATAGCTTCCTATAAGGATTCCCGAAAGACCACTTATAGACATAAATTTAGAGGAACGCTCCATCAACGAACGTATCTGCCCTATTTCCTTAATTAAATCCTGTTGACTCATAAAAGTACTTTGATATTCAAAGTAACATACAAAAATCCATACTCGCAACTATTTTTTCAAAAAACAATCTCCTTTTATAGGAACCAATCGGTAAATACTTAACTGATTTCCCCCATTTAAAGGGATAAATCCTCCACAGAAGGCCTCATCGGCCCTCTATTTAACATTTCGACAAACTTTTTTTAAAAAAAATCAACTTGAATTATAGGCTGTTAGATAAAAAACACATCTGTATTATCATTTTTTTATAGAAAATCCTTGACAAATATCGTTTTGAGTTCTATCTTTGTATCACAAAAGAAATCCTAATAACTGCGGAAGTGGCGTAATTGGTAGCCGCACCAGACTTAGGATCTGGCGCCGCGAGGCGTGGGGGTTCGAGTCCCTTCTTCCGCACTTGATATCCTCCCGACCAACAGAAATCGGGAGGATTTTTTTTATAATGCGAAAATAACGAACGCTTAAGAAAAGTATGAACATTTCACATCAGAAAATCGACGATATCAGCGCTAAAATTACCGTTGATTTAACCCCAGAAGATTATAATCCTGCAGTTGACAAAGCGATTAAAGATCAAGCAAAAAAAGCAAAACTACCTGGTTTTCGTCCTGGATTGGTACCTACGGGCCATATTAGACGTACATACGGTAAGGCTATTTTGTTGGACGAAATCAATCGCGTTGTAAACGAAAAAATCTCTGCATATATCACAGAAGAGAAACTTGAAGTTTTAGGTCAACCTCTTCCTGTAGATAACGAAGAAGACAACAAATACAACTGGGATTTTAAAGATACTTTTAATTTTAATTACGAAATCGGACTAGCTCCTATTTTTGATGTTCCTTTCTCTGCTGAAACAGAGTTTACAGAGTATGACATCAAAGCGGATGAAGCTACTTTGGTAGAACGTACTAAAAATTTACGTCGTAGCTACGGAAAGATGACCAACCCAGAAGTCTCTGAAGAAGGTGACGTATTATACGCTACTTTAAAACAAGAGAAAGAGGACGGTATAGAAAAAACTACATCTGTACGCACAGATGTAATTGAGGATGCTAAGATTAAAAAATCGTTGGTAGGTCTTAAAAAAGATGATACCGTTAAAATCGATATTAAAAAAGCATTCAAAGCTGCTGACATCGCTCGTATCTTAGGCATTACAGAAGAAGAAGCTGAAAACCTTGATGTTACTAAATTCGAACTTACAGTTCAAAACATTAACCGTCTTGAAGAAGCTGATTTAAATCAAGAATTTTTCGACAAATTGTTCCCAGAAGGAGAAGTAACAACTGAAGAGCAATTCAACGAAAAAGTTAAAGAAGAAGTTGAGAACTTATTCAAACAAAATTCTGCACAGAAGTTACGTAATGACATGTATACTTTTGGTATGGAAAAAGTTGAGGCTAAGTTCCCTGAAGATTTCTTAAAAAGATGGTTACAGGCTACAAACCCGAACCTTTCAGCTGAGGAAATCGAAGAAGGATTTGCAGACTTCTTGAATAACTTGAAATGGACTATCATCGAAAACAGAATCGTTACGGCTAACAACCTAGAAGTAAAATACGATGAGGTTGTAGATTTAGCGAAAGAACGTATCTATGGTCAAATCAAGATGTACAACATCAATGAAGAGCCTACAGATGAGCAACTAGGTCAATTTGCAATGCAACTTCTATCTGATAGAGAGCAAGCAAACCGTTTGTTCGAAGAGGTAAAAGCGCTTAAAGTTTTTGATCACTTGAAAACTACTGTTAAGACAAAATCAAAGAAAATCGATTACGATAAGTTTGAGAAACTTGATAACAAATAGTAATCTAAGAAATAAGAAAAAGGCTGACAGTAATATGTCGGCCTTTTTTGTTATATATACTTAAATTTGTAGAATGGAGATACGTAGAGCAAAGAAAGAAGATGCACATCAGATAGCTGGGATAATGATACTCGCTATGACTGATATTGTATACCAGTTTATCGGCAGAGAAGATTTTGAAGAAGGAAAGAAATTTCTAGCACAACTGATACAAGAAGAGGGAAATCAATATTCTCATCAATATATCTTTGTTGCGGAGAACCAAGATGGCATACTGGGACAGATATGTCTGTATCCCGGTGCTCAGCTTGAGAAATTGCGCCAACCTGTACTAGACCATATAAAAAAAGAGTATGGAATAGACTATCAGGTTGCTAATGAGACAGAGGCTGGCGAAATATACCTAGATACCATAGCCGTGAGTGAACTGGCTCAAGGTAAGGGTGTCGGAAAACTGTTGATCAACTATGTGATCGAGGAATTTGTACATAAAAGGAATGAAGTTCTTGGACTTTTGGTCGATGATGAAAATCCCGGCGCTAAACGTCTATATGAGAAACTAGGTTTTATCGTACGCAGAGAGGTTTCTATATTCGGCAAAAAGATGGAACACATGCAGTACAAGCTTTAAAACTGGATGTTGTAGCCAACAGAAACAGAACCAAATGGATATTCCCGATGAAAATCGGGATATTTTTCGTCTCTGAATTCTCCCTGAAGGGAGAAATAGCCGGAACGAAGATTGATAGACCACCTTTTAAACACCCTAAGGCTTCCTTCTACCGTACCAGCATGCAAGATATAATACGAAGGAGTACCGCTGATCGTATAAAAGACACCTCCGTTATAATCCATCGTAAATAGCAAACGGTTTAGTAAACTAAGATCACCTTTGAAACGATAGGAAGCTCCGGAGCCATAATTATAATTACGGCTAGCGCCATATAACAGATAAGGATCAGGGACTGCTGCTAGGAGCACTGCTCCCACCCCTAGGCTCAAATTTAGTTTATTCTGACTCTTGTAAGTAAACTCAGACAACCAATTGTAATTTAAACTCTGTGCTCCGTAAAAGAAAGCATCGTTATTATAGAAATCATAATGTGCATTCAGTGTACCATAATGCTCTCCTTTCTGTGATTTAAAAAACTGGGCGCCATATAAGAGCGCATGAACATTGACCGCATTTATAAAGGTACTATCGCCACTCCCTGCCTCTAGATTAACGGAGAATTGGTCGAATGGCCGCTTATAGTTATGCTCACCATTACTGTATTTAAACCTCAAGCGAGTGTAAAAAGAATCTTTACCTTTGGACAAGAAATCACCTTCTTTGGCATCAAATCGTCTAAACCCAGCATCGATTTCGGCACTGATAACCGAAGAGTCTGCCAAATAATAGTCATCTACCCGTTTCCCCCACTTTCCATCCAACAATCGATTTAAGCTATTGACAGGGTTTACTATTAGCGCCACAAGCTCATTGCCGACAACATTATGCCCATTCCTACTTCTAGCTAAAATATTACGGGATACCCGATGAGTCATCTCTCCCAGAATAATACCGCCAAAAGTCGTGTTAACGAGATCATTGATTGCCGGATGCTGTGTCTCACCAGCCGTCTCCCAGATATAAGAACCTACAAATGTGGCCAAACTGGATTGGTAAAAGTTATAACCGTTACTTCTGAATGCGTTAAAATAGATCTGCCCATGATACGGATGATCGATCTGGTTCGTGGTAAATTGATTATCATCCCAATCCCAGGCACTAAGCCGCTGATGCTGGATAAAATTCTTGAACGTAATATAAGAATAAGGATCTTTGGTGATAAACCGGTTAAAGGTGGCAGGGAAAGCTTGCGCTAAAAACCATTCGGTACCCGCCCTCCAAAAGTGCTTGGGACGCTTTGGGTTCAGTACCTGCTGTTCGGAATCTGCCACACCAAGTTGAATAGGCTTCCACAATTGTTTGGGAAACATAACCGAATCAACGGGTTGTTGTACCAATGAATCTATTGTCGACTGCGCTATAGTCACTTGTAGAAAGCTGACACATAGCAACGTCAACAACATTGACAATACATTAGTTTTCTTTATCATACCCCATTTTATTTTAGCTATTCAATACGATGGCAATCCATCCTTCCCTATTCTTAATTCTCCAGTCCACCTTGTTTAAGTCTTAATATTATGACAAACACGTCCAGAAAAACATTGTTTGTGGAGATTGTTAAAATTATAAAAATAGTTTATACCCGCTGCTATAAAAGGAGACAAAAAAAGAGGCTGTGATATGCAGCCCCTCTTCGGATAGATTAAACAATTTTCGTTCCTTACAGCATAGGAACTTCTATAAGTAATAAAGAACTCTCTTTTTTTGCCTGTAAAGTGATACTATTGGTATCGGTAATTCCTACCGCATCTCTACGATGCAATGTTGTTTCGTCTACCTGTACCTCTCCCTCAAGAACAAAAACAAATACACCATTGCCCTCTCCTTTCAACACATAATCTATAGCCTTTCCTTCATCGAGATCTGTTCTATGAAACCAAGCATCCTGATGTATCCAGGCTCCTTCATCCTCCTTATTCGGAGAGACAATCTGCTGAAGTTTGTTTCTCCGATTTGCGGGATCTACACGAATCTGGTCATAACGAGGTTCGACGTTCTGCTTATTAGGGAACAACCATATCTGTAAAAATTGGACAGCTTCGGCTTCATTGGCATTAAACTCACTATGTTGTATGCCCGTACCAGCACTCATCACCTGAATTTCTCCGGGCTCTATCGTGCCACTGTTGCCCATACTGTCCTGATGTGCCAAGGTACCTTCTAAAGGGATAGAGATAATCTCCATGTTGTCATGTGGGTGTCTACCGAATCCGTTACCACCAGTCACATAATCATCGTTAAAAACACGTAGCGCTCCAAAGTGTATGCGTTCTGGATCATAGTAGCCTGCAAAACTAAATGTATGTGCGCTTTTTAACCAGCCATGATCTGCATGCCCCCGACTGTCAGATCTGTACAAAATTGTATGTGCCATTTTTTCCTCCTTTTGTTATATAATACAAAGATAAGTGCTAATTGTGCCTTCAATTCTTAATGTAGATTAAAAAAAAATGGGCTATCATATCGTATGATGGCCCATTTTCTTTATCTAGAACTCTGCACGAAGTTTACTTAGAAACTCCGGCGTGATGCCGATATAGGATGCTACTGATTTTTGAGGAATCGTATTTATCAGCGTTGGATACATCGTACAGAACTTTTCATACCTTATTTTTGCAGGAAGACTAAGGTAGTTTATGGTACGGTGATTACTGGCTGCCAATGCGTTCTCTGTTAAAATTCTGAAGTAACGCTCCAACTTTGGAATACGGTCAAAGATACTCACCTGACAGGAACGGCTCAATAAAAGCACTTTGGTTTCCAAAAGTGCATCGACATTCAATTCGCTCGGTTTA
The DNA here is from genome assembly GCF_004363245.1 of Sphingobacterium yanglingense. Classification (GTDB taxonomy): domain Bacteria; phylum Bacteroidota; class Bacteroidia; order Sphingobacteriales; family Sphingobacteriaceae; genus Sphingobacterium; species Sphingobacterium yanglingense. Next base: position 33,281 of record NZ_SNYV01000014.1, on the reverse strand, counting down.
TTCTTAACAAAAGAATACATATCGGAAATCCACCAATTGGCTGGAGCAAACTGCAAAATATGCTCAAAGCCATTCCGGTCTACAGCATAAGAGCGCAGACAGCCTTCAACAACAAAAGCAGAATATTGAGCAACTTCTCCTGCCCGATGCAAAAATTGCTTGCGGGCCAATGTTTTCTCTCGAACCAATTCGGCAACAATTCCCTCTTCCTCTTCGGTTAAAGGTGTGATACCATTGATGTGCTGTATGAGGTTTTGAACCATTTGCTTTATTTAATTTCGTTATAAGTCATTCCCATGTTCTGGAACATAAACGCCCATTTGTCTGCATGTTCGGCTATTTGCATAGCTGTAGACTTGCCTGCTCCATGTCCTGCATTGGTATCGATACGAATCAGAACCGGATTAGTCCCTACATTGTATTCCTGCAAGCGAGCTGCAAACTTAAAGGAGTGCGCGGGCACCACGCGATCATCGTGATCTGCAGTCATAACCATCGTTGCTGGATACGACGTATTTGCTTTCAATGCATGATAAGGAGAATATCTGTACAAGTACTCAAACATCTCTTTACTATCATCTGCTGTTCCATAATCAAACGCCCAGCCTGCACCTGCAGTAAACTTGTGGTAACGTAACATATCCAATACGCCCACCGCAGGAAACGCAACTTTAAATAATTCTGGTCTCTGTGTCATACAGGCCCCGACTAACAACCCTCCATTTGAGCCCCCTGCAATTGCCAATCGTTCGGACGAAGTGTACTTCTCTTTAATCAGATACTCTCCTGCCGCAATGAAGTCATCAAAAACATTCTGCTTATTCATCTTAGTCCCTGCTACGTGCCAATTTTCACCATATTCCCCACCGCCTCTCAAGTTTGCAACAGCATATACACCACCTTGCTCCAAGAGAATAATATTAGCCGTACTAAACGAGGGAGTTAGACTGATATTGAAGCCTCCATATCCGTACAACATGGTCGGATTAGTACCATCTAGCTTTATTCCTTTTTTATACGTAATAATCATCGGTACTTTTGTACCATCCTTTGACGTATAGAAAATCTGTTTAGACTCATATTGTGTCGGATCAAATTGGATTTCAGCTTTCTTATACACATCGGATTTACCAGAAGCGATATCATAATTATAGATTGTGCCGGGATTGATATAGGAAGTGAACGTATAATAAAGAGATTTATCTCCTTTTTTTGCTCCAAAACCACTCGCAGTACCAACTCCAGGCAAGGCAATTTCGCGTTCCAATTTCCCATCACGGTCGTACTGCTTCACCAGAGAAGTTGCATCTTTTAAATACGATGCAAATATCTTCCCTCCACCTATGGAAGGGCTTAATACATTTTCAGTTTCTGGAATCAGATCCTTCCACTCGGTAGGTTTAGGATTAACCAGGACAGTCTCTATAATCTTACCATTGGGTGCCCCCAACTCCGTATAAATAAGGAACCGATCTCCATCATTATCTAAAATAGCATGGTTTTTATCAAAGTTATCCACTATCGTTACGAAACCAGCTGTAGGGTTTGTTAAATCCCGAACATACAACTCATTCCCGGATGTGGTATTTGCCGCTGTCACAACTAGAAAGCGTTGATCTTCGGTCACCCCTGCACCTATATATCTACGAGGAAGTTTCTCTCCACCAAAGATTAGTTCGTCTGTAGATTGAGCAGTATTCAGGGTATGGAAATATAATTTATGCTGATCGGTCATCGCTGACAATGCTGATCCAGATTTTGGTTTGTCATAGGAACTGTAATAAAAGCCTTCATTACCACGCCAAGCCAGTTCACTGAATTTGACATCAATTAATGTATCCCCCAATACCGTCTTATCTGCCGTACGTAATACAATTACTTTACGCCAGTCGGAACCTCCTTCTGAAATCTGATAGGCAACCAGCGAACCATCCTTACTGAAATTAATTCCAGCTAATGAAGTTGTACCATCTGCTGAAAATTTATTAGGATCCAAAAACACCTCTTCAGCTCCCTTATCGCCTTTTTTACGATAGAGTACCGCTTGATTCTGTAATCCGTCATTTTTGTAAAAATAGGTATAGTCTCCTTCAATAAACGGAGCGGAATATTTTTCATAATTCCATAACTTCTCTAATCGTTGCGTAATAGCCTGACGGAAAGGAATCTGTCCAAGATAGGCTTGTGTTACTTCGTTTTCCGCTGCAACCCATGCTTTGTTTTTTTCCGACATATCATCCTCCAACCATCGATAAGGATCCGCTACCGAAACTCCAAAAAAATCATCCTTTTGATCTACTTTCTCTGTCTTAGGATAAGGCTGTACTATAATATCTTTCACCGAATCAATCTGTTTATTTTGTTGACATGCTACCAATGCCATTGAGAGCATTATAAAACCAATATTTTTCTTCATAATTGATCATTCTTTCTAACAAAACTAAGGAAATAATTCATCCTTTAAAACTTTCCTCAGCCATTAGCCTACTTCTAGGTGCCAGTCTTACAAAGACTAGCTTAATAAATAACATGGTATTGATCAAGCATCACCTATTTGTAAAATCAGCGCATTTTGGTAGTTTTACACCAACATGCAAATTGCTAAAAAGATATATTTTGCTTCTGACTTCCATTTGGGTTCTTATCCGAAAGAGCAGTCCGAAATCCGGGAACGAGAAATTGTGAAATGGCTCGACCATATCAAACAGGATGCCTCTGAGCTTTACCTAGTGGGCGATGTCTTCGACTTCTGGTTTGAATACAGCACAGTAGTTCCTAAGGGCTATATCCGATTTTTAGGAAAGCTCGCAGAATTAGCAGATGCCGGAATCAAAATAACCCTATTTAAAGGCAATCATGATATGTGGATGTTTGGTTATTTGAAAAAAGAGATTGGGGCTACCATTATCGATAATGAGCTGATCCTGGACCTCAACGGAAAATCATGTTATATCCACCATGGAGATGGATTAGGCCCCGGAGACAAAAAATATAAAATATTAAAAAAAATATTCCGCAGTTCTTTCTGCCAGTGGCTTTTTGCCCGTTTGCATCCCAATCTAGGCATTGGAATAGCTCAACGATGGTCTAAGCACAGTCGCATCTCTAATAATAACGATGAAAAGTTTTTGGGAGAAGATAGAGAATGGCTCATCCAATACGCCAATGATATACTCCATACCCAGCACTATGACTATTTTATCTTTGGCCACCGTCATTTCCCTTATGAAATCGAGCTTAGAAAAGATTCTAAAATTATCAACCTAGGTGAATGGATAAACTATTACACCTACGCCGTATGGGATGGACAAACGCTTAATCTACAACGATGGAACTCATAGATGCTATCCAACAAATAGCGATACTCCCTGATGCGGAGTTGGAGAAGCTGCTGGGCATAACCGAGCGCATTGAAGTTGAAAAGAACAGTATACTGATAGACAAGGATAGAACTTCTAAATATATTTATTTCTTGACAGAGGGAATCTGTCGTATTTACTACCCAAAAGAACAAAAAGAGGCTGTTTTGGACTTCTGCTTCCCTGGAGATTCCATACTATCACTGAAGAGCTATGTACACAACACTCCCGGCTATGAAATCGTAGACACATTAGAGAACTGTGTTCTGTACCGCATCCCGGTTTCAAAGCTACAGCATCTTTATAACAGTTCTTTGCCCATCTCAAACTGGGGGCGTAAACTCGCCGAACTGGAGACATTAAAAATAGAACAACGTCTTATGCAAACGCTGTTCAAAACAGCTACCGAACGATATAGCGATCTCCTAACCAAGGAGGCTAATGTCCTACAACGGATCAAACTGGGCTATATTGCATCCTATCTCGGTGTTACACAGGTGACTCTCTCGCGAATCCGCGCTGAAATAAAATAACACACTCCCAGCGACTGTTACCGGAAAAAGACTCTTTTTTAACATTTGTTAAAAAAAGAAAATCTAAAAAAACGCACCTTTGCACAAAAAAATGAACTGGATATTTTTAATATTAGGTGGATTATTTGAAGTTGGATTCACCACTTGCCTAGGTAAAGCGAAAGAAGCTGCAGGGACCACTTCTCTATTGTGGTATGGAGGTTTTGTAATCTGTCTATTTCTAAGTATGGGATTACTGATCAAGGCTACCCAGACCTTGCCTTTAGGTACAGCATACGCTGTTTGGACAGGCATAGGAGCTGTAGGAACAGTACTAATGGGTATTATTTTCTTTAAGGAGCCTGCTGAATTTTGGAGGATATTCTTCATATTCACCTTAATCGCTTCAATAATAGGACTAAAGGTTGTATCAAGTCATTAACAATTCCTTCTTTTTAAACCATATTTTTCAGTATTTTTGCACTCTCTAAAAGGGAATAACACCTTTTTGGAGCAAAATCCCATAAGCTGTATGCTATAAAATGGATACCTAAGGGCTATTAATTGTCCTTATTTTGGCTTTGAGGATTAATACTTATCAAACGGAACTATGTTAGAAAAACTACAAGCGATTAAAGAACGGTGGCAAGAAGTGGAAGCTGAACTAAGCAAGCCCGAAACCATCAATGACATGAAACGTTTTGCAAAATTGAACAAGGAATACAAAGACCTATCAAAAATTGTAGAGCAATATCATATTTACAAAAATATAATCAGCAATATAGATACCAATAAAGATATATTGGTCAATGAGAAGGATCAGGAATTAAGGGAAATGGCCAAAGAAGAACAAGACATCTTGTTGGTACAAAGAGAAGAGAAAGAGGAAGAGATTCGTCTGATGCTTATCCCTAAGGATCCTGAAGACTCTAAAAATGCGATTATCGAGATACGTGGTGGTACGGGAGGAGACGAGGCGGCATTATTCGCGGGTGACCTTTACCGTATGTATACCCGTTATTTCGAGACCAAAGGCTGGCGTAATGAAGTGATGGATGTTACTGAAGGTACTTCTGGTGGGTATAAAGAGGTAATCCTAAAAGTAATTGGCGATGATGTATATGGTCAGCTGAAATATGAATCTGGGGTACATCGGGTACAACGTGTCCCTGATACCGAAACTCAAGGTCGTGTACATACTTCGGCAGCCTCTGTCGCTGTACTACCGGAAGCCGAAGAGGTTGACGTCGAACTGAACCCAGGTGATATCGAAATGCACACTTCTAGATCTGGTGGTGCTGGAGGGCAGAACGTAAATAAAGTAGAGACAAAAGTACAATTGACCCATAAACCTACAGGAATTGTTGTGGTCTGTCAGGTGGAGCGCTCCCAATTAGCCAACCGAGAATTGGCAATGGAGATGCTTCGTACCAAACTTTACGAGATAGAATTGAACAAAAAGAACGGTGATATCGCTGCAAAAAGAAAAACTTTAGTTTCTTCGGGCGACCGTTCGGCAAAAATCCGTACGTATAACTACCCTCAAGGAAGATTTACTGAACATAGAATTAACTTGACGACATACAATTTATCGACAATTCTAGACGGTGATATACAGCCTATTATAGACGCATTACAGTTCGCTGAAAACGCTGAAAAGATGAAGGAGGGCGCTACAGACTAAGTTTTTTTCAAAAAAAATTAGGATTTATATAAATAAGCGCTATATTTGCACACCTTCTCACAAGAAGGGTTGAGGTCTGGTAGTTCAGCTGGTTAGAATACATGCCTGTCACGCATGGGGTCGCGGGTTCGAGTCCCGTCCAGACCGCTCAAAAAACAAAGAAAAGAAGAGTCTTTTCATCGTTCTTTAAAAATAGTAAAAGTAAAGATTTTAGGTCTGGTAGTTCAGCTGGTTAGAATACATGCCTGTCACGCATGGGGTCGCGGGTTCGAGTCCCGTCCAGACCGCTAAATATCTTTTACAACAATCAAAATTCTTAGGTCTGGTAGTTCAGCTGGTTAGAATACATGCCTGTCACGCATGGGGTCGCGGGTTCGAGTCCCGTCCAGACCGCTAAGAAACAATAAAGGTATCCATTAAGGATGCCTTTTTTTGTTTACAGCTTTCTAGACCTTCTCTACCCTTCTACTTTACAACTCCCCCACCGATCTACCTCACTACTTTAATAGATCAATGTTCCATAAATAAAACAAGTTATTCGTTAGCAAGTTTATAGCTTTTTTTTAGATGCAACATTAGTATTTCATCAAAAATACTATTACGTTTGATTAAGTATTTTTACAAAAGTGCGTATATTCAAGGTCAGAAAACACCCCTACCTGAGGTTAAACACAGTAAAGAAGATATGAAATTGGTTTTCTTTATTAATTTCATGATTACAAGGGTTACTATTTGGATTTTAAGGTATTAATAAGTGAGTAAGATAAAACAAATACTTCCCACAGAAATTTCGGACCAGGAGATTATCGATGGGGTATCAAAAGGCGATAGTAAAGCTATCAATAGGATTTACAAATCCTATTTCCCTTCGATATCACGGATGATTGTCAACAACAACGGATCGGAAGACGAAGCGAAAGATATCTTTCAAGAAGCGGTGATGGTTTTGTATGACAAGATTACTCAACAAAAATTTGAGTTAAGTAGTAAACTTGGGACGTTTTTGTACGCAGTATCAAGAAGACTGTGGCTAAAACAACTGACGCGGAAAGGGAGCGTGGCTAGCACTGCTGATATTTCGGACTTTGAGGACCTCTTACGAGTAGAAGATGATCTTGAACGTCACGACGAGATAGAGCAAAGATTTGACCAGATGAATATTGCCCTGTCACAATTAGGAGAACCTTGCCAGACACTGTTAAAAGATTTTTATATCGCCAACATGTCTATGCAGGACATACGTGACAAATTTGGCTATACCAATACGGACAACGCGAAGACACAAAAGTACAAATGCCTACAGCGACTCAAAAAGATATTTTTTAATTCATCTCTTGAAAAATGAGTGGTATGCAGAGACATGATTTTATAGATTGGGCCGATCAGTATTTACGAGGCGAACTTTCAACAGAGGATGCTGTGGCTTTCGAGAACTTCTGTGAAACAGAGCCTACTTATGCTGACTTATTCGAACAGCACCGTTCGTTTGTACAAAATTTGCAAAAGACTGAACTGCGCAATGCATTTCAACAATCTTTGATCGCTGAGGGTAATGCATTTCAATCAGAGCGTAAAAGCGCGGTAGCTGCTAAAGTAACCTCACTATGGGCTAAACTGCAAATCAATGCTGGGGTGGCCGCTGCTGTAGCGCTAGTATCTGTTTTTTCCACTTTATGGATTACAGGATATTTCTCAAATATCAAAAAGGCCAATACAGACTATAGCGCGTTACGTAGGGAAATGAATTCGGTGAAGAAAAATGTAACGGAGCAAAATAAAGCAATACAAAATATCAACAACGATAAAAACAAAAATGCTGCGGCCATCCATTTTGGAGCGACAGGTTTTATGTTGACCCGTGACGGCTATGTCGTTACCAATTATCATGTCATCAACGGTGCCGACTCTATACATCTTCAAAATGTGAAAGGACAAGCTTACAGGGCCCAGATTGTGTACACTGATGCCCAAAAAGACCTCGCGATCTTACACATCGATGATACGAGTTTTAAAAACTTAAAAAACATCCCTTACACTTTCAAAAAACAAAGTTCAGAACTTGGGGAAGATATCTTCACATTAGGATTCCCGAGAGATGAAGCTGTATATGGTCAGGGATATTTGAGTTCCAATACAGGATACGCTGGTGATACGATAGCGTATCAGATTTCAATACCAGTGAATCCAGGTAATAGTGGAGGCCCTGTACTGGACAACCAGGGTAATATCATCGGAATCATCTCTGGTAAACAAAAGGGGATCGATGGTGCAGCATTTGCCATCAAAACCAAAGAGCTTGTCGAGGCGCTTAATAAAATACCCGCTGAGTCGCTGAAAGGAAATATTTTCCTTAACAATAAAAACACACTATCTACGCTCCCAAGAACAGAGCAGATAAAGAAACTGCAAGACTACATCTATATCGTGAAGGTCTTTTAGTCAATTTTGTTTCAATAAATCAAATAATCGATAAAGCAGATATCTTATTCTAGATATCTGCTTTTTTCTTTCCCTTCGCAAGCTCCTAATCCCCAAGAGCTAGCATAAAGTCTACTTTCTCATTCTGTCTTTTTTCAAAAAAAACCAGAATTGTTAAACAACAAATACAGTTTATCAGCGTTTATTGTTGTACATGACACCATCATGTAACAAGAATGATATAATTAATCACATGATTATTAAACTGTATTACAATCCGCGTCGTTCTCCATTAGTTGCTCGAAGTTTTATATTTCTATCAGAATCCTTATATAATTTTTTTATTTATGATACCCCATATTTATCGCGTATTACTTTTCTCATGCACATTAATTTTTCTTTGCAACACAACACAAGCAGCACTACATGTCAACACAGCGTTTGCTAAGCATCCCAAACCTCCTTCAGGATTAGGTATAAATACAGACTCTCTATCTGTATCCGGCCAAGTAAAAGATTCAAAAGGCAACGTCTTGGAGGGAGTTGTCATTTCAGAAAAGGGTACGACAAATACTGTAGTATCCGATGCGCAAGGTGCTTTCAAAATAGCGGCAAGCCCAAACGGTATATTGGTCTTACTAAAGTCAGGTTTCATACGTTCGGAACTACATGTCAACAATCAACGTCATATCGATGTCGTATTGGCTATTGAAGAGCAAGAAACTCCTGCCGACAGCATTAAGACATCGGCAGATACCACTAAGAGCATTCCTACGGCCATAGCGGCAACAGACACCTCCAAGCTAGATAATGGAGCCGCAGCTTCAAAGAACGCCATAACAGGCCTCGTAAGCGGTCCTGAAGGCCCAATAGCGGGAGCTTCGGTATCTGTAGAGGGCACGAACACCACAGTGCTCACGGATGAAAACGGACGATTCAAAATAACTGCCAATGCGAAAAACACCCTTCGATTCAGTTCGGTAGGCTACAAAACCTTCAGTCAAGCCATAGGCAAGAGGAAAGATGTCCAAGTACAACTAACAACAGAGACGAATACCATCGAATCCGTAAAGGTCGTTTCCGTAGGGTATGGTACGATGAAACGTGCCACATTACCCACGGCTGTATCCAGCATTGGCGCCAAAGACATTGAAGACGAAGTTCTCCCTAGTATTACACAAGCTATACAAGGAAAAGCCGGCGGTGTACAGGTTACCCAAAAGTCAGGCTCGCCCGGCGGCGGAATCAGCATCCGTGTACGCGGTACCACTTCTATCAATGCCAGTTCCGACCCGCTGTATGTTGTCGACGGAATCCCGGTCAACAGTACAACGAATTTTACGGGAGGCTCCTCATTTGATTTTGGTGGAGGTACACAAGGTATCAATGTACTGGCCTCTATCAATCCTTCGGACGTACAGTCTATCGAAATCTTAAAAGATGCCGCTTCCTCTTCCATTTACGGTTCCCGGGCAGCCAATGGTGTGGTTTTGATTACCACCAAAAAAGGTACAGCAGGACATAGCCAATTCAACTTCAACATGTATGAAGGCTTCTCCCAAGTACCCCGCGAGCGCTATTATGACATGATGAATACGGAGCAGTACCAGGACTACATGCGTGATTATTATAAAATCAGACTAGAACTAGGTATCGATACCAACAAAGCTCACGATCAAATATTTGCGAACCCTGGCGTAAATACCAATTGGCAGGATGCCGTATTCAGAACTGCCCCTATGCGAAACTATGAGCTTTCGGCCAATGGCGGCAATGACAAAACAAGATATTATACTTCCCTAGGTTATATGAGACAAGGTGGGGTATTATTAGGCTCGGATTTCAATAGACTAAGCGGCCGTATCAATCTAGATCATGCCCATAGCGACAAGCTGCGATTTTCTACAGCGATCAACCTTACCCGCGCGGTCAACCAACGGGTACAGGAAGAGAACTCTAAGGAAGGCGCTACCAAAAGCGGCATATTCTCCCCACCTAATCTAACCGTATTTGACGACCGTGGCAATTATGTCTATGACCAAGTACGCGTAACACGGGAAAACCCCGTGGCTATGCTCGAACTGCCCACTAATGAAGCGCAAACGTTCCGGATCTTGGCCAATGCCAGTGCTGAATATAATATCATTCCCGAATTGTTGTTAAAGACAAGCTTTGGTACCGATGTAAGCTTTATTGACGAGACCTTCTTTATGCCCCCTAATGGACTACGTTCGTATGTAAGCCAAGGCGGTATAGGCGCACGTCGCAACACAAGAGATCAGCTCTGGATCAATGAAACAACGCTAACATACGATAAGACTTTTGGAGCACATAGCTTAAATGTCTTAGGCGGTTTTTCTTTCCAGGAATCCCGTATTGATTTCGTACATGCACAACGATCTAATTTTCCAACCAATGATATCCCTTATATCACAGCAGGAGGAGTCATCAATGGAGCAAACTCTTACCCCGAAGAATGGGCTATAGCTTCCGGATTCGCGCGGGCAACTTATATTTACAACGATAAGTATATCCTAAACGCGAACGTACGGTCCGATGGTTCATCCCGCTTTGGCAGAGATAACCGTTGGGCGGTATTCCCTTCTTTCGCCGGCGCATGGCGCATCAAACAGGAGGATTTTATGCAGGATGCCAAATTCCTCAGCGATTTAAAACTCCGCGCAAGTTGGGGTATAACAGGTAATCAAAACATTGGCAATTATGCGAGCCGCTCCATGTACACAGGAGGCAATAACTATATGGGCACTCCCGGATTCTTACCGAATGTCTTAGGAGACCGCGGCCTAAAATGGGAGACCACCCAGCAATGGAATATCGGTATAGACGCTGGATTCCTGAATGGCAGAATATCCCTATTGGCCGATTACTATTACAAGAAGACCTCAGATCTATTAATCGGCCTACCTATCCTGAGCAGTTCGGGATATGGAACGCGATTTACCAACTCGGGAGATATCGAGAATAAGGGTTTTGAATTTGAACTGACTACAAAAAACCTGATTGGAGACTTTAAGTGGTCCACCTCACTTAACATGACCTTCAACCGAAACAAGGTGCTGGCACTACCCAATGGATTAAATGAGATGCGTGGCGGGGTCGGCGACCTCAACCGAGCACGCCCTGGACAACCTTTAGGTGTATTCTACGGTTGGAAAGCAATGGGAGTCAACGCACAGACTGGTATGATCGACTATTTGGGTGCTGATGGCACGATGGTGCTACCGACCAACTATGCAGATCATGTTATGATAGGAGACCCTAATCCAGATTTCTTTGGTGGTATATCCAACAATTTCTCTTACAAAAACTTTGACTTAAGTATCCTTGGACAATTCACCTATGGTAATGACATCTTCAATTATAATCTGGCTTCTGGGTTAGAAGGATTCAACCCGAGTTCCAATCAATTTGTAGATATGGTAGACCGATGGAAAAAACCAGGAGACATCACAGACGTACCCCGTCCTGCTCCTGGAGATCTAAACAATGGTGCTGTATCTTCCCGCTTTGTAGAGGACGGCTCTTTCTTCCGTATACGCAATATAACCTTAGGCTACACGGTACCTAGTGCGGTATCAGATAAGCTGAGAATAAAAAAACTACGTTGGTACGCTACCGTACAAAACGCTTACGTATTTACCAAATACAGGGGATACGATCCTGAGGTGAGTTCTAGCCATGGCGGTGCAAACACAGGTTTAATCTATGGTTATGACTATGGTAGCTATCCGCAACCACGCATCTTCACTACAGGCTTTAACTTAACATTTTAGATTTTACTATGAGACAGAACATTATATACTTGCTACTCCTTGCTTCATTCACTTTTACGACGACATCTTGTGACAAGTTCTTAGATCGCGATCCGCTTGGACAGATTGGTCAGGACGAATACTTCAATTCAGAGACCAATGCCAATTCAGCATTAATGGGAATGTACCGCAGCATGATGAACTCTTATTCTTACGGACAGTCTACAATTATTGTCCCTGAGTTTTCTGCACGTCACGTCAGACACGCTGCTGAATACCCAGAATATGAAAACTTTGCAACCCACCAAGTACAGACCATCAATCCTTGGACTGCCAATATGTGGAAAGCACTATATACGACCATAAACGCTGCAAATCAAATCATAGATGAAGTACCAAAGATGACGGCATCTATGATTACAGATCAAAAAAAGAATATCTTTATTGGAGAAGCAAAATTCATCCGTGCGTTTAACTATTTCTTTCTGGTACGGGCTTTTGGACGTATACCGCTAAAGGTAACTTATACTCAAGAAAACAGTGAGTTGGACACGAAACAATCCGAAAAAGAAGAGGTATACGCACAAATCATCAGTGATTTGAACGATGCGATCAATCTACTCCCTGCCGAAAATACCTACACAGGTGATGCTAACCGTGGACGTGCCTCACATTGGGCTGCGAAAGCGCTTCTGGCCAAAGTATACCTTTACCAAGCTGCTTTTACCAATGATTATAAAAATGCAGCCAGCCTGTCGGAAGAAGTCCTATCTTCCGGGAAATACAACCTGCCCACAGCGTATCCCAGTATTTGGACCACACAGAATAGTAGCGAAGCTATTTTCGAGATACAGTTTGATGATCAGGCAACCAACCCTTTGGCAGCAGTATCCAATGATAATGCTACGGTTCTTTTCTTAGCAAAGGATTCTACCTTGTTGGACCTATATCGGGAAGGAGATCAACGCAAGACGTTTACAGTCAAAAAAGGGAGTAAGAATAACTATTTCATGGGCAAGTTTCCCAACTTCTCTCCAGCCAGTCAAAACGTAACAGCGATCCGGCTCGCAGAGATTTATCTCATACATGCAGAGGCAAAAGCAAGGATAGATAATGGTGTCACTCAAGCCGCCTATAATGCCCTCAAAAAGGTCCAGGAACGAGCAGGTTATACGACCCCGATAAATGACTACAACAGCCTTGAGGTCTTTATTAAGGCTGTACAGGAAGAAAAGGAAAGAGAACTATTATTTGAAGGAGAAACTTGGTTTGACTATTGCCGGACTAAACTTGCACTCGCCAAATACAGCAGTCTTAAAGATGAAAAGTATTTCCTCTACCCTATCCCTGCTGCAGAGATTGGACTGGGAAATAACCTGACGCAAAATCCGGGATATTAGTCTTTACAAGTCGACCTAAGCCTATCTTGGAAATACCATAAAAAGTAGAGCGCTATTTCTATAACTAGAAATGGCGCTCTTTATTTATAAACAAAAATGCTTACTTATTCGGTTGAGGAGTAACGCGTAAATAAGGTTTGATCTCCGTAAAACCTTTTGGAAACTTAGCTGGGATATCCTCTGTTTTGATAGCAGGAACTACGATTACATCTTCACCGTCTTTCCAATCTGCCGGTGTCGCGACAGAATATTCAGCCGTAAGCTGAAGAGAATCTATAACACGTAGGATCTCATAAAAATTACGTCCTGTAGACGCTGGATAAGTAAGTGTTAGTTTAACCTTTCTATCTGGTCCAATGACAAATACAGACCTCACGGTAAATGTTGTTGAAGCATTCGGGTGAATCATATCGTACAATTCAGCAACGTGGCGGTCTTCGTCCGCAATAATTGGAAAATCTACCGTTGTATTCTGTGTTTCGTTAATATCTTTTACCCACTGTAGGTGATCTTCAACCCCATCAACACTTAATGCGAGAACTTTAACATTACGCTTCTCAAACTCTGACTTTAGCTGAGCTGTACGACCTAGCTCAGTCGTACATACCGGTGTAAAATCTGACGGATGCGAATACAGCACCGCCCAACTATCTTTTATGTAATCATAGAAATCGATATCACCTATCGTTGTCTGCGCTTTGAAATTTGGCGCGTCATCTCCTAGTCTTAAACCCATATTTGTAAATTTTAATAATCTATATATTCTACTAATATAGTAGACTTTTGGATAACATCCAAATAATAAAGGTTAAATTTTATATTTTTATTATGCACGCATAATAAAAATAAGTATATTTGATAGAACCAAATAGACGACACACCATGAATTTCGAACTATCAGAAGAGCATAAAATGATACGTGATGCGGCAAGAGAGTTTGCCCAAGAGCTGAAAAAAGAAGTTATACAACGTGATGAGAAAGCTGAATTTCCTACAGAATTCATCAAGAAAATGGGAGATCTAGGTTTCATGGGTATCATGACCTCTGAAAAATATGGCGGAGCCGGCATGGATGCTCAGGCTTACGTTCTAGCTTTGGAAGAAATCGCAAAAGTAGATGCATCAACTGCCGTCATCATGTCTGCCCATAATTCACTTGTACTATGGGGTCTAGAAGCCTATGGCACGGAAGAGCAAAAACAACAATACCTGGTTCCCCTTGCAAAGGGCGAAAAATTAGGGGCTTTTGCATTATCTGAACCTGAAGCGGGATCTGATGCTTCTTCACAACATACTACCGCAGCAGATATGGGCGATCACTATCTATTGAACGGTACCAAAAATTGGATTACGAATGGAGGAAATGCCGACATCTATTTAGTTGTTGCACAGACGCATCCGGAATTGGGACACAAAGGTATCAATGTACTGATCGTCGAAAAAGGAATGGCGGGATTCACTATCGGACCTAAGGAAAATAAATTGGGAATACGCAGTTCAGACACACACTCCTTATTATTTACAGATGTCGTCGTACCAAAGGCTAATCGCATAGGTGATGACGGATTTGGATTTAGATTTGCAATGAAAACACTCGATGGTGGCCGCATCGGTATAGCAGCACAGGCATTGGGCATAGCCGCAGGTGCCTACGATTTGGCCTTAGCCTATTCCAAGGAGCGTAAGACTTTTGGCCAACCGATTTCAGCTCATCAGGCTATACAATTCAAACTGGCAGATATGGAGGTAGAAATCGAAGCGGCGCGGCTTTTAACCTACAAAGCAGCCTGGACTAAAGATCAAGGGTTACCCTATGGTAAAGAAGCCGCTATGGCTAAGCTACATGCTTCGGAAGTCGCTATGAAGCACACCATAGAAGCCATCCAAATACACGGAGGGTACGGTTATGTAAAAGAATATCATGTCGAACGATTAATGCGTGATGCAAAAATCACACAGATCTACGAAGGTACCTCAGAGATACAACGGTTGGTTATCGCACGGGAAATTCTGCGATAGACCAGCCTATCTATCGTAAATTGTTGTTGATCTGTTGTAGAAAACCATAGTCTTCGAAGGAGAAGCTCCCTGTCTGTTTCATATGGTACTCAAACAGGGCTTTTGCTTTTAAAAGCAAACCATTATCCTGATTGATCAACCCGTCATACATCAGAAGCTGTGCCAGGGGTCTAATCTGCTCCTGCTCTAGGCTTTTACTATAATCAATAAGTTCTGCATCACTAAGATTTAAGAAAAAAGTACGTTCTTCATTAAAAAACTCCTTATATCCAGTATCAATATTGACAGATTCCCTCGTTTCTTCTTGAAGACCTTCCCACTTCCCGACCAAAAGGCGCAGAAACTTGCCCATCTCATTTATCCAATTCAGTATCGTATCTTTTTCGTATCGAATTCCCATAACTTATTATCTAATCTGTCCGTCACCTGTGACAAACCATTTTTCTGTGACTAATTTTTCCAGTGCAAAAGGTCCACGTGCATGCAACTTTTGCGTAGAAATACCTATTTCTGCCCCTAACCCAAACTCTCCACCATCCGTAAAACGGGTTGACGCATTAGAGTACACCGCGGCGGCATCTACCGAGCGCATAAATTTCGCAATTTTAACCGAATCTTGCGACACGATACATTCAGAATGTTTGGAAGAATGATCAGCGATATGCGAAAGAGCGTCATCTAAACCACTGACTTCTTTTATCGAACACTTTAAATCTAAAAACTCACGACCAAAATCCGATTCCTCTGCGTGCTGCACATAAGGATATTTAGCCTCATGAAAAATATTATACAGTCTATCCGTAGCAAAAACTTCCACCTTAGCTGCCGCAAAGTGAGGGATAAGCTGCTGTATGAACGGCTTATCAATATTTTCATCCACGAGAATTGTATCTAAGGCATTGCAGACAGAAGGACGTGAGATTTTAGCATTCGCTACAATACGGGCTGCTTTATCCAAATCGGCACTGGCCTCAACATAGGTATGGCAGACTCCTGCCCCAGTCTCTATAACAGGAACCTTGGCATGCTGACGGACAAAATCAATCAATCCTTGGGATCCACGCGGGATAATAATATCCACATATCCTACTGCTTCCAAAAGTGAACCGATTAAATCCCTAACCGTAGGGAGCAATTGTATGATATTGGGATCTGTTCCATATTCGCTCAACACGCCCTGAAGGATACCGACCAGATAGCTATTGGTATACCAGGCATCACTGCCACCACGCAGAAGACAGACATTCCCCGATTGTATACATAGCGCCGCAACATCGATCGTTACATTAGGCCTTGATTCATAAATTACGCCCACAACACCCAATGCCACGGTTCTCTTTTCTACCAGGAGCCCATTTTCAAGCCGTTTAGTACTCAACAATTTATCCGTTGGATCTTCCAGTTTACTAATATCTTCCACACCCTGCGCCAAGCTTTCAATCCGCTCTGCAGTCAGCTTCAGACGGTCATACTTTGGATCAGCAACATCCATCTGTTCCAAATCCAACTGGTTCTGCGTCAAAATAGCATTACAGTTAGTCCGTAATAATGTTGCAATGCGTCCTAATATCTGCTGCTTATCTTTCAATTGCAAGCCGTTTACCGCTTGCTTTGCAATACGGCTATTGAGCAACTGTTGTTGTATACTGTTCATTTTCTTTCTATTTATTAAGCTCTACTTCCATCCAAGGGGTTCTATTAGCATTCTAACGAATCCTATAAGAGGACAATATCATCAGCATGTGCCAATGCTATATTTTTCTTCGTATCCGATTTCATTAACACAATGGAGTCCACTTTTGCCTTGGCCACCGCCTGTACAATACCGTCCTTGTCCGCTATCTGAAAAACCTCACCGGCTTCAAACTCACCTACCACCTCTGTTACACCAACAGCCAAAAGACTTTTCCGCTGTTCAATCGCCTTCAATGCCCCCTGATCTAACTTAACCATTCCCGCAATCAAACTACCACTAGCCAACCATTTGTTTCGAGAAGATACTTTTTTCTTCTGAGGCAGACAGACAGTACCCGTCTCCCCTACGATTGCCTTTAAAATACCGTCAGGAGTCTGCATACTAAAAATAACAGCCTTGATTCCCATCTGAGTGGCCAATCTTGCAAAGTTGAGCTTTGAAGTCATCCCGCCCAGACCTACCGCTGATTTTTCTTTTCGCGCCAAAGCTAAAGCATCTTTATCCACCACCTCGATCAATGGAATCACATTCCCTTTTTCATCCAGCACACCGGGCACAGAAGTGCTGAACAATAACTGTTCTGCCCCAAAGCCAACAGCAATCAAGGTAGCCAGTTCATCGTTATCAGAAAATTTCAGTTCCATGTTACTCACCACATCGTTCTCATTCGCCACCGGAATTATATTATTCTTCCATAAGGTTTCATAGGTGCTTTTTAGCTGTAAGAACTGACCTCTGTTCGAAAAATGATGACGCTCACAGAGACTTTGTGCCAGCGCTATACGAAAAGGTTTGAAATAAGTAGAGTAAGTGCGCATGAGCAAAGGGTTGCCTATCGCAGCAGCAGCTTTACGTTGCTCCAAGGTACCCGTATAGCGCGGAATAAACTGCCTACCCGCAGCTACTGCACCTGAGGAGACCAATACAATATTATATGTTGCCTGTAAGGCAGCACACTGACGCGCTATCTCCAGCACAATGCGTTCATCAATCTCTCCCTCTGTTGTGATGGACGCTGAACCAAACTTAATAACCAATACTGGCTTTTTCATCGTAACGACTATTTAACGTATTTCTTTAGATTAATTTTTTGTTTTCCCATTTACGAGAATCCCTCAATATGATTTTCCCATACCTATGGAGTTCGATTAGCCTCTCGCTGCAACTGCTTATCAATTTAGCAAAAAACAATCCATTTCATTTGAAAAAAAATAAACTTAGAGATTTTAAATTTAAAATACAACAAACCACAAAAAATACAAACAAGAGGTATACGCCTATAAATTCAATAGAGATTGATCAATCTCTAGCCTTATTTCCTACAAAAAAATAAAGCCCCTAGCGCATATTAATCAAATTAGGAACATTAATTGCTCTACAAGATAGATTAAGAAGTTTAAAAATAGTATAACGCTTACCATTAAGCACCAAATCATTGACACTTTAAAACAATCTACTATGAAAACACCTATGTTATTACTATTGCTATTTGGCCTCCTCTTGAGTAGCTGTCAATCCTCAAAAGTATCTTCGTCTACACCAAGTACCGACACCTTAACCTCTGTGGGAGGGGATAAGGATAGGCATGGCTGTCTCGTTGCAGCAGGGTACACCTGGTCTCAATTACGTAGCGAATGTGTCCGTCCATTTGAAGAGGGAATTGCACTGCACGCCCTGAACACATCAACGGCCTACCAGACATCAGCTTACATACTGGTAGATAGCGCTAAAAATGAGGCCGAGATTTTCATTCCAGAGGAACAGAACAGTATTCTTTTAAATCAGCGTAACGCAACAACGTACACCAACGGCAGATTTACTCTTGTTCAGGAAGAAAACTGCTGGACACTGAGCTTAAACAAAACAGCTCTCTATCAGGAGAAAAAATAACCGCGGGACGATTTGGATAATAACTTATCCAAATCGTTCTTCATACGATTTCTCTAAAGCAAACATTTCATCACGAAGCTTTGCTGCTTCCAAGAAGTCCATTTCCTTCGCTGCTTTCTCCATCCGTTTACGCACCGTATCCACCGCCTTCTTAAGATCTTTCTCACTCATGTAGGCGATCAAAGGATCTGCAGCCACACTAACACCTGGTTCAGGCTCTACATATGGTTTTTGCTCTCCTTTGAAATCTGCAACAGACGTTTGTTCCATTATCTCTTCCCTCGTTTTGCCGACTGTACGCGGTGTAATTCCGTGCTCCACGTTGTATGCAATCTGCTTTTCTCTGCGTCGGTTAGTTTCGTCGATGGTAACCCGCATACTATCGGTCATCTTATCAGCATACATAATCACCCTGCCCTTCTCATTACGGGCAGCACGTCCGATAGTTTGTATCAGCGAACGTTCCGAACGTAAGAACCCTTCTTTGTCTGCATCGAGAATAGCGACCAAAGTTACCTCAGGTAGATCTAACCCTTCCCGCAACAGGTTCACCCCTACCAATACGTCAAATTCTCCCAGCCGCAATCCACGCAGTATCTCTACACGCTCCAATGTTTTGACCTCGGAATGGATATAACGCACCTTTATATTGAGACGGCTCATATATTTGGTCAGTTCCTCGGCCATCCGTTTCGTCAATGTCGTAGCCAATACACGTCCACCTTCTTTTATTGTCTTATCCACCTGCTCCAAAAAGTCATCCACCTGATTCATTGCCGGACGAACCTCAATCACAGGATCCAGAAGACCAGTCGGACGAATGACCTGCTCAATGATGAGCCCCTCCGTCTGCTGTAACTCATAATCTCCAGGAGTAGCAGATACATATATCGTTTGATTCGTTAGCGATTCAAACTCCGGAAAGTTCAATGGTCTATTATCCAGGGCTGCAGGAAGCCGGAAACCGTGCTCGACCAATGATATCTTTCTCGAACGGTCACCTCCATACATGGCGCGCAGTTGCGGCAAGGTCACATGGCTTTCGTCGATAACCAGTAGGTAGTCTTCGGGAAAATAATCCAAGAGACAGAAAGGTCGTGTTCCAGGCTCCCGTCCATCAAAAAATCGAGAATAGTTCTCTATACCAGAACAGTATCCGAGTTCGCGCATCATTTCCAAATCGTAATTAACACGTTCCTCCAGACGTTTCGCTTCCAACATCCGTCCCTCTTCTTCAAGCTGGGCTTTACGCTGCACCAGCTCCTCTTGTATAGCCCAGATAGATTGCGTAAATTTTTCCTTAGGCGTTACAAACAGTGTCGCAGGGAAAAGGGATAAAGTCTCATGTTTCAATAAAGTCTTTCCGCTTATCGGATCTATTTCACTAAGTTCGTCGATTTCATCTCCAAAGAAAGAAACACGATAAGCATTGTCCAGATATGCAGGATAGATATCTACGGTATCTCCTTTGACCCGAAATGTCCCCCGTTTGAACTCTGTGGTCGTACGGGCATATAATATCTCTACCAACTTATGTAAAAATGCATTTCTGGAAACGGTCATCCCTACACCAAACCGGAAGATCGACTTCGAGAAATCATCGGGATTTCCCATACCATAGATACAGGATACCGAAGAGACCACAATGACATCCCTTCGTCCAGACATCAATGCAGAAGTACTCGCCAGTCTTAATTTTTCGATTTCCTCATTGATCGCCAGATCCTTTTCGATATAAGTATTGGTCGATGCTATAAATGCCTCCGGCTGATAGTAGTCATAGTAGGAGACAAAATAGTTAACCGAATTCTCTGGGAAAAACTGCTTAAACTCTCCATATAACTGCGCTGCCAACGTCTTATTATGACTTAGTATTAAGGTCGGCTTTTGGGTCTGCTGAATGACATTAGCTACCGTAAAGGTCTTTCCTGAACCAGTCACCCCGAGAAGTGTCTGATAAGTATCTCCTTGGTTTACTCCTTGGACTAATTCCTTTATCGCCTGTGGTTGATCTCCAGTAGGGTAATATTCTGACGTAAGTTGAAATTTCATAGTGTTCCTTCTAATGTAAAAATACCAAATTTAGGGCCGCTTTCACAGTGCATTACTATTATTATGACGGAAAAGAAACTAAATAGGCTTTTTTTCGTAATTTGGTCAATAAATACCATTACCATGATCCATATACTGACAAAAGAAAATAGCATCGCAAATCATTTCATTTCGGAGCTCCGGGACAAGGAAATCCAAAAGGATAGCATGCGCTTTCGAAGAAATATCGAACGGCTTGGCGAAGTGATGGCCTATGAAATCAGTAAGACATTCACCTATTCACCAGAAGAAATTGAAACTCCCCTAGGTATTGCCGAGATGCATACCCTACAGGAGCAACCGGTACTGATTACCTTAATCCGTGCAGGCCTTCCGTTTCATCAGGGCTTTCTCAACATCTTCGATCGGGCCGAATCGGGATTTATAGCAGCACATAGACACACCAAGAAAAGTGGGGAATTTGAAATCCACCGCAAATATCAAAACACACCAAACCTAGACGAACGCATCGTAATCGTATCAGACCCTATGCTGGCAACAGGCAAAAGCCTCGTTCTTTGCTGCAAGGAACTTCTGAGCGAGTACAACATCAAAGAGCTTCATATTGCTTCGATAATCGCGAGCCAGGAAGGTGTTGATCATGTTCGGGCATTCGTACCGGAAGCTCAAATTTGGGTTGGTGATGTCGACAATGAACTGACGAGCAAATCGTACATCGTCCCGGGACTGGGTGACGCAGGAGACCTGGCCTATGGTACAAAGGAGCATTAATTCAAACCCCGACAACGGTTGAGGTCTAAGCGCATTGGGCACCTTAGGTTTCAACCGTTTTCAAACCGTATAAATTAACAAAAACAAAACACACAATTAATAGATAATGAACACGATAACACTATATTCAATCAACAAAAACAGATCATATGGAATGGCAAAAATACAATGGCGAATACCTTCGTCTACCAATTATGGATGCTGTTGAGGCTGCAATCCTTAGAGAAAATCTACTTGGAAACAAACTCAAAGTTTTCATCGGCACCGATTCCCAGGTAAAACGAGGAACGGCCGAATTCGCAACCGTAGTCGTATTTCTACGCGAGCATAAAGGGGGATTTATGTTCATCCACAAAGATCGTAAAGCCCATAATATGAGCATCAAGGAACGCATGCTACTAGAGGTTCAAAAATCCATAGAAACCGCTTATCACCTCTGCCCTATTCTCGATCAGTATGAAGTAGATCTAGAAGTTCATGCAGACATCAATACCAATCCTAGTTTCGAATCTAATGTCGCGCTGAAAGAGGCAATGGGCTATATCCTAGGTATGGGCTTTGTATTCAAAGCTAAACCCGAGTCTTTTGCCAGTACAAATTGTGCCAATAAAATTGTGCAATAAAAAAGGCTAACGGATTAGAAGCTTTACGTAACTCCAAAAAAATGCTTAATATTGTTCCTCCATGAACAATATCGAGGACTACTTACGAAAAATCGCGGTCGTTGGCCCTGAATCAACGGGCAAATCGACGATGGCTCAATACCTTGCTAAGGCATTAGACAGCTCTTATGTACCGGAGTATGCCCGATACTATTGCCAGAATCTACAGAACCAATACAGCCTGCAAGACGAAACTAACATGTTTTATGGACAAATCGCCCTAGAAGAGGCAATCTGCTCTCAAGTCAAAGGCAATGTAGTGATCTGTGACACCACTATTATAACCGTAAAAATATGGTGTGACCATTTGTTCAATCATACCCCTACCGTTGTCCTTGACGAAATAAAACAACGCAAATATGATTTATATCTATTGATGGATATCGATCTACCTTGGGAAAATGACCCACTACGAGATTTCCCCCAAGAAAGGGAACATTTTATGGAGATCTGGAAAAAAGAACTGGAGAACAACAATGCAAACTACACGGTTATATCCGGTTTAGGTGATAATAGGTTAAAGAATGGTCTTGAGGCTTGTCGTTTTTTTCTAGACAATTCTACATTGAAATCATAGAGAGTACACCTTTCACTTTGTATACCGCTCTGACCAAGGATATATCAAGTACCAGGTCATCAAAATCGTTTGCGTTTTTAGCCACCAAGCGCCAACTTTTATCATCTAGCCCTCTGATAAAGCGTACGATATTCATTTTTTCGGAAATAATTAAATAGATGTCACCAAAAACGATAGCATCTTTATCAACCTGTTTTACAAAAACCATGCTGCCGTGCTCGATTTCCGGACTCATAGAATCCCCTTGATTGACGAAAGCAAAATCACTACCAGATAGAATGGGAATCTCCAACTCATCGACAATCTGCATCTGTGACAGATCGGTCTTGAACTCATCCAAACTGGTATTATATAATGGTATTCGGGTTGCATTCTCACGGGCTTTGAGCATATCACCTTCGCCAGTAAGCAACCATGCTTCATTGACTTCTGGATATCGATTGACTATAATTCCAGCAAGATTCTTACTGATATCATAGTTTCCTTTTTTTATCTGATATAATCTTTCCGCTCTGCTCAATCCAATCTCTCTCGAAAAAGAATTGACATTCATTCCTAGATGTTGTATTACTTGATCCAAACGATCCCAGTTAGACATATATAATTTATATAAACAGTATTAAAAAAATATCGAACTTTTGCTGGTAATCCCCACCGATAAACAAAAGCATTTTACATCCGCCCTTCTCCTCAACACAAGCTTTATTATTCCAAACTACAGCTTTCCGCACACAGGTAATCAAATATTAGGCCAAATTAAGAAAACCTATTTTAATAACAAAAAACAATTCCCTTCACCTAAAGCCGACAAACTTTCACTCCATACAAGTCCAAAGGACAGGAAGCTCTTGGGGTTTGATTCACAATCTGACATTATCTTGAGGATAACATCTTGCTAGGTCTCAGATAATAACTTATATTTGTATCTAAGGTAACAATGCTTTTAGTGCATGTGTCTATCTTGCTTTATTTTACATTTTAAATTTAATTTTTATACACATGTATCCAGAATATTTAGTTGCTCCGATGCGCCAGGAATTGGTAGATGCGGGGTTCCAAGAGTTGAAGACTGTAGAAGAGGTTGATGCTGCAATACCTTCAGAAGGTACTGTTTTTGTTGTAGTAAATTCTGTTTGTGGATGCGCTGCCGCTAATGCTCGTCCTGCGGCTAAAGCTGCGGTAAAAAATGAAAAACATCCAACAAAACTAGTTACCGTATTCGCTGGTATGGAAAAAGAAGCTGTAGATAAAGCTCGGGATTATATGCTTCCGTTTCCACCGTCATCTCCAGCAATGGCACTTTTTAAAGATGGTAAATTGGTTCACATGATCGAAAGACACATGATCGAAGGCAGACCTGCTCAAATGATAGCCGACAATCTTATCGCTGCTTTTGACGAATACTGCTAAGAAAACACATTATTTTGATTTTAAAATACTAAAAAGGTTCCGCTATATAGCGGAACCTTTTTAGATTCTCTCCCTACCGATTGTTCCCTTTTCCACGCTTATTTTTCTGCTGTCCCGGTGCATGCGCTTTAGCAGACTTATCGCCATGCGCTTTCTTTACCTGACCAGGGGGAACATGTCCATGAGGATGCTTGTTGACATAGCAGGAGCTGACACCAAATGCAATCAGCACGGCTAACAATACACTTATCTTTATCTTCATCGTACGTTTATTTTCTACCGCACAGCAGGGCAAATATCAGACCAACCTTAAACCTCCCATTTTAATACAACTCCTGCTGGATGGTCTTCACAGCATTTCCTCGCTCCAATCCATTATGGGCCTGCCATTGATCCTGTTGTTGTTGCAATAACTGTTCTGTCTGCCAGACCAGTACCTTAGCTTCCAACCTAGCTAAACTGGCCTTTTTATTTTCCAGCTGCGAGCGTGAATCCATTGCCACCACCTGTATTCCAGAGGGCAAGTGTTTCGCACGGACAGCTGTCTCCACTTTATTAACATGCTGTCCACCTGGTCCAGCTGAGCGGCAGGTATCAATTTTTACATCCTTAATATCCCAACGCAGAAGATCCTTTATATCAAATGCAGCGACCCCTACAAACCAGTTTTTACGCTTATGGTATTTGCGATATGGGCTTTGTGCTACCCACTGCACCGTTCCTACCCACTCCTTCAAAAAGTCATCTAAACGATCACCCGTCAGCATCATTGCGGAGGACAGTAGGGTTCCCGTCAACTGACCAAGCTTATTTTCAAGTACCTCTAGCTGCACCCCTTGTTTCTTGGCCTGCTTAACCATTAAGCTCTGCACCTTGGCCACCACCCGACAACATTCCAATGGACCTCGCCCTGATGTAATCTGTATAATTTTCTTCTCCATCACGCTAATCTTTATTCATCCTTACAATACGTGGATAGAACTTCCCTTGTACATCAACAAGCTCCTTTTGTGCCGCCATCACCAAATCGATATCTTTATAAGCGAAAGGATTCTCTTCCACGGTACCTCCGATTAAAGTAACTCCAGATTGCCCTAGAAGCTTTTTCATGGCCGACGAGGTCATACTATCTTTCGCCTTTTTTCTACTCATAGCACGTCCGGCACCATGCGATGCAGAGTACAGCGAATCTGCACTTCCTTTTCCCGATACCAGATAAGCCGGTGTCGTCATACTTCCTGGAATAATACCAAGCTCTCCAGCACCTGCAGGAGTTGCCCCCTTACGATGTAGAATGACTTCCTTACCATCCTCCAGTGTATTTTTCCAAGCAAAGTTGTGATGGTTATCCACCATACAAATTGACTTTAACCCTAATGCCTTTAAAAGGTTGGCGTGAATACGATCATGACAAGCTTTGGCATAATCTCCTGCCAGCGTCATACTAATCCAGTACTCCTGTCCAGCTTCGGTATCCATATCCAGCCAGGCCAGTTGCTGCGCATGTCGCGGCAACTTACAACGATCCATAGCTATTTTGGTGTAATGCATTGCGATGGCTGCTCCTAACCCCCGACTTCCAGAATGCGTCAATAATGCAACATACTTTTTCGCAGGCAAACCTAAGGTATTGCCTGCGAACAATTCAATCTCGCCAAATTCCACGAAATGATTCCCCTTTCCAGATGTTCCGAGCTGCCTTACTGCCTTTCCCTTCAAAGGTTTCAAGAAAGCTAATTCATCAAATAATGGATTATCCAGAACCGCATGCTCCTGACGAATCTCCAATCCTCCCTCCATTCCAAAATGCGTATAATCTTTCAACGCCTGCTTAATCTGATACGCATAGCGTTTTATAAAGTTCTCATTTTCATCAATGATAGAGAGTGCCATCCGGCAACCAATATCCATCCCCACGGCATAAGGAATCACCGCATTGTGTGTTGCCAGAACCCCACCAATAGGCAAGCCATACCCCATATGCGCATCGGGCATCAGTGCTCCCTGCACACTGATTGGAAGCAGACTGGCCAACTCCATCTGCTTTTTAGCAGACTGTTCTATTTCCTTACTTCCATAAATCTTAACAGGTATAGCATTCTCCGACAGGTCATGCACCGTGTAAGTCGCTCCCTGAACACGTCCTATTATTTTTTCGGCGATCTTATTCGTTTCCTCATTAGCAAGATAAGCTTCAGGATTATTTTTAATATCGACCAATAGCTCTAATAGCTGTTGCTTATTGTAGTGTTTAAAGTTTTTGGACACCGTATTAATTACCAAGCTTCGGAGCTGATCATTAAGGTATCCTATTTTACTTAAATCTTTTGTTCTTAAATTTCCCATAGGGGTTTTATATATCTAACACTAGATAAGTCTCTTTGGAACTGTATCTAGGTATATTTTTAATTTTATTAATATGCTTACTGCGCTCGCCTGCCCACCGTTTCCAACTGTATCCAGCTCCATGCGCCAATGTATTGATGCGCGGGCCCAGATTATGATTAGCAATATGATCCTCTATATAAGCTAGTTCTCTTTCGATATCGATATCAAGCGTCCGTACATGTGTAATCATGTGTGGTGCTATTTTCAATCTATAACGCCAAGGCTCCGAAAACACATACTTGATAACCCGGCACCTTGTCTCTACATGGTAAGTTTCTACACAGCTAAAACAGGCCTTCTCCTCCTCGGTGAGCTCTAAGTGATTGCTATCCCAACTGTAGGCAGAGATTTCTTGCAGCAATTGTAGCCTAGAAGTGTACTGGTATCTTTTTCTACGTCGTTTTCTTTGCTTAAAAGCTTTATCATAATGATATTCAACCGTATTGATCTTAGCGAGCAATGCCTCGTAAAACAATGCCTTTGCGTCATACTTCAAATCTTCGCGGAGTACAAAAAAACGCTTCCATCCCCGCTGATAAGGATGCTTCAAAGGTGTTGGAGGCAGAAGTCGCCGCTGCTGCCAAAGATCCAACCGTCGCTTTTCCAGTCGCATCAGCTTTTTATCGCGGTCCGCTTTAACGAGTCGCTTTTTCTGACGTGCCGTTTTTAAAGGGCACAACCATTCCTGTGTGTCCATCACACTTTCAATTTATTTATTATTGAATTTGATTGTTGATTTCTATTCGTCCTAAGTAAGGATATACCCTTTAGAAAAGCGCTCAGAAAAAGCCCATAAAAGTTTGGAGGCAGGCAAACATAGTGCAAACAACTCGCACATCTATTAAATTATAAGAAAAAATAGTTTGACTGCCTTTTTAGGCAATAAGCGAAAGGGGCGATATGTAGATCTGTTCTGTCATGATTCCTTGATGTTTTAAAAGATTAATAAATCAAGAATTGACTGCAAACATAGGGAATTATTTCTATCTGAGCAAAAAAACATAAAAAACACCACTTATTACCTATTTTACACCTTAACCAAGCAGTTTCTCCACCTTACCTTTGCGTTATTTTAACTTTACACAATTTGTGAATGAAAGAACATCTTTTTAGCGCTCATGAGATTAGGCTCCCCAACGAATTTTCGATCGATAATGCTTGCCTTACTTATAGAAATGTAAATCTCCTGGAGTTGGTAAAGAAGCACGGAACACCTTTAAAGTTCACCGTCCTTCCTTCAATCACCCATAAAATTAAAATAATGAAAGATTATTTTAAGCTTGCTTTTGACGTGAACAACTATAAAGGCAAGTATCGGTACTACTACTGCACCAAGAGCTCTCATTTCAATCATGTACTAAAGACAGTTCTATTATCTGATGTCGGTATCGAGATCTCATCAGCATGTGACACCGAACTCATCAGTTCGCTCACTAAAACAGGGCAGATACCTCCTGATACGCAGATTATATGTAATGGGTACAAGACAGAAGATTACTTGACGGGGATATTCAAGCTGATGTGCGATAAACGATGTACCGTCCTTCCTATTGTAGATAGCAAAGGAGAACTGGAACACTATATTGAACAGAGCAAACGCCTGACCAACATCAGCATAGGAATCCGCCTCAATATGAGCTACATCTCCAGCTATGCCCGAGAATCAAGATTTGGTCTATTCCCAGAAGACATTCTATATCATTACAAGACGAGTATCCATGGGAAAGATAACTTAAAACTAACGACTCTCCACTTCTTTAATGACAAAGGTATCGAGAATACGGACTCCTATTGGACTACATTAGCAGAGGTTGTACATTTTTATTGTTATCTAAAAAAGATAAACCCTTGCCTAACCACATTAGATATTGGAGGTGGTATGCCCTTTAAAGATAACCTGAATCACAATCCCAATATATCAGAACTGATATTCCGCATTGTATCTACCATTAAAGATATATGCACACTAGAAGAGGTGGACGAACCGGATATCATAACTGAATTTGGCAAATACACTGTTGCCGAATCAACGGGAACCCTTTTTAAAATATTGGAACGAAAAAAGGGAAATGAGCGAGACTGGGCCATTATTGATGGTTCCTTTATCACGCATCTTCCGGACACCTGGGCTATCAAACAGAATTACCCTGTTCTTCCTGTCAACAATTTAGAAAGTGATTTAATTCCTTATACATTGGGGGGAATAACCTGTGACAGTGCCGACTTTTTCCCCAATAATGGGGATGCAGAAAGTATTATGCTTCCAGATACAAACGAAGAACAATTTGTAGCTTTTTTTCACACCGGAGCCTACCAAGAGGCATTGAGCGGCTTTGGAGGAATCAATCATTGCCTTATCCCGGCGCCAAAACATATTATCATAGATGAAAATGAGGTAAAGGAAATTACTATTTCTACTTTCTCAGAAAAACAAAGCAGTCAGAATATGCTAGCAATACTAGGTTACCAATAAAGAATTAATCCCCAATAGAGGAGGTTCTGGATCGAACATGAACCTCCTTCGGATCGAACCTAGGCTCTGGCACCTCTGTAAACGAAAAAAGCCCTAACTTTTGTTAGAGCTTTTTCTGTCGGGGTGGCAGGATTCGAACCTACGACCTCCACATCCCAAATGTGGCGCGATACCGGGCTACGCTACACCCCGAAAAGGTATCACCTTTAAAGTGATGCAAATATAGCGACCTGTTTTGAATATTCAAAACGTAAAAGTCAAAATAATATCCAATAGCCTGATTTTTTGACAAATAATTTTACACCATCAATCGATTAAGCAAATACAGACGCTAATCTGACGACAATATCAGAAAAAATGAAGAACTTTATCCTGTGCTAAAATAGATATGCAATGGAAAAAAAAGATATCACAACCTTGGATGACGTAAAACTACTTGTAGATACGTTTTACAGCAATATCCGTCAGGATGAAATGCTAGGTATTATTTTCAACCAGAACATACAGGATAGATGGCCTGAGCACCTTGCCAAAATGTATAAATTTTGGCAGACATTACTACTCGGTGAGTACACATATGATGGGCGTCCATTCCCTCCTCATGCCCACCTCCCCATAGGCAAACAGCATTTTGCACAGTGGCTGGTATTATTCAATGGTACTGTCGATAGCTTATTTACAGGTGAAAAAGCCGATGAGGCCAAGTGGAGAGCTCAAAAAATGGCGGTAATGTTTCAAAGCAAACTGGATTATATACAGAATCATCCAGACAAATCGATCATTTTCTAATCCCTTAGTCAACATGTCCCGTACACTACCGCGCCCACCCAAAGTCGTAGATTTGCATGCCGATTCTATTGCAAACTTTGCAGACTATGACAGTGATGAACTACTTGGTCTTTCACTCGAAAAACTACGGGAAAACCTAGACGCTGCAATCTACTGGGAGTATACACAGATCGAGTTTATCCATGGCAAAGGGAAAGGTATTCTTAGAGAGACCGTATATGAGGAGCTTCGTTACTATAAGGAAAGTGGTAGCATTTCATCCTACCATCCTTCCTATCGCAACTCCGATATCGTCGTTGTACATATCGGACTATAACCGAAACGGCTTAATTTGGTAATACCTCGTAATGGGTATCTATTAAGTATAATAATGATGCTAATGCGGCAACCCCTGACTGTAGCTCACGCTTATCCACAGCCTCAAAAACATCCTTGGCCGTATGATGTAAATCAAAATAACGGTGAGGATCTGGCCTAAAGTTAAACATCAACGCCCCTGGATAATGCTTACCCCATACCCCAGAGTCTACACCAGGACTCCCCGGTAAAAATCTGGACACCCAATAGGATTCCTCAAATAACGGCTTCCAACTGCGCTGAATCCAAGCTACCGCTTCAGGCCCACCTTTAATATCAAAACCTCGAGGTGCAAACCCTCCAGCATCACTTTCAATTGCTGCAATCAACTGTTCCCCTTTCTGCTTGGACTGCAAACCGTATTGTGAAGCACCATGTACGCCATTTTCCTCGTTCATATAGAAAACCAAACGTATGGTATGCTTGGGCTTGTAACCGAGTGCCATCAAGGTACGTAACGCATCTAACGTCCCCATCGTTCCGGTACCATTATCATGTGCTCCTTCTCCCACATCCCAAGAATCTAAATGTCCTCCAATAGTGATAATCTGCCCGGGATGGTCAGTCCCTTTCCATTCTGCGATAACATTATGCGAAAGCACTTCTCCTTTCCAGGCACTATGCTGCCGCAAAAAGACTTTCAGATTGGGGTCTTTCTCCAATGCAGTATGCAATCTATTCGCACCGATGGCAGATATAGCCATTGCAGGAATACTATCAATCCCCTTTACATACCGGGTCGCACCGGTATGCGGATAGTCATCTATTCCCGAGCCGAGCGAACGAAACAAATAAGCCACCGCCCCTAGTTTAGCAGCCTCCGCTGGGCCACGGCTCCGTTGTGCACTATTCAACCCATAAGCGATCCCAGTCTCGACAAGGGACTCGTCCCATGGCTTATTTACAAAGACTATCTTTCCTTGCACATTTTCACCATATTTACGTAAATCCGAAAGCAACTCCACTTCGATCACCTCAGCTGTTATACCCTCCTCAGGGGTAGCGACTGAACCACCTAAAGCCAATACCTTCAATCTTTGCGCATCCCCTAAGATATAGGCTTCCTCCGAAGATCCCCGATCCCAGTAAGGCACCCTTACATCCTGCAAATAGACTTTATCAAATGCCAACTGCTCCATTAGCCCTTTAGACCAATCAACAGCCTGTGCAACTCGTTCGGACCCTGCAATCCGATGTCCAATTTTTTTGGTCAGATACCTAAGGTTTTCGTAAGCCTCGCCTCTATAGAACGAATGTTCGTAAATCTTGGCTATCATCAAAGAATCGCTCGTAGCAAAAGCGGGGACACTTGCGAACAAAAATAGAAACACAATTCCCCGTCCGAGTTTTACATTTAGCATAGCAATACAATAAAAATGGTCTGTTAGCAATAAAAGATACGACTAACAGACCATTATGAACGATTAAACAGTTTATTTCGCAGGTGTGATACTTATTTTTCTAAACTCAATACCCGTATGATCCCCTTGTAAATAAATAGGACCTGGTTCGCCCTCCTTACTATCTAAAGCGCCTCCTGTTATACCTGGGATTTCTTGGTTATTTATGATCGTCTTGCCGTTAGAAACAATAGTCACCATCCTTCCACGGAGGGTAATCTCATAGGTGTTCCATTCGTTTGCTCCGTTTGTTGTCATTTCACTCGGTGCCAAAAATCCGTAGACACCTCCATAATATAGAGCACCTGGATGTCTATCTTTCGGCGAATCTTCAATCTGAACCTCATAACGTCCACGCAGATAAATTCCTGAGTTACCACCTTCCGTATACCTAAACTCTGCAGTCAGTTTAAAATCTTCAAACTTCTGCTCGGTTATTAAATTAGCACCAGCTTTTTGGTTAATAAGGATACCATCTTTAACCACCCATTGGTTATCGTCACTCGAAGTCTTCCATCCCGTCAAGTCTTTTCCATTGAACAAATCAATAGGTTCTCCCCATTGTGCCTCTCCCTGACGAACCATGTAAGGTGCTTTTACACCAGAGAAGTTAAATACATTCCCTTTGTTCGTTGTAATAGTACCTTTTATCCCTTCACCTACCAGTTCCCCCTGAATAGTGAAGACTCCTTCTCCTCCCTCCCATTGTGGAGGTATCTCAAACGAAAACTTACCTTTATCCAACTTAATGTGAGATACTGGACGGCTACTTCCTGCATCAGCTACAAAAGCACCAACCAACACATTGAATCCTGAAAGCTTGACTTCAAGCCATGATGGCACTTGCTTTCCTTCTTTTTCTACCGTAATATCCCATCGTCCGATCAACCCTTCTGCTTCTTTAGGAATTGTTTGTGTGGCAGCATTGTGAATTTCTTCTTTATCCGCTTTTTTTCCTGCTCCATCACAAGCACTAAATCCTGTAATGACAAGCCCAGAAAGTAGGGAGTAGACAACGTATTTCTTAATCATAGTGAGTTATTTATAAGGTTTAAGGATTATAATACACAAACTTAGGGAAATTTGCTTTTAATTACAATACTCATTTGTCCCGACACAAGTATAATAGATCTGCCTAAGTAACGTTCCTGATTATCGCATCACCTTAATCGATAAAACCTCGAGGTCACCAAAAAACTTTCAGGAAAAAAAATCCCTTTAACATTTTCATGAAAAAGGGACTATATATTAAACAATTAGTAAAGTACTATTTCGCTTTGAATGCATCTATTCCGGACTGTAGGAATGCTCCATACTTCTCGATATCATAGATCGCACCACTTGTCGGTACCAATAGCTCACCCTCGTTGTCCAAAAGTGCGTACAATGGCTGTGAGTTACTCTCAAACTTCGTAATCTGAAAATCGGCATTGCGCTTACTTACCGTATTGATCTTTTTGCCCGTCTGCTTGGAGACATAGTGCTCGCTTTCGGGAAGATCCAACACCTTGTCATCAACGTACAGCTCTACAAGGATAAACTCATTGTTAAGCATGGCCCGTATTTTAGGGCTACTCCATACTTCAGCTTCCATCTTACGGCAGTTGACACAGTTCCAGCCTGTAAAATCGACCAACAACGGTTTCTTCTG
>NZ_SNYV01000013.1:86938-658938 GCF_004363245.1 Sphingobacterium yanglingense | reverse complement strand
TGTTCTTGATGATTTTTTCTTGTGTTGTCATAACTCTAATCTATTTTTCAGTTGTTAATTTATTGCAACTGTCAGATTAAGTCTTGACTACTTCAGTTTAAGTATCTGTAGGCCTCTCCTTTTCAGTGAAGCCTACAAACACAATTTATGCCAAATCTCGCTCTAACTTCTCTTTTACTTTTTGCCAGTTGGGTAATAAGTCACTTATTAATGCATAAAATTGCTTTGAGTGATTCTGTTCAATAAGATGACAAAGTTCGTGCAGCATTACGTACTCAATACAGGATTTACTTGCTTTAACGAGTTCTGTATTTAATAATATTTTACCATCCATAGAGCAACTACCCCAGCGCTTTTTCATAAAGCGATGACTTAAGGTAATCTCATAAACCTTGAATTGAGGGTATTGGCCCAAAAGCTTCTGCAATAACTCATCAAAAACTTCTTCGGCTTTACTTTTATAAAATTTTTGAATGATCGCCTCTATATTATCAGAAGCGGTATTTATGGTAAATAGACCTTTACTTAAGTTGATTACTGTATTTCCTTTATCTTTTCTATTGATGACCAATTTGTATTGTCTACCCAAATAACGATGCGTCTCCCCAGGAACATATAATCGCTCACGCGTAAATGGTCGATACAATTCAAATGTTCGTAACTGGGTCATCAGCCATTTGGACTTTGGTTTTACCCTTTCAATTATCGTAGATAGTTCGGTGCCCTCAGGTGCCGTAATCAATACATTACCCTCTGGGAAGACACGCAAATCAATGGTTTTCCTATTTGAATATAAAATCTCTGCTTCTATCTTTCGTTTACCATATGAATACTCAATCCTCATACTTAATCCATCTGTTTTTTTGCGATTTTGATAATTTCCTCTACAAAATCATCCAATACATCGAAAGGGATTTGTGTTGAAAGCGTCATAGTTAATCCATAAAAATAATCGTCTAATTCGCTCCATATTTGTTTCTCTATCTCCTTGTTCAACTTCCAA
This sequence comes from Sphingobacterium yanglingense, assembly GCF_004363245.1. Classification (GTDB taxonomy): domain Bacteria; phylum Bacteroidota; class Bacteroidia; order Sphingobacteriales; family Sphingobacteriaceae; genus Sphingobacterium; species Sphingobacterium yanglingense. Next base: position 657,935 of record NZ_SNYV01000013.1, on the reverse strand, counting down.
TCGACTATAGGTTTGTTGTCGGCAGTGGTTACATCATTAATCAAGGATTGAATTTTCAAAGCTACGTCAGCGTTTTGATTGCGTTCGTGTAGATAACTTATTAATCTATCTTGTATAAAATTATAATAGGCAATAGCGATTTTATTACCTTCAATACTCGTAGGTACATTATCTTGCTGACCTTGTAAAAAACGCTGTTCAATATCTTTAATCCGATTAAGATATTCGGTTTCATCAATACGGCTTTGTTTGTAATCTTGAATGGTTGCTTTTATTAATTCTGACAGACGCTTATAAAAAATAGGATCTTCGTCCAATTTAATAGAGATTCCTTTGGAAGTACGTGCTGCGATATGGTCGGCTTTTGCAGCTTTACCTACCAGTTTTTCTACTTCACTATCACGTTCTTGCTTATTAAAAATATCGATAGGCTCTGTGATTTTTAATACCTCACCATCTGTAGTAATATGTTTATCTATTAGTTTTTGTACCTGCGCTTCGTAGGTTTTAAAGTCTACTTCATCAAAATACCTCCGTTTGACATCGATTCTTAATTGAAGGAAAAATTTGCTATCCTTCTTATATTTCTCAATCAACTCATCGTTTTTTACATCATTAAACTCAATGGTAGACATCGCTAAGCTGAATAGGCGTACAAACTTTGACAATTTCTCATAGAATAAATGACGTAGCTCCTCGTCGCCTAAATGCACAGCATAAGCCTCGGTGTCGTATTTGTTTTTGACAGAAGAAAATATAGCCCAAACCTCCGAATGTGCTTGTGGCAAGTCCTTGATCACATCCTTAACGTCCGTCGTTGCGCCCTTTAAATAAGCAGGATCAATCTCGTCTGATCCAGAATAAATTTCTATGGCTTTATCTAAATTTTCCAAGTTGCCGTAATAGTCTACGATCAAACCGTAATCTTTGCCTTCTGCTAGCCGATTCACACGTGCAATGGCTTGCAACAAGGTATGCTCTTTCAAACTTCTAGTGAGATATAACACTTTATTTCTTGGCGCATCAAAACCTGTCAGGAGCTTATCAACTACAATAATAATCTCGGGCTCTTCTTGCTTTTTAAAAGCATTGATAATGGATTTTTCATACTTCTCGTGTGTACCATACTTATCCATCATGGCTTTATAAAATGATTGTACCAAGTCCTCATTTTCTTCAAAAGCATCTTCGTAATTCTCTCTCGTATCTGGTGCGGAGATCACCACATCTGAACTCACTTTACCAATCTCATTCAGGTATTTGCGATATAGAATAGCACTCGTTTTGTTGGGTGCTACCAATTGTCCTTTGAAACCGGTATTTTGAATAAAGCTCACAAAATGCTCAGTGATATCCCAAGCCCGGTCATATATAACCTGATCGGCTTTATTGATTGCATTTTTAGAACTGTATTTGCGCTTTAAGCCTGCTTTACCATATTCCGTTAAAGGCTCTGAAACTTTATTGAAGAAATTATCTAATGGCTTTTCGTTGACGGTAATCGAATTGTGCCTTCCTTCATACAACAGCGGTACAACTGCCCCATCATCTACAGCGTCTTTAATAGTATATTCGTCAATTATACCGCCAAATTTATCGGCGGTATTCTTTTCCGACTTCATCAAAGGTGTACCAGTAAACGCGATAAAACAGCCGTTAGGGAAGGTTTTTCGCATCTTCACATTGAAGGTTTTATATTGGCTTCTATGCCCTTCATCAATCAACACAAAAATCTCCGATGAACTAAAACCCTCAGGTTCTTGATTCACTGCTGCTTTAAACTTATTGATAATAGTCGTGATGACAGCATCCGAATTGTTCTTTAATAAATCGATCAAATGCTTACCTGTAGCTGCTTCGTCGACTGGAATATTACATTTTTGAAATGTTTCAGTAATCTGTGAATTCAAATCCACACGGTCAGTCACTAAGACTATTTTCGGATTTTTAATCTTTTTACTCAGCGCTATTTGTTCCGCCAACATCACCATCGTTAGCGACTTGCCACTCCCCTGGGTATGCCAAATCACCCCACCTCTACGTTTTCCACTAGCATCGACCTTTTCTATCCGGCGTATAGTCTTGATAATAGCAAAATACTGTTGGTAACGTGCTACTTTCTTGATACCTTCATCAAATAACAAGAAGCGAAACATCATTTCTAATAATCGATCTGGGCGACAAAGGTTATACAATAGTCTATCTTGTGCTGTAATTTCTCTTTCAAGCTTTCCTAATTGGTAAAAATACTGTATAGTAGACCAATATCTGGTTCTAAAAACGGCTGAACGACTGTCTTCTGGCAAGTCAGCTTGTTTCAAATCATAGAGCGTTTGTTCGTAGGCTTGCGTCTCTTTATCTGTCCGGAACTGTTCTTTCCAGACCGACCAAAATTTAGCTGGTGTACTTGTAGTAGCATATTTCGCATCACTTACTGCTAAGGATAATAATAAATTGGAATACACGTATAAATCACGGATACCATCTTCCTGTTGATTGCGCAAATGCTGTGAAATACCTTCCTCTACTGGAGATTTGATGGCATTAGACTTACACTCAATGATCACCATAGGGATACCATTGACAAACAAGACTAAATCTGGACGATACGTATCGGAACGATGCGAACGTGTCACCGAAAATTCTTCTGTCACGTGGTAGCTATTGTTCTCAGGATGCTCCCAATCGACATACTTAAATGAAAAGCTCTTACGATCGCCAGCGATGGTTTGTTCTAAGCTCTTACCCAAAGTAATCAGATCGTAGAAATGCTGATTAGCATTGATAAAACCTAGATGTATAGGCAGATCTTTGAGTTCGCTTATCGCTAAAGATACATTCGCTTCGGTAAAAGCATGTTGCTGCCCTTTGTAGTTGATGCTATTGATTTTTTGCAGTTGTGATTTCAGAATATCATGGAGCAACACATTGCTTTTCCTATCCTCACGCAGTGCCAAAGCCTCTTCAGGTGACAGATAAGTATAGCCCATTTTAATCAGCATTTGTAATGCTGGCAATTGGCTTATGTGATCTTCTATGTATGATGGAATCATATTAACTAATTGATTTTGTGTTGTTTTTACCTTCTATACCTTTAGCTTCTTTTAAAGCTTTGGAGATTCTATCAGTTAAAGATTCAATAGAATCATCCTTTTTCAATATTGTTGCCCCACAACAAATCGTTAAACGATGCTTGTTATCTGCAATTGAAAAAATATTATTTTCAACCATTATTCTTTTGCGTTCAGCTGCTTGTAAAGCCTGTCCGAGATTTGTTTCCCTAGCAACAACAATAAATTCATCACCTCTTTGAAAGAAACGAAAAGTTTCATCTGTTGCTCTTTTATCACTTCCAAGTAATTCGCCTAACTTTTTTAATATCAAATCAGCTTCTCCATAACCGTACTTTGTATTAAAGGATTTGAAATCGTCAATATCAATTAGGATAATACTTGTATTATCTTTAAAATCTTTAATTAAAGATTCTAATAAAATTTTCAATGCTTTATGGTTTTTTAAGCCTGTTAATTCATCAAGATTATTATCTCGTATTAAATTATCCAGTCTTGACTTATACCTAAATAGTAAAAAAGACAGACTAATAATGAATAATGTAAGAGCTACGATCAAATATATTGGAATTATAACATCAGCAAATAAAAAAGTCTTTACCAAAGGCAATAGACTAATTAAGTATGTTGAAAACAAGCCCACTGCAAAAATCAAAACTGCTTTGAAAATATCATAAAATCCTTTTGATAATAATTCGGATTTAAATTTTTCAAATGATTTTCTAATGTGCTTCATATATCTATATTCATCAATTTATAAATCTCGACCTTATTCTCATTGTAAACTTCTAATGCTCGAATCTCCAGATCTTTTAGTCTATCGATGTTAGTTTCATCCATTTCTATATTTTCCAATTCTGTTTTGAATAAAGTATTCAATCTGATATAACTAAAGTTATCTGGCTCTTGTCTATCTATACCATTCTTCAATAAGCTCAAAATATTTTCAACTTGTTGAGATTGACCTTGCATAAATAACTCTATAATTCTTTTACGCTTGTTGTTTATCCAATACCAAATTCCAAATTTTTTTTCTCGATTAGGTTCAAGGAATATTCTTTCACCTGTACCAATTGAAAGTAAATTAATATCAATTAACTCTTTTTTAAAAGCTTTCTGAGCTTCAATCAAAGCAATTAGACTTGGATTATTAGCCCAAACACCACCATCTACTTTATTTTTAAATTGAAGAACATCCCCTTTCATATCTTTATACATGTTACCAGAATATGGATCAAAATATGTAGGTGCAGATGAGGTTGATAATGCAGCATCTAGTAATGGAAGATTAGGATCACGAGTAAACCTATGATGGTAAAGGCTTTTTAGTACAGATGGTTTTCCAATGCTTAAATCGTAAATTGATACCCCAACAGGAACTTTACAATCTTTAAGTTTAGGAATAGAACTATTATGATGTTTTTTAAATACATCTTCTAATAGGCTTTCCAAACTTGATCTGTCGTGTGATGAGTAGTTAATACATTTTAGAAATCCTTTTTTATTACCAAATATTTTTTCAGCATTATTGAAGTATAAATTCTTAATTTCCTCAGCGGGTATTCCTAATGACAACGCTAAAGCTAAAATACCACCTGTAGATGTTCCGAAAATCAAATCTACATTTTGATATATTTGCCAATTTTCTTTACCCTTAAATTTTAATTCTTTTTCTATTTCACTTAAGATTACAGCTGGAAAAACACCACGAATTCCTCCACCATCTAAACTAAGAACTCGAAATTTATTTTCGCTCATACTGTTCTTATTTTACCAGTTAATAACTGCTGCATCAAACCTTTTTTCTGCAGTTTAAGCACTTCTAACTTTTCTTGGTATTGCTTCAATTCGTGATTGGCGGTATTCAAGACTTCTACAGCATTTCTTTGTTCTTCAATCGGAGGAACAGGAATATTTAAGTCCAAAAAATTTGATTGACCTAAAGTCTTGTTTCGTCCAGCTCCGCCAGGTGATGCTAACTCTAAAAGATCTTTCCCTTTAGGAGTTTTAAATAGATACAATAAATAATCTAAATCTAACACCCCCTCTTTGGGTTTATACATAGGAAATCTATGCGATGCAATGTATCCAAGCTCTTTATCAGTAGTTTTAGCTACCGCTTGTTCCCAAGCAAAAACTATATTTACAACAAAACAATTAGGCTCAATCCAAAATACAGACTTATTTCCTAACTCCTTTCCTGTAACTGGCTCTTTATAAAACAATCCTTTTGCGTGAGATCTTATACCAATTTGAGTATATAGTTCTTCTTTAATTGGTATAAACGCCTTTTTTATTCTATCGACTACCTCTTTAATTTTCTTATGGCTAAAAGAATCTTTGAATGAAATCAATTTATTCGCCAGCGCCTTATTTCTTGCTTCCAGTTTTTTGATGATGGCATTGGTATCTTGGATAGCTTTATCCCAAGTAGACAATACCTCTGCTATTTTTTGTTGCTCTGGTAGTGGGGGAATTTTAATGTCAATATTTTTTAGTTCTGTAAAATATCTTGAATACCCTAAATCAGGTAATGATTTTTTATAATAAGAAAGGATTTGAAATAAAAATTCTGTAGTTAAAAGTTTTGACTTTAGTAATTTTGTTCCGTCAGCACCTACTAAAAAATTAAAATCTAAATACTTAACCTCTTTCGTATGATCACCAAACATAACTAATGGAATATCCATCACTAGATATTCTATTTCATTACCAAAACCGCATATCTTTTTCTTCCCTTGATCTATTATTGGGTATTTACCTTCAGGTTTATAATCTTTAGTTTGTATCTTTTTTGGAATATTTACTGTGTATACAGATTCTCCAATTGATTTTACTATCCAGTTTTTATATTGTGTTGTTTTTGTCATTTGTTGTGTTGTTCTATGCTAAATCTACGTCCGTTAGGTTAAAAACAGACTTTATTGCATTTAATGCTACTTCACTTGTAGCGCCTTTCATTCCCATTGCTTTAAAAACATCGGGAGTAGGCAGCTCATTTTTAACCAATTTAAGAAATGCGATAAACATATCTTTGATGGATTGAGGCAGCTCAAATCGTTCTTCGCCGTTAAATAGCATAGCTAATTTGAAGATATCGTTTTTATGCTTCTTCAGGTGCTTGCTATCTTCTTTAACACCTTGTGCGATACGTCCGGCAATGTCTAAGTATGCTTTTGCTTTTAAAACAATTATAGCTTCTGTATTTGCTCGATGAATACCTGCTACCACCACACTATGTTGTACTATAAATTGGTAAAACGTATCGTCTAATAATATTGCGGATAGACTACTTAAATCATCATCTACCGGAATAGGTGTCAGATGCGTATCGGGATCTAAATCAATCAAATCTGGATTACGAGAAAACAATTCAATCTGCTGTGGAAATTCGTCATTTTCTGGTTCTAGAAAGCGGTAATATTGGCGTTCATCGTTACTTTTTTCTTTGCGGTTGTAATTACCATCTTTTATGAATTGCCAAAATGTTTTTAAGAACTCCGGACTTAAAGCTTCTACCACCAATATGATATCAATATCTTTCGTAGCACGAGCTTTTAGACCTTCGTCTTCCATAATCATATCGCAGGCAGTACCTCCGATAATAATGTAGTTATCTGGAAAAGTTTCAAAATAGGCTTTAAATTGTTCTATGCCTTTTACCATATAAATTTATTGATTAAGTGTTCTAATTCCATTTGCACACGTTCATCATGATCATCTTTATACGTTAAAAATAAAGAGATTGGATCTACGTTGTCTAATGCTGATTGACTGATTCTGTTGATGAAATTTGGATCGTATTTCCATATCTGAAACATATAGCTTCCTCCAAACTCATTGAATGTATCCGGTTTATTATTTTTCTTGATTAAGTTAAATGTTTGATTGTCTACTGCAAAAGCTATCTGATCGCTTGGATTCATATTGGTATATTCTGTCAAGGCTGTATCTCCTGCTTTCAATAATGGTAAATTCCAATCAAAATTATATTCTACAAAATAGTGTTTAGATACTGGATTGATTAATAGATTGTCTTTTAAACCTTTCTCCCACAGTGTTTTTTTATCCCATTTAAAGTGAAACCTTTTATAACGACCGTGCTGCTCGATTTCAATTAAATCTAATTCGACTAAATTTTCGACTGCGCGCGAAATGTTTATGGTATTTATTTGAAATTGGTTTGCAATTTCTTTAAAAGCGATATCTTCGATGCTATAACGATCATTTGTATTTAGTAAATGTGCAATGACTAATACTTGTGCAAAAGGTTGCAACGTTTGTGCAGTACGCCCTTTTGTTTGGTATCTATACTCCGTAAAATCAATGAATAAATAAGGTATATATAGCTGCTTAAACGGTATAATGAATGCCCGCTTTTTTTCGATTAATCTTTTACGATTATACGCTTCTATTTCATCTACGCAAAGAATTATGGGTTGATTTAGCCTTTCTTCTATATTAGCTAATTGTGTGTCTATAGCTGCAATAGTAAACTCATCATCTGTCTCTGCATATGCTATGATAAATTGTTGATTATGTATCAACAACTCGTGCCACTGGTACGCATTACGTAGATATATTGGTAATTGACTTAGTATTGCCTTGCTTAAAGGCTTTACCTCGCAATGTATTCCTATTATTTCGTTGATGTAATTTTTTAGTTGAACCATAATACTAACATTGAATTTGCACGATAACAAATCTAATGTTATTATGCAGAAAAAGTGTTACTAATTTAAAAATCAATAATTTTTATAAAACCTTTTATCTCTCTTTCTTTATCAAATTGATTGGTTAGTAACCTCGTGTTACCAATATCTGTTATCTCGCTGGTTGTATTTGTATGCCCATATACCCAATACAAAGGTTGGTATTTTAAAATCAGCTTATCTAACGGTGTACCATATACGGAACTAAAGTTTTCTTGATCTGAGATACATACCATCACAGGGCAATGATGTGTTACTACGATTTTTTTAAGACGATCTGGTTGCTGTAATTTATTAACCAAAAAACTTAGCGCATCGGTGTGAAATCCATTATAATCCAATGCATCTATATGATCCCCTCGGTATTTGATATATTTAAAATCGTTAATATGATACTGCAAAAACCATCTTTTATTTAAGTCTAAATTGGTCCATAAAGTAGAGAAAACCAATTCATAATCATCTAAAAGGACCGATTGGTTGTTGATTAAAAATACATTTTCTCTTATCGGTATATTACACGATTGGTACTGCTTGTAATCTGAACCATAAAATTCGTGGTTACCAGGTACCCAAAACACCTTAGAAAAAATCTGACTGATATGATCCAAGAAAAAATTTATTTGATCGATCTGATTTAATGGTACAATATCCCCAGCAAGTACTAAATAGTCAGCATGTGATTGAACAGGATATTTTTCAAAAAACGCCCTGTTCTTTTGTAATTCTAAATGAAGATCTGATATGTACTGTATTTTCATTATTTCTTTGAATTACCATGCACTGTTCCACCCCCTAACCATTCGCCTGTAATTAACCATAGTTCATAATGATATAGCCACTCTATAGCCCAAATCATAACAGTCTGTGCGATTGGCTTTGAACTATTCCATTCATCCCACTTTCTATTGTACAAACACAAATGTTGTTTTTTGTGGTTATATATATGAGGCAATACAGTCTCGCCCTTTGCTAGTTTTAATGGTGCCGGTTCCTGTACAAATACATTAGGATTTTCCCCTAATTCATAAGTAAGTTTCACTTTGTATTCATCCCCAATAGGTGAGGATTTTAAAATCCCTACCCATTGAAGTGTTTTACCTCCAATAATTTTACTCTCTCCAAAGCCAAAATCTTTTTTGAGACCTGATAACTGATTGTAAATAGTAAGTTTCTTAGATCTGATCATTTCCGTCAAAGCTATGGGATTTAACTTTTGAAGCACCCGATAGTGTAGCCCCTACAGCTCCCAGTATACCAGATCTTCTATCTGCATAATTTTCGCCAGCCTCAGTTAATAATCGACGACGGTTTCCTAAATCAGAAAATGTTTTTGTCACTGAATCCTTACCAAACGATGCTTGAAGAGACTCTGAGATATTAAATAAACCGGATTTTGAGTGTGCCTCTCTCAAATCAAGCTTTACTTTATCTAACCATGCGTAAAAATTCTCCCGTCTCACTGAGCCTTCATCATTCCACCGGTCAGCAAAGTTCTCTGAAGTGTTTGTAGGATTTGAAATCCATTCAATATCTTTGTTCAGTGCAGGATTAAATTTAAATTCAATTTCATCTTCCATACGATTAACAACACCCCACATCGCATCAATTAAATCTTCTTCACCACGATACGCTCGAGCAGCTAGTGTCGTTATTATACAAGAGATTGGTTTTTGCTTCTTCACCTCTTCATTCGGCTCATTTTGAAAATGAATATCGCGATGTCTTTTTAAAAGCTGGACAACTCTTTGAAGTGGCAATCTAGCTTCTTGATATTCAGGCGCAGGTTTTACAGATTCATTCAATGAGTATAATCTTTTTTTAACGCCATTTACAGTCTTAGCTTTATTCATAAACCATATAGCATACCCATAAGGATTACTTTGCTTCCAATACTCTGGTCTTATTTCATGATGGTAGTTGCCTTCCTCTTTGTCTGTAATACTTAATCTTAGTTCGTCAAATTCTTCATAAGTATCGGCAGACATTGCCTTTTCCAAGAGAATTGAATATCCATTAGATATAAGAGCGGGTAAAATATCCATATGATACCTCTGGTTAGAAGACTCCGCATTCTCTCTGTATTTTAACGTCCAACACCTACGGCCTTCTTCATCAAGCAAATCTCGATATCTTTCACTTTCATTAAGTCTATCACCAACTGCATTTTTTAAATGGAGTTGTGCCCAATTTTCTGGTTTACTCTTAAATTCGCACACGACATCCAAATCAATATCACCATCAGGATCAACAGTTTGAATAGTTGTTCCAATAATAAATGAACCTTGTGGTTTTATATATGGCTCATATTCTGCTAAAGGAGAATTGTCATTGGATAGAAATTTACCTACCGCTATATAACTTTGAACAGCTGCCTCGTGTTGAGTTTTAGTTATACTTAGATTTTCACTAAGTAATTCCAATATTTCATTAAATTCTTGCTTTTTATGTATATCATTTATCATAATCTGTATATTTAATAATGGTTAATAGATTCGCTTTTTAAGCTTTTTCATATTCTTTTTCTGCCAATTGCTTCGTTATATGTAGCAGATGTTTTACCCGCGGGATATAAGATAATTGCAGATACTTGCATAGCCATCGGTTTAGATTAAGTTTAACTCTTTAAGGTATTGTTCCATCTTAGATTCTGTTTCTGTCAACTGTTGTTTCAAATCAACAATTTCTGCATGCACAGCCTTGATATCTACCTCTGCTTCTTCTTCAAACGTATCAATATAGCGTGGAATATTCAAGTTGTACTCATTATCTTGGATGTCTTTCAGTGTAGCACGATAAGAGAATTTATCTGTGAGCACTTCACCTTTCTCGCAGTCTAAAGCAGGTAGGTTCTTAAATTTCTGAAATTCTGATACCACTTTTGCTATATGCGTTTCATTCATCTTATTTTGGTTCTTGCCCGATTCGAATTCTGCACTCGCATCGATAAATAAGATATCCTCTTTAGCACCTTTCGCTTTATTGAAAATCAATATAGCCGCAGGGATACCCGTACCAAAGAATAAGTTGGCAGGTAAACCTATTACGGCTTCTAATAAATTTTCATCAATCAACTGTTGGCGAATTTTACCTTCGCTACTTCCCCTAAATAATACGCCGTGTGGTACTATAACACCTACTTTGCCTTTATCTTCAAAAGTTGTCTCAATCATGTGGGTGATGAAAGCATAATCCCCTTTAGATTTAGGTGGCACACCACGGTGGAAACGATTGAATTCATCAGCAGTAGCCTCCTCAGCCCCCCATTTATCCAATGAAAACGGAGGATTAGCCACTACCACATCAAAGCGCATCAAAGCATCCGCTTCCTTTAGCTGTGGATTATTTAAGGTGTCTCCCCATTCGATCACTGCATTATCCTCCTCATGCAAGAACATATTCATACGTGCCAATGCCCACGTAGAACCATTATTCTCTTGCCCGTACAAGGCGTAGTTTTTACTTTTGATTTCTTTGGCTACCTTGATTAACAAAGAGCCCGAACCACAAGCAGGATCACAGATACGATCGCCAGGCTGCGCATCTACTAGCTTCGCCAATAATGTACTAACTTCAGATGGCGTATAGAATTCTCCGGCCTTTTTGCCAGCTTCACCTGCAAACATAGAGATAAGAAATTCGTAGCTATCGCCAATCACATCATTATTCGCTAGGTGTGATGGTTCCAAGTTTAACTCAGAAAGATCATTCAACAAATTCTTAAGAATTTGGTTACGCTGCTTAGTCGGACCAAAAGCCGTCTCAGAATTGAACGAAATACTACGGAATACTTTCTCTAGTTTCGCTCTATTCTCATCCTCTAATTTGGTCAGCGAAATATCAATCAACTCGCCAATATTGCTTTCATTACGATTGTCATATAGATAATCAAATGTACTTTCTTCAGGCAAAAAGAAACGCTCACGCTTCAATTGACGTTTGACCATCTCTTGATTTCCATCGTATTTAATAGACAACTCTCTCGCCTTCTCTTTCCATACATCAGATAAATATTTGACAAATAACAAGGTCAAAATATAATCTTTATAAGATCCACTACCCATCACTGGGCGTAAAGAATCACAAGCTTTCCATACGATCTTATTAATTTCTTGTTGTGTAAGTTTTGTAGCCATATCTTCTATTTTAATATTTCGTTTATAATTTGATTAAATCTGATTTGTTTTTTTTCTTTTAACTGGGATAACATATCCAATTCTTGCTTATGTAATAAATACATTTCTACAATTTGCGCTTGCACATCTAACGGAGGTAAGTGAACTTCAAAATCTCCCAATTCGCTTTTACGAATGGAAGGAATAGAGCTTCCGGCACTTACACCATTAAAGTAAGTCATACTTTTAGGGTGATTAAGTAAGCACACCAAATAATCTGGAAGTATCTCTGACTGATCTACACGAATGATATAAAAAATAGAGGAAGCTAAAGCTTCGCCTATACGTCGGTCATACTTATAAGCAAAGAATTTCATCCCCTTGCCCACAAACAAAATATCACCTTCATTTAGCAATCCATTTCTACCAATCTCATCATATGCTACAAACTGCTCTACATTATCCAAAAAGCTACCGTATTCGTCAAAATTTTTTACTTGAAGATATTTAACACCCTCATTGCCGAGATCACTAATGTGATTACCAAAGGCGAAAGAAGAGATATCTTTAAGCTTTTTAATTATATAATAATTCATTGTAGAAATTTTCAAATTCAACAATGCAAATATCAATAGTTATATTGAATTATCCAAATTTATTTTTGTAGAAATTTTCAAAAACAAAAATAATCATGATTTTTTGACTTTATAGTGCCGCAAACAGACCACAAAGAGGAGAACATTATCAATCGTTGAGCTCAATCTAATTCTCCAGCTTTAACAAAATCTGCTCTCCAATATCTTTTCGTAGGGTAAGCGTATCACTCAAAATAGATAACAGACCTATCTTCGCTGTGTATCCCTTTCCGTGATAGGTGTCGGATAGGGCTGGCAAGTCATCCCCGACGTGATGAGGATATAACAACATTCCTCCTGCTGCAGACCAATAATCTGCATAAACGAATATTTGTCGTAAATCATGTGAGGAAATACTATCGTAACTGTAATGCTTCCACTTGGTATCGATTACAAAAACCTTCTTACTATCTATATGCTCCAATACAATATCGGGCCGGATACTTTTTGTCTTCCAGAAACGCTTTGACTCCTGTCCTTTGACTTTCCAGTCCTTTGATGCAAGCTGTAATTGGACCAGGATAAACTTCTCCCAAAGGTCATTCATATTAAACAATAGAGCCAGCATATTCTCCGTTCCTGACTTTACATTTGGTGCATAATCTAGAATAATTAACCTCGCTAACTCTAGAGCTGTACGGTAGGGCTCAGACTTGCGAGAGAAGGATAGCTGTTCAAAGGTTTTTGGGCTAATCAATGTGTCTGTTACCTCAGGAAAATGTAACTGTACTGTTTTGCAACGACCAAAACGATAGGTACCTCGAGACATCTTCGCTACAATATCGAGCGCTACTTTCATAACCTGGTGGAAGAGGTGATCTGTACCGTATACTTGATGTGTCGTAAAAAAACGCTCTTGATGAATGAAATTGTGTTGTATGTGCTTTCCGAAATCTAACTTTCCTTTAAGGGCTAGGGTATTTTTACTCTCTGTATAGTAGCTCTTGATAAGCCCTCGCTGTAATAAGGATTCAATTTCGGACAGAAACCAATCAAAGTAAATATCTAAAAGGTGTATATTCTGATGGTCTACAAAGGCATTACTAATCTTATCGACTCGCAATTGCTCGGTCTGACGGAGCATATCGATCAATACCCCCCGCCAGTCCACTGCCTTACCTACCCGCTGAATCTTTGGTAAAATTTCGATGGTAAGATCATCGATCTGCACGATACCTACGTAGCTTTTAAACTTTACGCCTTCATATATAGGATTAAAATACTTGCTCCCGTGCAGCTCGTTGTACTTCAGGAGTGCATCAAAGTGCCTTTTCTCGAATCGGACGGATGTACCATCTGGACAAGTGTAAATCTTGCCTAGAAATAAACTGTCAAACTCGTACACTTGAATCACTTGTGCCATGTTACTAGAGTTTCTGTATTGCTTCTAGGATATTGTCTTCTGAAACAGGGATGATCTTGTAGGTAGAACGAACCGAAGGCAAACGGATATCAAAGCTTAAGTTGGCGAAGAGGTCTCTGCCAGCGTCTAACTCTTCAGACTTCTTGGTTACAAACCCCTCACCCAATATCAATGCGATCTTTTCATCATCGTGATAGAAGTACTCCTGTAATAAGGGTATTATACAGTTTTTAAAGGTAGCAGATAAATCCTTAAGCGTTTTAACATTGATGAAGTAGGAATGTCCAATTTGATGATCTTTATCCAATAACGCTACTATTCGTTTATTGATTTTCTCTAAAATACCTCTCAAACTCAACTCGCCAACATAAGCATCTTTTAGCAATTCGAGATCTGGCATCATCTCTGTAAAAGAAAACCGTCTTCTTAGTGCCGTATCTAGAGCTTCGACACTCCTATCTGCAGTATTCATCGTACCGATGATGTATAGATTGGAAGGTACGAAAAACTTTTGTTTGCTATAAGGGAGTATTACTTCTAAGGCTTCGTCTCTTCCTGCACGCTTTGAGTCTTCTAGTAATGTGATAAGCTCTCCAAAAATAGCAGAAATGTTACCTCGGTTGATTTCATCTATGATGAGAACATAGGGCTTTCCAACTTGATCTTTAAAGTCTTCAAGCTTTACTTTCTGTAGAATCTCTTGTTTCTCTTCTTCTTTAATATTTTTAAAGCTGATCGTAGGTACTTGGTTATTTTTTATTTTCTGGTGAATTACATTCATGACAGCCCAATAGGCAGAAGCATTGTGTCCCCCAATAAGATCTCGATATGTCTGATTAATATTAGCGACATTTTCGAAATCTTCTAGCCCGTTGTAAAGTTTGGATATACGTGATTTAGAAACTATATAGGATCTTGCATCTTTATTATGTTTGATATGAATATTGTCACTTTGTGAAATACCATCTACCATGATATTTCCACCATTGCGGAGGGTAAAAGTATATTCGTTACCCTGACTTCTAACGTCTTCGATTTCATCTATAAGTAAATCATAGGCTTCTGAAAAGCTAAGTACTTTTTCGGCTAATGTTAATCGACTTAATTCGACAATGTCCAGAGCGGCTTTATTACTGATATCTTTGAAAATACCATCCACAACTTTGTATTTCACAAATCCGTCTCCCGCTTCTGGCTTTTCAGGTTTGATCCCTTCTATAAAGTCTTCATAAGACATGGATTGATGAAAGGTTGTAAAAATGATTTGCCCTGTATCAACTTTTTTATCAAATAATTCTTTGACAGCAGATCTATCGGTCCAGTCCAGGACCTGTACTTCTTTGTCATTAATGATCTCCAAAGCACGATTAATCGTATTGTAAGTTTTACCTGTACCTGGAGGGCCAAAAAGAATTTGATTTAGTGGCATATCGGTATATGTTGGGGGGGTGATAAAATCTGATTCATTCTCGATAACATCTCCTCTATCCAAAACTTGATACAGGATATCCTGAGCTAAAACAAAATACTTGTTATCTTTAAAGGTGCAATCTTTTAAATAATCTGCATGAATAGCTTTAAGTTCATGATCTACTAGTATATAATCGCTGATCAAATCATCCACAAGCTGTAGGTAGTCGAAATACCTTTCCCCTGATTTTACAGGCGAGAGTCCTATAAGCTGGCAATACTTTCTATAAAATGAACTCTTGTAAAACGTGTAGCCTTCTGGATATGCAAAGGTCATAAGAGTGGCTACCGTCCTTTCATCAATGCCTCCGTTGAGATTTGGAAATTTATCTTTGTAAGCTGAGTTTATAACACTGGCAAATTCTGGGAATCTCTTTTCAAAGTCAACCTCTTCGTTGTACAATTTTAAAAGCTGACTTCTGAGAAATTCGGGTTCATTATTTGCAAAAAATTTAAGTGTAGACAAAGCGCTACTATGGTATATAAGGTTTTTGAAATCTATTTGCGCATACATTGCTGTAAAATCAGCGGCATTAATATCCCATTTCTTTTGAAAGTCTGCAATTAGAAAGAACTTATATATTTCAGTTGAATTTCCGTTACTTCTAACCAAACTTTTGTATCGCTCGATGAGTTCCTTAATAACCCTAGCTTGATTATTCTCGCGTTCATTTTTTTCGACAATATCAAAGCCTAAGTTTCTAATCCATTTATTAGTGGGTTCACCCCCACCGTATTGCCAATAATATTCGCCCGTAGCAAATTCATGAGCAACACGCATAAGTTCTTTCGGAGGGTAATATACATCGTTAACTAAAGCATCGTATCGGGTAGAATCTCGAAATTGATGCTCACCTTTATTAATTTTTTCGGCAGCAGCAAGAACATGTGCCCTAGTGATTTTCTGAGGTTCAAAAGTCATTTATCTTTTCTAACAAGTTATAGATTTTCTATTTTAATGAAGCACATTTATTTACAGTAAGTAGTAGACAGGAGCATTTCATTGGTTAATAAGACTACAGCAAGATGATCCTTAAACTACTGCTCTATAAAGTCTTCTCCAAGATACTTGAAATCTAATAGTGAATCAAATAATATTGTATAAAAATACAAGCAATACAAATAGCTTTTGTACGGGAAACCGTAGTGATATTCGCTCGACTAAGATTAATTTTAAAATCGGATTCTAGTATATCGAATATACGGAGTATTCATTACTTTTATCCTCGATTATTAATTGCCAAACAAACGATTATTACGGAACAACACGCTCACACTCCCCTAGGATAATACAAATAAAGGGAGACTGAAAGCAGTAGCCATCTGGTAAACTAAAAAATGGAAATATGACAACAAAAAATATATTCTTAATCCTATTGACATTCTTGTCATTCTCAGCTTTGGGACAGCAAGATCAGTCTGAGGATGCCGGACTCCCCAAACTGGCCGATATCATAGGCTTTTGGAAAAAAGTGGAAATCCCGAACGAGAGCAAGGCTAATAAGGTGAACCCCTGGCCGCAGAAATACCAATGGTTCTCATTTTACGAAAACGGAAAAGTATACTCGATGATGGCTGACAAGGACTACGACTACACATCGGAGGACCTGAAGGAAATATTCGATATGCTACCCGCAGACAAGACGCCCAACTATGAGTATGATGGAGAATACGTAACTATTGATAATAAAGAAAATGAGGACTATCTGGAACTGTGGGGCGTGAATCTGTTTTATAGGGACATCAAGAAGCTTAATATTAAAAAGGGAAATCTGATGATGACACTGGATGATGGTAATGAAAGGATGATCTATTTTCGGCTATTAAAGCGGATAGAATAGCTCCATTGGTAAGGAGCTAATGAATGTTGATGAACTACAAAAAAGAGACTGATAATTGAGCTGTAAATGAGAAAGTACCTATCGCGCAAATACCTGGGTCTGCTGTTCACTACCTTAGTTTCTTTAAGTTTCGTGTATATGTTCCTTACAAAGGAAGAAATCAAGTCGAAGGATGACCTGATAAAGGTAGAAGGACGAATGGTGAACTACGATTTTAAGGAGATCGTGAAATATAAACGTACCCTACATGAATATTATCTGACGCTGGATACGTATAGAAACGTGTTTCAAATACCTGCGGATTATTTGAACATCTTTGAGGAGCAGTATTTTCTATCGACTGTACGTAAGGGAGACATCTTAACGCTCTCTATCCCTAAAGGTCAAGTAAAACTACTGAATACGGAGGAGAATGTCCGGATCACTTCGATGGCAAGCCAAGGAAGGCATTATTTACGCCAGGAAGATGTAATAGAAATGGAACAAAGTAATATGCTGCTGTATGGAGCGCTATTTATATTTGGTATGGGCGTTATAATATTCAGAACTAGCAAAGACTGAATATGGGATTGAGCAACCAAGTTACTTTTCACTATTATGCCCCTAGTGTTGTACCTACCCTAGGAGATCTTATTTCTATACCTATACACTTATTCCCTAAAAAATAAACGCTCAAAAATAAAATGGCTATGAATACCTATGAGTATCTGAAAACGATTGATTTACAAAAAATTTATTTGATAGAAAATGATGATGAAACAATCGCAGAACTAAAAATAATTGGTGATGCTCTACAAAGCTTCTTATTAAAAGACTTTGATGCTATTCTAGATGATCCAAAAGAAATTACATTAACTGAAATAGAATATGAAAACCCAGATTATAGACAATCTGCAACTGGAATTATTTTCAGACTGTCCTTCCCCCATGAAGAAAGCTTTCAACTCCACATTGAAGTTCTAATTGATTCTGGAAGGATATTAGTCGGAATGAAAGGAAATCCGAAAAGTGATGCATTAAAAAGGTTATATTTAAAAATCAAATCCAATTATAATTCAGAATTAAAAACTGATTTGAAACTAGTACAGTGAAATCCGTAGATTTAGTAGGAATATTATATGTGAAAGATTATCTCGCTGACAAAAACACTTTAGCATGATAGATATTATCATAAAGGGATATCGGAGTATGTTTAATCGAAGACATGTTATGAAAAAAAATCTAAAAGAGGCTGTGGAAAGTAAAAATGAGCAGCGGCTTATGCAATGTATTGACTATAGACGTTCTGATAGCTTTGATAATGATTGCTATGAATATATCGAGAAAGCCCTCGTAGGAACTTGGCATAGTCGGCATGAGGATCTGGTTGATACAATTTATTTAGAAAGATTAACGGATGATCGATTTGTAGATCCGATATTAAATATCGCACTAAATCAAGAGCAGTTCAGATGGTATGACGATGAGCTAGAAGCGACATTAAGAAAATGCGTACACGCTTTAAAAACGATTAATACGGAGAAATCCAACCAAGCGTTAAAACAATTAGAAGACCTGAACAATGATAATGTGAAGTATGCTCTTGAGATGTGGGGAGCGAAATAATTTAAAATATTTTTAAAAGATCTAAACGAACGTACAAATAGCTGTAAGGTGAAAATATACCAGCATTATGGAAGACTATAAACTCGAAAAGACTATTTGGACTGAATACGACTATGAACAGATGGGCTGGCATGATGCGAGTATCTATGGTTTTATATTTCAGAATGACAATATAGATAGTACTACTACGGACCTGCTTTTTGATATTGATTATATCTTCAAATGGGTACATCCTGTACCCCCGAAAGGCAATTTCTCCTTTTGGGTCGCTCCCATGTACCCAGGCTGGCGCTTCACTGTTTGAAGTGCCTAATAACGGCAAAACAGCACCTCTTTACAAAGAGATGTACACTTATATCGCTATAGAAAGCCTGCACTATTAAGGAAAAAATAAGCTTTATACAATATATCCCCTGCGAATGCAAGGGATATATCTGATCTATTATAATTCTAAAGGGTGCGGATTCATAAAATTATTACTGTATAAATATAAGTCCTATACAACAGCGGTGCGTAGTTAAATCTATCAAACGCGTTAAATATTGTTTCCCTATTCCACACAACTCTAAAAACAAAATTACTCATCTTTAAAACCTTACATCAATGACAAGAGGCTTTATACGCATTTCGCCTATATAGCTGGATTGGCAAAGAATTCTGTATATTAGTTTAGCCAAGACAATTCTAACAGGCAATGTTCAATGAGATGATTTTAAATAAATTATTCAATGATAAAATCCCAACTTATTTTAGACATTTTTGACCTAATATTTGAAGACTTTGAATTCGAAGAAAGACTTCGCCACCAAATCCCATTTCTAAAAGAAGGAAAAACGGAACATAGTACAATAGGACTATTTGTATATTTTGATGCAGAGAGGGGAATTGAAAAATATAAAATCCCAACCGAAAATATAGAAACCAAAGATATTAATGGAAACGCTATCGAGAGAATTGACGGTGTCCATTTGAAAAATAGTGAATTGAAAATTTTAGCGGACATAAATGTTCATATTAAAGCCGGAATTATAGATTGCGTAGAAATATGGAATATGATTAACGATTATCCAACTACTGAACCAAGCAAATATGAGCTTGAACAAGTTTGGGTTAAATCGAAAAAGAGGAAATTAATTAGAGATTAAACGTAGGCTGCCCTTCAATATTTAAAGGACCTCCCCCCTCTTTCCATGATTGCCCTCTGCTAGTCCTGCTTTATAAGAAAGACTATAAAAATACAGAAAACTCTCTTGTGTCTTTTACTCATTCTACAATAGAGTACTCTTTAGCTAAACCAATAGCTATTCATTTCTTCTAAAAACACTTTATCTGATATCGGGAGCTCTGAACTTAATACGGAGTCAATCCCGCAATTCGGACAAATAGCAGTTTCTCCCTCATCCGGCTCATCAATCCATTCAACTATCTCATGAGGCATGTAGATTTGTAGACAATAAAAACAACCACATAACGAGCCAGATAAAATTTCATCCTTATGTGATGAGCTTTTGATATGCGCCTTATTCAAAAAATCCAGTGTGTACTTTGACTTAAAACCATACATAAATCAACAATAGTAATTGTTTGTCCTATACAAGGTAGGAAAATCGGGACTAAGATTATACTTTTAAATATATTGATCACATAACTTCTCAAAAATTATATCTATATTTAGTATGCACAGAGGCTCAAAACCAATAAAGCTATTAGATATGAGTAAACTAGAAAAGTACAAAGACGGAAATAAAAGAGTATTAGATGTTACCTTTTTCTTATCACCAATAGTAGGCGTTTTTGCACTTCTGTTTTCAAACACTCATTCACGCGCTATTAAAATCACTACCCTGCTGGCTGCTATTACCGGGTTGATAGCTTCGGCGATCATATACTCATAGATTAAGGAAGAGAATTAAATCCTATAGGTTTTACACTGACGATGGGCCCCATGTTGGAGCTTCAATGCTTGAAGTGCCTAATAACGGTCAATAACTCGGCTGTCTCTGCAGAGTTCGCTTTCATTGGCTTCTTCCAGCCAAGTATGGTTCTATCGTCCTTGTCGCGCTTGGTAGGATCGACCCGCACGACACCATTGCGTATGATGAGATCGTCTCCGATAATAACTCCTATATAGTCGCAGTCCAGCCCCTGAGCGGTATGGAGGCTGGCGGAGAAGCCGGTTACGCAATGCTGTAGGATAGTCAAATACCCGGAAATCGTAATCGATGCCTTGGAAATCTTCGTTGACGGTTTCTTCAATCTGCAAGGGATTGTCTTCCCAGACAAGGTAGCCATCGGAACCATTGTAGCGGAACTGGGACTGTAGCATCTTTATCGATGAGTTTTACTCACTGGGTAAGGTACCCGTCTATAGCCAGGATCGCTATTTCCTATCATTTACCATTTTAACTTTGGCCAAAACCTCTTCCACCAAGCTATCCATTCTTGAAAAAGCAAACCACTTCTTTCCCAGATCTTTCAACGATGCGCCTATATGGTAAAGCTCGCTACCGTCAATAATAAAAAATCGGTCATGGCTCTGTTTAAATTCATGGATCGCAACGTCTGGGTATTGTTGATTGTGCTTTTCTACATCCAGGCGCAATTGCTTGCTGATGCTAGCGGTGTAGATATGTACTTTTACGTTCTTTTTCCTTTTGCTCAATAGCGTTAATACGGTATCATCTACATAGTTATCAATGAGGACGATGG
Organism: Sphingobacterium yanglingense; assembly: GCF_004363245.1. Lineage (GTDB taxonomy): Bacteria > Bacteroidota > Bacteroidia > Sphingobacteriales > Sphingobacteriaceae > Sphingobacterium > Sphingobacterium yanglingense. The sequence continues at coordinate 636,414 of NZ_SNYV01000013.1, read as the reverse complement.
AAGATCTCGCTTTTTTTATAACATCACTGGCAAATTTATAAGCGTCATACACTTGGCCATCAAAAAACAACCCTTGATGGGGTAAATCGGAGGATTTAATTTGAAAATCGATATTCTGCACCTTATTGACCAAACCTTCTACGGTATTTTCCAGACGACTCATCCGTTGATTTAGCACATAACCCTTTAACATATAGTCCCGTAGCACATTGGTTGCCCAGATACGAAATTGTGTACCTTGTCTTGATTTAACACGGTAACCTACAGATATAATCATATCGAGATTATAGTATTCAATCTTTCTTTTTACGTTTCTGCTTCCTTCTTTCTGAACTGTCAAGGATTCCTTGATAGTTGCTTGCTTGTCTAATTCTCCTTCTTTAAAGCAGTTGGAGATATGCAAACTAATATTTTGCTTTGTTTGCTGAAATAACTCAGCCATTTGCTGTTGAGATAACCAAACCGTGTCGTCCTCTATCCTTACTTCGATCCGTTCAGGTAAATTATCAGCTTGGTAAAGTATGATTTCATTGTTAGCCATGGATTCTCATAATTGGTATTAAGCTTAGTGTCTATTAATCGGTCATACGCGAATATAACTGTAAATGAACAACTAAACAAACAATATTATATAAAATACAAGGACTAGAAATAGCTTTTGTACGGGAAACTGTAGCGTTATTAGCTCTACTAAAAAAAATCAATTGGTAAATGGATGGGGACCGGTATACTTCTAGCTTAGTATTCTGTCACATTCTTTTCAATTGAAGGTTTGTCAAAATTTCCCTCAGTCTTTTGGCTCTTGTTTCAGGCTTCTTAGCGGTTTGTAATCTAAAATTGATAGCAAATTTATTGGTCTTGCTAAGGGATTGATAAAATGTTTCTGCTTCTTTATCCTTTGCTAATTCTTGCAACAAGTCTTCGGCATCCTGCATCGTAGTATGTGAGTCGTAAGCTCTTGCCCATCGACCATCAGTTTTAGCCTTTTCAATTTCTACATACCCTCTGGGCATCATCTTTCCGTCTGCAATGAGTTTTCCCACTATACCAATATTGCGTTTTGACCAAATGCTCTGTGCTCGTCTTGGTGTGTATTTCTGCAAATACGATTGTTCATCATAGCCTTTGCGCTGTCCGTCAATCCAACCAAAGCAAAGCGCTTCGTCCAAAGCTTCTGTAATTTTTATGGATTCTATTCCGGAGTTAACTTTGAACACTTGTAACCAAATGCCTTCCTGCATATCTTGATTTTTAGCTAACCAATGCCGCCAGGCTTCTTGGGATTTAAAAGATTTGATTATCGCTTCTGCCATCGAAATGCCTTTAATATTCTTTTTTAATCACAAAAAATGAACCTCTTATTGTCCCTGCCAATTTTGATTTCTGCCGGGCAAATTTAAATTTGTTCAGTTCTTCCGGCACTTCCATACCTTCGGAAAGTTTGAAACCTACGGCTCTTTTCTTGGGGTTGTCTAAGGTATATAGTACATTTATGGAAAGACCGCTTTCATAAAAAACAAACACCCATTTAATTCCTTCTACAAGTAGTGACGCGGTTTCTAATGGTTTTGATGCAATGACAATATTGCGTTCTTCCTTTAGAATTTTTGTGATCCAATCCAAAGTTTCTGTGCTATCTGAAACTGGAGTTGTTACAAATTCTGCTTTGTATTTGTTTTGAAAATATCGGGCTTCATTGGCCCGTAAGCCAGCAAGTGCAGATGCAAACGGTGATGTTTCTAATCCTTTCTCGTTAACATTTTTAAAATCTACTAAATAGCTCATAGTTATATTTTATGCATTGGTATTGAATAGTTCCACTCAATATTCATCAGTTAGTTGAATAATTTTGTCGCCGAAGAAAACAAAAACAGATTTTCCTTTTAGCTCTAATTTATCTCCTTTTTTCAATCCATTTGGAAAGTCCATTGCTAAAGTCGCAGAATAATCTACTTCTATTTCCGTGGTGCCATTGTTGTGTTTTAAGAAAGTGATTTGTTGTTGTCTATTATCGAAAAATGATTTCGCTTGTTCGGCTTGTTGCTTAAACTCATTTATTCCATTCAATATCATATTCACTGTGCCATTCTGAACATTTTTAAAAATGATATTGTCGTCAAAATCACAAATCATTTTTTCTATATCGAACTCATTGTAACCGTCAATATAGTTCTGAATTATTTTTTGTCTTCCTTCGTTCATGTTGTCATAAGTTTAGTTTTTGACAGTTATTTCGTACCAATGACAGATTACCTAAGGTGAGCTCGCAAGCTCGGTTTACAAACGATGCCGTCATCGCGAGGCTACGACCGCCGAAGGCAGATGCGTAGCAAACCGATCTAGAAGCTATATATCGTAAAGCCATTTTTAAGATTGCTTCGTCACCGCCTACTGGCTGGATCCTCGCAAAGACGGATTAAAGTTACGTTCTGTCATTAGACCTCCTTTGTGTTTGTTAAAAAATCTTACCTCTCCCAATGACCGCTAACAGTTTGAATATTGCTGAAGGCGGGGACTTTAGGGCTGAAAGCTTAAATTCAGCTCTGAGGTGAACCAAAACAAATTCCTATGCGTTAAATTTAAGAAAAAAGTTAATATAACCACGAAGTGCTCACGAATTCCTCTGAAAACAAACAAGACATGAGTAATTGGTTTTTCGCGAAATAAAAAACTATGCAGCCAAGTTGACTTAATCGTATTTCTACTGTAAAACAGACAGATAACTTAGTTTCTATTCAGCAACTTCAAATAGGTGAGAATTATACCGCTGTGCTCCGCCTCATGATAATTTGATGCTTTAAGTGCTTCAATATGATTTTTTACGTGAAATCCGATTGGTAACTCAAAGGGAGTATAGTGAACAAATATATTAGATTCTAGATCTAATTCAAGCTTGTCTACCGTATCAATCAATAGATGCTTCACTTCTTCAACATTTGGAGACACTTTCCAAGATGCCGGAGAAGATCCTATTTTAAAACATTCCTCAAATTTCTTGGAAATATGCATTGGTAAACCGCTGCGCATGTACATGTGTCTTTGCTGGGATGTAATACAATGGCCAACGTGCCAAATTATATTATTGTTAAAGGATTCTGGGATTTTGAACAAAGTGACCGGATCGCAGTCTTCAATTATTTGCAACAGTCTAGTCCTGCTTGCTCTTAAAATTTCACACTCGAAAGATGCGTTTATCATTTTATTGGGTTTATCTGTTACTGTCGAAAGAAGTTTACGTGTATTTGAAAGAAAAATGGATACCAGTACTAGCCCTGCGCCAGATAACATTATAAAGGTAACGTCTTTCATCTATCAATAAATATATCAATTTTTAGTATGTTTAGGTACGGGAACCAGTTAGTGTGATCAAAACATGAAAATATCAACGAATAAAAAAGGAAACGAAGGTATCTTACATCTAGCTTTGGAAACGGCAACATTGACTAACTCTCTAGTTTGATTGTATATGAATAAGCTTTTATTAGTATTTTTTGTGAGCTTGACAGCTTTTGCCTATGGTCAGAATACAAGTGATATTGGTTTTGATATCATGGATTTCAACAGTAAGATGAAGACTGCAGAATGGCTCTACCGCTATGATATAGTAGCATGGCACACATCAGATAGTGTGATGGCGCAGGATCCGAACGAGATAAAGCGTTTGGGGAATGAGTGGTTCTGCTTTGAAAGAAATGGCAGCTGGCACGCTATATATGGAAAATATGAAGTGAACAAGTTCGATCTTGTATTTCATTTTAAAATTAGTGACGATCTGAAGGTGAATAAGACAAATGAAGCAGTGGACACGACTTTGCTTCACAGATACGCTAGAGCATTGCAGACGGCAAACAATGAGTTAAAATCGATTAAAGACACGGTCAATCTAAGATTTAATCAGTATATCAAAGAAAATGAAGACCAAACGTTTACGGTATGGATCTTGCCGGCATTCCAACCAAATAATGTAGCGGTATATGGTGCTGAGTTTATTTATACCATAGACTATGCGGGCACACGGATTATTGATGATAAGAGTTATTATCAAGGGCAGTTTAAAGGTTTTAAAGTAGGTACTCCTAGAGAAATAGGGATGGATTTTACCGAAATTGAAAAGCCGACTTTGGGTTCGATATTCTTTGCGTGGTATTATAAATCGTACTTCACCAAAATCCTGATCGAGAACTCAAAAAGCATCAGTACGCCATTTCAATCCAATGGCACGTGGACTTGGATCCACGCGAAAAAAGAATAGTGATGCAGGAATCTGCATGAAGGCTCAATCGGTGAAGCTGTTATTTTGTAGCTTTATTGAATACACACAAATAAACCATGACAATGAATAGAAAAGGAATTACGCTTCTTATAACTATCCTTGCGCTATTTTCAACGAGACTACTGGTAGCACAAGTGATGTTGAAGGTAGATTATAAAGAAATAGAACGTCGTATACAGGATAAGAATAAAGACTCTCATTACCCGAAGTTACTGAAGCGATATAATGCTTTTGATAAGACGTTGACTCCAGAGGAGTATATGTTAATCTACTATGGTTTTTCTTTTCAAAACACTTATCTCTCCGCCCAAAATGCGGATGGAAAATTAGCTGAAATAGCGAAATCAAAGGATTACAAAAAGCTGATCGCTGAATGCGAGAGGGTGCTACAGATAAACCCGGTGAGCTTAAGTGCAAATAACCTCATGGCTATGGCACTGTTTGAATCCAAAAAGACTGAAGAAGGTCTGAAATACCAGAATAGGTATAGGGCGATACGCAAAACAATCGCTACCAGTGGTGACGGACGGTCGTGCGAGACTGCGCTAAAGGTAATCTTTATAGCAGATGAGTATAACATGCTGTACTCCTACTTTGATGTAGAAAAAATACACGGACAGAAGCTCGTGGGACTTTGTGATTACTTTGAGGTAGACCCTACGCAGTACCTACAAGCTAAAGATATCTACTTTGATATATCGAGAAAACTGATCGCTACGCAAAAAAGGCTTGAGGGCAAGAAATAATAACGGGATTAATTACATTTACTCCTCATTCGAGATAAATACCTCTGGCCTTTAATACAGTCTGTAACTTTAGCTTAAGGAGATCGTCGGGATAATTGCCATATCTGGTATACGCTTTTCTGTCTCTAATTTCAAAGTATTGTGGTGAATATATTTTTGCAATCTTGTCGGGATGTAAATGTATAACCGAAAAATAGACTTCGTCTTTGAAAGGAATGATCTCTGGCTTCACGGTAATACTATATTTGTAGGCGTGATTATAATCTTGGACTGAATATGGAGAGGCCCACCTTCCCTCGGTAGTTATATACATAGGAAAGTACTGGTACTTTTGGTGATATAAAACGCCATCAACTTTTGATACAAAGAGCATGACGGTATTGTGCTCTGCAACCTCGGGATTGCCCTCATGATCATACAGTACAAAATCGATCGTATCTTTATCATAGTGACCATGGATCTTATCTAGTACCTTATATTTGGCTTCATATTTATAACCAAGCTTCTGCCACCCGCTGAATATGGTATCTTGTCCGTTAATAATGGTATCGATTCCAAACATTTTATCATTCGTATCCCTTTCCAAACTTATTTTTTCGCCAATGAATACGATGAGATCATCTTTTACTATTTGGGACTGGCTATCATATGAAAAAAGAATAAAGATAGTTAACAATAATGGCCGTAGGGATATTTTAAAAAAGGTTGGATACATAGGACAAATATCTAAATTTAAGGTGTCATCACGAATAGGATGATTTATATGGAACGATTCCATATTCTAAAATTTTATAGTTTGTATTCTCAGAGATTAAAGCATTTGCCCGCCCTTCGTATTTAGCTATAATTTCACTTAGCATCGCTTTGTTTTAATTTCTGTAGGGTCTACCCTCCGATGAGGATTAGCATGAACCATGACGCCCTATTAATACTGAATTTTATTTACTAATTGTTTTCTCGTAATCAGATAAAGATTTCCATATTTCTTCAATTTCTGGCCATACATTATCAGTAAAATCAGTATCTGTATTAACCAAAATTATTTTGCCGATTTTAGTTGTAGAGTTAAAATACATTGCCGTGAAAACTCCGGGGTCAGAACCATTGTGACCAACCAAATCACTTTCAATATTTAAAATATGATGAATAAAGTATGATGAATAAGAAATAGATTTAGAATCGAAAAGCCAATAATTGCGCTTAAATTTGCTTTGAATTTAAAAAGAAAAAGCAATGATAACGGGAATTTACGAAACACATATACAAGTACGGGATTTAGAAAAATCATTAAAATTCTACACTGAAATTTTAGGTTTAAAATTTGCACATCGTGACGAAACCCGTCCTATTATCTTTCTTTGGATTGGTGAAAACAAAGACTATATGTTGGGCCTTTGGCAGACAGACGAAGAAATTGAACCGCGCCATTTTGCATTCAGCAGTACAAAGGAGTTTATCCTAAACGATGCTGTCAACTTCCTGAATAAAAACCAACTGGAACCTTACAATTTCTTGAAAAATGGCACAAGTGATCCAATGGTATTCGCATGGATGCCGGCCTTAGCAATTTATTTCAAAGATCCTGATGGAAACAATCTTGAATTCATTTCCCTGCTGGAGGGTGATGCAAAACCAGAATTGGGTGTTGTGTCTTATCAGGATTGGATGAATAGGAAGTGATGTGATCAGACAACTTTCATAACCGAATCACGGAATTGTTTTAAGCTCATGCCCCGATGTCTTTTGAAAAACTTGTTGATATGGCTTTCGTCTGTAAAACCAAACTCATCCGCTATTTCGTGTACCCTCCTATCGCTAAAACGTAAGCGATGCTCAATAAGTCTGATTCGGTAAGAGGAGATATATTGCTGAAGGGATTCGTTGCATTGTTTACGAAAATAGCTTCCCAAATAGGTTGGAGATAGATCAAATCTTTCGGCTATTACAGCAATTGACAGACGTTCTGGAACACGAATATGCTCCTGGATATAATCCAATATCTGCAGGATACGGTTTTCGGCATGCTGGCTTATGTTTTTGGGTTTGATTATGGCTATATTTCGCGCAGCAATGACGATCAATGCATTGACCAAATGCCGCACCAGATCTTCGGTATATACCGTTTCTTGATTAATTGTCTGTTGTAAGTGTTGTATCAATGACTTAACCATTTTCTTATCCTCGTGGTTGATCAATACAGTTCCGGATAGATCCGAGGCATTGTACAGCAGGCATTCGATATGATCGATACTTTTCCATTGGTACTCCCGCACGTAATATTCTCCGAAACGGATAACCATAAATTCGCAAATACCATCCAGATCAAAGGAGTGGCAATCATGGGGTGTGATTAGAAAAAGATCGCCTGCCTCGAAAGGAAGTTGATTGCCATTGATGCCGTGTACGCCATTGCCGGATAATACGTATACGAATTCAAAAAAATTGAATTGCCGGTCCCGAAGCGGGCAACAATCTATTATTTCGTAATAAACCTCGAGTGATTTTGAAATATTCTCTCTTGCCATAAATGCAAATATACCGAAATGCACCCGATATATACCTGTTAACCGGCGTTATATAGGTCTATTTTTGCATAATCCAAAGTGAGTATAAATGAAAGCTATAGTTTTAAAAGAGTTTGGAGGTATAGAAAATCTCCTTTACAAAGACATTGAAATGCCTGTAATAAAGGCTAATGAGGTACTGGTTAAAGTGAAGGCCATAAGTATTAATCCAGTGGATTGTAAAGTGCGAAATCGACAGGCACCATTGGCAGAGGATTTGGCACATTTTGATCCTTTAATCTTGGGATGGGATATTTCGGGAGAAATTGTGGAAGCAGGAGAAGATGTTACTGAATTCATAATCGGTGATGAAGTATTTGGTATGGTGAATTTTGTAGGACATGGAAAAGCTTACGCTGAATACATTGCAGCTCCGGCTGAGCATTTGGCTATGAAACCGAAGAACACGACGCATATAGAAGCTGCAGCCAGTACAATGGCCGCCTTGACAGCATGGCAGGCTTTTGATAGTTATGGAAAATTGAGATCAACAGACAAAGTTTTGATTCATGCTGCTTCGGGTGGTGTTGGTCACTTTGCCATACAGATTGCCAAACATTTGGGCGCTTATGTGATTGCGACCACATCTTCGGCAAACAAGGATTTTGTATTGGGATTGGGGGCTGATGAATGTATTGATTACCGAACTACAGCATTTGAAGAGGTGTTGCAGGATATTGATTTTGTCGTAGAAGCGATTGGAGGTGCTAACTTTCAAAAATCGCTACAGGTATTGAAACCATTTGGGACGATTGTGGCCCTCCCCTCTGGACACACAAAAGAGGATGAACAAAAAGCACAGGAAAAGCAACTGCATGCCTGTTATTTTATAGCGGTATATTCGAGTAAAAAAGATATGGAGATTATAGCTTCTTTTTTGGAAAGAGGTATAGTAAAACCTCACGTCTCGCAAGTGTTCACATTTGACGAAATGGCTCAGGCGCATCTACAGATAGAAACGGGACGAACCGTTGGGAAAGTAGTTGTCACTCTGTAATAATGCAACTGTATGTCACAAATGATAAAAAATATAGATGAAGAACTAGCACAAGCTATCTTGAATAGTCCGTATAGTGCCATAGATTATGAAAATCTATTGATCAATAACCCGATTCGTATCAGAAAAGAAGAAAAGGATCTGTCCTTAAGTGAGATTCCTCTGGAGATTCCGCAACAGTTAGAAGTCGAGAATATAGCCGTCCAATCAAGTGATACATCAAGGACAATCAGGTGTAGATTGTATCGTCCAAAAGGAAAGGAAGATCTGCCTGTATACCTGTTTTTTCATGGTGGAGCATTTATATACGGCACGCCAGAGCAGTATGATTTTATACTTTGTCGGTTGGCTTTGGCGAGCAATATGCTGATTGTTTCGGTAGATTACAGATTGGCTCCGGAAAATCCTTTTCCTGCCGCAATGGAAGATGGTTGTGAGGTGCTGTTGTGGTTATCTCGACATGCAAAAGAGATAGGCGGAGATGTGAATAAGCTAATCATAGGAGGAAGCAGTGCGGGAGCGACAATTGCCGCCTCCGTAACCCATTGGGCAAGAGATAAAAATCAGGTCGATATCCAACATCAATATCTGCTTTATCCAGCGATGAGTAATCAACTACAGACAGATTCTATGCGTGAGTTGGCGGATGCTCCTATGCAGACACGAACCGCAGCAAGGTGGATGTGGAAGCATTATCTACAAGATAAGATAGAATTTACGCCAAAATATGCTGTACCACTTTCGGAGGAGGACTTCGAAAGATTACCAGCGGCAACGATCATTGTCTGCGAATTTGATCCACTAAAAGATGAAGGAAAATTGTATGCTGAAAAACTAGGTGACTTGGGTGTACCGGTTCATTTATTGGAAATTAAGGCTGCTGTACATGCTTTTGATTTCTTCGATTGCTCTTTGTCGGAACACTTTTACCAACGACAGATAGCATTGTTTCAGGATATTATAAATACATTAAAATGAAGAAAATATTGGTTATCAACGGGCATCCTGATCAAGCAAGCTTAAATACGGTTATTGCAGATACGTATATAAAAACAGTGCTGGATTTAGGCGCCGAAGTGCGATATATCCCTATTGGGGCATTGGATTTTAATCCCAATTTACAATTTGGTTATCGGCAGAGAATGGAACTTGAACCCGATCTGCTGAAAGCATTAGAAGATATTCGTTGGAGCGAACATCAGGTCTGGATTCATCCGATTTGGTGGCTAGGTATGCCTTCGATTATGAAGGGATTTTTTGATAGGGCTTTTCTGCCCGGAATTACTTTTAGAAGTCATAAGGATAAACCAAGCGAAGGTTTGCTAACAGGAAAAACAGGGCGTATCATCACTACGGCTGGTGATATGTCGTGGCAAGTGTACCAAGATGTCTATAAATCGAGCGGACTGATTCAATTGCAAAAGGGGATTTTGGAATATTGCGGAATAACCGTCGTGCAGAATAATTTCATCGGGCCTTTGCACGATTTCAGTGAGGCGGATTGTATAGAGGAATTGGAGCATATAAAAGCAATTGCAAGAACAGACATCAATCAAATGTCGATTTCAGATAACAGATTTGATCCAAGTGAGAATAAACTGAGTTTATAGAACAGATGGGGCAACTGAACCTGCTTTACCGACAAAAGGTGGCTCCTCACCGATAATCTATTTGATGTATTCAATACTTCGGCGATATTGCTCCAAAACAACATGTATGCTATTTAGAACAAACAATAAATTAAAAGTAACCGGTATTCTGATCCTTTCCATATTCAGTCTGTCAACTCAGGCACAACATAATGCCGGAATTCAGGGGCCTCTTGTAGACCGACGGATAGAATTGGTAAGTATTGTATTCCGATTGGCAGAATGCAGAGAATATAGCCTAGAACGGTTTAAAAAATATACCGACGAAATTCAGAATCACTTCGGACCTTATAAAAATCATGAACTCATCAACTTTGTGAAAGATATTAGAAAAACAAAAGGGATTGGTTATGATGCGACAATGGCTATGGCAATACACCTGGACAGTTCACTGAATCCTATCACAGATTTTTCGGACAGTATCCCAAGTTATAGATGGGGGCAAAAAGATGCGAATGAGTTTGTTCGCCTCTTAAAGTCATTCTATGTAGATACTGATTTTGAAAGCCTCTTTGACAAGCAACAGCAGCTCTACGCATCAGCCCGGGACAGGTTCTCTCCTATCTTTAAAAAGCTTGATTTTGACTGGTTCAATTCATTTTATGGTAAAGTTGTAGAAGAGAAATTTGTCGTAGTAAACGCACTAGGAAATGGTGGTGCTAACTACGCTGCGACAGCCCAGACGGCAGAAGGAAAAACTACTTATGCTATTATGGGAGCCTGGGAAACGGATGATGTAGGGATGGTATGCTTCAAAATGAATGATTACTTTCCAATACTGGTACATGAGCTAAACCATCCGTTCGTCAATTACCTACTCGAAAATAATCCTGAACCTTTTCGAAAAAGTGGTGAAGCACTCTATAGTATTGTCGGAGATAAGATGAAAAAGCAAGCCTATACGAGTTGGGAAGCAATGCTGAACGAAGCGATGGTACGAGCCGCGGTGATAAAATATATGCAGGACCATCACTTTGCTAAAGGAGAGATACAGGCGGAGATGAACACCCAGATCGATAAGGGATTTCTATGGATTGAAGATCTTGTGCAAGAGCTACATAACTATGCGAACAACCGCCACAGATATCCTTCTCTAGAGGCTTATATGCCCAATATTGCAAAAGCATACGATTCATACGCTAGCCGATACAGTACAAAATATCGATAATTCTAACCGAAACGGAGTCGTAATCGATGTCTCGCAGGTCTTGATGAACGGCATTGGATGAAAAAGCACTGACCGAAGATAAATAGAAATAATACACATTTCACCTACAGGTCTGGATTGGCGAAGGTTTTTGTATATTAGTTTCGCAAATACAGATGTTAGCGGTCAGCTTAGCAGAGCGCAAACAGACACTTAAAATAGAAAATATGACAGAACAAATCAGCAACATTGTCGACCGACTTGCAACTTATATAAAAAAGGCTGAAGAAACAGGAAATAAATACAATTTTATTGACCCAGCTTATGAGGTCACTGAGGAGTTAGATGAACTGGAAAATAGTTTCGACGCAATTGAGCCTATTCTTTTGCTTATCGAACGTAGTCCAGACATTGACTTTGGGGGACCTGGACCGCTAGGAAGTTTCTTGGAAAATCATTACAAAAAAGGATATGAGGAATTGCTATTAATATCAATTGAAAGAAAGCCTACCGAGTTTACGCTTCATTTATTGCATAGGTTGATTAATGACAGAAATAACCCGAATTTTCAAACATATCTTGACCTAATGAAGAAAATATCATTGAGCGATGAATATCCGAAAAACATCATCGAAAATGCAAAAGATAGTTTAACCTATTTTAAATAAGACCTGAACCGCCAACAAAGGGTTGCCAAAAGTGGGACTGAAGTGATTCGAAATACCCACGCGATTAAGTATTGAAGCTGTAATTCTGTAAAATCATACCGAAATAAAAAAATGGATAAAAACCGTCCTTCGCTCATAAAGAGAATATCAAAAATATTCTTGAAGACAATCATCGGAATGGTAGTGATAATCGCTATGGTGCTCGTCGCAACATTTGTGATTCATCAAATCAATTTGAGCAGCGAAGCGGATAAAATTGAAGATTATGGTCAAAAAATAAAGGTTTTTGACGGTACAATGAATACGACAATCGATGGACACGGTGCAGACACGATTGTATTGCTCACGGGATTTGGAACGGCAAGCCCAAGATTGGATTTTGAACCATTGATCAGGGAATTAGACAAAAAATATACTGTGATCACGATCGAACCTTATGGGTACGGATTGAGCAGTGAAACAAATCGTGAACGCAGTCTGAATAATATGGCGGAAGAGATCCACGAGGTGGTGAAGCAATTAAATCTAAACCGATTTATACTGATGGGGCATTCCATTGCTGGACTGTACAGCTTGGCATACATCAACAGATATCCGGGTGAAGCAACCGCTTTTGTGGGGATTGATACGAGTGTGCCAACTCAACCTTGGCCGGGTTATAATTCGGCACCCTTGGATTTTTTGGCCAAGGCAGGTGTAGTACGTGCAGTACTAACGTTTTTTGGAAATGAAAAACCTAAGGACGAATCAGAAGTACAGCGTTTTGAACAACAGCACATGATTACGATGAAAGTAACGGGAAACAATACTTTGCACCGGGAAGCCGCATCATTGACTAATAGTTTTAAAGACGCTCAAGAACTAGCTTTCCCGAAGCATTTGCCGGTTTTATTATTTGCTGATGAAAACTCGGCTGTCAAAGGCTGGACAGCACTGCACCAAGAGCAAGCCAACAGCGTGGATAAGGGAAAACTAGTCTTATTGCCCGGTTCTCATTATCTGCATCATACGCAATCTAAACGAATTGTAGCAGAGTTGGACGCCTTTCTGTGATTATAAGCTTAATTTATCCAAAAAGCTCTTTATCTCAGCTAGTGTGACGCCTGTTCCCTGAGCTACAACATTATACCTATTCCCTTCCAGGTAATGAATTGCCGTCATCTTATCACTTTCAAACATACTCTCATCAAAAAATGACTGCCAGCCTTTGTATTCTATAATGGTAGTTTTATCGCCTGGCTGTACATCTTTCTTTATTTCCAGATAGCTTATCATATTTTCTCTCACCTTTTCTGCGCCTACACCTGCTCCATCAGCTATCGAAAGATAAATGTGATTTTCACCGTTTTCATACATTGCATAAGCCGATGAGCCTTTTTCGTTATCCTCATAAGCTTGTACATCGGTAAGTTGAAAACCATCGAATATTTTAGTGAACTTGTCTTTAAATTCAGCTTCGCTTAGAGGTTTTAATTTCTTGAGTTCTATTGCGAGATTCTCTACTTTCAACGAATCGGAAACCAGGTTTTCTACATTTGGTGTATTGGTGTTTGTTTTTTCATCGCTGGTCGATGTTTTGGGTGGATTGCAGGAAACAAGAGTTGTCATGCCTAGCGAAAAGGTTAACGTGGCACATAGGGTTGCCATTTTAAAATAAGATAAATTCATTTACGTATAAATTTTAGTTGTATCTGCTTATAGTTTTACTTGCTTTTAATCTTGAACCAAAACTATCTTAAATGCAAAATTCGCAACTTATATCCGTCTTTTGAATCCCTGTTTTTGGCTATTTTTGAAGACAGCGGAGGTACAATTCCATCTCGTCTTTTACCCCCTCAAATTCGCGGAGCTTTAATTTAAATAAGCTATTTTGCAAAATAAAACATGTTGGTTAAAATGGAAATCAAATCTTTCTTCAGAATTTTCAGTTCAAAGAGTTGTTCATCAATTCGTGTTCTTTCGATTATTGCATTTTGCTTTTACTCGGCGCTATCAATTGCCCAAGAAAAAGCAAAAGTCAATTATAAACACCTCACCTACCTACCTGAAAAGTATAATACGGACACGTCCAGTTATCCTCTGGTAATCTATCTACATGGTGGCTCACAGAAGGGAAATGATCTAGAAAAACTAAAGATCTATGGTCTTCCCTATCTAGCAGATCAGGGTAAGGAATTCGACTTCATTATTATCGCTCCTCAATGCCCAGATGGCAAATACTGGTCTACAGAAAATTGGTTTGATCCGCTCTACAATGAAGTAATTTCAAACTACCGCGTGGATAAAAGCCGTGTGTATGTGACAGGGATAAGTATGGGAGGCTACGGGACATATATTGCCGCATTGGATCACTCTGACAAGATTGCTGCTATCGTGCCACTATGTGGTGGGGTGAATGATAGCGATACTTCTCGAATCTGCGTACTCAAAGATATTCCGATCCTGACATATCACGGAACTGCAGATAAAGATATATCCATACAGGAAACCGAAAGGATAGTCAATGGTCTAAAAAAATGTGAGGGGAATATTATCTTTCATCGACTCGAAGGTGAAGGTCACGGTATCCAATATCTATACGAAACTAATCCCGATATCTATCAGTGGCTGCTAAAACAAAGGAAGCCGAATTTGTCTCGTATTTTAGAAATAAAAAAAAAATGATCCTGAAAGAAATTAAGGAGAATCGGAAGAAAACTCAACTGTCAAGGAATCCTTGACAGTTCAGAAAGAGGTCGATTGATCAAGCTGATGATTAAGTCCTTTGAATTCCTTACTCTAGGCATAGCCTTATCTCTCGCTTCAAATTATTAAGAGTGAACGATTATCTATCCACTAAACACTTAACCTCATCGCCGTATGCATCTAATATTGTTCCAGGTGATCTTAACAAATAAAACCATTTTACGAATGCACCTGTAAATACAATAGCCATTAATAACATAGCAATGGCAGCCAAACCACCCAAAAGATACTGTTCTTTGGGAAGATACATGTGAATCACTTGGATATAACCAGCCCAAAATGTGACAATTACCATGAATATGCCTGGAATCGCCGCACAGAGAGCATAGAATTTCCTATTCATGCGGATAAGCATGGTCGTGCATACGATCAATCCGCATGCGGCTAAAAGTTGATTAGAAATTCCAAATAAAGGCCAAATACTGCTTACATTACCTGTATAAACTAGATATCCCCAAGAGAAAGTAAACGCAGCACTGCATATAATAACACCGGGCCACCAATTTTTATTCTTAAATTGAGGTAATAATGTCCCTAACATCTCCTGCAAAAAGAAACGTCCTACCCGTGTACCGGCATCTATGGCAGTCAATATAAATACGGCTTCAAACATAATAGCAAAATTATACCAGTAGGCCAATACATCATTCATGAATGGTACTTTATCAAATATATGTGCCATCCCAACAGCAAGTGAAACGGCTCCACCTGTGCGCCCATATAGATCCAAGCCTATTTTATCTATAAAATATGGTAAGTCTACTGTATGAAGTTCTGGGTATTCTGTCAGGAAATCTTGATAGTAAGCTACGGGGGTATTGATAGCAAAATAATCTCCTGGCATCAAGGTACAAGCTGCAATCAAAGCCATAAGTGCTACAAACCCCTCTACAAGCATGGCGCCATAACCAACAAATAGAATCTCTCGCTCGTTGCCAATCATTTTAGGTGTTGTACCTGTGGCAATGATAGCATGAAAACCAGAAATGGCGCCGCAAGCAATAACGATAAAGATAAATGGTAATACAGGTCCGCCTATAACTGGGCCGCCTCCATTTATAAAATCGGTTAAAGCTGGCATTTGAATAGTAGGGGCTACAAAAATTATCCCAATGGCCAGCATAAGGATAGTCCCAATCTTAAGATATGTTGAAAGATAGTCTCTCGGGACCAGTAATAACCAGACTGGGAGAACGGATGCCAAAAATCCATAAAATGCTATTGCAATGGAGATCGTACTACTACTCCAATTAAAAAGATTTGCAATTACAGGTATGGACATAAGGTGCTGTCCAGAAATAATACCAATTATAAGTAATGCTCCTCCTAGAAAACTCGCAAAAGTTACGGACCCTTGTTTATAACGCATTATCAATCCCATAATAATGGCTATTGGCATCGTTAAAATTATAGTAAACAAAGACCAGGGAGCCTCATGCATTGCCGAGATACAGGCTAATGATAATCCTGCTAAGGTTAAAACCAAAATAAAAAGCACTGCTATCCCTGCAATGGCTCCAATAGGGTTTGAGACCTCTTTAGAGGCAATAGTTGCTAAGCTTTCACCTTTATGCCTTACCGAAGCAAAAAGTACAACCATATCGTGTACGCCTCCTCCTAAAACACAACCGATCAGTATCCATAAAGTACCTGGCAGATATCCAAATTGAGCTGCTAAAACAGGTCCAACTAGTGGACCTGCGGCAGCAATAGCTGCAAAGTGATGACCAAATAGCACTCTTCTATCTGTCTTTATGTAATCCTGGCCATCGGCAAATTCGACAGCCGGTGTCACATTCTTTGCATTTAGCCTTAGTATCTTATTGGCAATAAAAACGCCGTAAAACCGATAAGCAATGGCAAAAATCAGGAGCGCAGAAAATATTAATGTCAGTGCATTTATTCCGTTTAAGTCAATCATGATAACTCCTTTTGATTGTTCTTATTTCTTTTCTAGGCATAACATCTGATTTCGAATACTCGAGCATTTTCATCTTGATGTGCCTTCTGCGCTACCAAGCGAACTCTATCAACATTCAGGCCTTCAAAACTATGAACTACTTTTCTCAGAATATTGTTCGTAATCTCTTCTTTTTTTACCAATGAGTTTCCGTTATAAAGTTCTACTACATATTCTTTCAACATCTCAGGTTGAGCCCCTCTTTTTTGGTTTCTCATCGTTCCATACTCTCCTGAAAGACGTAAGTGCCTGTTCAATCCAGAATCAAAAGTAATCTCAACTTCTCTGATCTTTTGTGATTTGCCCCAACTCAACTCAATATATTGTTCGCGATTAGCGATATTGGCTCTCCACTGATGACTGTCTCCATCCTGCACATCCCGATTATACCCATCTATAACTTTTTGGGCCTCAAACCCTGGTATAAAAGCAGAGGCAGAAACCTTTGCTTGTCTGGCCAAATCTAAAGGGTCTTCATTCTTAATATTTAGAATAGCTTGATCTTGTCGTAGTAATAGCTGTTGATACGCTTTAAGCTTGGACTTATTACTGGCTAATTGCCGCGGCGTCAAGCCGTCTTTGACGCATAATGCTACTGCTGTACCGATAGCTTGTCCCATCGTCGCGCAAGTTGCCATAACACGCGTTGTAGATAAAGCGACGTGTGTCACGGATATATTTCGACCAGCCATCACTAAATTTTCGTGCGTTTTACTATAGAGACTTCTTAGTGGTATGGAATAGGGTCCCTTAAGTGCAATCGCCCTGAATGGACTAAGTGAAGTATCATCCATTCCTGCCGGAAGATGATCGTCTAACGGCCAACCTCCATAAGCTACTCTGTCTTCAAAATTTTCTAACTTGAGAATATCATTTTGAGTCATAATATAATCTCCTGTAATCCTCCGGCTTTCTCTCTTTCCGGGTATAGACCCAAACCATGACAGAGCCCAATTGGCAGATTCTGGATGGTTTCCTGAATTTTTAATATAATCCCAAACACCAAAGACAACAGCCATCAGATCATGTCTTATTTTTTGCCCGTCATGTACAATATTTTCTAATCCTCCTAATTCTATCCACCAATAACCGTATTCCCAAGAATGAATTTTCCGGTGTTTGAAATCAGAAAATTTATATTTTCTAGCCCAACTTGGCGCTATGAAAGGCATCGGCTTATCATGCTCTTGCGATTGAAATAACAGACTATTGCCCATCGTAATATCATCTCTGGTTTCAAGTCCCAAAGGTTCATTGAACTCTGATTTGGCTTCTCGGCCTCGCATAAACTCAGCACCAGCGACTGCTGCCAAAGTCCCATCACCTGTACAATCTGCAAAATATTTAGCTCTCACATTGTATATTTCTTCTGTTTGAGAACAATAAGCTTGTATTTCGGTAATTTTGCTTCCCTTTGTAGTCGCATCATATAACATCGTATCAAAAAGCAAAGTGATATTGGGGTTTGACACGATCTTATCATACATAACATAGTCTAACATTTCCCAACATCTTTGTGGATTGGTATAAGACTCGGTAAGCATCACTTCCTCAAGTAATCCTGTCTCGCGCCACACTTGTCCGAGCTGGGTAGCTCCACAAATATGCATCCGGATTTCGGAACTCGCATTGCCGCCTAACCGGGACCTATTCTGTATAAACACGACTTTCAGTCCATTTCTAGCAGCTGCTAAAGCATTACAATAACCAGCCATCCCCCCTCCGACTACAACATAGTCTGTCTCCATCTCTCTGATAGCAAAAACGGATTCTGGTCCTTTTAATTGAATTGCTTCAATATCCTTTTTCGACAAAGTTTTAGCAATAACTGGATCGGCCAATAGTGCTCCTGATCCAATACCGATCGCCTTTAAAAAGTCTCTTCTGTTATTTTTCATATTTTTAAGATTTGATTATTAACTGTTATTAGACACGATTGCATTCGACTACTATATACACTATCTCCCACTCTAGTATAAATGATATTTCTAATGCATTGAAGGTTGTAATGACTTCGTAAAATCATTATTTGGATACTTCATGATTTAAAATTCTTTTTATTATTTCTTTCTGCTTTGGAGACGCCTTTGAACCATCTTTGTATTTTGTAATTAACTCTTTAGATTCACTATCAAGTGCGGTGATTGAATTCAATATTTCTGTTACGACATGTCCTTTCAATTGTTCCAACCGTCTTAATATGATATTATATTCTTTTGGAGTATTAAATGTACTTGGCGCTAGTATATCAATGACGTAATGAGGAATGAAATCATCCTCGGCAAAAAGCAAATTAATTACATCTCCCTTAAGATATTCTAAATCTTGAATGGTGATATTTTTTAAAAAATACTCCTGATATATGGGCAATTGAGAGGTGGCAAAATAATGCTGCCACTTTCTACTAGTGTATTCTTTGTTCGTGTAATCATTCAACTTAAGTTTTATCGGGCCATTAACAATATGCCAAAGCGTGTAAACCGTATAAAGGGCACCAGGTACTGTTACAGTAGAAAAAAGCTTGGAAGTAGGTCTCGTAACCGCATCGATCTGAACGGAAAACTTTTTCTCACTCTTATCAAGTAAATCTTCGACAGCATAGTCTCGTAGTGGAGATAAACTATCCAGTAGAATCTGATTCAGCTTATCATAATCAGACTCATCAAAATATTGATGATCAAACTTGGTAAAGTTGAAACCTGACTCTCTACTAAAATGATGAAAATTCCCTAAGAGATCCCAAAACAAATTGACCTCAATAGGTAGACAAATTTGATCATTACATACATTGGTCTGCAATTTTGCTGCGTAGTACCTTCCCTTATCAGATACATTTTCTACAATGTAAATCGGAAAGCTAAGGGTATCATTTACAGTGAAAGAAAATATGGGATCTTTTTCTTTCTTTAATGAATCCCAAGACTGAGAAAATAGCAACAAACTATTCAAACTCAAAATCAAATAGACAAATCCTGTTTTAATCATTTAACTCAAGATAATTTTGACACGTTACCCCTTAATTATTAATAGTTTGGATTTTGCTGAAGCCCACTTGTTAAAACCTCTGTAGATGGAATCGGCCACAGATATTGCTTTTTGGCGTCAAATTTTCTTAATGCAATCTGCTTAACAAGCCCCTGTGTATAAAAGGGTGTTATATCAGCTACGCCATCGGCATCGATAGTTGGGGCTGCTGGGATGAACCACTTGCCCGTATTAACTACCTTTGCAACTAAATCCACTGGATCTAACAATCCGTAATTGGGTTTATTCAATACTTTTTCTGCTATTTTCCATCTAATTATATCCATATAACGTAGGCCTTCGAATGCAAATTCCATTCTTCTTTCGATGCGAAGTGCTTTTCGAAGCTCAGATTGAACTGTGGTGGTAACCCTTGGATAACCCGTAGACGATTTATCAACCTTATAAGCTCTCGCCCTAACCTCATTTATAGCGTCCAGAACGGAATCATCAATTTCATTAAGTTCAATTTTTGCTTCTGCATAAATCAGTAATACGTCTGCAAAACGAATGATAATATTATCTGGTTCGACTCGCCAAGAGTTCAACAACCAATCTGAATCAACTCCCTTTTTCCAGACTAATCCATTGAATGACGCGTAAGTCGCAACAGCTCTATTATCATTATTAGTCACATCCAAACCTGTTGACACTTTTCTAGTCTTTAGAGATAATGGATGTGGGTCAAAAATATAATCTAGATGAGCAGAACCGAAAGGTACAATTGTCTCTGCACAGCGCGGATCCCTATTGACAAATGGATTCTTTGGGTCAAACAATGGAGACTGGTCTACAGGAAGTCCATCTGATCCTAAAAAAGAGAATAATAAATCCCAAGAAGGGTCAAACTGGGCCCAACCGCCAGCATTTCTGGACACATAAGATTGTCTACCACTTACTGTAACACCTAGAGCAATTGATCGCGGCAATAAGAATATAGATTCTGAAGATTGCTTCGTTCTAGATAAAAACAAACTTCCAAAATCAGTATGCAATTTGTACAATCCTAAATCCATACAAGCTTTAGCAGCGGTCTTAGCAGTACTATGATCGCCCATATAAAGCGCTATTCGGGCTTTCATAGCCATGGCCGCTCCTTTGGTTGCTCTTTTTAATTCATTGGAACTAAAAGATTCTCTCAAATTACTAATGGCAAAATCAAAATCTTCGTAAATCTTAACTAACAATTCATCTGGACTGATTTGCCCCTTTTGCAACGCTTCTTCTATGGTAAGTGTCTTGTCTGTATATACAACATTTCTAAAATGGCTCAATAAATAAGAATACATACACGCGCGAACAAATCTCGCTTCAGCTCTATACATGTTGAGCTGATTTTCAGTCATCTTGCCTCCCGCTCTTTCCATACTCTCTAAAACTATATTTGCGCGAGCAATAGCCTTATAAGTATCATTCCAATTTGTAATGACAAAATTAGTCTGCCCGTTTATGGTAGCATTTGTAATATCAGTTAAACCATCCCGATTGATCCAATCATCAGTCCACTCATCGGCATCCTTCTTCCAAAGAGCTTCGCGATATAAATCATTTAATGACATAACAATTTCGTCCGCATCAGAATTCCATGTTTCGCTGGATCCTTGAGATAATGGATTTAAATCTAGTTTCTGACATGAAAACAGAAACAGAGATAACCATAGGTATAAAAATTTACTTTTCATGATCATTAAATTAAAATTTGACATTAATTCCAAATAGATACGAAGCTGTAATAGGATAAGTAAATGAGGTCATTTCGGGATCCCAGCCCTTCGGAAATTTATTGACAGTTAAAATATCATTTGCAGTAAATGATAATCCTAATCCCTTTATAGCATATTTTGCGAGAAATACCTCTGGAATCTGATAAGAAAGATTAACCGACTTGAGACGAAAATACTTGCCATTGATCATCCAAAAATCGGACATGGCGTAGTTATTCGATGCAGAGGTATTGGAATAACGTGGGTATTTTGCATTCTCATTTTCTTCATCTGAATTGTATCTACTCCAGGTATTGCCATCGAGTATCGAAAGAAAATTCCCCCAATTTTGTTGGTAAGGCTGGATCATGTCTATTGTTTGGCGTGTCTTCTGTTTTCCGACACCTTGCACAACAACATTTAAAGCTAGACCACCGTAACCTAAGCTTATCTGACCGCCATACAAATATTGTGGTAAAGAGCCTCCTAAAAAGACTCTATCATATTCAGGGGAAATCTTACCGTCTGGAACACCGTCTGGTCCTGAAATATCTTTGTATTTTATATCTCCGGGCTTAACGTTAGCATTTAAAACAGGTGAATTGGTAACCTCATCCGTATTTTGAAATAATCCATCTGAAAGATAACCGTACCATTCATTGAACTCACTTCCCTCCTTTTTCACTTGATCCCCTAGAAATTCAGTTCCTCCCAAATCACCCATTACCGATTTAAAATTGGAAATATTAAAGGAAACTGCATATTTTAACTTATTGACTTTATCCTTCCAGCCCAATGCCAATTCCCATCCTTTGGTATTCATTTTTCCCGTATTTTGATTTGGATTATTAAAACCAATAAAGCTTGGTATCTGTAAAGCCAACAACATATCGCTAGTTATCTTTTTATACACATCGAATGTCGCATTAAACCGATTGCTTAATCCCGTAAAATCTAGCCCCAGATCGTAAGACTCCGTTTTCTCCCACGTGATGTCTCGAATAGCATACTGCCATTGCGAGGCGGATTGAGCAGAAACAGCGGTATTCCCGTTATAAAATAGCGCTCCGTTAGAAAATTCAATTAAGGATTGGTAAGGATAGTTACCGATACGTTCATTGCCTAATGTACCATAGGAAGCACGAACTTTTAAGAAATCTAGCCACGATATATCCTTCATGAAATTTTCTTCTGATATCGACCATCCCGCTGATACCGATGGAAACATCCCCCAACGGTATTCTTTAGCAAACCGAGATGATCCATCGTAACGGATATTAGCTTGAATAAAATACTTATTTGCAAAGTTGTACATCGCTCGTCCGAAATAGGAGCGATAAGCATTTTCATATGCTGATCCTGAGTTGTCGCGAAATTCTAATGGTCCTAAATCTAAATAAGGGTAACTACTAAGCAGGTATTGATCTCGGGATGCTGATAAGTCCTCATTGTAATAATAAAAAAACTCATACCCGCCAAGTAAATTCAAATTATGCTTACCAAACCCTTTCGTGTAATTCGCCAAAAATTGTGTGGTGTATTGATAACTCTCAACTCTGCTCTCTGTAAGCTTAGTGGTTTCGTAACCGTTTATATAGCCAAGTCTTTGTTCGGGATTATTCCAAGCAGTATAAGGTACTTTCTTTCGAAATGCCTTTGTCCGATCAAAGTTAAACATAGGT
The DNA here is from genome assembly GCF_004363245.1 of Sphingobacterium yanglingense. Lineage (GTDB taxonomy): Bacteria > Bacteroidota > Bacteroidia > Sphingobacteriales > Sphingobacteriaceae > Sphingobacterium > Sphingobacterium yanglingense. The sequence continues at coordinate 613,256 of NZ_SNYV01000013.1, read as the reverse complement.
GCTATAACACCTGTTAAAGTTAAGCCATCCAGCGGCTTAAGATCCAACCCTACTTTTCCCCCAAACTGTGTATACTGATACTTAGTTTGACCGCCTTCGGTCAACATGCCATAAATATTATCTCCATCTTTACCCGCGGCCACTCGGCCATCATCCCACATTCCTGCGTATATTGGGGCTGTTATCCCCATTCTATACATTGGATCTATTGAAGGTCGATTGTCCGTTGTCCGTTTGAAACTCAAATCAACTACCGCTGACAGATAATCGGTAACGTCTATATTATTATTAAGTCTCGAGGTAAGTCTTTCATAGTTCCTGTGCACATATAATGCATCTGTATCATCATAACCCAAGGAGAATCGTGTTCTTAGGTTTTTACCTGATCCGGCCACAGACAACTGATGCGATTGGCGGCTTGCTCGCTTTTTTAATAGAATGCTTTGCCAGTCTGTAATCGGATAAAGATTCGGATTTTCTAAATTTAAGTTATTGTAATTTTCAACTAGATCCTTCGCATAAATAGGATACTCATTTTGATTATTGTTATTGTCGTTCCAACGTAGCTCATTAACCAATTGAAGATATCTTTGTGCTCCTACATATTCAGGAAGTTGGGTCGGTGTTTCAAATCCGAGATCAGTGTTATAATCTAATGATAGGACTCCTTCTTTTCCTCTTTTTGATGTAATTAAAATAACCCCTGCAGCAGCTCGTGAACCGTAAATTGAAGCTGAAGCAGCATCTTTTAACACTGTTACATTTTCTACATCATTCGGGTTGACCTGATCTAAACCGCTTATAGGGACTCCATCTAAAATAATCAGTGGATTTAATCCACCGTCAGTTATTGTAGTAATGCCTCGAACTCTTATAGTGGCCGCCGCACCTGGAGCACTATTATTTCTTGTTGCCATTACCCCCGGAATTGCACCTTGTAGAGCCTGAGATAATTGTGTCGTCTTTCTAGAAGCAATATCTTTTCCATCCAAAGTCGAAATTGCGCCCGTCAAATCTTTCTTCTGAATAGTACCATAACCGATGACAACAACCTCGTCAAGACTTGTATTATCCGGACGCAAGCGAATTAGGATACTATTGGTCTGATTGATTTTGGGGGTAAAATTAACGATAGAATCAACCTGAAAGCCAATATGATGCGTATAAATATTGTATACTCCATTCACGGCTAAATTACTTAAATTAAAAACCCCTTCTTCATTTGAATGAAAGATTTCCTTTTTCTTGGTAGCCACATTTTGGACTTCGATTGTTACACTGGAGATTGCCTCACCTTCTGTTGACATTACTTTTCCAGTAGCACGAATGTTGTTCTGTGAATGAGCTTCTTGAAAAAGTGAGAATAGCCCATAAATTAGCATTGGGTAAATTACTTTACTTCTCATATCAGTAAAATTTGTTTATAATGATGGTTAGTTAAAAATTATTTAATTTTTATTATGTTGTCTTGAATGGTATATCTACATCCATTTATCTGACAGAATATCTCTAACAAATCCTCTAAATTATCATCTTGATATAATTTACCAGTAAAATTGCCCCTTTCAATTTCCGGATTCTCTACTGCAATATGTACAGCGAATAAATGCTCCATAATACTGAAAAGATCAGCATTCGAAACGCCTTTAAATTCTACAAGCCGGTTTGACCAAGCGATTGAACTATTAGGTGGTAGAATTTCAGCTCCTTTCCTGAACCGTGTTTGCTTTGTAGAAATACCCCTGTCACGAACTAGTTTATGACTAAAATTTGCAATATTGATAAGCAGCGTAGCTGGTTCCTTTAAAATTACTTTCTCCGGATATTTTTCATTATAATCCTCTACCACGATCTTCCCTTCCAATAACTTAACCATCAAATGATCTTCGTCATAAGCTGATATTCTAAACATTGTACCAATAGCTCTAGTTTGAACCCCTTGGTTGACTACTCGAAATGGACTTTTTTCATTTGGAAAAACACTATAAGTAACGTCGCCTTCTTTTTGAATTACTTCCCGATTTTTAGCAAAATCAGCACGATAAGATATGTGGGAGCCTGGATTGAGGTTTACTCGACTGCTATCCGGTAAGACATAGCATTGATTGATTCCCTTAGTATTTACAATACTTATCCAAACTTGGGCTACAGTCTCTTTATTTTTTTCATTTTCTCTAAAAAAATAAAATGAAAAAGCAATAAATAATAATACTGAAGCCGCCGCCAATACTCTTTTAAAAACAACGAATTTATTGCGTTTAGGCTCAATCAATTTAAAGACTCTATTCTTTTCCTTTTGTGAAATGGAAATCAATTCTGATTTTTGAAGATCTTCAAAAATATCAATTTTATCTAGCTCATATTCATTCTCTTCTAGAAAGCGCGCTATAGACTCACACTCCCCATAAGGACATTGATTAGACATGAATTTTTTTAATAAATCTTTTTTCACAGTTTATAATTTGAGTCACTTTACACTTATATACGTTTGATAAAGCATAATTACGTACTCGAAAAAAGATTTATTTTTCAGATATGAAGAAGAATGTAAATTAAGGCGAGGACTTTCCTTAATTGTTGAACGGATTTATAGATATGAGTTTCTACTGTTCTAACAGAAATATTCATTTTTTCAGCAATTTCCTTATGTGAATATCCTTCAATATAAGCCAATTTAAATACTTCTCTTCTAACGGCCGATAATTGACTTATAGCGTGATTTAAGGAATCCCTCATATCCAATGAGAGGTCATTCATAGGGATTGTATCGTTTCGTTTTAAATTATCAATCAATTGCCTTTCTTTTGCTTCTTTTCTCAACCAATCAATAAAAACCAACTTACCCTTCCTAAATAACTGAATTTCGATCGTTAAATCTACAGTATAAGTATCACGGTATTTCCAAAACTTAATAAAGGTTTGCTGACTTAAATCCTGAGCTACTTCATACGATTGTGTTTTTTTATAAAATCCTGAATAAATTCTATCATAGTATTTGTTGAATACTTCCTTAAAACTCTCTTCGTCAATTTCTAAATACATAATGATTCTTCGATTCAATAATTAGTCTACAATATCTCTTGCCGGATTGTTCATAATACTCTTTAACACCTCATGATTTTCAAGGTTGTAAAGTTTAATTAGTGAATAAATATAAAAATACCTTTTAATAAAGCAAAGATTCTATAATCAATCGTATAGGAAATCAACGATATTAATATAATTTACCAAATTCTACGATTTTTGATAATTTGCGATTGTATTTTCAAACATGTGTACCACAAATCCTTCTCAAGTTTTTAAATAAAATTGTATTGGCTAGCGGGCAGACAAGTTGTTGAATCTATACAACATCAACAGATGATAACATTTCCCACACACTGTGTGGAAAATTGACATGGAGTCAGTCTTGGATATCCGTCATGGTCTATGTTAAATAGTTTAATGGCTAAATACTGCATTTCGCTACTTTTATATAATTCCCCTAAAAAAAGAAGCGTGTGTTTCCAAGCTCTTTGGCCCATCAGGGAATTGTAATCGGCCGACTCAGGCTTGGTAAAGATATGCCCACAATTGGCATAGGTGATGATCTGCCAATCTGCTTTTGCGGTATTTATCTCGACAATAAAATTATCGTAGTCTTTTTTGCTGATGGACTTGTATTCTGCTGGGTGCTCGACCAGGACTTTAATTTTGATCGGCGAAACTGATCGGTCTGATGCACGGGCCAACCCGCCATGGATACTGACTACACCTTAGGAAGGAAGTCCTGCTGGCTTCAAGCGCGCCAGTACCTCCAAAACAATAACTGGTTACAGCAATCTTTAGTGGGGCTGCTCCTTGTTTTATCAATGCATCAAAGGCTAGTTGGATAGGGTGTTGATAAGCTTTATAAAGCACTAGCTAACTGCATAATTCATCGCAGACCTTTCTCTGAAAACAATGTATACAGTATGCGATCTGCAATTGGCACCGCAGTGTACGACAATCTGTTTTCCATAGTCTTTAAAAAGAGGCTGCCCATCTTTGTAGGCAGCCTCTCTATCTACTAATAAATCATCTCGTACTCATCATACTCTGCAGTTCGCCATGCATTTGATCTCATACCAGGTGATATGAAAAAGTAAGGTGAAAAAGTTTTAACTTTTACTTTGCGCTGTTGAGGTATAAACTCTAAAATTCGCAGCCAGCCATCGCCTCCATTGCCATGCCAACCTCCTCCTTCTCGCTGAGCATTGAAAAGCATTTGATGAACGGGTTTACCGTGTGCATTTTTATCCTGCCGATAGCCCACCTGATCACGATGGGTATCGCTGTTGGCAATATGGCCGGCGAAAACAAACTGCACCTGGGGACTCTGTGATACAAATTTATCCCAAATAACTTTACCATAGTGTGCATTCTTAAGTGGATAATTTTCCTGATGGGTTCGTCTACCATCAGAATTCAGATAGCTGTGTGTGAGCAATACGCCTAAATGCTCTTTATACTGAGGCACTTTTGCTAAACTATCGGCCCATTTAATTACTTCCATACGGGGTGCAAATTCCAATGAGAAGATCAGAAAAGAACGACCGCTAGGATCATCCCACACATAAGCTGCATTTTCTAATGTATTAGCCCCTTCCGCGTTGGGAAATGTTTCTAATATTATTTTATCATTTAAAGGGTTAATTTGAGGAGGAAAGTAGCTATTAAATTGAGAATAACGATTTTCAGCACTTTTAGTACCATAATCATGATTTCCAGTACATAAAATATAAGGTACTTTATTATTTAGTTTATAAAATGCACTGGAAATAAACTGCCATTGCGCGTGACTGGATTGATCTCCATTAATACTGTCAGGAATAACAATATTATTTTGTTCAACAAGGTCTCCTGTACAAAGAACCATTTGAATGTTTAGATTGTCATTCTGATCGTTTATCCAGTCGATCATATTAACAAAAATAGATTGGTTGCGACCAAACTTGGAATAAGTTTGGGGGTCTGGCAAAAGTATCCAAGTATAGCTCCCTTCCTCACTTAGCGAAGGAGCTGCGTTCGTAGCAGAAGGTAGATCCTGAGCTACGGAGCTGCTATAAATATAAAGTAAAGAAAGAAGTAAGATTTTTTTAATCAAAAGATATTTCATTTTCCTGTTTTTAATAATTATTGATATTCCTGCCACCAAACACGCGCTTTATAAAAGCAAGCTCCTGTAATAGTACGTGAAAGGCTTGGATTATAGTACTGAACCGTATTAGTATTCCATCCGTCAGTACAGGTCGATGGTCGGGCCTGTACAATGTGTCCCGATGGCTGATTCCCAATCGACTTTACAGCCGTACCAAATGCCGCACCACTTACAGCTGTAAATGTCTTACTGACTTTGTCAAATTGATATACTCCATAATGAGTGGTGACCCATAAAATGTCATTATTTCCGTAATAAGCATAAAGGTCATGCCCTCCAGCTGATGGTAAAGAAACACGAAAAGCCATCTTTTCTGTTATTATGGGAGCCGCGGCAGTACCAGTAATTTCTAATGCGGTAAGAACAGAACCGCCCAAAACCCAAAGTACATTGTTGGCGGGGTCCCAAAGTAGACCGTGGGCATCACTCAAGGTAAAGCTTACATAACTGGATGAACTGATGCCTTGAGAAGAAGTATAGATACGTACATAACTACCATTAGATGCTGCTACGGCGGTATTACCATTGGGCAGTAGCTCGATAGCATGAAGATTGTGAAGCCCTGCACCGGGTAGCCCTACATTGGCAGACCAATACTTTGTATCTCCTGCAGGATAAGGAATTAGAGCGCAAAATCCTCGAGAATCGGCTACAGCCATTACCTGACCGCCAAAAAAACTGTTGTTTCTCAGCTTAACATCAGATGGAGCACCCCAACCTGGTGTAGAAGCAGCAAAGCCATTTGTAGAGTTAGGATACCATGACCACAGAAGCGCGGCACTGGTATTCCAATTTGTGGATCCGGAATCAAAAACCTGTATACGCCCTGCACCTTGGTTGGTAATTGCTATCGGGAAATCCGCACCGATCGATTTTTCCAAAGCTGGACTTTCAGAGAGTACTCCCTCAGCACATGAGGACGAAAGAAGAAATACTAATACTATAAATTTGCTGATAACTAATATTTTATTTGATGTATTCATAATAATCGTTTATTTAATTGCTCTAATATTCAATTCTAAAATTACCATCCCGGGTTTTGTTTCAACATTGGATTAAGCGTGATCTCATTGGTAGGAATAGGTAATAAATAATCGCGATCTAGCTTAAATTGATAGCCTTTATCCATGATGCCATATATTTTAAATGGATCTATATAGCCATCGGCATTTACAGGAAGAGCAGCTAAAGACTTAATGAATTGAGCTGTCGCCCCTGGATAGTTTTCCCATTGTTTTTTATAAGCACCTAAAGGACGCTGACCGAAAATTTTAGTATCTGCTGCAGCCCAACGGAAAATATCATCAACACGATACCATTCTGCAGCTAACTCAATCTTACGTTCACGGCGCACTTCATTTAATATAGGCGATAAAAGAGGAAATTCCCAGTTGGGGTCAACAGGAATATTACCTAACTGTAATAATCCTACGGTCATACCAGCACGGATACGCAGTGCATTGATTGTTTTATCGATATCAATCTGGGTAATTGTGCCCAACTCGGCCTTGGCCTCGGCATAAATCAATAGAACTTCGGCATAACGGAAATGAACGTACCCTTGTGTACTTTGAGAAACACTGTACTCTTCAAAATCACCTGTATGCCCTTTATAAATCTGATAGCCGGTAGACGTATTATTAGCTCCATTAATTTCGAAAGCGGGAGTAGTAAAATATTCTTTAGTAGCGTACCATTTGACATGCTGCTGATCGTCAACATGTATAGTTTGTGCCAATCTGGGGTCTCTGTTTTTAACCAGATCTTTTAATGTACGGTCGCCAACATATTGCGTACTCAAGCTTATTGGTAGACCATCCAAACATAAGTAAGAATCGACCATATCTTTGGACAACCCCATACCTCCTCCATTAATTGAATAGCGAGTCCATGTATGGGTAATCCTCTCTGAAGCAGAATACTTACGCCAAAATAACGCCTCTTTACTTGAAGAGTAATCTTTCTGATTGAAAAGTAACCAATACCCATTTTCAATACCTACATTATCTAAACCAGGATATCCTGATCGCTCAGACATTGCTATCAATTGTCCAGAAGCATCTGCTGCAATATTTAAAAACTTACTACCGTCTTCACCGACTACTTTAAATCGTGTGTTTTTCAGACTGTGGTACTTTTCCCAGGTACCTTCATACAAGGCAACACGGGATTTAAGCGCCAAAGCAACTTCTTTAGTGACTCTGCCACTCCATGCCCCACCTGCTCGTGCCGAGAGATAACTAATAGAATTATCCAAATCTAATAGTATAGAGTCAACGACCTGATTACGGGGTAGCCGTCCAGAAAATAATGACTCGGAATCAGTGCCAACTAGCGTCGAAGCCCAAGGTAAATCACCGAACTTGCGAAGTTTGTCATAATAGAATAAGGCGCGAAAAAACAAAGCCTCGCCTACATAGGCCTGTACTTCTTTAAAAGGTGCTTGCACTTTATTATAATTATCTAAAAAATAGTTTATATTTCGTAAAGGTGTCCAATCGGACGCTGACCAACCACCACCAGAGGAAGGCAAAGTACCTTCACCGTTCATTCTTCTATTATAATTAGTAGGCACGTTTGTGTCGCTGCCTTCGCCAGCGTCAATTGTAAAAGGACCACTCCCCCAAGCTCGTCGAGAGGGTAAAAGAGCATCGTCATTGTAAAAATTATTGACGTACAAACGCAAATCATTAACAGTAGTCCAATAATCACTATCACTGATGTTAATAATCGGTGACCGTTCTAAAAAGTTGTCTTTACATGAACTCAGCAATGTCAAAAAGCTTAGCCAAATAAATATATATCGTTTCATATCTTAAATGAGAATAAAAGGTAATTTTAAAAAGTAATATTCATACCACAGGACCAAACGCGCTGGAATGGATACACACGACCATCTGTTGTAGAAAACTCTGGATCCATCGTTTTAAGGAGCTTTGTAAAAGTGATCATATTCTCTATATTAAAGAAAAACCGCAGCTTTTGGCTATCAATAGTCTTTAAAACATTTGCAGGCATCGTATAGCCCAATTGTATATTTTTGACCCTTAAATAGGCAGCATCCTGAACATAACGAGTTTGTGGCTGCGAATTTTTCTGCATTTCACCACCCAAGTAAAACTTGGGATAATAACCATTCGGTGTTTCGGGGGTCCAACGATCATACTGTTCGGTCGTGAGCATACCTGTATACATATCTCCAGTAATACCCCAAAAATATGCCCCATCCCATACATTAGCATTAGAAAAGATGGCGTCTCGCTTTCCTACTCCTTGCAATAAAGCTGCAAAATCAAAATTTTTGTACTGTGCGCTCAGATTAACGCCAAACGAATACCGTGGTGTAGTATTAGCGATGACGTTCCGGTCTCCTGGATTCTCTAAGGTGTTATTGCCCCAAGAAATTATACCATCTCCATCTAAATCGGCATAACGTATATCGCCGACTGACCACCTGCTGTAGATAAGATCTTGTTTCGGGGACTCAAGGATTTCTTCATCGTTTTTAAAAAAACCTACAGTCTGATAGCCCCAAACATCTCCAAATTTCCGTCCTTTATACCAGGTGGTATTCAAACCCGTAGGATTAGGGTATCTACGAACTTTGCTTTGATAATCACTTAGTACGAGATCTACGCCATATTTAAAATCATTGATCTTGTCTTTCCAACCTACGGTAAAATCTACTCCATAAGTCACCATTCCCGTATTATTGACTTCTGGTGCTGCTGTCCCTAAAAATGCAGGAAAAGCCTCGGCAGGACCAACAAAATCATCGGCCACTCGTTTATACCAATCAAAAGTAAAGTTTAGCCTATTGTTAAAGATTGCCATGTCTACACCAATATCAAGAGTCTTAACAGTCACCCATGTCAGAGCAGCATCTACCAAAGGAGGTTGGCCAATATAAGCCTCTCTACCTCCAGAAAACAAAAAGTTACTGGATGTAGGGCTTACTGTGACGAGGGAAGGGTAAAAAGGATAATAACTACTGGTAAATGCCTGATCTCCTAGCTGCCCATACGAAGCACGGAATTTAAAACTATTTACGTACGGCTGAACAGGCTTCCAAAACTTTTCATGAGAAGCTACCCACGCTCCAGAAATACCAGGGTAAAATTTAAATCTTTTATCTGATAAAAACCTTGAAGTACCATCGTACCTCCCATTAAACTCAACTAAGTACTTACCTTGGTAGTTGTAATTAATTCGTCCAAAACCTCCACGGATAGCGAGTTGAGAGGCATTGTCGGTTAACGTTGGTGAGGCACCATATGTTAACGAAAGGGAAGGCTTATCATTAGAATATAAATAGTAATTAAGCCCATTTACACCGGTATTATCGAAAAGCTCTTGTGTAAAGCCTAATAATCCTCTAAATGAATGCCCATTCCATTCTTTTGTGTATGAACTAAAAAGATTGACGGTATAATGTTGATTTTTATTGCTCTGTCGCTGGAATGCATTTGGAGCATATAATGCTTGATTTGCACCACTCGGACGCTGAACGTATACGGTTTTAGTATGCTTTTCCATATCTATATATGCACCATCAAAAGTATAATTAGCCGTTATATTCCATCCGGGGAAGGGGTTAACTTCGATCTCACCGGTAAGCGTAGCCTTATCTGAAACTGTATTTGTACGACCGCCGTTTACAAACCCAGCCATTCTGTTTTCAGAGGCAAAACTTCCATTGGGCGTATACAAAGGTTCTGTCGGCCAATTTCGAGCAGCCAGAACCTGCATCCAATTTCCCTCGGCCGTAGGAGAATCGGAAACTCCGCGAGAAAGGGCACTTCTAAAATTGAAATTCATCCACGAAGTAACAGCAGTGGAAAGATTGGCGCGGATATTATAGCGATCGTAGGAGTCTTTTGTAAAATCGTACATCCCATTCTGTTTGTTATAGCCTAGACCAACATAGTATTTTGTGGAGTTCGAACCGCCTGAAACACCGACATTATGCTGGTGGCTGAACTGATAGTCACGATATAGTATATCAAACCAATCATTATTGGCGTTAGCATTACCCCATTCAAAATAAGCGTCTGTAGCAGGAGCAGGATTCACAATAGTTTCGGTAGTAATCTTACCATCAAGATAATCTTGAATACGCTTTAATGCGTCGTCGCTAAAAGGCCGACTAGCTCCAACATTATCGGCTGCTTCGTTGTAAAGGTTAGCAAAGTCTATAGAACGCATATATTTTGGCAAATTAATAGGTTCAGACATCAAGAAGTTGTTATTATAGGTTATGGTTGGTTTATTGCCAATTTTGCCTTGTTTTGTTGTAACGATGATAACACCATAGGGGGCACTGGAACCATAAATGGCAGCGGATGCCGCATCTTTTAACACGCTGATACTCTCGACATCATTAATGTTAATCGTGTTAATGTCGACACCAGGAATACCATCTACCACGAAAAGCGGAGACTGAGAAATAGCAGACCCATTGGATGAAAAGCCCGTATAACCGCGAACGTTAAAACTGGACACGGCACCTGGTGCGCCTCCGTTTGTACTATTGATGTTTAAATTAGAAACTGTCCCTTGCAGGGCTTGACCAATATTGGTAACTGCTCTATTTTCTAGACGCTCACCACTAATTTGAGAAACCGCACCGGTGAGGTTGATTTTCTTTTGTGTACCATACCCTACAACTATGACTTCTTCTAGATCTGCAGTAACGGTTTGTAATACCACGTCCATATCGAGCTTATCTCCTACAACAATATCCTGCTTTTTGTAACCTAACAAACTGAATTCTAAATATTGCCCAGCGGCAGCTTCAATCTTAAATCTACCGGATACATCACTAACCGTCACTTTGCCGGTTCCTCGTACCTTTATCTCAACCCCTGAAAGGTAATATCCCGTACTATCTTTGATAACACCAGTTACCTGCTGTTGCAGCCGATCTGCTGCTGGCTGCCCCCTAATAGGTCTTACTTGTGTTTTAAAAAGTATATTTTTATCAACAATTTTATAGCTCACTGGAAGATTTTGTAGGCAGGCTTCCAATACTTTTTCTATAGTTGCATCCTGAATAGATAAACTGATTTTTGTCTTTTTCAAATCGACATCGTCATAGAGAAACACATATCCGGTTTGTCTTTCTATGAGTTTAAAAACTTTTTCTAAAGGTGTGTTACTTACTTTGACGGAGACACTCTGAGCCAAAATATCGGCCCGGACTTGCATAAACATCAGTAAAAGAAAACTAGCAATTACCTGAAACCTCATAATAATTTTTCTGTAAGTAGGTTTGTCAAAAAACAACCATCTTGACCGAACGGCTGTTGTACGAAATATTAATTTCATTAACTTTGTGTGTTTGAGTTGGTATTTAATTAATAGACTTTTTTGGGTAGCGCTCTTACATTCACGTCTTCTGATCCTACTCGGAAGACGTTTTTTTGAGCTACATAATTTTTTTAAGTTTCTCTTTTCATAGATTAATAATTTTACGATTATATATTTAGTATTACTTTATTCGATAATAATACGTTTAACACCATCCACACTTTCAATTTTACAGTTCAAATTATAAAAAGAGAGGATTTCGAGTACAGTAGAAGCATTCGTATTTCGATGGACTTCGCCGGACAGATGTACATTCTTAGCTTTCCCTTTAAATACAACTTCTACATTATACCACCTAGAAAGCTGCCTCACTACAGCATAGATGTCAGATTGGTTAAAACTAAATTTACCATTCTTCCATGCGATAGCATCTAAAACATTGACACGGTCGACAGTTAATCGGTGATCACGATCTAAAGTGGATTGTTGACCAGGTTCTAAAAGAATGGTTTTATTACTTATAGTTTCCGTGACTCTAACAGCCCCCTCGGATAACGTCGTTTTTATACTAGGGTCGTCATCGTAACTAGAAACGTTAAAATGTGTACCTAAAACTTCTACAATCTGACCTTTAGAACGAACTTTGAATGGCTTACTTTGATCCTTCGCTACTTCAAAATAAGCCTCTCCGTGTAGATCGACGACACGATCAGACCGGTTATTATCTATAGTATATGTAAGTTGAGAAGCCGCATTCAGCCAAACTTTGGATCCATCGGGTAGATTAAGTTGGTATTGCCCTCCACGAGGTGTCTTCAAGGTGTTGGTTATTGATTTATCTCTGTCCACATTTCCTTCTTGATTTCTGATATAGTCAAGTTGTCCATCTGCTTTTTTATAAACCGTATGATTATTTCCTGTAGCAATAACTCCATTAGAAACGCCTTCTAGAGGGATTTCAGTACCATCTTCTAACTGAAGTACTGCTACCTGACCTCCCGGAAAAATATCTGGAGATGTTTCGGCAATAATTTTTGTATCTTCTATAGTCAGAAACGATAGTTGTGTGAAATATAGATAAGCTGCAATAAATACACCTACGAAAATGGCTGCTATAGATGCATAGGTATACCATTTTCGTCTATAATGCAAAGAAGATAATAAGCGGAACCGCACTTCATCAATATCGTGATCTAAGTCTGTAGTAGTATTTATAACAAGGCTATCTTCTTCCTTGCTCAACAGCTCGTACCATTGTTCGACCTGTAGCCGCTCTTGAGAAGTACATTCTCCTGCCAAATAACGCTTTAAGAGTTCTTGCTTATCTTTTTCGTCCATACTTATCAGAATATTAATGTCTGTCTTAAGTATAGTACTACAAATTGAACGTTGGGCGTAAAAGAATTTAAAAAAATAAATGCGTTAATGTTAAACCGATCAAAATACTGAAAGCGCCTAACTTGACCCGTAAAGATTTTAGGGCATTATTGATATGCTTTTTGACGGTAGATTCGGAAAGACCTAACTGGAAAGCAATCTCTTTGTGAGACAGATGCCTTTCACGACTCATTCGAAAGACCTTTTGCATTTTGTCGGGAAGTAGAGAAATCTCCTTTTCGATAACTTGTTTAAGCTCTCTTTCACGAACCAATCCATCGGTCAGAACATCATCTATCAAAGACAATTGGGAAAGAGAGCTTAAGTAGTTCGCTCGAACGTTCTCGTGTGCTATACGCTTAATAATCATGTAACGAAGTGTTGCATAAAGATAGCCTCCTAATGGAGTATCAATGGTTAAGGAAAAGCGATTTTGCCATAAAGCAGTAAATACTTCTTGAAGCAAATCCTTAGATTCGTCTTTGTCACCAACTTTTTGAAGTGTCTTCATGTATAATCCCTTCGAGTAACGATTATATATTTCCATATAAGCGTTGTGATCACTTTCTAAGAGAAAGATCATTAACTCACTATCGCTACATGTATGATAATATTTCGTCTTCACAAAATAGAATTATTGGTTAATCATTTAGATCTATTTATCCCTAAAAATCGGTTATGTACTTTTTTTGTAATTTAGTGATTTCATTCCAAACAGAACATTTTAAAACAAGCTTTCACTAGTATTTGCATCTTGTAGCAAAATATAAAACAAAAGAGCTAGCCAATTAATATAGTACGATAAGACAGCTCTTGGGCGTAAATTAATTTTATTTATTTTTTTCTCCTTAAAGACTGATAGATAGACGATATTAAAACTCATGCAAAAGTAAATAACCCCGGTTTAGTTAGACGTATTGTAATATTAAATGTATATTAAGTTCGCTCCGACTGTGGCTTATTGAAGACGTTCCTTACTCAGATATAAAACTTACAATAAGCTAAATGCAACAACCACAAGTTTTGATTTATACCTCCATCTGTTTTCATATTCCATTTGGTGAAGAAACCAAACTCAGGTAAGATAATACCGTCTAGTTCGGGACTATTCGCCCCCTATTTTTTGTAATTTAGAATCTTAAGACATGTATTAGTCAATTATACACCAAATGGAGCTAAATAAAAATACTGGATTAGGGAAAAGCTATCCGAATAAAATTCAAGGAGGCCCAGAAGAAAAATTCTATCAAAACAACAGCGGAGAGCGAAAAGATCTTTTTGAGTTCATCTTTAGATAGCTAGTAGAGAATATCATTATTCATCGTGAATATAATAGTACACTGCCAACACAGGCGATGAAGTATATTGCAGCATTGGATCACCCTGAAAAGATTACTGCTGTCCTGCCGCTATGTGGCTGGGTGAACGACAGTGATACTTCTCGAATCTGCGTACTCAAAAATATTCCGATCCTGACATATCACGAAACTGCTGATAAAGATATATCCATAGAAGAAACTGAAAAGGATAGCAAATGGTCTAAAAAAATACGAGGGGGATATTACCTTTCGTCAACTCGAAGTTGAAGGTCACGGTATCCAATATCTATACACAGCAGCACAGCTACATTGTACATGGTGAGCTCTTGATAACCAAGACGGTAATAAGAAATCGGAGTTTGATGGTTCTCATATTTTTGTATATGCAGGTAATGAAAGGGGAGATAAAATTGAAAGTAATGGGATTCTCCTTACTGACTTCAGTGGGAAAACCTATAAAATAGATTTTGACGGTAAATTATTATCAGACTTTTAAGGTTCATTTATTGAGATATTGATCAAAGTTAATAAAATACCTCGAGCGCGAAGTCATCGGCGTAAAACGTATTTACCCCTTAAAAACCATAACGTGCTAACCAATCTGCTCCTAGTCTACGGACTTTGTTGGTCTCGCTATCGCAAAGTACCCATAGTGTACGGGAGTCTACCATGAGCTTATCATTGACATAAAACTCGACCTTTCGGGGCTGTTTGACGCCTTCGGGTGCCTGAGGATAGGTTTTGACTAGGATCGTATCACCCAGAAATACCTGTTTCTTATACTGGATATGATGGTCGTACAGGACCCAATAATCGTTTTGGTAAGGTGTTTCAACTTTTAGGATGTCCCAATGTTCGGCGGCGGCCTGCTCTACCCAATTGACAAACTGTACATTATTAACATGATTGTTATGATCTAGGTGTTCGGCACTGACTTTAATTTCTATGGTATGTATATACTGCATTTGGTTACTTTAATAATTCGTCTAAAAAAAAGAGATTAGTACCACTGGAAGATTCTTTCCTTCGTTTTGACCCATTTAAGTTTGAATATTGCAACTCATTTTTAATTGGGTTTGGTATTAATTAAGGTTTAAAGTTATTTCTTTTTCCAAAAGTGTCTTTTCAACGGGTGAATAAAAATAAAACTTATCAGGTTTCCCTTCTAGTGTGTATACATAAACTGTGTTTTCGTGTAAATTATCATCTTCTGTATTGAGGTATTTTTGATATTCTTTCTCGAATTTCGAATACTTCATTTTAGGATTGGTTCGAAAAACATCATACAAATACTTTGGCATATAGATATGCTTGATGGTAGGTGAAACGTTTATAAATTTGATCTCCGATCTGAGTTTTTCGCTATTCAGCACCTCAAAATGAACTTTGTTATCAATGAACTCGATGAGTTTTATTTTTTGATTTCCTGCAATTTCAATGGTTTTACCGATATCATTTTGTGTGATTTCCGTTGAGCTATATTCCGCAGGAAGTTTAAGCTTGACAGATATGCTCCCAGCGCATTGTTTAGGGGCAATATGCTTATGATTATAAAAAAATAGTCTTTCCTTTGTGGGGTTCTTAATTGGAAAAATATCACAACAGGATTTTACCCAATTCTCTTCGAACACCACTTTTTCCTTTGTTGCTGTATTGGTGATATCAGTTGACAGGACTTCAAAAGTTAGTAAGCTCGATAAATTATTTGTATTCTCAATTCCTCTTGTTTTTTGATATTCGCTTATTTGCCTGTCTGTCAAATCATAGGAAACTGTAATATTAAACCTCTCCTTTCCTAGATCTTCTATACTTATTGAGTTTGTTATTTGATTGAAAAATCCTGTTGGATTGGAGTTTTCTAGTACTTCCCAGGGGAACTGTTCATTTCTTACGGTTTCGCTGTGGCTTTTGCTGTCTTTGGTAACGGTTCTTTTGTAGAAAAAAGCGTACTCTTGATGAAATTCTCTTTTATAATCAGCATAAGAGTAATTAGCATAATAGTCTTCTTGTTCGTCAATAAGCTGAGGGTATTTGTTATTTTGTGCTTTACACGGAACAACGAATAATAAAACTACAAATAGCCTGAGTAGGTTTTTCATTTTAATGTTTTTCTCTTTTTAGTTTGCACGGGGCAAGTTGTGACTCTAGTCCCCATACCATAAAGGTACGAAAAAGCGAGTTCTATGTGAATAATAGCTGAGTTGGGTTGACCGCATGCGCTTGTCCCCTGTCATCCGGTTAGTATATTCAGATGAATAGCTAGGGATTTTATTTACGGACAAAGTCTATATGGATTGATTGGATAAATGTATTTTTACAAAATGCATCAGATAAAGGGCTAGAAAACTTTCCTATGAAATAAGGTCAGCCTCGCTGAAATATGCACGAACAAAACACATTAGAACAAACACGAATGAGAATTTTGCTTTTTTTCCTGCTATCAATGTCGCCAGCGTTTTTATTTTCTCAAACAAAAAAAACGCTTGAAATCAATTACAACAAAGAAAATGTCGTGGCCAGTTCGATTGATGGAATATGGAAAGCAAAGAATAATAATCTAGAATTCATCAGCGATCCTACTGTTCTGGAAGCAATCTCGGATCATTATTTCCAGCATTTAAAAGAATTTAAAATTTATCATGCTGGTATAATGAAAGTTGCTCGAAGGGAGACTGAAAAGGCTCATCCTTTTATTTTGACAGAATTGAATGGGAATCCTTATTTGATATTTTTTAGGGAACGTGATGATAAACCTTATGGAGATGCGGAGTCTTTTATCCTATTTATTGCAAGGGGCGAAACTAAATCGCAGGATCGGCTTTTTATAGGTGGAGATTTTAACAATCAGCCATTTGAAGAATATACAAGGGACGTTAGATAATGTAGAGAGAAAAAGTGGTTGTCGCAAATTTTGCGACAACTAACAAAGATAGAATGGTGTATAGAATCGTTTTAAAAAGAAAGTCAAATGAAATTATTGCACTTCTTTTAACCATCTTACGATTCCTTTGTAAATCTTGTCTGCCGTTTGCTTATGAAACTTTTCGTCTAGTATCCTCTGCTCATCCTCTGGATTGCTTAGAAAAGCAATTTCTACCAAACTATTGGGGTATTCTGTAGGCGAGTTTAATAGGAAGTTGAAATTGCCGATCAGACCAAATTCATTCAATCCCAGATCAAGCATTTCATCCAATATATATTTCGAAACCGCTCTGCTGCCATTGTGATGGTAGTAAGTACTGACGCCCTTCACCTCTGTCTTGGAAGAGGCATTCAAATGCAGACTGATCAGCAAATCTGGTTTTACTGTCCTAAGCTTCAGTACACGATCTGTAGTCGCAATATCAATATCTTCGGCACGTGTCAAATAAACATTTTTCACTCCCTTTTTGTGCAATAATGTTTGTAATTCCTTAGCGAATCTTAAGGCATAGACTTTCTCCTCGCTACCATTAGGACTTACTACACCTTTTGAATTGCCACCATGGCCGGCATCAATGGCTATAAAGAGATTTTTGATTCCTTTTTTCGTCGGAGCATGCTTGACCGATATGCGTAAAGCCTTGTTGTCGTAATCTATGGAATAGCCCCAATTCTGCTTTCCTTCTAGATCGATGTGTATACGGTAAACATCGCTTTCCAATTGCTCGCGGTACACATTTTTTACGATACGGGCTTTTTTCAACTGGGTGATCCATGTGGTATTTGATATCACTCCAAATACGTCAACGATAATTATGTTGGGCTCTACAAGCTGAAAACTCCGGTATGGTAACCGATCTGGTAAACTTATGGTCAATACGTCGTAATTATCTTTTGCCGACAGATGCCAAGGGCCACTCAGAATATCATCAGAAGTAACACTGTCTGACAATGGTGTACTAAGGCTTACAAAATGCTTGGGAATATAGGCCTGCCAATTTTTGGATAACTTGATCTTATATCTATTCTCTACAGAATCGACCACCATGACACGTACGCCTGTATCTATAAAAGTCATTTTATCGGCTCCCAACCTTACCATCCCATCGCTATACTCGATATAAGGCAAATCGCCCGTTGTTCTACCGACCCAAGCTTGTTGAGCATATACTTGTGCACCACAACTAATAGTAATCAACATGGCATAAAAAATAGGCAAAAGATAGGTCTTCATAGGGTTCATATTCAATTGTTTCGTATTTACTAGCTTACAATAGCCGTACCTTCTCATATCGCTTGTAGTTGCTTTTTTCAACGTTTGGTCGATAGCTATAGCACCAGAAAAGGCAAGGTCTTTCATCTGTCGATAAATATATCAATTTTTAGAATGTTTAGGTATTGAAATAACTTCAGTACGATGACATTCTTACCGAGTGCTGTACAACACCTTAAAAGACTACATAATAACTGATTTCAAACCTACTTTAAATATCACAGGAATATATCTATATTGCTAATACAATGATGTGTGCCGGTGATGACGGGAAAGCAGGCTATATCGAAAAAACAAGGATCTATCCCTAAGGAAGCATGAAAGACAAAAACTTAGAGAAATTAACACAGCAAATAATTGAGGAGACCGATGGTGGTGCATTTGCTAAACTGATACAGAAGCTTTTAAAGAAGTATTCATCTACGGAACGGACGTACGTCTTGCATGTATTGACGGAATATGCGAGGAACGGAAAAATTTTACATTGGCGGAATTTTTTACTCTCAGATATCATAAAGCTCGTAGACGAAAATGAAACGGAGTATATTCCTTTTTTCGAGTGGTGTGTTACTCAACCTGAACTGACTTATTGGGGAATTGATGGATTGCTAAAAACTAAAGGAGAAAAATCTTTTAGAACATTGATAGAACTTGTAAAAAACGAAAATCTAGAAACTTCGGTCCGAGCAAAAGCAATCAAAAGTCTTTCAATATACAGCAAACAGGCTTTTGATCGCGATCTGCCTAAGGATCCAGGATATTGGAAAGCAGAAGATCTAAGAATAGCGGAAGTGGAATCCTGGGAGAAAGAGGGCTATCAACGCGGTGAGGGTTATGATAAACCTAAAACACACGACTCCTTGGAAAAACCTAAAACATCGCTTGAGAAAGCTGTTGCAAAACTTAACAAAAAACTGGAGGCAAAACGACGTAAAAATCAGGACTTATCAAATCCAGCAAACTGGCTTGTTATTGCAGACCAAGCAGACATGCTGAAGATAGCGAAAAGATGGGAACTACCTGAAAACTATGTGCTGTTTCTTAAAAATTATTCGCCACTGAATGTGTACATAGACAGTAAGAAATACTTCCAAGGTTTAAATATATACGGAGCTTCCGACTTGTTGGAAAGACAGGAAGGATATTCATTCAACCCCGTAACGAATCAAATCATTGAAGAATGGCCGAAAAAATTCGTTGTCATCGCTGATGCGGGAGCTGATCCATACTGTATAGATATTAGCCAGATTAAAGATAACGACGCCCCTATCTACAAAAGCATCCATGGAGCTGGAGTATGGGAATTTGAGTTGTACGCAGACAGTTTCCTGAGTTTTTTGAAAGAAATTGCCGGAGCATGATCTGGATTTATCCTTTATTAGGGACTAACTGTCTCCTGTATATTCCAAGGAATTATTGATGATTTCGAGTGTAGGCATCATAAGTCTATTATACAGGCCTATTTCCCTAATAATAAACTCACTAATAACCAGTCTGTCGCCAATTATTCGAGCGCTGGTAAAGTAGTATTGTGTTTCTTGATCTACTTTAAAGCTCTTGCGGATAAAATGGTCAGTGGCCTTTAAATCATCATAAGGCTCATAACCGCCTTCATCTACAAACTTTTCGTACAAGGCCAGTTTGAGTTCTTTAAAGAATTTTTGATCGATTACCTCGCCCTCCCATTTTTTTTGATAGTTTGTTATCGAAATAGCTTTTTGGTCATCCTCAGTTTTTGCACGGAATCTATCGCTTTCATAAGGAACAAATTCTACTGGGATCTTTACCTTAAAAGAGTCTGCTAATTGATGCTCTCTAAGGTCCAGTGAAAATTTGAAGCCACCTTTGTCGGATTGATCAACCTTTAGGTGTTTCCGTGGGCGCTGTCTTTTAAAAAATGAGAACATATACTTTGTGTTATTTTTTCGTTGATCAAATTAAAAAAAATCCGACACATAACCATAAGATTAGTTCTAGCTATAAAGTATTGTCCGTCGATCTTGTCCATAATCCTGATCTGGATTAGCGCAAATATGTCAATCAGAAATGAGCTGAAGATTAAGTATCTATTATGATTTTGTGCAAAACCGCTTTATGCTCCCACTATAAATAGTATGTGACTTCGGTCAAAACACTATATCCTATTTTTAGATTTGCTTTAAACTTATCTCAGATTAATACTGTCTCATAACTTGAGCACTTTATTTCAGTGATTCATCTTCTTATAATTAATTACATGTAAAACGCAAAGGGCTGTATCCTGAAATTTGACACAGCCCCTGTATAACGGATGATTACACGGTACGACTCCTTGTTACTTTACAAAAATCAACAGTTGTAATCGCTATTTATATTATAATAAATTAATTTGCAAAAAGTATGTTAGTCGCTATTTCATAGAAGGTGTCGCCTTTTTTGATGAATGGAGGTGCTTCGCCCCAGGTTTCTCTAGAGACCATGTACAGCGTAAATATATTTTTGGCCGGTAGAGGATCGGTACTTCCAGGACTAAATGCCATATTGGAATAGTTTGTTCCTCCATGATTGAGCAATACCTCCCCCGTATTGCTATCTATGAATTCGAAGAGATAGTTGCTGGGTAGGTCAGGCAATGGACTGGGTAAACCATCGGGTAAGATATAGTACGCTGCCTGATCGATACTGTTCTTTACGTCTTTGATGACACCGACCTCTTTGATCACTTCGTTCCAGTCGACATCATAGTAACTGATCGAGACTCGGATATCCAGCTTTTCAAAAGGAATAAGGTCCTGGGCATAATTAGCGACTTTGACTTTGATATGTCCGGGAGGAGCTGGACTTTCTGCTGCTTGTGCATCGGGATCTATAAAAGCAACCGGGGCTTCCATGGTCGGTTGGAATAAGGTATACGCATTTTTGGAATCTGACTGGACATCAATATCTTTTTCGGCAACGGTTTTTCCATTTCGGGTATCGTAGAACTCAAATTTTGCCTTACCAGGTACCACTTTGATTTTTTTTCGATTGATATCCCATTCGATCGGCTTACCATTGTACTTGGCTGCGATAAAAACACCCGCCCCATTATTACGTAATGCCGTTTTATCGGCATCAAAATAGACTTCGACAAATTCGGAGAATGAATTTACATATTCTCCCTTTTGGCAGGAATATGTACTGATCAATAATAGAACTATTGCTATGCTGTTTCTTATGTTTACTTTCATATGCTTATTTTTTAATATCTGAAGGCATTAAACGCTTATTAAAAATTATAAGTGACACTAAGACTGAAACGTCGTCCCTCTCTTCGGCGATAGGTGATGTTGTCGCCCTCTTCTTTACTGTATCGTATGGATTTACCTTTTTTCAATACATCAAGTTTATTCTCATCTTGTTCGTAGTCATTTATATTGGAATAATAACGGGTCCAGTCATCCAACAGGTTGGCTATATTGAGCTTCACTTCCATTTTTTTCTTTAAAAAGCGGGCATACAATTGAGCGTCCAGTTGTTTGGGGGCCAGTTCATACTCAACCCTTGCCAAGCTCACATTTGCGAGGTTGGTCCGAGGGCCGCGGTGATTATAGCTGGCCGTGACACCATAACGGTCTCCCCAATAGCCGAGTCCGAGGTTCAATAACCAGGGGGACTGACCGATCAGCGGTCTGTCTTGATTAGGATAGCGTTGCTGAACGCGTTCGGCCACCTGTGTTTCGGGATTATTGATCCAGTCCCAATGACTGAGTACATTGACCTTGGACTGGAGGAGCGTCCCATTGGCCGATATAAAAAGGTCTTTCACCCAGTCCTTATCGGATAGAAAACTGAAGTTTTTACGGATTTCTAATTCCAGCCCCAGATTCTTTGCACTCTCCATATTGGCGTAGGTATACTCGTTGAGCCCCTTGCCCGAATGGATCAGTTCGATGGGTTTATCCAGATTTTTATGATATCCTGTCAAGGAAATAATCTCTCCGGGAGAAGGATACCACTCGAGTCGTAGGTCTATATTGTCGATCAGGGTCGACTGTACATGCTCTCCATATACGTACCCGTCTATTTCGAAGTCGTACATACCAAACATACCTACTTCTCTGAAATCGGGGCGTATCACAGTTCTGGAATAACTCCCACGGATATTAAACTCTGGAGTGAGGCTATATGTCGCATTGACCGATGGGAGGAAACGCCAGCTGCTCTCCTTTACACCAAACCGGTGCCGTTGTACATCATCGGGATCTGGTTCATCCTGATAGGATCTACGATACAATTCTTCTTGCTTTGAAGTCAGATCAAAATACTCTGCCCGCACACCGTATACCAGACGAAGTCTGTTCCAAAGTTTTTGATCGGCCATCAGGTATAGCGCATGCGAACTCATCTCACCATCATAGTACCGTCCACCTAAGGCATCTGCATAATAGTAAGCTTGATTATTCCCATTGCCTATGTTTTCATTGGCAAATAACTGGTCGTAAGGAAGTTCGATAGCAGGTGCTTTTTGGTTGGTGGTGCCTTCGATCCAAGACCTGGTCCAGGGTACCATTTTATTCAGATCTAATGATCTTTTCTTTGTCCACGCCTGGTAACCAAGCTTCATCGAGGTAGATACATCTTTTCCTTCTCCGAATCTACGGGAAAAGGCTGCGCTCCAATTGTAATCTGTTTCGTCGATGTTTGTCCACATACGCCAATCTTTGAATGTGTTTCCTGTGGAAGCCGAAGAATGGGTCATTAAACCGGGAGTCTGAAAATAGGGCTCATCGCCAATGATCGTGGTCAACCTATAGGATAGCTTTCGTTCATCCAAAATCTGTTGCTTGATTTTATTGACAGTAAACATCCCTTCGGCTTTAATCTTCAACGGAAGTTGATATTCACCTGTCAACTGATGTTGTTGTAGAGACATGGCTTCAGGCAATTGATAGACTAGCTTGGTGGGGATCGGTTGGGAATCCTCTCGAGCTGTTTGGATAGATTCGTTGTAATTGTCGCTGTAGGTACGGGCATACATGTTCTTTAGGGTAACCTTAAAGCGCTGTCCCTGTAACCCCATATTGGCCACTAACCCACCATTACTGTTGAACCGATAAGATGTTCCTGCACCATTATCACCAAGCCCTGTACTGTCTATGTAATGGTTCATCGGGGATCGTCTCACATTGTTAAAAGAAACGATATTCTGTTCATTCCTAAAATTCGCGGAAGCGACAAAACCAAAGCGGTTTCCATTCTTCAGCTCATAACGGCGACCGAGCGAAAAACGGATATTTTGATTGGGTGCAGCTTTATACTTATAGAGGCGCATGGCATTACTATTCAATCTTTTGGACTGGGCAATGGCATCCAGATCGTTGTATTTGACGGCATCACCAAACTCAACCGGATTGAGTGGTATAGCGTTGAGTTCGGGATCATCCAGGATATACCCCGGAGGCGCATCCAATTGCGAGGCCCGATTGTTCCATTGCCAGGTTTTGATACCATCGGGCAGTTTTGCCGATTTATCAAAAAAACCAAGGTACTCGTTGGTATGGCGCTCGCCCAGCCGATAGAAATCTTTGCCGGTGGTGCGCGAGTTGCCCCCTGTACCAAGCTGTATACTGGTAAAATTCTGTTCGGGGATGTCTATGGTATTTACAGACACCTGCCCGCCGGAAAATTCGGCCGATACGTCTGGTGTTGCCGTTTTATTAACCACTACAGAGCTCACCATTTCGGTGGGGATAATATCAAAGGAAAAGTCCCGTCTATTCTGTGAGGTGCTCGGTATCACAATGCCATCGAGCATAGCCTGATTGTAGCGATCGGACATTCCTCGTACGATGACGCTTCGGTTGTTAACGGTAGTCAGCCCCGTTACCCTTTTGAGCACTTGGCCCATATCATTGTCGGGTGTTCGCGCAATCTGCTCGGCGGAGATTCCATCGGTGACGGAAGCTGCATTTTTCTGAGCCGCGTAAAGTCCGGCTACGCTTTCCTTTTTGTAGCTACCTGTAACCACGACTTGTTCTAAAGCGCTGGTAGACGAGGACAGAACGATATTGAGACTGGTGAGTTGTCCTGAATTTACTTGGATCTGAGTGACGCGCTTGGTCTGAAAAGAGATGTAGCTGACCTCCATAGTGTAACTACCGGAAACGATATCGAAATAATAGCTACCATCTACACTACTTCTTGCCGATTGGTTGGTCTGCAGAACCTTTACGGATGCACCAGGAAGCGCTTCGCCGCGGTCGTCCAAGATCTTTCCAGAGATACGACCTGTTTGCTGCTTGGCCCTTTCTTGTGCATTGCTGACAGCCATGGATTTGTTGACCTGTTCGAAATTCAGTTTTTTTGTTTCGGTAAGCCAATGTAGGACCACATCGAGCTTATTGTGGTCGACATTAGGTGGGTCTACTTTGATGCGACCTGTCTCCAGTGTATAGACAAAAGTAAAATCGGTTTGTCTTGCCAGTTCGGCAAGCAATTCGTGTACTGTAGTGACACGATGATGGAGATTAACGGTTACTTTTGCGAGATTTTGCGACCTCACTTCACTAGCAAATAGGACTCCTGCGCTAAGCAGGGTGATAATAGAGACCACGAAGGTTACTCTTGACATAAAACGTAGTAGTTTAAGTGTACGAATTTTTGTAAAATTGCACATAGCTTTTTTTAATGGTTTTAAAATGAGAATGTAAGATCATGAAAGCTTTTTCTGCGGGAGTGTTCCACCACTTCCGCTTTTTTGCTTTTTAAATGTGGTTTGGCGTTATTACTACATAGGCAATCGTATTTGGGGCTGACAATGACTTGAATTATTTGATGATTATTTTTCCTTTACTGATTTCGTAAGAAAATCCTTCGCCTGATTTGCTCAATAGCAAAAGGATATTGTCTATGGTTTCGCTCTGTACATTAAGATGATAGCGCTCCTGTAAAATATCATTGTTCTCGATTATGATAGGAATACCATAGGTACGCTCCAGTTCTCTGCAGATATCGATCAAAGGAACAAATTCAAAATGCAGGATATTCTGTTGCCAATCGGTTATTTTTTTGATTTCTGTGGGAACTGTTTTTCCAAGATGCTGGTTCTTGTTATAGTCAAACTGCTCTCCCGGTTGAAGGAGTGCTAGTTGTTTGGCGGTAGTTCTACCTGTTGAAACAGCGACTCTTCCGGTGGCCACCCGAACAACAGCCTGCTGCTCGCCTGTGTAGGCCTTCACGTCAAAACTTGTACCTAACACCCTTACTGTCAAATCTTTTGTATGCACTAAAAATGGCTTCTTAGGGTCTGAAACGACATCAAAAAAGGCTTGCCCATCCAATTCTATTTCACGGTTTTCAACCCCGAATTCCTTAGGGTATCGTACGGTCGAAGACGCATTAAGTGTGACGGAAGAACCGTCGGGCAGGATCAATTTTCTTTTCTCTCCGTTACTGGTAATCGTTTCCTGTATATCAGCCACATGGGCAAGGGAAGTGAAGCTGGCCTTTGGCTTATCCTGAGATGGCCAAAAGTGGAGCAGTAGCAGGATGACTGCGGCTGCAGCCCCTATCTGCCATATCATGCGTCTTAAGGCTTTCTGTTGTTGTAATTTTGCGACCTGACGGAGTGTTTGTGCGGTCACTTCTTCTGAAGCGCGCTCAAGCTCTTGCTCGTCAGGGAATCCATAATCTTCCAACTGCTCATACCAGGACTGTATACGCTTGACTTCATCAGGGGTGCATTGTCCATTTCTGTATTTATCTGCCAATAATCGGTGGTTGTTCTGTTTGCCCATACACTATTATTATCGAAAAATTGGACAAGCAGTACCATTAAAAAAATGTTGTTTTTACATTAAGAACGTATTACCTAATAAGAGGTATTGAGGATTGTTAGGCACTTGGTAGGAAAGCAACCATTATGATCAATGGAACAAAAAAGCGATCAGCAGGAAATAGGAAAGCTTCTTCTCTCCGAGGTGCTTGCGAAAAATATGCAGTGCTGTAGAAAGGTAATTTTTGACGGTCTGTTCGGAAAGTCCGAGCTTAACGGAAATCTCTCTTATGGATAGCCCTTCCTTGCGGCTGAGCTTAAACACCTCCTGTACTTTATAAGGCATTTTGGTCAGTAATCTGTCGAGATCATGTTCAAGGTCATTGGCAAGGACTTGATCTTCTGCCGACCATTGGTACTGCTCCTGACGGGTAAGGGCAAGTTTGAGGGTATTTGATTTCTTCTGGAACAGGTAACGATCTACGATAGCGTAATGGGCTGCCTTGGATAGATAAGGAGCAAAGGTATCCTTGATATAAATGTTGTTCCGATGTTTCCAGAGTGATATGTAAATATCTTGTAATACATCTTTGGTTTCTTCCTCGTCCCCTATGCGGCGATAAATCTGTTTGTATAGCTGCACCCTATAACGATGTAATATCACAGCAAAGGCCTGTTGGCTATCTCTTTGTATGAGTGCTAACAATTCGGTATCTGAAAATTGCTCCATCGAAACAAAGATAACTGCATTACTCTAACACAGTGTGTTAAGTTTTTGTTACCCGATTGACGTACTCTTTTATATGATTATAAACTCGCTTCGATACAATTTTGAAATTGGAAAGTAGGAATTGCTGTGATAGTAACGTTGTACCTATCGAAAAAACGAATTATTGGGATATCAAAATAATAAAACTACCTTTGTACTGAGATGAGACACTTGGACAACATGTTACCATTCCCTTTCTATGGCACTTATTATTACAAAATAGTATCTGCTCGGAAAGGCTATGTCTGTTTCAAAATGAATAACTAACGTAATATATTTAAATAACATAACCTCAAAGCCCGAGCTTACGCTCGGGCTTTTTTATTTTAAAAAAAATGGAAACGATTGAAAAATTGAAAGAAAATGTGGAAATCATTCTTCCAGAAAACGGTCTGGAAGAGAAACTGGCGCAAGCGCAAAAAGAGTCCCGAAAACTAATTATTAAACTAGGCTTTGACCCTACGGCTCCTGATTTACATTTGGGTCATGCCGTGGTTTTAAAAAAACTCAAACAATTTCAAGATCTTGGACATCTGATTGTGATTTTGGTAGGTAGTTTTACCGCTAGAATCGGTGATCCTACAGGCAAAAATAAAAGCAGAAAGCCACTGTCAATAGCGGATGTTCAACATAATGCACAGACTTACCTCAATCAGTTGTCAAAAATAATTGATGTTAGTAAAGCTAAAATCGTGTTCAATTCCGATTGGTTGGACAAACTTTCTTTTTCCGAGGTGATTCAGGTTCTATCAAAAGTAACTGTTGCCCAGCTGATGCATCGAAATGATTTTAATAAACGTTTTACTGAAAACACACCTATCGGTATGCACGAATTGATATACCCTATCTTACAGGCATACGATTCCGTAAATATCAAAGCTGATATTGAAATGGGGGGAACTGACCAGCTTTTTAACTGTACAATGGGACGACAGCTTCAAGAAACGTTTGAAATGAGTCCTCAGATTGTGCTATGCATGCCACTATTGAGAGGGCTGGATGGGAAGGAAAAGATGAGTAAATCGCTCAATAACATCATCGGAATCACGGATGAGCCGACTGAAATGTTCGGAAAAACGATGTCTGTTCCGGATAGTCTGATCGATGAATTTTTAGATCTGACTACTGATTTTTCTATTGGAGATAAGCAGGCATTAAGAGAAAGATTATCCAACGGGGAAAATCCAATGAATATCAAAAAGATCATCGCTAAAAATATCATTACCCAATACCATAATCAAGAGGAAGCTCAAAAGGCGGAGGATTTCTTCACCAATCAATTTCAGAATAAAAACTTTGAAGAGAAGGTCTATGAACCTATTGCTATTTCTGAAATCCAGTCTGACAGTAAAACAATCAGTTTGGTAGAACTATGCGTCCAACTGAAAAAAGGTCAAACAAAATCAGCAATCAGGAGATTGATTGAAAGTGGTGCTGTGCAGGTGGATACGGAGAAAATAACAGACCCCTACATGGATATTACGTTAAAAAAGGACACCAAAATTAAGATTGGGAAGAGAGATTTTTACGAATTAAAATAATGAGGTGTCAACCTGAAAATAATAAGCCCCACTCATGGCGGGGCTTATCAATGTCTTGTATAGGGTTCTATCTAGAGACAGTCTCCCTTGTATTTTTTTTCCTAAAGTTAAAATACACAATCACTAAGCTGGTAAATAGTAATATTGAAGCCAGTAAGAAAGGAGCGCCTGAAAACTGAAAAGGAGCATCGTCTTGTGTACAATAAGAGAACAAACCGGTCATGACAGGGGGACCTATAATGGAGGTAGCACTTACTAAGCTAGCCAATGTCCCCTGAAGCTCCCCTTGTTCATTTGGAGGTACATTTTTAGTAATGACTGATTGTAATGCTGGCCCACACATACCACCTAAGCTATAAGGAATAAGAAATACGAACATCATCCATCCTTGTCCTGCAAAAGCAAATAACATCAGTCCGAAGGCATAAAAGAAAAGCCCATAATAGATATTCTTTTCTTCACCGAATCTAGGCATTGTCCAACGTATAAGGAAGGCTTGTACTAATCCTAATAACAACCCCAGGAGCCCGAGGGAAATGCCAACCATACGCCCGTCCCAACCAAACTCGTACATGGTAAAAAAATGCCAATTGCTCTGTACGGCATGGAGTCCTATATAGGTCAATAGCATAGCGAAGATTATTCCTGATATTTCAGGGTGTCGGCCCAAGAACTTAAATGAACCAATTGGATTGGCCCGTTTCCAATTAAATTCTCTTCGTTTATCTTTATCTAAGCTTTCGGGAAGTATAAAATATCCATACAGAAAATTGAACAAACACAAAATAGCCGCGACATAAAAGGGAACCCTAGCACCATAATGTCCAAGTAAGCCGCCCAAAACGGGCCCTATCACAAAGCCAAGACCGAAAGCGGCACCGATCATACCGAAATTCTTAGCACGGTCTTCGTCTGTCGATATGTCGGCAATATAAGCGCTTGCTGTGGACATACTGGCACCAGTTATTCCAGCTATGACCCGCCCCACAAAAAGCCAAACAATGGAAGGTGCCAACGCTAGAAAAATATAATCTATGGCAAAGCCAAAAAGGGAAATTAAAATAATCGGCCTTCTCCCGTAACGATCGCTGAGATTGCCTACGATGGGCGAACAGACAAACTGTGTAAAGGCATAAGCAAATCCGAGCCAACCGCCATAGGCCGCGGCTTGGCTAATATCTCCGTCAATGAGTTCTTTGATCAGTGTAGGTACTACAGGCAGTATGATTCCCCAACCTGTTATATCGATCAGTAAAGTGATAAATATAAAACCTATAGCTGCTTTTTTTGTCGATTTCTTCATGCTGCAAATCTAGATACAGTTTGACAGCGCTTTTTTTCGATTTTAAGGGTTTTTCATACGATTTGTAAGATGGTGCTATAGAAAACATCCTCTACTTGGTATTTCTATAGCTTCTAGGGGAAATACCTGTAACTCTTTTGAATGATCGACAGAACTGACTTGTATCTCCAAAATTCAACTCACTACTGATTTGTTTAATGGAGAGACTAGTCGACCGAAGAAGGGTTTTGGCATGGAGAACCACCATCTGATCGACCCATTGCAAGACTGACCGGCCGGTATGCTGCTTTAAAAAAGTAGAGAGATACTGCGGTGTCAGATAAAGCTTATCGGCATAGAACCCCACACTCCGCTCCTGCTGTGCATACTTTGAAATCAGCACATAAAAATCATCCAGGAGTTCGTGCGTACGGCTTCTGGTTATACTTTTTTTGTCTGATAAAGCAGCGTATTTTTCTGTTATCATGGACATCATGGTCGCTACCAAATATTGGAGCATCTCTGTTTTCTTTCTACTCGCTTTTTTTTGATAGAAATGCTCTAGAAGAGTTATCAACTCTTGTTGAAGCTTAACCTCTTCTTCTGATGGGCTAATGATAGGATACCAACGCACCTGATCGTTCATCACAAGCTCTCGCATCATAGGAAAACCTGCCATAAAATCCAATGAGAGACCAATAGTGACAATTTCTGCGTCGGGACTTAATGATTGGGTGTCTATCATTAATTGCGGTTGCAGTACTGCTATATCGCCGGCCTGAATTTCATGTTCTAAAAAGTGTAGCTGAACCTTCATAGTGCCTCGTATCAAAAAACCGAGTAGTAGACCGTCAAATAGACGACTATTCGGTCCAATCTCTATATCTGTACTATTCGTCTGCCGTAAAATGACAATGCCCTCCATCTTTGTAGATGGATCTATCTGATATAACTTATAGATGTTCTCTAATGTGAGATGCAATGCCATATTTAGAATGAGCTACAGAAGAACTTATTTTATTCTCCTCCACTGAACAGGAAAACAATTGGAATTTACTTTCTCTCTGCATAACTGGCGGGATCCAACGCCTTAGGCGACCAGTTCTCCAAAAAGCCTAATACTCTCTCGGTATCATAACCATGCCCCTGCTCTAGAAGTGCTGTATTTTGTGTATGCAGACGATTACCCTTTGCATCAAGTACAACAAATACAGGAAAGCCGAACCGTTGAGGGTATCCCAAAGAAGCCAATAGCTTTTCGTTTTTTTGTTCTTTGCTATAGTTGACATGGACAACTACATAGTTTTTATCAAAGGCTGTCTTGATCGTATCGTTTTCGTGAGCATATTTATTAAACAGTAAACACCAACTACACCAGTTACCACCAATCTGTAGAAACACGTGTTTGTTTTCGGCTTTGGCCTGTGTAAGTGCCGTTGCTATTTCAGCTTGGGCATCGGCGTTGGGGTTATAAACAGTGGCTTGCTGGGCCTGCGTCGCGAAGACACATAAGAGCAAAAGTGATAATGTAATGAGACGCATGGTGGGAGTTTTGATATTGTAAGTAAACATTGTTTTTTCAATATTAGTGAAAAAGTTTAATACTTGAGTCCCGAGAAAATCAATTAAAATATTAAAGTTTCAACTTCGGGTCTGAATCTAACGCTCCAATATTCTCTGTGCTTCATTTAAAGTCGATTTATCCTTTGCTAGACACTTCAACAGGCCGCTTTCATTTTGCAGCAGGATAATTGATTTCATTTCCTTGCCGATCCAAATCTTATTGGGATACGAGAAGGGATTCAGAAATTGGTTCCAATATTCTTTAATCGGAACATATATCCCATACCCTGAAATTGACATTTCTAACTTATCAGTAGTCTGTTGCCAAAGCCAGTCCACATATTCGGTAAGCAGTAAGGTGGAGATATCAAACTCAAATGACTCCCAATGGTCTTTTACTCTGATCTGCGGAATAAAATCTTTATCATTATTTAGGTCTTCGCTTTCGGCCCGAAATAAATCAGCAGTTCGGGTATTGATAATAAACTCAACGGTATCACCTACCTCTTCGACCAACAAGAAAAATGGAAAATTCTTATCAGGAATACTGTTAACAAATGGTGTGATACCATTTAACCAGTTTTTGTCCATTTCGTTATTTTCTTTCGGATCTAGATCAAAGAGCGTTTGATATAAAATCGTTAGCTTGGTTTGTAGTTCTGTCTTGGTCATAAATAATCAAATCTATCCATCGGCTATTGAAGCTTCGTAAAGTACTGAATAAGTATGCAGTGTCTTGCTCACGATATCATCTTGATTATCCCAATACTTTAGATCGAGGACATCGCTGATTTCGTTCAATTCGTCTTCTGTCAAAAATTTAGGGATGTCCCAGAGTGCTTTGATTTCTTTATTATTCTCCAAGCGCATAATGATACCGCACTGTTGCTGCAGGATGGCTAAACACTCTTCGGCCTGTAGCTTAGTTAATGCCCGTATAGCGTACTCAAAGCAAAGAGGTCCCCAATTGCAGAAAAATTGTAAAAAGCCCCCGTTGTACATATCGGCTTCGAGTCGCCAAAGTGCAGCTAACTCCTGTTCTTCTTCACTAAGGGCATCCCAATTTCCGTCGTTATCGTTTAATTTGTCGACATATTTTATCGTGAAATCAAACCACTCATTATCTAAATTCTTCATACGCTCTATTTTTAAAAAAACAAACAATCTTGTTATACATAAGTGCTGCCATAGGGTTATATTAATCCAAAACAATTATTGGTACAGACAAATATATATAATCAATTAGGTTAATCTGAATCAAGTCAGCAAGATTTGCAAACGACAGCCTAATGAAGTTAACTATCTTTGTGGCAATGAACTCAAAAGACTTAAGCAAAAAGGAATACATAAACCGTATTATTCGGGTAATGGAATATATTGACCAGCATCTAGATCAAACTATCGACCTGTCAAAAATGGCTGATATTGCATCCTTCTCTCCTTTCCATTTTCACAGAATATTCACGCTCATGACAGGTGAAACGCCCAATACATATGTCTCACGTATAAGAATGGAAAAAGTGGGTCGCTTACTCCAGAGCGAGACGAAACTATCTATTGCTAGCATTGCATTGGACTGTGGCTTTGAAAACATATCGTCCTTTAGTAGGTCTTTCAAAAAGCACTTTAATGTGAGTGCTAAAGAATTCAGACAAGAAGCAAAAGGCATTTTTAGTAAAGAAGGAATCCGATATAGCAAGAATGGCAATGCAGTGAGCAAGATCGGCAAAAATATTCAACAGATAGATGCCCAATTTTGTAGTGTCGAATTAAAACAATTAATACTTATGGACACTAAAATTGAAATCAAACAAATGCCTGCATTAAAGCTAATCTGCTATCGTCGTACGGGAGCCTTTAATCAGATTGGAAGAGCTTACGAAGAACTCTTTAAATGGGCCGCTCCAAGAGGTTTACTAAACGCAAATACAAAAGCGGTATCAATCTACCATGATGATCCCTCTATAACTGAAGTCGAAAAGATGCGTAACGATGCTTGCCTGGCGGTAGATAGAGATGTGGATGTAGAGGGGGAAATCCGGAAATCCCAAACGGAGGAAGGTAAGTACGCTGTAGGTTATTTTGAGATAGGTATCGAAGATTTTGAAAAGGCCTGGAATACGATGTATGCCTGGCTATCTGAAAGTGGCTATCAGCCAAGAGAAGCCAGTCCTTATGAAATTTATCATAATGACAATAATCAACACCCAGAGAAGAAATTCATCCTGGAAATCTGTATTCCTGTAAAACCATTGTAAGCAGAGGACTAATATAGAGAGCCAAGAAGGCTCTCTATTATTTGGACCAAATATGGGCTTCTCTTACTACAAATCACCTTTACCATTCTTTAAGCTCTTTCTTTTGAACAATAAGCAGCGACACTTAGTAAGTATCTAATTTTAGTTTTTCTGTGTTAATGCCAAATTCCCGGCATAGGATATATCAGGATCTAAGCCAAATACGTTGAAAACCTCTTCTTTTATCCCGTTGTTCAACGGATTACGTAAATCGTATTTACTGGAGTGATTTTCTGTATCTAACCAATATGGATTATTACTATCGTCTCCAATACAGGCTTGCAGATAATCCAGTTCTAAGCCAAACCCTATGCCGTCGTTTGTATAGGGGTTTTCCGAATAGCTTTTGCCTTCAATGGACAGAAATTTATTGTATTTAGAAATGCTAGTTTCTTTAAATATAAGTCCATATTGTAGGTAAACGCAATCACTATCTTCGTAATTTATACTCTGTCCGTAGGATATAAGCATATCCAGTTCCTCTATCTCTAGCGCCCTGTGCCCGATAATGGGATTCTGCCCATAAAAAAAGTGATTGTCCATAATGCCTTGAGACGGTAGTGCCTTCTCTCGAGCCAACTCTTCTAGGTCCACTGTAGGGGTCCGACTTATTTTATGATATACTTTTACGATCAAAGGTTTGCCCATTAAATTGGTTAAGCCATAGTTTTTGCTTTCTCTCATGTCTTTCTGTTTGAGCAGCTTGGAAACATCTAGGAGAATCCGTCCAAATCCCCATTCTCTACGTCCGATTTTGAAAGTAAAAAAATCACCTTCTTTATACTTACAATTTTGACGCAGCCCATTTTTGAATTCGGTAATTTCCTCGAGATCGGATTCTGAGCTCTCTTTTACCCAATTATCCAACCAGTCTCTTAAAAAATCGAGATCTCCATTTTCGAAACGATGTTCGAAAAAGGTGGTCTGTGTTGTATAGTTTGAGAGGGAGAGATAAGTGGAACTGAAACTAAAGTATACTCCTATTCCCTTAAAGGATGACATAGCAGAGTGATTTAATTTCTTAGGTTTGCCTTTAGCGGTTTTAGGTAAGAGTATGGTCCTACTCTCTGCGGTTTCTTCCAATAAATCGCGTTCATAATATGAGTCCTCACTAACGGTGATCTGCTTTACAATAGTATCTTTATCATAGTATAAATAACAGTCCGAAAATGCAACAAGCTCCCAGGAATCTGCAACCGCTGTTATGCCTAGGTATTGCCGCTGCTCATTCGTTAGTAAAAAGGGTATCTGTGACATGTGCTTGTAATATGTGTTGAAATAAAATCCGCTGTATTTTTTAAGGCGTTTATACTTTCCGCTTTCTGTGTACTGTAAAATTAAAAAAATAATTCAGTTGTGTGGCTTCAGTAACTACTTATCCTCATTAGATATTATTCCATACTAGATTATTTCTGCGGATCAATGCCAAGAACAGATTTATTCTCCTGATTGATCATTTTTGAATATATTTAACCATTGAGAAAGCTTATGGAATGAAAAACTTTGCGGACAGTATTACTTATGAAAAGTATTTTGAGCAATATGAATACATTTTTGAAAAGGCGTATTTTGTAGATCAAGAAGTTCATTCTTTGACGGACGAATTCAAATTGATCATCGACAACTACAACCATTCTTATGATATAACTCATAATTATGGTAAATCAATCAGCTGCCAAAATATAAAACTGTTCGATAAAACAGGTTGTCAGATATTTACTTCCAGATATGCTTTTGGAAAATTATTCTATCAATATATCAGGCATTCCAACAACAATGAATACCTCATCTCAGGCAACGATCTGATGGAGTTTTCTATTTATAATATCACAAAAAACGAGGAGTATAAATTTGTAAGTGAATGTAGGATTGATGAGGACTCGGATGAAGATTGTGACAACGAATTTTGGTATATAAGGGAATGGATCTATAATCCAATAAATAACTTGGTTGCGATCAATGGACAAGATTTAATGAATTGTGCTACAGTGACAGTCTGTGATTTTGCTTATCCAGAGGTATTGCCCCTGAAGTTCAAAAATCTTTATAAAACTCTGGCTGATAGATATGACGATGGGACCTGTAATGCTGTGGGGTGGACGGATGATAATTGTCTCGAGCTCGACGTGTGTGAAGAAAATTCAAAAAACGTAAAACCGACAGCACAAAAAATATCCGAACTATTGATCAAAAAATGAGAGCGATGCCGTTCTTGTCAATGGTTCCAGTCGATCGGAGATTTAATTATCCAACGACTGTTTCTTAAATTTTTAAACAGACTAATAGTATGAAACATTTTGAACTACCATTTTTAAAGAAAGTAGATGTTGAAAACATTACGGAAGAACAAGGTTATTTGCCTATTGATTTTCAGAACAGGGAAATTGTTTTGATGTGGTTTGCTGAGGAGGAAATAGATGAACAGTATTTTCTAAATGCAACAAAAATATTGGGTGACCTTAATGCTTTCAACGAAGAAAACGGTCAATTCCTTAGGCGGGAATTCAACAATAAGGAAGATCAGACTGTCTTGGAATATTTGGAATTTCACTTAGAAGAACTACCTGAAGAATGGACTGAAATTATTGAGGAGGGTACAACAACACCAGAAAAGATTCAAAAATTATTAGCTGCTCTAAAACTTCAAACCATCGCCTTTCACGACGATGTAATTGTGGCCGACTATGTGTTGAACAAAGAAATATCAGATCAGGTCCTAGCAATCTCTATTAACCTCAACGGAGAAAAAAATATTGCCTGGGAGAGTTAAACTAAACAATTACTTAGTGGATTACTAATTTAGAATAGAACCTATGACGATAAAACGTATAACTGTATTCTGCGGATCCAGCGCAGGGAAAGAACAAAAATTTGAGGATGAAGCCTATAGACTTGGGGCCTGTCTTGCGGATAGAAATATAGAGCTCGTATATGGTGGGGCCATCGTGGGTTTGATGGGAGCTGTTGCAAATGGTGTATTGAAAAACGGAGGTCAGGCTATAGGGGTACTCCCCCACTTTCTCCGTAAAAAGGAAATCGCACATCATGAGCTAACCGAACTGATCATCGTGGATACCATGCATGAACGAAAGACAAAGATGAATGAACTTTCTGATGGAGTAATAGCTCTACCAGGTGGGTTCGGGACTTTGGAAGAACTGTTCGAGATGTTAACTTGGGCACAGCTGGGGCTACATAGAAAGCCTATCGCTATATTAAATATCGATGGTTTCTATGATGAACTACTTTCCTTTTTAGAAAACATGATCGATAAAGGTTTTCTAAAACCGATATATAGGGAGATGTTATTGATGAGCCATGATATCGATATATTATTGACACTGATGCACAAATATCAATCCCCATCAGTGGAAAAGTGGATCGGTAAAACAGAGGTTTAATCAAGAAGCCTATATGACTTACCGCAATGCAAGTTATCTGATGTACTCTTCTTCATCAAAATAGATGGTCATGGATTAAAGCGAAAAAATGAGTATTAAAAGCAAACTAAAACGCGCCAGAATTTTCAATTACATTCTTATTAAGGTTCTTGTTTCTTTATCGTAAAGATACTCAAAACTTTTCTCTTCGGTAGATGGTTGTCCCCAAAATAAGCTCTTATTTCCCCATTGTGCATTTAATTTCAAAAAACTCGGTGCAATAATCCAGTTTCCATCCAAGCCAATAATTCCAAATAGTCCGCTTTTCTTATCCTGTGCAACAGCACAAGAACATCTTTCATAAAAGACTTCGGGACCTCCATCAGACTGATCAGCTGAGTTACGTAGATAGACCTTCTTCTCTACTTGTGTTTTGTCCCAAAAAACGAGAGAAGCTTTCTCGAAATCAGAAACAAAATACTCGGTTAAAAAAACTGAGTTCTCTTTCTTTTGTAAATCTGCTATAATATGCTCATAGGAAAGCTCACCAAAGACTTCGCCACATGTGATCTCGTCGTTCTCGAGCGCTGTTATTGCCCGTTTAACAGCTTCTATGTGAGGTGTTAAATGCTCACTGCTATAGGCTGCCCCTTTTCCTGACATTACTTTTGACAATTGACGCCCTTGTCCATCCTCTGCTATAATCTTAATGACATGTCGCATCGATTCGGGAACTTTAATCCGTACATATCCATTAGTACAATGTATGATTTCGATTGTTCCCGCAGAAGTCTGTATGATTTGTCCGCCTTCATGAAGCTCGTAAACAATCTCTTTGTTCAAATTGGTTTCCAAACTAAAATCGAAGCTTTTAATCAGTTTCGTCCCCTTAATCTCCAAGGTTTGATTACCAAATTGTTTCGAAATCACTTTATCAGCTATCAGATCCTCCCCTTCCTGTGTGGTCCCGTCTAAAAAGTATATTTTTTTTACTTTATAAATTGCGTCTGCAATATTATCCATGAAATCTAGTGTAAAACTATAATCATTTCCCAGAATTTGGGATATATCAAACCGATCGTACCTTACTTCAATTAACGTGTTGGGATAGACGTATTTTGTAATGGGCGGGTACCCCTTGGGAAAAAGGTACACTTCATCAATTTTGATCTTATTTTCTACCCTATAGGGCTGATCAGTGAAAACTGCTCGTAAATCCTTGAGATCCGTTGGTCTGTATTTATCTGCGTCTAAGAAGCCTTCCAATAGAAGTAGATTGTCATTAAGCATCTCAAGACATTGTTCCTTGGACTGTCCTTGTAAAGAATTACTATTAATTACCAAAAAAAGGATAAAGATAATCTGCTGTACTCTATTCATTTATTCTTGCACTCTTTTCTATTTTCACCTCTAAACTAATTCAAATTTATGGTTCATGGACGGTCCTTTACAATCCGTTATCCTTATTTTACAATTTGCCGTCGGCAAGAAGTATTTCTAACAAGTCTTTGATCTAGCCCTAAACTCCTATCTCCCTTAAAAGATAAACCGCATGCAGAATTTAATTCAGGAGGCAACTGAGTGCGCTTACCATTAAGTGACTAGCTAATCTTAACAAACATATAGTTCGGGATATTCCATTTTATCGGTTTGACTTCAATATTGGGATCGTAACTGAATACTTGCGGATATCTTTGTTGGGTCAAACTTTCTTCGATAGAATCTAGTATAGACTTAATAGATAACCAGTCTTCGGCATAGAGGCTTAACGTTGAATAGTGCTCAAGACGCCAATACGTCATGAGGGCAATGGCTACATCACAATAGGGATGTCCTATAATCTTTTGGTAGACCTCAAATTCTTTATGTTTTAAAAACACAGCAATATTATAGAGTTCGATAGTACTATCGCATCGCTGAATTTGATTCATCAGATGTTCGCCGAACCAACCACGCACTTCTTCTTCATCAAAATAGATATAAGGTTCCTCTCCTATAACAGGCTGCAATACTATTTCTGGAATTCGCTCCGCACAATCAATCTTTTCGGACGGATCGTAAGCTATATCTGTCTTCAGGTAAAAGCCTTTCTCAAAGTTATTGATGATGGTCCGGATGAGATCTAGATCTTCGTTGGTCCCCTTCTTAGTTTTCCAACTATAACGTACATACTCATAGGGGGTGGAATTCCAAAAAATCATGAGCGCAGTAGCTTCGCTACAATATTTGCTTTCGACTATCCATTGTTGAATATAAAAATAACAATGTTGAGCAAGCTGATGTAACTCGATAGGAGTTTGTATCTTCTGAAATTCTTCAAATTCAAGGTTCACATATTCCGATTCGTCCTGCATATCTTGATTTACATTATCCATAAAACAGAGACTATAAAAAACAAATCACAGTCTGCTTATATAGTCACCCTCAAAACTAAGAAAAATATGTTCCTCCCACACATTTTGTCTACTCTTGAAATCAAATCAACTACCGAAAATGTATTTCCTGACTTTGTCATCAATATTAAAATTAGGTTTTTTGACGATCAAAAATAGTCACTATCCAAGGAATGACTGTACATACTGAAATTAATACATCATCTATTCGATCGTTATATTTTGCTCTATCGGATAAAGCAAGCAACTAGCAAATATATTTTAGTTAACTTTGGGACTTGATATTCATTTAACAATTCAACAGTGTCCTTAGATAAATTAAAGCTTAGTAAACGTCTTCATAGATCCATGAATGATCTAGGCTATTTTACAGCAAAAGAATTTCAATTACAAACCCTATCACGTATCGTCGGTGGACATAGTCTTATTGGTATTGCACCTGAAGGGGCTGGCAAGACGACCACTTATATACTTGGAGCATTAATGCGCTTGAAATACACGCACGATGAAGCTCCCAAAGTCCTAGTCTTAGCCCCTAACGAAGAGCGAGTGAACGATATAGTAGAGCGTTTTAAAATCATCAGTGCAAATAAAGATCTCTATATCATGGGACTTAAAGCGAGTGGAAGCACGGAAGATGAAATCATAGATTTGGTACGAGGTGTAGACATCGTCGTTGCAACTCCGAACCGTGCACGCGCTGTATATTTAAAATTAGGTCTTAACCTAAATCGTATTCAAACCTTCGTCATTGATGATGCGGAAGAGATAATAAAACAAGGGATGTCGACCCCAGTACGTGAACTCGCCCAAAGCTGTGGCAAGGTACAATACCTAGCCTTCAGCACGGTAGAACACGATAAGCTGCATCTTATGATTGACGACTTCATGTCGTTGGCTACAGTTATTGAAATAGACGAACTTGGCGAGAAAACAGTGGAAACACACGAGCTTATGCTGTATCATGTTCCCAATTTTACAACAAAAGTAAATCTACTCAATCTTCTGATGCGTGATGAGGAGGTCTTTGACAAGGTGGTTGTCTTCGTCAATAGCCGACTGACAGCTCAAAAACTAAGTCAGAGCCTACATGCAAAAAAAGGAGAAGTCACAGTATTAAACCCTTTTTTTCATGATAATGCTGGTATTGATGATATCAATGACTTCAAACAAATACCAGAGTGTAGAATCCTTATTGTAGCAAATGAAGGAACTACAGATATTGATCTAGCTGGAATCCCATTTATATTTCACTTTGAAATTCCTGAAAGTGGAGACGTTTTCATGGAACATGTTGCAAAGACTAATGACGAGGATGTCATTGCGATAACTTTTGCTACTGATCTAGAACTTCCAGAGGTCAAAAAACTGGAACAATCCCTAGGAGAAAAAATCCCGGTTATACCACTTCCAGAGGAGCTAGTCATCTATCGTCCCTCTAACGCGCCAAAGAGTAAACAAAAGGTAGATGAATCTCAAGGTGGAGCTTTCCACCCCAAAAAAGAGAGCAACAGCAAGACATACAATTATGGTGGCGGAGCAAAGGCTAAAATGACCATGAAGAATAAAAAAAGGTAGGCTTTTGATCCTACCTTTTTTTATCTTATCGACGTATCAAATGTATTCCTGTGGCTACCCCACTCCCTAATAAAGCTCCTGCAGCTATATCCGAAGGATAATGTACCCCGAGGTACATTCTAGAATAAGCCACACTGGAGGACCATAGAAGAGAAGGTGCTATAACATACCATTTGGGATATGCTTGCGATAAAGAGACTGCATTAGAAAAAGCTGATGAGGTATGTCCTGATGGGAATGAATAGCCACTAGCTTGTGTCACTGCTACAAAATTATTGTATTTCCGAAACGGTCTCTTTCGTTTGAACAACTGTTTTAGGCCGTAATTAACGACAGCAGTGATTGCTGTACTCGTACCTATGTATAATGCATTCTGACGCATAGTTTTGTCATTATTAATTGCACCAACAGCAAACAAGCCAATTGGTACGCCAATATTTACATAATTATTGGCATCCGAAATGGTCTGAAACACCTGACTCCTACCATCGGTACGTGTCCGCGCGATATTCCGTAAAGTAGTAATATCAAAATTATCGTGGGGCAAAACCTCCTGCCCGACCACCTCAGTAAAATAAGCAGACCAACAAAAAAGTATTATAAGAGCTCTCTTCCAATGCATAATAAACTATTCAGAATTAAAATATAAACATTTATAGGCAAATATACTAACCTTCAAAGTACCGATATACCTAAATCAGACGAATAATATGCAATCATCGAAAAGGCAAACCTGTCAGGTCATAGAAAAACCTGTTCAAAAGAAGGCATTAATGCTTATCCACCAACATTGTCAGAAACGAACGCCCTAAGAATGGATTAATTACATGCTGCAAATCCTTCTGCAAAGTGAACACCGTAACGGTTGCATTGGATGCAGGCGAATAAACAACGTCAGTTCCCCACCAACCTCCATGGTAAAAAACGCTGAATCCAAAATCAAAATGATAAAGCCCTAAGCAGTACTTAGATTGGTCTGCAGGAAGAACATAAGTATGCATGGCTTCGAGAAGCTTTTTGTCTTCTATTATATTCCCATTGAACAAATGCTGAAAGAATAAGGCTGCATCTTTTGCTGTAGCCGCTATTCCACCACCACCATAAAGATCCCATGATGGATTTATGGTATAGGAATCCCATTTATATCTGTCTGCGTACTGATGAGCCAAGGGGAGCGTCTTTGTTGGATAATCTTCCAAGTTTATAAACCAAGTTTGATTCAGTCCCAATTCTTTATATTTCAATAGCTCCCGAATAGCTTTATAAAATGGTTGACGTGTCTTCTGTTCAATAATCTCCGTTAAAAGCAGATAGTTAATATCTCCATAACTAAACTTTTCTCCCACTTTTTGAGGAGCACCAGCTTCGATTGCTCTTTTTATTTGTTCTTCCTTCTGCCAAACATAATCAGGACGACGACCCACAAGCGCAAAATAGGTTTCATCTACATAATCCCGTATACCTGAAGTATGGGACAGCAGTTGTTTGACCGTGATGGTATTCAAATGATATCCCGCTACCTCAAATCGTTTACGAGTGGTAGTGGACAATAAATCTTGGATGGATTGCTCTAAATCAATCTGCCCTTTTTCTACTAATCTCAAAATGGAGGCTGCCACATAGGGTTTAGTATTGCTGGCTATCAAAACAGGCTGTTGGCTGTCTAAAATGCTATTGGATTGCGTATCAGCTACACCTTTGGCATAGCTCCAGGAAATATTCTCAGAAGGGGCTTCTACATGGACAATGATCCCTATAGCATCACTATATTTTTGATAAATAGAATCTACTTTCTGCTGAAAAACAGTTTGTAACTGGGCGCTTCCTAATAAAGGAAGTAAGAAGGAAATTAATATTAATAGCTTTTTCATAGCTTCGTTATCTTTCGGATATTGATATGTCCTATTAAGCTAAAGTAGTCAATTAAATAGGATAAAAAAGATAACTGGCCTATAAAAAATGCCTCAAAAAAGCGTTATGTTAGTATTGCTAATATTCTAAAATACAATTTCAATGAAAGTACACCGGTATCAGTCTAAAATTGAATGGACTGGAAACAATGGGTCAGGAACAGATCATTATAAAAATTACGAAAGAGACCATGATATAATTATTACAGGAAAGCCTATAATAAGCGGGTCTTCCGATCCTGCTTTTCGAGGAGACAAGGGTAAACACAATCCAGAAGATTTGTTGGTATCATCACTTTCCTCTTGTCATATGCTGTGGTACTTGCATTTTTGTTCAAACAATGGCGTTATTGTAGAGGAATATTGGGATACAGCTGAAGGCAAGATGATAGAACAAAAAGATGGAAAAGGTAACTTTAAAGAGGTTATCTTAAGTCCAAGAGTAAGGGTCCGAAAACAAGAAATGGCAGACCTAGCCATAGAATTACATAAAAAAGCGAGTGAATACTGCTTTATCGCGAATTCCGTAAATTTCCCTGTCTTGGTTCAGCCCACAGTAAGTATAAAAAAGATGAATTAAAAGCATTCGCATTTTATTCAGAAAGGATTACAACGAAAAAATAGCCTTAATTACTGAATATGTAAATGTCTGATTTGATAAAAAAAATATTCTTTGTCGTTTCCAGCTGATTTTTGTAGATTGCCAACGCACATGAAAAGACAGGCACTAAATATAATTTTCTCTTCCTTCAACGTCGTTGTAGTCGCTGTCTGTGTCGTCATTTTAACCAAAGTGGGAGGAACAATTACTATTTAACATTTTTAAAACAAATCTATATAGCAAGCCTCCCATAACAATGGGAGGCTTTTTTTATTATTAAAAAAGTAACATGACCAGTAAATTATTCAACATCAGCTGCAAATCGAGCAATGAAACCTTGGTAAGGATCTTACTGTACGTTTCAAAAACAGATTACAACATCTGTACCATGTCCCAGTCTTCAACAGATGTTCAAGATGTCAAACTGATTACTCTTGAACTTGAGATAGACGCACGTTCTATTGATCGATTTATTGAGGAGATTCTACAACTTGACGGGGTATTAGATGTCGCTGTATCATTTGGATCTGTACTCCATATAGCTACCTATCAAATGAGTTGTAACTCAAATACCTTTGATATACTACATCGAATAAAATCCCACAATACACATATCATTAATATTGAAGCAGACAAATTATTAATTGTACATATTGCTTCAGAAAAAGATATTCGATTACTGTACAATAAACTTGATAATAAGTCTCTATTAAGCTTTTGTCAACAACCTATCGCTATAGGGCGCCCCCTGTCTTGGGATAAGGTCATCTAGATGAAATGTATGTGTCCGTAAAACGTGTTTTTACGGACACTATTACATTCGAAAAAGTAAATTATCTCTAGTTAACAACAGACTTTCATTCGATCAGAATAATCAGATCATTAGTATCGACCATCGTACCAGAATGAAGAGCGATCTTTTTCACTCGTCCGGCAGAGACCGCGCAAACTGTCGATTCCATCTTCATCGCTTCTATTACAAATAATGCTGTATCTTCAGACACAATATCACCTTCTTTGACATGAATCTTTGATAACATACCTCGTAATGGTGATCCAATCTGATTTGGATCACTTGTGTCACATTTTTCATGTACCTTCTTCTCGGTATGAATCGACCGATCCACGACATCTATATTCCGAGTCTGTCCGTTTAGTTTAAAAAACACAGTCCTTCGCCCATCATCATCTGCCGGGCTAATGGACAACAGTCTCACCAACAAAGTTTTTCCTTTGGCAATGTCGATGGTTGTTTCCTGGCCTATCTCCATACCGTACAGAAAAATTGGGGTGGATATCAGCGACACATCTCCATATTTTCGATAAGCCTCCAAATACTCTAGGAATACTTTTGGATAAAACTTGTAACTAAGGTAATCTGTTATTGCA
Organism: Sphingobacterium yanglingense; assembly: GCF_004363245.1. Lineage (GTDB taxonomy): Bacteria > Bacteroidota > Bacteroidia > Sphingobacteriales > Sphingobacteriaceae > Sphingobacterium > Sphingobacterium yanglingense. Next base: position 568,439 of record NZ_SNYV01000013.1, on the reverse strand, counting down.
AGGTCATCACCGTACAGCGATCGGAATTCCGCTAAATCACTTTCAACATCCAATGCAGGTAAGTATTTGTTTGGACGCTCTGTACTTGCGGTTTGTCCTTTTAAAACAATCTGCTGTATTTTGGATGGAAAGCCCCCCTCTGGCTGACCGATGTCTCCTTTGAAGAAAGAAATAACGGAGTCTGGAAATGAGAGTGTTTCTCCCTTGGAAAGCACATCTTCAGTCTGTAGGTCATTGGAAACCATAAATTGTGCCATATCTCCCACCACTTTGGAACTAGGTGTCACCTTCACAATGTCTCCGAATAGGATGTTAGCTTCAGCATAGGCCTTCTTAATCTCTGGGATACGCTCCCCTAAGCCTAAAGCTGTTGCCTGTTGACGCAGGTTGGAGTACTGCCCTCCCGGAATCTCATGTTGATAAACCTCGGCCGATCCTGCATTCATACCGGACTCAAAAGGGATATAATACTTACGTACAGACTCCCAATAATCACTGTATTCCTGTAAGGATGTTGCATCATAAGGTAATTCACGATCTTGAAAACGCATTACCTCTATCATAGCATTTAAATTAGGCTGCGAGGTAAGTCCCGATAATGCTCCCAAAGCACAATCCACCACATCTACACCAGCTTCTATCGCTTTTAAATAGGTCGCTGCCTGCACAGAAGACGTGTCATGGGTATGTAGATGTATGGGAATAGATACTTTATCTTTCAAAGCTGTTATCAATTCCTGGGCAGCATAAGGTTTTAATAATCCAGACATATCTTTAATGGCCAGCATATGGGCACCTGCATTTTCAAGATCCTTAGCTAATTGCAGGTAATAATTCAAGTTATACTTACTCCGTTTGGGATTTAGTATATCTCCCGTATAACACAAGGCCCCCTCTGCGATACCTCCTGTCCGCTTGCGCACCATATCGATACAAGGTGCAATATTCTCCATCCAGTTTAAAGAATCAAAAATTCGAAAAATATCTACACCAGTTTCCCAACTTTTCTCTACAAATGAAGCAATTAGATTATCAGGATAAGCCGAATAGCCAACACCATTGCAGCCACGTATCAACATCTGTAAAAGAATATTAGGAATCGCTTCTCTGAGTTTTGCCAAACGCTGCCATGGGTCTTCAAACTGAAAACGTAACGCTACATCAAATGTCGCACCTCCCCATACTTCCATACTGAATGTCTGTGGATGTGCTTTAGCAAAACCTTCCGCAACTTTAAGCATATCATAACTACGTACACGTGTTGCCAACAACGACTGATGAGCATCCCGAAAAGTGGTATCCGTATATTGGATGCTTTTTTCTTCCTTCAACCAACGGCATAATCCATCTGCACCAATCTCATCCAGTCTATTCTTAGATCCATAGGGAAAAGGAGAATTAGCATCGTATACTGGCACAATAGGTCTCTCCAAATTTGTGGGCTTTTCACTACCTATGTCAGGATTTCCATTGACTGATATATCTGCCAAAAAGGAAAGCAGTTTTGTGCCGCGGTCTAACCGCTTAGAAGGTTTGAATAACTGCGGATTGGAAGCTAAGAATCCGACGTTGACCTGTCCCGCCAAAAAGACAGGATGTGTCACTAAATTCTCCAAAAAATCGATGTTATTTTTTACGCCTCTAATTCGAAACTCACGCAATGCCCTATCCATTCGATATGCGGCTTCTTCCAGAGTCTTGCCATGAGTACTGACCTTCACCAACATAGAGTCGAAGAATGGGCTGACCTTCATCCCGGGATAAGCACTTCCCTCATCAAGGCGAACCCCAAAACCTGCAGCATTGCGATAAGTGACTATGGTACCGTAGTCAGGGCGAAAATCGTCTACAGGATCCTCTGTTGTAATCCTACATTGTATAGCAAATCCGTTAGTTTTGATCACTTCCTGATCTGACAACATCAATGAAGGATCTGACAGAGCATGTCCTGAAGCAATATATAATTGTGTACGAATAAGGTCTACACCTGTTATCATCTCAGTAATGGTATGTTCGACCTGTATACGTGGATTGACTTCAATAAAATAGATCTGCTCTTCACTATCTACCAAAAACTCTACTGTACCCACATTATCATAATGGGCCAACCGAGCGATAGCTGTAGCGTACCGATAGAGTGAATTTTTCGTCTCTTGCAAAAGATTACTGGCAGGTGCTACCTCTACAACTTTTTGAAAACGACGTTGTACAGAACAATCTCTTTCATGAAGATGCACAACATTGCCATGCCGGTCTGCCACAATCTGAACTTCAATATGACGAGGATTCTCAATATATTTCTCCAAAAAGACTGTACCATCACCAAAGGCATTAAATGCTTCCTGCTGCGCACTAAAAAAAGCCGTTTCTAGCTCCTCAGCACTACGCACAATACGCATACCGCGTCCACCACCTCCAGCTGAAGCCTTTAGTATAACAGGATACCCAATACGAGCTGCCTCTGTCAAGGTGCGAGAAATATCGGATAATAGTCCGTGACTGCTTTTAATAATAGGAACATTCGCTTTCACAGCCACCTCTTTTGAGCAGACCTTGTCCCCTAACATTTCCATAACCTGAGGAGAAGGTCCTACAAAAAGAATACCTTCATCTGCACATCGCTGTGCGAATTTTGGATTTTCAGAAAGAAAACCATAGCCGGGATGGATTGCATCAGCTCCGCATAGCTTGGCTGTGTGGACAATCGCATCTATGTCCAAATAAGGTTTTAAAGGCTCCCCATCATCTCCGATTTGATAGGCTTCATCTGCCTTATACCGATGAAGAGAATACCTATCCTCATAAGTGAAGATAGCAACTGTTGCAATGCCCAATTCATTACATGCTCTACTAATACGGATGGCAATCTCTCCGCGATTAGCAATAAGCACTTTTTTGATGTTCATGATATTTGTTAAGTTTAAAATGGTGTTTATCTCATAATTCCCCCTAGACCGAACATCTGTCTAAAAGAGATACTTCCTATCTACCAAACGAGGTTAAGACAATAAATATTATTGCAAAATTGGACACTATTAACACAATTCACACCAACGAGATCAAAATTCAATAAAACAACAGCAAATATCCCCATGTCACCGAATAAAAAACAGAACACAAGACTAATTACCGTTTAAAATTGAAAAAAGAATCCGCAACACCTTATAACTATTAGCTATCAACATCTTACAGTTAAACTTTTTTTATTATCCCAGCTCCAATAAACTCCATCTTTATCCGGCTAATAAAACTGGGAAAATAATAAAGAAAGACAATGTAAAGCGATTACGGGTTTGAATTGATTATGATATAAACATATTATTTTCCGTTTTTTTTTGTAAAATTGTAAAGAAGTCGATTTCGATTTTATTAAAATTTAAACCAGATTATAAATTTAGTAAGCCTCAAACTTATGCATGTCAACAACACTGCTGAAGAAAAAGAGATTGTAACTCAGCAAAAATCCAAATTGGGCGTACGCCTATTTTTCATTTATTTAATCTGTTATGCAGGTTTTGTATTTTTAGGCGTATTCAAATACGAACTATTAGCCTCTACAGTATTTTGGGGACTCAATTTGGCTTTGACATACGGGATTGGACTAATTATTTTTGCCGTTATCTTGGGCATAGTTTATAACTATTACTGTACAAAATACGAAGATCAAGCAGAAAAAACCGAAAATCTAACGGAAGGAGAAAACAAATGATATATGATATTTCTTTCACCGCTTTAGCATTCTTTTTTGTTTTCGTTGGTCTAGTGCTCGGACTGTCATTTTACTTTGGACGCAAAAAAAGTTCTTCCTCCTCCTACTACGCAGCTGGAGGTCAGATTCATTGGGCTGTAAACGGCATCGCTTTTGCGGGAGACTACCTATCCGCAGCTTCTTTTCTTGGCATTTGCGGCATGATTGCTATCGCTGGCTTTGATGGCTTTTTATATGCTATCGGCTTTTTAGCGGGGTGGATCGTGGCCTTGTTCCTTATTGCCGAACCCTTTAAACGACTAGGAAAATATACCTTTACGGATGCGTTAAATGCTAAATTCAATTCAAGAGCAATTACATTGACCGCATCTATAAGTACATTAATCATATCTATTTTTTACCTTATTCCACAAATGGTTGGTGCAGGTGATCTTGTGATGCCGCTATTGGGATTGCCACATTGGGCTGGTGTAATTTTAGTAGGTGCTATTGTGATTGCCATTGTAGCAAGTGCTGGTATGGCATCTACAACGTATGTTCAATTTCTAAAAGGAGGATTACTCATCGTACTTTCAACAGTGCTGACGGTATATATCCTAAAAAACGGTCTATCCACTCCTCCTAACTTTAATGGAAACACTTACCATAAATTTTTGGAATTGTCCCCTAAGGTAGAAAACGATAAAATTGTCTCTGCTCAAGACTGGAGTGTTATCGCGCAACAGCAAGTAGGTAATAAAACTTTTGTCAAGTTAGAACAAAACGGTGTCGAAAGGTGGTTTGAATGGGCACGAGGAGAGGATAATTTGTTAAAAGAAACATTAACCATTACTCAAAGAGCTGATGGCACCGTGCTGTATAATGGTGAACCCAAAGACAATAGGAAATTCTATCAAGTTGGTCACTTAAGCAAAATTATTGTAAATGGCCAAGAACTGTCCCAAACGGGCCCTCTAGGTCCATTTGAATTCTTATCGACAATAAAAGATAGCGAAATAGTACGATTCTTACAGGTAAAGTTGACAGATGGTGACGAACAGGTGTCTGTCTATTATCCAGAGTCCACCCCTGGCTCTAAATTCATGCTTCCAGGACTAAAATATAAAATTGGCAGTGATGCAAACCTATGGAGTAAAATGGACTTTGTATCATTAATGCTAGCCCTATTTTTAGGAACAGCAGCCCTACCTCATATATTGATTCGTTACTATACGGTGAAAACTCCTAGAGATGCGAGAAAGTCAACTATATTGGCTATAGCCGCTATCGGAGGATTCTATATTCTGACTTTATTTATTGGACTTGGTGCAGGAGTCAATGGAGTGATGGATGTCGAATCGAGCAATATGGCTGCTCCTCTTCTAGCCAGAGCATTTGGTGCGGCCCTGTTTTCTATTATATCAGCAGTGGCATTTGCAACTGTATTGGGTACCGTAGCAGGGCTGATAGTTGCGTCTTCCGGAGCTATAGCCCACGATTTTATCGATGTATATCTTAAGAAAAACTTAGATGATGACAAAAAGGTTAAAGTTGGAAAAATAGCTGCAGTGGTGGTAGGTGTTTTTGCTATACTACTAGGCATGGCTTTCCAAGGAATAAACGTATCCTTCTTGGTTGGTTGGGCATTTGCCATCGCTGCTTCTGCCAATCTGCCAGCGATTCTATTTTTGCTATTTTGGAAAAAAACTTCATCATCAGGAATTGCTGCTTCCATAGTGGTGGGAATCATATCCTCCCTTGCCATTATTTTAACATCACCGACAATGTGGGATAAATATGGACTAGGCGCTGAGAATGCACTGCATCAATTGGAAAATCCAGCATTAATATCCTTTCCACTTGCTGTAATTACAGTATACTTGTTTAGTACCCTGTACCCCAAAAAAGCAAATATTTAAGACCATACCACGACTTAAGACCGTCCAAGGTAAATATAAAAAAAGGCGATCAAAACTTTCGTTTTAATCGCCTTTTTAAATACGGTTAAAGTTATATACTAATTAACTCCAGTTTCTAACTTGCTGAATGCATTCACATCAGATATTCCTACGAATTTAAGACCTTTAGTTGCTTTTGCTGTAGCCACATCAATTACATATACATAAAATTCGCCATCAGCAGGGTCTTGTAAAACATAATATGCTGTTTTACCATTTTTCTCTGTATATACCTTATTATTGTATGAAGATTGATCGTGATCCGGAGCTCCTTTTACTTCTACTACAGTTTTTTGGGCAACATCCACAATTGCAAGATTGACCTTACCACCTGCAGTACCACCTGTCTCCGCTGTCTGATACATCGTCATTAAGTACTTGTCACCACTCAAGTGATTACCACGTGCAATTTTTCCTTTACCTAAATCTTCTACATTAAAATAATAGGACTTGTCAAACTCATCTGTTCCTTTTTTGATACGTAAAATCCCTGATTTGTTTTTTGATTTCTCTCCAGCAGTAAACCACGTATAAGCATCGCCATTAGCACTTACACCAATCCCCTGATTACTTCCCCAGTTTCCGATATAACTACCACGGTCGTCCTCTATTTTCTTGACCAATTTAAGCCCTGGATAATCAAATATTGCAATTGTCGCTTTATTCTGTTCAACAATTTCTCCGCCCCAATTACCAACTCCTTCTGTAATTTGATAAGGAACATAAATCTTATCGCCTACCTGGAATAAGCCTGTCCATGCAATCATACGGCCCGCTCCAGCAATATCGGTTGAAAGATTTAACGTACTCTCATTTTGGATTCTATTAGCTTCCACATCAACGTTCAAAAGGGTAGCTACAGGATTAGTAAGGGCTCTATTGGTAGAACCAATAACAATATTTTTACTACCATAGTTGCCGTATATCCCTGGACGTATGGTATTAATTGTTTTTCTATCAAAACGGGTCAATACACCTTTCTCATTAAAGCCGTAAGGTGTCATAGGACCTTCGTTGCTGTAAGTTAGACCGAATACATAGTTGTTCTGTACGTTAAAGTAAAACTCATTGGAAGGTATCCCATTCCCGATAATACTCAGTTGTCCCTTACTGACGTCATCTACATTTACAACATATGATCCTGCACTTCCTCCTTCTGAAGAGCCATCCGCATTTACTACAAATACAAACGTAGAGGGATTTTCCACCACAGATGTATTGTCATCATTCTTATCCTTGCTACAGGAGAATAATGCGGTTGAGCATACTCCCAACATTAACAATGAGTTTAGTAACGTTCTTTTTTTCATGATTATAATAATTAAATGTTATTGTTTTTAATAAAGTATCGGAGCTTAAGGTTGAAACTTCTACCCGGTTTTTGTAAAGCAAAGTTGTCATAACGTTTTGCATCCGTAAAATTCAGACATTCAAACGCGATATTGTATTTCCCTGATTTAAGTGTATATACTAAGTTAAGGTCATGCGATAATTGTGATGGCACTACAAATCGAGCAGAGGGAGTGGCATAACTAGCCCAATCCAGGAAAAAATCATATACGTACATCAAGTTATATCCAAAGCTTAATACAGCCCCTTTATCCAGGAAATCCTGAAAATAGACATTCGTATCAAAATTGCCGTAGGTATACGGTATATTGGGCAAACGATTTTTGTAGATACTGCTTTCGTTAATTTTACTAGGTTCCACCTTGGTATTATTAAGCAGATTTTGATAAGTCATTGTTCCTCCTAAAGAAAGTAGGCTTTTATAATAATAACGTATATTGATATCAAAACTATTATTGACCGCTTTACGCAGATTTATATACTGCATTTTCCGCTTTCCATTGACATCTTCCTGTCCTACAAATGGTCTGATAAAATCCATAGCATCTCTATAAAGATAATTTGCATCAATACTCATACGATGGGATTCATCAAACTTCTTGAAGTAGGCGATACCAAAATTAAAATTATAACTGCTTTCGGGACGCAATTTGGGATTAGGAGATTGGTTTTCTAAATCACCAAAAAGCTCCGCATTTTCAGGTAAGCGTATTGCGCGCTCGAAGGAAGTTTTAAGCTGTAAATCTGGAATGATAAAATAAGTAGTCGCTACGCCATACCCCCCATACCCTGTACTGGTATCCTGACGTACAATAGTTCCACTGTTAAGTGTATTTGATATCGTCTTCTGATGATAGTATTTTGTAAACACGTTGACATTCCATTTTTTACTAATTGCATAACCATAGCCTAAACCTGTGATATTCTTAAATGTCTTATTCGGTATGTTATTATCCAATAAATCGGGCTGTAAGCTGTTATAGCCTTTACGATTGAAGCCCGTAAACTGATGATTTAAGATCAAACTATGTTTTTCACGAAAAGTATAGTTTACATTTGCCGAAAACACAGAATTATTATTTCGATAACGATAGTCTTGCAGCTCGTTTTCTCCTGCTGGCATGTTTGGGCGATCAGGATATTTCGGAACGGACTCTCCTGCCCAATTAAACTTTCTTGCCATTGTATCCAAACTACGTTCTTTACCGAGATTATATCTTCCGCTCATGCTAACGTTCAATCCCTCCGTAAAGAGGTTATTTTTCATATATTTAAAGCTGGGTTGTACGATATTTCCTAGCGATTCGCGCCCTCCATAAACCGTTTTCATATGGTTTCCATTCTGAATCTCTTTCTTATTCTGTCCAAGGGTCACCCCGAATAAAAGCTGATCAGCATATTTTTTATTAGAGACTCCGATATTAGCCACTAAAGTCTCATTATGATACTTATTATGAAACTGCCTTACACGCTGGTCATAGACGTATTGCCCATAGGTGGGTGTGCCTTTTTGTATATTTTCAATGTTCACATCGACCCAATAATTATTATCAGAATAGTTCTGAAAAGCATTTAATTGGAAGGTTAATCCTGATTTCCCTACAAAACCAGCGTTAAAACTTGTTTTGTGCGTATTAAAAGACCCGTAAGAATAGGACGCGTCCACATATTTTCCAGGATCAGTTCTGGTTACAATATTGATCGCTCCTCCCAAAGCATCACCGCCTAACCAGACAGGTACTACACCACGATACACTTCGACTCGATCCGCAAAATTGATAGGAATATTATTTAACTGAAAAGATGATCCAAAGTTACTCATAGGCAACCCGTCAATAAAAACTTTAACCTGGTTTCCAGAAAAGCCATTTAAAGAAATATTCATATTAGATCCCATCCCTCCATTCTCTCGGATACGCACACCAGAAACACGGTTTAGCGCTTGACCAATATCCATAGTAGTATTTGCTAGCTTCTTAGCATCAATTGCTGTAACATTATAGGCCTGTCTATTAATCTCATCGGTCTCCGACCTCCCCAAAATGTCGATTTGTTCTAATTCCCGGTGATCGGTCTCGAGGATAAAAACATATGTAATGGGAGTTGTGCCATTACTCTTAATTTTTACTTCCTGTGTCTTATAACCCATTGCTGAAGCAACCAACATATATGTACCTGCCGGGACAGCCGTTAATTTATAGTCACCATTATTATCTGCTTTGCAAACATACTTTAGTCGTTTTATACTAACCGAAGCAGATGGTATCTCCGTATTTGAACTATTTAAAACCCGACCTGATATTCTCCCATTGTCTTGGGCGATCCCTAAAAAAGATAAGTGTATTAAAAATATAATCGCTACCGCTGTAACTCTTGACATGTTTTATTTAGATTAATTATACATAAGGGTGTTGCACAAAGAAGAACAAACCGAAGTTACTTGCCGCAAATTTTACTATTATTTTCACACAAAAACAGTAAGCTACTATGCCACTGTGTATTAAAATCAACATTTTAATATGCGATATCTTCCAATTTTCTTAACATTCTTGAAAGAAAAGGTATCAGTAGGAGTAACTAATGATCTTTTTCATAAATCAAGTTCGTTGATTTATTCGTACATTAGAACCTAACTAAATCGCCTCAACTATGTCAAGATTAGAAACCGACAGTATACATATGGGTAAAGAGTACAATCGGACCAATGCCGTAGTAACTCCTATATTTCAAACATCTACATACCTCGCCAGCGACAATCTTGATGAATATATTATCGCAGCCAGTGAAACAAAACACCCTGAGTTTTACCACAGACACGGCAACCCGACCAATAGCCAAGTCGCATCGATTTTAGCTTCGTTGGAAAAGACAGAGGATGCACTTGTTCTAGCGACAGGTATGGCTGCCATAAGCACAGCTGTACTAGCTACGGTTAAAGCCGGAGACCATGTTGTAGCTCAACAATCGCACTATTCAGGTGCCTCTCTCTTTTTAAAGGAATTCTTGACAGATTATGGGGTACAGGTCACTTATGTTGACCAAACAGATAATGATGCTTTTATAAAAGCAATAAGAACAAACACTAAACTGATCTATATAGAGACTCCTTCTAACCCAAATTTGGATATTACAGATCTTTCATTCATCGGAAGATTAGGAAAAGAAAAAGGCATTTTAACGATGGTAGACAATACTTTTGCCTCTCCGATAAATCAGACTCCTTCCGAATTTGGAATAGATGTTATCGTTCATAGCGCAACCAAATACCTAGGAGGACATTCTGACCTGACTGCGGGTGCAATCTGTGGTTCCAAAGGATTTATTCATAGCGCATGGAGACGGTCCTTAGTTTTGGGAGCGAGTTTGAGCCCATTCGATTCTTGGTTATTACTTCGTGGCCTAAAAACACTCTCGATACGGGTGAAGCAAGTGAATGAGAATGCCCAACTACTCGCTGAGTGGTTGGAACAAAGCCACTATATCAAATCGGTTGCCTATGCCGGTCTCCCTTCCCACCCACAACACGAATTGGCAAAAAGACAAATGAAGGGTTTTACAGGAATGCTATGCATTGAAGTCGCTGGAGCGACAGAAGAAGAACAATATAAACATGCACAGATAATCCTAAAAAACTTAAAAATATTTGCCAATGCGGCAAGCCTTGGCGGTGTGGAATCATTAATCGTACATCCGGCGAGTATGTGGGGAGGGCACCATTCTTCAGAACAGAAAAAAGTCGCAGGTATAAATCAAGGAATGCTTCGGATTTCAGTCGGCATAGAAAACATAGAAGACCTTATTCAAGATTTTTCCCAGGCATGTGAAAAACTATAAATTATATCCAAACCGTTTGTTACGTAGTATCCGGTTTGGATATAAGGCCTTTTGATCGTTAGTCCCACTTATTTGATGTTGAAACGGCATATTTACCTGCTCCCGTAAACCAGTAACACACGCCCATCAACATATAAATTACTAGTAGTTCTAAAGCCCAGCCCCCAAAATCATTAATTCTAAATAAATTATCTCGCTGAGCAAGAACTATAGCTGTCAGACAATTGAGTGCAAAAACAAGCCCTGCCACCCGCGTTCTGAATCCGATGATAATTAGTATAGGTGCTACGATCTCTCCTAAATAGACACCATAAGACAAAAATGAAGGCAACCCCAAATCACGCATCATACCCGTGATAAATCCTATTCCGTGCACCAACTTGTTTACCCCATAGACTAGCATAGTGAATCCAATGGCTACTCTGCTAATAAAAATTCCTAAGTCAATATTCCTATTCATTGTTTTTAATATTTAAAAATTGTGTTTTATAAAGATTCCTGTGTTATATAATTGCTTTTCATTATTATTCCATTGGTCTAAGTTCAAAGCAAGTCCATAGTTTAGTCGCTGCTGTTTAAGTCCTAACCGCACTTGTTGCAAACCTCTTTGATAATTACCAGGTTCTAAATTGACGATTGCCAAAACATGAAAATATCCATCTAACCGTTCTGTGATATTAGGGGTATATTCAAAGGCAATCGACTGTTCGAGAGTAAACGTACACTGATAGGTAGTACCCATGGAGTAGGATAGCGAATAATCAGAGCCAATCGTACGATATTGTGCAAATAATCCAAAAAATTTCCCGGGATTTTTAACACCTACAGCCGCATTAAGGGATATTTTTTTGGAGACGCTATAAGACAACGTATTTCGGATGAAAAATATATTTTCCTTATCATTAGCATACTCCGTATCAAACAAAATCAAATTGTTGATTCTTAAATAACTGTTAAAATGATAATTGACATTATGCATGTAGGCATAAGAGCGGTTACCTAACAGTAAATCGGGGGTATAAGAAAGCTTCTGTCCATTAGCCTTAAGCGTCATTAGTGCAATCATTATTAAAGGTAGTCTTATCTTCATATCTCAATCCTTGAAATTATGTCGACAAAACTATCCTGTTCGAAGCCTAATAAACTTAAGATTTCTTAAGAAAGGTCGGTTAGGTGTTTTTTTCTCAAATAGCTTAAATATTCAACGGTAATGCCTAAATAGGAAGCTATCATATACTGGGGAAACCGTTGTTCTATATTAGGGTACTGCCCAACGAAAGCTCGGTACTTAGAATAAGCGTCAAAGCGCGCGTGTTCGAATGTCCGCTCCTGTAAGTTGACATAGGCATTTTGCATTTTCAAGCGCCAAAACTCAGATATCGCTGGTACTTCTTTATACAACAGCTCTAAATTGGACTTGCTGATCTGTAGGACTGTTGTATCCTCATTGGCTTGAATAAACATTTTTGAAGGCTGTTGGCTTAAATAACTATACAAGTCATTAATCCACCAATTTTCAATCCCTAACTGCGTTGTGTGTTCCTTGCCTTTTTCGTCAATATGATAAACATGGAGGCTTCCTTCAACTATAAATCGCATATGACGGGAAACCTGTCCCTCTTCAAGAAGAAACTCCTTCTTGCGAAGTTTAATAAGATCAACTTTAGTAACAATACTGTCAATTGCCAGATTATCCAAAGAAACCAGTTCCTGGAAATGCTCAATCAACAATGACAACGCCTTTTCACTGTACATACACCTCTTAGTTTGAAGTCCTCATGCCACAAATATAATTAATCTTCCCTACGCATGCCATCATCCACCTCACAAGAATCTTCGGAGAAAAATAGATCTATAAATCGCGATCATAGGAGTAATTGATAGAAACAAATATTATCTACCGAACAGAAAAATCAATAATTATTCTTTAAATTGAGGCGTAATTCAGCATCTGAGTATAATCAAACCTGTTAATCTAATAGCTTACACTGGAGTACTTTAATAATTTCATAACGAAACACACCAAACATAATGGCAAGACCTACCAATAAAGAATCTCTAATCACGCTGAGTCAAAGTAGTTTTGACAAACTATTGTCCCTAATTGATAGTCTCCCAGACCCTAAAGCTGAATTTCCTCCTGGAACAATGAATAGGAATGTACGTGATGTATTAGGTCACCTACATCATTGGCACCTATTGATGCTCGAATGGTATAAAATTGGTAGCGAAGGACAAAAGCCAGCCATGCCTGCAACAGGCTACTCCTGGAAAGAAACACCCGAACTGAACAAAAAGATTTGGGAAGACTGTCAACATTCAAATCTAAGCGATACAAGACAACGGTTAATAAACTCATATAATGAGATTCAAGAAATAATCAAAAGCCATACAGACGAGGAGTTGTTTGAGAAGAAAAAGTACAAATGGACAGGTACCACCTCTCTCGGAGCTTATCTTGTCTCAGCGACATCAAGTCATTACGAATGGGCATTCAAACTAATCAGAAAAGCTTCTAAATAAAAAGCGGCCTCCTTCCGGCCCGCCCAGAGACAATCAAGAAGGAGGCGACTAGATTATTTATTAATCGTTCTTAGCGCTTTCTTGACTATATACGCAGTCTCCTTACCCGTATTTTCACTCTCCCATCGTTTGCACAATTCCTTAACAAACTGTGGTTGGCTTTTACTCGCATCGTTCAGCCAATTCCCAACACTATCTTGGACATACCTTGCGCTATCGGCTTTCAATCGTTCTAATACCGGTAGTGCCAACTCCGGTTTTTCTTTCAGTTCGTTAATATGTGTACACCATACCCCGCGAGGTCTAATAGCCTCCGTTGCAAATCGCCTTACATTATCATCAGAACTCGTAGTCCATTCCGAAAGTATATCAATACTCTCAGCCAGGTTTTGAGCTATTTTATTTCTTAATGCCATCCAACAAATTTCCCGTACCCCAAAATGAAGATCTGCCGCAAAAGGTTGTATCCGACTTAGCGACTCCGCTATAGAGAGTTTTTCATCCTGACCAATCGTATAGGTTGCCCAACAACGTATCAAATCGGCCTTATGATTGGCTAATACTTCAAGAAACTCATAATCATTATTCGCTACAGCTTGTTTGAAAATCGTTACTCCTATTACTTCATTAATCGTATTGACCGTCTTCTTCTCTAAATCATTGATTTTCGACAAAATAGGCTCAAGATATACCGTCCGATTATTACTAATCAACAAATTCTCTAATAGGAGTCTTTGGTCTACGGCCAACCACTCCACAAGGTTGGCCGTTTCAATCTCACCGCGATTAAGCTGTTCTAATATTTCTACAGGAATATCTTTGGTACTTCTTGCTCCTTTTCGTTTACTTTCACTCATAGGTTTCCAATCAATTCTTCAATATCAACTCTTTGCATATAATTTTCTTCTACAAATTTATATAAAATAGTACCGTCTGTATCTAGCAAAAAAACTGCGGGCATAGGTAGCTCATTATTTGAGTTACCATTGTATATCGACAGATCTATTCCTAACCCTTCGTAAGTTGGAATAACATATTCTTGAAGCCCAAAACTAATTCCTATTTCCTTAGCCAATATATTGTCCTTATCCGTCAACAACTCATATTCCAACCGACAGTCCGTCTTCATCAACACATTATGAGTAACAATTTGCGGTGAAATTGCCACAAGCGTAGCTTGCTTATCGGTGATCGCCTTTAGGTTCTCCTGTAAAGCCTTCAACTCTAAGTTACAATAAGGGCACCAACTGCCACGAAAGAAAGCAACGACCGCTTTTCCATTTTTTAAAATGTCTTTTAACGCAACATCTTTATCGTTGGTATTAGGTAAACGAAATTCAGGGAATGTCTGACCTACTAGAATGCTGTTCTCTTTATATTTCTGAGCTTGCAAGTCAGCAATAGATCGACCAAATATCTCCAAAATTTCTACTGGAAGTTGTTCTGCTAAACTTTCATTCAGGGTATTAATCTGTTCGGCTAATTTTTTCATTTTTTCTTTATTATTTTTACAAAGTTTTAAAAGTAAATTGGAATCCACAATACCGCATATTATTGCCCCTATGGGATAAAAAAGTCAATTTTGTGAAACCGATCACGATAACATCGGGGAAGCTCCCATCATCCAATAAAAAAATAAAACAACTGATGAAAATAAAGGAAAGAGCAATAGAAGAAAAAATTTGTCCGTTAGAATTTGCGGTCAATGCGATTAGTGGAAAATGGAAAGTTCCCATTGTATGGCGCATAAATGAGGGCGAGAAAAGACCAAGCGAAATATTAAGAGGAATTACAAAAGTAGACAGACGTGTGCTCAACCAACAGCTAAAAGAACTTGAGCAAGCTGGTATTCTACAAAAAGAAAGCTTCAACGAACTTCCGCCTCGTGTTGAGTATTCGCTCACACCCCTTGGAGACAAATTGGTAGAGGTACTGTGGAAATTAAACGCCTGGGGTGAGACATTATTAGAGACGTCAATCAAAAAAGACAAATAAAACAGCAATACAAATGAATTACTATCTCAAACTCTTTCTCCTTGCCACTGGTGTTGGATTAGTCAATTTGCTTATTTATTTCTTTTTTCTACGATTTCAAATTGTTCACAACAGTTCCTATGTACCACAGGAGCTGTTAGTTGCCGCACTGATACTACTCGCTATTCCTATTCAATTTCTCATCTTTCTACTAATAGGTTGGTTTTTTAATAAAGAAGCTCTTGCCTTCAATATTACCGCAATATGCTTTATGATAACATGTGTTATCTCACTATGGGCTACTTCTAAGGAAGAGCGCGCAAGATATAGTAATGAGCGTGTCTACTTGCAAACAGAAAAATACGATTATCAGCAAGGAATAGCAACGCCTGAAGGCTACCCTGTACAATTGCTTTCTGAAAGTCGATTTGTCATGAGTGTAAAGGGAGATCGTAACCCGGTCACTCTTTTGGAAACTCAAAAGGTTTATTCGAATCAATGGGGCAATGGAGAAACAACCTTCAAATCTTCAGATGAAGGTCCAATCGTAATACCGGATAGTTTGAGGCTGTACTGGTATTCTTTTCTAGAAAACAAATACTACAGCTTAAATACAAAATTAAATAAGTCAAAAATATCCGAGTACTTCAAACAAGGGCTAAAGCATGACATGAGTGGTAAGTTGGATCAAATTATACAGTCCAATTACAACGAGCTCATTGCAGGTATTGCACCAGGAGGAGATGTTGTGTTATGGATTTCAAGTTTTAATGATACCCGAGAGATTGAAGTATTCAAAGCAACAGAACTAAGCATCGATCAACTAAAAGACTATGACCTAGTAACAGATGAGATACGCAAGCAGGTACTCCATGATACCTGCCTTTGTGAGGACAATGTTCAATCTAGAAAAATAGTACATAACAACCGACCTATTCCATTCGGAACCTGGACAGGCAAATACCGTAAAAAAAACAACTGGAGAATTACTATAAACGATTTTGGACAAACAAAGGCACAACTGAAGTTCCGCTTATTTAATGGTGAAAGATACCAGTTCTTTAATGAAGAAATTACACAACAGCAGTATGCGCCACAAGCTATACCTGACTATCTAAACTTTACGTTCTTCAAAGATGGAAAAAAACATAATGCCTACCTAGAATTTGATGAGAGCGAAGTATTTAGACTTTTTGATCAAATTACGACACAGCATCCTGACGAACCGATAGACTTAGTATTAAATATCAGTCCTGACCTTAAACAGACTTCTATCAGACTACAAACAAAATCTGACACACTATATTTTGAAAACATGACGGCCGTTAATATTTATAACAGATAATTTATTTCTCGACATTGAATAAAACAATCCAAAATTGAGAAAAGCTGGTCTTTAAGAAATATTGAACGGTGCACACACACACATTTCCCTTGTTAAATGAATAACTAGGATTCAAGTGTCTATAGAAAAAAGGATCGACTGATTATCTAATATGGTAGCCAAACCAAAACCAATCCTTTATATCAATAGAGCAACCTTTTTTAGGGACAAACTCAATATAAGAATTATCTCCATCCAGCTTAGAGGTCACATCACATTTCAGTCCGATACCTATACCATAGCTACTCGTTGTGATAGCGTCCAGTATATCTTCAATCAAATGTTGTTGAGCAGTGATTCGCATAAATAGCTTTTCTGTCAAATTTAAGAGAATCGTGTTCTTTAACAATACGGGAAACCATATTCCAAAATAGAAAACAGAAACTCTTCTTAAATTTATATGCTCTTTTCACATTATATTTCCTCTAAAAAAGATTCTAAATAGATGAGGAGAGCTACAAAATTCGCTTTTATATTACTACACATTTTTTTGCGTCTAACTGCGAATTTATGTAGGTTTGGCTTTGTGTTAATAAAGCTATATTGGTCTATCCAATCAAATATAGCGCTACATCTATTTTATTCAGTATACAGATTATGTCAATCAAACAAGCACTTATTCTTTTAACAACTCTTTTTTACACGAGTCTATGTTTTTGCCAAAGTAAAAGCGCTCCCTTGATCATCGGTAAATCTGAACTTTTAGAATCTAAAATACTGAATGAAAAAAGGACGCTAAACATATACCTTCCAGAAGAATATAATGCACTGGATACCGTTAAATATCCGGTGATTTATGTATTGGATGGCGGAAAAAAAGAAGATTGGTTGCACGTAGCTGGGACTGTACATTTCAACACTCAACCCTGGATTGCCCGTTTTCCGCGTTCAATAGTAGTTGGCATAGAAGGTAATACAAGGCGTAGAGATTTTACTTTTGCCGTTGAGAATACCGACTTTATAGAGAAAGAAGGTTTTCAAAAATCAAGTTTCCCCCAATACGGTGGTTCTGGCAAATTTATAGACTTTATTCAAGAAGAGCTACAACCCTATATAAATCAATCGTACAAGACTACGACTAAGAAGACGATCATTGGAGAATCTTTGGCCGGACTTCTGGCTACAGAAATTCTTCTAAATCGTCCCAACCTATTTAACGATTATATTATTGTTAGCCCTAGCCTTTGGTGGGGAGAACAGCTACTCTTAAAGAACGCAGAACAACTTCTAAAGGAAAATCTAAAAAAGAAAGTTAATGTTTATTTAGGTGTTCCTAACAGAGAAGAAGACACCAAAATGTATTTGGAAGCCGAAAGCCTATATAACATCCTTAGAAATAACAAGAACACGAATATTGTCTTTGATTATATGCCTGACGAGATACACGCGACGGTAATCCATCAGGCGGTATACAATGCTTTCAAAAAACTATATCCCAAAACAACGTACCAATAGTACCGCCCTTCCTCTATTCTAACAAAAACTACTAAAAACCCCATCACAGAGTATATCCACTAATGCCTGCCAACATTTTAGATTTTGGAAGTATCCCAACAATCTTGCTAATGAATTTTAAAGTCGCTGTCGACAAGCTACTGCTCTTTCTATTCATTGAAGCATTATTGTCAATACACCTCATAACTAACTTCATGGGCTTCGGTCAGTTGAGGTACCTCCAGATTATGTAACATTTTATCCAATACTATATCGGGCAAAGGATACGCTCTATTCTTATTCTGCGTCCGCCAAATACCGTAAGGTTTCTCAATATAAACCAACTTCACATAAGCCTGATAATCGACAAACAAATCAACAAGTTGCTTTCTCATCAATGCGGTGATATTTGTTGCATTCCATATAAATCCCTGACCTGTTCGAAGATACTTTTTCGCCATTTCCTTTGCTTCCTGTACCACCCAACCGTTCCTTTTCTTATCCGTTGGCTCAATACGATATTGTCTGCGTATATCATCCAGACTGATAACAGGCAGATCCTTATCCAACTTCGAAATGTAATAATCCTTACCCATTCCTGGTAGCCCTGATAATACGATGACCTCCGATTTGAAACGATCAAAGGGAACATAATCCACATAACCATCTAAGGTGTTAAAGTAGGTAAAACGCGCATTAGGAGTCTTAAAATTAGGTGCAGACTGCCAACATCCGATTTCTTTAGTATACAGCTCAAACATCTCCAACGCATACAGTAATGCATCCATATCCTGACAAATTCGGCCTTTAGCATCGGCTTTCGCTAAGATTTTCAAGTGGCTCAAATCCAATTGTAGAGAGGCTTCCAAAGCACTTTTCATAGGGTCAGGTTTATCCATCAGCCATAGAGGAAGCCCGTGATAGCGTACTAGTGACACAATTTTCTCTCGGATATTAAATGGCGTATCAAAATCTCTAAACAAAATTTTACGTGTAGTCTGAGCACCTTTTCGCGCATGACTAGGCGAACTCACCCGCCCCACGGCATCAACTAATGTCGTAGACCGTTTCTCGATGTCATGCATTAACGCTGATGTCCAGAGCACCTCTTTCTGTTGCTCATCTAAACACTGAAAATCAGTATCTTTCAGTAGACTGTCTATGACCATCTGCGTATGTACAGCCACATTTCCTTCTGCATGATGCAAAGAGTCCTGAGGTACATCCTGCATATCATCAACCCAAGAGAATTTCTTTTCTAAAATCTCCCACTCCTTGCTTTCTGTCAATTTCCAAATCATTACAGTCCCCCCCTTTCCCAAATCAGTGGTGTTCTTCTCCACGATCTTGTCCAATGTTCATCCGTCTGCACATGTCCCTTCCTTACATATTTAAAAACATGATGCGGAAACTCGGCCACGGAATAAGCATTCACATTTCTACATACCAACCCTTCAGAAGTACATACTTCTCCTGTCTTTGGATCGATAGACCCAAACGTCGAAACCTGACCTGCCAATTTCTCCACATCTGACCGAAGCTGATCCGCACTTAACTCCTTTACGCTCGTCTTTTTCAATACCGGGACCATAGGCAAGTCAAACAATGCTGCATAGAAGCATACTTCCTCCCAGGAAAGCCACATATCTTTGATACGTGCGGCAAATACATAATAATAATGCTCTAGCTTAGTATATTCAATCGAGTGTACAGCATATAGATTTTCACCAAAAAACTCCAAATCCCCCAAGTCGTTTTTAAGACTAGCCCAGTGCTCGCGTAGTTGTGCTGTCCAAGGTGAAATTGTTGGAGCCGCATGGGATCTTGCAAACACGCCCCGTTTGGATAGACAATTATTTTCTCCATCCAACTTTTCAGTATACAACAACTCCGAAAAGCGCTGTATATCTTCCCAATAATTATGATTAAAACGATCGTCACTGCTTGTCCCCGGTGAAAAAGGGAAATGGTAGGTACGACCATATTTTGTTGATTCCATTTTATAAAATTCAAAGTATAACATACATCTATCAAACCATAAGAATAGCAGCTGTCGAAATCTCTTCCAAACAACTAACTCTCTTTCTGAATATTGACAATGTATTACATGACTTTTATTTTTAATCTTTTCAACTTTAATGATCGATGAGGCAAAAGTAAAAAATTAGGAGACAATCACAAAACCGTTTTTACCATTTAAAAAACTATAGTTGAAAACATCATACGGATTATCAAATTATTATGCTTTTGTAAAGCCCTTCAAAATTAGGTTTCTATTCCCTAACTTCATCCAAGAATCGCTTAGGAACACAAAGTTTATATCCTGGAAAACAAGTATATGGCTTATAAAATAAACAATTCTAAGAAAAAAGCGTTCTTATAAGTAAAAGACTCCTTAACAACGTGTTTTAGTGCATCGCGTTAAGAAGTCAATAATAGTTCAAATGCCCGAAATTAATTTTCAATGCACAGCTAATATTTAAAATTATGCTACAGATCAAGCCTTTTGTAATACTGCTATTTACCTATTTCGCAATTTACTTCCTTGTTATGCTTTTCATATCCAACTATATCCTTCCTGTAGGAAAGGTTGAGTTTGTAATACATGCGCTGTTAGCAACCTGTCTTACAGGAGTATTCTCCTTTCGGAGGTTTATTACGAACGAATAGTCAAAGAAATTAGCCCCATCATCCATTTCACTAGCTGAAACAGCTTTTTTAGGGATTACTGTCCGCATATGCTGAATATACGCCCGTAGCACTTTCATACATTATATTCTCTAAAAACCGTTCGAAATATCCCAATGATTCGGAGTCAGATCTTAAAACCTGCTCCTTTAGAATAAGCCATTCTGATAAAAAGTAAGGAGTCTGGTGATAAAAATCATGGTCCTTAATTACCTCATCAACCTTATCATAAACCATTATTAAATCCTGTTGATTATCATTCTGAGTTATTTTAATCTGTATATCTTTAAGAAAAGGATAAAGTTCTTTTTTTTCCATTAGCTCTATTATATCGTATTTTTACTCCAGCTACTTTTGGTGATTTCATAAACGTAGTTAATCTTCGGAACTTCGCCGTAATATCCTACTTCTACCTCTCCAACTTTTTCCGCACCAAGACGTACTACAGCAATTTGTGACCTTAGGTTTTCCGAACCGACGTGCAACATAACTTTAGAAACAAATTGAAAAAGATAATCCAACATCAGCTTTTTTACCCCTTTATTAACACCTGTGCCCCAATAGGACACCCCGTAAAAGGTATAACCAACAAAGATACTATTATTAGATTCATCAAAATCATATACCCTTGTACTTCCTACCACCTCGCCCGTTTTTTTATCAATAATCTTAAAAGCTCCTTTACTCTGCATTGCTCCTTCGAAAAACACTTCAAAGACATCTCTTTTCCAACGATCTTTGCTAGGGTGTTGAGTCCATATTTCTGGATCGGAGGCTACGCTATACAAATCTTCAAAATCTCCCTCCTGTAGCGGTAATAGAATGACTTGCTCGTTCTCAAGAGTAGGTTGTGTGTTAAATCTCATATATCTATTTCTTTGAGTAAACTAAATTAACTAAATATAGAAAGTCAAAACATAAATCGCGCCGTTTATTAAACTAAAATAACACAAATATACTCCAATTAATATATAACAAGTCCAACAAGTGCTGCCCCTAACAGTATAAGAATGGGATGAACTTTAAATCTGACTGAACATACTATAGCTGTAATAAATAGGATAGGACTCGTATAATCAATAAAATTATCTCCATTGGTGAGCGAGAGAGCTGCTAAAGCAATTAAAGCAAGACTGATAGGCCGGACACCATCCATCGCTAAAGAAAAATACCTATTAGATCTAAATTTTAAGAAGAAATAAGATATCACTGATATCATTGCAAAGGAAGGTAGACATAAAGCAATGGTTGTCATCCCCGCTCCCACGATGGCTATCGGATGGGAATATCCTGCATGTATCAAAGTACTGTATCCAGCATAGGTTGCTGTATTAATACCAATGGGCCCTGGAGTAAGCTGCGAAATCGCTACGAGGTCGGTAAATTCCTGCTTAGTCATCCAACTATTTCGATCTACAACTTCTTCCTGAATCAGGGATAGCATTGCATAGCCTCCACCGAATCCCCAAAAACCTATTTTTGTAAATACCCAAAAGAGTTTATAAAATATCATTTTAGCTAATTTTTAGGCAATTGCCGTTGCTCTCCCTTGAACTTATGGTAAAGAATTCCCCCTACACATCCAAAAACAATGACCCATACCGGAGAAAGATGAAAGAAAAACATAAGTATTAAAGCTATTATAGGGATAATCAAGCTTTTAAGAGTCATTTTATTAGCCTTGAAGGCTGTATAACAAGGGGCAGCAATCAGTCCAACTACAACAGGACGTAGTGCTTTAAACACTTTGACAACATAGGGATTGTCCTGTACCTTTCCAAAAAATGCGGCAACTAGAATAACAATAAAAAAGGGAGCTATTACAGTTCCAAGAGCAGCTAAAATTCCCCCTCGGACACCAGATACTTTATATCCCACCAAAGCTGCGATATTAGTAGCAAATACACCGGGGAGAGATTCTGTAATCGCGAGCAATTCATAAAATTCCGTACGGTCAAGCCATCCTTGGTTGACGATTTCTTTTTCTATTAAAGGGATGACAGCATAGCCACCTCCAATAGTAAACAGACCGATCTTTGTAAATTGACAGAAGAGTTTAAAATGCATGAAATGTAACGGGTTTTTAAAGGCTATCTCACTATACATATATCGTTGTAAAACACCTCGATTACACAACTATAAATATACAAAAAACTGTTTAAAAAAACGAATTAACAGCGAGTTTACAATGCCTATAAAAACAATAAGAATCCGTTATTTCAACCCATTAACAACCGTTCCAATTCAGGTATACTATCCACAATATAATCGGCTCCTGCCTGCTCTAATTCCTCTCGATCCCCAAACCCATAAAGCACACCTACACTAGACATATTAAAACGTTTTGCACCTAATACATCATGCTCACGATCTCCGATCATCACACATTTTTCAACCAGGGTTAGATTAGATTTTTTCATTACATAATCAATAACATGCCCTTTGCTTGGACGAGACTCATCAAGTGCAGCGCCACCGATAAAACTAAAGAAGGAATCCAGTTGAAAATGCTGTAGAATCTTTATCGCAAATACCTCTGGCTTAGAAGTGGCCAAAAATAAATCATAGCCTTCTAGCTTTAGCGATTCCAACAGCGAAGGAATACCCTCGAATAGTTGGTTTTCGTAAAGCCCTACAGCCGCGAAACGTTCACGATACTTCGATACCGCTTGAAAGGCAGCAGACTCATCAAAGCCATACGCTGTTATAAATGTATCTTTCAAAGGAGGACCTATAAAACGTTTCAAGTCATTCAGGTCCTCAACCAAAATCCCCATCGACTCCAAAGCATAGGCAATGCTTTTAGTAATCCCCTCTGCAGGATCCGTGAGCGTTCCATCCAGATCCAACAAGATATTCTTATACTTAGCGCTAAACATCATCTTATCGACTCCCTATTTGAATTTCTTTTCAACCAACGAATTCTAAAACCAGAACAAAAAATTATTCTTTATCCCTGACCTCTTTTACATCCACGTGAAATGGTCGCACGGGCACTCCCCTATACTTTTCTGGCATATCCTTTACACTTCCATCCCGTACTGCATGATATTTTGGAGATACCATTTCTATACCAGCCTCATGAAATACATCCATTATGTGTTTATGCAATTCCGAATAGATAAATGCTTGCCTATGCGGATGCTTTGTATAAGCATTTACTTGATAGGTAACATAAAAATCGTCTAGACTGCTTTGAAATATAAAAGGCTCTGGAGTAGATTCTAAAAGTTCCGTACGTGACACAGCCGCTTTAGCAAGCTCGTGAAACGTCTGCCATGGTACATCATAGGCCATCGCTACCTTCGTATTAATAATCAACCCTTGTTGACCAGCTTCAGCACTATAGTTTATCGTATGATTGCTCATAATCTGAGAATTGGGAATCGATACAACTTCATTATTCGGTGTACGTATACGCGTAACCAACAGTGATTTTTCTACAATATCTCCCGTTACGTCACCAAACTTGACTCGATCACCGATGACAAAGGACCGCATATAGGTCAACATCAGACCGGCGACAATATTACCAAGAGCACCTGCAGAGCTAAAGGTAAACAACACGCCAATAAAGACAGAAATACCCTGGAATATAGGAGATTCAGACCCTGGCAAATAAGGAAATACAACGACAAAGAAAAAAGCTAAGAGCAATACGCGCAAAATATGATAAGTAGGAAGCGCCCAATCTGCATAAAATCCCTTAATCACTAGTGAACCATTGGCCAATTCATCAGCAAAGTATTTAAACATTTTTAATGCATAATGAAATACCAGATAAACTACGATGATAGTGACAAAGTTTGGAAAATAATCAATCATCGCCAGTGCTACTTTCTTAAGAGGCGACATAAAATAACCTATCAAAATAGGAGCATAACCTTTGGTCGATGGAAATAGGTTAAATAGTATGGGTAGTGCTAGATATATCACTGTCAATATCAACAACCATCGTAATATACCAGTAATCAACCAGATAAACTTCATCTCTTGCGCTGGTGACACCAGTTGATAACCTTTTATTACAATACCATTAAATCGTCTTTTCTTAGACTTAATCATTCTCAATTTCAACAAATTGACAGATTTCCTAAGCCCAACGATAATAACGACTACACCAAGTATAACGGCAATTGCTATTCCCGTAGAAGTCAGCAAGCGACTAAAGCTATTTTCTTCTCGATACTGATCAATCGCATGTGCAATGGTTGTTTTGTAAGAGGCTACTAATTCTCCGGCCTCTTTATTCGCCCACAACGCGTCCTGCTCATTTACACTCAAAATCACTTGATCACGCCACAACAAAAGCCAGTTGTCTTCAGTCTGTCGAATTAGTAACGAATCTGATTTAAACTCATAATTGGCCTCAAGCTGTTCAATTCGTTCTGCAGTTCCAGCAGCACGTTCTTTAGCAGAATAACTTCCTATTGAATTGAAAATAGTAAAAAGAGTATCTTTAAAAGGAGCCACCGGAGCTCCTTTATTGACTGCTCTTAACGAATCGACTTTTAGTCGCCGTTTAGCAATCAACAGAGAGTCCTTGCTCTTTAAGAAAGCAAGTTCCTCTATTAGCTTTCGTTGTTCATACACATCCGTCCTTCTTGAGGAAAGCAACTCATTTTCCAGGTACTTTCTACGCAGTGAATCATCATTCTGTTGCTTGCGCATTTCCAACAAGGTAGTCTCACCTTTTGAGATGATTTCCTTCTTAATGGAGTCAGAGGTTGTTGTATCTTCTTTCTTTTCCGTCTGAGCCCATACATAAGAACTACTTAACACAAACCCCAGGAGCAAACTATATAACCGCAATTTCATGCCTATTTCATTTTAGATTGCTACCAAAGTAGCGACTTTATTCTTAAGCCGGAAACATAATTGTTTTTTATTTTTAACGGTTACTATCACTTATTGAAATATGCCATCATCTTAGTAACCATCCAAAAAGCCTAAAGGTTTATAACAACCAAATAAATACACAGATTAGTAGGACTTATTTCTTATCGCTCCAGTTCTTTTGTCAAAAACCAGTGTCTTCTGCGCCCCCGTGTAAAACAGCTTCAATGTCAATGTAGTATCCGTTTCACTATCAAAAGATATATCTCTTGCATTACGCATTTTCACATCTAAACGGTCATCGAGCAACTCCCTGTCTTTACATTGAAGCACACGTCTTTCTATTACTCCTTTCTTTTCCATAACCTCCAACCAAGGAGGAACCATCACGCTGTAGGAGACAATCTGCCCCCTGTAACTTGAATTCAGATCCTTACTCAACCATAAGCCCAAAGGTGTCGTAGATAGTACAAGCGCATAAAATGGCAATCCCATCGGCAACATACTCAATAAGACAAAGGACACCATCCCTATCAAGAATAACTTAGCTAAAAGTCTTTTCCAAAAAATGACAACTATCAAAAAACTGCCTAACCACCACAACCAAAAAAGAATAATATCAGCAAAATACCCTTTTAGACTAATCTCAAAGCCGAAATAGGCCACAAGATCTGTTACTAACAAGGCGGATAGAAACCCATAAATTTTCAAAATAACTCTTTTTATTTCCAATTGTTTATTTTGTTCCATAAATCACCAATTAAATGAAATGCACTACAAAGTGACCACTTCATGATAAATACAGGAACTAAATAAACCATAAATAGATTCAAGTCAACACAAAATTTACAATTCGTTCTTTCATATTTTAAAAGAGTATAAATATTTAAAAAAACATCTTGAGCCTACTTTGATAGAACCATATCAGTACGGTCTACATCCAAAGAAAAAAGAGCCCTGTCTGTAGGAAAGGGCTCTTTTTAGGTCTCTATAAAAGCTTATAGACTACAAGCCATTCAACCAGTTTTCAACCTCATCTTTGGTCTTTCCTGTTTTCTGTTGTAATTTACCCAACAATTCCTCTTCTTTTCCTTCCGCATACAACAAATCATCATCTGTCAGATCTGCATACTGCTGTTTTACTTTTCCTTTCAATTCATTCCAACGGCCTTTCCAAGTCAATTTGCTCATAGTTTTTCTCCTTTCTATTATTATGATTTTTAATATGTTGTTTCGGTAATAGAACAGCTACCCTGCATAAACGTTTAGATTTTTTTACTTTTTTCTAGAATCTACCGTTTATTAAGTGGTTGACCTGCTTATATTCACCTTTCAACTTTATTTGTATATATTTACAGAAATATCCGAGATAACTTTATGTCCAATTATGAAACCTTATCAGATATTTCCCTAACTTCTCTATTAAAAGATGGAGACGATTCTGCGTTTACTGAAATCTATAGGCGGTATAGTAAAAAGCTGTTTATAATGTCCTATAACTATTGTAAGAATAAGGAAACTGCAGAGGAACTTGTACAGGAAGTCTTTGTAGGGCTATGGGATAAGCGGGATTTACTAAATGTACAAAAACTCCAACCCTATCTTGCTACAGCTATACGATTCTCCGTCTTCAAAGCAATATATAAGGAACGAAGACGACAAGAAATTATTAATCAGAACATCACCATTGATCATGCTCATTTCGAGGAAAAACTACATGCTAAATTTCTCCAAGAACTCATCAACGAATCCGTAGAACAGCTCCCCGAAAAATGTAACCTTGTATATAGATACAGTCGCGAAGAAGGATTAAATAACCGAGAAATATCTGAAAAAATGAAGATTTCTGAAAAGACTGTAGAGGCTCATCTCACTAAAGCACTCAAATCAGTTCGAAGATATCTCAATGACAATGGCATATTTATATTGCTAGCTAGCAGCGCTTTAGAAAAAATAATAAAATAAAATCCTTATCGACTAAGGGTAATCCTTCCCTTATCGTACTATCCTCTATATAAAAGCACCCAACGAGTTATAATATAACGCTCATATAACCATATGAACCACAAAGAACAGGCTTTTATCAGATATAAGAAAAATAAAAATGAAGGATACCAAACTGCAGGAACTTATCCAACGCTATATAGACGGCACTGCTACAGTTACGGAGCAGCAGGAATTGCTAAACTGGTACCGCAGCAAGGACCATACTCAAGTCGAGTGGACTGATACGGAAGAGGTAGAGGACATACTCGATCGTGTACTGCTCAAGACCAAACAAGAGATTGGAGTCCGTGTTCACTCCCAAACTAGCCGATTTAAATCATTTCCTTGGACCCGTGTGGCGATCGCAGCGAGCATCTTACTGGCCTTAGGAATAGCTTGGATAAGCCATTATCACAAAGTTCCAAAAACGGAAGCATCTCTAGTTCAAACCGAAATAATACCTGGTGTTGACAAAGCTATTTTGAAAATGCATGACGGTAACTCCATTGATTTGGAAACACATCATAAAGGTAAAATTGGATCCTCACTTTATACAGTCTCCGATGGGCAGTTAAAATTGAACGATCCTGAGCACACAGAAGATGTCACTCCAAAATATACGAGTTTAGAAACGCCCAAAGGGGCACAATACCATATGACACTACCGGATGGTACCAAAGTGATTCTTAACGCACAAAGTGTCATTCGTTTTACCCTACCCTTCATTGGGGCACAACGAAAAGTATCTATCGAAGGCGAAGTTTATTTTGATGTAGTGAAAGACAAAAACCGCCCTTTCATTGTCACTGCACAACAATCCCAGATCGAGGTATTAGGCACCCAATTCAACATAAATGCTTACGACAAAAATCACTTAAGAGCCTCTCTTTTAGAAGGTGTTATTCAATTGAATACACCCAAGACAAAAATGAAACTAGTACCTGGACAGGTTGCCGATATCCATAATGAAAATGGGACAATTGATCTCATAAAAGTCGATTTGAACAGCGAACTATCCTGGACAAAAGGCTACTTCGACTTCAAGGATATGCCAATACGAAATATCATGCAACAGTTGGCACGCTGGTATGACATCGAAGTTCAATATGAAGGAGAAATGAGCGATAAGGAATACTCCGCAAGAATACTTAGAAGAGATAACATTAAAGATATCCTCAATAAACTAGAAGCCACACAAACGATTAGATTCAAAACAATAGGACGTAAAGTCATAGTCATGGCTCCTTAAAAATTATAAACCGAATTAATAACCTAAAAACAATTTTATGATAAAGACTTAAGGAAATAGTACAATGATATACAAACAAAAAGGCTGTGCGCTGGAGACGCAACAGCCTACGAGTTGTAATCGTTGAAAAAATGAGCGTATAGTATTTCATTTAATCAATTAAACCCAATCAAATGTATGAAAATTAATTTGTTTAAGAAAAGTGGAATCTTTTCTTTCAAGACCCTTATTATGACCAAGATAACCTTTTTATTAACAGTCGTAGCTATGATACAGGTCCAAGCAAAATCTTTTGGACAAAAGATAACGTTGACGGAAAAGAACAGCTCTTTGTCCAATATCATAGAAAAAATAATCAGTCAAACGAAATATGACTTTGTTTATAATGCTCCTATGCTCAAAGATGCTAAATCTGTAAACATTCAGGTCAAGGATAAAGATATCCGGGCTGTATTGGATATTTGCTTCGCTGGACAGCCCGTAGAATATACAATTACAGACAATACTGTAATCGTTCGTCGACGTCCCATAGAGCATGTCACAGTACTACAACAGATCACGTTGAAAGGCAACATAATGAACGAACGAGGTATCCCCTTTCCTGGAGTAAGTATACATGTAAAAGGAACATCTAAGAGAACAGTATCCGACAGCAATGGAGGTTTTACATTTCAAGATATAGCCCCCAATTCAACAATTGTAGTAAGTTACCTCGGTTATGCATCTCAGGAGATACCGCTAGGCAACCGTACCGCTATCCAAGTAACGTTAAAAGAACAACCTCAGGAAATATCAAATGTGGTCGTCACTGCCCTAGGCATCAAACGGCAGAAAAGAGAGCTCGGATATGCAGTATCCGATGTGTCAGGAGATGATATCTCGGGCTTTGGAGAAGCAAACCCTATTGCCTCTTTGGCTGGTAAAGTGGCTGGCGTGGACATTTCTACAACCTCTGCTGGCCCCAGTGGATCAAGCCGTGTTGTCATACGTGGAATTCGTGAGCTTCAGGGCAACAACCAGCCATTATACGTAATAGATGGAGTGCCAGCAATAAACGGCAATATAGGCAGTGCTGACCAACAAGGAGGATATGATCTTGGGGATGGGCTTGCGGATATCAATCCCAATGATATCGAAAATATATCCGTATTAAAAGGAGCTTCCGCTGCCGCATTATATGGTGCACGTGCACTCAATGGCGTCATTTTGATCACGACGAAAAGCGGAAAAGGAAAAAAAGGAATAGGAATCGAGGTGAATAGTTCCTTGACCACAGACCATATATCTACAAAACAGGAAGATGTACAAAAAATATACGGACAAGGAAATAATGGTCTACCTCACCTAACACCAGAGAATGCCCGTATCTTTAATAACTGGGGTCCGCGATACACCGACTTAGACTCTATCGTTCAGCGCGATGGTACCATGCGTCCCTATAAATTCATTGAAAACAACGTAGAAGGATTCTTTAGGACAGGGGTCACCAATATCAATACGTTGTCTTTGCAAGGTGGTAATGACTATGGAAGCCTAAGATTCTCCTACTCAAACGTAAATAGCAAGGACATCATTCCCAAAAGCGGATATGACCGTAATAACTTCTCATTCAAAGGTGATGCAAAACTGACCGACAAAATAACGATGGAAGTAAAGGCATCACTCATGCGTGAAAACGTAAAAAACCGCCCTGCTTTGAGTGATGAGCTTAACAACATAGGAACTGGATTAATTGGATTAGCAGGTAACTTTGATCAATCTTGGTTACAGGCCTATGAAGATGAAGAAGGTAGGCATATCAATTACACGGGAAATGAATACCGTGCCAATCCCTATTGGACATTGAATAAAACAAAAAATGACAGTGATAAAATGCGTGTAGGCGGTGGTGCCGTATTGAACTATCAAATCAACGAAAACTGGAATGCCTCATTAAGTGCAGGAACAGATTTCTATAATTTCGATTTCAAAAACTTCTATGACCTCCATACCCCGGCTAGAACCTCCGGCCAACTTCAGCTCAATGACCTCAAAGTGAGAGAAGACAATTATCAAGCTATGGTAAACTTCAAAAAAGAGCTAAACACGGACTGGAAAGTAGGCGCTATGCTCGGTGGTAACATTATGAAGTATGATCGTAAGCAGATGATTAGTTTAGGTTCACAAATCAGTGCACCGGGGATTGATCTCATCAATAACTTTGAACAACTCGTAGTCAAACCGCTACATCCTAGGAAAGAAAACCAATCACTTTTCGGCTCTTTTGAACTGGGATACAAGAACTACCTCTTCCTAAATCTACAGGGACGTAATGATTGGTCATCTACCCTTCCTAAAGAAAGCAATTCTTACTTCTACCCTTCTGCAGACCTTAGCTTCGTCGTATCCGATGCTTTTGACATCAAATCATCCTATCTACGTTACGCCAAGTTAAGAACCTCTTTTGGACAAGTAGGTTCAGACGCTGATCCATACCGTACACGTTTTATGTATGCCATGAGTGGGATGTCTATACATGGCTACCCAATGGGAGAAATATTAGGCAGTAGTATCCCAAAAGAAGAACTTAAACCACAACGTAAAACCTCCTTCGAATTGGGGGCTGACATCGGTTTATTTAACGATCGTGTTGGATTAGACATAACTTACTATAACGAAATCACGGACAATGTTCTCGTAGACCTACCTATCCCCAAATCGGCGGGATATGATTTCGCATTTCTCAATGCTGCAAAGCTTAAAAACTCAGGTTTTGAAGTTTTGCTGAGGACTACTCCATTAGCCTTAAGTAATGGTTTAAAATGGGATCTTTCTTTCAATTTCTCAAAGAACTACAACACTGTTCAGGATTTCTACGTAGATGTAGATGCTTATACAGTAGCACAGGCAACATGGGCCAACGTAAACATTATCGCAGAAAAAGGGAAACCCTTTGGAACCATTATCGGAAACACATACCAACGCAACGAAAAAGGAGAAATAATACATGGAGTAGATGGTCTTCCATTGTTCACCAATGCTCCCGTATCGCTGGGTAGCAGTTTACCCGATTGGACAGGAGGATTGATCAATCAGATTTCCTTTAAAGGCATCAGCCTCAAAGCAGTACTAGATATCCGACAAGGAGGCAGTATCTATTCCATGAGTAATTTACGAATGTATGCCGAAGGTAGACATTTGGCGACCTTAGGTGGACGAGATTCCTGGAATTCATACCAACAGGAAATCCGTGCCGCCGAACAAGCTGGATTACCAACCGGAGGAATCCAACAAGATGGCCGAGGATTTATTGGTGAAGGTGTCAACGAGCAGGGAGAAAAAAACACCGTTCCCGTGAACCCTTCTAACTACTGGCAAGTTGTCTCTGGCAATATTCCTAGCGAATTTGTCTATGACGCCAGTTATATTAAGCTGCGCGATATAGGTATCAACTACATTCTACCTAAAGCATTTATGAAGAATCTGCCTTTACAACAACTATCAATTGGTGTCATCGGTCGAAACTTATGGACTATACATAAAAAAGTAAAAAACATAGATCCTGAATCCAATTATAACAATGGAAATGGTCAGGGCTTTGAATATGGCTCACTGCCAGGACGTCGTAATTTTGGTTTTAATCTAAAGGCTGTTTTCTAATCCTTTATAGTAATAATAAAATATGAAAGCATTAAAATACACTATCTGTATAGTAGCAGTCTCCTTTGGACTCCATTCCTGTACAAAAAACTTCGAATCACTCAATACTAATCCAGTAGGCATTGAACAAATAGATCCCGCCTACCAACTTACAAAAATTCAAACAGGCCTTTCTGGCGACCGCGAAGATGTTTGGAAATATGACTTAGGTATCGCATCTCCACTCATCCAGCATCTAGGAGGTGCATGGTGGACGCGTCATGGGGGAATGTATCAAATTTTAGAAAAAAACCATTGGTACAGCCATTGGGAGACCGTATATGCCCGCGAACTCACTAACCTTCAAGACATCATCAATAAAACGTCTGCCGATCCGGAAATGGTAAACATGAATGCAGCCTGTCGTATATTACGGGTCTATATATTCTCTAGATTAACAGACATGTATGGAGACATTCCCTATTTTGATGCTGTAAAAGGATATCCTAATCGTATTTATCGTCCCAAATACGACAAACAAGAAGATATCTACCAAGACTTTTTCAAAGAGCTTCAAGAGTCAGTCAACCAGTTAAACCAGAGCAAAGAAAAAGTTCAGGGAGATCTTTTTTATAATGGCGATGTATCAAAATGGAAACGCTTTGCCAATTCACTACATCTTCGTCTAGGATTTCGGTTGACCAAAGTAAATCAAGCTGAAGCAAAAAAACAAGTTGAGCAAGCACTGAGCAGTGGGGTTATGAGTAGCAATCAAGACATCTGTATGATGAAACACATGAACATCAGCTATAGGGACGACGAATTAAGAGGCAATGGACGATCGCAGGTATTTAAGAACGAACCTATTTCTGGAGGTTTTAGATTAGTCAGAACCTTGGTCGATTATATGAAGAATGTGCATGATCCACGCTTACATATCTATGGTGGTACGTATCTAGGTGATGGAATTATCGGGATGTCTTCCAACATCACAGACATCTCCAAATTTATAGAACCGCTAGGCGTAGCTCCAGGAGCTATGGCATGGAGCCAATGGGGAGATTATGGTAATATTACCGATGACAAAGGAAACTCAATTTTTGTCGGTCACAATCTCAAATTCTTACAACCCAGTATCTATGTATCAGCACTAGATGCTCCTTTCTTTCATTTCACCTATGCTGAGGTCGAATTTCTCAAAGCCGAAGCAGCGGCTCGAGGCTGGGCTGGGCTATCCAATAGTGAAGAACACTTCCTAAAGGGGATACAAGCTAGCTGTGAGATGATGAAGTTTTATCCAGATGCACCATCCATTTCTCAACCGGAGATTGATCAACTCAAAATCGGATTCCTTCCTTTCCCGACAGATTTTGAACAACGGATGGATCATATCCATAGTCAGATGTGGGTCAACTTCTTCTTAAATGGAGCTGAGGCCTATGCCAACTATAGAAGAACTGGATATCCGAAACTCGTGCATTTTACTTCAGTAGATTGGTATACAAGTGGCACCGGAGGTATCATGCCTAGACGCTTTTTCTACCCAGAATCAGAGGCCATACAAAACAAGCAAAATCTAGAAGAGGCTTTAGCACGTATTGGTGGACAAAACGATTGGTTAAAACGCGTATGGTGGGACAAATAAAATCAAAAATAAAGGCAGGGGGCAAACTCCTGCTCTTTATTCTCTTTGGTACAGGGTTTATGTACTGTATCTCTTGTGCAAAGAAAACAGCAGACATAGAATCTAATCGCCTTATCGAAGCTATTGTAATTCACGACGAAAACGCAGCTTTAACAGCGCGCATCCGCATCAAGCTACAACAAAAAGACGAACTAGCGTTAAAAATTCGAAAACAACGGGATAATAATGAGCAATGGATTATGTCTGATGCGGCTTACGAACATAGTTTTTCTCTTCTCGAACTACAGCCGGAGGCAGTCTATGAATATAGTATTCACAGTACGAGAAACGGAAAGCCTCATGAAGAACTACAATCAACAAGAACCTTTAAGACATCAGATATCCCGCAGCATGTGAGTGAGTTTTATATCAAGAGTGAAAGTACATTCCCCTATCCTATTGATGGATACTATCTATTTGCCAGCATGACAAAACAAGGATGTATGTACTTGCTAGACAACAAAGGAAACCTTGTTTGGTACCTCTGCACCCCCAATACCATAAAAAGTGTAAAGATAACCCAAAACAACACCATTTTAGCCATTGAGGATGAAGACCACACCCCATTTGGAGATGGAAACATACTAATAGAAAGAAGTTGGGCTGGGGATACTCTTTTTATTCATCGTAAAGGTAACACCACTTTTGACAAGACTATACATCATGATGCCATTATCAATAACAAAGGAAACTACCTGGCCATAACCAATGTCCTTCAAGGCGGATATCCAGGCGATGGTTTGGTGGAATGGGATGCCAAAGGAAACAAAGTATGGGAATGGAATACCTTTGATGTAAGAGACGAATATGATTCCAATTTAAAAGATCAACCTTGGATAAACTCTGTATTTCAGGATAAAGATAGCAACTATATTCTATCTCTTCGTGCATTACATCAGATCTGGAAAATAAACGCGAAAACAGGAAAAGTCATGTGGAAATTAGGAGATAAAGGAGATATTAAAATGGACCACAAGTACAATTTCCTATACCAACACTACGCCCACATGGTCAATAAAGAGCAGCTCCTACTATTTGATAACGGTTCGGATAATAGAAAATACAGTCGTATATTGTTATTCAATATGGATGAATCACAAAAAACAGCAACGATAGCCAAAGAATTAAAACTGGACGAATCATACTACTCTGCCATTATGGGAAGTGTGAGTTTATTACCACAAAATCACTTTTTAACAGCAAGCTCAGTAAAGGGACTAGGCCTCATTCTCAACGCCAATGGACAAGTCATAAACCGAATTTCCTTAAAAGATCGGGTATATCGAATGGAACATGTTCTAAATCCTTTTAAAAATTAAATTGGAGATAAAGATTGTTTAAATAGGCCCCAATCTATCTAGACAATCTTTATTTACCACCTATTTTCCAAAATCGCTATCGGACAGATGATGTCATAAATTTGACACTAAAATTTCAATACTTAGCCAATTTTCTATACATTCTGTGTATTTTTAGAGGTGGTAATTTATTCCTCCCATGGTTATGAAAAAGAGTTTTGGTATAAAAGATATAGCAAAGATGTTGGACATCTCCGTCTCTACAGTATCGCGTGCACTCCGAGATGCATACGATGTCAATCCCGAAACAAAAAAACGTGTTTTAGAACTTACCGAAAAGCTGAACTTCAAACTCAATAAAAATGCATCAGCTCTAGCTTCAGGTAATACAAAGAATATAGGAGTCGTCATTCCATTCATTACCAACTACTACTTTTCGACTGTAATATCCGGCATACAAGAAGAAGCCTATAATCAGGGGTACAACATCATCCTATACGTCACGAACGACGATATAGAACGGGAAAAAAAACTCATTGAAAATATCGCTACCAGCAGCTTAGATGGATTATTGATTTCTATCTCATCCAACTCCCATATCATTGAACATTTTGAAACGATGATGCGTACAGGGCTACCTATTGTTTTTTTTGATCGAGTTCCACAACAAATACATGCCTCCAAAGTAGTACAGAGTGACTTTGACGGTGCATACCAAGCGACTACTTATTTGATCAACAAAAACTATGATAGAATAGCCCATATTGCAGGCCCTTCAGAACTTTCATTCACTCAAGAGCGACTCCGCGGATATCTACAGGCCCTCACCGACGCCAAGATACCCCATCGAAAAGAGTATATTGTCTTTTCAGGATTTGGACAGTCTCATGGATTTGATGATACAAAGGCTCTTCTTACCCTCCCTCAGCCACCGAACGCGATTTTCGCAGTAAACGACCGTAAAGCAGTAGGCGCTATACAGGCTCTTAACCAAGTCGGTATTCGTGTAGGACAAGACTTCGGTGTAATTGGTTTTACCAATGACCCCATCGCTACAGTAATAGAACCCAACCTCACCACCATCGAAGAGCCCGCCTTTGAGATTGGATGCCGCAGTTGTCAATTATTGATACGGCATATTAAAAATAAAGACTTCGAACCTCGAGAAATACTCATCTCCGGAAAACTAATTGAGAGACAATCCGTCTGATAAGATCAGGCTTTGTAAATTACCTTTCCCCCCACAATAGTCATCTTAACCGCTATCTTTTCATCAAATAATACTAGATCGGCCTGTTTGCCTTTCTCGATACTTCCTATTTGACTATCTATTTTCATAATTCGCGCTGGATTGAGCGTTAGCATTTGTACCGCATCCATCAATGGGATTTCAGCAATATCAACCATCGTCCGAATTAGACGATCCGCTGTAGCTACACTCCCCGCAAATGAAGTCAAATCCGGTAGTTTTGCGACACCATCTTCTATTATTACAGGAGTTCCATTCTGTTTACTCCCCAGTATACTCTCTCTATCCGATGTACCTGCACCTCGCATCGCGTCGGTAATAAGGACAATCTGATCCTTTCTCTTATTCTTACAGATCAGCTTTAAGAAAGGCTCCGGTAGATGGATACCGTCGGCAATAATCTCCACATCAATCTCTTCCAATAATAAACAAGACTCGATTGCCCCTGCATATCGAAATGCATTTTTGCGGGTCATCCCTGACATGCCCGAATACAAGTGTGTAGCGAGACGATAACCATGTGCCACCCCACGGACCACATCTTCATATACCGCATCGGTATGCCCTAATGCCAGCACAATTCCAGCTTCACAGACATGATCGCCAAATTCCAAAGCGCCTGGTAGCTCCGGAGCTGCACTCCAACGAGCGATCAGATGTCTATATTTAGTCAAAATAGACTGATATTCTAGCCGGTCCGGATTCCTAATAAAACGGGGGTCTTGTGCTCCCCGTTGATTCATGGCAAAATAAGGTCCTTCTAAATGTAAGCCATAAAACCTAGCCCCAGACTGATTCATAGAGAGGGACTGTTCATATACACTAAAAGTTTCCCATAGTAACTCGGCCTCACTCGTCAACGTAGTTGGAAACATCGCTGTTGTTCCAAACTTCGCATGCGTTTCAGCAATGGTAAGATAAGCCTCCAACTCATTATCCATAAAATCAGCACCACCTCCTCCGTGTACATGTATATCAATAAAACCTGGGGATAGATACAAACCTTGCGCATCTATAATTTCACCTTGCCCCCCCTCTTTAGGTAATGTTTTATAATCGCCAATAGCTACAATACAGTCGTCTTTTATAGAGACCCAGCCTCTATCGATAATGCCATTTGAGCTGATTACATGCGCATTTATAATCGTTAGCATAAGTAGAAAATATTAAACCTTTTTCCAAGAAGTAACTTTATGCCCATAAAAAGCATAGAATGCAATATACAAGAAACAAGGCACAAGTACCCAATAAGCTAACTGTTCGTTCGCCTTATCCGCAACAGCTCCA
Source organism: Sphingobacterium yanglingense (assembly GCF_004363245.1). Lineage (GTDB taxonomy): Bacteria > Bacteroidota > Bacteroidia > Sphingobacteriales > Sphingobacteriaceae > Sphingobacterium > Sphingobacterium yanglingense. Next base: position 530,399 of record NZ_SNYV01000013.1, on the reverse strand, counting down.
TAGATCATCGGAAGAATAGCATTACCACACAGCCCCATAATCAACAGTGCCGATCCCTGTTTTGCATATTTCCCCAAGCCATCGAGTGCCAAAGGCCATATCCCAGCCCAGATAAGAGCATTAGGGAGACCTATAAATACCAAAAACCAAATAGAAATATTCACCTCATACCCCATCCAACCTACATCTTGGTTCATTACACACACCATCAATGCAAAGAAAAGCCCTAACAAACTACAAATCTGCAGCATTCGCTTTTGGCTCAGCACCCTTGGGATCAAGAGAATACCCATAAAATACCCCACAATAGTAGCAGAAAGCGTATAAGAAGGAAAGGACTTCGCTTCCAACAAAGATACACCCATGGAGTCGGCATAACTGATAATGGTATCTATCGCGATTACCTGCGTCCCGACATGTAGAAAAATTGCAATCGCACCTAATACCAGATGCGGAAACTGAAATAAGCTATCACGACCGGCAGATACTTCCGTACCTTCGGGGTTTTCAATCTCAGGAAGAGGCGAAAACCGAACAAACAATCCAATTAAAAACAGAACAGCGCCCATAACCGAATAGGGAACCACCACGCGCAAGATCAGATCATCAAGTACTTCTGCTCTTAAGATATCATCCATCAATGGAATAGCCTTAAAAAGCTCATTATCACTAGGTCTTAAAATAGCCCAGGAGAATACTAAAGGAGCCAATATACCGGCTCCTTTATTACATATTCCCATGATACTGATACGCTGGGCTGCTCGCTCTTTATCTCCGACCAGCGTGATATACAGATTAGCAACAGTTTGTAAAACAGCCAAACCAGCACCCAACGTAAATAATCCTAACAAGAAAATAACGTATGTTCGTCCAAATGCAGCAGGAACAAAAAGCAATGCCCCTATAGCCATAATCCAAAAACCAACAACGATTCCCTTTTTATACCCGACACGTTTCAATAGATAGGAAGAAGGCATAGACATCACCAAATAAGAAATGTAAAATGCAAACGCAACCAAATAGGACTGAAAATTTGTCAATTCACAGGCTATCTTAAAGTAAGGAATCAAGATGGCATTCACCCAGGAAACAAAGCCGAAAATAAAAAACATCATCCCGATAATTCCAATCGAAATATACGTACTCTTCTTATCTAATGTCTGTGTGGTCATAAATATGTATCTTATAATTTAGAAGACGATCCTTGATCTAAAAATACCACACAGTCTTCATGTTGTTGTAGTATACTAGACGGGTTCAAGTTAGAGATTGGTAATGTCAGACAGTTTTTAACCGCTTCCGCCTTTCGTGCATCAGGCACCGCACACACAATCTTTTTTGACTTCATTATTTGCTTGATAGACATCGATATAGCCTGTAGAGGCACCTCTTCAAGACTTCCAAACCATCCTTCTCCCATTTGTTGTTGTCTACATTGCTGATCCAGATTCACAATAAGATAAGCATCTTCAACATCAAAGTCTGCAGGTGGATCATTAAATGCCAAGTGCCCATTTTCTCCGATTCCAACGAAAGCAACATCAATCGGATGTGCGCTTATTTTCTTCTCCAATCGCTCACATTCTTCCTCCGGATTATTTTCGCCATTGATCAGTATTACCTCCAATAGAGGGTCTACTTTTGCTACAAAACGCTCGGTAAGATATTTACGAAAACTTGCTTTATGTGTAATAGACATCCCAATATATTCGTCCAAATGGAACATACGGACCTTAGACCAATCAATACCCGCAGTTGCAATCAGTGTTTCGATTGTCTCAAACTGACTCTGCCCCGTAGCCAATATTATATTTGCCTCCCCTCTTTCTGCAATCGCTTGTTTAATCCATTCTGCGCCCAATTTACCTGCATGTTTTCCTAAATCCTGACGTGTTTCAAATCTTTCAATCTTCATTAGCAATAAAATTATTTATGAGTATACAATATAGTAGACACAGCCCTTAACGGGCAGCATGCCTATGTTTAATCCATTCGATATATGAACACAACACTACAAGGTAATTACCTTAGTATTGCCTCCGGTTTTTAAGTTGATATCATGAACAATGTTATCTTTCCATCTTCCCATTGTAAAGTCAGGAATTGCTATAGGTTTGGAGCCATTTGCCACCGACCATTCACTCAATGGGCCGATAACACTCCAGGATGCGGCATCATACACATCCATATCCACAGGCAATCCGTTTCTTAAACAATCGATTAGCCTCCAGTCCATCATAAAATCCATCCCCCCATGTCCACCGATATCCTTAGCAAGCTCGCCAATATGTTTTATGATCTGAGGCTCATGCTCCATTTGGAGTTGGTTCAGTTTGTCCTCTGTTAGAAAGTCATCATGCCCAATAGCTATTTTTCCAGGAAGTGGATACTTTTGCGCAAATGCTTTCGTCCCGCTCACCATATGAATCCTAGAGTAAGGACGAGGAGTACTCACATCATGTTGCAGTGCGATCGTAGCACCACTATGCGTCATAATATTTGACAGGTTCATGTTGCCCCGGAATGGCTTATCCAGATAGCTTTCAAACCGCTTGTCCTTGCTAGCCATTTCCTTCGCCTTATTGTGTAAACTGAAATCAGCAGAGGACATCGACGATAGATACTCCAATCGATTACCTCTATTGATATTAAGCACTTGACATACGGGCCCTATCCCATGAGTTGGATAGAGATTACCATTCCGATGCGCATTCTCCTTCAATCGCCAAAAATCATAACGCTTCTCTTCATCAAAAAAACTATTCAAGATGTCATGTATATAGGCCCCTTCACAATGTACAATATCACCGAAGAATCCCTGTCTTGCTAAGTTCAATGTTAATAATTCAAAGAAATCATAGCAACAGTTTTCCAAAATAACACAGTGCTTCTTGGTACGCTCAGAAGTCATCACCAGTCGCCAGCAATCCTCTACCGTTGTTGCGGCGGGTATTTCCAAAGCGACATGTTTTCCCTGCTCCATAGCATAAATAGCCATCTCTGCATGTGTCTGCCAATGTGTAGCAATATAAACTAGATCAATATCTTCCCTTGAACACATATCTTTCCATGCTGTATCACCAGCAGTATATAACTGTGCTTTGTGTCCTTCTGACTGAATACGTTTTTTAGCGGCATTCGCCTTTTCGGCCCGTACATCACATATTCCTTGTATACGTACCCCTTCTATCCGACTCATTCGCTCGACTGCAGCAGAACCTCTATTTCCAACACCTATAAAGGCCAATCTTACCGTATCTAAAGCTGGTGCAGCATAGCCAGACATATTAAAAATTGGCTTATATTTCTTCTCTGCCTCTTTTTTGATATTCTTGAGTTTACCCTTATCTTGCACCACAGTACTTGACTGTAATGCGGGAGCCATCAATCCCAGCCCTGCTAATCCAGAGAGTTTTAAAAATGATCTTCTATTTGTTCCCATAGTTCATTAATTAAAGTGAATTACACTTTCGTTATTTAACATTTTCTTTAGACGCTTTACCTTATATTCAAAATCAAGCTGTTCACTTTTTAAGACTTTTCGGCCGGAAATACCAATCAATCCATCAACATAGAACGCTCCTTTTCCAAGAGCCAACAACAACTGCACGTCCCCCCAAGAGATAATACCCGGTAAATGCATCGCCATATTAGTTCCCTCTTTTGTTCGGTCCGCTGCTGCAACATAATCAGGCACATAACTGTAGGGCAGATCAGAAAGGAGATATTGCATAGCAGAAGGAGACATAGCCCCGTACATCAAGGCGCAGACCGCCGTCTCTCTATCTCCCACTACTTCGATTTCGGTATTAGGAAACTCTTTTTTGATGTATGCGATAACCACATCCATCTCGGATAGCCAGATAGACATCATAGACTCTCCCAACCATAACAACGATCGCGACAAGGTGTGAAAACGAGGCAACTGCCCATCGATCTGATCGGCAGTCGTTGAGCTACGTTCGCCCAAGCCGAAAAGATCAACCAATACCACCGTTTCACCAGCTTTTACCCAGCTTGATATCTTTTCCGGAGCGACCTCCATGTTCCCTTTCGAACCAAATACAATTTTCAACTTATTTGTCACCTCTACCGAACGTTCTATCACAAGAGGTATTAACTTGCCTTGGCCAGTACTGATGACCACACGCTGATACTTTCCCTGATCAGGTATAGATTCTACATGTTGGACACTATCCCTCTGTACCTGGAGCATTTCATCCAGCTCCCCCATTTTTTCCTTTATAGCTAAATGACTATTCGACAGCAACTCTTTCGACAGGTGTGCTGCGCGTTTTTTCACGTAGGATGAGGTTGTAGGCACCTTGCTTTTTAGTGTAGCATCATCTAAAACTCGCAATTCGGCATCGCTTATCTGATGAAACAGGGTATCCACTTTATTTCTTTTCACGTCAAAACAGGAATCAAACCAGTCTAACATACTCAATCGCATAGGTAGTGTATAATCATGCTTCTCATCAAACAATTCATAAGAGAGATTCTCCGCAGCATGCATATCACTATAAAAAGGTTGGGCTTTATTAAACGTGCGCAACATTTCACCAACATTGAACGCGGCATTGCCATCACGTAATGCGGATAATATCTTAATAGGTTTGGGCGCCACCGCTGCCAGCATATCACTTGTTTCCAAATGCATCAATCCGTGTGGTAAAAGCTCACACACGCAGTTGCTGTTCAGGATATAGGATTCAAACGTACCGATACTCACCACAGGTACGGCAGCTTTTACCCGCTCATCCAAAGTAGAAATCCAAAACGTCTGATTACCACCTCCACTAGCCCCAGTGGCAGCAATACGTTCGCTATCCACATATTCTAATGATTGCAACAGATCGATTGCCCTTTTATTCTCCAGAACCTGCATTCCCATCAAGGGGACACCCAGATCAAGTAAGGATGAACCTAACCTCGCACCATGATACTCATGGACATGGTTCGCTCCCCTTTCTCCTGAGCCCCAGGCATCCATAGTCAAACAGACATAACCATTCCTAGCCAATAACTGGGCCGTACGCTGCACAATCTCCCCCGCCTTTCCATTAGGCCAATGCCCATGACTATTCAACACTGCGGGGAAAGGCCCCTCTCCTTTGGGGACATACAAATGAGCCGGGACGTAGACCCCTTCCATCGTTTGGAATACAATATAACGGAGTACAAAATCTCCTAGATCCATCTCCTTTACCACCTGTACATCCAAGCTTCCCATCTCCGCCTTATCTAAGCCGAGATGAGAAGTCACATATCCGTAGATCGATTCTTTAGAACTATTATGTTGCATACATACCTCTTTCAATCTATGCTGTACATAGCTAGCTGTCCGATCCAAATGCTTGGGTATTCCCAGTACCTCGGGTACCGCATCCTGTCCAATCGCCATAGAAGTAGAAGCCATCATAAAAAGAAAATAGATATAGAGTCGCATAAATTATTAATCAACATCCCACCATACACGTGTTGCCGCATTGTCCTTTCCTCCCAACAAAGCCCTTCCTTTAGTTAACTCTTCCAAATTATTCGTTTCCTCAGTCAATGGATACGGCATTCTTTTGATAAAAGTACCTACAGGAAGATCTGCATTCTCCGAATTCAACAGATTATACATCTTTGGAAATCCCGATCTCCGAAACTCCGCCCAAGCTTCCATACCATCAGGATAGATAGCAAGCCACTTTTGTGTTCCAATCTGTTCACGTTGCACCGCCGGATCAGCATCCCATTTCACCGGAGTAGTAGCTACCGCCGGAGAATTGTGATAATCACCAGGCGCGACTGGCTGAACAGAAGAACTCAAGTAAGCCTGTATTTGACCGGCATCGTTTATCCCCCATTGCTGCATACTCAACTTGATCCCTTCTGCATATAGGGCTTGAGCAGTACCATCCATATTCCAGCCGTTCAGTGCACCCTCTGCGCGTAGAAAATAAGACTCTGCAGCAGACATGATATGAAAACGTGCAACCAAATTTGGTGTAAGTACCGAACTTGTTCCTACATATTCCACCCAATATCTGCCCACATTAGAATTAGATCCGGCTTGATTCCTTACTATACCCAGATCGGCTGCAGGCATACCATTCCGCAAGCTATTAAATGTACCTCCAATCACACTAGGCTGAAAATACCTATCCATACGGGGGTCTACATAGCCTTTTAAGTAAGAGGCTATAGTAGAACTCATCGCAAACTCATTCCAGGCAGCCACTTGAGACAAGCCATTTGTATCATTTCCATTCAATGATTTCGAAAGCGAAGCATTCTGCCCATTATTTACCATCACACCGGATGTCACAGCGGCCTCCGCTTCGATTTTAGCTCGACTAGCATCCACCTTAGAGATACGTAAAGCTAAACGAAGCCGTAAAGAATTCGCAAATGCGATCCAATTATTGATATCACCTCCATACATCAGTTCATACCCTTGATAAACTTTCGTTCCGGCAGGAAGCGCCTTCAGATTGTCCACCGCAGTAGTTAGTCTTTTGAAAAAATCATCGTAGATTTTATCCACAGGGTCATAAGGAATTACATCCTTCGGTTCTCCCGCATCAAAGTAAGGTATAGGTCCAAACTGGTCCGTCAGTCTATGAAATGCATACACCCATTGAATATTGGCCAATGCAGCCTCACCTGAATTAGGTTCGACATTATCTAAAATAGATTTTAGCTGTGGAGCAGTATCCACATATACTACTGTCCAGAAACGACGTTGCCAATCGGGTGTCAATGCATAACGGTCTGTCCTGAATGAGGTCGTAGTCAATGCAAAGTACTGCGCATACAAATCTGGACCTAAATTCTGTACCGTCTGATAGAACGAGCGATTCATCGCTGCCGATGATTGTGCTTTAGCAAACATGAATGGCCGTTCACGTGGCCCCACCTCGGTTAGATTATCAGGGTCTGTATTTATTTTTTCGAAGTCCTTGGTACAGGATAATAACCCCATACTGATTACTATACTATATATTATTGATCTTTTCATGGTTTCTTTGGTTAAAATGTCAGTTTAAGATTTAGACCGTAAGTACGCACACCTGGTGCAAGACCAACTTCCACGCCTTGATAATTACCCGATCCCAGCGCTCCTTCAGGGTCAATAGGGTTTTTGATCTTACCGATTCCTGGGATATCCAATTTAGACTTACCACGATAGAAGAAGAATAGATTTCTCGCTGTTAGAGACACTTGGGCTGCCTGCAATCCTTTAATCTTGCTTACATCAAATTTGTAAGCCAATGCCAGCTCACGCATACGGACATTAGTCATGTCATACACAAAAAAATCACCCCAGGCATCACGACCGTTCTGTCCTACCTTCTGCCATAATTGCTGTGCGGTAATAGCCACTGTATTAGCGCTACCGTCTGCCTGTACGGCATCCAGAACCAAACCACCTTCTCTATACTTCTCTGTAAATTCGGCTACACCATAAGAAGCTAGATAAGCGGCAGTCCCCGATACAATCTCTCCTCCGATACGTGCATCGATAAGGGTATTCAATGTAAATCGCTTATAATTAAAGCTATTCGTCCAACCAATCAATGCATCAGGGTTAAAATTACCCAACTTTTGATTACTTTCTACAACTGGCAAGCCCGTAGCATCGACAACATATTTTCCAGTACCCGGATCCTGTTTCCACTTATGTCCATACAAGTCACCGTATTTTCCACCCTCATTGACGACCACTGTAGCATATTTTGTACTCGCAGTGACGTCAACGCGCTTCGTTTTCGAGTGTAGTTTCAGGACTTTGCTCGTATTGGCGGCAAAGTTGATTCCCGTATTCCATTTAAAGTTTTCCTTTTGCACAGGCACAGCAGTCAATTGTATCTCAAACCCGCTATTTTGGATATCACCGGCATTGATATACTCTCTACTAAACCCACTAGCCATTGGCATAGGGATAAACATCAGCTGATTGACCGTATTGCTCTTATAATAAGTAGCATCAAATCCCAACCTATCGTTAAAAAATTTCATATCTACCCCGGCCTCAAAAGACGTCGTTTCCTCAGGTTTTAAGTCAGGAATAGATTTGGTTGCGCTTCTAAATACAAATCCCTTTTCAGCACCCAAGCCAAATTGATATATTTGTGCCAAGAGTAAAGGATCAGGATCATTTCCAACTTTTGTATAGGAAGTTCTAGCTTTTCCGAATGTAACCCAATCAGGGAGTTCCAACCATTCGTGGAAAACAACCGACAGACCTGCGGACGGGTAAAAGAAACTATGCGGCGAGGATAATGTAGACGACCAGTCGTTACGTGCTGTCAAGTCTAAGAAAATATTATTGTAAAAACCCAATTGTGCACTAGCATAAATAGAATTCAATCTCCGCTCATAGTTTTTAATATCCTTAAATTCAGGTGTTGTCGCCATTAAAAAAGAAAAATGGTTCGGGATACTCAGTCCATTAGCCATATTCTGAAAGCTATTATACTTTCGCTTCAAAAAACTTGTCCCTACCGTATAGTTCAATTGAATATCCTCATTCAGTTCGTGCTTCCCGTTCAACAAGAAATCAAAATTCTGTTCCGAATATTGGGTATGTGTTTGATAATATTTACCGCCAGCACGTACGTCGCCCAAGGAGACCGTACTATGATAGAATGATCCATCCATCACATCCTTATATGTATCAAACGAATAACGTCCCAATACATTCAACCAGTCTGTCAGTTGATACGAAACCGAACCCAATGCTGTAATCCGATCCCGGGCTTCATTGACAGATGTGCGATTTACACTCCAATAAGGATTATCATAGATAGAAGAACCCGACCAATACTTGCGCAGTGGTTTACCATCAGAGGGATCAATTGTCTCAAAATCTTTCAATTCTGCGTCATCCATATCTCTAGGCATGATATAGGCCTCTATCGGCATCCCTGTATCACCCAATCGAGGTCGATTAGCAATCTGCTGATTGACATAGTTCAGCTTGACATCCGTCTTAAGACCTGGAATCAATTCCGTATTCAGTCGCAGATTCAGACTATTCCGTTTCAAGTCATTCCCTTGAAATATCCCTCCGATCTTATTATTACTGTAAGACATATAGCCCTGCACTTTTTCAGTCCCTCCATAAGTGCTGATGCTGTTATTAAACGTAGCAGCATTTCTATAGAAATCCCTTACATTATTTTTATAAGTAGTACCTTGTTCGCCCCAACTTTCTCCGATATTTACACCTTTCTTTCCGCCATTTCCGCGACCATAGGAGTTTTGAAAATCAGCCAGCATATTGACCTGGTCTAGTGATGCACTACCATTATAATCGATACTATAGCGTCCAGCTTGCCCCTGTTTTGTCGTAATAATAATTGCCCCATTCGCTCCCCTTACCCCATACAAAGCAGCTGCAGATGGTCCTTTTAGAATATTAATGGATTCAATATCGTCTGGATTGATATTCGCCGCTCCGTCACTGGTACCATAATTAGGTGTTGTTCCAGTCGCCTGAGGGCCAGCTGTATTATCATAAGGCACACCATCGACTACTACTAAAGCATTATTATTTCCATTAATCGACTTATTACCCCGTAACACGACCCGTGCTGCACCTCCTGGCCCGGTAGAGGCTGTAGTTACTGTAGCACCGGCCACTTTACCCGTCAGATTGGTCATAATGTTACCACTATTATCCCGGACGTTGTTTACAGCATCGCTAGCCAATTGTTGCGTAGAATAAGTGAGTCCCCGAGTCTCCCTTTTTATACCCAATGCTGTGACTACCACCTCCGATATGGCCTCTTGCTGAGATTCCAGTTCAACACGGACATCCTGAGCGGATGTAACGATATGCACCAATGTCTTATAACCGACCATCTGGATCTGAATCTGATCCCCCGAAGCAGCTTGTAGACTAGCCTCTCCTGTAGCATTGGTAGCTGTAGATTGTTTGGTACGTTTGTTAATTAATGATACACCGACAAGCCTAGTCTGACTGGACTTGTCCGTAACGGTAAATTTCCTGGATACATTGTCCTGCGCAATTGCCAGACTAATCTGTAGTATCCCAAGAAGTGCGAGCAATCCAAGTGAGAAGACTCGCGTTAAAAGTTCTTTTCTCATCATAATAAATAGGGTTATAGTAATACCGTCTTCATGCAGACGATAGGTTCAAAGAAATAAGATTCTCCTCAGGTTTGCAATCAAATGGCCAAATATAGTTCCGATAACGCTACCGATTAATTTACTTCTTTAACTGTCAAAAAAAGGATAGAATTGCAACAATTACTTTAATATCCAGCGGTAATCAAGTTCATTAAGCCATGCATTTAAACAGAGAAAATCTTCCCAAAATCAGCAATCAAGTAGACCAGGAGTGCCTTTCCTCTCCTAAACAACCTACTCGTGTCTTACTATTTGGTACAGGCGTACTGCTGCGTGCCCTACCTGCATTTTGTATCGAAGAAGCCAATCGGTCAGGCACATTCAATGGTGGAATTGTAATGATCAAATCGACTCAAACAGGGAGTATAGAACCTTTCTTACAACAAGATGGACTCTACACTCTACGTACTGCTGGCATCCAAAACAATAAAGAAACAACAACACAACAAATAATTACCTGCGTAAATGACATACTCGATGTCAACACTTCATGGAATACTATTCTCGAGCATGCCCAAAACAAAGAAATAAACATCATCATATCCAACACTACGGAGAAAGGAATTGTCGATACCGATGACGATATCTTTGCTTGCCCACCTAAAAGCTTTCCAGGCAAATTGACAAGCTATCTCTATGCACGTTTTCAGCACTTGGGAGCTACAGACGAATCAAAAGCTATCGTACTACCCACAGAGCTAATAGATGACAATGCGGTCAAACTAGCACAAATCGTAAGAAAACTAGCTACAGGTCACAGCTTACCAAGCGCATTTATCCAATGGTTAGATACCTATGTTTATTTCTGCAATACATTAGTTGACCGTATTGTACCTGGAGCAATTACATTACAAGATTCCTCCTATACCGATAAATTGGCTATCGCAGCAGAACCTTATTTCCTTTGGGCGATCGAAAGTAAAGATGATTATGTACAACAAGAGCTTTCTTTTATAGGTCTCTCCCCACATACCTTCATCTTACCATCCATAGCATCAGTGCGAGAGATCAAACTAAGGATACTTAATGGCACCCACACCCTGATGGCTGCGATAGCATTCTCAGCACAACATCAATTCGTAAAGGATACACTTGCTGAGCCGACTTACGAAAGATTTATCAGCCAGCTGATAAATCAAGAAATAATTCCCTCACTGGAAGCACAGGGAATACAAAAAAAGGAACTGGCCTTTTTTTCCGAGCGTATTATTGACCGGTTTAAAAACCCATTCATACAACATCAGTGGGCCAATATTGCGCAAAACTACCATGCTAAAATAAAAAGCCGGGTACTGCCTCTATTATCCTACTGGTACACATTTCAAGAGCAAGCTCCTCAATATATAAGCTTCGGATTTGCGGCCTACCTATTTTTGATGAACACACACACACATCTGTTAGAAGACAAAAGCCTAGCTGATGAGTTTAAAAATCTAAATTTTGACAAAATAGAAGAATTCTTATCCAATAAAACCATCTGGGGGACAGACCTTATGATTTGGCCGTCTTGGGCTCCCGCAATAAAACAGCATCTCCAACAATTGGAAACAGTATCAATACATCAAATCATGCAACGTTTATGAAAGCACTACAACTACATCCAAAAGACAATGTGATTATTGCATTACAAGAATTAGAAGCAGGAGCATCTATCGTTATAAACGACAAAACATATACCGTAACTGAGAAGATTCCTGCAAAACACAAGTTCCTAGCAGAAGACTCAGAAAGAGGAGGACTTATATATATGTACGGAGAGGTCGTCGGATCAGTCTCTCAAAACATGCACTGCGGTCAACTTATCAATACATCAAATACCGTTCATGCGAGTAGTCCATATAGCTATCAGGGCTATCGCCATCAATGGGAAGCACCTGATTTATCCCGTTTCAAAAACAGAACTTTCAAAGGTTATCACCGCGCTGATGGCCGGGTAGGAACAGCAAACTATTGGTTGTTTATTCCCACGGTATTCTGTGAAAATAGAAACCTAGATATTCTCAAAGAAGCCATGCTCGAAAATCTAGGGTATAGTATCAGTAATCCTTACAAGGATTACGTAGCGCATCTCGTAGACGCCTACAATAATGGTCAGACATTAAGTGAATTTACCCTAGATAACCCTAGTAGACCTACAGAGAGACGGCTTTTTAAAAACATCGATGGGATAAAATTTCTGAGACACGAAGGTGGATGTGGGGGAACCCGCGAAGACGCCCAAATACTCGGCAAGCTATTAGCAGCATACATCGATCATCCTAACGTAGCGGGAGCTACCATATTAGGATTAGGCTGTGAAAACCTACAGTTGCAACTGCTGTTAGACGAATTAAAACAAAGGAATCCGACACTCGACAAACCTATATTGCACTTTGAACAGCAGGCAGTAGGAACAGAAACCATGCTCCTAGAAAAAGCGATGACGGATACGTTCAATGCCCTCGTTGAAGCGAATAAAATAGAACGTCAAGAGGCCCCACTCAGTAAACTCGTCTTAGGCGTCAAGTGTGGCGGATCTGATGGTTTTAGTGGAATATCTGCAAACCCTTCTATCGGGTACACCTCCGATTTATTGGTCGGCTTAGGTGGCTCCGTCCTACTAGCCGAATTTCCGGAACTATGTGGTGTCGAGCAACAACTGTTAGATAGAATGCGTAATCCGGAACATGCCGATAAGTTTGTCAAACTGATGGAAAGCTATGGAGAGGCAGCAGAGAAAATTGGATCTGGGTTCCATATGAATCCTTCTCCCGGCAACATAAAAGACGGTTTGATTACAGATGCGATGAAAAGTAATGGGGCTGCAAAAAAAGGTGGTAACTCCCCCATAGTGGATGTCTTAGATTACACTGAACCCATCACCCATACTGGGCTGAACCTCGTGTGTACTCCCGGTAATGATGTCGAAGCGACAACAGGTAAAACCGCATCTGGAGCCACATTAATTCTGTTTACCACAGGATTGGGAACCCCTACAGGCAATCCGATATGTCCGACGTTAAAAATTGCAACCAATGACCAAGTGGCTACCCGTATGAAAGATATCATAGACTTTAGTACAGGCGGTGTTATCTCAGGTCAAAAAACAATACAGGAAATGGGGGAAGACATCCTTGAACTATGTATCAAGACCGCTAACGGAGAGATAGTGCCCAAAGCCGTACAACTACAACAGGATGACTTTATACCTTGGAAGAGAGGCATCAGTCTATAACACTTTAATTCTGTTGCTTTCATACGGAAGCAACAGAATTAAAACAAACAATTTAACCAAAGTTACCATTGATATAATTCAATGTCATCTCGTTCTCAGGAGCATTAAATATCTGGCTGGTCTCCCCTTCTTCTTTTACCTCTCCTAGATACATAAAGACTGTCTTATCAGCAATCCTTTGCGCCTGTTGCATGTTATGCGTTACGATCACGATAGTATATTTTTCCTTCAGATGAGAAATCAACTCTTCAATCTTCAACGTACTCACAGGATCTAGCGCAGAGCAGGGTTCGTCCATTAAAATAACCTCCGGACGCAAAGCTACAGCCCTAGCAATACACAAGCGTTGTTGCTGTCCTCCCGAAAGACGTGTAGCAGGCATCTTCAGATCATTCTTCACCTCATCCCATAAAAAGGCTTCCCGTAATGCTTTTTCAATCACATCCTTACCATGAGGCAAGTTGTTAATCTTCAATCCATAAGCGATATTTTCATATATACTCTTGGGAAACGGGTTCGCTTTCTGGAAAACCATACCTATCCGCTTTCTTATCTCTGTAACAGGAATAGCTCGATCGTAGAGATCTAAATTTTCCAATTTAAGTGATCCCGTAATTTTGGCATCAGGAGAAAGATCGTGCATACGGTTAAAACTACGTAATAAAGTACTCTTACCGCAGCCAGATGGACCTATCAATGCTGTGATTTCATGCTCATTAAAAGAAACGTTAATTTTTTTCAACACCTCTTTTGTTCCGAAACTTATCTCTAGATTTTCTGCAGATAATTTAGTTTTCATTTTTCCTGTATTTGTAACGTATATAGAAAGCTGTCAGATTCAGCAAGAAGACAACAATAATTAATACTAGAGCCGTACCGTAAGCGATAGGACGTACCTCTTCAATAGACTGATGTTGCGTAGAAAGCATATAAAGGTGATAAGGCAAAGCCATGAACTCATTATCAATAGCACCTCCTACTCCGTTGATATAGAACGCCGCTCCCGTAAATAGAATAGGTGCTGTTTCTCCCGCCGCCCTGGACAATGTAAGAACAACACCCGTCAAAATACCGGACATAGCCGATGGCAATACCACATCTTTTATAGTTTCAAACTTAGTAGCTCCTACGGCAAGAGCTGCTTCGCGCGTACTGGCCGGAATACGCATCAAAGCCTCCTCCGTAGTCGTAATAATATAAGGTAAAGAAAGTAGCCCTAAGGTCAAGCCTGCCGATAGCATAGAAGTACCAAACTGTAATGCCTGTACAAATAAAGCTAATCCAAACAAACCGTATATAATAGAAGGAACTCCCGACAAATTACGTATGGCAGCACGTATAATACGCGTCAACCAGTTATCCTCAGCATACTCATTCAGGTAAATAGCACAGCACACGCCAAAAGGAATAGAAAACAAAGCGGTAAGCAACGTCAACAATACAGTACCAATAATAGGGGTTAAGATACCACCTTTAGTCATTCCTTCACGCGGCACCTCCGCTATAAACTCCCAAGATAAGACTCCCGCACCTTTAGATACAATCTCCCAAAGAACAATAATCAAAAAGAAACATACTAATCCCGTACTGAACAACAGCGTACCCCATTCGATGATTGATGTAAAATTAAACTTCCTACGCTGCATGATACTTTCTAAAACGGTTAATAAAAAATTCGCCTACCAAATTCGCTATCAGTGTCATGAAGAACAATACGGTAGCAATGGCGTAAAGTGCAAAATAATGGGTGGTCTGATAAGGTACTTCCCCCATCTCAATAGCGATCGTAGCTGTCATCGTCTTTACCGAATCAAACATTCCCTCAGGCAGTAACGAAGCATTTCCCGTAGCCATCAACACCGTCATTGTCTCGCCTATAGCACGCCCTACTCCTAGCATTACTGCCGCGATAATACCCGGTGCTGCCGCAGGAATAACAACTCGGCATAAGGTCTGCCATTTAGTAGCTCCGACACCATAACTAGCCTCCTTATACGTCTTAGGGACAGCATGAATAGCATCTTCCGCAACCGTAATAATAGTTGGTAAAGCCATTACTGCAAGCAAGATAGCTCCATTGAGTGCGTTCAAGCCATTCGGCAAATTCGCAACATTTGCCAGCCCGGGACCGACCAATACAATTCCCAGGAAACCAATTACTACAGAGGGAACCGCAGCCAACATTTCAATCACTGGTTTCAGGATATTCTTCAATTTAGGGCTGGCATATTCTGCTATAAATGCTGCGGTACCGATCCCCAAAGGTATAGCGATTACCATCGCCCCAAAGGTGACCAATGTAGTACTGAGAATAAGCGGAAGCATACCATACTTTGGAGTCTTTCCTGTCGGGTTCCATTCCAACCCTGTAATAAAATCCAGTGGCTTCACATCCAAAAAGAAAGAAAATGAATTGTACACCAACATGGCTAATATTCCTCCCAATGCCGCCAACACAAGGAGTCCTGTTATTTTAAAAATATATTTGAATGCTACATCCAAAGACAATCGCGTTTTAAACTTCATCTGTGTCTGAATTATTTCTTTATGAAGATATCTCTACTAATCCTTAATATAATAACCATGGTCCTTTATGATCTCTTTACCTTTATCACTTTGCTCAAATTCGATAAAAGGCCGAACTTTTTCCCAGGAGCTAGCGATAACAAACTGATATAACGGACGTTGAAAAAAGTACAAACTATTATTGATCGCTTCGATATCGTTGGGAGAATAGGCAACAGCTGTAGGAGTTTCCTTTATCTTAATTAATCGAATGCCTTGCTTCGTTTCTGGCTCATCCCCTACATATCCTGCTCCAATGTAACCAACACCAGATTTATCTACCTTTACTCCTTCAATAATCTGTGCATTACCAGTCATTTCCTTTGCTGCCGCCGAAAACTCAATCTTCAGTTTCTTCTTCACAAAAGAATAAGTCCCCGAACTGCTTTGACGCCCATAGATATTAATAGGAAGATTCACAGGTGTCAATTCATTCCAATTCTTAATGGTACCATCTAGGATTTTAGCAAGCGTTTCTAGATCCAATTCCTCCAAAGGCAAATCCTTATGGACGATAAAGGCCGTTGCATCTTCAGCGAAAACGACGGTTTTCAGTGCAATATCCTTCTTTTTAAACTGTTCTATTTCCTCTTCAGAAAGAGGCCGTGAGGAATTGGCAATATCAGCCTGCCCGTTCAATAACGATGTAATCCCTAAACCGGATCCACCACCTGATATGGCAATACTAAAACTAGGATCAATCGCTGTGAACTTCTCTGCTAGGTTAACAGCTAGGTTAACCTCGGTATCCGAGCCTTTCATCTTTATGGAATGATCTTTGGACGTACAACTGTAAATAACAGTCAGTACCACGAGTCCCAAATAGGTTAAACCAATAGGTCTGATTCTCTTCATTACCACAAAAGTGGCACTTTAATATAAAGAAAAGTTTAACCCAATATTAAGTACGTGTTAAGAGCAGGCTTTTTTGTTAAAACTGTGTAAAAAAACCATTAAATACACAAAAGTTAACATAGCCCTCTACTTCTTGTTAAAAAATTAGAGGGCTATGTAACATTACTTCGTTTTTTCTTCCTGTCGGTCAGCGGCAGACTTGTCTTCTGCCACACCAGCTTTCCAATAGGAGAATGCGTAATAATCGCGATTACTCCATCCCAGGTCTTCTTTAAAATAAGAACGCAATGAACGTACAGAGCTGTATTCGCAAGCGACATAAGCAAATCTAGAACCTTCAGTAGGCAAAACTACCGCTTTCACCCGTTCTGCAATTGTACTACCTTGTTCAGGATGAGCATTAATAATCCATTCGATTTGAAACCCGTCATGTTTCACTTCAGGGTGAATATCGGCTTCACTAGGGACCTCTACGATACAATATCCTTTAGCATCAGCAGGGAGGCTTTCCAGGATACAGCAGATAACGGGGATTGCCGTCGCATCTCCAATCAGGAAATACCAGTCCGCTTCCGTGTAATGCTTGGTCTCTCTCACTTTCATTGCTATTCCCAACTGATCATATATTTCTGCATTTCTCGCCCAAGCGGAAGCCGGTCCATTGTCTCCATGATTGACAAAATCAATAGTCACCTCATTTGTTTCCGAATCAAATGCACGATGTGTATACGTACGTACCAATGGTGTTAGATTTTCATCAGGCATTACCCATTCTCCCCGTTCACTATCGAAAGTTGCAAATTGAACTTCCTTTGCCCCTGTTGGGGGAATAAAAATCTTATTATTCGCTCCCAAAGTACATTTTCCAAAATCGGTATCTTCGTCCGTTTTTAAACGAACACGGATATAATGCGGGGTTACGTATTCTTTAGCCGTTACCTTAAATATATGTCTTGCAATAACTGTCTTTTCCATATTATTATTGAATTAATTGAACAATATCATCTACCATCAAATTGATGGAGGTCAATCCTCCTCCCGAAATAAACCAAACATTAGGATCCAGATAGAACATCTTCCTATTCTTATAGGCATTCGTCATTTTAATCAGCTTATTCTCCACCTCTTCCCGAGTAGCTGTCTTCCCCAATACAGCGGCATTTCGATCTACAATAAATAGATAGTCCGGATTAGCTTCTGCAATAAGCTCGTTAGAAACACGTTGCCCATGTACCGATTCATCTTCTAAATCTAAAACAGGCTTTATCCCCAATACATCGTGGATAAAACCAAATCGAGAACCTTTACCGAATGCACTGAATTTACCGTTGTTATAAATCAAGAACAACGCTTTATTCGGATCATCTTTAAATTTTTCCTGAGCGGTCTCTATTCTATGTTTTAACGAGTCAAGCTTAATAGTTGCCAACTCCGATTTTGAAAATATAGAAGCTATCATCTGAACATTAGCTTCAAAAGAGGATAAATAATTTTTATTATCTGTCCCTACAAAGACCGTGGGGGCTATTTCGCTCAGTTCATCATAAAAACGTTCCTGTCTTGTCGATATAAAAATTAAATTTGGTTTCAATGCGGAAATGGCCTCAAAATTCGGTTCAATAACGGAGCCCACATCCGTGATAGATGGATTATCACGATAATCTGAAAGGTAATCCGGCAAAAATTTCTTTGGCACTCCTGTTGGAACCAAGCCCAACTCCTTCATCGTTTCTAACGCACCAATATCCAAGACCACGACACGTTCTGGCTTCACAGCTATTGCGATATCGCCATATTTATGATGTACTGTGATTAGGTTATCTGAAACACCCTCCACCTTCTCGTTGCTTGAATTGGATTGACAAGCAATCATACCCAAAAACAACAAACCACACATTGTTATCTTACATAAGTTTCCTACCCTCATACGTATACTCTTCTTCATAGATTAAAATAATTACAAATCCTTTTATTGTTTCTATCGATAATATCAAACTCTATATCAAATATATCTTTTAGGACTACTGGATCGATAACTTTCGCCGTTTCATCATCATAACAGATATTCCCATCTTTCAGTGCAACAATTCGATCCGAATACTGAGCTGCAAAGTTGATTTCATGAATCACAATGACCACCGTCTTTCCCAGTTCATCAACCAAACGACGCAATGTCTTCATAACATGTACTGCATGTTTCATATCTAGATTATTAAGAGGTTCATCCAGAAGTATGAAATCGGTATCTTGAGCAATAATCATCGAGATAAAAGCACGTTGTCGCTGTCCTCCGCTCAATTCATCGATATAAGTATCCTGCAAATCCATTAAATCAGAAAATGCAATCGCTTCATCGATTTTTTGCTCATCAAAAGCACTTAATTTCCCTTTACTATAAGGAAATCGACCAAAAGAGACCAGATCTCGTACAGTCAATTTCAAGTCCAGATGATTGGACTGCTTTAGTATAGAAAGCTTCTTCGCCAGGTCTGTACCTTTATAAGTAGACAATTCCTTGTCCAAGAAACTAACCGTCCCACCATCCTGCTTTATCAATCGACTGATAATAGACAACAATGTACTTTTACCCGCTCCGTTAGGTCCAATCAAAGACGTAATTTTCCTATTGGCAATACTCCCCGAGACATCTTTCAACACCTCTTTTTTGCCATAATACTTAGCTATTGTTTCAAACTTTAACTTATTCTTTTCCGTGTTATCCATAATAAATACATAAAATATACCCCACCCATAAAATTTATAATAATACTGACCGTCGTAGAAAACTGTAGAACATGCTCTACTAAAAATTGACCAAGAATCAGTGTAAGACAAGCCACCAAACTAGATATCACCAACATGTAACGATGTTTACGTGTCCGGAATAGCTCGTAAGTCAAATTGGTGACCAAAATACCTAAAAACGTAATTGGACCGACCAAAGCTGTAGAAACAGATACCAAAAGAGAAATGACAAATAGAAAACGTCTAACCATCTTATCGTAGTCCACTCCCAAACTTATTGCCTGATCCCGTCCCAATGCCATTACATCAAGGTATCTTGCATTCCATCCGGTATAGATTAAAGCCACAAGCATCGTTATCCCTGCTACACTTAAGAGTTTTGTATTCATCTTAGCAAATGAGACAAACATAAAGTTCTGTACAATAGAAAATTCGTTTGGGTCAATCAGTACATGCAAAAACTGGCTCAAAGTCATAAACAAGGTTCCCAAAACCATTCCCGTAAGCAGTAGGTAATACATGCTTCTCCGGTTTTTACCAAAAAGCAGAAAATACAGCAGCAGGGAAAAACCCAACATAAAGAGAATAGCATAAAAAAAGTTCTCCTGCTGACTGATTACTTTGAACGCCTTGTCACCATACAAAAAAACAATCAGCGTCTGAAAAAGAATAAAAACGGCCTCATATCCCATAATTGAAGGGGTTAAAATCCGATTTGCGGTAATAGTCTGAAAAATAATCGAGGAAGAAGCCACACTAATGCCAACCACAAGCATGCTCAACAAACGAATAGAGCGTTTTTCAATCGAATAACTATTCGTAAGCTCTACACCATAAAGTATAAAAGATCCTCCGACCAGGAGCAACAAGGCCACTATTATCAAAAACTTAAATTTTCCTCCCACTATTTCCGCTTTAAAATCAAAACCAAGAACACAACACTGCCGATGACACCAACAATCATCCCTATAGGTACCTCATAAGGATAAACCATAAGCCTGCCCATTAAATCACAAATCAATAAAAAAACAGCACCCACATACGCAATTAAAGGAAGTGTCCTCCGAAAATTATCCCCAACAATCATACTCACCACATTCGGAACAATAAGCCCCAGAAAAGGAATTGCCCCAACTGTAACAACCGATGAACTAACCACCATTGACACAACAAATAAGCCCAGATAGACAATCGCCTCATACGACAAACCTAGACTCTTGGCAAAGCTCTCTCCCATCCCGGCAATGGTTATCTTATCTGCATACAAATAGATAATCGCTACCGCCGGTAAGACTAAAAATACCGCTTCATACTGCCCCTGCATAACCGATGAAAAATCGCCTAAAAGCCATTCCTGTATATTCTGTACGATTCCGTGTTTGTAGGCAAAAAAGGTTGATACAGCGCTCAAAATACTACCAAACATCAACCCTATCAATGGAATAAAAACAGTACTTCTCAATTTAACTTTATGTACAAAAAATATAAAGAGAAAAGAGGTCAGAAAGGTGAATCCTAACGCAAATAACATCCGTACAAACAACGAAGAGTTAGGTATAAAAATCAAAGCCGTCAATATCCCCATCTTCGCGGCCTCCAAAGCTCCCGAAGTCGTGGGAGAAACAAATCTATTTTGTGACAGTTGCTGTAGGACAAATCCCGCAATGCTGACGCCCGAGCCAACAAGAATCAGCGCTAAGGTCCGTGGGATACGGCTAACCACAAAAAAAACTAACTTATCCCCGTCTCCGAACAAATCCCAAAAACGAACATCCTTCACCCCTGTAAAAAGAGAAAACCACATCAATACAAGTAATATGATTAGCGCACAGGCCCAGACAAAAAAACTATTCTTTAAAAAACTCAAATCTTTCAATTATACTTCTATAGTACACTACATTCTACAGCTCATACCACAAAAAACAGACAAGCCGCAGGGAACTTTGACACCTACCAAAGCTCCCTGCGGCATTATAGCAGACCTATTGTTAATTTAATCTCGTAATAGTATCTCCATTGGTATCAACCACTGCAGGCTGACCTTCCACGGGTTTACCACCCTTAGTTTTATTGATCACAAAAGCCGCTCCAGATACAGGATCCACTTTCACATGATTAGGGTGAGAACCTGTTTCAAAATCACCCAATACAGCTAATGTTTTCGCATCAATGACTGTTGTAGTTCCCGTTTGACGGTTTGCAGAATAGATACGTTGTTTAACCGCATCATAAGCGATACCAATAGCACCTGCTCCTGTCGGAATACTCTGTAGTAGAGTTCCCTGTCCGTCTAAAACAGTTACAGTACCGGATTTCTGATTCGCAACAAATAGCCTTTCGCCATCTGTTGTAATATTTACTGGACCTTCTCCGCCTGAAGCAAACTTAGCTTCGACTTGTTTACTTTTTGTATCCACTACATAAATAGCATTCTCTCCAATGACCGTTAAGAAAATTTTATCTGTACCGTTTAAGAAACTCATACCAGTAGCTGTCTTTCCAAGATTCTCTATCGAGTGAAGGTATTTATTTGTCTTACCATCTATAACCCATATACTACTCGGATCGCCCACATCAGACACATAGACGATATTATTAACCTCATCCACCAACACCTCTCGGGTATGTGATTTATCGGCTCCATTGACTATTGTTGCCAACACTTTTCCAGTCTTTAAATCGACCGCACTGACCGAATTTGTTCGCGTATTAGTAGTATAGGCTGTTTGGGTTTTATTGTTAATACCAATTCCAAATGGAGGGTTATCTTTAAGACTGATACTATCTACGATCGCAAGACTACTCGGATTTATTTTATAGATAGCGCCGCCTGGTGCCGTTCTAGAACCGGCTCCTGTAACGTAGATATGACCATCTTTCTTGCTGATTACAGCTTCATAGACACCTGTACCGGCACGCGAAGATTTCTCGACCTCCTGAGCCGAAGAAGTCATACTACCCAGCAATAAACCAGAGACCAACAACAAAGTCTTCGACGGATAGCCATTCAATTGTTTTAATTTACTTACATTCATAGTGTATGTTTTTATGCTTGAAAGAATTTATTTTATTTTCCCAATAGGTATAGAATCTTCGGAACGCACCTTGCCAATATATTGCACCATGTTTTCCCTCAGAATTTATAGCCAGACTTAATTTCCCCTTAAAATGCGGTTCCAACCAGAGATGATAACGCGTTAAATCCTCTCCCATGTTGACCTCTGTTGCTCCTATGCGTCGTTTTATTTCCCGACTACCGACGTAGAAGTACAGTTCTTGATCCCTATGCTTATCGCCTCCATTAAACAACTCTTTACTGGCATAAGCATAAAGATTCTCCTCATCCATCCATATAGATGGAGAAAAAGCACCAATGACTCCAAAGACTTCCGGATACTTGAGACCAGCATAGATAGAAACAAGCCCCCCCAAGGAACTCCCTACCAAAGCTGTATTTAGAGGGTCCATAAGCGTTCTATATTGTCGATCCACATAAGGCTTAAGGCGATGGACGAGGTCATCAAGATACCACCATCCCTTAGCGGTTGATAGTTCCTCCCCCACGTGCACCATATACTCCTCCTTCCTCACTTCATAATCTTCATCGTGAGCTACTGCTACAACAATAGAAGGCGTTATAGCACCGTCTATTGTTTCGTCTACCATCCACTCTATAGGTCCAGCTCTTCCCGTTGAAGTCGCTTCGTCGAATAAATGCTGCCCATCGTGCATATAAATAACTGGATAGTGCCTATCATCCTTTAAATAGTTTTGAGGAAGATATATCCAGACTTTCTTATAAACGTTCAGTTTTGGAAAGTAAAAATCTTCAGCCAATACATGTACATGTTTACTCGCCGTAGACTTTGGAAAGAGATCTCGCCAACTTTCAATCGTCAAAAACACTTCTGAATCAGCGCTGACAGTTGTCATATGAGCCCCTTCTAATCTTCCGCTTCCCGAAGTAGATAGACTTCCCCAACTTCCGCGACTCATTTTCAACTCCAAGTCTCCCTCCTGTACTTCAGGGAGCTCAACAGTTATAGATTCTCCAATCTCAGGTATCTCGCCGACATAAAGATGATCAGGAGACCAATTATTAAAGGTTCCGGTCAAATACAATGGGGCACCTATAAAGCTGGAGCAATTATTAACAATATGGACATATATTTTATGCATCTTCCTAGACATAGCGCCGCTAATTTAGATAAGTTCTAAATAAAATGCAAGATATATTTAAAATGATTCTAAATAACTAGATGATTATGTAACAACGGAGGTAATAAAAAAGATAGTTACCCTCTATAAAAAACAAAAAATAGTTTTGCCTGTTCTTTGGACAACAATCTTTTAGTTCAATTAAGTATAAAACAGGTAAAAATGGCGAGTACAAAATCAAACAACAAAGAAGTAGCTAATTTTCTAGCAGAACTAGTTGCATTCCGTAATTCACTAAAATTAATCCATTGGTCGATTACCGGAAAAGGGAGCTATGAGACGCATATATCCCTAGACCAAGCTATTGATTCACTTATAGATATTACAGATAGATTGGTGGAGACCACATTTGCTTTAAAGGGAACACTGGATATAATCATACCAGAAACCAAGCGTCCAACAGATCATATTAAGCACATAGAGCAATATTATGCACGTATCGAGAGCACGAGAGAATCTCTGTTTCCAGAGACCTTCTCCCAATCCATAATAGATGATGCTCAAGAAACCATTCAACAGTTGTTATTCCGTCTAAAACGGTTGGAATAAAAAAAAGAGAGCTTCACAAAACCACCGAAGCTCTCTTTTCTTTCTATTTTAGTTTAGATTTCCTACATCATATGAGATTTTTTCTATTACGCGGTGCACAGGTAATGAAAACCAGAATTCAGCACCTTTGCCGTAGGTACTTCTAAGGCCAATTTGTCCACCATGCTGTTTGACAATTTCTGCAGATATATATAAGCCAATCCCAAACCCCTGAATCCTTTCCCCTCCTTTTTGATTCACTCGATAGAACTTATCAAATATATAAGGCTGGTCCTTAATAGGTATACCTAGTCCCTGATCCGTTACGGTAACACCACACTGTGCACCTTCAATAAATGTGGTCACATACACTGAACTCTCCACAGGAGTATACTTAATTGCATTATTGATAAAATTAAGAATTACCCCCTCCACTTTGTGCATATCAGCATTCACCAAAAAGCAGCTGGAAGTATTAAAATAAAGCTTGTTATTAGGCTGAATAACCTCATACATAGCCTTAATCTTTTCCATTAGATCACAAAAATTAAACACAGATTTATCCAGTTCCAATTGTCCGTTCTGAAGTTTGGAGACATTCAAAAAGCCCTCTATAAGATTTTTCATACGTCCCCCCTGATCCAACGCCTGTCCCAGCATCTCAATCTTCTTTGACTCCTCAAATTGGTGGTATCGTTGAGACAAGAGCTGTAAAAATGTTAAAATAGTTGTCAACGGAGTCTTAAGTTCATGACTAGCAATACTAATAAAGTCCAACTTACGCTGCATCTCTTCTTTCGCCTGTGTCAAATCAATCAGAATCCCCTGTATATAGGTCTGTTGCCCATCAAGATACTGTATAGCCACAAGCTGTATCCATATACTCGCTTTAGTCTGCACGTTTTCAATCTCACACAGCATATCCATAGGTACATTATTCGACACCAGTTGAAAAAATGCTTCGTGCAGCGGCTTACGGTATTTATCCGAAAAGCAGGACAGAAATTGTTTAAAACCTAGAGAAGATCCTAATTCAAATCCAAATTGCTTTTGGGCATGTTCGTTGAACCAAATCTCATCCATATTTTTAGAAATGCTGAATGTTCCTATCCCAGCCGCATCAATCACCATCCGAAGTTCCTTTTCCTTCTGAGCGATTATATGATGATAAGTTGTAATTTGCTCTTGTTGGAGCATACTGTCCGTCACATCTCTAGATACACCTATCAGCCACAAAGGAATTCCATCTTGATCAAAGAACACTTTCCCTTTGCTATTCACCCACCGAATTGAATTAGATTTCAGACTATTAACACGAAATAAAATCTCATATTCTCCGCCATTGCCCGGACGTTTTGCATTTTCAATAATATCTGCAATAGATTTTCGATCATGCGGGACTACAGCCTCCATGGCCACTGAAACATCCAAGCTCTCTACACCTTCAAAGCCAAGGAGCGATTGTGTAATCTCATCCCAATGCAGCCTATTGCTATCAAAATATAAAGTCCAAGTACCAAAATTAGCCGCCTTTAATGCCATATCCAACTGCTCCTCACGCACGATTATTCTCGAAAAAATGGATTTAGCCATTTCTTTCAGCTGAACTTCATCCTGATAATTAGCAAACAATGACTTAATGGTGTTAACATTAGCTTGAGTCAGTCGGGCTACATCTGTTGTGGTATTAAAAAGGTCTTCTAAAACCCGCTTCTCGATCTCGCCTTTGCCCCTTCCTTCCTTTTTCACGGCAGCACTTATCGTACAACAATGTAACAATGCGTAGGTATTACCCTCTGTATCCAAGAACGGCCTTAACTCCATATCAAAATAGCAAGTTTCTACTTTCCCATCTAAGTAAACCTCCATGGGCATAGCACTAGCGATAAAAGGCGAACCAGCTCTCCAGACCTCCTTTGCTTTCTGAACAAGCCAATTAATGGCAACAGTCATTTCTTCTCCTCCTAATGTTGTTCCTACAACTGAATCCCTTACACCCCAGTAAGACAACATCTTTTTATTAACAAATCTAACTCGTAGGCCATCACTGTCGTAGACAGCGACTGATTCAGAGGAGGAATAGCTCAAAATATCAAGAAGTACGGCATCGGACAATATCATTCCCATAAAAAAATTGGTTTAAAAGCATACACACACCTATTCTTATGCGACACAATGTCTGCACAACAATATACACGAAATTTTTTATTTTTGCAGTAACAACTTTTTCGCAAGCCTTATAAAAAACAATTCATTACATTTTTATATACCTTTAAGCATACTTACTTCGTTATTAATTACGAGTAACTATCAAAAAAATAATCATGCAATATCCCGCTTTATCAAAAATAGCTTCCATACTGTCATGTACGTTATTTTTAGCTTGTAACGGTCCTACACAAAACAATTCAGACAGCGAGTCAGAACAAAAAAAGCAATCCTACTCAAATACGGATAGCCTCCCTGTCGATGATTCGCCCATATGGAGCTATGATTACAATGCAGACACTCTAATTCGACTTGACTCCAATCGTAGTAATACCGTTACCGCGGCAGAAGCTATAAACATAATCAATAAAACATACCAAGGAAAAGTCACCTTAACTCTTGTAGGACAAGGCGCTGATACCATAAAAGTGAAAATAGAACATCCTGAAGTACTGACCCAGCAGATGGGATCCACAGGTGCTCAGGCCTATATCGCTTTAGCTACATTCACCCTGACTGAACAAACAGGAGTAAACTACGTAACTTTTGATTTTAAAGAGGGAGATCACGCTAGCCCTGGGACATACAGTCGATATTCCTTCTAAAACAAAAAAGAAATTCTTCATTATTAGCCTTCTTTTTATTACTATTAAATCCTATCTATGTTCCCCTCATGTCAATCCCCTACAGAATCACGCCGTTACACCTATTTGCTACAAAATAGCTAAATCATCACAAACCTACAATCTCTAGTTGAATCTCTATCCCTCAAACTGAATTAGAAAGATTCTAAATAATAATCCACTTATTTACATTTAATCTAAATAAAGATTTATATTTGCACTGTTTTCAATTTATTACTAGAAAGGATATGCGCTATAGTTATAGCTTTGCTTTTTTGCTATTTTCATACTGCTTAACAAATTTACTCTTCGCCCAATCAAATGATAGGATACAAGGTCGTGTTATACAACAGGACGGTCGTCCTATTACGGATGCGACTATAAAAATAGCTGATCAGACTATCCTATCACGCTCGGACGGTTCATTCAAAAGCACAAAAGCTATAAAGGGAAGACAGATTATTCGAATATCTGCAATCGGGTATGTCCCTCACATGGATACCCTAGATATAGATAACGCTAAGAAAGTCTTCCTAGAAATAACACTCTACCCTAAGGAAAATACAATAGACCAAGTTGAGGTACGGGGAAAAACACAAATACAAAAACTTAAAGAAGAACCTATACGGAGTATCATAATAGACGCTAAAGCTGTCGCCGAACAACCTAATTCGCTAGCTGAGGTAATGAACAGAGCCCCAGGTATACGTATTAGACAAAGTGGTGGAGTCGGCAATCAAGTGGATGTATCTATAAACGGCTTCCAAGGAAATGCAGTGCAATATTTCCGTGACGGAATCCCATTAGAATACCTCGGTGGTGGCTATGGCATCAACAATGTTCCGATCAATCAATTGGAACATGTCGAAATCTATAAAGGAGTGATACCCGTAAATCTAGGTGGTGATGCTCTAGGTGGGGCCGTCAATCTAGTGACCAGCCAAAATCATAAAAAAACATTTCAGGCTTCTTATGAAGTAGGTTCATTTAACACCCACTTAATCAATCTGTCGGGACAGCAACAGTTTCAGAACAATTGGTTTGCTGGCATAGATGCCTTTGTCAATTATTCTGACAACAACTACAAGGTTGATATCGAGACTGTAGACGAGAACGCAAATCTAAAACCAGCGCGGGTAAAACTCTTCCATAACGCTTACAAGCACTATTTTACAGAAGCTTATGCGGGTATTAAAAACAAAAAATGGGCTGATGAGTTACGCTTGTCCATAGCTCTTTACCAAATAGACAGACAATCCCAGCATCCCGCGTTAATGACGAACCCATATGGCGCAATCAAACTCAACAACAAAGGGATCGTTCCTTCTATCCGTTATAAAAAATCCTTTTGGGATAATCGCATCGACTTAGACCAATTTGTTTCTTACAGTAGCACCAATCGCCACAGAACCGACACCCTAAAAGGCACTTTTGACTGGTATGGCAAATTTACGCCTGGAACCTCCGTTGGAGAAAGTCCAAACCCTTCTTTAGCGAGCATAGATTATAAAAATATAATTAACAGAACGGCACTATCTTTCCATATTGCTCCGCAACATCAGATTCATGCTAACTTTATCCTCAATCGTAATACACGCCAAGGGAGTGACCCTCTAGGATTCCGCTTCACGGGGACTGATATAGACGTATTGAGCAAAGAGGCAACCTATCAAAAATCAATATTGGGATTATCTTGGGAATCCAATTGGTTCGACAAAAAATTGACAAACCAACTGTTTATTAAACATTTTTCTTTTACATCGAGGGGAATCAATGCATTCTTAAGCAATGATACCGACTTAAATAAGTATAAGTCGATATCCGACCGAAGTTGGGGATTTGGAAACGCTATCAAATATCAGATCAATAATAAGAGCTTCATAAGAGCTTCCGTCGAGCTGACCAATCGCCTCCCCCTTCAAGAGGAATTGTTTGGGGATAATGATACCAGAGCGCCTAATTTTGACCTAAAACCAGAGCGGAGCTTTAATGCCAACTTAGGCTATCGTTACGCTACGAACAACTTCGCGTCAGAAGTAGGAACCTTCTACCGTCGCACCAAAGGGATGATACTCTTGACACCAATACAGTCCCCATTCTCACAATATAAGAATCTAGACAGCATACAAGGTTATGGTTTTGATATAGACCTCTCTTATAAACTGTTCAAGAATTTTGAAGTTACAGGAAATGCAACCTGGCAGGATATCCGTATGATTGACATCGGTGTACCACTGTATAAATGGATCGAAGGTACTCGTCTTACCAATACCCCTTATTTTTTTAGCAATATTGGTTTGAAGGCTAATTTCCAAAATGTATTCACCAAAAACGATGCAATCAAACCTTATATCCATTATAACTTCATCCGTGAGTTTTATCTAGTCCATATTCCGAAAGACAAAGAAGCGGATGGTTTCTTGGGACTTACAGGTAGCTCCCAAGTCGACACAAAAGACTTAGTTCCTGATCAGAGTCTAATGAATATTGGGTTCAATTACGTCTTTCCTTCTTCAAGATGGTCACTGAGTGCAGAAGTCAAGAATCTAATGAACTCTAAATTATACGATTACTATAAAATACAGCGCCCTGGACGCAGCTGGCATTTTAAAATAAATTATTATATAAAATCAATCAAAAGTTAATACTATGAATAAAATCAGTTTAAAACTCATATTGGGACTATTATCTAGCAGTCTGTTCTTCGGTGCCTGCAAAAGTGACAAGACATCTGAGCCAGATCCAGGAGGGCAGGCAAAATCTAAATATGTCGTTATGACGGTCACCGATCGCAACCAACCGAATGGAGGCGGCTACATATCAGCATTCGATCAGTACCCTAGCGGAACTATTTCAAATGTAACAGGAGAGAATTCACTCCAGGGTGTAAATGGTATGGCAGGCTGGAGACCCTATGGCAATTGGATTTTTAAAATGGTCCGCAGTAGCGACGCTGCTCAAGGTATCGAGAAGATAGAAGTAGCCCCTAATGGGAAAGTAACTGTTGGACAATTCATTTCTTCTAAAAACCCAACAGAAGCAGCCAAATATTTTGGAACAGGAAACTTTGTGATACAAAACGAGACTTCGGGCTTTTATTGGGATGCCGCAGAACCTTTGAATATCCAAAAATTCAGCCCTGCCGAGATGAGGAATACGGGCTCCATAGAACTCGCCCAAGCAGTGAATGAAAACATAAAAGAAAACGATGCCGAAGGCATCAAATTCAAAGCGATAGGCCAAAAGTTCCTTGCAATAAAAGGAGGTAAGTTATTTGCCAATATCACCTATGGAAAGACCGCAGCAAAGCAAGCCGGCTTTTTCGACGATTATTTCCCAGACATCTATATCGCCGTTATAGACATCGCTACAGGTAAACACGAAAAAACGATAAAAATCGAAAACGCGGGAGGTATCGCCTATATCAACGATAACCCAATGTACGACTTTGACACCAATGGAGACCTTTACATCGTAACACAGGGAACACATGCCCAAGGACTTGGAGGAAAATCGAAAATAGTTCGTATAAAAGCCAATGAGACAAATATTGACAAGGACTGGACACTGCGCTTCTCCGATTTCAGAGCAGCAGATGATGGCAAGTTTGTTGGTGTGCATGCTAAAAACGGCCAGCTAATTCTCGTCTTAAATACAGATCCGCTAACTGGGGGGCCAACTGGAAATATAAACAGCAAAGATATCTGGAAGTTCTACTCGGTCAATGTCAATCAAAAAGAGTTTAAGGAGATTAACGGCATACCTGTTGGAGTAAACCCAGGCGCTGCACTAGCAGTAGTTGAAATAGATGATAAAGTTCTACTAAGGGGAGCTGCATCTGCTGGGGTGAACGCCTATTTCGAGTATAACTACGCTACCAATACCGCTACGAAATCGTTCGAAGTAAAAGAAGGAGGAACACTAACTGGATTTGTAAAAATACAGCTTAAATAAAATAACTTTATACCTATATCAATTTTCTGGAAAAGGGTTGCAACTCGTTGCAACCCTTATTTTATAAGGTATATTGAATACCCTAATCTTCTCTAGAACCATCGTCTGCCATACGGACAATCCGAGGTAAAAAAGTAGCTACCACATCCACTAATCCAGTTTGAGCAGCCATTACAGTATGGATATCTTTGTAAGCCATTGGTGCTTCATCCATTCCCGCTCCCAACAAGCGCACCCCATTATCAGCCAGCATCATCTTCAATTCCGCTGCAGAGAACGTCTTAATAGCCTGTGTACGACTCATCAATCGTCCGGCACCATGAGAAGCAGAGTTAACAGCAGCCACCTCACCCTTACCGCGGACTAAAAAACCGGGAGTAGCCATAGAGCCCGGAATAATTCCCATTACACCTTTACCTGCTGGCGTTGCCCCTTTACGGTGCACAATTACTTCTGCCCCATTATACTGTTCTTTCCAAGCAAAATTATGGTGGTTTTCAATCTTTGTCAGCAGAGCGGCTCCCAATGCAAGTATAATCTTATCGTGGATCACCTCATGACAAGCAGAAGCATAATCTCCTGCCAGGTTCATCGCCAACCAATACTCCTGTCCCTCTTCCGAATTCAAATCAAGGTAGGCCAGATTCTCTGCCTGATAGGGAAGCTTGCACAATTGCTTTGCTAGCTTTGTATAATGCCCTGCAATAGTCGCACCTAACCCTCGTGATCCAGAATGTGTCAACAGCGCTAGATATTTCCCTTTTGCTACCCCTAAAGCAGTATCTGAATCGGCAAACTCCATTACCCCAAATTCAACGAAGTGATTCCCCCCGCCCGAAGAACCTAATTGCGTCCAAGCCTTATCTTTCAAGGCCCGAACAAAAGCATTGGACTCAAACACGGAGCTATCTAACACTTCATGATCGACACGTTCGTGCTTCAGATATCCGTTACCAGCTCCAAAACGAGTATGCTTCATAATCAATTCCTCCAATCTATCTTTATGTTCCTCGATATAAGTCGCCGGGATATCAAATACGGATAAAGCCATACGGCAGCCGATATCTACCCCTACCCCATATGGTATCACTGCATTATCAGTAGCCAATACTCCCCCAATTGGTAACCCATATCCCTGATGAGCGTCTGGCATAAGCGCTCCCGTAACCGCAACCGGCAATCTCATTGCTATATCCATTTGTTTTCTAGCTCCTGCTTCGATATGCTCTTCCCCAAACACCCTATAGGCTATGGATTCATCGCGTAATGGAACACATTTCTCCATAATGGTATCTAACTGCAACAGCACTTCTGCCAATGGCCTGAATACTTCGTCCGTCAAAAACCTGTTTGGATCTGCTAATACCGCTTTAAAATTGGTCAGCATCTGCTCTCGCGTAAATCCTAATCGTCTCTTATTAATCTTTAATGCTACACCCATTGCATGGTTTTCTTTATAGCCTATTGCCAATAAATCATTACCATTGATTCTCTTATTTTCCATTTCCTGTTAAACCTCTATTTTTTTCTACAATATCCCCTACTTAACGAACAACTGTTTTAATTGATCGACAATCTGACCATTTCCAGATACCGAGATACTGTTGATCTTCTCTGCTATCTTCTCCACATATTCCATCTCCTTCAATTTGAACAACATGGTATTCTCCTCCATGAGCTTCGCCGTATTCAATAAGCTTCTCGTAGAAGCTGTTTCCTCTCGTCGCATGATTACATTAGCCTGTGCACGCTTCTCTGCAATCAAGACCTGGTTCATGATTTCCCGCACATCACCTGGCAAAATAATATCCTTAAGCCCGCCCGTCAACAATCGTACCCCCAAACCGTCGGCGTCATCCGTTGTAGCTTCAATGACATATTTGGAAATCTCTACTTTATTTTCCATTAATTCATCCAGCGTCATCTGTCCAATATAGCGACGTAAAACCAACTGCATCGACGAATACAATTGCTTTTCAAAATCCCTATTTTCAACCAAAGCCCGCTCAATCGAATTAACCTGGTATTGTACCGAGAAATTAATCCTTAGCTGTGCTTTATCTTTCGTCAAAATCTCTTGTCCAGTAATCTCTAGGGTAGTCACACGTACATCTACCTTACTCACAGCAATGCTTGTAGCGTTCTTCCACCAATAGTAAGTACCTGCTTCCAATAGCTTTACAAAAGTCCCATCGACAAACAACACCCCTTTCTCATACGCTTCGATCTTATATTGACGCACATAGTAAGCCAATGTCTGCTTTTCCAAAAGTTGCCGCGATACCGTATCCGAAATAGCAATACCCGAAATATTCTCAATCTGTATACGATACGATTGCAAGCCCTTCCAGAACACATGACGTCCAGACGCAAGTACTTTATTAAAATTATTGTTCACAAAAACCAACCCCAATTCATCGTCAGCAATATCGACTACTTCGACAACAGCAGAGAAACCTTCGATCTGCAGTAAGACATCGACGTCATGACTGGTATGAAATGGTTTAGACAGATCATAGGATTCCAATTTTTCTCCAAAACCCAACCAATACTTTCCTTGTGTCAGCACACGCACTGCCAAATTATGCTTAACAACTATGCCCACCTGATTTACATTTACTGTTACTCTTTTCATGATATTTCTTTTTAATGCTGTTTACAAATTATTTAATAAGCTTTTCGTGTTCTGTCCATCGCTCCCAAACGGAACCCAGGAGGAGTATTTTAGTCCTATTCCCATAGGCTATAAAACTATTCCTATGATCACAGCGCCAAAACACCTGTCCTGAGTTGCAGAGTACGGTTACGATTGTTCTACCCATCCTTTATTCGAGCAAGAATCAGTGATACTGACCCAACTCTCCTAAAAAACAAATACAACCGAACAAAAGACGAAAAGCTTTAATGAAGACTTTTTGAAAGAAAGTCTAAACTTAATCAAAGCAGAATCCCTAAATTCTGTGCATTCGACCACTATGCTATTCTACTTCCGCAGAAGTGGGATTCGAACCCACGTTTGATGAGTTGCTGTTCTACCAGGCTGAACTATTCCGACGAATCGGAAGCAGGATTCGAACCTGCGACATACAACGTTGTAGTTGCGCAATGCGCAACTCCTCCCCCTAAGCCGTATACTTTGCCAGTATATTGTATTCTATTGAACCAACACTATCCTGCTATTCAGAAACAGGAGACCAGGGCAGCCTATACGATATTAAAGGCTTCTTTGTGCTTTATGCACATATCTTAAAGCTTGACGCTATTTTTAATCAAAGAACAATCGTCGTTACCGACATTACAAAGGTGCAGCCTCTACTACGCAACAGTTATGCGTATTAAAAAATATTTTAAAAAATAACATAAAAAGCTGTTTATCAAATACTATAAAAAACAAGAAGAAAAGAAAAGGATAGTATTACGCAAATAGAATGCGTAGTAAAATAAATACACTATATTTACACTGTACATATTTCTCTTACCACACCTTATGGCAGCTAATAAACTCGCGCTTATTCGATACAAAATCATTGATGACTGTCTTCGACAGACCCACCGCAAATGGACGCTAGAAGACTTGATAGAACGGGTTTCCGATGGACTTTATGAGTTTGAAGGTATACACAGTGGGGTGAGCAAAAGAACCATACAGGGAGATATACAATTGATGCGAAGCAATAAACTGGGATATAATGCACCCATTGTCGTTCTCAACCGTAAATTTTACACCTACGACGTTCCCAACTATTCCATCAGTAATTCGCCTCTCTCCGACCGTGATCTATCTAAAATGAAAGATGCTGTAGACATTCTAAAGTACCTCAATGGTTTTTCCTATTTTGAAGAAATGAGCGACATGATTGTACGCTTAGAAAATAGCCTATCCAAGCAAACCGACAAATCCCCTTCCCATATCCAACTGGAAAGCAACAATCTATTAAAAGGATTAAACTGGATTACCCCTATACACAAAGCCATACGTGAACAGATCCCCCTACTCATAAGCTATAAATCTTTTAAATCAAAAACCGAACAAGAAACTGTATACTATCCTTATCTACTCAAGGAATATCGAAATAGGTGGTTTGTCCTATGTAAACCAAAAAAAGGAAATACACTCATTACACTAGCACTAGACCGTATAGAAGACTTGAACGAGATGGAAAAATCAGGATATGTGCCCTACAATGGTATAGATTTCGAACGTTATTATGCAGATACAATCGGTGTCACAAGATCAGAAAAAGACAGGGGGCATCGTGTCATATTACGTGTCGATTCCAAAAATGCTCCTTATGTCATAACGAAACCGCTACACCCCTCCCAACAACTATTGGAGACCAAAGCTGATGGTACAGTATTGATACGACTCGATGTGGTATTGAATTTCGAATTAGAACGCGAAATATTAGGTTTTGGAGAATCTATGAAAGTATTGGCGCCCAAAAACTTAGTCGATCGTATCAAACGCAGAACACGTAAGATGTTACAACAGTATACCGAAGAAAACGATATTTAAAGCTAAAAACATGAAATCATTGACATTAGGCGAACATTTCGGAGAAAGCAAAAGAAAGATTCAATTCAACAATCTAATTATAAGCGAAGCAATAATAGCCCCTAATTCCCACGTGCCTTGGCATTATCATGAGAACGCTTATTTCCTTTATAGCGTCAAAGGAAGTTTTATTGAGGTCAATAAAAAAGAGAAAATACAATGTTCGCGCAATACACTGCTCTATCACAATTGGCAAGAACCCCACTACAATGAGAGCATCTCAGAAGGTGTCAATTATTTTCATATCGAGATTGAAAAGAAATGGTTTCATGAAAAAGAGTTAGATCCCAATATCATAGAGGGTAACATAAACATACATCATCCCGAGATTAAATCCCTATTCCAAAATATATACAAAGAACTCAATGTACAAGATGCCGTCACTCCCATAGCAATTGAAGGCATGTTGCTACAGGCTTTTGCGCTATTACAACGCGATGCACAAAAAATCACTTTAGGACATCCTCCCAAATGGGTCAATAGACTCCAAGAAATCATATCTGATTCTTACGACTTTAACCAATTAGACTTACAGCAATTGGCCGAGCAAATAGGAATCTCAGCGGTTCATCTTTCACGGACCTTCCCCCGCTATTTTGGTGAAGACCTTAGTCGATTGATCCGCAGACGAAAGATTGAGCGTAGCAGAGAACTTCTCGAAAAGGGAGACCTCTCCAACGCAGGCATCGCTTACCAATGCGGCTTTTCGGATGAAAGCCACTTTATCAAAGCATTCAAAAATCACTATGGAATCACTCCTGGACACTATAGAAAAGGAGCAATGAAAGACCTTAAATGTTAACCAATTACCAGATGTTATGAACCTCCTATTTTGTTTCCTTTAAATACAGCAGTTTTACACCTGTCAAATACAAAAAACAAAATATGGAAACGCACTTGATATACTACCACAGTCCTAAGACTACGCTAAACCAAACACAGATCCTAGATTATGGCACGGATGATAATGGATTCTTTATCATACCTCAGGAATCCTGTTATTTTCCGGGTGGAGGCGGACAAGAAAGTGACACCGCAGAGATAACCATTGGTAATACAACAATCCCGATAATCAAAGGGGCTTTTCACTCCAATAGTCTAAAAATCTACATCGATAGGCAGGAAATAGAAGACAATGCAATTATTACCCTTAAAATTGATCCCATCAAGCGAGCAGTAAATTCACAACTACACACCGCCGGGCATCTTATCACCTCGATAATATATGAAGAGCTTAAACTCAATCTTACCCCTATCAAAGGTTCACACTATCCTAGTAATAGCGCAATAGAGTTTGACACAGCAAATACAGTCCAGAACATTGATATAGAAGACATCAACAGCATCTTAGATACCTTTATCCGCCAAAAGATCCCAATTCATTCCAAAATAGTTTCAACAGCCTCTTCCGAATACAAAGACTCCTTTAGAACTTCTCACTTCACCCCCCAGGCGGATACAAGCATTAGACTTGTAAAAATAGGCAACTACCTGAATTATGCTTGTGGAGGCACTCATGCTACCGATACGGCAGAGCTTCATGGAATAAGAGTTTTAAAAGTAAACACAAAGAAAAATATACTTAAAGTAAAATACGGCTTTTAAAACAACAAGCCGCTCGAGATGGTACAGAATTAAAAAACAACGGTAGACCAGTAGCAAATAGAAGACTGCTCCTTGATTTAGTTAGGAATCCTAACTACTTTTGAATATGGCAATATTGCCTCAGAGACAGAATTAAAATTTAGTGAACATGTCAAAATCAATTTTTTACCACGCAGGATGTCCCGTATGCGTTAGCGCAGAGCACGACATCGTCAACCTTGTAGGAATCGACAACGTAGAAGTCGTACACATTGGTGAAGTCAGAGACCGGATAGAAGAAGCAGAGAAAGCTGGCGTAAAGTCTGTACCCGCTTTAGTAACACCGCAAGGAAATGTACTACACATCAACTTTGGCGCATCGATTTCAGATGTAAAAGGTTAAAAGCTTGCCCCACTTAGATAGGATAACTATCTTTGTGGGGCATTTTTAGTATTAAAATAGAATCACACAATTATTAAAATCAATAAAAATGCAAGTAGCTGTTTGGGATACCTACGTAACAAAAAAGGACGGTACAATTATGCACTTTGACATTATTGTACCTGCAGCAATAACTGATGCTGCTGTAATTTACAATTATGGAAGAGATTACCTTAAAAGTAAAAACCAGGAAGGGCAACCTCTGACATCACATGAATGCCAATTCTGCCATGTAGAACAGGTCCGAACCGAGTGGCAAAATGAAATAAAAGAAAAAGGAGTTTTCATCTATGAAATGGAAAACTGTAAATAAGCAGCAGACAACATGAACAGATCCGATTTTGATCTGGAACAACAGAACAGCAATATAGAAAGCAAAATTGTAGCTTCATTGGAAAGAATAACCCAATCTTTTCGTGTACTACTGTGGCGTCAGAGCAAAGAATTTCCTCTGACGCCTACTCAAATACAGCTCTTAATTTTTCTACTTCACCACGATACCGAAAATCGGAAAGTAAGTTACCTCGCTGAAGAATTCAACATGACCAAGGCAACGATCAGCGAGACCGTCAAAACATTAGAGCAAAAAGAGCTCATTGCCAAGGAATATGAGGAACAGGATACAAGAAGTTACACCATCCATCTAACAGACAGAGGAAGAGAAGTCGCTCAACAGACCTCCTTATTTACAGAAGAAATAAGAACACCTATCCATAATTTAAACGATACGAGTAAAGAAATACTATTATCCAGCCTTCTAGAAATTGTCACTCATCTCAATCAATCCGGAATAATAAGTGTTCAGAGAATGTGTATCAGCTGTTCCTATTACCAATCTTCTGATGATGGAACACTTCATTTTTGCCGATTGTTAAATCAAAAACTAGCTACCACAGATCTTCGTATAGACTGCCCAGAACATCAAGCCAAAGCCTTTTGAGGTAAAAGGTAATCAATAGATTCTACCGTTGACGGATATCTCAAATCTGATATCCGACATCTAACTTCTAAATACTATCTTTGCAACTTATTTTAACATAGGCGTATCGTGATCAACGTAAATAATGTCTCCGTATCATTTGGAGGGACAACTCTTTTTAGCGATGTATCTTTTTCTATCAATGAAAATGATAAAATAGCCCTTATGGGCAAGAATGGTGCTGGCAAGTCCACTTTATTAAAAATCATTGCCGGTGCTGGCAAACCCACAAACGGCAACGTATCAGGGCCGAAAGATGCTGTCATCGCCTACTTGCCACAGCATTTGTTAACGCAGGACAATATGACCGTCTTCGAAGAGACCTCAAAAGCCTTTGAAGAAGTCTATCAGATGCGTGATGAATTAGAAGCGTTGAATGAGCAGCTAAACGTACGTACCGATTATGAAACGGACGATTACATGAAGCTAATCGAGCGTGTGTCCGAACTCAGTGAAAAGTTCTATTCTATCGAAGAAACCAATTACGACGCTGAAGTTGAAAAAGTACTCAAAGGATTAGGCTTCGAACGTACGGATTTTACACGTCAGACCTCAGAGTTCTCTGGAGGATGGCGCATGCGAATCGAGTTAGCCAAAATTTTGTTAAAAAAACCAGACTTAATCCTTCTCGATGAGCCAACCAACCACATGGATATCGAGAGTATCCAATGGTTAGAAGATTTTTTAATCAATTCGGCCAAAGCCGTCATTGTTATCTCCCACGATAGAGCGTTCGTAGACAATATCACCAACCGTACCATCGAAGTAACAATGGGACGTATCTACGATTACAAAGCAAAATACAGTCATTACCTAGAGCTACGTAAAGACCGTCGTTTACATCAGCTAAAAGCATACGAAGAACAGCAAAGGTTTATAGCGGACAACCAAGAATTTATCGACCGCTTTAGAGGCACTTATTCCAAAACCTTACAGGTACAGTCTCGTGTCAAAATGTTGGAAAAACTAGAAATAATCGAGATAGACGAAGTCGATACATCAGCTTTACGATTAAAATTCCCACCGTCGCCTCGTTCAGGCCAATATCCTGTGATGGTAGAGGAGCTTACTAAAAAGTATGGCGACCATGTCGTATTTGAAAAAGCAGCGATGGTAATAGAACGTGGAGAGAAAGTTGCTTTCGTTGGTAAAAATGGTGAAGGAAAATCAACCATGATCAAAGCCATCATGGGAGAAATAGACTTTGAAGGAAGCTTAAAAGTAGGTCATAACGCCAAAATAGGGTATTTTGCACAAAACCAAGCGGCCCTTCTAGACGAAGAGTTGACCGTGTTTGAAACCATTGATCAGATTGCTGTAGGCGACGTTCGTGTCAAGATCAAGGATATGTTGGGTGCTTTTATGTTTAGCGGCGATGATACCACTAAAAAAGTAAAAGTCCTATCAGGCGGTGAAAAAACCAGGCTAGCTATGATTAAACTCCTTTTGGAGCCTGTCAACGTACTGATTCTCGATGAGCCTACCAACCATTTGGATATGAAGACCAAAGATATTATCAAAGACGCACTTCAAGATTTTGATGGCACCCTTATTTTAGTGTCCCACGATAGAGATTTCCTCGACGGACTAGCGACCAAAGTATTTGAATTTGGAAACAAACGTGTCCGTGAGCACTTTGAAGATATAAAAGGATTCTTGGAATATAAAAAAATGAACAGTTTAAAGGACATAGAGCGTTAAAC
The DNA here is from genome assembly GCF_004363245.1 of Sphingobacterium yanglingense. GTDB lineage: Bacteria > Bacteroidota > Bacteroidia > Sphingobacteriales > Sphingobacteriaceae > Sphingobacterium > Sphingobacterium yanglingense. The sequence continues at coordinate 490,080 of NZ_SNYV01000013.1, read as the reverse complement.
CTATTTCCGTTCATCCTTCATATTTGACCACTTATCAACATGCTTGATACAGTGGTCAAACTTTTTTTAGGCCAGCCTTAATGGTATACATCTTTGCAAAAAAACGCAAAGATAATGTACAAATTAATTCAGCTTATACTCTTCTATATACTATTGTTTTGCCTCTTTATATTCCAGTTAAAGGCTGATAGCACAACAAACCCCGTAAATCCTCTTCAACTAAAAGCAACATCTCCAACACGCTATCAACCTTTTTTAATGGCTGGAGGCTTGATTGGTTATGGTGTAGCGCGACAGGGCATTCTTAGCTTGCAACACCTAGATAGAGACACGAAAGCATATGCCAACAGAATATCCCCAAAAGGTACCCGTATTGATGATTTCATGCAGTACACACCAATACTTGCCGTATATGCTTTGGATTTCACTGGACTACAAGCAAAACACAATATCGTCGACCGCACGCAGTTCTTAAGCACGGCGGCACTATTAACGCTATTAAGTGTGCATACCCTAAAAAGTAGCGTTGGAGTTATGCGTCCAGATGATTCTAATTCAAAATCTTTTCCATCCGGTCATACTGCGACAGCCTTCCTAGGCGCACATATGCTTTTTAAGGAATATAAAGACGAAAATATATGGATTGCTTCATCAGGGTATCTTATCGCTGCTGGAACCGGTGCATTGCGTATTATTAACAATAAACATTGGTTCAGCGATGTTGTTGCGGGAGCAGGATTTGGTATCCTATCAACAGAATTAAGCTATTTACTTACTCCAAAAATAAAAAATATATTAAACCCATCTAAGGATCGTAGACATATCAACATCACGCCAGAACTATCTCATCATAGCACTATGCTAAAGGCAACCATTCATTTCTAATATTTAGATATTCACAATCTTCTTAAAGAAATCTTCTTTTCGATGTTTAGACAATGGCAGTTCCTGACCATTAACGATAACTCGATTACCTTTGATACTATCAATACATGTTGTATTCACTAGAAAAGATTTATGGATTTGGTAAAAAGACTTATTCCCCAACTTTTCAATCAGAGCGCTTAAAGTCTGATGGGATACATAAGTTCCTTTAACAGTATGTATCCGTACATAATTTTGCATAGCCTCTACAAAAACAATCTCCTGAGGTTCTATTCGTACATAACAATCCTCATGTTTGATATATAACTCATTTTTGGCTAGTTCCGACTGTCCAATTTGACTTTTCTTCACCTGAGCCTTCTCTACAGCGCGTAACAATCGAGGTAAGGCTATCGGTTTGAGCAAATAATCAACGACATCCAACCGATACCCTTCCAAAGCGTACTCAGAATACGCTGTTGTTAAAATTGCCATAGGAGGATTTTCCAAGCATTCTAATAGTTCTAATCCAGAAATACCTGGCATATTGATATCTAAAAAAATCAAATCAACTGGAGCATCTCTCAGCTTTTTGCGGGCCTCCAAAGCTGAGTAACAATGATCTGCAACAATAACTCCATCAATCTGTTCCAGATAAAAACGCATTCCCTCCACTGCTAGAGGTTCATCATCAACTATGAGACAAGTTAGTATATCCATCGTCATCAAAACTACACATAAATCAACAATCTAGCCCTATACGACTCAGCGCTGTGTACAATGTCCAACTTATACCTATCTGTGTATAAAAGATCCAATCTTTTTCGAAGATTGGACAAGCCCAATCCAGAATTCCCCTCATTTTTTTCAACAAGATGACTTTTCGAAACCGAATTCTCTACAACAAAAACAACACGATTCTCTTTCTGCTCCATTTCGGCCTTTACAAATCCCTTACTATCCTCTGGACGCGACACATATTTGAACGCATTTTCCAATAGGGTAAAAAACAACAATGGTGATGTACGAACCTGTACATCTTCAATATCCCAGAATGTATCAATAACCAATCGATCATCCCAACGGACCCGTTCTATCTCAATAAAATTATCTATAAATGCTATTTCAGTTTTTAAATAGGTCGAATCCTTATTCCCTTCATAAAGTTGATACCTCAACATATCCGCGTATTTCAACAACAAAGTGGAGGATTTTGCAACATTGCTCTGCATCAATATATGAATATGATTCAATACATTAAACATGAAATGGGGATTAATCTGTGCCTGTAATGCCGCAACCTGACTTTCCAAAAGATTTTTCTGTAGAACATGATGTTTTTCAGAGAGCTTAGCATGTTCATAGAAAAAACGTAATCCTCCAAAGCCCAAATTCAATAACAACGCGATTGGAGTTGCATTAATAATAGAAAGCCAAAAGGTATCCCGAGGTTCACTATCCAATACGATAAAGCCCCTCTGTCCTAAAAAAAAAAGCAACTCTTCACAGAGGTACAATAAAACACCTTGTACCAAAGCCACGCTTACCAATACAAGCACAGTCCAATACCCTCTATTTTTACCAACAGCTTGAGGGAGTAGCAGGTTACAAAGAATATATGTGGATAGGATAAGCGCACCGAGTGGTACCATCACAGAGATGGTTTTCGAAAACAGGTCATGTTGCTGATAATCACTTACTGTCCAGATTACGGTAGTTATGATCAACCACAACAAACAAAACAGGGCATTAAAATGTCTAAGTCGTTCAGTTATCATAGTCCTTAACCAGGCAGTTTGCGCTCTAATTTTTCAATTTTATGGTACAGCTCTTTAATCAACTTATACTGTTCCTGTTGAGTTTCATACAGACCTTTAATCTGTTCTTCAAGCAAAATATCCATCTTTTGATGAAGACTTCGTATTTCGAGTTCAGCTTTTAGATTCACCAAGTAGTCATTTTCGCCACGCATTCGATCCTTTTCCTCTTGTCTATTCTGGCTCATCATAATAATTGGTGCTTGCAAAGCCGCAACACAGGAAAGTACAAGATTCATCAGAATAAAGGGATAAGGATCAAACTGTTCACTTTTTAGGGCCAGTGTATTAAAGGCGATCCACACCAGTAGAATAACGATAAAAATAATTATAAAACGCCAACTTCCGCCAAACTGCGCAACCCTATCTGATATACGCTGCCCCCTACTCAAAATCTCCTTAGGTGGATGCACCAAACGATCTACAATAAGCGCTTCCTCTTCCATAGTCTGTTTGACGATGTCATGAAGCTTTCGCATATTGTCATTATTTTTCTCAACGATTGCATCAATTTGCTTACGATTGCTCATGGATAGCTTTATATAGTTTTGAATTAAAGTTAGGGATTTAGCCCCAACTAACATAATAAAAAAATCGGGTAGCGCTTCAATTACACTACCCGATTTTTTAACCTATACTATGCGGTTAAGCAAATGCCTTATCCCCCTTTTTGTATGGGAAGTCGCCATCATATCGACCAGGCACTTTCACATAACGAAGTGCTTTCGTACAACCTAATTCCGAATTAAAGAATCCAGTAAGCGTCAATTGCTTGAACATGGTAAACCAATGTGAAGGATCATTCTCTTCCGAATGGTAAAGCTCATTTTGTTTCACCTTATTTTTCTCACGGATTTCCTTTTGCTCTTCAGCCTGTTTCTTATTGAACTCACCAGCTTCTTTATCAAGTGCTGCTGCTACTGCTGTACGGTCTTCAATAGGAAGCTCACCAAAAGGTTTACCTTTTATCTCTTTCGCTTTTGCATCCAAAGAGGCAAAACCTTCTAAAAACACCTTCTGCTGTTTCTCCGTGTAGCAATCCCTTACCATAACCGGAATAAAACTACCAACACCGGCTTCCTTAGCACCTGGCGTTCCCGTAGGAGGCAAAATAGCATCAGCCAAATCACCTAATCGTTCAATAATATCTTTCTCAAATAGTCCTGCAACGTCTTTAGACGCAGGCCGTGTACAACCTTCCAAAAATAGGTTAGCACCAATTACGGAACCACCCAAAATCATGGCCACACGTTGTATTGCTTCTCTTCTATTCATCTTTATCTATTTAAAATGTATAGTTTACTTCCCAACCTGGTCTATAGGTACGTTTAACAAATTGATTTGCTTCTTCAAAGTTTGTTACGCGCATATTTTCGTTATCCCAAAGTAACTTTAGGCTCCGACCAGGATATTTATTATCAATTTTTAAATCAGCGCCACGGATAGCCAAGTTTGCCATCAATAGAGCTTCTGTCAAAGGTCCTGCAATTTCAAATGGTGAAGACATCTCCATATTACCATACCCTGCCAAACAACCTTCCACCCACTGCGCCCAATGTCCATTTGCTCCCCCCTGTACCCTTGCATATTTTTCAGCGACTTTTTTATGAGGCCTATCAGTAGGCAACAACCGAGGATTAGCCGCATAGGTATCCGCTAAGACCTTGCCTTTTTTTCCGATAATAAGAATACCATTTCCTCCGTCACCAAACTTCTCATTTGCTCCTAATTCATCCGGGCGAGGTGGCTGTATACCACCATCCATCCAATGCACCTTTACATCCCCTTTCGTCTTTGCTGTCTTTGGAAAAGTCATAGTTACTGAACTCGATGGAGGACAAGATTCCGGAAAATATCCGCGTTTGAACTCATCGACATATACAGAGCCCACACTCGCCTGTACATCTTTCACATATTGTAATCCATAGATACTAAACGGAGCTTCTAGGTTATGACAGCCCATATCTCCAAGTGCACCAGTGCCGTAAGGCCACCAACCTCTCCAATTGAAAGGCACCAATTTATCAAAGTAATCTGTGTAAGGAGCCGTCCCCAACCACTTATCCCAATCCAGGGTCGATGGAACTGCTGCTTTCTGAGCAGGCCAAGCAATCCCTTGAGGCCATACCGGCCGATCCGTCCATGCATAAACCTCCACCAAATCACCAATCAGCCCTGCATCAATCCATTCCCGCATCTGCCGCACACCATCACCAGAAGCACCTTGATTTCCCATCTGCGTTACCACTTTATAGCGCTTCGCTGCATGAGTTAGCGCCCGTGCTTCCCACACGTCATGAGCCAATGGCTTTTGCACATACACATGCTTACCTAGCTCCATTGCCGCCAATGCCTGTATAGCATGGTTATGATCAGGTGTAGATATAGATACAGCATCAATATGCTGCGCTTCCTTATCTAACATTTCCCTAAAATCAGTGTAAAATTTAGCATTAGGAAATTTTTCTACAGACCCTTTCGCTCTTGCCTTATCTACATCACAGAGATAGGCAATATTCGCCTTTTTACTTTCAAAAATTTTGTTTACATCCGAACCTCCCATACCACCTACACCAATAGAAGCAACTTGCAACATATCGCTAGGTGCACGAAACCCTGGTCCACCGAGTACGTGTCGGGGTACAATAGTAACACCGGCAGCTGCTATTGCAGCCTTTTTAATAAAATCTCTTCTACTTTCGTTGTTCATAACAGAGTCCTATTAATATTATAAATTCCCTTTTTTAAGTTCGCCTACGGCAAAATCTACTGCACGCGCTGTCAAAGCCATATACGTCAAAGATGGATTCACACAGCCAGCAGAGGTCATCGCCGCACCATCTGTAACAAATACGTTCAGCGCATCCCAAACTTGGTTATTTCCGTTTAGTACAGATGTCTTCGGGTCTCTTCCCATACGGGCAGTTCCCATTTCATGGATACCCTGTCCAAGGCCATATACATTGTCATAGGTATTCACGTCCTTCACACCAATGCTCTCCAACATTTCCTTCATCTCGTTCTGCATATCTCCACGCATCTTGATCTCATTGTCTTTGATCTCCGCATCAATAGCCAGTGTAGGCAACCCCCATTTATCCTTACTATTCTTATCCAATTTGATATGATTTTCGTGATAAGGGAGCATCTCACCAAAAGCACCGAAACTTGCATACCAAGACCCAGGTTCGCAAATAGCATCTTTCCATGCTCCACCTACAGCCTCTTCTTCTACAGAGCCCGAAAAACGTCCTCTACCGGCTGCCCCTTGATAGCCAAATCCACGCACATACTCACGCTGCTTGGTATCTCCTTCCACATTCACAAAACGTGGGACGTACAACCCCGTAGGGCGTCTTCCAAAGATATATTTGTCTTCATACCCTTCCACAGTACCTCCTGCACCACAACGGAAATGATGATCCATCAAGTTATGCCCCAACTCACCACTACTACTACCTAACCCACCTTCCCAAACGTCGGTAGCCGAATTCATCAACACCCAGGTAGAATTCATAGCCGAAGCACATACAAAAACAATCTTCGCATAATACTCATACGTTTGATTTGTCTCTGCATCTAAGATTTCAACCCCTTTAGCTTTTTTCGTATCCTTATCGTATATTATCTTAGTAACAATAGAAAAAGGTCTTAACGTAAGATTACCTGTTTTAACAGCCGCAGGCAATGTTGCTGATTGCGTACTGAAATATGCACCAAAGTTACATCCCAACCAACATTGGTTTTGATATTGACAATTGACACGCCCTTCATGAGGAACAGTAATGTTTGCCGTACGACCCATTAGAAAATGACGCTTACCACCATATTCCTTTTGTAGACGAGCTGCCAGATCTTTCTCAACAATATTGAAAGGCATCGCGGGCATATAATCACCATCGGGAAGAGAGGCTACTCCATCGCGATTCCCAGATATACCAGCAAACTTCTCTGCATAACTATACCAAGGCGCAATATCCTTATAACGTATCGGCCAATCTACACCATGCCCATCCTTCAAATTCGCTTCAAAATCCAAGTCACCAAGACGGTAAGACTGTCTACCCCACATCAACGAACGTCCACCCACATGATAACCTCTATACCAATCGAAACGCTTGATTTCAGTATAAGGACTCTCTTTTTCATTCACCCAATAATCAAGATTTTTCTCATTCAACGGATAATCGCGTTTCAACACCGGATAATCAGCAATCATTTCCTGAGTTCGCCCACCTGCATGTGGGAACTCCCACGGATGTTTATTTGGCGAGGTATAGTCCTTAATATGTTCAATATTACGCCCCCGTTCCAGCATGATTGTTTTCAGTCCTTTCTCTGTCAGTTCCTTTGCTGCCCAACCTCCACTTATACCTGAACCTATTACAATTGCATCATATGTATTGTTTTCTACCATGACTTTAAATATTTTTTATTTAACAAACTCTCTCTTTTTACTTAACTAAACTTTAGCTGCCGTTCCGACCTTCTCATCTTTAAAGAGCAGCATGAAAATCACCATTACCACCAATGCAATGCCTGCAGGAATAATCCAAGTCTGTTGCCAAAATGCAGCGACATTAGATTCTTGGAGATCTTTGTACATTTCACCAACATATCCAGCTACCCAAAATCCGATTAATTGTCCGACACCATAAGTAGCCAAGGTAATCAAACCTTGTGCAGCACTTTTATATTTTTCTCCAGCTTTACTATCAGTATAGATCTGTCCCGAAACAAAAAAGAAATCATAACAGATACCGTGCAAAGCAATACCTAAGATCAACATAAACGAAAGATCTCCCGCATTTCCGTAGGCAAAAAGCAAATAGCGAACCGCCCATGCTAACATCCCCACCAAAATGGTCTTTTTGAATCCAAAACGGGTAAAGAACAACGGTAAAAGCAGAAGAAATCCAACTTCTGAAATTTGACCAATAGTCATCTTCCCTGTTGGGTTTTCCAAACCGATTTGATCTAAAAAAGGGTTTGCATTTTGATAATAAAAAGCAAGGGGGATACAAATCAAGATCGAGGAAACAAAGAAAATCAAGAAATTCTTATCTTTTAATAACTTAATTGCATCCAATCCAATAATTGAAGCAAATGAAGGCTTTTCCTCTGCAGATACTTTAACCGGAGGTGTTTTAGGCAGAACAAAAGAAAACAATCCTAGCACCAGAGAAGCGACACCAGCCATCAAGAATGTATTTTTCAAAGCTCCCTGCGCAGAGGCTTCAGCACCATCCCACTTAAACAAATAACTTATTGATAATCCAGCGACAATCCAACCAATAGTTCCCCAAATACGAATTCCAGAGAATTGCTTCTCGGGGTTAGACAACTGTCTAAATGATACAGAATTCACCAAAGACAAAGTAGGCATATACAGAATCATATACGACAATACATAAGGGTAGAATACGGCCACATCAGGAGCTTGATACATTTGATACATCAAGATAGCACCGACTAAATGTAAAACACCTAGTATCCGTTCTGCATTAAAATAACGATCCGCTATCATTCCGATAATAAATGGAGCGATGATAGCACCAAGGGACTGTGTCGAAAACACATTTGCGATTTCGAATTGGCCTGCGCTTAAGTTTTTGATAAGGAATGTTCCCAATGTAACAAACCAAGATCCCCAAATAAAAAATTCAAGGAACATCATAAACGATAGTTTGACTCTCGTAGTTGAATTCATAAGTTTAAATTGATTAGAAATTATCGACTTCTCTGTAGGCTTTGACCAAAGCATCTTCCCCTTCTTTTCCGCCTTTGGACATGCCGTGCTCCATCCCCACTATACCTTTGTAGCCTTTGTTATGAAGCCATTTAAATACGTTCTTATAATTTATCTCTCCTGTTGTTGGTTCTTTACGTCCAGGATTATCACCAACTTGGACATAAGCAATCTCACTCCAGCATTGATCCATAAAATTGATCAGATTACCTTCATTCTTCTGCTGGTGGTAAGCATCGTATAGTATCTTACATGATGGACTATTTACCGCTTTACATATTTCATAAGCTTGGTCTGTAAATCGCAGAAACAAATCAGGCGTATCACTTAGTGGTTCCAAAACCATTGTAATACCATGAGGTTCTAGTAACTCAGCGCCACGCTTCAGTCCCTCAATTACATTGGCAGTCTGCACACCGATTGGAAGACGTCGCTCATAATCTCCAGGAACAACCGTAATCCATTTTGCATTCACTCGTTTCGCGACTTCAATAGAATCCCGGCAACCTTTAAGAAAAATATCGATGTGCTCCTGTTTGCCAGCGGCAAGTGTATTTGCTCCGTTGCCACCTTTAGGTACTACAAACACGCCCATACGCATCCCTAACTTGGCCAGTAGCTCTCCTACTTTCCTTTGTTCGTCGACAGTTCGTCCAGGCATTCCATTATCTTCAATACTCCGAAAACCTAAGTCGTGCATGTATTTTATCTCATCTAGAAAATTCTTACCGGCACTAGCGCTAAACATGCCCTGGTGTGGGCCATAATCAAGGCGAAATGGATCACCCAACTTTGTATCTTTCTCCTTCACAGTAGCCTGAGAGACCGCTGGGGCCAACAAACTACTGCCAAATAGCAATCCTGAGTTTTTTATAAAATCAGATCTCTTCATTATTTTATTAATAGGTTTATGCGTTGATTACTTAATAAATATAGCTATTAAATCCCGAGCTTTGCAACTCTTTGAAAGTATTATCCTCAAAATAAACAATATACACCTCTATCCCCTTGCGCTTATTAGCAAAGCGAATAGCTTCCTTCGGTGTTAAACTCATAAAATAATTATCCAGTGCATCAGCCTCCATCGCTGTCTTTGCAATTACCGTAGCACTTACGATACTACTTTGTAAAGGTTGTCCCGTCAATGGATTCATATGATGAGATATCATCTTCCCATTTACTTTGCGTTGTTGTTCGTAGACTCCCGAACTGGTAATAGCATTGTTGCTCATCTTCACCCGCAGCATCTCCCCTTTGGCAATATGTGTTGGTCTATACAACTCCACCACAAAAGGTCCATCTGGCTTACTTCCAACCGATCGAATCTCCCCTCCAAGCTCTACCAAGAAGTTTTTCACCCCCCTACTTTTTAGATGTTCAGCAAGCACATCCACAGAGTATCCCTGCGCAATACCATTTAAATCAATTGACACATTCCGTTCAAGTTTCATCAGGCAGTTACCTTTAATACGCAGTTTGTTCATACCGATAATCTGCTTTACACTATCGACCTCCCTAAGACTCGGCACTGTCCGAGCTCCACTTGCACCAAATCCCCAAAGCTTAACCAATGGATACACCGTAATATCAAAATAGCCGGAAGTTTCTTTATAAGTCTTCATACTAGCATCTATTACTTTTTTCATATGCCTATCCATAATAACCTGCGAGGTATCTGGATTGTTAAACTGACAAATTGTAGAAGACATATCGTACAAAGACATAGATCGGTCAATTACACCCAGTACACTATCTACTTCACTTTTAAGAACTTTCTCCTTATCCGAATAATATTTAATTTGATAGGTAGTTCCTTGTGCCTTACCCGATAAAGCATAGGGATGTTGTCCATAAGCGCAACACCCCAACGCAAAAAAAATTATAGAAAAAAAATATCCACGGACATAATCGTACGTTGAAAAACACAATAGTAGTCTGTGGATATTTAAAAGAACCATTATAATAGCCTATATATAGATCTGTGTGTTAATTCCAGGTACGGCAACCGGGTATAAACCATTTTCATCAGGAAGAGGCTTTGGAAGAGCATCCCAAGCGTAACGCTCCGGCATAATATTGATATTAGACTGAATAGCCTGATCCCATTTAATCACTTTTCCAGTATAACATGCTAAACGACCAATAATACCTGTCAAAGTACTGTAGGCCCCGTACTCCGCATTATCAAATTTGTATTCGCCATTAGCAATAGCTGCAAATAATTCAACATGCTCTTGACGGTAAGGATTAGGATTTCCTTTAGCATCGTGACGATATATTTCATTCCCTTTGGCATCCCATAACACAGCCTGGTTACCTGCTGATAAATAAACTCTCCCCTTGGTTCCTTGGAAAGTTTCATCCACACGGTTATGCGTACCTTCATAGTGGCGACATTGGCTATACACGACAGAACCATCATCATATGTCATTTCAATAGCAAAGTTATCGTAGATTTCACCATAATCTTTACCTGTACGATGTGCTTGCGATCCCGTCCCTTCAATAGATACTGGATACTTACCCTTCACCCAATTTGCGATATCAATATTATGTACGTGCTGCTCTACAATATGATCTCCACACAACCAGTTAAAATAATACCAGTTTCGCATTTGGTATTCCATCTCCGTCTGTGTTGGCTTACGCGGACGAACCCACACACCGCCACTATTCCAATAGACCTGGCCAGCTACCACATCACCGATAGCACCGTCTTGAATGCGCTTTATAGCTTCACGATAATTTGTCTGATAGCGACGCTGCAGCCCCACTACAACATTTAATTTTTTACGCTTTGCTTCAGCAGCAACTTCGAGTACCTTACGGATACCAGGAATGTCTACAGCAACAGGTTTCTCCATAAACACGTGCTTACCTGCCTTTATTGCCTCTTCAAAATGCATCGGACGGAATCCCGGAGGAGTCGTCAAAATCACCACATCAGCATCTTTAATAGCTGCTTTATAAGCATCAAATCCAACATACTTACGACTCTCAGGAATATCCATTTTAGCCGCATATTTCTTCTGTAAATTGGTATAAGCGGAATCCAGGTTATCCTGAAATGTGTCCGCCATAGCTACAATTTTGATATTCTGACCAGACTCTAATGCATCGACAGCTGCACCGGTTCCTCGACCTCCACAACCAATTAATGCTACCTTGATAACATCAGTCCCTGCCGCAAATACAGAGCTAAAGGGAGCTGCACTCATGGCAGCGCCTCCCGCAATGATTGAAGTAGACTTTATAAAATCTCTCCTATTGAAACTATTCATAGTTTTAACTATTTATAACTGGTAAATAAAAATATTAAAAATCTTCTATCGGAGCTTTATCATAATATGCCATAGCTTCTTCATGAGAAGGTGCTTTCACTGGTCTCACCAATCGCATCCCCACAAAAGGAGCCTCTGGAAACCACCAGTTCGATTTCGGCATCTGAGGATCCAACTGTTTCCAAACAGGATCCGATGCAGATCTAGCCGACGAACGCAAAGCTTTCGCTTCACTATCGAAAGCTCCACCGCGCACCACATGAGCATATAATTCAGTTGGCTCAGCCACTGGGTTATCTCCTAATTTGTCCTTAAACTGAGTATAAAAATCAGGCACATATTGATCATACGTCCATTCAGACACATTCCCGAGCATATCATACAAACCGTACGCATTGGGTTTCTTTTCACCTACCTTATGTGTACGCTTATCACTATTGGCACCATACCACGCATAGTCTCCCAATAAATCCGCTTGATTCCCGAAGAAGTAAGCATCATTTGAGCCAGCACGACAAGCAAACTCCCATTCTGCCTCCGTAGGTAGACGATAGAACACCCCCGTTCGGACATACAACCACTTGCAAAACTGAATCGCATTATAATGAGTCATAGCCAGAGCAGGATGCCCCTCCTTGCCCATACCAAAAGTCATATCTAAATATGGCTTAGTCGGTCTAGTCACCGCATCAACTACTGAGGGGATCTCACCTTCCTTCTGCTTTGAAAGTTCAAAATCTTTGTATAAAAATGGTTCATAAAGATCCCAGGTCACCTCAAACGTACTCATCCAATACGGAGCCAATTTAACATCGTGCACCGGAGATTCATCCGATTCACCGGAGTTACTTCCCATACTGAACTTGCCCCCAGGAATAGCTTCCATAGAAAAGGACAAAGAAGTGCCTTTAATTTCCTGAATGTATTTCTTAAATGGTTTATCCTGAGCCTTTATAGAACTGACGCTCAATATCAATAACGAAAAAAAAAGTCTCTTCATGTATCTCACAACGGGTTTATAAGCTAATTGCCTTTAATGTTTTAATAAAGGTAAAAGTAAAATCAAATTATAGACCCAATTGTATATAACATTTATGTTACAGAAGTGTAATAATTACACTATGCCACAAAAAAGCAAGCATCAACCCGAACAATATACTCAAGCCAATAATAGTATTCGCCAATTTAGAGTTGAGACCAAAGTTTTGAATCACCATACTAGAGGCTACCAAACTAGGCATCGCCATCTCAAAAACCGACACTTGAAAAAACATTCCTTTCCACCCCAAAAAAACACCAAATAGTAATGCACAAGCAGGAGCCAACAACAGCTTATAGAACAGCGAAGCACTAATGGCTTTCATCTCCTTTTTAATATGATGAAAGTGCAACTGCAAACCTATAGAAAACAAAGCCAAGGGGCTCACGGTAGCGGCAAGGCTGGAAAAAAAATCGTCGAAGTAAGCAGTCCGGAGAAAATATTGAAAACACAATGCCAAGACAACCGCAATAAATGGAGGAAAAGTAAGTATACGACGCCCTACAAGTTTAAGTTTCTGCCTTGCATGGAGCCTATTTCGCTTCGAGCCAGCCGCCAACAGAACACCAAAAGAAGAAAGAACAAAAAAAGTCGCCTGATCGCTTACAATTCCAACTTTTAACTGTTCTGCTTCAAAAAAACTAATGATAAGCGGAAACCCCACAAACGACGTGTTACTCAGACCAGAAACAATAATCAATGTCGTCAGTGTTCTAGCAGAAAAACCTAGTAGAGGTTGAATCAACCGAAAAAAAACATAAGAAAGTCCGAATATAAAAAAAGGTAACAAACCCGTAAAAAGATAAGCTAACGTCCAATCAATTTTGGGAATATACAAAAGAGCAATCGATGGTAATCCTACATAAATAACCCAATTGTTAACAATTTTATAACTGTCTTTGCTCGCTAATTTGAAAAAACGAAACAAATATCCGATCAGTAGACAAACAATGATAATGAAAAAGTTAACCATCAGGCTCAAGATTAGTTATAATTTAATATTTTTGCCCAAATTTATAACTTGATATTTAATTATCCATTATCTTGAAAACTAAATTCATCCTACTACTCTTAGGTGTGTCACTACAAATAGGTTTTACACGAGCCTCAACAGATACCTTGACAAATACCCATATTAAGAACTCCTTAATATTAGAGGCAGAAATAGAAAATGGTGGTATTTTAGCAACAGGTGAGCTAAAAAACACCACATTCAAAGATGCCTATTACAATGCGTTCAACCTTAAGGTAGGCTGGAAAATGAATACCAAGAGCGATAAATACTTTAAATTGTACAATAACCCGATTTATGGAATAGGATTCTACTCGAGTACCTTCAACAATGACATCGTTGGAAGCCCTTACGCAATATATGGTTTCGTACAGACCCCGTTCGGCAACATCGACAACGAAAAATGGTCTTTCGACTACCGCATTGGGCTAGGGCTCTCCGGCAACTTCAAACCTTATGACGAGGACAAAAATCCCTTAAACCTAGCAATTGCAACCAAAAACAATGTATACATAGACTTTGGTATACGCACACAGTACAGACTATCCTCAAAGTTCAAAGCAGGCCTAGGTCTTGCATTTCACCATTTTTCCAATGGAGCCCTTAAACTCCCAAATAAAGGTGTAAATCTCGTCCCTGTAACAGCCTCTATCACTTATCAGCCTGATGGCAGAACATACAAGAAAGACACTACAAGCATAGAGTCCTATCCAGATAATATATTCTATCACATAAATTTTGGAGCAGGTTTAAAACAAGTGGCTCGTGATATGGACCGTAAGTTCCTTAAGACAACATTAAGCCTTTACGCCAGTAAGCACGTGAGTCAGAAATGGCGGCTCGGTGGAGGGATGGATATATTCTACTCTGCTTCCGGAAACAACGAAGAAATCGCAGAAGATAAAACAGGAAAGCTTAGTGCAAAACTATCTGGAGGCCCAGCATTCTACCTGGTCCATGTTCTAAACAAAGACCTGGTACTCAATGGAAACGTCGGTTACTACATCCACAACCAATACTTCAATGGAGAAATAAAACGAGTGTTCTTACGAGCAGGGGTTCGCTATTACGTTTACAAAAACCTCAACGCAGGTATATCTATAAAAGCCCATACAGGTAAGGCTGATTTTATAGAATGGACATTAGGCTATACATTCAATCGGTAATGTATAGCCTAACATCCGTAAGGCTTTACAATTGCCCCAATCCTTTTTCAACAGCTTTAGAGACACTTTTTCCGAAATCTTTATCCACCGTGATATATCCAGGGTAAAAGAAATTTTTACCACCAATTTTTACAGAAGGCTTTATTTTCAAGGCAAAGAATCCATTACTCTTTCTGGTAAAGATATCATTAAGAACCTTATCAAAACCTTGCTCTTTGGCCACACCAAAAATATTAGCGGAAAAAGTCAACGGCACCACCATACTTTGTCCATTGGAAAGATTGATATTCTCTGCTACAGCACCTTCAAAAAGTGGTTTACCAGCCATTTCAATAATATATTTAAACTCGTTAATCTTGGTCACCGTAGACGTAGGGTTAGTGATCTTCAAATTTACCCGAGCTTCCAGTGGAAGATCCTGACGCAATAAAGCCATCGCGATCCCTGGTAGACTAGCCAACGAAGCACTCCCCCCTGATTGGTAAGAATCAATATCCCTGCCTGCCAATCGAATTTGGTCTACAGATTCTACATCATAATTAAATTTACTCAATGCCTCCACCTGAGCCTTTTGATTTATAGCACAGCTAGACATAAACCAAGTACAAAGCAGTAATACTGCAACTTTTAATCTATTCATTTTGTTCATTTTATTTTTTCTTTTTGCCCGTTGCCCGGCCAAAATTATAAGCGACACCCAGTGTAAAAATAGAATTTCCTGCCTTGAGATACGAATTATTTACAACACCAATATTAAATCCTGTCGTATACTGCAACTGAAGCCCTTTCAACAACTCCATTCGGGTAAAAAAAACAGGTTCAATAAAAAGATTTTCTTCCTTGTCAGCCTGTACGTCATCCAGCCAGAAATCAGTCATCCCTACCCGACTGACACGTATCGCAGTCCCATAATTTAAGACCCGCTTGCCACCGAATAGGTTTAACCGACCCTTTGTAGTTGATGAATAATTTACCTGTAGGAATATTTTATCAAAATCCATTTTACGGTTCCCAACCACTTCATAGTCACGTATAGAAGCACGCTGGTCTAATTCTCGAGAATTTCCTAAGCCATAGCCTCCATAGATTTCCAAAATCTGCCTCTTGGACTTTCCTATTTCTGTAAAGTAACCAACTGCACCTTCTGCCAGCCATTGTCTGAAATGTGTGTTGGATTCACGGCCATGATTTACAGTTGAAGCATTCCCCAAAAGAGCAACATGATCGGTAAGGGACACTGCCACAGTTCCTGATGCGTTCCCCTTCAAATTCACATGCCCAGAAAGGTATCCCTCTCCTTGATGCCTAAACATAGGTGTTGCAGGCACATTGGGCATATATATTGAACTACAACTTCCAAAAATAAAGCTAACCGATAAAGCCACAAACGCGACGAGATAATGATTCTTTAACATACTTGCTTCTCCCAAACAATCATGCCAATCTCTGCCGTACCCTTGCACCAGACAAAACTTTTATTACGACTTCGGCACACCGACCGCAATTAAAGGTCTCACAGGACCTCAAAACAGAGATATTTCCAAAAAAAAGTCCTTGAATAAAATTCAAGGACCTCAATATTGCTCTATACCAAAAATTAGATAGAAGGTGCTTCCGTCTCCGGAGCCTTATCAATCAATTCCATGAATTGATCTAATTTTGGTGTAATAATAATCTGCGTACGTCTGTTTCTAGCTTTCCCATTTGCTGTAGTATTATCTGCAATAGGATTGTACTCGCCACGGCCGCCTGCAGTCAATCGTTTAGGATCCACACCGTACATTGTCTGTAAAGCCTGTACTACAGAAGAAGCACGTAATGTACTCAAATCCCAGTTGTTCCTGATATTTGGTTTAGAGATAGGGTCCGTATCGGTATTACCTTCGATCAACACATCATAATCTCTGTAATCCTGGATAATCTTCGCAATCTTACTCAATGTCTCTCCAGCTTTGTCAGAGACCTCATAGCTACCCGATTTATACAACATATTGTCTGACAACGATATATAAACCACACCTTTCAACACCTGTACATCCACATCTTTAAGCTCTTCACGACTTAGAGAACGCGTTAGATTGTTCGTCAACACCATATTAAGTGAATCACTTTTATTTTTCGTGTTCACTAAGTGTTGTATATACTTATTAGATGCATTAATCTCGTCAACCAACTTAGAAATATTCACATTTCCTTGAGAGTTTTGTGCAATACTGTTATCCAATGTCGACTGTAGCTTAGCATAAGCCTCCCTAAGTGAAGCATTATTCTTACGCTCATATTCCAGCTGATCTTCCAAACTTTTGATCTTCGCTCGGCTTTCTGTGAGATCCATCTGTCCTTTTTGATACAACTCAGCCAAATCTCTATGCTGGGTTTCTAAGGCCACATATTTCTTATTGCTCACACAGCTACTCATTACAATTCCACCTAGTAAAATCGTAATTGGCAAAAGGCGCTTTTTATACATCATATCATTATAAATTTGATGGATACAAGGTAACAAATAAAACCGTTGATTTTTTACCTCAAATAGTTAAAAAACTTAAAATTACTTTTCTTTCTTAAGAATATACTTACAGATATCACTGACCAGTCCAGGACCTTCATAAATAAAACCGGTATATACCTGTACCAATACCGCCCCAGCTTCCAACTTCTCTACAGCATCCTGTCCAGAATGTATCCCCCCTACACCTATAATCGGAAAGCTTTTATTCGACTTTTGAGACAAATAACGTATCACCTCGGTAGAGCGCTTTGTAAGTGGTTTACCACTTACTCCTCCAGCTTCATTAAGCAAGCTAGAAGCACTACAAAGTCCCTCTCTAGAAATTGTTGTATTCGTCGCTATTACCCCCGCGATCTTAGTTTCTGTAACGATCTCTACAATATCATCCAATTGGCTATCGGTCAGGTCCGGCGCAATCTTCAATAAAATTGGCTTTGCTTTCGGTTTCTCCAAATTGAGCTGTTGTAAGGTATCTAAAATTCGCATCAACGGTTCTTTCTCCTGTAGATCTCGTAATCCCGGAGTATTCGGCGAACTCACATTTACTACAAAATAATCCACATATTCGTACAGCGCGTGAAAACAATAGATATAATCATTTACAGCCTCTTCGTTTGGAGTAACCTTATTTTTCCCAATATTACCACCAATGATAACCCCTTCTCTATCTTTAAGATGCTTTAATCGTCCCGCAGCCACATCCGCCCCTTGGTTGTTAAAGCCCATCCTGTTGATTAAGGCAGCATCATTCACCAAGCGAAACATACGTGGTTTATCGTTCCCAGGCTGAGGCCTAGGCGTTACCGTACCAATCTCGATAAAACCAAATCCAAATTTGGCCATATCCTCAATGTATTCTGCATTTTTATCAAAACCAGCTGCAAGTCCCACTGGATTCTTAAACTTAAGTCCAAAAACTTCTCGTTCCAAACGTGGATCGGACACACTATAAATAGACTTGAGCAAGGCCTTTGCACCCCAAATCTTTGAGAATGTTTTGAGCCCCCCCGTGACGGTATGATGTGCCTTTTCAGGATTCATAGAGAAGAAAAAAGGCTTTACCAATTTATACATAATAGCAAATAAAATATAGCAAATAATATAGCCGATAAAAGGCTGGTATGCTTATAGCATATCTGCACAAAGGTAGAAAAGAAGCAGAAATAATCACTACTTTTGCAATTGAAATATCTATAACTCGCATTAGACTGATACGAGCACACTAAAATTTGGATATTCCGTATGGCTTTTAAAAGTCAAATAGTACACATACGAAATGATATCAATAAACAATTTAACATTTGAAATAGGCTCTAGAGCCTTGTACGACGAGGCAAACTGGCACATCAAACCAGGTGACAAAGTTGGTCTAATCGGTGCAAATGGCGCTGGAAAGTCAACATTATTACGACTTATTGTCGGTCAATATAAACCTACCTCTGGTTCCATTTCAATGGCGAAAGATTTAAAAATTGGTTACTTAAATCAAGATTTATTGTCTTACCATTCTGACAAGAGCATCGTGCATGTAGCGATGGAGGCTTTCGAACGCCAAAATCAATTGCATTTAGAAATTGAAAATTTACTTAAAAGCCTAGAGACTGACTATTCCGACGACATCCTCAATAAGCTTAGCGATAAGCAAATGGAATTCGAAGCATTAGATGGATACAATATTGAATTTCGGGCGCACGAGATATTAGCCGGTCTAGGCTTTTCAGAAGAAGAACAAAAAAGACCACTTGCAACTTTCTCTGGAGGATGGCGTATGCGTGTGATGTTGGCACGTATCTTATTACAGACACCAGACATCTTACTGTTGGATGAGCCCACCAACCACATGGATTTACCTTCTATCAAATGGTTGGAAAACTACTTACAAGCTTTTGATGGCGCGATAGTCATTGTTTCCCATGATAGGTATTTTTTAGATCGCATTATCAAAAAAACGGTAGAATCGAGAAAAGGAAAACTAACATTATACGCTGGAAACTACTCCTATTACCTAGAAGAGAAATCTCTGCGTAATGAGATACAAGCTGGACAATTCAAGAATCAACAAGCCAAGATTAAACAGGAAGAACGTCTAATCGAGCGATTTCGTGCGAAAGCTTCAAAAGCTAAAATGGCCCAGTCGAGAATCAAAGCACTCGATAGAATGGAGCGTGTAGATGATGTAGATGATGATAATCCTGAAGTTAACTTCAGCTTCAAATTTTCCAAGCCATCAGGACGTCATGTCGTGACTTTGGAGAATATCTCTAAATCGTATCCAAATCTCGAGATTCTTAGAAATACAGAGGCTATCATAGAAAAAGGGGATAAAATTGCTTTAATCGGTGCCAATGGTAAAGGTAAGTCGACACTGTTACGTATTGTTGCAGAGGATGATAAAGACTTTGAAGGTACAGTTACTCAGGGACACAACGTCTCGCAAACATTCTTCGCACAGCATCAATTGGAAGCTTTACACTTAGAAAATTCTATTATTGCCGAAATGCAGGCATTTGCACCCACACACACAGAAACAGAATTACGTTCTATTTTAGGCTGTTTCTTATTCACAGGAGATGATGCTTTCAAGAAAATCAAAGTACTCTCCGGTGGTGAAAAATCCCGTGTAGCATTAGCCAAAGCGTTAACTGCAGATGCCAACTTCCTGGTATTAGATGAGCCAACGAACCACTTAGATATGGCTTCAGTTAATATCCTGATCCAAGCGCTACAACAATACGAGGGCACAGTGATTGTGGTATCTCACGACCGTTATTTCTTAGATAATATAGCCAATAAAATATGGTTTATCGAAGACAAAGAAATCAAAGAGTATCCAGGCACCTATGAAGAATATGAAGTCTGGAATTCAAAACGTGTTCAGAAGCCAGTGGTAGAGAAAAAGGTCATAAAAGAAGAACCTAAAAAAGAGAAGAAGGTAGCCCCTACAGATGACAACAAAAAGCTAATCCTGAAAAAGAACAAGGAATTGGCCCAATTAGAGCAACAAATTGCACTCAAGGAAGCAGATGTTAAAGAATTAGAAATACGACTTGCTGACGAGGAAATATATTCCGATGCGATCAAATTACAGGACACAACCCGTAAATACAATTCGACTAAAGCAGAATACCAACAACTACAAAATGATTGGGAAAAAATTGCGGAGGAAATCATCGAATTAGAAAGCTAATCGGTGCGCCGATCACTCCCCCCCCTAACCGTATGTTTTAACCTTACAAACGATTAAAACATACGGTAATTAATCAGATTCCTGCCCCTCAAGCACCTCCCTCTTAATGATCGGAATACCAAAATAAAATTCCAATATCTTTGTGCGGAACAGATAATCGTATTTTGTTCTTAACAAATCGGATTGAATATTTACCAAGAGCGTCTGCGACTGGTTATAATCAAACCCTGTCGCCATTCCATTTTCATAACGTTCTTTTGTATAGCGAAACGCTTCTTCCCGTGCTTTCAACATTTCCTTCGTTGCCATATAAGTTTCCAACGCCCCTTTAGCATCCGAATATGCTGTATATATATTCCGCTCCAAATCAAGCTCCGTCTGCTGTAAATTCAATTTACTTTTATCTAGGTTCACCTTAGACCTTGAAACATTATTACGGGTCGAAAATCCGTTAAAAATCGGGATACTCAACTGTAATCCAAAATTATGCCCTTTATAAAGATTAAACTGCTCAAAAAAAGGAGGAGGATTCTTAAGTCCACCTTGTCCATCTGGAATCTTAGCGTATGAAACACGCGAACTGAATCCATAAAAACCACTAAGCGTAGGCAGATAGGCTCCTTTAGCTATTTCGATCTCCTTTTCAGCTATTTTCACATTGTTTTCCGCAATTTTCAGCTCGGTTCTTTCATTCTTAGCTTTTCCAAAAATAGATTCAGGTCCCTCTAATAAAATATTATTCACTTGAAATTCGTACGCCACATCTGCAATATCAAAATCTTTGAACTCCTTCATCTGAAGCAGTTGAGCCAAACTCATTTTAGATATCAACAAAGCATACTGAGCCTCAATAATCCGCTGTTTATCTGTTGCAATAGTAGCTTTAATATCAAACAAATCCCCTCTAGGAATCATACCCGCATCAACCAGAACCTCAGAACGCACCAACTGTAGACTATCCGTTTCAAACTGTTGTGTCTGAACTTTGACAGCCTCTTTGTTGAACAGAACCTGCAAATAAGCATTAACCACATTCAAAGCCACATCTTCCTCCATTTTCAGATGTTGATATTGAGAAGATATCAATGCCAATTTTGCTTTTCTGAAACGGTTTTGATTCTGCATCCCCTTAAAAAGATCAATACCTAGAGATGCCCCCATTGAAGTGAACTGTGTAGTTTGATTTTCTAAGATACCAGTAGTAATATTCGTATTCAGTCCTCTGTTCCAAGAATGGGAAGCATTTGCATTCACATTAGGTAAAAAACTTCCGAAAGCATCTTTCTTATCTATTTCAGCGAGCTTATTATCCAGTTCAGTCTGTCCAATAGAAACGTTATTGTCGATAGCGTAAGCTACACATTCCTCCAATGTCCATTTCTTTTGGGAGAAAGCTTCGTTTGCCACAAAAAGACAAACAATAGCAATTATTTTTGACACAATATTCATGTTTCTTTCTTCAGTATACGCTAGTTATAACTTTTATTTGTCAGCTCCATTGAGCTTCCAATATTCTATAAAATGACGGCACCCCGTTAACTGCTTGGATTACTTCTTGACTTGGTTCCATATTTTAATCTTGTTATCTTTAGTAATCCCATTCCTTATTTCCACATAAATCCCATCACTCACTCCAAGTTCTACATCTCTACGCTCGAACTTTTGTGGAGCCACCTCTACTTCAACAAAAGATTTCTTCGTTTTATCATCGTACTGGACTACCCCCTCTTTGAGCGCCAATACATTTTCAGCATTTTCTAAAACAATAGAAGCATTAGCACTCAATCCCGAACGAATAAACGTCGTATCCTTGTTGATGAGATTTCCTTTGATCGGAAACTGCATGGCTCCATTTTCATTTACTCCTTTAGGTGCTATATAATCCAAAACAGCGTGAAACTTTTTGTTTTCAATTGCGCCAACAGTGATTTCTAAAGGAAGGCCCAACCGGATCTTACCTACCTCTGATTCATCCAGCTTTCCCTCAAAAATCATATTACTGACATCAGCAAGGCTCGCAATCGTCGTTCCCTCGTTAAAATTATTAGCCTCAATGACCTGGTTTCCTTTTTTTACCGGCACATCCAATACCATTCCTGACACCGTCGAACGAATCCGGGTTTGCGCCATACTCGCCAGCCCAGTTGTTGTTCCCGTCCTAATAATCTCCGCATTCTGTACCGTAGAACTATAAGTCTGTTGCGCCTGTCTATAAGTAGTTTGCGCAGCATCAAAATCATTTGCTGAAATTACGCCTTTATCAAAAAGCATCTTTTGACGATCAAATATCCGTTTTTGGTTCTCCAAATCTATTTTAGCCGATTCAATCTGATTATTCGCTTGGTTCAGGCTAGAGACATTCGGCACCACCTTAATCTCTGCAATCAGGTCTCCCGATTTGATATAATCCCCAGCCTCAACATAAACTACGTCGATAATACCTGAGATATTCGGTTTAATCAACACCTCTTCCTTGGGATTAATATTCCCGGTAGCTACCGTACTTTTAGAAATAGAGCGAATTTCAGCTTGTACTGTCTCGTAAATCACCGTCGGTTGTTTATTCTTCTGATACAGCCAGACTAAAGCACCTGCAAAAGCAAGTGCTAAAAAAACTAAAATTGAAATCGTACAGCCTTTTTTCATCTTATATTTTTAGTTTAAAGTTCAATATTTAAATCTTAATCGATATACAACACACCTAGCCCTACTCTACCCGTAAGGCATCAATTGGCTTTACTTTCACCGCTGTAATTGCCGGGATTAATCCTGCCAAAAGCCCAGCGAAGACCAATATCAACAAAGCAGCGGCCACTACGCCCAAACTCACACTTGGATTTACAATCGGAATCTCATTGGCATTGGGCGCTTTCTCAAGAGCCCAGTTAATAAAACTCAGTATAAATGATGCAAAAATAATCCCAGCCATTCCTGAGATAAGTGATAGCACAACAGACTCTGCGAGTATCTGTTTTATTATTATCCATGGCGTCGCCCCCAAAGCTCTACGGATCCCTATTTCCTGCGTGCGTTCTTTAACGATAATCAGCATGATATTTACAATTCCAATAATTCCAGAAACTAAGATAAAAATACCTACGAAATAAGAAACCGCAGTCAAGATAGAGAACAGACCATTGATTTTTTTAAACTCCTGATACAAATCAAAATACCCAATAGCCCGATCGTCTTCAGGATTAATACTATGCCTATGCTTTAACAAATCGAAAATACGCGGCTTGATATCTGTAATCGGCATATCCTCTATTGCTGTTATCGCCATCCATCCGACCACATCACCATAATTAAATGCTTGTTGAAAAGTTGTAAATGGCACAAAGATCTCCTTCTGGCTTTCCTCAGCATTGCCCCCCAGATTAGAAATACTCTTGTAGACACCAACCACCATAAAATTAACCCCTTGTATCTTTATATACGACCCCAAGACCTCTTCCTCAGGCATATACAGCTCCCGAATCACCCCTTCCCCTATCACTGCAACTTTTCGTCTACTATCAATATCACCATAGTTGACAAAGCGCCCTTTCACAATATCCATCGGCTGCTGCAAAATAAACTCCGGATAATCACCATAAACATTGTAAGCACCCGTTTTTGTCCCTCTTACTACGTTATTATTACCACCAAATCCCCCCAACTGATTTCTTGGGGACACGTATAGCAGACCATCTATCCGCTCTTTGATAGCTTCTACATCACCATTTTTATAGTTAAAACTTCTCCCCTGAGGGAGCCCTTTATAAGGTTTCGAGGTAGAATTGGCCCACATAAACATCGTATTCGTGGACAATCCTCCCATCTGTCTCTTAATACCATTCTGTAAGCCCTGACTCGCGGACAATAGTATGATTAAAATAAATATCCCCCAGAACACACCAAAAGCGGTGATCAACGTTCTAAACGGATTAGCAGAAAGAGCTGCGATTATTTCACTCCAGTTATCTCTATTGAACATATCAATCCCCCCTTAGTGCAATAATCGGTCTGATTTTGGCTGCTCTATAAGCAGGCACAAAACCCGCAAAAGCACCCGCTACCACCAAAATAACCAATGTAGTAATAGCAACATTAAAATCAACTTCAGGACGCGTAAAAAAATCAGTTTCAATCGAGGGGCCTGCAAGCTCCCACACAAGCAATCCCAAAACGAGTCCAGAAAAACCAGCTACCACCGTAATAAAGACCGCTTCTTGTAATATCATAGAAATAATGGAAAAAGGAGACGCCCCTAAAGCTTTGCGTATACCGATCTCTTTTGTTCTTTCCTTTACAATAATAAGCATGATGTTCCCAACCCCTACCACTCCAGCGATAATAGTACATATACCCACAAACCAAAAGAAAGCCTTTACACCGCCAGTTATTATGTAAATATTCTTTGCCTGATCCAATGAGTTATTAATATACAAAGCCCCTTTATCATCAGGAGCAATAGTATGCCGTGCTCTAAGAAAGGTTTCTAGCTTCTGTGTGAATTCATGTGATTCAGCAACTGCATTATCAAAATCAGTATTCTTTCTTAGCGTAAAAACAATACTACGAATCTTGTCTCCGGCACTATAAGCACGTTGAGCAGTCGAAATAGGAATATACACCCGGCTTTCCTCCCTTTCACCTCCAGGATCCGTAAAAACCCCAATTACCTTATAAATAGTACCCGAAATGCTTAGTTCCTGTCCCAACAACACCTCTTCCCCCTTAAACAAATCATTAGCGACCTTTTGCCCGATTACAACATGCTTTTCATAATTCGTGATATCAGATTGATTAAGAAACCTTCCTTTCACAACAGAAGCATTCTCGATAAATTGATAGTCTGGATGCACTCCTTCCACCCTATATGTTCCGGTTTCTTTTTTAAATACCATATTTCCGCTCCAGACGGAGTAAACGGCAGATTTATATTCAATATAGTCGGATAGAAGTGTCAATGCCGTGGTATAATCCGAATTATGAAGTTGAATCTCACGACCAATTCCTAGTCCATTATATTCCTTTTGTGTAATACCGGGCCAAACCGAAATACGATTTACAGCATCTTGTTCAAACTGCTTCTGAATACCATTCTGTATACCATTACCTGCACCAAGGAGAATCACCAAGATAAAAATTCCCGATGCCACAGATACTCCGGTCAAAACAGTTCGAAGCTTGTTCTTAAACAATCCTTCAAATATCTCCTGCCATCTTTCTATGCTAAACATATTGTGACGCTCTCACTTGGTTAACGGGTTTATCCGACTCAATCTGCCCATCTTTAAGGAACACAATCCGCTTTGTCATCTCTGCTATATCAGACTCATGTGTTACGATAAGAACAGTCTTTCCTTCATCATTGATTTGCTGTATCAGTTCCATTACCTCATATGATGTTTTGGTATCCAAAGCTCCTGTTGGCTCATCGGCAAGTAATACTTTGGGGTCTGCGGCTAAAGCTCTAGCAATAGCCACACGTTGTTTTTGCCCCCCACTCATTTCACTGGGCAAATGTTTAGCCCAATTTGCCAGTCCGACTTTTTCAAGATAATACATGGAGCGCTCCATACGTTCCTTACGCCCCACCCCCTGATAATACAAAGGCAGCGCTACATTGTCCAAAGCGCTTTTATAATTGATAAGGTTAAACGACTGGAAAACGAAGCCTAAAAACTTGTTTCGATAACGGGAAGCGATCGTCTCATTAAGATTCTTAATAGGAACACCATCTAACATATAAGTACCACTATCGGCCTCATCAAGAATACCGATAATGTTCAAAAGTGTAGACTTACCCGAGCCGGAACTTCCCATAATAGAAACAAACTCCCCCTCCTTAACCATAAAATCAATACCTTTAAGAACATGTAAAGAGTTTTTCCCCATTTGATATGACTTGTGCAGATCTTTAATTTCTATCATCTACCATCTTTTTAAAATTACTTAAAGTTACTATTTTCGGCTTCAAGGACTTACTACTATAGATACCCATCGGAACATTTCTATAATAATTGGAAATGAAAATACCTATTTCAGCTCCATTTTGCAAGGGAAATACATTTGTTTTCGAATAAAAACACGAAATTCTCTTAAAATTCAACTTAAGGTTAACAAAAAGACTATAAAAGAAATAATATATAGGTAAAAACAGACTACAACAAAAAAACTCAGATGTCTTAACATCTGAGTTTCTCAAGAGCCTCCTATCGGAATCGAACCAATGACCTACTGATTACAAGTCAGTTGCTCTACCAGCTGAGCTAAGGAGGCGTAAATCCTGTTGGATTCAACGGTGCAAATATGAGAAGTTTAACGCGATTATGCAAGTACCAAACGTGATTTTACCCATTACGGATTATAATACCTTGAAATTCACCACGAAAATATAAGATTTATCGCAAATCGGAAAATTTGACAGTTAAACAGCATCAAACAAGACAAAAATTCAGATTTTAATTCAAAAAAACCGTAAGGCATTCAATTTGTTTAACAATTACATATAAAATAGTAAACACCTTATTTCAACATATTAAAAATGAATTTCAACAATTATACAATCAAAGCACAAGAAGCCATACAAAAGGCTTCAGAGATTGCGGTAGGCAATCAACAACAAGCTATTGAGCCCGCACATCTATTAAAAGCATTATTAGCAGTAGATGAAAATATAATAAGTCATCTATTAAAAAAATTGAATGTAAATATCGGATACATCACATCCGAAGTAGACAAGCTCATAGAATCCTTGCCAAAAGTAAGCGGTACCAACGTTTATCTTAGCAATTCTACATCTACTGTCCTGCAAAAAGCACAGAGTTATTTAAAAGAATTCAACGACGAATATATATCTGTCGAACACCTGCTATTAAGCTTATTAGCAGCAAATGACAAGACTTCTGCACTTTTAAAAGATCAAGGCGTCAATGAAAAGGATTTAAAACTTGCAATAAAGGAATTGCGCGGTAACAATAGAGTGACCGATCAGAATGCTGAAGCTACTTATAATGCTTTAGGCAAGTATGCACGCAATCTAAACGAATTCGCGGAGTCCGGAAAATTAGATCCAGTCATCGGGCGGGACGAAGAGATCAGAAGAGTAATGCAGATACTTTCTCGCAGAACCAAGAACAACCCTATTCTAGTCGGGGAACCAGGAGTTGGTAAGACCGCTATTGCCGAGGGAATAGCACACCGTATCATCAAGGGCGATGCGCCAGAAAATCTAAAGAACAAAACCGTGTTTTCATTAGATATGGGAGCCTTGATCGCAGGTGCAAAATACAAAGGCGAATTTGAAGAGCGATTAAAAGCCGTAGTAAAAGAGGTTTCCGATAGTGATGGCGAGATTATCCTATTCATCGACGAAATCCACACCTTAGTTGGTGCGGGCGGTGGAGAAGGTGCTATGGATGCCGCAAACATTCTAAAACCAGCACTAGCTCGTGGTGAACTCCGTGCTATAGGTGCCACCACACTCAATGAATACCAAAAGTATTTTGAAAAAGACAAGGCCCTCGAACGTCGCTTCCAAAAGGTGATGGTCGAAGAGCCTGATACGCAAGATGCTATTTCTATTTTAAGAGGGCTTAAGGAACGTTATGAAACACACCACAAAGTACGGATACTCGATGAATCCATCATAGCTGCTGTAGAATTATCACAACGTTATATAACAGACCGCTTCCTACCAGACAAGGCGATTGATTTAATCGACGAAGCCGCTTCCAAATTACGCCTGGAGATGGATTCCGTCCCAGAAGCAGTTGATGAACTGGAACGCCGTATCATGCAGCTCGAAATCGAACGGGAAGCTATAAAACGGGAAAATGATGATAAGAAAGTAGCTGAACTATCAGAAACAATCGCAAATCTATCCAGTGAACGCGATTCACTAAAAGCGGCTTGGCAATCCGAAAAAACACTGGTAGACCGAGTCAACCAAGAGGTGCAAAACATTGAGGACTACAAACTCGAAGCCGACCAAGCCGAACGAGCAGGTGATTACGGAAAGGTAGCTGAACTACGTTACGGAAAAATCAAAGAAGCACAGGACAATGCCGAAAAACTAAAAGCTGAACTCAACGAAAAACAACAGAGCAGCCGTATGCTGAAAGAAGAAGTGACCTCGGAAGACATCGCCGACGTCGTGTCCAGATGGACCGGCATACCTGTAAACAAAATGGTGCAATCTGAGCGTCAAAAACTATTGAATCTAGAAGAGGAGCTTCACAAACGGGTAGCCGGTCAAGAAGAAGCTATCGAAGCTATTTCTGATGCCATACGTCGCTCGAGAGCAGGCTTAAGTGATGCCAAAAAACCGATAGGTTCATTTATATTCTTGGGAACTACAGGTGTCGGTAAGACAGAGCTAGCAAAAGCGTTGGCAGAATTTCTTTTTGATGACGAACATGCCCTTGTTAGGATCGACATGTCCGAATATCAAGAACGTCATGCTGTATCCCGGTTAATAGGAGCGCCTCCGGGATATGTTGGTTACGATGAAGGTGGACAGCTTACGGAAGCTGTAAGACGCCGTCCATACTCGGTGGTTCTTCTCGATGAAATAGAGAAAGCCCATCCAGATGTATTTAACATCTTGCTGCAGGTATTAGATGACGGCCACCTTACGGATAATAAAGGAAGGGTAGTAAACTTCAAAAACACCATCATTATCATGACATCCAATACGGGTTCGCATTTGATTCAAGAGAATTTTGCGACCTTGACGGATACCAATAGAGATGAAGTTGTTGCAAAAACAAAAGACGAAGTTTTTGAACTTCTTCAAAAATCCATACGTCCGGAGTTTTTGAACAGAATTGATGAAATCATCATGTTTACCCCATTGAGCCGAAATGAAATCGGAAGCATTGTACGCATGCAGTTTGACCGTGTACAAAGACAGCTCGCAGAGCAGAATATATTCTTGTCCGCATCCGAAGATGCGTTAGACTGGTTAGCACAGCTTGGTTACGACCCAATCTATGGTGCCCGACCACTGAAGCGTGTCATTCAGAAACGCATCCTTAATGAGCTATCCAAGGAAATTCTGGCCGGTAACGTAACGAGTGATTCTATCATACAGTTGGATGTCTTTGACGGAAAGTTTGTATTTATCAATAAAAACGAACAGTCCAACACATAAAGCACCATTTCGGATTTAAAATCAAATACAAAAGGGCTATTTCAAAAAAAATAGTCCTTTTTTTATAGCCTTTCATTTGCTTATCTTTACGATAAGCACATTTTTAGAGCAACAGACAAAACGAGCTATGGAAATCAATTACATACCGGCCAAACAGGGCAAGATTGCAGAGATAACAGGAGAAGCAACTTTTATTCAAAATCAGGAAGATGCATTAAATCTGATGATGAACTGCCTCTATAGTGATGCAGACAAATTGATTTTATATCAAGAGAATATCACTCCAAACTTCTTTAATCTAAAAACCAAACTAGCAGGTGATATCCTTCAAAAATTCTCCACCTATCAAGCCTACCTCGCTATAGTAGGAGATTTTACAGTTTATGAAAGCAAAAGTTTGCAAGACTTCATACGGGAGAGCAATCGCATGAAACGAATCCACTTTGTATCCTCAAGAGAAGAAGCACTCGAACTCTTTGGTGGACTACATTAAAATAAAAAAAGGGGATTTTCTTTTGAAAAATCCCCTTTTTTATTTGAAAAACAGTTACTATTCACCGTCTTCTTTAGCAGCTAAATAGCGTTCAGCTTCTAAAGCTGCCATACATCCTGTACCTGCAGCAGTAATTGCTTGACGGTATACATTATCCTGTACATCACCACAAGCAAATACACCAGGGATATTAGTAGCTGTAATATTTGGTTTTGTAATCAAATAACCAGTCTCGTCCATATCTAAAACGTCTTTGAACAACTCTGTGTTTGGCTGATGTCCAATAGCGACAAAGAAACCTGTTACCTCTAAGTCTTTGGTTTCTTTTGTTTGGTTATTCAATACACGTACACCTGTAACCACCTGACCGTCACCTAGGATTTCTTGTGCTTCGCTCATATAGTGAACTTCAATATTCTTCGTGTTCATTACACGGTGCACCATTGCTTTTGAAGCACGGAACTCGTCACGGCGAACTAACATATGTACCTTATTACATAGCTTAGCTAAATAAGTAGCTTCCTCAGCCGCTGTATCTCCAGCTCCAACGATAGCCACATCCTGTCCTTTGTAGAAGAACCCATCACATACGGCACATGCCGAAACACCACCACCCATATATAATTGCTCAGAAGGCAGTCCTAAATATTTAGCTGTAGCACCAGTAGCAATAATCACAGTCTCTGCAGTAACAGTTTTCACACCATCAATAACAACAGTGTGTATACCACCTTCTTTAGAGAAATCAACTTTAGTAGCATAACCAAAACGCACATCTGTTCCGAAGCGTTCTGCTTGCGCACGAAGATCGTCCATCATCGTTGGACCAGTTACACCTTGCGGATACCCTGGAAAGTTGTCCACCTCAGTAGTCTGAGTCAACTGTCCTCCAGGTACTATACCTGTATAAACGACAGGCTTCAAATCGGCACGCGCCGCATAAATAGCTGCAGTATATCCAGCCGGACCTGAGCCAATGATTAGACATTTTACGTGTTCAATCTCTTGTTGTGTATTCATCTATTTTCTATTATTCTATATTACTTCCCAAATCTATCTTGCAACCCCTTTAACATATCATTCGTTATAGGTTTACTAGGCTCGTCTACCTTTTTCTTAAACTCACGTTTCACATGACCTCCCCCCTCAGTAGCCTCTTTTGTTTTTACTTCTTTTTTCTGGCTCTTATATGCATTCCAGATATTCTCTAACACCTTTTTAGTATAACGTGGAAAATCTCCATTTTGCATCCAGGCATAGTAACTTGGTTCTACATCAAATACATCCGTCACATTTTTACCTTTATGCTTACCAAAATTAATAGTCACCTCCCCCTCTTCATTGTAGACCAAACGGCCCGCAAAATCAACAGGCTTGGACAGGTTTGTAAACGTATGTAGTGCCTGAACATCATTCACTACAGGGTAAGATACGTCTCCATGCTTATCTTCAAAAGCAACTCCATTATATTTGTCCAACTGCGCTTTAAGCACCTCATAAGTAGCACGGACATCTGCCTCAGCTTGATGCGCATTCTCCAAACTTTGATCGCAATAGAAACGGTAAGCCGCCTTCAGCGTACGCTGCTCCATTTGATGGAATATATTCTGTACATCGATAAAAGCACGTCCTTCCAAAGAGAAATCAACTCCCGCTGCTAAGAACTCTTCCATCAGCATAGGGACATCGAATTTATTGGAATTATACCCTGCTAAGTCAGCATCTCCTATAAAATCAGCAATCTCTTGTGCCAATTCTTTAAAGAGTGGCAGGTCTTTTACGTCCTCATCATAAATGCCGTGAAACAACGATGACGCTGCTGGAATTGGAATCCCGGGATTAACCTTTTTTGTGTATACTTCCTCGCCACCGCCAGGTAATATTTTTACGATAGCAATCTCAACAACCTTGTCCGTAGCAATATTTACACCTGTAGTTTCTAAGTCAAAAAAGGCTAACGGTCTTCTCAAATTTAATTCCATGGGCTAAAGATAATTCTAAATCTGTATATACAAAAATACTGAATCCAAATCGTTACAATATCACTCTCCTGTCAATAAAAACGTTTCAAAACCAAAAATTTTACACCAATTTCCCCTATTATCCACAACTTTCGGCGAATAAAAAAAAGGGTAGAAACAAATCTACCCTTCATTATTTTTTGATAAAACAATCTTTACTATCCTAACGTCTCTTTCAACCGTTGAACCTGATGATCGACCAATTTTTGTAAAGGTCCCGAAGCCATCATTTTCATCATCATATTAAGCTGTGCTTCGATGACAAACGTAGCTTTAGTTCCTGCACCCTGCTCTTCCAATCTCCAAGCCAATTTGATTTCAAAAGGAGCCTCTTCAGAAGGCACACAAACAATCTCTTTGTTCTCAACACGCTGACTGATCTTCAGGGCTAGTTTCGCCATATTTTTAATGGTAAAGCGAGCCTCGTCCACAGTCGATGTCCAATTATAAATATTCTCAGGCATCAGCTGCTCGTGGTTGTTCAAATCAGCCAAGAAAGCATAAACATCGCCTATAGGCTTATTTATTACTACGTTGTTCTGGATAATAGTCATCTCTTCTAAAATTAATATTTTAAAGTGACAGAGATCTCGTTTGTAACTTTCATAACCTTTGTCACCAATGTAACTCTATCTTTAAACTTCAGACGTCCAGTTCGCTGGATCCACACGCCACTGTTCTAAAACAGCAATATCAGCCTCTAGAACATAACTCTTATCTACTGCAACATGGATAAGGGCATTATAGTCACATAGACTGAATAATGGGCATTTTGCCTCAGCAAAGTTTGTTGTTGCTACATCTAGACCGTACGTAAAGATAGAAACCAATCCAACAACATTACATCCTGCATCACGCAAAGCTTTTACTGCTTGCAATGAGCTTTTTCCAGTAGAGACGAGATCCTCGATAACGACTACACGCTGTCCTGAGACAACCTCTCCCTCGATTAAATTTTGACGGCCATGCTCTTTCGCACTAGCACGTACATAAGAAAAAGGCAAACCTAAATCCTGTGCAACCAATACACCCTGAGGTATTCCTGCTGTTGCCACACCCGATATCATATCTACCGATCCAAACTCCTCTTGGATTAACTGAGAAAGCTTTTGACGTATATACGTACGAATAGCTGGATGCGATAATGCGACACGATTATCACAGTAAATTGGAGACTTCCACCCTGATGCCCATGTAAAAGGACTTTTAGGTTGTAATTTTATTGCTTTAATTTGCAATAAGGATTCAGCAATTTTTTGTTCAACCTCATTAAAATTATTCATGGCACAAATTTATAAAATTTATATGAACCAAAGCCTGCTAATTTTAGCAGATTTTGCCCCTTCTATCAAAGGGAACGTACAAACTATTGGTTTACAAGATATTGATCTAGAAAAACTTTTCAACAGTATCACGAAAAACAATGACATAACTTACCTCTATGTACACCCAAACATTAACCAAGTGTTAAAAAACATACTATCTACTGTAAAAATAATTCATGCAGCAGGTGGATTGGTAAAAAATGGAGAAGGGGATTACCTTTTTATTTACAGACTCGACAAATGGGATTTACCGAAAGGAAAGGTCGAAGAGTCCGAAAAAATGAAAGATGCTGCTCTCCGTGAAGTCGAAGAAGAATGCGGCATCAAAGTGAACTATTTAGGCCCTAAAATTGCAACAACCTACCACACCTATTACATGCGGGGCAAATTTGTCCTAAAACAAACCAAGTGGTATGGAATGGGTGTAAACAAAGTCCCTAAATTAATCCCGCAAACCGAAGAAGACATCACACAAGCAATCTGGCTTGACCCAAGGGAATTAGATAAAGTAGAAGGCAACACCTACCCTCTAATTACTGAAATTATAGAAAAAATCAAGAAGAAGAAAAAGAAAAAAACAGTAGCCTAAAACAGGATTACAGCTCCTCCGATAGCCTTACTTAACTACTGGAGGAGCATATAACTTCCCTAGATCCGGAGCAGATAATTCATGGCGCTTTTGCTTTTCCCAAGCAACGATAAGCTTTGCCATCATATCATAGCGCGCCAACCCCTCGGGCTGATTGTTATGCTGTAGATATTGATTATAAAACAGATTGGTAAGCTGCTCAACCCAACCATACTTGGATTGCCAAAAAGCATACTCCTCCTTAAAATCTGCACGTACTTTTTCAGACAGCATATTACGAACACGCTCCAATTGCTCTTTATTCCCGTACAAAGGCTTCAAGAGGCTCTGTATCGCAGCATAATACGCGGCATATCTGTACCATCTATTTTCATGATCCACCAATAAGCGAAAAGCAATAAAATTACACTCATCTTCAAATCCAATCCCCATTTGATGAGCCAACTCGTGCACATACACAAAAGGGTATGAAGAATTAGGAATCTCCTGATTGACATGAGCCTCCATACTAAACGGATTGAAATATCCAGACACCGTAAAGTAAGAAACCAATGCACTCGACAAAGGACTTTTAGCATGCACCTGAGTCTTGGAAAGCAAAGGAGTAAACACAGTATCCTGCCGGATATACTCCTGTAGATCCACCCTCACCCCCAATCGGGACTGACCTTTTACATCCAGCTGATCCCGCAAGGTATTAGCCATCACAATATACTTTCCCAGCACATCCCTATAATCATCCGCATGCGTCTCATCGACATCTAGCCCCAGGTGCTTGGTAATGGGTAACCTATAATAATTAAGCCCCCAATTCACATAAAACAAAGTATAAAGCGCACAAAGGAAAGTCAAAAGACGCAATGCATATCGCCCTCCTTTCTGCCAGTTCTTTTTTACCAAAGACCGCATTATCCCTATAAATAAACCCACAATAACGAGGACAAATAGGAAATAAAGTAAATCTCCCACACTAAACGGAACCCAAGAAAAGAGAATAACAGACAAATAAGAAAACAGCGGATAGAACCCTCGCGAATAATACCGTTCTATCCATTCCGGCTGGTCTTTCAACAAGAACTGTACAAATTGGAAAAGCACCGCACCTCCCAAAATCACATAATACTTAATATTATGTCGGTTATTACCCCTCGCTCTCATTTTCGTAATACAACTTATAGTAGTTCATTCCCTTCTCCTCATCATACCCATGTTCCAAATATTCCCGTTTCCCATGTACATAAACATGAAAATTCTTATCCAGCTTAATGACCGATTTATAGGAAGACTGCATTTTCTTTACAGCGGGTGTAGCAATC
The DNA here is from genome assembly GCF_004363245.1 of Sphingobacterium yanglingense. Classification (GTDB taxonomy): domain Bacteria; phylum Bacteroidota; class Bacteroidia; order Sphingobacteriales; family Sphingobacteriaceae; genus Sphingobacterium; species Sphingobacterium yanglingense. The sequence continues at coordinate 454,567 of NZ_SNYV01000013.1, read as the reverse complement.
TCAAAGTTAGCCTGAAAAGGCAAATCAAACTCATCTTCAAAATTCTGTTTATACTCATTAAACAATCCCGCCGCCTGAGGATTACCGATAACCTCTTCTTCAAACTCAGCACTATCAAATGTCTCCTTCGTCTTAAAATAATTCATAGACCGATTTAAAAGATCTATCTTATCCGCAGTTTCCAACTCAAAGACCTCATCCAGCTTCTCGTTGACAAAATTTTTATACACCTTCATCAGGTTACCGGTCTGCTGATAATTATCATTTCTCGATTTAAGCTGTAGAAAATTATCTTTCCAATATACTGCTTCCGACTGATTGGTCTGATCTACGACAAGAACTTTAAATCCCTCTTCAGCTTCTGTATTGACAATAACGACCCCTTTATCCAGTTTATTGATATTGATAGCCTCCTGCTCATAGTTCAATTGAAAGCCCCCTTGCTCCGGGTATACTTTCAAATAAGCTTCTTTATTCTCTGACTTAAAGATTCCCACAGCATTCCAATCCTCCCCTTCCATCTGCACATTCTTTAGCGATACCACATACACCTCGCCTGGTTTAATCTTAGGGTGTTCGGACACCTCATACAGATGCTTAGTAACCTGTTGCGAAAATTCATGAAAATCAATCTCTCTATCGAAAAATTTCTTACTAAAGTGATAAACTTCGTTAAGTTGCAATTCCTCATTCGGATGAAAAAAACGATACACTTCATTAGCCTTGACAAAAGGTTTCATAAAGTACTGCATCAGTAAATCTGGTAACACCTCATCTCCGACTAAATCCACAGGCGCCTCCGATAGAATATAGAACTCATCGTTGGCTTTATTACCGACATGATGTATGGATAAATTTTCAAAAGAGGCATCTTGATAAAAAAACATAGTATAAAATTTAAAGTCAGAAGTTAAAAGTTAAAAATCAAAAATATCAATTGCTGCTCGATAGGTTTCGACATGCGCATTGACAATATCACGAATCTGAGTCGAATACCCTCCCCCCATACTGATCTGAACAGGAACCTTATGCACCTTACAGCTTTCTAACACCATCCGATCCCGCTCTCGGCATCCAGCAGCAGACACTTTCAGTTTCCCAAGCTTGTCCGAACCTAAGATATCCACACCTGCTTGATAAAAAACAAAATCAGGATTAACCGTTTCAAAAAGAAAGGCAAGATTCTCGCTTAGTAGCTTTAAATACAAGTCATCTGTAATACCATCCTCCAAAGCGACATCCCTATCCGAGCGCTCCTTGATAAAAGGAAAATTCTTGTCTCCATGCATCGAAAAAGTATAGACTGGAGAAACTCCTTCAAAGATATGCGCCGTACCATTACCCTGATGCACATCGAGGTCGATAATCAAAATACGCGTTGCCAACCCCTGTTTCAACAGGTAAGCCGCCGCTATCGCCTGATCGTTCATCAAACAGAACCCCTCTCCAAAATTACGTCCAGCATGATGTGTACCACCGGCCACATTGAAGGAAATACCATACTCCAACGCAAACAAAGCAGATTTCAAGGTACCATCCACCAAATAACGCTCCCGCTCTACCAATTCCTGAGACAAAGGAAAACCTATACGTCGTACCATCTTAGCATCCAACGTCAAATCGAACAGTCGACGCAAATAGTCCACATCATGAGCCAGCGCTGCCGTTTCAAAATCAACCATCTCCGGTTCAAAAAAATTAACAGCGGACACCAGCCCCTCGTAGCAGAGCTGCTCAGGAATCAGTTCATACTTCAACATCGGAAAGCGATGCCCCTCACGCACAGGGTGAACATATTTGGTATGATGAGCGATTTTAAGCAATTCGTTATATTTTCAGCCCACGAAAATACAAAGAAGTAAATAATTCAGGGAATTATTTACTTCTTCCCCATCTCTGTTGCAGCGTAGAGAAACAGAAAAGCCTGAAGCGCTCAACGAAGTTAAATCTACAAGCTTGGAAAGGAAGATATCCAAACTTTAGAAGTTCGTGATTCCTCAGAATTCTATGATAATACCAATTTAAAGCAAAACCCTTACATTTTCTTCTTTTATCGCCTCCAAAGTTTTGCAAAACTGCAGGAATAGATACACGTTGTTGCAAAACTTTGAAGCGATGAGTTTTGCTTACTTTTTACGGAAAAAAGTAAGAGCCACTCGCGGCTTGAGCGAGAAGTTTACTATCTTAGAAAACAATTATACTTTACATACAACAATGGAAGAAATAAAAACTTTACCTCAATTAAGCTCAGAAGAGATTCGCGTCTTAGGATGCCTGTTGGAAAAGTCAAAAACTACCCCCGAATATTACCCTATGACCATCAACAGTCTTCAAGCAGCCTGTAACCAGAAAACATCACGCAAACCTGTAGTCAACTATGACGAAAGCACGATCATCAGCACATTAGATGGTTTAAAACGTCGTGGATTAGTATCTACTGTTGTAGGCGGAGGATCACGTGTCACCAAATACAAACACAACATAGCTATTCAATACCCCTTAGTCCCTGCCGAATTAGCAGCATTATGTCTATTATTCTTAAGAGGCCCCCTCACTGCAGGAGAGATCAACTCTAACTCAGGGCGTCTTTATGAATTTGAAACACTGGATGAAGTACAAGAGTTATTAAACAAGCTTTCAGAAGAAGAAACTCCTTACGTCAGACTCCTAGCCAAACGTCCTGGACAGAAAGAAGCCCGATATATCCACCTTTTTGGACAATTTGACGAAGAAGACTACGAGGCAAATTCAATACCGACCACCACAGGATCAAGCTCCCAAGTACAAGCCTTAGAAGAACGTGTAGCCACATTAGAGACCGAACTATCTACCTTACGCGAAGAGTTCAATAAGCTTATGGCAGAATTAAGCTAACAAAAGAATGAAAATAACAATCTCCCTGATTGCCGGAGCACTTGGCATACTAACAACAAGCGCCGCCCAGACCTTTGTACCTCTAGTAGAAAACAAACCCTCTAGCTTCAGAGGATTGGCAACCTATGGAAAAGAAATCGTATGGGTATCGGGAAGCAAAGGAACTGTAGGCTACTCCTCAGATAAAGGTAAAAGTTGGCATTGGGTAAACCCTGTAGGATATGAAAATATTGACTTCAGAGATATAGCTGTCATCAACAAAAAGGAAGCCCTAATCATGGGCGTAGGCTCTCCAGCTATTGTTCTAAAAACTAAAGACGCTGGAAAAACATGGGCCAAAGTGTATGAAGATAACAGGCCTGAGATTTTTCTTGATGATCTAACCTTTGATGGAAAAATTGGCTATATCTTAGGTGATCCTATCGATGGTGCCTTTCAACTCTTAAAGACAACAGACAAAGGAAATTCATGGAAAGATGTAAGCAATGAGTTCATCCTGTTTGCCGATTCGGGTGAAGCCGCTTTTGCAGCTTCGGGATCCTCGATGAAACAATGGAAAAACCACCTGTACATTGGCACAGGTGGAAAATATGCTAGTTTTTTTGACTTCAACCCCAAAGCCCTCCGCGTAGACAAATACGATTGTCCGATCCTATCGGGTAAAGCTTCCACAGGAATATTTGCTATTGATTTCATCAATCCCAATACTGGAATTGCAGTAGGTGGCGATTACCTATCCGATCAGGACAATAGTAATAGTATACTTTTGACAAACGATGCAGGCAAAAACTGGTTCAAACCAGACACCCCTGTACAAGGTTACCGTTCTGATGTATGTTATATCACCGAAAATATTGTACTGACTACCGGGACATCCGGCACAGACATTTCCTACGATGGAGGCATGAACTGGAAAAACATATCCCAGGATAGCTTTAACACGATTAGCAAAAGCCCCGACGGCAAAACAATTTACCTAACGGGGTCTAATGGTAATATTTTTAAACTATTAATATAACATATATCTTCCCCTTCATACGTCAAATTAATTAAGCTGTCTCAAAATCAAAGCTCTTAATTCCAATTCAGATTTTAATTTTGGCTACTATCACAATATAAAGGTGGAAAATATTGATAATTTCGGTCTTTATTAGTTCTAAGAAAGAAGCTGCCGAAATATCATTTCTAGGGATGCATGCTACACGTAAGAAATACTCGACCAATGATAAGTTACAGTTCTTTTTTATCAATACCTAGGAGCGCGATAAAGAATCTAAAAAGAATGTCATATTCTTTTATCGAAAAACGCAAATATTCTTTCATTATAATGACCAAAAGATATCGATACAGGTCAAATATTAGCAAAAAAGCATAGTGAACAAGATATCCTCAATAAATTAATCATTAATGGGCGAAAGGGATGAAAGAATTGAATAAAGCGATGACGAAAACCGGTCAATATTATTGAACCGCATCATCGACAACAGCAATACCAATGGAACAGAAAATGTATAATAAAAGAATAATTTTCGGCTCATTATATTATAGGAAGGATAGCTATCGAAATTTCACATTGAAAGAAGATTAAATAACAAAATATTCGGAAGTTTAAACTTCGCTTAATTAAAAAAAACTCAATCTGTATATTTGCTGTATAAAATCAAGTTTCAAAACTGAAAGATTTTAGGTTTATAATTGGTTAGTTTAAAGCGTCCGAGGTTCCCAACCTAAGGACGCTTTTGCATAAAAGGAAAAACTTTCTGTTACAGCACAGGATATACTGTTTCGGATTTAGCTTCAGAAAGCACAAAAAAAGTCTGGACTTTATCTACATTTGCTAGTGTCGACAATTTATTCCTCAAAAACTTATGGTACTCTTCCATGTCCGATGTTACCACGCGTAGAAGGAAGTCGTAAGAGCCTGACATCTGAAAACATTCCATCACCTCATCAAACGCTGCAACACTTTCTTCAAATTTCTTAATCGATCCAGTTCTATGATCTAATAGGAATACCTGTGAAAAAGACACTAATCCTAGACCAACTTTTTGTCTATCTAAAATCGCAACAACCCTAGTAATATAACCATTTTCTTTCAGTCTACGTAGGCGATCATAAACGGAAGTAATTGACTTGTTAACTTTCAACGCAAGATCTTTATTACTTAGCGTTCCATTTTCCTGAACCAACCTTAGTAGCTTTATGTCTGTCTGATCTAAATTCATACTTAAGGAAAATCTAATTTCAACTATTGAATGGTTTTAATTTCAAAAAAATCTTGCTATCCGCATCAACAGATTGAAATATCCGGTTACTTCTTTGCTCTAGTATGAGTACCCGTTTTTCTCCCGTTTTTTTGCAATCGGGATAGAGGGTGAGTTTATATATTTTACCCGACTTTATTGGTTCCATAATTTATGGCGACAGTGACTTCATTGGAAACAAGATATTATTCAACAAAAATCTCCAATAATCTAAAAAACAACAACAGTACAACCAATATTCAGTAAAATATCTATAAAATGACTAAAATTAACTCAATTTCATCAGAATTAACGCAATCGATTGCGTTCGTGATGTGTTTTTTTCAGACAGATTAATACAAAGGGTTAAACCTCCTGACTATAAGCGAGCTGCCTTCTTTAGTTTTTTATACATCCAATAAACCGCTGTCAGTATAGGTAACAGCAAGAACCAAATCCAGTTGCGCATAAGATAGCTCGTCCATATTTTATAGCTATCGAGTTGTATCTTAGCCTTCACTGTGCTAAGGCTATCGTATTGGCTTAACAGCTGCTTTCTATTTGTCTCGGATCTTTTTTGCTCTATATAAGTAATCTGACCGGAATGCCCCCACAGTCCAAAATCGGGATGAAAAAAGAAAGTGCTATCCCCTGTGTAGTACCAATACCGATGTGTGCTGTCCAAATTGTTGAACTGTAGCCATGAGGTACTGGTCTCCAGTCTGCTTTGCGTCTGCCTGTCTTCCAGCAGCCGCTCACTTTTTTCTTTGTTTACTTTGCATCCGTAGCAAATTGCGAGGACGCAAAAGCTTATGATTATTTTGTTCATATCCAGTGCATGTTTAATATGTATTCCTGTATGGTTCATAGACCCTTCGACTCCGCTCAGGGTGACGGAGTGATCAGTGACGGAGTGACAAAGTTGTTCGCTGATTACCGGTCACACATTACTAGTTACTAGTCACTTGTCACTCATTAACCCAATTGGCTATTGCATAGATTGTCCGTAGATGCCGTCGCCTGCACTCTACCCTATCGTTGCTATTTCCTTCGATGGTGACCAGGTAGTCCTTAGACATTTTTTTGACCAGACCTACGTGATTAATCCGTTTGGCTTTGACACCATAAATCCCGAAGACATCTGCTGGCATTGCTTTGACTTTGTCAATCTGCCGTGCTTTGGGAAATAAGGCGGGAGACCATGGGTTGCGGGGCTGTAATAATCCAGCCTGTCCGTAAACCCAGCTTACGAAGGCAGCGCACCATTCATAGCCTTTACCAAGGTTTGTATAGCGGAGGTATTGTTCTATTCGTGGCCCGTCGTTGTTACTGGTAGCTTCGTGGGTTCCAAGTTCTTTGCTTGCTATTTGTATTATTAAATTTCTTTTGTCCTCTTTGCCAGAATGATTAGCTCTTATGCCACTCGAGCCGTGGCGGGGCTCCTCCTTTTTTTCCGCAAAAAAGGAGGCAAAAAACTCATCGCTTAAAACTTTTGACACAAAGGAGGTGCATCCCACTGCAATTGTCAAAAATTTTGCAGGCGATAAATGGAGTAATTGTGAGGGGCTACTAGAATTATATAAAAAAGCGGTTCTACTAGCAATACCGGAATAAATTGGCCTAGGTTGCGAGACCGTTTGAGTTCTCGATTTTTCGTCGTCCAACGACCTAAGGCGATACAGCGTTAAAAATATTTTTTGATGGTCGTTAAAAACATATCGATGAAGTGGAGCGAAGTGTAACGGCTCCGAGATGTTTAGACCTGTCAAGAAATATTTAGCGTCGTATTGCCCAAGTCTTGATTTGTTTGCTTCTTTATTCATCAAGGAATAAAGATGAGCCCCTCGCGGCTTGAGCGAGAATAAAAAGCTATTATTATTGATACCTGCAAAGTCTTTAGATCTCTCTGTTTCGCTACGCTCCAATCGAGATGACGGATGGGAACTGATGGGAATAAATAAACTTTTAAAACTAGATATTAAAACACCACTTCCATCCCCATTATAACTGCATATAACAGTAAAAAGAAGACCGAGAAATAAAGAATACACCGTTGCCATGATGTTAATTGATTAAAATGATTATCGAATTGTTGTCTGAAGTATTTAAACGGATGCCACAAGAGTTCTTGCAGCCAAATGCTGATGTACACTGCTAGCCAGCCGACGAGTAGCCCGAATACCAGCAAGGTAAGTGTCCCGAAGTCCAGTACCCCAACTGCTGGATCAAGAAGCTGCAGTACAGTAGACAGCATAATCCAACCGATGATGATAAACAGTAAGCCAAAGAATAGCTTTTGCTTGAGTGTTAGTTCCTCTGACCAGCCCTGGGCCAGCCATGAGGGATTGATTGTTATTGTTTGCATGATATTTTGTTTATAGGGTTGAGAAGGTTATGAAGGTTATGACTGTTATAAGGTTATAAAGGGACGGAGTCTAGCTCCGCCCCTGTTTTTACGGCTTAATTACGGATTCATGTCTTCACCATATGCCTTTTGCACCGTCGTAATTTTCTTTGGTGTATCGAGCATCGTGATGTTAAACTTTGCATTTACATAATCAACATTTGCCGCTGTGGCTGTATAGGTCCACTCTGAATTGGAACTATCGGTAGGTATTGCCAATCCTGATTCTACGGGTGTGTTACTTTGATCCAGAATCTCCACACTGACTTCTGTTACCTTCATGATATCTTTAATATTAATATTTATGATATCTCCGATTTCTCCTTTGTAGGCCCGATCGTCCAATCTGCGTACTTCGGGATCGTTAAAGTGATCCTTAAACGCGACATTGTACGCACTTTGATTGATGTTTGCCTTCGCGGCATATGCCTCTTTTAATAAGGGATCGAGCATTGCACGCTTTGCATATTGCGATGCATCGTAAAATCTAATCTGCACCGCTTTTTGCTTTTCGGTCGCGATGCGGCCGGTTACTTTACGCGGTGTCTTCGCGATGATCGTCTGATCACCTTTTTGACGAAACACTAGGTTTCTTCCGATTTTTCCTGATGCTCCCTGCATCACTACGTTGTCTCTTGACTTTGCCATTTCTGTTAAATTTAATTTTATTAAAAAATCTGTTTGTGTAATGCTGTTCCGGGGCGCCTTCCGTCATCGATTACATGACAAAGGTTTAAACAAAAACCTATAAAACAATGGCTACCAAACCCTTGCGAAGGATTAGGAAGGAATAAGATGAATTAGGAAGAAAAAGGAAGTGCATCCGATTATGAAAAATAGTGCGTTGGACCGGATATAACTAAAAAATCCCTAAAGCTGTCTTGTTGCTTTGTTGTTTGCTTCTTGTCTGTTTGTTGTGTATAAGCCGTATATAGATAGTCTCGTCGAAGTCTAATCGTTGGGTCTAGCTAGGCCTGTCCTTGTATCTACCTTGGGTTCTTCTTGTGTGAAGCTAGGCTTATCCTAGGGTCGCGCTTGGGTTGGGCTAGGCTGATCGTTGTGTGTTGCTTAGAAGTTTATTGGGTCGCGCTTGGGGCAAGCCCTAATAAGGCGTACCGAAGTACGCCATCTCTAGCATCTTGTTGTACCGGTGTCTTCTTTGTCACCCACCGCGCTCATTCTTTTTCATTACTTCAAGAATTTCATCGGCAAGATAATAGTCCTTGGTGTCCAGTTCGTAAGTGCGAAAAAGTTTTTTGATACGGTAGAACTTGGTGTCGGCCACTTTGAAGATTTCTTTTAGGTCGGCATTGTCCATTATGGTGCTCTTTAACCTTTCTTTGTCCGTAGGCTTCAATACGGCGATTAACATCGTGATGAGTTTGTTTTGATTTTTGTTTAGTTTGATGTGCTTTTTCTGTTGTTGAATCAGTACGTGTAATAATTGTTCCATAGGGTAAGATATTATGTGCTTCTATCCCACCAGCTGATGTATATTGTCACCCTTTCTGCAAGCTATATTCCATCATTGTAAAAACTAATAATATACATTCCAAACTCCATTCGCGAAGCGATTTATCAAATTGGTTAACGGTTTATTTAGTGCGATTATTTTTTCAATGCTGTCGTCTTGTATGCAGATAGCTTGATCAGCATTTTTTCCAGCAGATGTTTGACGTCTTTTAGGGTACGTTCATCCAGTTGGCTGTATTTTTTACGAATGCTTTCATAGGATAGTGACTCCTGATATGTGGTACGGAAATTAGCCCTTAAAAAGTAGAAATAGGGTTTCAGCTGCTTTTCGGACAGCAGCTCCATATCACGCGCCAGCCTTAGAAATAGCAACACCTGACGACTTGTGAGCCCCATGGTACACTTACCAGAGGCGTGCGTCAAAAGCTGATCAAAGTGATTGAGCCATTGCCTGTAAAACTGGAGCTGATCTTTAAAAAAAGCTTCATAGGCCTCAGACTTAAGTAATGAAAGATCTATAGCCTCCTGCATGCCAGCGCGTACGGTGATCTCTTGAAATAACTGCTGCAAAAACTGTTCAAACTGCGCCGAAAATTCTAAGATCTCCTTATTAAAATGCGCTAACCTGGTCTTCTGTTCCTCTTGCGGAATATCATGCCCCTGCAAATGAAGGAAAGCGCTCCATAGCTCCTGATAGGATTTTTGTAAGGTACCATTTTCCATATCATATGTTTTTTAATTCTTTTCCAACAAATACTTCTCTCACCTTCTTCCTGTATGTGGGCCCTATGGGTATTGTTGTTCCCGATGAATTACGAAGCTTGATGATGCCATTCGTATAATCAATATCGCGGATGTTTTTAAAAGCTACCATAAACCCTTTGTGCACCCTAATAAAGTTTTTGGCCGGAAGTAGCTTTTCGAACAATCCTAACCCGTAGCAAACTTCGTCCTTACCATCGGTATGGGTTATTATACAATTGTCGCCACTGGACTCTATACATTCCATATCTATCAGTTCGATACTTATATGTTTGCCATCCGTCTTTTTAAGCATTATATTTTGATGCAGATCCAGCGGAACCACCCTGTTGGCATAATCTTCCTTTGTTTTCGTAGCTCTTATCTCCCATACCCTTTCGATGGCAGTTGCAAATTTCTCTTCTTGTATGGGTTTAAAGAGGTAGAATGCCACGCCTAACATAAAGAGCTTCTCCCCATAGAGCTGGTCTGCTGAGCAACAGATAATTTCAGCGCGTCCGCGTAGCTGTTCTATTAAATCAATGCCGTGAACATGCGGCATATGGAGGTCTAAAAAGACCAATTCAATGCGGTGCTTTTCGACAAGGTCGACAACCTGACGGGCATCCGTCGTTGTATCCGTGCATACCAGATCGTGGCGTCTATTAATTAAATCTTTCATGGCGTCTACCGCCATCTGTTCATCATCTGCCACCAAACATTTTAATCGCTTCATATGTCTATAATTTGTTTTTTATCTGTCATATGGAATATCTAAACTTTATTGTTTCTGCTCTATGATCAGTTTAACATGGTACTTGTTCCGTTCCGTCTTTGAAGCCTCAAAGCTATATCTCTCCCCGTAGACAAAATCAAGGCGGGTGCGCATTATCTTATGCCCCAACCCCATTGATGGTCTATCCTGCTTTGATTGATCTATGGTATTGGTACATTGGAATACAATCTGATCTTCCGTTATGTCTAGTCTAATCTTAATGGGATTGTACGAATCGGTATACAGCCCATACTTAAATGCATTCTCAACTAACGTAATCAAGGTCGTCGGTACCATTTTGTGGTGTGAGGCCTTGCCGGTAATCTCGAAATCTACAAAGCATTCTGTAAACCGGCTGCGTTCTAAGGCCAAATAAAGCTGCAAAGCATTTATTTCTTTATAGAGCAATACCTGCTTTGTACCCTCATTGGATGCTGAAAGCTGGTAGGTGACTAAAGTCGCTGTCTGTCCGATATGTTCGGCGACGTCGGGTAAAACCTGCGCCGCCCGCTGCTTTAAGTTGGTCAATACATTCATCAAGAAATGTGGATTGTTCTGTAAGGTTCTAAAAGCAAACTCCATTTCCTTGGCTTCTATTTCTTTGGCATGCCGCAAGCGGGCTTCCTCTTCTCTAAGCCTTGCATTAATCGTGGCCTTGATGTGAAATACCAACACAGCAGCCATTGTCCACGCCCCAATATATTTGTTCAACATATTCCAATAATAAGTTTCCGTTTCATTCGAATGGATATCCTCTTTGAGATCGATCCACACCCCGCCCATGAAATGGATGGATTCGGTCATCAACAGGTAAAGTAGGATCACCAAGAGCACAGATTTCCAGATCCATTTTTTCATCATGACCAAGTACAGAATTAAAATACATCCGTTGAACGCCAGAAAAAACAAGCCGCAGGCTACTAATTGGTCTATGAATGTTTTCTCGGGTCTTACATGATGATTGATCAAGAGTACTAGTAAAAAGTATATCGGCCAACCCCATAATTGTATTTTGGCGTTTTCTTCCAAGAAGATTTTACTTTGCATAGGTAGCAACTTAAGTTTATCTTCCCAAAATACAAATTAAGTTGCATTTATCGAATTACAGTATGATCCGTATACCATTGCTGCGCTAAAGTTTCAAATTCCGCTTTGCTTATCGAAAAACATTTCATGTCCTTTTTTCGCAACACATAACAGTAATCCCCCATTTTAAAAATACCATACTTCGCTGAATCTTTAAAAGAGTCTGATTCCTGTGTATACCATACGCCCAATGCTAATTTCTCGTCGCCTCGCAGTACATGAATATGGCTCCATAGTGTCCATTGCTCGGGCGATCGGATGACGAAAGTTGCAAACCAACCAAAGAGTTTATTGAGGACTGCTGTAGCAAAGATCCTCCGATCCGTATTGGCTATTGAAAACATGGTAGGCAAAGTCTCTAACTGCACGGATTTGTTCTTTCTATGCGCTATCATTGGATATATCGGTAGCTGCAAGGTATGTGCGAGCTGGGCCACTCCGCGACCTACTGCGATATTCTGACCTAGAAACGATATGCTTTCTAAGGATGGGCTATCCTTGCCGACCACAGTCTCGAGTCCATCGGCAAATATGAGGATTTGAAATCCTTGCTTCGGCAAGCTATATAACTGGCGTAGAGCGGCGGGGCTATTGGCATCGAGTAGTACAAAACGACCTTCGGCACGTGCCTCTTCGAGCGCTTCGAGAAGTACCGCGTTACGCGTGGTCCAATCGTCCTTGACCGTTGCGGCGACCAGCAGGGCAAACGGGATTTTGGCTTTGACCATTAGATAGCAGATCAGTTGATAAGCCCCAAAATGAAAGGAAGCAATGATACCGGGCTGCACTATGAGTCGCTTTCTAAAATCGTTCCATCCCTGAATACGCCAAGGATATGTGCCTGCAAACAGCGTTACGTCCATTGCATTGAGCCATTGCTGCGTGCGTGCCCGACTAAAAATTTTCTTCTGTGTATTCAACTTCAACATAGGTAGAAAATGGCTTAAATTGGCGCTCATGAAAGTAAAGGTGCTTATCGTGTCGATATCCCATTTTATATTGTCGGACTCTAAATTGGTCTGGATGCGCTGTAGCTCCGCCCAATAATGGTGTTGTGGATCCATAATTTTAAATAAAAAAGTAAGGTTTAAGCAAATGCCGTGGGCGTAAAGAACGCCCCCACGGCAAATGCCTTCTATCTGTTATAGCAAATCCAACCCAGGAAATATGACATCACAGGGACTAGGTCGCCTTCCATTCTGAAAAATAGGTGTATTAATACCGGGTACCGGGTGCGCTTTGCGTCGTAAAGCCGATGCCAATACTTTTTTTGCAGGTTGTGTCTGCACAGCAATTTTGAGTGTTGTGTTCATAATATTGTTGTTTAGTAAAACCATACAAGGGGGCGCCCTACTTGTCTATGTATATCCAAACGTAAGCAGGTCTCTTCACAAATAAGAAAAAAACGATAGATAGGCCCTGACCAGGGATGAACGCGTTGATTGTGGCGATGAAAATTATTGTCACCCCCTGTTACGCTTAAAATCCTTAGCTAAATGATGCTAACGAAAGCAATCTCAAAACCAGATTCTATGATGTCACCCCTGTCTCTTGACAGGTATGGTACAAACCCTTTCTTTAGCCGATTTATTAATGCCACTCGTAAACCAACCAATTGATGAAAAAGACATTACATTACGAATTATCGGATTACTTTGGTGCGGCGGTAGCATCCAAGGCACTAAACCATCCACGCCCCAGGCTTTCGATCCGGCATGCAGACTGCTCCTATTTTGTAAATGGTGAAGCCGAAGCTATCGAGCAGGAGTTTGACGGCCACTATGGCTATCTGTATAGTCATGACCTCTGGCTAGAAGAACCCGTTTCATTTACCATACAGGTCGATATGGCCGACCTGCATGTACTCTACCTCATGGACGGACAGGAGGAAATCTATCTACTGGATGCCTTACAACATCCTATCTGCACGATAGCACCGGGGCGTGCCCGCTATCTGTATCTACCCGAGGAACGTTATTACCTGTCGGTACCGGAGAGCTACACCCAGCTATTTGGATTTTACTTTGACGGGCAGCTGTTCCGACAGGGCAACGAGCGGCCGTTTCGATTTCTGCATGCACTGATTGAGGCCTACCGAAGGGAAGCGACCGAACCCCAGTACAGCATCGATTTTCGGGTCGGGCCGCGGACAAAAGCGCGGATCCAATATCTACTGACCCATCTGGAGAGTGGGCAGCTCAATACCGAGCGGTTTGTATTGGACGGGCTGACGGAGCTGCTGCTGATCTCCAGGGATAAAGTGCTGGAAGAATACGAGATGAGCAGTGCAGGCAAACTGGTTGCAGAGAAAGTGCAGAAACTCCTCCAGCAATATGTAGCGCAAGAGGGGCAGGAATTCAGACTGAGCCAACTTGGCGAAGATCTACAACTGAGCATGTCGTATATCAAGCGCGCCTTTCTTGCGCAGTACAAGCAGTCGCTAAGCAGTTACAAGAATGATCTCTTATTGGAAAAATCGAAGCTGTTGCTTGCGCTTGGGACAAGCATCAGCGCGGTAGCTTATGACTGTGGTTACAATTCGCTAGGGGCTTTCTGCCATTTTTTCAAAAAGCAAACGGGTATCACGGCACAAGCCTATATACAAGGATTAGATGCTGACGAGGGGCTAACTAATCCATCGGCAGGTAGCTAGCCAAGCCACTCCGTGAGCAATGCCTGGACTACCTTTGGTCTATAATCTTCAAGGTGAAGGTTAAAGGGAATTTATTTTATAACAGATGTTATGACAAAAAACAAAACAGTGAAGACATTACTATTCACTTTAATGATGACTTTCATTGCCGTCGGCACGATTGCAATTGCGAAAGAAGTAATGAAAAAGGAAACCGTTAAGATAGAGGCTCCGGCAGCTACCGAAACACTCTATTTTGTAGGGACAAATCCACTAAATCCGGATCATTACAGTCCAAATCCGGACCCGAACAAGCCTTGTGGATTACCTCAGCAGACGATCTGCCAGATCGAGGCACCCGTAGATGCACTGGGCAGACCTATCATGACTGCTCCTGCGGGAAGCTCTACTGTGGGAGAAGAGATCCAGGAATCTCTGGCTTCATTAACGGATCCAGAAGCAGAAGAGCCTATTCTAAACACTACGGTTAAGGATTTTAGGCCAAATTAAAAAAAATGGACTGCCCGTATTCTTTATACATAGTATGCTGGCAGTCCATTAAACAAACAAACGAACTACCGCGGATTTTGCTCGTAATGCCCCATCTCTGTCGCTAAGTAAGGAATTAAGAACACATACCTAAGGCTATTAGGTTCCAGGGTATAAACCTTTAATTCCCCATCTATTTCCATCTCTCTATGGATTGTTGTCTCTAGACTCTTCGTTCTATTCAGACGTCTCAAATCCTGCCATCTCAATCCCCTACAGACCAATTGCTTCCTCCGTTCTTCAAGTGTCCTACGCAACAGGATATCGCTATCCAATATGGTCAAACTGTTAAAATAATCGGAATTATAACGATGCTGCAAAAGGGTATTTAAATACCTTAGTCCAGTCGGGGTATCCTCACGTCTTGCTGCACATTCGGCCTTGATCAGGTACATTTCATCCATGCCAATCCCTCCAAAATAGTCAGCCAGCTTGCCATGGTAATAACCGCGAAACTTCATCCCCTCTGCCCCAGCTGTGTAGTATAGATTCTTCCGCAGGTCATGCTCTTCATATAGGCTATACAAAGCAGGGTCTATGTAGGTATTTGGATTGTATATAAATTCTCCGGTCGATGCTGCCCGACCATAATATATCAACTCTATATTATCCGCTAATACAAATGGGTATAATCCGACACCACTGACCGTGTTATAATCCCAAAGCTCATCTTTCCGTTTCAACAGCTTATCTACCATTTCTTCGGCGGCAACAAAATCTTCTACAGTCAGATATGCGCGCGCCAACGCTCCATAACAGGCCAATTTTGCGGGCCTCGTGATGTATTCGGATTCTTCGGGCAGCAGTTCCAATGCCCGGTTGAGGTCTCCGAAGATCTGCCTATACGTTTCTTTCAAACTTGAGCGCCCAATCTTCACTTCGGACGACGAATCCATGCGCAACACTATGCCTAAGCCTTCGCCGGTATCGTGTATCGAAAAATGTGGGCAATAGATCTGTGCCAGATGAAAGAACATCCATCCCCGTAAGAACAACGCCTCTCCTTCGAGTTGATTCCGTAAACGCTGGTCACCACCTTTGATACGCTCTAATGCTTCCAATACGACATTTGCCAGGCTGATGGCTTTATAAGATGTAGTCCAACCGGCATCTATCCCCTGATCTTCCCAAATATAAATATCCTGAATCCGTTGCGTCATCTGTGCATATCCCTTATAGGTCATATAAAACTCGTCTGATGCCATAGCCAGCGTACTGGGGTATACATCATTAACGGCATTTTCATTATCCAGAATAGCCCGCAAATCCTTCAGTGTACTGGGATGCGCAAGGGTATTATCAGGTTTGGCATCCAGAAAATTTGCACAACTATATAGCCATACAGACAACCCAAGAACGGGTATTAATTTTATTATACTCTTCATTTCACCAGCTTTTAAAGATTAATATTTAAACCGACAGAATACCGTCTAGCAGATGGCAAATCGTAATAATCAGGATCCAACCCAAATCGATTAGCTCTCCAAAGGATACCGAGATTGTTTGCCTTTATATAGAAATTCACCTGTACCTGCTGACGAAACAGCCGTGCTTTTGCGGTATAGTCCAGACCAATGTCCTGTAGTCGCAAGAGTGCCCCGTCTAGAATATGAGGAGATGAATTACTATAAAACAGATCGCGATTTGTGCTGATGGGATATTCTAATGATGGAACATCGGTATGAAGCTCATCGCCAGACTTCTGCCAGCGTCTACTGTAGTCCTGATGGCCGATCCACGAGTTGAAAAGATCTTGATAATTGATCGTACTTTTTTGAAAGTAGTGCCCAAATTTGTAGGAAAGTAAGAATGAAAATCTTATTTTTTTCCAACTGATCTCCTGCATGAATGATCCATAATAAGGCGGTAGTGCGGTACCATGATATGCTAGATTCTGAATACTATCTTTGATCAAACTGCTATACTGCTTTGTTACTTCCCCATTCAGGTATCCTTGAGGATCCCCATTGGTAGGGTCAAGACCTGCGAACTTGTAGGAGAATACCGGATATATTTCCTTATCCAGCACTGGGTTGATCGACCGTCCTGCACGCTGCACATAGTTCTGCCCGTTAAAATTTGTCCCATAGAACTTTTTGACGACTGTGCGGCTGTACGAAAAGTTGGCACTGCTTCTACCTGACACATTACCTAGTGTATAACTACTGGTGAGTTTAACATCTATTCCTCTTCCTCTTAGTTCGGCCACATTGCGGGTAATAGTTGAATACCCCGTAGTAATATCCATTCTGTCATTGGACAGAAGATCGGTAGATTTCTTATCATAGGCCTCTATAGAGCCATTCAGCACATTGTTCCAAAGGCCAAAGTCTATCCCCATATTGATCGTCCGGACATCCTCCCATCGCAGCGTAGGATTAGATAGCACTCGGATTAGCGCTCTTGGTAACTGGGTGATAGCGGATGCTGCAGCAGTGGTATGTGCTATTATTGGCAGCGTATTCGCTACTCCTCCCGAATTGCCGCTGTGCCCATAAGTAGCCCTTGCACGTAGGTTTGTCAGCCATAGTTCGTTATGCAAAAAGGGCTCTTTGCTTAAGGTCCAGCTTGCTCCCGCAGACCATAGCGGATTCCATTTGTCATTGGTCTTGACTCCGAACAGGTTGGATGCATCTTTTCGTGCCGAAAAGCTGAAGCCGTAACGTTCTTTGTAGGTGTAGCCCATATTTCCGTAGAAGGAGACCATACGTCTCAAATACAGCGATTGGCCACCACTGTTTGGAATTCGGCTGTTGCCAGCCAGCCCATCGTATATGGGATAGGCATTGACCAGATCGACTACCTGGCTGGTCATCAGGTCTTCGTCGTATCCATAGACCGAAAAACCTTTACCCTTCGTATTATTTGCGAATACCTCAGCGCCTAATAGTCCCACCACCTCGTGATTGTCAAAAAGTGTCCTGCGGTAATTCGCCTGTGCCCGTAAGGAATGGCTTTGCATGTCAGTTATTGTCGAGTTTCTGATGGCCCCCATCGGCATAATATGCTTTACCTGAGCTCCATTTACTTGGGTAAATCGGTTAATCAGATTGCGGGTATAGAATGAATCTTTCCGGTAGAGCATTTCGGAATCACTGGACTCGTTCTCCATATTGTAATGCAGATTAAGCGCCAACCCTTCCAAGGGTCTGTAATCCATTAGAAACTGTGCATTGATATGCCTTCTGGCCACAGAAGACAACGAATTACCTATCTCATTTGCAGGATAGTACCCCCAATCCAACAAAGGCCTATCCGTAAGCCCCATTATATACTCCAGATTATAGCTATTTGCGATCGGTAGCGCATTACCGCTCCCATCACGAAAACGAGCATAAGGATATAGTGAAATCTTTCCCCCGCCTATGATATAACTATGGCTCATCAGATCGGCATAAGCCTCGCTATTGCCCTCATTAAAGGCTAGCCTAGCTTCCGCAGACAGTTTGGGATGAATATTTAACCCTGTAACGGTGCGTATATTGATCCTGTCATTTTTCATTCCCAACTTATCCCCTAGCTTTCTATCATAACCGATGGTGATGCGATTGGACATCCTCGATGAGCGGTTGCTGAAAGCAAGAAAATGCTGCTGTTCTATAGGTGCGCGGTAGAAGATATCCATCATTTCGCGGCGATAATCCGTAACGCGGGATTGCGCTACAAAACGGTCCACATCGGAGTGATCGACAGTTCCTACCTTCTCCTGGTACAGCATGTCTACATAAGGTGAGAATACCGTATTATTCCTGATTCGATCATTGCCGAAATAGGCGGCGTCATAATGCTTATTATTAAACAAAAACTGTTCGACCTCCATAAAATCCGAGGCCGACATATGGGGATAGTACATAAGATTTGGCTTGGCTGGGGAGTTCAGCGTCGAGCTGTATTCCAATGCTGCTTTATCAGCGCTTACGGCCTTCTTGGTCGTGATAACAATCACGCCATTGCCCGCCCGTGCACCCCATATCGACGAAGCCGCCGCATCCTTGAGAATAGTCACAGACTCTACATCATTTGGATTGATGTTGTTGATATCGCCTTGATAAGGGAAGTTATCTACGACAATAAGCGGTCCTGTCATGAACTGTGACAAGGTATTGATCCCCCGGATATTGATCTCGGCACTCCCACTACCTTTACGATTATCAAACTGTAAGCCCGGTACCAGTCCTTCTATACGCTCCAGCACATTGCTCCCTGTACGTGTATTGAACATTTTATTGTCGATATGCTCAAAACTGCCTGTCGAACGCTCTTTAGGAATGAACTGATACCCTGTACTGACCACTTCTACAGCATCGATCTGTGTCTTTGTGGAATACATGACCACACGGATGCTATTATCTGCTCCATCAAATCGCCTTGTCATCTGTTGGTAACCTATATGGCGAAAGACCAGGGTGCCGCGTGTTGAATTTGACAGAATCTCAAACTCACCTTGTTCATTGGTCTTGGCGAGCGACCCGTTATTGTCGGTATGGATCGATACACCTTCCAGACCGTTATCAAGCGTATCTACTACTTTTCCGCGCAGTATCGTTTGTGCATGTGCGCTGATACCGATCAGCACACATACTATAAATAGAAATATCTTCATAGTTATTTCTTTAAAAGGAAAGGTGGTACATATTCCCGATCCAAAAGATTACGGAAGGTATGAGTCTGCAAAACACCACTTTCATTAATCCAGAAATAGCTGGGAAAACAGTAATAAGAAAACATATTTTCCAAATAGGTGTCTTCAATAATGGAGATTAAACCGTGCATTCCAGCTTTTGCGAATCGTCCATTATTAATGTGCTTAACTAGCACATCATACTTCTCGCGAGTTTTCTTACTGTTGACCATAACCACAGCCAATTCATTAGGATACATTGCTTTAAAATGTTCGATTTCTTTTTGATGCAAAAGACAAGGTGCACATCCTGAAGACCAAAAATCCAATACTAACATTTTACCTTTATGTTCTTCTAGTGTACCGCGTATGGTATCGCCATTGATAAAAAACAGGTGTTCTTTCGCCCAGAATTCATCGGGTATACGCTGTCCGATGCGTAATGGCTGCACCTCATTAAGGCCTTTGTCCTCCTGCCCGAAAGCAGGAGAAACCAAAGACCAACTAAACAACACACAGAATATTATTAAACATGCTTTAGGCCATAGGCTGTAAGCAATATGCTTTATTACGTAGGCGCAGATTTGCACTTTAGGCAGTTCTTTTCCAGCCCCATTAAAATTCTTCATTTTTGGATTCATTATGTGTGACCTAATGAGGGCGGGTCAGAGCGTTACTTCTATCAATAACCAACCGTACCTAATCCTCGATCAGGCCACACATTTTTAAATAAAAAAAGTAAACTGATAAAGTCGTTTAGTGCAGAATTGGTTTATATAGGAATTTAGCGTTTTATAATTGGCACTCGACTCATAAAGCCACGAATAATGACTTCTATCCCTTTAGTACTAAGGAGGCTTAATAATGTTTTTTGCTCTTTGTTTTCTCATAACTTGTTTATGTTATGAGTCCCTAGGGGGTTAGAAGTTTACTATAGCGAGCTCCTATCCACCGTACAACAAGGTTCCGACGCCTTACAGAAACGGATTTACAATAGGAAGCCCATGAGCTATAGCTTGCACCAAAGGTACAAAAATATCTACACGGGCATTTTCCTACTGTCTCGTTCTGTTTCAAATTGTCGGAATTTGTTGTCGAGACTCTATTTAGTCAAATGCCTTGATTTTTATAAAAATCATTTCATAAAACAAACATAAACAAATATTTGCATTAATACAAATTTATTTCCATTCATCAGAGTACATTACCAATACCGAGATTAATGCCATTATGAGAAAACCGGTAAAAATTTCATCCATAGATCTATATATAATTAATACTGTCAGGGCCATTAGGAAAATTTTAAACATTAGTCAGCGGGAAGTGTCAAAAGCCATCAATAATTTAACGGACAATAATATATTGGGACCGATAGAGAGTCAGTACCATAAAGAAACCTATAACGATGAACAGCTGAATAAAATTGCTGACTATTACTCAAAAAAATCAAACAGAAATTATACTTTAAAAGATTTCTACCCCAAATCAGCCTTAAAGGAAGAGTTAGTTGACAAACTAATTATCTAATTCTTTAACTAACTTTGGTTAGAAGTTATGACTAAGCTAAAAGTATTTCAAATATCCCTTCCCGTCTATTCTGTGGATAAAGCCCTTATGTTTCGAAAATATCGAAAGAAAATTGGCTATTCTGCATATGAGTGTTCGTTCCTCATTGGAAAACACGATTTTTTTATACGAGATATAGAAAGCTTATTAGAAAAGTCTTGGTTTTCAACCGAGGATACAAACTATGTTTTATTAATATTTGAGGACGAGTTAGAGAATCTTTTTCCGACAATTGCTCACAATAACAACTATTCGGTAGTAGTAAAAAAATCTATAGGATTAAAGAGAAAGTTATTACTTGAAATAGATATGGAAATTTTAGGGATATCAGATTCCCATCGAAAATATTCAATTCAAGAAGAGGAAAAACATGTTGAATTACCTACTAGTCTTGAATTAGAAGACGAACAGACTTTGCGGGATTTTATTTTCACCCTATATCGTGAAGGCTTTTTCAATAATACAAAAACTGCACTAGAAATATTCGATGTATGTCGGGAAGAGGAAAATTTCGGGCGAAACTTTCATCCTCGCTACATGATTCGAGCCCTCGATTATTATACGAATAGGAAGTCAGGAAATCCTATTCTAAATAACAGCCGTACTAACTTATTTTCAAGAAGATTATTCTTTAAACCTGTGGACTTTGAAATCTCGGAATCATCAGGTCCTATTTCTAAAGTAGCAATTGATAAGGGTTTCCCCTCCTTTAGAAAAGCAGCAGAATGGGTTTCCAAACTAGATTATAGGCGTAATATTGATAAAGATAATGTACTATGTCTTTTTGAGGAACAATGTGGCACCTGCAGTACAAAACATGTATTATTGAAACGTCTAGCTGATGAAAATGGCAATGAAGAACTTCAATTGATGCTTGGTATATTCGCTATGAATGCTAAGAATACACCAGCCATAAAAGACACTCTTAAAAAATATAAGCTCAAATACATCCCGGAAGCTCATAATTACCTTCGGGCTTATAATTATATTTTAGACTGTACTGGTATTGGCATTAATGAAACCAAATTTGAACTTGACATAATTCAAGAGCTCGAAATCCAACCCGATCAGATTACCGACTTTAAGGTCAAGTACCACAAGGATTTTGTGGACAATTGGATTGAAGAGAATAAAATCTCCTACTCGCTCGATGAGTTGTGGAAGATACGAGAAGAGTGTATAAAAAC
Organism: Sphingobacterium yanglingense; assembly: GCF_004363245.1. Taxonomy (GTDB): domain Bacteria; phylum Bacteroidota; class Bacteroidia; order Sphingobacteriales; family Sphingobacteriaceae; genus Sphingobacterium; species Sphingobacterium yanglingense. The sequence goes on along the minus strand of NZ_SNYV01000013.1, from coordinate 432,416 downwards.
GATTGTACTATCTAGGCTCGAGCTTAAAACAGAACGATTAATGCTTCGTCCGTTCAGAAAAGAAGACGGTGCAGCTATGTATGAATTGAATGACGACCCAGAAGTGTTGCAGTATACAGGCGATATACAGTTTGTCGATATGACAGCTACCGAGTGCTTTTTGGAAAATTACACTCAATATGAAGAATACGGTGTAGGCCGCATGATTGTGGTATTAAAATCGACGGGGGAAATCTTAGGATGGTGCGGATTGAAATATCATCCGGAGGAGGATGAGTATGACATCGGCTACCGCTTCTATAAAAGGCATTGGGGAAAAGGCTACGCTACAGAAAGCGCTAAAGCGATCATGGCGGATGGATTCGCCAGAATAGGCATGAAACAGATCTTAGGCAGGGCTCGCGTAGAGAATACCGCTTCTATCCACGTGTTCGACAAGTTAGGCATGGAATTCGTCAAAGACTACATGGAAGATGATTGCAAATGGGTATTGTATCAAATTAAGCAGCCCTCGCGGGACGCAAGGGCTACCTTTTTTTAAACCAATTATAAACCGCTAGCGCGGAGCCTTTTATGAATATATAAATATAACACTGTATACCACTATAATACAACACATAAGCAAGCACTCGCATCGCCGTAAAGGGAGCTGATAAAACAGCAATAGCCACCCAGTCGTACCGGATGGCTATCTTAATATGTTATTATATCGATGTATTCTAGCTAAAGCTTTTCGATCTCTTCAACGGTAAGCCCGGTACCTTTGGCGATATCGGCTAGAGGTAGCCCCATTTTTTTGAATTCTAGAGCTATTTCACGTTTCTCAGCTAATTTCTCAGCCTCAGCTTTCGCTCGTTCTTCAAGCTGAACCTTTTCTCTTTCCTGTCTTTTGATGGTCTCTATTACACCCATTTGAATTGTGCCTCCTGTCACTTGATAAATGTATTTGTCAAAGTTACTATTTAAATCCTTATCTCGTATAAAAAGAAAACTCTTTAAAAAAACTAAAAAGCTCATTATACGGTCTTTACTATATTTATTGGTCTCGATAAGCGCTCGAGCTATTGTACTACGCTCTTCGGCCAGTTCCTCTTCAGGCAGCTTGTTTTCATCCAAAGCTTTCTGACATGCCAATACAATATACGCAAATATATTGTCCATCGCAAGGAGCTCGGACTCCTGATGATCAAATATCTGATAGCTTAAGTAGCGAAACTCGAACGAAGTGCGGAATACTTTGTACCGGTATTCGTCGGACCGCCGCTGGCTACGACTACCAGTAAAAACAACAATAGTCTCTACAGGAACGCGATAACGATCCAGTATACGGTAGTGGTACTCAAATATACGGTGCGAGAACCGGTCGTCGCTACCGCCCTCGATCTCGGTATGGACCAAAATCCATTTCTCTCTACCGTCCTTCAAGAATACCTTCACTAAAAGATCAGCGATACGCTTGCCTTTCTTACGATCGCGGTCCGGAATAATCTCCAACAGCTCTTTGTCCATAAAAGTCAATCCTCGATCCAGATCGAAGATATCCTCTGCTTCTGCATACATAAAACGTAAAAAATCAGGAAAATTATCCTCGAAGATCGCTTTCAGAAGTTCATCGTTCTTCTTAGCAGGTTTTAATCGTTGTCCTGTATTCATAATTCTCTCTATTGGTTAATCACATAAAGATACAAATGCAAAATCATTAAAACTAAAATAATTAGCAAAAAAAATCAAAGATGGCAAACAGCAATTTAAATGATGGAAGAGAATTTACCGAAAGAAAAAACTAAACCATGAAAAGAGAGAATCTAAATAAATCCCCCTTAAAAGCGCCCTAATACGGGAAACAAACTAATTTTCGAAAAATAAACAAAAAACGATTGGACAGATCGGAATTTCTTCAGAAAACAAATAGATTTAACAAAATATTCGGAAGTATAATTTTCTGATTGCGATCTTGGATAGGCTACTTACATTTGTGTCAGAATATAAAGTCTGTAATTTTTTTAGTTGGTCATTTTTATTCAAAACTGGCCAACTTTATTTACTTTATGTTTCGAACAGTTTATTCAATTCGGGGTTATTTTTGTTTAATTTAAAGCGTCTAAGGCTATCCGCCAAAGACGCTTTATACTATATATTGAAGCTAAGAATATACGACGTTTTATTCCTTGCGGTTTTTAACGTTTAAAATCACTCCTCGTACTTATAAGAAACGTGTTCATTTAAGTGTCCCTAAAGATGAATTTGAAAAGTACCGGCAGCGATCGTATTGTAGCTTTTTACAGTTTTATTCTTGTGAAGATTTTTTTTGGTGCCCATACCGTAATTTCTGATTACTGTGTATTTTCTATTTCGTTTTTTTAAAGCTTCCTTTTTGTTTGGTAACTCTTCCCAAACCATCAGTTAAAACCAACTGTAGGGAGTAATCACCAGCAGGGGCTTCTTTAATATCTACATGTTCGTGAAAATGTGCGGTTATCCGATCTTTCAGACTACTGCCTTGAAAATCATAGCTGCCCTTCCAGCCTGCCCCTTCAATATAAACATGCACTTTATTGATTTTCTTAGCAGCAGAAAGATCAGCGGCAAGATGGAGATCGTCCTGTCTGGCATTGAGCCCAATATCTAGGTCTGATATCCATGGAAAAGATGTATCTATACTTAGATCTATATCCACTATATCCTGAATGATGGATCCATCCGGTAGTTTTGCAAAAAGTCCGACTTTGTATTTGCCCGTATTAGCTGTGTCTGGGACCTCTATATTGGTTTCAACACTGTAAGGACTATGCGACAATAATAGATGAGACGGCACAGGCTTTAAATATGACCAATTGCCTCCATCGACTTGTTTGATCTGTATCCAGACGGAATCAGGTCTATCTTTACTGTTAATGTCTACTCGCAATGGTATTTGTTGACCGACAAAGAAGTGCATTTTCTCATTGTCCTTATTCCACTTCCATACAATATCTTGTTTCTGAGGACTGCAGCTGTTTAAAACCATCAAGAGTAGTGGAAAAATAAATTTTATCTGTATTTTCATTTCTAACTGACTTTGTCTATACTAATTATTAACAGTTCATTAAGGTACTCGTCCACCCTCAGTCCATCTATATCCTTTCCGATAAATACAAAGGTGTTTTGACGGGTTTCGTTTTCTTCCCAAACTCCTCCATAATCTACATCGATTCGAGATCCAACGGACTGAACAAATATTTTTCTTCTTTCTTCGCTCTTAAAAGCAATTCCTTTCATCCGATATATTTTATCTTGATGACTGGCTACAAGTCTGCTTAAGAAAAAGTAGAGGTGTATAAAATTAAACTCTTGGTCAAAAACATAGGTTTTGACAGTGATATCTTTATGTACCTTACCTACTGTATCTGAAATCAAGGGCACACTTTCAGCCTGACCAGTTGCTCTATTTACTAAGAAAAAAAAAGACTTCTGGGCGATATATCTGACTTTTTCAATTTCGTCAAAAGGAAATACACCTTTTGCCCGTTCTAGGAAAACTGAAGCCAATGGGTTAAGTTTTGCCAAGTTTTTTTTTAAGGACAGCACATAGTCAGGATGTACATACTCCGTCTTGTTGATCAAAATGACATCTGCTGCCGTGATCTGTCTCAGGACCTCGTCCCTTTCCTGTAATTGATCTTCTATCAATTCGGCATCCACCAGACAAACTGTTCTCTTTAATGGGAAAATTCTCTTAAAGACAGGATGGACTGTAAAGGGTTCTATGATCGTAGCAGGCAAGGCCAAGCCGGTACATTCAACAACCAATTCATCAAAATCTGAAGCCCTTTGGTTCAATTGATCAAGAGCGGCATAAAGATCACTATTGAGCGTGCAGCATAAACAGCCGTCCTGCAGTTCTATCAGTAGATCCTGATCCTGGTGAAGGATCTGACCGTCTACGTTAACCTGTCCTATTTCATTCTCAATGATAGCATACCGTTTGTCAGGGTTAGCAACCCTAAGCGCATTCAGATAAGTTGTCTTGCCTGCCCCCAGAAATCCTATAAGAACCGTTACTGGACGTATTGCCTGTTCCTGCATATTATTCAAGTTTTTAACTATAGCTACTGCAATAAAACCTAATCTAGGTTAACTCCTTATTTTTACAATCTTCACAGATTCCAGAAAAAAGAAGAACCGCTCTATCGACCTGGTATTTACCCAATTCATACTGATAAAAATCAGGCAGCGGACTGAGCTGGGCTATCATTCCACAACTGAGACATCGAAAAGAGGGACTTAAGGTCGTATTTTTAGCACAGTAAAAATACCTTATCGCGCCATCGGTATCCACGGTTCTTTCGAGTATGCCAGCCTCATAAAGTAGATTCAATATTCGATAGATGGTGACCCTATCCTGGACTTCCTCAAAATAATGCCGCATCTCTGTGGATGAGAACGACTGCTCTGAAGAAATCAAGATGTTCAGTACCTGTACCCGCAACCTTGTAGGTCTTATGTAATTTTCTTTCAATATTTCACTCGATCTTTCCATAGTCCTAGTTTTCACAAATCGATAACTAAGCTTTAAAGGTTTTTCGGAAATTCATCTTTCCACCACGTAAAACGCCAGTCATCGGCTTCATCTTCTGTCAGTAGGCAGGCCTCCAGTTCTGACATATACTTTTCTTTGTCCAGATCCTGACCGATGAAAACCAGTTCGTTCTTCCGATCTTCCCACTCTGGATGCCATCGCTTTAGCAGGTCACTACGTATGTCTGCATAACCTGGATATTGATAGCGCATGTCTTCGGGCATACTGCTCCACCATGATCCGGCATTCTCCAAGCGAACACTGCCGCCAGCCTGACTGAAACTGATAGCGGCGTCAGGACGGGAAGCTAGCCAGAATAGTCCCTTAGCGCGAATAACGTTATGAGGGTAATTTTCATGTAGATATTTACGCCATCTTTGCGGATGGAATGGCCTCTGCGAGCGAAACACAAAGGATGAAATACCATATTCTTCGGTCTCTGGTGTATGTTCTGTTTCCAGCTCTTTGATCCATCCCGCTGAAGAGGAGGCTTGATCAAAGTCGAATGCGCCCGTCCCGATAATATCTTTGGGGCGAACTTTACCAAATTGGGTCCGGATAGTTTTGGCGCCAGGATTCAGTTTGCGGATGGCTGCTTCCAGAATGCCCAATGTTTCCTCTGACACCAGATCGGATTTATTGAGAATGATCACATTGGCAAATTCGATCTGATCGGTGAGTAGATTGACAATGGTTCTACTGTCCAGACTATCATCTGTCAACTCCCTATCCACTAAGGTCTCCGCACTGCCAAAGTCATTGAAAAAATTGTAGCAGTCGACCACTGTCACCATCGTATCAATGTAACTAAAGGACGACAGGTCTATACCATTATTTTCATCCACATAACTAAATGTTTGTGCTACAGGAATGGGTTCGGAGATGCCGGTACTTTCGATCAATAGGTAGTCGAACCTATCTTCTTTAGCCAGTCGCTCCACTTCAACCATCAAATCTTCACGCAGTGTGCAGCAGATGCAGCCATTACTCATCTCGACCAATTTCTCTTCCGTACGTGAGAGTACCTGTTCGCGCTCTACGGTCTGTGCATCTATATTGACTTCGCTCATATCATTGACGATTACGGCTACCCGTAGATTTTCCTTATTATGGAGAACATGGTTTAACAACGTGGTCTTTCCTGCTCCCAAAAAGCCACTGAGTACGGTTACCGGTAATTTCTTCTTCATGATCTCTGCTTATTATTTTGTTATCTACTTTTGATATCGCTTTTCCTGAATGACGATCGATAGCCACTCTTTGATGTTCGAAAGATGTCCAGCACCATACAGCTTTACAAAACGCTGTGTTTCCGGCAGGTGATCATTCGTGTAAATAGAGAACCGCTTTTCTGCAAACTCCAACGTCAGTGGAATTCCGCATTTTTCTTCAATACAGTTCTTCCATTCTTCAAAACTCTTAGGTATCGCTTCCATATATATTTCTTTATTCAAAAATAAAAACATTTTACATCAAAAGCAACATTGTTGCAACAATAACTTTATTTATATACATTTAATATATCTTACATATTGTTAGATGAAGTATTAAATAACTGCCTTGACCATGCTAAGTCTAAAACCGGTGTAGTGGCTCATGCTCAATACATTAAAAAACAAAAACTCAATTAGATTGGCAATTTGTGATACAGGTATCGGGTTGACTAACTGTGTAAATAACTACTTGTTGTCTAAAGGTGAAGAGATTTGGGCGAGTGAAGACGCTATAGCCTGGGCTTTTACGCTGAAAAACACAACACAGTCACCCCCAAGAAACCGGGGACTGGGATTAAATAACCTATTGGATGAAACAAATTTTCATGAAGGTGAATTCAGGATGGTAACATATGACAAATGGATAATAAATAACCCAGGTGTCAGCTTTAAGATGAGAGATATTAAATGCTTCTTTGGCACAGCTATTGAAATAGAAATAATGATTGACAATCTAGAAAAACTGAAAATCAGTGACTTTGAATATTGTTAACTGACATATTTTTTACAGCAATCATACATCATGAATACAAAATAAATTTTTAAATTACCAAAATTTCGAATAACACTAATAAAAATATAATCATGAAAACATTACAAATCAACAATCTTGTAGATAATACAAGTACTAATGTAGCTGGATTTCAATTATATTCTATTTTGGAAAAATCCATCCATGTAAATGAAATAATTCAGATCGATCTAATAGGGTCTTTGGCTATTTCTTCTTCTTTCTTCAATTCGTCTTTTGGTGAATTAATTGAAAAACACGGATTCACGAGTGTGACTAAAAAACTAAAATTCAAAAATGTATCAACCGATCAGAAAAGATTGCTGAAATCATATTTTGACAGTTATAAGGAGCTAACTGCTCATTAATAGAAAACGCCTCACTTTATACAAATTGAGGCGTTTTTATTATCGTAGCTCTTCCGGTGGGCTGGCTTTTACGGCACTCGCTTGCTTTACACCTCTATCCATATCTACAACTTAATCCTGCATGGCTATTAAAAACTCGACATCATTGATAATAGGTGTAGCAAAACAAATCCACCTTAAAAGCCCCTAATATGAGAAACAAACTAATTTTCGAAAAAAAGACAAAAAACAATTGGACAAGTCGGAATTCATTCCGAAAACAAATAGATTTAACAAAATATTCGGAAGTATAAATATCTGGCTGCGATCTAGGATAGGCTACTTACATTTGTGTCAGAATATAAAGTCTGTAATTTTTTAGTTGGTCATTTTTATTCAAAAGTGGCCAACTTTATTTACTTTATATTTCGAACAGATTATTCAATTCGGGGTTTATTTTGTTTAATTTAAAGCGTCTAAGGTTATTTGCTGAAGACGCTTTATACTATATATTGAAGCTAAACTCCTATCAAAGAAGTGAAACCGCACTCTCGGTGGCAGGAATAACACTATAACCTGCAAATACTAAATCCGGCATGTGATACGTATCACACCTGTCGCCCACCAACTGGCTAATCCAGGCGTCATCCTGCCTATCTACCAATGTCGTGAGGAATACCGATCCTTGTAACTGTGTGGTTTGCATTTTAATCGAACCCAAAATATTAGAGGCCGAAACAGGACCTATGTTGAGGCCTAACTGCGTCCTGAAAAAAGAAATAATCTTGGTGATCTCACAGTTGCCAATCTCCTGATAAAGGTCGGCTGCGATATTTACAAAAGAGGAGACTAATTCATTCGTTATATAGCCCAGCTTAATATTTTGCGACTTAGCGCCGAAATATTTCTTAGCAGCGGCAAGCATACCGTCATTGACCCGGCTACTGACAAAGGCATCGACCTGGATACCTTGAAAAAGAAGTTGATGATATGCTTCCTGAAAGGTCATGCTGCAATGCACCTCTTCCATTATGTCTTCCCACTCTGACTCGGAATACTGACGCAGACGGTCTTTCAGAAGGAAGCTATCTAATGCGTTAATTTCATTATCCCTAGAGAGCCGATCTAAAAGTGCATCTAAGGAACACTTCATAAACTCATCGCCTTGGAAATATTGTGGCAGGCAGTTGGCAGAAATTGTTGTTTTAAATCTTTTAAGCCAATAAAGTGCTATTCGATCGTTGACCTGACCAGTAATACCGGCATTTTCCTGTTTGACATACAGTACTCCTTCACGCCCATTATAATTGTAGTTGATGGCAAAAATAGGGGTATTGAAAGTAATATCATGCAAGTAAGAAACTAAAAATCGGTCATGATATTTGGAAGTCTGTGCTTTGAAACGCATTGCAATTTATCTAAGGGTTATGAAATAGCTACATAACAAATATCTTAACCAGCTGATAAAAAGACAAGAAGTAACACGACATTCAAGAAAAAGAAGTTTGATCTTGCCGATTTTTAGTCAAAAAAATCGACAAATCAATTGATTAGCGTATATCTCCGCAAATTATTCGGAAAAGAAGCAAGAATGATCCCCAAGGTATCAGTTTTTCAAATTGAAGGTATTATTTCCTTAACGAGAAAACATAAGAATTCACTGAAGTCTCAATTAGTTATTATTAGCTCATTGAAACTTCAGCGAATTGACCATTTAGGATCTTGAAAGATATTGGATAACCCAATTTTCAAACCTTTCGAATAAGGGTTTAACCATAATTACACTATCAAGAGGAAAAAATATTACAAAAACGCCTTCTATTTTAGTCTTCTTCAACCTGTTTAAACAAATCTAAGATAGTAAATTCTCTAAAAAAGCGGCTAACACAGCAAATCAGAACGAGTAGTATATCCGTATTGGATTTCTACACTCCTCCTGACATTACGGATTCTATTCTACGTTCTAATTCTTCCGTATCGCGCACGCCAAGTTCTTCCTTCGTTACATTGTGTGTGGCTGGAAGAAATCGGTCAATAATCTTACCATCAGGTCCAATCAGAACGAGTGTAGGGAAAGCTAATATTCCGTATTTTTCGGTCATCTTCATTTTACCGGTTGAGGTTTCATTGTCCAGGGCATGTTTCCACATCCCTATACTGTCCATGTCTATAGCCTTCTTCCAACTTTTTCGAAGTACTTCTATGTCGTCGCCATTTTCTTGCGATACACTAACAATTTCAAATCCTTTATCCTTGTACTTTTCATAAATTTTTTTAAAAAGTGGATGTTCTTCGCGACACACTCCACACCAGCTTCCCCAAAACTCCAGTAGAACGTGCTTTCCGCGAAGATCCTTGAGGCTTGCTTTAGATCCATCTAAATATTTATCCCCATCAAAATCCGGTGCTATTGCTCCATTTGCAATGCTTTGCAGAACCCCATAGCGTTTAGCAAGTAACTTACCTTGAGGCGAATTTTTCACCACATCGGTAAGCGGATTGTAAATGGATCCAACGGTCTCGGCAGACATCCAGAGGCTTCGAAGATATACTTCGTCCGCACCATGAATGCTATTGGGATATTTTTTGATAAACTCATAATCGTTCATTTTCTCTGACCTGACATCCCTTACATATAACATAGCGAGCTTAGTTTGTTCATTGCTGATCGTACTTCCTCCCTCTATATGTGCGGCGGAGACATTTTTGACATCACCTTTAATGGTAAAAGTATCGCCATTCTTGCCATATACATGAAGTGGTTCTCTGGTCGCCCCCTCAAATTCAACGTCCTCAAACCAGAGAATTAAATTATCAAAATTGGGATGATCAATTGCTATTTCAAACTTCCCGTCCTCAACGGGAAATTCGGCACGTTGTAACTCCTTGCCTCCAATAGTTCCAATGACAGTAATTTTGCTTGGATTCTCAGTCAAATTCTTAAAATCCCCGTTGATAACAAATAGTTTAGATTTTTTATCCTGTCCAAACATAAATAATGGACAAACGAGTATTAATATTAATAGAATACGTTTCATATATATTTAAATTTGATTTACATTAATTTTTTAAAAGCCTAACTCTTGCCCCCCAGACATTTTTTTCAATACCTCCTGAAACCAAGGCTGATCTTCATCCGAAGCTTCATCGACTGCCTTTTGTTGCCATGCAACCGCTTCCTGCTGTTTGCCGAGCTTATAAAAAAGTACCGCATGGAAAAACAGCCTTTCTGCTGTTTGTTCATCAATAGCCAATACTTGTTTACTCCATTTTAATCCTGCCATATGCCCCTGCTCATCAACCTTATCCCCTGTAGCAATTAGCAATACGAAATTTGACAAGCTTTCGCTGTCAATTGATAGCGGATCGCTTTTTAACCGTTCCTCAATCGTCATTACAAATTCGTTCCAAAGTAAGTTCTGGGAAAAATATCTTGTCTTTTCAGCAAATAGAGTTCGCTCGGCATATCGTGGGTACTTTGATTGTAAAAAATCAAGAATTTTATCCCAATTAGGATCCTTTGCTTCGTCTATTTCACCTCTTACCTCCTTACCCAACATTTCTGTAATTACCTGTGCAGAGGCATTTTTACCAATAGTACTATCGATCAAATCACTATTTTCCAAGATCATTCTAAAGCCCACATCGGTAGTAGTTTGACTATTAACTGTGTAAAAACTTAAAAATTCAAACCCTTCTTTAGACAAAAAATCATTAATGGTACCGGCTTCCATACTCCGAAGTGCGAGTTTAGCCGCCTTATCTTTTTCATATGCAGCCTGTGCTGCTTTGGCTCCATTACGTAATTCACGCGGAGAAACATCTTCCCTCTCCACCTTTTTCATTAGCGTCATATATTGTCTTTCGGGATTCATAGCCGCATTTCCCTCATCGATCAGACGATCCGCAGTCAGTGATCCTACGGTACGATGAACAAGCGCACCATCTGGACTGAAATATAGAAAAGTAGGATAGTTCTTGACCGTATAGTTATTTTTAATCATTGATGCATCCGAATACCATCCTTTCACAAAATCATTATCTTTTTTGGAAGTGTCCATCTGAAGATAAACCGAGATAAATCGCTTATTAAAGAAATCACCAACTTCCTGCATAGGAAATATCTCGCTCGACATCGCTTTACAAGGCGCGCACCAGGTGGTGTGACAATCCACAAATATGTATTTTCCCTCTGCACGCGCCAGATCGAGCACTTCCTTCCAAGAAGAAGCGTTCGTAAACTGAATTCCTGTATTTTGTGCAACTAAGAAAAATGGGATCAGTATAGTAACCAATAGAAAGCTTATTTTGTTCATATCCCGAGTTATCTACTTTCTAAATATTTGATTTAAAGAATTCTCAAGGTCTTCACCACGAAGATTTTTTGCAATTATAATACCCTCAGGATCTATCAATATATTAAATGGAATGGCAGAAATACTATACAACTCTGCCGATACGCTGTTAAACCCCTTAAGATCAGACACATGGTGCCACGTTGGAAGTCCATCATTTTTAATAGCATTCAACCACAAATCCTTATCTCTATCCAACGAAACACTTACAATGGTGAAAGCTTCATCTTTAAAATTTTCATAGGCCTGTTTGAGTGCTGGGTGTTCTGCTCTGCAAGGCCCACACCAACTTGCCCAGAAATCCAAGAAAACATACTTGCCTTGAAGACTCGAAAGTGTAAACGGCTTACCGTTTATATCACTTTCTGTAAAATCAAGCGCCTGACTTCCCACAGCTACCGCTCTTTGCTTATCAAAAGCAGCTTTGCCACGTTTACCAACAGCGGAATTCTTTACTGATGGATCCAGTTTATCATACAGTAGATGGGCCTTAGCAGGGTCATCAACCTGCGACATGATCCAAATCATGAAAAAGCTAAGAAAACTTTTCGGATGATTAACAATGAAATCCATGTCAATTTTGTCCAAATCACTGAATAGCGACCTCATTTCGTCACTTGTCTTGATAGCGGCCGCAGTATCTTTTTTCGTCAGTTGATGAATCATTTGTGATTCTAATAATTTCAGTTTCTGATTTATCGGCTCCTTTGATTGTTCTAAAGCTAGACGTTGAAGCTCCGTCGGACCGGCACCCGTCATCTGAGCCGTATTCAAACTACTATCACCTGTTATGGTATAGGTACCGCCCTCCAGGATAAATGATCTGACCTCCTCTTTTCGGTCAGAAAAGGCAGAGGAAGTAGGTTCTGATACCGTCCCTCTAAATACAAATCTACCATTTTTAACTATTGTAGAGTCTACATCGTGAGCCTTGCGCAAGTATATTTTTGAATACTTGTACCCGGGCAAATACCCATTTATTGTATACTGTTTTTGTCCATGAGCATTCATTGCTAACGCAAAGACACTCAAAATAATTATTCCTAATATTCTCATAGCATTTAGTTTATTTATTATTTAATTCGTTTTAAAATATCATTACTTAAATCCCATATCCCTGATCTTTCCTAAACCAGTCCATACTTTTAAGGGCTGTAAACCAATTTCGCCACTTACTTCATTCAAAGGAAGCAAATATAATTTCCCTTCTTGTTCGGTCTCTTTCCAGGTCGCAACGAACAGTCCTTTATGATTGAGCGCATTGCTATTGGCCCTAAAAATTTTCATGGATACTATAACTTCATCTCCAGTCACAGCAAACCCTGATTCTGTATTAATTGAGGTCGTTCCGGATCTCATATCAGGCTGGATGCGATAGATCTTGTGATCGTCGGCATAGAGACAGTAGGCGCTCAAATAACCCGCCTGAAAGAACTTGGCCTGTTTGATATTTGGCGCAGCCGTAATGTTAATCTTTGCCAAGGCAGTGTCGGCACTCAGATCGGTCGCTAATAGAAAGCGACGGTCGGCATCGTCTTTAAAAACATTCCACATACCTCGAGTGGAAGTGGATACCGGAAATCCTGGGGTGTACAAAAGATGGTCCATGCCAATGTCGCTCACATCAAACAGCCCATCGCTACTTAAATCCATAGCCAGCGAACCCATCTCTGGTATTTGCAGAAAACGTTTTTGTTGCGTATCATAAAATGCTGTCGCATAATTCAGATACTGGTGCAACATCGGGGCTGCAGTATACGGTGCGGCATTAGGAGCAAGTAATCTGGCTAAGTAGATTCCTTGTAGACCAGAATAAACCACACCGTTATTTACAATCGCATCACCTGCGTCATTTATAAATTGAGGCTTGGTAATGTTAGGTAGATCAGTAAACATGTTATTAAATCCCTTCGTATGCAGAAAGGTATTGTGAGACATTTGTACACTGGTTTCGTTCGTACTTAAAAATATACTTTGCAAAGAACCATTAGAAAAATCCCTGGCAATACGAAGCTGGACAATGCTTCCAGGAATTATAGCACCATTGGCCGTCGCATATAATGCTTTGTAAACAGTGTCTTTGATCCCTGCTGTCAGAAATTGAGGAGCGGTAATTAAATCAAAATCGGCCACGCTTCCCTCATTATAGGCAATCAGCCAGCCCGAAGGATAAGAACCAGGTGATTGAACTCTGACGCGGAAAGTCGCAATCTGCATGCGTTTATCCTCCTTTTGCTGCACACGTAATTCTAACGTATAGTTCCCTGGCTCTCTATGGATTGACTCATCGAAATCCCGTACGTTAGACAAGGTGTCAATGACGGGCACTTCGCCTCCATCGTAAAGACGCCATAAATACTGAAGCTGGCTCTCATTACCTTCAAATCTAATTTTGGGCGAGATAGTCAATGGCTGGTTTTGAATGGTTTCAAAAATGCCTGACATCCCCGAAGTGTCTATTTGGAAAAGGGGTAGCTCTTTATAATCGTAGTTACCATGGTCCTTTTTACAGGCAGCAATCGATAATATAAAAGCGAGAAACGCGAATGCATTTACTATTTTCAGTTTTTTCATAATGACTTACTAATTTTTAAAAGTAGAACTCGACAATATCTCCATGCTCATCGACCAAGGGGTCGTCTGGATGTGCTGCATTGTATTCGGCCAACCAGGCTGAAGACTTCGCAAGAATAGCATACCACTCTTCCTCAAAAGGTACTAAATCCGTGTAGGAGGCTCGACCTGTCGCGTCGATGATAAGTTGGTGCTTGGTTTTACTCCATTCGCCAAACATATAGAGAAAGTATACGCCATCGTCCCACTCGGCTGGCTTTGTAAGCACATCTGTCCATACTATTGAAAAGCGATTTGTCTGATAGGGATCTGTTAAACTTTTAAATATTGGTGCTGGTTTAAACTCCTTATTTTCGGCGACATCAATAACGAGTTTTGCATTTGTCGCTTTAAGGCGTTCGCTTCTTTTAATTTTTACATTAATCGTCGTCGTACTCGCATTTGCCGGCATGGTGAAGACTTTTGGAAACTCAAACTCTGCATCTTCAGCTGTGGTCAATGTTGGATTAATCACCAAACTGAACTCTCGATCGCTATCTACTATATTCCCGACGGTACGAACATGAATTTTGATATTCGTCTCCTGCAAGGAAGACGGTTGGACGGCAAAAGAATATACCAGGGAATCGGCCTTTGTCCCTTGCTGTTTATCTCCCGATATACTGATGGAGGTATTCGCGTCGAAAAAGGGGGCTTGATCATTCTTTTTACAAGAAAAAAAGAAGATCAACGCAATTACAATAAAATAATACTTTTCCATATCTGTAATTTTAAATTCCAAACTCAATTTCTGCCGGAGGTAAAGGAAGTTTATATCTTGCTGTATTATATGGTCCTACATGACCAGGAACGGCTGTTTTATTCAGGCGCTTATAATAATAAAATAAATGGCCTTCGGAGGCATATTCTTTACGCATTTCCTTTTGTATTTCCGCATTAATCTGCTCGCTTGTAAGAGCAGGAGACAGTGAACCGCTTACACCACGCATGCTCCGTACCGTAGCCAGATATTCGACAGCTTTTGCTGGATTACTTATTGCTTCAGCTTCCGCTGCGATATAATACATCTCGGGAATTCGGATAATCGGCATCCGCTTAGAAAATCGCTCTACCCTATCCGCATGCTGTTCCAATCGCCCTAGGTAGGTATTGGATCCTTCGAACCGGAGAAGGTAAACTGCACGTACGTCGGCGGCTGATTCGCTGACTGGATAGATCTGGTCGCGAGTAGCTGCGCTCATAACCAAACCTATACCTGTAACAGCGGACAATTCCGTCAGATAGCCTGTTTGATTTTCCAACATTTTGGGTTGATAGAGGCCAAATACAAATTCCGTAGTAAACACCCGGTCTTTGACGATTTCTTCACCGGTTAGCGCGGAGTTCAGCACCCATGGAAACTTGGTTGAGCTCACATCGATTACCGTCTTAGCTGCCGAGAGCGCATTCGCACTGTCTCCGATCCATTGATAAACCCGCGCTTGCAATGCTTTGACCGCATAGTAGTTAAATCTAAGTTTGCGCTCGCTAAGGTATCCTTCGTCGGTAGTAGTAGCTATTACTTCGCCTGTGAATATAGGATCAACTTTTAATAATTCTTCGGCCACTTTTAAATCTGAAAGAATTTCATTAACCACTTCCTTGGCTGTAGAAACGGGAGTCAGGGATGTTCCGTACATTTTTTTGTAGGGAATAGCCGGTAAATTCTCGCCTCCCGCTAAATAGCTTGTGGAGAAAAGACGGAGTAAGTCAAAATGCAGAAAAGCTCGCAGACCATAGGCTTCTCCTTTTATAATTTCATAATTCTTCGGTTGAAATATCGATCGATCTGCATTTTCAAGCCGCTCCATCAATATGTTCAGATTAGCAATCACATTATAGCTTTTAGACCAAGCATTATGTATTAACTGTTGGGTCGGTGCATTAGCATATAAGCCATCCATGGCATCTATATAGGGTCTTCTGGCATCAGAATTCTGCAACCAAGTGTAAGTATGCGCCAATACATCGACCAATCCGTAAGAAAGCTCCCGACCGTAGGCCTCGGTATCACCCATCGTGATATATGCGCCATTCAATAGATTCTTAAAGCCCGCTTCTTCTGCAAAAAACTTGTCGTCTTTGACCCTCGAATCGGGATCCACATCCAGCCATTTATTGCATGAAGAAATGCACACCGTAAAAGCCAGCGCGGAAAGCCAAATAAATGATTTATATTTTTTTATAGTTTCCATAGGATTAATTAGAAAAGTATTTGTAAAGTAGAAGACAACGTCCTAGCGAAAGGGTAATCGGTACCACGCTCCTGCCTAACCGTAGAAATGACAAACAGATTATTGGCGTTAAAACCAAGTTTTGCACGGCGAAGCCCAATTTTCTGTATAAAATTCAAACGTTCCAATTCATACGCAACATTAATAGTTGATAAAGTAAGTTCGCTCCAATCCTCCACAAACCGGGTACTCGGACGCGTTACTTCTGGGTTAGCAATGTCTTTAAAAAAACTTTGGTCACCTGGCTTGCGCCAACGATCATTCAAGACGCGTCTATCCACATTGTTGTAAATATTTGCATTTTCCACTTTGTCCAGAAGTGTCTGGTTATACATCTGTCCACCCCATCGATAAGCAAAAGCGACATTAAACTGCCAACCCTTCAATTGCAAGTCGAAACCCAAATTACCTTGAAGTTTGGGCATTAAATCCCCTGCGGCAACTTGATCGTCGGCGTTCCACTCAAATGTTTCATCACCATCTTTGGTCAGATAAATTTCACGACCTGTTGAAGGGTCGATGCCTAATGAACGAACGGCCCAAATTGAATTTAAGGACTGTCCTTCAATAAATCGAAGCTTAGGTAGATTTGATTTGATGGTGTCCTGTCCTTTATTCCATGCCCCTAAAGAATTTGAGATCTTAATCAGGGTATTCTTATTCTGAGCGAAGGTTCCATAGACGGATAAAGATTTTCTTGATTCCACATCTTTAAAGATGGAATAGGTCGCTCGCCCCTCCCATCCTGTATTTTTTACTTCACCCAAATTGGCCGTGTACATCTGAAAACCCGATGACGGAGGCAAACTGACCTGTGTTAACAATCCATCCGTATAGCTAAGGTAATATTCTAGTGTTAGATTCAATTTACCACCATACGTCGTCATATCAAGTCCCACATTATTGTCCTTTTTACGCTGCCAGCGTAGATTTGGATTGGCCATTCCAACCAGAAAGGATCCGTTTCCGTTGAGGTAGGTACGATCTTGGATATATTGAAATGTAGTCATACCTAAATAGGATTCAAAATCCTGAGATCCCGTATAACCCACAGTCCCACGCAATCTAAGTTGATCGAAAATATTATGCTCGGCAATAAATTTTTCTTTGTGTATGTTCCAGCCTAAGCCTAAAGACCAGAAAGTTCCCCATTTATTGTTGGTACCAAACTGCGAATTCCCCGTAAATCGCAACGAAGCGTCCATTAAATACCGATCATCAAAACTATAATTCGTAGAAGCAAAAGCCCCTGCTTCCCGACGAATACTTTCAATTCCTGTTAAACGCGAACCGGTTTGATACTGAAGACCGTAGGATGGAAAATTAATATCTTTATCCTTAAAACCTTCTATAATATAGCTCAGGTTTTCGCTTTCACGGGTATTTGCGTCTACTCCGGAATTGAATGTGATGTAATGTTTGTCAATCTGTTTCAGATAGCTCAGGTTAAGATTACCATTCATCAATATGGACGATCCGTTTCCTTTGGTATAACTTCCTTTACGTTGTACATCCTCTCCCGTGAAATTGCCAAAACTGGTATGGTCCGGTGGTAGGAATATATTGCGTTCCGTCACTTGCTTAGTCACACTAAATCTGCTATTTATCCGCAAATTTGAGGATATTCTCCAATCTACATTGAAATTGTTAATAATATCGGTGTAAGCATCATTATCTAATACGCCGATGTAACCATTCCATAATGGGTTGAAAACGGGTATATTGTCGGGTAGTAGCACCCCGCCTTCTGTCTCGGTTCCATTTTTAACGTTGTAGTTCGCGATCTTTTGAAGCTTTCCAGTTCTATCAAAAGGTGAATTGTAGGGATTTAGACGCGCAAAATTCTCAAATGATCCGTAAGGTGAATTATTGGCCTTATTTGAAGTTATGGTCAAAATGTTGTTTATGCTAATATTATTAAGCCTGTAAGATAGATCTATGGCCCCAGTTAAGGTGTTCCGATCTGATCCTTTCATGGTACCCGTAATCTTATTGTGCATGAGATCCACACCATAGCGAAATGCGGCATCACCACCTTCTGCTCTGATCGAATTACGGTACCCTACCCCGTTTCTAACGGGTTGAGCCAGCCAGTCTGTATTGACACCGCTTAAGGCAGCCTCTAGGTTCCTGTTATATTGACGCAATTGATTTACCTGGTCACTAGGTTCGGCGCCCGAATAGATCCCTGCAGCAAGCTCAACATCAAGCTTTTGCATCGAATTCACGAGATTATAACTACGGAGATCCGGGACTTCAACATTTATATTGTTGTTAAAAGAAATCTGCAACTTTCCGGCGGCAGGTCGAACAGTTTCAATTACTACAACCCCATTAGCTGCCCTAGAACCGTAAATTGACTTGGAAGCCGCATCCTTAAGTACCGTAACGGAAGCTACACGATAGATATCGAGATCGATCACTTTCTGTAAAGTGGATTCAAAACCATCCACGATAAAGAGCGGTAAATTTGGATTGGAACGAAATTCGCTATTCAAATCAGGCAGTCCAGACTGACCACGTAGCTGAATGTCGGGCAGACGATTTGGATCGGAACCGAACTGCAGGTTGTCCACTAACTTAAACGAGGGATCCAAGTTGGCCAAACTCTTTATGACGTTCTGATTACCGACACGAAGCAACTCTTCTTTTCCAAAGGTGGCCGCAGACCCTGTAAAACTTTCCTTTTTACGGGTAAAAATTCCGTTGACTACCACATCTTCCATGACATTGACAGCTTCCTTCATATTTACCGTGATATGATAATCTGCCGTTTGAACCAGTATTTCAGCAGTTTCGTAACCAATATAACTGACTAACAATCTGGTTCCTTTTTCCCCAGGTATTTCAAAAGCACCATCGACATCGGTATGGGCTTTTACTTTAGTACTTACATTCGTAATGGTGACGCCCGGCATTCTTACATTAGTTGCCTGGTCAATAACAAGACCGTAAATCATCGAATCTTGCTTGGCGGCAGATTCTTGATGCCGCTCCAAAAAGATGATTTTATCATTGATTTTATAGGTCAGACCTAGGCCCTTTAGGGAGGCTTCTAATGCCTGGTTGATAGAGGCATTATTCAATTTGACGGTAACTTTTACGTCTTTGATAAGATTTTTGTTATAGAGAAAGTCATACCCGCTCTGCTGACGGATCTGCCGAAAAATGGCAGAAATTGACGTGTTTTTTTCACTGATATTGATCGTTTGCCCTAATGTAGGGAAAGCTGCAGACTGCAACACAACGACGGAGCACAATACCCAAACAAACCTCATAAGAGACTTTATTTTATGTGCGCGGCTAGGTGGATCACCTATTACATTGGTAAGTTGTTTATTCATCTAATTTAGTGGTTTTCAAATCCTGCTCTATCCCGTTTAAAGATTGGAGCAAAATTCGGTTCATTGATTTTAAGTTTGCAGTAATTTAATTCGCTAGCTGATATCATACCTTCCTAGTTCGGTAAATCACGGGATAATTGGATAACTATTTTACTCGGTACACCTCCTTTTTAGTATTAAGATTTATGATTCGATTATTTGGTTACTATTATCTTGTTGTTATTGACCCTAAATCTTACATCACTGCTACTTTCAAGGACTTTTAATATCACGGATAATTTCTTTGATCTAGAAACCGCTCCCTCCAGATTCATATCGCCTGGGTCGGTCTGATAATCTACTTCAACATCATACCAACGCGAAATAGTACGCATGACGTCTCTGATTCCCTGCCCAGTGAAAACAAAATCTCCATTTTTCCAAGCGACTTCGGATTCGGAGTCTACCGTCAATAGCCGTAGCTTATTTTTGGACCATACAGCCTGCTGTCCCGGGTTCAGGATTTTAAAGCTTCCTTCTCTTGGAATAACTTTGACACGGCCTTCCAATAGCGTTGTCTTGGCATCACTTTCATCGGGATAGCTTTTAACATTAAAATGTGTGCCCAGTACTTCAATATCTTGATCTGAGGTAGATACCATAAAAGGCCTATTTTTGTCTTTCGCTACTTCAAAATATGCTTCTCCTGTCAATGTGACCTTTCGCCTATCTCCCTTAAAACTTGAAGGAAAGCTAACGTAGGAATCTGCATTGAGCCAAATTCGTGTCCCATCGGGAAGAACAAACGCATATGTACCTCCTTTAGGTGTCCTAGCAACGAGCATAGTCAGCTCCTGCCCGGCAAGATCTCTCAGTGTACCTTCTTCGACTGCGGTATTATCATCATACTTGAGTTGATCTCCAACCACAAGCCCACCCTTACTGTCGCTCAATTCGATGGTTCTGCCATTGGCTAAGGTAATTGTAGCTGATTTTTTTCCCGGAGCAACATCGTCAAACAGCAACTCGTTGTCCTCCTGATCTACGAGTTGCAAATCTACATGAGAAGAGGAAACTTTGTACAGCAAAACACCTAAGGTAATCACGGTAATCGCTGCGGCGGCTACCGCCCAAGTTTTAGGTCGCCACAATTTTAGTACAGGTGTCGCTTTGACCAGAGGCAGTCCTTCTCTGATCATCAAGAGGTCTACACTAAGTTCCTCGGGAGATAAATCCTTTATGGCGTCGCTATCATGATAAAGATACCAGCTTTCCAGTAGCGCGCGCTCTGTTTCAGAACAAGTTCCTGATCGATATTTGTGCAATAAGGCAATTACGTCTTTATGTTCCATGAGGCTAGTCTTCGTTCATTTTAATTAGAGTCGAACGAGAAAGGACTTGGGGGTAGAAAAAAATAAATTTTATTTTACGGGGTACCTTTAGAGGATAAAGGCAATAAATACAGCTGGCCCCAGTCGGGATCGCAAAATCTTCAATGCGTTCTGAACCTGCTTTTTTACAGTTTGTTCGGACAACCCAAGTTCATCCGCTATTTGCTTATGGGTAAGGTGGTTGTTGCGACTAAGTTCAAATATTCTCCGCATTTTAGGCGGTAGGGCTGCTATCTCCTGATCAATCAACAATTGCAATTCTTTTTCCCGCACCAAATAATCCGTTATATAGGTGTTTTTATCTATAAAATCTTTAATTGAGCTGATGTATTTGCTTTCGGTATCACGTCGGGCAATGAAATCAAATATTTTGTACCGGGCAGAAACATATAAATAAGTAGAAAGATTACCTTTTATCTCCGTTTCACTACGCTTACTCCATAAACTCGCAAAGAGCTCGTGAACGATATCTCTTGATTCTTCCCGAAGTCTAAGTTTGTTAAAAACATGCACATAAAGCGCCGCATGATACCGATTATAAATCTCGCTATAAGCATCGGAATCCCCGTCCTTCAACAACGCAACTAACTGAAAATCTGAAAGATTTTTAATATCCAAGGGCTTTAAAAGGTTAAAAATAAGCTATTGAAATCTAGACCAAAGATAGTATATAGGACCAATTATCTTAAAATATTTTTTACGACGATTCATAAATGATTGTTTTAAGAATAATTTATCGACAACTTATCCACTATTTTCTATTTCATTTATCTCACCCTGTAGAATGATTCGGGCCGCTGGGCTAAAATTTTATTCGGTATGATTAGATTTCCTCTGGAACATTGAATCTCTATTAGCCGTTATGCAGTCATCTCATCTTCAATCTGCTTGCTATTTTGCTAAAGATTTCATTATTTAGCAACAATTTCTCAAAAGTATCCATGAGCATAAGTGCTAATCCTAAAGATAATGATATGCTTCTTCGCTTTCAAAGCGGAGATGTCGTGGCACTGGAATACTTTATCAATAAGCATCAACGTGAGATGCTTTTTTTTGCTAAGAACATATTGAATAACCTAGAGGTAGCCGAAGAAATCATTGATGACAGTTTTCTAAAAACATGGAACCAACGAGAAAAAATTAATAGCGCATCCGAACTGAAGTCTTATCTGTATGTAGTCGTACGAAATGCGTGTTTGGACTACTTAAAATCTCCTAAGAACCGTCCTTCAGATATAAGTATAAATGACGAGCTTCTTATTTTGGCCCCCGAGACCATTGAATCACATATTATTTATACGGAGCTCCTCAAAGCTATCTATGAGGAGGTCTGCAAACTGCCCGAAAAACAAAAGCAGGTATTCTTGCTTAGCTATTTTGACGGCTTAACGACCGATGAAATCATGGAACAGCTATCCATCTCGGCAAATGCAGTTTTTATCCATAAGCACGAGGCTACGAAAGCAATAAGGGCGCTATTCAAGAAGACCAATCCTTTTTTCTGCCTTTTACTTTTCGCTAGTTTCAACTAAGTTATTTTTTTTATCTTTTTTCCAAAGATTTACATTGTTCTTCTCGTTTTACTAGCAAGAAGACACCAATTGGACTATCAATACGAATCAAGATGGAGCTAGATAGAAATGAAATTATTACGCTTTTACAGCAATACTTAAGAGATGAGCTGGATGAACAGGATAGGCTGAAAGTAGAGAACTGGGCAAATAGTTCGGAAGCTAATAGCGCAATACTCCGAAAAATCGATGATGCCAACCAATTGCGAGAAGATCTTGAAAGTTTTCACAGTATACCTGTCGATATCGCTCGTACGCTAAGGCATATCCAAAACCAGTCGCCGATACGGCCTGCCACAGAAGAAAATAGACCAATCAAAACGATTGGTTACTGGCTGCCCTATGTAGCGGCAATTCTTCTGGTGATAGGTGGTGGAATAGGTACATGGTTATATACTAAGCAAACCGAGACGGAACAAAGTCAGGTAACCGATATAAAACCAGCACAGGGGGAAGCCTTCATCCTACTGGCTGATGGTAGCCGCATCGATCTCAACGAATCTAAAAGTGGAATTGTAGTCAATAAGGATGGAATCGCATATACAGACGGATCATCCGTAGGGGGTAAAACGGTGGAACCTGCCCAACAATTGTTATTACAGACTTCTCGTGGCGGCACTTATCAAATCGTTTTATCGGATGGAACTAAAGTATCGTTAAATGCGTCCTCCAGTCTGCAATATCCTACGGTATTTGACTCCGAACGACGTGAGGTTGAATTGAAAGGTGAAGCTTATTTTGAGGTTACATCCAACAAACAAAAACCATTTATTGTAAAAACTGATGCTCATAGCGCTGTTGAAGTGCTGGGAACGCATTTCAACATAAACAACTATGCCAATGAAAAAACAATCAATACGACACTCATAGAAGGTAGTGTGCGCGTGCAACATAACAATAAACTAGCCGTACTGAAACCCGGTATGCAGGCTCGCATTGACCCAAACAAATCCAGTGGAGAAATAGCCATCTTACATGGAGAAAATATCGATCAGGTACTGGCTTGGAAAAAAGGGGTATTTAACTTTGACGGATCTGGCATAGAAGAAATCATGAAACAGCTCGAACGCTGGTATGATATCGAGGTGAACTATGCAGGCAACATACCACAGACGCGATTCTTTGGTGAAATAAGCCGAGAAGAAAGTCTCTCTGATATATTGAATGCCTTAAAGGAATCGGGTATTCGCTTCAAATTAAAAGAAAGGAGGTTAACGATATTAAGTAATTAACACGATACAAAAGAACAAATTCGACTAACAATTACGCGTCGACGATATACAAAAAACCGGAAATGCAGCAACATCTCCGGTGAAAATTGGTCGACAAAAATGTGCGACATTTTAATTAACCTAATTAGTACAAAAATATGCAAAAAATAATTAATGCACACGAGCAAAAATCTCGATGCAAAAAGTTCAATGGCTGGACATCAGACGCTTTAAAGTGGATGGGAACATTACTTTTAGTGATCTCCTTATTTCCGGTTATGGGGCAAAAAATTACGCTTTCAACGAAAAAACTAGCCATGAAAGATGTATTTGCCGCTATCAAAAAACAAACCGATTATTCTGTTTTCGGCAATTTAGATTTATTAGAACAGGCTAAACCGATAAGCATCGATGCCAAAAACATGCAACTTGATCAGTTTTTATCCTTAGTCGTAAAAGATCAGCCGTTTACGTACCGCATCGGAAACAAAACGATCTTTCTTTCGGAGAAAAATGTACCGCAAAAGAGCGAGGAGATCAAAAAGATATCGACACGGGATTCCATAAAAATAACGGGTAGTATTGTAGACTCTCTTGGCAAGCCGCTGCCTGGAGCCAGCATCCTGGTCCGAAATGCGAACAAATCTACTAAATCTGACCAAGATGGAAGCTTTCGGATAGACGTTGGTGAGGAAGATGTCTTACTCATTTCATATATCGGCTATCGCTCCCAACAGATACCTATCAACAAGCAAATAATGTCGAATGCAGCCGTAACTGTACGTCTTTTTCCCAACCTAAACAACGTGGATGAGGTATACGTGTCTGTCAATACGGGGTATCAAAGTATTGCGAGAGAACGGATTGCGGGGTCCATTTCAAAACCTGACATGGATATCTATAACGACCGCGTAGGTACGATGAACGTAATACAGCGACTAGATGGTCTAATCCCCGGGCTCACGGTCAACAACGCACCGGGAGCTGACCCTTTTCAAGTTAGGGGTCTTTCGACTGTAGGCAGTACCATCAACATCGGTGGATTTGGCGTATCGACGACGAGCAGATCTCCGCTTTTTGTCGTGGATGGTGTACCGTATGAGGATATCAGCTTGATCAACCCGAATGACGTACTCGAAGTAAACGTACTAAAAGATGCTACCGCTGCATCTATCTGGGGTACCCGCGCTGCAAACGGGGTAATTGTGATATCGACCAAACAAGGTCAAAAAGGTAGTGGAAAACTAAAATTAGAATATAGCAACTTTTTGCGGATACAGAAGAGGCCAGACTTAAGTTACCTCCCTGTGCTTGACAGCAGATCCTACATACAGGCTGCCCGGGAAAGCTTTGACGCAACGATCGTGCCTTGGACAAATATAAACGCTGGCATCACGCCCATCGTGGCTCCGCATGAACTGGCACTGTATGATCTGAGCCGAGGACTCGCTACGCAACAACAGGTCGACCAACGATTGGACAGTCTATCAAAACTCTCCAACAGCGCACAAATTTCTGATTTATTCTTTCGAAATAATATAGTTAACAACCACTCCATTGCGGCTAGTGGGGCTACTGACAAATATGCTTTTTACGGCTCTTTAAATTATACCGGAAATAGAGGTATCGGCAATAGACCGGATAACGCCAGTGATATATTTAAACTAAACCTAAGACAGGATTTCAAATTTGGTTCTAAAGTCAATCTGTACTTGGTAACTGATGTAACTAATAATATGGGGAGAAGTAATCCTTGGACAAATTTTGATTCTCGGTTTACGCCATACCAATTGTTTCAGGATGTCAATGGAAATAACATAGATATCTCTTGGCGTCAGCTCACGGATCAACTCCGTAATACAGCAGAATCCAGAGGAAAAACCGACCTAAGCTATGTTCCGCTAGATGAACCAGGATTCGGCTACACACGCACCAATGGTCTAGCGGTAAGGATAAACACAGGACTAAAAGTAGACCTCTACAAAGGATTAAGTTTTGAAGGTACGTATAGCTACACCAAAGGCAAAAATGAATCTCGGCAATTTGAGGATCAAAAGGCTTTTGATGTCAGAAAGGAAGTCTTAAGCTACGCTGTATTCAATCCATCTACGAATGCTGTAACTTATCATATGCCCCGTAACGGCGGGCGGTTGCGTACCGCTAATACCAGTAGAGAGGATTATACGTTAAGAAATCAGTTCGTATTTAACAAGAACTGGTCCGGGAGACAACATCAGCTGACTGTACTTGCAGGAAATGAGATACAGTCTCAAAGCACGGATAATGTCAATGAACTGATCCGGGGCTATGACGATAATCTAAATACGGTACAGATGGTGGACTATAAAACACTTTCTTCTAGTACACTCCAAGGAATAATATATCCGACAACAGGCGGATTAGCATTCTACTCACCTGATATTTATTCCGTACAAAATCTAGATGCTCGGCTAATATCCTTCTATTCTACGCTAACCTATATGCTATTTGAGAAATATGGCGTTAATGCGAGCTGGCGGATTGATCAATCGAATCTGTTTGGAAAAGATAAATCAGCTCAAAATAAGCCTGTGTATAGTATAGGGGGCGTATGGAATATTAAAAAAGAAAGTTTTGCACATGAAATTGATTGGATTAATGAACTTCGCATGAGGGCGACCTATGGTATCACGGGTAACTCGCCATCGCCCGGTACAGCTTCATCACAAGACATTTTGTTGGCAAGGGTACCTTCTGGGTATACAGTACCAAATGGCAATATCTACACCATCAATAGTCCGGCAAACAGAAGGTTGACCTGGGAGCTCACCAAGAACACGAATTTTGGAATCGATTTTGGATTGCTTAACAATCGAATCTCAGGATCATTGGATGCTTATTGGAAAAAGACAGATGGATTACTTGATTTGATGTTGCTTAATCCTTTTGCAGCGGCGGTATCCCCTACCATATTGGGTAATGCCGGAGAAATTAGAAACCGCGGTTTAGAGCTTTCGTTAACGACCAACAACATACAGCACGGCAAATTTAACTGGAGGACAACCCTCAATGGTGCTTATAATACGAATCGTGTCACCAAATCCTATAATGCAAACAGCATTACTACTGGTGCCCGAAAAGTAAGCGAGCGTAACGTACAGGATTACTCGGCTTACGCTATTTTTGCTTACAATTACGTGGGGCTTGATGAATTGGGAGATCCTTTGATCCAATTGAATGATGGTAGCACAACCAAAAAGCCAAATGTGTCTAAACCGGAAGACATCCTCTATTCGGGTACAACCCAACCCAAATGGTCTGGTGGATTTAATAATAGTTTTCGCTATGACGGGTGGAGATTACAAATCAACATGGTATTTAATGCCGGTCATGTGATGCGTAGAGATGTGAATAACAGATATACGACAGTCAATGCGTACCAAAATAATTTTCATAGTGATTTTGCTGATCGCTGGAAGGCGGCAGGTGACGAGTTAACGACTGATATACCCTCTTTCGTAGGTAATACAAGTCTCAACAGTTCACGTCGTAGTACCTTTTATTATATGCTAGGCCATACAAATGTTCTTGATGCCTCCTTTGTGAAGATCCGGGATCTGACACTTAGTTATAACCTACCTAAGGAGCTGCTAGCTCCACTACGTATCAGTGATCTCCGATTATTTGGTCAATTGGGCAACATCATGCTCTGGAAAGCAAATAAATACGGTATAGATCCTGAATTTCAGGGCTTAGGAACTTTTGGTGGTACGCGCGCGCTTCGTACCGGACAAAATACAATTTCTTTTGGGGCTAACCTTTCATTTTAACCGTTGAACTATGACTCTCTTAAATAAAATTGGCTTACTGTTGTTATTAATAACGCTCTTGACCTCCTGTGGAAAAGATTTCTTGGAAGTAGCTCCAAAAGGGAGCTTGATAGCCAGTAAAACCTTTGAGTATGAAAATATGCTCTATACCTCTCAATCTATTGGATTTGATATCCCGCTATTGGTACTAGGCGATGATGTGACAACGCTATCCACCTACTTTAATGCGACCAATTTACGATTCCAGCGCTTGTTTCGGTGGGAAGCGGATATCTACGAGCAGGAACAAAGTGCCTCTGAACTGCAGGATCCGATAAAGAACATCTACCTCTACAATAAAATCATCAATGAGGTGATGAATTCTGAAGAAGGATCGACGGAATATAAACGAAGTATCCAAGCAGAAGCAATCGCTTCTCGAGCTTATTTTAACATGATGCTGGTCAATTATTACGGCAAGCCATATCATCCGGAAACTGCGGCTACCGACCTGGGTATACCACTTATCACGATCGCTGATGTCACACAAAATAATTTTACAAGGGCTACGGTTAAAGAGGTCTATGAATCGATGATATCAGACCTTAAATCGTCTATACCGGATATGCCTATAAATGTACCGCATAGACTTCGTATGTGCCGTGCTGCGGCAGAATTTACGTTGGCGAAGATTTACTGGTATATGGCGGATTATAAAAGTGCGCTGGAGTGGATCAAAACAGCAAAAGGACACTTGCCTACGAGTTTCGAAGTGGGGCTATATGATTTTAACCAAACCTACACGAATCCCAATTGGTCCGTCGGATCAGGATTTAATAATATACAGGATGTAATGGTTCGGATAAGTATATCGCAATGGATACTGAATGGAAATGAGATATTATTAGCTCCTTGGGTAAGCGAATTGTACAAACCAA
This sequence comes from Sphingobacterium yanglingense, assembly GCF_004363245.1. Taxonomy (GTDB): domain Bacteria; phylum Bacteroidota; class Bacteroidia; order Sphingobacteriales; family Sphingobacteriaceae; genus Sphingobacterium; species Sphingobacterium yanglingense. The sequence goes on along the minus strand of NZ_SNYV01000013.1, from coordinate 404,083 downwards.
ATGATATGCGCTTAAAGTCTTTCACAAACGTTCCGTATCAAGGAACGGGAACATTTCCGGTAACAGGAATGATGCGAAGGAAGGGGCCTACAGGTGCTCAAGTAGCACATGGAGTCACGATGCCAGACGTAACACTCATGCAAGCCGAATGTGAAGCACGTCTAGATCGGACAGAGGAAGCGCGTACCACACTCCTTAATTTTAGAAAAATGCGCATGCCCGAGGCTGATGCTACTGTAAGTGCTGTATCTAAAAATGACTTGATAAAATTTGTAATTGAAGAACGCGTACGCGAATTTGCATTATATGGACATCGATGGCTTGATATGCGAAGATTATCGAATGATCCGCTATTCGAGAATACGACCTATACACATATCACGTACGATGGTCAAAATGGAGCCGCTTTGGAATCATATACCTTGGATCCCTTAAGATTGACACTACGCCTACCTCGGGGAGTCATCGATGCAAATCCTGGGATGCCCAATAACCCCTAACTAAAGCCCGGAAGCTGATATTATCATCATTAGTTTTCGAATAGGGACTGTCCAAAAAGGTCAAAATTCTCGTCTTTTCGAGAGCTTGTACCGATTGTCTCCGACGAGCTCTTTACGTCGGAGACAATCGGTAAAGAATGACGAAGTAATCTGTATTTTAAGCCAATTAGATTGCCACACCGTCGTTCCTCAGGCTCGCTATGACGACTATTGGTTACTTTTTAGACAGTCCCTTTTTATTTTTCAAAAAACGTCAGACGGAAGAGCTGTCCTTATATAATAAAAGCTTGACAGCACGGATAAATTTAAAAATATAACTATCTTGGCTTACCTTTGTAATTCGGCTGACCAAAATTGCCTATTTAGAAGTGCGATAATTATATTTATGAATTCTTATACTGGATATTCTGAAAAGGAACTCATCATTTTGCTTAAACAGAATGACGAGCTTGCCTTTCGTGCGGTATTTGATAGATGGCATAAGAAACTTTATCACTTCAATTTGCGGTATTTGCACAGTAAAGAATTAGCGGAAGAAGCCGTACATGATGCCCTAGTGAAGCTCTGGACAACGCGTGATAACATTGACGAAGAACAACCTATAAGCTCTCTGTTGTATACCATCTGCAAAAGACTGTGCTTGAACCGTATCCGTGATGCTGCCCGATCTAACGCGGCGGCGGAAGCCTTGTGGTCTAATTATATCGAATTAAGCAATAGTACAGAGGATATTGTACACGCTGCAGAGTTACAAAAATTTCTGGATCAGGCTATCACTAAGTTGTCTCCACAACAGCACCAGGTATTCAAAATGAGTAGGTACGAAGGACTAAGCCATCTACAGATCGCCGAAAAACTCAATATCTCCAAGGAAACCGTTAAAAAACATAGTGCTGAAGCACTTAAAACACTTCGTTTTTATCTCGAAAGCTACCCTGGCCTCTTTGCAGCAATATTATTTCTACATTAGCTATAGAAGGTTTGTCTACGTTTGACATTTTTTTTCATTTCCGACTACTCCCTTCCCTATTTTGAGGTGTATTACAGTTAATAGCTCCAACTTTTAACTGTTGAATACATGCGCAACGAAAAATACATTATCCAAGATTTATTGGAGAAATACACGAATCGTCAAATTAATGAAGATGAATACCGCCAGTTATTGTCCTTAATCAGAGAATACGAGTCTGTTGATGACGTAGAGTTATTTATGGATAAAGACTGGAAAGATTTAGAAGAACATCCATTTTCAGTCTCCCAAAGTGAGGCACTTTATCAACGCATAATAAAAGACCCTTCTTATATCCAACAGAAAAGAGGTAAACAGATAGGGCTATGGAGATGGGCAATATCCGCTGCTGCTGTAATCGCTATGGTACTAATAAGTACCTTAATGTACAAGAAAGAACAGGTAAAGATCCCTTTGACAGGAAAAGTAGAACAACAGAGACTGATTTCGCCAGGGGGAAATAAAGCCACAATCACCTTAGCGAATGGCGAACAAATCGTGTTGAGCGAAAATCAAAACGGTATCGTGATCGATGATGAACAGCTGACCTATAATGATGGCACTGTGCTTGGTGTACCCCAGGGCTCTTCGGCTACCCTGACACAGACGATCACCACTCCAAAAGGGGGAACCTATCAGATCACCCTATCGGATGGAACTAAGGTGTGGCTAAATGCCGCTACCAGCTTAACTTATTCTGCGCATATGGGAACGTCAAAAAAGCGTCTCGTTAAACTGGACGGAGAAGCCTACTTTGAAGTGGCTAAGGATATTAAAAAACCTTTTGTCGTAGAAAGTAAAAATCAAACCGTGGAGGTGCTGGGTACCCACTTTAACATAAACAGTTATAGCGAAGAATCAATTAGCCGCACTACCCTACTGGAAGGATCGGTAAAGGTTAACAATACGCTCCTAGAGCCAAATCAACAAGTTGTGCTCCATGGTAACAAAACCCAAATTCTGAATGTGGATGCAGAGAGAATGATCGCCTGGAAAAACGGCAAGTTCATTTTCAAAAGTGAAAGCTTGGAAAGCATTATGTTAAAAATTTCTAGATGGTACGATGTAGAAGTCATCTATAAAGGAGATTTCAGTGATAAAGTTTTCACGGGTTCCATCAGCCGCTACGACGATATTTCGGAAATTCTAGACAAAATATCGTTTACAAAAGCTGCCAAATTTAAAATTGAAGGAAGGAGGATTATCGTCATGCCATAACATATTCTAACTAAATGGCTAAAAAAAACGGGAGTACTTCGACCTACCCCCGCTTAACTGTTTGGCCAATCATTACAATTCATTACGAGAACTAATACTCAACTAACCAAACAATTCAAAATTAATGAAAATTGATGAAAAATATGGGGCGAATATTCGTATGAAAATGCTCCAAAAAATACTATTGATTATGAAGTTGACCACATTCATAATGCTTTTTTCTCTGATGCAGGTAAGCGCCGTTACCAACGCCCAGATTACTATAAAGGGGAAGAATATATCACTCCAACAGGTATTGGATAAAATAAGTGCGCAAAGCGGTTATGATTTTATTTACCTCGACAAAGATATTAATCACCTTAAACTAATTGATGTCGATTTTAAAAATGCCAGTATCACGAATGTCTTGGAGACCTGTCTTAAAAATCAACCTTTATTTTATGCCATAAATGATAAGACTGTTCTGATACGAAAAAAAGATGAAATTGCTAAAAGTTCATCAGCTATTGCCGCTGTGGATATAAGGGGTATCGTACTGGATGAAAAGGGATCTCCATTGGTGGGGGTAACTATACGTGTAAAAAACTCAGATATCGCTGTACAAACCAGTGCTGCTGGAGAATTTATCCTATCCGGAGTCGATGAAGGCGCCGTATTGCAGCTTTCTTTTCTCGGGTATAAGAAGAAAGAAATAACGGTAGGTAAAGCCCATACATTGTCGATAAAAATGGAGCTGCTTACCTCGGAACTGGAAGAAGTATCAGTAGTTAATACGGGATATCAGACAATATCAAAAGAAAGAGCTACAGGGTCTTTTAACACGATAAGCCAGGAACAACTGGAAAAACCTGCTACGAGCATCGCGCAACGCCTTATCGGTACTACGGCAGGGATGCAAGCTACACTGGACACTGATGGTAATCCCAGATTTGAAATCAGGGGACAGACGGCGCTGAATATCCGTGATCCTTTTGGAATCCGGAATCAAAATGCAGCGCCTCTTGTGGTGGTGGATGGATTTCCAATACAAGGTGATTTCAGCACAATCAATCCCAATGATGTGGAAAGTGTGACCGTATTAAAGGACGCGGCGGCAGCATCGATATGGGGTGCAAAATCTGCGAATGGTGTAATCGTGGTAGTCACGAAAAAAGGAAAGAAAGGAACTCCTTTAGCTGTAAATTTCTCTGCTTTCACGCGTATCTCTAAAAAGTTAGATCTAGATTATGTGAATCCGTTAGCCTCCTCATCCGAAACGATCGACTATGAGATGAAATCTTTTGGCAACTGGGGAGCACAGATCAATGGAGGTGTATTTCCGAACGACGTTTATAAATCCTGGTCACCGGGAACTATAGCGATGAGTGAGCACAATCTAGGCTATATCTCTCTAGCAGAAAGGGACGCGTTGTTGGCCAAGTACAAAACCCTGGACAACAAAAAACAGATTCGTGATGAGCTACTCACCAATCCTACTGTACAGCAATATTCTTTGGATCTATCAGGCTCGACAGAACGAATGTCGAATAGGGTATCTTTACTTTTTGAAGATACACAATCAAACTTTAAACGATCGGATAACAAAAAATATACGGTCAACTATAATACATCTGCCGATGTTTTTAAATGGCTGCAAATCAATTTTGGAGGATTGGTCAATTATAACAAAGTAAACCGGAGTGGTGTCAATTATAATGTAAATCCTTATGGATCGCCAAACCCTTTAGCAGATATAGCGAACATCGCTCCCTATGAAATGCTTAGAAATGAAGATGGCTCGCTAACCAATATCTCGAAATATTACACCCCGATTTTAGATCGCTTGGTACCTATGGATCGGTTTCCGTATGCTGACTGGTCTTATAATCCTATCCAGGAAATTGAAAACAGAAAATATACCAGCGAGCAACTGAATACCCGACTACAAGCTGGCCTGACCTTTAAAATAATCAAAGGGCTTTCTTTTGACACGAAGGTACAATATGAATTGTTTAACACCACTAACAGAAATTTTAACAACGAAAACACTTTCTATGTCAGAAATGCTGTAAACACTGCTGCTAGCTGGGATAGAGCGACTAACCGTATTACGTTGAATCTTCCAAAAGGTGGCATTTTAGAACAAAATAGCAGTAAGACGGAATCTTATATCTTCCGTAACCAACTTAATTTTGATCGTCAATTTGGCGAAGACCATGAGATCAATTTTATTGGAGGAACAGAGATAAATCATTTGATATCACAGACCTCCAACGCACCTACAGCATATGGCTATAATGAAGAGACACTTAGTGTCGGTATATTTCCGAATGGTCCGGGGACGCCGACAGCTCCTATAAGGGATTGGACCGGCTATAATCAGTCTTTTGGTTATGTAAATAAATTCACGCACATTACAGATCGCTATTTCTCCTTATTCGCAAATGCAGCATATACTTATAAATCAAAGTATACGCTATCGGGAAGCATACGTACGGATGCATCAAACCTGATAACAGATGACCCGTCTTATCGGTACGCACCGTTTTGGTCACTGGGGGGAAGCTGGCGTCTGAATAAAGAGGATTTCATGCAACAGGTGGATTGGGTAGACCATCTTGCGCTACGCGCTACCTATGGCTATAACGGTAACGTAGACCGTTCGACATCTTTCCGTCCATTGATTGCAATAGAATCATCGCCAAACCTGTATACCGGAGACTACCGTGCTACTATATCAAGCTTTGGAAACCCAACATTACGCTGGGAAAAAACAGGCACATGGAATATTGGTGTCGATTACAGCTTATTTCAAGGTGCGCTGTATGGTAAAGTAGACATATACAATAAATCTGGCAAAGATCTGATAGCGACCTTATCCATTCCTGCCGTGAATGGAACTACTCGTCAGAACTTAAACAATGCTGCGATGACCAATAAGGGGATCGAGCTGGAACTGGGAACGATACAACGGATCAAAGGAAATGATATTGTCTGGAGAGGTAATGCGAACTTTTCGTACAATAAGAACAAGATCACGCAATTGTTTGTAGCGAATTACAATGCCTCTTGGCTTGTGGGCGGTGGATCTGTGGCTTATGTCGAAGGTCAAGATGCGAATACCCTGTGGGCTTACGAATACACGGGAGTAATCAATAATCAACCCACCGTAGCAGGACTTAATGGCACAAATTACGATTTTGCGGCAGCCACTCCGGGTGATGGCACCTCCTACCTGTTAAATATGGGGACTACTGTAGCTCCATATACTTTTGGATTTACCAACTCGTTTAAAGTTTATGATTTTAATCTATCGTTTATCGTTACCGGAAAGTTTGGACACCAGTTCAAAAGAAAAGGATTTAACTATCCGGCGACGCTGAGTTCGCGTGTACTACCGAATAAAAAAGTAGGGGAAGTAACAAATGGGGATCCAATGGAAATAGTCCCACTTCCATTGAACCAGATCGAACCCCGATACTATTTTTGGGATCGATTCCACCCCTACATGAATTACTTGGTCGAGAGCGCTTCGCATCTCCGCATGCAGGAGATCAACTTAAGCTATAACCTTCCTGTAAATTTAAGTACGAGAATTAATATGAAGCGTATTCAGGTATTTGCACAGGGGAATGATCTATTCACCGTAGTAGCGAATAATGCCGGAGAGGATCCTGAATATCCGTTAGGTACATTAAAACCGCAACCACGTATCTCACTGGGTATTAAATGTGAACTATAATAAGATAAATCATGAGCATAAAATATATACATCCTTATACTATACTCGCTTTGATAGCGGTCTCTTGTACGCTCCTATCCTGCGAAAAATTCTTAGAAGAGCCGCCTTCTAAAACATCCGCACTGGTGGTTAAGACTACTGCACAGCTGAATGCATTGCTAGATAATCAATCTACTTTCTACCGAGAAGAAAATCGTGCACAAACCTATGGTACAGACGATTGGGGGTTGACTGTTAACCTCTACAATGGAGGCCGATCCGTCTTATCCAATATCGCAGCTATACAATTCGCAACCTGGGATACGCAATTTCTCCTTAACGAACAACGCGATAACCTTTGGACGGAGGAATATAAAAAGATATTCACCGCCAATATGGCGCTAAGTAATCTAGACAACGTAACCGGTACTGAACAGGAAAAAGCGATTATTAAAGCCGATGCGCACTTTATCCGTGCATACAGTTACTGGATACTAGCCAACACCTATTGTCTCCCGTACACGGATGCGAATAAAAATGAATTGGGGCTACCATTAAAGACGAGTACCAGTTTTGAAGAAGCCATAGAAAGGCAATCCTTGGAAAAAGTATATCAGCTCATCGAATCTGACTTATCGGAAGCGTTGAAGACGCCTGTTTCTTTAACCCAATCCGGAAGAGCTAAACACTGGCGGGCCAGTAAAGAAGGTGTGAATGCCTTCGCAGCTCGGTATTATCTGCACAAAAACGACTATAACAAAACCATTGCACATGCGAATGCGGTTTTGCAGGACTATAGTACCCTTGTAGACTATAATACAGAAATGCGCTATGGCATAGACGGAACTGTAGGTATTAATGCAGGGACGCAGCAAGCGGAAACTGTAACCCTGAAATACCCTTACACGCATGATAATCAGAGCGATCAAACCGACATGATCGGATGGAAGGAATTTCTATATTTCAGGATGTTGAGTGTGGGTACTTGGTGGTATATACCAAGCCAAGAGCTGTTGGCTCTCTATGACCAAACAAACGACTTACGTTATCAATACCACATGGTTGAGAACTACTCTTATGATCGAGGGATGGTCAAACCCGCTTACAGCTATCCGGGCTATGTGTTTTTCTTTAAAGAATGGATCCCTTCAGGCCCAACTGTTGCCGAGGTGTTACTTATGAAAGCCGAAGCACAGGCGCGTACCGATGATTATATGGGAGCAATCAATACGTTGAATATTTTGAGAGCAAAACGTATGAAACCTGGAACTTGGGTCACACTGACAGCGACATCTAAAGATGATGCTATAAAAAAGATACTGGAAGAAAGAAGAAGAGAAATGCCTTTTGTACAACGCTGGTTTGACATCCGGAGGTATAACAACAATGAGGACCCCAATGATGATGTGGTTTTAACTCGAGATTTCTATCCCTACAATGGTACGAATGTACTTTTTAACGAGTCTGTCAAAACGTATTCCTTACCCAAAAATTCGAGGCGGTATGCGAGTCCGATACCTGTAACAGAGATTATATCGAGTAATGGTGCTATCGTACAGAACACGTATTAAACATCTCAAAAACACTCATTAATAAAAAACAAAATGATCCGCCAGCTGGCGGATCACAAAAATTATACACATATGAAAAAAGTAGTTCGTATTTTTCTAGCATTGTCATTCATTTCTGTGGGTGCCGTCGCACAGATGCCCAAACCTGCCTCTTTCAAAATTACTGGGAATATCAAAGGCCTCCAGAATGAACAAGTTGCTGTGGTGATACATAACCAAATAGCAAATAAGGTAGATACCCTTGTTGCAAAAAGCAAAGGAGGAAAATTTTTGCTCAAAGGAAAAACTCAAGGAACGGATTTTGTAAACATCTATTTTGGGGATATGGCGTCGCGCAAAATGGCTTATTTTTATATTGAACCTGGAAATATTAATATTTCTGGGAATATGGATTCACTGAGCTATCTTCAAATTTCGGGTACTCAAACGAATGAAAAATATACGCAAACTCAGGCGTATTTAGTCCCTATTTATGACCGCAGGTCGGCGTTGATACAGAAAATCAGGGTACTGGATGAAAAATCAGCTGAATATAAAGACCTCGGGAATCAGATAAAGGCAAAGACAGATTCAGTTAATGATTTCAAGATCAATTTCATCAAAGAAAATCCAGACTCTGAAATCAGTCTCGGTTACTTGTATGTGCTACAGGATAACATGCCGCTGAATCTCGCAGAAACCCTTTACAATAGTTTATCTCCTAACCTAAAGAAAGCTAGCCAAGGAAAATATATAGCAGATAAATTAGCCGCAAATAAAACTGTGGCTATCGGTCGAAAGGCTCCAGATTTCACTTCTTCCGATACGACGGGAGCGCCAATAAAGCTAAGCGACTTCAAGGGAAAATATGTATTATTAGAGTTTTGGGCGCACTGGTGTGTACCCTGCAGAGCACAGCACCCACATATGAAAGCAACGTACGAAAAGTTCAAAGACAAAGGATTTACGATATTGCAATATTCTATCGATGTCAAAAAAGACGAGAAAAAATGGAAAGAGGCGATTGTTAAAGATGGTCTAAACTGGCCACAGGCTTCGGATCTATCTACGGGTAAGGCTCCTGTAGCAGAATTATACGGGGTACAACCTATACCGGATAGTTTTCTAATCGCTCCGGATGGCACCATTCTCGGAAGGCGTTTAAGTCATAAGGCGTTGGAAGAGATGTTAGAAAAAGCTTTAAATTAATCAAAAAAAAGAGGCTGATACAGCCTCTTTTTTTTTGATAATTATATATAATCCTTAGCAATCTGCACCTTACCTACTTTATCTGCATAACAGTCTAAACAAGAAACGACACGAAGATTATACTTGTTGATCTAATTACGACTCAGTAGGCCTGAAAGCTTTTCTTCTAATTCGTGACCTCGAAGATTTCGAGCGATGATCTTTCCGTCGGGATCTATCAAAAAATTGGAAGGAATAGCCTTTATCCCATAGTCTTTAGATGCCTTACTATTGAAGCCTGTAAGCTCTGATACCTGCGTCCATAAAAGACCATCCTTTTTGATCGCAGCAAGCCACGCTTGCTTGGAATGCTGATTGTCTAAGGAAACGCTCATTATCGTAAATCCTTTAGCACCATATTTGTGGTATGCAGCTAACAGATGTGGATGCTCTGCTCTACAAGGAGCACACCAAGATGCCCAAAAATCCAACAAGACATACTTCCCTCTAAAATCAGATAGCTTAACGATACTCCCTAAGGTATCTGGTTCGGCGACGTCGATAGCCAACATTCCTCGATTGGTCTCCAGTCCAATTTTGATTATCCCGGCAAGTTCCTTTCCATAAGCACTCTCTTTCATCTCGAGAGAAAATGCTTCAAAAATCAACGCGGCAGTATCTGGATTAAAGTTATAGGCCAACTCGATTTTTTTGAAAGCACGTAGGGAGACCATAGAATTGGGATGCTGTAAAATAAACGTCCTAGTCACAGCCCGAAGTTCCGATTGATATTTTTTAGCTATACCATTCGTATCATCTGCGCGTCCTGCTATCTTTTTCAAAGAATCTAATGCAGCAATATAAGGTCGTTGTAATTCCTTTAGCTTTTTATCCTCATCTTCGGTCAGCGAACCTTCCACCGTGGCGTGTTTAATTGAATCTATTGAAGTGATTTTAATCAGAGAGTTCTCGATATAAAACATCAAGAGGTCAGACTGCCTCCCTCCTCCACGCGATGATGCACCCCGAAGAGTTAACATCGCTAGTGCAGGTGTTTTTACCTTCCCCTTAAAAGTGAATTGTCCTTTGCTTAGTACCGCAGAATCAGACCTGCTCTTTCCATCATCATTATAACCCAGATAAACCTTAGCCGGTGCGTCTAATGTCCCGATCTTGCCTTGAATTGTAAACTCCGTCTGCGCGCTAATGATAAATGGCAACCAAAGAAAAACTGTGATAATTAATTTTTGCATCTTCTAAAAAATCTAAGGCATCAACATAATGTCACTGATATATACAATATCTGTGGTACCGACAAATTTAGCGGCTTCTAAGACGGTAAACCGCATGTATCGCGCTGTGGTAAGTCCAATATTAAGCACTTGACTATTCTCTACCAAATTACCCGTAAAGTTACCTTTGTCTACCCAAGTCGTACCGTCCATACTCGTTTCGATCTTAATTAATGTCGGATAACCACCACGTGTCGGATAGCGCATATTTGCTGGAAAGGAGTAATTGACAGCACTAAAAATAATATCCTTATTAAAATTGATCGTCACCCATTGTGGCATCTTCATTGCAAAACCGGATCCCCAATAGGTGGTCAGGCTGGCATCCAGAACATTTGTCGCCGGTAAAGCCGATCCTTGCGTAGAAAAATTCACAAGGCTCCAACCTTCCTTCTTGATAAAAAGTGGACGACCAGTTTTAAAGACACGATAAAGGACACGCTTACTAACCACATCCGGATTGCCATCTACAGACTCGACCACGACAGGCAGTACATAAGTCGTATATTCTGTCAACTTGGTCTGTAGTCCTATATTGAGTATTGCCGATTCTGAAACAGAAGCTCCGGCAGGAAGGGTAGCTGAGGGCTTAAAAAATAGGTACGACGTATAGGGTAAGACTTCGCCTTTGCCATAACGCGCACGATAGTTTGTCATTTGATTCGTATCGATGGAAAATTTGACCAAATGATCGTATGATGATTTCCCAGACAGTTCTGCATTAAAATTCAATACAATTGCGGAGTCCTTTAATATAGATAAAGGCATTTCTATGGTATCTTTATCCGTTGGAGTCTGGATAGCAACCTGTCCTTCGGGTAGTTTTGGGCTATCCGAATCTTTATGACATGCTGTTATCAAAAGGCTAGTAACAACAAGGCTATATATAAAATTTGTTTTCATATCTATTTGTTAGTGAAGGTTAAGGGTTTTGTTGCATCCCCGGATTGAAACTTAAAGCCTGTATTGGTATTTGTAGCGTATACCTATCGCTTTTCGGTGCCAATGAGAAAATGATGTTATCCTGCGCATCGCGTCTATGTATCGTGGGCATACGATTTTCTTTATCCAAGCGACGCATATCGAACCAGCGAAGACCACTGAATCCTAGCTCACGATTTCTTTCCAGCAAGATCTCTTGTAAAAGAGCTTCCTTATCGTCCGTATCATAAGGTTCATAGGTCTCGCGATCCAATCTATTTTTTTGCAGTTCATCCAGATGCTTCAGTGCCAGGGCAATATCACCGTCGCGAGCGGCACACTCGGCAATAATTAATTTCATCTCCTGTACGGATGTGCCTGAGTTTTCGTAAATAAACTGAGGTGTCACTTGTAAAGGTGAATATTGGGTAGCGCCTCTTTCGATAAACGTATAATCGTCTGCACTATTATAAAAAGTACGCACGCGAAGATCATTTTCGGCAAAAGACTGCATGTATTCCAAAGCAACGGTATTACTTCCCATAAACATTCGTCCATAAATTACGTCACGTCGTATACTGACCTGTACGGAGGTAACCGGTTCATTCAGATCGAGCATCGTGGCATTGGTAAAATCAAGCGCTAATGCTGCATTTTTCTGAGCTTCTGCGTAATTGCGCTGATAGAAATATATTCGTGCCAGTAAACTATATGCTGCGGCTTTTGAGCCTCTAAATCTATTTGCACTGTTGTCCGCAGGCAGATCGTTGACGGCAAAATTTAAATCTTCAATAATACGCTGGTTTACTTCGGCGACGGTGCTTCTATCGGGTACGAGCTGTGATACATCGTTGGAAACCACAAATGGCACTGCCAGATCCTTGTCCGCTGTCTCGCTATCGTATGGTCTGCCATATAAATTGACTAAATAAAAGTATTCGTATGCCCTTCCAAGAAGCGCCTCTGCCTTTAAACTTTTCTTCTGCACATTTGTACCCCCTGTGGCTTCATCGATACCTACTAAGACGGTATTGAAATGATTGATGATCGCATAATGATCTCCCCAAAATACAGGTGGTGCCTGCATGTCAGTTGTAAACTGCTGTGCCCAGGAATAGACCAATTCGTATTCTGCTGTTGGTGGATTGGTGATATTAACGTTGTCTACATTATCACTCAAAAGGTTCAGCGTATTAAATGCCTGTCCAACGGTATTAATCAAAAGCTCACTATTCAACCACTGGTCGTAGTCCGCGACTGTGGTAAGTAGCCTCTTTCCTTTGGGGGTTATATCTAAATATTTGTCGCATCCTGTAAGGATACTGGTTATTGCAACAAATAGAATGATCATGTTTTTATTTATTTTCATCGCTCTAAATTTAAAAATTGGTAAAAATGCCCAGCGTGTAAGTAGGTGTCATATATGTTTTTTGATAGCTACCCGTCGCCACACTATAATTGTCTCTGTTAAACCCTTTGGTCCAAAGATTGGAAGCTTGTGCCTTGACTTCAAAATTGGTAAATCTCGCGCGCTTGATGAAAGGACTTTGATTGAAGTTGTACGATAAAGTCAAATCCCCTAGGGTAATGTATGCACCATTGACCACATACGTATCGGCATAATTGTAAGCATTTCTAGGATTATCTTTTTCGAATGCTACCAGTGCCATTACATCCGTTGTATTTTCATCACCGGCCTGCTTCCAGTAAGAGCCCGCTCCTTCTAATGGTCGTAATAATGATGGATTTGCTCTGGGTATTCGGGTTTTGAAACCGCCGTAGTAGTTGATCATCGCAAAAATGTAGAAGTTACCGATGTCTACGCGATTACTAAAACCGGCATTGATAGTTGGAATCGAAGAACCCTGGTAATACGTGAGCCCGGAATCCTCTCTACGCATCAACTCATACATCCCATTATTAGGAATATTGATATTGGTGCTGAACTCTTTACCTTGGTCATCTTTAATGATCGGATAGCCAGCTCCGTCAAGCCCTGCCCACCTGTGCGAAAATAGTGCGCCTACAGGATACCCCTTGACAAACCCTATAGCTTGCAATGTCTCGGGGTTATAATCGCCTCTTTGGTATACTTCGGTTACTTTGCTGGTATTTCTAGCCAATATAAGGCCTGTATTCCAATTAAGCTTATCGGTAGCTATCCAATCGGCTCGTAGTGCAAACTCGATTCCGGTATTATTGATATTTGCTTTATTGATGAGCGAAGGGCTGACTCCGATAGTCGGATCAATAAGTGCTGACCCCAACAAATCTGTGCTATTTTTCTTATAGAGGTCAATACTTCCGCTGATATTTTTCAACAGGCCGTAATCTAAACCAATATTTATATTCTTGGTCTGTTCCCAACGTAGGCTGCTATTGGCATAAGAAACTAACTCCAAAGAAGTAGATCTCGGGAAGGTGAATTGATTCAAGGCAGATTGTGCGACGACCTCAGGTAAAGACATCTTAGCAACATTTCCATTAAAACCATATGCAGCGCGCAATTTTAATTGATCGATAGCATCTATATGTTGCATAAAACTCTCCTTATGAATATTCCAAGCTGCCCCCAGAGACCACAATGGTTTGTATTTATACTTGGGATCGGTACCGAAAAGATTAGACTGATCGATACGCATGCTACCTGTGAGTGAATAGGTATCCTTATACGAATATACCATATTGGTATAAGCCGATATAAACCGATCCTCGACATATTGCTGATCAAATAAGCTGTTGAAACTATTCTGAAGTGGGGAAGGTAAATTGTAGGAGCCTCGAACCATTCCCGTCGCAATACTAGCATAATCTACAGGTTGGTGCAGTAGGGTCTCGTCATTGTATCCAAAATAAGAAGAACGGTGACTTTTGTAGACCAAGTTTCTAACCTCTGCTCCAGCAATGGCATTGACCGTATGTACTTCTTTAAAAGTCTTATTATAATTTAACTGCGCACGTCCGGTATAACTGCTGGTCTTGGTATCATCCTGTCTTAAAAAACCGCCTCTAGGAACCGGAAAGTTTAAGATTCCATCTGTACTACGGGTCGCATAACTATTGACGTAGCGCCTAGCAACTGAAGATTGTTCTGAAGCTAGATAATTTATATCCGAGCGGGAAGTCTCATAAATACCGCCAAAGGACAGGTCAAAACCATTGCCCAGCTTGTAGTTAAAGTTGGCTGTAAATCGGTTGTTTGCCGAATTTGTCCTATCGTTGATCTCATTGACATCGACAAGAGGGTAATATAACTGGTCGTATAAGCCCTGGGATACCAAGTAGGAATTGTACACTGGAGAGATACCAGAACCGGTTATAAAATGGGGTGCACCTGAGGGATCCTGCAGTCGCTCGTAAGGCGCCATGGAAGCTATACCGGGTACCGGTGAGCTTTTGGCAAACTGTTCTTGATAATCTGTCGTAAATTCGAGAGACAATTTTTGGGACAGCTTGAGGTTACTCCTACCGGAAAGCATAAATCTACTGTTCTCATTCGCAATCGAATTCGGGCGATTATTAATATAGTTTGCCGTCAGATAATATGTAGCCTTGTCACTTCCACCGGAAACATTAAAATTGTAGGTCTGGTTGACCGCAGTCTGTAAGAATAATTTACGATAATCGTTCTTGTTATCGTAACTCATTAGTTCAGCAAATCGTTGATCTGCCTGTTCCTGTGTAATTGCCTTTCCGGCCAATTGTGCAAGGATAAAGAATGTTTCGGGTCGTTGCTCTCGACCCAAGGTAGCGGTTATCGCTTGATGCCACGTATTTGAATTGATATTGGCAGAATGTAAACTCTTTTGATAAGCCATGACTACTTCGGACTGATTGTCATCCCATCTATAGCGGTTATAATTCTCACTAGGCCGGATACCCGCTGTCGCTCGAAAAGCGTATTTAGGCTTACCTACTGCCGCTTGCTTTCTATTAATGATAATAACTCCATTGGACGCCCGTACGCCATATACGGTAGCAGCAGCCGCATCTTTAAGAATTGTGACTGAAGAAATTTCATTCGGATCAAGCATATCCAGCGTCAGCTCGGTAGGATACCCATCAACCACAATCAGCGGGCTTTGATTGGCAGACATCGTGGAGATACCGCGTATATTGAACAAAGGGCGAGAAGTACCATTACTGGTAAACTGTACATCATTGTTGATCATAAGACCTGGCAATCTATTGGTCAAACCATCTAAAAAATTGGTGTTGATCCGCGAGCTATACTCCTTCTCGCCTAGCGTAGCGATGGCTCCTGTGCTTTGCTCCGGTCGAATTCTTTGGTACCCGGTATTCACCGTCACCTCCACATCCTCGATATCGGTTTGTTGAATCTGAAGTTTAACCGAAAGTGGCGTACTTGAGTTTATTTTAACTTCTCTTGAATTATAACCGATCATACTGACCATCAAAACATCTTGATTGAGCACGACAAGTAGACTGAACTCCCCTTTCTCATTTGTTACGGTGCTTATATTCTTTCCCTTGACCCGTAGTGTAGCACCGGACAAAGGCTTACCGCTTTCGTCGGTAACCGTCCCCCTCACTCGTTCCATTTGCTGTGACTCTTTAACCAGACTTTCTTTATCCAGCGTCCGCAGTAAAATACTTTGTCCTTCAATCTTAAAATCTAAGTTTTCCTTTGATTTAATCCAAGAGAGCGCGGTCATTAAAGGCATACTCTTGAAATCCACGTCGACACGCTTATTTAGATTAAAATTGGTGCTGTGGAGTAAGATCTCAAACCCAGTCTGACTACTAATCTCCTTGAATAGCTGCCGATAGGTCATGTCCTGCTTTTTGATGGAAAGAGTCTGCCCATATGAGGCAGCACTGACTTGTATAAATCCAATAAGCAGAAATAAAATGGTTAATTTCATAATGCGAAATAGTCTTGACAGCGGCACATACCGAAGTCTTTTAACGCTTTTTAGGTTAATTTTGTACATTTGTTAATGTGATTAGTTGCCCTATTAGATTTGAATAGGGATGATTAATTATACTGTGTAAATCAATACAGAAAGTAAAAGGGCTTCGACTTGCAGGATGGAGCCCTTTTCATTCCGGCATATGTACGTTAAGGGGCATTTGTATTGTTCATAATAAAAGTCTTTAATTTATTTTTTTGAGTTTTTAGTAACGTTGATATGTCCACGCTCTACCTTGAAAGCAGCAATTCCTGTGCTGGCAATTTTGTCCAGTACGACGGAAATGTTTTCTGATTTTTTAATCACAGCAAACACTAGTTCCTTCTTTAGCCCCTCGTCGACAAAATGAATATCTACATTGTACCATCTCGAGACCTTGTCCATCACGGCGTCTAAGGTGATATTGTCGAAGACAAAAAGGCCTTCCTTCCAAGCGATGGCGTCTTTGGCATATACTTCGTTCATCTTAGATCCCGAAGTGGTAACGACCAACTCATGACCAGGCGCAAGCAAATTATTTCCATAGGGGGTGCTTACGCGGACACTTCCCTCTAACAATGTCGTGGTAGCGACTGTATTATCGCTATAACTGGAAACATTGAACTTTGTGCCCAGTACTTGGATCCTTTGTCGATCTGTCTTGACGACAAACGGCTTATAATTATGCGAAACCTCAAAATAGGCCTCTCCTTCTAATTCTATAGTACGCTCTTTCCCTGTGAAATGAAGGGGATATTTTAAGCGGGATTCTGAATTGAGCCAGACTTTGGTGCCATCGGCTAAGGTGAGCTGATACTGCCCTCCTCGCGGAATGGACAACTCAAGCTGGGAAGACCCTTTGCGCAATACCTCTTTGTTTTCAACCATTGATCCGTCGGCATAGGTAATCTTATCGCCCATTATTAAGGATGACTGATGGCTATTTAAATCGATAACGGAACCATCATCAAGGAGCAATTGGGCTTTGTTCCCACCAGGAAGGTAGTCGACCTTGTTTTCTTGAACAAGAAGTTGTCCCTTGTCTCTGTCTTTAGCTGAATAGAGGAAAAAGGTAAGCGCAAAAAAAGATAAAAGTAAACAGGCCGCCGCACTGTACCAAATACTTTTCAATCTCCGTCTCTTAGTCTCGAGCTGATGTATAAAACCTGTATCTTTCAGCAGACGATACAACATCCGTCCTTTAACCTTCAATTCTTCAGTAGGATATTCGGCGTCTTGATAGGCCACACTTCTGTACCAAGTTAAAAGTTCATTATTCTCCACATCCGATATGATTCCGGTGTGCAGTCTGTCCACTAAATACGTAATCCTATCTATGTTCATAAACTAGGGGTATATAATAGGTAAAGTAATGGAAAAGCATTACCCCTATATCCATATTAAAAAAAAGTAAAATAAATGTTAAAGTATGCTATCGAGGAGGTAAGATGAGACCAGTACATATAATCCATCTTTATTCATTCGGGTTTTAAGAATTTTAATCGCGCGGGTCAGGTTGGCTTCAACTCCCTTCTCAGAAATATTTAACAGGGCTGCTATTTCTGAATTTTTGAGACCATCCTCACGGCTATATTTGAAAACGATCTTGCATTTGTCAGGCATTTGCTCTACGACATCGCGTATATATTCTTCAAGAAACAACCGGTCCAATTCCTTTTCTCCATCTTGGATCTGCTCCACCTCATATTGTGTTTCTACTAGAATAAGTCTGTTTTTTTCCTTGCGATGATAATTAAAAACGGCATATTTTATGGCGGTAGCAAGAAACCCTTCTATATGGGTAATAAGATAGTTCTCGCGGTTGTCCCATAATTTCAGAAAGACTTCGTGGACAATGTCTTCAGCGAGGCTTTCATCCCGGGTGTGATTCCAGGCTATTAACAGCATCTTTTTCCAATAACTATCATAGATACGCGCAAATGCGGTGTGTTTACCTTTACGAAGGTCTTTTAACACATCAGATTCGTCGTTATCAAGAATTTGGGACATAAAGGACTTTGAAGATATTTAAAGCAATATTAAACATTTATATGGGTAATCCAAAGCCATCCCCTAGAATTAGAGAGAAGAGTGTATTTTATTTAACATGGACATTTAGGGATAGAATAACGTAGTCTAATCCGCAATGTAAGACTACGCTATTCCATGGACTTATTCCTGCTCCGCTAGATGTATCATCGCTTCTATCTCTGCCATTAAATCGGAGTCGCTGGAAAAGCCAGCGGCCCTAAATCTCAAACGTCCATTCTTATCGATAACAAATTTGGCGGGGATACTCTTAGCACCATAACTTTTCACCACCTCATCCGTATTGTCCATAAGGACCTGAAAGGTGAAGTTTTTGCTCTTAATATAGTCACTCGCATTTTTTTCCTTATTATCGCCGCGCTCATAGGTATCGATAAAAAGGAAATGCACATTTTGGTCATCCTTATACTTGTTGACCATCGACTGCATTGCGGGAAATGAAGCTTTGCAGGGTCCGCACCAAGTTGCCCAGAAATCCAAAATGACGACCTTTCCTTTAAGTCCATCAAGAGTGACTGTGTTACCATCCAAGTCCTTCAGACTGAAAACAGGGGCGTCTTCGTCAAGCATCTTTGTTCTCAGCTCTTCTATCTTTTCCGCTACCTGTGATTTATTGAGTGAAGCTAAATACTGGTCGAATCCCTGATTACTTTTATTTTCTTCTTCAAAAATGGCCTTTAAACGGTCAACAACATTGGCCGTGGACATACGGCTTTCGATGAGCTGTTCCAACTCTTTCTTCAGCATATCGGATGGATAAAGCTCGGTAGCTAACTTGACATAAAAATCAGTCAGATCCGCATCTTTGCGCTTGACATTATAGCGCATCGCTTCTGTCGATAATTCTAAAGCACGTTGCTTTTCTCCCAGCTTGTAGGCTAGGCGTGCCTGGTCAGTGGTAAATAAGGCATAGCCATACTCCCGTCCTGCCAGAATAGAAGCTGTACTATCTGCAACCCGTTTTGCATCCTCCATCTTTTCGCGCGCCCAATTTCTTTCCTTTTCCATAATTTGTCCAGCAAAATCCAGGTCTATCCCTTTGGCTACTGCCCTCCTTGCATATCCCGCAGTCGCAAAATGTATGCGCTCGGTTCCCGTCACTTCACCCAACTCATTAAGGAATTTTTTAAACCCATCGAAATCTTCTGCATCTAGATAGGCATACAATGGATGCATACGAAACATGTCCCTTCTGTTCTTTTCGCTCGACCACGTCGGATCGGTATCTATTCTCTTTACGATTTCAAGAGCGATCGACTTGACTTTATCGACATCTTTTTCGGCATAAAGTCTATTTATTAATTCTTCCCGTTCTACCTTGGCCTTGTCGGCAATTGGTGTATTTTCTTTTTGTTCTTGTGCGAAGACGGCTATTGCTAAGCATAATCCCAACACAACAAATGACAATTTCTTTATCATGATTTTCTTTTTCTATTAAACTTATAAACTATTTAGTCATTATCCTGCATCTGCGGATTTTCGGCCAATACTTTTGGGGGTATCTTGAACGTGAGCCTATTATTTGTTAACGTAAATGTTTTTGCAATACTCCCTTGGTTGGTATATATTGTATGCTCACGTTTAACCGTAGCGCTAAATTCGGCATCGACCGAAAGCCTTCGCATATCATACCAACGATAGCCCAATCCGGAATATTCCCGGATTCGTTCTTCTAATGCAAACTTAACCAGCGCAATCCGATCGATAGCAACCGAGTTGGGAACAGGCGCTGCAGACACTGGCATCCTTTTGATTCTTAATGCTTCTAGATCAGCTTTTGAACCTGTAAGATTTCCTAACCTCGCCCTGACTTCTGCTCGCATGAGATAAATATCGGACACGAGCATGCCAATAATGGGAGAAAAAGGTGCTGTTTTTCGCGCCATACCTAGCGGAAAATTTGCACCACTCGGATAAGGAGCGGAATGAAGAAAGTTCCGCCTCAAGTCTGACGGCCCATAAAGTGCCATTGTCGCGGGTGTCAATACAAGTGCGTTGGATACGCCAGTCCAGTCGCCAATTGACTGTCTAGCGTACAGATTTTCCTCATAGTTATACAGGTTGGGTAGTAGTGGTCCGAAAATTGTAATTGGTAAAAAGGCGCCGCCAGGACCAAATGTTACGTTATAATCGTACAGCCGGACTGGATATGTTGAGGTATTAATTCCGCTCATTGCTGTATCCAGATGTGGAAGCGCTTGTTCAAAAAGGCCCATGAAAAGGTATACTTTACCTAACAACGCTTGTGCGGCAGGTTTAGACATGCGGAATCTATGTCTAGGTACTTGGTCTAGATAAGGCAAGGCTGACTGCAGATCGTTAATAATAAAATCATAGACCTCCTTAACGGTGTTTCGCTGAAAATTATTAAGCAATACGTTTGCCCGATCAATGATGGGAAAGCCTTTGTCTGTTGCCGCAGTCGCTGCTACGTATGGAGGAGCAAATAAATTAATCAATTGAAAATATGTCCATGCTCTTCCTGCTAATGCCTCTGCCTGTAGGGTCTTCTTTTGTGCTTCACTCCCCCCTACCGAAGCCAACACCTCATTTATCACTATATTATACAAATAAAGTGCTTTTGTTGGATCACTTATTTCCTGCGCATCTTCATTTTGTTCATAAATATCCTTCTCCCATTGAAAAGCGCGCTGTTGCTGTTGTGTCGCTCCTGCATAATAAGGCTCTATCCCAGCCATCTCATCCCCCATAGCTTGGGGTTTTGTAATGAACTGATTGCCTAGAGTTAAACTATTCAGAAGTAAATCATAATCTGACGTGGTTGAAGCAATTAATTTACCAGGAGGCGTAACTTCAAGAAAATCGCCTTTACACGCGATAAATAGAACGGAAACCCACACTAATATCGTAATCTTACCTATATTTTTCATCTGTGTCTTGTTAAATTAAAATGATACATGAGCGCCTATGGTTATCGTCCCCTGCATACTTCTTATGCCACGTGTAACGCCTGTGACACGTTCGGGATCCCCGCCTAACGGCGCTGCTGTACCGACCCCTTGAAATTCGGGGTCGATACCGAATTTATTTGCTTTCCAGAGCATAATATTTGATAACTGCATCCTCCAGGTGACGCTCCGGGTCTTTGTTGCATCCAAGAAGGATTTGGGCATCTTGTACGAGAGCGTGATGTCCCTAAGTTTAACATAAGAAGCATCTAGGACATTATTGTCGCCATACACATAATAGTTGATATCCCTTCTGCTATTGGACAATGCCGTATTGCTCACATAAGAGGGCACATCGGTATGGTTTTCATCACCAGCCTTTTGCCATCTCTCTAGAAAAATAGAATTTATATTGCCCTGTGACAAATTAATGGCTGAGTTGTAGCTTCCAGCAACCCGCACTAAAGCATTCGTACCGATCAAACGTCCGCTGAAAAAGCTACCAACATCCCGTCTCATATGATGACCTAGGTTAAAGACTGCATTGATACCTAAAGAGAATCCTTTGTACGAAAATGTGTTGGACAATCCGCCACTAATCGGGGGTTGACTGGTACCCATATAAAGCATGTCGTCGGGCGTTGCCACATTTCTGGCTTTAGTGACTTCTCCAGATTTCCTAATCTGAGGGTCTCCCATAGCATCCAATCCGGCGTAAGGATAAGCAAACAGTGCAAAAGCAGAGTACCCTGAAAAATACCGCTGGTCAATCATCTGTTGCCCTGTTGAAATAGGCGTAAGATATTTCAGATCGGTTATTTCATTTCTGTTGTATGCTAGATTTAATAAGGTTGTCCATGTAAAAGCAGGAGAATTGATGTTTAACGAATTTATGGACAGCTCTATCCCGTTATTTTTTAAACTGCCGTAATTTCCAACAATAACGGAATATCCTGTGAGTGAATTCACGGGTAGTTGCCCAATCAGATCTTCAGTCTTCTTATTGTAATAATCTAATGATCCTGAAAGCCTATCATTGATTAGGGAAAAATCTAGGCCAAAATTGGTTGTTTTTGTCCGCTCCCAAGTCAGGCTGGGGTTTGCGGCAGTAGCAACGGAATAACTTCTACCTCCTGGCAATGAGGCAGAAGTTGCAGATGTTAAAATATTATACGAGGATGCCACTCCAGGTATCGGTGAATTGCCCGTAACGCCATACGTGGCGCGTACAGCCAACTTATTTATTAGCCCGATCTCTTTCATAAACTCTTCCTGATCAATATTCCATTTAACACCGGCACTCCACACGGGCTTGCCCTGCGCTCCCTTATCTAAACCAAATAAATTACTTCGGTCAACGCGCCAGCTTGAATTAAGAGCATATCGCTGTTTATACGTATACGCACCATTAGCATAATAGGAGGTGAAA
Source organism: Sphingobacterium yanglingense (assembly GCF_004363245.1). Taxonomy (GTDB): domain Bacteria; phylum Bacteroidota; class Bacteroidia; order Sphingobacteriales; family Sphingobacteriaceae; genus Sphingobacterium; species Sphingobacterium yanglingense. The sequence goes on along the minus strand of NZ_SNYV01000013.1, from coordinate 381,405 downwards.
CGGATCTGGCTTTCCGATTCGGTATAAAAATCCGGCGAAAGCACACTTCTGTTAAAATTATTGGGAATAACAGGATTCTGAATACCTAAAGAAAGCGCTGCATAGTCTACCGGTATTGCATTCCTTAGTTGCTGGTTGTATCCACGCACAACGCTTTGGTTGAGGGTCAGCTTTTGCTCCTGCGCCTCCTGACCGGCTAATAGCGTCAACTGATGTTTGGACTGATCCCAACTGTGGTCAAATACCAATTGATTTCTAACGGTCCACTCGCTCTGAAGTGCATTACCTACAGAGTATTTCCCGCCTGCTAAAGGTAAATAATAGACAGGTGCAGACGTACTGGAAGGTGCAACTGTAAATTGGACAAGCTCATTGCGTTGTACAAAACTCAAATTGTCATCGTATAAAGATGACTTATTATGCCCTCTTATATAACCAAACACACCTTCATAACGTAAAAATTTTAAGGGATTGATGGTGAGCCCACCTATAATTCTATTCAGCAAATTGTTGTTATTGGCCTGGGCAAGATCAGCATCTTCGAGAGGTTTGTAACCCAAGCCGATTCTACTTCTAGCTTCTGCATCAATTCTTGCTGGATCGGACAGCTCCCCTACGTAAGGAATTGAAATATCTTCGCCTGCGGCGTCCCGGAACAATTGGTAAGGATAAAATCTAGAGTCAACAGAAACATTCCGGGGAGATTTCCCTTTATTCGCCGTAAGGTCCGTAATAAGATATGCTCTCACCAATTTGTTAAAATTAAAGTCCTGTCGCACGTTGACTTTGTATGTATTGTCCCGCTGACCAACACGGCTTGACTTTGTATCTGTATAGGCCGCTGACCCATAAAATGAATGCACCTTACCTCCACCAGTAATGGATAGGGTATGATTCATGAGCATGGCATTTTGGTACCATAAATCCTGTATTTGCTGAAGATTGTTAATCGATGCCAAACTGTCCAGACGGCTGTTTGCCTGAGAAGCGGTAATAATACCTCTATATTGGTCGTATAATATCGATTCATGTACCGGCATTCCTATTGCACCTAACGTGTAAGCACTAGCGGTATTCCATGGATAGATCACTGGATCAAAAACATCCTTTGCGGCCTGTATGTACTGTTGACTATTTAACACTGGAAGGTAATCTAAATCAGGTTTACCTCTAAAATTTATAAAGCCGTCGTATTCTAGGCGGACCTTTTCTGATTGAACACCTTTTTTTGTTGTGATAACGATAACACCATTCGAAGCTTTAGCTCCCCAGATCGAAGCTGCTGTGGCATCTTTCAATACAGTAATATCCGCAACATCCTGTGGGTTTATAGCATCTATACTTGTCGTGGGAATGCCATCCACAACGACCAATGGTGATCTGCTGGAATTAATGGAATTTAAACCACGAATAAGAAATGACTCTGCACCTGGCGAATTATTGACATTCAACCCTGGGACAAGACCATCAAGACGCTGAAGCACATTCATACTTGTAGAGCGATTAGCTACTAATTCTTGATTAGGCTTGGCGAATGCACCTGCACTACGCTCTTTGGATATGCTCTGATATCCTGTATTAACGATACTTACTTCTTCCAGTACGGTAGTCAATGGTTCCAAACGAATAATAAGAAATTCACCGGTTGTCTGGGATTCCATCACTTCGTATCCTACGTAGGAAATTTCTAAGCGAGATTTTTCGGGAATGTTTGGTATGCTAAACTTTCCGCTTTCGTCCGTTTTGGTGTTAATACTTGACCCTATCACCCGAATACTCGCCCCAACTAGCGGCTGTCCAGCTTCGTTTAAGACCTGACCATCGACTGAGGTTTGAACAGGGTTTGCTTCTATACTAGTGTTTCGTGCAGTCGCTCTGAGAATTATTGTTCTGTCTCGTATGGTATATATAAATGGCTGTCCTTCAAGACAACTATTAAGTACTTCCTTTAGTGGAGTATCTTGGACGTCAATATCCACTTTGGCGGCCCTCTCCAATAAAGCTTTATTGTAAATAAAATCATATCCGGTTTGAAATCTGATTTTATTGAACACGCTTTGTAAAGAAAGACCCGTCCCCTTTAAAGTCACATTCTGTGCTACACTCTTGGCACTCAAATGCATACTGAAACATATTAAGACAATTATTAGCCTCATAATAAGCATTAATTTGTTGACATGCCAACCGGGCATACCAAAACATTTCGCATAAAATTTATACATTTGTTTGGGTTAAAAATTTGATTAAGTTAGTAATGCATCTTTCAAATGACACCCGAATCGCCGGGAATGTTCCACCATTTCCGGCTCTCTTTTTATCGTGTCATACCGTTTATAATTTTATCTTTTTACAAGAATCCTCCTTCCCTTGATTTCAAAGCTTACTTCGCCTGTAGCCTCCATTATGTTTAAAATGGAGGTTATACTCTTATTTCTTGAAATTTTGCCGCCCAGTTTCAATTCATTTGGGGCAGATGGATCATATTCTATATCTACATTGTACCACCGCGATATTTTCCGCATTAAGCTATGGAAATCGTCATTTTCAAGATCAAAATCTCCGTTCTTCCATGCTAACTCGACATTCCCGGTTACAGGTTTTATATCGATATGTTCTGTAACTATTGCTTGTTGGTTGGGCTGTAGCTTTTTCACTATTCCCTGGTGGGTTACTTTAACCGATCCTTCTATCAGTGTAGTCTTTATGCTGGGTTCTTCCTGATATGCACTAACATTGAAAATTGTACCAAGAACTTCCACTTCCTGCCCTCTACTTTCTACAATAAAGGGTCTGTTGTGATCTTTCGCTACGACGAAGAAGGCTTCACCTCTTAATTCTATTCTTCGCTCCTTTAACTTGGAAAGGCCCGTCGAAAATTTCAGGGAGGAGGCAGCATTCATCCAGACTTTTGTTCCATCAGGTAAAATGATTCTATACTGGCCTCCACGTGGTGTTTCGATCGTATTCATAGCGTTTAGATTCGCGTTCTGATCGTTGTTTACCTCATAAACTATTTCACCTGAGGACAATTTATTAATCTTCACCCCTGTTTTATCAAACAAAACCCCATTAGTAGCAGCTTCCAAATTTATAATCTGCCCATTTGCCAATGTAATATATGCATGATCCTTACCGGGTTCGATATAGGCAAGCACATCTTCCTTTTTGATCCTGTCTTGGATGGCTTCATTTTTATTTATATGAAAAAACCAGACAGCTAGCAAGATTGCCGCTAGCGAAGCTGCGATATAGATTGTTCGTTGTAGATTTGTATAATTGCTACGCCTCCTTTCTTTTATTGGTAGCCTGACACTAATTCTCTGTATTTTTTCCTTAAGTTTTTCGTCATCATAAACCGGTCCGTCGAAAGCACCAAAAGTTATCCAACTTTCTAACAGTGCTTTTTCTTGCTCTGTGCATTGTCCCTCACGATACTTTGCCAAAAGTTCGGTAAACTCATCTTGGTTTATCATTTCTTCAAGTTTTATACACCAATATAAATCTGCACCCTAATAAGGGTTAAAAAAAAATTAAGAAATTTTTAAGAAGTTAATAAGAACACCTCTAAAGGTTTACTAGAATAATTACAAGCAGAAAAGAAGTATAAATGTTCCTAGTTTCCGTTTAAGAATCTTTAATGCGTGATGCATATGACTTTTCACCGTTTCTTCGGAAATACCCAGCTCTTCTGCAATTTGCTTTCTCGAATATCCGACCTTCCTACTCAGATTAAAAACTTCTCGCATTTTTTTCGGTAAAGCTTCAATTTCGTTTTCAATCAATGCTGCAAGCTCATTATGCCGTATAAGGTGATCCGTTTCGTCTACCTGATATTCGTTCAGAAGAAATTGATTAAAAGAATCCAGATACCGATCCGTGATTTTTTTTCTTGAAAATATATTTAGCACTTGATATCTTATCGCATTGTATAAGTAAGGGGCTATGGGTTGACTTTCATCGAGTTCAGCTCTCTTATTCCAAAGTGACATAAAGATTTCGTGCAAAATATCTTCTACCTCTTGTTCGTTAGGCAGACGCTTTAATGCAAACGTATACAAAAGCTTAATATAACGACTATAAATTTCGGTGTAGGCATATTGGTCACCTTGCTTTAGCAAGGTGACTAAATCTTGATCGGTATATCGATTGTAATTAGCCATTGAATAGGTCAATAGCAAAGTTATAAAAAAACAGATGAAAAACGCCCCTTCATATTGATTAACATTACTATCAACGGAACGTTATTGCCATGTGTTAAATTTCTGATGAGGTCTTAAAGAGATTAGACGTACCTCTAGCTATTAATCGCGTTTTGCTGTCATTCCAGATCTCGCACTGCGCATTCACAAATTGTTTTCCCCTTTTTATTATTTTTGTCTCTGCAACAATATCATCCCCACCTTTAGCAATAGAGAAGTAATCTATGCTATTATTGATCGTAATATAAAAAGTATCATCATTAAATGAAAACATTGTAGCACCTAATATATCATCTATTATAGCTGCAGTAACTCCTCCATGCAGATAACCTATCGGATTTAACCATTCCGATCTTATTGTGTACTTAAATTCTAAATGCCCCTCTTCTGCTATCAGAATTATCGGATTCAGCCACCGCATGAAAGGTGAAGGCGATCTCTTAAATTCTCTACCAATAAAACGCTTCAAATATTCTAATCTATTCATAAATGCTTACTTTTAAAAGTATAAGAGTCATTACTAAAAAACACAGATAATCTATCTTTCTGCAAAGATAGAAATTAAGAATATTAAATAATTATTGTATTTTTTTAATACAGAAAGAGTAAACCAACATTAGCGTCCTTAAAGCAACTTTTTGTTAAAAAACTAGACGAACTCCTCCCAGATCTGCCGCCTCTTCACAAAGGGCTACAACAGAATACCGACGATAAGACGAACAGGTTCAACACAAAAATAGTCCTTACGATACGATTGCAATACAGTGAGTAATGGTTTTTGCTTTTAATGATATTGAGAATACTTTACCAAGACAAATGTTTATTTATTTTCGTTGACTTTGATCTCCGGACTAATTCTTATCAACTCTTCGTAGGTGTGCGGATGCTATTCCTTTTTATTAAAAAATGGTATTTGATTCAAAAGAGACAATTCACTTAAATCCTTATCATTATGTTTCAACGAATTGTTAATGAATATAAGATGGGTTTCTTATTTAGATAGCTTTATAGTATTTGCACGCCACATTCGCCAGACCACCAAAAAATATATTGTCATATAACTAAAAAAATAAAAAAAATATTGAAAACCAGACTCCGTATTGTACTTGCTCTACAAAATATGGAAGTTTACTTAATCTGTTAATTAAGAACGATATAAAAAAAAGGTTTATTTAATCACTGTCATTTTTGCTTTATCGCACAAAAAAAACATTCATTGTATCCATAAAATAAATCACATTAGTTTACACTATAAATTTTAGTCACATAACATGATAAAACAAACGATTATCCTGCGGATGCTCACGCTTTTCATCGGGCTTAGTGTAGTATCTTCGGTACAGGCGCAAGAGAAGCATAGCTGGAAAGAAGGCCAATCAGGTGGTTATAGCTATCGTTACGTAAGCAATGACCCGATGAATAGCCGTTTTTACACCCTTAAGAATGGAATGACGGTTATCCTGACGGAAAACAAAAACGAGCCGCGCATTACTGCACAAATTGCGGTACGTGCCGGAAGCAATAATGATCCATCAACACATACTGGTTTAGCACACTATCTGGAGCACCTTCTTTTTAAGGGAACGAGCAAATTTGGCACGTCAGACTGGAATAAAGAGAAGGTACTACTTGATCAAATAGAAGATCTTTACGAAACGTATACGAAGGAAACGGATGTTACTAAGCGGAAGTCCATCTATCAAGAAATAGACCGTCTGTCGGGAGAAGCTTCTACCTATTCCATCGCCAACGAGTACGACAAATTGATGTCTAATATTGGTTCGCAGAATACCAACGCACATACCTGGTTTAACGAGACCATCTATAAAGAGGACATTCCCTCGAGCTCGATCGATAAGTTCTTATTGATCCAAGCCGAGCGTTTTCGTTATCCTGTATTTAGGCTCTTCCATACCGAACTGGAGACCGTGTACGAGGAAAAAAACATGAGTCTGGACAACGATGGCAACCGTGCCTCTGAAGCTTTGCTGCAGGCTTTATTTCCGAAAACCAATTACGGACAGCAAACGACATTAGGTACCGTGGAACATCTGAAGAACCCTTCTCTAAAAGTAATCCGTTCTTTTTATGATCAGTATTATGTAGCCAATAATATGGCTATTGTATTAGCAGGTGATTTTAACTCTGATGAGATTATTAAGAAGGTAGATGCAAATTTCGGAAACTTTCGTGCCGGAACTGCAGTTGCCGATAGCGACGTAAAAGAGCAGCCTATACAAAAATCCCAAACTTTAGAAGTATCCGGTCCTCGTGCGCAGTATATGATGATGGGCTACCGTGTTGGTAAAAGCGACAGCCGCGAAGCTTTGTTAGCTGATGTGGTCGGTGCAATTCTGTCTAACGGTAAAGCGGGCTTAATCGACTTGAATCTAACGCAGAAACAACGGGTGTTGGCGGCAGGGACGAACATAAACCAGCAAAAGGATTATGGTTTCTTTATGCTCTATGGCTATCCGAAACAAGGACAGACGCTAGAGGAAGTACGCGCATTGCTACTGGAGCAACTGGCGTTATTAAAAAGGGGTGAGTTTGACGAGGATTTGATCAATGCTATCCGCGCTAATGCAACATTTGCTTATCTCCAAGGCTTGGATAGTAATAAAGAGCGTACCGAAAATCTGGTAACCGATTTTATCCGTACCAAGAGCGCAGGATGGGACCAGCAGGTAACATACCTAGATATCCTATCTAAAGTTACGAAAGCGGAGATTGTTAAGTTTGCGAATGATTTCTTTCAGGACAATTACATTGTCGTGAACAAGAAACAAGGCCAGCCGGACGCTATTGCAAAAGTGGAAAAACCACCGATCACACCTGTAAAGACGAATGCTGATAAACAATCTACGTACCTTGCGGAGATCGCGGCCATGCCTTCCCTACCTGTTTCACCGGAGTGGTTGGATTACAAACGTGATATTGAACACAGCAAATCAGGACAAACGGAAGTACTATACATACAGAACAAAGACAATCAGTTATTCCGCCAGACCTTTCTTTTTGATATGGGAAGCTGGAATCAAAAGTTATTGCCTTTAGCAGGTAATTATCTTTCTTACCTGGGTACGGATAAGATGACAGCGGCACAGGTCCAGGAAGCTTTTTATAAGTTAGCTTGTGATTATAGTATCAATATCGGAACCGATGAGACACGGATAACGTTAACGGGATTACAGGAAAATTACGGAGAGGCAATGCTTTTATTGTCTGATCTACTGAAAAACTGTAAAGTGGATGAAGCTGCTTTGGCAAATCTTAAAAACGACGTCATGCAGCAGCGACAAAATAATAAGACCAATAAGCGCAACATTATGCAGGGTCTAATGAGTTACGCTACTTACGGGTCGAAAAATCCTTTTAATGATCAGTTGTCAAGCGATGCCATAATGGCAATCAAAGGTGAAGAATTAGTAGCTCTCTTACACGGTATGATGGATTATCAACATAAGATCGTAGCGTACAGCCCTCTTGAGTTAAAGAACTATAATACTACCTTAACGAAATATTATAAATCACCAAAAACATTTGCTGCTATGCCTCCAAAAAGCAGCTATACGCGTTTAGAACAATCGGAAAACACGGTATTGTTTGCGAATTACGAAATGGTGCAGGCGGATATCAGCTGGTACCGTAAGGGTGAAGATTACCAAGCCGATAAGGAAGCAGGTGTTGCTTTGTTTAATAGTTATTTTGGTGGCGGTATGGGTTCTGTGGTCTTTCAAAACCTTCGTGAGGCTAAAGGATTAGCCTATACTACGTACGCTAGGTACAGCACTCCTTCGAAAAAAGAAGATCCTTTTCAAGCTTCGGCTTTTATCGGTACACAATCGGATAAAATATTTGATGCAGTAAACGGCATGAACGATCTGTTGAATACTATGCCGCGTTCAGAAAAAGCATTCGAAACCGCAAAAAGAAGTTTTTTAAGCGACATTGAGACACAGCGTATCCGTAAAGATGGTATTGTATTCAGCTATTTACAGAACTTAAAGAAAGGTATGGAGCACGACCGTCGTAAAAGCTGGTATGAAAATGTAAAAACCATGCAGTTTGCGGATATTGAAGCCATACATGCAGCTGGTTTAGCAAATAAGCCATACACGTACTGTATCGTAGCTTCTGAAAAAAACGTAAGCGATGAGCAGCTTAGCCGCATCGGAAAGCTCACTAAGTTAAGTCTTACCGATATATTTGGTTATTAGTATATGATAATGAACAGACAAGCGTTAAATATAATTTTTTCCTCACTCAACGTCGTTGTGGTCGCTGTCTGTGTCGTCATTTTAATTAAAATGGGAGGAGCAATTATTATTTAATATTTTTTAAACAATATACTACACAAGCCTCCCATTAAAACCGGGGGGCTTTTTTATTTAAAAAAAGTAATATGACAAGCAAATTATTCAGTATCAGTTGCAACTCGAGCGACGAAACAACAGCACAACTGCTTAAACACATCTCACAGAAAGGATACAAGGTGTGCACGATCTCCAAGTCCTTAACCGATGTCAAGGATGTGAATCTGATCACTATTGAAATCGAAATCGAAGGTCTTTATGTCGATACCTTCATTAATCAAATACAGGCTATCGACGGTATTCTAGATGTAAGTGTATCGTTTGGGGCTGTACTCCAAGTGGCTACCTATCAGATGAAATTTGATTCAGAAAGTTTTAAAACATTAGATATTTTAAGATCTCATAATACGCAGATTATTAATATAGAAGCGGATAAATTACTTGTCTTGCATGTGGCATCAGAAAAAGACATCAAACTCTTATATAATAAGCTTGACAATAACTCATTGCTTGGATTCTCCCAGATTCCGCTTGCTATTGTACAACAACTACCCTGGGGGAAATTGATCTAAATATTACGCTCCATTAAACTCAAATTATTAAGCCTCAATTGATATTGATTAATTTTTAATACGACTGCTGATGCACATTTGCTACCGCTCGGCCTGAAGGATCGTTCTGATCCTGAAAGGAAGCATCCCAAGCTAAAGCTTCGGGCGTACTACATGCGACAGACTTGACCGAAGGTACTGTAAGCGCTGCCTCCGAAGATGGATAATAGCTTTCAAAAATACTTCGGTAATAATATTCTTCTTTAGTCTTAGGGGTCTGAATTGGAAAGGTAATTGCGGCATGACTGAAATTGACATCAGACACTTCTCTTTCTGCAACTTCTTTTAATGTATCAATCCAACTGTAACCCACCCCATCTGAAAACTGTTCTTTCTGTCTCCATAATATGCTGTGCGGGAGATAGCTTTCAAAAGCTTGGCGAAGTACCCACTTCTCAATCCTACCGTCCTTTATTAACTTCTCTTCTGGATCAAGCCCCATCGCTACATCCATAAATTCTTTATCAAGAAACGGTACACGCCCCTCTACCCCCCAAGCGCAAAGTGCTTTGTTGGCACGCAGGCAGTCATACTGGTATAGTTTACTCAGCTTACGAACCGTCTCTTCGTGAAATGCCTGTGCATTCGGTGCTTTATGAAAATATAGGTAGCCTCCGAAGAGTTCATCAGCACCTTCGCCTGAAAGCACCATTTTTATACCCCGGGACTTGATCGCTCTGGCCAAAAGATACATCGGTGTAGAGGCTCTTACTGTCGTGACATCGTATGTCTCTAAATGATAGATAACATCGCGCAGTGCATCTAGGCCCTCTTGCACTGTAAAGTGGACTTCATGATGATAGGTACCTATAAACTCTGCTGCTTTACGTGCTGCCTGTAAGTCTGGCGAACCTTTCAGCCCCACAGCGAAAGAATGTAGCACCGTCTTGCTGCGGTTATACGATATTTGATCACGCTGCTCGAGCATCTTTTTTGCAATAGAGGCAATGACTGAAGAATCCAGACCTCCCGACAATAAAACACCAAAAGGCACATCGGACATTAGCTGTCGGTTAACAGCTGCTTCAAGTGCACGCTGGATATCGGCTACCGCAGTTGTGCAAACAGGATGTTCTTGCCACGGTCTATGGTACCAGCAGATGGGTCTTACTCCGACAGTACTGTCTAAATAATGCCCTGGAGGAAATTGTTCGATCTGTGTGCAAAACCCTTCAAGGGCCTTTAGTTCGGATGCGACAAACAGCTGCCCTATGGAATCTGTCCCGTAATACAATGGGATAATCCCGACATGATCTCTTGCAATCAGGAAACTATCTTTTGTGTGGTCATAGAGGGCAAAAGAAAAAATTCCGTTTAATTTTTCAATAAAAGAAATACCGTAGGTTAGGTAAAGAGCCAAAATAACCTCCGAATCAGAAGCTGTCTGATACTCATAATCTGGGGTAAGATTTTTTAATTCATTATAATTATAGATCTCGCCGTTCACCACCACAGTCACCGTTCCGTCTGAGCTGTGGAGAGGCTGATTGCCTGTTTCTGGATCAATGATGCTCAATCTTTCATGTGCTAAAAACGCTCTTGGAGAGCTAAACACACCTGACCAATCGGGACCTCTATGACGTATTCTTTTGGCCATTTCTAAAACTTTAGGTCTTAGCAACGATTCGGTTTCCTTGAGCATGAATGCTCCGATAATTCCACACATTTTTTTAAATTTTCAAGTTTATTGATGGTAATTTTTCTTGCTACTCCTACGAGTATAAATCATAATTTATTTCTAAAAATGCCTTGCGCTATTTGTGTTGACAAAATTGAAAAACATTCAAAAAAATCCCAATAACATAATATAAAATCAATAAAATTCAGCGAATAATTAAAATTTTCAAAAGAAAGTCAGGATTTAATTAAAATAAAACGCAATAAACAAGAAAAAAATACAATAAATTCTGATCTACTCCAAAAAACAAACTATCACACAGAGAATGGATATATATAATTTTATTCTTAAAAAATACAACAAAAACAACTTTTAATAAACAAGCACTTTCAGAAAAACAGCGAAGCCCCACACTATATATAGCGCAGGGCTTTTGCAAAATTAAAAACAGTAAATCTTTTTCTTTAAAACTAAAAATTAGCCGATGGGCTCTAGATATTGCGCGTAGCAGTACCCCTCTTCCCCATCTTTTGTCCGTACCAACCACCATTGGCTATTAGCTCTACTGATTAACGTGATGATTTCGTTTTTAGCAGCCTTTCCAACGATAGGTTGATCTGTCCCTGGTCCCTTGCGTACATTAAGGTTTGAATTCTCGGTAATGACACGAGCCTGTGTACCTGCTACCGCAGTAGACACATCTACATTCATCACCACATCGCCGGACAAAAAATTAGGGTCTATCTGATTATAGATGTCCCATAATTTATTCTTAACATCAGCATTCGGAGCTGTGCCTCTTATTTGTAAAACTCCATCCTGCTCTGCCATCTGCAGATCACTGATACCAGAAGCATTAGCGGTATCAATCAAAACTTTATATTTATTTAATAAAGACATATTTTCTTTTTTTTAAAACCTCTATTTAACAACTAACGCCGACATATCCACTTTCTTGGGATTCAGGGCATCCAACGATTGCTTCAGCACCATAACCCGCGCCTGCTCTAATGTGCCTGTGACCGTAATCACACCACCTACTACGGTAGCTTTTACCGTTGGAAAATCTTTTGTTGCGTCCACAATTTTAGCCGTCAGATCCGCATCATTGGTATTGATTTCTATAGGAGCCTTTACCGTAATATTATTGACCACAGATTTCACCCCTTTAGTATCCGCTGCTTTAGCTGAACTCTCTAAAGCCATACGCTCATCTTCCGAACCGACCGTACCAGTCAAGGTAACTACCCCATCCTTGACATCCACCAATACTGCCGGGCTTGCACTAACTGCCGTTTCTACCTTCGTTTTTAAATCCGCATCCGATATCTTGGATTTACAAGAAATTGTTCCAAAAGTGACAACCCCAGCCACTAAGAACATTGACAATACTTTTTTTAGACTCATAATCATGTCATTTTAAAATTTCAATAAAAAAACAGTTAAGAGCTACATTTGTTTGGAGGAAAGGTTTATTTTTTTTCGACAGGATTAAGAACACAAAACATATTGTATCTTAGCAAGACGGTTAACAATATAGCCAAAACAATAAAAAACATGGTCTTTAAATCAAAAATCAGCAAAGGACTGCTAATCTTACTTCTAGTTGCTATTTTACTTGCACCTGCTATTATGTTATACCACCACACGCATGTATGGGAAGCTATAATCCTTTTATTACTGACCTCCGCAATATGCCTTCCTAGCCTACTCAACACCCGCTATACTATCGAAGAAAACACATTAAAAATCAGAAGTGGAATATTTTATAAAAAAGATCTTGCCATAGACAGCATCCGAAAGATTGTAGAGACCAACAATATGATTAGCTCACCTGCCGCATCCCTAGATCGGTTGGAACTATTTTACAACAGCTTCGATTCCGTTCTGATATCCCCAAAAGACAAAGCCGGTTTTATCCGTACTATTCAAGCTATCAATCCTGAGGTGGAGGTGATATACAAGTCGTAACATGCCGTTCCAAATCTTTTATAGCCGCCATGACCATGGATAAATCCGACTGTTCATCCGGAAAAACACGCGTACTATACGCATGGAACTTCCATATCTCCAGCACCTCTTCCGCAGGCACTGTATAAGGGCTATAAGTAGAATTAAGTGACGACAATAGAAACTGTCCCTCTGGAAGCCAGGTGACCAATTTGAATACAACATCCTGTTGTCCCTTGAGAATCACAATGCAAGGCGTACCAGCAGAAAGAGCCGTCCAATCTTCTACATAGCTCCCCGTAATATCACTCCCATCTGGAATCGGCAGCATCGAATCACCGACAATAGGGAAAATACGGAAAGTCCCTCCCTGTAGATGCGGCAGTGAATACTTTGGCAGTGAAGCTATAAATTCAGGATCAGCATAACTCGCCGCATACCCTGCTTTGGCCTTGATCGGCACATACTCCACATGCTCATTATTACTTTTATCTACACTAATAGCCAATATCCGAAGATTCCCTCCTTTTATAAAAACATCATTACCCGATTCCAGCTCTCTCAGTTTCAATTCACCCAATAGCGGAAGATTAACCTTGAGCAAGGTATCGATGCTTACAGAAAAAAAATTAGAGAAATTAAGATAATCCTCAGGTTGAGGCGCTTTCGTATTTCCAGCCTCAATAGAAGCTAATTTCGCCCTTGTTAACCCTAATTTCTCCGCAGCTGTTTCCTGACTCAATCCCTGGCGTGTACGCAGGAATTTAATATTGGAAGCAAAAAATATTTTTTGATTTACCGACTTCATTTGTTATTATAGATAACATTAAATTGTTACTATTAATAACAAAAATAAGTAAACAATGCGGTAAATACAAGAATGAACTAAAAACAAAGAGCACAGCGTATGGAGGGGACAGCAAAACAAGAGGTGATAAGACAACTTCAGGAAAAGATTTTAAAATTAGAAGGCTTCAAACCCAATACGGGATTATTAAGCCGGATTGATTTTGGTTTGGCCGAGATAGAATCCGCTTTTCCTTTCGAAGTATTCCCCACCGCCGCAGTCCATGAGTTCATCAGTCCCACTGCAGTCCACGCCACCGCTACCAATGGTTTTATTGCCAGTTTAGTTGCCAAACTTATGCATGCAGGCAATTTTTGTCTCTGGATCAGTACCAAACGCAGCTTATCCCCCCTTGGCCTATCGCATTTCGGGTTAGCACCACACAAAGTCATCTTTGTGGATGTCGCACAGGACAAAGATGCCCTATGGGTCATGGAGCAGGCCCTCAAATGCACCGCACTGGCAGCCGTAGTCGCAGAAATGGAAGAAGTCAGTTTTTCCGAGTCCCAACGCTTACAGCTCGCTGTAGAGAAAAGCAATGTTACCGGCTTCTTACATCGGAGGCGCCCTCGACATGAAAACACCTTGGCCTGTGTGACCCGATGGAAAATCCGCGCCATCGCCAGCAATGTTCCAGACGGCCTCCCTGGAGTAGGTTATCCCACTTGGGAGATTTCTCTAGAGAAAGTCCGCAACGGCAGACCTGGAAAATGGCAGGTATGCTGGCAAAACAATCGACTGGTACATCTACCTAATGAAGCACACCCAGCAATGGGACTACAAAACAACGAACAATATGCCTAAGCGTTATATGTGCATCTGGTTACCCTTCTTCGGAACCGATAGAGCAGAAAAGGAACAGCCCGAACGCAGGAAAGCCCCTTTTGTGCTCACTCTTGCCCAAAACGGCCGTATAAAAATACAAGCAGCAAATAGACCTGCGCTACAAGAAGGCTTATCCTGTGGTATGGTATTCGCCGATGCCCAGGCTATATTACCTCAACTGGAATCATCGACCTATGATTATATTCTGCTTAGCCAGACACTAAAAGCACTCGGCGAATGGTGCATCCGTTTTGCTCCCATCGTAGACTTACAAACTCCCGATGGCATCGTCCTTGACATATCGGGCTGTGCACACCTCTGGGGAGGTGAAGAAAAATACGGCAACAACATTATCGATAGGCTCGACCAAGGGGGCTACCAGGCACAAGCAGCAATTGCCGACACCATAGGCACAGCTTGGGCAGTTGCCCGTCATACCCAACGACTCAGCATCGTCCCTGCAGCACAACAAGCGCAAGCCCTATCCGGACTACCCCCATCAGCACTCCGGATTTCCCAACAGATACAACAGCGCCTACACAAACTGGGCTTTCGTTATATTGAAGAGTTTATGCACATCCCCAAAAGCACATTAAGACGACGTTTTGGAGATGAACTCATCACCCGGCTAGAACAGGCCCTAGGGACACAGCAAGAACACATCACTTCCATAGAGCCCATACCGATCTATCAAGAGCGGCTATCTTGCTTAGAACCTATATCGACCAACACAGGCATCCAGATAGCCTTAGAACGACTCTTAAACACCTTGTGTGATAGATTAAGAAAAGAAGAGAAGGGACTGCGTCAAGCCGTATTCAGAGGATATCGCATCGATGGTAACCTACAATCCATCCACATAGGCACAGGAAGAGCTTCCTGTAGCCCTTCGCATCTTTTCAAATTATTTGACCTCAAGATACCCAACATCGAGCCTGCTTTAGGTATTGAGTTATTTGTTTTGGAAGCCACTTTGGTAGAAAACAGCGTTCTTCCACAGGAAGGCCTTTGGCTAACTAAAGGTGGTCAGCCGGAAATCGCGGAACTACTGGACAACATTGCAGCCAAATTAGGCCCGCAGAGCATCCATCGTTTTTTACCGTCGGCCCACCATTGGCCCGAACGAGCCATAGAACCCACCGTTTCTTTGGACATGCAGCCTCAATCGAGCTGGCCCAACTATACACTGCGCCCCCTACACCTACTGACACAGCCCGAACCCATAGAGGTCATGGTGCCCCTACCCGATTATCCCCCGGCACTTTTTAGGCACCGCAAGAAAGTGTACAAGCTCGTCAAAGCAGATGGTCCTGAACGCATCGAACAGGAATGGTGGATCAGCAGCGAACAACCGAGGGATTACTATCGTGTGGAAGATGAAAAAGGAGCGAGATATTGGTTGTTTCGCTCCGGATATTACGGACAGGGCCACCCCAAATGGTTCCTTCATGGTTATTTTACATAGAACATGGAATACGCAGAATTACAAACCACCAGCAACTTCTCTTTTTTACGGGGAGGTTCACACCCCGAAGAAATGGTCGAGCAAGCGGTACAGCTCGGTTACAAAGCTATTGCAATAACCGACCGCAACACCCTTGCCGGAATCGTACGCGCCCATCGGGCAGCACGGGGGAAGGCCATCCATTTTATCCCGGCCTGTCGGCTAGACCTACTCGACGGCCCTAGCTTGCTAACCTACCCCACCGACATAAAAGCTTACAGCAAGCTCTCTTCGTTGCTCACAACAGGCAACCTTCGTGCTGAAAAAGGAGAGTGCCACCTCTATAGCGCAGATGTGTTTCGCTATGCTACAGGCATAAAATTTGTCATCCTACCACCAAAAACGCTCCATGAAAACTTCGACTTTGCCCCGGACTTCCGTGTAGTGCTAAAGCAGTACCAACAACAACTTCATGACAATTTATACCTGGGCGCATCTTTTCTGTACAATGGGGACGACCACAAAAAATTATTTCGACTGAACCAGCTATCACAAGAACTTGGAATCCCCATCGTGGCCCTCAATGATGTACACTACCACAATCCTGAGCGCCGTGAACTACAAGACGTACTGACCTGTGTCAGGGAGAAATGCACTATCCATACGGCAGGCTACCGCTTACATGCCCATGCCGAACGCTACCTCAAACCGATAGACGAAATGCACCGCCTGTTTCGCAACTACCCACAGGCCATCCATAATGCACTACAAATTGCCAAAGCCTGCCGATTTTCATTGGATGAACTGAAATACGTCTACCCCCAAGAAATTACCACCGAAGGAAGAACACCACAGGAAGAGCTGGAGTATCAAACCTGGAAAGGTGCCGACCGGCAATTTGACGGAGATATACCCGAAAAGATAAAAGCGACCATACAGATGGAACTCGAATTCATAGCCCGAAAGAATTATGCCTCGTACTTCCTGACCGTATATGACCTGGTACGTTTTGCCCGTGAACGGGAAATACTCTGCCAAGGACGCGGATCCGCAGCCAACTCGACCGTATGCTACTGCCTAGGTATCACTTCGGTAAATCCGACAGAAATAAATCTGCTATTTGCCCGATTTATGTCAGACGCACGAGACGAACCGCCTGATATTGACGTCGATTTTGAACACGAACGTCGGGAAGAAGTCATGCAGTACGTCTACAACAAATACGGACGCCACCGCTCGGGCATTGTTGCCACAGTAACGCAAGTACATTGGAAGGGAGCCATACGGGATGTCGGCAAAGCTATGGGGCTCTCTGTGGACGCAGTAGATCACTTGGCCAAATCAAAGTACGAACTGACCGAAGAATGGCTCAACGGACAGGAACAAACCTCACAGGGGTTCAGTGCACAAGACCCGTTCCTGCGGAAGGTACTGGAACTGACCGAAACCTACATCGGCTTTCCGCGACAACTCGGCCAGCACACAGGCGGTTTTGTAATCACCCAAAACAACCTGGCCGAACTGTGCCCCATCTTGAATGCACGAATGGAAGACCGTACCAACATCGAGTGGAACAAGGATGACATCGAAGCTCTAGGTTTCCTCAAAGTAGATGTACTCGCCTTGGGCATGCTCACCTGCATCCGTAAAGGATTCGATTTAATCAAACAGCATTACGGGAAAGAGATGACCCTAGCTAATGTACCTCAAGAGGATAAAAATGTATATGAAATGATTAGCCATGCCGATACACTGGGCGTATTCCAGATTGAAAGCCGCGCCCAGATGTCCATGTTGCCCCGACTGAAACCAAAGGAATTCTACGACCTAGTTATCGAAGTCGCCATTGTACGCCCGGGACCGATCCAAGGAGACATGGTGCACCCCTACCTGAGAAGAAGAAATAAAGAAGAAGCCGAAGACTATCCTTCGCCCGAACTAGAAGCTATTCTGAAACGAACCTTAGGTGTCCCTTTGTTTCAGGAGCAAGCAATGGAAATCGCAATCGTCGCCGCAGGCTTTACACCTGCACAGGCCGATGGTCTCCGTCGGAGCATGGCAACATTCAAGTCCAAAGGAAAAGTAGCCGAGTACGAACGCATGCTCGTAGAGGGAATGGTCAACAACGGCTACAAAGAAGAATTTGCCAGACGCGTCTTCCGACAACTGGAAGGTTTCGGAAGTTATGGCTTCCCTGAAAGTCATGCCGCCAGCTTCGCGCTGCTCGTCTACGTCTCCTCATACATCAAATGTTATTACCCCGACGTATTCGCAGCCGCTTTGCTCAACAGTCAACCCATGGGCTTCTACTCTCCGGCACAGATTATCATCGATGCACGTAAGCATGGGGTACAGGTTAGACCTGTAGATATCAACCATTCGGAATGGAACAACACACTAGAAGAGTTAACGGGGTCGTATTACGCATTAAGACTCGGTTTAAGGCAAGTAAAAGGATTGGATGAAGCAGATGCTCACCTTTTAACAAAAGGCCGCCAGAAGGCTTATAAATCGGTCAACACGGTGTTCGAAGCTGGCGTCCCCTTAAGCGCACTGGAAAAACTGAGTGATGCAGATGCCTTTCGTTCCATAGGGCTAGACCGAAGGCAGGCACTTTGGGAAGTTGCGGCTTTAGCAGACCATCCGACGGGAGCCTTTACGGGACAGCCTTCGAACAGTACTTTCGAAACCGAAGTAGCACTACCTACCTTGTCGCCGATGGAACATGTCATGGCCGACTATGCAAGCACCACACTTTCACTCAAGGCACACCCGGTAAGCTTTGCCCGGAAAAATCTGGACACCCTCCATGTCACCCCCTCCGCCAAACTCAGCACCATGCGTGACGGTATGTGGATAAAAGTCTGCGGACTGATTACGGTTCGCCAACGACCGGGCACCTCCAAAGGTGTTCTCTTCATAACCATCGAGGACGAAACCGGATTTTCAAATCTTGTGGTATGGGCCAAGACTTTTGAAACCTACCGTAAGGTCATCTTACAATCTCAACTGCTACTCGTCACCGGCAAGCTTCAGATCGAAGGAGAGGTCATCCATGTCGTCGTCGAATCCTGCCATAACATGAATCATCTATTGGCAATCAAAACCCGAAGCCGAGATATAGGCTCCATACAGAAATCAACTTCGACCAACGGAAAAACAGCTCCGGACAGAACAAACACAAATGGAGTCCAAGGTGAACTGTTCCCATCCAGAGATTTTAAATAAACCCCAGAAAACACATTATTAAAAAAAATTAAAAAAGACTTGCACAAGTGTAAAACATACACTACCTTTGTGGTATCATAATTTAGGTTTATAATTGGTTACAAAAGGTTTTCATTCTCCCCGTTTGAAAACCTTTTTCTTTTTACCAGTTTCTCACTTGGCCTCCTATTTTCGCCCTCTACTTTCTAGACTTCATTTTTGAGAAACCAACGCCCGACAATCCATCCCTATTTCTAAAAATCCGAATGAGCGTTTTCGAAAAGTAAACGCTCTCGTCACTGCGAATAACATGAAGCAGTCCCTACAGGATTTGCAGATTGCTTCGTACCTCGCAATGACGACATCGTCTATTTACAAACCGAGCTTGCGCCCGAAGTGCAGGACCGATTTCAAGTATCGAACTGAACGTAGCACATACAACTAAAACCTATCGTATCCCCCTCCAATAACCTCTCAGTAAAAGTCAAAAAAAAGCATTAAAATTAACTCTATTTCCTGCCAATCAAGCCCCATCTTGTAACCTGGAATTCGGTTCAAAAATCACAAAAGAGAGTAAGCACTCACCTTAAGCCATTTCTCTAAAAGCAGATCTCAAAACAAGCTTAAAATACAATTACGAATTTCGCAATTACCAACTACTACTCTTTAATATAGAATTAATTAACATATTTAAGAAAAACTAAAACTTGATATAAAAAACAAGACTTAGTAAGAAAAACAACGCATAAATAGCTTAAAACACCTTAAACGCATTGAAAATTTGTTAACAAAACAATATTAAAAATCACAAAAACAACTTAATCAGACATTTAAAACCAAAAATATAAACAAAAAGATTAACATTAAATTCACCACTTCGCGATAGGTGTCACTCCCCCTTTAGGTCTATCTCCCAGCTTCACCAGCACCTCCGTACCCAACGGCAAAAGCACATCCATACGAGACCCAAACTTGATAAATCCCAGCTCCTCACTTTGCCTTACTTCCGTCCCCTCTTCGCTGTAATTTACGATACGTTTTGCCAAAGCTCCAGCAATCTGTTTTGCCAAAATAAGCTGCCCGTTTCTATGTTGCAGAACTGTCGTATAACGTTCATTTTCGGTAGACGATTTGGGGTGCCATGCAAAAAGATATTTACCCGGATGGTACTTTCTATAGATTACTTTTCCACCAATAGGGTACCGGTTGACATGCACATTTAGCACACTCATAAATATAGAAACCTGAATCCTTCTACCCTCAAAATATTCGTCACACTCCACCTCTTCGATAGCCACGACCTTGCCATCACAAGGAGCAATTACCCAATCGTCACTATGCGCATGATGTCGAAAAGGTATTCTAAAAAAGTAAATAACAAGACCGAATGGGACCGTGCTCAACAGTAAAATCGACCAACTGATAAGAGGCGAAATCCCGTAAAAAAAATAAAATGACAACAGATTTAACAACACATAAACACCTACCGCGAGTCCTATAGAACCTCTTCCTTCCTTATGAATTTTCATCTTCTTTACCTCCTTTATAAATTTGTAAAACATCCATTTTCTCCTTTGCATAGAGCAGATCTTCTGCTCTTATTTCGTTCGAATCACGCCTATTTACCTGACTCAAAACCGACGAAATAAACTCCGTGGCATAGTCTATTGCCTCCGAAACCGTCCGTCCATTCTTCATTATTACAGTCACCAATGCGGTAAAAAGATCTCCTGTTCCCACTGCTTCTATAGGTATACGAGCCGCCATAAACCGCTGAATATGCCCATCAATAACGAGCAAATTCTCCAGATATCCCTCCGGCGTATCCCGTAAATGGGCTCCTGTAACGATGATTTTCTTGTCTTTTAACTCCGGAAAATGAGTCAATAATTCGAGTAATTCTTCTCGAGTTTCAAATTTTCCGCTCAATATATACTCCATTTCAAAGTGGTTTGGAGTCATAATATCGCATAGAGGAAGCAGCTTTTTTAGGGAATGCACAACCGCTTCTTCGGATAGATATAGTCCAGAAGTACGGAAATCACCGAAGACTGGATCATAGATATAATGAGCTATACAATGATTATCCTTACAGGAAGAAATCCATGTTGCAGTAATATCGATAAGGGGTATAGCAGAGATATAACCTGTCATAAAATAATGAAGCCTCGCCCTATCCAACCCCAAATCTACACCTATTACCAGCTCTGAAAAGAGCGTAGAAGGCATCACATCCCCCCTGTAATTGGGGTTATCGGTAGCCGAGGACAGTACCACCGTAGGGAGCATACAGACATCAGATGCGTGCAACTGGGCAGCAAACATAGCCATATTATTACCCACATATCCTGTTGACACTAGACTCTGTATGCTTACTATTTTGGCTTCTTTATCCTTCATTTTTTAATGCGTTTTTTAGTTTTTTCAGAAATAACTGTGCTTCTTCCAAGCTAAAATTCAACGCTGGCAACAACCGCAACGTATAATTCCCAGCATATCCTGTAAATACCCCTTCTTGATACAAAAGATTATCCATCAATGCTGTTATATCTTTTTCAAACTCAACCCCGATCATCAATCCCCGACCACGGACTTCCTCTACCCCAGCTAGTTTTTTCAGCTCCTCACGAAGAAAATCCCCTACCACAACCACATTATCAAGCAACTTCTCGTCTTTCATGACCTCCAACACGGCCAAAGCGGCCGCACAAGCCAGATGATTTCCTCCAAAAGTCGTCCCCAATTGCCCTAAAACAGGTTTAAACGAAGGGGATATCAAGGTTGCAGCCATAGGAAATCCATTCGCAATCCCTTTTGCTACCGTAATCAAATCAGGTTTTATTCCTGCATATTGATGGCTAAAAAAACGTCCTGAGCGTCCGTATCCAGACTGGATCTCATCCAATATCAGCAGCGTACCCGTGTCATCACAGGCCGACCGTACGTCATTCAGAAAGGCGTCATCCGCCACATGTATCCCCCCAACCCCCTGTATTCCCTCGATAATAACAGCACAAAACACCTCTGTTTCCAACTGCTTTCTAAGACTGGAAATATCATTAAAAGGCGTAAAAACAAAGTTGAAAT
Source organism: Sphingobacterium yanglingense (assembly GCF_004363245.1). Lineage (GTDB taxonomy): Bacteria > Bacteroidota > Bacteroidia > Sphingobacteriales > Sphingobacteriaceae > Sphingobacterium > Sphingobacterium yanglingense. Next base: position 359,301 of record NZ_SNYV01000013.1, on the reverse strand, counting down.
TCTCATTGATCGGTGCACGCATAGAACCAATATCAGTGGCTGCTACTGTCGCGGAGGTACGTCCATGAAAGGCATTGGACATCGCCAGTACCTTACTCCGACCGGTATGGAATGATGCTAGTTTTATCGCATTCTCATTGGCTTCAGCTCCGGAATTAGAGAAGAACACGCTGTAATCTGGGTAACCGGACTGCTCTCCCAACTCTAGCGCCAAGCAATCCTGCAGTTTATTCTCCACTGCATTGGAATAGAATGCAATACGGTCCAATTGCTGTCGTAAAGTACTGACATAATGTGGATGCGCATGCCCTATAGAAATAACGGCATGCCCACCATACATATCCAAATAAGCTCGCCCATCTTCGTCATATACATAGCTACCTTTAGCGCTTACGATATGAATATTGGACTTCTGAAATACGGCAAATGGGTTCATACGATGAAAAAATTTAAAACTACATGACTAGAGATCTAACGATCATCTTTTAGAAACACGAAATTCCGTCTAAATTAGACAACCCAACTAGTCCAGTTTTGCTTTAAAACAACAGACCAAAAACAACGAACAAAACACAATCGGCTCAAAAACAAATAATTAAACAAAACAAACAACTTCCATCATATCCATCTGGTATAGAAAACATCTACAAACAATCGTATCTTTGGACCAGTAGGAAACTTAAATCTGACACGACATGTTAAGACCTTGGACACTTGATATCGAAATAGACAAATCGTCTACCAAACCAATCTATTTGCAAATAGCAGATATAATAATCGACAGCATCAAATCTGGCCGTCTTCCCAAAGGCACCGCCTTACCGGGAAGCCGTACGCTTGCTAACAGCCTACAAGTCAACAGAAACACCGTTATTGAAGCTATTCAGGTATTACTCAATGAAGAATGGTTAACCAGTCAGGAAAGACGAGGAACCTTTGTTTCGCATAATCTCCCGATTTCTTCCAAATCAAAATCCTTACAATCAGAAGGCGGTATTAGCACTGAGCCACAACTACCTGCACATATCCCTTTTGATGATGGACATCCCGATAGCAAAATTGCTCCTGTAGATCAATTGGGACGGGCCTATCGCCAGATTTTCAAACGCAACGCCCGTTGGAAAATGATGGGATATTCAGAAACAAATGGTAATCTGGACTTTAGAAAAGCCATCGCAAGCATGTTAAACCAGGAACGCAACATGCAGTTACATGAAAATCAGCTGTGCATCACCCGAGGAAGCCAAATGGCGATGTATTTGGTATCACAATGCCTTTTGCGTCCTGGAGATTATGTGCTCGTCGAATCACCAGGTTATAGTTCAGCCTGGAAAACATTTGAAAAAGCGGGTGCAAATCTAATTTATATCCCTGTAGATGAAGATGGAATTGTCGTCGAAGACATCCTACCACACCTCGTTTCAAATCCAAAAATAAAGGCGATATACCTCACTCCGCACCGGCAATATCCGACAACAGTGACCCTGAGTTTGCAACGTAGATTAGAGTTGGTCAGCCTCTCCAATCAATATAATTTTACCATAATAGAGGATGATTATGACTATGAGTTCCATTTTGGATACCGCCCATTACAACCCATCTCGGCATTCTCGGAACTAGAGAACGTAGTCTATATAGGCACTTTAAGTAAGGTAGTCGCCCCGGCTCTTCGGATAGGCTATCTCGCCACCAAAAACCAAAAACTGCTGGATAGTATCATTGATTTACGTCGTATTATAGACATTCAAGGTGATAGTATTATGGAGCAAGCTGTTTTAGAGCTCATAAAAGACGGAACGATAAAACGTCATATCCGAAAAGCTACCCTCCATTATCAATCCAGACAGAACTTTATGGTAAAAATGTTGGACGAACATCTTGCTACACAGGTTACCTACCATATCCCCCAAGGCGGACTTGCCTTTTGGATCTGTCCTAAATACCCCGTTAACTGGACTATGGTATTTGACAGACTAAAGGAAAAATCAATTTCCATCTTACATCCTTCCAACTACCACGAAAACACTGGTTATGAAGGACTTCGTATAGGCTATGGTTCGGTATCCGAAGAACAGATAAAAGAGGGAATTATTGCCCTCGCTGATATACTAGCGAAAGCAAGATTAGCCCAGTAAAAAAGATTTATTTAGATTACGCCACTACATTCGTAATTACGGATATAGCTGTCGTCATTGCGAGCGGAATAACATGAAGCGAAGCAATCTCCTAGTTACAATGAGATTGCTTCATTTCATTCGCAATGACGGATAAATTCCATTACCAATGCTTAACCTCTTTACCATACAAGTCCTCCCATTGTGGATTGAATAAATTGATAAGCTTTTCTTTGTTCTGTCTATTTCCTGCTTTTACCCGTTTCTCTTCAGCAATAGCTTCATCTATTGTTGGATAGAATTTATAATAGACCAAATTAACCAAATTGTATTTAGCAGAAAACGAATGTTTATATTTTTGATTAAGGTGTTCGTAAATTCTTGATTGCAAATTTGAAGTAACACCAGTATACAAAGTAGTGTTATTCTTATTGGTTAATATATATACACATCCACCTCGTTCCATAAAAATGAAATTACAAATTTAATAGAGACTTGACAAATCAAGATTGCTTCATTTGCTGCGTAAGGACGGATATAGTCCTCGTCATTGCGAGCGGAATAACATGAAGCGAAGCAATCTCCTACTAACAATGAGATTGCTTCACTACATTCGCAAGGACGGATAAACTCTATGGTTAATACAAAGGATACTCCAACATCCAATTACTTACCTTCTCTTTAATACGCTGCAACTTATTAGCATCATCCTTGCTGCGCAATGCGTCCCCCATCAAATCGACAATGGTTTCCATGTCCTTTTCTAGCAATCCACGTGTGGTAATCGCCGGTGTTCCAACCCGGATGCCAGACGTTTGCAACGCTGATTTAGTATCGAATGGAATCATGTTCTTATTCAAAGTAATACCTGCGTTATTCAGAACCAATTCGGCTTCCCGTCCAGATATAGACCAACTAGAAAGATCGATTAACAGCAAATGGTTATCTGTACCACCGGATACCATATCAAAATTGCGGGAACGAAGGGCTTTTTCAAAGGCTTTGGCATTCTTCTGTACCTGCTTAATATAGCTATCATATTCTGCTGTAAGTATCTCACCAAAAGCAACCGCTTTAGCTGCTATAATATGCATCAATGGGCCACCCTGATTTCCAGGAAAAACCGAAGCATCTAAAAGTGAAGACATCATCCGTATATTCCCCTTATTATCTCGGAGCCCGAAGGGGTTCTCAAAGTCAGCACCCATTAATATTATTCCTCCACGTGGTCCACGTAAAGTTTTATGGGTTGTACTGGTCACCACATGACAATGCGGGATTGGATCAGACAGCAATCCCTTAGCAATAAGCCCAGCTGGATGTGCAATATCGGCCAACAACAATGCCCCCACACTATCCGCTATAACCCTAAATCGTTGATAGTTGATATCACGGGAATAAGCCGTAGCCCCCGCAATAATCAGATTCGGCCGTTCCTGCAAGGCAATCTCTTGGATCCGGTCATAATTTAAAAAACCAGTTTCTTTATCGACGCCGTAGAAACTGGTTTTGTATAGCTTGCCTGAAAAATTGACCGAGGCTCCGTGTGTGAGGTGCCCACCCTGCACCAGATCAAAGCCAAGTATCTTATCGCCCGGTTTAAGACAGGCCGACAACACCGCTGCATTAGCCTGGGAACCGGAATGCGGTTGCACATTGGCATAACTGGCTTTAAATACCTTCTTTATACGGTCTATAGCCGCCTGTTCTACCTGATCTACCACCTCACAACCTGCATAATACCTCCTACCAGGGTATCCTTCAGCATACTTGTTAGTTAATACAGAACCTGTCACCTGCATCACCTGTGGGCTTACATAGTTCTCAGAAGCAATAAGCTCTAGGTCTTTCAATTGCCTGTCCCGCTCCTTAGCGATAAGATCAAAAATAAAGTTGTCTAATTCCATCATGCGTAAAAGTTTTAAGTTAAATACGGAGTTCCGCTATTATTTTCTGCAAAAGTAAGTTTCGAATGGATGAAATTGCTAGTACAGAATGTGCAATAGCTACTGATCCAGCAAGTTCACTACAATTCCCCAACGGGGAGATTCATATAGCGAACCAGATAATACAACGACCAGGCAATAAAACAAATCAGTAAAATCCAAACCCAAAATGGAATCGTCTGCGGAGTCTCGCTACCCGATATCAAAAAAGATTTCTGATCCCCCTTACCATAGGCATTAATCATAATGGGTACTACACCATCGACTACAGCATTCTCCTGAATACCCTCCACTGCTATTGCAGGACCATTACGTACCTCAAAAGGAATAATCCGTATTCCCTCCTTACCAGAAGGATCTTTACTGACCAATTTCAAACTATGCTTACCGTCAACCAGTTTTCGGGTATCAATCTCAATATGAATAGGTGCAGTCACTACCGCTAGAGGGTTAACCTCCTGATCCATAAATATGTATATTTTGCTCTTCGCTTCCATCGCTATACACTTTAAACATCCACTTCGTTGATTATCATCCGCTTGATATGCGTACGCTCTTTTTCCATAGGCCGAATCAACCATTTAACCGAAAAAAAGAGTGTAGCCAGCACAATCAAAGCTACAACACCTATAATCCAATAATCAAATTGACTATCTGGCCCCGATCCATGTACCACACCCCTTAATATCTTAGGCTGATGCCTATCACAGACCGGACAGGCCCACACCGATTGTTGCATTATGAAAAACGCAATAATGAGTATACTTCTTAACTTCTTCATTACTTCATTTGTGTTTTTAAATACTCCATAACTTCTTTAACCTCTTCTTCGCTCACTTTGGGCGCTTTATTGCCCCAACTGTTACGTTCATAGTTTATAATCGCAGTTACTTCTTTCTCAGTCCAGCCCATATTATGCCCCACCGCAGGCATCGCACTATATTCGGGTCTGGAATCATAACCGTTCATAATAATATCCACATAAAGCTTAAGGTCTTTGCTAAGCACGATCTTACTGTTTTTCAGCGGAGGAAATGCTCCTGCCAAGCCTTCGCCCGAAGCCTGATGGCAGGATTGGCAATTGGCCGCATACAGTACCTGACCGTCCAACAGGCCATCATCTGCCTTTGACTCCGTAGCCCCCGATTTCTCTTCGGGTTTATAGAGAAAAGATGGCGTAGTTGTCGCCTCGGGCAATGGAGCCTGCTTCAGCTCCTGCAGGTAAGCGACAAGATATAGCGCCTCTTGGGTAGCCACCACCCTCTTATTTCTCCGCATAGCCATAGGCACATTTACCGCAATATCCCCTTCTTCCAAAACCTCTTTATATGCAAACAGCCAAGGATAAGCCGGCATAATAGACTCCTTAACAACCAGACGCGGGTTATATAAATGTAGGAGATGCCAATCTAAGCTAGGCTGCCTATTTCCCACATCCGTCAGGTCGGGTCCTGTCCGTTCGGTTCCCATCAATGTTGCGGTATTTCGCCAGGTATCCACCCGCGTGCTCAATGCATAATCAGCGGCTATGGATGGTCTATTGCCCCACACTTTATCCATATGCACATTACGTACCTGCTGACTATGGCATGCTACACAACCATTGGATATATAGAGATCCCTACCTTTTCTTGCATTTTCACTCAGCGGTTGAGCATCCGGTAGCGGCCCATTATTCATCTGATTATCAAAAGCCGGCACAATAGCAATAACAACAGTCAGTAAAAGAAATAAAACCGTAGCTGTTGTAAATAGCTTTTTATGATTATTAAAAATTTCCATTTCTTAGCTTCCTCCTTTAATTAGTTTCGATATTTTCCTTTTCCAAATAATCGACAACCTGATCTACAAGTGATTTCTCCTCTTTCCCCACAGCCATCATCTGGAACACATTGTACGCAAATATGATATGGGAAATCCACATTAAAGTTCCGCCTATCGCTCGCCACAGCCAATAAGGCATCATTAAGGTCACGCTATCGATGAATGGCACATTTTCCATCCATGCCAAACCGCGCAATGTCCCTCCATACATCAAGGAGACCGAATAAATCATCAGACCAATTAATGCGAGCCAAAAATGAGTACCTATAGCAGCCTGTCCCGATTCCTTTCCCGTAAGACGGGGAAGCAAGGCATAGATACCGCCCCATAGCAAAAAGGCAATGATACCATACATCGTCATATGGGAATGCGCTACCGTAAAATCGGTAAAATGCCAGAGCAGATTCGTATACCGGAAGGCTTCTGCCGTACCCTGCATAGACCCTGTAAAGTAAAAAACAATACCTACCACAAAAAAAGGAAGGGAATAACTATCTCTCACCTTGTGCCAAGCGCCACGGAAAGTCATGATGAAGTTGGTCGTACCTGCCGCCACAGGAATCACCATACCTGCACTGGCGACAATTGCCACCGTCTGTAACCACCAGGGAATAGCACTAAAAACAAAGTGATGTGTACCGATCAGTGTATAGAAAAGAATCTGTGTCCAAAAAGCCAATATTCCTAGACTATAGGAGTAAATTGGCCGATTGAGCTGTTGGGGCAGAAAATAATAGACAATCCCTAAGGTAAATAACATAAACCACATTCCTACGGCCTGATGCATATAGTAACCTTGAATAATCGTCTCGCCCAATCCATCCTGATAAGAAGGAAGATAACCTACTACCGCAACGATAGAAATGAACAATACAGCCGAAACGATATACCAATTGGATATATAGATTTCCTTAGTTTCTCTTTTTGCTATTGTTTTGAGATAGCTACCCAAAGTAAAAGCCAATCCCAAAGCAAACAACAGCATGATGGGCCAGATATACTCACGATACTCTCCGCCTCCATTGTTTATCCCCGCCATCAGGCTGAGACTACCCAACAACACGGAGGCATTGATTAATATCAAAGAGTACCATCCCCAATTGACTTTCTGTAGCTGTACATTGCTCACTTTAGCAACAATATAGTAGCCTAGCCCAATCATCCCCAGAGATGACCAACCCCAAAAAACCGCATTGGTATGCACTGGACGTAGCCGTCCAAAACTAAGCCAACTTATAGCTTCAGCATCGGGCGCAATAAATTTAATCCCCAGATATTCACCTACGGTCGTGCCAAATAACAGCCAAAATGTAGCGGTACCGATAAACCATTGTATCAATCTGGAACTTGAAGCATCTATTTTAGGCCTAGGGAGTGCTTTTCGCTTTTTTGCCACAAAAGGAAGATTTTCGAGATTTCGACTCTGCAACAGTCCTTTTTCATCAGATATCGCAGCTTCCCCACTCAATTCCTGATCCGAGAGTCGGTATTGAAGTGCCCCCATCCGCTTCTCAAAAACAGCGGCATCTATATCATCCTGTTTCCGCATATAGGTAGCAAGTTCCTCTGCTTCCTTCTTTGTTCCCATATGAGCGGACTTGCGCACTTGCTTCCTGATTTGTACAACCAGCAGGATAATAGCGACAACAAGTGGGATCGCTACCAGAACCATCGTCACCAATACACCACCTTGGCTGAGCAAATCCAAATCTTCGACTTTTTCGTAAAACTGTGCCCTCCCCTGCAAAACCGTTCCCAACATAAAGAAAAGAACAGCTCCAATCCTCTTATTTTTAAGCAATTGATTGATTATATTCCACAATCGGCTTATCTGTTCAGCATTGCTATCCCGTATCAGGTACTCCAAACGTTTTCCATCCTCTTCTTCTCGCTGCATACGGTTTTGCAATAACTGCCAGTATTGATTGATGTACTTATATAACAAAGTCGATGCGATAAACAAAAATAAAACCAATACAACCCCAAGGCAGGTTATCCAATCCATGTCACGGAATGAAAAAGAGGTCGGGAGCATGACATGTGCTTTGGAAACCTGCGGGGTGTACAACAGTAAACAACTAAAAAGTAAAGGATAAAATCTTGACATTGCCATAAAGTATAATTACTCGTTTTAAAGAATATGATTTAGAATCAACCCAGGCTTGGGAAAATATGGCTTTGGAAAAGAAGAGGTCAGGAATGGATTCGAACCATTATAAAAGGTCTTGCAAACCTTTACCTTCCAATCAGTCACCTGACCTTAAGATCTTCGTTTTAGTAGATCATCTTTTGTTACCCAAAGATACGCCATATGTGGATCAATTTGCCATGACAGTTCAGGCAAAATCACCTAGTCCAGCTTAGCGTAGATTCTGTTGCTATTTTATTTTTTATAAGCCCCGTTAACACTGTACGCGCTGCTTCAATCGTATAATCCAGGTCTTCTTGCGTAAGTGCATCGGACAAAAACCAAGACTCGAATGGAGAAGGCGGAAGATAGATTCCTTGCTCTAGCATACCATGGAAAAACGCACGAAATATACCTGCATCTGCACCTTGGGCTGATGCATAATCCGTCACCACATCGCTATTGAAAAACAGAGAAATCATAGAACCTACACTGTTGATACAGACCTGAACCTGCAATTCCTCAAATACGGACTTCAACCCTTCCTCTAGATAGGAAGTCTTATGTTGAATCCTCCGATACAACGCTTCATCCTTATTGATACGCTTCAGCATCTCTATTCCTGCCGACATCGCTAAAGGATTCCCGGAAAGTGTCCCTGCTTGATATACAGGTCCCAAGGGGGCCAACTGATCCATAATATGTCTTTTACCAGCAAATGCACCGACGGGCAATCCGCTACCAACAATCTTTCCAAAAGTCACCAAGTCTGCCTCCACCTTAAAATACTCCTGTGCTCCTCCCCGTGCCAGACGGAACCCGGTCATTACTTCATCGAAAATCAATAAAGCCTGATACTGGGAACAAAGTTTACGTAAACCCTCCAAAAAACCTCCCGATGGTGCTACACAGCCCATATTGCCGGCTACCGGCTCGACAATTACTGCCGCAATACTTTCTGGAAACTGCTCAAACAAAAGCGCGACACTATCTAGCGAGTTGAAATCAGCCAATAAAGTATCCGCTACCGCTCCCTCTGGTACCCCCGCCGAATCGGGAATCCCCAATGTGGACAAGCCACTGCCTCCAGCCACTAAGAAGGAATCGGCATGACCATGGTAACAGCCAATAAATTTGATAATCTTATTTCTTCCTGTAAATCCGCGCGCAAGTCGAATAGCGCTCATCGTTGCTTCTGTCCCAGAATTGACAAATCGAACCTTCTCCACATGAGGTACAGCATCGACAAATAATTTTGCCAGTTCTATCTCCGCTTCTGTAGGAATACCATACGAAGTACCTAAAAGCGCTTGTTGCTGAATGGAACCGACAACTGGAAAGAAAGCATGGCCAAACAGGAGGGCTCCCCAAGAATTCACATAGTCTATATAGGTATTATCATCCGCATCGTACAGGTAAGCCCCTTTTCCTTTTTTAACAAAAACAGGATTTCCGCCTACACTATTAAATGCCCGGACAGGAGAATTAACTCCACCGGGAATAAGTGCTTCGGCTTTCAAAAAAAGCCTTCTACTGATCTCATATCTGTCTTTTTTCATGATGCTATTATATTTAGAGTGTAATCAGTCCATCTTCCTCCTGTAACAGGTTAAAATACTTTAACGCCTGTACAACACCCGCTTCATCGACCTCACCCGTGACGTGATAAGCGATATCCTTCACCTCCTGGCGGGCATTCCCCATAGCCACCCCATACCCCACGTATTTAAGCATTTCGATATCATTACCACCATCCCCAAAAGCCATCGTATCGCGCTTTGCAAGACCATAGTAGCGCAACCAAAAGGCGACTCCCGTAGCCTTATTGTAACGCTGATTATTGATATCCGCAAAATCATCATGCCACCTCGTCGCCACACAATTGACCATAATATTATCAATAAGCGTCTTTTCCCGCTCCGGGCCGATATAGGCAGTAAGCTGAAACACCTTGGAGCGTAATAACTCTAACAACGGTCTTTTTTCGGGAAGGGGAATATGGATAAGTGAATAATGATGTTTCAATAATTCATTGATATCATTAGCAAAAACACCTTCTTCAGTCATATAGGAAATACAAAATCCGGAAGATGTAGACTCCAGGTATTGCACCAGATTAAATAAATCGATATAAGGTATTGATGATTTATAAAGAACCTTTCCTTCGGTATCGATGGCAACAGCCCCATTGGAAGCGACAAATCCATCAAAAGGAAAGTCGGTGACACGCTTAATCTGGGCATAGGAACGCCCAGAAGCGACAAACACCTTTATTCCACTGTTTTTTAAACAGCGTAGACTATCGAGTATGGAATCTGGAATAGTTTCCTCATTAAATCGTAATAGAGTACCGTCTACATCAAAAAAAATAGCTTTAACCATAGTTGTACGGGGTTTAATAAACACTGTACAAACATAGGTCTAAACTGGAACAGTCAAATGATACAGAAACAACAATACAACATAGTCCAGATGTATCTCATTTGCTGGATTACCAAGGGTAATTATAATAAGAACTTGCGTTCTCATCGGTCAACAGAAGGCGCAATGAGGGATTCATTAGCGCATCATCAAACGCAATTTTCATCTTACCTACGAAGAGATAAGGATATACAAACCGAATCCCATGGCTATAGTCCACATAATATTCGGCATGGCCTGTAAAGACAGGTTGTATAGGTTTACCATCCAATCTATGCCAACCATACAACGCCATTTTCCCCTTGGTACCACGAAGTTTTTCAGTTGATACGACATCTTTCTTAATCCCGGCAATAAGACCTTTTCTTCCCTTACGCTGCTGTTCGATGAGGGTATTATGTGCCACGAAAGTACTGAACTGCTCCCTATCTTCTGTTAAGGGTAAAGGCTCGAGTTTTACCTTAGCCTGCTGATAAACAGCATCACAGACCTTACTGTTACTCAACACCAATCCTAGCGAATCGGCTATATATTGAGCCGTGCTAGGTCGTATCGGTAATCGCACGAAATCGGCATCCGTGCCCAACATCAAATAATCGGGCATGACATAATAATAGGCATCAATCTTGTTTCCTTTTTCATCCATACCGGTTACATCAATACGCTTTAGTTTTCGCATAAACTTCGGAAAGTTACCTTCAAGAAAGAACCTGGCAATAGCTTTTTCCCGCTGTTCATTATCTAACTCAGATAGTTTTTGTACAATACTCTTTGCGGGCAAGGCCTCCTTAGGCAGCTTGGGTAAATTCAATTTTTCTCCTGTAAGAGAGTGGTCTATACGTTTTACAGTTCCATTGAACCCGGTTACTTCTCTGGGCAGCGCACTAAGTGTTACCTTACGATCATCTGGTGCCACAAAACCAAGTATACTCGCCTTGCTCATCCCTCCTTTTTTTGGAATATCAATAATTGCGTAAGATTTGTAAGCCGGCGCGTCATGACCAATCAATGGTCTAGGTCCTCCCCCTAGGCAACCACTGTGTAGGAGCGTGACTTGCTGTTTGGATCCAGGGAAATAAGCATGTTGATGACCGGAAATATACATGTCTACACCGTAGTCCTTAAAGAAAGCTAAGGTCGCATCGGCATCATCTATTACTTCACCAGGTTTGTTCTTCGCCTCCACCAGAGCATATAGGGGCAAATGTCCCAAAACTATCCGTCCTCTTGCTTTTCGTGCATAATCGGAGGATAATTGTGTTGCCATCCAGTTCTTTACCGCATCGGGGATAACGGATGACGAAGCATCCCAACTCAAAAATAAGATGTTATTCTTTAGATAAGAGAAATAATACGGAAAGTGTGTATCATCGACGAAGGTAAGCTTTGCCTGATCTTTATAAGCTATCCAAAATGCAGAAGCTGCTTCCCGATCACTTTTATAATTAGGCGAAGCGTCGTGGTTACCCATGGTAAAACCAAAAGGAATATTCATTTGGTGAATGGGCTCCAAGACCGCAGTCTGAAATCCGCTCCACATACTATCTAGCTGAGACCTATGTAAAGAGGCTTTTTGTCCAGCAACCATATCGCCCCCACACAAGATAATATCTGGATTAATGTCTTTTATCCGTCCCACCAAACGGTGTACTTCTGTACTATAAGTGACCGAACCATAGGCATCATTCAAATCCGAAATCAGCAATATCTTTAAGTCTCGGTCTTTCTGTTCGTTCTCCAGATTTTGGCTAAAACAGGCCATAGAAAAGATAGAAAGAATAAGAACAGAAAAAATACGCGGATTAAAACACATTATAGAATAATAAAAAGGTACTACTTAACTTAAGCCAACAAACCTAATAAATTTTTATTACAAGCATTTGCTTTTGGGTACAAAGTAAACTATATCAATCTTCGCCCAATACCTCTGACCTTATCCAACCACTTCGTACGTTGAGCATCCGTTGAATTACGTATAACACCAACATAGGTAACTTTTACCGGTTTGATTCCACAGAATTCTAAAATTGACTTTTTCAATTGATTGACACTAGGTCTTCCAAAAAACAGTCGGTAATACCACCCTGGTTGATCCAGTGTGGTTATAATATGTGCGGTCTTGCCTGATAATAGCTTGTCCCACCATACAGAATTTGGACGATACTTGTACGCCATACCGGGAAGAAAGAGTCGATCGACAAATCCCTTGGTTACTGCCGGGAGCCCTCCCCACCAAACGGGATGAACCCAAACGAGATGGTCGGCCCATAAAATGCTATCCCATGCTTGCATCAAATCGGGTTCTAATTCCATTCGTTGTTGATATCCGTACTGTAGATTAGGGTTGAATTGTAACTCACCAATAGGAATAACCCTTATCTCGGCTTGCTGCCCAAGGGCTCCTTCCTCATAAGCATGTACCAGTGCACTGTTAAAAGATTCCTTATTGGGGTGTCCATTGATAATTACGATTTTCTTCATAGCTGCTGAAATATGTTATGCAAAGCTAACAGCTGTACCGACCAATTATACAGGACAAATGTCTAAAAAGAAAGCGATTTTCGGATACGGCTTAAATGTCGTTGGGTGATACCCAAATAAGAAGACAGGTACTGTAAAGGTATGGATTGTATGTAATCAGGTTGTTTTTTAAGCAAACTGGCATAGCGCGATGAAGCGCTTTCTTTTTGTAATTGAAACACACGTTCTTCAAGTTCCATATATTGTTGTTCGGCAATGATCTTCAAGAACTTCGTCCATTTCGAGTTGGATACCTCCAGGTCTTCTATCTTCTTCTTAGTTAGAACCCAAATCCTGGCTTCAGTAAGTGCTTGCAGATTTTCGACACTCGGTTCTCCCGAGATAAAAGAGGAATAAGCCCCTAGCATACCATTAGGAAAACGGAAACAATAGGTAACATCGTCCCCTTTCTCCGTATGATAATAGGAACGGAATATTCCCGATTCTATAAATGCGACTTCCCGACAGACTTGCCCTGCCTGAGCAAAATAGCTGGATTTAGGAAGCTGCCTCTGCTCGAATAAAGTCAAAAAACCAGCTATCTCTTCTTTACTGAAAATGCCAAAGCTTAAAAAAAATTGTTCGATCATCATATTTCCCTTAGAATAAAACCTATATCCCGAGTATCAAAAATATCAATTTAATGACCTTTCCACAAGCTCTGAGTATTATACAAACAAAAAAGCCGGATAAAAAGGAGAATTATCCGGCTCGAAATAAATATAAAAAATGAAAAAAGCTACAGCATATATAATTGCGCCATCGGTAAGAATGCCGAAGGTGTTACCGCTACAACATCGCCATTAATACTGATGTCGTAGGTATTGTGATTCATAACGATGCTAGGCATACTGTCATTATGAATGAGATCTGTTTTCTTTACGTTTCGGGTATTCTGTACAGCAACAAGCATTTTCTTAACGCCAAGCTCTTCCAGTTCACCTTGATTTATCGCAGATTGTGCGACAAATAGTGCTGAAATCTGTCCGACGACCTGCCCATGCGTACCCCACATCGGGCGATACATATAAGGTTGAGGAGTAGATATTGAGGCATTTGGATCCCCCATCCCTGCATAAGCAATAATCCCGCCCTTCATCACCATCTCAGGTTTGACACCAAAAGCCTGCGGTTTATAGAATACCAAATCTGCCAACTTACCCACTTCAATAGACCCTACATGAGTCGCAATACCATGTGTGATTGCCGGATTGATCGTATATTTTGCCACATAGCGTTTTGCTCTGAAGTTATCATTAAGCTTATTAGCCCCCAACACACCTCTATCCTTTTTCATCTTATCGGCAATCTGCCATGTACGCATCACCACTTCACCTATTCTCCCCATCGCCTGAGAATCCGAACTCATCATAGAGATAGCTCCCATATCGTGCAATAGCCCTTCGGCTGCAATAGTTTGAGCACGAATACGCGACTTAGCAAAAGCAACGTCTTCAGGAATATTCTTATCGAGATGATGACATATCATCATCATATCCAAATGCTCATCTATCGTATTGATAGTAAATGGATTGGTAGGCGTAGTCGATGACGGCAGAATATTATCGTATTCAACAACTTTCAACAAATCTGGAGCGTGTCCACCTCCTGCTCCTTCGGTATGATAAGTATGGATAGAGCGCCCAGCAAAGGAAGCCAATGAGTCTCCAACAAATCCGGCTTCATTAAGCGTATCGGTGTGTATACATACCTGTATATCTGCTTGGTCGGCGACCTCAAGACAATTATTCAGCACAAATGGCGTGCTTCCCCAATCTTCATGAATCTTGAGCCCACCAGCGCCGGCGTCAATCAATTCCTGTAAAGCGGTTTTACTCGAACTATTTCCTTTAGCTAAAAACACAAAATTCACAGGAATAGTATCTGTCGCTAGGGCCATTTTTCGCAGATTCCAAACACCAGAAGTACAGTTGGTAGCCAAGGTACCAGCCACTGGACCTGTTCCCCCTCCGACCACGGTGGTTGTGCCAGCCTGTAGTGCAACATCAAACTGTTGTGGACAGATATAGTGTACATGAGTATCGATTGTACCAGCTGTCACGATGAGATTCTCCCCAGCTACGACTTCGGTCCCCACTCCTACAACCATTCCCTTTGTCACTCCATCCATAATCAAGGGGTTACCTGCCTTACCAACTCCCGCAATCTTGCCGTTCTTGATACCGATATCCGCCTTTACAATTCCCCAATGATCTAATATGACCGCATTGGTAATTACTGTATCCAACACTTCTTCCTGCAAAGCCGTTGGATGCTGTCCCATGCCATCGCGCACCACCTTTCCGCCGCCGAAAATTAACTCATCTCCGTAGGTGGTAAAATCCTTCTCAATCTGTATCCATAGATCGGTATCTGCCAATCTTATCTTGTCCCCAGTGGTAGGACCAAAGTAACTTGCATATTCTTTACGTGATATTTTTTTCATCTTAATTTTCCTCCTTTTGCGCTACACTGCCATTGACTTTACCTGCAAATCCGTAGATCTGCTTTTCTCCACCATAGGCAACCAGATCAACTTCCATCTCTACTTTTGGCATAAACCGAACCGACAGACCTGATGCAATATCCAAGTGGTAACCCATCGTCGCATCCCGATCAAAGTGAAGCGCTGGATTAACTTCATAAAAATGATAATGCGAGCCTACTTGTACCGGACGGTCGCCCGTATTAATAACCTTTACCCGTTGTCTACTACGATTCTCAGATAGGAGAATATCTCCTTCAGCAAATACATATTGTCCAGGTTCATTTTTCTTATCATCTGTGCCAGAAATGGGATGATGTATAGACACCAGCTTTGTTCCATCAGGAAAAGTAGCCTCCACCTGTAAATCCTGTAGCAACTCAGGAACACCATTCATTACGTCATGAGCACTTAAAAGTTGGGTACACCGCTCTATTAATTCCTTTACGGTTTTCCCTTCTCGTGCCCCTTCAATTATATATCCCGACAAATAGGCTACAGCTTCTGGATAATTCAGCTTAAGCCCTTTCTGCTTCCTCCGCTCGGCCACAGATGCCGCGGTAAGTAAAAGCAACTTTTCCCGTTCTTGATGTGTTAAATACATATTACTCTATTAGCTTTATTTTTCAGCAAAACTAAGGAACCAATTCTCCGAAAAATTAGCCAAACTAGGCTATTCATTGTCCTTTTTAGGCATTTTCCGCATAGACATTCTTTTCGTAATTTTGAATTGTATTCTTTTGCATATGATCATGAAAAGTACTTTTAAAATTTTATCGAGCCAGGAATATAAGCGCACCTACTTTCCTTATCTTGAAGAGGAAATTTTAAGCAATTCAAATGCTTTACAGGTCTATGAAATAGAACGGTATTTAAAAGGTATACTTATTCCCGCCTTATCGTACAGAACTTCTTTTAGTTTTTTGATTATCGTAACCCACGGATCCGTAAAGCAATGTATCAATAACGAAATACACACTATTTCACAAGGAGAATGTGCACATATTAGCGAAGGTGTATGGACAGATACGCAATTTGTTTCGGAAGATGTGAGCGGCTATGTCCTCGCTTACGAATCCAACATCTACACACAGTATAGTTTATTTCAAGGCAAACAAGTCGAATTCAATTATACACCGTTTTATAAATTAAGTCCCTATGATTTTGAAGCTACAATTGCTAGCCTAAATCTATTAAAGAATGAACTGAATCTGCCTCAAAGTAGGGCAAATGTACACCTACCTCTATTTTATTCTATCCTATCCAGGCTCAACACCTACGCTCAGGAGAATAGAGTGTCTGGACGCGAAGTAGAAATTGTCCATTATTTCAAAAAATTGGTCAATCAGTTCCACATTGAAAATAGAGCGGTATCCTTCTACGCTGAAAAATTGCACCTATCCGAAAATTACCTCAACCGCTGTGTCAAACACATTACCTCAAAATCAGCCAAGCAATGGATAAACGAGGTGAGTATTGAACATAGCCAATTGCTTTTGCGGGATTTAACACTGGACATTGCTGAAATCGCATACGCAATGCGGTATCCGTCGCCAAGCTATTTTTCGAAGATATTTAAAAAAATAAGAGGCATATCACCAATCTCTTACCGACATAGCTTATTCTCATAAAAACAGAGTTTTACGATATGCTCATGAGAAATGTCACAATACTATTACTACAATAATATTAACAAGTATTTAACATTTTAAACAGGCTTATACCCTTAACTTTGGGTATTCATAATTTAGGTTAATAATTGGTTAGTTAAGAACGCCTGTAGCTCCCCGCTTCAGGCGTTTTTTTATAATTCTTCGTCATGCTGAGTTCTGTCCAACCCCAACACCTCATCCTTCTCATGAACACGTAACGGAGCGATCAGATCAGTAAGTTTAATAAGCAGTAGCGATCCAAAAAATGCAAAAATCGATACAGCGACAAGTGCAACTACATGCACTATAAACAAACCAGTCTCTCCAAAAAATAATCCGTTGACTTTCACAAGTGGATTTATCGAATTATGTGCGAATACCGCTGTCAAAATCATACCTACCATACCTCCCACTCCGTGACAAGGAAATACATCCAACGTATCATCAATATGGGTTTTACTACGTAGAAAAACGAATAGATTACTTACTAAAGCTGCAGTTAAACCAATAACGATAGAATGCGATATACTCACAAATCCAGCCGCCGGGGTAATCGCGACGAGCCCAACGACTGCGCCAATACATGCTCCCATTGCAGACGGTTTCTTGCCTCGAATAATATCTACAAAAATCCAAGACATGGCCGCTACAGCGGAAGCGACCGTGGTCGTTGCAAATGCATGTGCAGCCAAGCTATTAGCTCCTCCTGCCGATCCTGCATTAAAACCAAACCAACCGAACCACAACAATGCGGTTCCTAAAATCACATAACTTATCCGAGCTGGTGAATGCGTGGGGGTTCTTCTTCCTTTTAGGTAAAGTGCTGAAGCCAATGCAGCCCAACCAGCAGACATATGCACAACTGTCCCCCCTGCAAAATCCAACACGCCATACCTAGCGAGAAGACCTTCGGGATGCCAGGTCGCATGGGCCAAGGGCATATAAATAAATATACTAAAGAGTAGAATAAATACCATATAAGAGTTAAAACGAACACGTTCGGCAAAGGCTCCAGTGATCAGAGCGGGTGCTATAATAGCAAATTTCAATTGAAACATCGCGAAAAGAATCAAGGGCACTGTAGGTAGTCCTTCCCACACGACATTTCCAAGCATCCCTTTCATCATATAAAAAGTTCGAGGATCACCAATAATTCCTCCAATATCTTCGCCGAATGCCAAACTAAAGCCAAAGACAACCCATACGATTGATATTAGGCACATGCAAATAAAACTCTGTAACATAGTCGAGATTACATTCTTTTTGCTGACCATCCCCCCATAGAAAAATGCCAAACCTGGAGTCATAATTAGTACCAGTGCAGAGGAGGTCAGTAACCAGGCTGTATCTCCAGAATCTAGCTTGACGTCGGACCGGTTTGCCATTTCTGCACATGGCCCAAGCATGCCTACAATGGCCAAAGCAATTAAAACAATAATTGGAATCATTTTCTTCATTTGAATAGATTAATTTAGATTATAAAATATATTCAAAAATAAACTTTTCTATAAAAAAATATCAACCAAAATACATTTTCATTAAAAATAAAACAACAACAATGTTCATACATTAAAATAAACGCAATAAAAAAGCGCATAATATTTAAAATATTATGCGCTTTTTTAAAATGAAAGCCGGCCTCTATTGGCTCTTATCTTGAAAATGTTGTTCTAAGATATCGAAAGCAACTTCCGCCATTTTATTGCCCTGTCTGTCTAAAAGCGGATTCACTTCTACCACCTCTAAACATTGAACTTTACCAGAATCGGTCAAACCTCTTAATAACATCGAAATCTCTTGCGGGAAAAAACCTCGAGGTACTGGTGTACCTGTACCATCAGAGATTAACTCACTATCCATACTATCCACGTCAAAGGAAAGATATATGATGTCACAGCTAGCGAGTCGTTCTAGTGTTTCATGCACACACGTCTCGACACCTCTTTCCCTCACTTCTGCAACCATATAATTACGTATCCCCAACTCCGCTACGAGCGAATCTTCTGGATCCTCGGTATCCCGTACGCCAAAATACACTAAATGAGCTGGGCTCACTTTTGGGCCTTTGACCTTCAAATCTTTCAACTTATTCCAATAGGTTTCGGTCTCTTCGTCGAGGTCATTAATCTTACATTTTAAATTATCTTCGCCCAGCATTGCACCAAGTGGCATGCCATGCATATTTCCTGATGGCGTGGTATAAGGCGAGTGGATATCAGCATGCGCATCTATCCAAATAACACCAAGTGTCTTATCTGGGAAAGCTGCTTCTATCCCACTGATTGTGCCCATTGCGGACGAGTGGTCACCAGAGAATACCAATGGGAATTTACCATTTGAAAGGCAATTTTCGACCACAGATGCTACTTCCTCACATTGTTGATACACATAAGGGATATACTTTGCAAATGGATGCTGATCATTTTCATAAACAGATTCATTACGTGTACGTACATCTACAAAGGGATACCTATGAAAAAAATCACTCCCTTTATTGATTGCCGCTATTTCCATCGCATCGATCCCTAAATCCGCACCCCTAGTACCGGCCCCAATATCTGACCTGTTCTTAATTATTTCTATCGATGTCTGCATAATTTTAGTTTTTGTATAACTACCGCTCTAAAGTAGTTAAAACAAGAGAATATTTTAACAAATATCCAAAACTAAGGGCAGAAACTCAACTCTATTTACGATTTCAATAAAAAAAAGTACTAATAGCCGTTAGACAAGAATTTTTACCACCAGCTCAGAGCCCTTCCATATTTTAACAACAAATTATTCGGTCTACCAGCCAGCTACATAGGCTACGCTTCTATATGTTCTCCGGCATCTTTCCAATCTTTCATTCCACCTGAATAGTTTTTTACCTTCTCAAAACCATGCTTCCTAAGAATAGAATAAGCGATAGCCGAACGGTCTCCAGCTTGACAATGAATCACTACTTGCTTATCCCGGCTCACCTTATCCAGGTTATCTTGCAAAGTACCAACAAAAATATGCTCCGCTCCTTTGATATGTCCTGCAGTATACTCACTCTCTCCTCTCACATCGATCAACTGCACATCATCTCTATCCAAATAGGTTTTAAATACATCCCTATCAACAACATCAGCGGTATTCAATTCCAAGCCCAACTCCGTTATATCGGTAATATAACCATACATATTATCCATACCGATACGCATTAACTTCCGTGTCAGATCTTCGATCTCTGATTCATCGGCAATCAAGATAAACTGCTCTTGATAATTCAATTGCCAACCCATCCAAGTTGAAAAAGACTTATTATTCTGAATATTGATACTACTTTGTAGAAAACCTGAAGCAAAGACAGTCTTTTCGCGCGTATCAATAACCTGCACCCCATTATTATAAGCGGAGATGAATAGTTCTTTCGTCAAGTGCGGGTGCTTTGGTACCGCTACAAGCAACGGTCTGTCTACTTTATTAAGCTGTTTCATCATCGCAAAATACGCTGGTGGTTCCGGCTGCCCATCTAAAAGATAATCTATGAATGCGTTTTCTTCATTGGAAAACTGAAAGGCCCAGTTACGGATCTTTTCATATCCGACCGTGGTACTTGGCACAGCGCCAAGAGCTTTACCACAGGCCGATCCCGCTCCATGCCCTGGCCAGACTTGTATATAATCTGGCAACTCGGCAAAACGCTGTACAGATTGGTACATTTGTCTCGCCCCCTTTTCTTGTGTCCCTACAATACCTGCGGCCTTCTCTAAAAGGTCGGGACGACCAATATCGCCTACAAAAACAAAATCGCCCGTAAAAATCATAACCGGAGAACCTGTTGCAGGATGATCCGTCAATAAGAAACTAATACTCTCGGGTGTGTGACCTGGGGTATGCAGTACTTCTAGTGTTAGATTACCAACACTTATCGTGTCTCCATGCCGCAATCCATGATGTTCAAACTGATACTGCCAATCTTCTCCCCCCTCATCAGAAAGGAAAAGCTCCGCTCCGGTGATAGCGGCCAACTCCCTAGATCCACTTAAAAAGTCGGCATGTATATGCGTTTCGGTAATATGCGTGATGCGTAGATTATTTTTCTTTGCAATTTCTAGATAGACATCAACATCCCGCTGCGCATCGATTACAATGGCTTCGCCCTTAGCCTGACATCCGATCAAATAACTGGCCTGTGCAAGGCTTTCATCATATACGTGCTTAAAAAACATAGTTAATATTTTTAAAGTTTATCTTCAATTTACTATTTATCAAATCCTATACAAATATCCATACTATTCTGTAATGATACAGCTACTTATGTTACATATGACCAATAATATGACAAGTATCGGTCAAAAAAAGAGTTCTTTAGTCAGAATATAAAATCCCATTATTAGAATAAACCAACCAAACGCAGGTTTTAGCCTATGCCCATCAATACGTCGCGCAATATAGGTCCCCACAAATACTCCAACTATAGCCAATAACACAATCTTTATTAAGAATGACCAGTCGACTATAATATCAGGTAAGGAGGATGCAAAACCTATAAGCGAATTGACGGCAATTATCAAAAGAGATGTCCCAATCGCCTCCTTCATTGGGACCCTCAAATTGTTAACAAGAACCGGAATGATCAAGAACCCTCCTCCTGCTCCAATAAAACCAGTGATAATTCCCACCAATGCACCTTGTATAAAAAGAACGCCTAGAGCGTGTCCATCTTTTCCAGGTTCCTGCATCTCTTCACCATTATTTTTTCGTATCATATGATAAGAGGCCAATACCATCAAAACAGCAAATAAGACCATGACCAGCATATTCTTTGTAACCGAGAAAGCGTCTGAAGTATAAACTACCGTTGGAATAAGAGGCAACACAAAAATACGGGTCACCATTACTGCGATAATAGATGGTATACCAAACACAAATGCGGTACGCAGATTAACAAGTTTCTGCTTAAAGTAGGTAATAGACCCCACGAGACTTGTCGTACCGACCACACATAAGGAGTAAGCCGTCGCTAAAACCGCATCAACTTTAAAAAAATAGACCAATACGGGTACCGTAAGAATACTCCCTCCACCTCCAATCAATCCTAAAGATAGACCAATCAAAATAGATGATAAGAAACCTAAAATCTCCATTTCTCCTTTATTTTCGTTCTCACAAAAATGGCACAAATAAATCTGAATATCTGTGACAAGTGTTACATTAATTTGGTCTTAAAGATAAACTATTTCGCTAATGACGTGTAACTGGTATATTTGTGCATATTTTTTTACCATGAATAAGCCAAACGATATTTCAACAGTTTCATACTGTGCCTTTTTGAGAGGAGTAAATGTTAACGGAACTAACATGAAAATGAAAGATGTCTGTACACTATTTGAAAATCAAGGAATTAAATCAGCATACTCTATACTAGCATCCGGAAATATATTATTCGATTCGGAGAAACCAAAGAGTGAGCTTAAACAAATTCTAGAAAAAGCATTGTCGCTACATTTCAATTATGAAGCATTTATGTTTATAAAAACTAAAAATGAAATAGAACGAATTATACGGGAAAATCCCTTTGAAAGTGATCCTCTATTTCATATTTATTGCATTATTACAGCTACAGAATATCAAACGGAGAACTTATTAAATGAAGAAATTGAAAAAATCATAGATACAGAACAAGAACAGGTTCTGATTATTGGCGAAAACATATACTGGAAGGTATTAAAAGGAAATACTTTAGACTCAAAATTTGGAAAAACATTAGCAAAAAAAAATATAAAGAACTTATTCACTTCACGAAATATGAATACCATTCATAAAATATTAAGAAAAATGAATTAGTTAGTATCCTGTAATCTTACAGCTTAGATTTCAATCGACTCAATGTTTCTTGGGATATATTCAGGTAAGAAGCCACCATCTTATTAGAAAGTCGCCGCACCACTACAGGATTCTCTTCCAGTAGTAAGCGATACTTCTCGATAGCATCCTGTGTCAAAAATGACATCAATCTGTTCGTATTATTCACATAAGCCAGTTCGAGGTACCCCCTATAGAACTTTTCCCATTGTGGTATCGTATCCAATAAATGGAAAAAGTTCTTATGTGTAATATAAAAGACTTCAGAAGACTCTACGGCCTGTATAAGCTCTTCCGAAGGCTCAGAAGTAATAAAACTGACTAAAGCCGTAGCAAACTGATTTTCAAAAGCAAAGTAACGTGTCGATTCTTGTCCATCATTATTGATAAAAAATATCCGGACACAACCTTTATTTACAAAGAATGTTCTTTGGCTCGCCTCACCATGCGAGAGCAACACCTCGTTTTTCTTGAGCTTGATAAACTTAAAATAAGACAATATCGTCTGCAACTCTTCATCTGTCACTGTTATTTTGTCTCTGATATAAGATGCTAATAATTCTGTCATTGATATTGTAAACCTGTATTACACAAATCTACTAATAAAAATACGTTAACTAATCTAAATTATCCTGATACTAACGTCGAAATAGTACCTCAACCATTTCACCCCGTCACGGTACTGCGCCGCTTGTTGAACAACAACAATAAGATTGCTAACACACAACTGATAGCCCCAAATAAATACACCGTCTGATAATCAAACCAGCCTGCTACCAACCCCGCTAGAGGCCCCGCTAAGCCTAAAGATAAATCAACAAAAGCGACATACGCTCCTAGTGCAGTACCGCGCATCTGAGGTTGTACCCGTTGTAATGCCAATACCCCCAATGCAGGAAAAACCAATGAGAATCCTATTCCGGTCAATCCACACCCTATAATAGCCATCAATTCTGATGAAGCTGTCCAAATCAGCATTTGCCCCACCACTTCTACCAATAGCGACAAGAGTGCAATCTTGTAGCCTCCAAACCGATCAGGAAAAGAAGCAAAAAAAATACGGGTCAATACGTAGCAAACTCCAAATGTCAGAAAGGCAAACGAAGCATCTCCCCACTCTTTATGTATAAAAAACAGAGCAATGAATGAGGCAATACAACCAAATGCCATCGAAGAGAAAGCGAGACTCATCCCCTCTCCCGAAACAGCACCTATTACTTTATAGAAAGGCATTCTAACGGTGATTTTTTCGACCTGTAGTCGAGGTAGCCGCAACGTGACCAACCAACTGACAGCAGGTAGTAAGACGATCAATAAAAAGACCAAAAGAAGATCATAATTCTTACCCATAAAAATACTCAATGGTGCTCCTAATGCTATCCCAGCATACATAGCAATTCCATTCCAAGTCATCACTTTGCCCGAATTTGCAGATCCAACCAGTCCTATCCCCCATGTCAATGCCCCTGTGATCAAAAAACTCTCCCCCACGCCATGAATGATCCGTGCTATCATCAAAAAACTAACAGACACTATTGGTTTATGTTGAAACGAAATAGCTAAGATATACGTCACCCCGGCAATAATAGCTAAAAAAACACCCAGCATCTTACTCGCCTTCGCACCTTTAGTATCCGTCATCTTACCGGAATAGGCACGTGTCAATAAAGTTGATAAGAACTGTAAACCGATGACTATTCCAACAACTACACTATCAAACCCCAGTGCCTCCTGCACAAATCCAGGGATAACCCCCAATACCATACCTATCGTCAAATAGACGCAAAAAACAGAAATAATTATTGGAACAATAGCCTGATAAAACCCAAGTTCTGGTTCCGCTTGTAAAACATTCTTCATATAAACTTATATTTTAATTTTCATTTGCGGACAAAGGTATGGGGGCACTGGAAGCTAGACATTGACCTAAGTCAAAAAAGAGTTTTTTCAAGCCAGAGCATGCTTATCTGTCTGCTCCCTCCCGGCTAAACTTGCATAATCGTTTAATTTTCCGTATATTGTATTTTTTGAAGGAAAAACTACTCTACAAAATATAGAGTTGTACAATAGTATTCAATATGTTTACCGTTTGGTAAAACCTAATTTTTCCTTTCTATTTGGCATTGCCATCTGATTAGAAATTCCCAAGAATTTCTTCTGTTGCATTTCGGATTTATTCGGAATGGTCTTGAATCTAAAGATTCGTTTTCTAGAACTTAACACGGTTGCTTCTATGAGGCGACTTAAATTTTTATTATTAATAGTATTATATGACAAATTTTAAAGTTGGTATTATTGGCGCTGGCCCGAGTGGGCTAGCCATGCTACGAGCATTTGAATCGGAACAGAAAAAAGGTAATCCCATCCCAGAAATTAGATGTTATGAAAAGCAAGATAATTGGGGCGGTATGTGGAACTACACCTGGCGTACCGGTGTAGGAAAATACGGAGAACCCCTTCATGGGAGTATGTATAAATACCTGTGGTCTAACGGACCTAAGGAATGTCTGGAATTTGCAGACTATACATTTTCCGAACACTTCGGCCAACCTATATCTTCCTACCCTCCTAGAGAAGTTCTCTTTGATTATATACAAGGTAGAATCAACCAAAGTAATGCCCGTAACTACATACAGTTCAATACGGTAGCTAGATGGGTCGATTATATCGAAGACAAGCAGCAGTTTCGAGTAGTTTTTGATAGCCTAAAGGACAATCGGACTTTCGAAGAATACTTCGACTACCTGGTGGTAGGTACAGGTCATTTTTCTACTCCAAATTTCCCTTATTTTGAAGGAATTGAAGATTTCCCGGGAGCAGTAATGCACGCCCATGATTTTAGAGGTGCAGACCAATTCAAGGATCAGCGCCTACTCTTGATAGGAAGCAGTTACTCGGCGGAAGACATTGGTGTACAATGCTACAAACATGGAAGCCAATCGGTAACTATAGCCTATCGTAGTAATCCTATAGGCTGTAATTGGCCAGAAGGAATCAAAGAAAAATCTCTTGTGACACATTTTGAAGGTTCTAAAGCCTGCTTTAAAGATGGCTCTTCCGAAGAGTTTGATGCTGTTATCCTGTGTACAGGCTATCAACATAAATTCCCCTTTTTACCGGATGACCTGAGATTAAAAACGAAAAACAGACTTTATCCAGACGACCTTTACAAAGGCGTGGTATTCAATCATAATGAACGCCTCCTTTATTTGGGTATGCAGGATCAATATTACACCTTCAACATGTTTGACACGCAGGCCTGGTTTGCCCGCGACTATATGCTGGGCCGAATTTCGATTCCAGGAAAAGAGAACCGTACAGAAGACATCAAAAAATGGATGGATTATGAAGAGCAAACTAACACGGGTGCTGAACATGTTGATTTTCAAACGGACTATATCAAGGAACTCATAGGGCTGACTGACTATCCCGACTTTAATGTGGATAAAGTTTCTGCTATGTTCAAAAGTTGGCTTAAGGACAAAGAAAACAACATTTTGAACTATCGTGATCAAGTATACAAATCCGTAATGGATGGCACACAAGCTATCCCTCATCATACCGCTTGGATGGACGAAATGGATGACAGCTTAGAAAAATATCTCGAAGAAAACGTCGAAAAAGCTGAAGCAATTTAAACTATACAAAAAAATGCTTGTAGATGGCGTTCCCATGCCCCATCTACAAGTATATATCTCTTCTGCATTTTTTACGGAAACCCGTAAATATCTCCATAAAATTTTAATGTAATTTGTCGCGATTTCCAAAGAATCACGTTATAGGAGTAATTAGTTTGACAGGATTTAGAAAACACAACCTCATTAAGCCTACGACGTATACATCTATGTAAAAAAAAACAGGCTTAAGAACATTCAAAACAAGAATAAAACATATAATATGAAAACCGTTCTATCTGGTATACTTTATTTTATAGTTGCTTTTTCTTCGCTATTTATATTAAACCCTGGAGTAAACATCAATGCGATTTTTACAACAAGTTTGATCGCAACCATAGTGACCCTTCTTCTATTCTGGGCAGTTATTTTAATTTCAAAAAAAAGGCAACAGATAGAAAAATCCTAAAGAACAGTGCTTAGGCCTTGGTCTCGTCCCAGTAGTAGCTATCCGCATAAATACGCTGCCCAAAGATGGCAGTCCCCACCCGTACAATTGTAGCCCCTTCTTCAATCGCAGTTTCCAAATCCCCACTCATTCCCATAGACAGCTCTTGCATAGACACATCCGCTATATTTTGTGCTAATACTTCCTGTTGTATACTTTTCAGCAATTGAAAGCAGGGTCTTACCTTTTCTGTTTCTGCGCTGAACAAACCGATTGTCATCAAGCCTTTGATTTCAATATTTTTAAATTGGGCCACTTCCCGCACCAAATCGACCGCTTGATCAGGATGTGTTCCGAACTTACTCTGTTCGCCAGAAGTATTCACCTGTATCAACACCTCGATCTTCCGTTTTTCATACTCCAGTCTTTGCTGCAGTTTTTCTGCCACATCCAATCGGTCCAGAGACTGTATACAAGTGATATTATATTTCAAAATATCCTTTATCTTGTTCGACTGCAGATGTCCGATAAAATGACTGGTATGTGGCACCGATTGTAGCTCTTCATATTTCTCCTTGATCTCCTGAACCTTATTTTCAGCAATCAGCGTCTGTCCCGCCCGAAGTGCTTCTATAATACGATCGGCCGGAACTGTTTTTGTCGCTAAGAGCAACTTTACCTCACTAACATCACGACCACTATCTCGACATGCTATCTCTATCCTTCGGAGGATACCGTTTAAATTACTGATTATTTCGCTCATCTGCATCAAAATTAAAACCTGATGACCTTAGGGTCATCACGCGCTTCTACTATTTACTGTATCACAAAGGTAAATCGGAGACAGAAGAGACCGCCCCTACAGTTTTACAAAAAAAACATAGTCCAGACTAACCGTGTTGCTACTTCGATTTTCCTTCCACCAGAACGGTATAATGCAACTTCGCAGTCACGAGTTCCTCGTCAGACACATCGACAGCCGCTTCGCCAGTTCTAGTAATCAACTCAAACCCTTCAAACCAAGCTTCAAGACCGTTTTCAACTTCATTCTTTGCAACGAACTCCTCCTTTTCAAATCCAATATTATAAAAATAAGGTCCGTCCGTACTATCTATTACACTCTTAGGGGCACTAACTTTTATTGACACTTTGAGTTCTCTTGTATGCATATGTATATAAATTTATGAAGGATAATTAATCTGCTTTCAAAGTTACACAACTTCACTATGGTATCCCCTGCCTTACTGCTCATATTTAGGTAAAAAAAAAGAAGAAACATACCTGTATAGCTACATAGTACATTTCTTCTTATATTCTATCTATTTCAGTGCACTTCGTTTTATTAAGTGCGATCTCCAACCCTATTTTGATTCACGGACAAAAACCTGTGTAGTCTCTCCGATCACCACATTAGGGAATTTTTCATCATAATCAATTGCTACATCTCCAGCCCCAGACTGACCATCACCATTAGAGTCCCAATCGAGAGAAACATAATATTTAATTGGCTCTCCCTCTTTGACAGCAGGTTTGATAAGTTGCTCATGATTAGCTGGTAGTTTAAATGTAACCGTAAATGGCAACTTCGACTGATCGATCTTTTCTTCCATGATTAATGTCGCAGGAACGTCAGCGATATTTTCCGACACAGCATAAAGGGCGACTTTTCCTTCTGCCTTCTTGATGGCCATATCACCTACAAATTCTACCGACACTGTTTTAGTTTCATCTTGGGTCTGCGTTTGCTTCTCCGTATCCTTTACTCTAGATGGATTTGAGCAACTTCCAAATAGGGCTAATGCCAACACTAATACTGAAGATATTTTTTTCATGTTTTTTATTGTTTGTTAATTTTTAATCTCTTTTTAAACCTCAATCGTACCTCCCTTCAAAACAATCCCTACCTAACATACAACTGTAACTCATATTTTGTTTGGATAATTCCACTTTTATGTTCTATACAGCAAGATATTTTCATCTTATATACTAGATATATAACGAACAAAAAAACATTTCGATACACTAAAACAAAGAAAATATTCGGTTAAAAAAAGAAGCCTCGTTAAAAATACTAACGAGGCTTCCTTAAAAACAATAGTCTATTCAGAGTACAGATAGCGTATCTCATCTCTCAGATTATAATTTGAAGCCATTACTTCACCGTATGCACCTGCAGTCCGTATTGCAATCAAATCACCACGTTTACTCACCGGGAGCAACACTTCCTTACCGAAACTATCCGAGCTTTCGCAGATTGGCCCCACTACATCATAATTAAGTTGTTCTTCAGTAGAACTTTCCCCTACTCGCTCTATCTTATGGTACGCTTGATACAACGCTGGACGCATCAACTCGGTCATTCCTGCATCAAGGATCAAAAAGTTTTTCTTTGCTCCGCTTTTTGTGTACAACACTTTGCTAACCAAGGTACCACACTGTGCCACCAAAGCACGTCCTAACTCAAAGTGTACCTCTTGTTGTGCATTCCGTTCTAAAAACTTATCAAACACATCAAAATAAGCCTCAAAGTCTGCTATTGGATTACCGTCCGGATTATTATAATCCACACCTAGACCTCCTCCAACATTAATTATCCGAATATAGGTTCCACGTTCTTCAAACCAATTTTTCCATTCATTGACCTTCACACAGAGACTTTTGAATACATTAAGATCCGTAATCTGGGATCCCACATGAAAATGAAGCCCCACGAGGTCAATGTGCGCACAAGTCTTGATTACCGCTGCCGCCTTCTCTAATTCGGAATTCGGAACACCAAACTTATTTTCATCAAGTCCAGTAGTGATGTAATGATGGGTATTCGCGTCAACATTGGGATTAATCCGCAACGAAACATTAGCCCGTTCACCATGTTGTCCGGCCAGCTCATTGATCACCTCCAGTTCCTGAATAGACTCCACATTGAAGGCAAAGATTCGATGCTTTAGCGCCATCACAATCTCTTTATCAGACTTGCCGACACCAGCGAATGTAATTTTATCAGCAGCAAATCCTGTATCGATTGATCTTTGCACCTCATTACCACTCACACAATCTGCACCGAATCCCATAGCCTGAATCACAGCGAGCACCCTACTGTTAAAATTTGCTTTCAATGCATAATGTACATGAAAGCCACGTTTGTCTGCTGCTACTTTGGCTTCATGTAGCGTCTGCTTCAACAGCTTTAAATCGTAATAATAAAATGGTGTCTCCTGCCCTGTGAAAAGATTTAATAATTCATTATTTCCAAACATGCCTTCTATTCTATTCTAAATATTTAAAACAACCTATTATGTAAAGAGCGTAATGCTTCAATCTTATGCTTCGAATCTAACAGTATAGATACGTTGTAATCCGAACCTCCATAAGATATCATACGGACCGGCAAATGTTTGACCGCATCCAATACACGTGCTGCATAGCCGTGTGTATTAGCTCCAAAATCTCCAACGACACAAACAATAGTCTGCCCCTCATCAACCCCCACCTTACCAAAAAGCTCCACTTCCTTAATAATCTCCAAAAGATTGCTCGTGTCATCAATTGTCAACGAAACTGCTACCTCCGACGTAGTGATCATATCAATTGGTGTCTTGTAACGCTCAAATATCTCAAATACCTTGCGTAAAAAACCATAAGCCAACAACATTCTTGAAGAATGTATATGTATTGCTGTAATACTATCTTTCGCAGCGATCGCACGAATGACTCCCTTTTCAGAACCACCTTTGGATATCAATGTTCCATGCGCAGTAGGATCCATCGTATTTAGTAAGCGGACCGGCACATTATAACGCTGTGCGGGAAATACACTCTGTGGATGCAGTATTTTAGCCCCAAAGTACGCTAATTCAGCTGCTTCGTCAAAACAAAGGTGTGCGATAGGCGATGTGTTCTTTACAATACGAGGATCATTGTTGTGCATCCCATCAATATCGGTCCAGATCTGAATCTCCTCAGCCTGTACTGCAGCACCGATTAAGGATGCTGTATAATCAGATCCTCCCCTACGTAGGTTATCCACCTCACCGAAGGAATTTCGACAGATGAATCCCTGAGTGATGAATAATTTATTAGTTGGATGAGCTTCCAATAAGGGAGTTATTTTTTGTGTAATATAGTCTACAACAGGTTCATTATCCTCATCGATTTTCATAAAATCCAGCGCTGGAAGCAACACCGAAGGAACACCAATCTCCTCTAGGTGAAAATGCCAAAGTGTCGTAGACATTAATTCACCCTGCGCCAAAATCACTTTTTCCTCTGTCGGCGTAAACACTTCATTATTCGCAAAAGATGCTATCACATGAAAATGATGGTCAATAAGCTGCTTCCCCTTCTTAAGCCCTTCTTCGGTGGTAAAGAGCTCCTTAATAAGTTCTTCATACTTATCCTTGTGCGCATCGATTAGTTGTTTGGCAGACTGCTTATCCCTATTAAGAAAAGCTTGTCCAATTTCTACTAAAGCATTAGTTGTACCTGACACGGCAGATAACACCACAATTTGACGTTCGTTAGGGTCAACGATTTCCAACAACCCTTTGATACGTGCTGCACTTCCTACGGAAGTACCACCGAATTTTAGAATTTTCATGAAGTAATTACACTTTTAACTTTATATTATATTTCAAAAGGTTCAATCCACAGAACCTCGCACCTTAAAAAAAACAGTAACAATCTGTTTTAGAGCGTGAATATACCCAATTAGCCCGAATATTATGCGAATTTTTCATTCTTAATATTGAAAAAATGAAAATATCATAATTACAATCCTAACTATACTCTTACCCACTTTATAGTATATCGCAAAAAAAATGCGGCACAGAAACCTTTTAGGTATGTGCCGCATAAAATTTATTTAGCGGAAGCTTTACTTCTTCAGACTTTCGATTAACAATAAGGCGAGTTCCTCGCCTATACGTTCTTGAGCCTCATCCGTCGCTGCTCCGATATGCGGAGTCAGTGATACTTTAGGGTGCGTCAATAATGCTTCACGTGGAGTCGGTTCGTTTTCAAAAACATCCAATCCAGCAAATGCAACTTTACCTGAATTCAGAGCCTCTACCAGTTCCAATTCGTCAATAACGCCTCCTCGCGATGCATTAACCAACCCAACACCATCTTTTAGCAACGCAAACTCTTCTTTACCGATCACCGGTTTATCCAAAAATGGGACGTGCAACGAAATAAAATCAGAAACTTTAAACAGCTGCTCCAATTCAACCTGACGAACGGCCAAATCCACCTCTACACCTCCAGACAGACTCAATGTCAAAGACACAGGTCCTTGAAATAAATCGTAGTAGACTACATCCATACCCAATCCCAACGCAATTTGCGCAGTAGCCCTTCCAATACGGCCAAAACCAACTACGCCAAGAGTCTTGCCCTTCAATTCTGTTCCTGTTGCATAAGCTTTTTTTAGACCTCCAAAATTGGTAGCTCCTTCAACAGGCATCTTCCGGTTCGAGTCAAACAGAAAGCGCACTCCATTCAGTAGATGGGCAAAAACCAATTCCGCGACAGAGTGTGACGAAGCTGCAGGCGTATTCACCACAGTAATCCCCTTCGAACGGGCATAATCGACATCAATATTATCCATCCCGACCCCACCTCTACCTATCACTTTAATGTTAGGACAGGCATCAAGGAGTTCCTTCCTTAATTTGGTAGCACTACGTACTGTGACCGCATCATAACCATTAAGCTTATTAATCAACTCCTCTTGAGCGATGTGTACTGTATCAACTACAAATCCCGCCTCTTCTAATATCTTCTTGCCGATGGGATCTATCCCATCATTTGCCAAAATCTTCATTATTTTATCTTTTTATGATTTTGTTATCGAGTTATCCTATAATCTTGTCACCATATTCAACTGCTCACTCCTTAACCTCTCAACTCGATAACTCCATAACTACCCACTATTTATGTTTATCCTCAAATTCGCGCATC
This sequence comes from Sphingobacterium yanglingense, assembly GCF_004363245.1. Classification (GTDB taxonomy): domain Bacteria; phylum Bacteroidota; class Bacteroidia; order Sphingobacteriales; family Sphingobacteriaceae; genus Sphingobacterium; species Sphingobacterium yanglingense. Next base: position 326,356 of record NZ_SNYV01000013.1, on the reverse strand, counting down.
GCATCCACCAGCGCATTGATAGAAGTTATACTCAAAGCATTATAGATAGAAGCTCTGAATCCACCAACCGAACGATGTCCTTTAATACCTATCAAATCGCGCTCTTTGGCCAAGGCTAAAAACTCTGCTTCCAATTCGGGAGAATCCATTACAAAAGTTACGTTCATGCGTGATCGATCTTCGACCTCAGCAGTTCCTTTGAAAAATGGATTTCGATCGATCTCATCATACAGCGTACGTGCCTTGATGATATTTTCCTGCTCGATAACCGCTACGCCCCCCTTAGCTTTCAACCAGCGAAGATTAAGCATAGCCACATAAATAGAAAATACAGCAGGTGTATTGTACATTGAACCTGCTTTGATATGAGGTTGATAATCAAAAATAGTAGGTATCGTGCGTCCCGTCTTCCCTAAAATCTCGTCTTTGACGATAACAAGTGTCAATCCTGCTGGTCCCATATTTTTTTGGGCTCCGGCATAGATCAAATCAAAATCACGAATATCAATATCTCGACTAAAGATATCCGACGACATATCCACAGCGATTGGAACTGTCGTTGCAGGAACCTCAAAAACTTCCGTCCCGTAAATTGTATTGTTTGAAGTGTAGTGAAAGTAAGCTGCGTCCGAAGGAATAGCGTACCCTTTGGGAATATAGTTATAGTTCTTATCGCTAGAAGATGCGACAATTTCTACAGAACCTATATTCTTGGCTTCTTTTGCGGCCTTTGAAGCCCATACCCCAGTATCCAAATATGCTGCTTTTCCACCTTCAGGCAGTAAATTCATAGGCAACATTGCAAATTGCTGACTCGCTCCACCTTGTAGGAATAAAATAGAGTAATTCAGGGGCACATTCAGCAGCTCACGTACTAAACGCTCTGCCTCTACAATTACTGCTTCAAATTCCTTTGATCGGTGAGAAATCTCTAAGATAGACAACCCTGTATTATTAAAATCTAATACAGCCTCAGAGGCCTCTTTAAAAACTTCCTGTGGCAGGATACAAGGACCAGCACCAAAATTATGTTTCATCTCGTTGTTTGTGTGTAATAAGTGAAATTATGAACAAATGTAACAAGTTTTTTTATATTAATAATAACACAAACAATTAATTATTACCAAATAATCAATCATTTAGCCGATTTAATAAAATATCCACACAAAAAACAGTCGATAATAACAAAAAAAAGCATTACACATCTTTACTTCAGAAAACAAAGTCACTATCGCTCCATTAGGCCCTCGCTAGTAGGTTTGCATTCTTATGTCAATAATAAAAATTAGAGAATCAAATCAGTGGCAACTGAGATTCGTTATTCTATTCGCTTTAAAAACCCAACCCCCTCTCCGGCCCTAGAATTTCAGAAAAAACTTTCATGATTCCTTTGGATCACCAACAGACATGAAAGTTCTTGATGTCCATTAAAAACAGACAATTTCAGAAAAAAAAATCGTATCTTCGCATGCGTAGTGCCTTATTAAATGGCACTTTATTAGTTTTACAGAAACCAGGTAAATATGGCTGAAGAAACAGAAAATGAAAATAATCTAGTTCCTGCTCATGACAGGGTAGTCAAAATCAACATCGAAGACCAGATGAAGTCCGCTTACATCGACTACTCGATGTCGGTAATCGTGTCAAGAGCGCTCCCAGATGCAAGAGATGGCTTTAAGCCCGTGCATAGACGTGTATTATATGGCATGGAAGAGCTCGGAGTAAACTCGGGCAAACCTTATAAAAAATCAGCTCGTATTGTTGGGGATGTCTTAGGTAAATATCACCCACATGGTGACTCTTCTGTTTACGAAGCAATGGTACGGATGGCTCAAAGTTGGTCCATGCGTTACCCATTAGTAGATGGTCAAGGAAACTACGGTTCGTTGGATGGAGACCCCCCTGCTGCAATGCGTTATACCGAGGCTCGGTTGCGCAAAATCGCAGAAGAAATGCTTTCTGACATCAAAAAAGACACCGTTGATTTTCAACTCAATTTTGATGACTCTTTAGAAGAACCTTCTGTTCTTCCTACCCGAGTGCCTAACTTACTTGTAAATGGTGCTTCTGGTATCGCAGTAGGTATGGCGACCAATATGGCTCCTCATAACTTAACGGAAGTAATCGGAGGTATCGCTGCCTATATTGACAACAGAGATATCGAGATTCCGGAATTAATGCAATATATCAAGGGGCCTGATTTCCCTACAGGTGGTATCATTTATGGTTTCAACGGTGTGCGTGAGGCATTTGAAACAGGTAGAGGCCGTGTAGTTATGCGTGCTAAGGCCGAGATTGAAACGACAAAATCAGGTCGCGAAATCATTATCGTCACCGAAATCCCTTATTTGGTCAACAAGGCAGACATGATCAAGCGTACGGTTGATCTTATCAATGATAAAAAAATCGAAGGTATTTCGGAGATTAGAGACGAGTCAACGCGTGATGTACGTATTATCTATGAAATAAAACGTGATGCCAACGCCAATGTAGTATTGAACAACCTGTACAAACATACTTCTTTGCAATCATCTTTTTCAGTCAATAACATCGCCCTTGTAAAAGGCCGTCCGATGTTGATGAATCTAAAAGACATGATTCACGAGTTTGTAGAACACCGTCATGATGTTGTTGTACGCCGTACTAAATTCGAACTAGCCGAAGCTGAAAAACGTGCCCATATATTAGAGGGATATCTGATTGCGTTAGACCACTTGGATGAGGTCATCAAATTAATCCGTAGTTCAGATACTCCAGAGGACGCTAGAGTAGGATTGATGGAAAAGTTCGGACTATCCGACCTACAGGCTCGCGCAATTCTAGACATGACGTTACGTCGTCTTACCGGACTAGAACGTGATAAAATAAAAGAAGAGTACGCAGAATTGATGAAGACAATCGAATACTTGAAAGAAGTACTTGCTGATGAGGGTCTTCGTATGAAAATTATCAAAGACGAACTCTTAGAAATCCAAGAAAAATACGGAGACGAGCGCAGATCTATCATTGTCCATTCAGCAGAAGACATGACAATGGAAGACTTTGTTGATGATGAAGAAATCGTAATCACGATATCACACAACAGCTATGTCAAACGTACCCCTTTAACTGAATACAAACGTCAAGGACGTGGTGGTAAAGGAGCGATAGGTTCCAATACCCGTGATGAAGATTTTACAGAGCACATCATCACTGCTACCGCCCACAACTATATGCTTCTATTTACCGAAACAGGTCGCTGTTTCTGGCTAAGAGCGTTTGAGATTCCAGAAGGTAGTAGAACATCACGAGGTAGAGCTTTACAGAATATCATCAATATTCCGAAAGATGAGAAAATAAAAGCATACATATTAGTTAAAAACCTGAAAGACCAGGAGTACCTAGAGAACAACTTCATTATCATGTGTACTAAACAAGGTACCATTAAGAAAACATCTTTAGAGGCTTACTCACGTCCACGTGCAAATGGAATCAACGCTATTAATATTAATGAAGGAGACCAACTGATTGAAGCGTGTTTGACAAGTGGATCTAGCGAGATTGTAATGGCTTTACGCTCAGGCCGTGCTATTCGTTTCAACGAATCCACCGTCCGCCCAATGGGCCGTACTGCTACTGGTGTACGTGGAATTACACTAGACACCACTACAGACGAGGTTGTTGGCATGATTAGTGTGGATAATTCAGAACTTAGTGTACTTGTTGTATCTGAAAAAGGCTATGGTAAGCGTACAGATATTGAAGACTACCGTATTACCAACCGTGGTGGTAAAGGGGTCAAAACAATCAACGTTACCGAAAAAACAGGAGAACTTGTCGCGATCAAAGGTGTTACGGACAATGATGACTTAATGATCATTAACAAGTCAGGTATTGTAATCCGTATCGGAGTAGACTCACTTCGTGTCATGGGACGTGCTACACAAGGAGTTCGCCTAATAACACTGAAAGAGACAGACGAAATAGCATCGATTACAAAAGTCGCAAGAGAAGAGGAAGAAGAGGGTGAAGAATCTGACGTAGATTCTGATGCCACTTCTGAAACTAAAGATGTTGAAGATTCAGCGACTGACGAAACAGAATAATTAAAACATGAAAACAATAATAGCTTCCCTATTATTAGTAAGTTTAAGCGCAACTGTTGTAGCCCAATCCAATCATAAAGAGGGCTCCAACAGTTTTGCTCGTTATACACAGACGGGTGACATCAAGCAACTGGAAAGTGCAAAAAAATTCAGTGATGCCACTTTTGCTTCTAAGAAAGACTCTTTATCTTCAAAGAACAACATCCTTCGTGCGCTAGTCTATAGTTCACTTGCCTACGCAGATTCTACCCGAAAAATAAAGACAGATCGAGATCCAATCGACATCGCACTTTCTGCAATAGAAAAATTAAAGCATAAGGATAAAGGCGGCTTTGAAAGTGAAATTAATTATGTAAATCAAAATCTTACGGCAGCTTATATTTACAAAGCAAATAAAGCAATAGAAGCGAAGGATTATGAAAAAGCCTATAACAGTTTTTTAAGGGTAGAACAGCTTGGTACTAAATCCGAGGATGTTTTAAATAACCTAGCACTATTGGCTGCACAGGCAGGGAAAACAGATGATGCTATAAATTACTACAGTCAGATCATCAAAACCACCGATGCTGATGCTCAAAAATATCTGGCTCTCGCGACATTATACAATACAAAGAAAGAACCACAGCTTTATCTCAATACGCTGCAGGCTGCAAGAAATAAATTTATGGACAACAAAAAGATTCTCTTTTTGTTGATTCAGAATTACGCGGATTATCAGCGCTATGCAGCTATCATACCAATTATTGATGAGGCCATTAAATACGAACCCGAAAATGTAGAATTGCTTTACCTGGCGGGATTTTCGAATGAAAATGGAGGAAACATCAATTTGGCGAAGAAGTACTACACCAAAATCATAGAACTCGATGAAAATAACTACGACGCTAACCTTGCGATGGGACTTATTTTCTTGAATCAATTTTTGAAAGACAAGGACAATCTTGAAGCACAATATAGTGCGCAGGATTATCTCTTAAAAGCCAATGGTATACAGCCCTACGCAATCAATGCGCTAAAGGGATTAGCAATGTACTATGAAGCGGCTGACGATGACGACCAATTGGATCGGGTCAATGTATTACTGAATCAGCTTTCCAACAATTAAAAATAGTATAATTTAGAATTAGATATGGATTTAAAAAAAGCAATAATTTTATCAGCGATGGTCACAGCAGGTACTACCGTATTTGCGCAATCGAGCAACCTGAAGAAAGCCGCCTCCAACATTCAAAAATATGAAGAGTTGAGAAGCACTGGCTCTGCCCAATTAGGAACATCATTCCTAAAAACAGCAAAGGAAGCCATTGATGCTGCTTCTGTGCATGAAAAGACCAAAGATTTAGCCGAGACGTGGACATACTATTCATTGGTTTATGCAAGTTTGGCAGTAGACGAAAAAAGCGAAGAAAACGCGACAAAAGCGGCTGAGGCGATAGCCAAAGCGAAAGAGTTGGACAAAGACAATAAAAATGCTTCAAACCTTGGAGTGGCAGAACAGAACCTATACTCTTTTAATTTCAATCATGGTGTTGGTTTTTGGGACAAAAAAGAGTATCAAGCTGCTTACGACTCGTTTAGCAAAGCTCTGAACTATATGCCTGGCGACACTACCCTAACCTACTATGCAGGATTAGCAGCTATACAGAACAACGACTACAAAAACGGTATTGATAAGTATAAGCAACTTATTGATAAAAAAGACTACTCACAGCACAAAGCTGTAATGGTAGACTTACCGAAACTCTACTTATCACTCAAAGACACTACAAGTGCTTTAGAGTATGCTGCATTGGCAGCAAAAGCGTATCCGAATGAGAACGATGCTGTTGTACAGAATATAGAGTTGAACCTTATTGTTGGTAACGAGGCTAAAATTATCAGCGAGATTGAAAACCAGATTTCCAAGGATGGAAACAACAAAAATCTGTACTACTATTTAGGAATTGCACATAGTGCTAATAATGATACGGATAAAGCATATGCAGCTTACACAAAAGCAGTACAGATCGACCCTAACTATAATGATGCAAATCTAAATGCGGGTGTTGTATTGATGAATGGTATTCGCGAAAAGCTCCAAAAAGTAAATGAAGACAAGAGTCTATCTAACAATCAGTTCACTGCAAAAATCAATGAACTGAAAGAGCAAATCAAACCTGCAGAAGCTCACTTTTTAAAAGTTGTTGAAAACGACCCTAAAAATGAAAGTGCTTTAAAAGGATTAAAAGGTCTTTATGACTTCCTTCAACAAGAAGATAAAGGAAAAGCTATTCAAGCAAAAATTGATGCACTGTAGATCCTCAGATCTAGCGCTATAAAATAGAAGAAGGAGGTATATACCTCCTTCTTCTATTTTATAGCCTTTTCATCTCCGATCGACTTCTTATAGGAAAACAACCAGTCATAGATTCCATCCTGATGAAACAATCGCTCCACACTACCATGGGTCCCCCCTGCAATAACTGTTAACGTAACATCTGCATCACTGTCACATTTTTTGATCGCATTAAACATTTTTTTTGATTCTGATAGCGGTACTGCCCTATCACGGTTCCCATGCTGAATCCATAAGGGGACTTGTGTCAGATTGCAAGCATATCCAAGCGTACCACCACCACAAATAGCCACGGCAGCCGCAATTCTATCTGGATATTTCCCAGCGAGATCCATCGTCCCATAACCTCCCATACTCATTCCACATACATACACCCTCGAACTGTCTGCATTATAATTAGAAAGAACGTAGTCGATCACCTCCATTACCTGATCAGGATTCCAACCGTTGGATGTCTGCGGTGCGACAATAATTCCCGGAATATCGTGTCCCCTTTCCATAGCATACAAAACACCATAGCGCTTTACTCTGGCCAAATCAGTACCCGACAAACTCTTTCCATGTAAGAAGACCAAAATTGGTTGCTTTGCGCCTGTCTCTTCATAGTTTTCCGGTAACCGTAACAAAAAATCGTAGGCTGTTTTATTCTTTATCGGTGTTATATCCTTCGAGAAAGCCTGGATCATCGGACAGATAAATAATAACACTATAAAAAGGCTCTTTTTCATATGTAAATAATTTGTCTTTTAACGGTCATATGGAATATCCAAAGTATATTATGCCTATTTCTTATTTCAAATCGAAGGCATGCAGCTTCGCAGTCATTCGTATCTATGTAGTTTCTGCTGCATGGATATTTCATAAATTACGTTGTCGCTTATTAAGAGCGCAAAGCTATAAAACCATCATGACGTTTCAAAACGTCATTTCCCAATCTTTAAATATTAGCTACTCAACAGGACGACAAGTAATAATATGAGTTCGTTTTGTATGACTTTATTATGACAATTAGAAACAAATTGTTATATTGCCTATAGCAAAATACAAATAACCATGATAAATCGTTCAAAACTCCTTATTCTATCCGGTATTATGACCGTAGTCTTTACCATCAGCGCTTTTACAGATGCTCCCTTAAAAGTTCAGTCCGATGGTCCAAAAAACCTAAAAGTACTTCCTAAAAACATCTCACATGAAGACTTAGAGACAGTCATGAAGGGCTTTAACACTGCCTTAGGGGTAAAATGTAACTATTGTCATGCGGCAAAACCCAATGGAGAAAAAGGCTTAGATTTCGCCAGCGATTCAAATCCTCATAAAAACATCGCTCGGGAAATGATGAAGATGACAAAAAAAATAAACACTAAATATTTCAAGCATGAACACGAGGGTGTTATTCAAAACATTACGTGCGAAACATGTCATAATGGGAACAAAGAACCTAAAACCGTATCGATACAACCTTAAAGTTTTACATTTATTAACTACTATTTCGGATATAAATCTGTATTTTTCCTCTATAAAAAGAGGTCCTATCTCTAGAGGACATTAAAAAATTAAATACAGGTTTATATCCATGAGAATACTCCACACCGCTGACTGGCATTTAGGAAAACGTCTTGATTTTGTTTCGAGACTGGAAGAACAAAAGGAGGTTTTAGATGAAATATGCCAAATTACTGAACAACAAGAAGTAGACCTAGTGATTGTCGCTGGCGATCTTTTTGACACATTCAACCCTTCCGTAGAAGCTACAGAACTTTTATACAACACCCTAAAACGACTTACAGCAAATGGGAAACGCCCAGTGATTGCAATCGCTGGCAACCACGACTCGCCAGACCGTATAGACTCGGCCGACCCATTGGCCAAAGCCTGCGGTATTATCTTTATCGGTTATCCGAATGCATTGATTAGTCCATTTGCCAGTGAAGATCATTTTCGAATCACTAAAACAGATCATGGATTCCTGGAGATCCAGCTCAAACATATTCCCTATCCCGTACGTTTGCTTACGACGCCTTATGCCAATGAGATACGGCTCAAGCAATTTCTAGGGATTGAAGACAAATCTAATCAACTCAACCAGTGGCTCAGCGCACATTGGAAAACATTGGCAGATCAATATTGTGACCACAAAGGGGTCAATATACTCACAGCGCACCTCTATATGATGGAACGCGGAGGTGAGTTATTAGAAGAACCTGAGGGTGAGAAGCCAATTAAAATAGGCAATGCCGATATCACCTATACTGATGGTATACCAGATACCATCCAATACACCGCACTGGGACACCTACACCGTTACCAACGCATACCGGGGCACCATGCACCTGTCATATACTCTAGCGCCCCTCTCTCCTATTCTTTTGCCGAAGCCGGTCAAACGAAAAAAGTAGTGCTTATAGACATTGAACCCGAACAACGGGTGCAGTTGACCCCAATCAGTCTAATAAAAGGGCGAAAGCTTCATCGAAAAAAATTCAATTCTGTAGACGAAGCGGTAAACTGGCTTGTTACAAATCCGAATACACTCATCGAGTTGACCATGGTCACAGACGCATACCTATCGTCTCAAGAACTAAAACGACTGCACGAGGCACACGATGGAATAATCCATATCATACCTGTTTTGACAGGTATCCATGAGACTACAGATAGCAGTAATCCCGTCCGCTTGGACCAAGATATATACTCCCTATTTGCTGACTATTTTAAAAGCAAATACGGTCAGGCGCCCAATGAAGAAATCAACACTTTATTCAAAGAAGTGCTCACACAAAATAAAGATATAGAAGGATAAATTACTATGCTGCCAATATATTTAAGTTTAGAAGGTCTTTATTCCTACCAAAAAAAGCAAGAAGTCGACTTCACACAGCTCACTGAAGGTGGGTTATTTGGAATCTTTGGAGCAGTCGGTTCTGGAAAATCTTCTATTTTAGAAGCCATCAGCTTTGCCCTATACGGCGAAATAGAGCGGCTCAACAAACAGGAAAAAAGAGCATACAACATGCTCAATTTAAAATCAGATACGGCGATCATCGACTTTCACTTTCTCAATTTTGAAGGGAGAAAGTTTCGCTTTGTAGCGCAATGGCGGCGCAAAAAGAAATTTGAAGAGACAACTAGTATCGAGCGGTATGCCTACGAGTGGAAAGACAGCAACTGGCTCCCCTTAGAGTCTGCAGATGGTGCCAGAGTTACCAATCTGTCCTATCCAAATTTTAGACGTACGATCATCATCCCGCAAGGGCAGTTCATGGAATTTCTCGAACTCAAAGGCAAAGAGCGATCGGATATGATGAAAGAAATATTCTTTCTAAACCAATACGATCTCGGGCCTAAGGTCAGCCTACTCCAGAGCGACAACAACAAAAAGATAGAACATATTAAAGGTGCACTTACGGGCTATGAGGAAGTTTCCGAAGAAATCATTGTAGAACAGGAACGTTCACTAATAGAATCAAAGAGAAACTTGACAAACGTTAAGTTAGAATTTGAAAAAATAGCACAACAGCTTCATGCATTACGGTTAGAAAAAGAAAACAAGAGTGATCTTGACCATAAAGAACAACAGCTAGCGGAGCTAGAATTACAGCATCCGCAGATTCAGCGTTACGAAAAAGAACTGCAACAGTTCGAATCCGTAACCCAAAACTTTAGAGAGCCTATCAATAACCTCCACGACATCACTTCCCGTAAAGAGCAACTATTGATCAAAATAGAAAAGCTCAAAGACAACAAACAGTTACTAAATACCCAAATAGCGGAGACTGCATCACAACTAGAAAGCATAAAGGAGGATTACGAAGCCTTGGCTACCTCCCGAAAAAAAACAGATGATTACAGGCTGTTGATTACGAATACCGATCTGCAACAACAAAAAATTGAGTTACAAAGCCGTGTCGACCGTGGTACTCCTTATATAGAACAGACCCGACAGAAAGAAAAAGAGCTTTCAGTACAACTTGGAAAAGAAGAAGAACAGCTTGACACCGCGAAAAACTCGCGAATCCAAACACAAGAGTTGATGGATGTCGAAAATTGGTATCAAAAGCAAGAACAGTTACAAAAAGACGCCCTAGACATCCACATTAAAATCGCTAAGTTGACTCAGGATCTTACCACTTATAGAGGACAGCTCGAAGAAATCAATCTTTCGGAGACGAACTGGCAAGAAATACTCAAAGACAAGATAGATAAGGTTGCTGCAGCGAGTAATCTTTTAAAAGAAAAAGAAAATGCACTGCTTGTCAAACAAGAGCTCTCTCAATATGTATTAAAACTACATGATGGATCTCCTTGCCCCTTATGTGGGTCTTTAGAGCACCCGGCCCCCATGCATGAAGAAGACTGGGTACTCGAAGTAAAGGTACTCAACAACGAGCGAGACAAATTAACACAACTAGATCAGGAACTTAGAGAGCAATACGCTAAGGTATCGGCTATAACCGTTCTTATCACAGACAAGTTGAACGACACTAAAGGCTTAAAACAACAGGAAAAAGAAATTAGCGATTTGATTTCGATGCACGACAGTACCTTTACCTGGAACAATTTCGAAAAAGGGAATCGCAGCAGCTTTGAAACACAAAAAAAACAGGCACAACAGTTAGAAGTCAGAATCCTTGAACAGGAAAACTCTATCAAAGACATTCGAAAACAAATTCAGGAAACACAAGAAAATCTGGCTAAATATGAAAAATCTTTGGATGATTTCAAAAATCAGGTAAAGATTGTCGATGCCAAGATAAGCCACAATATACAACAGCTGAAAACAACTGCAGATCATACGTCGTACGAAAAAACGGGCAAGGCTACACTCGTTAAAGCCCTCGCTGAGTTAGAACGTAAAATTGAAACCGTCGAAAAACAATATATAGAATGGAATGAAATTCTAAACCAAAGGCGAACTCAATTTGCGGCGGTTGCAGGTCAGTATACAGAAGCCCACGAACAGTACATAACACTCACAGCCCAATTGCAAGCATTACAGGGAACAATCAATAGCCTGTTAAAAGAATTCCAATTTGAAGATATCACTATTGTTAAATCTATTCTGGAAAAAAGCTTCGATATCCTAAAGACACGCGAAAAGATACAACAATTCTATGTGCAGTATAACACGCTACAAACACGGATAGCCGAACTAAGGGAATTGATGAAAAACAGTACATTTTCACAGGAAGTATTTGAAGAGATCGAAAAAATCCATGAACTCAAGAAGGAAGAACTTGAGCTAGAGCTGACGTTGAGCGGTACCCTAGAAAAAGAACTAGCCCGTCTTACCATAGAGTTGGGCAAGAAAAAAACACTTCTTTCCACCTACGAACAGCTCAATAGTCGTAAAGAAAACCTTAGAACCCTCGACAATATGTTCAAGGGCAATGGGTTTATAAACTATGTTTCGAGCATACATCTAGCCCGTCTTTGTGAGATTGCAAACCAACGTTTCCATAGACTGACCAAAAATCAGCTCAGCCTATGCCTCAATGAGAGTAACGAATTTGAAGTCATCGACTTTCTTCATGAGGGACATCAACGATCTGTCAAAACACTTTCAGGTGGCCAAAGTTTTCAGGCCTCCCTTTGCTTAGCTTTAGCATTGGCCGAAAATATCCAGTCCCTCAACAAAGCTGACCGAAACTTTTTCTTTATTGATGAAGGCTTTGGCACACAGGATGCGGAGAGTATTAATACCGTCTTTGATACCTTACAGTATCTGCATCATGAAAACAGAGTTGTAGGAATAATATCCCATGTTGACGAGTTGAAAGAACGCATTCCGCGATCGGTATCTGTCACAAAAGACCTCGAAAAAGGGAGCCAGATCACCCATAACTAGCTTATAGAAAAAGCTCCTATTTTATAGGAGCTTTTTCTATTTCTTCTAAAGTTTTATAAAGTTCGAGATACTTCGCTATAGCCTGTCTCTTGCGATCATCCAAGTTAAAATCCAAACTCCTCGTGAGATAGAACTCATAATCAAAATTTGGATAGTGTGGCAATTCCGCTATGACATCCTTTGGATGGGCTACTCCCTCCGCCAATGCTTGATTGAATCTTTCCACAAATTCTACAGGCAATTCTTTATTCGCAACCCATACCGCATATGCAAAAGGCAAGCCCGTCAGTTCCTTCCAAAAATGCCCTAAATCATAAACATAGGGTACGGATTCTTTCTTTCCAAAAGTACGGTCCCCGATCAAAACATAAGCGTCAGCATCGCCTTCCCAAACAATATCGACTTGGTTTTTCCAATAATATTTCAAAAGAATACGAGCTAATCCATTCGATGTTCGCGACTGTAGGTCCAAACGAAGCGACTTGATTTGCGCTATAGGTTTGTCCGAGAAGATAAAAACAGAATCCACGGCTCCATCCGAACCGATACAATAATCCGTAATAATCATCGGATCAGTTACCTTCAACAATGCCGCCACGGGTATAATCCCCAAGTCTGCTTCATTCGTAATCACCTTCCGTGCACATTCTGCGGGGTAATCTACACTCAACTCAATCATCTCCATTACAGACGAAGCCTTGACCCCCTGCAAAAATGGCAATGTATTGGTATAGCTAACAGCCGAAACCCTTACTTTACTCATTATAATAATCCTTTCAAATGTTCTGTATTGTAATAATCCGATATCGAAAATAGACCATCTTCATAATCCACAACATACAACGCCGTATTCGTATGTGGAAAATCATCCATCTGACGAACGGGAACATTCGTAAGATGGCATAGCATGATACGTAATGCACGTCCGTGCATACACACTAGTACCTTTTTTTCGTCCGTTTTCGTCAGCATATAGTCTATAGCCTGTCTTTGCCGAACGACAAGCTCATTAGGAGACTCTCCATTTTCGACCCGGACATCCAGTTCATCATTACGCCAAGCCTGCACCAGCTCTTCAAAACCTTTCATAATGGTTTCGTTCTGCTCCTGCCCCTCATATATCCCCCAGCTAATCTCGTCCAGTCCTTCCAGCTGCTCTACTGAAATGTTTTTAACACTAAATGGCTCGACAGTTTGATGTGTACGTAGCAACGTAGAAGTATAAATCTTATCAAAATCTACGTCCTTATAAGCATCATAGAATGCTTCAGCTTGTTGGAAACCGTTTGCGTTCAACGGAGAATTCACTCCCCTCCCCTGCACAATACCTTTTAGATTAAGGTCAGTCTGTCCGTGTCTTATAAAATAGAAACTTTTCTTCAATATATTCGCTTAATTCACTACGGGTAAAGCGTAGTAACGTTTGGATTTATCCTCTTCAAAAACCACATCCTTGTAATCCGTCACGACATTATACAAGGTATCTCTTTCAATCGGGTGGCGTCCTACATTTCGAATCAGCTCCACCAATTGTTGTGTACTCATTGCTGGCGTCTGTTCCTCTGCCCCAGCCATACTATAAATCTTCGTTGTATCGTCTAGCGTCCCATCGATATCATTGACCCCATAGGCCAAAGACAGTTGGGCTGTATCCCGGGATATCATAGCCCAATAAGCCTTGATATGATCAAAATTATCTAGATAGATACGAGCAATAGCATAGTTTCTCAAATCTTCGATTACCGAAACTTCTGGAATACCAGACATCTGATTGTCCTTATTTCTGAATTTCAAAGGTATAAAAGTTTGAAACCCTCCCGTTTTGTCCTGCAATTGGCGCAGGCGCTCCATATGATCTACCCTATGCCAATATTCTTCAATATGACCATAGAGCATCGTCGCATTCGTATTCATCCCTAATGCATGCGCCTGCGTATGTATATCCAGCCACTGTTCAGCAGTACATTTATCGTGTGCTATTTTCTCCCGTACCTCTGGGTGGAAAATCTCCGCTCCTCCTCCAGGCATCGAATCCAAGCCACACTCTTTAAGATATTTCATCCCTTCGTAATGACTTAATTTGGCTTTCTTAAAGATATAATAGTATTCAACCGGAGTTAATCCCTTGATATGCAGATCAGGTCGATGGGCTTTACACTTCTTAAAAAAGTCAGCATAAAACTCCAAATTCTGTTTAGGGACTACACCTCCTGTAATATGCACTTCGGTCACGGCTTCATTATCATAACGCCTAACCACATCCATCATACCTTCTACATCCATTTCCCAGCCTTCATCACGTTGTTTGATCAACCGTGAGTAGGAACAAAACTTACAATCGTACACACATACGTTGGTAGGTTCAATATGAAAGTTTCTGTTAAAATAGGTGCGGTTTCCATGTTTGCGCTCTCTGATATAGTTCGCTAGAACACCTAGGTAATTCAGTTCCCCTTTTTCGTAGAGCATTACTCCCTCTTCAAAAGTAATACGTTCTTGGGCTACAACCTTCTCTGCTATTCTTCTTAAGTCGGTATCTAATTCACTGTTGATTAAAAAATCAAGCTCTTTGTTCGCATCCATGTGTCTCTTCTTCTAATTCAAACTTACCTAAAATGCTGCGTATTCACCAATATCCCGCGCAAAATATCCGTATAACACTGCTTTTTTACATCCAATCAATAGTAGATAAAAAGCGTTTAGGCATCTGCGAATTGTTGCATATCGATTAATCTGCGGTACAGTCCATTCTTAGTTAATAGTTCTGTATGTGATCCTACCTCTACAATCTTTCCCCCCTCTAATACCACAATTTTATCAGCGCTTTGTATCGTGCTCAATCTATGGGCGATGACCACGGTCGTTCTATTCTCCATTAATTTATACAACGAGTCCTGTACTAATCTTTCGGACTCTGTATCCAATGCTGATGTCGCTTCATCCAGCAACATAATCGGTGGATTCTTCAGCACTGCCCGTGCAATACATATACGTTGCCGTTGACCTCCCGAGAGCTTAGCTCCCCGATCCCCAATATTAGTTTGGTACCCTTCGTCCGTATGCATGATAAATTCGTGTGCATTCGCAATGCGTGCAGCTTTTTCAACCTGCTCCAAAGTAGCAGACGGAATTCCGAAAGCAATATTATTAAAGATGGTATCGTTAAACAATATGGACTCCTGATTTACCGTTCCGATTAACGCACGAAGTGAATCTTGATTCAGATCCCTCACATCCTTACCATCAAACGTAACAGCACCTGAGGTCACATCCATAAACCGTGGGATTAGATCCACCAAAGTAGATTTACCTCCACCAGAGGGGCCTACCAAGGCTACTGTCTGTCCTTTTTCGATTACCAGATTGAGTTCTGTAAGCACATTACGCTCACCATAACTAAAATCAACATTTTCAAACTTAATCGAGTTTTCAAAAATATTAACGACTTCTGCATTCTCTTTATCCTCTACCAAGCATTTTTCATCAATTAGTTCCAACACTCGTTCACCCGCAGCCAATCCATTGTGAATTCCACTAAAAGAATCTGTCAACGCTTTAGCAGGTCGCATTACCTGAGAAAAAATACCGATATAAGTAATAAATGCCTCTGCCGATAAACTACCCTGTCCTGACAAAACCAAACTACCTCCATACAGCAATATAATGGCCACCATAACCACTCCCAACAATTCCGAAACCGGCGAGCTCATCTGTTGACGCGCAGCCATTTTGCGCAAAATAGAAGCAAAACGTTCGTTTTCATCGTGAAAACGATCTTTCACAAATCGCGTAGCATTAAAAGACTTAATAATCTTTATACCGGACAATGCTTCATCCAAATAGGTAATCATATTGGCAAAGGATTCCTGTCCTGCAAGTGCTTCCTTCTTCAATCCCTTCACAATACGTGCAATCAAAAATCCAGAAACAGGGATGACTGCTATTGAAAAAAGCGTCAATTGCGGTGAGAGTAGAAATAAAGCAACAAGATAAGCAATCAATTGAAGTGGCTCCTTAAATACCACCTGAAGGGTCCCTGTCACCGAATACTGCACAGTCTGTACATCTGAAGCGATTTTTGAAATAACATCTCCCTTTCTTTGATTGGTAAAGAAGCCAAGATGAAGATCCATCACACTATCGAACACTGCCTTACGCAATTTCAACAAGGTATGAATCCTAAAATTCTCCATGATCCGTTGACAGAAATAACGGAATAAATTAGAGATAAATACCGAAATGACAATCACAATACAGATATACTTTAGTGCCTCGTAAGGGCCTAATTCTACATACAAAGTGTTGGACAAGTATTTAAACCACTGCCCTATATCGTAAAAGTTGTCAGGCTTAGCCAAGACAGCAACAGCTTCTTCAGGCACATCTCCACTACCTTTAAATAATACAGATAATAGAGGCATCAATAATGCCAGATTTAACGTTCCAAATACAACCGTGATGATTGTACAAAAAACATAGGGTATTGCAAATCTACTTATTGGTTTAGCAAAAGATAATAGTCTAAAGTATGTCTTCATCCAAAAAATTAAGAATAACAAAAATAGAAAAAAACCTCCATCAATCCTACTTTTGACTAATACTAGTATTTCGTCAGTATATCGGTTATTTGTCCTATGCATGGTTGACAGCACCACTTAACAGGCTCTATTTTACACAATTTACAGCTATTACCTATTTTATAACCAAATAATTCAACAAAGCGATTTTGTTTTTATAAATTTAGCACCAAATTTAAAAAAATGAACATTGAAGTTGCGAAAAGGCTACAACAAACGGAAGAATATTACTTTTCTAAGAAGTTGAGAGAAATTGACGAGATGAACAAAGCCGGAGCACAGGTAATCAATCTAGGTATCGGAAGTCCTGACCTACCACCGCATCCAGAAGTCATCCAAGTACTGACCGAGCAAGCTGCTCAGACCAACACGCATGGTTATCAAAATTATAAAGGATCACCTGTGTTACGTCAAGCTATGGCCGATTGGTATTCGCGATATTATGGCGTTATTTTAAATCCAACCACTGAAATACTACCTCTAATAGGTTCAAAAGAAGGTATTGTACACATCTGCATGACCTACCTACAGGAAGGCGACCAGGTTCTTATTCCGAATCCGGGATACCCTGCCTATACTTCGGCCGTAAAGATTTCCGGTGCTACAGTTATTCCCTACGATCTGACACAGGATAACAATTGGCTAGTCAATTTTGAAGCCATGGAAAAATTGAACCTCAGCAAAGTCAAAATGATGTGGATCAACTATCCACACATGCCTACTGGAGCACGGGCCAACAGACAATTCTTTGAAGCAGCAGTAGCATTCGGAAAGAAATATAATATACTAATCTGTCATGACAACCCTTACAGTTTCATATTAAACGATCATCCGGAGAGCATCATGTCGGTAGAAGGTGCCAAAGAAGTAGCTATTGAATTAAATTCTTTGAGTAAATCATCCAACATGGCCGGATGGCGTATCGGCATGTTGGTCGCCAGCGAAGATCGAATCAATGAAATATTACGGTTCAAAAGCAATATGGACTCGGGTATGTTTTTACCTCTTCAGCTCGCTGCGGCAAAAGCCCTAAACCTAGATAGTTCGTGGTATACGCAGTTGAATGGAGAATACAGTAAGCGAAGAGAAAAGGTTTTTCATATCATGGATCTATTGGGTTGTAAATATGATCCAGATCAGGTGGGGCTTTTCGTCTGGGCCCAGGTACCTGAGCAATATGCCGATGGCTATGCACTAAGCGACAAGGCACTTTACAATGCACATGTCTTTATCACTCCGGGTGGGATTTTCGGAACCGCGGGAAACAATTATATCCGCATCAGCTTATGCGCCAAAACAGAAGTTCTGGATGCAGCTTTAGACCGCATCGCATTAATGGTTAAATAAGGTATAACATCTAAATACTCATATCTAAGTACTATAAAATGAATATAGCTATTGTCGGTATCGGATTAATTGGTGGGTCTACAGCCATCCGATTGAAAGAAATAAAATCTTTCGACAAAATAATTGGTGTAGATAAAAACGAATCCAATCAAAAAAAAGCAATACAACTGGGCCTTGTTGATGAGATCATGTCTCTGGAAGACGCTATACAGCATGCCAAAGTAATTGTATTAACAGTACCTGTTGATGCAATCATGCAGTTGGCCCCAGCTATTCTCGATCAGATTGACACACAAGTCATCATCGATATGGGGTCGACTAAAACAAATATCCTACAGCTCATCGCTGATCACCCCAAAAGAGGTCGCTATATCGCTGCCCATCCCATGGCCGGAACCGAATATTCTGGTCCTGAGGCCGCCATACCAAACTTGTTTAGGGACAAAAACATGGTTTATGTTGATGCCTTCCGTACAGACGAAGATGCGTTTGATATAGCGGATGCGATTACGGAACAATTGGAGATGAAATCCCTATTTATGAATGCAGAGGAACACGATATGCACACCGCTTATGTATCTCACATCTCGCATCTTACTTCTTTTGCTTTAGCACTTACCGTATTGGAAAAAGAAAAATCACAAGGAAGGATTTTTGAACTAGCAGGATCGGGGTTTGAGTCTACTGTACGACTTGCTAAGTCGTCTCCCGACATGTGGACACCTATCTTTAAGCAGAATAGGAACAACGTCTTAGAGGTTCTGGAAGAACATATCAAACAATTACAAAAACTACATCGTAAACTAGAAGATGAAGATTACGAAGGACTGCACAAACTGATAAAGAAGTCCAACAAAATAAAGCGGATTATTAAATAAATAGAAAGAAGCAATGGTTAACCATTGCTTCTTTCTATTAATACCATCAACATCAGACTTATCACGAAGCGTTCCTCATCCACATTATCTGATGTCAGTTTATGCACCGTAAACCTCCGTCCAAAAAAAGAAGGTTCTTTCTTAATTTCGAATAATACCCGTCCATCGTTATTGGACAATAAATAAGCTGGATTAAAGAAATATCCAGATAAGATACCGATCAAAGGAATCTCTCCAAACAGACCATCCATAAACTTGGTCCAAGGATTTTTCTCCTGTATCGTGTGATCGTGATTATCCTCATTGTTTATCAATCGGAAAGTCGACCGCCATAGCGACCGCAGCGTCTTTCTTCGCACTTTACCGACTATCCTTCCCGAATGATCTTTAATCGTAAATGTCTGCTGAAAATCAATCAGCTTATCCGATATCAATTCATATAGAAGATTGGCTTTCGATTCATCACTATAGATTTTAACCTGATCGCGCCAAGCAAAAATTTTTTCACGGACATAGCAGATTGTCTGACCGGATTCATCCTTTGCAATAAAGTCATTCGCTATAGTTCCAATCTTAAATTGAAAATGCAGAGGATAGTTAAAAGTACTCATATTAATATTTCAATTTAAATTGATCGAATACCTTAGACCATAACCATATCGGCCCGATCCCCAACAGTTTAACGAAGTGTTTAAGCCCTAGATTTCCTTCCTTTCTAATCAGTAAAAATAAAATCGACAAGGAAACCAGGGCGATACTGGAACATACCAGTACCACAGATGGCCCACCATCCCGTTCTACATACTCAAGCTGCACAATAAAAAAACTCATAATCCCTATACAGAATAACATCGCATAGGAAAGTGTTGGAGCGAGTTTAAGATAACTGTATACTACAATAGCAATAAACAGAGAACCCCAGTTCAAGAACGTATGCGCGTTCATGCGAATCAAAAAATCAAATTGAGGAAAAGGAATCATCCATATAAGCCCCATTAATCCAAAAAAAGCAAGGAACAAAAAGAAAGCATACAGCACTTTACTACCATTTACGAATATATCGTCCATATCCTTAAAGTACTTATCTACTGGCCGCTGTGGCACTTCCTTTTGTTCCTTGTTCTGTTTATTTTTGCTCATACCGCAAAAATAAGCAATTATCTATATTCCAAGCCCTGTTCCTTATATTTTACTTCTTTTGGCCTTTTGCATATACCCAATAAAACACCACTGGGATTACCGTAAAAGACAAAA
This sequence comes from Sphingobacterium yanglingense, assembly GCF_004363245.1. Taxonomy (GTDB): domain Bacteria; phylum Bacteroidota; class Bacteroidia; order Sphingobacteriales; family Sphingobacteriaceae; genus Sphingobacterium; species Sphingobacterium yanglingense. Next base: position 306,032 of record NZ_SNYV01000013.1, on the reverse strand, counting down.
TAAGACAGATTAATAATCCTCCAACAATCATAATAGCCAGTGGCTTTTGAATTTCAGATCCCATTCCAGTAGACATCGCTGCTGGGAGTAACCCCATAGACCCCATCAAGGCAATCATTACCACAGGACGTATACGGCTTCGCACTCCACTGTCTATAGCTTCCCTCAATTTCATTTTGTGTCGCATATTATCCCGGATCACCCCTATCAGCACAATCCCGTCAATTGTTGCTACGCCAAAGAGAATGATAAAACCTATACCTGCTGATATTCCAAAAACTGTCCCTGTCGCCCACAATGATATAAATCCACCGATAAACGCAAAAGCAAGAGTCAATGAAGAAATAGCTGTATCTTTAAAATTACCAAAGTTAGAATACAGCAATAGCAGGATCAGCACCAATGATATCGGGACAACCATGGCCAACTGTTTGGCAGCGCGCTCTTTACTTTCGAACTCACCGGCCCACTCCATGTGATGGCCTTTCGGCAACTTGACCTCTTTATCCACCACCTTTCTAGCCTCTTCTATAGTACTTCCCAAATCCCGGCCATCAATACTGAAGCCAACGCCGATATAACGACTATTCCCTTCCCGGTAGATAAATGCAGGGCCTGTTTGATAACCTATAGTTGCGATTTCCTGCAATGGGATATTCTGTCCATTACTTGTTGGTATTAAGATATTTCCAATTTTCTCCTTAGTGTCACGATATCCTTCTTCAAAACGCACCATCACGTCAAATTGACGATCATCTTCATAGAATTTTGTTGCTGCCTGTCCTCCTATTGTCATCGCAATAACCGCCTGTACATCTGAAGTAAACACGCCGTATCTCGCCATCTTAGCGTCGTGCAGCTGTATACGCAATTCCGGCAATCCAATATTTTTATATACATTAATATCCGTTATTCCCTCCACTTTTGCGATAGAAGAAGCGACCTGATCGGCGTAATTTTCAAGATCATACAAATCGGTACCAAATATTTTAATCACCAGCGAACTTTTCACTCCCGCGACATACTCTTCCACATTATCCTGTATAGGCTGGCTGAATCCAAAACTAACACCTGGATAGTGCGCCAATTTATCGCGTAGCTCTTGAATGATATCTTCTTTGGAGACGCTTCTTTTCCAATCCTTGGTATCCTTTAGCTGCACATTAAACTCAATATTGAAAAATCCGGTCGGATCTGTACCATCATTTGGGCGCCCCGTCTGTGTCAGTATAAACTCGATTTCTTCAGAGCCTTGCATCATCAATTCTTTCATCTCCTTCGTGAGCTTGGTCGATTCTTTTAGATTCACACTATTAGGCAATGTCGCCCGGATATAGATCGCACCTTCATTAAGCTTAGGTAAGAATTCTGAACCATAGTGTGAAAACTGAACAGCACACAGGGCCAGTAGCGCTACAAAGAGTCCAATCGTCATCTTCTTGTAGCGAAATGCCGTATCATACAGTCCATAAATACTACGCTGAAAAAATCGTGTAATGAAGTTTTCCTTTTCCTCTACCCCTTTTGTAAACAACAACTTACACATCGCTGGCACATAAGTCAAACTCAATATCAACGAACCTAAAAGCGCATAGCCCAGTGTAAATGCCAAAGGGGAGAACATCTTGCCCTCTACCTTCTGAAAAGAGAAGATTGGGAGCAATGCTACAATCAGGATACTCAACGCAAAAAATATGTAAGTAGCGACACTGCCTGTACTCTTTTTGATAAGCCCCAGTTTACTCATCTTCGCAAAACGCTCAGGTCCTACACGATGGGATAAGGTGGCCAATGCTACAAAAACAGTTTCAACAATTACCAAAGTTCCTTCCAGCAATAATCCAAAATCCAATGAACCCATTGAAATCAAATTCGCTGGGAGTCCCTGTATCTTTAATGCAATAATGGCAAATAGAAAAGATAGCGGAATCACAGAAGCAACAATAAAAGTTGACTTCCAATTGTATAAAAATATAAATACAATAAGAGAGACCAACAATATCCCTTCAATAAGATTGCCCGACACTGTCCGGACGGTATTGTCTACCAGCTTCGTCCGATCGATGACCGTCTCCATTTTCACCCCTTCCGGTAGTACCCTATCGTTCAATTCTTCTATTTTGTCTTTCAAACTGGCGATCACCTCCGATGGGTTTTCGCCACGTAACATCACCACAATCCCCTGCACCACATCTTCATGTTCGTTAAAACTGACTTGTCCTAAACGCGGTTTGCTCGACACCACTACTTCTGCTACATTTTTGATCAATACGGGTACTGTACCGTTCAGCTTGACCGTAATATTGCCGATGTCTTCGATTTTATCTAATAGACCAACTCCCCTCACCACATACGCTTGGTCCCCCTGCTCAATTACATCTCCCCCTACGTTAATATTCGACCTCGATACGGCCTCATATACGTCCAGTGGCGTGAGGTCAAAGTTCTTTAATTCAGTTGGATTGATTTTGATCTCGTATATTTTCTCCTCACCACCAAAACTGACCACATCGGCTACTCCAGGCACCCCTAGTAACTCTCTTTCAATAACCCAATCCTGTATCGCTGTAATATCGCGGATAGGTTTGTCCGAGCGAATGATATATCTAAAAATTTCGCCTGTAGCACCGGATGGTGGTTCGATTTCAGCTTCTGCCCCTTCGGGTAAATTTACCCCATTGAGTTTGTTAGCCACATATTGCTGTGCATAAAAATCATCTACTCCATCTTCAAACTGAACCGTCACGACCGATAGACCAAATAATGATATAGACCGCACATTCGATTTGTGGGGTATACTATTCACTTCTTTGGAAATAGGTAAGGTGACTAGTTTTTCCATTTCCTCTGCACTTCGACCGGGCCATTGTGTTATGATACGTGCGCGTGTATTGGTCACATCTGGGAAGGCCTCGATAGCGGTATGCCGGAGTGCATAGACTCCTGCAAACAACAAAGCCAACGTCGCAAACAACACAAATGTCGTATTATGCAAAGAAAATGTAACTAAGCGCTGTACTAATCTCTTCATCTTTCCCTATTTGTTTAACTCTTCATAAATCAACAATGCGTTTGAACCGACCACCTGCTCTCCGGGCTGCAATTTCTCCGCTATGAATGTATACTCTTCATTACTCCCAACTTTCGTAACCGGAAGAGTCCGAAGGTGACAATCGTCTTTATAAACGACAATATGCTCGTGATTACTGTGAAATACCACTGCATTATTAGGAATAGCAAGTGCTGTCCCTTGGCTATTATTTTTATCGATAATGATATCTGCACTCAATCCCGGCATTAGGCGTAGCGTCGGATTAGACAAAACCACCCGTGCTTTGAGCACATGCTCGTTATCGTCAAATACGTTATATATCTTATCAATCTTGCCTGGATACACCTGATCTGGATAAGCAATAGTCCTCACCTTAACCTGATCACCGACCTGTACATACCGCAGATTAGTTGCATAGATATTCACCATCACCCACACTTCCTTCAGGTTAGATATCGAGAACAAAGGATCACTATCCGACACAATGTTTTGGCCTGCGCTTATAGATTTCTGGATGATATAACCATCTTTGGGAGCCAGTACCTGAAAGGAATTCGAACCAACAGCTCTATACAATGCCAACGACTGAACGATACGGTCCAGTTCAATCCGTGCATGTTCAAGTTCATGTTCCATCTGTAATAACTCCGGAGCAGAAAACAAACCATCTTGAAGCATTTCCTTTTTTGTCTGAATCTGGTTTTTCAACAGTTGGATCTGATTCTCCTGATTTCGTTTCTCTTGATACAGTCCTTGGATCTCTGCCGAACGGATCGTAGCCAGTACCTGTCCTTTACGGACATAATCTCCAAGCTCAAATTGTACCTGCTCTACACTACCTTCCAGTAAACTCCGGAAAGCCACTAGATCATTCTCATTATATTCGATTTTGCCCGACAGTGTCAACTGTTCCATTATCGGACGCTCTTCGACAGCGACTATACTTGTCTTCTTCTTTAACATATCATTCAGGCAGAAGGTATCCTGCTTTGCAACTCCATCTTCGTTGGATGTGGGAGTCTGCTTGCACCCTACGAACAGTAATAATCCAACTATCTGTGCCAATACTAAGTAACTATGCTTCATCTGTAAATATTCTAAAAATCTTTTCCAACAATATATTGTAACTCTTCGTAGGTACTCTTATAATCCTCCAGAAGCTCTGCCTGGGACTGCTGCGCCTCCTTATAGGCCTGTGTAAAGTCGATAAACTCCAACAGCGTAATCTGACGGCTCTGCAAGTGTTTATTGTAGCTGATCCACATCTTCTCCTGATCCATAATCCGCTCTTTATCCCAACGCTGTAACATCCGTTCGTAACTATGCAATTGACTTTGCAGACGCATAAGCGTAGATTCTAACTCTGTCCGTACAGATAATCCCACAGACTTCTCCTGTTCAATTTCGAACTGAGCTGCTTTAATATTGCCTTTATTTCTATTGAATATTGGCAGGTCGATCTGCGCCCCCAAACCCACAAAATCACGCATTATATTCCCTCCGCGATCATATCCCAACTGCACTGTAACATCCGGCTTACGCATAGCGCGCTCTAAAACAAGCTTCTTTTCTGCAGACTCTGAAGCGTTCTCTTGGCGCTTCAGTCCTATATTCTGCTCCAATGCCATCGTCATCATATCTTTAGGAAGACTAGAAAGCTTAAAAGTCATTAATCGATCAAACATCAAATCTTTGGAATTAAGATCAGGCAACTGTGTCAGGATACGCAAAGCACTAAGTGCTTCCAGCTTGTCGGATTCGAGCGCCATCGCCTCTCTCTGCAAAGCGACTAGCTCCGATTGTATCCGATAAAAATCAGCTTGCGATACATTCTGCTTTTGCACCTGACTGGCATATTGCTTTTGTAATTCTTCGTATAGCGTTATTACAGTTTGGAGCTGTATTTCTTCAGCGGTTAGCCGTTCGACCTTATAGAACCCTTGCCGTAGTTCCTTTTTAAGCTGGCGTAGGAGTTCTTCATATTCAAGCAACGCATCATTCTTTTCCAGATTCTTCAACGCTACTCTTTTTTTACGCTTACCTGCTGTTTCGATCAACTGCTCGAGTTCTATCGATACCTGCTGCGCTTTCCCATAATTCCCGAAAATTGGAGGCAGTTCTTCATAGCCTGTATTTTTCCACAGGTTTATCTCGCTAATACTTAATGTAGGGTTATTCCACACTTTCTCCTGAAGCACCTCCGCATCTACCCGCTGTACATTATAGCGCTGAGCCAGAAGCAAATAATTGTTTTTAAGAAATAGCGCTTCTAAGTCAGACAGGGAATAAGATTGTGCATAGATGGTCCCCTTAATTAGAAATAAGGAGACTAATAAAAAGATCTTTCTCACCATTTTTTGTTTTATACCGCAAAATTACCTGCCGTACATTAAGGTGAAGTCCGATATAGATTAGAAGTAGATTAGAAAGTCAGTATAACGGTGGTACCTGAGCCGTCACTCTCGATTTCCAAATTGATTCGATGCAATTGAAAAATCACATTAGCCATTGATAGGCCTATTCCCTTCCCTTGATAGCCTTTTACATTCTTTCCACGAAAGAAATTCTGTTTGATATTGTAGATATCTTCCTGTAATATTCCAATGCCTTTATCTTTTAGCAATATCATCAGCCGTCCCTTATTCTCTTTGATAATAACCTTTACCACATCATTATTAGAATACTTCAATGCATTCTCAAGCAGATTACCTATCGCCAATTCCAATAATTTCTCATTACCTTCAAAACTGAGAAGCTCATTTTTTTGCACTTCCATCTCCACTTCAACCTTAGCTTGATGGTAGAGTACAGCATTCTCAATGACCGACCATATAATCTCATCGACACGCAACATACTAAACTCGAATGAAGTTTTCGCTCCGGACAACAGGGCCATATTATCCAATGTATCCTGCAGATCGGTGGTATATTGCTTGAGTTGAGAAATCACCACTTCGTACTCTTCTACCGTACGTTTTTTGCTTTTGGTCACCTCCAAAGTCCCTAAAAGAGCTGTGATAGGTGTTCGCAACTCATGCGATACGTAATCAATAAAGTTCTTTTGTACATTAAAAGTCTTCGCTATCCGATCCACAAAATGATTGTAGGTCAATATCAGATCATCTATTTCATAATAGCTCTTTTTCAAAACAATGGGTTCATTAAAATTCTTAGTATCCTTTCTTTTGATTTCATTTATTATACGTACGATAGGTTCATAAGCCACCGTACCCAAATACTGCGACACAATAAAAATAGAAATGATACCCAACAATGAAACAATCAATAGAATTTGCAAAAGAGACCCCATTTGTTCCTTAAACTCCTCCTTCGATTCGCGCGTGACTACGACAAAATCTCCCTGATTATCCTCGTAAAACCTACCATTATAAAAGAAATCAGCGGTAACAAAGTGTGCTATCCGTTCCTTTCGGACCCTATCCATAAAAGCCGAATCGATTGCCTCAACGGCAGGCATATCACCATTAAAACGTTTATTATTCTTATCCAGGAGAATAATATTTTTTCGGGAAATTGTTTTTAATAATTGGCTCTTGATACTCTCATGCTCGACAAAAGAAAGCTCATCTTGCTCCAGATAATAGATTGCAGCCAAGAGAGACTTACTCTCTAAAGACTCCCGTTCTTTCCGCTCCATAACAGCGTAAAAAGAGATGTAGATCATCGTAGAGATAATCAGTGTGATCACACTGAATATAGAGACCGAGTAAATCGAAAGCCTATGTTTTAATTTCATCTTAAATAGTCTTAAACATATAGCCTATCCCTTTCACAGTATAGATATACTTTTCCTGCCCTTGTTCGATCTTGCTTCGTAAGTAAGAGATATACACGTCCACCACATTGGTTTGATTGTCGAACGTAATTCCCCACACCGCATTAAGAATCTGTATACGCGTCACCGTACGGTCTTTATTCTCGATAAGGTACAATAATAATTTGAGCTCTCGGGGTGATAGATCAATGGCTTTCCCCTCTCTCGACACAATATATTGGTTCATATCAACCGAAAGGCTACCATAAGTCAGTACATTAACAGGCACCTCCTGCTGCTGGTACTGCGTACGCCGGGTCAGCGCTCTGATTCGGGAGAGTAGTTCGTCAAAATGGAAAGGCTTCGTGATATAATCATCTGCGCCATAATCTAGAGCGGATACCTTGTCCTGCACACTGTTCAGTGCGCTCAACATCAAGATGGGGGCGAATATCTTTTTGTAACGCAATGTCTGCGCCAACTGGATCCCATCCATCTGTGGCAACATAACATCCAGAATAATCAAATCCCAAGAAATCCCCAGATAAGAATCCAGAACTTCCTCCGCAGACTTGCACAATACAACCAAGTAGCCATTCTCTTCCAACCCTTTGATCAAAAAATCACTGATTCGCTTGTCATCTTCTACAACTAATATCTGCATAAGTCTTCTTGAATAAGAACAAACTTATCAATAATTAATCCATAAATCAGTATCAATAAGATTTCTAATGGATTTCTAATTTTAGTTCTTGAAATTTAAACCGTCCAATAAAGCCAGAGCTTCAAGGCATCCCAAAGGCCGGTCTATTCTTTATATTCCTTGCCCGTAAGTATATCGATATAATACCACTCTTCATTGCCCTCCGCAGATTTGACTCGTACCGCTCCATCGGATGAGATAGACCGATAGCTTTTGTTGCCTACAGGAGCCTTTTTCAAATTGTCATACAGGAAATAATCACCTTCCTCTTCCTGTTGCAAAGAAAAGATTTGTTTTGTAGTATTCAACAGATTAACATCCCTATAACTTGGTTCGATTGTCCAGTCTTTTCGTTGTGTATCCCACACTCCCCATGTGGGCTTCTCTTCGCCTTTTTTGACCTGCACAATATACATCTCGGGCGATGCATTGACATACTTTATCTTACCTACTCTCCAGTCCTTGGGCATATCTATTGCCCCAAAGAGCATCTTTCGATCCGGCCAAAGCAAATTGCCCACCTGATCAAAAATAAAAAAATCTGAAACTTGAATTTCGTTCAGCAGATTCCCCTTCACATCGATATAAAGCCAATCGTACGCCCATACACTATGGTCATAATTGAACCTTCCCAAAATAAAATACGGGGAGTTATTGACCGAATAAACCAATGACACCTCCTTCAAAAACTCCATCTGTGCAGCTGTTCCTTGCTTAATCTCGCTAGGGAATGGCTTGTCGTATTGCGGAAAAGAATATACATCCTGTGTTTTATTATCTTTCAGCAGTTTTGGAATCTCTGGTGCATACCGCTCTTGATTAATGGAATCCAGGGTCAATATTCCCTCCCCCAGCTTGAGATCTAATCGGTCTGTGCTCTGCAAACCCGAAGCTATACCATTCTTATCCTTGACACCGTACAAGGTAAACGTATTACCACTGGACGTAAAATAACGACCATTGTCCAATATCACTATGATACCGGTTTTTTCCTTTTTAATCTGTCCTTTTTTTATTTGATACAGCGCATTATTCAATACGAATCGGCTACTATCGAGCTCGTAGACCATTAGACTATAAGTAGCATCATCAGAAGGTACATCTTCTTTGAGCAATACCTGTTGTGTCTCCAGAACCTTGATCCGCACATTGACATAGGTAGTTGTCTTTTTGACATCCCCTCCCATTATATTCCAGTCCCACTTCCACACGGGCATCTTCTTTTCATATTCAACCTCGGTCATCATGAGCGTATATCCTCCAAAGACCTCAAGACGGATTTCCTGATCGGCATACGCCTCTACAATCTTCCCCTGTGCATCTATCACTGCCGTCTCCCCGCCTTCATTACCTACTACCGCATAACCTTTGCTTATAAAAGGACTGGCATGGGTATACCGTTCACTGATCTTTTCTTTACCATCACGGTCCACATAATTGAGCCGCCCATCGCTATTTAAATATGGAATCATAACATGTATTTTCGGTGAAGCCGCAGGTGCCTGGGCTTTTATTTCTATCGCTGGATTCATACAACTCGTAAATATACAAGCTGCCATGAATAGCTGAAGTCTATAGTGTCTATTTACACGCATAAGTTCGCCTTTCATTTAAAACAGCATAAATGTAAGGACAAACAGAAGAGGGTAAAATAACGGAATCCGGGGATATTGGTGCTTACAAAATTATTTTCTCCAGTAACATGCAGATCGAAAGAACAAGTCACTATCTTTGTCCATTATGCAAGAACAGAAAAACAATCCGCTACATGGTAAAAGGTTAGACTTCATCCTAGAGGCACTAGTCGAGTATTATGGATGGAGAGAATTGGGCCGAATTATACCGATACGATGTTTTAATGAGAATCCAAGTATAAAATCATCCTTGACGTTCCTAAGAAAAACCCCTTGGGCACGGGAGAAAGTAGAGCAATTATATATTAAGAAGCTTTACTAGCTCTTCCCTTTTTCGCTTTATTACCCAACATTTTTTCTTCAAGAATATCAATTAAAGCTACTGTCTTTTACTGATTCTTCTATCTTGGTTAGCCTCTTGTCGACTATTTTGTCGTTTTTCAGTCGATACGCTGATTGATTTTGCGTTTTACTTTTTTATCTAAAAAAAGTAAAACACATTCACTATCTTTATACTACAAACGCAGTTATTCCGCTCATCCTAAGATACTTTACCCAGTTATTACAGTACTCCGTTTAGAACTTCCAGACGATTTCAGAGTTATTAATCAATTTATTCATTTAAACGACATTAATATGCTTAGATTTTTTTTACTTTCATTAGTGGCTATCTTTTTCGCCAGTTGTGATAGAAAACATAAGTCCAATACAGCTTCCCGTCCTGTATCTACTTGCTCTAGATCACAAACATCGGACGGAGAATGGTATAGTCTAGGTAAAAAAGCACCATTATTTGACGGTTTAGATGGAATAGATTTTAAGATCACGACAATGAGTCAGGAAGCCCAAAGATACTTTAATCAAGGGATGATGTTGGCTTATGGGTTTAATCACGCTGAAGCAGCAAGATCTTTTTTTCAAGCCAGCCGATTAGATTCAACCTGTGCTATGGCATATTGGGGATTCGCTTATGTATTAGGCCCTAATTACAATGGTGGCATGGAACAGGATAATTTTCAACGAGCTTACGATGCAGCTCTTAAGGCCAAATCACTTATAAGAAACTGCACTCCTTTAGAAACAGCACTTATTCAAGCTTTATCTTCCCGATACCAAACCAATCCAGCGACCGACCGATCCCACTGGATATCGCATACGCTAACGCTATGAAAAAAGTATATGAGCAGTTTCCCACACATCCTGATGTCGGAGCTTTATACGCCGACGCTCTGATGAATCTACATCCTTGGGATCTTTATGACAAGACCACAAAAAAAACAAAGAATTGGACTATTGAACTGGTAAATATTTTAGAGCAACTCATCAAAATGAATCCTAAGCATCCCGGTGCTCATCATTTCTATATCCACGCCTTGGAAGCGTCATCAAATCCAGAAAAAGCATTATCCAGCGCCAATCTTTTAAACACTTTAGTACCGGGGTCTGGTCATCTGTTGCATATGCCTGCTCATATTTACATCAATACTGGAGATTATCATTTAGGTACACTAGCCAATCTACGCGCTATAGAAGTAGATAGTGCATATACAACAGCCTGCTATGCCCAAGGCATATACCCATTAGCTTATTATCCCCACAACTATCATTTCTTAGCTGCAACTGCGGCCTTAGAAGGTAATTCATCGCTGTCCTGGTCTACAGCTCAAAAACTGCAACAGCATATCGCTGTTGATTTAATGGATCAACCTGAGTGGAGTACATTACAACATTACTATACCATCCCTTACTATACCGCTGTCAAATTTAGTATGTGGGATAAAGTTCTATCTCTACCTACACCTAAAGAAGATCTGCCGTATCCAAAAGCCATCATACATTATGCCCGAGGATTGGCCTATCTTTCCATGAATGATATGATACGTGCTCAAAAAGAATCCGATACACTGCGAATATTAGCCTCCGACCGTCATCTTCAAGAACTCACCGTCTGGGATATCAACACTATGGCTGATCTAGCTAAAATAGCCGACTATGTACTAGCTGCTGCCATAGCCTCTAGGCAAAGTAATTTAGAAAAATCAATATCGTTACTCAAAGATGCGATTGTATTAGAAGACCATCTCAATTATAATGAACCTCCAGATTGGTTCTTTTCTGTACGACACCACCTTGGGGCAGCATTACTCCGAAAGGGACAATACCACCAAGCCGAAACTGTTTATAGACAAGATCTCCAAAAATGGAAATTAAACGGCTGGGCACTAATTGGGCTTTACAAATCGCTCTTGGCACAAGGAAAAGAACATGAAGCCTTAGACACCAAATCAACCTTTAATAAAGCATGGCGATATGCAGACATCAAAATCACCTCATCATCCAATATATTCTGACAATACCGACATCTTTTCTAACACTTTTATAGTCACCATCTATGGTGATTTGGATCCTACCAGAAATTAGTTCTCGACTTTGTTCCCTCCATGCCGGGGATCAACAAAGTTCAACTAAAAAAGCCTCAAAACTTTCATTTTGAGGCTTTCTATAAAAACATTTTATTCTTACTTCGCGTAAGACACAGAACGTGTTTCCCGTATTACCGTCACTTTAATCTGCCCAGGATAAGTCATCTCCGTCTGGATACGATTAGAAATATCCGCAGCTAATATCTCCGATTGTGCATCCGAAATTTTCTCACTCTCCACCACAACACGCAGCTCGCGTCCTGCTTGGATTGCAAATGTCTTCTCGACACCAGGGTAAGATAGCGCCAATGCTTCCAACTCTTTCAAACGCTTGATGTAACTCTCCACAACTTCGCGACGAGCTCCTGGACGGGCACCTGATATCGCATCACAAGCTTGAACGATTGGCGAGATCATCGCTGTCATCTCAATCTCATCGTGGTGCGCACCAATAGCATTACATACATCTGGGTGTTCCTTATATTTTTCAGCCAACTGCATACCAAGGATTGCGTGTGGCAATTCTGGGTTGTCATCTGGCACCTTACCAATATCATGTAATAATCCGGCACGTTTTGCATGTTTCACGTTCAACCCTAGCTCAGAAGCCATAGTAGCAGCGAAATTCGCTACCTCACGGGAGTGTTGCAATAAGTTCTGTCCATAAGACGAACGATAACGCATACGTCCTACCATACGGATTAACTCTGGGTGAAGACCGTGAATCCCCAAATCTATTGCTGTACGCTCACCAATCTCAACAATCTCATCTTCAATCTGCGTACGTGTCTTGGCTACAACCTCTTCAATACGTGCAGGGTGGATACGTCCGTCAGTCACCAAACGGTGTAATGCTAAACGGGCAATCTCACGGCGTACCGGATCAAATCCAGATAAAATGATAGCTTCTGGTGTATCGTCTACAATAATTTCGACACCTGTAGCAGCTTCTAAAGCACGGATATTACGACCTTCACGACCGATAATACGTCCTTTGACCTCATCGTTCTCGATATTGAAAATAGAAACCGTATTTTCAATAGCCGACTCCGTAGCTGTACGTTGGATAGTTTGGATAACCACCTTTTTTGCTTCTTTGGAAGCAGTCAATTTAGCCTCGTCAACAATATCTTTAATATGGATAATAGCTTGCGAACGGGCTTCTTCTTTCAACGAAGTCACCAACTGCTCACGTGCCTCATCGGCTGTAAGGCCTGCAATCGTTTCCAACTGCTGAATATGTTGACTTTTCAATAAATCCACCTCTTCGCTCTTCTTCTCGTTTATCTCAATCAATTGATCTAACTTCTTACTCTTGTTATCAAGCTCTTGTTTATCACGGTTGATACTTTCCAACTTTTGGTTTAAAGACTGCTCTTTTTGACGGATTGAGTTTTCCTTCTGAGCAATAGTATTATTCCGCTGATTAACCTCTTTTTCATGTTCAGCTTTCAACTGAAGGAATTTCTCCTTAGCTTCTAACTGTCTTTGCTTTTTAGTATGTTCGGCTTGCTTTTCAGCTTCTTTTAGGATACTCTCTGCTTTCTCGCTAGCATTCTTCTCTTGCTTTTTAAAAAGTAATTGCAATAAAAACCTCCCAATTGCAACCCCGATTAAAAGAGATATTATAATTGAAATTGTTATAGATAACTCCATGTTATTTAGTATATATTATTTAGTTTTTGTGTGTTCTCCCTTTATTTTTTTTCAAAAAAAAACCGCAATTAAATTGACAGGTATCATGTATTATTAAACTTCGATTTCACATGATTTGAGCGTATGATCATGACCTAGATGGCAAATATGCAAAATGGCCTACATCTTTTTTTTGCTCGTGATATTGAAGCGTTAAGTTTAAAATAGTGACAACCCGAATTTAATTGCGGCAAATCCGTTGTTAAAGCTCTATAATATAAAGAACGATACTTATTTCTTAAAGAAATCAGTCAAGATGGTATCCAATTCGTGAACAGACTGTTCCAGTCCCAAATCCTGATCCTGCGCATTACGTTCTGCTTTGATCATACCCGTAGCATATTGCAACACACACATGGACAATAAATCCTGCTTATCACGAACTGCATAATTATCCTGCAATTCCTTCATTTTTTCATTTATCAATTTCGCTGCGTGACGGATCACTTCTTCCTCTTCAGTGGTAACCCGTAAAGGATAAACCCGATCAGCGATATTTATTTTTATGGAAATTTCTCCCATTTTAATGAGCTTTATAATGTACTAACCTGAATTAAAATTCCTGCAAATGGATTATTTTAACAAGTTAATGCATCTGTCTATTTCTCGCACAAAATCGTTAATTTTTTGTTTTGTGTCAAGTATTTTTTCATTTATAGCACTTTTATCAATATCTGCCTCTTCCAAAGATTTAGCAACTGCCATCGCTTTAATCTTTTCCTCCAGCTGTCCAACTTTCTCCGAACTGGTATCAAATGCAACCTGAACAGACTGCAATTCCAATTTCAAAAGATCGTTCTCCTCTTGCAAAGCTTCACACATTTGAATTAGATTCTTCGTTTTCTCAACGATAAGATTCATTTGTGTTGATAATGATGCCATATAATAACTCGCAATTAAATTAATAAAACTAACGCACTACAGCCCCAGTCTCTTTCTCAAAGTTAAGAATTAATTTTTGAATAATGCTATCAATTTGTTTATCATTTAGCGTTTTTTCTTCGTCCTGAATCGTAAAACTCAAAGCGTAAGACTTTTTACCCTCTGGTAATTTATCGCCTTTATAAACATCAAAAATATTAACAGCTTTCAAGAGCTTGCGTTCTGACTTCAACGCTACGTTCTTCAACTGCTCGAAAGTAACTGAATCATCCAGCAACAGCGCCAAATCACGACGTACTGCAGGGTATTTAGAAACCTCTTTAAATTTAATCTCGTTTTTACGTATCGAACGAATGACCAAATCCCAATCGAAATCCGCATAGTAGACCTGACCATCGACATCCGCTTTTTTCAATGCCTCGGTAGCGACAGCACCCAAAGAAACAAGCACTTTCTGTCCTTTCATATAGTCTAGGCCATACGTCAAATTAGCGTTTGTAGTCTCGACAACCTGCAGTCCTTCGACCTTTAGACGCTTCACGATCATATCTACAGCAGCTTTCAGATTATAAAAGCTCACCGCCCCACTAGTAACATTCCATTGCTCTTTAGACTGATTACCTACAATACCAAGCACCATTCGCTGACGCTCACTATATCCTTCATCCAAAAGATGATAGGTTTTCCCATATTCAAAAAACTTCAGGTCCGTAGCTTTACGTTTTTGATTATAGGATATAGCAGTCAACATCGAGTAAACCAGATTCTGGCGCATCGTATCGAGATCCGAACTCAATGGATTCAACAAACGAACCGCTGTCGACTCGTCATCCACATAAGACAGCTTGGTCAACGAATTGGAAAGAATCTCTCTATAACCATTACCAATCAACAAATCAGCAATTTGATTCAACACGACTTCTTTATCCGGTTTATCCTGTGTATTCAAAGATGCTAGAATCTGGCTCTTTAGTTCGATATTATTATATCCGTAAATCCGTAGTACTTCTTCTGTCACATCGACCTCACGTGTTACATCGACTTTGTAGGCCGGTACCTCCACTGAGAACACCTCTTCTTTTTCTGCAATGATATTAATTCCCAAAGCTTCGATGATTTCTTTAATCTCTTCCGCCGGGATTTCTTTACCGATCAAGCGCTGTACATTCTTGCAATCTACATCAAATGCAAAAGGAGCAACAGGGTTAGGATAATGATCAGATACCGTTGAACTAACCACACCACCTGCAATTTCCTGAATCAAAAGTGCTGCCCGTTGCAATGCAAATACCGTAATATTCGGGTCTGTACCACGTTCAAAACGGAACGAAGAATCAGTCTTTAACCCATGACGTTTAGCTGTTTTGCGGACATAAACCGAATTAAAATAAGCAGACTCAAGAAAAATCTCTGTCGTACCCTCCGAAACTCCCGAATACTCACCGCCAAAAACACCAGCAATACACATCGGCTTGCTGTCATCGGCAATCACTAAATCTTCAGAAGATAATTTACGTTCTACGCCATCCAATGTCGTGAAGAGCTCCCCTTCATTGGCCAAGCGTACGACTACCTTATTTCCAGAAATCTTATTTGCATCAAATGCATGCAAAGGTTGACCTAGGTCGTGTAATACATAGTTTGTAATGTCGACTATATTATTAATCGTTCGGATACCGATCGCATTCAACTTCTCTTTTAGCCAATCTGGCGATGCCCCAACCTTAACACCCGAAATACGTACTCCAGAATATCTTGGACATGCCTCTGTATTTTTAACATCTACTGTTGTAGTATTTGCAGCAGCAGGCGTTGTAAAACTACTTACATCAGGAAGCGTATAGCTCTTACGGAAATAAGCTGCTAAATCGCGCGCTACTCCCAAATGAGAAGCTGCATCTGCACGGTTAGGAGTCAGACCAATCTCAAAACAATAGTCATCTTCCATTTGATAAAATTCTTTTACCAAAGTACCTACTTTAGCATCTTCTGGCAACTCCACAATACCGGCATGCGAACTACCGAGCCCAATTTCATCCTCTCCACACAACATCCCTTCGGATACTTCACCACGGATTTTGGATTTTGTAATCTTAAATGGTTCGCCCGAAGTCGGGTGGCAGGTTGTACCCACCGTAGCGACTATTACTTTAAGACCTGCACGACAGTTGGGCGCTCCACACACAATATCCAAGGCTGTACCTGTACCAACATCCACTTTTGTAACACGTAATTTGTCCGCATTTGGATGTTGTTCGGCCGAAATCACCTCTCCTACCACTAATCCTTCTAATCCACCAGGAATAGATTGTATTTTCTCTACTGCCTCTACCTCCAGACCTATATCAGTCAGAATCAAGGACAATTCATTCGGAGTCTTTTCTATATCGAGGTAATTCTTAAGCCAATTGTAAGAAATATTCATTATTAAATAGTTTTTTAAGAGATACAAAGATAGGCTTTTGAGGGAAAAGCTAGTTGCTTATTTAAAATATTCCGTAACTTTGTGCTTTAAAGTTGAAGAACGTTCAAAACCCAACATTATATAATGATTCATTTCTTTGAGAACCCATCGAATACCATCTACGGTGTTCAAAGCGTAAACTCTTTATCACAAGAAGACATTACTAAACTAAACTGGCTATTTGGCAATGCCAAAAAACTAGAAGAACAAACCTTAAGCCGCTACTTTGTAGGTCCGCGCGCAGCCATGGTGACACCTTGGAGTACCAATGCTGTAGAGATCACACAAAATATGGGCATTGAAGGAATTGTCCGTATTGAAGAATTTCAGCCTGTACCTGCAGACTTCAATGATTTCGATCCGATGATTTCTCAAAAGTTTGAAGCCTTGACACAGGATATGTACACCATACATATCACGCCAGAGCCTATTATCGATATCGATGATATCGATGCCTACAATAAGTCAGAAGGCCTTGCTCTAAATCAAGAAGAGGTAGCGTATTTAAACAACCTATCGACCAAGCTGGGACGCAAGCTGACCGACTCCGAAGTGTTTGCATTTTCGCAAGCCAACTCAGAGCACTGCCGTCACAAAATATTCAATGGCACTTTTATTATTGATGGAGAAGAACAACCTACGTCATTATTTAAGTTGATCAAAAAGACATCAGAGACCAATCCGAATGACATTGTATCTGCTTACAAAGACAATGTCGCTTTCGTCAAAGGCCCTAGAGTAACACAGTTTGCCCCTAAATCAGCAGACAAACCTGATTTTTACGAAGAGAAAGACTTCGACTCTGTATTGTCTGTCAAAGCCGAAACACACAACTTCCCGACTACAGTAGAACCGTTCTCCGGTGCGGCTACGGGATCTGGCGGCGAGATCCGTGATAGATTGGCCGGTGGACAGGGAGCTCTTCCGCTCGCTGGCACGGCTATTTACATGACAGCATACTCTCGTTTATTGCAAGACCGTCCTTGGGAAAAAGGAATGCAAGAACGCCCATGGCTGTATCAAACACCAATGGATATCTTAATCAAAGCATCCAATGGTGCTTCAGATTTTGGAAACAAATTTGGACAACCACTCATCACAGGTTCAGTATTAACCTTTGAACATGAAGAAGAAGGACGTAAATTAGGATATGATAAAGTAATCATGCAGGCTGGTGGTGTTGGTTATGGAAAGCTAGACCAAGCGAAAAAACACACCCCAAAAGTCGGTGATAAAATCGTTATTCTAGGTGGTGAAAACTACCGTATCGGAATGGGAGGCGCTGCAGTATCTTCTGCGGACACCGGTGCTTTTGGCTCAGGTATCGAATTGAATGCGATACAACGTTCTAATCCAGAAATGCAAAAAAGAGCAGCCAATGCCGTACGTGGCATGGTCGAGTCCGACAACAACCCAATTGTATCGATTCACGATCATGGAGCAGGTGGACACTTAAACTGTCTATCAGAGCTTGTCGAAGAAACCGGAGGCCTGATTGATTTAGATAAGCTTCCAGTAGGTGACCCTACCCTATCAGCAAAAGAAATTATTGGAAACGAATCCCAAGAGCGTATGGGTTTGGTGATTGCTGAAAAAGATATCGATACGTTAAAACGTGTTGCTGACCGTGAGCGCTCGCCAATGTATGCCGTAGGTGATGTGACGGGCGATAACCGTTTTACATTTGAATCGAAAACCACAGGCGAAAAACCAATGGATTATGCTTTAGAAGATTTCTTCGGATCATCTCCTAAAACAATCATGCGGGACAACAGTATCACACGTAACTATGCCGATCTTTCCTACACTACTCAGGAAATACCAGCATATGTCAACCAAGTATTACAATTGGAAGCTGTCGCTTCCAAAGATTGGTTAACAAACAAAGTAGACCGTTGTGTGGGTGGTCGCGTAGCCAAACAACAGTGTACTGGCCCACTACAGCTGCCATTGAACAACGTAGGTGTGATGGCACTGGATTACAAAGGCAAAGAAGGTATTGCTACCACTGTAGGTCACTCGCCTGTAGCCGCGTTGATTGATCCTGCTGCTGCCAGCAAGACCGCAATCGGTGAAGCACTTTCAAATATCGTATTCGCTCCTATCATTAATGGTATCGAAGGAATTTCCCTATCGGCCAACTGGATGTGGGCATGTAATAATGAAGGTGAGGACGCCCGCCTTTACAAAGCAGTAAAAGCTTGTTCTGATTTCGCAATCGAACTGGGCATCAACATCCCTACAGGGAAAGACTCCCTTTCGATGAAGCAAAAATATCCAAACGGAGACCATGTCATCGCACCAGGAACTGTTATCATTTCTGCAGCAGGAAACTGTACAGACATTAGTAAAGTGGTAGAACCTGTCCTAAAGAAGGATAGTGGCTCTATCTATTACATCAACCTCTCTAAAGATACCTTTAAACTGGGTGGTTCTTCATTTGCACAGATTTTAAACAAAGTCGGCGCCGAAGTACCAACGATACAGGATGCCGCTTATTTCAAAAGAGCATTCCATACCATACAACAATTGATCGCAAATGGTCAAATCGAAGCAGGTCACGACATTGGTTCTGGTGGTTTGGTAACGACATTACTCGAAATGACATTTGCCGATGTAAACCTTGCCGCGAGCTACGACCTATCTGGCTTGGGCGAAGTAGATATGGTAAAAGCATTATTCAATGAAAACATTGCTGTCGTACTACAGGCAAAAGACAACGCTACTTTAGAAGCTGCTTTCCAAGCTGCGGGTGTAGAAGCAGTGAAAATAGGCGAAGTCATCGCAGGTGATACCGTAAGTTTCAAAAACAATGCAGATGTATTTACATTTGGTGTGACTGAAACTCGCGACACTTGGTACAAAACCTCGTTCTTACTAGACCAAAAGCAGTCGAAAAATGGTATGGCGCAAGAGCGTTATAACAACTACAAGAACCAACCTTTACAATTTGCTTTCCCAGCACACTTTAACGGTAAAAAACCGGCTATAAATGCATCGGGAGCGCGTCCTAAAGCCGCTATCCTCCGAGAGAAAGGTTCCAACTCAGAAAGAGAAATGGCAAACGCCATGTACCTTGCTGGATTTGATGTCAAAGATGTACACATGACCGATTTAATCACAGGACGTGAGACACTAGAAGACATACAATTTATCGGTGCTGTAGGTGGCTTCTCCAACTCGGACGTATTAGGTTCGGCAAAAGGTTGGGCCGGTGCTTTCTTATACAACGAAAAAGCGAAAAAAGCGTTAGACAACTTCTTCGCCCGTCCAGACACCATGTCTGTCGGAATATGTAACGGCTGTCAATTGTTTATGGAGCTTGAGCTGGTCAACCCAGAGCACGATGTTCATGGCAAAATGTTGCACAATACCTCTGCCAAACACGAATCAAACTTCGTATCGGTCAAAGTTCAGGAGAACAATTCGATCATGTTAAAAACTCTTGCGGGCTCTACCTTGGGTGTTTGGATTTCGCATGGCGAAGGAAAATTCAACTTACCAAAAGAAGAGTCAGCTTATCAGATTGTTGCTAAATATGCTTATGAGCAATACCCGCACAATCCAAATGGATCTGATTACAATACAGCGATGTTATGTGATACCACAGGCCGCCACTTGGTCACGATGCCACATATCGAACGCTCGACATTCCAATGGAACTGGGCACACTACCCGAATGGCCGTCAAGACGAGGTTAGTCCTTGGTTAGAGGCATTCGTTAATGCAAAAACTTGGTGCGAAAGCAACAAAAAATAACTGAAAAAGCTCTCCTTAAAAGGAGAGCTTTTTTTTAGATAGACCGACGATACCCCGGCTTATTCATCATATGATCCAGCGAAAATCTTCCTGAGCCGACAATCATAAAGACTGCCAGTAAGACCAAAACCACCACCGACAGC
Organism: Sphingobacterium yanglingense; assembly: GCF_004363245.1. GTDB lineage: Bacteria > Bacteroidota > Bacteroidia > Sphingobacteriales > Sphingobacteriaceae > Sphingobacterium > Sphingobacterium yanglingense. The sequence goes on along the minus strand of NZ_SNYV01000013.1, from coordinate 285,502 downwards.
CATAGCTCGGAATTGAGGAAACTAAATCCCCTAGTGATATTAACAAAAAAGACCGCCCCTACCACCACTGGGAATATCAACAGGGCCGCTAATCTCGTTTGAAAACCAAAAATGATAAATAATCCACCTACCAAATGGGTAAAAACTACATAGTGTACTGCACCCCAGATAGACAATTGAAAATTCGTTTGCTCAATCAATCGCCGCACAGCTTCTTGATCGTTGACAAAACTAATCCCTTTGGCAAGGATAATAACACCTAATGCTATTCTAAAATAGTCTAACCACTGTGGATGATGACGATCACCCCAATGTTCAATACTGTGAATTAGGTTCATAAAGACCTCCTTTCTAAAATTGGTATATTTTATAGTATAACGCAATTTCAGAAAGAAAGTTGTATATCATGAAAACACACCTAGGGACAATTGAACTCCTCTGAAGACAGGCTTGAGGATTTAAGAAATAGGTATTATATATTAAAAGCATCAAAAAAACGTTAAAAATCGTCTTTTTGATGCTTCCAGTTTACATGTAAAAATTACAGTATTAGTATTTAATAGGATAATCTTGCATGAACTCAAAATGATAATTCTCTTTTTTGAGGCTATCGATCAAACCAGCTAACAACTGCTGTCCTTTCTTTGTTTGAAACATATCGTCATGCATCAATAGGATCACATTATTAGGAGTCATAGAGCTTTGGTAATTCAAGAAATTACGCATCTTCGTGTAGACTGACTCTAATGATTGGACAGGCACTCCGGTCAAACTGTTGATCCGCCACTCCACGTCCCAACCATAGATCTTATAGCCATTTGCAAACAGCATATCTGCTGTACTAGCACCACTTTGCAAATCAATCTTACGGACATTATCGTATATCCAGATATTACGTCCAGGGAGGCGCACTATCTTATGCTTAAGATTCAGCTCTTTCTCGTTTTTCTCAAAATCTTCGAATGCAGTAACGGGGTTGCTGTAGAAATGGCTATACTTATTATAAGCATGCGTATAGCTGTGATTATAACAAGCAACCAAAGGATTTTTCTCGTAGTTCGCTAAATCACGCTTACGCCCCTTGATCACACTGGCATGACGACCAACCAAGAAAACATTGACTTTAATATTCTTCGCCTTTGCCAGCGAGTCTATCGCAGCACTTCCTACCAAAGGACCATCATCAAATGTCAAAAAGACGTGTTTAGGTTTTTTATCAAATTCACGACGAAGAGAGTCTTTCAACATCTTCTTTTGGGTCTTAATATCTATCGGCTTGAGGGTATCTACAACAAAGTGTATTTGGTTCTTCTGTAAGGAATCCCACTTATCAAGCAACAACGGCTTTTTGATCTGTACAATTTCTTCTTGTTCAATTCCTTCAATCGAATCCCGATTCACATAGCCTAAAGCGGCCGAAGACAAATTTTGACAAGAACTCATCCACACTCCTAGGAGAGTAGCTCCAACTAGAAAAGCTAACCCTCTACCTTTCTTCATCATGTATTATTACAATTAACGATTACCCTAAATATTCCACAAAATTAGAACAAATATCTTAATTCAAAGTATATTTTTTTGTGTTTTCTAAAAGAGTTGAAACAAATTATATACCAAAATTCCATGTGAACTAAAAAGCCCCTAAACCATCAGGCTTAGGGGCTTCCAAACAAACTTAAACTACAACTAATGGGACACTAATCATCCCAATTTCTTCGTCCGTGATGCTTAGACTCTTTATGCTTTCCATGTGACTTTTTGTTATATCGCTCCTCATGTCGACCATGCCTTCCCCGGTCTCCATCTCGCAATATCACCTGTGTGTGATTGTGCGCATAATGCCCATAATGCCGGCGGTGGTTGTTATGGTAACGCCAAGGCGAAGGGTCGTTGAGCACTACCTTATAGGTACGATAGACATCAAAATGTTTGTAGCGTCCAGGTAACTTCGATTTAGTCACCCATTTATTACCTTGATAATACGTGTATTTCCGACTCGTCACATCGTAATACACATCAATTTCCGGCATATAGTAATACCGTACATAATCATAACCTACAGGTCCCCATAGCGGTTGGCTGCCGATATTAATATTGACACTGACCTGTGCCTGGCTGGGTTGAGAAAACCCGAGTCCAATAAATAATAGCGATAGGTAAAAACATCTTTTCATAACAATCCTCCTTATTCTTCTTTTTCCTTAGTTATATGTTAGGACATAGAACTAAGGAAAAAGATTAACAGAGAAATTGTTAAAAGATGTAAAATTAATGTTATTTAAAAAGCAAAGCCCACCTGTAGACCGATATGATACAGATTACGTTTCACTTTATCACTAGTCCACCGACTACCTGCATCACTGGTACGGACAATCGAGGTAGGCTGAAATTCAAAATAAGGGCCCGCAGAAATATTCATACCGTTACGAAAACGGACATTAGCACCTGCTTGTGCATTCGCAATGAAACCCGATTTTATTTTAGAGGTATAGTTATCCCTTCCCCCAGAATTAATATCATACAACTCGATGTCGCTATCATTAAGAGCAAAAGAATACCCTGTTGAAACAGATAGAAAAGGGCTCACCTTTTTATCGATAAAGCGGGCATTGAAATTAACAAAAACGGGAATCGCAAAATAGTTAGAAATGGTATTGGACGAATAGCCAAATACATTTGTATTTACAGAACGATCGCTAGAAGTTTCATCCAAAGAGATCAAATGGCGTATCCCAACACCTGGCCCAACCGCAATAAACTGGTTTAGCTTGAAACTGGCGACATAATCAAACTTTAGACTCAAGTAGTCGTCTTCAATCGCCTCACTCCAGCTATCGTAATTACGGTTTTCAGAGCTTCCGACGACATAGTTCATCCCAAAACTAAATTTGTGATCCAGCTTTTTTTGAGCAGAAACAGCAAAGCACACGAGCGTGCCTAACAAAGTAAAAAATAATCTCATAGTAAGTAATAATTTGCAGCACAAAAATAAGCAAAGAAAGGAAATTACAATACACTTTTTGTTGCACTAAATTTTCTATCTTTGTGCAAATTTTAAATATTTCAGCAAGACTCATGGCTTTACAATGTGGTATAGTAGGCCTACCAAACGTAGGTAAATCAACATTATTCAATTGTTTGTCCAATGCAAAGGCACAAGCAGCGAACTTCCCTTTTTGTACAATCGAACCCAACGTAGGTGTTATTACCGTTCCTGACGAACGCCTCACTAAATTGGCAGAACTTGTAAATCCACAAAGGATCGTTCCGAACACTATTGAAATTGTCGACATTGCCGGATTAGTGAAAGGTGCTTCTAAAGGAGAGGGATTGGGGAACCAATTCTTGGGTAATATCCGTACAACAAATGCGATTATCCACGTATTGCGTTGTTTTGATGATGGCAACGTCATCCACGTAGATGGCTCAGTAGACCCTATCCGCGACAAAGAAATCATCGACACCGAATTGCAATTAAAAGACCTTGATACCGTTGTAAAACGTATACAGAAAGTCGAAAAAATGGCTAAGACAGGAGGAGATAAAGACGCTAAAAAGACTTTTGAAATCCTTTCTATTATAAAAGAGCACTTAGAAGCAGGCAAATCAGCACGTACAGCACCTATCAGCGAGGAAGATTTCGAATATATCGAAGACCTTACTTTACTGACTGTAAAACCGGTACTCTATGTATGTAATGTAGATGAAGGTTCTGTCAATACCGGCAATGCTTACGTAGAACGTGTAAGAGAGGCTGTTAAAGATGAGAATGCAGAGGTTCTGGTAATATCTGCTCAAATCGAATCTGAGATTGCCCAACTCGAAAGCTACGAAGAACGTCAGCTCTTCTTGGATGATCTAGGCCTTGAAGAGTCTGGTGTCAATAAGCTTATTCGCGCTGCTTATTCCTTATTGAATCTTGCCACTTACTTCACCGCCGGAGTGCAAGAAGTAAGAGCATGGACAATAGAGAAAGGCTATACTGCCCCTCAAGCCGCTGGTGTAATCCATACAGATTTCGAAAAAGGATTCATTCGTGCAGAGGTAACCAAATACGAAGACTTTGTACACTATGGATCTGAAGCTGCTGTCAAAGAAGCTGGAAAATTAGCTGTAGAAGGAAAGACTTATATCGTTGCAGATGGTGACATCATGCATTTCCGTTTTAACGTATAAGCTCATCGCTATATAATAATAAAAGGGAGCACCGTAGAGGTAGCTCCCTTTTATTATTTTGGACATTGCGGTTTGCAGTCTTCTTTATCTAAAATTATTCTTAAATTGTAGTCAGAAAAATGGTACCAGCGCAACCTTATTTTTGAGGGTGACTCTACCTATTAATAATTAAACTATCAGCATGAAGATATTAGTTTTTGGCGCGAGTAACAGCTCAGACTCCATCAATAAGAAATTCGCAACTTCCGTAAGCAAGTATTATAAAGAGAAAGAAGACGTCATTGAGATAATTGATTTGAATGACTTTGAAATGCCCTTGTTCTCCAAAGACAAAGAGCGAGAAATAGGCCTCCCCAATGAAGCACTTCATTTTGCAGAAAAAATCGACAATGCGGACCTGATTCTCATCTCATTTGCTGAAAATAACGGCAACTATAATGTGGGGTATAAAAACCTAGTCGATTGGACTTCCCGGATCAAAGGCCGAAAGGTATATAACGGAAAGCCTGTTTTTCTACTAGCAACCAGTCAAGGACGACGAGGCGGGCAGTCCGTATTACAGATTGCAACGGAGCGAATGCCATTTGATGGCGCCGAAGTGCTGGAAACATTCTCTCTACCTGAATTCGACGTCAACTTTGAGGAAGGTAAAGGAGTTACAACCCCACTTCTCCGTAGCCAATTGGAGGCTAAGGTAAGGAAAACAAAACGCTTGATGGCAGAGCGATTAGCCCAGTAAGTCAAAAAACTTTAGAACATGTTGATTGTTTAAATAAATAATAAGTAACATTAAAAAAACAAAATGCTATGGCAAAGAAAGTATTACTCTTGGTAGGCGACTATGTGGAAGATTATGAGGCTATGGTTCCATTTCAAGCAATGGGATCTATCGGTATTGAAGTAGACGCTATTGCTCCAGATCGAAATAAAGGCGACGCCATCCCTACGGCAGTACATGACTTTACAGGAGACCAAACCTACAAAGAACTTCGAGGACACAACTTTGTAATCAATAAGAGTTTTGATCAGGTCAATCCCGAAGAGTACGACGGGCTCTACATCGCTGGAGGACGCTCTGCAGAATATATCCGTCTGAACAAACGTGTTATTGAGATCGTACAGCACTTCTTCGAGAAAAATAAGCCGGTAGCTGCTATCTGTCATGGCATACAGGTACTCACGACAGCCAAAGTATTAAAAGGCCGCACCCTGACCGCATACGTCGCTGTAGGACCAGATATTGAACTAGCTGGTGGTACATGGAAAAACATACCTGCCGATCAGTCTGTAGTAGACGGCAATCTAGTCACCTCTCCAGCTTGGCCAGGCCATCAGACTATACTTCGTGATTTCTACAAACTACTGAACATTACGATCAACTTATAATCATAAACAACAAATGAAAAAAAGCAAAAGGGTATGGTTTATCGCCATACCCATTATTCTAATTTTAGGTTATTTAATTTGGGATTCTTTCAGTCAACCTTCGATGAAAGATATACCTGGAGATTTTGCGGAAGTCGCATTCGTTCGTAACGAGCAGAACAAAGGTGGAATTGTACGTATCTACGCCGTAACGGTGGGAGACCCAATAAATGCTAATTACGAAGCCTGTGCCGACCTCTTCCCTACCAACGACTATAATAGTGTGACACGGATTTTCTTTTTCAACAAAAACTCTCCTTATCCGACTACCCTGCAGCTGGAGGCTCCCTACTACGACACTGCGCAGTATAACGCCATCAACATTGTCAAGAGAATGGGTTCAAAGTAAAAAACAAGCACTATTCACATAAAATTAACATTTAGATAACATTAGAAATATAGTTTTGATATCAAATTGATAAGTAGGCATGGCACGTAAATTTGTTCCGAGAGATATTAGCTGGTTAAGCTTCAATGGTAGAGTATTGCAGGAAGCTGCAGATAAAACCGTACCCCTTATTTCAAGGATTAAATTTCTAGGCATTTTCTCTAACAATCTAGATGAGTTTTTCCGAGTACGCGTAGCGGGTCTGAAGCGAGCTCTCGCTGTGGACGAGAAAGAAGCGAAGAATATTTTCTTCGAAAAACCCCAATTGATTCTCAATGCATTAAATACATTGGTCATCAAGCAACAGAAGAAGTTTGACAACACCTGGCGTGATGTGCAGAAAGAAATGGCCAAGCAACGGGTATATATCAAGAACAACTCTGAGCTATCGGAAGAACAACAACACTTTGTAAAGCAATATTACATCGACGAGGTAGAGTCCAGTGTAATCCCATTATTGCTCGATGACCTGAGACCCATGCCCTATTTGCGGGACAAGTCGCTCTATCTTGGCGTAGCCATGAAAAAGGCAGATTGGCAATATGAGACAAAATTTGCTGTCATAGAAATTCCGACTGCACAAGTCGGCCGTTTTATACTACTTCCCTGCCCCAGCAAAGAGGTACATGTCATCTTATTAGAAGATGTTATCAAATTCAATCTGCCCCATATATTCTCTTTCTTTGGATTCGATGAGTTCACGGCACACGCCTTCAAAATAACGAGAGATGCAGAGTTTGACCTGGACAACGATATCAATACCAGTTTTGCAGACAAAATCGCCAAAGCCGTAAAAAGTAGAAGGAAAGGAAAACCAACACGGTTTGTCTTCGATCAGGAAATGGATACCACACTCGTTGATTTTTTGATTAAGAAACTGAACATATCAAAAAAGGACAGTATCATTCCAGGGCAAAAAATACATAACTTTAAGGATTTTATGAATTTTCCGGCTGTTTTCAGGAAATACCATAAACCGAAAGAACGCAACTCATTCTTACATCCAGATCTTGCAGATCAAACCCGCATTACAGATGTAATCACAAAGAAGGATATTTTATTATCCTTCCCTTATCACACATTTGAACACGTCATTGACCTATTGCGCGAGGCTGCTATGGACCCAGATGTGTTATCCATACAGATTACAGCCTACCGACTCGCATCCAACTCTAAAGTGGCAAATGCATTAGTGAATGCGGTACGTAATGGCAAAGATGTAACCGTCATGTTGGAACTCCGTGCACGTTTTGACGAGACCCATAACCTGGAGTGGAAAGAGCGCTTTGAAATGGAAGGAGTAAAAGTTCTATTGGGGATACCCAATAAGAAAATCCACGCAAAACTCGGTATCATCAAAAAGCGTGTTCATGGTAAGACAATCCAATATGGCTTTGTGAGCACGGGAAATATCAACGAGAAAACTGCAAAACTCTATGGAGACTATTGCTTATTGACAAGCAATAGAACTGTAATGGCCGATATCAATAAAATATTCAATGCCCTCCGACGTCCTAAACATGACTTAGAGCAATCCCTCAAAATGGGGCGGGGCCTACTCGTTTGCCCTAATGACATGCGCAACACATTAATGCACTACTTTGATGTCGAGATCGCCGAAGCACAAGCAGGTAGAAAAGCACATGTCATCGTCAAGATAAACTCACTCAGTGACAAGCTTTTGATCAAGAAAATATACGAAGCCGCCGAAGCTGGTGTTAAAATCGAAATGATCGTACGCAGTATATATTGTGCCGTCAATCAAAAGACGTTTATCCACCCGATTCATGCCATAAGTATTGTGGACGAATACCTAGAACATGCGCGTGTATTCTATTTTCATCATGGAGGTAAAGACCTGACTTATATATCATCAGCAGATTGGATGACGAGAAATCTCGATCACCGTATTGAGGCAGCTGTAAAAATCAACGATAAAAAACTAAAGGCAGATATTCTCGATATGCTAAAAATACAGCTTAAAGACAATGTAAAGGCGCGTTTACTAAACAATAGCTTGGATAATGAGTATGTAAAAAATGAGGATACATCTTTCCGTTCTCAAATAGAACTGTATAAATACCTAAAAAATAAATCAGCCCACTAAATAACTAATATTTTTAGTAATTTTATCCTACGATGGAGGATAAAATGATAATCAAAGGACGAGGAGCACAAATAAATCTGCACAACAAGTATAGGGCTCAGCAGTATGAACACTATTTTATTGAGGGGATAGATATTGATCATGAGGAGAGCAACCGCACTTCTTTTCTATCATCCGATGCAAAAACGCTCGTCCACCGTGTAGATAGTCCCGATGTAGGGATGGGCTATTCTGCAAATCCTTATCAAGGTTGTGAACATGGCTGTATATATTGCTATGCGCGCAATTCCCATCAATACTGGGATCTGAGTGCCGGTCTTGATTTTGAGCGAAAAATCATTGTAAAGGAAAATGCGCCAAAGCTCTTCAAAGATTTTATCAGCCGGAAAAACTGGGATTTCCAACCCATTCATCTTTCTGGGAATACAGACTGTTACCAACCCATCGAGCGCAGCAAACAGCTGACCCGAAAAATCTTAGAGATTGCACTGGCTAAGCGACAACCCATCAGTATTATCACAAAAAACAGTCTCATATTAAGGGATATTGACCTATTAACTGATCTTGCCCACAAGAATTTAATAAAGGTATTTGTCTCCGTCACTTCGCTTTCGGAAGAAACCCGAAAAAAACTAGAACCTCGCACGGTAACCGCCACCCAACGTTTAAAAGTTGTAGAAGAATTAAGTAAACAAGGCATCCCCGTTGGGGTAAATGTAGCCCCTGTCATCCCCGGCTTAACGGACCATGAAATCCCAGCCATCCTCAAAGAATCGGCAACTCACGGAGCCTTATGGGCCAATTATATCATCGTACGTCTCAATGGACAGATAGGTGATATATTCCACAACTGGTTATCCGTAAATTATCCTGACCGGAGCGATAAAATCTGGCATGCTATCCAGAGTTGTCATCAGGGAAATGTAAATAGTAGCGTATTCGGTCAGCGCATGAAAGGCTCCGGCAAAATATCCGAGATTATCCGGGACACTTTCCGCTTGCATTGCTTACGCAACAATCTCAATACCGTCCCCTTTTCTTATGCTAAACGCACAGAAAACACATCTCAGGCACAGCAGTTAAGCCTCTTTTGACACTTCTGCTGCTGCAGGTCGATCGCTTAATTTTCGAACAAAAAGATTGTAGTTTTCGTGCTTTTCGACATAAATATTCTCACCGGCATCAATAAAGCCATCTAATGCAACAGCATCATACCATACCCCATCTACTTCTATTTTACCTGAGGGACGGAGTACAGTCCTAGCAATCCCTTCTTTATTCAGCAAATTAACCTTAGGTACAGAAGAGGTATATCCGCTATCAGCACGTTGCTCATCAGCCAATACCAAACGCTTGAAAGCGGAAGTATTGAGAATATTCTTCCCAAATATTACCATCAAAATTATGGAGAGAACCATTGCTCCAATAACAATTAAAAAAGAATTCATCAATAAACCTGGTTGAGATACTTTAAAATCAAAATAATCATTGGCTAACATTGAAAATGCAAGCCCACACAATACAAAAATAATACCCAATACCCCAGCTATACCAAAACCGGGTATTACAAAGACTTCCAATGCCAACAATATCACCCCCAAGACAAAGAGTGCAATCTCCCAATGGTCAGCCAAACCCTGTAAGTACAAAGGAGCAAAAAACAAAGTGGCAGCTACCAAGGCTACCCCTAGTGCAAAACCAATACCTGGCGTCTGCAGTTCAAAATAAATCCCTCCTATGATCCCCATGATCAATAGACCACTCACCAAAGGATTGACCAAAAGCCCAATGATGCTATCTACCCATGTCCGTTCATAATTCTGTACTTTTGGTGCTGCGATATCGAGGCTAGCATAGATTTCTTCCATCTGCTTCACCTCCGCCTTGGCCAAGTTTGCCTTCACAGCTTCTGACGCTGTGAATGTCAATATCTTTCCATCCTCTTTCCATGCGGGCAGAGCGATACTTGGGTCTACAAAAGCCTCAGCCATCTTAGGGTCACGTCCCTTGGCTTCAGCAGTAGCCCGCATTAACCCCCGCATATAGGATTGATATTTTTCAGGCATGATTTCGCCTTGCTGATTGACCACGCTTGCAGCTCCTAAAGAAGCCCCCGAATGCATAAAGATATAATCCGAAGCCAATGCGATCAAAGTACCTGCAGAAGCCGCATTATTATTCACATATACCACAGTCTTCATCTCCGCATTAAGCAACAGACTACGAATAGAGTCTGCAAAATTTACAGCCCCTCCAAACGTATTCATCTCGACCAAAAAATAGTCGGCCTGTTCCTTTATCGCCTGATCGTAAGACTTTTTTATAATCCGCCAGGAATTCGCACCGACATCCTCCTTTAACTCCGTTTTATAGACATGCTGTCCATTGACTACCGCTACACCTGCAACAACAAAAAATAGCAACAACAAAATGGATTTTGTAAATTTGTATAGCATAAATTATATCTTAAAATAAATGTGAGTATCTGTGTTCTAACTGCTCCTAGACAGATAATATGCGTGTCTTTGAGCATAAAATGACCACAAACAAAGAATTTAGATATTCCAGCCTGATTGCAAGAAGCTAAGCCAAAGCAATCAGAACATGTTACATGGCAATTAATAGTCAAATTTACAACATATGAATAAATATACAATTAATAAAGCATTTGAAAAACACTTCCCTTTTCCCATATGGAAAATAGAAGTGGATTGCTCCAACAATTGTTTGGCTATAGAGTATAGAGATCCTGCAGATACACTTCCTTCATTCAGCGTAATCAATTTTGAAGGAGAGAGCATCCTAGAAAGACACACCACATCTGAAAAAGAATGGACACTGGAGGCGATACAAGACGACTTTCTCATCTTCAAGCGTTTTGGCACATCATCACCTATACAAGCTGGCATCGAGGTATTACACATTCCTAGCCAATCTATCGTATTCAGCTACCGAGAATATGTGTTAAAAGAGGTATACAAGGGTTGGCTCAAAGTAGCGCACAGGTCTATTCCTTCGGGTGTAGATTATTATATAGATTTGAAAACCGGCACTATACATAACGCTGTAGATGAAGTTTTTCAGCTGCCCCACAACACAGTTACCTATCCTATCCCGTTTCAAGGCAAGCTACCCAACTTCACAGAATTGCTTTCATTTGAGGATCAATTGTGGTTACAAACACATCAGGAGATATTCATTTGGTGCTATCATAAAAAAGAGGATGACCACTATAATCTACACTTGAGTCTATCCACTAGGAATGAAATACTTGACAGTAAAATCATACTAAAAGGTCTAGACAGATTAATCCCTCAGCCCTATTTTCAAGTCAAACGTCATATTTTCTTTTTATCAAATACTAAACAAGAAATTGCAACGTATTTAGTATAATTGCAAGCTATGAAGCATAATAAAACTATTAAATCGTATCATAAATTATCGTTTTTATTGGCTTTAGGACTAGGATTAAGCACATTGGCCCCAATTCAGGCTAAGAATATGGCAACCTTAAAGTTGACCATCGCTCCTGATTCTATAGGAAACGAAATTGTAAATGGACAACGGTATGTCGTCCATAAATTGACTCCCCAGGAGACATATTATCAGTTGAGTAGGGTATACGGCGTCCCGGTCAAGGACATCATGAATACCAACAACAAGAAAAACCTACGCGTAGGTGATACTGTAAAAATTCCTAGGGGAAAAGCTATCGCCGAAGAGCAAAAGTCACAGAACAAAAATACGACACCTGAAAAAGTCTCGATAGATCCGCAAGAAGTTACAGAGTACAAAGTAAGTAAGAGCGAAACACTCTATGCTATTTCAAGACGATTCGGAATCTCCGTAGATGACATCAAAAAAGTAAACGGTCTGACTTCAGAAAACCTTAGAGAGGGACAAATCCTAAAGATACCTAACCACGATCTCCCTGAGCCTGAACCCAAAATTGAGGTTCCTGCAGTAGTAGAGGTACCACAAGAGGTCCAAGAGCATCAAGCAATTGATGACTCGATGTTCAAGCCGAATAAATACGGTATCCGTGAAAAAAAAGAACGGGGTATTGGTGTATGGATGGAAAGCTTAGGAGGGGGCGATGGACAGACCAGTCTTGCCTTACATAAGACTGCTCCGATAGGAACTATATTAAAAATTACAAATCCTATGAATCGAAGTGTTACCTTTGCAAAAGTTGTGGGCAAGTTTGGAGACAATCAAGATACGCAAGATGCGATCGTGGTATTATCTAAATCTGTAGCCACTACAATCGGAGCACTGGATAGGAAATTTCAAGTGGAGATCACCTATGGTGTTCCTTTAGAACAAGAGTAGTTTTAAAATAGAGTTATAATAGTGACGAAGGTTATGCAGTTATAGAAGACACCTTAATAGCTTACATCACTTATATAACTTCCGTAACTTTAAAGTAGTAAATGGACAAACCATACGTAATGGGTATCGCTGGTAGCAGCGGGTCGGGAAAGACTTTCTTCTTAAAAAGCTTTTTAGACCATTTTGGACCAGACCAGATTACATTGATTTCGCAGGATGATTATTATTTTCCTGCGAATACCAAAACACAGGAAGAAAACAGACTGTACAACTTTGATGTACCTTCTTCAATCGATAGAGAGGCTTTTTTTAATGACATCAAAGACCTTTTCAACGGTAAAACAATCTACAAACAGGAATACACTTTCAACAACCCAAGCATGAAGCCTAAAATGTTGGAGATAAAACCTGCACCTATTCTTATTGTAGAGGGCCTTTTTATCTTCCATTATCAAGAAATCAATGATCTGTTGAATTACCGTATCTTTTTGGATGCCGATGAAGAGATCGCGCTACAGCGCAGGCTGAAAAGAGATCTTATCGAGCGGGGATATGATCACGATGATGTAATGTACAAATGGATCAACCATGTCGTTCCTTCCTACAACACCTATTTACTCCCTTATAGAGAGAGCTGCGACCGCGTTATTGTAAATAATACAGATGACCCAGCACTCATCAATAATGCGACCAACCTCATTTCAACAGAACTGAAAGAAATATTACAATTCCATTAATTTAAAATCGGTCTAAATAACTATCTTTGCATTATGGAAAGGCATAGTATATTAAGTCCGGAGGAATCGAATATAGCAATTTGCGAATCTCCAAAAGGAATCAATCCCTTTGGAGATTTTTCTTGTTGCGTATTCAAAAAATGCTGTAAGAAGTACAAGAGAGGAAAACGTTGTAAAAAATGTCCTGATCGCTAAGCTCTTATTCTTCGTAGTAATTTAAATCTTTATCAAAGCTCTCCTCGAGTTGCGTCAGTGCAAATATGGCAATCCCAGTCAGCAATAAAAGCGTGACAATCGCCGCAGGTATAATACCCCACACCCCCACAAAATAACCATACAACAGGGTTGAAGGAATCAACGCTCCCCTTACAAAATTAGGCGCTGTCGTAGCTACTGTAGCTCTTAGGTTCGTTCCAAACTGCTCAGCTGCTATCGTCACAAACGTCGCCCAATAACCTACACCGATTCCCATAAAAAACGCCAAAAACATAAACTTGTTCTCCCCTATTCCTTCACTGTTCAAATACCAGAGTGAGGAGATCAAGATTAGTATCTGACATAGAAAAACAACCTTTTTTCGAGATTTCAACCATTGCGACAAAAGGCCTGCTATAAAATCACCAACGGAGATACCAAGATAGGTAAACATCACTCCCTTTCCCGCGCTTAATGTCGTTGTAGCTCCAAGGGCCGCTCCTATCTCCGGAGCCTGCGTAACCAAGACACCGACCACAAACCAAATAGGCAGACCTATCCCTAGGCAGTAAAAATAACGCTTTATACGCTCAGGATGTGAAAACAGCAATTTCAAACTTCCTTTTTGGACATGGGTACTTTCTACGGCCTGCGCAAAAAGACCGGATTCAAAAGTACCAACCCGCATCATTAAAAGGAGAATTCCCATTCCACCGCCTACGAAATAAGCTGTGCGCCAATCGAACCATTCAGAGACAAAATAAGCAAGTATAGCTCCTAATACTCCTACCCCTGCGACCAGCATTGTACCGTACCCCCGCTTGCTACGGTGCATCGATTCGCTTACCAGGGTAATACCTGCACCCAGCTCGCCGGCCAGACCTATACCTGCAATAAATCGAACCACAGCATAGGTTGTTACATCGTGGACAAAACCATTATAAATATTGGCTAAGGAATACAACAATATAGAGCCAAATAATACTTTGATACGTCCATATTTATCCGCAATTACTCCCCATATCAACCCACCTAATAGCAAACCGCCCATTTGCATATTCAATACAAATTCGCCCTTCACCCGCATCAGTTCTTCGGGTACACCAATATCCTGAAAGGAGCGCACACGAACAATAGAAAAAATGATTAAATCATAGATATCTACAAAATACCCCAATGAAGCGACCATAATCAACAACCAGGTATTCTTACTACTATTGGAATGCATAAAAGGTATTTTTATTATGTTCTAAAAAACGGTGGTAACAAGTTAAGTCACAAAACGGTTAAATTTGATGTAATTTACTACAGAATTTCATTTTACACAACATATTATCTCCATTTGAATATTTAAACTATATTTAATCGTACTTTTGTTAGTATGAAGTTAAATCCGTCTTCACTTAAATGGTTGCTTAGATTCTATCCCCCTTTCTTTTTTCAAAGAATATGGGTAAAGCAGGTTCACAGAGACTTCAAAGGAATCGATGTCAAGATCCATAAAAGCTTCCTAAATGTCAACTCCAACAAAACTGTATTTGGGGGTACTATATTCACGGCGCTAGACCCCGTACATTCCATCCTATTAGATCAGATATTTCAGGCAAACGGCTTAAAGAAAACCGTCGCCTGGCTAAAATCTGCACGCATCGAATACTTAAAACCCGGAAGAACAGATTTGCAATATTCGCTTTATTTAGCAGATGAGGACGTCGAAGAAGCTTTTGATGAGATCAAAAGAAAAGGGAAGGTCGTAAAAACATTTACAACCGCAGTATTTGACAAAAACGGTATCAAGTGTGCCATCTGTCACAACGAGATATACATCCGAAACTTAGACTTCGTCTTGAAAAGAGAAAACAATCCGACTACATTAGAACAAACTTTATAACAAACCGATCCGCAGACTGCGGGTCATAACGAAATGCTATACACATGAAAAAAATCTTCTATTTACTATCCGCAAGCACAATTCTATTGGGCTCATGCCAGCAGCAGGCGACCAAAGAAGCTGTCAAGCATCAGCAACTTGCCGAAGAAGCGATCATGGTCCATGATGAGATCATGCCTCAGATTGCCCATTTTGATAAAACGACCGTCAAAATAGATTCAATTTTAGAAAACTTGGGGCAAGTCCTGATCAAAGACCCAAAAGCAGATACAGCTACTATCAGAATCGATCTTATCACTTTGAAAAGCAACCTTGAAGCAGCTACAGAAAATATGATGACTTGGATGAAAGAATATAATCCAGATAGTACAGCAGTCACTTATCAAGAAGCTGAGATCCAGAAGATAAAAGCAATGAAAAAACAATTTGAAGACGTCTCTTTAGAGAGCAACAAAAAATTGGGTAAACTTTAATTTATACCATGATTAGAACTTTATTTTGTACTGCGGCATGTGTATTCACACTTGCGTCCTGTCAGTCTACAGCCAAAAAACTCCCCATCATTGGCGAACGCGAAGTCGTTCAAAAGGAAATAGACGGCAAGATGGTAACTGATACCATCTATCCTACAATACCTCGTTTCGAATTTTTGAATCAGGATAGCGTTATGCTGTCCGACAAGTTTTTTGATAATAAAATCTATGTCGCCAATTTTTTCTTTACACATTGCCCAAGCATCTGCCCGACAATGCAAAGAAACCTTCTAAAGGCGTACGAGAAATACAAAAACGACAAGCGGATTGCTTTCCTTTCCCATAGTATCGACTTTAAATACGACCAACCTCATGTTTTAAAATCATATGCGACCAAACTAGGTGTGGACAATGATCAGTGGCAGTTTGTAAATGGTTCGAAAGCCGCAATATATGGTTTATCGGACAAGTACCTGGTGTTTACTAAAGAAGATCCCAATGTACCCGGTGGATACGACCATTCCGGATATCTGGTACTCATAGACCATGATAAGAGAATCCGAGGAGCCTATGATGGAACCAATAATGAAGAAGTAGAAAAACTTTTAACAGATATTGATATACTCCTTCAAGAGTACAAATAATATGCGCTTATTAAACATTTTCGCAATTCTAGGCATGACGATATTGAGCTTAGCCCACTTAGCGTCATGCCATTCCAATCTGAATATAGAAACAGCTCAATACGCGGTCAATGGCCAGAAACTTTATATGACCAATTGTCAAAACTGTCATGGAGCAAAAGGAGAAGGCCTCGGCAAACTCTATCCACCGCTAACGGATGCTAAATTTTTCGAGGAAAACAGAGCACAGCTAAGTTGCATCGTACGTCATGGCATGCAGGGTGAAATCACCGTAAACGGTCAAACCTTTAATGAAAAGATGCCAGCTAACCCACAGCTGAGCGAACTTGATATTGCCTATATCTTAACCTATATCACGACCAATTTTGCAAAGAGTGACTCCATCTATTCCCATGAGGAAGTACAGAAAGCACTAAAAGATTGTAAGTAGATAACAGTAGATTGCCAGATACACGAATCGACGACAGTCTATAATCGAATGATTTATAATATTTTTCTAGAAATAAAGAATAAAAAAAAAGGTTTTCAAACGGGGAGAATGAAAACCTTTACTAACCAATTATAAACCTAAATTATGATACTACAAAGATAAGTGTCAATACGACACCTGTCAAGACCTTTCCTAAGAATTAACAATTTCTTAACACAAGCCTTATCAATCGGCCTTCCCTACTTCGCATTCCACTCTTAAGAAACATACTTTTATAACAAAATTTTGACATTTTTATCGGTTTTCAATCAGTACATTTGCAACCGAATGAACGTTCAATTTACAGATAAGATAGAGTGTATCTTCAAGCATACACTAGCACTCATCAAAGAAAATGGGTTTCATGGAACCCCGATGAGTATGATTGCCAAGAATTCGGATGTAGCCATTGGCACTATTTATCATTATTTTCCATCCAAGGAAAACTTGATCCTTGAGCTTTTTAGCTACTGCCGAAAGAAAATCAATGCTTTTATATTTGATGACCTGGCGGAGGACTTATCCTACCAAGAACAGTTTGCCATAGTATTGGAGCGCTTTTGCAAATTTCAGATCAACAACACAGATATATTCAGCTTTCTAGAGCAGTTTCACAACTCCCCTTTCAATGATCTCGCCCATGATAAACAGAAAGTCGGAGGCTGTGATGAAAACAATGTGATTACCTTTTTGTTGAAAGGTATGGAAACAAATAATCTTAGAAAAATTGATGTCCATGTCATGGCCTCAGCGTACATTGGAGCGGCAGTAACATTTTCAAAGTCTGTGATTTACCAAAAAATTAAATACGACAAACAACATCTCGATGAGTTAATAGAAATTATTTGGAACGGTGTAAAACAATAATATGAATATGAATTATAATTTTAGGAAGATAGTATCTGTTGCCTTTCTAGCTATTGCTGGCTGTAGTGTCTCACTTGCACAGCAATCAGACCTTGGCAGCAATGCAACATTAGATGATCTGATCAATTACGCTTTACGTAATAAGATTGAGATCAAACAAGCACAGATCGACAAGGAAATTGGCGAACGGGAAATTGCATCTGCTCTATCAGGGTGGTTTCCACAGATCAATGCCAATGGAAGTATCGCACACTCCATGCAATTGCCTACGACCAACTTTAATGGTACTAACGTCGCATTGGGACAACGTAATACCAGTGCTTTAACTTTTCAAGCCGATCAGGCACTGATCAGTCCACAGCTCTTTCAAGCATCGAAGGCTGCTAAGTATGTACGTCAACAAAATAACCTTAATGAAGAGTCTACAAAAATCAATACAGTAGTCGATGTCAGCAAGGCTTATTATGATATATTGACCAGTGAAGAGCAAATTAAAATCATCAACGAAAATATCCTGAGACTAGAACGTCAACATACCGAAGCTAATGCCCGTTATGAGGTTGGACTAGTGGACAAGACGGACTTTAAAAGAGCACAGATATCCTTAAACAATGCAAAAGCAGATTTAAAGTCGGCTTCCGAAAACCGTAAATACAAATACGACTATTTAAAAATGTTGTTGGCTATCCCTAATGAACGTCCACTTTCCTTATCTTTCATCAATCAAAGTCTAGAAAGTAATATTCTATTGGATACCACAGAATTGCTTCAAATAGCAAACAGAGTTGAATTCAAGAAATTGGAAAACCTTAAGGATATCCAACGGTTGAATACGCAATATCAAAAGTGGAATTACTTACCAAAAGTAAACGCCTATGCCAACTATGCTTTAAACTATAGGAACAACAAGTTTTCAGACCTTTATACAGATAACTTCCCAGGATCTAGTGTAGGATTGACTTTATCCCTCCCTATTTTTACCGGAACCAAGAGAATCCAGGAGATTAAAAAATCGGAATTACAAGAAGAGCGTATCACACTTGACCTACAGAATCTAGAAAACCAGATTAGCACAGAATACTCTGCTGCGATGGCTGGTTACCGTGCCAACATGAACGAATGGCGCAACTCTAAAGATAATATGGAGCTCTCAGAAGAAGTCTACAATACGATCAAATTACAGTACGATGCCGGTGTAAAAACTTACCTGGAACTGATGACTGCTGAGACAGACCTGAAGACATCACAGCTCAACTACTTAAATTCACTGTATGCCGTATTGTCTAGCAAACTAGATATACAGAAAGCATTAGGCACAGTAGAAATCAACTAATATAACAACCTTAATAACAGAAAAAATACAACGTCATGAATAGAAATCAATTACTTTCAGCCTTACTTATCGGTTCTGGATTATTATGGCAATCCTGCGGTGGGTCCAAAGACAATAAGCCTAAGGGTGGTGCACCAGGGCAACAAGCCGAAATGGCAATGCCCGTTTCTACGGCTATCGTTGGTAAAGAAATTGTATCGGGCTTAAAAAGTTACCCAGCCAGTGTCGTGCCTCTACAGGAGACCGAAATCAGAGCTGAGGTAACAGGATATATCACTAATATTTTTGTTGCCGATGGAGCTTTTGTGAGCAAAGGCCAACGCCTTTATGAAATTGATCGCGTACGCTATCAAGCCGCCGTGGATCAAGCAAAAGCGAGTTTAGAAATAGCAAAAGCTAACCTCGATCGCGTACAAAAAGATTTACAGCGCTACCAAACCCTAGCGGAGAAAGATGCGATTGCAAAGCAGACATTAGATTACGCAACTACGGATGTAAATAATCAACGCGCACAAGTACAAGCTGCCGAGGCGGCCTTGACTACAGCACGGACCAACCTACAACGTTCGACCATAGTAGCACCATTCTCTGGCAACATCGGGATCTCACAGGTACGTAATGGCGCATTAGTCAACGCAGGAACTACACTTTTGAATACCGTATCATCTACCAATCCGATTGCGGTTGAGTTTCAGATCAATGAAAAAGAAATCCCTGAGTTCACAAAATTGCAAGCAGGCAATGCATCCACTCAAATCTACGCATCTATGCCAGATGGTAGCCGCTACGAAGAAAGTGGACGTATCGTCACGATTGATAGAGCCGTAGACAGTCAGACCGGAACATTGAAAGTGAGAGCTTCATTTGCTAATAGTGCAAACGCACTAAGAGCGGGCATGAACACTACATTAAATGTAGAGAGTACATCGACACAAGAAGAAATGGTCATCCCTTACAAAGCTGTCTTTGAGCAATTGGGGGTATTCAACGTATATACTGTCAATGATAGTAGCAAAGTTGAGCTTAAGCAGATTGTACTCGGTCACAAGCTAGCAGACAAAGTTGTAGTGACTTCAGGTCTGGAAACTGGTCAGAAGATTGTTGTCGATGGAGCGGCATCACTAAGACCAGGAGCTAAAGTTGCCGAGAACAATGCAGAGAATAAACAAAAATAATTGCCAGACGCTAAATAAATAATAATGATATCAGAAGTATTTATTAAAAGGCCCGTTACGGCGATGGTTATATCCATCTTGATCACCATTATTGGGGTGATTGCCGTATCCACATTGCCTATCAGTCAATATCCCTCTATCGCTCCTCCGACCGTTACCGTAACGGCCAACTATACGGGAGCCGATGCACAGACCGTCGAACAGACGGTTACCACACCTATTGAGAGTCAGATCAACGGTACACCCGGAATGATTTATATGTCCTCCAATAGTACGTCCAATGGTCAGGCGCAGATCACAGTCACCTTTGAAGTAGGTACAGACATTGACATTGCAACCCTGGATGTACAAAACCGTGTTGGTATTGCCGAACCTTCCTTACCCGAAGCCGTACGTCGACTAGGTGTGACCACCCGTAAAGCGAATACCGACATCCTGATGTTGGTATCTCTAGTATCTCCAAAAGGAAGTAGAGATGATAAATTCTTATCCAATTACGCCAACCTTTATATTAAAGATGCGATCATGCGTGTCAAAGGTGTAGGGGATGTCACCGCATTTGGGCAACCTTTCTCGATGCGTGTATGGTTAGATGCCAACAAACTTGCGAACCTTAAGATGACACCATCCGATGTTTCTGCTGCTATAGCAGAACAGAACATCCGTATTCCTGGTGGATCCGTAGGTGGCAAGCCACAAGAGTCATCGACAGTATTTGAATACCCTGTAATTACAGACTCAGATCTTTCAGATGTTGAAGATTTTAAAAACATTGTCGTTAAGACCAATCAAGACGGTTCTATCGTATTATTAAGCGAGGTAGCCCGCGTAGAACTGGGACAGTTTAACTATGGAACTTCCACCAAGGTAAACGGGATGGTATCTACGGGTATGATGATCAGTCAGACCCCAGGAGGTAATGCGGTAGAAACTGCAGAAGGAATATTCGCATCCTTAGAGAAGTTGAAACAATCCTTTCCCGAAGATGTCGATTATGTCATAGGTTATGAAACCGTATCCGTAGTTAATGCCTCTATTGAATCTGTTATCCACACACTAATTGAAGCGCTACTATTAGTAACTATCGTTGTTTTCTTCTTCCTTCAAAGCTGGAGAGCAACGTTAATCCCTGTATTAGCCATTCCAGTATCTATCGTCGGAACATTCATTTTCTTCTTGATGTTCGGATTCTCTGTCAACAACCTTACCATGCTTGCCTTTGTACTCGCTATCGGTATCGTTGTGGATGATGCCATCGTTGTGGTGGAAGCGGTACAGCACTATATCGACCATTATAAAATGAGTGCAAAAGATGCGACTATGCGTGCCATGAAAGACATTACGGCTCCTGTAATCGCTATTGCCTTGATCTTGGCAGCGGTATTCGTTCCTGTAGGTTTCATCCCAGGGATGGTAGGTAAATTGTACCAACAGTTTGCGATTACGATTGCGGTATCCGTTATGCTTTCCGCTTTCATAGCTTTGACATTGACGCCCGCATTATGTTCGATTATGCTAAAGCCGACTGCGGTAACCAAAGACTCTAAAGGTCTAAATCAATTCTTCTACAAATTCAACGTTTGGTTTGAAAAAGTCACTTATTCCTATTCTAGAGGAGTAAAGAAAGCAATCAAAGCAACACCACTTGTATTAGTTGTACTCCTTTGTATTTTTATCGGTACCGGCTGGATGTTTACAGCCAAGCCAACAGGATTTATTCCTTCTGAAGACGGCGGTATGTTCTTTGCCGGTATTACCCTTCCAGAAGGTTCATCTTCAGCACGTACAGATGCCGTATTAGATGAGTTGGAAAAAGAATTCATGAAAGAGTTCCCAGAAATCAAGTACGTTACATCCATCTCTGGTATCAACATCTTAAATAGAGCATTCAAACCCAATGGAGCAACACTATTCGTATCGTTGAAACCTTGGAAAGACCGCAAGCGTACCGTCAATGAAATTACAGGTGCGATTATGCAGAAGTATGCTCAATATACCAAAGCCAGAGTATTAGCCGTTACACCGCCAGCGATTCCTGGTCTAGGTGCATCTGGTGGTTTCTCCTTACAGATACAGGATTTACAAACGGTAGACATCAAACAATTCGAGGCTACAGTAGGTAAGTTCTTAATGGCAGCCAACCAGCGTCCAGAAATCGGCATGGCCTATACCCTATTTAACTCCAATTCGCCAAACTACAAATTGGAAGTAAACAGAGAGCAGGCTAAACGTATGGGTGTTCCTATCTCTAGTATATACTCGACCATATCTGCTTATCTAGGTAGTAGCTATGTCAACGACTTCACCAAGTACGGCCGTAATTTCCGTGTCGTAACACAGGCGGATGTAGAATACCGTATGGGAATCGATGATATCAATAAGCTTTATGTCAACAACGTAAAAGGACAACCAGTACCTATGGGCGCCTTAGTAAGTTATGAATTGGTCACTATGCCATCCCTTATCAATCACTACAATATCTTTAGAGCGATTGATATATCCGGAGGTGCTGCACCAGGCTACAGTTCTGGTGATGTGATCAAGGCACTAGAAGAAGTCGCTGCTCAGACCTTACCGACTGGATATGACTATCAGTTCTCCGGACTGACGTTACAGGAAAAACAATCAGGTTCAAAAACAATACAGATTTTTGCATTGTGTATTCTCTTTGTATTCCTACTTCTAGCATCTCTTTATGAGAGTTGGTCCGTACCATTCTCCATTCTTCTTTCGGTTCCGTTAGGCGTATTTGGAGCGATACTAACATTGATGTTTATTCCTCAGCTTGACAATAACATCTTTGCACAGATTGGTCTAGTCACCATCATTGGTCTAGCCGCCAAAAACGCGATTCTGATTGTAGAGTTTGCCAAAGAACGTGTAGACATCGGTATGAATTTAATCGAAGCAACCTTGGATGCTGTGAAGCTCCGTCTACGTCCGATTATCATGACATCACTTGCATTTATCTTGGGTATTATTCCTTTGATGCTTTCTACAGGTGCTGGTGCTGTGTCCCGTCAGACTATCGGCTGGACCGTATTTGGAGGGATGACCGCAGCGACATTCTTAGCCATCTTTATCGTGCCAGTGCTATTTGTGGTTATCACACGATTAGCTTACGGAAAGAAAAAATTAGCTGAATTAGAAGCTGGTTTTGACGAAGAAAAGAAAAAGCAATTGAGTGCGCATTAATACGCGATCTCATTTTCAATAACAATAAAGGCCAGTACAAATGTACTGGCCTTTGTTGTTATATTAAAAGATCCCCATCATAGCCTAAAAGGCAGTTGCATTTTTTATCGGATTATGCTTCAGTAGAGCTTCGATATCATAGCGATCGACCACCCCTTTTATAGCATGGAGATGGCGCTCATGATGCATATCAGTTCCTACAAAATCGTACATTCCCTCTTTAATAAGTCTTGATGCAGCAAGCTTTACCTGACTACCATAATATCCCGAAATAGCCAACACATTCAACTGAAGGAGGCAGCCCATTTCTTTAATCAATTTATATTGGTTAAAATCCTGATGGTAATAATTATAGCGCTCCGGATGAGCCAAAACAGGAAAATATCCTTCACTCTGCAGTCTATATATTACCTCTAAAAGCATATTAGATTCAGCTAGATAAGACATCTCTATCAGTACATACTTATTAGGCAATGCACACAGCCTGTTATGATCTAGAATATTCAAGAAACCGTCGTCAATCATATACTCGGCCGAGTGACCGATGGAGAATTCTATACCTCTCCCCCCCAACTCTTTAATCAGTTTATTCGATGCTGCAGCAATATCCTCAGCTGTATTATCATACAAACCTGTAATAATATGTGGAGTCGCTATACACCGATCTATACCGAGGTCCTTCAATCCCTGAATCAAGACCAGTGAATCGGCAATGGTTTTGGCACCATCATCTATACCAGGCAGCACATGATTATGCATATCACATCCCAACCAGGCTAATTTGCCCTTCACTTTCTCTTTATCTTTTTTAAAGATCTTATCCCATAACGACATACAAAAGCTCTTTTAGTCCATCGTCAGATCAGATGTTGAGCGATGGTTATTCCCCAACAATTTATGCAGTCAAAACCCAATCCGTAAAATCAACGTCTCTAGGTAAATTCAACTTTCGTCGAATTCTATACTTCCTATTTTCCACTGACCGAATAGAGTCTCCGCGGTAATAAGCAACTTCTTTCGTCGTATACCCTAGTTTTGTATACGCACAAACCTCCAGCTCGGCCAAATTCAAGGGAGTTTCGGCTTTCTTTCCTACACATTCGGCAAAGTCTCTAAAGAGTTGCTTAAACTTTTTCATAAACAATGGATCATTATTTTCTGCCATTTTTTTCAGATCACTGATATACTCTACCGGTGCAGCTTTTAACTCCACCACCGACTCCTTATCCGTAGCATCGTAATACGACGTTTCTAAAGCATTTGGCGACGCAATCGACCATTCCACCGATTCATTGGGCTCAATCTCTTTTTCAAGAGCTGATTCAACTATTTTGCCATAACGGCACAAATATACCGAGGCTCCAATAGCAGCTCCGATAATCAAAAACGCCAATCCTCCGAAAGCCATTATTCCCTTATCATCCTTAATAACAGCAGTATTCCCGAAATCGTAATAATTACTCTCTACAAATGCTATCCGCACCAATTCCTGACTGTTTAGCTGCACCTTGGATAGCTGATATTCACGCAGATATTGTGCAGACACATCAGGGAGCCCTTGCTTTACCTTCAAAAGAACCAAATTATAATATGCCAATGTCTTATAATAAGCATCATGTCCCGTTTTTGTAAGAGACAACGTATAATTCAACCATTTCTCGACCTTGTCATAAGCACTATTCCCTGCCAAAAAATGAATGTACTTGAACAACAGGAAATAATCATCGTCTTCTACCTTCTCTTCGTTTATTTGAGCTATTCCTTGTAAGAACACTTCATCCGCCTCTATTGTTTTGTGCGATAGCGCATTAGCGAGGGCATGACTGGTTATGCCAATTGATTCACTTAGCCTAGACTCCTCCACTTTTTCATCAATCGACCGATAGTTTTCATATGCACTGGAATACCATTTTTGCTGTTCTTCAACAGAAGACTTTAATCCTGCAATCGATGCATCAATCAAACAGGAATAAAAGAATTTCCTATTATTATCGGACAATCCAGCAGTCAGTTCGGACGCTCTCTTCAAGACATCCAAAAGATATTCACTTACCCCGATTTCTTTAAAAATATAACTATCTACTATTGCAAAATCCTTAATCCTATCCTTATTGATCAAGGATTTCGCTAACAGCGAGCGATAATCTTCCGATTTCAACAACTCCTTATTTCTATCGACATCAAACAAAAAGTCAAATGCATTTTGTTCAACAATCCCGCCCCTTCCTGTCTCAAGGGATTCAATAGGTACCTGCTCCCTTTTTTCGGAATAATCCTCCTTCATTACAGAATCAGCACCGTTGGCGGTGATATTGGAGGTAAAAAATAATAAAAAGGGCACTAATGGTAAAAGATGCTTAGCAAATAATAAATTCATTTTCAAGATAGATCTGAATTCACCAAATATTTACAAAACACTACAACAGGCAGCGTCAGTTCCCCAAAATACCTGGCAAAAAAATTAAAAATGCCTACAGCCTAGCTGTAGGTTCTTATTCTCATAACACTACAACAAACAACAAGAAGAATGGTTTTATTTAAAAATAAAAAAATTATCCAAATATTTTTTTCCATATTGATTTTTTCTCATTCCCATAGCTATAACCATAGTTACCATATCCATATCGACCATATCCGTAAGCACCACTACCTAACTTGACTCCATTTAAAACAACTCCCAATCGTGCTAACTTGTTCGATTGGTATAGTTTTTCAAGTTCTGGTAACTGACGGCGATCCATTTTCCCCGCACGGATCACAAATAACGTTAAATCAGATATACGGCTAATTATACTCCCATCTGCTACGATAGCAACTGGCACACCATCCACAATAATATAATCATAACGTAGCTTTAACTCTCCGATCAGTTCATCCAAACGCTGGCTGAGCAGAAGCTCAACAGGATTGGGAGCTAACACCCCGATAGGCACACAGTCTACTCCCTCAGATAAATCGCTTTTATACAGTACATCATCAATCTTTACCGAACTATCTGATAGATAATGTGTAACTCCTTTTCGAAACTTAATCCCCATTCGCCTTGTAAGCGTCCCTTTTCTCAAATCCAGATCAACCATCACCACACGCTTTTTCAGATAAGAAACCGTTGCGGACAGATTCATCACATTAAACGTCTTTCCTGCACCTATTGTAAAAGAACTAAATGTGATCACCTGAGGCGGAGCACCATTTATAGCCATAAAATTGATATTCGTCCGCAGGATACGGAAAGCTTCTGTCAAAGGATCGCGTCCGGTTTTGGATACCGCTATTCCCTTATCATCATACTTTTTCTCCATTGGCAGTTCTCCTAAAAATGGCGCAGTCACCACCTTCTGTATGTCCTGTCGACTTCTTACGCCCGTGTCTAGCATCAACATCAATAATAAGACTACTGCCGGCAGAACAGTCCCAACCGCTAGCCCCATCCCAACTTTCCGCAGGCGACTAGGATACATCGGTGCTTCCGAACCATAGGCAGGATCGACAATCCGTATATTATCCTCTGTCATCGCCTGATTCAATGCATTCTCTTCCCGTTTGTTCAACAAAAAAAGATACAAGTCTTCTTTCACCTTTTGTTTTCTTTCCACCTCCAATATCATACGTTGCTTACCAGGAATCTGCATTACCTGTCCCTTCACTTGATTTTCTTCCCGCTGTACATTATTAATCTTCACCTGCAGACCAGACAGCGTATTATTAATCGCTCTCAGGATATTCGTATGCATGGCGTCCAACCCTTGGTCCAACTCCTGTACCACCGGATTGGCCATACTGCTTCCCTCCTCCAGTCGATTACGCCTCAATAAGGCTTTGTTATACTCCACAATCTGTCCTTCCACATTCGCATCCACCAACCCCGTATTATTAGGGATCAGCTCCTTCGACTTACCATCGGCAGTCAGATAATCCCGCATCATCTCCACCAGTCTTTTGTCCGTTTCGATCTGGGTCCGCTGTGTTTGGAATGCCCTTCCTTCGGCAACATACAACTGTCCGGCCGTCCCTACATCTACTCCTTGATTATTAACCTTCAATTTTTCTATATCCGTTTCTACTTCATACAGTTCCTCCTCAATGATCTGCAATCGGTTCTTTATAAAATCTGCAGTGTTTACCGCTGTTTGATTTAAATCTTCCAATGCCGTACGATTATAGACCGTGATCAGCTCCGTCAGAATATCACCGGCACGACGAGCAGACCGATCTTCAAGGTGCATCTGTAGCAGGAAAGCATCATCTTCCATTTGCTTAATTTTCAGGTTACTCAAAAAGAAGTTGACCATATACTCTCTGGCAAATTTTTCAACCCGTATACTTTTACCAAAAGAACCAGGCAAATAATGACTTGTCGAATCCAGTTGTATCTCCCCTAAAGGCGTTCGAAATGCCTGCCCAATAGCCAGACGTACAGGTGCCCGATCCGTATTATCCTTCCATCCCCCTATCTCTACACTATCCTTACTGATCGGTGTAATCAATAGACTCCATGTATCTTGCGGCAATCCTTTTAGTATTTTCACCTTTATCGGAGATTTATCATAGAGTTCATAAACACGTAACCCCACTTTATGCGAGTAGCTGATATCTGCGCCTAGATGTTCTACCGCTTGACGCATCAGTTCCTTTGACCGTAGCTGTAACGTCTCACTCGCGACACTTACGCTGTTATATCCTGCGCTCGCCCTTGTAAATCGTGCCGTAGCAGGCGTATTAGCAGGTGTCTTTATCAATACCGTCTGCGCCTGCCCGTACATAAATGGGGTTTTACTATAATCGTATAAGTAATACCCTCCGAATAGCAAAATCGACGCTAAGAACCAGGGCCAATACGACAACAAATACTTTAATACATCTAGTACATTCAGCGACGGATCCCGCTGCTCTTGTACTACTCCTTCTGTATCTTTGTTTTTAACCATATCCTTATTTTGCAAGTGTTAATGCTGCCAGAACAATAGAGATAACCCCCATTGCCGTACTCCAGAAACGCCAACTTCTATTTTCGCGCGGCGTATCTTCTGCAGATCTAGGCGTTACATATACAATATCATTCTGTCTCAGGTGATACGCTGGTGAGTCAAAAAAACTCTTAGACTCTATATCATGGACGATTATTCTTCTTATTCCACCTTCCTCTCTAATTACTTTAATCTGATCAGGGGCAGCATTAGGTTTCAAGCCTCCAGATAGTGCTATAGCCTCCATCAGTGTCATCTGTGCATTTTCTACATTCAACACATTCTCCCGCACTACAGCTCCCACCACGCTTACCTTAAAGTTCAGTAGTTCTACTTTTACCAACGGTTCGGCTATCATTCCCCCAGTTTTCAGCTTTGAGGTTATTTTTTCGGTAATCTGTTCTAGGGTCAATCCCTCTAAAGGAATATTTCCCAATACCGGAAAATCTATAGCCCCCTGACTATTTACCACATAACTCTGTCCATCCTTTGTCTGCTCAGCCACCGCTTCCACATTGCCACTTGCATCTATCCGATATGCTCCAGCCCCTCCGTTAAATGGAGCTGCCAATTCCGGGCTTTTTGCCTGAACAACAATACGTAACCGATCCCCTTTCTGTATCTTCATCGGTTCTTCCTCCATTACCCTATGGTGCCCATTGACTCCCATGTCCTTTACATAAACAACTTTCTTGCCCACCACACATGCATTTAACAACAACGCGCATAAGATCATCAATCCAAAAATAGCTTTATTCATAGTTTTAGTTTTCATAGTAGTCCCGTTTGTTTTCATCCGCTATACCACCAGTCCCTTACCGCTTCTGCTAGTAGGAATAGCTATAGCATTATGTATTTAATAGGTTGATAGATATATTTTTATTTGTATGTTCCATTATTTCTTTCTGACATAACATCGCGGCCTCAGCGTTCGGTAGGCAGGCTAATTCACCTATAGGCACATCTCCCATTATCTTTTCTGCAGTCCCTATCATCCCATTGAATAAGTCCATATTCCACCGCATCGCTGTACAACTCGGGATAAGCGTAGTCAGCGCCTCTACACCGTCTAGCCAACGGAGATAGTTCTCCTCGGCTTGCCGCAAACGGACAATAGCACCTAGCTTAACCCCTTTATTGATATAGCACTTTGTTTTTCCGCTCCAAGGTGTCCCATACACCTTGACTTCATCTCCTTCCAGACGCAGTACAGGATTATCATCATTCAATAATGATACCCCTTCAATATACCGCAACCAAAGCCGACTATGTGTGCTCTTTCCCGTACCGCTCTTCCCTAAAAAAGCATAAGCTTCATTCTCTCTTTCCACCACAGAAGCATGAATCATAACACTATCTCGCTTTAAAATAGCTTGCCCATACGCCATCATCAAAAACCAATTTAGCGCTGTCGTATTATAAAATCCACCCTTAAGGGTATAAATTGTAATATTGTAAAAGTCCTTGCTCGCAAACATTTGCCAAACGTCCCCTTCATTAGCCCCTTTAATAGCAACAAAGTATCCTACCTCCAATTCTTCCAATGAAAAATTATTCTCCCAGGTCGACGAGATATCCGTCAATATTCTACGCTTACCTTTTATAGGAGGAGCATCTCCTTCCAGCAAAATCACCTCCATCACCACATCACTTTCCGCCACCGAATCCACGATAAACTCCGAAAAGTTAGGTAGGCAAGTCGACAGGTCACAATACTTAGGCACGGTCAATCGCACCCCATATCCAGCAACCCGAATATCAACCACTATATGTCCATCTATTCTTTCCATCATGCATCGATTTTCAAAGGATCATCAACTTTTTATAACAGTATAATTTTATCACATTGTCTTGCGACCTCCAGATCATGCGTAACCAGGACCACAATCTTATCCTTACCATACTCCAATAATCTCTTTATCATAGTACGAGCCGTATCCTCATCCAATGCCGAAGTCAGCTCATCCAAAAGCCATATAGGGCAATCCCGTAACATTGCCCTCACGATAGCAATACGCTGTGCCTGTCCTTCCGACAATCCATACCCTTCTTCTCCTATTTCTGTCTCCAGTCCATTTGGAAGATCATATACAAACTCCGCACAAGCTAGAACTATAGCCTGTTCCACCTGAGCTGCTGTGGCCAGAGGGTTCATCACTTCCAGATTTTCCCGTACCGTACCACGGAACAATTTTCCTCCTTGTGGCACATAAGCCATATTTATACGATGATCCGCTGTCAATGCACATCGACTGCTTTTCGTCTCCAAAACAATCTGTCCCCTTGTGGGCTCTAATAATCCCAATAACAATCGTACAAACGTGGTCTTTCCTTTACCACTGGCTCCCATAATAGCTACAGACTCTCCTTTATAGACAGTCATGCTGAAATCCGTAATAATATATTCGTCCTGATACTGAAAAGAGAGTCTATCAATATATATCGCTTGGAGATCCGTCAAAACATCTGGTTTCGATTCCGGTTCGACCTCGACTTCCATAACATCCATCACTCGATCCGTGGCTACCCGCGAGCGTATTGCAAGAGGAACAAAGGCCATTAATGTCAGTACAGGGGTCTGTATACGTCCCACCAACTGTAAAAAAGCGGTCAACGAACCAAACGTAATGAGGCCTAGATGCAAGCGATACAGCCCCCAACCAAAAGCCAACAAAAAGCCTGCTGAAGCCAATAACCGAATCAGTCCATGCGAAAAAGTAGTAAAGTTGATTAAGCTCATTTGCAGATCAGAAACCTTTTCCAGGCTTTTTTCAACCCTAGCCCACCGCATAGGATATAGGGATAAGGCTCTTATCAATAACTTAAACTGTATCGTCTCTTGTACAATATGTCCAAATTCACTTCGTGCACTTTTTAATTGTTCATTCAGTGCTTTTGTCTTTTTAAAATAGACCTTGGCAAAACCAAACAACAGCGATATTCCGAGCATTAACAGCGCAAGCACAAGATCAAACCAAGCTAACAGCAGTAAAAATGATATCAGACTTAGTAAGGTTATCAAAGTCGACCAGATCGTCTGTCCTGCCATCTGTACAACCTCTCTCGCATCATCCTGTATACGAACCTGTAGATCCCCTGACGACCATTTATTCAGAAATTGCCAAGTAGCATGCAATTGCCTATCGAGCATCTTTTGTTGGGTATTTATTAACATTTCCAGTTTCATCTGTTCATTTATCCAACCTGCAGCTACCCTAAAAACAACAGAGCCCAATAACGACAGAGCCATAATCCATAAGTTCATCGCAAAAAAAGAAGTATTTCCCAGCACAGCCGAGTCCACAACTTTCTTTGTCCACAGCACGAAAACCAAGCCCAATACAATACTCAGCACTTCAAGGGTTATATAGAGCCCCAGCCGAAAACGTGCCCCTAGCGTCAGAAGCCACATCCATCTCATATGCGCTATTAATGTCCTCCGCATATTATTTATTTAAAACACGTGTATAGGTCTGGACTAACGGAAAGAAAACAGATTCCATCGGTGCATAACGTCCATATTTCAATAGATTTTTACTTACCCGTACAAAAGCGTTCTTTCGGTTTCCTGTCTCTGCATCAGAATAGCGTTCGTCGAAAAAACCAAAATTACCTACGCGCAAAATATCTTCCATCATCCAATCGGCATTGACAGCCATTCCCTCCTGATAGGGCAAAAACCGAGGTTCCAGTCCTAAATAACGTACCAGCAAATCGTGCAACAAAACCACCCATTTCCCTATCCCCAACCGCTTATACACCTGTTCTAGTCCCCGATCTTGAATAGCATTACAATGCACAGCATACAGACGAGCTACATCACACAGTTGCCTCAATCCCAATCCAAATGAAAGAAGGTGCTTCAGTACATGACTCACCACCTGTACAATGTTCAGGACCGGTGACAATATCCGGCAATCCGCCCCATCCACTTTGATAAATCGATCGTACACACGCTCCGTCGCTATAAAATCACTCAGAAAAGGCTTTACAAAAGGATTATATAAATCTATCAGGTTAGAATGATGATCAATCTCTAGACCTCTGTAAGAGTAGCACATACTACGTCCAGGCATATATTTTACCGGCACATCTTTTTCTATCACCCAATTATTCACCTTTTCATAATCTTCTTTTGTAGAAAAGTACCAATCGATATCCCCTGCCAGTCTTCGAAGAGGAGCTTCATATTGCTGCGCTATCCCCTGCCCTTTCAGTAGAATAGGATTAACATCCAGATCATTAAAAACACCTATCTGCTCAGCCAAGCATTGGTTCATAAGCTTATTATGTTGTTCGATTTTAGTAACCCGAACCAACCATTTCATCCATATATCTGTTGGCGGTAGGTGCTCCATATCCAATCGCTCTATTCCACTGAAAACAAGCCCTTCCACCGTCTGTGCCAAGGCCAGATCATAGATATCCTTCCACTCAGCTGAAGATAAAGGGAACGATTCGCTTGCTTCGACAGGTCTTGACCATAGCCCCGATCGAAGTAAGTTAAAAAACACCGTATAGATACGCTCCCTATTTGCCATTTCAATTTACCATTAACCCGTTCTCTAAAAAAGCAGTAAAAATTGTTTGAGCGTCTTTTCCCGCTGTTTCCCGTGACACCTCATAATTAACGCACAACAAATCCGCAATCAGATCCACTGTAATATCCTTACCTTCCAACTCTTTCCACAGAAATGCTGAAGTCGTATTCAGCGTGAATACCGTTGACATGTCCACCATTTCCTGCCCAGGATCTACCACGACATAATGACTTCCTATCTCCCTTAAAACCAGATCTTTTCTCAACTTCATAAAAACTTCTTTTTAATACTGTAATTCAAATACCAACAAGCACCTAGCACACT
This sequence comes from Sphingobacterium yanglingense, assembly GCF_004363245.1. GTDB lineage: Bacteria > Bacteroidota > Bacteroidia > Sphingobacteriales > Sphingobacteriaceae > Sphingobacterium > Sphingobacterium yanglingense. Next base: position 252,263 of record NZ_SNYV01000013.1, on the reverse strand, counting down.
ACGTTTAAATAACTGCAACCGGCTCCCGGAGAAGCTCAACGGCAGACACAGCTCTCCACGAAAGGCTGAACCTACCGTAGCGATAGCATTATCTTTACGGACTTTTTCTACTTGTAGTTTATTTCCATCACCCGCTAGGTAAAAGAAATCTGAACTAATCCATACAACACGATGCAAAACATATTTTTCCTCATATTTTGCCAGTATTATATCTCCTTTTTCTATAGGTAGCTGCTGTCCTTTTTCTAGAATGACAATGTCTCCATCGTTTAAAACAGGGTTCATACTATTTCCCCTCACCGCAATCTTCACCTTCTTCCCCAGTTCTAATGCCACTTCCACATTTTTCAGAAAATGATCGTTTTTGCAAACGATTTTCTTCTTTGTCTGTTCCATAAATTGGCCACTATTTATTAAACATTGTTTTGCAATAAAAGTTTGCAATAAATTTCATTTGTTTTGGAGACCATTTTCTCTCTACGGAACAACTGCTCATAGCGCGCCCTACTTCCTTCCGATAATTCACTATATAACAAATCATTGGAGAGCAATTTATTAATTCCAGCACTCAGTGCGACCTCATCAGCCACAGGCACAACAATCCCCGATTTCAGGTGTTGATTTACCCAACTTACACCGGATCCCGGTATTGCTGTCGAGATAACAGGCTTTCCCAGTGACATTGCTTCCAACTGAACAATTGCAAAAGCCTCATTTTTCCAAACAGAACTCAAGCAAAAACAATCACAGGCTTCATAATAAGCAGGCACATCCTCATCCGACACAAATCCTAAAAATGTCACTTTATCCTTTACTCCTAGTTCTTCCGCCAAAGCTTTTAGTTCGTCCATCAAAGGCCCCGTCCCACCAATGACAATCTGTACATCTGTAGTTAGCAAGGCTGCAGCCCGCACTAGATATTCATATCCTTTATATGGGACCAATCTTCCTAATGAAAAAATAATTTTCTTTCCTTTAAATTGCTGTTTAATCGCCTCCGCTTTATCAGATTGCAACGCAAAAGGTTCTATTCCGATAGGCACATAATCACATTTACCCTGTACGTTCCTTAGAAAAGTAGAATCTTTGACATACACAGGCGTCGTCCCAACAATAAGGTCTGCCCTACGTATCAACCAGGACTGCAGGGGAGCATAAAGCTTCATTAATTTTTTCTGGTTCAGAATATCACTATGCCAATGCATAATCACCTTTCCTTTATAACCCGAGCAATATAAGGCCAGGGCGGCCATAGGATCTGGATGGTGCACATGTATAATATCATAGTCCTTCGCTATCCGCCTCAATGTACTTATCATCGCCGGGGCCAACATCGTTGCTGCCAGCTTCAACTGAGTCTTCACCACGATCAACCGTGCAAAATCATTCAACTGTGTCACCCCTTGAGGATACCCCTCTGTCGAAGCACAGAGCATATCACAGTACACCTCTTCGTTTGAGAGTCCCAATGTCAGATCGTACATTACTTTTTCGACCCCTCCCCGTATGGGATAAAACTTACCGACCTGTAATATCTTCATGCTGTTCATTTAAAAGTAGATTAAATAATGCTTCCCATTCATCGGCTACCGGTGCTGCGATTCTCCGATCCGCTACAGGTGCCAACTCCTTCGTTTCTCCTCGTATCAATTGGCCCATATACCCGGCCAGGTTATCAGGCCGATCTGGATCAAAAAACGCAGTACACCTACTTCCAGCGGCTGTTTCTCGGGCATAAGGCAGATCGGCCAGTAGCATAGGCTTTCCATAATTTGCAAACTCGGAAATAGGAAGCCCCCAGCTTTCCGTCTTTGAGGGAAACACCAGACAATCTACTTTCTCGTAATAATCAAGTAGACCTTCTTTACTTAAAAAGCCGATGAAACATAATGATTCATACCGATTACCCCATTTTTTTAAAACCCATCGGGTATAGCTATTTTCTTCTCCTGTTATCGTGATATATACTTTAAATTTCGGAAGGCCTTCCTTTCCCTCCAATAAGGCCACGGCCTCACAGAGACACTCGAAGTTTTTGTGGCTATTGGGCGAAGCCGGGAATAGAAAAGAATAATCTTCTCCATTTCGCTCTTCATCTTTAGCTGAGGTCGTATCGACTGGAATAACCTGCTGCGGCTTAGCAACAATGATATCCTTTTCAGGAAAATCAAAATCTCTCGCCATAGCCTCCCTAAACCATTCCTGCTGCACTACGAGATATCGATTTGCAGAGACATTAAAGGCATAAATGTATTTTGTAAGTAGGGAGAATAGCACAATTTTTGGTGCAAAAAACAACTCCCTCCATTTCCATTTATAAAACGTAAAGGCGTTATGGCAATACACCGCCTGCAGCTCCGCCTCTACACGAGGACTGGTATCGTGCAGTGAAAACCATAAATAAACCGGTCCTATCTCCTTACTCACTTTCTTCATCGTTACGTACTCATACCATAGACGGTTTATCCAACGTTTTTTAGGCCATTGGGTTTCGATATAAGTGATATTCGGAAACTCAGCCAGCTTCTTTTCATACACCAGAGCAACCACCCTATATTCTTTATTAGCAGCAAGCACCGATAGATAATGGAGACAATTTCTAAGAATAGCCAGTGGCCCCGCTTCCACAATATTGACTGCAGATATAACTATTGTCTTCATTTCTTTACACCAGTTAATTCCGTAAATAATTCAACCCATTTTTCCATGACCTTATCCTCTGAGAAACCTTCCGACCGCAACTTAGCCACCTGTCCCATTTTTTTTCGCAATGATACATCCCTTATCAGGGCATCGATGCGCTGACTAAAAAGTTCCCGCTCACCTTCCGGAATCAAATAGCCATTTTCACCATCCGATATAATATCTTTAGGGCCACACTTACAGGCATAAGAAACCATGGGCACACCACAAGCCTGCGCCTCCAACAAGACCATAGGTAAGCCCTCATAACGTGAGGTCATCAATAGCAGTGCACTTTGTAGATACACCTGTTCAATATGCTTTACCGGATCACATAAACGGACCGAATCCTCCAATCCCAGTGCTGCTATCTGCCGCTTCATATCTTCTTTCAATGGACCATTACCATAAATAGAAAGCTGCCAATCGGGATGCTGCCGATGCACCTCACTCCAAATAGCAATCAGTTCATCAAATCCCTTCTGGTAGTCATAGCGTCCTACTGCTACGACATTACTTTTTTCCAACGTTGCTGTTTCATCGAGGTTAAAACTGTGGGCATTCGGGATCACGCGAATATTAACCAAATCGCCCCAATAGCCTCTATCCTCCTGTGTAAGTACGACAAAGCGATCATAAGAACGGGCTATCTTCAGATCCCGCCTACTGAGCCATACGTCCAAGAGTTTCCATACTCCCTTTCTGCCATATTGCAGCCGCTTATATCTTGAAAAATGAATCTCCAGGATTTTTTTACTGTTATCCTTGCTCTTGAACAAGAAAGAAGCGTCATGATCAAACATAGATACCGTGATATCCGCTTTTAACTGTTCTAACAAGCGCTTCAATTTCTTCTGGTGCTGTTGTCTCTTAAAAAGATAGCTCCAAAATTTCCCTAAAAAATTCCGCCCAACATTCGCGGTATAGTTAATACCAAGATCTATCTGCTCGATTCTAGCATCCAGTTCAAAGAATGGAGGTCTGCCCTGTTGATCCGTAGTGACAATAACCACTTCATTTCCCGCCCTCACGAGATAATTAGCTTTATTGGCCAATACACGTTCCATCCCCCCCGAGTTGAATGTCCCCAGTAAACAGTACATAATCTTCATATCCTCCTCCTTTCTCCACCTTCCAGGCAGTAAAAGAGTGCATAGACCAAAAACAGATCCGTAGCAACTTTCAACCAAATAACAAAACTCAGTAATAGTAGGAATGCGAAGAAAAGCTCATAACCAGGTAGTAGTTTACTGCATGCCCATGCATTGTACACAAAAAACAAAGAAAATATAGACAGTCCCAACAGCCCATTGTAAAATACGAATCGGCAATACCCAATATCCGTTCCCACGGCATGCCAATTATCGAAAGTTGCTTTCCCGATCAACCAGGTTTTATTATCATTCGGATCAGGCCATATCCACATTACTGAATTCAATCGATCAGTAGAAGTGGTTTTCCATTCGCCTTTTTCCACCCAATTAAAGAATCCTTCAAAAGCAAAACGCATATAATCATAGAAAACAGGGTTGGTCTTATAAAAATAAGTCGCCAGCAACAAGACGAACAAAAGGCAGAGAAAAAAAACCAAGTATAATTTTAACAGTTCCCTTTTTAAGAAAAAACGCCACACACCAGTCCCCAGAAACAGATAAACAATCGCAAGAGTTCCTCCCACGCTAGTCGTCCTTGCAATAATACTACCCACAGTAAAAATGATGATAAAAGAAATTAATAATAGAAATAGCAGGAGCGTATTCTTTTGTACTTTCCAACTATTAATTAATACAGCGACTAGCATAAGCAATACGATAGAGAAACGCACCCCAGCATTATCTAACGAAGCTCCTATTCCATACAGTCTTTCTATATTATTTAAGAACCCCTGTCCCTGTTCGATATATTGATCCACAACCGACTTTACCACTGGAACATTATCAATCACTAAGGCCAACATACATTGCGCCACACATACAGCGATCAGATAATACGCCAATAGATCAAAGCCGACCTCCTTATGCCCTAGTTTTAAACAATTGATCACAAAATAGCCTGCAAACATCCAGACGGAAAAACTAACGATATAAGTCGCATAGGAAGAATCCGTAGAATAATTGTAATCCATAGAGAAAAAACCTACGGCAGAGAACACAACAGCAAAACAGATCGCTCCCAATAATTTCCTATTGATCTCTATTGATCCTCCTCGGATGGAATTAAATACCCAGAAACTTGCCCCAAAAACAGCAAAAATCAGCTTCGTATTAACCTGTTCAGGCAGAAATGTAAAGCCAAAAGAGAAAAAGTACATGCTGACAAGCATCCCTAACACTGCATATTTGATTAGCTTCATCATCCCTTATCTATATAATACACCATACACCAAGCGGAACAAAATCACATTATACAGGCTGACTACCCAGTCTTGCTTTCGGATAGCAGCATATTGAATAAATTTGGTTCTTTTAGAAAAAGCCAGATTCATCTTTATATAAGGGTGCGCATCCGTAAACCAAGAGCGCCAGACCGAAAACATGGCCCGGTCAGCACTAAATAAAAGTGGCAGCTTTGCATTCAACTGAAAAAAACGGATCTCTTTCAAGAACAGCTCGTTCCCAAATATTTTTTCTATATAAGCTATCGTATCTCGTGTATTATCGAAAATATCATTTAGATGACTCTCTTTAAACGCTTTGGTAAAAGCCTCCGAATTAGTCTGCATATAATGATAATAAGCCTTGGGTAGATAAGCTACCTGTTGTGCATGTGCAAATAGCTTGATCATAGTCATATCTTCCCCCATCCCTCTTCCTTCTGGAAAGCTGATATTATTCAACACATACAGTTCCCTTTTGACCAGTTTGTTCCAGACATTATATTTCATAGAGCCGTCCAACATCGCCTGTATTGCCTCCCGTGGCCCCGCGCAATCAGGTTGTTGCATATAACGTTCATTTTTATAAAAACTCAGATACCAATCACTATATACAATATCGACTCTCTTTTCCAATGCATAGGATAGCATTTCACGGATACAATCAGTGTCCAACCAATCGTCACTATCGCAATGATAAATATAATCCCCCTCCACCTGTGCCAGACCTGTATTTCTTGCCGCCGGCAATCCTTTATTTTTTTCATGCACCAATAGCTTCACCTGCATACCACGTGATGGATATTCCTCAATTACCCCCTTTAATAAAGCGATACTATCATCCGGAGAAGCATCATCGACAAAAACATACTCTATATCTCCATAAGTCTGCTCCATCAGACTACGGACACATTTTTCGATATGCCTGGACACATTATAAATAGGTACAATGATACTAACCGTCATAACTCTCTTCCTTTACCTGGATACCTTGTAGTATCGCCTTAGCGACATCTATATTATTTTTTGAAAACTTTCGAGCAAACAGGCCTGGCGAGTCCAATAAAAAACGTACATCATCCATTTTCCAGTCTACTATTTCATTATTTACCCATTGAATCATACGCTTACTACTATTCCTCGAATCCAACAAATCATATACACACTCCCTGAAACAAGAGTTCCAGCATATAGTCTGTATAAAAATTTCATCCGCACAAAAAGACCGCACATACATCTTCTGTATCTTCTCCTTTTGGGACAAAACCAATGCTACAAATTCGCTGCTTACGCTCACCCAATTTGTTCCCTTTTTAAATTCGATATCAGCATACCTCTTTATCCCAAAACAGGTCTGTAGTTCTAAGAAAGCCTTACGTACTCCTTTTACAAAAAAGGCCCTTAATCCTTTTGGCAAACGAAACTCTGTTGAAAACAGATGATATCTTCTCACCTTACGTGTAATTTCCACTTCCGTATCTCCTTGTGTAAAACCGATAAATTCTTTCCCGCTGTGTTCTTCAAAGAAGCAATGAATATAATCCTGCGATTTTATAGGCATATCTACCCCCGATAGCAGATGATAGTAACGGTATTCCTGCTTTTTGTAGGCCCTTTCAAACAGGAGCAGCTCAACATCGATCTGAGACCGATGCCCCCAACGCACATCTATACGCTCCCCTAAAATAAAGGCCCGTGCTTTCTTCATCCTAATAGCTGGCACAGCCTCACACTTACGATCAAAATGAATGAATACATCATTCCTCTTGTCATCTAGAGCCTCCAGCAATAACTGCAAAACCTCCGGTTCATGATGTGCCATAATGAGATAAGCGTGTTTCATTTAATGATATTCAAACGTTTAGCTATTTTACGTAGCAGTAATTTAATCAGCTTGACCTCTCCCAACTTATCCAGCTCGTCATATTTTGACGTATAAAATTCAAAATAATAAGCTGGGTCAAAAAACACGGACTTTCTATAATACTCCCACCAAATATCAAAGTTTGGACACCATCCATTCCACGGTTTAGGTCCATTGTAGTGTACTATCCCATTACTTTGCATTTCTTCCAATTCCAAAAGTGTATATAACGGTTGATCCTCTTTATTAGCCGCTAGTTTAAATAGTTCAATTGTACCGCAGAATACAGGTGAGAGATAGGAGATCCGCTCTTTACAAACCAGATTTATCACATCCATATCTTGGTGTATATAATCCTTTTGAGCTTCTATTTTAAATAAGGAGACAATTTCATCCTTTCGTAATAATTCTGAATTAAATATAAGGTTACCCGACAGAATATACTTTTCTGGTGTTAGTCCCATCTCGCTTCTGTTCTTAGAAGCTTTCTCATTGAAAAAACCTGGAGAAACGACTCCAGCGATATAATTACCTCCTAAGTCTGCTTCATTGAAAATTCTTGACAAGTCTTCTCTAAATATAACGTCTACGTCGTGATACATAATCTTATTATATTCTGGAATAAGTTCTGGAATAAGTAGTCTATAGTAAGCAGCTACTGTTATACCCCTGATCTGAAATGCATCGTGAAATTCATTTCCAACACTTCGATATTTTATTGAGAAATTGGTGTATTTACCATACAAACAATCTAACCATTTAGAGTTAGGATAGGTCGCCGCGTCATCATGAAGGATAAAAATATCATAGAAAGTATTACTACCGGCATTTTCCAGTAAAGAACTAATACAAACACCTGCTGGCAAAAGCCAATTATCGTCAAAACAAAAAACCACTGGTATAATATCCATAACTATCAGGCCTAATTTCTAATCAGCTTTAAAACCTTATCAATCTCTACCCTTTTTTCTAAGTTTAAATACGCAACATGATGGTGAGAAACACGCTTATCAAGAGGAGGCAGCTGCATATAGTCTCCGTACATCTGGGTCAACAGTTCATGATATCCTCGTGGTAATCGCACGCTAATACCTTCGAAATTCCCTAATTCATATCCATCAAACCACTCTTTTGGACCAAACTCTTTTATTCCCCACATTCCGCCATAATTACCACAATAACTAGATGACGAATAATCCGTTTCTAACATGTAGCCATCTATCTCGGCTAGCACTTTTTCTCGGTTTCTTTTCTTATTCAGTGCATATCGAAATTCATTATAGGCAGTTCTAATCTGTAAGTTAAATATTCTGGTTAGCCCCGACCTTACATTAATCGTAATCGACTTTGGTAAAACAAGAAGCTTATTCGCTGCTCGTCTGAAACCTAACAACTGTTTGTTACGTTGAGATAGATTAGCTGGCGCTCCATCTAAAGGAAAAACATCAATAAACACCCCAAAAACACAAGGAATATCGTCATATTCCAATATAGTAGTCCTCTTATCACACATTTTTGCAAAAGGCAAATAATAACGATTATTGGATTCAGCAGTTATTAATTCGTAGTTGTCAGAAATATCCAAAGAGTTAAATATTTTCAAAAATTTATCATAATCAGGCCTAGGCATCAAAATATCGATATCATCATCCCAGGGTATCATACCCTGATGCCTTATAACACCTATAGCAGTACCACCACAACAGAAATACTGTAGATCGTATTTTTCACAAATCCTTACAAAATCACGGAATACATCAATCAGCATCTTCTTATGCAAATCACTAATTCCTCCTTTTATCATCTTTTCCATAGTTTACAGTTAGCAATTTTATAATCATAACAGTAGCGATTAATCCCTAAAAGTTGTTACTCTTTATGAAAGCTCTAAACTCTTCATACTTTTCCATAACCTGATTAGTAGTTAACATATCTAAGATTGAGTACCTACCTGGTCTCATTTCTCTAGATTTATCTATTATTTCCTCAAACCGCCTACTAGAAAAATTACGGATCAAACCATCAAATAATAACGGAATACCGACCGTGCGGGCAAACTTCATCTGCTTTGCTTCCACTTTATTTTGTAAAAACAGAGAAAACAAACTGATACTACCTACCTGAGTACCATGTAAAACCCCTTCACCATATTCCAAGAAATCGATAGCATGACTAATTTGATGTTCACTTCCAGAACAAGGGCGTGAAGTGCCAGAAAGAGCCATTGCAATTCCTGAATTAACTAACCCTTGCACTAAGAGACGGAGAAAAGATTTTGACAGCAAATGGATTTCATCGAAATTAATCAGACTACTCACCGCACTTCTCGATAGATGGAATGCTATATCATTCATTCTTTCCCTATCCTGCTGGAAAGCTAAAACCCAATCATTTGTTGCTGATAAGTTAGCCAAAACATCTCCAGCTGCTGCTTGAAGAAATTTAACGGGAGACTCCTTTATAATATCGATGTCAATAATCACCCCCATTGGCATCATTGCTGGCAAACTCTCAGTTTTTCCTAACTCGTTTTTTATGACAGAAATCGGTGAGATTAACCCATCATTAGAAATTATAGTAGGAATTGATAAATTATTAGTATTTGATAGATAGCCCACTCTCTTTACTGTGTCGATAACTTTTCCTCCTCCTACACCAACTAATAAATCTATATTATACCTATTAACATAGGTTTTCAATAGTTCTACTTCTCTAAACGTATTATCCTCCAGAGTATATCTATTCCACCCATTTTTATCAGCCACTAAAGCACCTATTTTATTCGAATAATTTTTACCTGAAACCACTAATATATTTGTAAATGAAAGTTTGTTTCTCCTTAAGTATTCATCCACACCTAAAACAATACCTTCATCAACCTGAAATATAATAGGCAAATAAGACAGCTGTTTATAAATCATGATTCTTTGATAATTTTTATTAATTCTGAGGTACTAATCCCTCGTGTATAGGGAAGTAGAATCAGCTCACAATTTTGTTCCTTCAAATATTCAGGTGACACTCTAATCTGCTCCATATAGCTACTTTCTTCCCAATCATCTCCATGGACAATTTTTGTCACACTATATTTCTCTATAAACTCTTTGTTATCATATTTTCTGATAATAAATGCTTCATCAACGTATCTACACCCCTTAACGATTTCCATTCGATCATTTTCTGATAAATAGGGAGTCCTCTTATAAGAAGATACCATATCATCTCCATTAACTGCAACAATCAACCTATCACCTAAATCTTTAGCTCGTTTCAATAGCTCTAAATGCCCTCGATGAAAAAGATCAAACACACCTATAACATATATTACATTCATAATTTTAAATAATTAATACCCTATTCACCCTAGAACCGAAAAGTTCTAATAAGCTAAACCCATCAATTAGTACTATCTTTAGAAAGAAGTTTCAAAAAAATCCAACATCTTATCAACCTGAAAAAACTGTTTTTGGCCAAAAGCCCCAGAATTTTATGTCGAAATCTTAATTTCGAAGTACTAATACATTTATTAGAACTAGGGAAGATACTTTTCCACTTTACAAAATCCCCAATATCTGTTGAGTACAACAACTTACGTTTTGTTCTGAATTGAAACTCTTGCACTTCTTGACCTGTTAACCAACTGATATTATTAGAGTTAATAAAACGTGTTATCTCTTCTACGTTATCAATCTCTTCATAAACTCTTCCAATATTTACATCTCTAGTTATAGACCCCTCATTACTATAATCATAATAATACAGCACACAACTTACATACTTGATTGATTTGCTATAGAATAACACTTTAAACAAAAATGTTCGATCTTCGCCTAAATCCTTTCCTTCTATAAAACGAATATTATAATCTGTAACTATAGATCTTCTAATTATCTTGTTCCACAGCATACCTTGCATATCCCCCGTCAGGAGCGCTCGCATAAATGCCTTATTCTCTTCTACAAAATTTTGCTCTCCTAATTCTTGTCCTTCTGCAAACACTTTATAAAAATCACACCAAACCAAATCGTTCATCTGTCCTTCGGTGCCTCTAAACAACTCAAAAAACATATTCTCAGCAGCCCAATCATCTGCATCCAACCAACCAATATAATTCCCTGATGCGTGATCCAATCCTGTATTTCGAGCTGCTGCAGCTCCCTTATTTATAACATGATTTACAATTTTAAATTTAACCGCAGTTTTGTCTATCTTATTAAAATAATCTTCTAATAGCTGTAAGCTATCATCCGAACTGTTGTCATTAATGAATATCAATTCTATCGCCTGTACATTAATTTGTTTCACCAAACTATCTGCACATCTTATTATAGTATGCGCAGCATTATATACGGGAACAATAACAGAAACATCAACGGATCTATTCATTATAAGTTATTTATTAAGTGAGTATCTTGATATCAGCGCCTGAAATTTCGCTACGAAACCGAAACCAACTTTATTTAAAATCCTTTGTTCACTTTTGCTACACACCAAAAAATAAAATGACAATCCAACAGAAATACAAACCACAACGACAAGTATGATTAATCTACTCCACCCCTCATTCATATTCACAAAAACCCAATAAGGTAAAATAAGGCATAATGGAAGTCCTAATAGGATTCTTAAAATAACCTCGTTAAAATAGGTGTACAGTTTAAAATCTATAGCTTTAGAAACAATAACCACTCTAGCCGATTGGGCGATTATCATGAGAACCAATGTTGTCCAATAAGCAACTTCTGGAGTTCCACCCTTCTTTAGAAGGAAATAAGAGATTGGCACTATCATTAATAAAATATTCGCTTCCCATAACTGAAACTTCTTTATTGTACCTGTAGAATGAATAGACACAATCATAGAATAACTAAGCGCCGATATTATCGTAATTAAAACAGATATTCTTACAAAAGATATCGTGTGGTCTGGAAATTTCCCTAGCCATTTTTCTAGAAAAAAATTTGTTTCTATTAAAATTGGAATACAAGGTATTAACGTTAAAAAAAAAGTAACTTTTGAACTAACAAATACTAATCTATGCATCAATCCCATATCACCAGACGCATAGCTTTTGGTAATCTGTGGGTTCATCGCTTTTTGAAAATTATATGAAAAATTATTTACTGCATTCTGCAATTGAAATGCGATGCCTCGTGCAGCATTAACAGCAGGACCAAAAAAAATATTAAGCAATATATTAACACCTTGGGTATAGCCAACAACGGCTAAATTTCCGTTCAATACCCAACCAGAGAAGCTTAGTATTTGTATATACCGTTTTCTATCCCAAATAAAATGCTTGATTCTTGTTTCGACAAACCTTTTTCGACAAAGCTGCCAGTACAGCAAAAAGATAAAAAACGACACAGAGAAAGTTAAAATTCCATACAAGGATAATTTGTCAAACATTATTACTTTGAGCAAATAAACTATTAACAACCTTAACACCGTTTCCAAAATTGATATATACGCAAACAGAGACATTTCTTCTCTAGAGATAATCATAGCTATATAAGGAGCCTGCAAAATTCCAAAAAAAGCAGTCAAAACGCAGAAATGATAAACCCATAAAGCAGCATCAAATCTTTCCGGAGGAATAGAAAGTTTGTGATACAAGAACCACAGACCTACAGTCTCTGCCAACAGAACAACGAGACCTGCAATCGCCAAATGTATAGAAACGCTAATATTAAAAACCTTACTTAGCTCCATTATATTGTTCTTCCCCAATTCAAAGGTTAAAAACCTCTGAGAGGCGCTTGACAAAGAATTATTTAAGAAAGTTAGCATACTCACGACCCCACCAACTACATTAAAAACACCAAAATCCTCAACCCCTAAAACTTCTAAGACAATTCTTGATGCGTAGAGACCAATTCCCATTGACAACAGCATTCTAAAATAAAGGAATGCTGTGTTCTGTACTATTTGATTGCTTCTCTTACCTTGCATATAAATCTTATTTTAAAATTTAAAACAGCAACTGAAGTGCTTTATATTTTTCTTGATATTTTATGATATAAAATGAGAAAAATAAACAAACGATAAGAGTCATTATAAAAACCGCCAAACCATCCTTAACCCATAGCAATTCTCGAATAATAAAGACAACATACATATGAACAAAAAATAGCACTGTACTTGCCTTCCTCATCCAATAGGAAACTTCAGTGTTATTAATTATTGGAAATATTACAGCAAGGCAAAATAATGCATAGACGAGGGATATTAAACTAAACTCCGACAGAAAAGGAATCCTTGAGTAATTCGCGACACAACTTAACACAAACAACAGTGATGAAAAAAAAACGGATCCATTGTTCTTATTATAAGCCACATAAATACCTAAGACAATAAAAATCAAACCAGAAAGTAATCTCCCCGAACCTACAGAAGCTTTAACTAGATTAACAAAAAAAGGGGAAAACCCAATGTTATCGATATACGGACTGTTCAAGCATATCGACACGAAATAGAATACTAAACTGATACGTAAAATAAATTTATAGGAAAAACCTCTTTTATACAGGAAAAACAAAAATGTCATACATAGTATCATTGATAGTAAGTACCAAAGTGGCCATGAATAATAATTTTCACCTCTTAAAAATACTCCTCGAAGAAAATAAAAAACACTATCTCTAAGACCTGTATTACTGATGTAAAACCCATAAATAGTAAGGGGGAGATAAATAACCGTCCAAATAACATACATCTTTATGAGTTTATAAATGTATCTTTTAAATAAAATAGTCTTTTCAGTCTCTTTGTATTTATCCAATCTAATCTGAAACAAAAAGCCAGAACACATAAAAAAAAAGGGGACTGCTATTATTACTGTTGAATCATAATAAGTACGAAGTCTCCCCACCAATAAATCTTCAAAGGGGGCAGTATGAATAGCTACAACGACAATAGCCATTGCAAATTTCAATAAATCTAGACTTGAAAAACTATTAATTACTATTTTATTCTCAGACATCAGCTCCCTTTCTCCATAAACTCCGCTACCAAAGTCCGCTCCAGTCCCTCTTCCATCGTAAAGGGAGCCACAAAGCCAGAAGTACCGACTTTTGTTGCATCATACTTCGTCACTGCGCAGAATTTCCGCACACGAACCGAACTGACAGCAAACTTCTTACGTGTTACAAATGCAAGGATATCAAAGGCATAGCCTCCCAGCATACCGGCCCAGTACGGGACCCGTAAGCTCGAAATAGGTTTATTCAATACCTTCCCTGTGTTGTAAACAATATCATTGGTAGTAAAATCAGGTTTGTCCACATAATTATAAACACCGTACCCCTCCATATTGTTTTTTATTAGGAAAAAAATAAATGCAGCTACATTACCGACATAGGACATTGACTTTTGGTTCTTCCCAGCTCCTATCATCATAAAACGGGAAGAAGCAATCTGGTTCAGTAGGTTAAACACATTTCCCCTATTTCCCTCCCCAAAAACAACAGTCGGCCGGATGATACTAATATTCCAATCCGCATGTCGCTTATACCAATCCTGTAACAGCAATTCCGCTTCCCATTTACTTTTACCATAATGGTTAAAAGGATCAGCAGGAAAAGACTCATCGGGATTATCTTTATTCAGCCCATAAATAGCGACCGAACTCGTAAAGATCAGTCGCTTTATAGCGTTTTGATCCATTGCATACAGCACATTACGCATTCCCTCTACATTCACATCATAATAAAGTGATATGGGATGTACATTATCCTGATGCTCGGCAGCCAGTAAGACCACCACATCCACCCCTTCCAGTCCCTTCACTATCGTCTCCCTGTCCAGCACATCTGCTATACGTGTTACCTCGGCAAAAGCCGTACTCTCCCTTTTGTCAAGATTCAATACCTCATAACCTTCTATGCCCTTGAGCAGTCGAATTACGTTTGTACCAATAAAACCTGAACCTCCAATTATTGCTATCTTCATCTAGTTTCTTTTATATCTGCGCTCAATACAACCACTTCTGTTTTCTCTACAAAACGGCTCTTTTCAAACTGTTCGAAAACAAAATAAAAGCCTCCCCACATCAGTACATTCAATATCAAAATCAGATTATTATCCATCACCTGCACAGCAAGTAAATTAAATATGATATAGAATAGATTGATCGCAAACATAAATAGCATTACTCCTTTACGGGGCAACCCCAGACGCAGCAAAAGATGGTGCAAGTGATTCTGATCTGCCGAATAGAGCGGCTTACCGCTCTTCCAACGGACAAACATTACCCGAGCGACATCCAATACCGGCAACAATAAAATAGAATAGGCAATCACAATAGAACTGCTGGAAAAAGGCTTTATAAAAGAATTGTTCATCACATAGCTCAGCGCCAAAAAAGCTAGGGAATAGCCTAACGTCGTACTACCGATATCTCCCATAAATATCTTTCTTCCTTTGCGTCCTACTCCAAATACATTATAATAGAAAAATGGAGCGACAGCTCCCGTTGTAATAAATGCAAAAAGAGCATGCACATAAGCTCCTGAAAAATAAAACAACAGCCCGAATACCAGACAGCCTATAGCGACCAGACCGGCACATAGCCCATCCAATCCATCCATAAGATTGATCGCGTTGATCACCAATACGACAATAAACACCGTGAGCGGCATGCCGATCCATGGCGATATACCATGAATAGAAAAAAGCCCATAAAAATCATTGATCCATAAGCCCGAAAGCGGAAAGAAACAAGCTACCAGTATCTGAAATAAAAACTTCCATTTAAAACCGATCCCGATCAAATCATCACCAAGACCGACAATATACAGCACCAGTAATCCACAGAACAACAATGCAAAATGAGAGATCAGAGCCCAAGACTGCACACTCCAGTCCCCTACGCCGAACTTAAATACCAAAACCACCGTCAATGCAAACAAGCAACACTGTATGGGCACAAAAGATATCCCCCCTAGACGCGGGATAATACAACTATGTAATTTCCGATCACTGACCGGATCGAACAGCCGCTTGCGGTAAGCCACCAATAGAATCCTAGGGATAAAAAGCGCCCCCAGAACAACGGCTAATAAGGCCGGAACAAACAATAGCAAAATACCTGTAATCACCATAACAATCTCCTTTTTAGCATAAAAAACTAGTCCTATTTCAGGATAAACTACTGAGATAACCTACCAGACGCTCCATATCCGCATCTTTCAAAAGCACCTTATTATCTTTATCAATCAGATAAAAAGTCGGAAATGCCTTTAAGTCATATAATCCATTACGTATAATTTCGTCTTCCTTATTGTATCCGTTGATCCATTCTTCGGGAAGCTCTGCTTGATAATGGAGCCAATCACTTTCACGCCCAGTAGCACACACCGTCAGTAGGGTCACTTTACTCTTCTTGGTACGCTGTACCAAGCGGTGTATTGCTTTCAGGTCAGGCATGGTCGATTTACAGGCCTTACATAACGGAGCATAGAATACAATCAGTTTATATGCGCCCCTCAAACTATGCAAATCACCGACTTCACCCGTTGCGCGTTGAAAACTAAAGTTATTCGCCTCCACTCCAGGCAAGTTTCGCTGTACAAGCGCTAGGTGCGTTCTATATTTCGCGCGGTCCACCTCACTAATTCCGTCCGACGAGATCAGATAATTGAGTACCACACTATAATAAGAATCGTTTCTTAGCGTAGATATAGGATCATACAGCCGTTCATAGAATTTGTCCGTAAAAAACTGAAAAGCAAGAGGCGTCTTCTTCGCTATATCCATCGTATGGACAATCGCTTGGGCTGCCTCTTCTGCGGGTAGATCATCCAATGCCAGGATAAAATCCATCAAGAGCCGTTCCAAACCGAATTCATTCTTCCGTATATCGATTTTAGTAAAATCGTAGCTTTCCCAAAATGTCATCGGATCGGTCTGCCTATGCGATGTGCAGGATAGTAGCAGCATTCCCCAAAATGCTGCTATTAACACCCCATACTTTGATAAAAACATGAATTTATGACATAGTTTTACTATCATGCTTTACTTCTTAACGGTATTAAAAATTTGTTTTTCATAGGTAGACGGGTGATAGCATAGCCGCCATCGATCAGTCTTTTTTACATCAATAGATGCGGAAACACGAGCGGCCCAACACCGTTCTTATTTAGACCGTTCGTGTTTTATAGGATTAAGTTCTTTAATCTGCAATTGTCAATACCGCTCTGCTCAGCTTCGGATCGTTGTAATACATATTTCCGACGCCGCCTTTGTAATCGACGCGAAGCTGCTTGGCCGATACTCCAAACTCATTGACCAAAGCCTGATACACTGCATCTGCACGCTTCTTCGAAAGGCGTATATTGACATCATTATTTCCTGTTGCCTGATCGGCATAGCCCGTAATATTGTACACCACCTCTTTTGCTCCTGAGTTGATTACTTTAGCAAGGAAACCAAGGTTTACACGCACTTCATTACTTAATTTGCTGCTATTGATTGGGAATGTGATCAACAATGGCGCTGCGATTATCTTATTCTCCACCACAATCTCGGTCATACTCTGATTTTTAGCATTGGCCAATTGTGCTCTCAACGCATCATTATCTTTCGACAATGCGGACACCTGATCTCTCAGCTTGATTAACAGCGCGTCATCATAGCTTTCTCTGATCACCATCGTTTCTGATTTATCCCAATTATTTTTACCGAATTTATAAGAGAGTCCCAATAACGTCGCCATGGCGCCTTCTTTTTTTCTTCCTCCCAGCTCACCGTCAAAAGCATCGTCAAATAGAGTCCCTTGCACCTCAAAAGTAAGATCCACTGCCCTACTCAATCTAAATCTATTCAAAAAGCCGCCAGTACCGGTTACCTCCGTTCTTTTCGGTTTGTCCGTAATACCAGAGAAGCCCAATCCTACATAAGGTATAAGGGAATACACACGTTCTTCGCGGTATCCTCCGATCAGGCTCATCAGATCGAATAGCACATCACCACGGAACTGATAGTAAGAAAATTTCTGTTTTTCCAACCATTGGCTGGCATCGTATATCTCTCCTGTACTGTAACTATGATTCTGTGTAACGCCCTTTACCTGTCCATAGTACCCCAGTATACGGGCACCAAATCCAGGCGTGAACCATTTACCGCCATACAGCGAGAATACAGGACCTATACGTTCCCCAAGTTTCATTTGCTTATTGTGGTCTCCAAAGTAAATCTCCCCTCCACCCGATGCTCCCATAAACCAATTGGACCAAAAAGAATTCGTCATCACGCGGAACTTGTTATCATCCGCGATAACTACCGTATCCCGCTTGACCTGATGAGAAGAGGACGCTTGTGAATAAGCATTGGCACTTAATAAGCACCCTGTAATAAGCAGGAAAAAATTTTTCCTCAAAGAGATGTTTTGCATAATGGTCTTTTTTTTTGCGCCCTAAATCCAGACACAACTTTTTAATTTCATAAGTAAATCTGAACCTGTCTTAGTCAACATATGTGGTACATATGACGACCTCAGTAAAAGACGATTCGAGCATGCACAAAGTTTACAATTAACAAGTAAAACACCCAAAAAAACAGATACTCAGATATACTCAAATAAAAAAAAGAGAAAAAACACGATCTGTCAATTATGCTTATATCAAATCAAAAACGCACAAAAAACCACCTTTTAAGCAGCGGAAGCATCGATACATATCCAGACTTAGAAGTTGAAACATTATGAATGAAAAAATAAAACGAATTACATTTTTATTGAAGTTTTTGTAAAGAACATACCGATTTGAGTATATAATTGTTCCTAAAAAAGGATCAAAACAGCCCATTGAGTAAATTAAAACAACGACAAAATCAACATATCCTTATAGGTAAAAAAAATAACGTTCAAACATACATGTTAACACAGACAATCCCTAGCAGAAGAAGAGAGCATGACCGTATACCCCATCGAACAAAAAACAATTATTTATATTTTATCTTTGCCTATTGCTTATTAATCTATAACAAATGACAAGTGTACAGATGAAATTTTTTAAGGAAATGACACGCTTCAAAAATTTTCTATTTCATAATCAGTCACTTTGAAAAAAACCTTTATTTTTCTTTGCTATCTTAAGGATTAGCTCTATATTTGCATCGTCAACAATAAAACAACAGCTTGCCCAGCTGGCGGAATTGGTAGACGCGTTGGTCTCAAACACCAATATCTTCGGATGTGCCGGTTCGACTCCGGCGCTGGGTACTAAAAGCGATTCATCACTGAATCGCTTTTTTTTGTTAACCACCTTTCCTTCATCTCTACTTCAAAAGCACAACTTATTAAATCCCTCGACACAGATTTATTCACCTGATCATCAACCCTTTTCCAACAGGATGCGTAGTATATTCTATCCATATTAATGCCTCTCAAACCGTCGTATCAGATAAAACAAAAAATCAGCATAAAAGAGACAAAATAAATACGAATCTTTGTATAGAATCGTTTTAAATAAAAAAGAAAGAATATGTTAAGCCAAAATATCAAAGAAAGCACCCATGCGGCGCACCAAAAAACCGAGGGTATTGTCGTACGCCAAATGAAAGCTATCCGCTCAGAAGCCGACTACGCCGAAGTATTAAAAGGTTTTTACGCCTATTTCCGTGCGGTAGAGGACAATATTGCACCGTTCGTCACGGCAGAGGTATTACCGGATCTAGCTGAGCGTCGTAATTCGTCTTACATCAAAAAAGATATCGAGACACTAGGCGGCAATGTAGACAACCTACCCGAGGCCCATGCTCCGGCGGTAAGCAATGTCTTAGAAGCACTAAGCTCACTCTATGTGCTAGAAGGATCCATCATGGGAGGCCCCTATATCGTACAGATGCTCAACAAGTACGGCATCGAGCGCGGCACCTCCTTCTTCGAAGGCTACGGTGCCAATAGCGGACAGATGTGGGCAGGTTTTACCACGGTACTGAACCAGTACGGTGCAGATCCCGCTTCCCATGCCCGCGCTATCGAACTGGCCAATGAGACATTCCATCAGTTTGGCGAAGTATTCAGCGGCATAGCCCTAGCTAAATAATACGATCTACAACAGTCAACAAAAAAGAGCGAGACAGGGAATACCCATCTCGCTCTTTTTTATTCCTGATCAATATACCCGCTCAGCATATCATAACACACTCACAATTTAGTTAACGACTGAAAAACACGCTTTAATCCACATAAAGCACGCGTGAGTATTTTTGAGTATATAAATCAACAGTCAATTAAGTAGTAATAAAAAGAATCTTCCTTAATTTACCCTGACATGCAATTTAAACGTTTAGGTTACAACCCCTTAGTCGTTTCCATCGCATAAGAGACTGAAGAACGATATATTATGGACAGAAAGAAAAAAGAATACCTCCCACCTTTATTTACGGTAACCAAAATAGAGTTAGAGCACAGCATCGCGGCCTCATCGACCACTATAAGTCCAGGTGGTGGCGGCACAAGCAACCAACCTTGGATCACGGAAGAACAAACCGAAACCATTGAAAAAGACTGGGTATTTTAATAAAGCACTAAAAAATGAGAAAGACCAATTTAATGATAAAAGGAGTAATTTCTAAACCATATTACCTAATTACTATAATAGCATTGGGCATTCTTACATTGTCCGCCTGTTCTAAAGAGGGGCCAAAAGAAGTCACTCCTGATGGTTCGACCAAACTAAGCATCACCATTGGCAGTATCATTGACGAAGATCTTGTATCTTCCTCCGATGCAAAGATGATGTCAATTGCTCCTAAAACAGCTACGGGCGAACAGATAACAAACAGTGAAACTGTCAAATTCAAGGATATTGAGATCGATATCACGTCGGCCGAGGGACGCGATCTTTCTTTCGGAGAACATGCGAAAGCGATCAGTTTTGAAAAAGTAAGGGCAACTCCATCTTCCAAACAAATGAGCACCCGGGCGCTTAATCCATTGGCAGCTGATATTCCCATGGAAATCGGTGTCAAATATTGGTTTGTCCTGTTCAATCCCGCCACCCAAAAATTTGAACAATCATTACAATTAGTATCAGGCACATCTACAAAACTGGATGTGGTACGGAACCAAAACTACGAATGGTATGCCTATTCCTACGATGACACCGATGATATCACTGCTCTCGACCCAAACAACCCGCAGATACAGACCAAACCCAATCGCCCCTTCTTATATGCCAAAGGAACGATCAAAGCTACGACCACCGGAGACACGCCTTTATCCATCACCTTCAAACACCAATTGCAACAACTAAAGATACGGCTCAATACCCGCGGCCTCTTTGGTAATATAACCTCCCTTTTGGCCAAGTTTGCAGCCAATACACCAGTCAAAACCAGAGCTTTTGACATAAAGACCGGAGGTTTTACAGGGACATTAACCAATGTACCTATCGCAGACCTTACATTTTCAAAAATAGAGAACGACTCCGAGCGTCAGGTCGAAGCGAGGTATTACACAGCGGACCTCTCCCAGCGCAGCTATACCATTGATATTGAAAAACTCTCCGTCAAATATCCTAATAATACCGTTGAAGACCTACCTCTAAGCAGTTTAGGACTAGCAGACCGGACTTTTGGATTTACCAAAGGCGGGGCAGGTTGGGTACAATATGTCGAAATTAAAGCGTTCAAGGTCATACCGACCAAGAGCATTCTACATATAGAGGGAAATGATACTTACAGTTATGCGGCATCCAATCCGGCTAAAGCTTCTGGAGCTTTCTTAAGAGACCCCAGAAACTTCAGTGCAGTCAGTAAATACGTACGGGTGCAGGGTTTTACCCATGATATACAGGGGTCTACAGCCAATATCCTCCGTAACAAATTATCAAACCCGGTCAATTATCCCGATATTATTATTGCAGGGATGTTTTCAGGGTTTACACAAGCAGATTACGATGCCTTAGAAATATACGTAAGACGAGGGGGAGTCGTATTTTTAATGATAGAAAACACCAATCTAGGAAGACCTGAGGTGTTTTTCCAACGAATATTCAACTCACAGGCCGTAACCATGAAGCTATATGACATCAGCGGATCCATTTATAAACTCAATAATGTAGATTCCGATGTATTAGGCTGGCCATTTGGCGATACCCGTGGCAAATACTGGGGGCAGGATGGTTCATCAACCTTCTATATAGAAAATATACCTGCTAGTGAAAAAGAAAATATCTTCATTTACAGCGAATCGGCAGTTAATAGAAACAATCAACAACCGGGTAGTGTGTCCATGTTCCGTCACAAAACCTTTAATCTATTCTATGTAGGCGATACCGGCATGCTTTCCAATGAAAAGCAATGGGGGCAATACGGAAGTACAACCATAGAACCTTACGCTACCGACCAAAATAACTTTCCGGTTGCACACACCGCATATGGACGACTGGCACAATCCAGCTCTCCCGAGGCGGGTACACCTGCCGGAGGCTGGCATGTACACAACTCGGTCATATTTGGAAATGTATTTGCACACTTAATAGCACAATCTCACTATATGATGTTGGATAGATCACCTTTTACTTTTAGTGAGCAGGTTTTCTTTGATTAAACATCATCTCGATTGCTTTTGCAATCAGGTTACAATGATTTACAATCCTATTTTTCATAAAGTTTGTCTATATTACCAATACGCCTGAGGCTTATCCCCTCAGGCGTTCTTTATTTAGCTAGCGCTACTACTTATTCCCGACTATCTCCGCCCCCGCTGCAACAAGCGCGACATCGCATAGCTCACCAGCGTACCCAGTGCCGCCATGATCACGGTCTGCAATAAATCTCCGAGCGTAATAGACGCCCAGATGCTGCACAGTGTACCACCCAGGGTACCTGCACGGATTTCGTTTGTGTTCATTTTTTTTTAAAAAGTGATGATAGTTATGAAAGTGATGGAGGTTATGAAGGTAGTTACCTACTTTTGTCTAAACAGACTGCTTCGCTACTCTCGCAGTGACGTACTAATATCACTCGTCATCTCGATTGAAGCGTAGCGGAATAGAGAGATCTAAAAGCTTTATATTAATCCTATACAGTTTATAGACCTCTCCACAAGGTCGAGGTGACGTGCTAATATCACTTCACTCCTTAAGTCCCCTCATCCCGAAGCGAGTTCGGGAGAGGCTCTCCCTCAATACCTTCATCCCCGTCACCTACTACCGCTTCCAACACCCCCAGCCCTATCGCGACGTATTTAATAATGTTCAGTGCCTTTACCGGCAGCTTGATGGGAGCCAACAGTACCACCTGTACCGCCTGGCTGATTTTTTTGATGATTTTGTGCATTTTTAATCTTAAGTTATACAGGTTAGTCCCGACAAAGTCGGAGTTATGAAGGTTATAAAGACAAAACCCTTACGATTTCGCTTTCCCTTTAACTTCCTAACCCATTAACGGTTTTACGATTTCCCCCTTAACCTTATAATTCTCTAACTTCTTAACTCTATAACTCTCTAACCTTATAACCTACTTAATAACCAAATACACCTCGCCCCCCATATCCCACAGTCCGTATACTAGCGCTTTCAGTTCTGCTAGAGCTCTGCGGCTTTCGGCACCTGTACCTTCGCCTGTCAGCTTGGTTACGGGGGCTATACAGCCCAGTAGTTCTCGCTCAGCATTATTGGCCGCATGGATCAAGATAGCTTCACGTCCTAGCACATTAGGAATACCGATCTGCTCGCCATGCTTAGTATAGGTACGTTTAACCAGTTTATACCTTCCAGTAGGAATACAACTTATACGTTGCATATTATTACGCCAGGGTAATTCGATAGTGTGACAGATCTTCTCGCCCTGATAAGAGATCGTTCCATTAGTTCCCTTCTCTCCATATTTCCGTTGGAGATGTAGGGTGTGTTGAGTTTTCATTGTTTTGTTTAAGTTATGGAGGTTATAAAAGTTATAGCGTTATGAAAGCTATATATAACCTTATAACTGTATAACCTCATAACCTCCGAAACCATTAATACTTAACCATTAACTACGGCACATCCACCGCAGCAAAAGTTAATGCATTGTACAGTCCATTGGCCAGTGGGTAATAAGCTCCGTTGACCTCCTGAAAGTATCCGATACCGACCAATAATAGCATCGCTTTGCTCGCATCGGCTGTCAGTACAGCTGTGAGATCTACCTGTTGCTGTGCCATCAGCGTCACATCGATATACGGTGAGCTTTCGATAACCACTGGTAGATCCTCCGAATCCGCACTATACTCCAATACCGCTAGTGTAAACCGAGCATGCGTAGCCCCATCCAGCTTTGCTATTTTGGTACGTGGCGAGAACGACCCCGTAGCCAGTGTGGCCTCTCCGGCAGCACGGTCATACCCATACTGCAGCTTACCGTAGAAGACCGTCGTTAGCGAGGCCGTAGCATTGCACTCCAGTCCGGTCAACATCGGCAGGTTTTCTGCCAGCACACGACGCTCGCCACGCTCATTGACCGAATCTGCCTTGATCACCGCCGACATACGCGAAGACAGCCGCTGCGCTATCCGCGTATCCACATTCTGCTCAAACAGTTCGCGCAGTTGGTCGCGGAGCTTTTTCGAGGCCGCTGCTGCACGTCCAAACTCGGCACCATTCTCCCGGGTACGCTGGAATCTAGGATCCGTAGCGATACGCTCGCCAGATACACCACCTTTCATGCGTACCTGATAACTGCCGTCTTTCGTTTTGAAGAAAGTCAGATCCCCGATCTGCCCTTTCATCTTGATTAATCCTTCTAATCTTGCCATAACAATATCTTGTAGACAGGACAAAGATGCTATGACCTTTCCAGACCTATGTTCGTAACGGCCAAAGGCCAGCGAAATGAGTACAACTTGTTATATATGCGCGAAATGAGCACAAATGGCATTTGCAGTCCCTTTGATTATTAGCTACTTTAGTCCATAACAACGCATAAGACCACGCTCAGGAGAGGGAGCGTACCGTGTGCGAGGTGTATAACCTAAGTATAGATCAAGTATGCTTGAAGTATTAACAGTGTATAAGGAGAGTATTAAAGAACAATACACTAACACGACCTATCGACCGCTTCATACTAGGCTATCCCTCGCCCCCCGCTAACATGTAGACGCAGGGCAGGTCTCTCAGAAAAGCAATAAATATGAAACCACAAAGATTATGTATCTACGCCCAGGACGTAAGTAATATCCTCGGCAAGAGCCTCTCCCAATCGAGACGCATACTCGCCTGTATCCGTGATGCCTATGGCAAGAAGGACAAGCAATATATCAGCATACAGGAATTTGCCGAATACACTGGCCTAGAACCAGACGAAGTCAAGAAGCACTGTATATGATAAAAATACAAAGGCATCTGTTGAGGGATTTAGATGCCTTTATTTCGTTCTGCAAGCACATGTTCAACCTTAGTACGGATCGTTTTCCAGCGGTTGAGCGATATCCCAATCAATTCATCCTGAAAATTCACCTCCAGTTTAAGACCTCCTTCTTCATCCTTAATCAGTCTGGTCAATGTCTGCCTTCCGACCAAAAGATCTCGCCCTACATGTATCATATCCGTATAGGTTGCTGCCAATGCCGTTAAGCTACTCTCCGTAATCAAGATTTTTTCCTCCGTGTTAAGAAAAAGATAAATAACTGGCTTCTTATTTTTACGGTCTACAATCTGGAACCGGCTCATCTCCCTCTGTTCAAAAAAGCGACTTTCCTTTCCAGGATTTGACAGCTCATATATGGCTCTGCCCGGCATATCATTTTTGACTTCTAGCTTGGCCGCCTTATCAGCCAATTCTGCAACCAATGTTAGTTTCTCTTTCTGGAGCAGCTCCACCTGTTCACGCAGTTCTAAGTTTTCCAGCTGTGCTATTTTAAGCTGTTCCTGTAGACCGTTGCTCCTTCCCTCTACCAAGCGTTGTTCGCTCACCGCCTCCTTTGCACGTTCGTTTGCTAGGGAAAGATCCTGCGCTAGCGCATCCCTATTTTTCTTCGATGCGGCGGTTTCATTAAGCAGATATACAATGTAGCCCTGTCGATTGAGGATGACCAAAAAAATCAGAAACAAAGCATATACAAAATGCATATATTCTGTCACCATCATTTCCAATCCGTAAACCTGCCAGAGGTAGCCCAGTAACAATCCGAAGGGAATAAGCACACCCAGCCACACCTGAAATACCAATCGCTGGCTCAGCTTCGTATGCCAGTCATACCTCGTATCCAGCAGATAACAGACATACATCACCCAGTAGATAATAGCCGCGATAATCAGTGTAGCCTCCACCGCAGTCGCAAACACTGCCGGACGCATCGCATATCCGACCGACATATCCTCAAAAGGAAACATCGCGTACGCATAGCCCAGGAAAAAAGGCCACAACACACCGATACGCCAACCATAGTAGGGCGAAAACACAAAGTGGAGGATACCGACAAAAATACTTTTCAACCAAGCCGGTAGCGGGAGTTTATCTACCGCAGGCAATAGATCATTCTTCATAATTTCAAATTTAGGCAACTCAATATTAACGAATTACGAACAAAACCCCATCAACAAAAATCCAATCTGTAGTCCAATCGCCACTTTGCACAAAGCGTCTCTCTACCTTTACGCCCCCTTTTCGATAGTTCCCGACGTCGGGAACTATCTTCCCGTCATTTGACGCGAAATATCTTCATTTCGGAGGCAAAAGCGCCTAGTTTTGCTATGACCAAAGCACGGTGTCCCATGGGCATCTATTGATAAACTTAAAACACATAAAGGATGAAAAAACAATTCACATTGAGCAGTATCGGCGTCCAAGAATGGGTCGCTTACATCTACACAGGTGGCACACGACGTATCGACGAAGAGTGTACTTATATCGCACATGACTTTGTCGAATGGATACGCTACCGCTTCACTCTATCTTCCGATCAGGTCACCTTTCTGATCAGCCTAGGTCCGCTCGTACACGAGTCCTACAGTACCGATATACAGAACACCCTGCAGCTGCGTGGCCCGATCAGCTTGGATAAAGAAGAGGCCCCAGTCCGCAATGACAACATAGAGAATGCCAAGGCACAAAACCCCAAGGTCCTATGGAAGGAGAAGCAGAATGCCGTAGCCGAGCAATCTACAGCTGACGTCCAACAAGATTATAAACAACAACAGCAGGGCGCCAAGCTCCTATTCCGTATCACTTATCCAGATATAAACGCAAACTAAAAGAGCCAACAACGATGTACCCTCTCCCATCGTCAGGCCATCTTTGGTTATTTAAATAAATGAGTCATGAATATAAAGACATATCCTAGATACCGAGCAGTACGTGGTATATC
The DNA here is from genome assembly GCF_004363245.1 of Sphingobacterium yanglingense. GTDB lineage: Bacteria > Bacteroidota > Bacteroidia > Sphingobacteriales > Sphingobacteriaceae > Sphingobacterium > Sphingobacterium yanglingense. The sequence goes on along the minus strand of NZ_SNYV01000013.1, from coordinate 225,050 downwards.
TCCAGACAGATCCAGCTGGGCCATACACGATCAAGCTATCGTGTCCCACACCATCGCTATGCGATGCATACTGGGGAGAGCCAACGATATGCGCGATACACTAGGGTATATCGCAGGCCTTACCGTAGCACGGTATCGGCGTAGGTTTGCGGTATTCCCCGCTGAGCGGTATACAGGGAATGGTCTGGCAAATAAGGAGTCCCACCGCCAAGAACCAAAAAGCCCTCTTCGCGAGGGCTGGGGCCAATGCAGTATCTGATTTTTAGCCAAGACAGCTACTGCATTGTGATCAATTCATAAATCTAAGTTAGTTAATTTAAATCATAAGCTTATGGCACAATGGTTTCAATTAAATACGGGCGGTAACCCTACAATTCCTTCCAACTATGCACCAGTTACAGGATCTCCATCTTGTTCTGGCAGTGGTAAGATTTGTGCGGTAAATGCTAATCCTGACGGAAATGGTGATCCAGATTTAACGGATGCGTTAAAAGATGAGATGATCCTTTCGCTCCATACAGGTATAGCACAACCGAACGTAAGATTACGCGGTACAGCTTAATCCTAGTGATTAAGCCAACTAATAACTGGGGGCATCAAAAGTGCCCCCTTTATGCTGTCACTACAGTTCTTCTAAAACCAATATCTCTATTGGTCTGCGCCCAGTTATGATCTCCAGTCCGTAATATCGGAGTTGTAGATTCAATTCCTCAATACTTGCATAATTCGCTATCGTCAAACCTCCTGTATACCCTGATTCATCTATTATAGGCGGATAATTGCCGGAATAGTCCATTAAGAAAGTAAGAATTCCTATATTCTCTATTTTTTTTCCTGTTTTAACAGCATCTACTGATTTCACCTTTTTTCTTGCCTTGCGTACAATAAGACAATCCATCTCTAAGGTATCCCAATATACGCTCAATCCTAACAAACTATTCAGATCATTCAACACCAGTTTAGCCTGATCAGATAAATCCCCCACCACTTTACTTCTACGCTCATAGCTAATACCGTGTTGGGTCAACCATATGTGTGAACCACCTGATCCCTCTTGATAACGGTACTTCGACGGATCTTTCACCTTCCATAGTATCCGTTGTTCTGTCAATATAAAAGTCGGCTTTTTAATATAAGCAAGTATTGCCTTATAGGCATTCAGAATGCCAACATTATAGAAATAAGTCTTATAAACTCCCGATACCGAATCCCTTTCTATGGTCAATCCCGGCTTTTCCTCCAAAGATTCTTGATAGCCTGTAAGCCTGACCGAACCAATCAGGCCGACTTCTTCTTCAAACATCTTTGTCCCTTCCTTAAAATCATCTTTCTGAGGTACCGACAGCTTTCCCGTGGTATACAACTCGTCAACAAACTTCTTTTTGACATAATCTGGATAGGTCACCGCTTGTACCTTCCCCTGATACAAGAAGACCGTATGGGGCACACCTTGATGCGGAAAATATTTCCGCATCAGGGTATCATCTACTATCGTAGGTAGTTTTACATTATTCTCTTTCAAGAAGCGATTGTCGCGATAGAACTTTTCAATTACCTCCTTGGATTGCCAGGTCACCATCAGCACCAATAGTTTATCTCCCATCTGCTGTTGTACCTGTTGCAGATGCGGCATCCCTTCTATGCAGGTCGCACAATACGTATCAAAGAATTCCAATACGACGACCCTATCCTTGTATCTGCCCAAATCAATCTCAGATTGTTCCCAATTCACTATAGGCATTGTTACCATCTCGGGGATAGACTCCCCTACAAAAAACTGCTGACTGCGATCAATAGACCTTGATTGTCCCATTGCCTGTGCCACTCCGAGCCACACAAACAAACATATCATAACATACCCTCTCATATTATCTTTTGTTCTGTTCAACACTTGGATTCTGCTGTGTGACTATATGTGGAATCATCAGTGCATATTTAGGGCTGCCTACGGGCACTGTATAATCTTTGCCATCGATAGTCCTCTTCAGCTCAACCGCCCGGAGCGGGTCGTCACTCAGTCGTTTAACATCCGACCATCGTCGACCTCGGAACACAAGCTCCTTTGCCCTTTCTTCAAGTATCGTATCTAAAAGTCTATCCGGATTTTGCTCCGCTAGTACCGGATATATATTATCCTTCCAACGATTAGCTCTTAAAAGATTAATATCCGTCAAAGCTTTATCTATCTTCCCAATACGTGCAGCAGCTTCTGCTCTAATCAACAAGACCTCGCTTGTGGTCAATCCCACAAATAGCGTAGCTCCCTGATCATAAGACCCCTTAAAACTATATACTGAAGGCTCCAAGGCATAGGGTTGAAAATAAATGTCTTTACGCAAATCACCCACCCTATAGCTCGCTATCAGACCGGGATTCATGCGAACATACAGCCTTCCAAATGCATTGGAATGCGTGCTCAATGCAGAGAATAGCACCTCTTTGTTAAATCGCTTTAAAGGATAACTATCTGAGGCTTTCAAACCATTATAATCGAGTAATTCGGCTTGCAAACGCCATGCTGAATCCGCATAGTTAAGGGCCTTTTCATAGTCCTTCATCGTCAAATAGGTTCTGGCAAGCGCAGCATAAGCTGCAGATTTTGACGTACCGCCTTTTATTGTCCGTTCAGCGGCTAGCAGATTCTTTGCTCTGCTATAATCACTAACAATCTGTACGTAAGTATCCTTGAGCGTTGCTCGCTTGGATACCACATCCAGATCAGGAGATAGCCGGATCGGTATCCCCAAATCTATATCAGACGTATTGGGTCGATAAGGTAGCCCATAAACTTCTACCAGTTGTTGAAAAGCAAATGCACGAAGGAACAATGCATGCCCGTAAGCATTACTATAACGAGCACCAACTTTTTGGCTGCTAGGCAATTGTTCTAATACGCTTAAAATCTGATTAGTCAGATAGACTACTCTATAAGCCCCCTGCCACGGAGTGGCCAACATTGCGGGTTCATCAGACCAGATATACGCATTCCGATCATCTAGTACTGATATGCTGTTCCAATTGGCCGATGTCAGGTAATAATCCTCTCCTGCGATAATCCCCATAGAAGGATAAGTTGTATTGAGCGTACTATAATCATTCAATAACAGTTCGCAGTCTTCTAAGGTATGCGGCACAGACATCTTCTTGTCTGGCTTAATCTCCAAGAAACCATTGCATGCTGAGCATAGCAGGGCTCCTGTTACAATATATTTCAAAACATTCATGTTGTTACTTTATTAAAGTTTAAAACTAAAACCGATTGAAAATGAAAATGGGTCGGGATTTGTCATCCCATATTCTGGATCGATGCCCATTCTATTAGCTCGCCAGATGGTAGCGATATTGGCCATATAGCTATAGAGACGTAGCTCCTTCACCTTAAATCGCTCGCTGATTTTTGGAGAATAACCGACCTGAATATCCCTCAATTTGATCTGATCTGCCGGCCCGACCAAAGCAGAAGAATACTCATAAAAATAATCTGCATAGTAATTAGAAGGATAGGTAAATACTGGCACATCGGTGTATTTCTCATCACCAGTTTTTTGCCATCTTCGGGCAAAATCACTATGACCGACCCGCTCATCCATTAATCGTGAATAATTGATCGATGTACGCATAAATTTATGTCCCAATTGATAACTGATATTAAAGGACAAATCGATAGCCTTATATCGGAATGAATTGCGTAATGAACCGAAATATACAGGCAGGGACGATCCGTGATTGTCCATATCCTGTACTTTGGTATCGTTATATATTTTGGAATAAGCAGTAGATACCTCTCCATCCAGATAGCCTTGAGGCATCCCTGTCTGTGGATCAAGCCCTGCCCACTTGAAGGCGTATACGCTATTCAGGTCAGCCCCTTCTACAGGTGTAGCCATCAGACCGTAAGCTCCTGCCAGAAAATTATTGCCTCGAGGATTAGCTATGTAAGACTTAGTCACCTTGGTTCGACTATAGGCAAATACTAGATCAGTACGCCATTCAATCAAGTTATCTTTAATATTATATGTATGCAAGGATACATCGATACCTTTACCTAGTAAATCTGCACTATTCATACGCATACTACTAAAACCTGTGGTGGGATCTATCAATGTATTTGCTATTAGGTCTCTAGGGGACTTTTGATAATACTCTATAGAGCCGCCTACCCTATTAGCCAGCATCTGAAAATCCAATCCTAAATTTAACATTCCTACCGTTTCCCAACGTAACGAAGGATTCGGTGGCGACTGCATATTAGCATACGGCTGCCCAGTGATATGATGTGGCTGAGAGGATCTGTATATGATGGGATATGGCGAAGTGCTATTATTTACATTACCATTGTGCCCATAGGTAGCCCGCAACTTCAAAAGGGAGAATACGCCGTCTTCCATAAAACGCTCTTTAGATACTATCCATGCTCCTCCGATAGACCAGAAAGGTTTTCCCTTATCGTTCGCCTTTACTCCAAATAGATTAGAAGCATCCTTACGCGCGCTTGCACTCATGATATACCTACTATCAAAAGTATATGATGCGTTTGCAAAGTAAGACGTATACCTGTCGACCAATCCCGTATAATCAATATAACCATATATCTTACTGGTGCCGTACATTCCATTCAGGTATGAATAGTCATTAACATAATCAACAGGTTGAAAGGACAATGTTTCGGGGTCGAATCCCCAAAACTCCTGTGCATGCGAGCCTTGTTTCTGTTGTCTGATTTCTGTTCCTGCCAATAAAGAGACAATATGCCGATCTTGCCAGGTTTGATTATACTCCAACTGAAACCTTCCCTGTTGTGATATGTTTGTTCCATTGACCTTATGTAGATAGTCACCTATGGGTATGTTCCATTTAACCGAATGTGCATCCCATTCTGCATAATAATTGATTGCCTCGCGCTGTGCGATACTGCCAATCCCGCGCCAGTTGTCCACTACTTCATTGGCATTTCTGTAATTATATAGCAAAGAAGCTTGCAAGAATGGCGTGATATTGTAATTGACATCTAGATTGACATTAGTTTCGCGCAGTCTACTCTCTGTAGATGTCTGATCCAACTCGGCCAAGGGTCTATATTTCCAATCCAACAAACGGCCGCCAGCCACAGTATCCCTAAACTCCGGATTAAGTCCGATCAAATCTACAACAAGAGGATTACCATTAGCATCTGCAAGCTCCATATATGGAAAATTACCATAGCCTCCGGCAAACTCGAAATATCCTAAACGAGTACCAGGTTCTTTTCTATCATACTCGCTATACTGTAGCCCTAGTCCTATACTCAGATTATCCAAAGGCCGATACACCGTATGATTTCGAGCTGTAACACGACTATTATTGGTTTGTACAATATTTTTGGCACCTCTATCGTATCCTACCGAAAATATACTGTGCAACGATCTACTCCCACCTTCGATCTGTACATTATACTGTTGGTTAACCTCTCTTCTATAAATATACTTTAACAGTTCATCCCTATAATCGATCTTACGTAGCCGATCTAGCTCTACACCGAGATCTGATTCGGATATCTTATTCTCCTTTTTCTTCTTCAAGAGCTGAACTACGGGTGACAGATTGTACTGAAAGTTATATAAACGTCCATCGTAATAGCCATTTTCAAACAACATAGTTTCTACATCGATAAAATCCGATGTCGCCATTTGTGGATAATAATATAGATTTGGCGTGTTTGTCACTGTCACATTATTATTGAAGGATACCCGGATAGGATTCTCAAAGTCAGCTTTCTTGGTAGTAATCACGATTACGCCATTACCAGACTGCGCACCCCAAATAGAAGACGCGGCAGCATCTTTCAGTATGCTGATATTCTCAATATCATTGGGATTGATATTATTAAAATCACCCTGATAAGGAACTCCGTCCACAACTATGAGGGGCCACACATTCGAATTGATTGTGCTTCGTCCTCGAATATTTGTAAATGGAAGTTTCCCCCTTCTATCGTTGTAAACCTTGACTGTGGATACTGAAGGAATGACATCTTCTAAGCGTTGTAGAAAGTTTAAGGATACCTTACGATTTAGAAGCTTGTTATCCACAAACTCAAAGCTCCCCGTAGCTCTTTCTTTAGGTATCTTCTGATATCCAGTAGATACCACTTCCACCTCCTCAATTTGTTTTTCACCAGTCTGTAGGGCGATTTTTAATGTAGTAGACGTATTCTCATAGGCAACCCGTTGCTCCCTGTATCCGATATGTTTTATAGTTAGTACGCCTGTAGGCTTATCTATACTAATCGTAAACCTCCCTTGCTTATCCGTGCGCGTGTGCTTCCTATCTACAGAAACCGAAGCCCCTTCGATAGCCTGCCCATCGGCAGCCGAGCGTACTTCCCCAACAAGTACCGACCCCGACTGCGTCTGAGCAACCGCCCTACTTATCGCGAGGCAACTAAACAACACACAGAATATTATTAATATACGCTTCACGTCGTTGCGACTCACAGTCCTCTCGTCATTGCGAACGAAGTGAAGCAACCCCGAAGGGCTCATCGCAGATAATCTATTTTGTTTTACTGAGCAGACATAGCCCTGCCCTTTGGGCAGTTCTCTCCCACCCCTAAAAAAATGTTTCATTTTTTGGTTACATTATGCAACAGTTTTCACCATTGCGGATTCAAAAATCTAGTGCGATTTCTGAATGGATCTAATTGGTTATTCTTGGTTTATAATCGGTTTTTGACCATCCATTCACGAAATAAATAAAATACAGACCTCGCTAGATATTGACAAACAATACCTCTGTAAAGCATTTTAGTTGGTAGGCAATAAAATCTGTGCTATCTTTAAGCTACGAAACAATAAGACAAACCGATTCTCTTGACCTATATGAACTAACTGTTTTCATATATGAGGTCGGATTACAGAAAAGGGCTTTGACGTTTTTTAAACCGTCATTGCGAAAGGTAAGTTTTTTAACAAACACGACGGAGACCTAGCGACAGTAAACGTCACCTCGACCTTGTGGAGAGGTCTACTAACTATATAGGGTTAAATATATAGCTTTTAGATACCTCGACTACGCTCGGTATGACGACATAGTTTACCAATCTCTCCTACTCCTTTTCTGTTAACTATTGTTTTACATTACTCCGGCGATGCCGGAACGTTCTTTATATGTAAAGATTGGGAATACCATGACGACCGATGGGATATCGGTGGCAAATGGCTTTTGTTAGTTTTAAGATTCGTTCTCATAATTTATAAAGTTTATGTGAACGAGAAACTTCTACAGCAAGCAGTATGGCCCAGCGGTTTCGGTCCTTACTCCTCCTGTTAGGGTGGAAAATCCGGCTTAATGGAAAAAACCAATGAGTAACAGTAAACCATTACTCAACCCACAGGAGTACAAGCGCAAGGACCGTCCTACTGGATATGCTGTAAAGATATGCATTTCCAGTAATAAATAGACGATCCACTGTACTCTCTAGGGTCATTGTTTTAAGCCGGATTTATTTCCTATAGAGAGACTCGTTCTTACACAGTGTTACACTGTATAGTATAATTCGCTATTAATCTATACAAATATAGATGTTTGACGTCAAACGTCAAACTATTTTTAACAAATAATTTATCATGCTTAAAATTAATCGACTAGCTGAGGTTTTAGAAGAAAAAAAAGTATCCAACAGAGACATCGCTAAACATGTAGGAAAAAGTGAAGAAACGGTTTCAAGATGGGCTAACAACCATCGACAACCACCTCTTGAAGACTTACATAAAATTGCAAAGTTTCTGGACGTTGACATTAGAGATTTCCTCTTTTCAACAAAAAATAGTATTTAAACCCTCCCCGAATGCAACCTTTAAGCTCATATCTAGTTAAAACAAAAGATAGTCTTTACCATATTTGAAGCTTATCTACCAGACAAGAAGCGGAATGAGACAGTAACTTGTAAACCGACTATTATCCCAGGGAAATTATGAGTAAGAAAAGTATAATACAAACTATGCCACCTGATGACGAAATTCTGGCAAGTAAGATTTATGTCATCAGGAAGCAAAAAGTCATCCGCCAGTAGTCGGACGCGGTGTTGGATCGCGATTTGGCTCGTCTTTATGGTGTCGAAACTAAAGTTCTGAAACAATCTGTCCGTAGAAATACGGACAGGTTCCCAGAAGACTTTATGTTTGAAATGTCTGATGAAGAGTTTGAGAATTGGAGGTCACAATTTGTGACCTCCAATTCTGACAAGCAAGGTTTGCGATACGCTCCTTTTTGTTTTACAGAACAAGGAGTCGCCATGCTATCATCTGTACTAAATAGCAAGCTGGCTATTCAGATCAACATTCAAATAATGCGGATATTCACACGTATTAGACAGCTACTTGTCGATAATACAGAAGTTAGACTCGAAATAGCAGAGATCAAACATACTGTAGAACAGATTGCCAAGAAACAGAAAGGCCACGATCAGAATATCGAATTGTTGTTTGAATACATTGACCGCTTGCAGGAGAAGGAAGAAAGAACGGTGACCAGGACGAACTCAAAAGGTGAAATCGGATTTAAAGTTGGAGGAAAATAATTCGAAAAACTACAGACTAATTATAACAACGTGGAAATTATGAAATAAAATAACTGATTTACGTATCTTTAACAGGAGATAAAAGGTCACCTAGGCTATGAAAGGATACTCCCCACAAATGCAAGTTTTAACCTTCTTAGTAATACTTTTTCTGGCGACCTCTTGCAACGGTCCTACTAAAAAGGAGCTTCCAAGAGAAAAAGAACATTCAAAGCTTATAAAAACCGCTGGGAATGGTAATGTTTCATGTGGCATACAGGACAAAGCGGGTAACCTTTGGTTTGGAACCTCAGACAATGGCCTTTATAAATATGACGGAAAATCATTTAGTAAATTTCTAGTGACCAACGGTCTGAATAGTAATAATATTCATTCCATTTTGGAAGATAAAGATGGTAAAATATGGATCGGTACTGAAATGGGACTTTGTATCTACGATGGCAAAACATTCACCAAGATGCAGATTCCTTTAGCAAAAAATCTACCGTCCGATAAAACTCCACCCTACCGTAACTCGCATCGGGTATATAGTATGATGCAGGCTAAAAATGGAAAACTGTGGTTCGTAACAATAGATGGTATCTATATCTATGATGGTAAAAATTTTAGGCCATTTTTGATCAAGGAGGCACCAAACGGCTTTTTAAGCAGTAACGATAAGGCAGAATGTATTTTAGAAGATAAAGCTGGTAATATATGGTTCGGTGGACGGACTAATGAAGGTGTGTTCCGCTACGATGGAAAATCTATAACACATTTTAAATTACCAGAACTAACGCTCCAATTCGATTCGAAACAAGTGGGACATAATTGGGCATGGCCCCAAGTACAGGACAAAAACGGAGATATATGGTTCAGTAATTGGGCGGGGGCTTACCGTTATGATGGAAAAACATTTACAAAATATACAAAAAGTGATGGTTTGGCCGGATATAATGGACTGGTGACGACAATCATAGAAGATAGGAATGGTGATATTTGGTTTGGCGGTGATGGAGGTCTGTCTCGTTATGACGGAAGATCATTCACCAACTTTAGCGAAGATCTCGTCAACTCTTGGATCTGGACGCTTTTTGAAGATAAAACGGGAAGGCTATGGGTGGGTACAAGAGAAACAGGTCTTTACCTTTTTAATGGGAAAACATTTATTAACTATTCAGGAAATTAGGTGGTATCAATGTTATTAAAATCGGGGTCCATCTGACAGGATTTCAGTGTGCTGAATGGAGTACCGCAGCAAAAACAACAGTTTCCTAAATTTGACTCATTGCTTCAAGCTAACTCTTATTCCTAAAAAGTACTTATCATTATCCCCCATTCAGCAGCGAACTATAATCAGTCCTCAATTATAGATCAGGATCTCCAGACTGTTATCCACTCTGCGTGCGCTTCAATGTTTGAAGTGTCACATAAATCATCGGTTAAAATAGCGAGATAATAGAAAATAAATCTCTTGCATAGCTATTGTCTGCACAGTAGAATCGTAACCTTTATGTTATTTTACTATGCAGGCATAGAATTGGCATACACTTTGCAACTGAATTAGTATTCATAATTTAGGTTAATAATTGGTTAGTTAAAAATACCTGAAGCTCCCCGCTTCAGGTATTTTTTTATAGTAGATTGATGGAAGTACAATAAGACGAAAAAAACGTCCCGAAGTAAATTCAGGACGGCTTAAATATCAAAAACTTATTATTTAAATATCTCTGCAAGTTTTTTCTGTAAATCCTCGCCTCTTAAATCCTTTGCTATGATTTTACCTGTTGGATCGATTAACCAAGTGGATGGAATCGAACGCACATTATACTTATTTGCTACATTATTTTCGCGCTCTTTTTTATCGATCACATGAATCCATTTTGTACCGTCCTCCTTCAATGCTTTAAGCCATGCTTCACGACTCCTATCCGTTGAGATGCCAATGGCTTCAAAGTTTTTGTCCTTGTAAGCTTCATATGCTTTTGCTACGTGGGGGTTTTCCGCTCGACAAGGACCACACCAGCTCGCCCAAAAATCAATAAAGACATACTTGCCGCGGAAGGCTTCTAAAGAAATAGATTTTCCATTGACATCTTCCAGCGTGAATAAAGGTGCCGGCTGCCCAATAGCTAGCTTAATAGCCATTTCAATATCTTGCATTGCTTTTTGACCTTCGTCCGTATTCAAAAATTTCGGACCAAAGCTTTCTAACTGCTTTTTCTGCTTTTCAATATCCGTATAGGAGGAATTATCCACTACCATATTCCAACTTACGTAAGACTTGGGATACTCGGCAATAAATTGATCGCGGATAGCGTTCGATTGCGCACGAAAATCTTTAACCAATTGCGCCCGCTTAGCACGGTCCTCATCGGTCATTTGCTCTTCGGTCTTGCCATTCCATTGCTCAAAAGGTGCTTCGTAGGATTTAAGGAGGGCTAAGTTTTTATTTTTATAAACCAAATATTCCTGATGCGCCTTGCTCCCTTTTATAGCGGCCTTACTTAAAGTATTACCTTCTATGCGGTTCGTCCCTTGGTCTAAGTAAAACATCATCCCATCCACGCCAGTTAGCTCGTCTGTCGAACCGTGCTTTACGATTTGTGGATTGGGATCCGAATCCTTGATTATCATTAGGGTGACTTTGTGCGGCTTGTTAATTGATCCTGCAAAAGTAAAGTTCCCTTTTACCAAAACCGTACTATCCTTTTGTCTACCGCTATCGGCCGATTCATACGTTAAATATACCGTAGCGGGTTCTTGAATATCTTGAATCTTTCCTTTTATCGTAAAAGGGAGAGATTGGGCCTGCACTAGGCTAATGCTCGTTAAAGCTATTAATAATATTATGCTAATTTTTCTCATTACTTTAAAATTCTATTTTTTAGATGTAGGGTCGTAAGTTCCATTCCATAAGGCTATCCCCCATTGTGGATTAAACTCCAATATTGGATTGGAAATCTGTAAGGTAAAGTACTCTTCATTGATCGGTGCCGTATAGGCTTTGGTACCGATGTGGTGTGTGATACTGGTTTTGCTCCAAGGCTTGCCTTGATCCAAGGAATAACGCTTGATATCGAATGTACGCTGACAAGTTGCTATAGGCAGCTCGCGACGGCGCTCTTTTAAAATCTCAAACAATAAGGCATCTTGGCCCAATGAACCACCACTGGGCAGATCTGTAGAAGCTCCCGAATAACGGTATGTGCGCAACAAGTTTAGATCGGCAAGTGCTGCAGATAAATTGTTGAGACGTGCATTGGCTTCGGCTTTCATCAATAACAACTCGGGATAGGTCAAGCCTTGACTAGTTAATACTTTGGTATCCTTATAATAGTTTGTGATGACTCCATCATCATATTTTACCCCACCCACGGTAGTGGAGTAGCCCAGTGTCTTCAACATAAACAGCTTGTACCGGCGGTCTGTGTTTTTATCAAACACATCGATAAACTCTTGGGATGGATAGTGTATGACGCCATCTCCATCAGGCGCTGGTCGATAAAACAAATTTTCCCGTGCCTCACTTTGCATAAACAACATATCTGGTCCCTGCAAATCCAACACTACCTCCACATCTGTACCTGGAGCTGGAGAAGCATTCGGATTCGGTTGGTAATAGAAATCGTTAAGGTTATAAATGAGGTTATTTACGCCACCTTTGGCAGCGACGGATTTATCCCAAGCTTCTTGTGCATGGGTCAACATTTTTGGCCAGTCTCTTTTGTACATGTACAACTGCGCCAATAGTCCATGAACAGCAGCCAAATTAGCACGACTTGGATTGCCAACATTAACCGGTGCATTTACTAAGGCATCTTTCAGATCTTGTTCTGCCAAATCAAACAACTGACCGATATTGGAAAGTGCTGGGTTTGGGGTATTCGGATCGGAAAAAGTACGGTAAGGCATAACGGGTTTCTGACTTATATTGGTTGGATCGTAGGCTGGTCCATAAGCCAATGCGCCCAATAGTATAGTCCATGCACGACCCGCTTTGGCTTGAGCAGTAATCACCTTACCTAAGTCCGTATCGGACTGCCCCGGTAAGTTTTGCACACCATCGATTACGTTGTTGAATACTTCGACTGCACGGTATATTCCTAAACTCCAATTGCCAGAACCCTCGTAAGGGTTTTCATACGGCGGATTAAAGGTATAGGCTGCAAAACGCTCGGTATAGGAGTTGCTCGGTGTATAGAAATATTTTGACTGATTTTCACTCAGCTGATAATTATCGCCTAGTAATGCATAGAAATTGCCCCAATAGCCATCTCTAAATTGCCAATCCATGGTATTGTTACTGTTTAACAGGTCGGCCAAATCCTCCGATTTTGATGGAATTAACTTACCTACTGGCTTGACGTCCAAAAAATTGCTACAAGAGGATGAAACCAAGGCTAATGTTGCAATAACTAGTATACTTATATATTTTCTTTTCATGATTTTCTATTAAAAAGATAAATTAACACCGAAAAAGAACTGCGCAGGTACGGGTAAGTTCGTATAAGCTTGTTCGATACGTGATGAGAATCCCGAAGAGGTATTGACTTCTACCGTTTCTGGATCAATATCGACGCCTTTGCCACGAACTATAAATAGGTTACGTCCCTGAACGTACATCTTGACTTTATTCATTTTTAATCGCTTGGACATCTGATCAAAATTGTAAGATAAAGTAAGATCCCTTAACTTCATGTAATTGGCATTGCCCACCATGGCGTCCACAAATGGGAAGTAAAGCATATCCCTATTGGAAGCATTGAGTACCGGGTAAATCGTATGGGCTTCATCCCCAGGTTTACGCCAGCGCTCTGCTACATAACGATTGCTGTAATTAACCCCACTAAAACTATCCTTGCGATACTTATGCCCTAATTTTGCAATGAAGAACACCGACAAATCGAAGTTTTTATAATTAAATGTATTCGTTAGAGAAAGGTCAAATTTGGGACGCATGGTACCTGCATAGATAACGTCTGCAGCTTCGGCATTACTTGGCGCAATTTTATCCCCTTGGGCATTGTAAATCCTAGTCTCTCCAAGTTCATTTAAGCCTGCAAAACTGTATGCCCATATGGCATCGGATGGATAGCCTTCTACCAATACACCCGGAGCAGTTACATAAGCAGAAGTAGGTTTTACTAAGTAATTACGAACCTCATTGTAATTGTAGGATAGATTAGGTGCTATGGTCCAACGGAAATCTGTGTGATTGATTGCTTTGTATGCCAAACCAACCTCAAATCCTTTATTAATCATCTCACCTGCATTGCGGGTCATCCGATTAAATCCAACAGTTGGATCAATAAACTCGGAGGTAAGTAAGTCTGTACTGTTCTTGTGGTAATAATCTAGCGTAGCTGTCAAACGATTTTTTAGGAAGGAAAGGTCTAATCCAACATTCACACTATTGGTCTTCTCCCAACGTAATTGATCATTTGGTGGCGATTGTACGACACGGTCAACCCCGCCGGTTACGTTACTATACCTGCCTGAGGATAAGATTAAGAACGGTCCTTCGTTCAGTGATATATTCCCACCTATACCATAAGACCCTCGGATATTCAACTGGTCTATCCAATCCACTTTAAAGAACTCTTCGTTTCCTAATTTATACGTACCACCGACTGACCATAGCGGACGATAGCGGAACTTGGGATTGGTACCAAAGAAATTGGTCATGTCCATACGGATACTACCGCTTACGATAAATCGATTGTCGTATTCGTAAGAACCGTTGCCATACCAAGACACAAAACGGTTGTCCCGGTAAGAATAAGCGCCTGGATTTAAACTGATCTGCCTTCCCATCAACATGTCCGAATTGTATACGCCTGCATTGTAATCTTTTGCATTCATCGGTACGTAAGTCCCGGCAACAGGATTATAGCCAACGCGTGTTTCTAAGGTATTATTGTCAAAGGTAATACGACGCACCTCATTTCCGATCAAGGCATTGACCCGGTGTTTATTGTCCGCAAAACTCTGGTTATAGTTCAACTGTGTCCGTATGGTCCAGCTCTGGTTCATGTTACGGCTCTCGTCAATAATCCCCCCATCGGGTAAATAATGATTGGCGGTATTCTTTTTGGAAGTCCCATCATTGAAAGCGATACGTACGGCATAGGCATCGTAATCACGGATGGCTTTATTTTGGCTATTGCCCCGCTGCCAGTTACCACCTAGCTCTGCCGTCAACCCTGGAATGATACTGGCACGAACAAATCCGCCTATACGCGTTTGCAAATCGGTATAGTGTCGATTTTCTTTGGTGAGATCCATTAATGGATTGTAGTCCCATGGTTTCATACCAGCGGTATTTTTGTAGGTAGCTACTTTGTACTGGCTCAGTCCCCATACCTCGGCTGGATTGCCCTGTGCATCGAAGATAGACGTGTAAGGCTGCAACAAAGAATTGGCATAGTAGGTGGTCAATGTACCGTAGTCCATATACGGAGATTTGCGGTTGTTGTAGGTTGTATTCGCCGCTATCCCGACAGTTAGGAAGTCCACTGGCTTCCATTCGTTTTTGATATCCAATA
The DNA here is from genome assembly GCF_004363245.1 of Sphingobacterium yanglingense. Lineage (GTDB taxonomy): Bacteria > Bacteroidota > Bacteroidia > Sphingobacteriales > Sphingobacteriaceae > Sphingobacterium > Sphingobacterium yanglingense. The sequence goes on along the minus strand of NZ_SNYV01000013.1, from coordinate 209,966 downwards.
GCATCCGCTTGGAATTGCTGTGGATGAAACTGTTTCGGGTATCCAGTAGGTTTAAAGCTACGTTGTACTTGTTTTCGTCGCTACCACCTGACATGTTCAGATCGTGCTGATGGCTGAATTCGGGACGGAACATATAGTCCTCAATCTGTTGTAGTCCATCTATATTGCGTAATGCATTGATCTCGGCCATGGCATCTGCTTCGGAGATCTTCTTCTCACGCACCTGCATCAACAGATAGGTGACACGGCTCATATTTAATTTATCAACTGTTGATGCTGCATTAGGGTTTTGCTGGAATAAATCAATCTCTGCATCGATGTAGTCCGAGCTGGATGCTTTGTTTAAGTCCTTGAGATGTGGCTTGGCAACCACATTTAACAAGCCGGAGTAGTTTAAGGTCGGTCTGCCCTTTTTACCGTTCTTAGTGGTGATGACTATCACTCCATTGGCTGCTCGCGCTCCATAAATAGAAGCTGCTACAGCATCTTTGAGCACAGTGATATTTTCTATATTCTGTGGGTTGATATTATCAATTCCGCCTTCTATCGGATAACCGTCTACAACTACCAAAGGTGTCTTTTCGGCTTGAAAAGTGGATACACCACGGATTTCTAAGTTACCCTTGCTGTCCATCACCACACCGGTCAACTGCCCCTCTAATGCTGCCTTTATATTGGTAGATAGTTTTTGTTCTAGTTTTTCACCCGTTACTGTTGCAAAAGACCCTGTGGTCCTTTCTTTGGATACGGTCTGGTATCCGGTATTAATAACTACCGAGGCTTCTCCCAATTCGGATACGACCACCTTTAAGCGGATGGTCCCTATATCTTCTGATTTAATTCCGACCTTGATCTCATAGGGCACATAGCCCATATAGGAGATAACCAATACCGCATTGTCAGGCAACATATTTAAAGAAAAACTGCCTCCAATATCAGTCGCGATAGTCTTTCCTTGCTGCTTTACATGTACAGTAGCACCTACTAAAGGTTCTCCCTTTTCCCCCACGACACGTCCTTTGACCGTAATTTGCTGTAAAGATTCCATACCAGTAGAATGGTCAACTCTGGATATTTTCTCGCGCAAGATAATGGTCTTGTTCTCTACACTGTATTGAACAGACTGATTACTGAAGAGCTTTTGAAGTACGCTGCTTAATTCTTCATTTTTTGCTTCTATAGAGATCAGAGGTGTATTTTTGAAAAGACTCTTAGGGTATACAAAATCGTACCCCGTATTAGTACGGATATTCTTTAATACGGTCTCAATCCCTACATTTTTATGAGATAAACTGATCTTTTGCGCATTTATAGCTAAGGAAGATTGTAGAAAGACAATCAGCAACAAAATACAGGTAAAATTAATCTTCATAAGCCATTTTCTTAATTCAGGTCGTTGCAGTATAGATGACTTGCTACGTCTGCTCTCAGTTAAAAAACAGACAAACGAATCCCATCCTGCACAAGTGTTATAATAAAGTTTATACATTTGTTGTGTTGGTTAATTGATAAAAAATGTTAGTTGCATATTTTGTAGTAAGCCAATCGCTGATCGGAGGTGTCCCCACACCTTCGATCTCTTCTTTTTTGACTTGCTACTTCTTTAGGTTCATTTGTTACTGTGTTCCCTGGACCTCCTTTCTTGACGTTTACGGTATCTCCAAAATGGTTATTGACTGACAATTACTTTTTTGCTGTACCCAGCAGTAGATGCAGCCTCGATTTTAAAACGCACTTTATTGGTTCCCTGAAGTACTTTTAACACTTCGCCCAACGTCTTGGTCTTGGATATGGTACCCACCAAAGGCTCCTGGCTTATGTGGCCCTGATAAACGACCTCTACATTGTACCATCTGGCCAACTGACGCATAATGGACCGGATATCGGCATCAAAAACAAAATCACCCCGTTTCCAGTCGATGACCGACTCTACATTCACCGCTGCAACGTGGATAGCATTAGCTTTATCCGATACCACAGCCTGCTGTCCTGGTTTCAATGACCGCACGCTTGGCGTACCAGGCGTACCACCGTGAGCAGTAACGCGTACAGCCCCTTCAACCAAAGTGGTCTTGGTATTCGCCTCGTCTTTGTAAGCGTTGACATTGAAATGAGTTCCCAAGACTTCAATATCTTGATTGTCGGTGTGTACTATAAATGGGTATCGTTTGTTTTTGGCGACCTCAAAATAGCCCTCACCGGTTAGTGTGACCTCACGTTTCTGACCGGTAAAACGGGTCGGGTATTGGAGTGATGACTCGGCATTAAGGAACACCATAGTTTGATCGGGTAATACCACTTGAATCTGCTCTCCTCGATTGGTTTTTAATGTATTGTGGCCTACCGTCGCGGCATCAGCACCTGTGATTTCGTAACGGATCTGTCCATCGGTGGTCTTGGATATCTTGACACCGGACTGCTCAGCGATATTTCCAGCTAACGCTTCTTCTAGTTGTATACTGCGGCCATCGGCTAGCGTGAGGGTAATACCTGCTTTGGCAGCAGCAATATCACGGGTAGCAGCTGAATCGACCTGAGCAAGGTCTGTCGCAGTTGTACCTATGTCGTTGTATTGGTGGGTGAAAAGGATACTCAAACCGACCAACAGCAGAAGAGCAGCAATCCATTTTACATTCCGATAGATTGGGATAACTTTAACGGGCTTCAATGCGCGCGACATATTGTCTCGGATACCTTCTTGCATACGGTCCTTTTCGGCGGTGGGCATTTCGTCCCATAGCGAGCTTTGTTGCTCGCACCAGTCCAAATAGTAGATATACTGTTCCAGTTCCCTTGCTGTGGCCGTACCTTCGGCTACTTTACCGGCAATATGTAAAAACTCTTCTCTGTCCATATCATCTGCTTATACTAGTAAAGCGATAATCTTCCCGCTATCCCCTAAAGGATAGTAGAATTTATTTAAAATAAAACATAACAAACTGATATCTAAAGGAATAAAAACAAAAGATAGTGATACTTGCCTAACGAACCTCTTAGTTTTTTGAGTGCAATAGTAATCTGGGCCTCTACGGTTTTCTCTGAAATACCTAACTTCTTGGCAATGTCTTTATGGGACTGGTACGCAAATCGGCTAAGTTGGAATATTTCTCTACAGCGATCGGGCAAGTCTTGAATCAGGGATTCAATAAGCTGCTGTAGCTCTTTAACTTCCAGTTCTAGACTCTCATCGGGATACAAAACTGGTGCATTTTTTAGATTTTGGGTAAAACTTTCTTGCACTTTGGCGCTCCTGAAATAACTGGCGGTCTTGAAGCGTACCGCAGTCAATAAATAGCCTTTACAAGAAGTAAGTTGCCACTGCTGCCTATTCTCCCAGAACCAGGTAAAGATGTCTTGAATAATATCTTTTGCTACTTCCTTATCTCGAATTACATTGTAGGCATAACCGTACAACAGGTCGAAATACCTGGAATACAGCTCTTCGAAAGCATCATAATCGTCAGCTTTTATCAGCTGCAAGAGCCGCTCTTCAGAATAAGTCGGATAGGATTCCATTGCTTAGTGCCTATATTGATATTAGCAAAAGTTAATGCGGACAAGTATAGTAAAATATTTTTACAAAAATTTAGGGATTAGACTTTACTTTGGCATAAAGTAAAGAACAGAATAAGTAAAATTTGCAAAATCTAATTATACAACTATAACCACGGAGACAGACAGAGATCTTACCGAAGAAGAACTCTACCCAATGGGTGGATTCTGCGAAGCAAAACGAAGGTGGCCAGTAATAAACAGAAGAAGGGGAAAAACTTGTGTTGCTTAAACTATTTCATTAAATTTGCCCCTAACATTGTAAACAACAATCAATTATGGCTATTGCAATAAAAAATATCCCTTTATTAAAAGAAGACGTTGCTATCGCTTTTGATAACAAAGCAGAAGCTGCTATTGCAAAAAAATCGACCGTTAAGTTCACCAAACAGTTAGTAGTTTTCGCAAAAATTTTGAAAAAGGCTAAAATTTAAATTCCCATCGTTTTGGCATTTCTATATGAAAAGTGCACTTTACATACATACGACGAATCTATCTTAAAGGATTGCGTTGCATTTGATTGTGGAAATCCCGATCTCAATGAGTTTTTCTCATATTAACACCCAATTAGTATATTATGACCTGATCCTATTAGCGGATTAAATATTTTAAATAGCATAAGATCCAGATAAAGAGAACTCTCTCCGCTCATTTGTTGACACCTCCATATTTGAAGTTACTAAAATATAATACTGTTCAAAAAACGATATGAAAAACCTCCTATTATTATTATCCTGTATAATACTCCAGTCATTTACAGCTGGAATAAATGATCCTATTGATAGAATCGGTGTCAAAGGTCCATTGACATTTGATAAAACGGTCTTCAATCTTGCCTGGTCGAGTACCCCAAACAAAGGGTACTACGTTCAAGAATACCTCCCTAAAGGAGAAAAAGTGGAGAGTTTCAATCAGATGCTCTCTATACAGCTGCTGGAGGCTGATATTTCTATTAATGATGTCGTTAGTCAAAAATTGAGAGAACTAAATGAACGAAAAAAAACAGATCCGATATGCAATTATCAGGTAATAGAAAATCCTGAAGCAAATGAGGTCATTGTTGATTTCTTGATTGGGGAGAGTAAAAATGATAAAATGACTATAGTCGAGTTTAATGTATATCGCTATAAGCAGCTAGAGCTACCCGAAGGAAAAAAAGCTATTATCCTGTATTTTTACTCGAAAAGAAGTTATGGCGAGCGTATTACTCCTTTTTTACAAACATTGAAAACCGAGCGGACAAAATACATAAACGAGATGATCGGAACTGATATCCCTAAACTATCAATAAAAGAGAAATAGAAACAATAGGCCATTCACAGTAGATGAATGATTTAGACCCCTCGAACTCGAGGGGTTTAGGAAACAAGCTGGACTGAATAGCTTTATTTTACATACTGAAACGGAAATAAAAAAAAGTGCTGAACTAATTTTGATTTGCTCTGTTCATTGAATATATAAACAGTTTACTTGTCGAGAGATAAGACCGATTCTGGGAGTTTACTCCCAGAATTTTTCCTAAAATCACTATTCTTAACAAAAATAATTACACGATGAGCGAGCAAAATATCAACGACAGAAAAGAGGCAATAACAAAATTGAAAGTGCTAGCGGAAGAAATCGACTTTTGCTTCTTTTGCACTAATGTCAAATCAGAGCAGCCTGACTCTACACCAATGAGCGTACAGGAAGTGGATGATGAAGGTTCAATTTGGTTTCTAGCTTCTCTCGCCAGTACCAAATGCGAAAATATAAAAACGGATAATGCAATACAGTTATACTTTTCATCACCTAAAGACTTCAAATTTCTTGCGGTTGTGGGAGATGCAGATCTCGTAAGAGACGAAAAAAGAATTGATAAGTACTGGAATAAAATGGTAGAAGGCTGGTTTGAAAAAGGACGTGAGGATCCAAATATTATATTGATACGAGTAAAACCCCAAAAAGCACATTATTGGGATACTAAACATCATAAACTATTATCCTATGCCTTGACATTTTACAGCGCAATTACAGGCAATAAAAGTGACCAAGGTCTTCACGGAGAAATTAATGTCCCGAATTAATTTCGGGACTTAATTACCTCTAATGCGAATGGAGGAATCATTGGAGCAACTTCACGCTCAAAGTTTTCATCAGTACAGGAAAAGCTTCTTTGAACCAAACTGTAAAATCCTGAGGTCGGTTTAGCATCCAAATCTCGATTTCATCGGGATCCATCCACTTGAAATCATTTACTTCGTCTGGATTGGGCTGTGGACTGATATCACTAAAACCTACGAGTACATGGTCAAGTTCATGCTCCACTAAACCATTTTCAACAGGAGAATGATAAATAAAAAAATAGATCTGTTCTAAATCTGCTGAAAGCCCCATCTCAAACTCCAATCGCTGTCGGGCACTATCAACGACGCACTCGCCCAACTGTGGATGCGAACAACAGGTATTGGTCCATAAACTGCCTCCATGGTATTTGTGCGGTGCGCGCTGCTGCAACAACAACTGTCCCCTATTATTGAAAATAAAAATAGAAAACGCCCGATGTAACAAGCCTTGGCGATGTGCGTCGAGCTTATCCATTTCCATAAGTTCTTCATCATGTTCGTTGACAAGCAATACGGTATTTCTTTCCATAACATTCTTTAATTTATTTCCTTACCTTTTCCCTTGAACTTGTGGAATAGATATACATTCCAAAGTATCATAGTATATCCGTAGAAGGCATCCTCTACAGGTACTGTACCAATACGGTAGTTCCAGAAGTAAGCCGAATTATAGTTTACTATGGGTTCTTCTAACCCTGTCCCAGTAAGAACGCCATTCACCAAAAAGAAACCGACCAACAGTATTCCGTACACGGCTGTCGCCTCCGAAAAATACTGAAAATGAGCAATGTAAAATAAATAAATAATAGTACCTGTGGTAACTATAAAAGTAATGAAGGGATAAATTTTATCTATTGACAACATGGTTAATATAGCCAATATCCCTATCGCAGAAACTACAAAAACCGAAGTGGTTCGATGAGACCAGCGCAGGTTAAAAAATTGGGTAAGACAAAAATAGGTAAACACACAGCTGAAAGGGATAATGATAAAAAACAGTATCTCCTCTATAGGCAAATCTAATATTCTATAGCCTACTATATACCTGTCATTGAACCACCATACGCCCATATCTGTAAACCAGGCATCCCAAAGTAAAAAGGGCAAGGCGACTACTATGCTGGCCTGCAAATACGTCAAGAAATAACGGTCAAATCTAATTTTGGGATGAAATGAAAATAGAAAGCAGATAATAATAGCAAAAAACTCTACTGCCAGGTAGGTGAATCTTTCCATATACCTATTTTTTAAAGTACATTTTAAAATAATAAAGGGGAACCCACAAAAAACCAAAGCACTCCCCCTGCTCTTTGGTGCGGTGTTTATGATGCTGCTTATGAGCCCTGCGAATGGCCTTCAGGTATGGACTATCGGTGTGTTTAAAAATTTTTAAACGCTGGTGGATAAAAATATCATGTACGAAAAAATAGGCCATACCGTAAATAGCAATACCTAAACCAATAAAAAATAAGAGCCCAAGCTCAGTTCTGCTTCCTATATAAAGCAACCAAATGGCGGGTATAGCGAAAACGACAAAAAAGTAATCGTTTCGCTCCAACTTTTTATCGTGCTCAGGATTATGGTGATCTTTGTGCCAGCACCATAAAAAGCCATGCATGACATACTTGTGTACGCACCATGTAAATCCTTCCATAAGTATAAAGACACCAATGACAATTGCTATATACATCATAAGACCGCTGCTTTATATTTAAAATAGCTCTCCATCATGATAGAGAACTTATAGCTATTGGGAATACGTACCCGCTTGGCCATTATATCAGAAGCGGACATTTTGTGAATCTTATTGAATAAGGACCAATAATACCTGTAGGCCAAGTAAACACCGAATCGGGCACAAGAGGGAAGCTGCTTGATACCAACTAGAGCCATCACAAAATCATTTTTAATATCGCACTCAATGCTTGCTTTGACACGATCATCAAATTTACCCATTTCTAAATTTGGGAAATACACACGTCCCAAAGTGAAATAATCTTCGCGCATATCACGTAAGAAGTTTATTTTTTGAAATGCAGAGCCAAGGCGCATAGCGTACGGCATCAGCGCTTCATAATGTTGCTGATCTCCCTTTACAAAAACCTGGAGACACATCAATCCTACCACCTCGGCAGACCCCACAATATAATCTTTATAACGCTGATCATTGTATGACAGGGGCTCCAGATCCATGGCCATACTGGCCAAAAATCGATCTATAAGAGCCCTATCGATACGATACTGATGTACTGAGGCCTGAAATGCATTTAAAATGGGATTGAGTGAGATCTTTTCCTTGAGGGCGCAGTCTGTATCTATTTTCAGTCGTTGTAAGAGTGTTTTTTTGTCATACCCATGAAAACTATCTACAATTTCATCTGCTAAACGTACATAGCCGTAAATCGCATAAATCGCTGGGCGTATCGAAGCATCCAAAGCTAATATGCCCAATGAAAAGCTTGTACTGTATTTTTCAGTAGTTATCTTGCTCACCTGAGAAGATAAATCGTCAAAAATTTTCTTCATAATCTATAATTTTTGCTTGTTGATTTCGCAGGCTACAATTTTTCCCGAAATAACGGACGGTGGTACTCCAGGTCCAGGTACGGTCAACTGACCTGTATAAAAAATATTTTTTACTTTCTTATTACGAATACTTGGTTTTAAAACAGCGGTCTGTTTTAGTGTATTTGCAAGTCCATAAGCATTCCCGTTGAATGCGTTATAGTCTTTTTGGAAATCGCTGACACAATAACTCCGTTTATATACGAGGTGTTGTTTTAAACCAATAGCTCCGGTGTGTTTTTCCAGTCGGGATAACATCATTTCCAGATACTGTTCCCGGATATCCTCTGGGTCATCCAGACCAACTGCCAAAGGCAACAGTAAAAACACGTTTTCACAGCCTACAGGAGCAACTTCTGAATCTGTCTTTGATGGACAACAGACATAAAACAGGGGATTTTCAGGCCATTCCTTCGTATCGTATACGGTACTGAGATGCGCGTCCATATCATACTCAAAAAACAAAGTATGATGTTTAAGATTCTGTATCTTGATATCAAAACCTAGATAATAAATCAGACATGAAGGAGCAAGTGTCTTTTTCGACCAGTAACCCTCATTATAATTACGGTAATCTTGTGGAAGTAGACTTTCGGTATGTTTATAGTCGGAACTACCAACTAAGTATTCGAAAGTTTCAATACCGCCCTGTGATGTGTTTAAAGATATAGCGCGATCGCCGTCAACCTGTATACCTTCTACTGCCGTGTCCAGATGAAATTTGACACCTTTTTGTTCCGCTATATAAGCCATTGCATCCACAACAGACTTAAAACCTCCCTGTGGATACCAAGTGCCTAAACCGTATCCGCCATAACTCATCAAACTGTACATAGCCGGTATATCCTTGGGAGAAGCTCCCAAAAATATAACAGGGAACTCCATCAATGAGAGCAGGCGCGGATCTTTGAAATATTTACGGACATAGGTACGAAACGAAGTCAATAGATTTAAACGGGTAGACGCTGCCAGCATCCGTGGTGTAAGAAACTCTATCCAAGAAAGTGAAGGTGTGTAAATGAAATCGGACATAGCGATCTCATATTTCTCTTGTGCATCCGCCATAAATCGATCAAACTGCTTACCTGCCCCAATTTCAATCGATTCAAAAAGATCCCGAAGCTGCTGCATATCTGCTGGAACCTCGATGCTATCTCCATCAAAGACGACTTCAAACTGAGGATTTAACGCCTCTAAATCATAAAAGTCGGATGTGGAAAATCCAAAATCAGCGAAAAAAGATTCCATAACATCGGGCATCCAATACCAACTCGGCCCCATATCGAAACGGAAGCCACAGACCGTATTAAACTGGCGGGCCCGGCCTCCCAGGGAATTGTTTTTCTCAAATACATCTACCGGATATCCAAACGAAGAAAGGTAACAGGCCGCGGAGAGCCCGGAAAAACCTGATCCGATAATGGCTACTTTAGGAAATCGAAATATAGGAAGCATAGTATTAATACGATTAAATTAGCACACAAATATACCTTATTAATCGTATTAAGATAAAAAAAGTTCATAAATAAACTTAAATAGTTTATTTATGAACTTTTATAAGAAGTTATGCAACCTAAACTAAGCCGGTGTAGATTGCGCTTCTTTATACGTTTGGTAGGCGACGTCTAGTAATAAATCATTATCAATGCTTTGCATATATAATGCATGATGAAAATCATTGAGCTTGCTTAGGAGCTTAATCAAATCCATTTTCTCCTTATTGGTTAAATTACCTGTCACAATACTTGTGGCTTGTCTGATACGGCCCATATGATCATTTAATATCTTAATGCCTTCTTCTGTAATCATAACCACCTTACTGCGCTTGTCAATACTGGAATCAATCTGGCTCACCCAGCCCTGATGGATCAAACGATTTATGGTCTGCATACCTACAGGCTTTTCATGTATATTCCGTTTTATAAGCTCCATTTTAGTCATCGCACCAAAGGCCTGTAAATTTATCAAGTAAATAAACTCTTCCTGCGTAGAAAATGGAGAGCCTGAAATGGCTGATTTAGAATAGCTCTTTGCGTAACGGTTCATATGTACCAACATAGTGCTGATGGCGCTATCGGCACTTCTTCCTTTCTCTTTACCTACCCAGGAAGGTTCTATTTCTAAATCATTGCTAGGGGACTTGTCCGAGACCCAACGTTGGAAACCTTGAATATTTTGGGGGTATCCGCTTTCTGAGGATCCCTTTTCGAACTCCTCTAAAAGCCCGATGACATCTTTCATTAAATTGTACTTCATAATGATATACTTATTGTCGGCCGTTGAACTTTGCTTCTAAAACCTTGTGTCGGTAATCAAATATTTCATTTAATTTATTTCTTACAAATAACATATGCGCTAATCGACCTAAAATCCCCATAGGCAATACATAGCGTACACTATCTTGCATAAGCACACCATTCTCGTTCGGGGTAAATTGATGGGTGTGCTCCCATATTTTGTACGGCCCCTTTTCTTGAAAATCTATAAAGCTCTTTTTCGTGTCAACATGTGTTATACTAGTTCTCCACCTCATAGGCACCCCGAATATAGGAACAATCCTGTAATCAATCTTCATCCCTACATAGATAGACTCTTCAAGACCTCCGGACAAAACCTCAAACTTCATTTTATCAGGAGTGATATTTGCTAGATTATGCGGATTGGAAAAGAAATCCCAAGCCGTATCAATGTCGCAAGATAATTGCTGTTGCCTAAATAATAGATAATCCATGTGTAAAAAAGAACTAAATAATCTAAAACAAGTACAAATATATACTATATTGAGCTAATATGAAACCTGCTTTAATCAATCCTAGAAAAGAACAAAATTTTAAAATTCTACTTGACGCAAGTCTTTACAAAACTTAAATTTGGACTCTAAACCTAGAGGGTATAATTTTTTTCAAGACATTTTCTAAAAGCTATTAATATAAAATTGTTAGTTATTACATCATGTTTAAAGGATTCTTTTTTACCAAACATCTGAAGCCGGGAATTGTATCAAAAGCTTTAATTCTCGCATGTATCTCATCCGTATTTCATCCTGTAAAAGCTCAGGAAACAAACAGCTCCTCAAGCTCTAATTTTAAAGTCCGGCTGATTAATCTGGAAGCCCCTTCTACAGAAGTATTCCGATACAACGGTACAATAACCAACCCAAGCGGACTTGAAAAAGTCTATGAGCTACAAGCTGGGCTGCCTCCAGGATGGTCTGTGGCCTATAAAACTGAGGGTATGCAGGTTACTTCAATTAATCTAGAGCCACATGCCAGCAAAGAGGTGAGCATAGAAATAACACCTTCGTACACAGCGGATGCTAAAAAACACATTGTCCCGGTAAAAGTTATAAGCCAAGGCGATACCACAGTCGTGAATTTGGAATCGGTTATAAAGGGGACATATAAGATGGAAATATATACCCAGAACCAGGTTCTGAGCGGTAGCACAACTACGGGCAGTAAGAAGGAAATATTCGTCACGGTAAAAAACACGGGTACCATAGCTCTTGAGAATATTGAACTCTCGACACAATTGCCTTCTAAATGGGAATCCAGTTTTGATGTGGACAAGATAGATAAACTGGAACCCGGCAAAACAAAGGATATTAAGGTCAACATAAAGGTGCCCGATAAAACAATAGCCGGGGACTACATGGTCAATGTGTCGGCAAAAAATAATAATTTGGACTCTTCTCTGGCTTACCGTATGGAGGTCAAAACTTCCTTATTGACTGGATGGATAGGGATGTTACTGATTGTATTGGCAGTTGGTTTTATCTATCTATTGGTACGCAAGTATGGGAGGCGTTAAGTTGACTTAAAACATTTTCAAGGAAAACCGGCCTCTCCACGGTCAGATCATGAAATAAATGCGAAGCATTCATGAGTTCCATCGAGAAAACAATTAAGTACACGAATAATTATTTACATATGAAATATCCATGTAGCAATGGCTACACAAATACGGATAAAAATACTTTGGACATTCCATATGGCCGTTAAAGGACAAATTATATACATATGAATAATCCTATTATAAAGCTAAGAGGGTTATCCAAGCATTATAAAAATAAGATTGCTGTCGACAACCTGTCCCTTGAGATCAATAAAGGAGAAATATTCGGTCTTTTAGGCCCCAATGGGGCTGGTAAAACGACGACTATCCTTATGTTGCTTGGACTTAGCGAACCTACATCTGGTCAAGCTCATGTATGTGGACATGATGCAACCCGGAATCCCATTGCCGTTAAAAAAAAGGTTGGATACCTACCTGATAACCTAGGTTTTTATGGTAACATGACCGCACTGGAAAACCTTTCTTTTGTCGGTCGGCTGAATGGTTTCTCGGAGCGTGAGGCCGAGGCCAAAGCAATCGAATTATTAGAGATCGTAGGGTTAAAAAACAATGCGAATCAAAAAACAACGACATTCTCCAGAGGGATGAAACAACGCCTTGGTCTTGCTGATGTGCTGATCAAAGAGCCTGAAGTGATTATTCTGGATGAACCTACACTTGGAATAGACCCTAGTGGTGTTAAGGACTTTCTGGCTCTTATAAAAAAACTGAATGAGGAACAGCAACTGACGGTACTTCTTTCTTCACACCACCTGCACCATGTACAACAGATCTGTGACCGTGTAGGCATATTTGTCGCAGGCAAATTGTTGGCCAGTGGTGATATCCCTAGTCTTTCGAAACAACTATTTAACAAAAACGGCTATGTCACCTTGCTGCGTCTCCAGAACAGCGCAGAAGCTACCACGCAATTAAAATATGATATCGAATCATTGCCTGGTGTACAAGAAGTAATAATGACCGGGAATGAACTAGAAGTAATATCTGTCCAAGAGCAGACTGCGGAAATGGTGAAGCATGTGGTTGGAAAAGGATACGGACTGGTCGGGGTCGAACAGAAGACCTACGGACTGGATGAAATCTATCTCGAATATTTCAAGAACGAAAAAAATCAAGATGTAAGTAATGAAAAATCTAAAAGAGTCTCTAAAAAGACGTTTTTCAAAAGAAAATAAGCTTGACGAAATCAAATCGCCAATGGGCGTACTGTTGCGTAAGGAAATTGCGGAACATATCAGAAGCTGGCGGTTCGTGATATTGCTGACGTTGATCATATTGACATTTACAGCATCTATGTATTCGTCGCTGAGTAATATTAAGTCTGCATTCACGTCTTCGGAAAATAGCAGTGAGTCTTTTTTCTACTTAAAGTTACTGACATTGACAGATGATACGATACCACCATTCCATATATTCCTTAGTTTTCTGGCGCCAATCCTCGGTATTAGTCTCGGATTTGATGCCATTAACTCAGAAAACAATAATGGATCGCTAATACGTCTGATGGCACAGCCTCTATATAGAGATAATATTATTGTAGCCAAATTTCTAGCGCCTCTAGTAATTGTCGCGGTTCTATTCTTGACACTGACTTTTCTAATCGTCGGATACGCTATGTGCATCAGTGGTATCCCTATCGAGTGGCAGGAGATTGTTCGCATCATTGCCTTTAACGGGATGACTTTACTATATATAGGGTTCTGGCTAAGTATTGCGATTTTATTGTCAATACGCTTTAAGCAACCTGCCACCTCGGCTCTGACAGCGATTGGTATCTGGCTATTCTTCACTGTATTCTTTCAGGTTGTGGTTAATATTGCAATCAAAGCCTTCATTCCTAATCCCAACTATCTTTCTACCGACAAGATAGCTTACTATAACGAAATAATTCTAAATATTCTACGTATATCTCCGAGCCAGCTATACGTCGATGCTTCGACAACATTACTAATGCCAACGGTCAGAAGTTTGGGACCTGTATCTATGGAACAAATGGTTGCTGCGATACCGAATACTATATCCGTAAGAAATAGCCTGATGTTGGTATGGCCACAGCTCAGCGGATTGATAGCGTTTACACTGCTTATATTTGCCATGTCATATTATCTTTTTATGCGTCGAGAAATTAGATCATGATATAATCTGGAAGGACTAGGTGCTGCTAGTGTCCAGACAGCACCTAGTTACTACCATTTATATAGTCGTCAAGAATGCGCAGTACTCCATCCTGCCGAATGAAATTCTGTATTACTATCTCCTGTGGGGCTTGAGCAATAGCTTTCCGATGAGCCTTATATCGAAGCGAAAAGAACAGCTACTTTAGAACATTCGTTCTAAAGTATGGATTAAAATCTTTATTTTTACAGTATTGATCTACGAAACTGTGTAAAAAACTGGCATTTTCGCCTCTCGGCGAATCTATTTTAAGCAGTCTCGATATATCGCAAAATGAACTGTTATGGTAGAAATACATCATTTAAATTGCGTCAGAATCGTCTCCCCCTACGGAGATAATGTAGGCGGACATTGTATGCTATTAAAAGAGAATGACCACATGGCACTTATAGATACCGGAATCGGCTTATTAGATACGTGCCATCCGGTGGAACGAATAGGCCGTGAGTTGGTTGAATTGGTAGGATATCGCTTTGATAAGAAGCTTACTGCTATTCAACAAATCAAGAATCTAGGATTGAATCCCAGTAACGTTTGCGACTGCATCATTTCCCATTTGGATAATGACCACATCGGGGGCCTGGCGGACTTTCCCGAAGCCACTGTACATGTGGGTTACGAAGAATATGAAAATTATCTCTCAGGAAATCCGCGTTACCTAAAAACACCTCTACTTCACAATCCTGTAGTCAAAACATACCCTAAATCAACTAATGAATGGTTCGGTTTTGAAGCGAGAAAGGTATGTACTTCCCTTGCTACAGAGATATTCTTAATACCGCTGTTTGGCCACACTTTGGGACACTGTGGAATAGCAGTTAAATGCAATGATCACTGGTTATTCTATATAGCTGACGCCTATTACTTGCGTGACGAACTAACTAACCTCGAACACCCTATCAATAAATTAGCTGAAGCTAGAGCTGATGACAATGTAATGCGGTTAGAAAGCGTAAACCGAATCCGTAACGTGCTTTCATCACATCCTGAGATTAGATGTTTTGGATATCATGATATCGATGAGTTTACATCATTTGCGAAAAACAATTGATGATATGATGCAGATAAAAAACAGTACCAAAGAAGATATCGAAGCAATTTTCAGGCTTTATAAGATTGCAACCGATTTTCAAAAAACAAGATTCACCGTGCATTGGCCAGAGTTTGACCGAAATCTGGTGGAAAACGAAATCAAAGAAAAACGACAATGGAAAATAGAGATAGAAGGTAAGACAGCCTGTATCTTCGCAACGACATTTGACGATCCTCAAATCTGGGAAGAGCGAAATGGAGATGCTGCCATGTATATCCATAGGATAGCGACAAATCCTGATTTTAGAGGTCAGAACCTAGTGTTACAGATTGTGAATTGGGCGAAAGGTTATGCGTCGGAAAACAAAAAGCAATATATACGAATGGATACTGTAGGAGAAAACACAAAACTGATTGCGTACTATGGCAAATGTGGCTTTGACTATTTAGGTCCTCTGAAACTGAAAAATACGGAAGGACTTCCGGCACATTACGATAAAGCTACAGTGAGTCTCTTTGAAATTAACTTAAAAAAGTAACCGATGTATATTGCCGAACGTAATATGCAATACCTAAAAGACCTTTATACTTCGGTAGATATCTCTTAAGGGAGAATACTACCGAAGTATTATTTTGAGCATTATTAATCCGCTAACCTAAAATAATTGAGCATCATTTTCTGATTGGTTCTATTAGGAGTTACTCTCATAATGTTAGTTAAAAATACCTGAAGCTCTCCGCTTCAGGTATTTTTTTTGCCCATGTACATGACGAGTTGTAAAAGGTTCTACCACGAAGCTTAGTGTTAGGATATCGAATCGCTTTCTAGGATTATTCAACTATTGTTGTATAGCTCTTTCGCCTAGGACTTCATTCAGTCCCATATGCTAGATTTGGAAATTGATTGAGAAAAGAGCTGTTCCTATCCAATAACTTACCTTTATGAGCAATGCAGATACTAACATTTTTAGTCCATCATTTTATTTATTAACTTAGTGTAAGTTAAATATTTGAACTTGGTTATTAACCTTTTGAAAACCTTATTCTGATGGAATTCGAAAAACTAGTCAATAGTATACAGAGTACACACGAGGAGCTACAGCTCTCTGCTATAAAAGCAGTAAACCAATCGCTTCCCCTGCGTAACTGGTTGATTGGTTTATACATTGTCGAATTCGAGCAGAATGGTGAAGACCGGGCGAGGTATGGTGACCGATTGATGCCTGAACTAGCAAAATCTCTTAAAATAAAAGGACTTTCGGAAACTAATCTGAAACTTTGTAGACTATTTTACACAGCTTATCCTCACTTGGATTCGGGTATAAAATCTGTAATCAAAATTAGTCATATAGACGTTCTTGAAATTCGTCAGCCATTGACTAATAAACTTCAAACCACTAATAATAAGATGGATACAATTCGTCAGACGCTGTCTGACGAATTCAATCTAGTACAGAAAACCCAAGTTGATCAAGAGAATCAACATTTGATATTACCCACCGACATCCTTTCAAAATTATCGTTCAGTCACCTCGTACTACATATGAAAGATGATATTTTTGACCAAATCTTTATTGATGAAAAGTACGGAACCTATTTGCAAAATATTGAAGGAGTTATTGAACATAGCTACTATCACCTAGGTCAGATTTCTTTGATTAAAAAACTGATCATGGCGGATGCCCGTTAGTTGAAAAAAAATCATAATTGATCATAAAAATCCTTAAGTCGCGAAATAATATCATCATATTCGGAACTTTCTGCCTTCAGTATGCCACTATCCTTATAGTAATGAGAAGAATTGCCGACATTGCCATTCCAGTCTAATATTTCGGAATTAATCTGTAAACGGATTTTACTTCCTGTATCACCATTTGGTACTACAAAAAAATTTATGGTATTCCTGACTGCTCTTTTAAAAATACTTTTGCCCGTAGGATTTATTTTAACTTGGACAAATGCCTGATTGCTATCCATACTATTTACAAAGTAATCATTATCAAGCAAAAATGACTTAAGATGATCATACACTTGCTCCACACTCATATCGGAAACGTTCAGATAGGGAATCTTTGATTGTGCGATGCCTTTAAAGGAAAGAAATACGAGCGTAAAAAACAGAGAGGAGATTAACGAAATACGCATAGATTTGTGTTTTAAGTTTTTAAACCAGCTATTTTCTAATATAAGAATTTAACTTAAAAAAATGTTCATTGAAAAGGCGCTTCGTTAAAATTTTGTTAACAAATAGATAGAACATACTATCGGCATAGAGATTGCCGTTATATCAGTATTCATAATTTAGGTTAATAATTGGTTAGTTAAAAATACCTGAAGCTCCCCGCTTCAGGTATTTTTTTTGATAGCACAAATGTTAAATTTTAGATTTCAGTCCCGATTTTGGCAATACCTTGTTAGCTGCTGCCCGTTTTAATATATTTTTTCGGAATATTTTGTTACAGGAGGTATAACGATAGCATCGTATTTTTGAATATAACTAACAATATTTTTACTCAACTGAATACTATGCTGAATGCTTAATTCCTTTAGTTTATCCAAATCGATAATAGTCCATTGGTCAGTAAAGGCATATTTTAAAAGATCTTTTTCATCTTCTTCTACTAAATCCTTCATTTCTCCTGTTTCCTCATTTAAAATGTATCTAGGGAAAATTATAATAGAATATGATTTTGATTGATTTACATTAGCCAATTCATATATCAGATTTCCAACCTCTAAATTTCCACTAAAACTCGTGCCTTTAGCAGTATGAACAGCTCCAAGTTTAACAAATGCTTTTACGGAATCTTCCTTAGCACTTTGAATATTGTAATATTTAATAAAGTTGCTTTTCATATTGTCAACTCTACGCTGCCAAAAACCTAATGTTAATTGATGATTTATTTTTAAGGATAACTCAAATTGCGAAATAATGGGATTGTTGATTTGATTTTTTGCAAGAAATAGAAATTCTTTCAACTCATTTGAATTTAAGAGTTTATTCATTAAATCGGGGTTGAAGTTGTTTTTTCCTTTCCTGTATTCAGATTCTACAAAAGAATAAACTTTGTTATAGAGATTTTTAGGGATCTTTCCCTTGTCGGAATTTTGATAAAGTTCATCAATTAAAGACAGGTAAGATGCATAGTTTTCAAAATCAATTCCATAGAGATTAATTCCGTATTTATTCAACTGTTGAATTGTTTTTTCTTCTTCTTTGGTGCTGAAAAAGCCAAAAGGTGGCAGATTTATTTGAGATGAATATTTCGAATAGTACGATTTTAGGGGAGTTGAATTTTCGTTTAGTTCAATAAGCTTTTTAGCTGCTATCGATCCTATTTCTGTGACATAGTGATTATAACCATATTCTTTAAACAAAGGAATTAATGAGCTAATTAATGTTTCGATTGAATGTATATCGTGTTGTTCTCCAATTAGGAAAAATTGCGATTCACGAATTTTATTTTTTAGAAAATCGGCTCCAATTCCGTTGAAATTTGCTGTTGAATCAAACGAAAAATAATATGTAGATTGTTTAATAATGTCATTTTTCTGCTGAGAAAATGACGAAAGAGCTAATATTAATAAGCAAAAAGTAATATATTTTTTCATTGTTTTCTCATAGATAAAGTAACAAAATTGGAATTGTTATGAATGTTCTATTTCATCAAATTGGGTTGCAGCTAACATTGTTTTTTACGAAACAAAACACGCTGTAGTTTCGTAAAGCCAAACCTATATGTGTATTTCTTTAAATTTAC
Organism: Sphingobacterium yanglingense; assembly: GCF_004363245.1. GTDB lineage: Bacteria > Bacteroidota > Bacteroidia > Sphingobacteriales > Sphingobacteriaceae > Sphingobacterium > Sphingobacterium yanglingense. The sequence continues at coordinate 190,921 of NZ_SNYV01000013.1, read as the reverse complement.
TACTAATATAACTAGTTATCTATAAATTCTATACTTAGTAAAGTATTTTTTGTGGATAGCGAAACAACTCTAAAAACTTCACACAATCGGTTGCAACTGCAATGATATTCTGAATTGTGGAATTTATGTTCCAACTCACCAAAGATGAATGGCGTGAGCTTATCAAAATCTGTGATAACCTACCTAATGGGGCTAAATACAGCCCTGCAACTCCTTTCGCGTTTTCGGAGCAGGGCGTGGCTATGTTGTCAAGTGTACTAAACAGTGACAGAGCCGTAGTAATAAATATTCAAACCATTCGGATATTCACACCTATGAGGCAACTAATCGTAGAGAACGCCGAGACCAAACTAGAAATTGCCAAAATCAAATATGCTGTAGAACAAATCACTAAGAAACAGAAAGGCCACGATCAGAATATCGAATTGCTCTTCGAATACATCGACCGCTTGCAGGAGAAGGAAGAAAGCCCCCCTACAAAGCCGAACTCAAAAGGTGAAATCGGATTTAAGGTCGGAGGAAAATAAAGCAAAAAAGAAAACCTACATATTAAATGATCTCTATGTGTTGAATTCAGAAAGGAAGCAAGGAATTGCAATAAACCAATTATTAGCTTGAATTTATAATTTTCCTTTTTAGATAATATTACGTATATACGTGGAAGAAATAACTCAAGATATTAATAACCAATAATACACATGTACCGATTTAATCCTATTATTTTAATCCTTATCGCTTATAACTGTCTGTTTTTAACTTGTTTTGCGCAAAACATAAACATAAGTGGTAAGGTAATACATCCGAAAGATAGTATAATTACCTTCTCTCAGTCAGAGACTCATCCTTTAACTGGCTTAAAGATTAACAGGTCTTTTGAAACCAAAATAACCGATAATTCTTTTGAAATCTCCTTGCCTGTTGAAATAATCGGATCATGGAAAATTACCTCTGGTTCATTTTTTTGGTTTGCTTTTCTGGTTCCTGGGGAAGATCTAAATCTAACCATAGACATGGATATGAGCCTTAAAAACGAAGATCAATTTAGGAAAGGTATTGTCGCATTTGGCAACAATGCCTCAAACTTCAATTTGATCTATTATTTAAATGATGGCATGGATCAATTCCATCAGGATATGCGCAATACGATTAACAGTACCTCTGATATTCAGGAAATTTTAAAAGCAAGAAAGGAAAAAAACGCGCATGTAATCGCTAGGTTAAATCATTATCATAGGCAATCCCCTCTTACGGATGCGTACTATGACTATTGGAAAACGACCTATACATATGATTCTTACGAAAGAACTATTCAGGAAGACCTTTTATCCAGTAACGGCATTAAACTTCAAGATAGTGCAACTCTTGATATTCTTACCACTGATGTTATAAATAGCGATGTAGCGGTTTCGAATCCAACCTACATGAAATATGTTGATATATACATATTTTACCTTGCAGCAAGTGATCAACCCGGTCGAGATTTTCCAATCGATAGTTTAATAGAGCTTGGCAAAAAAGAGTTATGTGGATTGACTAGGGAAGCTTATCTGACTCGAGTAATGTGTACATATTTAAATAAACTTGAGGAAGAGGCTTATAAAAGTTATTATGAGCAGTATTCAAAACTGGTCACCTCCAAAAAATTAAAAATGTTAGTAGACAGCTGTCGGCAAGATTTCTTGCAGAAGATTGATGTCTCACAAAATATTGCAGATTACCCGTTACTTAATAAAACGCTCGGTAAATATAGAGGTAAAGTACTATACATTGACTTTTGGGCAAGCTGGTGCGGTCCTTGTCGAGCTGAAATGCCAAATGCAAAGCGTTTAAAAGATTCGCTAAAAGGAAAAGACGTTGCATTTATCTATTTTGGCTATAACGACAATGAGCAAACCTGGATGCAGGCAAGAAATCAATTAAAAATTGAGGGGGAACATTTTTTAGTAGATAAAGCGTTGGAAAAAGAAGTAACTGAATTATTTGAAATTTCGGGGATACCTCATTACGTCATTATAGACAAGGATGGAACTATAGTTAATAAAAATGCAAATAGGCCGAAAGATGCTTATGAACAATTGTTGCTATTAGCGGAAAAATAATGCCCCAATTTGAATGTTTACTACTTGATATCAATCGCTTAACATTACCAAAGTTACCCTCTGATGGCGCTTCAATCTTTGGAGTCCCTACAAATAAAACATCTTACAACAAAAAGCCGTCCCGAATTGACTTCGGGACGGCTTTTTTAAATAAAACGGACTATTTCTTCCAGTTTTCGATTATCGTTGCCATTGCCTGAAAAGAGGTCTCTCCGCCACCTCAGGCTGGCGTCACAATGCTTGTAGTGCCCCAATAGCCAACTAAATCAGCATAATACTTTGTATCTTAGAGTAGCTATGAATTGGCAACAGTTAATACTATCGAGATAGCGAGCGCTCTATTATAGGCTTGGTACCTCTTGCGGAAAAAAGAAAGAAAAATAGAGCTTTCATTAACGGGCCAACTCCAGAAGAAAACCAAAACAGATAAAACAAAAAGAAGAGAAAAACAAAAACAGTTAACAAAGCCAGACAAAAAGCGAGTCCTGAAAAGGAATGGAAAGCTGGCCAAAGTATCAATGCTCTGTTCGAAATGCAGACCTCATTAATTCCTGTTCAGCCCTTGAAATACCTATTTCTTTAGCAATGGATTCCCAATCTTTTACAGCTGTCAAAACTTCACCTATAATACTTTCCATTTGACAATCATTCAACCGAAAATATTCACCCACACTTTTTGCTAGCTCAAAATCCAATGCATTATTGTGCATATCGATATTCAATGCTAATCCATCCTTGTCAATAGAGGGATTCAGGTCGTAAGCTGGTGACAACTGCCAACCTTCATCATTCAAAATAAATCCATGATTACGAAGATGGTCATCTGTATTAGATACAGCTATATTGAACGAAATTCTACGCCATAATTGAGCCAAATTTTCATCAACACGATAGCCATTATCTTGGATAAATTCAACGATATCCAAATAACTTGCTGGATTATCTCTAATTGTATCTTCGTTATTTCCTGTCATGGTCATAGCCGATGAAAAATGAATTCGATCTGTTCCGACCCTATCAAATCGTTTAGTGAAGAAAGTATGATATTGACCATTAACTTTTTCCATGCGGCATTCTGCCATTTCCACGCCAGCATTGATAGCTAGCTTATAGGTTAAAAATTCCCACGCAGCTTTATCTATGGTATCATTTTTTGAAGGGAACTTCGCTATCCATAATTCATTATTTTCATCCAGAATATTAGCTTTTGGCCTAGCACCCCCTAAAGATGAACCAGGAGCAATAAGCAATTTTAACCATTTATTAATAGCTTCATTTTCTTCATCATTTTCATAATGAACGACGGCTTGTTGCAATTCACGAACCGTTGACCATGGTGGTGTTGATTTTTCTGTATCATTATCTAAAAAATCACCATTAGGATCAAGCTTGAAACGAAAAGCTCCCATTCTGGTTTCGTCATAAACACCTAAAAGAAAATCGATATCATATAAAGTTCTGGCTTTCGTTCCATTTATCTTAGCAAGTTGAGCTTCTCTACGCTTCATCAATGTACGCCCCCATGTATCAGGCATACTATCTAGAAAAACACCAAAATTTTCTTTATTATTTGGGAATTGTTGTCCCGAGTAAAATTGAATGTCAGGATCAATTAAGCGTTGTTCCTTTCTCTTTAACCATTCTTTATCATACTCAAAACTAAAGGCTTTACGACCTTTAGCTTGATGGGCTGACAAAATACCGACAAATGTTGGTTGCGATAGACCTGTCCAATCCGTATAAACGTATATATCTGTTTTATTTACCGCCATCTTACAACAAATCTAAATCCTGAAGTTTACGTCCGAAAACATCGTCTGCTGCTAATTTTAAGAAATCATCTTGCAGACCTAATACACGTAATACATTGAAATATGCCCCCATAGCGACACTAGTATCACCTTTTTCGATAAGATACAAGGTAGAACGTGCAACACCTGCTCGCTCTGCTACTTGCACAGCAGTCAACTTACGGCGTTTCCGTGCAAGTTTGATATTCTCGCCCATCTGTTCCAATATAGCTTGAAACTTGGGTAACACAGGCTGCTTTCTCATAAATGTTTGTTATTTCAAACAAAAATAATAATTTTGTTTGAAATAACAAACAAAATATTAAACACAACTTTACTAACACCTTAAAATAACGTCTTGAAAACTATAACCGATAAATAAAAAGGGGGCTAACGCAGCCACAAAAAAGAGAGGATTATGGCAAAGAAATTGCTCTTCTTAATCTATGGAAACACCTCTGCTGGTGCTTCAATGTTTGGAGTGCCATAGAGAAAGCTTTAAACAATCTATAAATGGAAAGATAAAGGATAACAACATCATCGGAGGAATGACTGAAGATATCAAAACTATGAGTGAGGAGGGACTGGTTTTTAAATACGTAGCTAAAGAGAAACAAAAACGGGCAGTTCATTTCATTAACCGTCAAGTCTTTGAAACGCCGTACTGGCTCTTGGATAGCAATATTTTATCTCGTATAGACTATGGTATTATGGTTAATAAAGTTATTGAAGCACAAAACCAGGTACTCACATCATTGCTAGATACCTATAGTTTTGTACGCATGCTGGACAATTAATACAAAAATGGAGACTCGGCTTACACCATGCAAAATCTATTGCAGGATGTTCGTAAACAGATATTCAATGCTCCAGCCAATACTATTTTCAATCGCGGCCTTCAACGTGCATATGTAGATAGACTCGGCGTATTGCTGAAGCTGGACAAACCTGTACAAGAGACCTCCTACGCATCTACAGGTCTTACACCATACAATCCAAACCTATCGGATATGCGTATCTTGATTATAGAAGAGCTAGATAAACTAGAAAAAGTCATTGCTAAGTATGCAAATCGTAAATCGGGATTTGAAAAGAGACACTATCAGGAGTTGCTATCCCGGATTTCACAATTTAAAACAACTAATAAATAGATGCTATTCTTTAAAAAAATATTTTGTTATTTTTTTGTTAATATCGAGATATGAAATACTATCGGTATAGATATTGCCGTTATATGAGTATTCATAATTTAGGTTAATAATTGGTTAGTTAAAAATACCTGAAGCTCCCCGCTTCAGGTATTTTTTTTGATAATCGAATAGGACTTTAAATGATCTATTAAAGACCACCAACTTATTTCGAGATGGAATACCCAAACTATATTATACACATTTTGTTGTAAATGGTATACGTGCTGCCTAGCGGCAATTCGTGTTTGTGCAGTCAGTATACATGGATATTTCATACTTTTACAGTATGAGTAATAATGATATTATGAAAAAGCTGCGTGTAGCTTTAAAATTTACAGATGACGATATTATTGAGGTATTATCCTTAGTAGACTTTAGAGTAACAAAAACGGAGCTGGGGGCAATATTCCGTAAAGATGACCATCCCAATTTTAAACCCTGTGGCGATCAATTGCTCCGAAATTTCCTTAACGGACTAATCATATATAAACGTGGTCCTAGAAATAATTCGAAGTCATAGGCTGATGGACTTTTAACTTAATAAAAGAAAGCCTTACCCTCTGATGGCGCTTCAATCTTTGGAGTGCCTACAAATAAAACATCTTACGATAAAAAGAGCCGTCCCGAATTGATTTCGGGACGGCTCTTTAATGAAAAACAGATTATTTCTTCCAGTTTTCAATTATTTCAGCCATTTTTTGAAAAGAGGTCTCTCCCCCACCTGTACTACGGTAGACAATCTCGCCATTGGGATCAACCAATATCTTGGTCGGGAAACCAGCTACATTGAGACGGGATACAAAATCCTGCTCACCAGCACCGTTCAGAATCTGCGTCCAGTTCAAATCATGCTCTACGACAGCTTTGCGCCATGGTGTATCTTTGTCGGATGCAATGCCCAGTACCTGTAACTTGTCTGGATAGGCGTCACGTAGTTTCTTTAAATCTGGAACATCGGCCATACAAGGGCCACACCAAGATCCCCAAAAATCAATCAGGTAAAACTTCCCTTTCCAACTATCGGCCGTAAAAGCTTTGCCATCGTACGTATTATTGCTGGAAATAGTAAAAATGGTTTTACCTACAGTATACTTGTTACCTTCTACGCGATTAGCTACTTTTTTATAGAAACTGGTATTTCTATATTTTGCAGTAACGCTTGGTAATAATTTTTCGGCAAATTCAACCGAGATATTCTCGCGCAACAACATATCCTCAATATAATACAATCCTGCTATCGAGGAAGCGTACTTTTCTAAGAAGGTATCCATCACTTTCTGGGCTGCACTATTTAAGTTTTCTTGCCCCTGCCTTAATTTTGCTTCTTCAGCAGCTGTTACCTTACCCTCATTCAGGGCTAAGTGAAGCTCTATGTTAACCGCTTTATTCAACAAGGGATGATAAGCCTTGGTCAGTTCGCTTAACACTTTGTTTTCTTTACCTCCCTGTGGATACACTTCGGCAAAATCAGAAAGATGACCTTTTAACTGCACTTTTTCACCGGGCATAACGACCAGCCAAATACCTTGACTCTTGACAGGAATACTTCCACGACCTACACTTTTGTAAAGCCCTTTGTTCTTTAAAAAAATGCGAATCATCAAAGGTACGGAAGTTGTATCTCTATAATAGATCTGCCCATTGCTCACCTTGCCTTTGGCCCAACGTCCATTATTTGCACCATCCCAAATTGTTAAATCATATTCTTCACCCTCAATCCCCTTGATGGAAGAAGTGATAGTATATTCTTTGACTTGTGCCTGCAGGCTTATAGCACATAAAATAAATGCTATAAATAAAACTGTTTTTTTCATAAGTTTATTTTTATTCTCGATTTCTTTAGAAGCACATTAACTGCCTCTTTTAGTATAAGACAGAACACCTTCGTAATTGTCTAAGAAAGAAATGAAATTTGTATCTTGATGGTGACAAAAACAAAAAAGCCGTCCCGCAGTAAATTCGGGACGGCTTTCGTTGCTATGGAATACCCATTGACTGATTGTAAACTCGAAGCATTATAATCACGAGCACAGATATTCAGCCTTATTTAGATTATTAACATTTTATAATCGATCAAATACAAGACACCGCAACAGGTTTATCATCTTCTACTTTAATATCAATGTAGGATATAGCATATCCTCTTAGAATTTTCTTTTTGCTCTTGAATTTCTTTCCATTTACAGTCAAATAACTATGATTCCCTAAAAATGTAGCTCTCCATATTTTCGCTGGCCCGTCAGAGTTCATTTGAAATGTAGAGTTCTCTGTTCCCTCATGCCGTATGGAGAATATCGCATCGCCAACTTTTACGTCGTCAATTTCAATATTGGAGATTTCTGACGGTAAATGCGAACAGGTCTGAATCACGCTGGGATGATCGCCAGGTGAGATTCCTGCCATATCATGCACTATATTACGTATCAAAACGAAAGAAACTTCCGGATAATTTCCGTTCGTACCGGTAAGCGCTCCTGTAATATGTCTCTGATCAATATTCGCCATGATGTGCTTCAACCATTTCCAACCTCTTTCGTTCTGACTATATTTGAAGAATATTTCGGGTATATAGGTAATCGCTTCGATATTTTTTGGAAGTCCCGTGGCTGAAGACAACTGCTCATCAATATAATCCAAATAATTGAGATGTCTAACGGACTCTACATCGGTTATCTCTTTCATAGGTAAAAACCACGAATTTTCATTTCCCCATCCTGCAACGGGATTCTTGGCCAAATCATATCCCCGATTATAAAGTTCTTTATTGCCACGAACACCCCAATCTGTATTAAAATACGTCTTTAGTGCTGACGCTCTCTTTGAATAAGTCCGGGACAGCTCAAGATCACCACGCTGCTGAGCCAGTATACCAAACGATTCCAACGCTTTGTACTGTGAACTAATACCATCTCCTGCTTCAATTAATGTTTGATCCCGATACTCGTTATATGTAGCAGTACCAACAAAGATATCTCCAGTACCTGTACTTTCTGCAACACCGTTTTTAAAATCTCCGTCGTGAAGTGTTATGAATTCGGAAACTGCTTTCGAGCAGAACTCCCATATATGGGGGTCATTCAAATAACGATGATCGGAGGTCCATCGATAGAGTTCGAGGTTCTTTTCCACTAGCTCAAATACTGCCGGGATCTCCCGAACAAAATTGTTACTACTGCGATAATCTAACTTATAGGTGGAACCGTCAAAATTTATAGCCCATAACGGGAACCACCTTTTAGAGGCATCGGCGGATTGTGCAAAAGCTCTCATCATCGTAAAGTTCTCGACCTCTAAACCTAATAGATGTGCACCAATTACCTGATGACAAAAATCACGAGAATAAAAAGCTGTCCGCAGTGGATATCCCGCCCAATAGGACGGGATATAGTCTACGGTATCTGAAATCTGGTCTTCTTTGTAAATATCTACTGGTCCGCGCTGCCCCGTCACGACAAAAGAAAGTGCTTTTTCTTTAGCCCAGGCAAAGGCTCCCTCCAACTCTTTACAATCGGATCTAACACGAAGGTCCTGCTGTGAATAAACTACGTGGACACTTACCAAAATGCTTACGAAAAAAAGTAATACGCGCTTCATATTATTTTTGATAATCTGGATTTTGTTCCAACAAAATGTTTCGTTGGATTTCTGAACGAGGAATCGGTAAAAGATAGTGTTGCTTAAAGAATTTACGTTCTTGAAGCACTTCTATCTTGTACGTCTTTTTATTCGTATTGTCATCTCGTATTATGCTTACTTTGCGTGCAGGCTTATTTTCGGTGATTTCGGCAATTTTCCACCGGCGAACATCAAAGAACCTATGGTCTTCGAACGCTAGCTCGATACGACGCTCATGCTGTATTTTTTCATGCAATGTATTTCCGCTTACGGTAATATCTGGCAAAACAGCATTATTTCCACCTCTAGCCCGCTCTCGGATTTTGTTGATATAACTTCGTGCAGTCGTTTCATCTCCCAATTGATACATAGCCTCTGCATAGTTTAAATATATCTCGCCCAACCTGAAGTAAATCCAAGGCTGATCACCTTTATCATTCCACGGATTGCGTCGGCTTTCATTCATAAATTTGCGGATGGTATAATGGGTCTTTGAAAAATTCCAATCGTCTATTCCAAACTCGCTATCCATACCACTAAGCGCTCTATTGCCACTGGAGGAAATATAGAATTCAATCTCACGTCCTCTGAACTGCTGACCGTCACATACTACAGATGCATAAAATCTTGGTTCACGATTCAACCAAGGAACACCATCTACATAATCTTGAGACTTTGGCATGCTTCCGTCTGCCATCTCATAGGCATCCACCATGTCCTGAAGTACACAGGTTCTGGACCAGCCGGTAAAACCATTTGGCGAATCGGTCCAGTCAAAAGAATGTCCAAACTCTGTATTAAATTGCTTCATAAAGATAATCTCGGGACTAGTATTACCCAAAAACAATTCTTTATAATCGGAATGTAACCTATAAACTGTAGCTCCATTGTGTTGAAGATCGATAACAGCCTTCGCTGCATCAGCGGCAGCTTTCCATTTAGACTGATCATTGGACGTATTCCAATAGGGGCTGGCAGCATACAATAACACCCTCGATTTTAACGCTAATGCAGCGCCTTTGGTAGCTCTACCATGCTCCGCACTGCTGTATACAACAGGTAATAAAGATGCCGCTTTATCAAGCTCTGAAACAACAAACTCTACACATTGCTGGTAGGTGTTGCGCGGTATCTTCATATCGTCATCTAGGTTAAAAGTTTTGACAACTAGAGGAACTCCACCGAATCGTGCGATAAGATCTGCATAAAAGAAGGCTCTCAAAAATGTGACTTCGCCAATTAACTGATCTTTTTTTTGTTGGTCTGCCTTCAGCAGGTCTATATTATCAAAAAATATGTTACAGTTCTTTATGGCTTCATAATAGGCATTCCAAGTACTGTGGTCCCCCATCTGATCTGGGGTAACCTCGCCCCGATTATACAGGTAGGGATTGCCTGAATTGAAATTATGATATGCCTCGTCTGATATGTATCGTAATCCAAAATTCCCAAATCCGTCTCTCAACTCGGTATACCTCTTGTTAACATAGGTTTGAGTCAACTTTAAATCTGAAAAAACAGCGTCTCCGGTAAATGAATCTAGTGGTTTGACATCTAAAAAATCTGCACAAGACATCATACTACTTAATAACAATACGCCTATATATTTTACTATGTTTTTGTTCATGGCTAAACTTTTAAATTAAAAACTAACATTGATCCCTGCGCTATAAATACGCTGCTGTGGATAATACATTCCTCCGGCACTGGTCCCTTCGGGATCTTGTATCTTAATATGATCAATGGAAAACAAGTTAAAACCACTTAAAAATATGCGGAAATTCTGCATTTTCAGACGCTCTAAAAACTGTGGTGAGAAGTTGTATGCTAATTCTACATTTTTCAAACGGATAAACGATGCGTCCTTTAACCAGAATGTGGAATTCTGGGAATTAAAAGTATCGTCCCTGTCAAATGCTCTCGGATATTTGGCATCTGGTGTTTCTTCGGCCGAGATCCAGCGGTTGTCGAAATAGGTTGTATGTCTGTTATAGCTACCTGGACGAATCATCTGCTGCGCCCTACCCTGTCCCTGCCACAATACATTAAGTTCAACATTTTTCCATGTCCCGCCCATATTTATACCATATATAATCTCTGGAATAGGGCTAGAGTGTATGCGAATCATATCATTGCTGGTTATGCTGCCACTACCATCGATATCAACATAACGGATGTCGCCAGGCGATGTGTTTAGAAAATGTGGTCCCGCATCAATTTCGGCCTGATTCTGATAAATGCCATCGGCCTTATAAACTAACCACGAATCAATGCTATGACCTGTACGTCGCTGCCATTCAGGGGTATTTTCGGCCTCATCAAAAAAGTGAATTTTATTCCGGACAAAGGTAAAGTTACCACCTACAAAATAATTAAAACTGCTGCTCTTACCTCTATATAATAGACTAGACTCGATACCTCTATTAGAAATCTCGCCTATGTTTTGATCGGGCAGTGTCAAACCTGTATATCTTGGCACCGATGCTTGCTTTTGCGTTAAAATATCGGTTCGCATTGAATAAAAATATTGAAAATCGAAACTTAAAGAATGATTTAACAATACGGATTCGAATCCAATGTTTTTGGTATCGACTTTTTCCCAAGTGATATTAGGATTGGCCAAACGACCAACAGTAAATCCTTTTTCACGCTTTGGGTCGATTCCAAATAATGCTCCTTCATTGAGATTGAATGTGCTGACGTATTGAAATGGGTCTACACGATCATTGCCCAGTTTTCCCCAAGATGCTTTTACTTTAAATTCATTAATAACGGGAACGCTATTCTTGAAAAACTCTTCCTGTGAAATACGCCATGCTGCAGATACCCCCGGAAACCATCCCCAACGTGCATCACGTACGAAGTTTTGGGATCCATCTCTACGCAAGGTAAAATCTACAAGGTATTTTTCCTTATAACCGTAGCCAAATCTTCCAAAATAATTCTGACGAGCAGAGATCGTCGCTTTTCCGTCGTTGTTTTTTTGATTATCACTACCTGCAAACATATAAGCTACAGCGTTGCTCAGGAAGTCTCGCCGGTATGCCGAAAACCAATCCCCCTCAGTCTTACTCTGCTCATAGGCTACAAATGCATTAATATGGTGGTTCCCTATTTCCTTTTCATACCCCAACTTAAAGTGATATGTACTTGTTTGTATATCATCATTACGTTGACTTAAATTGATATTGGCCTCACCGGTAGTTTCTCTGATATTATCGTACTCTTTTGTCGATGGGTTATACCGATAAGCGTCCCACATATCATTCAGTTTTTTTTCATTGCGGGCCTGTGTATCGAAAGCGGCGTAACCTGAAAAAAACAGGCCATCTACAATCCAAGGGGCCTTTAAGTCAAACCCAACTTTAGTATTCAGAAAATTATCCTTGATCTTCTGATAACCCGTCTTTCCACCTGCCAGAATCACAAGGTTATTTCCCCATGAAATGCCTGGACCGGGTAAACCATTAGGATAATAATCGTGCAAAAAAGGGTACGCATGGAAGGCTTCCCAAAAGAAGGTGCCCATCGTATAATTGGAGTTATGTCTGTTTTCTTGCCGATTGGCGACCTCTGCCAGTACAGATAAGTTATTGTTTATCTTGGCATCGATATTTGCTCTAAACTGCGCAGTTTTAAAGTTTAAATTGGTATTTCTGAATCCTGGCTCCTGATACAGAAGTCCGCCAGATAAATAGTACTTCACCTTTTCATCTCCACCTCGCAATGATAAGGAATGCTGGGTCTGAGGAGATCTTCTAAAAATGGATTTCATCCAATCAGTATCTGCATACAATAATGGGTCTATAGTTCCATCGAGATAACCGTTCTTGATGTCTTTGTATTTTTGGGTCCGACCGAAATGCGCATTGATCTCATCATCGTATACCATAAATTGATACCCATCCATTAAATTGGGAGTTCTTGTATGCTCGGAGAGACCATAATTGCCCTCGTAAGTGATGACAGGCTTGCTACTGCCACCTCGCTTGGTAGTGATCAAAATTACACCATTCGCGGCCTGTGCCCCATATATTGCTGCAGATGCGTCTTTCAATACTGTAACGCTTTCTATATCGCTCGGGTTCAACCGCTCTATGCCTCCTCGATTAGCGACACCGTCTATAACATATAAAGGGCTATTATTGCCTAGCGAGCCTTTGCCCCGGATAAATATTTCGGAATAATCATTACCAGGTTCTCCAGATCGATTGTTGGCAATGACACCTGGTAGGCGCCCCACCAATGAATTTGAAAGGTTGGGAGCAACAGATTTTTTTAAATCTGTACCTGAAATTTGACTGACCGAACCTGTTAACGTGGCCTTTTTCTGTGTGCCATACCCTACAACCATAACCTCTTCGAGTTGGGCCAAGTCTTCGACAAGAACAATATTCATAGATGCTTTTTGGTATCCGACCTCCTCTGGCAGAAACCCCACGAAGGTGAACTGAATAATGGCGGATTCATCATCTACCACTAAAGAAAACTGTCCGTCGCTATTGGATTGCGTGCTATTTTTGGAATTTTTCTGACGTATTGATACACCCGCAAGTGCCTTTCCATCTTTATCTGTAATCGTTCCAAAGGCTATTTTTTCTTGATCTAAGGGTATTTTCCTAATCAAGACTCTGTTCTTTCCGATAAAGTCGGCCTGGAACAATTCTGTTTTCAATATCGGTATCAATACCTTTGTCCACTCTTTATTTGATACATCGATAGAACTAACTCGAACTCCTTCTAGCTGGTCATCGTTGTATATGAATGATATTCCGGTCTGTTCCTCTATGGAGTTCAATAGGTTTTTGAGCTTAACATCTCGGAACCGAAATGTCACAGTGCCTTGTGCGATAGATTCGGACGCCATTGTTGTCGCAGCAAAAGCAATAATTAGGGTAGCAATTAGTTTGACCATTATTAGCCACTTAAAAAAGCATGGAAATAGCACATGTCTTCCAGCATGTGGATTTTTTTTCATAATTTTAGCATTCAAAGTTAATTATTGGAGCACTTAACTTTCCTAGGGTACCGTGCTCATTGTTAATTTGTGTGGTACATCTTAAACTTTAAGGTGTACCTTTTTTTGTATAATTTATTATGTCATAATGTTTTTTATTTAGTAAAAAATAATCTATTTGATATACAAAGTATCGTTTTTAACCTCATAATCTATTGGTACTCCCGTTGCTTTCAATAAATCCAGTACCTGCTCACAGCGATCTTCTTCGAATACGCCGGTAAATGAACGATCTCCCAACGATTTGGTCTGGATTATAATTGTCTTATTGTACCAACGTTCCATTTTTTTTGTCATTTCCGTGAGTCGGTCTCCATTAAACACTAATTTATTCTTTATCCACAGAAGTTCTAGGCCATCATCATTGTGGAGCTGTGGCTGAATCGCTCCGCTATTGGCCTCTAATATCGGTTTCGAGTTCTTATCTTTCAGCGTTTTATGGTGTTGCAACAACTCGGTGCTGGTTTCAGAAACCTTAACTATATCACCTGGCGCGAGTATATAATCCTTCGACGTTCCTTGACCTTCAGATCGCAACATAATCTTACCTTCTACTAATGTAGCAACAGTAGACTGATCCTCAGGATATGACTTTAAATTGAAAACCGTACCTAAAACTTTTACCTCTGTATTATTAGTCTTTACGATGAAAGGGAGTTGTTGATTCTTAGTCACGATGAAATATGCTTCACCCGTTAACTCCATTTGTCTATGGGCTACGCCATAGCCTTTTTTTACTTTTAGACAGCTTTCACTATTCAACCATCCCTCACTACCATCTCCCAGTTTAAAAAAGCGGCGTTCTCCTTTTGTGGTCTGTATTAAATCCCATTGTTCTGACCTTCCATTTAAATAGCTCGAAAACAACCAAGCACCTATAAGGAAAAATACGGCAACGGCAGCAACCATATAAAGATGCTTTTTGATTTTTATGATGCCTAGTGGTTTGGAAGTGTCGTCGATAGCGTAGTCCTGAAAAATCGTCTTCGAACGATCATAGATTTGCTTTATTTCCTGAGGCGATTTATAACGTTCCAAAGGAGTGTTCTTCAAATAATGAAACAACAACTCACGATCATTGTCTTCTCTAATAAGTTTTTCGAGAGTATCGTTCTCTTCCGGAGAAATATTGCCCTGAAAATATTTATTGAGTAAATCTAAATACTGTTGATCAATTGGATTCGTCATTTTATAATTGTGCTACAATCTAATAGACACATCTAAGAGAAAAACTCCCTATATAAAATTTATTTTTTTTCTTTCAGGCTTGCATACAGCCTTTTAATGGCATTTTGAATGTGATTATCAATGGTTTTTATGGACACTTTCATAATCTCTGCCGCTTCTTTATAGCTGTAATCTTCTTGTTTGACGAGGCTAAATGCCTCTCTTGTTTTTTCGGGAAGATTAGAAATAGCAAATTCGAGGTCATAAAGACGCTCTTTGGTGATTGCCAATTGCTCTGGATCTAGGGGCTCAATCAACTCTTCATCGAACTCTTGATAATCTACATAAACCATTTTACGCGTTCTCAAAATGTTCAAGCATCTATTTTTCACAGCTCGGAGCAGATACTGTTCTACAGAGATAATATCGCACAACTTGTGCTCCAGCTGCCATAACCGCCACATTACCTCGGAGGCTACATCTTCTGATTGCCGCGTATCTTTTAGAAAAAAAACAGCATAAGCCTCCAGAACTTCATAATTAGCTATGAAGTAGGCCTCAAAAACACGCTCATCGCGTTCATATGCTATTTTGAATTTATCTTTTTCTAATAACGGTTTAAAAAGCATAGGTCTTGGTCCTTGGTACAATCTTTATCCGCAATTTAATAATTTGTTAATGTATTAATCAATAAAAATTATTTCTTAAAAATGATGTTTTTTTTGATATAATAAAAACCGTTATATTTAGTATTGCTGAATCTTAAAATACTTTTGTAGTAAATGTAAAAGTTTTTAGTCATATTTTATCAGTTATCAACCGCGAATCATTCAAAGATTTAGTTGCTAAGCAAAGCGTAAAATATGTCGATAAAATCCTTTTCTAAGATTAGAACATCCTGACCAGATCATCCCCTAGTGCGAGTTTTTTGTTCGTACCTTCCTTAAAAACAAGCAAAAAAAAGAACTTCCAAATTGATTTCGAGAGTACTGTCATCACATTAAACTCCAGCATTATATAGATCTATAACAGGCATTCTTAAATATTAAAAAATATTTATTACAATTTTCCGTAGGGTATTGCCTCGCTTATGCGTATTACCTATGAACAGCACATACTGTTACTGACTAATTTTAAAATAAACCGTTTTGGAAAATACTGAACTAAAGGATTTGATTCAAAAATCCATAGGTGGCAAACTTAATGAAGATGAAGCTACCCGGCTCTATAATTGGATTCAAGAATCTGAAGTGAACCGGAAGCTATACGTCAAACTAAGAGATCTGGCCACACTACAGGATATAGTTGGTCTTGCAGATGCGAGCATGCATCGTAAACCTAATAGACACTTGATAATTAGGATCAGTAGCGTAGCCGCTGCTATGATCCTACTGGCCTTTATGGGTATCAGCCTATGGAAAAACGCTAACCAAACCGATCAATTGGCAAGCACACCAAAGACTGAGGATAAAATCTTGCTGGTGTCCGAAAATAAAAAAACCAGTCAAACTGATACCCTTAGCCTTTCGAATGAAAATGGCCATTCCGAAATAGCAGCGCTCTTCGATAAGTCTACAAATACAGCTATGGACCAACCAGAGACCTACACACTCATGGTTCCAAAGGGTATGAACTACCAATTTGAATTGGCGGATGGTACTCAGGTAACCTTAAACGCGGAGAGTAAATTTATTTTCCCTTCCCATTTTGCGAAAGATAAACGAGAAGTAAAACTCATAGGTGAAGGTTATTTTGACGTCACGAAAAACCCGACCCAACCTTTTGTTGTGGAAACTCAGCGGGGTACGGTTACTGTACTTGGCACACAATTCAATATCCAGAGTTACCCCATCGCTACGAGGGATCTTATATCCCTAATCGAGGGTAAAGTGAATGTATCTCGGGGTGCTGACAATCTAACACTTTCACCGGGCCAACAGACTACCATCCATAGCGATGAAAACATGAAAGTTTCTTCATTCAATGCAGAAGAGGTCCTGGCCTGGAAGAGTAACCTATTCCTCTTTGACGACAGACCTCTACAATCTGTCCTTGAAGAACTGGAAAAATGGTATCACGTCTCTTTTCACTACGAATCGGCGGAACTTAAGTCCATTCCTATTTATATAAAAATGAAAAGAAACCGGAATATCAACGATATTCTCGATGCTTTGGCACAAACTAACCGCATCAAATTCAATACTACCAACAACACCATTAAAGTCAGTGCAGCAATGAAATAGATAATCTATTGTCCAACGAATTATGAAAAAACCAATCAATTATACAAATCCAATTTGGGCTTATTTATTACTCCTAACCTTACTGGTATGGCCATACAGTGGATGGTCATTTCAACAGGAGCAGATAAGCATCAATGTCAAAAACTTATCGGTCAAGGAATTTATTAAAGAGGTCGGCAAACTCAGCAATTATGAGCTGGTATTTACCAGTTCCGATCTCAATCAAAAGCAAAAAATAACCTATCGTGCGGATAATAAGACCATACGGCAAGTCCTGGATGAGACCATAAAACCGCTGGGACTCGCGTACAATATCGATAAAGGTATTCTCTCTATCTTTGTCGATCCTAAAAAAACAGGCGTTGCGGAGCCAACGAGCTCCACCCCTGGTACACGTCGTGTGACTGGACAGGTCATTGATGCCACCAGCCAGCAGCCGTTAATCGGTGCCACGATCTCTATACCATCCAGCAATGTCAAAGTAATCACTGGTCGGGACGGTAACTTTGAGATACCTGTGGAGATGACAACGAGTACGGTATCGATTTCTTACGTGGGATATACAACGGTACATGTCCCTGTTGCCAGTCAATCTTCCCTATCTGTACCTATGACCCCATTGTCCACCAACATAGAAGATGCCGTAGTAACCGGGATGTTTACCCGTAAACAGAGTACCTATACGGGAGCTGTAAACACCATAAAGGCAGAAGACATACAACGGACGGGTACGCTTAATATTATGGAAGCGATATCGCGGTTAGATCCCTCTTTTCAACTGTTGGTTAATGATAATCTGGGGTCTAACCCTAATGCACTCCCGGATATCCAGCTGCGAGGTGCATCCTCCTTTTCGGACATGAAGTCCCGCTATACGGCCAGTCCCAATCAACCGTTATTTATCATAGACGGATTCGAACAGTCTATAGAGCGTGTTTTCGATATGGATATGAATCGAATAGCGACTATGACCTTGTTGAAAGACGCTACGGCAAAAGCAATATACGGTTCAAAAGGTGCAAATGGCGTGGTGGTTATCGAGACAAAGAAGCCGGTATCGGGAAAACTACGTGTCAGCTATAAAGCGGACTTAAATATACAGGCACCTGTACTGAGTGATTACCGCCTTACCAATGCCAGCGAAAAGCTAGAGGTAGAACGACGTGCCGGTATGTATAGCTCACCCTACCCCGATCAACAACTGTTGCTCGACCAAAAATATCACGCGATACATCAAGATATTCTAAAAGGCGTAAACACGGACTGGCTCGCTCAACCCACCCGTGTAGGTGTTGGAAACAAACACTCCATTTCCTTGGAAGGTGGTGATGATAACATCTTATACAGCATAAACGCAGGATACAACAATGTGGAAGGTGTCATGAAGGGCTCTAACCGCCGCAGTATTGAAGGCGGCTTTAGTTTTCAATATCGGCTCAAAAACATCATCTTCAGGGACCAACTCTCCATTCTATCTAATATTGGAAAAGAGTCTCCCTACGGCTCTTTTGAAGATTATGCTAAAATGAACCCTTACTGGAAAGTCAGGGATGAACGAGGGAATCTTGTCCCTATCTTAGGTGTTTATAACAGATACCACGCAACAGATATCAATGGCGACGGGCTACCAGACATAGATTTTGGTATCTATAATCCTATGCTCAATGCGCAGACAAACTACCGCAATGAGCAACGTTATCTCGATGTTACGAACAACTTTTATGTGGAATGGACACTACCTAAAGGGTTTCGCTTTACAGGTCGGTTGGGTATTACCAAAAGACAGAGTAATGGCGACTTATTCTATCCGTCGAATTACAGCACACTAGACCCCAATTCAAGACTCAACTTCCGGGCGGTAGGCCCTGATGCGGCAAATGACGCGTATTACAAACGTGGCGAATATACCCGATCACATGACGATCGTTTTAATCTGGCTTCGGATATCGGACTTAGCTATTCCAAAACCATGGGTAAGCACCTACTGTTTCTAAACAGTCAATATTCCATCTCCGAGAATATCAATAAAACCGAAAGCTACAAGGGACAGGGATTTGCAGACAATGCGACTTCCATAGCACAAGCAAGGCAATACATGGAAAACGATAAGCCATTTGGCAAGGATTCGAAAGCCCGCGAAATGGGCGTTGTCGGTTCTGCGAATTATTCCTTTGACTCGAGGTATTTAATAGATGCCAATTACAGGGCTAGTGCCTCTTCCCTATTTGGAAAAGATAACCGTTGGGGACATTTTTGGTCTGTAGGCGCTGGCTGGAATGTACACCAGGAAGCTTTTCTAAAAAACAATCAGGCCATCAACCTCCTCAAGATCCGTGGATCGTATGGCTTTACGGGCTCGCAAAACTTTGAGTCCTATCTAGCTATGGCCACCTATTCGTATTTCAACGATCGCGTATACGATGATGTAATAGGCGCATATCTGCTCGCATTGAGCAATCCGCAGCTCAAATGGCAACAGACCTTGGACAAAAATATAGGTATGGATTTATCCTTATTCAAAAGACTGGATCTATCTATAGACCTGTATAATAAGACCACCACCGATCTGTTGACTCCTATAAAAGTCGTGCCTTCTGCCGGATTTGACAGCTATACGGAGAACCTTGGGAAATCAGAAAACAAAGGTATCGAACTGCGTGCGAACCTGATGTTGCTTTCCAATCCTGAGAAAGATCTGCGACTGTCCGTATTCGGAAACCTGGCGCACAACAAAAACAAGCTATTGGAAATCGGAGATGCTTTATCGGCCATAAATGATGCTACCGACAAAGCGCAATCGGACATTGATCCCAACCCTGAAAACCGATGGAAAAGCCGCCCACGTGTCGAGTATGCCGAGGGCGAATCCTTAAGCGCTATATGGGGTGTACGCTCACTCGGAATCGATCCATATAATGGTATGGAAGTATTTGTCAAAAAAGATGGTAGCAGGACCTATGAATGGGACACCGAAGATAAAGTCGTCCTGGGAGACGATCTGGCAAAGGCACAAGGTACCGTGGGCATTAATTTTGATTACAAAGGCTTCTCGCTATCAACAAATCTTAGCTACCGGATAGGTGGGCAATATTATAACCAAACGCTGATCAATCAGGTGGAAAATGCAGACCTGCAGTACAACGTAGACCAACGCGTACTTTCTGAACGCTGGAACCCTGAGACACCTGGCATGCCTGCTAAATACAAGCGTTTGTCACGCAGTGCAAGCCCGACTATGCCTACATCCCGATTTGTACAGGACAACAATGAGTTAAAAATATCGACGCTCAATGTAGGGTACGATTTCAGAAATATAGGATTTATAAAGCATGGAAAATACGTAGAAAGACTGCGCGTATCGTTAGCGATGAACGATCTGTTTAGATTCTCCACGGTAAGGGCCGAGCGTGGTATCAGCTATCCTTATGCCAAGTCAATAATAGGTTCCATTCAAGCTACTTTCTAAAAAACACACCATTATGAAAAGAATAAAAACTATCAGGTTTATAGGAGTACAACTTTTAATCCTAGTCGTATTTCCTTTTATCAATGCCTGCGAAAAGTGGTTGAATGTATTACCGGAAAATGAAACTGAGGCTACTCAGCTATTTTCTAGTGAAAGGGGTTTTCAGGAAGCATTAACAGGTGTGTATACCCTCATGTCGGAGGCCGAATTGTACGGTCGTGAACTCACCTATGGCTTTGCCGATGTCATCGCTCAGCAATATGGTTCGCTACATGAGTCGAGTCCCTATTTCTTTACCCAATATTTTGATTTCAAATCTACAAATAGCCTTCAGCTAAGCGATGCCATATGGCGGAAACAGTATAATGCAATCGCTAACGTAAATGACATTCTTGCCTTTATCGACCAAAACAACAAACTCTTTGCATCAGACATGAGTCACGATCTCATAAAGGGCGAGTCCTTAGCACTGCGCGCATTTCTACATTTTGACCTGCTCCGCCTCTATGCGCCCCATCAGCTAGAAAACAATGAGCAAAAGGCATGGATACCTTATGTAGATCAGTTTAGCAAGAACACCTCAGCATCGCTAACGACAGAAGAATTTATGAAAAGAGTAATCGATGACCTGAATATGGCTTCTGATCTGCTTAAAGAAGACCCTATTCTAACCGGGAAACCTACTACAGACATCTATTTCAAAAACCGCCATTATCACCTCAACTATTATGCAGTAAAAGGCCTGATGGCTCGCGCCTATTTGTATTGGGGCGACAACAAGAAAGCCGACGCGTACAGATGTGCCAAAGAGGTTATCGATGCACAAAACAACAAGGGGTTATTTCCATTTGTCAGCATGCTGGATGCAACCAATACCGATCGCACCAAGCGCGATAGAACATTCTCTACAGAACATCTTTTTAGCCTCAATATCCGCGCATTGCAATCGTTCACAACAGGCTATGTCAGTGCTGTGCAAAATGGATTGGCATTACTCCCACGAGAGACTTTAATGGATATCTATGAAGGCTACCCAGACTATCGTCAAGAATATTTTGAAACGGATGGTACAGTACAGTTTGTTCCTTCCAAATTCTGGCAAGTAGACCCGACTAAAAAGTTTTCGTACAGAATGCCGATGTTGCGTATTTCAGAAATGTACTACATCGCGGCGGAGTCGACCACTAATATCTCAGAAGCTACGATATACCTTAATACGCTCAGGGCTGCCCGAAACATCCCTGTCCTCTTATCGGGACTGGACGAAAGCAGACTGGAAGAGGAACTGTACAAAGAGTACAAGAAAGAGTTTTTCGGTGAAGGACAGCTGTTTTTCTATTATAAGCGGCATAATGCCGTCAATGCAGGTGGCTGGACTATGCCCTTTAGCTATATAATACCAATGCCCGAAGATGAAATCAATTTTGGCGGCAGACCTAGACCGAAGAATTAACCTTATAAACTGACCTATTATGATTACGCATCGATTTTTTTATATAGTGTTTATAGTGCTATTGTCACTATTGTCACTATTGTCTTGTAAAGAGGACGAAATCAAGCTGTTCAATGGCAAACCTGCCCTGTTTGTTGGCGTGAAAATGGAAAATAACAGCGTTATAGAAGAGGACTTGGATTCTGTTAAAAACATCGCCTTCGGCTTTTCTGAGCTACAGGAGATCACGACAAACTTTATGATCCGTTTACAGGGATTACCCACAAACAACGACAGGCCGATCAAAATAAAACTGGGCGGTGATGCTACATTGGGTAAGAACTACATCTTTGACTCCAACATTGTATTACCTGCTGGTGCACATTATGTGCTCTTACCTTGTAAGATATTACGTACGCCAGATTTAATGGACGCACAAAAACACATCACACTGCACCTAGTCACAGACGATACCTTTGACGTGCCAGTCGGCCCTGGTGCTCGCATCAATATCACAGACGGGATACCCACCGAATGGGTAAACAACTCCCTGGCTCAATATGTATTAGGTAGTTGTCGGCCCTTAAAATACCAGTTTTTCTATGATATAATGGGCTATTACGACCTAAACGATGTAGCATACAGCGATTTGAACAATACCGCCAAATACCTCAACAGGAAAATTGAAGACTACAATATTAACCCCGACAAATATGATAGAAAGTATGGAGAGCCACCATTGGATTTTCGGTTTGACCCATTTGACTAATCAGCAGAAATAATGATATAAATATGAAACTAATACAAACACATATCATATATACTTTAACCTGTCTCGTACTGTTCGGCTGTGTTAAAGACCGTGGCAACTACAGCGAGATCGCTGTACCTGATCTAGCCATAAAAAGCTACAGTATCTATGTTAACGATAAAAAGCTAACAGCCGAACAGTCTGCTAACCTTCTACTGAATACCAATGATAACCTCAAAATTGAATTTGAGGAAGATCAGATCAATGGAATCACACCGACATATCAGTGGATGATCTATGAGGTAGATCCTGTATTGAAACCTGGAAGCACACCGGAAGCGGCACAACAAATCGGTACGACAAAAAATCTAGATCAAAAATTCGGCAAAGGACCTGGAAAATATAAGCTATTTCGCAAACTGATAAACAGCAACAATAATGACGCTTATTTTACTGAGTTCAATATTATCGTCGAATCCATCAACGGTCTATTGGTATATCAGGTAGACGGCAACGGAACGGGAGATTACAGCATGCTTCGGACCAGCGAAATGAACTTAGGGCTTCCCGAAGATCGTATGGGTGTGCGTCATGCAATATATTCCAGTATAAATGCAAGCCACCCGATCAAAAATCCCTCTCATTTATGGATACGGCAGACCGGGGATGCAAATTACGATGACCAGATTTTCGCTATTTCGCAACAGGACTGGAACCAGATTAACTACAGGACGCACATATGGGAACACGCTAACAAGGAGTCCGTATTTGCCTTTCCATTGGAGGGTAATTTTAACCCGTTGGGGCACATGATGGGGAGCAACAAACTCGAATATTTGATCCAAAATGGTGAAGTATATAACATAGACTATATGACGGGGCCATCGACGCCCAAATTTATACAGTTGAGTGAAAATGGAATGTTCTACAGCCCTTATATGATGACTATCCCTACCGATATGCAAACATTCCGGATGTATAGTAATATCGTTTTCAACCAGACGTTACAACGATTCGAATATGATAACTTTAATTATCTAATGTCCTTCTTCCCTACCCAAGGCCCGTTGGGAGGTGACGATATCGATATCTCCAATACGATGATGCAATTGCTTTATATGGAAAAGGGCAAGGATTTCTCTATCGGTTCGGTTATGAAGGACAATGATGGAAAAATACATTTTATCCGTTTTGACATCACCGACCCTATGGCATCCATTTGCTCGCACCATATTGACCTGTCTGCGATGAGTAATACCGCGCAGGATAATAGTCTATGGGCCATATCAGAACGTGGTTCATTTGCGTTTTTCGCAACCGGAAACAAGGTATATTTGTTAAACTACGAGCAGCAAACAATTACGCCAATAGTAAACGATATCCCTGGCGATGCGCAAATTTCAGCATTAAAAATCTTAAAGGACTCCAGTAACCCGGCATATGACAATGCAATACTCTATGTAATCTACAACCAGGGGCAGGCCGGAACTTTACAGCAATATGAATTTAACCCACTAAGTGGTCAATTAAAGGGGGCATCCAAGAAAACGTTTACGGGATTCAACAAGATAATAGATTTAATATTTAAAAAATAACCTACTCAAAATGAAAAGAATACTATCACTTCTTCTACTGATATTGCCATTTTATATTTTCGGACAGCTAAAATTCGAAACTATCCGTATCAAGGATGCACTGATCAAAGCCAAAAAAGAAAATAAGGGTGTTTTGATCGATGTTACTTCAGGACGAATAGATGATGCTAACATCAGTAAAGTATTGTCTGAAAAAGCGCTATCAGATAAGCTGTTACAAAACTTTATTCCGATCCGAATCGACATGCTTAATGTGGACAACCAGATCGATTACGCAGAATACATTACGAATCTGTCTTATCCCGTAATGGTATTTCTAAATGCTAATGGTAGCATACTCGGCAACGGGTATTGGGATGAGATGGCTGTAGGTAGACAACAGTTTAGCCAGGTATTGGACAAGGCGATCCAGGAAAACTTGGTCAAGAAGACCAACACGAGATCTATCAAATTCATGAACATGGACTATAATGAAGCCTTAAAGCTCTCAAAACAAACAGGAAAACCGATTTTCATAGACTCCTACTTCATAGGTTGTGGCCCCTGCAAACGTATGGAAGAAGATGTATTTACATTGGATAGAGTTGCAGATTTCTACAATAATAACTTTATCTGTCTGAAACTAGACCGTGCAAATGACCCGTACAAGTTGATTGAAAAATTTAAAGTATTTGGCTTCCCTGGTTTACTTTACATCAACTCTGATGGGAGTTTGAATACGCTTCACCAAGGCTACAGAGACGCAGATCAGTTCATCAGTCTGGGGCAGAAAGCGTTGGACAGTAAAGGGGAAGCAGCAACAGCTGGGCTGTCGGAAACACCAAGCAATATGGTAACGGGCACCAGTAGTAGCAGCACCGCAGGTTCTACCGCCACAGTAGCTATGAGTGGCAGTACGTCGAGCGTTCCGGCGACAGCAAGTACTGCCAGCTTGGGATCTTCTTCAAGCAGTGCTGCGGCCACATCGGGAAGTAGCGACGGTAGCGCTGTACAATTTGAAAAGCTAAGCCTCTCGGATGCGGTCCAGAAAGCTAAAGCTATGAACAAATCCATTTATGTGGATATGAGTGCCACCTGGTGTCAACCCTGCAAGATGATGAAGAAGGATGTATTCCCTGATCCTGCCGTAGTAGAGTATTTAAATAAGCACTTCATCAGCATATATTTTGAATGTGATATTGATAGTGCACTATCCAACGCTTACCGGGACAAATATATTACTACCGCATTCCCAACGCACTTATTGATTGACAAAAATGGGGAGCTCATCCATAAGTTCGTGGGGTACATGAAAGTATCTAGTTTTTTAGAAGAACTTAATAAAGGTGTGTTAGCTACGACAGGCTTAGGTTCATTCCATACCAGATATAAAAATGGTGAGCGCTCGCCTGCATTTATGAACGAATACATTACTATGTTGGCTAATGCCAATGAAGGAGAAAGAGCTTCTGGCCTGGCATCAGAATATTTAGCTACGTTATCCTTAAATGAGCTTGCGGACCGAAAAACATTCTTCTTGATTAATGAATTTGTACGGGATCTGGATTCCGATCTAACAAAAAAGATATTTGCCAATAAGCAGCTTTTTGAAAAAAACGCCGGCCAATCTGCTTTTGACCAATATGTTGGCAAAGTATGGTTGATAAAGGGTTTGTCTTACGTAAAGGAAGATGCTGGTGTTAAAAAACTAGATAAAGATGGTTATGACCAGTTCTTAAAGCGCTTATCCGAAAGTGGTATAGCGCAAATTGAGTACGTAAAGACCACATCTATGATGGAAAATTTGTATCTTACTGCTGACTGGAATAGCTATGTAAATTTTGCAATAGATTACATGCAGAAAGAGAAAGGCAATGCCAGCCCTATGCTAACTTGGAATTGGGGAGCACGCTTGCAAAGCGAATGTCCCGATAAAAACTTAAAGACAAAATACCTTCAGGCACTGGAATTAAATTATGATCTGATTAAGAAATCGGGAAGTGACCAAGCAATCGTTTGGGCCGAGTCCATGAAAGTACTAATGAATGATCTGAAAAAATAAGTGCTATAGAAGTAGGACGACGAGGGAAAAGATACGATGAAAAGTAGTGCTGTAGTTAACAAAGAGCTATTGCTATTCAATAGGCTGTTCGACGAGTATCGAACAGCTCTCGTTTCTTTTGCCCGTAGCTATCTCAAAGACAGCGATCTTGCAGAGGACATCGTGCAAGATGTATTTGTAAAAATCTGGAGTCGTATTTCGGAAATCAATGATAGTAGCGAAACTAAAAACCTAGTGTTTACCGTGACAAAAAATGCCTGTATAAGCTACTTAAGACAGCAGGCAAACAGTATTAAATATCAAAATGCTGTCTTAGCAAAAATCGAACTTTTAGCTTTAGAAAATAGTACCATTGAACAAATAGAACTTAAAGAGCTACAATCTAGGATTGATTCGACCCTAAAAAGCTTACCCCTTGACTATCAGGAGATTTTTTTACTGAATAGAGATGAGGGATTGCGTTATACTGACATTGCGCAACAAAAAAGTATATCCGTCAAAACTGTTGAAAAAAAGATCAGCCTTACCTTAAAAAAATTAAGGAATAGTCTTTCTTGTTTGTTTTGGTTTTAGTTCAGTAGAAGAGATACGTCAATTACAAATCTCCACTAGATCGAGCTCTCTGTTCGTGCCTTTATTAAATTCTCGTTAACATGGAGATTAGCAATACTATCGGCATAGATATTGCCGTTATACTAATATTCATAATTTAGGTTAATAATTGGTTAGTTAAAAATCCCTGAAGCTCCCCGCTTCAGGGATTTTTTTGGTTAAACTATCGCTCCTTCGATAATCTCCAATATTCGTTCATTTTTTATGATCATCATGCCCTGCTTATCATTGGTAATGCCCTCCTGTAGGCGGTAGGTATATCTCGGTACAGCTCCTTCCATAATGGTAGGTAGGTATTTAAACTGTATATTACCACAGGTCTTCTGCAGATCATCACCGACTTCGATAATGTGGGTAGAGATCACATATAGACAATTGGTGTATTGTGCAAATCCCTCAGATACAGCAAGTGTAGCATCATAAGCATCTTTGACATTGGTCCCTTTAAATAACTCATCAAAAAGTACCAATAGATTTTTGCCAGCACTGACCTGTAAAGCGACCTCTTTGACACGGAGCACCTCTGCATAAAAATGGCTATAGCCCATATTAAGATTGTCCGGAACATTTATCGATGAATAGATCCCGTCCAAAACGGAGAAATCGCATCGATCGGCCGCGATTGGGAAACCTAAATGAGCGAGGTACATACTCGTACCTATGGTCTTCATCCAAGTAGACTTGCCCGCCATATTCGCACCGGTAAGAAATAACACGTTTTGATCTCTTGTCAATGAAATGGAATTGGAAACTGCTTTGTCCAGTGCGGGGTGATGCAGATCCACGGCATCAAAACGAGTAGCCGAAGCGGGCCATGCTGTCGCATAGGACATCCCTTTTGATCGGGCTACATCGGATACCGCAATAAATACGTCCAGTTCATACAGTACTTTGAAAAAATAGTTCAACTCTTCTCGCAGTGTACCTCTAAAAAAGAAATGGAGATGATTCAATTTTAGAAACGGTATATGTACATCCTCTTTCGGAGAATCTGATGCTGATAGCAACTGCACTATAGCTGGTCGACTAAGGGTCTGTTTTAATCTACTAAAGTCGGCTGCATAGGGATGCTGTGCAAAATCTCCTAATTTC
The DNA here is from genome assembly GCF_004363245.1 of Sphingobacterium yanglingense. Lineage (GTDB taxonomy): Bacteria > Bacteroidota > Bacteroidia > Sphingobacteriales > Sphingobacteriaceae > Sphingobacterium > Sphingobacterium yanglingense. The sequence goes on along the minus strand of NZ_SNYV01000013.1, from coordinate 162,811 downwards.
TTTAAATATAAGGACATCTCCTGAAGTAGCACTAAAGTCGCCTGTACTCCTTTGATGATGTCTAAATATTCCTCAGAACGAACCGCAATATGGACTATGTTCAGTTTTAAAAGATTGACCGTCGATAGTATTTTATTACTTTCGGATCGATCATTAAGGTATTTTTCAGCGCTTTCGATCTTATCTTTGCAGAACGGGAAGTCCAATGGATGCTGCTGAAAAAAAACAAAAATAGCACTACGTCTATTAATAGCGTCAGGATCTGTCAACGGATTATTGAACATCGCATCCAGGAGCTTCTCTCCTCCTGTGGTCTTGACCTGACTGAACAGGTTGTAGATTGAATTGGGTCTGTATTTCCCCGTTAGATTTAAATCATCAAGACTCTGCTTATCGGCTATAAAACTCATACTTTGTCTTTTACGTTTTTCTTGTTCAATATATCTAATATACCTTCGTTGCGGACGATGATCATACCATGACGATCGGCTGTGATCCCTTGTTCTAACCGATAGGTATATACAGGTTGATTACCATCCATTTTTGTAGGTAGGTACACAAAATTAATATTGCTGCAAATACCTCGAAGTGTATCTCCGGCCTCCATAATGTGGGTAGACATCATGAACATACAATTGGGCTTGCTTGCAAAGGCAGATGTCAAGGCGACGGTCGCCTCGTAAGCGTCCTTGACATTGGTACCGCGAAAGAGTTCGTCAATGATAATGAACAGGTTTTTATTCTGCCCAAGCTCTCGGGATACTTTCTTGATCCTTAATACCTCTGCGTAAAAATGGCTCATGCCCTGCCCAAGATTATCAGGAAGATTGATACTGGTATAGATTCCTTCTCTAACGGAGAAGCTCATATTTTTGGCCGGCACCGGAAATCCCATATGCGCTAAGTACATGGCTATCCCCAAAGATTTCATTAATGTAGATTTGCCGGCCATATTGGCTCCGGTGAGGAAGATAATATTGCTCTGTGGGTCGATCCGTAAAGAATTGCGAATAGCGTCTTTTACATAGGGATGATAGACATCCTCCAATATGACCTCACCCTGAGCCACGGGCATAGCATAGGGATGGCAAAAATTGTGCTGCCGTGCAACTTTTGCCACCGAGATATAGGCATCAAACTCATATATCACTGCTAAACAAGTGCGGATCAAGTCCCGCTTTTTAAAACGCAATAAGGAATCGTAAAGGGCAATAGAACGATAAGGCAAGCTCTTACCGGACTTTTCTCTTCGAAAGTTTGCAAAATCTTCATCCTGAAGTAGGCTCCGGAAGGATTCTGATCTTGCCATAAGGAAGGTACGCCCCTGTTCCTCGGCTGCCGCTACAGAAAAAAGGTCTGTAACAAAATGCTCCAGATCTGCAAAGAACTGACGGACTGCCATGATACCATCTTCTACACGTTTGACATGTGGATCGGTGGCAATCAGTTCTTTTAATTTTCCAGAAACCGTAGATTCTCTCTCGGATAACCTCGAACGCTCATCTGTATTTTCTAGATACTGATCAATGATATCAAATAGTCCTTTCTTAAAAGGTAGGGTTATTCTATGGTCTGCACAGTATGCTATAATAATACTACGTTCATTAATGGCCTCATGATCGGCCAAGGGATACCGGAACATATCGGAGAGTCTATCTGCCCCTCCTCGAGTTTCAGTCTGATTAAATAGACTAAAGATAGAATTTGAGCCTGACTTGCCGAATATCGACAAGTCATTAAGGGTCTGCTGATCGGTCGTAAAGTACATAGCCAATTTATTTACGTTTACGTCTCACGAGTAGTATAGTCCCAGCCAAGAGCAATATAGAAGGCACCAAGAATAACATCAAGCGCTTCGTCGACTTGATATCATCGCTATTCATGTGCAATATATTGTCTGTCGGACTGGAGAAAGTGGGTTGAATTGGAAATTGTCCATAACTGAACCAGCCCAAAAATCCCTGAAAGAATTTGCTATTCCCAGTTTGAGGGAATTTTCTTGCCAGCTCCACATTACTTAAGAAATCGGCATCGCCAGTGACCAGAATACGCTGCTCTCTCGTACCAACCTGTCTCGTCAGATAGATTGCTGTAGGCAAAGATCTTTTAACATCTCCTCCTTCAGGATTATATACAATATCTGCTGAATCTAAAACAACTTTACCAGTCTTATTCCAAGTTACGTTTTCATCCGTCTGCAATAAGGTCTGAACCTTAAAGTTACCATCTGTTTGGTATGTCAACCCTGCTACACCAGGTGTATTGATAGGTGATTTAGTACGGTGTAGGCCCGCAATCTTGGTACCAAACGCGTCGCCCGAATACGAAACGTAGGAACTCACCGCATCAGGCGAAAAATTGGTATCTCCCTGTACAATAGTCCCATCCATTAGCTGTACACCCAAGTGTTTCAAAATAGGATTTAGGACAGACTGCTTGCCGGGTTCGCCTGCCAGGAGTAAATTGCCCCCTTCTTTGATATACCGTTCTATCTTTGCTAACACAACAGGACTAAACTCGGTTCTGGGATCGGCAATGACTAGTGCGGTCAGCCCTTCTGGAATATCTTGATCGCTCAACGATAGGGTAAGCACATCAAAGCCTTGATTGACCAGTGCTGCTCGGGTATTAACTTCGCTGGTTGCAAATTTATAATGCTTATCGCCAGGTTTATCGATACTACGTTCGTCCTCTCCCTGCAAAAAAGCAATCTGTGGCACAGGCTCGGTTAGACGCTTTACTGCGGCTACCACTTCGACCTCGGAAGGCCAAACATTCAAATCATCAAAAACACGTAGAAAGGTTTTCTTTCCCTTGTACTCGAGCTCCATAACCAGTCTGTTCTTCTCCGGCCTCAGATTAATCATTTGCCTAATCTCTTCGGGCTTCTTGAACCATGACAGATCCAACTGAAAAGCTTTAGCCTGTTTTTTTGCTATCTCATCGAGTGTCTTGCCTGCATTCTCCTTATATAGCGCGTCATTCTGGACGCTATCGTAATAGTTTACAAAATTAAGCTTAATATCTGATTTGAACCGAACATAAGGCTCCCATCGGCCAATATCATTCTTTCGGTACTCGGGCCTTGCAAACCAAAAAGTCTGATCCAGCAAATTGGCATAGGTGGTCACCGTTAAAGGACCATCGACCAACCCCTTTAGCTCTTTCTGGGCCAATGAACTTATTGTGCTTGACTGCGTACGGGTAGTATCCCAATACCCGACAAAACCAGGCATCGAACTGATATAGCCGATCACTACGGTACATACGACGACTAAGCTGTACCGAACAGCAGATTTGGCCCAGGTAGAAGAATCACGGCCACCTCTTAGTTTCAAAAAAGTAAAAGCTAGGAACATAGCAGTAATCAAGATATAGTAAATGACCTCTTTGGTCGTAACCAAACCCATGATCATCGATTCTGTACGTCCTGAAATAGACAGATAGCCCGTCACCTCTCGCAGCAGATCATACTCCTGCCATACGGTACCTACAAACTTCAATAACGCAAAAACCGCAAAAGTAGCAATCGCAGCCACGACTTGATACTGGCTCAAGGAAGACATAAAAAGCCCGATAGCTGCATAAGCACTCAATAACAGATAAATCCCGAGCAGCCCACTGAAGACCAACCCATAGTCCATAGCCTCTATATGAGAAGAGGCAAAGATTATCGTAATGAAGAGTACAAGTATCAAACATAGATTGAAAAACAACATCGATACATACTTTCCCAGAACAATAGAGGACAGTTTGACAGGAGAAGAATAGAGTAATTTGATAGTACCGGAATGGGTCTCTCTACTGATCAAACCCATCGTAATCAATGGGATATAAAGGTACAGATACCGTAAGACACCTGTTATAAAAAGTCCGCCACGTGGGCTGGCAAAAAACTCAAAGGTGAGATTACTGAGGCTATTACCGAGTTCCTGATGGGTCGATAAGGATGTGAGCTGATCTAGATAGGACATACTGACCTGAATGTAGAACAGTATCAGTAAAAACCACGCAATCGGCGAATAAAATAAGGCACTAAGCTCGACGCGAGCTATTCTAAGGATCGTTTTCAAAATATTATTTGGCTTTTTTATAATTGGATAGTTGTGCAAACACTTCGTCTAATGAACTCTTGTCCATATAGATCTCTCTCAGACACCAATCATGCTTTACGCTAGACTTGATGATGCGATCGGTAACATCACGGTCACCGTCAAAATGAATCCTGATGCTCCGTTCGGTCAAAAAGTCGACCTGCATAACGCCTTCTATTTTCAGTAGCTCTTCTTTGGCAGGAGGGCGGTCTATCTCGACCCTCAGAATGTGCCCTGCCATGCTATTAAAAGCGTCCATGGTATCTGCGAAAACAAGTCTCCCCTGATCGATCATACGAATATCTTTGCACAGCTGCTGTACCTCGGATAGGATATGGGACGAAAAAATCACAGCACGGTCTTCGGCAATTTCTTTAATCAATGACCTAACTTCAATAATCTGATTGGGATCCAAACCATTGGTCGGTTCGTCCAAGACCACGAGTAGTGGTTTATGAATAATAGCTTGTGCTATACCTACACGCTGTTGGTACCCTCCGGAAAGGTTCTTGATCAATCGACTGCTAAAATGGCTAAGACCACAACGTTCTTTGGCCTCTTCTACTGCTGCACGTACCTGCGAGCTGGCTATCTGTCTTAAATACGCACAATGAAAGAGGTATTCATCTACGGTCAAATCCTTGTACAATGGGGCTTGCTGCGGTAAAAAACCTATTTCTTTTTTCGCCTGCTCTGGTTGCCTTTTTAAGTCAATACCGTTAATAATGACGTCACCTTTTGTTTGATTGAGCACCCCACACATGATATTCATGGTCGTGGATTTGCCGGCTCCATTGGAGCCAAGCAAACCTAGAATACCTGTTTTATTGATTTCAAAACTTATGTCCTGGATCGCCCAGGAATTATTGTATTTATGCGAAAGTCCTTCTACGGAAATAATAGTCGCCATATATTGTATATCTTATTTATTCTTATTTATTCTTTTTGGATTAGCAGATTGAAGGATACCTTATTCGTATCCTGGATTCTGCTCCAGAGCACCATTAGCGGTCAACTCGGACAACGCGACCGGATACAACGCATCGTCTGCTGTCCAACGTGTAGGCTTCAAAGGTCCAAGAACTGCATCGGCAGTACCTGTACGTTTCAAATCGAACCAACGGCTCCCCTGTTCGCAAAAGAACTCTACGCGTCGCTCTTGCATTATTACCTTCAAAAACTCATCTTCAGTGGTAGGATGTACTGCGCTCAAACCAGCACGTGAACGTATGGCTTCGATATAAGGTAAGGCTTCATCCTGTCTTTTCTGCATCACAAGGGCTTCGGCCAATATCAAATACTGCTCCGGTAATCGAAAAAGGATATAATCCTCGCGCGGAGAGTTATTGGCATCAATGTTTTTATACTTAAAAGGATAATGGTAGATATTTGCTTTAATGGTATCTACTTTTATCCAACTCGCCTTCCTTTTATCATCTGCTTCGAATGCACTCAACAAAGTAGGGGTTAAATAATACGACGGAATAACTCCTTTGCTAAAGGGAACAAAAGTTGAAGCTTCTGAAGTCTGTCCAGAACTAGTGCCTGCTGTCGGCAATTGCCAGATAGCCTCTGTGCTAGCGCTTAAGAAGACTTTGCTAAGATCCATCTGTAGGCTATACGTTTTGGCATTGATGACTTCTCTGGCCATTGCCTCGGCTGCTGTCCAGTTTTTCTGGTACAGGTATACCCTCGCCATCAAGGCTGTAGCGACATATAAGTTCGGTCTAGCCCGACCTGCAGAGGGATAAGTCTCTTTCAGAATCTTGCGGGCATCGGTAAGATCGCCTATAATCTGTGTATAAATCTCATCTACGTTTGCTCTGGGCTGCTTGGCACTAATGGAATAATCGGTCGTGGTGACTAAAGGTACTCCCCCGTATAGATTGACCAAGTTAAAATAATAAAGAGCCCGCGCTACTTTGACTTCGGCTATCAGTCGCTCTTTGAGCCCTTCATTCAGTCCCTTACTTTCTGTAATCCCCTTGATACAGGCATTGATACGATAGATACCTTCATAGCCTGTACGCCATAAGGTGGAAACAAGAAAATTATTGGGACGAAGGGAGTTTTCTTCAAACTGTTTGACATCTATTCCCGTGGAACTCGCTAAAAGCTCATCGGAAGAAAGTGCCGGGTACAAACTAATGAGTGCACCATTTATCGAAGAGGATCCGCCTCCATAGTATCCAAAATTGGCGTATACTCCAGCCAAAGCTGTAATCGCCGAGGTACTATCGGTAAAAACAATTTCCGTAGGAATCTTATCTATCGAAGGAGGTAATTCTATCCATTCTCTACAGGAAAAGCAGGTCAAACATCCCAAAAAGACCCCGCCATAGAATTTGAAGCTTTTATATAAAAAAGTATTTTTCATGATCTTTGTTTAGAAAGTTAAAGAGGTACCGAAAGCAATGGTGCGCTGTGGAGGAATCCCATATAAATTACCATTCATCTCGGGATCACCAAGTTTGTATCCTGTAATGGTAAACAGATTCTGGATATTCATAAATAACCGGAAATGTTGGATTTTTGCATTCTGAAGCCAAGCTCCACTAAAGCGGTGGGATAAAGACAGGTTCTTCAACCGGATATACGATGCATCACCAAAAGCACCTGTAGAGTTGCGGAAATAATACACTGCATTGGCTGCGGCCGTACCTGCTCTATCGGTAAGTCTTTGTAGATCGGCATGCTCATCACCGGGCTGCTGCCAACGCTGGAGATCAAATATCGCCGAAGGTTTGTTGTATTTGTAATCTTCGGTAACCAAATTATACAAATGATTATATCCCTTCTGTTTTGCAAACTGGAATAGGAATGACAGATCGAATCCCTTGTAGCTAAAGCTATTGGTCAGACCTCCGGTAAATCTAGGCTGAAGATCCATCATAGCGGTACGATCGTGCGAAGCACCATAAGCTCCGGGATTTAAGGGGCTGTACACTGGAGTCACTCCGTCGGCCTTATAAAACTCAAAAACACCTGTCTCGCTATTGACACCTTTGTAATCGAATAAATACAAGGTACTGGTAGATTGACCGATTTTATACATATCACGATAAGGAGACGATTCTAGTCCTTTATAGGCTATAAGTTTATTTCTATTGATGGTAATGTTGAAAGATGAACTCCAAGAGAAATCATCTCTTTTCACATTTTCTGAAGAGACAAAGATCTCCCATCCTTTATTCTCTACGGTAGCATCAAGATTCTGCAATACCGATGAAAACCCAGTCTGTGTCGGCAGCGGCGTAGTGGTCAATTGATTGCTGGTACGATTTTGATACCAAGAAAGATTTAGATTTAACCGGCTATTCAATAGGCTTATTTCGGAACTTGCATTCCACATTTTCTTAACGCCCCAGCTAAAATCTGGATTAAAGAGCTTATTAGGCATGTAAGGCGTTAACCCTTGGAATGTACCTGATCCTGACCCGAACCAATAGTCCTGAAACATATAAGCTCCTATCCCGTCCGATCCTACAGTACCATAATTGGTCGATAGTTTTGCAAAATTGATGAACGGCACCGCTTTAGCGAAGAAGGCCTCTTCGGAAATTATCCAGCCCAAACCGGCGGAACCGAAGTTACCGAACTGGCGGTTGGGACCAAAATTGCTCGAACCGTCCCGTCTTCCGGTAACATTGGCGATGTATTTGCCGTCATGTATATAGTTGATCCGACCAAATGCAGCCATATATTTATAAGGCGAATTGGTATTGGTCAGGTATTTTGTACTTCCTCCATTGGGTGAGCCCAACAATGCATCATTGGCATAGTTGTACGAACTGATAATATCCTGTGTATTACTATTATTCTTATAGGTCCCTCCGAACAACACGGTAAGGCGTCCCTTACTGATGTTTTTTTGATATTCGAGCTGAGGCTCTACATTTAATGTCTGATTGATAACATCCGAAAACCGGGCGTTCGAAAAGCTCCCCTGCGAAGGCGGGTAAGAGCTCCGAGGAGCTTGGCTCAGCTGATCTGAATAGAAATAACTGTATCCTATATTACTACTGATCTTTAGTCCTGGAAGTATCCTATAAGCAATGCGCAACGAACTATTCATGGATTTGTTGATCAACTTTGAACGGGTGAGCAAACTCCCCTGCATTTGATAACTTGTAAAGTTAAAGCCGTTATAATTCCACACGAGGCTCCCGTCAGGATTCAGCATATCGGGTAGATTGGGAGGCAATAACAACGCTTTTGTCAATTCGAGCGCAGCAGACTTATCCAGATTGTACGAAAAGTCGGTTCCAAAGTCTACGGAAAGCTTACTTTCGGCAGGATTATAACTAAATCCGGTATGCACGCTGGCTCTCTCGTTCTTGAAGTCGCCTGGAAAATTATAGGTCGCCTTTGTAAAACCTGAGGAAATAATATAATTGACGCCTTCTTTTCCACCGGTGAGGCTTGCATTGATGGTATTATTGGTAGCGGTACCTCCATAGAACTCCTTGTACCAGTTGGTATATTTGCTTTGGTCAAAAAGAAACAACTCCGGATAGTTGGCAATATTTCCTGGAGTTGGAGAAAAGTCTGTCATACCATCATTGGTCAGCGCTTCTTTACGTAATGCCAGATATTGTTCCGTATTTAACATGCTGACGATCTTGGCAGATCTTTCAGGAGCTGTATAGGCATCCACTTTTAAGGTAGTCTTGCCAGCTATCCCCTTTTTTGTTGTAATCAAGACAACACCATTCAGCCCCTGTGACCCGTAAATAGAGGTAGCATCGGCATCTTTAAGCACGGTAATACTTTCGATATCGGCTGGATTGATACTGTTTAATGGACTCATCCCAGATGAACCGCCTAGTTTTGCCGCACTAGCTATAAAGCTATTATTCTGAGGGGCATAGGGTATACCGTCTATCAGAATCAACGGTTGGTCAAATGGCAAAGCTCCATAATTGGTATTCATAATGGTGTTTTGCCCGCGCAACTGTATACGTTGCTGTGCACCAGGGGCTCCGCCCGTCGTATTGATGGTTACGCCCGGAATCAATCCTTGCATGGTCTGTAAGAGGTTCATTACGGGTTGCTTCTCAATATCGGCTGCACTAATCTGGGATATACTGCCTATATTATATCGCTTTGACGTGGTACCGTAGGCCTGTACGATGGTCTCATCCAAGCTATTAGTTGCTGGTTTTAATACTATTTGTAATGTGGCTGAGCTTTTTGAAACAGTGATCTCCTGTTTTTCATAGGCCATATGGGTCACCACAATAATTGCATCTTCGGGTACATTATTTAGTTCAAAAGCGCCCAATTCGTTGGTACCTGTCGCTATTTTAGTATTCTTAACTCTGACGGAAGCTCCAACTAGATTTTCTCCTTTATCATTGGTAACACGCCCACGGAGAGCTTGCTGGCGCTTGTCGACTTCGTTGGACAGCCCCTTGCCCTGTTCCTTCGCTATCCGGGGCATGATATATACGATGCCATCTTCGATCTGATAGGAAAATGGTTGATTACGAAAAACCTGTTGCAAAGCATTATCGACTGACACGTTTTTCAATTCAACTGTAACCGGGTTGGCTTGTTCCAAAAATCTGTCCTTGTAGACGAAATCAATCTTTCCCTGATTACTCAGTGAACGGATCACGGTCTTCAATGATGCTTTTTGATAAGACAAACTAATCTGCTGTCCGAATGTCAATGCAGATACCTGAAAAGTAAATACAACGGTCAGTAGGGCTGTAATTTTCATGATCAATAGCGTATAGCGAAATGGCCTTAACACACGCTGGTATCTAGCCCAATATTCGCGGATAGTTTTTCCTTGAATAAGGAATTCTTTATTCATAAATTTGTATTGTTAGGTTATAAAATAGATAGTCAACTACTTTATATTTTCCTGGCACATTGCCGTTTCGAGGTCCAAGTCGAAGCGGCTTGTTTATTTCAGGAAAACATCTTTGTACTTCGGATTATTGTTTCACCATTATCCTCCTTTCCTTAATGTAAAAATCTATCCCTGATGTTTTGGCAATGGCATGAAGCACTACCGATATATTCTTGTCGCGTCGGATACGGGCGCTAAACGTCTCATTTGGTATTTGGCTGTAGTCTACTTCAATATCATACCATCTTTCCAACTGTCTAAATATGGTAGCCAAAGGCAAACCATCAAACACAAAATAGTTGTCTTTCCAAGCGATAAAGCTATCCGGATTAACAGTCTGTACGGTGAATCCCTTAGTGCCTGATACAGCCTGCTGTCCTGGAGAAAGTACAGCACTATTACCACCATTCAAATCTTTTATACGTACCTGCCCTTCGATCAATGTAGTCATAGCGGACGATTCGTCGTTGTAACTATTGATATTGAACTCGGTCCCTGTAACTGTGATCTCTTGTCTATGACTCTTGACGATAAAAGGTTTTGTCCTGTCCTTGGCAACTTCAAAATAGGCTTCGCCTTCCAATTGTACGGATCGCGTACTACCTTCAAAATGGATGGGATAAGTAAGAGAAGAGGAAGCATTGAGCACCACCCTGCTCCCATCAGGTAATACTATACGGTACTGTCCACCCCGTGGTATAACCAACGTGGCGGAAGTGACCGTGCTCGAAGCGGCTCCTAACTGCTTGCCATCTTCATAGGTATAGAATGATTTGTTCGCTTGAAGTTCCTCTTTATCTTCTGCGAGCTGATAAGTGGTTCCATCGGATAGTTTCAATGTAGCTTTATTCCCTCCCGGAGCGACATCTTCGGCGTAGGCCATGTCTGCATCCGGCGACGGGGATCTATTAAACTGATATAACTGATGGATGATAATCCCAAACAACAATACAGCAGCGGCAACTCCGGCCCAACGTATCAAACGAGTAATACCTCTACTCGGGCCTTTATTATCTGCTATTGCCTCTGGAGTACCTATCAATGGCTTGATATGAGCTAGAACCCGATCGGTATCTTCTTGGAGATAAGCTAGGTCTGAAGGAACGTCTTTTTTGAGGTAGGTATTGGCCAATACTTCCAAAGAAGGATTATCAGCATCCCTTAACAACTGAAAAAGTTCTTGCCTTTCAGTATCTGGGATAGTATCATCTAGAAATTTCTGATATAGTTCTTCTATTCGCTGCATAGTATCATTAATCGAGCTTAATTTATCGGCCTATTTAGAGTATGACGGTTGAAAACAGGAAAGTGACTATCCCTAGAAAATATTTTTTTTACTTTTTTAAATTGCTAGGGCAATGACTGCGCCAATGCGAGCAGAAGGGCTAGAATTCCGATATCTCTGCCGGACTGGTCGAGATGCTGCTTAACTGCCTGTACGGCTTTGACCAGATGGTTATGAACAGTATTGGGACTAATCTGCATGAGCTCTGCTGCCTCTAGATAAGTCTTGCCTTCAATCTTACACAGGACAAATGCTCGACGTCGCTGCTCTGGTAGCTTCGCTATGGCCTCATCTAATAGCTGTTGGGTCTCTTTGGCCATCAGTTGAGCTTCTGCATCTTCATCTGTCGTTGGGCTTATCTTCGAAATCTGCTCCTGCAACCGACTCTCCCGCTCGAGCTTACGGAAATAATCTACAGCCATATGCTGAGCAATACGATAAAGATAAGCTTCAAAAGACTGTTGTATATGAATCTGATCACGCTTGTCCCATACTTTGACAAAAAGATTTTGCAGGAGTTCGTCGGCTTCTTCAGCATTCTTGACCATCTGCTTTAGCTTCCAGTACAAGGGTTTAGAATAATGATGGTACAGCTCCTCAAATGCAGAATGGTCTCCAGCTTTTAAGCGCTGAAGAACTTCGGCATGAACAGGATCTGAATCAGAATACATGTGTCGAACGGCTAGTTTTCTGCTGCTAAGCTAAAAATTATTTCTTGGTGAAACAATTCGTTTTCAAATCCATTATCAATTCCATACTTTTGCCCAATAGACCTCAAATCAGATTTTAAGGAAAGACAACCATTTTCTACGAACAGATATTGGAGCAATGAGTGCACTAACAGAAAGACTTTTTAAACAATATTACCGTATGCTGTGTCATTACGCTTGGCAATATCTGCATGATGAAGAGCTTTCAAAAGACCTCGTTCAGGACGTATTCGTGTCTTTCCATCAGGTAGAATTTACCTCAGATTTTAAGGATAATGAAGATTATCTGAAAAATTATCTCTATCTATCCGTACGGAATGCATGCTTTAGTCTACTGAAAAAGAAAAGAGTCAGAGACCGGTTTTCTAAAGAACAGTCGTTTGAACAGGAGTCTGAGCAGATGATAGAATTAAACATAATCCGTTCGGAGGTTTTGGAGATTGTATACAAAGCGATAGAATCACTCCCGGATTCCTGTCAGCTTATTTTTAAGAAAACCTATCTGGAAGGTTTTTCAAATATAGAGGTAGCTGAAGAGCTCAATATTAGCATAAATACCGTAAAAACGCAGAAGCAACGGGGCATGAAAGCACTTAAAGCCAAGTTGAACCCTGATATTATCGCCCTATTCCTGCTACTGATTAAAATATAATTTTTTTCTTGTCACCCTTTTTCCTCACTTAGGAGTATATACCCTCCAATGAACAATAGAAAAGAAATTACACTGATATTAAGCAAGTGTTTTACAGAATCTCCATTGTCTGCAGAAGAATCAAAACTTCTAACGGATTGGCGAGCGCAATCTGACGCAAATGAGCAATTATTTGAAGAGCTAACCAATATGGAAGGAAAAGTGAAACACCTAAAAATGTTTTCAAATGTCGATACGGAAGACGATTGGATTAAGGTGAAAGATAAGCTAAAACCTAAAGTACATCAGTTCAACCTTTTCAGACGCTTGTTACCCTATGCAGCTGCTCTGCTCATCGGTCTATTTCTCTATCTGGCCAATCATTACCTGCGTCCTACGGAAACAGATACCATAGCACAGAACAAAGAAAACATTAAAAATGACGTACAGGCTGCTGTCCAAGGTGCAACCCTTATCCTAGCGGATGGACGTAGCATAACCCTGGATCAGCATAAAAATATCAGTAACAATCAAGGAATGACCCTAAATACAACTGGTAATGAGTTGCAGATTACAATTGATCCCAATGAAATATCAGCACCTACGGCATTGAATCAAATGGTGGTACCGAAAGGTGCATACTACACGGTAGTACTGGCTGATCAGACCAAAGTATGGGTCAATGCAAACTCTAAACTCACATTCCCCAATGCTTTCTCTGGCACTGATCGTAAAGTCAAGATTGAAGGTGAAGCCTATTTTGACGTGAGCCATGATGCTCTACATCCTTTCATCGTTGAAGCAAACGGAACGGAGGTCCGCGTATTAGGCACTAGATTTAATGTAAATGCTTATACCGATCGGGTAAGAACAACATTGGAACAAGGCAAAGTGGAACTCCTTTCAAAGGGACAGAAAACATTACTGAATCCCGGTCATCAGGGGGAATGGAATGGTGAAAAATTTGATATCAACAAAGCTAATCTCGCAAAAGAACTGGCCTGGAAGAATAAAGAGTTTCGATTTGAAAATGATGACATGATACAAATCGCTTACGAACTGAGCCGTTGGTACGATGTACAGGTCAAATTTGCCGGGGATATCGACATGAAAAAACAATACTCGGGAAGTATGAGCCGAGATCTAAGTCTTGCCAAAGTACTCAATGTACTTCAATTTGGATCCGATTTTGATTTTGAGATCCGGGATAAAGAATTGATAATAAAAAATAAAAGACCCTAAAATAGCAAATGCCGCAAACAATGAACATAAAAACCTAACACAACAAAAACAGGGATGCTGGTAACATCCCTGTATAAACTGTAAGTCAAATATCAAGTACACTTAACTTAACTAACAAATTTATGAATTACTTCTTTAATAGGAAAGTAACGTCCCATAATTTGAGACGCCAGGTTTTCTATCAAACAATGCGAATTATGAAATTAAGCATTTCTATGCTCTTTCTTTTGGTCACTGCTGTACAGGCGAATGGTCTGGCGCAAAAGATAAGTCTTAATGTAAAAAATGCCAACGTAAAACAGGTATTGACCGAAATAGCAAAACAAGCTAATCTAAAGGTATTTTATAGTACGGACCTAACCCGTTCGGCCAATAATATCAATCTATATGCCCAAGACAAAGATGTCCGCGAGGTACTGAATGAGGTCCTTGGAGAAAAAGGGCTACAATACAAAATACTTGATGGGATCATCACCGTTGGGAATAAGACAAATAATATCTCAAACAACGAGACAAAACGACAAAACCAGGTAAAAGGTGTTGTTAAAAACACAAAAGATGAACCTATGGTCGGTGTCTCTATCTTAGTAAAAGGCACCAATATCGGCACCACCACCAATGCGCAAGGAGAGTTTACCGTCAGCTCAGGTGCAGATGCGACTTTAATAGTCAAGTTCATAGGGTATAGAACGAAGGAAGTTGCCGTTGGTAATAAAAATCAACTCAGCATCAACCTTGAGATCGCTGACCAAGAATTGGAAGCGGTAGATGTGGTATCTACGGGTTACCAGAACATCGATCGTAAACTATTTACAGGGGCATCAACCAAGGTAAATGCTAAAGATATAGCCCGTGCCGGAGTGCCGGATATCTCGCGTATGCTGGAAGGACAGGTAGCTGGGGTATCGATACAGAACGTGTCTGGCACATTCGGTGCTGCTCCTAAAATCAGGGTCCGTGGGGCGACTTCGATCACAGGTGATAACAAACCGCTGTGGGTGATTGATGGAATCATTCTAGAAGATATCGTAAACATCTCTAACGAGGCTCTTTCTACAGGAGACCCGAATACACTTATCGGATCGTCGGTAGCAGGACTGAACCCCGATGATATAGAATCGTTTAATATCCTGAAAGATGCAGCTGCAACAGCGATGTACGGTGCGCGTGCCATGAACGGGGTAATTATTGTGACGACCAAAAAAGGTAGAAATACAGATGGTGCCCCCCAGCTCAACTACAGTATGACGATGAGTACGTACAGCAAGCCTAGGTACGAACAATTTAACATGATGAACTCGGGCGAACAGATGAATGTATTACTGGAGATGGAACGCAAGGGCTATTTAAGTCATGCCGCATCGAGAAACTCTAAAGACGGAGGGGTATTCAACAAGATGTACGACCAGATGTATGTATATGATGAAGCGACAGATTCTTTTGCACTACGCAATGATGTAAAAAGCCGGCAGCAATTTTTAACACGTTATGCTAATGCCAATACGGATTGGTTTGACGTACTATTCAAAAACTCGCTGATGCAGGAACATTCCTTGAGCTACTCTTCGGGTAATGCTAAGTCACAGACCTATGCTTCAACAAGTTTTATGAACGACTCGGGACAAACTGTTGGGGACAAGGTGAAACGTTTTACCGCTAATCTACGGACCAACTTCAAATTGAATGACAAATTGAGTGGAGAGTTATTATTCAACGGTTCTATCCGTGATCAACGTACACCGGGCACACTATCCCGTGATGCCAACACCGATGTTGGTGGAGCAGGTAGAAGTTTTGACATCAACCCGTACTCCTATGCCATGAATACGAGCCGTCTGATGACACCATACAACGAGGATGGTAGTTTAGAATACTTTAGAAGAAACTTTGCCCCATTCAATATCCTGAACGAACTGGAAAACAATTATATCGAACTGGGATTAAATGAATTGAAAGTACAGGGTGGTTTTAAATACAAAATCTTACCGCAATTGACCTATTCGGCTGATGGTTCATACCGTTATGCTTCTACATTCAGAAAGCATTATGTCATGGAAAATTCAAATATGGTGGGTGCATACAGAGCGCATGGTAATGATCCATTCATCCTCGAAAATAACCCATTCTTATTCAGAGATCCTAATCTTCCAACGGCAGCTTTGCCATTCGTTACGCTACCTGACGGAGGCTTTTACAATGTAAACAGTGACAACCTAAAGAGTTATTATGTACGTCACAACCTAGAATATGACGCTCACTATAACGAAAAGCACCGTTTAAATGTTTTCGCTTCAATGGAATTGCGTTCTACGGATCGCCAATATGATAACTTTGATGGCGTAGGCTATCAATATAGCAATGCCGGATTGGTACACCCAGATTACAAGTATTTTCAAGATGCTATGTACCAAAACAAACCTTACTTTGGTATGGGTTACAGCAAAGACCGTTTTGCGGCAATGATGTTGCGCGCGGCTTATGCATTCAACGATAAATACAGTGTAAACTTTACGACACGTATCGACCGATCAAACATGTTGGGTAAAACAACGGCAAAAAGTAAAAGCCTAGGCTGGTTACCGACTTGGAATATCTCCGGTGCATGGGATATTGATCAAGAAAAATTCTTTAATCAGGATAACTGGCTATTGGGGGGCGCCCGTATCCGTGGTACCTATGGTCTAGTCGCAAACCTGGGTAATGCGCGTAACAAATCGGTCCTTTACTTCAATGGTATCACCTACCGTCCTATCGAAAGCGACAAAGAGCAGTATGTAAATATTGCAGCTTTGGAAAACGCGGATTTGACATGGGAAAAATTGTACGAAGGTAATATCGGTGCGGACTTGGCTATGTTCAACCGGAAGATTGATATTACCTTAGATTATTACAAACGTGATATCTTTGATTTGATCGGCCCGATTACCACATCGGGTATGGGAGGCCAAGTGGTCAAAACAGCCAACTATGCAACTATGTCCGGACAGGGGTTTGAAGCGACTGTTGCGGGATATCCTATCAAGAATGAAGACTTCAGATGGCGCTCCTCTTTCAACTTCGGTTTAAATAAAAACAAAATCACCGATTTAAAGATAAACCCGATCATTAACGACTTGGTACGTGCCGAAGGTGGGCCGATGGAAGGTTATGCACAGCGTGGCTTATTTTCCGTGCAATTTGATGGTCTAAATCCCAATTACGGTTACCCAACTTTTATTGATGAAAATGGTGCACATAACACATTACGCGTAGATTTCAACAGTACGCGAACTGACTTCTTAAAATATCACGGTCCAGTAGACCCTACATTTTCAGGAGGTTTCTACAACCAATTTGCTTACAAAAACTTTTCCCTATCTGCATTATTTACGTTTAGTGCCGGTAACTATGTGCGTTTAGCACCTACCTTCTCTTCTGCTATGAGCGATGATATCGGTATGAACCGAGAGTGGCTAAACCGTTGGATGGTGCCCGGTGATGAGCAGTATACCAACATCCCTGCGACTATAGATCCTTTGGTAGCAAAATACTTCATGTCTTCCAATCCAGCTTATCCATACAGTGCGTATAACCTATCGGATGCACGCGTGGCTAAAGGCGATTTTATCCGTTTGAAAAATGTTACTGTAGGTTATAGCCTCCCTAAAACAATTGCAGAAAGATTAAAAATGCGCAATATAGATTTGGCCTTGGTAGCGAATAACTTGGCTCTATTGTATTCGGACAAAAAACTCAATGGAGCTGACCCTGAATTCTTTGGAAACGGTGGTGTTGCGCTACCTGTACCAAGACAATTCACATTCTCTTTAAAAGCTGGTTTTTAATATAAAAGATAGATTCTAATGAACACTGGAAAAATATATAAAATAGTCGGATTGTCCCTTGTCGCTTTGATGGTTGCAAGTTGCAGCAAATATTTCGAGGTCAACCCGGATATGCGGACCGAACTAAACACCGCAGATAAAGTAGGACAACTATTGGTTACAGCATACCCTATGACCGATCACCTCTTGTTTTCGGAAACTGCATCAGACAATGCTACGGATAAAGGGCCTGGTAGTTATGCCAATAACGATATCGCTCGCGGCAGTTATTACTGGGCCGAACTAACACGTACCGATGAAAGCTATTCGCCAAACTCCTATTGGCTGGATATGTACCGAATAATTGCTGCGGCCAACCATGCGATAGAAGCTGTCGATGACAATAGTGCAGCATTTGGCGCAAAAGGTCAACACTATAAGGGGGAAGCCCTTATAACACGCGCCTACGCCCACCATATGTTGGTCTCTTTATTCTCGAAAGCTTATCAGATCAATGGCGATAACTCTTCATACGGTATTCCTTATATTACGATGCCCGAAAAAAATGCCTTTCAGGATTATGACCGCGGGACGGTAGCATCGGTATACGAGAACATCGAAAAAGATCTTGTAGAGGGTATGAAATTGATTAAAGGTATTGTGTACAAACAGTCCAAATTTCACTTCAATGAGAAAGCGGCTAATGCCTTCGCAGCACGTTTTTACCTATTCAAAGGCGAATACGACAAGGTAATCCAATACAGTTCGGCAGTCTTTCCTGAAAACAATTTTAAGCAGAACATCCGTCCGGTAGCGGGATCCTGGAAAGCTGTAGGTAATCCGAACCAACTTTTTGTAAGTGCTACAGCACCATACAACTTACTCTTGGCCAATGTCGGGACTAAATTTATGGGCTCTTCGGCCAGTAATCGCTACGGTGGAGCAAAAGCGCTTACCGACATGATCACAGCCGTCAATGTGACAAGTGGTCGCTTCTACCAATACCTGACCTCTATAGGGGGAGATCCTGAAAAACCGCAGTTAAACAAATACATACTGAGCCCACAAGGAACAAGTACGCAAGTCCTCTTCTCGGCAGACGAAGTACTGATCAATCGTGCGGAAGCTTATACACAAACCGATCAATTTGAACTGGCTTTAAAGGATCTGAACGACTTTGCTGAGGTACGCATTGTAGATTACAAGGTAGCGAGTCACCAGATCACAGAACAGAAAGTATTGAGTTTTTACAATACGAATGACCTTAAAGCAGGATTAATCCAAACGGTGCTGGACTTTAGACAAAAGGCATTTGCACATGAAGGTTTCCGTTGGTTTGATATCAACCGACATGGTCTAGAAATTGAACATAAGCACTACGACAGTAATATGCAAATGACGGTAGATATTTTGAAAAAAGATGATCTACGTCGTGTTTTCCAACTGCCTACGAGTACAGCTCTATCTGGCTTACCAAAGAATCCGAGGTAAATAGATATTAGAAATTAGATATGAGACGAGAGATATGAGATATGAGACATATAGAATCAGATCGCTTAATAGACATATATAACATGATTATGAAAAAAAATTATTTACTACTATGCCTGGCTGCATTAATAGGTATGATCGGCTGTAGAAAACAAGAAAATATCGATTTCAAATTTGATACTGAACTGGATTATGTACCGACAGAACTAGACCGCTGGTTGACAACTCAGTTTACGGATCCTTATAATATGGAAATCATTTACCGTTTTGACCGTTACAAAATGGGCGAACTGAATGTAAACCTAACTCCTCCAAAAGAAGAGAAAGTAAAGGAGCAGATGGAAATGATAGATGGTGGCTTTATCAAGCCTTTTGAAAAAGCAGCTGGTAGCACTTTTGCAAAAACCTTTCTTCCAAAAGAATGGATGTTGTCGGGTTCATTCCATATCAATTCAAGTGGTGAACGTATTTTGGCAACCTCTTCAGGTGGGCGTAACATCACCATCCATGAAGTGAATACGGTAGATGTCAACAATATTGATGTAACGCGTCGTAAACTAAAAACGGTACACCATGAATTTGCGCACACCCTGACACAGTTAATTCGTATACCGCGTGAATTTGAAGTCATCTCGGAAGCGAACTACTCAGCAGATTGGAGCAACTCTAGTATTTGGCCAGATGCTAAAAATAATGAGCAAGGTTTTGTCTCGCGCTACGCGCGCTCTAGTGTAATGGAAGACTTTGCGGAGACAGTGGGTTTCCTTATTGCATATGGGCAAGCTTGGTACGATGCTAAAGCCGCTTCGATGCCCAAATCTGGATCGGACATCCTAAAACAAAAAGAAGCAGTGGTTGTCAAATTTTATAAGGACAATTACGATGTGGATTTCCGTAAGCTACAACAGGAAGTGACAGGCTATATAAGCAGTCACATTCAAAAGGTGGATTTTAAAGAGTGGTTTTTTGACGCAAAACTATCTACCCGTACTTTTAATGTAACAAAAATGGCTTTAGGAACTGAATTTTCTACGGTATTCGAGAGTTTTAAATCCAAAATATTAGGTGCGACTTATGGCCCTTATGTATACAAGGATATGAACTTTATATTTACGCCTATTAGTGCCAATACTGGTAAATTTGATATAAAAGTGACATCTAAAGTGGGAAATAGTCCCGACGGTGTGCATACCTATACGTTTACGTATCTAGTTGATCCAGCCACACAAAGAATATCTTTCACCAAAATAACTCAGCCAGCTAGTGAGACCGGTGGTACCTACGGTAATCAAACGATGATGATGCCTCACTTTTTGGCGACTATTTCGGCTTATTTTACCAGTAGCCCATTCATGATGGATTGGTCTTTATCTAAACCTATGCTAACCTTTCGCGATGAAGGCTATTATGACGTCGGTGGTTTTTATAAAGCAAATAACAGGAATGATTATCTAGACTTTGGTTTAGTACAATAATAGAAATAACGATAGTATTTTAATAAAATATACATATGAACAGATTAAATGGACTTTTATGCTTAGTCCTATTGGTTCTAGCAGGTTGTAACCGTAACGATGTGGATTTAATTTTTGATCAAACGCCGAATGAGCGAATGAGTGAATTGCAACGGGAGGTAAAGCAACAGCTAGTCGAGGCAAAATACGGCTGGCGGGTATTGAGTACGACACTGAGCAAGGGCAAATATGGGCACTACATGGATTTTGACGCCAATGGCGAAAAAGACCGTGTACGTATGATATCCGATATTAATAATATAACCAGTGAAATTCTACGGACCTCAGCTTATCGGGTTAAATTGATCAACGCGCCGATGCTCTCTTTCGAGACGTACAACTATATTCACGAACTAGCGGACCCTGATCCCAATGTTATCGGTGGTGAAATAGGAAATGGTCTAAAAGCGGATATCGAGTTCGAACTGAAAAGAACGACAACAGACTCGCTATTTTTTGTGGGACGTAAATTCAGAAGCGAGCTTATTTTTGTACGTGCTACAGAGGCCGAGCAACAAGTGTATCTATCGGGTAAATATAAAGATGTCATCAATGAGGTGAAATCTATTTTTGTCAACAATCAGATCAATTTGTTTGACCACAAAGGTACAACGCACCAAATGACGATAAACTCGGACTCGCGGACCTTAGGTATCATGCATGTAGAAAATGGAAATATAAAAACATCATACGATTTATTCTCTTTCACCGCTGATGGTATCCAGATCGGCAAACCTATCCCTTTAGGGGATGATTATGTGGTTAAAATCTTATTGGAAAACCATAAACTTTATATTGTTACCGATAAAGGCGATAAGTTAGAAATTAGAGCTTCTCAAAATCCGCTTTTACCACTAGACAAATTGATGGGCACCATGTATACGAAATTGTTCTCTCCGTTCCGCGTGAAATATCCAGGGACGAATGCTGCTGGAGACAATATCCTCTATCAAGTGCATAGACAGATACCAAATCCCCCTGTTGCTGGTGGCGCTTCAAAAATTGACTTGCAATTGGTATGGGATGCTACCAATAAATACATCTACCTTCAGGGATTAATGTATTATTCGGCTACACCGACTATGACCACATACCGATATAGCTATACATTTGATGAGACTACACGCATGTTTAAGCTATCTAATAAAGTGATCCAATCTACGGGCTTTGCTCAGGTGAGTCTCATGGATACATTCTTATTAAATAACAGATTCAAATTGGAATACTATTACGACCAAGGCAATGCTTATGGACGAATTGTTTCCGAAGATGGCAAAGTAACCATGACATTAATGCCGTTGGCAGATAAATAGTCGAAATGAATAATTAGAAAGCAGCTCAGGAAATTCCTGAGCTGTTTTATCTTTAATATCTCTTATGAATTCTTTTAAAACAATTACACTCAGCCTACTCTCCCTACTATTCGCAGGAACTGTAGCTGCTCAAGGTATTCACTTCGTCCACAGTCTAGATGAAGCCCAACAGCAGGCCCAAAAAGAGAGCAAGATGATCTTTGTTGACTTTTACACGTCGTGGTGTGCCCCCTGTAAAATGATGGCTGCGGATGTGTTCCCACAACAAGAAGTGGGTGATTATTTCAACAATAAATTTATCAGTGTAAAAATCCAATGCGATGACAAAGGCGAAGGAGTAGAACTCGGAAAAAAATTTAATGTCGCTGCCTACCCCACGTTGATGTTTTTAGATGCCGACCTGAATGTTGTCCATTCCACAGCCGGAGGTCTCTTTGCCAAAGGTCTTATCGAACTTGCCCAATTAGCCAGTGATCCGAACAGCAATCAGCTTAAATTGGTCAAAGAATGGGAAGCGGGGAACCGGGACCATCAGTTTGCAAAAAACTATTTTCAAACCTTGATGCGCTCCTATCGCAGCGAAAAAGCAAGCTCCGATTTTATCAAATACTTTGGTGAACTTTCAAAAACGGAGAAAGCTACAACGAACACCTTTGAGCTGATGCAAGTGCTAAATATTACTCCATTTTCGGATCCATTCGAATACCTCGAACAAAACAAAAAAGATTATTACAGAACCATTGGCAAAGCCAAGATAGACAGTACCATTGCCAATGCATACCTTTGGTATTTTAAACGTTTACAATCGGTGGGGCTTAGCAATAAAGACTTGAGCGATTTTGATAACAAAATGGCGTTATTCAAGCGTAAGAAATATCCCTTCTACAAAGAGTATGAACAATACTATACGGTACTGGATTCCAGAGGAGCAGACGGGAAAGATGATATACAACTCTACATGAAACGGGGATCAGCATTCCTTAAAAAATACGGTAAGAAAAACGATGATTATACCATTACATTAACGCATATATTAGGAAACCTAACTGGTCGCAGGGACCAAACAGTGACCGGTATACAATGGATGGAAGAATTGCTGGAACGCAACAATAACCCAAAATACCTAAAGACCTATTTTTATATTACCTGGCGCAACTTTCAATGGGATAAAGCCCTACAGATAGCGGATCAAATGAAAGCCAATGCCGTGGCTTCAAATAGCGATACCGCAGAAGCAGACAAGAATATCCAAATGATCAAAGATCTGAAAATTAAGTATCCTATTTAATTCTCATTGATTAACCATAAAAAACGCCCGAAGCTAATGCCCCGGGCGTTTTTGTAGTTCTCTTGATTAATCTAGTTTTTATTTAATTCCTTTAGACGCTGGAATTTTTCTATACGCTGTTGACATGCAGCAATGGATAGATCTGGATCCGGTTTGATCTTCAACATGGCAAGAATAGTTTCTTCTATTGCAATTGCTTTGTCGAGTTCGCCCAGATCGGCTAAAACACAGGCATAAGTATCCATAAACGCTGGCTGCTTCGTCTCCATGGCAATCGATGCCATTCGCGCAGTCTGCTGTAATACCTCCTTATTTCCACTACGCTGAAGTATCTTCCAGCAGGTATAATGCACCGTCTCGTAATGTTTTTCCTTATCCGGATTTGGATACTCCTGGAAAATCTTTTCCATCACATTGACATAGCTTTTTAAATCTTTGCTTCGGTCTGCACTGGCTGCATCACATTCTAAGGCGAGTAATCCGGCTCCTCTGAAATCCATCTTCAGAAACTCGTCCCGCTGATCGGCAAGATCTTCTACCGGAAAGGGTGAATTGGCTGCTTTCTCAATGAGGCTACGGTAGACCATCACATAATAATCAGACACGGCTTCGGCACTATACATTTTTTCGTAGGCTGCGCGATGCCCCAAGACATAAGCAAATACGGGCGAATCAGCACGACGTACATACCGATTTATTAAGTACCAATTATCTTTACTGGACCATTCTGCCTGGGGCACCTTACTGAAATAATCTTCAATGATGGCGCTGATATTTTGCTTCTGTCCTTCCATACGGTTCATAAACTTGACCATAAAGGCAGCATCACGCTGTCCACTTTCGTAAGTGCTCAACAGCGATTCGATAGACTCTCCGGATACCGAGTTTTTACCTAACTTCAAGAAGGCTGTTACGTCCAGTGCGCCTTCACGATTACTGATCAGCTTGCCATCTGCAGCTATGAACAATAAGGTAGGGTATGCCCTGACGGCATATTCTTTGGCTAGACCAGGTCCCTCTCCTTTTTCCATATCAAACTTTGCATTTATAAAGTTTGCGTTGTAAAAATCAGCTACATCATTGTTCGTAAATACATCACGGGCCAGTTGCTTACATGGCCCGCACCAGCTTGTATAGCAATCCATAAAAATGGCTTTGTTCTCTTTTACCGCTTTAGCCTTTATTTCGGCCCAGGTGCCTTCTTCAAACTTAATAGATCTGTCCTGTGCCTGTACTGCCATTGTTCCCATTACGAACAGTAAGGAACATACGCCCCATCTTAACGATTTCATCTTCTTCATATAGTTCTATTATTACGGCTTCAACAGGGTTTGGATAGTATTATCCAATTCTGGTAAACGAAATGGATTGTAGCCTGCCAGACCAAAACGTATGATTCCTTTCTGATCAATAACATAAGAGGTAGGATATACTTTGATCTGATATCTGTTCGCTACATCTCCCTCTTTACGGGTACTTGGCACTTGTGTATAGTGAAAATCACGCGCTATCATCTTCACCTTATTTGCTTCATTGTTATTAACCTCAAAGGCCAGAAACACCACATCCTTACCTTTATATTTTTCGACCAGCTCGTTTAGTTCGGGCATCTCTCGTTTGCATGGGCCACAGCCGATAAACCAGAAGTTCAATACGACAATCTTGCCTTTCAACTCGGCGAGGTCATATTTTACACCATCGACATCAGTCACGGAGAAATGTGGCGCAGCTTTGCCCATCTGATTCGCAATGATCTGATCCCGTTCGATACTTTGCGGAGTGACCTGGTTAATAATAGCCTTAAATTCGGCTACATTTCGCTCATACTCTACCGGAGTAGCCTCACGCATGACCTGCGCTTTGATCACAAAATCCTTGTCTACGTATTTATCTGCAATCAACTTGAATTTGCTCATATCAATCTCTTGATAGAAGATCGTCGGATGCATCTTCACCAAATCATGGGAAAGAAAGGTAATGGCGGAGTTCTGAATCTCACGCGCTGCAGTGATAGAATCAGCTTTGGCAATACTTTCGGTATCTGTCAACCGTTGAAGGCCTTGCAGATACTTATTTTTTCTCGTTTCAATCTGTTCTTTCGTCGCAGTAGTACCACCAACTTCCTGCGCATGCAGAAAGTTGGCCGTAGCTAAGACAGTGGCAACCGAAAGAATGCCTATTTTTTTTATAAACATCTTTTATTTCTTTAGTAGTTCTGGAATCATCTTGCCCATTTCCTGCAATTCATAAGGGTTTAAACCAACCCATCCCATACGTATAACCCCTTCTTTGTCAATTACAAAATTTGCTGGGGCGGTCTTCGCTTCGTATAGAAGAGACGCTTCTTTACCTCCTAGACCAATCTGATAATTAAATGGTTGACGCTTCAAAAACTTTTCGACATCCTGCTTAGTCGTATTGGCTATGATTTCTGGAGCTAGGAATACCACATCCTTATTATCTGCGTATTTTGCTACGATCTTATTCAAATCGGGCATCTCTTCTACACAGGGGCGACAGCTGGTGAACCAGAAATTCAGTACTACAACTTTACCCTTTAGGCTACTCATGGTCAGTTTTTTGCCATCCAAAGTCGTTACCGTAAAATCAGGAGCGAGTTTACCGACCAATTTGCTTTCGATAGCTTTATTATTGTCACTCATCGGTGTACCTGTTTTAGGTGTAAAATACCCTTTCAGTGACTGTATACGTTCTTGTTGTTCCTCTGGAGTCGAACGACGAAGTACTGCTATTTTCTTGGTGTACGCTATGTTTCCATAACTATCAGTAGTCCACTCGCCAGAAGGATCAAATACGATCTTACGGTACTGCTCGAATGGGATCTCGATAAACTCTGCCGTATAATACAAATCGGTCTCTACTTTAAAATCCCTATCAGCCGCGGCTTCATTCATCGCTTTTTTAAATTCTGGTGTTGCATCTACCAGTTTTGTTAAACCTTCCAAAGCTTTTGCCTTGCGCTCGGCAATTGCTTTTGGATCTTTAAATGAGGTCGAGGTAGAATCTATTTTAACAAAATTTGCATTTTGTGCCACTACATGGCTATGTGTCAATACGGCTACACAGGCTCCAACTAATATTTTTGTAATCTTCTTCATGTTAATATAATTTATATGTTATTATTATTTCCAACCTGGATTCTGTTCTAATTTGCTCCCTGGCTTATCAAGCTCAACCTGTGGAATCGGAAAAAGGTAATGCTTGTCCTCAAAAAGTCGAGGATATCCGGTCACATTGGAGTAGGCATAGCTTTTCTGTCCTGTCTGTGCATTTTTGGTAATCGTCACTTTGCGGATAGGATTAGTGATGTTGGTCAAAAGAGCAGGCCCTAATTTCCATCGCTTGATATCCCAGTAACGAAAATCTTCAAAAGCAAGCTCAATACGGCGCTCATGACGGATGGCTGTGCGCATATCGGCCTGAGAAAAACTTTCGTCTAGTTTAGGCATTCCTGCACGTTGTCTTACTTTGTTGACAGCTTCATAAACGGTAGCATCAGGGCCAGACGCCTCATTCTTAGATTCTGCATAATTCAATAGAATTTCTGCATAACGTATCAATGGCCAGTTGTACCCTGAACGCCCATTAGGATCACCATTGGGATTGTAATTCTCATTGGTAAATTTCTTTAAATAATATCCCGTAGGTGTGATTTTATCGGCAGTTATCCCTGCAATGGTATTGACGGTTATATCTTCACCACCAGTGTACATTTGCATGATTCGGCTTTTGAAAGCTACTCCATCATATAATATAGTCGCATAAAATCTTGGATCTCGACCTAAGTAAGGCTGAGTAGGGTCGTATCCAGAAGTAGGATCCGAAATTTCTTTACCTGTAGCTTTCATCTGATACGCATCCACAAGGTTCTGTGTAGGACAATTATTCCCCTGCCCTCCGTAATAAGGGGAAAAGGTATACTTATCAAATTGAGTCCCCAGCTCGTCGTAACGATCATTGTGCTGTACGGCTAGTAATACTTCATTGTTATTACGTGAGGTAAATACAGCGGTATAATCTGACAATAAGTTATGCTCTCCCATGCTTATAATAGTTTGAGCTGTTAATGCAGCTTGCTCCCAATGCTCACGCATCATCTGTATCCTGCATTTCAAAGCCCAAGCGGCCTGCTTGGTAATTCGCCCCAGATCGCTTGCGGGGTATTTGGCGGGTAATTCATTCGCCGCCAAATCCAGTTCTGCTTCAATAAAATCGTAACATTCATCCAGGGTATTTCTTGGTAGAAACAGATCTTCGTCATACTCTTGTGCCTTGGTAATAATAGGCACTCCTCCAAAAAAAGAAACTAAGTCGTAATAATAATAGGCGCGTAAGAAACGTACTTCGGCTTTTAGACGTTTGTTCAAAGCAGGATCTCCAGGTACTTGGTCGATATTGGCCAGATAGAGATTAGCTCGTCGAATGTAAGAATACCTAGAGCTAAAAATAGAATTCATTGGCGAGCTAGCGGCAGTATAGGAAGGGTTGGCATATACCGTTCGAGCTTGACTAGACGTACTAGGCACCATGGCATCGTCTGTAATACTTGATAAAAGCCAGGTGCTTCCGATTGTACTGTTAAAGCCACTCCGCATCTGAGAATAAAAGTTATTGGTGTAGAGCAATACCAACTCTTGGTTTTTCCATAGATTTTCATCCGATATTTTATCCTTCGGATTTAACCCGAGTCCCTTTTGACAGGAAGGCAACAAGCCTATCGTAGCCAAAACCAGTACAAAAAGGTGCAGCTTAATATTTTTCAGGGTATTCACTTTAAGATTCATATTTATTAAGTTTTAAAGTCCGACATTGATACCAAGACTATAGTTACGTTGGAGTGGATAGTACCCTCCGTCGTTGATATTACTCGTAGGGGCGACTTCAGGATCAATATCTTTAATTCCGGAAATAGCCCAAAGATTAAGGACAGCTGCTGAAATGGACACATTGGCCAACCCTGTACCACGCAACCACTGGCTAGGTATAGCATAGGCCAGTTTTAAGTTTTTGAACCTAAGGTAATCTCCCTTTTGCATGTATAAAGTATTGGGCCGTTGACGAGGTGCATTATTGGTTGAATTAGAAATCCTTGGGTACCTCGCGTCTGTATTGTCAGGTCTCCAGCTGTTTTCATAACCATAATCGGTATATGTTCCCGGTACAAAATGGATCCTATTTCCTGCAGATCCCTGGAAAAAGGCATTCAAAGATAGTCCACCGTAACGAAATGTAAGATTTAAACCTCCTGCGTAGGGTGGTATATTCGTATCGTTATATACCTCCTGGTCATTAACATCGATGATGCCATCGCCATTCAAATCGGCAAACTTGATATCCCCAGGTCGCAATGTGCTATTCTTATTACCATCCTGTACGACAGCATAGGCATCTATTTCTTCTTGTGTCTGGAATATTCCCAAAGCCCTGTAAAAGCGGCTGCTCTGAATGCTATAGCCTTCCTTCTTAAGATACGGAGCTGTATTAACAGGTTCGCCATAATCGATTACTCTAGATTTGCTATACGTAAGGTTGAATGTGGACGTCAACGACATCTTCTCATTAAAATGCGTATTGTTAGTCAATGATATCTCATAGCCCGAGTAATTCTCTCTTGCGAAATTGAACATCGGTGCACCTATTCCAAATGTAGCTGGTATAGCTAGGTCTTTTGCTCTAGGTAGATTGCTCAGCTTTTTGTCATAAATATCAAATGTTCCTGATAGCATTCCTTTCCAAAGGGAAAAGTCCAAACCGACATTCCGCATCACACTACGGCCCCAAGTGACATCTCTATTAGGGATATTGGAGGTATTAAGAACAAATGATGGTTGATAAACTCCACCGAAAGCATAACCACCTCCTGCGTTAAGACCAGATGTAGCAATATTATAGGTGTAATAATAATTAAATGGTGATAAATTATCTACGCCGGTGAGACCAATGGATGTTCGTATTTTAAGATCCTGTACAAAGGTTAGGTTATCTTTTATAAACTCTTCCTCACTTAATCTCCAAGATAATGCCCCGCCAGAGAAAAATCCCCATCTATTCTTCTTTGGAAAATTGTCCGAGGCATCGGCACGCATAGCATACTCGAAAAGATACTTACCATTATAATCATAATTGACACGGGCAATCCCTCCCATTTTTCCTTGCTCCGTCTCTACTCCGCCGTTGCTTTGATTGAGCGTACGCCCTGAATTTATGGTTTCGAGATCACCTATTATACCATCACGGTATGCTTGAAGCGACATAGACTTGCCATAATAGTTAGTCCCCATAAGCATAATACCTAAACGATGAACGCCAATTTTCTTACTATAATCAAACCCTATGTCGGTATTAAAGAAACTGGCGTTTCCGATATTCTGCCGCAGGTTATTGGGCGTAAAACCACCCGTTTTGCGATATCCGGTAGCGGACTTTTCGTCTGGAACGTAAGTATCGTAATACTTCTGGAATGATTTGTAATCTGCCGAATTATAGTTTACACTGTTATTGACACGAAAAGTCAGCCCTTTAACAAAAGGAATATTATACTCGAAATTAGCTTGGACCGAAATATTGTTGGACCGGTTGGTCTGATAGCCTGATAGATCAGGTTGGGTATTGGCCCATTTGTTACCATAATCATTGGTAGCATACAGTGACCCATCTTTATTGTAAATAGGCGTAAGTGGTGGCGTAATAAGAATAGCACTAAAGATAGCATCTCCGGTCTGAATAAAGGCTCCATCGGTATTGGTTGTGCGGTATCCCATGTTCATCGCCAATTTCATATCTTTGGTGATACGTATATCTGTATTGGACTGCAGGGTATAGCGGTTATGGTCAAACGCCTTGACAATCCCTTTTTGCGTCGTAGCTGATCCATTTACATAATAACTCACTCCTTCTGTCCCACCACTTACACTCAATGAATTGGTATGCTGTAAAGCGTTGCGCTGCACGAGCGCATCATAAAAGTTGGTGTTGGGATATACCGTTGGATCCGAATTGTTCTTTATTTTTTCTAGCACTTCATCACTATAGGCGGGCTTCATCCCACTATTGACGTTGTACTCATTTTGTACCAATGCGTATTTATATGCTTCGAAAACTTTCGGGAATCTTCCGGGCTCGTCATATGAAAAATTGCTGTAGAGAGAGAACGACGGTTTGCCTATTTTTCCCCTTTTGGTATTGACCAATATTACCCCATGTGCACCCCTTGTTCCGTAAATCGCCGTAGCGGCATTATCCTTAAGCACAGATATAGACTCGACTTCGTCAGGATTAATATCATCTAGGGTCAATCCAGTCAATGATATACCTCCAGATGGATACGTTCCTAGATCTTGATAGCGCGGTACGCCATCTACAACGATCAACGGAGGATTCTTTGGATTATTTCCACGTATCATTATTGTGGGTCTATTCTTGCCGGGAGTACCTGAACCTGAAACGATCACTGCTCCATTTACTTTCCCTTGCAATGCATTCGCCAAGTTTACTTGATTTTCCTGCATGATCTCTTCACTGGACAGGGTAGACACAGCAGTCACGACATCACGTTTCTGCTGCTTGCCATAGCCTATAAGTACGACATCATCCAACTGACTCTCTCCCGCCTCTAAATAGAGCTGGATATTGGTTTTACCCTTTACATTTACTTCCTTGTACTTGTAGCCGATATGAGATATCATTATCAACTCATTTTCCTTAGGAACGCGTATCTTAAAATTTCCTGCCTTGTCTGTAAGTACTCCAAGACGGGTTCCTTTTACCAATATAGTAGCCCCAGCAACAGGCTTACCGTCCATATCGAGTACTGTCCCGGTAACATCATAGGAATCTTGCTCTCCTTCAACCGGTCTTGATAAAACAGGAGCATCAGGTTTGTCTTTAATCAGAATCATCTTATCCCTGATCTCATACGTCAATGGCAATCCTTCTAATGCTTCGTTCAACACCTTAGAAACAGAGGCTTCTAAAAAGTAAAAATTCCGGGCTGATATGCCTTCAATTTTACGCTCGGACCACACAACATCGTACCCCGTCTGTTTTCTGATCTCGTTGAAAAGCTGGCTTAACGTTACTTTATTCTTATTGTAGGTAATTTTCTGTGCATAAGTCGCTGCATTTACCTGAAACAGAGAGAGCAGGACAAGGAATACTGATAACTTCATTATTATCCATAATTTATATCTATACGGCCAGGCCGTACAAAAAAAACTCTTATTTTTTTTATACATTTGAGTTACTTTGGTTAGTTGAGAAAAATTGTTAAACGCAAGTTGAGTATTTACTTTCCGATCACTGAAGCGAGGGTGCCGCAAACACCTTCGCTTTTCTTCTGGAAGAAATACGATGAAGTAGTTATGTTTCCATTTTTATATCTTTCTATTGGTTAGTGTTAATAATTACTTTTTATATACCAGGACCTTCTTCCCTACAATTTTAAACTTGACATCGCCTGTAACCTCCAAAACATTAAGTGCGGTACGCAGGTCGGCCTTTCTAGAAAAACCACCACCATAGACCTCAAAATAAACATCGTCTGAGGCATATTCAACATCGACTTCATACCATCGAGAGATCTGTTTCATTACTTCTTTCAAAGGTTTCTTGTCAAACAAAAAATGTCCATCTTTCCAGGCTATGGTCTCTTCCGTATTCGCTTGTTGAATAACCTGCCGTAAACCGTCATTGGACAATACCTGGCCGGGCTTCAACTGTAAAAGCTTACCTTTGTCGGTTAGTACCTCTACTTTTCCCGTAATCAGCGTTGTGTAGTTGACCTCCTCTCCGGGATAGGCATTAACGTTGAAACTGGTACCTTTCACCGTGATAACCTGTCCATTCATATTGACCTTAAACGGTCTATTGCTTTCATGTGCTACTTCAAAATAAATTTCTCCGGACATATTGACTACACGGTCGGAAGATGAAAATTTAGGAGGAAAAGAGAGGGATGATTCTGCGTTTAGCCACACTTTGGTACCATCTGGCAATATGGCTTGGTACTGTCCTCCTCGAGGGGTTGACAGGGTGTACCGAGTCTGTCTCGACTCGGTCTCTGTCACAGACTCCCCGTCGGCATAGGTAATAATTCCGTCTTTAGTTATAATCTGTCCTTTTTTACCATCTAGATCAATAGCATTCCCTCCTTCTAAGGTTAAAATAGCTTTATCGGTACCAGGAGGAATATCATCGTCCTGCGCCATCTGCAGGCTGGTATCTGAGCGATCCGATCTAATGGAATAGAAATAAAGTCCAATACCGAGAAAAAACAGGATAGCCGCAGCATAAGAAATCCAAGATAGCTTACGGACTTTTGTAGGTTTTATCGTCCGACTTAAATGTTGTTCTACATTATCAGCAATATGGTCAACCAGCTCATTGTCCACACTATCATCAAATGACAATCGCTGTAATACCTCTGCTGTCATCGTCTTATCTAAATCGCCATTAACAATAGCTTCAAGAATAAGACTAAGGTCGGCTTCGGTGTACTCGTTGTCGAGATAACGCTGAAATACGGATTCTAAGTCTGTTCCTTCCATAGTTGCTTTTTATTATTAATACAATTGTACAATAAAAAGCAGTAGCTCTATCTTCAAAAAAAACACATCAAACTGATTATCAATCTATTTATTTTACAAAAATTCCTTCTTGTATACAGAAAAAGAGAACTAGCCATAGGATTTCCTTATCTACAATGAGATCTCGTATCTGCGCATTAGCCTTTTTTACATGATCGTTTACGGCATTTTCTGTTATCCCCAATCTTTGCGCAACCTCTTTATAGCTCAACTGCTCTAACTTACATAATGTATAAACCTCGCGACGACGCGAAGGAAGATAAGAAAGGATCTGCTGCAGTAATGCCTGATTTTCCTTTTTGCGGATATGATCATCTATCTGTACGTACACCTGTTCGTCGAATGGCTGAAGCATAGACCTCATTTTCTTATCATAATAGGCTTTACGCAAAGTATTCTTGGCCATATTATTTGCTATGACAAATAAATAGGCTCTGATAGAGCGATCTGTATCTATGTTTTCCCGATTGTCCCAAAGAGCGAGAAAAAGCTCCTGGACTAATTCTTCAACCAAAACAGGGGACTTCAACAACCGTAACATGGAGGTAACAATGGACCTCTTATACATGTTGTATAGCTCCTGAAAAGCGGCATGATCACCTCTTTTCAAATCTACCAGCAATTGTCTTTCTAATTGATCAGAAGCATTGGACGACATAATAGAATGATTGAGTGTTCAAATCTACAAAATTGAAAAGTTAAAAGAGAAGGCCATTATTTACAAAGCTGTTCTGTTTGACAATATCAATAAGAAGAGAAGACCTCATCTCAATCATCAGAGACCAGTAGGTAATCCGCCAGTGGTCGGACATGGTGATAGACAGAGATCTAGCCGAGGTTTATAATGTAGAAACTAAAGCACTGTACCAAGCTGTGAAAAGGAACATAGACAAGTTTCCTGAGGACTTTCGTTTCCAACTTACAACTGAAGAAAAAAATGAACTGGTCACAAATTGTGACCGGTTCGATATACTGAAACATTCAAGTGTCAACCCACAGGCTTTTAATGAACATGGAGTGCTTATGCTCGCTAACGTATTAAAAAGTGTTATCGCAACACAAATGAGTATAAGGCTTGTCAGAGCCTTTGTACAATTGCGTAAAGCCATAGCTACTAATACACAAGTGCAACTTGAAATACCTCAAATAAAATACAACGTGGAGCAAATCGCTAAGAAACAAAAAGGCCACGATCAGAATATCGAATTGCTCTTCGAATATATCTACCGCTTGCAGGAGAAGGAAGAAAGTCCACCTACAAAGCCAAACTCAAAAGGTGAAATCGGATTTAAGGTCGGAGGAAAGTAAAACAAAAAAGAAAACCGCCTCAAAATCTGAAACGGCTTCCATTGTGATACACCAAGGCCTAAATAGAATTAAAGCGACAAATCATTGTCTCTTACTTCTTGTATTTTTTGACGTAACAATTGCTTCATCTGTTCAACAGTAGTGGCGTATCTGGGTAGCTTTGCCAAATTTGTATACTGTTTGATATCGTACTCCATATCATACAGTTCAGCTCCATTTTCTGCATTTTCGCCATATTGTATATAAGCCCACTTGTGGTTACGAATAGAAAAAGCATTCCCTCCCTTACCAGCATTTTGACTGATTGAAAAAACAAAATCTCTCACCTTAAAAAGCGGATCATCCAAGGTTTTCACTAGGCTCTTTCCCTGGATATTGGACTGTGGTTTGATTCCCGCCAATTCGGTTAAGGTGGGATACAGATCCAGCAACTCTACAAAAGAATGGCACACTACACTTTTCTTGCCAGGAACCTTAATGATTAAGGGGACACGGACAGACTCTTCGTGGAGGCTCACTTTCATCCAAAAGTCATGCTCTCCCAAATGAAATCCATGATCGGACGTGAATACTACA
This sequence comes from Sphingobacterium yanglingense, assembly GCF_004363245.1. Lineage (GTDB taxonomy): Bacteria > Bacteroidota > Bacteroidia > Sphingobacteriales > Sphingobacteriaceae > Sphingobacterium > Sphingobacterium yanglingense. The sequence goes on along the minus strand of NZ_SNYV01000013.1, from coordinate 128,091 downwards.
ATGGTATTTTTATCTAGTCCTTCCTCTTTTAGACAGGCTAAAATCTTTCCTACCTGTGCATCCATATAAGACACGGAGGCGTAATAAGCTGCTATTGCTTTCTTCTGCTGGTCTTCGGACATCTCAGCATTCTTGGTGGTCACGTAATTAATAGCATTAGCAGGCATATCGTCCCAGTCTCCCTGCACTTTTGGAGGTAACACCATCTCCTGATAGGGGAATCTATCAAAATATTCGCGAGGCGCAACAAAAGGTACATGCGGCCGCACTAATCCTACAGCTAGAAAAAATGGCTGTTTGCTTTTCGCTCTAATGATCTCTATTGCTTTCTGTGCTGTACGCCCGTCGGAATGTTCTAAGTCGCCGCCCTCTCCCTTGACGATAGTCATGACATTTCCGCCTTTCACGGGAAACTTTCCGTATGGATTATTTTGAACTAACTCGCCCTCGCCTCTAGCCATCCATTCGGGTCCCTGACTATTATATCGTTGTGTCCATGATAACGAATCGTCAGCTCCGTCAGAGCCCGATTCAATATCTCCCGGGATGCCCATATGAAAGATTTTACTGACGCGTGCAGTATAATATCCGCTTTCTTTAAACAACTGGGGTAATGATTTTTTATCTGGGCCGACCTTTTCACGACCGCTGGTATAGCCATATACTCCTGTGGCAGTAGGATAATACCCAAATAGCAAAGATGCTCGAGAAGGGCCACAGACTGGATATTGGCTATAGGCTCGTGTATATTGCGCGCCTTCTTCCGATAGTCTCGCTATATTGGGACTGTAGGATAGCGAATTCTCATAGGAAGATACAGCCGCAGCGGTGAGATCATCAGAAATAACAAACAGTACATTCATTTTTTCCTTTTTCTGTGCCACGACTGTATATGAAAATACAGTTAACAAAATGCACAATGTCGATAAGCTTCTTTTTATATTCATCTGAATCAGCTATTTATTTCTGCTTCTGTTTATCTAGCAGATCACTTAGTTCCTTGACTTTCTCCGGATATTGTTCGACCAGATTATCCTGCTCGAAAATATCTTCTGCTAAGTTATACAATTCGTGAGACTGTTTTCTATGAGCGGGAATATATCCTCGGCTAGCGTCACAGTGTTTGCAGTACGCCATAAATCATCGGTTATAATAGGAGATGAATCTCTTGTATAGCTATTGTCTGTATAAAAGAATCGTAACCTTTATGTTGCTTTCCTATGCAGGCATAAGATTGGCACACACTTTGCAATAGGACTAGTATTCATAATTTAGGTTAATAATTGGTTAGTTAAAAATACCTGAAGCTCCCCGCTTCAGGTATTTTTTTATAGTAGATTGATGGAGATATAATAAGACAAAAAAGCCGTCCCAACTCTGAAACGGCTCTCGTAATATTATATTTTCTCTATATTAAACTCTAAATGGCTGAGGAGGCAACAAGATTCGACTTTATATTACGACGCAATTATATTACTGTAAAGACGAATTCATCTAGGCTTGTATATTACTATTTTATGGAAGAGTAGCTAAAAGCTCCTTAGCAGGAACTTCCTTAATCTCACCATCTATCTTTACGACCAAGCTCTCACCTTTGGCTGCGCTTTCTTCAGCTAACTTTCGAAGTGCCTTTTGTACGCCCTCGCGAATTTTTTCAGTCCAATCGGCTTTACTATTTTTTAAATCTTCATTTACCATAGTATTCTGCTTTTAATCTAGACCAAAGTTCGTTATTTACAATTGATTCTCCAAATTCGTTTTGTTTGGCTATAATCTCTGGAACCAAATCCATATTATCTAAAACCATCCAATAATCACATATTGGAAGATAGAGATTAAATAGATTTGTCAATCCTCTATGGTACCGTCGCTCAACGACATTATCTGGAATGTGGTGACCTCCTCGCTCTACACGCTTTTTGACGCGTTGCATCGCCAAAGCAGGAGAATCTAACCAAAAATATAACAGTGTGACAGTATAACCTTTCTTCTGGGCGTCGAGAATAAGATTTCGATAGCTCTTTGTTGACAGGGTAGTCTCAAATGCAAAATCGGCTCCCTCTTTTATCAACTCATGGATTCGCTCCAGCATAATACGTCCTGCCGATAAAGCAACACTCTCTGGATTAAATGGGGATATCCCTGCCGCGATATTATCTGCATTGACAAACTCTTTACAGTTAAGAATTTCGGGTAATACAGTATAACTAGCAGTAGTTTTGCCAGCACCATTACAACCGGATATAACGTAGATATTAGGCATACATAGTTTTCATTTTACACAAGATAATCAATAAACTCTTAAAACACACATTCACTCTTCCGCTAGTGCGAGCTTTCAGCTCGTGCCTTTCCAAAAAGAAGAGGTAGCTTCTCCTCGTACTTCAAACCTATCTAAAAGAAAAAAGCGGAATTAAGACAATAACTCATAAACCAATTCCTACGGAATTCATGTTCCAACTCACCAAAAATGAATGGCGTGAGCTTATCACATTCTGTGACAACCTCCCTGATGGGATTAAATACAGCCCTGCAAGTCCTTTCGCATTTCTAGATCAGGGGATCGAAAACAAAAAAATAGCGAGGAACGAAAAAAATTAATCTTGCCAAAACTTTATCTATCTAAACTTGTTATTCAATCCCTAAGAAATTCATTTTTAGGTATTAAGAGTGTTTTAAAAATGAAAAAGTTAATTTTATCAGTAGCACTAATTTCCTGGATTGGATATAGTGCTTCGGCTCAAGAACAAAAAAAGGAACACAAAAAAGAGGAACACCATGTGCAAAAGGAACACAACATGCAACATTGGTGCTGGAAAGATGGAAAAATAGTGGAAATGAAAGATGGTAAATCGATGCACATGACCAAAGAAACCAAAGTTGGCGATGTTTGGATACACCCCAACGGCGAGGTGGTGATGAAAGACAAGAAAGTAGTGAAGTTGCAGGCAGACCAGTATCTCGACCATAACGGTACAATCCATCAGATGATGAAACCTCAGGAAATCAAAAAGATGCCTTCCAAGAAATAAGGAAAAATTATAAATAGACTGAACACTAGTGTCGGTTAAAACTTAGGTCCCCATAGAAAACCTAGTGGTTATAACAGCAGGATAATGGGAGATGAATCTCTTGCATAGCAATTGTCAGTACAAAAGAATCGTAACCTTTATGTTATTTTACTATGCCAACATAAGACTGGCACATCCTTTGCGGTAGTATTCGTATTCATAATTTAGGTTAATAATTGGTTAGTTAAAAATACCTGAAGCTCCCCGCTTCAGGTATTTTTTTGTAAAATATGAATACCATTATTTAAAAAGCTGACAACACATAGATTATATTTGCAGTACCCTCTGAGTTTAATTGGTTATATCAGTTATTATAGCTGCACCTCCTTTGTAATATAGAATTTCTATTGCTAATTTTATCCATTATGACGCTTCAAAGTATCTTATCACAATTTCAATTTTACTTAGATCAAGAAATTGAAACTAGAAAACAAAAGCTGCCTTATGCTTGTTGTCTCTCCACAATCGGTATAGATGGTTTTCCAAATTCAAGATTTGTATCTCTAAAAGAAATTACCAACGAACAGTTTATTATTTCGGGCACACTATCAGCAAGGAAAGGAGAAGAACTGGCACAAAACAATAAAGCAGCTTTAACCTTTTGGCTTCCTGAAACCCAAGTGCAAATCAGAATTCAGGGAGAAACACACAGAATTGAAGATTCGATAGCTGATACCTATTTTAAGCAAAGAAATATCGAAAGTCAAATAGTTTCTATAGTAAGTGATCAAGGAAAATTTCTTCGTAATCCAGAAATTCTAAATACAAAATATGACTCCTATACGCAATATTTAGAATCTCAAACATCACTGCCTCGCCCAGGTAATTGGGGAGCTTTTGGAATTGCTCCGATACGGATTGAATTTTTAATTTTCAAAGAAACCCGTTTTCACGATAGAATACTGTATCAAAAAGAAAGTGATATATGGACCAAGATTCTTCTACAACCTTAAACTGATATCTTTTAGATCTGTCAGTCATTTAAAATGAATTGGCCCAAATTCTAGCATTATCAAAAAGCATACAATAGATGCCTAGATACGCTGCATCGTAGTCCCTATTCTTCCTCTTTTATGAGCTGTATGCAGAATTCTTTGCATTAACAATATGATTGAGATGATGTTGACAATGCCAAGCATAAATACCAATATTAGTTTGTAAACTAATTTCTTCTTTCGTTTCAGGATGTATAAACGTTCTCTGTAGGTCTTTGATAGATAGACTCTTTAACAAAACTACCCAACGCTGATGTATTCCTTTAATAATAGCTAATGAACTATCTATTGGCATATCTTGTGCATCTATTAATTCGGCCCACATGGCTTCGTTATAAGGCTTTATAGTTGGTTTTTCTTCTGTTAATGCTAATTTAAATCGCACAAAACTATTAATATGACTATCGGCACAATGATGTACTACTTGCCTGATTGTCCATCCTCCTGGCCTGTACCTATTATTTAACGCTTGATAGGAAAGACTTTTTACTTCCTTCTGTATTAGATCAGGAAAGGCTTCTAATATTGCAATCCACTCCTTTAGATCAACTACCGTAATTACTTCTGGTCTTACAAATCTGCCTATTGGGTATTTTAATTTTTCAACATCTTCCATCATAAACAATGTGTTTTCGTAATGTACTCATTTAGTTCAGTTTATTGCTAGTAAATACTAAAGTTCATTTTTTAGTTGCAATACCCTTTGGTAGAAAGACTGTTCTACTAATTTGTTTTCAGCTTCGTTAATGGCCTGTAAAAGATTATTTTGATTGTCGGATATTTCTCCAAGAACAAGGGACATCGTTTCCCACACCGGTTTCATTTTTGTGACTAACTTCTGCCCTTCTTTTGTTAAGTGATAGTTTTTTTTACGTTCATCTTGGCTGTCTTTTTTCCAGGCAACTAATTTCAAATTCTCAATCTCTTTCAATAAAGTAATTGTAGAAGGATGAGTATATCCAATTTCATTGGCAATTTCCATAACATTAACGTTTTCTTTTTTATAGATAGTATAAATTACAGGAAACCATTTAAGCTCAAAATCTATGTCAAATTCTTTATAAATCAGAGCTCCATCTTTTCTTATTTGTTCACTTAAACGGTGCATTCTAGAAGAAAGAGCTAAAATCCCGGCTTGATTTAATACATTCATATTTATTTAATGTTTAAATGATAGAAAAGATTATCTGCATTCATTAATGGAAAAGAAACAGGAAGTTCTTCTTTATTGATTATTGTGAAATTGTTTCGTTCGTAAAAACGTTGTGCCGCCTTGAAAACATCGATTGTACCTAAATAAAGATCTGTAATATTATGAGCCGAAGAAAATGAAATTAGTTCGTTTAGCAATTCTTGAGCTATCCCTAATTCTTTGCCACGAAAGGATTCTTTAACGAACATCTTTCTGACAGCTCCATTGCTATTTCCAAAATTTGCTAAGGCAATAGTTCCCACTAGTTCATTTTCTATAAATGCACCCCAGAAATTTCCTCCTTTTTGCATATAGTAATCTTCAATTTCGAAAAGATCTGGTTGATCATTTATTGTTATTGATGTCCTGAACTCATTTTGCTGTATCTCTATTATCAGATTGATTGCTTGTGTTGAATAAGAATTATCAATAGACTTTATTTTTAGTGGTTTCATAAAAAATGAATTATAAATAGCGTACAAATGTATAACAATATACGTATTTAACTACGTAGTTTTTATTTACATTTGTTGATAAACATTTCTTATCGACTAGTGTTGATGTATAAAGAGGAGGAATAAAAATCGGATTTAATGTCGGAGGAAAATAAATATGAATGAATATCAAAAATACTTAGAGCAGTTTAAACAGGATCTGCAGCGTTTATCCGAACAAACTATTAGCGATATACGCGACATTCTGATGGATAAAAGCATCGTGTATCAATACAAAAGAACAAATGAGGATATTGTAGTTTATCTCTTCGAATATGATTTTGAACTACTCGATTTAACCTTCTATGGACTGGACAAAAACTTAAGTCAATATACTGAGCATATTTCCATTCCAAGCAAATTTCCGGAGAAAGATTGGAAAACAATCACACGCAATTCTATCTACAGTTTTGAAAGCGAAAAGACGATGAAGCGGTATGATGATAATGTTGATCAGGATGAATCCCGCTTATACGACAGTTATTTTGACGAAAAGAACGAAGCCTTTGAAAATTGGTTTTTTGATTGCTGGAAAGAAGCGAGCCAAGGCATCGAGCTTCAAAAAGGGATGTATTTTTCTATTCATGATACGGGAGATCGAATCGACCTATCCACAATGACCGAAGTGAGCGAAGAGGAAATTGTAAGGAGATTGGAATGAATTTCCTGCATAGCTTATTGTCTGTATAAAAGAATTGTAACCTTTATGTTGTTTTACTATGCAAACATAGGATTGGCACGCACTTTGCAATAGGATTAGTATTCATAATTTAGGTTAATAATTGGTTAGTTAAAATACCTGAAGCTCCCCGCTTCAGGTATTTTTTGTATTGATTATGCCTATGCTCACTATGCCTAAACTGTATTGAATGAAAGGGATTCAATTTAAGGATTAATCTGCGCTACATTTTTCATAGAACTGTCCGCTTTTATAGTAGCATTCAAATACATCCGGCAAAGGTGCTCTTTCGAAAGGCATGCGTTGGCTTATGTTATCACTTGTCAAGTTTTGGATTAGATCCAAAAGTGTATCTCCTATTTTTCGAAAACCAGTACCTCCAAAATCGGTGATGTATATGTCAAACTCATTCTCCACGCCCGATTCTATATCCCAGAACAGATAGTACCCATTATCACTGGCAGCAAATGGGACCAACCTTTTCAATAGCGCTACGGAACCGTCTGGCCCTAGGTCAAACCAGATATCATTGTCCAATAAATCTTGATAATAAGTCGACCTGATGGCAGGGCTGCGAACTTCCCATGAGTCTCCATAGCTGCCCATAGGTATGTAAATGTGAAACTGCCCCATCAGCAGACCGTATCCCAATGAACGAACAAACGTCTTATAGGATTCAGGAAAAGATTCTCCATTGGAAAACCGATAGGTCTCGAGAAAGGTACGATCACCGAATTCTGTAGGTTGTCCAACTATTTTTAAATTAAATACGTTCATATGCTATGCTAATCGATGAGCTATCTTGCCGCTGCCCTATTATATCTAGTAGTATGATAAACATCTATCATAAAACTACAAAAAATGAATTGTTTTCTGCGATACAACTAGGTTGTATACAAGATCATATTTTAAACCGCTATTTTAAAGCAAGTAAAGAGTCTATATTTTTTTCCTTAATTTAGCCAAACAGTCAATCGTAGCGCGATACAGTGGAAAAGCGCACGTAACAGAAACCATTAGAGAAAAAACAAACCGATCCACCAGCTGGCGGATTATACAATAAATGCGAAGCATTCATGAGTTCCATCGAGAAAACAATTAAATGCACGAATAGTTATTTACATATGAACTGGGAAGAGATTAAATCAGACAGCCAAAAAGTATATCCAGCAAGTAGCATCACTCTTTTTATGATGGATACTGAAAGTGGAAAACCTGCGACTCATTGGGTTGATAAAGCTTATAAAAACTACGCCTTTAAAGAGGAATGCATGTTCAACTGTTATGTTAGTATTGATTTGACAGATGAATTTAATGCGCAAAAGAAGGATCTTGATTTTGCTGATATTGAAGAATATTTCACCACAAAACTTAGAGAAGTTGGTATTTGTCATATTGTTGCCCGGATTACAACAGACATCGGACTAAACCTGGAATTGTATGTTGATAATGTAGAAAATTCAATTGATAAATTCAACGAAATCGAAGATGATCCAAACAGGTTGGTTAATTTTAATTGCGAAATCCGTGACGATGCGGATTGGGAAAATGTAGAAGGACTTCTAAATTAAATGTCTTATGACCAGATTGCTTCACGACGACTACGGTATATCCTTAGATACATATTGTGAAAGCTAACTATTCTTTGACACTGTAAACATTCTAATTAGTAATATTGGCATGTTATGTTGTACGCTACCGATGCGAACTTTTGGATCATATTTCATTCATAAACAAAAGATCAATATGAAAATAATATCTGTACGAGAAAATCCGGAATATAAAGATGTGGCCATCCAATATTTTCAAGGCAGCTGGCCTGAGGTGGCTCCCATCATTTATCAGGATTGTATCGCAAACTGTATCGATGCTGCACAATCACTACCGCAATGGTATCTACTCGAAAAAGATAGCGAGATAATCGGCTGTACGGGGTTAATTACAAACGATTTCATAAGCCGTATGGACCTATACCCATGGCTCTGTGCATTGTTCATCAATGAAGAACATAGAGGGAATAACTACGGTAATATCCTCATTGAGCATATAAAATCAGATACAAAGCGATTTGGCTTTGCCCATCTATATCTTAGTACTGAGCATATCGGATATTATGAGAAACTCGGCTTTGAATACATCGCACAAGGTTATCACCCATGGGGCGACGAATCTAGAATCTATCAGGTATTGGTATAATGGACTAGCTTTTACTCTTTATCTTGATATTATTATCATGCAAAGATGAATTTAAATATAAACTACAGGCCGGCTCTTGACAGTGATAAAAGCTTTCTATTAGAGCTGAGATCCAAAACTATGGATCCTCATCTAACAGCCACTTCCCTACCTGTATCCCAGGAAGCACACCTGCACCGGATAAATTATAAGTTTGACCAGGCCTATATAATTGAACTGGACAAGGTGGCTATCGGGCTTCTTAAAGCTGACCGTAAGATCGATAATATAGAAATTATACAGATTCAGATCGATCCGGAGTATCAAAATAAAGGTATTGGCGGATCGGTCTTACAAGCCATCCTCCAGGAGGCAAGCGCATCAAACAGATCGGTATCGCTTAGTGTTCTAAAAGTGAACAGGGCACAGGAGCTCTATATAAGCCTAGGCTTTAAAACTGTAGCTGAGGATGAGTCTTCTTACTTCATGAAGTACGGCTCTGCTAATATGAGCTTTTAGTTGGTGTCTTTAACCAGCAATATACGATACAAAAAAGCCGTCCCAAATCTGAAACGGCTTGCTGATATTTTGTTCCTTTCTTGTTTATTTTATCTTTTTTAAGGTATAGATGCGCTGAATTTTAATAACACTCCCCTCATCAGTATAAATGAATACTAGATTTTTTGTGGATGGATCTATATAAAACTCGTATTCCTTGGGATTCGAATCAATATCATAATCATCATTGTGATTATGCTCCTCAATCTTCTTTAAATGCGCTGGTACCACGTTAAGGTAAACTTTATTCTGATCGATCCTATAGTTGTGCGGATGGTCTAAACGGGAGAAACTTTCTCTATAATAACATATTCCATTCGATGCAAACCTATAACTGTAATAGTCGTATTCGTCATCCTCTTTAACAGTTTCCTCACCATGTCCAGACACTATCTCACGTAGATGTATAGTCTGCCATGTACCTAATAAAGGATTGTTTGTAGTCTGTGCCTGACTAGAAAGTAGAAAAAAGATCCCAATGAATGTAGATAATAAATGTTTCATACGTTGTTACGATTTAAATGTTTTATGACTTCGTGTACTTTCCACGACTAAGTGGGAATGAATTGCAAAAATAGTTTGTAATTGGTTCCCGGCGACTTTTCGTATGGGTAGTACTCGGGTAGCAATTAGGTGGTAATCGGGTAGTCCGGAAGAGAGGACGAACTGTATTGGATGAAAGATGTTGAAATCGAGGAACACTGAAATTGATTTGAGGAAACCTATATTTTCGTAATTAAGATAGTCCTGACTTGAATTAATCGTCATTTAGCCTTAAATTAGAAACTACGCTAATCGTTTACAGAGCTATGCAAACAAATAAATCAAATACTACAAGATTTTCAGATCGGGTATCTGACTACGTGAAATACAGACCTCACTATCCTAAAGAGATTATCGAAAAACTGTCTCAGACAATAGGCCTAGAAAGTAACTTTATCGTAGCGGATATCGGGAGCGGAACCGGACTGTCTTCTCAACGATTTGTAGAGGCCGGGAATCTGGTATACGCGGTGGAGCCTAATTTAGAAATGCGACAGGCTAGCGAAGCTTTTTTTGATGGTAATAAGAATTTTAAACCTATAAATGGTACAGCAGAGGGAACTACCTTAGAAGATCAGTCCATAGATTTAATCTTCTGTGGACAAGCATACCATTGGTTCGATTTCGAAAAGGCGAAGAAGGAGTTTCTCCGAATTTTAAAGCCCGAAGGAACCATTGTGTTGGCATGGAATGAAAGAAGTATACACGATCCTTTTCAGCAGGAATACGAGCGTCTAATGAGAAACTTAATACCAGAGTATGCTAAGGTGACGCAAAAAAATATAAACGTAGATGAGATTCGTTCTTTTTTAGCACCCAAGGTAATGCAATTGATTGAATTGGACAATCAGCAGATTTTCAATCTAGCAGAACTAAAGGGAAGGCTCCGCTCCTCTTCTTACGCTCCAAAAGAAGGGGACAAAAACTATGATTTGGTAATGAGTGCACTAGAACAACTCTTTGACAGCTATCAAGAGAATGGGAAAGTGATCTTTAAATATGACACGATGCTCTATGTAGGTCGGTAAATACATAGTAAAATGTACTTCGAAAACAGCGAATCGTTTATAGGTAGGAAAATTTTATTTAGTGATTAGGCCGTATATTAGTGCGCCTAATCAACAGGAGAGGTCCAAACTGGATTTCTCTTCGTACATCCGACTATTAAAATAGGTTTAAAACATGATTACTAAAGAACTCTTAGAGAAAAAGCAAATAAACATTTATATCATGACGCTTCTAATAGCGGTCTTGGTAGGCCTGAACTGGAACGGCAGTACGTCTCTGCAGGTTACTATAGAACCCATAATCGCTGTGCTTTTATATAGTATGTTCTGCCAGATTCCCTTTTTAGAAATCAAGAAATCTTTTACAAGTCCTTCTTTCTTTAAGGCTCTTTTACTGGGCAACTTTGTATTGATCCCGCTACTGGTCGGGCTGATAATCTTACTTTTCAATTTGGATACACTATCGAGTATAGGGGTGCTATTGGTTCTATTGACGCCCTGTATTGATTATGTGATCGTATTTACACATCTCGGCAAAGGGGATTCTAATTCGGTATTAGCTGCGACTCCATTACTCTTTGTCTTTCAAGTACTACTCCTGCCAGTATTCTTGTGGCTTTTTGTAGGCCATGAATCTATAACGATATTTGAGGTAACACCGTTTATAAAGACTTTCTTATATCTGATTCTATTACCATTTACTTTTGCATTGATTACTCAATGGATGTCTAAATCGACGCGTCTAGGCAAAACAGCTATAAATATCTCAGCTTGGTTACCGGTTCCATTTATGGCGTTAACTTTTTTTGTGGTCATCGCCTCGCAAATTGAAACCTTATGGACAAAACCTGAACCTATCGTCAAGGTATTACCTGTTTATATATTGTTTGCCATAATAGCTCCATTTATTGGCTTTCTTTCTTCCAAAATATTCAGATTAGAAGCGTATCAAGCAAGAGCTGTTGTATTTTCATCTAGTACCCGAAACTCGCTGGTGGTACTGCCTCTAGCACTCTCGCTTCCCTCTCCCGACAATCAATTAGTCGCGGTGGTGATTGTCACACAGACAATAGTTGAGATTCTATTTGAACTGATATACATAAGAGTCGTACCAAAACTCATTAAGGGATAATGAGTTTTATTCTCCTTGGGATATGATATTCCATTTTGCAAATAAGTTCATTCCCAATCTCTTTGCTAATGCTGTAGAAGAATAATTCTCTAACTGACATCGATATTGAGGATGATATCCGGCTAGCAATGCTGCCTTACAGAGTGCGTTCACAACACGGTGAGCATATCCTTTTCCCCGAAATTCAGTCAAGGTTAGCACTCCTAAATCTGCTATTTTAAAATCGTCATCCCAAGGATACATACTAGCTACAGCAACTAGCTTATCACCCTCAAAAGCACCAAACACCATCCAATGCTGCAATGAAACGGAAGCACCCTCTAGGTCTTGCGTGGTTGCCGCAGATTCAAATTTGGTAAATAAAGTTGCATCTTCCTCTCGAAGAGCCCGTACTTCTGGTACAACCTTCCACTCCTTAAGCGCTAGTTCACTATCCTCAGAAAAATAAAAAAGGCAATCAGCACCATGCAGTTTTATGCCTCGAGTATTCAGCAATTGAATGATATCATCAAAATCAATATGGTCTAGCCATCCATTATTTATCTCAGTCCAGACATCATTATCGACAACAATATGATTCCCCCCATCCTGAAATTCTAATGTCATCATCCTCTCATCGTGTTCTAGGTCTTCTCTTAATGTAATTCTGAAGTTGTCTCTTTTATAAATAATAGTTCCTGAAAACTGTGCATCCCAGTATTCCTTGATAACGGGATGAAATATTAAAGCTGTTGTCATTTTTGAAGAGTATTTAGCTTACTATCTGTGATTAAAGATACATTATTGATTAGTTAAGAATACCTGAAGCTCCTCGCTTCAGGTAATCTTATTGACTGTAATAATTGTCCTCTTATCTTAATTCAACATCAAATCGCTGTGAAAGCACATCTCTGATTTTTTGCTGTATCCTATTGATCTCTTCATTGGACAAGGTACGTTCTGCTGAGCGATAGGCAATCCGATAAGAGAGTGATGTTCGCCCTTCTTTTTGGTATCTGTCCTGCAAAACAACGGCTTCGATAAGGTCTGTCCCTTATTCTCTGATAATCTCACAAAAATCATTGTACATTGACCATCCTCCCTCTCTGTTGTCCCTATAATTATTAACCCAGAATGATATATCCTTATAAACGGGTGGATATTTGGAATACTCCCGAAATGGAACCAGACCTGCTTTGAATTGATTGATAAAACGCTCGTCTGTGGTCCACAGGTAGCGGATATCTGGAATATCGCAGTAGGATAACACTAGACGATCTAAGCCGAGACCCAAAGCCCAGCCTGTAGCATCGATACTGCAATTTTTTAGGATTGTAGGATGAACTACTCCTGCTCCGAGAACCTCCATCCATTCCTGATCCTGATCAACTTCGATCTGTATGGATGGATCCGTGAATGGGAAATAATCGTCTAAGAATCTGTACGCCTTGCCCGGATAGAGATACCTGATCAGTCCAGATAGGGTCTCCTTTAAGTCAGCTAAGGCATCTGTGCCCTTGGGCAGTATCTTAACTACTTCCATCTGATGGAAGACAGGATAATGTGTACGGTCTATGGTATCTTTTCGATAGACATCCCCCGTAACAATAAACTGCTTATGCCCCTGCTTCAATAGTTCGTTCTGGTGGGCCGAAGTCTGGGTACGTAAGACATGATCAGAGTCCAGATAGTAGGTATCACTAGCTGATCGGGCAGGATGATCCTCGGGCAAGAGCAACTCATCAAAGTTTTTTTTGGTGCTCACAACTTCGGACAGGTGATCAAAAGTGGTGAAGTCATGAAAATAAGATTGTATTTTATGCTTTAACTGACAGACTGGATGTTGTTCATTGTTGTGTAATTTGAGACTACGTTTCTCGTTTATAGTCTTGGGGATATTATTCATATCTATTATTGTATCGCACTCTACGGCAATCCTGTCGTAGGGCATGTTATTAAAAAAATCGTAAAGTAAAATGTTATGTTGGTATCCGTACGTAACGGACATAGTAGTTTATCTCGGCCCTGGGGGGCCAAAAAAGAAAAAGAAGAAGAATAATGTACTAATGCTACAATTCACTACTAAAACGTACTATTATCGCTTTGAAAAGACCTTCTAAACCGTATGGAAAGCTATCCCTTCAATATTAACTAATTACAATATTAGGGATTTCTTATCAAAAAGAACATGCAGTCAAAAGGAATAAATGTGCCTTTTGTAATATCGAACACGATGAAACAGCAGAATTGTATACCGCAAAAGCTAAATATCATATATAAAGGAATATTGTTTTATAATGATTAAAAAGAATCATCGACGTGCTGGACGAGAACAGACTGCCCTACTTGATATATAAACTAGAAAAAGCCGTTCCGAATTATTCTTCAGAACGGCTTTTATCATATTAGACTATGTGTGTATATTAATTTCTATTGATACCATGATAATGTGCTCTATTCAGCATCCAGGCCATCATATTTCCAAATACAATACTGTTGGCTATTGTAAAACCGCCGTTCACATTTGTCCCTGGAGTACCATAAGCTGGTGAACCGTTAACTGCAGATTGTCCATACGGTGCAAGTGCCGGGAATTTGGTTGCTGGATTGAATCTGAAAGGATCTTCTGTAAAACTGGTAACGGCAGTTACCTTCTCATTCAAATAAAACCCACCATCTCCCACAAAAAAGAAACTTTTGGTCTTATGCCTAAAAAAGACCATTCCTGGTTTAGACGGAGCTGTCTTGTTCTGTGCGTGATTGCTATACACTATGGCATTAGGCCCATTGTATCCAGTCACATACGATGTCCCAATCCTATCCTGCCCTAAATGATAGGGTCTAGCGTCACCAAAAGGACCGTTCAGGATGTCCAAGTCGGCTTCTCCCGCAGGTGTATCTGTAAACTTGTAGACGCCATAAGACTCCACATTCCGTTCCAATGAAACCGGCGACCCCATGATATTCCCTATACCTCTCCCGGCATAAGAACCTTCAAGATTAGCATCATCATGTGTGTACAGTACATTTCCACCTCTGTCTATATATTGTTTAACAAGATCCCAACAAGCATCATCTAAATAGTTGTACCAACTTGCTACTATTAAAACATCAGGATAAGTAGCTGGATTAGTCATCAATGCTTTGAATCTATTCCATCCCGTAGAAGAAGATGTTGCTTCTGTAGCTGTAGTTGGCGCATCGATGGTAAGACTTGTAATCCCCACATACTTACTATTAGGACCAAAATTTGCTGGTTCTCTCAAGAATGCACCAGCAGCTGTAGCCGGAGCCAGACGATAACCATTGCTTGCATTATTATTACTAAAAGGTAGAATACGCATCGTCGGAAGCCTAAAAACGATATCCAAAGTCCCTTGAAGGATATAACCAGTTTTAACCCAAGGGTCAGTCCCAAATGTAAAGTAGCCTCCACCGTCAGTTATAGTTCGGTCTACAGTACTGGTATACTGAATCTTCATACTATTAATCCATAGGCCATAAGAGGCTATATTTTGATCAGATGTATAACAACGTGCTACTTGCCTAGTTACCCCCTCAACCGTCTCAGGGGCAAAATCTAAAGTCGAAACATTTGCAGGGACTGTTGTCCCTGCCTTCTTCTCTCCGGCAAGGAGATCAAAAGCAGAGGTTTTTATTAAATTTGGATCACCAATCTGCCCGTCAACACTTAAGACAGATCTAAATCCAGAACCATCTTTGACCACGACTCTGAGCTGTGTCAATTGATGCTTAAAAGTAATAGCTAATATATTACTTGGCGCTGTAGGTGTAATCTCTCCTTTGGCGTACAATAATGTTGTAGCGGTGGGGGTCATCACTTCTGGATTACTCGGATTAGGAGCTGGTATTGCATCACTCGTATTGTAGGAATAAGCACGCCATTTGTAAGTGGTACCTGATGTAACTGATATACGCTGTGCTTGCCCTGCTGTCACTTCTACGGAAGATACAAGAACATTGGACATGGTATAGACTAAAAGTCGATATTTAATACCAGGATCCATGGGCGTTGATTTTGTAGCGTAAACATCTTTCTTTAAAGCGAAGCCCTCCTTGTCAGGCTCCACCTCCGATTTAGAAATAAAGGTGACATCATCTTTTGTCACCGTACTCGGTTGCGCTTCCTCGTCCGTAGGCAGTAACACATAATTGCTGCGAGCAGATGATTTCGTATTGGGCATCGTGACATCGCTATCAACCCCCTCTACCTTCACAATCAAATCTATAGTCTCACCTACAGCCTCTTCTTTAGTTTTTGAACAACTCGTTATCAGAGCGATAGACACGAGCAATAAAAGGATATTAAAATAAAATGTTCCCCTGAACAGATTCTTGCGTATAATTAATAATGTTCTCATAGTCTAATCTTAATCAACAATCCATTGTTGTTTATTCTCCAATAAATTCTCTTCTTCTATCTGGGGCATACTGGTGGTTCCCCCAGTAACGATAGAAGATGCTGCGATACTCTCTTCCAATTCAACTTTAAAAACCTCTATGGTAGGCGTTTTATAAACTTTTTTCATAGATATATATTTATTCGTGTATTATTTTTATCGCTTCCCTGTCCTTCTCCATACACCGCATCACATGTAATCTGATCGATCGGCCTGCGTTTTACCAGATTGTGAACATTATGTTACGACTATCCGGATCAGACCCATCCTGCACTAAAAAGCGTTGCGTAATGGCAACAGTAGATGTAATAGAAAAGAAATATTTCCTCAATAATTCAATCACTAATGCGCAATAATAAAAATTAATAACAATAAGTTAGGAAAAAGCGTATACTCAAAATTACTCAGTGCATCACACGAACTTTTTTTTGCAAACAGGATATCCAGTATAACCCTCAATAAAATCGCTTAATCAAAAATATTACAATGTATTTTTTGGTCAGGAAAACTATTAATCGTAATATTGCGATATAAAAAGAAATAACATGGGAGTAACAAAAAAGGATCACTTTACAGAACAGCAAAATAAAATATCCGCTATAGCAAAAGCACTGGGACACCCTGCCCGAGTGGCGATAATAGAATATCTATTAAGGGTCAATACCTGCATCTGCAGTGATATTGTAGATGAACTGCCCCTAGCCCAGTCTACTATATCGCAGCATCTCAAAGAACTGAAAAATGCGGGGCTGATCAAGGGTAATATAGAAGGTACTTCTATCTGTTACTGTATTGATGAAAGTACATTTGCAGTATTAAAACAATACTTTGCAAATATTATTCTATCTGTGAATGATCAAAAATGCTGCTAAGCCAGAATTCTACTCCCTTTTTTTAAACTCAAACATCGTAATATAACGATATATAAATTTTAAAACGCTATGAAATTATCAGAAATCAAGCAAATCCTAACGACATTAGACCATGTCGAATTCCAACTGGAAGATGGATCTTTTGTTCCTGAACACTTCCATGTGACTGAAGTCGGTCAGATCAACAAACATTTTATCGACTGTGGTGGTGTGACGAGAACAGAAAACACGGTTAACTTCCAATTATGGAATGCGGATGACTATGAACACCGGTTAAAGCCTGGGAAGTTATTGCATATTATTGAACTGTCGGAAAAAACTCTTCATATCGGAGATCATGAGATTGAAGTGGAATACCAAAGTGGTACCATTGGAAAATATGGTCTAGCATTTAACGGCAAGCATTTTATACTGACGGCCAAAACAACGGCCTGCCTGGCGGAAGATGCCTGCGGTATTCCAAGTCGCCTTACTGTAGTCGAATCGAAATCCAATGCCTGCACGCCTGGCTCTGGTTGTTGTTAATAGGGATTGATATGTATTCAAAACTCAAAGATACTATTTCGTTCATTCAGAAATCTGAGGTCAACCCGGAGCGTATTCCCATCCTACGGCCCTTGGTTGAATACATTCAGCACCGTGTAGCGCAGCGGATGGATGTCAACATCAATTTTATATGTACCCACAATTCGCGGCGCAGCCACCTGTGTCAGGTATGGGCACAGATAGCAGTAGCATACTATGCGATACCAAATGTCTATTGCTACTCTGGCGGCACAGAAGTAACTGCTCTTTTCCCTAAAATAGTAGAGAGCTTACAGTCGACGGGGATTGAAGTGGATAAAATAGCTGATGGTAGCAATCCGATCTATGCACTAAAATACGACAGAAACGCTCCCCCAATAATTGGGTTTTCAAAGACGTATGATGCCGCATTCAACCCACAATCTGATTTTGCCGCTGTAATGACCTGTTCCCAGGCTGACGGAGGTTGTCCTTTTATCCTCGGTGCAGAAAAAAGGATACCGATTACCTATGAGGACCCTAAGTCGTCGGACGGTACATCGGTACAGAACGAGGTGTATGCAGCAAGAAGCCTAGCCATTGCCACCGAGATGTTTTTCATTTTTTCACAGATTAAATAAGATATACCATGCAGGTAAGAATGAAATTTTTAGATCGCTATCTGACGTTATGGATTTTTATCGCTATGGGACTAGGGGTACTTGTAGGCAATATATTCCCGGGAATCTCAGACAGCATGGATCAGCTGTCTATCGGCACGACAAATATCCCACTGGCCATTGGGTTGATAGTCATGATGTATCCACCTCTAGCCAAAGTTAACTATAGTCTACTTCCATTGGCTTTTAAGGATAAGAAAGTTTTAAGCCTTTCGCTTGTGCTCAACTGGCTGGTCGGTCCCATTTTAATGTTTATCCTTGCAGTAATATTTTTACGAAATGAACCGGATTATATGGTAGGGCTGATTCTCATAGGACTGGCGCGATGTATTGCCATGGTAATTGTCTGGAATGATCTTGCAGGAGGTAATCGAGAATATGCTGCGCTTTTGATTGCGCTAAACAGTATATTTCAAGTGCTCTTCTATAGTTTCTTTGTCTGGTTATTTATCAATGTGCTCCCTGCTTACTTTGGTTTTGCGGAATACGCCGTTTCGATAAAAATGAGCGAGGTAATTAAAAGTGTATTAACCTACCTCGGACTTCCATTTCTAGCGGGATTTCTAAGCCAACGATTGCTTACGAAATGGAAAGGTGAGAATTGGTACAATCGTAAATTTATCCCTTTTATATCACCATTCACCTTATACGCCTTGCTATTCACGATTGTACTGATGTTTAGCCTAAAAGGAGAGCAGATCGTTCTGCTGCCTATGCAGGTCTTAAAAGTAGCGATTCCATTGTTGATTTATTTCGTTCTCATGTTCTTTATAAGTTTTTTCATCAACAAAGCAATGCATGTGGACTATGACAGAAATGCGGCAATTTCCTTTACAGCCACAGGAAACAATTTTGAGCTTGCGATAGCTGTAGCTATTGCAGTATTTGGAATACATTCTCCACAGGCATTTGTAGGCGTAATCGGACCATTGATCGAAGTACCCGTACTGATCGCCCTCGTAAAAATAAGCCTATGGCTTAAAAAGAAATATTAACCATCCAAGCTAGACGCTTTAATACCATCCAAAAGTGTTGGTATTAAAGCATTGTCTCTAGCCTATAGCATTCTCGCGTACGGAAAGCATAATGTATTCATCCCGAAACATCACATTTATGCTCCATTTTCCAGTTCATATCTAAGAAAGGAAGATCAGGTTCAAAGAGTTTGGAAAATAAACTATTATAATTTAATAAAAATACATTATGTTTACTTAAACTAACAAAGACGTTGAGCTACTTGGCTCTACGACCGAACTTATAAACACTTGAAAAGCGCTTTTTTCATATTAAAACAGTTGCAAAAAGGCAATCAACTCGCTTTTAGGGAGCTTTATAGCAATTTCAGTGCACAGATTTACCAACTTGCTTTCAATATCCTTCGGGAAGTGATATATGCGGAAGAAATCGTACAGGACACGTTTTTAGAAGTATGGAACGGAAGGCAGAATATTGACTGTGATGCCAATATCGAGGCTTATCTCTATGTCATATGTCGCAATAAAAGCTTCAATAAACTGAAACAGATAAAAAGAGAACAAGCACTATTTGCACCGCTACAGGAATGTAATAATCCGAGCAGCGATGCCGAAGAAAATAACCGTAAAGAAAGTGAACTGCGTGAACAGCTCGAAATAATTATCCAAAAGCTCCCTGACCGCCGCCAACTGATTTTCCGTCGCAGTAGACTGGAAGGTTTTTCACACAAAGAGATTGCCCTAGATCTCGATATCTCAGTACAGACTGTAAAAAACCAGATGGCCACCGCCCTCAAGTTCATACGTGACGAGCTGCAAAAGGATAACAAAAACTTCACTATTTAATATTTATTTTTTCACAGATAGTACTTCGTGGTTCTGAGAATTGTTATATCTATAAACAGCTCAGTAACCAACCATGAATAAACATAAATTACCATATTTATTAAAGTGCTATTTTGAAGGGGGACTAACCCCTGACGAAGAAAAGCTGCTTCTTGAGTTATTGACCAATAACCCTTCTGAAGATATCCTAACACAATTTGATGAATACTATAAACAATATGGCAAAGCTGTCCCCTTTTTGGACCACCAGCAGAATCAAGTGTGGGAAAATATCCTACGCCAACAGAAGGATAACGGTCTCGCCTATCGCTGGCGCGCTATCCTAAAATATGCCAGTGTTGCGATAGTACTACTGATAGGTACTATCAGCCTGTTCAGATCATTCTATAAAACAGAAAATAGTTTCGGGTATACAACTTTGGAACACTTCTCTTTTGACAATAGAGCCCCCCTGCTCTCCCTTCGCGAACCGGGGCAAAATTTCCGTTTATTAAATGAATATGAACTACAGCGCTATGGAATATTTGTACATGCCAGCGGCACTACTTTTACCAATGCAAAGGAGGATTCTATGCTGGCTAATAATCTCGAATTAAAAATAAACACCAAAAAAGGACAGCTGCACCGGGTTTTTCTCCCTGATGGAAGCGAGGTTTTATTAAGTGGTAACTCGGAAATAAACGTACCGTTGGTGTTTGATAAGCATGTGCGCAGCCTTTCGCTAATCGGCAACGCTTACTTTGATGTTATGGGGAATAAAGAATGGCCTTTTCATGTAAAGACGCCACATAACGTAACCAGGGTGCTGGGGACAAATTTTAACGTAAATGCTACCGTGGGTAAAGAAGAGGAAATAACGCTACTCGAAGGTGCTGTAAAGATCTACAACAAGGAGAACAGTATATTATTGAAACCTGGCGAACAGGCATTTGGGAACAATGCTCTTCAAAAGCGAAAAGCAGACCTAAAGAAAGTGACTGCCTGGCAACAAGGATACCTTTACTTTGACAACCTAACTATCCGGGAATTGATGAATTCGATCAACGAATGGTATAACCTGGAATTTGTCAGTTATGACTATGAAAGTGATGACCGTTTTTCCGGTTCATTCAAACGCACCAATAGCCTAGAAGAATTATTAAAGAACTTACAGGAAGTCTCATCAATTAGATTTAAAGTTAAAGAAGGAGGAGTCTATGTATTGAAAAAATAACACCTATGAAAAACAATATACGGAGGTGCGGCAACACCTCCGTATGAGATAACGATTCACTACGAAAATTATAAATCATTTTATCCTATTCAAATGTACAAAACTTCTCACTCATGGCGGCAACCTGTAGGGAACAGGACCGTCAAAATTTTGATGCACATGAAACTCATCATCTTGTTGCTAACCATCGCTTGCGTACAGGTCAGTGCAAATAGTTATGGTCAATATGTCACTATAGAAGCTCGAAACAAGCCGTTTAAAGCTGTTCTGGCTGAAATCAGAAATCAAACGGGCATAGACTTTATATACAACACAAGGAATGTGAATGAATATGAAAATGTAAATCTACGCTGTGAAAATATGCGTTGGACTACCGCGCTAGAAGAGCTACTGTCCAAGCAGAAACTTCAGTACAAAATCAACGACAATACGGTACTGATCCAAAAACCGGACGTAAACGAGGTCAGCACACCGACAGAGCCTAGGCATAATCAGCAAGAGTTAGCAATAAGTGGCCGGGTCCTCGATGCCAACCGTCAACCTATCGCGGGTGTATCATTGAGCATAAAAGGAAGCAGTCTCGCTACTTCGACCAATAATAAGGGGCATTTTTCTTTCAATGTACCGCGCAACAGTGTACTTGTCATAAAATACATCGGCTATCTACCGCAAGAGAAGCTAATTACAGATGCCAGCCCTATAGAAATTATTTTGCAATCGTCAGAAGAACAGCTGGATGAGGTGGTCGTAATCGGATACGGTACCCAATCGCGCAAAGAAAGTACGGGAAGCCTGACCTCCGTGAAAGGAGATGACATCAATAGTCTTCCGGTGCAGAGTTTTGATGCGGCACTGGGAGGCCGTTCTTCAGGAGTACAGGTAAGTGCCAATGCAGGGGTACCGAACCAGGCTCCTGTATTCAAGATCAGAGGCACAAACTCGCTATCGCTCAGCACCTATCCACTCGTAGTCATTGATGGTGTACCTGCATTTGACACCAACGATGACTCTGGACCGAGCTATGCTTCTAACAACCCGCTATCGGCAATCAATCCTGCTGATATCGAGAGTATTGATATCGCAAAGGATGCTGCTGCCACGAGTATATACGGTAGTAGAGCTGCAAATGGTGTTGTATTCATCACTACAAAAAAAGGTAAAAGAGGATCGACACGTGTCAACTACGAAGGCTGGTATGGCATCAATAAAGCAAACAGATTACCCAAGATGCTGAATGCAGCCCAGTATGTGGAAATAAAAAATGAAGGAATACGAAACGACGGCTCTTACAACGATAAAACAAACTATTTCTCGCTAAACAAGGATAAAGACGGAAATTTTATCGACACGGATTGGAATGACTATATCTACCGCACGGGGCAGTCACATAGCCACGCACTGAATATATCAGGAGCGACGGATAAGACTAACTATTACGGGTCGATATCCTACGCGAACCAAGAAGGTATTTTTCAACGCAGTGGTTTCGAACGTAAGTCAGCAATGTTCAACATTGACAACAAGACCACCAATTGGATGAAGGTAGGCGCTAAACTAAATTTCTCTAACGAAAACAACCTCGCAGCGATGTCTACGGGTACAGGTTCTACGGGTGCTTTTCAATCTTCATCTTCTTCGGGTGCCATGTCCCGGATAGCCCTGATATCGGCTCCAGTCGCAGCTCCCTACAATAATGATGGCAGCTACAATACGACAGCAAGTGGTTTCATCGGACTAATGGATAATGAAGGCCACCTTAACCAATCCCGTTTTGGTTTTTACAACCCTGTGATCTCTTTGGACCACAACCGATCGAACAATCATGTCAATAATATACAGTCTAATGCTTTTATACAGATTAATCCATTACCATGGATTTCCTTCAAGAGTATTTATGGTATAGACTACCGCCTTGCAAAATACGATCATTACCTGTCGCCACTCTCGGGTGAAGCAATATCGACCAACGGCTCTACATTTAATCTCCAAGCCAACAAGGAGCGCTGGGTATGGACCAATACACTAAATATTGATAAAAAATTTGCTGATGTGCACAGCTTAGGTGTATTACTGGGCCAAGAACAGCAACGCACTACAGGAAATCAGTTCGGTCTGCAACGCACTGGACAAAGTGATCCATACTACACGACGATACAAGGGGGATGGCAGAATGTAGTGGCTTATGCTACTGGTAATCCCGAAATCAACAACTACCTATTCTCCTTATTCTCTAGGGTACAGTACGACTATATGAAGAAGTACTACATAACTGCAAACCTACGCCAGGATGAATATTCAGCATTGGGATTAAACAATAAAAAAGGGGTATTCTGGGGCGTATCTGCAGGATGGGATATTACAAAAGAAGATTTCTGGAAAGACGCTTCTATCGCCAGCACGCTCACAAACCTTAAGCTGCGCGGAAGTTACGGTAAAGTTGGAAATGTAGGCGGCCTTACAGACTTTGGTGCCATCAATACCTATAGCGCGAATCTATATGGTGGCCAGCCGGGATTGACCTACTCCATAACAGGTAACCCGGATCTCAAATGGGAAACCAGTAAAAAATTAGATATCGGTCTTGATTTTGGCTTATTCGGCAAAATAACAGGGGAAATCGGATACTACCGTAATACCGTCGATGGCTTGATCATCGCTGTTCCTCTTCCTCCTTCCGCTGGAATTCCGAATGCGACTAACAACCGTATCCTGCAAAACGTAGGTGAAATGTATAATCAAGGCATAGAACTAACATTAAATACATCGCCAATAACGAATGACAATTTCACCTGGAATACTTCTTTCAACTTCACGACCAATAAGAATGAAGTTAAAAATCTGGCCAATGGAGTATCCAGTATCATATTGGGCTCTAACGATGGTCTGACCATCACAATGCCGGGACAAAGTGCAGGTATGCTCTATGTAATTGAAACTGCGGGTGTCGACCCAGCTACGGGCCGTCAGATTTTCTTGGATGGTAATGGCAATAAAGTGCTTTATCAGCAGAGCTTGAACGGAGGGAATGGTGTCAAATATCAATGGGAATATGAGGATGGAAGCCGTGCACGTGCAATCACGCCTGCTGAAGACGCTAAGCCTTACCGCAACGTAGCACCTAAGGTATTCGGAGGTTGGTCTAACTCGTTCAACTATAAAGGCATAGAGCTATCGGCATTGATTACCTATCAATTCGGTGGACATATGATGAACGGAACACAGGGCAGCATGCGTGATATGCGCTTCTGGAACAATTCGGTAGACATGTTGGATAGATGGCAAAAACCAGGGGACAACACAGACATTCCCCGTCTGGTAAATAATGACAATGTTTCTAATGGCAATACCCTTCCACTGTCCAAGAATGTAAGTTCGACGGATTTTATCCGACTTAAAAATGTCATGATAGCCTATAACTTCTCTAGCACTATAGCCAAAAGAATAGGAGTCGGAAACCTACGTGCCTATGTAAGTGGACAGAACCTGGCAATGTGGACCAAATACACCGGATTCGACCCAGAGGTAACGACTTTTGGTAATGCAGCCATACAACAGGGTATCGATAAGAACCAGGCGCCAAATGCGCGTACGTATACGGTTGGCTTATCTGTTGGTTTTTAATCATTATTGATCACTATTTAGGAATTTATATCATGAAGAATAATCTAAAATATATACTATGCTCTTCGCTACTTGTACTATCCCTAGCGAGCTGCAAGAAAAACGAATGGCTAAATCCAAATCCACTGACTCTAATCACTGATGAGACTGCTTTCGGTAGCGCAGAACGGATAGGCAACCAGGTGAACGGTCTATATGTAAATCTTAAAGCAACTAACCTGTACGGTAGCTGGGGAGTACTATTGAGTGATGTCCGCACCGGCGAATTTCATTCTTCCAATATGAATGGTGCTACAGGGGCCATTGTATTCTCGATGCTAACACAGGCCACGACCTCGGATGTAGAAGATGTCTGGGCGGCAGGTTACCTCGCCATAAATAAGGTGAATGTATTTCTCGAAGGCCTCGAGAGCAAAGGGAAAGCAGTACTGAGCGAAGAGCAGTTCAACCAGTACAATGCGGAAGCCCGACTGATACGTGCCACGAGCTACTACCTGCTTCTGCAGCTCTATGCCCGTCCTTTCTGGGATGGCAAAGGCAGTATGCCTGGTCTACCTCTACGACTAAAAGGAAATGTCGGTCCCGGGAACTACGACCTCAAAAGGAGCTCTGTAGCGGAGACGTATAAGCAGATCTTAGATGATTTAGATTTTGCCGAGAAGAACCTGCCATCGAATTATAGCTCTGCTGCACTGAACACGACACGTGCTCACAAAAACACAGCTATCGCTTTAAAAACCCGGGTATACCTGAGTATGGGCGAGTACGACAAAGTGATCACAGAGGCGGATAAGATTGTCCCTGCTGCAGCACCATTCGTAGCCCCCACGGGCGTAGCCAATAAATTAATGGGCAGTGTTACTGAAGTATTTAAAGCTCCATATACCTCAGATGAATCTATTTTCTCCATGCCTTTCAGTTCCAACGATGCACCGGGATCATCGCTACCGCGGTATTATATGCCAGGGCTTACGGATGGAGGGACACCAACGAGCAATGGGGCCGGAGAGTACTCCCTGAATGTGGTTGAAGGAATCTTTGCTTCGAACACTTGGGCTGCAGATGATGATAGACGGACTTCGTTTGTGAAGGTCGGCAAACAAAGCGGCCGCCCTTGGCTTTTCAAATTTTATCAGGCCTCACCTTATTTAGACTACATCCCTGTAATCCGTTATGCTGAGGTCGTCCTGAATCTTTCGGAAGCATTGGCAAGGAGTAAAAAATCTATTGACAGCCGCTCGCTCGCCTTGTTTAATGCGATCTATTCTCGTTCTAACCAAGGGAAAACATACGCCTCTAGCGACTTCGGGACGCTGGACACCTATCTCGACCGAATTATAGAAGAAAGAAGGATTGAATTCTTGGGAGAGGGCATCCGGAATGGTGACATCATGCGTCTAGGGCAGACTATACCATCAAAAGTAAAACAGTCTATCCCTGCTGTCGCACCTACGGAGCCTAACTATATATTTCCGATACCGAACAGTGAATTGACTTTGAATAACCTCATCAAAAATGACTGATAATGGTAAAACAATTGTATTATATAGTAGCCTTTCTACTTGCGCCCATCAGTATATGGGCGCAGGCAGGGAGCCTGGCTCCCTCTATTCCTAGAGGACCAGCATACCACAAATCTGCAAAAGCAACACCGCTATCTATTGATACCTCGGTGATCGAATCTAATTCTTCTATTATTCCGAATATCGTCGAAACCAAGCACCGTGCTAGACTGAGAAGTGGCACATTAGATTATACCGCCCAAGCAGGTTATGTCCAACTGAAGGATGAAGACGGTAATGCAAAAGGAAATGTCTTTTTTATCGCCTATATCGCCACAGGCAAAAAAGCGGCGGACCGTCCACTAACATTTGCCTTCAATGGAGGACCAGGATCGGCCTCGGTATGGGTCAATCTCGGTTTTATGGGGCCAAAGCGTCCTGTACTAAATGATGCTGGAGACGCCGTCTACCCTTATAGCTACACCGATAATCCGGAAACATGGCTCGATAAAACAGACCTTGTATTTATCGACCCTATATCGACAGGGTACAGTAGGGCTGTAACGGGTGAAGACCCCAAACAGTTTCACGGCTTCGTGGAGGACGTACAATCGGTAGCGGATTTCATCCGACTGTATGTTACTAAAAACGAGCGTTGGTCTTCAAAAAAATACATTATGGGCGAAAGCTATGGTACACCACGTGCAGCCGGATTGGTGCAATACCTACAATCGCGCTACACCCTGTTTTTTGATGGGGTCATTATGCTAAGCTCTATATTGAATATGCAGACAGCACGTTTTGAAATAGGCAATGATGTGCCTTACCCCTTATTTCTACCGACTTATACCGCTACAGCATTTTACCATAAAAAGCTTGCTCCAGAACTCCAGCAGAACCTGAGAAAGACATTGGATGAAGTAGAAAAATTTGCCAATACGGAGTACCTACTCGCGCTGAATAAAGGCTCTGACCTGAGCACTACAGAATATGAACATATCGCGAACAAACTGGCCTACTACACAGGCTTGTCGATTCCGTATATCCGATCGACCAATCTCCGTATCAACATCCATAAATTCTGTAAAGAGTTACGCAGGGATGAGGGCCTTACTGTAGGGCGGCTGGATAGCCGTGCCATAGGGAGAGACTATGATGATAGCGGACAACAGGTCGAGTTCGACCCGGCAGGCAATACAGCGGGCACATTCTCGGCCACCATTAATAACCATATACGGACTGAACTAGGTTTTAAGAATAACCTACCTTACGATTTTTCGGGTGCAGTCCATCCTTGGAACTATGATAACGTGCAAAATAAGTATCTTAACAGCTCGGAATTGTTAAGGCAGGCAATGTCCAAAAATCCGGACCTCAAGGTATGGGTTATCGCTGGCTATTATGATCTGGCTACCCCCTATCATGCAGCAGAGTATGTCGTCAAGCATATGAACCTGCGCCCCGAACAGCAAGCCAAGACTTCCTTTACTTATTATGAGGCAGGCCATATGGTCTATATGCCAAAAGAATGTATGATACAACTAAATAATGATGCTGATGAATTTTACAAGAAGAACTAAGTGGGTGACGTTAGCTACGCGGCTGACCCTCATTACGAGCTCCTGGTTAATAGCGACCACTGCACTTGCCCAGGAACAGATTCCTTATAAACTACCTCCACAAAGCATCGTGGATCTGGTCGATGCTCCACAAATACCGGATATAAAAATAAGTAGTGATGGCGTATGGATGCTCATCCTCGAAGCCCCAGGCTTTGAAACCATTATAGAGGCATCACAACCCGTATTAGGGATTGCGGGATTGCGTATCAATCCCATAACCTACACTACTGTGGGCGAAAACTCGGGTAAGTATAAATCGATACGGATACGGGATATTAAAACAGGAAAAGAATTCTCGCTGGACGGTCTCCCAAAAGACCTACAACTGGCAGATATCAACTGGTCTCCCTCTAATAACTCTTTTGCGTTTCTTAATAAAACTATAAAGCATACCGAACTTTGGATAGCGGATCTGACTACGCAAAAAGCCCGTAAGCTGATGGACCAGGTCAACGATAGTTTCGGTAAAACTTTTCAATGGAAAGATGAAAACACCTTACTGGTACAACGGGTTGCCTTTGCCGACCAGAAGGCTCCCGAAGCGAATCCGGTTCCAATCGGACCAATTGTCCAACAAAACCTAGGTGGAATCACTCCTTCCCGTACCTATCAAAACCTATTGGGCAATGCGCATGATGAAGACCTGATGAGCTATTATCTAAGTTCCTCATTAGTCGAAATCGATCGTAATGGACAGATTAGGGAAACGGGGATTTCGGGAATCTTAAATGATGCAAGCTATTCGCCAGATAGCAAGTACATCTTGGTCGAAAAAATCGTGAAGCCTTATTCTTATCTCGTACCCATTCAACTGTTTCCTGTTGAAGTCGCTGTGGTAAACCTAAGCGACAATAGCAGTAAAACCATACACACCATTCCTTTAGGGGACAACCTTCCTATCAGCTTTGATGCAGTGATTGCGGGGCCGCGCAATTTCTCCTGGCGTAAGGATAAAGATGCTACCTTGTTATGGACGGTAGCGCAGGACGCTGGTGACCCAAATCAAAACAGAGAGTTCCGCGATGAGCTACTCCAGACTAATGCACCTTTTGAAATCAATCAAGCGACAAAGCTCTATATCAGTAAATATAGGATCCGTCAGGTTTCATGGAGCACAGGCTTTGGTATCATAGAAGAAAATTGGCGCAAAGACCGTACTTCGCAATTGACGGTAATGGATTCCAAAACTAACAAAGTACTTCGTGTATTGGCCAATCGTAAATCGGAAGATACGTATAGTGATCCAGGAAAATTTCTTCTTAATGGCAAAGGAATGTTACGTGGTGATAACAAAGGAAATATTTACACTCAAGGAACTGGTGCATCAAAAGAAGGAGATCGTCCCTTTGTAATGCGATGGAATGTACATACGAGCAAACAGGACACCTTATACAAATCTAAACGAAACTATTACGAAGAACCTCTGCATTATGACGACAAGGGAATTGTCTATGTTTTCAGAGAATCATCAACGGCTTCGCCCAACGTATACGCTATTACGTTAAAATCAAAAGCGGAGGATCAGTTGACACATTTCTCAGATCCTTATCCAAGTCTTCAAAATGTAGAGAAAAGACTTTTATCATATCCCCGTAAAGATGGCTTGAACCTATCAGCGACCCTATATCTACCCGAAGGTTTCAAAAAAGGCGATGCCCCCCTACCCGTATTGATATGGGCGTACCCACGAGAATTTAAAACTAGAGCTGCTGCGGGACAGGTCAAAGGTTCGCCACACCGATACCCAAGACTGGCATTCCGATCGCCTGTATTCTGGGTGACCAGAGGTTACGCTGTACTCGACCAAGCTGATATGCCCATCGTCGGTGAGGGAAGCAATGAACCTAATGACACATTTATCCAACAGATTGAGGACAATGCAAAAGCACTGATCGACTACGTCGTGGATCTAGGAGTAGCCGATAGAAATCGTATAGGTGTAGGAGGGCATTCGTACGGTGCATTTATGACCGCCAATCTATTGGCTCATACAGATCTCTTTGCAGCAGGTATCGCCCGAAGTGGTGCCTACAACCGTACGCTGACTCCCTTTGGATTTCAAGGCGAGGCCCGTACCTACTGGCAGGCCAAAGATGTCTATGATAAGATGTCTCCTTTTACCTATGCGCCAAATATAAAACGTCCATTGCTGATGACACATGGTATGGATGATGAAAACTCAGGTACTTTCCCGATACAGAGTGAACGTCTTTATGCAGCGATCAAGGGGCATGGCGGTATTGTACGCCTGGTACTACTACCTAAAGAATTTCATGGCTACCGTAGCAGAGAAGGTGTGTTGCATACCTTTTGGGAGCAAGATCAATGGTTAGAGAACTATGTTAAAAACAGAAAGGACACGAAATAATGGCAGTTAGAACTATTTTAATTTGGTTTTTAGCGCTCAGCATAGGAGCTGTGCAGGCGCAGCAAATAAGTACTCCAAAATCTCATTTTGGGTTTAACATAGGCGACGATTATCAAATAGCGAACTACAAAATGATGGAAAGCTATTTCCTGAAAGTTGCCGCAGAATCCAACCGGGTATTAATCGAGAAAGCTGGGTTGTCCGAAGAAGGGCGTCAACAGTATCTCTTGGTTATTTCTTCCCCGGAAAACCTTGCCAATGTTGAGAAATACCGAAAAATATCCCAGTCACTCGGCCGTGCTGAAGGCATAAATGAACAACAGGCCAGACAACTATCGGTAGAAGGCAAGCCTATCGTTTGGATCGATGGAGGGATGCACTCTAATGAAACTGTGGGGTCGCACCAAATGATTGAAACATTATATCAGTTGGCTTCAAGCAATGAGGCTGATATATTGAACTATCTGGATAAAGTTGTTATCCTGATGTGGCATGTCAATCCTGATGGGCAGGACCTACTGGCTGATTGGTACATGCAATATGAGAATCCTAAGGATAGGAATATGTCAATCCCTACCTTATACCAAAAGTATGTAGGCCATGATAACAACC
Organism: Sphingobacterium yanglingense; assembly: GCF_004363245.1. Classification (GTDB taxonomy): domain Bacteria; phylum Bacteroidota; class Bacteroidia; order Sphingobacteriales; family Sphingobacteriaceae; genus Sphingobacterium; species Sphingobacterium yanglingense. The sequence goes on along the minus strand of NZ_SNYV01000013.1, from coordinate 97,031 downwards.
GGGATTTCTTCATGTACAATATGAAGGAAGCCAGTAACCTGGCGAAGGTCATGTATGTAGACTGGTTGCCACAGATTGTCTACAACCACCACCAGACTTCGCCCGATGGAACCGTAGTGGCTGGCCCTCCTTACCGCGATCCTTTCAACCATGTATATGATCCGCTGTTGGTAACAGGAATTGATGGTGTGGGCTTTGCGATGATCAATCGATTGAATGAAGAAGATAAACCTGGGTATGTACGTATGGATCAATCGACGTTTTCTACTTGGTGGAATGGAGGATTGCGCACTGCTCCGTACTTTCATAACATGATTGGTATATTGACAGAAACAACTGGTAGTCCCACTCCTTCTACCATACCACTGGTAGCGGAGCGTCAGATCCCAAGGAATGGACTACCTAATCCAATAGCTCCGCAGAAATGGCATTTCAAACAATCTATTGATTATTCGGTATCGATGAATATGGCCATATTAGACTATGCTGCACGGAATGGAGACAAGTTGCTCTACAACTTTTATAAAATGGGAAAAAACTCTATAGACCGGGGTAATACCGATCATTGGACGGCCTACCCGCGTTATATCGATCTACTGAAAACGGCCTATGAAAAAGATCTTAAAGCAGGTAAGATCGTAGAAGACGCGACGTCCTTCTACCGTTCGAAACGTATTCCGGCTTCTTATTTCGATAGCCTGTACCGTACTCCAGAACATCGGGATCCGAGGGTGTACATCCTATCTGCAGATCAGGCAGATTTTGGTACTGCAGTCAAATTTGTCAATGCACTGATCAAATCTGGCGTGTATGTCTATCAGGCCACAGCCCCGTTTAGCGTACAAGGCAAACAATACCCCAAACATTCCATAATTGTAAAGACAAATCAAGCATTCCGTCCACAAGTTATCGATATGTTTGAACCACAGGATCATCCACATGACACGGAGTATGAAGGTGGTCCTCCTATACGCCCCTACGATGCTGCGGGTTGGACGCTAGGCCTACAGATGGGGGTGCAATATGATCGCTTTTATGAAGAGATAACTGGACCATTCGAACGTAAACCACACGGTGCCGCATTGGTTGCGACCACCGAACAACTCCCTAGCAGTAAAGGCGGCTATCTGATAAACGGCAAAGCCAATGACGCTTTTCTAGTGATCAATAAATTAATTGCTGCCGGTTTAAAACCACAGCGCGATCTGGATTCTAAAGATTTTTATATTGATGCTAAACAGCAAAAATTACTACAGCAGAACATCCAAGACCTAGGCCTACGGGTAGAGGCTATAGATAAAAAGCCTAATCATCTGGCTCCCGTAAAAGCCTTGAAGATAGGTCTGTTTGATCACTACGGTGGATCAATGCCATCGGGATGGGCACGCTGGATATTGGAACAATATGGCTTCAACTATGAATTGTTCTATCCGCAGAATATAGATAATGGTGATCTAAAAAAATATGACATTGTACTTTTTGTAGGACAGGGTATTCCAGCACGCAATGAGCAAAGTACCAAGTTCAGACTTCCGGAAGCGAATCTGGTTCCTCAGGAGTTAAATCATTTGATGGGACAGGTCAGTCTCGAAAAATCTATTCCTCAATTGAAACAATATATTGAGAATGGAGGGCGGATTCTGACTATAGGGAGCTCGGCAGACTTGGTTTACCACTTTAATCTACCCGTAACGGATCCTTTGACAAAGGCCGGGAAGGACAACAAACCTGCTCGCCTATCCAGTTCAGAATACTATATCCCGACAAGTATCTTACGCGCGAGTCTGGATGTGTCCCGTGCAGAAAATGCGGGATTGGACGAGAACGTTAATATTGTCTTCAATAATAGTCCTGTATTTCAATTTGAAAATAGCTCCACACTTTATTCTCTAGGTCATTTTAGTAATAAAACTCCGCTTCTGAGCGGTTGGGCACATGGCCAACAGTACTTAGATGGAACCCAGATCGGGCTTGCCGCAATAATGGGCAAAGGAAAGCTTATCGCCTTTGGTCCGGAGATAACAAACAGAGCACAGAGTCATGCTACCTTCAAATTGTTGTTCAATCAACTGTACGACTAAAAGGTTATTTACTTTTAATAAAAGCCTCAATATCTTAAAAGATATTGAGGCTTTTTTGTATACACTTCATCGTGTTTGATCTGTCGCCTCAGAAAATAATTGAGACAGTTGGGGTACTATTTCTTTCTCTCTGCGAATATTGTGTTCTTGTAGATTTGCACCTCACTAGACCTCCAAAACCTCATCCTGTAGGATAGATTCTCCACTTTCCAACTGCGTGATGACATTATACTTCGCTTGTGTAAACGCATAATCCTTGGCCTCAGCAAATGATATATTATATTTACGCTGGACGCCTTCGGCGATTTGCGCAGGTAGCTTCGCTAATAAAGAATCGTAGTATCTATCGAGTACTGGGCTAGATGGTAGAATGTATTCAATCTGTAGTTGAAAACGTCTAAGGATAGCTGCATCAATAACTTCAATATGATTGGTCGCACAAATAAGTAATGCTTTTTCCGGGTAGTAATCGATGAGTTGTATCAATGTATTGACGAGGCGGCGTATCTCTCCGACATCTTTATCTTCACTCATCCGGGACTTCCCTATCTGGTCAAATTCGTCTAGGAAAAGAACTGCCTGGTCCCGACCTGCTTTGTCAAATATCTGTTTAAGGTGTTGGGAGGTCTCTCCGATCTTGGCGCTGATCACATTGCTTAAATTAAGAATATAAATGGGCTTATTCAATGCATTTGCCAACGCCTTAGCGGTGCTAGTCTTTCCACAACCGGAAGCTCCGTATAAAAGAATTTTATTATTTACTGGCAAGCCATAGCCTTGGAGCACATCTAAGTACTTATGTTCTTTCAACAGATGATCTAGCTGTCCCCGGCTTTCGTCAGCAAGAATCATATCATCTAACGCAATGGCTTCTTTTTTGGTAATTAATAAATCCGCGATATTCATTATACAATAACTAATTTTCCGTTGCAAAGGTACGAACTTTATGAAGTTTGTACAGCATCCGCAAAGTTGAAGAATAGTTCTAACCAGTTGCTACTCCAGTATCGGATTTAATTTACTGGTCCAGAAAAAAAATTGTAACCTTTTAGCCTTTCACCTACTCTATGTCAATAGATACCGCCATAATAACTTCTTGTTGCATGGGATAGGTATTTGAGAATACAACTATAGATTATACTAGAGACATTCTAAAAAGAAGAGGAACAGAATTATGCTACAGATCAGTAACGATTTATCAAAGGAGCGACCTACCGCACCACTGCACAATACCGTGTTGATATCTCTGGGAACTGGTATCTCCTCGGAGGTCAGTATCAAAGAAATCTTGACATATTTTCAACATCTAGGAAAAACGGCAAGAAATACGGATTTCATCCAGACCTCTTCCTTAAAGCTGAAAGCATTGAACCACTCCTTGAGTGCGGCTTTGCTGCTTCACACCGGTCTTTCTCAGTCCGGGCTGTCAAAGAAACTAAAGCAGCTCGAATCTAGATTGAACAGAATAGATTTAAATATAATCACCTTTAATAAGGTCATTATCGAGGAATCTAAAGTAATTGAATCCCCAACACTATTGGGTTTTATCAAACAACTACAGCCTGAGCTGTTCGCCTGGCGAATGCCTTAGGATTTATATTAGTTTTCAGGCTAAATATGTAGGTATTTAGCTCTGTATTTCTTGCAATTTTATGTAGGTTTGAAGGACACAAAATCTACATAAAATACACTATGGAACAATTCAATGACCTCCCCGAGGTTGAACTTATCGACCGTATATTAGCGGGCGACACCAGACTCTACGAACTGATTGTAAGACGATTCAACCCCTATCTTTATAAAATTGGAAGATCTTACAATTACAATCATGAGGATACTCAAGACCTGATGCAAGATAGTTTTGTCGACGCTTTTAAAGGGCTTGACACTTTTGAAGGTCGCGCTCAATTTAAATCCTGGATTATGCGCATCATGCTGAACAACTGCTATCGGAGGCGAGAAAAGTGGAGCTTCAAAAACGAGACAAGCATGGAAATCAATGATGCCACGCAACCAATGTTCAGTCATTCCAATCCAGACTCGCATGCTATCTTGCAGCGCCGCGAACTTCGCCGTGTAATCGAGGATGCCTTATCCCGACTCCCTCTTGAATATCGCATGGTTTTCTCCTTACGCGAAATCAACGGTCTCGATGTTGCCGAGACGGCCAATATACTGGATATCAGCGAAAGTAATGTTAAAGTCAGACTCAATCGGGCAAAGGATAAACTTCGCAGAGAAATAGAGAAAAGCTATAGCCCTTCTGATTTATTCGAATTTAATCTTATCTATTGCAATAATGTGGTTGATAAGGTATTTGTTGCTATTGGTAGCTTATCCAATTAAAAAATGGAAGCGGTATAATCGGGGAGAGAATACCGCATTCCGCATCTACCATTATAAAATCATACGGAATGTATGATAAAAAAACTGAGCATTTTAATAAGCAAGCACCTCGACTTCCGTCCTTCTGTTTGCTTGGTGTTCGTCCGGTGTACAATCTACGCCATCCGCACATTTGTTGACCAATCTCGATTCGCCATAGCCTTTAGCTACTAATCGATCGCGTTCGATCCCTTTAGCCACAATATAATCCACAGCTGCCTGTGCACGTCTTTGGGACAATTTCTCATTGTATTTCTTCGCTCCGCGGCTATCCGTATGACTTGAAAGCTCAATTTTCAGTGTCGGGTTATTCCGCATCGTCGCTACTAACTTGTCTAAAATCAGTGCCGCATCTGGACGGATTTTAGATTGGTCAAAATCGTAATATATATTTTCTAACACAAATTTTTCGCCAACTTTATTTACAGGTTGCAAATTAAGTGTTAAATATATGGTGGTATCTTGTCGAGGATACACCGCATTGAAGGAGGCACTATCTGCCATATACCCTTCACGCTCTCCGTAAACCCTGTAAGACAACCCTTTACCAATATCAAAATTAATTTCACCTTTGTTATCTGTACTTCCTCGGGCTATTACTTTATTTTCTTCATATAGCATTACAACCGCCCGATCTAGAATTTCTCCGGTCTTTTTATCCTTCACGACAGTAAGAAGTTCAATATTTAACCTAGGTTTTGTCAAAGAAAAGGAATAAATATCGTCAGATCCTACTCCTCCCGTACGATTTGAAGAGAGATATCCCATCGTATGCATGGCATCATCCATACTGGTCACAAAGGCAAAATCGTCCGAAGCAGAGTTGACCGGATATCCCATATTGACGGGAACGGTAAATGTAGACTTCGCGCCTGTTGCTTTAAAAATATCCAAACCTCCCATTCCGATATGTCCGGTACTCGAAAAATAAAAATCATCACCTTCTACCGAAGGAAACATTTCGTCTCCACTCGTATTGATCTGGCTTCCGGCATTCTTGGGAGCAGCCCAGGAACCATCCTGCTGTAATTCACAATACCAAATATCAACACCTCCCTGTCCACCAGGCATATCTGATGCAAAGTAAAGAATATTTTCGTCTTTATTCAATGTTGCATGGCCCAAAGAATACGCCTTTACATTATTATACGGAAAATCTTCTTCTGTCCACGACTCACCATTCTTTCTATAGATTTTGAGCTCTAGGTTTTGCTTCTTCCAGCGTTGCGAATGTGCTTTGTATTTCTGTGCGTCCTTACCAGCGTAAGTACGTGTTAGGAATAACATATCATTTGCCAGATTGACCGCTACCGGTCCCACATGAAAAGGGGAGTTATTGAATGACTCGGTCATTATATTAGGATAATGCAACGAACCGTCAATACGGCGTTCCGCCGAATACACTCTAAGGTAAGACTGTCCGGTCATACCACTTTTGTCCTGTAATAGGCTATTCGGCTCTGTAGCATACAGTGCTCCATTAGCGGTAGGTGTCAATCCAAACTCAGCCAAAGCGGTATTGATAGCCTGCTCGTTATTGATCTGGTGCTTGGTAGGATGTTGCATCCAGTAAGCAGCAGAATCTGCTCCGACGATAGCCCGTTCTACTTCGGGGCTAGCCCCATACTTACTTATATATTTTGCGTACTGCTCTTTCGCTTCGGGATATTTCCCTTGTTGCTTCAATACTTCAGCATACTTTAGATGCGCCTCTTGGCTAGCATCTTGAAGTGCTACCACACGTGAGAACCAATTTTCGGCAAGGTCGTAACGCTTAATATAATAATAGCTTTCTGCCAACCGCTCTAAATCTTCCGTTTTTGGTTTCTTTTTATCCAGTACCAACTGTTCGTAGGATTGCGCGGCATTCGCGTATTCCATTCTCAAGAACTCCTGCTCTGCCCTAGCTCTTCTACCTGGTTGCTCCTGTGCCTGAATATGTTGAAAATTGAGTGCTAAAAGCATTGCTAAAGCACCTATTCCTTTATAATATTTTCTTTCCATATAGCTCACAATTAATAGTTAGAAATATCGAGGGCTCATCACTTGTCTTCCTGTTCTTCCAAATGTAACACCTAATGTCACTTCATGTGTTCCATTCTGCATACCACTCATTCTATTAAGCATGTGATCATAAGAATAGCCTATTCTGAATTTCGGTGAAACATAAAACTGCGCAATACCACTCATCGAGTTTAACGCACTGAGCTTCGCTGCAGATTTTGAAACATAGTCCCTATCGAATATTTTCGCTCTTGTTCTATAACTAGCACCTATCCAAAACTTTTCATTAAAGATAAACATAGCATTGACATCCATAGACGTCGGCCCCTTAAAATCATCCTTGATAAGGATACTTGGGCGCAACATCAATCCCCGATCCAACTCGACCAACATCCCGGCTATGAAATAACCGTGTATACTTCTATAGAGACTCTCTAAAGAGTTTAGGTTGAATTGAAAATCCTCTCCACTCTTGCTATTGGTAAACAAATCGTGTACCGCCACACCAGCATACCACTTGGGGTTGCTATAGTACACTCCTAGTCGCACATCTGGCCGCCAGGTCGAAATCTTACCTTCAGGCACAGCTTGATCACCTTGATCGTGGAATTTTAATTTATTTCCGTCCAAACTATATTGTGTTGCTCCCGCTGCAATCCCTAATGCCAGGCGATGCTCGTCTGCACGGTCCAATTGTAGGCGAAGAGCATAGTTAGCATAGGCACTCATCGCTCCTTGCGCTCCGAGTTGGTCTCCGGTTATCTGTAAGCCCACACCATGCCGCTTATCCTGATCAACTACCCCGTCTATAGATATCGTTCCTGTCTTCGGTGCGCCATCCCATCCGGACCATTGACTGCGAAGGCCCATCTGTCCGAACCACTCTTCTTTATACCCGGTATAGGCTGGGTTTACGCTGATCGAATTGAATATATATTGTGTAAACTGAATATTCTGTTGGCCGTAGCTCTTCATTCCTAGAAGAGCCATGGTCAACACTAATGCACTTTTTATTCCGTATCGTTTCATAACACGTATTTCTTAATTATTTCAATTAATTTGACTTGATCGTCACCCATCCCTTTTGTACTTCTGACTTACCGCCTTTCACTAGCTCCAGTACATAGAAGTATGTACCTTCACTCAATCCAGCTCCAGACCAGTCATTATTGTACTTATTGCTCTTATACACCTCATTCCCCCAACGGTTGACGATAGTCAGTACTACTCTGTCATAAAGCTCTAGGCCTTTGATCCGGAACTCATCATTCTTACCATCGCCATTCGGCGTGATGATATTTGGAATATCCAGATCATTGTTCATAACAGCTACACGCACTGTCGCCGTATTACTCCATCGACCTTTAATATCTTTCACACGATAAGTAAAGGTATCTTCACCAATCATTTCACGAGAAGAGATATAGGTAACTTTACCATCTATTCCTACAGTTGCAGTCGCTCCTACCGAAGAAGATACCACCTCAAGAGAAGTCGGATTAATATCCCATTTGGTTACGATATCATTCGCTAATACATCAATCTCTACAGCTACAGCAGTTTTTGTTTCAGCAACATCATCTACCGCTTGGATCAATGGATAAACCACTGGGATCTCCGGTGTATCATCTTTATCATCTTCAGGATCTGTTCCCGGTTCTTTACCTGGTCCCCACACGGAGATACCGTTAGTAATTTTCTCAGGAGCCTCATCATCCACCTTAGCTGTGATCTTCACGATAATTGTACCGCCAACTGTTAATTTAGCTGTAGTTTTTACCGTGGCATTATTACCTGTACTTGATATTGTCGCGTTATTACCAACTATCTCATACTTCTCTATGCTCACACCAGCGCCAGGACGTTCTACCAATTTGATATCTTTGCCTATCTCCATTACCGACGGTCCGTTGTTGGTTATCGTCACTGTGAATGTCGTAGACTCTCCGGCTTTTACCTTGCTCTCATCTGCTACTTTTTCTATGGTCAATTTGTAATCACGATCTACAGGAATCGGAGGTGTGTCATCCGTGTCATCCTCAGGATCTGTACCTGGGTCCTTATCTGGTCCCCATACCGTGATACCATTGGTAATCGTCGAAGGTGCATCTGCATCTATTTTAGCGGTTACTTTTACCACTATAGTCTGTCCTTTTGCAATCTTCGCTGTTGTAGTAACCACTGCATTATTAGCTGTTCCACTAACAATTGCGTTGGCACCTACTATTTCATATTTATCGATGGTTACACCTTCACCAGGACGCTCTGTCAACTGGATTTTTTTGCCTACATCGATAGTAGATGGACCATCATTTGTAATAGTCAACGTAAAGGTAGTATTTTCTCCGGCTTTTACTCGTGTCTGATCTGCCTTTTTCACAATACTCAGATTCGACTCTCGATCTACCGGCACCTCAGGGGTATCATCCTTATCATCCTCTGGGTCAGTACCAGGATCCTTATCTGGTCCCCATACTTTGATACCGTTGGTGATAGTCGATGGTGCATCCGCTCCTACCGCTGCTGTTACTTTTACAATTATTGTACCTCCTACTGTAATCTCACTATTGGTAGTTACGGTAGCTGTATTTCCAGTACCCGCTGCGATAGCATTACCTGAAGTTACAGCGTATCCAGTGATTGTTAATCCTGTACTTGGTATCTCGCCAAGGGTGATAACTTTACCCACCTCAATCTTAGCAGGGCCGTTATTGGTGATCGTAACTGTAAAGCTTGTATTTGTACCTGCTTTGACACGTGTTTGATCAGCTACTTTTGCTATCAATAAATTATTCGCAATAACAAATTTCGCTGTAGCCGGGCTACCGTTGATAGACTTAGCATCTACTTGAGCGTCTACCGTAACTGTCCCTGGTTTTGTCGATCTAGTCTCGATCACTGCCACACCAGCTGCATCTGTTTTGACTGTTCTTGTGTCCTTAGTACCATCAGGGTTAGTAATACTGAATACTACATCCTTATTCGCAATAGGATTCTCAAACGCATCCATGATTGTAGCCGTGAACTCATTGTAGTCTACACCGTCTGCAACAGCATTGTCTTTTGTAACCTTAAGATTCGATTTTGTATAGTCAATAGCTCCTGCAACGAACGTCACTTCAGCTGGACTACCTAATGTGATAGTAGTACCATTAGCCGTAGCCGTGATGCTTGCTGTACCGATCTTCTCACTGGTCAACGTTAGTTCAAACTGCCCATTAGCATCTGAAGTACCAATTAATGTAGATGTCTGAACGCCTGTCAAACCTGAAACGGTGTACTCCACAGAAGCATTAGCAACCGGATTACTAAAAGCATCCAATAAGTTGACTCGTACTTTATTCTCTTCAACACCATCTGCAGTTGCGTTATTATCAATAACCTCAATATTAGATAGGCTGAAATCAATAGCACCGGCAACAAACGTAACCAATGCAGGGCTTCCTACCGTGATCGCTCTACCACTAGCAGTAGCTGTGATACTAGCTGTACCGATCTTCTCACTGGTCAACGTTAGTTCAAACTGCCCATTAGCATCTGAAGTACCAATTAATGTAGATGTCTGAACGCCTGTCAAACCTGAAACGGTGTACTCCACAGAAGCATTAGCAACCGGATTACTA
>NZ_SNYV01000013.1:0-86880 GCF_004363245.1 Sphingobacterium yanglingense | reverse complement strand
TATTATCAATAACCTCAATATTAGATAGGCTGAAATCAATAGCACCGGCAACAAACGTAACCAATGCAGGGCTTCCTACCGTGATCGCTCTACCACCAGCAGTAGCTGTGATACTAGCTGTACCGATCTTCTCACTGGTCAATGTCAATTCGAACTGGCCATTAGCATCTGAAGTACCAATTAATGTAGATGTCTGAACGCCTGTCAAACCTGAAACGGTATACGCTACCGTGATACCCGCAATAGGCATGTCAAACTTATCGCGTATCTGCGCTTCGACCGTATTCATATCCGAACCATCTGCAACGGCTGTACCTTTTTTAACTACAAGTTTCGATTTATCATAGTCAACCTCTTGGGCTTTGATATTTAATACAATTTCACCTGTATAGGCATCACATCCTTTATCAGAAGTTAGTAAAGCTCTGAATTTGACTTGAGAACCAGCCGGTTTTAATGGCACAGCATATGTAAATGCTGTCTTGTCCGTACCAGCTACGGTATACTCATTCCAAGTACCACTCTCATTAACTTCCCATTTTGCTATAGTTGTAGTCGCATCTGTTGTAACCTCTACCTTCATTTGCTCGTATGGAGCCAACGTAATTGCAGTTTGTTCCACATCATTGAGCTTGATACTTGATGTCGTCGGCAATGCATTAACCTTGACAGTTATCTCCTGTCTTGGTCCTACCGCACAATCGTAACGTTTAGCCTGTACATAATACGTGTAAGTACCAGGTTGTACACCTGTAGGAAGTTTAAAGTTCAGATTGTCTGTCGTTGTTAAGGAGTTCCCCTTATCATCGAACAATTCATAAGTGGTACAACCGTCTTGCATCTGGATCCGTAAATCGTCCGCTGCACACACCTCAAAGCTCATAGAACCATCGTCCACATTGGCTATTTTAGGCACTAGCGCTACATCATAAACATTTACGAAATCACCGCCTACTGACACAAACTTGCCATAGGCAACATCGACCCTATCGTAAATTAATCCATCCGAAGGAATAGTTAATATTGCCTTCTGCGAACCATCTCCCATCAAACCCAACAGACGTAATCCAAGAATATTCTGATCAAAAGGTTGTATTGCATCCCCTACCTTAGTATTCCCAAGGTAACGCTGTATCTTAATATTTGTCAACAAACTAAGACTCAATACCGGTTGACTTGGAATAGCCAAAGTAATGTGCAATGAATCTGTAGCCGTACTTCTTGTTTTGAAAACTGGTGTAATAAAGCCTTCATTGAGGATGCCTGCGCCCGCCCAAAATTCGGCAAATGTATTTGGATTATTATCTACTGCTTTCCATGGGTCTTTGACTGTAGCCAAAGAGCTAGCTACTCCAAGGCCAATAGTGCGTACTCCATGGTACAGATCTAGAATATCCCTGTTCGTGCTTGCGTCAATAGGATCACAATTTACCGATCCACTCTTTGTATAATAAGCTCCATACAAACGGACATTCTGCGCCACACTAACCAGTGCACCTTGTATTACACGTACGCCAGTATAAGGTTTTGCTACACCTCCTTCGGTCGGCACAAAAGTAAACTCTACAACGTTATCAGCGTTCAACAAATCTAAAATCGCACCTTGTACACCACGGATCGCTCCTATATCACCATCATCATTATAGCCTACTACCGTAATACCACCTGCAAGCATCAATCCACTATATTCTTTACCAAGCTTAACGGTTACAGGAGTTCCTGCAGGTACCTTGTGTCCAAAATTTAAATTCTGCCATACCGTACCTATCCCCAATAGACCAACCCCAGTAGTTAATGTAGAATATGTCTTCACATTCCCATCAACAGCTTGTTCTTCCTTAGAAACTCCTCCCGTAATCACTGAACTCCAGCTTTGACTTGAAGCATAAACGCGTTGTACGGACGGAGGACACTGGTCTGGATCAAATACAGTAATGGTAATCGTTGTACTAGAAACACAACTACCTGCACTAGCTTCCACACGTAAAGTATAAGTACCTTCAGCAGAGAATGAAATATTCTTCAGCCAGTTTTCCACATTAGCAGGATCTACTTCAGCATTATTTTGGTCATACCATTTGACAGTTGTCGTAGCCGGCGATACCGTAGGACCACTAACACCCCATAAATCAAGCACCGCCCCCTTCGAAATTGCGAATGAGGTCTGTTTACTTTCCAGTTTAACAACAGCCATTTCATTCACCGTTATTACATGATTTTGGGCAGTACCTACAGCATTCTCACAGTAGTTATCACCTGATACAGTGACGTACAATGTATTCACCCCGATACGACTCGCGTCTGCGATTGATTCAAAAGTATTACCTTCATAGATCAATTCGGTCAATGCAGCATCTTTATACCACCTGATCACCGGGTTTATAATCTGAGGTGTAGGTTGAGTCAACGTAGCTTGGAAAAGCATCTTACTGCCCTCGCAGACTTCCGTTGGGCCGTTTACTGTAATAAATCCAGCTTTACCTCTAGGTGTCACCGTAACAGCAACTTCTTTGGCTTCTGCGGGTAGATTCTCGCAAACACCTGTTCCCTGAACGGTAACAAAATAAGATGTTGTAACTGTCAATGCTGGAGATGGTGTAAAACTAGCTCCTGTATGTACCAATGTAGTTAATCCAGCATCACTATACCATTTAAATATAGGGTTATTAATTTGTTTCCCCGATGATAAAGCGGCTGTAAGCGTTGTATTATCTCCTTCGCAGATCGTCGTACCCGCAACAGCAATATCTGCTGCCACAGCGCGTGGGTTGACAGTTACCACAAGTGTGGCTGCAGTATTCGGAGCATTCTCACACAGACCATCAGCACTCACAGTGACATAATACGTATGCGTACCTTCAACGGTTGGTATAGTTGTGGATACTAATTCCGTTAGCAATTCAGCCTGTTCGTAGAATCTGATTACAGGATTTCGATTCGCTAAAGATATATCGATATAAACAGAGTCCTTTAAATTAATAGACCCGTCTGCACATGCCACAATATCTCGTGCAGTGACCAAGTCGGCAGTCGCTCGAGGGCTAACTGTTACACTAACTGTCTTACCTGGTGTTTGGAAACAAGCTCTTCCACCTTCGATACTTACGACATAGGTATGTGTGCCCGCAGTGCTAGGTGTCACTGTATAGGTATCTCCTTTATGTACGATAGGCCCATTATCGGATCCTCTACGCCATACAAAGTCTGCGCCTGTAGGCATCGAACCTACGGCAAGAGTTGCTGTAAATGTAGTCTGTTCATCTAAGCATATCACCGAAGAGACAGGTGTTACATCTATATTACTTGCAGATACTGGATCGCAGTCCGATAGAACTGTCTCTGTAGCTGTCTCGGTATCTGTGGTATTATCTTCTTTTGTAAAAGTTACTGTCGCAATATTTACAACAGGATCGCTGTCCGGCAAATTAGCTACGGCTGTTAGTTGAATCGTAACAGTTGCTGACGCACCTACCGACAGGCCTCCAATAGTATGTGTTACTCCGGTACCTCCGACGACTGTCTGCGCAACGCCGTTGACCTTAACTTGATTTGTAAAGTAACTAGGTACCGCCAATAAAGGATCTGTTACAGTGACATTTGTCAAATCTTTATTTCCTGTATTCTCGACCGTAAGGACATATGTCAATGTCTGCCCTTCCTCAATTTTCTTAGCCCCCGTGGCATTCGCTCCAACTTTTGTAAAAGTCACTTGCGAGTTATCCACAACAGGAATATCCGTCGTCCCTGCCCCCCCCGGTTCATTAGGGTCATTTGGATCCGGTTGTACAGTGGGCGTAGGTGTTAAGCCATCACCTTCTACTGTCGCAATATTACTAATGGTATTAATGCGGCTCAGGTCTGCATTGACACGTACAGTAAATGTGCGTGTTATCGTCTGACCGTAGTTAATATTAATCGGTGTAGTACCAGTAGCACCAAAAGTTACACGAGTACCGTCAAAAAAACCACCGGAAACATATGTAATACCAGCCTGTAGTTCATCAGCAATCTTGACATTCGTCAATTGCGTGTTTCCTGTATTTCGGATGTGGATGGTATATTCCACCAACTCTCCTCCCTGAACAGTCTGTATAGACGGGTCTCCATCAATAATAAATGACTTCCATGTGGTTACTTTACCCACTTTGGCAACCGGAACCTCTGTCGGATCACCAGGATTTTTGTTTGGATCAGGACCAACAATAGGATTCATTGGATCAGCCGGAGTAGTCTGTACCGGTGTCCCTCCGACAGTAACTGTAGCTACGTTGCTAATAGAATTAACTCCAGTCAAGTCGTTATTAACCGTAACAGAGAAAGTGACAGACTCTGTAGCACCTACGGCTATATTTAAATCTGGGAAAGTTATAGAACTTCCGGCAGCTAGGGTTGTCCCTGTTGGTACAGCTTCTGTAACCTTAACGCCTGTTAAAGCTTGGTTACCTGTATTTTTAATATATATGGTATACTCTATTGTTTCGCCTCCGGACACAAAAGCAACTACTGTCCCTGCCTGTGAGGCCCCAGCATATTTCCAAGTAGATATTGATGAGATTTGATCAACTGGTATATCCGTTCCTTTATCTCCATCTGTTTTTGGCTCATTCGGATCCGCTGCAGATGGGGGGAAAGTTTCCGTTCCTGGATCTGCAACATCTTTCTTAACCAATGCAACGTTGCTAATTTTAGTAACACCCGTTAGATCTGGATTTACAGTAACTTTGAAACTCACAGTCGTAGTAGCTCCTGCCGCTACATCAATATCAGTAAATGTCACTACATCATTTGCAAATGTACCTCCCGATCCTGCTACATAAGTAGTATTGGCAGGAATAGCATCCGTAACGATATAATCGTTCAGCGCCACAGAACCTGTGTTGCGTACATGGATAGTATATTCTACTTCTTCACCACCTTTTACAGTCTTAATATTTGCATCATTACCTACTTTGAATGACTTCCAAGCAGTGAATAAAGGTAAATTACAATCTTGAACGATGTAGTACAAACGAACATCCGGAACTCCCACAGTAGCGCTTACCAAAGAATTTAATCTCAGAGCAATTTCGTCTACCTCTTGATCCATCGCAAAATCTACATCATGCGCACCACCATTATTAAATAAAGTACCTAAAGAAACTCCACCTAATACTGCTGTTTGCAATGGCTCATTATAAGTTTCTACACCGTCTTTATACCCTACGATTCTGATACCATCAAAAACAGAGACATTAACAGTTCCTGTGCCTACTTCCATCTTTAATCTAAATGGTGTATTAGCCGCAACGGTATTAGTATATTGTATATTTTGTTGAATATGTCCTGCGACACTTAAATTACCAAGGCTTAAGGTTGAATAATCACCATTATTATTGTTGTTCAATGCTTTGAACGCATCTTTAACCCCATATGAACCAACCCCTGTAATACCGACCGAAAGTCCACTACCGTCCCAAGAAGTAGAGAATCCCTCTTGACAACCAGAAAAATCAGTTTCATGGCACATGCCGTATACGTGTAGATTATATCCGTTGGCTAGCACACCTATTAAAGATTCGGAAAATGCTTTAATTTCTACACTTGTATAATCAAGATTCGGTGAGATAGCTACATAATGTCTACCTGCTTTATCTTGGACTATTTTTATCAATCCATTAGCATCAGCAAAGCCATTTCTGCTACTTCCTTCTAGAACTTTATTAGCACCATTTTTGGCACGGACCACGAAATAATTATCACCTAGAGCGACATTATTTAGCAATCCATATACTGCTTCACCAATACTTCCTGACAATAATGACTCAAGTATACCTGCATCATCACCTATCCTTAAGTAAGAAGTTGTATTCGCACCTACAGCTGCACCATATTTCAATTCAAGAATACTTTCTTTGTTGCCGATACCAAAGATCGCACCTGCGTCTGACCGCATGTTTGCATAGGTATTATAATCTCCGTCCACCGCATTGGTTACATCATCTACCGCCCTTACGTTACCAAGCTCAACGCCGTCAGCACAAACTGGTGATTTAAACACCTCATTTGGAGAAAGGAAGTCTGGGTCTGGACATCCCGCAGTAATGCGCGACATACCATATAGGCGAATCGGGGCACTGGTATTGACGCCAACCACTGTTTCTATCCGCAGTTCTACACGATTGTATGCCACACCTGGTGCAAAAGTAAAGGATTGTACGCCTCCTGAATTGAATAAACCTAACAAATCAATATTATTGATTAAGCCAGATGCCAACGTCATTTCTTTTACGTTCTGCTCTCCATCGTAGAATATCAACTTGGTATTTCCAAATAAATCTAAATTCAATATTCCTGGATTTGCCAATTGCAAACGAACTCTCAACTCATCGGTGATATCTGATTTCGTTTTGAAATATACCTTTTGAGAGACAGAAGCACCTACTCCTACTATACCTACATTTAATGTCGAATAGTTCGAACTATTGCTGCCATCTAAAGCAAACTCTGGATTAGCCACACCACCTTTTGTCAAATCGGCAATATCTAGAGCAATTCCATTGCCATCCCATGAAGTGAAAGTCGCTTGTTCGCAAGCATCAAACTCAGTCTCCCTACACATGCTATATACTTTCAATGCAGACGATCCCATAGCACCTACTAGAGCAGTATGGTGATATTCTATACGCACTGATTGATAGGCACCTGCAGCTGTAACTGCTAAATAGAACTTACCATCCTTATCTTTTACCAATTTGACAAACTCGCTGTTGAAACCTGCTACACTTGAATGTGCTGTTCCTACTGGATTACCAACAGCATCTTTAGCTTGAACAACTATATACTGGTTACCCAAAGCAACAGAGCCTAAGACATTCCCCAAAGTATTACCTAGTGATCCGCCTAATAACGCTTTAAAAAGATTTCCTTCAGTATCCACCCGTATGTAAGACACCTCGTGTGCCGCAGCTCCGATACCAGAGTATTTCAGTTCAATATGGCTCGAATAGCTACCTAGTCCTGCAGCTACTCCAGCACCTGCAGTAAGCGTGGCATATGTATCTGCACTTGGATTATCAGTAATAGCCTCGTATGGGAAATTTACATTTTCAAAACTTGTCACTTCGTCGACACAGGCTGGCGTTTTGAAAGGCGGTGTAGTCTTAGGATCCCACTTTAATTCGGGATCTGGACAAGCCTGTGAAAAACGTTCAATACTATATATTTCCAGTGGAACTGAAATAATATTCGCATCCACCAGAGAAGCGATTCCGACTGCTACTCTATCAAAAGACTTCCCTGGCGCAAATGGAAGATTAACCATTTGTCCTGAGGAAAGCAAATTCAATAAATCCAGTCCTGGGATTAACCGCTCATTTAAGCGTTGTGAATACACTTCTTGCTCACCATCATATGCTTTTACAATAATGCTACCAAGTACATTTGCAGTGACTACGCCATTATTCTGCATCTTCATTTTCACTCTAAAGTGATCTCGATCAGTAGAAAGCCCATGAAATTGAACATGTTGCATCATTGTTCCAGCAATGCCAACTGCTCCTACACTTATTTTGGATGCTGTAGTAAGATTAGCCTTACCATCAGAGCCTAAATCTATTGCGTTTTGCGCCTCAGTTACTCCTGCTGCGCCTAGACCTAATAAATCTAATGTAATACCCGAAGACTCAGAGAACGTCGCAAAACCTTGCTCACATGGCTCTGCCCCCGTAGCGTGACATGCATGATAGACATTCATAGTTTTTACAGTCCCAAGTCCCACCAATGCACCCAGATTCTCTGTAATTCTAACTGAATTTATTTCAACATCCGGTGTGATTGCAATATAATAATGTCCGTTTTTATCTTGTACAATCCTCGCACCTCCTGCACCAACTTTGCCTATACTAGAGAGTCCATCATTACTTGATCGGCTATAAACCACAGCTCCATTACTCTTTCCTTCAATCGTAAAGTAATGGTTCCCGAATAAAACGTTACCTACAACTCCGTTCAATAATCCTCCCACACTACCATTCAGCAGACCTCCTAGTACTTCATTATCAAAATCTATACGCACGTAAGTAGTTTTTCCAGCGGCTACTGGAGTTGCAAATCCCATCTCGACAAAACCATTATAAGCACCTACACCCACAGCAATTCCGGAGCTTGCTTCTAGTGTAGTATAGGTATCGTTATTTCCATCAATGGTATTAGTAGGAAAATTCGCGTGTTGATGAGCGATAAGTCCCACTGCACAATTCTTTTGTGACAACATGGGCGAAGTCGGAGTCGGTGTTACAATATTAGGATTCACACAAGTCACACCATCATAACGCTGCACATCGTAAATCTTAATATCAGGAGCTGCTAAGCTCAACCCGACTAAAGCACTGGAACGAATTTCTATTTGATCAAATTTCGCTCCTAATCCAAACGTTAATGTTACGGGTTGCCCATTTTGCAGCAATCCTAGCAAATTTGTTCCTGCAAGCAATCCGCTACTTAAAGATTTTGTCGCAACTGTCTGTCCATTATTTTTGAATATAACATCTATACCACTCAAAACCTTTAAATCTAATAAACCACCAGATCCGAGCGCCAATTTAATATTCGCGGTAGACGTTTCATCTGTAGCCGTTGGAAAATAAAAATTCTGAGATATACTTCCGGCAACACTAAGTCCCAAAACTGAAGAAGCCTTTAAAGTCGTAAAAGTATTAGGATCTGTGTCAATAGCATACTTTATTGTTCCATTATCTATAGGAAGAACATCTAATGTCAAACCAGTACTGGTACCATCAAAAGAGGTGAAGAATGGCCGTCCACAATCCTTATTATTATCTTCATAGTAAAAGGCATTATAAACATCTAATGTTTTTACAGTGCCTAAACCTAAAAGAGAACCAGTTTTATTTGTTATACGAATACGATCATATCCACTTGCTGGACGCATTGCTAACACGTAACTACCGTCCGCATCAATTAACAGCTTAACGTTATCTGTACCAAAACCTTGCGTACTCGATCGTTTTAAAACGGAATTAGCCCCCAATCGAGCATCAAACTCCATTTCTTGTCCACCAATTAAAACAGCATTCAAAACAACTCCTAAAACATTACCTAAACTCCCGCCTAGCAAAGCTTTAAAAAGATCTCCATCTCCCTGAATCCTAACGTAAGACCAGGTATTCGCGGGTAATGTACTTGGAAACTTGAGTTCAATAACACCCTCAAATGATCCTAGACCTAGCAATAAACCTGGCGAGCCAATAAGCCGTGCGTACGAATCATCATCTGTCAAAGCATTATTAGGCTCCTCAACGGTTTTCTTTGTTTTAGTGACAAGTGGAACGTTCTCTAAAAGATCTTTAGCAGTGTTAGGACTTGTATAAGTCACCTCATTAGCCAGAATCTTCGTCTGCCCCCTGGCCCATCCAGGCATCAGCAACAAACTACAATAAGTAACCAGCATAAACAGGAAGCTTAACGAACGGCTTCGCAATAATCCAGGGGCTTGACTTGCATTTTTCATATATATCAACAACTTGGTATGGACTCTGAGCCCGCGAATCCGCGCACTCAAATACATCATTACAATTTCAACTAGGTAGCATCTATCATATGTAACATGATAAATACATTACAAAACTAAATGTTACTCTTTATTAAAAAAAATTATTCAAACGAAAGTTTTAAGATTATTTTCGGAATATTAATTAACTAAAACAATATTTAAATATATTTAAAATAGAGGTTAGCCGACTAAAAAGCTTTACCATTGCGACAAATTTTCTTGAAACGAATAAAAAAAACGGAAGTCATTAAATACTTTCACCAAACAGTTAACATGTGTCACTAAAAAAAGTGATATATATCACTTTTTTTAGTGACACATGTTATTAAATTAACCAAAGAGAATGTTTTAGTTTCATTTTGTAAATTTTAAGCTACAAAAACACCTACTAAACATTAAAAATAGTTGTCGGCACAACATTCAACGCTCGTTGAACAAAACAAAAAAACCTCAGATTTGGACTGAGGTTGATATAAAAATGAAATACTGATAGTTAGCTTTTTTTGAGACAAAAAGAGAAAACACTGCCTACCCCATATTCACTTTCTACAGTAATAGTGCCTCCCTGTGCCTCGATAAATTCTTTACTGATACTCAGCCCCAATCCTGTCCCTTCTTTTTTAGAACCGGGAACCCTAAAATAACGGTGAAAGATCTTGTCCATATACTCAGGAAGTATCCCCTGCCCTGTATCCCTTACAGCAAACCATATTTTGTCTTCCTTACTATATACGTGGATATATACTCTAGATTCATCGTGCGAATAGCGCAACGCATTGGAAAGAAGATTAGTCAGCACCCACGCTGTTTTTTCAGAGTCGGCCTGTACTTCGGCAGTAGGCTCATCAATATCAACTACCACCTGTATATGCCGTTGATCCATTGCTGCGCGATTGGCCTCGACAGCATACTCCACGATAGGTCGTACTTCCGTGGAGGCCACATTCATTTGTATCGCACCACTTTCGACCTGTGCCATATTCAGTAGCTCACCTGTAATATCCAAAAGACGCTGTAAATCATCTTTAATACCTAACACCAGCCCGTTTTGCTCCTCATTCAACTCGCCAACCTGCTTATTTTCGAGCAACTGTATGCCTAATTTGATAGAAGCTATAGGTGTTTTAAACTCGTGTGACACCGTTCCAATGAAATTGGTTTTAGCCAAATCCATTTCTTTAAAAGCAGTAATGTTTTTCAACAGAATAACCCGTCCTATAAACTGTTCACCCTCCTCCCCAGTAGGAACGATATTGATATTAACCAATTCCTTTTCAAAATAACTTTCTTTACCATCCGCATATATCTTAAGCGTCTTAGTACCTGGTATAGCATCCACACTTCTATTCCAATCAAGGTACACATCCCGCAACAGATCGTTGTGCAGTACCAGATCTCGAATTGACCGACCTATCAATTCCTCATTTTTCATCCCTGTTACCTTACAGGCTTGCTCGTTTGCAAATAGAATAACCTCGTCCTCATCCGTTCCGATCACTGGATCATGCATTCGCTCGATAAGGGTATCTATACGTTTCTTACTTTTTAACAACTTATCCAATTTGCTATCCGCATACTCTTCCAACTTTTCGGCCATCGTATTAAAAGACTGTGCCAGCTCTCCAAACTCCCTGTGACCGGAAAAGAAAACACGCTTCTTATAATTTTGATTGGCGATCTCCTTGATACTTGCAGAGAGTTCGGTAATCGGATCGGCAATAGACGATGGAAGATTGACCAACAGTACAAAAGCAATCAAAAAGCACAATGCTCCTGTTATCGATATAATCACAATAGCACGATGAGCCGTATCATCCGCTATATCGCTCTTCCGTTCGATAGCTCCCATGTTCAATCGCATCAGCTCGGTAATATCAGTACGTATAGCCGCTATCAGGACGGGATCATCCGGCTTTTGCTCCAATGCCTGTAAATGTTGTAAAATCAACTGTGTAGCATCACGCTCACCTATTTCCGTCATATTGCGGCTTTGCTTATCCAGATTCTCCTTAAATAGATTCACTGCAACAGGATCTGTATCCAATTCGTCAAGTACAGTCAACATATTATTCGCATACTGTAGGGTATTGTAATTGGCAACAAGAATATTGTTCGTATCTCTTTTCAACTGATTGACATACCAACCACTGACCGCAGCCAGCAAGACAATCAGGAAGAATAACATCCCTACCCCAAACGTAATTTTTGCTTTTATGTTCATCTTCATAACCTATCCTATAATATAATCAGGGAGCTATCAGCTCAAAATAACCAAGTCTATATTTTCCTTGGACAATTTATTCAATAAGGTATTAAACGTATCCGTTGCCAAAATAATCCGTAACAAGGTCATATGTGGCTTCCCGATACATACCGTCGTTATCTTACGCTCCTCACATTGTGTCAAAATAGCCTGCGTAATACCATTGCTTTTTATCTTTACGATCTCAGCCCCCAATTCGGTTGCCAATTTAAAATTATTAATGAGATGGCGCTGTTTATCTAAGGCTATCTTATCCACACTTTCTTTACCTGTCTGCACGTAGAGCACATACCATACCGCATTGTAATAGTTGGCCAGTCGGGCGGTCTTACGAATTATTGTGCGAGCGGTCTTTTCATTCGAACTGATACAAGCCATTAGCCGCTCTTTCTTTACCGCACGCAGCGGAGCGACCTCCGATTCGACTTTTCGTTGCACTTGAGAAGCGACTTCTTTTAGGGCCAACTCCCTCAACTGAAGAATATGATCACTCTTAAAAAAATTGACAAGAGCACTGTCAACTTTGCTTTTGTCATAAATTTTCCCTGCCTTTAGGCGATCAATCAATTCTTCGGCTGTTAGATCTATATTCACTACCTCATCGGCCAGTGCGACTACACTATCAGGAATACGCTCACGCACTTCGACGCCAGTAATACGATGTACCTCATCATTCAGGCTTTCGATATGCTGGATATTTACTGCGCTGATCACATTGATCCCTGCAGATAGAATATCCATCACGTCCTGCCACCTCTTCTCATTGGCACTCCCTTCCATATTGGTATGAGCCAATTCATCGACAATCACCACCTCGGGTCGAACAGACAGAATCCCCTGTAGATCCATTTCCTCGAGTTCCTTTCCCTTATAAAACATCCTCTTTCTAGGAATAACAGGAAGCCCCTCTAAGAGCTCATGGGTTTCTTTTCGAAAATGTGTTTCGATATAACCAATCTTAACATCTATACCATTCTTGAGCATAGCATGGGCTTCCTGCAGCATTCTATAGGTTTTGCCAACTCCCGCACTCATGCCTATATACAGTTTGAACTTACCTCGTCTCGATTTTTTTATCAGTTCGAGAAAGTGTTCGGCCCGTTTATTTTCTTCCATACCTCGTCTGTCTAGTAGAGATTAGCTAAAATCGAACAGCCAATGCTGTCGTAGCACTCCAACGTGGACCATCTCGCAATACGAGATTCTTAACCTCCGTACGCCATACTACATTCGGCAGTATGTGATAGTCCGCATTAACGGAACCACCGACAGCTTCCATCCCTCGAGGATCATCAACAGCAATGATGACTCCGTTACGGTCTTTATAGTATTCTGCACGTCCGGCAAAAGCCAATCTAGCATTTGCCCGATACTGCATGATCAGCGCTGCAGTATACCAATGCTGATATTGATTACTTCCTTTTTCACATTGTTCAGCACCAATATCAAATCCGGCAATAAAGTTAATTTTTTCATTCCATTGGTATTGTCCATACAGATTATGAAAGTAACGCATCTGTCGCGTACTATCAGGCTTATCACTTCCGACAAAAGAACTGCTATTAAAGGTCAGGCGTTCGGACGCTCGAAAGGTCAATTGATGGCCAAAAGCAGGAGTCGTATTACCATCTACACGCTGTATCCGCTGCCAGCCATTAAGCGCCAGCAATGCCATCTGCCATCTTTTATTGCGCGTCTGATAAGAGAGCTTAGCTCCTGTCTCAAAATAGGGCGAATTTTCAGCCATTATACTTCTGGTCAAAGTAGGACAGTTCATTCCTTCAGCGCTCTCAAACCCAATATGAGAAGGTAATATCCCCACATCAAGCCAAAGTTCATGCGTAGACGAAAGCCGGACTCCGAGATTAGCCTCATATATATTCTTTAAGACATCAGGCTCTGCAGCATAATTGGCACTCATATAAGAGCCCACACCGATTCCTAAATTTGTACGCATACGTTCTGTTTCATAAGAAGCCTTTACCAACCCCAAATTTAAACTAACCTCATTGTTTCGATTGTGACTGTATATAAAGTTAGGTCTTTGATTTGATTTATCTACATTAAAATCCCGTTGATAATACACTTCAGCATATCCACTGATACGTAATCCGTTATTCTCTTGAGCCTGAGCGAAGAAAACCCCTCCTACCAACAGACCTGTCCAAGTAGCTGTTACACAGTTCATATCTAAATAATTTGTATTTCAATGGCCATATGGAATATCCAAACTATATTCATCCGTGTTTGTGCAGCATGTGCTACATGGATATTTCATATTCCATACATTTAATTTACTTGCCCAGACGGTCTAAAGCTAGGTTGAGCATTAATACATTCACTTTCTCTGGCCCTAATAATCCTAAAAGAGGTTGTTCCGTATTGTCTCCAATAAGTGCAAGCACCTGTGCTTCATTAATATTTCGTTGTTTCGCGATTCTAGATACCTGTACCTGTGCAGCAGCAACTGAGATATGTGGATCCAATCCGCTACCACTAGCAGTCACGAGATCTACAGGTATATCCGAAGCTTTGACACCAGGATTGTGTTGTAAAAAATCTGCTATACGTTGTTGAACTGCAGCAAGGTATTCCTGATCATTCGGACCTTTATTACTAGCCCCGGATCCTGCGGCATTATAATCCACCGCAGAAGGTCTAGACCAGAAATACTTCGATTCCTGAAAAGATTGTCCTATATTTTTATAATACGTCTTTCCATCCTGTTGGATAGTGACACCCTTTCCCTTGCCTTCAGACAATTGTCCCACGCCCCAAAGTAGGGCTGGATATGCTAAAACGAATAGAACGAGCAATGCTAACGTCAGTTTTATCGCTGGTAATATATTTGTGTTCATATTAAAATCTTTATATAGTTTTCAGATAATTAAAAGAAAATAGAAATCGCCATATCAATCAGTTTGATACCTACAAAAGGCACCAGCACACCTCCTAATCCATATATCAATAGATTTCTACGTAACAGTGCACTAGCTCCGATCGGTTTGTAAGCCACCCCTTTTAGTGCCAACGGAATCAAAATGGGGATGACGATTGCATTAAAAATAACTGCCGCAAGTATGGCACTTTCGGGACTGTGCAATCGCATGATATTAAGTCCTTGCAGCGCAGGAATAGCTGCGACAAATAGTGCCGGTATGATCGCAAAATATTTGGCCACATCATTCGCTATACTAAAAGTAGTCAGTGTACCACGTGTCATCAACAACTGCTTCCCGATCTCAACTACCTCAATGAGTTTCGTAGGGTCATTATCCAAGTCCACCATATTGCCAGCTTCCTTAGCAGCCTGGGTACCACTATTCATCGCTACGCCGACATCTGCCTGTGCGAGTGCTGGAGCATCATTTGTACCATCTCCCATCATCGCCACCAATCGACCTGCCATCTGTTCTTTCTTAATATAATTCATCTTATCCTCAGGCTTTGCCTCTGCGATAAAATCATCCACTCCTGCTTTCTCTGCGATATAACGAGCAGTCAATGGATTGTCTCCCGTAACCATCACCGTCTTAATCCCCATTTTACGTAAACGCTCAAAACGCTCCTGTATACCCGTCTTAATAATATCCTGTAGTTCGATTACACCTAATGCTTTATTATTTTCCGTTACCACCAGTGGAGTTCCTCCATTTTCCGAGATACGCTTTACATGCACGAGAATATCTTCGGGGAATACATGACCAGCCTGTTCGACCTGAGCACGCATAGCATCGGTAGCTCCTTTTCGTATCTTTCTATCACCAATATCTACCCCTGAACTACGGGTCTCGGCCGTAAATCGAATGAAATTCAAATCGGCCAAACCATGCTCAAAGACAGGAATACCTTCTTTTAGATAAGCAATCCGATCTTTATCCATCGAAAGCCTCGCTTGTTCGGTCACAGCAGCCAGCTCGACGATAGATTTACCTTCAGGAGTCTCATCCACTACAGAACTTAACAAAGCAGCTTCTATCAAAGCAGCCTTATTGCCCCCTTCTACACCATAAAAATTAGTTGCCTTTCTATTTCCGATAGTAATCGTACCTGTCTTGTCCAGTAGCAATACATCGATATCCCCTGCTGTCTCCACGGCCTTACCACTTTTGGTAATAACATTCGCTTTCAGCGCACGGTCCATCCCAGCGATACCGATAGCAGATAGTAATCCACCGATAGTCGTCGGGATTAGACATACAAACAGAGCTATAAACGATGCAATAGTGATAGGCACATTCGCATAATCAGCAAAAGGCTTTAAGGTGACTGTCACCAGAATAAATACCAATGTAAACCCAGCCAATAGAATAGTCAACGCTATTTCATTGGGTGTCTTCTGTCTGCTCGCTCCTTCGACCAAAGCAATCATTTTATCCAGAAAGCTCTCCCCTGGTTGTGCGGTGACCTGCACGACTATACGGTCAGACAGCACCTTAGTACCTCCTGTTACCGAACTTTTGTCCCCCCCAGCTTCTCTGATCACCGGTGCAGACTCGCCCGTAATTGCACTCTCATCAATTGTTGCCAAACCTTCGACAATCTCCCCATCCGAAGGGATTACATCACCTGCTACACATTGAAAAGTATCCCCTTTGCGTAATAGAGCAGAAGAAATAGTACGACCATCCATCATTTTAGCTGGTGTATCCTCCCGTGTCTTTCGTAGACTATCCGCCTGTGCCTTGCCTCGAGCCTCCGCGATTGCCTCTGCAAAATTTGCAAACAACAGCGTCAACAACAATACGACAAACACGACAAAATTATATATTAGCCCCCCCTGATTCTTCTCACCTAAGGCAATCCAGATACAGACCATCAACATAATCAGCGTCCCCAACTCGACCGTAAACATAATAGGATTACGATACATATGAGTAGGGTTCAACTTTATAAAAGATTGCTTTAACGCAGCTTTTACCATATCTCCTTGAAACAAGGATTTATTATTTTCCATTACAGTAGTATTAATAGTATATTTTCCTAGAGTGTATAATGCGCTTTATTTTTTTGACAAACTTTCTATTTCCAGATTAACGCATAGAGAAATATTCGGCCAAAGGTCCCAATGTCAATGCGGGGAAGAAGGACAAGGCCGCTACGATCATGATCGCCGTGAAGATCATCAGACCAAATGTTGTAGTATCCGTCTTTAATGTTCCTTCTCCTTCTGGAATAAATTTCTTCTCTGCCATCAATCCGGCAATAGCAACAGGACCAATAATCGGCAGGAAGCGGCTCAAGATCAAAACAATACCCGTACTGATATTCCACCAAGGTGTGTTATCCCCCAAACCTTCGAATCCACTTCCATTATTCGCAGAAGCTGAGGTATACTCATACAACATTTCACTAAATCCATGGAATCCCGTATTATTCAGTGTACCTTCAGTCAGTTGCGGAAATGCTGTAGACAATCCTGTACCGACCAGAATCAAGAAAGGGTGTATAAGAGCCACTATCATAGCTATTTTCATTTCCCTTGCTTCGACCTTCTTACCAAACAGCTCCGGTGTTCGTCCCACCATCAGGCCACTGATAAAGACGGCAAGTATTACGAAAACAAAAAAGTTCAATATACCGACTCCAACTCCTCCATAAAAACTATTGATCATCATGGCCAACATTTCATTCATGCCAGACAGTGGCATCGTACTATCATGCATACTATTGACCGAACCTGTCGAGATTACTGTAGTCGCAATACTCCAGAATCCTGTAGCTGCCGCCCCTATACGTATCTCTTTTCCTTCCATGGCTCCCAGGCTATTATTCACGCCCATTTCCGCAATTGCAGGATTACTTTTCATCTCCATATAGATATTCGGAATGACCAACATCAAGAATCCAAAGGTCATAACCGAAAACATCATCCAGGAAAAACGTAACTTCTTAGTGAAGTACCCAAATGCAAACAACATGGCTAATGGAATAATCATCTGTGCCATCATCTCCAACATATTCGTCAGATAGGTCGGGTTTTCAAAAGGATGAGCACCGTTGGTACCGAAGAAACCACCACCATTAGTCCCTACGTGCTTAATCGCAACGAAACCAGCCGCTGGTCCACGGGAAACTTCAACAGTATGCCCTTCCAAGGTCTGTATCGTATCTTTTCCTTCAAATGTCATGGGTGTACCTTGAAAAATAAGGACTATAGCGACCAACAACGATATCGGCAACAATATACGTGTACAGGATAATACCAAGTAATTGTAAAAATTGCCCAATGTAGTGACCGTTTTATCCCGGAATGCCCTAAATACGATAACCGCTGCTGCCATGCCCGTACCTGCACTAACAAACTGGAGGAACATCAACCATAGCTGTGCAAGATAGCTTACGCCTGTCTCCCCCGAATAATGCTGCAGATTACAGTTGACCACAAAGGATATCGTTGTATTAAAAGCTAAATCCGCAGACATACTCGGGTTAGCATCTGGATTGAGTGGTAGACTTCCCTGCGTCGTCAACAAGAGCATACCGATAATAAACCACACCATATTAATGGTCAACATAGCGACCATCTGTTGCTTCCAGCTCATTTCTCTTGATGGATCAATACCACTAAGCTTAAAGAAAAATTTCTCCAAGGGAGCAAAAACTCCATCCAACAGTGTCTTCTGTCCTGCATAAACTCGAGCAATGTACCTACCTAAAGGTATAGCCAGCAGTACAGTCAGAACGAAAAGAATGATAACACTTAAAATTTCTGTGTTCATATGTAAGTATTTATTTCATGACATGCACATTTGCACATCGGTTTCATTTTTAGTTTGTTCTCGCTAGACTCCTTTCTAGTAGAATCTTAATCCCCCCGTCTGATACTAGAATTTTTCGGGGTTTAGCAGCACATAGGCGATATAGCCAAACACTGCAATAGCAACAATAAATAGGACAATCATAGTTTTGATTTTTGAATTAAATTCTCGGCAGTCTGCCGTTGATAAATATGCTGTAACTGCACAGGAATACCTGCGTAAAGCAGCTCCCACTGCCCTTGCGCACACTGTCTTTTCAAGCCTTCAAATGAGCGTACGACCAAGTTTTCAATGAGATATCGTACATACCTATTTCCACTACGGTATAGTCGAGCCATAAATTGAAGATGGGCAGACACCTCAGTCAGCCGATTGTGATGCAATAGATTCTTTAAGAAGTTAACTACAGCCTGTAACACACCGGCGATATTTCGCTTCCGTGACAGCTGTTGTATTTCTTCTTCGATCTCCCTACAATCGTCAGCAAGGTAATTTGCAATGTTTTCTTCATTCACCTTTTTCATCTTCATTAGTTTTCTAAGATGACCTTCAAATACTCTTTTCTAAGCTCTTTAGGTAGCAAGTCCATATGCTGTTTCAAACTTGCCGGACACTCTTCCTGCACCAGCTCCGATAAGAACTCATTCTCGATTGCATTCTTAGTGTATCGATTACCACTCTGGTATAGTAGATTCACCACCTTGGCAATATCCTGTACCCAAAGGAGATCCTCATCTGTTCCAAGATGAATTCTACGGATACAAGAGCAAGCGAGCTGATGCAACAACTCATAATCAGATGTTGCCTCCTCATTATTCTGGATTCCCGGAATCCATTGCTGTAAAGTACTTTTGATTTTGGTTTCCATTTTTTGACCCTCCCATCATTAGATTTTATCGAAAAAAGAGACAGACTTAAAGAGCAATACAAAACAGAGAAGCCCTAGTGTTACTAAAATAATTGACATCATATTTTTCATTTGTTTTTATAGCATAATGCCAAAGCTTATTCCAACTGTGCCACAAAACACACAAACAACTGAAATACAATAAGAAACATTATTTCAGAATAATAACCCCATAAAAAAAGCCTATCAAAATGATAGGCTCTTTCTCAAAATGAGGTATTTTATAGTTTATATTCTTCTATTTTTCGGTATAAGGTTGCTACACCAATCTGCAAAAGACGAGCGGCTTCTGCTTTATTACCTTCGGTATACTGTAATACTTTATGGATATGGACACGTTCCATCTCAGACAAAGACATCGAAGAGGGGACCGCTACCTGCATTCCATCACTTTGCATATCCAGAGGTAGTGTACTTACTTCCAGCGTATCTCCGTCAGCAAGAATTACACTTCGTTCGATTACATTTTTCAATTCCCTGATATTCCCTTTCCATCCGTTATGCACTAATGCAGATAGGTAGTCCGCACTTACAGAGAGAGGTTTCTTACCAGCTTTAAGTGAAAAATCTTGTGCATAGTATAGGGCTAAATCTTTTATATCTTCTTTACGTTCCCGTAATGCTGGTAGATGGATGGCAAATACCGACAATCGGTAAAAAAGATCACTACGAAAACTCTCCTTCGCTATTTCTTCTTCGAGATTCCTATTCGTCGCAGCAATAATACGGACATCCACTTTAGTCGGTTTGGAGTCACCCACTTTCAAAAACTCACCAGTCTCCAGCACACGTAAGATTTTGGCCTGCAGTTCCAGAGCCATCTCACCTATCTCATCCAGGAAAACCGTTCCTTTATGCGCTTCTTCAAACAGCCCTTTCTGGTCTTTATTCGCTCCCGTAAAGGCCCCTGCTCGATGTCCAAATAATTCATTTTCTAATAACTCCCGACTGAATGCAGAGCAATTAATAGCAACAAAGCTTGCTGTCGATCGACTACTTTCCTGATGGATGGACTGCGCAAAGACTTCCTTACCTGTACCAGTCTCTCCCGTGAGTAATACGGTAGTATCTGTTTTCGCAACCTTTTTGGCTAACTCTATCGTACGCTGCAGAGCCTTCGACTTGCCCACAATTTTGTCAAAAGCATACTTCTTTACCAATCGATTTTCTAATTGATTGACTTTCTTAGCCAGCGAGGCCTTATCATAGGCTTTGTACAGCAGCGGAATAATTTTATTATTATCGTCACCTTTTGTGATATAATCAAATGCACCATTCTTTATAGCCTGCACACCGTCAGGAATATTACCATAAGCAGTCAACAGTATGACCTCTGTATAGGGATGCTTTTCTTTTATAAGTTTTACGGTATCGACGCCACTTCCATCCGGGAGTTTTACATCACAGATTACGACATCGATATCGGTTTGATCCAAGCGCTTCAATCCTGATTTAATATCATCCGCTTGAAATACTTCAAATCCTTCCAGACCAATAATTTTAGCCATGAGTTGCCTCAACTTATCTTCATCATCGATTATCAGTACCCTATTCACTTTTTGTCTTAGTTTTATACACGAAGCTATGAAATTCCAAGTACTCTACAATACACTTGCTAAAGATTACGACGGACAAACCAAGGCTGATGTACCAAGTAATAAAAAATCCCTCCCGCAAAATAGGCTACTACATCCCTCCAGTCTGCTGTATTGTAATCCGTGAGATGAGGCATAATCCCCTCGAATACAATGGAAGTCAACAGGGAATAACAAAGTATATGGATCAATGGAAATGAAAAAGGCTTACCTTGGTTAAAAAGTATACAGCCCAAGACCAAAGAAAAATGAACCACTACAGGAACAAAAACAAAATCGGTCAACCAGCCATTTACCAGAGGAATGGGAGTTCCTGCCTGCCGAGAAAACCGAATCAAAAACCAGCAGCTCCAATAGAAAATATAAAGAGGATCCACCAACTCGCGCACTAATGTGCAAACGAGATGGCTATTAACATAGCGATAGCTCCGCATACCATTAAGGTCATAAACATTACAAATCCCAAACGCTTCCCAAACTTTTTTGTCGGAGAATCATCCGGTTTGATATCCATTATCGTTTGTTTTATTTCCTGGTAAGTTGACTTAATCCAGCCTTCTTTTTTACCACTCATAGCTTTGCTTATTTTCAACAAAGGTAACTAAAGTTTTCAAATTTAGAACATTTGTTCTAAATTTGAATAATGAACACCAAAAATAAAATACTGCAGGTCGCGCTGGCACTTTATAACCAAGAAGGTATACGGAGTGTAACAACACGTCATATTGCTACAACAATGGGTATCAGTGCAGGTAATCTCCATTATCATTTTAAACATACAGAAGATATTATACTTGCATTATTTGAACAACTAACGGCTGCCTACGATACGATCGTCCAAAACCTGTCAGAGCACCCTGTTTTAAACCTAGCAGAACTCGAAGCTTACATAGACTCTTCTTTTTATTTGATTGAACAGTATCGCTTTATATTCATAAATTTTGTAGAGCTAGGCTCTTGGATTCCAAGTATCAGAGAAAGCTATCAAAAATTAGTTTCCAAGCGAGAGCAAGAGTTTTCCCGTCTGTTTACCAATCTAGTTAACGCTAATGTATTTCGATCGGACATCGCACCTGCACTACTAAATTCACTCGTACGGCAATTATTCTTGATATCGGACTTTTGGATATCATCCAATGAACTGACAGCACAGTTACGGGGTGAAGAAGCACTTCTTATTTATAGGCAGGATATACTTTCTATCTTTACGCCATATCTGCAATAATCCTCAACTCAATATTCCTAGATTATTCTTATTTTTCAAAATCATTATAGAATATCTTCATGTCACTAAACGATGTCAATACCCAGCCAAAAACAATAACAGTACAAATACTGCATCCGGAAATCCTTAAGGATGATTATCAGACATCTTTATACCAGATTATATTGGTGCGTGAAGCCATCTCTGTACAGATAGATTTTGCCGAGTACACCATTCCATCTCATTCTATACTTTTCCTTTCTCCCTATCAACACCTCAGCAGTACTACAAATATGGCAACGACATTCACACAACTATCCTTTCATGGCGACTACTACTGCATCGAATACCATAAAAAAGAAGTTGCCTGTAATGGAATACTTTTCAATAATATCTATGTACAACCTTATGTCACGGTATCACCGGTTCTTTTTCATGAAATAGCGACCATCTATCAGAAGATACAAGATGAAATACCTCATCATTCCGATGCAATCATAAAAGCTTACCTACAGCTCATCCTCGCACTCTGTAGCAAGGAAAAAAAACGCATCATGAAAGATTTTGTTCCCTTATCATTGCAGGACAATACCATCGGATATCAATTTCAAAAAGACCTTGAGCAATTTTTCCGCATACAGAAGACCGTGCTGTACTATGCCGACCGCGCAGGATTGAGTATCGATCGGTTTAGTAAAAAAATAAAACAGCAACTCGGTAAATCGCCTTCCACTCTCTTGCAGGAACGCACCACACTAGAAGCTAAAAAACTACTCCATCTCACCTATTTATCCATCAAGGAAATAGCAGACGAATTGCATTTTAATGACGAATACTATTTTAGCAGATATTTCAAAAAGAATGTCGGGGTATCTCCTTCTCATTATCGAGAACAAGTAGGTATATCCATTGTGGCAAAATAATCTATGTGATAGTCGTTTTTGTCCATTTCTCGCTCAGCTCCATTCACGATCTTTGCATAGAACACCTATTTCAAAAGATATGCAGTCTATACTACAGTTCCTGGCAAAGTCACAACAAACCTTCATTCATCTGATCCGCATCAGTATATTTATCGTCATGGCTTGGATTGGTGGCCTCAAAGCTTTTCAGTATGAAGCAGATGGGATCGTACCCTTCGTGGCCAATAGCCCCTTGATGAGTTTCTTTTATAAACATCCTTCTCCCGAGTATAAAGATTATAAAAATCCAGAAGGCCAGACCGTTGCCAAAAACATCAGTTGGCATGAATCCAATGGCACCTACCTATTTTCCTACGGCTTAGGTACCGCTATACTTCTTATTGGAATACTCACTCTCGCAGGTATATGGTCTGCAAAGCTTGGCCTTATAGGTGGCTTATTGACTTTCCTCATGTCGATAGTCACTTTATCCTTTCTAATTACCACTCCCGAGGTCTATGTCCCTAATCTAGGTGGAGATTTTCCAACTCCACAGTATGGCTTCCCATACCTATCAGGAGCAGGTCGATTAGTCTTAAAAGATATCATCATGTTGGCGGCCGGTCTAATAGTCTCCTCCGACGCTGCAACACGTGTTTTAAAACAGCGTTTAACAACCTTAAACCCATAAAAAACAAAAATCAATATAACTAACAACACTTGCAATAGACACAATCTATGCAATAATTCGTCAAGGCCCTTTCCGTTTTCCCTATTTTAGCAGAGCTTATCCAGCCATCACACACCGAAGCTAGTAGTTAGCTACGGGCAACGAGCAAGGACATCAATCCCTTTCTTTATCTGGATACTTTTTCAACGGCTATTTTAAAGTGTAGATTAGATACGTGTATAAAAATATGCCATTGCCAAACATAATTTAAAACTCCCACAAGGGATTCATATTTTAATTTTATAGTAAGCGATGACAAAACTTATCAATTTAAACGTTTTCAAAGATTTTTTCCAGTCGAGTAATGCAGGAGGAATCCTCCTATTCATCTGCGTTATCTTATCGATGCTTTTAGCAAACAGCAACTTTGCCGTTCCACTGCAAAACATACTCGACCAGCCTTTGGGGTTTGAAAACGACAGCATACATCTACGCTACCCCGTGTTGCTCTGGATCAACGATGGGCTAATGGCCGTATTCTTTCTTTTGGTAGGCCTAGAGATCAAACGAGAGATTGTTGAAGGAGAGCTATCATCTCCTAAGAAAGCTTCTCTACCCATCCTATGTGCTATCGGTGGGGCTATTGTGCCCGCACTTGTATACCTCAGCTTCAACGCTGGTCAGGAGACCGCATCGGGTTGGGGCATCCCAATGGCTACCGATATTGCTTTTGCTTTAGCTGTTATTAATCTTTTGGGAAATCGGATTCCGAGTAGTCTAAAAATATTCCTAGCAGCTCTAGCTATTGTTGATGACTTAATCGCCATTCTAGTCATTGCATTTTTCTATTCATCAGGCATCGAGACAACCTACTTATTATATGCCGCTATTGGCCTCGTAGTACTCATTATCATGAATAGAATGAATATCCTCAATCCCTATCTATATCTTATACCAGGAATATTTATTTGGTATTTTGTCCACCACTCAGGCATACACGCTACGATTGCCGGTGTTCTGGTTGCTATGACTATTCCAACCAATGATACGGATGTAGAGTCTCCACTCGAGCGTCTTGAGCATGCACTGACAAAACCTGTCAATTTTATCATTATCCCATTATTTGCCTTTGCAAATACCAATATCACACTGGAGAGCGAAATGGTAGCCGGGCTTACCTCTTCTTTGGGACTAGGGATATCTTTGGGACTATTATTGGGCAAACCGGTGGGTATATTGCTAACTTCCTACCTCTGTACAAAGCTAAAATTAAGTAGCCTACCAGAGGGCAGCACTTGGCGCCATATATTGGGAGTAGGTCTATTGGCCGGAATCGGATTTACCATGTCTATCTTTATAGCCATCCTTTCTTTCGGAGACCCACTACATGTATCAGAGGCAAAGCTTTCCATTCTGATTACTTCCCTATTGGCGGGCGTTATTGGTTACTTGGCATTACGATCTAATAAAACGTATTCAAACTAGTAGGTGCAAAACACCATAATGAGAGCTCATTGATGCCTTAGAATATAGAGTCGCATCAATAATAAGCACATTTTCAATAAAAAAGGGATTCCTAATATTTAGTGAATCCCTTTTTTTTATTCATGACTTCTTAATTTCCTATCCGCGCCACCTTTACTTTGTCCGAACCAAGTTTTGTTTTCAACCAGTTCTCCAATGTGGTTTGCGAAGCTTCTTCTAGTTTTTTATCCGAACTATACAGCAGGATGTTCTCATGATAGCTACTATCCGGACTGACGATTACCAACTGCTTTCCGATTGAGAAGGGTGCTAAATCAGGGAATAATATCGTAATTTCTTTAATCAGCTGCTTATCCTCGAAGGTATACGTCGACAATTGCTTTCTTAAATTCTGGATGGTAAAATCCTTTTCCGACACATTATAGGACTGCCTGTCGATTTCTTTTAGTATATCCTGTTTAAGATCCGTGCTATCTTGCCTCACCAATAATTCGGCATCCTTTATCTCATAAGCTTCCAATCTATCTTTTAATGCAACGAGTTCTTCATTTGAGAAACGCTTATCCAAAAATGCCAGTTCTATTTTTTTTGGTCGGCTGTTAAAACTAATTTTTTCATAAATAAGCGTATAGCCTTTGTCCACAAACTCCTTCTGAACGAATAATCCCACATTTTGAGAATATTTCTTTTCCTGTAACAGTACATAAGCCAAATAGAAACTAGGGACCAGCATGACTAAAATCAAGAAAGAAACCGTCCGGGTAATCCGTTTTTCCTTATCTGCATCGACAAACTTGACTTTCGGATATTTAAGCAACTTTACAATCAGGAACGTGGAGATACAAATAAAAAAACAGTTGATTGTGTACAGGTAGAGAGCCCCAGCAAAGTAGCTGGCATTCCCAATAGCCAGTCCATATCCGGCAGTACATAACGGAGGCATCAATGCCGTGGCGATGGCAACCCCAGGTATAGGGTTTCCTTTTTCTACCCTAGTAATTGCTATCACCCCCACTAAACCTCCAAAAAAGGCAATCAGTACATCATATATATTAGGCGACGTACGTGCCAATAGTTCAGATTGTGTTTCCTTAAAGGGACTTAGTACAAAATAAATAAAAGACACCAGCAAACTCACCAAGGTCGCAATCAACAAGTTCTTGAGCGACTTCTTCAATAAATCAAAATCATAGGTTCCCAAGGCAAATCCAGCACCCACAATTGGTCCCATCAATGGCGATATTAGCATAGCCCCAATGATAACAGCTGTCGAGTTCACATTAAGTCCGACAGATGCAACTACAATAGCACAGGCAAGAATCCACAGGTTAGCCCCACGAAAAGATATATTAGACAACACATTCTCTAGGACTTTCGCTTTAGAATCCTCTCCTTGGTGTAAATTAAAAAAATCATAGATTTTATTCATAAATCACATATTTATCAATCCAACCATACTATAGAATTGTAAACGAATATATGTATATTCTGAAAAACAACAAAGACAGTCCAGATATTACAAAAGCATTATGTTATCAACACACATATTCGTATTTTGTAATCTGCAATAGGAATCTTCCTATTCATTAGCCATGTTGTAATAAAATGAACTTAAACTTAGATAGCCCACATTTACGTACCAATATATTAACAGGTGAAAAAGTATTGGTATCTCCTCAAAGAAATAAACGCCCTTGGCAGGGACAAATCGAAGACATTATTGTCGGCGCCATGCCTCCACACGACCCTAACTGTTACTTATGCCCCAATAACTCGAGAGCCGGAGGAGACAACAATCCAGATTATAAAGACACCTATGTATTTATCAATGACTTTTCAGCACTGTTAGATAATACTATGGACGAGCCCATTGTAGAACCAGCAGACACAAAGCACTTATTACAAGCTACTCATGAAAGAGGTATTTGCAAGGTTATTGTTTTTAGTCCCCGGCATGATTTAACATTACCCGAAATGGAACTAGACAAAATAACGGCAGTGGTTGATCTTTGGCAGAGCGAATTTATAAGTCTACAGCAGATAGAATGGATTAAATACATACAGATATTTGAGAATAAAGGGGCTATCATGGGATGTAGCAATCCACACCCGCATGGCCAGATATGGGCACAGCAGTCGATACCGACTGAAATTGAAAAAGAAACCTATCGTCTTGAAAAATTCTACAAGCAATACAAGAAATCCCTTCTTTCAGATTATCTTGAGCTCGAGTTAAGAGAACAAACACGCATAGTCATCGAAGGTCTTCATTTTGCAGCAGTAGTTCCATTTTGGGCATCCTGGCCTTATGAGACATTGATTATC
Organism: Sphingobacterium yanglingense; assembly: GCF_004363245.1. Taxonomy (GTDB): domain Bacteria; phylum Bacteroidota; class Bacteroidia; order Sphingobacteriales; family Sphingobacteriaceae; genus Sphingobacterium; species Sphingobacterium yanglingense. The sequence continues at coordinate 59,218 of NZ_SNYV01000013.1, read as the reverse complement.
AGCAAGAGACATATACAACACATCGGTCAATTTACAATAGAAGAAAAAAATGACCTAGCCAAAATCCTTCAAGAGCTGACCATACGTTACGATAATATTTTTCAGACCTCATTTCCTTATTCTGCAGGTATGCACCAGTCTCCGGTCAATAGCGGAGCATACACCGGTTGGCATTGGCATATGCATTTTTACCCACCATTGTTACGGTCTGCAAATATCAAAAAATTCATGGTTGGTTACGAAATGCTGGCCAATCCTCAACGCGATATTACACCAGAGTCTGCTGCCGAGATATTACGTAACCAGTCAACCATACACTACAAAACCACCCGATAATAAACCATGTACAACACAGCATACCTTAACCAACAGTTTGTTCAGCACTTTCAAGTCGCCCCTACCTGCATCGCCAGTTCACCAGGACGTATCAATCTTATCGGCGAACATACCGATTACAATGAAGGCTTTGTTTTTCCAGCTGCAATAGACAGATACATTTATGTCGCATTATCAGCAAGAGAAGATAATGAAATTCATATCTTCTCAGCCGCCTACAATACTTACTTTAAAACCACACTGCTTCCTGAGACCTCAGAGACAGCGCCTGAATGGGCCAAGTATATATTGGGGGTCGTACAACTAATAAACGGCAAAAAAAGTATAAAATCGGGTATCAACCTCTTTCTAGACGGAGACATTCCTCTTGGAGCAGGCCTGTCCTCGTCGGCCGCGCTAACCTGTGCTACAGGTTTTGGAATCAATGCACTTTTTCAACTGGGATTATCGCGTTTAGAAATAGTACAAATAGGACAGCAGACCGAGCATAGATACATCGGGGTCAATTGCGGCATTATGGATCAATTTGCCTCTGTTATGGGCAAAGAAAACCAAGCTTTTGTCCTAGACTGCAAAGACCTATCATACCGTTATTTTGAATTACAATGGCCTGAATATGAAATTCTCCTTCTCAATAGCAATGTGAAGCACAATCTCGCCTCCTCAGCATACAACAAACGTAGAAAAGCCTGTGAGCAAGGCGTCGCATGGGTAAAAGAAAAGTATCCTGAAGTAAACACCCTACGCGATATCAATCTACAGCAGTTGGACGACATAGTCCGCCCTCTATCCGAGGATATCTTTATAAAATGTAGATTCGTTATCCAAGAAAACCTACGAGTACAACAAGCCAGCGACGCTATTCAACGTAAAGACATCACGCAGTTTGGCCGGCTTCTTTATGAAGCACACTGGGGCTTGAGTAAGGATTATGAAGTCAGTTGTGCCGAGTTGGACTTTTTGGTGCACTTTGTACAAGGACTTCCCGAAGTAGCAGGCGCCCGTATGATGGGCGGTGGTTTTGGAGGCTGTACCATCAACATTATCAAAAAAGGTAGTTCAACTGCACTAATCGATAAAATAACCACCGCTTACTTCGATAGATTTGGAAAGTCCCCTTCACCAATACAAGTAAAACTAAGCAACGGCACCTCACTATTAGAATATTAAAATCAAAAAGTAATACGTATATTTCCATTCAGAACAATCTAACCAGACAACCTTTATATAAACCCAATATGGCTATTCAAGATTATATCGTTTTTTTAGTGTATTTCATTATCGTAGCAGGTTATGGAATATATATCTACTTCAAGAAAAAATCTGCTATCGAAGGTTCCAAAGACTATTTTTTAGCAGAAGGTTCTTTGACGTGGTGGGCTATCGGTGCCTCCCTGATCGCTTCTAATATCTCAGCCGAACAGTTTATAGGCATGAGTGGCTCTGGTTTCAAAATAGGATTAGCTATAGCCACCTACGAGTGGATGGCCGCTGTTACTCTACTAGTTGTAGCGGTATTTTTTCTTCCAGTATATCTAAAAAATAAGATTTTTACCATGCCACAATTTCTCCATCAACGGTACAATGGGACCGTTGCTTTAATTATGGCGGTCTTTTGGTTATTACTTTATATCGTTGTCAATCTCACCTCCATACTTTTTCTTGGCGCTCTAGCGGTATCCAGTATTTCAGAATTAGACTTTAATCTATGCATGTATGGGCTAGCCATATTTGCGATATTTATCACCCTGGGCGGTATGAAAGTAATCGGGTATACCGATGTTATACAAGTATTCTTTCTAATCTTTGGCGGACTGGCCACCACCTATTTGGCCTTAGATTTAGTATCCAGCCACTTCGGGGGCACTGGCATTTTGGACGGTTACCGGCATGTCACGACCCATGCCTCAGAACATTTCCATATGATATTACACCCCGATAATCCCAATTACATAGATCTACCCGGACTAAGTGTCCTGATCGGAGGTATGTGGGTGATCAATTTAAGCTATTGGGGCTGTAATCAATATATTACCCAACGGGCCTTAGGAGCAGACCTTTCGACTGCACGGAATGGGCTTCTATTTGCGGCCTTTTTAAAACTTTTAATGCCTATTATCGTTGTTTTGCCAGGCATTGCTGCTTACGTACTCTACAAAGAAGGACTCTTTCAACAAGAAATGACCAGCGGTGGAGAGCTTAATCCAGATCGGGCCTACCCTGTACTCCTGAATCTTCTCCCTACAGGACTTAAAGGCTTGTCCTTTGCAGCATTGACTGCCGCCGTCGTCGCTTCTTTAGCAGGAAAAGCAAATAGTATTGCCACTATATTCACACTAGACATCTACAAAAACCTCTTCCATAAAGAGGCTTCAGAAAAAAAAATGGTCAATATTGGTAAGATAACAATTGTAGTCTCTATGCTATTGGCTGTAATAATAGCTCCACACTTAGGAATAGATAAAAAAGGAGGCTTCCAATATATACAAGAATACACCGGATTTGTGTCTCCTGGGATTTTCGCCATGTTCTTATTGGGTTTCTTCTGGAAGCGCACCACCTCCAACGCGGCTTTGTTTGCGACGATTGGAGGTTTTCTATTTTCTTTGCTTCTGAAATTTTTACCCAAAATGGTAGACTTGTCCTTCTTAGCGTCCGCCGGATTTGCCGTTCCGGTCAACGGGATCTACGAAATACCGTTTATAGATAGAGTTGCTATCGTATTTATTACCTGTTTAATAGGAATGTATTTAATAAGTATATATGAAAACAAAAAAGGAGTGATACCAAAGGGCCTTGAAATAGATATAAAGATGTTCAAACTCGACCGCTCGTTTGCCGTCGGTGCATTATTGGTATTAGGCATAACAGCAGCTTTATATACGTTATTCTGGTAAATCAGATGCTTACAAAAGTTCGCTTAACACCTAAATAAAAATAAATTTGCACTTGTGTAAAAGATACACTATCTTTGCAGTATCATAATTTAGGTTTATAATTGGTTATAAAAGGTTTTCATTCTCCCCGTTTGAAAACCTTTTTCTTTTTACCCAAATCCTTCTTTTTGAGCCCAATGCGGTCAATTATTTACCCAGTCCGACCTTATAAGCACGCAATGCCCTATCCCTTGCAAAAGCATGTTCTACTATTTTACACATCGATTTAGATTCAAAATCCAGATTCCAACGTTTCACGTAAATCAGATCTTTATCAAATTTTCGAAGTTGCTCTTCCGGATTGAATATCCGGAAATAGGGTGCCGCATCACAACCACAACCTGCCGCCCACTGCCAATTCCCCACATTGGCACTAGCATCATAGTCCAATAGTTTACTAGCGAAATACGCTTCCCCAAAACGCCAGTCAATCAATAGGTGTTTCGTCAAAAAGCTTGCGACCACCATCCGTACCCTATTATGCATAAATCCTGTTTCATTCAGTTCACGCATACCTGCATCCACCAATGGATATCCTGTTTCTCCATTGCACCAAGCCTCAAATTCACGCTCATCATTGCGCCACACAATCCCTTCATAAGCGGGTTTAAAACATTGCGTCAGGGATTTCGGAAAATGAAATAAGATCTGCATAAAGAACTCACGCCAGATCAGTTCATTCAACCAGGTTTCATTGTGCTCGCTGGCCAGCAAAACACACTGACGAATAGAGATCGTACCAAAACGCAGGGCCACTCCTAGCCTCGTAGTACTATCCATCCCTGGAAAATCCCTATTCTTATCGTAATCGTTGATATCTGCAGCCCTAATATCTGGTTCTTCAAATAGGATGTCAGTTTTTTGAAAACCTATTTCATCCAAAGTAGGTATCTCTTTCAAATCCAACTTTTCAAACCAATCGTCCTTGATTTCAAATGGCAGTAAATCTTTCGGATCGAGCTTTGACTTCCAGACACGGCTATAGGGGGTAAATACCGTATACGGTGTGCCATCCTTCTTCATTACCTCTGATTTTTCAAAGATAACCTGGTCCTTAAAAGCCTCAAAACCGATTCCCTCTCCAACTGCCCAGGCCCTAACCAGTTCGTCTCTACGTACCGCATCCGGCTCATAGTCCACATTACAAAAAATGGAGTCTATTGAAACTACTCGGTTCATATCCTTAAAAATATCGATCGGGTTACCGATATATACCCGCAGATCAGTCCCGAACACATTCAGCTTCTGTTGCAACAGCAGCAGTGCCTGATGGATATAATCCACCCGTCTATCATATGTAGAGGGCAATTTCGATAAAATAGTAGTGTCAAAAATAAAAATGGGCCGTACCTTTTTCCCATTAGCCAGCGCACGGCAGAGACCATGGTTATCCTCCAACCTAAGGTCCCGTCTGAACCAAAACACATTTAATTTTTCCTTCGTCATTTCTAGATTTTGATATTCCTTTCGCTCCACACCCTAGTCCTTATAAATCACATATTTTGTGCGCATCTTTTTATACGCTGTCAATCCAGGTGCCCAACTCGCACGGATTTCCTTTTCACTGACACCTCTTTCGATCTGTTGGCGAAGGTCATCAACTCCCGACAGGTTCTCAAACCTTCCTATCTGGTCCGAAAAACTATTATCAAAGAACTTGTCCTTCTCAGGTGATTTTTGGTATAGTTCAATGATCCACGAAAGATTCAATCTCTTACTATCCACCAATTTTTGAACATCATACGAACGCAGATCCAATCCGTAACACAGCTCATTCATAAAAAGAGGCCGCTCACTCATTCCCTTCTTACTCACTGGTGTAAAAGAGAAACTATAAATCCCTTTATAAGCTGGACTACCAATAATTGTAAATGGATAATCTGTACCTCTACCATGATTGACCTTCACTCCCTCAAAAAGACAGGTACTTGGATATAGCAGAATACTCTGCTCGGTATTAAGATTTGGCGAGGGGCTTACGGGCAACCTGTACAACATGTGGTGCGCATAGTTTTCTACTGGAATAATCTTCAGCTTACATTTCTTTGCCGACGACATCCAACCTTCTCCATTGATCATCTGTGCAAACTCAGCAATCGTCATTCCATGCGCTATAGGTACTGGAAACTGTCCTATACCAGACTTATGCTTTTCATCCAATATCGGGCCATCGATCAGATACGCATTGGGATTAGGTCGATCCAAAATCAACATTTCCTTACCATGTTCGGCACAGGCTTCCATAATATCCCGTAGGGTATTGATATTCGTATAAAAGCGAACTCCCATATCCTGCACATCGAAAATAAAAACATCGACATCCGCCAAGTCTTTCCCAGATGGCTTCCTCTTATTACCATATAACGAAATAATAGGAATATTCGTTTGCGGATCCACCTCATCACCGACCTCGGTACCGTTACTTGCATTACCTCTAAATCCATGTTCAGGGCCGAATATCTTAACGACATTGACTCCCATGGTCAGTAGTGTATCTACAAGATGCTTGTTCTTAACAACCGTAGAAGGATTACCTAATATAGCGACTCGTTTACCTTTTAAATAGGGAACATAGTGTTCCGTTCGCTCTGCGCCGGTCCGGATTCTATCGTTGCAATAGTCCAAAGCGCGTTGGGCATTCAGCTCTGGTATTAGTAAGAACAACATACAGCTGTTCAAGAAAAAAACAATTCTAAAGTTCATAAGTTTAAGATTATTGGACTATTAATATTTATCTAAATTTAATCATTTTTCTTTCTTAACAATAGCATCCCATATAACACCTCTAACAGCTTACATATCCTCTTGACAAGACCTTGCCCTATTTTTCGTAGACAGACAACATGCTCCAAAGCCTGTAACAGCATTATCCCCAGCCGATTCAGACAGAATAGGATATTCGTTTTTCTCAAAAAAATTACGTATATTTGCAGCATCACAAAAGGCCCCTATATCTTATCCTTGAGCCACTCCGCTAATTTAAGACATACACCTTTCATTTATTATATTTTATATCTTTAATTCTATTTAATGGCTAAAAGTCAACTTACATTCAACAAAAAAGAACGCGCGAAGAAAAAACAACAGAAGAAACAAGAAAAGCAAGAAAGACGGGAAATAAATAAGTCCAACAACAACAAAGGAAAATCGTTGGAAGAAATGTTTGCTTATGTAGATGAGTTCGGAAATATCTCCGACACCCCGCCTACACAAGTTTACAAATTCAAAGAAGAAGATTTACACCGTCCTGCAGATATTGAGGATGAGTTTCTCTACGGCAAAGTCTCCTACTACAATGAAACTGGAAACTATGGTTTTATCAGAGATAACGAAACTCGAGAGACTGTATATTTCAACGATAAGTTAGCAGGAATGGTATTGACCCTAAATCAGAAAGTCAAATACAAATATACAAGAACTAAACAAGGCAATCAGATTTCTGAAGTAGAGCTGATGTAATCTTGCTTATAGTTTACTTATAATATTCTGAGAGGTTGCCCGATATAAACGAGCAACCTTTTTTTATGGAGAACCATCATCACTGCGGGCGATTCTATTGGAATCAGAAAAGCCCTAGTGTCCGCCTAGCCCTTCCGCTTGGGTATGTTTATCCTGGGGTAGCATCCATCGTATCACAAAATACAAGGCTACCGCAGAGAAAGCAAGTATTGCGCCTGTTCCCAACCATAACGTATCGAAGCCCAGCTGATGCACAATCTGTGTCCCTAATAAAGGGGTGATGATAAATGAGAACGAAAAGCTCATTCCGTTCATTCCCATATAGGCACCTTGATTTTTCTTCCCTGAACGTAGAGCCGTAATCGTAGACATAAACGGCAGCACCAATATCTCACTAACGCTCAATAAGGTAATCGACAGTATTAAAATAGAAAAATGGTGATCAAACGCCAGTATAGCGTAGGCCACAGCACACAATAATGCGCCATATAAAATTGTCTTTGCTATCGACAAATATTTGTCTGCAAAATTAACCACTAGCATCTCCAATAATACAATTATGAAACCACTATAGCCCAACACATAACCTATTGTAGCCTGATCCATCTTCGCTACTTCTTTGTAGAAAATCGGAATCGTATTGAAAAACTGAAAGAAACAGATCGAGAATATCGTACAGAAGAAACAGAAGATAATAAAAGGCACATCTTTATAAGGCGACTTACTTTTATCGTCCGCTTTTACCGGTAGTTCATCGATATGTTTTTGACGTTCCTGTACCTTCGCCTGAAATACCTTATGTCTTTTTCTAAAGAATTTCACATATACAATCCCCGCGATCAAAGCTCCAGCCGTATTAATGGCAAACAGGAATTCATACGAAATAGCCGATAGGATACCGCCTAATGCTGGTCCTATAGAAAACCCTAGATTTACCGCCATTCTATTCAAAGAAAAGGCACGGGTCAGATTTTGCGGCTTTGCATACTTTGTAATAGCCACCGAATTGGCCGGTCGAAACGTCTCGCTTATAATACTCTGTAATAAGATAATGCACGCCATTCCTTCCACTGTTGGGAATAGCGGTATCATAATAAAGAGCGGTGCACTAAGGAACAAACTTAGGCTCTGTACGCGATATTCTCCAAATCGATCCGTAAAGAAACCTCCCAACCAAGAGCCGATAACAGAACCGATACCGTAAAAACTCAGTACAATCCCAGTATGTGTAATATCAAAATTGAGATGCCCGGTCATATACACACCCAAAAAAGGAATAACCATGGAGCCTGTCCTATTGATCAACATAACAATGGAAAGCATCCATGCTTCCTGAGATAATCCCTTAAAAGAATCCGTGTACGCGCGTAATATATTCACTTGGCTATTTCTAATTAATATTTCAAAAATCACTCTAATCTGCCCAAAAGTACGAAAATCTCCGTAGAGCATCATCTTTCAATTGCTTTATGACAGAAAAGAAAAACAAGTCTTTGAATCGTTACACCGAAATAATATCAGAAGACAGCTCCATAACAGCGATATTTCTACAAAATATTCGGAAACAACACCTAGTAGCCTATTAATCGAGGAGATAACTTATTTTTGCCCATAGGGCCATGTCCTAACCATTTACTACCCTCTGCTTAGAGTCTATAGCATCAGGTAGAAAGATAAAGCTAAACAACAACATGCAATACTGGAAAAAGATTAATTTTGACGAGCAAAGGCAGCTTATCACAGATGCTCTCTCCAAGAACATCGACTATCAAAAAATAATAACACTCGGTGTACCCGGCTCCAAACTGGACGGTCAGGTATTTTATGATCAGGCCACCTTCTTAAAAGAGGCTCCTTTTCTTCAATCCATCGTTCAAAACCCCAACCATATCGGTTGCCACACCCTTGGTGACTCCGAACCCTATTTTGCCGGTACACAGGAGATCGAGCGTGAAGTCATCAAAATATTAAGTGAAGATATTCTAAAAGCAGAAAGCAGCAGCTGTGATGGTTATATTGCAACAGGCGGTACCGAAGCCAACATACAGGCCTGTTGGATGTACCGCAATCTCTTTACACAGGAATACAATGCCCGTCTTGACGAGATATTACTTATTGCTTCCGAGGACACCCATTATTCCGTACACAAAGCTTCCAACTTATTGCAGATAGACTTCCTGTCTATTCCTGTCCATATGGAAAACAGAGCCATTGTCTCTAGCGAACTAGAAAACCTTGTTGCTCAAGCCAAACAAGACGGAAAGAAATATGCAATTGTTATTTCCAACGTCGGTACCACCATGTTTGGTAGTGTAGACAATCCTGACGAGTATGCAGCAGTTCTAGCTAAGCATGGTTTCCTATTCAAAATACATATGGATGCTGCCTTTGGTGGTTTTATCTACCCTATTGTACAGCGCGACAACAATATTGGTTTTGACAATCCTCATGTCTCCTCCGTAACACTGGATGCCCATAAAATGCTTCAGGCTCCCTACGGTACCGGTGTGTTTCTATCCAGAAAAGGATTGATCCAACATGTTCTCACCAAAGAGGCCAAGTATGTAAATGGGATGGACATTACCCTTAGCGGCAGTAGATCTGGAGCCAATGCGATTGCAGTATGGATGATACTGCAGACCTACGGACCACATGGCTGGCTTGAAAAATTAAACACCCTGCTCTATAGGACCACCGTATGTTGTACCGATCTAGATCAGCTAGGTATACGATATTATAGAAATCCACAGATGAATATCATCACCATCCGCGCATCAGATATACCGAGTAGCCTAGTGCAGGAGTTTGGTCTTGTACCGGACTCGCATGGAGATAGCTCCCAATGGTATAAAATCGTCGTGATGGATCACGTCCAGATTGATGTCCTAAAGCAATTCACCGAAAAACTATCCGCAGTTAGCAAATAGAGAAAGGGACTTCCCTTTCTCTACTTTTTATTACAAAGAGAACCAGTAGTTGACCTTCATCATAAAAGTATTACTCGCAGGTAGTCCAAACATACGATCCAGGTTATTACCCCAGCCCGGTTGGTACACCATATCATTGCGTGACTGGTTATGCTCCCATACCACATAGATAGTAGAGCCCGGCAAATACTCCCACCGTGCTACTAAATTGGAGCGGAATTCATTAAAGCTAAAATTTGGGTTTTTGAATGCATAACTGGCATTCCCCTCCTGGGCAGTATAACTACCATCCGTAGTCTGCACCTTCTCCTCCGCAAATGTCGTAAACCGATCGCTATACTCCTTAGCATCCATGTTTTTCGCCAGCTTAAACCTGTCGTAAACCGCCGTAGAAGTAAATGGCGATCCATAGTATTGGATTGAGATATCCGGTGTCACATTCATCTGTAGGTTCAAGGTCACTCCGTATGTCTTTTGATCCATATGTCCCAATATATAGGCATTTGGGCCGGCTGTTGCTCCCGTAGGTTTCACTGTTCCCACATACTGCAGGTCATCCTTGTTCCAAGCATAGTTAAACTGTCCTGCCACACGTAGATGGTTGCCCATACGAATTACCATACTCGGATGTAATGCATTATAAGCTGTCTTTTCGTCCACATAATGACGACCGTTATACTCCATTTTGAACATCACCGGTTTTGCTCTATCCGTACTGATCATCGCATTAGTTTCAAAATTGGCATTATAGCGCATATCTGGCCCTCCACGTAACCGTCGGCTATCGATTGTATTCCAGTTAAAAATCTCTTTGATATCCATCTCTATACGGCGCTTGATACTCAGACTGCGCCATCGAACCGCAAAATCATTATTGACCGCCTTTCCACCGTAATTCCATATATTTTTTTGGGTCAGGTTGATTCCGGCAAAGCGAAAAGGTCCCCAAGGGTCGGTCTTACGGAATACCACCTCCGATTCATTCGATTTGTAATCTGCCTGCTTCATATAGCCTACATCATTCAGATCAAAACCCGGTGAGGCCCAACTAAAGGTCTGGGAAAAATTCCATTGGGCATTTCCTTTTTTTCCTGCTTTAACGTATCCACTACTTCCTTGCAGGGCCGTTTGCTCTGGTCGAAGATCCAGGTAAGAGCTTCCCGACTCCCGCTGATAGTAATGCGCGGCATTTTGCTTTGTATTCAAAATTGCTGATGCAGAGCCATGCAATGTGCTGAACATCCCTTTCGCATCGATATAGTAAAGCCGGTTTGCAAAGTATTGCGTAAAATCGATACCTGCCGCAAAAGCATTTTCAATCAAGGCATCTTTCAGATGCTCTGCTCGAAGATTTCTATTGACCGACGTCAGCATCCCCCCCAGCAGTGTATTCCCGGCCCAATTTTTCTGCACACGCGCTACTGTATAGTTGGTCAATGGTTCCGTAATCTCCCGATCCTCAATACCGCTACGCATCACCCGTGAGGAAGTCTGTGCCGTAATACTTTCCAATAGACCTACAGTCACACCACTTTTAGTTGTTCCTGTCAATTTTAACGCTCCAAGAATCGGTATAGGACTAGCTGTACTCGCATAGTTATCGACATTGTCGATTCCCTTCGGTTGATACGAGGGCATAGCGCCAACGCGTCTCGAATAAAACATCATTCCTCCCTCGTTATTATCAAACTCCAAGATATGTTTGCCCTCCAGGAAAAAAGGACGCTTTTCGTCATAGAAAATTTCATATGCGGAGAGATTCATCACTGAAGGATCCAGCTCGACCTGTCCATAGTCCGGATTCACTGTCAGGTCCATTGTAAAATCATTCAACGCAAACTTCGCATCCATTCCAACATTACGTCCCCATCTACTTCCCTTCTGAAAAGGGCTATTTGGTATTTTCGGTTCCTTTGTAAATTTGGCCATTGCATAAGGCAAGAACTCAATTCCTTTCGGTTTTGGTAAGTCTGTCATCCCATGCATCTCCCCAAACGAGAAAACGTGACCATTATTTTTTATCGGTATCAAGCTCCAGTTCTGTACTTCATTATTACGACGGATGATACGACGTACATGCAGTCCCCATTTACCGTCCCCGTTATCCTGGTTATAGCGTAATTGGCTGAATGGAATACGCAACTCGGCAGTCCAGCATGAGTCCGTCTTATTGATATGCGTCTGTCCCTCCCATACTGCATTCCAGCTCAGATTTACAGAAAGCTTATCCGTGACTGTCAGATCTGTTTTATTTCCTCCGAGATTGATATTGAACTCCGATGCAACACGATAATCGTGATAGGTATCAAAAGCAATGCTAACCAGATCACCATTACTATTATCATCTCTGTTACCGATAAAAGCGTTCATCGTTTCCGGAAATGCATCCTTGCAATACACCCCTATATAGATATTCACATCATCATAAAACAACTTTACTCTGGTCCAGGAAGCGGTATAGGCTCTTTCGAAAGGAATGACCTGAGAAAACTTCTCCGACCACTCCCCCTTCTCCTGCCAGATGCTTTCGTCTAACTTACCATCGATGCGGGGGCGTTCGCCGGAGAGCTTGGTAATATTGTAGGTCCGTTTGTAAGCGTCTTCAAAAGAGACGACCTCTTTTCTCTCATGCTGACCATAGCCCAGCAAAGAATAGAAAAGACAGCAAAGAAAAGCGCAATAATACTTCATGAATGGTTTATCGTTTTGATTAGGTTGAGATTACGATACATCAAACTTAAAGAAAATGGTTTACATTTAGGGAATTACGTGCAATTAATTTTGACCATTAGGAATTCACCTGATTTTTTGGCATCTCCAAAGATTATCTCTTATCTTAGTATCCTATGCATATAAGACCCGAAAATAACAACGATCACCAAGCGATATCAGTCCTTATCCAGGATGCTTTTAAAAATGAAATACACAGTGACCATAGGGAACATCTTCTCGTAGAACGGCTTCGCCGCTCTGCTGCATTTATACCAGAACTTTCCTTAGTTGCCGAACTGGATCAACAGATTGTCGGTTATATTCTATTAACCCGAATTCATATTGCCAGCCCCTTATCCGGAGCGGTCTCCTCCTTGGCATTGGCCCCCGTAGCAGTCAGCCCGTCCTATCAACAAAGAGGAATTGGTAGCCGTCTAATACAGTATGCCCACGATAGAGCGCGGGATCTCGATTTTGGCTCAGTAGTCGTATTGGGACATGAAGATTATTACCCTAGACTGGGGTATAAAATGGCCAAAACCTATGGGATTAGCTTACCATTCGATGTACCTGAAGAGAATTGCATGGTCATCGAGCTACAGGAAGATGCATTGATGGGACACAGCGGTCAGGTCATCTATCCAAAAGAATTTATGGAATAATCTAGGGTACTTTTTCCAATTCCAAAAATGCCTGTGACAGAAATTGAATTGTATCCGAGGGCAAAAGACTATACACACCTATCTCTGCTACCGCTATATCCGCAGCCCGTCCGTGCAGATATACTCCCATCACCGCAGCTTCCTCCGTAGAATATCCTTGCCCGAGCAAAGCTGTGAGAACACCCGTCAATGCATCGCCACTACCTCCCGTCGCCATTCCGACATTGCCTGTACTATTAAAATAAACCCGTCCATCCGCCAGTACAATTGCCGTATTAGCCCCCTTGATCAAGATGCATAACTTATATCGGGCAGCCAACTGCTTTGTTTTTTCGATCTTCTCCCAGTCATTATCCCATGTGCCAATGATACGTTTCAGCTCCTTAGGGTGAGGTGTCAGAATACTCCGCGGAGGAATCAACTCCAACAGGTCGGGTTCTTGTGCCAATACATTCAACGCATCAGCATCCAATACCAATGGGATCAACGGTGCGGCAGTCAGAAATTCACGAAAAGCCCCTTTTGTCTTTTCCTCTGTCCCCATACCTACACCTAGTCCTATAGCTTGGTAAGGAGCTATATCGGGAAAAGAAGAAATTAAGTTCTCCTGCTCATCCGTAATCAACATGGCTTCCGGCACAGCCGTCTGCAATATGCTGTACCCACAGTGTGGCACATACAATGATAATAACCCACAGCCCGAGCGTAGCGTAGCTTTCGCTGCCAGCTGCACAGCCCCTATCTTACCGTAGCTTCCTCCTAAAATCAGCGCGTGGCCAAATACTCCTTTATGTCCAAATTTCTTACGTCTTTTATAAAATGGCTGTATATCTTCCTTCGTCACATAGATACTATCCGATGCCACGCGTGCCATTGCCTCCTCGGTCAGGCCTATATCCAATACCTCAAATCCCTCAAAAAACAACTGGTTATCCGGCATCAACAACGCCAGCTTTGGACTTTGAAAAGTCAATACCTCATGCGCATACACCACCGGGCAACCTATCGGCGTCGGACTGTCGGACAACAATCCGGAAGGCATATCTACCGCGATGACCTTACAGCCCGAGGTATTTATTTGCCCAACGATATGTTGCCAGGAATCATCCAGTCCACGCTGCATTCCATAACCAAATAGGCAGTCCAGTATTACAGCATCTTCAGGGATGTCTAACTGATCTTCAAGCGCAAACTTTTGTATCAATGAAACAGGATTTCGCTTTTGGGCATCTTTATTATCCTCCGAATAGGATGTAGCGTCTAGAAGATACAGGCTTACCTTTGCCTGCCGCTGCCGTAGGTATTGCGCCAATACCAAACCATCTCCGCCATTGTTCCCTTTTCCGCAAACAACCACAAAACGTTCCTGCGATAGAACATGCCTACTTTCTAGAGCTGCCAAGAGCACACCAGCAGCACGCTCCATCAGCTGAAAACTGGAAATACACTGCTGTTTAGCCGTTTCCCTATCTACCAAAGCCATTTGCTGCGCCGTAAAGATCTTTGCCATAGCTAATCTATTTTAATCTCAAACATTTTATCCCAATTTTTCCCTGTCACAAAAAAGGTATTTGTTTTTTTATTATAAGCTATCCCGTTCAACACGTCCAAATCAACATGTTGTGTAACCATCGTCTTTAATTTTGATAAATCTATCAATCCTTCTACCACACCTGTAACCGGATTAATGATACCAATCAAGTCCTCCTGATAAAAATTGGCAAAGATTTTACCGTTTACCCATTCCAACTCGTTGATGGTCGGCACAGGTCCTTCACTGGTGACCACCTGTATGATATCTTTGGGTTTAAAATCTCCTGCATTCAACACATATATCTTTTCAGAACCATCACTCATAAACAGATCTTTCCCGTTATTGGTAAGCCCCCACCCTTCCATCGGCTTAAAATAAGGGAGCGTTTTCTTTTTCTCCAGGGTTGATATATCGTAGACATACGCCTCATTATTCTTATAGGTCAATTGATAAAGCTCACTATTCAAAATTGTGGTGCCCTCTCCAAAGATATTATCATCTAAAGTTATCATGCGCTCAACCTTTCCGGTTTTCAGATCCACAATTCGAACACTGGATTTTCCTTTTTTGCCACTTCGCCCTGCCCCATTACCAGTACTTTCCAAAAGCTTGTCTCCATAAAACTCAAGCCCCTGCGTGTAAGCCTCGATATCGTGGGGATAGGTATTTACCAGTTCATAATTACGCAGTTTTGGTTCCATAGCCGGTAGATAATCGACTCGCACATTTGCCTCTTCGGTCCCCGTATTCACATAAATTGTTGCTTTGACGACTTTAATACCAAACTTGCTTTTACCAAAATCGTAGTTTAACTCCTCATTGCCATTTACCCGACCTATCACATCACCATCGATAGCATACAGAACAGAATCGATATTTGCCCCTTCTGGTCCCTTCACTGTCAAAGACAGCGTATCCCCAGGATTATACTTCACCTTAAAGCCCTCACTTACGATCGAATAGGTTGAATCCTGTGTTTCAACAGGCGCATTGCTTTTCTGACCTTCCTTCGTTCCCGAGTTGCATGCCCCTAGTGATAATACCAATAAAGCGCAACCCATAAAATTTCTTGCGTACATGGCTTCTATTTTTTTAAATAATCAATCACCGCCATCACATCCTTGCTTCCCAATCCCTCTCGTTGAGCAGCACTATATGTGTCGATCAACGGTTTGGTCAGCGGATAATCTGCTCCTGCTTCTTGAGCCAACAATACATCCTTCAGCATCAGGTCCAATGCAAATGCTGGGCTATAATCATCTTTCAATAGTAACGGTGTCTTCACCTTTGTAGCACCACTGCCACTTGCGCTTTCATTAATAATCTCTAACATATCCGTCCGGGATACCCCCAGGCTGCCAGAGAAAAGAACCGTTTCGGCCAGTCCCTGATATAGCGTTGACAAGAAATAATTGATAGCGAGCTTTGCAGCTATCCCTTGTCCATTTTTCCCAACATGCTTGGTCAGCTTGCCCATCTTCTCAAAATAAGGCATTGCGCGCGCAATGTCAGGATCGTCACCACCTGCCATAATAATCAATGTACCTTCCGTAGCTGGCATGGTACTACCTGCCACAGGCGCATCCACAAACGATGCTCCACACTCCCGCATCGTTACAGCCAATTGCTGGCTCAGCTTTTGGGAGATAGTACTCATATCCACAAAAAGCTTTCCTTTGATATCCTCCTTTGCAATGACCTCATATACCGCCGATACGGCAGCATCGTTGGTCAACATCGTAAATACAATATCATTGGATGCCACGAGTGTTTCCATATCTGGCGATACCACCGATTGTTGGGCAAAGCCAGCTGCCTTCTGTGCGGTCCTGTTATATACAGTAAGTGGGAATCCTGCCTTTTCCAAATTCTTGGCCATAGGGTACCCCATATTGCCCAAACCTATAAATCCTATATTTTCCATAATCATATCTTCTTCTATACATACTAGTATACGAATTTTCGGTCACACATCACGACTCGACCATCGATTATCTTTCCGAGACGGCTCTGAATAAAAGATATTTTTGTCTTTTATTCAGAAATACCTATATTTGTTTCATCAATCACCACAGAGATCAATAACAGTAACATGGAAATAATATCTCTTCTAGAAAACATCAGCTATGCAGAAAATCATCCTTCTGCCCAGGTTCTGATCAATAATGCTTACAGCAAGGAAATCCGTATCACTTTTCGGGAGGGACAGGAAATGAAAGCCCACAAGGCTCCCTACCCTATTATCGTAGAGGTCGTCGAAGGTTTTATCGATTTTGGTGTTGGAGAAGCTCGTTATTCCCTACCAAAAGGATCGCTCATTAGCCTTGAGGGCAATATCGTACATGACCTTAAAGCTACTGCCGATAGCATAGTACGTCTTTCCCTTTACAAAGGAGATCAGATAGAACGGGTACAACAAGCAGTAGAAGGAAAATAATCAATGGGACTTTTTTCTAAAACATGTGAGTATGCGATGCGGGCGGTTTTTTATATTGCCAGTCACTCCGCTGATGGGAGCCGTCCAGGTATCAAAGAGATTGCCGAAAACATCAACTCCCCGGAACATTTTTTAGCCAAAATACTACAAAAGCTCAGTAAAGGCGGAATTATCTCCTCCATCAAAGGTCCCAATGGCGGTTTTTACATCGAGCCTAATGGACTGAAACGCCCCTTAGCAGACATCATCACCTGCCTAGAGGGAGACGAAATATTTACAGGTTGCGGCATGGGACTCAGCTACTGCTCCGAAAGCAACCCCTGCCCTCTTCATAATGAATTTAAGAAAGTTAGAAACCAGTTGACCCACATGCTTTATAATACCAGTATCGGAGAGTTTAACAGCGAGCTTTTGACAGGAGCCCTTACGCTCAACAAATAACTTTTTTTAAACCCTAATAAAGGACAAAAACATCCACTATTAGATTGACGAGAAATCAATTTTGGATATCGCGCACAAAAATAGAAGACAAAAATATCTTTTAATTATTCAATATATCATGACAACAGATCAAATACAACTCGTAAAAAGCACAGTACCTATACTAAAAGAACATGGCGTATTACTGACCAGCCATTTTTACAAACGTATGTTCGTACACAATCCAGAGCTAAAGCATGTTTTTAATATGGGCAATCAGCAGAACAGCAGACAACAGACTGCCCTAGCTATGGCGGTACTCGCTTATGCCGAGCACATTGAGAACCCGGCGGTATTAATGCCTGCTGTAGACCATATCGGCCACAAGCATACGAGTCTAGACATCCGTCCGGAGCATTATGCTATCGTCGGACAGCACCTGATTGCTTCGATTTCCGAAGTGCTAGGGGACGCTGCTAGTCCCGAATTGCTCGAGGCATGGACGCTCGCCTACCAACAGCTTGCTGCCATCATGACTGGCCACGAACAAAAAATCTATAGCCAGCAGACCGCAAAAAAGGGCGGATGGACAGGATGGCGGCCATTTGTCGTCCGAGAACGGGTCAAAGAGTCTGCCGAAATCACCTCATTCTATCTGTATCCTTCTGATGGAGGCGATGTAGCCGATTATCTGCCGGGACAGTATATCAGTCTTCGTTTGTTCCTTCCTGAACTCAATCTTCTACAGCCACGCCAATACAGTATCTCTTGCGCGCCCAATGGAAAATACTATCGGATCTCTGTAAAACGAGAAGCCGGCAGCCAGCATCCCGATGGTATGATCAGCAATCGCCTTCATGACCATATCTATACCGGAGACCTTGTCGAACTGACTGCTCCAGCTGGTTCCTTTGTGCTAAACAAACAGACTCCATCACATAAGGTTTTCATCAGCGGTGGTGTCGGCCAGACTCCACTATTGTCTATGCTAGAATATATTGTCTCCACACCAGACGTACGGAGCATACCAGCCGTAACCTGGATCCACGGATGCCGCAGCGAACAGGTACACGCATTCAAGGATAAAATAGCCGAGATCAGTGTAAACTATACTCAACTAGATCAACATATCTTTTACGAGAACGAACAATCTACGGCAAAAAATCACTACCGGGGACGTGTCGAACTCGAATTATTGAAAAACGAAATATTAAAACCCGAGACTGATTACTATATTTGTGGGCCAGCTCCTTTCATCAGCAAGCATTATGATTTTCTGATTACCAATGGCGTACCTATTGAAACCATACACTTTGAAGAATTTGGGCCTGCATCCCTTCAATTGAACTAGCAGGTCTCCGTTATATTGTTGTACCAAACCACTAACTATAGAAGGGTTTCTATCAGGCTTTAATCATCACTCATCGAGGATGTAGCTTTTTAGAAGCCCTTTGCCCTTTAAAAAGTGAATTTACGAGAAGCAAAGAGGCTTCTTCTTACCATATTAACCGACTTCTACCTTGTTTATTCTAGATAATTTATCTAAGTTTAACGCTCAATAATATAACATCAAAACTACAATGATAGAAGTCAAACCAAATCCTTCCATGCTTGCTCACCAAGGCAGCTATGGTGAGTATGGGGGAGCCTATATTCCACCCGTATTAGAGAAACAATTACAACAACTCGCTGATTTTTTTGACAACGAAACACAAAAAGCAGAGTTCAACGAAGAGTTCATTCAACTGCTAAAAAACTACGTTGGAAGACCTTCTGCCCTATTTCATGCTAAAAATCTAAGTGAATACGTAGGTTCTAAAATATACTTAAAACGTGAGGACCTCAACCATACAGGCTCACATAAGATCAACAACTGTATCGGACAAATCTTACTTGCTAAGAGAATGGGAGCAAAAGAGATCATTGCCGAAACTGGAGCTGGCCAACATGGAGTTGCCGCTGCTACAGCATCGGCGTTGCTAGGCATCCCTTGTAAGGTGTTCATGGGAGCGATAGATGTCGAGCGTCAAGCCCTCAACGTGAGACGTATGCGTCTCCTAGGAGCAGAAGTTATCGCTACAGAACTCGGTAGCAAAACCCTTAAAGATGCCGTCGATGCGGCTTTGGGTTATTATATCGAGAATCCGACGTCTTTCTATCTATTGGGATCACACGTAGGCCCACACCCTTACCCTAAGATGGTCGGCTACTTCCAGTCCGTAATCGGTCAGGAAGCCCGTCAGCAGATCCTTGCATTTGAAGGACGCTTACCCGATAGCATTTTTGCTTCGGTAGGTGGTGGCTCCAATGCTATAGGCTTGTTCTCTGGTTTCTTAGAAGACAAAGAAGTATCTATCCATGGTGCCGAAGGTGGTGGCGATGGTACCTATCCAAACACGGCTGCTACCCTATCATTTGGCAAACCTACCGTATTCCAAGGTACACGTTCCTACTGTCTTGTCGATGACAATGGCGAACCGATAGCTTCCAAATCCATTGCAGCGGGTTTGGATTACCCAGGAATATCACCGCAACACGCCTATCTAAAAGATACGAACCGCGCACAATACTATCCGGTTACGGATCAAGAGGCAATCGAGGCTTACAAGTTATTGTCCCGCCTAGAAGGGATTACTACTGCCATCGAAAGTGCCCATGCCGTAGCCTTAGCGATCAAGTTACTGAAAGGTAAAAACGAATTGGCTATCGTCAATGTATCCGGTAGAGGAGACAAAGACGTCGAGCGGGAGATGTAATAGCTTTAACAGATATTTGTGCGGATACAATCCGCACAAATATTTGTTAACTTTACCCCATGGCAATATTAACGAACACATTTAATACGCTGCACAATACAGCACCATTTTCGCAGATAAAGAACGAAGATTATATTCCGGCTTTCGAAGAAGCTATCCAAAAAACAAAGGACGAAGTAGACGCTATCGTCAATAATCCTGCCCCTCCGACTTTTGAAAACACTGTAGAAGCTATGGCTTTCTCAGGAATGACCTTAGACCGTCTTTCCAGCATTTTCTTCAATCTCCATTCGGCCGAGACCAATGACGAACTCGAGAAGATAGCGCAGAAGGTGGCACCAAAGCTCTCTGAACTGAGCAATGACATCACCCTCAATTTTGATCTATTCGAACGTATACAGAAGGTATATGAACAACGTGCAGACCTTGACCTTAGTACCGAACAACGGACGCTATTAGAAAAGTCTTATAAAGATTTTGCCCGTAATGGCGCATTGCTACAGGGTGAAGCCAAAGAAGAACTTCGTAAAATAGATGCAGAGCTCGCGGTACTAAAACTAAAATTCGGCGAAAACGTACTGGCAGAGACCAATGCTTACCAACTGCTGATAGAAGACGAAGCTGATCTAGCAGGACTACCTGATGGACTCATAGAAGCAGCTGCCGCACTAGCGGAAAGCCAAGATAAAAAAGGCTGGTTATTTACCTTAGATTATCCCAGCTACATCCCATTTGTAACCTATGCAGACAACAGAGCCCTCCGCCGGGAGCTAGCCTTGGCTGCTGGTCGTAAAGCATTTCAAGACAATGAGTACAATAATGAAGAAAACGTGCTCAAAATCGCTAAGCTTCGCTTCCAAAGAGCCCAGCTATTAGGTTATGACACCCACGCTCACTTTGTATTGGCCGAACGTATGGCACAATCGCCAGATAAAGTAAAAGCGTTTTTGGATGACCTTTTGCAGAAAGCCAAACCTGCTGCCGAACGGGAGTTCCAAGAGCTTTCTGACTTTGCTAAAAAATTGGATGGCATCACCCAGTTGGAAAAATGGGACGGCGCCTATTACGCTGAGAAACTAAAACAAGAACGTTTCAATCTAGATGACGAGAAACTAAAACCTTACTTTCAGCTCGAAAAAGTACTAGCCGGAGCCTATGAGACAGCTCGTTTGCTTTATGGGCTACACTTCAAAGAAGTCCACAACCTCGATAAATATCACCCTGAAGTACAAACTTTTGAGGTGAGCAATGATGCAGGCGAATTGGTCGCTATCTTCTATACCGACTTCTTCCCTCGTAAAGGTAAGCGTAATGGTGCCTGGATGACTTCCTTTAAACCGCAGTATCATTATCAGGGAATAGAAGAACGTCCTCACGTTTCTATTGTATGTAATTTTACTCCACCTACCGCGTCCAAACCTTCCTTACTGACCTTCCAAGAGGTCACCACCCTATTCCATGAGTTTGGCCATGCCCTACACGGCATGCTGGCAGACACCACCTACCCTGGGCTTTCAGGCACATCGGTATATTGGGATTTTGTCGAGCTACCGAGCCAGATTATGGAAAACTGGTGTTACGAAGAGGAAGCCCTCGCCCTATTTGCCAAGCATTACCAGACAGGGGAAAATATCCCGATGGAACTGGTCGAGAAAATCAAAGAATCTGCATCCTTCCTGGAAGGAATGGCTACCCTACGACAGATCAGCTTTGGACTATTGGACATGGGCTGGCACGGAACAGATCCACGTGCTATCAGTTCTATAAAAGATTTCGAGAACCAACAATTTGCTTCCACAAAACTGTATCCTGATGTTGCAGAGAATGCCATGAGCCCTAGCTTTTCGCATATCTTCAACGGTGGATATTCCTCCGGATATTACAGCTACAAGTGGGCCGAAGTACTGGACGCAGATGCATTTGCATACTTTCAGGAGAATGGCATATTCAACAGGGAGATTGCTACAAAATTTAAGGAGTCCGTACTTTCCAAGGGAGGAACCGAACATCCAATGACACTATATCTTCGTTTTAGAGGACAAGAGCCGCAAGTAGAACCTCTGTTAAAACGGGCCGGTCTATTGAAATAACAAACCATAAGGATGAAACAAATCACCAACAACCTTCTCTTCCGAGTCGTCGTAGCAATTGCGCTCGGTATAGGCATGGGCTATATTATTCCGGAATCCATAGGTCGCATTTTTGCGACCTTCAATTCCCTATTCGATCAGCTACTCAAATTTTTGATTCCCCTGATTATTGTGGGACTGATTATCCCTGCAATTGCCAAACTCGGTAAAACTGCCGGAAAGCTATTACTCATGACTGTAGGAATAGCCTACGGCTCTACTCTGTTTGCAGGTTTTTCATCCTACTTTGGTAGTATGGCCCTATTTCCATCGCTTATCGATGGACAGGCCGCTGCCACGATCGAAGAATCTAACAAAGCATTGGCGCCATATTTCACGCTCAGCTTCCCTCCTATTTTTGATGTCATGAGCGCACTGGTATTTGCCTTTCTCATCGGTATAGGATTGACTCGTATAGAAAACTCAACGCTGGAGAAGGTCGCTATTGATTTTGAAAAGATTATTTCTTTTTTGATAGAAAAACTGATTATACCCATTCTTCCCGTATTCATATTCGGCATTTTTCTGGATATGACGTATTCGGGCAAAGTAGGTCTCATATTGGATGTATTCATCAAAATCATTGGAGTTATTTTCATTATGCACATCCTGCTCCTTGCAATACAGTTTTGCATAGCTGGGCTTATAGGAAAGAAAAATCCATTCCGATTGTTGATGACCATGATGCCCGCCTATTTTACAGCGCTGGGCACCCAGTCTTCTGCCGCGACCATCCCGGTTACATTGGCACAGGCAAAAAAGGCAGGTGTCAGTGAAGATATCGCAAACTTTACTGTTCCTCTGTGTGCTACCATACACCTTGCAGGGAGTATGCTTAAGATTGTAGCCTGTGTAGTCGCTTTAATGTTAATGCAAGGAATGCCCATTGATCCCTTACAGATGTCTGGTTTTATCTGTATGCTGGGTGTCACCATGATTGCCGCACCGGGCGTACCTGGCGGAGCCATTATAGCTGCAATCGGTGTCATTGCCTCTATGTTGGGCTTTGACCTACAGAATCAAGCGTTGATGATCTCCCTATATATTGCGATGGATAGCTTTGGTACCGCTTGTAATGTGACCGGAGATGGGGCTATAGCATTGATTGTGGACAGTATTTATAAAAAGAGGATGTAGATTTGTTATCGAGTTATCTTGTTATCGAGTTATCCTGTTATCGAGTGAACGTGTTATCCTGTTATCTAGTTAACTTGTTCACCTGATAACTTGTTAACTTCCTCACCTGATAACTTGTTAACTCCATCACCTTCCATCATATATCTTGCGCTATCGCATAGCCTGCAGCCCATGCCCATTGGAAGTTATAGCCTCCGAGCCATCCCGTAATATCGACAGCTTCACCACCGAAATATAAGCCGGGGTATTTCTTAGATTCCAATGTCTTCGGATTTAGCTCTGCCGTAGATACACCTCCACGCATCACTTCCGCTTTATCATAGCCTTTATCACCTGCTGGCTTGACTTTAAACTGATGGATCGTATCCACGACCAGATTGGCATCTGCCTTACTCAGTGAGGCAATTTTTACGTCTATCGGCAAAAACCGGGCTAATGCTTCCACCATTTTTTTTGTAAAATACCCCTGTAATAATTGTCCAACGGTACGTTTTCCGCCAGCATTCCGCTCTGCGGCAATCAATTCACGAAGTTTAAACTTAGGCAATAGATCGATAGTAAAAGACTCCCCAGCACGCCAGTACGAAGATATCTGAAGAATAGCAGGGCCACTCAGTCCCCAATGTGTAAAAAGGATATTTTCTTCAAAAGATATTTTATCATTATACACTCTTGCATATACCGAGTTACCGGATAGCGAGGCATACCAATCGGCCTCTTTCCCCGTTATGGTGAGCGGCACCAGCCCTGGGGCTGTAGGCACCACCTCTAGGCCCAATCCGCGGGCAGTACGTAACGCAAAATCAGATGCGCCCAATTTTGCGACAGGCAGTCCACCAGATGCAAACACCACCTTAGGAGCTGTAATATATTCTATCCTGCCATTTCTTTCGAGTGTCAGTACATAGCCTGTCCCTTCCTGTTTTAGCTCTTTCACTAAAGTATTCAGCCAGATATCCTGTCCCGTATCATACATCAGCTGGGTGAATGTAGCTACAATATCTTTGGCTTTATTAGATACCGGAAAAAGCTGCCCGAGCGTCTTCTCCTGGCCTTCGATGTTTCCAAAATTTTCAAAAAATGCTACCGTATCATCCACAGTCCATTGTGCAAACACTGCGTTCAGAAACTTAGGATTTTCCGATACAAAATTATCCGTAGAGGTATATAGATTAGTGTAGTTGCAACGCCCACCACCAGAGATCAATATTTTGGCTCCAGGCTTTTCATTCCGCTCCAAGACCAAAGTCTTCTTACCCAACATTCCAGCCTGTACAGCACACATCAACCCACAGGCTCCTGCGCCAATTATAATCGCGTCGTAGTTGTTCAAGTTATAAAAGTTATAAAGTTAAAGAGTAAAATCGTTAAAGGGTTAAGATCAGTTTCACTTATTCACATTTTTACCCATTGACAGTTTTACCTATTCACGATATCAACTGTTCGTCCGTTTTCACCGTTCTTTGCTCTGCCCAAGACTGCTCGGCTAGTTCCAGGATACGGATTACATCGCGGGCCTGTTCGGGTTTTATAAAAAGCTCCTCTTCGCCCAATAATGTCGCGACAATATTTTTATAAAAATCCTGTCCGGTTCCGATTTCACTGAGTACATACTCCTCCACATCCTGACCATTCTCCAATAGCGAGAGTTTACCTTGTATCTCGGCAGGTTCTACACCCCAGCTTGGATCCGATTCTGGACGCGCCCCGGCACGCAGCAAGTTTTCCTGCGGATCTACTCCACGTTTTACAAAACAGCCATTCATGCCATAGATAGCAAATCTCGGTGTAGGCTCCTTTGCCAGCATTTGTCCTTTTAAGGATACTTTAAGACCTGGATAAGACAAGATAAATTCAAAATCATCCACTGCTTTAGCCCCATCACGCTGCGCCCTTAGGTCAGCAAACACCGAATCCGGATGTCCAAATAACTGTAGCGCCTGATCAATCAAATGCGCCCCTAGGTCATAGTGTATGCCCGAGCCCGGAAGCGCTGCTTCACGCCATGCTCCCTCCCGCAAAAAATTACGGAAACGGTCAAAACGCGCTTCGTAATGTACGACACGCCCTAATCTTCCCGAAGCCAGCACTTTTTGCACCGTTTTGAAATCCGAATGAAAGCGTGCATTATGGTGTACTGATAGTAACACACCTTTTTCCTTTGCCAATGCGATCAGCTCATCAGCTTCAGCGGTAGTATTGGTAAATGGTTTCTCTACCACCACATTTTTTCCGGCCTCCAAAGCCGCTTTAGTAAGACTATAGTGTACGTCATTGGAAGTCGCTACTACCACAATATCCACTTCAGGATCTTGAATAATATCTTCCGCAGATAATACGCCTATCGCATTAGGATAGCGTTCGGCCAACATCTTCTGTTGCTCTTCTTTTCGAGCAGTTACTTTGTATAATTCCAGATTTGGATTACTAGCGATAAAGGGTGCATGAAATACGTACCCTCCAATCGAAAACCCAATTAATCCAACTTTAAATTTCTTCATTTTTTGTTGCTTTTCGTTTTACTCTTTCTGTAAAATTACTCCAATCTTCTACCCTAAAAGCTCTAACATCGCGAACAGAGTTTGCAAACTAAATCCGTGCTGATAATGCATCAATTGCATCAACTAGATTGGACATATCATTTAGTTCACTCAGATAGACACTTCCTTGAGTTCTAAAAAAACTAAACTCTTCCAATATCGTACTGATTTCAAAATAAGCATTATTATAAGGCTCTCCATAATACTTCTTCAGATCAGAAACAATCATATCAAAACTAATAGCAAACATCTTACAGAGGCTTAAAGTATTTCTCTTCACCAAAGAAAATCCTTCCCAAACTATCCTTTATAGCAATTTCTATCCCTAAGAACGGATTCTTACGTATTTTTATCACCAACCCTTCGACCCACTCTCCCAGTCCAGTCAATTCTGGAGACACCTTCACTCTTTGTCCTGTTTCCATATCAAATATGATTTTCAATTATTTATCAACAATAAAAAACACTCCAAGTACTAAACAAAAATACAAAAAAGAAGACTCCTTTAAGAATCTTCTTTTTCCTCTAGTTACTAAATAAAAATCATTCAGGACTTACTCAATTATAAAGTCACTCGCTCACCTTCCTCACCTCCACCAGGATTCATACCTCACTTGACAACTTGTTAACTCCATAACTCGATAACTCAATTTACATCCTCTCTGGCACTTCAATACCCAGCATCCGCATACTCTCGGCTATGATGCGAGCCGATGCTACGGACAGATGTAGACGGAAAGCCTTTACATCTTCCTGCTCTGCTTTAAGGATACTTTCCTCGTGATAGAACTTATTGTACAGTTTTGCAACATCGTAGGCATAGTTGGCCACTTGTGCTGGGCTGAACTCTTTCGCTGCCATTTCGATCACCGCCGGATAATTGGTCAATACCTGAATCAAATCCCGCTCATAAGGAGAGAATGATGCTGGCACTATACGAGCAGAAGCCGCATCAAAATCCGCTTTACGCAACACCGACTTGATACGAGCGTACGTATATTGTATAAATGGCCCTGTATGTCCCTGAAAATCTACGGATTCCTTCGGGTCAAACAACAACCTCTTCTTAGGATCTACCTTAAGCAAAAAGTACTTAAGTGCTCCCATACCAATGCTATTATAAAGTGATGCCTTCTCCTCTTCATCAAAACTCTCCGTCTTACCCAGTTCTTCGGTACGTTCCTTGGCCGTTTCAATCATCTCGTTCATCAAATCGTCTGCGTCCACTACCGTACCTTCGCGCGATTTCATCTTGCCTGATGGCAGATCGACCATTCCATACGAAAGATGGAACAGACCATCAGCCCATGTTTTACCCAATTTTTTTAAGATTGTGAATAGCACTTTAAAATGGTAATCCTGTTCATTCCCCACGACATACATCGATTCGTCCATGTGGAACTCATCATATTTGAGTTGAGCTGTCCCCAAGTCCTGCGTGATATATACCGAGGTACCATCGCCACGGAGTACCAGTTTTTGATCCAGCCCTTCTTCCGTCAGGTCTATCCATACCGAATTATCCTCCTTCTTGAAGAACACTCCTTTTTCCAGACCTTCCTGAATAATATCCTTACCCAACAGGTAAGTATCCGACTCGTAATAGTATTTATCAAAGTCTACTCCCAGTTGTTTGTAAGTGCTTGCAAAACCTTCATACACCCAGCCGTTCATCGTTTTCCAAAGCGATATCACTTCTTCATCCCCTGCTTCCCATTGCTGCAACATAGTCTGTGCAGCTTTCATCATCGATGCATTTTTTTTCGCTTCGTCTTCCGTCTGTCCTTCAGCCTTGAGGGCTTCTATTTCTTTCTTATACTCTTTATCAAATACCACATAGTATTTACCCACCAAATGGTCACCTTTCATAGCTGCAGACGCTGGCGTCTCACCATTGCCAAATCGCTGCCAAGCCAGCATAGACTTACAGATATGAATCCCTCTATCGTTTACCAGATTCGCTTTCACCACCTCATAGCCATAGGCTTTCAATATCTCGGCTACCGAATACCCTAAGAGGTTGTTACGGATATGTCCAAGGTGCAATGGTTTATTCGTATTTGGCGAAGAATACTCCACCATTAGCTTCTTTCCATTCTTAGCAAACTGTCCAAATCCTTCTTGCAATATCGTCTCATTGAGCATCGTTATCCAGTAAGCGTCAGACAGGCTGATATTCAAAAACCCTTTGATGACATTGTACCCCGATATAGCATCGATATGCTGCTGCAGATAGGCCCCGATTTCCATCCCTGTCTGCTCTGGTGACTTCTTCGAAAATCGCGTAACCGGAAATGTGACAATCGTTATTTGTCCCTCAAACTCTTTGCGTGTTTCCTGCAAAGTGATCTGAGATTCCGGAATATCGGCGTCATAAAGTGACTTTACCGCCGCTACAGTCTCTTGGACGAGCGTAAGTTGTATAGAGTTAGCCATGTAAATATTGTGTAATATTTGTATCTTTCTGATAATGAGACATAAAAATAACACTCAAAGTGTTTAGGTATTCATTATGAAAGTATATCTTTGCCAAAAATAATAAAAAATGCAGAGCTATCAGGAATTTCTTGACTTAAGTGTTGGTTTTCCGCAAGACGGATTCGAAATAATCGACGACGAATTGTACTTCCACGATTTGAATTTGATGGAAATGATAGAGACGTATGGCACGCCACTACGTTTTACTTATTTACCTATAATCAGCAAAAAAATTCAACAGGCGAAGATTCTTTTTCAAACCGCTATCCTTAAACACGATTATAGGGGATCGTATAAGTACTGTTATTGTACCAAATCTTCCCACTTCAAACATATCGTAGAGGAAGCCTTAAAAAATGACATCCACTTGGAGACCTCATCGGCTTTTGATATGCCTATGATCGACTCCTTAGAACGTGCCGGTACGGTGACCAAAGACATTACCGTAATCTGTAATGGTTTTAAGACCTACCAGTACAAGCAGTATATCATCGATATGATCCATGATGGTTATACGAATATCATCCCGGTATTGGACAATAAGGAAGAGTTCAACCTCTATGACGATGAGATAGAGCTAGACCAACCTTGTGCCCTAGGGATACGTATCGCCTCAGAGGAGCAACCAGACTCGCAGTTTTATACTTCGCGCCTAGGTATACGTATTGAAGACGTTATCGATTTTTACAACAATAAGATTGCAGACAACCCTAACTTCAAGGTTAAGTTATTGCATTTCTTTATCAACTCCGGTATTTCGGACACCCCTTACTACTGGAACGAATTAGAGAAGTACGTGACTTTGTACTGTAAATTCAAAAAAGTAAACCCAGATCTAGATACCTTAGATATTGGTGGCGGTATGCCATTCAAAGACTCTTTGGTGCATGACTTCGATTACGAATACATGGTCAATGAGATCGTAAACCGCATCAAGCAGATCTGCGCGCACCACGAGGTCATGGAACCGGATATTATTACCGAATTTGGTAAGTATACGGTGGCTGAGGCATCAGGTATACTTTACAAAGTATTAGGCCGTAAGTTACAGAATGACCGTGAGAAATGGTTTATGATCGATGGTTCATTCATTACCAACCTACCGGACGTATGGGCGTTGAACCAAAAGTACATCCTATTACCGATCAACAATTGGGATTCGGAATACGAACGGGTCAATTTAGGTGGTATCACCTGCGACGGACAGGATTACTACAACCAAGAGGCACACATGAACTCCGTGTTCATGCCTAAGACACGTAAGGTGCAGTACCTTGGCTTCTTCCACACGGGAGCTTACCAAGATGTATTAAGTGGCTATGGAGGCATACACCACTGTCTACTGCCATCACCTAAGCACGTGATCATCCGTCGTAATAGAGACGAGACATTCAACTACGAAGTATTCGGTGAGGAGCAAAACTCCAAACAGGTCATGAAACTTTTAGGATATCAATAATCAACATAAAAGGGGCATACGATGCCCCTTTTTATGTTGATTTACGCTATATTTCTTTTATTTCTTCAACTGCTTGAGCATCCATTTTTCTATTTCTTGATGTTGCTCAGGATAAGTCCAATGGCCAGTCTCTTGTACCAGGTATAATTCTTTAGGTGCATTAATAAGATTATATGCCGAATAATAAGAAGTTGGAGGACATGTATCATCATTATATCCCCAGGTATAAAATCCGGGCACCTTTACAAAACGGGCAAAATTGACCACATCATAGTAAGCCGACACCTTCACTTTATTCTCATCCACATCCGTTCTAAACATATGAGGCCATCCACCCGCACGATTGTGCATATAACCAGTGAGATCACTCAAAGCAGGATACAGTGAGGCCAAGCCCTTTACCCGACTATCCAAAGAAGCCGTAATAATAGCTAAAGCACCACCTTGGCTACCACCCCAGACCAATAGATCATTACCATTAAACTCTGGCAAAGCGTATAGAAAATCCACAGCTCTTACACAGCCCAAGTACACCCTATTATAGTAGTAACTATCCCTATCATCCAAATTAAAGAATGGATATCCTTTTAGTGGACCATTGCCCAAGTCATTGTACAGCCCTGTTTCATAGGTGACAGGAATACCATGAATACCGATTTGCAGTGTAATTATACCCTTTTCTGCAAGATCAATAACACCAGCATACGGACGAATACCGGCGCCAGGGACCGATAATACCGCAGGATACTTACCCTCCTTTTTTGGCTTAGCCAGTATACCATATTGACGTGTCCCAGCGGCTGCATTTTGCATATTTACATGGTATACATCTACGTTTTCCGTACATCGCTCGGGCAATAATGTTAACTTCGCATCCAGAGGTACCTTCGAGGCCTTAGCTATTGCCGTATCCCAATATTCTTGAAAATCATCTGGCAATGTCTGAGTCGGTTTGATGTCCAATGGTACATATCCTGCTGTAGCAATACCACTATACCAACGCCCGTCTATAGATACTTTTGCTTCACAACGTAAAAACCCAGGCGCGGCCAACCTGCCCTTTACCACCGCAAAACCGTCCTTTAGCTTCACTTTACCTTGGTCAGTAGGTGTCATTTTTTCTAGGCCTACACTATAGGTAATTTCAATATCTGTCAAAGGGACTTGATGTTGCAATACCTGAATTTTAAAAGAGGCTTCCTCATTTTTGTTATAAGTCCAATCAGGTTTGTTTGGTGACACCAATACCTGAATAGCTTGCGAAGATCTAGACTGAGCATATCCCGCGTGGGAAATTAACAATCCAAAACATAGCAGAGCCAATAGGTTAATAAATTGGGGGCTTTTCATAAGTTGATTATTATTTTTTAAAACTCTAATATAAAGATTGCAAATATTATTACCTACATTTCGCTCTAATTTTCAATATTTTATCGTCATATCCTCCCATTATTAAAGGCAGCAAAGCCCCAATTTCTCTTCCTTGCAACGACATCTCAGGTTGATGATAAAGTCCTGAAGCAATACGGGTATCGGCTAGCCTACTCAATAGAATTCACCAGGTAGATCGCCTATAGATGTCTCCACAAGGTCGACATGACGGAGTACCGGCGTGCAAGAGTATATTCTGCCTTAAATTCTGTTCTGCCTTAGGAAGCAAATCTAAAAACAGATAAGGTGTCTAAAAAGCAATAAGTCATCGTCATTGCAAACCTGAGGAACAGCCTGTCCCGAGAATCGGGAATGGTGTGGCAATCTAACTTACTCAAAGCACAGATTAGTTTGCTACGCATCTGCCTTCGCGGGTCTTCATACTTCCTACCAATGACAGATTACCTTTGGTAAGCTCGCAAACTCGGTTTAAAAACTATCTCGTCATCGCGAGGCTACGAAGCGATCTATAAGCCATATATCGTAAAGCCATTTTTAAGATTGCTTCGTCTCCGGCTACTTGGCTGAATCCTCGCAAAGACGGATTACTTTTGGTGAGCTCGCAAGCTCGGTTAAAGCTACGCACTGTCATCAAATCTCCTCTGTGTTTGTTAAAAAAACCTACCTCTCGCAAAGACGGGAAATTCAAGCTTTTTAGATCGCTCTTTTTTTGTTTAATCATAGTGATAGCGACAAGCCTTATTTCCCGTTATACTTCTTTATCTCCTTCTTACTCATTTCTTTGGTGATAAGATCAGGACTAATCGATGCCGTATATTTCGCATCTTTCGTCAAGACAACAGCTTCCGTCCCCACATCAAAGAGTGGCGTGATAAAACCATAGAAGCTAGTAGAATTCGTAATATTTTTTCCTTCATTCGCATCCAGATCGGCAGATTTAAGATACATCAACATAAAACTCACAAAATACCCGTATTTACCCCGCTTTACATTCTTTCCGATTACCTGCCCAGGGAATACAACATCACCCAGTTTCACCTTCATATTGTCCTTGCTCAATCCATCGTATTTCAACAATGAACCATCTTTATGCTCTATCATAATACTGTTCGTACTCGAGCTGTATTCCTTATCCTCTAGCACTGCATCCTCATGTCGGTCGTTTATTTCTACCACAACTCCTTTTCTCGAAGCAGTCACTTCTTGTTGATCATTTGTATAAAAATGATAGACTTTCCAATCATCCGGCGTCGTATTTCCGAAATATCTTGCACTCAAAAAACCAGCTTCACGCGCATAGACTTCGGTACCAGTTCTAAAAGGGATTGCATAAACAAATGTTTCATCAAACTTAGGCATCAGACGTCCTCTAATATAACGGTAACTATAGGACAAATCAATTCCATTATCCTTGTTCATAGGCCTTAAAGTCAGTAACGGCCCCGAGTATCCTTCTGCTCTACAGATATTCGTCGGAACACTCGAATTACTAAGTGATTTAAATTTGAGGTTGACCGTCATAGTCCCCGGATCATCCTTCTCAAAATACAATTCCACAGATTTATCGTCGTTGCGTTTAGAGGTAAGTTTGAGCGCGCTCTCCTGTCCCCATGCCCATGATGACATAATAAAGCACAGCGAACAGCATAAAATATTTTTTATCTTCATAATCTCGTTTATAATGCTTTAAGATAAAGAAAAAACATCCATTATTCAAAACATTAAGAATAAAGAAGAAGCTATTTAAAAAACAGCCGCTTTTGATTACTTCATTAAATAATCCAATCCTTTGGGACGAACCATCGTCTGTCGGTATACCTTTCCAAAGCTAAACCTCCAGTTAACCGTAAAAAAGCTCCTCAGCACAAATAGCTCCTCTAAAAGTCATACCTTACATCACAAACCAACTCCAACACCTACAGAAAACACTCGGTTTTTGACATTATCCGACCACTTAAAAGCACTCTCTGCGATATTAGCCATCCCCATCCTATAATTAGCTGTCACAGAAAAACGCTTGGCAAATTTAATCCCTGTCAACGCATTAACACCATAATCAAAGCTTCTCATGGCATTATCATCATAGATAATCACGGCTGTGGTAGTGCCCTTTTCGGCATATTCATTGATCCCGTCCATCGCAAATCCAATATAAGGACCAGCACCAACAAATACCTTCCCTATTTGCCCAATAGGCACTTTCCCCAAAAAGTTAAAAGCAAAATCCAACCATTTGGTTTTCTGTTCAATCTGCCATGCCCCTCGTTCCTGCGACTCTACCAGCTTACTTCCTTTTCCTTGTAGGGATACCTCAGGTTGAAAATAAAGTCCTGAAGCAATACGCGTATCAAGGTAGCCTGCTAAATAGAAACTAGTAAGAGATTTCGTCTCTCCAAGTACTTCCGAATCAGCACATTTATAAGAGGGAAAACTAGCTCCTGCTTTTAGCCCAAATTCGGTTTGTGCCTGTGCGCTAAAGCCAAACACCAAAATCCCGACAAATGATATTAATATAGCTTTCATTTTAAAAAAATTTAACACTAATAATAATTATACTCACCGTCTAGATAGCCCATAGATGTCTCCACAAGGTCGACATGACGGAGTACCGGCTACCAAGAATTACGACTTATCCCCTCGAGCATTACATCCGTTGTCTAGATACCCTATAGATGTCTCCACAAGGTCCGCGATAAACCGACACCGAGAACTCGTCGACCACAATCGTGACGCTGCGACATGACGTACTCGACTACTTCATTAAATAGCCCAATGTTTTAGGCCGCACCATGCTTTCCCGATATACCTTTCCAAAACGATCAGTCACCCGGATCTCCAATGTACTGGTAGACGAAGAAGCTTTTACCTTAAACATATGTGCTGTCAGGGTCGTCACAAAATCTTCCGTAGGTACGGCATTACGGTTCAGTCGTTGCGCCGAATACGATATAATATGCAACGGGTCACGCATGCGCACCCGGTTTACTGTAAGGGGCGTTCCGTTTTCTGTAACCTCCACCTTCCAGCCTTTATCATAATTCCAGACATTAATTAAGACCTCGTTGTTCTTATTTGGATTCGCATATTCAGCCGCATACGTATTCCACTCCGATCCTGTGTAAGCTGGAGCATATTTATCCTTAGTCAGATGCACCTGATTGAGGTCATAAGCCCTAAACTGATAATCTTCGCTTTCGCCTATAGCCTTGTACTTCCATTTCAAATCTCTCCCCTGCATTTCCCAAATACCATAGCCACCTGGTGCACCATCCTTACAGATATGATTTCCTGCATACCCCACATTACCGGTCCACCACCAGGTCGCACACACTGCCCCCGTGTTATGCTCCATAATATTCGGTGCAGTAGCTAGCTCTACATTATAATTGATATGTGTATGTCCCGTAACCACATGAACCGTCGTAAAGCCCTTCAACGCATTGACAAAATCAGCCGCATTAGTAATCCTATAGCCTGTTGTCTCACTACCACTACTATTTAATGAAGGGTTACTATGCAAATGTGCATGCATAGCGACTACTATAGGTGTACTTTTGTCCGTTATCGTCGCCAGATCCTTTTTAAGCCACTCAATCTGGTTTTCTACAATTTTAGTGTTATAATTCCTCGCCTCATTTACATTCAGATACTCAATATTATCCAGTACGACATAGTGTACCTTACCCAAGTTGAAAGAATAATAAGTCGGTCCGATAATCGTTCTATAGGTATTTTCAGATTCCCAATCGCCAGAGGCCTTAGGATCATTATCGTGGTTACCCATCGTATTGAACACCATAGCCTCAATCTTATTCATCTCGGTCAAGTACTGTGGTAGAGCATAATTATTCGAATACCAATAACTTTCCCAGGTCATATCCCCCAGTGTTAGTGCATACACCTTATTACCTGCGCTCTTATAGGCCTGAATAGACTTATTGACATCGGGCAAGAATCCTTTTTGAAATTGATTGATATCATCCGTACGTCGAGCCAGATGCATATCACCCAAAATCATTACAGCATGCTTTTCATTGTTGACCGCCTTCAATTCAAAATCTTTGGTTTCGACAACATCCGCAGGCAAATTGAGACGTTGAAAAAACTGTGGCGCATTCATGCTAGTCGCTACTTCATAATTCCCGGGGATAGACACAAAGACATACCTTCCTTTTTTATTAGACGGAAGATAATATACACCATCCTGATCTGTTGTCGTCACTTCAAATCCATCAGATACCACCACATTGGCAATCCCAACACCTGCTGCATAGACTACCCCTTTTACAGTCATACCTGCCTTATCCGGAATATTAGCATTAAAATACAGGTTAAGGATTGTCGTCCCTAGTAAAAAAGACTGCGCACCTCGTTTTACCGATACCCTATAGCTATCCGAAGGGATATCCATTGGAAACACAAAACTGATCTGATCTGCTGTAACATTTTTACTCGTTATTGTGTATTTCCCAGTTGCTGTTAGATTAGCCCGTGATTCAAAGTAGAGCTGATCACCCGTTGCAAATCCCTTTCCGCTAATACTATATTCTGACCCTTTGGTTGCATCTATATGTGCAGCGATAAGCACGCCTGTAATACTCAATTTACCATCATCCCCTCCCCCAGAATCTGGTGTGGTAGGTTCTGCAGGCTCGGCCACAGATTTTGTGCAACTATAAAGATTCAACGAAAGACCTAATCCTGTTATCAGAGAAGCATGGATAAAGGAACGTCTACTATAATGGAATTTCTTATTCATTGTTGTCTGTTATTAAAAAGCCCGTGCGGAATACTCTGCACGGACTTTATAGTTAACTATAGGTTGATTACATTTACTTTACAGTGACGACGACATCATCGATAAAAATGCGGTTTGTCGTTTTAGGCCAGTTTCCTGCACGTTGATCAAAAGCTCCCCCTAAGAACCATACTTGCGTCTCGGCAGTCGCTCCCTTTATTTCAAAAGAATATGTCGCTGCAGGAGCTTGCCATGCAGCTCTACATGCCTCTAGATTCGAATTCGGGCTAGCCACATTCATAATATCAAACTCTTTTACACTGACCGTTCCCGGGCCATTGACACCTACCGTAAGAAGATAATGATCCCCTGTTGCATATCGTACCGCTTTAAAAGTCACTAACAGGTCCTTCGTACGTTGTACATTTTCCAACTTGGGCGATATCAGATCTCCACCGTAATTGGTGCGTCCTAACTTCACAAACCCCGGACGCCCATAGATGGAAGCATAATCGCTAGCTCCTGTTGTTGTATTTATGGTACTTGTCCAACCTTTAGCTAGGTCTTCTTCTTTCCACGAACCAATTCTCGTCTCGCCGGTCGTCACATTAAAAATCTCACTACCGTAACTCAGCCAATTGAAATCCTCTTTCAAGACCAAATCTCCTGAAACCTGTAACTTCTGACCTTTTTGATAAATACTCAACACATTTTCCTGCTGTACACCATCCAAAAAGAACAACAGGTTTGCTGTACGTTCTAGGTCAGTATTTTTATCAATAGTCACTTTTACTGGCGTATCCCCTTGACCTTCCATTGGCTCCACATTCACCCATTCTGGTTGATCTTCCAACTCCAAGCGCCATTTTCCATTAGCACGCAAGACATAATTTGTCACAGCACCAGCTTCCTCTGATTCCAGTTTAATTGGCTTTCCATCAAGGTAAATATAAGGCTCCTCATTTTCTCCTTCTCCTGTCCCAGCTGCCTGTTCTATCTTAAGCACACTATTATGAAGCTGACCATCTACTGTAAAAAAGAGCGTTACATTACGGGCTTCCTGAGCCATATTCTTATTCACCGTCACTGTAAATGTACCATCGCCATTACCCTCCATTGGATCGATCTTTAGCCACTTCTCTTTACGCTGTGGTTCCACCTTCCAGTGACCACTAGATTGCACGGTATAGGTCTCCGAAGAGCCACGCGAAGGCACTTCCATCTTCGATGGATTGTCCTTTAACATAAAGCGGCCCTTCACCTCATTTTCATCTTTACAGGACGTCAATAGCATTGTCAGGGAAAGGACAAAAGCAAAAACTACTTTTGACATCGCCTTAATTTTATAATAATTAGTCGTTTTCATGGATTCCTTCTTTTATTATTTAACCTGCATCTCCACGCGTTCCTTCATCTTACTGTAAGTTTTTCCCCCATCAACCGAGTACTGATAAGAAATCAAGAACACATTAGTTTTCTTACCAAAAGACTCTTCGACCTGAAATGTATTCGGATATTTAGGATCGTTATCCAATTGCACAACATGTATAGTCTTATACGGTTTGATGGTCACCCGATTAGAGTCATCAATTTCCAATATCATTGAGTTTTTATCAATGTTCGCAAGCTTCGGTTCGAACAATTCATTACCTGCAGTCAATCTTACACTATTATGAGTCAATGGAAAAAGCTTTTTATTGGCCGCAACAGGGATTACATCATCCTTCACCCCCGTCATCATATACATCGAACTATTCACTTGCGAAGCATAATCATTCTGAAAAGACACCTGATATAACATCGTACTCTTCTTCGGATTAATCTCAACCCCCGACTTATCAACCACCTTCAATCCGATAAAATAAGTCGAATCTGGCGATAGCCCTTCTGGTCTCAATTTAATCATCGTCCTTCCCGTACGCTCACCAGCCTTGATCACCACTTTGTCATCCATGATCTCATACTTATCCTGAGGCAACAGCTTAGCATAGAGCTCTTCTGCAGCGTCAAAATTAGCCCAGTTATATTCCTTTAGCGGCTCGGCATCCTCTTCCAATCCTACGACCAGATCCTTTGCTGGAGCCAATGTACCACCAGCAGAAGCAGCTACATAGCCAATGATTTCTTCACCTGTCATATGCACCACCTCTTGAAAGACATTGTGATTTTCGCTACTAATCAGGGAAACCTCATTCTTATACATTTCTTTCTCAAACACCTCATTATCCTTACATGAAGCCACGCCCAACAGGAGTGCGAGAACTGTTATATATCTTCGTTTCATCTGTTATTTTTTTAGTTTTCAGGTACTACTTTTTTAATTATATCCCGGATTCTGATCCGCAGAAGGTAATCTTCTCATCTCCGAACGCGGTATCGGCACCCAATTCAGTCTTTTGTTCACTTCTCTTGTCAAGAAAGATGATGTCCCTGGAATCACACGTCTATAATATGCTTCCTTGGTCGCTCCATCCGGATTCATTCCCATAATAGGTTCACGCTCGGTTTCCTCATACATTCCCCAACGACGTACATCGTAAAAACGTCTATTTTCCCACAAAAACTCCACCATACGCTCACGTACAAGCTCTTTTTGAACAGTGCCTGCAGAAGTCAATTGACTTGGGGACAATCCCGGTAGCCCTGCACGGTAACGTACCTGGTTGAATGCTTTCTTAATCTCTTCCACATCTCTTGACATCGTATATTCTCTCTCTCCCATCTTGACCGTATGACTACCGTTCAGATTGTTCAATGCCTCTGCGTAAGACAATAAGATCTCCGCATACCGTATAATAGGATAGAATTTAGGAAGTGTACGAGCTCCTGTACCGGTTTTTGCATCATACGAGTGAACCCATTTCTTAATAATATATCCAGTAATAGGATAGTTAGGAGAGCTTGCAGATACGCCACCACGGCCATCAAGGTCCTGAAAATAATACTTAGCAGTATGATTCTGTAATGCAGCATCAGACGTTGACAACGCCTGCCACACAGCTTCGTTAAAACCAACAGAGGCATAAAACCGCATTTCACGATTTGCGTACATCTTATACACACCAGCATTAAGTGGATATCCAGAGAAAGTTTTAGACTGCTCCGTAAAGAGGTCATTAAAAGTTCCGCCTGCAGGTAGATCGGCTACGCTTTCAAAATAGGTATCACCACGGGCTTCCTGTATACTACGTCCGTCTTCCATCAGATAAGCATCCACTACTTTCTGTGTCACACAGAAACGGCCCCATCCGCCCAGTGTAGGCGGGAAAGCCCCCTGATTAATGTCCGTGTTGATATAGGGTGCACTCACTCCCCAGATAAACTCCGGATTAATCGCCGCAACAGACTCACCCGTAAATATATCCGAATAGGATTTGAATGCATCTATTCCCAAAGCACCATTAGGATATGATCCATAGAAATTTGGATCCGAAGTTACCCCCGAAGGCAACTGAGCGGTCATGTTATCTGCAGGAACAGTATATAACTGGTATTTCCCCATATCCATAACACGCTTTGCGGCTGCCGCTGCCACGGCCCATCTACTCTCATCGTACTGCTGCGATACATAATGCACCCCATCAGTCTTACGCATCCAGTTTCCGAAGTAAGAACGCGCAGCATTACCTCCATTATACAAAGGACTAGCGTGTATCAAACGTAGACGAGCGATCATAGCAAAAGCAGCACCTCGAGTAGGTCGTCCAAAATTCAAAAGACCGACATCAGGAGGCATTAGCGTACCTGCCTTCTCAAATTCTGCGCAGGTATACTCCATGGCCTCATCATACGTAGACCTCGGACGGTCGTAATATTCCATACTTTCATTGGTATTTACAACCTCATCGCCCAATAAAATAGGAGGGCCATAATCCACTAAGATGTTGTAATAAGCATAAGCTCTGATAAAACGGGTATACCCCTCTATACGAAGCCTATCTGTTGAAGTAATATCCTTTGGCTTTTGCAGATTCTGCAAGATTAGATTACACTTACGGATTATTTTATAATAATTGCCCCATTGATTAAGCCCCCCAAATTTATCCGGAGTGATATTCCCTGTTGCAAAATCCATCCCATAATAGATATTAGTTGTTCCAGCCCCAGTCAAACCGTTAAATCCCTCATCTGTAGCCATTGGCCCCGGGGTATAGTTGCCTCGTATCGTTCTGGATTCGTCTGGAAACATAGCTGCAGCTCCCCACATATAAGCTTCCATATTCCGCGCATTACTGAAAGCGGAATCTATATTAAATTCATCATCGAAATAATTATCGATATTCAGGTAGTCCTTACAGGATGTCACCAGAAAAAACAGTTGAATAATAAAGGCTGCTTTCGCTATTCTCTTTATGATTATTGACGTCTTCATATCGTTGATCTATATCTAATCGTATTAAAAATTAACATATACCTGCACCGAATAAGTGGATGGTATTGGATATTTACGTCCATTCCAGGCAGCCTGTTCAGGATCAAATATTTTGACATTATCCCAGATGTACAGGTTATTTCCTACAAACTGTAGATCCATAGATTTAACCCCTACGCGTTTAAGAAAATTAGGGTTAACCCGATAATTAACCGTTAGCTCCTGTAGTCTTATGTAGCGCGCATCATCCTTCCAGAATGTGGACAATTGCGTATTGTTTTCATTTTTACCGTATTGCAAACGAGGAAAACGGGCATCCGGATTTTCTGCTAGAGATAGATCCATTCCTTCCTGCAAAGCATATTCGCGAGGTATCCAGCGATTGGCAGGATCATTGGCCAAAGTAATTACATTACCTTCACTACCGTTATAGAACGGCATATACCCCTTGCCATTGATCTCTGTTACATTCTTATATGTTTTAGGCATTCCCACGTAGTAGAAAGGTGTACTACCTGTTCCTTTAAATAAAACCCCTACCGATAGATTTTTGTAGCGAAACTCACCACCAAATCCGAACATTGTTAATGGATAATCGTTGTGCGTCAATGGCACTTTATCCAGCGAGTTGATTACTCCGTCTCCGTTTACATCTTTATATTTAATATCACCGGGCAATACCGTTCCAAAAGTTTGTTTCGGACTATACTTGACATCATCTTCATCCTTAAACAAACCAAGCGCCTGATAACCACGGATAGAACCATAAGGGAATCCATTGTACTCTAGGTATGAATACTCCATATAAGGCTGCT
Organism: Sphingobacterium yanglingense; assembly: GCF_004363245.1. GTDB lineage: Bacteria > Bacteroidota > Bacteroidia > Sphingobacteriales > Sphingobacteriaceae > Sphingobacterium > Sphingobacterium yanglingense. The sequence continues at coordinate 17,979 of NZ_SNYV01000013.1, read as the reverse complement.
CCCAGTTCTGCACCATATTCTTAGAGTAGGTAAAATTACCACGCACCGTAAATCCCATATCCTGATTTATCTGCATATTGTAACTAATATTACCATCCGCTCCGGCACTCCACATCCGTCCGACATTAGCCCAAGGGTTGGAAATAACCCCTACATATTCAGGCACCTGCACACGGGGCTGGAATATACCGTTACGTTGATCTTTAAAGAAGTCTACCACAAAGTCAATCTTGTTATTGAACAATTTACCTTCAATTCCCAGATTTGACTTAATCGACCTTTCCCAAGCCAGGTTATCAGCTCCAATACGGGTTTCGGTTATCGTTTCTACACCTCCTATTCCCCATACATTGCTGAAATACTGATCCGCTTTCGTCAAATATGGAAACCGGACACCGTCAATAATACGGTCATTACCTACTGTACCATAAGAAGCTCTGATCTTAAAATAATCCAACCAAGGTGCTTTTTCCTGTACATACTTATAACCGGTCGGTACCCAACCTAAAGCTACGGAAGGAAAGAAACCATATTGACGTCCAGGCTGAAAGTTTTCTGATCCTGTATACCCGAAGTTGACATCCAATAAGTAAGTATCTCTAAATCCATAAGTCAAGCGACTGGATACCCCTTGATAGCGTTCAGGAATAGCCGTAAGATTATTTGTTGCATATTTAGTGTCTTTGGAGTCACTCATATAATAATACAGCAATGCCGACGTGCGGTGATCTTCTCCGAATTTCTGATCGTAGTTAAGGGTAGTTTCGAAATGGTATTTACGAAACTGTCTTAATGATTTACCGTAGATCGCTGAACGTTCCTGCACCGTTTCCTTCATAATAAGCGATCCATCATAATTACGACCCATAGCTTGATAAAGAGCCGGTTGTACCCAACGTCGCTCCTCAAAATTACTATGAATATCATAGGCTCCCTGCATGCGGAATTTAAGACCATCTAATAGGCTAGTAAGATCTTGATCTATAGCGAGTGTAGTCTTACCTTTGTACCACTCCTCCGAAGCACGGCCTGTGCGATTGATCAATACATAAGGAGAGGAAAGCTCCCCACCTCCTGCAGCAGGAAACAAGCCATTAGAATATTTTGTAGGCACCGACAGTGGGGTCAGACTAGATTGTGCCCCCCATATATAATCCGTATTTGAGATACCCGGCTGTAATAATCTGGATAAATACCCGTCCGAGCCAAGATATACTTTGGTCGTTTTAGTTAGGTTCAAATCCAAGTTTACACGATAATTATAGGTATTGAATCCTACATTGGAACTATAGGGGCTGTTTTTATCTACTTTATAGGCAGCCGTTTCACTTTTTCCACCGAGACTCAAGAAGTAACGTGCTATTTCCGATCCACCACGCCCTGAGGCATAGTAACTCTGGCGCCAGAAGCTGTTGTTCAAGATCTCCTTCTGCCAATCCACATCAGGGTACATATCCGGGTCCAGTCCATGCTCAATAATCCCCAATTCCGTCGGATTATATACTGGTGATTCTCCACGCGAGAAAGCTGCTTCATTAGCTAGCTTTGCATAGTCATAAGCTCCTAGATATTTAGGCAACCTATTAAGCGTAGAGAGTGTAGAGTTAGCTCGAGCAGTAATCTGTATACGGTCTACCGTACCTCTTTTAGTGGTTATTAAAACCACCCCATTCGCACCACGTACACCGTACACTGCTGTAGCCGACGCATCTTTCAAGATAGAGAAGCTCTCCACATCGGCAGGGTCGATGGTATTTAAATCACCTTCCAATCCATCAATAAGTACTAGGGCGCTACTATTAGCCCCAAATGTACCGATTCCACGTATCCAGAAATCGGCAATATTAGCACCCGGCTCTCCGGACGTCTGCATTGAGATTACTCCCGCAGCGCGTCCACCCAAGAGATTCGACATCGACGGAGCGGGACTCTGCAGCTGCTTGACATCTACCGTAGTGATAGCCCCGACTGAACTGATTTTCCGTTGCGTAGCCCCTAGACCGACCACTACCACCTCTTCCACATCAAGACTTTTGTCTGCAAGTTTAATACTCAAATTAGCTTCAGACTTTGTAACGAGATGCTCTATCGATTCGTAACCTACATAACTGAATACCAACATATCGCCATATATCGCTTTAATGCTGAATTTTCCGTTCTGATCGGTAGATGCAGCACCTGCCGGTCTATCCTTTATGTATACAGAAACACTTTGTACAGGTACACTTTTTTCATTGACAACAGTACCTGTAATTATCAATTCTTCTGTTTGTTGTGCAGACACCCCCGTAAACCATAGGCATAGCGGTAGCATACACAGAATATAAATAATCCTCATGATATAGAATTAGGTTAATTATTCAATAACTAGTTTGCGAATTCGTGAGTTACCATAGTCAGCAATATAGATTTCGCCCTGTTCGTTGACTGCCACTCCCCATGGCTCATTGAACATCGACTCCAACGGACCACCATCCCTATAACCTTTGACCTTAGGCTGACCTGCTACAGTCGTAACGATTCCATCGGCAGATACCATACGGATACATTGATTGCCCGAATCTGCTATGAACATATTACCAGCATTATCAAACTTAATATCCTTTGGATAGTTGAATATCGCGTCTTCGATCGGTCCGTCCCGATGGTCGCTACCACCTGTACCGTTCACACGCCGGAAACCTTTACCGATATGCTCCGGACGTAGGTCCAGTACCATAAGTCCCTGGCGATATTCTATCGGACTCGCATTCGAGTGCAGTGTCATCCACAGCTCCCATGGTTTGGCCGGGTTGATCCCCTGTCCATACTGCGATCCATATGGCCATGTAGAACCTGCAGCTTTTGATCCTTTATGAACCAGTGTCGCTTCGTACGTATCTGGATGTATCTTGATCACACTTCCATCACGCGAGCGGCTGTAGAGATAACCATCATAAGGACTGAAAGTAATAAAGTTCATATATTGATCCCCATTGGGTATACCATGGGCCTGCGCAAATTTGGCATTACGCTGACGCGGATACCAACCTTCGATAGGATCGAACGAGAAAAATGTTTCAACAACGGACTCATGTGAGACCGTCATTACTCCTGTCTTCCTATCTACAGTAACTCCATTCGCATAAGGATAGGGACTTTCCTTTACCTGATACATGGCTGTAACTAGATTCTCCTTTTCACTGACACGTCCGACACCAAATTTCGCGTTGTCTTTACCGTCCCGCCAGGTCATAAATAGATTACCTTCTGCATCCAGTTCCAGGTATTTGGCACAAACGCGCGCTTGGTCAAGAGTACCCGCAATAAATTCGCGAGATCCTGTTCCTGTAACTGTAGTCACCTGTGCCTGTACATGATAGGAGAATGTATTATCATATACTACAGAATCCTTACCGATTACTACCGATATCTTTGGATTTTCTCCCGGCAAACGAGGGACGATAGCATACACACGACCTCCACTAGCTGACACGACAGCTGCTTTGGCGTTGTTAAAATAAACTTTGATTTTCTTTGGGTCAGAACCAAAATTCTCACCATTCAATAGGATTTTGTCTTTTGCCCCACCTTCTGCAGGGTAAAATGAGGTCAGCACGATCGGTTTGTTGGGATCATGCTCACTCTGTGTTGATGCAGAATCCTCTTTACAAGAAGAGAAAAACAGCAAAAACACCAAAGGAAATGTCAATAGATTACGTTTTTTCATAACATATATGGGGTTAATTATGCTCAAAGGTTAGGGAGTAAGCTTCATTTCTAAAATCACTCTGGACAAAAAAGAAACAAAACAAAAACTTCTCAATAAAATCCGAAACTATCAGAAACATACAATACAAGTTAATATCAGTTTGTGGTGTTATATTTTTAACGCTGCAAAACTACACAGCCCCCCAACAAAAGCCCAATAAAGGCAATTATCATATCATTAATCTTATATTAAGTTAGCGTAAACTCTATTTTGGTTTTAAGTGAGGAGATCAACAAAAGAAACAAAATGAAAGATAAAAGTAGAAACAGCGAAAACAGTCTTCTTGGATTAGGCTCTGCTAAAAGGATTAGACCTACTTTTTATAAGTTAGTCCAATCTTTCCATGAACACTTTTCTTATAAGGGAAAATAAAACTATCTTTATAATAAACTAAGTTATGAAGAGCGCGGGTCAAGTAGATAAAAAAGTACTGATAGAGTTAAGAAAAGGCGATTACTTGTCGTTCAAAAAGATCTATCATGCTTATGCACAGCGGCTCTATTCATTTATCTTCAAAGTTGTAAAGGATGTAGATCTTGCCGACGATGTTTTACAGCTCACTTTTGTACGTATTTGGAATAACCGTGAGCAGATTGACGAAGAGAAACTATTTGATGCTTACATCTTTCAGATCGCTTCCAACCTCTGCATTGACACCCTCCGTCAGATTGCGCAGCAAGAACGCAAAAAACAACATCTGTACCAACAGATGAATGAACTAGCGCTATCAGTTGAAGAACAGTTTTTAATCAAAGAAAAAGCGGTATTAATTGACCAACTACTAGACTCTCTCCCACCGCAACGACGCTTAATCTTTACACGCTGTAAACTAGAAGGTTACTCTTACCAAGAAGTCGCTGATGAGCTGGGAATCTCTACATCAACCGTCAGCAACCAACTGGTCATGGGTGTTAAGACCTTACGTGAAGAGTTCAATAAGCACAAAGACGCCATCATTTTAACCCTCTTAATACCAAATATTTATATCTTTTTTTAAAAAAACACACTTTCCCAATAGTGTGTTTCTCTCTTTCACTTCGTATTCTTATTAAATTAACTTTTGTTAAACCTTAATTTGTTATGCCACTAACCACGGAATTTAAACATAATGTAGTCCGTTTTCTATCCAATCAATTGGACCAGCATTCCTTAGACGCTTTTCTGGAAGAGCTACAACAGGTAGATAAGGATGAGCTTGTTGCTTACCTAACAATCTTGGGGATCGAGGATTCAGACTGGAAACAGATTACAGATAAAAGCCCCAATTTATGGCATGGCAAGCTGAACAAGCTATGGGAAAATATTGACATAGCAACAAGCCAGGGAGCAATTCCAATGGCCACCTTATCTCCCAAGGGGAATAAGCGTACATTACAATTTCGCATCTTGACCGGTGTGGCAGCCTCTCTCTTGGCCGTCTTTGGGCTTTATTGGTACCTTGCAGCCCCTCCCTCTCCTGATGAATTGCCGATTACTTCACCTTCGACAGTCTATTCTTCAGAAAACATTTCTAAAATTACACTACCTGATGGAAAGGTTGTCGTAATACAGGAAAATGTGCCAGGCACCGTATATCAAGACGAGGATATTCATATCGTCCGGGCCGAAACAGGAGAACTCAAATTGTTATATACGAACCAAGCCCAACAGCAGGCTAACCAACAGATGAATAGAATCCACACCTCTAAAGGCGGATTTACCAAGTTTTTATTGGAAGATGGCACCAAGGTGTATTTAAATTCAGAATCGACACTACGTTTCCCGCTGGCATTTAAAGCCGGAAAACGCGAGGTATATCTAGAGGGAGAGGGATATTTTGAAGTGGTCAAGAACCCTGCAGCTCCTTTTGTCGTACACACTGCAAACCAAGCTGTAGAAGTATTGGGAACCACATTCAATATCAAATCTTATCCAGAAGAAAATTCAATGGCAACCACCCTCATAGAAGGTGCTGTCAACGTACGCCTAGACGATGCTCCTACACCTAAGAGTATTCTGCTTAAACCTGGTGAACAGGCAACTGTTCATAACCAACAGATCCACGTGCAAGCTGTACGAACAGAGGAATATGTAGGCTGGATTCAAAATCGGTTTATTTTTTCAAGAGCTCCCTTGGAGGAAGTCTTGCGCGATATTGAGCGCTGGTATGATATTGAGTTCGTCCACAATGGAGCTATCCCTCCAATCCTAATTGAAGGTAGCTTGTCAAAAAATGTAGCTTTAGATCAGCTGCTGACAGTATTATCGGTAAATACATCCTATAAGTTTTCAATGAAAGGAAGGAGGATATTTATGGACATGTAAACTCTACTTTGTCCTTAGTAATATATTGAACCAAGGGTGGTTGCAACACCCTTGGAACATAAGCTAAGGTTTTCACACTGAATAAGTAAACAGAATAACTAACCTTATTGTACAAATATAAAGATATCAATGGATTTGGTATCCTGTATTTGTGCAATCCAATTAAATAATTATGGAAGATATAACAGTATCTACTGTTCCATTTCACCGAAAAAATAGTAAAAAAATAGATTTCACCCGTTCTATTAGTTTGATCTGTATGCGATTAACATTTTTTATATTTCTGTGTATTAACTTACAGGCCATGGGCAACACTATGGCTCAACACGTTAGCTTGTCGCTGAAGAACGTCCCGCTGAAGCAGGCTCTTAATGAGGTACAAAAACAAACGACTTATGATTTTTTCATTAACGCGGCATACCTAAGTAAAGCAAAGACAGTTTCTATAGAGCTGAAAAATGCGCCTATACAGCAGGCACTGGATGCCATCTTTGCACAACAACCTTTCGGTTATAGCCTGAATAACAAAATCATAACAATTGCACCACGTAAAGAGTCCACTGTCGACGAAGCAACAAAACGTTTGCAGGCCGCACAGCAACTTGAAATGTCAGGAAAAGTCGTTGATGAGCAAGGAAAACCAGTTGCTGGTGCGACGGTTACTGAAGTCGGAGCTACTCTAACAACGATTACCGATGGCAATGGGGCTTTTCATATCCGCGTACAGGGAAAAAATGCCAGCCTACGCATCAATATGCTTGGTTACACCGCTGTAACACTCCCTTATCAAGAATCTCCACTTCGGGTAGTAATGCGATTGAGTGACAACGAAATGGAAGAAGTCGTCGTCACGGGATTTCAGAACATAAGCAAAAAGCTATTCACCGGTGCTTCCGCTTCGGTAAAGATGGCAGATACAAAGATTGAGGGAATGACAGATATCGGACGGATGTTGGAAGGTCGTGTTGCGGGGGTTTCCGTACAGAACGTCTCCGGCACCTTCGGTTCGGCTCCTAAAATAAGGGTTCGTGGAGCCACCTCAATTACTGGAGATAACAAACCTCTATGGGTTGTTGATGGGGTCGTGCTAGAAGATATCGTAAATATCTCCAATGACCAATTGTCAAGTGGAGACGCACTTACCTTAATTGGTTCTTCGGTCGCAGGTATCAACGCAGAAGATATCGAGTCTTTCGAAATCCTAAAAGACGCATCGGCAACAGCCCTATATGGTGCACGTGCGATGAATGGTGTAGTAGTGATCACCACCAAAAAAGGAAAAGTTGGTGCACCCGTTGTAAACTATACGGGAAACTTCTCTACCTACCTAAAACCTTCCTATTCTACGTTCAATATCATGAACTCTGCAGACCAGATGTCAGTATACTCTGAGATGGATCGTAAGGGATTACTTAACCTTGCTCCTGCACTCCGTAAAGCAAACGGTGGGGTTTACACCAAAATGTACAATCTTATTAACACATACGATGAGTCTACAGGAAAATTTCTTCTAGAGAACACAACCGAAGCTAGAGAACAATTTTTGAACCGCTACGCCAAGGCCAATACCAATTGGTTTGATGTCTTGTTCCGCAACTCCTTTGTACAGGAGCATTCAATCTCCATTTCATCGGGGACTGATAAAGCCAGTCATTATTTTTCGGGCAGTTATTACGACGATAATGGCTATACTATTGCTGATAATGTAAAACGATTTACCGGAAATATGCGTTCGGAATACAAAATCGGAGACCGCGTAACGGCTGGTGTTATTGTGAATGGCTCCTTACGGGATCAGAAAGTACCTGGAACATTAGCAAGGGAAAATGACGTGGTACGCGGTGAATATACGCGTAACTTTGATATCAACCCCTATTCGTACGCATTAAATACAAGTCGCACACTCACACCATACGATGAAAATGGTGACCTCGAATTTTTCACCCGCAACTACGCACCATTTAATATCATCCATGAACTGGAAAACAATAAGATCCAGGTAAACATGGTAGACTTTAAGATTCAAGGAGAACTGGGTGTAAAGATCCTCAAAAACCTAGAGTATAAAGCATTAGGATCTGTAAGATATGTTAAGAGCAGTAGAGAGAATATGGTTACTGAATATTCGAATATGTCGGGTGCCTATCGTGCGGCCAACAACTCTACAATCCGGGATCGCAACAACTTCTTGTACAATGACCCTGACAAACCGTATCAGGAAAAACAGATTGTCTTGCCTGAAGGAGGCTTCTATCTGCGTGGTGATGATATGCTGAAGAGTTACTATGGGCGTCACACCTTACAATACAAGACAGATTTTATGGATGGTCATCGGATCAATGCCTTTGTCGGACAGGACATCCGTTTTGCAGACCGCCAGAATAGCTATAACAACGGATACGGTTACCAATATGATAAAGGAGGTGTTCCCTTCACTGATTACCGTATTGTCAAACAGATGCTAGAAGGAAATTATAATTACTTTGGCATGGACTACAACTATGATCGGTTTGTTTCATTCTTTGGAAATGTACAATACGATTATAAGAGTCGCTATGTATTCAGTTTCTCCAGCCGCTACGATGGTTCTAATAAGATGGGAAATACCCGCAAGTCAAGATGGTTACCCACTTGGACGTTTTCCGGAGCCTGGAATATAGACGAAGAACCTTTTATGAAGGATTTCGAGGCCATATCCATGTTAAAACTCCGTGGTACCTATGGTCTAACGGCCAATATTGGAAATGCGCGCAACTCTACAGCGATCTTTAACAACACCCAAACCAACAGACCGTATGTTTCAGAGATCGAATCCAAAATCGTAATCTCAGCTTTAGAGAATGCCGAACTGACCTGGGAAAAACAATACGAGACCAATGCGGGACTTGATCTAGGAATATTCCAAAATAGGTTTACATTATCTGCAGATTATTTCCACAGGAATGGTTTTGAGTTGATCAATACCGTACGTACCTCTGGAATCGGCGGCCAAGCTACTAAGTCGGCGAATTATGCGGATATGACTTCAAACGGGATAGACATCACCATGGGTATGAGCTGGCTTCGCGAATCAGACTGGAGGTACCGTACCAATTTCACCTTAGGCTATGTCAAGAATAGAATCAAAAACCTCCGCAGCTTACCTCGGATCTTTGATTTAGTTATTCCCGAAGGGGGACCAAAAATAGGCGGTCCAGTTAGAGGTTTATATTCCGTTGCATTTGAAGGGCTCGATCCACTTACTGGGGTTCCGACTTTCATTGATCATAATGGTTCAATAAACCCACATGTATACCTACAAAGCACCAATACAGACTACCTGAAAATGGAAGGCTCTGTAGACCCTCTTTATACAGGAGGTCTATCTAATGTGGTTTCCTACAAGGGTGTTACACTAAATGTCTTTGTAACCTACCAATGGGGTAATAAGATCCGTCTGGACAGGGTATTCAAAAGCGAATACAGTGATCTGGATGCCACCCCTAGAGAGTTTTTAGATCGCTGGACAATGCCTGGCGACGAAGCAACCACCAATATTCCATCTATTATTGACGGGCAGATAAAAGAAGTCTTGGGCAGTACCTATCCGTATAATAACTACAATTTCTCGACAGAAAGAGTGGTAGATGGTTCTTTTGTTCGGTTAAAAACCATCGCATTAAACTACCAGTTACCGGCGCGTATCAGTTCCTATCTTAAAGTGAAGTCCCTTTCTACAGCCTTTAATGCGAACAACATCTGGTTGATCTATGCAGACAAAAAACTAAAAGGTCAGGATCCGGAGTTTTTCAATTCAGGCGGTGTGGCCAATCCCATGCCTAAACAATTTACATTAACCTTAAAAATCGGAATCTAGAGATGAAAAAGAATCGCTATATATATACTATCACGCTCTGCGCATTAGCGTTGAGTTTTTCAAGCTGTGAAAAGTACTTGGACACTCTACCCGATCAGCGTACTATTCTCAACAATGGCGAAAAGTTGTCTGAGTTATTGGTGTCTGCTTACCCTTCTGGCAACTATATCACTTTTTGTGAAGCTATGGGCGACAATGTCACCGACAACTTTGGGATGACCACCAATGATGAGATTAATACCAATAGCTATGCCTGGATGGATGTAAATGCCGTAGGTCAGGATTCGCCGATCTATTATTGGAATAATGCATACCGCGCCATAGCAGCAGCCAATGAGGTCTTAAAAGCAATCCAAGAAGCAGGAGATCCTGCAAGCTACGCCTCCAAGAAAGGGGAAGCCTTAGTCGCACGAGCATATGCACATTTTATGCTGGTGAGTTTATTTTCCAAATTCTACGATCCAGCCACCGCCAGTTCTGATATGGGCATTCCATATGTAGAGGTGCCTGAGACCGTGGTTTGGAAAAACTATGAGCGTAATACAGTAAGTGCCGTATACGAGAAGATTGAGCGTGATCTAACTGCAGGTTTGCCGTTGATTGTTGATAATTATAAAGTGCCATCATACCACTTTACTAGAAAGGCAGCTCATGCTTTCGCTGTCCGCTTTTACTTGTTCAAAGGCGATTACCCTAAAGTAGTGGCTCATGCAGGCCATGCATTTCCTGAAGGAAACATTGAAGCAAACATGCGTGATCTCAATGGAAAATATGCTGCCTTTGGCTCCGAGGAGTTTGCCCGGACATACACGCAATCTACAGAACGAGCCAACCTTCTGATTGCGGAAACCACCTCTTGGTGGGCACGTCGCTTCCGTCAATACCGCTATTCAACAACATCGGCATTGATGAACGAGATCACTCGAAATACAGTGGTTGGCGCCCTGACTGCGATCCGTACTTGGTCTATCAGTAGCCAGTCCTACTATACCCGAAAGTCTATGGAACATTTTGTACGCAACAGCATCAATGCAACAACGGGTGTGGGCTACAATATGGTCCCTTTATTCACCACAGAAGAGGTCTTGTTGAGTCGTGCCGAAGCATATGCCAATTTAGGACAATATGAAGAAGCTATGAATGATTTGAATGGCTATGCAAAAAACAGAATCAAGCCTGCTGATTATAACGGAACCCGTGTGATTGATAAAAACAAAATCCGCACCTTTTTCTATAAAGATCTCACCGAGGATGAATTTACAGATGCAAATCTAAAAGCAGGATTGATCCAATCTTGTTTACAGTTCAGACGTGCCGAGTTCATGCATGAAGGATTACGTTGGTTCGATATTCTACGCCACAAAATACCAGTAACTCATGCAGTGTATAATAGTGCTTCTATTACGCTGGCTCCCAATGACCTAAGACGTGTATTGCAACTTCCTGATGAAGTCCGTCTATCTAATATCGAGCTAAATCCACGACCAAGTACTGATAATGAATAATTTATATGTTATGAAAATCAATAAATTAATTAATTATATTTTTCTTTTTACCCTATCCCTTTTTACCCTTTCATGTGCTAAAAAGGACGACCTTGACAAGGATATTGTTGGCCTTGGTGGGGAGAAATGGGTAAAGAATGAAATTGACCAATATATCTACCAGCAATTTACAAAGCCCTATAATATCGATGTTTTGTACCGTTGGAATGCTTCTGAAGTAAGTTTTGTAAACAATTTGGTCCCGCCAAAAGAGGATAAAATCATTCCTGTAATGGACATGATCATGAAAGGATGGATCGAACCTTATGTAGAAATAGCAGGAGAAGATTTTATCAAGAAATTTGCTCCCCGCCAATATCTGTTAGTGGGTAGCCCAGAGTATAACTCCTCCGGAACGATTACCTTGGGTACGGCCGAAGCAGGGGCAAAAATTGTCCTTTATCGGGTCAATTGGTTTGATGTGAAAGACCGTGCATTGGTGCAGGCAATGCTAAAAACCATACACCACGAGTTTGCACACATCTTACACCAGACTGTAATGTACCCTAAGGAATTTGAAGCCATTACAGCGGCCGATTACACTTCGACCTGGAATCAGGTGAATGTCGCTGATGCTCGCAAAGCTGGCTTTATTTCTTCATATGCCATGTCTGGACCAGATGAAGACTTTGTAGAAATAGCGTCAATTATGCTGACACAAGGTTATGAGCCCTTTGAAGAGATTATCAAATCCATCACTGATCCGCAGGGAGTAGAAAAGATACGTCAGAAACAACAGGTTGTATTGAATTATTTCAGACAAACTTGGAATATTGATTTGTATGCACTACAAAAGAAAACAGAAGCAGCAATCAATAAGCTATCTCCCCCACCAAGCGCATTCGAACAGCTTGGCTTTGAACGATCTTCGTCTGTACTGTTCACATCCAATACGACCGATATTCCAAATTGGTCTCCCTTGTTTAAAGAGACTTTTGAAAAAGCATCAACTTCTTTGGGAACTTATGGCAATGTAGGACGATACCTTGAAGATGTAAATGTCATCTATTACAGCAAGAATAATATGATGCTCCGCTTAAAATATAAGAATCCAAACTCACCGAATTCTATCTATAACGCGGATTTCAAATTTAACTATGTAGAGAATGCAAATACAAAGAAGACAACCTTTGCATTTGTAGGGACTTCAACAGATCTAAATTCGACTGCTGGTGGCAATGCAAACGCTGTACTACCCTATCTGCGCGAAATGATCAATTATTTTGATGGTAAGACATTCCACTTTTCTTGGTCCAATGATGGTATTTATCCGACCCCATATGCCAAGATGCGAAGAGATGATAATCCTGAAAATTATATGTATGGTTTATTAAAAAATAGTTATTAAGATGAATTTAAGAAAAATACATAGTCTCCTGTTTGTGATCCTACTTGCTTCGTTTTTTGCTTGCAAAAAAGAAGACGACCCAATCCTCGACGATCCAGATAGCCGACTGAACACCTACCTGGAAAATAGTTTACAGACTCTGACAGAAGCCCCGTATGGCTACAAAGCTACCTTATTTACAAAGGCAGAAAAGACCTTTGCTTTTTTTATGCAATTCGATAAAGACGGTCGCGTAAGTATGTTGTCTGATTTTGATGGAAACTCGGCAGTGAAGTTACAATCCAGCACTTATCGCCTAAAAGCGTTACAACGTCCAAGTGTAATTTTTGACACCTACAATTACATCTCCATGCTAGCCGATCCTCAGGGATCAGTCAATGGAGGAACTAATGGCCAAGGTTTGTTTGGTGACAATGATTATAGCTTTCTGAAATTCAGTGGTGATTCGGTAGGGTTAATCGGGAATAAAAACACTTCTCAGCTTCTTCTCATAAAAGCAACTGAAGCTGAACAAAAAAGCTATCTTGAGGGTGGCTTAGGACAGTCAAGACAGTTATTGACGACGTTTATGAATAGTCATAAATATCCTTACATATTGGTCGACAATAAAAAAATAGCGCTTGCTATCGATCAGTCAAGCCGCCAGGTGACCTTAAGCTGGCTCGAAGCAGATGGTACGACCATTACGAATCTGTCTTCGCCCTTTTTTTATACACCTGAGGGTATAATCGCCCCTTTCTTGGAACTCGGGAAAAATTACATAGAAGAAATCAAATGGGATAATGAAAAGAAAACCTACATATTGACCGTTGCTGGTCAACAGATCCAGGTGCAGAGCAATCCAACACCAGTTTTTCCTCTTGTTCTACAATTTGGTTTTAAAAAGACATACTCTATTATTGGCACCAACAATAATACACTGCCAGATGGTGTAAACTCGACTTTCAATAACCTTTGGAAGACAGTCAATACTAACTTTACAAGCAGTGGACGTACCATCCGATATATAGAATTTAAATTGATATCAGAAAATCAGGCCACCCTAACGGTGTACTACTCATCGGGTACGACAAATTATATAGCAGATATGTCTTTTACGTACACCATTAATCAAAACCTACTGAAGCTCACCGATCCAAAGCGAGATTTTTCCAACGGAAACTGGACTTCTCGTTTGGCACAGCTTAGTGTGTTAGAAGATTATATTCTGAAAGGACCTTTTGTACTTGACTGGGTAAGTAGTAGTTCCTCGAAAGTTACGGAACCTCTAGGTGGATTATCTCCGCAGAGCAATGCCGCTGATTTTTTCTACGGTTACCTAAAATAGAACACAATAATTCAAAATAAAATATTAAGACGGATGTAAGTAACAACTTCACATCCGTCTTATACGTTTAAAGAGAAAGCCACAGCCCAATAATACGACTACAACTAAAAGTATCGTCCACATACTATCTGTTACCCGACGATAGTATGTCTTCCAGACATTGTAGCTTTCCTGTTGGGCCGTAACTGTATGGATACTATCAAGCAGTAGCTCTTGACGCTGTACCTGTAGGTTGCTTTCGCTCATAGACAGCATGCCCTGTGCAGCATACAATCCACTATCAGGATGGTAATAGAAAGCACTGTCTGTAGTAAAATACCAGTACCGCCCGGTGCTGTCCCACCACTGCGACATTGCCGCCTGCCGACTCTGCGTCTCCGTAAAATGTTTTTGAACCATTGATTGCTGCTGTTCAGCCTTCTCTTTTAGCGTTCGGCAAGAAGAAAAAGTGAAGAAGGATATGAGGGTTATGATAGCGAAGCACCCGATAATTGGGACAAGAGTGATATGTTTCATAATGATGAAGTGATAAAATTAAGGAAATTGACAGTCTCCATACTAAATACTAGATACTAAATACTATTTAACCCATTCCGCCACTGCATACACGGTTCGTAGATGTCTCCGTCGGGATTCCACCCGATCATTGCTGTTGCCTTCGATTGTAATCAGATAATCATCATGGTGCTCTTTGACCAAGCCTACGTGATTGATGCGTTTGGCTTTGGCCCCATATATCCCGAACACGTCAGCGGGCCTGGCTTTATCTTTAGCGATCTGCCTAGCTTTGGGAAATAACGCCGGAGACCAAGGGTTACGTGGAACCTCAAGTCCAGCCTGCCCATAGCACCAAGAGACAAATGCAGCACACCATTCGTATCCCTTGCCTAGGTTTGTGTAACGGAGATATTCCTCGACACGGGGACCATCGTTGTTGCCCGTAGTTTCGTGAACGCCAAGTTCAGCAGAAGCAATGTTAATAATGAGGTTTCTTTTGTCTTCCATACCAGAATGCTTAGCTTTTATGCCACTCAAGCCGTGGCGAGGCTCGTACTTTTTTCCGCAAAAAGTACGCAAAAACTCGTCGCTGGATATTTTTAAAACAATGGATTGTGCCTCTTCCTTCAAATTTTTAAAAATATCGAAGGCGACGTTTTTCGACACTGTACAGATAGACCCCCTAGCACTTCCTGAATAAAACGGCTTATTAGCACTCCCCCCTTCATTTGGCCTAGGTTGCGCAAGGCGTAAAGAATTGTCAATTATTTCTGATTGTAAGGGACTACTAACACTAGTTAAATAAAACGGCCTAGGTTGTGAGACCGTTCGTGTTCTTGATTTTTGATCCTCCAACGACCTAGGGCGATACAGCGTTAAAAATATTTTTTGATGGTCGTAAAAAACATATCGATGAAGTGAAGCGAAGTGTAACGGCTCCGAGATGTTTAGACCTGTCATGAAATATTTAGCGTCGTATTGCCCAAGTCTTGATTTTTTTTGTTTCGTTTTTTTCATCAAGGAAAAAAATGAAATCCTCGTCATGGACAATGACAGCTGTGGCCTGAGCGAGCTTACATCACCACTTCCATAACCATTATCACTGCATAAAGCAATAAAAAGAAAACTGAGAAGTAAATAATACATTGTTGCCATGATGTCAATTGGTTAAAATGTTGTGCAAACCGTTTACGAAAAGATTTAAAGGGGCTCCATAGGAGCTCCTGCAACCATATACTGATATAGATAGCGAGCCATCCGACCAGTAGACCAAAGACCGCCACCGTCAGTGTACCAAAATCCAGCACACCTATAGCCGGGTCTATCAATTGTAGGATGACCGATATCCCTATCCATCCGATGCTTAGAAATAGAAAGCCAAAGAACAGCTTTTCTTTTAATGTGAGTTCTTCCGCCCAGCCCTGAGCCAGCCATGAAGGATTATTTGTTAGTGTTGTCATGTTATAAAAGTTAAGAAGTTATTCCCGACTATGTCGGGACTTCGTTGCACTACGCAAGTGAACGAGTTATCCAGTTTTAATAAAGGGGGCGAATACGCATATCCGCCCTTCCTATAATTAACCATTGATGATTTACCTCGCTTTCAGAGAGAAGACATCCGACCAATCGCCGATACCTTTTTTATTGCGGGCACGTACGCGCAGGTAGTAGGTTCTGTCAGGCACCGTAGGCGCATACATATTGCCTCGACTGCTGCCCGTCTGGAAAGTTTCCTTCCATATCGGAGCACCATCATCATCTACACCATCTGCAATCTGATATTCGTAAATCAGCGCCTCCTTCTGTGGTTTGAATTTGATATCCATCTGATTCTGTTGTTTACCATCGACCAACATTCCACCTGTCACCTTATTCGGCACCTGCGCCTCCTTTGGATCAGCTTCAAGCTGTAGCCCCGAGCTCAACAGTTTAGAGCGCGAACCATTCGACATCTTATTGACATAAAAAGCGATGTCCCTCAAGCTAGCAGCCAATACACCTTTAGCATCATTCTTTTCGGAAATCTCTAACAGACTTCCCCCTCTACTTGCCACCTGCCACTTTTCTCTAAAATCGACCATCTGTGCACTCAGCTCAGTCAGTTCGATCGGCGGATCCGTAAAAACAGCGTGATCTGTAAGGCAGTCCAAGACCTTCCCGACCAGGGTATTCAACTCATCATCTTTGAACCCCGAATAATCTAGCAATACTCTTTTTGTACGCATAACTGTAATGTTTTTTGGGAAATATTCCCTGTTAATAAATTAATGAACACTGGTCGCCGCGGCCGACCTTATGACACAAACATATCTCGGATTATCCCTAAAAAAACAGACTGAGACGAACTGAGAGAATCCCTCTTTCAAACTGATAAAGTATAGGGCATACTGAGAGGAACAAGATCCTGTACTGAGAAAATCTACATTCAGTTGCCTTCAAAAAGGGAATGATTATCGCGGGCAACCATTCCCTTTTTCACAACAAGTGCCCCCCTTTTTAAGAAAAAGGAAGCACTTATCTCCAATTTACAGCCCCTATTGAGCAAAAAGGAGCACCTTATTATCAAAACCATTTTCCCTCGTATGATATTACGTCCCCTTTTTAATACCAATCGAAAGGTTTTACACAAATAGTGGTCACTTCCACAAAAAAACAAGCCACTATTTATCAATCAGATACACCTTATTCACAAATGGCAGTTCCTATTTCAGAAAAAGGGATTACTTATTCAGAACAAATAATCCCTTTTTAACAGCAAGTACCCCCTTTTTACAAAATTCTATCTCCTTTATCTCAAAATGGACCTCCTTATTTTCAACAAGGAGGTCCTTCCTTGTTAAAAGGGTTCAATTTTTTAGGAAAAGTGAACCCTTATTCACTAAAAGCAATCAACAGCTATCAAGAACCAATCCCTTCTAGCCATCTTTTAATCTATTTTTGAGCTTCTTAAAGGTCCAGGCCCCTTTTTCATGAGCCGGAATATGTTTCATAACTTCCTCCACATCACTAAATAGGTAGTAAGGCCTATTGCCCACCTTATTGACTGGATGGATCAGCACATTTTTAATATTGCGGTAGAATGTAGCCTGCGACACGTCAAAATAATCTATGACCTCACTGACCGTTAGGTGCCTAGGCAACACATCAGGTTTTTGATTAGGTAGTATACGCTGTGGTTCGGTAGCATTACCTGCGGCCGGGTACAAGCGCCCCATTAACATCTCATTCTGCTGGCTCAACAAAGAATTCGTTTGGCTCTGTTGATCAATAATCTGTTGCAACATCTCTTTCATAATAATAAAAATGACATGCACAGTCAAAGTCCGGCCATAGCTACTATGCGGTTATAAC
>NZ_SNYV01000011.1 GCF_004363245.1 Sphingobacterium yanglingense | reverse complement strand
GTTATAACCGCATAGTAGCTATGGCCGGACTTTGACTGTGCATGTCATTTTTATTATTATGAAAGAGATGTTGCAACAGATTATTGATCAACAGAACCAAACGAATTCTTTGTTGAGCCAGCAGAATGAGATGTTAATGGGGCGTTTGTACCCGGTCGCAGGTAATGCTACCGAACCACAGCCTATAATACCTGATCAAAAACCTGATGTGTTGCCCAGACACCTAACGGTCAGTGAGGTCATAGATTATTTTGAAGTGTCGCAGGCTACATTCTACCGCAATATTAAAAATGTGCTGATCCATCCGGTCAATAAGGTGGGCAATAGGCCTTACTACCTGTTTAGTGATGTGGAGGAAGTCATGAAGCATATTCCGGCTCATGAAAAAGGGGCCTGGACCTTTAAGAAGCTCAAAAATAGATTAAAAGATGGCTAGAAGGGATTGGTTCTTGATAGCTGGTGATTGCTTTTAGTGAATAAGGGTTCACTTTTCCTAAAAAAGTGAACCCTTTTAACAAGGAAGGACCTTCTTGTTGAAAAAAAGGATATCCATTTTGAGATAAAGGAGATAGAATTTTGTAAAAAGGGGACACTTGTTATTAAAAAGGGATTGCTTGTTCTGAATAAGTAATCCCTTTTTCTGAAATAGGAACTGCTATTTGTGAAGAAGGTGTATGTGGCTGATAAATAGTGACTTGTTTTTTTGTGGAAGTGACCACTATTTGTGTAAAACCGTTCGATTGGTATTAAAAAGGGGACGTAATATCATACGAGGTAAAATGTTTTTTGTAATAAGGTGCTCCTTTTTGCTCAATGGGGACTGTAAATTGCAGATAAGTGCTTCCTTTTTCTTAAAAAGGGGGCACTTGTTGTGAAAAAGGGAATGGTTGCCGGCGATAATCATTCCCTTTTTGAAGGCAACTGAATGTAGATGGTCTCAGTACAGTATCTCGTTCCTCTCAGTATGGCCTATATTTTATCAGTTTGAAAGAAGGCTTCTCTCAGTTCGTCTCAGTCTGTTTTTTTAGGAATAATCCGAGATATGTTTGTGTCATAAGGTCGGCCGCGGCGACCAGTGTTCATTAATTTATTCACAGGGAATATTTCCAAAAAAACATTACAGTTATGCGTACAAAAAGAGTATTGCTAGATTATTCGGGGTTCAAAGATGATGAGTTGAATACCCTGGTCGGGAAGGTATTGGACTGCCTTACAGATCACGCTGTTTTTACGGATCCGCCGATCGAACTGACTGAGCTGAGTACACAGATGGTCGATTTTAGAGAAAAGTGGCAGGTGGCAAGTAGAGGAGGAAGTCTGTTAGAGATTTCCGAAAAGAATGATGCTAAAGGTGTATTGGCTGCTAGCTTGAGGGATATCGCTTTTTATGTCAATAAGATGTCGGATGGTTCGCGCTCTAAACTGTTGAGCTCTGGACTGCAACTTGAAGCTGATCCAAAGGAGGCGCAGGTGCCGAACAAGGTGACAGGTGGAATGTTGGTCGATGGTAAACAGCAGAATCAGATGGATATCAAATTCAAACCACAGAAGGAGGCGCTGATTTACGAATACCAGATTGCAGATGGTGTAGATGATGATGGTGTTCCGATATGGAAGGAAACTTTCCAGACAGGTAGCAGTCGAGGCAATATGTATGCGCCTACGGTGCCTGACAGAACCTACTACCTGCGCGTACGTGCCCGCAATAAAAAAGGTATCGGAGATTGGTCGGATGTCTTCTCTCTGAAAGCGAGGTAAATCATCAATGGTTAATTATAGGAAGGGCGGATATGCGTATTCGCCCCCTTTATTAAAACTGGATAACTCGTTCACTTGCGTAGTGCAACGAAGTCCCGACATAGTCGGGAATCACTACATAACTTTTTTATAACATGACAACACTAACAAATAATCCTTCATGGTTGGCCCAGGGCTGGCGGGAGGAACTCACATTAAAAGAAAAGCTGTTCTTTGGCTTTCTATTTCTAATCATCGGATGGATAGGTATATCGGTCATCCTACAATTGATAGACCCGGCTATAGGTGTGCTGGATTTTGGTATCCTGACGGTGGCGGTATTTGGCCTACTGGTAGGATGGCTCGCTATCTATATCAGTATATGGCTGCAGGAGCTCCTATGGAGCCCCTTTAAATCTTTTCGTAAACAGTTTGGACAACATTTTAACCAATTGACATCATGGCAACAATGTATTATTTATTTCTCGGTTTTCTTTTTATTGCTTTATGCAGTGATAATGGTGATGGTAGTAGTGTTTTAAGCTCACGTTGTCCCTTCATGTCGCTGTGTCTTGATGCATCGGGGACCGTCATGGAGATATCTACAGACTTTACAGGGCTTAACTATAATAGATTTTTATGCCGCTCTGTAGCCGCGGCGGGGCCAGTTCCTTTTCTCTTGACAGAAAAGGAACCAAAAGGTCAAGGCTTGGTTGCTCGGCTAAATTGTCTTCTTATTTCTGGCAATAAGACAAACTCTCCCGATAAATCGGGATCAAACAAGTCTGATTGCTTATCAGAAATAATCGACAATTCTTTACGCCTTGCGCAACCTAGGCCAATTTATCTAGATAATGCTAGTACTTCCTTACAATTAGAAATAATGTCGCCTGTGAAGCAGCTTGCCATTAAGGATGACCTTTTAGCATATGGAGATCAAGGCCGTAAAGCTACAAATCGCAAGGCTGTATATTTTGCATTAGGTCAGGAGTCCCAGTCGAAGGGGGGAATAGGAGGGCAGGAGACCTTGGGACCCGCCTGTGTTGCTTTACGAAGGCTTGATGAACATAGGGTAAACAGTCTTGATCTTTGCGGCACTTTCTATCAAGGGAAAGTGCCTAGGCAGTCCGCCAATGAGGACAGAATCAAGATCATTAACATTGCTTCTGCTGAACTTGGCGTTCACGAAGCCACAGGGCATAATGACGGGCCTCGTGTTGAAGAATATCTCCGTTACACAAACCTAGGCCCACATCACGAATGGTGTGCTGCATTTGTCTCTTGGTGCTATGGGCAGGCTGGACTTGAGGTTCCACGTAGCCCTTGGTCTCCGGCATTGTTTCCCAAAGCTAGGCAGATCGCTAAAGATAAAGCTAGGCCAGCCGACGTGTTCGGAATATATGGAGCCAAAGCCAAACGTATCAATCACGTAGGCTTGATTAAAGAATTGTCTAAGGATTACCTGATCACTATCGAAGGCAACAGCAACGATCGTGTCGAATCCCGACGGAGACATCTAAGAACTGTGTATGCAGTGGCGAAATGGGTCGAGTAGTATTTAGTACCTAGTATTTAGTATGGAGACTATCATTAAAAGTAGTATTCGACGAAATTCGATTCAATTGATATGTGCTACCTTGCTAGCGCTGGTATCTCGAACGGACAGTACGGATATGCTGGATAGCATCAAGATTCCGGCGCTCCTCATCCGGGGAAGTGAAGATCCTTTGTGTTTGTTTAAAAAACTTACCTCTCGACGATGACGTGAGAGGTCCAATAGCAGAACTTTAGTGGTTTTTTCTGTTTAGTAGGAGGCTAATACAAAAAAAGGGTATGTCAGACAAAGACATACCCTCTCCTATTAAATTAAAACTTTCATGATTCCTTTTGAATGAACAACAGGCATGAAAGTTCTTGATGACCTTTGAAAACATATACTTTCAGAAAAAATGGATTCTTAGTATTGTTTTACTATGCCGAGGTATAGTGGTGTTTTTGTGGAGTTCTTGTCGCCTGTTAGAATAATACTGTAGTATCTTCCTGCTTCAAGATTCTCTGAACGTTCGACCAGTGTATTGTTGTTCTCGTCTGTGATGATGATATTTGTTTTTCCGCTATTTTGAGCTATAAAATTAGCATTTTTGAGACTTTCACCTGTTAATACATCTTCTATTACTCTGTCTTTGTATATTGGGGTTTCCTTGCTGTTTAGGTATACGTTGACTTTTGAAATATTATTTGCCAGGTGGAAGAAACGTAAACCTGTTTTGTTGGCAAGGTTTTCTACACTTTGGTCTTCTGCTATGATCTGCTTTGGTTTTTCTGCGGTTCCAAATACAAAGGAACTGTAAGACGATCTGTCTTTGAAGGTATACACGGTGTCAATCAAAACTTTATTTTCAGAGGAAACGGTTTTAATTTTTCGGTTTCCTGCATATAAGTTTGCTGGTGGTATGCCGTAACTGCTATATGCCAATGGCGTGTGTGGAGACTGTAAGTAGTTGTTGTCCGCCATGTGATATATAGAAGGGGTTGGCGTGTAAGCGTTGATCATATAGAGGGATGCTCTGGGGATATTATTGATGTCGTCGTTATCTTTAAGACATCCACTTAAGACGGATACACTTAGAAGCGCAATGAAGAATAATTTAATAGTTTGTGTTTTCATATTTTCTCTGCTTTGTTATGTGATTATAACGGTGTGCTTTTGGAAAAAGCTACAGGTTAGAAAAAAAAATGAAAATTATTATTGGGGAAATGGTCTTTGGCTATCTGTAGGGGGGGCTATTAGGCTATATTTTGTCGATCCGAATGTTGTCCGCGTGAAAAAAATAATACTGTTGTCCCTTTTTTGCAAATTCTTTAAAGAAAGGATGTGCTCCATCTTCCGTAGCTTCTGATAGGACAAATGAATCTGTCTTTGCGTTTTTACTGTATTTTATATCAAAGGAAACCAATACGTTTTGGGTTAGTGGTAGACTTTTTCCTTCGTTGTCCAGTATGTAGCTGTTAGGGTAATCAATGTCAATATAGTGAAGGTAATTCACTTTTTCTTCGTTTTTTATATCCAGTTTTAAGGAGTTTTTGTTGCTTTCCTTAATGAAGAGGTGTGATAGGTGTTTTCCTTCTTTGTCTACCAATTGGCAATGCAACTCTTTCCCTTGTATTCTGAGGTTTTCGAGATCGATGTATCCTTTTAGTGCGATGCGCTTTTCATGAAAATCATTTTTCATATGAAGGTTTTCCCAAACAGCACCTGCATCTGAAAATGGTAGTATTTCACCTTTTTCTAGAGGGGTGTTACAGCTTGATAGCAGTAAGGTGATAGTGGAAAGGCTGTATAAAAATAATCTTATCATGGGGGCGGTGCTGAGGTTCTATTGCGATTAAGTTGTTTAGTAAAAAAAAGCCGTGCTTTTTGAAGAAAGCACGGCTTTTGTTAATCTACTTCTTTGTGATGTATTTGTTGTCGCCTTCGATGATGATATCTATAAGATCCTTCTGTCTCAAGCTTTTCGTTGCATTATCCCATTTCTTGCCGCTTAGTCCAGATTGCTCTTTGATTTCAGCTAAGGATTTCCGGTCTTCGGATAGCAGGTTTAATACCGCTTTTTCGTCAGGGCCTAGTTCTATTGTTGCCTCTTTTTTCTCAGGACGCATCTGTGGGAAGAAGAGAACTTCTTGTATGGAAGCATTGTTCGTTAGGAACATGATGAGCCTATCCATACCGATACCAAGTCCGGAAGTTGGAGGCATGCCGTACTCTAGTGCTCTAAGAAAGTCTTGGTCAATAAACATCGCTTCGTCATCTCCGTTTTCTGAAAGACGTAGTTGCTCTTCAAAGCGTTCGCGTTGGTCAATAGGGTCATTCAACTCCGAATAGGCATTGGCTACTTCCTTTCCGCAGATCATTAGTTCGAAACGTTCCGTCAGTTCTGGATTATTGCGGTGTTTCTTTGTGAGCGGAGACATTTCAACAGGGTAGTCCGTAATGAATGTCGGTTGAATGAAGTTCCCTTCGCATTTTTCGCCAAAGATTTCATCGATCAGCTTGCCTTTGCCCATTGTATCGTTTACGTCGATCCCCATTCCTTTCGCAGCGGTACGGATTTCATCTTCGGTCTTTCCTGTGATGTCAAAACCTGTAAACTGTTTGATGGCATCAGTCATGGTGACGCGTGGATATGGCGCTTTGAAGTCAATTTGATGTTCGCCAAATACTGTTTTGGTGTTGCCATTGACCTGTTGAGCGCAATGTTCTAAAAGTCTTTCCGTGAAATCCATCATCCAATTGTAGTCTTTGTAGGCTACATATATTTCCATCGCGGTGAATTCTGGATTGTGCGTACGGTCCATTCCTTCGTTTCTGAAGTTTTTGGAAAACTCGTATACTCCATCAAATCCACCAACAATTAGACGCTTTAAGTACAATTCATTGGCAATACGTAGATATAATGGAATATCTAGAGCATTGTGATGTGTGATGAAAGGTCTTGCTGCTGCTCCTCCCGGGATAGCTTGTAATACGGGAGTTTCTACTTCCATATAGCCGGCATCGTTGAAAAATTGACGCATGGCGTTAAAAAGCTTCGTACGTTTGACAAATATATCTTTGTTCTGTGCGTTTACGATCAAATCTACATAACGCATTCTGTAGCGTTGTTCTGGATCGGTAAAAGCATCAAAAGTTTTGCCTTCGGCTTCTTTTACTACAGGAAGAGGACGTAAAGATTTGGTGAGTACAGTTAGTTTCTCTGCATGTACAGATATTTCACCACTTTGTGTTGTGAATACAAAGCCTTCGATACCGATGATATCACCAATGTCTAAAAGTTTTTTAAATAGTGTATTGTATAAGGATTTGTCTTCTCCAGGGCAAAGGTCATCTCTTTTTACATATACCTGGATGCGTCCAGTAGTGTCTTGCAGTTCGATGAAAGATGCATTTCCCATAATGCGGCGGCTCATAATACGGCCAGCGATCGAAATATGCTTATAGTTGATCTTATCGCGCTCGTAGTTTTCCAATATGTCAGCAGCAGTAACATTCACCTTGAATTCATCGGCAGGGAAGGGGTTAATACCTAGGTCAATAATGCCTTGTAGATTTTGTCTACGCTGTAATTCCTGTTCGGATAATGCAATACTCATTTGTTCTTTTTTTTGAGAAATGTATGTGAGCCGTTTGGCCCTGAAAAACTCAATCACACCTATATGTTACTTTGTTTAAGGAGGATTGTGTTTAAAGAGCAAAAATAGCAAAAACGTAGATAAAAAAAGATTTAATAATGTTCTTATGTTTTAAAATATTGTTACTTTTGTCCCTTATTAAGGGTTCGCTTTATTAATAGGTGGATAATTAATAGGGTGTGGATAAATAATATTTTGCATTTTGATGTTAAATAGATTATCTTTGCACCTCAATTGTTGAATATATAGTAGTAATCATAAGATAAAATGAAAAAAGATTTGCATCCATCAAACTACAGATTAGTTGTTTTTAAAGACATGTCAAATGACTATGCTTTTGTAACTAAATCATGTGTAGATACTAAAGAAACAATCACTTGGGAAGATGGTAATGAGTATCCATTGGTTAAATTGGAGATTTCTCATACATCGCACCCTTTCTATACTGGTAAGATGAAATTGGTTGATACAGCAGGACGTATCGATAAATTCCGTACTCGTTACAACAAGAAATAATTACCATACTTCATTATGGTTCAGAATCCCGATAAGTGCATTATCGGGATTTTTTGTATTTTAGGCTATGTCTTTTTCGATCTTATTATTTGATGATTGTTCTTCTCGAGAGCGGTTAATGCCCCTGACTTCGACGCGTCCTACGGGTAACCTGCGTGTAGGTATATTTACCTTGGATGAGAAATGGCGACAGATTTTTAATGTAGAGGTCTCTTACCTGACAACAGGCTATTTGCGGGAAAAGTTTCCAGCTTCGGTCTGCGCGGATAAAGATGTTCTGCTTATCGATGGTGCTATTTTGCCAAATACGGAGTTAGTTTATGAGCTTGGCATGCTTGAAGTCGGACAAAAGCTGGTTTCGGCCACGGGTGATTGGATTGCTGTTCGTTTATCTACGTTGGATCACTTTGAGGGGAGAGTACTGGATGAAGCTCTGACGGTGGTCTCTGCTTATGAGCATCGACGGTTGGAATATCCGGAGGATATTTATCGACACAATGCGGAACAAATTGTCTTTGATTTACCTTATGTCGGTGGTAGTGTTTCTTCTCCATTGAATTATTCTAGTTGTTCTTTTGTTGGTTCTGAGTTTTATATTGCTGAATCAGCGATAGTGGGTGCCTGTGTTCTTGATTCAAGTAAAGGGCCTATTCATGTAGGGGCTGGAGCTGTGTTGGAGGCCGGAGTGGTGGTGTATGGTCCAGTTTCTATCGGCTCGGGCTGTCGGGTCAAAAGCGGAACTGTACTTTATCCAAATGTGAGCATTGGGCCGTTTAGCACAGTGTGCGGCGAAGTCAATAATACGGTTATTTGGGGAAATTCTGCCAAGGGACATTTGGGATATCTAGGGTGTGCTGTGCTAGGAGAGGGGTGTAATATTGGAGCTGGTAGCAGCAACTCTAATCTGAGGAATGATTGGAAAAATGTACGTCTTTATGATTATTCCACAGGCAAAATGCGGGATACAGGGATGCAAAAATGCGGAGTGATAATGGGAGATCAGGTAATGTTAGGAATTAATTCAAAAATTAATACAGGAACGGTGATTGGAGTGGGATGTCAGATTGCAATTTCAAATTTTATTCCCAAATTTGTGGAAGACTTCAGTTGGTTGACGGATGAGGCAAAAAGTTCCTATATTTTTGAGGAATTCCTTGCTATGATGCGACGTAAATCAGTCTTGAAACAAGAACAGTATAAGGAAGAGGACGAACGTATTTTTTCTTTTATTTATAAAAGAGGTCTAACATATAATGAAAATTAATCAACACTAAACACATATTATCATGCGTAAAAACATTGTAGCAGGAAATTGGAAAATGAATCTTGGTTACGAAGAAGGAGTTAGTCTTTTTTCGGAGATTGTGAATATGGTCAAGGATGAGGTGATCGGAAATCAGGAAGTTGTGGTTTGTAGTCCATTTATTCATCTTTCTTCTATTGCTAAATTGGGGGCTTCTGCCGCTAACGTTCATATCGGTGCTCAGAATATTCACCAAGCAGAGTCAGGTGCTTATACAGGGGAAGTCTCGGCATCCCAAGTTAAGTCAGTAGGAGCTCAATATGTTATCTTAGGTCATTCGGAGCGTAGAGCCTATTTTGGCGAGACGGATGCAATACTTGCAGAGAAGTTGAATGCAGCGTTGAAGCACGGTTTGAAACCTATATTTTGTATTGGTGAGACAAAGGAAGAGCGTGAATCCGGTCGCTTTTTTGAGGTTATAAAGACGCAGTTGGAAGCTGGCGTTTTCCATTTAGATCAGAATGACTTTGCGTCTGTTGTTCTTGCCTATGAGCCTGTTTGGGCTATTGGAACAGGATTGACAGCATCGCCAGAGCAGGCACAGGAGGTGCATGCTTTTATTCGTGAAACTATTGCAAAACAGTATGGTGCTGAGGCAGCGGAGTCTACTACTATTCTTTATGGAGGAAGTGCAAATCCATCTAATGCATCTACATTGTTTGCTCAAAAGGATATAGATGGAGGACTGATTGGTGGTGCCTCTCTGAAGTCAAGAGATTTCTTGGAAATTGTGAAAGTATTTAACTAAAATAATGAAATATACAGCTGTTAATTTTGTGAGTGCCGACATTGAGGAGTGGCAGAAAGATTTGCTTATTGCAGAGCTTGGGGATATTGGTTTTGATACGTTTGAGGATAACGAAGATGGTTTTGTAGGTTATATTCCTAGCTCGAATGTGGATATCCAAGCTTTGGAAACCTTGCTGTTGGTACAGGTGTCGGGTTATCAGCTGGATTATACGGTAAGCGAAATCGAAGAGCAGAATTGGAATACCCTTTGGGAGAGTAATTTTAATCCAATTTTGGTTGATGATGCTTGTTATGTACGGGCTACTTTTCATCAGCCTAAGCCTACTTATGATTATGAGATCGTCATTGATCCTAAGATGTCTTTCGGTACAGGGCATCATCAAACTACTTCGATGATGCTTTCTTTTATTTTGGCCAACGATTTTGAGGGGAAAAGAGTATTGGATATGGGCTGTGGTACAGGTATTCTTGCCATTCTCGCTGCTAAGCGTGGAGCATCTTCTTTGGTGGCCGTGGACTATGACCCTATTTGTGTAGATAGCGTAGAAGAGAATAAGCAGCTTAACCATATCACTAATTTAGAAAGCCGTTTGGGCTCTAAAGATGTAATTGTAGGTGGGGAGTTTGATGTGATATTGGCAAACATTAATAGAAATATTTTGTTAGACCAATTGGATACCTATGCTAGTGTGTTGGAAGTGGGAGGGGACTTATATTTAAGTGGTTTTTACGAAGGGGATGACCTGGATATTTTAAAGAGTAAATGTGAGTCTATAGGTTTTTCTTTTCAAGAGATGAAGGTAATGGATAAATGGTGTGCGGCGAAGTTTGTTAAAGGATAATCATGCGAATACATTTTATAGCTATTGGAGGTAGTGTGATGCATAATTTGGCTATAAGTTTAGCCAAATTAGGGCATCAGGTAACGGGTTCTGACGATCAGATTGTGGAACCTTCCAAATCCCGACTTCAAGAAGCTGGTTTGTTGCCGGCAAATATTGGTTGGGATGGAGACCGGATTACATCTGATATCGATGCTGTGATTTTGGGTAAACACGCTTCGGCAGACAATGTCGAATTGGCCAAGGCACAAGAGTTAGGTGTTAAGATTTATTCATTTCCAGAGTTCGTGTATGAACATAGTATTGATAAGACTCGAGTAGTGATTGCCGGCACATATGGTAAGACTACGATAACGAGTATGGTCATGCATGTGCTAAAATACTTAAATCGGGACTTTGATTACCTTGTAGGGGCCAAGCTAGAGGGATTTGATTCTTTGATTAAGCTAACGTCGAGTGCTCCTATAATGCTTATTGAGGGGGATGAGTTCTATGCCTCATCGATTGATTTACATTCCAAATTCCATTATTATCATCCTAATATTGCGTTGATAAGTAATATACAATGGGATAATTTTAAGATGCTTATGACTGAAGAGGAGTATCTCCATCAGTTTGAGACCTTTATTGATACGATCGTTCCGAAAGGGACGTTGATCTATAATAAGGAAGATAATAATGTCGTGAAGATTGTAGGGGAGACTAAGGATTGTAAGATCAATAGACATGGTTATAGGGTGCCAAATTATACGATTAATAAGGGTGTAACTTATCTTCAGGTCGGTGAAGAGGAAATTCCTTTGCAGATTATAGGTAAGCAAAATTTATCAAATATTGCGGGAGCATATACGGTTTGCGAATGGTTGGGTATAAAGAGAGAAGAGTTTTATGCTGCAATAAAGGACTTTAAGAGTTCTATTCGTTACCTTGAGTTTGTGGCTAGTGCTGAGGGAAGTGTGGTCTATCAGGATTTTGCCCATACCCCGACTAAGTTGAGATCTAGCATACATGCCATAAAGGAACAGTTTTCTGATTTTAAGTTGCTGACAATTATCGAGTTGAATCCTTACGATGTTATTGAAGGGGGGAAGTTAGAGCAATACGATAGTAGTATGCTGGAGTCCGATACCTCTATTGTTTTTATCAATAAGAGTAGTATAAAAGAAAAAAATGTAGTTTTAGATAATATTGTTGATAAAATCGTCAAGGTGTTTAATCATCCGAATTTATTGGTTATCACAGAGCCTGTTGATTTGTATGGGTTCTTGGAAGTGTTTGATAGCCAAGGTTATAACATGTTGTTCATGAGCTCAAGTAATTACAGTGGTATTAATATGCTCAAGTTTGCAGATAAATTTTTAACGAAAATAGACTAAACTGTTTTTGATTTTCTTTTTATTTTAACAATTTATTTTTACTTTTGAGGTAAAACATAACATTTACCAAATGAATGCTTTAGGAAAGAAGATTAGATTATTAAGACATCAGAAGGGCTGGAGCCAAGAGGATGTTGCAAAGCGGTTGGATATATCCATTCCTGCTTTTTCAAAAATTGAAACTGGTATAACGGATGTGAATTTGTCTCGTCTGAACCAGATTTCTAAATTATTTGGTTTGTCACTAGTTCAATTGTTGTCTACTTCAGATACAGATGACGATAAGGACCGGATGGACGAGATGAATGAATTAGGTAGAAAGCTGCAACTCCGAGAAATTGAGGTCATAGACTTGCAAAAGAAGGTCATCGATTTATACGAACAGCTACACCAAAAATAGAAAAGGCGATTTTTAAAATCGCTTTTTCTGTATAAGTGGACTATTTTTATAACGGAGATTTAGAAATCATCTTCATCCTCATCATCAAAATCATCAAACCCACCTATAGAGTCAATTTCTAATCCGAAATCATCATCATCAAAGTCATCCGAATCGTCCTCTGGACCATTAAAATTGATTAAATCCTCGTCAATTTCAACCTTTTCGACACTCTCGTTCATCATAGTAAGCTAATTCTTTCTGTTATTAATTCTAGCGTAAAATTAGATAAGAAAATCAAAACTTAAAACTTTTTTTTAAAAATATACGATTGATTATCAGTGCGTTGTTTTGTAGTTTCGGTTTTGCCTTATTCTATAATCTCGCCGATGCTATTTTCTTCGTTGATAATATCCTTAAGTTGAGGAAGGTCTTTAACGGAATTGATGCCGAAGTGATTCATAAATTGATCACTAGTAGCATAAAGCAGAGGCTTTCCAATACTTTCTGCTTTTCCTACAATTTTTATAAGGTCCTTTTCTAATAAACGTTGTATGGAGTAGTCGCAGTTTACTCCTCGAATCTGTTCAACTTCGAGCTTGGTAATCGGCTGTCTATAGGCAATGATGGAGAGCGTCTCTAGTCCTGCCTGGCTTAGCTTCTTGCGATCCCGATGCGCTTGTAATTGATTAATAGCATCATGATAAATTACCTTTGTCAGAAACTGGTACTTGTTGTTGATGGGAGATAAGGTAAAGACGGAGTCTTCACCTTGATATTTTAATTTTATTTTGTCAAGAAAGGATAGTACTTCATCCTTATTGATTTCGATTAGAAGCGCGTCTTGCAGAACGTTCTTGATCTCGATAGCGGAAATTCCTTCTTCAGAAGCAAAAATCAATGCTTCAATATTAAGCATAATGTCTTTCATCGGTATATTTTTAAGACTTTATCAGTAATTTATGACCTGTTCAACCATTGATTCCGGAATTTCTCTAAATTGATAGGTTTGCGTACGCAGTTGGGGTTCAAAACCAGCCTCTATTATGGCGTCCTGTATGGATTTTGAAGTAAATCGGTGTGGTGCCCCAGCAGCGGAAACCACATTCTCCTCTATCATGATAGACCCAAAATCATTAGCCCCACTATGTAAGCACATCTGTGCAATCGGCTTTCCGACTGTAAGCCAGGATGCCTGAATATTCTTGATATTTGGAAGCATGATCCGACTTAATGCAATCATACGTATGTACTCATCTCCAGTCACATTATTAGCGATGCCGCGTAGTCTTTTCAGCAATGTGCCATCGTCTTGGAAGGGCCAAGGTATGAAAGCTATAAAACCATGGTGGTCGATTGGCTTTTCACTCTGTACTTCACGAATCCAGACGAGGTGTTCGAAGCGTTCTTCGATGGTTTCGATATGCCCAAACATCATCGTTGCGGAGGTAGGCAGGTTGATTTTGTGCGCTGCACGCATGACATCAAGCCATTCTTGGCCGCCACATTTTCCTTTCGAAATTAATCTTCTCACGCGATCGTTTAGTATCTCTGCTCCAGCTCCAGGGAGTGAGTCTAACCCTGCTTCTTTGAGCGTGGTGAGTACATCAATATGTGACATTCCCTCTAATTTGGCGATGTGCGCTATTTCCGGAGGGCCTAAGGAATGTAATTTGAGTGTAGGGTAGAGTTCCTTCAACTGTTTGAAAAGGTTTTGATAGAACGCTATTCCTAAGTCAGGGTGGTGGCCTCCTTGTAACAGGAGTTGATCTCCACCGTATTTGAAGGTCTCTTCAATTTTTTCTTTATAGGTTTCTATGTCTGTTATATAGCTGTCTTCATGCCCTGGGCGTCTGAAAAAATTACAGAATTTGCAGTTGGCTATACAAACGTTGGTTGTATTTACATTTCTATCAATTTGCCAAGTCACCTTGCCGTGTGGTACTTGTTTTTTTCGAAGTAGATTAGCTACGTGAGCTAATTGAGTCGTGGGTGCATTATGATATAGGTATATGCCTTCTTCCTTGGAAAGAAAGTCAAATTGGAGCGCGCGCGCTAATAAATCTTGAACATTCATCACAGACAAAGATAAGTAGTTTTTTAATTAATCAATAAGATTAAGAACGCTATTAAGCTGTAGTTCGGAGTAATCTGATATATATAAGTCGCAAGGAGGAAGTTCGTTTTTAGTGTGTGAACTCAAAACGCCAACGACCTTCATATTGGCATTAATAGCTGCTGAAATTCCAGAGAAGGAATCTTCAAATACGATACATCGGTCGGTCGGAATATTGAGGTTTGCTGCAGATTTAAGATAAACCTCGGGGTCGGGTTTGTGCTTTATCACATTTTCACTGGACATAAAGGATTCCATCATATTGCGTATATGTAGGCCGTCAATGATGAGATCCATATTGGCTCGTGGTGCTGAAGTCGCTACGCCTGTTTTTATACCTTGCTGTTTGGCTTGATTTAAGAAAGGAATGTATCCAGGTAAGTCCTGTATATGATTAGCATATATTTGGCGGAAGAGTGCTTCTTTCTCTTCTTCTAGCTGGAGAAGTTCATCGCCTGTAATCGGTCTTTTGAAGAAGTGAGACATAATATAGGAGTTGTGTTTTCCATACATGTGTTCTTCAAACTCTGGAAGGCTATAGGAGATGTTGTGTTTATCAAAGAATGCCTCAAAGGCTTTCGAATGGTATGGGTTTGTATGGGCTATTACTCCATCCATATCAAATAGTAAAGCGAGTTCCTGCATATTATTTAGTCTCTTCTAATAAATTCACGGTCTTCATCTGATAATGCTGTTGGCGCATATGGTGATGAAGTCGGGGTATC
Organism: Sphingobacterium yanglingense; assembly: GCF_004363245.1. Classification (GTDB taxonomy): domain Bacteria; phylum Bacteroidota; class Bacteroidia; order Sphingobacteriales; family Sphingobacteriaceae; genus Sphingobacterium; species Sphingobacterium yanglingense. Next base: position 1,448,994 of record NZ_SNYV01000011.1, on the reverse strand, counting down.
TGTATCTGTAGTGGCTATTGTAGGTGTATTTGGGTTGGTCACCGCGTATTCTTTTGGGTGTTTTTTACGACGTCTAAAAAGGATTCCCCCCGTAATCATACCTAATACATAAAACACTGCGAGTAGAATAAGTTTTGAGGTTCTAATCTCTCCAAAAAACCAAAAGGTACTTTCTTCTTTATTATTAAATAGTATAATGACAACGATTGCGAGTAGGATTGCAATAATGATCGTTTTTGGCCTCATATCAGATACTTCTTTTGTTTTGACCAAAAATAGGTAAAACTTTCTTTATCTACTAGCTTTTGCTTGGGTTTGAGGCCCTCGGTATAGTATGTTTGGCCTAGTTTGAAGGAGTTGGGGTATAAAAAAAGAGGAGATAATTTTCATTATCTCCTCAATATTTTAATCGTGTACTGATTACTCAGCGATTACTTCGAAAGGAACTTGAACTTTAACTTCTTTGTGTAAGTTTAAGTTAGCTACGTACTCACCTAATGTTTTAGGCTCTACTTCGAAAGTAATACGGCGGCGATCTACTTCGTAACCTTGTGCTTTCAATGCGTCTGCAATTTGAATGCTGTTTACTTTACCAAAGATTTTTCCTGTTTCACCAGCTTTAGCACCGATAGAAAGCTTAACGTTTTCTAATTTAGTTGCTAATTCTGTTGCATCTTTCTTGATTTTCTCTTGTTTGAACTGAGCTTGTTTGATGTTCTCAGCCAATACTTTCTTTGCTGATGTTGTTGCCAAAATAGCAAATCCTTGAGGAATTAAGTAGTTGCGTCCGAAACCAGGTTTTACTACTACGATATCGTCTTTTTCACCAAGGTGTTTAACATCTTGTTTTAATATAATTTCCATTTATCGTATCCTCCTTATTTTAATGAATCAGCTACGTAAGGCATTAATCCGATGATACGCGCACGTTTCACGGCTTGAGCTACTTTACGTTGGAATTTCAATGATGTACCAGTAAGACGACGAGGTAATATTTTACCTTGATCATTAACAAATTTCATTAAGAAGTTTGCGTCTTTGTAGTCGATGTACTTAATACCGTTTTTCTTGAAACGACAGTATTTTTTACGGTTGTCCTCTACTTTAGGAGCTGTCACGTATTGGATGTTTTCTTTTGACATTAGTTTGCTACCTCCTCAGTTTTAGTTTCAGCTTTCTTGTTGAATGCACCGCTGCGTTTTTTCTCGCTATAAGCAACTGCGTGCTTATCTAGAGCGATAGTTAAGAAGCGCATCACACGCTCATCGCGCTTGTATTCAAGCTCTAATTTTTTAATTAATTCACCTGGAGCCTTGAATTCAGTTAAGTGATAAAATCCAGTTGTTTTTTTCTGGATTGGATACGCTAATTTTTTCAAACCCCAATTATCTTCAGCGATAATTTCGGCTCCGCCTTCTGTAAGGATGCTTTTGAATTTTGCGATTACTTCTTTCGCAGCATCTTCTGAAAGCAACGGGGTAAGAATGATTACAGATTCGTACTGTTGCATTTTTTTAAATAATTATGTTAATTTAAAGTTTCCGTACTTACGGAAGTGCAAAGATATGAATATTTTTCTTTTTATTATCAAGAGGTTTTAAAAAATGTTAGATTGATTTTCTATATCCATCAGTTTTTTTAAATACTTTTTGAATGAGTTTGGATATGTGGTGTTAAAATGGATATATTCAAGTCTAATTGGCCAATGGCTATATTTAAAGACGAACTATGAGAATTATTGACTATTTAAAGAGTCTATATCCTATAAATGATGAGATTGAATTTGTATTTACCACTATTTCAGAAACCAAACAATATGATAAGGGAGCTATTGTGTTTTCTCCAGGTAGTTATTTGAAGCATGTTTATTTTGTGGTGAGCGGTTTTACACGGATTTATTATAATAAAGGTAAGAAGGATGTAACCCATTATTTTTTTGGCCCTGATACTTTTGGTACCGGGATAGAGAGCCTTTATTATGACAAGCCTTCGGTATTTGGTTTTCAGGCGCTTAGTGATACCCGTATTACGCGGGTCCCGTTTTCGGCGATACAAGAGCTGGCAGCTACGGATATTACGATGAACCATATCATACAGCGGATTCTCCTGGATTCTTTGATAAATTTTTCTAAGCGCTTTTACAATATGCAGTTTGAAACGGCGAGTGAGCGTTATCAGTCACTGATTGCTGAAAACCCAGCCCTGTTTCAAAAGGCCACGCTTGGGCATATAGCTTCTTTTCTAGGTGTTTCACAGCAAACTCTTTCAGTTATACGCGGGTTGAAGTGATTTTTTTAAGATATCTTAAATTTTTACTAACAATTTAGGCGTAGTTTTGTCTTGTTTATAAAAATGGTATGAAATTAATTTGGTATGAAATATAGGTATTGTTGTATTTTTCTTCTCTTTTCTTTGGGAAGCAGTATCTCTGGGAGTTTATTGGCACAAGAACAGTTGACCAGTTTTAGGGCACCTGTCGAGCAGGCTGTAAGACATAATAAGGGGATGCAAAATGCTTATTTGGAAAACCAAAAAGTAGCTTTAGAGCGGGAAGAAGTAAAGGGGAAGTTTCTTCCAACAGTATCCCTGCACGGCGGTTATGGCTATCTAAACAGTAGTGTTGATTTGGATTTGCCAACACATCATCTTCCTATTACTGGTATTAATCTGTTTGAAGGATCGCAAAGGTCTAACCTATCTACACAGATTGCATTAGCAGGTGTGACCGCTAAGCAGGTTATTTTTAGTGGTTTACAGATTACGAACGGACAGAAGGCTTTAGAACAGAAATTCAGAGCTCAGTCGTTAATGCAGGAGGCTGGACGTGATCAAATTGCTCAAGAGGTATTATTTTCTTTTGATCAACTGATGTTATTACGTGAAGTAGATGTACTTATTGCTGATTCGGAGAAGCGGTTGAATAAAGAGCATCAGAAGGTGGTGAAGGCTATAGATAATGGGTTAGCGATTCCTTATGATCGGGATAAGCTGAAGTTAGCGATGTTGGAGTTGGAAAATAAAAAAGCGGAAGTGGAAAGTAATCGGGAGTTGTTGTACTACAAATTGCAAGAACTGACCGGTCTGGATAAGGTTGATTTAGAGTCTGTTGTCTATCCATTGTCGGAGATTATTCTTGCTTTGGATGAAGCTACAGTGATGAACCGTAAGGAGTTACAGGCTCTTGAGGCATCACAGAAAGCTTATGATTATGCACTACAGAAGGAAAAGGGCGGGAAGTTGCCATTAGTCTTTGCTTTTGGTAGTGTTTCTTATCTGAATGCTTTTGATTCTCGTTTTACATTGAAGGATGTTGGACAGGTGGGCGATGTTAAAATGAAGACGAACCATTTGCAGTTAGCTCCAAACTACGCTGTAGGAATAGGTATGAAATGGAATGTTTTTGAGGGCAAGACGCACAAAAGTGCTATCGAACGGGCTAAGCTTGATATTCAGATCAATGAAAACAAATTGGAAGACACCCGCGAAAAACTAAGCTTATTACAACGTAAAACCCGCGCTGACTATGAGTTGGGTCTTAAGAAAATAGGTGTAAATCAACAACAGGTAGCTATTGCAAAAAATAACCTGCATTTGGCTTCGCGTCAGTTTGAAGAGGGATTGAGTGATGTCACCGAGCGCTTAGAAGCGGAGAATGAATTTTATAAGCAGTCTTTAAGTTATTATAGTCAGATTCTGAATCAGCGTAATGCGGTTACGGAACTGCTTAAGGCCAATGGAAATCTTTACGATACCATTACAAGATAGGTTATGGATTTTTCGCCCCATATTTTTAAGATGGGCATTGGGAATATATAGATAGAATAGAAAAAAAAAAGATGATACAGTCTTATTGCGGTTTAGAAAAAGAAGAGCAATCTGTTAATACTATAGTCTGCATCGTTATAAATAATTATTAACAATGAAAAATACGTTTTATATAGCTTTCGTCGCGTTATTAGTACAAGGATGTTCAAACAAGGACGGGAAGCAACAAAAATCTCTAGAAGGTAAAATCGAACGGGATCAGATCTCTGTGACTACAAAGATACCAGGTAAGATTCATCAGATTTTAGTTGAGGAGGGGCAGTTGGTTCATAAAGGTGATACATTGATTATTTTGGAGTTGCCTGAAGTAGATGCAAAATCGGTTCAAGCGCAGGGAGCTCTCGAGGCGGCACAGGCACAATATGACATGGCGGTAAAGGGTGCTACCGATGGTCAGTTGACCCAACTTAATGCTAAGGTGGCGGGATTGAAGGAACAATATGATTTTGCACAAAAGTCCCTTGATCGGATGAAAAATTTGCTTCGGGATTCCTTGGTTGCGCAGCAGAAGTATGACGAAATCTATGCCAAATACCAAGGGGCAAAAAATCAATATCTGGCAGCTCAAGCGGAGTTGGCCGATGTGAAAAATGGTGCTCGTATCGAACAACAAAAAATGGCGCTGGGGCAAAAGGAACGGGCGATAGGAGCAGTTTCGGAAGTCAATGTCGCTGCAAAGGAGCGTTATGTAATCGCTCCTCAGGACATGTCAATCGAAACAATCAACCTCAAAGTCGGTGAGTTGGCTTTGGCTGGGTATAGCCTAGCTTCAGGGTATGTATCGGATGGAGCTTATTTTAGAGTTACGATTCCAGAAAGCCGTATCAAAGACTTTCAAAAAGGAGCTATAAAAACACTGGCAATTCCTTACTTAGATAATAAAACCTTGAGTGCTCAGGTAGAGACAATCAAGTCATTGAGTAACTATGCCAGTATTAGTACAGCTTATCCTGACTTTGAACAACAAGAAACATTGTTTGAGGTTCGTTTACGTCCTACAAGTGCTGCGGATGATAAGGAATTGTTAACTAAAGCGACATTTATCGTTAAAGACGAGAAGTAATTATGGGTAACTTTTGGAGTTTGATTAAGAGAGAGTTTGCTTTGTTCTATCAGAATAAGGTATTGCTCATTCTTTTTTTAGGAGCCCCTGTTATGTATGGTGTTCTTGTAGGAGGGGTATATAAAAAAGGTAAGGTGACGCATTTGCCAATCATAGTGGTGGATGAGGACCGCAGCCCTTTGTCCAGGCAACTTATTGATATGTTCAATGAGAATGAGGTCATTTATGTTGCTGAGCTAATGGCGGATCCCTTTGGTGCTAAAGAGGCTGCTTTAGAAAAGGAGGCAACTGTTGTTGTTCATATTCCGAAGAATTTTTCTTCTGATGTCAATTATAATCGCAGCACCGAGTTGACTTTATTTGTTAATGCTTCTAATACGTTGACATCAAACTATGCCATGATGGCGGTCAATGTGTGTGCAGGAACCATGAAGGCGGGGATACAAATCAAATCCCAAGAGAAGAAAGGGGTACCAGCTTATGTTGCGGAGCAGCAATATGAACCGTTTAAGACGACTATTGTTAAGCAGAACATACGCAGCGGTAATTATCTATACTTTATGCTGCCAGGTGTTTTGCTTACTGTATTGCAGCAGGTAATGATGTTGGGGTTGGCGCTGAGCTTCGCATCTGAATTTGAAAACAATACTTTCCGCGAGCTTGTCGGTAAGAGTTCGAATGTTTTTGTTTTGATTCTGGTGAAGATTACTCCTTATGTACTGATGTCCTTTTTGATCTATGGTTTGTACTACGGTTATTCTGTGTTTTATAGGATGCCTTTGCATGTTGAAGGGTTTGCGTTTTTCGGGGCTTCTTTTCTGTTCTTGCTTTCTGTTGCTTTCTTGGGTATACTGGTCAGTATCGCTATTCCGAGTCAGTTGAAGGCTACGGAGATATTGATGGTTATCGCTACTCCGTCATTTATACTGAGTGGTTTTACCTGGCCGTTGAGTCAGATGCCGGATTGGATCGTCTGGTTATCTAAATTGATCCCACTCACGCACTACCTTCAGATTTTTAGAACCATGATTATCGAACAGGGAACTGCGGATCTTATAAAGGAACCTGTATGGGGACTGGTATGGATTGGTGGTATTTCTTTAATAGCTTCCATAATACTTTTACAATTTAAAATTAATAAGGTTAAAAAGGCTGAAAAAGCTTAAGTATATAAACGTATGTTGTCGGATATTAGTTTTCGTAAGGCTACGGCTGCCGATGTAGATGCAGTCTGGGATGTAGTCGCTGAGGCGATAGTAAAACGTCGTAATGATGGGTCAGACCAGTGGCAGGATGGTTATCCTAACCGTGAGGTCATCGTGGAAGATGTTGAAAAGGGATATGGATTTGTGGCTGAGCGTATAGGAGGGAGGATTGTGGCCTATATTGCTGTAATCGGTGCTGTTGAACCGGCCTATGAGGCTCTAACGGTTAAATGGCTTACGGATCGGCCTTATACAGTGATACATCGACTAGCTGTTTCACAGAGCGATGTTATAAAGGGATTAGGAACCTGGATGATGCAGGAGGCTGAGAAGATAAGTTTATCTCAGGAACGCTTAAGTATTAAAGTAGATACCAATTTTGATAATGTGGGAATGTTGCGGGTGTTTGATAAGTTGGGGTATGTGTATTGTGGTGAGGTGTATTTTCGGGGTGGGGCGCAACGCCAAGCTTTTGAGAAGTTATTGGACATTGCGTCATCTGGCATGGGAAAGTAACCATTGTGCTATAGCCGAAAAAACTTCCATGTTATTTTCTTCCTGAAGGATTTCATGTCTTTTCGCTGGATAGGTGATAACACTTACGTCTCGGAAGCCATTTTCCTTAAGTTGTTTTTCTGTTTTTTTTATTCCCTTAGCAAAATCACCAATAGGGTCGTCTTGACCACTTATCAAGAGAATTGGAAGGCTTTTCGGGATGGTGTTTTGCCATCCTTTTTTTGTTGCTAATAATAGTAAAGTCAGTAACGTGTGGAAGGCATTGTTGGTAAAAGGAATGCCACAAAGCGGATCTTGTTTAAAGCGCTCTCTATTTGTCTTGCTCAGGCTTAGCCAGCTGCTGTCGTCAAAGTCTGGTTCATGCCGAAACTTGGTATTGTTCATCTTACTGAAGATACCATTGATCAGTTTGCTCCGTTTTTTAGGGTTTATTTTCTGGAGTAAGGCTAGGAGCACCTTAAAAGCCTCCGCTCCTGGAGTCTTGGCTCCGGTACCTATCCATACGCTTCCATCGAACTCGTTTCCTACTCGTTGTAATACACATCGGGTAATAAAGGAACCCATGGAATGTCCGATGATAAAATGGGGATGGTCAGGGTGTTTATCCTTTAAGTGGCGATGTAGCGCTATGGCATCGTTAATTAGTCTTTCTTGAGGCCTTTCTTTTTGAAAGTAACCTTGTGCGGTATCATCAATCGCGGTATTGCCATGACCTATATGATCATAAAGCAGTACAGCGAATCCAACAGCAGCGAGGTATTCTGCAAATTGTATATACCTGCCACTATGTTCCTGCATCCCGTGAAGGACCAAGACCGATCCCTTTAATTCTTTGCTACTTGGGGTGACATAAGTCGTGTACAAGCCATATGGTGCTGCAGCATCTTGGGGGCTTCCAACTTTGATATGGCCTGTACTTGTATTTAACATCGTGAGCTTAATTTATGATAAGACTAAGGTACGATATTTATTTTGTTGTTATTTTAATAATTTTTTCTTCGTAGCGATTGAACTCTTCCTGTTGCTTAATCAAGAAACTATTTTCCTCCAATTTTCCGACTACTTTTTCCATTTCTTCTTTGGAGTTATAGGTCAGCATTCTAAAAGGGTTTTCATAGTCTTTTCCTCTTGATTTTTTGATTTCGCTATAAATCCATTTTTTTGTGTCGAGGCTCTGTGCTAATACATGCTTGATAAAATCTATATCCCAGTCTGTGGGTGATGTTTGTGTAATCTCTGCTAAAGAGGCTAAAGCGTGATCGGTTTTACTTTGTGGGTATAGTTTACTCCAAATGTGATACCGTTGGTGTACCTGATTCCAAGAGTTGACTTTTTCGGTCTTAATGTCCTGGATGAGGGTTGTGATATGTTGTTGGGGAATCAGTTGACCGCCTATATTATCAAATTGCTCTCTTTCCTTAGGCGAAATGCCTGACTCTGGAGTACCACATGTGCCTTTTTCAAGACAATCTGCTAAGTGTACTGCTCCGTAATAATGAATCATACGTTTGAATGTTTGATAACACTCTCTCGCTTTCACTAGTACGACTTTACGATTAGAGAATTCGGTGTCTGTGAGGTATATCTCGCGTTTGTTTAGATCAAAGCCGGTATCCATCAGGAGTTTTCGCCCAAGTAGCTGTGGGGTGGTCTCAAGTGCTGTATCTGCCCAGGTCTTGCCTACCGCTATTTCTATCTCGTGTAGTGCGCTAAACATTTCGTTGACCGTGTCTGGAGCTAGAACATCGTACTCAAGATATTGATTTTTGAGTGTTCGTTTGTCGCGGTCGTTGAATTTGGTTGTATTACGCATTAGCGCATACATGTTGTATAGAAACCAGTATCCAGGAACTATCAGTAATCGGTTTTTATCGGCTTCATTGCTGACAAGAGAGAACGGTATTCTGATATCGAGTTCATGTAGAAAGTCGCCTTTTACGAGTAAGGTGTAAGATGCAAATTTTGAGTTGTGTTTGATGCTGACACATAGACCAGGCCAAAAGCCTCTTCCAGCTATTATTTCACCATCTGCAGCTCTTGAATTATGATTGGAACCGATTGTGGCTCCCGCAGCCATATTGCTTTGTCCTTTTATCAATGCTGCACAGAGGAAGGAGTTATTGTGGTGCTGCTCGTGAGAAGGGAACAGTAGTGAGTTGAGTACTTCACAACAGGATATGGTTGAGTTGTCACCTAAAAAAGAATTGATCAGTCTGGCTCCATATTTTAGTTGGGAATGTGACGATAGTATAAACCTAACTGCTTTGACTCCGTAAAAAACACGACAGCCGTAACCAATTATTCCATTTACGATCTCACATCCTTCTCCAATTTGTGTAAACGCTTCTTTGCTTGAGTTTACGGTTACATTTTTTAGTTTGTTTACTCCTTTTATGTATGCATAAGAACCAATTTTGACGTCTTTGATGGTATTTGAGTTCTTCAATACCACATTGTCAGCTATGGTGCTATAGTGTCCTCGTTGTACGGAAAAGTGTCTGTCCGTTATTTCTAACAAGCGGTTTTGGAATATGCTATCTTCGCGATGGCGTGACCATAGGTAGACATCAGCAGCCTGCATACCATCGAAGGGGACGACGGATCGCCCCCCATTTTCATTACATAGTTCCATCCAAATCCTTTTGTCTGGAGATTCTCCTTCTTTGAGGATACCATTTCCAAATTTAGCGTTATTACTGGTTTCCATTTCATTGATGTTGGAGAGTATAACCTGTTCTCCAATAATGAAATGCGCCATATAACGTACATGATGTATAGCGCAACATGCTCCGATATCGGAGCTCACTATCGTCGAGCTGTAGATCCCTGTTGGAAGGCGTAAATCTCTATAGGAGAGGTAAGTCTGTTCCATAGGACCTAGTCTCACTAATCCATAAAATTTGGAATGCTGAATCTGTTCTGGAAAGAAGGGGTCACTAACCCGTACCTTTGACCAGTCCGAGCTGTAATTGAGTTGGTTGATCAGCTGTTGTATTTCTTGGGACGTCAGTTCCCTGAATTCGTTGTCTGTTCCTAACTGCTGGTTACGTATATCGTACTCGTTTGTTGGGTGTGATACCTCTTTTTCAGGTATAAAACCATACCCCAAGTTGTGTAGCGGTTCTTTTGAAATGAATGTCATCGTTTTATTCTACCGTTACTGATTTAGCTAGATTTCTAGGTTTGTCTACATCACAGCCTCTGTCAATACCTATATAGTAGGCCAATAATTGTAGCGGGATAGTGGATAGTATAGGTGCTATGATTTCGTGTGCTTCGGGTATTTCTATACTGTCGTCGGCCATAGAAGAAACTAAAGTATCATCCGTTGACAGCAGCGCAATGAGTTGTCCCGAACGGGCTTTAATCTCTTGCATATTGCTGATTATCTTTTCCTGTATTTTATCTTTTGTAGCAATGAATAACACAGGTAGGTTTTCGTCGACTAATGCAATCGGTCCATGTTTCATTTCGGCAGCCGGATAGCCTTCGGCATGGATGTAAGAGATTTCTTTGAGTTTTAGTGCGCCTTCCAATGCTATTGGAAAGTTATAGCCGCGACCCAGGTATAGAAAGTCTTTTGCGTCCACATATTTATGTGCGATACGCTTTATCTTTTCGAGTTGGGTGTTTAGTATCTCCTGTACCTTATCCGGTACGGCATGTAGTTCGTTGATGAGGGTATCGCTTGTAGGCGTATCTATTGTCTGTTTGTACTGCGCGAGTTTGATCGCGAATAGTAAAAGCGCAGCAAGTTGGGTTGTAAAAGCTTTTGTACTGGCTACCCCTATTTCTGGTCCAGCATGCGTATATATACCGGAATCAGATAGCCGTGCAATAGATGATCCAACAACATTGACGATGCCGAATATCGTGGCGCCGTGTAGTTTTGCATTTTCAAGTGCTACGAGTGTATCTGCAGTTTCTCCACTTTGTGATATGGCTATGATTAGGTCATCTTGGCCTACTATGGGGTTTCTGTATCTGAACTCAGAAGCGTATTCTACTTCAACAGGGACACGACATAGTTCTTCTATCCAATATTCCGCTAGAAGGGCAGCATGCCAGCTGGTACCACAGGCGACAATAATGATGCGCTGTGCAGCAAGAAGTTTATTTTTTACTTTTTCTAAGCCACTTAAGGTAATCTGATGGGTAGTGCTGTCCAGTCGTCCTCTTAAGCAATCCTGAATCGCTTTGGGTTGCTCAAATATTTCCTTCAACATGAAGTGCGGGTAGCCTGCTTTCTCTATACTGGCCAATTCCATGTCCAATTTTTGTACGAAGGGTGTTACGGTATCGTTGCCTAAGTTTTTTAATATTAGTTCATCGGGTTTTATAATGGCCAGTTCGTAGTCATTGATATAGACGACTTCTCTGGTGTGCCCCAACATAGGAGAGGCATCGGAACCCAAGAAATGTTCTCCATTGCCGATTCCGATGACGAGAGGGCTGCCTTTTCTTGCTGCTATAATAGTGTCTGGGCTATCTTCGTCTAGTACAAGAATGACATAAGCTCCGGTAATACGTTTTAAGGCAATACGTATTGCTTCTTCGAGTGTACAGGTATTATTTGTTTTGATGTCTTCAATGAAATTGAGCAACACTTCGGAATCTGTATCACTTTTGAAGGTATAGCCTTTTTTTAGCAGTTCTTCTTTTATGGTCGCATAGTTCTCGATGATGCCGTTGTGTACCAATGCTAATTTTCCATTTTGTGAACGGTGGGGATGGGCATTCTGATCGGAGGGGACACCGTGCGTGGCCCATCTTGTATGTCCGATTCCCGTATTGGCCGAAAGGTCCGATGATTTTGTCAACTCTTCTAATGCAGCTACCTTACCAGCTGTCTTGGTTATTAGCAATTGTTGTTGAGAATGGAGCGCTATTCCTGCGCTATCGTATCCGCGGTATTCTAGTTTGCGCAATCCCTCTATTAAATAAGGGTATGCTTGTCGATGGCCTACATAGCCGACAATTCCACACATAGTATCAAGTTTAATCTGTTAATAGGACAACAAAAGTAAATAATTACTTCTAAACAATCGATTGCATAAGCCGTTTTTTCAAAAAGATATTTTTTTAGTGGTATAGATGACAAAATGGAAAGTTTTGAAAGTTAATGCTGTCAATATCTTATTGGGTAGGATACTTCTAGTATGTCGAATGGGACCTGGAAAAGGTAAAATAGGCGTTACATCTATTTTATTCTGAGGAGGAATAGTCTATATTTGTATTAATGAATAATCTATACACCATAAAAAGTAGCTCATTTGCATGTGTTATGCGAATATTGGGTATTTTTATGGTCTTTATTCTGACTTCTTGCCCTATAAAGGCATCTATTAAACATAGCTCGGCATCACAGACATCTTCTGGATTGACAATCAAACAATCTAAAATAGTCACTTCTTCGGAGGTTCCTTGTGTACTGGAGACTAAAGAAAACGTAGTAAAAGTAGGCTCTTCTGATATCGATTTTTCTCCTTCGGTATTGTTGTTGGCTTTCTTGTGTTTTTTATTTTTAGGTGTTTCCCAAAATTCTTCAAGGGTGCACCTGCCAAGGAACCATTATTCGGGTTCTAATAATCTATTCCTTTTTATAAGACGGTTCAATTTATAGGATTAAAACGCTGTTAAAGTTAAGCTCATGGGCTCTTTATTTTAATTGTTTTTTTACTATAAATTTTAATCGATGATCAACAAGTTATGTGCTTGTTTGCTCGTCATTGGGACAGGACTTATCACTAATAATGTGCATGGTCAAGTACTCGAGGACTATTGGCAGCAGACAAAGGCAAATTATAAAGGATTTTCTATAAAAGACCAGGAGATCGGTATTTCCCGGTTGGATAGTGCGTCTTCATTGGAGCGTTATAAACCACAGGTATGGCTCCAGTACCAACAGGGATTAAGCTCGTTGAACAATGTTTCGGGAGCCTTTTATCCTATGCCGGGCATTTTTAATATCAGTGGCTCAAATACCTCTGGTGGTTCTTCGAATACATTCAATCAATATGCGACAAGTAGTGTAAATTGGGATTTGGTCAATTTTGGACGGAAAAATCTAGACAAAGCTCTAGGGTCTACAGCGATAAAACAGTCTACCTGGGAAGCAAATCAATATACGCTATTGGTACAGAATGAACTTTCTCAACGCTATATAAATTACCTGTATTACCAGATTCTTTCGGATTGGTATCATGAGCACCTGAAGAGGTATCAGGATATTTTGGAACTCACTCGGGATCTGGCGATCAGTGGTATTGTACCCAGTGCCGATACGCTTTTGGTATCTTCTTCGTTGAATAATGTGCAGTCCGAGCTATCTCATGTTTCAGGACAGTTGAAAGGTGGTGTCTATGCGCTTTCGGAATTTGTGGGAGGAGCAGTCAATCCAGCAGCTCAGTCTGTGGCCCGTTTTTTTGTTTTGTTGAAAGCGGAAACAGGGGGAGATGTACTCCAACCCTTATTAGAAATCAAGAAGACTGAAACGGAAAAACTAGACCAATTGGTCAAGAAATCCAGCAAACAAGTATTGCCTCAAATTGTGGGGATAGGTGCTCTTTCTAGCCGGAGTTCGGGAGTCTCGTCATCAGGTGTGGCCTCCAATAATTATGGAGATATGTTTCAGAACTATGCCCATAATTATTTTGTTGGCGTAGGGATGAACTGGAATTTACAACAGCTATTTACGGCTAAGTCTAATCGTAAGATTTTCGAAGCCAAGCGGAGCAAAGTCGAGGAGGAATACCGATTGTTGGATAATGAATTGGAGCAGCGTTTACTGGATCTGTCGACTCAGGAGCGGCAGACTGCTGCCGGTTTGGTGGAGTCGGATCGTAGTAAACAACAAGCTTCTGAGGCTTATGAGATGTATAAGGTACGCTATGAAGGTGGGCTTATTAATTTGGCCGAACTTTTACAGGTTCAAGCTATCTTACTTCAGAATGAGAAGCAAAATCTATTGCAGTATTATAACTATTGGAATATTGTCTTAAAGCGTGCTTTTCTGGGGGCGAATATTAACCCCGTTATCCAACATTTTTAAATCGTAATACACATATGAAATATCCAGTAGTGCTGGCTACACAAAGACGAATGAAAATACTTTGGATATTCCATATGACCGTTAAAAGACAAATTATTTACATATGAATATTATTAGAACAGCGCTTCGGAAGCCTATTGCATTCATTATGGTTATCATAGCGATTGCTTATTTTTCGTGGCCGGTCATTCAAAAGATTAAGGTGGATATCTTTCCAGAGATTGAGTCGCCTGCTATGTATATAGCGATGCCCTATGGGGGGCTTTCGCCTGCCTATATGGACGGTTTTATGGCGAACGAGTTTCAGAAGGTTTTACTTTTTGTCAATGGTGTTAAGGAATTGGATTTTAAAAGTATCCAAGGTCTTTCGCTAATGAAATTGACTTTTTATCCTGGTACGGATATGTCCCAGGCTTCGGCCGAGCTGAGTATGCAGGTGTCGCGTGCCATGGGTTTTTTGCCACCCGGTGCCGTGCCACCTATGGTGGTCCGTTTTGATGGGAGCTCTCTTCCCGTAGGACAATTGGTTTTTGATAGTGAAAAGCACTCCGTGACGGAACTTCAGACCATGGCGATTACTAAAGTAAGGCCTATGTTTGTCAATATACCCGGTATTACAGCTCCAGCTCCATTTGGAGGTAATATGCGTAGTTTGGTCGTGAATATTGATCCCCAAAAGATGAAGGCCGCAGGCTTGAGCCCAGAAGAGGTCACATTGGCCATTACTAAAAACTCGGTTCCCTCGCCGGCAGGTAATGTGAGATTGGGAGACAAAAATCTTATGGCACCAGTCAATTCTATTGCGGATGGTGTTGATGAGTTCCTTCAAACTCCTATCAAGACTATTGCTGATCGGACATTGTTGGTGGGCGATGTGGCTACCGTGCTGGATGCGGCAGACCAAACTGTAGGTTATGCCCTAATCAATGGTAAGCGATCTGTTTATCTTCCAATTATCAAGAAGCCAGATGCATCGACGTTGACGGCAGTAGATAACCTTAAGAAATCGTTGCCCATGTTGGAGAATTTATTGCCTGAAGGGGTTAAGATTAGTTATGCTTTTGACCAGTCGGTGTATATCTCCCGTTCGTTATCTAACCTGATTTTTGAGGGCGCTCTAGGCGCTCTCCTGACAGGGCTAATGGTTTTTCTTTTTCTAGGCGATGTGCGTGGTGCGTTAATTGTCGTTTTGACAATTCCTATTGCTATTATTACCGCTGTGATAACGCTCTATTTCTTTGGGCAGAGTGTTAATATTATGACGTTGAGTGGTCTGGCACTTTCGATTGGAATTTTGGTCGACGAGGCTACGGTTACGATCGAAAATATTCACCAACATATGGAATTGGGAAAATCGAAGGCCCGGGCAATTTTGGATGCTCTTTTAGAAATTTCTGCGCCTAAGTTACTTATTCTATTAAGTATTCTAGCAGTGCTTACTCCGGCATTTATGATGAGTGGTATCCCCCGAGATATGTTTATGCCGTTGTCGCTAGCGGTTGCGTTTGCGATGATCGCTTCTTTTATTGCTTCGCAGACTTTTGTACCTATCATGGCCAATTGGATTATGAAATCTAAAGTGCATGGACAGTTCGTTCGTCGGAAGCGGTCATTTATGGAGCGAGTGAATGTGAAGTATGCCTATTTGGTCCGTCGTCTGGTCCGACGTTCAATGGTGCCTACAATAGGTTATCTGGTCGTAAGTTTTGCTGCCATATTTATGATGTTCTCCTTGTTAGGTACGGATATTCTGCCTCGTTCTGAAGGTGGCGATTTCCAGTTGCGTATACGGCTTCCTGAAGGCACACGTTTGGAACATACCGAAGAGACCGTTCGAAAAATCGGAGAATCTATAACCGCAATGTTGCCTGAGAATAGTGTGAAGATAAGTTCTGCTTTTGTCGGTATGCACCCTTCTGCAAATCCTATTAACCCTATTTTCCTTTTTAATAGCACGACAGGAGAAGGAGTACTGCAATTATCTCTGGATAAAAAGAAAATCGGTCTAAAGAATGATGTATTGAAAGAACAGATCCGGGAACGGATTAGCGCGGATTTTCCTTCAGTGAAGATCAACTTCGAACCAATGGAGTTGATGGATAAGATTATCGGTCAGGGATCAATGACTCCGGTGGAAGTGAAGGTCAGTGCGCCACAGCTTATGGCGGCCGAATCTTATGCTAAAAAGCTGGTGTCTAAACTGTCTAGTTACGATTTTTTGAGAGATGTACAGATTGCAGAGCCTTTGCATTATCCGGTTATTGATATTAAGCTGGATCGTAAGCGTCTTGCACAGTATGGTCTAACCGTTCAAGAAGTGTCGCGTAATATTTCAGCGACTACATCTTCTACTCGATTTACGGATAAAAATCTTTGGGTGGATCCAAAATCTGGACTGGTATTTCAGGTTCAGGTTCAGGTTCCCGAAAATTTAATACAAGCTGTTGAAGATGTGCGTGCTATACCTTTGAAAAAAGGCCAGAGCTATCCGATATTGGAGGATGTGGCTACTATTACGCATAGTACTGTAGCGGGACAGGTGAATCGTAGAGGACCGAATCGTTATGTTACGATTTTGGCAGACCTTCATCATACTGATTTAGGCACAGCGAATAAGGCTGTTGATAAAGCGCTTAGCGAAATAGGAGAAGTCCCGAAGGGGATGCGGGTTTGGAAGGAAGGAACGTTGACTTTATTGGAAGAAACTTTGTCAGGGCTATTGGTTGGGCTTTCGATTGCAATCGTGGTTATTTTCTTTATGATGAGTGCTTACTATCAATCGGTAAGGGTAAGTCTGGTTATTCTATCCGTTGTACCGGCTGTCATTGCGGGTAGTTCTTTTTTCATTTGGTTATTTGGAAGTACATTGAACCTGCAGTCTTATATGGGGATTATTATGTCCATTGGGGTTTCAGTTTCTAATGCGGTACTCTTGGTAAATCAAGCTGAACAGAATCGTAAGAAATATTTTATTTCAGCGCGTTTTGCGGCAATTATTGCAGCGAAGTCCCGCTTGCGTCCTATTCTGATGACAGCGGCCGCTATGGTGGCAGGGATGATTCCAATGGCATTGGGTATGGGGGATGGAGGCGAACAGATTGCCCCTCTTGGCCAAGCGGTAATTGGAGGTTTGATTAGTTCTACTTTAGTGATTTTATTGATGATTCCTCTTATTTTCTCGCTGATGATGAAGAAGGCTACGTATTTGGAACCTTCCCTAGATCCTGATGATGTAAATAGTAAGTTTTATAATAATTAAAAAGATGATAAGATATAGTTTTTTGTTAGTTTTCATTGTATTCGTTGGCTGTCAGCAACAAGGCAATGATAAGGAGGGGCAAACAGAGAAGAAAGCAGAAGCACTGGAGTTGGCTGTCTCTCATCCTCAATCGTTGCAACCTCAATATCGTATTAAGTTGACGGGGGAATTACAGCCTCAGGAATCGGTCGCTTTATTTTCAAAGGTAAAAGGTTTTGTGCGGCAGATTCATGTCGATGTAGGTGATTATGTGCAAAAAGGGCAGCTGCTCGCTCGGATGGAGGCTCCCGAAATGGATGTGCAGAGCACAGCTGATCGTGCAAAGCAGCATCAGTTGCTGGCCAATTATGAGGTCAGTAAATTGCGTTATAAGCGTTTACATGATGTTGATGGGCGCAAGAAAGGTGCAATATCCGCATTGGAGCTAGAGCGTGCTTATGGCGATATGCTACGGGATAGTGCTGCGGTTGTGGAAGCTGGGGGCGCTTATCAAAAGTCAAAGTATATGGAAGATTATCTCTTGATCCGTGCACCTTTTTCAGGGGTTATTACACAGCGTAATTTTTCTACGGGAGCGTTGCTAGGTGATAGTGGTGTACCTATGTTCAATTTGGTGGCCAATGATAAACTGAAGTTGAAAGTTGTGGTACCTGAGGTTCATGGGCAAGCGGTGTCGGATAGCACCGTAGCCGAATTTCAAGTGTTGAGTATTCCTAACCGAACGTTTACAACTAAATTGAAAAGAAATGCTAAATTCATCGATCCGACGACGCGTTCGTTGAGTTTGGAGTTTGAGGTTCCTAATGGGGATAAGAGTCTGATTGGAGGGGATTTTGCTGATGTACAACTGTCGTTGAAACGGGCACAACATACTATCTTTATCCCCAAGGAAGCTGTTGTGAATGCGCAATCTGGCGTGTTTGTAATACGTATAGGCGAAGATGGAAAAACAGAACGTGTGCAGGTTCGTCTAGGCATTTCGCATGAAAATCTTGTGGAAGTGTTTGGGGCTATTACGACAGAGGATCGTATTGTAAATCGTGCTTCGGAGGAACTTACGGATGGAAAAATTGTTAAGGCTTTAATGAAGTAATACTATTAATATTATAAAGGTATGGAAAGAAAATTGTTGTTGATGATTGCTGGTGCACTACTGGTTATTGGTTGTGCGAATAATGCTAAAGAGGTTGGTGATGAGGGAGGTACTATCCCCGAAGATTCGCTCGCTATGGAAACAGTAGGAACGGGTGTGAAAGAGGTCGCTGCTGGAGTGCGTGCAAGTTTTGTAGATATCAATAATCGGGTTATGTCCTTGGATTCTCTTAGGGGAAAGGTAGTCGTTATGAATTTTTGGGCGACCTGGTGTCCTCCCTGCATCCGGGAGATGCCCTCGTTGAACACGTTGTTCTTGGACCTAAAGTCTAACAGGGATATTGTTTTTATGGCGATTGATGTCGATGAAGATATTAAGGGGGCTTCCAAGTTTATGGCTAAGAATAAATTTGATCTCCCGTTGTATACGTTACATGGCCCATTACCTTCTGAATTGGAGACGAGCTCAATCCCGATGACTGTGATTTTGGATAAACGTGGCGAGGTTGCCGTGCAGCATACAGGTATGGTGGATTTTGGTAATCCCAATATCAAAGATGGTTTGCTAAAGCTGGCTGCCGAATAAGAAAAAAGGTCAGGTGAGAATTTTTACCTGACCTTTTTTCAGTTATAAACTACGTAGTAGCACTTGCCAAGCTTCTTGTAGTTGGCCTTGGTTTAGCAATTGTGCAGCAAAGGTATGTACGCCTGCTGGATTACTATAATCGATATCTAGTTCTATCGTATGGTCTAGAGATGGGATTACTTCTACATTGGCCAGTAAACCTAGGTGATTTCCCGTCAGTACTTTAGAAAGGCGGATCGCTTCGGGCAGATTATCCACGCCAATACCTAAATTACGGAGCGGCTTGGGTACGATGAATAGGTTGTCCTGTGTCACACGACAATACCAATCGCCTCCAAGTCTAGCAACAAGATCCAATTCATGCTGTTTGATATTGTTTTTGTCATCTAGAAGGTGGGCCTGTACATGCATGGCCAATACTTCGGCGATGACTAGATTTCCTGCGCCGGGAAGGTCGCTGAGTGGTATTACACGTTGTACCTTGCATTCGAGTTGAATCGGGGACTCTGCCACACGAGGTGGTTTTATATAGGTTGAAGGAAGTGGGGTAAGACCTGCTTTTTCGAATTCGTCGATTCCTTCGGCATATTCTGTGCTTGCTAAGGACTGTTGTTGTACCAAATCGTAGTTTACGATATTGATGACGACTTCGTCCACTTCCAAAATGTTCTCGAGCGTGTGTTTGGTTGAACCATCCCGCATACGTCTCAACGGAGAGAATACACACACCGGTGGTTGGTGCGACATGAGGTTGAAATAGCTGAAGGGACTAAGGTTGACCTGCCCACTTTTTGATATGGTACTGGCAAAACATATAGGTCTTGGCGCAATTGCATATTTGATCAAGTTGTCGAATATAGCTTGATCTTTTTTTGGATCAAAACTTATAATATTACTCATTTTTTGCTCTTTATTAAGGTCGTTACTCGTTTGTTAATACTATTTTGTTTTCCAATAGGCCAAGTCCTGTGACCTCAAGCGTAATGGTATCACCATCTTGTAGCCATTGATCTGTATGATTTGGGTTTGCTAGGCGTGCGGTGCCATTGAGCTCGAGAAAGCAACCGGTTCCTACGGTTCCGGATCCTATTACATCACCAGGGAAAAGTTCTACGCCATAGGAAACACGCTCTATGATTTCGGCGAATGTCCAGTCCATGTCTGCAAAATTCCCAAGGGAGACTTGTTGTCCATTTACGCTACATGTCATTTCTAGGTTATATGAGTCGCCAGTGTGACCTTTGTAGTGTGGTATTTTATACGCTAGTAATTCGTCTTTTGTGACCAAATAAGGTCCTATTACGGTTGCGAAGTCTTTCCCTTTTGCAGGACCCAAATTTAGTTTCATTTCTTCCATCTGTAGCTTACGGGCACTGATGTCGTTCATGATCATATAACCTGCAATATAGTCGTCTGCTTCTGCCGCTTTAATGTTTTTTCCTCTTTTATTAATGACTATCGCGACCTCAAGTTCGAAGTCCAATTGTTGCATATGTAGTGGCATACAGCGAATATCTCCTGGGCCATAAATCGCGTTATGGTTTGTGAAATAGAATACCGGGAATTGATCGAACTCAGGAATCATTTCCAAGCCACGATTTCGTCTGGAGGTCGCTACATGCTGTCTAAAAGCATAAGCATCTCTACAGGAAGTCGGGTGGGGGACAGGTGCCATTAATTGAGCGTCTGTTATGTTTATTCCCTTTATATTGATGGTGCCATTTTTGATTTTTGCTTCTGCTTGCTGTAAGGCAAGCATAGTTGTAGGGCCTCCATTTAAGAATTCCTGCATTGAGGTGGGAAGTTGATCGCTGATTTCGGTGCAACGGTAAACTGTTGTATTTATTAAAATAGCGAGATGTTCGGCATTGTCATGAAGACAGGTTACAATTCTCATAAAAAGAGCGGCATTAAAAAGGGTTCAATTATAGATTTACCGTGCAAATATACATATGATTATAAATATTTAAATTTTTTCGTCGGATAATATTGGAAAATATTTTTATCTTTATACCATATTATAAACCCTGCTATGTACAATCTTTGTGTATATACCCCAAAGTTATCCTTAGGATTGATTGCTTTTATAAAAGCGATGCTAGCAGAGATTGTGTTTGCACAGTATTAAGCCCCTTATTCCATTTAACTCGTAACTAGGCTTATCGAGTATTTCATTTTTTGTTTTTTAACTGTTTTAAACCAGAGGATTATGGCATTTTATCATAAGCTCGGGAAAGTCCCCAACAAGCGACATACCGTATTTAAAAAAGAAAATGGCGATTTATACGCCGAAGAATTGGTTTCAACACATGGTTTTTCCAGTGTTTACTCCCTTGTATATCACTGTCATCCGCCAACATTGGTGCGACAGATAAGAGAACCTTATGATGTTTCTCCAAAAATTGCACGGGAGAAGCATCTGAAGCATACCAGTTTGAAAGGATTTTCATTGGCCGCGGTCGATGATTATTTGGAAAGCCGTAAGCCCGTATTGGTGAACCATGATCTGCACATCTCCTTGGCTGCTCCCCGACATTCGATGACAGACTATTTCTATAAGAATAGTCAGGCTGATGAAATCATATTTATCCATGAGGGACGAGGTGTTTTAAAAACGGGATATGGTCAGATTACATTTTCTTATGGGGACTATCTGGTTATTCCACGAGGTACGATCTATCAACTTCACTTTGAGGATACGGCAAATCGTTTGTTGATCGTAGAGTCTTTTTCTCCAGTTCGTACGCCAAAGCGTTACCGCAATGAATTTGGACAATTGATGGAGCACGCTCCATTCTATGAACGTGATATCCGTGTGCCTGAAAATCTGGAGACCTTTGATGAAATGGGGGATTTTGAGGTCAAGATAAAAAAAGAGGGGTTGATCTATCCGTATGTGTATGGCAGCCACCCGTTTGATTTTATTGGTTGGGATGGCTATCACTATCCATGGGCTTTTTCTATTCACGATTTTATGCCTATCACGGGGATGTTGCACCAACCTCCTCCGGTACATCAGACTTTCGAAACGGATGCATTTGTATTGTGTAGTTTTTGCCCTCGCTTATACGATTATCATCCATTAGCGGTTCCGGCTCCTTACAATCATAGTAATGTCGATTCTGATGAACTTTTGTACTATGTGGATGGCGATTTTATGAGCCGTAAGTCGGTGGAGAAAGGACAGATTACGTTGCATCCGGGAGGGATACCACATGGACCGCACCCAGGTACGGTTGAGAAAAGTATCGGGCAAACACGGACAGATGAATTGGCGGTAATGATCGATCCTTTTAGACCGTTGATGTTGACGGAGGATGCGTTAGCATTGGAAGATCCTGATTATTACAAATCATGGATGAATTAGTAACTAATTAATAAACAATAATATATTATCATGGCACAAACTTTTGCGGAGAAAATTGCGACAGCGCAAGATTTTCTTCCTATTAATGGTACGGATTACATTGAGTTTTATGTGGGGAATGCGAAACAAGCTGCGCATTATTACAAGACAGCTTTTGGTTTTCAGTCGGAGGCTTATGCTGGTCCAGAGACTGGAGTTCGGGATCGTGCATCCTATGTTTTGAAACAGAATAAAATCAGACTGGTATTGACATCTGCTTTGCGCTCGGATCATGCTATTTCGGAGCATGTCAAAAAGCATGGTGATGGCGTCAAGATATTGGCTTTGTGGGTTGATGATGCACGGAAATCTTTCGAAGAAACCACTAAGCGCGGAGCGCGGGTATACCAGGAACCATTGTGTACACAAGATGAACATGGGGAGGTTTGGACAGCGGGTATCTATACATACGGAGAGACAGTACATATGTTTGTCGAGCGTAAAAACTACAAAGGCGCATTTTTACCTGGATACGAGCCTTGGGTTAGCGATTATAATCCTGAAGAGACTGGCCTTTTGTATGTAGATCACTGCGTGGGTAATGTCGATTGGAATAAAATGAATGAGACTGTTGAGTGGTATCAAAATGTGATGGGATTTGTGAATATTCTTTCTTTTGATGATAAACAGATCAACACAGAGTATTCGGCTTTGATGAGTAAGGTGATGAGTAATGGTAATGGTTATGTGAAGTTCCCGATCAATGAGCCTGCAGAAGGAAAGAAGAAGTCTCAGATTGAAGAGTACCTTGAGTTTTACGAAGGTGAGGGGGTACAGCATGCAGCCTTAGCTACCAATGATATTGTTTCCACGGTCAAAGCTTTAAAGGCTCGTGGTGTAGAGTTTTTAGGTGCTCCTCCTGAGGCTTATTACGATATGTTGCCGGACCGGGTGGGGGTAATTGACGAAGAAATCAAAATCATCCAAGATTTGGGTATTCTGGTCGATAGAGATGAGGAAGGGTATCTTCTTCAGATTTTTACAAAACCAGTCCAAGATCGTCCTACTTTATTTTTTGAAATCATACAACGAAAAGGTGCGCAGAGTTTTGGTGCAGGGAACTTTAAAGCGTTGTTTGAGGCTATAGAACGCGAACAGGAACGAAGAGGTAATTTATAAGATAAGGTGTCTATTTTAGGGTTTTAAAAATAATATGAAGGAATTACTTAGGGATTTTGAACACAAAAGACCGGAGATTGTATTTGAATGGAAGGATAGTGAGACTGAGGCAGAAGGATGGATTGTAATCAATTCATTGCGTGGAGGAGCAGCAGGTGGTGGTACACGAATGCGTGCCGGATTGGATCGGAATGAAGTAGAGTCGCTTGCCAAAACAATGGAAGTGAAATTTACGGTATCTGGACCAGCTATAGGGGGTGCTAAATCTGGGATTAATTTTGATCCTAAAGATCCTCGGAAAAAGGAGGTGTTGGCCCGTTGGTTCAAGGCTGTGACACCTTTGTTGAAAAATTATTATGGTACAGGTGGAGATCTTAATATCGACGAAATCCATGATGTAATCCCGATGACGGAGGAGTATGGTCTTTGGCATCCTCAAGAGGGAGTGTTGAATGGGCATTTTAATGTCCGTGAGAGTGAGCGTATCCGTCAAATCGGACAATTGCGGTACGGTGTATCTAAGGTTTTGGAGGATGCATTTTATACCCCAGACCTAAAGCGTAAGTATAAAGTTGCTGATATGATTACTGGCTTCGGTGTTGCAGAGTCTGTCCGTCATTTTTATGATCTCTATGAATCTGGGTGTCAAGGTAAGAAAGCGATTATTCAAGGTTGGGGGAATGTGGCTGCAGCCGCCGCATTTTATCTGTCTAAAATGGGGGTTCGTATCGTTGGTATTATAGATCGTATGGGGGGCTTGATTAATACAGATGGGTTTGATGAGCATGCAATAACAGATTTGTTCCTTAATCGTAACGGCAATGAGTTGGTCTCTTCTGATATGATTCCTTCGGATAAGTTGCAAGAAGAGGTATGGTCTATTGGAGCTGATATTTTTATTCCTGCTGCTGCTTCTCGTCTGGTGTCCAAGGCTCATGTACAGCAAATGGTGGATAACGGCTTGGAGCTAATCGCTAGTGGTGCAAATGTACCTTTTGCGGATAAAGAGATTTTCTATGGCCCTGTGATGGAGTATGCAGATCAGCAGGTGGCTGTAATTCCAGATTTTGTGGCCAACTGTGGTATGGCGCGGGTATTTGCCTATTTGATGCAGCCGAGTATTGAAATTAGTGATGATGCTTTGTTTTCTGACGTTTCAAAAGTGATACAACAGGCGCTGAAAGCGATTTACGATGTTTCGAAAGAACGGACACAGTTATCGTCCAACGCTTATGAGATTGCTTTACGGCAATTGATTTAGTCAAAAGAAAAGGGACTTTAGTATTAAAGTCCCTTTTTTGTTTTCGATTATTTATTTGCTGTATTTTTTAATGATTGTTTCCAGAACATCTGCTGTGAGTTCGTGCTCAGCGAGTGTTGGAAATCCTTCCCAGCGGACAATGCCTTGAGGATCTAATAGTATACAGTGTGGTATTCCTTTTACCTCTAGCTCTTTTTTAAGTCTCGCCTGCGTGTCTATTGCATTATAGTACTCTATTTTTATGTCCTTAGCATTTTGGACTTTTTCGGCAGTTTCGTCGGATATTCCTACAATAACCAATTGATCTTTGTATTTTTCCTGCCATTCATTTAATTCAGGAATAACCCTGCGGCATGGACCACACCAAGTTGCCCAGAAGTCGACGAGTACAAATTTTCCTTTAGTTTGGGGCGCATCAGAAAGCCACTGTTCAACTTGAAGATCAGGTGCTTTCTCATTCAAGATTGATTTAGCCCATAATTTTTTACCGTTATTGCTTTCCTGTGCTTGGCTAAGTGTAAAAGTCAAGCAGAGTGATAGAATCGCTAGTGTGTTAGTTATTAGTTTTTTATGCATTTCTGTAAGTTTTTTTATTAGGTTACTGGGCACAATTTACAATAGTTTTAGTCTTTCCACAAGAAGATAACGAGCTCTTTACATTGGCATTGTTATCTCAGTGAATTGTAATGTAAAGTTATATGCATTTTTTATTCCTGCTAATTTTGGTATTTTTACCATTTATTATAAGGTGAAATCAGTACATATCGTATGCCAGTTAAGATACCCGATAGCTTACCAGCCATAGAGCTGCTAAAAAACGAAAGTATATTTGTGATGAGTGATCTTCGTGCTAATGAGCAGGATATTCGTCCCCTTCGACTTGTTATTCTGAATCTCATGCCCTTGAAGATTTCGGCAGAAACAGATTTTGTCCGCTTATTGTCAAATAATCCTTTGCAGATCGAGGTAGAGTTTTTGAATCTAGAGTCTCATACTTCCAAAAATACGCCAGCGGAACACTTGGAAATGTTTTATAAGGGGTTCTCAGATGTTGCTGATGATTTTTACGACGGGATGATCATTACTGGAGCTCCAGTAGAAATGCTTCCTTTTGAGGAGGTGACCTATTGGGAGGAGGTGACCCGTATTTTTGATTGGGCGCGTAGTCACGTAACTTCAACGTTGTATATTTGTTGGGCTTCTCAAGCAGCGTTATATCATTTTTATGGTGTTGAGAAACAACCTTTGGATAAGAAGCTTTTTGGTGTCTTTAACCATATTGCTTTGGATAAAACAAATCCTTTGTTTAGGGGCTTTGACGATGAATTCTTTATTCCACATAGTAGACATACTACTATTTCGAAAGAAGATCTAGAAAGGAATAATGATATCGAGGTCCTTTCTGAATCAGAAGAGGCAGGGATTGCAATTGCAAGTTCGCGAGGAGGACGAGAATTCTATCTGACAGGACATTCGGAGTATGCTCCGTATACGTTGCATCAGGAATATGTTAGGGATGTCGAAAAGGGGCTGGAAATAGATGTTCCACTAAATTACTACACGAATGATGATCCGTCATTGTCTCCTAAAGTCAGGTGGGTGAGCCATGCTAATCTATTATTCAATAACTGGCTTAATTACTTTGTGTATCAGGAGACTCCGTTTGATCTTAAAAATGTCCCTAATTTAGGTGATTTAAGAGACAATAACCATTAAAGCAACAGTCTCTGGTGAAGGCTGGTGGTAATGCGAGATGTCTTATATTAAAAAAACGCCATGAAGCTGGGAGCAACAGGCGTTTCTAACTAACCATTTTTAACCTAAATTATGAATTACAAGTAAAACGATGGTTAACTGTTTTTATTGTGTTGAGTAACAATTTTTTATTGTAATCAATTACTTTTGTTACAATTAATTCATCTTTTATATGTTTTAAGTGATGAAATGTTTGATAAATGGGGTATCTCGTTTGATCAATTTATAACACTCCATTAAGCATTTTATAGTATTGATATTTAACGTAATGTATTAATGATGAGATGTAAGCATATGGATTATCCTTTTGGACTTTGGATCAAGCAGAGCTTTGTTTTTGCGTTGACTGCGACCTTGCTTATCGCGCTAGCTTCTTTTACAGGAGGATTCATGAGTACCCGTAGTGTTGTACAGATCTGCATCACATTTTTAGTTATTCTGATTGTTGCCTTCAATAATATCTGTATTCATGTTTATTTTAGAGTAGAGGATCCTGTTAAGTCACCTCTGTACGTTAAGGTTATTAGTTTTGGAAGTGCCATTTTAATTATTTGGGTTTTTCATTATATCGAGCGTTTTCTAGGTGTTTTGGATCATCGACTACATAGCTTCCTGATTCAAAATCCTGTTCGTAATTTTACATTTATCAGTGTTCAAGGGAGTTTACTGAATGTTGTAGTACTGCTGTGGCTTTACTTTTTAATGTCTGAACATGCAAAGGCACATCATAAGCTGGAACGCTCCAGGCTGGAACGTTCTCGTGAAGAAGCGATCAATCTCATGATGCGGCAACAGATTCAACCTCATTTCTTGTTTAATGCTCTTGCTACCTTGAAAACACTGATCCGTAAGAATCCGGATATGGCTCAGGATTATTTGGTTCAGCTTTCTGATTTTTTACGGATTACAATTGCTTCTGTGAAGAATGGGGAGTTGGCTAGCATTGATCAAGAGATCAAGCTTTGTGAGGATTATCTGAATATGCAGAAGATCCGTTTTGGAGAGGCGCTGCATTATGAGGTGAATATTTCTGCAGATATACGGGAGAAGCAACTGCCTATTTTCTCTATTCAACCATTAGTCGATAATGTTTTAAAGCATAATTCCTTTACGGTGGCAGATCCTGTACGGATTAGTGTTGCAGCAAGTGATGGTTGGATATCTGTACGTAATAATAAAAATATTAAGTATCAGAAAGTGGATTCTAACGGTAGTGGTCTTCGTAATCTGATAGAGCGATATAAGTATTTATTTGTGCAAGGGGTTGAAATCGAAGAGTCAGAAACTTTTTTTGAGGTACGTATTAAGATTGTGTGATGAGAGTGGTTTTAGTAGAAGATGAGGGCTTAGCAGCAGAAGACTTGGCTCAAACGTTGAGTTTGGTACTGCCTCAGGTAGAGATTGTAAAATATATACAATCTGTACAGGAGGGGATTTCTTTTTTCCGTGATAATCCTAAAGTCGATCTTATTTTTTCAGATATTCAGTTGGGAGATGGCTTGAGTTTTGAAATCTTTAGAGAGGTCTTGGTTTCTGCACCTATTGTTTTTTGTACGGCCTATGATGATTATCTGTTAGAAGCTTTTAAGACGAATGGCATCGATTATATTTTGAAGCCAATTTCTAACGGAGCTGTTGAATCTACTATGCAAAAATATTTCGGTTTACAACGTCAGCTTTCGCAATGGCCGGTTAATCATAATTTAAAGAATGGGCTCTTTAGTGATCTGATGGGGCAGACGCAATCCCGGCAAAGTGCTTTGGTAGTCCATCACCATGGACGGATTATTCCGTTGGTTGTTGAGGATGTTGCTCTTTGTTACATCGAGTACGAGAACGTTTTTGTTAAAACTTTTGATGGTAAGGAATATGCTGTAAATAAGAGTCTTGATGATCTTGAAAAGACGTTGGGTGGTCTTTTTTTTCGAGCGAATAGACAACATCTGGTTAATAGAGCAGCATTGCGTCATGCTAGTTATACGTTGTCGAGAAAGCTGTCACTGGATCTTGCTATAGCACATAGTTCCCGGGTTTACGTGAGTAGGGAAAAAGCTTCTACTTTTCTACGTTGGCTAGAGGCGAAAGAGTTGGATTAACAGTGAAGCGGACGGCTCGTCCTTTATTTTGTCCGCTTGGCGCGGAAAGGCGTTAAATAATTCGGTAATTTTTATGAAGTTTGGGTTGTAGTTATTCAAGTATGGTGATGACAACGATTGCGACTATGTATAAATTTGTAAGTGTTTTCAAGACGAATGTCCAAACATTGACTGATAAGATTCTTCTATTAGAGGGACTACAGTCTTTGAAAATTCCCCTTATTGTGAGCTTGGACCTAGAAGACGAGGATCGAGTCTTGCGTGTAGAATCTAATGAACACGTGGTGCCTCTGGTCGTGAGTAAGGTGGATGAGTGTAACTTTAAGTGTGAGGAACTGGATAGTTTCCTAATGGGAATTCCATTGCGTAGCATGTCGTTATCCTAAGCAGATAACATAATCTATTGTTTTTAGCAAGAGTATAGTCGTGCTATACTCTTACTAAGATATATTTTTAGTGTTCGAAATGGTATAGGAATACTACATCTCCCACATAAGCTGGTTTGGGATTGTCTTTAATTACCAACGTAGCTTCTATAGATGCTTTGACTGTTCCTCTTAGGTTTAGTATTGATTTAACCTTAGCCTGTAGTTGTACTTCGCTATCTACCAATACGGCTTGTCCAAACTTTAAATTTTCAATTCCATAGTTGATTTCCATTTTCAGATTTCTCACATCTGCTATCTGTTTCCAAAGGTAAGGAATCAAAGAAAGGGTGAGATAACCGTGGGCAATCGTAGTTTTGAAAGGACTGTCTGTTTTTGCTTTTTCCTGATCGATATGTATCCATTGATGATCTAGGGTGGCGTCTGCAAATCTGTTAATCTGCTCTTGATCGATTTTGTGCCAATCGGAAGAGCCTAATTGTTTTCCTTCAAACGATTTGTACTCCTCGTAATTGTTTATTACTACCATTTTAAGAAAGTTGTATTTAATATTTATAGTTGTAAATATTTCTGGTGTAAGTTAGCAAAACTTTCCTTAGCCTTAGTTATTTCTTTTTTAATTTAATCGTTCCCGCGAAAGAATCTAATAAATTTCTAATATTTTTCTACTGCTCCTCTAACAGCCTAGCGGCATTAATATGTTCAATTTTGTGCCAGATTAATTTGAATATGAAATCAATTAAAGGCAAAACAATGAAAATTAACAGTAAGGACATCCGTCTAAAAAAGAAAAAACTATTGTTTTTTATAGGCATTAGTTTCTTTGTGCTTTCTTCATGTAGCAGTACCTCGAAGAAAGAAGAAGAAGATAATAAGGCTTATCGTATTGAAGGGGATGCGGTCTTATTGACAGCGGGGTCTCCGATTCATGCTAAGTTGGGTTTTGAAACTGTAGCGGAGGAAGATTTTGTTTTGGAGATGACAAGTGCTGGCACGGTCAAGACAATTCCCAATGCCTATGCGGAGATTGCATCACCATTTGCAGGTCGGGTATTACGTTCGTTTGTTCGTTTGGGACATAAGGTACAGCCAGGTTCGCCAATTTTTGAACTGAGTTCTCCCGACTACTTTAATGCGGAGAAAGAATATACGGACGCCCGTCAAGAATTTCGTCAAGCTGAATTGAATTTGAAACGTCAACAAGATCTCTTAAAAAACGGGGTAGGTATACAGCGGGAACTGGAGGATGCAGAAACTGATTATGAGATCAAGAAATCTGCATTATCAAATTCGTTGTCCGCTTTAAAGATATTTAATGTTAATCCGGAGAAGATGTCTCTTGGGAAGCCTATGATTGTACGGTCTCCTATCAAAGGAGAAATTGTGGATAATAATATTGTAATCGGACAATATCTGAAGGAAGATGCTGAACCTATTGCTGTAGTTGCAGAACTTTCTAAAGTATGGATTGTGGGACAGGTGAAAGAAAAGGATATCCGTTTTATCCATGAATTGGACGAAGTTGAGGTTAAAGTAGCTGCTTATCCAGACCATCTGATAAAAGGAAAGGTATACCATGTTAATGAAATTGTAGATGAAGAGACACGTAGCGTTGAGGTACTGATCGAGTGCGATAATATCAATCATGAGCTAAAGCCAGGTATGTATGTAACCGTACTTTTTAGAGATACGCCTCAGAAATCTATTCTTGTGCCTAGTAGTGCGGTATTTCAGGCTAATGATAAGCAGTTTGTTTTTGTAAAAGAGGGAGATAGCAGGTTTGTGAAAAGAGAAATCCATACCGCAGGAACTTCAAACGAGCGTGTCGTAGTAAGCGCTGGTCTTGGTACTGGAGAGACTATTGTGACGAGTGGTGGGTCGTTAATGTTGAGAAGCTACTAGGCTCAAGGTATATATAGTGAACAGTTTATAGATTAAGGATTAAGCGATGAATAAATTAATACATAATGGTGTAGCTAAGCGCTGGGTAATGGTGGCTTTGTTTACCCTTATTGCTTTTTTTGGATATTATTCGTGGAAGCAGCTCGCTGTTGAAGCCTATCCGGATATTGCAGATGTGACTTCCCAAGTGGTGACCCAGGTGCCGGGGCTAGCAGCAGAGGAGATTGAACAGCAAATTACTATTCCTGTGGAACGTGCTCTGAATGGACTGCCTGGTATGCATGTAATGCGTAGTAAGAGCACATTTGGTCTATCTATTATCACGATTGTTTTTCAGGATGGGGTAGATGATTATTGGGCGAGATTACGAATTGAGGAACGATTGAATGAGGTAGAACTACCTTATGATGCAGTCCCTGGATTAGACCCTCTTACTTCACCAACAGGAGAGGTGTACCGTTATATTGTAGAGAGCAGTGGGGGACACGATTTGAGGGCTCTTACCGATCTACAGAATTTTACCATTATGCCTCGTATCAAACAGGTGTCAGGTGTAGCGGATGTAACCAATTTTGGTGGTATTACGACACAGTTTCAAGTTGAGGTGGATCCCCGTAAGTTGGAACAGTATTCTATCACGTTGACAGAAGTTATTGAGACTATTGAAAATAACAATATCAATGCCGGTGGGAGTGTACTTCCTCGTGGCGAGTTGGGGTATGTAGTACGTGGTATCGGATTGGTAAGGGATTTGGAAGATCTGGGAAAAATCGTCGTAAAATCTGAAAAGGGAGTGCCCATCTTTTTGCAGGATATCGGAGAGCTGAAATATGGTATGTTGGAACGGAAAGGAGTATTGGGCTATACAGACCGTGAACGGGATTATTCGGATAGTTTGGAGGGGATAGTGCTATTGCTAAAAGGACAGAATCCTTCTTCGGTTTTGGAAGGAATCCACGAGGCTGTTGAAGAACTGAATAATGGCGGATTGCCGGAAGGTGTACATATTCATACGTTTTTAGACCGTACGGATCTGGTTGATACAACTTTGAACACGGTGTCACATACCTTGTTGGAAGGGATGGCATTGGTTATTATCGTATTGATTGTCTTTTTAGGTAGTTGGCGGGGTGCTCTTTTAGTAGCGGTTACGATTCCTCTTTCGTTGTTAACGGCCTTTATTCTGATGCACTTTACGGATATCCCAGCCAATCTATTATCACTGGGCGCTATCGACTTTGGTATTATTGTGGATGGGGCGATCGTGATGCTGGAAACTATTCTCAAGAAACGTGAGGATAATCCAGATCTTGAGTTAGCGGAAAAAAGTATAGCACAGCGGGCAGCAGAGGTAGCTAAACCTGTATTCTTCTCGACGATTATTATCATTACTGCCTACTTGCCGTTATTTGCTTTTGAGCGTGTGGAGAAGAAGCTTTTTACGCCAATGGCATTTACAGTTGGGTATGCTTTGTTGGGTGCGTTGGCGGTAGCTTTATTGGTTATTCCTGGTATTGCTTACGTTATCTATAAAAAGCCACAAAAAATCTATCATAATAAATGGCTTGAAAAGATTTCAGATTCCTATTCCAGTGGTATAAAACGTATCATGCAAAAGCCGAAGCAGGTTTTTATTCCTCTGATTTTGATTTTAGCTGCAACTTCTTTTTTGGCTGTACGAGTGGGAAAGGACTTTTTACCTCCTCTTGATGAAGGATCTATCTGGCTGCAGGTACAGTTGCCTCCTGGTATCTCCGTGCAAAAGGCGAGCGAGATGAGTGATACATTGCGGGCAAGGACGATGGAGTTTGATGAGGTTACCTATATTATGGTTCAGGCAGGGCGTAATGATGATGGAACAGATCCATGGACAGCTTCTCATTTTGAGGTTTCTATAGGTATCAAACCCTATAAAGAATGGCCTAAAGGAAAGACTAAGTATGATTTGATCGACGAGTTGGCAGCAGTGTATGATAGCATGCCAGGGTTTACGGTTGGATTCTCGCAACCGATGATCGATGGGGTAATGGATAAGATTTCAGGAGCACATAGTGAGCTTGTGGTCAAGGTGTATGGTGATGATTTTAAAGAGACACGACGTATTGCGGAGGAAGTGCTCGGAACTTTGGCTACGATTCCTGGTGCCGTGGATCTGGATATTGACCAAGAACCGCCTTTACCCCAGCTGCAGATCCATGCAGATCGTGATAAAATAGCACAGTACGGTCTTAATGTATCTGATGTTGCCGAACTGATAGAGGTTGCTATTGGAGGTAAGGCTGTATCTCAGTTGTTTATTGGACATAAAGTATATGATATTATATGTCGCTACAGCGAGGCAAGCCGGAATACTCCGGAGAAAATATCTAATCTTATGTTGACTTCCCAAACCGGTGCGAAGATCCCTTTATCTCAGATTGCTGATGTACGGTTGAGTACTGGAGAGAGCACAATAACCCGTGAAATGAATAAGAGACACTTGACCGTGAAGTTGAATGTGCGTAATAGAGACCTGAATTCCTTGTTGGCGGAAGCACAACAAGCGATTGATAAGCATGTTGAATACGATCACGATAAGTATCATATCAGCTGGGGTGGACAGTTTGAAAATCAGAACAGGGCATATGAGCGTTTGGCTGTCATAGTTCCGCTTGCGTTAGCGATTATGTTTATTCTCCTCTATAGTGCATTCGGTTCGTTCCGTCAAGCAGGTCTTTTGATGAGTATTGTTCCGTTGGCTTTATTTGGAGGTATGTTAGCCCTGAATGTCCGTGGCATGTCTTTAAATGTTTCGTCAGCTGTTGGTTTCATTGCTTTATTTGGCGTAGCTATCCAGAACGGAGTGATTATGATATCGCATATTAATGAACTACGACGAAAAGGGTATGATCTTTCTCGTTCGGTTATCGAGGGGGCTGCCCATCGTTTCAGACCTGTACTGATGACGGCAACTGTAGCTGTACTTGGACTATTCCCTGCATCGCTTGCTACTGGAATAGGTTCTGACGTACAACGTCCGTTGGCTACAGTGATTGTATATGGCTTATTGTTTTCTACGATTATTACCTTGTTTGCATTACCGGCATTGTATTATTTGGTGGAACGCAAATGGGGAAAAAACTATACGGCTTCTAAACAGGATTAAATTATACGGAGATGAAAAAATATATAAATATCATATTTAGTCTGGCCTTACTATCTGTGGGTACTACTCAGGTGTCGGCCCAGGTATTGGACTCTTCCTTTTCTTATAAGGAGATCGATTATACTACGTTTGTACGTTTGGTAGGAAAAAATAACCTAGCTTATTCGGCGGAGAAGTTCAATGTTGATATCGCTGAGGCTGAAATTTTACAGGCACGGGTTTTTCCAGATCCAGAACTGTCATTTGAGGCGTCCGATAACGGGCAAAGACGGATGAAGATGGGATATGGTTTCGCTTCTGAGTTATCTTGGACCGTAGAGCTTGGCGGTAAACGCCATGCTCGATTGGATGTAGTCAAAGATCAGGTACAGGTGACTCGATTACTATTGGAGGATTACTTTAGGAATCTACGGGCTGACGCGACCTTGGCCTATTTGACAGCGCTACAGAACAAGATGCTATTGGATGTGCAGCAGACTTCCTATGAACAGATGAAGAAACTTGCGGAGGCTGATAGTATCCGATATCGACTGGGGAGTATTTCACAAGTCGATGCACGACAGTCGAAACTGGAGGCTTCTACAATGTTGAATGAGGTATTTGCTGCAGAAGCGGAATGGAAAAGTGCTCTAGCAGATTTGTCAACACTTCTTGGTGATGAGCAAATCGATTTTCTTTGGAATCCTACTGGTGATTTGAAGGGCTTAGGTCGTGATTTTGTATTAAGTGAAATAATCGGCGAAGCCAAAATGAATAGAGCAGATTTGCAGGCGGCCTTACAGCAGAAAAACCTTTCTGCAAGTTTGTTGAAATTAGCTAAAGCCAATAGGGCGATAGATCTAGGGCTATCCTTAGGTATGGATTATGCCTCGTACGTGAATAATGTTATAGCGCCTACTCCATCGATGACTACTGTAAAAGTCGGTATCAGTGTGCCACTCAAATTTTCAAACAAGCATCCTGCAGAGGTTCGCTCTGCTCAATGGGGAATGTTGCAGGCAGAGAAAGAACACAAGCAAACCTCTTTGGTCATCCAAAGTGAAGTAACTCAGGCTTATCACGGCTATCAGGCGGCTCAAAAGCAAGTCGCACAGTTTGAAGCGGGGCTCTTAACGGATGCACAGGCTATTTTGGATGGTAAAATATATAGTTATCAACGGGGCGAGAGTTCTTTATTGGAATTGTTGGATGCACAACGGACCTATATTGAGGTACAGCAGAACTATTATGTGACGCAGTATAATTGTGCTGCTGCATTGGTTGAATTGGAGCGTGCAGTGGGAATTTGGGATATTAATTTTTAAAAAACAATTGGTTATGAAAGTAACGAAAAATATACTTTTCCTAGGGTTGGTTAGTTTGTTGTTCTGCCATAAGATGGTGGTTGCTCAGGATGGGACAAAAGATAAAGGGGACGATTCTACGGCATTTTTTGTCGACGATATCTTGGCCGTTGGTAGGGTGTCGTGGGGGATGAAGGCTGGAGTAAACTATACCAATTTGCATGGTAAGGATATGGCTTATTTGTTTTCCAATGATGAATCCACTTATAAAGTAGGTTTTCAAGGAGGAGTCTTTGTCCGAACAGCATTGAATAAGCGGTTTACATTAGGACATGAGCTAATGTTTAACCAACGGAAATTTGGTGTCTTACTCTCTGATGATGGGGGAGATTATAGTTCAAGAATCGCTACGGGCTCTATTGTCCTAATGCCTATCAATGTAGATTATGCCGTCGGCCGGGTGCATATCTATGCAGGACCCTATGTCAGTACATTGTTGTATGCGGATATCCAACGTAGAGATGAAGACGGTACTTGGTTTAAGGATAAACAGATTTATGGAAGTGCTGGAGATGATGAATCGGGGAATAAGTATTTGCAGAAGATGGAGATGGGGTTTAATACCGGAATAGCGTATCAATTGAATCGCCGCTTTTTATTGGGACTTAATTACACACAAGGATTATCAAGTATGTTCCAATATGCTAGTAGCTATGACGTTGGTGATTCTAAAGATCATATTCGAGTATTTAGTAGGGGCTTTTCTTTTTCCTTGGCTTATACCTTATAGAAAAATAAATCAACTGTGCTATGATAGATTCTTGGAAATATTTAAAATGGAATGCTTAATCCTAGAGAATGCCTATCGTCTTGTTTTGGAAATGATGTATTTTTGAGGGATGTAATTGATCGTAATCTGAAAAGGTTACAGTGCAATGAATAACAATATGAAAGATAAGGTAGAGAAACATTGGTCAAAGGTCGAGTATTTGCATGAGGTGGTTACGAATAGTAATATTCACATTCGAGGAACCAAAAGTTACTATAGCAATGCTTGGACCGGCTCATTTGAAGAAAGTGTAGTGCGTTATTTATATGGGGATCCCTATAGTGTTGCTAATTGGGAGCCTGCCTGGGATATTGATCAATTGTATATTGGCAATTATGTATGTATAGGCGCTGAGGTACTTATCTTAATGGGGGGTAATAATACCCATAGAACTGATTGGTTCAGTTTGTACCCTTTTACAGAATCGATTCTGGAATCTTATAAGCAGAAAGGAGATACCCGTATTGATGACGGGGCCTGGCTTGGTATTCGTTCTATCATTATGCCAGGTGTTCATATCGGTGAGGGAGCTGTAGTTGCTGCTGCTGCTGTAGTGACCAAAGATGTACCTCCTTATGCGATTGTAGGAGGGAATCCAGCGAAGGTTATTGGTTACCGTTTTGGACCGGAGGTGATCGAAGAGCTGTCAGCTCTTCATATTTATGAATGGTCTAGCGCCAAGTTTAAAGCGCTTCGTCCTTATCTGACCTCGAATGATATTTCAGAGTTGCTTAAACGCGTTCAAACTTACGACGCTAATGAGAAGATACCTTCTAAAGACTAATATATGAATATAAGAAAAGCAGAATTGACTGATCTCCCGACGCTAGATGCACTTTATCTTTCGTTGTTCAAGCAGATGGCGGTTTATGAACCTAATTATATGAATGCTGCTAGACAGGATGAAGCTTTTATAAAGAAAGTCATTGCAGGTGAAGATAATTTTATTGGTTTCGTTTACGAAGAACAGGGAGTTGTGCTTGGAATGGCTGTGGCCCAACTACAGTCTACCGATCCTTACAATTGTTTGAAGCCTTTGAAATCTGTGTATCTAATGGATATTGTCGTAGCGGAAGATATGCAAGGTAAGGGCATTGGGAAATCACTTCTTCAGCAAGTTAAAGATTGGGGAAGATTCAATCAGGTTGATTATTTTGAACTCACTGTGTTGACAAGCAATAGATCTGCGATGGCTCTTTATGAACGAGAAGGGCTTCTACCGTTCAGTATGTCGATGCGTATGGTTTTGTAATACATCATTATATATATTTAAAACTACGTTTGTTTAGACGTAGTTTTTTTATTTCCTAATCTATGATTACTTTTAAAGGTTAGATAATGTTTTACTATTTGAATGAATCCCATTATTCAACAGTTTAAAAGGTATGGTTTTCTCAGTTCAGAAGCTGAGAAAGCTATTGAGGATAGAACCAAGTGTCTTTTTAAGAAGAAGCATGATCATTTTCTGAAATCAGGACAGGTGTTGTCAAGTTATTTTGTTTTGGAAAAAGGCTTGATTCGCGCTTACTTTTATCGAGATAATAAAGAGGTGAATACTTGGTTTGGTGAAGAAAATCAGATTTTTGGCTCTATACTACCTATATACACGAATCGGCCTTCCTTTGAGAATATACAGTTTTTAGAGGATTCGGAGGTATATGCTATTTCTGTAGAGGATTTGAATGAGCTGTATCGGTTGTATCCCGAACTCAACCTAATAGGACGTAAGATAGCGGAAGAGGTTTGTGTAATTTTAGAAGAGCGTAGTATCTCACTCCATACCGAATCTGCTACTGAACGATATCAGTCGTTGATTCGCTTGCAACCTAGACTGCTAAGTCGTGTTAACCTTGGACATATTGCTTCTTACCTAGGCATTACTCAGGAGACCTTGAGTCGAATCCGGAGATATTAGTTGATTTTGATATACATCAAAAAATGTTGCCTTTTTGGACTCTATTTTTGTGCTTTATAATTTAACTGTTTGAAAATGAATTGGATCGCGTTGATTGCTGCCGGTATTTTTGAGATTGGTTGGCCCCTAGGTTTAAAAATGGCTCAAAATGGTGAAGGAAGTAAAGCCGGTTGGGTACTCTTAGCTATTGTATCTATGGGGATTAGTGGGGCATTGTTGTTTTACGCTCAAAAAACTATTCCGATAGGTACTGCATATGCGGTATGGACAGGATTAGGAGCCGTAGGTACATTATTGGTCGGAATCACATTTTTTGGAGATTCTGCTAGTATTTTTCGATTGCTTTCTGCTGTATTAATTGTAGCCGGAATTGTTGGGTTGAAAGTGTTTTAGATTTTTTCCATGCTTTCTCCTAAGGTGTTAAAAAGGGGAAGCATGGCGTTTTTTGATTTTTCCGGATGTCCTAAAGAATTGGTTTTTAATTAAAGATTTCTTTATTTAGCTGTATAGAAATCAAATATAATGGGCAACGATTATTCAGAGCAAGTGGTAGACGAAGAAGAGATTGGTTCTCTTTTTAGAATGTACTACGCTGTGTTCTGTGTTCAGGCATTGCGTGTTGTGCACGATGTCGATGTAGCTAAAGATCTGGTTCAGGATTTCTTTATTAATTATTGGGAGCGTCGGAAACAGGGGATGGGACGTCCTGAGGAGTTTAAGCATTATGGGATGCGTGCTGTCCGGAATCTAGGAATTGACTATTGTCGAAGGCTGCAGGTGAAAGAACGAAAAGCGGAAGTGTTTTCTAATGTGGAACCTGCTTATAACCCTTCAAGAGAACAGGAGGAAGAATCTTCTTATTACGACCGCCTGCAACGGATTTTTGAACTTTTGGAAGAACTTCCTGAGGGACAGAGAACAATATTAAAACTCCATGCTTTAGATAAAATGAGCTATCTCCAAATCGCTCATGCGCAAGGTGTAAGTATAAACACGGTCCGAACCCAACTAAGTAGGGCCTATAGTTCATTAAGGAAGTCCGCATCTGGGCTACTTTTACTTGCTTTATTGACATATATTTAAAAATAATCATATTGTAAATCAGTCTTTTGTGCTTTTTATTCAAAGAGCTGTCACATCTTTTGTGTTTTTTTGCGACTTACAGTTACGATGGAGTCAAAAAAGTTTTCCCCCGAAGAGCCCGATTGGGATAAGTTTCTTGAGCAACTGAATTCAGATTCTCAATTAGAGGGTCAATTTTCACCTGCAGAGTCAATGCAGTTTAAGGAGCTTAAACATTTAGTTGAAGAAACTGCCGATGCCCTAACTGTATACGAGAAGTTGGATTGCAAAGGAAGTTGGGATACTTTTATGGGCAAGGCGCGAGAACATAACTTGATTAAGGAAGAGGTGAGGAATAGATTTTGGTCAAATAGACTTTTTATGCGCTATGCAGCAGCTGCGGTCTTTTTGGTTTTGACCGTTGGGGGCTACTTTCTACTAAAGACTAAAGTTGGGAATACTGTTGAAGATGCGGTTATAGCAGATGGCATAGTACCAGGAGGGAACAAAGCTCTTCTGACTCTTTCCAACGGCGATAAGATGGTGTTGGATGCGGATGAAAAAGGAATTCGTATTGATGATAAGGGGATCCGTTATGCGAGTGGCGCTGCTGTGTCTTCTCTTTCTCAGGAGGTGACCTTTGCGACTCTTAGTGTGCCGCGGGCAGGTCAGTATCAGTTGATATTGCCGGATGGAAGTAAAGTTTGGTTGAATTCAGAGTCAGAGTTGACATATCCTGTTACTTTTACGGGTACTGCACGTGTTGTCCATCTGAAGGGTGAGGGATTTTTTGATGTACAGCATATGGTGGATAGGCCTTTTATTGTGAAAAGCAAAGGTCAGGATATTGAGGTTTTGGGTACAGCGTTCAATGTATCGGCTTATGAAAACGACGAAGCCACGACAACCACATTGGTAAGGGGTAGTGTACAGGTGGGAGTGAGAGACATGGACGAACAGTTTCAGCTGAAACCTGGCATGCAGGCCTTGACAAAGAATGGTCGTGTCCGTGTTAAAACCGGGGTTAATGTGGAAGAGTATACTGCGTGGAAAGATGGTGTTATTGTATTGGAGAAACAAAATATACAAGAGGTTCTTAAACAAATAGAGCGATGGTATGATGTTGAGTTTGTTACTGGAAAGACCAATCTACCGATAGAAACGATGTCTGGGGAGGTATCGAACAAGCTTCCTATCGATGTGCTTTTGAAGGGCATCGAGGGGCAATTGAATATTAAATTTGAGCAAAATGGAAGGAGGTTTATGATTAAGAATTAGGTACTAGAACTACTATTCTTTGTCATGAGAGAGGCCGTAGATGCTACCAACACCTACGACCGAGTGTCAGGGAATATCAAAAATTATGTTGAAAGAATTTTTTTACTAACCTAACCTGACAAAAGTAATCAATATCCTCGTGAACATAAATAGCTAATTTGATGTGTATTGTAGGATTTTATGATGTGGATTCACTAGGATTGCTTTTGCAGGGGAAATTTAAA
Source organism: Sphingobacterium yanglingense (assembly GCF_004363245.1). Classification (GTDB taxonomy): domain Bacteria; phylum Bacteroidota; class Bacteroidia; order Sphingobacteriales; family Sphingobacteriaceae; genus Sphingobacterium; species Sphingobacterium yanglingense. Next base: position 1,408,736 of record NZ_SNYV01000011.1, on the reverse strand, counting down.
TTTATGAATCTTAGAAACCTTGACAAGGTGCGGACATTGCTGTGGCGATGTATTGCTCGATTTGTCACATGTAAACCGACAGGTATTGGTGTTATTATGAAGTTAATTATCTTTTTGACATTTGCCTTTTCTCTTCAGGCTTCGGCAAGTTTATTAGCTCAGCGTGTTTCTCTTTCTGTCAAAAAGGGCAATTTAAAGTCAGTATTGACGGAACTTAGAAAACAAAGTGGGTATTCGTTTATCTATAGCGATCAGGATTTTAAGGATGCTAAACCTGTAGATTTTGAGGTTAAGGAGAAGGATATACTAGAAGTGCTACCTGTACTATTTGCAGGGCAGCCATTGACTTACACTGTAAATGGGAAATTGATTAGCCTGAACCGTCAGGTTGCAAAAACAAAGACCGATGTAGTAGGAATGAAGGCCGATGAGGCCTCTGATCTGCAGCAACGTATTACAGGAAAGGTGGTAGACGAAAATGGACGGCCGTTGGCTGGTGTTACTATTTCTGTCCAAGGACAGCGTGCAGGCGCAGTTACAGATGGGAATGGAGTATTTGCTTTGACTGTAGGATCTTCGGAGGTGTCTTTGTTGGTGACGTATGTAGGGTATCAATCCCGCACATTGCGTGCTATGGCTAATATGGAGACGATTGTCTTGTCTCCTCAAGAGTCTACGCTAGAAGAAGCTACTGTGCAGATTAATACGGGGTACCAAACTGTTTCTAAGGAACGGATGACGGGAGCTTTTGGTTATGTCAGTGGTGAACAATTGGAACGAAAGCTGGCCACGGGCATTAAGAATGCGTTGGAAGGACAGATTTCGGGATTGGTTATAGACCGTACCGGGAATGTGGAGATTAGAGGGGTTTCTACTTTTACGGCACAGATGACTCCGCTTCTTGTCGTTGATGGCTATCCTATCGAAGGACGTCTTGAGGATTTGAATCCGATGAATATCAGTAGTGTTACTGTTTTGAAGGACGGTGTCGCAGCTTCGATTTATGGCTCTAGAGCGGCAAATGGTGTTATTGTAGTGACAACGAAGAATGGGCTTTCGGGTAAGCCGAGGTTACATTATTCGGGTTTCTTTAATGCTGTGCAACGTCCTAATCTCCGACGCTTGAACAAAGCGTCTTCGGCAGATTACATCGATGCGGAGATTGAATTGTTTAATCTTGATCCAGATGCCGCATCTCCTATGGACTCTTACAATATGAGCCGTGTGACCTATTTATTGATGCAGGTACGTGAGGGGAAAATCACAGAAGAGGAAGCGAATAGAGAAATTGAATCACTGAAAAAAGTAGATGGACTGAAACAGATTGAACAAGCCTTCTTTCGTCCAGAGACTAACCATCAACATAATATAGGTATTGGTGGAGGTAGTGAGGAATATACTTATAATATTGCTGTTAACTATTTGGCATCCCAACAGAATATAATCAACAATCATAGTAAGCGGTTGACTTTTGATCTGAAGAACGAATGGAAACCTTTTTCATTCCTGACGGCCGGAGCGTCTGCTAATTTTGTGGTTAATAACTCGGAGTCGAGTAGTATGTTGGTGACGAATCAATGGGGTACCAATCCTGTCGGTTATGATTTTTCAGCGCTGACAAGTTGGTCTCTGCAAACTATGCTACAGCCGTATACCAATTTATGGGATGAAGCAGGAAATCCTGCTCCAGTCTGGGGATTGAGCCAATATAAAGAGGAAACGTATCGGAATACACCAGGTATGAAACGCTGGGATTATAACCCGATAGAGGATTTTGATAAAAGCCGTTATACCGGCAAGTCGTTCTCGTCTCGTATTACTGGATTTTTACGAGCTCAGTTGCTGGCTGGTCTTACTGCAGAAATCGGTGGAAACTGGGAAAAAGGTAATACCTTGACACAGGGTTTTCAATCAGGCGATGCTTATGATATCCGTATCGCTTATAATGATGCGACTTCTCGGTCTAATCCTGCCTTACATTATTTGCCAGAGGGGGGCGTGATTAACGAGAATAGGAATCTTAACGAGTCTTGGACGTTGAGGTCGCAATTGAACTATAATACCATTTTGGGGGAAGGGAAGCATCGTATTCATGCTCTATTTGGAAATGAGGTTAGAAAGTTAACTTTTGATAATAATGAGCTAGCGTCACGATTTGGATATAATCCTATCGCTGGAAGTTTTATCCCTGTGAATATTAAAGACTATCTGGGAGGACTCTATGATTCGGACATGTTGTTTGAAGCAACTTTTCCGGGTATGACGAATGGTGAGTTTAAGTACAGGGATACTCGTTTTGTCTCCTGGTATGGTAATTCGTCATACGAGTATGATAATCGTTTTATCCTTAGCGGTAGTATCCGTATGGATATGACCAACTTCTTTGGTACAAGCAAGAAGTATCGTTATAAACCGATGTGGTCGTTGGGAGGGACATATAAGTTGAGTAATGAAAAGTTCTGGGATAGCGAACTTGTGAATAAGTTATTTGTGCGTGGGTCTTATGGGATAAATGGTAATATTTCTTTGAATAATGGTCCATCAATGATTTTACGGGCAGGAAGTTATTCACCAACTACAGGCGGTATTGCTTATAATGTAGCTTCCCCTCCTAATGATCAGCTTCGTTGGGAAAAGACGACTATTGCGAATATCGGGATAGACTTTGGTTTATTCAAAAACCGAGTGGAAGGCTCTTTCGATTATTATAACAAGGAGAGTACAGATCTGTTGACTGGCGATGCTATTGACCCAACTTTTGGATATGGTTCTTTGGTCCGAAATGTGGGGGCGATGCGTAATCATGGTATTGAGCTTGGCTTGAATGTACGGGTTGTAGAGGGAACTGATTTTCGGTGGATGGTGTCACCGAATGTCTCTTTGAATATTAATAAGGTGAATTACTATCGTGTGAACCGTACATCTCCAATACATTTGACTGCTGGTGCCGGAGTACTTGTAGAGGGGTATCCTGCAACGTCTTTGTGGGGATATAAATTTGCTGGATTGAACGATATTGGACAGACCCAGGTTTATAACAAAGATGGTCAGATCATTCTTATCGGTGGGGCAAAAATTCCGGATATGGTATATCAAGGAACGCTAAGACCTAAATGGGATATGGCATTGACTAATAATTTTACTTATAAAGATCTGAATCTTTCATTTATGATGATTGCTAAACTTGGCCATAAATATCGTAAGGATGGGTTTGCGGGTTCGAATATCCAAACTAGGACAGTAGGGCAACGTTGGAATCCTGAATCTTCTACCAATAATACGATTTATCCTGTATTACAAAGTTGGAATATGGATATGTTTTATTTTCCTTTTATAGACCGTCTTATCGGGAATGCAAGTTATGCCAAACTACGCGATGTGACTCTGACATATGATTTGAGCCGGTACACGAAATCATTGCATATCCCCAATGCGCAGGTATATGTGCAGGGACGTAATTTGTTTTATGTGACCGCTAAGGGAGTGGATATCGATCCGGAGACTGCCGAGCAGAATATTTCTGGAGGTGCCACCTACGAAAAGGAACAATCCTTTAGTTCTCTGCCTGTGCCAAGAGAGTTTTTCATTGGTTTAAAAATCGGTTTCTAACAATTAAGATATTATTAGACATGAGAAGAAATATATTAACGATTCTATTGACGGGTCTTTTGATTAATAGTAGTTGTACGAAATTTTTGGATGTGAAACCTGTAGGTCAACTTATACCTACTAAGGTCGAAGATCTGGAGAATTTATTGAACAGTAATAATACAGTTGAACTGTTTTTTGTTGATAATAACAGAGGTAGTTTTTATGCTCACTTAGGAGATAATTTAAGGATTAGTGATAATCAGGCCAAATATCTGTTTTTGAACACGAATCCTAATGTAGAGCGTTTAGCTGCATATAAATTTTACTATCCTTACTTTGATCCGAATAAATCAGCTCCTACCTGGGACAATGCAATCTATAAAGCTGCGGGCATTTTTAATGTTGTGATTGATGAGGTTACGAAATTGAATGCTCAGGATTCGGATTTAGGTAAAATGCTTATCGCCCAAGCGAAGGCAGGTCGAGCGTGGAGTTATATGGTGGGTGGCTTGGCTTATGGTCCTATGTTTGATCCAAGTGGGAGTAATGATACCCGAGTATTACCTTATCGCAAAGCGAGCTCTCCAAATGAACCGCATCCTGGATTATCGACTACGGGTGAAATAATGGATTTAGTAGAACGAGATCTATTGGAGGCTCTAGATGCCCCTCTTCATGTTGCTAACCCATCACGTGCGAGTATTACTACGGTACATGCACTTTTGGCACAACTGTATATGTATAAGCGGGATTGGGTAAAGATGTCGGAACATGCAGATCTAGCCTGGACGAAGGCGTTAAGCGCGAAGGGAAATGCCGATAATCTTATCTATAATTACAATGACTTCTTTTATAGACCAGATGACAATGCGACACCAACTCCAGGTACGGACGTGGAGACGGTGTTAGATCTACAAGGGCCTGATAATTTGCATTTTCAGACCAATAATCGCGAATTTCTTCTCTTTAGAACGGGACCTGTAGGTACGAATAGTTATCCTTCTGATGAGTTTTTGAGTCTTTTTGATACGAATAGTGATAAGCGCTATAAGTTGTTTGCCCTGAAGAAATTGGGCTATTCGACTACTGTGGGTGGTGTGCGTTACAACGACGGGATACAGCGGTATTATATGAAGGATAGTAAGATGATCAGCAATGCAGGATTGACTTACCCAGAACTCTTATTGATGCGTTCGGAAGCCAATGCCCGAAATGGTAGGTTAGGACTCGCTTTACAAGACCTTAATTTGTTGCGTAAATATAGGTATAGCGGAAATACCACTGATTTGGCGGGGGGTAGTTCATTAGATAAAGATGCCTTGTTGTATGAGATTTTAAAAGAACGTCGTAGGGAACTCCCAATGGCTTCGTTCCAGCGTGTATTGGATATAAAGCGTCTGGCTTTGGATAGTGGAAAGCCGTGGTGCAAGACGCGTATCGAACATGTCATTGATGGAAAGTCTTATGCTGCGGATGTGAAGAGTAAATACTATACCTTACAGATCAGTAATTCGATTATTTCCTTCAACCCACAATGGGGTTTGCAACCTAATAATGATCCTTATTTACCCGCTTCATTTTAGGACTAATAACTATATAAATGATAATAATTTAATCCGATGATAAAAACTATTATAAGTGTGCTATTGTGTGTGCCAACGCTGCTGTTTGCACAAAATGAAAAATATAAAATTGAAGGAGCTATTAAGAAGTCGACTCCGGGAGATAAAGTGTATTTGTCTTATCGTCTTGATGGAGAAAATGTACGTGATAGCTCGGATATTCGTCAAGGCAAATTTACCTTTTCAGGTATATTGAACGGTCCGACACGGATATCGCTCACTGTAGCTCCGCAAAGACCTGATTTTGGAAGTGGAATGGGGGATACCTATATTCTTTATTTGGATAAGGGCAATGTACGTTTGAACGCAGATGATTCTATCCGAAATGCTACATTGATAGGACCTCAGTTGTCTACAGAGTTTGTTGCCTATTCTAAGCTAATAGAAAAGCCTGTAAATGCTATCCGTGCTATTGAGCAACGTTGGTACGATGCCCCTATGGAACTGCGTGATGACGAAGATTTTATTAACGAGTTGACCACGTTGACTGAGCCTATTCGGGAGAAAAAGTATGGCATTCAATGGGAGTATATCAAGACGCATCCTAATTCTTACTTTAGTTTAGTAGCTCTCCAGGAGGTGGCTGGTTTAGAAATGGACGTACCCTTAGTGTCTCGTTTTTTTGAAGCACTCCCTGCGGATTTGCGAAACTCTCCTGAGGGAAAGGTTTTCGCGCAGCGTATTGCTGTTGCTAAAACTACGGCGGTGGGAGTGATGGCGCCTGATTTTGTTCAGTATGATATCCATGATAAGGTCGTTAAGCTTTCTGATTTCAGAGGACAGTATGTGCTTTTGGACTTTTGGGCTTCTTGGTGTGGACCTTGCCGGGCAGAAAATCCTCGGGTGGTAGCTGCTTATCATAAATACAAGTCGCGCAATTTTACGATACTGGGAGTTTCCTTGGATAGTCCAGGTAAGAAAGCGAATTGGATCAAGGCGATAGAGGAAGATCAATTACCTTGGAATCATGTGAGCGATCTGTTGGGATGGAAGAATGCTGCGGCTACGCTGTATGGTGTACGTGGGATTCCTCAAAACTATCTTATAGGACCTGATGGGCGAATTGTCGCATTTAATCTTCACGGTGATGATTTGGATAATAAGCTTGCAGAGCTTTTGCCTTAGGGAACTTTTACAAAAAGAAAACGCCTGTAGCGGGGAGCTACAGGCGTTCTTAACTAACCAATTATTAACCTAAATTATGAATACACAAATATAAGACAGAAATCTGTTTTGAAGTGTTAAGATATTGTTAATGTTTGTTTTGTTTCATGCTTGTTACATGGTATTTAATTTTGTAATATTTTATTTTGGTGAAATTATATTAACATTTTAGTCGGCTTTACCCTTTTAGACCACTAATTATACTTCCTACTATTACTGCTAGTACAATCAGGGTGATGATAATGTACATGGTGTCTTTTTCAATAATGAATCCTACAAGTGATCCAATCACACGAACTATAGGCGTACAGATGAGAAATAGAACGCCAAGTTGTATAATCTGTGGCACATTGATTTGCATGACACCCGATATTATCCCCGATATAGTGGTGTTTGCATTTGTCTCTCCAATAAATTCGGTATAATTGGGGATAGGGTCTTTGCCGTGTACCGTTAAGTAGAGCATACCGCCTATTATTAGGGTGATGGAGGCTAGTAGAACTCCAATACGGAGAATTTGCCCTACTAAGAGGGATATGTCTTTATCATTCCAGTAGTTTTTTGAGAATACATGTTTCATAGGTGCTTGGTTTTTAGGTTGTTTAGAACTTGTTTTGAAGGCCATTATAAATCATTTGCAATGCAACCAGGGTGATGGCTATAGCAAATATTAAACGTAGTGTTTTGGGGTTCATTTTTTTCAAAAGTTTCGAACCCGTGATAGCGCCACAAAGAACGCCTAGAATGACGGGAAAAGCAATACCTGGATCCATATAACCTCGCTGCAGATACACTACCGCTGAAGCTGCAGCTGTTACGCCAATCATGAAATTACTTGTAGTAGTACTTACCTTAAAAGGGATTTTCATTAAGCCATCCATTGCCAATACCTTTAGCGATCCAGAACCTATACCCAAGAGTCCTGATAGTACCCCGGCTACTCCCATAAGAGAAAAGCCTCCAACAATGTTCGTAAGTTTGTAGGGAACTTTTTGACCATCTACAGGGTAGGTACTATTGAGTTTTAGTTTTTCGGCCAGGGGAGATCCGCCCTCTAGGGCGTGTTCATTTTTCTTGCGCAATGTCATGATTGCAGAAAAGATAAGCACTACACCAAAAATTATTGCGATGGTGTTGGTCGGCATGTATATGGCTATTAATGCGCCTATTACAGCACCTATTGTTGTCGCTATCTCTAAAAACATTCCCAATCTGATATTGGTAATTCCTTCTTTTACATAAGCTGTGGCTGCGCCAGAGGATGTGGCGATGGAAGCCAGTAAGGCAGCACCTATGGCATAGCGAATGTCAACATGAAATAGTAGAGTAAGAAGCGGTATAACAACAACGCCTCCGCCCAACCCTGTGAGTGAGCCCAGTAATCCAGCAATGAAGGTTCCGAGAAATAAAATCAGTGTAAAAGTAAGTATTGTCATATTTATCGTTTTATGGGATTCGATTGCTTTGTGCAATAAAACTAAGTGGTCCTAAAGTCGGGGTAAACTTAGTGGGATTTTATTGTTTTTAAAACAAAGGAAGAGGAATAAATACAATTGTTACATGTCTAATGCAGATGAGTTCGATAAGATGGACTATCCTTTCTTTTTGGAGATGAGGAGCAGCAAGCTTACTTTAATCAATTTTGGTACTTGCCGAGTTTAGAAAAATAGGTTACCTTTGCATTTGATTTTTAAGTAATGTCTGTTATGTCGTTTCTTTCCGCATAATTACCATATCGCAATTTTACACGCCACACCTAGGGGTGTCGAGGCTATACTGCTATCTCTTGTCGAGAGATAAGGTATCGGACCTCCGATTCGATATGGGCCCACTCAATTTTTTATAATTTATTTTTTTTACTGTCGATCTACAGCACTTATGTTGTAGAATAGGCTATTTTATACTAGAATTTGAGATGAATATTTATCCGGAAAACTTTGAACAGAAGTTGAATTTTGACGTAATCCGTGAACATATAGTAGCCAAATGTTTGAGCCCTCTGGGTGAAGAATTGGTTTTTGCTATGTCATTTTCTTCAGATTATGAAACAGTAATAACAAATCTTATACAAACCCAAGAATTTGTGGAAATCATTCATTCTAAGGCTGATTTTCCGACAACTTACTTTTTGGATATGCGTCATACACTGCTTGGCGTAGAGCGTGACTTGTCTACCTGGCTATCGGCCGAAGAGGTGGGAGATTTAGTGAATTCTTTAGAAACGATAACATCTATTGTCGACTTTTTTGTTTTACTGACCACAAGTGGTGTTTATCCTGAGCTTAAAAAATTAGCAGAGAGAATTGCCGTTTTTCCTGTTATTCTTGAGGAGGGGAGCAGACTTCTTGATAAATCTGGCCATATTAGGGATAATGCTTCCCGTGAGCTTGCTTCTATCCGCAAGCGTAAAATAGAAGCGGAAAAAGATGTTGCGAGAAGTATGCAGGCAGCACTTCGAAGTGCACATAGTCAGGGGGTTGTGACTAAAGATGTGCCTATTGATATGCGAGGTGGGCACTTCTTGATCCCAGTCACTGCATCTAATAAACGTAAGATTAAAGGTGTAGTGCGGGATAGTTCCGGTAGTGGGAAGACTTTTTTTATAGAGCCCGAAGCTGTTGTAGAGGCTAGTTACAGGCTTCGCGAATTGGAAAATGACGAACGGCGGGAGATTGCTCGTTTATTAATGGTTTTTACCAATTTGGTGCGGGAGGAGTTGACTGCATTACTGCAAGCTTACGCTTTTATGGGAACTATTGACTTTATCCGTGCAAAGGCTCTTTTTGCTATACGTATAGATGGCACGATGCCATTGATGAAAAATAGACCACACGTTTATTGGCATCAGGCTATACATCCTTTACTGGATATGAAGTTACGGCAAGAAAACAAGAGAGCCGAGTCTTTGGGAATTTATCTTACGGAAGAACATCGCATCTTGATTATTTCGGGGGTAAATGCTGGAGGTAAATCACTCTGTCTAAAAACTACGGCTTTATTACAATACATGCTTCAATGTGGTGTTTTGATTCCTGTTGGTAAGAATGCCGAAGGAGGTGTTTTCGACCGTTTATTTTTGGATATTGGGGATGGGCAAAGTTTGGAAAACAGTTTGAGTACTTACACGTCTCACCTCACTCATATGCGTAATATTTTGTCATATCATGATGATCGAAGCTTAATCCTTATCGATGAGTTTGGAGGAGGTACCGAACCACAGGTAGGTGGTGCCATAGCTGAAACATTATTGGAACGGTTTAATTCGAAAAGAAGTTTTGGATTGATTACCACGCACTTTCAGAATTTGAAACGCTATGCCTATCAAGCAGAAGGTGTCCGAAATGCAGCGATGTTGTACGACGTGGTTGGTATGCGTCCGTTGTATAGGTTGTCTATCGGCACTGCTGGAAGCTCTTTTGCTTTTGAAGTAGCACGGCGTATAGGTTTGCCCGAAGATATACTATTAAAAGCTTCAGATAGGGTAGGTGATGTAGATCTCGTGTTGGCGGACTCACCGGTAAGCACGGTTACTGAGGAGGTTCAGGATAGTGTTGAAATGCTTGAAGTCGATATTACCGAAGAAGATTTGACTGATGCCATGATTATAGAGAATATTTTGGAAACTCCAGTGATACGGCCATTAAAGAAAGGAGATAGGGTGCGTGTAAAAGGACAACAAATTGTAGGTGTCTTAATGCAAATGCAGGGTAGCTTAGGAAAAGTTGCTTTTGGTGAGCTGCAGAGCAATATCAAGTTGAATCGTCTTGAATTAGCCTCTGATTAGAGGTAAGGGACGTTAGACAGCTATTTACCATTTATTTAGCCCCATTATTTCAGTCTGTTAAAAGCTGAAATAATGGAGCTTATGATGTTAAGCAGTGGTCTTTAGTATATTTCTGTACGTGTATTTGGGGTATATGTGACGTTTTGCAAAACGAGCTGGCGAATCTGCATTAACAAATTTAATATACTCGTTTTTCGGCACACTGAAATATTCGTACTTGCTACCGTTTAGAAATGTAATCGTCAATACCTGACTTTCCCATTCAAAGTCCACTATTGCTGAATTTGTTATTGTGTCTTGATATATAGGAAGCTGATTGCTCAAGGTTTCTGGACATATACTTACCAAAAAATGGTATGCTTCTATCATTTCTTTACTTTTCTCTTCTGCCGCAGCCAGGCCTTCTTGATCATTGGCAAATCGATCCGGATGACATTCCTTCATGATTTGTCGGTAGCGGGCCTTCAATGTGCTAAGGTCAACTTTGCTATCCACGTCCAATAGTCTTCTGTAATCTGCTATTTTTTTCATGGGGGCAAAGGTAATGATTCTCATGTAGTAAATCAGGTGATTTGTAAAAAATACAAGAAAGTATAGTTGTCGGGATTAGGTTGGAGGTTAAGGGGATCTGGATTAATGAGTATACAGAAAGTCCTTTGATCTCTAGTTTTGAAGCAAAAGGTTTTGTACAACAGGAGGGGGATTGTCAATATGACGATTTGCAGTTAAAATCCCATTATTTTGTCTTATTCCCTTAAACGTCGTTTTGCGGAAGTACTCTTTAGGTCTCCTATTATTTCTTTATAAATACCCAACTATAGGTATGTGTGTATGCTTTTGTATTACTTATATTTGGCGCAACCAAATAGCAATAATATGAAATTGAAATCTTTACTTTTTATTAGCAGTATTTTTATACTGTTTTCTGGGGCTTCAGTGTTCGGTCAGCAGACCGATTCGGAACCTAAAAACATGGTCAAATTGAATGTGCTTCCATTAATCAGTGGAAAATTTGCGTTTGAGTACGAACGTATGATCAAGGATCGAATTACTGTAGGGGGAGCTGTCAGTTTTAGACCCAGCAAGGGGTTGCCTTTTTTGTCTACGGTACGGGATATCGTTGATAACGATGACTTGAATGAGTTTTTGGATGGCTTCAAGAGCGGTAATTTTTCTATTACTCCAGAAGCTCGGTTTTATACTTCTAAGCGTGGGCCATTTCGTGGATTCTATGTTGCTCCTTATCTTAAGTATACAAACTATTCGCTGAGAGCGCCATTGAACTATGACCTTGAGTTGACTGCTGGTGGGCAGACGTTTAAGGAAAGTGGTTCTATACCTGTCAAGGGTAGTTTGAATGCTTATACCGCAGGATTTTCGATAGGGTTTAACTTTCGCTTAACGGATAATTTGAATTTGGATTGGCGGTTGATCGGTCCGGGATATGGGTTTGCAAAAGGTAGTCTGGGTGGACAGAAGAAGCTTACAGCAGATGAGCAAGAACAAATACGCAAAGAATTGGATGACATCAAGGATGCTTTATCCGATTTGCCGGTATCTGTTAAAATGAAGTATGAGGTGCATGGAGAAGGTGTCGATGTGAAGGTGTCGAATAGTCCATGGGCAGGTATTCGTTCGGGACTATCAGTCGGGTATCGGTTTTAACAGCCTTAATTTAAGAAAATCGAGACTAAGCTTATAGGTCTCGATTTTCTTAATAATAATATTAGGGGAGTATACTACATCTATAGTAATGTACGGCGTAGTTCTTCCTCAGATTTTGGAGATAGATAAGACAGAGGTATATCCAATACGGTACGGGCACCGGTCTGTCCTTGTTTAGCCATTTTGCCTACTGCACGAGCACATGCTACCAATACACTGGCTGTGAATTCAGGATTGCTTTCCAGTGTCAAACTAAATTCAATACGTTGCTTGGCTCCGCTGCCGGATACGCCAGAACGGAATACGATTCCTCCATGTGGCATTGTATTGTGGTTTTGTACCAGCTCTTCTTCACTGATAAAATGCACTGTCGTGTCGTAATCGGCGAAGTAATTGGGCATTGTTTTTATCGTTTTTTCAATAGCTTCTTTATCTGCCCCTTCTTCTGCAACTAGATAACATACACGTTTGTGTTTTTCTGCGGTTGACAGGATCGGGTTTTCTCCCGAACGGACCTTTTCCAACGCACTATCAATAGGTATGGTATATTGTACGCCATTTTTGACACCGGCTACTCTTCTTACAGCATCCGAATGCCCTTGACTCAACCCTTTGCCCCAGAAGGTATAATCCTCACCTTCGGGGAGTACGCTTTGTCCTATTAGTCTCGCTAAGGAAAATAGCCCCGGATCCCATCCCGTAGAGATAAGGCTCAACGTATTAGATGCTTTGGTACAATCGTTTACTTTGTCAAAGTATTCCGGGATTTTAGCATGTGTATCAAAGCTATCAACAGTATTAAACAATTTAGAAACTTCCAATACCTGTTCGGGAAGGTCTGTAGAGGAACCACCGCAGAGTATCATTACATCTATTTTGTCTTGATAGTCTGTTATGTAGTCCATGGCGACCGCTGGCCCTTCGCAACTGAGTGTTGCAGGAGGTCTTCTTGTAAATACAGCGACAAGCTCCATATCGGGATTTTGCTTAATTGCTTTTTCTACGCCTTTTCCGAGATTGCCATACCCCACAATACCTATTCTCAGAATATCTTTAGCTTTATTGTTCATGTTAAGAATTGAAAAATTAGTGTTTAAGTTTGAAGTAGCGAATCTACAAAAAAAGAAGGGTCGGTGCAGACTTCCGTTGCTTTAATCTTTATCTAATTTTTCCGGTAGGTATTTCCAATACCTTTTGGGGACATGCTGTAGGTGTAGTTTTAGATTTTTTCGAGCTTCGATGTTTGTGCTTTTGAAATAGCTTTGCCATAATTTTGTGTATAGGCTATCCGTCGCATCTACTTCAATATGCTGTCCGGGCTGTTGTAATGCCTTTGACTGTTCTTTGGTTATTGTCACTTCGGTTACTGTGTGCAGGTCATAAAGTATACCGTATTGGCGTTTGTTGTCATATATTAACCACGGTTGATCGGCGTATCGGTTTTTGAAAAAGGAAATGATTAAGGGTAAGACATTAAAGTCCGGTTCTACGATGGAGACGTACATCCCAGTGGCATCTTTTTGGAATCTGACAAAAGCTTTCATGCGATGACGTTCTCGATTGACTTTTCGTAGTGCCTGATGGAATCTTAATACCCTGTCGTCACCATAATTTTGAAGGATGGAAATATCGTCTTTAAAACTATGTATTATCAATTCGAAGATGGTCTGCCGTATTTCGGGGTCTTCGGAAAGAAAAGCCCGCCAAAAGTCCATAGCCTTGTTTTGAGAAAGTATTTTATACAATCCCTGATATACACGGTTTGATTTTGCAGGATCGGAGCTGATCTGCTTGATTTGATCAAACAATGCGCCTTGTAAATCAGAATCTAAGGCTAGTTTTACATTATACTCCTTGTATTCAAAAGCGGTGAATACGGCTGTAAGAAGCCCTTGGTAGCTGCCGTCGTAACTATAGATCATACTAAAATAAAGATAGTTGTGTTACTGAAGGCTGGTTGCGGGGCGTGCCCTGTAGAATATGCCTGCGCACATGTTCCATCTTTATATCGCCCAAAGTAATCAGGGAGTCTGCACATATCATAAAGTGCCGGGCGCGATTGTAGGCTATGCCCATTTTCTTTAACTGATACTCGCGTAGTTTTCCAAATTTTCGTGCTTGGATTATTTTCATTGCTGATTGTCTTCCTACCCCAGGGATACGTATGATAGTCCAGTAGTCTGCTGTGTTTATATCGATTGGGAATAACTGGGGGTGACGTAGTGCCCAGCTTAATTTAGGATCTATCTCGAGGTCAAGGTTTTGAAATTCAGGATTTAAAATCTCGTGAATCTTAAATCCGTAGAACCGCATTAACCAATCGGTCTGGTATAATCTGTTTTCTCGAACAAGGGGAGGTTTCGTCCCTATTTGTGGGAGTAGACTATCTGTATTCGCAATCGGTATATATCCAGAGTAGTACACTCTTTTTAAGTTATAGTTGGTATAGAAATCATCGGCTACTTGCATAATTTGGTAGTCATTTTCAGGAGTCGCACCAATTACCATCTGCGTGCTTTGTCCTGCAGGAACAAAAGAAGGGATATGTTTGAGACTCTTTTTCTCGTCTTTATATTGTTTTAATTTGTCGTTGACAAAAGCCAATGGTTTTCTAACTGAATCGTGGTCTTTTTCTGGGGCTACGAGTTTTAAACCTTCGTCCGTAGGGAGCTCCAAATTAATACTCATCCTGTCTACATATAGTCCAGCTTGTTGTATGAGTTCTTCGCTTGCTCCGGGGATAGTCTTGAGATGTATATATCCATTATAGCGCTCTTCGGTGCGAAGCTTTTTGGCAATACGGAGTAGCCTTTCCATAGTGTAGTCAGCATTTTTGAATATACCGGAACTCAAGAACAGCCCTTCAATGTAATTGCGTCGATAGAAGTTCATTGTTAGTTGTACAACTTCTTCGACAGTAAAGGCTGCCCGTTGAATATCGTTTGAACGTCTACTGACACAGAAAGCGCAGTCATAGATACAATGATTGGTCAAAAGTATCTTTAGAAGGGATACACATCGCCCATCTTCTGTGTAGGTGTGACAAATCCCTGAATGGGAGGCATCACCTATCCCCCCTGTATTTTTCCTTTTGGATCCCGATGAACTGCAGCTCACATCATATTTTGCGGCATCAGCAAGAATTTTTAGTTTTTCTTCGAGTCTTTCCATAACATCAAAAATACTAATAATATTAGTATTTTTGATGTATTATTTTATCTTTAATTTTCTTTTATAGCGTTATGCTATCCAATCCCAATACTTTATCCAATGTGCCAGGTTGCGCACGGAATCCTACCCCAAAGCGATTCAACGCATTGATAAGAGTAATAATCATCGTCAATTGAGCCATCTCTGCATCAGAGAAATGTGCTTTTACAGATTGGTATAGGTTATCGTTTGTGCTTTCTGGGCTAAGGCGCGTCAGAGCTTCTGTCCATAACAGGGCCGCTTTCTCTTTTACTGAAAATAGGTCAGACTCTTGCCAGTCTGTGAGATGTAATAAACGAAGACGATTTTCACCATCGCGGACAGCTTGTTTAGCATGGATGTCAACACAGAATAAGCACCCATTTATCTGGGATGCCCGCAAACGCACCAAATGTATAAGAAGATTGTCTAATGATGAATTGCCTGCTAGGGTATCTAGTTCTATTAGTTTGCCATAGGTTGCAGGAATGAAAGAACTGTAGTTTAATCGTTGTGCCATGATCTATTATTTTTTTGATATACCAAAGGTACAGTGATGACACGTTTAAAAACTTGAACAGGTTCAAGAAGTGATTTTACGTCTTAATTTACTGACATACTCGGCCGAAAGTCCGAGGTAACTCGCGATGAGATATTGCGGAACACTGTTTACGAAGTCTGGGAAGGCATCTTTGAACTGAAGATATATATCTTCCTTACTGTAGCTTAAGATGTATTTCATGCGAGTTTGATAGGCACCGTAAGCTATCTGATATACCGTTCGGAAGTAAGACTCCATTTTTGGAAAAGTGGCTAGTAGTTTTTCTCTTTTTGTTGTGGTGATGCTGTATAATTGCGTGTTTTCTACTGCTTGTATATAAAATTCGGTAGGTTGTTTTTTTTGTAAGGCAAGGTAGTCTGCTATCCACCACTTTGGCAAACCAAATTGAACCGTATGTTCTATTCCCTGTGGATCTACAAAGTACATATGAAGACAACCTGTTACGACAAAATATTCTTTAGGATGGTGTTCACCTAGATGCATCACAAGGTCTTTTTTATGGAAGACTTCCTGCTCAAAATAGGGAATCATCTCTATAAATTCCTCTTCTTCGACTTTTACAAATTGATTGATATGTTGGAATAAATCTTTTGCCATTATGCAAGATACGTTAAAAATGTTTTTTGGGAAGGAAGAAAGCTTGAGCGAAATAGTGTTATTTTTGTAGGAACACCTCTAGCGGGCGACAAGTAATTTTTCACATATGCATTGGGATGAGGAATTTACACATTTACTAGGAATACAATATCCGTTAATACAAGCACCGATGTTTGGGGTTTCTACCGTTGATATGGCAGTGGCAGCAACACAAGCAGGTTGTTTGGGTTCATTGGCGCTGGCTGATATCGATGAAGATGCAGCGGTACAGGCGATTCGGGCGACGAAGAAGCTCACCGATAAGCCTTTTGCGGTTAATCTATTTGTGCATCACATACCAGAAGTTACCCCCGAATTAGTAAAAAAGTATGGAGAGGTCAAAGCATTTTTAGAGACTTTTGCAGCTCAGCATAGTATTGATGTTGTTATCCCCGAACTATCCGCATTCAAGATCAATGAATATCATAGCCTAGTTGACGTTATTATTGAAGAGAACTGCAAGATTGTCAGTTTCACTTTTGGAAACTTAGATGAAACCAGCATTGCACGTCTCAAAGCTGTGGGATGTATATTGATTGGTACATGTACTAGCGTGCGGGAGGCCATGATTTTAGAAAAGTCTGGTATTGATCTTATTTGTGTGCAGGGGATCGAAGCCGGAGGGCATAGAGGCAGTTTTGTTGATGAGGAGATTCCACAGATTGGAGGATTTTCGCTATTATCACAGGTGTATGATACGGTAGATGTACCTTTGATCTATGCTGGAGGAATATCCAACGGGAGGACAGTATTAGCTGCTCAGGTTTTGGGAGCAAAAGGTTTTCAGATCGGAAGCTTATTATGTGCTGCTGCTGAAAGCTCCCTGAAATATTTTGAGAAACAACGATTGATCAGTGCTAGAGAAGAAGATGTTATTCTTACGAAGAGTTTCTCCGGTAGATATGCAAGGGGGATAAAAAATACGTTTACAGAAGCGATAGACAATAGTGGTTACATTCTTCCCTATCCCTATCAAAATAAAATTACGGGAGTGCTTCGTGCTGTAGCAAAACGTAATGAAAACGTAGATTTTTTGAATCTATGGACGGGACAGTCATTGCCTCAGTTTAGTGAGCGATCAACAGCAGATATACTGAAGCAGTTGTTGGCTGATGTCGAACACTATAGGAAATACAGCATCTAAACGTTTCTTAAGCGATTCAAAATCATGTACGTATTAAGTGCATGTTATAATAGCAGAAAAATATTTTTAATCTCCCTATCTTTGCAATCTAACAAGATAGAATATGGCTAGAGAAACAAAGAGAGGACTATATCAAGGAATAGTTGAACGGGATGAAAAAGGAAACTATTATTGCGGTCCTTACTTATTAGATTACAAGCTCACCGAATCAAGTTTTAAGTTGGGAGACAAAGTGAGTATAAAAAAAATAGTAAGTAATACCAGCGGTAAGAGTGTTGAAGAGTATCCGCAAAAGGCGATAAAGTTTTCGTTAGCCGGTGAAGATAGAAACCTGTAAAAAGCAATCAGTACAGCCCCGCTCATCTGATTTAATAAAGTCGAATAGATTTTTCGTAAATTAGGAGCATTTTATATAATCATAAATTATGCGTAAAAAAACACAATTAATGACCGCTGTGATGTTATTTTCAACTTCAATAGCCGTTAGCCAGATGAAAGTTCGCGATGAAGTCCCCGCAAAATATAAATGGAATCTGACCGATCTATATTCCACAGATGAAAGCTGGAAAGTAGAGAAGGAGCGCGTGCAGCAACAAATGAAACAAGCAGCCTCGTATAAGGGAAAGCTCATTCAGTCCGCAGCTACGCTTTTGGAGGCTTTGGAGCTGAACAGCGGATTGGCCAAAGAAATGGTCCGATTGTCCTCATATGCATCGATGAAATCCGATCAGGATACCCGCGTGACTAAATATGCAGGAATGAAGCAAGAGTTACAGCAACTTTTTGCGGAGTATGGCGCCTTGGTATCTTATATGGAGCCAGAGTTGTTGACTTTAGAAGAAAGCAAATTAAATACTTTTTTCGCAGCAGAGAAAGGATTGGCAACGTACAAGTTTTATCTTATGGATCTACTGCGTAAGCGCGCGCATCGTGGTTCCGAAGAAGTTGAAAAGATAATGGCTTACTCGTCATTGATGTCAGGCAATGCAGCCAATATTTTCAGCACGTTCTCTAATGCAGAATTTCCGTATCCAGAAATTGAGCTGAATGGGAAAACGATAACACTTAATTCCGCTAATTTTGCATTATATAGAGCCAGCGATGATAGAGCTATCCGTAGCAAAGTATTTGATGCGTATTTTAATAAGTTGAATGAGTTTCAACGTACTTTTGGTGCACAACTGTACGGTAATATCAATGCAGGACTGTTTGCAACCAAGGCACGAAACTATAACAGTACCTTGGAGCGCGCCCTAGATGATGGTAATATTCCGACTGCGGTTTATCATAATCTCGTGAAGAATGTGAATGGAAACCTGAATACTTTTCACCGTTACCTCAATCTTCGTAAGCGTATGATGGGGATTGATACACTGCACTACTATGACCTATATGCACCTTTAGTGGAGCAGGTAGATTTGGCTTATACGGTAGACGAGGCTGTGGATAATATTTTAAAATCCTTGAAACCTCTAGGGAAAGACTATGTCGATGTTTCGAATAAAGCCTTCAGTGAGCGTTGGATTGATATGTATCCTAATGAAGGTAAGCGTTCTGGAGCATATTCTAATGGGTCGGCCTATGATGTGCACCCTTATATCCTGATGAACTATAATGGCAAGTATAATGATATGTCTACATTGACCCACGAGTTGGGGCATACCATGCATAGTTATCTGACCAATAAGAAGCAACATTTTGCCAACGCTGATTATTCTATTTTCGTTGCCGAAGTGGCTTCTACGTTGAATGAAGAACTGTTGAATGATTATATGTTAAAGCAGATCAAAGACGACAAAGTAAGGTTGGCTATTTTAGGAAATTATCTTGAAGGAGCCAAAGGAACTTTATTCCGTCAGACCCAATTTGCAGAGTTTGAATCTATGATTCATGATCGTGTTGCCAAAGGGGAAGCTTTAACAGGTGAAGACTTTGATAAGATGTATTTGGAATTAACCCGCCGTTACTATGGACATGATAAGAATGTTTGTATCGTCGATGATAATGTAAAATCAGAATGGTCTTATATTCCACATTTCTACTATAACTTTTACGTATATCAGTACGCAACCTCTTTCACTGCGTCAACAGCACTTTCAGAAAAAGTATTACGTGGTACAGATGAGGATCGTAAAAAATATCTTAACTTCCTTTCATCCGGTAGTACCAAATATCCAGTAGATCTTTTGGTAGATGCCGGAGTAGATATGAACACCTCTGAGCCGTTCGATCTAACCATTGCTAAAATCAATAAGGTAATGGCTGAGATGGAAACGATTTTGACTAGATTGGGTAAATAAAGGTTATTCTCCTTAAACAACAAAGGCCGTATCAAATAAATACGGCTTTTGTGTTTTATAAGTTTCTTACATAGTTTAGCTGATCAGGTAGGGATAGTTCTTTTCCAAATCAGGATGTATTTTCTTTAGTGTGTTTTTGAAGCTCGTGATTAGGGTAGGTGTTGTTTTTTGTCCACTATCTATATAATCTTCTAGTTGGCGGAAGAGAAAAGACATTTGTAACCATTGCTTCAGCGTAATGTAAAGGGGAATAAAACCTTCATCGAAATCATGGTCATAATAGAATACCATTTCATCTTCATCAAATAACCATCGGTCTCCAGTTCCACTACCAGCGAAGCACCAGAGTGTCGTGGTATTAAACTCTTTAGACTCATTAACTGCTTCTTGAGCATTGTATAGTATACTATCTCCTGCAATAACCATGGTTTTAATCGACGTTACTATACTCCTGTACCAATCTGAAAAAGGGAAATCCAACGATTTTGGGAAATTTTGAACAGGAACTGTATCTGTTAAAATTACCTTTTCTAGTGTAGCGATTTCTTTAATCTCGAAGTTCATAAGTCCTAAAACTGGAGATTTGTTTAACCCTTGAGATTGGTTAATCTGGACAGCTCATCGAATTCTGCCTGGATAGTATCACTGTCTTTTGTTGCCATCAAACTTGTTTTAGTTTCCTGTATACTATATCCTTTCATGCGGAGATAGGATACCAGTGCATTTTTGTGATTCATCTCAAATTGACTGATTAACTGAGGAAAGACAAATCGTACTCTATCGTGTGTATCATTGCGCACTTCTTTAATACGGGAGTCTGTTACGGTTAATAGCATTGCTCCTTGCCCATAGTCTGCTATGTAATAGGCATCTGCATGACATATACCTGTTGCTATAATTCCCATAAGGTGTAACTCATTTGTTGAAAAATCAAATTTTGAATTTCTAAGAATATCAATCTCATTATCTTCTCCATACTTTTTTAATTGCAGGGCATGCTGTTGGATAGCATCGGGAAGATCTGATTGTTGATTTGCCCAAGCCCATAGCCATGTTTCTGAAGAATGGGAGAATGTGCCCAGTACCTGTAGTGGGAATCGCAGTGTATCACCAAAGCTTATGGTTCCTGCAGTCATATCTACATTCCAATTATTATCACCGATTAGTTCTCCAAAGTCAAGCTGTTTTTCGAGCGCAATTCCGCCATACTGTTCCAACAATCCTTCTTGTGTTGGAAAAGATGTTTGTACTTCCGTCGTTGTAATTGGCACCTCCGTATTTTTGGTGTTGTTTTTCCCAAACAGTTTATCTAAAAATCCCATGATATATTTTTTATAAGAACTAAATTAAGAAAAATACGATAATTCGGAATAGATCAAAGAAGATGTAAAGCTGTTCATATTTATTGTATTTTTAAAACTGTATAATTTTTGGATTGTCTTTGGTATGGTTAGTGTATCTTAGTTTAGTGTTGCTATATCGTTATTACATGAGTAAGTGCCTGTTTTTGTTTTTTCCGTTTACTTTTTTATTTTCGACAGTCTGTTCGGCACAGAGTCTAGTCAATGAAATTGAGAAAACTTCCTTCGAGTCCGATACTAGCCGACAGCGGGATTTGATTGATATAGGTAGAGAGATACTAGATATCAGACCGCCCGAGGGGAAGAAGAGTACAGGAAAGAAGATGTATTTTTCATTTTTGCCTTTTTCCACGAGTGTACCTGGTGGTGGTACCGCTTTAATCACATCAACTACAGCGGGTTTCTATCTTGGAGATCGGAATGATACGTATCTATCTCGTGTGACATTTACCCCTTACACTAATTTTGGTAAGCGCTTTGGCTTTCCTATTCGCTCTTATGTGTGGCTTAAAGAGAATAAATGGGTAATCGATGGCGATATTAGATTGCTTAAGTATCCGCATGAGACCTGGGGGCTAGGTACGGAACATGGCCAAAGTGAGAAGATCAATCTAGATTATACTTATATACGGTTTTATCAACATGTATTGAAGCGCATCCGTGGGGGCTTTTTTATGGGGATGGGGTACGATTTGGACTACCGTGTCAATATTCGGAGTAAGAGTGACCAATCGTTGGCTGATTTTACCGGTTATTCTTGGGGAACTTCTGAAGCCGGGTCTAGTATCTCCTCCGGGCTTAGCTTGAACTTGATTTTTGATACCCGGTCAAACTCCATAAACACACTGGATGGTAATTATGCTAATCTTCAATTTCGTGTCAACCCCACTTTTATGGGGAGTTCTGCCAATTGGAGTTCCCTGTATATGGAAGTTCGGAAATACTATAGGTTAACCGATGATCTCAATAAACAGAACATGTTGGCCTTCCGCAATTTCTTTTGGACTGTATTCAATTCTAAGACCCCGTATCTTGATTTGCCAAATTTGAGCTGGGATCCCTATAACAGTTCTGGTCGAGGCCTTCCATTAAGCAGGTACAGAGGAAAATCGCTTTATTATTTGGAGGGAGAATATCGTCGGGATATCACAGCAAATGGACTGTTAGGATTTGTTGTTTTTGCCAATGCCACTACGGTAAGTGGTCCTAAGTCTTCGTTGTTTGGCAATTGGAACTTTGCCACAGGGACGGGAGCCCGCATAAAGTTTAATAAAAAATCGGGAACTAATATCGCTATTGATTACGGTTTTAGTAAGGGATATCGAGGCTTACGCTTGGGATTAGGTGAGGTATTCTAAGGCTATTTTTCGCTATACTATAGAGAAGTCTGGTTAATATTCTGGTGTATTGCGTATTGTAAAAACGATATTGCGAATCGTAAAGAGCTCTTATTTTTTTAGCGACAATCACTAATTTTGGCCTATGATTCGACTTTACATAATTAGATTGTTATTTGTGCTCGGTTGTAGTTTTAGCATCGTAACACAAGCTCAAGAGTTTTACCCGGTACATTTTAGAGAGTTGTTTACAGATGAGGGAGTAGAGTCCTCCCAGATTGCTCGTCTCAACGGGAATTATCTTTCGAGAAAAGGATTTGAATATGTAAATGACAGCTTGTATGTACATCCTCAGTCTCATGAACGCGTTTTACTTTCCACGGAACAGATTAGTGGCATGAATGAGTTGGTTGTGTACTACTTTTGCAGTAATAATCTAGATCAGTTCCGGGCACGTTTGCAGGATGAGTCTTCCTATCTTGAACAATTGAGTTTGAATCACTATCAAGCGATATTCGGACACGTGAGTAATGCATTTATTATCAGCCAGGATACCTTAGTCGACAATGTTGTGCTACACCCAGTGCGTTTTGTACTAAAGTATCCTCAGGAGACCAAGTTTAGTTTTTCCACAGAAAGATTTACATTTCCGGTCAATGACATTTTCCCTTTACAGCATACAACTTGGTATTTCAACATCAAGTATGATGAATCCACCTCTTTTTCGTCACAGAATAAAATCAACATGGTGCTTACCCAAGAAGAGCAACCTTATAAAATTGAGTTTATAGATGATATTCACTTTAAAGTGAGCTATGTAGGGAAGAATAAAAAAATGCAATCTGTCGGAGGAACATACGGTCACGGCTATTCCACTTTAGTATTTCGTTCAGAATTGGAAAAAGAAGAAGAGATACTCCGCTATGTGAATGGTGTACCTTTGTATAAGAAAGTTCCTGTTGCTCCGTCGTTCTATACGCCGGAAGAGCTTAACCAGGTAAAAAATACACCGGCGTATTTTCAGTTTATTTTTTCCCTTAGCTATGATTTTATCTATTATGGCGGAGACAATAAATTCAATCTATCCGGAATGGCTTATCAGGATTATCCCACCCAGGCTGGCCCTGGCAGAAGTGATTAAAAAAGCTACTATATAAAAACACCTAATTCTTACTTTATATGAAATATCTACTTACTGTTTTTAGCCTTTTGTTATTGCATGTAGCCCAAGGACAGGATATCAATCTTTTTGGAAAGGCTGTGTGTAAAACCACAATCAAAACATTGTATTATCGTTTCGATGAACAGCCATTTAATACACAACAGTTTATTCAAATCGATAGAAGTAATAAAGAAGGTAATAGGATACTTAACTCCTATAGCATACAATTCAAAGAGGACAAGCTTAGAGCGCATAAATTCCTGTACTTTTCACATACATTGAAAGGTAATAAGGATACCGTATTCGTAGCACAAAATCGTATCAATCTGATTGCATTGTTTGATCTCGTGGATTCTTTGGATAAGGATGAAGCGGTTTTGAGTGTTACGAATGATTTGTTTTTAGAAGATAATTTTGAGCAGTTGATAGGTATTAAACGGACACCTAGTGCAACTGAAAAGCAGTATATTGGAACGTATACTGTTTCTTCCAATTTCTCCAGAGGGACCACAACAATTCAATTGGATGATAGTAAGATATATCATAGTAGACATTCCAATGAACGTGATAGCTATTTCTTTATGAATGAGGAAGTCGGTATTTGGGAATTAGGCACCTGGAATTATAACTCCAGTTACCCTGCTTTAAAGATTAAGAACATTTATAGTTTTAACCGCAATATTGGTCTTCGGATGTTGCCTGCCGATGTCGGTAGCGCCTATGATATACGTATTAAAGAAGATCGACTTTTATATCCTACAGGTTCTCCGTCGATGAAAGAGCTGGTACGAAAGTAAGCGAAGCTATTCAAGACGGAATAGTTCGCTACTGTTTTAGTATCTGTTTAATACGTTCTTTTTCCTTGTCAGACAAAGGTATAGCCTGCTGTACGATAGGAAGTATTTCTGCCTTTCGCTCCGTCTGCAATAGGAGGTCTAAGAATCCGATATAGGTGCGTATTAAGTCGGCTTTGATACCAACAAAAGCCCGGGGGTCGGCAATGTATAGTTCTTGTACTAACAGCAATAAGGTGTTTTTTCTTTTTTTGTCTTCGTCTGATGTGTCATAGCTAGGAAGTAGATTCTTCTGCAATAATTCTTGCATCTTGATTTCTACGGCCTGTTCACGTACATATTTTTTTTGTTTGCGGTCCAATAGGTCACGTAGTTCTGCCATCAGTTTGCGGTATACCACTTGGTGTTCCCGCTCGCTAAAGAGGTTGCTTTCTGTCGATAGTACCATGTCAGATTGTTCGAAGTGATTGAAAAAAGCTGATTCTACATAGACAGAGTGGTGAAAATCAATCGCATTATTGTTGAAGCTACTGAGTAGTTTGGCCACCTCAATATTGTAGCTGTTTAAAAAATAATAGTAATAGCGATCTCCGATAGGATATTTCCAGCGTATATAGTTGACTTTAAAACGGTATGAGTTGTCTTCCGGTCCATATACTGTCACTTCAGTTGTGTCAGATTCCTGAATTAGTTGATCATAGGAAAGGAGTTTATCATTGATGGAGATCGCATATCCAGCATCTTTGTTGAGGTGTAGAAACCAGCCAAACTCCTGGGCCAGAAAATCCATGAAATCGTCAGACTCGAGTATCCCTGCCTGGAGACCAAATATACCTTCTAATAGCACTATTGTGCCTGTATGCTGTGCATTAGAGAGAACGGGATCAGAGCTTTCATACTCCTCTTTAGAGGCCCTATCGATGGTCAGGCTGTATTCCATCAGATTGTCTTCTATAACGACTGTAGTGTGCCATTTGGCCCGTGTAGCAAAGAGTGAAAAAGAGAAACGTCCTTTTCCTTTTTTGCCACGGGTATACGAAGAACGTTTAGGGACAGCTTTCTTCAGCGAGTCCAAGAAGTTACCAAAAGAATAATCAAGTAAATCTGGCGGTATACCTTCACCATTATCCATAATGCGAATACGTTCTATATATCCTAGCTCATTGCTTGTGATGTCGATAGTTATGGTAGTTGCCTTGGCATCAAAACCGTTCCATATATACTCCGCAAGGACCTGTTTCGCATCTTTGGGCAATCCAGCTGATTCAATACTCGCATTTGTGATTTTAGTACTATTCTTCATGTTCTAAAAATACAAAATTGTATGTTTATATTTCATCTTGTAGCTTCTCATATCGACCCAAAAAGCGCTATCACTTCCTTGATCTCTTTGGTTAGTTAGATTGTCCGATAAGTAGGGTAAGGTGTGCAGGTTCATTGTACTTTGCTGAAGAGTGGATGATTTTTCTGAACGTATTGGACGGAATTTCTAGCACTGTTGGGCTAACCCTAAAAATTATTACCAGTTACTATCATTTAGCGAATTTATCCTTTCCTTTAGCGATTGTATAAACGCATTGGTTTTGTCTTCAACTGCCTGAACCATTTTATCATTGGTCGCTTTTCCCTTACGATTAAATAATCCTGTAGCTCCTGCAGCGAAGGATCGCTCTCCTATCAAACTTATAATTGTATTGGAATCCCAATACTTCAGAAAATCAAACTTTGGGTCGAAGCGAATTTTACCATCCTTAAACTGTAAATCATATTTGTAGTAATACTGTAGATCGATACTACCACCTCCTAAAAAGCCAGCATTCACTTTTATCAATTCGAAATCAGTAATTACAATCTGTTCGTCGTTTAGTAGATTTGTGATTTCTTCAGGATGCTCATAATTTGCATTGATATATTTGATGGTCTCCTTAAAAAGCTCCCGTTTTGAAATATTTGGGAAATCTAGGATTATGTATTTTTTGGAGCTATCTCGTCTGTCCACAAAACCATTCGGTGTGATTTTTAGAGTCTGGCCAAATGTATGGACACTACAGACCATCAATAGTACAAAAAAGAATTTCGTCATATCTACAAGCGTCATTTGAATTAATGTTTACAAGTTAATCAATTTTGGATACGTGATTTGATTTTCCTCTGTAATATTAATGTTTCTGCTAGTAGAATTCGTACAAGGCCATAGCTTAAAGGAAGACGCCATTGTACTACCTGAGTTACGTTATTTAAATCCGGTAGTGGCAATGACGTCTTTTCTTATATTGGTAGATCTGTTTTACTTGGATTTTAACGGGTAGTAGCGAATATAATCCACTTCAAATGTTGCGGGGAAGGTTTCGTTTTCAACACCTTTTCGGCCTCCCCAATCACCTCCAACGGCAAGGTTTACGATCAAGTAAAACTCTTGATCAAAAGGCCAAGAGGTGTAGCCTTTTCCCGTATTGGGATATTCATACACCTTTTTGTCATTGATATAACCCGTGATTCCCTCTTCTGTCCAGTCTATACGATAGGTATTGAACTCTGATATTGCCTTTTCAACATATGTGTTACTTCCTTTCTGATTGTTGTTCATACCGTTATAATCTAACGTATGAACAGTGATATGCAATTGTTTTGGGTCATAACCGACATGTTCTACGATATCTATTTCTCCTGATCTAGGCCATCCACCATAGGTATTGTGTACTGGCATCATCCATACCGCAGGCCAAGTTCCCACTTGAGGTGGAACCTTCGCTGATACCTCGATACGTCCATATTTGAATCCATTTTTTCCGAGTGTTTTGATTTTGGACGAAGAATACGCCATACCGTTTGTTGCCTCGTGGATTGCATGAATTTTTAAGGTACCGTTACTGACCATGATATTTTGAGCAGTATTCACATAATATTGTAGCTCATTATTCCCCCATCCATGTTGACCAGTTCCGTAGTCAAATTCCCATTTTAAGCTATCAGGTCGACCTTCATAGTTAAATTCTTCAGACCAGGTAGGCGTGCTTTCAAATTGTTGTTCTTGCGCATAAGAGGTCATCGCTAGTGAAGCTATGATTCCTGTTAGCATATATTTTATCTTTTTAATAACCATCATTTTGTGGGTATTTAGGACCTAGTAAATTCATCTCTGCCTGCGGAATAGGCAAATTGACCATATGATTTTTAAACAATGTTCGCGCATTGGCCTGGTACAATCCATTTCTCGAATTGCCCGCATACTTGGTCATTTGTTGTGTCATTACGCCTAGGCGTTTCAGGGTGTACCAGCGTTGTCCTTCAAAACCCAACTCTCTAGCGTCCTCATCCAAAATTGATGTTAATGTCAGTTCTGTTATCGGAGCAGCTTTGGCTCGTGTTCGAATGGCATTGATATATTTGAGCCCTTCCGAATCAAGTCCCAGTTTCCAGGCAGCTTCTGCTGCTATTAGATAGGTCTCGGCTACTCTATAGACCATGATATTTTTAGATTGATCTACTTCGTTGGGCAAACCTGTCTCATTCGCAAATTTGATACATCCAGGATTTAAACGTGCATAGAAGAGATTCCGGTCGGCTACATTAGAACTCATCTCATCATAAGTATCGATTACATCTCCTATTTTTTTGCCTGCAGGCAATGTACTTGGGTTGTTAAAATAAAATGTAGATATGTAGTAACTGCCTTTTGCACGATCGTCCATAGGATCTTGATTCAATAGATCTCTAAAGTAATCATTCAATAACAGGAATCCTGCCCCACGTCCACCCATGGTGTTGTCATATTGCGCACCCGGAGTTGCTCCATATTGAGGCAACAAAAGAAAGTTAAACCGATGGGGTACACCACCGCCAAATGTCTGTGCTTTATACTGAATAACAAATAGAGATTCTTTATGGTTTAATGTGCCCTTGAACACCTCCGCAGTACTTGGCAATAATGCATGCTGTACTGATCCGATCACCTCCTTAGCCAAGTCTAGGGCCTTCTGGTTATCCTGTTTCCAAAGCGCAACTTGAGCTAGTACATGGGTGGCTGTGCCCTTGGTTACTCTACCAGGTTGAGAAATCTCCCATTTCAAATGCGTACGTGCGTAATCTAGATCTTCTTCAATCAGTTTGAAAATATCTTCCTTACTACTCTTATCTGTAATGATGTTTGCCGCATTTTGAGGGGTTGTAGGTTCTGTAGTTATATAAATATTATTAAATAATTTATATAGGATAAAGTAGGAGTGAGCTCTGAAAAATCTTGCTTGTGCCAGTAGTTCATTCTTTTTGCTCTCATCCATCTGTACAGCAGCTCCATATTTTATAATGGCGTTGCTTCGATCTATTATTTTGTAGTACGTCTTCCAGAAATGGCTGTAACGGGTAGTTCCGAAGTCGCCTAATGTGGCTCCCCAAGCAAGTGTACTATAAAGTGATGCTTCCCCTGTGCGACCCAGCACCAGATCTGTTTTGGCTTGTAATAAGAAGGGGACTGCAAAATTCCACTCACCGTTCTCGTAGAATGAACGATTGAGGTTGTACAATGCTACAACACCCATATCTAGTCCTTCGGGGGTATTGTATACAAAGTTCGCAGAAAAGGAAGTCGATGGATCTTCCGTTAGGTATTTCTTACAGGAAGAGCTAGCTAGCACTATTGCTGCCACACCGACGATATATAATGATTTAAATCTTTTCATCTTATTGGTTTTTTATTCATGCCTATATGATTTTGTCTATTTAACTTGATATCACTAGCGACTAAAAGTCAAATTTAAGTCCTGCTGTAAACGCTTTTGCATCTGGGTAAGAGTCTGGGTTTACTTCTGGACTGTATGATTTATAGTCTGTTATTGTGAATAGGTTATTTGCCATTACGTAAAATCTCAGGTTGTTTACTTTTAGTTTTGAGCTCCACATATTGGGTAGAGTGTAACCTAGTGTCACTGTACGTAGCCTGATATAGGAGGCATCCTGTACAGCCAACGAATAGAGGTGACTTTGGGTATCACGGTATGGGCGAGGATATTCCGACGATGGATTTTCGGGAGTCCAATATGGAATTTTTATTCCATTGAGAATACCTTGTAACGATCCTCCTGTTTCATATTGAGCGAGGTAAGGATTTAGTTTTGTCGCTCCATGGACAACATATAGATCGGCATAGAGATCAAAGCTTTTGTATTGTAGAGTTGTTGAAAATGAACCGATCCATTTGGGATCTTGAGCAAATACGAAGTTATCTTGATCGTCAATCTTGCCATCTCCATTTTTGTCGATTACGCGGATAGATCCAGGCATAATTACATTTTGGGTGGCCTGTGCTGACGCTTTGATTTCCTCTTCTGATTGGAAGATACCATCAAATTTCTTTTCATAGATAACATTGATAGGTTGTCCTACAAATCGATAGCGGGCAATATCATCCTTTGCTTCTCCATTGATATCATATATTCCTGTTTCGAGTATTTTGTTTCTATTGCGAGAAAACATCGTGGTGATAGACCAATTTAAGCCTTCTTTACGGATGAGGTGACCTGTCAAAGCCAATTCAATACCCTTGTTTTCGCTTTTTCCTCCATTTGTAATTGTAGAAGAGAATCCTGTTCCTCCAGCCAAGGAAATGTCAACGAGCAAGTCTTTGGTTTGGGTGTTGTAGTATTCAAAGGTTCCGGTTATTCTATTGTTCAATAGTGCAAAATCAATACCCGCATTGAATGTCGTAGAGGTTTCCCAGGTGAGAAATGGATTTGGAAGATTTGAGCCTGTTATATTACCCCCTACAATTTCGTTACCGAATATATAGGGGTTTGACCCTACAGTCCCTAACGTTTGATAAGGTGCTATAGCCTGATTACCTACCGATCCGTAGCTGACTCTGGCTTTTAACTCATTGATTGCTGAAATATTCTGAATG
Source organism: Sphingobacterium yanglingense (assembly GCF_004363245.1). GTDB lineage: Bacteria > Bacteroidota > Bacteroidia > Sphingobacteriales > Sphingobacteriaceae > Sphingobacterium > Sphingobacterium yanglingense. The sequence goes on along the minus strand of NZ_SNYV01000011.1, from coordinate 1,378,529 downwards.
AAGGGTTCGTTGTGTGCTTTCCAGGCAAAAGAAGCCGCAGGAAAGATGCCCCATTTTTCATTTTCTGCAAATACAGACGAACCATCATATCGTGCTGTAGCGCTGAATAGGTATTTGTCCAAGAGACCATAACGTACGCGTCCCATAAAAGAGGCTATGTTTCGTTTTGTCTCTGTACGAATGGTGTTTTTATTGAGTGCATCCGAAATACCATGATAACCTAAAATATCATTCGGAAAATTGGTGCCAGTCATATTGGTCGTGGTATAGTTGATTTCATTCACACTTTGTACCGCCGTTAGGTCCAATTGATGGATGTCATTGAAAGTTTTTTCATAGGTCAGAATATTCTCAATCAGATATTCCCGACGTTTGTTGTCCACGATTGAGGCTGAGCCATTGGTATTGGATCCTGCCGAATGCAGTCTCGTGAGGTAAGTTCCTTTTTCTCCGGCATCTCTAGCCAATAACGTATTTAATCTATATTTTAATCCTGGCGCAATTTGGTAATTAAGCGCTAGGTTGAGATTGAGAAGGTTGGTCTTCCTTTCATTAGTAGACTCCCTTAGGTTCCATAATGGGTTTATGGTTAGACTATTGGGTCCTAATGGGTATTTTACCAATTCGCCGTTCTCATCAAACGGTTTTGCTAGAGGAGAAAGACTGATGACGTTTAGCCCGCTAGACTCAATGTCTTGTTTGTCGATATTGAAAGTGATATTTGATTCAAATGTCAACTTATCATTCAAAGAATGGCTAAGGTTATTACGTAGGGATAGCCGTTCATAATCCGAACCGATGATTAATCCTCTATTTTTGAAGTAGGTAGCATTGGTGTACACCTTAGTTTTGTCTGTTCCTCCAGAAAATCCAATGGAATGATTCTGGATCAGTGCATTGCGTAATACAAGTTTTTCCCAATCGGCGTAAGTGTTGTTTTTGAGTGCCTCTAGTTCAAAATCGTCAAACATTTCGCGGTCTTCAGGATAATCGAAGGTGGGCGCATTTTTTGCTCTCCAAGCCTCTCTCCGTAGCTGTGCAAACTCCTGAGGAGAATACAGATCAAAGTTTTTAGAGAGCTTCTGTGTGGTTAAATAACCACTATAACTGATGCGACTTTGACCAGCTGTTCCTTTTTTTGTGGTGATCAAGATCACTCCATTTGAGGCTCTCGCTCCATAGATGGCTTGCGAAGAGGCATCCTTTAGTACTTCTAGAGATGCGATGTCTTCCGGGTTTACTTGATTGATATCATCGATGGGATAGCCATCCAATACATATAGTGGCGAATTGCCACCTTGGATAGATTTTGTGCCACGTATGAGGACACTACTATTGCCTCCAGGTCTCGGACTTTGTAGGGTGACCTGAACACCTGGGGCCTGCCCCCTCAGCATTTCATTGACATTGGTTGTAGCCATTGCGGTTGCTTTGTCGACTTGTATCGTAGATACCGATCCAGTGACATCAGACTTTCGTTGGGTACCATAGCCGACGACCACAATTTCTCCAAGAGAGGTCTCATCGGGTTCCAATTGAAAAAGCAGAGTCTGTTGATTGCCTAGTGTCTCGGTCACTGTTTTCCATCCGACTGATGTGAGCCGTAGAATATCAGTAGAATTAGCTTCGATGCTAAATTGACCATTTCGATCAGAGGAAGTACTTTGACGCTTGCCCACAATCTGAACCGTTGCACCTGCAATAGGGCTACCGGTAGAAGCTTCCTTGACAGTGCCTTGGTAAGTGCGCTGCTGAGCCCATGAATTAAGGCTAACGCAGAGGAAGAGCACTAATAAAGATAGGTGATGTGACCTCATAGATTTGTAATTTGATTTAATGACATAATTTTTTGTGTAATCTGTTTTGCAGGTTACGGCGCACGATCAGGTCAAATAAGACACAGGATCATATGCTGCATACGTCAACATCTGCAAAGATGTATTACCTTGGTTATATTCTACAATTTTATAAGTATTTTATTAAATTTGAATCACTACAAAAGCACTACAGTTTTGTGTAAAGTGTTGATTATCAATTGTTGTTTCTGAATGATGTTTTTTAGGGTGATTATATCTAGCGTTGCGGCACTGTTCTTTATGATCAGCACTATTGCCATGGCTCAGATATTGACGCCCAAAGTTAAGGCCTTTATGAGTTACGATTACCATGCTGGATTACAGAATTGGGAAGTCGAATTGGATGCTTATGGACGAGTTTATGTTGCGAACAACGAAGGACTACTGGTGTATGATGGTGCCGTTTGGAAACTATTTCAGACACCTAATAAAACGATTGTTAGAAGTATACATATTGATTCGAATTTGAATCGAATTTATGTTGGAGCTCAAGATGAAATAGGCTATTTTGAAATTGGTCCAGACGGCAACTTGTGTTATGTGTCCCTGCTGAATTCTCTTCCTGAAGAGGATCGTTATTTTGAAGATGTATGGTCGATCCATAGTTTCCAAGGGAAGTTATTTTTTCAGACCAATAAAAAGGTGCTTATCTATAGTGAGGAGGGGTTTGAAAGCTATGATCCTGAGAATAAGGTCGATTTTTTAAGTCATGAAAATGGTGAACTACTCCTACATGATATATCCAAGGGATTGTTACGGTACTCAGAGCGAGGCTGGACAGTTTTTGGTACACATCCCGATTGGAAAACGAAGGGAATCCGTGGTGTGATTCGACAGGAAAATGAGGAGTACCTGATACTGACCCATAACGGAGATTGTTATCGATTACTGAAAAATGGAAAAGTTATTTCGGGGGTAACGTTGGCATCCGGTGCGTTGCGAGGACTTAAGGTCAATATGGTGGGGAGCCTTAGAAAGGGCGTTTGGGCAGTAGGCACAATGGATGGACAGATTATTCTTATTGATGATCATGGGATCCTCTTAAAGAAACTAAACAAGGACAATGGTTTGAAAATGGGGGCTATTCGGAGTGTAACTGCCGATGTAATGAATAATATTTGGATTGGTACGGACGTCGGTGTAGCCTATATTGGTGTTGATGATCCATTACAGATGATTGTGCCCAATACTCAACAACCCACGAAAATATATGATGCATCCTATTACGGAGGTACTCTTTATTTGGCGACAGCACATGGTCTATTGAGGCTGAACGAAGATCAGCAGTATGTAAAACTGGATGATAGGATAGGCGAGGTATGGAATCTTCAACAGATTGGTTCTAAGCTTTTTGTTTTTTATGAAAATGGATTGGCTGAAGTTGAGGGGCGTCAATTACGTCAAATTGTTCAAGGTAAGGGCACCTGGATGTTATCTTCCGAAGAAGTGAAGCAAAAAGTAGGTTTCCATTTGCTTGGAACTTATCAGGGCCTTAGTTGGCTTGGACTCCATAGTGTAGCATCTTCTGTAGAATATCCGGTAACCGATCAGGTACAGATGTCTACTCGCTTTTTGTGGTATGATGCATCCCATAATATGGTATGGTTGTCCCACCCTTATCGTGGAGTCACTAAAATTAATTTCGATTCAGGAGGTAACTTTCGATCCGCTAAGACTTACCACACCGCTGATGGTCTACCTTCCGATATGAACAATTATGTGTTTCATATTCAGGGACAGCTGGTGGTATCAACAGGAGATGGACTTTATACCTATAGCGCAGACAGAGATAGATTTGTTAAGTCTGATTTCTATCATAGTATCTTTGGTAACAAGCTAGTTCAGTATATTGAAGAAGATTCTGATGGAAATATTTGGTTTGTTAATGAAAAGAAAGTTGGTGTTGTATATTTCGATGGAAATAGGAGTTTGGAAAATGTAAAGGTTTACTATTTTCCTGAGCTTACTGGCCGTCTGATTGCCGGCTTTGAGAAAATCAATCCTGTTTCCAGTAATAAGGTGTTATTTGGAGGTTATGAGGGGCTATTTCAGCTTGATTTTGATCAATTTAGAAAACGGAATGGTTTGTTTGGAGTATCGGTGTCGTCTGTAAAATCAGTCGGTGCCGTTGAAAAAGTGTTGTACGGTGGATTTATTCAAGCTAACTTGCAGCAAGACCATTTAACCATTTCGCACCCTATAGATTACGCTGACAATGCCATCGAAATTGTATATGCAGTACCCGGGCTGCAGGAGTATCATGTGACGTATAGCTCATTGTTGGTAGGAGTGGACAAGGACTGGTCTTTTTGGAGTACGGAGCAAAAAAGAAGTTATTTTAATCTTCCTCCGGGTAAATACGAATTTCAGGTGCGCGCCAAAAATAATGTCGATCAGCTGTCGCCTATACAGACTATTAGTTTCGAAATTCTCCCTCCTTGGTATCTGACCATACTTGCTAAAGCATTGTATGTTATTTTGACAATGGGGGCGCTCTATTATCTTGTTCGATTTTTAAATAAAAGACATGAGCGGATCTTAAAAAATCAACAGTATCTGCATGATCTAGAACTTAAAGCGAATCAACAACTTATTGGAGAACTTGAAAAAGAAAAGCTTGTCAACGAAATACAGTATAAAAACAAAGAGCTTTCACTCAATACTATGCATCTTCTGCAACGTGGTAAACTTTTGTCTACGTTGAATGAAGAGTTACGGCCGGCCTTAAAAAACAGAGATGAGGATCCTTACTTGGTGATGGAACGTATGTCCAAATTTATTAAAAATGCAGAACGGTCAGACCAGGATTGGGAGCAGTTTGTCTCGCATTTTGATAAGGTCAATAATAATTATTTGTCCAGGTTAAAAAAGGAGCACCCCAGTCTTACTGCAAATGATTTGCGACTATGTGCTTATCTGATCCTCAACTTTAACAACAAGGAAATTTCGCAGCTGTTGAATGTCACAGGAAAAGCTATCGAGGTAAGTCGTTATCGCCTCCGTAAGAAGCTAATGCTAGATACAGAAGAGGGACTTTTCGATTATCTGAGCCGCTTCAATAATCAATAAATGGAATCAGATACACGACTGTAAAAAGTGTTTTTAATTACTCTCTTGATAAGGAATGGGAGTTGACATCTGCTGAAATAGTTTTAAATAAAAAAGCTATTTTAGCAGATAATATGATTACCAAGCGTACAAATACATTGAGTCCAACCTATTTCGCATTCTTTTGTGCTCGATTTGGGCCGATAGCGCTATTGGTATTTGTACCCGTTTTACTTATACATATCCTTTCCGAAGATAAAGACCTCGTGTTATTACTTTGCATTGTTTTTACCTGTGTTATTTCAATCTCTTTTCTTTGGATATCAGAGTACTTACGTCTCCAGAAAAATATCTGTTTATCGAAAGTAATATTGGAAGGAAATATGCTAAGGATTGATGATATCACTTATCAGGCAGAGCAGATCGATTTGGTGTCAAGCATCGGACTTCGCAATGGATTAGATAAATACTATCTATACCTTGTTGAAATCAAAACGACTGATGGTAAGAAGTTTTATTTTCTAGACAAACCAATGAATTGGAAATTTGAATCCCCTACGATACGTTTGTTGAAGGGACATCCATTGTTTTCTTCAAAAGCAAGCAATACACAAATAGAAAAGGACGGCTTCGCAAGCTTATTTCAGTAACACCTACTTTTTTTGAAGGGAAAGGTACTCGTTTACAATAGGGATATCTGCATCCGCCCAGTCGTAGTCCGATAGTTCACTAGCAGAGACCCAAATTGCCTGAACATGCTCTGTAGGCTGTAATAAAGTAGAAGTTACTGTACAGATAAAAGGATAGAGATGGAGTGTAAAAGTAGGATATTGATGCTCCACAGGAGTTAAAGCACTACCAATATACACCTCTATACCAAGTTCTTCGCGCATTTCTCTCCGTAGGCAATCTTCCTTAGATTCACCTGTTTCTATCTTTCCTCCTGGAAACTCCCATTTCAGCGGTAACTTCATGGTTTCTGAACGTTGACAGATTAAAACTTTATTACGATGGACTATAATAGCACAGGTGACTTGGAGCATACTGGTTTAAGTTTTTATTAATCATGCAAAGATAGTTTTTTCATTTATTAATTATATCCTATAGAGCAACAGGCCCATATCGGGAGGTATATTCTCATGTAGGTTTCTTTTTTTTTGTTTAAAATAATGTACATTCGCTTACGGTAAATAGACCGCCAAATTCTACTAGATATCGTGGGGTAATGAACAAAGAGCTAGAATACATCAAAAGACTTTCCGAAGGTGATAGACAAGCGTTCGATGCCCTTTTCTTGTTATATTATCCCCGCATCAAGGTATTCATATTTGGCTTTGTAAAAAACGAAGATGATGCTTTGGATCTCGCTCAGGATGCATTTGTTAGAGTCTGGAACAACCGCGCAAACTTGATACATGTTGCTTCTTTTGGTGGCTATTTGTTTAAGATATCAAAAAACATAATTTTTGATTTTTTTAGACGAAAATCCCTTTATGAAAAATACGCGCAGGAAGAGATGCAGATGAAAGTGGATGAGATCTCTTGGCAGTTAAATGATGTGTTGGATGCTAGAGAACTGGAGATTTTGATTCATGGTCTTGTCGACAAAATGCCCGAAAAGCGGCAGGTTATATTTAAAATGAGCCGAAACCAACGGCTCAGCAATGAAGAAATTTCTAAAGAATTAGGATTAAGTAAACGAACTGTGGAAACGCACATTTCCAACGCATTAAAAGAACTTCGCGAGTTCATTTCTTCTATTCAAGCACTTATTTTATAAAAAATATTTTTTTTGCTTACGTGTGTGGTTGACATTGTACGTCTATTGTATTAGATAACCAAGAATATGCGTAAGTTTTATAAGTTAACGAGCTTTTATTTTAAAGATAAGCACTCGGAGAAGGTAAATACCTTGTTCAGACAATGGCTTGTTGATGATTCGGATAGCGAACAAAAAGCTCAAGCGATGGAGCTATTGTGGAACGAAGTGGATGCACAAGTAGATGATAGTACACTTCATGATCTGGAGAAACTACATGCTAGGCTGAACCTATCCGAATCAAATACAAAAAGGCGTCCACTTGTTTATCGTTTGGGTAGGGTTGCTGCCAGCATCGCCCTTCCATTACTACTTTCCTTAGCCACCTATCATTACACCAAAGAGTATTATATTTTCAATTCTACAATAATCGAATGTACTACTGCCTTCGGCGAGACAAAAGAGGTTACTTTGTCCGATGGAACTTTGGTGTGGCTCAGCCCAGGTTCGATCCTGACGTACCCTAGACAATTTCTAGGAGATGAACGCAATATTTCGTTGAATGGAGAGGCTAGTTTCAAAGTAGCTAAGGATCCGAATAAACGTCTGGTTGTGAAAGCAAATAATATAGAAGTAGAGGCTATTGGGACCATATTTAGTGTGGTAGGCTATCGGGATCTATCCAAAACGACAGTTACGCTCGAAGAAGGGAAAGTACGGGTTGGTATTTTGGACGACAAATCTAGCTCCGTATTTCTTACCCCCAATGAACAAATTATATATGATGCTAAGGGAGGACATATTACACGACGAAAAGTTAATGTCGAGCGTATAGCTTTACGTAAGGATCAATATCTGGTTTTTCAGGAAGCTTCGTTTGTCGAAATATTGCATGCCATTGAAAAGAAACATGGAGTTGTATTTAACTACGATTCCTCCAAATATGAAAATCGATTTTTTACTTTAAAATTCACGCCTGATGAAAGTTTAGAAAGCATGTTGGATGTCTTGAAAGAAGTGAACAAGGACTTCCGTTTTAAAATAAAGGACAAAACAATTTTTGTTTTTTAGTTCATAAAGTATAAACCTACTATGCGTTTGCTGTCATAAAGAGATACCTTTTAGCAGTGAGATCGCAACCAATTATTTTAAATTATAAACCGCAGCTAATGTTATGAAAAAACATCTATTAGTATGTTGTATGTTCTTTTTGATCCTAATGGGACATGCACTGGCACAATCAGGTATTAGTATTTCCAAAAAGAATATTAGCATCCGAGACGCACTCTATGAAATTGAAAGACAGAGTCAGCACGCTGTCGCTTTCGACGAAGGAACTCTCAATGTAGATCAAAAAATCAATCTATCGGTCAAAAACAAGCCATTGGCTGAAGTCCTGAATATCATACTTCAGCAGACTGATTGTACATTTACAATTAAGAATAAGCATATCATTATCACTCCTAAAGAGATCAAAGGCGATGTGCAAAAAAGAACAGTTACCGGAAGCGTCTCAGATTCCACGGGGCGTCCTATTATAGGAGCTATTTTGACGGTATTGGGGCAAGATATCACTACTGTTACCAATACTGAAGGTAATTTCAAAATAGCTAATGTCCCCGCTAATGCTACGGTCCGGGTTACTTATGTTGGATTTATCAGTCGCAATGTGCGAATAGGGAGTAATGAAAAACTAACAATTACCTTACAACAAGAGGCCAAGGAACTCGAAGAAATTGTTGTCGTAGGTTATGCTACTGTGCGGAAGAAGGACTTGACTACAGCTGTAGCTGTAGTTTCTACGGAAGATATCAATGAGCGTCCCATAACGCAAGCCGCTCAGGCTCTACAGGGTAAGGCTGCTGGGGTGCAGGTCGTACAGCCTTCTGGCGAACCTGGCGGAGGACTTATGGTACGCGTAAGGGGTACATCATCGTTTCAGGCTGGAAATGAACCGTTATATGTTGTAGATGGATTACCGATGAATAATATCGCTAATCTGAGTCCTAACGATATCGAGTCCATGCAGGTATTAAAAGACGCCTCCTCTGCAGCGATCTATGGCGCACGTGCAGCTAATGGGGTTGTGGTAATCACTACAAAGCGTGGAAAAGGTGGTATTCGCTCTTTGAGCCTTAGTAGCTATGCTGGTATTTCTAGAATAGGTAATACCATTGATGCCTTGAATACTGAGCAGTATAAAGAGTATTTGAGAGACCTGAAGAAACAGGTGCCAACAACGACCCTAATACCCGATGACGAAAATCGGTATACCAATTGGAATGATGAATATTTTGGTACGGGTATCAACCAAAGCCATCAGTTGGCATTGACAGATGGTACTGAAAAGCTACAATACTATATTTCAGGAGGCTATATGGAGGATAAAGGGATCATTGAAAAAGCTAACTTTAAACGCTATAATTTCCGGGCTAATGTGAATAACAAGCAGACTGATTGGTTAAGTTTGGGCTTTAGTATTGGTTATACACGTACTAATGGGCGCACGATCCCTCACAATAAGACCGCTATGCGTGGTGGATCTATTCTTTCCGTGATCAATACACCTCCCTACATGCAAAAATGGGATCCGTTTAACCCCGGTGCTTACGATGAGTTTACGTATGGATCACAGTTTTTTTCACCCTTTCTGGCCTCAGCTTCAGACGATACCTACAAAACGTCACGCATTGTAGGGTTAACCAATCTGGATTTTACGATAAGAAAAGGTCTGCATTACAAAATCAACTTTGGTATTGATGAGGACAGTTCTACAGGTGAGAATTATTTGGCACCTGGTGCAAATGGTGAAAGTCGTTCTTATAATGGTATGTATTCTGTTTCCGCTTCTAAGAACTTTGAGTGGCTTTTAGAAAACTTAGTTACTTATGATACCAAATTCAATAAAAATAGTTTATCCATCCTTGGAGGGGCGACCATGCAAAAGGCCTTTAATGAGGGTAATGGTGGTGGTGGATACGACGTGTTAGGTCCTTCTTTAGGCCTTGTGAATATCATTAATCCTGACCAGTCATGGAGTAATAAGGCGTCTTGGTCGTTACTTTCTTATCTCGCACGTGTGTCGTATGATTATGATGGTAAATACCTATTGAGTGCGAATATGCGTACCGATGGTTCTTCCAAATTTGCCCCTGGGCATAAATGGGGGGTATTTCCTTCTGCATCTGCGGCATGGAGGATTTCTGCAGAACCATTTATGAAATCCACAGTAGACTATCTAGATGATTTGAAACTTCGTGTAGGTTGGGGCAAGACTGGTAATCAAGGGGGAATTGGTAATTATGATTGGATGGCAACTTATTGGGCGAGTCGCAACATACCTAAACCCGAAGATCAAAATCAAACGCCAGGTATGAACACGGGACTTTCCTCAAAGGGATATAGAGGATTGACATGGGAAAAAACGACCCAGTATAATGTTGGGCTAGACGCTAGTTTCTTCAATTCCCGACTCAATTTTATAGTTGATGTCTATTACAAATACACCAATGATCTGTTAAAAACTTTCTATCCCCCAGGGACAGCTGGAAGCACCTACAATATATTGACCAATATGGGCGAAATGAGCAATAAGGGTTTGGAGATTGCTATAAATTCCAAGAACGTCGTTAAGCCTAAATTTAAATGGAATTCGGAATTCAATATCTCGTTCAATAAAAATAGAGCAGAAAATATAGGTATCACCCCTGTGGAGTATTATGCTACGATGTATTCAAATAATCAACCTGCTATTATTTTGAAGAATAAAAGTCGTTTAGGAACCTTTTTTGGCTACCGTACACAAGGGATTGATCCTGAAACCGGTGATGTGATTTATCAGGATCTCGATGGTAACGGCCGTATTACTCCTGAGGATCGAACGATACTTGGCGATGCACAGCCTTTATTTACCGGAGGTATCACCAATACTTTTACCTATTCCAATTTTAGCGTGTCTTTATTTTTTCAGGGATCCTATGGTAATCATATTTTCAACGCTTCAAAGATGGATATGACCGGCATGCAAGACTTTAGAAATCAGTCTTTGGAAGTTTTAGACCGATGGAAACGGCCAGGGATGGTTACAGACGTTCCGAGACCCGGAAACAGAGAGAATATTTGGAACTCTGATCGGTATATTGAGGATGGTTCTTATCTGAGACTTAAAAGTTTGAGTTTCACCTATGATTTTGATACAAAAGGAAGATTGTCCAAGTTGGGTGTCCGAAAGCTACAACCGTACTTTACCGCCCAAAACCTATGGACCTGGACCAAATACTCTGGTTATGATCCCGAAGTAAACGCTTATGGTTCCAGTGCTTTAGAGTTAGGAATAGATTATGGGACTTATCCGCAGGCTAAAACCTTCGTGTTAGGTATAAATGTAGAATTTTAATCGCAGAGTCATGAAAAATAAAAAGTATATATTATTCATTCTAGGAATCAGTTTGTTTAGTTCCTGTAGTTTTCTTGATACCGAAAGTTTTGCAGCTTTGGTCGGAGAGCCACAGGACAAAGTCGAACAGGCATCAGCGTACAAGACAGCCGCAGACGCCCAGCGTGAAGCAGCCGGGTTATACGAAAATTTCAGAAATAATACCTTCCAGTTTGATTTGTTCGGATATAATGATATCCAATCTGATAACTGTTATCATGGTGGAGATGGTGTTCCTGGTGAAGAAATGGATGCTGTTAAGCTCAATCCGGACAATGATAAGGTGAAAATATTATGGAATGAGTACTTTAAGATGGTTGGTGATGCCAATATCGTGATCGATAATACTGAGTTGATGGATGCCAAGTCAATCGATCCTCAGACACGGAATAAAATTGTTGCCGAGGGAAAGTTTATTCGTGCCTATGCCTATTTGGATCTGGTCCGTATATATGGTGATGTTCCTCTATTGCTCAAGATGATACCAGCTATGTCGTCTGAAAACCTAGAACAGATACGTCCTTTACTTTATCCTGTACGTGCGCCCAAAGAGGAAGTGTATGATCAGATTGTCAAAGACCTGAATGAAGCTATTCCCCACTTGGCCAGTACCTCCAAAGGAAGCAGTAGTGCGACCAAAGGTGCAGCTTACCTATTATTGGCCAAGGCTTACGCCAGTCGGGGCACAAAGAGCAACCGAGATTATAATCAAGTCGTTGCTTATTGTAATAAAGTGATTAGCGAAGGCTATCAGTTGGTCAATGAATTTGACGATTTATGGAAGCCTGAGATTAAATTTACCAGCGAAAGTATTTTTGAAGTCAACTACGAGAATGAAAGGCCAAACTGGGCATACTGGGTGTTATTCAGTGAAGCCGATGGACAAATTACCTGGAGAAGATATTGTACACCGACACATGAACTGATAGCCAAATATACAGCCAATGATAAGCGTTTTGAGTCATCCATCGTTTACAAATCGGTAGATTATGATACACATTATCCGAAGGGAAAGTATCCGATTTCAAATAAAATTAGAAATAAAGTCTCTAATATAAAGTTGTTACGGCTAGCCGATGTTCTACTACTGAAAGCTGAAGCTTTAGTCGAGCTTAATAACATAAGTGAAGCGATGAGCATTGTCAATGTAATAAGAAAGAGGGCAGGATTATTAGATATTACCGGGCTGCCCGCGCAAGGGACGGCCAGGGAGATCGTAGAGCTAGAGCGTCAGCTTGAACTGTATATGGAAGGGCATCGTTGGTTTGATCTCTTGCGTAATGAACGTGTGATACCAGTGATGACCAATCATAAGTACAAGGATGGCAAGCTGCTTGTTCCTGTGTTAGAAGAATTCAGGTTGGTGTGGCCTGTCCCACAAAATGAGAAAGATTCCAATCCGAATCTAGTTCAGAACACAGGATATTAATAATTTTCATAAACGTCTAAAATTATTTAAGAATGAAAAGGATTTTATATATGCCCTTGATACTTTTGTTGGCAATCTTTTTTTCCTGTAGTAAAGAGCTACATATAGAAAAGTCAGTTCCTACCATCAGTCGTATCGAGACGGTTGGCGCTGTTACAGCAGTAACTGTGCCTAGTACTGTGGGTTTCAATGTTTCTGTAGAGGATGCAGTGAGGCCATTGTCTACATTAGAGATCGAAGTTCTGATCAATGATCTTGTGGTTGAGTCAAAATCCATCCGTACGAAGGGAAATAGTGCCAAGGTCGAAAATGAAACCATTGCTATTCCATTTGTAAAAGATATGGATCCAGTCGAAGATGTTGTGGTACGATTTAACAGTATCAATATCGATGGAGATCATGCTACAAAAGATATTATTATTAAAGCTTCGCGGCCAGTACTACCCTCGACCCTTTATTATCTTGTTGAAGGAGGTTCCTCTATTCCCTTGAGTAACTCGACTGAGGATCCTTTTGTTTATAAGTCTACCGAAGGCATATTTGAGAGCAAGATATCAGGCAAGATCGCCACAGAGAGCCCTCTTGCCGATGCGGATTTTATCTGGGGAAAAGGACGTTATGAGAGTGAGTCTGCTATAGTAAGTAGTACAGGGGATGACATCGAGTTCGATTATACGGGGATGATCGTAAAGCAGATTATTTTTGATGCACAGACATTTTTGATTGATGTAAAGGGGGATGTCGCGACCAAGATTACCCTCAATCCTAGAGTCGATGCAGCAGATAGTGAAATGAAATCTGCTGTCGTAAGTCTCAAAAAAGGACAGTTTCTCGAGATTATAGGGGTCAATATGGAAAGTAATTTTAATCCAGACTTTTTCAATCACAGTGCTTCCAGCAAGATTTATGAGTTCCTCGGTGAAGATGGTGATTGGGAGATAATATACTCGCCGAGATATAAAGGACTTTGGGTTACCAGACTACAGGACGAGGCCCCGACAAACTACTGGGTTGTAGGGCATGGATTTACCACCGCTACTATCTGGCATGCCGATTACAAGGGGATAGGATGGGATCTAGATGATTTCAAGCAGGTAGCCTATGCACGGAAAATTGAAGACAAAGTCTATCAGGCTACTGTCTTCATATCCAATGAACACGACTGGGAAAGTTTTGAGTTCCAGTTCTATAGTAATAGAACCTGGGATGCTGTGCCAGCCGAGTTTTCAGCAGCTTCAATACAGGGTGATAAACAAGGATTTTCTATCGGAGCACCTATCGCAGGTAAACCAGGGAAATCCATCAGTATTACCAATGCTCCCGGTTTTGTTCCTGGCTATTATAAACTTGTTCTCGACCTAGGACAAGGGGTAGAGAAGGCAACCGTACATATTACCAAGATTGATTAAGAAATAAGTATACACATATGAAATATCAATGTAGCAGAGCTGCACAAACACTGACGAAAATACTTTGGATATTCCATATGACCTTTGAAAATCAAATTATATACATATGAAAAATAAACTAATCATTACATTAAGTTTGGGATTGCTCCCTTTTTTAGGGTGCAGCGATAACAATGTGGTAGAAATAGAGAAAGCGGAGTTGCCTACTCATTTTAAAGGAAAGCTTCTGTACCACACATATACCAATTATGGCGCCAATGACTCAGAGATATTTCTGTATGACTTTAGCAGTAACAAGATTCAGAGTTTGAGTTCCAGTTGGACAATTAAGAATCCTATGAATGCCCATATTTCACCGGACGGATCCCATATTGTATTCATGGGAATCAGTGAAGATACCGATAGTTGGGATATCTTTATGTACGAGTTGAACTCGAGCGAACAGCCTGAAAACTTGACTCGGATTGGACAGACCAGAGACGAAGATCCTAAGTTCTCTCCCGATGGGAATCGTATTGTATTCAAGCAAGATTCCCGTATTGTTGAGATGGATCTTGGTACTCGTAAGGTGACTCGTTTGTCTCCCAAAGGGTACGGCATCCCTTATTATAATTATGATGGTACCAAGGTTGTTTGCACACAGGGCGATGCTGCGACCTCTTCGATTGCTATCATTGATGTCAAGACTAAAGAAATCCGGGAGACGGTGTACGACGCCGAAGGAGTACAAGATTATTATCCAATCAATGCCGATCATAATTCCTTTTATTATTCTGTCGGGCTATCAAAAACAAATACAGTGGATCAGGTATACCGCGGTTATTGGAGTGGTTTGCGTAGTTATAAGCTGCCTTTCAATGCGAATGATGGAAATTATTCAGATGCTTATCCAATCGATGCAGATTGGGTTGTACTGTGCAGTACCCGTCCAGATACAAAAGGAGGATATGACCTCTACGTTGCTAATGTTAATACTGGAGATATCTATTCCATGGATCAGTATAACCCCGGTATAAACTCTTCGAGGCAGCAACTGGGACCCTGTTATTTTGAAAAGAAATAATCAACTCAAAAAAATACCTGAAGCGGGGAGCTTCAGGTATTTTTAACTAACCAATTATTAACCTAAATATGAATACTTATAGCTTTACAAAAGCTATGCCTGTTTTTTAAAATCTCTATCATTTTAGCGTAAATGTTGCATTTTGTGTGTTTTATGAAGCTTAATCATAGGGGGAATTGAATTTTTGGATAGGATTTTACTTGTGTTACTACCTACACAACGTAATTAGAGATTGTTTTTCTTGATTTTTATTCAATACTTTTATGGCAATAAATTTAAAGTATTGATAACTTAACCTAGATATAACATCAGCTTTATATCAGGTCATCTAAATTTGCCAATGTGAATCCAAATCAATTGAATAGCTCTGACGAAGCAGAACAGTATCTGCTTGATCAACTCGTTTTGGGTAGTCATGATGCTTTCGAGAAATTAT
The DNA here is from genome assembly GCF_004363245.1 of Sphingobacterium yanglingense. Lineage (GTDB taxonomy): Bacteria > Bacteroidota > Bacteroidia > Sphingobacteriales > Sphingobacteriaceae > Sphingobacterium > Sphingobacterium yanglingense. The sequence goes on along the minus strand of NZ_SNYV01000011.1, from coordinate 1,363,094 downwards.
ACCGTTTGCATTGGGTATTTGTTTATAATCAGGCTTACAAGAGACTCCGTGATCAAGATGACGCCGAAAACATCACACAGGATATCTTTACGACCGTATGGGAAAATCGGACTAAAGCGCCCATCCAAAATTTTAGAGCTTACCTATTTGTCCTTACCAAAAACAAAACACTTAATTTTATCGTTAAGAATAAGCCGACGTTAATCACGGATTATGAGGAGAGTATTTCCAACGATTCATCACCTCTAAAAGAATTACTAACCAAAGAAGCCTATCATAACCTCAATGAGAAAATTCTTTCTCTACCTCCACAGCAGCGGACGGCCTTTGCCATGCGTTACGAAGAGAATAGATCCACGGATGAGATTGCTACAATAATGGGGCTCTCCGTAAAAACTGTACGCAATCACCTGGGAAAGGCTATTTCTACGATTCGAAGCATTCTTAAGTTTCTTATTCTTCTTTTCTTTTAATTTTTTTTGTAGCCACTGGGCTTTCGTGTCTTTCATCGGTCATTAGAGTAAGAGCGAAAGATGAAAAAGAAAAAAAATCTCAAAACCGTTGTACAGAAATATCTTTTGGGTAGTGCAGATCAAGAAGAAAAAGATCGTGTAGACCATTACTATGAAGATTTACAATCTGATATAGATATTACTAACGAAAAGTCTGAAAAGCAGCTTCAAGAGCTTGAATCCCGTATGTGGACAAATATCCAACAGGATCACAAAATCAATACGTTGCGTCATTCTAGGCGAGTTTATCTACGTTGGGCCGCTGCAGTTGTCTTGCCTCTGTTGCTTGTAGGAGGGTACTACCTGAGTACACGTGATACTACCGAGATTAATCTAGCCGAAGTTGGACCAGGTAAGATTGGTGCCAATCTAATTACTGAGGGAGGACAAGTATACTCCCTTACGTCATTAGAAGATTTGGCTAAGCTCGAAGGTGAAGGTATTTATCGGGAAGAAAGCGGAGTTGAGACAGCGATGCATGAGATTGTGACCCCAAAAGGAGGTTATTATCAGTTGGTGCTACCCGACGGTACTTCGGTATGGCTTAATGCGGCTACTGTTATACGTTTTCCTACTCATTTCGCAAAAAATAAGCGGGAAGTGTTTTTGTCAGGAGAAGCTTATTTTGATGTTACGCATGATAAATCAGCTCCTTTTATTGTCCATACTGATCAACAGTCTACAAAAGTCTTGGGGACAAAATTCAACATCAGCTCATACAAAGGTCAACAGACCGATATTGTAACCCTAATAGAAGGTTCGGTAGAAGCTTCCTCACAGCATAATGAATCCATACGGATGACTCCCGGCCATCAGGCGCATATAGGTAAGTATATACGCTATATAGCAGTGGACAATGCGGAGGATGTGGCAGCATGGCGTAATGGGGAGTTCTTCTTTGATAATACGCCAATGGACGAAGTAATGAGCCGGATAGGCCGTTGGTACAACATCGAAGTGGACTTAGATAATCTTCCAAATAATAAATTGAACGGATTGGTAGATAGAAATGTGCCGTTAAATAAGCTGTTGGATCTGATTGAAACCACATCCAATATCAAGATCATTGTCAAAAACGGCCGACTCACAGTTGCGACAAATCAAGGAAAATAATATGCAAGTAATCAACCTAATTAAACAATCAAATTCATGAGTTTTTTTAAAAGAAGAAAAGGAGCACTGTGGCTTGCTTTGGCGCTACAGGTGGGCGTACTGATGCCTTCTGTAAGCGCGGTGTCCCTACAACGGGTATCTTTAGACGTTAAAAACGAAAAGTTGGTCGATGTATTTAAGAAGATAAAACAGCAGACCAATGTGTCATACCTCTTCGATGGACAGTATGGTAGCGAAGCAAATAGGGTGTCCATCAAAGCACAGAATGTAGAACTTGCAGACCTACTGCCAGAAGTTTTTAAAGGACAGCCTTTCGATTATGAATTAAATCAAGGCGTTATTGTCATAAAAGACAAAGCTAGAGTGATGTCTGCTCCGCGAAAGGTTGATGTTATTCAACAATTTGTGGCTGGATTCATTGTAGCAGAAACTGGTGTACCTCTTGTTGGAGCATCCGTACAGTTGGTCGATGGGGGGAAGGCTACGCAGACAGATGAAAAGGGATATTTTAACTTACCTATCACAGCGAGTTCGGCTACGGTGCGCGTCAGTTTTACGGGCTATGAATCCAAGGTTGTTACGATCAGGATGCATGAGGCTCCTAGGATTATATTAAACATTGAAGAAAAATTATTAGAAGAAACTGTCGTTGTAGGGTATGGTACACAGCGGAGATCTTTGGTCACTAGTGCGGTAGGTAGTCTTAAAATAGACGATTCCAATATGCGACAGGTCGCAAGCCCCACCCGCTTACTCGAAGGTCGTATTGCAGGAGTTAATGTATCTATGGGGTCCGGCAATCTAGCCTCTGGAGAGAAAATCACAATCCGTGGTAATTCTTCCATAAGTGCAGGAAACAACCCCTTGTATGTCGTTGATGGTGTGCCTATCAATACGTCTGATATGGCATTGTTTTCGTTCGGAGAGTCTTATAGTCCATTGGCCGCATTCAATCCCGCAGATGTCGAATCTATTGAAATATTAAAAGATGCAGCTTCAGCAGCGATTTATGGTTCACGTGCCAGCAATGGTGTTGTCCTTATCACCACAAAATCAGGTAAAGCTGGTAGGAATGATGTTCGGATTAATCTAACAACTGGTTTCAGTCAGTTTGCCAATAAGAATAAAATAAAACTGGCGGATTCGGAGCAGTATATCGCGAGTTTTAATGCAGGAGTGGACAATTATAATAAACAATACGGTCGAAAGATTGGAGATAGTGATTATAAGATACACATACAGAATCCCTACCAGGGACTTCCCGACACAGATTGGCTAGGGCTGGTTCTACAGACCGGTTATTTTCAAAATTACGATGCTGCATTGTCAGGTGGAAATACAAAAACCAACTATTATTTCGGATTAGGTCTTACCGATCAATCCGGTGTCGTCAAGAATAACGCCATTCGTAAATACAACCTTAATACAAAAGTCAGTCATAAGTTTGCGGAGTGGTTGGAAGTAGGCGCAAATAATATGGGCAACTTTATTAAAAATAACCAAGTCCCCGGAGCAAACTTAGGTTCTACCATTATTGCCAGAGCTATCGAACAGAGACCATTTGATCGTCCATTTAAGCCTAATGGAGATTATTATGTAGGCGGTACTGACGAGCTGACGCGTCACAATCCTTTACAGATTTTGAACGAACAGGATGCTTACGTAGATAATTATAGATACCTTGGGACCTACTATGGACAGGCCAATTTCTTGGATCATTTCTCTTTCCGATCGTCTTTTAGTGCCGATATAGGTTATACCTACGACTATACTTATTACAACCAAAAACATCCCTATGGCACAGGTGTAGGACGTCTTTTGGATTATAATAGGTTGATCCAGAATGTGGTGTTTGATAATGTGCTGAACTATAATAATTCGTTCGGCGATTTGACCGTATCTGCGATGTTGGGACATTCTTACCAAAAGCAAATGAGTCGTTCGTCGTCCATCGATGGACGTGGATTTCCGACCCCATCCTTGCAGGTGATCTCTGTAGCTTCTGAGATCTTTGCAGCTAGCGGTGGTGTTGGAGAGTATGCATTAGAATCTTATTTTGGAAGAGGTACATTCTCCTACAAAGATCGTTATTTGATGACGGCGACTTTGCGTGCCGATGGTTCTTCCAAATTTCATAGAGACAATCGTTGGGGGTATTTTCCTTCCCTTTCCTTTGGTTGGAATATCTCCAATGAAGAGTTTATGGGGTTAAATGAAAATGACCTGAAATTCAGGGCAAGTTATGGCGTCACGGGTAATCAGGAAGGTATTGGACAGTACGCTTATCAGGCACTTATGTCAGGCGGTCAGAACTACGGTAATGAGTCCGGTATATCAGTTTCCTCCTTTGGTAATAAGGACTTGCGTTGGGAAAAAGCGAATCAGTACGATGTAGGTTTCGATGTCTCCTTCTTCAAGCGAAAGCTGAATGTGGTCTTTGACGCCTATTATAAAAAAACTTACGATCTTCTTTATAGTATGCCTATTCATGCTACAACTGGAATGACCAGTATTGTCAGCAATGTTGGTTCCATGATGAATAAAGGTCTGGAATTGGGAATCAATACGAATATACCATTAGGTCAAGTACAGTGGAAGTCTACGTTCAATATTGCGCACAACACGAATCGTATTACTTCATTATTGGAGGATGAGGCTCCCATAGCAATCGGAGATAACAGGGCCTTAAAAGTAGGACAGAGCATTGGAGCATTCTACCTGTTCGACTGGGATGGATTATTTCAATATGATGGTGAAGTACCACAGGAACAGTTTGAGTTGGGGGTACGTGCAGGGGATGTGCGCTGGCGTGATATAGACGGTAATAATATTATAAATGATAACGACCGTGTTGTCACTGGGAATGCAAATCCTAAATTCACAGGTGGTTGGAATAACTCTTTTTCCTACAAAGGGGTGCAGTTAGATTTCTTGTTTACCTATGCCTATGGAGCTGATGTCTACGCACAGTGGAAATCAACTGGAATGGCCAATTTAGGAGCAAATTTCGCTAAAGATTTAAGCTACGTCGAAAATGCATGGACAGAAGCCGGTAGTACAAACGTATATCCGCGGGCATTGGTCGGATTGGGGCATAATACCAAGAATTCAACACGCTTTCTTGAAGACGGGTCTTTTATCCGCTTACGTTCTATGACATTAGCTTACAATTTTGATAAGCAATTGATCAGACAGATCAAACTAAACGGTCTTCGAGTATTCGCTACTGCAGACAATCTGTTTCTGTTGACCAATTATTCAGGATGGGATCCTGAGGTCAATACTAACCTTGATCCAAGGTTCTACGGTGTTGACCTTTTTGGTGTTCCTCAACCTAGGACATTTAGTTTTGGTGTAAACATAAATCTATAAAAACATGAAATTTCAAATCCTTTATATATTAGCTTGTACAAGTATACTGTCAGTATTTAGTTCCTGTGCAGACAAGCTAGACCTGTATTCCCATTCGGCCATGGCCCCAGATGCGGTAACAGCTAATGATATACCCGCTTTGCGATTAGGTATGTATAACAATATGCAAAATGACCCAGGGGTACACAATTTTATCATCTTTGATCTTTTAGGGGGTGATTTGCAGACAGGATCCAATAGTTCACCAATCAATCTGATCAACTCAACTCTTTCTCCGCTCAATTCTATAGTTTCCAGAGGTTGGAACGGCTATTATAGTTCGTTGTATCAGGTAAACAACGTATTATCCATATGTCAGGCCCAACCCGAGAGCAGTATCCGTAACTTGACCATAGGCGAAGCTTATTATTTTCGAGCTTTAAATTATTACAATCTCGTAACCCGTTGGGGCGATGTTCCGGTGTTGCCAGATAATACATTGGAGAAGCCTTTCCGGGATCCAAAAGAACAGGTCTGGGCGTTTATTGAATCTAACCTTGCCGAGGCTGCGAAATACCTAGGCTCCTCCAAATCTTATTACTACATTTCAGCAGATGCGGTCAAGGCTTTGCAAGCGCGTGTCTACCTAGCGCAGGGTAAGAAGGCAGAGGCAGCTGCAGCGGCCGAGTCACTTATTACCTCGGGCAAGTATGCATTGGATAGTTTTGAGAAAATATTCAGAAAGCAGGCAAACACGGAAGTTATATTTGCATTTGAAAACCTCTCTGAAGAATCTTCAATCAATATCTCGGACCTATTTTATTCTTATGCACACCCTAACAAAGGGCAAGGGAATTATAGGATCACTACCGAAACGGTCAATTTATTCGCTTCTACAGACAAAAGACGCAATATGACCATCGTGAATATTGCAGGTACCGACTGTGTCAATAAGTATCCTAGTGGGCAGACCGGAAGAGATCCCGTTATCATCTCCCGTATTTCAGAAATGTATCTAATAGCGGCTGAATCACTTGGTCTATCTAATGGATTGAGCTATCTAAATACATTACGTCAATTTAGAGGACTACCTATTGTATCGCCATCTTCAGAGGCCGATTTTCTTACCGCATTACTTCACGAACGGCAGCTCGAGCTACTGGGAGAAAATTTTAGATATTACGATCTAATACGTACCGGAAAGGCCGTAAGTACATTAGGTATTTTACCTTATCAGACGCTTTTACCGATCCCCGGAAGTGAACTGCAGCGCAATACAAATTTGAAACCTAATCCTGGATATTAAAATGAAGATGATTAAGATACAACAGACCCTATCTGCTACGGTACTTGGACTAGCTCTGACCATACTATCCTGTAGCAATAAAGAAGAATTTATAAGAGTAGAGGATACTTATTCTCTTGTACCTACTTCAGAAGTTGCGAAGAAAATTGTTCAGCATACTGATCTAATGGTACACATCCATCAAGATAGTGCCTATACAGTTGTGGATGGAGTTACAGCAACAGAGATCAGTTACATCTCAAAAACAGGTTTGGCAAAGAAGATATTTGTCATCGAGACAGATTTGACTAACCCCAAAGTTAGAATCGAAGTGTCTACTCCCAATAACTCTGCACAGTTCGGTATGCAGCCTATGACCAAACAGGCGACATTTGAAGATTTTGAAGGACATAAAGTATGGGGCGGTATAAATGCCGATTTTTATAATATGACCAATGGCACCCCACAAGGAATTGTTTATAAAGAAGGGGTTGCTATCAAGACGACTGTGACAGATCAGATCAACACCTTTTTTGCCATTTTAAAAAATGGAAAAGCTTTTGTCGGCGATCAAGCCGATTATGCAAATGTAAAGAATCAGATCCAAGAGGCTGTTGGCGGTCGTGTTACATTAGTTAGCGATGGTATATTGCAACCTCAGACATCAGCCGTATTAGAACCTCGTACCGCTATTGGTGTCTCTCAGGATGGAAGCAAGGTGTATATGTTGGTCGTAGATGGTCGTAGATTTCATTATTCCAATGGTATGAGCTATGAAGAGCTAGGCCAATGTCTTAAGGCACTTGGAGCATACGATGCGATTAATCTTGATGGTGGAGGATCCAGTACCTACTTCCAGCGTAATACGCCCGATTTTAATACAGATCGCTTTCAGCTACGCAATTGGCCTTCCGATAATGGAGGAGCCGAACGTGCTGTGGCAAATGGTTTATTGTTAATAGCAAAGTAACATAGGTTATGAATCGTATAGTAAAGAGTTTTTTAATAGTTATTTGTGGCTTGTTTAGTCTTATCTCTTGTAAAGAAATAGATATCGAGAGTTTTACTCCAACAGCAGGTGATATTAGCTTTAGTAGCGCATCTTTGGATGCTGCCAATATTTTAGATACCCTTTGGGTAGATGTGAAGAGTAATTTACCTTTTCGGTTGAAAACAGATGCTAATTGGCTAACTTTTGTTAAGCCCAATGGTACATCTTCCGAAAAAGTAGGAATTATTACAGCACGAAATCGAGACCTTACTACCCGCGTGGGTAAAGTCATTGCTTATATCACCGATGCTGTGCAGACCGAGATAGAGATTAAGCAAGCTGCAGGAGATCCTGTACCAGATGTTACTCGACATTTTTATGTACGTGTAGATGGGCCGGATTCTGCCGACGGGCTCTCTTGGAGTAATGCAACATCGCTTCATAAAGCATTGGATGAAGCTGTAAATGGAGACTATATTCATATTGCTGCAGGGACATACATTCCAACCAAGATATTGACAGGGGGCACCTCGGCTCAGGATGCTACTTTTGAGGTTGCGGAGAATGTACATCTCATAGGAGGATATGCTGCTCAAGCCGCTAGTGGAGCTGTTGCGGATCCTAAGCTACATAAAACCGAGTTCAGTGGTAATAATAAATCTATCCATGTTGTTACCGTTATTGCACCCAAATCCCAGGGCCAACACGTCGAGTTGAGTGGAATTACGATTACCAAAGGCATGGCAGGGGGGACAGGTTCTGTCAGTGCTTCAGGTACCACAGTTAGCAGGCAATATGGTGGCGGCTTGTTTGTTTCTAAAGCAAAAGTACAATTGACCAATGTTTCTGTAATTGATAACGGCTCAGCTAATCATGCCGCAGGTATCTATTTAACAGCACAGGCCGATGTTACTATGGATCACGTATCCGTCAAGAATAATTATACGACCATAGCTGCTTCCAATGGTGGTGGTATTTGGAATGACGGATCTCGTCTTGTGATGTACGATTCAGAGATTGTAGGAAATCGAATCGGTGGTGTAGGGGCGGGGCTGTATAGTCTGAATACGGCTGTCGAAAGTGTCAATATACTTTACAATGTTACCATCGCTAAAAATACCTGTGGAATATTTGGTAATAATGCCGTAGGAGGTGGGATTTACGCACGTGAGAAATCGCTGTTTTATATCGTCAACTCTACAATCTATGGTAATAAAGCTGGAGGTGCTAGTTTTGGTGGAGGTATAGCATTGTATGGTGCCACCACTTTCCATCTGATCAATTCGACCGTTTCGGGCAATGAAGCAGGGATTACTGCCACCGCTACCGGTGGGGTAGGGATTCACAACTCATCTGCCAATAATAACAATCTTCATATTTATAATTCTATCGTGTCAGGCAATCTGGGCGGGAGTTGGCCAGATATGGGGGGGAGTGCCTATGCTGGTTATTCCGTTACAGCATCCATACTGGGCTCTCAGGTACTAGATGCTGATGGTAAGACAACTCCTATTCCGTTTGATCCGAAAACTTCGTTCGCTGCATTTGGACAAAACGGAGGCTTTGGAGAAACATTTCCTCTCAAAGGTACTTCGGCTGCTACGACCGAGGGTTTATCGGCGCTACAGTTAGAGATCCTAGCTAATAACTTACAAGGGCTAGAAGCAGCGAAGTTGCTTATAGATCAGAACAGTGTTTCCCGATCCAATAAAAGAGTGATGGGAGCAGATGTCTCTATCAAATAGTCACTTGATTAGATAAAAAAGGCCAGCTTGTATTAATAAGCTGGCCTTTTTTATCTAACAGGTTACCAATCTACAATTGCGAGTATTAGTGCAGAGCCTTTGTCGATCATATGCCAGTTGGCGTTCCGGTCATTCCACAAAAAAGACCTGAAGCGGGGAGCTACAGGTCTTTTTAACTAACCAATTATTAACCTAAATTATGAATACTGATATAACGTTAAAACTGACTCCGATAGTATGACGAATTTTAATATCAACAAAAAGGTTACATTGGAGCCCTATACTACAGTTTGAAAAGACAGTTTGCTTAGGCGTATTTAGAGGAATATCTTTTTTAATTTATAGCTGATAATTGGGATTGCCTTTTTAAGGATTAGTGTTTAATATTGTTTTATATAGTGAAAGCAGATTTGAAGGCTATTGGTAATACCAAAGGATATGCATGTAATTTTTGGAGGGGCAATAACGGTGTCTGATCGGATATAAATGTAACTTACAATGACGGAAAAAAAGGATTTTGATTTTAAAAAGTTAGCAGTAGAGATAGAAGCTGCAACGCGTAAAGCTTTTCAGGAAATGGTGACTGATCATGCTGACGAAGGAATTTACGCTTTTGCACTATACAGTGACGAGGGGGCGATGACGGTTTGTCCGTCAACCAATACCCTGGAGTTTCTGGCGACGGCACCTCAAAACGATATCGTATATTATACCTTTGAACCGGCCGAGTGGCGTTATGAAGCCGATGGGGCAGATGCAGAGTTTAATGAAATATGTAGTAAACTGTACGATGCAATTGAAGGAGATTTTTGGGATAATCCGGACGAAAGTTATGAAGAGGAAGATAGTGAGGACGAAGATGAGGAAGACGAAGAGTTCGTAGAGTTTCAGCAGACTTTGTATCAAACCTGTATTGATGTCCTATTGAAATTAAAACAGGAGAATTTTTTCAACAATCTAGCTGGCAAAGATATCTTCTTAATGTTCTCGGTCACGGATTATGAGTATGATCGAACCAAACTGCGGGAGATGATTACCCTATTGAACGATAATCCTTATCGACAAGAATATCTGGAGTGGATGAAGAGTTGGCGTAATTCATAATAGTAAGGTAGGTACAGTAATCGTTACTGTACCTTGATTTCATTCTTCTATTTAAAACTATGGTCTGTACTATAGGTTTGGCTGATGATGGTTCCTTGGTTGTCAATAGCTTGAATAATTCCCACAAACTGCGATGGGAAGTCTTGTATATTGATTTCAATTCTATCTTTGATAGCCGATATTTTACCATACTCCCAGTGTAGACAAGATATATCATTCGGTAGCGTTTTGTCTACTTTTAATGCTTTAAAGGGCTTTGGTAGCGTGTATCCTTTAGTTATGAAATACCTAAATTTTGCCTGACCACCGCTATCTTGGTTAACATCAAAATTAAGAGGTCTAGATCTTGTTTTAAGAAATATTGCACCGTTAGATCCTGCTGGTCCCAACAAGTTTATTCCATCTTTATTGATGGCTATTTCTTCTAGATCCGTGATCTGTAGGTCGCGAAGCAAATTCATATCGTTGACGATCATACCATCGACTACGAGGGCGGGATTATTGGTTTGAAGCCCTCCTGATGGATCCATCGTTAACATCCCGCCTCTAAATTTAATTTCTAGCGCTCCCATATTCAATTCATTGATTTGAATCATAAAGCGGGAACGCAGCACATCAATTATGGAATTGTACTTCTTAAAGCTCTGCTCATTAATCAAAAAAACATCATCATTGACCCCTGCATAGATATTCCGGTTTGTTTTCAATTTCATTTTAGCCTGGACTTCTTCCAAATGGTACTGTTTTATTGGTGGAGTCTCATTTAAGGCTGAACCTAATGATAAATTGCGTACGTAGAAGGGAGTTGATAATTGTTTTGGAAAGCTATATGCAACGGTATCCAAACTCCATTTTCTATCCCACTTTTTGCCCCTCGTGACTTCCGTGTGCAATGAGATTTTAGAGGAGTCTATTAAGTGTAATTTATCGAATTGAAATTTTCCATTTTTATCTAGGCTGCTTGTGAGTGAAAAAGAATTGTCGATAGAGTTAAGTATGGCCGTCCCCTTGTCGATATCTTCCTGCTTAAAGCCGATTACCCCACCTTTAATCGTAAACCCTCTTTCATAGTCGTTATCAAAATCAGCATCGTTTTGTGAGACTACCGTAGACCAAGAAAACTGCCGACTGTAGTACAACTGCAGTAGTTGATCCATTTCTTCAAGATTGCTTTTGAATGCATCTTTTGCAAAATGAAGATTGTCAGTCCAACCCAGATCGATATCCTTAAAGAAGTATGCAAATGCATCTAGATCAAATTGCCTATATGCTATTTTGTTGGGAATAAAGGTCAGAGAATAAGTCCAACTTTTTTTGTCAATATCGTCCTTCTTTGGAGCGATTATCAATTTATCGCCTTCTCGAATAATATCCCATTTTGCTTCACTATCACTTTTTAAAGCTACGAAAAATGGCCTTTCTGCGAGCAATTGACCTTCTGTACTGAATAGGGATGCATGATAAATTCCTGACTTTAGCTCATTTGTCGGTATTTTAATGTTTGCTATTGATTTGGAGGCGTTGATTTGTTGTAATTTAAAGAGTTTACCCTTTCCATGAATGGCTAAGTAATAGGGGTCTGAAGAGATATCTTCTTTTCTTTTCGTTATTTGGAGTGAGATATACTGCGGCTCAAATATGTTTGCAGCCAGTACTACCCCCGATTCGTTAATTGGTAATGCAACACGTTTTAATAATTTTCCATCTTTGGAAAGTATATTGCATTTGTATACCCTAGCAGGATCTGGAGCGAAGAAGAATGTGCTGAGTTGTTTGCTTAGGTCTAGCGTCGCTTTTATCTGGTCTTTATCATCTACTATTTCTATCTTCACCAATTCGTTATTCCAATTTTCCAATGCGACATACCACTTTTGTTCTACACCGGCCAAAGAAGTGTTTCCTTCCGCATGTAAGCGTACATTTAGTTCATTGGTAGTGAAATTGGAACGGCTTTGTTCCTGTTCTTTTATTACATTAAATGCAGTTGTGAAGGCGTTTTTATTGATAAAGTTTCGCATCCAGTTGGTATAGGCAACAAATTTATACTTTCCAGAAGGAAGGTTGGAGATGAAGATTTGCCCTGGTGCAATTCCGTTTTCGATATAGAATATTTTTTGTAGTACGACATTGCCTTGTTCGTTGATAATATCGACAATTAGATTGCTGGCAAAAGGAGAGGGGAAGTTATCCCCCTCCCTTAAAACATAAGCTTGAAAAAATAAGTCTTCATTTGCTGTAAAATCATTTTTATTGACATGGCAGTATACCCATTCATTATAGATCTTAGAAGATTGATTAAATTGTGATTCTATATATTCAGGGCCTTTTCCCTGTCCATACGTAGAGAATACATTTAATAAAGCTAGTAGGCTGAAGAAAAATCTCATTTATTAAGTTTACTTTTTGAGTTCAATAGTCATATCCCAATTTCCCGAAGGTATTATATTAAAAGTAAAATCGAAATAGTACTTGGTTTCTTTTTTACTCTCTCCAGTTACAGGATCTTTGATAATCTGTTCGCGTTGCATAAATATTCTCTGGTTACCAAATTCGGGCCAAGGGAAAAGCACTTGATAGGTGCTTACGCCATCTTTGACAGACTTGCCAAAATTTTTAAAGGCATCGAATGTCATAGATTTATCCAGCATATAAGTTAATGAATCTAGTGGGATTACCGTGCCATCACTCTCTATAACCTTTACATTTAGCGCTGTGCCATCACCTTTTCTAACCACTTTTACATCAGCAGATTTAATCTCTCCACCTACTCGTGGTATACTTACCATATGCGTATTGTATGCTCTAGTGGTCAGCTTTATTGCTTTTTTAGATATCAGTTCTCCTGATATATTTTTGATTTTAATATCAAGCCAAAAATCACCTACAGGCAGAATACCATTTTCACGGATTTCATTAACGGTTATCCTTCCTGAGACTGGGTTCATTTCCAGAAGGGGGCGCATCACATCTTTTCGCTTTTTTAAGACCTCTTCAATTGTTTTCTCTTTTCTTGTATATTCTGCTATCCATTCTGTTACTGGTACTTCTTGGAGAAACTGTTGCGTATAGTCTTGTCCGTCAGATACGCCGTGTATTTTGTGGATAGAGATAGTCAGCGGCTTGGACGATCCATTTCCATTTAATGAAGGAGATAATATCTGCGTTTTACCCGGTATGATCGTAATCAATCGTGGTGTATACATAATGGAATCGGCGATATAACCTTCTTTTCCTTTATAACAAGAGATATTTCCTAAGGAGCAGATCAACGCAATTGCGCTACATAATATCCCGCTCATTATTATTCCTGCAGTTTTCTTTTTCATGTTATTTTGCTTTTATTACATTCATACCAGAGGTTAAACCGAACTCATGCGTTCTATCTAGTGCATGTACAATTCCATTTGTTGTTTGTAGATCGGAGGTCAATACACGTACTTCCAGAGTGTCAATTCGTCCGACAATACTTTGCGATGGTCTAAAAAATTGGTAGTTGAGTGTTTTTGCTCCGGCATCTTGTACGTTTTGCCACGAGGATTTTCTGATTACAGTCCGCGTCGCTTCGCCTGAAAGACTTTTGATTTCTTCAATCGGATCTGCGAAGTCTGCCACTTTTCTTCCTTTGGACAGCGTGTAACTGAGCAGTAGAGACTTCCATACCTCTTTGTCGATATCCTCCATCAGAACGGTATCTTTTGTATAGTGCAAAGAGTCCTTAACTTTTAAACCGGGAGTTGACTTCAGTGGTGTATTAAGGTAATTGTTTACCGTCTTTAGCATACTATAGATCGATTTCTTGTGGGGTGCCATTAGGGTAATGTTTTCATTTTTGTAGTAATCCTGCATTCCTGCATAATCGATCACCATGACCAACGAGTCAAAAACATCCGGTCTAGATTTTAGAAAATCGTAGGTGCTCATGTCGAATTTTCCTACATGTATACCTTCCTCTATGAAATAGTTCTTTTTGCATGCTAGTAAAATAAGACTGCATAATAAAACTGATACTATCTTTCTCATATCCTTTGTTATTTAGACCAAAAACTAGTTTGTACCATATGTGGATTGCCATCAAACGAATAGGCTGAAACTGGCCAATAGGTAGCTCCTTCCTCTACGTGAGTTGCGGTGATGTAGCTATTGAACTCCGGAACCCTATCGGTCCGCACGACATCATACCATAGGTAACCCTCACCAATTAATTCCTTGCGGCGTTCTTTGAGAATAGCTTTTAGTAGGTCTGGCTCTATTGCTGCATCATACAGAGCCGCTGTTGATCTAGCTCGTACTCTATTCAATTGAGTGATCGCCTCATTGGGTTTATTGTTCCGTGCGAGTACTTCCGCATGGAGTAGCAGTATTTCTGCGTAGCGTGACAAGATTATATTTGCTTCGTATTTAGGCGCTGTGACCGTAAAATCAGGAGCCTTCACATCGAATTTGTTCAATGTAATATCCAATGTGTTTGATCTGTTTGTAACCCATTGCACACGCAAGTCTGAGGTACCCACAGGAAACAATTCATCCGCTACTTTAACGGGAATATTACAGGCTTCCCAAATTTTTGTTTTTATTTCAGGTGGCCTAGCGAATGCTGCACCCAACGTCGAGTATGTAGACGCTTCTTTATCATTGAAGTTGATCTCAAAAATGCTTTCCTTTGATCGACCTTTAATCACCTCCTTAAATTTACTGAAGGGAAGTAATTCCAAACCTGCTGCACCTTCATTTGTCTGTATCTGCCGAAGTGTTTTTTCGGCGGCTTCATAGTTACGGCTAAACATATGAATGTGGGATATAAGGGCTAATACCGCTATTTTTGTAGGCTTTACACCACGTTCATTCGCTACAGTGACCTGCAGTGGAAGGGCGTCGTAGGCTGCTTCCGCTTCTTGGATACAAAAATCCCATATTTTTTCTTTTGCTAGCCTAGGTAGCGGTTTTTTATTGACTCCTTCCAGATTTAAGGGCACATCTCCCCAGATTCGAGTCATATAAAAATATATATATGATCTTAAGAAACGCACCTCAGCATGATAGTACGCTTTTTGTTTCGTCTTAAACAAGTCATCATCCATCGTCGCTGTCTTTTCGAGGATTAAATTACACTGTGCGATTGCTCTATAGAATTTGCCCCAGTCTCTCCAATTGTCGATAGTGTAATAGTCCGTTCCTAAGTCATTACGTTCTAGATTGGAAGCTATTGGGGTTTTAACATCACCAGCTCTGAATTCGCCGTAGGCATAGTGCGCGTAATAGGTTGTCAACGGACTTCTAAAAAACGAGTATGCGGCAGCAATTTCTGCCTGTACATCACTTTCACTCTGCCAGGCTGTATTTACAGTTATGGTAGTTTTTGGATCTTGGATCAAGCTCTTCTCGCAGGAACCGAGCATGCCTATTGCCATTAGCAATATTCCTATGTTTTTAATATTTTTCATCGTGTAAGCTTATAATTGAACATTTAGACCAAAAGTTATTTTTTTAGGGATAGGGTAGAATCCACCTCGGTCTATACCGGAGAAGTCTACATTTTCCGCATCAGGGCCGTTAAATTTTTGGATGATAAATACATTGTCCATCTGTCCAAATATGTTCAACCTTTTAAGTTTAAATCTCTTGATTAAGGCACTTGGCAATTCATAGGACAGCTGTACATTCTTTAACCTGAGGAAGGATCCTTCTTCTACAAAGAGTGTTTGTTGGTAGCTGTAGTTTATATAATTGTTTTTGTTGAAAGGATTATACGCTGGATACATTGCCTGATCGCCACTTTGCTCCCAGAAATCAAATTCGCTGACATCTGGTAAGCTATTAGGAGCCAATAGTGTATTGGGATTGAGACGGTCTGCAAGCGTCTTGTTGATGATCTGTCTTCCTACAGAGTACACGAAGAATGTAGATAGCGAGAACTGACCATAGCGTAGGTCTGATCTAAAACCACCGGTAATAGTCGGATTAGGGTTTCCTCCAAAGATCTTATCTCCACTGATCAGATCGCCATTCGCATTACTAACCTCATACCCGACGCGGTAGTCTCCATCTAGATCAGCTACCATGATGTCACCCGCTTTAAAAGGGTATTGAGTATTACTCCCAGTTAACCTATAGCCGGTTTTAGGGTTTACAGGAACATCTTCATCTGTAGCATATACCCCTAAAGTTTGATGTACATAGAAATCATTCAGTGGGCGGCCTACGCGCAAAAGTCTTTCCATCGATCGCAGGTACACATCCTTTCCCTCTTCACCGATACCCAATAATACATTTCTGTTAATGGCGCCATTCATATTGATTGACCACTTCCATTTTGGTGATTTGCGGATTAGGTCCAGGTATATCGCTAGTTCGTATCCATAGTTCAGTACATCCTGCCCATTGCTATAGATCATCTTATATCCTGAGGTATTTGGCAATGCCAGATCGAATAGTTTACCTCTGGATTCTTTCCAATAGAAGTCAAAATTGACCCCCAAGCGGTTTGATAAGAACATACCATCGAAACCAACATTCTTATCAATAGACTTTTCCCAGGTTAAGTCGGGGTTTGTCAAGCCCTTTTGGTACCAAGGGTTGGCCGAGATAACATTGTTATAGGTAGGTGCTGTAGTGGTATTATACATCTCACCAGCTGTACCTATATCATATAGCCCTTGCGTTAGGTAATCAAAAGAAAATTCAGTCCCTGAAACCCCTGAACTTAAACGGAGCTTCATGTTATTCACCCAATCGACTTCTTTCATAAATTCTTCTTTGTGGATGTTCCAGGCTACTGCTCCAGCAGGAAAGTACCCCCATCTGTTATTATCACCGAATCGAGAAGAACCATCTCTACGTATTGATCCAGAGACAATATATTTACTAGCGAAATCATAATTGAGTCGTGCAAAATAGGAGAGTCGCACACTTTTTGAGTATTCTTCAATGGTTGTTACCCGTTCTTTAGGAAAACCATTAATAGCCTTCATATAATCCGATATCCCATCCAGTGCGTTTGTCCGTGTATAGCTACGTATCAACCGATCATTAGAAAAACCTAGGTCGACGATAAAGTTATGATGATCCAGAGATGTAAAGTAGGTCAGTACATGCTCATTAAGTAAGGTTGTATTTTTACCAAAATAATTATTCAGCGAAGGCTTGTTATTAGTGTTGAGTGCCGATGGTTTAAAGGTATTACGTTCATCCAATCCATAGCTCATTCTAAGATTGTTGGTGAAGCGGAACGAATCGCCCAATTTATAGGTTAAGCCTAAGCTCGAGCGAACGCTCCCATTTTGGTTGACTTCGTCCAGAAGGTCAAATGCCTTAAAGAAATTACTGAGTTCATCGGAAACTGGTGTAGGGTAGAGAGACGTGTTAAAATTACCTCCTGCTCCCATAGCGTTCTGGTCCGCGCCATTGCCTCTCTTCTTTTCTGAGAAAGTACCAGCGATATCCAGGTTGATATCAAACGATTTACTGGGTTTGAATATCATGTTCGTACTCAGCGTGTACCTATTATATCCAGTTGCTTTCATGATTCCACCTTCATCAGAATAACCTAAGTTGGTACGGTAGCTAAGTTGGTCAGCTATCGCACCGCTAATACCTAGGGTATAGTTCTGTATTCTTGAATACCTATAGTATAGTTTTTGCCAGTCTGTAGCATTGTTATAGAAGGGGTTGATACTATCCGTCAGAAAGGCTGCATTATTAATGGTATGAAAGTCTGCATCGAGTTCTGCATACTTGTTTATATAGCGCATTCTCGTCTCTCTTTCCAATTTCCCGCCCAATGTCGATCTAAATGCTGGAGGTGAGCTCAGACCTAGGTTCGTGTTGAACGTAATGGTTGGTTTACCTATTTTACCCATTTTTGTTTTGACAATGATAACCCCGTTTGCACCTCTGGAGCCGTAGATGGCTGTTGCAGATGCGTCTCTCAAGATATCGATAGATTCGATGTCATCCGGATTGATCATAGATAGCGGGTCAATATTTGAAGTGGTTACCTTAGCTCCTTTCAAAGAGGGAATTGCGCCCATATCTTCCATGCTGTAAGGCATTCCGTCGATGACGTAAAGAGGGGAGGTATTTGCAGGCAGTCCATCTCTGGATGAGCCAGACAGGCCTCTTATCAATGCAATACTACTTGCCCCAGGTTCTCCGGTAAAGTTTAATACATTCAAACCTGGTACACGGCCTTGTAACATACTTTGAAAACTTGTAGCTGGCAGGTTTTCGATCTCTTTAGCAGAAATGCTACTGATTGCCCCCGTTACCTTTTCGCGGCTCCTAGTGCCATATCCGATTACGACCACGTCTTCCATCATATTATCTGTAGTTGAAAGCGTAATATCTACCATTTTTGATCCCTGTACCTTGACCTCTTGGCTCAAATAACCCACCATACTAAAGGTAATTGTTTCGCCTTTTCCACATTTCAGTAGGTATCTACCTTCTTGATCTGTTGAAGTTCCCGAAGCTTTACTCTTACTTTTTATAGAAACTCCTTGTAGCGGTTGTCCATCACTGTTGCGGATACATCCATATACCTGGCATACTCCCTCTGGTTGTTCTAGTTCTTTCAGAACTATAGTCTTATTTTTAATCTCGAAACTTACCGGTAGATTTTTAAATAGCTCGTTTAAAAATGAATTAAGTGGTTTGTCTATGGCCAAAGGCGATAGGGTAGGGAAGCTTTCAATAGCCTGTTTCTTATAAATGAAATCAAACCCGGTCTGTTTCCTTATTTCCTGTATGATCTCATCCATAGAAAGCTGCTTCCCGTCAAATTTGACAGTCTGAGCTTTGGACGATGCTACACTAAAGATAAAAGTAAACAGTAATACAGTAAAGCACCTTACATAACGTAAAGTAATTGATTTCGATTGGGCAATAGAAGTCCCATATGAACGAAAAAGGTTCATTTTACTATACATAATTTAATAATTTTTAGGTAATTAGAATGCTATGCGCTTTTTTCGACACTTAGCTTTTGGGATTAAGATCCCTTTTTGATTAGTTAGTATATCATTTATATTTTTATTATTTCATGATGGATAGTCTCCTTTCTTTTATAGATAGTTTTAGTCCAGTTGCAACGTGAATTAATTCAATCATTTCCTGTATTGTTTTGCTTTTCGATAAAGCTGCTTCTATGTCAATTTTGTAGTTGGGCGGGACTTTATAATCGAGTTCTAGGTCGTACCAACGCGCTAGATCAGTCATGATTTCTTTCAGATCGCCATTGAATCGGAAGTAACCGTTCTTCCAAGCTACAACCGATTCCATATCAAATTTTTCGGTTATGTTCAGTTTGTCTTCATATAGGCTAAGCTGTTGACCAGGGCTCAAAAGAGCTCTTTGCTTACTTGTCAACACTTCTACCGAACCTTGGACTAATGTGGTCTTCACAGTCTGTTCTCTAGGGTAGGCCCTAATATTAAACTCGGTACCCAATACTTTTATAGATTGATCTTTTGATTTGACAATAAATGGACGTTTGGCGTCATGGAATACATCGAAGTAAGCTTCACCTTCCAGTTCCACCTCTCTATTATTCGCTGCAAATGCTAGGGGAAAACGAATAGAAGACTCTGCATTCAACCATACAATGGTACCATCCGACAAGGTAAACTTACAATCAAATCCTTTAGGGGTAGTGAGTGTATGCATATTGGCCTGTTGGTTACCAAATTCTATCTGTTTGCCCTGTACATAATAAATGCCATCTTCCTGCACCTGCAATCCTTCGTTAAAATCAACGAGAGGAATTACCTTTCCATCTGACAATAGAATATGTGGTACTATCTTTTGATCCTCCACCTTATTCTTCTTCTCCACTACTTCAACTTTGGATATACGAACTTCCTCGATCTTCATAGGTTTTATGTCAGCTGTATATACGTTCTCTACAGCGTTTGGACTCTTCCACCATATACTTAGTCCGACTGCACCCACAACCATTAGTATACATGCTGCGGCAGCGATGGTTCTAAGTCTTCTTATTTTCTGCTGTCGTTGGCTGGTTTGTTTTTTTATCTGTCCCCATATCTCTTCCTGTGTTTCGGTCGGATCTATTTCATACATTTTATCAATACTGCGACTTGCCACCTCATTGTATCGAGATTCGATCCATAGTTTTTCTTCATCAGAACATGTTCCTTGTTCATAGCGGCGCAAAAGCTCTTTACTATTTTTTTTGTGCGAGTTCATGTTGTGAATTTAAGGTAAGACGCTTGTCGGAACGGGTTAGGAGTATCCGGTTGTAAAAAAATATAAAAAAAGTTATCAGTAAGCTGAAAAGTAAGAGTTTCTCTAAAGCAATACGTATCACTTTTAGGCTGTTAGATAGCTGCTTTTTAACCGTGGTTTCTGCAGTTCCCAATAGTTCGGCTATCTCTTTGGTTGTCCGATGTTCTTTTCTGCTCAATACGAAAACTTCTTTCATCTTCTGAGGTAGATTATCGATGCAGGTATCTATAACTCGGATCAGATCTTTCTCTTCTATTTGTTTTAAAGTATTTAGATCAAAATCGGTGTAACCTCGTTCTAATTCTTCTTCGAGTCGGCTTCGGCGGTTTATCTGTCTCATTTTGCTGATTACGAGATTTCTCGTGGCCGTATAAAGGTAAGATTTTAGACTTTGCCTGATATCTATCTTTTCCTTCTTGTCCCATAGTTGAATAAAAAGCTCTTGGATAATGTCTTTTGCTAGATCTTCATCTTCAATCATGATTAGCGCATGTATATAGAGAGGCTCCCAATAAAGGTCATAGAGTAGCTTGAAACTCCTTTCGTCTCCATTTTTGATACGCTCAAATAGTAAGAGTTGATTTGCTTCTTGAAAAGATGCAGACATATTAAGTTAATTGAGGTACGAACATTAGTTATAAAATGCCGAAAATAATCTTTTATTCTAAGATGTAATAGGTTTTATTTTCTCGATCATAAGTTTATCGGTATTTAGTTTAGCAAGCCTGCCCTCAGTCTGGTTGCCATAAATAGATTTCTTTTCATCTTAATATTTTGTGCTTAAAATATTAGGTCTTTTTCTAGGACCTTAATAGTAGATAATTTAATTGGTTAGAATCTAAGTCGGAGCTATTTTGTTTTAACATTGATTCTAATTTTACTATCCGTTCTATTTGATGAATTGTCAGTAGCTGTTAAGATCAATTCAAATTCTCCTTCCTTAATGGGCAGTCCTGATAATTTCATTTTTTCTGGGTCAAAGTTTACCCATTCTAATTGATTTACATTTATGGAGTACCTTAGTTTTTTATCATCAATGTCTTTAAAATAATCTTTAGGTAGAGGTATTTCGAATTTCTTTCCAATTTGAGTGACGATGTCTGGAATAGGATGAAAGACAAAGGGTTTAAAAAGTTTTGAAGTGCCTACCCAAAATATATCCGATTCGACTATTTCATTGTTTACAATTTGTAAACGGGTAAAAAAGAGAAATTTATTGTCGATACTTACAAATGGTCTTCTCTCCCAATCTTTCGAATTGATGGTCGAATCAACCCGTTGAGGCTTTATCCAATTGTTATTAATATCACGATAACTGATATACAGATCAACCCCTGTTTTATTGTCTGTATGTCTGCAAAAAATAAGGTAGTCTTCTTCAGGCGATATAAAGACACTTTCCTCGTCATTCGATGAAGATAATTCGGAGACGATATCTGTCTTTTGATAGAGATTGCCCTCTCGTTTGGAATAGAATAGATCGGCTGTGTGGCAATTATCCTTTTCGTAGCAATTTCTATTGGATGAAAAATAGATGGTGCCATCATAAGTCATGCTTGCATTAGCTTCTCTACTTTTAGAATTTATAGTGTCAGATAATACTGTTGGAGAACTCCAAACTCCATTAATCTTTTTGAGGGTCCAGATATCTGTATTGAAGTAGTCTATAGTCGATTTGCTCTGGGCATAAAGCATAAATTGACCATCCGGAGAAAAATAGGGTAGATACACCGATCCGTTTTTTAATGGTTCGAAAAGTAATGGTTCCGTCCATTTTTCATTAACCTTTTCGGAATAAAAAATTTTTCCACTGTAATCATCCTTATTTAATATACCAAATGCCACTTCCATTCCGCTAGGTGTAAATGAAATTCCATGCTCCAATCTCCCTTTCTTTGAAATGATATCTGGAGCAAAAATCACAGGAATTGTATCTGGATGAGCCTGCCCGAAATAATCTCTAGATCTAGTCGATGGAGTACAATCAGAAAATAATATACTAGCGGTAGATAACAGAATAGCTTTGTTCATTGTGGTCCTAATTTGACGCTTCAATTTGATTATCATTAAATATAAATGAAATTTGTACGATTTGTTTAATAAATACTTAAATTTTGATCAAGTAGTCTATCGCTATCAAGCGGTTGCAAACCCTCTTAATTTTGAAGTCGTAAAGGCGTACTATTCTATTTTTCCTACGCTCCGAATAATGTTTAGAACCATATGAATACCTATAAACTTTAGACGGAGGGTGTAAAAAAGTAAAATAATTGTTGCAAATGTGAGAGAAAACCTTCTATCTTTGGCTATTGTTTTTAATCAGTCTAAATAAACAATTTAGTTTGATTGTATAACTGATAAAAAAGAGCGTCATGCATAAGACAGCAATCTTAGCATGACGCAAAATCTAATAACAGCAGCAACTGTTAATAGAAAATCTGTTTAATAAGACAGATTGCCCCGATACAGAAAATATGGAAGGCAGTGCAAGATAAATAAAAAGACTTGCACTCCTTTCATAATCGGTTGAAGAAGATTTAAAAATTAAATTATTCAACAAGTTATGAAGTACATTTTACATCAATTGTTAGTATTACCTTCTCTGGTCTTTATGGGACCTTCGTTTTTTATCCATAACCCGTGGATTGAATCTACCGTTAGAGAGATTATCGATCAAGACGAAACTCGATTGTATACACATCGAGGAGTTACAAGTTATTACGCTCCTAATTGAAGCCGTATCAAGGCTGTTTTTACAGTCTGCGAGTAAGTAACAAATTCTCCCAAGAACGATAAAACTATAAGAAATGCACGTTTTAAAATACGTCATCTTGATATTGGTATCAGGATGGTATATAAATGTGGATGCACAGACATCACATTTTCAACTTAAAGGTAATGTACAATCTTTAACAGGAGAACCTCTCCAACACGCTACCGTTAGGGTCAATGATCTTGTTATCATTACGGATAGCAAAGGATACTATGCTACCCGAAGCCTAAGAGATAGAAAGGTTAGGATTCATGTATCAGCTTTAGGATTCAAATCTCAAGAACAAACTCTAGCGCTAAAAGACACCGTAACCTATCTAAATTTTAACTTAAAACAAGATGATAAATATATTGAGGAAGTCCAAGTGATGGGGCTGACCAAGACCGAAGAAGTCAATCGTCAGGCATACAATGTAACGGCCATTGATGCAACTAAACTTTACAATACGACCTTAGATATAGCTGGGGCCTTAGACCGCGTGGCTGGCGTCCGGGTCAGGGAAAATGGAGGTTTAGGATCCAGTTTCAATCTTTTACTAAACGGTTTCTCTGGAGAGCATGTACGTTATTTTTTGGACGGTGTGCCTATGGAGAATTTTGGTAGCTCGTTTCAGATAAATAATATCCCGATCAATTTAGCCGAACGAGTCGAAGTATATAAAGGAGTAGTGCCTGTATGGCTTGGTTCTGATGCATTGGGTGGTGCTATCAATATAGTGACCAATAATAAGAAACAAAACTATGTAGACGTCTCCTACTCTTATGGATCATTCAATACCCATCGAACAGTGATCAATACAGCAGTGACCAATAAGTATGGGCTCACATTGCAGCTCAATGCTTTTCAAAACTATTCGGACAACAACTACAAAGTTGATATTGCAAAACATAATAATCGCTTAGATAACTATACGAAACCCACCCGCATATCTCGCTTCCACGATACGTATCACAATGAGTCCATAATTGCCAATTTTGGGGTAGTCGATAAGCCCTATGCAGATAGACTACTGTTTGGAATAGTTTTAGGGCAAAACTATAAAGAGATACAGACTGGAGCGCGGATGGATGCCGTATTTGGTGGCTGGCACAGAAGAGGAAGTACCGTCATGCCGACTTTAAAATACAGTAAGAAAAATCTTATTCAAGGGCTAGACGTTATTCTGAACGCCAATATTAATCTGGGCAAAGAGCAGAACATCGATACCGTCGCAAAACGATTTGATTGGTTTGGGGATACTCAAGCCGGATTGCCACCTACTGCTGGCGAACGCAACCGTAGTCTCTACAAGTATAGCAATAATGAAGGCTTGGTAACAGCTACTGCCAGTTATTCGGTGAACGAAAGGCATAGTTTCAATTTGAATAATGTCTTTTCCAATTTCAATCGAAAAGGCAGCGATGAATTAAACCCAGGAAATGATCAATATGAATTAGCTAAGAAAACACAGAAGAATATATTGGCTTTTGGCTATCAGTATCAGGTTGCTGATCGATGGAGTACCTCTATTTTCGCAAAACACTACAGTCAGCATAATAAAAACGGAGATACGCACGGACAACAGATGACTCGTTTGGGATATGGTATAGCTACATCGTATTTCATTAATCCCCGTACACAGTTGAAAGCATCCTATGAGCTTACCAATAAAATGCCGACACCTTATCAGATTTTCGGAGATGTTGAAAACCAAGAAGCCAACCCAAATCTAAAGCCCGAGGGGAGCAATAATTTAAATGTCGGCTTGAATTATAGTTTTAGTTTAGCAAGTAGTCACAATTTTTCCGTTACTCCTAATCTGATTTACCGTGATGCCAAAGATTTTATTTATCAAAGGCTCAATCAGAATCAAAGCAAATATATCGCTGATAATAGAGATGGCGTAATGACTTATGGAGGAGAGGCCGATATTCGCTATTCCTACAAAAACTTCATTCGAGCTGGAGGTAGTATGACTTATCAGTTCCTGTGTAACATGCAGCGCGTCAATAGAGATCCACAGACAGGAGTTGAAACTCCGAGTGATGTCTATCGAGACCGAATGCCTAACATACCGTATTACTTTTGGAACGCCGATGTTGCTTTCTCATTCCATGATATGGCCGGCAAGCATAACGATCTAAACGTAGGCTATAACGTAAACTATGTGAAATCCTTTTGGTTATTCTGGCCTAGTCGAGGTTTTGAGAATTCTAGTCAGAAGAAAATCACTCCTACGCAGTTTAGTCATGACATCAATGTCGTGTACAGCTTAAAAAATGGTAAATATAACATCAGTCTAGAAGCCCGTAATATCACAGATGCCAAGTTGGTAGACAATTTTGAAATGCAAAAGCCTGGACGTGCTTTTTACCTTAATCTAAGATACTTCTTGAACAGGAATAAATTTTAATAAAATAAACAATCATAAAATAATATCAAACATATGAAATCTAAACACCTATTATTCGCATTGGCCACAGTAGGGGCACTTTTTGCTTGCAAAGACAAGGATAGTGAAGTCATCAATAAAACACCTGGCAATTTTATTGTTGCGGTAACGCCTAAAGCCGAAACCGAGATAGCAGATTATCTACTCACAGCTGGTAGCCTGGATGAGGGGACAATATCTACAAAGGGACAGGGAGTAGAGCAGGATGGTACCTACAGGTATTATGTGACTCATAAGAATCGTTTCTATAGCATGCTTTATGGGCAGGGCAATCCGGGAGCCGTAACAGTTTACGAACTCCAGAATGGAGGGCTAAGTAAATTGGCAAATGCAGTCACCGAGACCGTCCAAGCATTTGCACCAGTCAACGATGATATATTGATGACTAAAATATCAAGAAACGTAACCAACCCTACGATTAGCTGGTATGGATTTAACACTTCATCCCTGAGGATCGACAAACAAGGAAACATTAATTCGGCGGAGTTGGCTGCCAATAATGGGGCTCCAGGAGAGTTGGCATTCTTTTCTTGGATCAAACAGGTCGGTAACAAAGTGTATGCACCTTATTTCTCCATAAAAGCCTGTTGTAAGGCAACCTTCGGAACAGATTATCCCGATCAGGCATGGGTAGCCATTTATTCTTATCCCGATATGAAGTTGGAAAAAGTTATTAAAGACGATAGAATTAGTTTTATCGGAAGATACTTTATTGATGCGCTAGAGCTCACAGGCAATGGAGAAGCGTATGCATTCTCTAGTGCGGTCGCATCAGATGGTACGAAGCTTAATTCTACTAAGCCTTCAGCAGTGGTAAAAATCAACACAGCGACAGGAGAGTTTGATAAGTCCTATTTCTTCGATTTTGAACAGATTTCAGGAGGATTGAATATCACGACATGGCTGTATGTAGGCAACCACAATTTCATCGTGTATTCTAATGAGAAATCGGATAAAGATGCCTATGGAACAGGCAATATCCTAGGAGTTATCAATGTCGCGAATAAAACATATAAAAAGATAACAGGCCTACCTGTTGCGAGTGAAATCAGCTCTTATACTATGCGTAACAACTATACTCCCAAAGATGGCCGTACAGGTTATATCGGTGTCAATCTAGCTTCAGGGGTCAGTTATATCTATAAAATAGATGCTACCACAGCTACCGCTAGCAGAGGGTTGAAAGTTGAAGGCGGTACGATCACTGCTATCGAACACTTAAATTAATTCAATAACCTCAAAAGCTCTATGGTCTTGATTATAGGCGATAGAGCTTAACATTTTTAATATACAATGAATAGTATACTGTTATCGGTGATTCTGATCGGATCCTTTTTATTTTATCATTCCAGTGAAAAGGTTCAATTTTCATGTAGGCCCACCTGGTTGAATAAATGGAGTAAATATAAAAAAACGTTAAGATCGATCAGCATATTGCTTTTCATTCTATCCGGTTTTGTTTTGGCTCAAACTCAGGGAATAGGTGCTGGTATCTTTGCTTTGACGATATATATCATGGCTGCTTTTAGCGTCACTATTCTTTTGGTACCTTATGGATTACTCCGTTGGTATCAACTTGCAGCGATATTCGTTCTTTGTTTGAGTTTGGAATTACTTGTCTTTT
Source organism: Sphingobacterium yanglingense (assembly GCF_004363245.1). GTDB lineage: Bacteria > Bacteroidota > Bacteroidia > Sphingobacteriales > Sphingobacteriaceae > Sphingobacterium > Sphingobacterium yanglingense. The sequence goes on along the minus strand of NZ_SNYV01000011.1, from coordinate 1,335,926 downwards.
AGAGATTCTCTTATTTGTCCTTATGCCCGCAAACAAAAAATATCTCAGTACTCCTTTTCAGCGATTCCTAAAGATGTCTGCAGGTTTTGTCGGAGGATATAGCGTTATGCTATCGTTTCATTTGTTATTATCAACCGTTTTCGAAAAGAACAATTTGATTATCACTGCTGCATTTACCGGCTATACACTTTGGGCGGTACTGTTACTACTTGCCTTTCTAGCAAAAAATGGATGGAAGGTATGGCTTTATTATGCTGTTCTAACCTTGGTTTTTGCATTACCATATCTTCTCAAAAACTAATTATGAACATCAGAAATTATAATATTTACTTCAATACCCATACCATCAGTGGTATTATTATTTGCGCTTTACTATACGTGATTTTTTTTGCTGGCTCCTTTTCATTTTTTAGAGATGAAATCGCAGCCTGGCAAAAAGGAACTTCTTACGCCAAGTATGAACAGGACTTTGCAAATTACGATAAGCTGATTGACTCATTAGGGCGCGAGATGGATTTGAGAGGACGTGATCTCACCTTCTATCCTAATCAAGGAGGTACAGGAACTTATGTCAATATTTCGGCATCCAATGATTCCATCCTGAATAAGGAGAATATGGCTCAAAAGAAGCCTGTTAAGGAGCAGAAAAAAGGACGTGGCCGCGGAGGTAATACAGACTCCAAGTATTTTTCTTATGATTTTGTACAGCACAAATCAGGCGATTATGCAAGTAATTACGATATGTCGGAGTTTCTCTATCGTTTACATTTTCTAGCGCAGTTGAATGAAGTTCCGATTAGAGTTGGTATTGCACCTTTCGGTTACTTTGTCGCAGGGATTACCTCTTTTTTATTTCTATTCGCATTGATTACAGGGCTGATGCTGCACTGGGATAAGATTGTGTCCAACTTTTTCATTTATAGACCCTTTAAAAAATGGAAGACCGTATGGACCGATATGCATACCGCTTTAGGCGTAGTCGGGTTTCCTTTTCAGTTTTTATATGCAGTGACGGGTGTATTCCTGATTATAAACTCTGTGTTAGCTATTCCTTTCGGAAAGTTACTCTATGGAGGAGATCAGGACAAAATGTATCAGGAATTAGGCTATTCCAGAAGTATAAAGCACGAATATTCATACAAACCAATGGTAAAGGAAGTGCAGGTAGCTCATTATCTGGATCTGGCACAGGAGAAATGGCCTGATGCGGAGATGAAGCGCATCCATATTAAGAATTATGCCGATTCTAATATGCATATCCTAGCAGAGTTTGAACCACATTTTAACAAGAGTTTTGCTGGTACTGGCATTATTGATTATCAGATCCATAACGATCAAGTTGTAGAAGAAAAATCACCTATGGATCATCCTACCTACGTCGATAAGGTCAAAAGCCTCTTGTATCGGTTACATTTCGGAGATTATGGCGGTTATCCGGTAAAAACCATCTATTTTGTACTGGGGATTATGGGTTGTCTCGTTATCACCTCCGGCATATTAATATGGCTGGTAGCTCGAAACAAGAATAATGTTATACCGAGAAAGCGGAAGTTCAATCTGTGGATGGCCAACTTGTTTATGGCTGCATGCCTGACCATGTTGCCTGTTACAGCACTTACATTTATTGCTATTAAGCTAAAGTCGGAAGTTAATCAGCATTTTATTTACAGCGTTTATTTTTACAGTTGGCTTATACTCACCCTATATTACACGCTACGTAAAGATATCAATCGGACCAATAGAGAAACGCTTTTATCCGGCAGTATTTTAGCATACTGTATTCCTATTGTCAATGGTGTTATTTCCAATAATTGGGTGTGGTCTACTATATCGAGACGTCACACAGATATATTGGTTGTCGATCTTCTGTGGCTTACGATAGGTACTATCGGAATGATTGCTTTTATTAAGTCGAAGCGCTTTTTTGCGACCTTAGATCAGACGAGAAACTAACTTTTGCTTCATCCACATCGACTAGCTTTGTACCCGATGGTATGTGTAGAAGCTTAATATTCTGAATATATTGTCAAGTTTAAACGATATACTCAGAAAAGGATGTATAGTAACAAAAGTAACTTATTAATAATATATATATACATAACTTAGCCAATGGGCAATTTGTCAATAGTAATTTTTAAATGATGAAAATGTAATACTATGGAGGATCATATCGTCAAGGAACATTGGGAAAATGTATATAATACTAAAAAAGCAGAAGAAGTGAGCTGGACACAAGTTGTTCCAAAGACCTCGCTAACGTTTATTTCTTCTTTATGTTTGGCCAAGGACGCTGCTATTATAGACGTAGGAGGGGGAGATAGCAATTTGGTAGATCATTTATTGAACTTAGGTTTTGAGAATGTTACGGTGTTAGACATATCCGGAAAAGCTTTGGAGCGAGCACAGCTTCGTCTGGGAGACCGTGCCAAAATGGTGAAATGGATAGAATCTGACATTACAACTTTCGAACCCGAAGCAATGTATGATCTTTGGCACGATAGAGCTGCTTTTCATTTTTTAACTGCAGAACAACAACTTTCCGCTTATCTTGATATTGTGCAGCGATCCGTAACCGGGCATATGATAATAGGAACCTTTTCTGAGAATGGACCATTAAAATGTAGTGGGCTGGAAATTAAACGATACACAGAAGATACTTTGAGAGACATATTCCACGGGCATTTTGATAGGCGCTCCTGTCTTAGAGAAAATCATGTGACACCTTTCGGTACCGAACAAAACTTCGTATTCTGTAGTTTTAAGAAGATATGAATTGGTTGAATAAATATTTCTATCACACTTTTTGAAAAACACGAATTATATTAGATTTTAACTGTAAATTTATAAGTATATAGCGTTAGCTATCAGGGGATATTCATGATTCTAAATGACTGGACAAAAGCTGGAGAAATGGATCGTTTACGTAAAACCACACTGTTGACCCTTTTATACTTACTGTTTGTTATTTACGGGGTATCAGCACAAGAATTTATACAAGACCACCGGTTCGGAAAACTGACTATCTACAGCCCCGAAAGATTCCCAAATAAAGAGGCTAAGTCTTTAGTCTTGTTTATTTCTGGTGATGGAGGTTGGGAGTATGGTGTTGTCAATATGGCTCGTGCTATTGCTAAACAAGGGGCACTGGTAGTAGGGATAGATGCAAAATCTTATAGGAGCTATCTAGGTCATCAAACCAAAGGTTGTTTATATCCAGCAGCTGATTTCGAACAGTTGAGCCTGTTTTTGCAACGCAAGTATAATTTTTCGATATATCAAAAGCCGTTACTTATAGGCTATTCGTATGGAGCTACATTTGTATACGCACTTTTAGCTCAAGCGCCTGCAGGGACATTTTCCGGTGGTATTGCACTGGGATTCTGTCCTGATTTAGAATTATCACTTCCGCTTTGTAAAGGCAATGGTCTGTCCTATAAAGTACTAAAACCGGGTAAATCATATTATTTGAATAAGGTCCCCCAATTACCCAATCCTTTTATTGTCTTGAATGGACTAAAAGATGAAACCTGCAACTATCAAGCGACCGCAGAATTTCTGAAAGGCATTGGAAATACGAAGTTAATAAGCTTGCCTAAAGTAGGTCATGGGTTCTCCATAGCAGACAATTGGCTCCCAGACTATATAGCCTCCTACCAAGATATATTAAAAAAACAGCAAGAATTACATCAATCGGCGTTAGCTCTTACGGGTCAATTAAAGACCCAGCTGCCGGTTCGGATAGTTAAAGCAGGAGATAATTCCTGGAAGCATCTATTGTTCTTGATTTCAGGAGATGGTGGCTGGACAAGTTTCGACCAAGGTCTGGCGGAAAGTTTTGCATCCAAAAATATTAATGTTATTGGCTTAGATGCGCAAAAGTATTTTTGGAATAAAAAGACCCCCGAAGAGACGGCCAAACAAATAGATAATGTTTTGGTACATTACCTACAGCAATATCCAGATCTACGTGTTACATTGATGGGGTATTCATTTGGAGCCTGTGTTGTTCCTTTTGTAGCTAAGCGGCTGAGTCCAATTACTTTTAAGTCTATCAGTAATTTGGTTCTTCTCGCTCCTGATCGTTATGGCGATTTCGAGATACACGTTGCCGATATGTTAAATTTAAGTCAAACAAAATCTTCCTATAATGTGGTTGATGAAGTCAAAAACGTAAAAAAACTGTTTAAACTATGCATATTTGGCAGTGATGATGATCCGGGGTTATCTCAGGCCTTTTCTCATCAGTGAGTGACGACCAAAGTATTGCCAGGGGGACATCATTTCGACAATAACTTTAATGCAATTGTTAATCTCGCAATGCGTACAGACTAATGCCTATGTTCTCACATCTAAAAGCAAAGCAGTACTACTTTAAAGAAATATTAGCATTCATTTTTTTGATTCTAGCGTACTATTTTCTTAAGCAGGAACGTGATGAAATCCAAAAATTACCTCATATCCTTTCTAATGCCGATGGTGCTTTCTTGATTTTGGGCGTAGTTATAACGTTTATTTACATATTTCTACAAGCTTTAATGTATGTGTATTCCTTTAAGGCTGTGCAGCGGGTTATTACGATAGGTCAGGCATTACGACTTTTTTTGAAGCGAAATTTAGTAAGTGTTTTTCTCCCGGGAGGAGGAGTCACATCCTTAATGTTCTTTAATGAGGAGCTTGTTCGAACGGGGGTGAGTAGGAGTAGGATCGGTTTTGCTTCTTATATCTATGCCGTTGTCGGTTTTGTATCGTTAGCAATTGTAGCTGTTCCAGTGATCATTTATCTTACCATAGCTAGAGAAGGTACAGAACATACATGGGCAGCGTTGGCTGTTATAGGAGGATGTATGCTTTTGGTTTTCCTTATTACCCATTCCTTTGTCAAGCGGGGCTGGGTATTTCATATTCTGTATAAACTTAGTCCACAGATTGAGACACTGTATCACGAGATTGAGTCAGGACAGTATTCCTTGAAAAGTATTTATTGGACTATATTTTGGTCTATTGGCATTGAAGTCACAGGGATACTTCACTTGTACATAGCAATGCGTGCACTAGGACTGCACGCTTCATTTGAAGCGTGTGTGGCCGGTTACACAATAGCAACCTTATTCTTTGCAGTTTCACCATTTCTACGTGGTCTAGGAGCCGTTGAGGTATCGCTTATTTATATGTTACAACGTTATGGGATCAATGGTGTGGAAGCAATTTCGGTCACGTTATTGTATCGTATTTTTGAATTCTGGATGCCGTTAGTCTTTGGGATTGGCGCATTCTTTTTTGTACGCGGTAATATTTTCATGCGCTTTCTACCCAGTTTACTCTTTTCCGTTCTTGGAATTGTAAATATGTTATCCGTATTGACCCCGCCTTTACAGGACCGTTTACATCTATTACGTGAATTTTTACCCTTAAGCGTTATCCATTTTTCAAATATAGCCGTAATGATTACAGGAGCATTGATTTTGTGTTGTGCAGCATTCCTGTTCAGAGGCTTTAAAAATGCATGGTGGATGGCTGTATTTCTTACAATACTCTCACTTTGTGGTAATATCGCAAAGGGAGTGGATTATGAAGAAGCATGTTTAGCCTTTTTTACATTATTAATATTATTGGCAACACACAAAAACTACTATATAAAGGGAGATGCAAGACTACAAAATTTTGGTCTGCTCACCGCTGCAGTTATTTTGGGTTCAGTTTTGATATATGGTGTGATAGGGTTCTATTTTTTAGATCAAAAAGAGTTTGGTGTAGACTTTGATTTAAAATCTGCTATTATTAGTACCCTCCGTAGCTTTTTATTACTTGATCCAGTTCCCGAGCCCATCAGTAGATTTGCAACAGGATTCATTTACTCCATTAACCTACTAGGGACAATGTCTATTGTGCTTCTTGTTTATGTCTTTATCAAGCCTTATGTCTTTAAAAGCCAATCTGCACAAAAGGAAAGACAGGATGCTTATGCATTAGTTCAGAAGTATGGGCATAGTGCTGATGATTATTTCAAAAGTTACGATGATAAGTCGTTCTTTTTCTCTACTACGGTATCTGGCTTTGTAGCCTATAAGTCTGCGGATGGTTATGCTGTGGCACTTGGAGAGCCGGTTTGCCCCGATGATCATCAGACGGTGACCGTGTTAATAAAGGAGTTTGAAAAGTTTTGCTTCTCCAATGGCTTAAAGACAGCATACTATAAAATCGCTGCTGAAAGAATAAATGTTTTTCAAGCACTAGGAAAAAAAGCTTTGCCGATAGGATTAGAAGCCATCGTGGATACGACAGCGTTTACATTGGAAGGAAAGGAACGTAAATCGCTGCGCAATACGATGAATGCCCTTGCCAAAAAGGGATTCAAAACCTGTTTGCTCCAACCACCTATAAAAGATGGAATATTGCAAAAATTACAGTTTGTCTCAGACAATTGGTTATCGGTTACGGGGCGTCACGAGCTTTTCTTCTCCTCGGGTGTATTCAACTGGGATGAGTTAAAACAACAACAAATCATTACCGTCGAAAACGAAGACGAGATGATTGTGGCTTTCCTTAATATTATTCCAGATTACGTAGTTGGAGAGCTTACTTACGATCTTATCCGGAGAACCGAAGATGCTCCATCCGGTGTGATGGATGCCTTGATTGTGGCTCTAATTGGAGAAGTGAAAAAACAAAATTTACGGTATCTTAATATGGGAATGGCCGCTATGTCCGGAATCGAAAATCCCAAGGGATTCCCTGAGTGGGCGATAAAATTTGCCTATGAAAAGCTACCACAGTTCAAGCATTATCAAGGGCTTTATGAGTTTAAAGATAAGTTTTCGCCCGTTTGGACTGCCAAATACATGATATACGAAAACCATTATGATCTAGCTTCATTGCCTATGGTCATCAGTAAAATTACCAAAAGATAGTTTTCAGTTGGACAATAAGTATTGAAATGAATTCCAAATTTCTTCAAAATTGTATCTTTAGATTTGTAACATGAAAGTCCTGATAATAGAAGACGAAAAAGAACTTGCTAAAAGCATTGTACAGTATCTTTCCGAAGAAAACTACCTCTGCGAGGTGGCTTCTTCTTTTAAAGAGGCGCTGCACAAGATAACGATGTTCGATTACGACTGTATCTTATTGGATATTACACTGCCCGATGGCAGTGGACTGAAGATTCTAGAAGAGCTGGCGAGACAACATAAGCAAGATGGCGTTATTATTATTTCTGCAAAAAACTCGGTCGACGATAAGATTGAAGGACTGCAACTTGGCGCAGATGATTATCTGACTAAACCCTTTCATCTGTCGGAGCTGACTGCCCGTATCTATTCCTTGATACGGAGAAAACGCTTTAACAATACCAATACGATCAAGCAGGGCGAGCTGGAAATCGATCTTTTGGCAAAAACAGTTGCGATACATGGTGAATCTATCGCGCTCACGAGAAAGGAATTTGATCTGCTTATTTATTTTATCGGGAATAGAAACCGGGTTCTTTCCAAAAGTACTTTGGCTGAGCACCTTTCAGGCGATCTTGCGGACATGCTGGATAATCATGATTTTGTATATGCGCATGTCAAGAACCTGAAGAAAAAATTGGGGGATGCAGGAGGCGGACAATATATAAAAACCGTTTATGGCACCGGTTACAGATGGGAAGGATGAAAAATCTATTACAGAAGTCACTGCAGCAGCTCACTATCTTTGCATTTGTCGTATTTGCATTGAGTGTCCCTTCGTATTTTCTTTTGGTGGATTGGATCTGGCTGAAAGAGCTGGATGAAAACAACCATCTCATTGCCGAACGTATAGAAAATGAATTTAATGAGCAGAATATTAGTGATGAGAAACTCGAAGGGAGCATCCGATTTTGGAATGAAATACAGCCTGTAAGTCAGATAAAATATACAGAGCAGCCCTTATCAAAAGATAGTCTATATACCATAACACGGGAAAACACCTATGCGACTAGGAAAGATGTAATAGATCGGTTTCGGGGCTTAAAGACGAATATTAAGATCAATAATAGGGACTATGTACTCATAGTTGAGACCAATGTGGAAGAAACAGAAGAAACTGTAGCCTACATTGCCATGCTTACCTTAGTGTTTTTTCTGATTTTGGTGGCCGGCTTTTGGTTTTTGAGCCGTAGGTCTTCTAAAAAACTGTGGCAGCCCTTTCAGGATACGTTGCATAAATTGAAGTCATTCCAGTTGAACAGTCAAAAACAGATTGATTTTCTGCCAACCGATACCACGGAGTTTGTGGAGTTGAATGCGACATTGGATAAGCTGCTTCAGCACAATATCACCGCTTATAGAAATCAAAAGGAATTTACCGAGAATGCCTCGCATGAATTGCAGACTCCTTTAGCCATATTGAAAAATCAGGTGGATATTCTATTGCAAAGTAGTGATCTGACTGAACGTCAATACCACATTGCAGAGGAAATGAACAAAGCGCTGATAAGAAGTGCGCGCATCAATAAAAATCTGCTACTACTTGCCAAGATTGAAAATAACCAGTTTGATCAAACTGAACTTATCCCGTTTGACGTCTTGGTTCATCAGATTATAGATGGCCTACAGGAGTATTTTGTTAGTAGAAATATAAGTCTCAGTACTGCTATTCAAGCAGGTATAGTAGTGGAGGGTAACAGGGGATTGACCGAAGTCATGATCAATAACCTTGTCATAAATGCGATACGACATACATCGGCAGGTGGTTCCATAACGTTGACATTGTCAAAATCGGAATTTGAAGTTCGTAATTCAGGAGTGCAGGCACTCCGTACCGATTTGCTGTTCAAAAGATTCTCTAGAATGTCTACCGATAGTAATGGGAGCGGATTGGGCTTGTCTATTGTTCAAGAGATAAGCCGCCTTCACGGTTGGAATGCGTCATACCGTTTTGAAAATGGAGAACATATTTTCTTGGTTACTTTAAAATTCTAAATTTCTTCTAAATCCTTTTTGAAGTTTGTTACTAGCAATAGGAAGATGTCCTTATGCTTTTCCAGCCCTTTGTCTGGATTTTTAAGTGCATTTAATAGCAAAGTAATGAATAAGGTAGAATTTCTTTTTGTATGGATTTTCACAATGATATTTGCGATAGCGAACGCTCAGGTAGGCACAGTGACGTTATCTGGTATGGTCAAAAATAAAGCGGATCGATTAGCTTTGCCTTACGTGAATGTGGTGGTTAAAAGTGAAAAGGATAGCGCTTTTGTCACTGGAGTGATGACCAATGAGGAGGGAAGGTATTCTATAACAAACGTCAAGCCAGGTAACTATCGCTTGGTGATCACACTTATGGGCTTTAAGAACGAGGAGCAACCTCTGTTTGTCGGTAGTCTTTCGTCATTTTTGGATATTCCCGTTATCGAGCTGGAAGCAGCTGCAACGGAGCTAGAAGGGGTCACGGTAAGCGCCCAAGCTGCTGGTATAAGTAATAGGCTGGATAAGAAGACCTACACCCTAGCCGACAATATCAGCCAAAATGGTGGATCAGTCTTGCAGAGTATGCAAAGTCTGCCTGGCATTACGGTGCAGGATGGTAGAGTACAGTTACGGGGCAATGATAAGGTAGCGATTCTGGTCAATGGTAAGCAGACGGCACTAACGGGTTTTGGTAATCAGGCAGGGTTGGATAATATCCCCGCATCTGCTATCGAAAAAATTGAAATCATCAACAATCCTTCTTCAAAATATGATGCCAATGGGAACGCGGGAATCATCAATATCATCATGAAGAAGAATAAGCAAGAAGGTTTTAACGGGAAGGTGGGGTTCACGGCAGGACTAGGCTCGCTGTGGCTACGGAAGGAAAATCTTCCGATGATCAGACCGCAATATACTTTTACTCCAAAAATCAACCCTTCAGTATCTCTTAATTATAGAAAGGATAAAGTTAATGTCTTTGTACAGACCGACAATCTATATACGCAGACCCTGAATAAAAACGAGTTTGTAACCCGAAACTACGCCGATGGTACAGTCATCCACTCGCAATTGAAGCGAAACCGTAATACCAATTTCCTAACCACCAAAGCGGGATTGGATTGGAATATGGACGAACGGAATATGCTGACCCTCTCCGGGATGTACGGTAGCGAGAAGATTATCGATAGGGGAGATCAACCCTTCTTTAACGGAGATATGTCACAGAGGTTAAGGCTTTGGCAATTCTTGGAAGATGAATTGAAAACTACTGCAATGGTTACTGCTTCTTATCAGCACCGCTTTAAAGAGCCAGGACACGTGTTGAACACCAGTTTTAACTACACCTTTCACAGAGAGGACGAACAGTATTTTTATGATAATTACCTGTCGTCATCTACAGGTACAGATGCCTTTAAGCTGCTGTCGGACGAACAGGTTTATGACTTTAATATAGATTACGTCAAACCATTTAAATATGGGCGTATCGAAACGGGCGTCAAATTGCGCAACCGAAATATTCCTACAAACATGGATTTCAGATCTGGCGTCAACTCTGTTCTAGATATGCAGGCGGGAGGATGGGCCGATTATAAGGAGCTAATACCTGCTTTGTACGGCAATTATGTGTTCGAAAATGAAAAATGGGAAGCCGAACTTGGTCTTCGTCTAGAATATGTGAAGATACAGTATGATGTAAATCCTGATCATAGTACATACAAAAGTGATGGTTACCATTATACACAGCCATTCCCGAATATGCGATTGGCATATAAGCTGAATGACAACAATAAGGTATCCCTATTCTACAACCGAAGGGTAGATCGGCCAAATGAAGTCGACATCCGTATTTTTCCAAAGTACGATGATGCCGAAATCATCAAGGTCGGAAACCCAGCGTTACGTCCTCAGTTCACAAATTCAATAGAGTTAGGATACAAGAATACTTGGAAGAGCGGTTATTTCTACTCTGCATTCTACCATCGCATGGCAGATGGTACTATAACTAGAATATCAAGTACGGTTCCAGGCAGTACCTTGATATATGCTATATTCCAGAATGCAGGTAAAAGTTATAACTCGGGTTTGGAAGTAATTTTGAACCAAAAAGTTTCTCCGGTCTATTCCTTTAATATCAACGGCAATGTGTACAGAAACCAGATAAATGCCTTTACCGTCCACAACCTGTATCCTCGGCCCAATACTTTTTCGGCCGACCGTCAATCGGCTCTATCCGGAAATTTCAAGTTGAACAATAATTTCCGTTTTGCTGGCGGCTGGGATGCGCAGCTTACAGCGATTTATCTCGCTCCGGATATTATACCGCAGGGTAAGATCCAATCCCGATTTTCTATGGATGCAGGGTTGAAAAAATCCGTGCAAAAAGGCAAGGGCGAGCTATTCGTTAATGCCACAGATGTCTTTAATACGATGACTGTCCGACGAAAAATAGATGGGCTGGGGTTTAATTATACAAGTAATGACTATTACGAAACACAAGTCGTTCGGTTGGGGTACAGCTATAAGTTTTAGAAGGCAGGGCTGTGCTTGAAAATATTTAAATAAAGTAAATAATTAAAGATTAGAAACAAACGCAAATTCATCGAAATGTTAGGAATAAACAAAAATGTGATAACTTTAGTATTGCTCCTCGCGACAACCTATCGATTAGCTGCACAGGACAGTCTTCGAAATGCTGATGGCACTTTTCAGGATAGCATTGTCTCGATTCAAACAGACAACACCTATAAGTTAAATTACAAATATCTTATTGCCCCTACGGTATTCATCGGGTTTGGGATAGTAGGATTGAATAGTGATGCCATAAAGAAACTCAATACCTCCACTCAGGATGAAATATACGAGCATCAACCCAAGCGCATTACATTGGATAACTATACACAGTACGCTCCGGCAGCAATGGTGTATGGCTTAAATGCGCTAGGAATAAAAGGAAAGCACAATTTCAGGGATAGGAGCATCATCTATGCGACATCACAAATGATTTCTGCAGCAATGGTCATTCCGCTGAAGCATCTTATCGGTGAAGAAAGGCCCGATGGGTCTAATAACCTCTCGTTCCCCTCGGGACATACCGCGACTGCATTTTCTTCTGCGCAATTTATGTTCAGAGAGTATAAGGATACCAATTTTTGGCTGAGTATCTCTGGCTATCCTTTTGCCATTTTTACCGGAGTATATAGGACTGTGAATGATAGGCATTGGGTCAATGATGTGGTAGCAGGTGCTGGGTTTGGTATTCTCTCTACCGAATTAGCCTATTGGCTATACCCTAAGGTCAATGGGTTACTGTCTGGTAAAGAAAAGCAAACCTCAACTATGATAACACCTTTTTATCAAAATAAGGCATTCGGCTTAGGGCTGGTACGAAACTTTTAAGAACAACTTTAGGCCATGCCCAAGGGATGGTAGAAGGTGATCGTAAGTATTGAGTGTGTTCGTATATTGAGAAAGGATGGACTTCCTGAGAATTAATCATGCATTATACCAGCCCTTTAAGCCAAAAGAAATCGAAGAGCTCTAGACAGAGCCTAACACGAAACATAATAATTAAAGCCGTCCTAAATTTATTTTGGGACGGCTTCTTTATTTGATTTTTTCTCTTTTTTTAAAGGTAACTATCCAGCAACTCTTTAAATTGTTGAGAGTCTGGCGTAGCAGTTTTATAGTGGATTAATTTACCTTGTGGATCGTATAACATGTAGTGTGGAATTCCCGTCACATTTAGAAGCCGAGCAAATTCGCTCTTTTGATCTAATAGTTGATGTCCTTCCAGATGTAGTTCATTGATCTTATTTAACCATTTCAACCGATCAGAATCAATAGATAAGGCAACAAAAACAATGTTTTTGTCTGCGTATGCTTTTTCCAAAGCTTGTAGGTGGGGCATCATCTTTATGCAAGGTACACACCAAGAGGCCCATAGATCAATCAGTAGATATTTACCTTTATAGTCGTTCAGTGATAAGGTGTCGCCAGAGCTCTTGATAAGCGGTATAGGGGGGCAGTCTGCACCAGGCAACGTATAGCGCAAATTTTCAAAGCTCCTTATATTCTGTGTACGGAGCTCTTCATTATTAATGTTTACAGCCGTTTCTTTATAAGCTTCCAGATCTTGCTCAAACGAATCCCCCGCCTGATATCGCGTTACATAATTACCTAGCAAGCGAGCTAATACCTGATCCTTCGTTTCTCCATTCGTAATCAATTTGTCCAATATGTCATACTGTTTTTTTATTTCTGCCAATGACTTTCGTTGGCTATAAGGTCTCATACCACAGGCTATATCGAGATAGTTAATAATGTTACTGATACCTGTATAAAAGCCCAAAAGCATTGGATCATTGAAAAAATACAAGGGATCTTTAGGTTGTGTATAATAGGTGCTATTATCAGCTTTCTCTTTTTTGGACAGTTCCATACTATTTCTGTATAATGCAGCATTATATTCATCAAAAGTATAAAACTGTATGTATTTTCGCACTTCAGGGTGTATTCTATGTTTGGACAGTATACTGTCACTCAACTGATAGAAACGGTTCAGCATAGTCTTACCCTGAATAGGCTCGAATTTCTGATAATATAGCTCGCGGTTCAGTTCCATTAATCTATGTTGGATCTCGATCAGTAATTTATTGTTTTTATTATTTACCTTTTGATAGTTTGGTCTGATGACCATGTTACCTTGCATAAGGTAGGAAAGCTTTAAGTGTTGCTTAGGTTCAAGATATAAAACGGTATTGCTGTTAGTCTTATGACCGTCGTTAGATTCTACCACAATACTCAAGTTGAAGAATGTTGGCTTGTTGATCGAAACGTCAAACTGATATCTATTATTGGGACCTGCTGTGATCTCCATTTCAATTGGATTATCGATCGCTGATGTTGTGCGTAGCTCTTTGATAAACAGGTTATAAGATGCATTTTTTTCTTTAGGGAGAACGCCACTTAATATGCTTTTGCCATAACACCATACCGATAACAATAAGGCAACTGGAACTAATAAAATATGCTTCATGAATATTGTTTTAAAGAAAGCGTCCGAAAATTCAGTTTCGGACGCTTCAGTAAGTTAAGACCTTGGGTTTTGTTCCAAGTTATTATTATTTACTATATTTTTCGCAGGGATAGGGAATACCAACAGCGGATGAGTAGGTCCAAAGGTTTGTGTACCCCTTTTAATATTGATATCCTTGCCTTGAAGGTGCAAGCGTTTGATATCAAAAAGGCGGTGCCCTTGGAAGGCCAGTTCAAGCATGCGCTCTTGTAAAGCCCATTCCAATACCTCTGTCTGCTCACCACTGTTTAACACCGTAAAGGTCGACGGAGTAAATCTATTCTTTCGAAGCACATTAAGGCTTTCCAGTGCCTCAGGCAGTTTGTTCAGTCTAGCTGCGGCCTCGGCATGCACGAGATACATCTCCTGTGTCGTGATACCACCATTGTTATAGTCATAGGCTCCAGCGTTTTCGATCACACCTACACCAGCGAGGTTTGCACCTCCGTAGCCTTTATTACTGGTGCCAAACATTTCGCGTAGATCTCCGGCTGTATATTGCTTGAAAAAATCCTGATTTATCAAGAACTCAAAGTAAAATGCACCTGCCCGCAATTGGTATTTATGGAAGATAAATTGCTTCTTCTCAATCGAGCTACCCGGATATCCTTTTAGATTAGCCAGTTTATTGTTTGGGTCTGCATACGAAAAGGTATTATAATCGTATAAAAAACTTTTGATTGCCAATGCCTTGCTTGCATAGTCCATGGCCCGCTGCCATTTGGCCTGATACAAGTACATTCGTGCGAGCGTCCCGTAAGCTGCAACTTTGCTCGGGCGGTACCAGTAAGTAGGCGTGTTAGGTAATAAATCTATTGCCTCCAATAGATCAGTCTCAATCTGTTGATAGACCTTTTCTACAGATTCGCGTTTTGACAGGGCATTGATATCTGGTTTTAGTGGGAGAGGTACCCCTAAATCCTGAGCCGCCGTGTTGCTGTAGTGTTTGGCGTATTGGTTGACCAGTATCAGGTAAGTGTATGCACGGTGTACCAATGCCTCACCCTTGAGTCTGTTCTTTTTGTTTAGATCACTTTCTGTGTTACGTTCTACTTCTTGGAGTACCGTATTGTAGACATATATTGCTTGGTAAGATCTGTTCCAGTCGGCATCATCTTCACTCTCGTCATAGTGTTCAGGCTTATAGTCATAGATATTTAAGGCATTTCTGCCGGCGTAGCTTGTAGCTGGACCTCGATTTGCCTCCGGTAGATCTATCTCATCGGTCGCGTAGTTCATGTTATTGGGCATTACGCCGACGACTAGAGGTGCGCTTAATAAGCCTTCCAGGTCATTCAATGTTTTAGGTATGACGACACCTTTGGGCGTTTCGTCCAAAAATTTATCACATGACCCAAACATTAAGACAGCAGGTATTAGGGCAAGTTTGAATATATTTTTTACTGACATAATCGTTCTTAAAATTTAAAGTTTAATGAAAATACATAGTTTTTCGATGCAGGAAGACCGATAGATCCGGTATTCAGGTCGACGTAATCAGGGTCACTTCCTTGGCTATTAGCAGACCATAGTAAGAAATTGTTGGCCTGGAACGACATGTTGACATCGCTAAACACCGATTGTATCCATTGGCTTGGCAACCTGTAATTTAAGGTTAATGATCTTAATTTAATAAAGGAGGCATCATCTATCCAACGGTCAGATTTACGATAATAGTCGTCCCATACAGGACCTGGTGAGCTTGTGTCATACGTTCTTGGGATGTCAGTAATGGCTTCGTCGCCCGTTTTTTGCCACCTATTAGCGATATCTGCTGTAATCCGTGGGAACATATCCATCCGAGTCGTTGATAGGCGCATTTTGTGTCCCGCTTTGAATGTGAACTGTGGGCTCAACGTAAATCCTTTGTAATGCATATGGATGAACATACCACCGTGAAATGGCGGAACCATCGTCCCTGCATAGGCTAATGCATTAATGTCGGTGATACGGCCATCTTTCCAGCTTTTGATGTTTCCTTCGGCATCGAATATCCGTGGCTCACCTTTTTCAGACAGTCCCGCCCATTTATAGCTATAGAGGTAACTTAGAGGCATATCCTTGATTGGTTGCGTGCCACTTAGATAAGTAGTTGCGGTCTTACTAGGAGCTAGTACATCAGTTACTTTATTCTTATTGTACCCCAGGTTGAGATCTATATCGACATTAAATGGTCCCCTCAATATATTCGCATTTAGATTGAGTTCTACCCCGTGATTGGACATTTTTGCAATATTTCGGTCTGCCGAACCGAAGCCTACCGTTGCGTCTAGAATAGATCTGCTCAACAAATCAAAGCTCCTTCTATTGTAATAATCGAAGCTACCATTGAGACGTTTGTTGAATAGAGAGAAGTCGATACCAATATTGGACGTAGCTGTTTTCTCTGGACGCAGGAATTGATTTTCCGGATTAGAGAACGTCAGCATATTCTCCTGCGTTTGGAAATTTTTTCCTGTGTTTGCAATAGGGTAGGGACTTGAATTGCCTATATTACCATTTAGGCCGTAGGTAGCTCTAAGAATCAGTCGATTTACAAAATCCACATTATTCATAAAATTTTCACGGCTCATATTCCAGCTCGCTCCCACACTCCATAAGGGTTGGTATCTGTATTTTGGGTCGGTCCCAAATAGGTTCGATTGGTCGGTGCGTATACTACCTGACACGGTGTATTTGGATAGGTAAGTATAAGCTGCATTTCCGAATGCCGAGAAAAATTTGTCGGTACGGCTGAAAAAAGCAGGATTCCAGGTGTACGAATTGTATCCGCCCAATGCGTCTTGCGTAAAGGTAGATAGGGCCAATACATTAAATACATCTGAGGTCAGTGCCTGTGGATCATAATTGTAATAGCGCTCATTGTTACCTCTATTGAAGATAGAACGTAACTCTACACCCGCGATGGCAGACAAGGTATGGTCTGTTCCAAACTGTCTATCTAAATTTAGGGTATTACGGAATGTCCAATTGTTTTGCTTGCCATTATCCTTGTCAAAGATATTTCCTTTAGGGAATAACTGGTCATAACTGCCCTTCGTAGGGTTATACACACGCCATAAGTTGGCCATATCGCGCGCATAGTACGTGTCCAGTGTCTGTAATTTTTCGCCGTTTATAAAACGCAACTCAGTTTGATATTGTGAGGAGAACTTTAGACCTTCGATGATCTTGTATTCAGCACCTACCTGAATGCGGGAGGCAAACGTTTCAGATGTTTTATCGGTACCGCGCATGTTTTGCAAAGGGTTGTATCCCCAATCTAGGTACCCTTTGTCATAGTATCCTTGTTGCAGATGACTTCCTATCCGTGAACTGTGCTGTACATAATTACCATTATCATCCAAAAACCTAAGGTATGGTCTACTGTCTATAAAACTATAGCCATCATTTGGTATGTTGTTCTTGATAAACGTTGAGTTGACACCCAAAGATAGATTTAGATTTGGAAGAACTTGTAGGTCATTCTTGAAGTTGAAGTTAAAATTATCGTTTTTATTGCCTACCAATGAGGTTAGTTGGTTTGTATAAAAAGAGGATAAGAAGTATTTATATTTTTCGGATCCGCCCCTAATAGATAGGTTGAGCTGTTTTTGAACGGCAGAACGGTAGAAGAGATCCTTCTGGTCTAGGCTATTATAAGATCTTAGTATGTTCAGACCCGCTTCCAACTGCTGATCATCGATCTGTCCCAAATGCTTCTGGTAGAAAAGACCCGCGACTGGCGAATAGTTGTTGTTGCCAAGGTTGTTAAAGTTGATCCATCCTTTTTTTATGGTCTCCACTTCAAAATCAATAAATTCCGAAGTGCTTGCCGGTCTGAGCTTTCCAAAGTCAGGACTTGTATCGAAAGAAAGGTTGGACGATATCTCGAATACAGCCTTACCTTCCGTATTCATGCCACTTTTTGTTGTGATGACTATGACCCCATTGGAGGCACGTACTCCCCATATCGAAGAGGCAGCCGCGTCTTTCAGAACAGAGATGTTCTGTATATCGTTCGGGTTTATAGTGAAATTACCACTTTCTACCGGGAATCCGTCGACTACAATCAATACTTTACGAGTACCCGCGCGTAGAGAAGCCGCTCCACGGATTTCCAAAGCACCGCTAGGTCCTACTAAGAGGCCTGGTACCATACCTTCTAGACCTTTAGCAAAGTCTGTTGCCGCCATATTCGTGAGTTTGAGTTTATCTTCGCTTACAAACGAAAAAGAGCCTGTCGCCCTTTCCTTTGGCAAAGTTTGGTAACCGGTAGATACGATGACATCCACCTGTTCTAATTCGTTCTGCTTGACAATTAGCGTAAAGTTAAGCTCCTGCTGATCCTTTGATATGGTTTTGACTACAGTTTCGTAGCCCACATAGGAGGCTTCAATAGTTGGCGCATTCTGAAATACCTTTAGACTGTAATAACCATCTTTGTCAGTTTGGGTTTTGTTATTAGTGCCCGATACAGTTATCAATACTCCTGGTATCGGTTGCTTGTCGGAAGACAGCACACGACCGCGCAGTGCCCGTTGCTGTTGCTCTAGGCTGTTATTGGTCGGGTCAGCCTTCAGCTCATGGATCAATACTGTCTTATCTTTGATCGAATAGCCCAATCCTTTTCCTGCCAAAGTCTGACGTAATGCTTCTTCCACCGATGCGTTTTTCAAATTGATATTGACAGCACCTTTGCTATTGATAAGATCCGAGTTGTACAGGAGATTGTAGCCGCTTTGTTCACGTATTTCGTGCAGGACTCGATTCAATGAGCTGTTTTTTTTGCTCAAGCTCACCTGTTGTGAGTAGCTATAAGCACTCACCTGTAGGGAAGCAAAAGTCAGTAGTGCTGTTGAAAGCTTCATAATAGTAGCGGGTTTAGGTAGTAGGGAACTGCTTTTGTGTTCGAACACAGAGCCATTCCTTACACATTGTTTTTTCTTGTGTAAATTCATAAATTTGAAATGATTAGTGGGTCAATTATTGCATTGCGTTGTGAAAATATCCGTTGATCTTTTACAGCTAGCAGTGTTGGCGCACTGCTGGCTTTATTATTTCAAACGTGGTTGTGTTGAAATTTTAACTTTTCATGTATAATGATATCATTAATTATTATCAGTTGAACCTATTTCAGTGGCTATTGCTGTTTTTAGCATAGGTTCGGATTATATTATTTTCGAGTTTAAAAGTGACCTGCCCTGTAATTTCAAGCATTTCCAATACTTCGGAAAGTTTCGCCTGTTTACTTATCTGTCCGTTAAAACGGCTGTCTGGTATACTGTTGTAGTCAACGTCGATTTTATACCAGCGCGATAGGGTTTGCATGATATCCACAAGACGATCATCATTGAAGACAAACAAGCCATCCTTCCATGCTATGGCTTTTTCGGGATTGACTCTTTCCTTTTCGATATTATTTCCATCCAGATAGGTCTGTTCATGAGGTGTCAGTATGATTTTTTTACCGAAATGTTCTCCTACTTGCATATTTACAATTTCAACCGATCCTTCCAGCAGCGTGGTCTTGCTATTCTGCTGATTAGGGTATGCTTCGACGTTGAACTGGGTGCCCAGTACGTTGATTTGCTGGGTTTTGGTGGTTACTGTAAACCGGTGTGAGGGATCCTTACTTACAGCAAAGAAAGCCTCCCCGGATAGGCTGACTTGACGATGTGGTGTGGCGCTAAAAGTAGTAGGGAATATTATTTTTGAACCCGAGTTGAGCCATACCGTACTTCCATCAGCCAGTATTATTTTATAGTTTCCGCCCAGAGGAACCTCAAGCGTGTTAAAAGTGTTGATTATTACATAGTTTGTCGACCTTGGTTCAGAAGACAATAGTGGTGTATATCCCCATATGGGGAATCCATCTTCATATCTTATAGTATTGTTTTGGAAAGATATGCCTCCATGTTCTGCCGATAGCTGTATGGATTGCCCTGTTGCCAATGTAAGTATTGCTCTTTGTCCACCAGGTATTACGTCATCTTGGAAAGCGGATACAGGGATAGCATTATCGGCCTTGTACAACCATATTGATAGTATACCGATTACCAATGCCGATACAGCCGCATACGACTTCCAGTTCGTTCTTTTTGAGGGATTCTTAATATCCATCTTTTTCCATACCTCATCCATAGATCTTTGAATATGAGGAATGTCAGGATAGCGGTCAGACACTTCTTGCTGATTGTACCATTGTTCAATCAGTACCTGTTCTTCTTGGCTACAAGTCCCATTTTTATATTTTTCGGCTAATACCGTTGCTTTTCTCTCTTCCATAAATTGACAATACAGGACATAGTGACAATATCACTGTCTATATATAAGGCAAACAAGTAATGGGTATGGGGTATCCGAAAATGAAAAAATATCGATTATCTAATATCTACCTGATAGAATCCTGTTGAGCTGTACTCTTGTATTTATCTGATTGGTTGGTGTTGGTATCCTGATGAGACCAACTTTTTAACGAATAGCCGATTTCGGAACATAGGATCATGTAAGTAAATAGCGGAAGCCTTTGCCGTAAGATACGTAAGGCCTTCTTGATCTGTGTGCGCACCGTGTGCTCCGATAGTTTCAGGACCGAAGCTATTTCTTTGTGCGGCATCAGATCTACCCGGCTCATAATAAATATCCGTCGCATTGCTAGCGGTAGTGCGTTGATCTCGGACTCAATAATTTGATGTAGTTCCTTATGACGTACATAGAAGTCCGTACGTACACTGTCCGGTGTATCCAGGTAGTGCTGGAGTGAGTCCAGGTACCTGTTTTCTGTCTTTTGTTTTAGGTAGTAATTGGTGATTTTATAACTTACAGCCGCATACAAATAGCCAGACAATGTGTGTTTCAGGTCTATGTCTTCCCTTTTGCTCCATAGCGAAGCGAAGATGTCTTGTAGTATGTCTTTGATTACCTCCTCGTCTGATATACGTTTGTAAGCATGGATGTGGAGCACCGGAAAGTATCGTTGGTATATTTCTCGAAAGGCCGTATGATCACCACTATAGAGCATGGCTATAAGATCCGTATCTGTATATTTGCTATAAACGTTATCTTCCATCTAGATTCTTTTGCTCATCGTATCGCAATAGATTAGGGTTGAGCAAAGCTACAAATTTATTTGGGCAATTGACTCGTGCTTGATCTACCTAGATTGGTCTTTTATCAATTGAAGTGTAATGTTTTTCCACGGCACAACCATTTTATTCGGTGGAATTATGACTGACAGTTTTCTCAGGCGTATTTGAGAACTATATTTATAGGCTCCAAACATATTTGAAAAATAATAGTAGTGGATACTAAAGAGCGTAGGCCTTGACATAAAGAGGCCTACGCTTTATTAAAAAGATTGAAAGGTTACATATGGTAAATGTCAGAGAATATCTTTGCCAGTTTAGAGGGGTCTTCTTTCCATGCGTTGTACATATTCTGACCTATTTCGTCGGGTATAATATCCAGGTTTTCGAGGGCTATCTGTTGTAGTATCCTGATCGCTACGCTATCGGGGGTGGGCATCACCCAATCACTTCCTTTATTCATATCTGTACCAATAGCGCCTGGATTGACAGCGTGTACAGTGATTCCTTTTTTAGCAAGTTCTATTCGCACAGACTGTGTAGCTGAAAAGAGAGCCGCCTTAGATGCTGCGTAACCAGCGATAGTTGGTAACGGTGAATACGCTGCAATAGAAACTATGTTGATTATCCTAGCTGGTCGGTTTTTGACTAGAATTGGAGAATAGGCCCGCATCATGTTTATAGTACCAAAGTAATTGACCTGCATATCATAGTTCATCCCATTCAGATCTCCCTCTAGGATAGTTCCTGAGCTCAATACTCCAGCATTATTAATCAGGATCTCGGTATCACTTGTGTCTATTATAGTCTTGGCGATATCCGAGCTGTTGGTTATATCCAGCGGTAAGGGAACAACTCGATCGTCATTAAAACTTGGCATCTGCTTCAAATCCCTGTATGTTGCGTATATTTTCTTTACATCATGCTCTAGAAGAGTTTTTACAAGTGATCTGCCAATACCTCTATTAGCGCCTGTGATGAGAATGACGCGGTCTTTAAAAATCTGCATATATTTTGTGTTTAGTATGCAACAAAACTAGGTGATTGATGAGAGTGAAAAAATCCGATAATTGCTCAATGGCAGATAGTCATGTACCTTTCAGAAATTATTCATTTAAATAAACTTTACTCTAATACTCTTGTTGTATGATAGCGTGTTACCCTGAAAATAGGTGTTTTTTAGACGCCACGACTATTGGTCAGGTTACTCAATTTCTTGCCTTATGATAAATATTATTACAACATCTATTTATATACTTGTAAAAGAATAGGTTATTTAAAATCAGACGATGTTCATGAATGATTATCCTTATAATAGAAAGCCTTTTGCCAGTTGGGCAGATATAGACTTAGAATAGTATGAAGAAAGTAATAGCAGCAATGAATATGACGGTCGATGGATTTTGCGATCATACTTCCGGAATTCCTGACGAAGAAATACATCAGCATTATGCAGATCTGTTGCGAAGTGCTGATGTTGCTTTATATGGTAGAATAACTTATCAGCTTATGGAATTTTGGCGGACAGTGCTTTCCAATCCAACTGGCAATAGGGCTATGGACGATTTTGCAGTTGCTATAGATAGTACTCCTAAGCTTGTTTTTTCGCATACGTTAAAACAGGTTGATTGGGATACTGCAAAATTAGCTAAGCAAGATCTAGACAAAGAGGTTTTACAACTCCGAGCACAGTCTGGCAAGGACATTTTTGTATGTAGCCCAAGTCTGATTGTAGCATTGACGAAACTCAATCTGATTGACCAATATCAACTTTGTATCCATCCTGTTATTGCAGGTGGTAGATTGCCATTATTTGAGAACATTAGCAATAAAATTAGTCTCAAACTCATAAAGACAAAAGCATTTAGTGCTGGTGCAGTCATACTGTATTATGAAAGACTGCAAAATTGGATATACTATTTTTGACATAGTATATTATTGTCAATGGTGTTATTCCCAATAAATGGATGTGGTCTACCGGTATCCAAACATTACACAGGTATATTTATTGTCGATTTTCTAAGGCTTACAATAGATATTATCGGTTTTAAGTCAAAGCGCTTTTTTGCGACCTTAGATCAGGCGAGAAGCTGATTTTTTAGAATTATTCTTTTTGACTTGGCCGTCTATGGAATCTAAACTACTGGCATATTAATTTGTAAAATAAGAGTTCTATAAACATATCACGACTTGAAAACTTCATGCCAGTAAAGGAGTGTAATGGTTTTCCACGGAATAAGGATTTTATTCCGTGGAATTATTAATGACAGTTTTCTCCGGATTATTTGACCACTATATTTATAGGATCCGAATAAGGAAAAATTGTCCATCGATGTTCTGTGCCATTTTTATCTATAAAACCGAGGCCTGGCCAGGGTAAGTGACTGGTCATGAAAAGAGTGCCTTGTTCTACACCTTCTACTATTATCTTTCTTCTTGTGTTCACAGCTTTTTCAAAATCGCCGTCCCAGAGCGTACCCCACTCAGGGTTTGAGACTAAAAATGGAGTATGTATCACATCAACTATGTGCTTTAATGATTTTTTGCCTGCATATAGAGTCAATATGGTCTGTCCTGGAGAATGTCCTTCTGCGAGTTCAGGTATTAAACAGCCAAAAAGATGTTGACCATATTCGAAGAACTGCAGACGCTCACTGATTTTAGCGAGTGTTTTTCGTGCAAACGATATGCCGGCATCCGTATTGGAGATATTATCTTTAGAATTTGGGAACATCGGGTTTTCTGACATCCAAAAATTGTATTCTTTCTGAGCAATGTGATATTTTGCATTTGGAAATATAAATCTATCTTTCTTATCCAGAATACCACCTATATGGTCTACATGGGGATGTGTTATGACGATGTCGGTAATGTCTCGCGGAAGGATGCCTATCGTTTTCAATGAGACGTTTAGTTGTCCTCCATTTTTACCCATATGATGCCCGCTACCAGAGTCGATCAGAATGACTTTTTTGTCCTTTTTAATCAACATGATATTCGAACTCACTTCCAGCCTGTCTGTAGGAAGGTGCATTTTCTCTAGCTTTACATTAAACTCCTGTTGATTTATAAAGGGAGCAAAAATTGGCTGAATGGAAGGCAAAGAGATAACACCATCGGATAATATATAAGTTTCCAAGTTGCCGATGAGTAATTTTAATGCAGCACGGGGTCGGTCGGTTGTTTTGTCTCTATCAATAGGTTTAAAACTAAAAAGAAATACCGATAATGATAAGCCGATCAAGGCCAATAATCGTAAGGAGGATACTCGTGATCTGTTCATAATTTTTATACTATAATTTATATAGTTGCAAAACTATGTATAGTATTATATCTTTACAATAACGGTCAAGATAGATAGTAACAGATGTATTGTATAGATGATAAAGAATTTCCTTGTAGTACCAGTTTGACTATGAGGTATATAGGTGGTAAGTGGAAGGCTGTAATTCTTTTGCATTTGATTGAAAAGAAACGTTATAGCGAACTGAGAAGAGAGTGTCCTGCTATTACCGAACGTACATTGAGCCTTCAATTGAAAGAACTGGAAGAAGATGGTTTAGTAATTAGGACTGTTCATACTAATAAGGCACCTTTGAAAGTTGATTATGAGCTAACAGAATTTGGCAAGACTTTGATACCTCTGTTGATGTCTATCGCAGATTGGGGAGAAGGAGCTGCGGCTAGTGATATGAGGATAAAAACGAGTAGGGGCTAGATGCTTAAAGAAGATTAGATAAAACCTATTTATCAAAATAAGGCATTCCGCTTGGGATTAGTGCGAAACTTTTAAGTTTTTTCGATATAAAAACTATATAAGTGCAGGTCCTGAGATGGAACAGATTGCGACTGTAAAGCCAATTTTGATATCCGCGTTGGGACTATATCCATTGGTAGCATATGATTGATAAACTAATAGACTATATCGAGTTATACACACCATTGTCATCTACAGAAAAAGATGACCTGCGAGAGCTTAGCGAGATTCAGCAATTTGACAAACACGCTATAATATTCAGCGAAGGAGAGATTTCGACCGATATCTATTTTGTACTGGAAGGGTGCGTACGTCTATTCTATAATGTAGATGCTGTCGATAAAACCGCATTTTTCTATACCGAAGGACAATTTATCTGTGCAGGCGAGAGTTATACATTTAATAAGCCGGCGGTCGAGAACTATGAGGCTATGGAACCCACTACATTGTGTATACTTTCGAAAACGACTATAGAAAAGCTCCTGCAGCGATCCGGGACTTTTGAAAATATTGCAAGAATCGCGGTTGAGAATGAGTTGCTGACCGCCCAGCGCATTATAGCCTCGTTCGTTACGCTCTCAGCAGAGGATAGGTATACCGATCTGTTGGAACGCCGGGGCGAATTATTTTTACGTATACCTCAGCATTATATAGCGACATTTTTGGGCGTATCTCCCGAGACCCTGAGCCGAATTAAACAACGCATTGCGAAAAAATGATTTCTTGACGATTGTCAACGAGATTTGCGCCACGGGCTACCTAGTTTTGTAGAAAACTAAATCATTTGATCCATGACAAATAAAAGCAAACGTGTATTACTAGCTGGTGCAACAGGTTACTTGGGAAATTATTTGCTGAGCGCGTTAAAAAGAGAAGGATACTGGGTTCGAGTTCTCGTTAGATCCGATGCCCAGCGCGAGCGGGTCTCATTGGCAGATGAAATCCTGATTGGAGAAGTCACGAAGCCCGAGACTATAAAAGGTATTACCCATAGCATAGATTTTGTCATTAGCACCATTGGTATTACAAGGCAAAAAGACGGAATGACTTATATGGACGTAGACTATCAGGGCAATATGAATCTTTTAAAAGAAGCGATGTCGACATCTGTAGAGCGGTTTCAGTACATATCAGCTATTAATGGAGACAAGCTGAGGCATTTAAAGATCTTTGAAGCCAAAGAGCGGTTTGTCGATCAACTCAAGGATTCGGGTTTGAATTATAGTATTATTAGACCCAATGGTTTTTTTTCAGACATGGGTGATTTTTTCGAAATGGCAAAGACAGGCCATGTCTGGTTATTTGGTAAAGGGGATAAAAGACTGAATCCAATCGACGGCGAGGATCTGGCCAAGGTTTGTATCCTGAAAATGCAAAGTAGCGAGAGAGAATGTACAGTAGGAGGACCCGATATATTGAGTCATCGTGAGATTGGTCAATTGGCATTAACTGCTTTAGACAAGAAGATAAAAATAATCTGCCTACCAGATTTCTTGCGGATATTTATTATAAAGTTGCTACGAACATTTACCAGTTCAAAGACCTATGGGCCGTACGAGTTTTTTTTAACCGCTATGGCCGACGATAATATCGCCCCTCAATATGGACAGAAACATCTAGCGGATTTTTTTAAGGAAAAAGCTTTGTGATATCTTGCCTTTTCAACCAATTCTTGGTCTATTCTTTAGGCGGGATAGTACGTACCCAATAAGCCGATTACGGTATTTCTACTATAACAGTTCATTTTACGATAAGATCGAGATTTCCTAAAAAAGATTCGCGGAGAGATGATAACACCAGTGTTTTAGAAACTTCGCTAAATCAATATTATAAAAAGTATTGAGCTTATAGATACCCAATAGTACACGCTAAGTGAGATCGCCTATAAGATCGGTTATCAAAGTCTTTCTGCTTTTACTTTTTCCTATTACGCGGTAATGAAAGCAAAACCCAAACAGAGAAAATAGGATTATAAAAAAGAGGCTTTATGCCAAACGGAATTCTGGAATTTCACCGATTTTATATTGGATTGATTGTGGATTATTCAAATTTTCTGTAGTAACATGAAATCTACGGGGAAGATTCAAGCTTGACTCGTTCAGTGTTAATGTATGGTTCTTATAGATCTGAATATCTGTTGTAAGGAAATATTTGGTGGTAGTATTGAACGTATGTTGGATGAATACTTCAGGAAACGCCCAACAAATAGGAGAAGAGTTGAGGATTACATCGTCAATGTATTTACGATCAAAGCTCATCAGTGATGCTATTTTTGATAAACTATTGGACGAATCTTCTTCGGAGAGACTTACTTCGATCAGTTCAGGGATGATTGTACAATCTTGATCCAACTGTGATACTAAGTTCAGTAAGATACTTACTTGAGGTTCTTTATATAGTCCATTACACATTGTTTCGCTAATAAGGATATCAATATTTTTTTCGTTGAGTTTGTATTTTACAGCATCAACACAATGCGTGGCGTTTATATAATCCTTTAGCCCTAGTTCTGAGATACAGTTATTCATTTTTTCAAAACTAATGGGATTTATCTCCAAAAGTGTAAATTGAACTTCCTCAGGTGAAAATTGAGTCATAATAGGCAAAGCTAGTAAAGCGAAGGGACCAGTACCAGCGTATAATACATGTATAGGACCATCAACAGATTGGAGCTTGTCTCCAATAGCTTGGTGTAGGGCCTTAATAAATCGCTGTGTCCGAAACAATTCTTTACTACAGCTAGCAGCCCAAAAGGGACCTATGGCATTTCCCGATGGAGTACTAAGATGGGTTCTTTGATTATCTGATTGTTGTATATCCGCTAATTCAAACAGAAATTCAGAAAGCCCTAAAACAGCTGGAGCGAGTTTGTCATGAAATAGTTGATCTAAAAGGATATCATCCGAATAACTTTTTAATAGTTGCTGGAGTTGGCTTTTCTGATTCATAAATAGAATTAGTCGTAAATCTTTTGGTTGTCTAATTTACTCATAACATCTCTTTTGGTATCCTGCGTGTTTTTTTTGATGCTTGAATATACTAAAAGACAAAGAGTTTTTTGATAAATGAAGTTGATAGTAGGTATGTATTAGGGTTATTTCATTCTGAATGATATCTTATAAAAAACTCGATGGTAGCTGTAGTAGTTGATAATATAAAGATTTTGCTATTCGGTAGTGACCTAGGGCATTGGGATGTAGCATATCTGTTTTTTTGTCAGTGAAGTATCTTTGATGAGCGTGAGACATGGGGTACAATCCTGATATAGTATATAAGTCAACGAGAGGAACAGACCACAAGGATGAGGCTTTCTTTAGAGTATCGACAAATTCTGATATCGTATTGCCATTGGCATTAGTATAGCGCTCGTCGGGTTGAATATTACTCTCGTTAAACTCTGCAAAACCACGATGAATAGGTGTCAGTAAAATAATTTGTTGTTCTGGAAACTGCTTTTTTAAAAAATCGAGTACGCGATTTATACGACTACAAAATGTGTTTTCTAACAGTAGTTTTTGCTTGAATATTCTTTTAACATTGTTACCATTATAATTTGTTTGTTTTGTAACTAGTTCATAAAAACTTCCAAGGGGTACGTTGGCCATATAATCATTAGTGCCAGCGAAAATAAAAATAGCATCTAAATTTTTTATATCAGTTTTTTTTAACTCTTCCGCTTGTTGAAAGATACCATCCCATTGATGTCCATTTGTACCATATATAAATGGTTCAATACCTAACATATCTCTGAGGTATTCCCAGTAAATATAACTTGTGCCAATTCTTCTTTTATCTGTCATTGAATCTCCTAGGAAAGCAACTTTTTTTCCCTTCCAATGCGTATTATGGTTGATTTCATCTTTAGCCAATATTTTTTTTTCGACCTGTTGTGCTTGAGACGTATTAGTAAGTGATAGGAGGTAAATTAATAAGGTGAAAAACTTATACAGCCTGAATTTGGTAGAAGTCATAAAATGTTAGGTTTAGTTTTTTATAACGACAAAAATATATAAATTTTGTAGTATTTATATATTTATAATACCTTTAGTCCATTAGTAACAAGATTTTATAAACCGCTAAAAATTCTGATGCCCTTAAAACTTGATAAATCAGATTTTGATTTGCTTCAGCAGCTGAAAAATGATGATGAGCATGCATTTACCTTGATTTATAATAGGTATTGGAAGCAAATCTTCAGTTTAGCGTATTATAAACTAAAGTCCTTAGAAGATGCTGAGGAAATCGTACAGGATATTTTTTACAGTCTATGGACGAGGAGAAAGGCAATCGAGATAACAGGAGAGTTAAAGAATTACTTAGCAGTATCGACGAAATATCGAATAATAAAAGCTATAGCAAAATCCTCAAGACAGCAAGACTACTTGGATAGTGTATTACAGAATGTATATATTGATAACAGTACTCAGCAATTGCTGGATTTTCAGGAATTGAAGTTGGAACTCGCCAAATATGTAGATGAATTACCAGACAAATGCAGACTGGTTTTTCAGCTTAGCCGAGATCAGGGGCTTACTCAACGTCAAATTGCACAAGAATTGGGAATTTCGGAAAAAACGGTCGAAGCTCATATTGGAAAGGCGATTAAAGTCTTAAAAGGAAAACTCTCTACCTTTTTAAATTTTCTTTTATAATTTTTATTTTGGACTAAGGGATTGTGGTGGCACAAGGGACTCTTATTATAAAGACCCTTATTATGCATACTCCAGAATATTATCAATTATTAGCAAATAAATGGCTTGATGGAACGATTTCAGATTTAGAAAAGGCCGAATTTGCAAATTGGTATAACCAAAATAATAAAGAGGATATCGACATTCCACCCGATTTTGCGGAAAATGAGGAATTGCTTCAAAATCGGATTTTGGAAAAGGTATTAAGCAAGATTGCGTTGGATAGTACTACTCCTAAATTATCTAGAATAAAGCGACTTAAACCTGTGCTTATTGCTGCCTCAATTCTGTTAGTTAGTGCCTTAGGTATAACTATTTATCACGCTAAAATGAATACTGAGAAAGCTATTCAGCAGGCTATATCTCCAGGGGCGCCCAAAGCTCTACTTTCCTTGTCTAACGGCAAACAGTTTAATTTAGATCAACTGAAGGATGGTGAATTACTTCATACAAATGGTATACATATCGTTAAAAAGGGCAATTCTGAGATAATAATCAATATATCAGACAATGAAAAGGCGATGCAAAATAACCTCATTAATAATATTAGCACTCCTGCGGGAGGGGAATATAAGATACAATTGGCGGATGGTTCTCGTGTTATGTTGAATGCTGAAAGTACACTTCAGTTTCCCTCGGTCTTTTCTACAAACAAGAGAGAAGTAAAGCTGTTGAAAGGGGAAGCATACTTTGAGGTTAATAAAGTGCAAGCCGAAGGTAAAAAATCGGTCCCTTTTTATGTGCTGAGCGGTGAACAGATAATAGAAGTACTAGGAACGTTATTTAATGTAAATGCGTACGATCAGCAGGAGGTCCAGACTACCTTACTCGAAGGTTCCGTTCAAATTGGGGGGGATGCTGAAAATAGTAAAAGTAGAATAAAGCCAGGCGAACAACATGTGTATAATAGTAAGAGTGGAAAATCCTTTATAAGAGAAGTGTCGTTAAATCCAATTTTTGCATGGAAAGATGGTTATTTCCTTTTTGAGAATGCTGATCTAAAAACTGTTCTTGACGCTTATAGTCGTTGGTATAATGTCGAAGTCGAATATGATAGCTCAAAAGTGAACTTTGAATTTGTGGGAAAGATACCACGAAACACCAGCTTTGAAACAGCACTCGAAGTTCTGAAAACGACAGGAGTACGTTATATTTTGAGTGGAAATAAACTTATTATTAATTAAATAAACTAAATAGGAATATGAGAGCTTAAACAAGTAAATCTTAATATAGACATAGAAACAGGTGTGTTTGCACCACACCTGTTTAGTTAATTGGTCTATCCAGTTGTATTGTTAGACATTACAACCTCCAAATGGAATGAACATTTATAAACCAACAACATCACAAAAATATGAATTTAAAACAGAAATTCGAATATTGTGTATTACAGCTATTTAGTAGTTTACATGATCGAATTGTATTAACTCTAACATCAACTAATTTCCGATTTATAATTATGAGGATGAAAATAGTAATTATGTTGATCCTGATATCGTGTATGAAGATTTCTGCGAACGTCTTTGGTCAACGAGTCAATTTGAATGAAAAGCATACAAAAATAGCGTCAATCTTACAGAAAATTGAAAAGCAAATAGGTTATACCTTTTTTTATAATAATTTGGATATCAAAGGTATGTCGCCGATTTCTATTCATTCGGAAAATGAACCACTTAAACAAACTTTAAATAAGTTGTTTAATGGGCAGGCTATGTCTTATGAAATTCATGATAAAATAATCGTGCTAAAGCGAGGAGAGAATAAAACACGAAATGCCTCGGCAGATCTCCTAAGTGATCTTAAAGCTTTCCAACAGGAAATCAGAGGACAGGTGCTTGATTCATTACAATCGCCCATTGCAGGGGTATCTGTACGCATACAGGGAAAAGAGATAGGGACTGTCACAGATCGAGAAGGACGCTTTACGGTGCAAGCCAATCTAGGCGACCAGGTGAATTTTAGTATCTTAGGGTACAAACCTTATCAACAGACTATCACAGCGTATAGTCCATTAGTTATAATCCTAGCTGCTGATAACTCTACTTTATCAGAAGTGGTAGTACTGGGTTTTGGGCAGACGCAAAAGAAAATCGCCCAAACGGGTGCGATAGCTTCGATTGGACTAAAGGAATTGAAGCAGAGCCCCACAGCCAATGTAACAAATGCTCTAGCGGGCAGGTTGCCTGGCCTGACCGCCATACAGATCAGTGGCGAACCAGGTAACGACCGTTCCCAGTTGTTGATCCGAGGGCGAGCATCGTTCAATGGTGCTGAACCTTTGATTACTATCGACGGCGTACAGAAAGATTATAGTGCAATAGGATTGCTGGATGTCAATGAAATTGAAAATGTAACGATTTTAAAAGATGCATCGGCTACTGCAATATATGGAGTTAAAGGTGCTAATGGTGTCATTATCGTCACTACTAGAAGGGGCAAAGAAGGGAAGCCTACCATTGGCGCAAGTGTGCAGACGGCGGTTCAAAACAGCATCCGGCTGCCCAAATATTTAGGGTCCTATGAATATGCCCTTTTAGCAAATGAAGCATACCTAAACGACAACCCAATGGGTACAGCACCCTATAATAGTGAAGCTCTGGAAGCATATAGAACTGGTTCCGACCCTTTAAAATATCCAAATATAGATTGGTTTGATGCGATGATGAAACCAGCATTACAGACACAGGCCAATTTTAATATCGGCGGCGGTAGTGCGTTAGCAAGGTATTTTGTTAATATAGGGTTTACCGACCAAGGCGGTATTTATAAAACAACAGAAAATAAGCAGTATAACCCTCGGTCTAACTTCAAGCGTTATAATTTTCGCTCAAACATTGACGTAGATTTTAGTCCTAATTTTTCTATGGGATTAAACCTATATGGTGCTATCGAGAATAAAAGGGATCCAAATGTGTCTGTTCCTGACTTATTCTGGACGTTAAATCAATTACCTCCTAATGCTTTTCCTATTATGTATCCTACGGGATTTTATGCCGAAAATGGCTTTTTTCTGAATCCTGCACGCCTATTAAATGAGACAGGTTACAGAGAATCATATAACTCTTCATTGTCGGGTATGCTTTCCGCAACACGTAAGCTTAACTTTATTACGGAAGGATTATCTGTAAAAGGAAATTATTCCTTCGACGGTTACTTTCAGAATAATTTTAGTCGCCTCAAGCAGGTTAGAAGAGCAGTTTACAAAGGAAGCGGCGACTATAATGACGAGAACAACTACACCTATTTAGGTAGTGATATTCCACTCTCTGCGCCGACATCAATTTTCAATCAAAATAGGGATATCTGGATGGATGTATCCTTAAATTACCAACGTAAATTTGCAAACCACGATGTAACTGGTTTACTTCTTGTCAATCGCACGCAAAAAGTTTTAGGGAATACCATTCCCTATGTTTCTCAGGGAATTGTCTCTAGACTTACTTACAATTATATGTACAAATACTTCTTCGAAGCAAATGTTGGGTATAATGGTACAGACAATTTTGCCGCAGATAAGCGTTATGGTATATTTCCCGCGTTTTCTGCTGGATGGGTGCTATCTGAAGAAAGTTTCTTGAAACAAAACACAGTTGTTTCTTTCTTAAAGTTAAGAGGTTCTTATGGTTTGACTGGTAGCGATTTGCTAAACGGTAGAAGATGGTTGTTCAATTCCGAATTTATACGCAACCAAGCCTCTGGTTATTTATTTGGCGAACAGCTTTACGGCGTTGAAGGGATCTATGAAGGTGCCATGGCCAATCCAGATGTAACCTGGGAAACAGCCAAGAAAGCGAATGTGGGAGTAGAGCTTAAACTTTGGAACGATTTATTTAGTGTAACGGCAGACGTTTTCAGTGAGAAACGTAACAATATTTTAATTACCCGCTCTTCGGTACCAGGACTTATTGGCATGTCAGGAGCAAATCTTCCCCCTGCAAATTTTGGGAAAGTCGATAATGCCGGCTTCGAATTCGAAGTGGGGCATAAAAACAGAATCAATGCGTTAAGTTATTTCATTAATGCTAATATGTCCTACGCTAAGAACAAAATCATTTTTATGGACGAAGAGAATAAACCATATGACTATATGCGTGCAACTGGGAAGTCCTTAGGTCAGATTATGGGATTAGAAGCAATTGGTTTTTTCAAAGATGAGATGGATATACGTTTAAGTCCTTCTCAATATGGAAAATTAATCCCTGGAGACGTTAAATATAGGGATAGAAATGGAGATGGTGTTATCGATGACAATGATATGGGGCCTATTGGAAAAAGTAATATCCCGGAGTATTTCTTTGGTATCTCAGGAGGAGTTAACTGGAAAAATTTTGATTTAAGTTTCCTTTTCCAAGGTGCTGGCAATAGCAGTCGTACATTGGTGGGTGGTATGGCGTGGGAATTTTACGAAGGAGGAAAGGTACGCGAAGAGCACCTCAATCGATGGACCCCCGAAAACGCAGAGAATGCCACCTGGCCTGCTCTGCACTACGGTGGTAACAGTAATAACCATCGGTCATCTTCATTTTTTCTCGAAGACAATAGCTATATCCGCTTAAAAAATCTGGAGCTAGGATATACCTTTAAAGATGTACCCTTTATCAAGAAAGCAAACCTTTCTTCAATACGTATTTATGCCAATGGTATGAATTTATATACCTGGACCAGAGCACAAAAAATGATGGATCCTGAATATTGGGCAGCAAACACCATCGGTGCTATCTACCCCGCACAGCGGATTATGAATTTTGGTTTAACAGTTGGTTTTTAATTTTATAGAGATGAAATTTAGCATAAACTTATATTTTATAATCGCCATATTGTTCTGCTCTTGTGACTTTAACGGCTACCTAGATAAAGCAGAGACTGGCGGATTGACCGAAGACGAGGTCTTTGGAGATTACATCCAAACCGAACGCTTTTTAGCAAACATTTACGGCGATCTTGCAAACGACTGGATGCCGGCAAATAGTTTTACCTACGCCGCCGCATCTGATGAAGCAAAGTGCCCAGTAATTTATTTCAATGGCCCACAGGTATACACTAGGGGATTGCTCTCACCTACATACAATCCAATAGATAACTGGAATGCACTATACGCATCTATCCGAAAAGTAAACCGGTTTATTAATAAAATAGATCAAATACCTACCGTCAATAGTGTACAAAGAGATGGCAAAGTACGTATGAAGGGGGAAGCACATTTTTTACGGGCTTATTTTTATCTTGAATTGTTTAAAAGATACGGGCAGGTTCCTCTTATAGATCGTGTATTGCAGATTTCCGACGATCTGAGTCTACCTCGCAATACAGTTGACGAAGTAGTAGCCTTCATTGTAGGAGACTGTGAGGCTGCAATTCCATTGCTTCCAGTGGTTCATTCGTCGAATAATTTAGGTAGAGCCACCAAAGGTGCCAGTTTAATGCTAAAGGCGCGCACCTATTTGTTGGCAGCAAGTCCATTGCACAATCCCACAGATGATCAGTCTAAATGGCAGATGGCGGCTCATGCTGCCAAAGAGATCATGGATCTTAACGTATATGATGTAGATGCCGATTATAGCGGACTATTTCACAAGAGAAGTGCTAAAAACTTAATTTTTCAGTCTAATTTTAACAACGATGGTTGGGTGAAAAATATGTTTATACCTAGTATGCATGGTGTTGCCTGGATACAGCCTTTACAAAACTTGGTGGATGCCTATGAAATGAAAAATGGTTTATCTATCCAGGAAGCAGGATCAGGTTATGATATCAATAATCCATATGTCGGGCGCGATCCACGATTTTATCTATCTATCCTGTATAACGGGAGTACTTGGAAAGGCGAAACAGTTCAAACTTATGTAGGAGGCTTGGATGGGCTTACTTCAGCCGAGGGAAGTTTGACCCAAACAGGGTACTATCTGCGTAAATTGATTGATGAAAATGCTGCCGTAGCCCCTGACTACCGTGCCGGTGATCATTACTGGATATATATGCGATACGAAGATGTTTTATTGATGTATGCAGAAGCAGCTAATGAAGCACTAGCGGCACCCGATGATGCTACGCACGCGGCTATAAATAGAGTGCGTTCCCGCGTAGGAATGCCCAATTTACCTCCCAACTTAGACAAAATTCAAATGAGAGAGCGGATCCGTAGAGAGCGGCAGATAGAATTAGCCTTTGAATCAAGTCGTTTCTGGGATATAAGAAGGTGGAAGATCGGCGAAGAAGTTATGCCCAAAGCAATGGGGATGCGTATACTTAAAAATGGTGCTACGTATAGCTACGAACCTTTTTTAGTCGAAAATAGGATATATCGGAATACCTATAATTTGTTTCCCATCCCGCAACCGGAAATAAATAAAAATGAGAATATGCATCAAAATGTAGGTTACAATTAAAACTATAAAAATGAAAAATATACATAAATATTTCATATTTGGCCTTTTAACGCCGTTGCTATGGATGGGATGTCAAGAGGAGGTGTTCAAACAAATCGATCAAAGCTATGTGCATAATGTATCGATGCCCATCGTCTTAACATCATTCGCTCCTATGGAGGGGAGTGAAGCTGCCGAAATTTCGATAGATGGTGATAACTTTAGTACAGACATTAGCAAAATTCAAGTCTTAGTCAACGGTGTTGAAGTACCCATTTTAGGAGCCAATAAAAAACGTATTATTGTTAAAATTCCACAAGGTACAGGTACGGGTAAAATTAGAATAAAGATTGGAAATCAAGAAATTGAAAGTAAGGATTCCTTTATTTATGCTTTAAAGCGTACGGTAAGTACCTATGCCCTCAGTGGCAATGGTGCTACTTTTAATTTTTTCGTTAATGCTGGTATGGATATTGATTCCAAGGGCAATCTTTACGTGGCAGATGTATTTAATAATTGTATCCGCAAGATTAGTGCTTCGGGCGAGATTTCTACCTATGCTGGTATATCTGGACAAGAAGGTAATGTCAATGGGTCTACTCAAGTTGCTTTATTCAATCATCCTACCGATATCGCCTTCGATGCCGATGATAATATGTATGTCGCCGACACTTGGAACTGGGCCATCCGTAAAGTCTCTACAGCAGGTGAGGTTTCTACCGTAAAGGCTTGGGTAGTACCCTTCCCCCAAGGGATTACCTTCAATAGAAGCAATGGTTCGCTTTATATCGTAAGTGCGCTTCCTGCCGCCTCACAGGGGAAGATGTTTGAATTAAAAGGTGATGGACAATTTGTGGAGCGGTCAGTTGATGTTCCCATCGTATCAGGAGGTATTTGTTTAGATAAAAACAATCAACTTATCATTGCAGATAATGGTAAATCGGTTATCTACCGCATCAACCCTACCACTTGGACAAAAGAGATCATTGCTGGATCCGAAAACCAAAAGGGATGGCAAGATGGCGTGGGCGAACAAGCTCGTTTCAACCACCCTTGGGGAGTTGCGGTAGATAAAGACAATAATATATATGTGGCAGGTTCAGGTCATTTATTTGATAATCCTGATATCGCTACTAATGCATCGAATATCCGGATGATTGAAGCCGGGACGAATAAAGTAAGTACCATCGCTGGTGGCGGTACTATGGGTTTTTTTGATGGATTAGGAGGAGAAGCAAAGTTTGCCGTTCCCACAGATCTTGTAGTTGATGCTAGTGGTGTCATCTATGTATTAGATAAAGGAAACCTGCGTATACGTAAAATCATCACCGAATAGTAATTATTGTATGATGAGAGCGATACCATTCAACAACATCCCTTATGTAGGGATGTTGTTCGGACTTTTTATATTGTTTTACAGTTGTAAACAGTTGGAGTTCATTCAACCCAATATTGATGAGCAATTAAGCGCTATAGTACCTCCTGATATGGGCACGCTGTCCTCAGGCGAAACGATGGAGATAGGTGTCTATTTAGCACCTCCCTTTAGTTATACGACTTTAACAAATTATCAATGGATTAAAGAAGCGAATATAGATTTTATACAGGATATTTCAGGACAACACACGCTGGCAAGTAAGCTAAGTATGTTAGATATGGCACACCAGGCAGGTTTAAAGATGATCGTTGCAGATAATAGGATCGATGGTACTGATCTGCAGATTACTGACATGATGAATGATTATCATTTGCATCCTGCCGTAAAAGGATATTTTATTAAAGACGAACCTACACCAAGTCAACTAGCCGATGCAGCAACACGATATAACAAGGTTCTAGCCTATGATTCCAGTAAAATACCCCATGTAAATTTGTTTCCGAGTTATGCCACAGGTGCGCTAGGCAATATAGATTATGAGAACAATTATGTAAAACAGTGGATCAATCTAGTAGGTGCGGCCAACTTAAAATACATTTCAATGGACAATTATCCATTTCTATGGAACGGAACTTTCCGCGCCACAGAGTATTATCATGATTTAGATGTTATACGGCGACTAGGAAATAAATACAATATCAAAACATCATCTTATTTGCAATCCGTGGGCGTCCAGGGAGTTTTTAGAAGGCCTAGTACAGATGAGCTACGGTTTAGTGCATACAGTAATTTAGCATACGGTATTAAAATCCCTGTTTGGTTTACCTATTGGACTCCCCAACACGAAACAGAAGTTTTTACAGATGCTATTATCGATCCAAAAGGAGCCAAGACCAACTTGTATGATCCTTTCAAAATTCTAAATGCTGAATTGAAAATGACGGGTAATCATCTTATGGATCTGAAGGCGGTTGCGGTATACCATAGTGGAAGTAATATTCCAACAGGAGCGACAGGGGTACCCATTAATTTTCTTATTAAGCCGGTTAACACTTCTCTTGACCTTATTATCAGTCACTTTTTAAATCCGGTCACTGCGCAGGAGTACATTATGATCGTGAATAAATCATTGACAACTGCTGTAAATGCCGCATTTTTAACAAATAATACTGTTTCTAATGTGCAATGGGTTTCTAAAACAAATGGAAGTGTCAATGCAACCGATTTTAACCCTAGCACATCTCAATTTAGTAGTCTTTTATTACCGGGCGAAGGTAGGTTGTTTCCCCTCACGGTGCATGTTCCGTCCCGTACAGTGACAACGTTATCTGGAAGCGGTCAGGTGGGACATTTAGATGGGGGCGCTACTGCTGCGCGATTTAATTTTGCAACCAATACCGGGATGGGGGTAGATCATATAGGGAATGTTTACATTGCCGATATAAATAATCACTGTATTCGAAAAATCGATGTCAATGGTAATGTCAGCACTTTAGCTGGCAATCCTGGCGTCATTGGCAATACAGATGGGACTGGTAGTACTGCACTTTTTAATCACCCTACCGATTTGGTCGTTGATAGTCAAGGTAATGTGTATGTTGCCGATACGTGGAATTGGGCAGTACGCAAAATCACACCAGCTGGCGTTGTGACCACTGTACTTGGTTGGGTTATCCCCTTTCCTCAAGGGATTACCATTGACGAAATCTTAGGTAAAATATATCTAGTTAGCGCCTTGCCAAGTGCGAGTAATGGCAAACTCTATGAATTGACAGTGGGTGGAGCACTCACCACACGTACATTAGACCGCTTTATTGTCTCTGGAGGAATTACCCTCGATAAAAAGGGAGATTTAATTATAGTGGATAATGGGAGCTCTGTGGTTTTTCGGGTGAATAGATCATCCTGGGAAACAGAAATAATTGCTGGTCAATCGGGAAGTCATGGCTACACAGATGGTATTGGTACTCAGGCACGTTTCTACCATCCATGGGGAGTTTCTGTTGATCAAGATAATAACATCTATGTTGCTGGTGCAGGAAATAAATTTGACGATCCTGGAGTGTATGCTCAAGGCTCTAACATCCGAAAAATCGATGTCAATAGTGACAAGGTATCTACCGTGTTAGGGGGCGCAAGTGCTGGGTATGTAAATGGGACGACTACTGTTGCTCAAGTTAATCTTCCGACCGATATCGCTATCTACCAACAAAAAATCTATGTCCTCGATCGTAATAACACACGTATACGATTAGTAAATTAATGAGAACCATGTTGAATAATAAATCCTTATATAAAGTAGTACTACTACAGTTGCTATGTATCAGTGCATTTATCTGTAATGTATCTTGTAATGCTAAAGATAAAATAACAGAGCCTGAGTCAACGAAAAAAACTCCGGTCGTTACGGATAATGATCCCTTTCTGATTGGCATTTATGTCGCCCCTCCCAAAGAGTTTACCACCGATGTTCATTATAAAGCGATTGCCGACGCTAATATCAATCTCATTCAGGATATTTCTGCTCATTATACTGTAGCAGATAAGCGAACTATGCTTACGATGGCAGCAAAGCATAATATTAAAATGATAGTTGCAGACAATCGAATGAATCTTGCAGAAAAAGATATTCAGGCACTGATCGCCGACTATAGAGATTTTGAATCGACTATCGGCTATTATATCAAGGATGAGCCTGTCGTCAATGAACTGCAAGACGCTGCTTTTCGTTATAAACGGGTGTTGGAGGCAAGCCCTGCTTCGATTCCGCACGTAAATCTTTTTCCTAGCTACGCTACTGGCGCATTGGGCAGCATAAATTACGAAAAGGAGTATGTCGAAAAATTGATCAATTTAATAGGGGCAAACAACTTAAAATACCTTTCGTTCGATAATTATCCTTTCCTTGAAAATGACGTATTGCGTGAAGATCCATATTATCATGATCTGGATGTTATCCGAAGAATGGGGTTAAAATATAAAGTGAAGACGTCGGCTTACTTACAGAGTATAGGTACATCGATAGGCATACGCAGGCCTAATGCCAATGAACTGCGTTACAGTGCTTATACAAATCTGGCCTACGGTATTAAATTGCCTGTCTGGTTTACCTACTGGACTCCAGCCGGCGGAGGAACTGAAAAATTCACCTCAGCCATTGTGGATCTCCAAGGTAATAAGACTGATTTATACCCTAGTTTCGCACAAATTAATAAAGAAATGATGCAAATCGGACCCGAGTTATTGAAAATGGACGCAATAAATGTGTACCATGTTGGTACCAACGTGCCCCGGAACACGGTAAAGTATCCGGAGAGTTTTCCTTTGATTTGCAAGCAACCCGATAAAAATATTCTCGTGACCGAATTTGTAAATGCAAAGGATAAAACTACTTACATTATGGTGGTCAATAAATCGTTGCATCATACCGAATCTTTAAGTTTTCAAGTCAAAGCCAGCGGTTTAAGTGAGCTATCTAAACAAGATGGCAGACTTCGTGACATACAGTTGAGCAATTCCAGTTTTCAAACTGATTTTTTACCAGGTGAAGGAAAGTTGTTTAAACTAAACTAATTTGTACATTATGCATAGCTATTTGATTATCTGTTGTTTTGTTTTGACATCTAGCTTTTTGTTCGCACAGCAGGAACTTGATTTGTACCAAGATCAGGATATTCCCAATTTTATTAAACGAGCAGACGTCTCTTTTAGAAAATATGATGAAACTGTCGATACCTTACTGTTTTCGGTCAATAAACCAAAGATTGCGATTTTCAAAGCTGAAAAGGAAAACAACAAAAGAACTGCGATAATTATCTGTCCAGGTGGGGGGTACCATCTGTTGTTACACAAAAGAGAAGGTACTGATATCGCACGAGCTTTTAAGCAAAGCGGTATCACTGCCATCGTCTTGGATTACCGATTACCCAATGATACATTGATGAAGGACAAATCGATAGCTCCGTTGCAAGACGTTCAGGCAGCTATCAAATGGGTAAAAGAACATGCCGAGACCCTAGCTATTGACAGTAATCGCGTAGGAGTCATGGGGTTTTCTGCTGGCGGACATTTAGCGGCACTATCTATGTCACACTTTTCTGCCAATTTTATCCCCAATAAACTGAATACTTCTCTTAAGCCCAATTTTCTAGTACTTGTCAATCCGATTGTGAGCTTTAAAGATGAGTGGACGCACAAAGGGTCTCGGCAGAACCTAATAGGTGCGGATACAACCGCGAGGGTCATTTCGTTTTTTTCCAATGAAGACCACGTCACAAAAGACAATTCGCCGACGTTATTGTTTCACAATCAAACCGACGAAGTCGTATCGGTCCATAATAGTTTGAACTATTTTGCACAGTTGCAAAAGCAACAGGTGCTAGCAGAGCTGCATATTTATGCCGCAGGTGAACACGGTTTTTTGACCTGGCCACATTTTCAGCATTGGTTTCCTAATTGCATCCATTTTATAGACAAATTAATCATACCAAAGCCCTCCACATGAGAAATAAACAAATACACTGGCCCTTACTCTGTCTAATAACTTTTTTGTTATTGACCTGCCCAATAACACTATTCGCTAAGGCATCAGTCAGCACAAGCGGATTACTCGTAGAATATTTATCCAATCCCATAGGGGTGGACAATCCAAACCCTATGTTAAGTTGGAAATTGAAAAGTCTGGATAAAAATCGCTATGGACAGAAGCAAACTGCCTATAGAATATTAGTTGCTAGTGAAGAAAGTCTATTACATCGGCATATTGGAGACTATTGGGATACCGGGTGGATTAATTCAGGCCAAAGCCAACAACATATATACCAGGGCAAACCCTTACAGTCTGACCGCAGTTATTATTGGAAGGTAAAGGTAAAAGATGAAAACGGTAATGAAGCCGATTGGAGCCCCAGCAACCATTGGCACATGGGGCTCTTGCAGCAGTCCGATTGGAAGGCAGAGTGGATCGGTTCTGAAACCTTGTTTGATCCAGCACAGGAAGATTGTAACATCGTGGATCCCTGGTTTAGGAAATCTTTTCAACTCAGTAAGAAGCCTCAGCAAGCTTTCCTTCACGTTGCATCTGTAGGTTTTCATGATCTATTTGTAAACGGTAAAAAGGTAAGTACAGACGTCATGGCCACAGCGGTTACCGATCACACAAAGAGAGCACGTTACGTTAGTTACGATATCGGCCCCTATTTACAGAAAGGAGTCAACGTGATCGGCATATGGCTTGGGACAGGATGGTCTATTCATGGTCCATATGTTGGTAAACACCGCCCCAATACACCCATCGTTATCGCACAGTTAGCTTGTTATGCGCACAGGCATCCTGGAGCCTTCGACCAACCCTTTTTTCGTTTATCGACAGACTCCTCTTGGAAATACAAACATAGTCCCAATAAGCTGCTAGGGACGTGGGATACTCATAAAATGGGCGGGGAACTCTGGGATGCCAATGAGGAAGATCCCGATTGGAATACCTCCAAATACAAGGATACGGACTGGAAAAAGGCAGTACAGTACAATCCAAAATTAAAGCTTTCATGGCAACAGGTGGAAGGCAATAGCGTATTAGACGAGATACGCCCCATTTCTATAAGTATGATCAATGACAGTAGTTATTTGATCGATATGGGAGTTAATTTTGCAGGCTGGACCTCGTTGAATTTAGAAGGTAAGCCAGGTCAGAGAGCTAATATTTATTTTTCAGAGCGAGAAGGGGAGAAGATGACCTTCGGAATACGTAGTGGTTACATTTTTGATAAAACTGGTAAAGGTACATTTACCAATCGTTTTAATTATAGTTCTGGGCGATGGATTACCATCGAGGGGCTGACCAAAAAGCCAGATTTAAATGACATTAAAGGATGGCTTGTACGTACTAATTATACTGATCATGCCAGCTTTAGCTGTTCGGATAGCTTGCATAACTGGATATACAATACAGTGAAATGGACTTATGAAAATTTATCATTGGGTGGTTTTATCGTAGATTGTCCACAGCGCGAGCGGCTAGGGTATGGCGGAGATGCGCATGCTACTTGCGAGACAGGAATGTTGAACTACGGTACGGCAGCTTTTTACAGAAAGTGGATGGAAGATTGGAGGGATGTTGCCGGTACAGAGTCTATTGTGGGGGATATGTATGATGCCAGCTTTGCTCGTAAGGCTGTCATGGGAGGAAGAGCCTTACACAAAGGCATACTTCCCCATACTGCACCCACTTATATGGGAGGGGGGGGGCCTGCCTGGGGCGGGATTGTCGTATCGTTGCCTTGGTACTATTACCAAC
Organism: Sphingobacterium yanglingense; assembly: GCF_004363245.1. Classification (GTDB taxonomy): domain Bacteria; phylum Bacteroidota; class Bacteroidia; order Sphingobacteriales; family Sphingobacteriaceae; genus Sphingobacterium; species Sphingobacterium yanglingense. The sequence continues at coordinate 1,292,369 of NZ_SNYV01000011.1, read as the reverse complement.
AATACAATGATGTCCGTATACTAAAGGAGAATTATGATCTCATAAAAAATTGGATGGAATTTTTGGATAGCCATACCAAAGACGGCTTACTACAACGTTTCGGAGGCAAATGGGATTTTCTAGGTGACTGGCTATGGCCCAATGCCACCGAGGAAGGAATGAATAACGATAGTCCTCAAAATCTCTGTTTCAACAACCTTTACCGCATATATAATTTGAAAACCGCTATCGAGATTGCTCGGGTTATTGGGCAAGACCAACAAGTCGAACTATGGGAACAGCAGGTTAAGCAATACACCGAGGCTATTAATGAAGCTTACTTTGATACTAAAACTGTAAAATATGCTGATGGGGCTATGGGCAATACTACTATGGCACTATTGGCAGATGTAGTTCCTCAAGACTATAAAGAAAATATCTGGGAGCAACTAGAAAGAGAGATAATTGTCCAGCGTAAAGGGCATATCCATGTAGGCATTACTGGCGGGGCTATGTTGTTCAAACTGCTGCGCGACCACAACCGTAATGACCTGATCTATAGCATGACCTCCAAAGATACCTATCCCAGTTGGGGTTATATGAAAGCCAATAATGCAACCACTATTTGGGAAATGTGGGAGAAAGATCTGCCTGGTCACTCCCTGTTACACAGCTCCTTCTTATATCCGGGAGCTTGGTATATGGATGGTGTCGCAGGTATCAAAGTCCATAAGCCCGGCTATGAAGAATTTGTTATCGAGCCACCGGCAGCAACCTCTACCCATTTGACCTGGGTCAAGGCCCACTTTGAATCTCCTTACGGCACTATTCGCTCCAATTGGAAAAGGACTGCTGGACAATTAGCAATGGAAATTGAAGTTCCTGTAAACACTAATGCGATACTTAAGCTAAAAACGGCAGATCAGATAGTTATTCCAGTTGATGGCAAACATATTCAACTGATAAGAGAAGATAAAAAAGAACGTATTTACCAATTGGCCTCTGGTAGTTATAATTTTTAAACTTAGATAGCGTGAATCGCTGAATATTGTAAATATATAGATAGAAGCTACCCTAATAAGGTAGCTTTTTATATTCGATTGTATTTCATATTTAACTATAAAGATTTAGATCCTGACATGATCAGCGTGGCAGGTAAGTCTTTGTTTTTTTCACAGCTTAGCTGTTGCATAGTTTGATAGAATTGTGCTTTCAACATCCGGATGGTATGTGTTCCTCCAGTATCGCCAAGTGCACCGACTCCATACATAAATGGTCGCCCCATAAAGGTGAAATCGGCACCACAGGCTAGGGCACGAGCAATATCGGGACCCGATCGTAACCCGCTGTCAATCATTATGGTAAATTTATTCTTGTATTTCGCACGAAGTCTCTGCAAAGAAGAAATGGTAGATTCTCCAACATCGATCTGGCGGCCGCCGTGATTGGAGACGATGACGCCATCTACTCCTATACGAGCACATAGATCAGCATCCACTTCATTCACGACCCCTTTAACTACTAGTGTCCCTTTCCATTTTTGACGGATATAGTTCAATTTATCAATATCAACACGCCCAGTAAATGTGCTGTCCATAAATTTCCCTAATTGTTTAATATCCATATTTTTGTCCATATATGGGCTTAGCGAAGCAAATGATGGAATACCGGCTTTGAGCGTTTGGATACTCCATAGGGGCCGAGTTACTGCCTGTAGATAATTCCGTATATTGTTTTTTGGAGGCATCGATAAGCCTGCTTTGATCTCTTTATATCGTAAACCAAATACAGGGACATCGATCAATACGACTAGGACTTTACATTGCGCACGTTCCAATCGATTTAATATATCATCAAGCACTTCTTGCTTAGTCGGGTGGTATAGCTGGAACCAAAATTTTCCATTGGTAATTTTAGCAATCGTTTCGATACTGCTTGTTGAAACTGTACTAAGTACAAAAGGAATATTCTCTGCTACTGCTGCCCTTGCTAAAATTTCGGGCGATTTGGGCCACATTAAGCCTTGGAGACCAATAGGTGATATACCAAAGGGCGCATCATATATCTGTCCAAATAGTTCTACCCGCATGTCCACACCAGAATGGCTTTTGAGGTAAGAAGGCATTAATTTAATCTGTTGTAAGTCCTCTTCATTAACCCGTAAGTTCAACTCTTCATTACAGCCTCCTTCCAAATAATCGAATGCGAACTTGGGTATCCGTTTTTTTGCTCTGCTTTTTAAGTCATTGACTGATGGGTATTTTTTATTGTACGTAAAAATAGGTTTATCCATTTGCGTTTGTTAATTGTCCGCTGTAATAATAGGAGTATTTATTGTTTAGTTCCAAATTTTCAGCTGCTAATCGTTGCAGGATACCGCAGTATGGTTTATTGAATGTGTTGGGATATATTTGAATCTGATAGTAAGTTTAAACTAGGGCTTTAATCAATTATGAGAAATTTATGAATGCAATTTTAGGAGTCTTTTTTCATTTTATTGGAGGTTTTGCCTCTGGGAGTTTTTACGTGCCGTATAAGAAAGTCAAGGGTTGGTCCTGGGAATCCATGTGGATTCTTGGCGGAGTTTTTTCCTGGATCCTTGTTCCACCCATTGCGGCTTGGATTACCATTCCGGATTTTTTCCACATCATTCAGCAGACAGATTCATCCATAATTGGATACACATTTATGTTTGGTGTATTGTGGGGGATTGGTGGATTGACTTACGGCCTAGGGGTGCGTTATTTAGGCGTATCTTTAGGGAGTAGTATTATTTTGGGCTTGAGTATGGTTCTGGGAGCCCTTATGCCAGCTGTTTATTATTATTTCTTGCCCGTCACGGGCAAGCATGGATTAGATTATTTCTTCACTACTAGAGCGGGACTTTGTGTATTAACAGGTTTGGGTATTTGCGTACTCGGTATTTATCTCTGTGCTAAAGCAGGTATGTCTAAGGATAAAGATTTGAAGGAATCGATTGAAACTGGCCGTTCCGAATATAATTTTGGTGCAGGTATTCTTGTGGCATTAGTATCGGGATTGCTGAGTGCCTGCTTCAATTTTGGTATTGAATCAGGTAAATCTATGGCTGACGTAGCTAATACCATTTGGAAAACGGTGAATCCAGCCCAAGGGGAGTTTCTTTATCAGAATAATGTGACATATGTAGTCATTCTATGGGGAGGTTTTACTAGCAATTTTCTTTATTGTATTTACCTACTTTTCAAAAATAAAACCATAACAGACTATGGAAATAGTAAGACACCTTTAGGCAAGAATTTCTTATTGTGTGCATTAGCTGGTACGACATGGTACCTGCAGTTTTTCTTTTATGGTATGGGTGAGAGCAAGTTGGGCAATGGAGCCAGTTCTTGGATTTTACATATGGCATTTATCATTTTAATATCTAATGCCTGGGGGATATTTCTGAAGGAATGGAAGCTGGTAAGTAAAAAAACATACAGATCAATTATTGGAGGAATTATCGTCATCATCCTGTCGATCTGTGTAGTAGGTTTGGCTAAAACATTAGAATAATCATATAGCAATTATGCAACAGAAAATTTATAAACACGTAAACTACCTTTGGGATGAGGATAAGGCCAATTCCCTGATGGGAGACGAGGTCGCTTTACTACTTTACCGTTCCAATTTATTGGGGGCTGACCTTCGGATTACGAATTATGGAGGAGGAAATACGTCTTGTAAGACATTTGATCGTGATCCTTTGACGAAAGAAGAGGTCGAGGTCATGTGGATCAAAGGATCAGGTGGCGATATTGGTACGCTCACTAAAAGTGGCTTAGCGGCATTGTATGTACAGCGGTTGCGTGCGCTGGAAAATGTATATCAAGGTCTTGCATACGAAGACGAGATGGTCGCTTTATTTAACCACTGTATTTTTGAGTTGGACTCTAAAGCGCCGTCTATAGATACACCTTTGCATGCCTTTTTACCTTTCAAACACATTGACCACCTTCATCCAGATGCTGCCATTGCGATTGCAGCGGCTAAAGATGGAAAGCGTATCACCAAAGAATTGTTTGGTGGCACAATAGGCTGGGTAGATTGGCAAAAGCCAGGATTCGATCTAGGTCTTCAATTACGGGACTGCTTGGCGCAAAATCCTCATATTAGAGGAATTATGTTGGGGTCGCATGGTTTGTTTACCTGGGGGGATACAGCGTATGACTGTTATGTCAATTCTTTAGACGTTATTGAGCAATGCGCTGCTTACCTAGAGTCCAACTTAGGTAAAAAAGCTCCCATATTTGCGGGCAAAAAAATGGATAGCTTATCGAAAGAACAACGGCTTAAACAGGCTGCCGCAATTGCACCGTTATTGAGGGGCTTTTGTTCACAAGAACGATCGATGATCGGACATTTTACAGATAGCGATGCCGTGATGGAGTTTATCAACTCAAATGATTTAGATCGCTTGGCTCCGCTAGGCACTAGTTGCCCCGATCATTTCTTGCGGACGAAGATACAACCACTTATTTTGAATCTGGATAAAGATGCAGACCTGTCCGATATAATAGCGCTGAAGGAAAAGCTGTCGCCGTTATTCGAAGGTTACCGTCAAATGTATCAGGCGTATTACGAATCTTGTAAGCATATCGATAGTCCAGCCATAAGGGACAGAAATCCCGTAATCATAATCTATCCGGGAGTTGGTTTGTTTTCTTTTGCTAAGGATAAACAGACAGCCAGAGTCGCAGCAGAGTTTTATATCAACGCTATCAACGTGATGAAAGGGGCAGAGGCAATCAGCGAATACACTTCGTTGCCGAGGCAAGAAGCCTTTGACATTGAGTACTGGTTGCTTGAAGAAGCAAAACTGCAACGTATGCCAAAAGCGAAGCCATTATCGGGCAAAATCGCTTTAGTAACAGGCAGTGGGGGGGGGATAGGAAAGGCAATAGCTAAAAAGTTCGTGATGGAGGGAGCGGTTGTCTTGTTGAATGATATTAATCAGGAAAGGTTAGATGTCGTTAAAGAGGAGTTCGTAGCGACCTTTGGAAAGGACACCGTGGAGAAGGCCATATTGGATGTTACTAGCGAGCAACAGATAGAAGCCGCATTAGCAACAGCATTATTGGCTTTTGGTGGCATAGACATTATCGTAAATAATGCAGGCCTTTCCATCTCAAAGCCTCTTGAAGAGCATAGCGAGAAGGATTGGGATCTCTTATATGATGTATTGGTCAAAGGTCAGTTTTTCATGAGTAAGGCTGTTGCTGGAATATTTAAGGCTCAAGGAATAGGAGGTGATATTATTAATATCGTAAGCAAGAATGCGTTAGTTTCAGGTCCTAATAATGCGGGGTATGGATCTGCTAAGGCAGCACAATTGCATCTGAGTCGTCTTACTGCGGCAGAATTGGGCCCCTATAAAGTGAGAGTGAATACGGTAAATCCGGATGCGGTGATATCGGATAGTAATATATGGTCCGGTGGCTGGGCAGAGGGAAGAGCCAAAGCATACGGTATCCAGATTGAAGAGCTCCCGGCTTACTATGCCAAACGGACTTTGCTAAATGAGATTATCTTACCAGAGGATATTGCGAATGCCTGCTTTGCATTTGTGGGGGGAGCGCTTCAGAAGTCCACTGGAAATGTATTAAATGTAGATGGAGGCATTGCTATGTCTTTCGTTCGCTAAAAGACCTATTATGTCATTCGAAGATATTTACTATCTTTCTGTAATCAATATAAACTATGATACTTGAAAAGAAAAAAATAGAAGAGCATAACGCTGTATTACTTGAACAGCACCAAAGAAAATTTAACTTTTTTAAACAGGAATGTGATACCGTAGAATCGCTGGTCTCGAAACTTCAACGCTTCCAGATTGCGATCCCTAGTTGGGCATTGGGAACCGGAGGAACCAGGTTTGGTCGGTTTTCTGGAAAAGGTGAGCCTGCTACCTTGGAGCAAAAGATAGAAGATGTAGGTCTTTTGCACGCGCTGAATAAGAGCAGTGGTGCTATATCGTTACATATCCCATGGGATATTCCACAGCATGTCGAAAAGATCAAAGAATTGGCTGCATCACTTGATCTACAGTTTGACGCTGTAAATTCCAATACATTTCAAGACCAAAAGGGACAAAAGCACAGTTATAAATACGGCTCTCTACAGGACGTTAACCCAGCTGTTAGAAAACAGGCCATAGATCATAATGTATCTGTAATACAGCATGGCGTAACGTTGGGCTCCAAAGCATTGACGATATGGCTGGCAGATGGTTCTTCATTCCCAGGACAACTGAACTTTCGAGAGGCATTTCAAAATACGTTAGCCAGTCTTCAGGAAATTTACAAGAACCTTCCTCCGGATTGGAAAATGTTTGTGGAGTATAAAGCCTTTGAACCTAATTTCTACAGTACTACAATAGCGGATTGGGGACAGTCTCTTTTATTGGCGTCCAAGTTAGGCCCCCAGGCATATACCCTTGTAGATTTAGGGCACCATCTCCCCAATTCAAATATTGAACAAATTGTTTCTCTGCTATTGATGGAGGGGAAACTCGGAGGTTTCCATTTTAATGACAGCAAGTATGCGGATGATGATCTTACAGCAGGCAGTATCAAACCCTATCAATTATTCCTGATTTTTAATGAGCTTGTCGAAGGGATGGATCATAATGGTATGGATCACGCTACCGCATTAGGCTGGATGATCGATGCCTCACACAATCTGAAAGATCCCTTGTTGGACCTATTACAGTCGGTAGAGGCCATTATGATAGCTTATGCCCAAGCACTACTGGTTGATAGAGCAGCACTAAAGCGGGCGCAGCTAACTAATGATGTAGTTCAGGCACAAGAGATTCTACAACATGCTTTTCGTACGGATGTACGGGCTGTAGTAGCAGAAGCACGGCTACGCAATCACGCTGCTTTAGATCCGGTGAAGCTATATCAAGAACTTGAGATTCGAAACCTATTGATTACCGAGAGAGGAGAAAACTCTATTGCTACAGGTTTATAAATAGCGAGGATAATGATGAGTAAACGAATTCCGGTTATAGCCATTTTTGATGTAGGGAAAACCAATAAGAAGCTGTTTCTGTTTAATGAGAAATACCAACTACTGTTTGAAAGATCTGCACGATTCAATGAAGTAAGCGATGAAGACGGGGATCCATGTGAAAATCTGGAAAGTTTGCGGTTATCAATATTTGATTCGTTGCACGAGATCTTTAGGAGTACACAATATGAAATCAAAGCAATCAATTTTGCTTCATATGGTGCAAGCTTAGTCTATCTCGATAAAAACGGTCACCCTTTGGCGCCATTGTACAATTACCTGAAGCCTTATCCTGAAGAGCTCAGCACGGAGCTTTATGATCGATACCAAGGAGAAGAGGCATTTTGCCTCTCCACTGCATCTCCTGCTTTAGGTAGTTTAAATTCAGGTTTACAGCTGTATAGGTTAAAAAGAGAAAATGGAGCTGTTTATGAACATATAAGCTATGCCCTTCACCTGCCACAGTACCTCAGCTTTTTATTATCAGGGGTAGCCTATACTGATAAAACGAGTATAGGCTGCCATACGGCGTTATGGGATTTCGAACGAAATGATTATCACTCTTGGGTTACTGACGAGGGGGTGGATAGGAAGCTAGCTCCTATAGTAGCCGCCAATACAGTATATCCGGCCACATTTCCAGGTAGTACCATCAAAATCGGAGTTGGTCTGCACGATAGCTCTTCGGCCTTGATTCCCTACCTGCTGAATTTTCATGAACCATTTATTTTGATTTCTACAGGAACCTGGTGTATATCATTTAATCCATTTAATGCTGATATTCTATGTAAAGCAGATCTTGATCAAGATTGCTTATTTTATTATTCTTACTTAGGTAATGCGGTAAAAGCTTCGCGGCTGTTTGCAGGTTATGAACACGATAGACAAGCGAAACGTATTGCTGATCATTTTAATGAAAGCCAAGCTAAACTTAAGCATATCGATATCTGTTGGGAAACGATCTCAATGCTAAGAGATCAGAATCTAGGCAATGCATTGCAGGATTTCCAGCAGATAGAATTAAAAGAGTATGATAGCTTTCAGCATGCTTATCACGCCCTGATGTTACACTTAGTGAAGGTACAGATAAAGGCTACAAAATTGGTTTTGGGCAGGCAACCCATATCTCGTATTTTTGTGGATGGCGGATTTAGTAAAAATAATATATACATGAACCTATTGGCATATGAGTTTTCTGAAATGGAGGTTTTTGCGGCTTCTATGGCGCAGGCTACCGCGATTGGTGCAGCACTAGCCATACACGATCACTGGAACACATGTGCCATACCCAATAATATTATAGAATTAACGTACTATAGAAACTAATTAGAATTAAGATAAATACCTATGAATAAGACAGCGTCGGAATTTTTGAGAACTATTGAAATTAGTGATTTCTCATCTACGCCAAAGTATCAACAATTAGCCGACGCTGTTATTGAAGGGATAAAAAATAACTATTTAGAGAAAGAGGCTCCGCTAAATTCGATTAACGAACTGAGTACTTATTTAGATATATCACGCGATACAGTAGAGAAAGCCTATAAGCTGCTAAAAGCAAAAGGAATAATAACATCTTCTCCTGGTAAAGGATATTTTGTTGCTACTACAGATCTTAAGAGGAGAATAAGAATAGCATTTCTATTGAATAAGTTAAGTGCTCATAAGAAAATTGTGTACGATGCCTTTTCACAGGAGATAGTAGAAATAGCATCGATAGACCTTTTTGTGTATAATAGCGACGTATCTTATTTAAGGTCATTGTTAACGAATTTAACGAAGATTTACGACTACTATGTCATTTTTCCACATTTTAAAGAGGGACGGGACCGTGCTCCCGAAGTTATCAGTAAATTAATCCCGATTGAAAAATTATTGGTTCTTGGTAAAAACTTACCCGAGATTCAAGGAGAATATCCCGCAGTGTTCGAAAATTATGAAGCAGATATATACTCCGCATTAGAAAAGGCACTCCCAGAGTTGTCGAAGTACCACTCTTTAAAACTCATATTTCCAGACCATAGTGATTATCCGAAGGCTATTATTAAGGGATTCTATAAGTTTTGTCAACAGTATGCATTTGATCATTTATTGGTGTCCGAATTAGAAAAAGAAAAAATTGAAAATGGGACATGCTATATTAATTTAGAAGAGGCCGATCTTGTTAAATTACTCGATAAGGTTATTCAAACGAAACAAAGCATAGGCAAAGAGGTGGGGATTATTTCTTATAATGAAACTCCGCTTAAGAAATTTATTTTGGACGGTATTACAACAATTTCTACAGATTTTGAGTTTATGGGCAAAACCGCTGCCCAATTGATAAAAGAAAACTCAAAACAGCATATTGAAGCTCCATTTTATTTAACGCTCAGATCTTCTATTTAATTTTTTGAATAGGTTCTCCACAGATTTAAGTCTTTCTTTAGAATATTTATTTGGTCCCTTTAGTGATGATTTTATCATTGCCCGTTCGAGGTATGCCAAGTACTAGGAGGGGGCTTTCGAGTCACCTATAGAGTTTTTACAGCGTATTTCGCTTTATTTTCATGCCTATATAGATCTACTGGTGGATGTCGATCTGCAACGGTTTCGCGAGGAGGATTTATTGATGGTGCTAAGTAATTGCACAAGCTAGAAATAATTACCATATTGTAGCTACCCTTTCATTATTCTTTTACCTCAAATTGAATTAAATATGTTGTTTCTCTTAGAGGATATCCATCTTCCGACTGGAATGCTTTATCTGTAACCACAAATTCGTAAGCCTTATCTTTTTGGATATTCAATTCAAGCCAAAGCGTTTTTTTGTCTTCGCTAAATCCAATGACTTTTTCCAGTGGAAAGTACGCTCTACCTTTTTCAGAAACCCTCATCGAAGTGCCATTTTTCATCGGCTTAAAAAAGCAATCCCTATCTTTTTCGTAGTAGAGGCTATCACTTTGTCCTCTCCAATAGGCGTTATACTTTCTATAGTGGGACAATCCGATTTGAATTTAATAAGCTCTCCAGCATAATCCAGAGACTCATCAAATACACCAGACTTATTCAGAAAGCTAAATACAGCTTCATCATCAGCATAATCCAACTCAATAATCTCTTTGATGGCCTGCGATGGATCTAAGCTATTCTCATAGTACTTTTTGGATATCACATACCCCATAAAATAGCCCAGATCTTTTATCGTCGACACATCATAGTTATAAAACCAATTGTTCAGATTCGGATTGACCAGATCCTTCCTCAGCAAGTCGAATGACTTCTGGTAGTTGGCATAGCCATATTTGATATAGTTAATGGTTAGTGGCCTTCCAATTACCAATTCGGCCATAAAGTCGCAGGAACCTTCTCTTATAGCCTGTTTCAGCACATAGTTACTGCTCGATTTCTTCTGTTGCGTGTGTATGTATTCATGGACAGCTATAAATTCCAATCCGTTGGACTGGGCCGACTTATAGAAATCTCTCTTATCTTGCGACCTCAGTTCAGTTGTATTTATTGAAGAGTCTCCCAATGCCAGTTCAAGCCCGATGACCAGGTCTTTACCTATAGGTCTACCACCGGCACTACCCAATCCTATACACATATATAGATTTGATGGTTGTAGATCAGGATATAGTGACTTCAAAGTCTTCACATGCTTCTGAATGTTTAGGTTTTCCTGTTGTAAGGATTCCGTTTTGACCCGTAATGAGTTCCAGAATTTAGGGTACGTAACTATAGATCGAACAAAGGTTGAGTCGCTGTAATTCATGGTTTGACAGAGCTTTTTCAGCCCATCTGATCCAGGATTCAGGTATATTGTGTTTATAATGTCCAATTGCTTCTCGTGCGAATTGGTTTGATGAATCTGGTCATAAGCATTCCAAAAGTTGACTACATCTTTCGTATGGATAGTCTGTGCCATCGTATTACTAGAAGTAACGAGGAGCAAGATGAAAAGTGTATTAACAGTAATCGTAATATAATTCAAGAATTGAGTAGATCTATTCATAATAAATATAGATTTTATGCAAAGGCAGAAAAAAGTCTAAAGTTTGGATGATATATTATTCGTCAAATAGTTGCTATATGCATATTTTCAGATTGATATACAATTATAACCTTGTTCTAACAATTGCTAATGTGTTTTTAGGTTAATAGACTTAAATATTAGGTACAACGGGCTATTTCTTCGGTGAAAAAGAAAGCAACCAATTCTGTGCGATTTAAAAGATCTTACTATAAATGTATAATTGCCTAAATATAACCTTGCGTCCATAGGAGCTATTTTCTGTAATTCGTATCTCCTTCACTTACCAGCAGATGCTCTTTAGGGATTAATTACTCATTAGGTACTTCAAGCATTGAAGCACCATCATGGGGAAGGAATTCCTTGGAAAGGAGCACTAGCTAGGCGAATCGAGCCTATTACCTATCGAAATTTAATATCCTTGTTTTTTTATGATTTATTATATTTATTTTATGTTTTATTTAAAAAAATATATGTTTTATGTAAAATGTGTTTTATCTTTGTCTATGTGTAAAAATCAATAATAAACATTATGGAAACAGCTAATCTTATTCCTAGAAGTTCACTAAGACTGGTTAAAATATTAGGAGCAATTTTTAACTTCGTGTGGTATGCTAATTTTATTCTTATTCCTTTTGTCATTGCCGTTGTTGGTTACAAGGTGGTGACAGATGGGAAAATAGATTCTACAATAGCGGTGCAGATAGCAAATACGGTAGACTCTTCGCCGGTAGCTACGATTATAGACAACGCTAAAACGGCATCTGCAACTATCAATATAGGTGTATTGAAGATCGAATTAAAACCTACCATAAAGCATCTCTCCTTATTGATTGTGCAATTTGTACTGATAGAAAGTATCTTAATCCTTTTCTTGTACAACATGAGGAAAATACTTAACAGTTTTAAAGCTCAGCGGCCATTCTCCCGAGAAAATACGAAAAGACTCCGATGGATAGGCCTATCGGTTATTCTTTATGTGCCTGTTCATTTGATTAATTATTTATTTGATGTATGGATTCTCCATGACTCCATCGCTGCCCCCAACCAAATCTATTGGGTTCAAAAAGAAATTGACCCCAATATGCTAATATTGGGAATAATTATATATGTTATATCGAGCATATTTGATTATGGAATGGTGGTGGAACAGGAAAATAAGGAATTTGTATAATGGCTATAATTGTAAATTTAGATGTACAGATGGCGAAACGTAAAATGTCGCTAACAGAACTAGCTGAAAGATTAGACATGAGTATGACCAATCTTTCATTATTAAAAAATGGCAAAGTAAAAGGAATCCGATTTGATACACTTAATGCGTTATGTGCAGTATTGGAGTGTAATCCAGGTGATTTGTTAAGTTATGTGCCAGATAGTGAGGGAGGTGTTTGATTAGTGCGGTATCTAGGTTGAACTGATTTTTGATGGTGAATTTGTAAGAGGTCTATAGACTACACTATCGGCAGAAGAGAGCTGCAAAATTTAATATTCCAATGCAATTTAATTGCGTACAGAGGCAAATTTATGTAGGTTTAAGGACAGAAAATAAATAATCAACCATGAACCCAATTAAAAAACTAACATTATTCTTACAGATCTGTCTTTTTGTGACCTTTTCTTTTGCTCAAACAGATAGTTACCGCCCCCCGAAACTTACGAATTCCGATTCCTGGTCGATGATTCTTGTCCCAGATGTACAAAGCTATGTCAAATTCGAGCGCAACCATGGTATATTAGAATTGATGACGGGTTGGGTTAGCGGACAAATAGAACCATTAAATATTCAAATGGTACTGAGTACTGGCGATCTAGTAGAGCATAACAGTTGGCTCAGCCCCGATGGCAAACAAGCCGATCAAGCGGGAATACAACAGTGGAAAGCCGCATCTCGTGCGTTTGAAAGACTTGATGGAAGAGTACCTTATTTGAATGCGACCGGAAATCATGATTATGGAATAAAGAGTGTCGAAAATCGTAAGACATATTACGATGATTTTTTTCCTGTGGATCGAAATAGATTAAGTCAACGTTTACTTAAAGAGGCCGGTTTTAATGCAGACAATCAACCATCATTGGTAAATGCAGCTTATGAATTTTTAAGTCCGTTTAATGAAAAATATTTGTTCTTGGTATTGGAGTTCGCGCCTAGAGATGAAACAATCGAGTGGGCAAAAAAAGTAATAGGAGATAACAAATACAAAAGCCACCGTGTGGTACTATTGACCCATTCTTACCTTAATTCAAAAAATGAACATATTGTAAAAGAAAACTATCCTCTAGAGAACTGCAATTACGGTAGGGCAGTCTTTGAAAAACTAGTACAGCCATCTTCCAATATCGAAATGGTATTTTCAGGACACATTGGTGCACCAGATGATTTTGAAGGGCATGTAGGCTACCGTACCGACAAAAATAGTGCAGGCCGTACCGTACACCAGATGACATTTAATGCACAGGCCCTTGGCGGTGGCTGGCATGGCAATGGGGGCGATGGTTGGTTGCGGTGGATGGAATTTATGCCAGATAAAAGAACGGTCAAAGTAAAAACTTTTTCCCCCTTCTTTGCTATCTCTCCCACGACTCGACAGTTTGCCTGGGAGCGAGCTCCCTATAATGAGTTTGAGTTTCAGCTAGATTCCAAATAAATTATATAAAATCCCTAATTCAGAAGGTGTATACATTCTTTCCATTTGTAGATTGTTAATGTTGTTCTGTATTCTGTTGTATTATAGGTGTATAAAAATTATCTTTAGTAATCATCAAAGAATCCGCATCCCTGCGGAGATATCGGTTAAGCATAGCCCGTGCAGTCTGCAGGGGCTATCTTGTATAATGTTTATTTCTTTATTTGTTAACTCGTGCTATTTAAATATAGCTTAATTGTTCCTTTTCCGGAAAGGGGTGCTAGTGCAACTGTTATTAGGCACTCCAAGCATTGAAGCACCAGCTAGGGCCAGCTTGGGTTGTAGACGTGGGGAACAAACGCAAAATAACAAAGCGTTCAGGATAGAATGGCAAATGGGTTCATATACATACAATACAGGCGGTATTGAATATTTTTAATCAAGAGATTATTTTACTTTTTATTATGTAAATTGGGGTTCTGATTATAATGGTTGATTTCGTAGCATGCATCTTGAGAATCAAACCAACAATTTATATCAATATTCAAAGAAAAACTTATATATAGCAAAACCTTAAAAAGATGATCGATTTAGTAAAAATTAATGTATTAATTGGAAGCATATTACTTATGTTGACTTTTACAAACTGTAAAAAGAGCCCTGATGCTGTTCCCAATATGTATGAGCACTTCTTAGAGTTTAAAGACAAAAATGGGCAGAATTTATTAAATGACTTTGATATCAATAAATTAAAAACCGATGTAATAGTAAGTACCGAGAAAGGCGAGACAGTAAATACTGTTTATTCAGTTTTTGAAATGAACAACAAAAAGTTTCTCAAAATAAATTCATCTACCTTGCCGAATGATAAGGTAAACGTATTGATTTATACGATACAGAATGAGGAATTAATGGGGGATTCAGAAAAACATATCCTAAAAACTAACTGGAATGTTTCAAACAATCGGATTACACTGACAGATCTTTTTAAAGATGGTGAAAAGCAAGTCTCAATCAAAGAAGACGTTGTGAATTTCAGTCATTATGTATTAATTAAAGAATGATAAAAGTTTTTATATCCATATAATGGAATTGCATCTTAAAAGTAGAGACCTTTATAGCTGCAATTTTCTTGATTTCTTTTAAGTGAGCATCTGTGCGTTTGCTATATATCCATTCCCGCTTAAAAAGCAGGACTAGGGGAGATCTATTGACAAGTAATTGTTGCTCAACTTTATTACTCCCTTTTCTGCCTCATGCCCAGTATTCAATCATAGTTAGTACAAAAAAGATAATAACTAGTATTATTTCATTTTTTTAATTGACTGCGCTATGCAGCAGCAGATTTCATCTGCGTGATAGCAACTTTATTCAGTTCAATAACACGGTTCCTCGGTGATAATCCTTGTTGGATGAGCAGAGTGTTGTTTATGAAATTAGAAAACCTTTAACTTTTTTATTTCTTATTGCTCGTCAGTTGCATCCTTGTACAGACTCCGGCGCTGATGGTTACGGTAGAATTCCAAGTTATATTAACGCACGATCCTGAAAATGTATAGTTCCCTGCCGGTAGGATAAAAGTTGCTGTACCATCCGCACCACAATTTGGCATCGTTCCAAAATATTGCGAAATCAGCTTGCTTTGCCCCCCAATGGAAACAGTGATATTGCCACATCCCAAGTCGGTTTTCGTCCAAAAAGAGATAGCACCAGATCCCGAAGGATACGCGTTGGTATTGCCACTGCCATTGCCATCCGAACCGCCATTACCCGAATTCCCTGTTCCACAGGCAGCCACCCGCTTCAGATCGTAACCATACCACTCTTTTGTCGAGCGCTTAAAAGCGAGTAAGGCTATTTGAGGATCTAGAGAGCCTTCTAGCGATTGGTGAACGATCCTAATAATACCTGTATTGGAGGTTTCCACTGCCCCTTTTGAGGTGATCAAAGCTCCCCATTTGATCCGTTGTGTAGTGGCTTTTGTAAAAGCAGATGCCTTAAAGGTAATCACCCCCGTACCATCACTTTTATATTGAATACAAAAGTCACTAATATTTTCATCCCAATAACCGATCAACTCAGGAATATCATAAGTCGTAGGGGCAGATTCACCTCCAAAAGAAATACATTGGTAGCCTATCGGTAGCGTTGTGCCACAGCGAAACTCTTTATTGGTAGAGGAATCGGTGGCTTCATCTTTTACACAGGAATGGTTGATAAAAGAAAACAACATGATCAAGATGATCGTGATCTTTGTCCAGATATAGTGTTTTTTTTTCATGGCATCGCTTCTTTTAAGTGTTATATAATTTGGTGTAGCACTCATAGATCAAATATAGCACAACGTTCATTTTAGGAAAATACCTAAGGCTAGGTATTTAATGCGGTTGTAGAGATTGCGTTCGCAATTGACGGAATATAATGGAGTTTATACTTGAAAGTGGAGACTTTTTGCGCGGCAATTTTCTCGATTTCTTTTAAGTGAGCATCTGTACACTTGCTACTTATCCATTTCCGCTAACAAAGCTGGACCAACAGAGAAGTGGTTGCTGAATTTGACTTGGGTATTTATTATCCTTATTTTTTAGAAAATGACGGTAGCTGAAAGATAATTTTTATAAGAAGCTAGGAATACTTAAATTTGAAATATGGGTAAATTTCGATTAGATAGAACTGCGTTTAAAGGACAAACAGCTAAGAAGCGTCCAATCATTCAACGTATTATTCGAAGTTGAGTTGGAAAGAAAGACTTGAAATAGCATACTATTTGAATAGCATCGCATTTAATTTCACTTTGGATAATCCACCTCGGATGGACAAGTTTAAATTTTCGGCTTCGACAAGAGGATAATTCGTAAAAATCAACTTATTTTAGCTAAGGGAAACAGTAATAGGCCTAAAGATCAAGATGATATAGAGAACCTTTCTTAAGTGCTACGCATGTGCTTGACGAAGTACATGTTTTTCATTACAACGATATCAGCTAGCTTTGTTGCATGAGCATTTGAGCAAAAAGAGAACAGATACTTTTTCTTGGAGAGCTGTCTGGATAATAGGCTTCAAAAATTGAAGAATCAGAAGGGTATCTTGCCATTTCAGCCTTATGAGTGAGTTATAACCTCAGGATTTTTTTATGGAGATTTTAAATCTTACCTTTGAGAAAATTATAAATATCTAATAATGATTGTTTCTTGTAATAAATGGATGTGGATAGTTTTAGTCATTGTTTTTTATGCATGTGAAAGTAAGAAAGAACAGTTTTTGCCGTCGCCAATAATAGATACCGCGATTGTAAAAGGAGGCGAGTTGACTTTGCAGGTTAGATATTTCAATCTTTACGACCGTAGTAAAAACCAAATTGAAATAGATGGAGAAGTAGTATCATATGAAATTGTCCGGGAGAGAGGGAATTTATTTGTGGTATCTATGAATGAGGATATCTTTAATGATTATACATTCGCACGGATGATAACTTTTTCAAATTCATTTGGTAGTACGCAGAAGCAGATATTTAGCCCTGAATACCCGATCATTAAGGAAATCATACCTGCAAGGGCTTATCCTGGAGATACGATTACTATCGAGGGGGATCACCTCCACTTTAAAAAAGATCTTTCTATTTTATTTCCGACTTCCAATGGAGATTATATCGTGGGCAAGATTGTTGACGGAGACAATTATACACTGAAAATAATAGTTCCTGAGAATGCGGTCAGTGGTTCGCTATTGTATAGAAATCGATTGGGTAAATCAGATAAATTCATGGGGCTGTTAACTGCAGATTTGGAGATTAAAGTGAAGTAATTTGGGGTCATTAACGAGAAGGTAATGGTGTCGCTAGATAGTTAACCTAATCTCACATAGATAAGTCTACAAATTGTTCAAAAGCTGTTCTACAAGTTCGTTATCTTACGCTTACTATGGAGTTCTCTTTTCAACAGTTAGTACCAGATGTTTCGGTATGATTACGTTTTAATATAACCAGTAATGCTAAGTAAGTATTTTTGATATTCATTCAGCTAGGTCTAATTTGGTAATACTACTCGAGCTTCCAGGAAGTCTAGTTTCTTGTATTTATTTTTAACTTTTTCATCAAATACCTCTTTGTCATCTGTAAAAGAAACAACGGGATTATCAAAATGCCAGGTGCCTAGATAGTTTAGCGAGTTTTCAGTGATAGTAAATGTGTAGCGATGCAATGCATTTACATCGACTTCACCAGAGTTTATCCTTTCTTCAAAGCCTTCTGTAGCATCGATACCTTTGAAAATAGATTCTGTAAACATTTTTCCGCCGTACCATTTACTATGTGTCCACCAATAATTGAGTATGGCATAGTTACCCGGTTCGATAAAATATATAAAGGTGTTCTCTTTCGAAGACTTGAAAGTTGGTTTGACTCGAAATGCAAACACTTCTTTGGTGTCAATATTCATCAACCGAATATCTTGAGCAAAACCACCGCTGGCAAATCCTAGTCTTTGGATAAAGTTGCCGTAGATAATCGCCTGACCATTTGGCACAGTACCCTTGCTTCCCACATCACTAAGGTGTTTAATAGTTTGTGCGTTTGTAAGCGTTGAAAAAACTAATAATAAGATTAGAGCTATATGTTTCATTTTTAAATTAGATTAATATTCAATCGGTTTTTCCATAAATATCATGAGATTCACATCTTTATTTTCCCCCGACCTTAAATCCGATTTCACCTTTAAGGTCCTGCTTTGTCACCGTTCTTTCTTCTCTTGTAGTCGGTCAATATATTCAAATAGCAATTCGATATTCTGGTCGTGACCTTTCTGTTTTTTTGCGATCTGTTCTACGGTATATTTTATCTCAGCTATTTCTAGTCTCATTTCCGTATTCTCAGTAATAAATTGACGTATCTTAGAGAATATCCGCATGATTTTTATGTTCACTTGGATAGCTCGCTCACTATTCAGAACACTTGATAACATCAATACACCGTGTTCAGTAAATACATTAGGAGCTTTTCTACGGCCTCCCCAACTTGAGGTCGCAATTTGCGACTTCAAGATTTCTACTTCATCCTTATTGAGCGTGAACATGAAATCCTCAGGAAAGCGAGTAGCATTTCTACGTACTTGCTCATTTAGGCGCTTGGTTTCGACACCATATAATTCGGCAAGGTCGCTGTCGAGCATCACTTTCTGCCCTCGAAATTCGTAAATCTTGTTTACGAGTACGTCGTCTGCTATTGTGGTAGGGGTAAGGCCCGTTTGTTGCTTACTCATAATTTCCCAAGTTGGTTAAAAATCACTGCATTGTTAGTTATTCTAGCTCGCCTTCTTATTCTCACAGATAGCTTTATTTTTACGTCATTTGTTTAGGCGGGTAAATTTATTTCTCGAATAGCTTTTCAAATAACTCTCCTTCCTTTTTACCAATAGCTTTTTCAATTAAAACCAATTCATAAGCTTCTAATGATCCTTTACGGAAATATAAATCTTTTAACCTATTTTCATCAATACCGGTCTTAACCGAAATTTCTTCAATAGAGTTGATGCTCGTTTCAAACTGTTCCATGAATGTGCCAAAAGCATTTCTTTCCTTCGGATTGTAGTTTTCCTGTTTCAAATTTAAACCAGGATAGACTATTTTGGTAGCCTTAGAGCATGAGTCACCAAAAGCAGTGTATATTTGATAAAACACTTCAGCGGTTAATCTTTCTACTTGTCCTTTTTTTAATTTGCTGATTTGACCTTTTGAAATTCCAGAACTATCGACCAAGACTTTATCTTGCCATTTAAGTCTATCAAGACTAGTATTTATGTAGTAATCTATCTTATGAATCATGTTTTTTTTGTTTCTTTGATTGTGTATTTTGAAACAAGGAAACTTTGTGTTATATTTGCCTTGAGTTTAACGATTGATTGTTAGTTGCTTTAGCACTATTAACTAATTGACGAGTCTCCAATTTCTCACTTGGTACCTGGGAAGGAGGCGGTAAGGTTAGCTCATTTCCTACGAATTCTATATCTTTGTATATAAACGTAGGGATGAGCCTTGCTGTGAAACCGCTTCCAGGTACCACCTAAGGCAATTGCTTTAGGGCTGCACAAGAGCCTTTGGCTTTTGTGAGAAGAGTGGTGGATCGCAGGGTTTCATCCCTTACGTGATTTGCGGAGCTCGTTCATATAAGCTTTGTAAGATTATGAGAACGAATTTTAAAACCAACAAAATCTACGTAACACCGATATACCATCGGTCATTATGGTATTCCCAATCTTTGCATTTAAAGAACGTCCCGGTATCACCGGAGTAAGCTTTGTCAAGACATTACAGACAGAAGGGGCTTATATCACACTAACTATAATAGCGTCACATATCGGATGTATCCGATAAGGCTAGATGCACAATCAGTCTCTTTCAGTCTGTATTCCGACCTCCAAGTATCCAGCAGATAGCCCGCATAGGCCCGAAGAATCGTTTTATCTTATTGTTTCGAAGCTTAAAGATAGCACAGATTTTATTGCCTACCAACTAAAATGCTTTGTATAGATATTGTTTGTCAATATCTAAGGAGGTCGGTATTTTATTTATTTCGCGAATGGATGGTCAAAAACCGATTATAAACCAATATTAACCGTAAGATCCATTCAGAAATCGTACTAGATTTTTGAATCTGCAATGGCTTACTGCTATTGCAAAATGTAACCGAAAAATGAGACAATTTTTTAGGGGTGGGAGAGAACTGCCCAAAGGGCAGAGTGAACGAGTTAACATGTTAACGAGTTATCAAGACCTTTCAAGTCGCCCAAAAGAACAAAGTAAGTATGTACTAGAATGTGAGAGATTTCTCCACTACGGTCGAAATGACGGGGGGAGAGTGAGGCAGATGCTATTAATAATATTCTGTGTGTTGTTTAGTTGCCTTTTGGTTTCTCCTGCTTTCGGGCAGGAGGCCAAAGGCCTAAATCAGATAGTACTGAGAGGAGTGGTTTCATCTGTTCAAGATGGAAAGCCGATAGAGGGGGCTTCGGTCTCCGTGGATAAGAAGCACGCACGCACGGATAGGCAGGGGAGGTTTACGATCAGCGTAGATAAGCCTACAGGACTATTAACAATAAAACACATCGGATACAAGGAGCAACGGGTTGCCTATGAGAATACGTCTACTATATTAATTATCGCCCTACAGGCCAATGAAAAACAGATCGAAGAAGTCGAGGTGGTATCTACCGGATACCAGAAGATACCAAAGGAAAGAGCTACAGGGAGCTTTGTGCAGATTGACAATGAACAGTTGAATAGAAGGGTGTCTACGAGTGTTATTCAGCGTTTAGATGGTATGGCACCAGGTATTTTGACAAATTTGAAGCAGAAGCAACGGGGGCAAGGAGATATCGAAATCCGTGGAAGGTCTACGCTTTACTCCAATAGTGAGCCATTGATCGTCTTAGATAACTTCCCATTTGAAGGTAAGCTAGAGTCTTTAAATCCAAATGATATTGAGCATATTACGATATTGAAAGATGCGGCTGCGGCTTCTATTTGGGGGGTGCGTGCCAGTAATGGTGTAATCGTTATTACGACCAAATTTGCAAAGCAGGGAAAACGTCCGGTAATTGAATTCAATACTAATTTGTCGTTTGCGGGAAAACGGAATGTATTTGATCAACCGCTACTTAGCTCTGCACAGTTTGTAGAAGTAGAGCAATTCCTTTTTGACCGTGGTCGTTACAATGCAAATCTGAATACAGGCTGGCAACCCGTGTCGCCCGTTGTGGAAATACTAGCTCGTATCAAATCAAAGGAATTGGCAGAGGAGGAGGGGGCGGCTTTGATTTCTGACATTGCAAAGCAAGATGCAAAAAAGCAGTATAACATGTATTTTAACCAACCGCTTTTTAATCAGCAATATAATACTTCTGCTAGAGGAGCTACAGCAAATCACGATTACTTCATCTCCATAGGTCTTGATAGAAATCGCCCCCAAATAGTGGGCAATAGCTTTGAGCGTTGGACAATGCAAGCTGCAAATACATTCAAATTTTTGGGCGATCGCATTACGCTCGCTCATCGTATACTCTATAGCAACAGAAATGATCGACAGGAAGCATATGCTATACCCACTGCTCCAAGATATCCTTACAGCCAATATATAAATGAATCAGGAGAGCACTTACCCGAAGTTTCCAGATTAAGGCTGTCCTATATTGATAATCTTGCTGAAAATCGATTACTGGATTGGTATATGCGACCGATGGATGATTTGAATAATAGTGATTTCTATAGCAGTCACCGTGTCGCACAGATTCGGAATAGCTTACAGCTGGATGGCAGGTTAACAGATGCGCTTAAGGCTTCGGTATCTTATCTGTATGAAGAGCTGTACAGTGATTCACCTTCTTATTATGGACTACAGTCGTATTACACCCGTAATCAAATCAACAGTTTTTCCTATCTGAACGCTGCAGGTGGGTTGGAATATGGTATTCCTTTGGGGGCAATTAAACAGGTAGGTAGGGGAAAGGAACGAAATCAGATAGGGCGTTTTCAAATAGAATACGATAATCGTTTTCCAGAAGAGCATCAGTTGAATGTTTTGGTAGGTACGGAGATAAGGGAGAATACAGGATGGAATGCTTCTTATGGACTGTATGGATATGATGAAGAAAACCAAACAAGCCAAAACCACTTGGTCAATTATGTAACGCCTTTCAAGATGTGGCATAGCGGCCAGAGTTCAAAGATCTCCACTTTGACGGATCAATCGTCAAGTACGGATCGTTTCGTCTCCTACTATTCCAACCTTATGTATGCCTATAAAGATCGTTATCGATTGAGCGGCAGCCTCAGACGTGATGGATCGAATTTGTTTGGTGTACAAACCAACCAAAAATTCGTACCATTATGGTCGATAGGTGCTCTTTGGGATCTTCATAAAGAGATTTTCTTTCCTGAAGATTTATTATCTAAGTTACAGCTTCGTGCTTCTTACGGATATAATGGTAATTTAAACCGAAGTGTATCAGGTTATTTGACTGCACGACAGGGGACATCGATTTCTATGTATGGACAGCCATATTACGAAATTGTGAATCCACCCAATCCTGCACTTCGATGGGAAAGAGTTCGAAATGTCAACATCGGCCTAGACGTAGCATCTCGATCCGGTCGTGTCTCTGCTACTATTGAATACTGGCAAAAACGAGGATTGGATCTAATTGCGAAGCGGCCCACACCTACACAGACTGGTGTTGCCGGCTTTACCGGGAATACGGCATCCCTGCTTTCAAAGGGTGTAGATATGGCCTTGACGACGCAGAACCTTAATGGGCCTTTTATCTGGTCGAGCCAATTATTTTTGAGTAAAGTGACAAACAGGGTGTTAGCATACCACGTGGTTCCTGCAACGAACTTCGTAATTATGTCAAATATTAATGATTATCCGCAGATCGACTACCCGCATTTTTCGTTGTATGCTTTTCCAATGAAAGGTCTTGATGACACGGGCAGTCCGATAGGTTATCTTGGCGGACAGGAGAATAACGACTACCGTGCAATAAAGAATAGTCAAGATCTTTCGGAAATGTCTTATATGGGATCATCTACCCCCACATTGCATGGCACATTATGGAACCGATTTGGTTATGCTGGCTTTGAGCTTTCGTTTTCACTTAGATGGTATGCAGGTCATTATTTTAGGCGAAACTCACTTGACAATGCTGCTGTGTATAATGGAAGCTATACCATTTGGGATTACGAAAAACGGTGGCAATCTCCCGGGGACGAGCAGTTTACTAATGTGCCGTCGCTGGTATATCCAAATAATTTAAACAGATCGGACTTCTATAAGTACGCTGATCTATTGATTGAGCCAGCTGCGCATGTTCGCCTGCAGGATCTGCAGTTGTCCTACGATGCGTCATCGCTAATAAAAGTAAAATCACTTAACAGAGCACGACTTATTTTCAGCGCGAGTGATCTAGGTATACTTTGGACTAAAAATAATAAATCAATTGATCCGCAATTCATCAATGGTAATCCTATCAGGACTACGTATTCACTAGGTATTCAATTAACACTTTAAAACATGAAATACTCATGTTTAGCGAAGCACAAAAAACCATGAGTATTCCATATGACAGATAAAAATCAAATTATACACATATGAAAAGAATCTTTATAATCTTAATATTAGGAATGATGGTTACATCATGCGAACAAGAGTTTTTATCGGTAAAGCCTAGTTCCAATATTATCCGACCTCAAACCCTAGAGGATTTAGAGCAGATGCTTGATAATAATCTTGTTATAAATGTTTCAGGTGTGCTTCAACGTATAGCATCGGACGAGTATTATATCGCTAGCCCAGAAATATGGCAGGGGTTATTTAGTTCGACGCAACGTAATGCTTATCTATGGAAAGCGGATCTTTATGAAGGGGAAACCAATATTAAAGATTGGGATAATCTTTATACTGCCA
The DNA here is from genome assembly GCF_004363245.1 of Sphingobacterium yanglingense. Taxonomy (GTDB): domain Bacteria; phylum Bacteroidota; class Bacteroidia; order Sphingobacteriales; family Sphingobacteriaceae; genus Sphingobacterium; species Sphingobacterium yanglingense. Next base: position 1,268,263 of record NZ_SNYV01000011.1, on the reverse strand, counting down.
TATTCTATGCAAATAGTGTTTTGGACGAGCTCAGTAGAATTGATGGTGAAGAACAGAGAAAAAGTGACATCAGGGGGAGAGCTTTATTCATAAGAGCATACGCACTTTTCGATTTGGTCAATACATTTGCTCCATTTTACGATACCAAATCTGCTACAATAGATAACGGTGTACCTATAAGGCTTTCGGCAGATGTTAACCAAACTGAAAAAAGAGCAACCGTAAAATCGTGTTATGAAAGGATAATTACCGATTTGGACGAGGCAGCTAAGTTAATATCCGCAAAAACGCCGCCAGGTTTACGGACAAGACAGAGCAAAGCAGCAGTTTATGCTTTGCTCTCTAAAGTGTATTTTTTTATGCAAGATTTTGAAAAAGCAGAAACTTACGCAAGTACATGCCTCAGCTTGTATTCTACTATTACAGATTTTAATCAGCTACAGACTAATACTGATCAGCCTTTTCAGGGAAACAATGCTGATGTAATTTATTATACAACACAGGTAATGGATTATACAACGACATCAGGCGTAGGGTCACTTACTGGAAATTATATCGGGATGGATACTGAACTTGTAAAGCTTTACGAGCCAGCCGATATACGACCTCAGGTTTTCTTTAATAAAAACAGTCAAGGAAGAAATTATAGAAAGATGATGTATGGCAGTGTCTCCAATAATCTTTACCCGTTTACAGGTCTCGCAACAGATGAAATCTATCTAATTAAAGCAGAAAGTCTTGCACGTATCGGAGATTTGGTAGAATCGAAAAACACATTATTACAATTATTACAAAAGAGATTCCCTAAGGGGCATAATTTCGGAATTGATAAATTGGATCAGCACGATTTGATAGAAAGAGTCCTTTTAGAGCGTCGTAAAGAGCTTGTCTGGAGATCAGTTCGATGGACAGAATTGAAGCGACTAAATGCCTTGGGCCATACAACAGTGTTGCAACGCGAGTTCAAGGGCGAGGTATATGAACTTTCGTTTGACAACGCTAATGCTACATTCCCTATCCCAGAAAATGAATTGATACATCTATTTTAATTTTTTAAAAAATGAGATATATTATCCTTATTTCGCTGTTACTAGCCGTAGCAGTGGATAGTGTATATGCAAAAAGAAAGTTAGATCCCACAGCCAAAGTGATTGTTTCCTTTGATGATGCACTGCTAAAAAATAGAAACATAACTGTAGAAATTTCAGTCTTTTCCCATTACCATGTCACGGCCAGTGATCTCTATGATGAAAAATACAAGTGGAATGGCGAAACAAAAGAAATTGAGGTAGTTTTTCCTTTGCAGCAAGACATATCGCTTGTGAAGATAGAGGTGTTTAATGATGGTGAACTTTTGCTGTCTTTATTTCCAAACAAATTATTCTTAATAGAACCGGATGATAGTTTATCATTCTATGTAAGTGATAAGATGCAAGCAAATGGAGACGATAATGAAAAGAATAGATTAAGGGAGCGAATCTCAAATTTGGACAGGAGCGGAGGTAGTGGTTGGCTGGGGCATTATATACAAATTGGAGATATAGACAAATACTATGCTGTAACAAATGATTTTTATGATTCCTTAAGAGAGAGAAAGCTAGATGTGTTAGAAAAAAAACGCGGTAAAATAAGTAATTCCTCGTATTCCTATATCAAAGATGAATGTGTTTATAGTACGGAAAGCATGCGTATAAGGACACTTCAGGGAGCTGTCGAAATTGGTGCTCCCTATCAAGATGTTTTAAAGAACCATGTTCTGCAACAGTATTATTCTGCTATAAGTAAAACAAAATACCACATGGGCAAAAGCCCATCGTATACAGACTATGTTATCGACGTTTTAACGGCTGGGTTCTTAATACCAGAATATGTTGAGCATCCGAGGTCTGCGCCGATTATCGATTTGAATCTAATACTTGATCGATTTCAGAAAATGAATTTAGATCAGGAAAATCGAGATAATATTACTGCATTCTTATTTAGTCGTTACGGCACAGCAGCAATTGGTGGTGAGCAAGCGATTGACAAGGCATTAAAATATGTGAGTGACGATCGCATAAAATCATATTTAAAGGAGATCAAAGAAAGTCGTTATGTGAAAAATGATGTTTATCCATTTCGTTTAGAAGATATAAACGGAAACATCTACACACCTGAATCCTTCAAAGATAAAATTGTTGTGCTAGACTTCTGGTTCAACGGTTGTACAGGTTGCGCACTACTACATCAAGAATTAGTAAAAATCGAAAGTAGTTTAAATGATGAATCAGTACTTTTTATCAGTGTAAATGTTGATGTAAAGAGGGATAAATGGCTTCGGGGTTTAGAAAGTGGTAAGTATACTTCGAAAGAAGGTGTAAATTTGAGAGTAATAGATCCGAAGCCTAATATAGCTTCATTCTATGGTTTCTTTTCTTTCCCACAACTCCTGATTGTAGACCGAAAAGGAAAGCTAGTTTCTTATAACCCGCCCCGTCCTATCAATGTAACCGGTAGAAAAGATTTTACAGAAATGCTACTCGGTTTAAAAAACAAATAAAAGGAGGGGGGATTTCCCCCCATCCTTTAGTTTTGATATACACCGTTAGAACTAGATGGCGATATCCATCCATTAGCTTCAAAAGTCGCTAATTCACTCTCAGTATAGCTATCCTGAGTTGGGATGTTTTCAGGAGATAAGATTTGATACGTACAAGCCGTTGGCTCTGTTGGAGTACAGTTCATAGGATTGACACTACTGCGTAATTCAAATCTTCCACTTCCTTTGTTTACTAAGTGTCCACTAACTTCTTTTTCACTAAACGATTGCATCGTAATGGCACCACCAAGTATTGCTGCACCGAACAATACTGTATTAACTAATTTTTTAATTTGATTTTTCATGACTCTAAATTTAGTCGTTTATAATTATTGAGTTTTTTGATGGCAAAGATTCCAGCACCCAACCAAACTAGGTTAAAAATGAGGTGTGTCGTCCAGTCCATCGATTCGATCACACCACCGCAATGACAGATCCGATCTGGTACAAACAGGAGCATTAAAAGCAGATACAAAGTAAATATGCCCATCATGATAACTGATACTCTTAATGCGATTTGTCGTGCCCTCCCAAAAGTAAATACCAATAGTACTGCTAGTAGGATCTCTAATAGGGGAATACCCCAGCCAATAAGCTCGGCATAATGTCCTATAAGTGGTATTTTACGATTCCCTTTTATAAACACCTCCACATGCCGAAGCTTATCATAGCCGGTATACATATATAGAAATGCATATCCGTAGGTAATCCCCAATGGAAGCTTTTTATATACCCATAGTCCTTTATCACGGAGCCATTGTATGGCACTATATTGGACTATGCGGTCAATAACCGATGCTATTTTCGCTTTATTGCTAAGCTGTTGCATGTCTTCTCTGTTTTATGGTTGTGTTCTCAGATTTTTGCTGTGAGATGACCTTCTACCGAAGATGCTTTCTCCTGTTCCTTGTTTTCTGCCCGCCTACCGGGGGAATACGCTGAATTTTCTTTTGATGTTTTCGATGTTCATGTCTTCTTATATTTTTTCTCTATTCCGCTTGATAAGTATCCATGTTGTAGTAAGTGTTTTCGTGGATGGTATCGTTTTGCTGTTTTTCCTTTTCGACACTATAGGTCTCAAAGCTGTAAACACGGTGTGTATAATAGGGGTCTCGTTCTGTTTCTTGACCATCATCTTTGCAGGTTGCATCGAAGCTCATGACAACTTTACCATTGACGGAGTCTACAAATTGGATTGTACAGGCGTAGGATTTATTGCGGTTGAAATAAGCTGGTAAGATGATTATAGCTAGCGCTACTAAAAATAGTATTGTCACTAGTATCTTTATTTTTATGTCTTTTTTAATAATCATAACCTTGTTGTTTATTTACGCACAATGATCTTCGTTGTATTGATAAACCAAAGTTAGCTGCGAAAGCAGGGAGCTTGGTTGTAATAATTGGCCCAATCAGTTGTAAAAAATGGACTGTGCTGGTTTATTGCTGATATTGACTGGGTGCTACACCGTATTTGTCTTTGAACGTGTTGCTGAAGGCAGGGATATCGTGGTAGTGTAGGATGAAGGTGACTTCTTTTACACTGGAGCCGCTTTTTAGCAGCAGAGCTGCCTCTTCTAGTCGCCTATCGCTGATGTGTTGCGATAGGTTCATATCGTATAGTTTCTTATGGGCTTTATTCAGGCATTTTTGACTGATCTTATATTTGGTACTTAGTTCTCGGATGCTGGGTATCAGCTTTTTGTTTGCTAAGCAGTGCTCGATATGAAGCCGTATGGCTTCTACTATTTGTGTTTGTGGGGCGATCGGGGCCGGATCGGAATTTTCCTGTTGCTCGTGCAGGCTCTGCAAACGCCCTACAGCCGCATAGACGTTGGTGTCCTGCTGTATGCCGGCTATCCGAGGGTGTTCCAATATATAATAAAGCTCGGTAAGCATATTTGACGTAATGGGAGCGGGGGTGCTATGATAGAGGCTGTCGGCCAATAGTGTGATCGATATATCCTGGGTACATAGTTCATGGGTAGATCTGTGTTTTTCCAGCCAGCTTGCCGCAATACTGTACCCTATAATAAGGTGCCGACCTATAGGCATGTAGCTAGTGAAATCGCCGCAGACTGCATAAAGCTTATGGTGCTGGCCTTCTGTTAGGATAGGATTGTTGTGCTTTATCCCCTCGATGCCATAGCCGCCCTTCAGTGCATATTGCCAGTGTATATCAGGGTGCACGAATGTAATAGGAAGATACAGCGGTTCCTTAGCTTCTACTTCGATACAATAGGGTAGGATGTACTTACTCTTGTACCATTGTATACTACACCAGCTGTCGTCGATCTGCCAGCTCTTGGCCTCGGCATAACCCATACGGTAGCTGCTACCTCGCGGTAGTTCACTGCTCTCTCGGGCATGGGGGTAGTAGCGCTGGGGCTGGACAATTAGGCTTCGGATCATTACTGCTGGAGTTAGTTGCTCATTAACCGCCATGCGGAGGTATAGCACATGGCGGTATGAGATATTACTGTGATTTTAAGGTGAGCGATAGCTCGTACGTGTGGTCAATATGCTTCCAGCCAATCTTTTGGATTCGCTATCGGATGGTTTTTCGGGAGCACTGGCCTGCCCGGTTTGTGGGGACTCGTAGGCCGTTTCTGGTGTAAAAAGATGATTTTTCATTTTGTTAGGGTTTTAATTGTACTTAATAATAGACATGGTTCTGATGTCTCCTGTACTAATGTATAATTGAAGGCAGATGAAAAGAAGTAAATCTGAAGGATATTTCCTGGAGGTGCTTGGAGAAATTCTCGATGTGAAAAAATCTGTGTTTACGGAGCCTAATCGATGTTTTTATTTTCCCGAGGGTAAAATAAAAATTCTGTCTGAAATCCTGAAAAGCCCTTTTGTAATCATAAAAATGCTTCAGTGAGAGCGAGTTTGGGGATATATCATAGAAAAGAGTGATAATGCTCATTTTTTGTACTAAGTTATTTGTATAAACTTGTGGTCGACCTAAATACAAATACGATTATGATGCAATCTCTTTTCAAGTCTGTCAAAGGCTGGGCTAGTTCTTTAGGCCGGTTCGCGGTTTCTTTTTTCGGTTCTTGGTATGGGCGTGTGGGGGCGCTGAGTATAATGGTGCTGTCTTCCGCTTTGCTGGTGACATTTTATACGACTTCAGTTCCCGTGTTAAAATGGCTCTTGCTGGAGCGGTATGTGATGACTTTTTTGCTCAATATCATACTGATGGTTCCGCTTGTGCTGGTGGTCGGAATGACGGTGTATAGCTTGGATAAGAGCCCATATTGGAGCAGGTACAAAACGGGTAGATGGATATTCCAGCTCTGGATGTTGTGCCCGGTTCTAGGCGCAGTTGTACTGCATATGGTGCGTTGGATCTATCTAGGATTATTTAATGCAGATCTCTTTGAAATAGGGTATATGGAGCGGGATTTTGTACTGGTGATGGTCTGTGTATTATTGCAGCAGGTATATTATTTTGTATACGGTTTGCAGAAAGCAAGAGAGCTTCTTCAAGTAGAGCTTATGGGATTACGTGCTGAGCTGTCGGCGAGTGAAGAAAAGGCTGTCGAATTGGAACATGCAAACGAAAGGTTGAAAGGGGAGCTGGCAGAAGCAAAGGCCGAATTGGAGTCGCAGCGGGCAGGCTGTGGGGATTGTGCACTACACTTGATATATGCCTGGAGCATACTGTCGGATATGGACAAGAAGATAGAAGTGAGCTTCGACAGCGTAGGATTTGTGAGTATGCCGGTGCGTTTTCTGTCTAAGGTATATATAGAGAAAGAGGATGGTGTCAAGTTGTTTTATGCCCTATTGGTTGATGGAAGGAAGGTGTTATTAGCTATTAGCGCGTTGTCGGCTTTGGAGAGTTTATGTCCATCTATATTGATGAAGAACAAATCAGACGAACTGATCAATGTGCTGTCGATACGTGCTGTGGAGACCAGAGATGATAGGTCATATCTTGATCTTTATGGTGACGAGAAGGTGGATGTCGGTAGGGCATATTGGGAGCGCTTGCGTGTTTATCTAGAGGAATTGGAGTGTGCGATGAACAAAGCAAAGGAGCTGTCGGAAAGGGGACGGAATACGAAAGAAGAGGACGAATAATGCGTGAAAAATAACAGCTCCTAGCGGGATGTTTTGCTGCAGCTAAGGCTGTAGTTTATCATAAACATCGCCTAGCGGTAGACCGTAGTATTCGGCAAATTCGCGAAAAGTAAGCTCCTGATGTTTGAGCTTTCCATAGGCATCCTTGACAGTTTGGTAGCGTCTATAGGCCTGCCTAGGGCTGAGGTCTAATATGATTTCGACATCCTTGGGGTATATGCATAGTCTTGGTTTTTTGGACATAATGGCATGGGTAGAGAGGGCAGGGGCTAGGCAATATAAGGCCTGGCTGGGGCTGCCCATGGTGAGACCATGATCCTCCTGTCAGCAAGATACCTCCCAATTGTTTACCATGAATGATTTATACAATGGCTCTGTATTGGAGAAAGTTAATAATACTGATGTAACATAGTTCTTTAGTTATTGTTTTCGCAATCGGAGCACAAGACACTGGGATTGGTCTCATTTTCCAGAGATGACAGCCGATAGAGCTACGGCGCCTGGTAGCTCTTAGGTACCTCTCTAGTACCTCTTTAGTACCTTTAGGGTACCTTTTTAGTAGCTCTCCAGTACCTTTCTAGTACTTTGTTATCGAGTTGTCAGGTTAAGAAGTTATAGAGTTATGAAGTTATAGAGTTAAGAAGTTAACGAATCATTCTGTCTCTTCCTGCTTTTTCCTGTCACATCCTGCCATTTTGGACAGACCCCGTTGTGGGCTATTGCACCTTTGGATTGTCAACAAAAATTAAATATCATGGCAAAACAAAAGAGTTTTATCAAAATGCAAGGGAAGGTAGGAGACCTTTCTTTCAGCAAGAGCAGAACACGTGGCTACGAGGTGCGTACGCCTGGTGGAGCGGACAAGCAGCGGATCATGACCGATCCAAATTTTCAACGGACGAGGGAGAATATGGCCGAGTTCGGTTCGGCATCATCTGTCGCCAAGCTGATCCGTATACAGCTCAACAACCTGATGATGCGCTTTGGAGACAAGACGCTGCGCAATAGATTGACCTCTGTCGTGCATCGCATACAGAAGGCAGATAGTGTCAGTGCACGTGGCGAACGGGTATTCAAACCTGAAAATTCATTACTTCTTAAAGGTTTGGAGTTCAATCTGAACAGTAGCTTGACGTTTATGATCGGTTTAAATCTTCCTGTCACATTCGATCGTGTTAGGGGAGAGGTCTCTTTGGCAATTCCGGCCTTCAATCCTCGGTCTACAGTGACCTTGCTGCCCGGCGCTACACACATGCGCTTTACATTGGCCGCAGTAGAGCAGACCCTGGATCCAATGGAGATACCGCGCCCCGAGGTGATCGAAACAGATTACATCCCATTGATCGGCGACCATCAAGCAGAGACGCTGACGGTAAATGTGCCGGCAGATTCGACCAAAGTAATCTACATGATGATAGGTATCGATATGTATCAGCATGTCAATGAGGTGTATTACCCCTTAATGGATAACCCATACAATACGATGAGTATTGTCGATGTGGATATACCGTAAGGGAATTGACATAGTGATAGAGTGACGAAGTAACAAGGTTCGCGCGTCACTCTTCACTTATTCCGAAGCAAGTTTGGGACTTCGTTTCACTCAGTCTCATATCACAAATCTCATATCTCATATCTCATATCTCATATCTCAAATCACAATACTAACAATAAAATACTAACAGAAATGGAAACGCTAACAACAGAAAAAGTATGTTTTTATAACGTACAGAAAATCTATACTAGTAATATTAAAGCATTTATAATAAGTTTATTGATTTGCTTTATGTTATCTTTTGCTTTACTATCAAAAATGCTCTCGGCGCTAGATCCAGCAGTCGGAGTACTTGATCTGGGAATCCTTACGGTAGGCCTATTTGGCCTCGCTGTAGGGCTCGCTGCTATCCTCTGTAGCCTATGGTTGCAGGAACTGCTATGGCAACCTTTCAAAACTTTCCGCAAGGACTTTCTTTCACATTTTAATCAATTGACATCATGGCAACAATGTATTCTTTATTTCTCGGTTTTCTTCTTAATGCTCTATGCAGTGATAGTGGCAGTGGGAGTAGTAATGTAGGCGCCTCTATGCCGGCGCAGGGCATCTTCGTTTTGCTTGATCAAAACGAAGCAAAAAATCAAGGCTTGGTTGCTCGGCTAAATTGTCTTCTTATTTCTGGCAATAAGACCAACTCACTTCGCTCAGACAAGTCTGATTGCTTATCAGAAATAATCGACAATTCTTTACGCCTTGCGCAACCTAGGCCGTTTTATTTGGGTAGTGCTAATAGCTCTATCTGTACAATATCGAAAAATGTCGCCTTCGATATTTTTAAAAAATTGAAGGGGGAGGCACAATCCATTGTTTTAAAAATATCCAGCGACGAGTTTTGGACACTTTTGCGGTCAAAAGTGTCACGCCCGTCCGGCATGGAGGACAGAGATAATATCATTAAAATAGCTTCTGCAGAACTAGGCGTCCGTGAAGCTACGGGCAACAACGACGGCCCCCGTGTTGAAGAATACCTTCGCTATACGAACTTGGGTAAGGGCTACGAGTGGTGTGCCGCCTTTGTAAGCTGGTGCTATGGTCAGGCCGGGTTGTCGGCGCCTCGTAATCCATGGAGCCCTGCGCTGTTTCCCAAAGCAAGAAGCTACAAGGAAACGGATAGGGTACAATCTGCAGACTTATTCGGCATCTACAGCGCCAGGCTAAAGCGTATCCATCATGTGGGATTGGTGAAGGAGAGGCAGGGGCAGTATATCCTCACGGTAGAAGGGAATAGCAACGACCGGGTCGAATCCAGACGAAGGCATGTCAATACCGTGTATAGGTATGCTGATTGGGTGAATTGATAATGGTTAATTATTAATGATTAATGGGGGATTCACCTGAAGTTTTTAGGCCAAATTATATTTTGTTTAGTATTGTTTGTTTTTTTATAGTCTTTAATTTTCAATTTATTATGATTGTTTATGTGTATAAATTATTTATGTGTTGTTTAACTCTTTTTATGGCTCTTTATGGCTGCCGGTCAAAGAGAGAAACAATCAAAACGGTACAACAAGAGGCCTTGTCCGAGACTAGGGTCGGTACTAGCGCATCGTGGATGCAGTTCGGTGATAAGGGGAGCACTTCTCGTTATTGGATGTTTTTAAGCGATTCTAGCTTTTATTTTCATCCTGATGAGGGATTGTGGGGTCGAAGTGGAAAAGTCGCTTACATCGAGCAAGAGAGCATCGAAAAGAGTCGGTCCAGTCTGGGTATTGCTTACGATAGTCTAGTGGTCGAAGATAGCAAGTCGCAAAGTGATACGCGTAGCACCAGTGTACGGTATCCATCTAGGAGCTGGTGGTGGTTGCTGTCAATACCGATAGTGATAGCGGGATGGTTGTTTTGGAAGCATGGAAGAAAGGGAAAGCGCTTATAGCATTTGAGCCGATCAACATTGTCGATCGGCTCAAATTAAAATTAGTTTAAGCGGAAGTCAATTTCCTCTTAATATTCTTTATGTTGCTTCAATGTCCCTCCACTGCGGTCGATTTCAGTCTGTGGAATAGGAAAATAGGCATTGTGTGGCTGATAGGTCAACCCACCATAGTATGGTAAAAACTTGGCTTCGAATGCGGAGTAACTTTCAAGTACCTGCTTGGCAATACCCCAGCGTACGAGATCGAAGTAGCGGTGGCCTTCTAGTGCAAGCTCTAAACGACGTTCCATACGTACAGCATTGCGTGCATAGGCTTGGTCTGGAAAGGTCGGATACGGCTTGACAAGGTAATTCGCTACATCTACACCTCCAACTTGCTTACGGGGCAAGGTATTTGCGCGTTCGCGGACCATGTTGACATATTTACGTGCTTTTTCGAGGTCTGAAGCTTCTACCGCACATTCTGCTGCCATCAGGATAACATCGGCCAGACGTATGATATTAACATCTAGTCCGGTGATGTAGTTTTCTCCAGCAACAACATTGCCCGGAAACTGACTTTGTTTGATCATGGTTTTCATGCCGACAAATGGACCTGCAAAGGAGGCGTCACGTATCCAGTCATCACCGGGCATGATTCCATAGTCCAGATAAGGCACACCACGACGACCTACGGTATAGTCGAGACGAGGATCGACTCGTAATGTGACATCCACCTTATAATCTGTTTTGGCTTTGCCGGTCAGTTGCATATCGGATGTGTTGGGAGTGGTGCGATACTCTCCATTAAGGTAGGGAAGTCCATTGGCATCGACCTGATATACGTTTGCGAGGTCTATTGTAGGTTGATAAAAGCCACAGCAACCGACTGGAGATGTGCCGTATAATCCGCTGAGCATATCGCCTACATTCGCATTGTCTCCCGATCCGTTGGGGTTGATGGCATGTTTGGATACCATGATCGCTTCTGGACCATCTTCCTTGTCAATATCAAAATTGTTCTGGAAAGGCATACTCAGGAGGTCCTTGCTGCCGATTACTTCCTCAAATAACGGTAAGGCTAGCGCATGTTTGCCTTGATAGAGGTAGAGCTTACCCAGATATGCTTTTGCGATGTTTTTGTCCATCCTCCCAGATTCGCCTTTGAATTTGGTCACAGGGAGTTTGTCGACAGCAAATTTGACGTCTTCTATAATCTTATCATAGATGTCGGTATCATTTGGTTTTACCTTTGCTTCATCGAATGTGGTGTTTTCATCAATGTAAGGCAAGCTTTTGAAGACCCGCCATAAGAAGAAATAATAGTGACCGCGTAGCATTTTGCTTTCTGCCTCAATCTCAACGGCACGTTGGGCAGAGATTTCTTTTGTACTGCTTTGATCCTGTTTGAGTAATCGCAAAGTAGCATTACAACGGTTTACTCCCTCGTAATATACCTGCCACATTGCGATAAGCTGATCGTTGATCGCACTAGGTTTCAGCGATTCTAGATTATTCATCGCCGGCTGATCTTTTTCATCAGATCCTTTGTGGGCATTATCGGAGGTTAGCTCTCCAAATACCCATTGACTGGGAGCTGATGCATAGTTGCCCCATGTCCCGCTGACATTACCGTTCATAATTCCATATGCACCAAGCAATAATGCTTCGACTCCATCTCCGCTGGTGATTTGTTCCGTTACAAGCTCCCCTTGGGGTACCTTTGTGAGAAAATCTTTGCTACATCCCCCGAAGAGAAAAGCTGTAGATATCAGTGCTATATATAATTTTTCTTTTTTCATGATTTGATTTTTTAAAAGCCTAAACTTAAACCTAACAGATATTGACGTGACTGCGGATATACCCCAAGATCGACCCCTATAGCAGGATAGTCACTTGGTGTTGCTGTGACCTCAGGATCAAAGCCATCATACTTGGTTATCGTAAATAAGTTGGTCACCCCGGCATAGATACGTAGCTTGCCAAGATTACTGTTTTGACCAAAAAGCTCTTTTACAGGTAGGGTATAACCGAGCTGAAGATTTTTCATCTTCAGGAAGCTGCCATCTTTTACATAATAGCTTGATGTGGCAGATTCGTGCTCAGAAGGTTTATTCGTTAAAGATGGCATTGAAGAATTAGTGTTTTCTGGGCTCCATGCATCAAGAAGGCGTACGCTGCGTGCGCCATTGAAAGTGCCGAAATCTGTGAAATAGGCTGTTGCATCAAAAACATCATTGCCTTGGGATCCATAGAAAAACATGGCTAAATCCCAGTTTTTATACCCCGCATTGACAGCTAGGGAGTAGATGAAGTCCGGATGTGGATTCCCGATTACGGTACGATCGGCTCCATTGATTACATTGTCTCCATTTTGGTCTACGTATTTTAAGCCTCCTGGACGGGCTTTCCCATCTGCGTAATTAGGTGAGTTGGCTACGTCATTTGCATCTTTGTATACACCTGCTACCTGATAGCCATAGAAAGCACCGAACACTTCGCCTGGTTTAAGGACGGTTGTCTCTAGCGCTCTGAACTTACCATAATTCTGTTGGGATACGGAAGGGGCCAAGGCTACGACCTTATTAATATTTTTGCTAAAGGTACCGGTTAGGTCTAAGGTGAAATCCTTCTGCTGTCTGCGTCCATAATGGTAGCCCAGGGAGAATTCGACGCCATGATTGCGCATATCACCGATATTAATATAAGGTGCTGTCGCACGACCTACTGCTGTTGCAGGCTGGGGGACCCTAAATAGCATGTCTTTGGTCTTCTTATCGTAGTAATCAAATGTACCATCTAGATCTCCTTGTAGAAGCGTAAAATCTAGACCGATGTTAAAGGCGTTGACCTGCTCCCATTTGACATCTTCATTGGCGTAAAAATTCTGCCATAGCCCGCTCTGTACAGTGCCACCGATAGGGTAAGAAGATTGCGTGATGGAGCTTGCGTAGCGTGCAATATAATTGTAAGCAGGTATGCGTTGGTTACCTGTTACCCCATAGCCAGCACGGATTTTTAGGTCGTCGATCCAGTTTACAGACTCCATAAACTGTTCGGAAGAAACACGCCATGCTCCACTGATACCAGGGAAGGTACCATATTTATTGTTAGGGCCAAAGTTGGAGGATCCATCTCTACGTACAGTAGCACTTAATATATAGCGGTCGTCGAAACTATAGTCCACCTTTCCAAAGATAGAAAACAACGAACCTACGGATCCTGTCCCTGTGTTTCCAAAATTGGTGGTACCAGCGTTAAGGTAGAAATAATCCAAGCTCCCTAAGGTAAAAAAGCTATTTCTACTGCCTGATATATCACGGGCATTGCTGTTTATAGCCTCGGTACCAGCAAGAACGTTTAAACTGTGTTTTTCAAATTTCTTATTGTAAGTTAAAGTGTTGGTCCAGGTCCATTCCGAATTGTAGCCCTGGCTCTCGCTCATGGAGTTGTTGGTGGTAGAGCCCTCTGAAAACTCGGGGTCGGGATAGGTAATAGAGATACCTCCCCAGTTTTCATAACGTAAACCAAAGCTTGTCCGGGCGGTCAGACCGTCAATAATGTCGAATTCGCCAAAGGCATTGCCAAAGAAGAAGTTGCTCTTATTGACGTTGTCTTTACGTCTAAAAGCTTCCGCTACTGGATTCCGGGCATTTCCAAGGTCTTTACCTTTACTACCAGCAAAATTACCGCCTTCATCGTAAACCGGAATAATCGTTTGAGCACGAAGGGCCCAGGCAACGACACTGGCATCGCCCATATAACCTCCGGCCGCGTTAGGGTTTACTCCCATACCGACTCCCTTGGTAAAACTGTATTGCATGTTCTGACCAAAACGTAATTTTTGGTCAAAAGCTTTGAATTGGGTATTGCTACGTACATTGAACCGCTCAAATTGAGAATGGATAATAGTTCCTTTTTGGTTGAGGTATCCTCCGGACATGGCGTAGGTAGCGTTGTCACCACCACCTGTAGCGGATAGTTGGTAGCTCTGGGTAGGAGCTGATCTAGAGACTTCACGAAGCCAGTCCGTACCTTCCTTATTTGCCTTGGTAATCTGGTAGAAGGTAGCGGGGTCTCTGCTGTAATTGTAAAGTGACATATCTACATCTGCGGGTGTGATATCGTAGGACGTTTTGGCTCCGGCACGCAAGTAATCCGGTAATTGCAGGTTGGTGCCGTTGAGCTTGTTGTCCATATCATATACCTGCTGTGGTGTCATCATTTTGGGATAGCGACTGTATTGTGGTGTCTGGATTCCGCCATATACATCGAGATTGATCTGTGGTTTCCCGGGAGCGCCTTTTTTTGTCGTGATGATCACTACGCCATTGTTGGCACGGGATCCATATATAGATGCAGCAGAGGCATCTTTTAATACTTGCATAGTCTCAATGTCGCTTGGATTGAACCAGCTTAGTTTTCCTTCGTAAGGTACACCATCTATGACATATAAAGGCTCGTTGTTGTTGATGGTGCTATAACCTCTGATTTTGATCTGTGGAGTGGAACCTGGAGCTCCATCATTGACAATCTGTACACCGGCGGCTTTTCCCTGCAATGCTTCTACTGCTGTGGCAGCTGGTTGGGCCTTTAGTTGGGCTACATCGACGATCGCAACAGAACCGGTAAGATCTTTCTTACGTTGGGTACCATATCCCGTCACTACGACTTCTTCCAAGCTACTGGCGTCGGATTTTAGTTCGATCTGCAGGTTGCCCGCACCAGAGGGAATGGTTCTCCTTGTTGTTTCATAACCAATGTAGCTGATCTCAATAACGTCGTTAGGAGAGGCTTTGATACGAAATGCCCCTTGATCGTTTGTAGAAGTAGCAATTGACTTGCCTACAACTTTAATAGTGACTCCGGCTAATGGAGCTTTTGTGTCACTGTCTTTGACAGTGCCCTGAATCTCGTTTTCCTGAAAGGCGAGATGTACATTCATAATCAGGTCTGAAGAAAACACGGGTGCCGCGAGTAGGGGATTCCCTAGGAGAAGCAGTGCTCCAGACACGAGGAGTGTACCCCGTAAGGTCTTTTGAGCAGCATCATTGCGACCAGTTTTAAGTTTTGGTTGTTTAATCATGATGTCATTTTAAGTTTATAAGTATTGAGTTATAATGATCTAGATCATATAAATTAGTTGTTCATGAAATTAAAATGTAGAGATAGGTCTCGTTGTTATATGCTATAACGTTTTTGTTACATTAATGTTTTTATTTTTTTAATAAAAAATAAAAAAGTAAAATAAAATGTAAAACAAGATTTGTAACCTATTGTATGTTAGGTTGTTTTGAATACTTTTTGTTTGGATTTAATTTGTGTTTTGTTGAAATAAGCGTGGCGTGAGGAAGGAATTGAAATTGAGGAAAGCCCAATAGGTGGGGTTTGGGACGACGGCTTCTGATGAGCAGGAGCGTTGGTTGGTTTAAAGCAACAAGGCCCGACATATTTTGTGTCGGGCCTTGTAATGTTATTTTTTGTTCAGGAGCGGTAGGTACTTTTCGTAGCCCGCTGCTTTCATTTGATCTTTAGGGACAAACTTGAGTGACGCACTGTTGATACAGTAACGAAGTCCACCCTTATCTGCGGGGCCATCTTCGAACACATGACCAAGATGCGCATCGCCCGTCTTACTACGGACCTCTACTCGTCGCATCCCGTGCGAATTGTCAGATACTTCCTCGATGAGGCCATTGTCAATAGGTTTGGAGAAAGCAGGCCATCCGCAACCGGCATCAAATTTATCTGTAGAAATAAATAAAGGTTCACCAGTGGTGATATCGACATAGATGCCCTCTCTAAACTCTTGATCGTATTCATTGCTGAAAGGACGCTCTGTCGCATTATTTTGGGTTACCTCATATTGAAGAGGAGTCAAGGTTTTCTTTAAAGTCTCCTTGTCTGCCTTTTTATAAGCCGCAGCTGGGGCCGGGTTGGCTTGTCGAGCTATTTCAAATAAATCAGGTCCGATATGGCAGTACCCTCCTGGATTTTTGTCCAAGTATTTTTGGTGATAGGTCTCAGCATCGAAATAGTTCTCCAGTGGCTCTAGCTCTACAACGATATCAGCATTGTACTGTTTTTTAAGGTCCGCTAGACGCTCCTCGATGACTGGTATATCTGCCGCATTGGTATAGTATATACCGGTGCGGTATTGTGTTCCGATATCATTGCCCTGTCTGTTGAGCGTGGTAGGGTCGATTGTTTTAAAGAATAGATCGATTAAGAGCTTCAGGTCGATTACCGTCGGGTCATAGCTTACCTTTACGGCTTCAGCAAATCCGGTATTACCGGTGCAGACATCTTTATAAGAAGGATTTTCCGTATTCCCATTGGCATAGCCGACCTCTGTCGCCGTCACGCCACGTACTTGCTTGAAAAAATGCTCGGTGCCCCAAAAGCATCCTCCTGCAAAATATATAACCTGATGGTGTGGGTCTGTCGTATCTGTAGTGTTCATAATATGTTGTTTTGACGATTTTATAGTTTGTGTCTTCTGCGAAAAGCCGATCTTACTGAGCAAAAATATGCCGATGGCAAGTGCAACGACTGCTAATAGCTGTTTCATTTTCTATCTACTTTTCCATAAGAACGTAATTGATCTTATCCCGTATGGTATACAAAGATAATGCCTTGAGGAGTGTAATTTGCTAAAAAAACAACATGAATTAGTATGAAACGCTCTTTTTACAATAGAAAGACGAAAGGGAATGACGGAGAGGGGCTTTGCTCGCTGGCGGCCGCTTGGGTCCATCTACTGCGATTGAGATTGTAATATAAATGAAAACATCTATATTTACTCGGCAATCAATAAGAACAGTGCCGATTTTTAACGTTTTCGAAGCATTACATGGATTATCAAGGATTAGATGAGCACGAGTTGTTGGCACTTCTCAAGAGCGACGATAAGAAGGCTTTTGATGAAATCTATGCCCGCTTTCACGATTTTTTGTTTTTCTATGCCTATAAGCTGACCAATGATGAGTTTGCGTCCAGAGACATTCTTCAGGCACTTTTTGTCAATCTGTGGATAAAGCGTAACGATCTACAGATTAAGGGAAGTGTATTGAGCTACCTACACCAAGGTATCAAGTATGGTTTTTTGAATGAGGAACGCCGAAAGTCTGTGGTGACTCAATATAAGCAAAGTCTACATGCCTATCTACAGGAGGGCTATACCCATGCCGAAGAGAAGGTCTTTGAAAAAGAGTTGGTCAGACGCCTGCACGATCTGGCTGAAGAGATGCCCGGTAAGGCTGGTCAGGTATTTGTGCTCACCTATTTTGACAACCTCTCGGTTTCCCAAATTGCCGAGATGCTTAATGTATCCGAGAAAACGGTACGCAACCTCCACTCCAGAGCTATCAAAGATGCACGGCTCAAGCTGGGCCTCGCAATAGCGGTCTTTCTTCTGATGGGGTAATTCTTTTTTTTGAGATTATGTCTCTGAAATTCATTGTTTTGTATTTTTATGTGAAATAATTCGGGATTTTTGTGCTCCTAAGGTTTCTTATTTGTTAGACGTGCTTTTGTATGTCGGAGGTAGATATAAAATGGATAAAAGAATAGATGAATTATTGGACGCTTATTTGGAAGGGCGTTGTACAGCAGAGGAAAGGCAAAAGCTCGAGTCCCATTATCTCCATTATCTGGATGAAAGAAGGTCTATACCTTCTAGTCAACAGGTCAATGATTCTTACATTCATACCCATCGCCATATTCTCAATGAGATAGAGCATGCTGAAGCCAAACGGTCAAAATCGAAATCTAGGGGTTGGTATTGGGCAGCCGCTGCGGTATTGGTATTTACAGTTGGCCTTAGTGTTTGGAAATTGAAGGAGAGTCCTGAGCCTGTTGTCGACCTGACTCAGCACGAAATCGCTCCTGGTGGAAACCGGGCGACCCTGACATTTTCTGATGGCAGCGCAATGGCACTCGAAGAGGGGAAAGAGGGGATAGTGATGAATCAGGATATCGTATACCAGGACGGAAGTGATGTTTTCAAGGACGATTCAGACGCGCATCATAAGGATCGACAGGTCAGTCTAGAGACGCCTCGAGGGGGTACTTATCGGGTCACGCTTTCTGATGGTACCAAAGTGTGGCTCAATGCAGCTTCTAAATTGCAATACCCTCAGGTATTCGGTCAGGAAAGGTCTGTCATATTATCTGGAGAGGCCTATTTTGAAGTGGCTCATCAGGACAATAAGCCCTTTAAGGTTGTAGCCGACAAACAGACTATTGAAGTACTGGGGACGAAGTTCAATGTGCGGAGCTACCCAAGGGAAGTTGATAGGACGACTTTGCTGGAAGGAAAGGTGAAAGTGAGGGCCGAAGAATTTCATGTTTCGAAAGTGCTCAAACCGGGACAGCAGATGGTCTGGTCTAAGGACGGTGTTCACGTTGTGGAGGTCAATGCCCAAGATGTGACAGCCTGGAAGGAAGATATTTTAGTATTCCAACAAGATGATCTGCGGGATATACTGAACGATATCTCCCGTTGGTATGATGTGGATGTGGTGGTAGACCGTGACCTGGGACATTTGCCCAAACTAACGGGCGAGATACCTCGGAATATCAGTCTCAATGAGTTTTTGAAAGCACTGAAATTACACTATAATATAACATTCCAATTGGAAGGAAGGAGGGTGACGATCCGATAGTATAAACTTAGTTATTTTGATTAGAAGACTGGAAGTGCTGCAAACACCCCCAGTCGAGTTTAGGCATCTAAACGGCATTTTGGATTAACAATTTAAATAACCTAACTAACAAATTTATGAATAAAAATGGTACGGTCAATGAGCGTAACGCTATTCTAATGGCTAGACGCGCAGATAGACATAGACCTCAATTAAAGTATCTCATAGTGATGAAACTCACGCTTTTTCTTTGCCTTGCCTTTTCGGTACAGGCTATGGGTAATGCAGTCGCTCAACAAGTGAATCTGCAGTTGAAAAATAAAACCCTTGGAGATGTATTTAAGGAAATCCGGAAACAGACCGGATATGCATTCTTATATACAGATCCAGCGGTCAGTAAGTCGAGATTGGCGCAGGTCAATTTCAAGAATACCGACTTGCGTGTGGCACTGGATGAAATATTTGATGATCAATCCTACACTTATCAAATTAGTGGTAAGGTGATCTCTATTCTTCCGAAGTCGGACGCTCCACAAAAGCAGGGAGCGACAAAACAGCAGACCATCGATATGTACGGCGTAGTACTGGATAGTTTGCAGCAGCCTATGGGCGGTGTGACAGTACATGCGATTGCTACAGGGAAGCAGATTACGACAGATAAAAACGGGAGGTATGAATTGAAAGGGCTACCGGCAGGATCTAAGGTGGTATTCCGTAGTCTTGGCTATACGTCGCAGGAATTGCAGGTGAAGCAAGCTGAAAATAATATCCGTATGAGACTGATGCCTGTGCAGGTAGAGGAAGTTGCGGTTAGTTATAATACAGGGTATCAGAATATTTCTAAAGAAAGAGCTACCGGTTCATATGGTATCGTGACCGCAAACGACCTGAAGGGAAAACTGCAGGATAATATTCTGGATCGGATAGAAGGGCAGGTGGCAGGGCTTACTTCATACAAAGGTACGATGCAGGTACGAGGAAAATCGACACTGTCTGGAGTGTCTTCTCCACTATATGTGGTAGACGGTATACCTTATGAAGGTAGTCTGGACGCCATAAATCCATCCGAAATAGCACAGGTAACGGTATTGAAAGATGCTACTGCGGCATCTATCTATGGAGCGCGGTCGGCTAATGGGGTAATCGTGATTAATACCCGTTCGGGGGCCGAAGGACCGATGCGTATTGCTCTAAACAGTAGTATGAAATGGACTCCGCTTCCAGATCCTTCCTACAATAACCTATTATCGAGCAGTGAATTTATTGATTTTCAGCAACAGTTGTTTAAGCTCAATCCGGGTACTATGCCCGCAGGGTATTATGTCAATGAGGTGCGTCAATTGTTCTTTGATCATGCTGCGGCTAAGATTAATGATGATGAACTCGAGCAGCAGTTGAATGTGTACCGCGCTAGGGATCGTCGTAGCCAGTTGCAGAATGAATTCTTACGTTCGCATGCGCTTGATCAGCAGCATAACCTGTCGTTCAGTGGTGGTACGGCCAAACACAAATACGCGCTTTCTGGAAATTACATGAAGAGTGCACCCTATGAAAAGGCACAGACCAATGATAGAATAGGTTATAATTTCAAGAATACGCTGGATATTACCAAGTGGCTGCGTATGGAGACCAATCTGATCGGTAGCTTCACCAAAGCTGATTACGACAATGGATTCCTAGGCATGAGTGTGTACAATGGATCGAGTAAGGCTTCTTACCTCACCTTTAGGGACGAGAATGGAGATGCACTACCCTGGTATCAGGCCAAATCGCAGACGGAGCTGAATAGGTTGACAGGACTGGGATTGCTGGACGAAAGTTACTATCCCATGGATGAACTGGAAAGACAGCATTATAATCAAAAAGATAATTACCATAATTTAAATCTGGGTCTTAACTTCAAATTGATGACAGGTCTGACGCTAGATCTAAGATATCAGAAAGAAATCGGAAATGGTTATTCTAAGCAGTTTTATGGAAAGGACTCTTGGTTCGTACGCAACATGATCAACAATGCCACGCAGATCAAAGATGGCAACATCATCCAGAACATACCTACAGGAGGACAGATCAAAGAAACGCGCAGCGACAGGAGTTCGCACACCCTAAGGGCGCAGCTGAACTATAATGAGTCATGGAATGACCTGCATGAGGTATATGCTATCGCTGGTGCGGAGCAACGTAAAGTGAGAAATACCGGAACTACGACCTATCGTGTGGGGTACGATGACCACAGTCTATCGTATAAAGCTATTGATGAGAAATCTATCGCTAGGCTGACGGGGACAGAGGCCTTGGGCGGATCGTTCTCCTATAGTAATATGGGAAGTGGATTTACCGATGTGGAAAACCGCTATGTGTCTTTCTATGGTAATGGCTCATACACCTATAATAAGCGGTTGACCGTAAATGCAAGTATACGTATGGATCAGTCCAATCTATTCGGAACAGATCCAAAGTATCAATATCGTCCATTATGGTCTCTAGGCACATCTTACCATATCTTTAAAGATCCTGAAGGTTGGTTGGATAGGTTGTCGGTAAGGGCGACGCATGGTATCAATGGTAATATTGCTAAGATGAGCGGACCATTTCTTACGGTGTTTGATTCGGGGATAAATGATTATATCAATGAACCTTCATCTCAGGTTACTTTTCCGCCAAACTCGGGTTTGAGATGGGAAAAGACGCATGTCACTAACTTCGGTGTGGACTTTTCGATATTGAAATCGGTTCTACACGGTAGTATCGATCTTTATAATAAAAATACAACCGATTTGCTACGGGCAAAGGTAGCTGATCCAACCTATGGATGGAGTGAGCTTACGCTGAACTATGGTGATATGTACAACCGTGGTATCGAGGTGAACTTAAACTCGACGAATATAAAGACAGCGGTATTCAGTTGGCAGTCTATGCTTAACTTCTCTTACAACAAGAATAAGCTGACACGTATCGAGAATACCAATGGGGCACCTATATACTATATTCAGGCTAATCAAATCAGGGAGGATAAGCCGTTGAATGGATTGTATGCTGTCAGATGGGCAGGGCTGGATGAACTTGGGGCGCCACAGGCCTATAATGCAAAAGGAGAGATTACGAAATCTTTTGCCACATTGGCTGTGGATGATTTAGTATATGCCGGTACAACGTTGCCGCCTTATGCGACTTCTTTTTCCAATTATTTTCAGTACCGTAATTTTGACCTATCCTTCATGTTTGTACACTATGGCGGGCATGTGATGCGCGGTATAATGGGAGACTATATTGTAGGAACAGGGATATCGGCGAATGTGGATAGACAGACCGCCAATTTCTGGACCAAGCCTGGTGATGAGCTTGATCCCGAAAAGGCTCCGGCATTCAAGCAGGGAGCTAGTGCGAATATGAAAAACATTTGGGTATCGGCCGATAAGCATATTGAAAAAGCAGATTATATCAAACTTCGTGATATCTCCCTGTCGTATACACTACCGTCCAAAATCTTGGATAGGTATAAAGTGTCGCAGGCGAGAGTGACAGCGCAGGTGCAAAATCCATGGAGATGGTCTGCGAATAGTGAAGGACTAGATCCAGAGGTGTGGAATGGTACTTCTACAAGTCCAACACGGGGTACATTGTCTCCAACGACATACACGCTGGGGGTATCTCTTAATTTTTAAAAATCGATAGGAACATGATTAACAAAATATCCACAATAGGTATGATTTGTTGCTTGCTAGTACTTCAGTCGTGCAACAAATATTTAGATATCAAGCCAAAAGGAATTCAGATTCCTGAGTTTTATGATGATTATGTCAAGCTGTTGAACCATAAGTCTATGATGAATGCGGATAATCCGTATACGGTCTTCATTACGGATGATATCTTATTGGGCGACAAGTCGGTGCCTTTTGGTCAGTATGAGCAGGCACAGGAAAATCAACGTAATCTATATGATTTTAGCCCAGGCGCTGTATTTAGTGCTGGTGCTGACGATCAACTCTGGCAGGCTGCATATAAGAGAATATACACTTTTAATGTCGTAATCAATAATGTACTGCTGTGTAAAGACGGAACGGAAAAGGAAAGACAGATGCTGGCAGCGGAGGCTAAGGTCGGTCGGGCATTTGAGTATTTAATGCTCGTCAATACCTATGCAAGGGATTACGATAAGACTACGGCAGCTACGGATCTAGGGGTGCCCTTGTTATTATCTGAAGATATTAACAAGGTCTATGTTAGAAATACGGTTGAAGAGGTGTACCAACATATCACTAAAGATCTAACGGAGGCTTTACCTCACTTGGCGGATAAGCCTAAGCATGCATTCAAACCATCCAAGCAGGTCGGCAATGCCTTTATGGCTCGTATGTATCTCTATATGGGCGACTACGAACAGGCTCGAGAGTTTGCTGAAAAAGCGCTTCTGCAAAATAATGTACTGATTGATATGACCAAATACAGCATCAATCCGGCAGGTAACGGTACGGGACGGATTTATGATGCGAGTACCTCCAAACCTTACCCAGAGCCCGAAGATGATGTGGAGAGTATCTATGCACGCTATGGGGATGCATTTGTCGGATTGTCCAGAAACGTATACGCTAGCGAAGATTTGTTGAATACCTATAAGTCGCAATTGCCTGCGGGTAGTACGGATCAGCGTAGAGCTTTGTTTTTTGCTGACAATACATTTAAGCTATATACACAGACCTACAGTTTTCCGGGTAAAAGTATGTGGGTGCCTTATATTATGTTCAATGCCGGATTCAGTACTGCGGAGCTTTATCTTATAGCTGCGGAGGGATATGCTCGAAAAGGAGACGCAACCAATGCATTGAAACTATTGGATAAGCTTAGGGATAAGCGGATTTTGAAAAATATGCCTTTAGTAGCGGGTTCTGCTAAAGAGGCTCTAAAAATGGTGTTGGAAGAGCGTCGTCGGGAATTTGCTTTCCGGGGTAGCATGCGATTGATCGATCTAAAACGCCTTAATAGGGAGGAGGATTGGAAGAAAGATATCAGCCATAAGGTAGGAACCGAAACGAAGGTATTGCCTGCTAATGATAAGCGGTATATTTTGCCGCTGCCACCCAAAGTGATTGAAGTAAACCAAGGCATACAACAATATGACCGGGGATAATAAGATTTAGTGTTTTATAAATAATAATATGCGATATACGATATTGTGCGCGTGTCTAGGTTGGGGGATCGCTGCCACGGCACAGACTAAAAAACCATTGACTCATCAAGATTATGACTTGTGGAGGTCGATCCAGGCTGAAGCAATAACGGATGATGGATTGTGGTTTTCCTATGAGATAAAGGATAAAAAAGATTTTCAACAGCTTTATATTGGTAACGAGAAGACTGTCGATTCGATAAGTAATGGGAGCGCTTTACAGTTTAGCGTGGATTCCAAGTACGCCTTGTTTCAGAAGGCGTCGGATGACAAGAAGAAACGAGACTTCTACTTGAGAAGTTTGACGACGGGGCAGATTGAGCTGATCCCAGCTGTGCAGACGGTGACATTTCTAAATGGGAATACGCCCTTTCTATTGCAAAAGGTGTACAAAGAGTCCCTGGATTCGGTTGCGGTAAAAAAGAAATGGCTGCCTACCACAAAATTGGTGCTAACGACAATGTCGCAGGGAGACTCTTTGGTAATCCCTTCTCTGATTAAGCATAGGTACTCTCCCGATTATAACCATGTGCTCTATCTGCAACGGCAGGATAGTATCAGGATATTATCCTTGATGGACTTGAAAACCAAACGTGCACATGTCTTGGCAAAAGGAAATATCAACTATTCCCTTGCGAATTTTGGAGGGAAGTCGGACAGATTGGTCTATATACAGGAGTCTGTCAATGGTAAGGATACAATCAACAGCCTTTATGTGGTATCTACGTATACGGGAAAGCTTCTTGATTCGGTGACAAGGGCTACTGCGGGGATTGCTCCGGGTTTTCAGCTGTCGCCGATGGAACAGCTTAGCTTGTCGGCAGATGGTGGACGTGTATACTTCAAAGCGAAGCGCGTACAGCCCATAGATACAGCTACTGTTAAGAAAAAGGTGCAACTGGATATTTGGAAATGGGATGCAGACGCTATACCTCCAATGAATAAAGGAGGAAAAATGGTGGAAAGTGATTTCTACCAGTATACACTCGGCAGCAAAAGAGCCGTACAGCTTACGGATAGTAGCATGCCTTTCTTACAGTTTCCTGAGGGGAGTTTTGAGGATGTGACTATTGGTTTCAGCGATATTCCATACCGACACCTGGTGGGGATCACAGCGGATAGGCAGTATGATTCGTATTTGGTCAACCTAAAAACCGGTGAGCGGCAATTGATTTTAAAAGGTAAGTTTGGTACACCTAGGGTATCGTATGACAAGCGCTTTGTAAGCTGGTATGAATCTACTGATAGTTCATGGCATGCGATGGATACAAAGACCTTGCAGGATATAAACCTGACGAAGCAGATTCCTGCTGTATTCTATAATGATGATTTGGATAAACCCATGCACTCCACACATTATACGGATCTAGGCTGGACGGATAGTGGACACGATTTTTTGGTGCATAGTAAGTACGATGTATGGCAGATAGATCCAACGGGCAAACGTGCGCCAATTAACCTTACTAAAGGACTGGGAGCACAGAAAGGGATTGTATTTCGCTATGTGAAATCCAGTAAGTCCGAGCGTTATGTGGCTACAGGGAAACCGATGTATTTTACAGCTTTGGACGAGGTTGATAAAAAGGATGGTTATTTCGTAAGGACCCAGGATGGACAATTTAAGGAGTTGGCTATGTCAAATCATGTGTATGCAGGGCTTACGTTAGCTAAGGAAGGTGAACATCTACTTTGGCGAAAGGGAGATTTTATCAATTATCCGGAGTTGTATTATTCCAAAACTGACTTTAGTGAAGTGAAGAAGCTCACCGTGACAAACCCGCAACAATCGAAGTACATATGGGGGACATCCGAACTGGTGGAATGGGAGAGTTTCAATAAAGATGCACTACAGGGGATTTTATGTAAGCCCGAAAATTTTGATCCGAACAAAAAGTATCCTATGGTCGTTTATTTTTATGAAACGCGGAGTGACTTGGTGAATCGGTATAATGTGCCTGCTGCAATCAAATCGGTGGTCAATTGGTCATATATGGTAAGTAATGGTTATCTCGTGTTTATACCCGATGTCAAATTTAGGGTTGGAGAGCCAGGAGAGAGTTCGTATGATGCTATCGTAAGTGGTGTGCATGCGCTTATGATGAAACATGATTACATTGATAAAGACCGTATAGGATTGAATGGGCACAGTTGGGGAGGGTACCAGACAGCTTACCTGTTGACGAAAACCAATTTGTTTAAAGCGGCAGTAGCCGGCGCGGTGGTTTCGAACATGACGAGCGCTTATGGTGGTATACGTTGGGAAAGCGGGCAAAGCCGTATGTCGCAATATGAGCATGGGCAGAGTAGGATAGGTACCGATTTATGGAGCAATCCAGCGCTGTATATTGACAATTCACCAATTTTCGGATTGAAGAACGTGCAGACACCGGTATTGATGATGCATAATGATCAGGATGGAGCAGTGCCTTGGGAGCAAGGTATTGAGTTGTTTATGGGAATGCGTCGACTGGGTAAACCTGCTTGGATGCTCAATTATAAGGGCGAAGGACACTTGTTGAATAAGGAGGAAAATAAGGATGACTTTACCGTGAAGGTAACGGACTTCTTTGACCATTATCTTAAAGATAAACCTAAACCGAGCTGGATGTAAATCACAGGTCGAACTGCTTTCTGTGGTATCAGTAAGAGGTTCGAGATTTTAATAGATTACAATAATAGGGGCCGATAGACAATCGGCCCCTATTGGTATAAATTAGGATTTGGAAAGTACCTTATTGAGCAATTCTACAGTCTCCTTTTGACTTGGTCTTGGTGCGCTCGCTACACGGGAGAGTAATTGGTCTTCATTTCTTTTTTATCTTTTATCCCACCATACTTTGGACAGGAAAGAGTCACCATTGCTCATACGGTTTACGGCCTCTTTGTAGTTTGTTTGGTTCAGTTCGGCTTCTTCACTCGAGTAGATACCACGTCTAGGTATCTGACCGTTGGTCGAGCCCGGATTTGGACCCGGTGTAAGCTGCGGATAGCCTGTGCGGCGCCACTCGGCAAATGCTTCCATATTACGGCCGAAAAGATGTATCCATTTCTGCGTACCTATCTTCTCCATTTTTTCTGAATCGCTCAAATTGTTAAAGCTTAGAATGCCTTGCTCATAGGATGTAGGTAGGGTCGATAAATTGTAAGGAGGTAATGCAAAAGCTGCTTTGACTCCATCCACAAATAGACCATGCGCTTGGCTATTGGTGGATCCCCAACCTAGAAGTGCGGCTTCTGCCTTGTAAAAACAGACATCTGAATAAGTCAGTGCGTAGCTTGGGATAGGTGCAAACGTCAGACTAAACCATGTATTTCTATTGGCCGTAGAGTAGTTTGCACGAATAAGCTGTGATAACTGATTGTCGGTAAGCGAGACACCTATTCCTTGGTAGGTGGTCGTGCCTCCTATTGTGACCGGATGAGCTAGTATAGGGAGACGTGGATCGTCATCGGCTTTTAGCTTGTCGACCAAAGTATTGGCTAAGTAGCGTAAATCCGCACTTCCAGTAGTAAATTGACGCAAAATTGGATTTTGGTTTTCGGCTTGTGCATTGTTAAAGGTCGCTACAGCAGCATTGTCTGCGTTGCTTGCCAATAGCCCGTAGTTGGATGATAGTGCCGAGGTCACGGTTTGTTGGGCAAGGCTGCTGTTGGCATAACGCATGCGCATACCTATACGGAGTTTAAGAGAGTTACCGAATTTTTTCCACTTATCGATATTACCACCATAGAAAAAATCTGCAGTACCATAGCTGGCATCACCAGTTGTGAGTTTGGCAAGTGATTGATCTAGACGTTGTACCAGAGCAGGATAAATATCTTCCTGCTTGTCAAATTTTGGTGTACGGTTGATGGCTCCACTGTTCTGCGTAACTTCCGAAAAAGGAACGTCGCCAAATAGATCCGTGAGGCGCTGGTAAAGGAATACTTCATAGATTTCTGCGATGGCAAGTTTACTACGGCCTGCAGGATCATTTTCAAGTCCTTTGAGTTCTTGTTTGATCTGGCTTATGTTACGTAAAAGTTGAAAATGTTGACCCCATATTAGATTTTCGGGCCCCTCGAAGTAACGCGAGACGGGGACTACCGGCCCTCCGGCCCAATGTTGTACCCAGGATCCGAATTTATTGTTCGGAAGTTCGCCTGACTCTTGAAACGTGCCGTCGCGAAGGATACGGGACAATAACAGCGCAGGGTCGACCGTGGTGACTGAGGTAGGAGGTGTGTTGATACGTTCGAAATCTTTGGTACAAGAGCTATTCATCAGCATTGCTGCGGTGCCCATGCTCAAGAAAAGAATATGTTTGAAGATAGGTGTTTTCATTTGGATTGTCTTTTGATACATTATAAACCGATATTAAGGTTGATGCCGAAATTACGCATCATAGGTAGTGAGGTCGACTCGATACCGATAGATGAGTTGTGTACGTTGAATGCTGCAGACTCGGGTGAAAAGCCATCGGTTTTACGTTGGAAGTAGAAGAGATTGCGGCCATATAGTCCTACCTTGATATTGCGGACTACTTGATGTGGCATCCATTTCTTTGGTAAACTGTATGATAGGGCAATTTCGCGCATTGCGATGTAACTCATATCATTGATCATTTCTTCGGATACCATCACTTCTTTGTCGCTGGCAACCATATTCCAGTAATCTTGGGCGGTAACCTGCTTACTGTTTTTAACGCCGGTACTGCTCCATTGTCCGTTTCCATCAGCGAGACCTACGATTCCGTCAGCTACATATGTACCGTCCCGTCCTTCAAGAGTCTTCTTACTGGTACCATATATTATCTGTTCGCGGTTAGACTGTGAAAAGATAATACCGCCCTGACGGATATCTACTAGGGCGTAAAGGCTGATTCCTTTATAATTGAATGTATTGCCAAATCCACCTATCCAATCTGGTTGTGCATTGCCAAGGTCGGTCTCTACGCGACCGGTAGTGCGTAATGGCAATCCAGTGTTGGGATCAATCAGACGATTGCCTTGGTCATCTTTGATCCAAGCAAACTGGGTGCCTTTGAGCTGTCCAAAAGGTTTACCTACTTCGGCTACCACATTGACACCTCTGTCGGTTCCTAATAAGAATACATCTACACCTGGATATAGTGATTCTACTTTGTTGCGGTTGCGGTTAAAGTTAAACTGGCTGGTCCATTCAAAATTAGCCGTTTTAACTGGGGTACCACTGATTACGAATTCAAAGCCCTTGTTTGAAATTTCACCCGCATTGATCCGGTTTTTGACATATAAACTGGATGGTGAAATTGGTACATCCAAAATCTGGTTTTTGGTACGTGCCTGATAGTAAGTAAAGGAAAATGATAATCTATTCTGTAACATGCGTAAGTCTAAACCAGCCTCAATGGAAGTCGTCAGTTCATTTTTTAGATTAGGATCGGGGATAATCTCGGTATAGGAAGCCATAGGTATACCGCCATGAGTATACTGATTGAGCGAATAAGCTCCGGTCAGCTGGTAGGGATTTCCCGAGCTACCTGCCTGTGCCCATGAACCACGAATCTTGGCGTAGGATAAAACAGGAGACTGCCATTTGAAGGCATCGGTAAGGATTAAACTACTGCTAACTGACGGGTAAAAAAACGAGTTGTTTTTTTGGGACAATGTAGATGACCAGTCATTACGGGCAGAGAAATCAACAAACCAAAAGTCCCGGAAGCCAAACTGCCCAGAAAAATAAGCAGAGTTGATCTGGGATTCAACGAGGTCGAACAGATAAGAATTGGTCGTTGTGTTATTTATTACAAATAGATTGGGGACTATAAACTGATTACCGGTATTTCCTGTCATGCGGAAATAGCGATTCTGATGACTGGCTCCTAAGTTAAAGCTTAGTTTGATGTCGTCTGTCGCCGAGAAATTTGAGCTGGCTAAGATATCATAATTATCCTCGCGCGAGCGTAATACTTCTTCACGCATGTCACCTTTTTTATTCAAACTTTGGTAGGTGTTGATTGGGCGATAGCGAAAGCGTTGATCGGTATAGAAATCGGTGCCCCCTGTGGCCGAAAGTTTAAGCCAAGGATAGAAGTCATAACTAAGTCGTAACATACCAATGATACGGTCTCTGCGATCTTCATTATGGTTTTCGTTGATGGTCCAAAATGGATTGGCGGTCGAACTATTGGTGGCATAGGTTTTTTCAAGGCCTTCATATATCCCTGAGAATCCGAGTTGACGGGCTACCTCATTGGCTGTCCATTTGTATTGTGAAGCGATGCTATTGCTCAAACTACGGGGCTGACTGATAAATAGATAAGCTGGATTGTCAGAGGCATCCGATAGCGTTGGCCTATTTTCGGCCTGTTGCATGATATAGTTTGCTTTTACGTCGATATGGAACTTATCCGTGATTTTAGCCTGAGTACGTAAGCCAAAGTTATTGCGGTTCAGTGTGTTGGTAGGGATGTAGCCATCGATATTTGTGTTAGCAAAAGAAAAACGATAGTTGAGCTTTTCATTCCCACCATCTACACTGAGATTGTTGACCCGTTGTTTTTCAGTCTGGAAAAATGTTTGGTAGGTATCGGGTTCGGGCTTGAGTTGTAAGATATTACCATACATATCTTCATAGGTCTGTCCCTCCATACGTGCACCCCAACTCGCTCGGGTAGTGCGGTCACGTCCTGCAGACATCTTGGGCATACCAGTGAAATTATTGGCTAAAGCCTGGCTCATCGGCACGATAGTGCCATCATCTTTACGAAAATGGGTAAATGTACCATTGAGTCCCTGACCGTATTCATTTTGAAAATCAGGCAATACTAAAGCGTTGCCGATTGCGTAATCGCTGTTGAACTGGAAGGAGGTCTTGCCGGCTTTTCCGGACTTTGTAGTAATCAATATGACACCATTGCTACCACGCTGGCCATACAATGCTGCGGCATTCGGCCCTTTTAATACGGACATGCTCTCGATATCATCAGGATTGATATTACCGATACCATCGCCGTAGTCAGTACCGCCGGATTGGTTGGGCGCAGAAGTATTCTGATTGTCGATGGGTACACCATCGATGACATAGAGCGGTTGACTGTTACCGATCAATGAGTTGTTACCTCGGATTACCACTTTAGCGGATCCGCCTGCTCCAGATGCCGCACGGCTTACTTGTACACCGGCTACCTTACCAGATAGGGCATTGGCAACATTACTTTCTTTACCTTTTGTAAGTTCGTCTCCTTTGAGTTCGGCAACGGTGTAACCTAGCGCTTTTTTGTCACGTTTGATACCAAGAGCGGTGACGACAACTTCTTCGAGATCTTCGGCTTCTTGATCCAATGTGATAGATATCGCAACTTTGTCTTTGGCGCTAATGTTATAATCGCTCAATGTTTTTGGTTTGAAGCCTAAGGAATTGAGTCGGATATTGTAACCTTGTCCCTCGGGTATACGGTCAAAGCTGAATGTTCCATCTTCTTTGGTCCTGCTTACCTGACGAAAGGAGGTGGATGGGTTTTCGATTGTGACGGTTACAGAAGCTAGACTAGCCCCCTTGCCATCCCGTACAACACCGCTCACTGTTGCAGTAGATTGGGCCATCACTACCTGACTGGAGACACAGACTAGTCCCAATAGACCTAATCGTAGTTTCCAATGCGTTCCAGGAGTTTTCAGCTGGAGATGAAGCATCGTGATAAGCTGCTTCTTGTTGGGTAAATACTTGTTCATATTTAGTTGTTTTTATTGTTTATTACTTCTTGGTGTACGTAATGTTAATATGGTGTAAGTAGTTTATTTCTTTGATAATATCCTTGTATACTTGATCAGATTCTGGAAAGGTACCACTGTAATATTTGCCGTCGAGACTCTGGGCAGGGTACTGTAGGTCTATGCCGTAGTTTTGTTGTAATATGCTGACGACATCATGTAGTGCTAGGTTTTTGAAATGTAAACGTTGCGCGTTCTGGGTAAAATAGGCCTCGCGGTTATGTAGGGTATTGTTTATTTTTTTCTCTTCAATGATTTGTCCCTGCTGATGATCAATAGTCACTTCTTCCATGGGCTTAAATGTCTTTGTTACCTTTTCTGCGTCGACTTTGCGTTGGGAGACGACTTGTATGGATCCCTCTAACAATTGGACACGGGTTTTGGAATCTTTGAACTCGTCGACGACGAATATTGTTCCTAATGCAGTGGTCACTATACCTTGGGACACGACATGGAAAGGCCTGGATTTATCTTTCGCGACATCAAATCTAGCTCTTCCTTTAAGGTGTAGCACACGTTCGGAAAGTGGTGCAAAATCTTCAGCATAGCGAATCTCGGAGTGCGGATAAAGTGTAATTGTAGAGCCATCGCTAGTTGTTAGGACCATGTTTTCATAACCAGAATTGATGTAATACAGGCTGCTGGCAGAGGGATGTATACTGTCGTTGATCACGGTCATCCTACGATCAGACGGATTTATGGATGGGTATTGCTGACGGTATATACCAAATAGGAGGATGAATATTGCCGCTATTGAGGCTGCTACACCAAGATAGCGTATGTGAGTCTTTGCTTTGGGGTATATCTGCTGCGTTAGACGTTTGTAAGCTTCATCCTGTCCCTCATAATGGCGATCGATAGGACTATTCAGCCACTCCTCTTCTGGAAGGAAATCGTCTAGTGCTGTAGGGTCTGTTTCGAGTAGGGTTTCGATAGCCGAAGCTTCGGCAGTGGTACATTTCCCCTGCAAATAGCGATCTACGAGTTGTTTGGTTATCTTCATCGTATAGAATACGACGCAAATGCCCAATACCCCTAAAAGAAAATGAAAATAATAGTAATCTGAAGCAGAAAATTATAGAAAGCACGTTTCAAAGTCTGTAAGGCAAGGCCGATATGGTTCTCGACGGTTTTCGGAGAGATGGACAATTGTTGCGCGATCTCTTTATAGCTTAGGTTCTCGAAGCGGCTCATCCTGAATATGGTTCCTCGGGCTATGGGCATCTTATTAATGATATCGTCCAGTTGTTGTTCTAGTTCTTTAACCCGGTATACCTCTAATGGGGTTTGGTGATGTATTGCTGGATAATCGTTATTTAGTGTATCGGACTCTCTACGTCGTTCTTCTTTGATAATATCGAGCAAGACACTTTTTGCAATGCAAAAGAGCTGAGCTTCAATTTTTATATTTACCTCGTTGTGATGAAGGTTGTGCCACAGTTTTATAAATACACGCTGTACAGTTTCTTCAGCAATATAAGTAGAGTTCGTCTTGGATAAGGCGTAATAATAGATCTTTCTGTTCCAGATCAGAAATAATTCTTCAAAATCAGCGGGTGTTATAGCGTTGTGTTCACTCATGTTTTTGGACATCGAATGTTTGCCGAAATTAGCCATTAAAGCTGTTTTTAGATGACGCACACCTGTTAAGTTTATATGAAGTTTTTATGAATTGGTAACTCAAGTTAATAATTTAATACGAATCAATCAGAAATTTATTTTTATTATCCTTCGTAAAGATTGCTATAGATCTAAACTGCGCGAATGATTATCTAGAACTTAGCCGATCTTGATTGTCTTGGGGATAAGAGAAGTTGATCGGGTAATTCAATTGCTAATTAAATTTTAAAAATAGGTTAATATTCATTTATATTTGGACGCGTAAAACCAGTATAACTTAAAATAAATATGTTAAAAAGGCTCTTTAACAAGAAGACATTTGACCATATATTCCGTGAAAATTATACCTATCTCTATAAATATGCCTTCCATATTACAGGTGATGAAGAAGAGAGTAGGGATATTGTGAGTGGGGTCTTTGAAAGCCTTTGGAAAAATATAGAACGATTTGATAAAGAAAAAGCAAAGCCCTATCTAAAGGTGAGTGTGCGAAATCGT
Organism: Sphingobacterium yanglingense; assembly: GCF_004363245.1. Lineage (GTDB taxonomy): Bacteria > Bacteroidota > Bacteroidia > Sphingobacteriales > Sphingobacteriaceae > Sphingobacterium > Sphingobacterium yanglingense. The sequence goes on along the minus strand of NZ_SNYV01000011.1, from coordinate 1,234,525 downwards.
TGTGTTGATTTTTTACGTAAGAATACACTACATAACAAGTATATGGACGAGTATCTGAATACACTCTCACGCTACTATGATGAGTTAGCAGATCAAAGAGAGCAGGATGAACTCGTGGAAACGATGTTAAGCCAATTGCCTGAAAATACAAGGCATATTTTGGACTTATGTTATTTTCAGCGATTGAAATACAGTGAAGTAGCGGAACAATTGGATATAAGTCCAGATACCGTAAAGAAGCATATTGTAAAAGCACTTAAATTATTGAGGACGATCTATAATGAGAAAAAATAATAAAATGATACCTGTTTCGGGGTTTGGTTCGTACTATAACTTATAAAGGGAAGAAGTAATGGAAGAGAGAAACAAACAAGATGGTACCCCGTCCGATTTTATAAAGGAAGAGATTCTGCTCCGTGAACATTTTGTGAAGTATGATAATGTACCGGATGTAGAGGATGAGCTAAAGCGCTTTCATGTCAAGAAGCAGTGGATTTCTACAAGGATAGTTGTTATAGGTTCTGCTATAGCGGCAACTATGTTGTTAGCTGCTTTTGCTTATCTATATCTTTTGCATGCAGATCCATCCTCGTCTACTTCAGATTACCTGGTGTACGAAGAGCGTTCTACTGTAGATGAAGTGTTATTAAGGTCGGGAGATAAAGAAGCTATTAATATAGAGGAAGCCGTGAGTTCCCGTGTTTTGAATGGAAAAAATAATCCTATTCTGATCGAAGGAGGGTTATCCTATAAGACAATATCACCGCAAGTGGCTGTCCAGGAAGAGGTATTAACTGTGCCCAATGGAAAAATGGTTAAGATTATCCTTGAAGATGGTTCAGAGGCTTGGATCAATGCCAGAAGTAAAATTACGTTCCCTAATCGTTTTGTTGGCAATGAAAGAAAGATACAACTAGAAGGGGAAGCTTTTTTCAAAGTGACAAAGGATAAAAACAGACCTTTTATAGTTGAGACAAAAGATCTGTCGACCCAAGTGTTAGGTACGGAATTTAATGTAAAGAGTAGTAATACGCAGCAGGCGCAGGTGACACTTCTGACAGGAAAGGTCGAGGTGTTGGACGGCGGAGCACAACAGGGGATGATACTTACTCCCGGGGATGAGTTTTTAAGAGATATAAAAGGGACAGTAAAACTTAGTAAGATTGATCTCGATACATACTATAGGTGGTACGAAGGTTATTTCTATTTTGATCAGGTTTCGCTAGGAGAAGTATTACGGGAAGTGGGACGTTGGTATAATAAGGATGTCGTATTTGAAAATGCGCGTGTAGACAGACTTAAAATTCGTTTTACTGCGGATAGAAAAGAATCGTTGGAGACTATTATAGAGCTGATGAATGATTTTAAATTGGCCAAGATCGTGATTAAAGGAAACACAATCGTTGTGCAACGTTAACCGTATTGATTAATAATCAAGATAGAACGTAAGATCTGCCAAGATTCTTGCGTTTTTTTATATACTTATGAATCAACGTTTTAGGTGTTTTGTGGTAGTTTGTTTTAAAATAACTTAAAATAAACGTACCCTATTTGGACTGTAGTACGTACTAGGTATCAAATGAGCTTGGATCTCTGCATGGAGAAACTAAAACTAACTAATAACTAACCATTTTAAAGAATGAAAGAAAGAAAAAAAAGGCTCTTGATGCTGTTTTGCTTTTTGTTTACCATCTATGGCAGTTGGGCACAGGAACAGCGAGTATCGCTTGTCTTTAAGGATGAGGCCCTGTCCACTGTATTCAAGCGGATTGAGAAAGTCTCGAATGTGAAAATTCAGTTTGTATACGCAGACATCGAGCGTTATAAAGTGAGCACACAGATTGAAAACAAGAAAGCTACTGAAGCGGTGCAACAGGTGATAGCTGGATTTCCGCTCAACTACACGACGAAAGGAGACGGAAAGTATATTGTTATCACAAAAAAGAAAGATCAAAACACCGACGGAAAAATTCAAAGTGAGACTGTCGAAGTACAGGGTAAGGTGATTAGTGGAACTGGAAGTCCGTTATCCGGTGTTACTATTGTGATGCTAGATGAAGGAAATAGAACAATCGGGACGACATCTTCGGGGCTAGAAGGAAATTATGTCCTGAAAGCCCAAGCGAAGGGTAAATCTGCATTAAAACTTGTGTATAGTATCGTGGGCATGGAGACCCAACAGGTCAACTATACTTTTCAACCGATTGTGGATATAACACTAGAGGAGCGATCAGAAGATGTAGGTGAGGTGGTTGTGGTCGCTTTTGGTCAGCAGAAAAAGGAAACTCTGGTTGGTTCTATAAGTAATGTAAATCCCAAGGAGCTGAAAGGTCCGACATCTAACCTAACTACGATGTTGGCAGGAAGGGTTGCTGGTGTGATTGCTTATCAACGGTCCGGCGAGCCTGGACAGGATAATGCACAGTTTTTTATTCGTGGTGTTACCAGTTTTGGTACGGGTAAAGTAGATCCACTCATTCTTTTGAACGGGATGGAAATATCTTCTAATGAACTAGCACGTATACAGCCTGATGATATCGAAGGATTCTCTATCTTGAAAGATGCTTCGGCTGCTGCACTATATGGCGCCCGGGGAGCTAATGGAGTAATTTTGGTTACGACCAAAAGTGGTAAAGATGGACCTACAAAGTTTAACATAAGGGTAGAGAATTCAATATCTTCTAATACCGATAATTTTAAGCTTGCCGATAATATAACCTATATGACCTTGGCTAATGAGGGGGCAAGAACAAGAAACTTTGAGGAACCTTATCCGCAGAGTAAGATTGATATGACGGGCCTAGGACGGGATCCTTATTTGTACCCGAATAACAATTGGATAGATATGTTGATCAGAGATTATACCAATAATACGAGAGTGAATGGTAACGTAAGTGGAGGTGGATCTAAAGCTCAATATTATATATCTGGTACCGCCAATATTGATAATGGTGTAATACGAGAGGTCAAATCCCAAAACTTCAATAGTAATGTGAAAGCGTCTAATTATGAAATGCGAAGCAATGTCAATTTTAAACTGACTCCATCTACAGATGCTACGGTACGTACTCAAGGACAGTTCTACGAGTATAATGGTCCAGTGGGTGGTGGTGGATTTGTATTCAATCAAGCTTTATGGTCCAACCCGGTAGCGTTCCCGGCTTATTTTCCTAAGGAGTTGAGCCCCACTACAAACCATGTCTTATTTGGGAATGCCAGAAGACCAGGGGATGGAGCATTTTATAACAATCCCTATGCTAAAGCAGTTTCTGGATATCAGCTAACGGAGCGATCATACCTCACGGTACAAGGAGAGATCAAGCAAAATTTTGACTTTCTGCTAAAGGGACTGACAGGACGCATTATGGGATATACGCGTCGTAATTCGGAACACTCACTAACAAGGCAATATTCACCATTCTATTATAGTGCTGTATTTGATAAAGAGCAGGGGTATACAGGATTAAAATTACTAAATGATGAAGGAGGAAGGGAATATCTTGATTATGCTGCAGGAAGTAAGATTGTCAATAAATTCAATTATGTGGAGGCTGCATTAAATTATAATACCTCCATTGGCAAAAATGATATTGGAGCAACGTTGATCTATTTGGCTTCCCATTACCAGACTGCAAATCCTGAGGTAAGAGCTGATGGTACAGCAGTAACTTCCAATATTGAAAAACTTCAATTGTCGCTTCCAAAACGAAATCAAGGTGTGTCGGGACGCTTTACCTATGGCTATGATATGCGCTACCTTGCGGAGTTCAATTTTGGCTACAATGGCTCTGAACGTTTTTGGGGAGATCAGAAGTATGGTTTTTTTCCTTCAATCGGACTAGCGTGGAACGCTCATAATGAAAAGTTCTTTAGCGGTATTACTTCGGTCGTTAATAAGTTTAAAATTAGAGGAACGTATGGTTTGGTCGGTAATGATCAAATCGGAAACGAATCCGATCGTTTTTTCTTTTTATCACTGGTGGATTTGAATGCTCCTGGTTATTCTTTTGGGTATAACTATGATTACACAAAACCTGGTGTAAAGGTAGACCGTTATGAAAATAGAGATATTACCTGGGAGACTTCATACAAATCTAATATTGGTTTTGAAATGGGACTATTCAGGAACTTGAATATTGAGTTTGATGCCTATCGGGAAAGACGTACAAATATTTTGATGACGAGGAGCTCTATACCCAATGAAGTCGGGCTTACGGCGGCAGTACAGGCCAATGTGGGAGAGGCTAAGGCGCAGGGATTTGAGGTGGCAACGGATTATAATAAAACTTTCGGAAATGATATGTTTTTGACTGTCCGAGGTAATTTTACATATGCAACCAGTAAGTATGATGTCTACGAAGAACCGCAATACTTGCCAGAGAATAGTCATTTGTCCCGTATTGGGAATCCCGTAAGCCAGGTATATGGTTATATCGCTGAGCGCTTGTTTATAGATGATTACGAGGTGATGAATTCGCCCAAACAATTTGGTGATTACCTAGGAGGAGATATTAAATATAGGGATATAAATGGTGATGGTGTGATTACTACGCTAGACAGGGTGCCTATTGGTATGCCAACTACACCTCAGGTGATCTATGGTTTTGGTTTTAGTTTTGGTTATAAGGATTTTGATGTTAGTTCGTTTTTTCAAGGGTCTGCCCGATCATCTTTCTTTATAAACCCTACCAATATCACCCCTTTTGCAATGGATGTAAATCCTAAATATAGTGGTATGCAGAATGGCTTGTTACAGGGGATTGCGGATAGTCATTGGTCGGAAAGTAACCGTGATGTTTATGCGTTTTTTCCTAGGCTGTCAAGTACGTTGGTCACTAATAATACACAAACATCGACCTGGTGGATGCGAGATGGTGCGTTTCTTCGGTTAAAATCTGTTGAGCTAGGGTATAACATGCCTGCTAAATTGCTGCAACGTATCAAGGTCGGTAACATGAGGATATACGCCAATGCATCTAACCTTTTTGTATGGAGTAAGTTTAAAATGTGGGATGTTGAAATGGGAGGGAATGGATTGGGATATCCGCTGCAAAGAGTATATAATATCGGAGTAAATATCGGCTTTTAAGGTCCGGATAGATAACTCAAGAAATAATTAGATACGTATGAAAATGGAGAAAAGATCATTGAAAAATATAAAAAAGCTAACTGTAATGGCATTGTTAATATTGGCAACGAGTGGTTGCAAAGATTATCTAGATGTGGTGCCAGATGGTTTGGCTACAATCGATCATGCTTTTACAAATAGGCATGAAGCCGAAAAGTTTTTGCATAAGTGTTATTCGTATACCTTTTCAAGAGCTCACGCTGGAGGTGTGGCTGTAGCGAATATCATGTTTACAGGTGGGGACGAGATGTGGACCTATAGAGAAACATATGATTTGGATTCGCCTTGGAAAATAGCGCTGGGTGAACAGAATGTATCTAGACCTTATGTGAACTTTTGGGACGGAGACAAGCATGGTTCTAACTTTTGGCAGGCGATCAGGGAATGTAATATTTTTTTAGAGAATATAAAGGATGAGCGTAAGGTACTGGATCTATTGCCTGAAGATCGTAAACGGTGGATTGGGGAGGTCGAGTTTTTGAAAGCTTATTTTCACTTCTGTCTGTTGCGCATGTATGGGCCTATTCCTATTATGGATAAAGCTATTCCTATCGGTGAATCGCCTGAGACAATGCGGGTAAAAAGAATGCCCGTTGATGAGGTCGTAAATTATATTTCAAACTTATTGGATGAGGCTGCGACCAAGCTGCCCGATGGTATCGTAAATGTCACTACGGAGGCGGGGCGTATAAGTAGAACAACAGTATTGACATTAAAAACGAAGCTTTGGGTAATGGCAGCAAGTCCTCTTTTTAATGGAAATCAGGACTATAATAATTTTAAGAACAAGGATGGACAACTTTTGTTTAATGCCAATTACGATCAATCAAAATGGGAAAAGGCTGTTGAAGCTGGCAAATTAGCCATTGAAGCCGCTGAAGCCGGAAATCATAAATTATACTATTTTAGTGATTTTGGGTATAAGCTTTCGGACTCTACAACCTACCAAATGAATACCCGCGGAGCGGTAACAGAGAAATGGAATTCGGAATTGATATGGGGACTGACAAATCATAGTGAAACGGTTATTGGCGATATTCAGAATGCTAATTTGGCAGGGCAGATCGATAGTCGAATCACTACACCTGTCGATTATACCTCGTATTTGTCCGTGACGATGCGTATGGCTGAATTGTTCTATACCGACAATGGTGTACCTATCAATGAAGATTTGGATTATGATTATGCAGGGCGGTTTGAAGTGAAGGCTGCAACGGTAGCAGACCGTTTCAATATTGTGCCAGGTTACCGCACAGCGAAGTTGAATTTTAATAGGGAGAACCGATTCTATGGTTCTATTGCGTTTGACGGAGCGAAGTGGTTCATGGCCAATGCTCCAGGTGCCACCGATGAACAAACAGCACTATATGTAAGGGGAAAAAACGGACAACCCAGTGGTAAGCTTAGAGATATGTATTATAACGTGACAGGGTACTGGGCGAAAAAGCTAGTCAATTGGAGGTTTCAGCAGATTGGTATAGGTACACAGAAGTATTCTACAGAAAAGTATCCTAGACCTGAAATGAGGCTAGCAGACTTGTATCTGTTGTATGCAGAAGCTTGTAATGAGACCGATAAAAGAGAGGAAGCTATAAGGTATCTAGACATGATACGTACAAGAGCAGGGCTGAAAGGGGTAGTCGAGTCTTGGACCAATCACTCTAGAAATCCAGGTAAACCGAATACAAAGGAAGGATTACGAGCGATAATTATGCAGGAGAGAGGGATTGAATTGGCTTTTGAAGGGCATCGTATCTGGGATTTGCGTAGATGGAAAACTGCAGAAACCTTACAAAATCAACCCGTCAGGGGCTGGAACTATCTAGGAAGTACGGAAATAGATTACTATAGAGTACGTACATTGCACAATATGACCTTTAATGCACCTAGAGATTACTTTTGGCCAATACGGGAATCAAATTTACAAACCAATCCTAATCTGGTTCAAAATCCAGGATGGTAACCTAATTAATGTTAAAAGCAATGAATAAGATTTTCATATATACGATGATTATAGTGCTAGGGGGACTGATGATAAGATGTTCGGAGGAAAAGCATGGACCGATAGAAGCAGATGCGGCACCTACTGGGCCAGTCAGCAACGTAAGGGTAGAACCTACATGGGGAGGAGGGAGAGTAACTTATACCTTGCCGACTAGTAAATCATTATCCCATGTGGTGGCAGAGGTACACATGCCAGATGGAAAGACAAAGCAGTTTGTTTCTTCGCAGTACACGACAACGATCGAAATAGAAGGGTTACCCAAGATTGATACATACAAGGTTGATGTTTACGCAGTAAATAAAAGTAATCATAAATCTGTGGCCGAAAAGGTCGAATTCGCTTGTTTACAACCTCCTTATCTAAAGGTGTACGAAAGTCTCAAGCTTTCCCCTGACTTTGGAGGGATTAATGTAAAGTGGGATGGGAATGATTCTGAAGCTCGCTTGGGAATGGTTATTATGCACAATGATTCGCTTGGGGACTTTGTACAGTATGCTTCTGAATATTCCACATTAGAGAAGTTAAGCCATTCATTTAGAGGTATGAAATCGGAAGAGAACAAGTTTGGGGTATTTATTAAAGATCGGTTTGGAAATACTTCGGATACTTTGTATGCCCAAATGAAACCGTTGTTTGAAAAGCTAGTGCCGAAATCGAAGTTTAAAGAAGTCCTTCTCCCTGGAGACACTCCTATCTGGCCGGGGTTATCCTACGTGCAATGGCAATTTTTATGGGATGATGTAGTGTTGGTTGATTATGACAATCCTTATTCATCTTCGTACTACTCTCGGTATTTTGTTACATCAAATGCCGCAGCTTTGCCACAGCATATCACTATTGATATCGGTGACAAGTATATATTGTCTAGGATGAGGCTGAATAATTACTATCGTTTCTCGGATCGTAATCCAAAAAAATATGAAGTATGGGGACATCCTGGACCACCGCCGGCAGATGGCAGTTGGAATGGTTGGGTAAAGCTAGGAGAACATGAACAATTCAAACCATCAGGTAATCTTGCGGGGGTAAGCCCTGTTACAGCTGAGGATAAGAAGTATTGGTTAGATGGTGATATGGTAAGTCTAAGGACTGATGTAGGGCCAATACGGTATATCCGTCTCAAGGTGTTGTCTAACTGGGCTGGAAGTGCAAATTTTGCCTTTCACGAGATAACATTTTGGGGGAGTAATTAATTGTAGCGTTTAAATGTGAAGTTGGCTTTAAGGGTATCAAAGACAAAAAAATATATGAAAAATTGTATAAAATTCGCGTACTTGTTAATAATAGGGAGCGTTTTGAGTTGTACTAAATCAAACGATTATACCAAGTATCTAGAAACAGGTGAAATTCGATATGCGGCAAAACCCGAATTGCTAAAGGCTTTCCCTGGGAATGAACGGGTCAAGTTGCAGTGGCAGATTTTATCGGATCAGAATATAAACAAAGCAAAAATCTATTGGCGGAATAAATCGGATTCGATAGAAGTTCCGATTATCAGAAGTCCGGGGATAGATACTATATCAGTTATAATCCCATTGAAGGAAGGTGCGTATAGTTTTGACGTTGTGCATTTTCATGCAGATGGTGTACGTTCGTTGGCAGCTAATGTCAGCAGTACCTCTTACGGACCGAGTTATGTAAGTACGTTGATGAACCGGGCCTTATTGTCACATTCCTGGACCCCCGCAAATCAGGGGATAGTTATGAATTGGGGAAGTAGCGAGAGTACATCGATCGGTACAAAGGTGAGCTATATCAATATCAATAATGATCCAAGGGAATTTGTTGTAGGGGTGAAAACAAATAGTTCGAGCTATACGAGATTATTGCAACATAGTGTTTTGGAGTACAAAACACTATACAAACCAGATACGTTATGTATTGATACATTCTATAGTCCGATTAGTACCTTGAAAGTGGCCTATTGATTTGAATGATAGTATAAATGAGTAATTATTGTGCAAAAACACGGGAGAAATTAAATGTTAAAAATAAAGAGTTTTAAAATTGGTAGAGTGATGCTTATGATGGTTGCCCTAAGCAGCTGGGGCCCAAAATCTATAGCGCAGTTTAAGAATCATGGCCCACAGGTGTTTGCTGCGGCTATACAGGGGAGTCATTTTCTGAGCGATAGTAAAGGGAAGGAGTATGTATTCACAGTGGTACGTGGTGTTCCTGCTCGTTTAATCGGGTACGAACTGGATTCCAATAAGATGATTGTCAATTCATTGTTGCCAGGTACCGATGGGGCTTGGGATATGGAGGTTTCATCTGATAATCGAGTTTACATTTCGGGAAACGGCAAGATGTATTCCTATACATTAGGGGATGTAGAGGCGAAGGATCTAGGGCTAGCTCTACCTAACCAAAAGGTGATCTGGGATTTGGTGGCTGGGAGAGATGGAAGGATATATGGAGGTACTTATCCGGGAGCTCAAGTGTTTGAATATGATCCTAATGCTGGATTTAAGGATGTCGGAAATGGTGCTTTGAAAACCAACGAAGAGTATGTAAGAAGTATTGCTTATGATGAAAAGAACAATACAATATATGCAGGTTTGGGTTCACATGCTGCTTTTGTAGCGTTAGATGTAGCATCAAAGCAAAAAAGAGACCTATTGGCAGAGGAAGATAGGGACCATGAGTTTGTGTATGATATGGAGTTAATTCCTGGACTGAAAGGAGGGGATAGGATCTTTGCTTGGTTAAATAGCGCAAAAGGCTTAGAAACCTTCGTCTATAATCTGAACTCGGGTAAATATGAACAGCGCCTTCCTTCAATCGAGATAAAATCAATGGTGAGGGATGATAAAACGCAGAACGTATATTATGCTGCTGGTGGAAAACTGTATGTAATGGATTTTGCACACGCTAAGCCAATCGCTAAAGAAATTGCAAAAATAGAAGGTAGAGGGAGGGCTGGTTTCTTGGATAAGCAGGGGCATTATAAGGTGTTGACCAGTACACATAAAGTGTTGACTATAAATGTGAAAACAGGACAAATAGTAAGAGAGGTTTTATTGGATGTCCCTAAAGCACCTATTAGTATACAGTCGATTTTTTGGGGACCAGATGGGAAAATTTGGAGCGCTGGGTATCTAGCTGGAAACCACGGTACTTTTGACCCTAATACCGAAGAGCATGCAGACTATCCAGGTCTTCATCAGACCGAAGGAATGAATAGTATGGGGAATACGATTTATTTTGGCAACTATACGAAAGCGGAGGTATTTGCCTATGACGTGACCAAGCCATGGAGTACCAGTCAAGGGAATCCTAAATTCTTGGGCGCTATTAGAAATCAAGATAGGCCATTTGCAGTACTTCCTGTGAAAAGCCGAAACGAGGTGTTGTTTGGGACAATTACAGGTTATGGCCAGTTGGGAGGAGCAATTGCGCATCTAAATGTTGGTACCGAAAAATTGGAAAGTTTTGTTAATGTCATTCCAAACCAAGCGATTACTTCGCTTATAGAATTTGATGGGCATATTATCGGTGGGTCTACAATCTTTGGAGGCTTGGGGTCAGTACCGGTGGAAAATAAAGGTCGCATATTCGAGTGGGATCCAGAAAACAAGAAGGTGCTATGGACCGATTCTATAGCAGATTATTGGTCAGTATCAGGACTTTTTATAGGTCCGGATAAGGGGCTGTGGGGCTTTGCTGATGGTGCGCTAATAAAATATGATCCGAAATCAAAAAAAACGCTCTTTAAAAGAGAAATCTATAGTTACAAGGACAAGCCAAGCCACATTTGGAGAAATGGTCTAGCTGTATCACATCCCAATGGTCTAATTTATTTTACGCTTACCGATAGACTGTATAGTTATGATCCTATAAAGGATGAGCTGAAAGAACTAAGGGAAAATGCCAGTCTCATGGTACTGGGAACGAACGATAAAATATACTTCAGGGAGGGTACCGATTTATGGAGCTATACGCCATCAAATTAATTTATAGCACTATTTGTCGAGTTTTGATTGACCTAACAGATGATTGTTAGCTATAAGGTAGCGGAGTTTCGATAAGACTCCGCTATTTTTTTATCGCTCGTTTAATGGAATGAGCAACTTTTTCGTAGTTTTGACAGCAAATCACATGGCTGACAACCTACTAGAAGAAGAAAAGAGACTCCTGTTAAAAATAGCGGATGGTGATAGGCATGCCTTTACGCTACTGTTTAAACAGTATCACAACTACGTTTATCTCTCCGGTAAAAAGTTGACGCATTCTGAATACTGGGCAGAAGAGGTCGTGCAGGATATCTTTTTTAAGATATGGCAAAAACGGGAGCGACTGGTTGATATCGATAACTTCGGAGCCTACCTGAATCGTATCGTTCGGAATCATTCTTTCAATATCCTGAGACAAATGGCACAGGAGTCGAAGTCTAAAGAACAGATCATCCGTAAGACGGAGATCGATATTAATCCAACTCAGGATACTGTACATTGGAAGGAGGCTACAGCCGTATTGGAAAAAGCATTACACACCTTGACTCCTCAGCAAAGGATTGCTTACGAACTGTGCCATATACAGGGACTGAAATATCAGGAGGCAGCTGAGCAGATGGGGGTATCTTACGAGACAGTGCATTCGCACATGAAGGAAGCTATAAAGAAGATCCGAAATCATTTTAAAACGATGGGAATTACCTATACGTTATTGTTTGCCCTGTTATTCTCTTAAGTTTTCTATTTAAAACTAATTTTTAATAACTGACATTCAGTCTGTTGTTTGTTTTTCTGTCGATTTTTAAAAAAATATTACTTTTCATCTCCCCATTTGTTGTTGTTATGGTGTCAATACAATTAAATAGGGAAAACTAACCTTACATATGAGCACAAATCAGGATAGATCATCTCATCAGCGACTAAAGGATTTAATGATTCTTTATTTTGCGCAACGTATCAATGAGGCCGAGCAGGAAGAGCTTTGGAATTATGTCAATGACCCTTTTTATCAGGATCAGGTTAAGGATTTAATTCCTGATAGTACTACACTGGATCTGAGTGAGGGGCGATTGGACGAATGCCGGGCTGATGCAATCTTGGGTTTGATTTTCGCAGCGGACGATGAGCAGGAGGAGATAGGAAAGGTGCGCACGCTATCAAGATCGATATGGAAACGTATCTCTGTAGCGGCTGCAGTAGCGGCTTTGTTGTGTGTGGGTACTTGGTGGTACTATTCGGTGCCAGATGTAGACGATATCAAGACGGGAGAACGTGTGGTACAGGATATTCCGGGCGGTGCGGAGGGAGCTACTCTGCGGTTAGCAGATGGTCGCACCATTGCATTAGGGGCTACGGCGAGTGGAGAAATAGCGTCTGAGGCTGGTATAATGGTAGAGAAGGGAAAGGATGGCGAACTGACCTATCGTGTCGCAGATACGGAAGGGGATACGCAATATCCGCATGTATTGGCTACAGGCAAGGGGCAGACGTATAGGGTGTTGCTGCCTGATGGATCTAAGGTGTGGCTGAATGCGCTGTCTGAATTGACCTATCGTCCTAAATTGATAGAATCAGGAAAGCGCATAGTACAGCTGAAGGGAGAAGCTTATTTTGAAATTGCAAAGGATACTGATCACCCCTTTGTTGTACGATCTCGCAATCAGGAAGTACAGGTGCTAGGCACACATTTTAATGTCAATGCTTATGACGATGAACCTTTTGTCGCTACAACGCTGCTCGAAGGTGCCATTAGATTGCACACGGGTGGGGAGCAGCGTTTGCTTCAGCCAGGACAGCAGGCGATTAATAAGGACGGGCAAGTTCGGGTAAGAGCGGTAAATCTGGAGAATATAACCGACTGGAAAGATGGCGATTTTGCATTCCAGCAGGTAGACTTCCGCACAGCACTGCGCAAGATCGAACGATGGTATGATGTGGAGATGATATACGATGAGTCGTTGCCGAAGGATTTGGAAGCTGGTGGTTGGATATCGAGGAAAAAGAATTTGTCATCTGTTCTTCGGTTTATCGAGTCGACACAGATGGTGCGCTTCAAGGTGGACGGGCGAAAAGTCTATGTGACACGCTATTGATCAGACTGGATTAAAGGAATTTAATTAACTAACAATAATTTACCATTTTTTAATGAATCAATCAACAAACAACATGTGGTCCAAGCGGATGCTAGGGGGCGTGCCGCAGGCTTGGCGAACCAAGTTGGGAGCAGCTGTGCTTACAGTCTGCCTCATGCAAGCGAATGCTATGGCTTTTGGCCAAAGGGTGACTGTGAAAGTGAAGGACGTAACGATAGTTTCCTTATTAAAAGAGATAAGAAAGCAGAGCAATATGGATGTCTTTTATGATGCAAAGACGCTCAACGATAGCTATAAGGTTTCTGTAGATTTGAAAAATGCAGATATCAAAGAGGTGTTGGAAGTTGCGCTAAAAGGTCTGCCTTTGTCGTATCAGGTCACTGGCGAAGGAATTACTATTCGTAAGGGACAGCAGGCTGCTACAGCTATCAACGTGAAAGAGGTGCAGGCTACGGTAGATATGGAAGGGCGTATTGTCGGGCAGAATGGACAAGCATTGGGCGGTGCTACGGTATCGGTCAAAGGTATGAACAAGAGTACGCAGACCAATTCCAATGGTAGTTTTGTGCTGAAAAATGTGCAGGATGGTGAAATATTGGTGGTCTCGTATGTGGGCTATTTGACCAAAGAACTGATAGGCAGACCACAGTTGGGAAATATTGTATTGACGGTATTGGACAACCCTCTGGATGCGGTACAGGTGATAGGCTATGGTAAGACGTCAAAACGATTGACTACAGGCGCTGTAGCTACAGTACGTGCTGAAGATTTGGAGAAACAACCCGTGTCCAACCCGCTACAAGCATTGTCAGGAAGAGTAGCAGGGGTTTATATTAGTGAGGGGTCAGGAATAGCAGGAAGCCAAGTGAAGGTGGAGATCCGTGGTAAAAATACGATCAAGGCAGGTCAGAATCCTTTATATATTGTAGATGGTGTTCCTTTTTCGGCAACACCTACAGAACAAACTTCTGGCAATCCGGTGGTTAATGGGATAGTAGGTGGTGGGTTTAGTCCACTAGACAATATTCCAAGTAGTGATATTGAGAGTATTGATATTTTGAAAGATGCCGATGCAACAGCAATTTATGGTTCGCGTGCAGCAAATGGTGTAGTCATTATTACGACGAAGAAAGGCAAGGCGGGTGAGATGAAGATTGGGGCTAATATCTATTCTGGAGTAAGCCAGATGGCAAATAGGTTGAAGATGTTATCTAAAGACGAGTACATAGCGGTTCGTAAAAAGGCTTTTGAGAATGATAATTTAAAACCAACAGCTGCCAACGCGCCAGACTTATTGACTTTTGGCGATGGTGAAACAGATTTTATTGATTATGTATATGGCAATCTAGCAGGTATGATCGATGCAACGGCAACGGTATCGGGTGGGTCTAATCAATATCAATATTTTGTCAGTGCAAATCACCGTACCCAGAACTCTATTTTTCCACAGAGCTTCCAAGATAAAAAAAGCACGATTCGCTTTAACATGCAGACGCAATCGGCAAATTCTAAATTCTTTATGAATTTCTCCGGAGGTTATACAAAGAATATCAATAATCTCCCTTCGGCTAGCCTTTCTGCAATATATGCGCTACCTCCAAACTTGCCATTATATAAAGATGATGGATCATTTTATTGGCACAATTCATACGTTAATCCAGCAGCAGCTTTGTTAGGGCCAATGGAGTCTGTAACGGATAATATATTGTTGAATAGCTCGCTTAAGTATGTGATTATACCTGGATTGGAGTTTAAAACGGAGTTGGGATTCAATAGGATCAATAATGAAAATTATAGAGCGATGACGAGAAACTCTCGAAATCCGAATACAATGTCTACTGGGCAATTGTCTTACAACAATAATTACAATCAGAACTTCTCGATCGAACCACAGCTGACGTACCAACGTACGTTGGGGCCAGGACGTATGGAAGCGCTTATAGGGGGAACTTACCTGAACTCTGTGGCAGGGCAACCTTTGTTTTTAATCGGTTCTTTTACCAATGATGCGCTATATCGAAATTTGGCTTCTGTTAATAGTCAGGTTTCTTTGAGTGGGTATGCTTCGACGCGTTATATTTCGGCATTTACACGTCTTAACTATGTGATGTCGAATAAATATATCCTAAATGTGAATGCTAGACGAGATGGTTCTTCCCGATTTGGTCCAGGTAATAGATTTGGAAACTTTGGAAGTATTGGTGCAGCTTGGATTTTTGGAGAAGAGCACTTTATGAAAGAGAATCTACCTTGGATAAGCTTCGGTAAGGTACGTGGAAGTTATGGTACGATAGGTAATGATCCGAATCAAGACTATGCTTATTTGGCGACTTATGCGGCGAGTTCTTTTGCCACTCATTATAATGGAGTAGCTTCCTTGGTTCCTGAAACACTGCCAAATGAACACTTTAAATGGGAAGTAACCCGTAAATTGGATTTTGCATTGGATCTTAACTTTCTGCAGGATAAAATATCTTTTAGTGCAGGGTGGTACAGAAACCGCTCCAATAATTTATTGATCGATATTCCGGTAGCAGCGCAAACAGGTTTTGAAACCTATTTGGAGAATCTGCCTGCTTTGGTACAAAATAAAGGTTGGGAATTCAACCTAACAACAAAGAATATTGATAGAACCAATTTTTCATGGAGCACATCAATCAACTTTACTGCTGCAAAGAATACTCTGTTGAATTATCCTGGTCTGGCAAAATCGTCTCTGAATAGTACGTATGTTGTTGGACAGCCACTATCAGTTGCTTTAGGATATCACTTGTTAGGGTTTGAAAATGGAATAGCCAAATTCCAGGATATGGATGGCAATGGCAATATCACACCTGGAGTTTATGAAACTACTGGGAAAGGGGATGAAGTTGTATTGGGGAATTCAGATCCTAAGTTCTTTGGAGGTGTAAATAACAGCTTCAATTATAAAGGTTTTGCGTTAGATTTCTTATTCTCATTTGTAAAGAAAGATGGTTTTAATATCTATCATGACGGGATGCCTTATATACCGGGCAATGCTTACAATGCGGTTGCAGATGTGCTAAATCAACCGTTTAGACTTACGACTCTGCGTGGAGGCGAGGCTGCTACCTCGTACAATAGATGGCGGGCATCGGATGGTACATTTAAAGATGCTTCCTATATCCGTTTGAAAAATGTGTCTTTGACTTATCAGTTTGAGCCTAAACGGGTGAAATCTTTGGGACTGAAAAATTTAAGTGTTTATCTGCGCGGACAGAACCTTTGGACTGCGAGTAAATACATAGGTTTTGATCCAGAGACTCAAGGAATGGCAGGAATTCCGCCATTGAAGGTATATACTATCGGACTTCATACTACTTTATAATCGATCTTATCATGAAACAATCTATTATATTTATTTCTATTTTAAGCACTTTGCTTTTCTCTAGCTGTGAGAAATGGCTGGACGTGGGTGATCCGAAAAATGCGGTCAAAACGTCTCTTATATTTGAAGATGAAGCGAGTCTACAGGCTGCGGTTGCTGGAATGTACAACGGTGGAAATTCAAATGCACTAGGTCTGCTATCCTTGCATACGAGTATGCTAGCAGATGATCTGGATGCAACGATTATGGCGTACGATCAATATACGACTAATAGTCTAGAATCTAACGAGTCTACAGTCGGAGACCTGTGGTCTGAAGTATATGTGGGGATATATCGTACTAATGCGATATTGGATGGTGTACCGACAGCGACCTTCTCTGATGCTGTCAAAAATCAGGCTTTGGGAGAAGCTTTCTTTTTAAGAAGTTTCTATTATTTCTATATGGTCAATTTATTTGGCGAGGTGCCGTTGATTAAAGGTATTGATAGAAAGGAAAATGAAGTTGTAGAACGTACACCTGTAGTGGCAATCTATAAACAGATTGTGGAGGATCTACAAAAGTCTATAGAGTTATTACCCGTGACTTATCCGGTAGGAAAAATACAACGTACGCGTGTAAACAAGTGGGCTGCGACTGCGTTGTTGGCCAGAGTGTACTTGTATTTAGAAAAATATAAGGAGGCTGAAGAACTCTCTACGGAGGTGATAAAGCAGACGGGGCTGTATAGCTTAAGTAATGACTTGGGATCTATCTTTATCCAAGGGAATAAAGAAGATGTGATTTTTGCTTTCGATGTGTCTCATTTGGGATATACTACTGTAGGAATGAATACAGTTCCTACATCAGGAAGTGTACCTAGTTTGGTGATACACCCTTCGCTGTTGAGCTTGTTTGAAAATGGTGACGCAAGGAAGGCTGCATGGGTTGGCACTTCGGCAGGATATGCATTCCCGTTCAAATATAAAGTAAGAGGGGGTGTTGGAAATGAATTTGATGTGGTATTGCGCCTTTCTGAGCAATATTTGATCCGTGCAGAAGCAAGAGCTCATTTGAAGGATCTTGTTGGTGCAAAGGAGGATCTGAATAAGGTGAGACAGCGTGCAAAACTTGGAGAGGTAGAGATGCCAAGCCAAGAAGTAGCCTTGTCTCTTATTGAGCGAGAACGTAGAGTAGAGTATTTTGCAGAATGGGGACATCGTTGGTTGGACCTGAAACGTACGAATCGTGTCGATGAAGTAATTGGGGCATTGAAGCCAGAGTTTTGGGAGAAGACGGATGTACTGTATCCGATTCCGAATAGAGAAAGACAATTGAACCCTAACCTAAGCCAAAACGAAGGTTATGATTAAGGCTAAAATGTGTGTGTGGTATGGAAAACTTATTGTGTTTAGTTTCCTATCTCTGCCATTGTTTGTGTTTGCTCAACATACAACCCATATAAAAGGAAAGGTGGGGAGAATAACTGGGGCAAAAGTGTGGTTGAGTTATAATGTAGATGGAGTCATGTTTCGTGACTCCACTCATTTGAAAAAAGGGAAATTTGCTTTTAAAGTAGATGTAGACGAGGCTGTGCCAGCTACGCTTAGACTGGAACACTTGAATGGGAAACAAACAGGAGTTTTTGATACCAAGGAGTGCTTTTTAGAGCCGGGGATAGTAGAGATTGTGGCTAAGGACTCTTTGTTGAACGCAGATTTTGTAAAAGGAAGCCAAAGTAAGGACTATGTATTATTTAGAGAATTCGTAGGGCTTGAAGAAACTAAACGTTTGGCAAGCAGAGCTAAACTAACTAAGGACGAGGCTGAACTTAATAGGATTCAGGAGAGACGACGTGCTATTGTCAACAATCTGTACGAACGATACGCAAAATTTGTTACTGCATATCCCGATTCTTACTTCAGTTTGTATGCTTTGAACTATATAAGCGGAGGAACGGTAAACGTAGCATTGGTGGAACCACTTTTTGAAAGTCTAACAGAGCGATTGCGAAATAGCCCGGAAGGTAGGGAACTCCGTTCTCAGATTGAGGCAATGAAAATACTTAAAATAGGGGGATTGGCACCAGATTTTGTACAGGCTGATACAGCAGGTGTACCTATAAAGCTGTCAGATTATCGCGGTAAATATGTTTTACTTGATTTTTGGGCTTCTTGGTGCGGGCCGTGTAGGCAGGATAATCCGAACCTTGTGAAGGCCTACCACAAGTACAAGGATAAGAACTTTACGATATTGGGTGTCTCTTTAGACTTTAAGAAGAAAGCTTGGATAGATGCTGTAGAGAAAGATGGCTTGGTATGGACCAACGTATCCGATCTAGGCTATTTTAAGAATGAAGCAGCAGTGAAGTATGCTATCCGGGCTGTGCCGCAGAACTATCTGATTGATCCTGATGGACGTATTGTAGCTATCGGGCTGCATGGCGAAGAATTGGAAATGGCCTTAGCCAAATTCATCAATAATTGAGTTGAAGCGGCTCCGATTCTATCGGAGCCGTTTCAAATTACCTTTCTCTCACTCTCCGAAGTCGTTTAGATAGTCTTTTTTAAAAGTACTAGGGGTGCTGTCCTTAAACCGTTTGAAATGCCTGTAAAAATTGGATGTGTTTTCAAAACCACTTTCCTCAGCAATGGCCCCTACTTTCATGTTGGAATTAATCAATAGTCTACAGGCATGATTAATACGGATTTCCGTTAGGAAGTCATAGTAGGATTTCTGGGTTAGATTTTTGAAAAAACGACAGAAAGAAGTGATGCTGAGGTTACTCAGTTCAGACATCTTTTCCAGTGTTATATTGTCTTGAAAATTGTTGAAAGTATAGTTGAATATCTTGTTTATCCGCTCGTCATCAAAGTTATTGGAGGATGAACCGGCATAATTGGGCGAGATAATCTCGTACTCGGCATTATCGCTCAATAGGTCAAATATTTTTAACAGATACACAATCTTATTGATGCCTGTTGATTCTTTCATTTTATTCATCAATTTAACGACCTTCTGTTTGGAATGACCTTGGATGATCAAACCTTGGCGGGCTAGTGTAAGTAGCTTTTGAATCTTTAGTGTTTCAGGTAGACTCAAAAAGTTGTGTCCTAATGATTCGGGATGAAAATGTAATACGAGTGCTTCAACATAGTATTCGCTATCAGATTTAAGGTTACATTTCCAGGTATGTGGAATATTGCTTCCTAGTAGTATGAGTTCGTCTTTTTCAAAGTTCGCGATGTTTTCCCCGATAAATCGGATTCCTTCCCCTTTGATGAGGTAATGTAATTCAATCTCAGGATGATAATGCCATATGGTACCGAAATGAGGTAGTACGTCATGACGGATCTTGAACGTATGGTCACTGGTTTTAGGAACCTGGTGAAATTTCGCTTTCATAATAGAGGGATCTTGTTTTCTTATTAAAGTTGTTAAAATGAACTGATATAATCAACTTTATGATAATATATGGGAATAAGTAGCTAAATTATTAAACAATTCCCCTCCAATCTTCCCTGATATTTGTAATACCGGTTATAAATAAGATTAATTATGATAGCGAAAAACAATAAACAGGCGATCCTTGTATGTAGTGGAGATCTAAGACCAGCAGCAAATCTGAACTGCTGGCCGATGCAGCAAAAAATGGAAGAAATGTTGGAAGCGGCATTTCAGAAGTTAAACTGGACGATAAAACGAGCACACGGCTATAACGCTGAAAAAGGACATGGATTTATAGACTATCAGCATGAGGGAATCAAGGTATTTCGGGATATAGATAAGGATGCTCCTTTAATAGTAGCAGAGAGTGTCTGGCAATATAGTCATCATGTACTAGCTGGATTGATTGCGCACCGTGGTCCGATATTAGTCGTAGCCAATTGGGATGGTACATATCCGGGATTGGTAGGAGCTATGAACCTGACAGGGTCGCTTACAAAAGCTGAAGTAGAATATAGTTTTTTGTGGAGTAGAGACTTTACGGATAAGTTCTTCATGGATAAGCTGCAGGAATGGACCGAAAAAGGAAGAATAACACATGACTACTCGCATGTAAAGCCTTTTGATGGCAAAAATCTAACGAATGAAGATCAGGACATCGCAGAGAAGCTTGCGCATAACATACTTGAAGACAGAATTGTGATGGGAGTATTTGATGAAGGCTGCATGGGAATGTTCAATGCAATTGTACCTGATGCGCTGATTCATAAGTTGGGAATATTTAAGGAAAGATTAAGCCAATCTACTTTGTATGCAAAAATGTTGACAATATCAGATTCTGATGCAGAGCATGTTTTGGATTGGATGTTGGCCAAAGGAATGTCGTTTGATTGGGGGCAGGATGGGGCTACGGAATTGACTCGGGAGCAGACAATAGAACAATGTAAAATGTATATTGCTGCATTGCGTTTGGCAGATGAATTTGGCTGTGATACTATAGGTATTCAATATCAACAAGGATTAAAGGATCTTGTGCCTGCTAGCGATTTAGTGGAAGGACTTTTAAACAATACCGATAGACCGCCAGTGTATAACGAGTCTGGGGTAGAATTGTACCCGGGTAAGGCATTGCCGCATTTTAATGAGGTGGATGAATGCGCCGGTATAGATGGATATTTGACTTATCATCTGTGGAATGCATTGGGGTTAGATGGAGACAATACGCTTCATGATTTGCGCTATGGCGAAGACTATATAGTGAATGGTGTAAATGAATTTGTCTGGGTATTCCTGATTTCCGGAGCGGCTCCTGCTTCACACTTTATTGATGGCTACCAAGGAGCTGATAGTTTACGTCAACCGGCTATGTTCTTTAAAAAAGGAGGAGGCACGTTGCGCGGGATCAGTCGTCCTGGGAAGATTGTATGGAGTAGGATATACATTGAAAACAATGAATTGTTCTGTGATATTGGTACAGGAAAGGTTGTCGAATTGCCTAAAGAGGAAACTGAACGCCGATGGAATCTGACGGATAGACAATGGCCGATTATGCATGGGGTGTTGGATGGCGTAAATCGGGATCAAATGATGGCAAAACACAAGGCTAATCATATACAGGTTGTTTATGTAGATGGTGATTTTGAGGTTGAACGTGCTGCTAGAATAAAAGCTGCCGCTATAGAGGCGATGGGTATCAAAGTCAATTTTTGCGGAATAAACTAGAACTATGGCCATGGAGGAGAAACTGGTAATAGGAATGGATTTTGGTACCGATTCTGTTCGCGGCCTATTGGTCAATTCGATTACAGGTACAGTGCAAGCGACAGCAGTGTCTTATTTTAGGCGTTGGAAACAAGGTTTGTATTGTAATCCGGCAAAAGATCAGTACAGGCAGCACCCCTTGGACTATGTCGAATCTATAGATGATATTTTTACGAAGTTATTAAAGGACCTGTCACCAGAGTCTATACGTAGGATAAAGGCTATAGGAACAAATACCACAGGCTCCACACCTGTGGCTGTGGACGAAAGCTGTCGGCCATTATCCTTATCAAAAGGACTTGAGGAGAATCCTGATGCGATGTTTATACTTTGGAAGGATCATACGGCTATTAAGGAGGCTGACGAGATTAATACACTGGCTAAAAAATGGCCTATAGACTACACTCGGTTTAGTGGGGGGATTTATTCTTCCGAATGGTTTTGGTCGAAAATCCTTCATGTAAACCGTAATGATATGGAGGTGGTCAAGGCTGCATTTACCTGGGTAGAGCAGTCGGATTGGATACCAGCCTATTTGTCGGGAACGAATAAAGCTTCGGAAATAAAGCGTAACAGATGTGCCGCGGGACATAAAGCGATGTGGAACGAATCGCATGGAGGTCTACCTTCCTCGGAGTTTCTCTGTTCGTTAGATTCGTCATTTTATCATTTGGTCAATAGGTTTTATACAACAACATACACCTCGGATCAAGAGTATGGAAGAATAGGAGAGGATTTTGTGAAGAGGTATGGATTTGATGAGAATACGTTGATTACAGTAGGAGCTATTGATGCACATCATGGTGCGGTTGGTGCTGGGAGTGAAGCTTATACGTTGATTAAAGTAATCGGTACGTCTACATGTGATATGTTGGTGGTCCCGAAAGGAGACAATCCTCCTTTGGTAGAAGGAATCTGTGGGCAAGTGGATGGATCTATTGACCCAGGGATGATCGGCTTTGAAGCCGGACAATCTGCATTTGGCGATATCTATAATTGGCTCAAGAAGATGATGCTTAAGCCTGTTCTGGGCTTGGAGGGATTGAATCTTTCAGAGCAACAACGCGAGGTGCTGGAAAACAATTTCTTTGACTATCTTACGAAAGAGGCTGCTGCTATCCCTTTGACTGCTGCTGATATGGTATTTACTGATTATCACAACGGACGACGGACACCGGATGCGGATTTTACAAAGGTAGCAACAGCTCATGGGATCACGTTGGCTACTGAAGCTGGCCATATTTTTAAGGCTTTGGTCGAAGGAACCGCCTTTGGTTCTAAGGCTATCATCGATCGGTTCAGATCTTATAATATTCCTATAAAAACGGTAATCGCTACAGGTGGCATACCCAACAAAGCACCCTACGTGGTACAGGTGTTGGCCGATGTACTTGGCTGTGACGTACAGGTGGTAGATAGTGATCAGACTTGTGCATTGGGTTCTGTGATATTTGCTTCTGTGCTAGCTGGGGTCTACCCAGATATTGATGCAGCTAAAATAAAACTTGCTGCTAAAGTTTCAAAAACGTACCATTGTAATCCTGAACATGCTACTATCTATAGAAAATTATACCAAGCTTATAAAGAATTAACACAATTAGAATTATGAAGAATCTACCCATACTTGATATTGCCATAATCGTGGTCTATCTATTGGCTATGGTACTCGTTGGAGTTTATTTTTCGAGGAGGAATAAATCGGCCGATGAGTTTACTAGAGCTGCTGGTCGGATACCTGGATGGGCGATAGGGATATCGATCTATGCTACATTTTTAAGTTCAAATACTTTTCTGGGAGTTCCTGGGAAAGCTTTTGGAGGAAACTGGAACGCTTTTGCATTTAGTCTTTCCATGCCGTTGGCAGCATGGTTAGCCACCAAGTATTTTGTCCCCTTTTATAGAAGTACAGGAGAGGTATCTGCTTATACAAACCTAGAGAAACGATTTGGTACATGGGCCAGAACCTACGCGGTGGTTTGTTTTTTACTGACCCAATTGGCACGTATTGGCTCTATTTTCTTTGGGATTTCTTTGACATTACAGGCCTTGACTGGTTACAGTATGGTTGTTATCATGATCGTAACAGGAATATGTATCGTTATTTATACTGTAATGGGGGGAATTGAAGCGGTAATATGGACTGAGGTGGTGCAGGGAATATTGAAGACCGTAGGAGCAATTGTCATCATTTATTTGGTAGTTAAGGAGGTACCTGGTGGATTTAAGGATATTATTGATGTTGGAATAGCTGAAAATAAATTTAGCCTTGGGACATTGGATTTTGATTTTGTTAACTCGTCTTTTTGGGTTGTATTGCTATACGGTTTTTTTATCAATTTGAACAATTTCGGTATGGACCAGAATTATGTACAGCGTTACCACACAGCGTCGAGTCCAAAAGAAGCAAATAAGTCCGTATGGTTGTGTGTATGGATCTACGTGCCGGTTTCCTTATTGTTTTTTATTATTGGAACCTGTCTTTATACTTATTATATGCAGCATCCAGAGCTATTAACTACGATAAGATTACAGGCCGCTGCCGAGCAACTTGGACTGGGGGTACAGGCACCAGAGGTCGCCGAGCTGGCAGAAACATTGAAACCTGCGGATTATGGGGACAAGATTATGCCTCATTTTATGGTTTATATGATTCCTACGGGCCTGCTTGGTCTGATCGTGTCTGCTATTTTGTCTGCTGCTATGAGTACCATCAGTTCAGGTATGAATGCTTCGGCTACAGTATTTACGGAGGACATATATAAAAGGTATTTTAATAAGGATTCTTCGGATACAAACAGCTTGAAAGTATTATATATCGCAACAGTGATCGTAGGTGTGATAGGTATGATCTGTGGCATTGCTATGATCGGAATCAAAAGTCTTTTGGATGTCTGGTGGACATTGTCTGGTATTTTTGCTGGTGGAATGCTAGGTCTATTTTTACTGGGCCTAATCAGTAAGAAGGCTTCTAATAGCGATGCTATTGTTGGGACAATTGTAGGGATCTGTGTGATTCTTTGGATGACATTTTCTTACCTCATCCCTGAAAATATGGCTTATCTACGTAATCCGTTGCATGCAAACATGATTATTGTGGTGGGTACATTAACTATATTTTTATTTGGAAATATAAGCCGAAAATTAAGAACTAAATAAACTAACAACATATAAAATACTATGATTAGGAATAATAAAAAGTTTATTCCCGTAATGCTCATGCCTTTTTGTGAGGATAAGAGTATTGATTACGGTGCGCTAGAAAAACTTATTGAATTCTATTTAAGTGCTGGTGCACAGGGGTTATTTGCCAATTGCCTTTCGAGCGAAATGTTCCATTTGTCGAAACAGGAAATGATAGAGTCGGTTTCATTTATCCTACAAAAAGTGGACGGAAGAGTACCTGTTGTCGCTACTGGAACCTTCGATGAATCTATTGAATCACAAGCCGCGTTCGTGAAAGAAATATACTCGACAGGTATACAGGCTGTTATTGTGATAACAAGCCTAATGGCCAAAGAGCAGGATGATGAAGCTACATTTAGGTCTAATATCCAACAGTTGTTGACTTTGACAGACGATGTGCCTTTAGGTTTTTACGAATGTCCTGTACCTTATAAGCGAGTGATTGATCCAGCCTTTTTAGGAGAGTTAGTTAAAACTGGTCGTATTACGTACCATAAAGATACGTCTCTTGATATCGAGAATATACAAGCAAAAATTAAGGCAACGGAGGTTGTACGTGATTTTGGGTTGTACGATGCCTATATGGTTCATGCTGTTGATACGCTCAAGGCCGGTTCGGAAGGTTTATCCTGTATTCAAGGTAATTATTTTCCAGAGCTTATCGTTTGGATATGTAATAACTATAATGATGCTTCTCAAAAAAATAAGATCGATAAAGTGCAACAATTCCTAATTGATAATATGGATGTCATGCACTATGCGTATCCCACTGCAGCCAAATACTACCTACAAGGAACGTATAGTTGGATGGGAACAACATGTAGGCGAGATGATATAGAACCGCTTGATGGAGAAACAAAAGTTAAATTGAATGACCTAAAGGAAAATTATGACAAATTAAAATTAGAGATTCTTCAATAAAATTATGAACCACTTATAAAAGGTACAGTTATGATAGTTAAACTTAAAAAATTGATGCTGTTTGTGCTGACATTGATTTGTTATCAGGTAAATGCGCAACAACAGATTGTCGGTCTGATCAAAGATCAGACCACTGGTGATCCTATTGTCGGGGCTACTATAGTAGGGGACAAAGCGGGAGTAGCCAATTCGGATGCGCAAGGGCGTTTTAGTCTGTCTGGTGTAAATGGTAATAAGAGTCTTACCGTCAGCTATGTTGGTTATCAATCGCAGCGCGTTCAGCTTGATTCCCGCACACACTATGATATCAGTCTGGTTGCTCAAGAAGGTGCATTGGAAGAGGTAGTAGTAATTGGATATGGTACATCCAAAAAGTCAGATATAACGGGGAGTGTTAGTAGTCTGAACGAAAAGGATTTTAATAAAGGTGCAAATATCTCTGCCGAGCAGCTAATTGCGGGTAAAGTATCCGGCGTTCAGGTTGTACAAAGTAGCGGAGAGCCCGGTGGAGGGATATCGGTGAACGTACGTGGTGTGGGTTCTGTCAATGCAGGCAACTCACCATTGTATGTAGTGGATGGCTTTCCTATTGACAATTCGGCAACAGTAGGGGGAACTGGAGCCAACTTTACCGGGATGAAGTCGGCCCGTAATCCACTAAATGCAATAAACCCTAATGATATTGCTTCTATCGAGGTGTTGAAAGATGCATCGGCGACTGCAATTTATGGGTCTCGTGGTGCAAATGGTGTTGTGATTATTACGACAAAGAGAGGGAAAACTGGCGGTTTGAATGTGAACTATGATGCCTATTATGGAACACAAAATATACAGCGGGATATTAAAATACTTTCGACGCAACAGTATAAAGACGTTATTAATGGTTTGATTGATGCAGGCGAAGGAACCTCAAGCCAACGCGTAGGTAACATAGATGAAGGGACGGATTGGTTGTCTAAGATGTATTCTAAGAATGCACCGGTGCAGAATCATAATTTATCTTTCTCTGGGGGAAATGAAAATACAAAGTATCATACATCTCTAAATTATTTTGGGCAGGATGGTTTACTAATCAATTCAGATAATAAGCGTTATAGTGCTAGAGTAAATCTAGAGCATACGACAGGAAATTTTAAATTGGGAACCAATATCACAAGCTCATATATCAAAGATAATTATGTCGCTAATGGTATGGATTTGAATGAGCGTGCAGGAATTATTTATGCTGCTATCGCCTATGATCCGACATTGCCTATTTATAATGCTGATGGAACTTACAAACTGTCTCCAGATATGAATATCGACAATCCTCTAGCTATTGCTAATGGTAAGATGTCACAATCCAACTTGTATCGGACATTAGGAACTATCTATGGAGAAATGAATTTTCTACAAGATTTTACTGCAAAACTAAATGTTGGAGCAGATATCTCAAATCAACGACGTGATACGTATGTCGATAGACAAACGATCGAAGGACGTGCTAATGGAGGGATAGCTAGTATTTTGCACGGGACTAGTACGAGTTATCTAGCAGAATTTACGGTTGGTTATAAGAAGAAAATTGATATACACGATTTAAATTTTTTAGTGGGGGTAACAGGACAGCAGTTTAACGATATTTCATCTTCTTCTCAAGGAAGTGGTTTTTCATCGGATGCGACAGGAACTAATAATATGGGACTTGCTGATCCTACAAAATTTATTGTTAGCAGTGGTCGGACACGGAATAGTCTTCTGTCTTATTTAGGACGTGCAAATTATAATCTGTATGATAAATATTTGTTAACGGCATCTTTACGGATTGACGGATCGTCACGGTTCGGAGAGAATAATCGTTTTGGGGTGTTTCCCTCTTTTGCTTTTGGATGGAAATTAGAAGAAGAAGATTTTATCAAAGATTTGGATGTTTTTAATACGTTAAAGCTTAGAACTAGTTGGGGGCGGACCGGTAATCAGGAAATTGGTAATTATCAGTCGATCTCTACTTATGCCGGTGGACAAAAGGCTGTAATTGGAAATGGACAAGTCAGTACGACTACTCCTAGTCGTATCGCAAATCCAAATTTAAAATGGGAAACTTCGGAACAACTCAATTTTGGGTTGGATTACGGTTTTCTGAATAATAGAATTTCTGGGAGTGTCGATGTGTTTTACAAAGACACCAAAGATATGTTGTTAAATCTCGCAGTGCCACGTACTACTGGTTTTTCGACGATGATGACCAATGTTGGGGCTGTAAGAAACTCCGGTATTGAGTTCTTAATGAATACACAGAATGTAAAAGGAGCGTTTAACTGGGAGACAACATGGAATTTTGCTTGGTTGAAAAATATCGTCAAAGATCTAGGTACCAATACCATTATTTATAGTGGATCTGCAGGAGGAACTTCTAATGTGTCTATTATCAAGGTGGGGGAACCAATATATTCTTTCTTTGGTTATGAAATAGATGGAGTCTGGCAGAAAGGTGATGATTTCTCCACGACTAAGGATGCAGTCGTAGCTGGAGATTTTAAATATAGGGATATTAATGGCGATATGATTGTAAATGCAGATGATCGTTTGGTATTAGGGAATTCGTTTCCAAAATATACGGCATCGATGACTAATGACTTCAATTATAAAGGTTTTAACCTGAATATTTTTATCGATGGCGTTTTCGGGGTTAGTATGTTAAATAATAATCTGGTAGATACTTATTTTCCGGCAAATTTAAAACGAAATCGTTTGGCCGATCCCATGCTCAATCGATGGACCGAAGAGAATCCTTCGACGGTATATCCATCTTTCGTAAACCCATTAAAACAAGGAAAGAAGGAGGTGAACTCGTATACGGTTGAGAATGCAAGCTACGTGCGGTTGAATACCGTTAAATTAGGATATACTATTCCGCTTCAAAACACAAAATATGTAAAAGGAGTAAATCTTTATGTCGTAGGACAGAATCTAGCGACTGTGACAGATTATACGGGATATGATCCGTCTATCAACCCTAATGGGAGTGGAGCCCGGATTGACTGGAATGCCTATCCTACGGCCCGTACATTTATGTTTGGTATCAACTTAAACTTATAGTTATGAAGACTTTTAACAGATCATTATTATATATCGCTCTTTTTGCGACAACATTCACCGTTCAGTCTTGCAATGATTTTCTGAAAGAAGAAGTGTATTCTCAATTATCGCCTGCCAACTATCTAAAGACTAAAGAAGGACTCACTTCTGTACTGTATGAAGGATATGCTAAAGCGGCTAACATGAATAGTAATAATTCTATTTATGTTTTAGGTCCACAAGAATTTGCTACGGATATACTTTATCAAAGTGGTGATAACGTTGAAGCTAGCATTCGGAATTTTAGAGATTTTAATTGGGACCCAACGATGGATTTTCTGATTCAGAATTGGGACTCACCCTATCAATGTATCCGTAATAGTAATATTCTTTTGGAGAATATACCAACCTCTAATCTTTCTGATGAGGAAAAAAGGCTATATTCTGCTGAAGCTCGATTTTTAAGAGCTATATCTTATTATAAATTGTATTTCTTTTTTGGTCCAGTACCTTTACGTACCTCTACCACGGAATCGTTGAGTTTGCCGAGAGCTAAGGAAGAAGAGATGAAAAGCTTTATTGAAAATGAGTTATCAGCATCTCTTGTTGATTTACCTAATCCAGGTGCTGAAAAGGAAAAATATAGAGCTCATAAAGCAGCCGCAAAAGGTTATCTTGCAAAATTCTATTTGAATACACATCAATGGCAAAAAGCGACGGATGTTCTGGCTGAGTTTTTAAATGATTTTAACTTCACCTTATACCCAGAGTATAAAGATTTGTTTAAGGTTGAAAATGAAAATAATAAAGAATTTATTTGGGTGCGTCCTGCTATTGCGTCTTCTGATCGTGCTACTGCTAATAGTTGGAGTAATGTGGCGTTTCCAGAAAATTTTAAATCTGCCCCTCAGATTGGACTTACCTTTAAATCCAGTTGGTTAAATTGGCCAAATGAGTTTAGGATTTACGATGAGTTTTATAATTCCTTTGAAGCGAATGATAAACGAAAGAATCTGATGATTACAAGTTATATCAATAATGCTGACCAAACAGTAATGCTATTGGGATCGGATAATGTGCGGTCATTTAAATACTGGCCAGATCAGAATCATGTCGGAGCTGCCCACGGTAATGATATTCCAGAAATTAGATTGTCTGATATTTATTTATCTTATGCTGAAGCACTCAATGAATTACAGTATCCTAATCAACAGGCTTTTGACTATTTGAATCTAGTTCGTAAAAGGGCGGGACTATCGGATCTGACAGTTGTTGAGGTGACCAGTAAAGAGATGTTTAGAGATAAAATTTTGTTAGAACGGGGACATGAATTTTACAATGAGGGGCATCGCCGTATGGATATGATCCGTATGGGGAAATTTATCTCTGATGCTGTGAGACGTGGTAAAAACGCAAAATCACATCATCTGGTTCATCCTATACCGCAGGTTGTAATTGACTCTGATCCACAGATTAAACAAAATGAGAATTTTTAATAGATTTTTTTCTTTATAAGCACTGCTTATGCTAAAGAGAAAACTCTAAATTAGTTATACGGAATATCAAATAAGTTATATTATGCAAAGATTTTTTTTTCTATACGTTGTCCTTTTACTGACAAGTACCGAAAGTTTCGCTCAACGTTTTTCGAATGTACCAGGTACGGTGGTTCACTACCAATCTGCGAGTACACAAAAATATATAGGTTCACCCAGTTTGGTTGTATTACCAAATGGTGATTATGTAGCATCGCACGATTTTTTTGGCCCCCAAAGCTCCGAATGGCAACAGGCCGTGACGACTATCTATCGTTCAAAAGACAAAGGACGTTCTTGGAAAAAGTCCTGTGAAATCAATGGCGCATTTTGGAGCTCTTTATTTGTGCATAAGGGAGAGCTGTATTTGCTTGGGCCAGATAGACACCATGGTACTGTGCTTATCCGTAAATCTCTAGATGGAGGAAAGTCTTGGACTCAGCCAACAAATAAAGAAAACGGTGTGCTATTAACTGGTGAATTTCACTGTGCTCCGATGCCAGTGGTAGAGTATAATGGTCGCTTGTGGAGGCCGATGGAGACTGCACACGGTCCTGTCTTAAAGTGGGGTGAACGTTATGGAGCAATGGTGATGTCGGCACCAATTGATGCCGATTTGATGAACGCAAAGTCGTGGCAGGCGAGTACGCCATTGTTTTTTGATAAGACCTACCTAAATGGTAATTTCACAGGGTGGCTCGAAGGAAATTTTGTTGTGGGACCAGATAAACAAATGTGGAATATGTTGCGAGTGGATGATAAAACTACACTTGATGAAAAGGCAGCTATGGTGAAGATTTCGCCAGACGGAAAGGAATTAAGTTTTGATCCTGTGAAAGGTTTTATACCGTTTGACGGAGGAAGTAAGAAATTTGTAATCAAGTATGATCAGGAAAGTGCCTACTATTATACATTGACCAATTCAATCCCGGAGAGATATAGGAAAGTGGATCCTAAGCGAACCAACCCCGCCAATTATCGAAACGTACTAATGTTACGTAAATCGAAAGATTTGCAGAATTGGCAAGATGTGAAAGTGATTTTGGAACATAAAGACGTTGCCAATCATGGTTTTCAATATGTAGATTGGCTATTTGAAGGCAATGATATGATTGTATTGTGTAGAACAGCTTACAACGATGGAAAAGTAGATGCAAAAAATAACCATGATGCTAATTTTTTAACATTTCATCGTATTGAAGGTTTTAGAAAATTATAAAGTCACCCAATTACAGTATGTAATGAGTTTGTTGTCCCGATATTTATTAATATGTTTTTTACCCTCTAGTTTCTATAGCTGTATGCATGAATTTAAGGTTACAACCTTAACACGGACGGCCAGCGGCCATACAATACACCATAATGGTGCATTCTCTCCGGATGATGAATGGATTGTGTTCGATGGTCGTAATGATGATACCAAAATTGGAGAGACTTCAACAATTGGAATGGTTAACATAAAGACTGGTGAAGAGAAAATCCTTTACAAGACTAATAATCAAACAAAGTATGGGCCGGGCGTAGGAGCTGCCTCCTTTAGCCCCAAAGAAAATATGGTGTTGTTTATTCATGGCCTGTATGATGCTAATCAAAATAAGCCATATGATATGACTAGACGTTTTGGCTTGGCGATAGATACCGATAGTCCTATGGTAGGGATACACATGGATGCTCGTGATATCGTGTCTCCTTATACTGCCGGATCACTACGGGGGGGGACGCATTCACATTGTTGGAGTGCAGATGGTAGGTTAGTTAGTTTTACTTACAACGATGAGTTTGTTGATCCTGATTTGCGTGTGGTCGGAGTGATGGTGCCTCACGAAAGGGGAGTAGTAGTGCCAGAAGGGAAAGGCAACAATAACGGAAAGCTGTATGCCACAGTAGTGACCGATGTGGTACGAGAACCAAAGTGGGGATCGGATGAGATTTCTAAAGCTTTTGATGAATGTTGGGTGGAAATTAAGGGGAGATATGAAATAGCCTTTCAAGGAAATACACGTAACGATAAGGGAGAGACTGTAACAGAGATTTTTACCGTAGGAATAGATCCTCAGTCAATTTTGGATGATACAATGGCTGTTGGGAAATTAGGAGAACGTCCCCAGGTACCCAAAGGAATCAAGCAACGGAGGTTGTCTCGTACAGCTAAGGGACTTTCCGATTTAAGGCACTGGCTACGTTCGTCTCCTGACGGTAGTACTATTTATGCATTAGCCAAAGATGATCACGGGCGTAATCAGGTGGTGCAATGTAATGTGACGACAGGGGAAACTACCTATTTGACAGACTTGGATTTTTCTATTTCTTCTCCAATAAATATCAGTTCTAAGGGAGACAAGGTTACATTTGTTGCTGATAATAATGTGTATGTACTCAGTTTAGCATCCAAAAAGCTTGATAAGTTGACCTCTAATAGTCCTGCAGATTTAAAAGTTGTTGGAGCCCCGGTTTTTTCGAGAAGAGACGATAAGGTGGCATTTAATCAATTTGTCATCGAAAATGAGATTGAGTATATTCAAATTAAACTAGTTGATATGCTTAATTGAGGCTCTATAGGAGTAGTGTTGTTAAGTCCGTGTCGATGGGGTTTACTTTTTCTTAAATATATAAAAGTAGTAAAATGCAATTTCAATTTGAGATTGCATTTTTTATTTTCATTGATTATCAATCAGTTGTTTTGTTTTTGTTTAAAAGACTACTAATTAGGTGGATTATATGTATATTTGTTTTTTTAAATAATGAAACATGATACAGCAATTCTTTTTCCGAATGTGTTGAGGGGGTAATCAAGAGGGAGCGCGGATTATTCCCAAAAACATCAGCCGTTAATTTTTAACCATTAATATTATTGTTTTTAATATGAACAGAGCTTTACATATAAGCCTCGTCTGGGCGACTATTGCCCTGGGGACAGGAAAAATCTATGCCCAATCTTCCCTTGTCGGAAGAGTTGTTAACCAAGAGGGGCAGGCTATCGCGGGAGCCACAGTTACGGATCTCGCTACACTCGTCAAAACGCAAACCGATGCCGATGGACGATTTTTATTGAGTATCAAGGCAGATCAACCACGTGTTAGTGTTAGTTATATAGGATATGAAGAACAAACTCTACAGGGATTTTCCCTTTCAGGAGATTTGTTGGTTACGTTGATTCCTGCATCGGAGCAACTGAATGAGGTGGTAGTCACGGCCTTGGGAATATCTCGGGAGAAGAAAGCCTTGGGGTACGCTGTACAAGAAGTGAAAGGTACAGAATTACAGACAAGGCCTACGAATGCCGTTAGTGCTCTTTCTGGTAAAGTTGCCGGTCTTCAGGTAATTTCTTCTGGTGGTAATATGGGAGGTTCCTCTCGTGTACTCTTACGAGGGATCAACTCTATCGCTGGAAATAATCAGCCACTTTATGTCATTGATGGTACACCTATTGATAATAGTGATCTGAATACGACATCGACTATCAATGGTAGTGCAGGAAAGGATGTAGGAAACCTGATCCAAGACATTAATCCAGATGATATTGCGAGTGTAACGGTTTTGAAGGGGCCGACAGCTGCGGCATTGTATGGTTCGAGAGCTGCCAACGGAGTGATTCTAATTACTACTAAAAAAGCAGCTAAAGGAGAGCGCGTAGATATTTCTGTGAATACGGGACTGGAATTTGAAAATGTGGTGCGTTTGCCTAAGAGACAGAAACTATATGGACAGGGCTATTCTACGGATTTTAAAACGCAAGAAATCAATGGAAAGGACTATCAGATAGTAGATTATGCTTCGGATGAAAGTTGGGGACCTCGTTTAGATGGACGGGAAGTATTGCAATGGTACGGATTAGATCCTGAAGATGAAGCTGCTTATCTGAAAACTACTCCTTGGGTATACCCGAAGCACGATGTAAACTATTTCTTCAGAACAGGATTGTCAAATACCAATAACTTGGCAATAGCAGGGACTAGCGAAAATACAAGTTATAGATTCTCCTATACCAATCGAAATGTCCGTGGTACGGTCCCCAATGCGACGTTGAATAGGAACACGCTGAATTTCTCTGGTGGAACGCAATTTGGTAAACTTCGTATTACTTCAAACTTAAACTATGTAAGGAACAGCTCTGTTGGTAAACCTTGGTCAGGTGCTTCGAATAGAAATATCATGTTGGAGGCATTTCAATGGGGGGCGGTACAGGTTGATTATAAACTATTGGAAGACTATAAGCGCGCCGATGGTACCCCAAAAGCGTGGAACAGAACGGGATGGCAAAATACACCTGCTGGAAAAGCGACACGTTTTATCGATAATCCATTTTGGTCAGCTTACGAGAGTTATTTAGAGGAGCAACGAGATCGGTTTTATGGTAATGTAGGATTACAATATGAGGTCAATGATTGGTTAACGCTGAATGCAAAAGCACATGGTGATATCTATAATTTCAGATCTCAAGATAGGATAGCTGTGTACTCTAGAAGTACCTCTCAGTACGAAGAATCGGCCAATACATTGAATGAGTATAATTATGAATTTTTGGCAACAGCAAATAAAAGATGGAACAATTGGTCTTTGATCGCTAATGCAGGTGCCAATCTGAGGGATCAAAAACGAAAAGTAGATTATGCAATCACGCAGGGAGGTCTGGTCGTACCTAACTATTATAATTTAAAAAATGCGTCTTCAGTGAAGGTCGATAATTTCCGTTACCACACGCGAACGCCCTCTTTGTATGGTAGTGTATCTTTAGGTTATGCAGATTACCTATTCTTAGATGCAACAGTACGGAATGATTGGTCTTCGACTCTACCTATTAAAGACAACTCTTTCTTATATCCTTCGGTGACCGGAAGTGTTATATTGAGCCAGCTAGAGGGGTTAAAGCAATTGGATTGGCTTTCTTTTGCAAAAGTAAGATTGGGATGGGCTCAGGTGGGTAACGCTACAGAACCTTATCAATTGGCCAAAACATATGACGTAGAGCAAGCATTTGATGGCAGACCTGCCAATAGTTTGTCTCAAAAATTGAATAATGAATTTTTAAAGCCGGAGATGACGAGCTCGTGGGAGACGGGTGTCCAGTTGCAGTTATTCCGTAATCGCTTGGGAGTGGATGTAACCTATTATAATAATGATTCGCGAAACCAAATACTTGCTGTTCCGGTTTCTTCTTCTTTTGGTTATGAGACCAAAGTTCTCAATGCCGGTAAGATCAATAATAAAGGAATTGAGGTCACATTGACAGGAACACCTATCAAACGGAGCGGTTTTGAATGGAATACAATGTTGAATTGGTCTAGAAACCAAAATAAAATTGTGGAAATCGATGATATGGTCAATACGTTGACCCTAAGTGATGCATTGGTTAATCTAGTAGCGCGAGAAGGAGAAACTTATGGTCAGTTCTTAGGGTATGATTTCGTATATACAGACGACGGACGTAAAGTATTGGATAAAGATGGACTGTATATGAAGACTTCTCAATTAACGCCACTAGGCTCCGTTTTGCCAAAGTATATTTTTGGCTTTCAGAACCAATTTCGATACAAAGGTTTTAATCTAGGTTTTTTAATTGATGGCAGGGTTGGAGGAAGCTTCTTCTCGCAAACGTATAAAGTAGGGATGTATGCAGGAATATTGGACAAGACGGCTGCAAATAATATCCGGGAGACGGGGGTAGTGTTGGATGGGGTAAAAGCTGATGTTAATTTCAATTCAGACGGAACTTATACGGTTAGTAATGTAAAGGAGAACGATACCCGGGTTACGGCACAGCAGTGGGCGAGGAATGAATACAATGGTCCTACAGCATTCTCCATCTTTGATGCTACTTTCGTCAAATTACGTGAGGTGACACTTGGCTACAACTTCAAAATCAATAAAGCGAAAGCGGTGAGGGATTTGGGGATATCTCTGTATGGCCGTAATCTTTGGAACATCTATACAAAAAGCAAATATATCGACCCAGAATTTACTTCCAGTGGAGGGAATGTGCAGGGGATAGAAGGGGGAAATATTCCTACTCCGGTAACTTATGGTTTTAATATAAACGTTAAATTTTAGAGTAAGATGAAAGGATATAAATATATAATAGGATTGTTGTTGGCAACTTTACAGTTTGCAGGTTGCTCGGATCGCGTTTTTGAAGAAATCAATACGGATCCTAATAAGCCGGCTGCCGTAAGCACGTCAAGTTTGCTGGTTGGTGGTGAACGGCTTTTGATAAATACGGTCAGGAATCCCGATCTGAATCTTCGCGGAGCGCAGTTGTATGCGCAGTATTTTAGTCAGAATATCTATACCGACCAATCGCGTTATATGATACCTGTAAATTATTCGGATGCATTTTGGACTGGGGTAAATCGAGCATTGAATAACCTCAATGAGATTATAAAGTTGAATGTGGACGAACGAACGAAAGAATGGGTGACTACGGGTGGAGTAGGTACGAATGCTAATCAGATAGCAATAGCCCGAATATTGAAATCGTACGCTTTTCACAATCTAACGGATGTATTCGGGGATATCCCTTATCAATCTTATGGCAGTAAGGATCCTGATTTTGAAGCATTACAACAGAACCCGGATAATCTTACTCCAAAGTATGCTCCGCAGGAGAAAATATACACCGATATTCTAAATGAGTTAAAACAGTCGGCGGATACATTGCTCAAGTATAAAGAATTACAGACTTTTAAGAATTCGGATATTATATATGATGGCAACAATCTGAAATGGGCCAAATTTGCGAATAGCCTGAGATTGCGATTGGCTAATCGTGTTGCGCATAAATTGCCAGGATTAGCTGCGGAGCATATAAATGACGCTTTGCAAAAGGGTGTTTTTGAATCTAACGCGGACAATGCGGTGTTTAAATATTCGAATTCCTCTCCGAATGAAGCTCCGCTCTATCAGGCGACGGTTACGGCCAATAGAAAAGATTTTGCTATTTCACATGTTATTGTGGATGTATTGAAGGGAGATAGAGGACCTTTTGGTATTGTAGATCCCCGTCTGAAAGTGTTTGCGAAGCCGAATAGTAAAGGTGTGTACTTTGGTCAACCTTATGGATTACCGTTGGCGGCAGCGGATTTATTTCCTGTAGATTCTGTGTCACTCCCTGGTACGGTTATAAATGCGGCTAACTATGGTGAAGTTTTAATGGAATATGCAGAGGTACAGTTTCTGATCTCAGAAATAAAAGGATGGGATGACCAGACATACAAAAAAGGTGTGCGTGCGTCTTTGGAAAAATGGCAGGTTGATCAGAATGATATCGACAGTTATTTGAGTTTACTGCCCATCGCTAATAAAGAGAATGTATTAAGCCAAAAATATCTAGCCTTGTTTAACCAAGGAATAGAGGGGTGGTCAGAGATCCGTCGAACGGGGTATCCGCTGTTTTTAGTTAAAAAGGGAGATGTTGTATGGTCTGGCGTAGTCAAAGGAACTCAGGTGTCTTACCCGTTCCTGCCCGAGGTAGGAGATGGGATTCCTAGCCGCTTTATTTATCCGCTAAAGGAACAGAGTACGAATAGAACAAAATATAGAGAAGCTCTTGAGCGACAGGGGGACGATGTTGTCAGTACAAGGGTATGGTGGAACAGAAACAATTAGTTTTTTTGAGCCGATTACTAAGGGTAATCGGCTCTTTTGTTTAGAAGAATCTGTGATCTGCTACTGCCATTTTTACCTATTCTCCAATAAGCGATCCATCCAAAAAATGTCGTCAGAAGAATAATTAATACCCAGAATAATCGTTCGTGGCTATATAGTTTAGGATTGTTTACCGCATGGTACAGCGTATAAACAAAAATAGCAAATAGCAGAACTATTAGGGTCAAGAGCTCTATATTCTCCATAAATGGCAAGTATATATTATTAACGTATGATATTCAGTTTTTCAATCTGTCAAAGATAAGATTTAAGTATTCCGCAAAATATGGGAAACCGTAAAGCAGGCGTAGGCCTTGTTGATTTGAGATCTCATTTTGCGAGTTGTGCGTTAAAACCTGAAAGCTAGGGTAACATTTTAAAGCTTTTGTGTATAGATAAGTAAAATGGATACTTATAATATTTACAAATTAGATGCAACTCAAGATTAAACAGATTATTTTACTATTTCTACTTTTTACTGTTTCATTGATTATGTGGTATGTATATCCTCAGGGTAGTAATAAGATTTTTTATCAAAACTATCGCTATCTGTCTCAGATTAGAAAGAGCGGACCATATATCATAAAAAGACTGACGAGTGCCGATTTGGACTATGTGCCCTGTCTATTGTTGGGAAATAAAGTAGATGAAGATGCTATTTATCTAGATCCAGAAGGCAATAGTATATGGTATTTATCTATTGCTAATGCAAGCGAGAATGTCCTTTATAGCGTGTCCTCTTGGTTACAAATAGATTTTGAAGGAAATACCATAAAGCGTCTTTCTGAAAACCAACAACCACCTAGTGGAGGAATATTTCTAAAAGATAAGCTTCAAGTAGAGGATGCGGATTGGGATGACTCAGATGACAGGCTAAGAGTAGTTCATTTCAAACGAAATCATTTTAACTGGAGTATACTTAATCCGCTCGATATTTACGGTTCTACAGATCCTAGATATAAGCCAAAATGGTATTGGGATGGTATAGCCTATCTTAGATTGAACCTGCCAGACGGAGCAATTGATTTTAAAACAGAAACAAGTAATAAGGAAAATGGATATAATTTTGAAGCCAAGCTTTTTGAAGTGCCAACTGCGTTCTCCAAAAATCAAGCTATGATATTGACTTTAGCCAATACGGAAGCATTGAATGGAGACAAAGGGATATATTTCATTTACAAAAAATAAAATTATTGCTAACGGGCTACATCTACCTATTCTTCTGCTTTAGGAAAGTCAAACTGATCTCCTGATATTTTTATTAAGGGAATGCCCGCATATTTATGTTATATTAGTCGATTGACTGTATTGATGGAGCTACCATTTTTTTGAAATTGGGGAGGGTCTTGATCAATCAGTACTACCTATTTTAGGAGAACCCAATTCGAATAAGGAAGATTTTTGTGGTATCTGCTTTATAGAAAGAAACGTAAAAAGAATATGGAAGAAACGACGATACTGAATTTTAGCGAACAATCGACCAGTGCAATTTACCAACAGACATTTGATTGGATCAAAAGCTTTGGACTGGCGGAACAGATCAATCATATATTAGCTTCTGGAGCATTACTTTTTTTCGCCTGTGTACTTTTAGCAATCGTTGATTATATAACAAGGTATGTATTCAATACCTTGGCAAGCAGATTTATAAAAAAAACAAATACCGATTGGGATGACCGTTTGCTCGATAATAGAGTACAGGTTCATCTGAGCCGGTTGATCCTAGTCCTTATTGCGCAGCAGGTATTCCCCTTTATATTTATGGGCTTTCCTGTATTCAGTAGTGCTTTGAGTACCTTTTTGGCGATTCTGATGATACTTGCTGTCTATGCATTGGTCAATAGTGTATTGCGTACTATGAGGGATATTCTTCGGAGTACGAAGGTGTTTAAGGACAAGCCTGTTGATAGTTATCTTCAGGTCGTACAGATTTTTTTGATATTCATTGTTGGTATGTTGGTCGTATCGTTGTTAACGGGCGAATCCCCATGGTCATTTTTAGTGTCCCTAGGTGCTGCATCTGCAATCTTGATGTTGGTGTTTAAAGATACAATTCTAGGTTTTGTAGCGAGTATACAAGTGTCGGCCAATGATTCTGTTCGTGTAGGGGATTGGATTGAGATGCCCAAATATGGAGTAGATGGAGATGTGCTGCAGATAAATTTGAATAATGTACGTATTCAAAATTGGGATAAAACTATTGTCACTATTCCAACCTATACATTACTCAGCGATTCGTTCAAGAATTATAGAGGTATGCAGGAGAGCGGTGGTCGACGTATAAAGCGGCCGATTAATATTAAGATCTCTTCCATACGTTATGTAACTCTGGAGGAAATTGAAGAGCTCAAGAAAATTGCCCTTTTAAAATCCTATATTGAAAAACGAGAAGGAGAGATAGCTGCCTTCAATAAAAAAGAAGGTGTGGACGACAGTGTGTTGGTCAATGGCCGACGGATGACCAATATTGGATTATTTCGTGCTTATGCAATGGCCTATGCGCGAAATAATCCTGGGATTCACCAAGAGCTAACGCTTTTGGTCCGTCAGCTAGCACCTACAGAGCATGGCTTACCGTTAGAGTTATATATGTTTACTAAGGGGACACAGTGGGCATTTTTTGAAGATACAACGTCTGATTTATTTGACCATCTCTTTGCTGCTATTAAATATTTTCATCTTGAAGTTTTTGAGCTGCCTGCCTCAGATGATCTACGTCGTGTGGTGGCAGAACGGGCTTCATTATAATTTGTTTCTTAAGGTTCGCGTTTCTTTCTTCTCGTCCTATTTCCGAAAGTCTTAACGAGAGGAAATCTATACAATAGTCTTTTTGAAGTAGTACTCCATGAGAGAAAGTTTTGACGCTGGCCGAAAACTTTCCTCCTTTTTCTTCATTGTGCTTGACGTGTGAA
Organism: Sphingobacterium yanglingense; assembly: GCF_004363245.1. Lineage (GTDB taxonomy): Bacteria > Bacteroidota > Bacteroidia > Sphingobacteriales > Sphingobacteriaceae > Sphingobacterium > Sphingobacterium yanglingense. The sequence goes on along the minus strand of NZ_SNYV01000011.1, from coordinate 1,193,561 downwards.
TCTAATACTTAATATGCCAAGGAGCGATGATGAATTTACTTGAACAATAAAATATGGTTTGTGGTCAATTTGAGACAGAGGCAAAAAGCTTCTTGTTCTCAATCATATCATTACCTTCGCTCTCATTAATTCGTGCCCTGTAATACTTGAACGGGTATTAATATTAGGATGTAAGACTTTCTATTACCGTTATAAATTTTCATAAATCGTGTATGAAGGAGTGGCCATTTTGGGCACTCCTTCCTTATGATTAAAAGGGAAATAAAATTTTGGTGTTAAGGGATTAGATACAAGGTAAGAGGCATTATCCATACGGAGGGACCACTGGATCAGGGATAGCTAGGGACTGCAAAGAGATATGGTGGTGTAATACACAGCGGTAATATTTAGGATTGGGGGACGATGTCCTCATGCAAGACAAATTAGTCTTCCAAGAAGTATATAAAGAAGTAACTAGTGTAATATATGGATTTAAACAGGAGTAAACCGACGTTGCTGATTATGGCAGCAGGGATGGGAAGCCGTTATGGTACGCTGAAACAATTTGATAGTTTCGGACCGACCGGAGAGACAATTCTCGATTATTCGATTTACGATGCTATAGCAGCAGGGTTTGGAAAAGTCGTTTTTGTAGTTCAGGCACAGTCGTTGCCTACACTCCGTACATTGTATGAAGAGAAGCTGTCTCATAAGATTGAAGTGCGCTATGCCATACAGGATTCTGATCTAAAGAAATTTGGTATTAACCAGGAAGTGCAACGCATTAAGCCATGGGGGACAGGGCACGCTGTTCTTAGTGCTTTTGAACATATTAATGAACCATTTGCTGTGATCAACGCAGATGATTTCTATGGACGGGATGCCTTTCAGAAAATGGCTGATTTTCTGCGTACGAAGATTTCGCATATGCATATGGGGATGATAGGCTTTCGATTGGCCAATACGTTATCAGAACATGGAACCGTATCACGGGGAGTATGTGGAGTTAACAGCAGTGGCAACTTAGAGACAATTGTTGAGCGAACTCAGATATACTATAAGGAAAATGGTAGTGCTAAAGAGATTATCTATAAGGAAAATGATGTTGAGCAGTGTCTCGGAGCTGATGTACAGGTCTCTATGAATTTTTGGGGCTTCACGCCAAAAATTTTCAAAGTTGCTTTAGATTTGTTTACCGTATTTGTCGAACAGAACTTGGAAAATCCTAAAGCTGAGTTTTTTATACCTGTAGTAGCTGATTATATGATTCGTAATTCTCTGGCAAATTTTGAGGTCGTTGGTACCAGTGCCAAATGGTTTGGGGTTACATATAAAGAGGATAAGATAAATGTACAGCGGTCTATAATGGAACTTGTAGAGTCAGGAGTCTATCCTCGTTATCTTTTTTCAAGTTAGCGCAGTATTGCCGCTGTTGTACTTTTCCTATACTACAACAGCGATCATACTCGTATTTTAGGTGTTGATATACAATAAATGTAGTTGTTATACTACATTTGTAATTTCAAGTTGATATTTAGGTTCTTAAAGTTGTTATTTCGGTTATTTTTGGTGTTTAGTCACAACTTATGAAAAACCTCTAACCGTAAGACATGAAATCGTTATGTCTCTAGGGAATTGGTGGTTCCGAAAGTTACAGTACCTAAACACGCTATTGAAATGAATATTTTATTAACTGTTTCGACATTTACGGTGCTAATCCTGAGCGCTTTTTTTATTTTTCTAAATATGGGAAAGGAAAAAATTGTGTTCAATCGCTATTTGTTGTTGATGCTTCTAATGGGTGTATTTTCTCTAATGTTAGAATATGTATCTCAGGTATTAGCATCGCCATGGTTACATTTCGTTTTGGAGTTTCCGATAGGATTATTATACGGCCCAGGATTGCTACTTTTGATTCATAACTTACCTCAAAACCATACTCCGACTCAACCTATTTGGTTACACCTGATCCCCTTCTTTGTGGCTTTAATAATCTATTCGATCATTGTCCAAGATTCTGATCTGCATTATCGTTATAGTTTAGACTACACCATGGCTATGCTGTTTATTACTACACTTCATTTGGGATGTTACTTATTATATCTTAGACCGAGTGTGTCAAGGATACTGCGGGGACGTATTAAGGAAAATAAGATTACAAAAGGAGCATGGTACTTGTCTTTTTTGATTTTGATTGCAAGTTTGTTCTCTTCCTTGAAAGATATGATCAATGATGCTGGAAATATTTATATCCATAGGATTATTTCCCTTCTATTATATAGTATGTTCCTGCTAGGGGCTTGGTTCATTTTTTTTACCCAAAGGAGGCTGAAAAAAATGTGGTATTCCATTGAAAAAAGTAACGAGGAGCGAGATGTTTCCGCTCTGGAGAAGAATAACAATAAGGAGAAATACACAATCCCATTGATTCCTCTTACAAGGGATCAGGAGGTTTCCTATCGAGGCCGGATTGAGCTATTCATACAGACATTGGCTTATTTGGATAGTGATCTTAACAAAGACAAATTCAGCAGTCAGTTGGAGATTCCGGTGCATCATATCGCCCCCTTTCTCAAACAGGAGTTTGGTAAAGGTTTTAATGCATTTGTCAATCAGTTGCGTCTAAATTACGCTATACGACAGCTTAAAAGTGAAGAATTGATGTATACGATAGAAGATCTGTCTATGGTCTGTGGTTTTAATTCCCGCGCCTCTTTTTATAGAAATTTTCAAGCTGAATTTGGTTGTTCCCCTCATCAATACCGTTTGGACTATGAAGAGCCATTGAATTGAGTTTAAAAACGTCCTATTATTAATTCCCTTCCTGTCTACATTATAGCTACGAGATTAAATATTAGTCTTTCCTGGGCTAGTATATGAGGTCATTTTAATTGCTGTGATAGTATAGCTTTGTTATTCCCTATTATCGTGAATCATAGGTCTAAGTATTGCAATAGCTAAAATTTTTATGCCTTTATCGTATTTTTGTTCCGTCCATATTTGTCCAGATGCATTTATCCTTTCCGCTATAAAATGCACTTGTGGCTTTCTGTCCACACCAATTGAAAACTTCTTTTTTATCGTCTTATTTTATCCCATAAAGTGCCATATCTAAGAAAGAAACATTTTCCTTTTAGCGAAAAAAAACAATTTTCATATTTGTTTTTATGAGATACTCGTTGTTTTGTTAATTTTCTGTTTTTCAGATGTTTATTGTTTTTGTGGAGGTGTCTTATTTTGTTTTTTTTGCTTAGTTGTACAGGATGTCCACTTGGAGCTGTAGGCTTTTGAGACGCTATTGTTTACAGCAATTGCAAACTTTGTTAATCATTATTTTGTGGGGAGCAAATTGTTTTAAACATGCATAAACATGCAAGGTTGCTGCCAGAAAGTAGTGTTTACTAATCTAAGAACAAAATATTAAAAATAGTAAAGACAGACGTTATGTATTACGATTACTACTTGTATTATTTGAGCTACCTGAGCTCATTGTACAATGGATACCCATTGATTATCCGCATCACTGTAGTGATGGTGATGGTACTTGCTGCAATCACTTTGCTTGGTGTATTTCGATTGCTATATATTGGCTATAGAATAAACCGAAAAGACGAAACCAAAAAAAATACAAAGGATCACTTTGAGGAGAAGTTGACATTCGTCATGCAGAATAAAATAAATTATGAAGTCGATGAAATCCAAGAATTACTACAGTATGATACAAGTAAAGCTAAGCGGTGGAAGGCTGATGTATTGACCGACGTAGTGCTTACTGTTAAGAATTCAGTTTATAAGAAAGGAGAATTGAATGAAATTAACTACAAGAACTGTATAGAAGCTTTACGTCTTATGGGATTTTGGGAGAAACGAATCCGTACATCTGGTCCAGAGAAGCGTAAGGAAGCTTTACAGATAGTCGGTGCGATGGATAATGGTGTCAATAGTGGTGTTCTCTCCAAGTCTACCTTCCATAAAAATAAGCACTTACGGAAAACTGCGCGTGACCTACATACGAGTCAGGATAGTTATAATCCATTTCGATTTATGGAAGAGAATTTTGACGAGGCCTTTACTCAGTTGGACAAACTGCGTCTACATTCGACACTCGTTAAGCGATCTAAGGAAGGGCGTCTTCCGAATCTGTTGCGCTGGATCAATAATTCGAAAAATCCGAATTACATTGTTTTTATTTTACGAGAAATAGGTTTTTTTAAACAATATGAGGCTGCGCCAACATTAATGGGGATGTTGGATAGACAGGAAAACAGAGATGTAAGAGCGCAGATTATATTGACTTTGGGTGCACTCGAATATATTGAGTGTACTTCGGTTCTAATAGATAGATTCCATCTTGAGACAAATATCGTAAGAGAATCAATAATCACCACAATGGGACATTTGCAGGGAGGGGAGAGTTTACGGTTTCTAGTAGAAGCTTATCGTTCCACCGAAGATGTAAACTCGAAGCTAGTCATTGCCCGAGCAATTAAAAATCATGGCGAACAGGGTAATCAGGAGTTGTTGCGGCTGCAGCAAGAAGCACATGTCCAGTCTAATGAAAATGAAAATACGCTGCTGAATCAAGTGTTTTCCGAAGCCGTAGTCTTACCCGTCTAAATAATTGCACATCAATGATTTATTTTTTTACGTACCTGATTTATTTTTATGCTACTGCTCTAGCTCTTTTCTATTTAGGGCTGATGATTATGAGTTATTATAATACCCTACGCTACAGGTATAGGTATACAGAAAGAGAAGAGAGTTATCTCAAAGATTTTCCTGAGGAGGCTCCAGGTATATCTATCGTTGCTCCTGCATTCAATGAGGAGGTAATTATCTACGATAGTGTGAATTCATTACTGAACCTAGACTATCCGACTTTTGAGGTTATCATTGTCAATGACGGAAGTAAGGATAAGACATTAGATATTCTGATAGAGGAATTTGAATTAGAGGAGATGCCTTATTACTATGCGTATAAGGTGTACTGTAGACCTGTACATCGAATCTTTCGTTCAAAAAATCCGGCGTACAGCAAATTGAAAGTGGTAGATAAGGAAAACGGTGGAACAAAGGCTGATGCAATGAATGCCGGAGTGAATATTGCCCAATATGATTATTTCATCAATACAGATGTGGACTGTATTCTTGCTGAGGATACATTGAGTAAAATTATTCTCCCTGTTCTGGATTCAGACAAACATGTAATTGCTGTAGGAGCTACCATGCGTATGGTAAATGGTTGTACCATCGACAAGGGGCGTATTACACGTGTAAAACCTCCTAACCGGTTGATTCCCCTTTTCCAAGAAACCGAGTACTTGCGTTCTTATCTTGTAGCAAAGATGGGTTGGTCCATGGTGAATGCAATTCCTAACGTCTCGGGAGGATTTGGATTATTTGACCGGAATGTGGTGGTGGCTGCCGGAGGTTTTGACTCTGCTTCACATGCTGAAGATATGGATATGACTGTTCGCATGGTGGCATATATGCGTGAGAACAAGAAAGCGTACCGTATCGTACAATGTCCGTACAGTCTTTGCTGGACGGAGGGACCTCCCAATATAAAAGTGCTGAATAGACAGCGCACACGTTGGGGGAGAGGGATGCTTCAGTTCATTATTGATCATAGAAAGTTCTTTCTCAATAAGGACTATGGTCGATTGGGGTTTCTTGTGATGCCTTATATTGTTTTCTTTGAGTTTCTTGCTCCAATTATTGAATTCACGGGATTCCTCTTTCTTTTGTTTCTCCTATTTACGAATCAGGTAAATTTTGATACATTCTGGATGATGATTGCTTATGCCTATTTGATTGGGCTATCTGTATCGATTGTCACAGTATCCTATGATTTAGTTCTGGGCAAGCTTTACAAAAACTTTTGGGAATACCTCAAGCTGGTCTTGTTTTCAGCGTTTGAGGCTATCTTATATCACCCTCTCGTCGTAATATTCACGCTAAGGGGATACGTTCAATACTTGACCCGTAAGAATTTCAAATGGGGACAAATGACAAGACAGGGATTCTCTCCGTCGAAAAATGCTAATACCGTACATAATAATGCTTAAGAAATTTAAATACGCCAAAATACTAGTTGTCTTCTTTGGGACGCTATCTTACTATCAACCCGTGCAGGCGCAGCGTGCAGGTACTACAATAGAGCGTAATGAGGAAGCCAAAGAAATCAATGACCTCTATAGCAAAGGGAAATGGGAAGAGGGAAAGAATAAAGCAGAGGCAAATCTCAAGAAAAATCCTAAAGACTCAGACATGCGTATGTTGGTCGGTAAATATTACACCCATAGGCAACAATATGACAAAGCTCGGTACGAGTTGGTCAAGTCATTAGAATATGCTCCGGCAAATGTAGAATCTAAGCATATGCTAGTTACGGTAGAAACCGAAACACAGCGCTATTCTAGTGCAATATGTTATATCAATGAGCTCCTAGAAGTAAATCCCTATTGGAAAGGCTTGTGGCGTAAGAAAATAGAGCTATATAGAACGATGGGTAATCACGTAGAAGCGGATCGCCTATTGAAGCGTATCTCCCAGATCTATCCGGAAGACAGTGAGTTGAAAGGCGATCAGGCCTATGTTCAAGAACAACGTGCAGTAGCCGTTGCTAAAGCGGGGCGTATTGATGAGACTATAGAGGTCTCCAAAAAGCGTATTGACGAACAACCTCGGCAGCAGGATAGTTACTTTGCTGTTATCGATAATTATATAAAGGCGGGAGATTATAATAATGCACTCGTTTATACCGAAAGGGCATTAAATGAATTTCCCGGCAATGGGGGATTCGTGCAGAAGAAAATTGCAATTTTGGAACACCAGCAGCGTTATCCAGAAATTCTATCTTTTTTAGAGCTTCAGATGAAAAGAGGTGGCGGTAGTTTGCGTTCACAGTATAATTACTTTTTGCTGGAGGCAGCTCGAAATGCGAAAAACAATGATCCAGCGAGTTTGTATGGTAAAATATTTGAAGGCTCACCGAGTAATAAGGAAGCTTTCGATTATGTTTTTAATGATCGAATAGCTAAGGAGCAATACGAGGAAGCGATTGCGGCATTACATAAACATAGACATAGTGTTGGAGTAAGCAAAGAGCTTGATATGAAAGAGCTGATGGCCTATAAGCGGATGGGCAACGAGGAAAAGGTAGCCGCATTGACGAGAACGTATTTTATCAAATATCCAGCCGATGTTGAACTGAGAGATTCGTATGTAGCCGTGACATTGCAACAGGCAAAGGCCAATATGCTAGATGGAAAAATAGACAACGCTATCAGCGACTGGAAAGACATTATACAGCACGGAGGTGAGGAATCTATAGCCATAGCCCAGAATGGTCTTTATAATGCGTATGTAACCGAAAAGCGCTATCAGGAAGCAATCATGATATTGGACGATATGTTGTTGGATAAGCCTGGGAATATGGATCTGTTACTGAAGAAGTCCGATCTGTATAATAAAGGCGGACGTTATGAGTATGCGCTAAGTATATATGAGCAGGTCTTAGGAGCCGCTTCTCAGCAAGATAGGGATCGCCTTATGAGTGGCTACAGTGAGATGGTGCAACCTTGGGTCAAGAGTTTAAAAGAACGGTATCAGTTGGCTGAAGCACGGCAGCTATGCGACCGCTGGTTGACTGTGGATGATAAGAATCAAGAGGCGTTGTTGTATATGATCAATATCTGCTATCAGGTAAAAGACAAAGCTGCTATGCTACGTTATGCTCAGATTGCGGAAGACCGTTATGGAGATGATATCGCTTTTAAGATTAAACTTGCTGAAGCGATGAATCATAATGCAGAGAAGCGACCCGACTCCTGGGCTTTGTTACATAGGGAGGTGCAATTGAATCCTTATCATGAACCTCTGATCAATACATTTAGCCATACGACCGAAGAATATGCGAGTCAGTTATTAAAACAGAAGGAGCATCTCCAGGCATTGACGGTGATTGATACAGCTTTGTCTTATAAGGAAGACAATAAGACACTCAAGTATATGAAGGGATTGGCTTACGAAGGCTTGAAACAATATGATTCAGCATATCGCTACCAACAGTTTTATGAACCTTCTCTGTTAGAGTTTGCCGATTTTAAGAGTCATCTCGATTATCTCGGCCAAAAGTCTTATCGGAATAATGTCGGAATTTCCCATGTTCGCGCCCGTTATGGAGATGACTATGCGATTACATCGATTTCGACGGTAGAGTACAGCCGTCTGTTACATAATGGAGCAGCTTATATAGGACGATTAAATTATGCTGGTAGGGAAGAAGGGAAAGGTGTACAGGGACAGGTTGAATGGTCCGCTCCTTGGACAGAAAAGCTGTCCACGCGTTTTGACCTTGCGCTGGCAAATAAGTTCTTTGCCAAACTGACTGTAAATGCTGCCGCACTTTATAGCTTCAAACCTACGTGGGAAGCAGAAGGGGGCCTAGGTTACAGAAGGTTATTTACAGGAGAGAATCTGTTCAATCTAAATCTGGGCGTTTCCAAGGATATTGACGATTTTAGGTTATCTGCAAAATGGAGTAATTTTCTACTAGAGAATAAAGGCGAAAGTATTTATCTATACAGTTTGGGAGGAAAAGCCCAATACTTTATGAATAACCCCAAAAACTACCTATTGGCGATAGGGAGTATAGGTAATTCACCGGATATTGACCTCCTGAATACCCAATTCTATAACAGTTTCAACGTATTTAATGCGATGGTGGGAGCAGGAATAGGACGTTCTATAACCAAAAATATAGGAGCTAGTGTTATGGGAACATGGTATAATTTCCAGACTGAAAAAACTGTCGTTACTGCAAACTATAGAAATCTCTATAACCTATATTTTCAGCTGAATGTGTCGTTTTAAGAGGTTTGTGTGGCTATGGGGGATGTTTTCTCTCTTATCTTCGAGCTGTAAAGCTGCTACTTTTGATTTTGCTACCTCACAGCTATTGATCCTTTCAAATGGAGATAAAGAGAGTGCACAGGCAGCAGATTACTTATTTGGGCACCTGGATAAACGAAATACAGACAGGTCTAAGTTCCGTATCCAGCGCTCTGATACTAATCTCGAAGGATTTAGGGGTGGGATTGTCTACGTTGAGATTGTGGAAGATCTGGAAAGCGATTACGAAATAATCAATGAAGAAGGGCGCTTATCACTATTCGGAAGAAATCGGGCAGTACTACGTTGGTTATCTTATATGTTGATCGACCGACTGGGCGACTATCATCGCTTGGATATTGCTGATATCCCGCCTAGTTATATAGATTTTAAAACTGGTAAAGTAGATTTTGCATTCAGATACAGGGATCCACACTTACAGCCTAATCTGAATCAGGATCTATCCGGAATTCTTTTAACACACAATGTAGATCGAGACTGGGGATTATGGGGACATAATCTAAGAAAGGTATTTGTAGAAGGCATTGAAACTGAGGCGATGGCTTTGGTAGATGGGAGACGGGATTCCGAACAATATTGTTTCTCCTCAGAAAAGACCTATCAGGCCATCAAAGCATTTGTCCTTGAAGAGTATGGGCGAGGGCCTCGTGATGCCAGGTGGTTTATGATTGCGCCAAACGACAATGACAAAGTGTGCACTTGTGCATCTTGTCGAAAGCTAGGGAATACTGCAAAGAGCGCCACAGCGGCAATTGTAGTGCTCTTAAATAGACTAACCAAGGAGTTTCCGCTGGATTATTTTTATACTACGGCTTATCGTACGACCCGCGAAGCTCCCAAGATTAGATTGGCCGAACGTGCCGGAGTGCTTCTGAGCACGATAGATCTTCCAAAATCACCTCAACTGAAAATGGAGACACCTTCGGTAAGGGAGTTTACCACGTTGTTGCAGTCTTGGAAGGCACAAACTTCCCATATTTATCTATGGGACTATATATCCAATTTCGATGATTACATCACGCCTTTCCCCGTGTTGCGTCGGGTACAGCGACAGTTAGCCTACTTTAAGAAAATGGGGGTCGATGGATTATTTCTTAATGGAAGCGGTTACGATTATTCACCGTTTGACGATATCAAAACCTATGTGCTGAGTGCGGTTATGATTGATCCTTCTTTGTCCGTATCCGATTTGGTGAAGAGATACCATCAACGGTTCTACCCCGTTTCGGCAGATCTATTGACCAGTTATCTTTTGGAGATAGAGGACAGGCTGGATCATAACAATAGCGATATAGCCATATATAGTTCATTTCGTCAGTTAATGAAATACGGCCTAGATGCAGATCGGTTCAATAAATTCTACGCAGATCTTGTGTTATTAGAACCTCAGCTAAGTGGAGAAGAACGCTACCGAATTAAGAGGTTGATAGATGTCTTGAGCTATACCAAGTTACAGCTAGACTACCATCAGGGGAATCTAGCTAATGGATTTTTGGAGATTGAGAATGATATGTGCCGGTTTTCTAATCGGAATGACCTCTTTATACGTAGGTTGCGCGAATCCCAAAAAGAAGGGATAACGAACTATAAAGAAGAGAAGGGGAGTATAAACCTATACCTCAGGGAATGGGAGCAATTGAAAAGCAGCGTAATACCAGTCAATAAATTTAAGATAAGTAAGGCGAGTGGAATATCTTCCGGAGAACTGTTGGACGAAGCGCATTTGCTGAGCGATAATAAATTAGGTTTTGTTTCAGACTTTAATCAAGGTTGGCTTTTGGCAGGAGAAGATATTAGGGCTATAGGCCATAATCTTAATAAAAGGCAAGGACCTGTAAGGTTGGAGATGCGGTTTCTGTTGAATCCCAGACATCGTATGTATGTGCCCGACCGGGTCGAGCTATGGAATGGAGGGATAAAGATCATGGAGTTTACCTCTTCAGATTTTGTACTGTTGCAGGATATAGCAACTTTAAAAAAGGATGTTGATTTGTCAGATCATACAGATCTAGAAATAAAGATTTATAAAAGTAAAGAGTTGAAAAATTCAGTAATAGCGTGTGATGAAGTACAGTTATATTAGTTATTGTTTTATTGTTGGAGTGATTTTCATTTTCACTTCTTGTGTAGACCTTTCCAAGCGTAAGACCACGATGGAGGTCGAGGACAACGAACGTCATTATTATCCCATTTTGGCAGGGCAGCAAAAAGATCTCTCCTTCAGATTGAAGAATGTCGGCAAGAATCCGTTAATGATTACCGATATTATCACTTCATGTGGATGCCTGAAGGTTGATGAGGGAGCGGGAGCTTTTACTGTTCCTCCTGGTAAAGAGCGTCTACTAACCCTAAGTTACAATAGCGCTAAGAATATCGGCTACGTCAAACACTATATCACTCTCTATGGAAATTTTGAGGATGCTCTTTACAAGGAGTTGGTATTTGATATCAATGTGGTGCCCAATGCGATGTATACCAAAGATTACGAAGAGCTTTATTCGGACGATATCAAAGGACAGGGAGGATTCAAAGAGTTTGTGGATGGTGATGCAAGCAATAAAGGATACTATATGGACGAAGACTTCAGTAAAAGTATACACGACAATAAATAGGCTTTTCCATAGGGATTTTATTGCCTTGAGTATTAAATTTTTAATCGTAATAGTGGTTTAATAATTTTTTTAATGAATAGAATTGCGGATATTTAGCGCAGGTTGCATCATTTTTGCCAGCTAATGATGCTAAATATCTACGTATGAATTCAGTATCTTATAATCCAAAAGAAATACTGTCTACCTTGACGGAATTGGAAGGTAGGCTAAAGTGTTCGATCGATAAGCATTGTCCGGATAGAGAATTGGCACTCTCCGAAGATTTGGACAAAGCACTTGAGGAGTTTTTAGAACTTAAGAATGAAACAGACGATCAAGTGGCTTATCTGTCTTCTCAGTTGGCTCTGTTACATCTCCAGAGAGAATTGGAAAAAACAATCGGTGTTGTGGTAGACTCCAACAATCTTCGCGCCTTTCATGATTTTAATACATTTCATGGTACAGGTAGGAGAGAGGAGTCGGTCAGGAAAAAAGGTTGGAATACCCACATGCTTGTTTTGATAGCATTTACAATTGGATTACTCGTTACTGTCACGCTGTTCTTTTGGTAGTATCCAAAAGGATTTTCAAGAATTCTGTTCATTCAGTTGATAGAAAAAGAAGCGTTAGCAAGTAAGTATGAAGTTAATTTGTTGTTTCCTATTAGGATTGACAGTATTACTGTCATCTGTTTATGGTCAGGGCATGACCGGTGGAGATTCGTTCCATAAGCGATATGTTGAAGTTATTGTGTCCCTTGTCGCTACCGATATACACGCGGCCCACAGGGCTGCAGATTCCCTGTATAATGTCGCAAGTACCGATGAACAAAAGATTAAATCATTAATGCTACTGGCTAAGATCTTCGAGAATCAAGGTGATATACGGACGAGCATTTACAACGGGATGAAAGCCGATACGATCGCTAATTCTACAATGAACTTTTCTTGGCAAAGTAATACAGCTGGCTTTCTAGCGACAGCTTTTCGGCAGATTGGATTGTTTGGAGTATCGATGGGGTATTTGGAAAAGGCAGCGCGTGCAAATGAAAGCCAGGATGACAAAAAAATGCAAAACCTTACACAGGTCAACATTCTTCATGAACGAGTTTTTCATAGTCTAGAGCAGGGCCGATATGAAGAGGCTCGGCAGTATGCTAAAAAAGCAACCACGTCTATTGATATGGACGGCAAGGAGAATAAGGGCGCCCTATTGATAAAAGCAACAAATGACCAGCTGATGGGAGTCTGCGAATTTCATCTGGGCAATTTTAGCGAAGCAGGTATTTTTTTTAATCGCTCTTTAGATAAGATTGGAGAAGTCGAGAGTAACCTCAAACCTTATATCTATAGAATGCAGGCCGAAGTTGCTCTAGCGGAAAACCAGATAGTAAAAGCAAAAGAATATTTGGACAAAATTACACCTTATCTTACTTCTGGCGAAGTAGAAGAGTTAACAATGCTTACTTACACTAGTTGGGCCAAATATTATGACAAGATCGGAAATTTGGGTAAATCGGCAGGACATAGAGTGAAGGCCAGTGAAATAAAAGCTAAAAGAGATAAAGTCGCGAAACAGTTGTCAGACGAAATGATTATCCGACTCCATTCGACGAAGCAGGAATATAGAATCAGGTATATTTATGCTATTGCGGGTATACTCTTCGTGCTTGTGGCGACTACATTCGCCCTGTTATGTATCTATCGTCGTAAAAATATGTACAAGCTGCGGTGCACACCTGCGATCTCAAGGTATGTCGATGCTGCAGGGGAAACAGTTCTTGGAGCAGAAAGCTTGAAGACTGGTATGTCCTCTCCGACAGTTGATATAGCAAAGCGTATCGATGAGGAGGGGCAATCTGTCGCTCTCAAAGTGAAAGATATTAATATTTCTAAGGATACTGAGCGGAGACTATGCGAGCAGCTAGATAAACTGGATAAAGAGCATTTTTACCTCGAAAAGAGCATTACACTCAATCAGCTGGCCAGCAATATGGGAACAAATCCACGTTATGTGACCTATATTATTCAACGTTATAGGGGAAAAGATTTTTATGAGTATATACAGAACAAGCGTATCGAGTATATAATCGACCAATTACATAAATGCCCAGAATTACTCGGTTATAAGCTGTCTTATCTAGCTGATATGTGTGGTTTTACTTCGCTCAGTAAGTTTTCGACAGCCTTCAAACTAGTGACGGGGACGCCCCCTTCGGCTTATGTCCATTTCATAAAAAAAGAGCTGGAGGATAAATCTTCATAGAAAGTCTATTCCTATAGTAAGAAACATTTTCCTTTTGTCGAAAATTAAAGCTTTTAAAGCCGTGTTCTAAAGCCTATTCATGACCTAATTCTTCTTTGTGGAATTGAGACAGTTTTTGCGTTCTCCAAGTGTGGAATAGTTCTGTTTAATTTGTCGATAGATTATGATTGTTGCCACTAAAAAAGAAATAATGGAAGCGACTGGAGTGAAGAAAAGAAATAGGGTAAGTAAGGAAGTGAAACTGGAAATAGTGTATGCCATTCTTTCTGGAGAGCTCTTTTTGGAAGAGGCTATGACCAAGTACGGTATTCGTAATGAAATCAGCATTATAAACTGGATTAAAGAATATCGATCGGAGGTTGAGACAGGTTTGCATAGAGCTGATGATTTCTTAGATCAACGAAATGCTAAGGACGAGAGCCTTCTTGTGGCTGAGATATATAAAAAAATACAGGAACTGGAAGAGGCCAATAGAATCTTGAATGCCGAAAAGGCCTATCTGGTCAAGAAGGTTTCTGTTTTAGAAATGGAGATAAGCCAATCTATAGTGTCTAGGTAGTCAAGAGAATACATCAAGGCTCCTTGTGCAATCAAGGGCCTTACTTCTTTTAGAAGATACTCAAGCCATATTCATTAGCGAGATCCAAAATCATATGATAGCCTGCTAGTGAGTTGCCGTGATTGTCTAAGGCTGGGCTGAAAACACCGATTCCCATACAATGGGGTACGCTGACGACTATACCTCCGCCAACTCCCGATTTGCTCGGCAGCCCGACGGTACGTGCATATTCTCCACTGAATTCATACATGCCTGCGATCAACATCTGCGATAGGATCAGTTTTGCTAGGCTTTTGTTTTCATATCTATTGTCCCCGTCATAACGTCTACATTCGTTTGCAAAAAAGTAACCAATTTTGGCGAGATCTTCTGTGGTAAGCTCAATCGAGCATTGTCTAAAATAATTGTTCAGTTGATCTTCGGATCCAGTAATGGCTCCGGTATTTTTTATGAGGTAGAACATTCCCCGATTACGATGACCCGTTTCTTTTTCAGATTGGTATACCGCTTGACTATAGGTAATCGATGGATTATTCGTGATATAGCGGATCATTTCTAGAATCTTGATAAAAGGCTTATCTTCCTGCCCTGAGATCATACTGGTCGTAAGAATAGCCCCGGCATTCATCATCGGATTTAATGGTTTGCCCATGGTCTCTAGATTTGCAAAATGATTGAATGGGCGATCTGTACCATAATACCCGATTTTTTCAAAAACCGATTTTTCACCATTTTCCATCACGGCCAGCATTAGAGCAATGATTTTGGAAACACTCTGCATAGTAAATTTATGATCACGGTCACCTACACTGATTAGTTTACCATTGCTATCTACAATAGCGAAAGCTATGGCGGCAGGGTTTACCTTACCTAATTCGGGTATATAATCAGCAACTACCCCTTCCTTATAGTAATGTTTATTCTTTTCGAGTATAACAGATAGCGATGCTACATCGATAGCTGTTGTATTACTTTTTTGGGCAAAACTTATGGAACCTGTAACGAGGATAATAAGTATAATGGTAAGTACGTTTTTTAGGCGATGTAGCGTTTGATCTCTATTCATTTTTCTTCTATTGAAAGTCTGTTTTTTAGCCAATGGGCTATTCCTGGAATTGTAAAAATACAAAATTTTGGTATTCTGGATAGATTTCAAATTGGGCTAAATGCTTTTCGATGTAGACTGCTATATTAATAGCATATGGTGAACTTTGAAAAAGTTACGTGAAAAGTGTTGATGTATAAACCGCCTTTAAATCATCCTTCATTGCTTTGGATAGAGGAAGCCTAAGAGAATACGAGGAAGTAGAACCTGGAAGGTTTTGTCGTTATTTCCGTTTGATTTAGAACGATTCTCCTTGTTCATCAGTGGCTTTTGTGTGTCATCGGCAAGACACGTATTATTTATTTTGAGTAAGAATGAGTTTTTTATTCTATATTTACATAATTAATTATTTTTTTATTTTTTTAAATTGGCCATGAACGAAGGCATTGTAAAATTTTTTAACGAAACTAAAGGTTTCGGATTTATTACTCCAAATGATGGAGGAAATGAGGTATTTGTACACGTATCAGGCCTCACACAAAATATACGCGAAAATGATCACGTATCTTTTGACATCCAGGATGGGAAAAAAGGTCCCAACGCAGTAAATGTTAAGTTGATTTAAATATTTTTCTTGCATATATTGTAAAAGCCGTTCCTTATACGAACGGCTTTTTCTATTTATATAGTTCTTTTTTTTGTATTATTGCAAATGAATACCGTTAGTTTTTATTAAATTCAAATTTTTAGAGGCTTTGAGAAGAATTATTTTCAAAGATTAAATAGTTATAGAAATGATTCGATCAAAGATAATTGCTACAGGAGCATATATTCCGACAGAAATAGTTGATAATCAACATTTTTTAAGCAGTAACTTCTTTACAGATGACCAGAACAAAATAGAACAACCTACGGAGACTATAATCCGTAAGTTTAAAGCTATTACTGGAATTGAGCAGCGAAGATATGCGCCCTTAGGAATAGCAGCTTCCGATATGGGGACATTTGCGGCTGAAGAGGCTATACGAATTTCGGAAATTGATAGGGAATCTATAGATCTGATTATAGTAGCCCATAATTATGGCGAGATGAAATATCCTGGTGCTCCTCGCGATATGGTTCCTTCTGTAGCATCAAGGATTAAGAACAAATTGGGTATTCAGAGTACTTCATGTATACCTTACGATATCATCTTTGGCTGTCCAGGTTGGGTACAAGGACTGATTCAGGCCGATATGGCTATTCGATGTGGTGACGCCCGCGTATGTTTGGTGATTGGAGCAGAGACCCTTTCACGGGTATTAGATGCTTCCGATAGAGATAGCATGATTTTTTCGGATGGAGCCGGAGCGTGTATTGTACAAGCCAGTACTGAGGGAATATCTGGTATCATCAATACAGCAGCAAGATCCGATACAGGACTTGAACTGGATTATATCAGCTCTGCAGGAGAGAACAGTGGAGAAGAGAAGGAAGCGCGCTTCATCAAGATGAAAGGCCGCAAAGTTTATGAATATGCACTCAAATATGTACCTCAAGCAATGAAAGAATGCTTTGATCGGAGTGGAGAGCATATCAAGGACCTCAAAATGATTTTTCTCCATCAAGCAAATGATAAAATGGATGAGGCAATTGTTAAAAGATTTTTTGAGTTGTACAATGTAGTTGAACTACCAGCGCATGTCATGCCTATGAATATTTCTTATATGGGAAATAGTTCTGTAGCAACCGTTCCTACATTGCTTCATCAAGTTCTAAATAAAGAAATCGGTTCATTCGTCTTGAATAGTGGCGACCTGATTATGTTTGCTTCGGTGGGTGCCGGAATGAATATAAATGCCATTACCTACAGGTGGTAACGTTCGTTTTAATAATAATTCGGGCGACCGTAGTATTTCCACTACTTAGCTACCTAAAGATTTTAGTGCATTAATGCTAGCCAGTGCTCCCTCTTCTCAGGGAGCACTGCTCGTTTGCGTTCTATCGCACACCTAATTACCTACTTAAACAAGAGATAAATATTCAATCTTTGAACATTTTTAGTGTTGCGCTGTTCTACTTTGAAAAAATGATTTAAGGTATAAACAGCGGAGAAATTCTCAGCTATAATTTAGAGCGTAAAGGAGTTTAAACCCTGTGTACATTATAATAATTGAAAGCGTATGATAGGTTTCATGAAGTTGAATTTTAGTGTGTTAGTGGCACTGAAAGATAGAGGGTACAATATTCTTCGTTCCACTTCTTATCTTTCTGATGTAAACCCCACATGGATTCCAGACTATGTGGATGTCACTCGTTTTTTTGAATTAGACACAGAGGAAATCGCTAAAATATCCGGGCCATTGGTGGGAAAACACTTTTTACTGATAGATGATGCTTTGGCCAATAATTCCGATGAAGAATTAATTGGAGAAGTTTTTATCCATGACGAAGTTATTGGTTGATCGAACTGTGTTCGCAGTAGTTTCCCAGTCGTTGGAGAAACATAGCCCAATTGTAGTTGCACCATTTATAGTATTCAGTGATTGCTCGCCAGTCAGCATGTGTTAATAGTACTGCGACTTTGTTATTCCGCTCTGATAGCTCGAAAGAAATCGTCGTTCCTACCCATTCTTTGTCTGACTCGATACATTCCCATACGATTTTCTTATTCTCCTCCAGTTCCAAAATTTTCATTTTAGTGAGCTCAGGTTCATTAAAGTCGAATTCATTTATAAAGCCTACCTGTGGTTTGACATTCAATCTTTTAGTCCATATTTGAGCGAGTCCCTCCCTAGTCGTGAGTGTCTGATATACGGTTGAAATAGGTGCTTTTATGTAATTCACCAGTTCTATATTTGCCATATTCTTTATTGTTTATGAATAAGTTCCTTAGAAGCAAATTTAACGAAGTCAGGAATAGGAAAACTTGGCAAATGGCAAGTTATTCTTTATCAAACCTACATAAATTCGCCTTTACACACAATACAATTGCGCAGGTCTGTATCCTATCGGTGTAGAATCAGAGTTTTAATCATTATATTAGCCAACAGATGATATATCCCTATCATTTTTAAAATGAACTTATTTCTTAATTAATGCATTTATACCGGCAGCTTAGTGATTTAAATATGAGTTTGTTTGATAGCGAACAGCTTGTCAAAGCGTGTTCACTGATCAAGAACTATCTTGAAGATTCCTTAATGGCTATTCATCTGTATGGATCGGCTGTAGAGGGAGGTTTGAAGCCGTATAGTGATATTGATCTGTTTGTGACTATAGACAGACCGATGACCGATGACGTACGTCTTGAACTTATGCAGGCCCTTTTAGCTTACTCCGCAATTCCAGGTGCCGAGTCTAGTACACGCGCATTGGAAGTTACTGTAGTCAATTATCAGGATGTTGTACCTTGGAAATATCCGCCGAGACGGCAAATGCAATTCGGTGAGTGGTTGAGGGAAGATATATTGGCGGGTGTTGTTGAACCAGCTCTTACAGATATAGATTTATGTATACTGATCAAGAAACTTAGGACAGTGAGTGTTCCTATTGTGGGGCCAGATGCTTCTCTGTTTTTTGAACCTGTACCAGAAGGAGATTTCTTACGTACTCTCAAAAGCACCTTGGACATATGGAATACAGAAGAGGATTGGCTGGGCGACGAAAGAAACGTTATCCTCACGATAGCCCGTATCTGGTTTAGTGCATCGGCGGGAGAAATTGCTTCTAAGGAAGATGCATCCAGTTGGCTGATCAGTCACCTTCCAAGAGCCTATCAGTCATTGGTTGCTCAGGCTAGACAACAGTACTTAATAGGAGAGAAGGGGGAATTGACGCTGGATCCGAAGGAGGTGCTTGCATTTATCAATTTTGCGAAACAGTCTATACGTTCAATTCTCCTGACTTAAAGCATTACTTTTCTATCTCGTTTACTGTAGATCGTTTCAGGATTAGTTTTTCGGTAGGTAGTTCATCTTCTATACCGATAAAAAAACGCTCAAAACCAAATTTTTCCAGAAGCTTTTTCGATGCTATATTGTCGGGATCTATGATTCCAATGATATCTCGGTTCGGATAAAAATCATTTGCTAAGGTTAGCATTGCCGTACAGAACTGTGTGCCATATCCTTGCCCCCAGTAACGTTTCTTAAGAATGTAGCCTATTTCGAGTTTGGACGTATCTTGTTTACAACGCTCTAATTTACAATCTCCCAAAAGATTATCGTTCGCATCATAGACTTTAAAATATCCCAAGTTTTCTTCGTGACCATTGATGGTCAAAATAGATTTGAACTTGTTCTTTGCTTGTTCCATTGAGAGTGCTTTGCCCGAAATGTACCGCATGATATCGTCATCAAAGACCAAAGTCTCGAAAGCACTAAAATCCGTTGCCGTATATTTAATATATGTTAGTTTATTCTGTTCCATAGCAGTTGCTGAATATCCTATTCGACAATATTTGGACGCTCATTATCCAGTATTTCTTCTACATCGGCTTCGACCAATAAATCGAACAGTTTACCATACCCATGCTGTATCTTATACTCTAGTTCGCTTTTGTATAGCGGAAACAGACTATAGATATTAATGATCCGATCGCCACTTTTTATTTCCATAAAATCTTCGTCAAAAGTAGCCGAAGGGAGGAGTAGGCAGCTGGTAAAAGAGGTGGATTCGTCATAGGGTTCAGCGATATCGTACCATGCTTGTAGCGTGTGGCCTTCTGTCAAAAAAGTATCCCGATGATGCGGAAATCTGGCCATATCTTTCATCATTCCTATTATCCAGTCATTTTTGCTTTCATTGGGAAAGACTTTTCCAAACTTTAAGTCTTTGGGAAGCAGTAGCATCAGCTCGGCAAAGGCATAGTCTTCCTTGTTTTCAATACTGTCAGGAACCTGCATTTCCAGTAGACTCATGCCTGAGGTAATAAGCAGATTATATTCTCTATCTTTTGGTTGTATAAAATAGACATCCAAATGGAAGTCCAGCGACACCATTTCATGGAATACACTGATCTCATCACTTTCGAAGAAACGATCGAGGTGACTTTCCAGCGCTTCAATATTTTCGTAATAATGTTCTTTACCGTGTATTTTCTCGATAAGTTCTTGGTCCATTTTTTACAGTCTTTATACGATAGTCCAATCTTTATTTACTCTTGAAGAATACTACAGTGCCATTTTTTGTGAGTATGGCTTCTGCCTGGTGCTCCGTAAATGTATAGTTCTCATTGCTATATTGGACGCCCGAAGCGGTAGTATCCTGTGTTAGGAGTATCGTGTCCTTATGAAAGACGAACGTTGCTGTCCCAGCAGCATTATCAAATTTCATGTTCAATATATTTCCTTTATCATCCTTCAACGAATCAAGAACTATATTGGCTTCATCAGCGCCAACAGTATGCTCAATCGAAGTCGATTGATTGTCCGAAGCCTGTTTGTTATTACTTTGACAAGCGGTAGTGCCTATTATGGCACCCATTAGCAATATGCTGCAATATCTTCTATCCATGGTAAACATTTTATTTATCGTAAAGTTAGGAAAAAAGTCCGGATTTACTTTTGGCCCTATATCCTACCGTTCCACATTTACTCCCATGTATGCTGAGTGGGAGAGACCCCGATATACTGTTTGAAATCTTTGAGATAGTGATTATAATCGTAATATCCTGAATGTAGTGCTGTACCAAAATAGTCTCTTACATTATTTGTTTGGCATCGCTCATAAGCATAGATGAAACGTTGGAGAGCAATATACCTTTTAGGAGATATTCCCATGTATTTTACAAAGTTACGGTGAAGCCATTTTGGATTATCAGGTATACCTATCTGTTGGAGTACACTATTTACAGTTGTATTTCCCTGTTTCATATCTATCAGCTCAAGTGCTGCGCTTACGAGTTGCGGAAAATTGTTGCGTCGGGTGTCATCAATGCGAGTGGGAGAAAAAATCTTCTCGATGAAAGAAATCCGACTTTCTACAGTCTCTTTATTATAAATGAGATCGAATAGTTTCATCCACTTATCCGCCGCCAGGTCTTTTAGATTACAAATGGGTTTTGAAGCAAAGACAGCTGGCGATATATTGAAAAAAATATAAAAAAAAGCAGGATTAAAACGAATTACCAAAATATACTGCAGCTCGGGAGGTAACTCCCAATAGGTTCTTTTAATAGTGCCACAGCACAGCCAGGCGGAGTCAAATAAGACAGGTACATTATTTATCTTTAATAATGCGGTATCCGACTTCTTGGGCATTAGAATAAGCGATGGTATTCCATCATTAAATATTGGTTGTTTGCCTTTTAGATCCAAACAAGAAAAGGTATGGATAGCTAAGATAGCGGAAGTATTAGCCCCGTCTCTTGAGAGAAATCCATTACCCACTAAAGCTATTGCATCCAGTGGAGATGACTTAATATTTTGCAGAAAATTTATCGGCATATCCACTTGCAAAAATACGAAATAAAATAAGCTAAGTTTCTAAATGTCCGATTTTTACTAGTGTCAATTTAGTTTTGACTGTACCTTTGTAAAGTATAACACCCATTAATAGAAATAAATACAAACCATGCTAATAAAGAAAGAAGAAGATTTAATCGGTATGCAGCGTGTCAGCGATGCTGTTGCGTATACTTTAAAATCAATGAAGGAGTATGTAAAGCCTGGAATGACAACCAAGGAGCTAGATGATTTCGGTGCAAAAGTTCTATCTGGATTTGGAGCACGTTCTGCACCGTATCTTACCTATGGTTTTCCTGGTTGTACCTGTATCAGTGTTGACAATGAATTTTGCCATGGAGTACCTTCGGATTCTCGGATAATAACGGAAGGTAATTTAATAAATATTGATGTTTCTGCCGAGTTAAATGGATTTTGGGCTGACAATGGTGCCTCCTTTGTAGTAGGGAATGATTTTAATAAACATCAACCCTTAGTCGACGCCTCTATAGCGATTTTGCGTAAAGCAATTAATCATATCAAAGGTGGAGTGAAAATCGCTGAGGTAGGACATATTATGGACACCGAGGCCCGTAAAAGAGGGCTTAAGGTTATTAAGAATCTAGGAGGGCATGGAATTGGAAATAGTCTACACGAGGACCCGGATGAATTACTTAATTATAAAAATAGATATGACCAGCGGCGTTTCAAGAAGAATGCAGTAGTTGCCATTGAAACATTTATTTCCACGACCTCATCCTATGCAGTCGAGCAGTCAGATTTGTGGACTATGGTTGGAGATAAGGGGGGATATATGGCGCAACATGAGCACACCATCGTTGTGACAGACGGTATACCACTTATTTTAACCAGCAAAAATGAGATTTTTGCTTAAATGATTTTTTGTAAAGGTTCTTCGAGTAGTTAAGAGCTTCATAAGAATTTGTAGCACTTCATAAACGCGCTTTTTAGCCATATATACATACTGTTTAATAATTCTCTTAAGCCACTTCGTTCTAAACAATAATGCTCGTCGCTTGTTAGCATAATGAAACAGAATAATGATTACACTGCTAGCTTATGTCCTTACTTACTGTCAATGAAAATGGTTTATATTGTAGGCAAGGGAATTTTTATATAGACCCTTGGCGACCTGTAAAGGTCGCATTGATTACCCATGGTCATAGCGATCACATGCGTTGGGGGATGCAGCATTATATCTGTCATCAGCATACCATTCCTATCTTAAAACTGCGGTTAGGTATTGACCAGTCTGTTCAGGGAGTGGAATATGGTGAGTCATTTGAAATCAACGGCGTAGAAATTTCCTATCATCCTGCGGGCCATATTATCGGCTCATCACAGATTCGATTGTCATACAGAGGCGAAGTGTGGGTGTTTACTGGTGATTATAAAACCGAACCCGATGGTGTTAGCCAACCATTTGAGTTAGTGCCTTGCGACCATTTTATTTCTGAGTGTACGTTTGGGTTACCAATTTATCAGTTTCCTAAAAGTTCGAATATTTACTCGCAAATCAATGACTGGTGGAGATCCAATGCACAGGATGGGTACAATACTGTTCTGTATGGTTACGCGCTGGGTAAAGCGCAGAATATACTAGCACATCTGGACCAATCCATAGGCGATATCTACCTACATGGCGCCGTAGCAAATGTAAATGAGGCACTTGCCACTATTGGCTATAGCTTTCCGGGCGTACATCTACGGTCCGACATGGAAAAGAGTAAGATAGAGGGAGCAGTTATTATAGCGCCACCCTCAGCAAATGGTAGCCCTTGGCTGAGAAAGCTAAAGCCTTATCGGGAGGCGATGTGTAGCGGTTGGATGCAGTTACGTGGAGCACGTAGACGGAGATCCGTAGATAAGGGATTTCCATTATCAGATCACTGCGACTGGAGACAACTCAATGACGCTGTTATAGCCACTGGAGCCCAAAAGGTCTACCTCACCCATGGCTATGAAGATAATTTTTCCCGTTGGATAAGTGAGAACTATGTCCTGGAGGCATCCGTTCTAAAAACCCTTTATAATGATGGAATGGAGGATGTAGAATGAACTTTGTAGAATTGTTTGAACGGATTGATGCGACGACCAAGACATCTGAAAAAACAGAAATCATTTATAATTATCTTCAATCTGCTGAGGAAGAGGAGAAACTATTAGGAATAGCGTTATTAATGGGGTATAAACCTAAACGTCCCATCAAAACTACAGATTTGAGAAAGTGGGCTGCCCAGGTTGCGGGTATTCCATTGTGGCTTTTAGAGGAATCTTATTATGTTGTAGGAGATTTAGCAGAGACTTTAGGACTTGTTTTGACAAAAGATAATGACAGTCACCCCTTTTACCTACGTCCCTTGGTACAGGATGTTATAATGCTACAGAAACAATCTACAGAGCAACAGCGACAGGTAATTGAATCCTATTGGTCTATGTTTAGTGGGACAAGCTTGTTTCTGTTCAATAAGCTGCTTACAGGCAATTTTAGAGTAGGTGTGTCACGAAAATTGGTTGTAAAAGCGCTATCTAGGTATCTAACTATGGAGGAGCCTGTCGTCGAACATCGTATCATGGGCAAATGGGATCCTTTTCAAGAGAGTTTTGAGACTCTGTTTCAAGAACAACTTCTTCAAGAAAAGCACTTTTTACCTTATCCATTTTTTTTGGCCTATCCGGTAGAGCCGAGTTTCTTTGAGGGGGCTGATATAGAAGAGTGGATCTTGGAACCCAAGTTGGACGGCATTCGTGGCCAGATTATCATTCGACAAGATGAAGTGTTTGTCTGGAGTCGAGGGCAGGATTTGATGACCGACAAGTTTATCGAATTTCAGCCACTCCGTTCAATTCTTCCGAATGGAACCGTATTGGACGGTGAAATAATTCCATGGAAGGATGGGTATCCACTAGACTTTCAGTTGATGCAGACCCGTATTGGAAGAAAGCAAGTCAGCAAACGCAATCTAGAAGAGGTCCCGTTGGTAATGGTTTGTTACGACCTGTTGGAATGGAACGGCGAAGATATCCGCGGTCTACCGCTCCACGAACGTCGTCGTCTACTCGAAGAACTATTGAAAGCGGATTTTCTTAGTCCTATACTAAAGCTATCCACTATTAAGTCCTTTCAAAGCTGGCAGGAAGCCGAACTTTTCAGAATATCTTCAAGAGAACATAATGCCGAAGGGTTGATGCTCAAGCATAGAGATAGCCCCTATGAAGTTGGTCGTAAGCGGGGCAATTGGTGGAAATGGAAAGCAGATCCCATGACGGTCGATGGAGTCTTGATTTATGCCCAATCTGGACATGGGCGCCGTGCTAACTTATTCACCGATTATACTTTTGCCGTATGGGATGAAGAGGTACTAGTTCCCTTTACCAAAGCTTATTCGGGCTTGACAGACAGAGAATTGACAGAGGTTGACCAATGGATAAAGCGAAATACACTTGAAAAGTTTGGTCCAGTTCGCAGAGTAAAACCTGAATTAGTCTTCGAATTAGCCTTCGAAGGTATTGGTTTGAGTACACGGCACAAGTCTGGAATTGCATTGCGCTTTCCACGGATTTTACGATTGCGTCGGGATAAAATAGCTCAAGAAGCAAATACCAAACAAGATTTATTAACACTTCTAAATACCCGAAATGAATCCAATCGCTGATGTCTGGTTCTTTAATCAAGGGTGGCAACCGCATAAGTTTCAGAAGAAAACCTGGAGTGCCGTTTCCAAAGGAAAGTCAGGGCTATTGAATGCACCAACGGGCTTTGGAAAGACCTTTGCCTTATGGTTCGGTGTACTGCAACATTATTATGGCGACAAGCGGTTTTTGAAACAAAGAGAACGTCTTAAGGGACCTAAGCTACATACCTTATGGATTACCCCATTGCGGGCCTTATCCAAAGAAATATACAAAGCCACTCAGGCGGTCAGTGCAGATCTTGAATTGGATTACCGGATCGAACTGCGTACGGGAGATACACCAGTTTCCGCACGCCAAAAACAACGGAAATCTCCTCCACAAGCTTTGATCACTACGCCAGAGAGCGTTCATCTTATCCTAGCTTCTAAAGGAGCAGCAGACTATTTCAAAAATCTGGAATTTGTCATTGTGGATGAGTGGCACGAATTACTGGGAAGTAAGCGTGGGGTACTTATCGAGTTGGCATTAAGCCGATTGAAGGCTATCAATCCGAACTTAAAGATATGGGGTGTATCCGCTACTATCGGCAATCTTGACGAGGCACAAGAAATTCTGTTAGGAAAAGGGCATGAGGGGGTTATGGTGAAAGCGGATATACAAAAAAAGCTCGTTATTGAAACAGTTATGCCTGATAGTTTAGAGAAGTTTCCTTGGGCTGGACACCTCGGTATCAAATTGTTGGACAAGGTAGTGGATATTGTTAATCGATTCGGTACCACATTGATTTTTACCAATACCCGTTCCCAGTCTGAAATATGGTACCAGCATATTATCAACCAGTATCCCGAATTTGCTGGTGTGTTAGCTATTCATCATGGGTCGTTGAGCGATGAAATCAGGCAGTGGGTCGAGCAATCTCTACATGAGGGGAAACTAAAAGCAGTAGTATGTACGAGCAGTTTAGATCTGGGCGTGGATTTTCGACCTGTCGATTGTGTTATACAGATTGGCTCGCCCAAAGGTATCGCTCGTTTTTTGCAACGTGCAGGTCGATCCGGGCATAGACCCTATGAGACTTCGTATATTTACTATGTTCCTACAAATTCCCTTGAAATTATTGAGGGGGATTCGTTGAAATATGCCGTGTCCCATCAAATAGTCGAACAGCGAATTCCCTACATTCGTAGCTTTGATGTTCTTTTGCAATACCTGACAACTTTGGCAGTAGGAGATGGTTTTGATGCTGAGGTTATTTTTCAAGAAATAAAACAAACCCATTGTTATGAGAGTATCAGCAACGAGGAGTTCAAACAGTGTATGGCCATGCTTATTCATGGAGGAAACTCGTTGTCAGCGTATCCTGATTTCCACCGATTGGTGAAGGTCGATGGTTTATATAAAGTAGAAAGCCGTAAGTTAGCAATGCGGCATCGTCTCAGTATTGGAGCTATTGTTTCAGATGTTATGATGCGGGTCAAGTTTATGTCAGGCAAGTACTTGGGCAGTATCGAAGAGTATTTTATCTCCCGACTAAAAGCCGGTGATGTATTTTGGTTTTCAGGCAGGCAGCTCGAATTAATCCAGGTGCGCAATCTAGAAGCTGTGGTAAAGCCTAGTAGTCGCAAGACAGGAGTTGTGCCCTCCTGGATGGGTGGGCGTTTTTCCATTTCACCTGACTTGGGCATAGCCATTCGGCATAGCTTCAGCCATATTCATAAAAAGTCTGGGAAAAGTCGTGAGATTAGGTTTTTACATCCCTTATTTAAAGAGCAAGAGAAGCGTTCTGGACTCCCTAAAGAGGATGAGCTTCTCGTGGAGTACATCCATACGCGATATGGTTATCATCTCTTTGTTTACCCTTTTGATGGTAAATTGGTACATGAAGGTGTCGCACAAGTATTAGCCTACAGGCTTGGGAAACTACAGCCTATAAGCTTCAGTATAGCTAGCAATGAGTACGGTTTTGAGTTGTTATCGCCTACACCTTTTTCTATTGACCTGGACCTAATCACTCAATTGCTGTCTCCCGCCCATGTTCATCAAGATATTTCAGCCGGTATCAATGTACAGGAAATGGCACGCAGACGCTTTAGGGACATTGCAGGAATAGCAGGCCTTGTCTTTCAGGGCTATCCAGGGAGGCAGATGAAAGGTAAGCACCTGCAGGCCAATGCAGGGCTTTTTTTCTCGGTGTTCGAAGACTACGATCCGCACAATCTGTTGCTTCGTCAAGCTTACGACGAGGTTTTTGATTTTCAGTTGGAAGAAGGGAGGATGCAACGCGCATTCGATCGCATTAGTACACACAAAATCCTGTTGACTTTTCCGAATAGGATGACTCCGTTCGCATTCCCTATCTTTTCCGAGTCTTTCCGTGAAAAATACAGCAATGAAGATTGGCAGAGTCGATTAGAAAAGCTAAAATTGCAGTTGGAGGGGAAACTTGATTCATGAAACAACGGATAGTATGGCAAGGAATAATGTTGGATCTTTTGGCCCAAAAGGTATTGTATATTCCACAATATCAGATATTGGTTATTTCAGACTGGCACCTTGGTAAGTTGGGGTACTTTAGACAGGAAGGTCTATTTGTACCGCCGATGCGGGTTCAAGACGAGCTCGATCGTCTAGGGCAGCTGCTCCAAAAAGAGACAGTTCAAAAAGTCATTTTTTTAGGAGATCTATTTCATTCCGTATGGAACCGAGAATGGGATGACTTTGAAGCTTATCTTAAGCAATTTCCGCATATAGATTTTATTTTGACAAAGGGTAATCATGACCTTTTATCCTCGGTATTTTTAAAACAGTCTTCTCTCCAAGTGCTGGATTACCTCAAGCTGGACGATGTATTTATATTGTCCCATGAACCTATTGCTGGGCTGTCCAGTACAATTTTGAATATTGTAGGTCATATTCATCCTGGTGTCGGGGTTAATACTAAAGGAAGACAACAATTCCGATTGCCCTGTTTCTATTTAAATTCTAATGTGCTTACACTCCCCGCTTTTGGGAAGTGGACAGGCTTGTATATGATCAAAAAGACCGAAGATAATCGATTGTTTCCCATAGTTGGCAATGATGTCATTGAGCTTACCTAGACTATTTACACTTCTTCGTATGGGACAACAGTTTTCATTTACAGCATAGCTCAAAGAAAGGAAGTTTCGAGGGAATTATGGGACAACTTTAATTTTTAATAATTTCAAATTACGAGTTTAAATAAAAGGCTTTACATTTTTGACTAGTTTTGTATCTGTGAAGAAGATGTTCGCTATATTGTTTTTAATCACCTACATGCTTTCAACAACAGAGCTTATTCAGTTGTTGAAATTGCCTGTACTTGTAGAGCACTATGCAGAACATAAAGCTCATAATTCGGACATAACCATTTTAGAGTTTATGACGCTTCACTATAATGGTGATCATTTAGACAATCATCCTGAAGATGATGATTATGATCAAGATAAAAAGCTTCCATTTATTACACACAATAATGTGCTGACAGTCTGTTGTACCGGTGTTCCCAATTTCTTATTTGAACTTCAGAACAGAATTCCCCAATCCGGCGAATTGAAAAGATTGGTATACAATGATATCTTCAGTAGCAACACCTTCTTGTCTACCATCTGGCAACCCCCAAAATACGCTTAGTTTTTTATTGGATTGAGTTTACACTCAACTTTGTTGATATCGTTTCTATATATAAGAGATGATAATCACGTCTGTGATTAGACTATTGGTCTAAGGCATTCGTTATCTATCCTTATTCTCCAGACGGTGTCGGCATCACATTATTCCCTTTAATTACTAAATAGTATACAGATAATATGTTACATCAGATTATTGAGTTTTCCATACGGAACAAACTCATCATCGGGCTGTTGACTCTTGCGTTGGCTGGTATAGGCTTGTATGAAGCGACTAAGTTACCTATTGATGCTCAGCCCGATATTACAGATAATCAAGTCCAGATCATAACAGTAGCTCCATCACTGGGGGCCACAGACATTGAGCGCTTGGTTACATTTCCCATAGAACAGGCCAATAGTAATATCAACGGCATTAAAGAAATAAGGAGCTTTTCCCGTTTTGGACTATCCCTCGTTACCATTGTTTTCGATGATAATACCGATGTGTACTGGTCAAGACAGCAGGTTTCCGAGCGTTTGCAGGCAGTTCGAAGCGAAATTCCGGAAGACATTGGAGTGCCCGAGCTAGGTCCTATATCTACAGGTTTGGGCGAGATATACCAATATGTAATACGTGCCAAGGAAGGATACCAAGACCGATATGATGTCACTGAACTACGTAGCATCCAAGATTGGATTGTCAGGCGTCAGCTGCTCGGTGTAAAAGGAGTTGCCGAGGTAAGTAGTTTTGGCGGCAAGCTCAAACAATATGAGGTAGCTGTCAATTCGAACCAGCTGCAAGCCCATAGTTTGTCCATATCCGATATATTTACTGCATTAGAAAACAACAATCAAAATACCGGTGGAGCCTATATAGAAAAGGGACCTACTGTATTGTACATACGCAGTGAGGGATTGATCGGAAATAAAGAAGATATCGCTAAGATTCCTATAACATCCCTTAGTGATGGTACCCCTATTTTGCTAAAAGACGTTGCGGAAGTAAAAATAGGCTATGCTACGCGCTATGGAGCGATGACCTACAATGATAAAGGCGAAGTAGCCGGTGCGGTAGTCATGATGCTCAAGGGAGCAAATAGTAGCGAAGTGATTAAAGATGTAAAAGAACGTATTGAAAATATCAAAAAAACACTACCAGGGGGAGTTGTGTTGGAACCATTCTTAGATCGCACGAAAATGGTCAACAATGCAATCGGTACGATAGAGACCAATCTAGCAGAGGGAGCGTTGATCGTTGTATTCGTTTTAGTCCTATTTCTCGGCAATTTTAGAGCAGGGTTATTGGTCGCCTCGGTTATTCCCCTGTCCATGCTCTTTGCTATTATCATGATGAATTTATTCGGTGTCAGTGGCAATTTGATGAGTTTGGGTGCTTTGGATTTTGGACTGATAGTCGATGGTGCTGTCATCATTGTCGAGGCGGCTTTACATCAGCTTCACTATGATAAGAGATTTGTAGGAACTAAAGCTATTTCGCAGTCACAGATGAATAAGGAGGTCGGGAGTTCAGCCAATAAGATGATCAGTAGTGCCGTGTTCGGACAGGTGATTATTCTCATCGTATATCTGCCTTTATTTACATTAGAAGGCATTGAGGGTAAGATGTTTAAACCGATGGCGCAAACTATAGCCTTTGCACTGATGGGAGCTTTTATTCTTTCACTGACCTATGTGCCTATGATGACCTCTTTGATCTTGAGCAAAAAGATAAAAGGAACCCCAACCCTGTCGGACAGAGTGATGAGACGTATTGAAATAGGTCATCAGTATTTGTTGGATAAAATACTGCATTTCCCCAAATTGATTATCAGTGCCGTTTTGGTCTTATTTACAGGAGCAGTTATTATTTTATCCAACCTTGGCGGAGAATTTATTCCAGCCTTAGAGGAGGGAGACTTTGCGGTGGATACGCGCGTACTGACAGGTAGTAATCTTCAGACTACGATAGCGTATACCCAGAAAGCAGCCCATATTCTCAAAGAAAACTATCCAGAGGTAGAGAAAGTCGTTACGAAAATAGGAAGCGGCGAGGTGCCTACAGATCCAATGCCTATGGAGGCGAGCGACATGATGGTCATTCTTAAGGACAAAAAAGAATGGACTTCGGCTAAGTCATTCCCCGAATTGGCAGATAAAATGAGCAAATCTCTGGAATCTATTCCAGGTATCAGTACGGGATTTCAGTATCCAGTACAGATGCGGTTTAATGAACTAATGACTGGGGCACGGCAAGATGTCGTCTGTAAGATATTTGGAGAGAACTTGGATAGTCTCAGTTATTATGCCAGCCGTTTTGGAGAACTTATAAAGACGGTAGAAGGGGCTCAAGACTTGTATATTGAACCTATTACGGGCATGCCACAGGTCATTATAAGATATGATCGAGCGCGTATAGCCCAGTACAATTTGAATATAGCGACTGTTAATAGAATTGTAAATACAGCATTTGCCGGACAGCGAGCCGGAATGATCTATGAGGGCGAAAAGAGATTTGATCTTACTGTTCGTCTGGGAGAGAGCCAACGCGAAAACCTAGAAGATATCCGTAATCTGCTTGTTCCCCTATCGAGTGGAGGTCAGATCCCATTGTACGAGTTGGCCGATGTTGCCATAGAGAATGGCCCGGCCCAGATTCAGCGTGAGGATGCAAAGAGAAGGATTGTTGTGGGATTC
This sequence comes from Sphingobacterium yanglingense, assembly GCF_004363245.1. Taxonomy (GTDB): domain Bacteria; phylum Bacteroidota; class Bacteroidia; order Sphingobacteriales; family Sphingobacteriaceae; genus Sphingobacterium; species Sphingobacterium yanglingense. The sequence continues at coordinate 1,161,801 of NZ_SNYV01000011.1, read as the reverse complement.
AATGTCCGGGGACGGGATGTACAGGGAATTGTTCATGAGCTCCAGGCCAAAGTTGATAAACGGATGAAGTTCTCTCCCGGTTATTACGTGACCTATGGTGGTGCATTCGAGAACTTGAACAAAGCGAAGGATAGATTGATGATTGCCGTGCCGATATCACTCATCTTGATTTTCATCCTTCTGTATTTCGCCTTTCACTCTGTCAAATACAGTCTTCTTATCTACACTGCTATTCCTTTGTCAGCTATTGGGGGGATCTACTTTTTAGCGTTGCGTGGGATGCCTTTTAGTATTAGTGCGGGCGTGGGCTTCATTGCTTTGTTTGGTGTTGCCGTGCTCAATGGTATTGTATTAGTCACCGAGTTCAACCGTCTAAGGGAAAGTGGGGAAACCAATTTGCGGAAAATTGTTGTCCAAGGTACCTGTATCCGTTTGCGACCGGTCTTGATGACCGCATTTGTAGCATCATTCGGATTTCTTCCTATGGCTATCAGTAATGGGGCGGGGGCCGAAGTTCAACGTCCGTTGGCGACCGTAGTTATCGGCGGATTAATGGTCGCTACATTTTTGACTTTATACGTTCTCCCCATTTTATACATCGGATTCGAGCGGTTTAACTTTTCCAGGCTAGGTTTCGGCAAACGGGCCGTGACTGTTTTCTTTCTCTTAGGGATAGGCCTTAGCCTCCAGGCTCAGGATATTTCATTAGATAAAGCATTGGAAATAGCAGCAAACAATAATCTGTCTACAAAAAGCCAATCCCTATTGGCCGAATACCACGCAAAGCGAATCGCTACAGCAGCTAGTCTTCCACAGACTGCGCTCCGGACGACGTTCGGAAAAATAAATGGTCCTGCGTTCGATAATAGCATTGGCCTATCGCAATCTATCAGCTTTCCTACAGTATATACACAGCAAAGAAAAGTTTTGCATACAGAATGGGACTCTGCTGTTATTGGCGTAAACCTCAGTATACTGGAAGTCAAAAAGAACGTAACCGAATTGTTCTATTACATCCTTGTTCTACGTGCAAAAGAGAAGGTGCTGATACAGCTTGATAGCGCGTATGCTCGCTTTTTGGAAAAGGCCAATCTACAACTGGAAAAAGGAGTGAGTAATCAATTAGAACGAACGGCTGCTGCAGTACAAAGAGAAAACATTCTCATTCAACGTCAAATGCTATCGGCGACGATTGAAACAGCGAAGATCCAATTGCAATTATTACTGAATAGCGACATCCGTTATGAACCGTCTGCCTCTACTATAACCTATAGAACAGCCGTAGGACTTACCGAGGTAGCCTTAGACCAGCATCCACAGTTATTGTTGCAAGTTCAAGAAATTGAGAAATCAAAAGCAAATGTGCGATTAGAGAAAGCGAGACTTTTGCCCGAATTATCGATCGGATATTTCAACCAAAGCTTCAATGACATAAATCGCAATCGGTTTAGTTCTGTAGAGATAGGCATCGGTATTCCTTTATTTTACCATGGGCAGAAAGCACAGATCCGCGCCGAGGAGCAGAAGGTTCTATACGTTCAGAACGAACTGCAAGCTAAAAAGAAGCAGTTAGAAAGCGATTATGCAGGGTTATTAAAGCACTTTCATGCTCAACAAGCTGTAGTTACTGTTTTTGAGCACAACCAATTGCGTGATGCCGGGCAAATAATAGCACTTGCACAAGAGCAATTTACCAATGGTGAGATCAATTATCTAGAATGGGTTATGTTGAATAATCAGGCCGTTCAAATACAGAACGACTATTACGAAGCTGTCCTACAGTTTAATCAAACTGCAATTCAGATCCAATATATCATTTCAAAATAAACAAACGATGAAATATTTAGCAAGCATTTTAATAACGTTACTATTCTTTAGCTGTGGTGGTGGACAGGCTACAGATGAACCGGTAGAGACTTCAGGAACCGAAAATATCCTGGAGCTTTCAGATGCCCAGTTGGCATCCTTTACACTTTCATCTACCGCAGTAGAGGAAAAGAAGATTACACAAACGCTCAAATTAAATGGTAAAATCGAGGTACCCCCTCAAAATTTAATTTCTGTCAGTAGTGCATTAGGCGGTTATGTCAAATCGATCAAACTATTGCCCGGAATGTTTTTTAAGAAAGGCGATAGAATTGCAGAATTAGAAGACAATCAGTTTATTCAACTTCAGCAGGATTATCTTATTGTAAAAAATCAATTGGAAAATGCCGAATCAGAATATCTCCGTCAGCGCGAATTAAACCAGAGCAAAGCCAGCAGTGATAAAGTGTATTTACAAGCCAAGGCCGATTATCAGACTTTACAGATTAATCAACAGGCATTGGCTCAAAAACTAAAACTTATTCATATTAATCCAGATCAGTTGAATGTCCGTAATATTAAACAGACAGTACATCTATATGCCCCTTTTGATGGATTTGTGTCACAGGTGTTTGTCAATACAGGTAAGTACGTGTCCGCATCGGAAGTTCTTTTCGAGTTAGTGAATCCATCCGACCTGCATCTCAATCTAAAAGTATTTGAAAAAGACTGGAACAAAATAAAAATCGGACAACAATTGACGGCATACGCTAACAGTGATCCAAGCAAGACTTACTTGGGACAGGTCATTCTTATCGGCAAAAACATATCAACCGATAGGGCAGTGGATATCCGCGTTCGTCTTAATGAGGTGGGAGGAACCCTTATTCCAGGGATGTATATGAATGGAGCTGTAGTAGTTCCCGAAACTACAGCTCTTGCATTACCAGAAGAAAGTGTAGTTGACTTTGAAGGAGGCAAGTATGTGTTCGAAATAATAGATAGAAATAAGTTTAAGATGATCAGTGTACAATGTGGTGATCATGGCGACGGTTGGGTGTCTATTGTCAATAGCGAGCAATTGCGGAATAAGAAAATTGCCCTACAGGGAGCCTACACCTTATTAATGGCATTAAAAAACAAAGGTGAAGAGTAATGAGAATAGGATTTACTGTATTTTAAGGAGCTCTGATCTTATCCAGCTGGCCTACGTCAGGATAATTCAGACAGCTATAGTTTATATTTTATTAGTCACCTGGTATTATCCAGGTGACTTTTTATTTGAACAGTGTTATTATTTCATCTACCGTTACATTCCCAAAATAAGCAGAAAGATCTACTGAATTTAGAAATGTGCGGATATCTTCTTCATTATGGTTCATGCCCACCAGCTTTGTCTCTAGGTCCTCAATAGGTTTGGAAGCAAAGAAATCGCCAAATATTTTAGCATTATCGATTGTTCCGCCCTGTAAGACATCCAAATGAAGTTCTATATATCCAGCAGGGATTTTGATCGCATTGTTGAAATTATACTTCGGGGAAAAGCCAAAGTTCCAGTCCCAGGTGCTGTACTTGTCGTCAATCAACTTTTCAACCGATTGGGTATCGTCTTTTGTCAGTTCGTATATTGTTGTCTGGGGATTGTCATCTATCATCTGTTTGATGAGTGCCTGTTTTAAATCTTCAATGCCCACATGATCAGAGACGTATTCTTTTAGATTTACCACACGGGACCTGTTGGATTTTACAGCTTTATCCTTGTATTTTAAAGGGTTTATCTTTAACGCATCGGACAATACACTCATATCGGAATCAAACAATATAGTGCCATGCTGAATCATTTTACCACCCTTGGCCAATTTTGCATTACCGCTGAACTTCTTACCATCGACCAGTAGATCATTACGACCTTCCAATTGGCCGGGGATATTAAATTGATGTAGTACATTTAGCACAGGTTGTGTAAATGTAGCGAAGTCCAAAAACTCATTTTCATTCAGCTTGGAGTGAAAGGAGAAATTTAGATTTCCCAAGTCATGATACACAGCACCACCACCCGACATTCGGCGTACCACCTTAATTTCTTTTTCCTTTACATAATCTAGATTGACTTCCGCTAAAGTGTTTTGAAACTTTCCCACGATGATTGAAGGCGCATTTACATAGAGTAAAAATATGGCCTGTGTAGGGTATTTGTATAATAAGTATTCTTCTAAAGCAATATTGAAGTACGCATCATTAGAAGGAGAGTCGATAATAAGCATATCCTTGTTTATTTGACTCAAAACTACTGAAAATATTGCCATCGATCTGTCAAAACTTAACGTTTATGAATCGCCTGAACGATTGCAATTACTTTTTAAATCACCATTGGTGTATTGCATTGTAAAAATGAATAGAGATTGGGGAAGCGGGTATCAGGGAGAGGGAAATGTTGTGGGGCAAATATTTACGTAAACTTAATATTTGCCTAATCTTGCTGCCTTACTTTTACATCGTGACACAGACCAATACCAAGGACGAATCTACCTATCTATCCCTTTTTAAAAGTGGAGATCCGGAGGCATTTACCTATTTTTTTAACTGCTATTGGGAAGAACTATATACTGTAGCCTACCGGCACATGCGCGACGAGGATACTGCCAAGGATTTAGTTCAGGAAGTGTATATTCAGATTTGGGAGAAAAGGCACCTGATCAACAGTGATTACCTCTCGTTACGTCCCTATTTCTTTAGGGTCTTGAAGAATAAGGTGTTGAACTACTATGCAAGTGAGAAAGTACGTAAAGAAGTCGTTGAACAGATGTTGTATCGCATGGAAAATACAGTTATCGCGGGAGATTCTAGTTCGGTATATCGTCAACTTGAACATATCGTAGAAGAGTCCGTTGCGAACTTACGCGGCTTGATGAAGACGGTCTATCAAATGCGTACCGACAATTATTCTATAACACAGATTGCTCAGAAGCTTGGCATTGCCGAGCAGACCGTAAAAAATTACCTTTCCGAAGCCCGTGCAATTTTAAAAAAAGAACTGACACAACGTTTTGCCGATCACGACAACCTATTGACTCTTTTAATAACCTATCATCTTATTCATGATTTCTTAATGTAAAGAACATAGTTTCTTAAAGTACTTTACCTGTTTCTAGCTGTAGTATATGTAAAATCATAACGCAGGTGGATTCAGAAAAATTCAATAAGATAGTACAAAAATACCTTAACAATGGGTTATCACAGGAGGGCAAAGAGACAGTCGATTCTTGGTACGAGATAGTTTCGTCCGAGGAGGTGTCTCCCTTTACAGATAGCCAGCATCGGGATAAGGTACGAGCGGAGATACAGTCCGTAGTTATTCCAAAACAAACACCTGTACTGCAGCTTCAACAAAAAAGAAAATGGTTGTCTATTGCCGCGGTATTCCTACTCCTTGGGGTCACGAGCAGTCTGTTTTTCTATCAAAATGAAAGGTTATTCCCGTTCATTTTCAATAGCAGTCTGAGTCAGGTTACGACAGCAGCCGGCGAAATGCGTGAATTTGTCCTTCCCGATAGTTCCACCATATTTCTCAGTGGCAATACCCGGTTACGTTTTGACCGAGTTTCATTTCATAAAGAGCGAAAGGTCTATCTCGATCAGGGGGAAGCTTTTTTCAATGTACGGCATGATACACAGCACCCTTTCTCGGTTGCTATGGATGCACTTGATGTCCGTGTATTGGGGACCTCGTTCAATGTGCACAATGCACCTTCATTGCAGCAGGTGTCGGTCGATGTGCAGAGCGGAAGAGTGCGTGTTACCAGCAAGGAGCAGCAATCCCATATTCTTACCGCCGGAAAGAGCCTTCGTTACGACGCACAAAAAAGACTATTTACATGCTTTGATAGGCATGCCGAATATGCCAATATGTGGACCAAAGGTGGTTTTACGTTAGATGGAGCGACCTTTGAAGAGTTAGCTAACCTGATGTTATCACGCTATGGCGTGATCTTGAAAGCCGAAAATATAGATACCCGTAGCTTCCGGTACTCACTCCTGATGCCTCAGGTAGATACCGTTGAGCAGGTCATAACCATGATATGTAATATTCACCAATTAAAATTCAGGAGGGATAAAAATGAGATAACACTGTATCGATGATTCTGGGATACTTAGTATGGTTCCCAAAAACTATTTATAAAGAAAGTGCTCATCTGGCAAACCGCAAAATCGACCAGTGAGCACCATTAAAACTATGTTTAAATAAACATTTTTCACAAATATATGTATAAAATTGTTAAGCTTACAAAACTGGCAGTAGCCTTATCGTTATGTCAGTTAGTACACTTTGGTGTAGCACAGGCCACTACTACAAGTGCGAGAGAAGCATCATATCCATCCCAACGTATTAGCATACATCTAAAGACAGGTAATGCAGAGCAGGCCTTATCCTTATTGGCGCAGCACAGCGGAAACGCCATCGGCTACGACAAGAAGGTACTACAATTAGAACGGATACGGGTTAATGAAAAGTTATTTCAAAACGCAAAGTTTGAAGAGGTCTTAGATTATATTCTGCGCCATACCAATATTCAGTTTAGACCAGTAAATGGAGGCGTTGTACTTACACGGATAGAAAAGCAGCAATCTTTTGTCCTTCGATTGCGCGTGACCGATGCACAACAAATGCCAATAGCCGGAGCTTCTGTTAAAGTCATCTCTGCTAAGCAAACTGCGCTGACAGATGCTAAGGGAAATGCTCAACTTACGTTAGCCGAAGGCGAATACACGATCACTATAAATCATATTGGTTATAATCATCAAGAATTAAAGAACCTATATATCGGAGAGGGCACACCGACGCAGCATGTGGTATTACAGACCAAAGAGAGTGAATTGGGTGAAGTCGTTGTCACCGCTTTGGGGATTAAACGTAAAGACCGCTCGTTAGGCTATGCCGTAGGTATGGTCAAAGGAGATGATATGAACCGCGTGAGTAACGACAACTTTATGGTAGCGATGGCAGGTAAGGTACCAGGAGTGTCGATCAGCTCGACAGGACCGACAGGATCTTCAGTGAGTATGGTGATCCGTGGGGCATCATCATTGAGTTCCGACAATCAACCTTTATTTGTTGTGGATGGCGTACCACTTACTAGTGGTCTGGCCAACATAGGTCAGATAGGGGATGATAATAAGGTTGATTACGGAAATTCTATTTCGAATATCAATACCGAGGATATTGAAAGTGTTTCTGTGCTGAAAGGTCCTAGCGCGGCAGCTTTGTATGGCTCCAGAGCAGGCAATGGAGTTGTGTTGATTACAACAAAAAGCGGGAAGAATGCGGAGAAAATGACTATAGCGGTCAATAGTAATACCGTATTTGATATTCCATATAAATTCATTCAGCTCCATAATAAGTTTGCCAGTGGTACCATGCCTTGGAAGCCAGGTGATCAGCCCGGAGATCTCCGTATTGATGAGAGTTCCAGCTATATGGTGGGGCCAGCACTGGACAAAGGTTATAAAGCCATCCAATGGAATAGTCCACTGGATGCTCAAGGCAATCCTATACCGACAGAGCTACGTTCCTATCCGGATAATATCAAAAATTTTGTGCAGACTGGAATCACGACCACCAATGGTATATCGCTAGCGAATAAAAGTAAGAGCCTAGACTACCGCTTTTCTTATTCAAATATGAATAACAAGGGAATTGTACCCAATTCTGATCTGTTCAGAAATACCTTGAATGTCAATTCCACAATGCATCTACGGGACAACCTCTCTTTGGGACTTTCACTAGATGCGAGTCGTAACAACTCCAACAATCGCCCCGCTGGAAATAGAGGGACGAACCCTCTTCAGGCAGCATATGAGATTGCACCTCATATCAATATATTGGATTTGAAAGACTACTGGCTTCCCGGACAGAAAGAACTCAAACAGCGTTCACCTTCTTTCGGGAGTCACAACAATCCTTACTTTTTGGCTTATGGCGTGAATAATGCATTCGTACGGGACCGTGCATTCGGAAACCTTAGACTCGATTGGGAGATCAAGAAAGATTGGACGTTGATGTTGCGTTATGCAAATGATATCTTCTGGGAAAATAGGGAGACCAAAATTCCTTATAGCTACACCAATGAACCAAGAGGCGCGTACGGTATAGTCAACCTGACCAATATGGAGCAAAATGTAGACTTCCTTACTTCTTACACCCGTAAAATGGGTGACTTCCGAGCAGCAGGATCTTTAGGAGGCAACATGCGTTATTACAAAGGTAATTCCGTACAGAACATGTCCAAAAACGGAGCAGGACTGACTACACCAGGACTATATAACCTTACGAATATCAGCCCGCTTAATCTCGACTTTTACAGCGCTATTTCCGAAAAAGCTGTAAACAGTGTGTATGGACTGTTGAACCTTAGTTATCGAGATATGGTATACCTGGATCTGACAGCACGTAACGATTGGTCCAGTACATTACCCGTCAACAATAGATCCTATTTCTACCCTTCGGCATCATTGAGTTTATTGGTCGATCAGTTGCTGCCATTGCCGCAAGCTATCAGCCTGTTCAAGCTTCGTGGCGGTATCGCTAGGGCTGGTAATGACACCAATGCCTATCGCCTGTACAATGTGGTATCCAACCCAGGCAGCTGGGGCGAGGTGTTACGTCTTACACGTTCAGGTTCCCTATTGGTACCGGATCTGAAGCCTGAGATCGCTACCTCTTTCGAGTACGGAGTAGATTTTGGATTATACCGCGATCGCTTAAAGCTAGAAGCTACCGTATATAAGCTTGATAACCGAAATCAGATATTCTCGACAGCCTTACCTAGTTCTAGTGGGTTTACGTCTAAAAATATGAATGCCGGCCTACTTCGTAGCAAGGGGGTGGAGCTCGCGCTATCAGGACGCCCCATCGTAAACGATACCTGGACCTGGGACATCGGAGTCAACTGGCATCGTAACCGTACACGTATTGTTGAATTGTCTGAGGGAGCTGAGTTCCATACCTTCTGGACTGACGGTCGTGGAGGAGCGAGGACTTACGTAGGCGAAGAGATAGGTGATCTGTACGATTCCAAGCTGGTTACTGTCGAAGATCCTTCATCTCCTTATTTCGGCTTTCCTATTCTCAATAAAAATGGAGCGTGGCAGGCCATACGTATCAACAACAGTCGTAATAAGATCGGAAACTTTAATCCCGATTTCTCTATGGGCATACAATCTACTCTGCGTTACAATAAGTGGAGTATGCATCTGGCCGCAGATATGCGTTTCGGAGGCAAGTTTATGTCCCAGACATACCGATACTTTGAGTCCAACCTGACTACCCAGCGCTTTTTGGATGAACTGATCAACCCCAATGGTCTGACAGGAGATGCGCTGCGCAACTATCTGATCGAAAATGATCTAGTCAGGGTAAAGGGCAACCATTACCCAATTGTTGGAGGACCGGGCGATGAGTACGGAGGTTATCCGATCAATGTAGGCGGTGCTGTGGGCAACTTTGGTGTATTCAACCCCGGGGTGATCGCCCAGTACGATGCCAACGGTAACATTACAGGGTACACCGAAAATCTAGGAGGGGCAGGAACCAAATACATTGCTTATTCGGACAATTACCCTTGGGATTTTATGAATGCGGCTACATTTGATGCTTCTTTTATCAAGCTTAGAGAACTATCCTTTAGTTACGATGTGTCCGGCGCTTGGTTGAAGCGGATGGGGATCGGTTCAGGTAGCGTAGGGATATATACACGCAATCTGATCTTATGGACCAAGGCCAATGTAGGGATAGATCCAGAAATGGCTTTCCAGCCGGAGACAGGCGTAGGTTTTAAGCAAGGAATAGAACGCTATAATGTTACACCTTGGTCGCTGCCAATAGGATTCAAATTAAACTTAACCTTCTAATTTATCAAGTTTTATAACATGAAGAATAAATTGATATATCTCAAACAATATATAATAGTGTTCGGCCTCACGCTGACCCTAGTAGGCTGTAAAGACTTGACTGAGTTAAATGTAAACCCTAATAACATCAGTGAGAAAGACGCTAATCCCAATCTGTTGCTTCCTACCGTATTGAGCGGGGCGGCCAGTAAATACAATGATCTCAGTTTTGGCGATATGTCCGGAGTAGTGCAGTACACCCAATTGGACGCCTGGTTTGGAGCACATAATGATTACGAATGGACCGGAGGGATTTTGAGCTGGGAGGGTTATTATGGCTACCTTCGCGACAATGAATTGATGTTGAGACGTTCGCAAGAGTTGGGCCTTGATTTTCATCACGGTGTGTCACTTGTTATGCGAGCTTACCTCTTTGGACTGATTACTGATCTATGGGGAGATGCCCCCTACACGGATGCACTCAAAGCCGATCTTGGCGGGGCGCAGTACAACTTTCCAAAGTTTGATCGTCAGGATGTTATTTATAAGGGGATTATCGAGGAGCTTAAGCAAGCAAATGCGATTCTTTCCAAGCCCAATGGTACCTATGATGTACTGGCTGGAGCAGATCTGTATTTTAATGGCGATGTATCCAAATGGAGACGCTTTGCCAACTCATTAGCCTTGCGCTACTATATGCGAATAGCAGACAAAGAGGCTACTTTCGCCAAGCAGGGAATCGAACATATATTGGTCAATCCAAATGAGTTTCCATTGATTACTTCCGTAGACCAAGAAGTGACGATGGGTTTCATCGGAAGCAATTCAGGCGATTCATGGCCTTCCAATGCTATCTTCGACGCCAGCGGCAGTAACTTCAGACGGGTCAAGATGTGTGCGACCTTCGTGGACCGTTTGCAGGAGCTCCGTGATCCGCGCCTGTCCGTATGGGCCAAACGGGTAGAGATTCCTATTGAAGTGCGTGCCAGCGAGCCGCCTAATACCGATAAGATTGTCAATGGTACACGTATCGTATCTCCCGATGTGGTACAGGGGATCCCCGTGGATACCGATCCGAACTATGTCGGACTGCCTGCAAGTGGTTCGAAAAATCCATCTGCTTATAACCTGAATCCAACACCGGGGCAAACCTCAATGAATCCACATGTATCCTATCTTAATGATATCTACCGTCAGGCCAAAGGTCCCCTTCTTAAGGCGCGTCTGCTCGCAGCGTCCGAAGTCGCCTTTATCCTGGCAGAGGCTGCATGGAAAGGTTGGGCAACTCCCGAGGGGACAAAAGCATACTACGACAGAGCAATCCATCTATCGCTGGAAAGTTGGGGCAAGGCAGCGGACTATACGAGCTACATGCAACAACCGGGCGTAGCCTTTGCAAATACTCAGGCACAGATTATGGAGCAAAAATGGATATCCAACTGGTCTACAGCGACGCAGGCATGGTTTGATTACAGAAGGACAGGCTATCCACAGTTGAAAGCCGGGCCAGCGGCGATACGTACGGAGCTTCCTTTACGTATCCCATACATGCAGAACGAGATGACAGTCAATCAGAAAAATGCCGAAGAGGCCTTATCTCGCATAGAAAAGACCGCCCATTCACAGGCTGATAAGGAAAATAGTGCTTGGTCAAAACCTTGGTTACTACAAGGTACTGGAAAACCTTGGTAATTTTTTAAGTAAATAAATATGAGTATAGTATCTAAATTGTTTTTCAGCGTTGTGTTAAGCGCTGTCCTGTCCTGTAGTTATGCGCAGGAGAAATCCGTTGCAAAACTGCCTGATCGGATTATGTTGACTTGGTCAGATAATCCTGCCAGCACGCAGTCTGTTACTTGGCGTGCAGATGCAACTGTAGACAGGTTTGTTGGACAGGTCGTTGAAGAAGAGAGTAGTCCTGACCTGGAAGAGAAGGCACGCTCAGTCAGTGGAACCTTCCTCAGTCTCGACCGTGGTGCCGGACAGCAGGATAAGTATGGTCGGGTTACTTTTACCAATCTAAAACCAGGGACAGTATATGCTTATCGCGTAGGTGATGGCGAGCATTGGAGTGCGTGGAATCAGTTCCGTACAGCAGATATTTCGGGTGATTTTTCTTTTATCTACCTTGGCGATGCTCAGAATGACCTACGTTCACGCTGGTCACGTAGTATCCGCAGAGCCTTTCAGCAGACCCCCGATGCCCGGTTTATTATGCATGCCGGAGACCTGATCAATCGCTCCAACACGGATAGCGAATGGGGCGAGTGGTATGAAGCAGCAGGGTTTATCCATCAGATGATTCCGGCGGTGCCCACACCGGGCAACCATGAGTATACGCGTGATTCATTAAGACAGCTGGTACTAGATCCACACTGGAAGGTACAGTTTGATCTACCGACAAATGGTCCCTTGAATCTACAGGATGCAGTGTACTACCTCGACTACCAGGATCTTCGGGTTATATCTTTAAACTCACAGTTGATCATGCTGGATTCGGTCGTAGCTGAGACTCAAGCAAGATGGCTGGAAGAAGTATTGGCAACCTCCACTAAAAAATGGAACGTAGTATTAATGCATCACCCCGTATACTCTACGGCCAAAAACAGGGATAACACGATCCTTCGTGAGCGGTTTAAACCCATTTTTGAAAAATACGGTGTTGATCTCGTACTACAGGGACATGATCATACCTATGCCCGAGGAACTGCCGGACGCGAACGTCCTGTGTACCTTCTTTCCGTAGCTGGTCCCAAGATGTACGATTCGGATTCTGACCGATGGATGGAAGTATCCGCTTCAAGAACACAACTCTACCAGGTTATCCGTGTTACAGATGATAAGCTTCACTTTTCAAGCTATAAGTTAAATGGCCAATTGTTCGACTCTTTTGAACTTCAAAAAAAATAAATCATGACCAGATATTTTCGCTATTTAATGATCCCAGTTGTTTGGAGTTTTGCCCTGACCGTTTATGGGCAGTCCCAGATATTGCTGGATCGTTTGGCCCAGCAGGAATTCCATATAGCCGCACATCGAGGTGCACATAATAAATACCCCGAAAATTCCATTGCTTCTCTTCAGGAAGCTATCCGCCTAGGCGTATCCATAGTAGAGATTGACCTCCGTAGTACTAAGGATGGAGTGTTGATCCTTATGCACGATAAAACTGTAGATCGTACGACGACAGGGAAGGGAAAGGTGAGCGATTTAACCTATGCCGAAATCAGTGCACTGAACCTTAGGGAGACTGCACATGGAGCTATCTCGGCCCATAAGATCCCGACATTCCAAGAAGCTTTAGCGATCTGTAAAAATAAGTGTATCATAGATATAGACTTCAAGGAAGAAAATAGAGCCTATATCCGGACCGCATTTGATCAGATTGTAGCGGCAGGTATGCAGGATCAGGTATTATTTTTCTTGTACGATTACAAGGATATGGCCTCCGCATCTAAACTCAATAAAGAGATCACACTGTTTCCTAGAGCCAATAACATGCAGGACCTGAATGCTATTCTAAAAGAGGGGCGTACCAAGATAATCCACATTGATGAATCGTTTACAGACATCCAAAGTCTTTCAAAGCTCAAGGAGCAAGGGATATACCTTTGGCTTAATAGCCTCGGAGAAGTTGACCAACAGGCGCTATCCAAAGGTAAGGCCATCTATGCCGATTTCCTGAAGACCTATCCATTTATACGGATTATTCAGACTGATCACCCCGAAATATGGAGGGACACGTTATAAATACCTAGCCTTCATAAAGAGATGATTTTAAAAAGCCGTTCCGAACTCGGAACGGCTTTTTGGTGTCATAATCTTTCAACTTATTTTCAGAAGATAAGGGCACTAGCATTCACATGTAGTTATGCGTCGACAGAAAAATTATAAATAGCCGTTGTCGAAAAAAAAATATATTATTTAGAGATAAAGTTGCTACTTTTCCTCTTTATTTCAATCGATGTTTAGAATATTATTACTGGCTTTTACAGCCTCCCTATTTAGTTTTCCTACGTTTGCCCAAGACGAGTTCCACTACTATCTATATGGTTCTAGCGAGCAGAAAGGAATATTGAATAAAGAAGGAGTACCATTGACCGATTGTATTTACCATTATATTGGTAGTTGTTCAGAGGGCCTGATACCTGTTAGGCTTGACGATAAGTATTCGTTTATTGATACCCTTGGGAAAGCTATTTTTCCTTTTCGCTATGATTATGCCGACGAATTTAAGGACGGTACCGCTATAGTGTGTATGGGCGACAAATATGGACTCATTGATCGAAAGGGAGCCTATTTGATAGAACCGCTCTATGATGGTTTTGTCCGGATAGCGGACAAGAAAAATCAATTCGTAGTGGAAAGATACAATAAATCCGGAATTATTGATTCTCGCAATCAAATCCTTGTCCCCTTAGAGTATGAGGTTATTTATGCTTTTGAGAAAGGCAATGCTGTAGCGAAAAAGAATGGATTACATGGATTGATCGATACCAAGGGAAATGTTCTTATAGATTTTCAGTATCCATTTTTATCGACTTGCGTGAATGGGTATTCCGTTACCTATTCGATGGAAGAGAACGGAAAAAAAGGGTTAATGGACATGAAGAAAAGGATACTCATACCGGCCGATTATAAGCGTTTGTACGCTGCCGAAGACGGGTTTGTCTATGGAGTGGGGCAGGATGGATATAAGGACGTAGTCTGGGATAAAAAGGGTAAGCCCATTATCGGCGAAGGCTATGATAAGGTAGAGCGGTTTTCTGAAGGTTTCTTTTTAGTTGTCAAGGATAGTAAAAGTGGTTTTTTAGATAAGTCAGGCAAGGTCGTTATTCCGTTAATTTATGAAGAAGCAAAACCATTCTCTGAAGGATTGGCTGCTGTTTTAAAAGATGGATACTGGGGCTTTATTGATAAGAAAGGAGCTACGGCTATTGATTTTAAATTTGTCGGTGTCGTTGAAGGATTTTATAAAGGATACGCTAGCTATGGAAAGAGAGCAACCTCTTCAGGAGCTCACTATACAAGCGATCTTTGGGGGATAATCGACAAGAAGGGAAATATCGTGCTCGAAAACAAGTACTACAATGCCGGTATACAGTTTGACGGAAAGTTTGTTGTAGAGTCTGGTGGCAAGACCTATCTCTTGGATAAATCAACAAATGTCATCCGCGAACTTATGCATGAACAAAGACCAGTGATGATGATGGGCGACTAGTTTATCCAGTCAATAAATTCATCAGTATCCACTATGTTCCAAGAATGTGGATTCCTGTCTCCGGTCTGTTTTCTAGTACCTTCGATTTTACTAAGGATAAGCTCAATGTTAGTGTCAGGGAACTTTCTGTTCATAAAGTTTACATATACCGACTGATCCAATAAGTTCAAATCCAATAAGTCTCTTTTGCGGGTTCCAATCTGCCATTCGAGTGCGGGCTCATTGTAGATCCTTACTTTAGCACCTTTTATATTTAGAGGAGGGATACTCCCTATGTTGTTAATGTCTACCAGTGATAGTAAAGCCAATTTTTCCTCATTTATTTCTCCCACCTCATTTTCTAGTGTTTCTTTTAAGAAGTTTTGGTTGTATTTAGCATCCGATGCCAATAAACGCCTCATATCCAGTGGAGGATCTATAGCAAAGACATGACTAATATTTAAGGCTGCCATTGCACTGTTTTCGATTGCACAGGATTTGAGAATTCTTGTACCTCCGATGGAAAAACCACCAAGTATAACAGGAGTATCTAGCCTTAGATTAGACACTTCTAGGTATTGCGTTATTAGTTTACCAAGGTTACGCACAGACTGCTCCGATAAATCAAACTTGTCTCCCTTTTGGGATAAAACAGGAATGATAACACTATAATTTAGTTCATTTAGTACAGCGGGAAGATCTGATTCAAAGAAAACCGATAGCGGATGGTCGAATAACCCTGGCAATAGAACTACAACTCCTTTGGTTTCATTGGGGCGCGGAGCATCGAGCGTATAATTGAAGTTCTCAAGAAGCGTTGAGTCGCTTTTAGCGAGACCTTTCGGTAGTTGGGCAAGGCTGTTGCCTATACCAATTAATAATAAAAGTGATGTTATTAAATACTTCATGTTCTACGTTTTCTATTGAATAACCTGCTGTATCGCTATGAAGCTTATTCCTTTAGTCTCCTATAAACTTCAGCGCAGCTTTCGTCACAATTTTCATCATTGATAGTCAGATGATTATTGTCCTTGATAAAAGCATGATATCTGGCAGATGTAGGTGCAATATCCATATTCCGACATCCAAATGAAATTACTAGGTTCGCACCGTTAATTTCGCTAGGCTCTTTTGGTGCAAACGTATATTCGCCTCCACAAAAAAAACGATCATCAGTAGTTTTTCCTTTTGAATCGAAAGAGATAGTCCGGTTTTCACTCGTTTTATCAACAACATGAATTTTTCCAGTTCCATCACTGGTTCTGGTTTCGACTAGTTTCCATTTGCCAACAATACCTTTTTGATTGTCTCCAGCGGCATACTCATCCGAGCTTTCCTTACTACAGGAAACAGCCAAGACAAAAAACACATATAAAAATAATCTTTTACTCATAATCCGATAATTATACTATAACTAGTTAAAAACAAGAGTTTAATGTATAAATATAGTCATTTTGAAGCAATTCAATAACATATATCCAATTTGCCGAATTTATCACTTCAATGTACAGGTGGTGATTAGTGTAAAAGCGAAGCGTTGCTCCATGGATTTATAAAAATCGTGATAATTAATATCAGGAACGAATCCCGTCCATGTTAGGAGATATTCATTATTCCGTTTGTTGATACTTATCGTATTTTCAAATGTCGCATATCCCAGACCTGGTCATCCATAGTATATTTTTCAGGAAAGGAAACCAATATATTTAGATCCTGCTCATTCAAGCTTACAGTTGCTTCACCAACTTCAAGTACAAGGTCCGTGCTTTTATTGATTACGTTATATACAGTCAGTGTATTCATATTAGTGCTTTTATTTTAAACTGAGACATTATCTTTATCGAATGTCGGATGTTTTTTTGTTATAGATGTTTAATTTCATTGAGTATCCGAGCGGAGGAGGCAAATGTAATTAGCCCGTCTCGAAATCAAGGCTCTTCCAGTTTTCCTTCTTTAGAACTTTAATGAGAAAGAAAAATACAATCCACATCAGTAGAGCTGTCCCCCAGATTGCCATTTCATATTGATGAAGCATAATGTGCAGATAACCTATTAGGCCCAAAAGACCAAGTACGATAAGGTTGACTAAGACCTTACTTTTGCCATTCTGTACGGCCTGCGAAAATGGAAATGCTTTAACCAAGAAAAGCGTAATCAGTACACATTCCACTCCACCTATAGCCGTTGCCAGTAAAATATCATTGATTACATGTATACCAAATAAGGGAACACAGATCAGTAAAAATATGAGGTTGAACGGCAGAAAATATTTCAAGAAAGAAGCTTTTAGTACGCCAGACATAAGCTCTCCAGTCTGTCCGATAGGCGCTGCATAGTATATCCATGCCGCCTTATATTTATCACTCTTCGTCACAAGCTGAAACACCGTTAGTACCGTCAAAAGTGACAAATAGAACATCATGATATAAAGCCCTGATGTGTTCAAGTCGTCTATTTTCGCAGCAAATGAATTCTTTTTTCCCTGTGAGAATAGAAATAAAAAGTAAACAGGCAGATAGGCAAGAGTAGGGTATAGCTGCATCTTAAACTCTCTCGAACGGGCAGTGATGAGCCACACAATTGAAAATCCAGCTTTTTCCAGAGGAGTGCTCGTTACTAACTTTTCAATCTTTTTGTAGAAAGGAATCTTGTCGACATTGACGTTTTCCGCTCTTTCTACAGGTGTATCACCAGCAGCTAACCGTGCGATTTTACTATTAAAATCCTTAGAAAATAACTGTGAGGATCCTGAAATGGCTACCAAGAGAAGCAGTATACTCAATACCGAGAAGCTGATCGTCATCATGCTAAAATCCTGTAGCCATAAGCCTTGAAATGAAGCAATCCATGTACCCGGTGAAAGCCAAAGTAATTTCAGCTGATGCACACTACTCGTTCCTTCTGTTACGTTGGCCATCACTCTAGGTCCGATTTGATAACCAATAAAGACGAAAATCGAGAAAAATATCTGAATGTAACTGATCAGGTCCTTAAACTTTTGAATAGATAAGAACCGTAGACATAAGGAGTAAAAAATGTTAACAAAAAAGACGGCAATTAAGCTGCTTAAGACCAGTTGGATTAAAAAGATGATTACAGGTACGATGTCCCAATTGATAGCGATGTAAATGATGGTAGGTAAAGACAATGCTAATAATTGCGTCGATATCTTTATCAGCATATAAAGTACTCTCGAGAAGGCCAGCGTTTTATCATTCACAGGCCTCGGTAGAATAATATACTGATCCTTATTATCCAGCAGTACAGGAGAGAAATCCGTGATGAGTGATAGCGATAACATAGACAGTATCAATGTCAGGAATATCGATGTAGCTAAGAACTTATCTGGAATAGTGTATACAAATGATAAGAATATGGCACCCATCAGCATAAAGATGAAAAACTGAAACCAAGTGGAATATTTGGACGGTTTTTTATCTTGATTCTTTCCAAATGAGGTTAGCGGGCTACGGTCATCGATAGTCAGTTTTGTTTCTATGATTAGCCTTAGTTGAGCCACATCAATCCCCATCCGAGTCCATAATTTGCTGAAAAGCAAGATAAATCTTAACGTTAGTTTCTGCATCTTAGATTAACGAATAGCTGAAATAATATTAGAGGCTTCGCTATTTCCGTTTTCCTTGCCTGTGAGCTTCGAAAAGATCTGTTCCAGCGAATCCGATTGATTGGTTTTCAATTGCTCAAAAGTACCGTCCGCGATAATATTACCTTCCGAGATGAGCATAATACGGTCTGAGACCTTTTCAACAACATCCATCATATGCGAACAGTAGAATATCGTTTTCCCCTCTCTCGCTAATAGCGAAATCAACTCTTTGACGATGATTACAGCGTTTGCATCCAATCCAGAAAGTGGTTCGTCCAATATGATAATCTGCGGATTATGGATTATACCCGATATCAAAAGTATCTTTTGGCGCATTCCTTTAGAGAAAGTATCCATTCTGTTGTTGGCCTGCGCCTCAAGGCCAAAAGCTTTGAGCAATTGTAGTGTTCGTTGTTCGATTAGTACATCATCCATCCCGTACAGCTTGCCCACAAAGTCAAGATACTCTATCGGCGTCAATACATCATACAATTCTGCATTCTCTGGCACATATCCAATCTGACTTTTTACGGTAAGAGGATCCAACTGAATATCTATACCGTTAATAAGAACCTGTCCCTCAAAATCATTAATCAAGCCCGTTAGCACCTTGACAGTAGTCGATTTTCCTGCTCCATTAGGCCCGATATAACCAATGACTTGTCCCGGATATATATCAATGTTTATTCCCTTTAGTACTTGTTTTGATCCGTATGACTTCCGAAGATCCGAAATCTGTATAATTGGCTTGCTGACTTCCATAAAAAAGACTTTATGAGTTAAAGATATAAAATATAATGAAAATACTTTCGACACTTAGATTTTCAGGTTTAGATGTAATGTGTAGGCCAGCACGATTACTTTGAGTAGTGCTTTTTGTATCATAGCAAAATTCATTGCGATAGTTTTGCCGTAGTTCACTATCTATGTAGGGTAGGCCGGTTAAAAATAACATAGATTTTAAATCTGACTATATTTTTATCCTATATAGGGAAAAATGAAGGAAGATTAGTGAAATATTTTATATATTAGTTTACGCTATCATTGGGTCAAGCTTTTTAAAATAAAACTATGAAAATTAAAATATTAATATTGCTATGTGTTCTATTTAGTACAAGTTCTTCCTTTAGCCAGGAGGTTGTAATAATCAAAGATTCTGGGTTTGCTGATATGTCAATCCGAATTAAAGAAAGTGGTTTCGGTAATATTTCTGTTCAATTTAAAGATTCTGGATTCGGAGACTTTAGTGTTAGAGTAACTAACAATGAGTTGGAAGCGGATTATATTATAAAGCATTCAGGTTTTGGTGATCGTTCGGTTAGAATTAAAGAAAGTGGCTTTGGAGATATTGATATATTAATTAAAGAAAGGGGTTTTGCAGATGTGACAATCCTAACAAAAGAAAGGGGCGAAGTAGACTTCTTAATTTATTCTAAGAAGGAACGTTTATCTAAAAGTGAAATTGTCGCTGCTCTTATCAATGTGATTAAAAAGCAAGCTAAGTATAAAGATTAATAAAAGACGTATACTAACAGCTGTTTTGTAAAAGTGACAGGATAGGTGAAAGACTATGCACTTCGAGTAGTGCTTTTTTCATCTATTGGCTTATTTTTATTAGGATAAGAACTAGAGGTGGCGATTTTGTGTTTATTGTATCATTATTATTTACTGCTACTATGATCTCTTGGTTATTGTATTGACCTTGTCATATGAGTAGGGTACATGTGGTAGCCATCATTAAATTCTGCTATGATAGGCCCACAGTTTTACGATGTTAGAGCTAGAATATCAGTTATCCTAGCTTGTTTTGTAATTTGTTCAACGTATCGGCAATCATTTCCATTCGTTTCTTGACTTTTTCGGCTGCTGCATCCAGTGTATAGCCCTCGTCGATCAGCTCCTTTATCAGGAGCATTTTCTTTATATTTTCATAGTTATAGCGACGGTTTTTACCTTCCTCTTCCGTTAGGCTGGTTATAATATTCTTATCCTCCCAATAGCGGATTTGGCGAGTGGGAATA
The DNA here is from genome assembly GCF_004363245.1 of Sphingobacterium yanglingense. Lineage (GTDB taxonomy): Bacteria > Bacteroidota > Bacteroidia > Sphingobacteriales > Sphingobacteriaceae > Sphingobacterium > Sphingobacterium yanglingense. The sequence goes on along the minus strand of NZ_SNYV01000011.1, from coordinate 1,141,280 downwards.
CTGGTAATCTGAGATACCTCACCTATCCCTACCACTAATTTATCCAAAAAATCAAAGTCAAATGACAGATCTTTATTCTCCTCGTTTTTGCTCATTTTGTAATTTATTTACAATTAATGTTGTAAATATAAAAATTAAGACATTAATTTGCAATTGTAGATTATTTACAATTTATGAATATTAACTTCAATTAATGTATGAAAGATGCAATTATGAGTATGCTTGTATTAGTAACAATATCGACAACAGTGCCCAAGGAAGCGGTCGCTGATCATGCCAAAGTGTTGTCTGTCGATCAAAAATGCTGTGTTTATTCTGAGGTAGAAAGGCCCGTTGATAGTATTTGTGAGATGCAAGTATTAGAATGCCTGGTCGAAGAAACATTTGTAAATGGCGCTCTAAACCGAATGGACACCAAGGCTATGTTTCGAGGTTTTCATCGCGATTTTGCGATTCTCATACCTCAGCAGGGTGGGTTAATGAGGCTAGGACTTTCCGATTGGGTGAAAGTGGTAGAAGCCTATAAAAATGATCCTGCAAAAGTAAAATCCGGGGTTAGAAAACTCGACTTTAAGATTGATGTATTGGACATCACTGGTCGTACAGCGGTCGTGAAGGTGCAGTTTTTTAGGGTAGGTGAGTTGGTAATCACGGATTACCTGTCTTATATAAAGTACCCGAACGGTTGGCAGGCTGTTTCCAAAGTATCCCACGAACATATTAACAATCCTTTACAACTTGATTTTAACTAATTGAAATGAGAACAATACTTTTAATTATCCTAACTCTTTTGACAATGAAAGACATTCACGGACAGACAAAGCCAAAATCAGCTTTGATTCTTATCGAAACACAGAACGAATGGATGCATTCGGACGGGAAACTTTACAGGGCGCTGGTCACCGACAAGGAGATGATGCATACCTCAATCAGAAATATAGAAAAAGCATTAGACTATGCACGGCTCGAAGGTATTGAGGTAATCCATGTCGGTTTACGTTTTGAAAAAGGATACCCGGAGATAGCCAACGGAAAGAGTGGGCTTCGTAAGGCTATCCCCAATGCAGGTACATTTCCCATCAATGAATTTGGCTCTCAGTTTTATGATACGGTAAAGCCCGCTAGTGGTGAGTTTGTAGTTACTGGACGGGTAGGGGCTAGCGGTTTTACAGGGTCCAATCTCGATGTCTACTTACGTAACAATAAGATTGAAAACCTGTATTTGGTCGGTTACGCTACTCATGTCTGTGTAGAGAGTACGTTGCGTGATGCCCACGAACGGGGGTACAATACCTTCCTGATTTCCGATGCGACATCTGCCTTCAATAAGTATCAGCAAGACTATGTACTTAATGAGGTCGTGCATCATTTTGGAGAACAGCTTACAACAAAAGATTTTATTGAAAAATAAAACCATTGACTTTTTATGGTAAGTGTAATCTAGCAGATAACCCTTGCGTTCTGTATTGCTATACAGCACTATTCCTTTGAGTAGTGCTTTTTTATATCTTCATATTTCTGCTTAGTTTTAGTAGGATACTAGCGAGGGCAAATGTGAAAAGCACACCTTATACAAAGGAGCGCTAGCAGGTACTTTGTTTTACTGTTATGGAAATACCTAACTTAGGACATCATATAGGAAAACAATCTAATCTATAAATTATGTATCAGCATCGACTTATATTAGCCGCATTACTCATGTTGTTTACTGTAAGAGCCCCGGCTCAGTCCTTTTCAGACAAGGATTTAAATGCGCTTTCCGATAATATGAAGCAGTATGACATTATTGGTTTGGGTGAGGCAGAACATTTTCGTCAAGGATATTACAAGTCGAAAGTTGAATTGATAAAACATTTTGTGCAACATAATATCATAGATATTATTGCCCTAGAAGCTTCAATGAGTGTAGCGGATATCCTCAATAGCTATATTCATGGTGAGATAGAGCTGGATCCCAAAGGTATTTTAGCCTCTCTGAATGAACCTTATTCTTTGCAGGGGATTGGTCTTTTTGATACTGTAGAGATTCTAGAAATGTTGGAATGGTTAAAACAACATAACACAAGCAACTACAGGAAGGTAAAGATTGTTGGTATAGATTGTCAGAACTATTCTATCCCATTATCCAAGATTGAGAAATACGTAGGTGACGACCTCAAAATGTTGGAAGAAATACGTGAGACTCAAAAATTGATAAATCAAAGCCTTCGCTCTATTCTCGACAGTGGTGTCTTAGTAATAAAGACTACCGAATGGCTTAATCATTTTAAAAAAGCGAAGTATAACGTAAGGGCTCTGAAAGAGCAGATTGGAAATAAAGAAAACAGTGTTTTTTTTCGAGAGTTAGAGCAATTTACAAACTTATGGGATGATCCTACTTTTCCAAGGGATTCTATGATGTACGAGAATCTCAAACAGCATGTATTTGCTGGCTCGCGTGCGGTGGTATGGGCACATAACTTTCATATCGAAAACGACCCGGAATTTGTGGCATATAAGAAGTTGGGTGTTTTTCTCAAAGAAAACTACCCCGAAAAGTACTTGATAATTGGAGTTTCAGAATCGGACAGTGATAAGAATTATCCAGCAATCAATATCCATTCGCTGGATGCTAAATATGATATGATGATTAACGTGGATAAAGGAAGTAAATGCGAACGACTGTTGGCAAATTAAACAGTCTTGTTTATTTGACAGTCTCGAGTAGTGCTTTTTAGTATTCCCGACCGTGTCGGGACTCCGTTTCACTATGCCTGTTATCTAGTTATGAAGGCTTTCTCTTATAACTTTATAACCCTGTAACCTCTGTAACATTATAAATCAAAGGTATAACGAATAAGAGGTGATTGGAGGGTTGAGATTTGAGGGGGGCAACGCGGTTTCTGGCCAATGAAAAGGGGTGGGGGTGCGAAAAGGTGATTCCTGCTGCTTTTCGGCTTCTTATGCAAAACACGGTCTATGGAGTCTAAACGCGGTTTTTGGATGGTTTTTAGTGGTCCGCAGGGGGGGGGGGGAAGGGTGTGCACCCCCTTATTTTAAAAAACATTATGGTTTTCAAATATATTTTAGCGTCGATTCATTAAAAATAGTGCTCACAGCATTCCTTTGGTTCATGGCCGAACTCCGCGAAATAATTGATTTGAGTAGTTAATCGAGGTAACGATACGAATATAGTTGTGAGCACTGTGGCGGATATCATGTGACCAAAGAGCATCCGTACCGTTACAACAAGATGAAGGACCTGTACCACAAGAAATATTTTGGATAAAAATATTAACTGACACAATAATATAAAATATGCAGCGTTATTATAACAAAGAGCAGCACAAAACAGATGGCTCCTCGAGTAGGAGATGTCTTTTATAATATAAATGCTTGATTATAGTACCCGCAAAGAATAGACATAGGGTTTATTCGAAAAAAGAAACGTCGAAACAGAAAAAAAGGGTATCTGTAAAAAAGCTAGAAAGGGTTCAGATTATTCTGAACCCTTTTGCTTTTAATATATAGTTTACCCAGTGTAAACTGATCAAATAAAAACAACTTCCTTGATTTTACAAGTAATGCTGCTCACTATTTGAAAAATATAGTTTGTAATATACTAATCCTCAGGTTTTTTACGTTATATAACTAGTGATATAAACTAACGTTACTTTTATTCAATCAAGCTGTTACCTATGAGAAAAATCTTAGTCGCATCTTTTGTTATTGTATTAGCTCCAGCTCTAATATCCTGTAGCAAGGATAATTCCCATGGTGGAGAAAATGAACCGATATTTGATAATGGAGGAACTAATAAATCTATCCTTACCAGTAGTAATGGAAAGGTATATCAGGTTAGTGCCAGTGATGGTAAGGCTGAGATGTTGTTTTATTTTGGAAGACAGAATGATGTATCGGGGATGGATTCGGATGGTGCCAAAATCTATAACGGAGATGAAAGCAATACGATCAATGCTATTGATCTGAATAGCAAACAACTTATATGGCGAAAGTCTTTCTTTAAAGAGGAGTCAATAACTGCCAGCGAGGTGCAGACTAGCTTCAAAGATGGTGTTTGTTATAGTATAGGATACTCTGGAATAGCTGTTGCGCTAAGACAAGATGGTACAATACTTTGGTCGCGCTCCTTGGATCCGGATTTTGATGGTACACGCAATAGTTATTATCCGACCTACATGAGTGTGCAGGATAAATATGTGATTGTAGGCTCAAGTCGTACCGCATTATGGGGTGACGAACGTAATAAGCTATACCTATTGGATAAAACTAATGGTAAACCTATACAGACATTTACTCTTGCTGCCGAGACGGCTGTAACCGGTAGGGCTAAGATTTCAGGAAATACACTACTAGTGCCGATGAATGACTTAGTGGCGATCGATCTTTCTAGCGGTAAGGAGTCATGGCGTGTACCAATGCCCGATGCGAGCTATGGAGCAGGTACCCCGATTATTTCAGGTAACAAAGCACTCTTGCATGGGAGCCGTAGTGTAGGTATGGGCGGTAAGCTTTTTTGTATAGATATCAGCAATGGCCAGGTGATATGGGAAAAGGATAGTGGAGGCGATATGGTGGGGTATTATACGCCTACCGTTATCGACGGTAAATATGTTCTCGGAATCTATGAAAATGGAAGCACGGTTAATGCTGACGGTCATCCTTATCTGGTGCGGCTGGAAGACGGCGCAAAGCTATGGCAGAACGATAATATCGGACTGGATGCCTCAGCGACATACGCCAATGGGCGATTGTATGCCTACGGCAATAATTTAGCAGCACAGGGTGAATCTGTAGGTCTATTGGCATTGAATGCGAGTGATGGTGCACTCGTATGGCTTAATGCCGAACTCAATGGCATCAGTAATGCCGACCCGCTGATATTAGCTGATAATGGTATGTTTAGAAGCCCTTCAGCGCCTGGAGAATAATCATTCTTTGTTTCTTCTAGCCCAGAAGTCCATATTTCTAAAATTGAATCTGCTGTTGTCGAATATAGGGTCTTCCTTGCGTGACAGTTGGTCTTGATAGTCTTTATAGAGTTTATGTACTTTATGGTGGAGTAGTATGATTGCAACAAGGTTGAGCCATGCCATCATCCCTACACCTATATCGCCCAGCGTCCATGCAGACTCGGCAGTGCTTACGCAGCCCATATATACTGATATAAGGATGAGTACACGCAGCAGCCATACAATAATACGTTTTGAGGATTGCTTGCTGATAAAACTGACATTACTTTCGGCGATATAATAATAGGCCATGATTGTGGTAAAAGCGAAGAAAGTGAGCGCTAAGGCCACAAATATATTTCCGAATGCAGGAAAGTGGTGCGCTACTGCCTGCTGCGTGTAGGCAGGTCCCATTTCTGTACCTGGGATATGCTCGACAATAAAACCACCTTCGGGCGCCTGTACATTATACTGGCCAGTGAATAGTATCATTAATGCGGTGGCTGTGCATACAAAAAGTGTATCTACGTAGACCGAAAACCCTTGTACAAGTCCCTGCTTGATTGGATGGGATACTTCTGCGGCGGCAGCAGCGTGGGGAGCGGTTCCTTGCCCCGCTTCATTACTATATATTCCACGTTTTACGCCCCAGGCTATAGCACTACCAGCCACAGCGCCGAAAGTAGCTTCCATATTAAAGGCCGATTTGATAATCAGTGCTAATATAGTCGGTACTTCCTGTATGTTGAGTGCAATGATTACCAGAGCCATCAGAATATAGGCGCCTGCCATAAAAGGAACGACAAATTCGGCTACCTTGCTGATGCGCTTTACACCACCGATGATAATGATGCCCAGCAGTCCGGCTAAAAATAGGGCGGTAAACAGTGGCGGAATAGCAAATGCCTTCTCTACAGCGACGCTGATACTATTGCTCTGTACGCTAGGCAGCAGGAAACCGGTGCTTACTATAGTGACAATGGCAAAAGTCCAGGCAAATATTTTTGAACGTAGTCCTTTTAAAATATAAAAGGCAGGTCCCCCACGATATTCACCTTGGTCTACTTCCTTGTACATCTGTCCGAGAGTGGCTTCTACAATTGCCGAGGCGCTTCCCAAAAATGCAATGATCCACATCCAGAATACGGCTCCGGGTCCGCCCATACCAATAGCTGTGGCTACTCCTGCAATGTTACCAGTACCTACGCGGCCAGAGATGGCCAACGAAAAGGCCTGAAAAGAAGAAATCCCCTTGTCCGAACTACTGCCTTTAAAAAGGAGACGTACCATCTCCCGGAGTTGTGTAAGCTGCGGAAATTTAAATCGAACTGTAAAATAGATACCGGTGATAAGACAAAGATAGACCAACGCATCACTCCATACCACATTATAAACTTTGCTTATCAGATCTTCCATGTATTGCTTTAGAGTAGGTTCATAATCTGCTAAAATATGCAAAACAGTCGGGCATTCTCCGAATTACCGCATAGATTGTGTTTATGGTGTAGCAGAAAATGTATATCTAATATTTATGATGTCCAATCCTAGGTGATGCCTAGTAAAAAGAACTGAGGTATAAATTGCACCAGTATAAACCTTTACTGGTGCAATGGACTATATTATTTTGGGTAACCCGGATTCTGTACCAGATCGGCATTGGCTTCGATAGCACTGATAGGGATGGGTAGAAGTAATTTATAACTTGGTGTCACAAAATTTTTCTCTTCGCGAGCATCAAGGTATTTGTCAAAACGGATTAAGTCAGTGCGGCGGCCACCTTCCCAGTACAGCTCGTAGCCACGCTCTTTAAGTATTTTGTCTAGATCCAAGCTGGTATATGCAGGCATGCCGCGTTTGTCATGGCGCAGGTAGTTGATATCCTGTAGTGCACCATTGACATCTCCAGATCTGAATTTTGCCTCAGCCCGCATGAGATAAACATCTGCAAGCCGGTATAAAGGAAAATCATTTCCTGCGTTACTAGTATTGGTCGTCGATGGATTGGGAGCAAATTTGACAATCCGTACACCGGCCTCTTCGGACGAATTCTTGATGCTGAAGTTTTTGGTAAATACAAGCGGTGCTCCTGTACGTGTCTTAAGTGCTACTCCGGTAGGTGAGTATTGCTGTCCAATCAGGAGACCTTGATTGAAGCCGAGTTGACCAATAAGACGCTTGTCAGAGTAGCGTTTGTCGCTGGTATCCCAGGTGTCTACAAATGTAGGTGTGGTACAGCAACCGTTCCATAAGCTGGTGAAATTGCCAAACTTTTGATTGTAGTGCAGGGTGATGGGGATCCATACGGAGCCGGTAAGACCGATGGTCTCATCGTAGATGATGGAGAGGATAGATTCTGTACTGTGCAGATATTTGGCATTGTCGTACTGGAACATCCCCCAATAGTCATCTGCCAAGGTGTATTGCCCAGGTGTGATGATGGCATCGCACTGTTGAATGGTCTCTTTCCATTTTGGAGTGCCTAAGAATACCTGATGGTTAAGGTAAATATTAGCCAATAGCATTTGTGCAGCCGCTTTTGTCACCCGTCCATAAGGTACCTCGGATTTGGTCTTCAGTGAGGGGATGATTTCGGATAGATCAGAAACCATTCGTTGCACTGCCGCGGCACGGTCCAGGATGATCGGTTTCTTGGAGTAGTCTGTCTCGGTATGCTCTCTGAAAGGAAACTGCCCAAAATTGTCGGTCAGCTTGAACATACACAGGGCACGTATGAATTTTACTTCGGCGATGTATTGATCGGTCTCTGGAGTAGGGGCAAATGCAGATAAATATTGCAGGGCCACGTTGCAGCGTGTGATACCGAGCATAAAGCTATTCCAGGTATTGCGCACGTAGGTGTTGGTAGGTGTATAGTCGTGCGTGAATAGCGCCTGTAGGTCGGGAGTCACCCAATCCGAGCCACGGGCAGGCCAAGCTAGCTCGTCGGTGGTGGATAGTAGAGTACCCCATACACCGGAGCGATTCTGAATATCGCGCATATAGGCATATGCTGGAGCTACGATCATTTCTACATTGGCGGGATTGGTGACCAATTTATTGCCGTTGACCTCATCGAGAATCTGTTCTTCGATTTTACAGGAATGTAGTGTATATAGTGAAAGGCTGATGAATAGCAGCGATAAAGATTTCATATAGATTGAATTAAGAGAGTCCATTATTAAAATTCTACGTTAACACCGAATAGCAATGTTCGAGCCTTGGGGTACGTCGTCCAGTCTATCCCGATAGAAGGTACACCGGCAGAGGAGTGATCGGCGTTGACCTCAGGGTCATAACCAGTGTATTTGGTAATCGTAAATAAATTGTTGGCCGATACGTTAAAACGTATGGAATTGATCCAATCCACGTTTCTTAATTTGAGGTTGTAGCCTAAGGTCGCATTGGATAATCGCAGGTAGGAACCGTCTTCGATAAATCGACTGCTATAGGTCAATGTGCCATTGGGATTCTCATCGGTGGCGATGGCCGCATTACTGGCATTCCACTCTTTGGCGATGAGTGTGTTTTGATTGATGATATTGGCTACATTGTTATAAACCTTATTGCCATGCACACCATTAAAGGCTATGTTAAGATCGAAACTGCGATACACTAATGAGGTGTTGATACCATAGGAATAACGTGGTAGTGCCGAACCTAGTGCCTGTTGGCGTTCGATACCATTTTCATCTTTTTCGAACATGCTGTCGCCATGCTCGTCAAAACCTAAAAATTTCCGTCCCCAGAATGTGCCGATAGCGTGTCCATTTGTTATTATTTGCGAAGAATAGCCGGTGATACCTGGACCGCTAGGGGAGCCTGTCGTGATCTGACTCATGGGTAGACCGGATACACGGTTTTTGATCGTGGTGAAGTTGAAACCAAGATCCCAACTGAAATCTTTCTTCTCTACAAGTACACCATTGAGGGAGACTTCCACCCCCTTGTTTTTGATCCGCATATCTTCTACATTGGTCCACACACGGGTGGTGGGAGCTGGAGAAATGGAGAAGACCTCCAAGAGCACATCTTTTGTTGTTTTATCAAATAGATCTACTGTACCATTCAATCGGCCTCCTAGGAAACCAAAATCTACACCGATATTGACCTGATTGGTTTTTTCCCATTTGATGTCCGGATTTGGAGTACGGGTCAAGGTCACCCCTTGAATGACATTCTTGCTCGAACCATCAAGGATGGCTCCACCAGATGAACCTAATAGTAGCTGTGATATTTTATTGGGGATCTCTTGGTTACCGGTAATTCCCCACCCGGCACGCAGTTTCAGGTTACTGAATAGATTCAGATCTTGGATAAACTGTTCGTCCTGCATGCGCCATGCTGCCGAGGCAGAAGGAAAGTATCCGTATTTATTGTTGCTGCCAAATTTGGTCGAACCGTCTGCACGCATCGTAGCGGTGAGGAGATACTTGTCGGAAAGGTTGTAGTTGACACGTCCAAAAAAAGATTGGAGAGCATTTTTTAGAATGCTTGAACTGACGGTAGCTTGTTTAGAATTGCCCAGACTCAGATCATTGACATAATCAAAGTCATCAATCGTAAATCCTTCTTCGGACAGCTTATGCGATTGTGCTTTGAACTGTTGGTAGGAGTGCCCTGCAAGGAGATTGAATCGGTGCCTGTTTTTGAGGTTAAAATCATAGGTCAGGAAATTCTCTATTAAGCTGCTGTTTTGCTCTACGTTGCTGATATCTACAGTCCCTTTATTGGTAAGGTAGATAAGGCTGTGGTGCTGCATCACTTTGCGCGAAGCGGTCGAGTGATCGGAGGCCAGGTTGATTTTGTATTTTAATCCTTGGATGATGTCCAGGGATGCACTGATGTTGCCCAGAATCCTGTCGTTCTGATTGTTGTCGTTGGTGAGGTTGATCATCGCCAGCGGATTGCGTACATCCTTACTGTGCTGATAGTAACCTCCCTCTGGATTGTAAATAGGTAGTGTAGGGTTGTTTTTTAATGCGGATAGAATGACATCGCCTTCGAACCCACCAGTTTCTCCGATAGGTACACGCTGGTCTTTAGTGCGTGCTGCGGTAATATTTGCTTCGATCTTGAGTCGATTATGGATTAGATTCTGGCTGATATTGAACCTGGCAGTAAGCTTTTCTAACCCCGTTCTTTTGATGATTCCTTCCTGGTCCATAAAACTGAGCGATCCTCTGTACGTACCGTTATCATTCCCACCTCCGTAAGAGAGGGTGTGATTTTGGGAAAGAGCTGTTCTATAAATCTGATCCTGCCAATTGGTATTCGCACCATAATCCCCTCCTGATATACCTTTGGAGGTGCGGTACGATTTGAATGTTTCTGCATTCATGACATCCAATTGCTTGGGAAGAGTAGAGATAGAGGTATTGGAAGAAATATTGAGCACACCCTTGCCACTTTTCCCTTTTTTGGTCGTGATAATGATTACACCGTTAGCTCCTCGGGATCCATAAATGGCTGTAGCCGAAGCGTCTTTAAGGATGTCCATAGAGGCGATGTCATCGGGATTGAGAAAGTTTAAAGGGTTCTTTGCAGCATTACTGCCTGCACCGGAGATAGTAGGCCCTGAAGGTTGTACATCCGTGATGTCTAAAGGTACACCATCCACAACATATAAAGGGTCCTGTCCGGATCTTACGGAATTGGAACCGCGTACACGGACCATCGCGCCTGCACCCGGCTCACCGCCGTTGGTAATGATATTGATACCTGGGGCACGACCTTGCATGAGTTCTACGGGGTTGGTGACGAGGCCTTTGTTGAAATCTTTGTCTTTGAGCGAGCTGATCGACCCGGTAAGGTCTTTCTTATTGACCGAACCATATCCGACAGAAACGACAACTTCGCTCAAGCCTACGGCCGATTTGTCTAAGGTGATATTAAGGCTAGTCTTGCCTGTGGTAGCCACTGTCTGGCTGGACATACCGACATAGGAAAAAAGAAGGGATGTACTGTTGTCGGATACGTTGATCTCATAGTATCCGGCCTTGTTGGTGCTGGCATGCGAGTTGTTGGACGTATTCTTGACAGAGACACCGACTAATGGTGAGCCAGATTCGTCACTAACTATACCGCTTATTTTCCGTTGCTGGCTGTTTTCTTTGCCTTTGGTAAGCTTCGATTTTGGGGTAAGGACGATCAGGCCATCGGATTTGATTTCATATTGTATGGTTTCATCCGGAAACAGTATAGATAAAACTTCCTGTATGGAGTTATTGCGTGCGTGTATGCTTACCTTTTTGGTTGTATTGAGTTGCTCTCGTTGGTAGAAGAAACGATAAGATGTCTTTTGCTCGATAGCTTTGAGTACATCGATAATGTTGACTTTGTCATAATCAAGATCGAGTGAGGTTCTTTGCTGGGCAAAACCGTTATTGATACAGAGTACGGTCAATAGGACGTAAAGTCCATTACGGCCTTTGCAGAAAAAACGTTGTTTTTTTTGTGTTTTTTGCATAGTTTTAAGTAAAGATTAGTTTTATAAATCCTTTATTAATTGGTCTTTGGTGCCGAAAGAGTTTTTGAAGGGCCTTTCGGCATTTTTTTTAAAATGCTTTTTATTTTACATAAGTCGGTTATTAAGGGTTACGTACTCTATATTATTTTTTGATTTCTATAATGCCATTGGCTTTGACACGATATTGGAAGGGTAATGTGAGCCTTAGGATGTCTAATACCGCTGTCAGTGTTTCATTTCTTATGGTGCCGTCGTAGTGATAGTCAAATAGTTCAGGGTCTTTTACGTCAAATTGGACCTGATATCGGCCTTCTAATATTTTGAGTAGATCTCTGAAGTTTTTATTCTCGAATTTTATCTCGTTCTCTTTCCATAGGGAAGCCAGGTCTCCGTCGACTTTTGAAATATGTACCTGATCGGTCGCCGGATCAAAAATATACTCTTGACCAGGAGTAAGAAATAGGGGACGTACGCTATTCTTGCGATCATCCAGTGGCAGTATCTCGATAGAACCGTGTTGTAATGTGGTGACCGAAGGATGCTTCGGGTCGAAAGAACGCACGTTAAAGGCGGTGCCATGTACGCGGATCTTATAGGCGGATGTCTTTACGGTAAAGGGCATTTCGCTATTCTTGGTTACCTCAAACCAGGCTTCTCCTTCGAGTACAGCCTCGCGTTCATGGCTAGCTGAATTCTTTACGTAAGTTAGTTTTGAGTTAGCATTCAAAAAGATCTTGCTGCCGTCAGGAAGTATGGCTTGGGATACCGCATTGGAGGGAGCTATTACAGTCAGTGGCGATTCCTGATCGACAGGAGACGCCCATAAACGCCAAATGACAAGGGCGCTGATGATACCTAGCACAAAGATGGCTGCTCGGGATGCGATCATACTAAAAAGCTTGATCCGCCTGTGGCGCCTGTCTGTACGTTGGGCAGTATCGATGTAGTACATGAGATTGTCGTAGACATGGCTCAGTTCGTCTGCTGATGTGTTTATAGCGGTAAGATTGTCCAGAGAACGGATTAAATCCAGCTTGACCTCGTGCTCAAGCCGAGGGTCTTCAAAGGAACGGTCTATCTTATTTTCTAAATCTTGATGTTGCATATATAATCTTATACGTACTTGTCGGCCTAAGTACTCACGCGGTATGCAATTTTTTTAAGAAAAATAATAAAAGATAAGATAGAGCATGTATTTGCTGTCGATGTGTTTCTTTAAAAAGGAAAGAGCCCGGTATATCTGGTTCTCTACTGTGCGTACGGATAAGCCTAATTTGTTTGCAATCTCATCGTAGCTCATTCCTTCGATTCTGCTCATGGTGAATATCAGTCTTCGCTGCTCAGGCAGTTGCATTATCAGGGCGTCTATCTGGTCTTGAAGCTCGTTGCAACGAAGGGTGTTCCAGGTGGTGTCGTCTTCGTCGGAATAGCCCATGCTGTTAAGCTCACTGACGAGTTTGTCGAGTTTGCGTTTGCGCAATTGATCGTAGATGAGGTTGACCGCTATTTTGAAGATGTATGCTTTTATGTTCTGCGACTCATCGAGATGCTGTTGCTGTCGCCATAGCCTGAAAAATACATCCTGAACGAGCTCTTCGGTGTCTTCAACCGATTTGAGGTACGAAAAACCAAAACTATAAATTCGGGGAGCATATTGTTCGAAAAGGGATTTGAAGGAAGAATTGCTTTCTTCTTCAATAACACGGTGATGTGAGAATAGTGCCATCCCTAATAACGTTGATCTTAATTCGGTTTTTGTTCCGAAAGATACACAAGTGCGCTAATAATGCAAAATTTTCCTAACCTTGATTTCTATCTGGTTGAGGACTTGGTTAGTTGGGATATTTTTCTAGATTTGTTGTATAATTGAAAACTGTGATTCGAAAACATCTATTTAACCCAGCGCAACTATTCATTTCCAGTTTCTTAGGACTGATTGTTTTTGGAACCTTTTTATTAAAACTTCCCATAGCGCTGAATGAACCGATTTCTTGGGTGGATTCACTTTTTACGGCCACAAGTGCGGTATGTGTCACAGGGCTGGTGGTTGTGGATACGGCTACTCATTTTACGGGTTGGGGGCACCTCTTTATTATGTTGTTGATCCAGGCTGGTGGGATAGGTATCCTGTCGTTTGCAGGGCTGTTTACCTTTTTTTTGAAAGGAGGGAGCACCTATGAAAATCAGTTGGCCATACGTGATTTTTCGAATACGGAGCGTCTGGGGGAGGTATTTGTACTGTTGAAGCGGACGATATTGATTACTTTCGGTATCGAGCTGGTCGGTGCAGTAGCGATTTACTGGAGTCTGGATAGTCTGTCGTATATGGGGGTAGGGGAAAAGGTCTTTGTCTCTCTATTTCATGCGGTTTCTTCATTCTGTAATGCTGGTTTTTCGACATTGCCCTTGGGGCTGATGGATGGTACAGTGATTCATAATTATGGTTTTCAGTTTATCATTGCCTGTATTTATATTTTTGGGGGATTGGGTTTTCCTATCGTTATCAATGTGCTCAAATACCTCAAGCATGTGGTCAATAGGCTGTTGAAGAAATGGACACTCAATGTCAATTCCTACCGCCCTTGGGTGATGACCATGAATAGTAAGATCAATCTGATTACGACAGGATTGATTACATTGGTGGCGACCTTGGTACTCTATGTAAATGAATATAGTCATGTATTGACCGGACATGATGGGCTGGGCAAGCTGGTTATCGCATTTGCTACTGCGACTACCCCGCGGACAGCCGGTTTTAATAGCATAGATTTTGCTGAACTCCATTTTTCGAGTATACTCTTCGTTATGTTATTGATGTGGATAGGGGCTTCGCCCAACTCGACAGGGGGTGGTATCAAGACGAGTACATTTGCCGTGGCAGTACTGAATGTGTGGAGTATAGCCAGAGGTAAGAATCGTACGGATGTATTTCGTAGAGAGATAGCCTCAATCACGATACAGCGGGCTTTTGCGACGATGTTCTTGTCGCTGATGGTGATAGGTCTGGCTGTTTTCGGGATATCATTCTTTGAGCCCGAAAGGCCTTTGTTGGATATTGCTTTTGAATGTTTTTCGGCTTATAGTACAGTCGGTCTATCGCTTAATATAACTGGTGGACTGATGACAGGCAGCAAGATTATCTTGATCATGCTGATGTTTATAGGTCGTGTTACGATGCTGTCGGTATTGATCGCATTTATAAAAAAGGTTAACTATATACACTATAGATACGCTCCAGAAGAGCTTACAATATATTAAGAAGATGAAATTTATAATTATAGGTTTAGGCAATTTTGGAGCCTCGCTGGCAGAAAAGCTGACTATGCAAGGCAATGAGGTGATAGGAGTGGATCGCCGTCTGGAAAAGGTGACGGCCCTCAAGGAGAAGATAACGCATACCGTATGTCTGGACGCAACAGATGAGGCGGCCTTCTATTCTTTGCCGCATAAAAATACGGATGTATTTATTGTAGCGATCGGAGAGGATGAAGGTGCCAATATCATGGTCACGGCATTGTGTAAAGAAGCAAATGTAAAACGGCTGATCAGTAGGGCGGTGAATAGACTGCATGAAAAGGTGCTGGGGGCATTGGGCGTTTCGGAGATAGCCCATCCAGAAGAGGAATCGGCCGAACGCTGGTCTAAAAGGCTATGTATGTCGGGGCTGGTGGATTCTTTTGAACTGAACAGTAATTATTCTATTGTAGAGGCACTCGTGCCTGAAAAATATATCGGTAAGACTATTCAGGAGATTGGCTTTCGTGAAAAATACGAGTTGCTGGTCTTGACGATCTTGAAGAGTACAGAAAAAGAAACTACATTCGGTCGGAGTGTGGTGACTACTGTCCTGCACGGAATCCCTAAACCGGATACAAAACTCGAACCGGGGGATATACTGGCAATCTATGGATACAATGACCACATCAAATCGTTTTTGTAGAATTTTGGGGCACTTCTAATAATAGCAGATTATAGCCGGGTTAGGCAATAGCCCAAGACTGCTCCTCCTATAATGATGAATGCGCTGTTCATTTTTGGGAAGCGAAGCAGTATAGCCATGCTGAGCAACGCAATGAGTATGGTCTGCCAGTTACTGATGGTTTCTTTACCCATTTCGAAGCATACAACGGCTATCATAGCGATAGCGCTTACATTTACAGCATCTAGAAAGGAAGAGAAGGCGGCTGAATTGCGCATTTTTTTGAGCAAGGGAACCAGCAGGGCTACCAATAAAAAAGAAGGAGTGAAAATAGCGATGGTCGATAGGAGGGCCCCGGTCCATCCGTTGATCTGATAACCTATAAAGGTGACAGAAGAAAATACAGGACCCGGACTAAATTGTCCTACAGCAATGGCATCTATAAGTTGTTGGCGGGAGAGCATGCCGGTAGCAACCAATTCGGTGTCCAGAAAAGCAAATAGTACATACCCACTGCCATACAGCACAGCTCCGATTTTAAGGAATATCCAAAACAAGGTTATATTTTTAGGGCTGAATAGACCTTCGTGAAAGCTGCTGACAAACAATAGGGGGATGATACTGCTTAGCTGGTTTCGGCTATGATGCTGGTAGTAATGGATTGCGAGGGCCGATATGCCAGCTCCGAACATAAGGTAGAGCTCAGAGATGCCTAAAAATGACAGCACAAAAACCAAAACTCCTATGACGAGGAGGAAAGTGTTCTTGAAAGATGTCTTGATGAGGGGCAGCAGGGCATTGATTATTATGGCAATAATCGCAGGTTTGATTCCGTAGATAAACTGGTGTACCAGGGGAAGATGTCCATATTCTTTATAGAGCCAGGCAAATACACCAGTGATCAGTACCGCCGGTAGGATGAAACATATGCCGGCCAGTATAAGTCCGCGCCACCCGCCTTTGTCATAGCCGATATGGATAGCAAGCTCGGTGCTGTTGGGGCCGGGAATAAGGTTGGTCGCTCCCAGTAAGTCAACAAACTTTTGGTCATCCATCCATTTTCTCTTGTGCACGACCTCATCCCGCATCATGGCGATATGGGCTGCGGGCCCACCAAATCCAATGATACCGAGTTTTAGAAAAAGTCGGGCGATTTCCCTAAGGCGAACTTGTTCGTGCATAAGATGTCTTTGATCTGTCAAACCTACATAAATTCATCCCCTTGGACAAATATTGTATGTTAAGTTATTGTTTACATACTATTTGACCACATATATCGCCGATTGAAAGGGCTCCTTGTTGATCAGCTCATTGGTGGTGCTCCCTAGAAAAATAGACGGAATACTGTTACTGCCCTTAGCAGCTAGAACGACTAGGTCTGCCCGAAATAACCTACTCTCCCGGGCAATGATATCCGCAACACTCTTCTCTTTTCGATATTGGGTTTTTAATTGCCAGGAGGGTGCTATGTTCAGTTTTTTACTGAGCTCTGCATACTGTGTCTTTGCTAGCTTTTCGGCTTTCTGTTGGGTTGCCTCATCATCGATGAAGGGGAAGAATACACTCGGTATATGATATACTTTTAGTACCTGCACCTGTTGTCCTCCCAGTGCATCTACTTTATTCTTTACCCTGGAAAAGGTAGGGCTAAAGTCGCTCGGAATAAGTATCCTATTGATGCCGAAGGTGCTATCTTTGGGAACCAATAGAACATCAGCCTGAGACAGCCGTATCAACTTTTGGGCCATAGCGCCGGTCCCGTTTTCGGCACTCTTCCAGCCCAGCAAGATGGTGGCAGGTTCTTTCTGATTCTTCACCCATTCATTAATACCGAACTCGGTATTGTCGCCTTCCAAAAGAGTCAGGGTGTAGCTGGACTGCTCCTGGAATATTTGTTGGACTTTGTTCTCGAGGTTGCGCTGTATGATGGGCACAATCTGTACATCGGCTAGCATCTCGGTAAGGAGCTCGTCGAGCTCTGATACCTTAATGTTGTGTATAAAATGGATGTGCTTGATGTTATAGTGGGACTGCAGCTGTTTGGCGTAGCCAATCAGCGTATGGTCGTGCTCTGTAAGGTCTAAGGCGACTACTAGTGTCTTGTTCATGCTTGTGTCGTTTTAATTATTTATTCGTGTTGTCTATAGACGTGTTAGCGTCTAGGTTCTCAGCAATCGCAGTGGATTGGGTGGCACCAGTTTCTTTTATCGCGACCTGTTCTTCACGCATGATCTTGCTGATAGAGGCTTTGTACGATTCGGTCTGCTTCATCTTGGTACGGCGCTGCTCCATGTTGTAGTCTTCGCGTATACCGATCAGTAGGGATATACACATGATGACTAATAGGACGGCAAAGGGCATGCCCGAAATGGTAACTGCCGCTTGTAGGGTATCGAGACCTCCGCCCGTCAGAAGTGCTGCGGCTATAATGCCCGATAGGGAGGCCCATAATACCCGCTGTATGGCTGGCGTGCGGCGCTGACCGCCTGAGGTGATGCTGTCTACCACCAAGGCACCAGAGTCAGCAGAGGTGATAATGAAACTACAGATAAGGAGCATGCCTAGGATCTTGAAGATGATAGCGAAAGGGAATTTTTCGAAGAATACAAACAATGCGGTGGAGATATTCTCTTTGACGGCATCCACTAGTGCGTAATCGCCTCCGATCAATCCTTTCATGGTCGTACCTCCAAAAGCGGAAAACCACAGAAAGGTAACTAAAGCCGGTAGCAACAGTACACCTAGGACAAATTGCTTGATGGTACGCCCACGGGATACACGGGCGATAAAGGTACCTACAAAGGGAGACCAAGACGCCCACCAGCCCCAGTACATGAGAGTTACATTATTGTGCCAGTTGTTTTCTCCATAGTTGCCAGACCAGGTGGCCATGTCTACAAAGTTGCTGAGGTAGCTACCGATATTCTGTATGTATCCCTTCAATATAAAAGAGGTAGGGCCGAGGAATAAAACGAGAAGGAAGAGCACAACGGCGATACCGATATTGAGTTCACTAAGAAATTTGACACCTTTATTGACCCCCGATACGACCGATATGGTCGCAATACCGGTGATGGCGAGGATAATACCATACTGGAACAATAGCGAGGTAGGGATACCAAATACATGGCTCATTCCGGCATTGATCTGCCCCACACCAAAGCCAAGTGTCGTGGCTAGGCCGAATAGGGTGGCTACGACGGCTACAACATCAATGGCATCGCCTATCCAGCTGTAGATTCTATCGCCAAGAATAGGGTAGAATGCCGAACGTATGGTTAAGGGCATCTTGCGATTGTACGTAAAATAAGCAAGTGCCAGACCGATTACCGAGTAGATGGCCCAGCCGTGTATACCGTGATGCAGAAAGGAGAAGTTAATAGCCTCTTGCGCGATCAGTGAGGGGTCTGCATCCGCAGCGAGACGGGGAGGGGCGACAAAGTCCCGAACGGGATCAGCGATACTGAATAGCACAAGCCCATTGCCTATCCCCGCACTGAATAGCATGGCAAACCAGGCTATCCCTTTAAACTCGGGCTTGGCTTCGGGACCGCCGATGCGTACCTCACCGTATTTGCTGAAAGCCAGGTACAGACAGAATAAAATAAAGGAATTGACCGATAAGGTGTATATCCAACCGCCTTTGTCAGATACAAAATCTTGCATGCGGGCAAAGGCGATCTCGGATTCTTTGTGGAATAATAGGGCGAGGGTCACACTGACAACAATAATGATCAGCGTGGGAATGAAGACCGGTTTGTGGACAACAAATCTTGATGTTTTTTGGGGTGTTGAAGATGTTTTTTTTGCAGACATAGATTTTATTTTATTAAACTCTCGGCATAGAAAACACGAGTACCGTAGGTAGATCGGGCTAAAAAAAATATATTCCCGTATGCAGGCATACAGAAAAACACTTTTGTAAAGCAGTGATGAAACTCGGTTTAAAAAGAATGTCTAGATCAATGTGATACTAAACATAATAAGAGCATGCCAAAAGGCATTTTGTTATAGATTGTCAGCAAATATAGGGTTTTAGGAGCTGATTGTCAATTATAGGCTGGGGATTAACAAAATCGGCTACTTCTGCTCCAAGATCTCCTTTGCTTCGATAAGGTGTAATTCGAGTATGGGCAGGGTTTCTTGGGCAAATGTTTGTACATCGGTGTCGTAGACTTCATTCTCGTTTACGCTGGCAATTCGGAACAGGTTCACTGCCTCCTCGTGCGCGTTTACCATCAGTTTGGCAAAAGCCAGATCAAATTCCGAAACCTGTTGCTGCTGTAACTGACTAAGCTGTTGCTTGTGGGCAGAAAGTAAATCGTCTGTGATGATCCAGTTGTTGGCCACTGCCAGTTCTTTCATCTCTTCGGAGATACTGCTGTGTTCTTTGATGATTTCTTCTCCATAATCCTGAACATTGTCTGCTTGGCCTTTCTGCACGGCTAGGTTGCCTGCAGCGATTTTTAGACTGCTAGAGCTACTCGCTTTAGTTAAAAAAGCCAGGTTGTCATTATATTCCCGCTCCCCATCATGGCAGCCAAATAAGATGCCCGATGCAGTCAGCGTTATTGTAAGATAGTAGATTGTAAGCTTTGTTCGAAGTATCAGATCCATAGTTTTTCAGTTAGTGTGCATTGGGTATAACAGCTGCTGTTTGAAAAAGTTCAATATTGATTATCAGATTGTTAAAGTTAATTGTATTTCTGCCTCGAATCAAGAATCGTTTTGAACTTTTATCCTCTGTTCCTGTTCATTTCTTAAAATGACTCTTAAAAACGATTTGATATGGCACATTTAGAAGTAAAAAGAAAAAAAAGGACGGGCTGGTTGCTATGGTTGTTACTGGTGGTAGTTGCGCTGATTGTAATGATGATGTGGATACGCGGACGTGGTAAAGATACTGTTGCTGCCGCGGCCGCTGTGGACAGTATGGCCGACCTGGTTTCTGATCAAGCGGAAGTTATTGCTATCACGGAGCCCGATTGGAATAGTGTTGATTTCAATGCTCCGGCAGCTACTGATTCCGAGATTACGGACCCGGATATATCGATACGGCAGGGGACGGACTATAGTATTTATACCTTGGGAGAGAACATTTTGTTCCCAAAAGATCAAAAAAATATACAGTCTACTTCGGAAGCGAAACTGAGAGCTATCGCCACGGTTCTTAAAAAGCGGTTTGATGGTGCCTACATAGGTGTATATGGTAGTGCCGATTCTACCGGAAGCCTCGCTCACAATAGAACACTGGCGGCCGATCGCGCCAATGAAGTTAAAAATTGGTTGGTAGACCATGGCGGGATAGATTACAGGAAGGTTTCTGTTCATTCTATAGGTGAGCGGCAGCCTATCGCCAGCAATGAGACAATAGAAGGGAGAGCGCAAAATCGCAATGTACAGATTGTGGTATTTGAAGATGCAACCCGTTAAATAGTAGATAATTAGTAAAGTATAAGACTATGGAACAGCAAGAGATAAGAAACAACCGCCTTGTCGAGTTGACAGGAAGTGACTACGAGATTGTAGATGGTGAGCCTGATATCAGGGGCTGGGAGGTAAAGGATCCACAGGGAAAAAGGATAGGAGATGTAGATGAAGTGCTATTTGACGAAGTGTCACAACGTGTCCGTTATATCGTGATAGAGGTGGACTATGACAACTATTCGGCTGGGCTGCAGAAGCAAATCCTGATACCTATTGGCATAGCGGAGTTTAGTAAGGAATGGAGTGATAATGCAGATGAAGAGCCGTCGGCATTGGTGGATGGTTCGGTCCACCCAGAGAATATCCCACTGCATGATGGAAGTAAGGTGGCGTATGCGTCAGATGGTGAGGAGGATATGGTAGTGGTACCTGTTACGCTGCAGCAGGTAATGCAGCTTCCATCTTACGCTCGGGATTTTGTAAGCCCGAGCGATGAGATTGCCATACGCAAAGTATTGGAAAGTACGGCTGTACAAAATTTTGTTATTGCAGCTGGCAAGTATGATCCTGAAGTATTCTATGATCATCCACATTTTAATGGGCAAAGACTACCAAATATTGGGCATATCAGTCCACGACGGTATTAAATTTGTTAGCATGTCTATCCCACTGCGCTGATTCGTCAGCAAAAGTGGGATAACTGTTTAAATACGGGATATTACGGGAGTCCTAGCCCGTATTTATACTCCTTTTAATTAAAAGGCAATATTTTTTAAACTAAATCTTCTATTTCCCGCTCTATACTAGATAACTCGAATTACCCTGTTTTTTTTAAGATAAATCTCTTATATCGGGTTGAGATGTTTTAACGCTGAATCCGAATGAAGATGGAAAAGAAAATACTTATCTGCGATAATAATCAAGGCTTAGTTCAAGTTCTCAAAACGATATTATCTGAGTTTACACCTGCAAATATTCTGACAGAAACCTGTATTAAAGATGTCTATGTACGAGTACTCCGGGAGCAGCCAGATGTATTGATTGCCGATCTGGGGATGCCCAATATAAAGGCCGATAGGCTGATGCATGATATACGTAATGACGCGGATTGTGAGGGCATATATATCATTGCAATATCCGCTAGCGCACAGGGAATGCGACTGTCGTTAGCTGCTGGAGCAGATGTGTCTTTGGGCAAGCCCCTGGATCTAGATGAATTAATGACCGAAGTGATTCTGGCTCTCCTTTAGGTTGTACGTTTCGGTTTCAGACTACAGTTTTGACAAAGAGTGTGATACCATAGGGTGTTAGTTTTATGGTTGAGTAAGGATCATAAGATTGAGGGGATTGTCTACTTTGAGTAGTATAGATAAGACGCATTTTAAAAAGGGATTTAAGCACCTTGTCAAAGCCTTCTATCGGTTCCAGTTCCCAGATTGATTTTTTATGGTACAGCCTATGAAGGATTTCCATCTGTAAATTTGAAGTTTCCATTGTATTTATTTTTTGTCTACAAAGGGTCTTCAAGTGTATAGTTATCCGATTTTCGAAGCTATAAAGATATATTGATCCCGAGAGCGGGCGCCTGTCATCCGAGTGTATCTTAGTAATAACAACCGAGTGCTGATTTAGTTTTACTTAGCAACAAATGATAAAGCACAGATCATCACCGCTATTCCTCAATATTGCTGTCTTTCCAGTCCTTTAATTTATTGTAGGTTTCCTGTTGTAGGTTAGATTGCCGTTCTATTATCGTTACAATGTCTAGTCCTGCACCTATAGAATCTTCTAGTGCATGAAAATAGGCTTCACTGAATTCCTGTTCTCCCTGATCGCAACTGTCGAGTATAGATGCTAGTGTATGTGCGGATAGGGTCGACTTTAAGGTCATCCAGGCCCGGAATAATTTGCCGCTATCCCGCGTCGTTTCAGTGGGTTTGCCCCCGCATTGTACCACTAAGGGGGCCAATTCATTTTTAAAGGCTAGCGATTGATCCCGTAGTGCTTCAAAGATTTTTCGTGCCCCCGAGGTTTCTTTGTCAGGAAGCAAAGTGATAGCAGTTTCATAGCCTTCGATACGGTCATTATTGATTTCTATCAGTTTGTTAATTAAAACACTATTGTTGTTTGATGTGTGTTCCATATATTTTTTCTTGGTAAAATGCTTTCAAGTTCTATATTATATATGGAACAGCTGATTTCTGATTTCGTTGTGTCTAGTTGGATTATAAGAGTAAATCCGTATAATAGGATAGTAAGAAAATAAAAAAAATAAATGAACGTTTATTGCAGAGGACTGTTCTATTTACGAGTATAGCCTATAGATGGGATATTCTCCTAGACTTTACCTAATACGCGATGTTAGCAAAGTTTAAAACAGTATTAATGATTGGTGGTGTTTCTTATCGGAACACCACTTTTTTGTACAGAAGCAAATACTATGATTGAAATGGACGACATTATAGGCTCAGATTCTCAAGGAGCTTTTCTGTTAGAGATAGCCATCCGGACGGTTATCATGTTTGTACTGATACTAACTATCCTCCGGCTGTCAGGAAGACGGGGAGTACGCCAGCTGACAGTTTTTGAAGTGGCTATCATCATTAGCCTAGGCTCGGCAGCAGGAGATCCGATGTTTCAGAAAGATCTACCGATTGTGTATGCAGTCATTGTCTTTGCTTGTGTCATGCTGATATATAAAACCATTACCTGGCTGGCATCCCGTTCAGAAAAACTGACCCATGTACTGGAAGGTAAGGTGTTGTCTGTCGTAAAGGACGGTACATTCGATCTGCAGCATGAAGAGGATAATAACTTTTCCAAAATGGAGTTTTTTGCGGAGCTGCGCAATCTCAATGTGGAGCATCTGGGACAGGTACGTGATGCGGTACTGGAGGTGGATGGAACCTTGAGCGTGCTGTTTTATCCGGATGAACAGGTGAGGTACGGACTGCCCTTGTTTCCGGCATCGTATAAAAAAGTAAATGTCTGTACTACGGAGGGGCCGTTTGCCTGTATGTATTGTGGCTATGTGCTAGCGCATATTATCAACGAGTCCCGAGGATGTATGCGTTGCCACAAGAAAAATTGGGCAAAGGCGCTGAATACAGCGCGATATGCCTAATGCTCCTTTTTGATTTAAGCAAAAATAGATATTAGATATTATATGAAAGAAAGTAACAGTTCAAAGAAGGTAAACGACCACCTGGCCAACGAACGTACGTTTCTGGCCTGGATACGTACCAGTTTAGGGATTATGGGATTTGGCTTTGTGGTCGTCAAGTTTTCGCTGTTCATGCGACAGATTACAGCTATGCTGAGCCCGCAGCAGAGCGAGCTTGCTCCTCACGGCTACTCCAGCGAGGTGGGGACGGCAATTGTTATTATCGGGGCTGTTACAGCACTATTGGCCTACCTCAAGTACCGTAAGATAGGCAAACAAATCGAGGAGGGGGAGTTTATGCCTCGTTCGTCGATCATCAGCGTACTAGCCATCCTGGTTGCTGTGATTGGTTTTATCCTGAGCTGGTACCTCATTGATAGTTTTTAACTGTTAGTGAACTATTCAGGGCTTTTAATGGTTCTGTAAATGACATACCTGGAATAATTATGGCAAAAGAACATAAGAATATAATCAAGACGCATTTTACGATCTTAAAGAATACAGTACTCGGATTTATGAACGAGTCGGCGCTCAAGTACAGTGCTTCCCTGGCGTATTACACGGTCTTTTCAGTAGGGCCCATTTTGGTGCTGATGATTTCGCTGGCCGGTATATTTTTGGGTGAGGAGGCGATTCAGGGAAGGGTATTTACGGAACTCAGGGGATTGATTGGCAGTAGCGTTGCCCTGCAGGTACAGGATATTATCAAAAACCTTTCGCTCTCCGGCAAGTCGAATATGGCGCTGATCATTAGTGTGGTGACCTTATTGATAGGAGCTACGACGGTATTTGGTGATATTCAGAATTCTATTAATAATATATGGCATGTGCGACCCAAGGTTAAGAAAGGGTGGCTCAAGATTGTAAAGGACCGTTTATTATCCTCCTCGCTTGTAATCGGGCTAGGCTTTTTATTGATGGTCACATTGATCGTAAATGGTATCGTGATGGCGCTGACGGACCGCTTGCAGCGTTTCTTCCCAGACACGTCAGTGCAACTTTTTAATGGGATTAATTTCTTGGTGTCTTTCGGAATTATATTCCTCATGTTCTGTATTGTATTTAAGGTGCTGCCGGACGTCAATATCAAATGGCGTACCGTACGGTCGGGTGCCCTGTTTACCGCAGTACTCTTTGTGATCGGCCATTTCCTGATCGGCCTGTATATCGGAAATTCAGATACCGAGAGCACGTACGGAACAGCCAGTGCCATTGTACTTATCCTGCTGTGGGTGTATTATACATCGGCGATACTCTACTTTGGAGCAGTGTATACACGGGAGTATGCGATTGTCAAAGGTACACCAATACAGCCTTCCGAATTTGCGGTTTATGTAGAGGTGAGGGAGATAGAACGCGAGGTGAATGTGGTGCCACCAGCTCCATTGACAGATGCCGACAAAGCAAAGGGAAATCGGGATAAAATGTAGGTGTTTGTACGTAATCCTATGCAAATAATACGGATTTGATTCGACCGGCTCAACGCTAAGGCCAACTAGGTGTTCTCTAAGTAATGATAAGTGTTAAAAAATTAAACATCGAGAACTATGGCTACGACAACAAAGACCCCAACAAAAAACCAAACAAAGGTTTCGACAAGCGATTCGGCCACAGAGGCTAAAGCGAAGACTGCATCAACAAGTGCAACATCAGCTGTAAAGGCAGCAGGGCAAAAGGAAAAGGCTAAATCAGGCGCTGCAAAGAACCTAAAGGATTTATTTGAAGATGGACTGAAGGATATATTCTGGGCGGAGAAAGAATTGCTGAAAGCATTGCCAAAAATGGAGAAAAATGCAACTTCTGAACGGTTGAAAAAAGCCATTACACAGCATATCCAAGAAACAGAAATGCATGTACAGCGATTGGAACAATGCTTTGAAAGTATGGGGCAAAAGGCGAAAGCAGAGAAATGCGATGCCATGGCCGGTCTGATAGAAGAGGGAAAGAGTATCATGGAGGAAACCGAGGTGGGGGCTGTTCGCGACGCCGGCATCATTGCAGCTGCACAGAAGGTAGAGCATTACGAAATAGCGACCTATGGTACGCTAGCTGCATTTGCAAAGGTATTGGAGCTCGAAAAAGCATTGAAACTATTGCTGCAGACATTGAAAGAAGAGAAGAAGTGCGATGAGCTGCTAACTGGTTTGGCAGATACTAATCTGAATTCAAAAGCAGAATAACGTACAACCCCTATAGGTCACCTGATATTCGCTTCTATTTTTGTTTTACGCAGTACATTAAAAAGAAGAATCGAAGGTGGCCTATTTTTGTTTATTTTTCAAAAGTGGTTATCCCCGGATCACTGAAAAAGAGACGCACTAAGGTACCTTTGCCTTCTTTGCTGGAGATATCAATTGTTCCACCATAACGTTCGATAAGACGCCGGGTTAGACACAGGCCAATACCGCTTCCTCGGTGCTCTATTGTGTTGCTGCCCCGCTTGTGGCTGCAGAATATGTCGTCCCAGTCCTTTTCAGGGATACCAATCCCATTATCCCTAATAAAATAAACTACCCCTCGATCAATTTGTTCGCTGTAGATTTCTACGTATGGGTACGGTATAGTCGTGCTGTATTTGACAGCGTTGCCAATGACATTGCTGAAAATCTGATAAATAGCCCCGAGGTCACCATAAATAGGCAATAGTCGCCCAGTGGTTATCTTACCTCCAAATGTTGGATGAAGCAATTTGACTTCTTCGCACCAAGTGGGGATATGAGCGGTCAGGTCATTTATGTTTGGCGTATTTGCAATAGATCTTGCGGCACTTAATTTCAAACTCTGGTTAATTATATTCTCGATGTTAGTGAGGGCCTGGGATATCATGGTATACCATTGGAGATAACTGGTGCAGGAGTCATCTTTTTGTTGCTTTAGGTAAGAAATTCCCATTTTGGCTATGGACAAAGGATTTTTGATATCATGTGAGAGCGTATAAGTCAATGTCTCAAGATCGTTGTTAAAAGATAGATGCTCGTTTTGTAATAGGAGCTGATGAGCTGTTAATTTACGCTGGGTTACGTCTATGGCTGTGTGAAGTATGGCATAGGTATTGCCAGCGTGGTCTAGGAGTGCCTTGTATTCAAAGTCAAAGTAACGTATATGCTTTTCGTTACCTTCTACAATCACAGCAGGCGTATCGCTCGCCCGGTAGGTGATGCCACTAACCCATACTTTGTTAAGTATACTGGCAAACCCCTCTTTTTCAAAGCCTGGAAATACGTCTGCAAACCCTCTTCCTATGATGTCGGGACCGACACACCACATTCTATACATAGCCTCGTTTACATAAGCGATGCGTAAATTGGAATTGTCGTAAATAGCGGTTGCTAAGGGCATGTGCTCCAAAACCAGCAAAAAATCCAGATCAATATGTTTCATAGCTTAATGTTAGGGGTACATGTATTGTATATAAGACACAAATCATGCCAATGCCAAGGTGTTTGTTTTGGTTTTTTTGGTATAAAGTTGTTGAAAATGAAAATGTTGTCCTTTTTTGTTCGACTGACGATCACCCTTTTGCTAAACGAGGACGAATGGACGGTTTTGAGTTCATTAAGGGCTCGCCTACATTAGCTTTAAACTTCAGTATGAATATAGTTTCACACCCTAATACACTCTTTACTGCCAATTGCGCTCCGAGACGGTCGGCGATACGCTTGGCAATAGAAAGCCCTATGCCTGCTCCTTCAAATGCTGCTGCATTGCTCGTCCGTTTGAAGATTTCGAATATGGTATCCAGCTCGTCTGCCGGAATACCGATACCATTGTCAATGATATGGTACACGATATGTCCGTGTGCTTTGTGGCTCTCTATATGGACCTTGGGACTTTGCTTTTTACTGCTGTATTTGATGGCATTGGTCAACACATTCGAAAATAACTGATAGGCTAGGTTCTTTTCACCTAAGAAAGGGTGGAGCGTACCGATTTTAATATCCATAGCGGCATTGGGATAGGCTTTCTTACCGTCTGCAATGATTTTATGTATCAATACCTCAGGATCGACGATACGCGGGGTAAAGTCAAAGCTCTTGGATTTTGAAAACTCAGAAATCCGATGGATCATACTGGACATGAGTTCGACGGCATCAAGTACATTGCCACTTATTTTTTTTAGAAAATCGTCAGGAAGATTGTTTCGCTGTTGGATGATCTGGGCAGCTAGTTTGATTGCCGAAAGTGGGTTTTTGAGGTCATGGCTCAGGGTATAGCTATAGGTATCGAGCGTGCTGTTCAGTTCGACGAGCTTTTCGTTGAGTACCTGGATTTCGGACATGCGTTTCATAACTGCGTCCTGCACGGTATACTTTACTCTGCGCATAAATAAAAGCTCTCGCTTTTTCCAGGAAGGGGATTGCCCTTGTACGGTGCGTTTCCAGGCTTCAAAAGAGGTGCGGGGGGAAGGGTAGTTCAGCCCGGTACTCGTGTCATAGCGGTAGTGTTTTTCGGGATTGCCTGCCCAGGTTTCTTCTGCCTCGATTGCTTTTCGGAACCAATAGAGGGTGAGCTTTGGGATATTTAGGATATCGACCTTCGCTACGCCCGGAAATAAGTAGCCCTGTGGACTGTCTACTTGTAGCTGCTGATAGGCAGCCAGTTCTTTTGTGCCGCGTAGACTAATGACCTGCTGTATGTTTTCGAAATGTTCCCGATTCGGACATGAGCCATAGCGGTAAGTGCCTTCTGGGTGCTTGATGATAAGGCCATCTGCACCTGCCATATCGCACAAAGGACCTGCATGGTCGCGTAAGACGGCGAGGATGTCGGGATTTACGAGTAGTGTT
Organism: Sphingobacterium yanglingense; assembly: GCF_004363245.1. Taxonomy (GTDB): domain Bacteria; phylum Bacteroidota; class Bacteroidia; order Sphingobacteriales; family Sphingobacteriaceae; genus Sphingobacterium; species Sphingobacterium yanglingense. The sequence goes on along the minus strand of NZ_SNYV01000011.1, from coordinate 1,112,566 downwards.
TCTTTGAGATCTGATTCAAGGGTTTTGATGCGCTTGTTGTACTGTAGATCTAAGTTACGTTGATAGGCTAAATGCCTGTTTACGGTGTATTGGACAAGGAATACGCAGAGGTGACGTTGTCCTAGGTCTATCATTCTAGGGATGCGGTGCTGGCAGGCAACCAGTCCCCACAGATGTCCGTCTACCAAAATGGAAAAGCTGGCACTGGCCGCTACATCTGCATTACGTAGGTACTGCAAGTGTATTGGTGATAGGGCACGTATGCTACATCGTCCGAGGTCGAGCGCATCGATATCCCGGCCTAGAATCGCATAGGTATCGGCATTGACGTCTACGGTATGTCTCGCAATAAACTGGCTATACAACTGTCGGGCCTGTGCCGGAATATCAGATTCGGGATAGCGATAATCTAATAACGAAGACATATCATCGGCAGTTTTCTCTGCAATCACCTGACCGCTGCCATCATCCATGAATTTGTAGATCATGACGCGGTCAAAACCAATAACGTGATAGATGCTCTCACACAGGGCAAACCAAAGGTTTTCTGTCGCTGCGTCTAGATAACGGGCATGGGAGTATAATTTGGTGCTGCTCGGCTTGGAGGGATTGCACTGCTCAAACTCCAGGTACAATAGGCCTCCTCGTTGATGTATACTGAGATAGAAGAGGGTGCCTTGGATGGTAACTTCGGATACTTCTCGGAATAAGGGATCTTTTTCAAATAAAGAAAAGAGTTGCTTGACATCAAACGGGGAGATGGATAGCTTGTCCAAGCAAGAAGATAGTGCGCATCCCAAAAGCTCTTGGGCAGAGAGGCGCAGCCACTGTACTACGTTTTCACTTGCTGCAGTGCAGGAGAGGTCCGAATCAAATACCAATAAAAAACCAAACTCTTGAATTCGACCACAAAGATGAATCGGTTCATCTTCACAGCGCAATGATACTTTATCCATAATGAGACCTTCAAGAGTTAAATATAGTCTATTTTATTTACTTTTCAAAGGAACGTGCATTGACGTAAGTCAACAATGAATAGCGCCCTTTTACTATTGTACTGTTAAAATATTCTGCAAAAAACTAAAATGAATGAACTCTTTTTACGTTGAGTTGTTCTTAAAGCAACAATTAAGCTGATAAATATGATAAAGAAACGTGTTAGAGACCTCTTGGTCAACCTTAAAATGGAAGGATATGATATCCTTAAAGCCTATGTTGGAGCACGGGATTCAGAAACATACTGGCTTCCGGAAAAAGCAGATAGTCTGCAGGATTATATGTTACATTGCAAAGTAATAGGCTCGGAAGATGCGCCGCTGTTGCTCATAGATGACGTTTTACAGGCTGAGGTGCCCGCAAGACGTTTTAATGGTATTGTACGCTATGACGGCAAATGTGTAAGATAGCAAGGTCGGATAGTAGCGTATTAGTACGGTAAAAGGAGGGGAGACTACCCCTTTCTTTGTTTGAGGACAACGTTTTGGCAGGTCGACTGTATATACCTACAGTAACGCATAATGGGTTGCTTTCAAAATTATAAAAACGGAGATCATGGTAAATTTAGAAAACAAAAAAATAGAAGAAGGTCAAATGACCAAAGCAATAGAAAGCAAAACGGCACAAGTACCTTCCAAAGTATATCTGTGTACAGCATTGACTGCCATGGCGGCTTCACTAACGCTCAAATGTATGGGGCATAAACATACTGCACTTTTTGTAGGGCAATGGGTAGCCCCCTTTCTGTTGTTTGGTATTTATAATAAGATTGTAAAGACTCAAGGGCACGATCAGGAAACAGGAGCTAAAGAGCATTGAAAGAAGGGACCCTGAAAATAGATGGATTGGATAGCAAAGCAGAGTCTAGTTATCAATAGTCGAGCTCTGTTTATACTTATGCTATTGTTCGTTTATTAATTGGTATCTTTACATACCCTTCAACATGCACGCCTTGTAACGGATATAAGACCTCAGTATGCAAGGACCTTTCATTTAATTATAAAATAATGACACCCAAAAAGAATAGAGTGGTAGCTTTCCTCTCTACTTTCCCCCCTCGTGCTTGTGGAATAGCTACCTATACTACGGATTTAATGCAAGCTATTGATGATAAGTTTGATGCTTCATATGAATTGCTAGCTATACCAATCGAAAATGATGATAGACACTATTCGTACCCTTTTGAAGCTTGGTATCGATTGAAGTTGTGGCAGGTCGGTTCTTTTGAATGCTTATCAAAAATGCTAAATACCTCGTCCAATATAGATGTTCTGTGTATACAGCATGAATTTGGACTCTTTGAAAAAAAGGAAACTGCATTTCTTTCTTTTCTGGCACGGCTAAATGTAACAATAGTAATAACTTTTCACACGGTATTACCCCACCCTGAAAAATGGTTTGCGGAGAAAGTATCCATGATAGCAGATAAGTGTGAAAAGATAATTGTGATGACGCAGAATGCTGCAGACATTTTAAAAGATGATTATCGTATCGAGGCTCATAAAATCCGGGTTATACCGCATGGAACCCATTTGGCACCAGCAAGTAATAAGCCTGCTCTGCTCGATGAGTTGGCACTGACAGAGAGGAAAGTGCTAAGTACGTTTGGATTGTTGGGGCCAGGAAAGAGTATTGAAACTACGCTGCTAGCTTTGCCTAGTATAATAGAAAAAACACCAAACGTTATTTTTCTGATCATCGGTGTGACACATCCTAATCTGATATTGCAGGAAGGAGAAGCGTATAGGGATATGTTGAAGGGAATGGTGAAAAAGCAGGATATGGGGGAGTATGTACGTTTCGTAGATAAATTTCTTTCGACAGAGGAACTGATTGATTATCTGTTAGTCACGGATGTGTACCTATTTACTTCAAACAATCCATTACAGGCCGTAAGCGGTACATTTGCTTATGCGCTTAGTTCAGGGTGCCCCATCGTATCTACGCCTATACCTCACGTTCTTGAGGTGTTGGATAAAGATATGGGAATTATCATAGACTTTGCTGCGCCTGATCAATTGGCAGATGCTGTAAATGAAATTCTGGCGGATGAGTCACGCTTAGATCGAATACGGCATGTCAATCTTCAAAAGACCTTGCCTACCTCATGGCAGAATAGTGCCATAGCACACGTCAATTTATTTGAAGAATTATTGGGCGAAAAGATGACGGGTCTCGTGTATTCACTTCCAAAAATTAACCTTTCACATGTCTATCGCATGACGACAGACAGAGGCTTTATCCAATTTGCACAAGGAAGTAGACCGGACATTGGAAGTGGTTATACACTGGACGATAATGCGAGAGCGCTCATTGCGATGCTCCATCATTACCAAAAATACCCAAAAGAGCAGAATCTGTCTTATATAGAAAAGTATCTGGACTTTATTGCGTATTGCATGCTTAGAAACGGTACATTTCTGAATTATGTGGATAAAGAAGGGGTATTCACCTCACAAAATCGAGATGAAAATTTGGAGGACGCTAACGGCCGTGCTATCTGGGCATTGGGAGAAATAATCGGAATGAGTGGAATACTGCCCAAAAGTCTTGTGGAAAAAGCTACATCCCTCATCAATCAGGCATCTGAGAACCTGTTGCAATATCATTCTACCCGGGCTATGGCTTTTATCATCAAAGGGTTGGGACTTCTAAAGGAAGATAGTCATCAAAAGATGATAGAAACGCTGGCGGATCGTCTGTGCGCAATGTTTGAGCACGAGAGTACACCCAATTGGCAATGGTATGAGAGTTATCTTACTTATGCAAACAGTGTTATACCAGAAGCCTTGCTTTGTGCTTATTTAAAGACGGGACGGGCTATCTATAAGGTGGTGGCTTATCGATCTTTTGATTTTCTGCTGAGCAGGATAATGATAAACGGAAAAATACATGTTGTTTCAAATCAGGGATGGATACGCAGAGGACAGCGATCAAACGAACCTCAAGGTGGTGAGCAACCTATAGATGTAGCTTATACTATTATCGCTCTGGACAGTTTTTATAAAGAAAGCCAGGATATTATATACAAGCAATTCTTGATACAAGCATTTGAGTGGTTTTTAGGAAGAAATCATCTTGGGCAGATTATGTACAATCCGGTAACGGGCGGGTGTTTTGACGGACTTGAAAAAGAGACAATAAATATCAATCAGGGAGCGGAATCTACATTGAGTTATTTGTTGGCCAGGCTAACACGGGAAGAATATACTGCTATGCCATCTACAAAGACGGTTCTTTGAAAAAAAATATTCCATTGAATATCAAATAAATAATGGTATATTTACAATAGCGGCCTGCACATTACTTAACCCATTAGCAGACTTACCCTTTACATTAGATGAACGCTTCTTACGATGGAAGTTGACAATTATAAATTCAACCCATTTTTATATCCAGTTTGTCCAATCCTTTAATTAAAATATTAGCCCAACAATTTGACGCCCCTTTATAGTTTAATAATGGGATGCTGTTGGGCCACGATAGTGTCAATCATAAAATTATACATCATGAGTAAAGAACAGAAGAAAACGAAAAGTACAAAAGAAAAGAAGCAGTCTTCTTATCAACAGGATAAAGATTCAACATCTAAAGATACTCCTACGAGTGTATTTAGTAAAAAGAAAAAATAGACAAAACGATGGGGACAATAACAATGTCCCCATTCTAATATTAAAATAATGAAATCACCAATAAAATTTAGTAATGTAGACACATCTTTTTCAAAATCGCTCAGACGTAAAGTGAACGGTTACTTTACAGCGAGTGGAAAGTCAAGGACTGGCGATTGGAGGATATTTCTGAAAGCGGTTATCTTATTAATGTCGATGGCTGTATTATACACCCTATTGCTCACTGTACAACCTTATTGGCCTATTAGTATACTGCTGTGTATTATTCTGGGGGTCAACATTGCTGCGATAGGATTTAATATCATGCATGATGCAGGACACAATTCGTTCGCTAAAAAAGCAAGCGTTAATAACTTGTTTTCCTACACGCTGAATCTAGTTGGAGGAAATATCTATCTCTGGAAGCTGAAGCATAATATAGCACACCATACCTATACAAATATTGAAGGAGAGGACCATGATATCGAAATCAAGTTTATGCGTATTCATCAAGATCAAAAGTTGAAGAAACACCATAAATTCCAACGCTTTTACTTCGTGTTCCTATATGGGATATCCTATCTAGCGTGGGTTTTCTTCCAGGATTATGAAAAATACTTCCGCCAAAGACTAGGCCGGAAATCGGAGAAGTTTAAAATGCCAATTAGAGAGAAGATTATATTTTGGACAAGTAAAATGGTACATCTGTCGTTGTTTGTCGTCATACCCATAATCTTCGTTGGGCTAGGACCAGCTTTGCTGGGGCTTTTGATAGCAGGGGGAGTGTGTGGTATTTGTCTGGCTGTAGTATTCCAGCTCGCACATGTCGTGGAAGGAGTAGACGTGGCTACAGTAAAAGAAGGTCAAATAGAGGACGAATGGATGGTACATCAGTTGAGGTCTACCGCCAATTTTGCTATCGGTGATAAGGTGTTGACATGGCTGTTGGGCGGCTTGAATTTTCAAGTTGAGCATCATTTATTTCCGCGCATCAGCCACGTGCACTATCCGGCTATTAATAAAATCGTAAAAGATACGTGTAAGGAGTTTGAAGTGAAATATGTAGAGTTCAAGACGTTTGGGAGTGCTTTTAAGTCGCATCTCCTAGCGATAAAGAGAATGTCTATATAGAGATATTGGGATGTTGTACAATAGCTTCTTACATTAATAATTGATTATATTTCGTAAACTTTACAAAGTTATATACCGCTAAAATTATGGATAGCAAAACTGTGTTGCTTTTTGACGATGACATTCAGATTTTAGAGGTTTGTACGATGATATTGGAATTTGCAGGGTATACCGTCGTCACTTCTGCTAATGTAGTCGATGTTGTAGCGCAAGTAACAACAGCCAATCCTGATGTTATTATTATGGATAATTGGATACCGGATATTGGCGGGATCAGGGCTACCCAGCTTATTAAACAACATTTGAAACTTGTTAATATTCCGGTGGTATATATTTCTGCCAATAGTAATATAGAAATCCTTTCGAAAGAAGCAGGAGCCGATTGCTTTTTGGCCAAACCCTTTAATATTGATCAATTAGAAAAAGTAATAGGAGAGTTAATTACTAAATGTTAGATGTCTCAGGTCAAATCCGGGACGTTAGTTTTTTTTAGCTCTAAATCGAAATAAAATCTGGCGCCACACCCCTCATGGCTTATTACATGAATACTGCTTCCATGATTTTTTAGAATCTCTGCAACTAGGTATAGACCAATGCCGAATCCAGATATGGTACTTGTGTTTTCTCTATTAATCCTGTAGAATCTTTTGAATAATTTTTTCTGATCTTCTTCCCGTATACCTATACCTTGGTCTATAATGGATATGGTGACTTTATCAGTGTTAGATCTACATTCTATTACGATATCCCCTCCAGCAGGAGAGTACTTGATAGCATTGTTTAGTAAATTTACAAATACTTGTTCTAGCTTGCTTTTGTCGGCAAAGACCCAGATTGCATCACAGCCATCGATTGATATGTCGTGCTTATTCGTTAGAAACTTGGTGTCTACGACTATTTCTTGTAAAAAGGAGGAAAGCTCAAATTCTTCTTTGTAAATATCAATTTTTCCTTCAGCAACTCTAGAAAGGCTTAGATAGTCTTTTACCATCATTATTATTTTTTTTGTCAATGCCTCTATTTTTATCCCAATGTTCAATGCATTGTCATTCTCTTCGGCTTTAAAGCTTTTCAATAGTACTTGAACATACAATAAGATAGAAGTCAGTGGTGTCTTAATTTCGTGGCTTACCATTGTTACGAAATCATGCTTTCGCTTTTCTTCTTGTCTTTTTTCAGTGATGTCACGAGCTATTTTTGAGATACCGAGAATTTTTCCATCCATATCCTGTATAGGAGATATCGTGAGCGAAACATCGATAAGTTTACCCGATTTGGTCAATCGTTTAGTTTCAAAGTGTTCCATAGTTTCGCCTCTTCCTAAGCGAAATAATATATGTTCTTCTTCTTGTCGTTTGTCTTCGGGTACGATCTTGAATATAGAAGTACCGATCATTTCCTGCTCGCTATACCCAAATATGCGCTCGGCGGCGATGTTCCAGGAGGTTATTATTCCATCTACAGTCTTTCCTACAATGGCATCATTTGAAGATCGTATAATAGCAGCTAGACGCTTGTCGGTTTCATGTGCCGTTACGATATCTGTAATATCTAAAACTGTCCCGATAAAACGGGGCAAATTCCCGTTGATAGTATGTATTGCTCCCTGTACGCGTAATGTGCGGGAGGTGCCATCGTCTATTTTGTGAATTTTATGTGTGCTATCAAAATGCCCCTCCTTGCCATTTTCTAGTATTTTTATGCTATGCTTATTATGTACATTTTGGTGGTTGGGAAGTATGTATTGTAAAAATGTTGTTTTTTCTATAATACTTTCTGCTGGTAAACCTAAAATCTCACGTCCTTCATTGGATATATAGATATCGTTGCTGTGTGTATCCCAGTACCAAGTACCCATTTTTGTAGATTGTACAGCGAGTTTCAATCTTGTTTCACTTTCATCAAGCCTTAGGAGCAGATTTGTTTTATAGTTTTTTTCTTTCACGGTATCTGTAACATCCCTTGTAAAACAACGTGTATGAATGAATTTTCCATCCCGCATTAGGGCATTAGTACTGATCAACACATGTTTTGTTGACCCATCTTTGCAGCGTAAGTCGGCAGAATAATTGCGGATAGTTTCATTGCATTTTAGCCGAACGAGGATGTCAAATATAACATTCTTATCGATGTGATAATCCAAAATAGATGAACCTATGTATTCTTCCTTACTATATCCAAGTGTTTCTAATTCAGCAGTGTTGGCCCATGTAATAATACCGTTCTCATCGACCCAATGTATGGGGACCGTCGCATTTTCTAAGCAATCGCCGAGTTCATCGACTTTTTCTCGGAGCCTGTTGTTCTCTAATTTAAGTTGCGCCAGTATGTTGCTCATTGCATTGGTATTTTCCATGTTTATGGGGAGAAAGTTATTATTAAGTATGAAGATACTGAATATTAGTACTGTATGGTGTGTATAAAAGCTCTTTTATTTTTCTACGGGTTGTTGTGTTTTGGTTGATTTGCCCTAAAATGTGAAAACGCATATATCATTAGAATAATGATAAATATTTGCAGCATAGTTTGGATGTGACATGTGTTGCCTGAAGCAAAAAAGGAAAATCGGAGGTAAATAATGTATACGGGATAGAAGATGAATCGTATCGGAATATTAAACGTAAAGTCAGGTAACCTTCCTAGGCTAGGTCACCTGACTAAAGGGGGTTAAATCTAAACGGCTACTTTCCGTTCCTCTTCACGTTCCCATAACCTGTGGCCCTTTAAAACGTTTATAAAACTATCGACCAAATCGCCTTGAGATTCCAATACTATACCTTTGTCTATTCTTTTGTTGGTAATCATCGTGAGCTTTATCAGATTTTCGGCCTGCTTTGCAAATGCAATCGCTTTACAGTGCCTGAATCCTTCGTTTATGAATTGCACGTAGTCTGGTTCCTGCGCCAATAAATGAACAGAATCGCCCCCGGGGGTATAAATAGCATCATAACAAACCGATGCTTCTGTAAGGTAACTATGTTGTATATCCTCCTGGCCTCCTTCTTGATAGGTCAATAGCCCCACTGTAGTGCTGATTAACACAGCCTCAGCCCCCTCTTTTTCCAGCGCTATTTTTAAGTTATCCACACTACTTTTGCTCACACCATTGGCAACTAAAAATGCGACTTTGCGTGTACGGATAGTACCTTGGCCTGGCTTTGTGGCCATACTTAGCGCCGCCGAAAAGGTCACTTCGGGTTGGGGTGCCTTAATGGGGTAGTCGGGATGATTGTGCCGCGCAAATTGCAATGTCAATTCGTCCAAGCTCTTGGAGGGATCTAGCCCCAGATTCTTCCCTACAGCATTTGCAAGTGCGGGATCTATTTGATACAATATTGCTAATTCGCGCTGTCTTACAGCTACTTCGTTTACCTTCGATAGTTCGAAACTGAACGCATTGATGATATGTTTCTGTTCGGGGGCTGTTTGCGATTGAAAGAATAACCTAGCTTGAGTAAAATGATCGGCAAATGAGATACTACGACCTCTTATTTTTTTTGCATCTATTTTTTCATTATGGGATTCAAATCCTTTTTCGCCATTTAATAAGGCATGATAAGGGCAACCACCACCTAAGCTGTTTGGAAAATAGGAGACCTTGCCCTTGAGTATATCCTGTCTTCCAAAGCCATCTTTTTGATTGTTAGATTTTCCTGCGAGGGGTCTATTGATGGGGAGTTCATGAAAGTTGGGACCACCTAATCGATAATTTTGTGTATCTGCATATGAAAACATCCGCCCCTGTAGCAAGGGATCATTGCTAAAGTCTATCCCTGGTACAAGGCGACCGGGGTCGAAAGCGACCTGCTCGGTCTCGGCGAAGAAATTTTCGGGATTTCTATTTAATGTCATAGTACCTATTATCTGGACGGGTACCAATTCCTCAGGGATTAATTTGGTAGGATCTAGGATATCAAAAGAATATTTCTGTTCATCTTCTTCCGGAATCAGTTGTACGCCCAAGTCCCATTGTGGAAAATTACCTTTGTCGATTGCTTCCCAAAGATCTCTCCGATGAAAGTCAGCGTCATATCCCGAAATCTTTTGGGCTTCTTGCCAGGCCACTTGATGTACACCGAGCCGTGGCTTCCAATGGAATTTTACAAATGTCGATTTGCCTTCTTTATTTATGAGTCTGAACGTATGTACGCCAAAACCTTCCATCATCCTAAAAGATCGAGGAATAGCACGGTCTGACATAATCCATAGGGACATGTGTGCAGCTTCGGGCATCAGTGAAATGAAATCCCAGAAAGTATCGTGGGCCGAAGCTGCTTGTGGCATTTCATTGTTTGGTTCGGGCTTAACAGCATGTACCACATCCGGAAAATTCATTGCATCCTGTATGAAAAACACAGGTATATTATTACCCACTAAATCATAATTGCCCTCTTCGGTATAGAACTTGACAGAAAAACCTCGGACATCCCGAGCAAGGTCGGTAGAACCCTTGAACCCCGCTACCGTAGAAAAACGTGTAAATACAGGGGTTTTGGTTCCCATTTTCAAAAAATGTGCTTTTGAATAGGCTGATATATCTGCAGTAACTTCAAATACGCCATGAGCGCCTGAGCCTCTGGCATGCACGACACGTTCCGGAATCCGCTCCCTATCAAAATGAGCTAGCTTGTCCTGATATATAAAATCTTCTAACAGGGAGGGGCCACGTTCGCCCGCTTTCAGCGTATTGTTGTTATCGTGGATATACACACCATCATTGGTGGTCATCCCTTTGCTGTTGTTATCGATAAGGTTCTTATCGATCATTTCAGTCTTTTTGTTAGGGGTTTTGTTGTTCATGTTTAAGGGGGGATGAATAATGTTTCTTAGGAATGATCGTATTTCTGTTTTTTATTAAAGATTTCAAGTATTGGGGTGGGTGCTTGCTTAAAATGGAGGTAATTTAAAAATCCGCTTTCTTTCTGAACAGCTGAAATCAATAATGGTTCGCTTAATCATCTCATAGAAGGAACATTGGTTATTGTATGTCTACACTAAAACTTAAACGCGCTCCTAGAAAAGGAACGCGTTCGGCCGTATAATGAATTCTGGGTACCTATTTACTGCTGTATTTATGACCCGTAGTCAAATTTGGCCTCTTTCCTAGTCCTCATGATTATCGACTTTGTTGGGATTGGGTGGAAGTGGATTGGTATCCTTCTCCGGCCGTTTTCCAGTGCCGCTCTCCACGTCTGTTTTTTTGGGGGGACTTTGCTTGTCTTTGGCTTTATCCTTGGATAAATCGTTGTGTTTTTGTGTTTTCATTTTATTTAATTGTTTTTTGGGGATATAGATTTGCTAATCCTTCGATCAATGCTCTCCATTGGGGAAAGGAAGCCCCCATCTTAGCACCTAAGCCTACCATAAAATTCCTTAAATTGTCCAGGATAGCACTGTTGCTAGTATTGACTACTTCGTTGCGACCTGCATAATGTAACGCAAGGTGGTTTTCTTTTTGTTCTAATAGGATGGATGAACTCGATATCTGTTTAAAAAAATGGGCCGTATCGGTATTGTCGCCACTTGGGTCTGGACTGGGCCTTAGGGTGAGACTGAAACGCCGGGTACCTTCTTTGAATTCTTCACGTATGGCTTCGACCTGCACCCAGTCATAGCCATTGGCAGAGGGAAGGCCCGGGCCAGGGATGTCAATGCGTATATAGTCGCCTTTTTGGACAGAACGCTTCAGATCTAGACCGTGCTCATCCATGACTGCAAATTCAGCAGAGGCCTTACCCGTAATCTGATGCCAATTGTTTACCTGTAGTATCTTGGTTTTGATTTTATCGAACAATTGTTGAGCATCGACAGTAGACGCTGTGTCTATTGTTTCGAAGCAATCTAATGATTTGCCGGTAATCTGTTGAGGAATATGTTGTGCCATGGTATTGCTGTTTTTATGTATAGTATGAACAGTGTTTAGGTCTTTAAATCCTAATAGTGTATCTCATATTGATATCTATTGAAATGGCTATCTATATTGAGGAAATTGCTTTTGTAGACTTTTCCGAATTAAAAATATTCTAGATTTTATAGTGCCTTCAGGAATGCCATAGTGCTGAGCGAGTTCTTTGTACTTATAGCCTTCTACGTGGTAATCAAACATTTCCTTATATTCTTTGGGGAGTTTTGTGAGTGCTTTTTGTACATCTTTTAAGGCTAGGTTGTTTTCGACGGTGTTTTCTGTGAAAGGTTCCCGACAGCCGAGATCCTGATAAGAACTGGCGGTGTTGTGCTCGTATAGGTATCTATGCTTGCGATTCCTGTAGTTATTGATGTATATATTCTTCATAATAACAAACAACCAGGATACAACACGCGGATTGTGAAAAAACTGATCCACGTACTTTAACGCCCGAAGTAATGTCTCTTGTACTAAATCCTGAATATCTTCTGGATCGTTGGTAAACTTGTAGGCTAGACTTTTTAATACCGAACGGTATTCGATAAGCTGTAGGTTTAAAACTTTGTTTTCCATGTTGAAGTTATTTGATGTACAGAATGCGTTGCAAAAAGGATGCGAGGTGTTGAGAATGGCTGTACTTCGGGTATTCGTCGCCCGAAAAAGGATACATATACGGATGACATGAGGAAAATACCCTAATTTTTCTTTGTTTCAACGCTATCTCTACTGCATTGTTCAATAAGAAAAATTATAAACGAAGATAGCTATGAAACGAATCTTATTCAGTCTAACAACAATGCTTATTGTTTTTGGAACAGCAGCCTGTGGAAATAGAAATAATACCAACGGAACGGATAGACGTGAGCGTATGCCAGATAATAACTATGACAGTCCGATCGATACTTCGGTGATATCGACAAAAGACAGTATTGACAGTCTTATCCCGCCTACGCCTATAATGCCGATGATGTAGTCAGTTATTTAATGTTAATAAAAAAACGGAGCAATTGTTTATAGACAAGGTTCCGCTTTTGTCCGTAAACGATCATCAAATTTAGAAAAAATGGAAAAGAGAAACGCAGTGCTCCTCGTATTAACCTCGCACGATAGACTGGATAATAGTGACGAGAAAACAGGAGTTTGGTTTGGAGAGATGACAGCCCCTTATTACGAATTAGCGGACGCTGGCTTTACGGTGACGATGTGTAGCCCATTGGGCGGAGCGCCTCCTATAGATCCTATGAGTAAACTGACTGAACATATTACGGCTTCCAACAGACGTTTTTTGGCAGATGAGGTGGCCCTGGGGCGCTTTGCAAATACACTGCCACTAGAAAATATAAAGGCTTGTGCTTTTGATGCGGTATTTGTCGTAGGCGGACATGGCCCGCTGTGGGATTTGGCCAGGCATCCACAAATGGGACGGGTATTGTGCGAATTTGCTGATCAGGGAAAGCCGATAGCGGCAGTATGCCATGGGCCAGCGGCCTTGCTTGCCATGGAGTACTGTAGACCTGGTTATCTCAAAGGGAGGCGTCTTACGGCATTTACAAATATGGAAGAGTCTTTCGTCCTGCGAAAAGATAAAATTCCGTATGAGCTCGAAACTAGGTTGATGGAAAGTGGTGTAGACTTTAGCCATGCTACGCTTCCATTTCTGGCCCATGTAGTGTTGGATGAGAACCTCATAACGGGGCAGAACCCTCTATCGGCAACTCCAGTTGCTAAGACGTTGATTGAACTGATTCGTTTCCCAAAAAACCTTTGAGGGATAAAGGTTTAAAAGAAGAGTGCTAAGGTATATACGATCTTTGAGCCGTTGATTGGAAACGAAAAATTCTTTCATCTGTTGTTGTATTTCAGGTCATCCCGTCTATTTTTAACGTATGAAAAACAAGCAAAAGGTGTAAAGTACAGGAGGGGGACGTATAAATACTCGAAAAATAATTTATAGCAACGAATGTTTTGTTAGTGTGTTCGAGACTGTAAATTAAGTAATTGAAGTTTAACATTTATAAAAAGTAACTCCATGAAAAAGTATTTAAACTGGGCCGTTGTAATTCTAGGGATTATAACAGTTATGTCTTTCGGACAGCAAAATCCGGAGCAGGATTTTGTTAATAAAGCCGTTATGGCCAATCAATATGAAGTAGCACTGGCGCAACAAGCAGGGCAACGATCATCAAATGAAAGCATCAAAGCCTATTCACGTATGCTGGTCGACGAACATCAGCAGATTTTGAATGAGCTGAGACAGTATGCTGAAGCTAAAGGCTGGACAATATCTACCGATTTAGATCAAACACATCAAGGGCAATTGGAGGTGTTGGAAGGAACTGAAGTGGATCGGTATAATCAGGCTTTTAAAGATGCAGCGGTGGCCTCGCATGAAAATTCGATCGCATTGTATGAAGCCGTCAATGGAAATAATGCAATGACTGATGAAACATTGAAGATATGGGTAGCAGATAAGTTGCCTACTTTAAAGTCTCACCTGAGCCAAGCCCAGCAGTTAAAACTGGATGATACCGCTCCGATAAACAATCAGGTACCTCCGACTATAGATACTGTCAGGAACAATAAAATGTAAGTATCATGGCGACGAAGGAGGAAAATAAATTAGTAGGCAATAAGATGCAAAAGACGAAAAAAGTACGTTTGAGCAGCAAGGGGGAGGTCTCTGAAGATGTAGATGTCACACAAGACGGCGATGCAGAGGCAGGAGTGGATGCCCAAGAGGAGCAACTCAATGATATGCCCAATGATCCAACGGATAGACCGCTCGAAAAACGGCATAAAGAAAAAGGAACCTAGGTTCCGAGTATAGCTGTTATAATGGGAAGCGCGTCGGCTAATGCCGGCGCGTTTTTTTAAAATTCTCAAGATTTTCAACTTAGTCGGATAAAAAGTTGGTCGCCCTTTTGAACCTTATAAGCCTTTTAGGCGTTCTGAAGTGAAAGAAAGAGAATATGGCCAAATTAGCAGCATACACCAAAAAAAGAGATTTCGATAGGACGGATGAACCCCGAGGAAAGAGCCCAGCTAAAAAGCAAGGTAAGCACAAGTTACGTTTTGTGGTACAGCGCCATCACGCCTCACGGTTACACTACGATTTTAGGCTGGAGCTGGATGGCGTTCTCAAAAGCTGGGCAGTACCGAAAGGCCCCTCCCTGTATCCTAAAGACAAACGTCTGGCAATGCAGGTGGAGGATCATCCTGTGGACTATGCGTCGTTCGAAGGTAATATCCCCAAGGGGAATTATGGGGCTGGAACGGTGCATATTTTCGATTCAGGGTATTATGAGTTTTCGGATACGGATGATGAAAAGGGGTTTTTGAAAAATTGGAAAAAGGGATCGATTAAGTTTAGACTAATGGGACATATCTTGCGGGGTGAATTCGCTTTAGTACGCATGAACGGGGACGATGAGAAAGCATGGTTGCTGATTAAGCATCAAGATAAGTATGCTACGGATAAGCCCTATAATAGCGAAGATGTCGTGGCTGAACCGGTAAAAAGCGCTGGATTGGCATTCAAGAGCGGTCTTCCTCCAAAACCTATGTTGACAAAGCTGGTTGAAAAGCTACCTACGGGAACGGAATGGTTGTATGAGAAAAAATATGATGGATTCCGCATACTGGCGGTACATGATAGGCAAGGCACCTATCTTTACTCCCGTAATGGGAAGCTGATGAACTATCTGTTCCCTTCCTTGGTAGACGAAATAGCTAAACTGGACCGGGAAGTCTGTTTGGATGGAGAGCTTGTTATTGAAGATAAGGATAAAAACGCCCATTTTCAGCTGATTGCCAGTGGTGAGCCTATTCCTAGTGCATTGGAGTTACATTATTATGTATTTGATATACTCCGCTTGGAGAAAGAGGCAGTGACCGCTTATCGGCTGGAAGAGCGTAGGGATTTACTAAAACTGCTGTTTAAAAGGATGCATGGGATGAAGGTTATACAGCAAGTAGAGTCACTGAAGGGGGATAGTGAGGATGTACAGCGGATTGCGGAAGATAACAATTGGGAAGGGATAGTGGCCAAAGAGAAGGATAGCCGTTACCTCGAAGGAACGCGGAGTACAAGTTGGGTGAAATACAAGTTGAGGCATAGCCAGGAGGCTGTCATTTGCGGTTACACCAGACCTCAGGGCAACAGAGACTTTTTCGGGGCATTGGTGCTGGGCCTCTATAAGGAAGATCAACTGGTTTATATCGGTAACTGTGGAACGGGATTTAGTGATGCTTTGCTGCAGTCGCTCTATACAGCGATGCAACGGTTGGAGAATGGAAGGAAGCCATTTGCCCGAGGGACAAAGGTGGCTAAAGAGAAAGAAGTGACCTGGTTAAAACCGACATTGATTGCAGAGGTGTACTATTCGGAATGGACAAAGGAAGGCCATCTACGGCACCCTGTATTCAAGATGCTACGGGACGACAAAAAAGCAAAAGAGATTAAAACGGAAGAAGTTATGGGTATAGACAAAAAAGAAGAAACGCTTAAGGTTGGAGGCAAGACAGTAGAGCTGACCAATCTGGATAAGGTCTATTGGCCCAAGGATAACTATGTAAAGGGACAAATGATTGCCTATTATGAGGAGATGGCCGAGTGGATATTACCTTATCTTAAGGATAAACCTATTTCGCTGCACCGCTTTCCGAATGGAATCGATCAAGATGGTTTTTTTCAAAAGGACGTGGATCCTGATAAAATACCCGGTTGGATCAAAACAGTACCTATCTATGCAGAAAGTACGGGGAAGGAAATCGATTACATAGTATGTAACAACAAACAGACGTTGTTGTATATCGCTAATCTGGGGTCTATTGAAATAAATCCTTGGTTGGCGACTTATAAAAAGCCGGAAAAGCCTGATTTTGCGGTATTAGACCTTGATCCTAATGGCGCGGACTTTGGTGAAGTAATCCGTATTGCTCAAGATGCTAAAAAGCTATTGGATAAGATAGGTGTACCCGCATTTCTGAAAACTTCGGGATCGACAGGATTACATATCTACCTGTATGTAAAGGCGAAGTATGACTACGAAATTGTGCGCGATTTTGTGCAGTTGCTGGCATCCATACTCCACGAACGGCATCTGGAAACGACGAGTATCGTTCGAGATCCGAAAAAGCGGAGAGGGATGATTTATCTGGATTTCCTGCAAAACAGGAGAGGACAGACCATAGCAGCTCCCTATTCATTAAGGCCAAAGGAAGGAGCTACAGCGAGTGCACCCTTATTTTGGGAAGAATTGAAGGCCGGTCTGGAAATTAAGGATTTCAATATCCGAAGTATGCTAAAGCGTGTTAAAGATAAGAAAGACCCGTGGGCCTCAATTTGGGATAAGCCCGTTAACATTAAGCAGGCACTCGCTAGATTGTGAGAATTAGGCCAAGCTGGCTTTTAACTTGGCTAATAGGTCACCGGACTTGGTGTGTTCTACGTTAATCTTACGGATAGAGGTATGCTTTCCTTTGGCTTTCTGTTTGATGATCTTGAGTAATTCGGCGGTATATTCGTTCTTGTATTTCGAGATATCAAAAGGCTGGGAGTGTTGCTTTACCAATTGTAGGGCCATATCCATTTCTTCTTTTTTAATTTTTGTATTCTGGGGCAGACGGAGTTCATCGCTCCTGCGGATTTCTTCTTCAAAGCGAAGCTTGTTCAGAAGCAGGTAGTTGCCATGCGGCTTGACTAAAGCAAGATTTTCTACATTACGCATCACAAATGAACCGAGCCCGGCGGTCTTGCTTTTTGTTAAAGCTTTCAAAAGAAGGTCATAGGCTTTTTCACCTCCTTTGGCTGGCTCTAGGTAATAGGGGGTCTCAAAGTAAATGCTGTCTATTTCTTCTATTTTAACAAAAGAATGGAGGTTTATCATTTTATTTTTTTCGGGACTGGCCTCCTCAAAGTCGGCACTTTCCAACACGATGTACTGATCATTCAGTAGGTAGCCCTTTACAATATTGTCCCAGCTTACTTCTTTACCGGTACTTTCATTGACACGTTTATATTTAATGTTTGATTTATCTTTTCGATCCAACATATCCAAGTCTAATGAACTGCTCTGTGTAGCACTATAAATTTTAATGGGTATGTTGACCAGACCAAAACCGATCGCTCCTGTCCATATGGCTCTCATAATATATACTGTTTAATATGTTAGTTGAACAAGTGAAATACGGGTTGGTTTTGTCCAGGCCGCATTTCACTCGTATTTAAGGTGATTTAGGTGTTACCTATATTGAGGAAACTGCTTTTGCAGTGCCTTGCGAATGAGGAAAATCCTGGATTTTATTGTACCCTCAGGTATGCCATAGAGATCCGATAGCTCTTTGTACTTATACCCATTGATATAGTGGTCAAACATCTCTTTGTGTTCTTTGGGGAGTTGTGTCAGTGCTTGTTTTACATCTTTTAGAGCAAGGCTCTTTTCGACCGTGTTTTCGGTAAATGGCTCATGACAACCCAGGTCTTGATATTCATTTGCCTTGTGGTTTTCATAGCGGTATTTCTGCTTACTATGCCGGTAATGGTTGATGTATATATTCTTCATAATAACAAACAACCAAGAGACCACGCGGGGGTTATGAAAAAACTGATCAATGTACTTTAGTGCGCGTAGCAAGGTCTCCTGTACCAGATCCTGTATGTCTTCTGGATCATTGGTAAACTTGTAAGCAAGATTCTTCAATACCGAGCGGTATTCATTGAGCTGTAAGTTTAAATCTTTGTTTTCCATGTTGAAGCTATTTTTAGATGTACTAGATCTGTTACAAAAAAGATGCGAGAAGCATCTGATTTGGCACGTTCGGGTATTCGCACAACCAAAAATGATATATATACGGCGAGAGCTAGGGAAAATACCCTAGCTTAGGTCTCTTATGTGCGTGTTAGTTGTTATATTATAGGTGTTTATGTCATTTTTTGCTCATAAAATACGGAGATTTCACTGTCGCACAATTAAGCTGAACAATACGGTACATCGTTTGTTACTAAGGGAGTAGATCACAGCTAATTATGTATATTCAAGCTTTTGTACTCTTTTTTCTGTTTATAGTCCCTATACCGCGCTCGGAGGCGCAAAATGAGGAGGTGGAGAATAGTGTGATTCGGAATATCGTATTTATGCGTACCGAAGGATTGGGGATGGCTGAGCTCTTTTATAACCATAGTAAAGACAAAAAGATAAGGGAACTGTGCAGTCGGATTAAATCTTATTATACCGCTACACAACCCGATGCAGTCGCGCTCTGCTCGGGAAAGGACCTACAGTTGGCGGAGGCCGAGTTTGAGTTGTTATACGGACGGTTGCAGAAGGGATTTGAAGGTTATGATGCGAAAAAAGAAGGAGCCTATCTGGAGGTCTGTGAGGAGCATATCAATAAAAGTATTGCATTCTATACCCAACTGGTCCAGGACGGCGCATGGGAAGATATCTCTTATTTTTCCTTTAAGGCTTTGCCCGAACTGTTTAACCTGCAACAAGAGATGCGTAAATTAAAGAAAAAGTAGGTTGCTCCTAAATATTCTTTTTTTCAGATCTTACCATTTAGTATATAAGAGAAAATATATTGGAAATGCTGCGGAGATAATTATAAAAACCTGTAATGGTATACTTAACGATCTGTCTAAGTGGCTGACGGACAAATTCAATTAAAAAAATAAAAAGAGTATCCAACAGGAAAACAAAATGTGCCAATGCATGGTTATTAGTAAAAGTAATTATGTCTTTGCAGCTAATCCGTAAGAATATATTTTTTAAACCCGATTCTAAAAGAGTATTGGCGCGATATTTCAACTTGAACATCGACCGTACGACTAAGGTTGTCTATCGTATACTCAACTCGACTAAACAGCGAAAGGTCGACGTACTGAACCAGCTTCTTCGTAATTTCTCTAAACGACATCGTAGTATTTTGGATATCTGGGAACAAAACTTTAAACGTACCGAAGCGAGGCTACTGGATCTGGAATTGCGCAACCGGGATTATTCGCATCAGGAGAGGCTGTTGATCGGTGCATATTTTACGATGGAATATTCGGTAGAAGCAGCGGCTTTTTTCAATCCTTCGGTCGTCCAATCGCCCGATCAAACGCAGCTTAGATATGGAGAGAAAAGAGTGATTCTGAGCTTTAGGGCAACTGGCGAGGGGCATGTTTCTTCTATTGTGTTCCGATCAGCAATTATCGATAGTGACCTGAATATACATGTAGATGAAGTAGGCAAACTATTGGAGAAACCTAAACAGGTCAAAAACCATCGCTATCAAAAAGCTGATTTCATAGACAAACTGCTGCAGATACACGACCCTGGAAAAGATATGTTGGAGGTGATCAATGCAAAGCTGAGCTCTAGTTTTATTTATGAAGAACTGCTTCGCTATGTTAAGGAGATACAGCAAGAGAATGACCTAGATATAGAGGGACAGACCCTGATGACGCATATGACTTGGTTGGCTTCGTCGCATTATGAAATGACCTATTCGCTGGATACAGCGCTTTCCGAAAGGGTTATATTTCCTATTTCAGATACTGAAAAAAATGGGATTGAAGACGCCCGTTTTGTTCGATTTATAAATGAACGTGGGCACTGCACATATTATGCAACCTATACGGCCTATGATGGACTTACGGTTCTTCCCAAATTGCTGTCAACCAAAGATTTTGTACATTTCAAAGTGCAGCCTATTAATGGTAAAATTGCGAACAAAGGCGCTGCGCTCTTTCCCAGAAAGATTAATGGTAAATATGCGATGGTCTGCAGAGTGGATGGGGAAAGCAATTTTATTGCTTTCTCGGAGGATATCATTAATTGGCATCAGGAAGTTACTTTACTTAAAGAACCGGAATTTCCCTGGGAGTTTGTGCAGCTTGGCAACTGTGGGTCTCCAATAGAAACTTCCAAAGGATGGCTGGTACTGACCCATAGTGTGGGGCCCATGCGTGAATATACTTTAGGAGCACTATTGCTGGATCTGGACAATCCCACTAAAATAGTGGGAAAGCTCAATGAACCCCTATTGTATCCCAATGCGGATGAGCGAGAAGGTTATGTTCCCAATGTGGTGTATTCTTGTGGACAAATGGTGCATAACGGGCATTTAGTAATTCCATATGCGATGTCCGATCATGCTTCTACGTATGCAACAATATGCCTTGATGACTTATTAGAAGAATTGACAAACACGTAATTAGCTTTGCGTTTGTCTTTACTTGTAAGATCAGAAAAACAACAACTGCGTTGTCAATTAAACTTTAACGTCGAAAAGACAGTATTTACCACTACGTTGAAACCGTATTATTACCTTAATTACTCCCGATTTTTAACAAATTTATATTTGATATGTTCTTTGTATAAGTTAAATCAAATCATTATGAGAACATACGATTATTTTTTCATTACGATGCTAAGTGCGCTTTTGATGATAGGGTGTAGGAGTAGTACAAAGGAAGTAAGTGGAAAGTCAGGACCAGGGCCTGTGACGGAATCCGATAAGTCCCGGTATAACTTGAATCCTACAGATGAACTGAGGTATGGGACATTAGATTCTGCCAACCTAGATAGCATGGACGCCCAACAAGATAGTGTTCGACTAGCTCCTAGGTAACTAGGGTTGTTGGATAGTATAGCGGAGTAGTTGCATTAATTTGCGTTTATATAAGTTATCCGCTGGTTTTAGATGTTCTTGTTTATTGACCCGCTTTATCCATTGATTTAAATCGCCAGAGAGGTATATTTCCTGAATAGAGGGGTGTATGTAATGTGTACGTGTAACGGCTCGGGTGTTCCCTAATTGGTGTGCTACGGAGTCGATAACCCTCAAAAGTTGGGTCGTACGTTCAGTTTGATTTTTCAAGGGTATCGATTGACCCATATAGTAAAGCGTCAATATACAAGCGTACCATGTGCGGAGTGTTTTGCATGTTAAATCGGTCTTGGTCGCTTCTTGAATGTAATCGTTTAGATTTCCCGAATCAAGAGGTGTTATCCGATCCATATGATTATAATATTGAAATAGTCGTTGACCGGGAATTTCTTTTACCTTGTTCAATAAACGGATCAGGGATTTTTCTTTCAAAAAATGCTGCTGCTGTATCCCTTTCTTCCCAATAAATTTAAAAAATACTTTATGGGTAGAGAGTTGTTTTAGATGATGGTTACGTAAGGTAGTGAGTCCGTAGGATTTATTTTCCTTCTCGTAAATAGTATTGCCCACACGGAAGTAAGTCCTACTCATAACTGCTAAAGCTAAAGCACATACTTTTTCTTTACAGAATTTAGTTAATTCTAGGTCTTTTATTATTTGTCGTTCTAACTGAGCTTGCTTTTTGCCGAAGATGTATAGATTGCTGAATTTTTGCTGTTTACGTATTTCAGTCCATAACTGATGATACCGATACTGTTTGCGTCCACGTTCATCCTTGCCTGTGGCTTGTAGATGGCCATTAGAAAGAGGACATATCCAAACATTTTTCCAAGCAGGAGGTATCACTAAAGCTTGGATACGGGCCAGCGTTTGCGGATTTTGAATCGGCTTACCTTCCTGATCGATGTATTTAATTTTTTTTCCACGGCGCACGCGCTGGTAGCCTCGCTCTTTGCACGAAACATAACGAAGCCCTGCTTCGTGCAAGGCTTCGGAATCTGATATTAAATTATCTGCTATTGGCATAACTAGTGATTACGAACAGCAGCAATCAATTCACCTTTTGTCATCTTATATCGTCCTTTAATACCAATTTTTTTTGCTTCTTCTAGAAGTTGGGGTTTGGTACGTTCTTCCATTGGACTACTTTTACCTCCTTTTTTACTGGCATTGGGCGAATTGGCAATGCGGGCGGCTTTTTCTTTGCTGGCCCCTCCACGGCGTAATGCTTCGTACTTGGCATCGTCTTTTATCTGTTTTCCATGGTTCTTTGTCATGCTCTTATTATTTTGTGTGTCTACATTGATCATCGCAATGATCAAGCTTCTCATCTGTCCTGCGGTAATTTTCAAATCTTGTATATCCATAATAGTATGTTGAGTTGTTTACGCTATACTAACTTCAAAAAACAGACCGAAACGGCGGTGTAGAATACTTGTTTTAACCTCAAAATCTACTCTTTTGGAACTGGGTATTTGTCGCAGTAGTGACGTAGAAACCGTAACAGCGGAAGGCAATCAAAACTCGTGCTAGCTGTTGGTGTTATCGAAAAAAGTGGGGCTATCGAGCTTTATAGCAATGCGATAGGCTGCGTTGACCAGTCCAACATGGCTATAGGCCTGCGGGAAATTACCCCATTGGCTGCCATCATAATCGTCTACATCTTCGCTGAATAACATGAGGTGATTGGCAAAGGACAGTAACTGCTTGAAGACTTTCTGGGCTTCGTCGAGTCTACCCACACAGGCCAGTGCCTCTACATACCAGAATGCACAGACCAAAAAGGTGGACCGTGGACGTCCAAAGTCATCTTTGTGAAGGTAGCGGTAGAATAATCCTTGGTCTCCCTTCAGTACTTTTTCCAATTGTTTGAGATGTTCTTTGGCTTTTTTCGAGTTGGGGTCGAGATACCCCATCATGATAAGCTGTAAGGTCGAGGCATCCAGATCCGTACTCTCGTGGGCATTGGTATAGACCATGCGCTCGCTGTCATAGCAGCTCTCGATGTGTTGTGCGGCTTTATCGCGGATTACATTTGCCTGCCTATTGATGTCTTCTAGATCATATTGCCTTGCTATTTTTAATGCCGCCGTGGCACCGGCCCATTGAAAAAGGTTGGAATAGCAATGCCGTTTTTCCATATTCCGGAATTCCCAGATGCCTGCATCTTTCTCATCAATGGTGAGCTCCATCTTGCGGAGTATAAAACGTGTCCATTCGGCTGCGAACCCGGTGTTTTGGTGGCGGAACCGATGATCGGTGAATAGGGGGAGCAGGGCTATCATCGCTTGACCATAAACGTCATTTTGAATATGCTCGGAGGCTTGATTGCCTATGCGGATGGGCTGGTTGCCCTGGTAGCCATTTAGGGAATCTAGTATTTTCTCTTCAAGGTCAGACTGGCCGAGGATACCGTAAAGAGGTTGTAACCGACCAGGGTCCGATTGGGTGATGTTGGCAATGTAGGAAGCATAGCGTTCCATCTCTTCGAAATGACCGATATGGCTCAGGGCGGTAAGTACGTAATAGCTGTCGCGGACCCAACAGAATCGATAATCCCAGTTACGTCCGGCACCAGGGTGTTCGGGTAGACTGGTGGTGCTGGCGGCAATTATGGCTCCCGTATCCTCGTATTGATGTAACTTAAGGGCAAGTGCAGACCGGATCACTTCTTTTTGATAGAAAGCTGGAATGGAAGCATTCTTCACCCAGCGGTGCCAATATTGACGGGTACGGGTCAAGAAGTCTTCGGCGGTACGGGCGATAGGGGCCTCAAAAGAATTGCTAAATGTGAGGATCAAATATACAGGCTTATTGATCAGATAGCTGACATCATTAAAGAAATGGCTGATGGGCATATTGGTCGCTAGCCGCATCTTGACATCGCCAGATTCAAATTGGATATGGTTGCTGCCTCTGCTTTTTTGAAAGGAAGCTTCACCGTATTGGTATTTAGGGTCACAGATGACCCTTACTTTGGGATGCCCTGAGATAGGTTCTATCTTTCGAATCAAGACTAGGGGCTTATAGTAGCGTTCGTATTGCTCGAAGCGGGGCGCAAAGTCGGTGATGCGGTAGCTTCCTTCGGCACTTTCTATAGTCGTGCATAAGATGTTTGTATTCTCGATATAGTGCTGGCTGGAGTGGAGAATATCTCCAGGAGGAGTAATACTAAACCGTCCTCCTTTATGTTCATCCAGCAGTGTACCAAATACAAAAGAGTCTTCGAAAGAAGGCCAGCACAACCAGTTGATGTTGCTGTCTTTGCCTACATGTGCTATATAAGCACAGTTTCCGATAATTCCACTGTTGTAAAGATGCTTCTGTTTTGTCATATTGTATCGTTTAAGTATGAAAGGTGTTAGGAATCCGTTTATAGCGCTGTTTTCTTGTTCTGTGGTACGCGGAGCTGGCTGAGCAAGTCAAGGACATCCTCCTGTTTTTCGATGTAATACTGTGCTAGGGTCTGTTTGGTGCCGACTTTGACGGTCACTGCCGAGTCCTGTAGCTCGAAAAACATATCTTCGTCTGTAGAGTCATCACCGATGGCGAATATAAAATCGGGCTGGTATTGTTCTACGATTTCCAAAGCAGCCTTTCCTTTGTTCAGCACATTGATTTTTACTTCAATCACTTTGTCTCCCATAAGAAGCTGCAGACCATATTGGGGTAGCAGGTAGCGTAATGCATCTGCTAGCTCTTGGGCACGCATCAGACCTAGTCCGGTATGCACTTTTCGATAATGCCAGGCCAGGGAATAGTTTTTTTCTTCAATATTTGCTCCAGGGGTGCGGTCGGTAAATTTGGACATGATACGGCGTACTGGAGTTTTCCAGGCGGTAGGCATATCGGGTTTATCCCGCCACTGCCCATCGGGAAAATTGCTCCATGCCCCATGTTCGCCGATGAGGAAGTAATCGGTGTCGCCAAACCATTTGCGCAAATCGGTATGCGGCCGTCCGCTGATGATCGTAATCTGATTGGCAGGGTCATGTTGGAGGTCTGCTAGGACTTGAAGCACTGCTGCGGTGGGTCGTGCTGCATTGGCCTCTTTTTGGAATCCGACCAAGGTACCATCGTAGTCAAGAAAAAGTAATCTTCTTTTGGATTGGGCAAGCCTATCGGTGATCTTTTTGAGGGTAGGTCCCTGTAGTTTTCTACTGGCATGGGTTTTTTGCTCCCGTTTGATTTCATGCAGGCGGTTGAAAAATAATTTTACCCAATGGCTGATATTGAATTTTTTGACCAGAGCGACATTGCTTTTCATCCGTTGCTGCTGCTCTTTATGGGGCATATAGATGGCAAGATGTATAGCCTGGGTGATGTCTTCGATGGAATAGGGATTGATCTGTATCGTTTCCGGAAGTTCTTTGGCAGCACCTGCAAATTCGCTGAGGATGAGCACGCCATCCTGTCGTTGGGATTTGCTCGCGATATATTCCTTGCAGACCAGGTTCATTCCGTCACGCAGGGAGGTGACCAAGCAGATGTCTGCAGCAACATATAAGGCAGACAGGTCTTCGATGGCCAGCGAATTATAGAAGTAGGTAATCGGTGTCCATTCGTCCGAACCGTACACGGCATTGATATGACCGACCATTCGGTCAATCTCGTCGCGCAGTAATTTGTACTGCGCTACATTGTCGCGGGAAGGGACTACAAGCATATATAAAACTACGCGGTTGCGTAACTCGGGATAGGTCTGTAAGAGATTCTCGTAGGCAGCTAGCCGTTCGAGAATGCCCTTGCTGTAATCCAGTCGATCGATGGAAAGAATGATTTTGCGATTTTGATACTGCTCCTGTAGCACATGTACTCTAGAGAGTACGTCGGCAGATTTGGACAGCTGTTCAAATTTTTCGAAATCGATACCCATCGGAAACACCTCTACATGTACCCTGCGGTCCCGACAACGTACGCTGTTATTTTTGGGCGAGAGATGAAGGAGATTTAAGCAGGAATTGAGAAAATGTTGGGCATCATGATAGGTATGGAAGGCAATGAGGTCGGCCCCCAGCAGACCTTTTAGTAATTCATTGCGCCAAGGGATACATCTGAAAATCTCGTCGGCAGGAAAGGGGATGTGCTGAAAGTAGCCAATGGTCAGGTAATTGTTCTGCTGTCGTAGTAATTGGGGAAGCAGCATCAGTTGATAATCATGAACCCATATCTCATCTTTTTCGGTGATATGCTGTGCTAGCGTGGCATCGCAGAATTTTTGATTTACTTGTTGATAGGCTGCCCAGTAGGACTTATCAAATACGGCGTAGGATAATCTGTAATGACAGATGGGCCATAATATCTCATTTGAAAATCCTTCATAGTAGTCTTCCAGTTCTTGGGCACTCAAGAAAACGGGGATGAGGTTATGGCTGGCCAGTTCTTCTCGAATGAGTTGTTCTTCTTCTGGGCTCTCTGGGATATATCCCGGCCAACCGACCCAGATACTTCCGCCTTTTTTATAGTAAGAGCCAAGACCGGTGGCGAGACCGCCTTCGCTGGGAATAAAAAGTAATTTACCATCCTGTTTTTCGATACGTATAGGCAATCGATTGGAGATGATTATAGTTCGTTTTGTTTGCATACAAGGTAAGGTGATAGGTCGAAATTGACCTAAATAGATGTAATACTATACTTATTCTAACGTCTCTTAGTAGGAATAGTTTGTAAAAGACGGTGGCGATTCAGGGATAAAGGACGAAAGGGGTATTTATTACGGTACTGTCGCTAGGGGTAAATACTTGTACGGCTAATTTTATTAACAATTTGATGTTGGAGCTGTTCATTGTTAACTTTTGAACTTAAAATAAAACACTATGAAACCAGAAGAAAATAATCCAATTGATAAATACGCGAAACCGCCCTTTGAAAAGCAGGATCAAGCTGTACCCGGTATCTCTAGTGCGATGAGTCCAGTTCCTGATCATGGCGAAGAATCCTATGAAGGTAGGGAGATGTTAAAAGAAAAAGTCGTTCTTATTACAGGAGGAGATTCGGGTATAGGTAAAGCCGTCGCAATCGCTATGGCTCGGGAAGGTGCAGATATTGTAGTCGCGTACAAAGAAGAAGTTGAGGATGAAGATGCTCTTGATACCAAAAGTTGGGTAGAAAAAGCAGGTCGTACCTGTGTATTGATTCGCGGAGATATTCGTTCCGAATCACACTGTGAGACTATTGTTCGTACTTGTGTGGCTGAATTGGGTAGGGTCGATGTTTTGATTAATAATGCGGCATATCAGATGACGTATAAAACTGTGGAAGAAATCAGTGCATCAGAATGGAATAAAACTTTCGAAACGAATATGAGTGCGATGTTCTATCTCGTAAAAGCGGCGAAAAAATATATGAGACCAGGAAGTAGTATTATAAATACGACTTCCGTGAATGCATATGATCCGAACCCTACGCTCTTGCCTTATGCAGCGAGTAAAGGCGCGATTCAGAATTTTACAGCTAGCTTAGCACAACTATTCTTAGAGGATGGCTCAGGAATACGTGTCAACGCAGTAGCTCCGGGTCCGGTATGGACCCCTCTGATTCCGAGTACCATACCTGATCATGAAAAATTTGGAGTAAATACGCCTATAGGTAGACCTGGTCAACCTGTAGAGATTGCGCCAGTATATGTATTTTTAGCCTCAGATGCTGCGTCCTATATTTCTGGAGCGACTATTCCAGTTACTGGCGGACGAGTTACGATTTAAATAAAATGCCCTTCTATAATTCTATAGAAGGGCATTTTACATTACTTTCTATCCGTATTAAGATACATATCCGCTAAGGTTTTCCTTGAGCAGCTTTCTGGCCATGTGTATTCTTGTTTTCACGGTTCCCTCAGGGACCTGTAGGTGTTCAGCGATCTCGTTATATTTATAACCTTCCACGAACATGGTAAAGGCTTTGTAGTTGGAAGGAGGTAGCTTGGATAGGGCTTCTTGTATATCTTCCATAACGAATTTGGATTCCCCTTTATTCCAAGATGTCTTTTCGAAGTGCGTGATATGTTGAAGTTCGGATTCGATAGTCCTGTATTTGACTTGTCTACGGTATTTATTGATGTATATATTTTTCATTATCGTATATAACCAAGCGACCAATTTGGGATTGTGAACAAACTTCTCCAAATAATTTAGAGAACGTATGAAAGTCTCCTGGACCAACTCTTCCTTTTCATACGGATCGCTAGTGAACTTCTGCGCTATACTATTTAGAATAGGGCTGTTTTCTAAAATCGTCAAGTTTAATTGTGCTGTTCTCATATCGATATTTTCTAAGTTGTAAGTGTGTATTTGTTATTGGAATACATCAAATATGGTGCAGGATTATTAACAAAAAGAGGCACCGCGTAGGCACATTAAGGTTCCTAGGGAAAAATACGGTCAATCAGGTATATATAGCTGTTTTGGTGTATCTGTTTGTAAATTAGTATATTGTGTCTATTTTGGTGCTTTGTGACTATCGCGTTTATCAATATCTTTATGGAAGCATGATTTTTAAAAGAGGTGTTTTTGCAATAGATATCAGGTACAAATATTTTAGAGCACGTATAAACCGCAAAAAAATAAATTAATAACAGGTATTTAATAGGGTAGAATAGGTTTGGTTTTTGCTTCTCTATCGCATTGCTCCGTTCCTTTGCTAGGTATAGGAGAAGGTATTAATCTTTGGATTGGATGGAGATAAATAGAAAACAAAAGGAACACGAACTCTTCGAACGATCAAAGCTGATGATAAACCATCCGCCAAATGAGGTTTTCGTAATGAAGGAGGTGTTTCCGCATGGGGCACAGGGAAGGGTGTTGTTGAATGATGCCTTTGAGATAATCGAGGCCGATGGGCAGGTATTAGGACAGATGGGATATACCGATAAAAGGAATGTACTAGGCAAGGTGTTTTTTGATCTTTTTGTAGGCAAGGAAAAGGCGCGTCTGTCGCATTTTTTTACGCATACCAACTTTGAGTACCTTAAGGTTCTATCGTATATACAATTGCGCAAAAGTAAAAAAGGGACAAAGTGGATCAGCTTATACAGTAAAAAGGAAAAACTGGAAGAAAATAGCGTAGGGTATAGTGTGGTGTTTTTGGATGAAGAAGATAGTTTTGCAACGCTGACCAAGGATAAATTCGATACACTGTACCGCTCGTTTTTTGATATGTATGAGGCAGAGCTTGCGCAGATCGGATTGACTTTGCGCGATGATGTGGCACAGGAGCTCTATGCATTGCGCGTGAGTATGCAGAACTTTATAATCTCAAACGGCTACGAGGATGAAATATCGGTGCTCAAGAAACGGTTAAATGATACGATCAGAAAGATTACAGAACTTTCTAATGAGCTGTTGCCGAATGTCTTTGTGCATGTCGGTTTTTTGCCGGCAATGGAGGATATGGTGTTTGGTATAAAACGGTTGGGATATGATCTTCGTTATAAAATCGATGCACGTATAGCGGACAAATCGCCCGAGTTTCAGTTTTGCTGTTACCGTGTGGTGCAGGCCTTATTGCAAAGTTGGAAGCTAAATGCTCGCCCCTACGAGGCTTCATTGATAATTACGGTGAAAGGAAATAAAATAAATATTAACTTAAGTGAATCTAGAGGTCTTGGTGAGGAGAGTTTTCAGCATTATCCAGACGCTGTGCTGCATAATGTGCATAACAGAATCGGTCTATACGACGGAACTTTGGAGGTAAATCGTGTTTCAGAGAGCAGTCAGGTACTTATAACAATGTATAACTAACAGTATGATTAAGATAATTTTGGTAGAGGACCATCTGGTGGTCCGTAATGGAATTAAGTTATTATTGGATACACAAGAAAATATGAAAGTGATTGCCGAAGCTAACAATGGTAAGGAGGCGATTGCTTATCTGGCGGAAGGAAGTATTCCGGACGTGATTATTACAGATATTAATATGCCTGGGATGGATGGACTGCAGTTGACTGAAAAGTTGGTGGAACAATATCCCGATATAAAAATTATTGTATTGTCGATGTTGAACAATACACAGAACGTCGCGCAGGCATTTGAGAAAGGCGCTAAAGGCTATCTCGTGAAAAATGTCAGTTATGACGAGTTACTCTTTGCGATTGCGCATATCGGCAATGGGGGACGCTACCTCTGTGAGGAGCTCGCGATGCTTTTGCTTGAACGGGTAATCGCACAGCCTCCGGCATTTGGGGGATATGAGGGGGAAGGAGCTGCAGATGGAATTGAACTAAGTGATCGGGAAGTAGAGGTCTTGCAATTGATCAGTGATGGATATACCAATGTGGAGATAGCGGACAAATTATTCTTGAGCAAACGAACTGTGGAAGGGCACCGGCAGAATCTGATTGAGAAAACGGGGGTAAAGAACTCGGCTTCTTTAATAAAGTACGCGGTTGTTAATAGACTGGTGGATTAAAAAAGATATTACCACTTTACAGTTTATCCATAAAGTGGTAATATGCTGTTGTCTGTATGAAAAAAGAGCTACATATCTATATTGTCCCGTAGTTCTTTGATGTGGTCGTGGGCCTCGAGCTGTAGGCTCGCTTGGCTTTGGATAATCGAAACAATTGTGGGGGATGCATGTCCATATTTTGTTATTCCTTCTTTATAGACTTTCTTGAATTCGTCCTCTCCACGCTCACAGCTCTCGAGTATAGCTTTCACGGTATAAGGAGCGACGGCAGATTTGATTTCCATCCATGTCCTGAATAGTTTGCCACTGGTACGTGTCTCTTCGGTAGGCATGTCGCCTTCGCGGATAACCAGCGGTTTCAGTTCATTTTTGAACTGAATGGATTGGTCTCGGTATTTTTCGAAAACATCCTGTAAACCATAGTTGCCTTCTTCGGGCAATAAAGAAATCGCTTTTTCATATCCCTCGATCCGGTCGTTATTGATTTCTATAAGTTGATTCAAAAGGTCTGCTGTGTCTTGATGTAAGTTTTCCATATCGTTATTTTTTTGTTTGCATAGAGGACAGCTATATAAGCATATAGTTTATGACTTAATCGAATAGGGGTATTAATTGGCGGACAACGGGGGGAAGTTCGGTCTGAGGTACCGTATTAACTGTGGAAAGCGCGAAGTAGATGCACCTAATGGAGACAGGGAAAACTAAAATAGGGTTTGAGCTGTTCATCTGAGACAAAAAACTAGAAACTATGGAAACGAACGAGAAAGAAGAATATGAGGGACAGGTGCCTGATGTAGTAAAGAATGAACCTGATGATAAGCCGGCCGGGAAAGGGATTATGTGGGCGATTGCTATTGCGGTAGTTATATTGGTCATTATCTATTTTATGTTTTTTAAAAATGACGTTGGCTTTGATTAGATAAAATTTATGGATTTGAAATCACCGGAGCCTTTTTGGCTTATAAAAAATGGATTGTTAGATTCTTATCCTTCTTTGAAAGAAGATATCGATTGCGAAATCTTGGTTGTGGGCGGAGGGATTACTGGGGCGTTGATTGCACATCAGTGTATTGCTGATGGCTACGATACTGTCCTGATCGACAAGCGGGAGATTGGTTACGGGAGTTCGTCTGCGACGACCTCTATGTTGCAGTATGAAATTGACGTGCCGTTGTACAAGCTGTGTGAGCTCATCGGTGCGGAGAAGGCGGTGTCGAGTTATAAGGCCTGTTCGCGTGCGATCGACCAATTGGAAGACATTGCCAAAGAAATAACTTCAGAAGCTGGTTTTGTGCGTAAAGAGTCCCTGTATTTCGCTGCAAAGCGGAAAGATGTCGCTGGTTTGAAAAAGGAACTCGAAGCGCGTGCAGCGGCTGGTTTTGATGTAGAATGGATTTCGAAGGAGGATCTATCCCAACGTTTTGGATTAGAAAAGACCTATGGCGGGATTCTGTCTCAGCAAGGGGCCAGTGTGGATGCGTTCTGTCTATTGCATGAATTACTGGCTTATAATCATAAGCGGGGATTGCGGGTCTTTGACCGGACCGAACTCAAAAAGGTTAGGCATCGTAAGGGCTATAGTCATTGTGCAGTAGGTACAGGAGCAAAGATTCAGGCGCAGAAAGTGGTGTATTGCGTTGGATACGAAAGTAAAAGTATGATCAAAGAACGGTTCGTGGACTTATTGAGTACTTATGCCATTGTCTCAGAGGTTGATGCAGAAGCCTGTAAACCGATTAGAAATCTATTGGTTTGGAATACAGATGCACCTTATATCTATATGCGTTGTACTGACGATGGGCGGGTATTGATAGGAGGTGGGGACGAAAAATTTAGCAACCCTAAAAGGAGGGATGCCCTATTGGCACGTAAGGCCGGTAAACTCAGTAAGAGTTTTGAACGGCTATTTCCTAAGAGGACATTTTATACGGACTTTTCATGGACGGGTACTTTTGGGGAGACCAAAGATGGACTACCTTATATCGGGACTCACACCTCCTTTAAAGAGGCCTACTTTGTATTGGGATTCGGAGGTAATGGGATTACATTCTCTGTGGTGGGAATGCAAATGCTTTCTTTTTGGCTCAGAGGGAAGGCCCATCCCCTACAGGAGGCATTCGCCTTTGGTAGATAATATCCCGCATAAGCGCTATTTCTGCTTGTCGACCGTTACATACCGTAACGGTTTTTTTTATAATTAATATTTTTTTAAAACAATTTGATGACAATTGGTGTATCTACTATAACCAACTACTATGTAAAAAACTGTAACTGTGCATTAGCCTATGAAAAAAGCTTGTATTTACCTTGTTTCTTGTTTATCAATCGCCTGGGGTATTCCTATAGCGGCCTATGCACAGGTGCCGGATAGTACCTGGGGCAAGAAATTTGAAAATTACCCAACATTTAAGTTTAAAGGACTCTTTCAAGCTCGATATGTAGTGAGTGCCAATGAGGATGTCGATGTGGGAGGGCAGCATCATGAGGATGGTTCGGGAACCAGCAATTCGTTTGCACTGAAATATATGCGTGCGCAGGTGCAGGCTAAAATAAGCCAACGGACGGAGGTTGTAGCCTTGGTCAATCTGGCGGACTTTAAGAATGACCCGAAAAGCCGTGTCTTGGAAAATGCGTATCTGAAATATACGTTCAGCCCAAAAGCAGCGATTACGGTAGGGCAGTTTAGGCCTTGGTTCGGTATTGAAGAGACAATTCCGGCAGATATTATTAAGTCGCTGGACTGGTCGAATCAATATAGTGAATTTGGAAAGTTAGGATGGACGAGTTTCCAAATAGGGGCTTCGATCGGAGGAACGCTGCATGTCGGCAAGATGCCTTTTCAATACGCGGTATCGGTCGTGAATGGCAACGGTAAAAATCAGGTCTCGGATAGCGATAACGGAAAGCAGTATATGACGCGATTGGTATTTGGCCTGTCTAAAAAATACGGTGTGAATATCGGGTTGAATGGTGGTGTAGGGGAGGTGATCAAGAAGAATGTGTATGCATGGGGAGCGGATATTGTGGGGAATGTGCCGTTTTCGGCCAAGTGGAATCTGGATTTGCAATTGGAAGGAAAACAGGCTACTAATCATGCCTTGTATAAGACTATTCCGGAGGAAGATAGACCCAATGATATCAATAGTTACCTCGTACGGGGATTTTACTTTTTGCCCAATCTACGCTATCAGATCAGGCATAAGAACTTGGGATCTATAGAAGCTTCCTGCCGTTACGAGTATTTAGATCGAAGCTTTAGTAGGGATTCTAATCCCCGGCAGACATGGACACCGATGCTTGGACTCGAATTCCTGAAGGATTACGGAGCACGGATACAGGTGGGGATGCAGATGGATCGCTATAAGCATCAACTGGCTAATACGACTACGCACAATGGTAACTTATTTATCATACAGGTGCAAAGTCGTCTTTAATGAACTGAATAAATCAATCCGTCAATAGGCGGAACATAAAAATCAAACCGAGCTTGCGAGCTCATGTATTAATTATCTACTTATGAAAGAGATCGATATCAAAAGAATAGGTATTACCTTCTTAATCGCTTTGTCACTATGGTTTATCCCTCCACCAGAGGGAGTGACCCCCGAGGCCTGGCATCTGTTTGCCATATTTGCCTCTACTATCCTTGGTATTATTCTTAAAGCAGCCCCTATGGGGACGATGTGTATGATGGCCATCGGCTTTACCGCATTGACTCAGGTGCTTGCGCCAGGCAATCCGAGTGCTTCTATTGTGAAAGCGCTGAGCGGCTTTGGTGATAAGGTGATCTGGCTGATCGGTATCTCGTTCTTTATTGCCCGGGGATTTATAAAAACGGGGCTGGGAAATCGCATTGCTTTTTTGTTTATCAAGATCTTTGGAAAAAGTTCGCTCGGACTGGCCTATGGACTGGGATTGGCTGATATGTGCCTGGCACCAGCGATACCGAGCAATACAGCCCGTGGTGGAGGGATCATATATCCCATCATGAAATCGATGGCGATGAGCTTTGGCTCTGTCCCTGATGATCCGAAGACGCATCGTAAGCTGGGTTCTTTCTTGACGCTCAATAGTTATTATATGAACCTGATTACTTCGTCCATGTTCTTGACCGGGACGGCAAGTAATCCGATGTGTCAAAAGTTTGCCGCCAATCTTGGGGTCGATATCACCTGGATGTCCTGGGCAGCAGCGGGATTTGTACCTGGGCTTGCCGCATTTTTTATCGTACCACTGGTGATGTATAAAATATATCCGCCAGAGTTGAAAAAGACGGGCGATGCGCCTAAGATGGCTACGGAGAAACTGAAGGAGATGGGGCCGATAAAAGTCAATGAATGGTTGATGTTGCTGGCTTTTTTCGTATTACTGGCACTATGGATCTTTGGTGGTGCACTTTCTATCGACGCGACGACGACGGCTTTTATCGGGCTGACCCTGTTGTTGCTTACCTCGGTACTGACCTGGGAAGATGTGAAGGCCGAGAAGGGAGCCTGGGATACGATTGTATGGTTTGCTGTTTTGGTGATGATGGCCAGTTCGCTCAATGAACTTGGCTTTATAGGTTGGTTCAGTGATCTGGTGAAGGTACAGATAGGAGGGCTGAGTTGGACGGTCGCTTTCCCTGTTATTGTATTGGTCTACTTTTTTAGTCACTATATTTTTGCAAGTGCAACGGCTCATGTGGCAGCGATGTATGCCGCGCTATTGAGTGTAGGGATATCCTTGGGGATTCCAGGTATGCTGTTGGCTATGATGCTGGGTTTTATGGGCTCTATCTATGGGGTATTGACGCATTATGGACACGGTCCTGCGCCGGTATATTTTGGTAGCGGTTATGTCGAGCTGAAAGCCTGGTGGTTACGGGGGCTAGAGATAGGGGTGCTTCTATTGGTGATCTACATGGCTGTAGGTGGACTATGGATGAAAGTAATTGGTTATTATTAAAATATGTAAGGCGATGTTGACAACATTATCTCGTAAAATGCTTCTAT
The DNA here is from genome assembly GCF_004363245.1 of Sphingobacterium yanglingense. Taxonomy (GTDB): domain Bacteria; phylum Bacteroidota; class Bacteroidia; order Sphingobacteriales; family Sphingobacteriaceae; genus Sphingobacterium; species Sphingobacterium yanglingense. The sequence goes on along the minus strand of NZ_SNYV01000011.1, from coordinate 1,076,867 downwards.
GTCTGACAGGGCTGTTTCTGGGTTTCTTCCTAATCATACATTTATTGGGAAATCTACAGTTGTTCCTGCCCGAAGAAGAGGCTAGACTTCAGTTTAATTGGTATTCTCATTTTCTATCAGGCAATGCGCTGATAAAGATGGTTTCCTATGTGCTTTATCTTAGTATTATCGTGCATGTGGTAGATGCGCTGATTATTACCTCGAAAAATAAAAAGGCCGCTAAGCCTTATCAAAAGGATAACAGAGGGCGCGCCAGTAAATGGTACAGCCGTAATATGGGGGTACTGGGTACGCTTATATTGATCTTTTTGGTTATCCATTTTCAGAATTTTTGGTACGTCTATAAATTTGGTACACTACCATTAGATGGCAATGGGAATAAAGATCTCTATCAGTTGGTGGTCACTACATTTCAGGAATGGTGGTATGTCGTTATTTATGTGCTGTCGATGGTGGCATTGTGCTATCACTTGATACATGGTGTACATAGTGCTATACGTACTTTGGGGGTATTTCACCCCAAATATGTACGCTGGATAAAGGTCATCGGTACGGTGTATGCTATCGTCGTGTGTGTGGGATTTGCGCTGATGCCTATTTACGTATATATCACTAGGGGTTAAACTTAAGATTGAATAGAATGAACTTAGATGCTAAGATCCCTGAAGGTTTATTGGAACAAAAATGGGAGAATTTTAAGAAAACGGCTAAGTTGGTCAATCCAGCAAACCGTAAGAAATTGGAGGTTATTGTCGTTGGTACTGGACTGGCGGGAAGCTCGATCGCAGCTTCGCTGGCGGAGATGGGGTATCAGGTCAAATCTTTTTGTTTTCAGGATAGTCCAAGGCGGGCGCATTCCGTGGCAGCTCAAGGAGGCGTGAATGCGGCAAAAAATTATAAAAATGACGGTGATAGTGTGTATCGTATGTTTGTGGATACGCTAAAAGGAGGAGATTTTAGAGCGCGTGAGGCGAATGTGTACCGTATGGCGGAATGCTCGCTGAATCTGATCGATCAGGCGGTGGCGCAAGGGGTGCCCTTTGGACGCGAATATGGGGGATACCTTAATAACCGCTCTTTTGGTGGGGTGCAGGTGAGCCGTACTTTCTACGCACGGGGACAGACTGGCCAGCAGTTGCTTTTGGGTGCTTATCAGGCCTTGATGCGGCAGGTAGGAAAAGGAACCGTCAAGCTGTACTCGAGACACGAGATGTTGGATCTGGTGATGATCGATGGCAAAGCCAGAGGTATTATTGTCCGTAATCTCGATACCGGAGCCTTGGAAAGACATGCAGGGCATGCGGTTATCTTGGCGACGGGAGGCTATGGAAAGATCTATTACCTGTCGACATTGGCTATGGGCTGTAACGGGTCGGCGATCTGGCGGGCGCATAAAAAAGGTGCCTTGATGGCCAGCCCGAGCTGGATACAGATACATCCGACGTCTTTGCCTCAGTCCGGAGATTACCAATCGAAGCTGACCTTGATGTCTGAATCGTTACGTAATGATGGCCGGATATGGGTGCATACTAAAACGGATGAAACAAGAAAACCGAATGATATCCCAGAAAATGAACGGGATTACTATTTAGAAAGAAGATACCCTGCATTTGGAAACCTTGCACCAAGGGATATCTCTTCTAGAGCTGCGAAAGAACGGATCGATGCTGGTTTTGGTATAGGTCCGCTTAAGAATGCGGTGTATCTTGATTTTGCGAAAGCGATCAAAGAGCAAGGACGGGGCAAGATTGAAGAAAAATATGGTAACCTGTTTGATATGTACCGCAAGATTACGGGGTTTGATGCGTACGAAGAGCCGATGATGATCTCTCCATCTGCACACTTTTCTATGGGTGGGCTGTGGATAGACTATGAGTTGATGACGACGGTGCCCGGGTTATTTGCATTGGGTGAGGCGAATTTTGCAGATCATGGGGCCAATAGGTTAGGGGCCAATTCATTGTTGCAGGCTTCGGTAGATGGTTATTTTATAGCACCTTACACCGTAGCCAATTACCTGTCTGGCGATATACACACTGGAAAGATTGATGATCAACATCCCGAATTTGATAAGGCGCAGGCTGCGGTAGAGGAAAATCTAAAGAAGCTCTTGGCTATTGGGGGAAGTAAGACGGTAGACTATTACCATAAGACATTGGGCAAGATTCTCTATGACTATTGTGGGCTGGCCCGAAATGAAGCGGGGCTGAAGGGCGCTATCACGGAGATTAGAAAGCTGAGGGAGGACTTTTATAAAAATGTCAAGATACCCGGGGATACGAAGGCTATGAATAGCGAGTTGGAAAAGGCGGGACGGGTAGCTGATTATCTCGAGATAGGCGAGCTGATGTGCTTTGATGCACTGACTAGGAATGAGTCCTGTGGTGCTCATTTCAGAGAGGAATATCAAACAGCAGAAGGCGAGGCTATGCGCAACGACGAGGAGTTCCAGTTTATCTCGGCCTGGGAATGGGCAGGAGCTGGGGCTGATCCGGTTCTTCATAAAGAAGAGCTCAAGTTTGAAGTATTAAAGCCTATTGTGCGCAGTTATAAATAAAATAAAAAGTCAGACCGATCTGTCAATAGACAGCTCAGAAAGGAATTATATATATGAAGTTAAATCTTAAAGTTTGGCGTCAAAAGGACCGGGAATCACAAGGTAAATTAGTCGATTATATTTTAGAGGATCTGAATCCACACATGTCATTCCTGGAAATGTTGGATACCTTGAATGAAAAGCTGATACTGACCGGTGATGAGCCTGTCGAATTTGATCACGATTGTAGGGAAGGGATATGTGGGCAATGTGGAATGATGATAAACGGTATTGCGCATGGGCCATTGCAGAATACCACAACCTGCCAATTGCATCTCCGATCTTTTACCGACAATGAAACTATTTTTATAGAGCCTTTTAGATCGCAGGCTTTCCCGATAAAAAGGGACTTGCGTGTGGATCGTTCGGCATTTGATCGGATTATTTCCAGTGGCGGGTTCGTATCTACTAATACGGGACAGGCTCCCGATGCGCATGCACTGCCCATTAGCCATCAGGTTACGGAAGAGGCATTTGATGCAGCGGCTTGTATAGGATGTGGTGCCTGTGTTGCTACCTGTAAAAATAGTAGCGCAGCGCTGTTTACATCAGCAAAAATAAACCATCTGGTACTGCTTCCGCAAGGGAAGGAGGAAAGGCAGGAAAGGGTGATCCGGATGGTCGAGCAAATGGATGCAGAGGAGTTTGGACACTGCTCGAATACGGAAGCATGTGAGGTGGAATGTCCACAGGGTATATCGGTTCTGAATATCGCACGGATGAACTATGAATATAACCGGGCACTCACTCGTAGAAAGTAAATAGGCTAAGGGAGTAATTTGTAAAAAGAGGAAGGTGACTTACATCGCTTTCCTCTTTTTTGTAGCTTTCCAACGCACAGAAATCTACTTATTAAACATGTATAATTTTGAAAAATCTAATTCTAACTTTTGTGTATCAGTAGGTTTGAAGTTTGAAATAAAGGTTTTCAAACGGGGAGAATGAAAACCTTTAATAACCAATTATAAACCTAAATTATGATGCTACAAATATAGTGTATTAATTACACTAAGTAAAATATTTTTTTATTTTTTTTGATATGGCTTAACGTTTACAGTCGGCTAGCCAACCTCTACCGTCTTTTGTAAAAGCTATTGACAGTTTCGATGCCGTTACGGTGATGGTACCTATTCCATTATCACTGAACATAATGGTATTGTTGTCCCCTTTTTTCATGGTGATATCCTTGATGGTCGGAATTCCATTTGAAAAGTTGAACGAGTAGCTGTCACCAACTTTGGTAACGGTCACTGAACCGTTGGTTGATGGGACATCGCTGTCGCCGTCTTGTGTGCTTTTAAAGGAGACTGTACCTTCATACTTGCCGATAAATAGGTCATTGTCCGCGGGGTCATCATCTTTACTGCACGATGTCAATGTAAATACTGCAATAAACAGTAGACTCAAGATTTTAATTGTCGTTTTCATATGTGTGTAATTTAGTTGTACGTTACAAAACTGATATCACACGCATAGGACAAGCGATGTGCCATTAGGTTCACAGAGACGTTGATATTAACACATAATTAACGAAATTTTATTTCTTTTCGATAAAGATGGGCTTATCCGAGTCTGTAAACAGGCCTTCTACTTAGAATCTAGTGCTTTCTGCCCATTGATATTATCTTGTATCTCGCGTTCGACTGTGACCTTGATGACACGAAGTAAAATCAGTGCCACTGCTATGATAGCTATGAAAGGGAAGATAATACCGATCAGCAAACCAAATATTAAAGGAATACTTAACCATTGTTTGCCTTCGTTGGAAGATACTGTAAGTTTGCTCTCTTGTATTACTTTAAAGATGTTCTGAACACCGCTTGTAATGTTTTCATTATTGAAATCGAATGTTGTTTTAGTAGCCATATCTTTTTGTTTTATTGTTTGTATACTCCAAAGGTAGCAGGAACTACGAATCCAGCACATGGCAAATAGGTTAGCTTGTAGAGATAGTCGGTAAACGTAGAATTTTGGTCGGTAAAGAGCGCGTGATTATTGCCTAAAAATTAGTAACTTCGATTAATTTTATAATATAGATATTTCAATACATTGAGATTTGACGAATTTGGCTTCATCCCTACACTGGAAGAAGGGCTCGACACCATGGGCTTTGTAGAAGCGACACCCATACAAGAACAGACCATACCGGTTATATTGGACAATGAAGATTTAATCGCCTGTGCTCAGACGGGGACAGGTAAGACTGCGGCTTATCTATTGCCTATCTTACATAAGAATGGGCTGGAACCAAGAGAGCGTGTGGACACTATTATACTGGTGCCGACGCGGGAATTGGCATTGCAGATCGATCAGCAGGTGATGGGGCTCGGGTATTTTACCGGCACGACTTCGATTGCTGTATATGGTGGCGGAGATGGTATGGGGTACGAACAACAAAAAAGAGCTATTCGTGAAGGCGCAAATATTATCGTAGCGACACCTGGTCGGTTGATCAGTCATATGAGCTCAGGTAAGTTTGATTTTAGCCAATTAAAACATCTTATCCTTGATGAGGCAGACACGATGTTGGATATGGGGTTTTATGATGATATTATCCGTATTATAAGCTATCTGCCGCAAAAGAGACAGACGCTACTGTTCTCTGCTACGATGCCTACCAAAATCCGGGGATTGGCAAAGAAAATCCTGAATAATCCAAAGGAAATAAATATCGCAATCTCTAAGCCTTCAGAAGGAATAGATCAACATGCATACCTTGTGTATGATGAGCATAAAAATGCGCTGTTGCAGCATATTCTGAGAGATCCGAAATATAGTACCGCAATTGTATTTGCATCCAAGAAGCAAATCGTCAAAACACTGGCACGGGATCTGAATAAAAGTGGTCTCGCGGTAGAAGGATTCCACTCGGATCTGAATCAGTCGGAGCGTGAAGATATCATGGGGCGATTTAGGGCTAAAAAGATCAATGTATTGATCGGTACAGATGTAATTTCCAGAGGTATCGATATTGTGGGGATCAGTCTGGTGGTCAATTATGATGTACCTCCAGATCCAGAGGATTATGTGCATAGGGTGGGACGTACTGCGCGTGCTGCGACCACGGGGACAGCAATTACTTTTATAAATGTCAAAGACCAGGGTAAGTTTGCGCTTATTGAAAAGCTGGTGGAATATGAAATCCGTAAAGAGACATTGCCTGAAGGATTTGCAGAAGGACCTGCTTATGCTCCTCGATTGAAGAGTAATAACAAGAAAAAACGAAAGCCTTTCAACAAAAAGGGGAATTTTAATAGACCCAAAAAGGCTTCTTCTTCCCAATAAGACAGGTATGATTTCATTTGCAAATGCGAAAATAAATCTGGGCCTTCTGGTCACTGAAAAGAGATCGGATGGTTATCATAATATAGAAACTGTTTTCTATCCGATCAAACTGTATGATGTGATCGAGCTAACCCCTGCGGAAAAGATGACATTCCAAGTGGATGGACTGTCTATTCCTGGTGGGGGAACTAATCTCTGTGAAAAGGCTTTTGAACTGTTGGATGCGGATTATGGGATTAGTCCGATGCATATACATCTCTTGAAAAATATTCCGATAGGTGCTGGATTGGGGGGCGGATCGTCGGATGCGGCATATGTGCTGAAGATGTTGAACGAGGTCAACGGTCTAGGTCTTTCTATGGAGGAACTTAAACCTTATGCAGAGCGATTGGGGGCCGATTGTGCCTTTTTTCTGGAGAATAAGCCTGTATTTGCCTCTGGTATAGGGACGACTTTTGAGGATGTCACGTTAGATCTATCGGGCTATTTCATCGCGGTAATAAAACCAGACATCCATATTTCTACGGTAGAAGCCTATCAGTGTGTCATGCCGCAGACTCCAGCGCTGGACCTGAAAAGAGCAATTCAACTACCTATACAGGAATGGAAATATCATTTGGTGAATGATTTTGAAATCGGTGTTTTTGAACGGTATCCGCAGATTGAAAAAATAAAACATTCGCTGTATGAGAAAGGAGCGATCTATGCGGCTATGTCGGGATCTGGATCTGCGGTGTTTGGGATTTTTGAGGAGGCAGTGGAACTCGAGGATTTAAAAAATTTGGGAACGGTGTACTATCCAGTTGATCTGTAGTACACCATTCCATTGGATATATCGATTGCGGCTATCCCTTTAATAAGGTCGCTACCAGATTGTTTTCGTTGATCGGCTTGTTTATGGTTCCATCGAAGCTGTATTTCTGATTAGATTTTCCTTCTAGAAGCATATTCTCTGCAGTACATACAAAGACTTTTGTGTGGGCTATCGCAGGAGTCGAGCGGATACGGTTTAATATGCCCCAACCATCCAATTCAGGCATGATAAGGTCGGTCACGACAATATCTACCGGGTTTGAGGCAAGGTACGCCCAAGCCTGTTGGCTGTTGTCAAACAAGCGTACGTTTTGATGGTTGTTGAACAGTTGCTGTATAAAGAACAGTCCGATACGGCTATCGTCGATAAAGACGATTCTGATATCTTGAGGTAAGCTCGATACCGTAAGCTGTTGTGATTCGTTCGCTTCCATATGACTCTTCTCTATAGGAACTTCGAAGATAAAGGTTGTTCCTTTTTCCGCTTCACTGATAAAGGATATGGAACCTTTTATCTGTTCGCTCAGTATTTTGGAGATATATAGGCCTAATCCAAAACCTCCAGATTTATTTTTATTGTCAGCGATGTAATATTTGCGGAAGATCTGGTCTTTTTTATTGTCGCTAATACCTATTCCAGTGTCGATGACACGGATAACGATACGCTGTTTGTCACCTACTTTTTTTACTTCGGCTGTAACAGTTATGGATCCCTTCTGCGTGTATTTGATCGCATTGGAAATAAGATTTGAAATTACCTGCTTGAAACGGAAAGCATTTCCCCATATCATCAGTTGAGGGGCGACTTTGTTTGCGTTGATTAACTCTAGCTTCTTTGTCTCTGCTTGGTACTGATGTAATCCTATGCTATCCTCGATAAGCTTATAAGGGGATATATAACCAAATTTGATATCCAGGGAGCCTGCTTCTAATTTGCTCAGATTTAGGATATCATTGACCGTACTATTGATTACATTGATGTCGTTGTCGATGGTCTGTATAATCTCTTTGTCAATGGTCTTCGCATCATTATTGTTTTTCAATATATTGACCACACCCTGTAGAGATACGAGGGGCGAACGCACCTCATGACTGATATTGGCGAGTACGTTTGTCTTTTCTTCGGCTATCTTTGATGCGTATTCCTTCTCATTAAGAAGCTTACGCTCGTATGAAGCTACTTGATACTGGTAATAGACAAGGAAGACAATCATAAGCAGCATAATGGCTAATGCTATAATTAATTGATTACCGAAGTTGGTGGAGTTTTCTTTGTAGAGTGCGAAATCTTGTTCTTCCGCTTGACGGATTCCATCCAGCTCTATCTGTCTTAAGTTTTCGATGCCGATTTTTAAACTGTTCAGCAAAGCGTAATTGGAGGTGATCAGCTCTTTTTCGGCTTCTTGTAACTTTCCGAATACAGCACGGAGATCACGGAGGTTGTTTCTATAAATCCGCTCATTGGTGGATATCAGTTGGTCTATATTACGTTGGACAAGATCAATCTGATTTACATTCAATACTTCGTTGGTCTTTTGATTGACCAAGGTATCGTTCTTTGCTTTAAATATTCTGTTGAAGAGACCTTCTTTTTTCTTTACTACGGTATCTTGTTCTTGTGCAACTTTGAGGGTATCTCTTAATATTTTGCTGATGATAGAATCCGATTGTGTAATCCTCGGTTTCTGTGATGTGGTATGTGTTCTTGATGTAAGTGTCTGTAGCGAGTCTTGGGCATAGTAGACGATATCGTCGACCTGTTTTTTGAGATGCGCATATTGCAGTGCCAAGCTACCTTCGGTAATGCTGTTGCCAGCACTGCTATTGATAGGATTGCTGTCTATCGGTAGGGCTGCCAGCGAGTCGACGACCAATTTGATCGTGTCCAATTTATTGCGGTAGCCTGTGAAGTCGTTTTCGTCAAAGTTTATGGTATACAATCGAAACAAATTGTCGGCCTCTGTAAATGTCGAAAATAGTTTGTATAATGCTGGAGATTGTAGGTTTCCAGAGGAGTAGGCGGCATTGAGTCTACCTTCTACTTTTTTGTACTGTAAGTATTGATAGATAAATATCGTACTTAGTATAGCGAATGATAAAATAAGGCTGAATAGTACTATTCTCCTTAAAGTTAAATTTGATTTGTCTGACACGGACTACGTCTTTTTTCAGTATAAAAACATGTTGGAATTAAACGGTTAATATACTGTGTGTTAATTGTTGATTCCTAACGGGGCAAATGTAACAAAAGTAACCGAGGAAATTAAGTGCACTGATTATATTTGTGCAAATATGAAATATTTTTTACATATGGAATGGATTTATAACGCTTGGCCTTGGTATGTGGGAGGCCCTTTGGTTGCATTGATTATGCTGGCATTGATTTACTTGGGGAAAAGTTTTGGGTTTTCTTCAAATTTTCGGACAATGTGTGCGATGGCAGGAGCCGGCAAGTCCTGTAGCTTTTTTGATTTTGATTGGCGGACCCAACGTTGGAATTTATTGTTCCTACTGGGGTCGATAGTGGGAGGTTACGTCTCTGTACACTATTTGTCGGACAATCAGGTTCCTGCAATCTCTACGGAAACAATCGCCCAGTTGAAGTCGATGAACTTTGAGAGTGCTGGTGCTACTTTTGTGCCAACAGAGATATATGGTGATATGTCCCTGTCTAATGTGTTGCTGTTGATTGTAGGCGGTCTATTGATCGGATTTGGGACGCGCTATGCAGGAGGCTGTACTTCTGGACATGCCATATCGGGATTGAGTGATCTGCAATTGCCTTCTTTGATTGCGGTGATTGGTTTTTTTATCGGAGGCTTGCTGATGGTTCATGGCTTGTTTCCCCTAATTTTTTAAGTTTATGAGACAACTTGTATTTATAGTTTTAGGTGTTCTTTTTGGTGTAGTGATGTATAAAGCGGAGGCGGCTTCCTGGTTCCGGATATATGAGATGTTTAATTTTCAATCTTTCCATATGTATGGTTTTATGGGAAGTGCACTGGCTGTAGGGATTGTAGGGGTACAATGGATGAAACGCTCGGCCAAGAATGTGGACGGAGAGCGAGTCGCTGTAGCTCCTAAGCAAAAGTCTATAACGCGTTATCTGGTCGGAGGGATCTTCTTTGGATTGGGGTGGGCATTGGTGGGGGCTTGTCCGGGACCTATGTTTGTACTATTGGGGGCAGGAGTATTACCTATGCTCATAGTGATAGTGAGCGCTTTATTTGGTACCTTTATCTACGGTGTACTAAAAGATAAATTGCCGCACTAGAGACTAATATGCAGATAGAGGAAATTTTAGAGAACTATTACCCTGAGAAGTTTGAACCGGGACTTGTTCAAGAAATCGCTGATGTAGCACAGTTAAAGCATTTTCGGGCACAGGATATTCTGATCGATATGGGGCAGACTGTTACGGTTATGCCTATATTGTTGGAAGGAGCTATTAAGATTATGCGGGACGATTATGATGAAGGCGAGTTGTTGCTGTATTTTTTGGAGAGAGGGGATACCTGTGCAATGACGATGGCTTGTTGTCTAGGAGATAAACGTAGTAATATTCGTGCTATAGGGGAGACTGATGGTATGGTACTTATGATTCCGGTACAGAAAATGGAGGATTGGTTGGCCAAATATCCTTCATGGCGGAAGTATGTATTCGATAGCTATAATAATCGAATGGATGAGATGCTAGAGGCGATAGACAACTTGGCTTTCAAGGATATGTCGGGTAGGCTAAAATCTTATCTGTTGAATGTGGCTACAATAAATAAGGGAAAGGTGGTCAATAAGACCCATTTGGAGATTGCCAATGAGTTGAATACTTCGCGTGTAGTAATCTCGCGCCTGTTGAAATCACTGGAGAAGGATGGTTTTCTGGTGTTGAACAGAAATGTAATCACGATTCAATAATAAAAGCTGTACGAAAAGGTTAATTTTTTCGGACAGCTTTTGTATTATCCTTTACGAAGGTACTTCGTCAGGATGACGATAGTCTGACCTTCTATTTTGCCTTCTATCTGTTCGGTATTGTCGGGTACTAAACGAATGTTTTTGACTACTGTACCCAGTTTTGCATTCAATGAAGAACCTTTTACATCTAAGGTTTTGATCAATACAACGGTGTCTCCTTCGTGTAATCTTGCTCCATTAGAGTCTTGGTGGAAGTCTACCGTGCCATCCTGCTCATGATCTCCTGTTTTCTTTGCCCATTCTAGATTCTCATCATCAAGATAAAGGATTTCTAGGTTGTCTGCGGCCCAGGCTTCGTTGCGTAGACGGCTCAACATACGCCAAGCAACCACTTGTACTGGGGCATGCTCTGACCACATGGTGTCCGATAGTACTCTCCAGTGTGATGGATTTAGTTGCTCTCTTTTTTCTATCTGGGATTTACATACTTCACAAACCCAGATACTGTTATCCAGGTTGGCATTGGAAGTCGGCGGAACTTCATACTTGGATAAGTCTGAACTGCTTGTACAAAGCTCACATTGATTTCCACTTCTTTCGGCTAATAAGTTCTCTAAATTCATAGGGCAAAGATACGAATTTTTTACGCAACACTTTGGGGCTTCAGATATTTGTATGGGGGAGTGACGCACTTATAATATCATTTTGAAACGGCTCTGTTTTGGCAGAGATTTTGTGCTATCGCTTAGAATAAATTAACTTAAATAAGAAAATTATGAAATGGCAAGGTGGTCGACAAAGCGGTAATTTTGAAGATAGAAGAGGGATGTCTTCTGGTGGAAAAGTAGCTGTCGGTGGTATCGGCGGTGTTATTATTTTGTTGATCGGTCTTTTTATGGGCGGCGACCCAGCGCAATTGCTGCAGCAGATGGGAGCGAACCAAGAGGTGGCAACGGGGGAAGTGAGGGAGCTGAGTGCAGAGGAGCAAAAGTTGACCGCATTTTCGCGCGTGGTATTACAGAGCACAGAGGATGTATGGGGCAAGTTGTTCAAAGAACAGGCGAATGCGGATTATCCGCCTACCAAGTTGGTCGTTTATGATCGTAATACACCGACAGATGGGTGCGGTATGGGCCAATCGGCCTATGGACCGTTCTATTGTCCGGCCGATCAGACGATTTATATGGACTTGACATTCAATGAGGAGCTTAAACAGCGTTTTGGTGCCAAAGGAGAGTTTGCCTTGGCTTATGTAATAGCGCATGAAGTGGGACACCATATACAGAATATTCTAGGGGTGTTAAAGCAGACGAATGAGCTGCGTGCCAAAATGAGTGAAAGGGAGTATAACAAGATTTCGGTGATGACTGAGCTACAGGCTGACTTTTATGCAGGGGTATGGGCGCACTATGTCAATAAAAATTCGGATATCGAGTTGACCTACGAGGATATTGTCGATGGAATGCAGGCAGCGGCAGCGGTAGGTGACGACCATATACAGGAACAAGCCCAAGGGCATAGTAACCCAGAGTCTTTTACGCATGGCACTTCAAAGCAGCGTACAGCTTGGTTTAAGAAGGGCTATGATACAGGCGATTTGAACGCAGGAAATACGTTTGAGGACCGTAGTCTGAAGTAAGCTATTGCACTAGAAGGTTGCAACCACGTATATCGGCATTGTCAAACCGGCCCAGGATCTCAAAAGACTGGTCAGCATGTATCTTGCCTAGGTCCTGTGTCGCGATAAAGGAGCAGGAGTAGTAGTTGGCCAGGTCGATTACATTGATAGCGCCCGTCTTTTTGTCTGTCAGCAAGGTAAGTGGGTCGTTGGTGTCGCGAATAAGGATTTTCATCCATGGTGGCGTTTGAAATATACCGTCACCATAAGAATAACCCTGAGATAGTAATTCGGTCATTCCGTACTCTGAATGTATATGAGGTACACCAAAGCCCATTTTTAATTGTTCATGTAGCTCTTCGCGTACCATTTCTTTGCGTTTTCCCTTCATTCCACCGGTCTCCATAACGATCAATTTGGGGAAATCTATTTGGTGACTGTCAATAAAATCTAACAGGGCATAGGTGACACCGATAAGGATTGTCTTTGTTCCTTTTTGCTGTAGCTGCTTTAAGCTGTTGTAGAGGTCATCATGATTATATAGAAAGTACCCACTTTCGGTCTGCTGTGAGGACTGTATGAGGTCATCCACCATATAGATAAGTGATGATCCTTCGCGTTCGAGGTAATTAGGCAGTAAGGCGAGAATAGCAATATCTTGGACATCACCGTAGAATAAATCAAACGCTTTTCGAAAGCTATCGGTGTACCAAGAGAGATCGGGCACAGGATGCTTGCTCGTAATCATACCAGTAGTGCCAGAGCTACTGAAGGTAATTTCGGGCGAGTGGTTTTCTGCAACAACAGCGTGTGTCTTGAAGAATTGAATCGGCAGAAAGGGAATCTGTCTGTAGTCGACGATAGTCTCTGGCGCGATGCGTAAGGCTTGTATATAGTCTCTGTATACAGGTGTATGCTGTGCCTGAAAGTTGAAAATTTCGAGGGCTATTGTGTTAAAGTCCTGCTCTGTCTGTATATTGAAAACCTGATCCCTATGCATATCGAGTGCAAACTTAATCGAAAAAAGTAGAAAAAAAGGTAAAAAAGTGACTGATTGTTTGCTTTTAGTGATTACTTTTTGGTGAGACGTGTTCCCTTGTTCGGTTTTAGTGATTACCTTTTGGCAAGAAGTGTTCTCTTGTTCGGTTTTAGTGATTACCTTTTGGCAAGAAGTGTTCCCTTGTTTGGTTTTAGTGATTACCTTTTGGCAAGAAGTGTTCCCTTGTTTGGTTTTAGTGATTACCTTTTGGTGAGAAGTGTTCCCTTGTTCGGTTTTAGTGATTACCTTTTGGCAAGAAGTGTTCCCTTGTTTGGTTTTAGTGATTACCTTTTGGCGAGAAGCGTTCTCTTATTCGGTTTTAGTGATTACCTTTTGGTGAGAAGTGGCCCCTTGTTCGGTTTTAGTGATTACTTTTTGGTGAGAAGTGTTCCCTTGTTCGGTTTTAGTGATTACCTTTTGGTGAGAAGTGTTCTCTTGTTCGGTTTTAGTGATTACCTTTTGGCGAGAAGTATTCACTGGTTCGCCCAAAGTGTTTGCTTTTTTGGAGAAAAAGCTGTTTCTAAATAGAGGTCCTTTTGATTGTTATGTCAAAAGGACCTATGTGTATTATAACATACCGCCGTCTACAGGAAGCACTTGGCCTGTAACATATGCGGATAGATCTGATGCTAAGAAAAGACATGCATTAGCTACATCTTCTGGTTCGCCACCGCGTTTCAAAGGAATACCTGCTTCCCATCCTGCGACTACTTTTGGATCCAATACGTCTGTCATTTCTGTACGGATAAAACCTGGAGCGATTACATTGGCTCTGATGTTTCTAGAGCCTAATTCTTTTGCTACAGATTTTGTAAAGCCAATAATACCTGCTTTTGAAGCAGCGTAGTTTGCCTGTCCGGCATTACCTTGTACACCGACTACCGAAGACATATTGATAAATGAACCTTTTCTGTTTTTCATCATTACCTTAGAAGCTGCTTTGGTAACGTTGAAGATGGATTTAAGGTTGATATTGATTACATCATCCCAGTTTTCTTCTGTCATACGCATCAAAAGACCGTCTTTTGTGATTCCGGCATTGTTAACGACGATGTCTAATGTGCCAAACTCGGTAACGATATCATTGATAAGCTGTTCGGCTTCATCAAACTTGGAAGCATCCGAACGGTATCCTTTTACCTTCGTACCAAAAGCTTGTAGCTCCGTTTCTAGGGCCTGACCTTTCTCAACAGAGGATAGGTAGGTAAAAGCTACGTTGGCACCATGTTGTGCAAATACCTCTGCGATCTTGCGGCCAATCCCTTTTGATGCTCCGGTAACTAACGCTGTTTTTCCTTCAAGTAGTTTCATATGTGTATTAATTTCTAACTTATTTCTTTGAGACAAAATGATAATTTAATCTGTAGTTCGCAAAAATAGGTAAATTTTGACATAACGCTAAGTTTATTAAAAAACGATTTTGATAAAGCTTATAAGGCACAGAATAAAACAAGACCAGATTTCAAGTTACGAATAAAATATTATCTATACCTGTTTGTAAATCACTTTTTTAAGTGATATGTGTCCTGTTTTTTATGCCTAAAGATGTTGATATTTGGGTATAGCAATAAAGGAAATCATTTAAATAAAATAGTATGAAACAGCGAGTTCCAGTATCAGAGATTATGACAAGAGAGTTGGTTACCTTAACTCCGAAAGACAGCTTGTATGACGCAGAAAAGCTATTCAAGAAACATAATATCCGTCATCTTCCTATTGTTGAAGACAAGAAGTTGGTCGGTGTTGTAAGTTACTCTGATCTACTAAAAATCAGCTACGCTGATGTAACAGAAGAGAATGATATTGAAGCTGTGGTGTATGATATGTACACTATTCCTCAATTGATGGCCAAATCACCGGTTATTGTAGGTCCTGATGCAACGATTAAAGAAGTAACGGAGATACTATCCGGTGTTACTTTCCATTCGATACCAGTTGTTAAAGATGAAGAATTGGTAGGCATCGTAACTACAACGGATTTATTGAAGTATTTTATTGATCAATATTAGTAGCTGTATCTTCAGTTGTGATGGTCTGTCCTCCGTCCAAAGCGAAGGACGGATCGTCAAATGGATTTCTTGCTTTTCTCCTCCCAGCATACGCTAGTTAAATTAATTAACTGGCAATCCGTGAAAACGTATCTTTCTTAGTTTTTAAGGTTCCGATTCGATTCCAAGGACAACTTTGAATTAATTGGGCTATTAGGACTTGTTTGAGTCGTTATTCTAATTTTTACTTTGCAAAAACGAAGTGCTTTGTTCGAATAAAATGTAGTGGAAATGAGAGAATTTTGACAAAATGATTCGTAATAACCAAAAACGAATGTTAATTTTGCAACAATTAAATAAGTCATGGGCAAGAAAAAACAAAATACTGAAGTTGATGTCGTTCTGATTGGTGGTGGTATCATGAGTGCTACGCTAGGAGCTCTGATCAATGAGTTGAATCCAGATATCAATATTGAGATTATTGAACGTTTGGATGTTGTTGCAGCGGAGAGTTCGGATGCATGGAATAATGCAGGAACAGGGCACTCGGCTTTATGTGAATTAAATTATACCCCTGAGCAGGAAGATGGCTCAGTGAAAGTGGATAAAGCCATAAAGATTGCGGAACAATTTGAAGTTTCTAAACAGTTTTGGGCTTATTTAGTAGAGAAGGGTGTCATAAAAGACCCAACTCATTTTATCCGTCAAGTACCCCATATGAGTGCGGTGTTTGGCGAGAAGGATGTCCGATTTTTGAAGACGCGTTTCGAAACAATGGAAAAAGAAACGTTATTCAAGGGAATGAAATATACCGAGGATAAATCCTTGTTGGAGGAGTGGATCCCGTTGATGATGAAGGATAGGGCTGCAAATGAGCCTATGGCTGCGACCCGAATGGATATCGGTACAGATGTGAATTTTGGTGCGTTGACTAAGGATCTGATCAATTATTTGAGTACTAAAGGTAATATCAAATTGTCTTTGCACCAAGAGGTAAAAGATATCGAACGTGAGGATGATGGCCGTTGGGAGGTAGAAGTGAAAGACCTTAAAACGGGTGATAAGCGAGAGATTAAAGCGCAGTTCGTATTTATTGGTGCTGGTGGACACTCTTTATTGCTTTTGGAAAAATCAGGTATTCCTGAGGCTAAAGGTTATGGCGGATTCCCGGTAGGAGGACAGTGGTTGCGCTGTACGAATCCAGATATCATTGCACAACATCGTGCGAAAGTATACGGAAAAGCATCTGTAGGAGCACCTCCGATGTCTGTTCCGCATTTGGATACCCGTTATATTGACGGTAAGCAAGCATTACTTTTTGGACCTTACGCTGGTTTTTCGACTAAGTTCTTAAAACAAGGTTCGTATTTTGATTTACCGGCTTCTATAAAGCTATCGAATATAAAACCGATGTTGTCCGCTGGATTGGATAACCTTCCGTTGACAAAATATCTGATTACGGAGGTGATGAAAAAACCGAAGGACAAATTGGATGCCCTGAAGCAGTTTATGCCTACAGCACGACTAGAAGACTGGGCGATAGAAAAGGCAGGACAACGTGTACAGGTTATTAAAAAAGATCCTAAGCATGGTGGAGTGTTAGAGTTTGGAACTGAGGTGGTATCTAGTGCTGATGGTTCAATTGCGGCATTATTGGGAGCTTCTCCAGGAGCGTCTACTTCGGTTGCGATTATGATCCAGCTATTGAAACGCTGTTTCCCCGAACGTGCAAAATCGGATGAGTACCGCAAGAAATTGCGTGAAATGATTCCTTCTTGGGGACAGGCATTGAACGATAATCCGGAGCTTTGCGCAGAGATGCGCGCGCATACGCATCGTGTACTGCAGTTGGATTAATAAGAATAAAATAGACATTTTATGGGGTGCGGTTCGGTATCATCTAATGATACGGAGCAGAGCTGAGATTATACCCAATTCTACTTCGGTAGGAGGAACCTGATCCAGGTAATGCTGGCGTAGGGAATAATTTTTTCGAAATAGCATCTCCATAGATTGTGTCTTTGAATACATCATTTATGGAGACTATTGTTGAAAATATAAGTAACGCATTTCTACAGACTTCCTGGCTAGAGCGTTTTTCAGTACTGTGTGGTATTATACAGGTACTGCTTTCCAAAAATAATAAGGTATCTAACTATTTTTTCGGCATTATGGGAATCGTGTCCGGAATGTATGTGCTATTCGGTGCGAAGCTCTATGCGGAGATTGCATTGAATATGTATTACTTGATAATGAGTATTTACGGTTGGTGGTACTGGACGCACAATATGGAAGCGAGACAGCAGCCGATAAGTAGCTGCAGCGCTAAAGATTGGCAGGTGGTCGCGTCGATCAGTCTCTTAGGATTTGGCCTTCTGTATCTTATTTTAGAGCATGTGACGGATTCCGATGTGCCTGCATGGGATGCCTGGGTCTCGGCTACGGCATGGGCGGGTATGTGGTTACTGGCCAAACGTAAGTTGGAGAATTGGATTCTACTAAATATCAGTAACCTTTTTGCCATTCCGTTATTGATACATAAGGAACTCTATTTATTTGCCGCACTGACGACTTTTCTATTTATAGTCGCTATATTCGGCTATTTTAATTGGCGAAAGCTGATGGTTACCACAAAATGAGAACGATGATAAGTGAAGAAGCTATACAGCTGATAAAAGATAGTCAAGCTGCATCTATACATGCGAAGACGCTAGTAGCGCAGCAATTGTCCCTGATATACGATAATAACTGGTTTAATATCTGGGTGCCTAAAGTATTGGGAGGAGGGGAGCTGGATTTAAAAGAGGGATTGGCCTTGTTGGAGGAACTGGCCTATTGGGATGGTGGATTAGGCTGGACGGTAACGTTATGTGCTGGAGCGAATATGTTTGCTGGTTACTTGGATGGTAATTTGGCCAAGGAGGTGTTTTCGGATAGAAAGGTTTGCTTTGGTGGCTCGGGACGTGCTACAGGAAAAGCGGTATGGGACGGTGAAAGCTATAAGATAACGGGATTTTGGCGCTTTGCTACAGGAGCACCACATCTATCGCATTTTACATTGAATAGTTTTATATACGACGGGGATGAACCTCGTTTGGACGCGGAAGGAAACCCTATTTTTTATTCTTTCTTTGTACCCAGAGATAAGGTGTTGGTTCATTATGACTGGGATTCTTTTGGGTTGGCGAGTACGGCGAGCCATAGTTTTTCGCTGGAAAATACGGTCGTAGAAGCTAATCATGCTTTTCAAATTAGACCGGAGCATCGAATTGATGACAATACATTGTACCGTATCCCGTTTATTCCTTTTGCCGAATTAACGCTGTTGGTCAACTATATGGGGATGTATAGAAGGTACTTGACATTAGTGGAGAAGTTCTTTTTTGAAAAGTCGGCAGACGAGAACTGGCAGGCAAAATATGGTAAGGAGTATTTTAAGAAAGTAGATGGATTGCAAGTCCAGTTGGAATCGGATAGGGCTAAAGTCGGAGAGCTAACGGATCAGTTGTGGTTGTTGGCACTTCAAGATAATCCTTTAGATACGGTGCTGACAACCGAGATTACATCTACCGCGCGCGGAATTGTAAAACACATCCTCGCGGAGGTCGTTACGCTATTTCCTTTATTGGGTATTAATGCCGCACAAAATGGACGGGAGATCAATACCGTATTTAGAAATATATTTACGGCGAGCCAGCACAGCCTACTGAATTTGTAAGTATACTAACAGTCAAACTGTACATTCCCATCGTAAGCATAGGGACTAGCAGATAGGATGATAATCATGCGTCGCTCTTCGTAGTCGCGGGGACTAGAGAAAATAAAGTCTGGTAAGCCATCTTTATCGAGGTCGCCGATGAATTCTAGTTCGGTAGAAGTATCGTTATAGGCTGTCTGATCTATAATGGTACGGAGGTAGGTCCCGTCTTTGTATAACTTTAATGTGTACCGGGCATTTGGATTGTTGCGCTCTTGATCTTTATGAAATAGAATGCCTGTCGCCTGCAATTTGTACTTTTGGTTTTTGTAGGTGAATTCAAAAGGTTTTCCTGGCTCTATTATTTTATTTTTGAACGCTACGCTATCTACTGCTCCTTTCTGTATAGAAGGGATGTCGAAAAAGACAAGGACATCTTCTTTTGGAACTATGGTTTCTGTGGGTAAACCAGAACAAGGCTCCTCATCTTCGTTTTCAATGTGGTAAGAAACCGATTGTACGTGGTAGGAACCATTTTTATGGTGCAGTTCGAGCCAGTTTTTATTGATTACCTTGGAAACCACTTCATTTTCCCACACCCTATAGGTCGTAGGCATTAAAATACGGCCATCTATAATCGAGTCGACTTCTGCGGTAGTGATTATCTCCTTGGGAGAAGCTGAAAGCGAATCTGTCTGGATATGCTCTCCAATAGAATCTTGCTGCTCAGGTATCTCTACTTGTTGCTGTTTGTCATTTGAAGTATTCTGACAGGCAAAAGCAGTTGTCAGGAACAGAAGGAGATAGCCGTATTTTTTCATATGTATATAAAATCTACAATAATGCGCTAGCGATGATGTCGAAAGACTCCAATCGCTTCGCTTCATCAAAGATATAATTTGTTGTCATTATTTCATGTGCTTTGTATTTTTTCGCAAAAGCGGAGACTTCAGACTTGATGGTTGATTCTGTTCCTATAAATGTACAGCTTACCATTCTGTTTACGGCTTCTTCAATTTCTGGAATGCCATGATAAACGGGTTTTTCGGTCGGTGGAGACAATGGTTTGCGGAGGTTGGTCAATATACCTGCAAACATGTTGAAGAGACTCGTTGATAGGAATTGTGCCTCTTCCTGGCTCTTTGCGGCAACGATGTTGACACAGATGATAAAATAAGGTGCAGCGAGGGTCGGAGAGGGCTTGAAATTGCTGTAGTATATTTCGGAAGCCTGTTCTAACATGGCGGGCGCAAAGTGTGCCGCAAAGGCATAAGGTAAGCCTAGTTCTGCTGCTAGGTAGGCGCTATCTGTACTGGAACCTAATATATAGATCGGTATATTGAGTCCTTCACCAGGGAAAGCTCTTACTTTAGCATCTACGTTATTCTCGTCAAGGTAACGCTGTAGTTCAAGGATGTCATCTTTAAAGTAGAAAGACGTATTTAGGTTATTGCGACGTAAAGCCATGGCAGTAAGCTGATCGGTACCTGGAGCTCTACCTAATCCCATATCGATCCTTCCGGGATATATACTCTCTAGCGTGCCAAACTGTTCGGCAACAACCAATGGTGTGTGGTTGGGCAACATGATCCCTCCAGAGCCCACTCGTATTTTGGACGTCTTACCTGCAATATGTCCGATGAGAACAGCTGTGGCAGAGCTGGCGATATGGGGCATATTATGGTGCTCGGCAAGCCAGATACGGTGAAAACCCAAATCTTCTATATGTTGAGCACCGGTTACAGCGCGCTGTATCGCCTCAGAGGCATTGCTGTTCTTGCAAATTGTGGCCAATTCTAGTGCAGAAATCTTTATTTTTTCCATAGAATAAAGATACAAGAAATGAAAAACAGGAATTGTAATGGCTTTGTCTTTTCTTAGACTTTATGCCCATGTATGACAATAGGATTACCTAGATAATCGGTGGTGAAAAATAAATATTCATTTCCACCATCCTTGATTTTGAACTTCTTCTTTATTTCCTCGACCTTCATCGGGAAGTTTTTGGTAGCTACATTCGCTTTATCTAAAGAGGTTCTTCTTTTGAAAGCAGACAATTCGAAAACTTCTTTAACCAAGAACGCCCGGCCTGGAAAGTCTGGTTCTAGGCTATCGGAAGTATAGAGGTGCGAATGGGTGTGTATTTTAAATAAATTGAACCGCTTGGCAACTGTTTTGAAAGCTCCGGCTTTGGTCACGCTGACATCTGGGTCGTAGAGATAGGTGAGTGGCTGCGAAGTGCGTATCAAGGCTTGCTTTTCTTCCTCTTGTGTAAAGGTCAGGGTCTGTATCTGATCTGTAAATAAGCGTATAGCGACTATTTTGGTCTCACCGGTATAGGTGGAGTCTTGAATAAAAAGTAACTCTTTACAATCGCTATCTACGCTGATGACGTAGACCAACTTGACATGTTTAAGCTTTTGGAGGGCGGTGCTGATATCTAGTAATGGAGACAGTTTGCAGATAATATAGCGGGATTTGCGAAAGAACATATCCTGTGCTGCTATAATGTTAGGTTCGCAATCTTCTAGTAAGAATACCTTTGCATGATTGACCCGTCTCGAAGGGTCGATTAGGATATAATCTAAAGACTGGTCCGCCTGTGCCTGGACAAAATCAACGCCATTGGTGGCAATACATACGATATTAGGTACGCCGAGTACAGTAGCATTGTGCTTAACAATCTCCGACAGTCGTTCATTGAGCTCGCAATGTACGACGATATCTGCCTCTTGGGCCATGTAACAGCTATCAACGCCAAAACCTCCCGTTACGTCAACGACTTTACTGCCCTTCTTGATCAGGGTCTGTTTGATCAGTGCGGTATGCTCCGAAGAGCATTGTTCGAGATTGATTTTGTCCGGATAATAGATTAGGGAAGAGAAAGCCCATGTTGGAAGTTTTTTTACAGCACGTTGCCAGCCATCGATCTGAGCTGCGATTTCGGAAGAACTCACGCTGCTGAATGGGCTTTTCTTTAAGGCGATATCACTGGGAGAGTGCTCCCGATTCGCCCTAATGTGTGCTTGTACGTCTTTATCCAGTATATGGTTATTCATCAATATTTTTCACTAACATTTGACAGGTATAACTGTCCTTAAGTTCGCGAATTATTTCTTTATTTACTAATACTCGATCAATTGTTTGTTGATTGTAATACCGGATGGTGATTAATTCGAGTCCACGTGCTACCGATACTTTATACCTTTTCTCTAACTCGACCAATAAGGTATCTATGTTTTTTCCAGTATCATCAATAGCTACAGAAAAACTAATGGCACTATTGTGCATCATGTTTACCTTGATACGGTGTTGGTGAAAGAGATTGAATATATGACTGAGATTGTCCTCTACGATAAAGGAAAAATCTCGTGGTAATATGCTTATGAATACCTGATTGACCTTAAAGATAAATGAGGGGACAGGTAGTGTCTGATTGGTGGTCCTGATCTTGGTACCAGGGCTTTCTGGATCTAAGAATGAACGCACACTGAGTGTTATCTTCTTGTTTTGCAGCGGTTTTATGGTCTTTGGGTGGATCACCGTAGCCCCATAGTAGGTCAGTTCGATGGCATCTGTATAAGATAGCTCAGGGATGAGTTCTGTTTTTTCGAACCATTTAGGATCCGCATTCAATACGCCCGGTACATCCTTCCATATGGTGATGTCTTCGGCATTAAGACAGGAAGCAAAGATAGCTGCGGAATAATCCGAACCTTCTCTACCCAATGTCGTCGTGAAATTTTCCGAAGTAGATCCAATAAAGCCTTGTGTAACGATAACCTGATGGTCTAGGATAGAGGGGAGGTCTCTTCTGATTTTTTCTTCGGTGAGTTCCCAGTTTACTTGTGCTTCACGGTGTGTATTGTCCGTCTGAATATAGTTACGGGCGTCTACCCATTGCGTAGGGATACCGATGTGGGTGCAGTAAGCGGCCAATATTTTTGAAGAGACTAATTCTCCGATCGACACAATCTGATCAAAAAGATAATCGTAAGAGTCTTGTGGTTCTTCTTCCAAAATCCACTCTATCTCTACAAAGGAATTGTTGATATCATCGAATGCAGGGTGGTTAGGATCCTCAAATAGATCCTGTAAGATGGTAAAATGATCTGATTTTACCTCTGCCAATAGTTCAAAAGGATCTCTCTCTCCTGTACAATAGGCTTTGGTAAGCTCTTCCAGTTTATTTGTCGTCTTATTGATCGCAGAGACAACGACAAGTAGCTCGGACGACTTGTATTTCGATAATATAGAAGTTACATTTTTAATGTTATCGGCACTTTTTACAGAGGCGCCACCAAATTTAAAAACCTGCATTAATGTTGTTATATAAGAGTTCCGGTTAGTTGAAGCTATGTATTATTGAATACTTTTAATATACCTTTTGGCCCGTGCATTTAGAATTTCCATGACTTCCTCATAGGGGATTTCTATTGTTGTAATCCCATCAGCATAAGGCCTTATCTCGTATTCGTTGTAATAAATAATCAACTTATCTTTCGTGAGGCCAAAGTTATCATTTAATGCGAATATTCCATCTGCAAAGAAAAAATCTTTAGAAAGATTACTGGTGTCCGATAGGTTTTCCTGTCTCCGGAAATGCTTCTCTGCCAATTTGGTCAGATCTTTGAGTTTTCCGGTGACAATAAGATCGGTCAGCTCCATTTTTTTGAAGAGGTCTAAATCAAAGACTGAGAAAAAAGTGAGGTGATTGCCATGTGCTCCGCCTGTATATTGATCGATCGAAGTTTTCAGTGTGAGAAATAGCGGTGTATTGAGTACAATCCGGCTATCGGAATCTTTGTACCAAACAGCATTGACGTAGCTGGTGCTGTTTTCTTCGACAAACTCATTGTAAGCGTCCAAGAATGAATGAGCTGCTTCTTCGGCATTGTTTTCCCGTTCGACAAATATGGATGGATTGATGAGTTCATTCATATTTGTACTTTCAAAGATAGGATGTGTTATCTTGTAATAAGCAGTGTCTGTACGGGTAGAATCAATGAGAAAATAATAACTGATTTCTTTTTTTGTATGGTATGTATAGTTGAGCGTATCCTGCAGAGAGGTCTCTGTGGCGGCTACAGGCTGTGTACTCCTGTTATGCTCATTGGCGCAGGATAGGGTAAAAGCTAGAAGGGTTAGAAGTATACCAATTCGCATTTACTTGTCAAAATTTAAACTTACGTTAATCCACTCTCCATCGAGTGTCGCACTATAGGATTCGTAAAATTTGATGGCCGGTGTGTTCCAGTCCAAGACTTGCCACATCATTCCAGAATATCCTTCTTCTTTGGCATGGGCAATAGTACGGTCTAAAAGCATCTTTCCTATCCCTTTGCCACGGTAAGGTTCGTTGATGATTAGATCTTCGAGGTAAAGCCGTTTGCCCTTCCAGGTGGAATATCGAATGTAATAGAGGGACATTCCTACAACCTGCAGGCCGTCGACAGCCACAAAGGCCCACCAAACGGGATTTTTGCCAAATCCAGATTCTATAAATTCTTCCATGCTGACAGTTACAGCATCGGGAGCTTTTTCAAATACAGCAAGTTCATGAATCAGCGTCATCATCGCCGCACAATCTTCCTTTCGAGCTGTACGTATTGTGATTGCCATTTATTTTGCTTTAAAATGTTTTATAATCCTCTTGCCGAAAATTGTACTACCCAGACGCACCATGTTGCCACCCTGTTCTATTGCTAGTTTGTAATCGGAAGACATACCCATGGATAGGGTGTCAAAACTTTCCTCTTTGCGGTAGTAGCTTACCTTAATACCATCAAAAAGCATTTTGAGTTCGTAAAACTCTTCTTTTATCTCTTTTTCTTTCTCGGTATTGGTTGCGATCCCCATCAGGCCGCGGATGCGCACATTTTTCATCGCTTTAAACTCCTCGCTTTCCAGAAGCTCGATGACTTCGGGATGGTCAAGTCCAAACTTGGTGTCTTCCTGTGCGATGTCTACCTGCAAAAGACAGTCGATGACGCGATTGTGCTTAATTGCCTGTTTGTTGATTTCGATCAGCAGCTTTAAAGAGTCGACCGATTGAATTAACGTAATGAAGGGAGCAATGTACTTTACTTTGTTGGTCTGCAGGTGCCCTACGAGGTGCCACTGTATGTCCTGTGGAAGTTTTTCCTGTTTTTCAACAAGTTCCTGTACCATATTCTCGCCAAATATCCGTTGGCCTGCGTCGTAAGCTTCTTGTATGTCTTCTACAGGTTTGGTCTTAGAAATAGCTACTAATGTGACGCCTATAGGATTTAATTCTTGTTGTACTTCCTGAATATTTGCAGTAATGTCCATGTATTCGAAAATTATTTTTGGAGATATGATCTACAAAGGTACCTATTACAAAGGCATTTTGTAAATTTGTACAAATTTAAATAATGCAGCGCTTATATTTTACCATTATTCTATTGTTTTTTTTGTTTAGTTCTTGTAGCAAACAAAAGCCAAAAGGTATTCTGTCAGAAAAGGAAATGACAGAACTGATGACGGAGGTATCACTTATTGATGCTTATCTGAACACCTTGCCAATAGATAGTGGCCGTAAGGTGATGCCGGTGTTGTATAATCATGCTTTCGAGAAGTTTAAGTTGGATTCCGTATCATTTGTCCAAAACCTTGACTATTATCTCGGAAATCCGCTATTGACGGAAAAGATATATACGAATATCAATACTGCACTTGCGGAAGAAGATAAGGTGTATCAACGTGAAGACTCTATCCGTAATGCTGTGGTACAAGATAGTATGCAGCGGGTTATGCGTTTGCAACGGTACACAGCGATGATGAAGGAGATGATTTCCAATGTACATCGGGATACGACTTCGTATACCTATGTGCTTTCTGGAACGGATTTTCTGACGAAAGCAGAACTTCATCTGAATGCCTATGGTATTCAAGTCCCTGTCATAACACCACCCTTGCCGGCCGTGCCCAAGCAAGAGGAAGAGGTGAAAGCTGATACCGCCGCGACAGGAGAGAAATTAGATACAATACCCAAAAAGAAGGTGCTGCGAAAACCTACTAATTAATGATTTACCCTCAGAATGCGATAGAAAAGCTAGGTTTTGCGGAAATCCGTGAACTAGTTAAAGAGAAATGTTTAAGTGAGGCAGGTCGGCAGATGGTCGATAAAATCCAGCCTCAGATAAAGCCAGATCAAATTGATCGTTTTTTAAAGCAAACCAACGAGTTTAAGAATTTATTGATACATGATGCTCCGCTTCCGGTGGACCATATGTATGCCATAAAACCTTTGGCAGAGAAAGCTAAGGTAGAAGGAGCTTTTCTTAGTGAAGAAGAGTTCTATCGGGTTTTATTGTCGTTAAGGACTGTATATGCTATTATCAGATACTTTAACGAACGCGAAGGACAGTATGCGCATCTGGAATTGCTATTTGAGCATCTTCCGATAGAAAAGGCTATTGTTCGCTCGATCGAACAGGTATTGGACGATAGAGGCAAGTTGAAAGATAATGCTTCACGGTTATTATTGGACCTGACACAGCAAATCTCAAAGAGTGAGCAAGAAGCGCGTAAACGTCTGGACAGTGTCTTCAAACAGGCACAGGCACAGGGATGGACTGTCGATGGCAACCTGACCATCCGAGATGGTCGGATGTGTATTCCTATCCTTGCTGAGAATAAAAGAAAAGTGAAGGGATTGATCCATGACGAGTCAGCTACTGGTCAAACAGCTTACATAGAGCCTGAAGAAGTATTTCATCTGAATAATAAGGTGAGGGATCTGGAGTTTGAACGTCGGAGAGAGGTGATTCGGATACTTACGGATCTGACAACAGAACTGAGGCCTCATGTCCCTTTATTGCTGTCTTATCATGGGCTATTAACTAAGCTGGATTTTGTGCGTGCGAAAGCGCTATTCGCTATCGACATACAGGCAAATATGCCGATCTTGACGAAAGAGGCGGGTATTAATCTGGTTCAGGCGAAGCATCCCTTACTGTTATTGAACGCGATGCGCGATAAATCGCATACGGTGGTACCTTTGAATATCAAGATCGATGATACAGACCGGATTATCTTAGTGTCTGGCCCCAATGCAGGTGGTAAGTCGGTGTGTATGAAGACGGTGGGGTTATTGCAGATTATGCTGCAATCGGGACTGTTGATCCCTGCCGATGATACGTCCTCGGTGGGAATATTTAAGCAGATATTTGCGGATATCGGGGATGATCAGTCTATCGAGAGTGATTTGAGTACGTATAGTGCCCATTTATCAAAAATGAAGCATTTTTCGACGTTTGCCAATGCGCGTACGTTGATTTTGATTGACGAGTTTGGAACAGGGACAGATCCTCAATTTGGAGGACCGATAGCAGAGGCGGTATTGGAGCAGTTGAATAAGAAGCAGGTGCGAGGGGTAGTAACGACACATTACTCCAACTTGAAGCTGTTTGCGAGTCATACGGCAGGACTGGAAAATGCCTCGATGCTATTTGATAATACACAAATGAAACCCCTGTATATTTTGCAGGTGGGAAAACCAGGTAGCTCTTATGCATTTGAGATTGCGCAGAAAATAGGGTTGTCGAAAGAAATACTGGAGTCGGCCAAGAACAAGATCGGGGTTCAGCAGAAGAAAGTTGATACGCTTTTGGTGGACTTAGAGCGTGATAAAAAGGAGGTGCTGGATACGAAGGTGGCAGTCACTAAACGAGAAAAAGAGCTTATCGAATTGAAGGCTAGGTATGAGTCGCTACAGGCTTATATCGAAGAGAATAAAAAAGAAATACTAAAAAAGGCGAAGGAAGAGGCGAAGGTTATCCTAAAGGATGCCAATCGATTGGTTGAAAATACGATTTCGGAAATCCGTTCGGTGAAGGCCGATAAGGAAAAGACAAAAGAGATAAGGTCTAAGCTCAATGCATCTCTCGATCAACACAGCAGTGCGACGGCGAAACCTAAAGTGACCAAAACGGTGGTGAAGAAAGAACCTGAAGGATTTGAGGTGGGAGATTGGATACGTATAGATGATTCGGGTTCTGAAGGAGAGATTATCGAGATCACAAAAAACAATAGTTTGATTGTCGCTTTAGGTGAATTGCGAA
Source organism: Sphingobacterium yanglingense (assembly GCF_004363245.1). Classification (GTDB taxonomy): domain Bacteria; phylum Bacteroidota; class Bacteroidia; order Sphingobacteriales; family Sphingobacteriaceae; genus Sphingobacterium; species Sphingobacterium yanglingense. The sequence goes on along the minus strand of NZ_SNYV01000011.1, from coordinate 1,048,830 downwards.
CTGTTGTTAAAATGAATCGGGTAACGAAGTTGAGAAGTAAGGAAAAGTCAAAAGCGATTAAGCGGACTTCTGGAGTGTCCGCGACATCCGCTGCAGATTTTCATCCAGAAGTGGATGTGCGTGGTATGCGTACAGAGGATGCGCTTCATAAAATAGAGCTTGTCTTGGATAGGGCCGTAATGATCGGCTATCCATCTTTAAAAATCGTACATGGAAAGGGTGACGGAATATTGCGTAAATTTATCCGGGATTATTTACGTAAATATAATCACGTAAGTCGCTTTGAGGATGAGCATGCTGATCGTGGAGGGGATGGTATAACTTACGCTTATATCGGATAGGCACGGTGTTTGTTTTTCTATATTATTAATTTTTAACGCACGCTAAAACACGAATTATGGGATTTGTTTTTAAAGGTTTTTTCTTCATGTTGGGACTGACGGGGCTTGTTGTGGGGTGTAATTCTTCGGGTTCAATAGAGCAAAAGAATAGTCTTGCAGGTGATTATCTATTCCTGTCGGAGGGAGATACAATAAGTCTGGCGCTGCAGCAACAGAAAGATTCGGTATTCGGAGAGTTGAAATATGCTTTCTCGGGTAAGGATAGAAATGTTGGAAAGATAAACGGGACATTGAAGGATAGCCTGATCACGGGAGACTATAGTTTTGTATCGGAAGGAGTTCCTTCTGTCCGGCAGGTTGTTTTTAGAGTGACGGATCAGGGCCTAGTAGAAGGCTATGGTGAAATAGAAGAAAGTAATGGTAAGATGATATTCAGTGATAAAGATCATCTGAGTTTCGACCATGGCATGATTCTGCAACGAAAATAAGATCAGCTCCCTTCTTTAAACTCGGAGGGAGTCATTCCTGTTTTTTTCTTGAAAAACTTAGCAAAGTTGGCATGATCATAAAAGCCAAGGCTATATACAATGTCCTTCATAGAAAGCTCAGAGCTTTTGAGTAGTCGCTTTGCCTCTAATACTAACCTGTCCTGGATTAAGGAGGAGGCAGAGACATCGAGTGTCTTTTTGCTTAGGATATTAAGATAATTTGGGGTAATGTTAAGTTTTTCAGCATAGAAGGAGACGGACTTTTCTTCGGTATAATAGCGATCTATGTAAGCTAAAAAACGAGATAGGAGCGGTGTAGCACTATACTTTGCGAAGTCTTCAAATCTCGCGGCCGCACATTGGCTCACAAGAAGTGCAATCAGATTAATACGCGTCTGGATGATATCCCATAGTATCTCTTTTTTTGACATCTCATCATGGATGGCGGTAAACTCCTGTAACAGTAAACTATACTCTTTGGCATCTATGGTGATCACAGGATGATTTTGGTAATAAGATGTTGCGAATTTTAAATACGGAATAAGACGCTCGAACCGTTCGCGGCTCACCATAAGTTGATAGCCAATACTGTTTTCTTCTATCTTCCATTCGTGCACCTGTCCAGGGAAGAGCAAATGAATCTGATGATCTTCAATAGGATAATTTACGAAGTCGATGGAATGCGTACCTCCTCCTTTCTCGAAGAGCATAATAATAAAGAAGTCGTGCTTGTGGGGAGATTCAATAAGACGCTCTCCGCGGAGCTCATGATAAAGTACGCTTTTACTAGGAACGAGCCTTTCATTAAACTCTTGGATACCCAAAGTGGGAAAGAAGTCTGAACCCTGTAGCATACCTATGTTATAGTTTTCTATAAAAATAGGCATAAAATAACATATTATTTTAGTAATTGGGCAATCTTATGAAAGCCTTTTGCTTCTGCATGTTGTAAGGGAGTCCGGTTGTCATGGTCAGGGATATCTAAGGTGGCGCCAGCATCTTTTAATAGTTGAACGATCTGTTGAAACCGTTCGGTGCCGTCTCCTAATATAACAGCCTCCATGAGGGCAGTCCAGCCGAGACGGTTGACATGGTCTATAGGAAAGCCTTTGGTTGAGGCCAATAAACGTACAGTCTCTACATGACCGCGTTCGCAGGCAGGAATCAACGCGGTGCCGTTGTATCTGTTGAAAATGTCGAAGCGTGCACCATGAGCAAGGTATAACCTGACCAATTCGGTCTGCCCACTGGCTCCTGCATATAGGAACGGGCTATCTTGATTGTGAGCCTGTAGGTTGACGTCTGCTCCGTTTTCAACTAGAATCTTGGCGATTTCTATCTGTTTATTATTGGTCGCAATGAGTAGAAGCGATCTTCCACTGTCGTCTTTTGTATTTACATCAGCACCTTTTGAGAGTGCATTTTTGAGAGCTATAGTATCTGCTTTGTTTACCGCAGATAGGATATCGGATTGTGTCTGCATATTGTCTTGATTTTGTACGGGTAATTCCGCTTGACAAGAGACCGTCGATAGGGCAAGTGCCAGTAGAAGTAAGGACGTTTTCATCGTGCTTGAAATTAATAAACCTGGTTGCCTTTATGAATTAAGGATGTAATAGGTGAAATCCTTGAAACCGCTTCGGCCGAGCAACTGGCGTCGACGAGTACAGCATTCGCTTGATCTCCGATTTTTGGCCATTGTTGTTGACCCTTGTCATCTAGTGGGGCAGTACCTGCGGTGGCTAGTTTTAAAGCACGGGAAAGATCAAATTCGCTCGAATACCCATATAATTGTGCTGCAAGGTTGGCTTTTTGCAATACGCTACCACTACCGAACGTATTCCAATGATCGACTATACTGTCATTGCCTAACATGACATTGACTCCATGTTTTAAGAGTGTCGGAATAGGCATAGTAAGACCACCAAAGGGTACTGTCGATACAATTCCTATCTGAGATTCGGCCAGTTTTTCAGCGAGCTCTTCCTGCTTAGTCTTGTCGATGCACGCCAGAACAAAGGCATGACTGAGGTAAGTCTTACCTTTGAGGGATGGGTTTTCATTAACCTTTTCAATTAGATATTCTACCGTTTGTAATCCCGATTCTCCTGATTCATGCAGGTGTATGTCGATCCCCTTATGGTGATCGAGAGCGAGCTGAACGGTAAAGTCCATGGTCTTCTCGATTGCTCCATCAATGGTGTAAGGGTCTACACCGCCGATAAAATCAATATCCATTTTGGCCGCTTCTCTTAGGTAAGGGGCACTGTCCGTATAGAAGACTCCGTGTTGAGGGAATGCCACCAGTTCGGCACCGAAGCCATTCTTTTTATTTTCCAATGCCTGCTGTAAATTCTTAAGAGAATCGAGCTTCGAGGTTGGTTCTATATTGACATGGCTACGAGCGAATCCAGTACCATTGGATTGTAATAGCTCAATAAGCTTTTCCGCTTTGTATGTAGATTTTATCAATAGATCAGGAAGTATCTGCTGCTCGAGTGCAATCATACCTTTGACTCCGCCGGCACCCCGTCTTACAGCTTGCCAACGCTCGCCATAATACGTCTTGTCCAAATGGATGTGCATATCCTTGAAGGAAGGTAAAAGCAACATGCCTTTGGCATCGATAGCGTCCGCTATATTCTGCTGTTCGCTACTTATTTTGGTGAATTTTCCATTTTCTATTTCAATGGAAAAGAGGCTTGTCTTGGTAGCGATAATAGTCTCTCCGTCATACTCAAATCCGGTCTCCAGTCGGACATTTTTTAACTTAAGCTTGTTTGTTGTCATGACTTTGTGTGCTTTGTCCAGGCGATTTGCCCCTAGTATAGTTGAACCTACAGATAGCCCCGCTACTGCTAGCGCTGAGCTTCGAATGAAATTTTTCCGTGATAGGTGTCCCATGTTCGTTATATGCTTTTATACAAAAATAAAACAAGCTGACCTAAAGTGTGGGTATATTTTATAACATTACCTGTACGATTTATAGCTTAGGGGTGTGCGGCGCGATTACTCTTCGTATAAGCGGGAGGCTTCAATACCATGTGTGGCCAAGCTAGAAACTATTTCAATATGGTCTAATCGTATCCCTTCTATAATCAATAGGTTATAGATAGAATCAAAATCTATCTTCCAATGACGGATCTTGGCAATCCGTTGTAGTGCGTCTTGTACCTTTTGTGCAGACTGGGGAGTCCTGATGTTGGTTTCGAAAATGAGTTTTTCCATGATTACTAAAGTTTTAGTGTGGGACATTAAAAGTGTCCGATAAAGTCGATGTATATCACCGAACTGTTGATTGAAGTATGCTTAAGTTAAGAAAAACTGATAGAAGATTTATTGCTTAGGTTATATAATGTAATATGTCTGTGGAAAAATGTAATAAGTTCCAAACGGGGTTCTCTTTTGTAAAATGTCCCCACCAGAAGTTTCGTTTTTGCTTTTGGAATTCGTGAATGCGCCTCTTTTTACATAAGTTTGAACTATAAAAGGAGCTTTTATACGTCCGTTATCTATGTCTGATAATATCATTTATGCCATTTTTGGAGTCCTTGGGATCCTCTTAGGAGGACTATCGGTGTACTGTCTTTTTTTACGTAGGGAAAATCGTAGAATACGAATGGAGGGAAGGAGACAGGAGGACGTTTATAAACGTATGCACGATCGTCTTGATGATGTACATCGTACAGAATTAAATCCCCACCTCTTAAAGAATTCGCTGAATGCGATATTGTCACATGCGTATCAGACCTATTTTACAATGGATAAATTGGCGCAGGTATTGGACTATGTCCTATATGAGAGCCCAAATAAGTTAGTGTCACCCAAAGAAGAAATCGAGTTTGCTTTAAATCTGATTGAAATCAATAAAGTAAAGCTTAGTCCATTGTTTGATATACAGGTGAAGGTCGATGTAGATGAAGAAAATGAACCTTTGTTTTTATCGGCGGTGATGGTTCCGCTGATTAGCATTGATCTAATCGAAAATGCATTTAAGCATGCAGATATCCAAAGTGAAAATTCTTTTATAGCAATCGTCATCAGTTTTCAAGAAGGAGTGCTGGAGATTACCGTTAACAATACCATTTCTAAGAAGTCTCCTTTAGCAAAAAGAAAAGGGGGGATAGGAAGTAAAACTCTTGAAGAGCGATTGGTGCGCTACTATGCAGGAAGGCATGAGCTGAAAAGGTTTGTTGAAAATGATATCTATAGTGCTTACTTACAAATAAAAATGTATGAGTAATAGAAAGTTGAAGTGTATTATCTTAGATGATGAAATGCCCAGTCTAAAGTTCTTGAAGATACTGTTGGGGCAGCTCGAAGGGATTGAGATCGTCAAGGTCTTCAATGACCCACTGATGCTCGTCAAAGAATACCGCGAACTTGAATTCGACTTTTGTATACTTGATGTCGAAATGCCCCAGCTTACTGGGTTTGATATAGCAGAGATTCTTCGGGATTATCCCATTATTTTTGCTACGGCCTATAAGCAGTATGCCAGCGAGGCGTTTGATATTAATGCTGTAGATTATATTACCAAACCCATTTCGTTACAGCGGCTTAAGCAGGCTGTGGAAAAAGTCAAATCCCGGTTTTCGAAAAAAGGAGCTGACTTGACCTATGCCCAGTTTAATACCGATAAGGGCAAGGCCTTGATCCATTTTGATAAGATTTTATTTATCCGCAATTCGGATGTAGATAGCCGGGACAAGATCCTATTTTTTGAGGATGAAACCGATGTAACTGTCAAGAACATTAGTTTTGGTGGGCTGTTGACTGTTTTGCCCGATTCCGATTTTGTACGTATTAACAAGCGCGAGATTATATCCCTACGTATTGTGAAGTTCTTTAATTCGGAAGAGATTGTGACCACCCTGAAAGATCAATTGGATAAGCCTATGGTATTAGGATTGAGGGAAACGTACCGTAAGTCTTTTATGGAACTCCTTACCGGAGGTTAGTTACATTTTTTTACTGCTTCATTACATTTTTTTACCCAGATTTTGCGGTACATCTTAAGGCCTAAAACATTATGGTATTTTTGTGTATCAAATTATTAGCACAATCAAAAAGGTAAGATGAAGAACTATAAGAATACGGTATTTTATGTGATTTTGGTAGGCGGTCTACTTGCTGTGATGTATGGTGTCATCATGCTGGGGACACAATTACAGAATGCGGAGGCTATCGCTGATAAAGCAACAAGCGCAAATGCTTGGCAAGATTTTTTAGATTCTATCCATCATAGCCTAAGGCATCCGCTGGCTATCCTGTTGGCACAGATTGTAACGATTATTATTGCCGCCCGCATTATGGGATGGGTATGTATCAAAATAAAACAACCTGTTGTAATTGGGGAGATGTTGGCCGGAATAATTTTAGGTCCTTCCTTGCTTGGTTTACATTTTCCAGAGATTTCGGCTGTTCTTTTTCCAATAGATTCGTTGAGTAACCTACAGTTTTTAAGTCAGATCGGATTGATCCTATTTATGTTTATCATTGGTATGGAGTTGGATCTGAGTGTGCTTAAAAATAAGGCGCATGACGCCGTGGTGATATCGCATGCGAGTATTGTTATTCCCTTTACTATGGGGGTAGGACTAGCTTATTTTCTTTATCAGTATTATGCTCCAGCTAATGTAGAGTTTCTATCCTATAGTTTGTTCATAGGCATATCGTTAAGCATTACTGCATTTCCTGTCTTAGCGCGGATTATCCAAGAGCGGGGACTTCAAAAATCAAAGTTGGGTGCATTGGTCATCACCTGTGCGGCCGCGGATGATATCACTGCTTGGTGTATTCTAGCTGTAGTAATCGCTATTGTGAAAGCGGGAGCAGCAACAAGTGCGATTTATACCGTACTTCTAGCCGTCGCTTATGTATTGGTTATGATTAAAATCGTGCGGCCCTTTTTGCTCCGTGTGGGAGAAGTTAATTCTTCCAAAGATAGTCTGGGTAAGCGCGAAGTCGCCATCTTCTTTATCGTATTACTCCTCTCTGCTTTTGCCACTGAGGTGATTGGAATACATGCGTTGTTCGGCGCTTTTATGGCGGGAGCCATTATGCCCGAAAGTACACGGTTTAGGTCAATGTTTATTGAGAAAATTGAAGACGTAGCCGTATTACTACTATTGCCTTTGTTTTTTGTATTCACGGGGCTGCGCACACAGATCGGCTTACTTAATGAATTGGAGCATTGGCTGATTGCTGGGGTAATCATACTTGTTGCTGTAATAGGCAAGTTTGTGGGGAGTGCGCTGGCTGCGCGTTTTGTAGGGCAGAGCTGGAAAGATAGTTTGAGTATCGGAGCATTGATGAATACACGTGGGCTGATGGAATTGATTGTGCTTAATATTGGGTATGATCTAGGGGTATTGAGTGCCGAATTATTCTCTATGATGGTATTGATGGCTTTGGTGACCACCTTTATGACAGGCCCTTCGCTCGATCTTATAAACCGCTTGTTTAAGCCTAAGAAAAGTGCAATGGGAACCAAGATACAGGACAGAACAAAATATAAGATTCTTCTTTCTTTTGCAAAAAGTAGTACCGGGATATCGTTATTTAAGTTGGCCAACGCACTTACAGCACATTCCAAAGATAATTCCGTAATCACCGCTTTGCATATAGCACCTTCAAATGAACTACATCACTATGAAGTGGAAGAACAGGAGGAAGACAGCTTCCGGGATATTAAAGAAGTGGCGAAGAAGCTGGAGCAATCGATGTCGTCTGTGTTTAAGATATCGAGCGATATTGATACAGAGATTATTCAGACAACGCGTGAAGCAGAAACAGATCTCTTGTTGTTGGGGGTGAGCGAATCGATATATGAAGGAAGTATTTTAGGACGGTTTTTGGATTTCACCTCACGTATTATTAATCCAGAGAGACTGTTGCATACGGTAAAGCAAGCTGAATCACCTTTTCTGACTTTCAGTCGTAATGATCAAATCAATGCAAGGGTGACTGCAGCTGTAGGTATTTTGATCGATAAAAATTTTACTGCGGTAGACCGCGTTATTGTTCCTGTTTTTCAGCCGCAGGATATGTTTTTACTAACTTACATTCAAAAACTCATACATAATAGCAACTCACAGGTTATTGTTGTTGATTTTAAGAATGCGTTGAGAGATAACGAGGTATTCCGGGAGAAGTTGCGGCAATTAGAGCAACAGGTGCCGAACCATTTGGTCATCTATGGCGAGCAGGAGTTGACCGAGGACACGTGGCAGAAGCAGGATCTGATGCTCATTAATCTGACGGTATGGGAGGATCTGGCCGCTAAAGAAGTGACGTGGCTAAAAGACGCCCCTTCGACTTTGTTACTTATCGATAAGAAAAAGCTTTCATGACCCGCTTGCTGAAGGTTCATGAAAGTTACTGATGTCCATTAAACAGAACGAAGAGAGCTTATTGGATGCGTTGAAATACAATATCGAATCAGCTAAGACAGGCACTTTCAGAAAAGAATAAGAGGAATACTTGCTCATTTGGACGGAATGCTTGTTTTCTAGGGGATCTAGCGTATGCGAAGCGAAAACTTCGGTAACGACTGTCACGAACCCACTTGTTTTTACGTTATAATTACTAGATTTGACGAGATTTTGATGTGCAACTAGTGATAGAAGTAAATAAAATGGACCAAATGGTTAGCGATTTTCGGGCAGGTAAGCCTGAAGCCTACCAGGACATTTTTTATCTTTTTTACCAACCTCTTTGCTTATTTCTCGCCAAAATGGGATTAGATAACTTCGTTGCAGAAGAGATTGTTCATGATAGCTTCTTAAAGTTATGGAACAGGAATGGCGATTTTTCCGAACTTCATAGTATTCGCTCTTTTCTCTACGTAAGTTGTAAAAACGCAGCGCTCAATCTCTTGGATAAAGAGAAGAGACAACGTGTCAAAGAAGAGGGCTATCAATACAGCCTCGAGTGGTTTGATGTCCCTGTGACACAGCAGATGATTTATACCGAGACTATTCACGAAGTTCACCTGGCAATAGAAAAGCTCCCCGAACAATGCCAAAACGTAATACGGCTTCTATTTGTGGAAGGGTATACGCCGCAGGAGGTGGCCGACGAGCTGGGAATTACAAGTAGTACGGTCTACAATCAAAAAATGCGTGGTATACAACTGCTCAGGAATCTTTTAGACAAGGATCAGTTATTCGTGTTTATGCTTGTTTTTGGAACGGTTGTTCAGTCTGTTTCAAAATAAATAGGCTGATTTATAGCTTCTTGTGTTTTTCTTTAAAAATCTTTAGAGATTCTAGTCCCTTTTTCTGTTATACAGTTGATTATGGCGAAATACCCTCAACACATTGCGAAGATTTTATCTGCTGTACATTTTAGAGAATGGACGGAGGAAGAGAAATTATATATTAATGCCTGGTTGGCGGAGGATGGACGTAATCAAGTCGTATTGGATGCGGTATTGCGTAAAGTGTATGTTTCTAAGGATTTGCAACTACTCAACTCTTTTGATACCGCTCAGGCTTGGGAGAAGCATAAGTCTTTGATTAATACCGTACCATTAGCCGGTCGTTCAAATAACACCTACAGATGGAAGCCTTTTCTGTACATGGCAGCTTCACTTGTGGTAGTGATAGGCATCGTTCTATTTGGTGTACGTCAAGGGAAATCAGTACAAGAGGAGCCGATGGCAGCTATTCAGCCGGGCGTAAATCAGGCCACACTTAAGCTGGCAGATGGTACGGTGGTCTCCTTGAGTGCTGCTGAAGATGGGCTTTTGATGAATAATGGACTTACCTATGAAGATGGCGGGGCGGTAGCAGGTGTTAAGAAATCTGATTTTTCTTCGTTCGAAATGAGCACACCACGAGGGGGACAATACCGGATGACGCTACCCGACGGGAGTAAGGTCTGGCTTAATGCAGATACGAAACTAGCTTATCAAGAAGATGAAGAGGAGCGACATATCGATATGGAGGGGGAAGCTTACTTTGAGGTAGCCCATAACTTAAAGAAGACGAAAGGGAAAGAAAAGGAATCAAAGCCATTCAAGGTATTTACCAATGGCCAAGAGATTTCGGTGTTGGGGACGCATTTTAACGTGAAATCCTATAGCGGTGAGCGCAGGAATTATACAACACTGCTCGAAGGTTCGGTACGGATCAGTACAGAGAAGGAAAAAGTGGTATTGGTCCCAGGGGAGCAGAGTGTGGTAGAAGGGGCTTCAATAAAGAAAGCGGTGGTGGATCCATCTACCGTTCTGGCTTGGAAAGAAGGGAATTTTGTTTTTAATTCCGAACGTTTGGACGAAATTTTACAACAGGTAGGACGTTGGTATGATGTAGATTTTATCATTGAAAAGGAATACTTAAAGAGCGAGAAATTCGAGGTTATGGTGCCTCGTTTCGGACAATTGAAAGAACTGCTGGAGCTATTGCAAAAAACGGAGAAGATTAAATTCCGTTATGAAGACAGAAAAATATATGTAAGAGAAAAATAATAATAAAAGGAAGGGTAGAAGCGATTGCGGCGCCTCTACCCGAAGGCCTAAAACTGTAGTACAACAAATTTTTAAAACCTAATCAAATGTATGAAAATTATGGACAGGATAACCGTGTCTCGAGCGGTTATTTTGCTGGATTAAAACAATTTGTCTGTTACCAACTACTAAGAGGTAGCAGAACGTGGAGGAGAAGAGTTATGCGAGTGTCATTGACTTCTATTTTTATGACTTTCTGCATGATGCAGCTGTCGGCTAGTGGTATAGCACAGCAAGTCACGCTGAAAGCAAAGTCAACATCAGTACGCCAGGTCTTTATGGCGATCAACAAGCAGACGGGGTATCATTATGTATGGTCTGCCCGTGATGTGGATCCGAATACCAAAATTTCGGTCGATATCGTGCAAAAACCTCTAGATCAGGCTTTGGTTTCGATTTTGAACAGCCTTGATCTGAGTTACGAGATTGATAATAAAACGATCGTAATCAAGGAAAAAGGAAGAGTTGCTTCAAACAATGCTACAAATCGTGTTACGGCTTTTGAAGAAGTACAGCAAAAGCAGGTATCTGGACGTATCGTAGATGCGCAAGGAAAACCTGTCCGTGGTGTAAGTATCCGTGTCAAAGGAACTGAATTGGGGACCGTGACGGATGAACAAGGTTACTTTAAGTTTACACAGACTGTTGATGCAGGACAAAAATTAGAATGTTCTTGCCTAGGCTATAAATCGATGGAAGTAACGGCTTCTACCAATATGGGGACGATTGTACTTCATGATTTGAGTGCCGAGGTGGAAACAGTAGATGTGGTGTTTAATACAGGTTATCAAAAAATTAGTAAAGAACGTGCTGCGGGATCCTTTGCGCATATTACAGCCAAAGATATGGAAGGTCGGTTGCAGACCAGCTTTCTAGAACGTGCTGAAGGATTGTTGCCGGGTATGGCGCTTAATCTGAATAAATCCTATGCCAATCCGCAGTATAACAATAATACTTTAGGTATCGAAGTTCGTGGTCGTTCTACTATATATGCAGAGGCGTCTCCATTGATAGTGGTAGACGGTATGCCTTATCAAGGCGATTTGACAGCCCTCAACCCGAATGATATTGAAACGATGACCGTATTGAAAGATGGATCTGCTGCATCCATCTATGGGGTGCGTTCAGCTAATGGAGTTATTGTTATTACCACTAAGATGGGGAAAGAAGGACCTGCAAAGATTGATTATTCTAATACTTTATCTTTTAAAGGTCTACCTAATCGTTCTTACCAAAATAAAATGAGTTCGGCCGAGTTGGTTGATTTTCAGAAAGACATGTTCGGTTACCGTTCAGGGTCTTTTGCTAACATCGATCCTCGTAAGGGAATGAATGAAGTATACCAGATCTTATACCAACACAAAGGTGGCAAAATTACGGCCGCAGAGATGGAAGAACAGCTTGATGTGTACCGTAACCGTAGCCGTTACGATCAGATGGACGAATTCTTGAACTCGACTATTTTGGACCAACAGCACAATCTATCGCTTTCCGGTGGTACCGATCGATACAAGTATAGCTACTCGTTGAATTATACACAGCCCGGCGATTATAACAAAGGTCGCCCAGTGAATAAGGGTTTAGGATTCAATATTCGGAATAACGTAAAATTGACCGATTGGGTAACTGTGAACCTAAATGTGTTGGGTAAGAACCAACGTCAGTCCGGAAATACAGGCTTTAATTTTTATGATCAGTACATGGGAGGCCGTGCTTCCTACCTAACTTTTCGTAATCCCGATGGTAGTCCATCGCAGTGGTACCTAGGGAAGTCTCAGTTTGAAATCGATCGATTGAATGCGCTTGGATTGGAAGACGAAACCTTCATACCTATTGATCAGGTGGGCAAGACGCATCTTGATTTTTATAATAAATACATCAATATCAATGTCGGTGCCAACTTTAAGTTGATGAAAGGGCTGACTTTTGATTTGTTGTATCAGACCGAACGTACCGAAGGGTATAATGGTACTTACTATGCCAAAGATGCACAGAACTTGTCGGCAGGTTCAACAGGTATATACGTGCCTACACAGGTTAATGATGCGACGCAGATCAACCAAAATGGAGAGGTGAAAAGATTAGTACCCCAAGGTGGGCAATTCTCGGAAAAGCGGAGTGATAACAACTCACATACCTTACGTGGACAGTTAAATTATGAAAATACCTTTGCAGATAAGCATGAGGTTAATGTAATAGCAGGTGCGGAGCAACGTCAAATGACAAATCGCTTTACGGATTTGTACAAATATGGCTATGATCCAAGTGCTCTAGCTTACAAAGCGATGAACGAGGAATTATTTGGTATTTTTATACAGAATACGCAATCTGTATCAGGGGGAGTGACGATCAATAAGATGGAGAAGGGGTTTCAAGAGATAGTGGATCGTTTTGTGTCATTCTACGCTAACGGGTCTTATACTTACAACCGTAATTTGACATTGAGTGGAAGTATCCGTATAGATCAGTCCAATTTGTTTGGTATAGATATCAAGAATCAGTATAAACCCTTATGGTCTGTGGGAGGTTTATACAAACTACCAACATTTGAGCAGGATTGGCTGGATCGCTTGTCAGTACGCATGACTTATGGGTTTAATGGCAACGTATCTACAAAAAGTGGACCTTATTTGATTTCTCGTGTGAGTTCTAGTATGAACCCTTATAATAATGGCCTACAGGCATCGATTACCTCGCCGGAAAATCCATTCTTACGCTGGGAGAAAACGAATGTCTTCAACTTTGGTGTAGATGTATCGGTATTCCACAGACTGGACGCAAGCATTGACTTATATAATAAAAGTACGTCAGATCTGTTAGGAAGTGTTGCTATCGACCCTACATTGGGTTGGTCTTCAGCTTATCGCAACTATGCCAACATGCGTAATAGAGGGATAGAGATCGCATTGAACGGTAAAGTTATCGACCACGATGCTTTTAAATGGAATTCCACATTGAATTTCTCTTATAACCAAAACAAGATTACAAATCTATTTATCGCAGAAGAGACACCATACTCTTATTACAGTACAGTACAAAACAGAGTAGGCAAACCAGTTGGTTCGTTATATAGTATTGATTATGCTGGGTTAGATGCTAAAGGTGAGCCACAGGCGCGTAAGGCAGACGGTACATTGGTGAAATCTACCCAACAGCTGAGTGTAGAGGATTTAATTTACAATGGAACGACGGTGCCTCCTTACTCGGTAGCGTGGCGTAACGGTTTTGATTACAAAGATTTCTCCTTGAACTTTATGTTTATCTTTAACGGCGGACATGTGATGCGCTCAGTACGTCCAGAGCCTTTGACCAAGTTGGCTGAATTAAATTATAATAGCAATTTTGACAAACTGTGGTTAGATTATTGGAAGCAACCTGGTGATGAAGCTAACCTAGATATCGCTCCACGATTTATGTCAGCAGCTTCTACATCTGTTACGGATCTTTATTCCTCAGCTAGTCGATTTGTCGAACGTGCAGATTATATCAAGCTAAGAGACATTTCGTTGAGTTACAATCTGCCAAGTAAATTGATTGCCAAAACACCATTACGTTATATCCGTGTTACTGGGCAGGTGATGAATGCCTGGCGTTGGGCAGCCAATAAGCACAATTTAGACCCAGAATCATGGGCTGGCTATGGTGCGATTCGTGGTGATGTTACCCTCCCTTCTGATACTCGGGTATCCGAGGTGCCTTCTAGGGGGGTATTGGCTCCTGTAACGTACAACTTTGGTGTATCAATTGGTTTGTAATAGTAAAATAGTTAATGAACATGAAGAAGTTTTTTTCTTTGGCTCTTGTAGCCTCTATATTAATATCGGGTTGTAATTCCTATTTGGATATTAAACCCAAAGGAATCACCATTCCAGAATTGGTTGGAGATTTTGAACAGCTCTTGAACAATACGGGTTTGTTACGTACGTTGCCTGCATCTTTTGATTTTTTGGCAGACAATATCCAATCTGGAGACCGGACTGACAATGCACAATCTACTAGTTTTGATAATTATTCTTTCATGTTACGGAGCCTTTATACCTTCAAGAATGGTGCTGTTCTGGAAGATGGGGATGGGGATAGTTATTGGAATGCGGCATATAATCATATTTTTACCTATAATGTGGTTATCAATAATGTATTGAATGCTCCAGATGGCAAAGAGGCAGAAAAGAAGCGTTTATGGGCGGAAGCGAAGATTGGTAGGGCTTTTGAGTATTTGTCTTTAGTGAATATCTATGCAAAGCATTATAATGGAGCTACTGCTGAAACGGATTTAGGTGTGCCTTTAATATTGGTAGAAGATATCGATCAAAAGTACGAACGAGTTTCTGTAGCAAAAGTATACGAACTGATACAGACTGACTTGGAAGATGCCTTACCGTTTCTAGCCACGAGTTCATCCAATAAGTTCCAACCGCTTAAAACGGTAGGTTTTGCTTTCTTAAGTCGTGTAGCACTTTACAAAGGGGACTATGCCGCTGCCTTAAGTAATGCCAAAGAAGCATTGAAACTTAATGCTTACCTAGAAGATTACAGTCAGTTTACGACTAAACTGAAGACTACCTGGGGACGTGTGCATTATAAAGGAGATCCAAGCAAGCCTTTTCCCGAGATTCGTTTTAATAATGAAACCGTTTGGGGACGTATGGGAGCTGCCTCTTATGGTTCGCTTAATGGACAGGTGTATGCATCCAGTGATCTAATCGCTACCTACAAACGTGACATGAAAGGCGCGAAGGATATGCGCTATGACTTGTTTTTCTGTAGGGATTCGGCTTCTTTTGGAGGTTCGGTAACACATTTTCCTGGACGTGTACTTTGGGGGCCGTATATCGACTTCAATACCGGATTTAGTACACCAGAATTGTATCTTATTGCTGCAGAGGCAGAGGCTCGTATCGGGTCTACTGAAGAAGCATTAAAACTACTGAACACGCTACGTGACAAGCGTATTGAGAATAATGTGCATGTCTCAGGTTTGGATAAGGCCGCTACTCTCGCTATGGTATTTGACGAACGTAGACGTGAGATGCCTTACGTGGGAAGTACACGCCTCGTCGATTTGAAAAGATTACATAGTACGGGAGACCTCACGAAGGAAATCGTCCATAAAGTAGAGGACAAGGAATATCGTATGTCTTCTGGTGATCCACGGATGATTATTCCGATTTCACCAAAGGTATTGTCGCTTAACCCAGGAATGCCACAGTACGAAAGATAAATCCAAAGGCGTATTACCCTGCAGATCGAGCAAAGGTAGTACGCCTTAAACTTTTTAAAAGAAAATTAATACCTATGAACATTTACTGAGGCTTTCTATTTAAAGAGGAAGGATCAGTAATACTCCATAGGGCCTTTGAATCGAAAATTAATACCTATGAACCGTATTATATTTAGTTTAGTTTTCCTTGTGGCTTGTACAATTGTACAGGCCCAAGAAGCTATCAATTTCCAGAAAATATCATTAGCTGAAGCTAAGGCACAGGCCAAAGCAAGAGGTAAGCTCATATTTATAGATGGTTATACCTCTTGGTGTGCACCGTGTAAGTGGATGGAGGGCAATGTCTTTAATCAAACCGAAGCAGCGCAGTTTTATAATGCTAATTTTATCAATACCAAATTTGATTGTGAAGTCGGAGAAGGCGTAGATGTTGCAAAACAGTACAACATTCGTAGTTTTCCAACTTATTTGTTTATCGATAGTGATGGCAAGCTCCTGTACCGGTCTCAATCTCGAATGGAGATGCAGGAATTTATCAATGAAGGTAAACGTGCCTTGGATCCCAATTTTCAGATTCCGACAATCCGCGCCCGTTATGAGGCAGGGGAGCGTAGTCCTAGTTTTCTAGCCGCGTATATTACGACGATGACTAAGGTAGATCCGGCTTCTGCACAAGAGGCCAAGGAAGCATTAGATGGTATCGCTGATCCCTCTTTTTTGAAATCTGCTGAAGGTTGGAATGTTATCGAGCTTTTTGGTCAAAGTCAAAAAGACAAGTACGGTAAATTCTTTATGGACAATCGTCCTTATTTTAAAGGAATCATATCTGCAGAAGCATTTGAAAAGAAAGAAACGCAGTTGATGAAATATGCAATGTATGATTATATCCGCACCAAGGACGAGACACAGTTTAAAGAAGGGTTAGCTTACTTCCTTAATAAATCGGACGAAGCGAGTCAGGTTGATGCGGCATTGTTTGAAGTCGAATGGGTGGGGGAATATGGTACGGACAAAGAGTTTATACAGTTGACCAATCGTTTGAGTAAGGGTGTTTTGAAAGATAACGATGAGCGATTGAGTTTTATCGGTAGACGTTATGCTGGGGTAAAGCGGGATGTCGCGCCTTCAAAAGCACGGTTACAGCAGTGTTATAAGCTGGCAAAAAAGGCCGTACAGCTGAATGAAAACTCCTATTCCAACCAAGGTACCTTTGCAGAAATCTGTATCACCTTAAAAAAGAAAAAAGAAGCTGTAAAAGCAGCTGAAGCAGCACGTGCTTTGGCAGAGTTGGAGACGTCAAAGATTATAAAAATAGCAGATGCTTTATTAGCTAGGGCACAGGCATTATAACTGAGTATAACAAGATGAAAGCAATGAAGAATATCGTGTGGAGCCTATTATTGGGGGGAATGACCATGGCTCAGTTACAGGCGCAGGAGTTTGATTTCACGATTAAATTAAAGCCAGGAAAGGATGTGCCAAAGACAGCAAAGGTCTTTGTTCGTTACTTTGCTGATCAAAAGTTAGTGTTGGATTCTGTGGTGTTCAATGGTAAAGCACAACGTTATACAAATAAACTGAACGAAGCAACGTTAGTAAATCTGTACTATTCACCAGAGGGTGATTCTTTTTTTAGTCGTAATCGGGCTAAAAGACTAGATAAAGTAGATTTATACGTTGATAAGGGAACGACTACTGTAAGCTTTGGAAAGGAAATCGCTCAAGCAGGTATTAAAGGTTCAGTGATTCAGACTGCATTTGCGCATTACAGGAGTTTTATGCAGCCTATAGATGTTCAGATCGATAAGCTGATGGCACAACGATCCACACTCTTTGGGATGAAGGAAGAAGGAAAAGACGAACTTGAAAAAGTGAATCAAGCCTTAGCGGGACTGGAAGAGGAGAAAGCAAAGGCCAAAGAAGTATATATCAAGCAAAATCCTAATTCTTACTTTAGCCTTCTTGCGCTGAAAGAGCTAGCGGGATATGATATTGATACAGACTACATAGAACCATTGTTTCTAAGTTTGTCTCCGCAGTTACAAGAAAGACAAGAAGGACAACTACTTGCGTCAGAAATTGCTATAGCAAAGCTCGTTGGCGTGGGCAAACAGGCTCCTTTATTCAGTCAACCTGATACAAACGGTAATATCGTGAAGTTGACGGATTTCAAAGGACAGTATGTTTTGGTTGATTTTTGGGCATCTTGGTGCGGTCCTTGTCGGGCAGATAATCCTAATCTGGTAAAAGCATATTATGCGTTTAAGGATAAAAATTTTACCATACTTGGCGTATCGTTGGATAAGGAAGGTAAGAAGCAGGATTGGCTCAATGCGATTGAGAAAGATGGTCTGCCCTGGCAACAGGTCAGTGATCTGAAAGGCTGGAAGTCGGAGGTCGCTGCGATGTATGGCATCAAGGCAATCCCACAGAATTTTCTGATCGACCCCAACGGTAAGATCGTCGCAAAGAACCTTCATGGGGATGCGCTGGAAAGAAAATTAAGCGAGTTACTATAATCTTAATAATAAAGGGAGCAATTTTGCTCCCTTTATTATTAAGATCCAATTTAACATAATAAAAATTATTATTGTATGCTGATTTTTGACTTTTCAATCTGTTTGCTCTTCGGGGGATAGGGGGGAGCATTTGAAACCATCACAAAGGTGAACGGCCTCATCTGGGTGATATTTAATTATTTTCTGCTATATTTTATTGATAATTATTATATTAGAGAAAATAATTAACCACAGGTGTCTAATTGATGCCACCTAAACCACAATAACTGATTTATAAACGAGATGGTATTCTTAATTGTACTTTTGAGCCTTTTATTGTTGATTGTCAGCATAAGCTATTTAAAGATCAATGCCTTTCTTTCCTTTTTGATTGTGTCGATACTGACTGCGATCGCATTAGGATTACCTTTGTCTAAGATACCGATTACGGTTGAAAAAGGAATAGCTGCGATTATGGGGGGATTGACGCTGATCATCGTATTGGGGGCTATGTTAGGGAAAATTATCGCAGAGAGTGGTGCCGCCTCCAATATTGCAACGGTGATGGTACGGCTATTTGGCGAAAAATATCTCCCTTGGGGGATGGCTGTAACCGGGTTTATAGTTGGTATTCCTTTGTTCTATGGTGTAGGCTTTGTACTATTGGTCCCTTTGATATTTTCTATTGTCTATCAATACAAGCTACCAGCTGTTTATATTGGATTACCGATGCTTGCTGCGCTATCAGTGACGCACGGATTCATTCCTCCACATCCTTCTCCTGTCGCTCTAGTGGTATTGTTTGATGCAAATATGGGCTTGACATTGATCTATGGTCTAATCGTATCGATTCCGGCTATTATAATAGGAGGACCAATATTTGGGAAGACCTTAAAAAATATAAATAGCAGTAGTGACAGTATCTTTCAGCCCAATGCAGAGCAGACAGCTGAAGCACAATTTCGAAAACCAGGAGTCCTGCTCAGTTTTTTGACTGCATTGGTGCCTGTTTTCCTTTTGATACTCTTTACTATCCTCCCTTATTGTATTCCTGCTTCCAATACTTTTCTGCAAGAGCTTATTGTATTTCTGGGAGCACCTGCTATCGTGATGTTGGCCGTTATTTTTGTGGCAACATTTACATTAGGGATCAAACAAGGACGTTCGATAGTACAGGTGATGTCAGTGTATGGGGATGCCGTCAAGGATATCGCTATGATATTGTTGATCATTGCCGGATCGGGCGTGTTTAAGCAGGTGATGGAAGAGAGCGGAGTGAGTCTTCTACTTGCAGAGAGTCTTAAGTCACTCGCCATACACCCATTGATATTGGCCTGGACGATAACTGCCATTATACGTGGTTGTGTAGGCTCTGCAACGGTTGCTGCGTTGACAGCAGCTACGGTACTGTTGCCCTTAACACAATCCACAGCTGTGGATGCAAACCTCATGGTATTAGCTATTGGAGCAGGAAGTCTGATGTTCTCGCACGTCAATGATGCCGGGTTCTGGATGTTTAAAGAGTATTTCGGATTAACAGTGAAAGATACCTTGCGGTCATGGTCTATTATGGAAGCAATCGTTTCTATCGTAGGACTTGCTGCCGTACTATTATTGTCTCTTATTATTGCATAATTAAATCATCGTAAAACAAACAACACTAAAAATGACACAAAACGCAGATGTACAATTTGAAAAATTAGGTTTATCACTTCCGCCAGCGCCGGCACCCAAAGGTGTGTACAAGCCTTACGTGATTGATGGCAAATACCTATATCTCTCTGGACACGGGCCTGTTCAGGACGATGCCAGTTTAATTATCGGCCGTATCGGTCGGGATATAGATATGGAAGCCGGAAAGGATGCTGCCAGACAGGTAGGGCTGACCATGCTGTCTACTATAAAAACGAACCTAGGTTCACTGAATAAGATTAAAAGGGTAATCAAAGTCTTAGGCATGGTCAACTGTACGGAAGATTTTGAACGGCATCCTTATATTATCAATGGTTGCAGTGAATTATTTGCAGCGGTATGGGGTACTGAAAATGGAATCGGAACCCGTAGTGCGGTTGGATTTGGTTCTTTGCCGGATAATATTCCAGTTGAAATCGAGGCGCTCTTTGAGCTATATGAAGATTAGGGTATGCAGCAATGGTATGAAATAGCAGAACCGGATAGCGTTGACTCTCCGGCGCTTTTGGTATATCCTGATCGTATAAAAGAGAATATCCAACGGATTAAAAGTATGGTTGATGGACAGTGTGGGCGTTTAAGGCCTCATGTCAAGACCAATAAGATGATAGAGGTATGTCGGATGATGATGGAGGAGGGTGTCGAACAGTTCAAATGTTCGACCATAGCGGAGGCAGAAATGCTGGCGTTAGCTAATGCGAAAGATGTCCTTATGGCTTATCAACCTGTAGGTCCCAAGTTAAACAGATGGGTAAGGTTGGTACAGGCTTATCCCAATACGACGTTTTCTTGTGTTTTGGATAATCCATCGGCCTTAGATCAGATGGGAACCTATGCCGCAAAGGAACAATTGAGGCTTTCTGTTTATTTTGATATCGATTTGGGAATGGGGCGTACAGGTGTATCGCTAACAAATCTGGCAGATCTCTGCGATCACCTAGATCATCATCCGCTGTTAAGGTTGAAAGGGGTACACGGTTATGACGGACACATTAGTAATCCGGATGTATCTATACGCAAACAGGAAGCCGATGAAAGTTACAGACTACTGAACAAAGCCGCTACTTATCTAGAGGAGCGCTATGGAAAGGTAATGGATAAGGTCATAGGAGGGAGCCCTTCATTTACAAGTCATGCATTACGCAAGGACGTCGTTTGTAGCCCAGGAACTTTTGTTTTTTGGGATTGGGGATACAGACAGCGTATCGCAGAACAAAACTTCGATTATGCTGCGGTGCTGATGACCAGAGTCGTAGCCGTTATCAGTTCAACAAAAATCTGTATAGACTTAGGATATAAAGCCGTAGCATCAGACCCGCCACTTCCGCGAGTATGTTTCTTGGATAGAGACGGTATCGAGGTTTTATTTCAGAGTGAAGAGCATATGGTGTTGTCGGTGCCAGATAGCCAGCAATATCCAATAGGTACCGTGTTATATGCAGTGCCAACGCATGTATGTCCTACAGTGAATCTCTATGAGCAAGTGTATGTAGTAGGAAAGGGAGCGGTTAAGGAAACATGGACTGTGATAGCTAGAAATAGGAAGCTTAATATTTAAAAGAATGAACAGACAAGAACTATTTTTAATAGACGGGCACCTTGACCTCAGTATGAACGCGATGGAATGGAACCGTGATTTACGTATTTCTATTACCGAACTTAATGAAAGAGAAGCAGGCCTATCGGATAAGCCTGACCGAGGGAAGGCCACAGTGACGTTTGACGAATTACGTCGCGGTAATATCGGCTTAGTAGTGGCCACACAGATCGCGCGTTATGTAAAGCCCGGTAGTAGTCTACCCGGATGGTATTCGGCGGAGCAGGCGTGGGCACAGACGCAGGGTCAGTTGGCCTGGTATAAGGCGATGGAAGCAGACGGTCACATGCGTATGATTCAAAATAGAGAACAGCTAGATCAACATGTTACAAGCTGGAGCGATGGAACGAGCAATGCAGACAAGCCTATAGGTTATATCTTGAGTTTGGAAGGAGCAGACTCTATTGTAGATATAAGTTACGTAGAGAAAGCGTATGAATATGGGCTACGGGCTATCGGACCAGCACATTATGGGCCGGGACGATATGCCAATGGTACGGATGCGCAGGGAAGGTTAAATGCAAACGGTGTCGAGCTACTCCGAGAGATGGATCGACTGGGGATGATACTGGATGCGACTCATCTCAATGATGATGCCTTTTGGGATGCATTGGATCGTTATCAAGGCGCTGTTTGGGCGAGTCATAATAATTGTCGGGTCTTTGTGGATCACAATAGGCAATTTAGTGATGATATGATCAAGGCATTGGTCGAAAGGAAAGCCGTGATTGGTGTAGCTCTGGATGCCTGGATGATGGTGCCGAATTGGGTGCGGGGACAATCTACGCCGAAAGGTACAGGCTGTAATATGGAAATCATGGCCAATAATATAGATCACATCTGTCAGATAGCGGGGAGTACCGATTATGTGGCAGTAGGTAGTGATCTCGATGGCGCCTTTGGAAGAGAGCAGTGTCCCTACGATTTAGAAACGATAGCGGATATTCAAAAGGTATTCCCAATCCTAGAGCATAGAGGTTATAGTAACGATGATATAGCAAAAATTGCAAATGGCAATTGGCTTCGCTTCATGCGGAATGCATTATAGTTTTGAACTATTTCCTCTATACTATTTAACATAATTAATTTTATCCTATTGCATATTCAATGCGAGAATAGCGATGCATTGGAGAAGGGGTAAGGGCAGGTGTAGTTATTTTGTGGGGAGGTTACTATAATCGGACTGTTGTATTAAAATACCGGAATTATATAGATTGTACAATTCCGGTATTTATAAGATTTATGGTTTATCCCACCAAAGTTTGGTATCCAAGGATACTTGTTCTGGCACGTTCTTTCCATTCTCGGCACGTTCTGATGAAGGGTAGGCCAGTCTCCTTATGAAAGTAGGGAGTTTTGCATTTACAGGCATCTGAAAGTCCTTCAACTGATAGTCATTTCTGCGTAAGTCGTTCCAGCCTTCAGGATTCAAGTAGGTGATGGTATACTTTTCCCGAAAAATATCGGATAGTTTTAGATTATTCTCGCCAACATCTACGTATGAACGGCTCAGGTAGTCGGTCAGTTCTGCGGCCTGTACTCCAATCTTTTCAAAATGAGCCTTTATTCCTTCTTTATAAGCTGCATATGCTCTTTTTTTCTCTCCCAGTCGTAATGCTGCTTCTGCTTCGACCATTTTAATCTCTGCATAGGAAACTATGGTTACCGGTGAAGTAGGGGCAGTCAGAGGTGATTTTTTACTGATATAACACTCATCTTTTATGGTGTTGGACCCCGTATTACCTTGGCCATTACGGGTGCCGATGTAAATATTACCTACCACAGATTTTTCCGTTATGAAACCTATACGAGGGTCTTCCTGTCCATATGTCTTACCATTCAAATGATCAATAAAGTTGGCCGATAACCAGCCATCGAGATTCAGGTTGTCGTTGTTTGTTGCGACTTGTGCCCAAGGATTAATCCCTTTGAATGTAGCCATTCCAGCATCATCACTATTGGCTTTATACGCATTGTCGATAGCTGCTAAAATAGCTTTGCCATCGTAAACCGTTTTTTTACTCACTTTGTTCAATACCCTAGCTTTTAGTGCATAGGCTGTTTTTAACCATTTTTCCGAATTATTAGCATGAATGAGGTCCGATCCGTCACTAAACAGCACGGTGTTGGGTTTCTTTAGATTAGCGATTGCTTGATCAAGTAAATCGACTTGAGCTTTATATAGTTCTTCCTCTGTATCGTATTTAGGCTGTAATGTTTTTACTTTGCCAAATGCTTCGGAATAGGGGGCATTGCCCCAAAAATCAGCGACAAGTCCCAGTTGATAAGCCATTAATGCTTGCCCGATCCCGAGGTGGTGGGGAGCTTGTTGCTCTTCTGATCGTTTCATCAGGTCGTAGGCATCCGATAATGAATAATATAGGTTGTCCCAGGCACTGGCAGGGTTGGTGGGCTCATAGTTGTCGCTTGAGCTACCGGGTGTGACACTGGCGGTATATTGCATGTAATTGGTCGTGATGTAGGCTGCGCGATAACTGTTCATTCCAGCCTTGTGTGTTGCAGTCGTCAGTAGCCCGTTGATAGTGGGCTTAGTGACTAGATTGGGATTTTCATCTAACTTAAAGTAGTCGCCACAGCTGCTGACCGAAAGACCTACACAAAGAAGCGTATATAATAGGGGGGAACTTATTTTCTTTCTCATAATTTCAATACTTAAAAACCGATGTTGATACTCATTATAAAACTACGGACAGCGGGGTAGGTCATACCAGCAAAACCTTCTATATTCGATCCGCTATGGGTGGAGCTACTTTCAGGATCTAATCCTGAATATTTAGTCCATAAGGCTAGATTATTGCCTGTAAAGCCAATGGAAGCATTTTTGATGGTATTATTGCTTGGAAGCCAACGTTTTGGTATGCTGTAATTGACCGATACCGAGCGAAGTCTCACCCATGAAGCGTCTTCTACAAAGTATTCCGATACACCGCGGTATAAGTCTCTGTAGTACCCGTTTTTGTAGTCTGTTCCGGTTTGTGGATCAACGCCCTGTCCCAGCCACACCTCCTTGGTATTGGCCAATCCGTCAGCTAGTTTTCCTTCGAAGACCCGATGGTCGTTGCGGTCTAATGTATACTTGGAGTAGGCAAACGAAGCGAGATAGTTGTCTAATTGATTGTAACGATCTTGCCCAATACGCGCATCTATTAATACGTTTACACTGATGTTTTTGTAGTTGAAGTTGTTGTTCCAGCCTGCGATCCAATCTGGTTGTACATTGCCCAGTTTCTTTTTATTGGCAGCATTGTCCAAAACCGGAAATCCATTTGCACCAATCAGTAATGGACGGTCGGGATCGATCTGTGTACTCTTATCCAAACCTTGGGCAATTTCGTCCGGGGTATAGTAACGGCGTAATGCGCGTCCATATAACACGCCATAAGATTCGCCAGGGATCAATTTCATTTGAACGTCACTGCTTAAGAAGCCACTCTCCTGAGCCACCAATATTTCATCTAGTCCTTCATAAAGGGATAATACTTTGTTTCTATTCATCGAGAAGTTAAAACTTGACGTCCAACGGTATTTTTCCTTGCTGATTGGCGTGGCATCGAGTGTTAATTCTATTCCCCGATTGCGTAGATTTCCTGCATTAATAGCTGCAGTGACATGGCCCGTTGTTGAAGATACGGGAGTTAGCATAATCTGATCTTTACTTATGGAGTGATAGAATGTAGCATCCAATCCCAGTCTATTGTTTAGGAATTTCAATTCAAAACCAGCCTCATAGGTCTGTGTAAACTCAGGACGGAGATTCTCGTCGCCAAGTAAGCTAGATCGGGTGAATCCGGTGTATCCTGTGGGTAACTCTTTATATGCAGCATTACCATTACTTGTCGAGTAGGCGATGGCATCTTTGCCGATTTTGGCGTAGGAGAGTCGTAATTTACCGTAGGATAATACCTCTTTATTAGGGATGTGTTCACTGAAAACATAGCTTCCTGTGACCGAAGGATAGAAGAATGCGTTGTTCGGACTGAGCAGGGAAGAAGTGACGTCCCGTCTTCCTGTGGCATTAAGGAATAGGTAATTTTTGTAAGATAGTGCCAATTCGGCGAAGGTTCCCATCAATCGATATTTCAAAGACTCGGACCAAGCGTCTACTATCTTGGCATTTCGCATGTCGTAGAGGTTGTAGACAGTCAGGTTGCCTCCCTCTGTATTTTCGGTATCTGTGGCTTTGTCATATAAATCATGACCGAGGCGCAATGTCGCAGATAGTCCGTTGGAGAATTCTTTGGTAGCAGTTGCTATAAATGTACTATTTATCGTACGAAAACGGGTGTCATAGATACCTATTAATCCTGTGCCAGGAGATGCAGCAAGACCATTGTTGTCAAGCGAATATTCTCCTAAAAGACCTTGTTTGCCCGGTGCTGTGGCTCTTCGGTTGTCCCGATAAGCATCAATACCTATCCGGTAATTCAGGTCTAGCCAGCTCAACGGTTTGTAAGATGTATTAACGCTACCTATTAAGCGTAATACATCGTCTTTGAAGCGGTTGGTTTTCGCTTGTGCAATGGGGTTAACGTTGTCACTACTATATCCACCCGGTGTTCCATCGGGTTTAAAAATCTCTTTACGTATATCGTGTCTATGCGACCAATATACGAGTTGCTCCATATAGCGACCGGCACGTCCGCGCAGTCCTCCTGAGTTATTGACACTTAGACTCGTGCCAAAATTCAACTTTTCGCTGGCTTTGAAGTTGGAGTTTACTCGGCCCATTAGGTTTTTGAAGTTGGTACCCGGCATAATACCCTGCGCCTGTTGATGCGAGAGTGATACCAAAGTTGTCATGTGCTCGTTTCCTCCTGATAAGTCGATACTATTCTTGAATTGATTGCCGGTATCGAAGGCATCTTTAAAGTGGTTTCGTAGAACGTCAGGATGACTGGGGTCCATTGCTTTGGCTTCTTCAATGGTTGGGCCAAATGCAGGCCAGAAGGATGTCGGGTCGTATTTGTTGGCCCAGCCCTGTGTATATACATTTTGTAGCTCTGGAAATTTGTTGGCTTTATCAAAGCCAGCTAATCCGGAATAGTTTATTCTAAGTTTACCTTGCTTACCCGATTTTGTCGTGATTACAACCACACCGTTGGCACCACGCAATCCGTAGAGCGCTGTAGCAGCACCGCCCTTCAGGATATTCATGGTTTCAATGTCATCAGGATTAATATCTACAGCACGATTGCTAATACCACGTTCAGTGGCCCGATTACCAGCCGTTGATGTAGAGTTGTCAATTAGGATACCATCTATGACAAAAAGCGGGTTGTTGTCGCGCTCTGGGTCAATGGAGTTTATCCCACGGATCTGGATTTTGGCACCTTGTCCGGGCGCACCTCCGGTACTGGATATGGTAACACCGGCTACTTTACCTTGTAAGGCATTTACTACATTAGACTGCTTGTTTACAGTGAGGTCTTCAGCACTAACTTTTTGTGCTGCATATCCCAATGAACGTTCATTACGCTTTATTCCTAGTGCTGTAACGACTACTTCGTCAATATGTGCGTTGTCTGTTTGTAAGGTGACCATCAGTGTATTGCGATCGGCAACATTTACTTCTTGTGTTACGTAGCCAATGGCAGATATGAGAATTACACTATGGTTTGGAACATTAAAGGTAAAAAGGCCTTTTTCATTTGTCTTGGTTGTGGTGTTGCTATTCTTGACTTTGAGGGTCACCGCCGATAAAGGAGTGCCGTCAGCGTCTACTACTTTGCCTGATAGTGAGACTTGCTGTGCGCGGGTAATCTGCGGGTATGAGCAGGCTAAGACCGCTAGAGTTATTAGTAGCTTGTTCTTCATGTTTATAATTAGGTTTGTCAGTACGCATTTAAGGTAAGTATTTATTTTAATAGTTATTGCTTTATTTTCTTAAAAGTTTTTTATGGAGCTAGTTTAGGACAAATGAATATTCCTTTTTATTTCTTGACTCATTCTAGCTGAGCGAGCGGGAGTTCTTTATAAGCGGAGATTTTTTCATTAACCTCGAAATTAGTTTAATTCTTCCTTATGTTTGCCTTATGAAATCCAGTCCCATCATCTTATTAAAATTCTCCGATTTGCTAGACGCAGGTATATCTGCCTATAGAAATAAGAACTTTATAATCCTTGAAGAGTCCGATGCTCAAAGTGATGTGATGTTGAATCAATTTTATAAAACGGGATATTTTGGTCTTATGTTGGTTGAAGCTGGGGAGAGCTGTTATAGTGTCGGAGATTATCGTTATGAAATGGAACAGGGGGATATGCTTTTTATTGTACCGGGAGAGAATTTTAAGGTTCACTTCGTGTCGAAGGATTTTAATGCAAAATATCTTTTCTTTAATACACAGATGGTAAATGATGCAGGTTTCAATTATCGCTCTAACGACATTATCAAGAGCTTTTCTAATCACCCTTCCTATCTTATTAAGGGAAATCAGATGTTTTTTAATCGTTTAAAAAATTATACTGTAGAACTAGCGCACTTGAATGATATTCGTAATACTATTTTTTATGGAAATGAGATGATCTGGCACCTGTTTTCATTGATTATGTATGAGATTGAAGAATTCTTTAGACAAACAAAAAGTACATCGATTCCAACTTCCCGGGAGGAAACGATCACTACTGATTTCTATCTTTTAGTGCAGTCGTATTATAATAAGCATCATGATGTACAGTTTTATGCGGACCAATTGCATATCAGTAGGAAATATTTGAGTAAAGTGGTTAAGAAAACTATGGGACGAACGCCTAAGGATATTATCAATCATGTTATTCTGATCGAAGCGAAAGTACTGTTAAAAGGACGCACATCAAATATTGGTCTTGTTGCGGATTTATTGAATTTTAAAGAACCGGCAGCATTTAGCAAGTTTTTCAAGAAATTGACCCTGAAAAGCCCATACGCCTATAAAAAGGAGGAATTATTCTGATTTTCTTGCTTTTTTAAAAACTATATATCCATTTTATTTAGCGTCTTTTTCCCATCTTTTGGAGTCATTTATGAAGAGACTCTAGACTTCTAAAGGGCTATTTTTGTAACACAAAATAACTCAATTAATATGAAGTCATCTGAGGTAGGTAAATTGTTGTTCCTTAATTTTGGCCCTATTTTCTGTCATTTGCCAGGAAATAATTCGATGCGTATTCTGATTGACCCCAGCGCTAGTGGGCAACCGCTGATTACTGAAGCGGACTTGTCGTTGTTTAATACCTTTATTTTGGTGGATTCTGACTTGTCCTTTCTTAATGATCTCGCCCTGCTTTTGGAAGCAAGGGGTAAAGATGTCACAATCATAGGGAGTTTAGATGAGTTGTCAAAGATGTTTTATCTGGTAGGATCTACTTACAGGTCAAAAGGAAACTTAAGGGGATGAGGTCTTTTGTTCAAGAGTTTTCAGTCTGTAATAAGTTTTTCTTGTATAGGGCTGAATGTTTGCAGGAAATACAGTCACAGGTCGCTTATATTCATTCTATAGCAATCTATTTGGATGATAATATTAATGTTCTCCATATCAAGTCAACTCGACGAATTGAAAAAGATATATTGGAGAAGTTGAGGGGACTTGGTGTATTAATAAAACTAATGACGGCTGGAGAGGTTGATAGCTCAGAAAAACAATCAATATTGTGTTAGATTTATGATGAAGGTTGCCCCGCATTTTTGACTATGGACCAAAATCACTGTAAAAAGGGATGCTTAAAAGCTTGCAATTCCGTAATTTTAGCGCATGGCACATCGCATTTATTTATACAATTACGATCAGAAGACCAATCAGACGTTTGACACTCATTTGGGAGAGTGGAACTACGAAATCCCATTGTTGCTATATCCGTTACTGACAGAAGGTATTCATGTACAAGGAGTGGAGTTCTTTTCCAATAGAGAGCAAGGGATAGTTCTATTGCGTCAATTCTTCAACTTGCTGGCTGATACCTATCAATTGCATTATAAAAAGGCATACTACGAACCAGTCAATACTATGTTTGAGTTTTTGGAGGCGTTGCCTTACGACTCTTTTGTAGTGAACGCAACAGATGTGTTCAATATGAACGAAGAAAAACATAAAGTACAGGCTAAAGAATGGTTAGAGGATATACAGGAAAAAAGTGTATTTTATAAAAAAGCGATTGAAGTGCAAGACCTTGGACTGCTCGATACCTTGTTTTCTGGGTATGGTTATTCTTCCTTTATTGAAATTTTGGAGACCGATTGGATTGAATATGGGCTTGGCTATTTTGAGGAACATGCTTATAAGAAAGCTGCATCTTCTGTCTTCGAAGAAACTGGGAAGTTTGGTTTAAAAGATGCAAAAGGGAATGTTTTAGCTCCTGCTATCTATGATGATATCTTTGAAGCTGACTATTGTTATAATATATCGGTAGTTGAGAAAGACGATTTATTTGGCTATCTGCAACGTGATGGGAAAGAAAGGGTTCCTCCAATCTATGAAGCGGCATCTGAGGTGTTTGATTTTGCAAAAGAACCCTTGGGGGAGGTAAAAGTGGATGGAAAATGTGGTGTTTTAAAAGTTTATTCCAATAGTTGGTTGATTGCCCCTGAATACGATGCTATAGAAAGAGTTAGTTATGGTTTTTTTGGGGTAGAGAAAGATGGTAAATTCGGTGTTTATTGTGATGAAGATGGACTTATTCTTCCGATAGAAGCCGAAAGAGCTTATGCTTATGATTATTTTCCGGAACTGTTTTTTATGAAACAGAATGGTACAAGCAAACGTAAGTACTATACGAAAAAAGGTGTCTATCTGGGCGAATTTCTAGAGGGAAGTATTGTGAAGTCAGGATCGTGTTTTTGGATAAAGCCAAATAAGTTTGACAAAAAGGGACGGTTGATCGACAATGCGGGAAATCTTATTCTTACGGAAGGGGATCAACTAATTCTGGTGGATAGCTTTGAAACCTTGGCTATCCGTAAGGACAAAAGATGGCATATCTACGATAGTTTGAAACAGTGCTTTTTGCTGGAAGGAGAATCTATCAGCAAAGTGAAAGCCGAATCAAATGTGTGGTTCAAGAGTAATGTTTTTATTTTAGAAACAGCAAATGGGTTAGGCTTTTTTGATGCCAATAGCGATAGGTGGTTGATCGCTCCTCAATCGGAAATCAAGCAGATTCATTATCTTGAGCATGGATTTTTGTCGATTCAAAGAGAAGACGGTTATCAACTGTTCGATTTTGAGGATAGCGTGTCTTCTGAATGCTATGATTATATTTCACATCCGTTAAACTATAGACCAGATGAAGGGATGTTATTTCTATATCGGGGCGACAAAATGTTTAGGATGGATGAGGATAAAAGTATTCATCAGGTTGAGACTACTGAGTATGGTGCGATTTATCTGGATCGGTATTCTTTTCGGGGTAAAGATTTAGAATACTTCGTTAGCTTTTATAACCGCTGGAAAGATCAAGTCGGTCATAATCCCGAGCAATATATGGCTATCGAGACCATAAAAAAAATGGCTTTTGAAGCAAAAGAAGATAGAAATTATGAAGAAGCGTTTCGTCTATTTGAGTTGGCAGCTCAAAAGGACGATATAGATAGTTGGGTGGAAATGGGATTATTGTGTACGGATCCCAATATAGAGCCACTATTCGATCCGCAGAAGGGAATTTTCTATTATGAAAAAGCGACGCAGCAAAATCACGCTGTAGCCTGGAATAATATTGGTGCTTTGTATCACAATGGAATAGGCTATTCCTTTAATATGAAAAAAGCGATTCAAGCCTATGAAAGAGCTGCAGAATTGGGGGATGGAATGGCACTTAGCAATCTAGGGGATTTATACTATTTTGGAGAGCATATCCGGCAAAACTATGATTTGGCCTTGGACTTTTATCAGAAGGCAGAGAAGCTACGGTACTATAATTATGATAAAATATCTGAGATTTTTTATCAGCAACGGGATTATGATAGCTTGTTGACTTACTTAAAGAAAGATTATGATAAGTCGTATTCAGGTATTTACTATGGTATTATCTATGAACATGGTATGGGTGTGAAATCGGATTTGAAGAAGGCTATTAAGTACTACGAACAGGCGAATGCTTATGCGAATTACGAATATGCGACTCAGCGCTTGGTTTATTATTATGGCGAAGACCTAACTTTTAAAAATGAAAAGAAATTTCAAAAATGGAAGGCCTTCGCCGAAGAACATGATTTCGATATCGACTCTAACTAACAGAAAATAAGTCTGAGTGTCTTAAAGCTGTATAATACCTCTTTTTATCATCTCTAGCATGGGAGGTGAAGCATGTTTGAATGTAGGTGCCTGCTCGACGAGGCTTCCTGCGCTCTTTTTGTTAACCTTAAATGTAAGGTCCATTTCTGTCGTGAAGAGCAATGCGTTGGTGAATGGATTTTTAATATAGGTACTTAAGACCGTAAAGACTTCGTCAGCGCTGTGAAAATGTTCGCTCTCATGGCTATTATAGCGGAATGTTAAAGCAAAATTGTAGCCTCCAGATTCTAAAATATGAAGTCGTACGTATATATTCTTAAGCTCGGTATTGCCTATTGTTTTAGCCAAAGTTAATTTGGCAAATGTTCCTTGACTAATACTCTCTTTTACGTGTTCACAGAATTCGGTAAATACAGTTTGATAGGGCATTTCTTAAAAATTGAGTTGCAAACTTACACCAAGTAGTTGACAGGTGACGTATTTTTGTATAAAAAGATGCCAAGATATAAGGCAATAGGTGTTCTGTATATAAAAAGTCAGCACAACTTGAATGAAGTGGTGCTGACAAAGGAGCTGCTGATTGCTCCTACTAAGTGCTCTTTAATTAGATTTTTGCCAATGCTAGATTGATAAAGCTCATTTCGTCAGGAAAAATGCTAATATCCATGGATTTCGCATTGATTATTGCTTGCTCAGCGTTTCTAGAACCGGCCAGGACGATGCTGATTGCAGGCTGTAAACTTGTCCATCTTAATACCAGCTGTGCTAAGCTAACTCCTTTATCATGGGCTAATGGAGTGAGTGTCGCTAAGAAGGCTTCGACTTTTTTTAGATCGAACTGTTGGAAGTATCCATTTCTGTGGTCATTGTTTTTTAGTTGCCCTTCTTTGAAGTATTTGCCGGTTAATAGACCTCTTTCCATTGGACTGTACACGATGATACCCAAGTTGTTTTCCAGTGCGTAGGGCACTAGGTCATGTTCTATCGTTCTATTTAGCATGCTGTAACCGACTTGATTGCTTACGATATCTAAAGTTTGACGGGCTTCTTTTACTTGGTCTACACTGTAGTTGCTGACTCCTGCAGCTCGTATTTTTCCCTGCTGGATCAATATCTCTAAAGCTTCCATGGTTTCTGCAATGGGCGTACTGTTGTCTGGCCAGTGGACTTGTAGTAAGTCAATATAGTCTGTCTGTAAGCGGGTTAAGCTTTCTTCTACTTCTTTGATGACATTGGCTTTAGAAGTGTATTTATATACTGGAATGGCTTTACCAGCTTCTTCGGCATCAAAAAAATGTTCTCCATGGCCTTTGTTGCTACCATCCCATACTAAACCAAATTTGGTTAATAGTTGAATTTTACTTCTGTCATATCCTTTGATAGCTTGTCCTATCATTTCTTCGCTTAAACCAAATCCGTAAAAAGGTGCTGTGTCTAATGTGGTCACTCCATGGTCTATAGATGCTCTGACAGAGTTGATAGAGTCTTTTTGTTCATTACCACCCCACATGTTGCCGCCAATGGCAAACGCTCCATAGGTAATGACTGATAGATTTAAATCTGTATTTCCTAATTTTCTGTATTCCATTTTATTAAATTTTCTGTGTTATATATACTGGGGCGTTTCTGTAGTTTGGAATCAACGAGTGTGCCAAATTCTTTAATATAAGGCTGCTGATTATGTCTGACCAATCCCTGTTGGTCCCGCCAGATTTCGTAAAATATAAATAGGTTTGGATCCGAATTGTCTTGATGTAAATCATACTGTAAGCAAGCTTCTTCTTTTTTTGTTTCTCTGACCATATGCTGAAGTACGTTTTGTACGTATTGGCGCTGCGTTGACTTAGCTTCTATGATAGCGGTAATGTATATATTCATGATTAATTACTTGTTGTTTGAAGTCGTGAGAGTGGAGTTTGATAGGCTTTTTTATCGGTAAATTCGTTCTGTAAATGTTCTATATATTCACTGTGATAGTTTGCTAATCTTTCTGCTGTACAGTTCTTTTCTAGATCGTGAAAATGAAAGCCATTGATCTTTTTCAATCCGATGAACTGATTCATTTTATGGAAT
Organism: Sphingobacterium yanglingense; assembly: GCF_004363245.1. Lineage (GTDB taxonomy): Bacteria > Bacteroidota > Bacteroidia > Sphingobacteriales > Sphingobacteriaceae > Sphingobacterium > Sphingobacterium yanglingense. The sequence goes on along the minus strand of NZ_SNYV01000011.1, from coordinate 1,015,183 downwards.
CCAAATAATACCCCTTCGTCCTCCGTGTGTTCGTCAAAAAACTCTCCAGGTAAGGTAAAGGCGGTTTTAGGAGCGTTCCAAGAACTGGTAACCATATAGTACTTGCCGTGCATCAGGCCTCCAGTGCCATAGTCGATTTCCGGGTTTTTCCGACTTCTGCCATCATTGGCATAGATACCGTTATTATGACCTGCAGTGAATACTTCGTCAATGTACTTCTTTAGCCCGTTGGGGACCTGAAACCACCAAATCGGGGTATGATAGATAATTGTATCGGCCCATTTGTAGTTTTCTGCTTCTTCCTCTGGAATATAAGGAGTATTGATATTCGTAATGCGAACTTCATGCCCCAATGATTGTAGCGTATCTTGTGTCCACATAGTAAGTGTATTATTGAATAGACCACCTGAGTGTGCAAATGTCTGTCCTCCGTTTATAATAAATATCTTTTTCATTTCTTATCGTTTTAATTATCGATGCCACAAAGTTCAATCAAAATGATTTATCATTAAAATAACTTATATTATATGTATGTATAATATTAATTATAGTTGTTTCCGGTCTTTAATGATTAAAGTGCTACCTTTGTATTATATAAATTATATATCATGCGTTGGAATTTAGAATGGATTAGAACATTTAGAGCGATATATGAGGAGGGTACGCTGTCAGCCGCCGCTCAGGAGTTGTTTATTTCACAACCCGGAGTAAGTTTGCACCTTAACTCTCTGGAAGCGTATGTTGGGTATAAATTGTTTGATCGCTCGGCAAGAAAGATGGTGCCTACAGAAAAGGGTAAGATATTATACAATTTCGTACTAGAACCCTTGAATAAGCTGGAGCTTGCCGAGCAGCATTTTCATAAGCGCTCTCAGGAGGAACGTGCAACAATTAGTGTTGGGATGTGCTTTGAGACTTTTCAATATACCTTGGAGGAACATATTGCTAAATTACCATTTAATTTAATTATCAAATTTGGTGAGTATCCGCAAATGACGCAGGATCTAGACAATGGATTGTTGGATTTAATTATTACTCCACATAAAGGAAATCAGCAAAATTTAGAGTACAATGCTTTTTCAAAAGAACGATTGGTGCTTATAGCTGGTAGTGAAACGGACACGAAGGAGATAGAAGGGTTATTAGCCAAAAAGGAAATAAAGAAGGCAAATAAGGTTTTAAAAAGTCAGCTGTGGTATAGCACAGCGGCGGACATGGAACATTTGAAAAACTTTTGGTTGACGCACTTTAAAGAGCACCCCGACTTTAGTCCTAATTATATAGTACCGAATATTAGTTCTATTATTCGTTGTCTGAATGGAGGGACGGGGTTTTCTGTAGTTCCTGATTTTTTGTGTTTAGAGGCTATTGCTAGTGGTAGGATAAAGTTAGTGTGGGAGGGGGTAGTACCGTTGGAGAATACATTATATTTTGGAACACGAAAAAAGACGATGTATGCAACCGAAATCGCTCTTTTGGAGGGATTGCTTCAGGAGAAATGGAATGCCTAGTTCTACTAAGAACAAAAGCCAGGGCGCAGTGTTTGTATAGTAGGTAGAGATAGCGCAATTTGACAAGTGACAGACCTTGAGAAATAGGTGATAAAAATCATTTATTTCTGTGGAGCAGGTCATGGCATAGCGGATTATTTCTCAATACCTTTATATAAACACCATAAAATAGATAAAGATATGGCTAATACAATGAAAGCAGCACGCTGGTATGCTGCAAAAGACATTAGGGTAGAGTCTACAACTATTCCAGAACCTAAAGCTGGGCAGGTTAAGATAGCAGTTCAGTTTGCAGGTATCTGTGGTTCTGATTTGCATGAATATGTGCATGGACCACAGTTGATTCCGGTAGATCAACCGTACCCATTGAATGGGCATCAGGGAGTAACTACGCTAGGACATGAGTTTTCGGGTGTGGTAGAATCTGTTGGAGAGGGCGTACATCACCTGAAAGCCGGTGACCGTGTAGTTGTAGAGCCTCTTTTCAAAAACTTTGATAGTCCTTTTATCCCGAATGGAGAATACAATCTGTCTGAACCGCTTGGATTTATAGGCCTTTCTAGCAATGGAGGGTTCGCGTCCTATGTGGTGGTTGAAGATTATATGGTACATAAGATACCTGATAGTATGTCTTTTGAAAAAGGAGCACTCGTGGAGCCTGCTGCTGTAGCGGTATATGCGGTGCTGCAAAGTGGCCTTAAAATAGGGGAAACAGTGTTGGTGTCTGGAGCTGGTCCTATAGGATTGCTCTGTGTACAAGCTGCTCTTGCAGCAGGGGCTACCACGGTAATTGTGACGGATATCGCAGATAAGCGTTTGGAGAAAGCAAAAGCTATTGGCGCTACCCATATTATAAATGCGAAAGAGGATGGGATACCACAAAAGGTAAAGGCTATTACAGGATTGGGAGTAGATGTCTTTCTAGATTGTGCCGGGGTACAAGCATCGTACACTAATGGCATAGAGAGTTTAAGAAATGGTGGTACGGCAGTTTTAGTGGCCTTGTTTGGAAAGCCCGTGAGTACGAATGCCCTGGAGCAGGTGCTTCGAGAGATTACAATAAAAGGAATCATTGCTTATCGTAATATTTTCCCACATGTCATTGCACTTATCGATAGTGGACGTATGCCTGTGGAAAAGCTTGTAACGAGTAAGATAGGTCTAGATGACATCGTTGCAAAAGGATTTGAAGCTTTGGTGAATGATCCGACGGAGGTGAAAATCCTAGTTGATATACAGAAAGGTTAATACACTATAAAAGGAAAGCCCGAATTTATTCGGGCTTTCCTTTTATAGTGTAGGATGATTCATCCCAGAATCTATGCTGTATTTGCTAGGTACTTTGCTTAATAATAAAAAATACTTCTAAAAATGTAGAAAAATAACGATGGGCTATGCGATTAAAATACTAATTTAGCCTTGGAAAGTTGACTATGAGTTTTGGTCGTAGTTAAGGGATATCGTTGCGTTTAGCGGTATCACATTTTTCTAAAAAAGAAGTTACCATTGAAAACAAACCGATCCACTAGTAGGTGGGTCACAAAATGATTTACATATGAAGAAAGTATTCGCATCACTATTGACGGTTTGCGCTTTATTGGGCGCCCAAGCCTGGGCTTGTACACGCGTAGTTTACAAGGGACCAAACGGTAATATCATTACAGCACGTAGTATGGACTGGAAGGATGATATTGCTGCTAATCTATGGGTATTTCCACGCGGCTTAGAACGTAACGGTCAAGTTGGACCACAGTCTGTAAAATGGAAGTCTAAGTATGGTTCGGTAATCGCATCGGCTTGGGATATAGCGACCACAGATGGTTTGAACGAAAAAGGTTTGGTCGCCAATGTACTTTGGTTGGTCGAGTCTGAATATGCGAAATTTAATCCAGCCGGAACTAAGCAAGGATTGACTATATCGGCTTGGGCGCAGTATGTATTAGATAATTATGCTACAGTGCAAGAAGCGGTACTTGATCTAGGGAAAGAGTCGTTTGTTGTGGTGAGTGATTATATCCCAGGGACGCAAAAGTTCACGACGCTGCACTTGTCTATCTCGGATGCAACAGGTGATAACGCTATTCTAGAATATATCAACGGTAAATTGGTGATACACCATAGCCCGACCTACACCGTGATGACCAACTCTCCGGTTTTTGGTGATCAGTTGGCTTTGAACAAGTATTGGGAAGGGGTACCGGGAACTGCAATGTTGCCAGGTACTAATCGTGCAGCAGATCGTTTTGTACGGGCTTCTTATTATATTAATGCTATTCCACAGACTGAAGATACGCGTATCTCGGTGGCGAGTGTGTTTTCTGTGATACGTAACTGTTCAGTTCCATTCGGGATAAGTTCTGAAGCAGAGCCTAATATATCATCTACACGTTGGAGATCTGTAGCAGATCAGAAAAACAAGGTCTACTATTTTGAAACAGTGCTTACGCCTAATACATTTTGGGTAGATCTTAAGAAATTTAATCTGGCTGAGGGAGCTAAGACTATGATGTTAGACTTGAAAGAGTTCTCGACATTCAATGGATTGTCTAATGCTAATTTTAAAGCAGCGAAGCCTTTCCAATTTGTTGGTATCTAATCAGGAATCGTTCATCTTATAACATAATTATTAGCACAGTCAAATGATCATTAAATCATTTTCACATCTGTTTCGGCCGTTGGTCGGTATGCTGTTGCTCTTGACACCATCCCTGTTTACAGGTTGTATCAAGAAAGCGCTGCCCAATATTGAAGCAGATATTCTATCCGTAGTATCTAAAGAGGGTGACTTTTTCGCCGAACCGGTAATCACTAATAATGAGGTCAAGCTATTTGCAAACGATGAAAAAGTGGATGTAAAGGCTTATGCGTTTACATTTGGATTGAGTCGGGGTGCGACAAGTGTGCCTGCAAGTGGTTCGGTACAGAATTTTACAGAACCGGTGATTTATACCGTGACTTCCGAAAATGGAGAATTCAGTAAGAAATATACTGTCACGATGACCGATGAACGCGTTACTTTTATGCCGTTGGAGTATAATTTTGAGCATTACACAATCCACGATAAGAATAAGTACACCGAGTTCTTTGGGCTGCGCGACGAACGCAGGCAAGATACCTGGGACTCGGGAAATGCGGGTTTCGTATTTAGTATATCGCCGATTGCCAAAAAACAACCTGGTCTTTACCCCATGCAGTTTAGTACCACAGCACACAGTGGAGAGACAGCTGTAAAATTGGAAACAAAATCTACGGGTACTTTTGGAGCGGGAGCGAAGAAGCCAATTGCTGCAGGTAATATATTCATCGGCGAATTTGATTCGGGGAATGTGATGGGCGACCCGTTAAACTCTACACATTTTGGACGACCTATAGAAGGGGCACCTGTATCGTTTTCAGGATTCTACCACTACACACCAGGTAAACAGGTTATAGACCACAATAGTGCACCGATGCCTAATGTGAAAGATACTTGTTCGTTGGTAGCCGTGCTTTATGATGCGGACGAACTGAAGTCTAGAACTAGAGTGGACTATCTGGATGGGACAAATCTGCAGACAGAGAAGAGTATTGTTGCGACGGCAATATTGTACGATGGTATAGCGACTGATTCGAAAGATTTTAAGAGTTTCGATATTCCGTTTAAGTACCTTAAGGTGCCTCAGGTGGAAGGATTTGCTGGAGGGAAGTATAAGTTAGCTATTGTGTTGAGCTCGAGTAAGAATGGTGATATCTTTCAGGGCGCTGTAGGAAGTGTGTTATTGGTGGATGATATTAAGATTACGATCAAATGATGAGATATATAGTATTGCTATTAATAGGTTGTATGGGGGCTGTATCGACGTACGCGCAGGTAGGGATAGACCGCGTGATCATACATGCTGGGGTGCATATCGGTGGTGTGACACCGGCCTCTATACCACAAGAAATCCGTGAGGTAGAGAGTTATCGTCCTGTGAATCCATTTTCGATAGGTGTCGAAGTGCCTTTTTATAAGGTTAACGACAAGCTTATGATTTCTTCGGGCTTGAATCTCGTCAATAAAGGGATGAAGACAAGGGCCTTTGCGGAGAATTTTAAAGCGATGATCGAGTTTGAAAATCAACCGATACCTGGATTTATAGGTTACTTTACAGGTTCTGTAGCATCTTCCTTCAATAATTTGTACCTCGAGTTGCCGGTGTCTGCTCACTATGAGCTGAATCAAAAATGGTCGCTCTTCGGTGGCTTTTCAATCGCTCGTGCATTGCACCGCTCTTTTGAAGGAGGTGTGCACAATGCGTATGTACGTCTGGGAGATCCGACGACGACTAAGATTGAGATATCAAGCGCTACATTTGACGTGTCTAAGTTAGTGAACAAGACGGATATTGGTGTTCATGTAGGAGGTGTCTATGCGATAAACCCAACATGGCAGGTACGTGGGGTGTTTAACTATGGCGTGAACAATGTTATTGATGCGCCCACGGACCATCTACCCATCAAGCTGCATAACACATTCTTTACTATTGCTGCAGGGTATGTCCTGCCGTTCAATTAGTCGAGATCGTTAAACTTTATTTGAAACGCCACTCCTTTTTTGGGGTGGCGTTTTTTGTTTTTATTTTTGATACTTGGTTGTCTTAACGTCAAAATGGTCGAAAAATGGAGACTGCGATGCTCTTTTGTGTTACCTTTGCAGCTTGATTAAAAATGAATAGTATACATGGTGAATAAAGAGAAAAACAATTTCCTGTTTTTGGTGTACCTGGCGGGGTTGAGTGTAATAGGTTTTTTGGCGACAGACATGTATCTGCCTGCATTCGATAAAATGCGTATTGATTTGGATACGACTAAGAATAGTATTGGTGCCAGTTTGACGTTGTTTTTGGCGGGGTATGCAATAGCGCAGTTGCTTTGGGGGCCGCTGGCAGATAAAATTGGCAGGCCACAATCAATACTGATGGGGTTGGGAATATTTACATTGGCTTCACTTGCGATATCTTTTACTGGTGATGTGACTTTACTGATGGTATTGCGGTTGGTCCAGGCGATAGGGGTATGTGCGGCTGCGGTAAGCTGGCAGGCGTTGGTAATCGAGTACTATCCTGCCGAGAAGACCAATAAGGTGTTTGCGACTATTATGCCTTTGGTGGCTCTATCTCCTGCGTTGGCGCCTTTATTAGGAGTTTTTTTATTGGATCATTTTAGCTGGCGCTCTATTTTTATTGTTTTGGCTATTATTGCTTTACCATTGATGGCTTATACGTTTACATTAAAGTCAGGAAGACCTGCTTATGGTGACCAAACGAAGAAAAAAGGGGAGTCTTATATACAGATGTTGCAATCGAAAACCTATGTAGGAAATGTGATGATCTATGCTGTTTGTTCGGGTGCATTCTTTGCGTGGCTTACTGGATCTCCATTCTTTTTGAAAGAATTAGGTTATACCGAAGGGCAGATAGGTTTTAGTTTTGTACCGCAGACTATCGCTTTTATGTTGGGTGGATATGGCTATAGGGCACTGTCGGATAAGATAGAAGGAAGACGTATTCTGCCTTTCCTGTTGGTTCTTTATGCTGTTGCGGTAATTGGGGTATTGGCTGTTACGATGGCTATGACACCTACACTTGCGTGGTTATTGGTACCATTCTGTTTGATGGCACTGGCCAATGGCGCCTGTTATCCTATTGTCGTGGCGCAGGCGATGAAGCTTTTTCCTAATAGCTTGGGTAAAGCATCGGCACTACAGAATGCCTTACAGTTGGGTACGTGTTTTTTGGCAAGTGGTATTGTGTCTTTGTTCTCCAGTACCGCATTACTTACCACAGCTTTAGTGATGGTAGGTACGATACCTTTTGTACTGATCGGTTTTAGATTGTCCAAATAGCAAAAGTATTGTAATATACAAAAAGAGAGGGCTTTTGGTATATCGAAAGCCCTCTCTTTTTATATCCCCCTAATGATCGGGTTATTTTTTCTCGGCTACCAAGGCATATACCATTGGGATTTTGTCGTCCAGATGGGTTATCCTGTATTTCTTGGGCTCAAACTCAATGGTCTTGTTGAAACAATCGTAAGGAGAGTAATCAAATTCATTAAATGATTTTAATTCGAGACCATTGTTGATCAGGCTGTTCAGTACTTCGCCCAGTCCGTGGTTCCAGCAGACGTAGTCCTGGCTGATATTGGCTTCCTTGTCGGCATATGTGCCTTCCTCTGACTCGATAATAGGTCCAGAGTTGAAATATCGGTAACCAATTTTATCAAAGTTGTCATCAAACATCCATATGACAGGATGAAATTCGACGAAGATGAATTTACCTCCCGGCTTTAGGAATTTAGAAATGACTTTGGCCCATTTGTCTAGGTCGGGGAGCCAGCCTATGGTACCATAACTGGTATATACGATGTCGAATGTTTCATCTAGATGATTCGGAAGGTCATAGATATCGCAACAGACAAATTTGGCATCGGCATTAGTCTGCTGTGCTATTTGGCGTGCGCTGTCTATGGCTTTGTCGGATAGATCTACCCCCGTTACCATTGCGCCCAGCCGGCTCAGTGAGATGCTATCCTGTCCAAAATGACATTGTAAGTGCAGGATGGATTTTCCGTTTAGGTCACCCAATAAGTCTAGCTCGATGCTATTCAATGAGGTGTTTCCTTTCAAGAAGCCCTCCATATCGTAGAAATCGGATTTTAGGTGTGTCTCGGTTCTGTTGTTCCAAGACTGGCGGTTCACCGCCAGATAATTGTGTTCTGTGCTCATTTTACCCTTTTATGTTCTTATTATCACCCCAAATGGCGATAACAGCAGCACAATTTACATCTTATTGAGCAATAAAGTGAAGTTGTGTTCTAAAAAAGTAGAATAGGCTACTGAGGCGTTATAAAGGACTCGTCGCTCAACGTATGTAGGAAGGCGATGATGTCGGATTTCTCTTGCGCTGTCATAGGTATTCTATTACCGTTGGCTTTTAATATGGGATCTAGATTATCTGCCTCTAATACGTCTTCGGCCATATAATCTAATACAGCTTGGAGTGTCTTGAACTGACCAAAGCTGCCATAAGGTGCTGTGTATGCAATATTGCGTAGTGAAGGTACGCGAAAGCTCATATAGTCTGCAGGAATACCAGTTACCCGTCCTCGCCCTGCTTCTTCCGTGCTGGGATTTAGAGGGAATCCTATATTTCTAAAGCTTTGATCGGTAAAGAGCTCGCCGCTGTGGCAGCTGGCACATTTGCTTTTGAATAGCTGATAACCGCGCGCTTCAATGACGCTAAATTGCAGGCCTTCGTTGCGCTTTATCTTGTCGTATTTGCTATTGATCGATAGTAGCGTGTATTCGTATTGGGCGATACTTTTATATATTCTATCGGGGGTGATTTCACTATCACCAAAGGCTTGGCGGAATAGTATCTGGTAGGCTTGGTCTTTGCTGATTTTTCCTATGGCCTCTAATATAGATGAATTCATCTCTTCGTGGGTAATGATGGGTACCAAGGGTTGCTTCTCTAATTCACGCTTGTTGCCATCCCAATTGTAGTGTTTTATAAAAGCGAGGTTCTGTAGGGGTGGGGTGTTGCGTAGACCTACACGGCCATAAATACCTATGGCTTGTGGATGACTGTCGGCAAAGGCATTTGCCTGCTGATGGCAGCTGGCACAGGAAATGGTGTTGTTACCGCTTAGCTTTTTTTCGTGAAATAGCTTTTTGCCTAGTTCGACGCCGTATAGGGTAGGTGGATTGCGGTGTACCGCCTCGTTCAATGAAGGGAAGTCCAGAGGGATAGCGAGCTGTATTTCGGGATTATCGATGTTGAGGTTCTCTTCTGCGTCTTCGCGGCTACAGGCCAATGCAAATACAATCAAGGATAGAAAGAGAATGCTGATCGTTGGTTTCATAAGCTAAAGCATAAAATTGGGCCGCGCTACAGGTACTATAGGCGACCCGAGGTATTTGTGTGATTTAGTTTTTTACACTGACGACGGAGAACATACCCGAGTTGTCATTCTTACTATTGCCACCTAGATTATCAACAAATTTGACCATTTGATCCGCAGTATGGATGTTGGGGGTTGCATTGTCATTAGGTCCGCGACCAGAAGTTAAGGTGATTGTGTTCGTCTTTCCGCTCAGCAATTTGTCAAAGTCTGCTTTGATAGTGATCATAGGTGACCCTTTGCCCACTACAGCTGTTTCGGAAAGAGAAAGTGTAATATCTCTATAGGCATTTACACCTGGTATATAGGTTGAAGGATCTTCTCTTTTCCCGTCGAGGGTACTGCCGGTATGGATAGAAAGAGGCTTCTTATCTGAACCATAAAATCCTTCAATCTTGGTGAATCGGTAGCCAGTGCCCCATTCCCACATCATTTTGGTGTCATTGGCGCTCGCTGTGGCATAAAATTTAGGAAATCGAACTTCATCTAGTGTATTTATCTCTTGTTTGATACCTAGCCCAAATTTCAACTGCTTGTAGTCTCCCGTAGGTATATTGGATAATACATAATCTAGGGTAGCTGCCTTAGAATGATCGATGACAGTAGCACCTTTGTCTAGATCATTGATGTTGTAGGGAACCTCTTGTCCATCTGTTTTTACTAAACGAATATTGCTAATGACATACTTTAGTTCGGAGAACTGATGTGTCTGTCCATTAGCTGATGTATTGATCGTAGCCTGAGTAGAATTGGCGTCGCCAAGAACAATGGTTTTGTCCTTGAAGGTGTTGTTGAAATGCAAGGTTACATTGTTTGCAGCTGGTTCGCTTTTTTCACAAGAAGTCAATGCTACAGCTAGTGCCGATGCGAATAGGATGTTTGTTAAGTTTTTCATTTGTTATTTATTTTAGTTTGTTTTTAAAAATTGCATTTTAAGGATGTAAATATGTTTCTACCCATTCTTGGGATGTTGCCCCAATCGGCGTAGGTGCTGTAGTAAGCGTTCAATATATTCTCTGCTCCGGCCTGCAAGGTCAGGTTGACTTTGCGTATCGGTAGGCTGTAGTCTGCCGATAGATTCCAGATCTGGTAGGCCGGTGTTTTATCTTCACCGTACTCCGGGCTATAATCACGTTGTATGGCATCTCCGTTTATAGAGGTTTGTATACCAAATTGTTTGTGTTGATATTGTAAACTAGATTGGTAGCTCAATGGGCGGATAAAAGGTAGGTTGCCTCCGCGGCCATCAGTAGCACGAGCGTAGGTGAGGGAGCCTTTCCAGTGAAGAGTGGGAAGGATATCGTAGTGGCCGCTCAAGGCCAGGTTGAAGATATTGGCATGATCTAGCGCTGTATATCCCTTGACGCCCACGGACTGGTAGTTCATGGGGCTACCCATGCTTAGTATCTTGCCTACGATATAACCCTGAATATAGAAGTAGTTCACTTTGGCCTGTATACCCAAGCGATCTGTTTTGTAACCTATGCTGGCGTTGGTTTCGTACGATACTTCATTCTTAAGGTTTGGATTTCCGATGTAATCGTAGCGGTCAAAGCTATTATAGATGTAATAACCGTATGCTTCGGATATGGAAGGTGCCCGATGACCGTAACCTACACCAGCGCTGAAATCGAAACGGTCTATACTCATGTGGTAACTGCCATGTAGCCCCGGTAATAGTCTTGTTTTTTCTTGTGGAGCGCCCGGGTGGAATATCCAGTTGAACTCGACATACTTGGAGTAGTTGTAATTGACACCGAGAGAACCTCCGACTATGATATGGCTGCGTGCTGAAAGATTCCATGAGTTATTATTGGAAAGGCCAGCAAAACGGGTGGTAACCCATGGCCAGCTGTAGGCAAACATGGTTCTGTTGCTACGATCCTGCGGATACATACGCATTTCGGCAATAGAGAGGTTGTCGTAGGCATTGAGCTGTATTTCGGAGCTATAATCTCCTCGTTGAAGCGCTATTTTTGATAATAGACCATAAGTGGTGCTCCAACCGGGCATATCCATATGCACTAGATTTTCAGGGCGTGTTGTATCATCCATATAGTGCTCGATGGCATTATAGTAGATTTTGGTATCCCAGAACTGCACTAGGCTTTCTTCAAAAAGCTGTTTGTAAGATGCCGAGGTAATCAGTGCGCGTGATAGCCACAAATCCATAGGTAGAGCGGGAAAGCCTACGTCCTTAGCCTTGTCATAAATAGCATCGACACGCAATGCAGAACGCTCTCCTGTTTTAAAAGCTAAACCTAAGGAGCTGTTGAATTTGTTGAACTGAGAATGCTTTACTTCTTTATTATTACCGTCATAATAGTTTTTAGCATTACGAAAGGAGATGCTACCATCGGCAGCAAACTTCTGCCCGGAATAGGAGAGGTCGGCGAGGTTGAAGTATTGTTTGTTGTTGAACTCGAACCCAGTTTGATAGTTGCCACTCATCTTTTTGTCAAGGCCGAATGCGGTGTTCTTGCGTTGCAGGTCGATGCTTCCTGCTACAGTAGCTCCATGTAGATTGCCTTCTTGCCCAGATTTGATTGCTACGGTTGATAAATTATTGGTCTCTACATAGGAGGTGATCGGGTCCATTTTGTCGGTACAGGCTCCGAATACGTGCATGCCGTCTATCGTGACAGAGGAGCGCTCAGAGCTCATGTTATTGAGCATAGGTTCCCAGGCGTAAGCACCCCGTTTGATAAAGCTGATGCTTTGTGAAGACGCGAGAAATTCGTCTACGGAAACGGCAAGCTTCGTATCTGTTTTTATCTTCTTCTTGCCCTTTGCACTTACGTTGACTTCTTGCAATACTTTGGTTGTGTCTTTTTGTACAATTGTACTTTGAGCATAGAGGTTGGGTATGCTTAATAAGACGGTTATAACAATATATATCCACTTCATAGTTTTAGAATAAGATGTCAATATGTAGTTCGCTTTTTACACCTGCTACGCCTGGAGTAAAATCGTCGGGCACTACGGTACCTTTGATGATGCGCCCCTGCTGGTTAAGGAGAATGAAGTTTAAGGTCCAATTGCCGGTCATGGTATAATTGACCACACCGTGGTATAGTCCGTCTGCGCCTGGCAGTAGGTCTTTATTATTAGGAGAAGAGTGATTGCCCATGGATGGTTCTGGCATTCTGGGGTCTAATTCTAGGGTGTAGCCCTCTGCTTGGCTGTAGAAAGCCAGTGTGGAACCAGTAGTGGGTTTATTAAGTTTGTATATGCCTGCAACAAGGTCATTCTCGGCTACTTTGGGCTTCTGTGGTGCTACGAGTGCAATAATATACTGCTCTCCATCGCTACCTATAAAGCTGATCATATTCAGGTTTTTGTTGCTTTGTTTCTGTACCGTTACGTGCTGTATGCTGTTGTGTTGTTGCTTGTTTGCTATAAAGCCAAATTGGAGGTCCCAGCGTGCCATTTCGCTGCTTTCGTCTGTAAATACGATATAGCCTTCGAAGTAGTCGTTGTCGGCTTTGTACGTGAGCTGATGAAGATGTGGGCAGGTGGCTGTTTGCTCGTCTAGGCCGGTTTGGATCGGAAGGAGTGTCGCTTCGGATACTCGAGGTTGTCCCTGACTGCTAATCTTGAGACGAACCTCGTTGTAACCTTTGTATAGTTTACCTCCCAATGCCTCGATACGAAGGGTGTAGGGGCCGTTTTGAATGGTGGCGACCTCCTCGAATTGAGTCCGTTCGGGAATGATGGTGTTTATCTCTGCCTCATAGTCTGTTTTCTCTTTAGTACATGAGGTAAGGGCATAGCAAAGCACTGTTAGAAAAAGTATAATTTTTTCCATTAGAATATTTTTAATCATTTTTTTCTTTCCGGATTGTTGTACAGACCGTTATAGAGGTGCCATTCAACGGATACGGAAGCTTTAATAGATAATTTTGGAATCAGGTATATATACGGCTACAATGTGAGGCTTGCTGTTGTTTTAACACAGGTCAGGTACCTGTTGCAAGAGCAACATAAGTACATGGTCGCGTAATGCCAGCATGGCCTACATGAAAACAGTATTACCTGGAAAGAAAGGTTCGATTAAGCAATCGGAGGACGGAATACCGAAGTACGGTATGTAAAAGCGTAGTTAGTCAAATAAGGTGAGAAGGCGTTTTGTGGATGTTCCTCAGCTTGGGGCTGAGATTGAAAAACCGTGTAGTCTTTGTGTACGTAAAGTGCACTGTATTCATACACGACAAGATTCTTTTTGGTTTCTTGTTTTTCTTTCTCTCTTATTTTTTTCATGAGTACACATTGGCCATTACAATGCAATTGAGGACGGTCTTTGTTAATACATTTGGCCAGGTACTCCGGTAGGTGTATCTGATATTCCATAGCCATGATACTGCGATAGAAAGATTGCAGTGTCAGCGCAGCTAGTAGAATGTATGTACAAAAAAGTCTCAAAATAGTATTTAGCTTTTGTGCTTGCTAATGTGCCCCAAATCTACGGAAAGAATTTTATAAAAAGGAAGGATTGAAGGGAAGTTTAATGCAATTATGTTTTATTTAGAACTGATTTATGTAAGTTTGGTGTTTAACTGAGTTAAAGTGGTCCGATGTATATTGAATCTTTAAATCCTGCCTACTATTTGGAACTTGTGGAGGCTAATTCTCAACTTCCTTATTCGTTATTATTGCTAGCTGATGAGACCCGCTATGCGATAGATAAGTATGTTTTTGATAGTAATGTATACGTGCTAAGGGATGGCATGGATGAACTCGCCGTATTTTGCTTGTATCAGATAGATGAGAGCATACTCGAAATAAAGAATATTGCTGTATGTAGTGAACTGCAAGGGAAGGGAATAGGTACTTTATTAATCAAGGAAATCGTGCAAATAGCACGATCGCAAGGTTATGAAGAGCTTATTGTTGGCACGGCAGACTGTGGTGTAGACCAGATCCGATTCTATGAGCGTAATGGTTTTGTTAAATATGGGATAAAGAAAGACTTCTTCATCCACAACTATGAACAACCTATCGTTGAAAATGGTGTACAGCTACGGGATATGGTCATGTTGCGGATGGATTTATGAATACCAGAAGAACAGGGTTAACTGTTGGACTTTGTTAGGCTCAATAAAAATATAGTTGACACGATACATAAGCTTCCGATCCAATCGATTAACGAGAAAGGGATCTGGAGCCACAAGACAGCTACGATAGTTGCCGATAGCGGCTCTGCTGAGGCGAGTAAGCTTGATTTTTGGGCGCCAATCTGTTTGACGGCAGTGAGGTACGCATAAAACGGAATAAGGGTTCCTAAAACAATGATAAAAGCGATGTAGGAATAGGTGTAGGTATCCCAGATGCCTTCTACATCCCAGGGTGCTTTGAAAAATGATAATATAAGCCCACCGATGAGCATGGCCCAGCCAATCACTAAAGCTGAATTATGTCTATGGAGTAGACGTAGTGGATATATCGTATAGAAAGCTAGCGCTAGGGCGGAGGCTATGCCTAGGAAAAGGGCAGTGTTGGAAATGGCCAATGTGCTGGGATCACCGTGTGTAACCAATAGAAAGGTGCCGAGTACAGCCAGAAATATTGCAAGGTACTCTATTGGTGCGGGCAGTCGCCTGTTTTTTACTGCAAAATATATAGCAATGAAAATAGGGCCTAGGTATTGTAGAACGGTAGCGGTGGCGGCATTAGATTGTTTTACAGCGGCAAAATACGTATACTGCACAGCCAGCATTCCGAGGATACTGAATACGAATAGTTGGTGCCTGTCTTTTTTTTCTCTCCATATGGCTCCGATATTCTCCTTTTTTAAGATGGAAAACAACAAGAAAAGTATACCTGCAGATAGCATTCGGACAGAAATAAGCCACTCGACATTGATAGCACGTTGCTCAAATAGAAATTGTCCAAATGTGCCAGAAACTCCCCATAGCGTAGCTGCTGTGATCGCTAGTACAAATCCCTTAAAATTAGTCGATGTCGCCATATAGTTGATAAAAGTCGAGCATATGCTCTTGTTTTTGTGTTGTCGCACAAAAATAGATTATACTAACGGTGTTTTTTAATTAATTTTGGGTGTATTTGTGCAATTTTGTTTCATTTGTTACGTAATTATGGAAATATTGGATAAACTGGATATTGCAATTTTGAAGATATTGCAGCAAGATAATTTTACCCCACAACGTGATATTGGACAACAGGTCGGGCTGTCTGCGGCTGCTGTACAGCGACGGATGAAGCGAATGAAGGAAGAGGGGATTATACAACGCAATATCAGCGTGGTGAATAGAGAGAAGATAGGAAGGCCTATTACGTTATTTGTTGAGGTGATTATGGAAAGTGAAAAAGCGGAGTATATCGATACAACGAAAGCGATATTCAGAGCCACACCAGAAGTTCAGCAATGTTATTATGTGACAGGAGATGCTGATTTTGTATTGATAATTGTGGTTCCTTCGATGCATGATTATGAGTTGCTCACGAGAAGGATTTTCTTCGGTAATGACAATATAAAGCACTTTAGGACAATGGTCGCGATGGATTTAGTGAAAGTAGGATTAGATGTATCGTTGGATACGATATTAGCCTAGAAGAGGAGTTAAATGGTATGTGTTTTGCTACTAATATAGTATAAACATAAAATAGAAAGATGTATGCAAGACCATAAACTCGCTGTACTGATAGATGCCGATAATGTTCCTTACGCGAATATTAAGGAGATGCTTGAAGAGATATCTAAAAGTGGTACTCCTACCGTAAAACGTATATATGGGGACTGGACAAAGCCCCATCTTTCGGGATGGAAAAATGTACTGTTGGATAATGCCATCACGCCTATACAACAATATAGTTATACTACAGGAAAGAACTCCTCGGACAGTGCGTTGATAATTGATGCTATGGATATCTTGTATTCTGAAAAAGTAAATGGTTTCTGTATCGTGTCCAGTGATAGCGATTTTACACGGTTAGCGACACGGCTTCGGGAAGCTGGGATGTTGGTCATTGGATTAGGCGAACGTAAGACACCGAAGCCTTTTATTGCAGCCTGTAATAAGTTTATTTATCTGGAGATTCTGAAGCCTGTAGAGAAAGAAGAGGATGTTAAGGTAGCCGTCAAGTCTGTTGTAAAAGAAAACGGGAAGCCGACAGAGAAAGCTATAGATAAGGTCGACAAGAAGACAGTGACGCTTATTGTGAACAGTGTGGATGACCTGGCTGATGAAACAGGTTGGACTTTCTTGGGGTCCCTTGGTAGCTTTATTTCTAAGAAAAAGCCTGACTTTGATCCTCGAAATTATGGTTTCAATAAATTGTATGATTTAATCAAATACATTAATAAGTTTGAAATTGACGAACGGGATTCTGGAGGGCATAAACATGTTAAACATATTTACTTGAGACTGAAGTAGGCTAGTGTTGTTGATTGTTATACAAAAAAAAGGATAGATCATAATGTTCTATCCTTTTTAAGAAAGTATTGTTGTAATATATTATGCTAATTGCACGTTAACTGCATTGATACCTCTTTGAGTTCTTTCTGTATCGAAAGTTACAACGTCACCTTCAGATACTTGGTTTTTTAGAGCAGATACGTGTACGAATACATCTGCACTTCCATCTTCTGGAGTAATAAAACCAAATCCTTTAGTTTCATTGAAAAATTTAATTTTGCCTTTGTTCATTATGTTATTTTTAAAGTATTGCAAGATAAGTAAAAAAAATGGTAAATAATGGCAAAAAAAAATACTCTAGAGTAATCTAGAGTATTCTGTACGCCCATCAGGATTCGAACCTGAGACCGACGGTTTAGAAAACCGTTGCTCTATCCAGCTGAGCTATGGGCGCCTCGCTTTCAACGCAACAAAAGTAGGCTTTTGGATGTGAAATACAAAATTATTGTTCTTTTTTTTATCCCTTAGATAATAACTGCTTGCTCTACAGTTGTATAATTTTTTTAAAATCTTAATCTAGGTTAAGAATGGAGCTATTTCTTGTATTTACCTTTGTATTATCAAGAACAAATAAGGATAAAAACAGTTTATTATATTAACAAGTTATAAAAAATAGTATTATGGCAACATGGAATTTAGATACGGCGCACAGTGAAATTGAGTTTAAAGTACGTCATATGATGATCTCTTCAGTAAAGGGGCAGTTTAAAAACTTTGAAGTATCTATTAATAGTGAATCGGATGATATTTCAAAAGGAGTGGTTACGGTAAAGATTGATGCGAGTTCAATTGATACTAAAAATGAGCAAAGAGATCAACATTTGAAAGGAGGAGATTTTTTTGACTCAGAGAAATATCCAGATATTACGTTTGTTTCAACATCCGTAGTTGGGGATGTCCAGGATGAGTTCAAGATCCATGGTGATTTGACGGTAAAAGGAATAACAAAGCCTATCGTAATCAAAGCAGAGTTTGGTGGTATGGCAAAAGATCCATGGGGAAATGATAAAGTAGGGTATACCGTAAAGGGAGCAATCAATCGTTCCGAATTTGGTCTTACTTGGAATGCTGCATTGGAAACTGGAGGCGTAATGGTGTCTGAAGAGGTTAAGTTTGAAGGTGAATTACAGTTTGTAAAAAGTTAATAATCAGGGTTTGTTGGTTTGCTGATGCGTTTTTTTGAAATAAATTTTGCAAATCAACCTAGAATTTCTACTTTTGTGGCGGAGAGCTGGCAGAGTGGTCGAATGCGGCGGTCTTGAAAACCGTTAACTGTCACAGGTTCGGGGGTTCGAATCCCTCGCTCTCCGCAGAAAAACCTTCATCGAAAGATGGAGGTTTTTTGCGTTTAGAGGGATGAAAATCGGGGGGAGAATTTTATGTCTGACTTTCTATAGTTTGGTCAAGTCCCCTGAAGTCCCCTGAAGTCGCCTTAAGTCCGCTTAAGCTTCTATATAGATGGTCTATAGCCAGTATTACTCTCGATATTATCGCTTTACTTGGTCTAGTCATTGGAGATTTTTCTTACTATGCATATTTAGGAAATTCTCTTGTCTAGGGATTAAATGGTATAGGTCCTTTTACTGTTGGAAATATTTCAATAAAGGATGATGCTTTTTTATTGGCTATTAATTTGCAATTTTGCGATATGAAAATTAGTTTGCTGTGTATCGGAAAGACCGATGATAAGTTTATTCAGGAAGGGATTGATAAATACCTCAAAAGACTTAAACATTATATAACATTTAATATTTCGATACTGCCTGATGTAAAAAATGTAAAGAATATGTCGGCAATGCAGCAGATGGATAAAGAAGCTGAATTCTTTCTGAAAAATCTGACAAATACAGATTTTGTGGTTTTATTGGATGAGAAGGGAAAAGAATTCAGATCAGTGGAATTTGCGGACTATCTACAACAAAAAATGATAACGAGTGTGCAGCACGTTGTCTTTTTGATTGGAGGTCCTTATGGATTTGCTGCAAAAGTCAGGGAGAGGGCTAATGCGCAAATGTCATTGTCTAAGCTCACGTTTTCGCATCAGATGGTGCGTCTGTTTTTCGTTGAGCAGGTCTACAGGGCATTTACAATAATGAAAGGCGAACCCTATCATCATGAATAATTTGTGAAATTTGTGTATTTTTCGCATCATTGATATATAAAAGGAGGTAAGTATGAATATGGATAAGTATAAAAGGGACTACAGGTTCAAGAGCGATGAAGGGGCTGACAGTGGAAAAGGCCTAAAATGGCTGATTATACTAGGAGGATTGGTTGTCGTAGCATTGGCCTATTTTATTGGTTAAAATTAGACGAAATACAAGTTATTGAGCTTAATTTTAATTTTATTGATAAACAATAAATAAGGCGATATTTGGGATATCGCCTTATAATCACACTAACTATAAAATGGAGCGCCTAGAAAAGGAGCTTCAAGTTTGAGAATCAACTCCATGTAAAAATGAGGCTGATTTCGTTGTTATAAAATTATAAATCATTTTTAGAATAATCAAGCTTTTTTGAAAATAAAAAATGATTGTGCCTTAAGTTAACTATTGCGAAAATTGCTTGTGTTTTTGTATACCTCCCAGGCAACCTGATCCGTTTTAAAGGTTAGATGCTTGCTCAATAATTGATTGCAATCAACGAGTCTGAATACTTCTTCTTTTTCAAGTACGTTATCACTGTTGAAATCCATCGCTTTATCTTTTAGCGGTACATTCAACGTATCCACAGCTTTAACTAAATAGTATATGGATATGATCTGGCTATTGTTAAAGCTTGATTTTTCGTAAAAATCTGTTGTATACAAATGGCGGACGATTTCAATCTTTAGATTGCATTCCTCCATAAACTCACGCTTTAAGGCATCTAATAGTCCTTCACCGTATTCTAGACCTCCTCCGGGAAATTTTGTGAATGCTACGCTCTGTGTGCGTTCATCACTGACTAAGACGCGGTCATTTGCGTCAATTAATATCCCATACACTCTTACATTGAACAGGTACATAGTTCTTTATAGTTTGTTGTATTATCTTATTGTACTATCCGTATTGGATTTCCTTTTTTACTTAATAGGTCTATCAGCGTGTTAAATTGCTTCAAAACCATTTTCTACGGCCATATCATCAATGAATAGGATGGAGTAGTGGCGAGGCAGAAACCAAGCTACAGTATTTCCTATCTGTTGAAAATCTTGTTCGCTTGCGAATTGGGCAGGGGTGAAATTGAAAACTAAGTCCTGTTTGACCTGTGCTTCGTCCTCAAAGTTTCGGGCAATAAGCATGGTCTTAGGTACGTTTACTCCTGCATGTTGTAAGAATTCTCTAAGTTGTTTACGGATATATTTTGGTAGGATATTGTCGGAAGGTTGGCCTATAAGTATCTTTTCGTCGCTGCCGATCACTACATTTTCTTTGTGAACGGAAAAGATGCTATCATCACTGTAGAAAGTGTCATTCAGTTCGAAGTTGGCAATATCACCATACGTAAATATCCAATCTGGTTGGGTATTCTGCGCATTGATCACTATACCGAAACCTTGTAGCAATAAGGTGGGTAATTGTTTGTTGATAACAAAGGCCTGAAAGTTTTCATTCGCATTAACTGTTTCCAGCTGTACGTAAGGAAAGCCGTCGCTCGCTATTATTACTTCCGGAGCACCTAACTTAAGATTTGCTTCAGCTATGTTTTCTAAAAAAGTTGCCACCCAGTTTTGATCACGCTCATTAATTGGCGTCTGAATCAAAGCATTGATGAGTACTGTTTTTTCTAAGTCCCCTAGACCGTTTTCGGCGCTTTCCACACTGTTTTTTAAAGTCATTAATGTATGTGTTATTACGTTAAAGTTGCGTTTAAAAGTACATAATAATAACGTATATTCTAAAGTCTCTTTTAAATTAATACAATAATAAGGTTTAATTGATGATAGATGGAAAGCTAGGGAGGAAAGGTGTATAGGATCTATAATGCTATGGCTTAAGGGCTAGGTAATGATGTCATTTGTGTAAGTCTATCTGGCAGTGGGGATAAAGTGATTAATAAAATTAATACTTATATTGTAAGAAGTAAAATTGCTACTTTTGTTGAAACAGAACATTAAATTAATGATGAACACAGATTTGAAAGTCTCCGTAGATTTATCGAACTCTAAATTAAGTTTTGATGATTTTCGTCAAATTATTAAGAAGGATTATGAGTTTGCGGTGCAGAGTAGAATAGTGAGTTTGTTGGGGCGCAAAGAGGTGCTGACAGGTAAAGCTAAGTTTGGGATTTTTGGAGATGGTAAAGAGTTAGCTCAGATAGCGTTGGCTAAGGTTTTTGAACCTGGGGATTGGCGTTCTGGCTATTATAGAGATCAGACATTTGCTTTTGTATCGGGAATAAGTACGCTTTATAATTTTTTCTCCCAGTTGTACGCAAATCCTGATATCGAAGCCGACATATCGTCGGGTGGACGTCAGATGGTCGCGCACTTTTCAACTAGTCTGTTGGATGAAGAGGGTAACTGGAAAGATCAAACTGCACTAAAGAATTCATTTTCTGATATATCAACTACTGGTGGGCAGATGGCCCGTACGATGGGACTCGGGTTAGCTTCGAAGTTGTATCGGAATAATAAAGATCTATCTTATCTAGGGTATTTTTCGAAGAATGGTAATGAGGTTGCTTTCTGTAATATTGGAAATGCCGCTACTTCTGAAGGGGTGTTTTGGGAAGTGATAAATGCAGCTGGTGTGCATCAGATTCCTGCTGTAATATCTATTTGGGATGACGGTTACGGTATTTCGGTACCTAATGAAGTACAGACTACAAAAGGAGATATTTCTGAGGTGCTGAAAGGATTTCAACGGGATGAAAATGGGAATGGATTTGAAATCTTTAAGGTAAAGGGATGGGATTATGCAGGTCTTTGTGAGACGTACGAGAAGGTTGCAAAAATTGCTCGTGAGGAACATATTCCATGTATAGTACATGTTACTGAACTGACACAACCGCAGGGACATTCATCTTCGGGTTCGCACGAGCGATATAAAACGAAAGAACGGTTACAGTGGGAGGTCGATTATGACTGTAATACGAAAATGCGCCAATGGATGTTGGATGCAGGTATAGCTACAGAAGATGAATTGACCGAAATAGAGGACAAAGCGAAGGATTTTGTACGAATTGAGCAGCGTCGAGCTTGGTCCGATTACCGTAAGATGTTGCAAAGTGAACTTGAAGAGGCTGTTTCATTACTTTCGGAAATCAATGAAGAGGTAGTCGAGTTGCCTTTAAAAACTTTGATCAGCTCTTCGGAGTCATCTTTAAAAGAGGTGTATTCGACGGTAAGACAGGTGCTACGAGAATTACGTTTTAAAGATTCTCCACAGAAACAGGCGTTGTTGATCTGGTATAAGGAAAAGCAAAAGCTTAACGAAGATAGATATAACAGTTCGCTTTATGTGGAGTCGGACAATAGTCCGCTGCATGTTGATGTTGTCGAAGCTGCTTATGGTGAAAATGCAGCTATAGTCGATGGGCGGGAAGTACTGAATGCTTGTTTTGAAGCTAATTTTAAGAAGGACGAGCGAATCTTGGCTTTCGGTGAAGATGTAGGAAAGATCGGTGACGTAAACCAAGGGTTTGCAGGTTTGCAGGATAAATTTGGTGATATGCGGGTCTTTGATACGGGAATCCGTGAGTCGACCATCATAGGAAAAGGTATAGGTCTTGCTGTCAGAGGGCTCCGTCCGATCGCAGAGATTCAATATTTGGATTACTTAATATATGCTCTGCCTGTGCTAAGTGACGATCTGGCTACGTTGGGATATCGTACGAAAGGACAGCAAAAAGCTCCTGTGATCATACGTACTCGTGGACATCGTCTGGAGGGAATATGGCATTCAGGCTCGCCAATGACAGTACTGCTGGGTGCTTTACGTGGAATTCATATCTGTGTGCCTCGTAATATGACTCAAGCAGCAGGGATGTACAATACTTTGTTGAAATCGGATGACCCTGCTTTGGTGATAGAGTGCCTGAATGGATATCGTCTTAAAGAGAAGATGCCTGATAATGTCGGAGATTTTACGGTGCCATTGGGAATTGCGGAAATTATGAGGGAGGGAACTGATGTTACCGTGGTGTCGTATGGATCGACTTTGAGACTGGTGCAAGAAGCGGCATTAGAATTAGATAAGATCGGTATATCTATAGAAATTATTGACATACAGTGTTTGCAACCATTTGATCGGACGCACCTGTGCGCAAACTCTTTGCAAAAGACTAATCGTCTATTGGTGGTTGATGAAGATGTACCTGGAGGGGCCAGTGCTTTTATATTGCAGCAGATCCTGGAGGAACAAAAGGGATACTATCATCTGGATAGTCAACCATTGACGTTGAGTGCGAAGGCTCATCGTCCGCCATATGGATCTGATGGAGACTATTTTACCAAACCTGCTGTGGATGATATCATTGAATCTGTATATCAGATTATGAATGATGTCAACCCACAACAATTCCCGGATTTGTTTTAAAAAGGATTTTTTTTGACTTTATAGGGCACAATTGCCCTTTAGATATTATTCAAATTGAGAAGCGGCGCCTATAAGCGCTGCTTTTTCTTCATATATACCGATAGAGATGTTGAAATCCTTGAAATAATCATCCTGATTGATGATATCCCAAGCTTTTGCGATGTTGCCTCCTATGATATAGTCGTTGCACGATTCTACGCTGCTAAAATACTGAAGGAACTGATAGAGGTGCGCTCTGTATTCAGCAATTAATAAGTGAAAGCTGTCGGAGGTATTATGCTTTTCTATTATTTCTTTCAATCCGTTTTCTTTGTGTCCAGCGATTTCTTCAAATCTGCGAGTAAACCAGCGTGTCACGAGGTATTCTTCAAAAATACGTTCTTTATAAGGGGTATCCCATAAGTCGGCGTCTATGGCCTTATCTCCTTGCTGCCATATTGCACTACCGAGACCAGTACCCAGGGTGATACCTAGGATCTTTTTTTCATTATGGCGTCCGGTGGCAAATATTTCTCCCTGTAGAAATGCTGCTGCATCATTGATGTAACGTATCTCTAGCGTAGGTGTAGTGAGTGTATCGCGTAGACCTGCGGTGATGTCGAGTTGGTAAAGTGCGTCGTATTTATTTTGACCTTTCATCATAGAAATGCCGTTTTCATAGTCAAAAGGTCCTGGCATGGCGATGCCGATCTGATTGATAGGTAGCCCCAAAAGCGCTATAGATTCGTTCATAGCACTTCCCCATGATAGAAAAATCGATTTAGCATTTTGAGCTGAATTTATCGGTTTTCTGACAATTGTTTCTGAAAGAATTGACCATGTATCGCTTGTGATAATAGCGGAGGTAATGTGTGTACCTCCGATATCACAAGCTAAAATATATTTAGACTTACTTTTTGACATTTAGATATGCGTTATATTTTAATAGATGATCTGCAATAACGAGGGCTGCCATGGCCTCTACGATAATAACAGCTCTAGGTACTACACAAGGATCGTGTCTTCCCTTGCCCGAAATAACGGTTTCTTCACCGGCTTCGTTTAGCGTCGGTTGGTCACGCATAATGGTAGCGACGGGCTTAAATGCAACATTGAATGTTACATCCATTCCGTTTGATATGCCACCTTGTATGCCTCCGGAATAGTTGGTTCGGGTTATTGTTTTTGTACCCTCTTTTGAGAAGATATCGTTATGTTCTGAACCTTTATATTTAGAACCTTCAAATCCGGATCCGTACTCAAAGCCATGTACAGCGTTGATTCCCATCATTGCTTTAGCAAGATCAGCATGTAACTTATCAAAAACGGGTTCGCCTAATCCGACAGGTAGATTGCGGATGACAGTAGAGATACGTCCACCTACGGTATCTCCGGCCTTGCGTATACCATCGATGTAGGTAATCATCTCGGTGGCAGTAGCAGGATCGGCACAACGGACTATATTGTCTTCGCGGAGTTCTAAAAGACGGGCTAGATCTGCTGTATCTAAGTTGGGAGATGTTATACTGCCGACTCCGGATACATGCGCAAAGATCTCAATCCCTTGTTGTTTGAGGAATAGCTTGGCAATAGCTCCTGCAGCTACCCGCGCGGCAGTTTCTCTTGCAGATGAGCGCCCACCACCACGATAATCCCGTATGCCATATTTCATTTGGTAGGTATAGTCCGCATGGGAGGGACGGAATTTGTCACTGATGTGGGAGTAGTCTTTGGATCGCTGGTCTTCATTGGGAATTACAATTGCGATAGGTGTTCCGGTCGATTTGCCTTCGAATACGCCAGATAATAGTTGTGCAGTATCGCTTTCCTTACGCTGAGTGGTAATTTTGGATTGCCCAGGACGTCTCTTATCTAGTTCGGACTGAATAAAAGCTTCGTCTATTGTGATGTTTGAGGGACATCCATCTAAGATGACACCTATTGCTGCACCATGGGATTCACCAAACGTAGTTATCCTGAATAAATCACCAAATGAATTTCCTGCCATAATTTAATAATTGTGGTAAATATATTAAATCGTCTATACTTTAGCTAAAAATATAGACGATATATCAATAAATGTTTAGGATATAGTAAATCCTTGCTCGCGTAGGTCATCCCAAAATGTAGGATAAGATTTTTCTACAACTTGAGGTTCTACTATTCGAATTTGCTTAAATACTAGAGCAAGTGGAGCGAAAGCCATAGCCATGCGGTGATCTTCATAGGTTTCGATCGCAATCTCACCTGGGTCATCAACATACTCGCTGTAGAGATGGTAGGTGGTTCCATCTTCTTCAAGCCGTGCGCCATATTTTGCAATTTCTTTCTGTAGCGCGGCAATTCGGTCAGTTTCTTTGATTTTTAAGGTCTCTAGACCGGTGAATGAAACATTGCGTTTTAGTGCTGATGCTACTACAACGACTGTCTGTGCAAGGTCTGGGCATGATTTGAAATCAAATAGTTCCTTTTGAGAAGTGATTTCGACCTTTTCAAGATAGATCGAATTATCTTCAAATGTAGTCTTTACACCGAAATGCGTCATGATTTCAGCAATTGCTATATCACCTTGTAGACTTGAGCGCTTGAGCCCAGGTAATCTGATTGCGCCTTTTTCTGATAAAGCAACCATTGCGTACCAATAGGAGGCCGCACTCCAGTCTGGCTCAATATATAATGTGCTTGGTATAGCGTTTTGTGGTGCGATATAGATGCTATTGTCTGTCCAGGTGTGCTGTATTCCAACTTCCCTCAACATATCCAAAGTCATCGTGACATAAGGCTTTGATGTTAGCTCGCCCTGGATATCAAGTCTTAGTCCTTGCTTTAAAGCGGAAGCTATTAGAAGTAGGGAGGATATGTATTGACTGCTGATATCTCCTTTTATAGTTACACTCGTAGCCGATTGCGCTAATGGTCCATGTATATGTAGTGGAGGGTAGCCTGATACCTGTGTGTATTCGATAGTTGTGCCTAAGCTGTTCAGAGCGTCTACAAGGATACCTATCGGGCGCTGCTGCATCCGCTTAGTTCCTGTTAGTATAAAGTCGCCTGGTAATAAGTTGAGATAAGAAGTCAGGAAGCGCATAGCTGTGCCAGCAGGACCGATATCTATGGTTTTTGACGTATCACTATCTTGGTGGGCCGTTTTCAAGGCGTTGGTTAATAATACGGTATCATCCGCTTGGGAAAGGTTTTTTATTTCAACCTTTCCCTTACTGATGGCTTGTATTATGAGCGCTCGGTTGCTCTCTGATTTAGAACCAGTGAGCTGTACCGTGCCGCTTATTTGTCGCGTAGAATGAGTGAGCTTGATGCTTGTTTGGCTCATTTATACCTCCGCATTAACTTTTTCATTCATAATTTCGTTTTGCTTGCGGATTGACTCATTGTGCAATAGCTCTAAATATTTTACCGTAAAGTCCTCGCTTAGATTTAATGCTCTTGCTAATTGTACACGTTTTTGAACAATTTCGTCCCAGCGTGAGACCTGAAGAATAGTAACATGGTTGTCACGTTTATACTCTCCGATTTTCTCCGCAATCTTCATACGATCACCGATCTGTTTGATGATTTGATCATCCAATTTGTCGATTTGCTGACGCAATTCGGCCAATTTATCGTCGAAAGCAGGGTTGTTTGATGCTGCATGGCGGATTGAAAGATTGTCCAATAAATCTGAAAGTGCAGCGGGAGTTACTTGTTGTTTGGCATCGGTCCAGGCGACAGAAGGGTCGATATGTGACTCGATGATAAGTCCCTGCATATCCATGTCCATTGCTTTTTGTGTAACGTACGGAATTAGTTCGCGGTTACCACAGATATGGCTCGGGTCATTGATAATAGGTAATTCAGGGGCAATAGTTTTCAATTGGATAGCGATGTCCCACATAGGTTCATTACGGAAGGCTGTCTTTTCGAAAGAAGAGAATCCTCTATGTATTGCACCAAGTTTTTTGATTCCTGCTCCATTGATACGTTCCAATGCTCCAATCCATAAAGATAGATCTGGGTTTACGGGGTTTTTAACCAATACAGGTACATCGACACCTTTTAATGCATCAGCGATTTCCTGAACAGTGAAAGGGTTTGCAGTAGAACGGGCACCCACCCATAGTACGTCTACACCAGCAGCAAGAGCTTCTTCTACGTGTTTAGCTGTAGCAACTTCTGTCGCAGTAAGTAATCCAGTCTCTTCTTTTGCTCTTTTCAACCATTGTAAACCAACACTTCCAATACCTTCGAACTCACCTGGACGGGTGCGGGGTTTCCAGATTCCAGCACGTAATACATTGACCTTACCTGTGTTTGCGAGTAAGTGTGCTGTCGAAACGAGTTGTTCTTCTGTTTCAGCACTACATGGTCCTGCAATGATTAAAGGTTTGTCTCCAGTGTTTATCCAAGATTGTAAAGGAAGGATGTCTAATGAATGTTTCATCTTATTTTCAATTTTTAATTTTTTAAACTTACTATGTTGTTTGTGTTATACTTTTTCGTTTTTGATGTACTCGCCCAGGATGCTGAAATTGACGGTGTGTTTCAGGACCTTACGGATCGCAGCGTCGTAATCGGCCTGCTTTTTCCACTCCACGTCAACGTAGAAGTCATACTCGTTGCGGCGTCCTACTACGGGCATAGATTGTATTTTGCTTAGGTTTACGTTTTGTTCCGCAAAACATTGTAAAACGGAAGCTAGTGCACCTACAGCATTGCCCGTCTGGAAGGAAAGAGAAGCTTTGTTAGCACCCTTTTGTTCAACTACCTCATTGCTCAAAATCAGGAATCGCGTTGCGTTTTTTTTGTTCGTTTCAATTCTTTTCTCAAGAATCTGAAGGCCATATATTTTAGCCGCAAATTCTCCTGCTATGGCAGCTGTATTGGTAAGTTGCTCCTCTTTTATTTTTTTTGCACAGCCTGCTGTATCTAAGCCTTCTTTTATAATCCAGCCTGGATGGTCCGAGAGAAACTCGTCGCACTGACGGATAGCAATGGGGTGGGATTCGACATATTGCACATCGCTTAGTTTGACACCCGGAAGTGCCAGAAGGTTTTGCTGTATATTAAGGTGAACTTCGCCCACGATGTGGAATCTGTAATCCCGTAATAAGTTGTAGTTGGGTAAAATACTCCCCGCAATTGAATTTTCAATGGCCATCACTACATAGTCCGCTTTGCTTTGTTTGAGCATCTCGCAGGTCTGTTTGAATGAACTACATTCTAATGTTTCGATGTCCTGACCGAAGTACTTGAATGCAGCTTCTTCATGAAATGAAGCCTTTACACCTTGAATTGCAATTTTTGTTTTCATATTTAATACTTAACGAAAAAGGTCCCGGATTCAATCCGGGACCTTTTATATTCTATTCATGTAATGAACTTTATACATACTAGCCCCGGCTCTTATCGCTAAAATAAAAGAAGTAAAAATAGTTGTATGTAGTCATTGTATTCATTGTCTCTGTTTTGATAGCTCAAAGGTATGTGATAGAAAAATAATATCCAAATATTTTTTTATTTATTTGATTTTATTTCTCGTTTTACGATGTGTTTTGTTGTTTTTTTTATGGTGTTTTTCGTGTATTATTTTATGTATTTTTTGTTGTTATTTTTCTTGTTTTTTGATGTTGTTTTTGTTGTTTTGCTGTTTTAATGCTGTTTTAATTCGGTTTTATGATTGTGTTAGGCTTTTATTTAAGTAGTTTTTTTGTTGTTTTTTTTACGTTGATTTTGTTGTTTTTTTTGATTGTTTTTATTGTTGTTTATTGTGTTTATTTCGTTAGTTTTTTTGGTTATTTAAGTCTGTTTTATCAATAGACTTAAATAATAGCTTAATCGAAAGGATATTATTCCATGGTTTTTAGTAGTATTGTAGCTCTTTTAACGTTATAGATTATGTGGTATGTTGTTTTAAGTGTGGTTTGTAGTGTTACGGTGGCTGTGTTGTTAAAGATAGCACGAAGCAGATCTTTGCATGTACAGCAAATCGTCCTTTGGAATTATCCGGTTACTGTCTTGTTGACTTATTTTCTGCTTCAACCCAATTTGACAGATGTTCCATGGGTGAAGCTGCCTTATCAACTTTATATACCTCTTGCGGTACTATTGCCTACGCTTTTCATTTTTATTGCTTTAGCCATTAAGTATAGTGGTATTGTAAAAACTGATGTAGCGCAGAGGATGTCCTTGTTCATTCCTTTATTGGCCTCCTTTTTACTGTTTAATGAGCAGGCTTCTTTTGGTACGCTGATCGGTATTGGTGTCGGTTTGTTGGCTGTTGTTTTTTCAGTGAGTTGGAACAAAGGAGGGGATGGGCAAAAGTCGAACGGTATTTTATATCCATCAGTGGTATTTCTAGGTATGGGGATAATTGATGTTTTGTTTAAACAAGTGGCTCAACATAAGGAGGTTTCTTATATTGATTCGATGTTCTTTGTTTTTGTTGGGGCGATGTTGGTAGCTTTTAGTATATTGTTGTTTCAGAAATGGAAGAATGGAGAAGGAACGAGTAAGACAACCGTTCTATGGGGAAGTCTGTTGGGGTTGTTCAATTTTTTGAATATTTTTTTCTATATGAAAGCCCATCGAGCTATCCCGGATAATCCTTCTATTGTATTTACTACAATGAATGTTGGTGTTATTGTTGTTGGAACAATGATCGGCGTGTTGGTGTTTAAGGAAAAGTTGAGTCTTGTCAATAAGATAGGTTTAGTAT
The DNA here is from genome assembly GCF_004363245.1 of Sphingobacterium yanglingense. Lineage (GTDB taxonomy): Bacteria > Bacteroidota > Bacteroidia > Sphingobacteriales > Sphingobacteriaceae > Sphingobacterium > Sphingobacterium yanglingense. Next base: position 985,095 of record NZ_SNYV01000011.1, on the reverse strand, counting down.
TGGCAGTTATATCTATATTACTAATTAAATATTTGTGAGTTTATTTGAAGATACTTATTTAACTCTTGGAGAACGTTCTGAAGGTATTTTTAGAGATAAGGGAAGTAAGTTTATTGCATATGCGTATCCTTTCAGAAATGAAAAGGAGCTGAAAGAAATTATTGTAGAGCTGAAAGCTTTGCACCCCAAAGCTAGGCACCATTGTTGGGCGTATCGGCTGACTACCGATCGGAGTGTTTTTCGTGTTAACGATGATGGTGAACCTTCGGGTACAGCAGGGAGGCCGATTTTAAACGTTTTATTATCTAAAGATCTGACAAATGTCTTGGTGGTCGTCGTTCGTTATTTTGGTGGTACCCTCTTGGGAGTTCCTGGATTAATCAATGCTTACAAAAATGCTACGCTAGAAGCCTTGGCTGTTGCTCAGATTGAAGAAAAGACGGTAAATGATATCTATGCTATTGGGTTTGATTATTTGCAGATGAATGATGTAATGCGTGTGTTGAAGGAGGAAGGGGTGAATATATTAAATCAACAATTTGACAATAATTGTGTTATAACTATAGAAATCAGAAAGACACAGGTCAATCAGGTATTGTCGAAATTGGATAAGATTGAAAAAATAAACCTTAAATACTTGCATACACTATGATTGCTGACACGGAATTGATTCTGAATGCAGATGGGAGTATATACCATTTGAATCTAAAGCCTGAGGATTTGGCCCATACTATAATATTGGTGGGGGATCCGGAGCGGGTGCCTATTGTCTCAAAGTATTTCGATACAATCGAAGTTAGAAAGGGCAAACGTGAGTTTATCACACATACAGGTATGTTAAGAGGTAAGCGCCTCTCTGTCTTGTCTACAGGAATAGGGACGGATAATATTGATATTGTCTTGAATGAAATCGATGCATTGATCAATGTGGATTTTACAACAAAGGTATTACGGGAGGATTTAAGGTCGGTGGATATTATACGGATTGGAACGTCTGGTTCAATACAAGGAAATATTCCGGTAGGTACGCTATTGGCAAGTGAGTTTGCAGTGGGATTTGATACGTTGATGCAATTCTATGTTAAATCATATACGGCAGCGGAACAGAAGTTGGCTGAGGCGGTAAATCGACATTTTTCAAATCTTTCTTTTTCTCCCTACATCGGGAGTGCTAATCCGGCGCTGTTAAAACAGTTTGCAATGGAGCTTCCAAAAGGTATTACGATGACTGCGCCAGGTTTTTATGGCCCGCAGGGGCGCTCTGTCCGAACACATAATATGTATCCTGATTTAATACAGAAGGCCAATTCTTTTATTACGAAGGAGGGGCTATATATTACTAATCTGGAAATGGAGACTGCTGGTATTTATGCTCTGTCCAATATGTTTGGACATCGGGCACTATCTATTAATGCAATATTGGCTTCTCGTCTGCATGAGGAGTTTTGTGCAAATCCAGCAGAAGTCATTGATTCGGCAATACAATACGTGTTAAACCGGATATAGCGCTTAGTTTGGCGATAATCCTTTACGTGCCGAGTCAAACTTCAACAGTATAAAAAGTAGAATTGTAAAACTCCACAACGAAGAACCTCCATAGCTGACAAAGGGAAGAGGGATACCGATGATAGGAACTAGCCCGATGGTCATGCTGAGATTAATAAAGAAGTGGAAAAATAGGATTGAAGCAACACAATAGGCGTATATCCTCGCAAATGCTGTTCGCTGTCTTTCGGCAATATGTATGATACGAAAGAGAAGGAATATATAAAGCGCAACTATGGTCACTGAACCAACGAATCCCCATTCCTCGCCAATAGTACAGAATATAAAGTCAGTACTTTGTTCGGGGACGAAGTTGTATTTAGTTTGGGTCCCTTGAAGATACCCCTTGCCAAATAGTTGTCCTGATCCGATCGCAATCTGTGACTGGTTAAGGTTGTATCCTTCACCACGAGGATCATTCACTTTTCCAAGTAGAATATCAATCCTGCTGCGTTGATGGGGTTGTAGGATGTTTTCCCAAGCAAAGTCTACGCTCAATACATAGATTGATGAAGCGAGACAAAGTAAGGCGATATTGATTACGTTTTTGCGTTTTGCTCTATAGAAATAAGCTAATAATGAGCATATTGCTATTATAATTCCTGCTAGTATCCATTCGTTTTCTAGTATTAAAGCCGCAACAAAAAGTATGATAGCTAATCCTCCAAGTAATAATAGTTTGGTATTGACATAACCTTCTCTGTAGAAAACAAAAATCAAAGAGAAAAATACAAGTGCCGAACCGGTGTCGGGTTGTAATTTAATTAGAATGACAGGTAATAATACAATGCTAGATGCAACAGCAAGGGATTTGAGATTTGGGGTCTTACTGGATTGTGTGCTGAGGTAGTAGGAGAGCAGGAGACAGGTAGCAAGTTTTCCGAACTCTGAAGGTTGTAAGCGAAAAAAACCGAGGTCTATCCAAGACTGATTACCGTTTACGTTCTTTCCAACAAGTAATACCGCAATCAATAATAAAATAACTACTCCGTATACAATCGGGGTAATTGATATGAAAAATCGTTGATCAATGATCAGTATACTGAAGCCGATGATTATAGCGGTGAATATGAATAAAGCCTGCTTTCCATAATTGGTTGCGAGATTAAATATGTCAGGATACTGTGGATTATAGACAGCAGCATGGATGTTAAACCAACCTATTAGGCATAAGGTAAACCATATAGCGATAGTAATCCAATCTATTCGGCCTAAAAAACTATTTTTAGCGTTGTTCATATCTTCCTCTTACTTGGCTATGGTGAACTAATAGGGTAGGTTTTTGCTTGTTCTGAGCAACCTGTTTTGTTGCTTGTATACTGTCTTTTTTTGCTGGAGAAGTCTCTTTCTTTACCTCGGTTGCTTTGACTTTTACTTTTGGCAATAAGTTAGCATTCAAAATGCGGTCTTGTAAATGCTTAGGTAGGGTAATGGTATCTCTAATATGTTTCTCGACGAGCATACTAGCAATAGGGCCAGCCCAAGTACCACCGTAACCTGCGTTTTCGACAAATACAGCAATTGCTATTTTCGGGTTGACACGGGGTGCAAAGGCAAAGAAAACTGCATGGTTTTCACCATGTGGGTTTTGTACTGTGCCGGTCTTGCCACACATTTCTATACCATTGATGCGCACAGAAGCTCCAGTTCCCCCTGCATTGACGGCACGGCTCATTCCCTCGACAACCGATTCGTAGTGTTGCGCGTCCACACCAGCCCAGATCTTCTCGGTAAATTCCTCTTTTATAATTTTTTTCTCTCCTATCCCTTTAATGAGATGTGGACGATAGTAAAAACCACGGTTGGCGACGATAGCCATTATATTTGCCATCTGTAGCGGGGTGATACCAAGCTCTCCCTGTCCAATAGATTGGGAGATACTGTAGCTAGATCCCCATTTTTCACTGCCGAAGCGTTTTGTATAGTAGCTGGCCGGATAGACGTTTCCTCCTTTTTCTCCCGGCAAATCGATACCTAGGGGATGGCCTAAGCCAAACTTATTGAGCCCCTCGCGCCAAAGCTCATAAGCTTTAGGACCGGACATGCCTCTAGAATCAATCATGCGCGCATAGACGTAACCGTAATAGGTATTGCATGACCGTTGTATGGATTTGATCAGGTCAGTAGGGCCATCGACGTGTGTACAACGCATAATTCGACCATTTCCATAACGATATCCTCCTGGGCAATTGAAAATAGTTTGAGGAGTAATAACGCCCGCTTGTAGCGCAGTGAGGGCAGCTACAACCTTAAAAACGGAACCTGGCGGATAAGACGCCTGAATCGGTCTGTTAAACATAGGTTTATGCGGATCTAGCAGTAGCTTCATGTAATTGTTTCCGCGCTGTCTACCAACCATTAAATTAGGGTTGTAACTTGGGCTACTGACATAGGTCAATATCTCTCCTGTAGAAGGTTCTATAGCCACAACTGATCCTAATTTATTCTTCATCAGCTTTTCTGCGAGAAGTTGTAAATCTTTATCTAGAGAGGATATCAGGCCATCTCCAGAGACTGCCAGTGTGTCGAACTTGCCATCCATGAACGACCCCTGTGCACGGCCAAATACATCGACCATCTGATTACGTACCCCACGTTGTCCTCGTAGAAGCTCTTCGTAAGAACGTTCTACCCCTGAAGCACCTATATAGTCGCCTCGTTTATAAAAATTGTTGGAGCGCTCAATGTCTTTTTCATTTACTTCTTGGATATAGCCTAAAAATTGTGCTGCAGCGCTATCAGGATATTGGCGAACAGTACGGGGTTGGGTCTGGAAGCCTCTAAATTTATCCAAATGCTCCTGAAGGACAGCAAATGTTTCGGCACTCATCATTCCTTCAAAAGTGGAGGCTCTATAGGGGGAGAACGAACGTGCTTTATTCATTCGTGATATAAAGCCCTCTTTGTCAATTTCAAGCAGACGGCACAATAATAATGTATCGATGTCTTTTACCTCGCGGGGAATAACCAAGAGGTCATATACCGGCTCATTCTGAACCAAAACTTTCCCATTTCTATCTAAAACAACCCCTCTTGCTGGGTATACAACGCTTTTTCTTAGTACGTTATTGTTTGCAGATAGGAGGTAAGACTCATCTATAATTTGGAGATAGAACAGACGGGCTACAATAATTAAAGCAATCGCTAGAAATATACCTTGAATAATGTATCTGCGCTCGAAAAAATTATTGTTCATATCATTCTAATTGGCTAATCTTGATTTACGATTGTAGGTAATCAAGCTGATGATTAGAATGACTGCTACAGTGAATAACGTACTGAAAAATATACTTGCAAGTGTGTATAGAATATTCTGGAAAGAGAAAATTTCTGTAAAAAACAGAACTAGATGATGAACCAGTGTGCCTAGTAATAAGTAAGCACTAAACCACTTAAATCCCATATTGCCCCATGTCGGGGTTTGAAAGGAGCTTAGTTCTTCCATATCTAAGGTGATCTTGTGGAAGAATATACGAAACCAAGCTAATGCTACACAGGCTGAGGCGTGTACGCCCATGCTGTCATAAAAAGCATCTACGGTAAGACCAGTGAGGAATGCCAGTAAGAAAAGCAAGAAATTAGGGGTACCCGTAGGTAGCAATAAAATAATCAGGATATAAGGGAATAATGCTGCGATATTGTAGTACCCAATGTTCTTGAATACGGCAACCTGCAGTACAATCAATATTACAAAACGAATGATATTGAAAATGAATATCCTAGCCATTATCTTTATTATGTTGTTCCAACTCTATTTTTTCCGTTGCCATTTTATCTTTTACGATATAGACATGGTTGAGGTTGATGAAGTTTGTCGTTAACAATACCCGAATATCTTTGAAACTTTCCCCTGATGCCAAGTCGGTCTGTACGATATGTCCTATTTTTATTCCTTTTGGGAATTTTGTCGAATATCCTGATGTGAAAACCGGTGCGCCAACATAAACTTTGACATGATTTGGTATGTCTCGTACCATGGCATAACGTGAGTCTGTATTATTGCCCCAGACCAGCGAACCGAATGCGGTGTTGGTGCTATCTAGGCTTACTGAAATCTTGGTATCAGGATGAAGCAATGATTTGATTGTACTGAAATGTTGGGATACATTTAAGACTGTACCGACAACACCATTAGAGGTGATCACTCCCATATCCTGTTCTACACCATCGGCAGCTCCTTTGTCAATAGTGATAAAATTACTTTTTTGGTTTATGCTGTTATTGACAACGGAAGCAACAACGAAATCATAGCGAGACTTGTCCACGTTATCGGTCAAATGAGCAATCGTGTCGCTAAGGGAGTCGGTACTTGTGTAGTTTTGTAGTTGCTTGCGCAAAAGTGCATTCTCTTCCGCGAGTTGTTCGTTGGTGATACGCAAAGACAAATACTCTTTCCAGGAATTTATGTTTTCATAGAATGATCCAACAACAACATTAGAGGAGTTGACGAATGCAGACCGTTGATAATTGTTATTCTGAACAACAAGGAAAATAGAAAACACGAAAAAAAGTACAAACCAAAAGAAGGCGTTATATCTTACCAAAAAGAGCCATAGGTTTTTCATGTTTTCCTGTAGAGATTTGTTTCGTTATCTAAAAAATACGCGATATAGAAGAAGTCCAACTTTTCTATATCGCGCAGAAGTAATTGTAATTTTATCTTAATTTACCTTACTGCATCAAAAACTTGAAACGTCCGATGTTTTTAAGTGCTATACCTGTTCCTCTTACAACAGCACGTAAAGGGTCTTCGGCCACATGTATAGGTAATTTAGTTTTCGCTTGTAGTCTTTTGTCTAAGCCTCTCAGTAGGGCACCACCACCTGTTAGGTATATACCGGTCTGGTAGATGTCCGCAGATAATTCCGGAGGTGTGATTTCTAATGCTTTTAGTATCGCTTCCTCAATTTTCGAAATAGATTTGTCTAGACAATGCGCAATCTCAGTGTAGGATACTGTGATTTGCTTAGGGATACCAGTCATCAAATCCCGTCCTTGTACTGCGAAATCTTCTGGTGGGTCTGTAAGCTCTGGAAGAGCAGCTCCTACTTCAATTTTGATTTTCTCAGCTGTACGGTCTCCAATCATAATATTATGCTGACGACGGATATACTGTACGATGTCAGAGTCAAAATTGTCACCACCTACGCGAATAGATTGGTCACATACAATTCCTGATAATGCAATAACGGCAATCTCTGTTGTACCACCACCGATATCGATAATCATGTTTCCAACAGGCTCTTCGACATCAATTCCGATACCTACTGCGGCAGCCATTGGTTCGTGGATCAGATAAACTTCTTTTGCTCCGGCTATTTCCGCTGAATCACGAACAGCGCGTTTTTCTACTTCGGTAATACCGGAAGGGATACATACCACCATACGCAAAGACGGGAAGAACCAGGATTTGCCATTGGTAACCAATTTGACCATGCCTCGAATTAAGTGCTCGGCAGCCGTAAAATCTGCTATCACACCATCCCTAAGCGGTCTAACTGTTTTTATGTTGTCATGGGTCTTGCCTTCCATCTGCATAGCCTGTCTGCCTATGGCTATAACTTTGTTGGTCGTCCGATCAAATGCTACGATCGAAGGCTCGTCCACTACTACTTTATCATTGTGTATTATTAAGGTATTTGCCGTACCCAAGTCAATCGCAACTTCTTGCGTAAACCAATTGAATAACCCCATTTAGTAAGTCCTAATTCTGTTTTTAATTTAATGCAAACCTAATGAAAAAAAATGTATTATAGTAACCTAACTCTACAAAAATGTCAAATAAAATAACGTTATTTTTTGGTTAGAATCTATCCTGTAAAAACGCTATAAAGACCTCACTTATTGTATCAATGTGCCGATATAATAATTATAGGTATCAATTTCTAAATTATCTTTTTGTAAGTCAGGTATCTCTATTTTAGCAAACTTGTCGTTGAGTTCAATTCGGACCTTTTTTTGCCCCTTCGTACCTAGGTGTACCGGCATTTGGAAGTTGGGTATGTCACTGATCCATCGCCCTTGTAAGGAGCCATCTTCTGCGGTTCGAATTTCTAATGTGGGTATTGCTGTGCTTTGTACATATTGTGCAAAGAGCGGACGTAGATTGAATCCAGATTCATCGCTGATGAACTCTACAATCTCGAAGTAATCTACACCTGAATGATAAAATTTTTTATTTAGGCCTCTTAATATGGAGCGCCATTTTTCATCATCTTCTAGGATGGTCCTTAGCATATTGTGTAAGACACCACCTTTAAGGTACATGTCTCCCGATCCTTCTTTGTTAACATGGTAGGGGCCTTGAAGCGGGCTGTCGTTTAATATGCCACTGCGGTTGCCATGAACATAGTCTTGGCTTGCTTTTTTGCCGTAAAAGTAGTCGATGAATAAGGCTTCGGAATAGTTGGTGAAGCTCTCGTGTATCCACATATCTGCAATGTCTTTGGCGGTAATGCTATTACCAAACCATTCGTGTCCTGACTCATGGATAACAATAAAATCCCACTTATTGCCCCATCCTGTATTTGATGCGTCGTGACCTAGATAACCATTCTGATAACGGTTTCCATAAGCAATGGCGCTTTGGTGTTCCATTCCTAAATGAGCCGTCTCGACGATTTTGTAGCCGTCTTTGTAAAATGGGTAGGGGCCGAACCAATGCTCAAATGCCTCTAGGGTCTCCTGTACGTTTTTCTTGAGGTGGTCTTTTTTCTTTTTTTGATTATTTTCCCGCAAGATGTAATAATCTAGATCTAGGCTGCCTTCTTCTCCTTGATAGTTTTCTTTGAAATGAATATAGTCGCCAATATTTAAGGCAACATTATAATTGTTTATAGGGTTTTCGACTTTCCAGTGAAACTTTTGGTAGCCGTTGTTAAGGTCTTCAGTGCCAATTAGTCTACCGTTAGATACGTTGATAAGGCCTTTGGGCACGGAAATTGAAATTAGCATACTGTCTACTTCGTCAGATTGGTGATCTTTGTTTGGCCACCATACGCTTGCGCCTAGTCCCTGGCAGGCAGTAGCAACAAATGGACGCCCGTTTGTGTCTTTTTTCCAATCGAAACCTCCGTCCCATGGAGCCCGTGTTGCCTGAAGAGGGTGACCGGAATAATGTACGGTAAAAGAGTCTATTTTTCCTTTTTCAATGTATTGCGGAAAATCCAAGAACACGGCATTGTGTGCTCTTTGGAATGGGAGGGACTGGCCTCGGTATTCAATTCTGTCTACGTTAAGGTTGTCAAATAGGTCGAACTGCAATCTGTTAAATGATGCTGCGGCCTGAAATTTGAAAAGGTTGGAGCCAGAAATATATTTGTTTTCGATATCGACACGCACATCGAGATGATAGTACTGTATATCGTAACATGTGCGTAGTGGTGTTAATTGACCACGTAAAGAGTCCACTTTGCTAAATAGCTCTTTCGCTCTCATTAATTGTGCTGTACCTTGTTTAGGTATGAAAATCACTAAAACAAGTAGTGACGAAATGAGAAATCGTATTGGCCTACGCATTTATTTCGATGTAGCTTTCTGCTTTAGGGATTTTTTTTAATATTTCATACCATTCCGCGGGAATGTCTGTAAGCTTTCTTTCGACTAAATTAAGCCAAGCTCCATCTACATTAACTTCTGCAGCTTTGTCCCCATTTTCTTTGTATATAATATGTTGAAAAGAAAAACGTGCATTTTTTAAATTTAACTTTGTCAGTAGAATCTCTACTTTAATATATTCATCAAGTTGAACTTCTCTTTTGTAAATGAGTTCTTCCCTAAAGAGAATTGGACCAATTTTTTGTTTGGCAAATTGATCTAAGGAAAGTCCTAAGGTATTTAACATATTGCTTCGGGCCTGTGCGCAAAAATCCGCGTAGGCAGAGTGTCTGAGGTGGCGATTGGCATCTATCTGAGACCATAGAACTTGTCCTTCGTAAAAAATATTATTCCCCATAGTTATTTATTGATTTTTTTCAATTTAAACTTAAGATATACAAAACTAAATAGGTGATACCATTTGCATTAGAATTGCGGTCAGCCAGCCTGCGTACGTTCCTATTGCATAACCGAAGACAGCCAAGATTACACCAACTGAAATCAGGGACGGATGAAAGGCGGCAGAAGTAACAGACGCGGAGGCGACCCCACCTACATTAGCCATACTTCCTACGGCAAAATAGAAGAATGGTACTTTGAAGATTTTACCAACGATGAGAAGGAGTAATGCATGGAAAGACATCCAGATAATGCCAACCGCAAATAATCCCATATTGTCTGCAATAGCCGAAACGTCCATCTGCATGCCTATGGTGACAATAAGCATATATAAGAGGACTGAGCCTATTTTAGAGGCTCCAGCATTTTCAAGTTCTTTAGCAGGAGTAAAAGACAGTGTTATACCTATAATCGTGGCAAATAGGATAATCCAAAAGAAGCCGCTTGTCAGTGAGAACTGTTCAAGCTGCGGATAGTTTGTGGCTAGGAAATCCGCTACAGGGTTAGCTAGAAATGTAGCAAGACCTGTACCTCCAAAAGCTAGAGCCAACATAATAATAAAGTCTTTTGTCTGTGGTGTACGGGAATTCGCCTGCGTTTTTTCTTCCATTTTCTTCATCAATTCGTCAACATCTCTAGAGTCTGCTTTGAAGAACTTGTCGAATTGTTTTACCTTACTCGCTCCGTAAAGCAAAAAGGCCATCCATAGATACGCCACGACAGCATCTACTGCAATAATAGAAGAGAATAGCTTTGGCGATGGTTGAAGGATTTCTTTGAGGGCTACTTGATTGGCGCTTCCACCGATCCAGGATCCTGCAAGAGAACCTAGTCCTCGCCATACTTCATCTGGGCCGACACCACCTACAACTTGCGGCGCAAAGAGTGATACAAGCCAAACTGCTAGCGGTCCGCCGAGCAATATACCTATTGTACCTGTTATGAACATTAAGCCTGCACGTTTTCTGAGTGCCCACATTTGTTTTAAATCAAGACTGATAACGAATAAAATAAGACAGGCAGGTAATAGGTAGCGACTGCCCACTGCTGTCAATGGAGAGTTTGCTCCATCAAATACGTGGAGTGAGTTGAGGATCCCAGGAAGAAAGTAGCATAGCAATAAAGGAGGGATAACGTTGTAAAATCCTTTGATGTATTTGTTTGATAAGGATGAGGTATAGAATACAAGGCCAAGTATAGCCATTAGGATTCCTACAATAACGGCTGTGTCAGTAATTAAAGGTTCGGCAAGGACTGTTTGGTTATCCATTTCTTTTGTAATTGTTTTTGGTCTAATAGTGCTCTTTTTTTTCCTTGAAGAGACTATTGTTGTGTTTTGAATATGTGTACTAAAAAGCGTCTTCTAGAATCGCTAATGCAACGGTTAGTGATGACGGTGATTTTATTATTTTTTGTGAATTTATAGATTAATTTTGATAAAAGTGGTAACGAATTCTTTACTATTTTGTATTTGCATTGGTAATACGTGTATATTATTATAACTTTAGTTTTGTATTCAAATAAAAACTATGAATTTCTCTAGACGTCATTTTATAAAAAGTAGCGGCATAGCATTGGGAAGTCTCCCATTTATTTCGTTAGCTGATCAGTTTGGTGTATCGAAAACAATTAAGGTTGGACTTGTGGGGTGCGGTGGAAGAGGTACCGGTGCCGTTGTTCAGGCGTTGGCTGCGGACTCCAATGTCGTGGTCACGGCACTAGCAGATGCTTTCCAGGATCAGATAGATCAAACGCTTCTTATTTTGAATAAGAAAGATGCTCAGCGCACAGATGTTCCGAAAGAACGGCAGTTTGTCGGTTTTGATGGGTACCGAGCATTAATTGATTCGGGGGTAGACGTTGTGCTGTTGTGTAGTCCACCTAATTTCAGACCAGATCATTTGGCCTATGCTGTAGAAGCTGGTAAACACATTTTCTGTGAAAAACCAGTAGCAGTAGATATTCCTGGGCTGAAGCGAGTGATGGAAAGTGTTCGCATAGCCAAGGAAAAAAAGCTAAACTTAGTTTCGGGCTTTTGTTTCCGGTACTCTACTCCGAATAGGGAGATAATGCAGCGCGTCCAAAACGGTGATATAGGTGAAGTTAAATCAGTAACCACATTCCGTTATGGTGGAGAACTGACGCTGAAGGAGCGAAAGAATACGTGGACGGATTTTGAATACCAATTACGTAATTGGTATTATTTCCAGCGATATGCTTCGGATTTGATCGTAGAGCAGTCTATACATAGTGTTGACTATATGAACTGGATTATGGGGAATAAATTACCTAAGTCAGTGAGTGCTACGGGAGGAAGACAGAGCCGTTCATGGGAATTATTGGGAAATACATACGATCATTTTGCGGTAGAGTATGACTACGGTGATGGTGTAAAGGGAATGCATTTTTCTAGACAGCAGAATGGTACTGAATCACGGAACTCTGTGGAGGTAAATGGTACAAAGGGATTTGTTGACGTTAATATTATGAAGAACTATAATATACATGGAGATAAGGCTTTTGAGTATGGAGGAAAGATTAATAACATGTATCAAACGCAACATGATGAGTTGATGGCTGCAATTTCAGGTGGAAAGCTGGTGAATGACGGTGATTTTATGGTCAACTCGACCCTATTGGCTATTTGGGGTAAATTAGCTGCATACACTGGCAAAAGACTCTCTTATGAACAGATTATGGCTTCTACAGAGGAATTAGGTCCCCATTCTGAAGGTTATAATTGGTCTATGTCGCCAGATGTAACTCCTATTGCTCAACCCGGATTTAAGCCATTTGTTTAAGTATGGTAGGGCCTATAAAAATATTAGTAGTCGGTTGTGGTAACATGGGGGCTTCTCATGCTAAGTCTTATCATGGCAATCCTGATTTTGAAATAGTCGGCCTGGTGTCGCGAGGTGATAGCAAAGAGAGGCTTAATCAGGAGCTAGGAGGGAAGTATACTTGCTTTGATGATTATCAGGTTGCACTTAGTACAACGCGACCGGATGCGGTGTGTATTTCTACTTATCCTGATACGCATGAAGCTTATGCAGTCCTCGCGTTTGAACATGCTGCGCATGTTTTTATTGAAAAACCTTTAGCAGATACTGTTCTTGGTGCAAAGCGCGTTGTCGATGCTGCAATCCAAGCAAATAAGAAGCTGGTAGTCGGTTATATTTTGAGGCATCATCCTTCCTGGATTCGCTTTATTGAGGAAGGACGGAAAATGGGAAGTCCGCTTGTTTTTCGCATGAACCTGAATCAGCAAAGTCAAGGTTATATGTGGGATGTACATCGTAACCTGATGCAGAGCTTAAGCCCTATCGTCGATTGCGGCGTTCATTATATTGATGTGATGTGCCAGATGACTGACTCGAAGCCTATTGCTGTTTCTGCAATAGGGGCTAGGCTTACGGATGATATACCCAAGGATAATTATAACTATGGTCAGCTTCAGATTAGATTTGATGATGGTAGTGTCGGTTGGTATGAAGCAGGATGGGGGCCGATGATGAGTCAGACTGCTTTTTTTGTAAAGGATGTCATTGGACCTAAAGGAGCTGTTTCTATCGTAGCAAATGATGCTTCAAAAGATGGCAATTCGGACTCTGTCGAGTCCCATACTAAGACGGAATCAATACGGGTACATTACGCTGATTTGGACCAAGATAATAAGCTTACTAAAGCTGATGAATGGATTAATCTGACGGATGAGCCTGATCACCAAGAACTGTGTGACCGTGAGCAGACCTTCTTTCGGGATGCCATATTTGATGATTTAGATCTGACAAAGTCGATGGCAGACGCTGTCAATAGTTTGCAGATCGCATTAGCATGTGATGAATCGGTTCGCACAGGAGACGTCGTCAAGCTCTAGCGTAGTATGACTTCGGTGCGACGGTTACGTTGTCTTCCGTCGATTGTATCATTATCACCAATTGGTTTAGTATCCCCGTACCCCGTACTTATTACCCGGGTTGCGGGGATTCCTTTTGAAAGGAGGAATTTTGCTATTGAACTCGCTCTATTTTCGGAAAGACGCTGATTATGTATTTTATTACCTGTGTTGTCGGTATGTCCTGCTATTTCGATCGTTACTTTAGGATTCACCTGAAGAAATTTTAAAAGGAGTTGAAGTTCGGTTTCTGATTTCTTTAGCGGAATAGCACTGTCGGTGTCAAAATAGATATTGTTCAATTGTGCGATACTTCCACTCCGAATAGGTTGCAAAAATACGCTACCCTCAAAGACCTCATCTTTTAATTCTGTATTCGAGATATCATATTGCTTTGAATCAAACATGTACCCCTCTTTCTGGACGTGTACGGCATAGTTGGCACCTACGGGTAGTGTAGCGATAAACTGGCCATCCTCATCGTCAGAGTCACTGAGGTATACAATCTCTCCATTTGATGTGTTTGTTACTGAAATGATAGCGGATAGTGGTTCTTTGCTTTCGGCATCATATATCGTTCCTTGTATATAGGCTACGGCGATAGGTTGCAATGGTTTGGGAATATTTAGACTGTATATGTCTAGCTGGCCAGTTGAGTCAGCAGAGGCTATGTAGCCTATTGTGCCATTCATCGTTACATGTATTCCCGTTTGGTCGTAGTTGTTATTGATGGGACGTCCTAGGTTGGTCGGATAGCTCCATTGGCCAAGACTATCAAGTTGGGTTTTGAACAAATCGAACTGTCCAAAACCAGGCCATCCTTCGGAAGCAAAATAGAGTGTTCTATTGTCTGCATGTATATAAGGAGCTCTTTCGTCGAATGGGGTGTTCACTTTGTCACCAAGATTTTGCGGTGTTTGCCATTTTCCATCGGCTGATAATTCGCTCTTCCAAATGTCACTGCCTCCCATTCCTCCAGCTCTATTGCTTACAAAGTATAAGGTGCGTCCGTCCGAAGATATTGCGGGTTGGGCTTCCCATCCTTTTGTATTGATGGGGGCTCCCAGATTATGTGGAGCACTCCAGGTGCCTTTTTCAAATTTGGAAACATAGATGTCACAGCTCCCCATACCATTAGGACGGTTGCAGCCTGTGAAAAATAGATATTTTCCGTCAGGAGATATCGTGTGCGCGCCTTCATTGAAAAAGTCCGAATTTATTGAGCCGGAAATTTTTTCGGAGGAGGACCAGTTTCCCTCGTTAAAGTTGCTTTCAAAAAAATTCTCCTGATTGTTGCTCTTGCGCGTAAAGATTATTCTTTTTCCGTCTGCTGTTAGTTTAGGGAAGTATTCGTCATCAGAAGTGTTGATAGCGGGAGGGAGCCTCATAATCTGTATATCCTCCTTGCTGTTATAGTGGATTGCAAACTCGCAGTCCTGTATATATTTCTGTACCTTTTCTCTACCTTTTTGTGATAGGTTTCCTGTAGCATAATTAGTAAGGTTGACCAAGGCCTCTTGATACAGGCCTACACCGAGTTGGGATTCGCCTAACCCGAATAAAGTCAGATTGGTTAGATCCGGTGCTATTTGCAGTACTTTCTTATAGAGAGGGATTGCTTCCTTGTATCTTTTTTCTAGGCGATAGATGTCGGCGAGTTGTTGATAGGCCGTGGCAAATGTAGGGTCAAGAAGGATAGCCTTTTTGAGTTCTTCTTTAGCTTGGGATTTGTTTTGTAATGAAAGCTGTTTTGAAGCATTTTCATAAGCCGCTTGGGCCTTCTTATTTGGAGAGGAGGTCTGGCCAAGCGTCAGTAAAGACCAGCATGTCAATACAAAAAAACAAGATATTTTAAAGAATGAATTCATTACCGTTATTGCTATAATATCCGATATAGCTTTTATCTTTATCGGATATTAAAAGTAGAGAACTTTCTTCGAAATAACGAATTAAGGAATATTCAAGAATTTATGGGTCTGTAGGGAGATATCCCAATGTGGGTTATCCTTGACATATTCAATGATCAAGGGCGTTATCTCATTCGCTTTAGACCATTCTGGTTGAAGGTACAATTTGCAGTTCGGCCCCACCTGACTAGCATGTTCTTCGGCCCATTTGAAGTCGCTCTTATTGAAAACAATAACTTTTAATTCACCGGCAGCCTCTAATACCTCTGTTTTTGGCCCTTTGAATTTTTTAGGGGATAAACAGATCCAGTCCCAAGTACCACTGAGCGGGTAAGCTCCGGAGGTCTCGATGAAAGTCCTAATTCCTTCTTCTTTTAGTCGTTTAGTGAGGTAATCAAGGTTGTATATTAAAGGCTCCCCTCCAGTTATTACAACAGTTTTTGCAGGATGCTTTTTCGCATTTTCGACAATTGTCTCAGCATCAGTAAGAGGATGTAGCTCAGCGTCCCAGCTTTCTTTCACATCACACCAGTGACAGCCTACATCACAGCCACCAAGGCGGATGAAATAAGCAGCTTTACCAGTATGGAATCCTTCTCCTTGAATCGTATAAAACTCTTCCATTAATGGAAGCTTTGTGCCGTTTTCGGGAACTTGATGTGACATTATCTTGAATTTTACAGGTTGCAAAGTTAAGATAAATAAACTAAGGATAGACCATCTAAAAACTTTAAATTCTATTGTTGTGGTTTTATTGCAAATATATTATATTTGATACAGTCCACTTGGACACATCTATCTATGCTATGAATATGAAATGGAACATGCTCCTATTTACGGGCTTGTTTTTTTGGATGAATAGCGTTCTAGGGGAGGGATCTAAAGATTTATACCCCGCTAAAGTTGAAGGTAACCGGGCTTTTTTAGTTTCGTTGCCTACTGGAAGGAATGTTTTCGCCAATCAAGCCGCACACTACGTTTACGCTGTGGAGGGAGAGACTATTGCAGTCGCTTCCAGCGCTCAGAATATCGGGATGGGACGTGTTAAACTCACTGCTCCAGACGGTATGAAATACGAAACAGCCGCAAACGATGTCGGGCGTATTTTGCAGTTCGAGGGATCTACCCGTAAAGCTGAACTAGCCGGTCCTCGTGTAGGGTATATTCCTTTTGAAATTTCTGTATCTTCTGGACAATCTGGTATCTGGTGCGTTGAATTTGGTGCACCCGATGATAGCGAGATTAATGCTGCACTTGTTACCCCTCCTAATATTAGGGCTGATGAGGAATGGACACAGGAGACAGAGGGGAGTTTGATTTCTGCGTGGGATGTGTCCGTTCGAAATATTAATAATACAGATTGGTTAGTTGGTAGAGTCTTTGTCTCTGTATTACAATTGCATATATCGCGGGAGAGTCTTGCCGATAAAGATGGAGCTTTTTATGGACGGAACTATGTATTGACAAATGATGGATATATTTATCATGTCGATGGTAACGGGAGTCATGGTATTGATTTTGCCTATTTTGTAAATAGTTCAGGTATTCTAAACGAGAAGGGTAAACCTTCTTATAAGAGTGCAGACCAACAGAAAGGAGCTAAGTTTCATAGCCCCAATGACGAAGATGAAGACCTGCATGTTACTCACAAGATGTTCTATAGTCTCCCAGATAGCAAGATGCCTGCAGAAAGTAGAGGAGCATTTCCGGGAGGTAGGAGTTGGCTTTTTAATCCTCAGCATATTATTGATGTGAAGAATATCGGTATAATACGAGAGGATAAGTCTACAAATCGCATTGATAGTAAAGGTGTCTTTATGAGTTTCCAGACAAATTATAAAGGACGTTATAAAGCAATCATAAGATCAAAATCACCCAATCATCCCTTCGCCCCACGCGAAATTGGCGTCGAAGCAGAAGAAGGAGTGAATCGCTTTTTTTGGGACGGTTTGGATGGTGATGGGTATTTTTTGCCTGAAGGTACGAATTATCCAATAGGTATTTCAGTGTCCTTAGTTAAAGGAGAGATTCACTTTCCTTATTTCGACATGGAAATCAATCCTAATGGAATTGCGGTCGATCGTGTCAATATAGATGGAAGTATACATAGCGATGCGATTATGTTCTGGGATGATTCAGATATTACGGGAGGGTTGCCTAGTGAAAGGTCCAATCCTCGTATGAATAATGTTGGTAGCCCTAGCCGTATGGATGGACATCGCTGGGGGACATATACTGCGACTAAGCTGATACCGGGATCATCCAATGGAGGGTATGGTGCATATAGTTATGGGAACGAGCGTGCAATGGATACATGGACTTATACGGCGCAACTGCAGGCTGAGACAACCGAAAACATTAGTGTTGGAAGTGAAACGCCTATTAAAGAAGGTAGTCCCCTGCCATCTGCTAAGGAAAAACATGTTACACTCTATCAAGGAAAAAACGTTACGTTTGATTTGTTTACGAAGGCCGAACTCGACGCTGCTTCAGAGCGTATAGGAAGTATAGAGATTGTGGCGTCACCAATTCACGGAACTGCAGTTGTGACTGGCACAACCGCTTTTTACAGTGTATTGGATGAATCTTTTGTTGGTACTGATGAGTTTGTCTATCGTGTCTCTAATGAGGCGCAGACAGCGAGTATAGAGAATACGGTGTATCTACAAGTGTTGAAAACAACTCCTATTGCGAAAGATGATTTTTTTGATGTTGTATATAATTCTGTTCATATTCTAGACGTCGTTAACAATGATTTCGTTGAGCATACTTATTTGAATAAAGAAAGCATTCGTATTGTGGATTATCCGGCTAATGGACAGTTGTATAAAGACAATGACGGTAAATGGATCTACCAAGCGAACGATCAGTTTATTGGGGTTGATAAATTTACGTATCAAATCATGGATGGTAATGGTAATTGGTCAAATGTAGCTACAGTGACGCTTAATATTAAAGGTTTATTAATCCCTAATACGATCACGCCAAATGGAGATTCTAAGAATGATACGTTTCACATTATAGGATTGTCTACCTTTGATCAGGTCGAGGTGAGTGTCTTGGATCGTTCAGGACGGATTTTGTTTAATTCTAGTAATTATAAAAATGACTGGATAGTTCCGGCTAACGTAACCAATGGGGTGTATTTTTACCTCTTTAAAGGGAGTAAATATGGTCAAAAGCCGGTTGTTAACAAAGGGGCACTTATGATTCTAACGTCAGGCACTAGTTTTATGAACTAATATTACCTTATCAATGCCATTCTTCACGTCCAAGTGTCTTTTGGCCTTTAGGCTCTATTAGCGAGGGAGAGTCTGTGTCTTTTACTTTTACATTGGGCAACGTTGGTTGTCCAGCATCCACCCAGGCCGAATACCAGAAGGACGCGACCTGTAGTATTGATGCTCTTAGGCGTCTTTCTACCATTCCGTTTAGTGCCTGATGGTACCGTGTTGCATAGGCATCTGAATACGTGTATATCAGCTGGTTGTTTCTTTCGACATAGGCCTTTCTCTCAGATTCTTTAAACAGCTGTGAAAGCATTTTCTCAATTTGGAGTACAGAGTCTACAAGAGCGTTGCTTTCTCGGACAATATTCCAGGAGGTGGTAAGTGGATCTTCAATATACTCAGCTCTTTTGATAAAATAATTGTAATCATTTGAAAACATTTCCGGTAGCCTTGTTTCCCAAAAAGCGTGTATTCCGATTTGGTTGCTATACTGTCCGTTATAGTTACTGCTTGTGTGCAGCGGAACGTGTGCGTCGGCGATATAATGCCCTAAGTCCGCGCTATACTGAATTATTTTCTTTTCATTTTTTGTCTGAAACGCTTTTATGAGATTCTGATAGGTTTTTGAAACTTGCCAAGGTACGATCCCTTGTGCCAATAGTTTGCGTTCTGTAAATTTTTCGACTGCTTTACTCCAGTGTATCGGAACTGAATCAATGTTTTCGTAGCGGTCGATATCAATGTAGTGCCGAGGACCTTCAACCGTATCTATATAACAGCGTTTATCTGCATCAACGGCTTTTTCAGTAATGAGTTTTATGTTTTTCTTGAAGAATGTGGAGATTTCTGTCGGTAGTAGAAAAACAGCTGTTTCGTTGATTTTTTTATGTGCATAGAAACCCCATGATGAAAGGAGGGTAGACAATGCTAATGATGAAATTAAAAGAGCTGTCTTTTTCATAATATGCTGGTTATGAGTTTAAAGATAATAAAACAAATGAGTTAACTATAATTTAATAAAGGAAAGCAGATCAAATGAAAAAAAAACAGTATTTTCGATTTACTATAGATAAACGATGAAAATATTATACGCCATACAAGGAACCGGAAATGGTCATCTTTGTCGCGCAATGGATGTTATCCCTTGCTTACAGCAATTTGGTGAAGTAGACGTATTGATCAGTGGTATTCAGGCTGATATCCCATTACCTTTTGAAATCAAGTACCGGTTACATGGTCTTAGTTTTATTTTTGGTAAGAGTGGAGGCGTGGATCTATGGAAAACTTTTATGAGCTCTACAATACGGAAATTTATTCAGGAAATAAATTCAGTTCCTGTAGAGAAGTATGATCTTGTCATCAATGATTTCGAACCTATTACAGCCTGGGCCTGTCATACTAAAGATATACGTTGTATAGGTTTGAGCCATCAGATAGGGGCTTTGCATCCCGATAGCCCAAAACCAGATGAGGGGGATATGATGGGAAAATTTATAATGAAAAACTATGCACCTGTGTCAGATGCCTATGGATTTCATTTTAAATCTTATCACAAATCCATTTATACACCAGTAATCCGTGAGCCCATCCGTAGTTTAGAACCTACAAATAATGGACATTATACGGTTTACTTACCTTCATATGACGATGCACATCTTTTAAAGCATCTGACCAAATTTGAAGGGGCAAAGTGGGAAGTTTTCTCGAAGCATAATTCTAAATCTCTACGTTATAAAAATTTAAGTATCAATCCAATAAATAGTGATGCGTTCGTGAAAAGTATGGCTTCATCAGAAGGAGTTTTATGTGGAGCTGGATTCGAAACACCTGCAGAGGCCCTATACTTGGGAAAGAAGCTTCTTGTGATCCCGATGAAGAATCAATATGAACAGCATTTGAATGCTGCGGCTCTAGAAAAAATGGGTATTCCTGTTATTAAAAGTTTGAAGAAGAAGTATGAATATGATATTGAGCTGTGGTTGAATGATAATAATCCAATAGTAGTCGATTATCCTAACCATACGATGTCTATTATAGAAACAATTGTAAATAACCATAAATGAAATTTAAAGTAATGTGTGCTCTAGCTATGGTGAGCGGAGCTTCTTTGTGTATTGCGAACGCGCAGACAAAATCAAAAAAACAACCTGTAAGAACACAAAGCAACGCTAGGTCTACAGGAAAGACTGTCTCAAAAAGTGCTCCTGCAACAAATGCGTTGGTTTTAAAAACAGAGAAGGATTCGTTGTCTTATGCATTGGGTACGGATATCGCTAGGTCCTTGAAAGGAAATGGTTTTGATTTAGATTTAAAAACACTTGCGGCAGGTATTTCTGCTTACTATAAAGGCACAGATGTTCTGCTTACAGAGGATAAAAGTACGGAGATAATCCAGGCTTCTGTACGTAAAATGATGGAACAGAAGAATGCAGAACTTCGTAAGCCAGGAGAGGAATTTCTGGCAAAAAACAAGCTTAAGCCTAATATTAAGGTGACCGAAGAGGGGGTTCAGTATGAGGTACTGGCGGAAGGGACTGGTGCGCAGCCAACTATCTCTGATGAGGTTTTAGTCCATTATTTGGGCACGCTGCCTAATGGCGAAAAATTTGATAGTTCCTATGATCGAAATGAAGCATTGAGTCTTCGGCTGACGGGCGTGATCAAGGGCTGGCAGATTGGTATCCCGTTGATGAAAGTTGGTAGTAAATACCGCTTTTTTATCCCTTATAATTTGGCTTACGGAGAGCGTGGTACGGGAGGTATTCCTCCTTTCAGTCCGCTAATATTTGAAGTCGAACTTCTAGAGATAAAAGCTAAGGATGCTGCTGAATAACCTCGGTAGATCGGGATTTAAGGTTTCTGCCCTTGGTTTTGGGGCAATGTCGCTCTCCGGTAAGGATCAAGAAGCCGATCTGAAATTGATAAGGACAGCCTATGGCGAAGGAGTTCGTTACTTTGATACGGCGGATTTGTATACAAAGGGTGAGAACGAAGTGCTATTGGGAAAGGGAATAAAGGCGTTTCGAAAAGAAATCATATTGGCTACAAAGGTAGGAAATGTTTGGAATGAAACAGGTGAGGGATGGGGATGGGATGTCTCAAAGAATTATATCAATAAAGCTGTAGATGCTTCATTGAAGAGGTTGCAAACAGATTATTTGGACCTATATCAATTGCACGGAGGTACGATTGCTGATAGTTTCGATGAGGTAATCGACACCTTTGAGCGCTTGAAAGAGTCTGGTAAGATTCGAGCTTATGGACTTTCCTCAATTAGGCCTAATGTGTTTACATACTATGCCAAAGCGGCCAGTATATCGTCCAATATGATGCAATATAGTCTGTTGGATACGCGTCCTGAGGAATATTTAAATTTTCTTAAAGCACAGGAGGTAGGGGTGATTGCACGCGGAGTGCTGGGGCAAGGGCTTTTAATCAACAAACCCGCAGCGGAGTATATTGAGCTAGACGTCAAGGATGTGGAAGCAACCCAGATAAAAATTGAATCTGTAGCCCATGCGTATGGGGTATCATCCAGTACAGTTGCACTAGCTTATGTTTTAAGGGATGCAGCTGTTTGTAGCGCATTAATTGGAGTGCGTACTATTGCACAGTTCACCCACCTGATTCAAGCTTACCAAGAAATCGAGCAGTTGCGAGATGCTGTATTGGATGACTTGGGAACTCAAATACGGTATGAACAACATCGATAGTTTTGAGGCTAATATTTTTTAGCCTCAACTCTTGAAATATTTTTGAATAATTTGCTGTAAATCCTCAGGAGTATCTATTGCGTCATTCGTGTGATTGGATATTGCTGTATTAATCCTGAATCCATTATCTAGCCAACGTAACTGTTCTAATGCTTCCATCGCTTCCAGATCTGAATAGGGTAGATTAGCTATTTCCTTCAATACATCTACACGATAACCATAGATACCAATGTGATTGTAATAAGGCCTAAGTTTTAACCAGTCTTCTTTTTTTGCTCCTCTTAAAAAGGGAACTGTCTGTCTAGAGAAATAAATGGCCTCTCCATTTTTATTCAAGACTACCTTCGGTTTGTTTTCATTGAATAATTCTTCAGAAGTTTCGACTTTGCGTACCAATGTGGCGATCTGGGTTTGGGGGCGTTCAAAACAGGTTGTTAATAGGTCTATTTGTTGTGGATCAATAAAAGGTTCGTCTCCTTGTATATTTATAACGACATCAAATCCTTGAATATTTTCAATGACTTCGGCGCAGCGGTCGGTTCCAGATTGATGCTCTGGTTTCGTCATCGCAACATTTCCACCAAAACTCTTGATATGCTCATATATTCGTTGGTCATCTGTAGCGACAATAACCTCACTTAGGGACGACGCGTGTTTGGCTTGATTGTATACACGTTGTATCATACTAAGTCCTCCAATATCTACCAAAGGTTTGCCTGGAAATCTTGAAGAATCGTATCGTGCGGGAATTATACCTATCGTTTTCATTTGTATGTACTATATATTGAGGAAAAATAACAATAAATCTCAAATAAACCATGAAAAAGGCGCCTGTTTTTGAGGCGCCTTAGAATTCAATATGATGTAGGGTTAGTGACTAGTGGATAAACAGAAGTTCACGGAGCTTCGGTAATGGCCATTTTGAGTCGTCAACTATCTTCTCTAATTTGTTGACGTGGTACCGTATCTCATCAAAATATGGTTTGACAATTTCGTCATAAGCAATTGCTTTTTCACGCATATCTTCAATGGTATTTGCTTTTTTACGTGCTTGACGCATTTCTTCTGATTTTTCTAAGATCGTATTTGCATGCTTAGAGATACGTTCGACTAGATTTAGTTGCGAGGAATAAGCTTCTTTGGCCAAACCAAGATCTTTCAAACCTCTGACATTTTGTATTAATTCGTTTTGATAAGTGAAGCAGGCTGGTGCGATCTGACTGTTTACTACCTCTCCGATGACGCGGGCTTCTATTTGTAGTTTTTTATAGAAGTTTTCTAATAGAATTTCGTGTCTTGCTTCAGACTCCCGTTTAGAGTAAATGCCCAGTCTCTCAAAAAGAGCGACGGTCTCTTCTTTGACATAGATATCCAGCGATTTTGGCGTCGATTTGATATTGGACAAACCTCTTGATTCAGCTTCTTGAGCCCACTCGTCGCTGTATCCATTACCTTCGAAACGAATAGCTCTAGAGTCTTTAATATATTTACGCAATACATTTAAAATCGCTAAGTCTTTTTTCGTTCCTTTTTTGATTTGTTTATCTACTTCGGCTTTGAATTCTATCAACTGCGCTGCGACTATTGCATTTAATACTGTCATTGGTAATGCAGAATTGGCTGAAGAACCTACCGCACGAAATTCAAATTTATTACCTGTGAATGCAAAAGGCGAGGTTCTGTTGCGGTCCGTATTGTCCAATTTTAGTTCTGGTATTTTTGGAATACCGTGCCAAAGGTTTGCTTCGGACTTCACTTTCTTTGCTACCCGAGCTGATTCGATCTCATCCAACAGTTCATCAAGTTGCGAACCTAAGAAAATAGATATAATAGCAGGAGGGGCTTCATTTGCTCCTAGACGGTGATCATTACTGTGGCTCGCAATAGAAGCACGTAATAAATCTGCGTACTCATGTACTGCTTTGATTGTGTTTACAAAGAACGTCAAGAACATCAGGTTGTTTTTCGGCGTTTTTCCAGGGGATAGTAGATTGACTCCTGTATTTGTAATCAGTGACCAGTTATTGTGTTTTCCTGATCCGTTGACGCCAGAGTAAGGTTTCTCATGTAATAACACTTTGAAGTTGTGACGTATTGCAACTTGCTCCATCACATTCATCAATAATTGATTGTGATCTATGGCGAGATTGATTTCCTCAAACATTGGAGCACATTCGAACTGTGAAGGAGCGACCTCATTGTGACGGGTTTTCAATGGAATTCCAAGCTTAAGCGCTTCGTTTTCCAAGTCAACCATAAATGCTAGTACACGCTCAGGAATAGCTCCAAAATAGTGGTCTTCCAATTGCTGTCCTTTGGCCGACATATGGCCAAAAAGTGTCCGGCCTGTCAGTTGTAAGTCTGGACGGGCATTGTATAACGACAAGTCAACCAAGAAGTATTCTTGTTCGATACCAAGTGACGTATTTACTTTCGTTACTGCTTTGTCAAAATATTGTGCTACATCAATAGCTGCTTTATCAATTGCATTTACAGCTTTTAGTAAAGGAGCTTTGTAATCTAAAGACTCGCCGGTGTAAGAAACAAAAACTGTTGGGATACATAATGTCTTTCCCGCTGCCGATTCGTAGATAAAGGCAGGGGAGGAAGGGTCCCAAGCGGTGTATCCACGAGCTTCGAATGTGTTACGGATACCACCATTTGGAAAAGAAGAGGCATCTGGTTCTTGTTGTACAAGAGCATCGGCTGTGAATTTTTCAATAGCGTCACCATTTTCATCCGGTTCAAAAAAAGCATCATGTTTTTCAGCTGTACTGCCTGTTAGCGGCTGGAACCAGTGGGTATAGTGAGATACGCCATTTTGGAGCGCCCAGGTCTTCATTGCTTGTGCAATGAATTCGGCGATCTCTCGGGATATCGGTCCACTTTCTTCAATTGCTTTTGTTAGTTCCCTGAAAGTATTCTTGGGTAAGAAATCTTTCATTTTTGCACTTGTGAAAACATTTTTACCAAAAATAGTAGTTGCTCTTTTGGTTACGACCTTTTCTTCGGGTAATGCATGCCTAGATGATGCTGCATTTACGGATTCGAATCTGATGTTTGACATTTTGTTGTGGAGTTGGTTGTGTTTTTGTGCGATTATTGTCTTTTGTTGTTCAAAAATACGATGATAAATTTATTTTTTTTCATTTTTTTTAAAATAAATATAAAAAAGCTCTAGAATTTTTGTTTTCTAGAGCTTTTGTTTTGGTTTTGTGGGTTTGTTTTTTGTTATTCTGTGTCAAAACCCCAGTTTATTCCTTTTTTTGTTGCCGGAACTCCTGATTTTATCCATTCTGCTGCTGGTTTTCCTTTTAAGAAGTGATCGAAGAACTGACTTTGTCTAATTTGTATGTCTTTTCTGTTCTGACGTTGTATTAAATTGTGGTCATCTCCATTGTAATTGAGTAGCCATGACGGTTTACCTAATCTTCGAAGAGCAGTAAACATTTCAATTCCTTGATACCAAGGTACGGCACCATCGTTGTCATTGTGCATTATCGCTACGGGGGTATTTACTTTGTCCATGAAAAAGAGCGGTGAGTTTTCGATGTATAGATCCCTATCTTCCCATAAGGTGGCGCCCAGACGGCTTTGGGTCCTTTCATATTGAAACTGTCTCGACATACCTGTGCCCCATCGGATACCTCCATAGGCGGAAGTCATATTGACTACAGGTGCCCCTGTCCAGGCTGCAGCATACATATTGGTTCTCGTGATAAGGTGAGCGACCTGGTAGCCTCCCCAGCTTTGACCTTGAATAGCCATTTTAGTAGAGTCGACCCAACTGTTTTTTGCGAGGTGACGCATGCCTGAGTTGATATATTCTTCTGCGGATTTTCCTGGATGCCCCGTTTGGTAGCGGATGTCAGGCGCAAATACAAGGTACTCGTTGCTGACGAAATAGGGGATATTAAGCCTTGACGGGGTTGGGGCTGGAGCCTGATAACTATATAGTCCTTGTGATAGTGTTTCGTAGAAATAGGCGATTATCGGATATTTCTTATTGGGGTCAAAATTTTCAGGCTTGTATAGTATTCCTTCAGCTGGATATCCGTTTGGTGTTGTCCATTTCACCAATTCAGCTGTTCCCCAGTTGTATTCCTGTTGTTGAGGGTTGATATCTGTCAGGCGCTGCTCTACTTTAAAGTCAGAAGTGCTATAAAGGTCTGGGCTCGAGTTATAATTCTCTTTAGTGTAGATATAGATGTTGTTCTTTTCGTCTGTCTTGAAGTTTTTGAACGTAAACTTGTCCTGAAGGATTTCTGTCGGATTTTGTTTTTTTGAAGGCAACACAGTGAAAATTCCGTTTTCTTTGCTCTTCTCGTTAAAGCTAGTCAATAGCAGTGCAGTGTTTTCTTTTATTTTAGCCGTTCGGTTTCTGGGCGTGCCATCTTTTATAAGCAACGGTCTAAAGACAATACTATTAGCCCTTCCAAACTGATTTGTAATAGATTTTTGCTTCTTTCCATCAAGGGAGAAATACCAAACGTCATATCTGTCGTTGATATAGACACCTAGGTTGTCTTCGGCCCAAGCAGCGATACCGTAAGCTGATGCTGCTGTAGGCATATCGTTTTCCTCATCGGCAAATCTTACATTCAGGCCTTTGTTGAGGCACTGTTCGGTCCCGCTCGCAATATGGTGGCTGTACCAATTGCCTTCCGTTTCGTCAAATAGAAGAACGTAGTTGGCATCAGGGGACAAGAAGGCTTGTCCTTGCCATGCTGATTTTATGGATTTCCGCTCTCCTGTTTGTGTTGATATGACGTATACCTGTTGCAATTGAAATGCCTGCCATTGATACGCTATTCTATTTCCGGTAGAAGAGGTCGCTAGAATCCACTCCTGTGTAGCGGCGTCTGTATAGGCGGTACGGTCGAAAGTGTCATCAGTGAGTGCGATTAATTGATTGGTCTGAAGGTTGTAAACTGCGTCATAGCTCTTGCTCAAATCCCTTTTCAAATTGACAAGCTGCTGTGTCATGAGGTAGTCGTCTTTCCAGTGCCATATGTCTACCTTTGCATTTTCGAAATCCACGAGTGTTGTATCTTTGACCGGAGGGATGGGGGCTAGGCCAAAGAACAGTCTTTTAGAACTTTCGTCAAAGCTGAGCTGACCATCACCAGATACGTGCCATTCCGGCGGAACTCCCTTCGTGTTTTTGTCTGCAATCACCCGTGCTGTATCTTGGCCTATATGATATAGATAAAGTCTGAAATCTTTTTGTAAGGCTTTCTCCGGACTCTTGTCCGCTAAAAAAGATAGGCTATTACTTTGGTCATTAAAAGTTATGCTCTTATATACACCTCTTCCGTTGCTAATTTTCTTCAACATTTTTTTAGCAAGGTCGTATATATAGAGGCCATCAGCGTTTGAACTGTCCTTAGTTTCTGTCTTTTTACTGAAAACGAGATATTTTTCATCGTTACTGAAAAAATAGCTGTCTGTTTTCCAGAACTGTACAGTGTCTTTTGTTTGAAGCTGTTGGAGTACAAGTACATTTTCCTTTTTAGCTATAGCGCTCTTCTTCGTAGACTTGGATGTTGTCGAGTCTGTTTTGGTTTTAGTACTGTCCGTAGGCAGAGAGATGCTTAGGTCTTGTGTATAAGCTATAAAATTTGTCGGATAATATGCTAATTTGTAGCTTTTGATAGCTCCAAGGGACATTTGGTCTTGACTATTAATATTGAATATAACTAGAGAGTCCTTTGGAAAGTCATCACTTTTCTTTTTTTTGATTTTAGCCTCACGGGTGTCTTTGAACGGTGGTTTTATCAAAGTGATTAAAAAATCCTCTCTATTCGTTATTTTAGGCGAAGTGCCTCGTTCAAAACGTTGTAATAGTTTGTTTTTTTTGTCTTTTAACTCGATGTATCCATCTCCCTCTTGTGGACTCACAGTATAGAAAATATAATTTCCGGATTTAGACACATCCACGCTTGAGATGTTTTTCCATAAATCATAACTGGAATGGTCTATCGGTTTTTTTTGAGCAATAAGACTTGGTAGTGTTATGCTACAAAGAATAAACAATGATACGGTTTTCTTCATGTAATAAAAGATTGTTCAGTTACACCAAACTTAGATAAAATGAGGCGTATTCACGAATAGCGAATAGAAAAATTACATACTAAAGTGTATGTGTCATTTTTGGCACGTAAATTATTATATATAGAGTAAATCAAGTGGAAATCAAATTATATATATATGAAATCAACGGGAATTGTAATCAGTGTTGTGGCGGCTATAGCTTTAGTCGTATCTGCTTTTGTATTGGCTGGCGCCTATAAGTATAAGTTTAAGGTGAGCAACACGATAAATGTAACAGGAAATGCGAAGAAAGACTTTGAGTCTGATATTGTTAAATGGAGCGCATCCTATAGTCGTAAGTCTATGGATCTAAGTGAGGCTTCAGAGCAGTTGAAACGGGATAGGGATATGGTCAAAAGTTTTTTGATCCAGCGTGGAATAAAGGAAAATGAAATCTTGTTTGAGGCTGTTAATATTTCAAAAGATTTCTCTTACCATACTGATGAGCGCGGAAATAGCTATAACACTTTTTCTGGATACAGCCTGACTCAAGTCTTGAGCGTGGAGTCTAAAGATTTGGATAAGGTAGACAATGCATCACGCGAAATTTCTACGTTGATTTCTCAAGGAGTAGAACTTAGCTCGAATTCACCTAGTTATTATTACTCTAAATTAGAAGACTTAAAACTTTCGTTGATTGCTGAAGCTTCACAGAATGCCAAAGCACGGGCTGAGAATATAGCAAAAGAGTCAGGTTCTAGTTTGGGTACTTTGTTGAGAGCTGATTTAGGTATATTCCAGATTACCGGACAGAATGATAATGAAGAGTTTTCTTATGGCGGTGTTTTTAATACGAGTTCTCGGCTGAAGACTGCTAATATTACGGTAAAGACCAGCTATGGGCAGTAATATATTTCGGTTAAAAAAATAAAGCGCAAGATATTCTCTTGCGCTTTTCCTTTTATTGGTTGTTTGTTCTAACCTAAGTAAGATTTTAGAATTTTGCTACGAGAGGTGTGGCGTAAACGCTGTAGTGCCTTGTCTTTTATCTGACGTACACGTTCTCTCGTTAAACTGAATTTTTCACCGATTTCTTCAAGTGAAAGTGGGTGATTGGATCCTAAACCGAAGAACAGCACGATAATCTCGCGCTCGCGTTCTGTCAAAGTAGATAAAGATCTTTTGATCTCTTCGGATAATGACTCATCTATTAATGAACTATCTGTATCTGGGTCAGAGTTTTCTAATACATCGAGTAGTGTGTTTTCTTCTCCTTGTACAAAAGGAGCGTCCATAGACACGTGCCTACCTGAGTTACTCAATGTATCGGATACCTTGTCTACAGTTGTTTCTAAGATGTCTGCTAATTCTTCTGGAGAAGGCTCTCTTTCGTACTCTTGTTCTAGTTTTGAGAAAGCTTTGCTGATTTTGCTTAATGATCCCACTTGGTTAAGGGGAAGGCGTACGATACGTGATTGTTCAGCGATAGCTTGCAAAATAGATTGACGAATCCACCACACTGCATAAGAAATGAATTTAAAACCTTTAGTTTCGTCAAATCGTTTTGCAGCTTTTATAAGTCCTAGATTTCCTTCGTTGATCAAGTCTCCTAAAGTAAGACCTTGATTTTGATACTGTTTTGCTACGGATACGACGAATCGTAAGTTGGTTTTTGTTAATTTTTCCAATGCCACCTGATCTCCCTCGCGAATCCGTTGGGCCAAGATTACTTCTTCTTCAGCAGTAATCAAGTCAACTTTACCAATTTCATGTAAATACTTGTCAAGAGATTGAGATTCACGATTCGTGATCGATTGTGTAATTTTGAGCTGTCTCATTAAAATTTATACCTTTCTTCTGGAATGTTGCAAAAATACAAAAAAATATGATTATTGAGTGTAACAAAATTGTAATTTATTTACTCATTTTGAGGTAGTTATGCAAGATAGTAAAACTGATAATTAACATCAAAAATCGTTCCAAGTTTATGTTCTGTTACACATTGTCATGTTTAAAATAATATTCTATGTTTAAAACCTTTCTTTTGGAAAAATGTTTTATAAGAAAGAAAATTTAAACATCATAGGATTATGGGTATAGTAATACGTTTGGATGAAGTTATGGCAAAGAGAAAGGTTTCTTTAAATGAACTCAGTGAGCGCGTTGGTATAACGCTTTCCAATCTTTCCATATTAAAGAATCAAAAAGCTAAGGCGATTCGTTTAAGCACGTTGGCAGCCATTTGTCGAGCACTTGACTGCCAACCTGGGGATATTATTGTCTATCAAGAAGAAGTTAAGTAGGTGTTCTTAATCAAAACGATACCCTCTTAAGAATTCTTCAACGGACATCCGCTTTTTACCCTCTATCTGTAGGGATACTAAGTTGATGTGTCCGTCTGTTGTGTTGAATTTTAGGAAACTTTTACCATCTGTTTCGAAAGAGCCAGGAGTACTTTTAGGAGCGGCTTGTTCTTTATCGACCTCGTAAATTTTTAAAACTTTGCCATCCAATAATGTGTAGGCAGCAGGATAGGGGCTCAATCCTCTAATTTTATTGTAGACCTGCTCTGTGGAATTGTTCCAATCAATCACACAATCTTCTTTAAATATCTTTGGAGCATGTTTTAGGGGTTGACCATCTTTCTCGTCCTGTGGGGTAGGCGTTATGCTGCCATTTTTTAAACCTTCTATTGTTCTGATCAATGTTCTTGCTCCTGCATGCATCAATTTGTCATGTAATATTCCTGCAGTATCATTGTCTTCTATTTTTACTTTTTCGTTTAGTAATATGTTGCCTGTATCTATTTCTTGTTGCAACAAAAAGGTCGTCACGCCACTTTCTTTTTCACCATTGATAATCGCATGATTGATGGGGGCTGCACCTCGATATTGAGGTAATAAAGAGGCATGGACATTTATAGTGCCCATCGGAGGCATGTTCCATACGACTTCAGGGAGCATGCGAAAAGCAACTACCACCTGTAGGTCAGCTTGGTAGGATTGGAGTGCCGCTAGAAAATCGGGAGCTCGTAGTTTTTCGGGCTGTAATACAGGGAGGTTGTGTTCCAAAGCAAAAAGTTTGACTGCCGATTGATGCAGCTTTTGTCCACGCCCAGCAGGTTTGTCGGGGCCAGTCACGACGGCGACTACATTTTGTCCTGCATCGAGTAGTGCTTTTAGAGAAGCTACTGCAAAGTCGGGCGTGCCCATAAAGATTATACGCATATATAGTTTTTTATTTTTGAAACGCCGAAACGTCTCGTTTGTCAAGTTGCAAAAATTGTTAACTTTGCGAAGTTACAAAATTATATTTCAGCTTGAATTTTCCATTATTTATTGCGAGGCGAATCATATTTAAGGGGCAGCGTACCTTTTCTAAGCTCATTGTGCGCGTCACTATTGGGGCTTTGGCCTTGGCGATTATTGCAATTCTACTCTCCGTAGCTATTTTAAGAGGGTTTAAGGATGAGATAACGGCAAAGCAGCGTGGTTTTTTCAGCGATATAATTATTACCAAACAGGACTTGAGTCAAGCGGAGAATGTGCCAATCTCTCTTTCTACCACAAAGCTGGAGGAGATTCGAAATCTTCCTAATGTTGTTTCTATCTCGCCTTTTGCTACCAAGGTTGGGATCATGAATGTCAACGGAGAAGTGGAAGGAGTGTTGTTGAAAGGCGTAGAGTCTACTTATGATCAGTCATTTCTAGCAAAAACTTTAGTAAAAGGAGATACCTTAAATCTCAGAGCCGAAGATGGTGATAGTCAATTGTTGATATCAGCCTATCTGGCCGAACGGCTAAAGATACAGCTGAACGATGGATTTATTATGTCTTTTGTCCAGGATAATAGAACCCGCAAACGCAAGTTTGTCGTCCGGGGTATTTTCCGTACCAATTCGGAAGAGCTGGATAAAAATTATGTCATTGGCTCTTTGGATTTAATTCGACGTCTTAACAATTTAGGAGAGCGGGATGCGGGGGCCTATGAGATTCGAATTAAAGATTTTGAACAGCTGGAGGCTACCACCGAACAAGTCGATGATGTCTTGCCTTTGGAGATGAAATCTATGAATATCGTAGAACATTTGGCCGATATCTTCAACTGGTTGAAAATGCTGGATATGAACGATGATATTATTTTTGTGCTTATGGTCATTGTTGCCGTAATAAATATGATATCATCACTGTTGATTACCATTCTGGAGCGAACTTTTTTAATCGGGATGTTGAAGGCTTTGGGAATGATCAATCGAGAGATACGCAAGATCTTTTTATTAAATTCACTGTATTTGATTGGGTATGGACTGTTGATTGGGAATGTGGTTGCTTTGTTTATTTACATACTTCAAAATAAGACGAAGTTCTTTAAATTGGATCCGATGATCTATTACATCGAATATGTACCGATGTCAATAGACTTTGTAACGGTTGTGGTTCTTAATGTGAGTATTGTTTTTATTGCACTATTGACACTTTTTATTCCCTCTATGTTGATTTCGCGTATTTCTCCTATTAAAACAATACAGTTTAAGTAGTCTTTAAAAGACCCTTATTTTTCCAGAAATCTACTTTTTTTCGTACTTTACCTACGATTTGCAATGTAAGAGTTGCAGCGTGTTGTAATTAAACGAACTTTAGTCGATTTATGAGTAGTAAGATTTTTGAACATTTAGCTGACGCATTTGAAGCTCCTTTAACTAACCCAGTACTTGTCTTTTCTTTAGTGCTTTTTATTATACTCTTGTCGCCCATCTTATTGAGGCCGATACGAGTACCTGGTATTATTGGTCTGATTCTATCTGGGGTAATCATTGGGCCACATGGACTTAATTGGTTAGAAAAGAGTTCGGCAGTAAATCTTTTCTCTACTATCGGACTTTTGTATATTATGTTTATTGCCGGCCTTGAGCTGGATATGAATGAATTTAAGAAGACCAAGCACAAGAGTGTGCTGTTTGGCTTTTTTACCTTTGCGATTCCAATAGCTATCGGTTTTCCGGTCTGCCATTATCTGTTGGGATATGATGTATTGCCCAGCATATTGATTGCGAGTATGTTTGCTACCCATACATTGGTTTCTTATCCCATTGTCAATAGATACGGTATTTCAAAACATGAAGCTGTCGCTATTACGATTGGTGGTACGATATTGACAGATACTGCAGTCCTGATTATTCTGGCGGTGATCACCGGGGCTTCCCAGGGAAATATCAACCAAGAGTTCTGGGTTACTTTAGGTGTTTCTTTCGCCATTTTCCTTTTTATTATGTTCGGTATCATTCCTAAAATCGCGAAGTGGTTTTTTGAACGAATAGAATCGGAAAAGACAGGTCATTATATTTTTGTACTTACGGTGGTGTTTTTTGCTGCTTTCTTAGCCGAAATGGCAGGGTTAGAGCCTATCATAGGTGCTTTCGTTGCTGGACTAGCATTGAATAAATTAATTCCACATTCTTCAGCGTTAATGAACCGTATTGAGTTTATTGGTAATGCTATTTTTATTCCTTTCTTTTTGATTTCTGTTGGGATGATTGTGGATGTGAGTGTATTGACAAAGGGACCGATGGCGCTTATTGTGGCGGGTACGTTGACTGTTGTCGCTATATCTGGTAAATATTTGGCGGCTACAGTTACCCAATTGATTTTTAAATATTCAAAGAATCAAAGAAACCTAATTTTTGGATTGAGTAATGCACACGCTGCTGCGACTCTTGCCGTTATTATGGTGGGATATAGTAATGATATTATCGATGAAAATGTCTTGAACGGAACCATCTTGTTGATTTTAGTAACGTGTATTGTAGCAACCATGGTCACGGAGAGCGCTTCAAAGAAAGTCGTTATGGAGGGCCATCAGGATGATGCACATGTGGAGCATGTAGAAGAGGGAGAGGAGCAAATAATGATCCCAATTGCTAATCTCAGTACCATGGAGCCCATTTTGGATTTTGCAACCTTAATCAAATCCAAGAAGTCCCATTATCCGTTAAGTATTTTGAGTGTTGTCCCTGACAACGAGCGGGCCGAACGTAATTTGATAGAAGCTCGAAGAAATTTGGATAATATGGCCAAATATGCTTCAGGGGCAGAGACAGAAGTTGAATTGGTGACGACCATTGATTATAATATTGCAGCCGGTATTTCTAGAATGTCGAGACACGTTTTTGCGGATTGTATCATTATGGGGTGGCCTAGTGCTGTTTCCTTTGTCGAAAAGATTGTTGGCGAAAAGACAGAGAGTATTTTAAATAGCACAGACACGACTTTATTTATGTGTAGATTGGAAAAACCGTTGATTTCACATAAATCAATTACCGTATTTGCACCTCCTTTGGCAGAGTCTGAATTTGGATTTACCTATTGGATGGAAAAGATATTGAAGTTAGCGCAAGAATTATCCTTACCCGTCAATTTTATTTGTAATTCTAGAACCGTAAGTGCAACAGAAGAGGTTCAGAAGCTTCTTAAATCCAGTGTGCCGCTACACTTTTCTAATTACGAAGATTGGGATAATATTTACGGGTTGGCGACATTTAGTAATGTAGATTCATTACTTGTATTTGTATCTTCTCGAAATGGAGAAGTGTCGTATCGGGATTCGTTAGATGGTTTGGCACGACGAGTGGGACGTTATTATAAAAACCAGAACCTGATATTGTTATTCCCTAGTCGTCAGGCTGATTCTCATATAGATGAATATGAGCACATTCAGACAGCGCCTATTTTCAGAAAGATAAGTCGCGAGATTGGCAATATGTTCAATAAAGAAAAACAAAACTGATAGATATGAGTGGAAAAATAACCGTGGATTCGAAAGGAGCGCTACAGGTGCCTGATGCGCCTACTATTCCTTTTATTATTGGAGATGGAATTGGACCCGATATTTGGAAGGCGTCGGTCCGCGTATTTGACGAAGCAGTCAAGGCTTGTTATAGCGGTAAGCGAAGCATTCTGTGGAAAGAAGTTTTGGCAGGAGAGAAGGCGTATAATGAGACCGGCACTTGGTTGCCAGAGGAAACGTTATCTGTATTTAAGGAGTATTTGGTCGGGATAAAGGGACCGCTGACGACTCCTATCGGTGGTGGTATTCGCTCATTGAATGTAGCCTTACGTAAAGCGTTGGATTTGTATGTGTGTTTACGCCCCACAGTATGGTACGAAGGAGTGCCTTCGCCAGTGAAACACCCTGAATATGTTGACATGGTTGTTTTTAGGGAGAATACCGAGGATATTTATGCGGGGATTGAATTTGCCGCTGGTAGTGATGACGCTCATCGACTACAGACGTTTTTATCGCAAGAATTAGGTGTAACATATGGATTTTCTGATACGACCGGTGTTGGTATAAAACTGGTCTCTGAAGAAGGTTCCAAAAGGCTGGTCCGTGCCGCAATCGAGTATGCCCTGACCCACAGTTTACCATCGGTAGCGCTAGTGCACAAGGGCAACATCATGAAATATACAGAAGGGGCATTCAAACAGTGGGGATTTGAGGTCGCCGAGACAGAGTTTGCCGCACAGACCTATACTTGGGGGCAGTGGGAACGTACTAAAGCAGAAAAGGGACAGGATGCCGCCAACGAGGAGCAAAAAGAAGCGCAACAGGCTGGTAAGATAATTATCAAAGACATTATAGCTGATAATTTTTTACAGCAGATATTACTCGCACCGAGAGATTTTTCGGTTGTCGCTACATTGAATCTGAATGGAGATTATATTTCTGATGCCCTGGCTGCTATGGTGGGCGGGATCGGTATTGCTCCCGGAGCTAATATTAACTATAAAACAGGGCATGCTATTTTTGAAGCTACACATGGTACAGCTCCAAGATTTGCGAATACAGATACGATGAATCCTTCATCAGTTATTCTGAGCGGTGTAATGATGTTGGAGTATATGGGCTGGAATGAGGCTGCCGATGCTATTAAAAATGCTTTGGGTAAAACTATAAAGGACAAAAAAGTCACAGTAGATTTTTTCAACCTTATGGATGGAGCGACCTTGCTAAAGACGAGTGAATTTGCTGATGAAATTATTAAAAAACTTAGGCTAGGGTAAGTGCTTGAAAATAAAGTGTAATGAGTTTTAGTAGATTACCTTCTTTTGTAAGGAATTCGGTTGTGCTGACGACGGCCGATAAAGATAAATTAGCTCAGATAGGTACTTTGCCTTCGGAGGATGAGGTAGATGCTATTCGGTGTTTACCGGAGGTGTTGGAATTGACCAATGCGTTTATTGGAGACGAGAGTTCCCGTGATACGCATTTGCAGTTGAAAGCAAAAGAATATCTTGATAGCGATGATGTGCTGATGGCCTGGAAAGTATTGCTCCTGTAGATTAGCTTCTTTTGGTCAATTTTCTATTTTTTTGACTACTGTATATCCCCTTTTGCCCAGATACAAATGCAGCTATAAGTGTTGACAACAGAGCAAAGGGTAAAATATAGATTCCAAATAGCTCTGCGGCCATAATGGCGCAAGCAAATGGAGTCTTAGTGCTGCCAGAGAAGACGGAAACAAAACCGAGAGCTGTAATCACCAAAAGAGGGAGAGGGATGTAGATAGAAAGGAAGCTGGCGAGCGTTGCTCCGATAAAGAATAAGGGGGTCACTTCTCCACCTTTGAAGCCTACACTCAGTGTAAGGCAGGTTAGTACTATCTTAGCTAAGAAGTCTATGCCCGCTTGAGGTTGTTCGAACGACTCTAAGATGGTAGGTATTCCAAGCCCGATATATTTAGTATTGCCTATATAAGCAATAATAGCAAGTATGATCAAAGAACCTATTACCACGCGCCAGTAGGGGTTGCTGATTTTCTTGAATAGATGACTGAGGATATCTCCTGTATACGTAAATAAGCGCGCTGTTACACCAGCGAGTATAGCAAAGAGTATTACCCAATGAATATCCTGGATTTGGAATAATCGGAAGTCTAAAAAAGGGTAGTGGGTGTGTGGTGCCTGAAGCAATAGGCAAACAGCATGCGCCAAGTAAGCGGTAAGAAGCGCTGGTATTATCGCGCTGTAGCGTAGTTTACCCAGACGAAATAGCTCTACCGAAAATACCACACCAGCGAGCGGAGTACCAAAGAGGGAAGCAAACCCTGCCGCGATTCCGCATATCAACGTTATCCTCGTTTGGGGTTTGTTCAGGCCCATTTTCTTCGCGATAAAATCAGCATAAGTTCCGCCGTATTGGACAGCCGTTCCCTCACGGCCAGCGGATCCACCGAAGAGGTGCGTCAGTAGGGTAGCCACAATTACCAAAGGAGCCATTAATAGAGGGATATTTCCTTTAGGATTATAATACTCTTCAAACAGGAGGTTATTACCCTTACTTGCCGCTCCGCCATAGCGTTGATATAAAAATACAATTAGTAGGCCAGCTAGGGGCAGTCCAAATAGCAAAAACTGTTGTTGTTCACGTAAGTTTCCGACGTAGTTTAAGGCGTTTAAGAATATAACAGAAGTAATGCCCGAAAAAAGGGCAATACTAATGCATATTTTTAGCCAATTATACCAGGGAAGACCTATCGGCGAAGTGAATTTGTTATTGTACACGCTTACTTATAGTGTTATAGAAATGAAACCAGTAAGGAGGCCCATCCAACAATCATTAGCAGACCACCCAAAGGAGTGATGGGACCCAAGAAACGAAGATTGGCTTTCCAATATTCTGAAAACGACAGCAAATAGATGCTGAATGAGAATAAGATAGTCCCAATTGCGATTCCATAAACTGCTAGACGCTGACTGTACAATGTAAAATCACAGCTAAATCCGATAAGTAATAATACCAGCGCACTATACATCTGATAACGGACACCTACTTCAAAAGAAGCTAATTTATCTGCACTGATTATTTTCTTGAAGGCATGTGCCCCAAAAGCCCCCAGTGTAATGGCTAGAATTCCAAAACCTGCACCAAGGACGAGAGTTACTGTCTGCATATTAATTAAGTTGTTTTTCTATAGTTTCCAAATCTGCGAATCCAGTGTGTTTCCAGGTTCTCTTTCCTCCTTTGTACAAATAGAGTACAGGAATGCTCGTTATCCCCAGTTGCTTGGTCAAGGTGCCATTTTCATCGACATCGATTTTTACAACCTTAACCTTGCCTGTGTATTTTTTAGCGACTTGTTTTATAAATGGCTCCATCTCTTTGCAGGGACCGCACCAGCTCGCATGAAAGTCGACGAGTACCATCTGCTCATCTTTTGTAAGTGCTTTAAATTGTTTTATGGTAAGTCCTTTAGGCGTCTGTGAGAGGTTTCTTTCTAAAGGAAGGTTTGCTGCTTCCCACTTTAGGATACCTCCCTCAATTTCATATACTGTAAATCCCTGTTCTGCCAGTGTTTTGGCAGCTTGCGCGCTACGGCCTCCTGATAGACAGTACACATATACAGGTTTTTTTTTGTTGAGTTTAGAGGAGGAGCTTTCTTCAAATTCCGCTTTTTGATTCCAATCTAGGTTTATGGAATTAGCAATATGCTTATCTGTATACTCCTTTTGTGTGCGTACATCGAGCAATTGTACTTTTTTATTCTTTTCAAATATTTTAGCGGCTTCCGATGCTGTTATTTTGGTCTGCCCAATGGCTGTACAAGCGGATGCTATTAGCAGTAGGAGAGAGCTCAGTAGTCTTATCATTTTTATTTTTTTAGATGAATAATGGGGAATCTATTGTAATAGATTCCCCATTATGCTAATTAAATTCCCATTTCTTTTAGGATAAACTGGGCATTATCTATTTTGTCAGCGACCCAAAGAACATAACGAATGTCTACACCTATCGATCTGCTGTAGCTTTCATTCCAAGCAAAGTCATTAATCGTAGCATCATACGAACGGTCAAAGTTTACACCAATAAGTTCGCCATAAGCATTCATAATAGGAGAACCTGAGTTTCCTCCCGTAGTGTCCATATTATAGAGGATATTGACCGGTACGTCATTTAAATCTCCTTTACTATAAGCACCAAAATTTTTGCTCAGCCAAGCTTGCTTAATAGCTTCAGGATATTGGAATTCCGTATCGCCAGAGTTGCCTTTTTCGATTAATCCTTTTACGGTTGTGAATGGCTTCATATAAGTGGCATCAGCAGGGCTATAGCCTTTTATATTTCCATAAGTCAACCGTAAAGTAGAGTTCGCATCCGGAATAAAGTTTTTAGACTGATACAGTTCTTTAACGGCTACATAATCGCCCATTAATCTATTCAATACTCCTTCACGACGCTTTTGTTCCTGGCGGAATGGCTCTATTTCCTTTTCAACTTTTTGCTGGAAAGTTAGTAATTCATCGTTGTAGGCCGCGAGGCTAGCTACACTTTTAAGAACATCATTGTATAGAAGTGCTTTGTCATTCACTTTCGATTGGGCAATTGCTTCTTGTATATATTTTGTAGCGCTGTCTTCGCTTCCGAAATTTTTGTTCACTACAGTTTGCACCTGGTTTTTACCTTTAAAAAGATAGGCTTGGGCAAATAGGTGTCCTGCTATGCGTTCGTCAGCTTGTTTATTATAGCTTTCGTATATGCCGTCTAGTTGTTGCTTAAAACGTGCTATATTTTGATCAAAAAACTGTTGTTTACTTGATGTACCTCCCTGTTTGTCTAGGATGCTTTTGAATTCATTGACCAAAGACGCAATTTGGAGCGAACGGATGCCTGTATATAGGTTGTTGAACCATAGTTCTCTTTCTGCATCACTGAATACCAACTTATAATGCTGGTCAATGTCAGCCATCAGCGTTGCATATTTCTTGCTTAACTCCGGTTTAGAGGCGATGAATTGGCCTAGTGCCAGGTCTTCTTGCTGCTTACTTTGGATAAGGTCGATATTACGCAAGCCTTTTAGTTTCCCCCTGTAGTTTTTCAATACATTGGCATTGCGTTTTATTCTTGTTGCCAGCGCTAGTTCAGTAGCTTTATCATTTTTCCCAGCTAGCAACATTTGTTGATTTTGGAAATCGTAGAGTTCCGACGTATAGGGTAGTAAAAACTGCTGTTGATATGCTATGTACTGCGCAGGACGGTGTCTGAATGTTCTTCCTGGATACCCCAATATGAAGACAAAATCATTCTCTTCAACCCCTTTTGGATTGACTTTCAGGTGTTTTTTAGGTTTGTAAGGAACATTCTTTTTCGAATATTTAGCAGCACTCCCGTCCGGAGCGACATATGCCCTTAAGAAGGAGAAATCTCCGGTATGCCTAGGCCATACCCAGTTGTCTGTCTCCCCTCCAAACTCTCCGATATCCTGACGGGGGATATAAACCAATCTTACATCTTCTATCGTACGGTAGCGGAAAAGCACATAACTCTTTCCTATGAACATTTCCGAAACTTCTGCTTTGATTGACGGATCTTCTTTCTCTGCCTGGCGTGCTATCTCTTCCCGTTTTCTGTTGATTATATTGATGCGCTCGATAGGATCATTGACCTGCGCTACCGCATTCAATATTTGTGCTGAGACATCGTCATAAGATTCTGTGATACGGATGGTAAGTCCCCGGGCTTCTATTTCCTGCTCTTGGGAATTCGCCACAAATCCATTTTCCAAATAATTGTGTAGTGGTGTTGACGCTAGTTGAACCGCACTGAACGCACAGTGATGGTTCGTAATAATCAGTCCATTGGGTGATATGAAAGAACCTGAGCAACCAGATACCTGGACCAAGGCATCCACCAGTCCTACCTGTCCTGGGTTATAAATGTCTTTTTCACTGATTTTTAACCCTGCTTTTTTTAGTCCAGCTCTGTTTAATTCACTCAAGGGAAACATTCCTTCGTCTGGTATAGACGCCGAAAAATTGAATGCCCCTAGTCCCAATAGGGCCGCTAATAAAATAGAGGGCTTAAAATTGTACTTCATATTAATCACTTTTTGATGGTATTGTATTCTATCTTATATTAAAAAGCCTTGCCAATAGACAGTTGTGCCTGTTGCTTTATAGATTCACATGAGCGCTTTTTCCAAAAGTACTAAATTCCTAACTTTATATACCTCATTTCTTATCTTTGTATAGTTAAAACTTATA
Organism: Sphingobacterium yanglingense; assembly: GCF_004363245.1. Lineage (GTDB taxonomy): Bacteria > Bacteroidota > Bacteroidia > Sphingobacteriales > Sphingobacteriaceae > Sphingobacterium > Sphingobacterium yanglingense. Next base: position 943,740 of record NZ_SNYV01000011.1, on the reverse strand, counting down.
AGATGACCCTAGTTCAATTGGAATATGTTATTGCGGTAGATACCTATCGGAGTTTCGTAGCCGCAGCCGAAAAGTGTTTTGTTACACAGCCGACTTTGAGTATGCAGATTCAGAAGTTGGAGGAGTCGTTGGGAGTCAAAATTTTTGACCGCAGTCGACAGCCTGTAATCCCTACGGAAGTAGGCAAGCGGATTATTAAGCAAGCCCGTGCTGTTCTTACAGAGAGCAAGAAGATTACAGAGATTCTACAGGAAGCTAAGGGCGAACTAGAAGGGGAGTTCAGGATAGGAGTGATACCTACAGTTGCTCCCTACCTTTTGCCAGGAGTAATTACATCATTTTTAAAAAAATATCCTAAAGTCCAATTGCAAGTCTGGGAATATACCACAGAGCGGATTATACAGGAACTCAAGGCTGGAACGCTCGATTGCGGTATATTATCAACCCCCTTGCTGGATAATACCATCTTGGAAATGCCTTTGTTTTATGAAACATTTGTGGCCTATGTATCCGAAAAGAGCACGCTTTTTGATAAGAAGATGCTAGGCTATGATGACTTGTCCCAAGAAAAACTATGGTTACTTAATGAAGGACATTGTATGCGGGGGCAGGTGCTCAATATTTGTAACTATAAGCATAATCAAGGTGCGAATGGCACTTTCGAGTACAATACAGGTAGCGTAGAGACGCTCAAGCGTATGGTAGAGATTAATGATGGATTGACGATTTTGCCCGAATTGAGTATCTTAGGGTATAATGAAGACCAATTGGGGCATGTGCGCTATTTTAAAGCTCCAGAGCCCGTACGTGAAATTAGTATAGTCACTACACATAACTACGTGAAGAAAATGGCTGTAAAGGTCTTAAAAGATGAAATATTAACAGTCGTTCCCGAACGCTTTAAATCAAATAAAAAGAAAGATATTATTGGTTTTAATATCTAAACAAAAAGTTATATGAGGAGTAGATTTCTGAAGAGATTGGATCGGATTAATAAGTGGCGGATGGAAAGACTTTCGAACCGAAACTTTTTAGTAATACTTGCTTTTTTGGTTGGGCTGATTGGTGGATTAGCTGCAGCGCTACTTAAAGGACTGACACATTTTATCGCATCTGCCTTACAGGATGATGTCGAGTGGCATATCAAGTATTCCGTTTATCTCATTTTTCCCCTGATAGGTATTTTGTTAAGCGTACTATATGTACGCAAGTTTTTGAAAGGCAAGACATTTGAACACGGGATTACACCTATTATCTATTCGATCTCGAGGCGGTCCAGCCGTATAGAAGTACACAATGTCTACTCACAGATCGTGACGAGTGCGATTACCGTAGGCTTTGGAGGTTCCTGTGGACTGGAAGCGCCGATTGCGTATAGCGGATCTGCCATAGGATCTAATATTGGTCGTTTCTTTGGACTGAGTTATAGAGAGGTTACCATGTTGTTGGCCTGTGGTGCTGCCGCCGGTATATCGGGAGCCTTTAATAGCCCAATAGCGGGAATGATTTTCGCTATTGAAATATTGCTTCCTGAGTTTTCCATTCCTGCTTTTATTCCCTTGTTGATTTCGTCTGCTCTGGCAGCAGTTGTCTCTCGACTTCTGTACAGTGAACCTCTTTTTCACACAGCCCTCACAGATTGGGAAGTAGGAGCGTTGTTCTTTTACTTTCTTTTGGCTATTTTGATAGGTCTGTTTACGGTTTATTTTTCTAAACTCAGCCAGCAAGTGAAAAGTTGGTTTTCAAAGATACAGAACCCTTACAATAAGGTATGGAGCAGTGGATTAGCATTAGGTTTATTGATTTTGGTCTTCCCTGCTTTATATGGAGAAGGTTATCTCACGATACAGCAGATCTTGGATGGACAATTTGACTCCATTGTTAAGAATAGTCTGTTCTCTGATTTCAAAGGACTGGGCTGGGTAGTGGTGTGTTATACCGTGCTGACTCTGTTTGCAAAATCTCTGGCTTCCCTGTTTACAATCAGTGGCGGTGGCAATGGAGGTGTTTTTGGCCCCAGTTTGGTGATGGGTGGGCTTTTAGGGTTTGCTTTTGCCTATGGTGTTAATTTAACTGGTGTCATCGAGCTGAATGTCCCCAACTTTGTGATGGCGGGCATGGCAGGAGCATTAAGCGGCATCATGCACGCCCCATTGACCGGAATATTTCTGATTGCCGAGATTACGGGGGGCTATGCGCTGATGGTTCCTTTGATGATTGTGGCATCCATCTCTTATTTGATTAATAGGGCTGTTATGAAGCACTCCATCTATACAAAAGTCCTTGCCGAATCGGGCGATTTGATTTCTTACGAAGACAAAGACCGGACCGTATTGAGTATGATGAAATTGCGTTATGTCATAGAGCAGAATTTTGTCTTGTTAAGGCCCGAAGAAACTCCGCTCGATAGAAAAGTTGATATCATCCATTCGAAGCGAAATATCTTCCCTATAGTCGACGACGAACGCAAGCTTTTAGGGATAATATACAGCGAACGGCTTTTTTCTATTCTATTAGGCGAGGAAGAAGGGGCTGGGCGTACATTTGCCTCGTTGGCCCAAAAGCCGATTGATATCATCCAGGAAAATGAAGATATGGAGCGCGTGATGCAGAAAATGAACAAAGATGATGTATGGATATTGCCTGTAGTGGATAGTCAAGATAGGTATCTTGGATTCATTTCTAAAGCGGCTGTATTTAATAAATATAGAGCGCTATTGATGAGGCAGGGGACATACCTCGAATAATGAATAATGGCTCTTAGTTTCTAAGAGCCATTATTTTTGAAATATATTTCCCTACGATGTCAAACTCCAGGTTGACTACCGTACCCACATGTACATGTTTTAGATTAGTGTGTTCTATCGTGTAGGGGATAATGGCTACAGAAAAACGGTCCTGTAGGGAGTTCACCACAGTCAGACTGATTCCATTTACCGCTATCGAGCCCTTTTCGACCGTGATATTACTAAATGAAGGATCGTACTGAAATGTGAACAGCCAACTGCCATCGTGATTCTCTTTTGAGATACATACCGCTGTCTGATCTACGTGTCCCTGTACAATATGACCATCAAACCTTCCGTTTGCCTGTGTGCAACGTTCGATATTGATGAGCTGTCCCTCCTGAAGACTACTTAAACTGGTTTTTTGAAGGGTCTCGTCGATAGCAGTAACTTTATGAATATCACCTTCTATACCTACTACAGTGAGGCATACACCATTGTGAGATACACTCTGGTCGATTTTCAATTGAGAAGATAAGTCCGAATGAATATAAATATGAAGATTTGTTTGTTCCCGTTCGATTTTTGTAACGGTTCCTAATGTTTCGATAATACCAGTGAACATAAGTGTTAAAAGATGTTTAAGCAAAATTAGGCAAATGTATACGTATAAACAACTGTTTTGGTCAAGGTATTCTTAGCTCTTTTGGGGAGGAGGGAAATAAGATAAAAAGCAATTTATTTTTATTTGTGTAAATAATACACTAACTTTAACTAATTCCTATAACGGAGCGGTGCGGTTGCATATATAGCTCTCGTTTGTTTTTCTTATTAGTAAATTATTTCCCTGACTATCAGTCTTTTAGCTTTTGCTGTGCTATTTTGATCCAAAAACGTTTGGATTGAATCAAAAATATATGTTACCTTCGCTTAGGTTTAGGTTGATTGCCTCGTCTAGAGGTTAAATTTTAAAGCCTGAGAAATCGCCTGATTCTCTCAGGCTTTTTCTTTTTCAAGTCCCCCAAAAACCATTTAAAATTGTATTCCCGCTCTTTATCCGTAATAAAAAATGTTTTGAAGTTTTGAAAATCGCAAAGTAAAATATTGTTTGTGAAGCTATTATAAAGTCTTTTCAGAATGATTGGTAAAAAAAGTTTTAGTTTCACATAAAAGTTATATTTTTGCGGAACGGTCTCCGTAGTTTAATGGATAGAATTTCAGATTCCGGTTCTGAAGATGTGGGTTCGACTCCCGCCGGGGACACCAACAAAAAAGAGCATTTGATACAATCAAATGCTCTTTTTTGTTATACTATATACTGCTGGACTAGTGCCCGTGCCCGTCTTCTGTAAAGTGAAGGTCGAATTTAAGATCTAGGTCATTTGCTCCGGTGAAGGAGGTGAAGTTCGTATTATTCCAATCTTTTTTCGGATCGATGGTTTCTTTAACTTTAGGGTTTAGGTGACGCATGATATAGCGTGTTGTAAACGTCGAAGATGCTTTCAATACGGTTATATATCCTTGTACACCTACTTTAACCTTTGTCCCATCATTTCTCTTGTCGCTGTATGTTACAAAGGCATGGTTTTCTGGGATATTTAGAATAAAGGCAAAGTGGTGATCATCTTTTTCTACGAAAGACTGTTGGGTCTCTCGCCCAGCAAAATCCTTGATCGTTACATTGAAACGGTACGATTTTCCTACTTCCAAATGGGTATGTGCACCTACCGGAGGTAACATTTGGCTACCAGTAAACTCTATTTTCTCCACTTCTGGATTTTCTATTTCGGTGTAGTGGTAGTGGTCACCATGCGCTTCACCTGCGACCTCTGTAAAGGTGATCGATGCCGACCCTACCTCTTCTTGATCGGTTTCTGGTGTAGGTTCATCTTTTTTACAAGCAGTAGTAAGGGCAAAAATGGAAATGAATAGTATTGTTATGTATTTTTTCATTAGAATAAATTGTTAAAATGTAAAATTGACTTTAAGAGACACGTTGCGTCCCAGTGCATGTGCATAGTATCTAAATCGATCCATATAGTCTTTGTAAGCCTCGTTAAAGACATTGTTGACAGCAAGTTGGAATTCTGCCGTTCGTTGGGATTTGAGTTTAATAGAAGACGCCAATACCGCGTCAAAGAGGTGGTATGCGGCAGGTGGTGCAGCAAAGTCCGAATTCGGTTCATACCGTGTTTGCTTGGCTTGGAAATGATGCTTAATCTTGATATAGCTTAGTACCTGGTTTGGGGCAAAGCGATAGGAGAGATGTTGCTGCAGTTTCCAGGCCGGTATATTAGGAAGGAACTCATCTTTCGTGATATTTTTGGCCTGAACAAGGGATATGTTTAGTCCGTATTGCCAGTTTTGGTTGATGTCTGTTAGGGTCGATAAGTCTGCGCCATAGAAAAATGCTCGATCCTGACGGTATTGAAATAGCGGAAAGGTGCCACGGATAGTCTGGCGTGTAGAGTCAGGGACAGGCTGGCTATAGATATAGTTTTCTATCACCTGCGCAAATAGGTCGACGTTTGCTTTGATAAAACCCTTGTCCATGGAGAGGGAATTTATCCATTTCAGACCTTTCTCACTCTTCAGATTTTTATTCCCAACCTCATAGGTACCTGTACCATGATGTATTCCATCACTGTATAGCTCATTGGCAGAAGGCGCACGCCAGGCCAAACCTAGATTGCTTTTCCAGGTGAATACAGCGTTGACACGTTGGCTGATTCCAGCTACCCCCGAAATGTTGTGAAAATGCTTCCTGTCCGTCATTAGGTACTGTGGAATTAAGCCATCCTCGGTTATTTTAGAATAGTCATATTGGTAACCTGCCGCATCAAAGAACTTGTAGTCGTAGCGTACTCCTGTCTCTAACAGATAGCTTTTAAACGGTACTTTAACACTGACGAAGGCACCAAGACCATGATTGTCAAAGTTTGGAATGATAGGAGTTGAGCCCGTTCCAGGTACGTTGTTGTTTACCTGTAGGCTTCCTGAGATTCCAGCCATAAAAAACGGACGGCTGTATACCAGCTCCAATTGTTGGGTACTCAGGAGGATGTCAGCCATAGGAACATCATTTTCAGCAACACGGCGCAGATCAAACTCTTTTCTATGATTACGCTGTATACTGTATTGAGCTTCGATCTGACTGTTTTCGTCAAGCTGGTACAGGTATTCTAGTTTCGCCAATTGATGGGTGACACGCTGCTTTGGTGCTCCGATTTTATAAGAAAAACTGTATTCTTCAAAAGGTCTTCCATGTTCTATTCTAGCCAGTATGTCCTCTTTTGAACCAATATGAGCCCCTTGGAATACACCTAAAGTATTTCCGAAATGGCTTAAATACATTTTGAATGTGTTTTTACCGGTTTTATAGGACGCGAAAAGATTACCATGAAGTTCCTCATTGCCTGTGTTCCCAAGATAATAGTCAGCCGATTTCAGATTCCCTTGTTTACCGGTTGTTATTCCTGCGCGGTAGGAAAACTGTCCTACAGTTCCTTCCAGTTTGTCGTTGAGGAGTAGTCCTCGTCCATTGCTATTGAATAGAATAGCATGGCTACTTTGGGCTTTCCGGTCGGTAACGATAGCAGATGGACTTATTTTGATTACCCCTCCGAGCGCATCCGGGCCAAAACGCACCGCGTCCGAGCTTTTTATCACCGTAATCTCTTCTGCCGAAAACGGGTCTACTTCTGGGGCATGATCCGTTCCCCATTGCTGGCTTTCATGTCTTACCCCGTGGTTTATAAGTAATAGTCTGTTGCCATATAATCCATTTATAACAGGCTTGCCATTATTTGCGCCCGTTTTTAGCGTATTGACTCCGGCAATTTCACTAAGTACACCCGCGAGATTTTTACCTTGGCTTTCCTGTCTTTGCTCTTTACTAAGTGTAATCGACGTACGGGGGGCGGAGATCTGTGTATTTGCTGTCACAGTAACTGTTTCCAGCTGTTGCACATCCTTTTTCAGCACAATTGTTATCGCCGTATCCTGACTCATTCTTATATTGGCTTCCTTTTTTTCATAGCCACTATGGTCTATATAGAGTGAAGATGCCCCTTTACATAGCTGTTGAAATACATATTTACCTGGACTCGCTTCCTTCGGACGTGTATTATTGTTCAAATACAGCTGCGCGCTGCCAATTGGCTGATGGTTTTCAGCGTCAATTAGCTGAACCTTCAGCGTTAAATTGCAGTTTTGACCGTAGGCAAATATAGATGTATATAATGCCCACTGAGCGATTAGAACGATAATCGTCTTCATGAATAGTGTCGTTAGTAAATCTTTAATTAAGCATGTACCTTTTCAATGGCAGAGCAAAATTGCATTGTCCACTGAACAGGGAATCGAACTCTACAACATAGCTGTAGCTATATTAATTTAGATATACACAGGAGGATCTTTGTTCGTATATAGACGAGGCTTAAGTGTTACTATAGTGGTATCGAGTGATACATTGTAAGTCGAAAAACTAATAGTGGGTATGTACTCTATTTGTAAGGCATCGGTAGCAGCCAATGAATTTGGCAGGTAGATGTAATAACAGATTGCACAGTCATCATGCCCTGTAGATTCATCTGTATGGTGGCAAGAGTCATTGTCTTGTCCATGGCAATCATCATGTTTGTGTCGCAGCAAGCTTCCCGAAACCCACAAATGGGTTATGGCGAATAGGAGGGCGACTGTTTTAATGAAGATATGCATTGCATGCAAAGATATCTCTATTGCAGCAATGTTGCAAATTTAAATACACTTTGTTGCGTTAACCTATGATCTCGGGTGGAACTGTGTAATTACAGATTGAAGATATTCTTTGTCTATATGGGTGTAAATCTCTGTTGTAGTGATACTTTCATGGCCAAGCATGTCCTGGACCGCCCGTAGGTCAGCTCCTCCTTCTACGAGATGAGAAGCGAAGCTATGTCTGAATGTATGGGGGCTGATTTGTTTATTCAATCCGATTTTAGTGGCGAGCTCTTTGATTATGATAAAAATCATGACCCTAGAGAGGGCGGCACCGCGACGATTGAGAAATACAAAGTCCTCATGGCCTGCCTTTATTTTTTGTTGGTTACGTATTTCCTGGAGGTATATTTTTAGGTACTTAATAGCCTGGCTGCCGATAGGAACTAGGCGTTCTTTGTTGCCTTTACCTTCTATTTTAATAAAATCGATGTCAAGAAAAAGATTCGATATCTTTAAGTTGATCAGCTCAGAGACACGAAGGCCACAGCCATATAAGACCTCCAATATAGCTTTATTCCGGGCACCTTCAGGATTGGATAGATCGATCGCACTTATTAGAGCGTCGATTTCCTCAATATGTAAGACATCTGGGATTTTTCTTTCCAGACGTGGTGTCTCTATAAGCTCAATAGGGTTGGGGTCTAGTTCATGCTCTAACTGGAGATAGTTAAAGTATGCTTTAAGTCCTGATATCAATCTGGCCTGGGTAAAAGTTGATATGGAAAAAGTACTCATCCATACTAAGAAATCCTGTATATGTCGTGGGGACAAATCCTTAATTTCCAGATTCAGATCCTCACAATATATTTTGAGTTTTTGTACGTCATTGAGATAGGCCGAAATTGAATTTTGAGAAAGATTCCGCTCAAATTCTAAGTACCTTTTAAAATCTTTAGATGTAGTATTCCAGTCCATATACAAAATTAAATATTGTAATTTTATTATTGCTTAATATGTTTAGTAATTTTTTAATGGTATTTTGCAAAAAAAATTAAACGTGCTAAATTAATGAGATTTTTAAAACCTTTAGCAGTAGCATTTTTATTACCTGCTACTTTCGCATCTGTTGATGCGTCCCCAGTACACGCTTCGACGTTAGCGCACGAGGCAAAAACAATTTTAGCACAAGATACTTTAAAATGGCAAGATAAATTGCCTTTTGATAATAACGTTACTGTAGGTCAGCTGAAAAACGGATTTAAGTATTATATCCTCAAGAACGCAGAGCCTGAGAAGCGGGTTACAATGTATCTTGGCGTCAAAGTTGGATCAATCTTAGAAACAGAGGAAGAACGTGGTTTGGCTCACTTTTTAGAGCACATGAACTTCAATGGATTGAAGCACTTCCCAAAGAATGATTTAGTTAATTATTTACAGAAAGCAGGTGTACGCTTTGGATCTGATTTAAATGCCTATACAAGTTTTGAGGAAACGGTTTATCAATTGCCAATTCCTTCCGATGATCCGGAATTATTAAAGAACGGGTTGCAGGTAATGCGCGACTGGGCGCAGGACGCTTTGTTGGGTACGGATGAGATCAATAAGGAACGTGGTATCATCATGGAGGAGATGCGTGGTGGTAGAGGTGCTTCGCAACGTATGCAGGACCAATTTTTGCCTGTATTGCTGAATGGTTCTTTGTATTCTCAACGCCTACCTATCGGTACCGAAAATGTCGTAATGAATTTCGATCCTAAGCTGATACGCGACTTTCATGCGAGATGGTATAGACCCGATCTACAATCTATTATTATTGTAGGGGATATCGACGCTAAGGCGATGGAGCAAGAGGTAATCCGACTTTTTTCGGATATGAAAACACCGAAGAATCCAGTCAAACGTACAGCGCATTCCGTACCATTGCTAAACAAGAATCAGTTTCTAATTGTAACTGACCCAGAAATGCCTTCTACTGTAGGTCAGATTATCATCAAACATCCAGAGGAAAAAGTTAGTACAGTAGGCGACTACAGGACTTCTTTGATGAAGAGTCTATTCAATAGTATGATTAGTTCCCGTCTTAGAGAAATCAGTCAACAGCCTAATCCGCCGTTCCTACAAGCAGGTATAAGTATCAGCTCGCTATTCGGAGGACTAGACAACCTATCGATATCTTTTGCTGCTAAGCCAGGGATGTTTGAAGAAGGACTAAAGGCCACGATGCGGGAGCTTGATCGTTTTCAAAAATTTGGCTTTACAGAGTCTGAGTTTCAACGGACGATGACCGCATTCGTAAAGAGTAATGAGACATCTTATAAAGAACGTGATAAAAAGAAATCAGATGCTTATGTAAGCACCTATTTACAGCACTTCCTTAATGATGAGCCCGCATTGAGCAATGAAGATCGTTATCAGATCACTAAGCAATTGTTGCCGACTTTGACTTTAAAAGAAGTCGAAGCTATCGGAAGACGCTTTTACGTGGACAACAATAGAGATATCGTTATTATGGGGCCTGAGAAAGACAAAGCTACTCTTCCTCAGGAATCACAGGTTAACGCTTGGTTGAACGAAGTGGATCAAGAGCAGTTAACGGCTTACGAAGATAAAGTCTCCGAATTGCCACTTTTGGCCAAACAGCCTGTGAAAGGAACTATTAAGTCAACAAAAGATATCGCAGCAATCCAGACCAAGGAGCTTATCCTTAGTAATGGGGTGAAGGTATTGTTGAAGCCTACTACTTTTAAAAATGATCAGATTTTGATTTCTGCATTTAGTCCAGGAGGTACCTCTTTATATAGTGATGCAGAATATCTTACAGCCTCAAATGCTGCAGCATTTGTTAATGGTTCCGGGGTAGGACAGTTGAACTCTATAGAGTTGCGGAAATATCTGACTGGAAAGAATGCAAACATCTCTCCTTATCTATCTGAGCGTTCAGAAGGATTTTCAGGTTCCTCAGACAAGGAAGGGTTAAAGACTGCTTTCGAAATGATCTATGGTTATTTTACAGCACCAAGATTGGATGATGATATTTTCCAAAGCGGAATAGCACGCACTTTATCATCAATGGAGAATAGAGAGGATGATCCAGGTTTTGTTTTTTCCGATGTTAAAACCAAAACATTGTATAAGGACAATGTGCGTAGAACCATTCCTACAGCAGATCAAATTAAAGGGATAAATCAAAAACGTGCGCTAGAAATCTTTAAAGAACGTTTTGCGGATGCTTCTGATTTTACTTTTACTATAGTTGGTTCTTTTACGGAGGAAGAGATTAAGCCTTACTTAGAAAATTACCTTGCAGCATTGCCAAATCTTGGAAGAAAAGAACAGGCTAAGGATTTAGGTATCGTCGAGCCAGCCAAAGGAGTAGAGAAGATCGTCCGAAAAGGTAAAGAAGCTAAGGCTCAGGTGCAGATGACTTATTACGGAGACTACAATTACTCTGAGAAAGAGAATTTAGATTTTGATGCATTAGAGAGTGTATTATCCATCAAGTTATTGGAACGTTTACGTGAAGATGAAAGCGGTGTTTACGGTACAGGAGCGAGTGCTTCTTCAAGTAAATATCCAAGAGGACGTTACAGCTTTAGCATTGGATTCGGCACAAGCGTTGATAAATATGAATCGCTGATTGCTTCAGCAATTGACGAAGTCAATAAGATAAAAGCGGATGGCCCGAGTCAGATTGATCTCGATAAATTTGTAATTGAGCAAAAACGCCAGTTGGAATTACAATTGCGTGAGAATGGATTTTGGTTAGGACAGATTTCTGGAGCCTACCAGCTTAATGAAGACCCAACCTATGTACTTCGGTATATGGATGAGTTGAATAAAGTGTCTATTCAGTCTGTCAAAGAAGTCGCGAACAAATACTTAAAATCAGATCGCCTATTCAAGTTTATTTTATTGCCTGAAGCCCAATCTAAATAAGCATTAATAGCATAAAGTAAAGAGGTGCAAATATAGGTTTGCACCTCTTTTTTTAGAGGTATGTTTTAGAGTTTATCCAGAATAGTAACCTCTGTTGGTGATCCGCCAGTTAGTGGATCATAAGAGGTTTATCGATTATATTTTTGATAGATCTGACGGACATTTTCCTGTTCATTTCCGCCATCCAGTATCGCTTTTTGCCTGTTCGCTTCATTTCCTATTTTCATTTCTTGCTTTTTGGTCCGCCATACATTGATAATACCAAACCGACCAATAGTCGTTGATGGTAGGCCTAATAGCCGGCACGAATACTCCCCTAGGAGGTAGTGGTTATAGAACAAGTGTATCTCCCGCATCATCTTCCGCATTAGTGGGTTTGTTGGATAGTGGGCCATTACAGGTTCTTCCTTTAGTGCAGAGGCCAGTAATTGCGTGTCTGCATCTCCCTCTCGTTGGGTCATGGTCCAATAGTACAGCGCTTCGATGGCCTCTTCTTCATTATCCGGCAATAATTCTAAGGGGATACCGAGTAGGTATCCAATGTATTTCCAAAAATGGAAAACACCTTCTTTCTCTTCGGGAGAGACCTGTATGCCCATGCGGTGAAGACCGACCATAAATACCAGGGAGAAGCCTAGATTTGTTGCGAGCATATCCCAGCTATTGATAGGTACTCCCCATTTTTCGGTATCCCAATCGGATTTCTGCAGGATGTGTACCCGGGAGTAGGCATGTATCATCCGGGTGAGAAATACCTGCTTAAGCCCCTCGCTTCCTTTTTCTAAGCCGTTTTCTTTTGTGATCTGTACCCAGAACTCTACGGTATCCACCAAGCGCTTTACAGCCCCTTTTTTTAGCGCACCTGTATATATTAGAGGTTTATTGATTGCTGCGGATTCATAGCCCCCCATGAGGCAGTAATCGCGAAGGACGATGAGTGAGGTCAGTCCTGGTCTTCGGCACAGCTCGCTTCCTTTTTGTATTTTATTCCAGTCCAACCAATCTGGATTTAAATCGATATCCTTAAAAAAATTATTCCAGACCGTCGATTCATCCGAAGCCAAAGGCTGCTCGTCAATATAGTTGAACAAGGATTTGTTTGCTGCTAGAATACCTATTTTAGCATACAGGTCCTGTATAATCTCATCCGCCTTATTATCCCATTGATAGAGCAAGGGAATAAATTGATTAGCTTGATCTATATCCGGTGTGCGCCCCTGCTTATTCAATAACTCCTTACCTAAGCCCTCCGTCCAATAATAGGCAAATGATGATGTGTTGAGCTTAAAACGATAAGGGATATTCATATTATCTATTTACGTGCTGTGTTAGTTCATAAAGGAATACCTTTTGATGATGCTTCCAATCTTTTATGTATTGATTAGCCAGTTGTTCCCGTATTGATTCTTCCATTTGTATATAGTCAAAAACTGCAACAGCACATAGGTAGGCTAGAAACTCTCTTGATCTGTAAATAAGATTTTTATCAAAGGTCAAACGACTACTGTTACTACAAACCGTATGGAAATTTGTTTTTAATTTACGGATATTAATATTGTCGATTAATACCCCTAATTTTTCTTCCCAGAAACCTATTTGCTGTTTTAATTCCTGCATTAAAATCTGTTCAAGGAGACTATTCTGTGCAGCTTTGCTCTTCGGATTAAGGTTTGTGTAGAGGGATTTTCCAGCGATATAGGGCGTTAATAATTCTTTTTGGATTATTAGCGTAAATGTAGTGTCGAACATCGCTATCGTTGCCGCCGCTTCCAATTTAGAAGGCTGCTCTGATTTTATTGATTTTTGGAATGACGTACTTTTGAGATAGGTAATCAATTCTCCCTCTGATAGCTGTGCGGCTACAGCGAGTTGTACAGTGCCATCTTTTTGACCAATAACGGTAACTTTTTTTTCGGAGTCCCTTATACTGATGTAATAGGTTTTACCTTCAATTTCTATGTACATATTTAAAATAGTTACCTAATAATCTACTGATGATTTATTATGTTTGCATAGATATAAACCCATCACGGGTATACCTTATACAAATGTAACGAACAGAATCCGGTATTATTCGGATACTTGCAAACACTTTCGTTGGTCGGTATAATTTCTGTATATCTGTGATAGTTAAATAGGGAGTGTTATTCTGATTCACTGGGGTACGCTCTTAATAAGATAAATTAAATACATAATGAACAAGCTAATTGTACTTACAGCGGTTTTAGCGAGTGCTACTACGACATTTGCGCAGCAGCATCAAGCTATAGACCTATCTCTGATGGACAAGAATGTCAGACCTCAGGATGATTTTTACAACTATGTCAATGGGAATTGGATGAAATCGGTCGAGATCCCATCTGACAAAGCCCGTTGGGGATCATTTGACGAATTGCGCGAAAATACAGATGTAGCTGTATTGAATATTTTAAAAGGCTCGTTGAATTCACACTTTGAAAAAGGAAGTGATGGACAGAAAATCGCAGATCTTTACAAGTCTTTTATAGACTTTGATACGCGTAATAAGCAAGGGTTACAACCCATTCAAGAGCAACTTAAGCGAATCGATGAGATCAAAGATCTAAAAGACTTAACAGCTTATTTCTCGACGTATGGTAAAGAAGGTGGAAATCCTTTTTATGGGGGCTATGTAAGCGCTCATATGAAGAATTCTAGTGCCAATGCCGTTTATTTAGGAGGAGGTGGGTTAGGTCTTGGCCGTTCCTATTATCAAAAGGTAGATGAAAAGAATACACAGACGCTAGGGGATTATTCTAACTATATTTCGGCTTTATATGCCAAGACAGGACAGCTTACGCGCGATTTGAAGGGACCAAAAATTGTAGCTTTTGAGAAATCCATTGCTTCTTATTTGAAAACCATCGAGGAGTCTCGCGATGCTCAAAAGCGTTACAACCCTGTTGCGGTCAAAGATTTAGGGAAGATGGTAAAGAATGTTGATGTAGCAGACTATTTGGCCAAGATGGGATTTAAAGCCGATACGGTTATCATTGGCGAATTGAACTACTTTCAAAATCTAGATAAAATAGTTAACCAGAAAAATGTTCCCATCATTAAAGAGTATCTGAAGTTTCATGTTATGAATGATGCTACCGGTTATTTGACGCAAGAACTTGATGAGTTGGCATTCGATTTCTTCGGCCGTAAATTGAAAGGGCAGAAAGAGCAACGGACTTTGGATAAAAGAGGTTTAGAATTTGTGAACGAAACTGTTGGAGAACTGTTAGGTAAGCTTTACGTAAAGGAACACTTCCCAGAGGATGCAAAGGCAGCCTGCGAAGAGCTTGTTAGCTACTTGATCAAATCGTTTGAAGTACATATCAATAATCTAGCTTGGATGTCTCCGGTTACAAAGGAAAAAGCTTTAGAAAAGTTAGCCAAATTCAATGTCAAGATCGGTTATCCAGACAAATGGAAAGACTATTCTAAATTGAGTGTTGGAAGCTCACTTCCTGACAATATTCGGAATATTCACATTTGGGCTTTTGAGCAGAACTTAGCGAAGCAAGGTAAACCGGTTGATAAAACGGAATGGGGTATGAGCCCACAGACAGTGAATGCGTATTATAGCCCATTGTATAATGAAATCGTATTCCCTGCAGCTATTCTTCAACGGCCATTCTACGATTATAAAGCTGACGCTGCTGTTAATTTTGGTGGTATAGGTGCGGTTATAGGCCACGAATTATCTCATGGCTTTGACGATTCAGGTTCTCAATATGACGGTAATGGTAACTTAAACAACTGGTGGACTGCAGACGATAAGGCCAAATTTGATGCTGCAGCAAATGCATTGGTAGCTCAGTTTGAGTCTTATGAGCCTGTACCGGGAGTATTTGTCAATGGTAGATTTACACTGGGTGAGAATATTGGAGATTTGGGAGGTTCATCTGTAGCTTTTGATGCCATGAAAATGTATCTTAAGGATAAAGGCAATCCGGGTAAAATCGACGGCTTCACACCAGAGCAACGCTTTTTCTTATCTTGGGCTACGATCTGGCGTACCAAGACAACGGATGAATTTGTAGTCAATCAAGTAAAAACCGATCCTCATTCTCCAGCGCAGTATCGTGCATTTGGACCAATCATTAACTTGGATGGTTTTCACGACGCTTGGGGTACCAAAGCAGGAGACAAAATGTATGTTCCTAAAGACAAACGTATTGTTATCTGGTAAGTTCTATTTTCCTAACTAAGGAAGTAATAAGGAGGGCGATTTCTACTATGAAAATCGCCCTCTTTGCGTTATTTAAGCTTGTTTATGGCATCTTGCTCTTTAAGCTTGTCCACATTGTTTTTATCTCCGAACTCTTCTGTTTTTTGCTGGAAATCCTCTAGGATTTCACGGATAGCATCAGCGTTTTGCGCTGTCCGCTGATAGATGTCCGGCACTTTGGATTCGATCATTTTGTCTCCAAGTTCGATGTTGTCGACTTCGATTTTTCCGATTTTCTCCAACACGGCTTGTTGACTATTGCGTAAATCTTCCAGCTCCCGTGTTATTTTTTCCATCAACTCGAATTTCTTTAATTTATCCATAGCTTGTATCTATTGTTATAGGAATAGAACGTATGGAACTTTGAAAAGTTTGCAAAAAAAATCCCGACAGCCTTAGGAAGGCGCCGGGACATATGTTTTATCCGATTGGAGCAGAACTACGCTACGTCTCTTAGGTCGACAGGTACTACGCGGGATATCCCTTGTTCTACCATCGTGACACCGTAGATAATGTCGGTACTTGCTATTGTACGTTTATTGTGGGAAACCACGATAAACTGGGATTGATTGGAGAACTCGCGTATGATTTTGTTGAACTTGTCGATATTCGTGTCATCCAATGGGGCATCTACCTCATCGAAGATACAGAATGGTGCAGGCTTCAAGAGGTATAGGGAGAATAGTAAGGCCGTAGAAGTTAGCGTTTTCTCTCCACCTGATAGTTGATTGATTGATAGTGGGCGTTTTCCTTTTGGACGGGCCACAATATCAATGTCTGATTCCAACGGGTTCTTAGGGTCACTAAGAATAAGGTCACAACTATCTTCTTCGTTGAATAATGAGCGGAATACACGGATAAAGTTTTCGCGTACCGAAGTAAAGGCATTCATAAACTTATCATTGGCACTATCATCTATTTCCTGAATAGTAGATAGCAAAGAGTCTTTAGCTGCTACCAAGTCATTCTTTTCTTTCGTAATGAAATTAAAGCGTTCTGTAATCTCATCATAAGCCTCTTTAGCCATAGGGTTTATACTTCCGTATTCGTCCAGCTGTTTTTTCAAACGAGTACATAGGGAGCCGAGCTCCTCATGTGATTGTTCAATCTCTGGCATTTCCCCTTCAAGGAGCTCTTTGATATCAATATTAAACTCTACAGAAAGACGTTCCTTAAGGCTGTTAAGGTCAATCTGGAGGGTCGTCTTTTTGTCCTTTATCTCCGTAATTAAGAAATCATATTGATCCTTGGCTTTACGTAGGTTACTTACTTCCTCTTCAAGGTCATTAAGGTGCTTACGGAAAGAGTAGAAGACTTCTTCCATTTCATGTAAAGCCTTTTCCAAGGATTCTTTTTGTTCGTAAAGCCCCTTCAAATCATCATCATTACTGTCTGTAAAGGTCAGCGCATCTTTCATGTCTACCTTTATTTGCTCTTGCTCGGCCGTATTCTTATTGATACGTTCTTCCAACGCTTCCTTTTGACTTTCCCGATATTCCAGGTCTTTTTGAACGCCCGACAACTTATTCTGCTGTTGGTGCAGACGAATGTTTTCCTGGTTGTATTCCGCCGATCGTTCGGTTAGGAAATCATTTAAATCATTGAATGCAGCCTGTAAGTCTAAGCCTTGCTTTTGGCGTTCTTCACTTTCGACTTTCAATATCTTCAATTCAGGCTCGGCTTTGTTGAGATCCTCCGCGATTTGTGCCAGACGGGATTCTATGTCAGCCTTTCTATTCTGCGAATTAGCTAAGAATGCTTGATATTGTTCTTGCTTTGTCTTTACAGAGGTCCACTCATTTTGTAGGCGTGCCAACTGAATACGGAGCTCATCGATTACTTCTTTCTGCGACTGTCGCTTTAAAGACGCGATGAGTTCGATTTGCTCTTCCTCGACCTCTAGTAACTCGGCTATGTGCGCATTGAGTGTTTTGATTTCTTTCGCTAGGTTTTCGAGGTTTTTTGCACGACCGATACGCTTACCTTCAAAAAGACCAACCGAACCACCGCTTAAGCCTAATTTATGTTTATTAAATTTACCTTCATGATGTAAGATAACGGCATCTGCAGTTGGTAATGCTGTCTCTATAGACTTAGGATCGTCCGCATGGAGGAGATAGACATTCTTCAGTAATTCTAGACAAAGCTTTTCATACTTCTTATCTACTTTAATAACTTCCATTGCAGACACCATGCCACTCGGCACTGTAGCGGTCGCTTGCTCGAGAGGTTGCAACACTGCATCCAGAACAAAAAAGTTGGCCCGTCCGCGCGCGGCATCGCTCAAAAGATTAATCGCTTGTATCGCATCTTGTTGCGTGTCGACTACATAGTGGTTCATTACCGATTCTAGGTAGTTTTCAATCGCAACCCGGTATTCTTCCTGACAGAAAAGGATATCCGAAAATAGGGGGTAAGACTTACTCCATCCCGCATTTTTACGCAAGAACTTGATCGACTCCGGGAAACCTTCGAGATTATCCACCAGCGACTTTGTAAGGTTATACTCATTTTGCTTGGCATCTACCAGACGAGACTCTTTGCTGAGCTCGTCTTTTGCTTGTGCAAGCTTCGTTTCCGCAACCTGGATTTTACCGTTGAGTTCGTTTTCAAGCTCTAAGGCCTGCTCGTACAACCCCTGTTGCGCGTCTACCTTTGATTGTAGATCATCAACAGCTAGGTTAAATTGATTTAACTCCTCTGCTTTGCTACTCGCATCCGTGATATTACGCAAGGATTCTTGTTCAAGCGATTCCTTTTGAATATTAAAGACGGCAATATCTTTTTCGACCTTATAGATCTTATTTTGCAGTTCATTGTTTTCAGCAGCAAAACGGTCTAGCTTACTTTTTGCGGTTTGTTGTTGACCTCTTAGTTCTTCAACCTCCGTTTTATTCTTCTGTATCGCATCCTGATAAACATCTAACTTGGCCTGCTCTTCATAAATCTCCTCATGTAGTCTTTTTAAGGTAGAATCGACATGGCTGAGTTGCTGTTTGTCCAGATTTTGTTCCGTTTGGATTCGTGCGTCCCGCTCTTGTAAGTGATGGAGACGCTCGTTCTTTATTTTTTTCTCCGATTCGTATATCCGGATTTTGTTTTGAAATTCGTGAGTCGTTTTTTGTTGGGTAGAGAGACTTTTCTCCTTTACTAATATTTCTTCACGACCTGTACGAAGTTCCTTCTCCTTACTGTCAATCTGCTCGAGGGTAGTCTGTAGGGATTGTGTTAGCTCCTTTTCCTTTTCACCTAGTGTGCTTAGGTCTGAGCTAAAGCTATCCAAGCGATAGTACGCTAATCCGACACTTGCCTTTTTGTATTCCTCTTTCAGTAAAAAGTATTTATCCGCCTTTTTCGCTTGTGTTTCTAAGGTCTTTAGATTCTTCGTGATTTCATATAGCAAGTCATCGACACGGGATAGATCCGCCTCGGTTTCCTTGAGCTTGTTCAGTGTTTGTTTCTTCCGGACTTTGTACTTGGATATCCCAGAAGCCTCTTCGAATAGGTTTCTCCTAGAGTTATCTTTATTGGCGATAATTTCGTCAATCATTTTCAACTCAATAATAGAGTAGGTGTCTGCACCGATACCTGTATCCAGAAATAAATCTGTAATATCCTTGAGCCGGCATTTTACATCATTGAGTCTGTATTCACTTTCTCCTGTTCTGTACAGTTTGCGCGTGATCGTCACCGTGGTGAATTCGGTCGGCAACACACTCTTATTATTGTTAAAAGTCAATGATACCTCAGCTAGATTGGCTGGCTTTCGCGTCTTCGTTCCGTTGAAGATGATATTCTCCATCTTTTCCGAACGCAAGGTCTTTGTACTCTGTTCACCCAATACCCAACGGATAGCATCTACCACATTGGATTTTCCGCAACCATTCGGACCGACGATAGCCGTAACTCCCTCGTTAAAATTTATTGTGATTTTATCACCAAAACTTTTAAAACCTTTGATTTCAAGCTTAGTTAGCTCCATTCACCTTGTAGTATTAGTTCGTACGAAAATAAACAATTAAAGACAGAATTTAAATCTAGGTTTTGCACATTTTTATAGATTTCCACATCCCCGAATTTCTAGCTTTTTAGAGCTTTATAAAGTCCTTAATACCAATTTCTTCCAGAAAAGTAGCATCATGTGATACGACAATCAAAGTGCCTTCATATGAATTGATTGCATGCGTCAATATGCGCACATTTTGAAGATCCAGGTTATTCGTAGGTTCGTCCAAAATAATCAGATCCGGCGCGTTTGGAGAGACCGTGAGACAACAGAGTGTAAGGCGTAGCCGTTCACCTCCGCTCAACACACTAACGGATTTATTCCAGTCGTCCGGTTGGAATAGAAACCGCTTTAGACGGGTGTTGATCTCCGCAGGTTGGAGGCCTGAATCATTAAAGAGCTGTGCTTGTTCGAATAGTGTTAATTTGTTGTCCAACAGGGCATATTCTTGATCTACATAAACGGCATGTTCAAAAGCGGAGAAGCATTTTCCCTCTTGTGGTGTCGTCTGTTTCAAGATTATTTTCAAGAGTGTGGTCTTACCACTGCCATTGTCTCCCTGTATGGCGATACGTTGACCTCCTCGTATAAGTATACTAATGGGAGTGGGCCACAGTGGAGTTCCGTCATTCTTTATGACCTGTATGTCTTTTGCTTCGAACTGCGTCTTGCCCTCATGGACACGCATATTTTGAAAGTCAAATTTCATTTTATCCAAGTCCGGGACAGAAGAACGCAATGTCGTGAGGTCTTTGTTCAGATCGGTAATTTTTGATTGATGCACCGCTTTAAGCTTCGAAGTACTATTTTCCGCTTTATTTTTGAGGGTATTCATCATGATGCGTGCCACGCCTTCTTTCTCCTGCTTTCGTTGACCTCTTGAATCCTGCCGGTTTTGACGCTCGGCGGTTTCTCGTTCCTTAAGCTTTGCTTTGCGTATTTCCTTTTCTTTGGCGCCAATGTCGTCAACCAATGCACTTAATTGTAGATTCTTCTGTTCAAGGAAAAACTCATAGTTGCCTCCATAGCGGTTTATGCCATGCGGTGTCATTTCAAAGGTGATGTCCAAAAGGTCGAGCAACTGTCGGTCGTGGCTCACGATAAGCATTGTTTTGTTGCTCTGTGCGATATAGCTGTACAATTTTTCCCGGCTTGATGCATCCAGGTGGTTGGATGGCTCGTCAAGAAGCACAAGCTGTGGATCGTGAATAGCGATACCGGCGAGGAATACTTTGGTTTTCTGCCCGCCACTCAGCTTCTCGATAGAAGCTCTTAAAGCAATATCTTCTAATCCCCAAGCGTTAAGTGCTTGCTGACAGCGCTCTTCAATAGACCAATCATCATCCAGCGTTAGGTAATCACTTTCATCAATACTGCCTTTGAGGATATTGTCCAGTGCAGTGAGTTTGGCCTCTACGCCTAAAGCTTGTGCTACGGTGAGATGGTTGTATTGTCCAAATACCTGAGGTACAAAGTATACGCTTCCATTGGCCTGTATATGCCCATGTGATGGGGAGATATCTCCACTGATCAGGTGTAATAAAGTAGATTTTCCGACTCCATTATTTCCCACTAACGCTACTTTCTCTTGAGCAGCCAAGTGAAAACCAATATTTTCAAATGCAATAGATTTGTTCGGAAATGTATAGGATACATTTTGTAAAATAAGCATGATTTCTTCTTTTGTATTGTAATAGAATAACCGATCCCCTGATGGGGTAGTTGTGGTTTAAAAAAGAGAAGAAATCAATTTTACATATAATGCGTTTTTGTTTGTTAGATAGGCAAAGGTAAAAAAACTTTTTTAATGTCAATGTATTAGAAAAAATCTTGATGGCCTTTGAAGTATACACTTTCAGAAAAAAGGCTTTATTTACAAAAAATATAAATAAAGCCTTTTTTTCTGGGAATATAGTTATTTTTTAAATAGACCGTAAAGTTCAGCTTCGATTTTTTGGATTATAGTTCCAAGATCTTCGGGGTTGTTCGCAAAATCCAAGTTGTCTTTGTCTAAAACCAATAATTTTCCCTCAGTATAGTTATTGATCCATTTTTCATACTTATCGTTCAGCTTCGATAGGTAGTCCAAACGGATACCTGATTCATAGTCCCGGCCTCTGGTCTGTATATTATTGACCAATGTCGGCACCGAAGCTTTTAGATAAATCAAAAGATCCGGCGGTTTGATATAATCTATGATACTCTGGAATATATTGCTGTAGTTTTCAAAGTCACGTGCACTCATCAATCCCATGTCATAGAGGTTCTCCGCAAAAATATAGGCATCTTCGTAGATTGTCCGATCTTGGATCATATTCATGCTTTTACTTTGGAGCTCAACAATATGACGGAAGCGGCTGTTTAAAAAGAAAATCTGCAAATTGAAAGCCCACCTTTTCATATCACTATAAAAGTCTTCGAGGTAGGGGTTGTCATCTACTGTTTCAAACTGAGGCTCAAAATTGAGGTGTTGAGCCAGTAGTTTAGTCAATGTCGTCTTTCCAGCTCCAATATTTCCAACGATTGCAATGTGCATAGCTTAAATAAAAGTTAAAAAGTAAAGATTACGAGTTCTAGTCGTAATTTAACTAAAATAGTTTTTTGATGCCAATTATTTCCCTTACTTCACGTAATGTTTTTTGGGCGCTTGCTGAAGCTTTTTCAGCACCCATGCGAAGCACTTTTTGGATATAATCCTCATCATTAGAGATTTCCTCTATACGTGAGCGTACAGGTTCTGTGGCGATGACCATATCCTCGGCCAGTTGCTTTTTGAAATCCCCATACCGTATCTCACATTTATTATATAAGTCATCAAAATGAGCAAGTGTATCGTCCGTAGAGACCACTTTCATAAGATCGAAGAGGTTTTGTACCGACTCCGGTTTTTCCTGATTAGGCGTTGTTGGTCCAGAGTCAGACACAGCACGCATGATTTTTTTACGGATTACTTCCGGTGTATCGGATAGGTAGATACAATCTGCGTCTCCATTTGATTTGCCCATCTTGCCCTGTCCGCTCAATCCCGGTACTTTCACCAATTTGTTAGAATACGAGAATGCAAAGGCTTCCTTGAAATAATCTACCTTATAAAGGTGGTTAAAACGATTGCCGAATGTGCGCGTCATTTCTAGGTGTTGCTCTTGATCTTTACCTACAGGTACCTTAGTCCCATGGTGAAGTAAAATATCACAAGCCATTAACACCGGGTAGGTTAATAAACCTGCATTCACATTATCTGGGCTTGAACGTACCTTGTCTTTGAACGAAGTAGATCGCTCTAACTCGCCCAGATAAGCGTTCATATTCATGTAGAGATAAAGCTCAGCTACCTCAGGTACATCTGACTGAACGTAGATCGTTGATTTTTCGGGGTCAATGCCGGCTGCTAAATATTCAATTACGACATTACGAACTGTAGACTGTAAGTCTTGTGGGTTCGGGTGGGTAGTTAAAGAATGTAAATCGGCTATAAAAAAGAAGCAATTGTATTCATCTTGCATTTTGACAAAATTACTCAATGCTCCGTAATAGTTTCCTAAATGTAATTTTCCGGTACTTCTGATACCGCTAACGACAGTTTCCATATGTGGCGAAATTACGGAATAATTCCTTTATTTTATTTTTAGTTTTCGATATTATGACCGTTTAGAGACCTAGTGTCTTTGCTTCGTTCCAGTAGATATCCATCTCCGCGAGGTTCATTTCGCTGAGTTTTTGTTCGTTCTCGGACGCACGCTGTTCTAAATGGTTAAATCTCCGGATGAATTTTTTGTTTGTTTTTTCCAATGCATTCTCCGGATTGATCCCCATATGCCGGGCATAATTGATTAAGGAGAATAGTAGATCACCGAATTCCTGTTCTGCTTTTTCCAGATCTACGGCATCGCTGTGCTCAATATCAAACTCTTGCTTGAATTCCTGGAGCTCTTCTTCTACTTTTTTCCAGACTTCAGTCTTATCATCCCAATCAAAGCCTACTCCACGTACTTTGTCCTGTATGCGATATGCTTTTACCAGGGCAGGCAGTGTTTTTGGGACCCCCGCCAGAACTGAACGGTTGCCTTCATTTAATTTTATCTGCTCCCAGTTCGCTTTGACATCTTCATCATTGTCTACTGTTGTATCAGCATAGATGTGTGGATGACGGTGGATTAATTTGTCACAGACACTATTGAGCACTTCGGTAATATCAAATGCATTCTGTTCTTCAGCGATCTTCGCATAGAAAACTAAGTGCATCATGAGATCGCCCAATTCTTTCTTTACTTCATTGAGATCTTGATCCAGAATCGCATCTGCCAGTTCGTACATTTCTTCGATGGTCAGGTGGCGTAGGCTTTCCATCGTCTGTTTTCTGTCCCAGGGACAATCTATCCGCAGGGTATTCATCACAGTCAAAAGTCGGGAGAATGCTTCCGATGGGTTGCTCGCAGTTGTAGGGATGGGATGTGCCATGATGTTTTCTTTTTTTGTTGCCCAAAGTTAATATTTAATATTTGCCGCATGAAACGTTTTAGTCGAACTACTGTGTTGTGCCGAAATCGATAAGCACAATAGAGTAGGGGGTGGATTGCTCTAAAGGTGATTTTTGACGAAAATGAATGTTCGCTGTAGGAATGTTTGTTTCTTTTGGGGTTAGTTTTGTGCGCTACCTCTGCGTTGTCAAACTCACTTAGGCAACTTTTCGAAGTTGCCTAAGCCATTTCGAAAAGTTGTCTAAGTCTTTTTAAAAAACTCTTCGGTCATTTTTTAAAAATATGTAAGGTTTTTTTGGTTGCGAAAAAGTGGGGATTGCTCTATTTTGATTTTAAGCTGTTCTAACGCATTTATTTTTTTTGCGTATAAATGGGTCAAATTAATATGGAAACTGAAATTAATTTTGGGTTAAAAAGTGTCAGGATAAGGGTTTTTATATAAATCTCTAAACAGATTTGCCTGTGATTTGTTATAGTTATGGTAAGAGAACATAAAAAATGTAAGGAGGTTTGATGAAAACTATTTTTAATTATGAATCTGCAAGTATTGCCTTGCAAAAGCTAAGTGAAAAGGGATATACAATTGATTATAACGTGCATTTTGATCGGTTACAGAATGAAGCAGACGGATATATTATCGATTATTTGTACCGCTATGAAGGGGCGACAGATCCAGGGGACGAGTCTACGGTCTACGGAATAAGGAATATGTCTACCAATGATAAAGGTGTGTTTGTGGCTGGGGATCTTGGACTTATCGAAGGCAAGAAGCGGGATATTATCGTTAATCTAGAGATACGCTCCAGAAGGCAATAAATTTACTGGGGAATTCATTCATTAGCTTAAATAAATCTTGTGAATCTCTATTTTTATTCAAGCTTTTATTGATTTTCTATCTGCGCTTTTAGGTCATGTTATATTTTTATAGCTTTGGGGAAATAGTAATTTTCGCCTCTCCACTGGACTCTGCTAGTAGAGTGGGGAAGTAAAACAAGCATAAACTTATGTATAACAATTATCAAATTCCAGCAAAAACAGCTTCCTTTATCGATGTAGAAGAGAAACATGGAGCGCACAATTATCACCCACTACCTGTGGTTTTATCAAAGGGAAGCGGTGCTAAGGTATGGGATGTAGAAGGTAAAGAGTATTTTGATTTTTTATCTGGATATTCAGCTGTAAATCAGGGACACTGTCATCCTAAGATTATTAATGCATTGACGGAGCAAGCACAGCAATTGACACTTACTTCAAGGGCTTTCCATAGTGATAAGATGGCTGGCTATACCCAGTATATTACATCCTATTTCGGTTACGATAAGGTACTGCCGATGAATACAGGAGTAGAGGCTGTCGAGACGGCGTTGAAATTAGCACGTAAATGGGGGTATGAGGTAAAAGGTGTTGAACCGGGATTAGCTAAAATCATTACAGTAGAAGGAAACTTCCACGGACGTACGATAAATGTTATTTCTTTCAGTACAGATGATACTGCACGAAATGGATTCGGTCCTTTCGTTTCGGGGTATGTGACTATTCCTTATAATGATACAGAGGCGTTAGAACGCGCTGTTCAGGACCCTAATGTGGTTGCATTATTGGTTGAGCCCATTCAAGGTGAGGCTGGCGTATATGTACCAGACCATGGCTATCTAGCTTCAAGTTACCAGATCTGTAAAGCAAATAATGTATTGTTCATTGCCGATGAGATTCAAACGGGGCTTGCACGTACAGGCAAGATGCTCGCTTGTGATCACGAAGGCGTTCATGCAGATATCTTGATTTTAGGAAAAGCACTTAGCGGAGGAGTATTGCCTATATCAGCTGTTCTCGCTGATGATGAAGTGATGCTTTGTATCAAAGCCGGAGAGCATGGCTCTACTTATGGTGGCAATCCTTTGGCTTGTGCGGTAGCGATTGCAGCGCTTGAGGTGCTGAAAGAAGAGAATCTAGCTGATAGAGCTGAGAAACTGGGGCAGTTATTTAGATCTGAATTGGAGAAACTAAATCACAGATACATTAAACAAGTCCGTGGTAAAGGGCTGCTGAATGCCGTTGTTATCAATCACCCGAATCCCGATGCAGCCCAGGATCTTTGCATTGAACTCATGAAGAATGGAATGCTGGCCAAACCTACTCATGGGGATAAAATTAGATTCGCTCCACCTTTGGTGATATCCGAAGCCGAGTTGTTGGAAGCGATCGAGATCATAAAGAAAAGTTTAGCTGTATTAGACGAAAACTAAGTCGTTGAGTACATTGTAAGTACAGCAGTGACGGGATATTTTATAGGTAATTATTAGATGATTATTTTTATTAATAGCTAATTGTGGAGCGTTAAGATATCCCCTCGAATGGTACTTTATAGTTTTAGATAGGCTATTTGATTGTATGTAATCAGATAGCCTATTCTTTTGCAATAAATACGGCAGCTACAGTCGATATTATTCCTAGAGACAGTAATAATTTGAGGCCATTCCGAATGGATGAAGACGAACCGGAAGATCTTGTAATAATCGGTCTGGAGTTGTTTTTCCTTAACGTTGCAGTATTTTTTAGAGAAGAATACGGTTCCTGCCGGTTTTGATATTCTCTATTCTCGTTTTTAATCCCAACTTCTGCGAGGTGATTCTCCCGCCATTTACGGTAAGGACGGGGTTGAAAGTCTATAAGCATAGCCAATATTTTTACGACATCTTCTGAAGGATTGGAGGTGTTGCCCAGAATGTAATTTCTCAGCGGTCTAAACTTGTCCAGATCATATCTACGAATGTAGGTGTCTAATTCGGCATACGCTCCATTATACTTTAAAAATCGGACTAAGGTCTCTTGATCATCTTGCGATAAGCCTCTTGCCATTAGTAGCAGAAACAAGTTTCGTAGATCACCGGGTGAAGGCTTCTCTAATTCATCATAGGGAAGCGTTCTGTTATTTTTCTTCATTAGATAAGCAGACCTCACTGCTTCTTTAAATAGCTCAAACATACAACAAAGTTAATCCCCTCTTGTATCGGAATTTACGGAAAACCGTAAGTCCTGTCATTTTATATCAAAGCGCATTTGTACGGAATTATCGGAAAATACACGGTGATATTGGAACTGTTGTGGAAACCTTGGAAATATTGGAATCGTTTGGTTTTTAGGTATTTATGGTGTTTATGTTTGCGTTGTAAATCAGAGAAAATGATGAGCCATTACTAGTGTTGGCAAACGTTGCTCAAGATTTTTTAAAAAATATATAGCCCGGAAAATACAAGCCGGTTTGGGAAGCAGTTTCTGTTTTCCGGGCTATATGTTCACACTTCCCAAAAAATTCAGAAGGCCTTCTGAAGACAATCGTAGCAATCCGGTGCGTGGAGCACCTGACCTACCTGTTTTTAGACTTTTAAATTTTTTGACCCATGTGGCATTTAATTATCGCATTGTTTATGGCGAATAGCTTATCCTTACATTCAACCCCGAAAGCGGATAAGTCAATTGAAAATATTGTAGCGGATGGTAGTAAAGGCGGAGACAAAGGGGGGGGGAGACCTCCTATACCAAATCCGATAAAGGGAAACGTATAAAAATATAAGGCGGCATTTGTCGCCTTATATTTTACTTTTTTTGTAGATTCAAGGCATAATTGTTTGCTTTGAGGATTACGGGTCTATTTTTGCTTCTTATTGTCTTGTTTTCATGTTCTGAAAAGGAACCTAAGAAGGTTGAGAAAACTGTTCTAGACTTTTCTCGACAGTATGAACGCGCTTTTGCTTACCTAGATAATGAAAAGCCGGATAGTGCCTTTGCCGAGTTCGAAAATATAAAGAATATGGCTATCGATGCCAAGGATAGTCTTAATGCCGCAAACTGCCTAATCCAAATGGCTGTTACGGTTTGGGAAATAGGCGATTACTTGACTTCACAAGAATTGTCTCTGGAAGCGAATAACTATCTCGATACCAATAATGTTAACCATGCTGTATATTTGAGTTTTAATTATAATAACCTTGGTAATGTGACGGATGAGCTAAAAGATCATCAAAGAGCGGTTTTATTTTATGATAGAGCTATTCATTATTCTCAGGATTCTTTGGATACCAAAGTTTTTTTAAACAATAAAGCGAAGACGTTGTCAAACATGGGGGAAGAGAAGAAGGCGCTAAATATTTATAAGTATATTTTGGCTGGGGAGAGTAAGGATGAGAAAGATTATGCAAGAGCTCTAACGAATTATGCAAGCCAGCGCAATAAAAGTGACATAAATTATAACGCTCTCGCTGATTTGGAAAAAGCTTTAGCAATTCGTACTCGCCAAGAGGATAAATGGGGGATAAATTCGAGTTTAGCACATTTAGCGCACTATTATGAAAATCGTAATACAGACTCTGCCCTATATTACGCCCAGAAAAGATATGATGTAGCAATCGATCTCAACAGTGTTGACGATAGGCTTGATGCATTACAACAGCTGATCTCTTATAGTCCAGCAGTCAAGTCCAAAGCTTATTTTAATGATTATAAAGAGCTGTCAGACAGTATACAGCTTGTACGTTCTAAAGCAAAAAATCAATTCGCTTTGATTCGGTATGAGGTGGAGAAAAACAAGGCAGATAACTTGAAACTACAGAATGAGGTCAATGATAAGAAGTATAGGATCACTATGCAGCACATCTTGACATGGGCAATTGTGGCTGTTTTTACATTGCTTGCTGTTTTTAGTCTCTTTTGGTATAAACGACGTAAGCAGCGGCTTTTACTAGAAACGAATAATAGAATAAAAGCAAGTCAACTCAAAACTTCAAGAAAAGTACACGATGTAGTGGCTAATGGATTGTACCGTGTAATGACGGAGATTGAAAATAGAGAAGATATCGATAGAGAGGGAATATTGGATCGATTGGAAAGCATGTATGAGAAGTCTAGGGATATTTCTTATGAAGTACAAGAGGCTCCTTCCGCCGAGAAGCAGGAGTTTCATGAATCTCTGGGAGAGTTGCTCCGATCGTATGTTACCGAAAGCCGACAGGTTATAATGGCGGGAAATGAAGCCAAGATGTGGGATTCTATTTCTGAGGTCATCAAGATCGAAGTGGAGCATGTGCTCCAAGAATTGATGGTCAATATGCGGAAACACAGTCAAGCTGATAGGGTGGTTGTGCGTTTTGAACGATTGGAAAATCGATTGAATATTTATTATAATGACAATGGCGTTGGCTTGCCGCATAAATTTATAAAGGGAAATGGTTTGAATAGTACGGGAAACCGTATGGAAAATATAAATGGTGATATTAAATTTGTTAGTGAGATAGGCAAGGGACTGAAAGTGCATATTTCGATTCCTATCTTTTGAAAAAACGAAAACTATGTTTAAAAAAGTACTTATCGCGGAAGACCATGAAATAGCTAATATTTCGGTTCAGAAAACACTTCAGGAGCTTGGAATAATAGATACGAAATATGTCTATTATTGTGATGACGCATTGAGTTGGGTACGTAATGCGCTTCGTGACGACGAGCCATACGATTTATTAATTACGGATTTATCATTTGAGGATGACTATAATAAACAACGTATATCGGGTGGGATGGAGCTGATTAAAGAAATTGCCGCGATTCAGCCTAATCTTAAGGTTATTGTTTTTTCTGCGGAGAATCGTAGTAGTATAATTGAAGAATTATTTAACAAATATGGCGTGCAGGGCTATGTGCGTAAAGCGAGACGGGATGCCCAACATCTGAAAGAAGCATTATATACATTGTTTGAAGGACGTAAGTATCAATCCCCTGATATCAAGCAAGCTATACGTACTCGGAATTCGCATGATTTTAGTGCATTGGACGTTAACATCCTTTCGTTATTGGCTGAGGGTGTATTACAGAAGAATATACCTTATCATTTACAAGAACGAAACATAAAACCTTCTGGATTAAGTAGCATTGAAAAACGCCTGGGCCTGATGAAAGATCTACTTGGCTTTTCTAAGAATGAGCAGCTGGTTGCCTATTGTAAAGATATTGGTCTGATTTAATAGGTTTTAAGATTTTAAATCTTTAAACAGAAAATCCCTTTTAGTTAAAAAACGTTAAATGCATTTAGAATTTCATACCTAAATGTAAATTTGAGCGAAAATGAAAAGGGATTTTTGGATAGCATTTATGGTACTGTGGACATTGTGTTGCCCACTATTATACTTGTCATCTAATACAGCTGTAAGCACCTTCTCGATATCAAACCTACACCAGAGTTCACCTCGATTTAAGCCATTTAAAGTTTTTCGGATAGGTCAAGAACAAGAATCTCCTTTTAGTCAAAACTCTATTGTAGAAAGTTTATCCGAAGCGGATCTGTTCTCTGTCGTTCAAAGGTATTTCTCCTCTCCGCATTTCTTCTTTATGTTGGTGTATGGAGGACTGCTGATTCAATTTTTCTTTTTCTTCAAACGAAGGTTGCCTTTTTGTTATTACCTGGCTCCCAGAGCGCAGGAGCAATATTTGGTACAGCGTGTACTACTGATTTAGCGCACCCTATGCGCTTCTAAATCCGTTTTTAGTTAAGACGGTTTTCTTTTTTCTTCCGGTTTCTTTTGAACGTTCAAACATTGGTTAGCTGTCGGCTAATACATGATCTGTAATCGGAAAGATCTTCATAATAACTATTTAACAACTTTAATTGGGGTATATACCTCATGTAATACAGTAAACCGAATGGAGGGAATGAGCCTACATCTGTACTAACAGGTTGAGGTCTACTTCTCATCAGTAAGTTTAACTACTAATGTTTATTTTAATGAAAGCCAATCTATTTATCGTGGCTAGTGCGATTTTTTGCATGTCCTGTACTAGCAAGGGGCACGAGCATTCCGTAGAGGAAAAATTTACGGTGACTTCACCTTTGAGAACAGATACTTGCCTCGTTAGAGAGTATGTATCTCAGATACGTTCGCTCAAAAATATTGAAATCAGGGCTCAGGAGAAAGGTTATCTACAGCAGATCTATGTAGACGAGGGGCAGCACGTGACTCAAGGGCAGTTGCTATTTAAGATAATGCCTACGCTATACCAGGCGGAGTATGAGAAAGCAAAAGCAGAAGTGGATATGGCCGCTATCGAACTGCAAAATGCAGAAACCCTGGCCAGCAAAAATATTGTAGCCAATAACGAAGTCAAAATGGCCAAGGCTAAATACGAACAGACCAAGGCTGAAATGTCCATCGCTAAGGCTCACCTATCCTTTACAGAGATACGTGCACCATTTGGCGGAACGATAAATAGGATTCCCTTACGTCTGGGAAGTCTTATTGATGAAGGAGCCTTATTGACCAGTCTCTCCGATAATAGTAATATGCAGGTCTATTTTAATGTATCTGAGCGCGAGTATCTGGATTATAAAAATGATAAAGATCATAAAGCAGAGAACAACCTGGATCTTCTCCTGGCAAATAACACCATGCTACCTTATAAAGGCGCTGTAGAACTGATCGAAAGTGAGTTTGACAACGAAACTGGGAATATTGCCTTTCGTGCCCGTTTTCCGAATCCCGAAGGTTTACTTAAAAATGGACAGACTGGAAAGGTGCAGATGAAGGTACCCGTGAGTCAAGCCTTGCTGATACCCCAGAAAGCGACGTACGAACTGCAAGACAGGACCTATGTATTTGTTGTGGACAAGAAAGGAGAGGTGCACGCCCGTCGGATCATAATATCAGGCTCATTGCCGGATATATACATCGTGTCTGATGGACTGAAGACCGAAGATGTAATCCTGCTGGAAGGAGTACAGAAAGTGAATGAAGGGGATAAAGTAATCGGTGAGTTTCAAGCACCACGTAAGGTATTGTCTAATCTACGTATACAAGCGGAATAGACTTTTTTAATAACGATATAAGATGTTTAATAAATTTATACACAGGCCTGTATTGGCGATAGTTATTTCGTTGGTAATTCTATTTCTAGGTATTATTGCCATCTTTTCATTGCCGGTTACGCAGTTTCCTTCGATTTCACCTCCGAAAGTCAATATTACGGCCGAATACCCTGGAGCTAACGGAGAGTTAATGATCAAATCTGTTATTATTCCACTGGAAAGGGCATTAAATGGAGTGCCGGGAATGAAATACATTGCCTCTGATGCTGGTAATGATGGGGAGGCTTCTATACAGGTGATCTTTAATCTAGGTACAGACCCGAATCAGGCTTCGCTGAATGTACAGAACCGTGTAGCATCGGTGGTGAATAAACTACCTCCGATTGTGGTACGGGAAGGGGTAAAGGTGACCCGAGAGGAATCTAATATGTTGATGTATATCAATATGTATTCGGAAGATAGCACGCTGGATGGAAATTTTTTGTTTAACTATACAGATCTAAACGTACTGTCTGAATTGAAACGTGTAGATGGAGTCGGTGCTGCTGATATTTTGGGTAATCGGGAGTACGCGATGCGCATCTGGCTCAAACCGGACCGTATGTTAGCGTATAAAATTTCGGCAGAAGAGGTAATGAAAGCGTTGTCGGAACAGAGCTTGGAAGCATCTCCAGGTAAGACAGGAGATGCCTCAGGTAAGCGCTCCCAAGCCTTTCAGTATGTTTTGAAATATTCAGGACGATATACCAACGAAGAGGGCTATGCTAATATAGTGGTCAGAGCCAATCCCAACGGTGAGTTGCTGAGACTTAAGGATATTGCGGACATAGAATTTGGAAGTGCATTGTACGATTTGTACTCGACATTAAATAACAAGCCATCGGCAGCCATAACCTTAAAACAATCTTACGGGAGTAATGCCTCTCAGGTTATAAAGGATGTCAAAGCAAGGATGAAGGAGCTTGAACCTAGCTTTCCGAAAGGACTAAAGTATGAAGTCAGTTATGATGTATCGAAGTTCCTTGATGCTTCAATGGAGAAGGTAGTGCATACACTGATTGAGGCATTTATATTGGTGGGTATTGTGGTATTTCTCTTTTTAGGGGATTGGCGGTCGACCCTGGTTCCTACCTTAGCGGTACCTGTTTCTTTGATAGGGACATTTATGTTTATGCAGTTGTTTGGCATAACAATCAATCTGATCACTTTATTCGCCTTAGTGTTGGCGATCGGGATTGTAGTAGATGATGCGATTGTTGTGGTTGAGGCAGTGCATGCTAAGATGGAGATTGAGCACCTTTCGCCACTCAAGGCGACGATGAAAGCGATACATGAGATAGCAGGGGCAATCATCGCAATCACGTTTTTGATGGCTTCGGTGTTTATTCCAGTGGCTTTTATGTCGGGACCGGTAGGGGTATTCTACCGACAGTTTTCCATTACGATGGCAACCTCGATCATACTTTCTGGAATTGTGGCCTTAACGTTAACTCCAGCACTATGTGCCATCCTATTAAAAAATCATCACGGAAAGAAAAAACTGTCTGTTTTGGATCGTTTTATCCTCGCTTTCAATCGCTTCTTTGAAAAGCAACTCGGATTATACCAGTCGGTTCTATCTAAGGTGGTCAACAAGCGGGCCTTAACATTTTTGATTATTGTCATCTTTAGTATAGGGGCTTATTTAATGAACAACAGTCTGCCCGGTGGTTTTATTCCAAATGAAGATCAGGGTATGATATATGCCATCATACAGACCCCAGCCGGGGCATCGTTGGAGCGGACAAACGAAGCTGCGAATAAGCTGCAGAAACTGGCAGCACATATTGATGGGGTCGCTTCGGTGTCTTCTATAGCTGGTTATGAGATTCTTACTGAGGGTACTTCGGCCAATACGGGTACTTGTCTTATCAATCTGAAAGATTGGAACGAACGGAAGCATAACGCGCAGGAAATCATCGAAGAACTGGAAGAGATGGCTAAGGATATTCCTGGGGCACAGGTTGAGTTTTTCCAACCGCCTGCTGTACCAGGATATGGAGCCGCTGGTGGTTTTGAGTTGCGTCTATTAGATAAGCAGGGGAGTGGTGATTTTCAGAAAATGGAACAGGTGAGCCGGGAGTTTGTAGCAGAGCTGAACAAACGGCCTGAACTGTCTTCGGTATTTACATTCTACAGCGCGAGTTTTCCGCAGTATATGCTCAATATCGATAATGATGTAGCGCAGCAAAAGGGGGTTACGATTGAAAATGCCATGAATACGCTATCGACATTGATCGGTAGTAACTACGAGACAAATTTTATCAAATTCGGTCGTCAATATAAGGTTATGGTGCAGGCGCTACCTGAATATAGAGCGCTACCGCAGGATATATTGAAGCTCTATGTCAAGAACGATAAGGATGAAATGGTGCCTTTCTCTGCCTTTATGCATATGGACAAGGTGTATGGCTTGTCCGAAATAACGCGTCACAATATGTTTAATGCATCCGAGATAAGTGGTTCGTCTGCTCCGGGTTACAGTAGTGGCGAGGCTATAAAGGCGGTGACTGAGGTGGCAGCAAAGACTCTACCTAGGGGTTATGGTATCGATTGGGCTGGTATTTCTAAAGATGAAGTAGGACGGGGCAATCAGGATATCTATATCTTCCTGATCTGTCTGGGCTTTGTCTATTTGGTACTGGCAGCACAATACGAGAGTTTTATACTTCCACTAGCTGTTATTCTATCGCTTCCGGTTGGTATTTTCGGTGCTTTTTTCCTTCTGAAGGTCTTTGGATTGGAAAATAATATCTACGCACAGATCGCTCTGGTGATGCTCATCGGTTTATTGGGTAAGAATGCAGTACTGATCGTAGAGTTTG
Source organism: Sphingobacterium yanglingense (assembly GCF_004363245.1). Classification (GTDB taxonomy): domain Bacteria; phylum Bacteroidota; class Bacteroidia; order Sphingobacteriales; family Sphingobacteriaceae; genus Sphingobacterium; species Sphingobacterium yanglingense. The sequence goes on along the minus strand of NZ_SNYV01000011.1, from coordinate 908,946 downwards.
CGGTACAGGAGAGAAGGAATGGGGTGCCGATTTTAGAGGCGGCTATGCAAGGGGCTAAAGTTCGTTTCAGACCGATTCTGATGACTTCATTTGCCTTTATTGCTGGATTAATTCCGTTGGTATTCGCTTCGGGACCTGGGGCGCTGGGTAACCGTACGATAGGTACTGCAGCGGCCGGAGGGATGTTGTTCGGTACGATTATAGGAATATTACTGATACCGGGGCTGTATTACATCTTTGCGAAGATATCAGTCGGTAAGCAATTGATAAAAAATGAAGAAGATAATCCATTAACCGAAGAGATCGATCATAATGTATAAAAAAACATATTTCAGATACCTAGTCTTTTCGATGCTAGGCTTATCTATAGCAGGCTGTAAAGTGCCTGCTATCAAAGAGCAAAAACCTCAACTGGATCTGCCTCAGGTTTACAAGAGTGCGAAAGAGGATAGTACTTCCTGGGCTAGTATTCCATGGAAGTGTTTCTTTAATGATAAAGACTTACAGGTGTTGATTGATACGGCTTTATCAAGGAATAAGGAGTTGAATATCGTGCTTCAGGAAATCGAGATCGCAAAGAGCGATGTCGCGATGCGTAAGAGCAATCTATATCCAAAAGGGGGACTGAAAGTGGGAACAGGTATAGAAAAGGTAGGACGTTATACCAGTCAGGGTGCTGGGGATGCATCGACTGAGATAGAGCCGGGGCACCATATGCCTGATCCGTTGGGAGATTTTGGATTGGTGGCCTCTGCACATTGGGAGGTTGATATATGGGGTAAATTACATCAGGCGCAAGGGGCTGCCCAAAATCGATATCTCGCTACTGTAGAAGGAAAGAACTTTGTGTTGAGCAATCTCATTGGCGAAATTGCGTCATCCTACTATGAGTTGATCAGTCTGGATAATCAGGTTGAACTGGTCAATAGTAATATTGCCTTGCAGCAACAAGCATTAGAGGTCGTTATAGCGCAACGGGCTGTTGGACGTGTCAATGAGCTGGCTGTACAAAAATTTAAAGCGGAGTTATTGAAAACGCAGGGTTTGGCCTACAAGCTTAAACAGCGGTCTGTGGAGACAGAAAATCGAATTAACTTTTTGTTAGGGAGGTATTCACAGCCTATTGCGAGAAATCATAATGCTTTAGCAGAGACGCTTCCTTCGGAATTGAAAGTAGGTATTCCATCGCAGATCCTTCATAATAGACCTGATGTGAAGCAGGCTGAGTTGGAGTTACAGGCTGCAGAACTGGATGTTAAGGTTGCTAGAGCTGAGTTTTATCCTTCGTTGGATATTTCGGCAGCTGTGGGATTACAGGCTTTTAAGCCTTCTTACTTGATTAAAGCTCCTGAGTCCATGTTATATTCTTTAGCAGGGGATTTGTTTGCTCCTTTAATAAATCGTGACGCCATACAGGCGGAGTTTAAGTCGGCTACAGCTCGACAACTACAGGCTTTATATAACTATGAGCAAGTGGTATTGAATGCTTACCTAGAGGTAGCAAATCAAATGGCTGGCGTTTCGAATCTACAACAAGAAATGGAAAAGCAACAACAACAGGTCGATGTGCTGAGTAGTGCAATCGATATTTCGAAAGAATTGTTTGCTGGTAATAGAGCAGAGTACCTGGAGGTATTGACGACACAGCGTGATGTGCTGGATGCTAAATTAGAGGCTTTAGAGCTTAAAAAGTCACAATTTCTAGCATTGATCAATATCTACAAAGCAGTGGGGGGAGGATGGAGATAAATATAAAATTATGGTTTTACGGTTTCCCGTAAAAATGATTTAATCTACTGTTTACTTTTGTCCTGTAAACTTATTATGTTTTGCGCTATTGCATTCCATAGTTTTACACACAAACACAGCAGAGTACCATGAGCATATTCTTTGATTCAAATATTACATTCCTTATGAGAGAGGAAGCTATTACCAATTCCATCATAGAAACAAAGAGAAAATGCGACCTGTTGACACATCAAACCGGGAGCTTCGGTGACCTAGAGCGAGCGATTTATTTGTGTCAACAGGAGCATGGTGCTACTTATCATGCTCAAGATTGTTCTGCTCCTCTGCTTTTGGCCTACTACCTTACTTTACGTCGCTTATTCCCGGAGTCTACAACGTTTGCTCAAGTTGGATTTGAGCAGGTGGGATTATTGGATATTAACACAATGGAGGCCGAAACGCATCCTAATTCGCAGCTTGTTGATACTATTTCGGAGTATATGGCTTATCTTGACCAACTGCTCAGCGATCCTGCGAGCAGGGAGGAAAGGAGACAAGAGGTTCTTAATCTATGCGAACAATTTCGCTTTCACATCTCTGTGAATAGCAGTTTTTAAGGTCTTTTTGAAGTCGGTGACATGATAAACAGGAAAGAATAGGATACTTTTAAAAAATGTCTTTCAAGACAGCCTGTTTTATATCTTGCCGAAATTAGTGTATATTCAGTTTCAATGGCACTAGCCTGAAAGAAAGAAAATGATAGCACCTATAGTTACAAAACCGGAAGATATTCCCGTTTTATTCGTTGAAGCCTGGAACTTACGTTGCGCTGATTATATCGCCGATTTATTTGAAGAAAACGCTGATTTTGTTAATGTGGTTGGGATCTGGTGGGACAATCGGGAGGCTATTCGCAAAGCCCATGACTATGGCCTGACCGTGATCTTTAAGGATTCTTTATTGAAATTGGGAAAAGTAAAGGTAAAGCATCTTTCTGAAGATATCGCTGTGGTACATGCTCGGATGCAACTATCGGGACAGAGCGATTTGCATGGTAAGGCTGGTACTAGGAATAATATGTTTCTTTTTGTCGCTCGAAAACATCCAAAAGGTTGGTTATGTGTCTCGGCGCAAAATACAGATATCGTAATTGGAGCCGAAACACATATCAAACGAGAAGATGGCACACTACAGGCAGTCGATTATAGAGACCGCAAAAATTAGCAGGCCATACGATCGAAAATGAACCTATATATTGTCGTCCTGCATAGCTGGCATATTAATCTCTTTGACACAGCTGGAGTTGGATGTACTCATTATGAATCGAAGGGCTGAGATAACGTCTGCCATGGGGATGAGCGCTTCACTTTCTTGATCTTCGGGTTCGGTCGCTAGATATCCGAGATTCAAAACAGAGACTCCAATCTTGTGCTGGCGAAGATTCTCACGTAAAGCATGGATGATTCCCCTTAATGCAAACTTGGAGGCCGAGAAGACAACTTCTTTGCCCTTATGATTATCCAACCCCCATGTCGACCCTATAAAAATCACTTTTGCATTGCTCGCTTGTTTGAGGTTTGCGATAATTGATTGTACCGTCAGTAGGCAGGAGGTGATATTCGTATTAACAATAGTAATAATTTCGCTTTCAGATACGTTTTGGAAATCATAGTCAGGAGAGAAAGCGAGGCCTTCCCAGATTCCTACATTATAGATAAAGTAGTCTATTTTTTGATCTTGGATTTCGTCCACTAATATGCGGTTCGCTGAACTAGGTGCTGCTAAATCAGCGGCTATCCAGCGCATATTTTCTTGCTCTTCTAGGTAGCTTGGTTTACTTCTCGAAATGCCAAATACCGTATCTTCTTTGTTCGGTAGCTGTTGAGCGATTGCTTTTCCCAATCCTTTACTGACTCCAAAAATTAAGTATGTCTTTTTATCCATGTAGTTTTAAATGATTTTTGCGGTGATCTGTTCTAATGTCTTAACGATACGCTCTACCTTGACACGGTCGGTCTTGGCAGCGTATATCCAGTCTACGATGTTTTTCTTTTCGCCGTCGCTAAAGGAGCAAAAGGTTTCATAAATCTGATCTTCTTGCGATAGACATAACATTAATTCTTCTGGAATTTCAGTGGGTGTATTATCTTCAAATAGGATGACATGTACCAGATCGCCGGCTTGCTTTTTAATATGTTTTCGAAGCTCGGCTTTTAAAGGTAGAAAAAGTACCCCTTGGCCCATAGACTGTAAGTTATAGGCTTTGATGGGGTATTGGTCGACAGAACCACTGACCCTCACCCAGCCAAAGGGAGCGTTTTTACTCGGTGCTATTTCCGGAAGTCTGACATAGGTCCATCCGCCTTTGCCTTCAAATTTCTCGATGCAGTACTGCTTGTCCGTCAATAAGGTGCGAGTCATTGTATGGAGGTCTGATGATTAGGTAACAATATGGATTGACTATAGCTCAGGAGATCTACTTGTTGATCAGGACTATTTTGTTACTCCCATTTTCTACGCCTATATCAAGGTGACTACGGTTCTTTAGACTATTTTCCAATAGCGAAAAGTGCTTTGTAAAATCTTTGCTGTCTTTTGTCAACCAGAACGAAGAGGCCATAATGCCAATCTGTACACGATAGGTCGAGTCTCCCTGAGGTTCGAGTTGTTCAATAACTTGATCTTTATACCAACTGACGTTTTGGCTTTCCTGTTTGCTCGCACAGGAGAAAAGAAATAGAATGGGGACGAGGTAAAGTGTCTTTTTGAACATAAATTGCTAAACTAAACTCAAATTTACTGTTTTAATCTATAGCTACAAGAAGGTTCAAGCAGATAGTAACCAAAATTATGGTCAAGATTTCAGGCTTATTATGGTGTACGACTTCGGTAATAGGAATGTTGGGCAACTCTTATAGTAGACTCTTATTAAAAATCAGTCTAAATTAATATTATAAGATATGAAACATATATTTTTAGGTGCCGCGTTTACGCTGGCTTCAGCTCTTGTATACGGTCAAGAGAATAGTGCTAATTTTAAAATTGAGCAGATGCAAAAACTGCCTAATGAACTTTATCAATTGGTGTATAACCCAACCAATAACCTGGTATATGTCGCTGGACCCAAAAAGGGATTTGATAAAAATGCGGAGAATTTTGTCTATGTACTGGACGGAAAGAGCTTAGCGGTGAAGGATTCTATTGCGTTAGGAAAATACCTTCCGTTTGGGATTGCCTTGAATAATAAAACACAGACTCTTTATGTGGGACATTCCCTACAGGATGCGGTCAGTGCAATTGATCTGAAAAGCAAAAAACAGCAAGTGATATCGAGCGGAAACAAAAAATCGAAAATTCGCGAGCTTGCAGTAGATGAGATCCGTAATAAAGTCTATGTCTCTGATCATGGAAATCCTTCTATCTGGGAAATTGACGGCAATAGCAATACCTATGTAGGTGCATTTGAAAAAGAGGGAGCGTACCTGCTAGGTGTGAATGTAGATGCCCAGCGCGGCAAGGTATATGGTACAGATGCTAATACAATGGAAGGAAATATTCTCGTCTATAACAGTGAGTCTGGAAACTTGGAAGGACAGTTTAAAACATGGTCGTATTGTCCTCTAAATATTGCATTGGATAAGGCGGGCAATCGTTTATTTGTGAGCCAGTCCAATGATAACAATGTAACTATAGTGGATGGTAATACAGGTGATATCCTACAGAAGGTCTATTTAGGCTATGATTCATCACCTATAGGACTGGTCTATGATGAGAAAAGTAAGCTGTTGTATACAGCTAATAGGAATAAGCAAGAGGTAGCCGTTATCAATACCGATAGCTATCAGGTGGTGGAACGTATCGCAACTCAGGGATTGCCCAATACGATTACATTAGACCCTGCATCGGGTGCGATATACGTCACAAATAAGCAAGCCGGAAAGAAAGGCGAACCTGTAGAAAACGCAAATACCGTTTTGAAAATTAATAAGATTTAGTATTATTATATTTGTTAGCACAAGAGCGCTGCATCATCGATGGGCGCTCTTTGTTTTTTAATGTCTTATGATATGTGGCACAAATCTGCTTTGATCCGTCGTGATCGGCATATCGGATTCGCGGAAGGAGATTCCACAGGATTCTTGTCCTATAATCCAGCTTCCGATAATCGAAAATCCAGTTTCTTCACGATGTAATGTGGCTAGCTCTTGGTAGATATAGCCTTCATCACCATATTCACCGGCGGTTGCGTAAATCATCTGCTTGTCGTAGTACATCTCGATATTGGCACCCTCTCGGGATAGAATAGGTTTTTTAACGAAATGTTTGAGGTGAGCAGGTTCCTCAAAATACGATGCCAATAGATAAGGATGATTGGGGTATAACTCCCAAAGGATGGGTAATATCGCCTTGTTGGAAAGCAACATTTTCCATGAAGGTTCAATCCATTGTGTCTTGTTTAGATCGTTGATGATGTGTACTCCAAACTCCTCACGGATCATCCACTCCCAAGGATAGAGTTTGAATATAGATTGGATGGGATCGCCTTCAAGATCTACAAAATTACGACCTGACCAACCAATATCATCAATATAAATCAATTTGGTCTGTAGGCCTGCTTGGATTGCTGTATCGCGTAAATATTCAATATTTGTAAGATCTTCCAATGTTTCCTTGGCGCAGGAAAAGTGAAGTATATCCCCATTCAGATAGGGCCTGAGTTCACCCCAGCTATTAATCAACTGCTCGTGGATGCTATTAAATTGATCAGTCAATTCGGGGAAATAGTGTTTTTTCCAGTACCACTGTACAATACCTGTCTCAAATAGTGAGGTAGGGGTGTCCGCATTGAATTCCAACATTTTTAGGTGACCGTTAGCCTTGTCATAAGCAAAGTCAAAACGGCCATAGATGGAAGGTTCATCATTTTCCCAGGTACGCTCAATATGATGTATCATATGAGGGGGGATATGAAAATGATGGTATCGTTTGTTTTTTATAATGTATTCAACAGCATCAAGGCACATTGTCCACAACTCATTGCTGGCCTTGTATATCAAGTCTGCTTCTTTGGCGTTGATTTCGTAATAGTAATCATCCACCCAGTAAGGTACGTTATCTAAGCTGTGATAACCGTAACCTATAGATTCTAATCGAGACTCCCAGTTGGGGTCAATCCGTAATTTCTTTAATTGCATTATGATCCTGATGAGGCTCTAGGTGCACTGGCTGCGCTTTTTCCAAATCCACCACGTTGGGCATTGACAGCAGCTGCTTTGGCTGCATTGGTTCCTGATACGGACTGAGGGTGCAGGCTATTATTGGCATATCCCAATACACCGCCCATATGTCTAAAAGCCATAAACCAAAGAAGAGAAGAGCCTAGACCTCCCGTTCCGTGATGCCCCTGGCGATAGTTGTCCGTCACTTCCGTATAGGCGGCAGTAGAGTCTGCACGCATATACACCCGCTGCTGGTCATCTGTTTTTTGCTGCGGTTGTCCGCAGGATGCCAGTACCGAAGTGATCAATACCAGTTGAATATTTTTTGCTGATGGTTTTCTCATTATTGTACAGTTACATAAATAGGTACTTTACTCAACGTCTTTGTCGAATCGACTCCATCCCATGTATTTGGGGCGGCTAGCGTTTTTAGTGTATCGCTTTTTGAGGCAATCTGCTCACCATTATACCAAATATGTTGCGTTGTGATATGTAGTACGGTGTCACCAAGGGTAACTGTCTTTAATGTGACTTCTCGGGCTGACTTTTTATCAAGTTGCTCTAATGTCTGCTCTTTTTGAGTGCTACCACAGGAGGCCAATAAAGAAACTGAAAGTACTCCAAATAGATATTTTATTGCGTTCATACAATACAAATATGCCATTATTCCTCGTATTAAAAAAATGTGGGAATTAAGAAAGTATAGGTCTCCACACACTGTTTAGTTCAAGCGGTAGAAATATTTAATTTTATGATATTCAATTGATGGGGGCTGTCTGTGTGACCTTTGTATATTGTCGTTTGGGATTATTTGGGTTCTGCTTCACTTTTGAGAGATCGAAATAGAGGGGGAGAGAAAAGGTCTAATGCATACTATTTAAAAAAAAGTGAGAATGGAGTAAAATATTTTAAAGAGTTAATTGTCTACGTATTTAGAGTGCGCTCCATATGATTGTGTAATTTAAAGTATCATGAAATTAAGAAAACTAAAATGTGCCTTATTGGCTATAGTCTGTATCGCTGGTCTGAGCGGTGTCATTATGGTGTTGTGGAATTTACTTGTTCCCGATATTTTTGGACTAACTACACTCACTTTTTGGCAGGCCCTAGGTCTGTTTGTATTGACCCGTCTTCTTTTCGGTCGTTTTGGAGGGAGACGAGGGCGTGGGTTTGATCCGATGAAGAGTGGTCCGATGGCAGAGAAATGGGCTAGCATGACTGCTGAGCAGCGCAAGGAATTTATTTGTAAGCGACGTAAATTTGGTTTTGGTTCTTTTGGGAGGGACCGTTTTGATACCGTAAAGGATGAAGGACTCAACAGAGAAGATTGATGGTGTGCGGAAAACCATAGATATGGAGCAGCTCGTACGCGAGCAGCAGCCCATGTTACAGTCTTTTATCCGAAAGCGTGTGTCCAATATCGAGGATGCCGAGGATATCCTTCAGGATGTTTTCTATCAGTTGGTGAAGACTATCGATAAGAATCTTACACCTATAGAACAAGTCAGTGCCTGGCTCTATCGTGTAGCGCGTAATACCATTATTAATAGGGGAAGGAAGAAGAGGGAGGTAGCGATGCCTTCACTTTCATACGATGATGAAGGTTTGGTTCTGGAAGAACTATCTGAAATTTTATTCGGTACACCTAGCCCGACACCAGAGATGGTCTATCTACGTTCACTGGTTTGGAAAGAGTTAGAGACTGGGCTTTCTAATTTGCCTAAAGAACAACGTGAGGCCTTCGAGCTGACCGAGATTGAGGGGTTGCCCGCAAAGGAAGTTGCATTGAGCTTGAACATACCACTTAATACGCTGCTGTCAAGAAAGCACTATGCCGTTAAATATTTGCGCAAACAACTCTATACCCTGTATAAGGATATCATGTTTTATTAACTATTAAATACCCACTTATTATGATTTATATATTTGCTACTTCCGTTCAGACTGACCAGGATATTGAAGAATTAAAACCTTATTTGAATGAGAAGCTTCCTGACGCAAAATGGAATTTTGATATCGAAGATTGTGACAACATATTCCGTGTAGACACACCTACATTGCGGGCCGAATCGATCGTTAGGCTCTTATCTGATGCTGGCTATCGTTGTGAAGAGCTACCTTATTAATTACATTATTGATATTCAATCGAGATAGTTCGTTTTATTACGGTATATTTTTTTTATTTCTTTAAAGTTAATATGCTTTGATTTTCAGTGTTTAACATTGTTTATGTGTTGTTTTAGTATAGCTTGTGTTCAAAATTAAATCTTTTCGCGAGGCATTTTTGTCTGACATTTTTCTGGGGTATGTAGCTTACAGCAGTTGGTTTTTCTAAAGAATTGGTAGTAGTATTGAAAGATAGATACCCATGATTTATGACACAATCGATTGGTTACGTATTTTAGTCTGCTCAATAGTGTATTGACTTCGATCAGGCAGTTGTAATATCAAAAGTTTTACGATATACTTTTTTAGTCTTGACTGTGGAGATACCGAAAGGCAGAGTTTTGTTACGTGTTATTAAGATTTTGATTTGTAGTGTGATATGTGTGTGCTGCTGTGGGATAAGAGGGACCTGAGTTTTGAATAGTTATTAATCTTTTGTAAAATTGCGAATCAAAAGTACGAACTGCCATATCAAATAACACCGAAATCAAGAAATGGGAACTGTTGTATCTTTATTCAAATTGAAGACTGAGGAAGTTGTGGAGCGGGAGGATTTCGAGGTCTTATATGACGAATATTGGGAAAAACTCTTCAAGCAGGTTATCCGGATTCTACCCGACGAGGATGATGCGGTTGATGTGGTACAGCAGACTTTTGTTGATCTATGGGCTATCCGCGAGCGCATCCCGCAAATCAATTCGCTCAAATCTTTTCTTTTTATTATGGCGCGTAATCTGGCATTTAGACGCTTGAAAGAACGCCTAAAGAGCGAACAATACCGGGGATATTATGCCTCCCAATACGATACATCGGTGTTTGCTACCGAGCAGCAGGTGGATTTTAAAGAGCTGAATACCATCCTGGAAAGCCATATAGAGCAGCTACCCGAGAAGATGAAAGAGGTATTTCTACTGAGTAGAAAGTCTAACCTTTCTTATTTAGAGATTGCGCAGCGTCTGAATATCTCTGATAAAACGGTGAAGAAACAGATAAACAATGCCTTAAAGATTCTTAAAGTCAAAATCGATAAAGATTATATCCCTTATCTGATGCTTATATTGCTTTTTGATATACTGCAAAAAGTCGTAAAATAAAATAATTTCAAATTCGCCTACTACTTTGGCCTTCGGCCTTACTCTTTATAATATAGACTCAGATAAAACCCTATATTATGAATAAAGAGGATATCAACGAATTATTGGATAGGTATAGTAAAGGATTATGTTCGCCGGAGGAATGCAAGCAGATCGAACGCTATATCCTCAAAAATCCTATTGTGGGCAACTGGCAGTGGGAGAATGAGCAGCATAAGAGCCGAACAGCTAAGGTCATTAAAGCGGGGTTACCCATGCTACAGGGAAATCGGTCTGCAGCTGTACGCTGGATACGCTGGGGGGGCTCTGTAGCGGCTGCAATAATGCTGGTGATAGGTGTCTGGTTCTTTAACGCTGAGAAAGAGGCATTGAGCGATCCCACCTATGTGATAGCCGAAGCGAAAGATTACAGTAGCGAAAAAGTAACAATTACCTTACCGAATGGTGAGGTGCAGACACTTGAAGGGACACTTTCGGCAGCAGACCTTAAAAGTCTTGTACAACAGGGAGAAGGGGGTAAAGCCGCAGAGGTGTGGTTGACCATACAAGTTCCGAGTAGACAGCATCAAGAGGTGATATTGGCTGATGGTTCATCCATCTGGTTGAATGCGGGTTCTGTACTACGATTTCCGCAAGCCTTTACGGAAGAATACCGTCACGTTTATCTAGAAGGCGAAGGGTATTTTGAGATTGTGCACAATACGGCCAAGCCTTTTCATGTCTTTGCGGGCAAGGGTGAAATCGAAGTAACGGGGACAAAGTTCAATGTACAGGCCTATAGCGAACAGAAGCTTATTCGCACCTCTTTGGTCCAAGGGGGAGTGAATTTTTATATGGATGATAAAGCACATAAGCTAACCCCCGGAATTGAGCTTATAGCGGATATCGAAAAAGACGAGATCAAACGGCAAAAGTTTGATATCAACCAACTGACCTCCTGGAAAGATGGTTATTTTACCTTTGACAATCTGGAACTATTGGATGTCATGAAAATGGTCTCCAGATGGTATAATATAACGGTGACTTCGGATGTAAACTTCGGTAGCAAGCGCATTGGGGGCACTTTCCCAACAGGATTGCCGTTGGACGAGCTGTTGGAGGATCTGTCCATCCTAAGCGGAGTAAAATTTGAGATCCAAGGAAAGGAGGTACGTATCGTTCGATAAGCTACTAAAAAGATCCTTTAGAACCGATAAATAGAAGTGTGACCAATGCTTCCGAGCCTAGCATAAAAAAGAATAGGATTCGGTTCCATATATGTTAAAAATCAATTCATTAACTAACCATCAAAACCTAACAACGAATGTATAAAAGATATATTTCAAATTCCCGTTGTAATAATTATAGATTGACAAGGCCTATTATGATGTTAAAATTGACCGTTGCCGCGTTACTGCTATGTAGTAGTCAGGTAAATGCTTTTGTTTATTCTCAAAATATAAATTTGACGCTGAAAGACAAGAGCTTAAAAGATGCTTTCTCGAGCATTAGTAAACAATCAGGTTATCATTTCCTCTACTTAGAAAATGATATAAAAAACGTTCGCAAGATTTCTTTAAATCTGACCGACATTTCCTTACAGGATGCGCTAAAGAAGACTTTTGAAAACACGGACCTGACCTATGCAATCCGTGGCAAACGTATTATTGTAGAAAAGGTAGGCGAGAAGGTGACGTCCGTGATCAAGACTGCGGAACAGCAGCAGACGGCAATCCGTGGCCGCGTAACAGGAGAGGGAGGCGAACAGTTAGCGGGAGTGACGGTACAAAATATACAGGGCGAGACGACTTCCACCAATAATACCGGTGAATTTACAATCCAGGCTAAAAATGGAGATATACTGTTGATTAGCTTTGTGGGCTATGAGCCGCAGCGTATATCCGTGACCACACAAAAGGAATATGCTGTCAGACTGCAACCAAAAGTAGACGATCTGGACGAGGTGGTTGTTGTTGCTTACGGTACCTCAAAGAAGAGTGCTTTTACCGGTTCGGCTACACAGTTGAATGGAGATAAATTTAAAGATAGACCATTGACTTCCGTGACGAATTCTCTTCTGGGCGAAGTTTCGGGGGTACAGGTTTCTACCGCTAGTGGACAGCCTGGTTCGGACCCAACTATACATATCCGGGGGATAGGTACTATTTCTTCCAGCGTGAATTCTACGCCGCTGATCGTATTGAACGGTATGCCTTATGACAACCCGCTCAATACAATCAACCCGTCAGATATCGAAAGTCTGACCGTATTAAAGGACGCATCTTCTGCCGCTTTATATGGAGCCAGAGGGGCCAATGGGGTTATCCTTATTCAAACCAAAGGAGGAAAAAAAGACAAGCAGAGTGTTGGCTTTAAGCTGAATCAAGGATTTACCGCGCCACAGAGCAGTGACTACAAAAAAGTGGGTGTAGCAGACTACCTCTTGGTCAATTGGGAAAGTACCCGCAATATGCTATTAAAGAACGGTATGACGCTCGAGGACGCCAATAAGTCTGCAGCCGAAAACTTAATCAGCAATAACCTGAAGTACAATCCATTTAATGTACCTGATGACCAGGTAGTCGATGCTTCCGGAAAATTGAATCCCAATGCGAGCTTTATGTGGGGAGATGATACCGATTGGCTCAAAGCGATACAGCGTCTAGGTACACGTACAGATGCAGGACTCAATATAAGCGGTGGCACAGGCAAGTCTGATTACTACCTTTCTACAGGTTACCTGTCAGAGAAGGGATACATCATCGGATCTAAATTCGATCGCTATACGATCAATGGAAATATCAATTCTAAAATAACGTCGTTTTTAAAGGTAGGCGGGATGATCAATGGGGTGCTCAACAAAATGGATGGCTTACAGAATGAGAGCTCTGGAAACAATAGTAATCCCTTTCGCTATGTACGTTATATAGGACCAATTTATCCTATTCATATCCATAATCCGATAACGAAAGATTATGTACTGGATAGCAGAGGCAATCGGATATATGATTTTGGTACAGGATATCAGATTTCAGATGATCTGTCTGCTCCGAGCAGGGATTACGTCGGTGGCTCTAACCCTGTATTGGAATTGCAGAATGTCCACGACGGTTACAAACGAAATCTGTTGAATGCTAAACTATACGCAGAAATCGATATCATGGACGGACTTAAGTTCACGACAAATGGTGCCGTGAGCGCTGATGCCCGCTTGAACTCTTCCGCTTCTATTGTTTATCCGGAAAAGCAAAACAACGGGAATATCAGCAAATCGAACTCGTTTACCACGACATGGACATTCAATCAGCTATTATCCTATACGAAGCAGTTTGATCAGCATCACCTAGATGTCTTGATCGGACATGAAAGCTATGATTACGAGTACAATTACCTCTCGGGCAAGATGTCAGATCAGCGTTTTGACAATGGTAACTACGAATTTCCTAATTATTCTGTACCGGGTGATCAAAATTCAAGAACGGATAAATACCGTACCGAAGGCTATTTGTCCCGTGTTAACTACGATTACGCTAATAAGTATTTCCTTTCCGGCTCCATTCGTCGAGATGGTACGTCAAGGTTCTATAAAGACTACCGCTGGGGTACTTTCTTTTCCGTCGGAGCAGGATGGCGCTTAGATCAGGAGACTTTTATAAAAGACTTAGGTCTTTTTGATCTATTGAAGCTACGTGCTTCTTATGGAGGTGTAGGTAATGACGATATCGGTACCTATTACGCTTGGCAAGCATCTTATGAGCCTGCTGACAATGGACTGGAACCAGGTTATGTACGAGGGCGTGAGCTGAATAGCCGCTCGCTACAATGGGAGGTTTCGCATTCCAGCGACGTTGGTTTGGAGTTTGGTATGTTTCAAAACCGCTTGACCGGTACCATCGAGTATTTCAATAGACAGTCGAGCAATCTCCTATTCAAGGTACCACAGGCACCAGACGCGGGATTGACCTACGCTTATCAAAATGCCGGTAGTTTATACAATCGTGGCATAGAATTGTCCCTTAACGGCCAGTTGATAAAGCGCAATGGCTTTGTATGGGATTTAGGGTTTAATGCAACTTACTTAAAAAACAAGATTACAGAGCTCCCTATCGATCCTTACAATTCGGGTGTGCACCGTATTGAAAAAGGACATTCCCGCTACGAGTTTTACTTACGTCAGTGGGCCGGTGTAGATCCTGCAACGGGCAATAGTATATATACACCTACTGCGGAAGTGCTCAACGCCTTTCTCGAAGAGGCTGATCCCGCCAAACGATCGACCTCTATCGTAGATGTTGATGGCAAATACTATACGACCAAAGTAGCAGAAGCCATGTATGATTGGTCGGGTGTATCGATGCCTACTGTTTCCGGTGGTTTCAATACCGGATTTTCTTGGAAGGGAGTTGCATTGAATTTGTTGTTCAACTATCAGTTGGGTGGTAAGATGTATGACACAGGCTATAACAACCTAATGACCGGGCCATCAGGCTCAGCATTAACGGGCTCAACAAGACACGTTGATGTTTTAGACCGTTGGCAGAAACCGGGCGACATTACCAATGTACCAAGGCTAGATGATGCGCAGGACGTAGATCTGAATGCGGGTTCTTCTACACGTTGGTTGATCAGTTCGGATATGTTGGAATTGGCAAATGTTACCGCTTCTTATGAGTTTCCTAAAGATTTATTGAAACCTTATAATGTAGGTGGATTGCGCGTTTATTTCTCTGCAGATAATGCGTTCTTGCTTACCAAGCGTCAGGGGATGTACCCGCGCAAGGCCATTTTTTCAGGATACAATAGCAATGTCGATGTATATCTACCATCTAGGGTATTTACGCTTGGACTGAATTTAACTTTTTAAATTGTAAAGTAAATGAACAGCAAATTCTTACCAATAATAGCTTTAATAGCGACAGTGTTTTGGGGATGTCAAAAGGATTTTCTTGAAACCAAATCAACCGAAACAGTGGATGAAGAAGCGATCTTCACCAACACGAAGACAGCAATGATGGCTGTCAATGGATTGCACAAGTTGATGTGGACACCGGATTTGTCGACTTCAGCCTTTTATGGGGGGTACGATATGTTGATGATATGGTATGACGTGATGGGCGAGGATCTGGTATACACCTATTCCAATGCGCAGTTCCAGACGCAGGCACAGTGGGCTACCCATCGTAAACCTACGGTAGGTAGTGTCGAACATTTTTACCGCCTAATGCAGTATTTTGTTTCCAATGCGAATATGATTATTGATCGTATTGACAATATCGATGGTCCTCAGAGCGAGAAAAATAACATCAAAGGACAGGCTATGTTCTATAGGGCCTTTGCGCATTTTACAATGGTACAGATGTATGGAGAACGCTATGTATCTGGTCGTGAAAATACGCAGATGGGAATTGTACTTCGAAACGATAATTCTAGCGAACCCCGGAAAAGAGCAAGTGTAGAAGAAGTGTATGCGCAGGTCAATAGCGATGTAGATGAGTCTATCAATTTACTTTATGCTACAGATGTCAAGAGATCGAGTAAAGCACATATCAATGTACATGTGGCACGTGGTCTAAAAGCTCGCGTGTTGCTTGCACAGGGCCACTGGTTAGAAGCCGCAGAAATGGCGGATCAGGTTGTAAAGAAATCAGGGGCTCAGCTTCAGGCTGATACGTACAAGACTTTGGATAATAGATTTGCTGATCAGTCGAATAGCGAGTGGTTATGGGGATCTAAACCTTTATTGTCGCAGGGCAAAAGCTTGACCCATTTTCATGGATATATGTCCAATGAGAATATCAGCTATAACCAGAATACTCCAAGGGCTATTTATAACCTATTGTATAATCGGATCAGTGCTACAGATGTACGTAAATCCATCTGGTTTCCGAAGGCAATTGACAAATCTGTCACTCCACGTCCTTTGGTTCCGCCTTCCACAAACTCAAAATATGCCAATTATATGGCTAATAAATTCCTCGTATCGGATCCACAGACAATTGGCGAAAGGGATATTCCATTTATGCGTCTGCCTGAGATGATGTTGATTGCAGCTGAAGGGTATGCACGAGCTGGTGGACATGATGCACAGGCCGCTGAATCACTCTTCACCTTAGCCCGTCATCGTGACCCGCAATATCAGAAGACGACCAATACAGGCGATAACCTGATTGATGAGGTGATGTTCCAGCGCCGGGTCGAACTATGGGGAGAAGGATTCCGCTTTTTGGATCTGAAAAGATTAAACATGGCACTGGACAGAGGTCCTAAACCACGTGCAGGTTACAATCAGGGCAATTGGTCGAATAGTATGACTACGATGCCTACCAATGTAGACCCACTGGCATCCAACTTTAATATGTATGGCAATGGTACGGTAATCGGTGAACCGAACCGTTACAGACCGGCAGATAGTAAAGAATGGCAATGGGTATTACCGGAAAAAGAGGTGGAATTGAACCCGCTATGTATACAAAATCCGTTATAGGCCGCAGAAGAAGCCTATAATGTAAACTGTTTTTACCTGATCGATAGGCCAAAAGAAATATCGGTCAGGTAACGAACAAAAAATATATACAAGATGAAGATTAAGAATATAATATTAGCTGCTCTCGCATTATCCTTTTGGAATTCGGATATACATGCACAAAACATTAGTACTCCCAAATCCCATTTTGGTTTTTCCATCGGTGATGACTATCAACTGGCCAATTATAAGCAGATGGAAAGCTATTTTCTAAAAGTAGCCAAAGAGTCTAATAGAGTATTGATACAGGAAGCTGGTGTCACTGAAGAAGGACGTAAACAGTATCTTCTGGTTATCTCTTCTCCGGACAATCTGGCTCAGGTAGAGAAATACCGCAAGATATCACAGTCTTTGGGCAGAGCAGAAGGGCTTACGGACCAGGAGGCAAGAAAACTTGCTGGCGAAGGCAAGCCCATCGTTTGGATAGATGGTGGTATGCATTCCAATGAAATGGTGGGGTCACATCAGCTGATAGAGACATTCTACCTGTTGGCATCTAGTCAAAGTCCGGAAATACAGAACTACCTGGATAAGGTGGTTGTTCTAATGTGGCATGTTAACCCCGATGGGCAGGATCTATTGGCCGATTGGTACATGCAGTATCCGGATACCGACAAAAGAAATATGTCCATCCCAAGGCTTTATCAGAAATATGTAGGGCATGACAATAACCGAGACTTTTATATGTTCAATATGAAAGAAGCCAGCAATCTGGCAAAGGTCATGTACATCGACTGGTTACCACAGATTGTTTACAATCACCACCAGACATCACCGGCTGGGACCGTAGTGGCAGGACCTCCGTACCGGGATCCTTTCAATTATGCCTACGATCCTCTTCTAGTTACGGGGATAGATGGCGTTGGCTTTGCGATGATCAATCGGCTGAATGAAGAGAATAAGTCTGGCTATGCACGGATGGATCAGTCTACTTTTTCTACCTGGTGGAATGGTGGCCTACGGACAGCTCCGTATTTTCATAACATGATAGGAATACTGACTGAAACCACGGGTAACCCTACACCATCTGAAATCAAATTGGTTCCCGAACGCTTGATTCCGAGAAATGGACTACCTAATCCCATTACACCTCAAAAGTGGCATTTTAGACAGTCTATAGATTATTCGGTCTCGATGAATATGGGGATACTGGACTACGCCGCTCGCAATGGGGATAAGCTCTTGTACAACTTTTACAAAATGGGACGGAACTCCATCGAGAGGGGGAATACGGATTATTGGACCGCTTCGCCAAAATATATCGAAGCAATGAAAGAAGCCTATCAGACCGATGCTAAAGCGAAGAAAGGAACGGAGGAAAGTGGCAGTAAATCCCGATTCGCATCGATTCCTAGTGTTTACTTTGAGAGCGTACTACGTCGCCCAGAAAATAGAGATCCCCGGGTGTACATACTGTCTGCAGATCAGGCCGACTTTGGCACAGCGATCAAGTTTGTCAATGCATTGATAAAGTCTGGAGTATATGCATATCAAGCGACAGCGGATTTTCAGCATAATGGAAAACGCTATCCTAAAAACTCCCTGATTGTAAAAGCAAATCAGGCTTTCAGACCACAGGTTATAGATATGTTTGAAGCACAGGACCATCCGCACGACACACAGTACGAAGGAGGACCTCCTGTCCGTCCATATGATGCTGCAGGCTGGACGCTGGCGATGCAGATGGGGGTAGATTATGATCGCTTCTATGAGGATGTAGAAGGACCATTCCAGAAGCTGCCTTACGGAGAGATGATCGTTGCAGAGAATACTGTCCTTCCCAATAGTAAGGGTGGATACCTCATTAATGCAAAAGCAAATGATGCCTTTTTGATCGTAAACCAACTGCTTGGTAATGGCGGTAAGGTGTACCGCGATGCAGGATCCAAAGATTTTTATGTAGACGCCGCCATGAAGGATAGATTGCAGAAGGCAATAAACAACTCTGGACTGCGTGTACAGGCTGCGTCGAAAAAGCCGACAAACTTAATAGCACTTAAACCCTTGAAAATAGGTTTGTTCGATCACTATGGCGGTTCTATGCCTTCAGGTTGGGCACGCTGGATATTGGAGCAATATGGCTTTGAATACACTTGTTTTTATCCGCAGGATATTGATAACGGAACCATTGATAAATACGATATTCTGCTATTTATTGGTCAGGGGATTCCGGAAAGAAATGATAAAGTAACCAAATTCAGACAGCCAGATACAAACCTTGTTCCCGAAGAGTACAAATATCTATTGGGACAGGTCTCTCAAGAAAAGTCTATACCGGTTCTAAAAAACTATGTAGAAAAAGGAGGAAAGATTCTTACTGTAGGATCTTCGTCGGAGTTGGTCTATCATTTTAATCTACCGGTTACTGATCCATTGGTTATCGAAGGAAAAGACGGTAAGGAGAGCGCATTGTCAAGTGCAGATTACTATATCCCGACCAGTATACTCCAAGCGAATCTGGATGTTTCTTTAGCTGAGAATTATGGTTTGGATCCTAGTATCAGTATCGTTTTTAACAATAGCCCGGTATTTAAACTGGAGAATAAGAAAGACTTATACGCAATAGGAAGTTTCCAAACGGAGAAGCCGCTATTAAGTGGTTGGGCACATGGCCAACAGTATTTGAAAGGCGGATCTATAGGATTAGTCGCGCTGTTGGGCAAAGGAAAACTATTCGCATTCGGTCCTGAGATTACTAACCGTGCACAGAGTCATGGCACGTTTAAGCTATTGTTTAACCAATTGTACAATTAATAGCTTGCTATTGGTTAACGGTACGTACGGGGGGAAGCTCATGACCTCAGTACAGGAGACAACGCCTATCCATTTGGATAGGCGTTGTCTTTTATTACAGGTCTGTTTCATTACAAAATATTCTTCGTATTCCGCTGTGCCACCAAGTCTTATTGTTGTGGCTTGCTGAGATGCACCTCTTAAAAAGAGACGTAGGCTTGGATGTTTTAACAGCTTACCTGGAGAGACGCAGTTGGTAGATTGTACTCTTATTTTCATTGTTGTCAGGATCCTCGCACAATAAAAAGGTCAATTCTTTTTCCGTTGATCGATAGAGCGTAATTCCTTCAAACTTCTGGTTATCCGAGATCGTTGTGATCTGATCTATCTTCAATGTTGCAATATCGATGACTCCCAGTTGTGATCCACCTATCGCTCCATCATGGTAGCTTGAGGCTCCCTTTTCGGCTGCAGCCAAGAAATAAATCTTATCATCGACCAGAACTGCATCCGTGAAACCACTGATCTGTCCATTAAGACGAGGTAGGGTAACGGGATGGAATGTGGGTTCTGCGCCCAGAGACAGATCGATTTTAATAATCCCATTTATTGCATTCGGGCCATTTCCTCTATTGAACAATAATAGTGTATCCTGATAGTATAAACTGCCTTCTATATTAAAGTCTGCTGGCGAAATGGAAAGCTGCTCTTGTAGGTTTGTATAGAATTCCGATAGGTCCGATCTCGTCGGGGGAGTGCTGTCTTGAGAAAAGAAACGGAATGATTGTGTTCTATTGCTTGCCGAACCAGAAGGAAAGAGCCAAAAACTGTCTTCATAAAAAGTCATAGCCTCCAAATCGAGTTTGATCTTTTTCTGAACCTGTTCGTTCTGATCCTCCATATCGACAAGAAGGTGTTTTTGTAGATTCTGGGAGGATAATTGGTACTCGTATAGATAATTACTGTTGTCCGATACGATAAAAAGCTTATCGTCTTGATAATAGAGGCCAGAAGCGGCAGATATACCGGTTATCAAAATAAAAAAATCCAAAATAAACTTCATGATTCAATATAGTATATGTTTAACGATCATACTGTCACAGAAGGATCTAAATTACAAAAAAGTTCATAGATCCGTTGACCTCACTCCAAGGATAGGGATAGATCTTTTGTGTATTGACAGGAAGGGCAGAGATGCTGTTTATTTGAAATAAACTATATTTAATTAGCATATATTTCTAAATTTGAATACATAACCTATTTTGAGATGAACAGTTTTAAATCTTATGAGAAGACCATTATTCTTCAACTTAAAGAGTCGGATCAGGATTCATTAACTGTCTTATATTCTAAATATGCGAAGAAGGTTTTTTCTTTGGCGTTCTATATCTTGAAGGATCAGGCTTGGAGCGAAGATGTGGTACAGGAGGTCTTCATTCACCTTTGGACTACACGAGAAGACATCGACGAAAACAAGGATATCTGGTTGCTCCTATATATCATCACAAAGCAAAAAGCATTGACCAAACTTCGGTCTATCATGCGCTACGAGGTACATAAGCAGTACCATTGGAGTCTTGTCAATGAAAAGTGTGAACCTGTAGAGGAAGAAATAGCCTTACGCGAACTTAAAGAGAATCTGGATAAAGCCTTAAATAAGCTGACGCCGACGCAAAAGCAAATCTTCAATTTAAGCCGATTTGATGGATTGACCCACTATGAAATCGCTTCCAAATTGTCCATATCTCCCAATACCGTCAAGAACCATATGGTCGCGGCAATGAAAAGCCTCCGCTTGTATCTACAGGAAAATGAGTTTCTGGGTATCATCATTTTTATAGGATTTGAATTTATTTTGGATTTGATATAGTCCTATTGGTTGACCACTGGCGTTCTCACTATATAATAACCAAAAGTAGTAGAACGCCAATATGCAAGCCAACGAACGAATAACGTATTTAGTAGAGAATTACCTTAATAAGACAATTTCAAAAGAAGAGTACAAAGAGCTCTCTGATTGGATTGTACAAGCCGATTTTCAAGAAGTAGAAACCCTATTTGAAGCGGAGATCCACAAACAGGACAATTGGTATAATGATTCAGTTGCTTTCGGTGGAGAAGCGAATGTATTAAAGGAAATACAAAATAAAATAACGCAGTCCGAAAGGAAAGTATTTGCCTATAAGCGTTGGGCTTATTATGGGGCAGCAGCTAGTATTCTAATTTTTACGCTGATGTTATTTAAGCCTTGGCAGAAAACGGATTTGGTTTCTTCTGATCAAGTCAACGACAAAGTTGTTTCCGTAGATGACAAAGGCGATGATATTGATATCTTGGCAGATGCAGGGGGGCACTTAAGCTTCACCGACGGTGAAATCGTTACTATTAGCAAGCAACAAAAGGCGTTTATCGATTGTGATGGTGTCCGTTATCAATTTTTAGCGGACGGTGGCGTTCGTTTGCAGCCCCTTGATACAGCTTCACCACATCAAGCTAAGCATACCTTTTTTACCAACAGAGGTGACAAAGCAAATATTATTCTTGCCGATGGAACATCGGTATGGCTCAGTAGCGCATCTTCTTTGGTATATCCGACCACCTTTGCCGACGACAAGCGTATGGTGGAGGTACATGGAGAAGCCTTTTTTGACGTCAGTCACAACCCCAATAAGCCATTTGTCGTAAAATCAAACGATACGGAGATTGAAGTATTGGGCACGCAGTTTAACATGCGTGCATACCCCGAAGTTGATTTTTCAGAAACCACACTCGTTTCAGGTAGTGTACGCGTTAGGAGCAAGAATAGCCAGCGTAAGATTGTTCCGGGGCAACAAGCGACCGTGAACAAAAAAGGAGAGGTAGCTGTGGTTACTGCTAATCTTCAAGATGTGCTGTCTTGGCAATCGGATGTATATCGTTTTTCCAATCTTACTATAGAAGAGATATTGACAGAATTAGGACGGTGGTACGCTATCGAAGGAATCGACAATCGCAGTACGCTCCAAGAACGGTATACTGGAGTACTATCTAAGGGCAAGCAACTATCGGGGATATTAAGACAGCTGGAGACTATATCCACACATCGGTTTATTATTCAAGAAAGGAGGATCGTGATTATGAATTAATAAAAAGCAGTATAGATAAAAACCATTTATGTACTAAAACAAAATAACTAACTATAAACTATTGCTATGTATAAAAATAGAATCAGTATTGCATTAATGCTAATACTAACCATAGGCTTTATGCATGCGTTTGCTCATGGGTACGGTCAGAAGGTATCCCTGAAACTAACCAATGCAAATCTAAAGGAGTTGATGACGCAGATTCAAAAACAAACGGGGTATGACTATTTGGTTAGTCAAAAACTATTGAACAGCGTCGACAGAATAAACCTAGATGTAGAACAAAAAGATCTTGAGACTGTCTTGTCCAAGTGTTTTGAACCTTTAGGATTAAGTTATGAAATTCGGGATAAAACAATATTTATAAGACATAAAACACAAAAAACTGCTGCGGTCGATATCTCAACACGGGTACAGCAGCAAAAGATATCGGGTACGGTCAAAAATAACGAAGGTACGCCGATCTCAGGTGTCACCATTACAGTGTCAGGTTCTACAGCAGCCACTTCAACAGATGAAACAGGAGCATTTTCATTGGACAGAGTAGTTATAGGCCAGAATTTAAGTTTTTCCATCATAGGGTATTTAAGTGCTCAAGTCAAAGTGCAGAATTACGATGCCTTAAATGTGGTGCTCGAAGAGTCCGTCAAAGGATTGGATGAAGTGGTCGTGGTAGGTTATGGAACACAGCGCAAACGCGACCTGACCGGGTCGGTCGAGCAGATTAGTGGCAAGGATCTGAAGAGCATGCCTGTTCGCAATGCAACGGAAGCCCTACAAGGACAGGCGGCTGGTGTACAGATTACCTCTACAGGTGGTAGTCCAGGCACACCTCCAGCGGTACGTATCAGAGGTATCGGTACGGTCAATGACAACAATCCGCTATATGTGGTAGATGGGTTACCTCAGGGCGATATCGGATGGCTCAATCCCAATGACATCCTCTCGATGGAGGTGTTAAAAGATGCTTCGGCAACAGCTATCTATGGTTCAAGGGCTGCTAACGGTGTTATTATGATTACGACACAGAAAGGACCCCAATCAGGAAATGAGCTGACGAATCTTATTAATTTTGATGCATATCTAGGCTTGCAGAACCCGGTCAAGGTATACGACATGATGAATGCAACGGAGTTTATGGATTATAAGAACCTGGCGAATACGAATGCAGGTTTGCCTGCATTTTTCTCAGAAGAAAACAAGAAAGAAGTACTCCAGTTCCTAAAAACCAATACGGGATCTACTGAGGGAACCAATTGGTGGAAAGAAATCAACCAGAAAGATGCGTTGATCCAAAATTATGATATTGCCATTTCGGGAGGGATGAAAAATCTTTCCTATCGCACCAGTTTAAATTATTTGGATCAAGAGGGGATTATTAAAGGGTCTAACTATGATCGTATATCCTTTCGGACTAATATTGAGCACAATCTCAGAAGCTGGCTTAAATTCTCCGCTAATATCGGGGTAATATCTGAAGGGAGGGGTAATGTCTTAGAAGGCAGTCCAGGATTCAATACGGCTTTTATCGCGTTCGTGGCGGATCCTATTTCCCCGGTGTATCGGAACAACCTACAGGATATCCCCGATTTTCTAAAAGCAGGACTGTTCTTGGATCGGATAGATCCTAACAATCCCTGGTCTATGTATAGCCCTATATTGATGACTAATAAGGAAAACCCAGTCGCGCAGACGGAAATCTATAAGAATAACCGATGGAAAGGAAAAGCCATAAAAGGAGGAGGGAGTGTAGATATCAAACTTACGGATTGGTTACGTTTTAGAAGCAATATCGGTGTCGATCTAGCGACCGGAGTATCCAATTCATTTACTCCTAAGTATTATCTCAATGGCAATCAGTTTAATTCTGATGCTACAGTTGGAGTATCTAATTCCAAGACAGATTATTATGTTTGGGAAAATGTACTCAGTCTAGACAAAAAGTGGGCGGATCATTATGTAACGGCTTTGGTCGGTACATCTGCCGAGCAATGGAAGAGCGAATCCTCTGGAGCTTCCAAGCAGGGGTTGGTTTCCAATGCGGAGAGCCAGTGGATTATTGACGCAGCGAGTATCAATCCTCAGGCATCGGGTTCCAAATGGGAGAGCGCGTTGAACTCTTATTTTTCGCGCGTATTCTATTCCTACAAAGACCGCTATATGCTCACGGCCAATTTCCGTTATGATGGATCGTCCAATTTTGGGAGAGACAACAAATGGGGAGCTTTCCCCTCACTTTCGGCCGGTTGGAATTTTGGGGAAGAGGACTTTGCCAGTAATCTGAATTGGCTGTCGAGTGGTAAGCTCCGCGCGAGCTGGGGACGTATCGGCAATCAGAATATCGGACGGGGAGCTTATCTAACCACCTATTCTGGCAACCAGGGATACTACTATTTTGGGCAATATAACCCACAGTTAAGTGGAGGAAGTAGTTCTATTGGGAATGCAGCGATTAAATGGGAAAAGACCGAACAGATGGATGTCGGTTTGGACTTATCATTTCTTGATAGAAAGCTAGACATTACCTTGGATTACTACAAAAAGACGACAGATGGCATGCTGCTCAATGTGCCTCTGCCCAATTATCTAGGCTATAGCAATAGCCCTTGGAGTAATGCTGGTAAAGTGGAAAATAAGGGCTTTGAGCTAGCGGTTAAGTATACCAATAAGATTGGTGAGTTCGGTTATTCCATTGCAGCAAATGCCGCTACACTCAAAAACAAGGTACTGTCTTTAGGTGGTGGCGAGCCTATTCCGGGAGGCGGATGGATCAGTTATACAACCACGCTGACGGAGGTAGGTATGCCGATCGGTTACTACTATGGATTCAAGACAGACGGTATATTCCAAAACCAAGCCGAGATTGATAATTATGTACAGGCTGGAGCGGTACCAGGAGATTTAAGATTTGTAGATATCAATAATGATGGCGTGATCAATAGCAGCGACCGTACCAATATTGGCGATCCATTCCCAGACCTGACTTATGGGTTGAACCTGGGCGCTTCCTACAAGAATTTTGACTTTAGGGTTTTGGCACAAGGGGCAATTGGCAATGACATTATGAATATTGTCAAGATCGATATGAAGTCTGGTGTTGGATGGTACAATGCCCCGAAGGAATTGATGTCCGATGCCTGGTCTCCGAATAATCCGAGCAATAGTCAATTTAAAATCAGTTCATCCAATCAGAGCAATTTACAGATTTCCGACTGGTTGGTCGAAGATGGATCTTATTTACGTATAAAATCTGTACAGCTTGGGTATACGCTTCCAAAACATGTATTGCGAGGTATGAATAATCTGCGGTTCTGGCTGAGCGGCTACAACCTGTTTACCTTTACAAAATATACAGGTTTAGATCCCGAGATAGGAAGTAGTTCACCACTTAGCATGGGAGTAGATCAAGGTTACTACCCAGTGGCTAAGTCATGGATGTTTGGAGTTAATTTAAGCTTTTAATTATGAAATTCAACCGATTAATCATACTGACTGCAGTAGCTGCATTAGGTGTATCAGCCTGTAAAAAAGACTATCTGAATAGAGATCCCTATGGTATCCTCAACGAAGAAGAGTTTTTCAAAACCGATGGCGCCGGTCTGAAGATGCTGACATCTTGCTATCAACCGATGGCTGATGGGTGGGGGTATACGGTCAATAAAGTTGCGATCATGGACGAGAGTGTGGACAATGCCGATGCCGGAGGATCAGATCCAGGGGATAGGCCACAGACCACCGAAGTAGGTCGCGGTCGACCTTTAAGTTCCAATGCACTATTGAATGAGACCTGGTCCAACCGATATAGGGGTATAGGCAAGTGTAATCAAGCTTTGGCTGGATACCAAAAGGAGGGAGGCAATCTAGTACAGAATGGAGTCAAAGTATCTGCCGAGACTTTGGCACGCTACATCGCTGAGGTGAAGTTTTTGCGTGCTTGGTATTACCTGGATCTTGTAACCGTATTCAAGTCTGTCCCCTTAATTACAGAAGTCGAAGACCCTTCAGTGCGTAAGGCTAAGGCCAGTGTTGAGGAACTGAGAACCCAGATTTATAGCGACCTAGATGAGGCTATTAATTCACCACACTTACCTAGATTGGCTTCCATGGCTAGCGCAACTGAGGCTGGACGGGCCTCCAAAGATGCCGCATTGACGATCAAAGCTCGAGCTGCGTTATTTTTTGCTGGTTTGATGGAGAATGCACAGATGCAGGGCGATGCAAAGGCGGATTACGAGCTGGCGCGGATAGCTACAGAAGATGTTATTACCAAGGGTAATCTAAGCCTGTTACCGGATTTTAATGACCTGTATCGAGGAGACTACAAAGTCGGTCCTTTTTCAAAAGAAGTTCTCTTTGGCGTAATGCGTAATTATGACCCCGCTTTTGGTATGGGCGGTGATGCTTTTGCTATTATGAATGTAGGACGTAACAATGTAGGAGGTTGGGGAGGTAATACGCCTACGAGAGATTTGGCTAGTAGTTTTGATAGCCGGGATCCGCGCAAGATGCTGACCATTATCAGCCATGAGGATATCTTTTTAGCATCCAATGGGAGTAATGAGGTGCACAATTACAAAGGCTATTTCAATGATTTTAATTTGCAGCACAGCAGAAAAGCATTTGTCCCTCAACAGTATCGGCAGAATAATGACCTGCAGCGAAGCAATTGGCAGCCTTACTGGATCAGATATGCCGAAGTGCTGTTGATCAATGCTGAGGCTACGGTCAAGACCGGTGGCAGTACCGTTACTGCGCTGGATCGCCTTAATCAGGTCCGTCGTCGTGCATTTGTCACTACGATCAAAAAAGATGGCCCAGCAGTTTATAGGCAATTTGCCAAGGACCTCAAGGAGATTACAGATCAGGAATTTAACACCACTTATGCTATTACCAGTTCTGATGATGTATTGGCCGCTGTTAAAAAAGAAAGAAGAAATGAATTGGCTTTAGAAGGTTTCCGTTTATATGATCTAATTCGTTGGGGTACTTATGTTAGTACGATGAAGACATTCTATACCACTTATGGTTTTGCGGACAAGGGTCGGGATGTGACGGACAAGAGTTGGCCTTTCCCTATTCCTCAGGTAGAAATTGACCGATCCAATAATGTATTAGTTCAACACGATAATTATTTGTAGAAATGAAAAATTCAAGAAGAGATTTTATTAAGAATACCGCTTTAATCACAGGTTTTTCCATTGTTTCCAATACCGTGCTAGGTAAGAAATTCGGTCATGTGGCACCTAGCGATCGGTTGAACATTGCCGGCATAGG
Source organism: Sphingobacterium yanglingense (assembly GCF_004363245.1). Classification (GTDB taxonomy): domain Bacteria; phylum Bacteroidota; class Bacteroidia; order Sphingobacteriales; family Sphingobacteriaceae; genus Sphingobacterium; species Sphingobacterium yanglingense. The sequence continues at coordinate 881,105 of NZ_SNYV01000011.1, read as the reverse complement.
TGTCGGCGGTATGGGGCGCCGCAATCTGGCCAATATGAAGACTGAAAATATAGTTGCATTATGCGATGTCGATTGGCGTTATGCACAGAAGACCTTCAACGACTATCCCAATGCCAAGAGGTATAAAGATTGGCGAGTGATGTTTGACGAAATGAAAGATAGCATCGATGCGGTTATGGTCGCTACGCCCGATCATACACACGCAGGTGTTACAGCACATGCAATTACACTGGGTAAACATTGCTATACCCAGAAACCGTTGACCCATTCTGTATACGAATCGCGGTTATTGACCGAACTTGCTAAAAACTATGGCGTAGCTACCCAGATGGGAAATCAGGGTAATTCGTTTGACTGGTGCCGTGAGATTGCCGAATGGATACAGTCTGGAGCTATCGGAGAAGTGTACGAAGTGCATTGTTGGACAGATCGTCCGATATGGCCCCAGGGATTGATGAAACCGAAGCAAGGTGTTCCGGTTCCTGATACCTTGGATTGGAATCTGTTTTTGGGACCAGCAGAACGACGTGATTATAATCCCGTATATACTCCATGGAATTGGCGCGGTTGGTGGGACTTCGGTACAGGAGCCTTAGGCGATATGGCCTGCCATATTATGGATCCCATCTATTGGGCCCTAAATCTAAAATACCCAACCAAAGTCAATGGAAGTTCTACATTGAGCAATCTCTATTCACCACCACATGCAGAGGTGGTCAAGTATACATTTCCAGCGCGGCCTAAGGTAGGGCAGGTCAATATGCCCGAGGTCACAGTACATTGGTATGATGGAGGACTGCTTCCTGATAGGCCTTCCGAGTTAGCTCCAGGTATGATGATGGGGGATGAGAATGGCGGAATTATTTTCGTCGGTAAAAAAGGGAAAATTATGACCGGTTGTTACGGGATGAATCCAACTTTATTACCTGTGGAGAATATGAAACATTTCCAGAAGCCCAAACCTTGGATTCCTCGTATTCCAGGAGGCAATGGTGATATTTGGAACACCAATGCCCATGAACAGGATTGGATTCGAGCTGCCAAAGAGTCCAAAGCAAATCGTAAAGAGTCCAGTTCACATTTCGGCTTTTCAGGGCCTTTTAATGAGATGGTCGTAATGGGCGTTTTAGCGGTACGCTTACAGGGATTACATCGTGAGTTACTGTGGGATGGAGAGAAGATGGAGTTTACCAATATTTCTCCCAATGACGAAATCAAGATTGTTTCGATAGATGAATTTGAAGTAGTCGATGGCGATCCAAGATTCAATAGGCAATACCAAGAAGTCAACGCACAGCAGGTGGCGCGCGAATGGATTAATCACACGTACCATAATGGATTTTCTCTACCACCCATGCCCAAAAAGAAATAATTATGAATAGCAGAAGACAGTTTATTACACAGTTATCACTTGTAGGCGGGGGGATGCTATTGTCCAACACCTTATCCGCACATACAACAAGTGCGTCATTTAAGAAAATAGGTGTTATCGGCCTGGACACATCGCACAGTGAGATGTTCACCAAAGATATCAATCAGGGTAGTCTTTCCAATCGGGGCTACCGCGTGGTCGCAGCCTATCCACACGGTAGTCCGGATATCCCTTCTGCATTGGAGATGAAACCTCGGATTACACAGGCCATGCGCGATATGGGAGTCGAAATTGTCGACTCCATCGCTGCACTGCTCCAGAAGGTCGATTACATACTATTGGAGTCCAACGATGGGCGTGTCCATTTAGATCAGGCTACCCAGGTCATCAAAGCTGGCAAACCTCTCTTTGTAGATAAACCTATGGCCGAAGACTTATCCAAAGTAAAAGCTATATTTGAGTTGGCACATCAGCATAAAGTACCGATTTTCTCTTCTTCTTCCTTACGTTACGACCAATTAGTGCGTGAGGTTCGAGGAGGTAAAATAGGCAAGGTGCTCGGTGCAGATGTATATACCCCGGCCGAGATTGAGCCACATCACATTGATCAGGCCTGGTATATGATCCATGGTATCGAGATGCTATTTACCGTTATGGGAACGGGTTGTAAAGAGGTGTATCGGGTATTCCATCCCGACTTCGAGCAGGTCATAGGGGTTTGGAATGATGGGCGTACTGGTACCGTACGTGGTATACGGAAAGGTGCATCCAATATTGCTGGGATAGCTTTTGGAGAGACGGGTATATCACCGTTGGGACCTTTCTCCGGATATGGACCTTTGGTGTCAGAGATCCTGACCTTTTTTGATACGGGCAAAGCGCCCGTACCAGCGGCTGAGACGATAGAAATATTTCAATTCATGGAGGCCGCCCAACGCAGTAGTAAAACCGGAGGCACCGTTTCGTTGCATACGGTACAAAATCTTTAACTTTACGAGATAACAAGGATTTAATGATAGAAAAAGAGCAATTCGGGGCCATCGTGATAGGCTCAGGTATTTCAGGAGGATGGGCGGCAAAAGAGTTTTGCGACCAAGGAGTGAAAACCCTCCTTTTGGAGCGGGGCCGTGATGTCAAACATATTAAAGACTATCCGACAGCATATCAGGATATCTGGCAGTTTGACCATCGCAACCGAGTGCCTCTCGCGATAGCTCAGGATAACCCTATTCTATCTAAGTGCTATGCCTTTGGCGAAGACACAATGCATTTTTTTACTAAAGATAAAGAGCAACCCTATATCCAAGAGCAGCCCTTCGACTGGATACGTAGTTATCAGGTCGGGGGTAAGTCGCTCACTTGGGCCAGGCAGGTACAGCGCTGGTCTAACTTTGATTTCGAAGGACCGGATCGTGATGGATTTGCTGTAGATTGGCCGATCCGTTACCAGGACATAGCGCCTTGGTATAGCCACGTCGAAAAATTTATCGGTGTTTCTGGAAAAAAGGAGGGTAATGCAGCTATGCCTGATGGGGAGTTTCTGCCCGCTTTTGAGCTCAATAGTGTAGAGAAGGTGATTCAGCAGCGTATCCATACGTATTATAACGATAGGCAGGTAATCAGTGGCCGTTGTGCACACGTTACCCAACCACAGGCCGTCCATATTGCACAGGGGCGGAGCCAGTGTATGGCACGTTCCCTATGCTATAGGGGCTGTCCGTTTGGAGGCTATTTTAGTTCTAATGCATCGACTATTCCATGGGCAGCTAAGACTGGACATCTTACACTTCGCCCAGATTCTATTGTACATTCCATTATCTATGATGAGGACAAGGGAAAGGCTGTCGGTGTCCGTGTGATAGATAGACAAAGTAAGGAGACCCAAGAATATTATGCCCCTGTTATATTTGTCAATGCATCTGCTTTGGCCACTAACCAGATTTTATTAAATTCAAAATCAAGAAGATTCCCTAATGGTCTTGGCAATGATAATGGTTTGTTAGGACGATATGTTGCTTTTCATAACTATATGGGACGTATCTCGGGTGATGTCGATGGTTTTGAAGACAAGTACTACTACGGCAAGCGGCCGACACAGCCCATTATCCCCAACTTTCGAAATGTAGTGCGACAAGAGACCGATTTTTTACGGGGTTATGCCTCTTTCTTCTCTGCATATAGACCGACAGGAGGGCATATAACTGAGACGGTAGGTGCCGACTATAAAGACGCTCTATCTATGCCAGGACCATGGAAAGTATCGATGATGATGCAGGGAGAGACTATCCCTAAGGCCGAAAACCATGTCAGGCTTAGTGATACAGCTGTGGATGATTATGGGGTTCCCCAGCTTATCACCGCTGTAGGCTACCAAGAAAATGACCATAGAAGCCTTGAAGATTTCCTAGAGCAGGGAACCGAAATGTTGGAGCATGCGGGAGTTAAGAACATTCAGCAGAATAGATCCACACAGAATCCCGGCCTTGATATCCACGAAATGGGAGGAGCGCGAATGGGGCATGATCCTGCTACATCTATCCTTAATAAATGGAACCAGATTCATACCTGTCCGAATGTATTTGTGACTGATGGAGCTTGTATGACATCTACGGGGACACAGAATCCCTCTTTGACATTCATGGCTCTTACGGCCAGAGCAGTATCATTTGCCGTTTCCGAACTGAAGAAGGGTAACCTATAAAGGGAAAGGATGGTATTCAATTAGATTTTACACGTTTTATAGAAAGCCCACCAATCGTCCAGTAACTCTAAAAAGGCAATAAGGTTTGTCCCTGTTCCGTTAGTTTATTCTGCATCACGGACCGTACCGCCATTTTTTATAAGCATCCCTTTTACAGTGTCCGCATGGACGATAGCCATTGTTTTTTGCTTCTTCTTCCGACGCAAAGAATACCCTGTTCTTTCGTGTCATTCGTTTTCCCGATCTACAGTCCAAAGTCCCATAGATCTTTAGTTTTGCATTGCCGCCCCAAAGTATTTCTCCGTTTCGGATTTTCGTCCGTAGCTCACCATCCGTAATTTCATTATGCCGTATCATCGTTTAGCTTGTCGCATCATGGAAAATAATTCCTAACGCATATCGTTCACCTGTTTTCACCTCACTCACCCCATGTTTCATATTCACACGGTAGTAACCTCTGGTGCCTTTTTCAGGCTTAAAGTTGGTCGTAAAGATTACAGCATCACCCTTTCTTGGCTTGAGGACTATGGCCTTAGATTGCGCTCTTGGTATCTGCTGGGTGAGTACCAACTCGCCACCAGTAAAATCCTTGTCTGGTTCACTCAACATGATTACCAACTGGATAGGGAAATACACCGTGCCGTATAAGTCTTGGTGTAATGTGTTGAAACCACCCTTACCGTATTTCAAGATCAGGACAGTAGCTCTTTCCTGTCCATTTTGATGGCATTGCTCTAGTAGATCGCGATGCTCGGACGGAAAATTAGTTTCGATATTCAGCACCTCAAACCATTTATTGGCAATAGGAGTGAGTCTCGTGTAGATATGACTTCTCAAGGTGTGGATCAAGTCCGGTAGTGGATAGTTGAAATATTTGTAGGCACCAAGTCCGAATCGATGGCGCTCCATTACGACCGTCTTTCTATAGAGATGCGGATTATCGTAATCAGATTTCAGCTGGTCACACTCCGTCTCCGACAGTAACCCCGGAATAATGGCATAACCATTCTGATACATTGTTTCAGCGACTTGTCGCCAATCTGTTTCTTCTATTTTCTGTATAATATCATTCATCTTTTACTCCTGGTATTTTGATTTTCTGTACCTACAAATCTCTATAAACCTTAAGCGCTATACAATCCGAAACTTGCTATAATAATATCTCGATATGAAATTACTTTGTTCGATGTATGACAGATATCCTATAACCTCTCGCGAAAGAAATAGCGAAGTTTATATCAGGACGCTATAAAATCAATTATTTCTTGTTGTTTAGACTGAACTAACGTAGCTTTAAAGACATGAAAAAAGCAATCTTAATCTTATGCTGCTACCTAGCTGGAGTGTGTTCGTTGTATAGTCAAAAAATGATACCCACGTGGCCCGATTCTATCGCCACCGGAGATCAAGGCAAGTTTCATGTGCAGGGGGTGGCTGTGGACAGCATCAATAGTTGCGTCTATTTCTCATTCACCAATAGCTTGATTAAGATGGACCTGTCAGGCAAGTTAATAGGTAGCGTCGTTGGGTTCTCCGGACACTTGGGGGATCTCGATTTTAAAGACGGAAAAGTATACGGCTCTTTGGAGTATAAGAATGACGGAATTGGCAAAGGCATAAGCAAAGAATTGGGGGTAGATGATCCAAAAGAGAATGGATTTTATATCGCGATCTTTGACGGCTCCAAGATTGTGCGCCCTGCGATGAGTGCTGAGAAAGAAGATCTCTTAAAGACTGTGTACCTGGCCGAACCAGTTATAGACTACGAAGCTTCTGTAAAAGTAGGTGGTGAAGTAAAAGCACACCGTTATGCTTGTTCTGGTATCGATGGCCTTACTTTTGGACCCGCTTTTGGTACCCCAAAAAATAAAAAGGAGTACCTCTACGTGGCGTATGGTGTATATGGAGATACGACTAGAGATGATAATGACTATCAGGTTATTTTGCAATATGATATCAAAGATTGGGATAGCTATGGCCAAGAGCTTATAAAGGACAAGCTGCATCATTCAGGACCTAAGAAGCCTAACGCAAAGTATTTCTTAAAAACCGGGAGTACCACCTACGGTATTCAAAATCTAGCCTACGACGCTTATTCGGGCAATTTTTTTGCTGCCGTGTATAAAGGCAAAAAATCCATATATCCTAATTATGACCTGTTCGTGATCGATGGCCAACGTGTGCCTACAAAGAAGACAATCATATCAGATAATAAGCCAGAAAAGGTAGCGATGTTGCATCTGGCCGAAGGGGGGATCAAGGATATCAAATCCGGAATATCGGGCTGGTATTTTCCATGGGGAGCTACAGGACTATGTCCTATAGGCAACGGGTTATTCTATATCTCCCACAATAATAAAAGTAGCGATGGGCAGCAGCAAAGTACCATCTATAAATACAAATGGTCTGGTCAGGAGAAGACGCCTTTTTCGCGCTTACTACTCCATGTAAAGCCTTGATCTGATTTTATGGCTATTTTCTGTGAAATGAGTTTCCATGATTAGTTTCGAATTATCCAATTCGTATTTGTAGGAGACCTTTTTCCCATTGAGGCTTAAATGTACAGAATCTTTGGAAACAGTGTAACTGCCATTACCTTCACGAGATTTAAACGATCCATCGGGTAAAAACTGTACCGTTACATTTTTGACGGAATCCAATCTATCTTTAGCTTGGTCATAAGGGCTGCCATCTAGGTTAAAATAAGTTATCCGCTCGGCTACGAGCTGCCACTCTTTATGTATGGGATGCTGTTGTCTATCGAATGAAAGAAAAACGATATTGGACAAGATAATTAAGTAACTGAATAACCTCATGAAAACAAATTTAGCATTTTAAGTTATCGATTGTGTATGTTGGTCTTTTATTTTATAACAGACCGACAATAGGAGTAAATTTTATACATATGAAATAAAAAGCAAAAAAGTAGTATATTGTAAGTATCCATTTACTAGTTATTAATCAATGCGTATTTTAATCCGAACAATCGCCCTGTCTTTCTTCGTTTTCGGCATAGCATCCTGCATACAGGAAAGAGAACATCCTGGCGATATTAGAATGTTACCAAAGTACGGAGGTGTGCAGAAAAGTAAAGAGCAGCTGGCTGCAGACCAAGATTTTTTGGATACGATTCTTAGCGATGATAAGTATAGAAATAATAATAGACTTGCTTCGGACGAATTAATAAAACTTGGCTTCGATTATCTGAATCAGGAAGATGTCAAGACCGCTATGTACCGGTTCAATCAGGCCTATTTGATTGATAGTACCAATACGGATATTTATTGGGGGTTCGGAGCAGTGTACATGAAGCGGTCTATGTTTGATAAAGCTAAGGAGCAGTATGAGATAGGACTGAAGGAAAATCCGAAGAATACACATCTCCTCACAGATTTAGGGAGCTACTATATGGTCAGATTCCAGCAGGGAGATGGTGGTACCACTAGAGACTTAGATCAAGCACTCCGCTTATTGGAAGAGTCTTATGAAATAGATGATAAGGATCGAAATACACTGATCAAATTATCAATGACTCATCTTTTAAACAACAATTGTAAATCCGCATGGAAGTATTATCGCGAATGCGAAGCACTAGGAGGACTTCCGATGATCAAAGAATACATCGCCCATTTACAAAGCATCTGTACAGAATAAGTTCAATCCAGATCAGCGCATTTTATATCCGATACATAACACATGACCACTAAGAAATTTGCAAAGCAGTTCGAACAACAATGTAGAACCATTCTCAACATTTCCCTTGAGCCTATTTTCGGAGAATACATTATTACGCAAAATGGGAAAAGGATAGGTGTTCTCTACGAGAATAGATTATACCTGTTATCAACCGAGAACTTAAGAAAAATGTTTGAGGGTGTCACTGAAGAAAATCCTTTTGGCTGGGCCTATTATAGATTGATTTTAATAAAGCAGATAGAAGATATTGAACTCCTGAAAAAAGCAATTGGACATGTCTACCACGATTTATATTATCATACAGAGTTTGTTGCCGATATATCCTATTTGTTTAAAGCCAATCGGTCCTATCCCAATAGCATCGTAGAGATTTACAATCTCCATATCACTTTCCTAAGGTTTTGCTACGAAAAGAAACTTTTGAAACTCAATCCTCTGGATAAACAAGGTAGGATCCTTCACCTCAATTTCGAAAATAAAGACCTAACCGAAATGGGAGCAGAGGTTTTCCACGAGCTCTACCGCAAATGGTTAGTATATACGGATAAGAACGATGAAAAATCAGAAGAACGAAATAATAATGTAAAGATGTTGGAGAAGTACTATTCGAAAATATGTAAAGAAAAAGGACTTTAAATTTTAACCCCATGAAAATACTGTTTTCTATATTACCACTTCTTTTGGCCACAATTGGTCTACATGCACAAAAAAATGACCCTAAAGGCAGTTTTACGGCTCTAGTACAAAGAGAAGTAGGGGACCTGAACAATGACAAACACGATGATGTAGTTGTTTTAGAGATGGATGTGGACGACGATACCAGACCATTGCGGGTACAGATATTTCTTTCACAGCCGAATAGGAAACTTCAGCTTGCCGTTTCCTCTACCAAGATAATGGAATGCGAATATCCACCCTATAAGAATGGTGGACATAATGGAAACCCAATTCCAGACTTTTTTATTGAAGAAGGGAAGTTAAGAATGCTGACAAATATCAAGGACCGAAAAAGCTGTTATGAATTTAGATTCAGGCAAAATAATTTCGAACTGATCAAGATCTCACGCGTTTACTGGAACGGTAAAAACACCACCTTCGAAACAGAGATAGATTTAATAGCAAAAACAAAAATCGAGTTTCAGCAAGAACTGGGATCCGACGATATCTTCCACAAAACGAAAAAGACCATAAAAATCAACTCTCTGCCCAAAATACAAGATTTAAGCTTTTCCGATCTAGAGCAGTATTAAGTTTATCGTTTTCGGAAAAAACACCCCGCTTTCCATTATTTATGTGATAAATTGGACTATGCCCACATAGCTTATTAAGCCGACCTATTTATAATGCTCGTAAAATCTATTACTAAATAGCTCCGTAGGGTCATAATTTAGTTTCATACGAAAGAAACTGTCTGCCTGCGGATACGCTTTTCGCATCTTTTCCCTGTCGATGTGCAGCCTATAAGGCAGGTAAAACGTTCCTTCATTTTTCAGGGCTACATCCACTAGCTCATTAGTCAGCTTTTTCATTGCTTCTTCCTGTTCTTTCGTTTTCTTTTGGTTGAACAAGATTACAAAACCATATACATCTTCTTTCGCATAGTTTAGATAACTATCCTTGTCCTCACGGACGCCACGTATAGTGATATTTAATAGATCAATCTTAGACTTTTTTAAAATCGGTTTGATATCCGTTATAAACTGATTGAAATGTCGTTCTGGAATAAAGTACTCCTGTAACAGATCCGTCGAAGTAGTATCTTTGTTTTCAATCAGCGAGACATGATCATTTAAGAGTTCATTTCTAGAGTATATCTCATTCTTAGAGACCTTATTCTTACCCGTTTCCAAGTCCCATCGCAGTCTCTTTCCATATTCACTACCTACACTACCTCTAAATACCAAACGTTGGGCTTCTGTACTCTTGGTTTGCTGGAGTGGAGGCACATCCGTCTTTACCTCCTCAAAATAGTTAAGCGTAGCCTCCTCCAGAAAATGTTTGTCCGATATCCGCAGCCTTCCAAATACAAGGTTCACCTTAGGGTTGTCAGATACATATTTCTTATAGTAACTTACATAATTAGCCGGAGACAGCTTGATATACTTATAGGTCAGTGCTGTATTGTCCATGACGTGGAGCTTTACATCCAGTATTACGCCAAATAAACCATAGCCACCTAATACCAGCTTGAATAGTTCCTGATTTTCGTTCCTGCTGCATTGTAGCACCTTACCATCAGCCAACATAATCGAAAAAGAGTGAACACTGTGCGATATCGGTGGTAAGTCCTTTTGCCAGCCATGACCATTCACACTGATTGATCCTCCGATAGAGAAAGAACTAAAAGCCTGCATTATAGCAATAGATTTACCGTATTTGTCGAGATAATTCAGCGCATCCTCCCATAGAGCGCCAGAACCTATTGATAAGATATTATTTACGGTATCAAGCTCCATATGTTTATAGGGGAGCATATTCAATAAAACGCCATCAGGTGATATCGTGTGGCCTCCCATGCTATGTTTTGCCCCCGAGATAGAGATCTTTAGGCCCTTCTCACTAGCATATTTGAAAATCTCTTTAAGTTGCGCTTCGATTTGGCCTTTATCTGCTGGAATAGCGATAATAGTATCCATCTTTGTCAGATTTAACTGACTGGCATCATTCGTATATCCTTGCGGAATTTCGACTTCCGTTCCGTTTTCCTTCCACTTTGTCGTCAACAAGTGAAAAGCAGGTATAGACAGGAAAAATATCAAACAGACAGCCCCGAGGAGCCAAAAGTATTTCGTTTTCATTACGCTGTAATTTCAATTGGGCAATATACCTTATTGTATCGTTTCTTTTATGGCAAGAGATAGAAAAGTTCGGCTTGTAGGTGAATTTGCATCCGGGTCAATACAAAAAACAGCTGAAGCGGATTAACACACTACAATCCAAATAATTGTTTAGATTTGTTATGGATGCCAATTTTAGTTACGCAACTAACTATGCAGAGAATATTTACAGTAATTGTAAGTTTAATTTATGTGTTGACAGTCTTTGGTCAACAGGTAGATACACATAATATAGATCAGATTTCAGAATACTTCAAAGAGATAAAAGAAGCCACTAGACAGAAGACCGATTTATGGAACAAAGACCTGTATGGAGGTATTTTATTGGTCGACCCCAAAAGTAGGCAACTATATGCCAATCAGCCCGATCAAAATAACACATTACAGCTTCAGAATGAGATTTATGTAGGTAAATTGCCAGAGAATATCAATAGTGCGAATACCGCCCTCCAATGGAACGGAAAGACATGGGCAATGATAATGTTACCACTTTCCAAAAATAAGCATGATCGGATTAATCTCTTAGCGCACGAGCTCTTCCATACCATACAGACTTCTCTAGGATACACTCAGTTTAATAAGGAAAGTAATCACTTGGAAGAAAAAGAAGGTAGAATATACCTACGTTTAGAATTAGAAGCGCTCAAAAAGGCAATACTTGCCGATGCACCGAGAGTACAGCAAAAACACCTTACCAACGCGCTTATATTTAGAAAATATAGGAATGCCATTTTTCCAGGATCCAACGACCTAGAGAATCAGCTCGAGCTCAATGAGGGATTAGCCGAGTACACAGGCCTTATGATTAGCAATCGAGACAGAGAGCAGATTAAATACCATTTTACGAATACTCTTGACGATTTTTTTAAAAACCCTACCTTCGTACGCTCTTTTGCCTACAATACGACACCTATATATGGCTATTTATTGAGCCAGAAGAATCCACTTTGGCATCAGAAAATAACTGCCGATAGCAATCTGACAGATTATTTTATAGAAAGCTTTAAGGTTAAACTACCAAAGGATTTAAAATCCGCCGCAGCGAAAAATCTTAGCGCATACGATGGAGAGCTTATTGTTGCGGAAGAGGACCATCGCAGCGAACAGATAAAAGCGAGGGTTGCAATCTATAAATCCAAGTTTATCGAGCAGCCACATTTTAAGATCAAATTTGAGAATATGAATACTTCATTCGATCCACGTAATATTCTTCCGATAGAAGATAAAGGAACGGTTTATCCGAATATACGGGTCACCGACAATTGGGGAATTCTCGACGTTAATAACGGAGCTTTAATGTCTCCCAATTGGGGAAATATATCAGTTAGTGTACCTACAGTGATAGAGGAGGAATTGATACAGGGCGATGGTTGGTCACTACAGATTGATTCGAATTACACTGTCGTAAAAGATGCTACAAGTGGAAATTACATTCTTATTAAAAAGGAAAAGAAGTAATTCTATGCAAAAGAATGCAGTTTGAGGACACTGTATTTTTAATAAACTATCTATACGATCCAATCCAAATACCGTAGTAAGGGAGACATTGACCTAAAACAAAGAAAACACCTTTCGTCAATGTCAGTATTCTTGATTTGTTTTCAATCACAGCTCTTATAGGATTCTTACTAAGATTAGCTTGATTATTTGTTTGGTGAAAACCAATAAAGAAGTTAATTAGATTTTCCACTACCAAAAGAATAAACAGATTCAAAAAGAACAAGCATAGAAATGATAGAAATAAAGACTTAACAAGTTTATCTATAGCGTTATAATCGATGGTAGCTACTTTTGAAATTCCAAAAGCAATGGCTGGACTAAGAATAAATAATAAAATAGTCACAACCATCCCTACTCCATAGAAAATCATTAATCTTTTCTTTTCAATCATTGCGGAGGCGTTGAACATTAAAAAGAATGACAGAACAATAAAGAAAACCAAAAATATTATTTTCATAAATAAATTTTTTTTAATCGCACTATCAAAAAGTATTCCGTTCTTCTAAGCGATTTTCTATTCGCTTAGCTCACAGATAGCTAAAAAAATAAGGAGAGCAAAAAATAAAAAATACCTGAAGCGGGGAGCTTCAGGTATTTTTAACTAACCAATTATTAACCTAAATTATGAATACTGATATAACGACAAAACCTATGCCGATAGTATGCGTAATTGTCATAATAATATAAAGTTATCATTGAAGTTTTTATTCAAAAAACAGTTCATTATAGATTAACCAGCTCACGCTACAGTAATGACCTCATCTCTGTGATACCCCTTCACAGGCTGATATAAAATCAGTTCGGAATCTGGCCACATCAAAATCGCCTATTTTTTTCTCCTTATGGATCAGCACAGAAGTCGATTCATATAGCAGTTCCAGTATATAGGAGCAGATCTCATCTTCCGACGACAGCTTCATTAATATATCGAAATCCGGCTGGACACTATAGTGCCCCACATTGTAGGCATAAAATTCGGTGTACGATGTTGAACTTGCAACCCTTTTCTGAAAGCGGAATGAATAGGGCTTGCTATTTTCCAGAAGCTCCAGATCTATCCACAGATGCTCCATCTCGCCACCATAGTCATTACGCAGCATACCCTCTAGATTGGTCAGGTGCTTGCCGATGACATCAGCGACACCGCTGGTACGCTGATCGACTATATTCGCATGGATCGCTACTTTCAGAGGACTGCCCACAGGTCTTGGACGGTGTTCCGGAAAATCCTGTATAACACCGCTTTTGAATGTGCCATACGAGTTGAAAAACAGCATTTTTGTCAATGCTTTATTCATTAGTCCTATTTCCTTTTTGTGCAATACCTTTCCGATCTCATCAGTGAGTGTAGATTTTGGTACTAATGCACTCTTGTTTGATCCGATGCACAGATAGACCTCATCATCTTCAAATAGCTTATTAATGATCCAATCGACAGTTTCAACCCTAAACTCTTCACCGACCCCACAATAGCGCCATGTTACCTCACGCTCACTTTGTGCAGGTTCACCATCTTCATTATGCCAGTTTGTGAGGTGATATTTGCTATTAAAAAGTCTAAATAATTGTTTTGAATCCATCAGGTTTAAAATTATCCTTTTACTATCGTTATGCAAAAATAAGTTATAGCGAGCGATTAGTTAGGCTTAATATCAGCTTTGAATTTCCCATTGGCTATTGACACAACTTGTAGCGTCTTAAGTCCTTCTACACGTACAAAAGCACCCGAAAATGAACCTTCCACTGCCGTGTTATTAACTTTAGTAATTTCTAAATTCAGGGCGTCCTCGGGCGCATACGTACCTCCCGTGGCTGTCACGTTGAGTTGTTGATTATCTTTTGTTACAGAGTACCCCCCAAGCATATTAGGTCCCGAAGTATCCAAGGAATATCGACCACTAGATACCCTCGTATTTTCTGACATAACCGTTATCGTAAGCCATTCCTTACCATCATTTGAACCTGTGATTTCTAAGAAATTACCACCGTCCACCCAGCGGGCATTCACGGCGGAAAACTGTTTTTCAATACCATCGATTTTTACCGACATATACGTTGTGTCTACCGTCCCAGTAGCCTCATCTTTTTTACATCCCGAAAAAAATAGCGCAAATAAGGACAGGGCCCATATCATCTTTTTAGTCATACTTTTTGATTATTGATTTTTACCTAAAATGCAATTATTGTGCCGTTAGGATTTGGTTGTCCTAGATTATAGCCCAAAAGGTATAATGTGCTACTTGAGTAATATTTTATACCCTTAAGGGTATAAACCTAGTTTGTTGTCATAGAATAAACGACAACGCACGATGAAAAAAAGTTTCCTGTTTATCTATATACTATTGGCCTATGTAAGTGTATCTGCTCAAGTTCAATTTGAATGGAAGAGTGAGTACCTTGGCAGATCAGGATATCGCATTATGGAAGGGGAGAAGAGCCAACCTATAGGGGATAGTAAAGGTTCCGCCCAGGTGCATCAGGCGACGATAAGTGTTCCTCTGTCCCTAAAACTAGACGAACGTCAGCGGCCGACCCTATGGTCTATAGGCGCCCAAGGTGTTTATTCCAATCTGGATAATCAAAATTTCACCGAACCCTTAGTTATTGATGAAATATTAAATGTAGGCATCAGTCTAAATCACATGCGTCCTATTTCTCCACGTTGGTCCATGTTGGCTACAGTTGGTGCAGGTGTTTATATGCCCAACACAAAGCTTTCCCAATTGAACGGTAAAAATATCTTGGGCATGGCCGGCGCAGTCTTTATCTACCACCTCAAGCCTAATCTGGATCTAGGTGGCGGAGTAGCGCTTAACAACTCTTTTGGGGCACCGATGGTACTTCCGGCTATTTATCTAAACTGGCGAACAGATGGGCATTTCAAAGTGAATATCGCGCTGATGGATGGTTTGACTATGTCGGTCAAGTATGAGGCGCGTGAGAATATTTCTCTAAGCCTCATCGGGGAGATGAATGGGCAGATGGCGCTGTTGGAGCAGAATGGACAGGATAAAATATTTTCACACCTATATGTGGTCACAGGCTTGCGCCCAGAGATAAAACTCGGTAAAAAACTGTCTATTCCCATTACCTTAGGCATAAACGCCTTCCGCCCTGCAGAAATGACAGATAGAAGTATAAAGAGCATGTTTGTTAGTAAAGGATATTACTTCCAGACCTCGCCCTATGCCTCAGCAGGCTTCAAGCTTAAGATATAACCTTCTTGGTTTACAGCGTCTACAAAAAATGCCTGAAGTGAATCAATTCAGGTATTCTTAATAATCGTGAGCCGATTAATTTTGCTAATCGGCTCAAATTTTAGCTATATTTGAGTTGAATAAATCTTTTAATCGGCTCATTATGTATAATTGGCAATATAAAGCCTGGCCTGCGTTTAGCTATACACTTGAAAATATTCAAGCTATTGCAGTTTCTTTTGCAGAAGAACTTGGACAGGTCACTGGTCTAGTAACTGCTTTAAATGATGATTTAAAGCAAGAAACCATTATTGAGATTCTAATCGCTGAAGCAATAAAAACCTCTGAGATAGAAGGCGAGTATATGAGCCGAGTAGATGTGATGTCATCTATCAAGCGCAATCTAGGTTTAAAGGATGATACCAAAGTGCGTGATATACGCGTAGCTGGTATAGCCCAGTTGATGACCAATGTAAGGCAGGCTTATAAAAAGGAATTATCCATAACAATGATTTTGGAGTGGCACAAGATGTTGATGGAATCATTTACCCGAATACAAGCTGGTCAATGGCGCGCTGGACATGAGCCTATGCAGGTTATCTCAGGCGCCCATGGTAAAGAAATAGTACATTATGAAGCTCCCCCTTCAGCTAGAGTAGCGGAAGAAATGGTCAACTTTGTAGAATGGTTTAATAATACTGATTTTTCAATACCGGACAAAGTGAGTCAGTCTTTGGTAAAATCAGCGATTACGCATCTGTATTTTGAAAGTATTCATCCGTTCGAAGATGGAAACGGCCGCATCGGCAGAGCTTTGGCCGAATATGCTTTGTCGTATACCCTGCAAAGTCCCGTTTTATTATCAATTTCTAAGGTCATTGAAAAAAATAAGACCCAGTATTATAATGCGCTGAAATCTGCGCAGTCCACTCTCGAGATTTCCGACTGGATTGAATATTTCGCAAAGGTCATTTTAGAAGCACAGGTTGAAGCAAAGCAGCTGGTTGAGTTTGTCGTTAAGAAAGTCAAATTCTTCGACAAATTTAAAGCACAGTTAAATGAAAGAGAACTGAAAGCTATCAATAGAATGTTTGAATCGGGAGTAGAAGGTTTTGAAGGAGGTATGACTGCTAAAAAGTATGTTGCCATAACAAAAGCTTCTAAAGCTACTGCTACCCGAGATTTACAGCACTTAGGCGAAATAGGAGCCTTAAGCTTACTTGGGGCGGGACGGTCTATACGATATGAATTAGTATTATAGAGCTTTAGAGACGTTAACTAACCAATTATTAACCCGAATTATGCATATCGATATAAGTTCAATTCCCATACAGGTAATATGTCTGATTTTGTCTTTTTAAGTGCCACTTTACTTCATTCTCATAGTATAGTTGAAACGAACAACGGTCTGATTCCAAAGCGTCAGCACCTGTTCAGCGGTCAGGCTATTCTCCCTTTCACATACCGTCAATCTATCACGGAATGAGCGGATATACTGGCTCCAGTACGCACCTTTACGATCCTGTAATAAGAAATAGAAACCTGCATCTCCAAATTTCCGTCCCGAAGAGTTCAGTATCAGTTCTCCATCTACCCCGACTCCGATAGACATGATCACCGTAGCATTGCCCTTGGGTAGGGGAAAGGTAGCTTTTAAACAAGTTTCCCCAGAGGGCAGCTTACACGTGCCATATAGCCCCGAATAAATAACCTTACCACTGGTTTTAAATTTCCTGAGCCAAATCGTATATACCACCTCATTCGTATTTGGATTCCGAAGCGCGATTATCTCACTCGTCAACGACTCCTTATCCGCTATATTTTCCGTTGGGATATTCAGCTGATTGATTCTACTGCTGAATAGCATATTCACCAATTTGCCAAATACCTTAAATAAAGGACTCCATTGTAATCCAAATCGAAGGTTGTAATCAGACGTGTTTTCGTAGAAGGCAATGACTTTTCTGGACAGTCTGGATAGATCATCAGGGCCAAGGGCAAATGCTGTGATAGAAGGTATCAGTCCTCTCGAGACACTATCCCTTTCAATAACAAGGTTCTCCTTTTCAACCAATTCATTGATAAACTGTTCACCTATGCCATTGAGGTCACCAAAAGCCCCCATTAACCACGAGTGAGGTTCAGGTTCTATCTTTCTCCCCCACAAGATGACCCATTGCTGTGTGCACCAGTCTTGAAATTTTTGAATCGGATAAGCTAGTCCCATGTCAGATAGCGTTTCCCCTTCCACTCCCCAAATTCAGCGACAGCTTTGAACCTTAAAGTCGTAAATTCAAAATGAAAATCCCTCCTGTTCCTTTCCTGCATGGCCTCTACGTGCCTTTTAGGACGAGGTACATCACTATGGCCACGTACCATATCCGTCATTTCCCCTTGAGATCGCCATATGGAGAAAGTCGATACTGTCTGCGGTAGACGTATTGAGGCCAGCGAGAGTAGCACACCAGGGTGGTCCCGTACAAGCTTCTCCACAGGTCTGCCCCAGCGGATAAATCGCGGTACCTCCAATAGTTTCATCCGCGCCACAGTTACAGCCACCACGGGGCTGTCCGATAGGTCTATTTCTGCAATATCTTTCGGGATATCAAACTTAGAAAAGTGCCCCCACTGCCTTGCCAATACAAGTCTCACATGCCAGCCGTTGGCGAATATTTTGCCTATCTTATCCTTTGCCAAGAAGCTATCCAGTGCAGCTTCATTTTCCCATTGCGCAAATAGAACCAATTGCCCGATCAGCATACGCGAAAATGAAAATACAGGCGACCCTAGCACCATCCCTGTCATGCATTCCGCATAGATCAGTCCAGATACCCGGTCAGGGCTAGGCGGAGCTATCATAGTTTTCAAGCCCCATAGGGAAGAGGTCTGTACCAGATGGTAGGAGTAAATGCTCATTCTGAGGTGTTCAATTTATCAAGAAAGTAATAGAAGGTTCCGTTTGTCTACTTACCAAATAGTTGCTGTCTAAATCCAACATTCAGTTTATAGAGCGCCTCAGCAGACACAATCGCTTTTTCGGACTTATTGATATCCTTTCCCTCTTTTGACCACAAGAACGGGTAGAAGCTATACATACTATCCGCGTTAAGATTTTTGACATCTTTTTCCCAATCCCTCCACCGGAGTTCTTTATAAAAATCGTTAAGATCATGGTTGAGGCAAAAGTTCAGAAAGTCTGTATAAGTAAGACCTAATGGTTCAAACTCCAGGTTGTCTGGTGCCCAGTAATATACCATTCCCAAATCTTCTCCCAGTCCACCACCATTCAGCACGTAAAATCCGCCAACCGCATCATCAGCAATTAATAGGTAAGGACATGGGGTTCCAAAATCATCAAATGTCTTTCCTTTATTCCAATCCGGCAATGATCTATTTAGCCTTTCGCTCCCAGATCCCAATATTCGTATCCAACCGTCGTCTATCAGAATGCCACCCGTCATATATACAATTGCTCCCATTGGAGAGCGGGTTGTTACCTGCGTTTTAAATAATGCATCCTGCGCTAGCTTATTATCCACAGGCAATACCTCAACCTTGTTTTTGGCATTGAGAATCCGCTCTTGTACCAGTGGCCAAGCAGGGTCTTCCGTGTTAATCAGTTCATTAATACTTCTCATTTTTGATTGTCCAAATGCCGATGAATATAATAAAAGTAAATATACATACATTATTAACTTAGTCATTTTTCGTCGCCTCCTTTTCCATCGTCATCTGCTACAAGGTTTGATTTTATCTTTTTACTCATAATTCTCTAAGAGGTCATAATGATTTTAGATTAAAACTACCAACTATTTTAGTTGTTTCAAAGGCTTGATTATGCAACAGCATCTATTTAATGCCTTAGTTTCATAGTAGTGCGGTGAATATATTTTACTTTTACAGCAAAGAAGATGCAGGTCAGTTTTTAAAAAAACTTATCTTATATGGATTTACTATCAGTCAATAAGCAATGAATTATGAAATATTATCTACTTATTCTTTTTTCCATTATAGCCGTAGCCGATGTCTCGGCGCAGAAATCAAGTACCCAGATCTATATAATAGGTAATATTCACGACAGTGTTCCTAATTATCATCCGCAGATATTATATGAGATTATAGATCAGATACGTCCAGACATTATACTTCACGAAGTCGAAAGTCAAGGGATGAAGGAATACGAGGCGAGTAGCGAAGACCCAAAAGGAAATGAAATAAAAGCAAGTAATCTTTATCTGAAAGTCAATCCCAATACCTTGCGGCTTCCGTTTGATTTTGAAGGCAGAAACAGCTATCGAAGGGATCGGGGAATGGTTCCTACCGACAACCTTACTTTTCGATTGATAGATAGTCTCTATAAGGCTAATGCCCTCACGGTAGAGGAAGCCACTATCTATAAGACCTTCAACAGTACCACCGACGAACTGATTCGTATTGCCAGTCTATCGCCCGAAAATTTTAATAATAGCAGAACCGATAGTATTGCCCAGAGAAGACAGAATTATCAATACAAGGAAATGTTAAAGATTACCGATACAAGACCCGAGTTTGCCGAGAGATTCGTTGTTAAACCCAATATGGATTCCATAAGCTTTAAAGATGGATTTAAGCTTATGTCTAGTTTCTGGGACTTAAGAAACCAGACTATGGCCAATAATATTTATAATATCGCACAGCAACATCCAGGTAAGAAAATCGTGGTGCTTACAGGTTTCTTACATCGGTATTATCTTATAAAAGAACTGAAAAAGCTGAACAACGGCAGTTTTGAGATAAAGGAATTTTATCAGAAATAGATGATCTTAGCATAGTCTAAAAGAAGTACCTGTCCAAAAAAAACACGCTGAAGCGGGGAGCTTCAGGGCGTTCTAACTAACCAATTATTAACCTAAATTATGAATACTGATATAACGTCAATTCCTATGCCGATAGTATAAAAGACTGCCATTATAACAATAATTTAATATTGAGGTCCTTCTTCAAATGAGAAGCAAAATGTAGTATATTGTAAGTGTCTATTTACTGGCTATTGATCAATACGTGTAATTTTTATAAATTACAATTGTAAATCCAGATATAAGAAGTCGGCATTATAAATCATATATACGAATCATGTCCATTAAAATTCCGAAAAAATGTAGTCAATCTTGGGACGACATGTCACCTACCGTTGGCGGCAAGTTCTGCTCGACATGTAATCTCGAAGTAATCGATTTCACAGATTGGAAGACCGAAGATATTATCAGCTATGTACAACGTTCGACGGGCAAAGTATGCGGGCGTCTATCAAGCACACAATCCGCTCCCGATTATAGAATCCAGTTTTCGCACATACAAAAGCTATCCAGATTTGGTTTTGGACTAGCGCTCTCCGGATTATTGTTTACCCAATCCGCAGTAGCCCAAAGCCATATTAGAGATACTACAAGCATCCATCTACAGCATCAACAGGGATTAAAGGACAGCATTACTATCCAGGGAGTAGTGACCGACCAATCAAACAGACCTTTGGCTCACGTTGTGATTAGAAATCCATTTACTTATCAGTCTTTCAAGACAGATCAGCAAGGACGATTTACTTTCAAATTCTTAAACCATCAAAATTTAAATTCATTACCATTATCAGTACATTTCATTGGATTTGAAACCCAAAACATCAAGCACGACCTTTCCAAGAATGAAAATATCAAGATAAAACTCGAGGAGCAGTTCAGTGAAATGGGCGAGGTGATCATTGAACCAATAAGGAGGAAACCGCGTACAGATGTCAAAATGTCAAAACATAGAAACTAAACATTTATTAATTTCATACCCTCTTTCGGAGCTAAATTACCGAGTCTTTATTTCAATTTTTGTCCCGGGATTATGGTAAGGATTAAGTAAGATGTTGTTAAAAATAAAAAGAAATGAAAAAGATAATTAGCATACTACTCTACTGCTAATGGTAAAAAAAATACCTGAAGCGGGGAGCTTCAGGTATTTTTAACTAACCAATTATTAACCTAAATTATGAATACTGATATAACGACAATTTCTGTGCAGATAGTATGTCCGATTGTCATAATAACATAAAGGTTACATTGGGGTTATAAGTTCTTTCTCCACTACCTTATTCTATTTTAGCTCCCATTTTACGCTTTTGATGAGACACTATCAGATGATTTCGTACTTTATAATACGAAAGGCATAATGGACATAATATTGATAGGACTATCTTTAGTAACTCTAAATATGTCAGCGTGGCTTAATGAACGTCACATCACAGATGTCGATCCCTTGCCTATTTGACTACCATGAGACCTGAAATAGCAAATACCATCGTGCCTATATAGGTCTATTTAGTAGATGATTTGTATTGCCACAGTTTAATTTAGGTCAAAAATTATGAATTCTTCGTGGATTCAACTATACTTGCGTAGAAAGATAATCCAGGTTCTGGAATTGTCGTCATAATTTTAACCGCTCACAGATGGATGGCAACGTAACAATTAAAACCATTGCACAAAAAACGAACTTTTCTTTAACCACGGTTTCGAGAGTATTAAATGGGACATCAGAGAAGTATCGCATATCCAGGGTGACTCAGCAAATTGTTTTGGACGAGGCAAAAAAATTAGGCTACATACCGAATATGGCGGCTAAGACCTTGCGCTCCAATAAAAGTCACACCGTAGGGCTGATCGTACCTTCTTTAAGCAATCCTTTTTTTTCCATAGTGGCTAGTACCGTCAGCAAAATGTTGCACGCCCAGGGCTATGTCGTTTTGATGAGTGATAGTGATAATAATGAGAAAGAGGAAAAAAAAATGCTACAGGCACTGCAAGCACAGAATCTAGTTGGGCTGATTGCTATTCCTTTGGGTGAACGCAGAAATTATGAATTGCTCAATCAGGGGATTATTCCTACCGTTTTTGTGGATCGCTTCTTTCCAGGTTTTAACTTCTATTCGGTGTCCACCGATCACTATAAATCTTCCTTTCAATTGGTACAATATCTTATTAACAGAGGGCATCAAAAAATCGCTTGTATACAGGGAGATGAAAAAGTAATTTCAAATACCTACCGTGTACAGGGATATCGCGATGCGTTAAGAGCATCCGATCTCAAGTATTACTATCTAGGAGGTGTAAGCTTTACAGAGGAAGAGGGATACTTAGAGACAAAATTACTGCTACAAAAGAAAGATCGAGCGACAGCAATATTAGCACTCAGCGATACGATACTGTTGGGAGTGCTCAAAGCCCTAAAAGAAGCGAAGATAGCTGTGCCAGAAGAAATATCTGTTGTATCTTTTGACAATTCAAGTTACTTAGACTATTTGGAGGTTCCGGTTACTTCCATTGCTCAACCTATCACCCAGATTGCGCAGTTGGCGGTAAAACTTTTGCTTGAGCAGATAAATGATAAAAGTAAATCCAAGAGAGAGGAATCGGAGCAAGTCATATTATTAGATTCATCCCTCATATCACGAGCTTCTGTATTGGATTTGCGCAATCGTTAAGTCTATAATACATCCCTTTAATTTTTATTTAGCTCAATATTTCACTTTTTATTTGGAGGTGCAGCTTTTTTTTATTTAAATTGCGCTAACGTTGTCGCAAAATGTAACAACGGACCAATATAAATTTGTGAATCTTACTATGTTTATTGAAAAGAAAATTGTTGTCGTTGGTAGTACCAATACCGATATGGTTGTCAAAACAGAGCGGTTTCCGAATCCGGGAGAAACTGTTTTAGGTGGCGAGTTCTTGATGAATCTTGGGGGAAAGGGCGCTAATCAGGCCGTGGCGGCGGCTCGATTAGGTGCAGACGTGCATTTTATCACACGAGTAGGCGACGACCTTTTCGGACAAGAGGCTATAAAGCAGTTGCGAAATGAAAATATTGATGTTTCTGGAATAGGGGTAGATCGGGGAGAAAACTCTGGGGTCGCACTCATTACGATTGATAAAAATGCAGAAAATAATATTGTCGTCGCTTCAGGAGCTAACGCAAAGCTCAGTTTCGAGGACGATACGGTATTAAAGAAAGCAATCAATTCGGAAACAATTGTACTTGTACAGCTCGAAATTCCACAAAGGTCTATTGAGCAGGTCTGTCACCATGCCAAGGAAGTAGGGGCCGTCGTTGTCTTAAATCCAGCCCCGGCGAGTATGTTATCTGATTTTATCTTACAGACCATCGATATTGTAACACCCAATCAGCAGGAAGCTGAGGCTTTGTCTGGAATAGCGGTGACAGATGTTGATTCGGCGAAACGTGCGGCGATGAAGATCCATAGTTTAGGGCCAAGGGTGGTTATCATTACTATGGGAGCAGCGGGTGCCTTTTTGTACTCTGCAGAGGAGTCAGCCTTTGTCGACGCTTATAAAGTAAAAGCAATAGATACCACTGCTGCTGGAGATGTCTTTAATGGAGCTTTGGTTGTAGGATTATCAAAAGGGGAGACACCTGTTCGAGCGATGGAGTTGGCGAGCAGAGCTGCTGCGATCGCAGTTACACGTATTGGCGCACAACAGTCCGCTCCAACCTTATCCGAAGTAAAATCATTTTTTGCGTAACCATTTATAAATTAAAATAGAAGAATTATGTTCATTGTAAAAGATTACGGAATAGCGGTACTACTTTGTTTTATTACCATGCTATGTTGGGGCTCCTGGGGTAACACCCAAAAAATGTCTTCAAAAAATTGGCGTTTTGAGCTCTTCTATTGGGATTATGTGTTAGGGATGGTCTTTTTATCCTTGCTTTCAGCATTAACTTTCGGAAGCATGGGTACAGAAGGTCGATCCTTTGTGGATGATCTGCAGCAAGTCGAGCGCGACAACTTCCTGTCGGCTCTAGTCGGAGGAATTGTTTTTAACGCAGGAAATATTCTGCTCTCAGCATCGATCGCTATCGCCGGAATGTCTGTCGCGTTTCCTGTGGGAGTAGGTATCGCTTTGGTACTAGGTGTCGTTATTAATTATATGGCGGCTCAACAGGGAGATCCATTGTTTCTGTTTGTCGGTGTGAGCATGGTGGTCTTGGCCATTATTTTAAATGCACTAGCCTATAAGGCGAAGAAAACGACCAGTGCTCATACGGGAGCCACTAAAGGGCTATGGCTTGCTATTTTTGCAGGAGTGCTTATGGCCTTTTTCTACCGGTTTATAGCAGCTTCGATGGATTTGGATAACTTTCAAAATCCTGAAGTGGGCAAAATGACGCCATATACCGCCTTTTTTGTCTTTTCACTAGGTGTCTTGTTGAGCAATTTGATCTTTAATACCATTCTGATCAAGAAGCCGTTTGTTGGTGTTCCGACCAGCTATAAGGCTTATTTTGCAGGATCATTTCGTAATCATTTGACAGGGATATTGGGTGGAGCGATATGGGGCATAGGAAACGCACTCAACCTAATTGCCGCAGGTAAAGCAGGGGCAGCGATTTCTTATGGACTTGGACAAGGTGCTACGCTAGTTGCCGCACTTTGGGGGGTATTCATCTGGCGAGAGTTTAAGGATGTGCAACCGTCGGTCAATGGAAAACTGACGACTATGTTTATCCTTTTCGTTTTAGGTATCGTGAGCATCATCTGGGCGGGGAGCTAATAAAAAAATAACCAATAAAAAATAAAACTATTATGAGAACCAAATTTTTATCATTACTCCTTATGGGGGCAATGCTCTCTTGTGATAAGGAGGACAAGCATGTTGCTGTTCCTATTGCGCCAATCATTCTAGAGGTAACTATGCCCACTGAAAGCACTAATCTACCGAATGCTGAGGCTAAAATTCAAGGAAAGGGATTTTCGGGTCGCGATATCATCAGGTTAGTAAAGCAAGAAGAAATTTTAGATGTCGACGTTATAGCTGTATCGGACAATGATATAACCGTTCGAGTTCCTCGCCAAGCCGAAGGAATATACCGAGTTCAAGTAGAACGAGACAATCAGCAATCTCTGCTTTTGGGAAACTTTATTGTTCCTGCCGTTGTAGTCATAGATGACTTGGTATTCCCCAGCGAGATTGTTAACAGAGAATCTAGTGTTCGTATAGAGGGCAAAGGCTTTGAGACGAATGACCGTATTGTGTTAAGCAATGCGAATTATGGACAAAACATAGAGATCCCCGTTACCACTGCTGTTGATGCAGAAGGCATAAACATTCAGCTTCCAGCTCATTTATATGGTATAAATAGAGTTGTGGTCAAAAGAGAACGTAAGATAACGGTGTTGGGCGAGTTAAAAATTGCTGTTCAAGTTGGCGATGTTTTGGGAGGTGGTGTTGTCTATTTTACGACCAACTCGGGATTAAATGGGATGATAGCCAGCAAGGCCAATGTAGGCACGCCAACAGAAATGTTTGGCCCAGCAGTCTCCATGTCCAACATAGCAGGTACGAGTACCGATATGGGGGCAGGAGCACCGAACACCAACAAATTGATCCAATCCATTAACCAATATCGCTTAAATAATCCCAATTCAAATTGGAAGAATATTAAAACGGCTGCAGAGTTGTGTAGAGAGCTTGTTGTCAAGGAAGGGGATTTCGAGTTCAAAGACTGGTATTTGCCATCTCAGGATGAATTGAAAGAATTGTTCAGACAAAAAAATCTACTTGCTCAAAAAGGTGCTGCTATACCTGCCAATAACTATTGGTCTTCAAGTGAAGGTCCAGGAGATCAGGCAGGATGGTCTGCTTATTATGTCAATTTTTACGAAGCAACAAATATTGTGAGTAGCAATTCGGATAGAGAGGGATGGAAAATAGGTGTACGTCCTGTTCGGTCATTTTAAATTATAAACCATGAAGAATTTAATAAGCATATTTACAACCTTATTGATTTTATTATCATCCGATTACGCAATGGCGCAGATCAGAGGGCGGGTGGTCAATGAGCAGAAACTCGGAGTTGCGGGAGCGACTATTGAAAATTTAAAGTCCAATATAAAGACCATCACTGGCCAAGATGGACAATTTGCGATCGAGGGAAGTGCCGGTCACACGATCTTCGTATCGCATGCTCAATTCGAATCTAAAAAAATTGTCATTCAGGATGGGCAGCCACTCGAAATTATTTTGCAAGAGAACTTAAGAAATATTGAGGAGGTCGTCGCTATCGGTTACGGTACAGTCAAGAAAAAAGACCTGACAGGTGCAGTGGTTTCTATAGACGTGGAGCAGTTGAATAACAGTAAAGTGGGGACAGCTACCAGCGCATTACAAGGACTTGCTTCCGGTGTTTATGTGACCACCGGGTCTGTCAAGCCGGGAGGTGACGCTACCGTTATCATCAGAGGACAGGGATCCATAAATGCGGGTAATTCACCCCTTTATATCATCGATGGGCTACCCGTAGAGGGAGGTCTCCAGGATCTTTCTCCCCAGGATATCGAATCGATCGATGTTTTGAAGGATGCATCTGCAGCATCCATATATGGATCCAGAGGATCCAATGGCGTTGTTTTAATCACCACAAAAAAAGGCCGTAGTGGCGAAGGAAAGCTTTCTTTTCTAGCGAACTATGGTACCCAAAGGATGCTCAATAAACAGAATCTGATGGATGCAACCCAATATTTTGAATTGGCAAATACCGCAAACTCCAATTATCAGTGGACGTCTGACGAGTTAAGGTGGATCAGTAAAGGAGAAACTACCGATTGGCAAGATGCCGTGACCCAAAATGGACGATACAATAACTATAACCTTTCGCTGTCGGGTGGAAGTGATAAAGTGACCCATATGTTAGCGGTAGACTGGTACGATCAAATTGGAACAATCAAAAACTCATCTTTCAACAAAGGCTCTGTACGCTTTAATATGGATGCACAATTGAAGGACTGGATCAAAAGCGGTATACGGTTTAATGTGATCAACTCCAGCTTGAAGAATATTAATGAAGAGCAAGATTCTGGATACGGTACTATGTTCAGTGCGATAAGCTCACAACCTACGGCGCCGATATTTCTAGAAAATGGAGCCTATTTTGATGGCTTTTTAAATACCAAAGCCAATCCCGTAGCGATGGTCGATTTGTTGGATAAGATCACTAAAAAAAGCAAAGTGATGGGTAATTTCTTTTTCGAGCTTCAACCTATTGCTAATTTGACCTTTCGTTCCGAAAATGGCGGAGACCTAGAGTTTTTTAACGTGAACTCCTACGAAGATGGACGGATGGGGCAACATTATCCCGATGGAGGGCATGCAACCAAATTCAACGGGAAGCGCATGTATCTACAGTCTGAAAATACATTCAACTACAGGTATCAGTTAGAGGCGCATAGATTTGATGCGATGGTAGGAGCGTCGGTCTCCAGAGTGACCTATGAAAATACAACCGCAGACTCTAAAAATCTTAATCCCATATTAAAATACAATAATCTTGGAGGAGCAGAAAACCATGGCCCCAACTCTTCTTATGCGGTCAATTCTTCCCTCGTTTCCTTCTACGGTAGGTTAAATTATAGCTTTCAAGATAAGTATCTGGCGACAATAAATCTTCGTAGAGATGGTTCTTCCAAGTTTGCGCCGAATAACAGGTGGAGTTTCTTCCCCTCAGCTTCGGTCGCATGGAAGGTCAGTAGCGAGGAGTTTTTGAAAGACAGCCCATTGCTCAGCAATCTGAAGATCCGCGCCTCCATTGGTCAGCTGGGGAATCAGAATATTGGCGATTTCGCTTTTGCGGCTACTATTAGCGAAGGCGGATATTGGTCAGACTATGTTTTGGGCAATAACGTGGCCACAGGTTCTGTTCAGAATACCATTAGCAATCCAGAGTTGACCTGGGAAAAATCACAACAGATAGATCTGGGAATAGATTTCGGTCTGTGGAATAACCGGATAACAGGTAGTATCGATTTGTATCACAAAAATACACGAGACCTTCTGTTCAGCGTGCCGCTTCCCAGAGAGTCAGGCTTTGAAAATTCCCTTACCAATGTTGGTAAAGTCATCAATAAAGGGATAGAGATTGGCCTAAATTCATTGAATATAAGCTCCGGTAAGTTTAGCTGGCAGACGACGATGAATTTTACCTACAATCAAAACCGTGTGACTGAATTGTACAACAACAAACAGGATATCAACAAATGGCTTTTTGTCGGCAGAACGATCAATCAGTTTTATATGCTAAAGAGTCAAGGCATCTGGCAGGAGAGCGAAGCTTCTGAAGCCGCAAGATATAATGCCCAGCCGGGAGACCGTAAAATTCTGGATTTGGATGGCAATGGCATTATCAATAGTGACGACAGAACCTTTACGGGTGAGAGTGTGCCCAAGTATTATGGTAGTTTAGGAAATACTTTCAGATACAAGGACATCGATCTCAATATCTTTTTCGTATACGCAGGGGGGCATATGATAGACAACGCATTGAACCGTTACCTACATGCATTCAATCCCTGGGGGAATATGAGCCAGGATTATTACAACGGATACTGGACTTTTGAGCGGCCTTCCAATATATTTCCGGCACCACGACTTGGTAGTCCTTTTGCCAACGGAGATGGTACAGATGCCCATTTACAGCGGGGAGATTACTTGCGCCTAAAAAATATCGAATTGGGTTACAGCTTTAGTCCGTCTTTATTCAATAGTAAGGTGAAAAGTCTGCGGGTATTTTTCTCGGCGCAGAACCTGTTGACTTTTACCGAGTTTACCGGCTTTGATGTAGAGTCTAGCGATAAGGTAAATCCATACCCTAATGCGAGAACATTTATTGGTGGTATAGCTTTGACACTCTAATATTTACAGCAATATTATTTACAGATGAAAAAGAAATTATTTTATACCGGTTTATGCTTTTTAAGTCTATTAAGCAGTTGCGAAAAGTTTTTAGACGAAAAGCCACTCAGTGTATTGACACCAGAGAATGCATACAACGACCTCAGTGATTGGAAAAAAACACTTAATGGAGCGTATGCGATGTTGCAGGCCGTATTTGTCGGAAAATACACCATTACTTTGTCCGAATTCGGTACCGACGAGGTTATCCCCTTCGATATGGGCTGGGCTGCCTACTCCGAGCTCCATTACTACACCTTCAATGACTCGCATCCTTTTCTCGCGGATCATTATAGGGTCTGTTATGAAGGGATAAAACGCAGCAATGTCGTCATCGACATTCCGGAGGGTGTCATTGATAACAATGAAAGGACAATGATGATTGCGCAAGCCAAGTTTCTGCGGGCTATCTATTATTTTGATTTGGTGCGTATGTACGGCGGTGTGCCTTTGTGGACAAAGTCATCCATCGATCGAGACGAGATTATGAAGCCCCGTGTTCCCCAAGATAAAGTCTACGAGCTGATCGTACAGGATCTAAAAGATGCCGAAAATGTTTTACCGACAAAATGGACCGTTGCTGCAGATGTTGGACGTGCCACCAAATACGCCGTTCAAGCGATGTTGGCAAGAGTGTATCTGCAATGGAAAAAACCAGAGCAAGCTTTATCTTATTGCAATGCCTTAGATGGAAAATTTAGATTATACGATAATCTAAGAGATATTTTTGACCCTAAAAACAAAAACCAAGAAATTGAAAATATCTTTGAGGTACAGTTTAAACACTCTGGCGCTTGGGGAATGGAAGGAAGTCTCCAGCATAGCTATTGGGGCCCACGTGGCGTGGGAGGTCCAACAAACTTTGGCGGCTGGGGTGGATTTGGGCCTACGCAATATGTATATGATAGTTATGAACCTACCGACAAACGTAGGCAAGCCTTCTTTCTAACGACTTTTAATGGCGTTCCTCAGGTACCCGCCTCCAATTATAAATTTTTTGATTCCACACACGGTAATGTGATAGAGGATGATAACTTAAATTTTGTGCTCATTCGCTATGCAGACGTCTTATTGATGAAAGCAGAAGCTTTGAACCTTTTGGGTGATGCCAGTGATAGCAAATATGACGCGCTTAATACCGTGAGAAGGCGCGCCGGCATTAATCCAATATTAGCTACATCAAACCTAACACAAACACAGTTTGCAGACGTACTTCTTAAAGAGCGCTTACATGAGCTCTGTTTTGAGCATTTGCGTAGATGGGATTTGATCAGATTTGGCAAGCTCAAGGAAACGATGAAAATAAGCGCAGGTGTAGATATACAAGACTATCATAATTTATACCCGATCCCTAAGGCGGCCATGGATGCCAATGAAGCCATTAAAGAAAATAATCCCGGATATTGATAAAAGACATTAATCATGAAAATAATGAATGCATGGAAGCTTTTGGTTCTGATTGTTTTTATCGGATGTAAGCCCAATTATGAAGAGGATTTTAGCCATATAAACACCAATACCGTCGAAGTGCAAGATGGGAAAGTTGTAGTAAAGCCACGTGAATACGGCAGGGCAATCCGTAACCCGATGAAGGGGCTACGTGAATTTTTTGGACCGGGATATGATGTCAAGCGATCTGAATATCCCTATCCTTTTGGCTCGATGGTCAAGGAGTATATGCAGTGGAATATGATAGAAAACCAAGAGAGTGATGGTGTAGACAAAATCATGGACTACAGCGATCACCGTTGGGGTGGTGTTGAGGATATGAACGTCAAGGTCATTCCTCGGATTTTTATCATTTGGCAGGAGCCTTGGCATGGGGGATATGCAAAAAACACGTACGTTTCTACGCCAGACGACCTCAATGGATGGCACTGGCCTAGTGATATCCCTGGGCAGATCTATTCTGCCAATATCACGATCCCGATTACGGGCGGATATTTTGATCCGAACTTTCAATATAGACTCAAAAAGCTGGTTGAGAAGGCCGGACAAGCCTGGGACAATGACCCTCGTGTAGCGTACGTCGAGATGGGGATCATCGGCGAGTGGGGCGAGCATCATGACCCATCGATCACAACATATTGGAAACCACATGACCAAGAGCAACACGTGGCCAACCGCACTTGGATACCCGGGGTTGAAAAGACCCTAGGCGATGCGTTCACTGCAGCGTTCAAAAATAAAAAGGTCATGGTGAGGTATGCTTATGAGTTCAAAGATTATGACTTTGGTATATATTGGGACTCCTTTGCCGAAGGACAAGAGCAAGAGAGGGGCTATGAAGCGATCAAACAATTAGGAGATCGTTGGAAGACACAACCTATTGGCGGTGAGATCACATGGAATTGGGGGGATATGGCCAAGTTTAAATCTTTTGAAGAAGTCATTGTTGACGCCAGCATGCGAAAAAATGTACTCGATCAGATCCGTTCCCTACACTGCAATCACTTAGGAGGCGTAACATGGGCGAATTTTAAAAACCTAGAGTTTTTACAACATGCCGAAAGCATCCAAAAGGCATTAGGGTATCGCTATGTAATCGATGAATTTGTTTATCCAACCCGTGTCGATCCCGGAAAAAATCTAAAAGTGTCATTCAAAGTCCGGAATACCGGCAGCTCTCCCTTTTATTACGATTGGCCGGTAGAGATCGCATTGGTGCACAAGAGTACACAGTTAAAAGAATGGTCTGCCGTATTATCAAATGTTAATATATCTTCTTGGATGCCGGGAGAAAACTGGGATTCTGGAAACAACCAATATACGCAGCAGGCAAAATCATACACCATCGAAGGTGACCTAGCGATCCCAAGCGATATAGCTCCAGGAGAGTACATGCTTGCTATCAGTATAAACGATCCAGCAGGCAATCTACCGAGTATTAGATTTGCAACGATAAATTATATTCAGGGTGGACGCCATCCGATGGGCTACATAGGCGTCGGGCAGCAGATAGATAATTTTGAAATAAGCCGTAATCTATTTGTAGATCTGGCGGCAGACAAAACGTTGTACTATGAGTATAAAAGAGATTAAACATAGGCAGGCCGCCGTCCTACAGATTCTTACAGGCACTTTTTTTATATTCCTGTTTTTGTATGCTGCGCATAATAATGCTTATGCGCAGTCCGGATCCCGTCGGGTCAACCTGACATTTGAAGAATACCCATATGCTTTTCGTAACCCGATGAAAGGCTTGAGAGAATTCTTTCTAAAAGGAGAAGACAAGGTTCGGGCTGATTATCCTTATCCCTATGGATCCTTAATTAAGGAATATATGCCATGGAACATGTTGGAAGAGAATAGGTCGGACGGGATAGATAAAATAATCGCCTACTCCAATTACAGGTGGCAAGGAGTAGAAAACGAAAACATAAAAGTTATACCGCGGGTCTATCTGGTATGGCTCGAGCCCTGGCACGGAGGAAAGGCCAAAGATCCAAATAATATAGACGATCTGAACGGCTGGCACTGGCCCAAAGATCTACCAGGGCAAAAGTCACCCTACAAACAGATTCCCAATTCATGGGGAGCGTATGTGGAGAGTCAGGATAGCATCGTCCCGATAGAAGGTGGTTATTTTGATGCCACTTTTCCCGAGCGGGTTAGGTTATTGGTCGAGAAGATTGGTCAAGCCTGGGATAATGATCCACGAGTCGCCTATGTGGAGATGGGAATCATCGGCGAGTGGGGCGAACATCACGATCCTAACATATCGACCTATTGGCCACCGCATGATGAACCGAAGCATGTAGACAATCGTACATGGGTGCCGGGCATAGAGCAGGTATTGGGCGATGCTTTTACCAAAGCTTTTCAACATAAAAAAGTAATGGTACGCTATGCCTACGACTTCAAGGACTACGATTTTGGTATATACTGGGATTCCTGGTCGCAGAAAGAAGAGCAGGTACGAGGTTATGATGAAATGAAGAAAATAGGCGATCGATGGAAAACTCAACCTATCGGTGGAGAAATAACCTGGAATTGGGGATCCTTAGGGAAGTTCAAGAGTTTTGAACAGGTGGTCGCAGACAAAGAGTATATGGATATCACCATTGAGCAGATCCGGAATCTACACTGCAATCACTTGGGCGGCATTACTTGGGCTGATTTTGAGGATAATGATTTTAAACGAAATGCAGATTCACTACAACGGGCGTTGGGTTATAGATTTTTTGTAGAGCGGGCGAGTTATGATCCCGTAGTCTCCAACAAGGAATTTCACCTAGACTTTACCGTCAAAAATTTAGGTTCGTCACCATTTTACTATAATTGGCCATTGGAGGTCGTACTTTTGGATCCGGTCACGCGCCGCAAAGTGTGGGGCAAAGTATTGTCTGCTATCGATATTTCCAGTTGGATGCCCGGTGATAATTGGCAGGTGGATCAGCAAAAATACTTAACACCTGCACCTGAAATCCGGATTTCAAAGAAAATCACCCTCGACAAACACTTGTCAAAAGGGGAATATATACTGGCGTTATCTATATTAGATCCTGCGGGCGATCTCCCCTCATTAAGGTTTGCTAACAAAAATTACATACAGGGGGGATATACAGCTTTAGGATATATAGGGGTCAATAGTATACCAAAGAAGCAACGCTTAGAAGCTACTGATATTGACGATATTCAACAGGATAGGAGCCTACATTACAAAATAGATAAAAACTGAAATATATGAAGAAGTACTTGTTATTCTTAGTTTTTTTTGTTTCCGGATCCATACTGACCGCACAAAAAAAGGACACGAATCCAATCCCCGTTATTTTTGATACCGATATTGGTAATGATATAGACGATGTTTTGGCTTTGCAAATGTTGATCAACTATGACCGCTCAAAAGTGATCAAATTATTGGGCGTGACCATCGGCAAATCCTACCCAAGAGTTGTCGAATACCTTGATGGTTATCTCCGGTATCAAAAGTTTAGACCCTTACCTATTGGATTTGCTTACAACGGTGTCAATCCCGAACCGTACCGATATGTGCCTGTCGCTTTAGACACTTTAGTGGATCACAAGCCTATTTTGAAACCCAAAAGAAAACTGGACTCCAGTATTCCTGAGGGCTACAAATTGCAACGTAAGTTATTGGCCAAAGAGAAAGATGGTTCTGTAGTATTCATCGCAGTAGGCCCATTGACCAATTTGCAGCGTTTATTGGATTCGGAGCCTGATGAATATAGCCCATTGAATGGTACAGAATTGGTCAATCGTAAGGTTCGCCTTTTGTCTGTGATGGCAGGTTTATATAATGACGATTTCGATTTTCCTGAATGGAATGTCGTACAGGATTTGCACGCTTCAAAAGTTGTTTTCGAGCGCTGGCCGACCTTGTTAGTAGCAAGCGGCTTTGAGGTCGGAAGCAAATTGTTGTACCCCCATCAAAGCATTCTAAATGATTTCCCTCATAAAGATCGAAATCCGCTGACCATTTCATATGAGGTATACCAGAAGATGCCTTACGATAGACAGACTTGGGACTTAACTTCTGTATTGTACGCTCTTGAACCCGATCAGGCCTATTTTGACCTATCTGCTGCGGGAAAGATTACAATTGAAAAGGAGGGACATAGCCGCTTTTCTACCCGTTCAGGCCAAAATCACCATTATCTCATCATACCACAGGAGAAACAGGCCCGTACCTTAGCGAGACTTGTTGAACTCGTCACGGGTAAGAAATAATTTTTATAAAGCATCCAGGCACTTCAGAGTGACGATCAATCTGAAGTGTTTGAATGTTTTTATAGTGACTAGCTCAATCCCGATTAGTCCTGTAATAATGGCCTATTTACATCCACAGGCAGATCCATATCACCTATATAGCTATCCTATTCCGATTCATTCCTCATAATGACTGCTTATACATACATTCTAGCGTCTTTTAGGCGCATTCATCCCAATTAGATATTCCCAAAAAACTCCCTAAAGCGGGGAACTTCAGGGAGTTCTAACTAATCAATTATTATCTTTTTCCTTTTCTATATTTCTCCTAATAAGGTGTCCCGGTCTCGTCCATTTTGGCTTTTCGCCCAGTGTTTGAAAGCAAGCATTTTCGGCTTCTATTGTTTGCGGCTGTGGACGTTTTTCAAACGGTTTTTGTAGAATCAATCCCAATTCCTCAAACATTTTCATATCCTCATTTACGTCGGGGTTAGGTGTAGTTAGCAACTTGTCTCCCGCAAAAATAGAATTAGCACCGGCAAAAAAACACAAAGCCTGACCTTCCTGGCTCATTTGCGTACGGCCCGCCGAAAGTCTCACCTGTGTTTCGGGCAATAAAATACGTGCCGTTGCCACCATTCGCACCATCTCCCAGATAGATACAGGCGCCATTTCTTCCATCGGAGTACCTTCTACAGGAACTAGTGCATTGATAGGTACAGATTCAGGGTGGGGAGATAGAGAAGCCAAAGTGATTAACATATCGGCCCGGTTTTCCATACTTTCACCCATACCGATAATTCCTCCGCTGCACACCGTGATATTCGTTTTTCTGACATTATCGATAGTCTGTAAGCGATCCTTATAGCTTCTCGTCGAAATTATTTGTTCATAATAATCTTCCGAAGAGTCGATGTTATGGTTGTAAGCATATAGCCCCGCTTCCGAGAGGCGTTTGGCCTGGTTTTCGGTAATCATCCCTAGCGTACAGCAGACCTCCATATCGAGCTTGTTCAATGTGCGGACCATTTCCAATACCTGGTCAAATTCGGCACCATCTTTTACATTCCTCCATGCAGCACCCATACAGATCCTAGAGCTTCCTCCGGCTTTTGCTTGGAGGGCCTGTGCTTTAACCTGCTCCACACTCATCAAACTTTCTGCCTTTACCTCTGTATGATAACGTGCAGCCTGAGGGCAATACGCACAATCTTCGGGGCAGCCTCCCGTTTTTATGGATACTAAAGTTGAAACCTGTACCTTATTGGGATCATGAAATTGCCTATGGACTGTTGCAGCTTCGTAAAGCAATTCCATAAGAGGTTTGTTATACAGTTCAACGACTTGTTTTTGTGTCAGTTTTTGCATCTTATCCATATTTTTGACAAGTATTCGTTTTGTAATCTAAGAAGGATACAAAGGTTATGGATTATCTGTTGCCTATAGTAGTCCGATTTAAATAAAGTGAATAGTCCGGTACAATATTTACTTCCAAGGTAGCCTAGCCCGATTAGCTGGTAGGCAAATCATTTTACCTCATCAAGTACAATATAGATGTAATGTTGTATGAAACGATATACACAAAAAAACTTCCTGGAGCGGGGAGCTTCAGTGAGTTCTCTCTTGTGTCCACTTCGGATATAATCGATTTTGTTGATGAATTATTATATCTACTTCATTTTTATGTGTTTAATGTTTTAAAGGCTATCTTAGATAAGACCATTAGCAGGTTTTTAATTTTCCCCATAGATTATGAGCTATGAAACCATCCAAGAGTCGATATTACTGCCCAGAGGCACAACGTCACAAAATCCTTTTTGAGTCAGAGAAGAAAGCGGAGGACTTCATTAGATACAATAATGAAGAGATTCGCAAGGCCACTGGCTACGCACCTGTGCGATCCTATCAATGTATAGCATGCGATGGCTGGCATGTTACAAGTAGCAGTGAGGTAAGGGATCTTCCCATCAAGACAGAGATGGTTATACAAGCTTTTAGAGAAGCTCAGGAGGAAGAAAAGAAGCGGAAGGAACAAGCTGCCGCTGTGCGCCAAGAGTGGAGAGACCGGCTCGAAGCCGCTGCTGCAAACCTCCAGATGCAAATCGATGTTATAAAAGAGCAGATCGATAACAAAGGCGATAAAAATATAGTAATCAGTTTAATAGAAGAAGCCTTTCAGGTATTTGCTAGATTGGGTAAAGCTGCAAAGTTTAGGAAGCACAAGCGAGATCTAGAAAGGGAATTATACCGGCTCGAATTCGGTGCTGAGCAGCTCCCCGACGATGCCGAATCCAACATTCTGGTACAGATCCAGACGATAGAATACCTGCTAGAGATTAAAAGCGATAAAGCATTAATACATCACATTATTAATGAGACTGCGAAAGCACTGCGAACTAGCCGCAACACCGTATTTGTGAAATATTCAAATGTCCAGCTAGAAGGCAAATTGAATAGACTGAAATCGTTGGTTCAGTAGTAGCTAGACAATTACTTATGCTATTTACATTTTTGGAATCTTCTTGAACTACATACGTTTTTGCAAACCGTTTGAAACGTTATAAAATGGGGCTTGTAGATTAGTTCAAAGGAGGATAGCGCTTCTTCTTGGTTTTTCATCTTTGAAAATATTTTAACAGGTAATCATAAATATTCTGAAATTCAATTCCCGTTTGGCTTTAGAAAAATGTAAGCGGGGAGGTTTACGTTGGTTGATCACTATTGATTACCGAAGTTAGCCATTAAATATGGTATTCAGCATAAGAGCTGTTTTGGAAAATAATTCTTGGTCATTTTCGCCAATGTGTGTGTTATTGTTTCCATCTTCTCATTTTTTGATGAGGTCCAAAACTGATTATAGCTAATAGTTTCATACACGAGGTTTGTTAGAAAAGCAACTAAATTGCCAGACCGAAAAATAAAAAAACGCCTGGATCGGGGAGCTTCAGGGATTTTTAGCTAACTTGTCGTTATGACGCTACTTGTTTATTTATAGTGTTTTACCATTTTATTTCGCAGGTTTCTGAGGAATATGAATTGTTTTTCCAAGAATTGTTGCTTACTTTGGCCTGTCTTCTAGGGACAGAAGCCCTAAATTTTGATAACACTATATTTTTAACGAACGATTTATAAAGCAAATGCACAGCCCTTCTCTTTTGATTGATGGATTGCATAAGAATAAGGAACAAAGCCTTATTGCCGTTTATCGTTTGTATAACAGGAAGCTGCTGTTGTTTGCTATGCGGTATGTTAAGGTTAGAGAGGCAGCGGAAGAAATCGTTGCCGATTCATTTATCAAAATGTGGAATAATAGACATTTGTTCTCGGATGAAGAAAAGCTAAAAGCCTTTCTCTATATCTGCACCAAGAATGCCTGTCTCAATTACCTTAGAAAACCTGTTCTTGAAGAGCCCTTAGAGTCTATCTTAAATACCGAGTTTGATTTGGCACAAGACGTAGATGTCTATACAAAAATGGTTCATGCCGAACTGATTGCCGCTATCTATAAAGAGGTAGAAAAGCTCTCCGAGCGCCAGCGCAAAGTCTTTCATATGAGTTTCTTGGAAGGGTTGACTGTAGAGGAGATAAGTCAACGCTTGGGGGTGAGTGCAGATGTCGTGTACGCTAATCGCTCACGTGCACTAGCGATTCTGCGTACTCATTTCAAATTGCACAATTCCGCACTGCTGAGTGCTTTGTTGTATAGCTTTTTTTCTTAAAATATCATTCTGACTAACAGTTGTTTAGGTTCTTTGTTGTGAAAATTATACTTTTTCTCGTCAGATTTCTATCTGTATCGTGTTTCTATTAATGTAATGCGATTATAAAACTATGAACCAACTTATTCCGCTATTAAAAGACTATATCAATGGATTATTGTCTCCAGAAGACAATGAGGAGCTACGTGACCTGTTCTCAAAATATCCAGATTTGAAAAAGACAGCCGACGAACTTAAAAGCGAAGAAGGGCTTCGTGAATTGTTGTTAGAGTACGAGTACATATTCGATGCAGATTTTGCCCGGCGCGAAGAGGATAATCTGAATCACATATTGACCCATATCAGAGCAGGAGAAGGCCATAATAGGCACCGTAAGCCTTGGTTCAGATATGCTATAGTGGCTTCTATCATTTTTTGTTTGGGAATAGGTGGGTATATCCTTTATCCGTTTGTCAGTGATTCTAGTAGCAATACAGAACAGTTTAGTAGCACCATCCCAGCAGGCAATAATAAAGCAATTTTGACTTTAGCAAATGGAGAGGAGATTCTTCTTAGTTCAGAACATCAAGGTATCGTTATTGATAATGAGGTTCGTTACGATGGGGGACACACTGTTGTAGATCAAGATCTAGTGGCCCGCACCCAGTTGCTGTTGAGAACTCCGAGAGGAGGACAATACCATGTAACATTGTCTGATGGAACCAAAGTATGGCTCAATGCTGAGTCAAAACTTGTTTACCCAGTCACCTTCGTTGGCGATCGACGTGAGGTCTATCTAGAGGGCGAAGGCTATTTTGAAGTCGCATCTGACAAGAAAAGGCCCTTTATTGTGAAGACCGAAAAAGAACAAGTAGAGGTGCTGGGCACCCATTTTAATATCAATTCTTACACAGACGAACGCATCTCTCGGGTTGGATTACTCGAGGGAAGTGTTAAGGTTTCTCCAGCGAGAGGCCAAGGATCTGAAATATTACGGCCAGGGCAACAGTCACTGGTTTCCACCACAGGAATATCTGTGGAGACAGTCGATATGGATGAATGTTTAGCTTGGAAGAATGGCGAGTTTATGTTTAATAATGAGAGTCTAGAGAGCATAGCACGACGTTTGGAACGTTGGTATGATATCGATATTGAACTTAGCCCCCGCATAAAGAATATTGTTATTTGGGGAGCTGTATCCCGCTATGAAGATTTTGATACAGTTATGGAGGTTATCAAAAGAACCGATAAACGTATCACATATAGCATGCAAGGAAGGAGGACTGTGGTTATGAAGTAAGTGCATAGCTAGAACTTACAATCGATTTCAAAAAGCCGGGAAAGTTTGCACCTTCCCCGACTGGCGGTTGTAGTTCTTAGAAAAATAGAGTCGTATTTTATTTAACTAACTAAAACCAATCAAAGGTAATGAAAAATTACATCGTATCATTGGGGTATACACACGTACGCCCACTTTTTAAATACCTGATTGTTATGAAAATGGTTCTTGTTCTCCTTCTGGCCTTACTCGTGCAAGCAAGAGCGGATGTATCCGCACAGACGCTTACTATCAAAGGCAAGAATATGTCCCTATTACAGGTCTTTCGCGAGATCAAAAAGCAGACTGGTTATACCGTGATCTGTAATGCGGAGATAATTTCGGGAGCGGAGCCGATTGATGTGTCATTAAAAGACAAGCCTTTACGAGAAGGTTTATCCCTTCTTTTACCATCGCAAGATCTTTCATACGAGATATTGAAAAAGTCCATCATTATACAGCGGATTGAAAAAGAGATAACAGTTGTCGATCCAGCATCCAATAACCGGGGTGATCAGGAACGTACTGTCTCTGGGCAAGTCAAGACCTTTTCCGGTCAAGTGCTTGCTGGAGCTAGTGTCGCTGTCAAAAAGAGAGCTATAGAGGTAAAAACCGATAGTGAAGGAAGATTTACAGTTTCCGTAAAAGCAGGGGATAAGCTTTCGGTTAGCTATCTCGGTTACAAAACCAAAGAAGTAGAGTTACCATTGTCTGGATTACTGTCTATTCAGCTTGAAGAACTTCAGTCTGATATCGAGGAGGTTATAGTCTCGGTCGGTTATGGACAACAGACCAAAACCCATCTCACAGGTTCGGTAGCCCAGGTTTCGTCCAAAGAGATATTAAAAGTGCCCATGTTCAACGTCAGCCAGGCTCTAGTCGGAAAGCTGCCAGGCGTCGTATTTCAGCAACAGAGTGGACAGCCAGGAGCCGATGGAGCTTCTATGTTGGTTAGAGGGTATGGCACTTATAATAACTCCAGCCCACTCGTTTTAGTGGATGGAATCGAACGTTCGTTTCAAAACGTCGACCCCAACGATGTGGAGACAGTGTCCGTATTAAAAGATGCAGCGGCAGCAGCGGTCTATGGGGTCAAAGGTGCACATGGCGTGATTTTGGTAACAACCAAAAGAGGAAAAAACGGGGTCAAACCGACCTTCAGCTATAACGGCTCCGTCACTGCTTCTCAAAACACGCAACTTCCTGATTTTTTAAACGGAACGGAATATGCGCGATGGCATAATAAAGCCAACGAAATGGATGGAAATAAGCCATGGTTTAGCGAGGAGCAGATTGCCCTGATGAGTAATGGAGATCCTTCCGATGGACTAGAGAACACCAATTGGCAAAAGGAATTTCTAGGACATGCTGCGGCTTCTACACAACATAACATTTCCCTCCATGGCGGCAATGAGAATATTCGATATTTCAGTAGTATAGGCGGTATGTTGCAAGAAGGCGTAGTCAAGGATATGCGGTTCGAGCGGTATAATGTAAGGACCAATATCGATATGAATCCTAATGCCAGCTGGTTGTTATCCCTTTCTCTAGCGGGACGCTTGGAAGATTCCTATGCCCCTGGGTCTATATCTTACGGAAAGCAGGCTCTGTTCAATCCTATTTCACAGGCTCTATATATGTATCCATTTCTACCATTCGAATACAAAGGCCTTCCTACAGGATCCTCCTATATGACGCTGAATCCCTTTGCTGCAGCGGAATTAAGCGGTTTTCAGGAAGGTAAAAATGCACTTTTTGAGACATCAGGGCAATTATCCTATTCTCCAAAATATATCGATGGATTGACTGTGGCATTCTTCGGAAGCTTTGATAGAAAATACGCAAATTCCAAAAGCTTTTCGACCCCATACTATCTAAATACGTTCATTTCTGAAAGCGGAGACTATTCCAGAACACTCTCGGACGGGTTCTTGGCCGATGGCAGTTTGTTCCAGAATTCCGATAATTTCAGTCAGTTGTTAGCGCGTCCATCCGTACGTTACAAAATGGAGATAGGGAAGCATGATATGGAAGGATTATTGCTTTTTGAATGGCAACGTGGCAATTCCAATACTCTTTTTGCTTCCCGATGGGGATTCCCACTTCGGGACCTACCAGAGCTGTCTCTTGGGCAGGTATTTCCTCCTACACCCAATGCTGGTATGTCAGATCAATCCGTTAGAGCAGGTTATGTAGGTCGTTTCAATTACGCGTACGATTCTCGGTATCTGGTAGAAGTAGCTTTCCGAAGAGACGGATCTTATAAATTTCCAGCTCATTCCCGTTGGGGATTTTTTCCCTCTGTTTCTATGGGGTGGATATTGTCTAATGAGCAATTTTGGAAAGATAACATAGGAGAAGAACATTTCTTCAAACTCAGAGGCTCCGCCGGACTGTTAGGGCAAGACAATGTCAATCCCTTCTTATATCGACAGTACTTCAATCTATCATCATCTCCGGTTATTGCACTAGGCGATCAGCTTACGCAAAAGTTTGGATTAAATTCCAGCAGTTCTTACCCAAGTGTCGATCTAACCTGGGAAAAGACAAGAACCTACAATATCGGCGTCGAAGCAGGCCTTTGGAACAATAAGCTCAGCGTAGAGTTTGATGCTTTCTACAAATATACCTATGATATCCTACAGAATATTGGAAATGTTTATCCATCCTCCCTTGGCGGTAACTTCCCGACCATCGAAAACAGTGGCGCCGTAGATGCCAGGGGCATGGAGCTACAGCTAAGATACCGTAATCACGTGGGATCTTTACAGTACAATATCAGTGGCAATATGAGTTATGCCAAGAATAGAATTCTCTCTATAGTGGAGACCGAGAATATACACCCATGGCAGAGCTTATTGGGTAAGTCCATTGGGCAGCGTCTGGTGTATATTGCGACTGGTCTATATCAGAGCGAGGAGCAATTGCAGAATACGCCAGCACCTCCCGGAGGAGGTTATAAGCGTCTTGGCGATATCATATACAAAGACCTCAACGGAGATGGCAAGCTCACAAGGCAGGACGATATGGCTGTCGGCACACGTCCCGATCTGCCAGAGTTGATGTATGCTTTCAACGTCGATCTGCAGTACAAGGGATTTGATTTTTCCATGATGTGGCAAGGAAGCGCACTGAACGATATACTGCTCAGTGGCATGTATGACCATGGTATTCCGGACAATACTATTTTTACAAAGGCCTTCTATGGCAATGGATACAATAGTCCGAGGTACCTGCTTGAGGATTCATGGACACCCGAGCATACCCAAGCCAGGTACCCACGCCTTTCCTTGGTACCCAGTGGAGGAAATTCTCTAGATTCATCCTGGTGGATAGAGAATGGAGCTTTTGTCCGCTTGAAAAATGCTGCTTTAGGTTATACAGTGCCCGAGTCGACACTTAGGCGATTTAATATAAAGTCACTTCGTGTCTTTTTGGCCGGATCTAATCTACTGACATTTGCCAAGTTTAAATACCTGGATCCAGAGAGTCCCAGCGTACATAACGGGTATTACCCACAGCAGCGTACA
Organism: Sphingobacterium yanglingense; assembly: GCF_004363245.1. Lineage (GTDB taxonomy): Bacteria > Bacteroidota > Bacteroidia > Sphingobacteriales > Sphingobacteriaceae > Sphingobacterium > Sphingobacterium yanglingense. Next base: position 837,817 of record NZ_SNYV01000011.1, on the reverse strand, counting down.
TTTAGTTTTGGTACCAGTTTAACATTTTAGTTATGAAGACTTTTAAGAATAAAACATTAGCTATGCTTTGTCTGCTTTTATGTTTGGGCGGTTGTAACAAATCATTGGATGTCACACCTCGGGACAAGTATTCAAATGAAATCGTCTGGAAAAATGTAGATAATTTAGACCTCTACATCAATAGTCTGTACGGAGCGCTCTATATGTATGCGGAGATAGAAGGAGTCAGCCTTACAGATGGATATGCGGATATTATCAAGTATTCGCAGACCTATATGGATACCGAGCATAATAGAATCAATATGCGTCCCAGTTACCTCAGCCCTGCATCGACTGAAGCGCTGAGTCCTTGGGCCACAACCTATGAAAAAATAAAATCCCTCAATGAGTTCATTATTGATGCAGGTCGTTACGGTGACAAGATCGATGCCAAGCAATTACAGATCCGTATTGCAGAGGTTCGCTTTTTACGCGCCTTTCTTTATCACAAGCTTATTGTTCGTCATGGAGGTGTTGTTCTCCGTGTAGACAATGAAAAACTAGATGGACCAGCGGAGAAGAACAAGAAGCGATCTTCTGTTGACGAATCATGGACATGGGTTATTCAAGAACTCAAAGATATAGCCGAAAAGCTTCCTGAAAGTTGGGATGCTGCCCACACTGGACGTATTACCAAAGGTGCCGCCTACGGTATTATGGCACGGTCTGCCTTGTACGCAAAAAAGTGGAATGATGCCATCTTTGGCGCACGGCAGGTTGAGATCTTGGCTACGGCCAAAGGCACCTATATGCTACTGGATGATTATACCCAGGTATTCAATCTGACACATAATAAAGAAATCATCTTGGCCTCATACTACCAAAGGCTTACTTTGACACATGATTTTGATAGGTATTTTAGTCCTACAGGCGATATGGAACGTTATGGCGGCTATGCATCTCCTACCGAAGAGCTAGTAAGTAGTTTCGACATTCAGCAAGCTGGACAATGGCAGGCTTTCGATTGGAGCAATCCGTTGCACGCTAGCGATCCCTATCTCAATCGAGAACCACGCTTTTACGCTACAGTGTTATACAATGGGGCCGATTGGAAAGGACGCCAGATCGAAACTTATGTAGGCGGCAAGGATGGGTATATCGAATACTTCGATGGCAATGCACGTAATCGTACCGTTACAGGCTATTTTATCCGCAAATTCCTAGATAGTAAGCCCAAAGACTTTATTCAGGAAAAAAGTGATCAATATTGGATAGAAATGCGCTATGCGGAGATCCTCTGCATATTATCCGAAGCATATGCTCACATGGGCGACTATGGTAAGGCATACAATTACCTGAACAAAATCCGGAACAGGGTAGGTCTACCCAATAAGCCATTACAGAGTAGCTGGACAGCTTATTTGCAAGACTTACAAAAAGAAAAGATCTGTGAATTTGCTGTCGAGGGGCACCGCTATTGGGATCTGAGACGATGGCAGCTAGCGCAGTCTGTATTAGATGCCAAGCGTATGCATGGTGTGGAGATTACAAAAGAAGATACAGGCTTTACTTATAGTATTGTCGATTGCGACAAGGCGGATCATTATTTTCCTGAACGGTACTATACCGTGCCTATTCCAGAATTTGAGGTGCGCAATAATACGGCATGCGAGCAGGATCTCCTATGGCAGTAATATCTAAAACAAGATTGACATGAAAATAATTATAAAACTTTTCCTGAGTTTTTTCATCATGTATCAGATATGTGGATGTAAAAAAGTAGACGAACGCAGCTATAGCTCAGATACCAGTATAAAGTCGATCAGTGTCCGCTTTGTTGGCACCGAACGCTATTATCAAGGCGAGATCACCGATGATCAGATTACATTCGAGGTGCCAATCTATGCCTCAGATGTAGGGGAGCTCGTCGAAAATGACCTCTCCCGAATGGAGCTTGTAGCCTCCCTCCCCGTAGGTACAGTCATCGAGTCAGGACTGGAAGGAGTTAGAGATCTTACTCAGCCCGCCAGCATACGCGTGATGGCCGCTGGAGGGGAATCCAAAGAATACCACATTACCGTCAAGAAGACAGGTATGAATTATACGGTAGGCCTATTGGAGTTTGGAGTGACTAAACTTAATGGTACGTTAGAATACCAATCGACCCAAGTAGCACCGTATCAAGATGGAGACCGTATTATTATTGAGGTTCCCAATACAAGCAAAGAACCATTAGATCTCACCAAACTTCAGGTTCGAATCAAACTTCAACCTACATGTAGCATATCGCCAAATGTCAATGGTACAATTGCGGATTTCACAGAACCGATGGTTATCCAGGTTACCGATGGTAAGGGGACACTGCGGACACATACTATTGAAATCCGTCCTACCAAGTTTAACAAAACAAAGTTCACACAGCTATGGTTTCGGAGTATCGAAGACCTCGGTTTGACGCGGACTAATATCCGGAGTTTTGCTTTGGCCGAAAACCATTTCTATATCGGTGAGTTTGAAGACTGGAGTTTAGGCAAGATTCATTCCTTCAACACTGAAAATGGACAAGCTACTGGCAAGATCGATCAGCCAACGACCTTTGCAACGCAGATTTCAGGTGATTCGAATGGTAATATAGCGATCACCACGAAAAATGAATTCGGCAAAGGCTATGAGTTCTGGCGGTTTGGCGAGACCAACAACAGCTACGACAAGCTATTTACGTTTGTATCCTGGGATCCGCTCAATATTGAACAGTTTGGTGTCAACAAGACCACTATAACCGGAAATATCCGTAGCGGCAAAGCCTACACTTATACCACGATGCCCAACGGACAATACTATTCCTGGGAATTGAATAATGGAGTTCCCGTGTCATCCGTACCTAAGGTCGTAAAATACGATGTCCTCAAGACCGGAGGCAGCTGGGATATCGCACTTGTCAAAAGAGCTAATACAACCAGTGATTCAGATCTCTATATATCCTGGTATAATGATGGAGCCAATGAAAACGATGGTAAAGGAAGTCGTTTCGAGATACAGGAGCCATCAGGTGCAACGTACCAATTGAATCCCAAATCCCACGGTTACAAGATATTGGCCTACGATGTGTTTACAGTACAGAGTGATACTTTCGTGGCGATGTTGACACAGGGCAAACAGGCTACTTCAGAAGCACGCTTGGTTGTTTTCGAGATTACTGACAAGAGCAAACTTAGTTTGATGCCAGGACAGACCGGTTACGAAGATCTTAAAGTTTTCGAATCAGGGGCTCTAGGTATCAGTACAGATTTTACTTCTGGCGATTTACATGCCAAGGTCAAAGGATTTCAGGTGGATATCTTCGTTGGGTTGAGCGCGATTTCCAATCAATCCGCTTCCAATGCCGGAATCCGTAAATACCGAATGGATTATCTAGTCGAGTAGTAGTGTATTAAGATAAAATTTTGAAACAATGAATAAGATAAATATATACCTCATCATGTGTCTCTTGGTGAACACAAGTATGATATCCTGTGCAAGGGATTATATGTATCCCGATTATACAGGACAGGAGACCGAAGAAGAACCGGTAAATCCCGTAGAACCTAACGAAGGAAAGAAGTCCAGTATCCGAGATCTGGTACTGATTTATGGGGCAGGTAAAGCGGCTGTCGATAAATGGACCGACGACAAGTTTGTCCCCTATGTCTCTTATCAGAACGGGTCGACAGCCGAATGGATGTTTGACGGTTTTCTCTTTTTAGAGCTCAATGATGGCGACGGACATGCTTATACTACAGGGCATGCGCCCAACCCGGGGTTGAAAGTACATTGGGAGGCTTTGATTCAGAATTACTTCAAAGAAGGACAATCTATATCAGCACTAGATCAGCGTTTGGATAAAACCACAAAAGAAATTGGTTCACCGAATCAAAAGCGAAAAGTCGTCATCGGTATCCCCGAGCCTATGCGCGGTGCCGTACAGTGGGGAGAAGTGGACGGTAAGATGCTCGATTTTTCCAAAGACGAGGACCGTGTAGCGGGCTGTACGTGGTTTATAGATCAAGCCCGTACTGCTTTTACCAATGCAGCATTTAAAAATCTAGAATTAGAGGGCTTTTACTGGATTGCCGAGGAGGTAGATCATACAGGAGAGATGATTTCGTTTGTCGGAGATTACCTCAAAAAGAAAGATATGACCTTTGTATGGATTCCCTGGTGGAAGTCGCCAGGTTACGACAATGCTCAGAAGTATGGTTTTAGCGAAGTCTATTTACAGCCCAACTACTTCTTCTATGACGTACCGTTCTCACGTCTACAGGAGGCCACTGTCGAAGCCAATAAGCACGATATCGATCTTGAGATCGAATTCGATGAGTCCGTATTGGGAGGCAATGGTGGCAAACTAAATGATTATCTGGACGTTTTTGAAGAAAATCTTGTATACGACACCAAGAAGCTAGCTTATTATCAATCTGTAAATACTATTTTAAAGCTCTACCAATCCATAAACCCAGCAGATCAAGAGCTGTACAAGAGATTGAGTGAGATTATTACCAAAAGGCAAAAAGTACAGAATCCACCTTATATAAAACATTGATGTTGTTAGTCCTGCAGTAGTCCTGCTGCAGGATCTTTTCTGAATTATTAACAATTTAATCTGTAGAGATATGATTTTATACAGAACAGTATTCCTTTTGTCTAAAAGGATGATGTGGTACATTCTTCTAATGGTGCTTTTTGCCTGTCAAAAGCAACCTTACAGTACTGATTTTAGCATTGACGGATTGAAACCAATGGATACACATCTTGTCTCCACTGCTGCATCTTATCATAATAATCACATACGTGATATGGTACTTATTTATGGTGGTGGTACCAATAAGGGGCAGGTTTGGGATTATTACGCGTTTCATCCTTACGTGGTTTATAAAAACGACCAACACGTATATGAATGGATGTTTGATGGGTTTTTATTTTTAGAACTCAGCGATGATCTAGGTTTTTCTTTCACTGTAGGCCACGGCGACCCTGCTAAACCGGCACAAAAAGCCAATTGGGCGACATTGATCGATAAATATTTTGAGCAGGGGCGTTCCTTGCATGAGTTGGACCAGGCTATTGAGGACGCCACCTGGAGTGCAGGACAGCCACCTTCTAAGAGACGGATTGTCATCGGTATTCCAGAGCCCTTGACAGCCGTTGCCAACAATTGGGGAATGGCTGAAGGAATTTGGCTTAATTTTCAAACAGCCGGGCATAAGACCAAAGCCTGTAAATGGTTCGTTGATGAGGTGAGCGCGCGCTTCAATGCGGCTAATTTCCGACACCTCACCCTAGACGGCTTTTATTGGATAGGAGAGGCGATAGAGGACAATGGAACCACCATTGCAGATATGGGCAGCTACCTGAGCGGATTGAATCTTAGTTTCAATTGGATTCCCTGGTGGCAGTCACCCGGCTACACCAACCCAACAGCCTTAGGATTTTCGGACAGTTATCTACAGCCTAATTATTTCTTCTATAGTACGGTGCCCTTTAGTAGATTGCAGGCAGCCTGCAATGCAGCTATCACCTATGGACTGGGCTTAGAGATGGAATTCGACGACAACATTCTCTACTTTGATCCCTATAGAACCAAGTTTAACGAATATCTTGACGTATTCGGCCAGAATAATATTTTCGATACCAAAAAAATAGCCTACTACCAGTCCGAGAGTACTATTCTAAAGTTATTTACCTCCACTGTTCCTGTACACAAGACAATGTACAAGCGATTATGTGAAACGGTCGTACGGCGGCAGAAACTCGGCTTGCCAACTCTTTAATCCCATTAGAAGATATGAAGTGTTTTTATTTGATAAGACAGATTTTAGGTTCTCTTTCCTGCGCCATGGCACTTTGTATAGTATACATTGTGCCAGGCCTGGCGCAGCCTCAGGCAGCACGATCTTATACCTCTGAGAAGGTATTGCTAAGCGGAGGAGATCTCCGTGTCGAAATAGACCGGCATACGGGTATACTCCGGGCTTTACATCACAAGACCGCTGGCACAATAATCCGTGACGAAGTATCCCGTATCAATCATCTTTGGACACTATCGATGATAGATCAGGGGCAGTCTGTTATTGTACGTCCCCAGGATTTTATCGATTTTGAAATCATGTGTGCTGCTCCCAACGAGGCCCAGTTGATTTGGCGCTCCTACAAGGGCGAGTCAGCATCGGCATTTACCATTGCCGTCCACATCCGTATAGATTCGCTCACATCACTGTCATATTGGAATATAGCAGTAGAGGGTATGAGCGATATGATTTTAAGTCGGGTTTCCTTTCCACAGGTCAGTGGAATTGATGAGCTTGCTGATGGTACACTGGCTGTACCCCATTGGATGGGCGAGTTGATGAGACAACCTGGACAGGCACTTCAGTCCTCTGGGGTACACAGTTTTAGCTGGACATATCCTGGTCTGCTATCCATGCAGTTTTTAACACTCTACGACAAGGAAGGACTCTATTTGGCCTGTACCGATACAGCGATGTACGCCAAGCAGTTTGCGGCACGTTTCGATCAGGATAGGGGGATGGTACTCGATATCGAACACATTCCGTCACTTTCTCCAAGTGCCACATACAAAATACCTTATTCCGTTGTTATTGGTGGTTACCAGGGAGATTGGATGACCGCGGCTACCCTCTACAAAAGTTGGGCGGTGCAACAAGACTGGGCACAGCAGAGCCGTCTCAAAAACAGACTTATTCCCGATTGGGTATTAGCTACAGGCCTTTGGATATGGAATAGGGGCCGTTCGGAAGAAGTATTACAACCGCTATACGCTTTACGCCAACAGTTTGATGAGCCTATTAGCGTGCTTTGGCATTGGTGGCATCAGGGCTCCTATGACGACAGCTTTCCGGAATACCTACCGCCTCGGGAAGGCACCAATAGCTTTCGGGACCATATCACTTTAGCCAAGAAACACGGCATTCATGCATTAGTCTATATGAACGCTTTACAATGGGGCGATCAGACAGCAAGTTGGAAAAAACAAGAGGCAGCACGTTACGCGATCAAAAGTCCCTCCGGTCAGCTACATACCCATGTGTACAATGTGTTTACCAATAGATCATTGACCAATATGTGTGTAGGCACCCCCTTCTGGCGAGATTGGTACGCCGACCTGGCAGACACTTTACTCCGCGATTTTGGGCTTAGCGGCATTTATATGGATCAAGCCTGTATACAGCGCGAGTGCTACGATCCGACACATGGGCATCCCATTGGTGGAGGTAATTTTTGGGCCCATGCTTCCCAGCAGATGGCTCACGAAGTTCGTGAACGAGGCTCTATCGCTACCGCGCTTTCCGGCGAAGGCTCCTGTGAAGCTTGGCTGCCATCCTTGGATCTGTTTCTTTCCCTGCAGGTCAGCCGCGAGCGCTATGCTGGAGATGACGGCTGGGAGCCTATTCCACTCTTTCAGTCTGTGTATCATGAATATGCATTGAGTTATGGTAGTTATTCCTCCTTGATGAGCCCACCTTACGATGAGAAATGGCCTCAGGCTAATCGACCCGATACCCAAGGACTGTTGGACAGTATCTATAGCCAACAGTTTATGATAGAGCAGGGACGTTCATTTATATGGGGTATGCAACCTATGTTGGCTAATTTTACAGCCGATCAATTGCTACAACGTCCCCAGGAGATTAACTATTTATTAAGACTGGCCAGACTGCGTAAGCAGTACCCACAATATCTTTTGTATGGTGCTTTTTGTCGTCCACCAGTGATTCTACCTGCTCCATTGATGCAGCAGATAACACTATCCAAATTATCTATTTATGCTGGGCAGAACGAACATGTACGTGCTTTTCAAAAAGATATGCCCACCGTTTTGATAGGAGCCTGGCATTCTGCAGACGGTCAGTTAGGATTACCAATAGTTCACTTAGGCAGCGTCAAAACACATATACGACTGGATTTTAAGGCACAGGACTATGACCTTGCCGATCGAGGTAATCTTTATAGAAGTATCGAAAATAAGAAACAGTTTATCGGAACCTACCAGAACGGAAAGGTTTATACCGTCCTCGAGTTAGAACCAAGAGAAGCCTTGATTCTGGAAATAGAACCCATTAATTAATAAGTACCCTACATAGTATATCATGGAAAATTCAAGAAGAACCTTTATTAAAAATGCAGCCTTAATGACAGGCTTTACCATTGTATCCAATACCGTATTAGGCAAGAAGTTTGGCCATACTGCCCCCAGTGATAAGTTAAATATTGCAGGTATTGGTGTTGGCGGTATGGGGAGACGCAATCTGGCCAATATGAATACCGAAAATATTGTCGCATTGTGTGACGTGGATTGGAAATACGCAGGTAAGACCTTTGCCGATTATCCCAAAGCCAAGACCTTCAAGGACTGGCGGACGATGTTTGATCAGATGGGAAGCAGTATCGATGCCATCATGGTAGCTACCCCTGATCATACCCATGCAGGTGTCACTGCACATGCCATCACCCTCGGAAAGCATTGTTATACTCAAAAGCCGATGACCCATTCCGTATATGAGTCCAGGCTGTTGACTGCATTGGCTCAGCAATACGGTGTTGCTACACAGATGGGTAATCAGGGAAATTCCTTTGATGCCTGTAGAGAGGTCGCCGAGTGGATACAATCCGATACCATTGGCGAGGTCTACGAGGTACATTGCTGGACCAATAGACCGATCTGGCCACAGGGTTTGATGAAGCCCAAACAGGAGATGATGGTTCCTTCCGAGTTGGATTGGAATCTGTTTTTAGGCCCAGCAGCCAGGCGTCCGTACAATCAAGCTTACACGCCATGGAATTGGCGGGGTTGGTGGGATTTCGGAACCGGAGCACTGGGAGATATGGCCTGTCACATTATGGATCCTATCTATTGGGCACTCGATCTTAAGTACCCGATCAAGGTCAATGGTAGTTCTACATTGAGCAACCTTTATTCGCCACCGCATGCCGAGATCGTAAAATATACCTTTCCTGCCCGTGGCCGAATCAGACAGGTCAATATGCCTGAGGTTACCGTGCATTGGTATGATGGCGGTTTGTTGCCCGACCGACCTACTGAGCTAGTCCCAGGGATGATGATGGGCGATGAGAACGGTGGTATCATTTTCGTTGGCAAGAAAGGTAAGATTATGACAGGCTGCTATGGGATGAACCCCACTTTATTACCAGTTTCAAGGATGGACAATTTCAATAAACCGAAAGCCTGGATTCCTAGGGTACCTGGGGGCAATGGTAATATCTGGACCTCCAATGCCCACGAGCAAGATTGGATCCGTGCATCCAAAGAGTCTAAAGCAAACCGTAAGGAGGCAAGTTCCAACTTTGCGTTTGCGGGTCCCTTGAACGAAACCGTCGTTATGGGCGTTCTTGCTGTCCGGCTACAGGGACTGCATCGCGACTTGCTTTGGGACGGAGCAAAGATGAAATTTACCAATATTCAACCCTCTGATCAGCTCGATATCGTGTCTGTCGATGAGTTTAGCGTCATCGATGGAGATCCTAAGTTTGATCGACAATTTACCAAAGTTAACGCGTTGGAAGCAGCCAATGAGTGGATCAAACACACCTATCATAATGGTTTCAGTCTACCTCCAATGCCAAAAATATAAATGATGAAGACAATGGATAATAATTTGAAGCAAACTCCTGCTGGACGTCGTGCATTCTTACAGAAAATGGGCTTACTGACCGGAGGCTTGGTATTGACACAGTCTTTCAGTACAGCCGGCGAGCAGCAGCCCATCAAGAAGATTGGTATCATCGGTTTAGATACCTCACATAGTGAGATGTTTACCAAGGATATTAACCAGGGAACGCTCAAGGATAGGGGATACCGTGTTGTCGCAGCTTATCCCCATGGTAGTAAAGACATTTCCTCGGCTTTAGAAATGAAGCCGCGTATTATACAGGTCATGCGTGATATGGGAGTAGAAGTTGTCGATTCTATAGAAAGTCTATTGAGCAAAGTCGACTACATTCTTCTAGAGTCTAACGATGGTCGGGTACATCTCGAGCAGGCCGAACAGGTCATCAAGGCTGGCAAACCGCTGTTTGTAGATAAGCCTATGGCCGAGAATCTCGCTAAGGTCAAAGCTATATTTGATTTGGCTGAACGCAAACAGGTACCTATCTTTTCCTCTTCCTCGTTGCGGTACGACCAGTTGGTACGTGAAGTTACCAGCGGCAAGATTGGCAAGGTACTCGGAGCAGACGTATACACTCCTGCAGAGATCGAACCACATCACATCGATCAGGCTTGGTATATGATCCACGGTGTAGAGATGCTATTTACCGTAATGGGGACAGGCTGTAAGGAAGTGTATCGCGTGTATCACCCCGATTTTGAGCAAGTAATTGGTGTCTGGAGCGATGGTCGCACTGGTACAGTCCGTGGGATACGCCGTGGAGCTTCCAATATTGCTGGCGTTGCCTTTGGCGAGATCGGTATATCTCCATTAGGCCCTTTTGTGGGATATGGTCCTTTGGTAGCCGAGATACTGACCTTCTTTGATACCGGTCTCCCTCCTGTATCAGCGAGCGAGACCATCGAGATATTTCAGTTTATGCAGGCCGCACAGCGTAGTCGAGAGACAGGTGTAAAGATTGCCTTAAGTGATGTCTATTAATTATCCACCAATAATGAAAGATAGTTTAGATAATCGACACTTTGATGCCATAGTCATCGGTTCAGGGATTTCTGGAGGCTGGGCTGCGAAGGAGCTCTGCGAGCATGGTCTCAAAACCTTAATGTTAGAGCGAGGCAAGGATGTTAAGCACATCAAGGATTACCCAACAGCACATCATGACATCTGGCAGTTCGAACATCATAATCGGGTACCGCTGTCGGTTTCCAAGGATAATCCGATCGTATCAAAATGCTATGCCTATGGAGAGGATACCATGCATTTCTTTACTAAAGACAGTGAGCAACCCTATATACAGGAGCAACCTTTTGACTGGATACGGAGCTATCAGGTGGGAGGCAAGTCACTGACTTGGGCCAGACAAGTACAGCGTTGGTCCGATTTTGATTTTGAGGGACCGGCGCGCGATGGCTTTGCTGTAGACTGGCCCATACGGTACAAGGATATTGCACCGTGGTATAGTCATGTAGAGCGGTTTATTGGAGTTTCTGGAAAAAAAGAAGGCAATACATCCATGCCTGATGGAGAATTTCTGCCGCCCTTTGAGCTCAATAGCATCGAGAAGATGATACAGCGCAGCATCAATACCAGCTATACCGATAGACAAGTCATCAGTGGGCGCTGTGCCCATGTCACTAAGCCGCAACCCGTTCATATAGCGCAGGGACGCACACAGTGCATGGCACGCTCATTGTGTAATCGGGGATGTCCCTTTGGTGGCTATTTTAGTTCCAATGCTTCTACCATACCCTGGGCGACCAAGACCGGTAATCTCACTTTACGTCCGGATGCTGTAGTCGAGTCAATTCTGTATGATGATATTCAGGGCAAAGCTATAGGTGTACAGATTGTCGATAGGATTACCAAAGAGGTCCATCAGTATTATGCAAGAGTTATCTTCCTCAATGCCTCGGCGTTGGCCAGTAATCAGATCTTGTTGAATTCAAAATCCCAGCGATTCCCCAGCGGACTAGGCAATGACAATGGCCTTTTAGGCAGATATGTCGCATTTCACAACTACATGGGGCATATCTCAGCTGAGGTCGACGGCTTTGAGGATAAATATTATTATGGGAGACGCCCCACGCAACCACTTATTCCCAATTTTAGAAATGTGCATCAGCAAGATACTGATTTTCTACGGGGGTATGCATCCTTTTTCTCAGCCTATAGGAATGCTGCAGATCACTCTGCCGAAGGGGTAGGGGCTGATTATAAAGATGCATTACTTATGCCGGGCAAATGGCGCGTATTTATGATGATGCAGGGAGAGACTATTCCCCACGCCAAAAATCATGTTCGCCTCAGCGATACAGCAGTCGATGGCTACGGTATTCCACAGCTTATTACATCGGTAGGTTATCAGGAAAATGATTACAAAAGCTTAGAAGATTTCCTTACTCAGGGCGCCGAAATGTTGGATGTCGCTGGAGCGAAGAATATACAGCAAAATCGGATAGCCAAAAATCCGGGACTAGATATTCATGAGATGGGCGGTGCACGTATGGGGCATGACCCTAAGACATCAATCCTTAATAAGTGGAATCAGGTACATAGCTGCCCCAATGTCTTCGTGACCGATGGTGCCTGTATGACCTCCACCGGAACCCAGAACCCATCGCTGACCTTCATGGCACTGACAGCACGTGCCGTAGATCACGCAGTTAGTGAGATGAAAAAGAACAATATTTAAAGCATCAGCAATTGATTTGATGAACCAAAAAAAATCCCTGGAGCGGGGAGCTTCAGGGTGTGCTAACTAACCAATTATTAACCTAAATTATGAATACTGATATAACGTCAATTCTTATGCCGATAGTATTCATTGTCATAAAGTTAACAGAAGGGTTACATTAATTTATTCTTACATTTCTACCTCTTCGGAATCTTCTTGATCTGCACGTAAAGATATATCCCTAACAGCACCAGGAGAATAAGGCCTATTATTGATCTTACAGCCTCCGCTGGAATTATCAACGTATTCCATCCCGGTATCACCAGATCTCGAAACGGAATAACATAGTCCACTATTAATATCAGTGAAATCAAAACCAAGAAGATTAAGATGCTAAAAATCATACACAGGCACCTGCACACCCTTACTGGACAAACATTCTAATAGCAGCGGCTCTATCTTATCCCAGGTGCCACCCGCCAAGCCGCAACCTATACAGGGCATATGTATTGAAGCATCGTACTGTAGAGCATGGTCAGCCACTTTTTCTAAGGCAGATCTTACTGCTTCATAACCGATAGGTGGATTACCCACTTCATCCTTATAGATTCTATGTTGCCCGATCATGTTTGCTATCCATGTATGATCTTCTACTTTTACAAACTGTACTTCGCCAAGGGCAAATCCATCTTGCGATTTGTACCAAGTTTTATATTGTTTGGCTGGTTCCTTCCACTTTTTAGAGATAGCCAAGAAACAAAAACTTACTCAACATCATATCTGTATGAATGATAGCTGCGAGTACAGTTTCCTTATCGAGGATGATGAGTTGCCAATCTAAATAATTTCGATCAGCTCATCTCTTACCAAGCGATAGAAGTTTTCATAGCAATCAGCCGTGATCTCCGTTTCAAGCTTCTCTATCTCGCTTTTCAATACATTTTCCTCTAGACTGCTGTAATAGTCGCTTGGCCTAAAGAAGGAACCGAAAAAATCAACAAAGCGAAGAAGCTTACAGTTGAAAAAATATTCTTCATACGACCTCGTAGAAGTAAATTATATATCATAAAACAATCAATCTTAAGACAAATACATTACCATAGCCTGGTTGTTTTCTACGGCATCTTTATAAAAACCTCTAAGATCTTCGAAAAAGTCCAACAGGTAATCTAAAGCGTTTTCGTCGTCCCAGATATCCGGATATAAATCCTCTTTAAACATTTTATCCGGATCGAATCTGGCAGCAAGCTCTTCTCTAGAGAGGTCTTTTATGATATAGTACATCTCTTTGGTCTGTTCGGGGCTAGTGAAAGTTGCAGGTCCATATCCCATGTCCAGCTCAGGGTCAATTTGTGAAGGGCCAAAGAGCAGCGGTAGTTGAGGCAGTTCGTTGGTGAAAGCATCAGCTAAGCTTGAACCTGTTACCAGATAAAAGATACCTTCCCATGATTTGTCGAGATCTAATAGAGCATAATCATCAGATTCATTCTTGCTATATGCTACATCTATTAAAACTTTGCTGTCTTCTAAAAAGCTTTCTAAAACTTTCTGATCTACCCGAAGGTAGTATTGAATCATTCCCATTGAATATAGTTAAATTATCTCCTGTGTTACACCGTTCTTATCATTTGATTCTCGAATTGCTGTAGCGATTTCTTTCAGAGCATCGCTCTGTAGGAGTAGGGCTGCAGTTTGCTCGCGCTTTGCTGCCAAATAGCGATTTAATAGCCTAGATAGTACTTTGTACAACGCATAAAATATAGCTATAATAAAAAGGCCATAGACTAGGGGTAATAGGATAAACAACTCTTGTGTGCCGATAAATAGTAGATTCATAATTTTAAGTATCTATAATAACTGAATAACCCAAGTTAGGATACTTAAAAGTAGGGATAAGTTTCCTTTACTACAAATTTCTTTGTAAATTATATTGTATCATTGATACAATATAAAGAACTAGTTTCTGTACCGAAATCCGCAACGAAAGTCCATCCGCGCATAAGATTTGTAGACAGAGCGTCTATCCCAATTTCATCACCTTCCTAGGGTACTTCTCTGCATAGTTGATGATCAGCTGCGCCATATAGTGGTTACCGGCATAGCGGGTCAGGTTGTCGCGTACATCATGGATATCGCTGAGCTGAGATCCATTATCGATGTACCCCATACCGTAGAAATTACCCTTTTCAATAAACACACAGCTTTTCTCGTTGCCGTCGCGCCCCTTATCAAAGAGAGCGAAGGTAGGGCGACAACCTTGCAGTTCCTCGAGAGCCGACTCCACTGTATCGTTATGTTCAGCTACAGGAGGCAGGTGAGTAGCGATAGCCGTCTGTGCGATATCCTGGCGTGACAGCTTCGTATTAGTAAACGAACACAAGCGCGTATCTATGCCGTACCGATCCACCAATCCCGACAGCAACTTCACGGCATCATATTCTCTATTTACCATCATACAGCAGGTGTGCATTTTCGAGATCTTCCCTACAGCCAGACGCTTATAGCCCGCCATATCCTCATACACAAACACACCAAACTTAGGCTCATATTTCTTCAGCGCACGGTTGTGCACGGGCCATAGCCTCTTTATCTCCGCACATTCCAGCAGGAGCGCCATTAGTTCCGTCGAGCATATCTCCGCAGACACCGCATGTATTTCCCGTAGGAAGTTCTGTCGTTGCGGATTGATATTATGTCCCGAAAAATGTTGTCCCACCCGCTTCTTGATATTCAGCGCCTTGCCCACATAGATCACTTTACCCTTCTTGTCGTGAAAATAATAAACACCCGTGCGTTCCGGCAAAGCCTCAAATTGATCCGCCGGAAGGTTAGGAGGCAGGCGTTGATCTTTAGAAGACTTTTTCACCATCTCAGCGATTACCCCATCCTCGTCCCATTCCAGTAAACGCTTGAAGAGAATTGCCGTCGCATCACAGTCGCCACCTGCACGGTGCCTGTTGGTTATCGGTATTTCCAGATCGTCGCACAGATAGCCGAGACTGTAGGACCGATGGCCAGGCTTTATCTTACGTGCCATCCGCACCGTACACAGTTTTTTCGCGGTCCATTTCAGGCCACATTCCGCCAACTGATGCTTCACAAACGAATAGTCAAAGTTCACGTTGTGCGCCACAAATATCCGACCTTCCAACATGTCATACACACGCTTGGCGATGTCACCAAATACAGGCGCATACCGCACCATCTCGTTGTCGATTCCCGTCAGCGCAAATATCGCCAGCGGAATATCCTTCTCCGGATTGATCAGCGACTCGAAAGAGTCAATCACCTCCTTGCCATTGTGTATACGGATAGCGATCTCCGTCATACGGCTCCCACGGGCATTACCGCCCGTCGTTTCAATATCTACAATTGCGTATTCCAATTTCATTCCGTTCTAAATACTCCTTGGATCAGCCTTGAGCGCCATCTTGCCACATCGGCTTACATCGATGGCCGGGCATCCAAATTCGACCACCACCTTGCCCTCGATCAGGTACAGGCCATTGCCCCGCAGGGGCGACTTGGCCAGCGAAGGAGGGAAGTGCACCGTATCAAAGAAGTCCCCATCCATATCCAGAAAAGTCCCAAACTTCATCAGCTTATCGTTCTTCGTGCGCACATACTTCTCCGCCACAAAATCCCCCACCATACGTATCGTCTTCCCTTCGTGCGCCATCAGCTGGGCAGCCTTCACATCCCCTCTATAGTCACTCCGCGCCAGATCGAATAGCGATCCCGACACCCCAAAGCCGATTAGCTCTATTTCATCGTAATAATCCTCCAGTACCGAGCTCGACAGCTTCGGCAGTACCGGCTTGCGACTCGTCGTTTCAAACAGCAGCGGAACAGTTTCTGCCCGCTTATCCTTCGATAGCAACAGGTGCGCCTTCCAGAGAAGCTCCTTCTTACCCAGCCCCATAAAGCGGAAAGCCCCCGTCCGTATCAGGATGATCAGCTGTTCCAACCGGGCCCCCGTGCGCAGTACAAAGTTTTCCAGGCTCGTGTAGTCACCATTAGCCATGCGCTCCGACGGGATACGCAGGGCCAGTTTGTCGTTCAGGTTCTGTAGACAGTCAAACCCCAGGAAGATATCGTCCCCATAGATCGTCGCCACGAATGTCGACTTGTTCACACAAGGCAGATTGATCGCAGCGCCCGCCCGCTTCGCCTCATTCACATACACCTTTCGGTTGTAGAACCCGCCATAGTTGTTCAGCACCGCCACCATAAACTCCTTCGGATAGTACGTCTTCAGGAACAGACTCTGGTAGCTCTCCACCGCATAGGAGGCCGAGTGCGCCTTGTTGAACGAGTAACCCGCAAAACTCTCCATCTGCCGCCATATCTCCCTGCTGGCCGCCTCGGGATAGCCCTGCGCCCCGCAGTGGTCGAAAAATTTATCTTCTATCTCTACCAGATGCTCCTTGTTACGGTACTTGCCCGACATCATCCTGCGCAGCACATCCGCATCCGACATATCTAGCCCACCATAAGCATGGCCTATCTTCATTACATCCTCCTGATAGACCATCACCCCGTAGGTTTCTTCCAGCTGCTCCTTGAATACCGGGTGCGGGTATACCACCGTCTCCGGGTTATGGTGGCGCTTTATAAACTCCGCCATCATGCCCGACGAAGCCACTCCCGGACGTATGATCGACGATGCCGCCACCAGCGTCAGGTAGTCATCACAGCGTAGCTTCGTGATCAGCTGCCGCATAGCAGGCGATTCAATATAAAAGCAGCCTATCGTATTTGCCGAGCGCAGCTGATCTGCGATTTTGGGATCTTCAAAGAAGCGTTTCGGGTTCGAGGTATCGATCGAGACGCCCCGGTTCTGCTTTACGATCTCCCGGCAATCCTTGATATGCCCGATGCCGCGCTGCGAGAGGATATCAAACTTCTCGAAGCCGATATCCTCCGACACATACATATCAAACTGCATCGTCGGTAATCCTTTGGGTGGATAGTCCAGGGCCGAATAATAGGTGAGGGGTAGCTCCGATATCAGCACCCCACTCGGGTGGATCGTGCGCTGGTTCGGAAAGTCCGCCATGCGGTTATATACCGATAGGATCGTATTGGTCACCTCATTCTTATTCAGCATATGCTCCGGTTCGTGCACCAGGCGGTCTATCTCCGCCTTGGGCAGGCCATACACCTTACCCAGCTCCCGTAGGATACTCCGCGAGCGGAAGGTACTCATAGCACCCATCAGGGCGGTATGTCCCGTCTCGTAGCGGTTGAAGATATAGTCATAGATATCGTCGCGCTCGTTCCAGCTAAAGTCAATGTCAAAATCCGGGGGCGACTGCCGCTTCGGATTCAGAAAGCGCTCAAAGGGAAGCTTCAGCTCGATAGGATCCACATCCGTGATCCCCAGACAATAAGCCACCGCCGAGTTGGCCCCCGAGCCACGCCCCACATAGTGAAAATCCCTGCCCCGCGCATAGCGGCATATATCATCCGTAATCAGGAAATAGCTCGAAAAGTTAAGGTTCTCGATAATCTCCAGTTCCCTTTTGATACGCTCCATAGCCACCTTGTCCGTACGGCCATAGCGGTGCCTAAATCCGTCCAGCGTATACTTGTGCAACAGCTGCTTATCGTTTACGGGATTACCAGTAAAGGAAGCCTTATTCTTCATCTTCTTAAAATCCAGATCAAACGAACAGGAAGCCAGCAGGCGGTTCGTATTGCGTATCAGCATCGGGAAGTCACGGTACAGCTCCAGCAGCTTTACCTTAGGTAGCAGCACCTCCTCCTTATCCGCCACCATCTGTTTGTCCAGTTGCGAGAAAAGGATATTATGATCGATAGCCCGCAGCTGGCAGTGCAGTTTATAATCCTCAGGGATAAACGAGACCGGCGCCAGGATCACATAGCGCTCCCAGTTGGCCGCAGCTTCCAGGCGTATCAGGTTACGCTCCGTCGGCCGGATACCGATATATTCATTCTCCCGTAGCTCCTTCACCGACCTACTGCCGTAGGGATAGATAAAATACACCTGATCGAGATAAGGCGCCACCTCAGGCAGGGCAGTAGTCTCCTTATTAGACGCAGTCATCAGTTCATTCAACTGCCGAAAGCCCTCGTTATTGCGTGCTATACCGATATACAGCAGGCGATCACCGTTTCTGAACTCCATACCACCCAGTACGTTCAGTCCCACCTTCATGCCTAGCCGCAGGAAATCCAGCGAGCCCGACGAATTGTTGATATCCGTCAGCACCACCGTATCATGCCTTGCAGCCAAGAGGCCTTCCACCAGATCCTCTAGGCTCAGCGTACCATAGCGCAGGCTGAAATAACTATGCACGTTGAGCATCATCCGCACCTCCTTTTTTATCCAATAGACAGATCCCCTTCTTTATCAGATCCACGCCGTAACGGTTCCTTATCCGATCTACAGCCTGCATAAGGCGTATCTCCTCCAGTGTATCGTTGAATAGATCCACCTGATACGAGCCATGGATCAGCTTGCTGAATTTGACACCGATCAGGCGTATCAGCATCCTACGGCTATATAGTTTTTTGAATAGTTCCAGCACACGGTCCGTTATCACCCGATCCGAGTTGGTATAGGGTATCGCGAGCTGCTGCGTATGCGTGTCAAAGTTCGAGTAGCGTATCTTCAGCGTGATACAGCCCGTCAGCTTCTGCTGGCTGCGCAGATCGTAGGCCAGCTCGTCCACCATAGCCACCAGTGTCTTGCGCAGGATATCCATATCGATCGTATCCGCCAGAAACGTATTCTCCTTGCTCATGCTCTTCTGCTCCCGAAAGGGTACCACTGCACTGTTGTCTACCCCGTTTGCCTTGGTCCATATCGACACCCCATTCTCGCCCAGTACCCTACGCATGGTAAATACCTCCATCTGCTGCAAGGTTTCGATATGCGAAATCCCCATATTGCGCAGCGTCAGGTATGACTTTTCGCCTACCATCGGGATCTTACGGATAGAGAGCGGTGCCAGGAACCGCTTTTCCGTACCGCCAACTACCTGCTTTTCGCCACAGGGCTTTGCTTCGCCCGTCGCTATCTTCGATACCGTTTTATTGACCGATAGGCCAAAAGAAATAGGCAGGCCCGTCTCCTTGATGATCTTTCCGCGCAGCTCCTGCGTCCATTTCCAGCAACCGAAGAACTTGTCCATTCCCGTGATATCGAGGTAGTGCTCATCGATAGATGCCTTCTCCACGATAGGCGTCACCTCCTCGATGATCTCGGTCACCGTGCCCGAATACTTGGAGTACAGGTCATGGTCACCCCGTACGACTACCGCCTCGGGGCACATGCGTAGCGCCAGTTTCATCGGCATAGCGGAGTGTACGCCATACTTGCGCGCTTCGTACGAGCAGGAAGCCACGACGCCACGGTCACCATTACCACCGATCAGTACAGGCTTGCCCACCAGATCCGAATTTACCAACCGCTCTACTGATACAAAGAATGTATCCAGGTCACAATGTACGATATGCCTCTCCATCACCAATTATTTAATTTTGCTAACAAAATTAGTGTAAACTATAGCCAAGAGTTGTATATTTGTTGCTAATATTTGTAGCAATATAAAAGGGTATGTCATTACTAGCTGATAATATGCGTTTTCTGCGTGGGCGACGGGGCTTGTCCCAGCAGCGGGTGGCCGATGAGCTCATCATCACCCGGTCGAGGTATGCCAAGTACGAGGAGGGGGCTTCCGAGCCACCTATAGAGCTATTACAGCGTATCTCACGATACTTTCATGTGTCTATAGATCTATTGGTGGGTGTCGACCTGCAGCGGTCTGGGGTAGAGGAGTTGTTGAAGCTGCCGGATTATCGGAGGGTGTTGCCTGTTAAGTAAGTGGGAAGAAACTCTTTAACAGTAGGGAATAGTTTTTTCATAAGTTACTAATTGGTTTTTACAAGTTACCAATTACTAACAAGTTAAGCAAATACAAAGCTTTCACAATAAAAATCCCTGAAGCGGGGAGCTTCAGGGATTTCTTAACTAACCAATTATTAACCTAAATTATGAATACTGATATAACGGCAAGACTCATGCCGATAGAATATCAGATTGTCATAATAACATAAAGGTTACTAATCTTCTTTATCCACTTCTGTATGATCGACTTTATTGGTTTATGATTATATCTGCTTCATTTTTATGTATTTAATATTTTAAAAGCTATCTTAGATAAGACAATTAGCAGGTTTTTAATTTTCCCTTAGATTATGAGCTATGAAACCATCCAAGAGTCGATATTATTGCCCAGAGGCACAACGTCACAAAATCCTTTTTGAGTCAGAGAAGAAAGCGGAGGACTTCATTAGATACAATAATGAAGAGATTCGCAAGGCCACTGGCTACGCACCTGTGCGATCCTATCAATGTATAGCATGCGATGGCTGGCATGTTACAAGTAGCAGTGAGGTAAGGGATCTTCCCAGCAAGACAGAGATGGTTATACAAGCTTTTAGAGAAGCTCAGGAGGAAAAAAAGAAGCGGAAGGAACAAGCTGCTGCTGTGCGCCAAGAGTGGAGAGACCGACTCGAAGTCGCTGCGGCAAACCTCCAGATGCAAATCGATGTTATAAAAGAGCAGATCGATAACAAAGGTGATAAAACTATAATAATCAGTTTAATAGAAGAAGCTTTTCAGGTATTTGCTAGATTGGGGAAAGCTGCAAAGTTTAGGAAGCACAAGCGAGATCTAGAAAGGGAATTATACCGGCTCGAATTCGGTGCTGAACAGCTCCCCGACGATGCCGAATCCAATATTCTGATACAGATCCAGACGATAGAATACCTGCTGGAGAATAAAAGCGATAAAGCATTAATACACCACATTATTAATGAGACTGCGAAAGCACTGCGAACTAGCCGCAACACCGTATTTGTGAAATATTCAAAGGCCCAGCTAGAAGGCAAATTGAATAGACTTCTATCGCTGTTGCAGCAGTAGACAGACAGTCCATTATCAGTATCAGTGATATCAAAACCAAGAAGATTGAAATCCTAGGTCTATCCATATTCTTATATACTTATTCTTTCCCTCTAGCGCTATTTGATGGAGAAGCTATAGTGGACCTCATGATTGAAAAGCGTTTAGGAGTTGAGGTAGTCAAAGAGATAGATTTGTATGAAGAGGCTTTTGACAAAATATATTAGGTAATGTAGATGTGTTTGTGTGATTAATCATTCTGTATCTTAACTTTTTATGTTGTTAATGTGCATGAAATTTAAATTGATATTCTTGCAGATGGGCTTCTTATTCCTTATCTTTGTATAAAAGCAATTAATAAAGGAGGGCCTGCTATGAGTAGAGCAGAAGAATTAAAGCAGCAATTGAAGCCTGGTCAAGTATATCGTAGAGAAGACTTGACTCCATATTCTAATGCGGTAGATCGACATTTGGCGCAATTGGTTACAGAAGGAGTACTTGACAAGATAGCGCAAGGTATGTATTACTATCCCAAGCAATCCGTATTTGGCGTAATACCTCCCGAAGATGAGGTATTGGTACGTAGTTTTCTAAAAGACGATCGTTTTCTATTAACGTCGCCAAATAGTTATAATGCATTACGTGTAGGTACCACTCAGCTATATAACAAACGTGTAGTTTACAACCACAAACGGCATGGTGAAGTCGATTTAAATGGGAAGAAATTCTTTTTTTGCAAAACACCGTATTTCCCTAAAAAGGCTACTCCCGAATTTCTCTTGGTTGATTTAGTCAATCATCTAGATAGTCTTGCAGAAGATCGGGAGATGGTTCTAAAAAATGTCATTGTCAAAGCTAAATCGATGGATTCTAATAAATTAAAGTATGCAGTTCGAGCGTATGGTCATACAAAGACAAAGAAACTCTTGGATCCAGTGTTAGTACAGATGAAATCGAAGGCTCATGTCCACTAGTTATCTAAGTAAGTATCTAGATCGCCTATAACACTAAGTCGTCATAAAGGTTACATTCACTTATTATTATTACGCTATCTACCTTTTCGGAATCTTCTTGATCTGCACATAAAGATATATCCCTATCAGCAGGAGGAGAATAAGGGCTATTATTGATTTTACAACCCCTGCTGGGATTATCAAGGTATTCCATGCTGGTATTACCAGATCTCGAAATGGAATAACAAATTCCACTAGTAGTAGCAGTAAAATAAAAATTGAGAAGATTGAAATCCTAGGTCTATCCATATTCTTATATCCTTATTCTTACCTAAGATACTAAAAATCATACACTGTCACCTGCACATTCTTACCGGACAAACATTCCAGTAGCAGCGGCTCTATCTTATCCCAGGTGCCGCCAGCCAAGCCACAGCCTATACGGGGCATATGTATTGAAGCATCGTGCTGTAGAGCATGACCAGCCACTTTTTCTAAGGCAGATCTTACCGCTTCATAGCGGATAGGTGGATTGCCCATTTAATCCTTATATATTTTATGCTGCCCGATCATGTTTGCTATCCATGTATCATCTTCGACTTGTACGAACTGTACCTCGCCAAGGGCAAATCCATCTTGCGATTTGTACCAAGCTTTATATTGTTTGGCCGGTTCCTTCCACTTTTTAGAGATAGCCATGACGAACCCTTTTCCCCAGGCACCTATATCATTGCAGATATGTACGATTATTTTATTGCCAGCTAATGTAGGGGAGGTAGCATCACCCTTTGTGTATTCTATTTTCATATTAAATATCATCTAAAATACTACCCCACAGACATCTTGGCTGAAGCAGTCCACAGGTATTCCGGTATAGGTTCTTCCAATTTCCATGTGATAGACATCGGTTTCGAGCCTTCGTAATTAACAAAATTGCCTAAGCCAACAAAGACATATCCAGCGGTATTGCCATACATGTCGTTCTTGCTTTCACGGACAAATAGCAAGATCTTCTTATTCAATTCCGACTGTTTGATGTATGACATTCCTACTGGCGAAGTATCGGTCGTCTGACTTTGCGATTGCCAATGGAATAACGTCTCATCGATAGCATAGTCATCATACATCGTTGTAGGGGAGAAGTCCTCTTCGGATTTCTGTAGATTGATAAATAGCAGTTCTGTATTGATGAGCTTATTCTCAGCAGTACCTTCTCGGTTTGAGCTTTTTTTATCTAAAGTACTCAATCCAAAAGCAGCCAGTATCTGATCACGTGTATAGCGAGCATGGAGCTGTAGAGGTTGTTTATACTCCAAGTTGAGACATTCCGATTCTTCAAAATCAATGGCGTCAATCCGTAACTGAAGATATTCTTTGATCTCCGCAACATAATCCTTATTGAGGCCTATAGTTTCGATGGACTCTTTTAGAGAGATGTTGGAGGTCGCATCTTGCCAAAAGTCATAATGCAGCATGGTAAGGTATAGCGTATCCAATTTAGAGAGATCATTCTCTTCTACTATAAACCCTCGGTCTGCCAATTCAAGTATATATCTAAAGTAGGAAAGCGAATTAGTAGCTACCCATTTTTTTGACAACATCGTTTTGTAATACTTCTCGTTCGTTCTGTCTAGGTCTTTTAGTAGCCCAGCTTCCGCTCGTATGCCTGACCAGGTATCACGTAAGTATATGCGTTGATAAGGAATATTATTAATCTTGATAAAATTAGCCAGCGTCAGTGGTAGCTCCGTTTGATTCACGTAGTTTTGTAGGCGCTTCATCAGATCACGTTTGTTTAGAGAAGTCGCTTTACGAATGTTATTCAGTATTATCTCCTTAGCTTTCTTCTCTAATATGATCGAACAGCCGAGCGGAAGGTGTACAAAATCACTTTCAATCTCCTTTTGTACCGTAGTATTCGTTTTACCGATCAATGCCCTAAATTTTGATTCAAAGTCATAGTTCGGATTAGCATTACCCACAAAATCCAATACCGTCAAAGAATCTTTATTATCATGCAGACGTAGCCCTCTTCCCAGTTGTTGCAAAAATATTGTCAAACTCTCTGTAGGGCGCAAGAACAGAACCGTATCTACTTCTGGGATATCCACACCTTCGTTAAACATATCCACCACAAATAGGTAGTTGAATTCTCGGCTTTTGAATTTAGCCAATATCGTGTCCCTTTCATGCGCATTATCCGAAGTTAACACTGCGGCACGCAAACCAGTAGACTCAAACTTAAGCGCCATATATTTGGCATGATCCTTACTGATACAAAATCCTAGCGCCAGTACATCATTAATATCTTTACAGTATCTATTCAAGTTTTGGATAATATCTCTAACCCGTTGATCCGAATTCGTGTAGATACGAGTCAATTCCTCCACATCATATTTACCACGCACCCATTTTACCTTATCGAGATCGATAGCATCCGAGATAGCAAAATACTGAAATGGACACAGCAATTTATTGTTTAATGCATCGGGTAATCGGATTTCAGCAGCGATACGCTGATCAAAATCTCTTAAGATGCTCTTCCCGTCAGCACGTTCGGGTGTAGCAGTTAGCCCGAGCAATATCTCAGGCCTCAAATATTGGATCACCTGTTGATAGCTATCCGCGGCAGCGTGATGCACCTCGTCCAATGCCACGTAGTCGTAGTAGTCTGGCGAAAATTTGCCCTCTTTAATCCGATTAGCTAATGTTTGTATCGTAGCAAAGACCTGTCTGTTATCAGTCGGTTCGTAGCCATCACCAAGCAATTCACCATAGTTTTGGTCCCGTAGTATATTACGAAATGTAGCCCGAGCTTGCTTCAATATCTCAATGCGATGCGCGACAAAGAGCAATCGGCTTTGTGGATTTAGCTTCAATCTATTTTTAAAATCAAATGCCGAGATCATCGTTTTTCCAGTACCCGTAGCGGCTACTAGCAGATTGCGGTAGTGTCCATGTACTATACGTTCTACCTGCAGTTTTTCCAATATCTCACTTTGGTAGTGATATGGTTTTACATCAAAAAATGTTAATACATCCCGATCCGTTTTACCTAATTTATTCCTGTTCAGAGCAGCAGCTAGCTCTACAAAATGCTTGCTATCGTCGTACCGTTCAAATTCAGGATTCTGCCAGTAGGTTTCAAATGTCTTGCGGAATTTATCAATGATATGGGGTATTTCCTTTGTCGTCACCTTGACATTCCATTCTAGACCATCGGTCAACGCCGATCGGGAGAAGTTAGAAGAGCCAATATATCCCGTATGGAATCCCGTATTTCTATAAAACAAATAGGCCTTAGCATGAAGCCGTTCATTGCCTGTGTTATACGATACCTTGATCTGTGTATTCGGTAGAGCCGATAGTTCTTGGATAGCTTTGGCGTCCGTAGCCCCCATATAAGTGGTAGTAATGATGCGTAGCTGACCACCACGTTCGGTAAATTCTTTAAAAGCCTCGCGTAGCAACACAATAGCCTTCCATTTGATAAAAGAAACTAGAAGATCAATACGATCTGCCGAGCCAATTTCCTTTTTCAACTCGCTGTCCAGCGACAGTCCTACATTACCTCCTGTAAATAGCTCCGATTGGGTGAGCCGCGAGGCAGGCGTGATTTCTTTCAGTCGAAGGTCTAGGTCCGAATAGTGCGAGTCTATTTTGCTAAACACCGCTTTTAGTATTAAGCCTTCCGAATCAATCAGGTCATCTTTAAAATCATATTGATTTATCTCCGAGTGTAGATACTCGATCAGTCTGTTAGAGATCTCAATCTGTCTTTCTAGCAGTAGATCCTTATTCGATTTGATGTTTTGGAAAGCACGAGCTATCACCTCTTGCAGATGCATGGCTAGCACACGCACAGCTTCCTCCTTGTCAATAGCCGTTTTATTGATGTAAAATTCTTGATCCGGGAGCTGTTTCAGTTTCGTAGCTAGCGATTCCGTAATTAGTGATTCGTATATTCCGTAAGTCATAGATTCAGGTATTCATTTACAATAGGCACATCGGCTTCAGCCCAGTCGTAGCTTAGCAGTTCCGTAGTATCTACCCATATTGCTTGTGCATGCTCCGTAGGTAGTACCTTACCCGACTCTAGTATACAGACAAAAGGATACAGGCAGAGCGAAAAGGCAGGGTAGTGGTGTTCTATAGGCGTCAAAGCCTTTCTGATATCAATTTTTAGTCCCAATTCTTCTCGTATTTCCCTACGTAGACAATCTTCTTTGGATTCACCTAGTTCTATCTTGCCACCCGGAAACTCCCACTTCAGCGGCAACTTCATTGCTGCTGATCGTTGACAGATCAGGATCTTATTGTCTTGGACTATTATCGCACAGGTCACTTGTAGCATGGTGGTTTAAAGATAGGGAAAGTAAAATTATAAATCTTTATTATCTTTAGAGCGATATGGATTTGCTGGATATTTACATAAGAGCTTTTGGAAAACTGAAACGAGGAGTGACACCTTATGGTCTGGCACCGCATAAACCTATTCTGCTTTTGACGTTGATCGAATTAATCGATAAGGGGTTAGCGATAGACAATCGATTTGAAGTTAATGTTGATTTGGTAGGACTATTTCAGGAGAATTGGCGGTTACTGGTTCATACGTCCCACCAGTCAGATTTTACCCAACCTTTTTATTACTTGCAGTCAGACAAGGCAAATGGGCAATCTTTCTGGGAATTACATCCTTATCCCGGATTTCAAGTTAATGCACATATCAAGAGCGTCCAGACCTTGTCACAAACTGTAGCCTATGGTAGCTTCAATGCGGAGTTATTTCAGTTACTTACGCTTTCAACCAATCGAGTTATACTTCGGGATACAATCCTGTCTACATACTTTCCCGATCGGCAAGCGAACTATTATCAGCAAAAAGAGATCAACGACGGCTATTACCACGATGTTCAGGCTTTAGTACTCAATGAACCAGAAATGCGCTATAAGCATGTTTCCGTTCAGACCGAGGAGGACGTATTTGTACGATCAGGTCTATTCAAACGGTATATTCCGCAGCTCTATCAGGATACCTGTGCCATGACAGGTATGCGCATGCGCTCTACCTTTAAGTATAATTTTATTGATGCTTGTCATATCGTTCCGTTTGCAGCCACTCATGATGATAAGGTTACCAACGGTATAGCACTATGTCCCAATCTCCACCGCGCCTTCGACAGAGGATTGGTCAGTATAGATGAAGACTATCTTGTTATCGTTTCTAGCCATATTGAGGAGTTGGAAGATCATCCTTATAGCCTAGTCAGATTAGCTGGCAAGCAAATCATTTTACCCCATCAAGCACAATATTACCCATCGCAGGAGAATCTAGCTTGGCATAGAAGTGAGGTGTTTAAAGATTAGTAAGCCTTCTACTTTACTATTAGGTCTTTAATTAATAGAGATCCTGATATAGTATTATTAGAGTAATATCTATACACTTAACGCATAGAGTTTATCCTCTTCATTATTTAGAAAATGATCCTCATTGCATACCGTACCGATATCATGATCATATAATCTAAAACCGGCAATAGTTAGGGGAGGCACACACTCTATTTTGTTGTTCGTTAATATATGCTTTTCCCGAAGGTCCATCCATAGCCTACCAAGGGCATTTGTGCCCTCCAATTGGTTATTCCCTATGTTCTTAGCTCCCCAGAATTGATCTTTATAGGATAACTCGACGATTGCTTTATTTCCAGTTTCTTCCAGTATAGGAGCCAGTTTGTTCCAGTGTTGCGAGAGCTTTATTTCCATCACCCACCGCATTACCTTTAGCTTGATCAGGTCCCAGTCTTGTCTCGAGTAATGGTTGTATTTTTTACTGATCATCTTAGCCGTCATCGGGCTAGCCTGACTGATGATTTCATTTTGAGCTTTAGGGAATAGTGAATAGCGCATCGCTTGGTACAACGCTTCGCTACTAGGTATAATAATATCATTTATAAATAATGGGAATGAAGAAGACATGTTTGACAACTCCCCAAACCCTTCATTTGTTTTAGAAAATGTTATGACTTCACTAATATTATATAATCTCATATTCTCTTTATCCGTTCTCATCTTTCTTAACTCCTCTATTCTTTAAAACGAACAATGGTCGCCATTTATTATTGGCCCACCAAAATACAATTGGACAATTGTTCGGTATATTTCTATAAGTAAAGAACAACGTTCCCAGTCCAAATGTTTTATGCGATTTGATTGTATAGCCCAAGGGACGGATTTGACCAACCTTCAATTCTCCGACACGTGATAATATTTCTATCCCTTTCACCAAAAATAAGGTTTCTATTCTATTTCTAGAAGCCGCCGACGAAAATAATTCTTCTTCAACAGGTTTCTGGGGAGATCTAAAGGCATATTCAACCTTATCAGTAGCAGTTAGTGAATTCCAGTAATCGTGTACATAAGAATCTTGATGATCCAAGGGGATCATATTATTCAGTTTTTGTTTATAGCCTCTTATATTATTTTCAATCCAATACCAAGCTTTTATCGCAAGGATCTTTTTTATTTCCGTGCCCACGCTCTTTATCAGTCTAAATTCGGCATTGTCTGCACCCCAAGTATGGCCACAGATCACAACTACTAGGACTGGGGATTTAGTGTCTCGAATAGATTGGAAGTTAGAAATAGCAGGATTAAAATTGTTGCTAGATTTGAACCAAGTATCTAGGTCATAGAATAGCTTACTACCGGTAGAAAGGACGTCGTCTAAATAGATATACCTTTTTATGCGTCTAGCGGATTGAGTAAGATTGCAATCATGGTGCTCAATTAGGATTTCGTCTAACAGATTTAATAGTTCTCTTTGGCTTTTGTGTTCAGGTTGTAGATCTAAAAATGCTGTTTCAGCAATAAAAGAGGCTACATCTTTATATTTAAATTCCTTTGTCCAGTTTTCTAAACAAGATTGTATAAACTTTCTGCATTCAGTTTTTGATAGATATGTTTGTTTAAATATATGTAATAGCTCGTCCAATACGAATTCTTGATCATCCTCGTTAAACTGGCTTACCCAATCAAGAACATGGTCCGTTGTCATGGCATTATTTTCATAATCCGCCAATACTTCTGCTATGCTGGTAGCTTTTCCTCTCATAATCTCAAATTACATTAGCTTTTTCATTTCATCTACAGTTGGTATCAACGCAGATTTAATATCGCCATTTTCAATACGAGAATAGGGGATATAACTAGGTGTATTGACATCTACTGCAATGCAATATTCTACGGATACTTCGAATTCATCTGAATAGTTTATATCTAGATATCGATATAGTAAATCAGTTACCATAGACAGCTCGTCTGTTCTGAAACCATTTAGCTTGGCAACAAACCAAATGGCTCCAATTTTTTTAATTCCGTTTTCTTCAAAAGAATATACGTGGTGCGGCTTCACAAAAAGAGGTAAGCGTTTTATAACTACGATGGATTTATCTTTAGGTTTCTTGAGAGCCGATAATTTACCTTGAGGCTTTAATGTGTTAAAGTCAAAGTCCTCAAACTCCTGTAAGATGTTAATATTTCGCTGGAACATGTCTTTTGAAATTTTAGCTTTCGCATCTTCGATTTTATCAATCAGTTCTTCTATCTTGTCTCCAATTAAGTTTTTAGAGTTATCCGTAAATGCTCTGGCTAGACAACTTAGCGCAGATATCCAGTAGTCACCACCACCATCATCAGGATTACTTATTTTTGGCACCTTAAGGTTGTTGATTAACGTTTGTCTACCTTTGGGTGTCTTTCTACCAAAATCAACAAGATTAGTTACAGTTATTTTATTCATAATTGGCTGTTTTAAATGTTACTATAATCGTATTAAGTCATACTCTTTTAAAAACTGATGTCCATTATTTATAAAAATTAACAAAACTCAAACCAATAAAAACTAGGGGAGTGCCTATCAGTAGCATTGCATACCATCCATTCACAATCCACCATAGCTTGCGTTTTGTGCTTTTTATATCCCTAGCTTCTAGTTTGCTAAAGTAGTGTCGCTGTGTCGTTTTAAACATGGCGTAATCTATGGGCATATGGTTTTCATATTTGCTTAGGATTGCTTGGTATCTGGGAGCAATATTTTCACAGAATATTTTCGTTGTCTCATCAGACGGAGAGGGGACGAGCGTCTTAAATATCCTTATCTCATTATAGATTTCGCTTATGTCCAATCCACACTGGTGTAGTTTTTCTGCACGTAGCTTATAGTCCTGTGCATTCTCATATTGTGAGAGTACTAACAGAATAATAGATAGCGCTGTTACAAAGTAATTGATTATCTGAAAATTTATACTCGCATGACTACCGACATATACCGATATCAAACCTGCAATTATTAAATAAGCCGAGAAAACGGACATGCTGATACTGGACATCCTTGCCTTGGCTCGTAGTCGTTGATCGGCTTGAAAACGCGCACCTTTGGTAGTCCACACTTTAAGAGATAGTTCTTCTAAAAAGCTTTTTTCTAGGTATGCTTTTTCGCCTGTAAATATTGATTTTTCCAGTGTGTTGTTATTTTCCACCTTTTTCTTCTTCTTGATTTCTATATTTTCGAAATTCCTTTTTAATTTTCAAACCTCTATATGTGGATATAGGAATTGGATCAGCGGGAGCGACAACTGATGCCATAGGG
Organism: Sphingobacterium yanglingense; assembly: GCF_004363245.1. GTDB lineage: Bacteria > Bacteroidota > Bacteroidia > Sphingobacteriales > Sphingobacteriaceae > Sphingobacterium > Sphingobacterium yanglingense. The sequence continues at coordinate 806,946 of NZ_SNYV01000011.1, read as the reverse complement.
ATTACTTGCTCAAACATTGATTCTGGATATTCAGCATCTTCTAGGTGGATTTGGTCGTCTTCAAAATACTCAATATTATATTCTCCAAATGGGAACTCATGGTAATCTTCTCCGTGCTCCATTTTTAGAAAAGTTATATTTATACCTATCTGCTTTCCATCACAGAGCGTTCGGATTCTTATTATTGCTTCTTTCATACCTTGTTTATTTGGTTTACTTTTCTGGAACTTATTTGTTACAAAACAATTAATACTCGACATTAGATACATTGCTGCATGAAAGTGCTTTTGAGATTAACATTCATTTATATTATCTAGTTTTTCTTCTTCACAGTAGGCTTATTCGCGTTGCCTGTAATAATTTTTTGTAGACTTTCAATTTTGATACGTAGTTCGTCAAAGGTTAAAATATCTACATCTTTACTATTACTTCGAAATAGTTCAAAAGCTCCTTTTTGCTCTTCTTTTAATGCAGAATAATTACCAATAAGCACTAGGGCTTTCGGGTTAAAAGTCTGAATGTCATTTTTTCCTTGCATTAACGTAAAGTAGCTTTTTTGGAATTGGTCCCGCTGATTGAGTACCTGACCTATACAACCTGATAATTCTTTGCTTGCAGCAAATACATTGTCTCCTCGATATGGGGATGATTGCAAAAGATTAGTTAGATGAGTTTTGATTTCGACGAATGAAACATTGTTACTCAAGCCACCCTTTATCAGAAAATCATTGTATTTGCCACCTCTATTCGATACAGTATTTCCTCCTACGTAAGCTTCGTCTTGGTATAAAATTACTGGGTAAGCAAATAATGTGGAAAATATCCAGCTATGATCTTTTAGAAACTTTTGCCATTTTTTTTCTAGACCTAATGTGTCAGAGGTTCCTGTGAAAATTTTGTCAAAATCTTTCAGTGCCGCGTTTATAAACTTATTATCTATTATCTCTTTTGTTTTAGCAAGTGAAGTTTCAGAAAAAAAATTAGGCAGGAGAGTTAGTTTTTCAAAAAGATTTTTTATTGACTGCTTATCAGTTTCACTAAATTCCGACATCGAATTCCCCCAATCCAATAATGTGGACGCCAATGCTCCTGATGTATAATTTTTTAAAGGCTCTTCAATATCATTAGGAAAATAATCATGCATATATTGTTGAGATGTACGCTCCCGTTCGGATTTCTGTTTGCTATTTAAACTAGTGAACGCTTTGTTTAATTCATTTAGTTTAGAGTCAGACAAATAAATCACATGTTTTTTTATATCAATTTCTACTTTACCATTTTTTTCAATAACGACTTCATTAATCTTAAGTTGATCTAAAAATTCACCTAGAGGGCGTAAAGTTTTTGTAAAGCCATACCCAAATGTTGAAACCTTATTTATTCCTACGGGAAGCTTTTTTTCAAATCCTATGTAAGTGAATTTATCTATGTTAATATATTTAGACTTTCCTTTATATGGAGTCGGATAATGAATTTCTTTATCACGATTCAAAAATACTTCCCGTGATATCTGATCTATGCCATTGTCGATATCTTTAAAGAAGTATATCTCTTTTGTTTTGTTCCTATTTTTAAGATACTCTTCTGGTTTGTTTTGTGTGATTGTTTTCGCCATTATTAACCAATTTTAATTTAGTCTTTTAGACTTATCTAAATCCAAAATATGCTTTACCCCTTTCTGTAATAGTTAGTGTAGGCCAAGTATCATGACCATTTCCTCCAAGAGTGATATATCTATCAACAATAAAGTCCCATATGATCTCTCTTACTCTTGAAGTATCAGTTTGAGATAAGCCACCAGTGTAAACTGTGTCTTTATCTATCTCAATACCAGTTTTATTTACCTTGACGTGTTCGGAAAGAGCATTGATAAATGGGATAAAGTCGAAAGTTGAGCAGTTGCTTAATAATTCTGCTACTAAAACTTTCAACTCATCATAGGTCAAATTTAGGTTGGGTAAAGGGCCGTAAATAGTGTGTGTTATCATTTGCTTATTACTTTTATTATTTAATCTCAATATCAGATCTTAGTTTAAAACCTGCCCTAATGTCTTCTCTGATTGTATTGGACTGGGGGCCAATGTCATCATTGTATAAAACAGAGAGCTTGTAGTATGTCTGGTGCGGAGTTTTATTAATTTCTATTCTGTGAGTTTTTTACGTTCTTATATAGTCCGACCTCAAATATATTTAGTTCACACAGCTATTACTTACGGTTTACCGTATTTCGTTACTTAGTTATTTCTTAACATACCTTTGCGCCTAAGACTCATTTAGGCCTCTGTGAACAATCAGTTACTTCTTCTTTTTCTGCAGTTCCAAAAACTTTATGTATCCCTGCTGATATGTAAGCCCTTTGCAGGCCGGGGAGAAGAGATAGTCGATCAATTGATTGGCATCCAGTTTTTCATCATCTCCGTTCACTGCTAGCATTGTTAAAGGTTGAATCACTTTTTGCTTATCTTTTATATCTATTTTCTTATCAATATTTTCATAAACAAAATTTGCCAGATCTCTTACATCATCATATTGGGGCTCAGCTTTTATTAGATGTAGTTCATTGATAAGATCACCGATGGTTTTCGAAGGGACATTCGATATAGCTCCATGTTTCGCAATAGTGGGCAACTCCGATATTGATAGCAAAAGGCTATCTTTACTTGTTATTCCTGCACATCTGTAAATGGCATCTTTGTACTTCTTTAGAATAGTCTCCCGATTTGAGTCGGTGATTTGGATCTTCTTCAACTCATCACATGAGATCTCCTGCGCTTGACTTAAAGAAGGTGCCCAAAATGTTAAAATACCTAACAGGCTTACAGTTGTAGAAATATTCTTCATACGACCTCGTAAACGTAAATTATATATCATAAAACAATCAATCTTAAGACAAGAACATTACCATGGCCTGATTTTTTTCTACGGCATCTTTATAAAAACCTCTAAGATCTTCGAAGAAGTCCAACAGGTAATCTAAAGCGTTTTCGTCATCCCAGATATCCGGATACAAATCTTGTTCAAACATTTTATCCGAATCGAATCTGGCAGTTAGCTCATCTTTAGAGAGGTCTTTTATAATATTATACATCTCTTTTGTCTGTTCGGGGCTAGTGAATGTTGCAGGCCCATAACCCATGTCTAGCTCTGGATCAATCTGTGAAGGACCGAAGAGAAGCGGTAGCTGAGGCAATTCGTTGGTGAAAGCATCAGCCAAACTTGAACCTGTTACCAGGTAAAAAATACCTTCCCAAGCTTTGTCAAGATCTAATAGAGCGTAATCATCAGATTCATTCTTGCTATATGCTACATCTATTAAAACTTTGCTGTCTTTCAAAAAGCTTTCTAAAACTTTTTGATCTACCCGAAGGTAGTATTGAATCATTCCCATTGAATATAGTTAGATTATTTCTGGCGGTGTGTCGTTCTTATCGTTCGATTCTCGGACTGCTGAAGCGATTTCTTTCAGCGCATCGCTCTGTAGGAGTAGGGCTGCTGTTTGTTCGCGCTTTGCTGCCAAATAGCGGTTTAATAACGTAGATAGCACTTTGTATAATCCGTAAAATATCCCTACAATGAAGAGACCGTAAACTAGAGGGAGTAGGATTAATAATTCTTGAGTGCCTATAAATGATAAAGTCATAATTTTGGTTTGTTAAAAAGTTATTTTCTCTAATAGTATTCCATATAGATTAAACTAGTATAGCAATCTTACCAAAATACTTTTCATATGTTTCTAGCAGCTTGAAATCCATTCCATCACAAAAGTTAATTACCTCTAAGGCTGTGGCTCGATCTTGTTCACCATTTGCGAACTTAGTTAGTTTACTTTTTTTCATACCTATAGATTCTTCTAGTTCTTTCTTTTGTTGAGTGTGAATCAAGAATAGTCTGGCACTTGGAGACATGTGGCTATATTTTGATATAATGCTATTTTTGTTTCGATTGGGGAATATTTCGGACACAGTAGAATCGAATTTATCAATTGCTATACCGGCGTAATAGTTTGCTAGATATAGAATTGGGAAAAATTCATCAGCATACAGTATTGCTTCTTCCTCATTAACAAGAGCATTTAATCTATCAGTAGTAAAACCTAGGTCAGACGCTATTTTTGACTTGTTTGATTTTAGCCTATCAAGGTATTTGCCTAACGCTGTTTTCGTTTTTGTGCTCATATTTTACGATAAAAAGTATATTAGATTCTTTTTCTCTGATATTAATTGTATATTTGTGTATGTTTTAATGTAAAGCGACATTGCTTGAAGAGGTAGAACTTCTTCAAAACGATAGTCACTCATGAACGAAACCGTCAATTTCCCCATGAGTAGATCGTGAGCTCGCTTTCTACTGATTTTTTTTATCTTTACCGATATTATTTCAGTAGAGCGACGCTCATGTTAGTCTTCTGGGGAAACAAGACTTTTGTCTTGGGGTTCTTGACGGTACCTGTTCAGAAGCTTTGAGCCTCGCTCTATTGGTTTTTTTAACCAATTCAGCTTCTTTCAAGCTTACCGGGTGTCATCGTTTTTATAAACATTATGATTATGAGACGATTAAAAACCATCAAAAAGAACCATCAAGACACAATCCAGGATTGTAGTCATCGGTTTCCCCATCCACTATTATTAAAGAACGTTATTTCTCCGCCGGATTAAGGTTGATATTCAGCATACAGAAAAGGGTAGGAGAGATTGCCACGTCGTTTTTCACTACGTGCAAGACATCCTCGCAATGACGATTGTCAAAACGTCAAAGCCCATTTCTGGTACCGGCCTACAGTACAACGATTATACTATAGACTGATATCAACTATTTAACTTAACACTTTAAATATAGAGATAACTTTCTATTGCTACAAATTTGTTTGTATTTCATATTGTATTTTCGGTACAAGATGGAGGTCGGTTCTTGTATAATTCTTTTGAAATGCCACATCGCTAGCGCAAAACCAATTATTAACAGCTCCAGTGGCATTCAAAAATCAAACTGATTTTTGAATCTGCAATGGTGAAAACTGTTGCATAATTGAACCAAAAAATGAAACATTTTTTTAGGATTGGGAGAGAACTGTCCTATGGGCAGGGCTATGTCTGCCTGATAAAACAAAATAAAGATAGATTGCTTCGCTGCGCTCGCAAAGACGTGTCGCGTATATTAATGATTTTCTGTGTGTTGTTTAGTGGCGTTTTGGTTTCTCCTGCTTTCGGGCAGGAGGCCACTGGCCTAAATCAAACGGTGCTTACAGGTGTGGTTTCATCTATTCAAGATGGAAAGCCTATCGAAGGGGCTTCGGTCTCTGTAGATAAGAAGCATACGCGCACGGATAAGGAGGGGAGGTTTACGATAAGTGTAGACAAGTCTGCAGGGGTATTAACTTTAAAACATATCGGATATAAAGAGCAACGGGTTGCCTATGAGAATACGTCTACAACATTAAATATCGCCCTACAGACTGGTGAAAAACAGATCGAAGAAGTGGAAGTGGTATCTACAGGATACCAGAAGATACCAAAGGAAAGAGCTACGGGGAGCTTTGAGCATATAAATAGGAATCTGATCGAACGCACTGTCGGAAAAGACTTTTTAGGACGCTTGGAAGGAGTAGTACCTGGGCTCAATTTCAACAACCAGACTTTTTCATCTTCGCAAGGTAACAAGGACTTCTCGATCCGAGGTACAAGCACGCTGTTCGGACAATCGCAGCCTTTGGTGGTATTGGATGGTTTTCCGTACGATGGAGATCTGAACGGCATCAATCCGAATGATATTGAATCTATCACGGTATTAAAAGATGCTGCAGCAGCATCTATATGGGGCGTACGTTCTGGTAATGGTGTAATTGTTATCACATCTAAAAGAGGCAAGCGGAATCAGGCACCCACAATCGGTTTTAATACCAGTATAAGTCGTAGTAATAAGCCAGACCTATACAATAGCCCTTATTTTATGGATGCACGTGCTTTTATTGACTTAGAACAAAGGTTGTTTGATGTAGGATTTTATAGTGCAGACATCGCTACGGGATATAACTACATGTCTCCAGTTGTTCAGTTATTGGCTTCATCCGCTAGTGCTAGCGAAAAGGAATCTTCATTGGCAGACTGGGCAAAGCGGGACGTACGAAAAGATTTGTCGCGTTATTTTTATCAGTCATCAGTACAGCAGCAGTATGCTGTTGATTTTAGAACGGGTGGCAGCTATGCGGACCATATTGTGTCTGTTGGGTACGATAAGGGACAAAGCCCACAAGTAGGTAATAGGGATAATCGATTTACAGTAGGAACGGAAAATACCTTTTATCCTTTACACGGATTGTCGTTGTCTTTAGGATGGCGGTCTGCAATAAACAATCAGACTAATAATAGTTCCATTCCCGATTTTAATCAAGGTAATGGAAAGACAAATACGCTCTATCCCTATGCTCAACTGGTTGGGGAGAATGGTGCAGCTCTTCCCATAGCGTACCGCTATGCATCTGGCTTCGTGAAGGATCTGTCGGGCAAGCTTCCTTTTGATCTCGACTATGTACCACTGGAAGAGCTCAATATGCTAGATAATACAGGGCGTATCCGCAATCACCGCTATAATGTAGGGATAGAATACAAGACAAATAGCGGATTTACGGTCGATGTGAAATATCTTAGGGAGCACCAGTTAAATAATAGGCGCAATCATTATCAGGAGGATACGTTTTATGCACGTGACTTGGTCTATAGCTTTGCATCGGGCATAGGAACAGGTAATCCATCATATAAGGTGCCTTGGGGAGGGGTACTGCAACTGTACGGTACAGAGTTGGTAACCAATAGAGCGAGAGCGCAGATGGCCTATAACGGTTATTTTGGTAAAGGTCTAAGGCTTGACGCTCTGACAGGAGTGGAGGTGAGTGATGCTGTAAGCGAAAGTACTTCAAGTACCCGATACGGATACAAAGAGGCGACAGCTACGCAACAATTTGTTGATCCTACAGCTTTCTTTCTTACCAATCCCGGAGGGCAATATAGTAAGATTCCTTTTCTACTGGGGTTGGGGAAATCCACGGACAGGTATATCTCTTATTATTTTAATGGGGCTGTTTCTTATTCAGATAGATACGTGGCATCACTGAGCGCCAGAGTGGATAAGTCTAATCTCTTTGGCGTGAGTACCAATAATAAGGCAGTGCCCTTGTATTCTTTGGGGCTGCTTTGGAATATGGATCGGGAAGAGTTTATGCAGGAGCATTCTTGGATATCCAATTTGAGGCTACGAGCCTCTTATGGATACAATGGGAATATTGATAAGACGGTCACAGGTGTACTCACCACCCGTAATATGGATGGCTTTGCCAATATCTATACAGGCGAGAGTTATGCAACAATAGCTAATCCAGGGAATAGAAACCTCCGTTGGGAGCGTATGCGAACGGTAAATCTGGGCTTGGAGTTTGCTCTCTTAGCTAGTCGACTGAGCGGTAAGGTCGAATTCTATGACAAGCGTGGGACTGATCTGATCGGGGATAGCCCACTGGCACCATCTTCGGGATTGACCATATACCGGGGCAATACAGCAGATATAAAAGGACAAGGTTGGGATATAACATTATCCGGCTCGTTGGTTGATAGGGAGACATGGCGCTGGAGTACGGATCTGATATGGAGTGTAAACCGTGATCGTGTCGTGGATTATAAGGTGAAGCAGTCGGTCAATAACTACATGAATACAGGAAGTGGTAATATTTATATAACGCCACTGACGGGCTATCCCATATACTCCATATTTGCATATGAGTGGGCAGGGCTAGATGGATCTGGCAATCCACAGGGCTATCTGGACGGGGAGGTGAGTTCTGATGTGAAAGCTATAATTGCACAGACGACTATCGATAATATGCACCTCGTAGGGACTGCACGACCAACGTCCTTTGGCTCATGGAGGAATAACCTACAATGGAAGAATCTCGGACTATCGTTTAATATAATCTATAAATTAGGGTATTACTTCCGTCGCGAATCGATAAGCTACCCCTCGTTATTCTCCAGTTGGGCCGTACATAGCGATTATGACAAGCGCTGGCAGAAACCTGGAGACGAGTTAGTGACAGATGTTCCTGCAATGACCCTACCACCTTATGATAGTAATAGAAGCTTGTTTTATCGGTTCTCTACCGCTCTGGTAGATAGGGCTGACCATATCCGTTTACAGGATGTCAGGCTATCGTATTCCTTCTCACCCCGATTGAATAAAGCACGAACTACTCGAGTAGAGTTGTATGCTCTTGCTAATCAGATCGGACTGATCTGGAAGGCTAACAAAGCAGGACTAGACCCTGATGTATATCAATCTTACGGTGTATATCGCGATCCATTTACCATTTCCTTCGGTACACGTATAAATCTTTAAGATCATGAAAATGAATAGTATTATATACGTAATGGTCTCGGTGATCATTATGCTGGCTTCATGTTCGAAGCAGGATGAATTCTTAGCAGCAAAGACCAGTCAGTCTTTAGCAGTGCCCGCTACACTGATGGAGTATTACGCTCTATTAAAGCAAGAAGAACTTTTTAACAACAATGAATCTGCAATGGGGACACTCACCGCAGACGACGATTTTTATATAACAACGGACATTTGGAAACGTGCCCTTTTCACCACGGAGCGAAATGCTTATATCTGGAAGGAAGATGTCTATGAAAATGAAATAAGAGACATAAGTGGATGGTCTGATACATATGCTAGAATTTACGTCGCGAATGCTGTGCTAGAGGGTATCACCGCCATCAAGTCAGATGATATAGCGCTGTTTAATGAGATAAAAGGAACGGCTCTCTTTTTTAGAGCCCTCGCTTTTTATAATCTGATTCAGACATTTTGTATTCCTTACGATGTGGAGACTGCTGGTAGGGATGCAGGTATAATATTGAGGCTTTCTCCGGATTTAGAAAGAAAGGATGGACGAGCTAACTTAAAGGAATCGTATGATCAGGTTTTTGCAGATCTTGATGAAGCGCTAACGTTATTACCTGTTCAATCATCGGTAGTGACACGACCTTCTAAAGCTGCCGTCCATGCACTGTTGGCAAGGATCAATCTGGCGATACATCGATTTGAGCCAGCACACGACCACGCTGTTGCTGCTTTAAAAATTGGTCCGGCGCTGACGGACTTTAACACATTGACTCCGACGATATCAGTCATAAGCACAAAGCCTTTGGAGGAGTGTTTATTTGTCACCTCCTTAGTCGGTACGACTTTTACATCGCGTCGTAACGCAATAATAAGCGACCAGTTATATGGCATGTACGAGGTTAATGACCTTAGAAGATCTAAATACTTTAATATAGAGACGAATTCGCTACGATTTCGTGGTACATACGACATACGAGGGCAGAAGTTTTCTGGACTGGCAATGGACGAGATATACCTGATTGCAGCGGAATGTCTAGCTAGGAGGGGTGATACAGATGAGGCTTGCAGCTACTTGAATCAATTGTTGCGAAAGCGATACCAGACCAATACCTATGTCGATTTTCTTTCAAGCGATAAAGAAGAGGTGGTGAGCAAGATTTTGGAAGAGCGGAGAAAAGAACTCGTATTTCGGGGCATCCGATACACAGATATCAAGCGGTATAATAAATATGATAAGAAGAATATCATAATAAAGCGAAATATAGACGGCATCGAATATATTTTGGAACCAAATAGTAACCGATATGTATTTCCAATTCCAACGATAGAAATAGAATTAAACAATATACCTCAAAACTTACGATAGAAATGAAATATCTAAAATATATCACAATCCTCTTCTTGTTACATAATTGGATTGATACTTCAGCACAACAAGCCGCCACAATCGTTGTGAAAGGAGTTATCACAGAAGAGCCTGTAGATTCTATTTATCTAGAGGTCATGGTGCCAATGGGAACATGGTCATTCCCTAATTCAAGTAGACTATATAAAGCTGCATGGAAGGAGCAGGGGACAGAATTCAGGGTGGAGACATACGATCAACCAGTATATTTTTATTTAAAGTTTGGAAGTAGAGTAGTCGCTGGGAATTTAATTGAAACTAATGATAGGCTAGTTGTTGAAATAATCGGAAATGAATTAAAGTATTCTGGATACGGCTCTTTTAAGAATAGTCTTGCAGATCGCTTTCGTGTAATGAGTCAGTTGGATATGAATAAATTAAAATTGAATGATCCTAAGATTATTAAAAATGAATACGAGATTCAAGACGGTACAACCTTATTAAAAATAGAACAGCTAAACTCAGCTAAGGATAGTCTATCTGATATACTCTATTCGATGATGTTAGCTGATTTGATTGGAGAGAATTATAATAAAACAACTTATGTAACAAAGTATATTCGAGGAGGCGAAATGTCTCCATTTATAGGTGCTTTAAAAAAGTATCGTATTCCAAGGCTCATCGTACAAATAAAGAAAAAGCTTCTTAAAAGTGAAAATGCTGCCTTTTCATCAAGATTTACCGCATCATTAGTTCAAGAGTATATGTTTAATTCATTTTTTAAAAAGGGATTGCCTTTTGATTACAGTCAAACATTTAATCATTTTTTAGAGTTGCCTGAAGGTCTTTTAAAAGAGAGAATACTATTTTACCTAATTTATAAAAACAAAAGACTTAACGATGCGATCTTAAGTATAGAAAAGGGGAGACATCATATTCATAATCCATTATTTACCGAGGTTTTACAAGCACTTGGCAAGGCCTATAGTAAAAAAACGTCGTTACAGAATTACAGTCTAGCAAATGTTCAAGGGGAAAAATATAATCTTTCAAAATTAAAGGGAAATGTAGTGGTCATGGATTTTTGGTATACGGGCTGTCCTGCTTGCCCTGAAATGGTGCCACACCTTTATAAGCTAGAGCAAAGGTTTCAAGGGGAATCTGTTAAGTTCGTTAGTGTAAGTATTGACAAAGATGGCGACAAATGGACTAAAAGTGTAGCCTCTGGGCTATATACAACAGAGGAAGGTCTGCATCTATACACGGGAGGAGATGGTGGTACACATCCATTGATAAAGGATCTTTTTGTTACAGCCTATCCCACACTTCTAGTGTTTGACAAAGAGGGGACTATCACGAGAATACCGAGAGATCCGAGGTTAGATGATAGGCAAGATTTAGTCGAACTAATAAATGAATTACTTTTTAAATAGATAAAGAAAGAGGGACTATCACTAGGATAGCCCCTTCTTCCTCAATAAGATCTAATCCTTATTGATAGAGTTTTCCAGCCCCATTTTCTACAATATAGGTACCTGGTGCTGGCATAGCATTCGGTGCCGGTGTTGTAGGAGAATTGGAAAGAATACTACACGCACCAGTCGGTGCAGGATCACAAGTCAATCCTACCGGATTGGCTGATTGCCAGTGAAAACTTTCACCATCTTCACCTAGTATACCATAAAAGCGGTATGGGTATTCTTGTTCGATTTTTGCCGTTTCAGCGGCTTTGAATGACATAAATGTCAAACTTCCAAATGCAATCGCTAAGGCTCCCAAAGCCATTGCATAATTTTTGATGTTTTTAAGCATAACACTAAAATTTAGTTTTTATAGTTTCTTTCTTTTTATTACCCTCAGAAAGATCAAAAGGGAGAATGTTATCCAGACCGACCTGCCTTTTGGTTCGATGTCCCAAGCCGTATCTATTAGATAGTCGTAAAGGTCTTTTGGCCGACACGCCCTGCACACAGTGACCTAGTCACCGGGATTCGTTGTATTACCTGTTATCAAGTTATCCTGTTATCAAGCCTGTTCCGACTTAAGTCGGGGTTGTCGTGTTAAGAAGTTCATCCTCGGCATCCGTCTTACAATCCTGTTTGAGCTGTTCTTTGTTCCATTTTGTAGATAGAATATAGCCTGTAATACTGATGATCATAAAAAATAGATTGAACCAGAGGTGCTGCATCCAACCCATACCTGAGATAATGAGTCCACAGGCACAGGGCAATTTGCCCCAGGTACCGAGCAGCGCTAAGCCCACATAGCCTGTAAATGCAATCATCAATACGGAGGAGAGCAGCATCCCCAGCCTGCGGGATCGGTCGAATACCAGTAGTACCGCTGTCGTGATCTCTAAGATGGGTAAGGTATAGATCAGCACCAAAGCAAACGTATCGCCAAAAGGCTGCTGGAGCATACTGCTCTGGAACGCGTCAAAGTTTATGAATTTGTCCATACCGACGGGGATCCAGAGCAATAGTAGCGCTAGTGTAATACTGTTTGTGATATATGCTTTAGTTTTCATTGTCTTGTTGTTTTAATGTTATAGGTCAAAATCATACTGATTAAGCGCTTTGATATCTTCAATCGTAGGCGGATAGCCCAGCGGAAGCCTATCATAGGTCAGGCAGTAGCCGATCACTTCGTCGGGAGGCAGGCCGTTTTCTATTTCGGTCAGCAGCTGGTTCAGTATCTCCAGAAGATTTCGTTTTTTCGGCTTGTCACTCGTTTTTTGCATTCGAGTGGCGATCTTATGATTGATCCATAATCCGGAGAGCTCATCGTTGCGGTAGCGCCAGTCTATACCCTGCGTGCAGAATGCCCCGATAATAAAGGCGTAAAGCACGCTTAGGTCGATATAGAGTAGTATATCTGCTCGCGCTGCTGTGGGCCGAAAGGCTTCTGGGGTCATGATGATATCCAGATCCAGTTCTATACCGAGTAGGTAGCTCTGCTCTTCTAGGTCGAGGTCGTCGATGAGATAATAGCTGTAGGGAGCACCGGCTTTAAAGAACAGCCCATTGGTGCTGAGTTGTAATATCGCATACTCGATCAGGTAGATCAGCTCGGTCTCTGCACTGAAACTGTTACTGGCCTGCGTGGTAAAATCGATCTCGTACCGGTTTTTGCTGATGTACTGCTGCGATAGTGGACCGAACTTCCCTTTATAGGCCGCAGCTACGGTATCATAGCTTTGGTATAGCGCTTCGCGCTCGCCATCGACCACCTCAAAAGGGAAGTGGTAGGGGCTGTTGGCCCAGCCCTCTGGCGCTAGCCTGTCGACTAGACTATCGGTGTCGCTGTAGAGCAACCGCATAGCCCGGTACAGTATGTTGTTATCTAGATATGTTGTTTTATGTTCCATTGTTATCAAATTATTCCCGACGATGTCGAGCCTGTGTTCCACTACGCATGTTATCAAGCTAGGCTTCTCCTAGGCTATCAACATCCGATTGTTTGTATAATCCAAAGTTAGAGCGAATAGCAACGCAGACACGTGTCCTAATCCGACTACTTGTGTGTTATAATCCGACTTTTGTGCTGATTTATAGTTGTTTATTGGCTTATGTGGTTTTTGTTTGGTAATTTAAGGCAACAAATCAAGCCTTATGAGATGAGTTATCAGGTCAATACATGGGTGTGGGTATTGCTTTCCGCTAATCGGAAGCTCGCATTTGTATTGGCGGTACGGGAGCATACCGTGGTGGTCCGCTATTACGATGTGATAGGACATAAGCTCTACGCCAATCGGGAGGTTTTCAGTAAGCGCGTAGTGGTGCCAGCCAATTTGGAATGGGAGCAGCTGGAGAAGCTGCCCTGTGGCAAGCGCCCGCTCGCCCTCAATAGGGCAAAGATGATCGTAGCGACCAATATGATCTTTACGGATAATGCGAAGCGGCTCGAGCGCAGGGTGTATTACTGCCGTCGCTGTCGTGCCTTCCATACGACAGCACAGTTTAAACTACCTATCGCATTTATTAAGACACTGGCCGAAAATCCCTATCAGAGTGACGGTTATGAGAACTACCTTAAGATAGGTCATCGCAAGCGGGTATGGTACTGGTGGCACCATACGCTAGGGGTTAGGATACCCTTTGGTCTGTTCGAGAGGATTATTGCCGACTATGAGTCTACACCCGATAAGGCCATTGTCCGGATTAAGTTGGACCCGCTGGCGTTTATGCACTTTATGATGCTCTTTCTGTACAAGGACCGGTCCAAACGTACCGGTATGGATGCCTAGTATTTGGTATGGACACAGGCATAGGCAAAGGGTGCGTGCCGTTAAAATCGACTTTGCACAACTACCTTTTTGTTAAATAAAAAAACTTTAAATTTTTATTGCCCTAAAAGAACTTGAGTTCGTCATAAAGGAAAGTACTAATTATTAACCATTTTATGATGAATACAATAATGAGAAAAAAAATTGTAGCGCTATTCATTTCGATCTTTTCTCTTTCCATGGTTTTTGGGCAAGAAGCAGCGTTGTCTGCAGAGATAAAGTTGTTAAATGAACGACTATCAAGTTTGTCTTATTCGTTTGATCAGTTGTCAAAACGAATTGAAGATAACGGTTGGTATGACAAGTTAAGTGGGGTGGCCTATGTCGATAAGGTGCGCATTACAGGCCCGGCAGCAGTTTCTAAAAGCAAGACAGCAAAAGGTGCCGGAAATCCCCTGATCTTCTGGTCTTATGTATTTATTCCAAAAGAATTTAATCCTGCTAAGAGCTATCCATTGATCGTCTTGGTCCATGGTGGCGTACATGGCAATTTTGGACTGAATAATGATCATATTGTAAAAGAGTTCCTGGCGCAGGGGTATATTGTAGCAGCTCCGGAGTATAGAGGGAGTACAGGGTATGGAAAGAAGTTTCAGCAACATATAGATTATGGTGGTCTAGAGATAGACGATACCAAATCCTGTAGGGATTATATGGTCGAAAACTACAGCTTTATCGATAAGAATAGGGTCGGCGTAGTAGGATGGAGTCATGGCGGATTTCATGCACTGCACAATATATTCAATTACCCGGAAAGTTATACAGTCGCCTATGCCGGGGTACCGGTCAGTGATCTGATTATGCGCTTAGGGTATCAGGACAATAGTTATAGAAGATTGTTCTCGGCCGACTATCATATTGGCAAAGAAGTCGCCCAGGATGTGAAGGAATACCGTCGTAGATCCCCGGCATTCCAGGCCCATAAGCTCCAGACTCCTTTACTGATACATGCCAATACAAATGATGACGATGTACTTATAGAAGAGGTCGAGCATCTGATAGCTGCGCTGAAGGCCAACAATAAGAAATTTGAGTATGAGATATATGATTCGGTACCGGGCGGGCATCATTTCGATCGTATAGATAGTTATAAAGCAAAAGAAGTGCGTTTAAAGGTCTATAAATACCTACAGAAGTACTTAAAGCCCAATAAGCCTTTTGCCTCGCTTTCGGAATTGATGACTGCTAGTTATCTGCCGTAGGAAATCAACAACGTTTATTTATATTTGGAAGCATACCTGTATTATGAATATAAAATCCTTGGTTGAAAAGCTGAAAAAAGGAGATCATCAGTCTTATATGAAGATTTATGACTGCTATTTTAAGCCTATACATCAGTTTATCTTACGTTACGTCCATGCGGAGTCTGTGGCAGAGGATCTCACACAGGATGTTTTTGTCAAAGTATGGGAGAAGCGGGACTATTTGGACAAAGTAGATAATTTCAATGCTTATATCTATCGTATAGCAAAAAATCATACCCTGGATTATTTAAAAAAGGTATCTCGTCTTGAATTTATGCCCGATGAGATTCTCAAGGAGTTTAGGTTCTGTAGCGACGAGGTAGAGCTATTTGTAACCAATCAGGAATATTTCCATTTTTTAGATGCGTATATGGCAAATCTGCCGGCCAGATCACAGCAGATATTTGTGCTGTGCAGAGAGTTTGATAAGAGCTACGACGAAGTGGCAGCGGAACTGTCGATATCAAAAAGCACGGTAAAGCATCATATGGTGGCCACTATGCGTAAGCTATCTAAAGAAATCAAACAGAAATTTAAAATCGATCGATTCAATTCGTCACATATTATACATTTTTTTAAAATGTTTTTACCCTTCTAATTGGCATTATCGTCTTATTTATAAATGAAGATAGAAGACACATATTACAGAAAGTTAGTAGATGGATATCTCAATAAAACACTGACAAAAAGAGAATTGACCATATTCTTTGATCTTTTGTCTAAGGGAGAGTTGGATTTCTATCTCGAAGAAGATATGATCAGTAATTTTCCGGAAGAGCCCAAGCTGAAAAGGCAGGTGGTCCTATCGAGGAAGACCTGGTTTGCGGCGGTGGCTGTGCTGCTCCTGTTCATCGGATTGTCTGGCCCATTGTGGTTTTCCAGAGAAAACATGGAGGAAATCTATGTCATGCCGAAAAGTTCGATTAAAGCTGGGGGCAACCACGCTGTTCTGACGCTTTCGGACGGGCGTGAGGTTGTGTTGGGAGGAGATAGTAATACGGAACTTATACAGGATAATGAAGTTAATATAGCCAATTCCGCAGCAGGTGTGTTGAAATATGACTTCAGTAGCTTATCCTTGGATAAAGCGTATGCGGATAAATCGGAGGAAAAGACAAACTGTATAAAAACGCCAAATGGTGGAACTTATCAGATCATTCTGTCGGATGGTACCAAAGTATGGCTCAACTCCCGTTCGTCGATTAATTTCCCCTTAGTATTTGACAAAGGTGAAAGAGTGGTGGATATCGAAGGAGAGGTTTTCTTTGAGGTGGCCAAAAATGAACGCAAGCCTTTTATCGTCCGCACAAAGTCGCAAGAGATAAAGGTGCTTGGTACTTCTTTCAATGTCAATGCCTATAAGGATGAGCCATTTGTCCGGACGACACTGGTTACGGGCAAGATTAAGTTAAAGACTGCTGATCAGTTCTTTTTCCTGGAGCCAGGAGATGAGCTTATTAACTACGGTGAGCACAGCACGTTGCAAACGGGAGATATAGACCAAGTACTGGCGTGGAAAGAAGGGTATTTCAAGTTTGATAAAGTAGATCTAAAAACCTTAATGAGGGAAATAAGCCGGTGGTATAATGTTTCTGTAGATATAGATGCACAACTTGAAAATGACCGGTTTGTCGGTAAGATAAAGCGTTCAGAAGACCTGGATAAAATGATATACATACTAAAAGAGGGGGGATTGAACATTCGCTTAGTAGACCGCACTATTATCGTGCGGAAATAATGGACCAACATTTTGGTTGGTATTTAATGACATAATTATAAACCTAATTTACTTTTTATGATTCCAAAGTTTAACTTAAGGCAGATTCTTCTGTCTTCACAATGGAAGAACAAGATGTATAAGCGCTTGATTGCTGTTGCGCTTATAAGCCTGTCTCTATCTCCATTATATGCTTCTATTATAGGATTTACATTTAAAAAGAAAAATGTCACTATTGAGGCTGTCCTGAAAGAGCTTGAAAAACAGACTTCTTATAATTTGTTCTACAAGTTTGAAGAGGTGCGTATGTTAAAAAAAGTAGATGTTAATTTTGTTAACGCTCCGCTTAAGGAGGTCTTAGATCAATTGATCAGCAGTAATGGGCTGACATACTCCATAACAGACAATACTATTATTATTAAAACTACGGTATTGAACAGTCCGCCGGTAAAAAATAGCACAGGTGTTTTACAGACAGGGATTATCAGAGGAAAAATCAGCGATAGGACGACTCAGGCTCCGCTTTCAGGAGCGACATTAAAGGTGAATAACAAAAGCCAGCAATCCAATAATAATGGCGAATTCGTCCTGAATAATGTCAAGCTAGGGGATAGAGTGGAGATCTCTTTTACAGGGTACATCGCAAAAACTATTACATTGTCTGATTTTAATGATCTTGATGTGGCATTAGAACTTGACTATAGTAGTCTGGATGAGGTGGTTGTAACGGGGTATACAGTTCAAAAGAAAAGAGAGCTTACCGGTGCAATATCATCATTAAAAGCATCGGATGTCGCGGGGTCTTTGGCCGTGAGTGTAGATGGTGCGATGCAGGGACGGATGTCGGGCGTCAATGTGCAGTCAAGGGTAGGTGTGCCCGGAGCAGCCATAAAGGTGGAGGTAAGGGGACCCGGATCTATTTCAGCAGGTACGGAGCCTTTGTATATAGTGGATGGTCTCATTGTAAACAATAATAATGTGAGTAATACGGTATCTACTAACCCGTTGGCTAATATTAACCCGGAGGATATCCTAACTATCGAGGTGCTGAAAGACGCCGCCGCCGCGTCTGTGTATGGTGCACAGGCGGGTAACGGGGTGGTGTTGATTACAACAAAGAAAGGAAAGGAAGGTCGAGCAACGATAGATGTAGGATACCGTGGGGGAAATGTAATGCCTATTAATCTGTTGCCATTGATGAACTCGCAGCAGTATTTGAATGCACGTTATGAAGCACTGAAGAATAAGAACCCCAATCAGACGGATGAACAGATCTGGAAAACAGTCTTAACACAATCAAGATTGGATGTCAATATGAACGCAAATGATATTGCGGCCTTAGAAACTTACGATTGGCAGAAAGCGGCTTATACCGGAGGTGGAACTAACAAATTTGATTTAGCGGTATCTGGAGGTACGAGCACGAGCAACTATCGTTTGTCCGGAAGCTGGGAAGATACGGAAGGTAGTATTATAGGATCGGACTTTTCGAGAGGAACGGTTAATATGAACTACAACAACCAGCTATCCAAAAAAGTAAGTGTACAGACCAATGTTAATCTTTCGGCTATTAACCAGCATGGTCCATTAGGAGCGACGGGCACGACAACACAGTTTTCTTCGCCGAGTTATGCAAACCCTATGATTCTTCCGTTTCTTCCGATCTATAACGAGGATGGAAGTTATAATTTTTCTTTGGCAGGTTTTCCAGGGACATTTACCCGCAATACGTTGCATTCTACAGCGTTGAACGAATCCCGCGAGAATAATAACAGTTTGTTTGGCAATATACAGATCAATTACAGGATTTTAGACAATCTTACCTACAAAGGAATGGCAGGTATTGATTACCGTGATATCTCCGCCAGACAATACTATGATCCAAGAAGTATAGATGGAAATGCCAGAGGAGGAATTCTGATAGAGTATACCGACGAGCCTATTACATTTACGACTACACATACGTTGCAGTACGCACCGAAATTAGCCGATGGACATTCGCTTAATAACTTGTTGGGGACAGAATATCGTAGTTTTTCTAATCAGGGCGGTAACGTAAGGGGGGAAGGGTTCCCGAATCATTTATTTACGGAATTGGCTTCAGCTGCAGTCATTGTATCTGCTACATCACAGTGGACAGGTGTAAAGCGAATGGGGAGTTTCTTTCAGAGTAATTATAACTACGCCGATAAATATTTTGCATCCGGTATAATCCGTTATGACGGGTCATCGCGATTCGGAACGAATTCCAAATTTGGCTTTTTCCCGGCCATTTCTTTAGGATGGGATATGGCGCAGGAGGACTTTATAAAGAATCAGGCTGTGAATCAATTGAAGCTAAGGTTGGGTTACGGACAGACGGGAAATGATCAGATCGGTAATTTTGCCTCGCGTTCGCTTTATGGTGGCGGTATTACCTACAATGGTTCCGCTGGTATTCAATCCAATACTTTGGGGAATAGTGAGCTGAGATGGGAGAAAAATGTAACGACAAACCTGGGCTTGGATTATGCTTTTTTCAATAGTAGAATCTATGGTTCTATCGAAGCGTATCATAGGCTTAGCAAAGATTTACTGTTAGACAAACCGGTGGTATGGGCTGGAGGATATAGCCAGATCACACAGAATCTAGGAGAAGTGATCAATCAAGGGCTGGAATTTGAAGTTGGAGCGGTGGTCTGGAATAGAAATAATTTCAAATGGACCTCCAATTTTAATATCTCATTTCAGCGCAATGAGGTGACCAAGCTTTATGATGATGTTACCTTGCTGCCAGGAGACAATTCCGTAATGGTCGGACAATCATTACGTACCTTCCTGCTACCTCAGTATGCAGGGGTGAATAGTGCTACGGGAAGAGCGGTATGGTATGATAAAGAGGGCAATTACTCGTATAATCCGGGTACCATGGAACTGGATTCCTATGCGCCTCATGGTCTGCCCAACGAGTTGCCCGACTTTTACGGCGGCTTTAACAATTTGTTCGAATACAAGGGGATTTCGGTAGGGATATTCTTTCAATACGATTATGGAAGGGTACTGTATGACAATTTTGCTAGAAACCTGTCGAGAAAAGGGGATTCTCAAATTAATGGTATGGCTTGGTATTATGATAACAGGTGGCTATCGGAAGGGCAGATTACAAGTGTCCCCCGGCCTATAGACGGCGCAGCAGAAACGAACAACGCGAGAGGAGATCTGGCTTCAACACGCTATCTGCAGGACGGGTCTTACATCCGGTTGAAAAACATCAACCTGGGGTATCAGTTGCCGAAAACAATAATCAGCAAAGTTGGATTGAAACAGGCTCGCGTGTTTATGCAGGGGAATAATTTGTATACCTGGACGAAGTTTGCAGGTTATGATCCAGAGTTTTATGTAGTAGGATCTAATACATCTTCTAATGTCGGTGTGGTCCCTACAGCCAAGTCGTATTATTTCGGAGTTCAATTAAGTTTTTAAAGAAAGATAGTTATGAAACGCAAATTTCTAGTTTCCATTATATGTTTAGGTTTGTTCTCCTCCTGTGAAAAACTGTTAGAGATTAATCCTAAACAGTCTATTGATTCATCAATAGCACTTACTTCTACAGAGGGGATATCAGCGGCACTGACCTCCGTATATGCGCGTCTACAGCACTACACGCTGTATGGTAGGGATTACCTTGCGCTAGCGGAGGCATTATCGGATAATATGGTTCATACGGACAACTCGTCGCATTTGAGGCCCGAAGCAACGAATACCCGTAATGCACACTTATCAGGCTGGCAGATGGCTTATTATGCTATTAATCAGGCAAACCTGATTATCGATGCTCTGAATAATGGCAGTTATGAAACCTCATGGAAGGCAAATACATTGGGACAGGCGTATTTCTTAAGAGCCCTATGCTACCACGATCTGATGCGTGCCTATGCTTATGATCCTACGGCAATAGTGGATGCTTATAATTACGGTGGGGTACCATTGATGTTGGTTGGTGTAGACGATGTAGGTAAGATCGCGGCATTAGAAAGACCTGCTCTAGAAAAAGTATATGATCAGATATATACAGATCTGGATTTAGCACATACCAATCTTACAAGCTCAAACTCGACCTCGGTTCATCTGGCGACCAAAGCAGCGGTCAGTGCCTTATATGCTCGGGTAGCATTGTACAGAGGGGATTATGGAAAGACGGTTGAAATGGCAACAAAGGCACTAGGGGAAACCAATGCGGTGTTTTCAAGTCAGGCCAATTTTCTGGCAGACTGGCGTAAGGAGGTACACCCCGAATCTATATTCGAGCTGAAATTCAATATTTCTGAAAATATAGGTAGCGACCGTTCACTGCGCTCTACCTATACCAGTAGAGCGACTTATGATGCTACCGCTTTTTCAATTCAGGCGGTATTGGCAGTAGATCCTGCCTTTTATACGAGTTATACCAATGATGATGTACGTCGTGGTCTGATAAGGCCAGGAGTGGGTAAAAATGAGCGGTTTTTAGAGAATTATAAGTTTATATCCAAAAGTGGAACATTGGGGCTCGATAATGTTCCGATCCTTCGTCTTTCCGAAGTGTACTTGAACCGTGCCGAAGCACTGGCCCGTCAGCGTACGCCTGATGGCAATGCAGCTATGCAGGACCTCAATAAAATAAGAAATAGAGCCGGACTTCCATCAGTGACACTCGCTGGAGAAAGTCTGATCAATGAGATCATGCTGCAGCGTCGTTTAGAACTGGCTTTTGAGGGGCATCGTTGGTTTGATCTGAAAAGAACAGGAAAGGATATCGTCAAAGGCAGTGGAACGATTGCTTTTACAGATTATCGTATCCTGGCTCCGATTCCTATCCGTGAAACGATAGCCGACCCTATATTGAAACAAAACTTTAACTATTGATATCATGCGTACTTCAATTATAAAACTAAGTATACTTTTAATAAGTATAATCTTTATCTCCTCGTGTCAGGAAGACTATAACGAACGTTATTTGATTAAAGAGAATAGTATAGAGCTGGAAGATGCGATTACGACAACACTGGTGCCAGGGAAACCATACGGTATAATCAAGCGAAAAATTGGTGCTGCCAGCGCGGTGACTTTACAGGTGAATATGTTTGGCGTTCAGCATAATCAGGATCAGTCTTTTTCATTCCGTGTCGTCGAGGATGAAAGTACTGCAATAAGTGGTAAGGATTATCTGTTGCCCAATGGCAATACTTTTATAATACCTAAAAATAGTAATAAAGGCTTTATTCAGATCAACGGTGTGCCGTCCGGGGTAGGGAAATCCTTACTTGTATTGGAAATACTGGGCAATGAACAGATCAAAGTTGCCCAGAACTATAAGCAGATCGCTATTGAATGTCAGTACTAGATAGAAGATTGAAACAGAAAGGAAAAATGCAGTTTATTGATTCGATGGGCATATGAAGTTTATATACATAGCATGGTTGCTCGGTGCAGTAGTGTTTACTACACCGGCTGTGGCTCAGGTAGATGATGTGCATAGTCATTGGACGGGGACCTGGCAGACTATGGGTCCACCAACCGGGACATTGATGATTATTGGAGGTGCTGCTTCGGAAGATAACTATGATTATTTTATGAGCCTGGTGGGTGATCCTGCTGCTTCGATTGTTTTTATACCTACTGCGGGAGATGTCGTTGACGAAACCAATAGTGCTTATCAAGGGCTGGTCAAGGCGGGAGCAACGAATATCACTATACTTCACACAAAGAAACGTGATGTGGCTGATAGTGAATCTTTTGTTGCTCCTTTGAAAAGTGCACGGGCTGTTTTTATAGGAGGGGGATTTCAAAAGCGTTTGGCGGAGGCCTATCTTAATACATTGACCCATCAGTTGATGTTTGAGGTCTTAGCCAAAGGGGGCGTGATTGCAGGCAGTTCTGCAGGGGCATCTATACAAGGTTCGTATCTATATGGCGGAGGACCTGAACAGAAGATGGGTTTTGGTTTTATGAAGCAGTCTATTATTGGCCAGCATTATATCCGTCGGAATCGTATGGGGAGCATTGCTAAGATATTGAACCAGGAGGTCGGTTTATTGGGCTTTGGTATAGATGAAGCTACGGCAGTGATCGTGAAGGGTGATGTATTAGAGGTCGTAGGAGAAGGGAAAGTAGCTATGTACAATCCGATGAGGAATGGATATACAACGGATAGTCCGCAGGAATATCTGTTCTCGGGAGACCGGTACGACGTTCATTTAAGGGAGATTATACATCGTTCTCAGGTATTGTCGGAGTCTGTGTGGACAGCGGATCAAAGAGCTGAGCTAATGGAGCGGATCAATGGAACCACTGGCAGAGGCTCCTTTGCTGGAAAGGTGATGATTTATGGTAGCCATAAACTGACGGATTCGGATATCGGATTCTTTCTTGAAAAGCTTAATAAGCCTGCTGCCAAGATTGTCGTTTTATCGACAGGGAATGACGCGCTGCGTACAGAAGGGCTGGATCTGGTCAGGCAGCTCGATCGGCTAGGTGGACAACATGGGGTGCTTTTGCATACCATAAACAGTGCTAAGGCGAATACGGACGATATTACCGCACTACTAAAGGACGCTGATGCGGTCTGGATAGACGACACGAGGAGCTGGCAGTTAGCCGATACGTATCTGTATACAGCAGTGCATAAGGAAATGTTAGATCTACTACAGCGGGGAGGGGTTATTACAGGTAACGGAGCAGGGGCAGCGATGTTGTCGGCCCGGTTATTCGGCGAACCTGAGAAATACGGTTGGCACTACGGATTTGGTTTTGTTAACAATACCATGATCGTCAGACCCGATCAGGATCAGAAGTCGTTGGGACAGATGAAGGCTGTTTTAAAACAGAATAAGAGGTTAAAGGCTATTATTTTGAATGAGGATTCGAAACTATTAGTAGAGGGAGGACGTCTTCGTCTGTTAGAAGGAAAACCTATATTTGTATATCATGCTGGAGCTCATAAAACAAAGATAGCAGTAGGCAAGGATATTGTATTGAACTAACTATAACTTACCTAAATTATGAAAACGAAACTATTTTTATCAATCTTGCTATTTGGAATGATGATAGTCGCTGCTTTTCCGCAGAATCGGGAATTAGCAAGACTATTGTCTACGCCTTATATCGGTAAAGTGGTAGGGGCCTCCAACGCGAATGTGTTAGCCTTCACGGTAAATGAAAGGGGACATCGGAATATATACGTCGCGGAAGGAGCCAATGATAGGGTTAAGAAGCTAACGAATTTTGATAGTGATGATGCGCAGGAAATCACCAGTCTGTCGATTACCAGAGACGGCAAATGGATCGTATTTGCACGCGGCGGAGATCACGGCGCTAATAGTGCTCCGGTAGCTACCAACTCGGCATCTTTTGTCGACCCTACGAAAATAGAGGTTTTTAGTCTTTCGGTTGCGGATCAACGTTTATGCAAGATAGGTATAGGAGATTTTCCGGTCCTTCATCCGGATCAGACTTCCGTATCTTACTTTCGTGCCGGACAGGTATGGACAGCTTCTCTAGACGGAGAGAGGGCGGCTAAGCAGTTGTTTACTATAAAAGGGACAGCCGGCAATATGCAGTGGTCGCCGGATGGAACAAAATTAGCGTTTGTATCCCGGCGCGGTGATTATAGCTTTATAGGGATATATACTACATCGAATCCTAGGATACAATGGATAGGGCCTTCATTTCATGCGGATAGTTCTCCGCAGTGGTCTCCTGATGGGCGTCATATTGCGTTTGTGCGTCGGGATGCGGCTGGTGGTGCTTTAGATTCATTAACGTCTTTTAACTACGAAGGCTGGTCGCTTATGTTGGCATCTATTGATGATGGCATAGCGCATGAAATCTATCGTGCACCATTAAAAAAGGAAGCAACTTTTCCGCGTATCTCGGGACAGGTTAATTTGAGCTGGGTACATCAGCGGTATCTTACTTTTATGTCTTACGAAAGCGGATGGCCACACGTATATCGTCTGGAAATAGGTTCAAACGACGTAAAACAGCTTACCAAAGGAACTTTTACGGTTGATAACCTGAACTACAGTGCTGACGGCAAGGAGATTGTCTTTGCTGCGAATGCTGGGAAGGACAAGTATGATTTTGAAAGATCGCATATAGGAAGGGTAAATGTAGAGTCAGGGAAACTGGAGATGTTGACTGAAGGAGAGGAGATTGAAACTGCTCCTTTCTACTTTAACCAAGGGCAGTCGATCGGTTTTTCATCAAGTTCTTTTAATAGAGCGGTACAGCCAAAAGTGTACCTGTTGAAAAATGGACAGTCGAAATTGATTGGAGCGGAGCTTTTTGATGCTCAGGGGGATGTTTTTGTAAAACCGCAACAAGTCTTTATTACGGCCGAAGATGGCATACGTTTTAGTGCACAGTATTTTAAACCCGACCAAAAAAATAAAGATCTGCCCGCCTTAGTCTATATCCATGGCGGCCCCCGTAGGCAGATGTATCTCGGCTGGCACCATATTGATTACTATTTTTATGATTATACCGTCAATCAGTACCTAGTTCAGCAGGGGTATGCCGTATTATCTATCAATTATAGAATGGGTACGGGGTATGGTTTTGACTTTCAGCATCCCCGGTCTGCAGGCAACCTGGGGGCTTCCGAGTATTTGGATGTATTGGCTGCAGGTAAGTGGCTGAAGCAACAGGCGGATATTGATCCTTCCAGGGTAGGTTTATTTGGAGGCTCATATGGAGGCTACCTGACCGCCATGGGCTTAGCGAAAAATTCGGATGTATTTAAAGCAGGAGTAGATATACATGGGGTGCATAATAGAGAACGCAAACAGAATCCGGCTCAATATGCGCCAGATTTTGAGTTAGCAACACAGCTCAACTGGGAATCCTCGCCTTCAAAGTGGGTAGACTCCTGGCGGTCCCCAGTGCTGATCGTACATGGTGATGACGACCAGAATGTGGCATTTTCGCAGAGTATAGATTTATACAATAGACTCAAAAAGCAAAACGTGGACGTGGAAGTGCTGGTGCTCCCCGATGAAAACCACCATTGGCAATTATTTGAAAACCTGCTGAAGGTAAAGGAAGCTACCGTAGATTTTCTAAACCGTAAACTGAAATAATATGCGCAATTTCGTCTCTTACGTCATCGTTATGCTCTGCTTGTCGATCATGCAGAGCTGCGCTGTCAAAAAGCGTACCGACTGGCTATATGCTATGGGGCAGGATTCTTTGCTGAATAGGGCCAATTATGGATTGAAAATTATGGATATGGACAAAGGTACTACGCTTTACAGTTTAAATTCCAATCGTTTTTTTATCCCGGCAAGCAATACGAAATTATGGACGATGTACGCTGGCCTGCAGACATTCGGTGACAGTATTCCAGGCTGGAGTATCGCAGAAGACGATAAGCATATCTATCTTGAACCCAATGGAGATCCTACGTTTTTAAATGATGAATTCCCGGAGCAGCGTGTTTTTGAACTGCTTAAAAACTCACACAAAAGCTTACAGCTTGTCCTGCCAGAAAATACCGCTTTTGGACGGTTTGGCTCAGGATGGTCTTGGGGGACCTGGCAGGAGACCTATTCGCCGGAGCGTAGTGTGATGCCCATATACAATAACATGGTCCGGTTTTATAAGGAAGGTAATAATTTTAAAGCTATTCCCTCTTTTTTTAATAACCTGATCGAGCCACCTAAGGATGATGACCTGCGTGCAGCATATAGTAGTGTATTGCGTGCAGAGACCAGTAATAGTTACAAGGTGCAAAAGAATAGTAATCGAAATAGCTGGATAAGGCCATTTACCAGGCTTGATAACGATACCTTGGCTTATATGCTTCTAAGTGATACGTTAGGGCGAACCAATTCCAAGGTTCGTATGTCAATCGTCCACAATAAACCGGACAATCTGATATTTTCTCCAGTGTATACTGTGGCGACGGATACGTTGTTTGCTAAGTTGATGAAGCGCAGCGATAACTTCTTTGCCGAGCAGATGATGCTTATGGCCGGAAAGATAAGATATGGGGCATTTGCTGATTTCGGAACTATTAGCAAGTTACGGGAAGATCTATTTGATGGAATCCTCGATCAGGGAAAATGGGTAGATGGGAGCGGACTGAGCCGGGGCAACCTGATATCTCCAGAGGAATTTGTAAAATTGCTGACAGTAATCTATAAGGGTAAGGATTTTGAACGGGTCAAAAGAATATTGCCTCATGGTAACCAGGGGACACTGCAGGGACTATATGTGGGGTATGAAGCTAATATTTGGGCTAAAACAGGTACGCTGGCTGATCACCTTGGGTTGAGCGGTTATCTGAAAACAAAGAAGGGAAATAATCTGGCCTTCTCTTTTCTGATCAATAACTTTCGCGGTAATGCCAGTGACTATAGAAGGAAGATGGAGGAAATACTAATCTGGATTATTGAGTGTCTCTAGTAGTTTCCTATATATAGTATTTGTTGATTCATAGTTCAAAAGTCGTTATGATAGTGGTGGATATGATAATTATATTGAGCTAGTGTTTGGTGTGGATATAAGCACTGGGATACACGCCATGGTATTTCTTAAAAGCTTTACGGAAGGCTGCACTGTCACTATAACCCAATTGCTCGACGATGCTGCTGATGGCTACTTTGTTCAATAACAGTTCTGCGGCACGTTCCTGTTTCAACCGGTAGATATAGTACACGAGATTTTCGTTTTCAGTGATGCGGTACATACGTCCTAGATAATTCTTTTCGATGCAGAAATGATTGGCTAGCGCGCTGATAGCGGGTACCTGTTGATGGGTAGCGATACATTGTTGGATATAGTACTTTACAGCCTGTATCTTGTTCTGGATCGGTGATAAGGTCGCATCATCCAAGGTCTGCATCTGTTCGACCAGCTTAGCGATCGGAAGGTAGATCTGGCTGTCCTGTAGGATATGCCGGCCGGGACTAAGACCTAAGAGGTAGTACAGCTCGGCACGGTCCAGGTCGATGATCGGTATAGGGGTAGAGTGATAGAGTCTATCGGGGGCTAATACATGGGGCACACGGTCTGTCCCTACAGCGAGGTGCTCG
This sequence comes from Sphingobacterium yanglingense, assembly GCF_004363245.1. Classification (GTDB taxonomy): domain Bacteria; phylum Bacteroidota; class Bacteroidia; order Sphingobacteriales; family Sphingobacteriaceae; genus Sphingobacterium; species Sphingobacterium yanglingense. The sequence continues at coordinate 778,910 of NZ_SNYV01000011.1, read as the reverse complement.
GGATAGCGCTCGAGCCAGCGCGCAGCGACATTGAAACCTACGATCCAGTGGCGCCCTTTGGCTACCTCCATGGTATAATGGCCCTGCTCACCACGGATGAGGTGTTTGTGCCCTTCGTTCAGCACAGGGATACCCCGATAGGTATCCCATAGGCTATAAGCTCCCTTGAGCATATACTGCCAGTGTATATCGGGATAGCTGATCGTGACGGGGATTTGCAGCTGCCGCTGGGTCTCGATCTCAATGCTGTACAGGTATACATGCTTGGCATTGTGCCATTGGATGTTGCACCAGTCCTGCTGCGCATGCCAGGTGCGGCTCTCGCCATAGCCTATCGCGTACGAGAGGCCTCTGGGTAGGCGGGTTTCGGCTTTGCTGCCGGGGTACAGATCACCGAAATGGGCGATAAAACTAGGTATCATAAGCTGTTGGTTTGGTATGTGTTTAATGATTTTTGATACAAAGAACCCCCATGTAAAGAAGGCTGTCAAGTGACAGGGGTGACATGCAGGTTTATCTATCATAGCGATTTCTTTACCCACGAAGGATACGGTAGCTTTTGCGCCGTGACATCAGGGGACAATTTTCATTCGTCTCCTGTCGACTACCATTCATCCCCTAGGAGGGTTGTCTACCTTTTTTTACTTCATTTTATTTTTTGTTGGATACGTTTGGGGTATGATGCATGTGTTTTTGGGGCCCCATTTAAGGTTTTATTAAATGAACAAAAACGATGAAAACAAAAAGAAAAGTAACCGTGCATAGCACACCGTTGAAAAAGAAAAGAATACAGCGTGTCAAGACAGTGGCGTATACCACAGCAATTGTAGCCGCGCAGGTAATGGCACAAAGTAAGTCGAGCCCATGTGATGTCTTCTTGCCGGGCATACATTGGTATTGGTAATCTACAGTTACGGGGGCTGACCAGGATTGTGGAAAGTCTCCGTAACGATAAAAAAGTTAACGATATGGATACCGTACAAGATTACACAAAGGAGCTACAGCGGCTCCATGACAGACTCTATAAGGAAGGTATAGATTGGAATCAAACCATCGTGAATCGCCTTACCGATATGAGCGCGAATATGGCTTTCTTTTTTCCAGAATTGGACTACCGGGCGCACCGAAAGATATTTAGGGATAGCCTCTGGCAGCTCAAGATGGATACTTGGGACCTCAAGCTGTTTGCAGGGACGTACCCCTATAAGATAAGGGGATGGAAGGGGTTTCTACAAAAAATCAGAGCGCAGACAGGCATGATATGCACTTACCACTTTGGCGCCTATCAGTTGATCAACTACCTTCTCCTAAGAGCGAGAGAACCCTTTGCACTCCTGGTGGGAGACAAGGTGTACAACGAATGGGAGCAGCGTAACACAGGGCTGGAAAAACTGCTGGGCCGAGCTAGGCGCAAAGGCCGGTTTACCCTGATCAATGCCACCGATCGCGCATCGCTCCGTAAGATGTACGAGCTTAGCGCCCGGGGACATCATCTATTGGTATATGTCGATGGGCTGGAGGGGATAAAATATGGCAAAAGACATCTATTGGAGCAGGTCGAGTTTTTGGGCTGCGAGATTGAGGTCCCACGCGGAGCGATCAGCGTAGCACATGCGCTAAAATTACCGATCTACCCCATGCTGGCCGTTCGGGGGGAGAATACCATTAGCATAGAGAGCATGCCTACTATAGCGCCAGTAGCTCATTCTAATCGGACACTCTTTGCTCGATCGGTGCTATATAGGCTATACGGTTGGTTTGGAAGCTATTTAGTGCACTGGCCAGAGCAATGGACGAACTGGCCGTTCCTCCAGAAGATAAGGCCGGATGCACAGTACAGGTGTGGCGAGTGGTATACACTGGAAAAGGAACCTTATGACGACCCGATGCAATATGGTATATACTACAGGAGTGATGGCATTTGTGACTTGTACCGCAAACGGGATTTAGTAAAGTTCTCAATCGCTCAGGAAAAAATTGACACGCTACGGTTGACAGGCTACGGAGGTTCGCCGTAATTTATTAAGCATCAGAAGTTTTTGTATATTAGAGCTACTAAACAAAATTTTAACCTATGCTTACTAAAATCTTCTTACAGGAGAGCATTAGGGTTCAGTTGATTTGTTGGCCATTATATATGCTTCTGATGTTGCTCATCAACAGTAAGGTGCACCCAGAAACGGGTTGGCTCAGCCAGTTACTGGCCTGGCTTATTCTACTCGTCGTTTTCAACGGATGTCTGGCGATATTGTACGTTGTTTTTTTGAAAAAAATGGTCTGGAAGTCTATCGTGCTCATCATTATACTCTATGTCGTGCTTACCGAAGGTGTACACTATATGGGGAGGGGGTGGATCGAGCTCAAGGAAGAGCTATTCTCTACCAAACGCGAACAGTACTACTGGACCATGTTTGCCAATTACATTGGGGTATGGATTATGGCGGGGGGCTTGCTCTTTCACATCAAGTCGCGTGTCAATGATCGTTTAAGGCGGGAACAGGAGCTGCTACGTTATGAAAAAGAAATAGAGGCCAAGGAGATGGAGTTTGCTTTGCGTACGGTACAGTTGAGTCCGTATTTTCTATTCAATGTGCTCTCGGGTATGCGCAGCAGGACGCAGACGGTACTTCCAGAAGTAGCAAAGGATATGGATAGTCTAGCTGATTTGATGAAGTATACCTTGTCTGCCTCCGAGGAAGGTAAAAAGAAGGTGTTACTGTATAAGGAAGTGGAGGCCTTGGAATGCTACATCGCATTGGAACGGAGCCGTTTTGAAAATACCTATATCGACTATACGGTGCAAGGTATGTCGCTATCGCACAAAATCGTGCCGGTGTCGCTAATCACATTGGTCGAGAATGCCTTCAAATATGGAGTATATACCGATGCGCAATACCCTATGGAGATAAGGCTGTTGATTACGGACGATATGCTGCTGTTTGAATGCACCAACAAAATCGATAGAGCGAAGGTCGGTCTGAGTTCGCTGGGGACAGGACATAAAAACTTACGCTCCAGATTGGAAATTGCATTTCCGGGACGCTACCACTTCGAAGCTTTGGAGATGGCCGACGATTGGTATTATACTGGATTAAGGATAGACCAAGGGTAGTGCATGTGATTATAATTCAGTAACTTATGATAATGCGTAATATGTACACATATGAAAAGATTGAAATGTTTGGTCGTAGATGATGAGATAGAGGGCATCAATACCTTGAAATCATTGATAAAACAAAGGCACGACCTACTTTATGCAGGGGGTACACAGGATGCCCGTCAAGTACTTGCACTCATAGAGAAGTATCATGTGGAGCTGGTCTTTGTGGATATGCACATGCCCTTTATCCATGGATTGGAACTGATGAGCCTATTGGTCGGTCGGGTAGAGGTAATCTGCTGTTCAGCAGACGTTGAATATGGCGCAGCGCTTTTTCAGTTGGGTATAGCATTCTACCTCACCAAGCCTGTCAAGCCAGAGCATTTTCATACAGCGATAGATCGGGTATGGCAGAGGATGGCTACAAATCGAGCAGGCGCAGGTGGTTGTGAGGTAGTACCGCTCGGCTTGGAAGAATACGTTATGTTTAAGCTCTTTGGAGGCGGCGCGCTGAACCTTCAATTGATCGATATCGAATGTATAGAAGCGGATTCCGATGAGTCTTTGATAACACATACCGACGGCACCCATAGGGTTAATTTGCCACTGGTCGAATTTGAAAAGCTACTACCTACAGAACACTTTATCCGTGTACATCGCGGTTTTATACTGGCATTCAAGAATATAGGGAGTGTAGATAGTAAGTGCGAGATGATAACCCTACGCAACTCGACCTGCACGGCTGTGCCGGTAGGACGTACGTATAAGGATAGGGTAATGAATGCACTGAATACGAGAACAATTAGATACAGATAGAAATGACAATTACAGCACTTCAGTGCCAATTCGAAAGCATTTGGTCGAAATTTTTAGAACTTCAGAATGAAGCTGGCATAAAAGAGAGGCGTGCCGTATTATTAGCTTTTAATAAGCAGATTATGGAGTTTGTGACCGCGCTGGACCACTTCTGTTCGGATATGCAGGAGCAGGTTGACGCACGCATAGAACTGCAGCAGGCAATAGAACACTCAGGTATTAATCACACGGCCTACGAGGGCTTTTACCTTGACCAGATAGCATTCTATAGGCAATGGTTAAGTGGTTTTGCCGAACTGATGCCCACCGGCAGAGCAAAGTGTAGTATAGGGCTTACAGCACGACAGATGCTCTTGTTGTTGCGCCTCGCCCGCGATACAGGTATACTCGCCGAGCAGCAGCTAAAACCTTATTTTTATTTTCTGCAGGCAAGCTTCAGAACAAATGCACAGGACAATCTATCGTACGAAAGCCTGCGTAAAAAGTACAGCCAACTGGACCGGTATACCATTATCAACGTACGGAAGCTACTCGAAGAAATGCTGGTGCAGCTAAAACATTATCAGGACAAAACAGCGTAGGACAACCTAGACACTAAGCTTTATGGAACAGTTAATCAAAGTATTGATTCAGCAGAACAAGAAAGGATTGAAGTTGACCAAAAAACAGAACCAGCTTATCGTAAAGCTGATTTCGGTATTGACCCCCACCGACAAAGAAGCCCTACAGAAGATGATCATTGACAACTCAGACCTCAAAGATATTTTCAAAGTTGCCGATACCAAATTCTATCGCCTCAAAAAGCTATTCACCTCCTATGAGCTCGATTCCAAAGATTACTACCTCACCGACGAAATCCTCAAAGCCATCAAAAAACACAAACGCAAACCCGAACCCCAAGTCTAACATCTCATATCTCACATCTCATATCTCACATCTCTAATCTAACTACTAACTACTAAATACTAAAATCTAACTCCCCTCCACACATTCTCTGAACCTTCTATGCGCCTTCTATGAACCGCAAACACCCCTAAAAAGAACATAAAGCAAACATAAAACAAACAAGCGCCACACAACAACGACACATGTTTGACACAATAACCACACATGTTTGACACAACAGCGACACATGTTTAAGACAATGATATCTCATATCTCCCATCTAAATACTAATATCTAACTACTCAATACTAACATCTATCCCTACATTCAGCAGAATTGCCACCTTCGAATTTTTTTGCAACTGAAATGGGATGCACTGCCATACAGCAAAAAGATTCCAGTGGCGAGTTTTGCTACTTTTGCGGTCAAAATTGCGGAGCAATCTCCGAAGGAAACTAGGTGCCCGTCTGGCACCGAAGACAAGAGATGCACTTCCTTTCCCTTCCTATTCCTTCCTTTTTCATCCTATATCGTCACAACAGGCTAACAACCATTGTTTTATCATTTTTTGTTTAAACCTTTGTTTCGTAAGCAGGTCGGAAGGCGCCCCGGTAGCAAGCTTGCACAAACAGAATTATAAACGTCAATAAATTTTAAAAAAATGGCAAAATCAAAAGACAACCTGATCATGCAGGGCACATCAGGTAGAGTAGGACGAAACCTCGTGTTTCGATTAAAAGGCGATCAGACCATCATAGCCAAAAGAGCTAGGCAAAAGGCCAATCGCGAGTATACCAGCGATCAGCGGGCGGTCATGAACAAGTTCACTAGAGCGGCACTGTATGCCAAAGCAGCGATACAGGATCCGCAGCTTAAAGAAGCCTATCAGGCAAAAGCAAACATCAATCAGACGGCCTACAACGTAGCCTTTAGAGACTATCTCGTAAAGCCCTATGTAGCACTATTGGATGATACCGAATACAAAGGTAATACCGGCGAGACTATTTCCTTATTGATCAAAGACGTGCTTAAGGTCGTCGATGTCAAAGTAGAAGTGCTGGGGCCCAATGATGCGGTCATCGAGAGTGGAATAGCCACAGTGACACCCGCTGACAGCACAAGTACACAATGGAAGTATACCATGACCGAGGACAACCCCGATTACGAAAATTCCAAGTACCGAATTACGTTGACCGATACCCCCGGCAAAAAGACCGTAGAAATCAAAGACTATGGTGAGGATTCGACCCCAGATTAACTTATAGGTAGTCTAACGGAACGGGCCTTCGGGCCCTTCCTAATATCTAAATACTAATATCTAACTACTAAATACTAACATCTAAATACTAACTACTAAATACTAAAAAAAATGGCAACACTTACACACAGATTACCGGCTTCCAAGCAAGGGTGGAGGTTAGGACAAAATATTATCCTTTCGAATTTAAAAACATACTTAATCAGTCGGTTAGTAATATTTACATTATTATTTACTTTAATAGGAAAAGTACTCGTTTGGGTAGACCCGACAGCAGGGATACTCGACATCGGTATCCTCACGATAGCCCTGTTTGGACTCCTGGTCAGCCTCGCTGCCGTACTGTGCAGCCTCTGGTTGCAGGAGCTATTATGGCAACCCTTTAAAGTCTTTCGCAAGGATTTTCTTTCACATTTTAATCAATTGACATCATGGCAACAATGTATTCTTTATTTCTCAGTTTTCTTCTTGCTGCTGTTTGCAGTGTTAAAGGGAGTAGAAGTAGTTTTCTAGCCCTCTCTATTCCCTCCAATACCCATCCGTCATTTTCCATGACGAGGACATACTTTTTTTCCGCTAAAAAGTATGCAAAAACCGGAACGAAGTGTAGCTCAGCGAAGCTAAACTCATCGCTTAAAACTTTTGACACAAAGTCCGTGCATCCCAGTACAATCGTCAAAAATTTTGTAGGCGATAAAGGAAGAAAATTTACAGAACATGCTTCTCTTAATTATGGCCCTAGGTCGTTGAACGACCTTTTAGCATATGAAGTCAAAGGCCGTAAAGCTACAGATTGCAATTCTGTACATTTTGCATTAGGTCAGGAGTCCCAGTCGAAGGGAGGGATACGAGGGCAGGCGACCTTGGGACCCGCCGGTGTAGCTTTACGAAGCCGTGATGAACATAGGATAAACAGTCTTGATCTTTGCGGCACTTTCTATCAAGGGAAAGTGCCTAGGCAGTCCGCCAATGAGGACAAAAGAAGCCTTATAATTACCATTGCTTCAGCAGAACTAGGAGTAAAAGAAGCTACGGGCAACAACGACGGCCCTCGTATCGAACAATATCTCCACTACACCGACCTAGGCCCTGGGAACGAATGGTGTGCTGCCTTTGTCTCGTGGGTTTATGGGAAGGCAGGCTTTGCACAGCCCCGTAACCCATGGTCTCCGGTATTGTTCCCAAGGGCGAGAAGCTACAAGGACACCGATAAGATAAAACCAGCAGATCTCTTTAGCATCTACAGCGCTAAGCTAAAGCGAATCCATCATGTCGGGCTGATCAAAGAAAAGCAGGGATCGTACATACGGACTATCGAAGGCAATAGCAACGATAGGGTAGAATCCCGCAGAAGACATCAGCGGACGGTGTATAGCTATGCGGAGTGGATTGATTGATAGTATTTAGATATTAGTATTTAGTAGTTAGACTGAGTGGTCAGTGACTAGTAATAAATAAGGAGTCTGAGCAAATTCTTTACAAATTCGAACAATGTCGCCTGTGAAGCTTTTGACATTAGTAGTGGGAGGCACTACAATACAGTCAAAAGGTTCGAGCGACGAGTTTTGGACACTTTTGCGGTCAAAAGTGTCACGCCTGTCCAGCATGGAGGACAACCTTTCTATAAATTTATTCAGCTATGAAAAACAAAATATTATATTTCCTGCTCCTCACGGTATGTTTCGGATGCAAAGTAAATAAAGAAAAAAGTGAGCGGCTGCAGGAAGACAGGCAGGCGCAAAGCCGTGTGGAATCTATTACTTCTTGGATGCAGTTCAATAGTAACGACAGCAGCTACCGCTATTGGCACTACAAGGGAGATAGCAGCTTCTTCTTTCATCCCGATCTCGGTCTTTGGAGCCGCTCGGGGCAGATAGCCTATGGCGAACAGCGCGCGTTAAAGCGCCAAACTACAACAGTAGATCATAGCTACGACAGTATCGGTACGGAAAATAACAAGACAGAGAGTCTGACGAGCAGCAAGAAAGATAGCTATCCGCTATCTGTGTGGCCTTGGCTATTGGTAATCATCTCTATGATATTGCTGATATACAGGCTGTGCTGGCGGAAGTGATAACATGCCCCGGATCAATCGGGGCATGTTAAGGTTTAATTTTATTTATCGCAATTGTGGTTGCAGTAATGACAATTGCTGTATTTTATTTAGTACATAAATCCAAAAAGCCATAATGGAATCTTGTTCTGAAAACCAAACTCGATATCATCAGCGACGACATAGGCATTGTTTAGGCCTTGGATCTGCTTATCTGATTTGTCTTTCCCTCCAATCTCGAATGTGTATTTTTCGTCTACCATAAAATCTCCTTTGTCGGTATAGTTTAAGCGATGTTTATAGATCAGTTGATTCGCAAAGAAGGTTTCTCTTAGCGTGCCCTTGCTTGCATTTTCCCGTGCCAACAGGAATGCTAGATTGGTGTTTTCTAAGTACATTTTAGAAGGTTTTTGCAATATACTAATACCTTCTCCTACTTTAAAGATATTTCGTGTAAGTCCGATTTCATCGAGATAGTGTATATAGGAAAGTAAAGTAGAGCGATTGATTCCCATCTTTTCACTTAATTTAGCAATATTAGGTGAAAATGGCACAGACTCAGCTATAATGAGTAGTAATTGTTTTATCTTACTGATATAGGCAATATCTACATTTCGTAAAAGAGGAAGTTCGATTTCTAGAATCATGTTGATTACCTCGGTGAGACGTAAATTGTACAGATCCAGTTGCTCTTGGTAGTAGGGATAATATCCATAGGTCAAGTAATTTTCAAAATATTGAAAGGGGCGAATGTCTGTCGTTATTTCGTGAGAAAGTGTCAAATGTTCCCTAAGGATTTGATCCAAGGTATATATAGGCAATGTTTGTTTCGTTTCTAAAGAGAGAAATTCACGGAAAGAAAAACCTTGCATTTTATAGATTACGGCTCTTCGGCTTAGATCGGCACGGGCATTAAGGATTTCAAGTAGGGAGGACCCTGTAAATACGATCTTCATCTCGGGATAGTCATCATAGAAGTTTTTTAAAAGCTGTGCCCAGCCTTCGTATTTGTGAACTTCATCCAAGAAAAGTATTTTTCCACCTTTTTGATCAAAATTTTTGACCAACTCGAAGAGCGTGTGTGTATTGAACCAGACTGTATCAAGACTGACGTAGAGTACTTTGTCTAGTTGGTCCATCAGATTTAATTTTATGTACTGTAAGATTAAAGTAGTTTTTCCGATACCTCTAGCCCCTTTAATACCTATTAAGCGAGCATCCCAGTTTATTTCGTTGATAATATGGCGTACAAAATCTGTCTTGATATACCGCAGACGTTGTTGAAATTGTTGTATTAAATCTTCCATTCTAATCTTTTCTCCTTTTAGCTAATAATGCAATTTGTTTATTATATTAAACAAAAATAGTTAAAAAATGTTTAGTGTAGTAAACAAAATTTGTGTTTTTTGTTTACTGGACTGAACATAATTAGGCTTATTGGTCTTGTGTATTCATACAAGAGAAAAATCGGCCCTCGAATGATCGAGAGCCGATTTTTTTTGCAAGTAGCCCCGGCCGATCGGTGTCTGCTAGGATTTACTACATGTCGTCTAGGGAGTAGACTGTGAAATGCTGTTTGTATTTTTTTAGTTCGGTGCAGAGCGCCTGTGCTTTTTGTTTTAAGGTGTCGAGGTCGATTTTTTCGGCGTTGCGCTTTACTTCTGCAAATAAAACGACTTTATCCAAGTCATTGAGCGCTACGATATCGATTTCATTTTGGTTTTGTTTTTCCCAATAGGTGCCGATTAGATTATATCTCTTTTCTGCTTTAAACTTTTCGATAAAGTATTTCTCAAGTATTTTGCCCGAATAGGTTGCGTAATCGCGGTCTACGATCTGCCTGATGTAGCCCAGATTATTGGCCTCTACAGCACTACGGTTCTTGTATATAAACCGAAACCAAAAACTCAAAAAGTTATCTTCGATACTATATTTAACGCTGCGGCTATTGGGTTTGGATAATACAGGACGAACACGTTTTATCAGGCCATATTCGTTCTCTAACCGATCAAGGAAACCTCCAACCTGTATTTCTAGAATAGATTCGATTTCGGCTCTTGCGGTTCTGCCCGACACAATGAGGGATAGGATAGAAAAGTAATTGCCATAATCTTTACCGAACTCCTCGATAAGTACATTTCGACCCTCATCTAAAAAGAGAGAGTTTTCTGATAATAGGGCGTCTAGTATATCCGTTTGGGTAAATGCATTCGCTGCTACGAGCAGTTCAACATATTTGGCGACCCCACCGGTTATCATATAGAAAGCTAAAAGATCTTCGCTCGTGTACTGCGGGTAGTAGTCCTGAAGAATTTCTTTTAAAGTGGCAATGTCAAAAGATTTGAGTAAAATACGGTTGTTGGCCCTTCCAAAGAGGGGCTCTTTTGCACCTTCAAAGATCTTTAGCATCAAAGAGTAGACAGAGCCACATAGTATCAAGTTTATTCTACTTTCAGACTTATTAAGATCCCATAACTTCTGCATATCGGAGAATACCGAGCTATTGATTGAAGTGAACTCTTGGAATTCGTCGATGATAACCGTAAAGTGTTGCTTTTTTGATAGGTCCATCAACCATCCAAACAAATCTTTAAATGTCTTTATTTCACCAAAGAAGGAGACTCCTAGGCTTTGTTTTACAACTTCTGTGAATTCTAAACAGAGTAATGCTTCGCTCTTTTTGGCAACAAAGAGATAGATATGTGGACTATCTTCGTGGGCTTTGAGTAGGAGACTGGTCTTACCGATACGTCTTCTGCCGACCATGAAAGTCATCTGCGCTACATGCGTAGAGCGGTCTTCAATCTTTTGAAGTTGTAAAAGTTCGCTTTCTCTATTATAAAATTTCATCCGTGAGTTGATCTTTAATTATCGCAACTGCTGTTACAGTAATGGTGGTTGCGATAATAAAGGTAGATATTTTTTTGGAAATATATTGATTTGCTTGTTTTTACAAAAATTAACCCTACCTTTGTGTTATTATAAGGCCCTGCCTACGCTCTTTCTGACTTCGTTAAGTTAACTCTTCACTTCTTTCAGTCCAGCTTTCTCAGATGCCATTTTAAGGTTATCAATGATATGTACAGCATTTGCTGAGTGGTATTGAATCAATATTTTTAATTCCCCCATATATTTCTGCTAACATGTGACACATTGTGTATACCAGCAATTTTTTGGTATAGCATGTACTTCCATTTATTCAAGCTTAATCGAGGGCTTACGAACCACGATTGAAGTGTTTGAGAAATGAAATAATAGATTTTAAATCGGTTTTTAAATGCCGATAAGCAAATAGTCAAATAATTTTTTATCAATAATAGTTAATACAATGCAAGAAGGAATAGTAAAGTTCTTTAACGAGACAAAAGGTTTCGGTTTTATTACCCCATCAAACGGTGGTGATGATGTTTTCGTACACTCGACAGGTTTAGTAAGTCATATACGTGAAAATGATAACGTAACATTTGATGTAGAAAACGGGAAAAAAGGAATCAACGCAACGAATGTTCGCGTAGCAAGATAATTTGTTCATTTCATTTTTTTTACCTTCGATGCGGCAGGCGAAAGTCTGTCGCATTTTTGTTTTGATTGTCAGATATTTAATGGTATATTTACGGAAGACAAACTGCAGATAAACTTAATCCCCCACGAGCAGATTTGTTCCTTATGTCAGACGAATCGTTTTATACGCCTGGTCCCCAAACAGTGAATTGTCGTCTAGAAACGTCGAAAACCCTCTGTATTATTACATTTTTTTTAACAGAATAACTAATTCATAATATCATGAGTAGAGATCAGAAAAAAACAAAGAGTACAACCGAGAAAAAGCAATCATCTTACCAAAAGGAGAAAGGTTCCGGTTCCAAAGAAACGACATTCAATTTCTTCGATAAAAAGAAAAAATAGCATTGGGAGGTCTTATGATACAGTTTGAAAAGATTACGCACGAGATTTTACGTCTCCTAAAGAATAAGGGCTATAATGTACTGACATCGAATAACCGAATTACAGATACTGATATTTATTGGTACCCGGAGCAGATCATCAGTATCGCAAAATATCGCTATAACCTTAATGATAGGGGGTATAAAGAAGCATTGGGACATCCTGTAATAGTACGGATACAATATGCATTGGATAATATGAAGGAGGATGAGCTGCGCGGGATGGTGTATACTACCTCAAGAGATACGCTGCCGGATTAACAATGTATATCCCTGTTTTCAGCCAATTATTGGGTAAATGGAGTTGTTTTGTTGTGGGATTGTTGGATTACTGATATCTTCGGGCAAACTAGTAAATATACGCATGAAGGCTCTAAATAAAATGTTCATTTTGGCTGCTGCTCTAGGCACCTTGACGGCATGTAATTCACAGGATAAAAAAACGGAAACGAAGAAGGTGGAGACAGCGGCTGTCCAGAAAACGGTCACCTTTGCCGACTTTAAAAAAATAAAAGGCGTAGACAATGTGCAGGAGGTGCCTTTTCAGCTATTTACCAAACTGGACTCGGTGCATTTTTTTGTAGCACCGAGCAAGGATTCGTCTTCCCTGAAGGTGGCGCGTCACAACCTGGATAATTACTATGGTTTTGAAGAGTCCGGAGACTTTTATGCGATACATTTTAGCATTGAAAATAATATCTCGAATAGTATTGAAGCTTATGTGCTGAAATCGGAGTTTACCGCTTCGTTTGACCTGACGCTAAAAGGAGTGAAATTGGACGAGATCAGGAGTAGTACGTACAAGGCAGTAGACGATTTTAAGAATAAGTCATTCGATAAATATGGATCTATAATCGAGGTCTCGGAGCAGGATTATGTAAAAGCTTCTAAAGGCAGAATAGATGAAGTCATGGTGAAGAATCCGAATGTTAAGTTGAATAATAACAAGTGGATATATATAGATGGTGGTCAGGAGCATGTCATCGCCCAGTATGAAAATAATTCTGATGAAGAAGGGATATTTTACAATGCGTATATCGCGCAGTCGAAGTTTCTAAACCTAGAACTGTTTCAGGAGAGTTCGGACGCGGCAAATGAAGATTATTACACATTTTATGATCCTGCTAATGGAGCTAAGTGCGACATCTATGCAGTAGGCTATCCGCAGATTCTCCCTACTAAGGACCGTCTCTCGTGGGTGACTTCCAATTCTAGTGTGGGTAGTGATTTTGTGGTCTGCAAGTATGTGGCGCAGGAGAAAGGACAGCGGAATCTGTTGTATGTCAACTTTACCAACTTCAAGATCGCAGATGATAAAAAGGCATTCTGGGCAGATCAGAATACGTTTTATGCAGCAGTGTACCCACTTAATTCGGCCTCCGCATCGGGTAAAACGCAGAAAATGGCGTTCATCAAAATTCAATTGAAAGAAGGGGTATTGTAGGGGGCTGTTAAAGAGGTGGTGCTGTTGAGGTTCTGAAAGTATCCGTCTTTGCGAGTTGCAATTCTTCATGCCTTGCGTAATCTATGCCATTTTATCGTGGTAGTGCTAGTACTTCCTTACAATCTAATTTAATGTCGCCTGGGAAGCTTTTGACAATAGCAGACGGAAGCACTACAGTACAGTCAAACCGAGTCTACGAGCTCAGCGAAGCTAAAGGTTCGAGCGACAAGGGTTATGGATATAATGATTTGATGTTAAATGAATCCATGAGCTCACAGGGTTCGGTTGGACACTTGGCCGATACCAAGTGTCACGCCGGTCCGGCATGGAGGACAAAGGAATAATGAAGATGTTCCAGTGTATAGCTTTTAGATGCTACGATATTCGGAGCGGGCTCTACACCGCAGCCGGCATACGATATAGTTTACAAACCGAGCTTGCGAGCTCACCGTAGGTAACCTGTCATTGGGAAGAATGAAGCAATCTAAAGTAATGTCGTGGTCAAACCTATAGCAACACACTACACCTAATCCAAAAATTCTGTCTTGCAGTAATCAATTTTGTAACTTCCGTTTTCCTGCATCAGTGTTACTTCATTTTCGGTCTTAATCCCATGGCCATAGTCAATGAATACACGATAAAGCCCGTCTTTAAGTTTACTGACCGTTAACTGCTGTAGCTCTCCGATATCGCCATTGCCTCTTCCAAATAACCACATCTCACGCTCCTCGATGGGATAGATCTTGCCCCATTTTTCTTTGTATTTTTTTTCTACCGCCGGATACTCTTCATCAGTCAGGTTTGAAGGACCGTACAGTTCTCCAGAGTCGGCTATAAATTCCTGAAAACGCTTGGTACATAGCTTTTCTTCTACATTATAGTCCGGAAAATATTTGTCCGAGCTTTTGGTCTTGAAGATGTTCTTCAGCCATTCTTCTCCCTGATCATGGGATTGGTCTGTCGTATTTTCTTTTTGTACGTCTTTCGGATTAGACACTTCGTCGCGAGTAGTAATTGCTACCGTATCGACCGTATTCTGCTTGGAATTGTTGTTTGTTTGATTGCAAGCACTGATCAAAAAAGCGCCTAAGCAGATGGAGAACTGTTTTATATACATATAAATTGAAATAGACTCCAATATTAAGAATCTTTGGAGATAAAGACAACCCCTGTTATCGGCTATATTTTTTAGATTAAAGATAGGTATGATTTAGAACATTTTGTTTTATTACAACGGTAAAGGAGGCTCGATGGATTATCTGATGGAAAATAGCCACTCACTGTAGATCTTGATAAGCTATTTACTGTCGCTATGTGGCGATTAGCTTATCAGATTGTAATAGCTTTACTGACGTCTGATACTATCTATTATCGCTTTCTTCCTCTTTACCTTCTTGGATCAGTTCATTTACGTCCTGCATCTCGTCTTTATCTAGATTTTCGACACGCTCTTCCTGATCATCAGACTGCCGGTCGATATGGAAGGTGCAGGATACAGGAAAATGGTCTGACCCTATATCTGGGAGAATCGTCAATCGGTCGATGAATACCTGAGCACTATGGAATAGTAGATCCAGTGGAACTCGAAAGAACCAGTACTTAGCATGGAAAGTAGAGAGTATTCCTCGGCCGATGCGTGCATCGATAAGCTGGCTTGTTTTTCTGAAAAGGATGGAGCTCTTTGCCCAGGCTACATTGTTAAAGTCTCCAGCAACTACTACAGGTAATGTATAGTGACGTACGCGCTTGGCTACACTCAGAAGGTCACCGTCACGCTCTTTTGAGTTCTCTTCTTCGGTGGGACTCGGTGGTGGCGGATGTATACCAAAAAAGATAAAGCGATGCCCATCCTTAGTCTCAAGTTCGACTTCAATACTAGGGATATCATCGGCTACAAAATAATGTGTCTGAATCTTTATCACCTGGAGATGGGTGTAGAAGTGCATTCCGTAGGTATTGTCTAATGTGACTTTTTGGGTATTGGGGTAGTCGTTCTCTAGCAGACGCAGTGCCTGTTCCCAGCGGTTATCACTTTCCATCGTAAACACAATGTCAGGCTTTTCTTTTTGAACGAGTGTTATAAAACGAGCGTACTCTAGATTATCCTGATATACATTACATGAGATAATTTTAATATGATCTGAAGCGGAAGCTGATTTTTGAATTGCTGGTGTTCGCCAGAATTTAGTATACCGTGACAAGATATACATATGATAGAGAATCAACAGCAGTTGTACAGATTGTACCAGCCAGAAGAGTAGGTCTCTCGTGTTAAAAATGAATAGCAGGACAAAGGCAATCAATTGTAGAATAAGGATCTGTAGCTTTAGGAACTCGGGTACGCGGAAGATCCAATGTTGATGTTGTATAAAGGGGAGAATGCCTAGGATGATAAGCAAAAAAGATAGTAGTAGGGCGAGCATATATAAAGTTTGTTTTAAATAAATACACTCGGGCGAAATGTTTTGTTTTTGTATACCTGTTTTTTTACAAATAGGGACTATCTTTATTCCTAAATCTATTTCAATGTATATTCGTTGAAATAAAGATAGAACGCAAAAGCGATATAGGGAAATTTTGGTGGGAAGAGTGAGCATGAGCTTAATGTAAAAACGTCTAGGTATAAATCTATTGAGGTAGACATCAACGGCCGGAAGACTTGGGTGTCTGCCAAAGAATTGCAGACTTTGTTTTATGTGGGTGAAGATCTACAGGATGGTAGTCGGTTCCCGATTTCATCGAATTGCGATACGTCCTATGCCTATGATGTCCTTTTTTGTATTGTCCACCTAAGACGCTTCGAATATCTTGTATTGAATTTTTCAGAGTGCAGGTACCAAAATTAAATCTTAGACAAAGTGTGGGGTTCACTGTCTTATAAATATCAGCTGATTTTTAAATAAACACTAATATTAAAAAGATGAACAAGCAGAAATTAACTATTGTCGGATTGGCACTAATGGGCGCTATGGTCGGCAACGCTACCTTTGACACAGTAATGGCGCAGGAAGGTAGCAAGACGGAGCAGATGGCGCCTAAAGAGTTGAAAGCCCTGCAGAAGAAGGTTAAGAATAATTTTGATAGCGTGGGATACCATATGGAGCTGATCAAGGCGATGGGAATAGAAAATCCCGAATTGTTTAACCTGTACGAAGGGTGGATGAAGGAGAAGCCTACAAACGCCAACATCCCGTTTGCGTTAGGAACCGCATTGGAACGTGAATATAGCCCGAAGGCCAAGACATATTTGCTGAAAGCGATCGACATCAATCCGAACCTAAAAGAAGCATATGCCGCATTATGGTCGGATGCCTCTCGCTGGGGTGAGGAAGAAAAGGGGAGGTCATACTTAAAGAAGATTACGGAAATAGATCCAGAGGATGCGAGTTATGCGTTTTACTATGCGAGCTCGTTCAAGAATGTAGATCCGGCCAAAAATAAAGCATTGAGTCTTGCTGTTGCGGATAAGTTCAACAGCAGCGAACGTGGTGCACAGGCGCTGTATTGGTTAGCGCATCAGACGCAGGATCTCCAAGAAAAGGAAGCGATATACGTACGTCTTAAAAAGGATTTCTCACCAGCAAAGTTTAATTGGTCTGGAAGTGGTATGTCTGCGTACAATGACCTGTTGCTCAAACAACAACGTTATGCCGAAGCAGGAGCATTGGGCACGGAGCTTTTCGAGATGACGAAGCAGGAAAATTGGCAACAGAATGCTGAAACAGCATTAAAGTTTGCAGCATGTAAGCAAGCAATGGATAATAAGGACTGGGATAAGGCGTTGGCTATACTGGATGGGGTCAAGGTATCGCGATACTCTTCGGCATTCAAAATCATTCCGGTGAGTAAAGCGGAGGTATTGCATCTGAGTGGACAGACGGATAAGGCGTTTGGTACTTTAATGGAGTTCTATACGAAGTCTCCATCTCCTGCTGTCAAAGAATCTTTAGTGACCTATGGAAATGTATTGGGTAAGGATAAAGCTGCTGTGCAGGCTGCGATATCAAGCAGCTTGAAGGCAAATGCAAAAGTAGCTACACCTTTTAATCTTAAAAATTATGCTGGAAGCAGCAATAGCCTGTCTGACTTTAAGGACAAAGTAACTTTTATTACCTATTGGTACCCGGGCTGTGGCCCGTGTAGAGGTGAGTTTCCGCATTTTGAGAATGTGGTGCGTAAGTTTTCTAAGGACAGACTGGCGTATATCGGAATTAATATTGTATCCTCGCAGAATGATTATGTATTGCCATTCCTGAAATCAACAGGGTATAGCTTTATGCCACTGGAAGATGTGAAAGGTAGGGATAAAGGGAATCTGGATAATCGTGGAGCAGCTCCAATGAATTTTCTAATCGACAAGCAAGGTAATCTTATTTTTGAAAACTTCAGAACCGACGCGGATAATGAAGACGAACTCGAGTTGATGATTAATGAAGTCAATCTACTCTAACATAAAAAGGGACATCACTAAGATGTCCCTTTTCTGATTAATAGGTATTCTGAACGATTACCCCTTGACTCGAGATAATCTCTGTCCGAGGGATAGGGACAGCAAATCGTCTGGAATCTTTGGGTAATTGATACGTTTTGATTGGTTGATCCATCTGTACAGTGGACGCATTGTACGGATAGAAGCTACGGCTCAACAAGACGTCATCGCCTGCATAATCGTTGTTATTGAATCTACGGATATCGGACCAACGCTGTGTATAAGGCATCTCTCTACGACGCTCCTCTAATACTTTCTTGATTGCTTCGTCTTTGCTACTAGCTTGTAGATTGACCCATGCACCGGGTTTCATACGCTTGGCACGCAAGGTATTGACAGTGGTCATAGCTGCAGATGCTTGGTCTAGACGTGCCTGACACTCGGCTTTGATCAATGTCATCTCGGCAACGGTAGGTCCCGAAGGTATACGGTCCTTGTAGAAAAAGACATAACCTGGCCAGTCGTATGCAGGCTTGGTCATGCCACGGTCGTAGGAATAGCCTTCGACAAAGTGGTACTCATAACGTAGATCATTGGCCTTGTCATATAGATCGATCAGCTCCTGGCTCGGTATATACCACCAGCTTTCGTGATTGAGCATACGGAAGTAGAGAAACTCCTTCCATTGTAGCATATCTGTAAAGTCACTTTGATTGTCGTGTGTGTACGGGAACTGCAGGGTCACCGTTTTTGCTTCAGGTGTACCCGTATTGATATTGACGGTACTGCTACGACCATAACGCATATCGGTATTGTAGTCCACGAAGGTACTATATTCGCTCAGCGCTTTATTAGCGAAATCTAGTGCTTTGTTGTAGTCGTTGCGCATCAGGTAATAACGGGCTGCAAAACCGTTTACAGCGGCAGTATTGGCACGCCAGTGTCTTGCACGCCCTTGCTGTACAAGGGGGACATTTACTTTCAATGCTTCGGCAAGATCGGATTCGATCTGTGCATATACCGCATGTAGTGGTGCCCGTGCAGTGGGTTCTTCAAATGAGGTAGTCAGTTTGATCGGCACACCCAGTTCATTTTTGTTGGCTTCGGTATAGGGAAGACAATAGGTGTCTGCTAAGGCAAGGTAACTATAGGCGCGGATCAGGTGTGCATCAGCTTTCAGACGGTCCTTGTCGGCCTGGCTTCCGCTGACACGGCTTAGATTTTCCAACACCATATTAGCATTGAAAATCTTGTTGTATTCATTTTTCCAGAAATTTTCACGCGTATCGTCTTGTACATAATCAATATCCCATAGCGCAAACTCTACTGCTGCCATGGCGAAAGTTGCTGGACGGGCGTCATAGATCTGCTTGTTGAAATTATAATCATCCGTACTAAATATGGCTGTGCGATTTCCTTCGCTATAGAATGTGCTGTATCTATTGAGCAACGCGTCCAACTGATCCGTTGTGGTGACCACCAAATCGGAAGATTTGGATGGTTTTTCCTCCAAAAACTTATTACAGCTACTGAAAGATAATGCGCCGGAAATAAGTATAGCTAGGGATAATTTGCTCGTGTTCTTTATTGTAGTTTTCATCTTTCCTTATTAATTAAAATCCAACTTTCAAACCAAATGTAAAACGTGGACGTGGCTTCATCGTACCTAAGCGGTATTCTGGGTCTTCACCTGTATTGTTGAACAAGACTGTAAATAGGTCATTACCCTGTATATATACCATAGCGTTGCTTTGTTTTAAAAGACTCCACTTTTGGGTAGGCAGGCGATAGCTCGCACTGACCTCCTGCATGCGGAGGTGTGACGCATTGGTGACTAAGTAGTCCATATACGAATAGAATCTGTCCCAGAAATAGTAACGTGGTTCGATATCGTTCAAAGGTAATGGCACGATTGAGTTCGGATCCCCGTTCATAACTTCGCTTAGTTTATTGTTCGGAAGCAAACGGTCGTACCCAACATCTGGGTAATTGAATGATTGTTTGAGAAACTTATGTCCTAACTTACCAGTCAAAATAAATGAAAGGTTAAAGTCATAAATCTGGAAACTGTTGCTAAAGCCCAAGGTATATGGTGCTACACGAGTCCCGCCATGCAACAGGTAATCACGCCCATCGCCAGGCGACCATGTTCCAAAATCATAAAGCTCACCATTAGCACCGTGAACCATCGGTTGTTTATCGTGTATACCTGCGTATTCAAAGACCCACAGGCTATTGGCATCATAACCCTCCACATAAGCACTATAATCTTTTCCGTAACCATACATGTCGTAGGCAACATAGTTAGCAACAAAGAACTTGTTGACCTTGTTGTGATTATACGAAAAGTTAAAACTTCCACGCCAGGTAATGTCCGACCCACGCAATGGTAGGGTAGTGCCCAGTTCAAGTTCGATACCGCTGTTTGTAATCTCTGCATTATTGAGCTTCTGGGTATTGGTCCCATTGACTGCCGGAATGGATAGCTCTGCAATGAGGTCTTTGCCTTGCTTCTTATACACGTCAATCTTTCCATAAAGCTTGCCCTGCCATAGCGAATAATCTACGCCCGCATTCCAGGTTGCTGTACGTTCCCAACGGAGTGTCGGATTGCCATAACTACTGATTCTACCTGTATATTCATTAGTGTATACGTTTGGATTGCTATCAAGAGCCACTAGTGGGCGGAATGAAGTGGAACGATCCACATTTCCATTATAGCCATAGGTAAGTCTTAGGTTCAAACGATCCAACCAGGTATACTGTTGCATAAACTGTTCACGCCCGATCTGATATGACCCTCCAATAGACCAAAATGGTGCGTAACGGTACGACGGATCGTCGGTAATCATGTTGGAAGCGTCGTTTCGAATACTGCCGGAAAGGGTATACTTATTCTGATAGGTATATGCCGCATTCGCAAACATGGAGACAAAGCGCTCGGTACGATACGTAAAAGAGTTGGTATAGCGGAAGGTCTGGTTGCTACCTAGCCAGTTCTTGATCGGATTGAACGTGCCACCTGGTCCATTCGGATAGCTGCCAACGGTAAGGGTCTCCTCATTGAAGCCATAGGAAGGTGGGGTGTAGAACTGTTCGCTTACAATATTACTAATCTCGCTACCTGCTACAGCATTGATTTCATGGTCTAGCCCGAAGGTTCTGTTGTAATTGACCTGATTACGGAATATGTACGAATTGACACTGGTACGTCCCCATTCCCTAGGCCTGTCATAAGGCTGTTCGATTAGGGCGCCTTTGGGCAGATTGTGGGTAAGAGTACCCTTTTGGTTATCCCAAGCGGTAGCTTCATTTACGCGCTTACGCAAATAGAAGGAACCTTCGTTGTACAGATAACGATTGTTGGTGTTGAAATGTTCGTACTGTAGTTTGGTGTCAAAGGTTAATCCTTTTAAGGGTTTGAAGGTAAGTCCTCCCATCAAACGGGTATTGAGCTCTTTGGTACGGCGGTTGCGTTGGTAAATCTCCTGTACGGGATTGTAGGCCCAATCGGCGTAAGGGAAGCGCTCCATAGGGACAGCGCGTTCCATGATAGGCCAGTAATACTGATGGATATTGGTATAAGAGCCATCTGTGTTGACCAACATATCGTAAGGAGATAATCCTTTTATATCACTGAGAGTTACTCCATTTTTCTTAAAGTTGTTGTACTGCAACATGGTCGACGCATGTACATCCAACCAAGGGAATATACTAGCCGTGGTGCGGTAGTTGAGCATGTAGCGGTCATTGGACGTTTCTTTGAAATTACTCTGATTGCGCTCGTACAACATGGAAACCAGATTATTCATCTTGGCACTGCTCCCTTGGAGGGTCAGGTTATACTGCTGGGTAACCGGAGTCGCCAATAGAAGGTCTTCAATCTGCTGACGGTTGTCTAAAGTCTTTAATCGCTCTAGTTCAGCATCGCGTTCGGCTTCACTCATGTAGCCCAGATGATGTTCACTTAGAGCGATCAATCCCTGAGACCATTGTTTGCTATAGTTGGATTCCAAAGAGCCAGAGTTTTCCGTTGCACTCCATTTATTGAAAGCACGCTTTTCATACTCAATGGTTTCTGCCGAAGAAGCTAAAGGGTTGACATAAGAAAGATCAAACTTTTTGCCAACACGGGTGAAGGCCTGGAAGTCGACTTTCATCGGGGTGCCTTGTTTTGCTTTTTTGGTGACAATAACCACCACACCATTGGCCGCGCGTGCGCCCCAGATAGAAGCCGCTGCCGCATCTTTTAAGATGGTGATACTTTCTACATCATTTGGATTGATGGAATTGAAATCGCCTTGTATGGCGAAACCATCAACAACGACTAGAGGATGCGCATTGGCCGTCAATTCGCCTTTGCTGTCGCGTATGTTAAGGCTGCTCTGCCCCCGGATTTCAAAGCGCGGATTGCCATCTACATCTAGCGTAGCCTGTACACCTGCGGTGGTACCGATGATACGCTGTGCGATATTGGTGCTTGGTTTTTCAATCTGGGCTTTGTCAATGAGGCCAAAAGAACCAGTAGCTCGCTCTTTATTCAAGGTCTGAAACCCCGTATTGACGACAACCTCTTCTACTTCCTGTTTTGCTATTCGCAAGGTGAGGCTTTGTAAATTGGACAAAGCGGATACTTCCAGGTTGTCAAAGCCAAGAAAGCTGATTGATAGTGTCACATTGCGGTCCACACCATTCAGTTGGAAAAAGCCTTTTTCATCAGTAGAAGTGGAAATATTACTCCCTTTGACGCGAACGGTTGCTTTTTGAAGGGGATTGCCCTGTTGATCTTTGACATAGCCTGAGATGAGGCGTTGTTGGATCGTCTCTTCTTCAAGATATGCCGTATTGGTGCTGCGAGGTGCATTAAGGGGCACTAAAGAAACAACTTTGCCTTTGATGACGTAATCAAAAGGTTGGTCCTTCAGTAGTTTGTCCAATGTCTCCTTGAGGTTTCTCTTGTCTATGGATATAGATACGGGGGCTGCATTCTTTAAGTAAGAACTTTTATAGATAAAAGAATAGCCGCTTTGTTTTCTTATTTCCTTAAAGACGGTCTCAAGGGGTGCTTTTTCCGTATGTATGCTTATTTTTTGTGCATACGAGTTGGCGGATAACTGCAAACTGGCGCCCAATGTAAGGTAAGTTAACAGACGCATTTCGAGTGTGATTTTGGGTGATGATCCCTTTTTTTTCCTAAAAGAAGACAATAAAGTATTGTACCATCTTTTAGTATAAGGATGATTATTCATACATTTGATGATTAGGTTATTTATTTAAAATCAGTTGTAAATAAAAAATTAGCCTTAATGTTAGAGCAGGGATGTGTCCGCATCTCTGCTTTTTTAGGCTTTATAAATACGTCTTCTATTTTCTATCCATGTGTTTCCTCCTGTATTTAGTGTTATAAATCGTTAGTTGTTTTATTTGTTAGTCAATATTGTAATTGTTTTCCCTTGACGCCTAAACTGTAGTCCTAAATTAATTTCCAGTACATCTAAAAGTTCATCCAGTGCCAAAGTGGTTTGTAGCTCACCGCTAAATCTGATTTCTTTTGGTAGCACACAACTGCCGAACTGTACATCGTAATTACGCTCTATCATCCTTATGATACTCAAAATATCTTGATTGGAGAGTGCAATGATACCTTCTTTCCAGGCTACAGTTTCTGAGGCATTGATCTTTCTAACCTGAGTGCCTGAGGCGGAGGAGATATACTGTTGGTTCGGCTTGAGCAATGTACTCTTCGACTCTGTAAGCTGGCGGACTGCCACGGCACCTTCTGCTAGGGTGGTGGTACTTATTGCCTCATCTTTGTAATTGTTAATATTGAATTTGGTTCCTAATACAGTGACCTCTTCCTGTTCTGAACGTACAGTAAAGGGCATTTTGCCATTGTTCTGTTCGATTTTAACAACTTCAAAATAGGCTTCACCTTGGAGGGTGACCGCTCTGCTTTCTTTGCCAAATGTGGCGGGGTAGGTCATCGTCGTCTCCGAATTGAGCCATACGCTAGATCCATCTGGCAAAGTGAAGTGTAGCTTGCCACCACGAGGCGTCTTTAAAGTGATAAGCTGATCGCTTATAGCTAAATCTTTTGCGTGGATACTGGCCAGCTTTTGAGCGGATTCTTGTGCTCCGTCTAGCAGCAATGTATCGCCTGATGGCAATATTGCAATGGCTTTGGTGACTGGAGCTCCTATGGGCTCCGATGATGCAGCAGCAACGGCTTCGTCTTCCTGTCTTATAGAACGGAAGTAAAATAATGTAGCAAAGGTTGTAATAGCAAATACAGCTGCGACCTGTCGCCAAGGAAATAGACGTCTTAAGGAAGGCTCGAGCTTCGTGATCGGTGACCATTGGCTTAATCTGCTCTCGGCTTCGGATTCATTAAAATCGTCTAGATTATGGTGCTTTATGAAGTCATTATAATGCCGGTACAGCAACTGTTTTTCTGCTGCTGTTGCCTGACCGGATTTATAACGGTCTAATAGTATTTCGAGCTCCTTTTTATTCATGTAAAATATAGGCTATAACGCGCCACCATAAGCATAAGACAGTTAAGTCGTGCGGGTGTCTAATAAAAAAATAAAAAATTATGGAAAAAGAAGGATGAAGATATATTTCAGGTTACTTTTTAGGATGAGAAGGGCATTATAAATCTGTTGCCTAACAGTCTTTGGTGTGATATTGAGCTGTTCGCTGATCTCTTGATGGGATTTCTGCTCTTCACGGCTCAATAGGAAAACTTCTTTCATTTTCTTTGGAAGCTTGTCAATCTTATGGTGTAATATCTCTGCTAGTTCTTTCTCTATGATATACTCGTCTACGTCGTTGCGCTGCTCGCTTTGATGCCATTCGGTGTAATCATGAAATTTCTGAGCGATTTTTTGATGGGCCAATTGGTTTAAGATGATATGTCGGACCATACGATGTAGATAGGCTGAGAAATTGCTTGTAATATGTAAACTCTCTCTCTTGTTCCATAGTTTAGTAAAGACATCTTGCGTTACATCCTGTGCCTTATCATAGTCCTGATAGAAGAGATAGGCGTGTTTGTACGTAATGCTACGGTACCGCTCATATAGCAAAGCAAAGGCCTGTTGATCTCCATTTCTGGAAAGTTCAATAAGCTCGATGTCGGTATACTTGTCGTAGGTACGCAATGGGGTTTCGGTAAAAGTTAGTGCTTCGGTGTCAAATTTAAAGGATATATCTCAAAAAACAAATGCTATTTTAGGTAAAGCGCTCTACCTTACCCTATGCGCATCTTGCGTATTCCTGCCAGAATTAAGAAAATCAAGCTAAAGACAAATAAAATCCAGCATATCCAAGGTATGCCGAGTAGGGTACTCTGCTGTACACCAGATAGGAGACAGCCTCCCAGAAATAAAACACCAGCAATATGGAGAAGTCTATTGATGCTACTGTCTTTTCGTTGCTGCTGCTGTAATCCGGAGAGCTCCTGACTGTCTATACGGAATTTTAATTCGCCCTGTTCGACTTTGTGCAGTAGATCTATCAACGATTTGGGTGCCGCCGAAAGGGTGCCCTGTAGCTGCTGTAACGATTGTAGGATGTTCTCTATGATGTAGGGGGGCGAAAGCCGCTTGGCCATGATCTTGGTAATATAGGGCTTGACCTTATCGATGATATTCAGGTCGGGCAATAGCGATCGGCCGATACCTTCCAATAGCACGATGCCGCGTACCAGTAGATAGATATGGTCTGGCATGAGGATATCGTTCTGATTAAGGATTTTCGAGAACCGAGAGAAAACGGCCTTGACATCCAGTTCTTTGAGGGATTGTGCGGCAATCATGTCAAACATGGCCTGTATGTCACGCTCGAGAACCTTTTCGTTTTTGATATGTATACGGATGGACATGCGCTTGATAGTCCGTATGAGGTTGTCGGTGTCTTTATTGATAAAATAGAGAATGAAATTCTCGAGATGCTCTTTGTCCTTAGGGAGCAGGCGTGCCATGGCGCCCAGGTCGATAAAGGAAATCTGACCGGATGGTGTGACGAGTATGTTGCCTGGGTGCGGGTCGGCATGGAAGAATCCGTGCTCGAGTACCTGCGTGAGGTAAAGGTCTAAGCCGGTGTCGATGATGTATTCAGGATCAAGCTGCTGTGACCGGATGGATGCACTGTCGGTAATGCGGAATCCCTGAATCCTGGAGATGCACAATACGCTGTCGGTAGATAGCTCGGGATAGGCCTGCATGCACTTAATGCGCGGCTCTTCGCTGAAATTGCGCGCAAACTGCTGTATGTTTTTGAGCTCGTGCTGGAAGGAGAGCTCTTCGATAATATTCTTTTCAAAGGCTTCGAATATGTCGGGCAGGTTGATCTCTCGTACTAAGGGATAGTAGTCGATCAGTAGATTGATAATGTCTTTCAGCAGAAGAAGGTCGGAAGTGACGATTTCCCGGATGCCTGTACGCTTTACCTTCAGGATGACGAGGTCGCCATTGCTTAAGGTGGCTTTGTAAACCTGTGCAATAGAAGCGGAGGCAAAGGGCTGCTCATCTATCTCTTGAAAGACGGCCGATAGGTCTTCCAGCTGCAGTTCGTTTTCGAGCCAGCTGCGGATATCGATATCTTCGGGCGCTACATTGTCCTGCAGCTTCTTCAGTTCGAGGATGAGTGCTGCGGGAAGCAGGTCTTCACGGGTGGAGAGTGTCTGTCCAAACTTGACGTAGGTCGGTCCGAGTTCTTCGATTACCTTACGGATACGCTCGTAGAATAAGGGTGGCTGATCTGCAGTTGTAGCGGAAGAGACTGTTGCTGCGTCTTTGTTGGTTATCTTTGATTTGAGATCTTCAAAACCATGTTTGCCAAGGATGCTGATCAACTTGGCAGCTCGCATCAGTTTGCTTTTTTGCCGCGCTATCGGGTTTTCCATACACTATAATCTGTTGTTAAGCAACTACAAGATAGTGATTTTTTGGAAATTAGTGGTTAAGATGGAGTTAAAACTGCCGCTGCGGAGTGCATTTTCATTCCTTTTTTGGAAAGAAAATGCACGCGGACAGGTAGAGGGAAAGACTAAAGCTCTTTGCGTAGGCGGGCTACCGGAATGTTCAGAGCCTCACGGTATTTGGCTACGGTACGTCGAGCAATGGTGTATCCTTTTTCTTTCAGTATCTCGGTCAGTTTTTCATCTGCCAGAGGTTTGCGTTTGTCCTCATTGGAGATACACTCTTCTAATATTTTTTTGACTTCTTTATTGGAGACTTCTTCACCGGAGTCGGTCTGTATGGCTTCGGAGAAGAAAGACTTCAGCAAGAAGGTGCCGAACTCGGTCTGTACGTATTTGGAATTGGCAACCCGTGATACGGTCGATATATCCATATCGATCTCTTCGGCGATATCTTTTAGGATCATAGGCTTGAGCATACGGTCATCTCCCGTAAGGAAGTAATCGTACTGAAACTCCATGATGGCATTCATGGTCTTGAGCAAGGTCTGCTGCCGCTGTTTGATTGCATCGATAAACCATTTGGCTGAATCGAGTTTCTGCTTGACAAACTGTACAGCCTCTTTCATCTTCTTGTCGCCTTTCTCCGCCTTTTCATAATGCTCGAACATATCCTGATACGAACGCGATACCCGTAGTTCGGGAGCATTGCGCCCATTGAGGGTGAGATGGAGCACCCCATCATCATTGCTGATGTGAAAATCGGGGATGATCTGTAGCTGCTTGCCTGCGACGGCTGCCGAATCACCGGGTTTGGGATTGAGCTTTAATATCTCATTGACAATTTCTTTGAGCTCGTCGGAATTGACATCCAGCTGCCTTTCGATCTTATCGTAATGTTTTTTGGTAAACTCGTCCAGGTAGTTCTGTACGACGCGGATGGCCTGTTGTACAATAGGGTTGTTCTGATCTTTTTTTCGGAGCTGTATCAATAGACACTCTTGCAGGTCGCGTGCACCGATACCTGCAGGTTCGAAAGCCTGTATGACATGGAGCATGTCTTCTACCTCTTGTTCTTCGGCCATTACGTTTTGCGAAAAAGCCAGATCGTCGATAAGCGATAGTATAGGACGTCTCAGGTAACCATCATCATCTAAGCTACCTATGAGTTGATTGCCGATGAGGTATTGTCGGTCACTCAGTGCGAGTAGATCGAGCTGACTCTGTAGTTTTTCGAAGAAGGAGTCTTGTATAGCGATAGGAATCTCGCGCTGCTCATCATCGTCATCGTTAGCGTAGTTGCTCCCGTAGTCTTTATAATCATCTTCTTGTATATAGTCCTCTACGCTGAATTCCTCATCATAGGACTCTTCACTACTGTCGTAGTCATCAGGATCTTTATCTGGATATTCTTCCACAGGATCACTCATATTCGTCAAGCTGCCGTCCTCGAGGGCTGGATTTTCCTCCAGTTCTTCTTTAATACGGGTATCTAAAGAAGCCGTAGGCACCTGCAAAAGCTTGATAAACTGGATCTGCTGAGGAGATAGTTTTTGTAATAGTTTTTGCTGTAATGTCTGTTTTAACATATCTAAGTTAATTACACGGGTAAAAATAATGATTTATACCGACATTAAATACCGTTTATTTATTTAGGAGTATAGGCGACTGTCTTTTTGGGGCTGTGGGGGAAGGCTAAATTAACCTGTTTCAACCTATTATTAGACTTTGTTAAAATTAGTTAATTTTATTCTCGTACCGCTCTTTTTGTTTTCAAAAATAGCGTATTTTAAAACATTTTATCCATATTTACCGCATGTTTAGACGTGTTAAAAATAGAATATTACGATATGTACTGATTATAGTTTATAGTATCATATTGTTTACTTGTGCAGTGCAACTTAATTTCTTAGGTCTATTCGGTTATTCGCCTACAAAGAATGATATTGTGATGCCTACGCTGAATGTGGCTTCGGAGGTGTATACGGCAGATTCGGTGCTGATAGGAAGGTATTTTGAAGAGGATAGAGATCCGGTGCCTTTTGATAGTATCTCCAAGCATGTGCTGGACGCGTTGATCGCAACGGAGGATGTGCGCTTTTACAAGCATAACGGGGTGGATTTTATGGGGCTGATCTCGGGGCTGTCTCTACGCTGAAAGGAGATCCGCGTGGAGCGAGTACGATAACACAGCAGCTGGCGAAAAACCTTTTCAAAACAAGATATACCAATGCGCAGGGCTACCTGAGCAAGGTCCCAGGAATAAGTATCCTGATCACCAAGTATAAAGAGTGGATGACGGCCTACAAGCTGGAGAACCGCTATAGTAAAGATGAAATCATTACGATGTACCTGAATACGGTCTCGTTCAGTAATAATGCCTATGGCATAAAATCGGCCTCGATACGCTATTTTAATAAACAGCCGAGTACCTTGGATGTAAATGAAAGCGCATTGTTGGTGGGGATGCTAAAAGGTACAACAATCTATAATCCGATCCGAAATCCGAAGAATGCGATGCAGCGTCGAAATGTGGTGCTGGCGCAGATGGAAAAATCGGGTTACCTCACACAGGCGCAGGTAGCTGACTTTTCGAAGGATTCGCTGCGATTGGACCTGAATTATAAAGATAATATCGATGGTAATGATTCGTATATCCGCTCGGCTGTGGAGCGTTGGTTGGAGAAATGGAGCCAGGATAATGAGATAGATATTTATAAAGCTGGACTTAAGATCTATACTACGATCGACTCGCGGATGCAGAAGATTGCAGAGAAGGTGGTATCGGATCGTATGGAGGAGTTGCAGCGACGTCTAAAAAACACTTGGGGCAGTGAGGAACCGTGGCGGGATAAGGAAGGAAAGGTTGTTCCTGAGTTTTTGGAAAACCATGCCCGGAAGTTGCCGATATACTCGGATCTGATGCGTAAATACCATAACAATGAGGACAGTGTCTTTGCAGAGTTGCGCAGCAAAAAGAAAGAGATGGAGGTGTTTACCTGGCAGGGAATGGAGAAGGTGAACTATTCGACGATGGACTCGCTCAAGCATTACCTGATGATGTTGAATACGGGTATGATGGCAATGAATCCGTACAATGGCGAGATCAAAGTATGGGTCGGTGGAATCAATCACGAATATTATAAGTTTGACCATGTGAATCAGGCCAAGCGGCAAGCAGGCTCTACCTTTAAGCCTTTTGCTTATATGGCAGCGCTGGAATCGGGCATGTCTCCTTGTGATAAGTTCACAGACAAACCGGTGAAGATCGAGTTTACCAATAAAAAAGGAGAACATGAGGTGTGGGAACCTAAGAATGCGGACTGGAGTGTATCATACCGGGAGATGTCGCTACGCTGGGCGATGGCGCGATCACTGAATACGATTACGGCACAGGTAACTGAGGCTGTAGGTTGGGATAAGGTGGTGGATGTGGCTCATCTATGTGGTATCGATAGTAAGCTGGAGTCGGTACCTTCGGTTGGCCTAGGATCGAATGATGTGTCTGTTTTTGAAATGGTAAAAGCGTACGCTACATTTATGAATGCAGGTAAGAAGACGGAGCCAGTTCTGGTATCCAAGATCGTAGGTATGGATGGTAATACAATTGCAACATTCAAATCCGAGCAGAAGCAGGTAATCAATCCAGAAAATGCTTGGTTGATGACCTATATGCTGAGGGGTACGGTGGAAGAACCTAGTGGTACCTCGCAGGCGCTATGGGAGTGGGATCTGTTTAAAGATGGTAACGAAATAGGAGGAAAGACAGGTACGTCTTCGGATTATGTGGATGGTTGGTATATGGGGGTGACCAAAGACTTGGTAGCAGGTGTATGGGTAGGCTGTGATGAGCAGAGTATACATTTTAAAAACTCAGGAACAGGTGAAGGTTCTAAAACTGCATTACCTATCTATGCCTTGTTTATGGAAGAATTGTACAAACACCCAGAATTGGGGGTAACATTTGGCAAGTTTCCGGAATCTACTGTTGAGGTCAAGAAGGATTACCGCTGTCCTAGCCCGCGGATACGTGTCGAGCAACCGACGGATAGCGTGGATAATGTAGAAGAAGGAGGCGAAGGTATGGTGCTGCCAGAGCTTGAGGAGGTGCGCCCGGTACAGGGGGAAGTGGGAGCGCAGCGAAGCAATGCACCGGAAAATAGAAGTAACAACTTACCTTAATTAATTATAGATTTATTCGATTATAAATTACATGCAATTATGAATGGAATTATGCGGTACCTCGCCAAATTAGCTTTGACATGCTGTATGTTGCTGCTGTTTGGTGTGTCTGTCCAGGCCCAGTATTTTGGACAGAACAAAATGCGCTACAAGAAGCTGAATTTTAAGGTCTACGATACGCCACATTTTAATCTCTATTATTACTCGAAAAATGACAGTTTGATTCGCTGGCTGGCAAAAGAATCAGAGGTGTGGTACGAACTACATCAGCAGGTGTTTCAGGACACCTTTTCGCGTAAAAACCCAATTATAGTCTATAGTAATCATCCTGAATTTCAACAGACGACGGCTATCTCCGGAGAGATAGGGGTAGGGACTGGTGGTGTGACGGAAGCGTTCAAACAGCGGGTGGTGATGCCGGTGATGCAGATCAATCAACAGACGCGACATGTACTGGGGCACGAGCTAGTGCATGCCTTTCAGTACAGGGTGCTGATGGAGGGGACGGATTCTACGCGTCTGGAGAATATAGGGAATATACCGCTATGGATGGTGGAGGGGATGGCCGAGTATTTTTCCATCGGAAAGAAAGATGCTTTTACATCAATGTGGATGCGTGATGCTTATGTGAATAATGATATACCATCGCTCAAGCAGATGACGGAGCAATCGTACAATTATTTCCCTTACCGCTATGGACAGGCGTTCTGGTCGTATATCGGGGCTACCTATGGCGACACGGTGATCATGCCGCTCTTTATAGAGACTGCAAAATATGGTTACGATTATGCTATGCGTCGGGTTTTTGGATATGACGCACAGACGGTCTCTACGCTGTGGAAAAACAGTATGGAGAATATGTACCGCAAGCTGGATAAGGATACGGCTTCAAGGCCGATAGGGATACAGTTATTGAACCGCTCGAATGCGGGAAATATGAACGTATCACCAACGATATCGCCAAACGGCAAGTATGTGGCTTACATGTCGGAAAAGGATATGTTTAGTATAGATCTCTATCTCGCTGATGCAAATACGGGGACAATGATCCGAAAGCTAGGGAGTAAGCTGACGAGCAAGGATATCGATGAATTTAGTTTTCTGGAATCTGCCGGAACGTTTTCTCCGGATAGTAGGAAGTTTGCCTTCTCCGTATTCAGTGAAGGTAAGAGTAAGCTGATGACGGTAGATGTGGAGACAGGAAAGGTGCTGTCGGTGCAGGCTATGGGAGAAATTGTAGAGTTTGCGAATATAACATGGTCGCCAGATGGGGAGACACTAGCGTTTTCGGGATTGAGTAATGGGCATTCGGATCTGTATACCTATAATCTGAATACGAAGAAGGTAACGCAGCTGACGAATGATGTGTATTCGGATTTTCAGCCGAGCTACTCTAGAGATGGTAAGTACATTGTGTTCAGTACGGATCGATTGGCGCTACAGGGGAATAGTAAAGAGGTGGATATTCCAATGAGTCTAGCGGTACTGACAGTGGCTACCGGGGAGATCAAGAATATCAATGTGTTTCCGGGAGCGAACAATTTGAATCCTCACTTTTCTTCAAACGGACAGGAAATCTATTTTTTGTCTAATGGGGATGGTTTTAGAAATATGTATCGCTATCTGATTGCTTCGGGTACAGTCGAGCGGCTTACGGATTACTTTACGGGGATATCCGGTATCACGGAGTACTCGCCGGCGATGAGTATCTCGAATAATGATGAAATTGTATACTCTTACTTCAGAAAAGGTAGGTATAATGTATATAAAGCAAAGAGTGGGGAGTTTGAACCTGTAGTGGTAGATGGGGCGACGAGCGATTTTACGGCTGCTATGTTGCCGCCTTTGGTGAGTAGAGGGGTGAATGTGGTTAATACTAACCTGCGCAACTTTAATGTTTTTGGTCGTATCGGTGACGAGCAGATCAATAATATCGCCTATACACCGAAATTTAAGCTGGATTATCTGGCCAACTCTGGTGTGGGTATGTCTATAGGCTCCCGCTATGGAGCTGGTATCTCTACTGGGATCCAAGGGATGTTTTCGGATATATTGGGCTATAACCAGATTTTTGCAGCTTTAAATATTAACGGAGAGATCTATGATTTTGGAGGACAGGTAGGTTATATTAATCAGCGAAGCCGTATCAATTGGGGAGGAGCGATATCCCATATCCCTTATATATCGGGGTATAATATGTATGAGACGGAAGATTTTGGTAACGGAAATGAACTATCAATGAACAGTTACCTGATCCGTACCTTCCAATCGCAGGCAGAGGGATTTGTGGCTTATCCATTCAACCGTCATCATCGGGTAGAAGTCGGTGCGGCTATATCAAGGTATGCTTATAGAGTGGACAAATGGCGTAGGAGTTACAACTGGGGCTATGGTGACAAACAGAAGGTGTCTAATGAAGATGCGGCCAATATCTTAGGAATCAGAAGGCTGGATCCATTTGTGATCCAACAGGTGAATGCCGGATTTGTGGGCGATAATTCGGTGTTTGGCATGGCGGCACCATTACAAGGGTATAGGTACCGTATCGGAGCCGAACAGTATTTTGGAGATTATACATTTACAGCATGGAATCTTGACTTACGGAAATATCACCGGGTCAAACCGGTTACTATAGCGGGGCGTGTATATTCCTATATGCGTACAGGAAAAGATGAGAATGCGTTAAATCCGTTGTATATCGGCTATCCTTATTTGATAAGAGGGTATGAGACGGGTAATTTTGATGCGCAGGGAAAAGTGAACTTTTCGGATATGATGGGATCACGTGTGGCTGTAGCGAATTTTGAATTGCGCCTCCCGTTCACAGGCCCAGAGAAACTAGCGGTCGTCAAGTCTGGCTTCCTGTTCTCGGATCTTAACTTTTTTATCGACGCAGGTCTGGCCTGGAGAGGTGGTGATCAGATAAAGTGGGAGAAGACAGATGCGGATAAAGTGCCGGCTTTGGATGGACAAGGCAATCAGATTACAGATCCAAAAACCGGGTTGCCAGTGATGGAGTATAACCGCAATGTAAGGGTGCCCTTGTTTAGTGCAGGGGTGTCGTTGCGGGTGAATTTATTCGGAGCGATGGTGCTAGAACCTTTTTATGCGATACCATTCCAAAAGACAAGATCTAAATTCGGAACATTCGGATTAAACTTTGCGCCAGGATGGTAGTCTATACCTATAACATATGCGATATATGTTGAGGTTGTTAAGGGGGCGTTGTTTAGACTCAGGTTTAAACAACGCCTTTTTTTTATAGTCGTTGTGGTGTGTCCTTAATATGATTAGGGACATTTTTGTATAATCGTTTTTGGGTAGTATATCACGGAAAGCTGCTGATTTAGCAAGCCGCACCAAGGCTGTGCGCAACACGTAGTGCGGGATGGCTGTTTAAGGCTGTACCGGGTGATGTGATGTTAAGCCAGTTTGGGTTATGTTTTCGGATCAATCGCTCTTTTTGCATACGGGTGAAGTGGCTAAGTTCAATGAGGCGTTTTTGGGCGCTATCAAAAGAAGTGAATTCTTCTACATGTACAATGCGGTTGAACTTAGGAAACGTGCCTGTGCTGCGGATAGCGTGAAACTGTAGGTTGGAGGATTGTGCTATCAAATCCTGGGTATAACCTGCCTCTACATAGGCTCTATTAGGGTCTGTTGCGATGTAAATAAGGTGCTTTTTCATGTGATATACTAAATTATTTGGTGGTGATTATATTTTTTACTAATTTTATTGGCACAATAATACTAATAAATTTAGTTTTCAGAAAATATATTTTAAAATACTTTATGTCAAACATTTCATCAAACCTCAAGTTCTTAAGAAAAAAGAGCAAACTGACACAGCAACAATTTGCTGATGTTATGGAGATTAAGCGCGCTTCAGTAGGGGCCTATGAGGAGGATCGCGCAGAGCCAAAGTATGAGCTGCTAAAAAAAATAGCAGAACACTATGAGCTGTCGATGGATGAATTGGTCAATGACCAGATCGATGAGAAGTGGAAGCCGGTGCCGAAAAGTAATGCCTCTAATCTACGGGTACTGAGTGTTACGGTGGATGGAGAGGATAGGGAGAATATTGAATTGGTACCGACCAAAGCGAGTGCAGGGTATCTGAATGGCTATGGAGATCCTGAATTTGTGAAAGAGTTGCCCAGATTTTCATTGCCGATTTTCAAGCAAGGTACATACCGTGCTTTTGAAATAAAAGGAGATTCTATGTTGCCGCTTCCATCGGGATCTATAGTGGTAGCGGAGTATGTGGAGAATTGGCATGATATAAAACCGGGACAGACCTATATCGTATTGTCGCAAAATGACGGTGTCGTATATAAACGTATTGCATTTAAGTACAAAGATGATAAAGGGTTGAAATTATTGTCCGATAATAAGGTGTATGAACCTTATTGGGTTGCGGCAGACGAGATTTTGGAGGTCTGGAAAGCAAAAGCTTATATCTCTACCGAATTTCCGGAGCCAAGTAGTGAGCCGACAATGGAGTCTCTTACAGCAATGATGGCGCAGATGCAGAAGACAATCAGTGCGGTGGTGGATACTAAAAGCCCCTAACTAAAAGGCATTAAGTTGTTTTCAGAAGTGCTGTATGTGACAGAGATCGAAAAAATATGGAAGAGGGTTGTGTTTTTCAAAAAAAAATACTACTTTTGTACTATCTGAAAGGAAGGGGGCATGTATTTGCCCCCTTTTTTAATTGATTTTTAAAATTAACGTATGCAGGTCGAACAACGCGTAAAAGAACTGGTAGAAGAAAAGATTGCAGATAGAGCAGATCTCTTTGTAGTTCGTATAAAGATGTTGAAAAACGGGATTCTGGAAATCTTGTTGGATGGTGATGAGGGAATCTCTATTGAGGATTGTGTGGCGGTGAGTAGGCACGTGGGATTTCATCTGGAAGAGGAAAATGCGATCGAGAAGGCGTATCGCCTAGAGGTGTCTTCACCGGGTATCGATACAGGACTATTGATGCCGAGACAATATGTCAAGAACATAGGGCGTAATGTCCGCATTAAATTGGAGGATGGTACCAAGCGTGAAGGCAAGCTGATTAGTGCAACGGAGTCGGAAGTGGTAATTGAAGAAAAAACAAAGGAAAAAGGAAAAAAGGCTGAAACAAATGAAGTCATATTTTCAATGGATAAAATAACAGAAACAAAGGTGTTAATTTCATTTAATTAAAAATGAGCAGCAATATTAATTTGATTGACTCTTTTCAGGAGTTTAAAGAGTTCAAAAATATCGACCGTCCTACGGTAATTACAGTATTAGAAGAAGTATTCCGCAGCATGATCCGTAAACGTTTTGGTACGGATGAGAATGTTGACGTTATTGTGAATCCGGATAATGGGGATTTGGAAATGTGGAGAACACGTGTGGTGATGGAGGATGGATTTTCGGAAGACGATGATTTAGAAATCGAATTAGCTGAAGCACACCAATTTGATCCTGATTTGGAAGTTGGGGACGATTATATCGAGCAGATTACACTAGAAAGCTTCGGTCGCCGTGCGATCTTGGCTGCCCGTCAGACTTTGGTGTCTAAAGTATTAGAGCTAGAGAAAGATGAGGTATTCAAAAAATATAAAGACCGCGAAGGCGAGTTGGTAATCGGAGAGGTTTATCAGATCTGGAAGAAAGAAATCCTGGTATTGGATGAAGATGGTAACGAGTTGATCTTGCCTAAAACTGAGCAGATTCCAGCCGATTATTTCAAGAAAGGTGATAGTATCCGCGCGGTAGTCTATAAGGTGGATATGATGAATAGTAATCCTAAGATTATTATTTCTCGTACAGCACCTGAATTCTTACAGCGTTTGTTCGAACTGGAAGTTCCAGAGATTTTTGATGGTTTGATCACCATTAAGAAAATCGTACGTGAACCGGGGGAGCGTGCTAAGGTCGCGGTAGAGTCTTACGATGACCGTATCGATCCAGTAGGAGCCTGTGTGGGTATGAAAGGTTCACGTATCCATGGTATCGTACGCGAATTGCGTAATGAGAATATCGACGTTATCAATTTCACAACAAATCATTCGTTGTATATCACACGTGCACTGAGCCCTGCGCGTATCTCTTCCATCAAGATTGATGAGGATGGTAAGACAGCAGCAGTCTACTTGAAGCCTGATCAGGTGTCATTGGCTATCGGCCGTGGAGGACACAATATCAAGTTGGCCGGTAAGTTGACAGGTTATGAAATCGATGTGTACAGAGAAAATGACGAGATAGAGGAGGATGTGGATATCGAAGAATTCTCAGATGAAATCGATGGCTGGATTATCGACGAGTTAAAACGCGTTGGTCTAGATAGCGCCAAGTCCGTATTGTCATTGTCATTGGAAGAATTGACAAGACGCACAGATTTAGAAGAAGATACTATCCAAGAGATAGTGCGCATTTTGCAATCGGAGTTTGAATAAGCTTCGGTTGCCCATACGGATATTACATATTAAATGTAAATATTTGTTAATTGCGAGTAAAAAAAACATATTTTTGTAGTAACAGATTTTTAGAGGTTAATAAATAGATGACAGAAGGTAAAAGCATAAACTTACTCAAAGCAGCAAAGGAACTTAATATTGGTATAGGTACTGCAGTGGAATTTTTAAGTAAAAAAGGTTTTGACGTAGAAGCAAAACCTACGACAAAATTAACTGGAGATATGTATGGCGTTCTTTCGCGCGAATTTCAAGGTGACAAAATTGCAAAGGATGAAGCGAAGCAAATTGTTATTGGTAAAATTCGTCGTGATGAAACTCCTTTGGGCGGAAGTGCAACCGTACCTCAAGATTCTGTAGCCTCTAAAAGAGAAGAACATGCAGACGATTCGGAAGAGATTCTGATCAAGAATGTAGCAACACCTGCTCCCGTAGAAAAGGAAGTGACCGAGAAACAGGAAAAAGCGGAAGAAAATACAGGCGCTGGACATCTTAAGGTGGTGGGCAAAATCGACTTGGATAGCTTAAACAAAGGTAAGGTAAAGAAGAAAGAAGAAACTGTAGAGAAGCCTGAAGTAAAAGCGGAGCCTGTTAAAGAACCTGTAAAAGAAGAGCCTAAAGCAGTGGAAACGCCTAAGCCGGTAGAACCTGTTAAGCCTGAAGTGAAAGAAGAGCCAAAAGAGGCACCTACACCTGCACCTGCCCCAGTAGCACAGAAAGAAGAGGTTGTGAAACCTGTAGAAGAGGTGAAGCCTGTGGTTGAGAAACCAGAACATAAAATTGAAGTTAAAAAGGAAGAAATAAAGGTGGAAAATAAACCTGTTATAGAATCTAAGCCTGCAGAAGACCAAAACGAAGTGATTCGTGCTCGTTCTGAAAAACTGGAAGGACCAAAGGTTATTGGTAAGATTGAATTACCGACCTTCAAACCTAAAGAGAAGCCCGTGGCTTCGTCGTCTAACGCAAACCAAGACAATAAGCGCAAGCGTAAACGGACAAACAAACCGGGTATGCCTATTTCTCCAAATGAACAAGGAGGACAGCACGGAGGAAATCAGCAAGGTGGTCAAGGTCAACACAGGCAAGGCGGCTTCCAACAGGGTGCTGGTCAAGGACAGAATAGACAAGGTGGCTTCCAACATGGTGGCGGACCGCGTGGTAATAATAACAACAACAATCGTCCAGGAGGTAATGCTCCAGCTGGAAGAGGAAAGTTTGACCCTAGAAATAGAGGACCAAGACAAGATGCTCCTAAAGGAGAATTGTCAGAAAAAGAAATTCAAGACCAGATCAAAGCAACGCTTGCTCGTTTGAGTGGAGCTGGTAAATCGGGTAAATTCGCACAACGTGCCAAACTAAGAAGACAGAAACGTGACGATGTAGCTTTATCTGCGGAAGAAGCAGCAATGGAACAAGAAATGATGTCCAATGTATTGCGCGTTACGGAATTCGTAACAGCCAATGAATTGGCCAATCTAATGGATGTTCCAGTGACTAAAGTTATCGGTACATGTATGAGCTTAGGTATGTTCGTGTCGATCAACCAACGTCTTGATGCGGAGACGCTAGCAATTGTAGCGGATGAGTTTGATTACAAAATTGAGTTTATAAAACCTGAAGACGAAGAGACTACAGAACTTGAAGAAGCTGACAACGAAGAGAACCTAATCCCTCGTGCTCCGATCGTTACTGTAATGGGACACGTCGATCATGGTAAAACGTCTTTATTGGATTATGTCCGTAAGGCAAATGTAACTAAAGGTGAAGCCGGTGGTATCACGCAGCACATTGGTGCCTATGCAGTAACTTTGGATGGAGGTCGTAAGATCACATTCTTGGATACTCCGGGTCACGAAGCCTTTACAGCGATGCGTGCACGTGGTGCAAAGGTAACGGATATCGTTATTATCGTAATTGCTGCGGATGATGCTGTGATGCCTCAGACAAAAGAAGCAATTAACCATGCTCAGGCAGCTGGTGCTCCAATCGTGTTTGCTTTCACTAAAGTGGATAAGCCGGGAGCTAACGCGGATAGAATCCGTGAGCAGTTATCTGCAATGAATATTCTTGTAGAGGACTGGGGGGGTAAATTCCAGGCACAGGAAATCTCTGCAAAAACAGGTGAGAACGTAGAGTTATTACTAGAGAAAGTATTGTTGGAGGCGGAAATGTTAGAGCTTAAGGCGGATCCTAAGAAACGTGCAGTTGGTTCGGTAATCGAGGCAGCGCTAGATAAAGGACGCGGTATTGTGACTACGGTGATGGTACAAGGTGGAACGTTACGTGTGGGAGACGCAATTCTTGCAGGATCGCACTCTGGTAAGGTGAAAGCATTGACCAACGAGCGTGGAGAGCGTGTGAAAGAAGCTGGTCCTTCGGTACCGGTTCAGATTTTGGGTATGTCGGGTGCTCCTACAGCTGGTGATAAACTATATGTTATGGAGAGCGAATCTGATGCTCGTGTGGTAGCGAACAAACGCTTACAATTACAACGTGAGCAAGGTATGCGTGCGACCAAACACATCACATTGGATGAAATCGGCCGTCGTTTGGCAATCGGTAACTTTAAAGAACTTAATATTATCGTTAAGGGTGACGTGGATGGATCTATCGAGGCACTTTCTGACTCATTATTGAAACTTTCTACGGACGAAATCCAAGTTAATATTATCCACAAATCTGTGGGTGCTATCTCGGAGTCTGACGTGTTATTGGCTTCTGCTTCAGACGCTGTAATCATCGGTTTCCAAGTAAGACCTACACAAAATGCGCGTAAGTTAGCAGAGAACGAACAAATCGATATCCGTCTGTACTCTATCATCTATGATGCAATCGAGGAACTTAAATCGGCTATGGAAGGTATGTTGGAGCCTAAGTTTGAAGAGAAAATCGTTGCGGAAGTTGAAATTCGTGAGACATTCAAGATTACTAAGGTTGGTACGATCGCAGGATGTATGGTTACAACAGGTAAAATCGCAAGAAATAATGATATCCGCATAATCCGTGATGGTGTGGTGGTACATACAGGTCGATTAGCTTCGTTGAAACGCTTTAAAGATGACGTGAAAGAAGTAACACATGGCTACGAATGTGGTCTTCAGATCGACAAGTATAACGATATACAGGTAGGTGATATCGTTGAAGCATACGAACAAGTTGAAGTAAAACGTAAATTGTAATTTACACTAATAAATATCAAAATCCCGATCAGCAACGATCGGGATTTTTTTGTTTGGATAGCACTAATAGAAAGTTTTAATGGCTTATCGTCACTATTTATTTGATTTAAATTTTTTAAGACTTTATCTTTAGCGTTATGTATAAGTTCAGGATATCGGATATTATAAAACATCCCAATAATAATATTTCTATTCGCTTTCAAGACCTTTCGGGTTCCTTTCCGACTT
This sequence comes from Sphingobacterium yanglingense, assembly GCF_004363245.1. Taxonomy (GTDB): domain Bacteria; phylum Bacteroidota; class Bacteroidia; order Sphingobacteriales; family Sphingobacteriaceae; genus Sphingobacterium; species Sphingobacterium yanglingense. Next base: position 738,011 of record NZ_SNYV01000011.1, on the reverse strand, counting down.
ATAAGGCTGGGCAATTTTTGACACTTTGTTTTCAATTTGGCGAGCGGGAAGTACGCAGGTCATACTCTTTCAGTAGTTCGCCCGACGTAGACGAACCTTATGAGGTGACGGTAAAGCGGGTGGATAATGGTGAAATATCGCGTTTGCTACATCATAGTACAGCAGTAGGTGATGTTATCGAAGTCATCGATCCGCAAGGACTCTTTGTGTATGAACCGGAAAGAGATATTCAGAGGACGGTGTTTTTGTTTGGCGCAGGAGTAGGGGTGACACCATTGTTCTCCATTCTCAAGACGGCATTGACCCGAGAAGTAAATAGTAAGGTGGTGCTTATCTACAGTAATAGTAGTAAGGAATCCACTTTGTTTTACGATGAACTGATACAGTGGCAGGAAAAATATCCAGATAGACTGAAGATTGAGTTCATCTGGTCTAATAAAAAGAATCTCCTAAAGGCGAGATTGAATAGGGAGTACCTGATCGATTTGGTCAATGCTAATGTTGAGGTCGGAGTGGAACCGGTATTCTATACCTGTGGGCCACTGTTTTATATGGACCTTTGTCGCTTTACATTATTGGGTATGGGATTTCCGGATGAGACTATCAAGAAGGAGACGTTTCACTTTCCAGAAGAGGAAGAAGATGAGGACGAGAAGGAGGAAGAACCGGTAGACATGACTCCGTATGATATTATATTAAAATTTAATGGAGAATCGTATCCTTTGACTATTCCTTATAATAAAAGTGTGCTGGATGTGGGATTAGAACATAAGCTGAAATTGCCATATTCCTGTAAATCTGGAATGTGCAGTACTTGTATATCTCAGGTACACCAAGGTGCTGTCAGGATGGACTATAACGAAATATTGACCGACCGTGAAGTCGGAAACGGTCGCTGTCTGATCTGTACCTCACACCCGATTGAAGATGGAACGATAATAGAAGTACTGTAAATAGAAAATAGTTATGAAAAGAATAGTCTGGATTGTGGTATGTCAACTGTATGTCGTGATGGGCATGGGGCAAGACATCTATAAAATAACGTATCATTATTTTAGGGATGGAGCGATGATAAAGCAGGATCCTGTAGTGGTGTACGCTTCTAAAGGCAAGACAATAATCTCTAAACAGAGTGTCGTGGATGGTAATGCTAGATATCCTTATGAGGAGTCTTACATAACTTTTGATGATCGGAAAATGATGAAGCAGTCCGCGCTATCGGCAGATCAAAAAATAGCAACTTTGGACGATCAGGCTTTTTTACGTTATAGCTACGCTATTACGGACGAAAGAAAGAATATCTTGAATCGGGAGGTGCGTAAAGCGACGACCTCGGTAAATTCGAATGCGATAGAACTTTGGTACACTAATGATCTCGGAATCAATGCCGCTCCCAATGATATGGGGCTTGATCTAGGGCTGGTAATGGAGTATCGACGTAATGGAAACTCAGGTCTTGTAGCGACGAGCGTAGAGCGTTTAAAATCTTGGCCTACAATGTTGAAATTTCCAAAGGCCGATGCATTATTGGATGGATTGACATATAAGGACGTTTTGTGGAAGAGCCGTTTTATACAGATTCCTATTTTCAAGAATGAACAGATCTGTTTTCAACCTGGAATAAAATCGGATTCGGTAATGAGATTTGCCGAAGGCACTGTGATTATGAAGCGAATCCGTGTGCCGGAGATAACAGACAATAGCCAGGCTTTTATTGAGCTGGTGGAGCAATCTAATGGCGATGCTTATGATAGAACAGGATCTGTATTTATGATAGCGGAAGATCAGAGCCAGAGTTTTCTGGATGGAATGAAAAATGGGATGAAGACATTGCCTGCTTACGAAAACGGTGATGGACAATCTTATTTAGGAATGGTTCGTACTATAGGTTATTCGCCAATATTGGAGTTGATGCGTTTCTTTACACCTTTTGGAGTTTCCCATTTTAATGGACGATTGGCTTTGAAGGATAAAACCTGGCAGGATAGTGTGACTTACAGACAGGATGTATCCGAGTTTTTGAAGGTCATGGGAGGTAAGGAAGTTTATATTGGTACTTATATCGGAAACTACGATAAAGGTGGGCATAAAGTGAGTCTGGAGTTAACGATACATCCAGGAGGCTCAAACTATGCGAAAGATGTAGATATGTTGGCATTATTTAATACAACAAACGTGATGGAGATGGGAGGACAAGGATATCCTACGTTGTTTGGTCAGGAGAAAGGGCTGGAGTTTGAGTTTGTCTTAGATAAAGACGTTAAGAATGCAAAATTACGCTATATAACGACTGGTCATGGCGGATGGGGGAATGGTGATGAATTTGTCCCTAAGACAAATGCGGTGTACTTGGACGATCAATCTGTTTTTCAATTTACACCGTGGCGCGTTGATTGTGGTAGTTATAGACTTTATAATCCGGTGTCGGGGAATTTTGAAAATGGACTGTCTTCGTCTGACTTAAGCCGGTCCAACTGGTGTCCCGGTACGATTACGTATCCTATGTTTATAGATCTAGGAAATTTAAAAGCAGGTAAGCATCGCCTCCGTGTTCAAATACCACAAGGGCCGAAAGAAGGAGATAGTATTAGCTTTTGGAACGTAAGTGGAGCATTATTATTTGATAAAGAATAAGGACAATAATGCGGACAAAGTATATTTGGTTAATTCCTCTATTACTGATACTTCAAGTAAGTGTCACTCGTGCTCAGAATCCTGTAAAAATGGGAAAGCTTAAGAGTCCGAAACTGACGGAGGTGTCGGGAATAGTCTCTTCTTATGCTAACAACAGTTTGTTTTGGGTACACAACGATAGTGGTGATAAAGCAAACATTTATCTCATCGATAGTCTGGCAGACTTGAAAGCGACAGTACACCTAGAGGGAATCAATGTGGTGGATGCGGAAGATATCGCGTCTTTAATGATTGATGGGGTGCCTCATCTGCTATTGGCGGATATGGGGAATAATCTACGGAATAGAGATACACTGTCACTTTTTCTATTTAAAGAACCTGTATTGGATAAACTTAATGCATCTTATACGGTAGCTCGCAAGGATATTCTGGAGATTAGGTACAGATACCAAGATAAAAGACGGGATGCGGAGGCTTTATTTGTTGACCCGCTAGATAATATGGTCTATATCATTTCGAAACGCGATTTTAGATCTACCTTATTTAGGTTGTCTATTTCAGATAGGGCGAGAAGTACAGTGCAGGAGCTGTTTCCATTGATGCAATTGCCATTGACGTTTGTGACTGCGGCGGATATAAGGCAGGATGGCCGGTACATAGCGGTTAAAAACCTGACTTCAATTTTTATCTGGAAGCGCGATGAGAACCAAGATATCATTTCGGCGTTGAAGCGTCCCTATGTTCAGGTGCCTTATGAAATTGAACCTCAAGGGGAAGCAATTTGTTTTGATCGAAATAAACGTCGTTTTTATACTATTTCTGAACGTCCTTTTGGATTAGATTCTTATCTTTATGCGTATGAATATTAATTTTTCTCGCTACATTCTAGTAGCCATGTTTTTTATTGTAGGCTTTCAGTTGAAAGCAGCTCAAGTAGATACGATAGAGGTTTTTTCGGCGAGTATGGGGAAGAAGATAAAGACGGTGGTTATATCTCCGGATGCTAAAGGGAAACCTGTGCCGACGCTGTACCTTCTACATGGGTATTCAGGTAACTATTCAAACTGGATCAATAAGGTTCCTTATATTAAGACACTGGTAGATCGGTATAATTATATGGTGGTGTGCCCGGATGGGGGATATGGGAGTTGGTATTGGGATGTAAAGGGAGATAAAGACAATCAGTATGAGACATTCGTGAGTAAGGAGCTAGTCGCTCATGTGGAATCGAACTATGATGTCTGCCAAAGTAGAGAGAGTAGAGCTATCACAGGATTAAGCATGGGCGGGCATGGTGCATTTTATATTGGCATACGTCATCAAGATGTATATGGTGCATTAGGAAGTACTGCCGGAGGTGTGGATTTCAGACCATTTCCAAATAATTGGGAGATTGTCAATCGATTGGGCACATACGCAGAGAATAAAGAAGCTTGGGATAGTCATGTCGTAATGGAGATGCTACACCAGATAAAACCTAATAGCTTGAAACTATTTGTGGATTGTGGAACAGACGACTTTTTCTATACCGTGAATCAGAAGCTGCACGAAAAGATGACTTATCTTAATATACCACATACCTTTGTTTCCATGCCAGGAAAACATAACTGGGACTATTGGAGTCAATCCATACAATTACAAATGGCATTTTTTGATCAATTTTTTAGAAATTAGAACTTTAATTTCTCCTACCTATTTATATGCGTATACATTTATTAATTAGCAGCCTAATTATATTCACCTATTTCAACACCTTTGGGCAGGATAAAAATACAATTAGTGGTTATGTAAAAGATGCTTCTTCGGGAGAGCTTTTGATCGGTGCGGTAGTACAGGTGAAAGATGGACAACTGTCTACTTCGACTAATAGCTATGGTTATTTTTCGATGGACGTTCTGCAGAATGAGGTTGATATAATTGCTTCATTTGTTGGTTATAAACCTTTTTTTGTTAAAGTGAATGTATCGGACAAGAAGCGGCTGGCAATAGAGCTTGAACCGTTGGATAATATGCTGGAGGAGGTGGTGATATCCGGCAAAAAGAGAAACGATAATGTAACAAATGCCCAGATGGGAGCATTAAACTTTACCATGGAAGAGGTAAAGAATGTTCCTGTACTCTTCGGGGAGCGGGATATATTAAAGACGATACAGATGCTACCCGGGGTAGCCAAAGGAGGAGAAGGCTCTTCCAATTTCTACGTGCGTGGTGGTGGTGGTGATCAGAATCTCATCCTATTGGATGAGGCTACTGTATACAATGCCTCGCATCTCATGGGATTTTTCTCTACTTTCAATTCGGATGCAATAAAGGATGTCGCTTTATATAAAGGGGGCATACCTGCGCAGTATGGAGGTAGAGCTTCTTCCGTATTGGATGTACGTATGCTGGATGGAAATAATAAGAAATTTGCAGCTGAAGGAGGGTTAGGCTTGATTGCATCAAGACTCAAATTGGAAGGACCTATCGTTAAAGATAAAAGTTCGTTTATGCTATCTGGACGACGTACTTATGCAGATCTGTTCCTGAAACTTTCCAATGATGAAAAAGTGAAAAACAGCAAGTTGTATTTTTACGATTTAAACGCTAAGGCGAATTATAGATTTAATGATAAGAATACCTTGTATCTCTCTGGCTATTTTGGAAAGGATGACCTAGGCTATGGCGATCTGTTCAGTTTTGATTGGGGCAACGCGACGGCTACGGCCCGTTGGAACCATGTATTCAATGAAAAACTGTTCAGCAATACCACGTTAATATATAGCGATTTTACGTATAGGGTGAATGTATCGAGCGACGATAGCAAATTTAGAATCGCTTCCAAAATCGAGAATATAAACTTAAAACAGGATTTTTCTTACTATCGTAATAATCAGAATACCTTTCGATTCGGTATACAGGGGCTACGTCAGAAAATATCTCCTGCGAGCTTAGATGCAGGAGACAATTCTTCGGTCAACTCTATCGATATTGAGAAACGTTATGGTATCGAGGCCGCAGCTTACGCTTCGCACGAATGGAAGCCCTCTGATTGGCTATCGCTGATATACGGACTTCGGTTTACGGATTTTATGGTACAGGGTCCGGGGACATTCTATGATTTTGATGCGGATGGTGATGTGGTTGGTTCTAAGGAGTATGGAAGCTCTATTATAAAGCATCACTTAAATCTGGAGCCTCGCTTGTCGATGTCGTTTATCCTGAATCCGAAGAACAGTATTAAGCTCTCTTATAATAGGATCGTGCAGAACCTGCACCAGTTGACAAATACAACGTCATCATTGCCTACCGATCAGTTTGTATTGAGCAGTATAAATATTAAACCACAATATGCAGATCAGGTGGCTGTCGGCTATTTCAGGAATTTTGCGGATAATGGGTATGAATTGTCTGTAGAGTCTTATTATAAGTATATGGGTAATCAGATCGACTTTAGAAACGGAGCCGATCTACAGGCCAATAAATATCTGGAAGGGGAGTTGTTATTCGGCCAAGGAAGGGCTTACGGCCTAGAGTGGCTTCTCCGGAAGAAACAGGGCAGATTCAATGGATGGGTAAGTTATACATTGGGTAAGAGTGAGCGGCAGTTTGATCAGATCAACGATGGGCAGTGGTTTAATGCTCGGCAGGATAGAACGCACGACGTTTCTGTGGTAGCAATGTATGAACTGACAAAGAAATGGAGTTTAGGTGCAAACTTTGTATACTACACGGGTAATGCCATAACTTATCCAAGTGGAAAATATAGTGTGAATGGTAATACGATGTTCTATTATACGGAGAGGAATGGATATCGAATGCCAGATTATCATCGGTTGGATATCTCGGCTACCTATGAGCCGAAACCTCTTCATAAACGTTTTCATTCGAGCTGGTCCTTTGGTTTATACAATGTGTACAACAGAAAGAATGCATATATTATTGACTTTAGAGAGAATGAGAATAATGCAAACATAACGGAAGCATATCGTATTGCATTGTTTGGCGCTATTCCTTCGGTAACCTGGAACTTTAAATTTTAACTATGAAATTGCTCAGATTCTATATATTAATGAGTTTCGCTTTTCTGTTGGTCTCTTGTGAAGACTTGATAGAAGTGGACTTAAACAGTGCTAATCCTAAAATCGTGATCGAGGCGGATTTGAATGATTTAAGTAATAAACAGATGATCCGGGTATCCCGAACGGTGGATTTTGGAGCTCCAATATCAAGTGAAGCTATCACGGGAGCGAAGGTGACCGTAGCAGATAGTAAGGGAAGATTGTTCGAATTTGTCGATAAAGGGGAGGGCCTCTATGTAAAGGAAGGCTTTAAACCGGTGGCGGGATTGTCTTATAACCTAACTGTAAACGTAGAGGAAGGGGTGTATCAATCATCGACCAAGATGGACGTTTTTGTGCCAGTGGATTCAATTGCCATAAAGGAAGAAACGCTGTTTAGTAAAACTTATTATTCCGTTGTTCTAAAATTTGACGACCCTAAAGATATACCCAATTATTATAAATATGATATCGCCATAAATGGTAAAGGGTTTAAGTTTGCCAGCGCCTACAGTGATAAATTTAATGATGGTCTGTACGTTTCTCATCAGATAACGGATCGGGACAATTCTATTGAGTTAGGAGATAGTGTGGTTGTACGGCGACAATGTGTGGCTAAAGAAGTGTACACCTATTGGAATGATATTCAAATGCTGAACCCAGGTAGTGCTGCTCCTGCAAACCCCACTTCGAACATATCAAATGGAGCGCTCGGATATTTTAGTGTGAGTAGCGCTAAGGAGTATGGTCTTAGAGTAGTAAAAGAGAGTAACTAGAGCGTATCAAAGGTATATCCTTTTTCTAGAAAATGGGCTATAACTCTTGGTAGCGCATATTTGACCCTAGGAATGGCTTTTAAGTTGTCATGAAAGACAATGATGGAGCCATTTTTAGTATGCTTTAAAACATTTTTATAGCATTGTTCTGGACTAAGCTTAAGATCGAAATCACCTGATAATACGTCATAGTAAATAAGCTCATATTCTTTGTTTAACAGATTGATCTGTGACTTTGTTGCTCGCGCATAGGGAGGCCTGAAGAGGTTGCTTTGTGTATGCTGTTGGCAGAGTTCGATGTTTTGAAAATAGATGTCATCTGCAGTATCCCATCCTTTGAGATGATTGAACGTGTGATTACCTATGCGATGTCCCTCTAGAATAAGACGCTGATAGATAGTGGGATGTTTAACAATGTTTTCGCCTACACAGAAGAATGTCGCTTTAATTTGGTGCTCTTGTAGGAGATCCAAAATCCAGGGGGTAATCTCCGGAATGGGGCCATCGTCAAATGTTAAGTATATCTTCTTATCCAACCGGGACCTGTTCCAGGTTACATTAGGATACATCCAACGTAGAAAAAAGGGAGCGTTGACAAAATACATTTCAGATTACCATATTAATTTACCAAATTTAAGTAAAGATTATTAACCAATTGGTCTCAAATATAAAACAGAGGCTATTTATGAAGAAGTTTTTTAAATATTTTGAACTTTCTCTGGCTGAGCAACGTGGTTTTATAATGCTCAGCGTGCTTATTCTGTGTCAACTTGCAGTGCCTTATTTGTACGATATGGTCCGCAAGGAGGAATCATTGGACTATGAGCTGACCTTTCTGGAACAGGAAGATATCCAGACTCATGAAGGCGCTGAGGAGAGAAAAATCAATAGAAACTCTAATAAGAAGCTTCTTCCACTTACAATGTTTGACCCAAATGGGTTGTCTATCGAACAATGGGGACGTCTGGGGCTGTCTCATAAGCAAGCTCAGGCAATTAAGAATTATGAAGCAAAAGGTGGAAAGTTCCTGAATAAGGAGGATTTGTCCAAAATGTATACTATTTCGAAGGCGCAGTACGAACGATTGGCTCCCTATGTCAAGATTGATAAAAGTAAATTGATAGATAAGGGGGAAGGCATGTTTGCACAAGAAGCAAAGACCGCAGAAGGACAGAAAGCTATTGAAAGGAAAAGTACGCCGCTGATCGATATTACGACTGCAGATAGTGTCGATTGGGTGACATTACGAGGTATTGGACCTGTATTTGCCAAACGGATTGTCAATTATCGAAATGCGCTAGGAGGTTTCTGTGATGTCAATCAGATTGCCGAAGTATATGGGCTTCCACCAGAGACTTATGAGTCTATACGACAACAGTTATATCTTGGAGCTGCTACGGCTATACGGAAAATTGCGATAAATAGGTGTACAATCGATGAACTTTCAAAGCATCCGTATATTTCTAGGAAGCACGCACAATGGATAGTCAATTATAGGGCGCAGCATGGAGGGTATAAAAATTTGGAAAGTTTAACAGGAATCGAGCTATTGGATCAAGATTTTTTGCGTAAAATTGAGCCGTATTTAGAATTTTAAGTAAGATGTTAGAACAAAAACTGCGGTCTGTCGTTCGCGATATTCCTGATTTCCCAACTCCTGGAGTTGTATTCAAAGATATTACCCCTATACTGAAAGACGCTGGCCTCTGTATGGCAATTGTTGATGATTTGGTGGAGCGCCTCAAAGGGATAGACATCGATGTGATAGCAGGAGTGGAGAGCCGGGGTTTTTTGTTTGGATTGATGCTGGCTACGAGATTAGGTATTCCGTTCGTTCCAATCAGAAAGCAGGGACGACTGCCTTACAAAACAATAGCTGAATCTTATAAGTTAGAATATGGTCAAGCGACAATCGAAATGCATGAAGATGCTATTGATCCCGGAGCACGGGTGTTGGTTCACGATGATTTACTCGCTACGGGAGGCACTGTTGTAGCGAGTGCCAAGCTAATCGAAAAGCTTGGAGGGGTAGTGGTAGGATTTTCGTTTATAATAAGCCTGGATTTTCTGAAAGGAGAGGGACGATTAACCCGTTTTAGCGACAATATTATTTCTTTGGTCAGGTATTAGGAATATTCGTTCTATTTTTTATTTTTACGGTTAAAAAAAATATAATATATGGAATGGATCACTGACCCACAAATCTGGATTTCTTTTTTAACATTGACTGTACTGGAGATTGTACTCGGTATAGATAATATTGTTTTTATATCTATTCAAAGTGCCAAACTGCCTGTAGAACAGCAAAAGAAAGCAAGACAGATCGGTCTTTTGTTGGCATTGGTGATGCGCGTACTGCTTCTGTTTTCAATAAAATGGGTTATGGGTCTTACCGCCCCACTTATTAATCTCTCGGAGTGGTTCGACTGGACTAATGAAAAGTATGCACGATACTTTGTTTTGTCTGGACGTGATCTGATTCTCTTTATCGGTGGATTATTTTTGATTTATAAAAGTACGACCGAAATTCACCATAAGGTGGAAGGTGAGGTAGAGATGGCTACAGTAGGTAAGAAAGTGGTTTCATTTGCTTCCATCATCGTACAGATACTTATTTTAGATTTAGTATTCTCTTTAGATTCCGTGATTACGGCTGTCGGTATGGTGGATCAGATCGGAGTGATGATTGCTTCGGTTATAGTCGCTGTAGGCATTATGCTGTTGTCAGCAGAATCGATTAGCAAATTTGTTAATGACTATCCATCAGTGAAAATGCTGGCTTTGGCATTCTTATTATTGATCGGGGTATCTCTTACGGCTGAGGCTTTTGATCAGCATATCCCTAAAGGATATATCTACTTTGCGATGGCATTTTCGGTACTGGTGGAATACCTAAATATCAAGTCTCAGAAAAAGGCATTGAAGAAAAAGGAAAATGGATAATGAAAAAGGCCGGTCTACATAGACCGGCCTTTTTTTTGAATGTGCATTACTCTATTATACCCATTATTTTGTAATGTTGGGTACCCAACATATACACAGATTGTAGTTTATCTATACTGTAGCTTTTGCCTTTGATATACTCTAGGTTTTCTGAAGTATTGTACAACAGATTTTGTGTGGACTTTTTAATGGTAAATTGTGTAGGGATATTGTCCACATATACAATTTTTAAAGAAGATAGATCCACAGAAGAGTCTGTAAAGGTATAAACAACGGTATGGTCCGTACTATCTTTTTGAAAAGTGCCCCGATAGGCAGCTTTGTTAAGATCTACAGCTAGAAAGCTAGTTAACTCTTTGTTCCAATCTGCAATAATCAGCTCTTTGGTTTCTGATATACTGTCCTTTTGTACTGTCTTTTTTATCTTCGGTTTCGCAGTATTCAACGATGCGATTTCTTTCTGAAAAAAAGAAGGTAAATCGAATTCAGGAGCGACTAGATTCCCTTTTTTTTCAGCAGAGGGTGACTCGCAGGATAAACTTAGCCCTACACTGAGGCTAAGAAGCCCCAGCGCAACAGCTCTTTGTTTTTTATGATAATTAATATACCAGAACATCACCAGTCATTTCTGTTGGAATGTTTAGACCTAATAGTTTAAGAACGGTCGGAGCAACATCCCCAAGTTTTCCATCTTTTATATGCGTATAGTCCTTATCAATCAATATACAAGGCACCAGATTGGTGGTGTGAGCAGTGTTTGGTGATCCATCTTCATTGACCATAAACTCGGAGTTACCGTGGTCGGCCAATATAATGAAGGAGTAACCATAAGCTAGACCTGTCTCTACTACCTGCTGTGTACAGCGGTCGACCGTCTCTACAGCCTTGACTACTGCATCAAATACACCAGTATGTCCAACCATGTCTGGATTGGCAAAGTTGAGACATATAAAATCAGGTTGGTTATTTCTGATATCCTCAGAGATTGCCTGTGTAATACCGACAGCACTCATTTCAGGTTGTAGATCGTAGGTAGCAACTTTTGGTGAAGGTATCAATAGGCGACGCTCGCCATCAAACTCGGTCTCCCGACCTCCGGAAAAGAAGAATGTAACGTGTGGGTATTTTTCCGTTTCCGCTATACGGACCTGTGTTTTTCCTTGTGCAGCTAGCGCTTCGCCAAGTGTTTGAGAGAGGTTATCTTTCTCAAAAACGACATTCACATTTTTAAAAGTCTCATCGTAGGCCGTCATGGTAACATAATATAAGTCTAAAGGAACCATATTATAGTCTGGGAATGCCTCTTGTGTAAGGGCGATTGATATTTCGCGTCCACGGTCCGTTCTAAAGTTGAAACAGATAACCACATCGCCATCGGAAATAGTAGCTACAGGTAAACCATTACCGTCCACCATGACGATAGGTTTGATAAACTCGTCGGTGATTCCCTCGGCATACGAATGCTGTACTGCAGAAATGATATCTGTGGTATGGGTACCCGCACCCTGAGTAAGCAAGTTATAAGCCTGCTGTACGCGTTCCCAACGATTATCCCTGTCCATGGCATAGTAACGCCCTATAGCAGAGGCTATTTTTCCGCACGAATGCGCTAGATGGGATTGTAGATCCTGAAGGTAGCCTACGCCGCCATTAGGATCGGTATCACGACCATCCATAAAGGCATGAATGAATACATTATCGTTGGATAGACCAAACTTTTGTGCGGCATCACATAATGCTTTGAGATGTTCGATATGTGCATGTACGCCACCATCGGATAATAGCCCTATAAAATGCACCTTTTTATTATTCGTACTAGCGTATTGAAAGGCCTTCTGTATGGTAGGGTCACTGTTAAAATCACCTTCGCGCGCAGCTTTGTTGATACGACCTAATTCTTGGTATACCACGCGACCGGCACCTAGATTCATATGGCCCACTTCAGAATTGCCCATTTGGCCTTCAGGTAAGCCTACAGATTCACCGGACGCTTCTAATTTAGAGTTCGGATAGGTTGATAGCAACTTGTCTAGAAAAGGTATCTGTGCAGCACGTACTGCATTTGAATTATCTTCTTTGCCATACCCTAATCCATCCAGGATGAGTAAGGCTACTTTCTTTTGATTTGAATTGTTCACACACAAATATAATGATTTTAAAAGAGAAATTTTTGATTAAACTAGGTTTAAACATCGTAATTGTGGCATAGTTTTGGCTCAGTACTTAGCCTTTTAAACCGTGTTATTATACTTTATTTGCTTTAGATGATACTGACCAAGAGATCTGTTTTTATTGCTTTTCCTGTGTTCATTTTGTTGTGTGCTTTTCAGGTCACAGACATAAACAGCTTAGTCATTCAAGCACTGAAAGGTAATAATGCGAAAGCGCTGACAAAGAGTTTTTCGTCATCTATTACACTTTCGATCAATCGCGAGGAGCAGGTGGTCACGAGATTTCAGGGGGAATTACTTTTAGCCGATTTTTTTAGACAGTATAAGGTGACAGAGGTAAAGCGCATGACCGCTGCTGGCAATAGTCCGTCCAATCGCTATTTCATCTATAGTATTAAAACTACAAAACAAAATTTTCGTGTTTTGGTCAAAGTGATTGAGTTGAAGGGAGCTGCATCGATATCAGAGCTTCGTATCGAGTGATAATACAGGAGTTAATACACAATTATTTTTTAGAATAAATTTATTTTATTCATCTTAGCTTAATATTTGACGCTAATTAAATGGATCAAGAGTATAAGAAAGAGTTGAGCAATTTTGTTCAACAGGCTTTGGAGGAAGATGTTAGAGATGGAGACCATACTTCTTTGGCGGCATTGCCGGAGGATAAACTGGGCGAAGCAAAATTATTGGTAAAGGAGGATGGGATCTTGGCCGGCGTAGAGGTGGGAGTCGAGATATTACGTCAGGTCGATTCTTCATTACAGGTCGAGGTTTTTATTGAAGATGGGAAGCAGGTAAAGGTTGGGGATATCGTATTGATTGCCAAAGGCAAAATTCATTCTATTCTAAAGGCCGAACGTCTGGTATTGAATGTGATGCAACGTATGTCTGGGATCGCTACTCGGACAGCCGAGTATGTCAAAGAATTGGAAGGAACCAATGCACATGTCTTGGATACAAGAAAGACAACACCTTTGCTCCGGTTTTTAGAAAAAAGAGCCGTGGTAATAGGAGGAGGAGTCAATCATCGTTTCGGACTGTACGATATGATATTGATTAAAGATAATCATGTTGATTATGCTGGCAGTGTCTCTGCGGCTGTGAATAATGCGGTGGATTATAAGAAGCGCACGGGCATCGATATTCAGATAGAAGTAGAGATCCGTAATTTTGAAGAATTAAAGGAGCTCCTTCAATGTACAGGAGTAGATCGTGTGATGTTCGATAATTTTGTGCCTGATGATGTACGAAAAGCGGTACAGCTAGTAGATGGTAGACTCATAACTGAAGCTTCTGGTGGAATTACCTTAGAAACAATTCGTTCGTACGCTGTGACAGGGGTAGACTTTATATCCGTAGGTGCATTGACACACTCGGTAAAAAGTCTCGATTTGAGTTTGAAAGCTAAACTTATTTAATAGGATTTAATGATTTCGATTTACTTAGTAAGTATTGTAATTCTTGCCTATTTATTTGGTTCCATACCTACAGCTGTATGGTTTGGTCAAGCTTTTTATGGGGTAGATGTTAGAGAGTACGGTAGTGGTAATGCAGGAGCTACCAATACGTTCCGTGTATTAGGGAAGAAGGCTGGCGCTATCGTTATGTTTGTTGATATTTTTAAAGGTTGGACGGCAACTAATCTCCCTTATCTATTGGATACCACCATTGTAGGCGATTATAAGTCACCGCATTTTGTCAATTTTCAATTGGCTCTTGGGGTGATTGCTGTTCTGGGCCATTTATTCCCATTGTTCGCTGGATTTAGAGGAGGAAAGGGTGTGGCCACCTTATTTGGGATGGTACTCGCTATACATTGGCCAGCAGCATTATGTTGTGTGTCTGTATTTATATTGTGCTTGCTGATTACACATTATGTTTCATTGAGCTCGATTTCGGCCGGATTTACTTTTCCGATCAGTTTAGCATTGATTTTTAAGACGACGGTACCATCGATTATGCTATATGCTATTGCGATATGTGCATTAATATTGATAACACATCAAAAGAATATTGAACGACTCTTAAAGGGACATGAATCTAAGATTTACCTGTTCAAGAAAAAGAAAGAATAATTAAACTTTTAGGCATACGGTTTGTTTTAAAAAATCTAGTACAGAGAGTCAATATCTAATTATAAGTTTATACAGATGAAAAAGCTATTTAAATACACGGCGATTTTGTTGATCGGAGCAACATTCGCTGGTTGTGCTACCTCAGCAATCACGGGTAGGAAATATCTTAAATTGGTAGATAGTAGTACAATAAATGACCAGGCAGCATTGGCATATAAGGAGTTTTTATCCAATTCTAGCACGAAGGTCGTTACCGGAACAGCTAATGCTACTGCTGTAAAACGGGTGGGTAATGATATCGCCGCGGCTACTATGCGGTTTTTACAACAGCGAGGTATGGCAGATCGTTACAACTTTAACTGGGAGTTTAATCTTATCCAGAACGACGAAGTCAATGCTTGGTGTATGCCAGGCGGTAAGGTCGCTGTATTTACAGGTATTCTGCCATTTACAGGTACAGATGCCGGCCTAGCGACTGTAATGGGACATGAAATTGCGCACGCGATTGAAGAGCACTCTGTAGCACAGGTCTCTAACAAAATCGCAGCACAGGGGATTGGGCAGATAATCGGTGTAGCTTCAGCAACTACAGATAATAAATGGCTGGATGCACTCAATCTGACTTATGGTATTGGAGCACCTATTGGTATGCTAAAATTCTCCAGAGATGACGAATTAGCAGCGGATAGAGCAGGATTAATTATTATGGCTATGGCTGGATATAATCCCAATGAAGCGGTCAAATTCTGGGAGCGTATGGCTGGTGCCAAATCTGGTAATCAACCTGCGGAGTGGACGAGTACACACCCTAGTGATGCAAGAAGGATTACACAGCTTCAGAGTCTAATACCTGAAGCGATGAAATACTATAAAAAATAAACTTTTACAAAAGCTATAGAAACAGCAACCATTTAAATGGTTGCTGTTTTATTTTTATAGAAATAGTATCTTTGCGACACGTATTAAAAAATGCTATTTATGTCAACAAAAGAAGATAAGATTGCAACTTTTGATCCTTCTCAACCAGGATTAGCAGATGCAAGTATTTATGGATTGCCTTTTTCGGCAGAGGAGAGTGAAATTATTATTGTTTCCGTGCCTTGGGAAGTAACGGTGAGCTATGGTGCAGGAGCCTCTGAAGGTCCGGAAGCGATATTGGATGCTTCATTTCAAGTAGACCTATTGCATCAGGAATTTCCAGAGTTATGGAAATTGGGCATCTATCTAGACGAAGGACCTGCGCATTGGAAAACAAATAGCGCCATGTACAAAGATATGGCTCAACCTATTATCGAGGCCTTAGAGAATGGTGAGGTAGTGGATGACAATCCTGTTTTAAAGGCGGGCTTAGCTAAAATAAATGAAGCCTCAGCAGTGCTCAATGCCGAACTTAAAGAGCTTGTTACTTCATGGATAAATAAAGGCAAGAAAGTTATCTTATTGGGTGGAGATCATTCTACTCCTTATGGTTATTATCAAGCTCTAGCATCGATTTATGGCGACTTTGGTATATTTCACTTTGACGCACATATGGATTTGCGGATTGCATATGAAGGATTTACCTACTCACATGCTTCTATCATGTACAATGCGATACAGTTGCCGGAGGTGTCTAAGCTCGTACAGGTTGGTATCCGTGATTTCTGCGAGCAGGAAGTAGAAGTTGTCAAAGGTTCATCGAAAGTGAAGGTCTTTACCGATGCTGATTTGAAAAAGGGGCAATTTGAGGGCAAGACCTGGCAAGAGCAGGTCGACGAAGCTATTGCATTATTACCGGACAATGTAGCGGTGAGCTTCGATATTGATGCCCTGTATCAGTGGTATTGCCCGAATACCGGTACACCTGTACCGGGAGGTCTATCTTACGAGCAGGCGGTATATGCCTTAAGTCGTCTTGCGGAATCAAATAAGAAAATCATTGGAATGGACTTAGTTGAAGTCGCTCCAGGTGAGGACGAATGGGACGGAAACGTAGGTGCTCGCTTGTTATTCCATATGTGTGGCGTATTGGCAAAAAACAATGGCCTGGCAGTTGGAAACAAAGTCATATTTTAGGCTTTTATGCGTATTTACCTTTGATTTTGTTATCTTTAGGCGAATTTTGAAAATATCTACTAAATATTTCAATATTCAGACTCTTAAAACGAAAAATTAATAATACTTCAACAGAAACTATGTCTTCTAAGATTATTTACACCAAAACAGATGAGGCGCCACTATTGGCTACTTATTCCTTTTTACCGATTGTACAAGCATTTGCAAAAACTGCTGATATTGACGTTGAGTTGAGAGATATTTCATTGGCTGGACGTATTCTTGCCAATTTTAATTCGTATTTGAAACCAGAGCAACAGACAGTAGATGCTTTAGCAGAATTGGGGCAGTTAGCTACTACACCTGACGCGAATATTATTAAGTTACCAAATATTTCGGCTTCTATACCTCAATTAAAAGCGGCTATTGCAGAATTGCAGCTTGCAGGCTACGCAATACCTAATTACCCAGATAACCCTTCTAATGATGAAGAAGAAAAAATCAAAGCAAGTTATGCTAAGGTTTTGGGCTCGGCTGTAAATCCGGTATTGAGAGAAGGAAACTCGGACCGTAGAGCACCGAAAGCAGTAAAGAACTATGCAAAAGCAAATCCACATAGAATGGGCGCTTGGGCCGCAGATAGTAAGACGAAGGTTGCTTCTATGACAGAGGGCGATTTTTATGCGACAGAGCAATCTGTGACCATAGAAAAAGAGTCTCAGTATAAGATAGAATTTGTTGCTGCAGACGGTTCTGTAAAAGAATTAAAAGGTTTAGCTCCTTTGAAAGCGGGCGAAGTCATTGACTCTTCCGTCATGAATGTTGCTAAATTAAAAGACTTCGTTGCAGCTACTATTGCAGAAGCTAAAGCAGCTGGAGTTTTATTGTCAGCACACTTAAAAGCAACTATGATGAAGGTTTCAGACCCTATCATCTTTGGTGCTATTGTAGAAGTATATTTTAAAGAAGTATTTGCAAAATATGGCGAATTGTTTGCTTCTTTAGGTATCAATAAAAATAACGGCTTGGGCGAGGTATTCGCTAAAATTGCGGGCAATGAAAAAGAAGGCGAAGTTAAAGCCGCTATCGAGGCTGCTATAGCTAACGGCCCTGATTTGGCTATGGTTAACTCTGATAAAGGAATTACCAATCTTCACGTTCCTTCTGACGTAATCGTAGATGCTTCTATGCCTGCAATGATACGTATAGGCGGTAAAATGTGGGATAAAGCAGGTGCAGAACGTGATACCATTGCGATGATTCCAGACCGTTCGTATGCGGGAGTCTACGAAGCTATGATTGAAGACTGTAAAGAAAATGGAGCGTTAGATCCTAAAACAATGGGATCTGTGCCAAACGTAGGTTTGATGGCGCAGAAAGCAGAGGAATACGGTTCTCATGATAAAACTTTTCAAGCGACAGCTAAAGGTACAATCCGTGTTGTAGATGCAAATGGCGATGTATACATGAGCCAAGCTGTAGAAGCTGGCGATATCTTCCGTATGTGTCAGACAAAAGATGCTCCTATTCAAGACTGGGTTAAGTTAGCAGTTAACCGTGCTCGTCTATCGGCTACTCCGGCAGTATTCTGGTTGGACGAGGCGCGTGCACACGATAGAGAAATTATTAAGAAAGTAGAGAAATACCTAGGTGATTTTGATACAAATGGTTTAGATATCTTCGTAATGTCTCCAGTAGAGGCTACTAGATTCTCATTAGACCGTATTCGTGAAGGAGAAGACACTATTTCTGTAACTGGTAATGTTTTACGCGATTATCTTACCGATTTATTCCCAATCTTAGAAGTTGGTACTTCTGCTAAGATGTTATCTATCGTTCCTTTAATGAATGGTGGTGGCCTATTCGAAACAGGAGCAGGCGGTTCAGCACCGAAGCACGTAGAACAATTCTTAGAAGAAGGCTATTTGCGTTGGGATTCATTAGGTGAGTTCTTGGCTTTACAGGCTTCTTTGGAGCATTTGGCACAAACACAGAATAATAGCAAAGCTCAGGTTCTGGCAGATGCTTTGGATGAGGCAAATGCATTGTTCTTGGCTAATGACAAATCTCCGGCACGTAAAGTAGGTCAGATAGACAACCGTGGTTCACATTTCTACCTGACATTATACTGGGCTCAGGAATTGGCAAAACAAACTAAAGATGCTGATTTAGCAGCTAAATTTGCAGTAGTGGCCGAAACGTTGACAGCCAATGAAGCTAAAATCAATGAAGAATTGATTGCTGCACAAGGTAAAGCGCAACGTATTGGTGGCTATTACTTCCCGAATGATGAGCTTGCTTCTACAGCAATGCGTCCTTCAGCAACATTGAATACGGCGATTGCAGGAATTTAGTAATCCTCAATCCAATATAATCAAGTCTCTCTATTCATAAATAGAGAGACTTTTTTTTACACACAAAAAAAGCCCCAACCATTCGGTATAGGGCTTGTTCAATAGAAAATATAAAAAATTAATTAAAATTGATGACGAAGTCTTCTGGTTTTGTTCTCACTTTTTTCAAATTGACCAACCAGTCATTTGATTCATCTCTATAACCTAGTGCCAGTATAGTAACCGATTTAAGTCCCAATTTGTCAAGTCCCAAAAGCTCGTCCAGTTGCGCATTTGTAAAACCTTCCATCGGCGTGGCATCCACGCGTTGCTCTGCTGCTGCTGCGATCGCCATTCCGAAGCCAATATAGGCTTGTCGTGCAGCATGTGCAAAGTGTTGTTCTTTTGTTTGTTGCGCAAACATACCAAATAAGGTATTCTTATAGTCGTCCGAGGTGCCTAATGGTAATTCCCGTTCTGTTTCCTGCTGTGCGAATACGGCATCTACACGTTCTTTTGTATACTCGTCATAAGCCGCAAAAATCAAAAGATGAGAAGAGTCCACAATCTGTGTCTGTCCGAATGCGATAGGTTTAATTTTAGCTTTAAGCTCCGGATTGCTTACCTGTATAACTTTAAATGGTTGTAATCCCGACGAGGTAGGGGCCATTCTAGCTGCTTCGATAATATAGTCTACTTTTTCTTGTGCTACCGGAGCGCCGTTCATTTTTTTAGTGGCATATCTCCAGGATAAGTCTTGTAATAAGCTCATTGTTTATTTGTTGTTTTTTAGTGTAAATATAAAACCTTCAACAGCGTCTATCAGTGTAGCCGTAGGTGCCGAAGGGATATTGTCATCTGATAATAATGCGATTGCTATGAAGCCGTGAAGTGTATACCAAAAGGTTTTTAGTTTCAGATACTTATCTGCAGTCTCATTTGCCGAATCGGCTAGGACTTGCTCTATAGCACTGTACATATAGTTCGAGGTCCGCTGCATTTCTTCCGAACTATTAATTGCTTCGCATGGAGGGATTCCCAAGCCGAACATGATTCTATAATGCTGCACATAGGTGGAGGCGAATCGCCAGTACGTATAGGCGATATCCCTTAATCGTTCGCTAGAATCGATTTTGTCCGAAGGTATCAAACTCATTTCATGCGATAGGATATTGAATCCTTCCTTTGAGAAATATTCGATGATAGCCTCTTTACTTTCAAAGTGTTTATAGATTACAGGTGCGCTATATTCGATTGCATCGGCAATCTTACGAATAGATAGCGCCTGCCATCCATCCTCTGTGATTATCTTCCACGACTGGGTGATAATCTTGCTGCGTAGCTCCTGAATTTCACGTTCTCTTCTTGTTGTTATGCTCATGTGTTTGAACATTTAGTTAACACTGTTAGCAAAAGTAACACCCGTTTTTATTTTTTGCAAATACCGCTCGTTTTTTAGACTTTCAGTTGACAAAAATAAATCTATCTTTTTTTCTATCTTTAATCAAAACTGTATAATATGCAACAACAGAAGGTATCTTTAGTTCTAGGTAGCGGTGGCGCACGGGGTATTTCTCAAATAGGCGCTATACAATGGCTCCTTGAGCAGGGAGTCGAAATCGACGAGGTGGTAGGCTGTTCTATAGGCTCGCTTGTCGGAGCTGCTTTTGCTGGAGGAAAGATAGGAGAGCTGGGCGAGTGGATGAGTAAGCTGACCAAGCGGGAAGTGTTTCGTTTGATGGACTTTTCGGATCCTAGATTTGGGATATTAAAAGGTCAAAAGGTTATGCGTACGCTACAGGAGGTTTTCGAAGATGTTGCTATTGAGAGACTCGGTGTCAAATTTACTGCTGTTGCAACAGATTTGGTTAGTGAGCAGGAAGTTATCTTTCGCAAGGGGAGTATCTATTCTGCAATTCGGGCTTCAATAGCTATACCTGCTGTTTTTCAGGGGGTACAGATTGCTAATAAGTTTCTCGTCGACGGAGGTGTTCTTAATCCTGTACCTATTAATTATGTACAGAATATCGACAATATCAAGATAGCAATCAATTTAGATGGTCCACCAAAGGCGGTTGTAGGCAAATCATACAGCAAACTCAATGCATTAGATTTATTACAGGAATCTTATATGGCGATGCGACGCAGGCTGAGCCTATTGAGCATCCAATTGTATAAGCCCGACTATGTGATAAATATTCCTAATGACCTTTCAGGAATATGGGATTTCGATCGTTCGTCAGATTTGATAAAAGAAGGGTATGAACTGACTCGGAGCACGCTATCTGAACATATTGATAAGATAAAAGGTAAGCAAGTTTAGTTGCTCTTGCTTACCTTTTTATGTGTATTATAAATCTGCTTTGCGTATGCTGACTGCATTTTTATGGCCATGCAGTCCTTCTAGCTCAGCCAGTATTTCTACCACCGAACCGATCTGTTGTAGCCCTTCCTGACTTATCTGCTGAAATGTAATTTTCTTAATAAACGAATCTACAGAAACTCCAGAGTAGGATTTTGCATAGCCTGAGGTAGGTAGCGTGTGATTTGTCCCCGAAGCATAATCTCCCGCACTTTCCGGAGTAAGATGTCCAAGGAAGACAGAACCCGCATTCAGTATCAGCGAAGTTATGGATTGCCAAGCGTCCGATTCGATGATCAGGTGCTCAGGAGCATAAGTATTCGAAAAATCCATCGCCGCTCTCAAATCTGTCGCTAGGATAGCGTAGGAATTTGCCAACGCGGCGCTGGCTATTTCCTGGCGCGGTAGTAAGCTTACCTGTTTACTCAGTTCCTGATTGACCTGTGCAATCAGTTCCGAAGATGTAGAGACTAGTACAGCCTGACTGTCTGGCCCATGTTCGGCCTGCGCCAATAGATCTGCTGCTATATAAGCAGGGTTTGCTGTATCATCTGCGATTACTAGTACTTCCGAAGGTCCAGCAGGCATATCTATACTGACATTCGTCTGACCTTGTATGATACTTTTCGCTTTAGTAACAAATTGATTTCCCGGCCCGAATATTTTGTCGACTTTAGGCACAGTTTCCGTTCCGAATGCCATAGCGGCAATAGCCTGAGCACCTCCCACTAGATATATGCGGTCGATTTTCAATAGTATCAAACAATAAGCCACGAATCCATTGATTTTACCTGATTTTTGAGGAGGAGAACAGACCACAATCTCTTTACAGCCAGCTATTCTCGCCGGAACACCCAGCATGAGCAGGGTAGAGGGCAATACGGCCGAGCCACCAGGGATATAAAGGCCAACGCGTTCTATAGGGCGAGCCTCACGCCAACATTTTACCCCCGGCATCGTTTCCGTTACTCGCTCGCGTTTCAGCTGCGTACTGTGAAAACGGTGAATATTTTGAAATGCGATTTCGAGTGCGCGTTGCTGGTCTCTAGATATTGTACTGGCGAGTTCCTCGATCTCGTCTTTGCCCAAATATACTTGTTCCAAATCCACCTGGTCAAATTTAGAAGCATAAGCTCTTAGCGCTTTGTCTCCTGAACTTTTTACATCTTCGATGATGGAATATACGGTGTCAGAGATAGCATTATTAGGGTCTGTATTTCGTAGTACCAGCTGTTCGATAGCAGCTGGAGATAATTCTTCCTGATTGTAAACTTTTAGCATTATAATATGATTTTTTCTATAGGCATCACCACGATTCCTTGTGCGCCCACAGACTTGAGTTTATTGATTTTACCCCAAAAATCATCTTCCGAAATTACGGTGTGTACAGCTACCCAACCTTCCTCCGCGAGAGGAACTACGGTTGGACTTTTGACACCTTTTAGTAATTCCGTTACTTTTTCGAGGTTGTTTTTTTCTACATTAAGTACCACATACTTCGTCTCCTTTGCTCTTAACACCGATTGAATCCGTTGCAACAGCTCCATTAATATTTCGTTTTCTTCCAAGCCTTCGCGTGCTATCAATATAGCTTCCGATTTGCGTACATCAGCAAATGGCTTCAAGCCGTTGCTTTTTAGTGTACCGCCAGTCGATACAATATCGCAGATAGCATCACTTAGCCCTAGGCCTGGAGCGATTTCTACAGAACCAGAAATTGTCTGAATATCGGCGTCTATTTTATATTCCTCAAGAAAATTCTTTAGGATAACAGGGTAGGAGGTTGCGATTGATTTGCCATTAAGATCTTTTAAATCAGAGATTTTAGAGTCTCTAGGTATAGCAAGTTTTAATGTGCATTTTCCAAATCCAAGTCGCTGTAAATAAGACACATTGGATTCTGTTTCGTCAATAACATTTTCGCCTACAATACCAAGGTCGGCAATACCTTCTTCTACATATCCAGGGATATCATCGTCTCTCAAAAACAAGATTTCTAGATTAAAATTAGAAACAGAAGTAATTAGAGAGCTTTTATAGTTCTCGAAATCGAGACCACAGTTTTTTAGAAGTTGAACAGATTTTTCATTTAATCTACCCGACTTTTGGATAGCTATTTTTAGATTTTTCAAAACGAATTGTTTAGGTGTAGTAAAAACTATTATTAATTATAAAAAAATGAAATCGAGGGGGAGTTGCTTCACGTAGAAACACATAACATTACATATCGCCAATCTGGCGATGATGCATATGAATGTGATGTGTAAGCATTGTTGTCATTTATTAATAATAATTAGCCAAATGTAGAATTTTGTTAGAGCATTTGCAAATTTATTTTTCTTACCCTAAAAATTAGACAATCGTTTGCAATAAGATTCTAATCTCGATATTCATATTGTCACTTTTTTGTTGCGCTTTCTTGAATGTTTAATCCCTTATTTTAGGCATTACTATACGTATTAATTATGAAAAGAACTCTATTTGCAGCAGCAGCCCTAAACCTATTTGCGATAGGTTTGAATGCACAGACGATTTCCGATTTAACGACAATTACGAACAGTTTGTCCCTTTTTGGCGATCCTGTCGCTACGACTCTTAAAAAAGGTGTTAATACTAAGGAAGCTAATAAGATAGTAGATCCCGTTATCAAAGATGTAGCCTTGCAGATGCTTAAAGGAACCTATGATAATAGCTTTAAGGTCAATACATACAAAGCTTTACTTTCACCAACAACATTAGGGAAAGAGCTCAGTATTGGAAATGGTTACAGTAAATATGAGAATATTACAGGTGTTTATCTACCATTGGGCAAGCATGTTGTTTTGGTAGAGGGAATCGAAGGGGGTAAGAAGGTAAAACTGGTAGTTCCAAACTGGGAGCGGAAAGCACCAAACCCAGAAGAACCAACCAAGGATCCCAAAGGATGGGGGATAGAGAAGCAGACATTTGACCTACAGAATGGAATTAATATCATTGATTTGAACAACTATGGTAGTTTGGCTTATATCGATTATTTCTCTGACACACCGGCAGAAGAAAAACCTATCAAAGTCCATTTTATCACAGGAAAGACGAATGGTTATTTTGATATCAAGAAGAACGATAATGCCGATTGGAATAAGTTAGTAGACAATGCTGTATTTCCTATACTGGACGGTATCGGCGAACATATACAAATCGCCTATCCTGTTGAATCCATCAAAAAATACGCTTACGGGCGGGGAGTGGAGCTCATTAGCAACTACGATTCCCTTGTTTATCGTCAGCATCGGATAATGGGATTGATTAAGTACGGAAAAGTGCCTCAAAATAAGATTCTCTCGCGCGTAAATTATAATTATTACATGTTTAGGGACGGTGATGGGGTAGCTTATATGGGAGACAAAAAAGGCTATGCGATGAATCTTGTCGTAGACCCGAGCCGTGTTATAAAAGGCGACCCTTGTTGGGGATTTAGCCACGAAGTAGGGCATGTACACCAGACACGGCCTATGTTTAACTGGGGAGGCTTGGGCGAGGTGAGCAATAACTTGTTCTCCTTGTATGTTACACGGTCTTTTGATAACCCCACACGGATTTCAAAACAAGGAAACTATAAGACCGCGAAAGAGAAGATAATTGATGGTAGAATATCTTTTTTACAGGATCCAGACGTCTTTAATAGATTGGTTCCGTTCTGGCAACTTCAGTTGTATTTCGAAGGCGCTGGAAAGAATCCAGATTTCTATCCAGATTTGTTTGAAGCATTTCGTAATCAAGCCAATAAAAAGAGTAATTCCAATCAGGTAAAAAGCACGAACTGGGCTCAAGAACGTATGCGGGGCGAGAAAAACCCAGCTGTTCATCAGTTGAATTTTGTAAAGACAGCTTGTGAAGTATCAAAGGTCGATTTAACAGATTTCTTTGATAAATATGGATTTTTCTATATTGGAGAGTTTGATTTGGACGATTACGGAAAGTATACATACAGCATGACGAGAGAAATGGTTGATGCTTGTAAGCAAACCATTAAGAGCATGAAGCTAAGAAAACCTGTTGTAGACCTGACTACATTGACCGATTAATAGTTAGCTGAGGGAACGTTAGGCTATAGGATAGAGAAATCCGGTTAATACAAGTTAGCCGGATTTCTGCGTATTGTAGGATTGGTAGGACAGCTGCTCAATATACCTATTTAACATAACGTAAATTATATCAACAACATGTGTTTTTTATCTTTAACTTGTTTAACATTTGGCTGTAATAAATACCATCGGAGTTTTATGCGAGCGAATTATTTGTTTACTTTGTATAAACATTGAAAACATGTCCTCCAAAGCAGATAAAGCAGAAAAGACAGTATACTTCAGTATTATAGGTAGTTTAGGTCTAGCTATAATTAAATGGTTAGCAGGTTTCTTCGGAAACTCATTTGCTTTGATAGCCGATGCCATCGAATCTACTACAGATATTTTCTCATCAATTTTAGTGTTGCTTGGGATTAAATATTCCAAACGACCAGCAGATGAAACACATCCGTATGGGCATGGTCGTATCGAACCATTAGTTACGTTTATTGTCGTTATTTTTCTGGTAATATCTGCAACGGTTATTGCACATCAAAGCGTGATCAATCTACGGACTGCACACGAGCCGCCTGAAGCTTGGACATTGTTTGTTTTAGCGGGAATTATTATATGGAAAGAAATTAGTTATCAGGTTGTTAGCCGTCGTGCCAAAGCCTTAAATAGCACATCCTTAAAAGCCGACGCTTGGCATCATCGTAGTGACGCAATTACTTCTGTAGCTGCATTTATTGGGATCTCAGTAGCATTATGGCTTGGTGAAGGTTATGAATATGCCGACGATTGGGCTGCTCTTTTTGCGTCCGGATTTATCCTCTACAATTGTTATCATATTTTTCGACCAGCTTTGGGCGAGATTATGGATGAGAATTTATTTGAAGACATGGTGAATGACGTTAAAGAAATGTCTTTACGTGTAGACGGTGTTTTAGCGACAGATAAGTGTTTTGTGAGAAAAATAGGTATGACATATATTGTTGACCTTCATGCTGTTGTGAGTCCTGATCTGAGTGTTAGGCAAGGTCATGATATTGCTCACGCATTAAAAGATTACTTGATGCTTAATATGCCTTCAATTTCAAATGTATTCGTACATATTGAGCCTTTTGATCCTGCTGCAGCCAAAAAGGCAAATAGTTAAGCGAATGCCCCTCTCCTCTTTAAATGGTCACTTTTGATTTAATAGATAACTATTGAATTGATATTTTTATTGTGTTTTTTTAATTTTTTTGCATTTAATTATATAGAATTGTTAAATTTGGAAACTTCTGTATATAATATTTTCAAAAAAAATGCTAAACCTTAACACTTTTATTAAATACGTTGAAAAGCGTAATCCAAACGAACCCGAGTTTCTACAGGCTGTGGTTGAAGTTTTGGAAGACCTCATCCCCTATATTAACGAATTTCACCCCGAATTTGAGGGATTAAAGATTTTAGAAAGATTGACAGAGCCTGAGCGAGTTGTTTCCTTTCGTGTAGCTTGGTTGGATGATAATAACCAGATTCAGGTCAATCGTGGATATAGAGTTCAGATGAATAGTGCTATAGGTCCTTATAAAGGTGGGCTCCGCTTCGCTCCTAGTGTGAATTTAAGTGTTTTAAAGTTTCTGGCATTCGAGCAGGTCTTTAAGAACTCACTGACGAGTTTACCTATTGGCGGAGGTAAAGGTGGTGCTGACTTCGATCCTAAAGGAAAGTCGGACAATGAGATAATGCGTTTCTGTCAGGCCTTTATGACCGAATTGTATCGTCATATAGGTGCGGATACTGATGTTCCTGCCGGAGATATTGGCGTTGGAGGCCGAGAGATTGGCTATCTATTTGGTCAATACAAGCGTATTCAGAATAATTTCACTGGTGTACTTACTGGCAAAGGTGTCAATTGGGGAGGTTCTTACATCAGGCCAGAGGCTACAGGCTACGGCCTTTTGTATTTTGTAGGGTGTATCTACGATTCGATCAATGAAAACCTGGAAGGCAAAACTGTTGCAATTTCAGGAGCAGGCAATGTCGCTTATTTTGCAGCAGAAAAAGCTATTTCATTGGGTGCTAGGGTAATTACAATATCGAACAGCTCGGGCACATTGTATGACAAAGAAGGACTTACTTTAGAGAAGTTGTCGTTTATCAATACACTAGGACGTGATTTGAATAAGTTTACCAAAAAATACAAAACAGCAACTTTTCATCCCGGTGAGAAGCCGTGGCAGTTTAAATGTGATATCGCACTACCCTGTGCAACGGAAAATGAACTCAATGAAGCAGATGCGAAGAAACTGATAAAAAATGGTTGCAAATGTGTTGCTGAAGGTGCCAATATGCCTTCGACTGCTGAGGCTGTGAAAGTTTTTCTAAAAGCTAAAGTGTTTTTTGGGCCGGGCAAAGCTGCGAATGCAGGTGGTGTGGCTGTATCTGGTTTAGAAATGTCCCAAAATTCTATTGGACAGCAGTGGTCTGCCAGTAAAGTAGATGGTCGGTTAAAGACTATTATGGAGAACATTCATAAGACCTGTGTGCGCTATGGAAAAGAAGAAGGTGGATATATCAACTATCTCAAAGGGGCAAATATCGGTGGTTTTATCAAAGTTGCCGAAGCGATGAAGTCTCAGGGCGTATTATGATGATATTCTTACTCCATTAATTATACAATTGGTAAGATTTTGTTTACTTTGTGCCTTCTAATTAAATCAAGATTAAATGAGGGTTTTAGCAGAATTGCCGCATTCAGATTGTAAGATTACTATTTTTGGGATGAATCAAAAGTTCATTATCAAGTTTGAGCAGGGGAATCTTGAACAATCGTATAAGATTGCAGAATCAGATGTATTGAATGGAGTCAATGGAGTCTTCGAGATTCTAGATGAGCAGTTTATCAACCAGGTGCTACAGTCTTTTACCAGCATGCGGACTGGATTTAACGATACCTATAATAGATACTATTAAATAAAATAGGAGAACTTTTCATAAGCTCTCCTATTTTTATTTTTTAAATGTATTATGCTCGCCAAAATTGGCCACCATATTTGGTAGGGCTATTGAAGCCTTCTCTTCACACAGTTGTATTGTATTGCTCCCTATATTTAGCTGAGGTATATTCGGGTCTACTACCACTATCTCACATTCCCGCGATGTCTCGTATACTAAGTTTGCTGCCGGGTATACCTGTAACGAGGTACCAATTACCAATAGAAAATCTGCATCCTTAACTAGACGAATGGCTTTATCCATATTAGGTACAGCCTCTCCAAACCATACAACGTGCGGTCTCAACGGTGAACCAAATTCGCAGGTTTCCTCCATTCCAATCACATCCCCTGTTATCGGATATACCATTGTTGGGTCCAGCGAAGACTGAGATTTTCTGATTTCACCATGTAGGTGTATGATATTTTTACTGCCTGCACGTTCGTGGAGGTCATCTATATTCTGTGTGACAATCCATACATCGGCGTATTGTTCTAGCTCAACCAGCGCGATGTGTGCCGGATTAGGTGCTGCTAGAATACATTTTTTCCGTCGCTCATTATAAAAACGCTGTACCATTTCTGGGCTTCGACGCCATGCATCTGGTGTCGCCACATCTTCAATGCGGTGTCCCTCCCATAGACCATCATTTCCCCTGAATGTCTGTAGTCCACTTTCGGCTGAGATGCCGGCCCCCGTTAAGACGACTATCTTACTTCGTTTTGTCATTCTTCAAAGATAAAAAAAGACCTCATGGAGTGGCAGTTTCTAGGTAGAAAATCAATCCCGTCAGCACTATTGTTTTACAAAGTAGCGATGTTCGATTACAGTTACTTCGTCTTCTTTTTTAGTCATTTTATCAAGGCCTGCTTTGATGCTACAGTGTCCCGTTATTCCCCGGTATACCAAAGCGCCGCCGAGGGTCACTCCTGTCAATGCCGTCATTGGACGTTTTATGAGTTGCTTTATACCTATTCCCAATATCAGTCCACCAGCTACAACTGACAGTATTCGTTCAGAGGTTCCTACATTCCCATCGATACAATCTTCGTCCACTTTCTTTTTTATTTTTTCTAAGGCGTAGTTCAATAGCATATTGTTGATGTTTTAGTTACAGTTATATAACAACTTATTTCAGATTATGTTTTTCAATAAATGTGATTATATGTATCTTGAGGAGTAATATTAAATAGCGAAATAGACCATGCAGGTAAAGAAACATTCCGGAGAATTAGTCCCCTTTAGACCAGACAGTTTAAGACACTCTTTATCCCGGTCGGGAGCCTCTCCAGACGAGGTTGATGGAGTCTTCGAGCGTATCAAAGACAAACTTTATGATGGTATTTCTACACGGGAATTGTACGAACTCGCCTTCGAATACCTTAAGTCCTGTCGGGATACCTACGCTGCAAGATATAGCCTCAAAAAAGCATTGCGGGATCTGGGGCCCGAAGGGTTCTATTTCGAAAAATGGGTGGCTCGTATGTTTCAGGAAGACGGATACAAGGCCGTTACAGGACAGATTATACAGGGCCATGCCGTGACTCATGAGATAGATGTAGTAGCTACCAAAGGACAAGAGCTACTTGCAATCGAGTGTAAATTTAGAAATGATGTGGATGCCAAGATATCCGTTACTACACCGATGTACTTCATGTCCCGGGTTGTCGATATATCGGATATAAAATATACCTTTTTTGATAAGACCTTAAAAGTTTCAGCCGGATGGCTCGTCACAAACGCTTATCTCACGACAGATTCTATCAAGTTTGGTGAATATCATAAGATGAATCTGTTAGCTTGGGACTATCCAAGAGAGGCTAGTTTAAAAGCAAGAGTAGATAATAATGGGCAGTATCCCATCACGTGTTTGACCTCTTTAGGTGCGCAGGACAAAGCCCGGTTATTGAAAGCACAGTGTATTTTGGTTAAAGATGTCGTTCGGAATCCCAAATTTCTTCAGATGATAGAGATTAACCAAGAAAAAAGGAAGCAGATTTTAGAAGAAGCGGTAGACTTGGTGAATAGCCCCTTGGAGCATTAGACGCTAGAGTTTTTCAGCTAACCATTTGGGTAATGCAAACTCTGTAAAGAGATGCGCAAGTCGGTAGTTTGTGTAATTCGTCTTGGATAGCCAGACTACCTCTTCTATCTCTGCGTATCCTGACAGGGTTAGCGTTAGATTCTTGTTTAGTAGGAATATATGACCTTCTACCATTGTGTCCACTTCATTTGCCGCTGTGGTTGTATGGTTTCCCAAGAAAGTAAAGTCAGTCACATCGAAAGACAGGTTCAGCTCCTCTTTCAGTTCGCGTCTCAGTGCTTCGTTAGTTGTTTCCGTAGCTTCAATTTTCCCTCCAGGTAACGCAAAGTAAAGACCGTCTTTTTTTCTAACGACCAAAATATCATTTTGGTCGTTAGTTATAATAGCTAAAGCTACCCTGATGGTCTTCGTTTTGTTCACCCCTTAGTTGCTTGCTTTCAGGTAGTAATCTAGAGCTTCCTTGATGTCTTCTTCTGATACATAAATATTATATACCGCGCTTCCTATGCGTTCTAGAAGAGCAAAACCGATTTTACCATCCTCATTCTTTTTGTCATTTTTCATTAACTCCAAAAATTCCTCATACTGATTTGGAGTATATCCATGGCGATTGTATCGTGATAGAAATGTAGTAGTTATATCCTGTAGTTCCACTTCAGAAAGTCCCGTATGTTTGTGCGACAACCAAGCTTCACAAATCATTCCTATAGCTATGGCTTCTCCATGCAATAGTGGGTTCGAATCGTGTAACAAGGAATACCCTTCGATAGCATGCCCGATCGTGTGCCCAAAGTTCAATATTTTGCGCAAGCCCTGTTCTGTTGGATCGCTTAGGATTACGTTGTTTTTTATCTCTACCGAGCGGTATACAATCTCCGTACTCACGTTTGCGGCATCGATTTGCTTACAGGTATCATATAGATCTTTGTCCTGAATCAAGCCATGCTTTATGATTTCGGCAAATCCAGAAGTCAATTGCCTTTGGTCCAATGTATCCAAAAACGCGGAGCTGATAAATACAGCCTGGGGTTGGGTGAAGGTGCCGATAATATTTTTCACATTATCCAAGTCTATCCCTGTTTTGCCGCCTACAGAGGCATCTACTTGTGATAGTAAGGTTGTCGGAATCTGTACGAAATCGATTCCTCTTTTATAGGTTGATGCAGCAAATCCACCCATATCAGTCACCACTCCTCCACCTAGGTTTATCATCAATGCCTTTCGATCTGCTCCAAAGTCCAGCATCGTTTTCCAGACACCGATACAAAAATCAATGTTCTTATTCTCCTCTCCAGGGTCTACTTCGATGATATCATAGTCCACTAGATTCGGTAGTGCCGCCTGTAATACAGGTAGGCAGTGGTCGTTGGTATTCCTATCTACGAAGACAAGAATCTGTGAGTATGCCCTTTCGGCAATAAATGACTCTAATGACTTTAACGAATCGTCAAAATATACATTATACCCTAAACTATTGATTGTTTGCATGTTCTTTTTATGAGGAAGTAAATATACTTATTTTATACGATTTTGACCTTTTGTCCGTCAAACTCTACTGTATCTCCTTTTCGCACTTTCAACCTTTTTCTCAAATCGACAGCACCATTGTACATTACGAGCCCATCTTCTACCACTCGTTGGGCCATACCACCATGTTCGACCCAATTGAGTGCTTTTAATAATTGTATCATCGGAATAAACTCTCCTTCTAGTGTGAATGTTTGCATATACAAAAGTAAGTTAATCTTGCGTAAAATAATCTTTTTCCCAGAAA
Source organism: Sphingobacterium yanglingense (assembly GCF_004363245.1). Classification (GTDB taxonomy): domain Bacteria; phylum Bacteroidota; class Bacteroidia; order Sphingobacteriales; family Sphingobacteriaceae; genus Sphingobacterium; species Sphingobacterium yanglingense. The sequence goes on along the minus strand of NZ_SNYV01000011.1, from coordinate 705,791 downwards.
AGTAATCATTAATTACTTACTTTTGTCCCGAAAAATTAATACAAAATGACAGCAACAGAAAGTTCTTCGACATTAAACTTTGATAACACTGAGATAGCGTTTCGCAACAAGTCCGACAAAGACCTAGAGCGGGCGTATTGGTTATTCAAAATGGTCGCATCCAATGCGCTGATTAAGATAGGTACTCCAATAACGAACTTTTCTTTAAATATAGGTCTTCCTATCCAGGGAATAATCCGCAATACCATTTACAAGCAGTTCTGTGGAGGCGAGACTATTCAAGGATGTACTAAGGCAATTGAAGAGTTGGGTAAAGGTAATGTGACGACCATATTAGATTATTCTGTAGAGGGCGAAGAGTCCGAAGAGAGTTTTGATGCATGTTGCAATGAAGTATTGTCTACGGTAGCATTTGCCAGAACGAATAAGCTTATCTCCTTCTGTGTATTCAAGCCGACAGGAGTTGGACGTTTCGATTTATTAGCAAAAGTCGATGCCAAACAAGAATTGACAGCTGAAGAGAAACAAGAGTTTGCACGTCTTATGGACCGTTGCGACCGTATTTGTAAAGCATGCTACGATGCTGATATCAGAGTGTTGATCGATGCTGAGCATTCTTGGATACAAGATACGATAGATGATATCGCGCGGGAGATGATGGAAAAATACAATAAGCAAAAACCTATTGTATACAATACCTATCAATTGTACAGACACGACAAGCTAGCTTCTTTGAAAGCTGACTTTGCTTATGCCGAAGTTCAGAACTTTTTCCTAGGCGCTAAAATTGTTCGTGGAGCCTATATGGAGATTGAGCGTGAGCGTGCTGCTGAAAAAGGATACCCATCTCCTATACAACCTACCAAACAATCGAGCGACACTGACTACAACAATGCTATAATGTTCTGTATGGACAACGTTGAGCGAATTGGGTTAATGGCTGGCACGCACAATGATGCAAGTAGCATGTTGTTGGCGAGTGAGATGGATAAGCGCAATATCCCCCACAACCATCCACATGTATTCTTTGCTCAGCTGTTAGGGATGTCAGACAATCTTTCGTTCAATCTTGGAGCGGCAAATTACAACGTAGCAAAGTATATGCCCTATGGCCCCGTAAAATCTGTAATGCCTTACCTTTTCCGTCGAGCACAAGAGAATAGCTCTGCTGCAGGACAGACTGGACGTGAGTTGAGTTTGATTATCAAAGAAAAGAAACGCAGAAAGAGCTTAAAAAAATAATCGAATATAGGCTATTGATGTAGCTGTTCATCTTATCTCCGTTTGATAGTAATTGTCCCTGTAGTAGGGAGTTATTTCAAACGGAGATTTTTTATAGTAGATCATTCCGAATATGAACGAACTAGAACTGGAAAAATACAAGCGCTTGATGGAACTATCGAGTACTGCTAAGGCATTGCTTTTCGATGTAGACGGTACATTGGCAAACAATATATGGGCACATAAAGCTGCTTATGTCGAGACTGCTGCCGAGTATGGTGTTCAACTGAACGATGTCCTAATCGACGAGACGGCTGGTTGGCCGACTGTTGCTGTTGCCGAGGAGATAACCAAACGTTATCAGGTCGAGTTTGATTTACAGCAGTTTTCAAAGCGGAAATCGACTGTATTCATTGAAAAATACATTAATGATACCCAGCCCATCAGTTTTGTGAGGCAGGTGTTGCTTGATAATGTTGGAGTTAAAAAGATAGGTGTTGTCTCTGGTGGTACTCGCTCCACATTAAATATTACCCTCGATGTCATTGGTGTGACCGGAAAATACGAAGTTCTCGTATGCGCAGGAGATACCGAACATGGAAAACCTTCGCCAGAGCCATTCTTGCTTTGTGCCCAGTTGCTAAACATTCCTCCCGAAGACTGTTTTGTCTTTGAAGATGGAGATCCAGGAGTTACCGGTGCCATTGCTGCGGGAATGGGCTGGGTTCGTGTTGATCTGCTTTAGTTCCTATTTGTGTTTAGAAATTTGTCATGACGCGTATTCCACCATTGGTATAGTCCATATCTGCTCTACGGTATTGACCTACTGGTATCTTGAAGTAAGGCTCTACCGATACCCCAAAGCGATTGTTCACTTTCACCTTCTTACCAATTGAGAAGTTAACAAAGCCATTGAAGCCATTAGTAGATACATTTTCCTCGGCAGATTTCACAGTTCTGTTTACTGCTTTAACAGCACTTTTCATTTGACTCTCATTCTCTGGAAAACCCTGTGAAAATGTCTCTACATTCACATTGTCTACATAATGGGCATTTCTTTCCTGTCCTAGTATAGCCGAATAGGAAACTCCTGCTACCGCATATACTGATTTCCCTACGTTATATTTTACCTCCAATGGGATGTCTACAGATTGCACTATGCTTGTTACTGCATTGACATTCGGGAGTATCATTCTGTTGTTTTCTGGAGAACTGTAGCCATTCATCATTTTTCCTATTGTAGGTGCATTGCTGTGATTTTGGCTCACAACAACAGTTTCCGAGCTACTAGGTTCTATCGGGTTCTTCATCATCCCTACTTCATAGGAGTTATATGAAGCGCCTGTACGCACGCTTATCTTGTTCGTCAGGTTGTAGGCCAGAGTGAGTCCTCCTCCTACATTGGTCTTTTGACCGGTAGACTGTGGTGATACAAATAGAGCGAGGTCAAACTTATCTCCAAAACGTACTTGCTTATTCTGGTTTCTTGTTTCTACCTCCTTGAGGTTTAATTCGGATGTAGGGATAGATTTAGCGGCAAGTATCAGATTCTCCGGTATAGAGGGTGCGCTTTGGGGTTTCTTGATGTCTATAGAAGCATATCTAGGCATTACCAAAGCCTCTCTGAGTGTATTTCCCGAAGCGGTTTCGATTTGATTGTCCATTGGGGTCAATGTCTCAACCATGAGTGGTAGGCTTAGTGATGGTTTTACACCTTGACTTTGCGCATAGTTGTTACGGTCTGCTAGGATAGCGTTGTTGCCCATAGCAGACGTTCTATCTAAAGGATTGTTTACCGTATTATTCTGCGGTATGGCAGTTGTAGTTTCAATTTGTGACTGGCCTGGAGCAGAGGCCTCTTTAGGAGTAGATTTATGTTCTACTACAGCATTCACATTTGTATCGGAGGTGGGTAGAATAACCGAGTTTTTGACATAGTACAGAGTCCCCATACCCACCAATAATAGTGCAGCCGCTGCTGAAATCCAGCGTGCCATAGGTCTAGTCCTTCCGGTAGTCCCAGGGTTCTGGCGCTTGAAATTCTCCCAAGCCCCTTCTCTGTATCCCCTATCTGGCTGCTCCTTGATACGGGATATAATATCATCAATTATTTCTTTCTCACTTTTCATTCTGAATCTATTTAAGAATGATTTATATTATCTAATACAGAAAACTGGTCTGTATATAATTTTCGTAATCTTGCCTTCGCTCTGGTCAGATACGTTCGCGAAGTGCTTTCTGGAATATTTAGTAATTGTCCGATTTCTTCATGTGAATAGCCTTCTATTTCGTACAGGTTAAAGATGGATCGCTGGATTTCAGGGAGTTCATAGAGTAGTTGTAGAATGTCATTTTCTTCCAGTCTCGTTGATGAACTTACTGCGTGCTGTACAAGCTCGCCATCGTGTACATCGTCTAATGCGTATGTCTCTTTCTTTGCTCTTATTTTATCTATCGAGGTGTTTACCGTGATACGTGCCATCCACGCCTTAAACGTCTTCTCTATTACAAATTCATCTTCCTCGAATGAAAAATCGCCTATCTTTCGGAATACCTTCACAAAAGACTCATTTACGACATCTTCCGCTTCCATTTCATCCTTTACATAACGGAGCGCTACTGCCATCAGGTAACCATAAAATTTTTTATAGATGTAAGATTTGCTGCGCTCGCTATCGGCCAATACACATTCCTCCAAAGCGGACTTTAGAGTCAAAGAATCTCTCTTCTTGAAGTATTTTGGCAATATATTCACGTAAGGCTTATATGCTTTTCACTTATCTAAATTATGTATTTTATCCTCAGTAATACTAATCATCAAGCCTTTATTTTACGAATAAATCTCTCATTTTCTATAATAAGAACGGAAAAGAAATATAAACGCTACAGCTTTATTTGATTAATTGTTTGATTTACTTTTTAGCTTGAGTCTTTGCTTCTTTTTGCTTAATTTTAATTAAAATAAAAGGGTCAAAATCCAAACCATATTTTGGGTCTTGTAGTTTAAAGTTATTGATAATAATTTAAAACTGTTTAATGTCGTTATTATATTTAAGCAGCAAAAAGATAGATAATTAAGCTTATTGCACATTTGCTTTTAAGCTAATCATTATATACTCAAATAGTTGTCACCATGAAACATATACTTTTTCCAACAGATTTTTCAGAGGCTGCAAACAATGCTTTTTTGTATGCCTTACACCTAGCGAATCAACTCGATACCAAATTGCTAGTACTTTATTCTTATGTAACCCCTATTCTGTCGGCTACCCATGCGGGGCAACCCGAAATGCTGGCGGATGTCTATCAGCAGGTCGAGCTATCGAAGTTTGAATATTTTAAAAAGCAGGCTCCTGCGTTGCGTGAGCTGGCAGAGAAAAATGGGTTAGATTATGAAAAGCTTGTCTTTCTTTTTGAAGAGGGAACCGTAGTTTCCAGTGTGCGTAAAGTTGTGAAAGCGGAAGACGTACGTTTGGTTGTTATGGGCACATATGGAGCATCCGGCTTTACCGAAAAGTTTATTGGTACCAATACCGTCGCAGTAATACAGAATATACAACAGCCTGTCTTAGCTATACCGGCCCAAGCGAAGTACGCTCCTATCAAGAAAGTAGCTTTTACAACCCTATTCCGCGAGAAAGATTTGGCTGCATTGGAAGAGGTTGTCCATATGGCTGGTTTAGTGAACGCAGAAGTTTATTGTACGCATGTCATGGATGACTCCAGCAATCCTGCTAAAGCGTTACTGTATGGAGAAGACTGGGGAAAGAAGTTTCAGGGCAAGGGATTGGATTTTGTTTTCTTAGAGAAAAAAGAGAGTGTAGAAAGTACTATCAATAGCTTCTTGGAAGAAAATCACATCGATGTCTTGGCAATTGTGAAGCGCAATCGAAATTTCTTCGATAGATTGATTAATTCAAGCCTTTCAAATAAGTTTGCCTTTCATTCTGCTATCCCTATTCTTGTATTCCATGAAGAGAAAGGATAAGCGTGACAAAACGATTTTTACTTTTTTTTGTTATAATATATCCAATTAATAGGAACGAAGTATGTTGAGTATAATATTGAATAGCTTGAAACAGGCGAATAAGTTGGACCAACCGGTCGAAAAATACACGATGCTTGTCAATGAGAAATCGGAAACAGAGGGTATTCTCTGCTTTGTTCCTACGGATAGAAAAGAAGTAAAGGTATTGGTGCCGGCTCCTCATCACAAAAGTTTGCTCGCAGATTCAGATACATTCACCTACAAGCAATTGCTTTCACACAAAGAGGCCATTGTTTTAAAGTAAAAAAACAAATAATTTAAATATGAAAAATATTCTTTCCCTAGCGCTATTGTCTTCCACTTTGTTGGGGACGGCTTGTAATAATGGTGCTGCTACTACCCAAGGAGATTCTGCTGATAGTACGTTAGCTCCTGTAGAGACAAAAAAAGGCAATACCGATTACAAACCTGCTTTTGAGGGGCAGACACGTATTGCAGGTGTTAAGACTACTACCGCATTCGAAGGCAAAGTTCTAGCTGATGGCTTAAAGTCCCCTTGGGGTATTACCGTATTACCTGACGGCCGTTTCCTCGTTACCGAGAAAGAAGGAACAATGCGTATTGTCGACAGTGAGGGGAAGGTCAGTGAGGCCATTACTGGGATTCCAAAAGTAGATACTGATGGACAAGGCGGTTTACTGGGGCTTACATTGGATCCTCAGTTTAGTGCCAATAGAATGGTATATTGGGTGTTTTCTGAACGCTCTTCAGGGGGCAATCAAACTGCTGTAGCAAAGGGACGCCTTGCGGACAACCAGAAGACTATAGAAAATCCCGTTGTTATCTATCGAGCAGGTCCTGTATTTGATGGGAACCTACATTTTGGGGGACGTATTATCTTCGATAAAAATGGTAACCTTTTTGTGAGCACCGGCGAACGTTCCGAGTTAGCTACTAGACCGTTGGCTCAGGATTTAAAAACTGGTCTTGGTAAGATATTACGTATTACTACCGATGGTAAGCCTGTAACGGGTAATCCATTCGAGGGCAATCCAGAAGCCCTTCCTGAAATCTATTCTTATGGACATCGTAATGTGCAGGGTATAGCGCTTCATCCAGAGACTGGTGATTTATGGGAGACCGAGTTTGGGCCTCGTGGTGGCGATGAGCTTAACCGAGTATTACCTGGCAAAAACTACGGGTGGCCCATTATTACCTATGGTATAGAGTACTCTGGTAAAGAAATCGGTATCCCTCCTATCCAGCAAAAAGAAGGAATGGAGCAACCTGTCTATTATTGGGATCCTGTTTTGTCTCCTTCAGGCATTACTTTTTATACCGGCTCAGCGATTCCAGAATGGAAAAACAATGTATTCGTCACTGGGCTTAGCAGTATGCATATTGCCCGTCTCGTCATTGCTAATAATAAAGTCGTGGGCGAAGAGAGACTGTTAGATAAAGAAGGTCAGCGTTTTAGAGATATTGTACAGGGGAAAGACGAAGCGTTGTATGCCGTAACAGACAATGGAAAGCTGTACCGCATAGGTAAGAAATAATCTATGGCTTATTTCTTAATCTATATTAGTTTTTAGGAAACGAGACAAGGTTATATTTCCTCTGTAAAAGAAATTAAATGGGATGAGGAGAGCTATTAAATTCGCTTTTATATTACGATGCAATTATATATTGCCTGTAAAAGCGAATTTATGTAGGTTTGAATCAGAATTAAAATAGAGAAGTGATAGATATGAGAGAAGAGCTAATAGATATTCCGCTGGTTAAAAATGATTTAGATCATCGTTTTGAGATAAATGTCAACGGTCATTTGGCATTTATAGATTTTAAGGAGACTAGGAGTCGTATTGCGTTGATACATACTGAAGCAGCTCCGGAGCTTAAAGGTACTGGAGCTGCAGCAGCAGTCGTAGAGAAGACCCTCCTGTTCATCGAGCAGGACGGGCGGAAGCTGATGCCTTACTGTCCCTACGTATTTGCCTATATCAAGAAGAACCCAGAATGGAAGCGGATTGTAGATCCTGCTTTTCCTGCTTATTCGGATTTGTAATAGTTGTCGGCACCTGTTTTTGTAGATTAATCTCTACAAAAATAGTGTATTTTGCTGTATTACAATATCATGCTCTTTTCTCTTTGAGATTTTGGCATGCACTTTGATTATTAAGTATTAGATTGTAAAAAATATTTTATTAATCACTTATAATTACAATATACTTCCTTAGCCCAATAATAACGTGCGATATTATTGGGCTTTTCCTTTATTCTACCGTTCTACGATTTCCTTTACCTGCTCTCCGTAGAAATCCGTGTATATCGCTTTCTTTTGGATCAGTTTATACCACTTAGAAAACGCACCAACAAAGACGATTAACATCAGGATCATGGCAAAGACAGCAAGCGCAGCCAATAATAGCTGTTTATTGGGAAGATAAACATTTATCACTTGCTCATATCCTGCCCAGAACGTAATAATGGCCATAAATATTCCTGGTATGGCCGTACATAGTGCATATTTTCCACGGTCCATACGGATGAGCATAGTTGTGCATACAATGAGCCCACAGGCCGCTAATAGCTGATTACTGATACCAAACAGCGGCCAAATGCTGCTTACATTCCCCGTGTAAACAAGGTAGCCCCACGAGAAAGTAAATAGAAAGCTACTTATCAATATCCCCGGAAGCCAATTTTTATCTTTGAATTTAGGAATAACATTTCCCATCATCTCCTGTAGAAAAAAACGTCCTACTCTGGTCCCAGCATCAATAGCTGTCAGTATAAAGACGGCTTCAAACATTATTGCGAAATTATACCAGTAGGCCATCACATCATCCATAAAAGGAATATTATCAAAGATATGCGCCATACCTACCGCCAGAGATACTGCTCCTCCCGTCCTTCCATGCAAGTCTATGCCAATTCTTTCTATAAAATGATTTAAGTCTACAGCGACCAGTTCCGGGTGTTTTGCTATAAAAGCATCATAAGCGGCTACCGGAGTATTAATCGCAAAGTAATCTCCCGGCATCAGCGTACATGCCGCGATTAATGCCATCAGTGCGACAAAGCCCTCCACGAGCATAGCTCCATATCCAACAAACAAAATCTCCCGTTCATTTGCAAGCATTTTCGGAGTCGTCCCAGTAGCTATCACCGCGTGGAAGCCTGAGATAGCGCCACAGGCGATAACAATAAATATAAATGGCAATACAGGTCCCCCGATTACCGGTCCACCTCCAAATACGAATTCTGTGAAAGCTGGCATCTGTAAGGTAGGCTGTACAAATATAATACCTACTGCTAGCATTAGTATTGTGCCGATTTTGAGATAGGTAGACAGATAGTCCCTTGGAACCAATAGCAGCCACATTGGGAGTACCGAAGCTAGAAAACCGTATACCGTGATAGCGATCGAGATAGTCCCAATATTCCAATGGAATAAATTGCTTATCTGTTCATATTCCATGAGATGGTGCCCCCCAATTATACCGATAATCAATAATACCCCACCTATGACACTAGCTAATGTTACTGAATCTTTGCGGTATCGCATAATAAGCCCCATTAGTATGGCTATCGGCATAGTGATAATCACCGTAAATAAAGACCAGGATGCTTCATGCATTGCGCTTATGCAGGCCAGTGAAAGTCCAGCTAGGGTCAGGATTAGAATTAGTAGAACAGCTATTCCGGTTATAGTACCCGTAATTTTACCGATTTCCTTATAGGCTATAGAAGCTAAGCTCTCCCCTTTGTGACGTATCGAGGCGAATAGAACAATCATATCGTGCACTCCTCCGGCCAATACACAACCTATCAGAATCCAAAGTGTTCCGGGTAGATAACCAAATTGTGCAGCAAGTACTGGCCCCACGAGTGGCCCTGCTGCGGCAATAGCTGCAAAATGGTGACCGAATAAAACATTTCTATTGGTCGAGACATAGTCTTGTCCATCCGCAAATTCGTGGGCAGGTGTCTCGTTTTTATTGTTCAAACGAAGCACTTTATTGGCCATGAAAATACCGTAGAAGCGGTAGGCAATTGCGAAAATAAGTAGTGAGGTGAAAATTAGAGTTAACGCGTTTACTCCATTTAGATACTCCATAGATTTATAGCTTGATTGTTATAACAGTAAAAATATAAATAAAATCATTATTTAGATATATGTTTTTAATTTTTTTTAAAAACAGACGCTACACTCTTTTGTTTTAAAAGACAGTTTATTTACTATTTTTGCACCCGTATTTATAAAACGTAACATAATAGAAACCATTACATATTAAGATTGTATATAGTTAATACAGTCCTGCTAGAATATGATTGATACACAGAATTTAAGATTATTTGATTTGGCTAGACGTCAGATTAAACTATACCCCAATTTACCGATGTTTGGATACAAACAGGGTGGAGAATGGAAATACCTCTTGACAGCAGATTTTTTGAATGAGGTAGACCGCATATCACTTGGTCTGCTATCCCTTGGTATAGAGCGCGGCGAGAAAGTCGGTTTGATTGCCGACAGTAGTGTCGAGTGGCATATCATGGATTTCGCTATACAGCAAGTCGGAGGCGTCGTTGTAGCCATGTATCCCAATATAACAGATGCCGATTACCAGTACATCTTTAATGATGCAGAAATTAAGCTCTGTGTTGTTGGGAATAAATCGTTATACAAGCGAATCAATAATATTAAAGAAGCTATTTACACGCTCAAATACATTTTCTGTATTCAGGAGGCAGAAGATGTCCGTAGCTGGAACGAATTGAAAGAGTTGGCTGCCGGTCAGGATCCTGCTATGTTAGATAACTATCGGGACAAGATACTTCCTACTGATTTGGCAACCTTGATATATACTTCAGGCACTACTGGCAAACCTAAAGGAGTTATGTTGTCCCATAATAACATTGTCTTTAATGTCATGTCCGCACGGGATATCACTCCTTGCCAGGCATTCGATCGTGGTCTCACCTTCCTCCCTCCTTGTCATGCATACGAACGTATGGTCGTATATACCTATATGTATATTGGTATTACAATTCATATTGCCGAATCATTGGACAAAATCGGGCAGAATATCGGCGAGGTGAAGCCACATATTATGACCGCTGTTCCCCGTATATTAGAGAAGGTATATGAGAAGATAATGAAAACAGGACACGAGTTGTCTGGTGTGAAGCGCAAGGTGTTCGATTGGGCGGTAGGAGTTGCCGATGGTTATGACCCGAATCCCCAGAAACGGAGTACCGTATATAATTTTAAACTGTCCCTAGCACGAAAACTTGTGCTCAACAAATGGTATGAAGCCCTTGGTGGTCATCTTATTACTATCGCCTCGGGCTCAGCCTCTTTACATAATAAACTTGCGCGAATGTTTCTTGCCGCTGGTATTCCAGTTTATGAAGGATATGGATTGACCGAAGCCTCCCCTCTTATTGCCGTGAATCATTATCTTCACGGTGTACGTATTGGCACGGTTGGTCTAGCGGTGAAATATGTTGAAGTCAAGTTGGCCGAGGATGGAGAGATTTTGGTAAAGGGACCCAATGTGATGATGGGCTATTATAAAGATCCCGAAGAAACCAGTAAGACCATTATCGATGGTTGGCTGCATACCGGAGATATTGCTGTACTCGAAGAAGGACGTTTTATAAGGATTATAGATCGCAAAAAAGAGATGTTCAAGATATCTGGGGGTAAATATGTAACCCCTCAACCTATTGAGAAAAGACTCGTCGAGTCTCCATTTATCGAGCAGGCTATGGTCATTGGAGATGGACAGAAATTCGCTTCAGCCTATATCGTTCCCAATTATTCTAACCTGTTGGAATGGGCACGCACCAATGCTTCAGAGCTACTCAGCTTGCCGAAAGAAGAATTCCTGAAGCAGGACGCTATTCTTAAGAAGATAAATAGTGAAATCCGGTTGGCTAATCAGCATTTTGGAAATTGGGAGCAAATTAAAAAGCCTATTATTCTAACGGAGGAGTTTACTATTGAAGGCGGTGAACTTACACCTACATTAAAGATGAAACGCAAGGTAATTCTGTCAAAGTATAAAGTGCTATTTGATGAGTTATATCATTCTGCCTAAATGAATTATTATGTCTAGGTTCAAGAAGAGAATAGATAGCTTTAAGTGGGCTTTCAACGGCTTCAAGATAGCCTTCAAGGGGGAGGTCAATCTAAAGATTCACCTTGTTGCTGCAGCTATTGTTATAGCACTCGGTTTTCTTTTTAATATCGGCCGTTACGAGTGGCTTGCTGTCCTGGTTGTGATCGCGATGGTGCTATCTGCTGAAATTTTTAATACAGCGATAGAGCATCTGGCAGACTTCGTATCCGTGGAAAGGCGCCCCGCGATCAAAAAGGTCAAGGACCTGGCTGCTGCAGCGGTCCTGCTCCATGCTATTATTGCAGCAATAGTAGGAATTATTGTATTTTCCCCTTACATTATCGCTTATCTCAAAGCTTAGATACTATTTACAAAAAAAGCCAGATTACATTCCGAATCTGGCTTTTTTGATATTACTCACATCCTTCGGGGCCACAGCTCGGTCCATCTTGCTCCGCCACAATCTGTAGCAGACTGCTACCCTTCCACTCTGACATTGCCTTTTCTAGCGTTTGTACAAATAATTCGTTTGGTTGCGCTCCTGAGATAGCGTATTTACGGTCGTATACAAAGAAAGGTACACCTTGCACACCGATTTGGCGCGCCTCATGAATATCCATTTTTACTTCATCATCCAGCTCTCCACTCTCTAGCACCCTGGCCAATTCGTTTTCATCCAATCCCAATTGTGTAGCTAACGCTTTTAATACTGCGATATCGTCTACATTTTTACCTTCCGTAAAGTAGCTTTTAAAAAGCAGTTCTTCTGCTTCCAACTGTTTGCCGTACTTCTTCGCAAAATGTGCAAACACATGCGCGCGGAAAGAGTTGGCTACAACTGCTTTATCCATATGATATTCTAGGCCTTCTACAGCAGCCATCTGCGTTACCTGTTGGCTCATTTGCTGCGCTTGCTCTAGACTCATTCCCTTGTGCGTAGACAGATAATCGTTGATATTTTGCGAGGTGTCGGTCTGCAAATCCGGATTCAGCTGATAGCTTTTCCATTCGATTTCTATGGCATCTTTATTTGGAAGAGTTTCAATCGATTTTTCTAATTTACGTTTCCCAATATAACAGAAGGGACACATGATGTCACTCCATATTTCGATTTTCATTTTTTCCATCTGCAATCAATTTTTTTAAAATTCCTTAGTACAAAGATAAGTATTGTTTGAGGCAAAGTATAATGTGTGTAACATAAGTCACCTTCGCACCTGCCTATTCACTGTAACTTTACCTTAGTATGTTAGAAAGATAGTGGTAGAATAGTTAACTTTCGGCAAAAGACAAACCTTATCTCGCAGGCATCTTAGGAAGATAGAATAGATTTATAGAAGTGCCGTTGGGGCAAAGTGGTGGTGTCAGCATAAGATTATTTAAGAAGCAATGGAAGAGAATATAAAACTAGATGCCGAATACTGGGAGCATCGTTGGAAGGCAAGACAGACTGGTTGGGACATTGGGTACCCTTCACGCCCTATTGTGCACTATATGGAGCAGTACCCCAATAAGGAGGCACATATCCTGATACCAGGTTGTGGCAATGCGTATGAAGCCGATTGGTTGGCTACTGCTGGATTTCAGAATATCACTGTATTGGACATCTCCTCTACAGCGATTGCGAGCGCCAAGAATAAAGTGCGGCATGCTGAAGCAATTAATTTTGTCTGCGCGGATTTCTTTACCTATCAAGGGCAATTTGATCTGATTATTGAGCAAACTTTTTTTTGTGCCATCCCCGTGGGCAGACGTAGCGACTATGCCCGCAAGACATCTGAGCTATTGGTAGCAGACGGGCATCTTGTAGGTGTATTGTTTGACCGGGAGTTTGGTTACAGTGGTCCACCGTTTGGCGGTCATGCCCTCGGATACGAGCCACTATTTAAAGCATATTATACGTTCGAGCGTTTTGAAGCCTGTTACAACAGTATCGATGCTCGGGCAGGTACAGAGTTATTTATTAATTTAATAAAAAGATGAAAGAGCTGTTTTTAAGAAATTGGACCTTTATGCGAATTTTTAGGATTGCATTAGGCTTGGTTGTTGCTGCTCAGGGGTGGCACAGTAACGAATGGATATTTATCGTATTGGGATTGATATTTGCCGTTATTTCCTTTCTCAATCTGGGGTGTTCGGCTTATAGCGGCAGCTGTAATTACAAGCGCTAGTATAAAAAAAGGTAGGCCTACTCTTACGGTTGACCTACCTTGCATTACTACCCATTAATTATTTTATTCTTATATACTTTTCGGTAATATGCTGTTTGATACCGAGCTCTGGCAATTCTTCCATTCCCTCTTGGATTAAGGTATCTCCCTTTAGAGATATCGCAAAGGTAAATTGCTTACCTTCCCAAGGCCTATAGGTACAGAAGTCTAGGTTTTCGGTATAGGTACTCCCTTCCAGTACATAAGTACCACCACCACTTACGAAAGCGGCCGTACTGTCCTTGCCCTGGTTTTTGTCATGATTAAAGAATGCAAAGTGACTTGCATTTATCACCTTAATCATTTCTGTTTTTGTGGTATCGACCCGTACATGGATGGTGTCCTTACCTTTTATGGTTGTACTTTCCAGGAGTCTATAGCTTCCCTCGATGTCATTGCCCGTCTTTTGACAGGCTACAACGCTCATTGCGGCGATTAGTATATAAAAACGCATATTCATCTATTGTTTATCCCACCATACACGGCCTGTTAGATTATCTCCACCCGGTACTGCTGCGGCTGCCGCTTTAAAGTACTCCCTGTTAGTACCTGCTTCTTCGGCAGATGGGTAAGGAAATCTACGCGGAATAGTGCCCTTTGTTGCGTTGCCGGGATAGACTACTGGTGTCAGTTCCGGATATCCCGTTCTTCTCCAGTTAAACCAAGACTCATAGAAGTTTAGTGAGGTATTATGGTGTATCCAGTACTGTTGGGCGATTTGCTTTATTCCCCCATTTAGTGGGTTTGCAGCTACATAAATGTCTGCATCAGCATCAGAAATAGCCAATCTACTATCAAATTGCTTAAGATAAGTTATACTTGCTTTTACTCCCTTGGCAAAATGATCTGCTGCGGAACCACCTATTCCCCAGCGTTGAGCAGCCTCTGCCAATAGTAATTCACATTCTGCATAGGTCAAAATGAAGGTAATACCATCTAGTTTGATCATACCTGGGTGCGGAGAAGAATACTCAGGCATTGACGTAAAGTTAGGCTCGGTTTTCACATCATACTCCTTACCTAGATTGTCCTTACCGTTGGGCATTCCTTTTTGCTTTGCGGGGTCCGTTTCAAAATTAGGGTTGATTTCTGCTGCTGTTGTTAAGAAAACTTTTGTTGCGGCTACTTTTATCCGAGGATCGTTGGTGTTCTTTAGCACGTCAATAAAAGTGTTGGACCATTTACTGAACCATGGGTCCTGACCTGAGAGAACTTGACTGTTTCTGTTTTGGGTAATACGGTCACCACTTAGATCATGTTTTAGAAAGGCATTTTCATCATTACTGGTCAAAGTATTTCCTACCACTTTAGTGACATAGGTTTTTGCGGTAGCCTCATCCACTTTGGTCAATCGCATCGCTAGGCGTAAAATCAAACTATTACCGAAGCGTTTCCACTTCTCAATATCACCTCCATAAATGATGTCACCAGTTACTTTATCAGATGATGGGTTTAGTGCATTTACAGCTTCGTCTATCTCCTTGAGCATATCCTTGTAGATATTCTCTTGCTTATCGTACTTCGTTGAAAGCGCTTTGTTGTAGTAGCCCATTCCCGCCTCTGAATATGGGACATCACCATACAAATCTGTAATCCGCGCAAAGATAAGTGCTTTCCAGATACGGCCTACTTGATGTATATTGTGATATTGTTCTTTACCACGGGTTAGCTCGACAACATCTACAATAGGTTTTACTTGCTCATCATACGCTCTTTCCCAATATGAAGAGGTGTACCCTGGGTTCGTTAAATATTTATCTCCTGACCAGTAGCTTGCAATACTCGAAAGCCCTTGGATCATAGTGCCTGAGTATATTAAATTTGCTCGCCATGTTTCGTAAGCAAAATCAATACTACCTGTGTAGGTCAACTGTGAAGTAGATAATGCAAAGTTCGGATCGAATTCCGTTGGCCCATAAGTAAGCTTGTTTGTATTGATATTGTCAAAGTCTTTTGTGCAACTGACTGTACATAGCGCTGTTGCTAATAAAGAGAGTGCTAATATATTAAGTTTATTAAATTTCATACGTCCTTCAGATTTATAGTTTAACATTGAGATTGAAACCAAATGTACGAACAGGAGGTACCCCACCTAGCTCAAGCCCGACAAACGTTGCATTATAACTGGATTCAGGATCGATATTGTCTGTTTTCTTCATCAACGTAAATAGGTTACGAGCAACAAAACTCAATGTCAATCCATTGATCTTGTTATTAAACGCCTGTGCAGGGAAGCTATAGCCAAACGTTAATTGTCTCATTTTTATAAAGCTCGCATCATTCACGAAACGCGATGATGTGTTATTAGCCATATTCTCATAGTATTTAGGTGCAGTGTTTCCAAGAGCTTCGCGATCTTTCAATGTTTCTTGGTGCAATCCTTTTATATAACCGTAGTAATCTGTTCCTGAGAATACCTTACCGCCAAATTTACCATCAATTAAAAATCCTAAATTGAATTTTTTGTAACTAAAGTCGTTGTTCCATCCTGCAAACCATGGACTTTGAGAGGAACCGTAGCTTTTTAATTCACCTCTATCAGGCGAACCATCGGTTAATTTTACAATCTCACCTTTGTCGTCGTATTTGTAATCATATGCAAATATTTGTAACATTGATTTTCCTGGTACATGTTTTAAGAAGCCAACGCCTGAACGAGAAGTCGCGACCAACATTTCATCTAGACCATCGGTAAGTGATAGAACCTTGTTGTCATTATATGTTGCGTTGATAGACGAAATCCAGCTAAAGTTTTGATTCTTAATAAGCGTTCCTGTTACTAACATTTCGACTCCTTGGTTGCGGATAGCACCTGTGTTTAATACAGCAGCAGTATATCCAGTTGTGCTAGGGATCTCTACTTCCAAAATCTCATTTTCAGAACGTTTGCTATACCAAGCTAAATCGATGTTGAGGCGATCGTTGAGGAGTCTAAGTTCTGTACCGACCTCGACTTCTTTTGCTGTTGAAGCAAATAAGCTGGAATTTGGTACAGATGTATTTGAAATTGTGCCTAAAGGATTTCCATTAAGACTTTGACTCAAGAACTTGTAGCTCAATGAAGTCAGATAAGGATTCGTTGCTTGCCCTACTTGTGCATATCCAGCACGAAGTTTACCAAAATTTAATACTGAAGAATTCAAGAACTCCGTGAAAACAAATGACCCACTTACTCCTGGGTAAACCGAATAAAGTTTTTTATCAGCTCCAGGTGTTGCCAATGTAGAGAACCAATCCGAACGCAAACTCCCTGTTAGGTAAAGAATATCACGGTAAGCATACTCTAATGTGCCGTATACAGATTGCATTTCTTCCTCGGAACTTACTTGCGATACAGCTTTGTTTTTTAATCCTATGATAGAGTATTTACCTGGTCCTAAGAATTCAGTGCCTTGATTGATCATAAGATCGTTTTTTGTATTTCTATATGCGGCACCCACATTTGGTGTCAAGGTCATATCGTCGGTCAATGAGAAAGCCTTCCCTACTAAAATATCCGCATTTACGTCATTAAACTTAGCTGATTGCAAAGCCATATTATAAGGTGGTGGGTATGCAATTCCTCCTGGGAATATACTCTCGAATTCATTCGTATAATAGTCATTACCTGCACGCCCCTGAACAAAAAAGCCATTGTCAAACGTGTATCTTGCAGAGATCGAGCTTATCAGTCTGTTCCGCTTAGTGTTATTTTGGATTTCGTAGGCTGCATACCAAGGGTTCGTATCCCATTTGTTACCAGAATTGTATGCAATCTCCCTTCCATTCTCATCTTTATAGGGTTTCAGATTACGAATATCCAAACTTGTAGGTAAAAACATCGCGTTGAAGTTGGCACTGCCTGCGCCATCTGACAGCATAGGTCTGTTTTTTGCCTTTTCAATAATGTAGTTTGTTCTTGCATCAATAGATAGTCTTTTTATCGGTTCAAAAGTCGCTCCTAGATTAAAGGAGTGTCTGTCTAAACCTGAGTTTGGCATGATAGAACTATTGTTGACATCAGTTACCGAGAAACGTAAAGAGCCTCCCTCAAAAGATTTGTTAAAAGCAATATTATTTGTCCAAGTATGTCCATTTTCATAAAAGTTCTTGAGGTTATTTTTCTGCGCTACATATGGACGTTCTACGCCGTCAAACTGAACTACGTTAGAACCATCTAATTTTGCCCCCCAGCTCGATGCACCTACCTCTGCTGCGCCTTGTGCAGTCACTGGCTTACTGCCATTACCTCCTTGGCCATAGACATACTGCCAGTTGGTAGGATCCATAACCTGCTCCACCACATAGTTTGAGCTAAATTCCACACCATTGCCCTTACCTGATTTGGTCGTAATCAGGATCACGCCCGCTTTCGCTCGGGAACCGTATAGTGCCGACGCTGCTGCTCCTTTCAATACCGAGATACTTTCGATATCATCAGGGTTGATATTACTGATAGCATCCCCCATATCCGGTGCATTGTCCCACTGGCTACCTTTGTTACCATTTGGATTCGTGCTACCCGCTGATCCAACTCCAACGGCTTTATTTTCCATAGGCATACCGTTGATTACATAGAGCGGTTGGCTCGACTGTCCTAAACTGGAGATACCACGAATGATTACAGAGCTGGACGAGCCAACTCCACCTGCTGTTGATGAAATGTCTAAGCCTGCTACTTTACCCACTAGAGAATTAACGATATTGTTCTCTCTTGCTTTTGTTAGCGATTCGCCCTCTACCTGAGTGACTGAATATCCTAACGAGCGGCGTTCTTTTTTAACGCCAAGCGCTGTTACTACGACTTCGCTCAACATTTGGTCATCACGTTCCAGTGCTACGGTCACCTCACCGCCTTTTTGTATCGTGATTTCTTTAGATAGATATCCCGTAAAGGAAACCACCAAGGTATTTCCTGTTGGTATATCTATCTCGAATCTGCCGTTCAAATCGGTTGCTTTTCCGATTGCACTGCCTTTTACACGTACGGTAGCGCCAGATAGCTTGTTGCCATCTTGGTCGGTCACCAATCCTTTTATGCTCAAGGTCTGTTGTTCGGATACCACAACCAGCCCCTCGCCCGAAACCGAGTACTGTAAGCCATTTCTAGCCAGTAGACGAGGTAATAGGTCGACCACTTTCGTGTTATCTACTTTTAGGGATAGCTCCTTATTCAGGTTGTCATTTGTAGCACTATAGACAAAATAATAGTCGCTATTTTCCTCAATCAATTTGAGAATCTTGCTCAACTTTGTCTTTTTGACATCCAAGGAGACTTTCTGTTGGGAATAGACATTTGCGGTTACGTTCGCGAATGCCAATACAATCATAATCAAGGTTAGTTTCATCCGGATAATGAATCTAGAGCGCACAAGATTATTCCAATGCACTTGCATAAAGCCATTTTTAATCATACTTTAGTGTTGGTTAAAGTTTATAATAGGCAGCGTATGGGTTCGAAGCTTACGCCTGCCGGTTAAATTAATCCAATAAGGGGATGGTTTTTACCATCCTTTTTTTAGTTATTTCTCATAAATTATCACGTCTTTTCCATGTATCTCATAATTAAAGGGTTCTACTTTTTGTAATGCTTTTAAAACTTGGTTAATATCTTCTTCTTTAAATGTAGCTGTAAATCTGTATTTCCCTATTGCTGGACCTTTTAGCGTGATTCTGATATCGTACCAACGCTCGAGAATAGACTTCAGTTCATTAAAATCCTGATCCACCATAGCTAGTCTGTTTTCCTTCCAGGCGATATCTGCCACTTCGTTCTTTTCATCGTTAGGCATATCTTGTATTGCTATTTCCTTGACATTCGCTTTAGGCTTTATCGTCTTTTTCGCTTCCGTCTCAGCGCTTGCAATCAACTCGTTTTTATAGATGGTCACCTTTTGGTTGGGCTTGATGACGATAGAGTTCTCATTTTTGCCTTTACTTTTTAGTTCGATTAGACCTTCGATCAATAAGGCTTCCGAAGCCAGTTCATCGGGATAAGCCTTCACATTGAATGAAGTGCCTAGCACACGGATATCAAATTCATTGGTGTGTAATACAAATGGCTTGTCCGCATCTTTTTTTACATCTAGGTATGCTTCCCCTGTTAGAGACACTTGACGTGTTGCTTTCCCGAAATCCGTATCGATTTCCAGTTTACTTTCCGAGTTGAGTGTCACTGTAGTTCCATCTTCCAATGTGAATGTTTTCTTCTCCCCTTTTATAGTCTGGTATACCTGACCCGTAGCAGACATTGCGAGATCCTCAATAGGAGGCTCTGGTGTTTTGAAGTAACCCAGGTACATAAATCCAAATAAGGTGAGTGCAGCGGCCACAGCGGTATAAGTGGCCACTTTGCCCCACCGTCTGATAGGTTGTAGTTTGTTTTGTTGGTTGATTGTATCTCGTAGATTATCCATCTGTTGGATAACTGGTTTCTTATGGCCTGTCAATACAGCGAATACACGCTGTGCTCGGGCTATCACATCTTGTTGCTCGGGGTGTTGTTGTATATAGCGTTCCCAGTATTGCACACATTGCTCATTTTCCTGGGCACAGTATTGTTGGAAAGTATCATCAATTAGGAAGTCCTCTACTTCTTTGTAGTCTTTATGGCTCATTATTTAAGCGGTTTTACAATATAGTGCCTATAATCCGCTCGATTGCCTAAAAGAAAAATGAAATAATTTGTATCTTACTGTTTATTAGTGAATTAAAATTCTTTTAATTCTTCTCGTAAAGTTTTCAATGCATCGTATAGGGTGTTGTAGGCTGTCTTTACGCTCATGTGCGTGATTTCGGCTATTTTTTCATAGCTATACCCTTCAAAAAACTTGAGGTGTATCAGTTGTTTCTGCCTGAAAGTCAGTGTTTCCAGCGCTTCTTTTAAACGTAGTTTTACCAGTTCATTCGTCTGTACACGGATTATGAATTCATCGTAGGGCATCTCTGTCCAGTCCTCTTCCGCTTTTAGATGCTGCAGGGCGGTGTTGATCTTATTTTGTTTTTCTAGTAGTCTTAGAATTTTTCTTTTTAGGAATGTCAATAAGTAGGATTGTACATTCTCCACCCGGTCTAGGCTTTCCCGCTTTTCCCATATACTCGCGAATACCTGATCTAGCGCCTCCGTACTAAGATCTACATCTCCACAGGTACGTATACCGAAGTTGACCAGATCCTTATATAGTTGCGCATACAAATCAAAAAAGGCACCTTCATCCCCTGACCTTATTCTTTCCCATAATAGTCTATACCCTAGTGGTCCTTTCATAGCATTCTTAGCTTTTTTACGAATTGAAATTGGTATACTGCGTTAGCGCAAGATGTCTATTTTTTTTTAGATATATTCAAAAAAAGTTAATTTAATGTAAAGTCGCTTCTCCAGTGTTAAAAAATGTTAATACGATTGCTATAGTGTACTATTTTGGCAACTCGTTACGTTTATAGAGTATAATTTCATAATTAGGTTAATAATTGGTTTGGTAAAATCCTGAAGTTCCCCGCTTCAGGATTTTTTTTTGTAAAAGTTTTTCCGCTTAGTCTCTTTGACTTATGATTTAAGCCTTTTTACAGCCTTTGTTGCGGTTTTGATTCTTCTATCTTTGCCGCATGAAGAAAATGTTCTTGATTGTTCTCTTTCTATTTTTTGTTTTTACCAGTGTAGCACAACAGTATATCGAGGGGTGTGTGGTGCGTGTGGCCGATGGTGATACCTTTACGATAGTCGATAAATATAGAAAGAAAATACGGGTCCGCTTCTTTGGCATAGATTGCTCGGAAATTGGACAGGACTATGCGCATACCGCAAAGAGCTTCACAAGTTCTCGTACGCTCAATAAGACCGTTAAGGTAGAAGTCAAGAGCAAAGACCGTTATGGTCGTGTGGTCGGTGTCATATGGTTGGACCCCAAGACTGATTTGAATCTTCTGTTGCTCCGGGCTGGTTTGGCTTGGGATTACCCTTCGTATAGTAAAAGTCGTGAGTACCATAAGGCCGAAGTGGAAGCACGAGCGCTCAAAGTTAATATCTGGTCGCAGAAATCTCCAATAGCCCCCTGGGATTACCGTAAAGCAAATAATAAGAAGAAAAAATAATTACGACTCCTAATTTGTAGCAATAAGTTATAGTGGTGAATAGAGGTTATCTTCTTTATATGTTAAAAATACCTAAAAACCAATAAGATAATTTGTTTAATAGAAAGTCGTATTATATATTAGGGTTACTAATGTTTGATTTTTAGCAAGATATTATGAAATCTCCATTACAGCGATTGACAGTTTATCCTTCCGACCTCCAAAAGATTACAGGTCGTAGTGAGCGTACTTGCCAACGTATTATAAACAAGATTAAAGATATGTTTGGATTAGGAAAGCAACAGCTCGTTACCGTATATCAGGCTTCTGAGTACCTTGGTATACCTATGTCCGATATGTATAACTTCATTCGATAAGCTCTTTCCCCTACTCCTTTTTATAAAGCCTTATCTTTCGTCATTAGCAACTTCTTTGTTCTTTTCTGAGGGAGTTCCTATTGTCTGTTTTGATAAAACGACAAATGCGACAGATGCGCCAAATCTGTCAAGTCCGACAATTCCGTCAAAACCGACGAGCTGTTCTGCGATGTGTTATACCTTTAACTTGTCAATCGGGAAATGGTACCAACCGCTGACAGGAAATAATTATTTTATTTATTAATTTTTAAAGGAAAAAGAAATGGCAATTAAATTCAATGTTCATGAGATTGGGAATCCAAGCGACCCAACAGCACCAAAGAAGTTTTACGCGAGACCAGTTCATACTGGCGAAATTAGTCTCGAAGACCTTGCAGCAGATATCTCGCATGCTTCTTCTATTACCGAATCGGACGTATACGCTGTATTACAGAGTTTGATACGGGAGATTCCACGCAACATCTCTAGGGGCTATATTGTTCGCCTTGGCAACATGGGGTCTTTCCGTGTCAGTACGAGAAGTACAGGCAGTGATTTAGCCGAAGAGGTGACCTCTTCCAATATCTTTAGCCCAAAGCTGCTCTTTCATCCGGGGAGGCAGATAAAGAATGCCATGAGCACCTTGGTGTTTAAGAAAAATGGCTCTTAGTTATTTGGGCTAGCTACCGATTCAAAAAGGGATACTCCAGGAGATATCCCTTTTTTTACGCTTAAAAAGCCCTAAAATGGCCCTGGTCAAATAAAAAATGGCTTCGGCGTCTTTCTAAAACGGCTTAGACAACTTTGTAAAGTTGCCTAAGCCGTTTTTATTATAACCTGTGCAAGCGCTCTTAACTTCCTTTCTAACAAGAATTTTTTTTTGTTAATGTATTGATATACAGCCTTTTATTTTCCTATGCAAAACTTAGAAAAAATATTTTCCAGCAGGTCATCCGTAGTTACTGTACCTGTTATCTCGCCCAAGTGATGCAAAGATTGGCGGATATCCATTGCCAAAAAGTCGGATGTTACCGGGTTATCAATACCATATAAAACTCGTTCTAGCGCGGCTTGCGTAAGCTGTAGTGCCTCTACGTGCCTGATATTGGTGACCATCACATCGTCGGTATTGATATTCGAAAGGTTGACCTGATTCAACAATTCATCTTTAAGTTCGTCGATACCGATTTGTTTTTTAGCGGATATGTACAATGGGTTTAATACATTATATTCTGCTCTATCACCTTCTGCCAGCAAATCGCTCTTATTGATTATCGTTACAAAAGGGATATTCAAATCCTTAACTTCATTGATCTGCTCTTGGACCACAGCTATTTTATCCTGGGTTGGGTCAAACAAATAGATGATTAACCTAGCCTGTTTCATTTTCTCCCGCGTACGTTCTACCCCTTTTGCTTCGATTATGTCTTCGGTGTCGCGTAGACCTGCGGTATCGATAAAGCGGAAGGTGACCCCGTGAATATTAATCTCGTCTTCAATGGTGTCCCGTGTTGTACCTGCGATGTCCGATACGATAGCACGCTCTTCATTCAATAAGGCATTCAATAGCGTTGATTTACCCACGTTAGGTTTGCCCGCAATGACCACAGGTACGCCATTTTTAAGCACATTACCTTGCTCGAAGGACTGTATAAGCTTTCCGATTACCGTATATATCTGCTGTATAAGGGATTTCAACTGGTCGCGATTAGCAAATTCGACATCCTCCTCAGCAAAGTCAAGTTCTAGCTCGATCAAGGATGCAAAGTGTACCAAATCCTCGCGCAATTGCTTCAGCTGATTCGAAAAGCCACCACGCATTTGTTGCATAGCCACTTGGTGCGATGCGGCCGAATTGGACGCAATGAGGTCTGCTACAGCTTCTGCTTGAGATAGATCCAGACCTCCATTAAGAAATGCCCGTAGTGTAAACTCTCCGGCACGGGCAGCTCTCGCCCCTTTCTTTATCAGCAAGCCAATAATCCGTTCGATAATGTATTTGGAGTTGTGTGTCGATATTTCTACCGAGTTTTCTTTCGTGTATGAGTTTGGTGCCACAAATAGTGATACCAAAACCTCATCGAGGATTTCTTCTCCTTCACGTATGGTGCCAAAATGTATGGTATGTGAATCCTGGGCAGTCAAATCCTTGCCTTTGAATACACCATTGACGATGTTTATCGCTTCGTTTCCCGATACACGTATTACGGCGATAGCACCTTGCGCACCAGGAGATGTAGCCAATGCTACGATAGTATCTTGAGATATTAATCCGTTTGTAGACATGGGACAAACCTACATAAATTCGCCCTTACAAGCAATATAATTGCGTCGAAATATAAAGGCGAATTTGTGGCTCTCCTTATCCTATAGACTGCCTTCTTTGTCATAAGTCCAGGTTGCCAGTCTATCCTGCAATATCCGGGATATTTTATTAAAGTAACGCTTCTGCTTGTATCCCATAACCCACTGTATTCCTTGTATGGCGTTGGTGCAGAATATCTCGTCCGCCTTTTTCATGATTTCGGGACTTATCTGCGCTTCGATGACCGGTATTCCCTCGGCCTCCGCTATATCCATTACCACGCGACGCATCACCCCAGCGATACAACCTTGATTCAGCGCAGGTGTATACAGCGCTTTCTCAAAGTACACGAAGATATTCGATGTCAGTGCTTCACAGAGGAAGCCTTCCTGATTGAGAATGAGTACATCATCATAATCAAATTTCTTCTTGTACAGTCCGGCAAGGACATATATCAATGCATTGTTTGATTTGAGATCTGAGAGGTCGCCAAAGGGCTTTTTATTCTCCGTGTATAGGTCGATAATAAGACCGTTTTTCTTATCTCTTTGTGGCTCTTCCAGACGTTGCACCTGAAAGATATAACTTGGTCGGTTGCTGTCGGGGGTATAGAGCCCATCGCCTTGTCTGAATACCGAAAGGCGCACGCGGACGCGCTGTCCGAGCATATTGTTTTTGCGGATTAACTCATCTGCTGCTCCCTTAAAGAAATAGGTGTCGAACTTGCCCGACGATTCCAGCTCAAGCCGTTGCATACTCTGTTGTAAGCGTTCGATATGAAAATCCAGAAAACGGATCTCTCCGTCTTTATAAAGCATGGTCTCAAAGATGCCGTCTCCATAGCGGAATGCCCGGTTATTGGCCGAAAATATAGTATGGTCCTCCGGCAGCAAAGCGCCGTTGTAGTTCATGTAATGTGTAGGCATAAAAATGCATTAAAGCGTAATCGTTTGGCGGACTCTATTGCTGTGTTTTTTCAGCAGCGTATCCTCTCCACTTTTCTAATACTAAACGAAAATCCTCAGGCAATGGTACCTCAAAGTTCATTTCTTTTTTTGTCTTCGGGTGTATAAAACCGAGTGATCTAGCATGAAGTGCCTGTCTAGGTATTATTTGAAAACAATTGTCTACAAACTGTTTGTATTTTGAAAATGCCGTCCCTTTGAGTATTCGGTCCCCCCCATAACTGGCATCATTGAAAATAGGATGGCCTATGGATTTCATATGTGTACGTATCTGGTGGGTACGGCCTGTTTCCAACTGGCATTCAATCAATGTGACAAAACCCAGGCGCTCTATTACCTTATAGTGCGTGACCGACCATTTCCCTTTTTCAGGATCATCGTACATATTCATTATCCGACGGTCTTTCATATCGCGGCCGATATAACCGGAGATAGTACCATCTTCGGGGATATCTCCCCATACGAGGGCGACGTAGCGACGCTCTATGCTATGTTCAAAGAATTGCTTGGCCAGATAGGTCATGGCCCATTCGTTCTTGGCGATAACGAGTAGTCCGGAGGTATCTTTATCTATACGGTGTACCAATCCTGGCCGTCCAGTATTGCCCGGTAGTGTAGGCAGCTGATTGAGGTGAAACGTCAGTGCATTTACCAGTGTACCGGTATAGTTGTTGAACCCGGGATGTACCACCATGCCAGGCTCTTTATTGACCATAAGAAGGTCGTCATCCTCATAAGTAATAATCAATGGGATATCCTCGGGATAGACCTCAGTATCACGTGGAGGGTCTGGTAAGACCATTGTAATGACATCGAGTGGTTTTACCTTGTAGCTGGCTTTGATGACTTTATCATTGACAAAGACAGAACCTGCATCAATCGCATTCTGTATGCGGTTGCGGGAGGTGTTCTCTACTCTATTCATTAAAAACTTGTCAATACGAAGCAAGGCCTGCCCTTTGTCGGCAACTATCCGTATATGTTCATACAATTCCTGCTCGTCTTGTTCCTGTATATCTAAGTCTTCGTTCATAGCACAAAAGTAAGTGAAATACACCAAAAAGTACTAACTTTGACGTACTCTTACTTCAATATACTGAATATTAACAACGTCCTTTTTATCTATGCTCCTCTTTAGCCCAGAACAACTACTTTCGCACCCTTTATATCAGCAAAAATCAGTTCAAGTCTATATGAAACGTGATGATATGATTCATCCGTTCATATCTGGTAATAAATGGCGTAAATTGAAATATAATTTATTAAAAGCAAGTGAATTAGGTAGAGATACGTTAATTACTTTTGGAGGCGCTTGGTCCAATCATATATTGGCGGTGGCTTGCGCTGCTGCGTCAGGTGGTTTTCAGTCCAGGGCATTTATAAGGGGCGAGGAGATTTCCAACCCGGTGCTGGATATGTGCCGCCTGTTTGGCATGGAACTTCTATTTGTGTCACGGGAAGCCTACAAAGACAAGGATAAACTCTTTAGTCAGCTTGAAGAGACTGACAGAAGCTTTATGATCGATGAGGGCGGGGCGGGAATGGACGGTGCGCGCGGCTGTTCGGAGATCATCAGCGAGCTTGAGCAGCAGTATGATCATATCTTTGTGGCTGCAGGTACCGGTACTACTGCTGCAGGTGTCGCTATGGGGATTGCACAACAGGATCGGATGAACCTATTGCATGTGGTGCCAGTATTGAAAGGAGGAGCATTTATCGCCGATGAGATGCAGCAGTTGGGGGCTGACCTGCAACAGTGCAGGCTCCATCTAGATTACCATTTTGGGGGCTATGCAAAGGTCAAGCCCGAGTTGATACAGTTTGTCCAAGGATTCGTACAGCAAACGGGTATAATGATAGAGCCGACCTACACGGGCAAAGCCCTGTTTGCACTACATGATTTATTGGAAAAGGACATGTTTGAAAAAGGCAGCCGTATATTATTTATCCATACAGGAGGACTGACCGGCTTACTGGGGCAGCTGAAGCATTTTCAAGATTAGCGTGCCTGCTTCCTTGGCCGGGAGACCTTAAGGAAGCAAGATAGCAATCTAGATCTTAAGCGAGTACATCCCTTATATCGACGTTCTTCTCAAACATGGCCTTGGCAAAAGGACATAGCGGGATGATTTTCAGATTATTATCCCTAGCATGTTCGACTACCTTCTGTAATAGAATCTTACCAATACTTTTTCCTTTTTGTTCAGGGTCTACTTCGGTATGGTCTACAATTATCTTGTCTGTACCTGCTATGGAATAACTCATCTCCCCTATTTTCTTATTTTCCTCATAGGCAACAAAGGCTCCTTTGCTTCCTGTTTCTTCTTTTTTAATTAACATAATATTTTTTATTTAAGATGTTTTGATACAAATTATAATAATTCTTACCCTGTAAGATACGTAGAAAAGGAGAACAAATGAATTTGAAAAACGTTTTTTGTGGTCACCGAAAGCCCTAAAAGCCAAAACTTATCTTTATTTTCGTGCTTACTAATATGGAAAGAGCCACCTATGAGATACCTGTACATCCTTTTGTTTTTACCCTTGTTAGCGTTAAATACTTATGCACAGGACTTCGAACTGCAAACCGATAGCCTGTTTTTAAAAAGGATAAAGGGTGCTCCCCTACCTCCTGATAGTCTATATGATGTGGTCAATCTTTTTCAGGATATCAATCCTTTTAAGAAAAGAAAGAAAGACGGTACACCGGAGAAGCGATCGGGTATCTCCTATCTGCCCAATCTTAATTACAATCCGAGCATTGGTTTTCAGGTAGGGATTAAGGCAGTGGGTGGATTGTATTTCGGTGAGAAAGAAAACACCAGCATGTCTGTCTTTGCTACCGCTTTGAACTATACGACGAGAGGTATTGTATTCGGTTATCTTTTTCATGATGTATATACCCGGGAGAATAAATGGAACCTAAAAGGAAGTCTCCATATTGCTAAGATGGTCGGACTGGATTACGGTATGGGAATCGGGCATCAATTGCCGAATCCTACAGAAGAGGAATCCATTATCAGCAATCCGGACCGTGACCGTTTTGTCAATAAATATACGGTTTACGGATTTAATGAGCGTATTTACAAAAAATTGAGCCCTGGACTATTTGTTGGTGCGGGAGCCTATTTTGAGTTAAAACGTAATGTAAGTACTCTGACGGAGGTCTCTCCTTCACCCAATGAGATTTATAGTAAGTGGAACGGTTTTGACCCCGTGCGCAACAATAATAATGGATTGATGTTCAATCTACAGTATATGACCCGCGACAATCCCAATAGTGCCTATAAAGGTATCTATTCGGATGTGGTCTTTCGGATGAACCAGACTTGGATGGGGAGTTCACAGAATGCGATACAGCTCCTTACTGATTTTCGCAAGTACTTTCAGCTGTTCCCCGAGCGTGGCCGTCCTAATCACGTATTGGCCTTATGGTATTACGGATCGTACAATCTAAGTGGCAAGCTGCCTTATCTTGATTTGCCGGGTACAGGTAAAGATCCCTATGCAAAAAGTGGTAGAGGTTATACCAATGGGTATTTCAAAGGGCGTTCTTACGCCTACGGTGAGGTTGAATATCGATTCCCAATATTGCGGAATCAGTTTTTGAGCGGTGTGGTCTTTGGAAATATTCAGACTGTAGACGACCAGATGGGCACCAAGCTGTTCAAGTACTGGCAACCTTCAGGCGGTGCTGGCTTACGGGTGCTCTTCAATAAAATGACCCGTACCAATCTGTGTATCGATTATGCAATCGGTAAGTTCGGACAGAAAGGCCTGTTTTTGGGATTGAATGAGGCATTCTAAGCGAAAAAGCCTTATCTTTAGCGTTAGATGAGATATTTGACCACAAACCTAACCCTACTCCTAGCATTGTTGGGAGTGACTGCCTCTGCACAAGTTTCTAAAGACAGCACTAGTACCACCTTACAGCCTATAGATGTCAAGGTATACTTTGCCAAACAGTCTTCTTTGGGTGTTACTTCAGCTACCCAAACCTTATCGACAGATGTTATCTCCCGACAGGGGCCTATGTCTCTAGTATCGGCAGTGAATACGGTTCCGGGTATACGTATGGAAGAACGCTCGCCTGGTTCATATCGCCTGGCGATGCGGGGAAGTTTGATCCGCTCACCGTTTGGAATTCGTAATACCAAGGTCTATGTGGACGAATTTCCGCTGACCGATGCAGGAGGAAATACTTATCTCAATCTACTTGCTCCAGTGGGTATACAGGCGATACAGTTGGTCAAGGGACCCGATGGCTCGTTGTTTGGGGCAAACTCTGGTGGAGTTGTACAAATCAGCCCTAAGGGATTCGAAACATTGGAGAACAGACGCGAGGTCGAGCTTACGGCTGGCGCCTATGGCCTGTTCCAGCAGTCGCTATCGCTACAGCAGAAGGTGACTCCCAATTATCAGTTCTCTTTTGACCAGTCGTTTTTACGTTCTAATGGTTATCGGGACAATGCGGGGCTGAACAAGAAGACAGTTCAGACGGCACATCAATGGAAATATTCTCCTATAGCCGAATTACGAGCTTTTGTTTTATATACGGATCTGGGCTATGAGACTCCCGGTGGACTTACACTAGCGCAGTATGAAGCCGATCCGAGAGCCTCGCGCCCTGCAGGTGGTCCTAATCCGGGCGCCAAAGAACAGCAGGCCGCTATTTACAATAAAACGGGATTTGGAGGGGTCTCCCATCGTCTACAGCTCGGTAAGTATCTATCGCACCAAGTTTCATTATTTGGTTCTTATACAGACTTCAAGAATCCTTTTATCACAAACTATGAGGAGCGTATAGAGAAAAATTGGGGACTGCGGACTTACCTGTCGCTGGACAATCCGGAGGCGGTCCTGCCTTGGCAAATGCAACTGGGATTCGAGGGGATAAAAGGAAGCAGTGATATCGACAACTACGATAATAACAAAGGGGTGGCAGGCGCTGTGCAAGCGCGCGATGGCATGACCAATAGCCAGTGGAACGTATTCTATCGGGCTCAGATTGAACTGATGAAGAACTGGAATCTAGAAGCTGCTCTCGGACTGAATGGTAACCATATCGACTACACCCGTAAATACCCTGTGGCAACGCCTACAGATGGCCGTATTTCCTTTGATAAGCAATGGATGCCCCGTATAGCGAGTTCCTATACCCTCAATGAAGTAATGTCCTGGCGGGCTTCCGTGGCGAAAGGTTACTCTACACCTACCCTTGCGGAGGTGCGCTCTTCTGACAATACAATAAATGCCAACCTGCAAGCTGAATCCGGAACGAACTATGAGGTCGGTTATAAAATACGGAATAAGAACAATAACCTGATTTTGGATATTGCCGCTTATACCTACCGCATGGAAAATGGTATTGTGCGTAGCCTGAATGAGGCCGGCGCGGAGTATTATCAGAATGCAGGAGAGATGGAGCAAAAAGGGATTGAGGTGTCGGTATGGGGAGCGATTCCAGTTTTGCCACAATCACCGGTATTACGCGGGTTGAGCATACACAGTGCTGTGAGTTATAATGACTATCATTTTGGCCAGTACAAGGTGGCTGATAAGGATTATTCAGGCAATAGAATGACGGCAGTGCCACAATGGGTATGGACCAATAACGTTAAAATCGATTTCCCTTACCAGTTTGATTTAAATCTGTATCATAACTTTACCTCCTCCATGCCTTTGGATGATGCCAATAGTGTCTATGCAAAGAAATTCCACTTAGTACAGGCCAAGGCCAGCTATACCGCTCCTCGGCTTTATGGGGTATCTGTACAGGTATATGCTGGTGTAGACAATCTGCTGAATCAGCGATACAGTTTAGGAAATGATATTAATGCTTTTGGTGGCCGCTACTTTAATGCGGCAGCCACACGTAATTTTTATGGGGGTGTTAAGTTGATTTTTTAGTATCAGATTCTCGTGTCATCTTAAATAGCTTCCAGAGTTTGTCACTGAAAAGAACAATTAGGACGACATAGATCAGCTGGGAGAAGAATGAGATTTTGTCCAGAGAGGCTTCGGGCAGATCATAGGAAGACAGTACTAAGCCTAGCACATAGTTGAGGAGCATACCAAAGATGGTGCCTATCAGAAAGAAAAGGAGTGCCATTTTCTTGCTTTGGTGCATTTGGGTTTTCGCTTTTTCAAAATCGACAATCTGCTGCATCATACGGCTTTCAAAATCCGCAAAAGGCAATTCGAGTTTGCTGTTTTTGAGCAGGTCGTATAGTTTATCGTTATGTTCCATAGTATTCTTCTTTCATTAATCTGCGGAGTGTACCGTAGAGGTGTTTGCGGGCTCTAAATAGGATTACTTTCGTATTGGAGTCTGTCCATCCTGTAATGTCGCACAGTTCTTGAATGGATAGCTCTTCGAGGTAGTAAAGACGCAATGCCAGCGCCTCATTTGCTGGAATCATCAATAGGGCTTCCTGTATGAGCTGTTCCTGTTCTTTCTTCAATAGCTTGTCAAAGGCATTTTCATCCCATGCTACATCATGTTCTTCGGCGCTGAATTCTACAGGCTCTGGTTTCAACCGCCGTGCCGTACTGAACGCGCAGTTTACCACAATACGATAAAACCAGGTACTGAATTTAGATTGCTTTTTGAAGGTTGCCAACGATTGATAGCAACGCATGAAGGCGTCCTGAACGACCTCTTCGGCCAGATGTTCTTGTTTGACAATAGAATGTGCGACAGAATAGGCCATATGCTTATAAGTTGTCAGAAAATACTTAAAAGCATATGGGTCTCCCGCTAGTACCTTATCAATGTAGACTTGGTCCATTCTTAGTTATTGGTTTCTTGCTTTTTATCCAGTTTGTTGGCAATAATCATAGAGATACCTGTACATACAGTAATGATCCCCATAGGGATAGCATCCTGTGACTGAAAATAACCTAATTCCTTGAATATTCCTACGACGACAATCCCCACCCCGATTCCAAGAACAACAATCCCTGGCTTCTGCCAGTCATAAGGCTCCCTTTTGACAGGTGTCTCATCAGCATTGGCTGTACGGATTGCTCTGAATTTCATAATGAAGTAGATGGACAATGTAATAGCTGTAAATAGCCCCGTAGACATTATAGCCAGCATTATTTCTTTTCCCATGTTTCTGTTTTTTAATGTTCTTTTCCCATTAGTCGTAGCTTCGAAAGAAATGGTTACAACTATTTGAAAAAAACTTTTTAGGGCTCCTACTGTTCTAATTTAAAAGAGTTAAATCTTACGCCTATGTCTCTACAAGTAAATTACCATATACATACCATAGATAGTCCTTTCTGGTCGTTCGCACTGCACGATGGCCATCTGATCGACGGTGACCTACTTCCCTATTTATTGCTATCAGAAAAGCAACGTCTGCGCGAGGAAGACCCCTACACGGCATTGATTGCTGAATTGCCTGTTAACCAATTTGTAGTAGGCACGTCTCGGTTCCAGTTGGACCTAAACCGTCCCGTTGAACAATCCGTGTACCTTCACCCCGAACAGGCCTGGGGGCTAGAGGTCTGGAAGACAAATTTCCCGCAGACCTTGATCGATCAGCTGTATAAAAAACATCAATATATCTATCGGCTTATCGAACAGCACATACAGTCTTCTATTCAAAAATACGGTTTCTTTGTGGTATTGGATATACATAGTTATAATGCCAATCGGGAGTCCCCTACTGCTGTAGTGGATGAAGACGCGAATCCACAAATCAATCTAGGCACGCATTATAACGACCCAAAGTGGCGGGTACTAACCGATAGCTTCATCCATGCCATTGCTTCTCAAACGCTGTACGGCTTGCCTATTGATATACGGGAGAATGTCCGATTTAAGGGCGGTTACCTCACGCAGTTTCTAAACACCCGCTTTGGAGACAAGGGCTGTGTGTTTTCCATCGAGTTTCGTAAGGATTTTATGAACGAATGGACGGGCGAGCCAGAGGTGAAGCGGATAGCTGCCTGCAAACAGTTGCTTATTAATTCAGTACAGAGTCTAAAAGAGTATTTTGCGTATGAGGGATGATAAGCGACTTAATTTTATTCTGGGTGCCATTAAGGCGAAAAACCCCTTTCATGTACAGCTGCCCAATGTGGGCAAACTGGTCTTTAGAAAGATCGTACCCTGTATATTCATTTATAGGACAAGTGTAATCGGAAAAGACAAAATGCTGTCTAATCTGGCTAAATCCCAACTGGCGAGCGTTATTATCCAAGAGCATGATGCCGAGGTGCCAGCGCTATTGCACAAGATCGCTCTCTGTATCCAAGAGCAGTTTGGCTCCTGCCTTTTGGTCGAGGTCTGGAATGCACCCAACGAGCAGATGGCCGATGTCGAGATTCAGCTCGGCCAGAAAGGGATTCTACCCCTTGCCGAATATATGCTCAGGAATCTAAAAACAGAGGCTTCGGATATTGTAGGGGATATTAAAAAGCTAAAAGAAGTACCCTGTAATCCCGCCTATGAGCGGCTGTTTACCCTAAAGGAGTCCATGGACAAGAGTATCTATACGCTGGGACTATCGGTACGGCCTAGCTATCGCTTGAGCAACGGTGACTACCTCCCTATTCTATTGCGCCATTACAGCGAGTCGCTGGGCAAAATCCTGTTACGTGTCTTTTTTGAGTATGTACGGCTTTTTACGGATCAGAACCCGACGATGTTTCGTCTCAACCTTAAGAAAGAGATAACAGCCAATGTCTTTGCTATCGATAAGGCACTTACTGCGGAGAGCATGCGTTTTGATTTCTTGCTCTTGGTTACCCCTATCAATGTCCCAGAGGCTTGGGAGAGCTTCAAGAAAGCCCGGTTCCGTAAAACTCCGGTATTCCAGTATAGACCTATGCCCATAGACCCCGATATTGTGAAGCGTAACCTGTACAATTTGCGTATAGAAGATATCTATGACCCGACGATTGCTTACCTATTTCGGGACAAACGACGGGAGTTGGACGAGATGATGAGTATGCTTGCTGACCGTAATACGGAAGATTTTATGCACGGTAGTTTACAGGTGTTTGGCAATGTGAGCGACGATCTGCTGCAGGTAGCACAGTCTATCCTGACGGTGATCGCGCACAATTCGGCCGCAAAGGTAGTGGTACCGGAGCGAAAGCTTAATGCAAAGGAGTTTGCCCAATTGGCACGGGAGGAGATAGCCTACCTGAGCGAGCAGTCTGAAGACTTTAAGACAACGGTGCGTGTACGCTCGGATATCTCGGGCGTGATGGTAAACCGTGGGGTACTCAATATTGGCGAAGATTATCAGATTTCGCCCGAACGGGCACGGGCGTTGGTGCAGCATGAAGTAGGTACCCATATTGTCACCTACTTTAATGGTAAAGCACAACCGCTACAACTGTTTAGTCTTGGGGTGCCCGGTTATGAGCAGTTACAGGAAGGACTGGCAGTATTTGCCGAATACCTAATTGGCGGCTTATCCAATCAGCGCTTGCGGATATTGGCAGCCCGTGTTATTGCGGTGCGCAATATGCTTATGGGACATAGTTTTATCGATACCTTCTTTTTACTGCTAGAGGATTATCATTTTGCAGAGGAGACAGCTTTCAATATTACGATGCGGGTTTATCGTGGTGGCGGGCTGACCAAGGATGCTTTGTACCTACAGGGACTGATGGAACTTATAGACTACATCAAGCAAGGGCAAGACCTCAGCCTCCTGACCGTTGGTAAGATTCGGGAAGATTATATCCCTATTATTCAGGACTTGATTCAACGGGGCTACATGTATGCACCGCTGGTCAAACCCCGCTATCTGAGTGATGCCTATCAACCGAGACTGGATTGGGTAAGAAATGAAGGAAGTATTTTTAAAATGATACAATAGTAAGATCTATATGAACATCGCATTTTTGATTAATCAGACCCATAAAGAAGAGAATGGTTTTACAACGACACTGTTGGCGTATGAGGCGCTACAACGTGGACATACGGTTATTTACATTGGCTTGGCGGATTTTGTCTATATAGATGACAGGCATGTGGAAGCGCATGCCCGTATCATTCCGGCCGGTACCGCAATCGATAGTAAGGAGGAGCTGTTGGCAAGCTTACGGCGAGCGGAGAAGCAACGGTACAATATGGCGGACGTCGATGTGCTCTGGCTCCGCTTCGACCCTGTCATGGATATGTATAATAGGCCTTGGGCAGCAGCTATGGGATTGCAGTTTGCACAACTTGTCAAGTATATGGGGCGCTTGGTTATCAATGATCCCGACTATCTGGTGCAGGCGAGTAATAAACTCTATCTGGAGAATTTCCCAAAGACTGTGCGGCCCAAAACGCTAGTCACCCGCTTTGTGTCGGATATACAGGCCTTCATGGAGACACAGGGTGATAAGATAATATTAAAGCCAGTGAAAGGCTCTGGAGGTAAGAATGTGTTTATGATTTCGGCAGGCGCTCCTCAGAATCTCAAACAGACGGTAGAAGTGATTGCGCGGGACGGTTATGTCATCGCACAGGAGTACCTACCCGAAGCTACAAAGGGAGATCTTCGCTTTTTCCTATTGGAAGGCGAACCTATCCTGATCGATGGCGAGTATGCCGCTGTACAGCGCGTGCAAAAAGAGGGCGAAATCCGGAGTAATATCCATCAAGGAGCGAAAGCGGTGAAGGCGCAGGTGGATGATAATGTGCTACGTCTGGTAGAACAAGTCAGTGGTAAGATAAAGGAGGATGGCATGTATCTCGTGGGCTTGGATATCGTAGGTGACAAGATCATGGAAATAAATGTGTATAGTCCTGGTGCTTTAGGCTTGGCGAGTCAATTAGCAGGAGTCGATTTTGTAGGACATATTATCCAGCACCTGGAGATGAAGGTGAAAGAGTTTTATAGTTAGCGAATTCCCCTCATTTTATGTAGGTTTGTTTCTAACCAAAGAATCAAGAAAATGAAGCTTTATAGCATAGATACTGGATATTTTAAGTTGGACGGAGGCGCTATGTTTGGCGTGGTACCTAAGTCGATATGGCAACGTACGAATCCTGCGGATTCCAACAACCTCTGTACTTGGGGCAATCGTCTTCTCCTTATTGAAGACGGAAAAAGATTAACATTGGTGGATACGGCACTAGGTGATAAACAGGATGATAAGTTTTTTGGACACTACCATTTGCATGGCGACGACACCTTGGACAAGTCGCTAGCCAAATATGGTTTTCATCGGGATGATATCACTGATGTGTTCTTGACACACTTGCATTTTGACCATTGTGGAGGTGCTATTGCCCGCGAAGGGGATAAATTAGTGCCAGCTTTCAAGAATGCACACTTTTGGTCCAATGAAAAACACTGGGATTGGGCGGTAAATCCGAATCCGCGTGAGAAAGCGTCTTTCTTAAAAGAGAATATATTACCTATCCAAGAGAGTGGACAGTTGAAGTTCCTGAAAGAAGGCGAAGCTTATGATACCCATGTCGATGTGCGCTATGCTTTTGGGCATACCGAAGCGATGATGTTGCCACAGATTACATACAAGGGGAAAACCATTCTGTATATGGCCGACCTATTGCCTTCTGTCGGACATATCCCACTCCCCTATGTAATGAGCTATGATGTGCGTCCGCTGACAACGATGGACGAAAGGCAGTCTTACTGGCAGGAAATTGTAGAGAAAGAGTATATCCTATTCTTTGAACATGACCCAACCAATGAGTGCTGTACGCTGCAACAGACGGAAAAGGGAGTCCGGGTAAAGGATATTTTTAAATTTTCCGAAATCTAGGCGTTTACCGCCACTCGTTTGCATATACCTTGCTTAGCCATTGGAATAGCGATTCCTCGGTATTCAATGGCTTGGTTTGGTAGATTTTTAATACCTCATCATAAGCCTGGTTGATAATAAGGTCGTCCCTATTGGTGAATAGACCGATAGTGCGGTACTCCTGAGGCAGGTATAGGACTGCATTGTGAAAGCCAGTGCTCTCGCCCGAATGGAATACGGCCTGAATTTTTCCCTTCTTATCCATTTTTACAAATAAGCCCATGCTGTAATAAATATCACCTCGTAGGTGGACTTTGTGGCGGATTACAGTTTCCCAAAATGCGTTGTCCCATAGGGGATTATTGCTGTTCATCCAACGTGTATATTCCTGTGCGGAGATATAGACGCCCCCATCTCCTTTGGTTGCGCTGGTATTACTTTGGTCCGCAAATCGGAAACCTGTTGCGGTGGGGTGATAACCGTATGCACGCTTGGGGATTATACAGCCTGTGGTGTAGACCTGTGCTTGATTTAAGCCTGCCGGTTCGAAGATATGCGTAGCGACAAAGCTAGCATAATCCATTTTGGAAATACGCTCCACGATGACGGCAAGCAGGCAATACCCGGTATTGCTATAGCGGAATGTGCTTCCTGCCGGAAAGTATACGGAGTCTATAGGGGCCACGAGTTGTAGTACATCGGTATCGCTCAGCTGGTGTTGCAATCCCTCTGGGATAACAGCCTCATAATCCCAGATACCGGAGGTATGTTGTAGCAATTGGTCGATGGTGATGGATGCGGTGGCCTCAGGTAACTCTGTCAATATCTTGCGAATACGAGTGTCGAACGTGAGTGCTCCTTTTTTGAGCAATAGATAGGTCGCCATAGCGGTAAACTGCTTGCTGACGGAGGCCATACGAAATGCGGTCTCGGCTTCTATAGCTGTCTTTTTTTCCAGCTCGGCTTGACCGAAAGGAAAAAACTCAGCTTTACCCCGGATCGCTGTAAAAGCGATGCCACCTGGCTCTTCGGCTTTTGGATAATGGGTTGCGATGACCGACTGGAGCTGCTGTGCTGAACTGCTGTACATACCGACAAAAAAACTAAGTAAAAAGAGACCGTATCGCATAACCTATAGGATTGAAATCAACTCAATGTCAAATATCAACGTGCAGTTACCGCCACTTTCTTTGGTTAAAGGTTCAAAGCCGTAAGCCAGGCTCGGGTGTATATAAAGCCTCCATGTGCTCCCTACCGGCATCTGTACTAAAGCCTGTTGCCAGCCACGAATTAGCTCGGGAATATGGAGGGATTCAGGGCGTTTCCGTTTGTAGGAACTATCGAATACATCTCCATTCAGCAGCTGGCCTTTATAATGGCAGAGTACTTTGGCCTTGGGGCCTGGTTTGACGCCTTGGCCCTGCTGTAGGACTTCGTATTGTAAGGTGTCGCTTAGACTGATGACGCCTTCTTTCTCTTTATTTTCCTTTAAGAAGAGCTCTCCTTCTGCGAGATTCTTAGCCGCTGCATCCTTGATGCGCTTGAGGTATGCGTTAGGTTTGGCCATATGTTATTCGTCTTCAAGTTCCTCGTATTTTTCAAAATCCATAGCTGCACCAGTCTCATCCCCCAATTTTTCCTTGAGCTCACCCCGGTACTGATAGAGATCCGAATAGTGTGGATTCAAACGGATAGCTTCGTCGTAGTCGGCTATGGCTTCCTGCCAGGCTCCGGTGCGCTCGAGTGCATCGGCACGTAGCACATAACAGTAGAAATCGGTAGGATTGCGCGCTATAACTTCTGTATAATCAGCAATAGCTGACTGCCAATCCTCAATGCGTTCGTAGTATCCTGCACGTTCCTCCAATACCTCTGTGCTGTCTGGAGTCAGCTGCAGCGCGCTCTCGAAGTCTTGTAATGCAGCTTCATTTTCATGTATGGCCACATAGAGCTTAGCCCGGTATAGGTACGCATTGGGCAACTGTCCATCGCTGCTCAACGCTAACTGTAGCTGCTCTAAAGCACTATCATAAAGCAACATACGCAGGTATACAGCGGCCATGGAAACACGTATTTCGGGATTATCGTCCAGCACTATCGCATTTTGGTAATCCGCAATAGCAAGCTCGTAATCAAAGTGTTGGGTCCATAGCATGGCACGATTGATATAAGGCTGTGCATGTGGGGTGTCTTGTTGTAGTTCTCGGTTCAGCTCTTCGAGCTCGGGAGCAAGCAGCATGCTGCCTTTATTTTCCTGCCATTCAAGGAATATGTGGTAGTTGAAGTCCAATTTTTTGGCCACCTGATAATCGTAAAAGGCGCCTTCCTCGTCTCCCAGTGCCTGATTTAGTAGGCTTCTACTGGCATAGAAGAAGGGATATTGGGGGTACTGCTCGATCGTAGAGCTGTAAAGTTCTAATGCTTTCGCACTATCTCCAGCATCGATCAATTTGCGTGCTTCAGAAGCTATCGATAGAAGGTCATTATCTTCGTATATTGCTTTCTCAATGGTGCTGTAGGGAAATAATTGCGAGCTAGGAAGATAAAAGTAGGGATTTTTCTCTTTCAAAATATGGAATTCGGTAATTTAAAAATAGCGTTTTACAATGCGTAGTTTGTGTGTGTATTTGTTCTGCTGGGCATTGAATATGCCTTCAGTGTCCATTTTGTCGATACGCACCCGCCCTGCCGCATGTATAATAGTTTCGTTGTCAATCATTATGCCTACATGCGTGATGCGGCCAGCTTCATTGTCAAAAAAAGCCAAATCTCCGGCTTTAATCTCAGGAAGAAAATCAACGGTGTCGCCGGATTCTGCCTGTTGCCAGGCGTCTCTTTTCAGGCCTATCCCAAAATGACGGTATACGACCTGGCTAAAGCCGGAGCAGTCTATGCCGTAGGGCGAACGACCTCCCCATAGATACGGGCTATTATTGTAATGTTGGATTAATTTTGGAAATTCTATATCAAAATCGTCGAGCTTGCCTTCACGGATTACACCTTCGATGGTGTAGAGTTCGTTTCCGATTTGAATACTATCGTTTGGTACAGGTGTACCGTGCAGAAGCTGTGTCGTATGAGCTGTAGAACTAGCCTTGCCACCAGTAAGACCGATGATACGTCTGCTGCTCTCCTGTGTCGCAATCTGCCCAGACTGATGCCGTTGAATCCAGCCCTCGTAAGAGGTATCCAAAAGACGTATATGGTCAAAGTCAATACCTTCTTCTAGGATTTCGAAAGGTTCACCAAATAAAACCTGAGTGACCATTTCGCTACGGTGGGATGCTTCGGCCCGCAGGGGCATTATACAAAGATTACAAGCTGATAAAACCATTTCGCTTTTTATTTTTTAAAACAATAATTATAGATTCTTGTTCTTAAACTAACGAAGATACTTCTAAAAAACTAAATTATTATGGGATATTCCAAATTTCAAAGGATACTATTGGCATTAGACGATAGTCCCTGTTCAGATAAAGTGATTGAGTATGCGCGCAGCATACTGGAAGGGCAAGAAGCCACGTTGGCACTGGTAACGGTAATCCCTCCTACCTCTCCGGCTTCGTATGGGGCAGATCCATTGTTAGGACAACAACCGATTATCGTTGCAGAGGTGGCGGAGATACAGCAAGAGGCTGCACAGGAATACTTGGATAGATTGGCAGCAGATTTTACCTCGGTCAAAGAAATATTTACATTCACACGTGTGGGGAATATACGCGAGGAAATATTGACTGTGGCTCATGAGTGGGCTGCAGATTTGTTGATACTAGGGACCAATGGGAAAACTGGCTTCGAACATTTTATTTCGGGCAGCGTTTCGGAATCGGTTATCCGCAAGGCACAATGCCCTGTACTGGTAATCCCTAGTAAGTGTGATTAAGCTGGTATTGATTACACTTTGAGGAGGCGGGCTGCAAACATACTGTCCGCCTTACTCTCGTATCCCTTGATAACCTCCATCTTCTCTATACGCATACCGAAATTGTTTACGATATAGTCAATGACAGCTTCGTTTTCAGCCTGATATACAGAGCAGGTAATGTAAATAAGAGGCTTACCTACCTTGATAAAAGGGATAGTCTGAGCTACAATCCGCTTCTGTAAATCTGTAAAATACTGTAGTCTATCCGTATCAAATGATTGCATCATTTCGGGGGTACGACCCCAAGTGCCAGATCCTGAACAAGGAGCATCTACAATGATACCATCAAAACGCTCGTCCTGTAAAGCGGCTTTTACATTTTCTGCATCAGTGAGGTCTACGACTTTCTTGCGGTAGGTCTGTGTGATATTGGCCTGTATAAAGCGTTCATCTAGATTGCGTAGAATCGAAAGGCGGATGTCTGATACGAGTAGCTTCGCGGCCGGGTATTTGTCCAAAAATAACAACGATTTGCCTCCCGAGGCAGCACATGCATCCCACCAACTTTCGTTTGCACCAGATTCCATAAAGTTTAGGGTGTACTGTGATGAGCGATCTTGTACTTCATATAGGCCGTTCAATCCTTTGATATGCTGCAGCTTACTTCCGTTAGGAAGCGCTATAGTCTGTCCGGAAACGGAGTTTATAACAACTCCTTCTCGCTGTAGGATTTGCTGTACTTTTTCCTCCTGCCCTCTTTTTACCCGAATGAATAAGTCGGGTTGTATAAAATGACTTTGTAGGAAAAGTGTTCTATCTATGGCTGCAGAAAGTCCAGCATCGAGTGGGAAAAGCAGATTGATATCAAAGCCGGTCAGTCTGCTTGCTATGTCCACTTTATCGGATATGGATTGCTGTAAGGACTGAGCTAGCTCCGGGTTTTGTAGGCTGACTAGATCAGACTGTTGTTCGCACAGGTATTCGGCAACCACAAGCCGTGCTATAGAGGGCTCCTGTGGGTAGGCATTGCCCAAGCGGAAATAGTTATAACAAAAACGAGAGGTCATCTTTCTATCAGATGACCCCATTTGTTTGTTTTCTTTGAAAAAGCGAGTCAGGTATCTCGCTAAGGGTTCTTTTTTATCATATCCGGTAAGGGCACGTTCAAAATTCCTCAGCTGCTGTGAGACTCGTCTTTCATTAATTTCCATTACTGTATTTTTTATTGCAGCTGAAACGAACCACCGCGGTATGAGCGATAGGCTACGGATTCATTTGCATATCCCCAAGCTTCGTTGTATCTGAATTTGTAAGAACTGAACAAACCATTGTAGGATTCTTTTGTTAATTTTTCTTTTAGTTTGTCTGCTCCGTACTTGTTTATCAATCCGCCAAAGTAAAGCGCAGAATCATAGCCTTTGTACGATTGGTCAGACGGTTGTACACCATAGGCGTCTGCATAGGTGTCTTTAAACGCTTTTACAGCAGTAGACCATGTTTTCAGATTACTCTCTGTAGTGATGGTTGGATTTAAATCCCCAAATCCAGCATACATACTAAAATCGTAGCGCTCCCATAGCGGATGGCCAAAGAGGCTGAAGTTGTAGGTGTTTTCACCGTATTTCTTAATCAGATTGGTCAATAGGTTTTTCAACAGAGTCTTGTCTGTAGTACCCGTGACAATGATATTGGTGCCTGTCAATGAGAGATTTTCATTAAGCTGGCTTAGCGATGATACGGAAACAATACGTGCGTTGTTTTTGGCCTGCTTGATAGCCGTAGACATACCGTTTAAAAACTGCTTACCGTCCGAGTCTGTAGTGTTAAAGATAATAATAACATCACCAGCACTATACTCTCGAGCTGCCCGGGCTGCAATAGCATTGCTATGGGCTTTTATCGGTGGAGTCAGCGAAACGAGATTTGGCAAATTAAACTCTGTAGGCATGGATGCTGCTAAGGGGTTAATCTGTAGTGTTTCCTTGTCTTTAAGGTTACTACCAAAGGCTTTTATCTCCTGAGGATATACCGGGCCGATCACGATGGATGCTTCTTCAACAGTCGAAGAGAGTGCTAGACTACCACTGTAGCTGGCATTGTCGCGGGAGTCGAGAACATTCAGATTGAAGTCTGCTCCTTTTTTTGCCAATTCTTCCAGTCCAAGCTGGAAACCTTGGTAATAGTCCAATGCTAAAGCAGAACGTTTGATGTCTTTTTCGGCAAGTGCATTTTCAGAAATCTGATCGAGCTGAAAAGGAAGTACCAAGGAGATGTTGCGTCCCATAAAACGTTTCGCCACATTTTCTTTTGCTGATTCACCAGTTTCACTAGAGCCGTCTGGCGTTTTGCCTGTCTCTCCAGGTTTGGAGCTGTTGTTGCCCACGTTACCCTTATAATCTGGGGCACGTAAAACACCAACTTTAGGTGTACACGAAGATACACCTAAAGCTAATGCAAGAGCTATTAATAAACTTGAATTTTTCAATTTTTTATTCCCACTCAATGGTTGCTGGTGGTTTTGAACTGATGTCGTAAACAACTCTGTTGATTCCTTTAACATGATTGATTATTTCATTCGATATCTTAGCTAGTAATTCATAAGGCAAATGAATCCAATCTGCAGTCATTCCATCGAGTGAACCTACAGCGCGTAATGCGACAACATGCTCGTATGTGCGTTCGTCTCCCATTACACCGACGGATTGAACAGGTAAGAAAATCGTTCCAGCCTGCCATACCTTATCATACCAACCTGATTCTTTTAAGTTACGTATATAGATGTCATCTGCTTCTTGCAAAATCCGTACCTTTTCTTCATTTATATCACCTAAAATTCGAATTCCTAATCCAGGGCCTGGGAAAGGGTGTCTATTCAGGATGTTAGGGTCTACATCTAAAGTTTTTCCTACACGACGTACTTCGTCTTTGAACAATGTCTTTAAAGGCTCTACAACTTTTAATTTCATGTAGTCTGGTAATCCACCTACATTGTGGTGCGACTTAATCGTTGCCGATGGTCCTTTTACAGAGATAGACTCGATGATGTCCGGGTATATCGTTCCTTGACCTAACCATTTCGCTTCGCTTCCTTCAGGAAGTTCTTTTTGTATGTCTTTGGACGCTTGGTCGAATACATCGATAAAGGCTCCGCCGATGATTTTACGCTTTTGCTCTGGCTCAGTTACGCCTTTTAGCTTGGTGTAGAATAATTCTTTGGCATTAACACCTTTGATGTTAAGTCCCATGTTTTTGTACGAATCCAATACTTGCTCAAATTCGCCTTTGCGTAACAAACCGTGATCTACAAAGAAACAGTGTAAACGGTCTCCGATAGCACGCTGTAATAATACTGCAGCTACAGTAGAGTCTACACCACCGGATAAAGCCATAATAACGTGGTCATTGCCCAAGTCGGCTTTTAGCTCAGCTACTGTA
This sequence comes from Sphingobacterium yanglingense, assembly GCF_004363245.1. Taxonomy (GTDB): domain Bacteria; phylum Bacteroidota; class Bacteroidia; order Sphingobacteriales; family Sphingobacteriaceae; genus Sphingobacterium; species Sphingobacterium yanglingense. Next base: position 661,542 of record NZ_SNYV01000011.1, on the reverse strand, counting down.
CTCTCTACGAAAGATTCTGAAGTCCAATCCTGCGCACATCCACAGATGTCGATAACGAAGTTTTTGACTAACATCTGTCCATCTGTACTGTGTGTTACTTCTGGATGGAACTGTATACCATAGGTATTGGTGCCTGCTATTTGATAAGCAGCTACACGTACCTTATCTGTACTCGCTATAATATTGAAGCCTGTTGGCACCTCTTTGATTGTGTCTCCATGTGACATCCATACCTGAGACTGTGCAGGGATTCCTTTTAATAAGGCATTGTCGTTGTCTACAAATTGTAGATTGGCTCTGCCGTACTCGCGTATCTCTGAAGGTAAGACTTCGCCACCGGCTTGTTGTGCCAGGTACTGTGCGCCGTAGCAAACACCTAATAGCGGAAATCTTTCTTGGATACTTTTGTAGTCGATCTGTGGTGCGTCTTCTTGGCGGACCGAATAAGGACTGCCTGAAAAGATAACCCCTTTCACGGTATCATCTAAGTCAGGAACTTTATTAAAAGGATGGATCTCACAATATACACTCAATTCGCGAACCCGACGTGCGATTAATTGGGTGTATTGAGAACCAAAATCAAGGATTATTATTTTTTCAGACATAGCGCAAAGGTACGATTAACCGATGAAAACATACAAAAAAAATATTACAGTTTCTACGAACTGGCTTTGGGCAAAAGGTAGCCTTCTATTTAACATATCAATAACATCTAAAGAAGTTGAATTTATTACCTTTAGCTGTTATTGTCAATTCATTATAAATAAGCGAGATGTACTGGTTTATCAAGTTTTTAATTCTTTGGTTATTGACTCTATTATGTAGTCTGGGCTGGGGGCAGGTACGTGGACGAGTGACAGATAGCCATGGCAATGCATTGGGGGCGGTAACTGTAAGTATACAAGATACATATATCGCTACATCGACGAATAGGGAGGGTTTTTACGAAATTAAAGAGCTTCCCTCCTCTTCGGTTATTGTGGTGGTACAGCGTCTCGGCTTCGAGACGAAGAAGATTTCGCTATCGGGAGTACAACAGCCACATAAGCTGGATGTCACGCTACAGGAGGAGGCTTATGCTATTGAAGAGGTGGTGATCCGCTCGGCAATGAACCCTGCTGACAATCTGATTAAAAAAGCGATTGCGAATAGGAACAAGAATGCCGAAGCAAGGGATAAGTTTGAAGCAGACTTTTATTCTAAAGGTTCATTGACTGCTATCAATCTGCCAAAAAAAATATTGGGTGCTAAGTTGGAAGATGACAATCAGTTGCTGGACAGTACGGGTTCCGGGATGTTATACCTATCAGAGACGGTGTCTCATCTCGTGGTCGATAAGCCAAATAGGATGAAGGAAACTATTGTGGCATCCAAGATTAGTGGCGAAAATCAAGGCTTTAGTTTCAACCGTGCTGAGGGTACAGCGTTTGATTTATATGACAATTATATCAGCTTAGGTATGACGAAGATAATTAGCCCTATTGCGGACCAGGCTTTTTCTTATTATAAGTATAAACTATTGGCTTCGTGGAAAGAGGAAGACCAGTTGATTTATAAGATACAGGTGGAGGCCAAGCGTAAATCGGAGCCGGTGGTGGAGGGCATTGTATATATCGTTGAAGATAGTTGGGAGGTTTATGGTTTGGATTTTGTGCTGCAGGGAACGAGTATCAATCAGCCTGTACTGGATACGCTGTATTTGCGACAGCAATATACGTACAACAATAGCAATAGATTGTGGTCCAAACAGCTACAGACGCTGGATTTTACGGCGGGAATCATGGGCTTACGTTTTAAGGGACATTTTACGCATAGCTTTACCAATTATAAGTACGTAGATCAATTTGATAAAGGGACCTTTGGCAGAATAAGCAGTGAATTTAATGCGGATGCCAACCAGAGAGATGCAGGTTATTGGGAGCAGATGCGGAAGGTGCCACTGATTACGGATGAAGTGAGGGATTACCATCGTAGGGATAGCTTGAGACTGATAACGAGCTCGCCGGCTTATATTGATTCAATAGATCGCTTGCGCAGTCGCTTCCGTCTACAGGACGTGCTCTTGGGCTACCGTTATCAAAATACACCTAACAAATTGACGATACGATACAGCTCTCCCCTTTCGCTATCATGGACTTTATTCAATACGGTGCAAGGATGGAATTTTAAAGCAGGGCTATCAGCAACAAAGGGAGACAGCGACATAGGACGTTATTATCAGGCAGCTGTACTGTTTAACTATGGGCTGGCGGACAAAAAGCTTTATACAGCAGGGAATGTACAATTGCGTTTCAATACGATTTCGTATGCCACGCTGGGGCTGACCGGAGGAAGTGTACTGAAGCAATTTAATCCGGACAATCCGATACCACCGGAATTTAATACAGTGTATAGCTTGGTTTGGGGGGATAACTATATGAAGCTGTACCGCGATGATTTCCTGAAGGCTACTTACAAGCAGTATGTACACCCTAACCTGGAAATGGTGGGTTCTTTGGGTTATTTTAAACGGAGGAATGTGTTTAATGAGACGGACTATACATTTTTCTCTTCGAATAGACCGTACACACCCAATAATCCGATGGATATAGATAACACGGGAGTGCCGGCATTTGTGAACCACGACCTGTGGAAGGCGGAGCTAAAGGCAACGATATATTTCAATACGCAGATCGATAAGAAGCCTAATCGTATCGATTATAATCACGATATGCGCTATCCTGTGCTACAGCTGGGATATAGTAATGCTTTTGCTGCTTCTTATAAAGGGTATGGTTTTCAGGAGATTACTTTAGTATTGAGACAGGATGTGACTTTCGGCAATAAAGGGATATTGGGCTATAGGCTATCCACAGGCACATTCTTGAATGCGGATGGTATTGCTTTTACGGACTTTAAGCATTTTAACGGTAACCGTACGCATATCGGTACGTCAGGCAGATACCTCAACAGTTTTCTGGCAATGCCTTATTATAGCCACAGTACGAATAAGGCTTATCTGGAACTGCATGCTGAACACAATTTTAAGGGATATCTGCTCAACAAGATCCCAGGGATCAATAAATTGCAACTGCAGACGGTTGTTGGATATCATCTGCTGAGCACGGATAAAAGAAAGCCCTACCAAGAATTCTCGGTAGGGCTTGACAATGTCGGTTGGGGTAAGTACCGCTTATTTCGCGTAGATTATGTTCGCTCAATACACGGGACAGGTTCTCCTGATGCTGTCGTGGTGGGTATAAAGCTCCTTAATCGACAACGTTAAGAGCGGTAACTAGCCGTAAATTTCATTCAACTCGTACGCAAGACGGATGCCTGCTTTTAGTAGGCATTCTTCCATAATGTACTTGTAGTCGTAGATGTATTTGTAGCTTAGATTGGCGTTGTACTCGACGTCCTTATATATCTTGTTGGCGAGTTCATGCGATTCGTAAAGCGCCTGCTCAAAAGAACACTGGTACTGACGATAGTGGTTGCTGTTGAAGATATCGAGTACACGTGCGTATTCGGTATAGCTGTATTTTTCGTTGTCTACCAAATCTGAGTCCCAAACGCGGTGGATATTGGTTTTGCGGCCAAAGAAAGAAACTTCGATTTTATTACCACCAAGGTCTTCGGCTCTACTGACGTGCATAGGCTGGTGGGCATCAGCAAATAGATGTACGAGGTAGTAGAGGTTCTGTTGCTGTTGTAGGGGGCTCAGGTTTTTGTTGCCCTTGGTTTCGTTTTTGATGCGAAGGTAAGCTTTGTAAAGGTTGTCTTCTGGCGATGCTTTTAATGTAGCGGTGAAGTCCTCGAAGCTCAGGTTGCCTTGTGTATTGACGAAGTGCCATGAACCTGTTTTATTTAAGGCGGGGTCTGGGTCTGATTTGATGAAATCGGCCCAGTTGGACCAGTAAGCGATGGGCTGCTTACCGATAATCTTTTCGATGTTTTTCTTGGCTTTCTTGCTGAGGTGCTGCTCGGCAATTTCGGAAATGACACGGTGTCCTGTCATACCCCAGGCAAATACTTGCTGCTGTTGTCCAAAGGTGAATAACACTAGTAGTAAAGCGACTAAGCGTATTGTTGTTGTTTTCATTATAGTTATTTAAAAATATCAAATGCATATTTGGCGGTGGACCAGAATTCGTCCAAGGCAATGATTCGTGGCTTTAGAAAAGAAATAAGCTTGGGCCAGTCTTCTTTTTTAAAGATACTCACCTTGTCTAGTGTGCAGGCTATACGGGTGGTTTGCTTTCCATAGTCATCGTGATACTCAGGGTACCAGTCCCACTCCTCTCCTAATGTATCGTGCAGGATATGGCGCAGCTCGTCAAATTGGGCGTATAGCAGTGCTCGGATACCTTGGTCGGGATGTGTCATTTCTATCATGATTATAGTGGACTTGTTGGATGCATCCATTCGAAAATAGAGCTGCTTGATTCCGGTCTTGTAGTTGACCCAGTTGATTTTTTCGCTATCAGAAGAGGTGATTCCCACCATGTACTGACCAAAGGTGGTCCAGAATTCCTCTTTCAGTTTTTTTACTTCTTCTCTAGAATACAAATCTTTTATTTTTACAAAACTAAAAAATAGATTAAACTTTTATAGGGTATGTCTGTTATTAAATTGATATGGATAAAAAGAAGTCACTTTTGTTGTTGGTTGGTGCTGCTGCTGGTGCGGTAGTTTACAATATATGGAAACCTGTGAAAAGCAAGCTTCCAGTTATACAGGATTTTGAACTGGACCGCTACCTCGGGGTGTGGTATGAGATAGCACGTATGGATTTTTATTGGGAGAAGAATCTAAAGGATGTGAAGGCGGAATACAGCACAAATGAAGATGGAAGTATACGGGTGGTGAATAGCGGTATTCATATGCGCACGCAAAAGTTTAAGCAATCCGTGGGTAAGGCGAAGCTGGCGGGAGAACCGAATGCAGGAAACTTGCGTGTTTCATTTTTTGGACCTTTCTACTCGGGCTATCATATCATGCATATCGATGGTAACTACGAGTACGCTTTGGTATTTGGCGATAACCTGGACTATATGTGGATTCTATCCCGCACAAAGACAATACCTACCGAAGTAAGGGACAAGTACCTAGGCTACGCGGAACTGTCGGGGTACGCGGTGAAGAATCTAGTATGGACATTCCACGGGCCGAATCCCCCAGAGGGCTTAGAATAAGCGCTGCGCGACCATAAAATCTATGGACGAATCATCGGCAATGGTTTTGGAAATCACTTGTAAATGCTCTTCTGTAATACGGTTGCCTATGCCCTTATTATAAAGGGTGGTCAAATAATAGGAAGCCTCGGATTTGTCCGACGGAGACAGTCTATTATTATTGATGTAATAATTCAGTAACGTAGTAGCAAAGTTTCCAAAGTCCTCAAGCGAAAAGCTTTTGAATTCATTGAAAAACCCAAACATATAGGTTTCAAACTCCTGCTCTAACTGTTTTTTTATAAGTATATCCATTCTTGAACACGACATAAGGCCTCGGTAAAAGGCCGTCGCTCAAAAGTAAGGAAACTTTTGATATAGTTGGAGTGGAATGAAAAAAGGGTGTTCTATTTGGAACACCCCCTGTTTTATTAAGGTAGAGAATTTCTTTCCGTAAACTTTATTTTCTGACACTGATAGCAACACGTCTATCCTTGGCCCGTTCTTTATCTGGGGCATCCCATGCGGCTTGGGCAAATTCTGAACCGTAACCTTCTGCCCCCACTACCTGCGTACCTAAGCCCTCTTTCTCTAAGTAGTTTTTTACAGCGTCGGCACGTTCTTGCGATACTTTTTTATTGATGGCCTCATCGCCCGTTTTGTCAGTGTACCCTCCTATTTTGATCTTGGCATCTGGGAATAAACGGAGAATACGTGCGATGTTGACCAGTTGTACCTGACTGGCCGGTGTAACGGTAGCTGTGTTGGTTTCGAAATTGAGGTTGTCAAAGTCAAACCATTTTGCTTTGAGCTGTTCGTCTGTCCATGTTTTGTAATCAGACTGTAGAAACTGTACAAGTTGATCTTCTATGCCTGAAGAGAATGCCTGCAGGCTGTTGCCATCCGGAAGTTTGACATCTACCAGATGGTTCTTCGCACTGCTATCAGGCTTTGTATTTTGATTGCTATCCAAAGAGGTATTGGCCTTCTCTGGGTTTGTGGTTTTATCTCCGTTACATCCTTTTCCAAATAAAAACCATAGGGCCGCAATAAGCACTAAGATGAGGATCCACCATATGCCTGCTCCCTTTTTGGCTTTGTCAGCCCTCTGTTTGGTATGCACTATGGCTGGTTCTGGAATTGCGGTGGCTGGCTGGCTGCTGTCGGGGCCACCAAGTTCTTTGGCCACATCGGCTTTTGCAAAGAGACTGCCAAACATTCCCAATCCAAGCCCGGCAGGAATGGCGGAAGCAAATGAAGAACGATTGGTCTGAAGCAATTGACCAACTTCGGCAACATCCCAATGTCCTCCTTTTTTGGTTATTCCAGAGATAACCGCCGGTATGGAAGCACCAAATAGGCTGTTTACGGATTCGGAGCTCATGCCAAGGTACTTGCCTATGGACTGTGTAATACCCATAAATTTGTCACCGAATATCTCGCTAGCGATATTGTCGCTTTCGAAATGTGCGCTTTCACCCTTGTCGTCCTTGGCAAAATATTTACCAAGGGCATCGTGTAGGTCAAAACTAGCAAACAAATGTTTGGCAGACTGGAAGATGCTGGTAAGTCCTTCCTTTGATTGGCTCTGAAGCCCTAATAAAAGTGAGGGAACAGCGATATTGACCCCTTTAGCTACTTTCTCTCTATCCTCTCCCAAGTGATTGGCGAGCTTGTCTATTACTTCTTCGGTGAAGTATGACTGGATGTTTTGCAAGATATTGTTTTCCATAACGTTACAAATTTATTGGTTACCATATAGCTTAACAAAGGTGTAACGTTTTTGTTTGAGTGGTTTTATTTGTGTAGTTTAACAATAACTTTATATTCCAATGTTATCTTTGACCAAACTATTTAAATTTACTATGCTGTTGAAAAGATTTTCTTTACTATTCTTATCTATTATTTTTAGCGTTCATGTATTTGGACAGCAACCTAAGTATATCTTCTATCTGATTGGTGATGGTATGGGATTGAACCAAGTTAATTTGGCCGAAATCCATCAAGCTGAGTTGAAAGGTGTGAATGGTACAGAACCCTTGGTGTTTACTAAATTTCCTTACGTTGGTTTTGCATCCACGAACTCGTTGTCACATGGAGTAACAGACTCCGGTGCTGGTGGTACTGCTTTGGCGGTGGGAAGGAAAACGAAGAATGGTGTGATAGGTATGGATAGCACAGGTACTATTCCTTATAAAAGTATCGCTTATGCTGCCAAAGAAAAAGGTATGAAGGTAGGAATCACGACAAGCGTGAGTATTGATCATGCGACCCCTGCCTCATTTTATGCCAATCAAGCTGATAGGGATATGTATTACGAGATCGGAAAGGATATTATCAAATCTAATTTCGATTTCTTTGCAGGTTCTGGATTCTTAAAACCGAATACTTCATTTGACAAAAAAGAAATGCCCGCACTGGTTCCTCAATTGGAAAAGGCAGGATATAAAATCGTAAAAGGTAAAGCGGGCTTCGATAAGGAGAAAAACAAAGGACAACGCATGATATTGATGAATATTGATGGCACGGCCGCAGATGCGCTCAAGTTCTCCATTGACCAGGAAGCTGGTGATTTTAAATTGGCAGATATCACTCAAGCAGCTATCACCTCGTTAAACACGAATAATAATAAAGGATTCTTCCTGATGGTGGAGGGTGGTAAGATCGATTGGTCTGCCCATGCGAATGATGCTGCTACAACTATACATGAAGTATTGGATTTTAATGAATCAGTAAAACTTGCTTATGAATTCTACCGCAAGTATCCGAAGGAGACACTTATCGTGGTGACTGCTGACCATGAGACAGGTGGTTTGGGAATAGGCAACGGGAGTTCTACATTGAATACGAAGGTATTGGCACATCAAAAGGTATCGCAAGGTGCGCTATCAGCTAAAATAGGTGAGCTGAGAAAAAATAATCCAAATGCGGGTTGGGATGAAGTGAAGAAGCTGCTAGGTGATAACCTTGGACTATGGTCTGTATTAAAGGTGTCGGAAAAAGCAGAAGCTCCTATTTATGAGGCCTATAAAAAGAGTTTTATTGATCATCACAATGAAACTGAAAAAAGTCTGTACGCTAGTGACGACAAGATTGCAACACTCAGCATTGAATTGCTGAATAAGTTGGGCAGTATAGCTTGGTCTTCTAAAAATCATTCTGCAGCCTATGTACCGGTATATGCTATTGGGCAGGGCGCTGAAACATTCCATCAAAAGCTGGACAATACGGATATTCCTAAGAAGATAGCCGAAGTGGCTGGCTTCGATTTTTAATTGATAAAGTTAGTTTTAACGAAAGCCGGATTCTCTCAGGAGAAGTTCCGGCTTTTTTGTTAAATGTGGCTGGGATATTTTTAAACAATCTCTTCCTGTTCTTCTACCTCGCTTGGTATTCCTGATCTGGAGCTATCCAGTACTAATATTTGACTCACTTTGATCTCGGCAACGTTTCTTTTGATACCCTGAGAATCTGTATATTCATGATATTGTAAAGCGCCAGATATCATAAACAAGTTTCCTTTGTGACCAAATCTTTCCACTATTTTGGTTAGTTCCCCCCATACTACACAGCTGTGCCACTGGGTAAGTTCTCTCCATTGTCCATTGTTCATTTTAAGTCTTTCATTCGTGGCGATTCTGAAATTAGAGACTCTAGCTCCTTGACTTGTAGTTTTGATTTCCGCATCAGCACCTAAACGTCCAATAAGCTGGACTTGATTCATTAAAGCATTCATTTTCATTAAATTTAAATTATCAAAAAATATAAGTAATTTCACCTGCAGCAATTTCTGAATTGATTGCCAAAGGGTTAACCAAAATTATAACCAGCTATAACGAATAGTCGGATGTTAATCGTTTATATCCGTTTATAATCGGATATAAACGGATAAATGAAAGTTAAATTATGAAAGAGAAAGAGTGTTTGGAGTGCCTGACCCCTATTAAAGGGCGTTCTGATAAGCGTTTTTGTAATGATGCTTGTCGTAGTAGCTACAATAACCGTCGCAATACGGATGATAACAATATCGTTCGAAAAATCAATAAGCAGCTTTATAAGAACAGAAAAATACTATTGGGACTGCTCAGGAATGAGAAGATGGTACAGGTGAATGAAGACCGGCTACTCACTCTGGGGTTTGACAAGGAGTATCATACCCATGACTTACTAACATCAAAGGGACAGACTTACTACTTCGTTTACGAGTACGGTTTTTTACCCTTGGAAAAACAACGCTATCTTATTGTGAAAAACAAGAATCTCCTAAACGTAACGGAATAAGCCCGTCCCCTGTTTTATTTATAGTCTCCGAGCATTATGCATAGACAACAGGAATTAGCAAAACGATTTTAGTCCCTAGCCCTCCTTCAGTGGGGCCACTTGTTATTTTGGCTTTTTTGCCCAATAACATAATACGTTCCTGACTGATTGCTCCAGAAAGTGATCGATGTGTATTGACTTTATGTTCCTGCAGCTTACCTGTATCTGTGATAGTAACCTCAAGGACATCATCCTGTAGCTTCATGTTAATTACAACCCGTCCGGTACGCTCGTTAAAGTCTACACCATGTAAGACTGCATTTTCGACATAGGGCTGTATGAGCATCGGAGGAATCATTATTGCACCAAGATCCTGTTCGTCAGGGATATTCAGTTCATAAGCAAATGCATCTTCAAAGCGCATCTGCTGTAGACTGAGGTAATTGTCTAGGGCTTCGATTTCTTCATCAAGGGGGACTTCTTTCTCTCGGCTAAGTTCTAGGCTGCTTCGGAGCAGTCGGCTAAAGCGATTGAGGTATTTGATAGCAATGTCTTTTCGGTCCAGACGAACGAAGCTCTGTACAGCAGCGAGAGTGTTAAAGATGAAGTGTGGCTCCATCTGGGTGCGCAGTAGTTGTTGTTGTAACAGTATTTTCTCTTTCTCTTGTCTCGCTTTTCGCTGTTGGAAGAAGTAATACAGGAAACATATACCACCGACAAGAAGTACTACGGTCAATACGGTGATAGTGAGTAAGAGTTTATTCTTTTGTAATTGCAATTTATTGATAGCAACTTGGTCGTTCAAGGTACGTATAGAGCGTTCTTTGGCCTGCAGTTGATACAAAGCATTCATCTCCGCTACGGCTTGATTGTTTTTGGACTGATAAAACTCGCGCTGAAGCTGGTAGATGCCATTCATCATAGTAAACGCCAATTCATTATTACCTTCCAGTTGGTACAGAGAAGCTAGATTGCGTTGATAAAGAATCTGGTTGTTGGTGTCGATAAGGTCTTCGTGTTCTTTCATGATACGTCCGGCCTTTATAAATGCCTCCCAAGCTTTTGCTGGCTGTTTGAGCGTAATCAATGTTGCAGCTACATTGACATAGCTAATAAACATGGTATTGACTGAAACACTATTGATGGTAGAGAACTGGAAGCGCTCCTCATCGAGTTGGTTTTTCTTTTCTTGGTAATAATACAGTGAGTCAAACTGTTTTATACGGTCAAAATACTTGGCTTTACACTCATAGTAAAAGCTGATGTCATAAGACATAGGCTGCTCATGATGAAGTACTTCAAGCTTGTCCAGATAAGCTTTCATAGTGTCTGCCGGTGTATTGTCCAGGGCCATCATCTGTATGGACTGTACGAGAACACGCTGTTTGTAAAGGTGACCTTCAGGCAGACTATCAGTAATCGGTATTGCTGCTTCGTGCATCTTACGTGCCAGGTCGAATTGGAATAAGATTCTATTACTTTGTGCCGCTGATAGTAGCATAATACCTCTAGCGTCAAGAGATAAAGGTACAGTGCTGTCGCTCAATACAATTGCCGCTGCTTTGTTATAGTAATAGTTTGCCTGGTGTTCTTTTGCTTTTTCCGCCCAGATATTCCCCATTCCATTATAAATAAGGGCTTTTTGTTTTAGATTGCCATTCGTAGGTTCTATAAGCTCTAGGGCCTGCTCCACATAGTATTGTGCAGAATCACTTTTTTTTATAGCGTATAGACGAGCTAGATTGTATTTAATATCTGTAGACTGAACGGTGTCTTTTCCTTCTATTGCTTTTCTGTCCAGCTCATGCCAAACAGTCATCAGTGAATCTATATTTCCTGGATTCGGCTTGATATCGTTAAGCTCTTTGATTTGTGTAGCTAACGTATTTTTAGCGACTTCTTCGTTTGGCTTATTCTGACAGGCTTGTACAAATAGATATAGAACTAAGAGGTAGCGTAACGAGTATCTCATTTATTCGCCGATAATAGGTTAATTATATAATTTCTTCTTCTGGAAGATACAGGGATTTCCTCTTGGTTTTTGAGAACGATAAACTCGGACCGATTGATGCCTGATACATAGTTTTTATTGACTAGATAAGACTGATGGCTGCGTAAAAAGTAAGGTGCGGGCAATAGATCTTCATAGTATTTGAGGGGCTTGGAAACGAGTTCTTTTTTGCCGTTATTAAGAAAAAAGAAGGTGTAAGGACCATCTCCTTTGCAGTATAGTATATCAGCTACTGCCACAACACGTACATTGTTGAGCGAACTCAACGTAATATGCTCGGGTAATACATTGGCAGTGGCTAATGATTCTTGAGCCAGATTGAGTTGCTGTGCCCATTGTGGATTTTTGTCCCTTTTACTGCGGTAACGGCTTAAAGTTTCAGTTAATTCTTCTTGATCTACAGGTTTTAAAAGATAGTCAAGTGCGCCATATTTGATGGCTTTTATGGCAAATTGGTTATAAGCTGTTATGAATACGATGTTTTCAGGAACAGGGTTTAGTTTTTTTAAAACATCGAAGGCAGTACCATCGCCTAACTGTATATCCATTAATAATAGGTCGGGCTGAGTTTGCTCAATCAACTCGGTAGCAGTGGAAACACTATCTGCCCAGCCTATTATTTCAATGTCTTTCTCGTCGCGTAACAAATAGATGATTTCCTCCCGTACGGCAGGCTCATCTTCAATTATAGCTGTTTTTATCATTAGCTGGTTATTTTCAGGGGGCGAATTTACAATTATATATATTGTTCTACTAACTAATAATCATGCCGATTTTTGAAAAAAGACGTTTTTTTAGTGAAATAATGCGGATTGTAATTTATAAACAGCGAATTGTAAATATAGGACAGCTTCTTTGTTACGTTTATAACGGAAATAATACGTCATTATTCGGATTCATCCAGTTGTTTTCAGGAAATTATCGTCCATTTTATAGTTCTTATTATTAATTATGATTCTACGACGACAGTATGGGCAGCAAAATCGTGGCAACCTTTGCGCTTGTCGTTAAAGAATAAGATGATATTGATGATGGGTATCATCTTGATAACGCTGCGTATAAAATATTGGAATACGGAGATCGATCGTTTTTTGTTCTCGCTTTCAATTTTAATTCCAACGATTTTCTTGCCAAGGGTTCCTTGGAGCAACCATTCCATCAAGAAGAAGTAGAGTAGCCATACCGGTGTAAATACTAGAATGTAATTGCTGGGTAGATAGGCACTCATTTTGCCAGCAAGGATGGCCAATGGGAAGTTGAGCAGTACCAATAGGATAAGGTCTATCAAATAACTGCCTATGCGTTTGCCAAAAGACGCTAATCGCTGGTTTTCTATATCGCCATTTAAATACGTGGGTATATACTCAGAAGGCGATAAAATAGACTGCGGAACGTAAGCAGTTCTGCAGAAATCGCAAGATAGTGTATCAGCCTGCTTTTCAAGTGGAAGTACAGGGATAAAGAAAAGGGAGAAATAACGTCTATGATTCTGTAATTGATAAGGGCGATTGTCGTCGCATTGGGGGCAATAAAAAGAGCCTGTTTTGATTGTTTTTCCTATCGTTTTTGTGCCGAAAATAAATAACATGGTATTAAAGTTTAGTAGTTTAAAAGATACTGGGCGACTAACTCCCACATACCATATGGTACAATGGAAGAGGCCCGTTATAGTCCTGTGCGCGACGGAATCCTTCGAAGAAGATATGGTCGCCCAACTCCTTGTTGCTTACTTGATGTTCCATTTGGTACATGATATCCAAAGCGGAGAAGCTGCTGCCATTAGCTGCCTGTAGTTTAGCGGAAATCTCTACCTGGAAAAAACCGTCTTCTTCGTTGTCTTCATCAAAAACCTCCTCTTTGTCATCCAGTAACTCTTCATTGGATTTTAAATCGTCTATACTTGTAATCCAAGCTTCGTAACAGATTTCTATCTCTGGGGCATGGATGACAGTCTCGTCCCCCTTCCAGTAGGCCCGAGCTCGAAGTATGTCTTTTTGATAGCGTGAGATCTCTTCATCAAACTCTGTTTGCGAATCGTAAGGCTTACGTTGGAAAGCCCAGACAAGATCACTAAGCACGGTGTCTGGATTGGTCGTTGTTGTTATTAGCTCTTCCTCCAGGTTGCTTTTGGGTGTATTGAATAATTCTTTAAAAAATCTAAACATATCTTGTTTACTAGAATAATTAGTTTTAATGGTTATTTATAGATGCCTATTGGACTGTATTTTTTGAATAACGCATTGTCAAATGGGATGCGCATGCTGAGGTCGCGGGCCTCCCAGATGCCCCCCTCGGAACCTTGAGCGAAATCATAGGCATTGCGCATAAAATTGTCACCGTTAGGGGCTTCTACCCATTTGTTTTTATCTCTATTGTACAGTAGAATCATACAGCTGACACACTGGAAGTTATTCTCCTTTTCTGGGTTTTCGTAGCATGTGCCAACTTTGATATTTAGCTTTTGATGAATGATAGCCTCGGTCAGCTGTTCACCTACAAAACGAACTAATGCAGTCTGGGCATCTTCATTGTCAGGTCCGTTTTTCGCAGCCCTTAATGCAGCGAAATTAGCCTTCCTTATCTTTTCAATTTCTTCTTTTTTGAATTTTTCAGGCACTGTTTCTAGGTTCACCGGGTATAAATCATATTTGTCCGGTGCTGCCAAAACTTCAGTAATAGCCGATTCACTCGGGGGATTACTGGCTAAGATCTTTTGGTTATTCTCATAGTTTGCCCAGTCCTCGCTATTATATGTAAGGTGCTGCTGGATTTTGTATAAGAGAGTCTCATTTTGCTTGACGTAAATTGCGTTTGCAACAAATACAAATATGAGCAGTATACTCGCTGCCGCCAGAAGGATAAACATTGTTTTTTTCTTTTTAGAGATTGTGGATTTTCCCATTGATAGTTTGATTTGTGTTTCAAAGTAATGTAATAAGAATGGGAATACAACGATGGTTTTACAATCCGCTTTTTCCAGTTTACGATCCGCCTGACTGGTGGTTTCCGTCTGGCGATCGAAGGGGGCTTATGCTGATGCCCACACTAAGTTTGGCAAGGCTAATGGTGCTCCTCCCTCCTGGAAGCAACAAGACTATGGTTAGTGATTACAGCCCGTTGAAAAAACGGTCTAATGGGGTTGAGTGGAAGCGTCGATTGTTAGAAAAAAACTTCTAGGTGGTATAGGTAATTATATTAATGCCTTTTTGGTTTGCAATGTGCTTGGTAAAGCCGAGCTGTGGGCTAAAGACAATGTCTAGTGTGTCTTCTGCTGCTAAAATAGGGGTTGTCTTGATGAGATTAGCAAATCCAACGTGGTATTTTATGACCTGATTGTCATGACGGATAATAAGCTTGGAATAGTCGGAATTATTCCATATTTGAAAGCTTTCGAGATGGACAAAATCAAAATTACTGATTGTGTTGCTAGACTGAACTGCAATGCAACTGTTATGGAAGGTCATGGTGAAATTCTCTGCCAAGAATTTAGAGAAGATAAAAGCTACGATAAAAAATGAGATGATACCACCTACTGCCAGAAAGGATATGACCTGCCCCCTACTCAAATCGGTAATGTTATAATGTATTACAATAGCCATGAAAATAGCTGCAGGAACTATAATCGCAAGAATAATCAATACAATTGCTAGTCTATAGTTGCGCTGATTGAGGGCTCTAAATAGAATCTGTGTTGGCGTAAACTCTGCACCTGCCTCTTCTTCAGCTGTTAGGGTAAGGCTTTTTTTTCTTAACATATTGGGGCAAAGATGCTAAAACAAGGCTCGAGTCAATTTATCTGTTTACAATTTGCTCCCCTCAGTTTACAATCCGTAACAAATTGTAAACTGAGGGGAGCGAATCATAAAATAGCTAGGAGACTGTGGCTTTTTACTCTACTTTTACGCTAATTAGTAGGGAAATCTAGTTGGGGGAGAATACTATTCTTGGGTAGTTATGGGACAATTGTATTAGTATGAGACATAAGGGGATTGGTCTTTAAGAATTAAATACGAGCTTAAAAACAAAAAGATAAAAGTAAATGAAAGAGCATGGTGTCAAGGTGATAAAGGTAACAGGTATTCTATTTTTGATAGTTTTATTAACTGTAGCGATTTTGCTCTTGCTAGGTGAATTTGGAGGTGACCCCAATTTAAGTAATCTATATCGGGATGGTAAGGAGATCAATGGCGTCTTTACAAATTATAATAATCGGATTTATGCCGTGGTGCCCAGTAGTGGTTACTATCTGATTGAGGAAGCGGATGTCGCTAGCTTTCGGGAGGTAGACGAACATATCTCCAATCGCCAATTTGCAGTAGATAAGAATAATGCCTACTGTGGTAACAGAATCGTGAAGGGATTTGATCCAGTTACATCTAGAGCATTGGGGGAAGGATATTTTACTGATGGCAAAATGACCTGCTACTGCGCCCCCATGAGTGTGCCCAATCATGATCTATCAGGTATTGCTTTCGTGCTAGAAAAAATACTATATGGTGCAGGATTAGTCGATAAGCCACAAAAGGATATCTATCCACTCCAATATCTCCAAGAGGGTAATACGGTATACAGCCCATTATTACGTGCACGTGCTGCAACAAATGGCAAATTGGTTTACTATCAAGGAGAGCTTTTACCGAAAGCAGATCCGTTATCCTTACAGCAGTTGCCGATGTTATACAATGACGGTGATATTCGTTATAGCTTCGTTTATCTTGCAGACGACAAACATGTATATTATAAGAACGACCTTCTCCCGCTACAGGCCAACAACGAATTGCATGCACTTGCTTTCGATGCTCAAAATCAAGAAAACTACCTTGTAGATCCTAAAGAAGGTATGGTTTATGTAAATAAAATACCTTTTGATAAGAGCTATGCTCCATATAAAGAGCTATCCCTGCATGGAGGCCATATTTTTCACAGCTTCTTTTTAAGTAAGTCTGGTATATTTTATTATGATGCAATTCAAAAGAAGGTGATGCGTATAGACGAAAATCCTTTCAACGAATCGAACTTTACGGAGATCGAACCGTTGATTTTTTCGGACAACAAAAGGATCTTTTATTTAGAAACGAGCGAACACTGGGGCGGACGACGTGATCCAGGGCTTAAATCTCAATCCACCCATATTTTTCAATTGGATGAACCCGTTGACCCAACGGCATGGCAAAAGGTGGGGCCGGTAAACTATAAATTTGGTGCTGTATGGAAAAATGGTAACCATTATTTCTATTTTGATCAACTCGGTAACAACCAAGGTATCCGCAAAACGATATACCGTATTACTGACCAAACTACAGTTAATAAGTTACTCGAAAAAGACATCCGAACTGATGATATACGTGGGCTGATTCGAGATAAAAAAATGACTCCTGTGAAAGGTAAAGAGGTACTTCAGGCAAAGACTGTACATAGGGAAAACAGTTACTGGTTTATCTGGATTATTCTAAGTCTAACATTAGGAGTGCGAGCTGTTCTTTGGCTTTTACGTAAGGCAGGAGTTGATCCGCAGCCGTTTACAATAACGAACAAACAGTTGAAAATAAATAGTCTGTGGCCTAAACGATATGAACTATTTGATATTGATGAGGTTACTTTTTACATAGAACGCGCAGCACGACAGCCCGGTTATACTGGACGATTTCAGGTGATTCTAAGAAGCGGAGAGCATTCGCGAAAATATATGTTTGCTAGTCAAATGCGTCTAAAGGCAGACACAAAGGACGAATTGGAGCTCTATATCGCGGACTTGCAACATAAGTTGACGAGCTATAAGGTGAAAAGCAGTGTGTTTATTTGATATCGAGTAGTTCGAAATAAGTGTTAGGACTACACTGGTCTAGGGTATACCCCTTCTCTCCTTTCCACTTACTCTTGCTTTTCTTGGGTTTGGAGGCACTGTCATCAAACATGTTGTACCCAGTGGTATGCTCCATTTGTTTTGTGGAAAGATTGATGCTGGTACTGCTCTGCTCACCAGAGGCGCGGTGAAATTCGGAATGGTCAAACCCAATAAGTTTCATTTCTCCGTCTTGGTAGCGGAATTTGTAATCCGCATTGTTGACATACCAAGAACCACAACTGAGCCAATACTGGAAGCTAATGATAAGGATTCCTTTTTGAATGGTTATCCCTCCTTCTGTCATTAAGGGGTCGGCCAGACAGGTGGATTCTTCGTCATTCTCAGAGGGGATAAATCCGATAGCATTTTGTGCAGCCAGTGTGTAGCCATGATCTTTTTCTTTTAAAAATACCATAATCAAACGGGGATTGAGATTGAGTGTGTCTTGTCCCAGGCGATCGTTTATCCTGAAATTTTCGCTTTTGGTGTCTTCAATAACAATCACATGGTCGTCTATGCCATCCTTATTGAGGTCTCCGCTCTCGTGTACGATAGTCTTCCATCCGTGAGGGATAAAGTCTTCTATTAAGGGTCTTGCTTTTATGAGCGACGCCTCGTCCTTTTCTATAGTATTGATATCTATTATCTTCCAGTTGCCCTGTTCCTTCTCTAAACTGATAGTGACGAGGTATTCATCTGCACCACCATAGTTTACGTAGACGTCGGCAGTGCCTTCTTGCGGCCCATGTTGTTTTACATTCTTGATAGCAAAGCTATTTGGTGTTTCTTGACTTTTAATCCAGTACATATAGTAGAAATCAGAACAATGGATGTCGTATTCGTATGCATCGGCCGCCTCATGTTCTGTGTAGTCTACAGAAGCCATAAAGTCGGCACAGTCTTTTACACGTTTTCCTTCTCGAACTATAAATAGTTCTGAGATGGTGCCTAATGCTCTTAGTTTGCTGAAGAAAGAAGCTGTATCTAATTTACATTTACCATTTTTGGCACGAATCACCTCATAATAAGGGAAGTCGTTTTGGAAGTACCAATCGTAGAATGATTTTGCACTTTTGGCTATAGCCGCTGTTTGATCTGTAGTGGCAGATTGCGCTGTAGCTCTACCGATGCTTGAAGTGAAAACTATGATACAGAAAAGAATTAAGAAAGAGATTTTCATTTTTTTCGAAATATGAAGTTTGCGAGTCCTATTAATATGCCATAGCATAATACGGCCGCTGGATAATATAATACAACGAGAAAAACATAGCCATGTTTGGACTGTTGGCCCATTACATAGTCTATGAATGGGTATGCTAGGAGAAAGATGATGATAGTGAATATAGGAACAAGGAAAATGCCTAACCATTTTATCAAAGTGCGTCTTTTAGTCTGGTTCATCCATCGGTAGTGGAGATAGAACAAAACTAAAGCAGCAAATAATGCAATGCCCGCAGGCGATATGACTAATAAGGCTTTGGCCAACCAAGAGGATTTGTAGTTGATGATGATCTTGATGTCCTGCTCTAGGTCGTTGATCTCCCACAAATAAGTGTTTTCATGTATATTGGCTTTGCCAAGGTTTGACTCTGTAACCTCAGCAAAGTTGTTGAGATTAAGGTTTAGTTCGATTGGACCAAATGACTTCCAGAATCTTGAGGGATAGAGGGAATAGGTAACCTGAAAGTCATCAGTAAAGCCGTAGTTGTTGTACACAAAGTCGGCTTCGTATTCTACGACTATGGTATTGCTGCCTTTTTGAAGCGGCGCGTTGAAGTAAATTAGTTCGTCTAGTTCTACGGGAACTTTTTCATCGGCCGTATATTGGGCGTAGTAGAATCCATTAATGCTATCCTTACTCAAAAAGGGATAGCGGGATAGGGATAGACTATCAATGGATACAGAAGTGATGGCCCGCTGGTTGATGATTATATGTTTTGTTTGGGAAAGACTCTTGCCAATAAAAAGTAACGGCAGGGTCTGCTCCTTGTCGCTTTCTATATTATAGCGGATATGAAATGCAGCATAGAGGCGATTTTCATAATCTGTACGGTTGTGGATATCAATGTTTATTTTTTCCCTTGAGACAACGCAGCAGTCTCTCCCGTAGATGGCAGAATGTGTAGAGCCTTCATGATAGGGGACGCCCATATTGGCGGTAGCGATGCTGACGCTTATAAAAAGACTAATGAATAGTAGCAAACATTTCATCGGACCAAGATAAATAAGAAATAATAAACATGCTTTGGACATTTACAATTCGTATTCATGTATTATAAATGTGTGTAAAACTAATCCATTCTTATGTGGGGACAACGGAATGAACTTCTCTCTAGAGGTATTGATTTTTTATTTTGAGTCACCCGTAAGGATAAACTTTTGTCGGTCTACAAAACAAAAAAGCCTTCTGTCTTGAACAGAAAGCTTCCTATTGTTGGTCGGGATGGCCGGATTTGAACCGACGACCTCCAGCACCCCATGCTGGCGCGATACCGGGCTACGCTACATCCCGAAAAGGAAACCAAAAATAAAAGATTTGTGGTTGTTTTACAAGTACTATTATGGAATAGCGTGGTCGGTTTAAAATTCGTGATAAAGGGTGTTATTTAGAATAAAATTTGGACAGCTATAAACCGCTCGATATAATAGTAAATTAAATCCGTAGAACGATTCTAAATAGATTGTTTTTCGGTAAACTAATTGTCAAAATCATCGGTTATTTTCTTCTACTGTGGAATAAAAGTCTATTTTTACGCCTCTTAATGAGCATTGAATGTATAAACCCATTAAGTGATATAACAAAATAATTTGTTTTGACTGCTGAAAAGCATTTAATGTGATTACTGATTTTTATGAGTGTAGGTGTACCGAATAGACTTTATGCAGCGATAACTGGTATTGGTGGTTATATACCAGCGAATACCCGTTCTAATTCTGATTTAGAGAAAATCTGCGATACTTCGGACGAGTGGATTGTGAAGCGTACTGGAATCAAAGAGAGAAGAATTCTAGAAGAGGATTTAGCAACATCGGATATGGCGGTGAGGGCGATTGAGGATTTGGCAGCTAAGTACAACAAGAATCTTCATGATATAGATGCATTGTTGGTGGCGACGTCGACACCAGATATGCCAATGCCCGCTACTGCTAATATTATAGCGGATAAGTTGGGTCTAGATAATGTATGGGCTTTTGATATGAATGCGGCATGTTCGGGTTTCTTGTATGCCCTAGATTTGGGAGCTTCGCTAATCGAAACGCGACGTTATAAAAATGTATTGGTTGTGGGTGCGGATAATATCAGCACTTATGTAGATATACATGACCGCTCTACCAATATTCTTTTTGGTGATGGAGCTGGTGTGGTGTGGTTGGAGCCATCTACAGAAGGCGGTATTATGGATGCATATTTACGAAGTAACGGCTCAGGACGCTCATTCTTGAATATAGAAGGTGGAGGTTCGCTCTACCCTATGGATGCAGAGGACGCGATGGCTGATAAGCGCTTTTTGAAGCAGGATGGCAAGACAGTATTCAAACATGCAGTACAGTCTATGAGTGATGCTTGTTTTCAAGTGATGGACCGTAATGGGTTGACAATAAATGATATCAATTGGTTGGTGCCACACCAAGCTAATCAGCGTATCATTGATGCTGTAGGTCGTGCGTTGGATATTCCGGAAGGCCGCGCTTTAAGTAATATTGAATACCTAGGTAATACTATTGCTGCTACTATTCCGCTGTGTATATGGCAGAACCTAAAACAGATTAAAACGGGTGATTTGGTAATGTTGACTGCATTTGGTGCAGGGTTCTCTTGGGGGGCGAGTCTCTTTAAGTGGATGATATAATGATATAAAAAAAGAGCGGTTTTTCCGCTCTTTTTTTATATCATTACTTTTTCTTCTTTGGCTTTTTCTTTTGGTCAGTCATGACTTTTTTGTAGAAGTCTTTAATGACTGCTTTTAGCTTGGTCAAGGCTTCTTGTTTCTTTTTGTCTTTCTTGTTGCCGTCTTTTTTTGAGGACTTTTTGGCTTTGCTTTTTGCCTCTGACTTTTTATCTTTTTTTGTAGCCTTTGCAGAAGACTTGCTGTCTTTTGATTTTTCAGCTACTTTTTTCTTGTTTTTTTTCTCGACCTCTACTTTAGCATCCTTCTTTTTCATATCTTTTTTCTTCATTTTATCTTCTTTCTTCTTTACAGCTGCTGGTACCGCCTCAATTGAAGCGCTATTACTCGCTACTGTTGCTGTCTTCTTCTTAGCAGTTGAAGTTGCTTTTGCCGGTTTTGCAGCATTGGTATCCGCTTTTACTACAGGAGCAGATTTAGCTGTGCTAGTTATACTTTTGGCTGTTGGCGCTTTTGCGGTAGCAACGGCAGGCTTAGTTGTTGTCGCAGGTGTAGGTTTAGCCGCACTTGTTGTACTCTTGGCTACTGGCGCTTTTGCGGCAGCAACGGCAGGCTTAGTTGTTGTTGTCGCAGGTGTATGTTTAGCCGCACTTGTTGTACTCTTGGCTACTGGTGCTTTAGCTGCAGTAACGGTAGGTTTAGTCGTTGTCGTTTTCGCAGGTGCAGGTTTAGCTGCACTTGTTGTACTCTTGGCTACTGGTGCTTTAGCTGCAGTAACGGTAGGTTTAGTCGTTGTCGTTTTCGCGGGTGCAGGTTTAGCCGCACTTGTTGTACTCTTGGCTGCTGGCGTTTTACTTGCTGCAACTGCAGGTTTAGCTGCTGGAGCTTTCGTTGAAGCGTCAGGTGCCGCCACATCTGATGTGCTTTTAGTAGCTGTTGGAACTTTTTTTGCAGGACCCTTGGTAGTGGCAGCTTTTGCTGCTGCTTTAGTCGGCGTAGTAGGTGGCACCGTTGTTCCTGTCTTAACTGGTTCTTTCGAAGTTTCTTGCTTGCTCTCCGTAGTAGCAGCGTCCTTTTGACTGTTTAGTGGCATATTTCTATTGCTTTTAATGACTAACTAACGAATATTACAACACAATATAATGAAAATTGTTTGTAATAGGTAATTATTGCTGGATATCCTGCCGTAGATTCGGATAATATGTGTAAATTTGCAGGACATAACTATGGGGCTGACCGGAATTGACAGGATAGCGATGGTTATGTAAGCATGCAGTGCATTGTTAGTCTAGCACTTTAATCTGAACTTTCACACTTTTAACTGGCGAAGAAAACTACGCCTTAGCTGCTTAAGTTAGACTTAACATAGCTATTTGTCCCGTTAGGTCATGTTCTTCGGTCTAACATTTGGGGCATCGAACTATAGAACTGGCCGGTGTGATTTTACTAAGCATCGGTGAGAAACAGTAAATACGGAGAAAGGTATAGGTAAGCGACTCACCTTCCCTCTCCCGACAATTAAAGAGAAGCTAAGCATGTAGAAAGCGTAAATCATACTATGTTTGGACGAGAGTTCGAATCTCTCCAGCTCCACAAAATTGAACCTGATAATCAGCTTGTTAGTAAGCGTACTGACAAAAAACGGACACATATGCCTACTTACAAGCTGATTAATTCTTACGATGCTGGTGGAGATATTACAAAAGAATGGTTTGTCTCTTATCATTATTTGATCCCCGAAGAACTTCGAAAACCTAATGGTAAAATGTATGAAAGATTTAAAGTCTTTAATACGATCAATTGTCTTCATACAAAGAAAGAAAGAACTGCCCAATTAAAATTAGTTAAAACTGGAATCACTGAATTACTAGAAGCTGGTTTTAACCCGTATGAGAAATATCTTTATTCGGATCATAGTTACAGCGAAAAATATAATATCTGTAAATGTATTGATGAATATCTGTTGTTTGCAAAATCATACTTGAAGAAAAACTCTTATGGACCTTACGAAGATCGACTGTTAGTCTTTAAAAATTATTTGATTGATCAGAATATCGATCATAAACGAATAGATCAGATAACTAAGGAAAATATATTTGATTTTGTAAATTATGCGAAAATCAACAGAGAGTTATCTAACAAAACTTATAACCTGTATTTGCAGGCTATACATACTTTTCTACAATTCTTCAAGGAAAATAAATCAGATTATTTAAAAGAGAATGTGTGCAGTGGTATTAAGCGACTTCCAGTTCAGAAAAAGGGGAATTTACCTTTTAATAATAGGCTGTTTAGCTTGGTTTTGGAGCGTATGAAGGAGCATACCCCCTACTTATATCAATTCAGTAGATTCATTTATTATAGTTGTATGCGCCCTGATGCTGAACTTAGATTGCTCAAGATTGGTGATATTGATCTGCATCGAAGATTAATACAAGTTCCAAGCGAAAACAGTAAAAAAAACACAACGCAATACATTCCGATAGATGATGAATTTCTAAGTATCTTATCAGAATTAGATTTAGATCGTTACAATAAACATTATTATTTATTCACGAAGGACGGAATGCCTGGGCCAAATCCAGTTTATGAAGGCTACTTCCGTAAGATGTTTATCCCTGTTAAAGAAGCATGCGGTATCAGTAGAGGTGAAACTCTGTATTCTTTTAAACACACTAGATGTATTCACCTGGTCGAAGATGGCGAAAAGCTCCACAATATTATTAAGCTTACTAGGCATAAAACTCTTGCGGAACTTATGGACTATCTCAAAGATATGGGGGTTATTCTTGGTGATGAAGTGAAGTTGAAAAGCAGAAGTATATAATATTTGGCGTACCCCTTCTTCGGGAGGGGTATTTTTATTTACGCAACGAAGCCATATCCACCGTTATCACATCCAGCACTTTAAATACTTCTTCAGGCGTATTGTAGGAGTTTATCAAATCTATTTCAGATTCCTCGGTATAGAAAAACAAATCGGCTTCCTTCACTGTAAGCATTTTGAATATGGTATCGGGATCGGAATATTCTAGATCACCGTTCAGCACATTAATCTTGTTCGCTTTAAAGAACCTTAACCCTTCTTCGCGCCCCATGCTTCTTAGTTCAACCTGATCAAAGTCGGCCATTGCTTCGATTTCTTTCCCAGGATATTTGTACTTGATAAATTTCAAATACAACTCCCTGTTTCCAGTCCGTAGGGCTTCGTTCCGGCAGGCGCTCTGCTCGGGATCATAATTGTACCGAAAGTAATCGGGGTCTTTATAGAACTCGAAATGCTTTTCAAAATACTGTAATCTTTCTTCTAGTGTCATGATACAAATACTAATCCTACTAAATCCTGTTCTCTTATGTTTTCTAATGCGTCCTGAATAACCAGCAAAGTAGGTTCTTCATTCGCGTTGGTTTCGATATATTGCTGCACATCTTCCACCTTCTCAGGGTACCAATAAACGATGTCAGACGAAAGCATATTGTTTGAAGTGAGTATGTTGTACCCTTTGCTCAATAGTTCTTTTAACAGTGCCTTACTAACATTTTCGAATTGCATTTGTTTATAGCTTTAAAACGTCAATAAATTATGTGCTATCATGCTTCAACTCCCAACCATGCAGAACTACAGAAGTTCTTTACAGAAATGCATGTATCAAAGGAAATCGTCCCTTATTACCATGTATCGGGCTTTGTCCGTCCCTACCTTCCTGTTACACTGAACAACGAAATTGACTCTATTGTTTTGGCTAGGTGGAAATTAATCCCGTTTTGGGTCAAGTCCGAAGAAGAAGCAAACAAGTATGCAAATACTCTCAATGCAACGAGTGAAGATATTTTCGAAAAAGCTTCATACAAGAACGCTATAACCAAAACACGGGGCTTACTCTACGTTAAAGGATTTTTTGAACCACATGCAACGGACGGAAAGAAAAACAACGAATCTTACTTTGTCCAGGTGCAGGATCAACCTATTTTCACCCTCGGTATTGTATGGAATAAATGGCAAGATTATAACACCTTCTCTATTATCACGACCGAAGCAAATGACTTTATGGCCGACATCCATAATGTGGGTAAGCGCATGCCTTTGATCATCCCTGAAGATAAACGCCACAATTGGTTGCTTGCGGACGGCCGTGACGAAATCGAGTCCTTAATGCAACCGTACAGTGGAGAAATGAAGGCGCACCGCACATTCCGTGTAATGGCTGCTGGTGGTGTAGATACCAACGTACCGACTATCACAGACGAGATTTAAACTTTTCGCGCAATTGTAACAATTCCTTTTGCATCACGTCAGGCCAATCGCCGAAAGCGTTTTGTAAGATGTGTTTTCCTGCATCTATATCCGACAAAGTCCAGGACGCCTGTAATGCAGAACTGCGAACATATTTAGCTATTTCTCCGTCAGGCGGATTATCCCAAACTTTAAATTTAACATTTCCCATATTGCAAATATGCTAATATTTTTAGTAAACTTGCGACATGAAACCTTTAGAGATCCGGTGTAGAAATAAAGTAATGTTTGCAAAGCTTGAGATAAAAGATAAATATCGAGGCTGTACGGATTATACCCTAACCCATAAAAACGGGTTCACTATCTACGTTTTCCGTGATACCATGGGAACCTGGGAACATGTTTACGGTGAGCTGGCTGAAGACATCCGCGAAGCAATTATAGATGCTCTTATTCTCCGATTTACTAAGCCAACCAAAATGTTCTACTTTAAGGGTGAAAGAATCGTGGTAGATGTTAGTTTTGCCAATGGATCGGGACAGTGGTTTGTGAATGGCAATAAGTTTTATTTGGGAAACATTTCATTTCACGTCCCATATGGCGCAAATGAGGGTGAATTTCGTTATAACATACATAACCCTGCAGAATGGCTGACCGATTCTCTAATGAAAGAATTTATTTCAATGATTGAAAGAGGTTTAATAGATTGGCCTCTCGATTATCGTCCATCAGTAGGTCGTTTTTCACAAAGTAAAAGGTAGATTTGCCCCATGACGGTTGAAGATTTGAAAAATGAGCTTTTGGGTAAGGAGTACCCCGAAGTTGTACAGGTGGGCGCACATCAAAAGGTTGTTGACGTTGCTAAGTTTTTGGAAATTCAATTCCTAGAGTGTGAATTATGGAAGAAAAAGGATATCACCAAATGCCCGGCTCACTATAGGTTAATGCAGTTCTATGAAGCGACTAGGAATATAGAATAAAATAGGTATATTTAACTACTTCATATTTAAGGTCATCCGACCCGTGTGAATAATTGGTTTAGCCTCTGATTTCTCTCGATTTCAGAGGCTTGTTTTTTTGACAGGTATTCGACTAGAATTATTATTACACCAAAAATCCCAAATTTTAGAATAGTCTCCAGGATGACAATTTGTGTATATATAATCAAGGTTTTTGTCCATTCTAGCATGAATTGCTAAATTTTGCCCGTTGGTAAGAATTACGTTAATATTTCCTACTAATTTACTTTCGTCTACGAAGAAATTATATGATAGTACTTGTTCTATTTCCATGTAGCAAAGTTACATATCAAAAAAGTGTTTAACAAAAAACCGCCTATGGAGCCAAAACAAAGGGGAATTATTAACTATTTTTTCCTTTTCACCCCAAACCACCACAATACCCCGAAAACAATAATCAACACCGATACAGCTCCGAAGATGATCCCTTTACCGCTGGGTGATGATACAGTTTCCTTTTTAGTGTCATCAGACTTAAATTGCTCTTTATACCAATCATTTGATTCCTCGAAGCTGATTTTGTCGGCCTGTATAGTAGTTCCGGTGCTATCCTGCTTGGTAATGTCCTTTTCGTTTTTCCCCTTAGTGTTGGTCTTGTTCGTCAGTTTTGCCCCTCCTTTGGCCGATATGTTCCCCTGGCTATCGATATTGATCTCGTCAGCTTCTAGCTTCGTGTCGCTATTTATATCATGCTCCTGGCGTTCTTTTGACTGCTCTGTAGACTTAGATTGAGTTTGAGTGTTAGTAGACTCTATACCGCCCGTTTTACTCTCGCTAGACTTCTCGACTACTGCAGCAACTTTTACGCGATCTACCTTCTTTTCGGTACGTTTGAATAATCCGCACGAATTAATTAGCGTGCAGATTATCAGTGATAGTATTATTCTTTTCATTTTCTTCGATAGTTAATCGTAACAACCTACATTCGTCCTTTAAGCCCTCAAGCTCATGCTTTTGTTGCTCAAACAGAATTTTGAATTGCGCTAGTTCTTCTCGGATTGCCTTCAAAGCTTTCTTACAAGTATTTTCTTCCTCGAGGGCTAACAATAATTTTTCTTTTAATTGCTCGATAATACTGTCTGAAGATTCCAATTGCTTTTCCAGTCTATCAGCTATCCTTTCCGATATTTCAAGAGACTTTTTAGCATTTTCAAGATTCCCACCTTCGTTATCTAACTTTTCTTTTGGCTTTATTCTTATATAACCCCAAATAGCTGCAATTGCCCCAAACAATGCCCCCCAAATAGCTGACATGTTGGGTAAAACGTAGTCTTGTAAAAATTCTTTCATAAGCCAATTAGTTTAAATCGTACTTGTTCATTACTTGAGCTGTAAAGCAAGCTAGATTAACCTTGTTTCTATCATAAGCTGCCATATCACTTGGATTGTCAATGAAACACAATTCAGGAAGGCAAACCGCTCCTTTTTTACGCATCAATCCCAATTTACCCCTAGCCGATTGACTTTCTGTTTTAACCCCTCTGTTGGGGATTCCCATAATGCGAGCGTAGCCATCGCACAGCTCCTTTGCCATTGCTTTAGAGCGCTCGTTTGCATTGTCAGCAATCAACACTTCGACCCCCGATGCTTTACCATTAAAAGCATTAAAGTGAGGTTCAACTACAACATCTTTATCAGTAGGATTTATCCGTCCTAGGTATTGTCCTAATGTTTCGGTGTCTTTGTCTCGAACTACCGTCCTGCCCAACTTTATCAACTCCGCATTGACCATATCACGGAATGATATAGTCTCATGATTTTCTTGCCTTCCATTTACTCCAATGGCGCCGCTGTCCTTTAAATGATGTCCTGCACTTGAATAAGATATATAATTCGCCATACTTCCCTTCCTTTTTAAATGCCCCCGAAGGGGCTTGTTACTTATACTTCTTCGTGAACTACACTAGGTGATGGAGACAGACTGACCGTCTCTTTTCCGCAATCCTGGCACTTGTTATAGTACCGTTGCGGATTGGAAAGCATACTGATATCCGTCTTGCTTTCTAGCCTCCCTCCGCAGTCCTCACACAAGTCCCACTCATGGAATACTTTTACTTCTTTTCTTTCTACTTTTCCCATGATTACTCCGTTACTGCCTTAATAACTTCAAGCTCTGCACTGATAGCATTTGCTAGTTCAGAATCTACAGCCGATAAAGGAGAAAAAGAAATAGATGGCTGACCGCCGTTCCGGGTGTCATAATGTAGCGACACTGTTTCCATTCCTTCTGCGGTTTGCTTATAACCGTTAATCTCTACCTTTATCAACTTTCCTAATTGTCTTTCTTCTGTAAAGGTTAGGTTGAAACCTTTGAAAACCGCTTTGCTTACTCTCTGTTCGCTATTGCTTTCGACTGTTCTTGTTAATGTTTCTACTGCCATGATTATTTTGATTTTTCGATTAGTAAATTAATTTCTCTGATAACTGGATAACTCCATAATTGCGAGGACGCTTCGATTAGCTCTACGGCTATAGCATCAGTCAATTCAGCCTCTCCATTTGCGTGTAAGTCGCGTAAAAAGTTGTCCATATCGATTGATTTGCTCCCTGTTCTGTAGATCGTGTTAGCAAATATTTTTACAGACAAAGAAACTTGCTCAATCCCGTTATCTGCTGTCTTTTGATCAATTACGAATGGAGTAAATCCACCCTCCAAATCTTTCATTCCAAGTTCCTTGAACCCGAATACTCTCTTTTTATCTGTTTTGTTCATGTCTAATCGTTTTAAGGTAGCATGTCGGTAATCCACCCACCTATGGATGATACATATATGAATTTTGTTAAAAAACCTACTTTAAGATCTATACCACTAGCGAAACTACCGGAACTATCAACTAATTTTGGCGGAGTTCCCCCGTTAACATAAACCCGCCAACTAGAAGAATTACCTGACTTTCTAAATAAGAAATAATGTACTTCACCATCTTTTGGTTCAGTCGGTAAACTCCATCCGAAATTTCCTGTACCTCCGTAAATATTCACTATGTGTATAGATTTATTTTGGTCGGCATATCTGCTGCCTGAGCTATTAATACTTATGTATTCCGAATCGTAACGAATCCCTCTTACTGTTCCGTTAACGATATCTATAGCTATATTATCTTCAAGTTTGTTTTTTATATCAATCCTTAAACCAGTTCCTTTAAGTGAACCGCCCTTCCAATCTCTTAGATAGCACATTTCATCCGATCCCGACGATGGACTGAAGGCGCGACCAATACTAAATACTTCTTCCTGGTTATACGACATAGATCTTATTCCTGCAATCCTGGTATCTGCATTGGTCATATCGGCGATTAAAGTTTGATCTACTATTCTAAACGCTCCTACCTTACTAGTCCCTGTTACGGTTAGATTTGTTGCTGTTATCTGTTCAGCAAACAGGTTTTCTACATCGATCTGTAAGGCTTTGATACTTTTAGTCTCGATTGCACCTCCATTAATAGTGGTCTTATTCGGATACTTCCATGCATTAACCTGATTGTTTGCTGCGTTTGCAGTTCCGTTAGCCGCGTTAGCCGTGTTCTGAGCTGCTACGGCTTTACCGTCAGCTGTATTAGCAGCTGTTTGAGCATTGGTAGCTTTTGTATCTGCCTGTCCTGCTTTTGTATTAGCTGTATTAGCAGTACCCTGAGCAGCATTAGCAGAATTCTGTGCATTTGTACCTTGGAAGGTGACAATACCCGACATTTCTATTTCTGCACTAAACAGCTTCATTTTATTAGCTGTCATAGAGAAAGAAGATTCAACTTCGGTAACCGTGGGGGTGTCGTCAACACTTGATACGTTGTATACTGTAGCAAATGCTACGTACCAAACCAACGGATTTGCAGGTGTTGGCGTTGCTCCGCCTGATATATGAAAAAAACCTGAACTACTTACTGCACCTGTACCATAGGTAACCTGAACAACGTATTCTTCAAATTTACCTGTACCTTCTTGTGATGTTAACCATACTTCAGATGAACCTGTACCCATTGCATTAGCGGCGTGATTAATCCTTCTACCAACAGGTATGCTTGCTATTAGCTTATAATTATATACTACACTTACTTTTCCTGTATATTGAAAGGCTATACCTCCCCAATTTGGATTTGCTGAACCCGTTGATGTGACTTTCAATCGCCAAGGCGAGCCCGTTGGCTGTACCCCTCCTGGAACATTCTCCCTTACAAAAGTAACTACACCATTACCTAGGTTATTATAAACAGACATACCATTGTTACCTTGAAGAAATGTAGGGTCACGCCTTAAGATCTCACCTGTTGACTTTGAATTAACCTGACCTCTAACAGTTGCATTAATAGCATCAGGAGTAATCTTAGCTTCCGCTGAATTTAGACGCGTATTGAGTCCGTCTGTTACACTTCTATCTGCTTTTAATGATATTGAATCATTTATTAAAGTAATCTTAGCTTCTGTAGTAACAGATAAATTATTAATAGAATCCCTACTTTTTAAATTGTAGTGGGTTTTACCTGCTGATGTTTCAACATATTCACCTTCATTATTGCTGTTGAATAATACTGTCCAACTACCACCTGCACCCGTGGTACTTACTTGAGTAACATTCCCTTTGTATTTCCTACCATCAGCGTAGTAATGCCATACTCTAATTTCTTTGATATTATAATATATTGCACCTAAATCTATTTGAACATAGTTTTCACCATTACCTGTATAAGCATATTCTTGACTATTACTTTTATTACCATTAGTGATAAGATTTAAATTAGCACCACCTGCACCACTTGATACAGGTTTACCCAATGCAACATTTACATTATTTGTATCAATAGCTTCTATTTCAACCCAATGATTACCAGCATTTACATTACTACCATTTAGATAATCCCTAATGTGGCGCACTGGGTTATAGTTAGCATTAACATACTGTGTAACCTCTGTTTTAGTGGCACGTAAAGATATTTGCTCGGTATGTCCGTCAACTACAATAGAAAGATCAGAAACAGAACTTTTAACAGTATCTATGCTTGCGTCAATATCTTCATATGCAGGCCCCCAATCCGTATCTTTATTACCTTTTTCTAATTGAAGGTTAGTGAATTTTACTGTATCAAAACCTACAGGTGTATTCCCGTTTGTTGTGTATCTATTAGTATAAGCTAATAGAGCATAGTTCTTACTATTAACTGGCGCAACAAAAGAAATTACTTTACGTTCTTTTTGACCTAACGTTTTGAGTGTAGCCGATAATAGAGATATACTATTAGTGCCGTTATATAGAGCAAAACCAACTTGATAACCAAATGGTGTTGGTACAGATGTTCTAGCTATTAGTTCCGCATCATACCCAATAGTGTATGTTTCCCCATCAACAAGTAAAGCCCCTGAGTTATCAGCAGACCATACTACTCCTGCCCAAGTAGATAAAGTAAATTCTTTTGTACTATTCGTTGTGATTAGACCACTTGATTTGGAACCACTTAACAAATTCCTTCCACCTACTTTAATACCATCAATCTTATTGGTCACTGAAAGATTGATCCTTCCTTCAGCATTGCTTATTTCGGCTTGCGTTTCTCCCTTATTGTAGACGTTACTACCAGCTTTGGCGACTAACACACCATCTATATATGCCCCTTGAGCATATAGTCCAAACCCCGTCAATGTCCCTAAAGTAGGGTGAACAATACCAGACAGATTCCCCATTCTCGTGCGTATACTAGTCGATGGAGATGTCCACATGCCGTAGACAGTATCAACATAAGGTGCACCGGAATCACTAGCCGTAATGTAAACGATGCCCTTGCGGTTATTGTCTGTAAAGTTGTCTATCCTTACGATGTGATCTCCCTCAGTAGGAATGGACGAACCTTGCAGTATCGATATAGTGAAACTGGATGATGTAGTCGATAACACGCGTCCAACAAAAAGCTTTGCAGCTTTACCATTCCACACCTGACATTTCACCACGTCATCAACCCTAAAAGGATTGCCGATAGTGCCTCCATCAGTATCGAATGTACACACGTAGTTATTGCCTGTCTTTGTTGCTCCAGTAATCTCAATACCGTCCGACACGATCAATGCTCCGTTAGTAGCTCTAAGCTCATTAACGACAAGGCTGTAGAAATTAGCTTCACCGCGCACAAAAAGGCCGTCAACCTCTAATATGTATTTACCATTAGCATCTTTAGAGACTCTATATCCACTACCAGTCCAACCACTCTGAAAAGAAGGAGAAGACACCCCTTCGAACTTTGGACTATCAACAGGACGGACAGGTTGTGTAAGATAATTGGGTTGCGCCAGTCCATTCCATAGGATAGAGTTATCAGCTAGATCCGCTTTGATTGCTCGTGTAGCTAGATCAGCTTTCAATGCATGGTCAGCATTTGTAGCATGATCGGCCAATGCTGCATGAGCTGCTTCACTTGCAAAGTTTGCCGTAGCAGCATTGGTTGCTGTAGCTGCATGCCCTGCGGTACCGGCATATCCTGCACGCTCCGCATAGGTTGCTTTTGTCGATAGCCCATCAGACGAAATACCTTTGGTTACAGTGTTGGCCAATCGGTCGCTTTGGTTCCGTTGCCTTACAAGGCTATTGATCGATATAATGTTGCTTAACGTAAAATCATACCGGTACGATTCCTGTAGATCGCGCGAATAGCTATCGATTCGGATATTACCATCAAAGCCGATATCGTCAGCTTTAAGATGAACCAATCCGCCAAGAACTAGCTCTGTATTATTTTCTAATGCAAACTTAGGAGTGATCTTTGCAGACCAGTCGAACTGTTCAACACCTTCTTCCGCAAAGTACTGATCACCTGTGTCCTTTACCCTTCCCTCTGCATTCGTCACATAGGTAGCAGGCATATCGATGTTCAAGAAAACAAAGCTATCCCCAACTGCAGGTTTCAATAAGGTATCAGGAACTCCCCCCGGATAAGCCTTATCATCCTGAATAATGTTGAAAGTTACCTGTCTAGTCGCATGTACATATCCTGTTTTTTGAATAGTGAACTTAAAACCATTTAATAACCCTGAAGTAAAGGCGATCTGCGCACTGGTTCCGTCATCAAGTAGGTGATCATTCAAATTGAAATCGATATCGGTTGAACGGATCACATTTGGCGCGCTCGTGGCCGTCACCTTAGCAATCAATCTCGGATAGATGTTTTCGTATACTACCGTATTTTCCACGCGATCCATACCGGCTACATAATTCGGATTAACCATCGGGTTACCCCCTGTAGGCTGAATCTCACGGAAACCGTAGTTGTTAGGAATGTTTTGCGAGCCTCCTAAGATTGTCAAGTGCGTAACGACCGGATTGTCCCGTCTAGAGCGGTAAAGCTCATATAAACCCTTCCCTTTGCCGTATGCAAGCTGAATACCTGTTACAGGCTGACGTCTCGTTAAATTCAGACGCTTACCACCGTTGTCGAACCAAAATTCAAGATTCGTCTGATCGGCGATGTCCTGTATAACTGTCAATAGCTTCCCTCCATTGTACGTCCACTGGAAAACCTCAGTATCATCGATAACACCCAAAGTCCACCCACTGGAAGCGCGGTTTGCATTCTGAATAACCAAGCCCAGGATTGCTTTAGCATCACCCATCAGATAAACAGCAGGCTCCTTCAAAGAGTTGTTCTTATCTAGGGTGTAAAGAATCCATTTGCCGAAGTCATAATACAATGCTTCGAACTCGATCTCGTAAGAATAACCTATCTGCGTATTCTTTTTACTGATGTTTTCGGGACGGTTCAGCTTGTAGGTTTGCCCGTAAGCAACCAACATATCACCTTTCTTGAATTTTATCGCACTTGCCGTATTTATGGTCACCTCTACACGGTCTTCCTGCATAATACGTCTGTACTGACGCCCGATAGCTTTACCGCTCCAAATAACTGTGTTTCCTCTCTTTATCTCGTGTATCATACCCTAGCTAATTGTAAATTTTTCAGTTGGATAATCATCTGCCAATACCAGCGTGAAAGTTGCGCTGTTGCCGTATTTTTTGAAATTGGTCATATTCAAAAAGGACACCTTTAATCGTTTGTTTTTTGAGACAATGTCTAAGTTGAATTCTCCTGCTGTATCAATGAAATCATCGAATGCCTCAATAGATGCATCATACTCTGCAGATGTATTGCACTTTATCAGACATTGGATATTGTATGTTTTGCTTTTGAAACGTTGCAACCCATGATAACGCTCTGTGCCGTTTTCTTCTGCCCAATCTATCGATAGACCATTGTCTTTCAATTCGGCTTTCTGATCTAGTTGCTCGTAAATACCTTTTAGTATTTGTAAATTATAAAGCGTCTCAGGATCTTGCCCGTTGATTCTGTAATTACTCATTATAAACCTGCGCCCCTCCTGATAGCATCTGTGTTTGTAATCTTGCTGTTTAGTTGTACGATGGCCGTTTCGATGTTAGCCAGGCGATCTGTGTTATTAGCCGTCCGGTATGTATTGTTACTGATTGCAGACAGTTCATTTAAATGGTAGTTCATGATTCGTACATTATCTGCGTGATTGGTCCTCTCTAATTCCACCAATGCTAATTGAGCGAGCCGCAAACCTCCCAATTCAGCTTCCACGCGATCGGCTTGTTTTTCTGACATACTTTGAATCCCTTTGGAAAGTTCACTTTGGGAGGAAGACCCCTCTCCACCCAATCCTATTCCAAGCTTTTTAAGCTCTTCAAACTCAGCATTAGCTTTTTCCATAATACCGAAATAGGCTTTACGAAGGTTTTCTATTTCACCTGCATCTAATCCGCCATTGCTCTCGCTTGCCTTATAAAATTCTTCATACCACGACTGCATTTGGGTTTCAATCATCTTACGGGAAAACCCTTTCAATACAGCTTGTTGCATCTGCTTTTCAAAGAATTCTGTAAAGTGTTTAACGCTGGTTTTCCCTTGCTCAAACATGGAAACAATGCCATTAGTCAAAGAGGTAAACGCTACACCAGTTAACTCTTCTCGCAACTGATTCATAGCATCTTTTAGGATATTGTAACTATTGATGATTGCCTCAGCTTGTCTCTTCGATATATCATCCAATTTACCTTCATCAATCAAGCGTTGTAGGTCCTCAATCTTAGCGACGGTAATATCTTCAATTGTTGAAAAACCAAGCTCAATAGGTTTCAGCATTCCATCATTTATCATTCTCTTGAGAACAGCTGCTGCCATATCGTATTGCTTGCTCCCTTTCTTGCCGAATGCTTTTTCAAAATCTGCCCCCTCATTAAGCTTTTTTATGAAGTCATCATAAAAACTATCACCTGTAAGCTTAAACTTTACCAAACCAGCATTACCTGACATGATGTGTTGTAGATTCTTGTCTTTTACTCCACTCGTGGAAGTCGGAGCAGAAACACCATCAAATGACTTAATAGCATTATTAAATGCATCTGTTGACTCTTTTACAACCCGTGAATACTCATTAACGCGATCAGTCCCATATATCTCCTGGATCAGAGCAAGCTGACGCTCTAGAGCTTTGGTAATTGCTTCAACTTGCTTTAATTGATAATCATTGCTGTAATCAATCTGATTTTGATATTGCTCACGTTTTGCAAACCTGGCATTAGATATGGCTTCGGTGATACCTCCTATCATCGATACGATAGCCCCAGCAACAGCTAATACGGTACCACTTTTTGACATCCCCGACCCTACATCACTAAGAGTTTTGGTTAAATCTCCAACTTGCCTAATCATTGAACCAATAGTCTTTAAACTATTGCTCATTGTTCCATCAAACTGTGTAGCTGAATTAACTAATTGCTCAAAAGAACTTACTGCAGCTTCATATCTTTGTAAATCCCCACCTTCGGCATCTTTTGCGCCTTTATCGAAAATCTCACCATATACTTTCTTTAGCTCTGATTTTTGTTGAGGAGTAATACTCATCCCGTCAATAATTTTATCGACAATATCTTTACCTCTTTTAAAAGCCTCGGCAAGCAACCATTTAGAAGACTCATCAATATCTTTCATCGCCTTCTCGTACTCAGGATTTGATTCAACCAATGATTTTAGTTCGTCTTGCTGGGCCTTTTTAAGAACTTCTGTACGTTCTTTAAACTCTTTTTCTGTAATAGAAGTCTTTTGCTTTTCTAGTTCTTTGAAAGCATCGGCGTGTTTTTTTCGAATTGCCTGTTCTTTAAAAGAAAATGTTTCAGACAATTTTAATGCTTCTACAAAACGTGAATTCCGTTCTTCCTTCTCCTTTTCACCGTGAGCCTTTAACAACGTCTCTAGCTCTTTGAAATACTTCTCATCAGCGCCGGACAAACCTGTTATTTGTTGCCTTGCAGCTAGACCAGCGTATTCGCCCTTCATCTTCTCAACTACATTTACATACTTGCCATACTGCTCATTAGCAAACTGGTCGCCTGCTTCTTTTTTAAGTTGCTCGTACTTCAAGTAGTTAGTATAATCTTCTTGGTACTGCGTTAACTTACGTGTGTTCGCTTGCTTGTTAATAACCTCGTTTAAATCTCGTCTCTCTATCTCGTCAATCTGTTTTACATCGATTTTAGTTTTATTTTTTGGATCAGCATTAAACTTGCGAATCTCGTCACGAAGGGAATCGTACTTTTGTTTCGTTGAAGCAATTTCCTGTTGATCTTGATGAAGTAGTGAGTTAAGCATTTGTTGCCTTGCATTAGTAATCTTTTCATAAGCAGCTAAATAGCGTTCTGCATCTTGAAATTGAGAATTAGCTATAGACTCATCTGATTTGGGCTTTGTAATAGAATAAGCTTCCTCAAGCTTTGCAATTTGGTTAAGCTTAGATTTTAACCCGGCTATCTGACTATCACCAGGAGCCAATGCTTCCATTTTTTCTGTAATCGCCTTTTTCAGGGTATCAAGCTCACCTTTATTTGATACCGACCTAATAAGGCTGTTGAAATTCTTGATCGGATCTTTTAACCCTTCAACAAATAGACTGGAAGGCGTAGTATCTTTTACTGTGTCCTCAACTCCGGAAATGAAACCTTTAAATTCCTTGCCGAATTCTTTTTGAAGTTCATCCATCTGCTTCTTTAGGACATCTTTCTGTTGATCAACAATAAAGTTGTCTCCTTTCTTATCCCCAAATCCCCAAAATGATTTGGCTGCATCGGATCCATTAACTCCAAAGGCATTTTGCATCGCACGCCCAGTCCTTTCCCAAATACCTACACCGTCAATACCTTTGCGATTTATGACTTCAAGTTGTTCGGCTAATGCATTAAATTCGTCAAACGCCTTTCGTGCAGAAGCGGCACGGCCAATGTTTTGAACGTAAGTTGCTAGAGCATCTGATGCCTTTCCGATAGCTATCTCTTCTTGACTAAAGGAAGAAAGAATTCCCTTGGTTTGAGCTTGCAACTTGTCGTAAGCAGATTTGCGTTGTTCAACAGAAGCAGTATGATCTTTTATTACTGCGACCAATTGTTCAACACTTCTCTTTTCTTCATCAGCTTTTTTTGCTCCTACCTCCTGTACAACAGCCAAACGCTCTTGTGCCGCACTTGTCGCGTCAGTAACTTGAGTTAATGCATACACAGCAGCCGTTAGCCCTAAAATACTTGCAGTCATAAAAATTGCTGGATTGGCGGCCATGACAGCATTTAAGACTTTCATAGCTGCAGTCTTAGCGCTTATGGCTCCTAGGTGCAATAGTTCAGCACTTGTCATTCCAACCGCTCTTGCGGCACTCACCTGCTGTAATGCAGCTGTAGCAATTAAAGCGGCCCTATATGCACCGTATGTAATTACCAACGCGCCCATAATATTTAGGACCGTTTCATAATTCTCTATAATGACTGATGCTCCTTTAATTACGTTGGAAATGGTTCCCTCTGTTTGGGTTCCCATTTTATTTAACATCATATCGTAAGCATCGCCTAAGCGCTCAAGCTCTCCTTGAATTGTTTTTGATTGAGCTTCCATCAAACCACCAAACATAGAACCTTGAGCGGTCATGTTTTGAAAAGCCTTTTGCACTTCCGCAAACCCAACCTTACCAGCTTCGACAAAAGCATTAACTTGACTGACATCAACTTTTAAAACTTCTGCAAGTTCTTTATAGATTGGAATACCACGGCCAGCGAATTGACGAATGTCCATCATGTAGGCGCGTCCCTGGGTTCGCAAGGTTCCGTACAGATAGACAAGTTCTCCTATTGGCTGGGATGTACCAGCGGCGACATCCCCCAACATTATAAGCTCTTGCTTTATATCTTCAGCAGTGGAACCGTAAGCCAGCAGTTGTTTCGCTGCGTTTGCAGATTCCTTCATCCCGAAAGGAGTCAACATAGCATAATCTATCAGATCTTTTGTCAACTTGTCTGCCTTTTCTTTACTACCAAGCATAGTAGTAAAAGCTATATCAAGCTGCTGGAATTCGGATCGTACTTTGACTAGTTGCTGTACAAAATTTTGCGCTTGATTAACTGTGAAAAATGCCGTGGCAGCCTTGGCCATTTTGGAAAATACCTCTTCCATGCCTTTGCCACTTCTAGTGACATTATCAACCATGCCGTTAACTCTGCGCTCTATTCGATTAACCGATGCCATCAACTCGGAATCTCGGATATAGGCATCCCACTCTAATCTATTTACTTCTGCCATTCCTATAGGATCTTACTCAAAAACTCTTCTTCTTCATCTTTTCCTTCAACCTCATTCTCTTCTTTGTCATTTGTATCTACGCTTGGGATAGTTACCAAATCACATAAGAAATTGTAATAGGATAATTCCCATTTTATATAGTCAGAGCTATCACGGAAATACTTTCTATAATTGTTTATTTGTGCATTCAGGCTATTATCTCCTGGATATCTTTTAGGCTTGTCTTTTTCTATTGGGTTTCCGTTTTCATCAAACTGTTTGTTCCCTTCATCAAGACAATAGATTTTAAAAAATTTTGAATGTCTATTTCGGAAAGTCCTCTCTCCAAAATACTGTAAAGTAAATCGTCATCAACCCATTTCAAGGTGTCTAACAATTCTTCTGTAGGTTCATTTCTGTCATTTTGAAGCGCCACAGCTGCACAATAAATCAAGTCGGCGTTATTGCTCGTAGATAGTTCGAAAATCTTTGTCAGCAATGGTGTACCGTCATTTATTTCATCAGGGATATTCAATCCCTTTTGTGCTATACGCTCCCGGTTACCGACTCTTATTCTCCTTAAAGTATAGGTTAGATGCTTTTTGCAAACCCCGATCTTTTGTAGAAAGCCGTGCCATTTATTTTTAGGTAGAATTGGAATATTCATGATATCCCCCTCGTCTAAAAAGGCGTTTATAGTATCTTGAGTTGTTTCTTTCATAAGGGAATAAATAAATCGGCTCAAATGATAGACAAAAGAGCCGATTTGTCTACTTTGTTATGCCGGAGCATCAGTTTTAACAACGGTTTTCAATCCTGCTTTCGTTGGTTTCAATGGTGTACCTGTCACGATTACCTTACCGAATTGCTCTTTCATCAAGTCGAATTGTGGACGGATCCGAACTAACATTCTCGCGATTTGCAATTTCGCTCCATTTTTAGTCTCACATTCTATAGACATTTCCTGATCAATAGGAACGTCCATTCCGATCGAATCAGGTGCACCCGCGGTACCAGGTTCAAGATCACCAGCGCCCATTTCAGACAATGCTTTTCCAGACATATTGTAAGATTCCAAAGTAAACGCCCATTTTGGCGCCTGTGTGGTCAACTCGTCATAAGCAACATCCTCTTCCTCGATTTCTATTTCAGTATAACTGCCTTCATTTAACACTAACGATGCGGTCCCCTTTACAGTAGCCCCCAAAATCTCTGTTAAGACTGTACCCATTCCTCCATCGGCTCCAACGGCACCCATTTTAACTGCCTTTAAGCCTAACACGTTTTTTGGTCTAGCCATTTTCTTTCTATTTTATGGTAAAAAAATTAATTCTAAAACTTATGTAATGCTGATTGTTTACATCAGAAAACTGATCATCACTCGTAATTTCAAAGCACGTATCTTGATTTATCCAAACCTCTGAAACTGTCTCATCGTTATCGTTAAATACAGATTGGAAAAGCTTAGATAAATAAAGTAATCTCGCCGTATCAGGTCTATTTCTTCCAGTGCCGATATTTGGAATTTTTGCAGGATCAAGGTTGCTCACATAAATATTAACGATTAAAACACCTTTCTGAACCGGTTCACGGTTTAATCCAAGTGTGTTAATAACAATGTCCTCTTTGGTGGATCCTTCTGCCCTTTCAAACTTGCATAACTCACCGCTTGGCTTATTTATGTCAGTCATAAGAATCGATTTTCCCAAAAAGGAAAACAACATATTTCCGGCTTCGATACTCGTTATCATAAACTCCTTTTTAACATTCTAATTGCAGTTTTTAAAGTCGCTTCGGCCTCTAAACTGGATCCTGTTATAACGTCTTTTCCTTTACTTTCGACAGCGGCAGCATATCCCATCCCTGCAACAACAATAAGCGCGTAACCATCTTCAAAATCTCCCAATAGTTCACTTATAAAACTTTCCGCCTCTTGCTTACCGATTGCTTGGGCTCCGTCAAAGTTTTCTTGAACAATTCGACCATGGTCAACTATAGCAAAACCTATAGAACTTCTAAGGTTACCGGTCACATCGTTAAAGCCTCCTTCATTAGCTGTTTTTTCACGAGCTGCTTTCACAAACTCCCATCCCACTAGCTCGAATCTGTTTATTACAG
The DNA here is from genome assembly GCF_004363245.1 of Sphingobacterium yanglingense. Taxonomy (GTDB): domain Bacteria; phylum Bacteroidota; class Bacteroidia; order Sphingobacteriales; family Sphingobacteriaceae; genus Sphingobacterium; species Sphingobacterium yanglingense. The sequence goes on along the minus strand of NZ_SNYV01000011.1, from coordinate 620,464 downwards.
CTTCTCGGAATTGAGCCTTATGCTTTTCTACAGCCTGACTTATGACACTTCGTGTAAAGCGCGGCTTTAGACCCATATCTTGTTTGTTGTTTGGTAACTCCATGGCATTATGGCATGACCGCTTCCAATAACTTTATTATCAAGTATGATCTCAATGAACGTTCCTCGCTCGAGGCTTTCGGGTATTTTGTTCAGATAAATTGAGAAGCTATAAACAAAGTCCTGTCCATCGTTGTTCTTTATCGTTCGACCTCCGCTATTCACATCAGCCCGACAATTCAAAACAACTTCCTTTTCAGTAAATGGACCAGTTTTCCAATCGCCATTTTCATCTTGAAAAGATTGACCAGGAGTAACCTCGATATACCTTAGTTTATGCGCTCTCTTTCTGATCATAACCCCCAATTGTTGTACGCTTTAACGATCGGCTTAGCATCAATTGCATTTACAACATCGTCTAAGCCATGCTTACGAGCTAAAAAAAGAAGCCTTTGTTTAATCCCTTCCCGGTCCATACTCCATGAAGCCGATCCTTCGCTTTGAGAGCTAACAGTTATCAAACTTTGAATACACGGTATTGCCGCTAGTTCCAACTCGTCTAAATCCCCTGTAAAACTGTCATCAGGAACAATGCCTTTTGAAAGCAGATACATTTCGGCCGTGCTATCATCGACTGTACCGACTTGAACGACATTTATAAAGGCTTCTTTTTTAGTCATGATTAATCCTCCGACTTCTCTACAGCGATACCTTGAGCTATCAAGCTCCGTAAACGCTCAGTCTCCAACCCATTCAGTTCAGTTCCTTCTTCAACGATATTTCCGCTTACAGAAGATTGAAACTTTTTACCTTTTGCGACTACATAGGTAGCTTTCTTGTTGATTGTAATTTCGGCTTTCGGCTTTGCTGTGTTTACTGGCTTTGTTGAGCCAACTAATCTAGCTTCCTCTAAGACCTCCCTAACCACTCTTGAAGCATTCTCGTTGAAACTCTCAACAGCTAAAACCACAGCATTATTTGATTCAATCACCGCGTTGTTAGATTCGATTAAATCTAAAGCCCATTGAGGCGCTTCATTTGATGTATCAACATCAGATTTAATAGATTCGTCTATTGTTGGCGCGTCAGTTTTGCTTGTTTGGATGATCTCATCAACGGAAGTACTGCCTGCACCTTGTGCAGTAGTATCTTCCTTTTTCGTTTTTACTTCACCTGCAGCCATTATACAGTCGGTACATCAGTTTGTAGTAAATAGATTGCGTCAATTTGCTCCAATGCAGGGAAAGCGTGTAATTCTGCTTTTGTATACTCCCTCCAAGGCTCGTTATCGCGCCATTTCGACACTAACGTGCGATCGTAGTTAGCGTAATTTACACCTTGAACTGGTTCCCATGATTCAATAGAAACAGCGTTATGTACAGTTCCTAACTTTCCAGCAGGAACAAACACAAGATTGTTAACGTTGAATGGATTGGTAGTTTGGATGATACCGTCTTTTTCAACTCCGATACGCTCGTTGATAATCACCATTGCTGGTAATTTGTTAGCTCGTAGATACTCATTAATAGTATCTTCTGTAACAACGAATTTAGCGTTTGATCCTGGATTCTGATAACCTGCTATTTTATCCCTTACCGCTGGATGATTTTTGAAGTTAAACCAGTTTTCTTGTTCAATCCAAATTTCAGCGAACGTGCGTCCGAAACTCTTTGAAGCAAATGAAACTGTTTCTTCGATATCTCGGAAAGGATCTGCCAATGGATTTGGAGACCCATCGGGGTTATACCATACCGCACGAACGGTACGTTTTTGGTGCGGTTTTGCAAGCAAATCGAGGTCTCCGAAATCAACACCGTCAGGGTTATTTAAAACGCCAACATCAATGCTAAAATTGGATATTGCCTGAAAAAACATGATATCTATTCGCTTGTCTGTTGAAGTTGCTGCATCCTCTACTGCATTCCAAAGTACTTTGATTAGCGCTTGAACTTTTGCTTGATCAGAAATTGGAAGAGCTTCTAAAGACTTTAGCTTTCGATAATCCTGCTGATCCAAAGCGAACTTTTCTTTCATTGTAGGGATTCCACCCTCCAATTTTTCAAGCTTGTTGTTTGAACGCAAAGGAGCCGGAGCATCAGGATCTGTAATTGAAGCGGCGGCTTGTATACGTTGGCGACCGATCGCAGTCGCAAAAGTTAATTCAGTTTGCGGAATACCCCATTCTAAGTATTTACGCCACTTAGTTTGGCCATAAAGCAACTGAAGTTGTGGATCGATTAAAGCTTGAAGATTTTGGCTACTGGCCAAATCTCCAAATAATGATGCTACTATTGCCATTGATTAAAATGATTGAGAACAAATAATATGAGGTAAAGCCGTTTCTAGCTCTTTAGAGTATGGCACTCTGCGTGCATATACTGTACCTCGGATAACAACACTGCAACTTTCACCATCGCCGATCTTTTGATCACGGTAAAGCCTTCCATTCACACCACCAAAACTTGAATTTGCGGCACCAGTTGTACTAGACCCAAACACGAGCGAATTAGCTGCTACTGCTCCAATTGTAGTTTCAACAGTTACAACATCATAATCAATGTTGCTAGTGTTAATTTCAGTAATTGGATAAGCGGCGCTTGCTGGCTTTTCAGCGAAGTTATCCCCGACTTTTAAAGTGTGCCCTTTAGCCACTTTATAAGCAACTGCATCAGCCAAAGCATTTTCAACAACTTTACCAGTTGCGAGAAACTTCGCCTTGCGTGTGGTTTCATTGAAAATCATCGGGGTTCCTGCTTTGATAATTGTACCGTCTGCTAACCCACCTTTCTCAAATAAAAAACCACCTTGTGCAAGCTGAATATCCTTTCCGTCCCCTTGCCATACTGGAATGTCACCAGTACTATCGGTTCTTTTATATCCTACTCCCATAGTAATTTTTTTAATTAAAACTTTGTTTAGTTATTAGCTGCCCCCGCGGCCTCAACGTTGGATTTAGCAAAATTTGCAATCGCATTTGAAACCTCTTTTCCAGTTGTTTTCACCCCTGATACCACCTTTTCGCCGGCAACCGTAGCGTTAAGATTTGCTTGTTTGATTTCAGTCCATTCAGCTTCTAAAGTTGAAAGAGTTGAGTCTAAGTCGAATTCCTCCCCTACTATAGTTTTTCTTGCGTATGCTTCGGGAATACCTTTTTCCTTCGCTTTTGCAATCAAAGCTGCTAAAGTTGATTCATTCTTCTTTTGCGCAAATTGCTGTCCCAGTGTTGTTACAGAATTTTGCAGAGCTTTTGCCCAGTCAGGCATTTCTGTTGGATTTTCATCTTTCTTTTCAGGATCAGGGTTATTTGGATCGGCTTTCATATTCTCTATATCCCACTTCTTCTTTGCTTCACCTACCCTAGCATCCCCCTGTTGTTGAACGAAATCTGCATAATCCTTGATTGATAAGGTTGAGTTAGCTTCAAAATCATTTATAGCTCCCTCGATTTGGTTTTCTTCTGTTACTTTCTCCGCTAACTTCTTAGCAATAAGTCCCAAAACAGCTTTTGACACCCCTGGATGTTTGGCAACCAGTTGTGCTAAAATTTTTTCCCACATAATTATGTTTTTTAGAATTCTTAAGTGCTATAAAATTAAGCAGGCTAAAAGGTGAATATATCATAAACAGCCGTTGGCATCGCTTACAATACGATTATGTAAATGATAAACAGTACTAATGCAAATTATAGCACTTTTATTTATATTTTACTTTGAATTATAAATAATAGCACATATATTTGTTTCATCGCTTCTGACTTAATAAGCTTTATCAACAAAATAATTATATAGTTGACAAAGGAGTCAGAATGTCTACTTTTAAAATGAAATATTATGAAAACTACAGATTACATTATTTATGATCACTTAGGTGATAACTTTGAAAGCCAAAATTTGACAGAACGCAAAAGACGTATCGATGCACAGATTGAAGAATATCTTCGTCTATATGCCATGCGAGATTTGTCTCCGAAGGAAGATGAACTTGTCACAAATATCCTATTGAATCTATTGGATATACAACGAGCATACAGCAATAGGATAAACTTGATAAAAGCAATATATTTAAATTAGCTACGGATTTCCGTAAACACAGGCATCGAAATTCCTTATATTTGCTACATTATCAAATCATGGAATTATGAATAAATTTTTAATGTTGTTTGTGGCAGTAGCTACTTTGGTCGGATGTAAGAAAGATGAAGAGTCAAGTATACTTATCAATGCAACCTCTACAATAGAGGATAATCAAATGTCATCGATATTGAAACATAATTACATTGACGCTAACATCGCTTTTATCCCAGCAAATGAATTTCCGGTCAGTCATAATAAAGAAATTGTTCAAGGTTTAATATCTAACGCAAAATACAAATCTGTTAATGGCTATCAGTATAAAGAATACATTCCTAAAGGTGAGTATGTTGTATTAATGCAAGTTTCAGATGGTATTTACAGTAGCTTATCTAGTGTGTATACTTTCAAAAAGGTATCAACTTTAAACGAGAAAGGCTCGTTTAATAATGTTATGGTTTTTAGTATAAAGAGAGATGGGGATTATCAAGTTTGGGTTGATAAGTATAAAGATTAGAAAGGTAAAAGATAGCACCTAAATGACCGCTATTCTGTTTCTTTTAATTAATTTTAACAATATGAGCAACATAGATCCAAAATATCGCGGCAAACTCGTTAGTGTATCATACTTCCGAGGTCGTAAGATTGAGGTGTACGAAAACAATGATCCAAATCTTGATCCCGACATTATCGGGGTGTTATTGGAACGGGGCCAGCGTACACCTCAAAATGATCACGAGCGATCACTGCTTAAGGAAATCAACGAAATGAAAGCTAAAGGGCTGTCAATAGAGTTTCCTTTTAATTAGCCTTCTTCAAGAAATCGTTGTACAATTTCTGATCATGGATCTTTAGTTTCCCATTAATTTGAGTAAGCACCAGTCTCGCTTTACCTTCTAGGTTGGTGTCCCATAGATACAATTCATCAAATACCTTTTCCTCGATCGCTTTAGGCAGTAAAATAGATATTTCCCTATTCTGATCACGCACATGGTCCAAAGGAACATTACGTCCAGTAGCTTTGGCCCTAGCCTCTGCAAGCTTCAAACTCAACCCAGTGTCAAGGCTGACATAATCTGCACGGATCGGCTTACCGCCACTCTCTTTACGAATAGCAGCAACATTGTTCATAAGCTTTTCAATTTTACCATCGTTAACGCCATCCAGTACCGCAGCATAACTTTGTTCTAATGCCTTTTTTCGAATCTGCTTACCAAGATATGAGCTTTCTTCATGGACGAAGTTTGCAGCACTCTTGACTAGACTTTTATCCTTTTGTCCAAGTAACATTCTATATTCAGGAATCATTGACTTGATTCTATCGGGATCGACAATGAACGCACCTTTTGGATGGGGTAAAAAGCCTCCGTCAACGACAGTAGATTTACCATTTGCTGGAGCACCTCCAAGCATAAACACCTTGCTCCCCTCTGTTTTAGAAAACTGATCAAAATAATCATTGACTATACGATCATGGAGGATCTTTCTTTCTGGCAAATACTTTCCGTCAACCATAAATACTTTTTCGGTGTCTAGCTTATCTTTCAAAAACACCTTAGTCTCTTGTTTGGTAAGCACTAGAGTATTTTTTGCAGACTTAACGGCAAGATCAAAGGAATTTTTATTGTCTCTGATCCAATAAGGCAGTGATTTTCTGTTGTTGATCCTATCAGAATTAGCTTTTACATATTCACCAAACCCTTTTGGAGGTTGTGATACCTGATCTTTAAAGGTGTAGTTTTCTCCATTCAGAACCGCATCTTCAAACTTCTTGTATTCTGATGCAGTCGGAAGCTTTGGTACAGTATAACAAATACATTGTGGGTGCCAACCAACAAATTTAAAGGTCTTCGGGTACTCCCCTTTTAAATGATCGCATATATCAAACATAGGATGCCTAGCAGAAAGCTTGACTTCATAACCAAGAATAACTTGAGATCGAGAATACCTATCGTTGTCAGAGGATCTATAGGCTAGATTAGTTTCTGTACGTGTAAAACGTAATGCGTTCTTATAACTGGACCGGTACACCCCTTGTCCTGGATTATACAGCTTTGCAGCTTTAGAAAGAACAAGATTACCCTCCATATCTCTTACACGCCTGAACAATCTATCAGGCTCAACAAGATATTGCTTTTGCTGTGATGCCAATTTTGCCGCTGGCACTCCCTGCTCTATACCTATAGCCATGTTCTTTTCAATCTCACTTCTAAATTGGTTTTGATAATTCCACACCCTTTGAGATAAATCCAAGCCCTGGGGACCACTGGTTCTATCAAGGAAAGCGTTCAATGCTTCTTGATTCTTAGAATTCAATGCTTCTTTGATCTTCGGCAACATTGCTCGACCTGCAGTGTATTGACCAAGGATCTCGTCAAGCTTAGTTTCTGATAGGTTCCAAGCTTCATGAACTCCATTAACCATAATTGTCAAGAACTCTTCATTCCACTCAGCTAGTACTTCATTGACAATATTATTGATTCTAGGGTACTTAGTAATATCGAATGCAACAGAAGGCTTAGGCAGGCTTAAACCTGCATAGATTTTGTCTATCGCTTTGTTGTATGCTCGCTTGACACGTTTTTGATTCCTCCTGATGTTATCTAGATGCTGTTGCTCGTATTTCTTATTGATTTTGTCAGTGTTTTTCATGCTTAATAATTTTTGCAATCGAACCCTGACAATTTATTATTTGCTAGGGTCGCTTATTTTTATTTTATGGGCATCTGCTATGCTATCCAGTTGGGTTTGTAATTTTACAAAGTCACTTTTAGTTTTGATTTGTAGGTATTCTGAATACAAAAAATCATATCTATTATTTGTTACATATGGTTTCAAAATCCCCATATTTCTTTCCGTTACTAATTTTACACTGTTTTGAAAAATCAGCATGGATAGCATTGCAACATAAAAAGGAATAACAAATAAGTAAAGAAAAATATTAACTCTAATTAAGCCAATTACAACTTTGCTTCTATTTTTTTTTGCAGGCTTGTCTTCAATATCCTCCTCCTCAATACCCTCCTCCTCATCTTTATTGTTATCATTTGAAATTTTCAACTTTTGTTCCCTAAGTCTTTGAAGCATTTCTATTGACCTGATGACAACGAAACCTATAATTCCCATTATCATCAATAATGAAGGTAGAATATTAAAGATAACGTGTGATGAACTAGGACTTTTGTAAGTAAAATCTGTGAGTGTGTTTGAGAAATTTGATGAAAATTCAACTATCCACCTCCCTATTCGAACCAATGTATCTTTTGCTAAGAAATCCCAAAATGCACTTACAAAAATACCTCCTAAAAGTATAATTCCCGCTTGTTTAGCTACCCCTTTAATCTTATCCATAATTTTCGCAATAATTTGCACAAAATTATGAATTCTTTTATCTTAAGCTAAGTGTAATTTAATATTTTTTCTATTCATTACTATTCCCCTCTTCATCATATGTGAACATGCTCATTGGCGGTAATGCTGTACCCAAAACACAAACTACTATCGGCCGTCCTGCGTTGATGGCTTCTATATCTTCTTTACTAGGCTGCCAAACAGTATTGATGTGAGGATTACCTTTAATATCCTGCCCGACATAAGCAGAAATAGGAAGACATTCACTATCATCCGTTGTTGTCGGTTTTTCAAACGTAATGTTTGATTCGGGAAAGTGAATAGGTCTCATAAGTTACTTTTTTAATAATTCAAAACAGTGAAAAACAAATTCGCCACCATACATCTGATAGGTTCCTATATACTTTCTTCTATTGTCATCTTCCACCTTTTCACCAGTGGCAAGTGTTTCGAAAGCTCTATCAGTCAATTCCGCTTCAGGATCCACTAAAGCCCAAATGCAAGGAACATTGTTTTGTGCCTGGATGCTCAATATTTCTGCACCTAAAGGCATTTTCGCAAACACAATACCTCTTTTATTCAATTCGTATTTCCAAACTACTTTCATAAGTTCAAACTTTTCTTTAGATGATTAATTTCAGATTGCGCAAGCTCCGGCGATAACATAATGTATGCTCCAATCGCCTTAATTATCATTGCAAGTCCCAATATCAATGCCCCAATTAAGAAAATTGGAACATAAAGAAGCGCCAGGATCCTGTACTTATTTCGCATGGTTATTCGCTTACTGTTTGCTGTCTGTTTGTAGTAGAAGTATTTCCTCTTTTAGATGTATGTGTGTATTCAGTACGGCCACGACAATCGCTCCAGTAGATTGTATGATAGTCAGTAAACCGATACATTTTACAACCATCATGCTCAAATAGCAATTCAAGCTTAATGCCATTTATATCTGTGACTTTTGTTTGGATAGCTGGCTCTTTACACCCTGCCAAAATCGCTAATATTGCGACTAATAAAATTAATTTTTTCATTATTTATTTCCTCCTATAGTGCCTTTGGGCAAGTTTATGTTGTTGACGGATGTATTTTTGTTTACGGTGATCTTTTTGGGGCAAACATTCATAAGGCATTTCCGAATAATAGTTTTTGATAGTCAAAGTAAGCGCGTTTGTTACTTCCCCAAGTTTCTTGCAGGTTTCCGCAAATTGGTTTACCATGGTTTCTGTACCAGGTTGTGATCTTGATAATGATCCATGAAGTATTTCTATATCAATTCCCGAATGGATTAACTCCAAAGCAATTGTTTCATAGATGAGCAAAGAACATCCCCTCGCACCTAAAGAAGTGCCAATCGAGATAATTCTATCATGCTGGTTATGACATGTGCATTGCCCTGATTGGATCATCGTTTTATCACATGGAGCAAAACACCGTTTGTTATTTCGTTTAGCTACTTGAATCATATCTTCACCTCCAATTCTTCGCCAGTAAGTGCGAAATGCAAGTTTTGAAGTTGGTGTAGATACTGCACTGTTGTGATTTTGTCTTGACCTATGCTCTTAACCATATAGAACTTGGATTCTCTAAATGGCTTCTTAAAATATATTGAACCCGTTCTTGAATGTGAAAATATGGAATCGTCAGATCCTCTAAACCCACACTTCAAAAGAATCTCTTCGCTTAGAATGATGGGAGATACAGGCAATGATGTGACCGGACCTTTTACGGCCATTATTTTACAGTCTTCGATAATAGAAGATAGCTGTTCAGCTTTACAAACTCGACCTTCTCTGTCTTGGAGAATGTTGCCGATACGTAGTTCATTTGCATTCATATAATTGATTTAATACTTTGTTTCAAGTATCTAGGTAAATAATAAACCGTGGAGAAACGGGGAGAATCCCCACGGCATCAAACCAATTATTAACCTAAATTATGAAGTGCAGTACATACGGGATTCGAACCCGTGACCTCCGCAGTGACAGTGCGGCGCTCTACCACTGAGCCAATGTACTGTGTAAAAAGCCTACCCTTGACAATAGGCTTTTTGTTTTTCTTATTCTACACCTACAACATTCTGATCGTTGGCGGATCGTTGGCACTCGGTGCGATATCAAGTGTATATCCTGATAAGGTTTCGTCTTCTGATAAGACAGTGACCATTTTGCCGTAATGAGGTTCAACGGAAGGTGTAAACCCGTCATGGATAAAGTGAAGATCACAATTATCACTAACCTTTTTTACCAGCGTAATGGACTCTTTTGAATCACAAGAGAAATACACGGTACCAACCATCAATAAAGAAAATGTCCCGATTAGTGCAATTGCAATAATTCTTTTCATTTTAGAAATGGTTAAGTAAAACAATGAACAATTTGCCGTCTTTCCGAGCTGTCATCGGTTTAACCCTGACGTATAGCTATACCGAAAAGTCACTATACACCCGTTGTGTTGTGGAGCCTATCAGAATCGAACTGATTACCTATTGCTTGCAAAGCAATCGCTCTACCAAATGAGCTAAGACCCCATTTCATGCGCTATCTCACGACCACGCATGAATAACCTAAACCAATTATAAACATAAATACCAAAGAATTATGAAGAATTCTAAAGACTTAAACAAATATAGGCACTATTATTTATAAAGCAAGCCATTTTGAAAATAAATATACAAAGTAGCCATTTTGTCCACTTATTCATCAAATGAAGCGGAAATACTTTCCTTTTGTATCGCTTCCCAGTTGGCTTTACCATCTTTAGTGAGTGGATGCTTCATAGCAGCTTCCTCTTGACTAAGTGTAGGTTTTCCACCTGTTGAAGCATTCAGCATTTCTATAAAATCAGCTTCGTTTTCAGGTAATGGACTAGTAAACTCAAACTTTACTTGCAGGTCCTTCATTTGAGAAACTATGTTTGTCTTATTTGGATTGAGTTTCGAGATCAGGTTTTTGATCACTTCCATCATCCGATCAAACAATTCTATCACTACAATTTGATTTCTTATCGACTTCAATATTGCAGGGAAAAACATCAACTCTATAGCCTTTCCGGATGTGGTACCGATTGCCTTCATGCTATCCATACTGAAATCAGGTGTATCGGTAAAGTAGTTGATCAGTTCCTTAAGATCTTCACGTTCTTCTTTGATAAGGTCCGCCGACATTTGTGGGTAAAGATAGTCTGCTTCGCTACCTGCTTCCAACTCGACAACTTTCACGGCTTTTGAAATGCTAGGCAAATCCTTGATCGTTCCAATTACTTTCAGGATCGGGTTTCCCATGGCATCATTGTTTTTTGCTTTGCCACTAGTAAGAATCTCCCTTCGTTCAATCAAAGGATCAACATCATAGGAATCCCAAGTATCTTGCGTAAATAGGACCATGCAGATTTTTCCTGCAAGATTTGGAGTTGTCTTTTGCTCCCACTTTCCTTCTATCTTCTTGTAGGTGATCCAATGACTTGAGGTTTCAATATCGAAATACTCGATCTCTTTTCCTCCACCTGATTTTACCCGATATCCCCGACCCCATGCCTTAAGTGTGCCAAATTCATCGAAATAGTGATATAAATCATCACCTGAACTTTTTGACATTACTTTGCAACGTACGGTGTTTTTAAGCGTGGTGTCATTCGGATCGGCATCTGAATCTCTATAAGGTCTGAACATAATCACAGCTTCTGTTTCACTGTAGAACTTAGTTATAAGGTCCAATAGCTTGCTGTTCATCCTCATTTCTTTCCATACATCAACAACAGCCTGAAAAGCATCATCTGTATTCTCCGATTCCTGAACCAACCGCACTGGCTTACCGACCAAGAAGGCTACTGTACTTTGAACAATCTTCTTCTGTATTGGCAATGTCAGAGGCCAGTTATTTACAGGATCACTACCAACCATTTTTGTTTTCGGCTCCTTTGCTATTACATGTTCATCGGCGTTGTAGAATGACAGAGCATTAGTAATTCTTGTGCCATTATTGGTCATTGCGCCTTTAATCTTGTCAACTTCTCCAGCAAGAAGCAACTCGTCAAAATCTTTTTCTTCCATTGTGTTTTAATAAAATCCCAAACTTGATTTCGTTTTTGGTTGAGTATTCTCAACGTGATTTTTCTTTATTCTTGCAGGGTAAAATGTCAAGGCTAATGAATCAAACTTATCCGGTGAATGTCCTAGCCTTTCGATAATATCCTCTTTCGGTTCAATAATGATATCGCCATTCGATCGGAAGGAATACTTTATTTCCGTTGCTTCTTGAGCAAATACATCGTCAGGCGGCAGCATAGCATTTTGATTGTTGTCGGGGTTGAGCCAATCCCTGACAGCCCAATGCATATAGGCACGCATGTTTGCAAATGTATATTCGCCTGTAAAATCCTCTAAAGGCTTCCCCTTATCGTCTTTTGCTGCGGTACTGTTCTTTGCGCTGATAGCTCGCTCATACCCGTACTTTGTCAAGGATTCCTTACCAGCATACTTTAATTCTGATAAACGGCTGTAAACTCCTGCTCCCTCTCCGATAGTATCAATAAAGGCAATTGGATAAAGAACATTTTTCATCATGTTCACTGTCATCCCTGCAACTTTCATATGATCGGCCACACCTGCACTGTTGAAGTTCTTGAACTCCTTAACGATATTGTCCCTACGATCACATATTACCGAATCATCACGCCCCATACCGGCAACATCAACACCGATCCTAGATTCAGAACTGTACATCCTTTCTGCTGATGGTGTTTTATGAAATTCCTTCCAGCGTTCATTTGCAAGCTCTATCCAAAAAAGTGGAATAAGCGTATCGGTTGACACTTTAGGGAACTTGCCCAATACCTTCATTCGAAAAAGATCGTTAGGTCGGTAAACACCGCCTTCCCACTTGAAATCATCCTCACTTTCCTTAAAGTCTTCTGAAGGGATCCGCTGACACCATGTTTCGACTTTATCTTTTACCCATGCATAGTCAACTTGCCCAGGTATAATATCTTTCTTTAAAACTACATTCGGAGCATTTAAGCTGTTTAATCTGAATTTTGCCCAACGTGGAGACTTTTGGCTCTTTGCAGCATATCCCGTATTGGTATTTGGGTTGAACACGATCAATATCCTTGAATTACCCTGCAAGTTACCTTCAATAGCTGAAAAAGTTCCTTCAGGAATACCCGAAGCCTCTGTAACGACAAACATCGTATTTGCGGCGTGGAATCCTGTCCAAGCTTCGTGATTATGGTCATCAGCTTTGAAGCCCGTCATAAACCATTCTTCCCAATCTGTACGGATATCATTCCCAGTCAATCGCCCAGGTAAAGGGAATCCCCGTTCTCCTGCTTTACGGTAGAGCCTTCTAATTTCGGGTACCATAATATTGTAGACCTGTCTACCCGTAGGCGCTGTCATCGCAATTTTGGTATTCTCAACAAGCTCACTCTTTTCGTTCCAAACAGGTGTTAAATACATAAAACACATACACGCAACAGCAGAAATATAATCTTTTCCCCGAGCTGTACCGCTTGCAACAGATGTCATTTTGTTAACCTTGACACTATTGAGGATCTTCTTTTGTTCGTCATCAAGAATAGAGCCTAGAACTTCTTCAGCAAAGTAACACCACCCTTCGGGATCCTCCCGATAGAAAATGAATCTTTCTTCAATTTGCTTCTGAAGTTCCGCGTCCATCTTACTTCTCCTTTTTCTTCTTTGAAGCGTTCATAATTGCCGCCATGAAAGGTGAACCTGTTTCAAACTTATCGCCTTTGTTTGTCAAATCGGTATTTTGACGGTTCTTCCAGTTTTCGGAATCACCGTTTGTTAATGTGAATATGATTGCGGCTGTGTCAGGTTGGTAGTGCTTGTCAATATTCTTTTGCTCTTTAACTTGTGGCTTGCCTTCCTTATCCCGTGTATACGTTGTGCTTTTCTCTTGGACCGTATACCCTTGTATTTTTTTTAGTAGGCTTTTCTTGGCTTCTACAACAAAAAATTCCATCCTAGCATCTTCTGCTTTTTTAATAGCATCGCAAAACTCGTTTTTATCTTTCTTCCAGCGATAGTAAGTAGCCTCGTCAATCCCAACCATTTTGCATATTTCAGCAATAGTGTATGTATCCGATTTTACTAGATCAGCTATCCTCTCAACTAACTTCTTGCCGTATTTTGCCATGGTGCTTATTTTATACTTGCTTCGGGGAACTCCCTTAATATTTCATTTATATGAGCTTTGATAAGTTCCTTATTATCATCATTTGAAAGCTCTATAGTTATTCTACAGGTTGATGTTGGTAACGGTTGTTCTTCTTCCGTTTCTTCTTCCTCAACAAATGAAACAGGAATATCCATCCCCCAATCGATAAGCTCTTGTTCGTCCCATTCGTTGGCTATCATATTCCAATCAGTAGAACCAAAAGCAATATTGTCTTTCATCAAGAAGGCTCGTAGCTTTTCAACTGGAGTGTCTGCCGGTAGAATCTTGCAGGGAACTTCTTTTATTTCCAATTCAACGCATGCACGATATCTCATGTTACCGCCAATGATCACATAGTTATCCCCGTATGGAAATACCACAATTTCTCTTATCTCCATAAACTCCGGATCATCAAGGATTGATTGCTTGAGTTTTTCAAACTTATCATCTTTGATAAACCTTGGATTTGAGGGCAAACCATTTATTTGCCCTGTATTGGGCCAAAGATCTATTGTTTTAATATTTTTCCTCTCTATCATAACTTAATCAGAGAACAAATAATAGTGCAATTATTTATGTTTTTACTACCTTTGTACAAATGAATAAAAGAATAGCGCAGATATATGTAATCATCGAAGATGGGAAAGCTTTGTTTGCTGACACAAATCTTAAGGATATACATAATGACTTTTCTGCCATTGCTCCTGATATATCTTACACTATGCTGTATAATTCCTTTCGTGAAGGTGTGGGCCATTTTCAAAGGACCTCAAAAAACGGACGGACTTTTACTTTTCAAGTAATCTTCAATAAAGACTACGTTAGAGGCTAAAGCCCTTTTTCCTTTAGAAAGGAATCAACCAAAAATCTCAACTCTAAGTTTAACTCGTCTTTCAATTCTCCAACGATAGTAATAACTGTTTTAGGATTGGTGATCAAAATATCCGTTTTGATCCTGCCTTCTTTTCCAGCAATACTTTCATACTGCCTGGGTGCTGGCTTCGATACTGTTTTCTTTGTTGCCATATTGTTGAATGATTTTAGTGTGCATATTATCTACTGATTCTCTAAACTCGCTGTACAACTGATAAAACTTGACCGCTCTCTTGACATCAAACGACACTGTCCCCCTTGAAACATGTAATATTGCTATAAGCTTCCTGCTTATGCAAGAATTCATATGACCTGTAATCATACTGACAAGCAGTTCGGGTTGATAAAGCTTCATGATCAACGCAATTAGAATTCGCCTTTTATGAGCGTTACTTTTGATCATTTCCGCATTGTACAGCTGCGACTTGGTAACGTTCATATCTTGGCAAAAAGCATCAACAATCCCCTCGACAATATCTATATCATCGAAGGTTAATGCCGGAAGTTGCTCCCGAATTCTCTCGAGCACCTTAATTGCCAAGTCGGGAAACTCCCTGTGCAAAACATTCACCACTATTTGCGCAGGATAATTCATTTTATCAAAGATAAACAAAAGTAGACAATGTTTCCAAATTGTCTACTTTCACTTATTTTCTTCAGCCATCCGTACTTTGCATATTTTTGTTCAAAATTAACCGAACATGAAATTAGATAAAGTCGTTTCTCAGAAGGATCTTATTATAGATTCTTTATCCAATAGTGTAATATCTCTCCAAGCAGATATCAACTCTTTAAAAGCATCCAACAAGGTTATAATTGATTCATTAAAGTCTCTAGACCGTATTTTAGTCCAAAATGAAATATCTACAACATACTATTCAACACACCTTGCAACATATACGGCAATATTTGTAGCGCTGATCACTCTGTTGATAGCCGCCATAACTGCGATAAATTTCTTCGGAATGTTTAAACCCATTAATACAAAAATAAATGAATTAGAAAACACAACTTTGCCAGGAATAATTAAAACGTTGGAAGATGAACATGCAGTAGCAGTAGGCAGGTTAGCTGAAATTTCAAAAGAACTAAAAGGCACAGTCAACAAATCACTTATAGCTATTGATCGGAGCATGGTTCTTCACCATCTTTCTGTTGGAAATATTGAAACATCATTTATCTTTTGCATAAGAGCTGTTACAAAGATAGTCGAATTCAATCTTGAAGAAACTAATAAACTTACTGTTTTCATGAGAAAACTAGATTCAATACAAAACGACAACAATCTTAAAATGAGTGTATTCAAATCAAAAAATAAGAATGAAATTAAAAAGTGCTTAGATAAAATATCTAAATCAAATGACCATAGATACGTAGAATTCGCAATCTTATTAAAACAAAAGCTAGAATAAAATCTTCTGAATTAGCCCTAATGTTTCCATACTAAGCATTTCACTAGGCTGGCGGCGAATCAACTTCCAGCCTAGCGATTGAAGCAAGTTACCTTTTTCCATATCTCGTTTAATTCCTGTCCCCGAGCTGTGTCCTGAATTACCTTTCATCCAAATACCCCCTTCCTGCTCAATGGCAATCTTCATGACGCTCCCATCCAAAGCTAGTGGTATCGCATAATCTATCCTAAATTGCCTATCTAGGGTAAAATAGAACTCCGGCCATACTTCTAGACCCAATTCTTGTTTGATAAACTGAATAAACAAATCCTTTTGATGCTCCTTATTTCTCAAATTTCTATAATCATCAATCCAAGCTGTTTTTAAGCCCGTAGATCGATTGTGTTTCTTTTTCGCAGTACTTATACATATTTGTACTTTTTCTTCTTCTGTGAGGTTATTTTTGCGCTTAATCACCCCGTTTACCTCAACCCAACCATTTTGTTTTAAATTTTTAGCAAAAGCTGTTCCCCAGTTTGATTTAGCCATTTTTAGAATTTATTTTTATTTTGTAATTTGAGATTATGAAATCGATAAGAATAACACACGAAAGGACTGCTACAACAGTAAGCCCTCTTTTCCATTTCAACCACCCTGATGGTGAGTTGGAAGATTTTGAACAAGTACTTGTGATACCAGTAGACGGTGAAGGTCAACAATTTTTAGAACCTGAAATTAGGACAGTTGTCAAAGTTGGTCAACCCATAGACGGAATCTCACAATACGAGGGGTCTATTCATGTAAACCCTTAGCCCTAATATCGCAAGTTAGTCCAGTGAACTAATTTACCCTTGAAATTCTTGTCGAAGTACTTAAAGAAATCCCAAACAGATTCAAAGCCATCATTTGCGGCAAGTACTTCGACAGCATTTCTGTCAAGTTGCTTTCCATCCACTATCACCGTTAAAGCGTAAGCCCATTTCTCGCCACAAAATTCTACTTCATCGGCATACGACACTCTTGGATCATTAGAACCTAAGTGCATTGCGCTCAATATCTCAATATCCTGAACACTTACACACTTCACAACTGGCGCGAATTGAAACCGATTTTTTGTTCGACCATTTACAGCGAAATGAATGTCGTTTCCTGCTTTCCAGCGATTACTTGAATCTTGACGTATGGTATGCAACTTTGGTGACAGATGAGCCTTACTGTGCCAGTTACCCCCAAATTTTGATCTATAGTCCTCTAGGCTATCAACATAGTCTATCCCCTTTATCAGATCACTTTGAAGTAATCCCAATTGTATTTTTTCGATGAAGTATGTTTTGCTATCTGCTTGGCCCATTTCTTTCGGCCATGTCTGCATAAATCCTAATGTCATAATTTTAGTTTTCTAAGTTGTTAAATTTTCGTTCCATGAATGTTTCTAGGTTGTACCGCTTTTCTCCAAAAACCAAGAATCTCATTCCTGCTACTACTTTACCGAACTTTCCATTGAAAAGATTATCGAATTGACGTAGCCAGCGCTGTGTGATATCCTTTGCTGTTGATATTGTTTGCTTTGGTGCTTCTTGAATTTGCTTCTTTTCTCCCAAAGCACTTTTCATCACCTCAATCATACGAGGCAGATCACTGCGTTGCTTTTCTTCGTCTTCTTCGGCTTTTGTTTTTTTTGCAAGGGGATCATACCCGTATTTCTTAAATCTTTTGTGGGCTTCGAGATTAGCCGATTCAACAGTGTTCATTCTTTCCTGGTTGTATTCTTCAAGTTTTGATAAAATCAATTGCCCGTCAATGCTGTCATAGAATTTCCCAAAATGTCCAACTTTCATTTTTTCAAAAAACACTTTGAAGTCAGCTAAATTCAAGTGGGGGAAATATTGAAGAACCAACACAGAAGTTTGTTTTATCTGTGATGCATTCATCGTCTTGCCAACATTTAGAAATTGAACAAAATCAGAAATAAACTCGATTATCACCTCTTTTGCTAATTCGGCATCTGAACGTCTGATACTTCCAAGTGATGGTACACCGCTATTGACTGCCTGAGATATGCTTCTGTAATCGTTCGGCAATAGATTGTTGATTATCGACTCTGAACTCTGAGACTTCATCAATTCTCTGTTGTCTACTTTGATTTGCTGTAATTGCCGTTTTTCCATTATTGTTTACATTTTGAACCCATGAATATTTAAACCCTTGCCACGAATGCTCTGCACATATCCGTACGGCATCAGCGACAGAAAAATTGTTCTTTTCACATTCGTTGATCAGGAGATTGATTGCTGATTCTGTGAAAGTCGCTCTTTTCGCAACTCGAACCTTCATCCAGTCATCTGCATGTTGCTCGAGTACTCCCATCTGAAGCAACACACTTTTAAACTCCGGCTTACCAAATTTCTTTTTTGATCCTGTTTTATCAGTTTTTGGTGCGACAGCGCCCAATAAACTATTTATATCATTTACATTAACAGTATCATTACCATTTACACTAACATTATCATTTACATTATCAGTTGGATTTGTTGAGCTTTGTTGACATGTGTTAACACTTGTTGGATTTGGTTCAACAAAATCAACACTTGTTGACATTTGTTGAGCTTGTTGGGCTCTTAATTCTGCTGACTTTTTCCCTGCCTCTGCTCTCTTTTCCCTAATAGTCTCATACTTCTTTAAATCCCTCTTTAACTGCTGTTTGATCGGCTCAAAAGCCATTTCCACAATAAAGTTATCGGTACTAGGATCTTGATCATTTACGTACTTCAACAGGTGGTAAAAAAGCTCTCCAGCATTATTGGTCCCATTTACCCTATCCTTAACGATAAGCTTCTCAACAACAGTTATAAGATCTGAATACAGGATAAATGACTTTTTATCTACTGCCATAACTATAATTTATTTTCTTTTTCAAAAATTGCCATTTCAAGGCCATTAAGATGCTCTTCGATCTTATGGAGCAATTCGGCTTTCCTTTGCTCCAGCTCACTGTTATCTATCCCATTCAATGAATACGCATACGACACGAGGGCCACGTTTTCAAGTTCACTGTAAAGGTGTTTGGATATCGCACAAAAGTATTCGTACTGCTCCATAAAAATCAAAGTTATAATTTTGTAGACAAAGTGGTTGATTTGTCAACTTTTTGTTTGTTAGAAATCATTATACCCTCCTTTCGAGAATATGTTTTCTATGTTAATATCGAAATACTCGCAAATGTCCAGCATCCAAACAGCGAAATAGTCGCCCTTTATTCGGCACTCTATGCCTTCTTCATCGCAACCCTTTTCAACTAACTTGGAAAAGCTTTCAAAATGAAACGAATAAGGTAAAATTAATACATCGTCCTGCTTTGCTTCATCGTTGTACTGCCAGCGCCATTCAGGACTTTTTTCCTGAACCCATTTGTATAATTCTAATTCTGTCATTTCAAATCCCTCCCGATTTTACCTAGCTCTACCCTTACTTCCTTCCAATATTCCATTGCTTGAACATCAGCAGAATGACCCACCACATCTCTGACATTCTCTACCGCGATAATAGAGCAATCAACTGCCTTTCGAGCGGTTGTTGTATGACCATGAAACTGAATGACCATTTCTTTAGCTTTATCTTTTGGTGATTTCATAGCTAATATTTCTTATCAATAATGTTTATAATATGCTGTAAGTCTACTCCTGGATAACGCTCAATGATAGCATTCACCATTAATTGCCAGCGATCCGGGCTTGACTTTCTAATACGTGTTGAGGCATTATGCGAAAGTGCCTTAATCCTTTTGATTTCCTCAAGTCTTTCGTGAATTCTATAAATGAAAAACTTACAAAAATTCATTCGTTTCTTGTAATTGATTTCTTGACATTGCAGAAACCGTATTTTATTATTATCAAAATCCAACTGGATTTCATGGGACCACTTCTTAAGCTGGATATCATCGACACAATTGTCAATTTCATCAAGCGTGAACCGACCGTAATAATCTTCAGGTTTTTTGAACCCTGATTCGTGTTTTTGAGGCTCTTGCACCTCTTTTTTAAATAGTTTGTCAAACATAAATTTAGTCCGTTATAATTTTTTCTTTAATTTCTATTGTGATTCGCAACAGCTCCTTTGCTGTATCTTCGTTGATTTTATTGTCAACATATTCTGACTTTATAAAGCCTTCCAACATTTCGATGTCAGTGTATATTTCTGAGTTCATTATGCTGCTAACTTAATATTATTATGATCATCATTATCGGTTGTGAATATTACTTCTTCCAATGCCTCCAAAATGACTTTATATGCCAATGGTACCACCGAATTTCCAATGAATTTCTTTTGCCTAGTTTCAGGACCTACCATGATGTAATCTTCAGGAAAACCTTGAATGACTAAAAGCTCGTCAACCCGAAGCATCCTCATCATGATATCAGATATTCCATATTCAAACATGCACTCTATAAGTTCGAGTGCTTTAGTCTTTTTAGATCCTGACTCTTGGTTTATGTAAGCCCAATCTTTTTCATTTAGGAACTCGACAATTGCAGGATTAATTTTTCCTTCTATAGCATTTACTACCGACAATGGAGCTTTATCCTGTCTCGCTATAAGTGTAGGGCATGATGTATTAATACTGGTTGTATGCCCAAAGTGTGATGGATTCCTTATAAAGGATAATAGATTTGCTTTTGGTACCGTAGGCAATGTGCCAATTGCCGTATCAATTGAGGTGGTAAAACCTGTTCTGTAGTTTCTTAGTATGCAGCATATCTTTCCGAAACGATCTTTTGTTGGAATCGTGCCAGCTGGGTCATCAATTGAATTTAAGTTATGGCCATTACCATAATACTTGTACATGAAGTTATTTTCTTGTGTTGGGACAAATTTCTTTATACCTGCTATAATTGTATCTAACGTATTATCTGAAAGCCTCTTTTCCTTGGTGAATATACTGTCTCCTTCATCACTAAAATCTATAAGGTCTTTTACTGCATTCCATTTTTTTAGTCCCTCACCAAATAAATCAGGCTGAGAGCATCCGTTTTTTGAATGGGTAGCTTTAGGCCAAGATACTGGGATATTAGGTTTGCTGAAATTTATGAATAGACGATTTCGAGAAGTATACGCTCCAAAGTCTGCAGCGTTTAATAACCTGTAATCGTATTTATAACCCAAGCTTTTTATATTCTCTACCCATCGTAGATAATCTTCACCTTTACGTGTTGAAATTGGGACATAGGCCAGTTCGTCCCGATTTTTCTTTTTGTTGAATATCCATTTCAGTTCAGTATTAGCGTAAATACCTTTCGTAAGATCTTCTTTGTGTTCTTTTACACACTTTATCTTCATTGGTCCCCATGACATGAACTCCTTTACATTTTCGATAGTTATAATATCGGGATCCAAAGCATGGATATATCTATCAGAATGTTCAGGTAAGGACCTGCTATCAGGATCACGCGGCTGCCCCCCTTTTGCTAAACTGTAGTTTGTACATTCGTGACTAAAATGTACTACTACTTTAGCGTTTGGATAGAAAGCTCTATACAAATCGAATAAACGAATAAGTCGTTGCATCTGTGGTGATTTGAATAGAATTCCATGTTTAACTTCTCCATACAATACTGTAATATCCTCATTGAAATGCACAGTGTCCGGTAAATTAAGGGCATGAGAATCTAACGCTTCTGAATCGTGGTTTACAGCTCCAACCACAATTGTGTTTTTTGCAGATCTAGCACCGTAACCCACACCTCCAAACCCACAAAAGAAATCTTGAAGCAAAAATTTAACTTCATCAGGTTTCAGAAATGACTTTGGTGGGATCATTGGCCTGATCTTTCCTCTGATTTTACTTTTATACAATACCATAATTATCTTTGATTTTAATGATATTTAGAATTATCACTTAATCTGTTAATACTTCTTCTCGTTCCGGGGCGATATCATATATCTGAACGTTACCATCTTGACCAACCTTCATAGGTTCAGCATTAATGGTTTCTAGGATATCCCTACGCTCCTGGATAAGCTTAATGGCATCGCTATTGCTCGATCGTGCTTTTTCAAGAACCCTATCAAAGAATGATACTTGCTCTGTCAATAATTGATAGTTTTTGGTATTTCCTGATAGCGCAAAAGCATGCTGATAGATTTCACTTTCGGGCTTCACTGAAAGAGCGTGGTTACAAAGGAATATGCCATATGAGATATCTTCAAAATGATCCTGTGATTTGGGATCGACAAATCTTGCTTTGATCTTCTGGTGCAACTTTTCAGCATTTTCGATAAGCTTCTCGATATCCCTTTTCAGGTCCATAATTTGAGGTGTGGGAATAGTTTTATCTATCCCCTTTAGGTCACCAAGGATTGGCTTTAAGCCTTCAAAGGCAGCATAGTGTAACGCTCCGCTTGTGGCTATTACAGTGCGCAATGCTCCAATCATAACCGTTTGAAGGCTATGGATTTTTTCTATTTCAGCTTGAGTGTATTTTTTCATAAATATACAAAGTGGTTAAATTGTCTACTTGTTGTTGAAAAGATTAGCGAAACTATCAACGATACTAACCTCTGTCATATCCTCAGTTCCGGTTACTGTGTTTGCGATTTCGCGTTTTTTCTGAATGAGATCATAGTTCCATTCATCAATCGTATCACGACCTAAGAAATAAGTACACATGACGTTGTTATGCTGGCCCATGCGGTAAAGCCTATCTTCTGCTTGATCCATGATTGCAGCATGCCATCCGAATTCAATAAAGCAGACGTTTGTTGATACGTCCTGCAGACCGTTCACTCCAACTCCACCGGCCTTAAGATTAAGCACAATGACATCGATATTAGGTTCCGTACGAAAAGCGTCTACAGAAGCTTGCTTTTGAACGGCATTTTCAGCACCAGTAAGACGGACCGATCGCACAAATTCCTTTTGGACGGCATGAACAATTTCGGTAAGGTTACAGAAAACTACGACCTTTTGCCCTTGCTCGACAAGTTCCTGGATGAATGAAAATGCGTCTTTCAGCTTTCCGCGTGCGGATATGTTTTTCAAGATACCTATACGGACCATAACTTCGCCTTTCATTGACTGCTGAATCTTTTCATCGCTTGCGTCCTTATATTGCTTCATGTAGCTTTCAAGATTGGCCATTGCATGACTGTATTCCTTACGGGCTTCTTTGCTAAGATCACAAAGGATTACTTGACGCGATTTATCAGGAAGATACTTTTTGACCTCGGGATCAGTCTTGTTCCGGCGAAAGAAACAATTCTTGTTTAGCTGGAAATTCAGCTCTTTCAAATTTGATGCACCTTTCGGGCCACTACAGAAATGATCAATGAAGTGTTTGTAACCTCCCATTTCAACTAGACGGTTCATGATACCTAGTTGAGCAATTAGATCGTTAGGTTTATTAATCAACGGTGTACCCGTCAATAAGAAGATCGTTTCTTTACCAACTGCTATGCCCTTCGATATCTTAGAAGCTTGAGTCGATACAGCCTTTAATTTATGACTTTCATCGAAAATTATCGACTTATAGAAATCAATTGCTTTCTTTCTAAAATGATAGTGCTTTAAAGTTGCTTTTTTCTTTTTCCCAGTCTTTTCATCGAATCCAGGATCGTCAATCGCTTCTACGAAGTACTTTTTCAGACTTTCGTAATTGACAATAAAGAACTGGGCTAAACCAGTGCGATAAAACTCTTGATAGGTGTTTTTCATACCGTCAACCATAACGACAGCTTTACGGTTTACCGTTTCAAGAACCTCTTTAACCCAGTTTTCCTTCACAGCGGACGGGCAAACAATAAGACACGGGTAAGCGGCCTTTCCTTGTTGATGAAGAGCTTCAATAGCTGCTATAGCCTGAAAAGTCTTACCTAATCCCATATCATCCCCAAAGAATAGCCTTTGCTTTTCTATAGCGTATGCAATACCCGTTCTTTGATAAGGTCTAGGATCACGTTTCAAAGGAATCTCGATCGTAAGCTCCGGCAATGGTGGTATTGTGAAGTTTTGTGCCACTTCATTGACAACCTTTTGGCCGAATTGTAGATTGTGAACTTTACAGAACCTTTCAACTTCATCGCGGTATCTTGTGGGTACGCTCCAAGTCTTGTCGTTGAAATCAAACTTTCTTTCAGGAAGAGCTTTGACAGCTTCGACAATTTTTGGCTTGTACTGGAATTCGATTTTAAAGTAGTTGCCTACTGTAATTGCGCTACCTAATGACATTATTTATCTCCTTTTAAATCACTTAAATATTGAGAAATATCAATCCTTTCGTCAGTCGGAAAAACTGTTCCCGTGCTTTCAGTTTCCAAAAACTTATTAAACTCCTCGATCTTTTCGAGCAGTTCATCGGATGGATCCCAATCCTCATGCACAACATCTTGAGATATCTGCTCAATATCTATTGAAGCATAGGACGAAGAGACTGTTGTTAGCAGCATAGCATTATCTAATGAGATTTCATCTTCTTCGTAGTGTTCAATTACTTCTTCAATGCACGTGAAGTATTTATCAGTATATTCATCGTAAATAATTCCGTCATATGGAGCGGTCACAACAGGCTTTTTAAGATATTTTTCACGATTTGATTTATCCAAACAAGATTCACAAGTATGTGAATAGTTGAAATTCTTTTTAAACTCAACCTTACAGGATCTGCAATTTGTGTGTGTTACATAGTGATCGATGTTTCCATAAGGGATATGTGTAAGTATTATTTGCTTACCATCCACCTCGATAAACTCAACATCTACCTTGCCTTTTTTTACTTCTAGGTCTTTAATTGTTACTTTTTTGTCCATAGTTAACATCCTTTCTATAACTTATAGTATTTAAAATTCTTACCATTTTTAATGATCCCGATGAGGTTTGTTTTCTTTTGGATCTGCTGTATCTGACTAGATATGTTTTTAGTTCCTAATCCAGTAGCGTAATCCAAATACTTTGCATCTACAGCGCAGAAACGACCATCGTCAAGGTTGTCATAAATAAACCTCTGTTGCTTACTTAAAAGTTCGATAGATACCATTTTTGCTAAGTCTTGAGCTAGGTGATGAGCGTTGCCGTTGTAGGCTCCTTTATGCTCAAGTTCTTCGAGCCTAAGTATTATTGCCGCGTAAACTTTATTCTCTATCACTACTCTTCCTCTTCTAGCGCTTTAATAAAATCTTCCTCACTGGGTAAATGATCTAGAAAGTATTCGCCTAAAGCATTAACATCATCTAATTGATGCTTAATTGTAAACTTTCTATTTTGAAAGTCAATTATGTAAGAATACTCAATGCAGGATTCAGACCCTATTGCCCTATTTTCACTATTTATTAATAAAATTTCATCCCCTTTGTAATTCGCAATATTGGTCAATACTTTTTCTGCCAAATCTCGATGACAAAAATTTGACCACCAATCCTTTTGGTCCTGACTCCTTTTGTCGGGTTCATTACTCCAATTTGGACATTTAGAATTGTAATCATCAATAAACTCTTTATCAACGCCTTCGTAGTCCAAAAATCTTAATTTGGACATGTTGCTTTTTAATTTCTCCAATAGTTCACCATTACCTAGAAATTCTAATATACCAACTCCTACGCCTGAGGGGTATCCGTCCCATTGTCCATATTGGGCTATTTTTTTTGTACCTGACTCATCAATAACTAAAGTCATGTTTCTTGTTCCCATAGTTTTTATTTCTCTATTAATTCAAATGATCGTAAAACAGGGGTAACTGCCCCTATCTCCAAATTAAGTCCATGTGTTTTTATGGTCTCTCTAGCTTTATCTAAGCCCATATCAAGGTTTTTTACGCGAACCTCTACTCTTTCCTTCATCGGCCGGAAAGTACCAAAGCCAAGAAGCTTCTTTAGCTTCTCGACTTCATTTAAATAAGTAGACTTAGTTTCCATTTTGTACACTTACCTCGGTCAAAATTTTATGTTCTAATTTTACCGAAGGGTATTTGCCTGATATTTCCGCTCGAATGAACTTGCCAATACTTTCGGCTTTTGAGGCTTCAATAACAGTCTCATTAGGGATATCACGGTACAAGTAAGTGCCTCCATTCTTAAACTGGACAAAGAAGTTTTGGGTGTCCTTATCTTCATCAGGAAGATGTCCGCAAAAGTCAACATTGCTTGAAGGCAGTTTAAAAACTGCATAGTCGTTGTAACGCTCGTCTACCTCGTAGGCGATATCGTAAAATGTTAAGGTTTTCATTTAGTATGGATTATCTACATGTAATTCTAAAAGATCTATTCCCACTTCATAGAGGAAATTTGAAGAGTCTTTACCCTCTTTAACCTTTTGAAAAGTTTCATCTGTAAAGTTCACCAACATGAATGCTGATACATCAGGAATGAATACAAGTTCGCAAAACTGGGTTTTAGTATCACCTGAATCTTGATAATCATAAGTTACTCGATCCAAATGCTTGAACTCATAATTTGGATGTGCTAAAAGACCATCATAAATGTCTTTTTGGATTTTGTTTGCCATAATATAAAATTTAAATTTTTGTTGGGGTGACTGGATTCGAACCAGCGCGGGACCATCTATCCTTACATACCTCGTTTACGCCCATTTTATGGGCTGCATAGCATCTACCAACCTGCCACACCCCATCCTTTTAACTTTAGCTTTTTTGTTTACCTGATAATCAGCTTGTAAGAACGAGTACAGACCGTTAAAAAATCTGTTAATTAATAATCTTTATGTTTCTGCAGTTCTGCAGTGAAAAAGCTTTGTCGATAGCTTCCTCAAGTGTTAATAGTGTAAAAAGCTTTTTGCCGTACAGATCAAGAAAATATGATCGTTCAACAGTGTAAAAACCGCTTCGGCTATCCTTTGATATTCTACGAATAAAATAAGTAGCCATGACTTTTAAAATGGTCCGTCCTCTGTATCATGTTCGTCCGATTCAGCCTGTTCAAACATATCCAGTTGAGCCGTTGGAGCCATTTTGCCTTCAACATACAATAGAGCCTCTTCGCTACAATGATTGATTAGCCCTCGGAGCTCAAAAGAGTTTTCGTATACTTCTTCATTGTCGCCACCCTCCCATTTCGTAAAAGGGCTGTTAAGATTCAATGGCGCTCCGCTTTTTCCGAATCTTACACCCCTAAGGGTAACACCTTCGTGAATATCATGACCACCAATAGAATAGCTACTGACTTTATACTTACTCAAGGCCTCTTCATCTTCTTCAAGATCATAATATCCTTTCCCTTGAGCTTCTGCTTGGTCACATAAGATGGAAAGGTGTGATCGAAGTAGAAGCAAAGCATTCTCCATGTCTTCGTGAACAATGTTCTTACCGATCCTGGTGTAATCTCCTGAAATGGTTTTAGATACTTCTTCACCTTCAACAATTTCAATGATTGTCACTATTTCCTCGAAGGTTACATCTAGCGTTTTGCCCTTGGTAAGCTTTACCTTAGTAACCTTGCGCGCTGTATTTACAGTCGCATTAGTTGTAATTGTTTCTCTCATCACTTGCTAACTCTAAACTGTTTTAAGTATTCGTGTTGTGCTCTTGACACATCCATAGTAGGCATTTTTAGCGCTAGTGCGACATGACTAATATCTCTATTCGGCATCGCCTTTAGTTTTGCTATTATTGCTTCCATTTTTATTTTTTTGAAATTGTTTGTTTTCGAAATAAGCGATCGTAAAAAAGACCGCAATAAATAATAAAATCTTAATTGATATCATGCTGAAAATCCATCTACGTAAAGCCAGTATTTAAAAGCGATATCCTGGTACTGTGATTTCCCATAATTGTAAAGCTTATCTCCTCGATTGATCGGGATCTTAAAGACCTTTTGATTAACCTTACTTATACCGATAAGCATATCTTTACTTGTACCCTCGATATCCATGTACCACGCACGGGATCTGAAATAATTAAAGTGATCACATGCTTGCTCAAACTCTTTTTGAGTCTTGGCCATGGTACTTTTAATATCTCCACCCATATTCCAAGACCGAACAAGAAGATCCCATTTACAACGCACACCAGTTGAAAGTTGAAATTCAAATTCATTATGTACGATCGGGAAATCATGGGAGATTGATATACTTTGAAAGTCGGCCGCATCACTAATCATTTTGCAAAAAGGATCCTTCATGTACGCTTTCTTCATTTCCTTAGCGAGATCAAAATCAGCTTGGGTGAACGGAAAATGAGCATACTGGCCTTCAACTGTCAGATTATAGAAATCCACCTTGTGAATCTCGGTGATCATAAAGTCAAGCAAAGTTCCGAAGGCAAAAGCTCTCTCCTTATCGCCGAATTGCGGCCTTGGATAAAGCAGTTGCTCGAACTCCGACAAGGTCGAATGGCTGACTTCTCTGCGTGAATAGTATGGGTCCATTTTAAATCTAGTTATCAAACCAAAATACAATTCGAATATTCGACTCGCATGAGGAATCATATCTTTCGCATGATGAAGAAAACAGCTCTTTAGCTCTCTGTTCCAATTTTTCAATTAAAGGGATTAAAGATTCATTATTTTCTGACCATTCCCTTCTTTCATAACCTTCTTGATTCGTACCCTGACACCAACTATTAGGCAAAATACCGTATTTGTCTAAAGACCTTTGTTGATCCTTGCTTAGAAGTCCTGAATAACTAATTGTCGGTTCGGTCGATTGATACTGCTTCAATTCTTTCAGTGTTAACCAAGAGTGAGTGTGACCGTCACTATCATAACTAATAGCTTCAGATTTCACAAAAGCTGAAAGATCTGAAGGTAATCCCTTAGGTTCCGCAACCGGTACAACTCGCCCCGAATAATCTCTTACACCTGCCAAAGTTGTAAATAAAGAATAGTCCCGATTTCCATGAATTTCAATCCTTTCAAATCCATTTTTGCTGTCAAAATTCTCTGTCTTGATAAAGTAATCACCAATATTCCACGAATCTTTTATTCGCGTTTTATATTCTACATAAATATGAATATCACACCCCATAACTATTTAATTTTTTCTATTTGAATTTTTCTAACTTTTAACTTTAATTTCAGGTAATCAATCTTTTCCTGAATTGAGGTATTTGAATCCATTTCAAGCCCCTCAATAGCTTTAAACTTCCTTTTTGAATAAGAGAAAAGACAGTACTTTTTGTCTATACAATCATTCATTGGATATTTCTGCCATTTGATAATGACTTTGTAGTAAATCGTCATATGCTAAGCCCTAATTGATCTGTTTACTAGCTCTTTTTTGCAGTATTGAATAAATGATTTGAAATCATTTTGAATGTAAATAGCGTTCTTATCGCAGTTATTAGAAGGATTATTCCCTCTGCTTAATCGGTAGCTTCTCATAAATTCATTGACGCCTATCAAACGTCCGCTTTTAAGCATTTCCTGAACAATGTCAGCGTGTCTATAATTTCTTTGCAAGAATAGAATAACCCCATTAATTGCTGTTGATCGATGTCTGTATCTACTCATTTCTAATCCCTTAAAAAGCCCAACATTTCTTTTAACTCGTTGTCAGGTTTACCCTGAAGGACTATTTTGCCCTTGGTTGATAGATTAATTACACTACCTGTACTTAATCTGATTTGGTGACCTCCTGGAAGATCCTTTTCGATGGTCACAAAGTAATTTCTTACTTGTAATCTAGTCTTGATGACTAGAATGGTTGTCTTTAGAAGCATACGCTCCGCGCCTTCAACATCTATCATGGATTTTATTGTTAGGTTTTGATTAGGGGGAATTTCACCCCCTTATTTTGTTACTACTGCTTTTACATCTTCAATGTATCTCACTTTCGGATGATCAAGCTTTTCAGAAGTGGTGTTCGCAATTTTCTCCAACTCCTTTTTCATTTGGTTCATAGTCTTTTTGCCAAATGTCTCGACATCTAATGTCATCCCTACCTTTTCAAAGAAGAACATGAACACCGCGCCCCATCCAGCAGCATCAACAACCTCAATAACATAAGAAGTTTTAGTTTTTCCAGCTGATTCTTTAACTTCTGCAAGCTGACTTGCAGTATCGAAGAGTGTTTGAGCATTGTTTAATTGCTGATCGGCTTGAAGTTTCGCTTCGTCCGCTTTGGCTTTTTCTTCTTGTTCTTTTTTTAAAAGAACTTCTTGAGCTTTTTGACGCTTTTCCGCTTGCAATCTGATTTTCTCCGCCTCTTCTGCATTTGCTTTTGCCAATAATTCAAGTTCCTTTTTTCGACTAGGAAGCTGATCTAAAGCATTCTGCTTGTCGACTTCCATATTCTCACGGAAATTTGCTGATAACTCATTGTATAAGCTCTTGTGCGCATCGTCTATAATTCCGTCAACTGTTGTTGTGTCAGCATATATAGGAAACAAAGAGCATTCAAGCTTATTGAAAGCCTCGCGAGGATAATCAATCTTAACATCTTTGATCTTCGTTGTGACTTCTTGAAAAGTTTCCAAAGTTGCATTGTTGACGAGGCTTGATACGTGTGACTTGAAAGCAAACAATTTCTTATTATAGTTGGCTCTTATCTGCTTTTCTGCCTCTGCTTTAAGCTCATTTAGTTCTTTAGCAATGTTCTGTTGCTTTAGAATTTCAGCTTCTTTAGCCTTCTGAATATCGGCCTTTTGCTTGGCCCATCCGTTACGATGAAGTTGCAATTTGCTGTAGTAACTATCAGGCTTTTGAGAATTCAACGGGTTTTCAAGACTGGTGAACTCACTAGCAATCTTTGTAAGGATCTGAGTAATCGGTGCGCGTCTCTCATTATTGATCTCTAATGCCTTCTTTGCGTTTAATTGCCATTTATTGATCTCTTCGTCGATACCATCCGACATACCTTCGGCTTCTACTGTATCGAGCAAGGATTTCGCTTTAGCCTCTGCTTTTTCAAACAAAGATCTATTTGCCATTAACACGCTTTCAGCGGTCATCAAAGTCGAATTAACTTCTTCGAATTTGATCAATTCTTTATTTAAAGTTGCTTCCATTATCCACGCCCTCCCATCACTGCAGCAAGTAATGCCATTGGGTTTGATGCAGCGTTTTTTAGCTCCGCTATAACTGTCCCAATTTTAAAATTAACAAAAGCAAGTTCGTTAGCGTTTAAAACAATGTTCGATAAACTTGACATAATCGCCGTAACAGGTTTTTTTTGCTTAAACTCATTGCTTATAATACCTTGCAATTCTTCCTGTCTTTCATTGGATATACCTAACGCCTTAGGTATTGAATTTTCATTGTTCACTGGTGTTACTAATAAACTATTCATAGTTTTAATTTTTTAATATGATTTGATAAATATTTGTGTACAAAGTTTCTGTTTAGTCTACCTGACTGCTAAAATTCAGGTTCGTCACAGTCATTTTCTACCTGGGTGGTTTCAACTTCTTCCATTACTTGAGCATCTTCGACAGCTTTGTCGAAATCGTCAAATGATGGTTCGTCCTTCACTTCGACATGTTCTACATCCTCGGTTAAACCTGCAGTGTAAGCTTCGGGATCAATACCATAATCGATTTCAGTATGATTGAATTCTTCTTGCAATGAAGAGAACTTCCCTGTCGGCACTTTAGGATAAGTTGAAAAAGCGTGCTTGATTGTTTTCGCTGCTAAGAACCCAGTGTCGATCTGACCACCGTTTGACGTATAAAGAGCGTTGGCCTTTCCTGGCACCTTCTTTTTTTGCACATCGTCCCATTTTGAGTTTTGACGCTCAGAATATCCCTTTAACCGTTGAATATCGTCTTGATCGAGATAAGGCATTTCATATGAACCGTCAGGGCGCTCGATACGAACGAAAGAAGCTACTATCTTTGCACCTTCAGGACGATTAGACATTTTTTTATAAGCTAATACAACCTGCTTACCACGTTCATTCAAGCCGATTTCGAAAGTGTCACAATCGTAAACAATCACAGGGTTATCAGCATACTTAACTTGACCAGCACGCATACGAAGCTTTAATTCTCCGTATGGAGACACCTGCAATGACGCACGTTTCTCATAGATGTCCTTATTTTGAGCATCCTTTTTCCCCGTTTTATGACTCTTGGCAATAATGTAGCAATCAGGCTTTGAACCTTGTTCTAGCGATAGGCCGTTGACATTTATATCAAGAAATACGCCGTATAAGGAAAGTTGTGAACACTCTTTCAAGCCGGGAGTCTCAGCCAATTGTTTTTTAAAATTAAATGCCTCCTTGTGGTAAATCATTTCACCTTTATCGCTACCGTGTATAGCGTTGTGCATCGCGATAAACTTTTCTTTTACTGCATCAATCTCTACAATTTCAGCAGGCTTTGCGCTTTGTAGCACCTTTACTAAGTTTTGAGTTTGATTTGACATATTGATTTAATTATAAAGTGTGATATATTTTTGTTTCTCGATCTGTAAGGATATTTTTGATTTCTTCATTTAGCTTTTCAACTCTTTCCGACTCCTTACATTTTTTGTATTCCGAATAAGTACGAAATTGCTTTCTTCTTTCTGATTGTGCCCTTCGATCCGAAAACGGAACTTTCTTAGGCTTAAACAGAATTTTGAATATCAGGTATGTGACATAAGCTTTCGCGCTGAACATCACTATCAAAAAAAGGATTAACCACATCTTTTGGATTTCTTAAATTTTAAATTGTGTTTGATAATAAACTCGGTTTTGAAAGCTTCGATAAACTCTCTTTTTGATGGGGTTGTAGCTCTTACTGGCTCCTGATCCCACTTAGTGTATGCTATCCTCATAAGCAATCTGCGATTTGATTCCCGTTAACAGATTCTTATCATAGTCAAAAGATTTATCGATCAGAATAACCCGTTTTGACCAACTACCTTCGGGATTTAGTTCGACTACAGCATTTGGATATCTACAAGCTATTCTACTCTTCCATCTTTCGAAAGAATATTCGTTATTTACTGTCGTGCAGGAATCGTCATTCTCCGGTAAGTAGTAGTTTCCAAAACTAACATGACCAAGATTTTGGACAATGTCACTGTAGGTCAGTTTTTGCAAACTGATAGGTTTTGTTACATTTGTATTCATAATATGAAAAATTTAATTTTTGAGCTCAACGGTCCGAACGTTGGGCTTTTTTATTTAATTATTTAACAACTCTTCATTTGTTAGCTGCAACTCACTTCTAAGAACTTCCATTGCGCTTGCAGTAGTTAACATTACATCATTATTATTGATGTAACGTTGTATCGTAGGATAGCTTTTATTCAATGATAATGCTAGTTTAGTTTTAATATTATTATCACTTTTTATCACTCCGATAACACTTTCACGTAGTCTCATATCATTTAATGGCATATATTTTGCTATTTTTGTTTTCAATTCTGCTATCATTTCTGATAACAAAATTAATATCATTGAGTGATAATTCAAAACATTCAATGATATATTTTATTCAAAATTATCATTTAATCATACAAATGACTGATATTCAGCAAAATAATATTCGCGAAAGATTGATAGAGCTTCGTAAGGAGCATCTTAAACTCAATCAACGAATGTTCGGCCAGCCAATAAAATACACTCAGTCTGCTATTTCTGAGATAGAAAAGGGCAACAATAATATCACTTCGAAATTCTTAATATCACTTAGTAATTATTACAAAGTTAGAATGGAATGGCTAGAAAATGGTGAGCTGCCTATTTTCAAACTACAAAATGATGTGAACGCTCAATCTATCAGTGAAATTTTTCAAGTAGATGAAGACATCTCCCATAATAAATTTATAGATATCGGCAACGGGACCATGCTTATGCTTACACCTCTCGTTGACGAATATGCTTATGCCGGCTACTTATCGGGCTACAAGGATCCCGAATATATAGAAGAACTACCAACCCACCCTATTTTTGTGAATAAATACCATAAAGGAAATTACCAATCTTTCGTTGCTGTTGGGGACAGCATGACGACCACTAATCAAGATTTAATAGAAGACAATATATATCATGGGAATATAGTAACTGGACGTGAGATCATCCGACCGCACTGGCTTTCCCATCTACATACACACGCTTTCAGGGATTATGTCATTGTACACCGTGAAGGGATCTTGATCAAAAGAATCCTTAAGCACAATGTTGAGGAAGGAATATTGACGATTCACTCTTTAAATGAGAACAAGGATCTATACCCTGACAGGGAAATAAGCTTAGATGACGTTTATCAAATATTCAGCATCGTAGAGGTTCATCAAAAGAGAAAGAAATAATTAAGACCTCGCAAGATCATAGATGTCAGATAAACTCAAAAATTTGAAAAGGGATGGTATATCGATACAGTCCCATAAGGTCAAGAGAGAGATCACTCAAAAGGACCTGGAGAAAGATCTTGTGAAAGAGGTCGGAAATAAAATAATAGTAAAACTTGATGATAATGGAAAATTTAATAACTGACGAAGCCAAAAGGTTTAAAGCTTTTCGACTTGCTGAAAACTTGACCCAGGAAGAGCTGGGCGAAGCGCTAGGAAAAACTAAGAGCTGGATTAATAAGGTAGAAAACGGATCGCGGCGGATCACACTAACCGAAGTTAGTATTCTGCGCAAAAAGTTCGATATGTCTTACGAATGGTTTTATGAAGGCAAAGGAAAAAGAGTAGAAAGTGGAAAAGACGAAAACCTCCTCACAGTAACCACAGCCTTAAAAAATGAAGTTGATTTATTAAAACAAAAAGTTGAAAAACAAGATCAGATTATCAAGAAGTTAGTTCGAGATTTCTACGCAAAAGACTAAGAATAACCTGACAAATACCGGACAATATGAGTCAAAATTTAGCAAAAAAGCTTAATCCAGTTTTAGACAAAGAAATCATTATCAGAAAGTTAAGAAAATATAGCGCTTCGGTTGAAGAGTTCGAATCTCTCCAGCTCCACAAGCAAAACCGCGTTCAGTTCGTCTGAAAGCGGTTTTGTTGCTTTAGGAGAGATGAGAACTCGGATAGAGAGTTCGAACTATTTCTCTTTGAGGGTTATGTGCGGGGATGTTGGGACGCAAACAATCTCTCCAGCTCCACAATTAAAAGCTCAACGAAAGTTGGGCTTTTATTGTTTTAATTCCGACAAACTCCTTTACATTTTCTAGAGTTTAGTACCTTTGTAGAAAATCCTATGTCATCAAATCATGAGAAAATTATCAATTTATATCGCTTCTAGTATCGATGGTTACATCGCCAAACCCAATGATGATTTGAGCTTTTTAAGCCTGGTCGAAAAGACAGGTGAAGATTATGGCTATGCTGACTTTATCGCAGATATTGACACGTTGATTATCGGTAGAAAAACGCATGATTATGTAATCAAAGCACTTGGCCCCTCCTACTATGACAATGGGGATAGGGATGTGTATGTAGTCACGAGAAATCCGAAAGCGAGTTCTGGCCGCACAACTTATTACGACGGAAGCATGGTCGATTTATTGGAAAACCTGCGATCCAAACCAGGAAAAGGTATCTATTGCGACGGTGGAGCAGAAGTGATTGATGCCTTATTAAAAGAGGATTTAGTAGATGAATTGACCATCTCAGTTATCCCTATATTATTGGGCAATGGTACCCGGTTATTTAAGGATGGTAGACCGGAACAATTGCTGGAGCTGGTCCACGCGAAAACATTTGATACAGGTCTAGTACAACTGTATTATAAAAGAAAAAGACAATAGCTTTCCGATCCAGTTTACGGCCTTGAAGCCGGAAGTAGCAGCAGATGGCTATGTATGGCTATGGGGACGATTATAGTCGGCAATAAGGCATAGGGAAATACCAATACGGCGGTATTGGGCTGTTCAAACCCGAATTGCTGTATAGGAACTGGGGATGAAAGTACGCCGGTAACGACGACTGAAACTAATGACAATATCCCAACGTAATTCCAAATTATAAAAACTGGCGTCTGCAGTATCACGTTACGAAATGTATATAGGAGTAGAAATAAAAGTGCAGATACACCGATGAAGATATCAAAATTGCTTCCTCTGAAGGTCATCACTTTGGGAAGTAGTTTATTTAGATATAGGTTGTACAGGTAAAGTTCGACAATAATGCGAAGCGACTGTATGATCAGTAAAGGAGCCACTCGGAAATGAGTGCCTCTCTCCTCTCGATATACGGTAATGTTAACTAGGATAGTGCCTATTAGCGCCGCTAAGAATAGTTTAGGATTTGCACTAAAGATATCTCCGAGGCTTAGGATACTGATTACTATAGCCCATGTGCCATTTATGAGCAATGATTTGCGCCCCTGCCCTGTTGCCCAATAAAAAAGGAGCAGAAAGAGTAATGTCGTCCCCAAGAAAGTAATCTCACGCATAGCACATATTGTTGTTATAGCTACAAATATAGGAAGCCATTGCTCTTTTTATCTTTGCATAGGGCAATAAGATAAAAGCTGACCAGTACTAATATTCAAAGATAAACAGCAAGCGTATAACTTTAAATTCATGCGCTTGCTGTTATCTACCGAGCTTAAATCCAATGGGTACCTATGGAATTATTTTGTCCGACCTAAGCTTTTCGAACAGTTGATAGAAGGAATCGCGTGTATTGTAGTAGGCTGTAAAGCCAAGTCTTCGGCTATTGGACATATCGGTCATTACTTCGATTGGACGCCCTAGATCTAGGTCAGTATGCCATGCTGAAGTGAGCTCCGTGATATCGGGTTCGACCAATTGATGCCGCTCGGCTAACTCTCGCCATAAGGGAGCTTTGTCTTTCATCGCTTCTTCTAATGGCTTTATTTCGGAATCATAGCCGATATATGGGATATCGAACCAAGCAGCAATCTCTTTCCATAACCAACTCCATCTGAATAGGTCTCCATTGGCAATATTAAAGGCCTCGTTGGCTGCTGCAGGCGTGTCCGCAGCCCAAACTATTTGTTCTGCCAAAATACGGGCATCGGTAACATCCGACAATCCATTCCATTGGGCTTCTGAGCCTGGGAAAACAAAGGGGATCTGTGCATGCTTACAGAGCGATGCGTAAATGGCTAAAGTTATTCCCATATTCATAAGATTGCCTATAGCATGTCCGATTACGGTGTGCGGACGGTGTATGCTCCAGGTAAGACCATCCCGTGTTGCGGCTTTGTATACCTCGTCTTCTTGTGCATAGTAAAAGTTGGGATAGCTCAACCGCGGTTGGTCTTCGCGGATAGGAGTTTCGGGCAGACTGCCTTTTGTAGCGTAGGATTCAAAAGGGCCTAGATAGTGCTTTAGCCCGGTAACTAAAGCGACGTGGCGTACGGTTCTTTTTTTTGAAACTACAGTTAGTAGATTTTGAACCATAGACGAATTGACGATAATATTCTGTTCTTCGGACTCCATACGCATCCAGGTGGTAAAGAAAATATGTGTTGGATTGACTTCCTGTAATGCTGATTCTAGGTTCACAATATCTAGTAAGTCGGCTTTAACAGGTAGTACACCGGTCTCATTGCGCAGTGGATTGCGGGCTAGACCGTAAGTCTGCCAACCTTGTTTCAATAATTCTTTCGTGAGGTTGCTACCGGTAATTCCGGTGGAACCAATGACTAATGCTACTCTGTCCATATCTAAAATTGTTTATACAAAATTAGGTGGCAGGTGATAGATTAACCTTGATTCAAAACAAGAAATGGGATTGACTTATATCAAGACTGCTGTTGGAAGCGTTTCTTTTTTAGCCTGCTAACGGTTTCGGCAGATAGACCAAGGTACGAAGCAATCAGATTCTGGGGGACTCGTTGGTGTAATGTAGGGTAAGTTTCCATGAATAATTTGAACTTCTCTTCGGCATTATGGGTGTTGGAGCTGATTAGACGGCTGTCCTTTCTGGTTAAGCTGTTTTGATACAATATCCTAAAGTAACGTTCCATGATAGGGAACTGTTCGAGTAGCATCTCGTAGTTGTCTTTGGAAAGCATAAGGACTGTCGTGGGCTCGACAGCTTCAATATAGAGCTTTGCTTCGGTGTGCTTTACAAAGCTTTCGAAATCCGAAATCCACCAGCCCTCCCAAGCGAGTAGGATGATGTGTTCGCCGCCTTTATCGTCAATGGAGAATGATTTTAAAAGTCCATCGGTAATAAAGGACAGGTATCTGCAGAAGTCGCCTTCTTGAAGTAAGTACTGTCGCCGTTTTAATCTTCTCAATTTGAAAAAATCGCTCAATACGGCCCTATCCTTTTCTTGGAGGTCAATCTTTTGTCCGATATGAGCGAATAATACTTCAAGAGCCGAGTCCATAATAGTAATGCGTTTGAAACATCAAATTTAAAATAAAGGTGCAAGAGCTAGAACTCTTATGTTCTTTTTCTTTTAATAAGCTTGTAGATTTCAAACCATAAAACTGATACGGAAGCTATGCCTAATGCAATCCCTAGTTCTGATATGTCTAAGCTGCTGACCGCAAAGAATGTAGAGAAGGGCTTGAAGAATAAGATGGCGAAAAGTATAATTAGGGTGACTATAATTACACCGGTAAGTAACCGATTTTTGTTTTTTAATGTTTCGAAAATGCTGTAGTAGAAGGATCTGTTTACTAAGCTGAGTAAGATATTAGCAAAAATCAAGGTGGTGAAAACCATTGCTCTGGTTTTCTCTTCTGAGCTTCCTGTCTGTACTGTAATCTGATAGGCAAACAATACCCCAATGGTAATAATAATTCCTTGCACAACGCTGATGGCGAGTTCTTTCCAGTTTAAGAAGGTGTCGCTCATGCGACGCGGAGCTGCCTTCATGGTATTCTTTTCCATAGGTTCATTTTCATAGACAATAGAACAGGTTGGTCCCATTACTAATTCTAAAAAAATAACGTGAACAGGTGTGAATATCTGCGGGAATACCCATCCTAGGAATAAAGGGAGCGAAACGGTCAGGATAATTGGGATATGGATGGAGATAATATATTGAATAGCTTTTTTGATGTTGCTATATATCCGGCGACCGGCGGCTATACCGGTAATCAGTTTGGATAGGTCGTCATTGGTCAGTACCAGAGATGCCGCTGCTTTGGCAATCTCGGTTCCTTTGTTGCCCATAGCTACTCCGATATGGGCTGCTTTTAATGCAGGGCCGTCGTTGACACCATCGCCCAACATGGCGACGACCTCTCCTTTTCGCTTTAAGGCGTTGACGACCGCCAGTTTAGCCTCAGGAAACATACGAGTAAATAAGACGTGGTCTTCGGCAACCTGCTCAATATCAGAATCTGAATAACGTATAATATCCTTGCCTTCAATAGACTTGTCGGTATGACGTATGCCTGCCTGCGTGGCAATACTACGTGTGGTATCAACATTGTCTCCTGTGATGACCTTTACTTTGATGCCTGCATCATATATCTGCTGGAAGACAGCATTTATTCCAGCTTTTGGAGGGTCATAGAAAACGACTAAGCCCAAAAAATCGAAGTTGAAGTCTTGTTGTTTTTTAGGGAAATCATTTCCCTGAAAGGACGATTTGGCGACTCCCAATATACGGTAGCCTTGTTTTCCAAGTTCGGCTATTATGGCTCTAACTTTCTTCTTTTCAAGCTCGTTAAGATTAGAAACCTGAAGAATGGCTTCAGGAGCACCTTTGGCCGCTATTATCCGTTCTTTGGCTTCGTTTTCGAAAAGGTGCGTCATCATTGGCGGCTTGCCTTCCAGCGGATATTCATGAAAGAGAGTGTAGGCTTTTCTGAGGTCTTTTGTCTGCGTCTGTTGGTATACTTGGTGCAAGGTTTTTTCCATGGGGTCGAATGGAATGGGCTCGCTGCTCCACATAGCATAACTAAGAAGATTATGTAATGTTGGGGTATTAAAGGTATTACTGTCGTAAGTCTTGTCATTCTGATAGTCGTAAAGATGTTTCAGCTGCATGGTGTTTTCGGTGATGGTACCGGTTTTGTCGGAACAGATTACGGTTGTACTACCTAATGTTTCTACAATAGAACTACGTTTTATAATTATTCCCTGTTGCATTAGTTTCCAGGAACCTAGTGCCATGAATGTGGTAAAGGCAACAGGAATCTCTTCCGGTAGTATAGACATAGCAAGTGTCAACCCATTGAGCAAGCTTGCGAGTAAGTCTCTACTTTGATAATAATTGAAGGAGCAAACGAGAAGAAACACAATTATACCTGCAATAGCCATCGTCCTAACAAAGCTCGTTATCTGTAACTGTAATGGTGAGGCTTCTGCTTTGATAGTGGAGATGGACTCTCCTATCTTACCGATTCGGGTATCTTTGCCAATTTTTTCAACTTCAAATACTGCTAAGCCGGATACGGTTATGGTACCGCTGTAAACTTGATTGTCTTCGCTTTCTGCGTTTTTAAACACAGATAGACTCTCTCCTGTAAGTGAGGATTCATTGACTGAAAAGTCATTGCTGTGTACAATTTTGCCATCTGCATTGATGATTTTACCTTCTTCGGTGAGGCATAGGTCCCCTATAGCAACTTCATGTGTAGGTATTTTCAGGACCTGCCCATTGCGAATGACTGTACTTAATGGCTCATTGAGCTTTTCGAGTTCTTCTAAGGCTTTTTTACTTCGGTTGTCCTGATAGAATGATATGGCTGAAACAAGTACTATTGCCACTAGCATAAAAGAGGCCTCTCCGTAATCGCCTACCAGGATATAGATTATGGATATGGCAAATAGTAGTATGAGCATAGGCTCTTTTAGGATGTCTACTAGCATTTCGAGCCAACTGCTCTTGTGTGTCGCGTCCATCTGATTGTAGCCAAAGCGTTTTCTAGAACGCGTCAGTTCATCTTGGTTTAGCCCTTTGAGGTGTTCCGGTATGTTATAAGCCATAATTTGTTAATCTATTGCGCTATTGGTGATAGATGTGCTTAGCGACTAAGCTAATTATAGAACTAAATCTACACAAAATAAGATGTATTTGTGCTGTGTTCGATGAATAAATAAAGCGAATAGGGTTAACCCTGAGAATTATCTTGTTAGGATTTGTTTCGGCATCGTCCTCGGGGCTCATTTCCTTCCTGTAGGACGACGTCGGAATGTAGAAATTGAGCGGCGTCTGCAGAGCCTTTTACTTTGGAAGCGCTGCGGGAGAGCATCTCTTCTTCAAATTCCTTTAAGACAGTGGTTCTTAAGCCTAGGGTTCTCCAAGGTGTAAAAGGGCACTCTTTGGCTATTGTGCGTGCTAGGGATAGTGCGTCTAGTATGGCCTGATTGGCTCCTTGTCCCTTGAATGGACTCATCGGATGGGCGGCATCGCCCAGTAGTGTTACGTCTCCTGCATTGTCAAATTGCTCGCCTTGTAAAAGCTGACGGTCGTAAACGGGGTAGCCGGATATTTTATCTTCCGGGGTGGCTATCATCAGTTGCGGGATGGGATCATGCCAAAGGGTGCGAAGGCAGGCTTCTTTTTTTAGGGCTTGACTACCTTTGGCACTCAGCGCTTGGGCATCTTCCTCAGGGATTGGAAAGCTGAGCTGCCACATTACCGAGTTTGCAGTGTAAGGCATGACGTACAGTCTGTCATTACCATTTGCGGTTTGAAATACGGTTGCCGAATCCAGCAGGTCGCTTCCTACTGAGGCAATCTTATCGAGGGGACAGATGCCTAGTATAACCATGCAGTCTAGATAGCGTAAAGGGTCGCTATCCTCGCCGATAACTTGCTTACGAACAGTACTACGGATGCCATCGGCTCCGACCAATAAATCGGCCTTGGCATTTTTCACTTTGCCATCTACTAAGAACGACATCTCGATACCTGATGTATCGCTTTGCTTAAAATCAAGTAGCTGATGGCCCCATTGTACGCTGTCATTTTGTTCGAGCTGTGCCAAGATGGACGAACGTAAAGATTGTCTGGCAATATGGATGTTGGAGCGTTTGATTGGGCTTCCTGCAGCCCGTTGCACAGGGATACCTCCTCCCCATTGACCAACGACTCTGCCACTCGTGGTATGGACAAGATGTCTTATCGATATGACACCTTCATCGTCCAAGAGAACACCTAAGCCCCGTATTGCTTTGCTGGCTTGTTGTAAAGTGAGCCCGTAGCCTTGAGACCGGGCACCAAAGTTGGGGTCGCGTTCGTATAGGGTAAAAGGGATCTTGCGGTGTAGACAGGCTACTGCTAACGCTGAGCCACCAATACCTCCACCAATGATAGCAACGTGGGGATAGGTGGTGTTATCGGCTATTGGAGGATTATCGGTAGAAACTATTCCAGCTCCTTCGCAGCTCGGGCAGGTATACAGATGTCCTCGGGGACGCACAGGTGGTGTGCTTTGGCTACTGGATTGTTCAAAGAGTTCAAGCTGTCTTTGGTAATGAAGACGGGTTTTCTTAGCTAACTTACGTCTCTTCTTACCACGTCCGTGACAATCTTCGCAAGCTATCCAGTTGCGTTGTATTTGTGCTGTACTCTCTTTCAAATCTTCTTTTAATAGTAGCTCCATGTGTCCATCTAAGGGAGGCATCTCCCCTGTTTGTCCGATTGGCGAACGATGCTCGTCAACCAAGATCATGAAGGTTCACAAATTTAAGAGAATATGCCTAAAGAACTAAGCTTTGAGGGTGAAAAGCGAAATCATTTTGTAACTTGTGCATATAAAAAGGGAAGCGTTATTTCCGAATAGTATTGAACTATGCAAAAAACAAGTCTACCAGAAAGCTCATTGCTACAAGATGATAATACGTTTGAATTTATTGACGCCTATAGAGCTACAATAGATGATCCTAAGAATGAAATTAACATCACAAAAATCTGCAAGCTTTTTTTTACTATTGGCCCTAAATGGATTGAAAGGCTGTTTGCGTTTCGGAACAGGACAATGAAGGTCTTTGGTTTGAAGGTGCCGGAAGGGAACTTGGATAAAGCAAGTGTGGTAGAGGAGATGAAATGTGAGCCAGGAGAACGGATGGGGCTATTTCAGATTTTTGAACGTAACGGGGCGGAGATTATATTAGGTGAGGATGATAAGCATTTGGATTTTAGGGTGTCTCTACTTATTGAAAACTCGACTTTTGGGGAAGGAAGAAAAGAGTTGACTATTTCTACCATGGTTAAGTTTAATAATGGATTTGGGCGCCTTTATTTTGCGCCCGTAAAACCATTTCATAGTCTGGTGGTGCCTTCTATGCTGAAGGGAGTAGTAAAGAAGGTAAATCCATCTTAAAGTAAGCAGAAGAGCTGACGATGGAACTATAAGTGATTTAAGATGGAGCCTATCTTGTCTAATTCTATAAATTGGATATGCTGGAGCCGTTCGTCATGTAGTTCATGTGTCCAGGTGACGTGGTAAGGAATGTGTCCAGCAAATCCACCCAGTTCAAGAACGGGTAAGATATCGGATTTAAGGGAGTTGCCCAGCATTAAGAAGTTTTGAGGGGCACAACTGATGCGCTGTAGTAGATTTGTATAGTCCTGAGTCTGCTTGTCGCTCATTATTTCGATATGATGGAAATAGTTTTCCAAACCTGATTTTATCAGCTTACGTTTTTGGTCGAGTAAATCCCCTTTGGTGGCTACAATAAGTTGGTATTTGCCCTTCAATTGAGCTAAAGTGTGTTCTACTTCGTCGAGGAGGATAACGGGTTTCTGCAAGAGCTCCTGCCCTATTGCTATAATCCGATTGCTGAGGTGAAGGGGCGCCTTATTTGCGGTTATTTGATTTGCAGCCTCAATCATACATAGTACAAATCCTTTTACCCCATAGCCGTATAGATTTAGGTTCTTTATTTCAGTTTGGAGAAGTTCTTTGGAGGCCAGTTCGTGAGGCACATAGTCTTCTAAGAGGTTGCAAAATTCTTTTTCAGCCTCTTGAAAGTAGGGCTCGTTTACCCATA
Organism: Sphingobacterium yanglingense; assembly: GCF_004363245.1. Taxonomy (GTDB): domain Bacteria; phylum Bacteroidota; class Bacteroidia; order Sphingobacteriales; family Sphingobacteriaceae; genus Sphingobacterium; species Sphingobacterium yanglingense. The sequence goes on along the minus strand of NZ_SNYV01000011.1, from coordinate 576,805 downwards.
AGGTGTCGTCTGCATCGAACGCGATTGTTTTAATGCTGTTTTTCATATGTAACTCTTTGTGTTGCTGGGCTTGATAACCTGTGTGGCATACTACCGAGCTGTACTGTTAAAGATGTATCTGTATTATGACGCTATGCGTTATAGCTATGTCATTGTAATTTTGTTTGTATTTTTGATAATACGAAATTCGCTAAAGGCAAGAACTAAAAAAAGGACATTTGTCCCGATGAAATTATGTTAAGAACAAACCATTCTTTCTTGAGCTACATTGAGGAGCGCTATAAGGAACAGCTACGTAAGGAAGATATCATTGTTAAACACTACGTAAAAGGTGAACGGTTGCTTACACAGTCTGAAAAAGCAACGAAGCTGTTTTTTGTTATGGAGGGAATCACCAAATGCTTTTTTACGGAAGAGAACGGGAAATCATATATCCTCGAATTTCTAGGGAAAGGCGAGGTAATTGGTGAGATAGAGTTGATCAGAGATATCTCTTGTCTATGTACTGTGGAAGCAATGACGGATGTGACAGTTTATGCGATCACACCCGATTATTTTTCTCGGCTTCTCCAGCAAGATATAGGGTTGAGTAATCTATTGCTGGAAGTATTTGCCGAACGCATTGTAAATACAGCCAGTAGGGCTTCTTATCAACAGCTGTATACGATAGAGCATAGTCTCAAAAAGTTGCTGGAGCTTGAGGCTAGACAGGAGATAAGGATTCCGAAAGAGGATATTGCATCTTATCTCGGGGTGTCAATAAGGAGTCTAAACCGGGTGCTGAAATCAGAAAAGCTGAGTCTATAGACTGAGGGTTGCAATAAGCTCGCGTGCGGCAGCTCTACCTGCTCTATTGGCGCCGATGGTGGAAGCGGATGGCCCATAGCCAGTAAGATGTATGCGGGGGTCGCTCGCTACCTGGGTGGCGAGTTGTCCGGACATGGGAACTCCGCCCTGTTCGTTGACCAAATGTAGTGGCGTAAGGTGGTCTAGGGAGTGTCTAAAACCTGTATTCCAAAATACAATATCGGCATCGACTGTAGTGCCATCTTCCCAGCGAACACCGGTCTCGGTATATTCTTTAAACATCGGCTTGCGTTCGAGTATGCCCTTTTCTAACATCCACTCGATAGCTGGCGTAATCGGTAGACCAGTGACCGAGACTACGGAATTGGGTGGTAAGCCCTCGCGTACTCTTTGATCTACCATAGCGACGGCTTCGCGCCCCAATTCGGGGTTGAACTCGTAGTTTCTGAAATCGGGAGGACGGCGTGTGACCCAAGTGGTCTTGGCTACTTTTGATATCTCTCCTAATAGCTGAACTGCTGAAATTCCTCCTCCAACGACGATGACTTGTTTGCCAGCAAATTCTTCCGCACTTTTATAATCACCAGTATGGAGTTGTTTGCCCTTAAACCTCTCCCAGCCCGGATATTTGGGGCAATAAGGTGTTTTCCAAGTCCCAGTGGCATTGATTATACCGCGAGCGCTAAATTGAGCACCATTGGTCCGTATCAAAAAACGCCCGTTCCGTTCGGTGACTTCTATTACTTTAACAGGACGGATTATAGGCAACTCAAAGGTCTTTTCGTATTTTTCGTAATATTGGGGTAGCGCAACATTGGCCTGCAATGCTTTTTCTGCTGTGTTTACAGCATCGGAGAAGCTCATGCCTGGAAGGTCGTTTATCCCATTTACATTCTGTAGGGTCAGGGTGTCCCAACGGTGCTGCCAGGCTCCACCCGCTCCAAATTCGTCATCTAGGACCACGAAACCTTTTCCGGATGTTAGTCCTGCTTTTTTTAAGTAATAGGCAGCAGATAGCCCCGCTTGACCCGCTCCTATCACAACGATGTCAACTTTATAAAAAACGGAAAGATTTGATTCCATTAATTTTTTGTTCTCCATGTTTGTTTTATTATAAGTGTTGCTTCGTTGTTATCGTCGGATGTACGCGAGAAAGAGCGTGTTTAATATACCTGTCAAAATACGAAACAGAATGTACATTTGCCAGTAAAAAAGTAAGATTCCGATGGTGGCTAAGCGGATTATAAAGTTTGTTTGCGAATTGTAAATACGGCTTCGTAAAATAAGGGCTGGTTTTTACTTTTGACATCATAAATGATTTAAAGAATGAAAACTAGAAATTTAGTGTTTGCACTATTTGGATTACTGATTGGCACAGTTGGTTATGCGAGCTCGTATGTGGGATTAGACAGAACAGGAATCTTGGAAGCTGATAGTTCCTTTGTCGTGAAGTACAGGTATAAGGAGCGCCTGGCCTATCATATCTATACAAATGGAGACACCTCTATTGTCCTTTACAGTACGGATGGAAGTTCGCCGGTGATGAGCTCGCAGTATAAAGAAGGCTTCGGAAAGGATTATCTTTCGTTCCTAAGTATGGATTATGAACACGAGGGCGTAACGTATGAGGTAGATGGTCGAATGATGAATGGGGGTTACCTTGCTTTTAATGGGTATAAAGAAAAAGATACCTCGCTGGAAAAACCGGATGACTATTATCAGCTGTCTGATATCTTGTGGGAAGTGGGAGAATATAGAGATTGTAAAATGTACTACCATGAGGAAGAGAATAATACGCAAATGCGGGTTTTCGCTTTTAATCGTGAAGATGGTGTAGATTATAATGAGGCTTGTAAAACCGTGTTGAAAATGTCTGGAGTTCCCTCAGTGCAGCTAGAGCCGGGTTGGGTGGTGATCACGGCAGATTTTTTTATAGATGAGGATAGACAATATGAATTGGTAGGACAATTGGTTAAAGATAGCATAGACTTTGAAGAGACGATTACGATCAATACGAGGGATTTGGAACTGTTGGTGGGTGGTACTACGGAAGAACGGATCGAGTTTTCGAACACCCTACCGCATCTTAACTACTGTGAGGTGATAGGTTGGTCGCAAAAGTTGGATGAAAAGACTTCTGACTATGTGGTGGAGTTTCTGGGTGATATGTGTATATACTTTAATCTTTACGGTCGCTACGATCTGACAGAGTTCCAGGCTTACTTTTTGAGAGCAGCAATGTATCGTAAAGAACACTATATAAAACACCAAATGCTATCCAGAAAGCAGGCAGATTTGTTTTATAAGGAGCTGTTAGAACATCAGTCTTCAAATTTAGAAGAGAATTTGCTTGATTTTTAACCAAGCAGCGGCAAGGAGTATTTCCTTATAACACGAAACCTTCATCTTTTGGTGAAGGTTTTTTTTGTATGAATCGAACCCCATTGTGTTCTCATCCCCTATAAAACAAAGAAACTTCATCTTTCGATGAAGTTTCTTTTGCGGAGAGAGTGGGATTCGAACCCACGATACGGTCATCCCGTATACAGACTTTCCAGGTCTGCTCTTTCAACCGCTCAGACATCTCTCCCTAAGCGAGCACGAAGATACAATTTTAAGTCAGTTTAAGAAAAGAAAAATGACTTATTTTGACTGTTTTTTCGTAATGTGCTCAATAAGAAATAAATAGTTCTGTTTGTTGACAAATGATATATGTATATAACAAAAAAGACCAACTTAATAAGTTGGTCTCCTTTATGCTGTAAACAATAGTTACGCTTGTTCTTGCTGTAATCCTTGTTTGTAGATAGCTTTTTTCACTTGGATACGACGAGATACAGATTTCTTCTCGTAAGCTTGACGAGAACGTAGCTCGCGTAATACTCCAGTTTTCTCAAATTTCTTCTTGAAACGCTTCAATGCTCTATCTAAAGATTCTCCTTCTTTTACATTTACGATAATCATAGTTCTGATACCTCCTTTCCTTGTATAAAATTCTTGTGGATGCAAAGGTAATAGATAATATTTAAAAAACTAAAAAAAATCAAACTAATTTCCAGTCTTTCATGATTTTTTCTAATGGATTGTCCTTTGTACATAATGCCGTATGTATACCTAAAGAAGAAGCGGTTGCTAAATGATGAGGGCTATCATCAACAAATAGTGTATGCTCTGGAATAAGTCCATTTTCCTCTAGTATAAACTGAAATATTTCTTGGTCGGGTTTGCGCATACCCATCAAGTGCGAATAGTAGGTCTGCTCAAAAAAGACAGTGTTATCTTTGATCCCATAAGTCTCTTGTATATGCTGCATACAATAAGCATAATGTATGGCGTTATTATTGCTCAAGAGGAAGGTTCTGAATTTGGCCTTTAGTTCCAATAGTAGTTCATGTTTTCCTGTAGGTACTCCAATCAATAATGCATTCCAAGCGGTATCAATTTCTAAATCGGTCAACTCGAAATTACCGGTCAATTTTCGGATGCCCTCTCTAAAATCATCGGGAGTCGCAATTCCTTTGTCAAAATCATCAAATAATGCTATCTGACCATGATGAGCGAATATTTCGTTAGCACTGGGGATACCTAATTGAGTAAAAGCATCTTGCGATTTCACAAAGTCAATCATGAAGATTACATTGCCGTAATCCAAAATAATATTTTCAATTTTTTGCATTTAAAATTTTGTTTTCTCGTTACAAATATCGATAATTGCATCACCAAAAGGGAATAAAGTTGTACTTTTGGTAAACAAAATAACCGCGCCTATAGCTCAGTCGGTTAGAGTAGAAGACTCATAATCTTTTGGTCCCTGGTTCGAGCCCAGGTGGGCGCACAGAAATCCTCATAGCAATATGGGGATTTTTTGTTTCTCCTCTCTCAAAGCTTTTTAAAAAGCTTTTTTCATATGACCATCCTCTTCTACCAGATAGGTCTCTCCATTAGCTTGCTGTAGGCGTGCTGTGCCATTTTCAAAGGTTGCAGAATGGGTGAAGATGGGGGTGACAATAACGTTGGACTGGTAATCCATAATACCCCATTGCTGTGGTGCTTGCATGAACATAATCCGGTTTTTGCCCGCGAGTACTAATGACTCATAGGTAAGCGGAATTAATATGGTTCCTTCGCGATTTATAAATCCTTCTTTCCCCTCTTTTTTAACTTTAATGAGATTAGGATCTATTTCCATGTATTCGGAGATAAGAAATATGTCATCGTATTGTGGAGCTACAATTTCGTCACCTTTTAAATCCACCAGTCCCACCTTTTGTAGACTATCCTGTACTTCCCAGAATCCGTACATGGGCTTCAAAGTGCTGCTAAAATAGATAGGTTGCACGCATACCCGTCCACTCCTATCAATTACACCGATTGTATTGGGTAGTCCACTATCGCCTTGTTTAGAGAAGAATGCTAAGCTATCTCCTTCGAAGCGAATAATCTGCTCATAGGCGGTGTCGGCCTTTTCCCAAGTGTCATCGGTAGGATTGTAATAACCGGACAGGTATTTAATAGTTGGTGTATCTCTTCTTAGGTCTGATTCGATCGTTTTGGGTGTATTGTTGCATGAAATTGTCGATGTTATTACGATTGCGTAAATGGTCTGCCTTATGTACTCTCTAGGTTTCATATTTAATAGTGATCTTTAGTCTTGTATGTCAATTCCTCTTTGTCCGAGTTGCTGTTTCACCGCGTTTTTATAGTTCATGATAACATTGGGGTTGTTTGGAGCGAGTTCGTAAGCTTTCTTGAAGTAATAAATGCTGGGGTTATAGTCACCCAAATCAACTGGAAGGTAAGTGCGTGCGGCACCTGCGTTAAGATAACCTAAGTAGCCCTCAGGGTAAAGTGTAATGGCGCGCTCGAAATAGTCGAGTGCCTTGCGATATGATTTCTGATGGTAAAATGATAAACCGACATTATTAAAAGCTGCTTCACGATAATGTTCATCCACCGTAGCTAGAAAGGAAAAAATTGCATTGGAGTGCTTATACTCTTCTTGCTTAAAGAGAATTTTAGCTCTTTCAAATAATCCGTCCAACTCACCTTCTTTTATTCTTTTCTTGTCATACAGTTCGAGCAGCTCTATAGACTCGCGGACGGTCTCCGAATCAAACGAGTCAAAAGCTTGGTACTTCATAAAGTCTGGGTCTAATTTGCTACCATCTTTAAGACAGCTCAACCGCTTATAGAATAGCTGCAACAAAAAAGTATAATGATAGGACATCCCAGTTTTGACGGTTCCATCGTTCATAATCTGATAGCATGGTGATGGGTACTCTTCTGCTTTTTTGGTGACAGGATAGTATATGGGCATTGAATCTACCAGGGTATATTTTTTATAAAGTTCGGGGTACCTACTCGTCTTGTTGGTAGCATAATTCTGGAAGTCTAAATAGTAGTTGAAATAAGGCTCATGCAGTACTTTTTCTTCCATTCGTGGAGAAGCGTTGATACGCTTGTCGTTTGTTGTCTGGGCGTTGCTTTGTTGCTGTAATATGATGAGAGACAACAGAGCGGATTTAATACATGTTGTTAGTTTCATGTCTATCGAAGTTGAAAATTAGAAATAAGCATATAAGTGAAGTACGTTTGACTACAAGTTATGTTTCTAAATTATACCCGAAGTAACAAACTTTCTATTGAAAAAAAGTTATTTCACTTACGATTAGTTACCATAATTTACGATTCGCAGGTGTAAGAGAGAGAATTTGTAGCGGATAATGGCTTCTGATATTGAAACTGCTATTGAAGGGTTGATAAAGAGAAAAAAGTCGATACCTATCCCCTTTCGAAATGACCGTTGGGGGATGGTACCGACAGGCTAACATTACATCGATAGCAAACTGCTTACCATTTTATGCCTTCGATGACTGTTGCTTTAAAAACTCATTGACGAATGCATCATCATTTAAGTTGGGATAATCGTTCTGAATCCGCGTCAGTTCTTCATATTGTCCTTCTGAAAGAACTTCGTCTGGATTCAAACACCAAATGCCTTTCATAAGGCCCTGTCTGCGCAGGACTTCATGTATACCTGGAATGCAGCCGTGGAAATCATTTGCTACGTCAAATAGTGCGGCGTTGGCATCGGTAGTTTGATTGTTCAGAACCTGTAAATGTACCCATTTTTCATGGCTCGGATTGGCTTTGAAATCTTTAACCAATTTAAGTAATTCTACAGCCTTACTGGTCCAAACGGCCCAATGTCCTAAGAGACCACCTCTGAATTGTACAGTCCGTTCTTGGCCATCAACATTGAATTTGTATAGCGATAGTAAATCTGCAACAATATTATCGTCGTTACCGGTGTACAATGCGATATCGTCTCTTCGGGGGGAGTTGGCAATTGCACGAACGACATCTAGAGTCTGATAACGATTAAACGAAGCGCACTTGATGGCGATAACATTATCGATAGCTACAAATTTTGTCCAAAAGTCATAGGTGAATATCCGACCACCAACAGATGGTTGTAGGTAGAAACCGAATACAGGTATAATCTGCGCAACGGCTTCAGTGCGCTTTAATATCTCTTCCTCTGTCAAATCCTGCAGTCCACCCATACTTAATAGCCCCATGTCGTATCCGTATTTAACGGCTAATTCGGCTTCGGAAATCGCTTGTTCTGTAGGACCAACTATCCCGGCTATCTTAATGAAGGGCCTGTCGATTTTGCAGGAGTCTACCACTTCACTGGTGATTCTAAAGACATCTTCGAGTAGATTGTGTTCTGGTAGACGTATCTCAAATTGGGTGGAATGCACGCCAATAGCGATGCCGTCTGCTCCGCTGGCGATGTAGTACTTGGTCAGTAATCGCTGTCCTTCTTCATCTAATTGCCGTTGCTCATTTAAGCATAGCGGGTTGGCAGGTAAAACTGTACCTGCGAATAGTAATTCTTTTTTGTCTTTATCGAGTCTTTTCATTAAAATTTACCCTTCCTCTCTTGAAAATGTGTATCCTTACCAAACTCATCACCATTATTGCGTATCCACTGTACAGTGATATCTATAATTTCTAATATACCGACCTTAGGAAAGCCAAATAAGCGATGGCATTCTGCGGCATTATTCAATAATGCGGTGTTTTCCGGCTCATTGATAAATATTGCTTTTTTACCTAAACCCTGCCCTATTTTTTCGGCAACCCACTTGATGGATAATATCTCTGGCCCGGTTACATTGAGCACTTTTGCTGGAGAAGCTGTGTGTAAAAGACTGCGTATAGCGATCTCGTTGGCATCGTGTTGCCAGATCACGTTGACATTATTACTCGTAAGGTCAATAGCTTGCTCATTATAGACTTGCTTTGCAATTTCTCTGACCACCCCGTATCTAAAATCGACAGCATAGTTGAGGCGATAAAGAAGTGTTGGTGTATTGTTCTTTTTACTGAAATAGGTGAAAATACGCTCTCTACCTAAGGTACTTTGTGCGTATTCACCGATAGGTTCCGGATCAACTTCTTCGTCTACCCCTGCCGATGTAACGGGAACGAAAGGCAATACGTTACCGGATGAAAGTGCGACTATTCTAGAGTTTTTAAACTTGTCCGCTACTCTTCCTGGAAGGTAGGTATTCATTGCCCAAGTAAAGTCTTCTTTACCAACAGCGCCGAATTTGAACCCAGCTAGGTATATAACGTTCTTTACATCGGGTAATTGTTGTAAAGCATCATCATCGAGTAAGTCGCACGCGATAGTCTCTATGCCTAAGCTTTCCAAATAGTTTTTACCCTCTTTGTCCGAGAAGCGGGATACACCGTATACCTTGCGCTTCAAACCTAATGCTTTTAAACCATCGATAAGTAGCTTGGCCATACTCGGCCCCATCTTTCCTCCTATTCCTAGAAAAACAAAGTCGCCGTCGATATTCTTCAAGTCCGCCAAGAAATCAGCAGATGGCTTGGTGTATTTTTCTTCTAATTCTCTTAAAATTTTATTTTCCATATTACTTTAAAAACATATCGTAAACATTACTAACCATTAAAATCAATATTACCAGCAGACCAAGGGCTCCTACTATTTTATAGAATAGATTATTCGCCTTATCTCCCATTACTTTTTTGCTATTAGCAATTGCATAAATAGAAACACCTATGAACGGGACAAGGAAGATAGTGATACTCTGTGCGATAACGATGAGTTCCAAAGGCAATTTCCCGAAACTAACAGCCACAATACAGCCGAGTATCATGACTATTGAAATCAGGAACTTTACTTTTGTACTACTCAAGCTACTGCCAAAACCTAGTGCGTCCCCTAAGAGGGCTCCTCCAACTGTTGCATTACCTACTAAGGAGGAGAAAGCGGCACCAAATAAACCGACGAAGAAGAGAGAACTCGCATGTTTGCCAAACAAAGGCTCTAAAGCTTTGCCCATTTCTGCTGCACTACCGACATGTATGCCTTTGGGAAATAAAACCGCAGCCGCACAAACCATGACCGCAAGACTCATAAATCCTAGGATCCCTACCCCAACGAAGCCTCCTCGTTCCGCTTTTTTTATACTGATACCTTCAGTACTCATTTTTTTGCGCTCCTGTATTAAGTAACTCTGATAGAATGCGCCCACCAAAGAGAAGCAAGATGCTGTAAAAGCAATAACTAGCCCCAACGATCCGTCTGGGATAGATGGAATAAGACCCTTGCCAAACTCTTTGATGTCTATCTCCGCCAGGAATAATGTAGCAACAAAACAAGCAAGCATAAGCAATACTAGTGCTATCATCAGTTTCTCCATTACTTTGTAGAATGAAGGGAAAAACAAAAGGCATATTCCTAAGATGGTAAATACAATAACCCATATATAAGGAGCTGTGCCTGTGGCCTCGCCTATAGCAATACCTACACCAATACTATTTCCAGCTTGGAAAGATGTAGCGACCAAAAACACGCCAATACCTATCGCAATACCAATCGGCTTATTGAAATAGGTTTTGATTAAGGTCAATAGGCTTTTTTCTTGAGAGGCTCCGATGCGAGAACACATTGCTGTATAGACGCCCATAAAAAATAGGGCCACAAAAACAATCCATATCAGGGAGTAGGCATAGTCAGCTCCCATTTTTGATGTTATTGTCATTTTGCTCGGGCCAAAAACAAGAGCGGCAGTGATGATGCCAGGCCCTAATATGTTGAGTATTCTTTTCATATGGTTTATAGTTTCTGATTACGTATGGTCTCTACAAATTTTACATCTATAGGTGGATTTTTGATTGTGGTTTTTGTCCGGATATAGTTAGCTACATCGGCTATTTGAGCATCCGTTAAAAAGGAGAAGGAAGGCATCGGTAAATCGTATACAAGCTGTCCATTTGCTGTGGTCGTGGTCAACCCGTTCAGTATCGTGTGAATGAAGTTTTTGTCGTTGGCCACTATGTTCGACTGGATCAATGAGGGAAAACTACCGGCTGTGCCTTTGGCATCGGCTTTATGGCATGATGCGCAGTAGGATTGATAAAGGGTCTTTGCATCCATCTTCTCGTTATCCTGCTTTGGTTCTTTGCTGATGAATGATGTAGGTTTATAGTCGACTCTGGAGAGCTTTAGGATTCGGTCATCGGTCTCTAGTGGGAATTTCACTTGGGGTTTCCAGTCTCTATTGCTTGTAGAAATATATATATTCCCTTTTTTGTCTACGGTAATAGCTCTAATTCTGCCATATTTGTCTTTTAAAAAGACATCTTCTTCAAGTATTTGATTCTGTTTGTTGTTGAGTTTTAGTATCCTAAAAGACTGGTCTTTCAATGTGCCTAATAAAAGGCTATTATTCCATTCTGGCACTTGAGTAAAACTATAGTATTTTAAAGCTGCAGGTGCGACGACAGGTGTCCAAGCTTTTATAGGTTCGGTACGAGGACTTTTTCGAGCTATTTCAATCTCTTCAGGCGTATCATGGTAGCCTTCAATCTGTATCCAGCCGTAGTTGTGTAATGGTCGTATCCAATTGATTTCGTCCTCAATGGCATCACCATGCTCGGATGTCAGAAGATTTCCGTTAGATGTAAAGGTCATGCCTTGCATATTCCGAAAGCCCCATGCATATACATAAGAGTTCTCTATTGGATTGTCTTTCGGAATAGTGCCATCGTCGTTCATACGCAGGATTTTTCCATTGAGTGTAGTGGAATCTTGAGCATGGGTCATGGAATGTATATCACCGGTAGCCCAATATAATATCCTATGGTTATCAAAAGCTAATCTAGATCCATTATGCCCCGACCCTCCTGGTATTTTGAGAAGTAAGTGGTTGGCTACAACTTTTCCGTCTTTTAGCTCCAAACGTCTTAGCTCGCTGAATAAGGAGTCTTGTTCCTTAGTGGTATGGCATATATAAAGATAGGGTTTGGTGCTGAAGTCCGGATGAATCGCTAGACCTAGCAAGCCCGAAGTTCGGTGATGATATACATTTGGTACTTGATATAGTTCTTTAACTTTGTTTGTCTCTAAGTCTAATTCGGCAAGTTTTCCTTTTATCTGGGTGAAAAATATCGAATTGGTCGTAGGGTTATATTGCATGTCCCAAGGAACATCAAGGCCATCGACGATTTCGGTTACAGACAAATATGTTTGATCTGAAACCTTGACATAATCTATTATTTTTCCACCGTTGCCTGGGTTACAGGAATTCAGGGAAATTACATACGCAATCAGAAAAATTAGTTTTATCGGTCTGGTTAGTGCTTGCATTGTTCTAGGTTTTACTGGGTTATACTCTTTCTTTATCTCTTATAAAAATAGGTTAGAATCTGCTTTAGACGTAATAACTGTTCCTTGGGACGGTGCTTTGATCAATCATTTCGGTAACGTTAACGAGATGTTGGTAAAAAAAATGGAAAAACGCCCCAAATAATGATTACTGATTAAATTAACCGTACATAAATATAGATTCTGTGCCATACTTAAAGAAGTAATGATTTACATATTGGATATAGAGCTTAAATATATGAAAAGAAAGGACATCCTCCAATTTATTTTTAATTTTCGTAGAATAAATAGTTCTCTACCGTGAGTATATCAATAGGCATAGGTTTGAAGTTCTCTTTTACGTCTTTTAATAGAAAATGTCTGTAAAGGTAGTTGAGCGCTAGATATCCCTGTTTGTCTGGTCTTTGGCAAATTAAAAAATCGACCATCCCATTAGCTAGAAAATCCACATTTTCAGTTAGGAAATCAAAACCAATAATATGTGGTTTTTTTATATTTCTATATTCGTCAAAAAAGCGGCCTACAACAGAAACACGAGAATTGGTGACAAAGATTAAGTCTGGTTCGATATTGTTTACATGTCTCAACAGATCTATCGCGATTTCTTCATAATTATTGGACGGGATATCTATGTTCAATATTTCGAAGCTTCTATCTAATTTATTAAGATAATCGGTATATCCTTCAATTTTGGTATTCAGGTAGGCATAGTTTTGCAAGCCACGCGCAATATTTAGAATAAGTACTTTCGAATTTGCGGGTACTAAGTAAGAAGTAAGATTGGCGGCAAGTCGTCCTGTGCTATAGAGGTCGGGACCGATGTAGCCAAGTGAAGAACAACCCTTAATATCGGAATTGACAAATATACTTTCTATCCTACGTTTTTTGCATTCTTCGACAAAGCGGGTTGTTTCTGTAATAAAGATAGGCGCAATGACGACAGCGTTAAAGTTTCGAGACAAAACATCTTCGGACATTTTTAAAAATGTCCGTACATCCTCCTGGTCGTACAAGAAAATATCTATACTTATTCCAAAAGTACTAAACTCTTCAATGCCTTGTTTTATTCCTTTGAGGCATAGATCCCAATAACCGGTCTGTGAGGATGTCTTGGGAATCAAAACAGCAAAGCTCAGATTGTTCTTTACAGAAAGTGCTCGCGCGTAAAGATTGGGCTGATAGTTGTGCTCCTTTATAATTGCTTGAACCTTGGCCCTTGTTTTGTCCGAAACATCCTTCCTGTTGTTAAGGACCCTATCTACAGTAGCGATGGATACATTCGCTAGTTTGGCGATTTCCTTAATCCCAACTTTCTTGTTTTCTGCTTTTTCTTCCATATTAATGAAGTGGTAATATCCTATCAAAGATAAGACTCAAAATTAATAACTTATATATAACATCATAAATGATGCTTTAATTATTTAGAGTTCATCAATATACCCACTTTTGGATAGTAATTGGTATAAAAAAGATGTATTAGAATAACAAGATGGTCTATTGTAGAGCCAAATTATTCTTTTATTTTGAAGAATGTACACTATTTTAAGCTCATAGTTTTTTTTTGAGGTGAGACTTCCCTAGTCTAATCAAAATAGCTTATTTTTATAAATATGAGTTTACTATTCTCCCCTCTAGCATTAAGACATCAAACCCTCTCCAACAGATTGGTGGTCTCTCCTATGTGTCAATATTCAGCATTAGACGGTTTCGCTACCCATTGGCACCTCGTGCACTTGGGACAATTTGCAATTGCAAAAGCAGGATTGATAATCCAGGAAGCGACATCAGTAGTTGCTGAAGGACGTATTTCTTATGGTGATTTAGGCTTATGGAAAGATGAGCATATGGCTCCGCTAAAGGATATAGTAGACTTTGTGCACGGTCAGGGAGGCCTCATCGGTATACAGTTGGCACATGCAGGACGTAAGGCTTCAACCGACAAACCATGGATTAGCCGTGCTCAGATAGCTCCGGATGAACCAAACGGGTGGCAGACGGTAGCACCTTCTCCTATACCCTACTATCCGCAAGAAAATCCACCCATTGCGCTGGATATCGTCGAAATCAAGAAAATAATAGATGCATTCCGTTTAGCAACTGTACGCGCAATAGAGATTGGTTATGATGTGATAGAATTGCACGCCGCTCATGGGTATCTTATCCATCAATTTCTGTCTCCGCTTACTAATCAACGTACAGACGAGTATGGAGGTTCGTTTGAGAATAGGATACGTTTTCTCCTTGATATTATCACTGCTATATGGCCTGCCATGGAAAATCGCTCACTATGGGTGCGGATTTCTGCTACGGACTGGGCAGAAGGTGGATGGAACCTAGAAGAGTCTGTAGAGCTTGTTAAAATTATGAAAACAATGGGAGTTGAAGTTGTTGACGTTTCTTCGGGTGGAGCAGTGAGACATCAGGAAATTACGGTTAAAGAGAACTATCAGGTTCCCTTTGCGCAACGGATTAAAGAAGATACTGGGCTACTTACAGGGACAGTAGGTCTAATAAAGAATGCAAAGCAAGCGGAGCAAATTATCGAACAGAATCAGGCGGATATTATACTTATAGGCAGAGGTTTTCTACAAAATCCTCACCTTGTTCTTCAGTTCGCCCATGAGCTAAAGGTCGACATTCCCTGGGTATCTCAATATGCAAGGGGTAAAGAGACGTTGTAGTTGTTATAGTTTTCCACACCTGAATACAAAGGAGCTTAAAATTGAGTGAATATTGTATATTCGCTCCACACATAAGTCTTCATGGTCACATTCTCTGGTATTCTGATAGCGATTATTATTAGCCTTGGCGCTTTAGTCATAAGGTATAATTATTTAAAAAACAAACAGAAATACGAGGAGAATGAGGCAGATAGAATGGGCTATGCCGAGTATCTGAATACCTATAAAACACAAATCAATCATATATTTAATACGGTACTTCCGTTTGAAGCAGAATATTGTTCATGGACGACGTTGGATAATAAGCTGAGCTTTATAAGCCAACAGCTTCCAACTTATACTATCCCAAAAGATCATGAGATGGATTCAAGTCTACACGAGGCATATCATGCGATTGTGTATTATAAGAGCAACGCAAATAGCTTAAGGGAAACACATAACAACGCGTATATCGAGAGTGAGAAGATCAGATTAGCGGGTTATTTTGGTACTCTGTTTGACCATCCTTTGGATACGCAACAGGTGGACGCAATTGTATCTAATGATGATAATACGCTTGTTATTGCTGGTGCAGGTTGTGGAAAGACAACTACAGTGTTGGGTAAGGTTAAATATCTTCTACACAAAAAACTGGCCAAGCCAGATGAAATCCTTGTGCTGTCTTTTGCAAAAAAGAACGTAGATGATTTGAAAGAGAAAAGCGGACAATTAGGAATAGATTGTAGAACATTCCACGCCTTAGGGTACCATATTTTGAAAAGTAAGGGTAAAGAACCTCAAGTAATCGCTCCGAATGAAGCCGATTCACTTATTGTAGAGGTTCATCAACAGCTGATTCAGAACCAAAACTATTTAGCGTCATTCAACGATTTTGTACTGAACGGCTTGCGCCCCATTAAAAATGAGAACGATTTTGAATCCTATGCAGATTATATACAATTTTTGAAGGATAGCGATTTTGAGTCGATTAAGGATATGTTGAGTAAGCGTAGGTACTTTGTAAATAAACAGTCCAAAGGAACTATCCGTGTCACCAAGGATGGGGAGCATTGCTATATCGCCAACTTTTTATTCCTTCATGGCCTCTCCTACTCTTATCAAGCAAGCTATCCGTATCTCGAGAATATAAAACATACTGGAACCTGCAGTAAGTACAAAAATAATTATAGGCCGACCTTTAGTATATACATCAATGGATATGACGAGGATAGTATTAAGTCCTGTCCTAATCCGAAAGAGCATATCATTTTCCTTGACCATCATTCATTATCCAGGCCTGATGGCAACCCGAGATTTTTTGAAAGTCAAACTATAGGATGCGATTATCAACAGCTGGTAGAGTGGAAACAGAATCTACACCTTGCTAACCGGACCAAATCGATACAATCTTATAGTTTTGAGTTTAGCGACAAAACAGTGGAGGAAAATCTAATCGCGCATCTTCAAGAATATGGGGTTCACTTGGTTAGAAAATCAAATAACGAAGTCTATCGACTGTTGGAAGAAGCTTATGGAAGGGAAATAGATGCCGTACTTAAGTTGGGGAATACATTTATTAATCTCTTTAAATCGAACAGTACAAGCTTTAAAGAGATAGTAAAGAGAAATAAGGTTACTTTTAAGGCGGATTCTGAATTAATAGATAGGAATGTAGACCTGCTAAATATCGTTAAGCAAATATACAATGGTTATGAAAAAGGATTGAAAGATTCTAAGAAATTAGACTTTAATGACTTGATTAATCAGGCTACGCTGGAGGTAACTAAAGGCACTTATCTGCATTGTTATAAATATATTATTGTAGACGAGTTTCAGGATATTTCGATAAACCGCTATAGCTTACTGCAGGAATTGAAACGGCAGTCTTATTGTAGGCTGTTTGCGGTTGGAGATGATTGGCAATCTATCTATCTATCTATCGCTTCTCCGGCAGTGACCTTACTTTGTTTAAGAGATTTGAGGATTATTTTGGATATACACTTATTAAGAAGATTGAAACAACATATCGGTTTTCTAATCCTTTGCTTAGTATCTCGTCGGGTTTCATTCTTAAGAATCCTAGTCAGATTCAGAAAGCATTGCGTAGTGGAAAGGAACAGAAAACAAAGGTCTTTTTTGATTATAGTAAGAAAAACGGTGTCGCTATTAATGAAACACTGCTTCAGATATTACAGAAGCTATTTCAGGAGTATGGTGATGGAATACTAAATAAAAAAATAGGTATACTAGGTCGCTATCAGCATGATATAAGGCAGTTTGAATCTACAGCTAGCATCTTGGTTGAAACAAAGAAGTCTTGTTTATTAGTCCATACGATTTTGCGAGATATCCAGGTGGATAGTCATGGCAATACCGTTCGTAACAATCAACTGCAATTGAAGGAGCGTATCGATTTCTATACGGTGCATAATTCTAAGGGTTTAGAGTTTGACGTGGTAATTTTGGTGAATTGTGAGACAGGGAAGTATGGTTTTCCTGCTGGATTGAGCGACGATAGCATTCTGAAACTACTGCTCACCGGGGAAGATGAGTATGCTAATGGTGAAGAACGTCGAGCGTTCTATGTTGCAATGACACGGGCTAAGGAACGAATTTATTTTTTAGCAGATAAGAATAGACAATCTAATTTCCTTCGGGAATTGTATACCGATTATGTGGGAACTCCCCTTTCCCAAGCTCATTGTCCGCATTGTGACGGCGAACTACGTTTCATAAAGGATATATCTGGTAGAACTGGAGTTTCCAAAATGTTTGGTTGTGCTAATTACAAATATGGTTGTGATTATACGACCTTCAAGCAAGAGCGTGCAAATAGCCAGAAAGAGTTGAGTTAATAGTCTTAGGCATTACGGGGATATATAAGGCGGCTCGGGAGCCAAAGATGGTATAAGCCTGATTTTGTAACGGACATTAAAAAAGCGGAGCCCCAATAGAGACTCCGCTTTTTTAAGCTATTTTTAGAACAAAATCGTATTTTACTTTATACGTTCAAAACGATAACGAATTGGGTAGTCTGCCATAATAGGATTTGATCCCCAATCTTTTACCATTTCGTAGGTATTCTGTAAAAAGTCTACTGGTTCGAAATCACCTATCGTTACCTCAAGGTATTCTTTCCCATTTATTGTAGTAATACGAAATCCTATCTGAGCGTTACGTACCACCTCTTTAGTAGCAGAGAATGTTACATTCGCCTTGCCCTCTGTCATCATCACATTTACCCTAGGAGGAGGGAATCCAGGAGCTTCTATCAACATCTGAATTACATCTGCTTTTTTCACCAATTCGGTATCCCTAAAATAATTTTTCATATTACCAGAAAGAGATACAGACAACTCATTGTGATCAAATGTAAGTACGTCAGCCGCTGAATTATTTACTGGTAGTTTGGACGGATCATCAGCCCATGATGTATTTAGATCTAAATAGTCATAAGTAGTGAAAGCTACATATTTCCAAGACCCAGTTAATCGCTCAAATGTCGTCGAAACGAGACTGACCTCGGTCTCATCATAGTTACCTGGATAAAATCCCTTAGGCAGATTCTTCAATCGTAAGACAATCTTATTCTTCCCTGCTTCTTCTTTTAACAGTTTAATCTTCATCGTTCCCTTGCTTCTTCTTTGAGGAACAGTAATTTTACTTCCTTCTGAGAAGCTAAAATGTAGTCCTTCTTTAGCAGTAGACCTCTTTGTATCGACTTCTACCTCCAGTGTCATAGGCATTTCATTCGAAAATGTACCGATCACAGTGCTTAGTGTAACTGCTATCTCTCCTGTTTCACTCACTTCATATTTGTTTTGGTCGAATGTATAGATAACAGCTTCTCCTAGGTTCAGACCAATCTTAGCTTTAGATAATGCCAAGGTGCCAAAATCCACAGGGAGTAACAAAATATCTAAGGTAGCCTCCTGAGGAACTTCTTTCAAAAACTTAATTTTCACATATGCTGCTGTCGTATTCGTAAAAGAGAATGTTTTATTTACTAATTCATAATCGATTCCTTCTTTTAGATCTCCAGCTATTACAAAACGAACGTCTCCATTTACGGGGCTGTTGGCTAAAACAGTAAGCGTTGTTTCATTATTTCGATCTATGCCATATGACTCTTGAGTAAGACCAATTACGGTCATCAGCTTATAATCATCCTTTTTGATACAAGATATTGCGATAAAGGACAATAAAATCATAAAAATAATTCTAATATTATTTCTCATGCTATTTATTCTGTTGTAAGTGCTCCATACTCTAAACGTTCCTTTTCTACTAGGCTACGCTCATCTTCCGTTAAGACAGTAGGTTTGGGTAAATTATAGTCTCGGATAATTCCTGTCTCTACTCTTGGCGACACTTCGTCTAGCTTTTTACAAGACGTGATCGCTAAAAGGATAAGTATCGTACTGATTAATGTATATATAAGTTTCATCGTATTACAATTTGTAGCCTTCATTTTGTACTAAACCTGATACAACTTCCATGTCAACTCTCGGCAAAGGAAAGGTATACATGTATTTATATGTTGTATATTTAAGACCATTATCTGCCGACCAAAACTCAGGTCGTCCGTTACGCTTCAATTCAAAAAAGCGGTCTCCCTCGGCATACAGTTCTTTTCGTCTTTCGTTAAGGATCAAGTTTATCAATTTTGAAACGGGCTTTCCTTCTGCATCTACAGTTATCAAAGACTTTGCGTCTACTGCTGGTAAAGTAGCTGTTGTCAAGTCTACATTATCCTCGATTCGGTGCGCTCGTAGCTTATTGATTGCTTGTAACGCAAGATCTTCCTTTCCTAAATGTGCATAGGATTCAGCCAATATCAATTGAAATTCGGCTGAGCGCACTTTACCATTAAATACCTTGTTGTTAATCCTTTTTTTATCGAATGATAATTCATATCGAACATCTTTTTCCTTTTCCACAAAAAGATCCGCAAACGACTTACTTAAAGGTCTTTGTGTGCTAGCCTCTTGTTCTTTGATGTTCTCTTGATCATTTGCCCCCGCATAGAGGTAGGATTTCAATAGTACGTTTTTCAACTTCGTGTGCTTACTCTGTATCATATCAATGTACTCTTTTCCCTTTACTAATGGATATTTGTCTACAATATCTTTGGCCAAAACTGAGGCCTTTTCCCAATCTCTTATCCAAAAATAAAATCGAGCTTGATATGCTTTGGTGACATCGGCTGTATAACGATAAATCTCGTCCTTGACACCATAAGTTAGTGCTTTCTCAAACTCATCTGCGATGAAAGCTACAGTCTGTCCATAGCTAGATCGTGCAGGACGTTCCTCCATATCAAAGTCTCTAACAATAGGTAGCCCCTGTTTGTCATCTGTTGTATACGGTTCGCAATATTCTCTCAATAGATAGTAATAAGCCACTGCTCTTAACGAATGTGCTGTACCCAAGACATTTCTATCTTTTTGCCCAGTGACAGATTTCATATTGTTGATAATAATATTAGCGTCACGGATTACCTCGTACAAGTTTTCATATCGTCTTTGCTTCCCGTTTAATGAAGATCCGATATACTTCGGTAAGTTACGACCACCTGACAAGGTCAACGGTAAAGAAAAGTTATCTGTAATGACCTCAATATCCAACAATGCACCCACGTTTTCCAGTAAGGCATGGTTTCCACCGTAATCAATTTCGTTAAGATGCGTATGCAACAATGCAGAAAACTCTTCTGATGTTTCAGGAACAGCTTTGCCGTATGTTTTTACATCAAGGTACTTGGTACAACTGCCTAGCCCCAATGTTATAAAAGCTATAATAAAAATCTTTTTCATGATTAAAACCCAATATTTAAACCAAACGAGAATGAGCGAGTCAATGGATACACAGCTCCAGGTGTCTCTGGATCTATTCCGTCATAGTTTGTAATCGTAAATAAGTTACTGGCCGAGAAATTTAATCCCGCGCTGCTAAGCTTTATTTTTTTCAATAAAGCCTCTTTGAAATTATAACCAACATGCACCGACCCGAAACGGACATAAGACACGTTCTTCAGCATAGATGCTTTTGTGATGCTACTACCTGTAGGATTAGTCTGGTCTAAACCTAGTGCAGGTCCATAATAATCGATAAGGCGCGGGTATCCATCTGTTATCGGATTATCCTCTGTCCATACGTTAGCTCTATCGCGAGTGACATTCAATTGATGTACATACAAGTCATTATAACTCGTTGGGATGCTTTCTCGCGTACCTGATCCTTTATTTTCTATACTACTGTAATTCGTTGGTGTATTAATTTCGTCTACGATTTTGTTGCCGAA
Organism: Sphingobacterium yanglingense; assembly: GCF_004363245.1. GTDB lineage: Bacteria > Bacteroidota > Bacteroidia > Sphingobacteriales > Sphingobacteriaceae > Sphingobacterium > Sphingobacterium yanglingense. The sequence goes on along the minus strand of NZ_SNYV01000011.1, from coordinate 556,323 downwards.
GCTAAAGTTACCCCCTAAGCCAAGAGACCAGTCTTTATACTGCACACTCGTACTAAAACCACCAGTCACCGGAGCTGTGCTCGTACCTAAGTAGAAGACGTAATTATTAGGGTCACGTAAATCATTAAATGACATAACCATAGCATCAGGGCGCAATGCATAACGATAGATACCTGTTCCTGGATCTATTCCTAGGATCTTGCCCGACAAAATACTATTCAATGGATATCCAATCTGTTCACTAGAAGTTCCACTAATTGTACCTGATGCAGTACTATACTTTGTTAGCCTGTTTTGGTTGTATGCTACGTTCGTAGATATAGTCCAGGTAAGATCTTCTTTCTTTATTATCGTGCCGCCAAGAGTTAGCTCCAATCCCGAATTCTCTACAGAAGAGGTGTTGAATTTCTGTGATCTAAAACCTGTTGTAGATGCCACTCTTAGATCCGTAACCAAATCTCTGCTATTTCTTTGATAGTATTCGACCAAACCTGTAATACGGTTTTTGAAAAGTCCGAAATCTAAAGCGATCTTATAATCTTGTGTTTTTTCCCAGCGAAGGTTACGGTTAGGAGCATTACCTATCCGCCCCATTCTATAGTAATCATCTTCTGATTTACGGAAAGTTGGCAGGTAGTCCATGATCAACTGTGGGTATACCGTACGGTTGATGTTTCCTGTATAACCTGTTGCTGCTTTTAGACTTAGTCTACTGAATACAGAAGAAAGAGACTCAAAGAAATCTTCCTGATCGATATTCCAGGCTAAACCTGCGGACCAAGTCGGGTTGAATTGTTGGTCGGAGCCAAAGTTGTTTGACCCATCGGTACGTCCTGTTACACTTAACGTATATTTACGATCATAGCTATAATCTGCCGAAACATAAAACGAAGCAAATGCATCTTCCTGGCGGTTTTGTCCAGATAGGCCGTCTACCATTGCTGCATAGGAGATGTAGCCATTATAATCCACCTTGTCGTTCCCTATTGGTGCAGGTGGTACAGGCATTGATGAATTACCAGTTACCTCATCGTAGCCATAGCGCTTTGCGAAAATAGATTTGGCACGTTGTGAACGGATTTCTGTACCTGCTAAAGCAGATATATAGTGTTTGCCTTTTAAGAAATTGCCAACTTCAAATTGTCCTCTTAGCATATAACTCGAGTTATTGGATGAAGTCTGTGTTATAGAGCCGTATTGACGCTTCGACGGATAGGAATCAAAATAAAGACGATCACTGAATGCTGCTCCCGTGTAACGACCGTTGATATTATCTGATTGGTTGTTCGTATACGAATATGAAGCAATTCCAGAAAAACGCAATAAGTCTATGATTTTATACCCTACATTAGCCGTAATAGTTCCAGAGTAGTTATCTGTTTTTCCGTACGTTTCGTCAATTTCCCTTAAGATATTATAGCCATTAGGAGGTGTTTTAAGCTCAAACCCACCGCCATTATTTTCTTTTAGACTATAGAAAGTTCTGTCTCCGCGGTATGACCCATCTGTATTGTAAGCTCGCTCGTAAGGATTTGCAAAATAAGCGTATTTGAATAGATCTTGCCCTACCGAAGGCTCTTTGGAGGTCTGAGCAGCAAGATCTGTATTTAGGCCAATAGACAAGCGATCATTTGGTGTGATATCAATCTTTGCCGATAGATTATAGCGATCGTGTGAAGTCTTCTTTACCAAACCATTATTTGTGCCATAACCTGTGGATATGTAATACCTGTTTCGTTCATTACCGCCAGACATACTTAAGTAATGGCTTTGTGATAACGAGTTCTGAAAAAGCTCGTCAAACCAGTTGGTTGTGTGCGAGGCTGCTTCTTCCAATATCTCGTCTTGCTGAGATCTAGATAACCCTTTGTATTCTCCTTTACCTGCTCGAACCGCACCTACCAAACCGATTACTGGATACTGTCCGTTCTTTTCAAATTCAGTTTTCGAGAAACGTCTCCATAGCTCTTCTTCCCAAGCAATTTTCTCTTCCGAATTCATCAGATCCATCATGCGTTGTGGACGGGCATTCGCCGAGAAGTAGTTCGAGTAGCTCGTCTGCATCCGTCCCGCTTTACCGCGTTTGGTTGTCACAACGATAACCCCTCCCGCTGCACGCGAACCGTAGATTGCTGCCGCCGAAGCATCTTTCAATACCGTAACACTCTCGATGTCGTTGGCATTGATGCCAGCAAGCCCCCCGGAGAAAATAGTGTTAAAATCACCGTTTTTAATCTGTGATGAGGAAATGGTTGGGATATCCTTTTGCAAAGGTACGCCGTCTACCACCCATAGCGGTTCCGCATTTCCTGTAATGGTGTTGGCGCCACGTATACGTACCTGTGCACTTTCTCCAGGTCGTCCCGAAACCGATTTTATGCTAACCCCGGCTACCTTACCCTGTAATAATTTGTCGACATTGAATAAGGGTTGATCTTTCAGTTTGTCGCCATCTACAACAGCCACGGAGCCTGTAGTCCGTCTAGTTGTAGTTTGCCCATATCCTGTTACGACGACCTCCCCGATATTGATATCGTAAGATTGTAATCTAACTTTAAGCGTTTTCTCAGAAGCGACAGTAACTTCTACAGGTACCATGGTGACAAATGATACACGTAGCTTAGTTCCTTTCGCTACTGTTACGTTAAAGTTTCCTTCCGTATCAGCAACTAATTGCTGATTGCTACCAAGCACCGTAATGGTTGCTCCAGGTATTGCATTGTCGTATTCATCTACGACTTTTCCTTTCACAGTGATCTGTTGTTTCTGTACAACCGCACTGTTTTCTTGAGCATAAGTAATTCCAGTTCCGATCTGAGCGACCGATCCCCACAGCAGCAGAGCCATAAGTTTACTAGGATAGCCCCTTTTTTGGCTACTCTCCTTCATTCTTTGTAGTTAAATGGTTTTTAAAGTAATTATGAATCAAATTTTGATAGTAAGCATCTCCTAAACCGTGATCTTTCCCCGGGAGCACCATCATATCAAAATATTTATTAGCTTTTATTAATGCGTCAGCTAGTCTAAAAGTGTTGGCAGGATGTACGTTAATATCTACATCACCAGTTATTAAAAGTAGTTTTCCTTCTAGGTTTGCAGCCAGCTCTACAGCTGTCGGTATATACGCCTTCTTACCGTCAGGACTCAGTCCATGATAGGTCTCGCCCCACCATTGTGTGTATATATTAGGGTCATAGTTTCCAGATGCAGCTACAGCTACTTTATAGAATTTGGGGTAGGTTAAGATAGCGGTAGCAGACATAAATCCTCCTCCGGAATGTCCGAATATCCCGACTTTATCAAGATCCATATAAGGCCTGTCTTTAGCCAAAGACTCCAAAGTGATTTTATTATCTGCTAATGCATAGTCACGCATATTTCCGTAGCTATAGCTATGGAATTTTAATCCTCTGTATGGAGAAGAACCACGTGAAGGTAATTGCACGATGACATACCCCAAATCAGCAAAGCTTTGATGATAGTTGTCATCAACAATAAAACTATGCGGCACAAAATCGTCTTGTGGACCTGGGTAGACTGATGCTATTACTGGATATTTCTTAGTCGGATCGAAGTTTCGAGGTGTATATATCAAGCCGTACAACTCTGTCTCAGCATCAGCTGCCAATACCTTAACCTGCTCTGGCGCTTTCCATCCTGTACCAAGCAGTTTGCTCATATCCGCTTCACCTATATTCATAACCAATCTCCCTGACGTATCTCTGAGCTCATATCCGCCCGCTTTACCTATAGAAGAATACTGATTTAAAAAGTAACGTTTGTTGTCCGATAGCGTAATGCTATGTTGCACACCAGGTGTTTTCGTAAGCAACTTCCCGGTTTCGCTATTCAAATTCGCTCTGAGATATTGCTTTAGATAAGGGTTGTTGTTTTTCTCAAAACCATATACATCTATAAATAATGCATTCGATGCCGTATCTAGGTAGTGTATTCCCCCCGCAACATAATCGCCGGCAGGACCTACCCTATTCAACAACTTTCCAGAAAGGTCGTATCGATAATATTTACCATATCCCGTCCGTTCAGACCAGAAAAGGATATCCTTTGTTTTATCCAATATATGGACGCTAAATAGTTGCTCATTCAAATGAGGTGTCGTTTTGTCCTTAATCAGCACTTCTACTTTTGCAGAAGAAAAATTCAAACGACACAATTCGATGATATCGTTACGTCTATTTCTACGCAAAAAATAAACTCCTTCGCTGTCAGCTCCAAGACGCGGCGCAAAAAGGTAAGTTCTTCCATTTACCAACTGTCCGGGCAATATCACTCGTTGGTCTTTCTCCGTTACAATATCTACCGTGGTCTTCTTTAGTGTTTTTGAATTCCAGATTTCTATCGCGAACTTGGAGGTTTCGGCATCTCCAGGCATGGGGAATTTATATGTCTTGGTTACTGGAGCAGGTTGTTGAAGGCTGTTTATAACACTCATTTCATTCACCATTCGTTTATCTTCACGCCAAGAAACGATGTAATCACCTGCCCAGATAGCATTCGTGTTTCCTTGCTTACTTGTGTCTTGAGCCCCTAAAGATGAAGTATTAAAGGAGAAATCCGCTACTCCATCATCTGTTAGACGGACAGCCGCCGTTCCTTCACTCCGCTGTAGATATAATTGATTGCCTTTGGCAAAAATGTACATCGAGTTGTCCGCGTTGAATTTTTGCCAATAAGGAGCTGCAGTTTTACGTGAGTTTGATAAAGATGGGGCATTCTTTTTAGGAGTTTCAAACTTGTTTAGCGCTTTCTTCTTCCAGTCATAGAGGTAATCCGTTCCTTTATAACTAAACTTGACCGTATTCTTTCTATTGAAGGGTTCTGCCCGATACAATTTCCAGTTTTTTAGGTCAGTAACACCACTTTTCTCCAGTGCCGATTTTACATCCCCTTCACTAAACAGTAATTCCGGACTCTTTTGCGCTACATTTCCTCTATAAAAAGAAGTACCATTGGGGGTTTCCCAACGGTAGTAAAAAGTGTTTTCATACCAATCTAGATTTAAGCTCGAGTTCAGTACGAGAGAGCCGGCAGATTCATATCGGAATGGTGAAGGTGGCTCTTGAGCCCAAGCTTGGCTCAAGATAGCCAAGCTTGTGAAAAGAATGCTATTTTTCCACATACTCTTTTGCAATTTTAAGTGCGTCCAATAGATTAGCTACACCTGGTACAATAGCTTGTTCTGCCAGTTCCTGCGTGCTGTTGTGTTGTGCTGATAGTTTTATGATTTCAGCAACTTCGTATGCTTTTAGTTTGGGATACGCTCCCCATACGACTGCTCCTATTCCTGAGACAATAGGCGCTGAAAAAGAGGTGCCACTTGCAGTGTTATATTCATTACCTGTCATCGTTGAAGTAACTTTATCGCCAGGTGCAAACACGTGTACCTTCTCACTGCCGAAATTAGAGAACTTAGCACGGCTTCCTGTTGGAGTGGACGCACCAACGATAAGATAAGAGTCCTGTTTTTTGTTCGTGATGGCTGGGCCTTGAGGATATTTTGCCACCACATTAAGGTCTTTTGCATCATTTCCAGCGGCCTGTACAACGAGTACGTTTTTCTTTAAGGCATAGTGAAGCGCATCAGTTACCCATTTTGAATCCGGTGAAAAGTACTTTCCAAAACTCATGTTGATAATATTCGCTCCATGATCCACAGCAAAACGGATTGCCAGGGCAACATCTTTATCAAACTCGTCACCATCAGGTACTGCGCGAATCCCCATAAGAAGGGCATTATCAGCAATTCCATCTACTCCTATACCATTATTGCGAGCTGCGGCGATAAGTCCAGCTACAAATGTGCCATGATAACTGTTTGAATCAACCAGTTGGTTGTTTCCATAGTACTTATCTTTGATATTCCTTTGATTATCACCTATACTGTCTCTAGGATTTGAAGTGTTGTTTAAGCTTTCAATGCGTTTTATAGCAGTGAAGTATTCATTCTTTTGATAGTCATAAATAAGTCCCCAAGAGGTTGTATCAGCAAATTTATAACTGGATCGTACAGCGGCATCTATATATTGCTGTTTTAGCGTATCCGCATTTTTTAAGTTTGCAACTTCTTTCAATGGAATAGAATTGTGGTTTGTAGATGACAATGCTAACAGAGAATCGGTAAGCTGGTACGCCTCATAGGTTAATTTGATATAAGGAAAGAAATTAAGATATCCTTGAACTTTTGAATCTGCTTTTACAGACAGGAAGTACTCAAATTCTTTAATATCTTCAGCTTTAGTGAAGTTATCCCGCTTTTTGCCTTCATATTTAGGACGAAGTCGTTTGTATTCCCTAAAAGACTCTGTGCCAACCTTGGTAATCAAAGCACCGTCTTTTGTCCCTAGATAGTTCCATCCATGATTTGCATTGGGATAATGTTTCGTGTTGGCTTTAGGGTTTTGCCACAACCTCGCTTTTAGGTCTTCGTGGTTTATGTCTAAGTCGCCATCGATTACTGCGACAACGATAGGTTTCAGCTTGATATTCTCATGTTTAAGCCAACTGTAAGCATCGGCAGTAGATACTCCCCATGCCTGATTGGCATTTTTGTTATCATGATGCCAAGTTTTGGAAGGAGTTGTTGTTTGTGACCAGCCTATCTGTAAGGAAAAAACAGACACAAGTACGCAGGTCAAATTGCGAATTGCATTCATTATATGGTGCGATTGGGTTAAAAATTGGAGCTAAGCTAAGCAATTAAAAAACCAAAACATGCATAAACGTGCGTGTTTTGGTTCAAAAAAATAAGCACTATAACGTATTAGGTTGTTTGTCAAACTAATAGTGCTTTTTGATGGTTAGAATGTTACACTTAATAGATGTAAAATATGTAAATGATTGCTTTTTAATCGTATATCGATAAACAACAAATAGAAGTAAAAGTCAACTATGTTTGTTTATTACACCTAAAAAGATGCTTATATAAGCTAGTGAAATTAATTTGTAGTCGTTGAGTTAGTCTGCCTTTTCTTGCGTATCCACTTGTTTTTTTATTTCCTCTTTGACGCCATCCTGCGCACTTTTGAACTCTCTGATACCCTGTCCGAGGCCCCGTGCCAATTCTGGTAATTTCTTTCCACCAAACAAAAATAAGGCAACTACTAGTATCAGCATGACCTCGCTTCCACCCAAATTAAATACACCGCATAAAAATCCCATATCTTTCTTATTTTAATTATTTTAGGTTAAATATAGGTTGCCTAGTTCTAACTTCGGTTCGTATTAAAAAAATCTAATGCTATCTAAGAATTGGATTAGAAATCCAATTCCGAAATTCCATCACCTTACCTCGTATACCGCGGCAGCACAAAACAATTTTGAATCTACACTGTTCCTTATATATATACTATTTACCATTAATTTTTTACCTATGGCATTACAACAACAGCTCAACGAGCTAGCTGAGCAACAGTCTAAAATTTCCGTAACCCTATCTTTTAATACCCATCGGACTCATCCTGATAGTGCTCAGGATACCATTGTATTAAAGAATCTCGTTAGCGAAGCAAAGGAGTCCGTATTACAGCATTTTGAAAAACGGGAGGCACAGCCGGTTTTGGATAAACTAGATGAATTAGCCAGCCTTATCGATGTACGTTATAACTTAGATAGTTTACATGTTTTTATCAGTAAGGAGACTTTATCCATTGTGCGTTCACCTTGGTCTGTGGAAAAGAATAGTGTGACCGTAGGCGAGCGATTCGCTATAGCTCCACTATTGAAAATGGCCAATAGGAATTTTGAATACTATGTATTAGTGCTATCGGAGCATGGCGCTCAGGTTTTTGACGTTGTGGAAGACAAAGTTGTCAACGAGGTGAAGAACGATGAATTTCCCTTCGACAATCCCCTATTTATTCCCGAAGCAGTGCGCAGGAGCGATGCGCGCACAGTAGACAATCATGTTCGAGAATATTTCAATCATGTAGATAAAGGAGCCGTAAAGCTGTACAATGAAACTGGGACTCCTTTTTTAGTAATTAGCCTCGAAGAAAACTATACCACATTACAACAGGTCGCGGACAAAAAGCAAATCTACTTAGGTCATAGCCCTATAGATTATAATGATCTATCAGCACATGAGTTGGCCAAGCAGGCATGGTCCAAGGTTGCTGAAATACAACATCAGGAACGTGCTCATGCTATAGAGCACCTAATGGCGGGAGTATCTCAGGGTCGTGTGCTTACTGACTTACAGGAGATATATCGGGCAGCTTTGGATGGCAATGGCGAGCTTCTAATTGTTCATCAGGACTTTCAGCAAGCTGCTAAGAAGGTGGGCGAACGGGATATCGAGTTGATTGACAAACAAGATGGCTCACCGCTTGACTATGATATCGTCAGCGCTATTGCCTGGAATGTGCGGTCCAAGAATGGACGTGTAGTATTTACGCAACAAAATCAATTGAAGGATCTCGGTGACATCGCTTTACTCACGAGGTACTAGATTGAGTAGATACAATATAGAAAGGTCGAATCCTGATGATTCGACCTTTTTAATAACTTACCTATGTGCTAGATCAAACCATAGGTGTGTACCGGACTAACTTCTAGGTACATTTCGTAATCGAGGCGCGACTGCCTTTGTCTCTGTAACAGAGATATTCGCCCTATTCCGGTAGGTTCCTCCTCTCCTAACGCTTTTTTTCTTCTTCCCCCATTTCCGATTATACCAGATTACGAATCCAGTAATGGGTAGCGAGCCTGCTATTATCGTCACAAAGAAGGCCAGAATCTTAGTCGGTAGCCCCCATATCGAACCGACATGTATATCATAGTTGGGACGCCTGAACTTTTCCCCTCCACTTAGTTCGTAAAAATCCTTGTTAAAAAGAGAAATGCTATTGGGTAAAAACTCAGCAGTATAACGGTCAAAAGAGTAATAGCGATTATTATATTGTCTATCCATGTCATTACGGATATAGACCTGGATTGTTGCATCAGCTTTAGCAGTATCCGGATAGGTTATGTTTAGATAGAAAGGGTTTTTATATTGCTTCAGTATCCCATCTATCTGTTTATCAAATGCATTTCCGAAATCACTTAAAGCATACATTTTACTGCTGTCAGACTGTACAGATACACGTTCGGGCAGGGTCTGACCCCAGTTAGTCGACCAATACAGTGCTTTGTTGAACCAGGTTATACCATAATACATACCGGTAATGGCCAGTAACAAAACAAGCAGTAATGAGTAGAAGCCAAATACGTTATGTAGATCCAGGTTTAGCCGCTTCCACCCAGCTTTCCACTTCACCTTGAAACTTTTATCCCGGGTTGACTTTGTCCATTTTTTCGGATACCACCATACCAACCCAGTAAATAGGGTGATACTGAATATCAGTGTCGCGTAGTTGACAATAGGACGACCGATATCACGCGATAACCACAAGAAACGGTGTCCTTTCAATGCCCAGCCAAAAAACTTCTCTAGTCGTTCCCTTCGTAGCCCCTCTACAGAATTGTCCTCGGTTTTGAGGCCGAGATAAGCCCCTGTGTAAGGGTGTAGCAAGTGCACTTGAGAAATGGCTTTCTGACTCGTGTCACCGCTATTGGTTCTGATGGTAAAAGATACCGGAGCATCCCGGGTATAGGTAATCCCCCGTACGAAATCCCGAGGATATAAAGAGTCTGCAATTGATACAATCTGTGACGGAGATAATAATGATTCATGACGTGCCATCACATACTGCTTTTCCTTCTTGGGAATTACTAATGCGGTAATTTCTTCATGAAATACCCATAGACAGGCGGTAAAGCATACCACGACTACGATTGCACCCGAAATCAAGCCTAACCATAGATGTAGAAAGTTATTTATCGAACGGAAACTCAATACTTTCTTTTTTTTCGCTGGTACAGACATGTTATAATAATAGGTTGATTTTTATGGAATTATTGAAGATAAGCCGCGCGCCATAAATGCACGCAGCTTAAAGCATTAGAAAGTAAAATGTTTTTTTACCTAAGTTTATTAACGTGATACACTGTGTTCACACCTGGATCGATCTGCGCACCACGTTTTACGGTGTTGGTTTCTGGATTATATTCAAACACATACCACTTAGATTCATCCGTTTTGAACACATCATATAATTTGCCGTTCTCCATAAAGTTCATGGTAGTACGTGATTCGCCACCTCCAATCAATATTCGTAAATCGGCGATAACCTTTTTGTTGGCAGGATCCAACACGTAGGGGCTGATGTATGCTTTTCCTGCACCTAGCTTCTGTATTAAAGAAGAGGAGTTCTTAAATACATTATAATCTTTTAAGTCAAAGAAATAATTCGGGTCAAATGAAGTCTCTCCGTTTTTGATACGTAATAAGCCGTAGCTTGAAGAGTTGGTGCGTCTTGTCATCACATACAAGTCATTGTTGTCATCTAGAAAAGTGGTTTTGTTGATTTCCCAATGACCAGCTGTAAAGCCACCCCTAGGGTCTTTTATGATTTTACCATTGGCAAGACTTGGATAGTCACATACATAGACATAGGCGGTGTCGATAATATCGAGTTTCGTGATATGACTTCTGTATTTATGTCCCACGAATAGCTTGTCCCCTCTTACCGTCATACTCGTAGGTACAATGTAAGGGTCATCATTCTCGCCATTTGCTTGTTTTGGCGTGTACTTAATCATAGGTATCTCTACATTCAACGTCTTGTTTATAGACATATCCCTCGTATTCATGTAGTATATAGGCTGCTCGAGTACATTTTTTTCCTTGTTTGTTGTCCCTGCTGTCTTAGTCAGTACCAATTCTTCTGCAGTACTGATATTATCCAATACTTTTCCCATAAAGAATGGGTTTGCAAAAGACAATGAGTTTGTTTCTTTCCATTGCGAACCATTGATTACTTCAAACTGACTAAAACGCTTACCGTCATTTGATAAATAGAACTTACCATGATGATTGTATGCATATATAGCATAAAAAGCTGCTGGCATATGTGATGTAATATCTATACCTTTATTGTCTTTTGGAGAAAGCAAAGTGTCTTTCATCAAGCTACTTGTAGTTAATATATAACTTCCTTTTTCAGTAGTTGCCCATACGCTATACAGGCTTCCCATTTGGTCTATCGGGTCTGGGTCGGTTGTATTTGGAGAGTCCTTACAAGCCGTAAAAAAAGCGGTAGCCGCGAGGCAGGTTGCTAATAAATGTTTGATATTCATATATACTTATAATTTAATGTTACATTAATGAGAGCCTTAGTTTGAGATAGAATGCTCTACCCGGCTTTTGCAATCTGAAATTATCATACGCTCTTTCATCCGTTAGATTACGTCCTTCAAAAGAGATATTATATTTGTTTCGGCTCCAAGAGTAGCTCAATACAGCAGAGTGTATAGTTTGGGATGGAATATGGTCTTTAGAAGCCAGTGATCCAAGATGAGCTTCGCTAAGGTAGAACCAATGGGTATATTGCCCCAGATAAGAGAGCTGTACGCGGCTTCCTTTTTGAAACCAATCATTTTGCATTAAGCTCACATCCATACTCCCATAGGTCCACGGTCTGTTCGGAACTTGATAGCCATAGCTCAAGCTCACCTGTTGGTTGGTATCATCGGTATACTTTTTATTATCAAGGGCCTTGTCGTATGAACCATTGACAGTCACTGCGAGCAGGTCTTTATAGCCATATTTCACTTCTGCCGCAAAACCATATAGTTTTACACCAGGAATATTATAGTATTGAAAGTAATCACTTCCATCTTTTCCCACCACTCGCGTATTGATATAATCGGCGGCCAGCCTATAGAATCCTGTCACATCAATATTTAAGAAATTGTTTTCATTCAAGAATGTATTATAGTAGAAACCCGTGTTTACATTATCGCTGCGCTCTGGCTTTAAGTCCCAGTTTCCCATATAATTCTGGCCATCTCCAAAGAGCTGTTCCATACTAGGGAGGTTATAGGCTCTTTCGTACGATAGTTTCCACCCGCCATCAGTTGTAATACGATAGCGTGATGCTACACTTATGCTATAGAAATTCCAGTTCTTTTTATAGTGTGTGATATCTCCCGATACTGCTCCTTGTCCCGTGGGTTTGCGTTCATCGATATCTTTTGTTGCTGCTAGACCATAGTACTTTAATGCCAACACATTAGAGAGACGCTTGTCAAACCATTGGTTTTGCCAGGAGAGCCCTAGTATATGACGCCCTAGATTGGATGGTAATCCAGAGTGATCGTATCCTTTGATCATATCGAACTCTTTCTGGCGATTACTGTTGTAATTATAGTTTAGATTAATACTTTGTTTACGCTCTGCATCAAAATCATAGTTTAGATTCACGCGAGCCAGGTAATTATCTAATTTATACTTGATATGGCTCTTTTCGTTTGGCTTAGAATCACCAAAGCGAGAAGTCCATTTGCCCGACCAATCATAGTTATAGGAAGCCGTATCTTGCACATGTCGCGTGTCAAAACTATAACTGGTATAGATATCCGCATATAATCTGTTGACTAAGAAGTCACTTTTCTTATAGCTTATTGTAGGCATCAGATAGTTACTTTCGACCCATTGTCCGCCATTTACGGAGTTGATAGATGCACCTAATTGGTTTGCTTTGTTGTTTTGCGAATAAGTCAGTCCTACGTAAAACTGGTCCGCCCAGGATTTGTCCCTTACCCCTACTTCCAGTTGTCCCATCGCCGATTTATAACGGTCATTAAATCGCCTTGCTTTTGCTATAGAATCGGGCTTTCCATTAATTGTATTTTCGAGCTGGATATTATATTTCTCTTGGGAATACATCATATAGTCATTGTCTGAGTAATTATAGAACGCATTAAGACGGGCCGAAATCTTGCTTTTGGGATCTGTAAAAGTCCCTACCAAAGCCGATTGGTGCGTATTGAATGAACCAAAAGTATAACTGAAGTCTAGAAATGGCCTCGCCCTTCGTTTGGTGATAATGTTTACAGCGCCTCCCAAGGCATCAGATCCCAAAAATGCAGGCACTACCCCTTTGTATACCTCCACCCGATCGACTATGTTGACCGGGATATTATTTAGGCTCATTGAAGAACCGAAGTTGTCCATGGGTATTCCATCGATGAATATCTTGGCCGCTAGCCCATTGATCCGGAATACAAAGTTGGACCCCAGGCCACCATCTTCCCGTATGGTCACGCCGGTTGCTCTTTTTAATACCTGCGTTACATTTGCTGCTTCATTGGCATGGCGATTCAGGTCGATGATACTCACATCAAAACCAGATCTTCTAATTTCGTGAATATGGCGCTCATTCTCACTCTGGCCTATGACTGAAACCTCTTGAATCGCTTGTCTGTCTTCTTTCAATTGCACATCTAAGATGACATGTTTTGTACCTGCGGCTACAGGCTTTCTTTCCTTGACATAGCCTATCGCTCTCACGGTGATGAAAGAAGGCTTATCGGTCGGATAGTTTTCCAGTTTGTAATAGCCATCGTAATCTGTCTGTGTAGCGTTGTTGCTGTCTTCTAACGTAATAGTGGCATTGGCTACAGCTTGCCCAAAGTTGTCTTTAATATATCCGGAGACAGTTCGGCTTTGTTTCTCTTGAGCGGTGGCACTGAGGCTGATTAATCCCAATACAAAAAGTAGAACAAAAATAATTTTGGATTTCATGGAAGAATACTATAAATAGTTTGTTGTAGGTTTAGGGAGTTCTGAGTTTAAATAGGTCGCGATTTTATTGGCCAATGGCGCATCTGGCATCATCATTACCTGCTCAGGGGACAAGACGAGTATTGGGTCTCCAAGGACTCCAGGGTCTTCTAAATGTACTGCGAGGTAGGTCTCCTGTTTGTTCAATGTATATACACGATTGCTTTTGGTCGTCAATTGAATAGGGGTGTCACTTAAATTCGAGACCTTATAAAAACAACTACGCTGATTACCTAAATCTACGTCCTGAGACATTTCAATTCGTTCGATATGCACGGTATTGGACTGCAAGTCTGTTGTGAAAAATAGGCAGTTTGCCCGGGATAGGGTCATGAATAATAATACAGAGGCTGCTACTGCATAACGTGTCCATTGTACAATCTTTCTTCTCGCAGACTCACGACAACTGATTTCTTCCTCGATGTTGAACCAGATGCGTTCTTTTAGATCAATGCTTTGAGGTTCTGTAGCAGATATTTCTGAACTGTCTATTTCCGTAGGTTCCAGCCAGTGCTCCACTTGTATCCGTTCTTCTTCAGAACAGGTATTCTCTAGGTATCGCTTTAATAAATCTTGATCCATATCTTTCGCCATTTAGTAGATAGTGTGCGAAAGGTTGCTATTGTCCCGATTTATTTTTAAAATATTTTTTTGCTGTTGTATTACTTATACCCCGCTGTTTTGAGTTTTTCGCGGATTGCTCCGATGGTTATTGAGAGCTTATTTCGAATTGTTTTTTCAGAAAGATCAAAGTGTGTAGCGATGGACTGATTATCTAAGCCATCCTGAAAACGCATGCGAAACATCTCCTGGCATTTTTGGGTGAAGGGGCCAAGTAGTCGCTCTATCGTTCGTTCCAATTCCTGATACAGAATATTGTCGTCCGTTCTTAGGTCTGATTTCTTACTATCTACCGTCAGTTGCTCGCTATCGGTATAGCGCTGTCTTTTCTTCAATTGATTTAGACATACATACTTTACCGACCGAATCAGGTACCCTTCTATGTGTTGGATTTGGATTTCCGTCCGGCGTTCCCATAGACTTACAAATACCTGTTGCACGACATCTTCTGCTCCCTGTTCATCTTCTAAAATACGTTTTGCATAGCTGTAGACTTTACTCCAATACGTATCGTAGATCATACGAAACGTATCGCGGTTGATTTCCGATACTCCATTATCTAAGTTAGCCGTTGACATAATGCCGTCAAAAGTAAATACTATTTAGACTAAATACAAACTATTTATCTAAAAAGCATTGACAGATGAACTTAATACAATGTCTTGTGCTACTTAACTTGTTAGTTGGTTTGTCGTTACACTTTCCTCAGCAATGGTGGCGAGGAAAGTGTGTAGTGGTATTATTCCCAGAACATACGATAGAACTCGGCATCGCGGGACCATTCCAATGTTTCATAGAATGGACGAAGTTGATATTCTAGCTTGACGGGAATATAACAGGATAATCCTGAAAATGCGACGATCGGTGTGCCTAAAAAGTGTGATGTATTGGCTTTAAATACTACAGCCTCAGTCACAGCCTTCTTCAATGCACTTAACTCAGTGCCTGGAAAGTTTTGTTCCAACATATCGACAAAATCAAAAGCGGGAGTAATCGAAGCAGGATCCATATCCAGACGCTGTATCTTTCTTCTATCTATCCTGGGGATAAATGAGCTATTCTTGGATAGCAAGTTTCGGGTTTCTTGCGCGACTTTCGCCAACGGCCCAGTAGCTACCAATGAGAATGAAGCCGATTTTTCCAGCCCCGTTTTAGTTTCGTAATAAGCGACATAGGCTTTAGCCACAGCACTAAGACCTCGTTTTACATCTTTGTTAAATAGGTGTGGACTGATTTGATGGTACGGCATCCCTACACTCAACACCTCAGTCGGGGAAGCTAGAATATAAGGGGTCACATTACGCAACTCGTAGAGTACCTCTACCGAAGCCATAGAACAGGCGTCAAAAATCAAAAAGTCTAATTCCGTTGGGAGTGCAGTCTTCAATACCTGCACATCCATACTTTTGAAATTGTCGTCACCAAAGGAACGTGTCTTGGGTTTTCCGTAGGCATCAGCTGGAGCCCAGTTCGTTGCATGGGACCAAAGGATGGCACCGTAAGAGTCAGCTTGCGCGAGGGATTTCATATCCTCAAAGACCATTTTCATTACTGCTGGATCCGATGAGTTATGTTCATTATAGGTCTTCAACACTTTGCTACGGATCTCCGGCCCATTGTCTTGCACGACCTCATAGAGTTTGGGAGTCTGTCCAAAAATACGTGCATAGACGACCAATTTTCCATCAATACCTTTAAAGCTCTCCTCCATCTGGTTCAGATTCGTATAGGCATCCGATGCTAGGTTATTGTTTGCCGCCATATATACCATCACCGTACGTGAGGAATTGGGACGGCTTTCATCCTTAGCACAGCTCCAGAAGAGCAAAGCAATTAAAAAATAGAAGTTCTGAAAAGTCCGCATGAATAATAACTCATATGTATTAAAGCTAATTTAAGTCTTTTACGAGATATATCAAAGCAGGAAAGTGGTCAGAATAACCATTCAAAAAGACATTTCCAGAGAATGTGCGTAACGGATATCCTTTATATATCCCTTTCTGCATATATATATATGCAAACAGCTAAAAATACTAACACGTCCGTCTCGATTTTCAGATTAGGATAACCGGAGTAAAACTGATGACCTATTTCAAACTAACGTTTTTCTGGACGTTGATATTTGGCACGCACACGGCATAGCGTCTCTTCTTTCATACCGAGGTAAGAGGCCAGATATTTGAGAGATACCCTACCTACTAAGACAGAACGTGTACTCGCAAATCTTCTGTAACGCTTTTCGGCAGTAGGTAAGCGACACAGGTATGCTCTTTCTTCCGCATCCCTATAGTATATCTCCAGGATCTTGCGACCAATGATATTCGCTTCGTAGAATTTATCGTATAGGTGGTCTAACGATCTGCGACTGATTTCAATCACAACACAGTCTTCCAAAGCCTGAAGATATTCGTCTGTTTCTTCATCCAGCCCCATGTTTCGTATGCTCCCCACAATATTATTTTCTTCGTTTATCCAGGTGGTAATCTCTTTTCCCTCGTCTTTAATGAAGCCTCGTATCAGCCCTTTAACAATAAAGTAGACAACATCCTCCTGATCGATTGGACTACGCAAATATTTTCCTTTTCGTACTGTTATATATTTCGTATTAGCCAGTAAGAAATCCGCTGCAGCCGGGGATACAGTATGTATCTTGTTGAAGAAGTGCAAAATTTCATAACAGGATTTGACTGGGATAAGGGCAGGTTTTTTGATCATCAGGCAATATTTAATAATAGTTTTTCTTCTTTTAATTTTGCGTGAGATACTCCTACATTTCGGCTGTGCAACTTGCGGAGAAAAGGGGATTCATTTTGTAGCAAAAGGCTCCATATAGTGGGGCTAGAATATACGTTGTTCATATACGGGTTATAGTTTGGTGTTTCAACTTACAATATTACAACTTTAGCACTTAAAAGTTTGATTGTTCAGCCATCAAAGTAATATAATATTTCAAAAAAACGCATGCTGTAGAGGAGGATAAAGTTTTTTATCTATTTTTGTGGATCGAATCCGTATTTAATTAAGCGACACCCTCTTTATATTAAGCTGCAGCTCCCATTTGTAATTTCTTTAAAACAGAGGAACAGAATCACTATAGATTTTATACTATGACAACGAGTCGATTAGAAGCTTTCAGCGATGGTGTCCTAGCCATTATCATTACCATTATGGTGTTAGGGCTAGAAGTCCCAAAGGGGGATGATTTACAGAGTCTAGTCCCTTTGATCCCTAAATTGCTTAATTACCTATTGAGTTTCATTTATGTTGGTATCTATTGGAATAACCACCATCACCTCTTTCAAGTCATTCAGAAAGTAAATGGGACATTACTTTGGCTCAACCTCTTATTGCTATTCTTCCTTTCCTTGTTGCCGATTTCTACCAATTGGCTGGGCGAACATGACCACTCGGCTTGGCCGGTCGTTGTCTACGGAATGATATTATTTCTTAGCAGCATTTCTTTTGCATTGATTGAGAAATATGCCCTCCGGTTGGATAATCAGAACGAGGCCCTTCAAAAATCTTTTAAGAATCGAAAGAAAGAAATCGCATCCACGTTATTATATGCAATAGCTATTGTTTTAGCTTTTAGCTTCCCTTATGTCAGCATATTCCTATATGCTTTTGTTGCCTGTCTATGGATTGTCCCCGATAGACGGATAGAGAAAAGCTTAAGTTAAGTACTAGAGCCTCTACCTGTGCTTTTTTTTGCAAAAAGCTGATAAACTATAGTGTTGCCCTTCGTACTACCCTAGGGTAGGCTATAAAACTACCCCTTTTTCACCCACTGGGTATTCGCCTCTTTCTCCCCTACGCGCTACTTTTGCCTAGTCGTCCCATGTTTGTGTAGCGCGGCCCAGTAAAGTATTGGTCTCAACTGGTATCATCTCGAAAAAACATTAAAATTTATATACAATATGAAACACTTAGTCGCGAGCATCATTTTAGTTATGGTGGTCATGTCTGCACAGGCGCAAAGTATCAAATCCGATATAATCGGTAAATGGGAAGTCACCAAAAGAGAGTTTTTCAATAGTAAAGGCAAGCCTGATCCAAAAAGGCCCACCGAGACTGCTAGAGAGTCAGGATATAAAACCATATACGATTTTAAGAAAAAAGGAATACTTGAGTACAGCGAACTCGGGGAATTTGACGCTGACATCCGTGATCTATCCTATATGGTCGACGGTAAAGTTATTATGGTGACTGACAAAGAAACATATGATATCATATGGAAGCTCGACGTCGTCTTCAGTGAATCTAAAAAGACGATATTTCTGATTGAAGAAACTGAATACGGAACGGAACGAAAAACCTTAGTCCGCAGGTAGCTTTTCTCTATTATATAACCAAATCATAATCTAATGCAAAAATTAAAAATTGCTATTATCACGCTGATTACGTTGCTCAGTGCCAAGACTAGTTTGGCGCAGCAGTACATGAAGTTCAGCTGGAAAGACCTTAATATCGACTATTCTGCTTTCGCTTATCTCATTGATAGTGAGAATGTGATTGTACGGATTAACTCAACCCAAAGCGGCGTACTTAAGTTGGCCGAGGCTGCCGGTAAGCTTCGCGTACATCCGGGATATTCCTCAAAAGCCAGGGTTTTAGAAATTGGCATCGGTGAAGTTATCTATTCCAAGGACAACAAGATGAGTGGGAGCTTTCCTGCATTCCGTTTGTTTCAGGAAAACTATGATCCTGTGACCAACAAAGTGTCTGGTCGTTCGTACGTAGCACAAGCTACAAAGATTGCACAGAAAGGCTATCTATCCAGTCGTCCCGATGTTAAAGTACAAGTCTATAACAAACTGAGTGACGTCCAGCAAAACGTAAATGCGGCTGCTTACTTCTTGAAAGAAGAAGCCTATTACAAACAGTTCGCCAAGCCAAGTAGCCCAGCGACCAATAATAATACTTCAACCAATAACAACAGTGGTAATAAACCTGCAGCTTCACAGGCAGCAACCCCTGTTACGGTTCATCTTGTACTAGTCGGTGATACCAAAGATGCTAGCATTGGCGAGTCCGTCAAAAGTGATCTTATCAAGATGAGGTCACTGTTCCAGAATACGATGAGTGTCAATAAAAACATCAAGTTTAACATTAAGGAAATATCGGGCGACCAGCTCATATCCACCAATGTAGAGAATACCGTAAAATCATTGACTGTAGGATCTAATGACGCGATTATATTATATTACTCGGGCCACGGTAGTAATCCAAAGGGTAGCAATAGTGACTTTCCAACTGCGGCGATGATTAAAAGCTCGTATAAGCTGGAAAACATGGGCAATCTCGTATCCAATCGCAACCCACGTCTTGCAATCGTTATCGGCGATCTCTGCAACAGTGTGCCACGTACGCGTACAGCGCTACCAGATCAGCCGCTAATGCGGTCTGCTCCCGCTCAACATGACCCAGCACGTGTTGCTCAGCTCCTGATAAAAGCCAAAGGAAAGATTGTATCTACCTCCTCTAGCTATGACGAATATTCGTATTCATTGGGCAATAATGGTGCTTTCACCAACTCGTTCGTTGATGCTTTGACATCCGCAATCAATAGTCATAGCAATATGTCTGCTACTTGGGATGCTGTATTAAAGCAAAGTTATAAAGAAGCCTATAACAAGACAAGAGATATCGTAAACAAAACTGGGACGAAGGGACAGAATGGTTTTTACCGGGGTTCAGTGGCCTATAACTAATATTCCTCACTATATATGAATACTACAAAACTTATTCTAGTAACCCTATTGATAACAATCGGCTTCAGTGCCTTTGCTCAGCAAAAAAGAGGAAACAAGGAAGTGTACGAGCTGTGCTTTCTACTGCCTCAGGATATGGAGCAATTAGATAATAAAATGCAGATATTGGATTACCCTGTGTCAAAAAAAATATCCTTGCGTCCTAAACAGGCCAAGCAGCTTATTAGTCGCCTTAAAGAAGCTCAGGTGAGCAGTAGTGAGATCCGAAGATGTCCATTCGATCCAATGTATGCTATCTTAATTGACAATAAACCTTATGCGCTATTTAATGCTATAGATTGCCCACGCGTGATGTATCCTTCTGGTGGGAAGGCCGTAAAGCCTATAGATCTCAAAGATCATAATGGCGTGCAGAGTCTTGTCGATAAGATAATAAAGTAATGACACGGAAGAAAATGAGGTTGTTCCTGTTTATTCTGTGTCCTGCCATGCTATTGTCCTGTACGACAGTTACGGAGCACGAGCTACTCGGAGAATGGGACATATACTCTTATCATATCCTCAGTCAGGAAAATGGGAAAACTATGGAAGATAGACGAGTACTCGGGACAGGCGAACAGACTTATACTTTCCTAGGAGACAGTACATGCTACCATAGTTATACAGATATACTTACAGATACGATTGCAAAGGATCACTATAAGTACCTGATCAATCATGATACGTTATCCATGTGGCCGATCTTATTCAATAAAGATGGAATAGATAGCTTAGATCTTGATATGGAGCAGATATACACTATACGACTTCTGGACGATACCCTGCACATACAATACAGCTATACTGGTCAGATGGATTATAACTTTAAATCAGGCTACAAACTCGTTAAAAAACAGTATGAAAACAACAAATAAACAAAGTAAAGGAAGAGTATCACTTGGCATCGCCATATTACTGGTGCTCACTGTGGGATGTGCTTCGCCAAAGGCTGCACGGGATCTCGATTTAGGCACTGTAACCTCCAGTACTCGAGTCCAACTTGAGCAGGGCGAGATCTATACCGTTAAGGTCAAGGAAAATATTACTACGGGATACCGTTGGCAGCTGGTCCTTGACAACGACAATATGGAGGTGATCAAAGACGATTATATCACCCCTATTACCGACAGCGTGATAGTAGGTGCTGGTGGCGAACGTGTATTCCAATTGCGTGCTGTCAAAACGGGATCCTGTAAAGCGACCTTTACGCACGGTAGGTCTTGGGAGCCAAAGCCAGATTCTGGCAAAATTGTAAATTTTAAAATCAAATAGCTTTATTATGATAAAGAAAATCCTATCGACCTTCGTCCTATTCTTGACGACTATAGTCTTGAGCTTTGGACAGAGCTTTAGCCACTACAGTTGGGAAGAAGCTGGGATTAAATACAATGCCTTGATGGTCTATCGTAATGCGGATGATATCTTGGTACGTGTCAACTACGCACAATCTGGAGTGACCAAACTAGCCGAATATAAAGCTGTAATGCTTAAGAATCCGTCTTTTGCTCCAAAGGACCTCGTTTACAAAGGTGGTGATGCCAAAGTCGTATACTCCAAGGACAATAACCTCAATACGATTTACATAGCGGATTACCTCTATCTCACAGATTATAACGCACAGACCAATAAAGGGGCTTCCTATTACGTCATTGCACCTTCCAAAATAGGTAATCAAAACGCCCGTAATGCTGCACTCAAGGTCAAACTGACCCGTTATAAAGATGTAAACGAACTACAAGCATCAGGTTTCAAATTGACCAACTATTTTCTATCCTCCGATCCAGAGTACAAGCGTATCATGGGTACAGGTAGTAATGCTGTAGCTCCTTTTAAGGGCAAAAGCAAAGTGCATGTCATTCTTGTGGGAGACACCAATGACAAAAAACTGGGTAAAGGGATTGAGACCGAAGTAGCTCAGCTCAGCACGTTATTCCGTACTACTATAGGACAGAATAGCGCTGCTGCCGTCAATGTAACTTCCCTTACCGGACAGAACTTTACCCGGGCTGCAATCATCAGTACTATTAATCGCTTGGACATTGGTCCCGACGATGCTGTATTTTTCCACTATAACGGGCACGGGTCCAATACCACTAAGCGAGAGAGTGAATTTCCACGTATGGCATTAAAAGACCAAGGCTATGGGCTACATGATCTCTACACCTTTATCCGTTCTTTCAATCCACGCCTTACGATTGTGACAGGTGATCTTTGTAATTCCGTACCCCGTTCACGGGAGAATGTTGAATCTCAATATCCTGCGACAAGGGCGGTACCCTCACAGATCGATCCTAAGAAGGTTAATCTATTGTTCACAAAGGCCCAGGGAGCACTCATCTCAACATCATCCAGCTATGGAGAATTTTCATGGGCTCTCAACCATCAAGGAGCGTTTACAGGCTCCTTCCGTCAGAATCTAGAAGGTGCACTATACGACAATAGCAATATTCCGGCTTCGTGGACGGGTATCTTGGAAAAGACGTACAAGGAAGCCCTTGAAAAAACCAAACATCTAGACAGTGGAGCAGGAACCAAAGGACAACGTGGCTTCTACCAAGGAACTGTTAAATATATATAACAAGGATGAACCATCAAATAACAAATACTATGAAATCACTAATCCTATTAGTGTTAGCTGCCTGTCTATGCTATTCGTGTAATGGCGTAAAGCGTTCGGTCTCTACCGCTTCTTACAGCCTCCACTATCTTGGAGAGCGAGACGAATCCAAGACAGATATCGTCGATAAGACGATTATCAAAGGCTACAAAATTCTAAAATCAATGCCTTTACAGGATGAAGATGTGAAAACCCTTCGTACAGATCTTAGCAAGGCCAGAGAAGCCGAGGGCGTTATCAAAAAATGTCCCTTTGAGCCTGTGTATGCGCTCACTTCCAAGGACACTTTAGTTCTTCTGTTTGATGTCGAATACTGTCCCCGTATGGAGGAATTCACTGCTGGCAGTAGCCAGTTATACGAGCTTAAGATCGATCCAACACTAAAAAAAACAGTTAATAAATTAATAAAGTAAAAAAAAGAAGAAAATGAAACATCTATTAGCTACAGCCATCTGCTTACTTTTTGTGATCACTAGTCAGGCACAGACATCTGCTGCAGCCCTACTGGGTAAATGGGAAACTAGCGCACTACGCGACGTAAGTATAATCGACGGTAAGAAAACCACGGAAGAGCACTCCTTTGAAGGCGAACGTATTTACAACTTCACTTCAGACAAGCTATGTTATATCACGACTGCATATACCGATGTAGCACATCCGCACAAGTATGTAATCGAGGGGAACAAAGTGTATTTTACCATGGAGCCAGCTCACCTAGCAAAGTTGATGAAAGATGATGCCGAGTACGGCATTGAACTAGAGCCTACCGAATTCGAGTTTAATGTCGATACAGCCAAAAAGAAACTGTATTTGACCCGCACTTCTGTCGATGCAGACAAGAACACCTACCAGTCGGTTTTTATCTTTAAGAAGAAAAAATAAATTAACAACAGAGAAATGAAAAAAATCATTGCAATTCTATTATTTTGTGGTCTGACCACCTTTGTGCAGGCACAAAGCGACTTGACCAAACAGGACAAGCAGACCATACAGGCCTTTGTTTCTGTCCTTAAATCCTGGGATGTCGACAAGATAGCTAATCTGATCTCCTACGATTTCAATAACATCGAAGCCGGAGGCAAGAAGTTAAAGATAAAAGACAAGGAAGCTTTTAAGAAAAACGCGGATAAGATACTTACTAAGAAGAGAGGTGCTGCCATTGTAAATGCCAAGCTATCCGACTGGGAACGTATCGGAGCCAAAGGCTTTAGCCTTCAGACCGATCAAGTCACCATCTGGTCCGACGAAGATGGAAAGAAAATCGTTTCTATTTTTTAATTCTGTTTATAATAGGGAAAGGTCAGCTCTGCTGACCTTTCCCTATTTAAATCCCCCTAATTTTCACTGTGCAAGAGCTGCTCGTCTTTGACAGAGAGATTGCTTTCATTCAGCACATACACTTTAAAAGTCTTTCCGTTCGGATACACCCTCAGAACCACATGTCCCTGCATAGATCGATAAGCTCTGTCAAACCAAGGTCCATATGTAGTACGTGTTTCCGAGTGCATATTGGTGGCGTAGAGATGCCGTGCACGACCTCTACCGAGATTCTGTAGACGATAAAAAACCTCTTGCCCCGGTTGATCCGAACTGTATACCTGCTGTATAGCCACCTGCGGATCCAACCTGCCAATGAAATTCGCATTGTTCGCATCCCTATTGCCATGGTGGTTGAGCACCATCGCATCCACTTTACCTACACTCGCCGCCAGAGCTGTCTCCACATCAAACCACTTCGGTACCGAGCTATCCTGCAACCCTGTATTGTCAGCCCCAAAATAATAGTCAAAGTCACCATAGCTTACTTTAAAGGCCATGCTCAGCGGGTTCTCATTATATCCCCCCGTTGCCATTTCCGCCGCGGTAAATAGTTCCCTGACCTCGCCCCCTTCAGGACTCCA
Source organism: Sphingobacterium yanglingense (assembly GCF_004363245.1). Taxonomy (GTDB): domain Bacteria; phylum Bacteroidota; class Bacteroidia; order Sphingobacteriales; family Sphingobacteriaceae; genus Sphingobacterium; species Sphingobacterium yanglingense. Next base: position 531,747 of record NZ_SNYV01000011.1, on the reverse strand, counting down.
CAGGCTAGCCGCATTTTTGATGTTCTGTATGCGAAATGTTGGATACCGTCCCGGATGGTATACAGGCCCCAGCTGGGTGCTGCTACCGACCTGTGCTTTTTCCATATTCCAAGCTCCACTGTCGACGATAGCCATATAGCGTTGAAACACCGTATCCTTTTTCAACTTCGTGCGGAGATCAAACGGAAAACCATAGGACGGGTAATCCCTATCAATAATTTTCTTTGGCGTCAGTTCTGCCAAGAGTTCGGGTACTGCACCGAAATGGTCACTATGAAAATGCGTAATCAGTAGATAATCCAACTGCCGGCTATCCCCAACCCGGTTGCTCATTTTCTGCAGGTACCAGGCCACACGTGCCCCCACCGAAAGGCTACTGTCCGGCACCCTAGAAGTCGCTTTGAGCGGAAAATGACGCTGTTCAAACGCAACCTTGTCCACCGTACCTATATCCACCAATAAGGTGGTGCCATCAGGCATCTGTACAAATGTACTATTGCCTTCTCCCGTGTTGATATGATGTATATCTAGAAAGCCCTCTTCCCAAGGCGGCAGGCTCTGCTGCGCTAAGACGAATTCCACCGGCAGAAGGTAGACTACTGCCAGTAGAACCGATTTTATCAAGAAAGACCGTAACATCCGCTATTTTCTGCCTTTTAGGTAGTCTATTAGCAACTGCGGTCTGTCCGTCTGTATCATATTGACCTGGTGTGCCGGATACCAGTCGTATACCGAAGGATCCAATGCCGCCCGTTCGTCATCATGTCCATCATTGTGTGGAGGCCACAGCGAGTTGACCCATACATTGATGCCCTGTGCGCGGTAATTGACGAACTGTGCTACTGCCGGGGCCTTTTCATCAGGCACGGTAAACTCGATCGCAATGGGCTTGTAGTTGGCCAGATGTGATTCCAGAATCTCCATTGCATCCGGTTTTCCGAGGTTAACGATCGGCATGAAATGAACCTTTTCAAAAGCTTCTCCTAACTGCGCTCTCACCTCCGCATAAGGTTTTCCCGATTTAAGGATTACCTGATCCAACGTATGCGTCTTTTGTGCCACTTCCAGACAGACCGCGAGAAAATCAAAGCCCTTATCGATATTGATCAATATCTTATCCTTACAGACTGTAAGCGCTTCTTCCAGCGTAGGGATCCGGTGCGGAGTCGGAACCCCCAGGCCATCCCGCAGGCGCAACTGTTGGAGGCTATCCAGCGTCCAATCCTTGACCTCCCCCTTCCCCGTTGTCGTACGGTCTATCTTCTTGTCATGCATCAGTACTGCATGTCCATCCTTGGTGAGCTGCACATCAATTTCCACCATATCCACCCCCATAGCGATACAGTTTTTAATCGCCTGTATGGAATTTTCCGGAGCATGGCGCCAGTCACCACGGTGGGCGATTACCCATATTTTGTCCTTCGGTGCCGTTCTGAGCTGTTCGATATGCACCGCATCTTTGTGCTGCTGTGCCGAGGTTAGGTTGAGCTGTCCAATCAGGACAGCTGCAACTAATAGTGATTTTATAAAATGTTTTATCATGATTAATAGCCTGGGTTTTGTTTAATACTTCCATCCGCTGCGATTTGACTTGCCGGAACCGGCATCAGGAGCTTGTTTGCATCGGTAATGCCCAGCACCTCCTTACTGCGCCCCGTACGTAAGATATCGAACCAACGGTGCCCCTCAAACACCAGTTCCTTGCGTCGTTGCAGGTCGATTTCCTGAAATACCGCCGACTTATCCTTTGCTCCTGTATAGACTCCTATGCCGGCCCGTTCCCGTATCCTGTTCAGATAAGCGATTGCCTTATCCGCATCCCCTTCCTCATTTTCGATTTCCGCCAGCAGCAGGATAATATCAGCAAGACGCAATACCACAAAATCACTTCCCGAGTCTCCCACTACCGTAGATGGAACAGCTATTTTGTTGTTATAGGCCAGTCCTGAAGGAAGACGCTTCACATAGACATCCTTCCGCTTATCATTGGCCGCATACAGATTGTAAAACTCCCCCTTCAGCACACCGTGCCCTTTTGTTCCCGTTATCTTACCTTCCACACGCCCCGTCGGATTGAACATCCGGTAGGCATCTGTACCCTCACTGTTCGAATTAACTCCCGAAGCGAATTGCACTGCAAAGAGAATTTCCTTGTTGAGCTCATTGGACAGGGAGAACACCTCTTCCGGGTTGTCCAGCAACTGTAAACCCGCGCTTGGTTTAAGCACTTCTTCAAACAGCGCTTTGGCTGCTGTCCGGTTGCCCAGCGTCAGCTCTACCTTGCCCAGCAGTGCCTCTGCGGAGGATTTGAAGACACGTCCCTTGTTTGACTCATTGCGGTAAGGCAACAGCGCTATCGCCTCCGTCAGGTCCGTTTTTACCTGTGCGTACACCTTATCTTTGTCTACACGTCCCTTTCCAAAATAATCCTGCGGATTCGTTACCTCCTCAATCACCAAAGGCACATCCCCATAGGTACGTACGAGATTGAAGTACAACAGTGCACGCACAAACTTCATCTCGCCGATACGGCTGTTCTTGTTTTCCTCCTTTGCAAAAGCAATAGGCTGTATCCGGTTCAGGACGATATTCGCGCGTTGTATACCGATATAGCTATCCTGCCAGATGTCTTGGATCAGCCCACTTTGTGGGATCACATTGTAGAGATCCAACATCCCGTAGACGCCACCATCGTTGGCAGGCGTCTCATCATAGGCATCTTCGCCCGGTATCTCGCCCACCGCGAGCATGCCGAGATCGTACACCCCTTGTTTTTGGAGCGCGGCGTAAGCCGCATTCACCGCCTCTTCGATCTCTGCCTCATTGCGGTAGAAATTGCCCGCTACCTTTTCCGTTTCTGGATAAAGCTGTAATTCTTTGGTACATGCCGTCGTGCATAGCAACGCGCATACACCTATATAAAAAGTTATCTTCATGTGTTGATTCGATTAATAAGTGACCTTAATACCTAGTGTGAATGTACGTGCAACCGGGTAGTTTCCTCCCGTATTGTAGCCCGATGTCAAGATATTGCTACTCGTCCCGTCAGGGTTCCAGCCTCTGAAATCCGTCTTCGTAAATATATTATTGCCCGACAGGTACACATTCATCTGTGTCAGTTTCAGTCGGCGCAGCGCTTCTGCTGTGAATGTATAGCCGATGCGAACATTACGCAGTCGCAGGTAGTCGCCATTGTTCCGCTCTACTACCGCCGAGCTACGTACCAGTTTACGGCTATTCGAGAAGTTGCCGAAATTAGGTTGTCCCAAGAATCCGTTCGGATTATTCTCCGGGTGGTACCTGTTCTCAAAGTAATAGGTTGTCGGCAAGGCAAATCCCTCGCCAGATTCCGTCAGCGAAGCCATATCCCCGTCCATCAGTGTACGTCCAGAGAGGCCGTTAAAGTCAAAGGCCAGGTCAAACCCCTTGTAGAAGAACTCCGCTCCAAAACCATACGTCAGTTTCGGTGCATAAGTCCCTTTCGACGTCTTATCCCTTTCATCGATTACGCCATCCCCATTCATATCCCGCACCCGATAGTCGCCCAATAAGGTACCATCCAGATGAGGCGTATTGTCAATCTCTTCCTGTGTTTTGAAAACACCATCCAACGTATAGCCATAGATCTCCGCAATAGATCCACCTACAGCCGTTACAAAATTCTGATCAGTCCCTGTTGCGATACGTTGCTGACCCGGACCTAGCGCCAGTACCTTATTCTTATACGTTGTCAGGTTTGCATTGAAGCCCATACGTACCGCGCCCAAATAGAATCCCTTGCCCGACAGCTGTGCTTCAAAACCCTGATTTTCCATCTCTCCGATATTTGCGAGCACCGTATTGTACCCCGTCTGCTGCGGCACAGGCACATTCAGCAATAGGTCGCGGGTATTCGTTTTGTAATAGGCCAATGCGGCATTCAGCTTATTCTTAAAAAAGCCCATATCGAGGCCGATATTGCGTGAGTTCGCTATCTCCCAGCCTAGGTTTGCATTTGGAGCCGTCGTCGTCGTATAGCCCGGCGCCAGATTGGCCCCATTCACGTAGTTGTCAAAGGTCACCAAGGCATGCGAACCGTAGTTTCCGATCTGGTTATTCCCCGTCTTGCCCCAGCTTCCGGCTATCTTGGCAAACGAGATCAACCCTCCTTTTGGAAAGAAATCCTCCTGCGAGATCACCCATCCCAGCGATAGCGATGGAAAATTCCCCCATCTATTGTTCTCGCCAAAGCGCGAAGAACCGTCACGGCGGATGGCCGCGGATAATAAGTAGCGACCAGCATAATCATACTGCAAGCGCGAAAGATAAGATTCCAACGTCCAGGCGTTGACATGTGGCTCCGCCCGAAACGAGCTTGCCCCACCGATGTTGCTGATATTATCGTCGGCATAGCCCGTACCGATCACCTTGTTATAATCCGCACGCTCCTTTTGAAACGTATGTCCCGCCAAGATATCAAAGCTATGCTGTCCGGTTTTGAAACTGTAGTTCAGCGTATTCTCCACTAGATAATTGAACATATTCTCTCGCACCTGATTACCATCCGCATCAGGACGTGGTGCCGGTATACGGTACGCCCCTAGGCTCATGGGGTAGTAATGGTCACTTTGATAGGTGTCATAGTCCCCTCCTAATGTAAATCTATACGTAAGTCCATCCAGAATGCGGTAGTTGGCATAGATATTTCCAAAAGTCTTGAAGCGACGCTTAGGGCTCTGCACTAACGTAGATGTCGCCAATAGGTTTTCTACTGGTGTACCATTGATCGCTACCCCCTCCAATAAGCGCTGTTCCATGATCAGCTGTTCACTGATATTCAGACTGCCATCCACTTTATAAGGGCTATAAAACGGGAAAGACAAAGGCAATAGCCCCAGTGCGCCATTGCTACGGCTAGCCTGATCCTGCGAATTTTGGTGCGTATAGCTTGGCTTCATATGTATACCGAAATCTATCTTGTCGCTCAGCTTGGTATTCAAATTGACCGATGCCGAATAACGTTGTAGATCCGTTCCGATAACTACCCCTTTCTGATCAAAGTAACCTAGCGACGTGTAGAACTTACTCTTCTCGCCACCACCTTTGAACGACAGGTTGTAGTTCGCAATCGGTGCATTCCGAAAAGCAACATCCATCCAGTCTGTATTTGTTAGTCCAGATTCTCCATTGAGATAGGGGTTCAAATAATCCAGGCTTAGTTCCCTACCATCTATGTTCTTACCCTTTATCTTCTTGGTAACCCGTATTGAGTTCGGATCCGAAGCACTTCTATTCGCTGGATCTTTGGATACATAGCCCCAATCTCTAGCTTCCTTAAGGAATTGTGCAAACTGATAGCCATCCACATACTTGACACCTGAAGTCTGCTGTTGCACACCGTAATATGCATCAAAGTCTACCGTTACACGTTCCTGCCCTATTGTCCCTTGTTTGGTCGTCACTAGGATAACTCCGTTGGCCGCTCTAGATCCATATATCGCTGCCGATGCGGCATCTTTCAGAATATTGATGTCAGCAATATCATGCGGATTGATAGCGTTTAATGTGCTTCCTTCCGTAAGCGGAAAACCATCTACAACGATGAGTGGATTTGCTCCTGCGGTTAGTGTTCCTCGACCACGGATTACAATATCGCCTCCTGCTCCCGGTTGCCCATTGGACTGATTGACCACTACACCCGCCACCTTTCCGGCCAGCTGTTGCTCAAAACTGACCGAAGATACCTTTTCCAGCTCATCTGATGAGATCTTACTGACTGCACCGACCACTTTACTCCGTGCCTGCTGCCCATAGCCAATCACCACTACTTCATCCAGCGACTGGTTGACGGCAGTAAGTATAATTTCCTTATAGGTTTCACTGCCAATTACAATGCGCGCACCTTCGTATGCAAGGTGTGACGCGAGCAGTAAGCGATCGCCTGATGTTGGTACTGCGATAGCAAAGCTGCCGTCCGCCCCGGAACGCGTCTTATAGCTGCTGTTCAGAAATTCAATCGATACTCCTGCAATCGGTTTGCGTTCGCTGTCCAACACTTTTCCCTTGAGCATAGATTGCTGTTGTGCCGCTTGGTGCACTTTTCTTACCGTAACTACGTTTCCCTGAACCATAAAGTCCAGCGGAAAGTATTTGCGAAAAAATGAAAGACTCTCCGCGAAACTCTTGAACTGTAGCCTGTTCTTCTCGACCTGTAGCCCCTGTAGGTCAGCGTCGGCAAAGAAAATCTGATAGCCAAAGCGGCTGCCCACTTCGTTTAGTGCTACGCGCACGGCGACGGCCTGTGTGGCATAGTTAGCCGCGATTGTCTCTTTACGGGAATTGACTGCATCAGCATGCACAGATCCCAGAGCCGAAATCGTCATAGCGAAAGCTATAAAACCATTTTTTTTCATAAATTTGAACTACTTAAGAATTGATTCATTAATTATTTTTGTGAATTAATCGTGTTTTTAACGACACCGGTAACTGGTACTTACCGGTGTTTTTTTATTGCATTATTATTTCATGTTCGTTGATACGGTGTACAGTGAGGTCAAACGGAAATCCGATGATTTTTAGAATCTCTTTCAGGTCACCGTTGAAGGCCCCGCTGACTTTTCTCGATTTGAATGTCTGTGGGTATTTGATGGTTGTGTGATAGTGTTTTTCCAGATGAGCGATTACGGCTCCGAATTCTTCTTCCTGAAAACTAAAGTTCTGCTTGGATGAAGCCATGTGGTAGCGTTGCTCCCCCTCATTTGACGAGTACTCCCAGACTTCTCCGGCGAGCAAGTACTGCGGTTGCTCCCCTTTTTCTACTTTAACCTTTCCTTCAATCAGTGTTACCTTCTGTTCGAACGGTCTACTGGAAAGGTGAAATTGGGTGCCCAATACCTGCACTGAAAAGTCAATGGCATCGATTACAAAAGGTTTTCCCTTGTCTTTGGCCACATCAAAATAGGCAAGACCATCGAATGTTACTTTGCGCATCTCCTGTCCAAAATCAGCCGAAACGGTCAGTTTACTGTTTGCTTCAAGATAGACCTGAGTGCCATCTGCTAACTGTACCGTGTCGCGCTCCAAGCCCGTTTGATAGACCAAGGTCGATTCCGTAGCTGTAGGATGCAGATTCCATTTCATCAGCAATAATCCCATAATGGAAATAAGTATCAGCACACTGCTTATTTTTAATGCGCGCTGTCGCTTATATTTTCTGTATCTACGGTCTATTCCCGTCCACATCCTATCGGATACTTCTCCTGACAGGAGATTTTCTTCCTCTTCTGTGGATTCCCAGATCCGTTGTGCGCTATGCTTCTTTTCCATTGTATATCTTAGTATACGCTGGGTTGGTCGGTTCGTACACCCCCTATCGGCAAACTTAACAGTAAGTTAATATGGGCTATTGGTTTTTAGGAAATCCAGGGCTTTGGCAATCTGTTTGGCTACAGCAGATTTGGATATTTTATGCTTGAGGGCAATCTCACTGTAACTGAGTTCATCCACTACACTCTGTAGAAAGATCGTCTTTCGACGCTCGGGCAATATATTGATCAGGGACTCTATATTGGACAGTCGCTTATGTTTGTCTTCCTGCTCGCTCGGAAAAGAAGTAGTATCTTCGATGTCGTAACCTTCTTCCAGAAAAGTTAGATCTATTTTCTTTCTGCGGTAATAATTGGTCACCTCCTGTTTAGAGGTTTTAAAGATGATTGATTCCGGGTTTTCATGTCTATGTAAGGTCTTTACATGCTTCCAGAGGTGTACAAAAACTTCCTGAACAATATCCTCCACATCATCTGTGGCATCCACATACTTGCTTACGAAGACATACACCCTGCGGTGGTATCGTTCATAGATCGTATGGAAATAACTCTTCATAGTACTTCAAATAGTTAAGTCGTAATCCGAATGCACTAAGGGCAAGTAGATTTCGTAGCAAATTTAGAAAGTACTGATGAAGATAAATATCCGGGATGGACGATTTAATAATTTGTTAATATGGGCTAGTCATCAAATATCGTCACCTTGTAAAATTCGTGTTCATTTCCATCCTCTTTGTATTGGGTTACCAATCCGAAGTAAAGCGTAAAATCATCTGTCCAGAATTCACGTTCGGTGACACAGAGCCACTTCTTGGTTTCCTTTTCAAACAATTCCCCCAGTTCGATCACTTTTCGGAACTTCTGTTTTTCTTTTTTCTGGATGAAATGATAAAAGCACTCCTGACCTTCATAGACTTTATTGAGGCGGTATCGCCCGTTCGGTGAAGTCGTCACCAAATCGGGATTACCGACTTCATAAGTTTCCTCTCCCGTCACTAAGTCGAAGCTTACATCGGTCGTATGCCCCCCCTCACACAGCAGAATATCTTCTGTCGGAAAATAGGCCATGAAGCTATATTCTTCAAACTCTTCTTTGTCACCGCTGCTCGCTCCATTTCTGAAATTTATTCGCTTGATTCCCAAATAATCGTCATTATCTTTAAATTCAAGAATTCCAGCCAGTTTTTTCTGGACCAACTCCGGATCTGTTATCTTTAGGATAGGCTTGTTTGCTTTCGCATGCGTATTGGCAGCGGCGAATTGATCAGCACTGATTTTCTCTATACTTACCCTGATGCCCTGCGGTTCAGGCTTTATCGTATCTTTTTGTTCTGCTGTAGCCGTTTGCGCTATTGTATCAGTAGGTACAGTAGCCGTTACTGTTTTCTCTGACGCTCCTCGACAGGATAGAAAAGCTAGTGCGATGCAATAGGTTAATAATTTTGACATAGTATTATGGTATGTGTTAAGGGCTAATGCAACGCTTCCACATTGCATGGTCGGTCATATGCAACCAAAGCTGTGCCAAAATAGCTTTCGCAGTCCATATTTTAAAGCTATATCAGATCAAACTTGTTAGATGTAGACTATCAGCTACTTATAACGTATCAACAGGAGGTAAAGGGAACTTTCCTATAGCGCTGATCATAGCTATCCATAGGTATTCTTTCATTTGCTTTTACCTGTTCCAATAGTTCATTCTGAAAAGCGATTTCCTCTTCAAGAAGTTTGTTCCAATATTCGGGATTCTCCGAAAAGTTCTCATAATAATCCAGGGTGTCAATAATTTCAAGCAGGAGATTGACAGCAGCATCCATTGGGTTGCTTCCAGTTGTAGCATATTCGAAGGCATTGAGGACAAAAAGCTCCAGCTGCTCCAGCTCTTCGTAATCGTCGGCATACACATCCACTTGGGCATTACTAACTTCGATGGCCTGCTGATAGTATTCCAAGGTGTCGCTATCGATATCAGCGAGCAGCTGTTCGCGGTTTATCTCTATGTTTATGTACTGTCGTACTATCCCTTCGAAATCAGGCAATAAAAAGAAGAATCGAAGCGTCATAGTCCTTATACCTTGGAGCTGTTCTGACGAAGCTTGTGCCAAGTCTGCACGTAGGCGCTCTGTATGAGTCGTGATGTGTTTTACAATATCCATACTATAGTCTTTGTTAAGGAGCAATAGGCTCTCCGCAAAACTATATATAATTTATTAATGAGACCACCCCCTTCTCGACCAGGGTTAGGAATGGAATACAATTCATATTTAACATAATTAAATTTATTTGTTACAATTGGAGCGATATACCTTATTGCCAGCATTTAAATCCACAAGCACATTTCATCCAAAATACTTCCTTTAATATTTCTCCGTTCTCTTGTGGTAACTGTAGGGGTGCTCTTTGGTGATATGGTATCCATCACAAAATTCGCAGTAATATACATACCTAGGAGTTGAACCTCTCGCTCCAAAACCTTTGTTACGGTGCTTTTGCCGAGTAGGTTTTTCCAACCACTTGCGAATTCTCCATTTGAGCCAATGCACAAAAAAGGTAGCTTCGGGTCTACTGTTAAACCTTACCTTTCCGGTAGCCCTGCATTTATGTCGTTCCACCAGCTCATTGATATCGGTATTATAGAAGACGCTATCTAAAAAATGTTTATATCCTTTCATACATCACACTCCTTTCTTCAGTTTTAATTGTCGGGTGCTATTGCCAGTTTAGTATCCTTACGTATATCTTCTTCACAAAAGCTGATCAACGTATTCTTTTGGTACAGTGGCACTCCCCTCTCCCGGATTGCAGCCCATATCAGATCCATACCACCGGTATGAGGGATAGCAATCGTAATCGGCTTATCCTTAGGTATACAATCCCAGTTTTTGATCGTAAAGCCTTCCCAGCGACTCATTTCATGCATAAAGGCTGTCAATGGCATATCGTTGTACTTTCGGATTTTATGTGTCCATTGTTTAGCCTGTTCTATATCTTGATTGTGAGCCAGTATTAAGGTATCTACCGCAGTACCTTCTTTGGGCGATAAAAGCTTCGTTATTGCACCAAAATCCCCACATTGTGTAAGACGAAGGCCTTTAATTTTATTCTCCGCGTATAGGGTCGCTATACCGTCGCGCAACATTATCTTAGATTCATCAGTATTAGACCGTATATAAAAGGATGCCTTCTGGGTCCATATTTTACCTTTGTTGATGGCGATATGGAGCATTTCTTTATTGTTTTTGTTATAAGCTTCGACATAAGCTTCACCGGTAAGCCTTATAAATGCCGTATCTGCCGATTGCATTATAGGGTACTCTAGGTATGTCTGGGCATTTATACGCAAACGGGCACCATTATGCAGCTGGACAACACATTGCTGCCTCGGCTTCGTATAGAGGTATATATGATCTAGTTTTGGAGTTTGCTGCGCCTCGGCCGCCGCCTGACTGATGTGCAGCACCCCATCGTCGGCTCTGGCGATCAGCAGATTTCCGACCTGTGTTATTTTACCTTTGGATTCACGATTTATTTCAATCCAGGTGGAATCACCGGCGTACAACAAACAGGAAGACTCCCCAAAGGGAATATCCTTTTTACTTGCCTGCTGTAATAAGTTTCTATTTCTCCATTCAAAATCAAGATCTAATGCTGTCCATTCTAGCCAATTCAGTGCAGTAGCGGTCAGCACTAGCAGCGCAACAGCCGCAGCCGTATATTTTGTCCAGCGTGTATTTCTAGTCCTTCGTTCAATAGCCCTGCCCCGTTTAATTATTTTATCCATGTCGGGATGCCAATCATCCAGTGGGCCAAGCGGTAATGGCTCCTCCATTGAACTGAGCACTTCGACTTCTAGATCATCGTACTCCTCTGGGTCATATTGTCTACGTATAGCGTCCAATATGACGCGCTCATCTGCTGTTAACTTATCTAACAAGTCCTTTTTAATCAACTCCTTGATATATCGCGTATTTTGTTCCATGATGATCCTTTTCTAGTTTTCTCCTAAATTCAATCCTTTGATAACGCATCAAAATGACGACGCAGCTTCTTAAAAGCTATATATTTAACGTTTCTGACATCTTGAGCCGTCAAGCCTAATTTTTCTTCAATCTCTTTATTATTGAGTCCTTCCTTTACAACACAGTGCATTAGGTTTCGTTCCTTCTCCGTCAGTTCTTCTGCTTTAAGGAGCACCTGTTCCAATTTCTCGCTGCGCATTAGGCTTTTATCCACTTCATTATCGGCTGTATGATATTTCAGTTCCTTTAACGGAGCTTTTAGTGTAATGTGCTCTTTTTTCAACGCTTTAATAGCATGGTTTCTAGCCATCTTTAGTATATAGCCCAGTGGATTATTATTCGTTACTATCTTTTCACGGTACAGAAAAATATCGACGTACACATTCTGTATTACATCTTTTAAGAGTTCATTATTCTTTATGAATTGACTAACACGCTTTATTATCTTCTTTCCGAAAAGCACTTCAATTTGCTTCATCCCTTCAGGTGGATCATCTAGCAATAGTTTAAATATGTCTTTATCCATAATCCCATTTTTAGTTTGATAATGTTGTTTTCTACTCGTTTCAATAAAAATTATTCAATTGAAAATCAACAAGTTGAAAAATATAATGATTTTCAGACATTACGTTTCGACTTCTTAAAGTAGTTATATATAAAGGACAATGAATTTATAATCGGTAAAACTAAGGTAAAACATATAAGTTAAATAAACAAATATAAATATCTGATTTTTAATTAGTTGAAATAAATATTCGACGTGAGATAGGAATGGGGTAAAAGTTAAGAAGGTAGTAGAGTTAACAAGTGATGGAGTTAACTCGATAACAGGCATAGTGAAACGGAGTCCCGACATCGTCGGGAATAACATACAAAACAGACTGCTTCATTTCATTACCAATGACAGATTAGCTAAGATGAGCTCGCAAGCTCGGTTTACAAACTATGTCGTCATATCGACCGAAGCGGAGATATCTAGAAGCTATATAATTAACCCTATACAGTTTGTAGACCTCTCCGCAAGGTCGAGGTGACGTTACTTTTACTGTCATTAAAACTCCGCTGTGTTTTGTAAAAAATCCTACCTCTCGCAGTGACGTAAAAGAAGCTGTCTTGATAACCCCGACTAAAGTCGGGACAGGCTCGATAACAGGATAACTACATAACTACATAACTACATAACTACATAACTACATAACTCAATAAAAAAATGAAAATACGCACATACATATTAGGGATCATCGTCGTCATGCTGCTTGCGTTATGGAGTTACACAGGCGTGGTGAAGCTGTGTAACATGGCGTACAACATGGATACAATGCACAAGCAATTGTTTCCGGGTTGGATTGCCAACATCCTTGCCTACCTGGTGCCGTTCGGGGCGCTGGGTACGGCAGGATTGTTACTGTACCGTGTACGCTGGGGGTTGTGGGCATCGGTAGTACTCCTCTCCTCCTTTTCGGTTTATATCGTCGTCTACCTCACGGAGGTATTCACAAAGAAGACCTGCTCCTGTGCCGGCATATTTGCGGGGGTAGACTATCAGGGGCACCTATTATTCAATACCATTATGCTCTGCATTACTGGAATCGCACTATACATTAACTATATAATATCAAACGGGGAAGCTGAAAACCGTAAAGAGAGTAAGCAACAAACAACTTATTTATAAACGTCATGAAAACATCAGAAATCATGAAAACTAAATTCAACAAATTCTGGAAAGGAATCGCAGTAGCTGCGGTACTTTCTGCAACAGCTGTCGGCTATGCCGAAGCTTCAAAACTTCAAACTGCTACGCATTATAACGCGGAAGCAGATCCTGAAAAAGCACCTCGATGGGAACCTATTGTCCCAGGAGGACAGGGAAGTTTAGCATGTACTCTCAATCCTGATCGCGATTGTAAAGCAATAGAACTCCCTAACGGAGACTTTCAGGTTGTACAAAAAGGTAATTATCCAGGGCTATAATCCGTATATAATTACTAAAAATGGAAAGCTCCCTCTTGAAAATCAGGAGGGAGTTTTGCATTTTTAGGGACTCTTATCTATAACCAATCGCTTATGTCCGGCTAGTTTCTTCGTCAATCGCAAGCCGTAAGGTTCTAAGACCTTGTTCATTCCTTCTATAGTAGGCTTGTAATCACATATTTCAAGATTAAACCGCTTCGTAAAGCCTGTTTCATCCACAACAGGATATTTACTATATCGAAAAATAAACCCTTCCAGTGTGGTTCGAAGAGATTTCATCGTGATATTCTTATTATTAATGCAGCTACCATTGTTATTGTACTCACTCTCATTCACTGGATTATTAGAAACAAAATCATAGATTTTGTCATTAATTTTCTCCATGACGATACAAGTATCTACGGCATCAACCAATTTGGCAGTGATCTCTGGTACAGCATACTTCAGGTCATCTCGCATCTTTTGAAAAATTAAACTATCTTTAGTCAATATTTCATAACAAAATGATAGTTTCTCAACAATCGGAATCGCTGCCATACCCGACACATTGAATTTGCGAACTAAACTATCGGTAGTATTGATATCAATAGCAGCATCACTGATAAACGTCCGCATTTCACCATAAGCTACCTTCAATAAGCTCAACAAGTTTAAATTTGTTGCCGTAATACGACTATAACCTAAAGAATCCTGAATACTACTGTACCCTCCACTATATCCCAATTCTGAGATAAAACGTGTCATCAGCGAATAACTAAATGGCTTTCGTTTATTTTGCTGTAATATCGGACCGTGTATTAAGTCCATAAGTGGTGTCCTGTAGCGGTCGTATTCTATTTTAGAGAAATCAGTTTTTGTTACTGTCCCGACTGTTTCTCCTTTTAAAACCGCCTCTACCCCTTTTCTAGTCACCTCTTCCGAAATTACAACCACCTTTCCATCTTTAATCCATACATAATGCGGAACCGTATTGTGCGGAAATAACTCCTGCAAAGCCTTATCGTCAAATATTTTCGGCAAAGGTGACACATGTGCCTCTCGCTGCTCCTGTAACTTAAAGAAGTCCCGTACAGTCTTTTCAGACTGCCTTGTCACGGTAACCACTTGTACACGGTTTCCGAATTCGCGCTGTATACTGTCCATTTTGGGCAGGTAATACACACAGGGCGCACACCAGGTCGCCCAAAAATCCAAAATCAATAACTTGTCCTTGGTAAAATCAGCTAGATTCATACTTGAAAAATCAGCATCCTTTATATTCTCGATCTTTACATTCGGTACAGTATCCCCCACAAATACATTGCGCAATTGTTTCTGCCCCCATGCGCAGGGTATAGATAGCAGCACGATAAAAACCGTTGCCATCATTATTCTATAATTTTTCATCTTATATTCTGGTCTAGGTTTGACATCTCAACATCACTCTCTGGTATAAAGAAAACATATCGACTACTATTAGCAGGCAACTCAAAATCCAGTCCTTGATACCTTCTTTTTAAATCTTCCTGTAGCCCAGGCTCCCTATTGAGGCGCTTGAGATCCATCCATCGCGTGCCGCGTCCAAAAAGCTCCTTACGGCGCTCGAGCAGTATCCAACGGAGCAAATCATCCCTGTCCTGAGGGATAGTGACCGTGACCACATTGTCCACAAAACGATACTCCAATAGCGTCTGCATAAGCTTCCGCGCCTCCTCTAACCGCCCCATACGGACAAGACATTCTGCTTTTGTGAGGTACAGATCATCTACCGCCAATCCCGTAAACTGATAGTCTGCCCGCCCAGAATAAGTACCTACAAATTGCTTTGCCGTATTAAAAAAAGCACGTTTGCGCAGGTCATTCACCGTATAGCTCGTAAACAGCTCCGGCTCTACCTCTACTCCTTGTGTAGCTACAAAAGGATAGTTCGACGATGCGAAAAAGACAATCTCGGGATGGGTGCTATAATTGTATTGATCAAACGGTATTGCTGCCAGCGGGTTAAGCCCGTTATAGTCTAGCAGCTGCTTGTTTATCTCCAATGCCTTCTCGCTATACGACAAAGACAGTGGGTAATCATACATATTAAGATATACTCGAGATAGCAAAGCATAGACAGCTTGTCTAGAAGGCCTTGTTTTTACCATTGAAATAATCGGCAACAGCGATTCGGCCGCTTCAAGATCGGCTACAATCGCCTGATACCCCTCTTTCAATGAAGCCCTTTTTACCTGCTTTGGAAAGGTACTTTCCAGAATAATGGGCACGCCCAATTGCTCAGGACGCTGCGGATCATAGGCCTCCGCAAAATCCTGCAACAGCTGGTAATGTGCCCAAGCCCTGAAAAACAGAGCCCTCCCCATTATTTCGTTATATAATGTTTGCTTCGTAGCGTCCGGTTTTATTTCGTCCAACGTCTCTAAGGCGATATTTGCATAGAGTATCTGTTGGTAGGGCAAATCCCAAGTTGTTGTATTGAGTTTACTTGGATCATAATCCACTTTCCAGAGGTAGAGATTGCGGTGTATTTCTGAACTTGCAGTCAATTTTGCTACCGTAAAGAAGAGGTCCCCATCCGATAATATTCTAAAATAGTCGATACGGTTCATCACTTCTGTATTGTCCAATAGAGCCGAGACATCCTCCTGCGTCCTGACAATAACCTGTATTTTTTGTGGTTTGGCCTCCAAGAATTCCTTGGAACAGGAAGACAGGCCAAAAGAAACCACAAACAGCCCCAATAAAAGGCCATGTATATATCTTTCCATAATAATCTGTGTGTTGTGTTGTGGTGTGTTGTCCGCCTATTACAGCGTAAAATTGATACCAATACTAAAACTTCGTATCGGCAGATAGTCTACATTCGCAAAATCCGGATCGTACTCTGTGTTCGATTTTTTCCAGATCAGGCCAAGATTATTGGCATAGGCATACACGGAGGCATGTTCTATTCCTTTTATACCCCAATGGCGCACCGGCAGATCATACGATAGGCGAATATCCTGTAGACGGATATGATCGGCTCTAAATATCCGCACATCCGAGTAGGCATAAAAGACATCTCTGCGCGTGACTACATTATCAGGCATAGAAGGCACTGATGTTATTTTCTCGTCGCCTGGCTGCTTCCATCTGCGGTCGAAAGCACCATTTATCGGGAAGCCCTGAAGCAGATCATCATAATAAAGCACCGGATCACGATAATAATACCCACCTCTATAGGTCAGCATAAAAGAAAGCTCCACCCCTTTCCAAGCTATTGCATTACGAAAGGAGCCATAGCGTGTAGGCCGCACGGGGCCATTGTACTGTATATTATCCATAGTAACCGCTCCTATAATCTTCGCATAGTCCTTTGATAGCTCTCCATTCAGATAACCGATAGGATCACCATTAGTGGCATCTAGACCGCCCCATGGTAAGCTATACAAGGCCCATAAGGGTTTCCCTTCTATAGGATAGCGAGTCAATCCATCCGAACTACCCATTACCCTAACCCCAGTGTGCGGCTCGCCTTTATACTCCACCACCTTGTCGCTCACCGTGTTGAAGAGCAACTGATTGCTCCAACGCACGGCCCCATCTATGGGAACCGTATTCAGCACCAGTTCAAATCCACGCGCATTGGTACGGCCAAAATTGCCCGTCACCGTCTTGATCCCCACCGTAGCAGGCATGGCCATCGGGCTGATCACATCGCGGCCGTCCTTATTGTAATAATCGGCCGAACCCGTTATCCGTCCCTTCAGCACCGAAAAGTCCAGCCCCAGATTGTAGGTAGCCACCTTCTCCCAGCGCAGATCCGGATTGCGCGGCGTCCAGATACTCGCATAGGGCAACCGAGTGAGGTAATCATTCGGACTGTAGAATGCCGTAGTATAGGCCGTGAGCGAGCGGTCCACATTGCCACTCTTGCCGTAGGTCGCACGCAGATACAGGCGATCCACTCCCTCCACCTTGAAGAAATCCTCTTTGCTCAGGTGCCACCCCAACCCCACCGAATACAGCGGCACCCGTTTCTGGTTCGCATTGACACCAAACAGGTTACTCTCATCAAAGCGAAGGCTTCCTGTAGCTACATAACGGCCATCATAGCTGTACGAAGCATTGGCAAATACGGAGCGAAAGCGATCTATGGCACCCGTCTCCGAATTCATATATGGGATCATGTTATAGTTGCTGTACGGATTGAAATAAGCTGTATAGTACTTCGTATAATCCACCGACTTGCTCAGCCCGATCTCCTCATCATAACCGTAGAGGCGCGACTTCATCCCCGACACCCGTTGATCCCGGATCTCATATCCCGCCAAACCATTCAGGCTGTGCACATCCGCCAGTACGAAATTAAAATCCCCCTGCAGGCGTAGGTTGTGCGAATACACCTCAGTGCGGTTCTCATCCAATATACCGCCCATCGGCATTGGATACTGCATCGCCCCCGTAGCCGTGTTCCGAATCGAAAATCGGTTGATCTCATTGCGCGTGTAGTACGTATCCACGCTGTTGTGATCACGGTTCAGGCTATTGCTTGTACCGTACTGGTACAGCGCCTGCAGATTCACCCCCTTCAGCAGCTTATAGCTCAGCCCTGCATCCAGCCGCAGATCCTTCGCTACGGTCGTATTGTCCAACTCGTCCCGATCTGCCAGTGGCACATATGACCAGTCCAGCAGTCCGTCATTGGCTACCGATGTCAGGTAACGCGAACTGTAGTTTTTGAGCATAGCTAATGGATTGCCCTGCTCATCCGCCAGACGTGCATAAGGGTATATCTTTGTACTAGGAATACCTCTATGACTGCTATAGGTCACCTCCTTCAAACCATTATTAACAATATTATTTAAGGAAAATGAAGCCTGGGCCGAAACCGTCAGTTTATCCTTGAAGAACCCCATGATATTACCGGCCGTCCCCGTAAAGCGGCCGCTGCTATTGCCGATCACCTCCGACTGGTTAAGGTCGTAGCCAAAGGAAGCGAAATAGCGGTTATTGCCATTGCCCCCTTCTGCCCGTAAGGCATACTGCTGCAACAGCGGACTGCGGTACAGGTACTTTTCATAATCGCTGCGCACATCATAGCCCTTCATCTTCTCGATCTCGCGGTCTATCTCATCGGCACGGGAAGGATTATTGCGCTTCTCGATCAGCAACTCCACTACTGGGTTGAGGGGAACCTTGTTCAGGGAATTCTCATACGTATTGTAAAATCCACGGCCGAACAGCATCTTCTCCGTCTCGATAAACTCCGGAATAGACATCAGTGGCTGATAATGCAGATCAGGCTTCTGCCCAAGTGTCGTATTCGCATTAAAGCTCAGTCGCGGTGCCGTAGCCCCATTATAGCGCTTGGTCGTAATCACGATCACCCCATTGCCCGCACGGGCACCCCATATCGAGGCCGCGGCCGCATCCTTAAGCACCGTTATCGTCTCTACATCATTCGGGTTGATATTGGCGATATCTCCCTCGTAGGGGAAATTGTCCACCACGATCAGCACCGAAGCATTCGACTGCAATGTCGTCTCGCCACGCACCCGCATCCGTGCAGCACCGCCCTTGCCATTATTGAAGATCAGCCCGGGCGTCACATCTGCCAGCCGCTCCAGCACATTGGTCGACACCTTGCGGTTCAGCAGCTTATTATCGATCTGCACAAAACTCCCCGTAGCCCGCTCTTTTGGCAGCTTCTGATAACCCGTAGACACCACATCCACCTGTTCGATGGCATGCGCAGAAGGCGTTAGCGCCACCCTTATCAGCATGGTAGAGAGATCATAATCAATCGCGCGATCATCAAAACCTATACAGCTAGCCTTCAGCACACCTGTACGATTATCTACAGCGATGCTGAATGTACCATCCTTAGCCGAATGCACCGTCTTACCCCCTACCGAAATGGTCGCATTTGCCACGGGCGAACCATCCACCTCGGATAGTACCACACCACGCAATACAGATTCCTGTTTCGACTGAATAACGCCCCGATGCTGCGGAGACTGTACAACAGCCCCCGACAGCCCGAGACCACTAAACAACATGAAAATCATTGCAGCTATAAGCCGTAAGCTATAGGCTTTAAGCCTTTTAATATAGTCACCTTGGTTCCCCCTCTCGTCATATCGACTGCAGCAGAGCGAAATGGAGATATCTAAAAACCTTGCAAAAGGGTTGGCTTGTTTTAAAGCGATTTGCCGGCCTCTATTTTCTTTTACAACCATAGACTCCATTTTAGCCCTAAAGTCTTCACAGAGCGAGCGAAAAGACCTAAGAATCAATCGATTCATACGAAGGTCATTTGCCACAGATTCGTTATTATTAGAAGTAGGAACTACGCCGAAGCAATCTCCATCCCTCTCCAAATCTACCACGGACCTACTAGCAGCTTGTACCTCCTTAGTACCTCTTTGGTAGCTCTCTAGTACCTCTCCAGTACCTTTACCCCCACTATTCAGTACCTTTCCCGTACCTTTACAGTACCTTTCGGTTAGCTTTTTAGTACCCAACACCATCTCGTCACTGCGATATCGCCCAAGCGAGAGAAGCAGTCTATCCGACAAACCATCTCCATATCCCTCACTACTGCACTTTGTTGTGTCATTCATGTGTGGTTGATGTGTCGAACATGTACCGTTGTTGTGTTGAACATGTGTCAGACATGTATCAGTGATGTACCGTTTATGCTTGTTTCCTGTTCCCTTTATGCATGTTTCTGGTTCATAGACGGTTCTTAGGAAGTTCAAAGGAAGTCTTGAGCCTTTTCGGCAATCCTTCGACTCCTCTTCCACTAGGCTTCGAGAGCTCTTCGACTTACCTTCGACACTGCTTCGAGACTGGTTCGGGACTGCTTCGAGACTCCTTCGGGTGGTGTTCGACTCGCCTTCGACTGCGCTTCGACGTACTACCGAATAGGCCCCGAACAACCGTCGAACGAATCCCGAGCATGCCTGCACCCAGGTACGACGCTGCCTCGAGTTACGGCCGAACCATCCTGTAACAACAGTCGAAGCGTCCTCAGTGTATTCCCTAAGTATACCCCAAGTATGCGCTAAGTAGTAACAGTGTATGAAGAGTGTATTAAAAGACCATACACTCGCCTTACTTATTCCTTGCTTAATCTCTACCTGTTCCTTGCTTGTTCCCTGCTCTTTCTCTGGGCTTGATTTGGGCTTCGCTTGGTATTTGTTTGCCTTTTCTTTGCCTGTTCTCTGCCTATCCGTTGCCTGTTCTTTGCCTGTTGTTTGCCTATCCGTTGCCTCGGAGGCAATGAAATAACGAGCAAAAGGCGGTAAATATCCAAACAAAGTTCCTACTTGGCACCTACCAAGACCTGACCTAGTTCTACCTTTCCCTGATGATCCTCCGATGGCGCTCCGATAGTTCTCCGATGATGATCGGAGCCGCATCACGGAACGGTCAGGTGCTGAACGAAGCACATTCGAACAAAAGCAGAACCAAGGTAGAACCTGGGCAGAACTAAGTTGGTACACAGTAGGTGCCAAGCGGAGAGCTTCATAACCGCCTTGCTCCTGACCAGATCCGTACCTGCTCCGTACCAGCTTCGGAGTTTGACCATGCGTGAACCACCTTTTTACCACAGTTTGACCAAGCATGCCTGATGCAAACGTGGTAAATCTATGGTCAAAACATGGTAAATCTGTGGTGTACGGCCGAAGCAAAGGCGAAGCCAGTCCGAACATAGTACGAAGGCTTTCACCACCTTCGTCACTACACTCCCGCTCGTCATTGCGTTCCATTTCCCCTTCGTCACTGCGAACAAAGTGAAGCAGTCTATTTTTATTTTTATCTATTGGGTCTTGATAACTTGATAACTCGTTAACACGATCACTCTGTCCACAGGACATTCCTTCCCCACCCCTAAAAAAATGTTTCATTTTTCAAGTAATTTAAGTTTGCCAAAAGCCTTGAAGAACTCTTCGAGGTTTTAAGCTATATTAGCGACAAATAGAATAGAAGTCTTGTTTCAGACACAAGACCGTTAAACACTATTTATCAGTAAATTAAATAATTTGAATTCTATCGCTATACCTGAGTCGTGTGCTATCGAAAATAATTGGTTTATATCGGTATAAAAGCGATGATTTTGAATGAATAAAATGGTTAATGAAATATACTATTCCGGAGGGACTTTCTTAAGTACCAATAAGTCTACCCAACCCAAAAAGGGTCGGATAGACATAGAGCCACCCTTTGAAATAAGGGCAACTGATCTCTCATTCCTGAGCACTGAAGAACCGTCTCCAGAATCAAAGAGATATTTACTAAAAACTTTAAAATTATTGCTATTCATACTTTCCTCTATTTCTGTTGTTCTTCAGGCTCCAGAACGAGGAATTACGCGGTATTTATAATTGTTGATTCAAATATAGTAAATAAAACTCATGTACTCAAATACCACTACAATTTATTTTTCTTTTTTATTGTCTTTTGAGTATGGAGCTGGATAAAGTAAAGTTTTCTGAAAATTTTGGCAAACACCTTAAAGCTATTAGAGAAGGGAATAAAGTTAGAAAAGGTAAAAAAATCAGCTTGCGTAGACTTGATCAAATCTCTGGTGTTGATCACAGTCACATCCACAAAATAGAAAAAGGAGAATCATCTCCTTCTTTATTGACTTTAAAAGCTTTAGCCCTAGCATTAGACATCAGCTTATCCGAACTAGTAAATTTTGAAGACTAGCTAAACCAAACTCTCAATTCTTTCAACACAAAGACGGTCTGTTATCTCAATCATACTTTCCAACCTAGAGCTTATCTCTTTCAAGTCTTCTATAGAGACTTCAAAATCCATTTTATATTTACCACTGATGTAAGCTCTATTCAGCAAGTCGAAAAGTCTTCTTTCATTGCTATCTTTGACATCTGGAAAAATGGAATTCAACTCCTCGGAAATAGCACTTACAGAACGCCTATACTTATACAGGTTATGAAGCTTCGGTTTTATTCCCATAAACACTAACTGTAACGTACTATAAATAGACTCAATAGTTTGAAATAAGAACCAAAGTGTTAAACCAGAACGAGATTCTCCCAACATTAGATCTTCAAAGTCGACCTTGTAATGCTTATAGAACCGTCTCGTATTAGTTGTCCAAAACTTGTAATAGCTTTCAATATTTATCCGAATCTGCTCAATAGAAAGCGGCTGAGGAGTAGCTAATTTACTCTGACCATTGTCATATAACATCACACCTTCGAAGTACACTGGAACAAAAAAGAAGTTACCTGTCACCAATTCCTGATTCAGATACTTGATATCGTACATAAAGAAATTGATATCAGGTCGTGCAGAGATTCGCTTTTCCAACTCATTAGCGAGTTCGTACTCCTTTACATTCGTCTTGTTCGTGACTACAATGATGTCATAATCGCTAATGTAGAAATACCGAATACCGTCTTTGATATACACCTGATCCTTGAACTCTCCCCTAGCATAACTACCATACAAGATGATCATGTCGGGATCCACAAACTCGGTGATAACCGCTTTGATGGCCTCAATCTCTTTCAACTTATGCTCCGGAAGTGTAACAGGTAATTGGGTATTCATAGGTTAAAGATAGGGAATTTAATAAAATTACACAAGACCTCAAGTGGTGTATGAAACCTGTGCACCGCTCGAGATCTTGTGTACCTATCCTTTTGTTATTTGGAAGATTCCTTATTTAACTCTTCCTCTAACTCTATTTTGCTACTGAAGTATTTTCGAATAGTCTCTTTGACTTCATAACGATCTACTACTAAATACAAAAAACCATGAACCATCACAGAAAAGGCTATTAATGTAACTATGAACGGAATACCATTTCCAGCTCCGCCAAAATTTGTTGCCAAAAGATAAGCGTACCCCGTTATGCAAACCAAAAAAAGATTTATTAAAACATAAACCAACAACGATTTGAGGTAATAACCCTTTTTAATTCTATATAGTAGATAGTATTTGATAAAATGATAAGGAAGTAAAGACAACAGTAGGAGTACAGTTGAAAAAAGAAAAAAACCAATGAAAATCCGATCTAAAAAAGGCCATATAGAATCATATTGAAAAGCTTCGCCTTGATAATTACGATTAATAAGATTACCCCAATAGTCTTTTATATAAAAAATGGGAAACAAAACATAGGTGACCAATAGATTCCCTATGATACTCCTAGTTGTGAATTTAGTCATTGCAATCTGTACTTAATGTGCTTAATGGTTTTTTCCCGTCTATAACTTCTTTGACTTTTACCCAATCAGGCCGCTGGATCTCAGGGGTACCAATAGCAGCGCTTCCTTGTTTGCTCTCTACAAAACTCTTAACTTTTTGCTGAAAGGATTTCCATAACTCATCTGCTGCAAAGAATGCAACGTTTTGCATACTGGCATCAACACCTGTAGTTAATCGATCTACTCCTCTAGTATAAAACGTATAGGACCCGTCCGAATTTTGAAAATATCCAAAGTCTCTATTACCAGAAACTGGATGAATTCCGTACTTCGGATCATAGACTGTTGTAAAAGTCCACCCTACATTGTTATGTTTACTTACGATCACTGTCCCATTATCTGGTCCTGCTATATCTATACCAATCATAGTATTCAGTGGATTTGCAGAGTTCCAAAGAGATTCATCATTAATCCCATGCCACCTGTAAGGTTCAAATTTTGAATAAGCTGTGTTAACAAAGCTATTAATATTTTTTCGTAAGTACTCTTTAAATTGAGAAGCCGTTAACCTTTGCCCATCCACTACAGGCAGCTGACTAATTCTTATCGGAAAATAATCCATATTTACAACAGTACTATATGCATTATTAATGCTCTGAACATGTGCTATATCTTGAATACTATAGACAGGTGTACCGAGAATTGAAACATCAACTATATTATTTACGACACTATTCAGTTTGTCAATTTGTGCTTGTGCTACTTGATGTCTCGCTGTTTCCACCCACCTTCTTACTATATCACAATCTAAATCACCAAACAAAGCAAAGGGTTTATTTGCTATTTGATTTTTAATTTGTTGTTGTGAAGGCTTACTAGGAGACGGAGATCCAGGCCCTCCACCTCCCGGGGTACCACCTGGAGGGATAGGATCAGGAAATTCGCCTGTTGGGTTATCTCTACCGCGATTGTTAAAAAGACAAAGATAAAAATTATCCTCAAGCGCGAACATGTAAGTCGTATTAGACTCGCAGTCATATCCGTTATTATTTCTATGAAAATAATCGTACCAACTATCCAATGCTGTTCTTGCTTCTGCAGCGCACCTAAAAGTCCAGGGTTTCCACAGTGGATCAGTCATCAAAAGAGTGTTATCGAAGAGTTCTCTAACTCTAGAGTATCCCGGAGGAAGCCCACATCTAGTGACCCATGTTTCATCAATTTCATATGCCATTAGTTTTTTTCTATTGGGCCGTTTGTAAGATGATGGAAGCTTGATATTTGTATATTCAGTGAACAGCTGTTCCATATACATAGGATCAGCCATCCTCTTGTCCATTTCCTGATAAACGACAGGATAAATACTATCAAGGTATACGTCAACATCCTGATCGATAGAATCTCTAAAACATTCATTAAAAACTCCTCTGTAATATTCTCTAGCATTCTCGGAAAAGCTAAAAAGTGCAGTTTGATAAGCTAACGAATCTATTCGTTCCTTTTTTCCCTGTTCCAAAGTTTTAAAATGTGAGTAGGTATACCATCTACCTGATCGGGCCTCCGCCCATTTGATTTCTATCTCTTTTTGGGTAAACTCTATCCGTTTGTCCACAGGACCTAAAAGATCCCTTTTACACGCAAAAAGACAAAGAACAGCAAAAAAGATAAAAATAATGAATGCATTAAATAATCTCATAAGTTCTATTTTAATAATAATTGATACCTCAAGATATTCTGTTTTATTATTAAAAAATACGGGAACCCGTAAATAGGCTCACACCCCATTATTAACCTATTGGATATTAATCTATAATAATTTAACCAAATACAATGCAAATGCTTAATGAAAAATTACACTATCCCGCGCTAAAGCATCTTTGTAAGGAGTGCCTTTAGTTCTTTTTCCTCTTGAAGTATTGTAGGCCGCGATAACAAGTAGCAATTAATAGCATACAGCAAAAATAAGCCCAGTACGGGTGCACCAAGCAACAGGAGAAGATAGTTAGACATTTCATAGTCGCCATCAGGCAGCCTCAACCAACCGATTAATAATCCGCAGTAGAAAAAAGCCTGCAAGTAGATCAGTATGATATGACCGCGTGATCTTAGGAATCGGGATAGCATATCTGTAAAATCAAATGGACACCTAGAAACTAACCAATATACTTCTAGTTTACCTCACTAGACAATGTACTAAAATAAAGCTGTTGTCGCCACAAGTCTCTATCTCCAACTATAATCAAGCTTTTCTTTGCTCTGGTCACTGCAACATTCACTAAATTCGGCTTCTGAGAAGCCCACTTTCGGGCTCCGCCTCCATTTTGATCCGTACCCAAAACAAAAACAACAGTTTTAGCTTCTTTACCTTGGAACGTGTGCACTGTCCCGCATTTGACATGAGGATATAGAGTGCTGTTAAAATGCCGGCTGCAATGATCGGCCACGTTCTTAAAGGGACTGATGATATACACATCATCCCTGCCGATTGCTTGCGCATTGGTATTTAAGAAGCTTTCGATAGCGGCTATCTCCTCTAGGATAACGTGTTTATTCAATGCTGATTGGTCACTTTTAACATCTATCCATTGGGTTTGAATGGCATTTGCTGACTCTGAACCATCCGTCTTGAGCCCTGGAAACAATACCATCTGATTATTATAAGCAATACTATTGGATATAGAAAACATGGGGTCGATACAACGACGATGAACGCGCAAAGGGAATCCGGTCCATACAGACGTGTCTTTGTAATCTATAATCGCTGTCCCTTGTTTACTTGTGCGGTCTGCTAATTGCTGTAATGAGCTTACATAGGGGGACCAAAGCAAATCTACCTTGTACTCTTCTCTCAGCTTTTCGACTAAACTAGGTGGTATAGTAACGACTGGCTCTATCTGTAGTGGGTCTCCAATCACTACAGCGCGCTTTGAACGCTGCAAGACTCCAACAGCGGATTGTGGTACGGCCTGCCCCGCTTCATCAATCAATGTCCATCCCAATTTTAAGTCGAAAGGAAATTGTTTTGAAATAGAAGCCAGTGTTGTGGAGACAACTGGCACGCAAATAAAAAAGCTATCCCAAAGGTGTTGCATCATGGAAGTATCCTTATCCGGTCCTGTAGCTAAACATGCCATATAAGTACGAATATTCTTTGAAATAATACCTTCATTGATTTTTATAGTCAACTCATGGATACGAAGGGCGCTCAGGAAAATATCAGATTGAATTTTCGCCACCTTAGCTGAATAGAAAGGCATACTGAGATGCAAATCTTCCATTGACTCATCGATAAACCACTCATCAGGTAAATTATTGATTTCAATCCCGTACTTCTCTGAAATAGTCTCTTTCTTCTGTTCAAGGTCCAAGAAATACTGTTGGGGTTTTGATTTCTGTTTTCTAATAACTTGTTGCTGTTCTGTTAATTTTGTAATTTCTTTCTTTATTTGCCTCACCTCAGCTTGATCAGTGCTAATAGTTTGGTTTATTTCTAACAGCTCTTGCAATGGCAGCTGATAGGATTTGTTCCATTCCTTATAAAGGCTAGTTCTAAAAAGCTTATGTATAAAGAATAGTGATGGTTGGATGGTCTTTAAGTGACTGAGAGTTTCCTGTACGCGGGTTCTGTCATCAAAGAGGTCATCGAGTGCCGCACTTTTTAAGTTAAACAACAATTCCCTACTGGAAAGCTCCTCGTCAATTTCGCGCTCCGTCTTAGTTAGCTCATGCAACAGCGATTGATTTTCACCAAATTGGTGCAGCATAACAAAATACAATTCAGCTAGATTCTTGAAACTGTCAAATTCCCTCCTCAGCGCTCTATAATTTGCTTCTTCTTTTTTAAACAGCGCCAGATAATACGAGTTGTCTTCTTTATTTTTTTGACGGACTACGTCTCGCAAAAATGAAGAAAATCCAATCTGGAGTTTACCTTTTTTATCATCATTCCAAAAGTTATCAATAAACTGATATCGGTTCTTAGCGTTGCCCAACACAGCGGCAAGTGTGCCCCAATTAGTCTGCCCTGTCACTAACCGTTCTGCAATCTCAGAAAAATATCCAAAGCCAAGAGTGTCCACATAAGATTTCTCTTCTCGTTTGGGCAGCTCCTTGGATATATTTTCGACGGCTGTGTTGTTATTGCTTGTCACAACGATTCCAAATTCACCAAGGAAACGGCTATTTAACTCATGATAATAATTGACAAATGAGGACGATTTGGATACGACTTTCTTCGCTTTTTCATTAAATATTTTTGAAACGCCAACTTCCAATATCAAATCTGCACGTCGAACAATGACGTTAGCAATAACTTCTTTTAACAACGTTGTCTTCCCTGTCCCTGGCGGGCCATTTACACTAAAAACACCTCCTTCCTGTAGATTATGAAGTATATTCTGTACGGCTCCTTGTTGAGCATGGTACAGATTATAATTCAACGAATTGGGCCATCTCCCAATACTTAAGTATTTGGGATTTATTACCTCTAGAAATGCTCCGCGATTATTTAATATATCAATCCGCTTCGATTTATCTACCTGACTAGACAATAACGTTGACACAATGGAACTTACCTGCTCCTCTTTCAATTCTAATACTTTATTTAGATCGTCGAGATAAAAGCTATTCAGAAAAGGTGGATCAACATTTCTGTCCTTTTTCACTTCTCTTACATTAAGATATACTGCAATCTCTTCGTCAAACCAGAAAGAGGTCATTTTTTTTATTTGATCAATCTCCTCCTGTAAGCGTGAATGAGTGAATGATCCAGAAACAAACTCGCTTTCATCTTCCAAAAAATCGTGTTCTTTTAGGATTTTATTTCTATGAAGGAAATCATCATTTTGATCTTTGATCAACTTATTGACCTGGTCTAACGATTTACTTTGTTTGAGTAATTGAACGCCGAATATGTACGATGGCAAAAGGTAGCCGAACTCTTTGACTGTTCCCTGCTGAGAAAGGGTGATACTGCACAGCAATGTCTGACCATTGATAAAATCGTAGTCTTCGTCTTTCAATCTCGCTTCCACTGAGAAAAAGCTATCGATAGTTTTAAAGACTTTCTTTTTACTGACCGTACCCAAAACCAAGGTGTAAAGAAACTCATGATCTGCTTTTGGTGAGACTTCACCTCTTAACCAAGGTTCCTTCTTAGTGAAATCTACTTTTGAGTAGCGATCGTTCTCCGATTGTCCCATTGTAAAATCTGGTAGGTTAAATACCTCTATCGATCTCCAATATTTTATGATTGATTGCAAATGCTCTTTTTCTCTCATAATACGCTTTAAGTATCTTTACTTATGGTTATAAACAAATCTAACGAATACTTTCTCCAGCACCTAGCTTCTAGTAGCAAGTTAATGTAGTTGGAATATGTACCTATCAAAAATAACAATTCCTCCTTGCAATACAACAAAACATTGAATACCTTAGAAGAAAGTATTACCACCAATTAGGTAATATTATAATAAACATGGACTGGACGATCAACAGTGCAGCAACTCGAAAATACACCAGGGCTGTCTGACATCCAATACCAGTAAATCAGTCAATTATAAATTGTTTTAACTATTTTAGTATCAAACAGTTTTAATCATGTCAGAAAATATACTTCCAAAAATAGAGGCATCTAGAAAGGAACTTCTTGATCTCGGTATGCGAAATACATTATTGAATTACAAAGCGCCAAAAGCGC
Organism: Sphingobacterium yanglingense; assembly: GCF_004363245.1. Taxonomy (GTDB): domain Bacteria; phylum Bacteroidota; class Bacteroidia; order Sphingobacteriales; family Sphingobacteriaceae; genus Sphingobacterium; species Sphingobacterium yanglingense. The sequence goes on along the minus strand of NZ_SNYV01000011.1, from coordinate 502,607 downwards.
GAGGTTTGTCAATAGTTCAGGAGCAATCTATAGTTGTATATGATATCTTGGTATCCCAAAACAAGGCGATGACTTTTTTGGCGCGACCGGGCAAAGAAGATGACGAGGGGTTATTTTTGTTGCCTGAAATATCGGAAAGTGAACTGCAAGATGCGTACAACGATACCCGTTTGCAAACTAATGATACGGAGCAGAAGCTTCAGACCAAAATTCTAAACACCTATTATTTTGCCAAGACTAGTATAGAAGAACAAGGTGTCAATATGCTCTATTTGGCACTGGGCATGCTAAATTGGTATGAGAAAGGAAACACCGAAACTGCTCGCAAAGCCCCAATCCTATTAATCCCGGTTTCTTTAGAACGTTCCAGTGCTAATGAACGTTTTCGTTTAAGATATACTGGAGCCGAAATTGGTGCTAATCTCTCGCTTCAGGAAAAAATGATGGTTGATTTTAATATCACCATTCCCAACCTCTGCGACGAGGAAGAGTTTAATCTTCAATCTTATTTTGCTGACATACAGGATAGAATTAGCCATACCGATAATTGGCAAGTCGAAGCAAACGCTATAGAGCTTGGCTTTTTCTCTTTCGGCAAATTTATGATTTATCATGACTTGGACAGTTCGAAGTGGCCAGACGACAAAAAGCCCATTGACCACCCTATCTTGCAATCGCTTTTCGGTGATGGTTTTAATGAGCAACAACCTTCAATCGGTGAGGAACATCATCTCGATCAGGAAACAAATGCAGACCAGCTGCTTCAGGTGGTCGACGCAGATAGTTCACAGCTACTCGCGATGCTAGCTGTAAATGAAGGACGAAATATGGTGATTCAGGGGCCGCCAGGCACGGGAAAGTCCCAAACTATTACAAACCTTATTGCAGATGCTATCGGTAATGGGAAAAAGGTACTTTTCGTTGCTGAAAAAATGGCCGCTCTCGAAGTTGTAAAACGACGATTAGATAGTATTAACCTCGGCGAAGCCTGTCTCGAATTACATAGCCATAAAGCAAATAAACGTGAACTTCATACCGAGTTAAAGCGTATTTTGGAGCTAGGCAAACCCTCCACAACCCGATTGGAAGAAGAGATACAGTTCCTTAAGCCCGTAATAGACGAATTAAACGCGTACTGTAATGATGTAAATAAGGTCATCGCTCAAAGTGGACATTCTGCACAGGAAGTGATGGGCTATCTTTTAAAGATAAACAAAGAAAGCGACAATTATAAATTTCCTAGGATTCCTGTTGATAACATTGGATCATGGGATTATTCATACTTTAAGCGGATAGAAATTCTCGCTGAGCAGATTCAGGCGCGGTTGTCAAAAATTGGTGAACCTGAAAAGTTACTTTTTTATGGGACGGGACTGACTGTGTTTTTACCTAAAGATGAAGAAACCGCGAAGGAATTACTCAACGAAGCGCTTAAAGAAACCAAGGAACTTATCAATCTTATTGCTGCCGTTTCGGAAGTTTTTAATGTGGATACCCCTACCGATAAACAAACAATCGCTGAACTGATAGTGACCGTAGCAACGGCTGCAAATAATCCAGGTGTACAGTCGATGGCGATAACAGATGCGGCATGGCTGGACAATAAGGCGGATATTGCCGAAATTATTGATACAGGAATCCGTATCAGAGATCTACATCTTAAGTTTGATTCGCTATTTATTCCTGAGGCCTGGGAACATGACGTATTGGAAATTCGTCAAAATCTTATCGCACATGGTAAAAAGTGGTATAAATTCCTTATCGGCGATTATAGGAAAGCGGTAAAACGATTAACGGGTTTGTTAAACACAACCGTACCTGACCAGCTTGAAGTGAAGATAGAATATGTAAATGCCATGATGGAAGGCAAGCGTCTAGCTAGTACTCTATCTTCGCTCGAACCACTAGCGGCAAGATTGTTTGGAAACTATTGGCAAAAGAAACGTACCGATTGGAATGCTGTTCAAAACGGATGCGAATACTTACAGGCTGTACATGCTTCTATCCAAAAAGGAGAAATACTAGCTTCGATTCTTAAATATTTGGAAAGAAATGAGAAGCCACAGCTTGCAACTCAATATGCAAATGATTTAAAATCCGTGCTGCATACGCAAGGTGAAGCTATGAAAAACTTACTCTTGCACTTTGATTTAAAGGATAGCGGAATTCGGGAAAATAGCTTACAAGAACAGAAGAATATTGTAGAACACTGGGTGGCGGATCTACCAGACATTCACAAAGCGGTATCATGGAACGTCCTTAAGGAAAATATAGAAAAGGAAGGAGCTGCATATTTGATTACCATTGTCGCAAACTGGCCGGACGCATCAACACATTTAAAAACAGCTATACAAAAATCATGGTACGAGTCACTAATTGAGCAGGCCATGCTAAATAGTCCCGAGCTACGAAAGTTTGAACGTTCTAATCACGAAGATATGATTGAGAAGTTTAAAAGACTGGATATCCTAAACCAATATTATAACATTGCTAAGGTCGCGCTCAAACATTGGGAAGCTGTACCGAGACAGGATGGCGGAGGGCAGATAAATGTACTTAAGAGTGAATTCAACCGTAAAGCAAGACATATGCCCATAAGAAGGCTAATGCAGGAAGCAGGTCTTGCCATTCAGGCAATCAAACCGGTGATTATGATGAGCCCGATGTCAATTGCAAATTTTCTTCCTCCAGATAGTATCGATTTTGATTTAGTAATCTTTGACGAGGCTAGTCAGGTTCGTCCTGTAGATGCTCTTGGGGCAATACTACGTGGGAAACAATTAGTCGTTGTCGGGGACACGAAACAGATGCCACCTACTAGTTTTTTCGATAAGTTGAACACCGAAACAGAAGATGAAGAAAACGTAACTGCAGATATGCAAAGTATTCTCGGTATGTGTGATGCCCAAAGCGCTCCCCAGCGTATGCTCCGTTGGCATTATCGCAGTAGGCATGAGTCATTGATCAGTTTGTCAAATCAGGAGTTTTACGAGAACAAGCTGATTATTTTCCCAAGCCCGGGATCAAAAAACAGAATGGGACTAGCCTTTAATCATTTACCGGATTCTTTTTATGATAAGGGCAAAACCCGTACTAATCCTAAGGAAGCTGATAGTGTTGCAGATGCCGTAATGCATCACGCAATACACTCCCCAAAATTAAGTCTTGGCGTTGTCGCTTTCGGTACCGCGCAGATGCAGGCCATACAAAATGCACTTGAAATACGCCGTAGGAAAAACCCGGATGTCGAGAGTTTCTTTAGAAGTCATCCTAATGAACCATTTTTTGTCAAAAATCTCGAAAATGTTCAGGGAGATGAAAGAGATGTCATATTTATCAGCATTGGTTATGGCCGTACTGAAGACGGAAATGTACCGATGAGTTTCGGTCCATTAAATAATGAAGGTGGAGAGCGAAGACTGAATGTCTTGATTACGAGGGCAAAAAGCCGTTGTGAGGTTTTTACGAATATAACTGCTGGGGATATAAATCCTGGGCCAAATGCAAAATTTGGGATATGGGCGTTAAAAAGCTTCCTGTATTATGCGCAGTATGGAAAATTTGAGAGGGACAAAGAAGAAATGGAATACACGCCGTCTCCATTTGAAGAAATCGTGGCGGAAGTACTCCGAGAAAAAGGTTACACCGTACGGGAAAAAGTAGGTTCGGCAGGATTCTATATAGACTTAGCCGTGGTAGATAATGACCATCCTGGGAGGTATTTGCTCGGAATAAATTGTGATGGCAAGACATACCACAATGCGAAGTCTGCTAGAGATCGTGACAGGTTACGCAGTTCTGTTCTTGAAAGCATGGGTTGGAACCTATTCCATGTCTGGAGCACAGATTGGTTTAGAAATCCGAAAGGAGAATTAGGATTGCTTATAGAAGCAATTGAAAAGGCAAAGATGCAAGCTGAGCACAATGATGCTGTTGAAGAAGAATTAATGGAAGATTTAAAAAGTTTGATTCGTGAAGAAACGGTTGAGCATGTGGAGTCTTATGAAAAATATACAGTAGCTACCTTACCTCCGGATGTTTCCTTTCAGGAACTTGCCAACTGTTCTACTGGACAAATTGGAAATTGGATAGCTGAAGTTGTAAAAATCGAAAACCCCATACATTTTGAAGAATTGGTAAGGAGAATAGCCGATGCAAACGGAATATTAAAAATTGGTAGCAATAGTCGTGCAAAAATTGCAAAAGCAACCTCCTATGCGGTCAATAGTGGATTAATAATCAGAAAAAATGATTTCGTTTGGCACCCCGAAGATGACACAGTCACTATTCGCGATAGAAGCTCCTTACCCGCTAGCTCACGAAAACTAAATTACATTGCCCCCGAAGAAATGAATCTTGCAATTGCTAAAGTCGTAGAGAATTCTATAGCAATACAACCCGAGAGTGCTGTCCCTTTAATAGCGAAAATATTCGGTTATTCGAGAGTAACGGAAGATATGCGAACATCGATATTAGAGTCTGTTCATAATGCCGTAGAAGATAAGAAAATAACAAAAGATGGCGACTTTTTAAAACCGCTGTAGTTGTAGCTATATGATGGTCACGCTCCAGGAATCCGGGTACAAATGCTTTGCTACTTTGCTGATTTCAGTGGAACATTGTCATCTTCCCGCGAAGTAGAATCATTTGAATGGATAACGTATAAAGACCGGGACAGGACATCAGCTGTAGACATGCTTATACTTGATAAATTGAAAGAGCAGAACCTAATTCAATAATCATTCTACCATTAAAACAGGCCCTCTAGCAATTTCCTTAGTTTGGTTGTCTTATTTGAAGGGCTGACCTGCGATACTTTCAACGACGTACACCCATTAAAAAGGACGAATTGCTTGATGCGCTCAGCAAAAGGTTTTGCCCACGATTCAAACTCAATCAACTGATTTTCTAGATGCAGATGTATAATTTCGAATTGTTTTTGCTTTCGGTGTGCCTTACAATCCACACGACCAATAAAGGTATTACCAAATAAGATGGGTAAACAAAAATAACCGTACAGTCGCTTCTCTTTTGGAGTGTAGCATTCGATACGATAATCAAAATCGAAAAATTGCTTAACCCTATCACGATGTATTATAGCATTATCAAATGGTGATAACAGTCTGATTTCAGGAGTACTAATTCCCGCTGTTGCCCCCAATAAATCATATCTTACAAATACAGGTGGATAGCCTTTAATATGTATTGATTCGATTATCCCCTCTTCTAGCAGGTCAGATAGCACATCCCTAACATCATTCCTTATTGTCTCCCCTGTCTTAAGATGTAAAATCTGTTTGAGCGTAGTCCATCCATAGGCATTTAAATAGGTTTTTACCAAATAGCTTGCGAACTCCCTAGGAGTAGGTATTGTTAGATCTATAGCCTCAGGTAAAACCCGTTCGGGTAAATCGTAGGTCTTTTGCATACCTTCGCGCCGCGAAATCATCAAATCGCCTTGTAAGAAAAGTCGTTCCAAAGCGATCTTTGCTGGTTTCCAATTCCACCAGCTTCCAGATTTTTTAGCCTGGGTTTCAAAATCACGCGCTCTTTTGGGTCCCTCTGCACGAATCGTATCTATGATATATCGCATTACTTTAGAATCGGCATTATAGTAATGAGAATCATTATCTCTTACCTCCAACATCTGCGGTAGAGCAAAACGAAAGTCCTGCATCGGAAGATAGGACGCTGCATGAAACCAGTACTCAAAGATCTGACGTTCTTCTAGAAGTTCGTCGAGATAACTCGTCTCATAATCAGGGATTCGCGTCCACAGTGTATGATGATGGGCTCTTTCGACAACCGATAGCGTATCGATCTGCAGGTAACCTAGCTGTTCTAAGCTTTGATATACAGCATCTTTTCCGCTTCCAAATGACGCATCATAACGTAATCCTTGTCTTTCTAGTGTGATCGACTGTAAATCCTCTATGGTCAACATCTGAGTGCTTTGTTTTACTTTTGTTTTCCTACAAAGGTAAGATGTCTTTGCGACAACCTTATGGCAAGAGGATGGTTAGCCCGCTTTGAAATGTTCAAGCTGACGCTTGGCTTCCGCACGAATGAGATCCAGCTCCCTGTCTGATTCTTTCTTTATCTTTTCAAGACTCTCCTCCATAGACTGCCGTAATGCGTCGATGTCTTTCTTCAGTTCCAAGGATTTTCTCTTATTCAAACGCTCTATATAGTATCCGGCTGCTGCTATAACTACAGATACAATGATCCCCATCAGGACCAATAGATAGTTTAATGTGCGATGGAACTCCTCTATTCCCTCTTTGTGAAAACTGATGATATCCGCCACGTTTTGTTTGCTCAATTCGAGATTATCTTCTTTCAGATCCAACTCTCTAATCTTTGCATCTATTTTGTGCTCGTAGAGTTGCATTTGTGCTTCTATGACATCTCTATTTAAGACTGTGGATTGTTGTGCATAAATGTCGATTGATACCATACACATAAAAGCGACAACTATAGAGATATACTTCATATCAAATACTACTAAAGGTTAAAAACTGATACTAATATAACAAAAACAAATAGATAACCTATTGCAGGACGCTGTACATTAACTGGAGTCTGAAACCGGTAAGGACTGATTTAAACAAAGACACGAATTGTAAAAGCTGCTCTTCGAATCTAAGATAACTCTTGCGCTCTGATAATAATTGGGGTAAGTTTGGGTATATGAGTTACGATATCGCCTTATTTAGAATAGAGACAAAAGTAAAGGAAGAGATTTCTACTGATGAAGACTTCTTTGATGACACAAATAATCTGTTGCCATTTACAGAACAGCAATACCTTAACCTCAGACAGCGGCTCTTGAGTTATGACTACGTACTAGCAGAAGAAACCGATACAGGACTACATTTCAATCATGAGGATGAGGATTTTGGTGAGGCGCTATTGACAAGACAGGCCCTTTATTTCTCGGTGGCATGGAACGAAGACGCAATCTTTGAGGTAGGCATGGTTGCTTCCGAATTTACCGATACCGGAGAATATGCAAAGTATGATTTTCAGAATGGAGGCTGGGAAATATGGGATTAAAGATACCGTATCTAAAGAAGTTGTTAATTATTTGCTTAGCGATTCTTGCATTTCCTTTACATTCCTGCACGCAGATGAAGAAACAGACAAAAAATCAGACTGAAGAACTTATACAGTTGAATCGAGGTCAGCTAAATGATAAACTGCAAGAACTCGAGGAACAGCAGATCTTAACAAAGGGTGAGTCTGCCCAGTTAAGGGAGTGTCTTAACGCGGATTTTGACTATTACCTAGCGCATCAGGATATTGGTCTGACGGAGCTTAAAGACCTATTTTCCAAGACAACAGAAAAGCTTGGCCAGCTCCAGATAAACCAAGCTATCTTTTTACAGCTATCTACAACGTACAATGCTATTGCGAAACAGATTAGTATGCGTAATCACCCTGGCCCTATTGCCCCCGAGGATTATGCTATACAGTCTGCAATAAATCAAGAGATGAACGATTGGTTCGAGCTGTATCAGAAGACAAATGGGACAGTAGAAAAGACTGCCGAAGAAGAAGAACAACAACCATCGGGTAGGTCGCTACCTCTCCCAACCTACTTGAAACTAAAGGCAGACATGCTCGGAAGATTTAAGGTCTTGTTGTCGGAAGAAATGATAACCTCCTTAGAATACAAATTCTACACAGAAACGATTACAAAGGATATCAGATTTTGTGAGACTAACACTGACACCGCAAAAGTAAAGCTACAACTGTTGGCCAGTCTTCGAAAAATGGAAAATGCCGAGCTCGACACAGAAGATAGAGAAGCTATAGTAGATTGCTACTTCATACTGTCCGAAAAGCATGGAATCGATATGAAAAAGCAGCTCAATAAATGGCTCTACGGCTCCATAATACCATAAGCATTTGTATACTTTACGTTATTTCGAGAGGTAAAACTTTCATTAAAAAACGTATATTAGTTGTGCAAACGTGAAAAAGCAATGGGTAAGAATGTGGTAATTATTTAAATAAAGAGCGTATATATGAAAACACTTATTATCTTTTTAGTCACATTCGTCGTGGCACCGTCATTTGCACAAACTACAGAAAGTCAAAAGCACGGTTCATCCACTACTGTTAAGGTGCATCAGCGGAGAGACACGGCATTTCGCGTCATAAAGCTGAATAATATCACACCAACAAATCAAATAGCTTTTTTTCTTAATGGAAAGTTTATTGGCCCTCAATATTCCCTCGCTCCAAATCTTATAAAGGATATCCGTGTTCTAGAACAAGATACCCTGATTGGAACAAAAAACTATACTGGCCAAGTCTATCTCACAGCCAAAAATGATTACCATCCAAGGCTTAGTTCGCTAGCTGATCTAAAAGGGAAGTATACCGAATTTAAAGAAGCGCCTGTCGTATTTATGCTTGATGGCGATATTATAAAATCTGAACCCCAGAGCTATTTTATAGATGAAAACACGCTTTTATCCGTGATCGTTGACAACCTAGATGATATTCAAATAGGTGTAATAAAACTGCTTACAAAGACCGAAGAAAACATAAAAGAGCGTAATAACATTATCCTCCGCGGAAAAGAAATAGTGAATAACAAAGAGACAACTCTATTAGGCAATGACAGAACACCTAAAGTACTATAAATTTGACGAAGGTATTGCGACACAGTATCTTGAAATATGGTATGATGAAACCGAAAGAAAAGCCACCGTACACAAAGGTAAAGTTGGCTATCAAGGGCAGCGTACCATTCATCAAATTCTTGAGGAAAATGAGTTGCAGCAGCTTTATGTCATTGTAAAACAGGAAGCTGAGGATTTGGGATTTGTATTACCTAAGGAAGAGAACTATTCCACCGTGGTCGTCCAATACCAACTCAAGAGTAAGTTTGGCAACAAACGTGATTTGTGGCTCAAAGACAAAGTACAGGACTATCTTGACAATCACTTAGGCTGGCACGGTCTAGGAGCAGTTAACGGATTTGACCTTGGTGCAGGTAAGCTTAATATCTTTTGTGATGTGATACAATTGGATAAGGGAATAAGTGGGATAAAATCCTGTCTACGTACATCCCGTTTAGATTATACCCAAGCTCGTATCGCTTATAAAACTTTTGGTACAGACGTATATACACTTGCCTATGCCAAGAATATGAATTTGAGCTTTGAGTTGATTTAGAAGAATAACAATAATAAAATATTAAAGAAGATCATGAGCTTATTCAAAAAAATACTTGGTTCGAAAGAGAATAAAGAAGAGCAAACAGCAAATAAAGAACAGCATATAGCCTCTGATGACGAGATATCCTGGATGACCGATTCAAGGCGGGAAACCTTGTCTATCTGTCGTCAAGCTGGCTTTCGGCCTGCCAACTGGCTACCTACACAGTTTGACAAAAAGCTACGTCCCGCTATTGAAATTGCAAGCAGGTTGAATGCAATAAAGGCATTAGTTCTTTGGTTAATGGTTCCAGAAGAGCATCTACCTAGTGAAGAAATCTTGAACTTTGTCGAGACAAACCGGTTACAAGACTTAATGTCAGATGAAGAGAAAGCAATTCTAAGCTTGTCCAGAGACGATGAGGAGGCCAGAAATACAATTGGCTGGAAATTTGAGAATGCCTGGCCTTTAGCTTGGTACTTTGGGTATGAAGAACCGGACATACACGGGGAAATGATGACTGCCGAGCGGATGCAGGATATAATTGCCAACTACACCTGTCCTCTTGAAGGAAGTGTAAAAGAGTGGCTGTCCCAACACCCAACGGCCATAGCAGCAGAAGATGTTAGCAAGAAGGAGGATCTATTCTATTGTCTGCACAATGCCGTTCGTAGTGCCCAATTGGGCAGCGACACTGTACCAGATGGTTTTCACCCGATTGCAAACGGTGGTGTCATCCACGAACGTAGGCATTCATTGACATGGATGCTCTCTGACGGCACTCCCTGGGATGAGACGGACTTAAGTACTTAAATAGAACCGAGGAAGATTTTTTATCGATATCATCATTGGGGATTACAAGGAGATTTGAAGGGAACACGTAATTGAAGAATCTCCTGTAGCATACTGATTATAAAATCATAGGTTTTCAGCGTATATTGAATCTGTCTCTCTGACACAGGGATAGCCACGACGTTATCCCTGGCATCCGTCTCATATTCATATTGTTTAAATCTCCTACCTCATAATATTTCCAATCCGGCACGGCATCCAGGATGATTGTTTTTTTTGTTATAATAAAAACGAATTAAAGATCGACATTTGTAAAAAAATGTCTATACTTGTATTCTAGTAATACAAAGACCTCCCTAAAAAGAGTCTTGATTTATAAAGAAGTGGCGAGAGACAGGCTCTATGACCCGCTGGCAACCATCAAGAGATTGAACGGTGCTAATTCCTGTCCCCAATAAAGGGGAAGATATAAATAAAAGACATCATGAAAATTAAACACATCCCATTCTACGCGGAATTAGATTGCACGTCAACTCTTAGCAATAGTTATTGTTGTTGTCGAATGTGCATACGTCTATACTAGCATCTAATTTTTTGGAGATAAACAGGCCCTACTTTTTAGTGGGCTTAAGGTTGCTATTCTTGACAACCAACAAAGATCCCAATGTGCTAAAACTCATTATCCATTTAATTATATATTATTTTTATGTCAGAATTCGTAAAACAATCATTAGGAAATTTAATCCAAGAACTAAAGAACGACCCAGCTAAAGCGCAGGTGAGCTTTGAAGCAACTTCCGTACTGGAAGACGGTGTGTGCGTAAAAAGCACGGTAAGACAATTTGAATTTAAGTTCGATGAGCCGGAAATATTGGGAGGTAAGGACGAGGCCCCTAACCCGGTAGAATATGTGTTGGCCTCGTTAGGAGCTTGTCAGGCTATTGTATACAGAGCACTAGCTTCGCTAAAAGGAATACAATTGGACAGTGTGACGGTCAAGACAAAAGGAGACTTGGATTTGCAGGGCTTTTTAGGCTTAGACAGTAATATTCGTCCCGGATACGAGAAGATAGTCTTCGAAACTATCATTGCGTCCAATGAACCTGTCGAAAAGCTGGAACGACTGGCGCAACAAGTTGATGCGATTTGTCCGGTTTTGGATATCGTTTCCAAACCTATACCTGTGGAAGGCAAATTGACCATTCAGCGGGTGCCCGAGTTAGCAGGATAATTTCTTTAGAAAAAGAGAGTCAGTCCGAATATTCGGGCTGACTCTCTCCTACTATTTACGCTGGTATTTCGTGCTTTAAATAGGACACCTATAGATTATCAACCGATATATTCGGCACTTTCAGACCTTTCCTAATTGTCCTAAAAATAAGAACAAATAGGAAACTATGGCATTTTATTTGCAAATGTTAGTATAAAGGCAAATCTTAGGAGTAGAAGTCCGATTAAAGACAGTCCGGTTAAATTACGAAAACAATTATGCATTGCATCATGAGGTCAATCCTTATTCTTATCAGCTTATTTAGCTTACAGTTTGCACATGGACAGAGCGTTGTTAAGAATTACTTTCCTAAGGAGGTTAGAAAGATAGATTTGAGCGCCAAAACAGAGCAAGAAATCGAACGGCAGAATGAGCTTTTACTCAAAAGTAATCTGACGCCCAAAGAACAAGCTGAGCTGGATATCCTATTGGACAAATATGGGGAGGTCGTAGAAAGTGTATGGGACGTTATAGATGGCGGATGCAGCTGGTATTGTGGTGGCGGAAACTATCTCGTAAAAGCATCTTCATCACTACATTCTGACAAGGGGATCTCCTATCAAGCACAAAGTGCTAATGACCTTAGCTATAAAACGGCATGGGTAGAAGGAAAATCCGATGCAGGAATTGGAGAGTACCTGGAATATTATTTTAAAAACCGAAGTCCAAGAATTACAACAATCATTATTTCGAATGGCTATATGAAGTCTGAAGCCGCTTGGAAAAATAATAACCGCGTGAAGAAGTTAAAACTATACGCCAACGGAAAAACAATCGGCATCTTAAATCTGGAGGATAGTCGTACAGATCAGGCTTTTGAGGTGGGCACCTTTGGCCACAATAGTGACGGGTCCGACCTGATTTTGAAATTTGAGATACTCGAAGTCTACAGAGGAGAAAAGTACAATGATACCGCGATAACCGAAATCTATTTCGATGGAATAGACGTGCATTAACTTTTTCACCTTTCTTTCGATTACTTAGGAACCGAAAGAAAGGTGTTTTTCAGTACAGCTATTGTTTGCCCAGTACTAGACCAAATCCTACCCCAGCAAATACCCCTCTACCAATAGCATTACTCTTGAAGTCGACTCTCGAAGTCTCCACACCATCCGTTTTTTCAATCACGTGCGCTGTAGCCGACTGTAGAGGTTGATGGTAACGTGCATGGAGTGCTAAATATCCTCTCCGACTGACATAGTAATTGGCAGAGAAACCGATATGGGCTGTAAACAAAGAAGATTCCCTGTCATAAGTCAGCTCGTGCTTCACTCCATCGCTACCCGTTTTATACCGAGTGTTACTTTTATCCGCGAGATAGGTATCATGTCCGATTCCAACCCCGGGGTGTATGCTCCAATTGGCAGATTCGATACGGTATAGAACCCCTAACTCCGCCGAAGGCTTTACATAGGAGATGGGGCCAAAGAGCGCGTTGCCAAAATCATCAAAGAACGACTCAAAAAAACTCTGTCTATAACCCGTTGGTTTATGCTCTTTATAATAGTTAATATTTATACCCGCATACCAACCCATTTTCTTAGAAAATAGATGTGTAGCGCGCACACCCAAGAATGGGCTTACAGCAGGTCGTCCTCCAAAAATATCTTTATTTTCAGTATCGGAAGCAGGAGCGATATCAAAATTTGGCCCAATAGTAAAATCGAGCTTAAATCGAGCTTTGGAGGAGAGCGTTGGATTGGTACTCTGCGCATTGGCGTAGGAGAACATGAGGCTGGACGCTATAAAAAAGAGCTTTGAGAAATGGATAGGTTTCATTCGATAGGACATAATTTTATAGTAATACGGTTTTGTTTTTATTCACTTTGTTTCTTAAAACGGATAGTAATAAAAAATAGCTACATCAACAAAAATAAAAACTTTTGAATAATCTGATCGTTCGATTTTTTCTTAATTTTAAGGCTTTTATTAATATCAGGGAAATACATATGGAGCAGAAAATCTGTTTTACGAAGACAATACTCATCTTTTATTTACTGCTGACCCCATTTATCATGATAGCCTCTATTCAGAACCTTATTAATGTTATATGTGGCACAGGTTCGGTAGTTGGCGTCGGAGCATTTGCGCTTTTTGGATTTATCCTATTGCCCGTACTGATTATCTCCTCCTATCGAGGCAATTTGTGCAGGATACAAGTTGACCGGATTACTATAGGTAAGACAGTGTATCCCTTTGCTGATTATCACTTTGATATACAGGAATATTACTTGCCGGCAAAGGATAGGCCTATATTTTCTCCATTCAAGAAAAAATATAAGAAGATTGTCATAACCAAAAAGGACAACCAGGTTCTCGTGTACGAAAGTGATCTAGATGTATTTAAAAAAGATTTAGAGACACTAGAACGTGCGCTTCCTAAAATAAAACTTTCAGATATAACACATTAAAACAACATAGCATGAGTGAAATCAATCCACAAACCTTGAGACACGAACAAATACAGTATATCGAGTTTCTATCAAAAGATATTACCCGAGCTAAAGAATTCTATAGTAAATCCTTTGGATGGAAGTTTACAGACTACGGTGCTGGGTATACCGCATTTCAGGGGGATTATGTCGACGGTGGTTTTGCTACCGGTCAGCCTATTCCTGGTACTATTCTAGTTATCCTTTATTCAAAAGACCTAGAAGCTACTCAGGATAAAGTAGTACGTGCTGGGGGGATTATCGTTAAAGATATCTTTAGTTTTCCAGGAGGAAGACGCTTCCAGTTTACCGATCCCGACGGTTACGAACTCGCAGTGTGGTCGGAATAATCTACTAACTCGAATTATTGATTGTCAAAATATACGACAAGCCACTTGCTTAGATTAAGTGGCTTGTCACATATATATACCAATTACGCAATCTATTTCAAATTGTATCTTAAGGTCAGCCCGTAAGTTTGAGGGTCGCCCAGGACACCTGCATATTGTCCGAAATTGCCTGGTGCGGCCAGCAGTTGTTCATAGTAATCCTTATTTGTTAGATTCCTGCTCCACACCATGACAGTTAATCCATTTGTTGCTTTAAAACCAATACGCGCATTCAACAAGGTGTAGGCACCGATATTCAAATAGGCCGAAGGAGATGGACTCGACGAGAACTTGGAGCGATAGAAAAGGTCTGTGCCTAAGAAATAGTGTCCTTGTAGGCTTAACAGATTGCCTTTGACTGTTGCTTCTGCTGCCAGTGACCAAGACCATTTCGATATTCCTGGTAGCACACCTCCAGATACATCCTTAAAGGCCTCCGTGCCGCCGACCTCTTCCAAAGGTACAGGTGCGTTTGTAAAGGAAACATATTTGCCATCTGTATAGGCTAAGGCACCTCTAACGTTCAAAAAAGCCCAAGGTCTGATACTTCCATCTACTTCCACACCTTGCACCCTGACTTTCTCTGCATTTGCCAAGTATCCCCTATTTACGCCTGGGTCTGGTGTTTGAACTTGAGTCTGATAGTCTTTAATATTAGTCCGGTACGCCGTAATATTTAAGAATGAATTTCTCGATACGCTAGTTTTAATACCAACCTCAAAATGATTGACTGACTCTGGTTTTACTTCTGCCAAGTTTGTTGCAACCTGACCATCGACAACCGGTAATCCGCCCACATTGATGCCGATAGGTTTATAGCTCCTGGAGTAGGTCGCATAGCTGTTATAAGAAGGGTTAAATTTGTACTGCAAAGAGAGCTGTCCGGAGAAGTTTGCGGCATCGGCGTCCACATCAAATTGCTGATTTGAGTAGATGCTATTAACCGCCGCCCATTGTAACTCTGTATAAGGGATATTGTTTTCTATGTATTTCTTTCGGTCGTAATCTGCGACCTTTTTATCATAATTGTAACGTACCCCGGGGAGTAAATGCAATTTCGGAGTAATCGCCCAATCGACCTGGGAAAACACCGCTAGGCTGCTACTTTTTATGCCGTATTTTGTACGAATCCCGACCCTGTCAATAAGACCAGGTGCCCATTGCACTTGAGAAGCATTCGTCTGCTGAAAACGCCATAAAGCGTCTCCGGCTTCTTCCGTATGCACCGGATCAGTTCTTAAGTCCTGCCACAATCCGAACAACCCGACCACTCCACTCACCTTGTCGCTCAGGTTGCCCGCGTAGCGAAACTCCTGTGACCACTGGCTATGCTTGGAGTTGCCTGAAGAAATAGTATAGACCGGAATCCCCAAATAGTCCCTATCATTCAGCGGTATCCAATTCCAATAACGCCACGCAGAGGTTGACGTGAATGTCCCGCCTCCTATTTTATAATCTACATTCAAAGAAGCGCCACCGAGCTCATTATCCGCTCTCGAACGGGTATCCAAATCTACCTTGCGTTCAAATGCGCTTTCATATGGAATCTTATAGCCTAAGTCTGCGATTATCGCATTGAACTGCCGGTAGGGAGAGCGTTTATTCTCTACAACACCTGCTACTCCCCAGCCGTATCCATCAGGCCGTTGTCGGGTCTTATCAGCAGCCAGGGAAATCTTTAAATCGTCATTTGGCGTATACAGCAACTGTCCTCTAAACCCCAGGTTATTCTGGTCGTTGATTTGCCTGTCCGACGCCACATTGTAGAAAATACCTGCTCGCTGTGTGCCTGAAAAAGACACCCGCGCGGCCAATTTATCTTTAATTAGGGGCCCGGTTAGTGAGGTTTTGGCTTGAATAAACCCATAATTGCCATAACTCAGTTCAAAATTTGCCATCGGTACAAACTCAGGCAAACGGGACGTTATATTAAAAGCCCCTGCGGTCGTGTTTTTACCGAACAACGTACCCTGTGGTCCTCGAAGGACTTCAATCTGCTCGATATCGATAAAATCCAACCATGTTGCCGCAGGACGCGCCAGATAAACCCCGTCCATGTAAAAACCGACTCCGGGGTCAATACCGTCATTTGTCAATCCGTAAGTCGAACCTAGCCCTCGAATATTTAAAGTCGTATTGCGCGCATTTGAAGAATACAGCTGCACCGTAGGAACAATCTCCTTAATTCGGTTCACATTGAATGCTCCTGCATCCTCTATCAGGGCAGATCGTACAAGAGATACAGCTAGCGGAACCTCCTGTATTCTTTCTGTGCGCCTCCGCGAAGTAACCAGAATATGCTCCAGTTCATTCGTATTGGCGACCAGTTCGATAACGGCCGGCGACTGTTCAACAACGACTTTACGCGTTTGGTAGCCTATATTTGACACAATGATGGTCATAGGTAGTTTTTGTCCGGTTACGAACTGAAAATAACCATCCCGGTCGGTACTTACTTGATGCGTCACTGCATCCAATCGCACGGTCACACCTGCGATAGCTTCTTTAGTTGATGCGTCGATGATTCTACCGGACAGAGAAGCATTGATAATGGGCCTTGTTTCGACCTGAGCCTGCACCTTTGCCGTATATACTATTCCGAGGAATACAGCAAAGTAAGTTGGGAATAACCCTATTTTTTTCATACATTTAGTTTGTTTAGTAGTGAGAAATACAAGTGCCAACGCCAATTGAAAACTTGTTTCATTAGTAGACTTAGGTAAGGGAAGCATAGCTTCCCTTATTCATATTAAAGGAGTGGATAGTTTAGAAGCACATTCGCTTCGGAGTTTTGTTTTGAAAGGTTGTTTCATTCCGGGTCTGGGTAAAATAGCCCGTTTCGTGTTGCCTGTAGTCTTGTTTCATTTCTGTTGATAATTAAGTTGTTAAATAGCTTTTACTGTTCGTCGCCAACGCCAATTGAATACGATATACAACAAATATATAAACAAAAAAACAAATAGACTACTAGATTGGTAGATTTTATTTGAAACCCTGCGATGTTTGAAGTCATCGATGCCTGGGCAGGACGGATTCCCAAAACGAAAGAAGCCGCCTGGAATCTCCAAACGGCTTCTTTTATCACTTATCACAAGGTTGCAATTAGCTCTTGTTACGCCGATGCTTCTACTTCCGCAACCAGCCCCAGATACGATTGTTGTCTATTTTCCAATTGCCGTTCTCTTCCCATAAGCAATACACCTCTCTTGACCTACCAAAAGGCCCGGGATTCTGCTGGATAATCTCCACTGCATCATCGGTTACACTGGCCACGATAGCTACATGCCCATAGGGATTCCACGCTTCAGGAGCATAGATTAATAAATCTCCCTTTTGTGGTCGTGCTATACTGGGGTTGGTATACTGGTATAGATCTCGTTTCTGGTTGATACCACCATCTATTATCTTAGGATCAAAGAAATCCTTCGCATTGCCATAAGCATCGGGCATCCGATGTTTATATTGCTCATAATAATATCGCTTCACGAACTCCACACACTGATACTTGAGTCCGATATTGTAGCCATCCGGGGCTAAATTCCGTCCTTCAGAATGCCCTACACCTCCATTGTAATAGACAAATACCCCATCTAGACTATCCAATTTCTCCCCAACTGTCCGGTCGCCATTAAAGTTCAGTTCCCTGAATGTCATAACAGCAATGAGCAGTAGCGCAATGGTTAGTATTGAAAAACGTAGAATATTCCTCTTCCTCATCCCTGTATATTTACCCAAGCTGGATCGGTCAAGAGCTTTCAGCGAGTAGCTTAAGCAGTTACCTTTTTTTCTAACATAGTCCGCAAGGCGGCATACACACCACACAGCACGACGATAATGCTGGTCAATGTCAGTCCCAGGTACTCGACGACCCACGCGATAAGAACAGCTACAATATGGATTTTACCATTCTCAGGCTGGAACATTTTTCCGGTAAACAAGTAAACCGCAAAATAAATGAATACTGACAACCAAATAGCCGCATAAACATAATGCAGCGGGTTTTTACTGAATGTATAATTTTTGAACATATGCTAGTTATTTTGCTCAAATGTATACTAACTTCAGTTTATATTGAACAATCATTTACAATTCGCTGGATGTACCTTATGATTCGTAGAAAAGGATGCGCTTCGGCTTTTAATCCTCTTCCAAATAGATACGATGCACAACAAATCGTATGCTTTTGCTGGGTAACAACATATCTTCTACATCTTCAGAGTCTATCGGATAAAGCGTATCATGTCCACCTCCGTCCAAAAGTTCCGAATCGGGTATTAGTTCATAGAAAGTCACGCCATCAACGGCAGACAGTTCTTCTACTTTAACATAAGATACCTCTTGGCTCTTCCAAAGGGACAGTACCTCTTTCGTGAATAATTGATACGCATTTTCTTGTGTCGACATGGTGCAAAATACCGAAAAAGCCAGCTTATTACCAAATAATGTACTACCCCTCTACATCATCATAAGGGGCTAGCTGTGCATCAATCCCTTAGCCTAGCGTAGACATAACTCGTCGTATTGTCTGTTCCTGCTAAAAAAATAAAGACCCACCCCCATCGATTTTGCAGTCTGTCTACATGCAGACGCCCTGCTTTATCCAGCCAGAGCTGAAACTGATCGTTTTTTACCTGACCATAGATAAATGGAATCGGAACAACAGAGCGTTTAGGCTTAGATACAAAATAATTATCTTTAAGCTTGCCATGGAGGAACAGGCTCTCCATTTCCACACCGTCCTGTATCCGTGTTGCTTTGATTTCCTTCTTCCCAACTGTACGCAACTTAATTGTGGCACGCTCAAAATCTACCGTATCGAGGTCATCGTGTAGAGCGAGTTGGTTCCATAATGAGCGGAGCTCAATACCGGCATTCCCTTCTGAGGCATTTTTATAAATCCCGTCGAAGGTATGTATATCTCCTACCTGCACCATTTCCGCCTGCGTACTTTGCTTAAGCGACGAACAACTGTAAAATAATATGCCCAAAGATAGGCACGCTAAGCTTCGTAATAGCAACGCCTTACTCCCACTCGCAGTTCTAGTCCTGTTCATACCAGATATCTTCATAGCCATCTTTATCTATAATAAAACGCCAGCCCTCGGCCAATCCTAGGTAATGGACGATAGGGGGAAATAAATCTACCAAATGAGCAGCACATACAGGTTTATAAAAATCGTCTGCAGCAGAATACTCCCCGGACCAAATATACCAACCACTAGTCTTATCACTACGTACATCACGAACGCCATAAATAGGAGTTTTGTCCAGATTAGTGGCCAATCCAATAATGAAGTCCGGAGGCGTAGCCTGCCAGTCAGCCCCATTTTCTTTACATATTTGTTTTTGAACTTCTTCGTATTCTTTCCAGGTCATGCCATACATGGTTTATTCCGCTTCTAAAGGTACTATATTTCTCAGAAGCCACCGCTTACAATATTCCTGTTTTTTTCGTTCTTTGCTTCTAACTTTATATATCTTTAATCCCGATAAACATCGAGCAACGAAGAATGAAAAATGCGATTATTATCTTTCTACTGTTTACCTTGTGCGGTCAGACCTATGCCCAGAGCATTGTAGATTTCTTCTATTCTATTCCGGCAGAATACCTTGATAACCTTAGTTATGTCGAGCGAAAGCATCTGATTGAAGACGAATCGCTCACGAAAGATGATCTCAAACATATGGGATTCACGATTGAGTTGCCCAGAAAAGGAAAAGATATCCGAATCTCCTTCAACCCGATTAACGAAACGTATTTTAATAGGGAGTACAGCAAGTATCTTAAATACCGAAGCAAGACCTATCGGTTTGATAAGGCAAAAGAACTGTTTGACCCCGAGTTTTAACCCATAGTATCCATTCTTTGATGAAACCAAACAACAGTCCAACATGCACCTTTAACGTAACAATCGGTATTATTGCCTTTTTCTTTCTGTTATCGGCCTGTGGGCATAGACAACAATCCACCGTATCATTGGATCTTCCTCCGGCTGCAACAAAAGCGGGGATCGGCCTCATACATTTCAACACGGACCATAGCATTTTACTATACAGAAACCCTACTGATTCTTTGCCTTTTGACAGCCTTCAGTTCGTCGTTGAACAAAGAGGAAGCAACCGTGGGCAGTGTAAATTTGTTACCCAACAACTAAAAGAAAACTTACAGCCTTACATTATGGATGCCGGAGATTCCTTCGAAAATGGAGAAAAGCACCGGCAGATGGGGCTGATACATTTTGCGCCACAGCTAACATTTCGAGTCAGTGAAAAACTAAAGGACGGCGTTTTCATTATTGTTAATGAACATAAGAATGAAACCTGCTTTGTCAAGCTTAATCCCGATAACGATTATACTATCGGAAAAGATAAAGACGCTATATTCTTCGATCCCAATTTTCCTGACACAAACATCGACAACTGGTATCTATTCGAAACCTGGCCACAGGCCATCACACGGGCCTTTATCATTCAAGTCCCAGATGCAACCCATGCTTACAGTAAGCCGGATGGCGACCTTATCAACTTCCAAAACATGGGATCAGCCCTGTTTAACGCAGATTCTGTATACAAAGACTGGGTACACATCAGCAATCAGATGTATGTGAGTGAGGGCGAGAAAGCTATTGATGCCTGGGTCAAATGGATAGAAAATGATAGTATCAAGGTTCTTGTAACGTTAAATGGAGGTTACGAATAAATAGCCTCCAGATCTCGTCAACGATAGGCCTATTACAAAGATATCAAATGGGATTTTTAAGGAGAGAGAAAATGTAAAAACACATTATCCTAAGAAGAAATATTTACCCAGACTTCAATTCAGTCTCCCCTATCTTTGTCCGCCTCGTAGGAATAAAGATTAAGCGTAATATGATGCGTTATCAACCTTAACTAGTTGACGATTCTGCGTTCAAATTGGTCTTTAGTTTTAAAATAAAATTAATCGATACAAAAAAAAATGTACAAATAAAATTTCTTTGTTATCTTTAGGTTTCACAGATTAAAATGTGAGCCTATGAAGAACCTGTTATTTTTAAAACCTGGAGGTGGTAGAACTATTTATACTGGTGCTGCCCTTGCCTTTGATTTGTTTTTTTGTCTTTTATCGCTTCTTCAAAAACATACAATGGAAAGATGTCAATTTTGCTATACAGCTATTGTTGACAAGAACAGAAATCGAATGGTTTAATACATAAATAACAAGTAGTATTCTATCTTATAACATGAATAATTGATTAAAACTCTTTAACAAAAAAATCATAAACCATGAATGGATACGGACTGAAAATTAAGATTAACGGAGAGATTGTATCAAACGCTGGATTTGATAAAGAAAACTACGTATTAACCGGAGGCACAACCTTTGTAAAGAGAGCAAATTGTTGTGAGGACTATTATTTTAATATTGGGGGACTAGATTCCGACGAAGATGAACATGTGGACTGGTATCGCACTGTGGTCAAAGTCGGTGATGTCATCACGATGGAAGTTATAGATGGTCCTTTTGATCCACCAAACCACCGCTATAAGAACGATTTGTCTCCCGAGGAGATTATCCAAAACAAAATCGACTTCTACAATAAGTTGAAAGAGGAATTAAAAGGCCATATCTCGGCTTAATGTTTTCTCCAACCTACAGCTATCGGCACACCTCTCCTGATGGTGCGTGGATAGCTGTATTATTTTGCCCTTGATTCCAAAAGAGTCCCCATTCTTCACTAAGGAATTCTACATTTCCAACAATAATCATTTAACTTTACGGTCTATTATTTAGGATAGGAACACAGACAAAAAACACCTTACTACAACAACGATGACACAAGAAGAATTCTACGATAGGATTACGGCCTTATCCAACGAACACACTAATAGAGATCTTGAGACCTATTTGTTAGCCCTTTATAACTTAGTAGAAAGCCACCAATCCGAGCCCCTTACGCCTGCATTATTATTTCAGCTGCTGGGTGAGGCATTTAGCGCCCCTCCTATCGAATTTGATGCTCAGTGGTTATCGATTACAGCATCCCCAGACCGCAATATCCTCAGCAAGAAATTTACCAATCCAGATGTAGCCAATGCCATCGACAAGAGCAGAGAGGCCCAAACAGAAGGAATAGATTATACACGGGAAGTCTTACGGTTTCAGATTGCTGAGCTTCACAAAATGAGAGGCAAGCAGCTCGACGATGAAATGAGGTACTTTGGTATCCCATCGGAGACGGGCAACTATTGGTATAACTTCGATCCCTTTACCAATCTAGAATGTGGTGCGCGTGGCATATTGGACAACTCCGACGAAGAAGATGAAAATGCTCCGTTCGAAACCAATTGGGATACCCTTGGTGATTTGTTGGAAATGGGTAGAATATATGAATAAAGAAGATCATTTTTTTTTAAAAAAAATACCAGAATGTTATATCCTTGTTGTTTATTTGTACCAAGTACCTAACAAACCAGAGTAGATATTTCATGCAACCTGAGGAATCCTATACAGACCAACAGCTCTTTGAACTCCTGAAAAGTTCAGATAAAGTTGCCTTTATGGAGATATATCGACGATACCAGACGCCTTTGTATCTGTTTGCCTGTAATCTGGTGCAACAGGAAGAATTGGCCGCTGATCTGGTGCAAGATATCATGATGAGCCTTTGGGAGAAACGCACGACTACATCGTTAAATGCTTCATTGGAAGGTTACCTATTTCGAGCTATACGTTATCGCTTTTTTGACTGGATAGACAAACAAAAGGTTAGGCAAGACTATATTTCTAATTTTCAGGTATTCCTTGACCATTCAGAATGGCAAACCGACAATATCGTGGCGGAGCGCGAACTTCTACAGGTCATCGACCAGCAGATAGAGCAATTGCCCCTACGGATGAAAACAATTTTCTTGATGAACTACCGAGACCATCTGACGACCGAACAAATAGCCGAAAAACTGAATATATCGCGAAAAACGGTTCAGAATCAAATTAACAATGCCAATACGCTATTACGTAAACATCTTGGTAAGCTGTACTGGTTACTGTTTATGTTATAACTTCTCTCCCATTGCTGTTTCAAAAGGCGATTTCAACTCTAATTTGTTTTTTTATTTTTTTTCCTGGGACTTTCTCCTTCTCAACCTACTTGAATATATAGAAGTACTAACTAACACATCAGATGGAAAAGAAACATGATGCTGCTACGCTGATTACAAAATATCAGAATGGCACGGCCACCTCACATGAACGCGCTTTGGTCGAAGCCTTTATGCTTATTGACCTACGGGAGCGTCCTATCCTTCCAGATGAAGAAGGTATAACCTATCATAATCAACAAATAGCGAAAAAATTAAAGGAGTATATCCAGTTTGAGGAAAACAATCCTCAAGAACAAGGGGGCTTTATACAAAAGATGCTACTGTCGCCGGCAGCTCGCATCGCCGCAGTTCTTGCGTTAGTATCAGGTATCACTGTGGGCACCTTCTTCTGGAAGAATGACAGTCCCTCTCTCACTCTAACTCCGACTAGTAATGAACCCATAGCTACGGTGAAACCTGGAGGCAACAAGGCCTATGTGACTACCGCAGATGGGCAGGTCATAGATCTCAATGAGTCTCACAACACCATACGCATGGGCGAAGATATTGCCTACAATGACGGAACCGTTGTTTGGTCCGCTCAACATGCTGCTCCGGCTGCCCGTAATACCCTACATACACCAAAAGGGGGCAACTATACAGTGGTGCTCTCCGATGGCACTCAGGTCATGTTGAATGCATCCAGTAAGCTTAGCTATCCAAACCGATTCAATAACACACAACGGATCGTCGAGCTAGACGGAGAGGCCTTCTTTCAGGTACAGCCAGCCTTACGTCAAGGAAAAAAGATACCATTTGTCGTAAAAACCAAATCGCAGGAAGTCGAAGTGCTGGGTACAGTCTTTAATATCAAAGATTATAACGACGAAAAAGCTGCAAAGACCACATTAGTGCACGGTAGTGTACGTGTCAAATTGGTCAATCAAAATATATCCAAGCTATTATCTCCTGGACAGGAAGCTGTTATTTCGGGCAATAGCATAAATCGGGTGGCTGTAGATACTAGCATTGCATTGGACTGGAAAAATGGGCTGATTTACTTCAACGAAGAAAATCTGGCCACTATTATGAAGAAAATCGAACGTTGGTACGATGTCGACGTCGAATTTCGAGATATAGACCCACAAATCCGATTCGGTGGGAGTGTTTCTAAATACAAAAACCTATCGGATGTACTTCATCGGCTTGAGCTGACCGGTGATGTCAAATTTATAAGCAAAGGAAGGAGGATAATTGTGACCAAATAATACTAACTGATATAACAGAAAGTCGGAAGCGCTGCTAACACTCCCGACGAGATGTTCCGATAAACCTATTTAATAATTTATTTACGGGTAGTTAGGCGATGATGTCGACCAAACATTGCTATCGTCCTATCTATCAAAACATACTACACAAATGTATAAAAATTTGCGCACACTAATTTTTCTTAGGATTGTGAAGACTATCACTTTACTTATTACAGTGTTCCTATGCCAGGTCAGCGCACACAGCATAGGGCAACACCTCAGTCTAAAAAAAGACCGTATCAGCCTTAGACAGTTCTTTACGGCGGTACAGCAACAGACAGGATATCGTGTGGTGTACAACGCCGCACTACTCGAAAATGCCCAGCCCTTTCCGATCAATATGCAGAACAAAGCCCTAACGCTTGCATTGACTGAGATATTGGAACCACAAGGTTTAGCTTTCCAAATCGAGGGCCAAGAGATTGTATTAACCAAAGGCGCTAGAAAAGCCAGTACAGAGGGCTTGCAGTCAAGCATCAATGGTAGCGTAGTCGATACCACAGGAACGCCCCTGCCGGGAGCGACCGTACGTGTGAAAGGTACAGAAACGCTAACCCGTACCGACCAACAAGGCCGATTTCAGATAGCTTCGGACGAAAACACCATTACCGTGCTTATTAGCATGGTCGGTTTCGACAGTAAAGAACAGTCTGTAAGCCTACAAGGCAATAACCGCATCGTATTGAGACCTTCCACTACGCTTATGGACGAAGCTGTAATCATTGGTTACGGTACGCGTAAACGCAGCGAACTGACGGGTTCCATTGGTCGTGTTACCAATCTTAAAGCAGAGGAAAACATCGTCAGCAACCCAATAAGCGCTTTGCAGGGACGTGTAGCAGGTCTGCAAGTACAAAGTACGAGTTCAAAGCCCGGCGAGATGCCTCGGTTTATGGTCCGTGGTGTGCAGACTACGCAGGGAAGTATTGGTGGTAGTGGGGCCAACCCTCTCATTGTGGTCGATGGGTTGGTTATTGACGCTATTGGCAATCCTATGTCGCCTACGGAAACGGGGGCTAATTTTAGCTTGTCCAACCTCAATCCGCAGGATATTGCTTCTGTCGAAGTCTTAAAAGATGCTGCTTCGTCCGCTATCTATGGCGCGCGTGGTGCGCAAGGGGTGATCCTTATCACCACAAAGAAGGGACAACTCAATAGTAAACCGACCATTTCACTGAACAGCTATTATGGCTTGACCAAGACTCACTTCGGTTACAAACCCTTGAATAGTGCTCAATATCAATCGATGTTTACCGAAGCGCGACAAAACCGTATCAGCGATATACAGGCCACGCTAAATGCTGGCGGCCTAAGCCCAGAGCAAATCGCTAATCTAAATGTAGAAAACACGCAGCTAAAAGGTCAAATAAACAGTTTGGGCATGTTGGATAATGACAACAACTGGCTGGAGCTCTTATCGCCGAAGCACGCAGGAACTTATAATGTACAGGCGAGCATCAGTGGCGGTAATGCAAAAAGTGGATACTACGCTTCATTCGGCAAGTTTGGAGAAGATAACTCCATAGGTAGCGGTCGTTTTGGACGTAACAGCGGTAAAATATCACTTGTCCAGCAGCTTGCTCCTTGGTTGGATCTACAGGCCAACGTGCAGATTTCCAATTCTGTATCCAAGAACATCTCGGATGACCTATACAGTCTACTACAGGCGCGTCCCGATATGCCTATGGAAGTCAATAACAATGACGACGGAACGTATGGCTATTGGTTTGGTGCGCAGGGGCATCCTATTGCATCCAGACAAGGGATCCGTCCAGAATCTTCAACCTGGAATTACGTGGGCAATTTCTCGGCAAATGCCCGTTTGATGAAGAACCTATCTTTTCGCACAACCCTAGCCGCGTCACAGAGTAATATCGAAGATATCGTTTTCTATACCCCTCTGTCTTATGAAGGCCAATACAGTTCAGGAAGCTATACTGTGAAAGGAAACAAAGGTTTACGGTACACCTTCAATAACCTATTGACCTATAATGTAAACCATAGCCTACTAAATGGAGATGTTGTATTGGGACAGGAGTATATGGAAAACAATTATACAACCAACGGGTATAGCCTCGAAGGATTCCCGTTGAGTGAGAGCCTTTGGGCACCAGGTAATGCGTCTACGTATAACAATTACTACACGTACGTGAACAGAGAGTACCTAGAGAATTCTTCATCCTACTTCTTACGGACCAATCTAAGTTGGGATGGCCGCTACTTGTTTAGTGCCTCTTTACGTCGTGATGGTTCCAGCAAATTAAAGAACTTCCGTTATGCTTGGTTTCCAGCGGTATCTGCGGGATATATCTTAAGTAAGGACCTATTCATCCAGAGCCAATCGTGGATAGACTTCTTAAAAGTACGCGCAAGTTACGGTATCACGGGTAATATTAGACCGTTAGGCAATTTCGATGTGTACACCTTAGCGGGTAAGCAAACCTACCTCAACGAACCAGCACTACAGATAAACGCAAAGTTGGGGAATCCGGATTTGCAATGGGAACGTACCAAGCAATATGACTTCGGGTTGGAAGGAACGTTCTGGAAAGATCGTATTCAGCTTACTGCCGAATATTATGTTAAGAAAACAGATGACCTCATCACCAATTTACGCATACCAACATCCAGCGGTGGTTTTTCCTCACAGGGAGCCAACCTAGGTGGGATGCTTAATAAGGGATTGGACCTATCCGTCTCTATCGGTAATTCATCTGCACAGACATCCGATTGGAAATGGCGTGTAGGTACCGATTTAAATATCAACCGCAACAAGGTAACTCAACTGCGTGACCCTATTATCGGTTACGATGGATTTGCACCGGGAGGACCAATGGGCTTTATTCAAGTCGGAAGACCAGTAGGTTTATTGCAGATGTACAACGCATTGGGTATAGACCCTAAAACAGGTGATGCGATATATGAGGATGTAAACAACGACGGAATCATTAACCAGGCAGATATGATATACGTATCCACGGCGCAGCCTAAGATGTCGGGTGGTTTTCACGGAAATGTGTCCTACAAAAAGATATCCCTATCTGGACTATTTGTATTCTCTGTCGGCAGTAAAGTTTACAATTTCAGCGAACAGGAGGCTCGCCAATATGGATTTGATGATTATGTAGGAATCATGGTTAACAAACCGGACTGGGTGTTAGACAGATGGACAGCACCGGGCTCAGACTCGAGATACCCAAGAGCCGTGACAGGACCTCATGGAGCTGGAATGACCAACGATTGGAACTCACGGGTATCGACCCTATATCTATATGATGCTTCCTACTTACGCCTCAAAAATCTTACAGTAGGCTATGACCTTACTTCCAATAGATTGAAAAGCATTGGTATTTCCAACTGTAGAGTCTACGTAGCAGGACAGAATCTATTTATCATAAAAGACAAAGCCCTTAACTCCAATGACCCAGAGCTTGCTCAAGGTAGCGGATGGCAACAAGCTATTGCACCGATGCCACGGGTTTATTCATTAGGTTTTGACATTACATTTTAACACTTCAATCCGAATATAGATGAAAACGATATATAAATTACAACGAAACATCGCTTATGTTCTACTGTCCGCGAGTCTATTTGCTTGTGGTAAATCGCTAGACAAGCCTACGCCCGATACCTCCATTGACTTGGAAAAGATACAACCCGGAGATATTCCTTTATTATTGAGAGGAGCTTACCGACCTAATCTAATCTATTACCAACCCTATCCGATATGGGACGTATACAGCGACGATATCATCTCTCTACAGGGTTCTACCCCTACACAGTACAATCCGCGTTCATACGATGATTGTAACCCTAATATTGAAGATGGTTTCGGAAATGCGAGGTTATACGCTGCTTCTTATACTGCAATAGGTAATGCCAATTTTATCATCAATTATATCAAATCCAAAGGCGTTACGAATATGAACAGTATACTGGGAGAGGCACTGAGCATACGTGCCTTCAATTACTACCGTTTGGCCGAATCCTATGGAGGCGTGATTCTGACTGTCGATCTAGAGACCGATATCAACCAGATCCGTAGGGACAAAAACACAGAAGAAGAAGTCTATAAACAGGTTATGACTGACTTAGAAGAGGCAATTCCCCTTCTAGAAGACTTCAAGACAGCCGATTTCATCAGCAAGCCTACTGCCCAACTCCTATTGGCACGACTGTACTTGCAACTGGGCAAAAACAAGGAGGCTTTCGAACTGTCGGAAGCGGTTATTAAGAGTGGAAAAAACAAACTCGAGCAAAGCGACTTTGGCGAGGTATTTCGCTTTGGAGGCAAAAGCTCCGAGATGCTATGGAGGCTATCGGAAACGATTACCAGTTACGAAAGAGGAGGACTTTACACTATGTACTCCCCTCCGCCTCCATTTCGAGGTTCGAGTATGGGGCTTACTTGGGTTGATCCTACATTGGTAGAGTCTTACGAAAGCGACGATATTAGAGCTTCATTACTCCTAAAGCGAAGGAATCCTACTATAGGTGAAAATGTAACATACCTATTGAAATTTTCAACAGATACGCTACAGGCTTCATCCAACGCTTCTATCGTATACCCTATGGTACGTATTGGAGAAGCTTACCTTATCTCTGCCGAGGCATCTGCCCGTCAGGGACAATTGGTGTTGACGCGCTACAACGAACTCCGTAAAGCCCGGGGTACAAGTCAAAAGACTACTAGTGATATCAGTGATGTCAATCAGTTTATCCAAGAAATCGAAGCAGAGCGGCGCCGTGAGTTTGTAGGTGAAGGAAGAAGGTGGCAGGATATGAAACGATTTGGAAAAGCGATACCTTTTCTGAAGTCTAAAGGAAGGGATGAGACCCGTTTGTACTTACCATTTGTAACGACGGAACTTACTAAAAACACCAAGCTCACCCAAAACAAAGGGTATTAAAAGAAGAAAGAGGGACGATATTGTCCCTCTTTCTTTATACCTACTAGTGTGCACTAGATTTGGAGAATAAGTTGATAATAACCACACCCACAATAATAAATACTATACCTAGTATTGCTGGCAAATCCAGCGACTCCTTATAAACAAAATAACCAACTGCCGAGATAATCACAATCCCAAAAGCAGACCATATCGCATAGGCTATCCCCATAGGTACCCCACGTAATGCGTAGGAAAGCAGATAAAAGGATAATCCCAGTGAACAGACAAAGAGCATGGAGGGAATGGGTTTCGTAAACTGTTCGGTCTTTTTCAGGAATGACGAACCAATCACTTCA
This sequence comes from Sphingobacterium yanglingense, assembly GCF_004363245.1. Lineage (GTDB taxonomy): Bacteria > Bacteroidota > Bacteroidia > Sphingobacteriales > Sphingobacteriaceae > Sphingobacterium > Sphingobacterium yanglingense. Next base: position 472,932 of record NZ_SNYV01000011.1, on the reverse strand, counting down.
AATAAAATTGCCGCAGCTAAAAATAAATAATGTTTCATATACGCTCAAACAGTTACACGATTACGACAAAGGTAGGAATTTCAATGTATCCTTTGTTACACAAAGACCATACAGATATCCTTATCTTCGGTTAATTCAAAAAGAAGAAACACGTAATCTTAAACATTGGAACACATGAGAAAGCAAATTTTAGCCGTTGCATTATTACTATTCGGAATCTCCTTCACTAGCTCGCTATCTGCCCAACAAGTAGCAGTAGAATCCGTAGAAAAGGCCGTCAAAACAGACGGGAAATACGCGATTTTGGTTCAGAACCCAATGCATTTGATGGCTTCGGTAATGACTGGCACCGAATATAAATCAAAAGACAAAGCCGTTCAATTCGAGATCGTACTTATCGGACAGGTCGTCAAAGAACTAGCTGAAAATAAAGAATTGGAGAGCACCATCCAAAGTGCCGAAAAATCGGGTATCAGATTAGTAGTTTGCGAATTTGCGATGAACAAGCTTGGCGTGAAAAAATCACAGTATCACCCCTCTATCTATACTACGCCGAATGGGTTTACCTATCTATTTGGTCTTCAGGAATTAGGGTTTAAGACTATTACATTGTAACACACGCACACAAACTATAGGAGCATTAGAATGCCGATTCAAACCGTCCACTGTAGTTCTTTACCCACTATAGACGTGGCGGTTTGAATTATTTCATATATACGCGCTTCGTATTTCAGTAGCTGATGATTTTCCTTATCTTAGAAGCCAGAAACAAAGGAAATGGAAAAAATAGCACTACCTACGGCCGGTCTTGTTGTAGTCGATAACAATAAACTATTACTGGGCTATAGCCGTAATAAAAAGGCCTGGTACCTGCTGGGCGGAAAGGTGGATCAAGGGGAGAATTCCCTCGAAGCCTTACTTCGTGAGATAGCAGAAGAGACCAATCTTCGATTAAGCCCCGATTCACTCCAGTTTTACTGTCATATATCTGCTCCAGCCTATGGAGAAAACCCCCATATCGTTATGGAGCAAGATTGCTTTTTGTATAAGCTGGAAGAGGAAATACAAGCCAGTAGTGAGATAGATGAAATCCGCTTTTTTGATTTCGACACCTATCAAAAAGAACCGATACAAGTCCCGGGCGTAGTCCTCTTATACCAACGCTTGATCGCGGATGGGTATCTCCATTAATAGCAACAGCATCTTCAGAACATGGAAGCACTCATTCCTATATTATGCGAGAAATATGGTGTCAGTCCCGAGCTGATAGCCCTACTCCTCTCTCGTATGGAAAAGAAATCCTATGGCTACCATGATATCGTCATTGGTCTACAGGAGCGCAAGCAATATTACTATATTATTAATGAAGGCATCTGGCGGGCATACCGCCTATTTGATGGAGAAGAAAGGACTCTTTGGTTTGAGCGCTATGGGGATATCTTATACTCCGAAGCATCCGAAGACTACATTATTGAGTCCATTTCCGACAGCTCTGCTTACGTCATCTCAAAAACAGACCTGGATACTTTTTGCAAAGAATCCCATGAGATTTCTAACCTGGTCCGTACGGTACTAGAACAATACTACTTTCAGATTACCGAATGGCTGGTCATGCTATGCCAGCCTACCGCCCGTGCGCGCTACCTCACTATACTCGAAAAAGACCCCGAGGTTTTTCAGCTGGTCCCTCAGAAATACATTGCCTCCTGTCTGGGTATGACGCCACAGTCGCTCAGCCGTATTCGAAGACAGTTGGTAAAACAAAACATTAGTTAACAAATGTTCACGTTTCCCCGTTTTTAAGCTTCTATTTTTGCCATCTGCTTCAAAAAAAATTAGAACAGATGGAAATGAAAAAGGAACTGCATAACTGGAAAAAGAAATTCGCTATCATATGGTCGGGACAACTGTTCTCTATACTGAGTAGTGCGACCGCCCAATTTGCTATCGTCCTTTGGATCGGAATGGAAACCGGTTCTGCGGAAGCTTTGGCTTATGCAACTGTCTCAGGACTGTTGCCTCAGATCGTGTTGGGGCCTTTTGCTGGCGTATTTGTAGACCGCTGGAATCGCAAGTGGACCATGATTGGTGCGGATCTCTTCGTCGCATTCTGCTCTGCTTTAATAGCCTTATTCTTTTATCTGGATATCGTCGAGCTGTGGGCTATTTATATACTCCTTACCTTACGCTCCATAGGTGGAGCTTTTCACACTCCAGCGATGAAATCGGCTGTTCCCCTCCTTGCACCAAAATCCGCTTTGGTACGTATCGCCGGAGTAAACGAGGTCATCCAATCCATTTCCATTATATGTGGGCCTATTCTCGGAGCAATAGGATTGCTCCATTTTGGGATGAGTGCGGTCATGCTATTGGATGTAGCAGGTGCTATCATTGCCTGCACTGCTTTGGTCTTTGTACGTATCCCCAAAGTAACGCAGGCGGCACAATCCGCTAAGTCTATCCTAAGGGATATGGCTTCAGGAGTAAGCATAATCTGGAAAAACAAAGGAATATCGTGGTTGATGGGCTGTGAGATAGTTATCAATTTCTTTGTTATGCCTATTGTCGCCGTCATGCCTTTGATGACCCTCCAGTATTTTAAGGGTAGCCCCTATCAGGTCAGTTTAATTGAAGGTCTGTATGGCCTCGGTTTACTTATCGGAGGGTTGGCCCTCAGTTTATGGAACCCCAAGATAAAAAAGACCGTACTCATCGTTTTTGGATTCTCCGCTCTAGGCATTGCATTAGCGACCTGTGGTGTATTACCACCTACTTACTTTACCGCCTATGCCGTAATGACCATCCTACAAGGGCTAGCGGTCCCTTTCTTCACTGGGCCGTACACCGTATTGGTGCAAACACAATTCGACCCCAAGTATTTGGGGCGTGTCTTCTCCATTTCTGGTAGCATTGTCCAATTGCCCGCCATGCTCGGATTGCTTTTCGCCGGGATACTGGCGGATGATATTGGTGTAGAAAAGGTATTTCTTATTGGGGGGATTGTCGTCACAACGACGGCCATATTTTTAAGCTTGATACCCGCTGTACGTCGCTTGGAAAAGGAGCATTAAAAGCGATTTCCTTCTGCATGACTGTTACTTAGAATGCGGTAGAGATGGTGCTACGAGCTAGTGGAGATAGTAGTAAGAAGGCTACTGAAACCGTGTTGAGTCCGAGTCCCCTCCGTGTTGACAGTAAGTATAACTTGCTCCCAGTATGGTGGTGCCTAAGACACAGCTCTCTCTCAATAGCTTTCAGCATTGCATCTCCCGTATAGCGAAGTACGATATTGGTGCAATACAGGTAGCTGTATTGCGCCGATATTACTTCAGATTTTTCCCGGCTAGATGAGCAAGATATCTATCTTCAGCGGCATAGTCAAACTGTTCAAAGGGATAGGCTGCAAGTTGAGGAAAGGCAGATTCCCAATTCTTTACGCCATACTGCCCTACCAGATTGAACAGATAGCGGTGGATAGAAGATAAATAGTCTCTATTTTTCAATCCTGCTCCAGCCAATATTCCTTCTGATCGGGTTGTATCTAATACGAACGGTCGCGGTACCGACCATGGAGTCATCCCTATATCTTTAAAATTTCCTTCTCCCTTATCAATAGGTACTAATTTACCATTATAATCGAGGTAGTCAGCTATCGTCTCTCCAATCTCTAGAACAGACAATGGCGAAGCATCCCCCACATTGACTACCTGCGTCTGCCGCAGGCCAACTGCCGCAAGACCGACTTCGGCGATCAAACGTCCCGAAGTTGTATGAAATAAACTCTCTCCACGATAGGCTACCGGGATTTGACGTCTTTGGTCGAGCATGCGTTTGACAAACCACCATTCCCTCGGGTGCTGCGAGTAGGCTCCATAAATGGCACAAGGTCTCAAAATCGTTAAGGGATTTCGGCTACCGGACAATAATACTTCCTCCAAGGCAACTTTTCGGGTAGAATAAGTCGCTGGACCAGCTTCTACCGTTGCATTCGTTTCCAAAATAGGTTTATCAAATAAAGGAAAGCCGCAACTGCCAGCTTCGTCCAATGTTCTACCATAAGCATCCTGGTACACACTAGACGAAGATGACACGATAAGGCTACTGTAATCAGACTGCATCTCCAGGAGCTGTAATCCTTCCTCTTCGCCAAAAGCCACCAAGTCTATTACCAAATCGGCACCAGCGGACATCATTTTGTCAAACGACGCACGTTCATAGCGGTCAAATCGTAACACTTCGGTCGTCTGTACATCAACCATATAGGGCAATGGGCTTCTGCAAAGTAGGACGACCTCCCAGCCTGCCTTATTCAACAATTGATAAAATGCATAGCCAATCTGTCCTGAGGCTCCTATAATAATGGCTTTCATTCTAGTTTATTTTTATTTCACATCATTCACCCGTAGCTATACCTGGCTCGCAGATCTTCTCAGACAACATATCCCTCGTCTTGATTCAGGAACTCGATGTCATCAATCCCGCTCGTCGGGTTGATTTGCCGCCAACGGCATTGTTGCACAAGTTCTTCTTTGAGACAGCATAGATGCAGGAGAATCGCCACAACAAATAAAATCAGTAAAGCTATAAAAACACGCTTCCTTTTCATGAGCTTTGATTTAGCAATTAGAGCAGTCATACGGGTATTTACCTAAAATCATAAGGCGATTATTTTACAGTTTCATTGTAAAACTAATCCGAACGTCACTTTTTTACCTAAAAAAAAGAACTCAAGCATCAAAAAGAGATTCTAAAACGTTATTTAAAACTTATGAATCCCACAAAACAAGGTAACAATTCTCTATGCTAAAATAACTATCTTTTGATAGATAGAATAAACAGTACATTTCTAATAATGTGCAATTTGTAAGGCTACCTTACTTACGCTATTGTGGGAGACATTCTAGGCTTATTTAATGACCTAGAAAAGATGGTGTCTTGTTATGAAATCGATAGCCTAAGCCCAACATGAGGTAATTGGGTTCGTGAAAGTCTTTTAGATTATAACCGATATGCAAGAAAGAACTTCTACTGGTACCTATCTTCAACGCAAAACTCTGGTAGGTGCCATTAAAATCCGCTCCCTTATATAAGACATTCTTTCCCAAACCGATGCCTATAGTGAATATAGGCATAATATACTCTGCACGTGCGGATATACCCAAGGCGACTTGCTGGTTCCAATTGGGCTTGAAGAATTGTTGTTGTGTGCCTACGATATAATCCTCCGTGTATACATTTGCACTACCATCATATATCCCATCTAAAGACAATCCTGTCCGGAAGCGATAACTCACATTGTACATCGGTGCAAAATAGGCTCCCACTACTGGATATTTATGGGGTGAGGCCACCTGACTACCGAAAGAATATACTCCTTTCCTCCGCCAGGAACCAAAAACAACTAGATCATAACTGATATGCTTCGGAAAGGCATGTGCCTGCAAAGTATTTGTCGCTTTCACGTCGACTGTTACTAGCTTAGAAACATCATACTGTAGTCCGATCTTTCCACCCAGCATATTTACGCCAGCATTGGGATACTCCGTATTGCCGTTGGAGAAATGAGTGATATCCGCCCCTCCTGTCACCGACAGCCTATCCATCAGCCGCCATTTTAGGAACATACCAAGATTGATATAAGCATTCTCACGCGAACCGACAATCAGATTCTCTGGATTGGTCTGTGGATTATAGGGTTTCCACCCGGTCGAGAGACCGAAATTCCATTCGTAGCCTAGTGATAGTCCTTTGCCCAGATTAGCAATCTCCGCATTCTGAAAAAAGTAAGTAGCAACTGGACTTCCAAACTCCTGCCCTCTACGAAAACTAAAGTATGCGATACCGATACCTTGTTCTGTATTTCGAAATACCTCCTTGCCAAGGCTACCAGTGGGTAATCCAAAGGAGTACTTAAGATGTCCTGAAAAAGCACTTCGGATACGTTGCTCCTGTCCGTTATGCTCCTTATAAAATGGAGAAGATGCCAAGACCGAGGCAGGTCTGAACTCGACCGCTATATGATGGCTATACCCTACTTTTTCACGGCTTGTACTATCGATTTTGGTAAGCAAATTCTGGCCAAACGCATTTGACAACGAAAAAGCTACAAAGAACAGCAGAAAGCATATACGGTTATTCATCAATAATTTGGAGACTATACTATAATTGAATATGATTGTAAAATAATAAAAAAAAGTGAACCCTATCCTTTTTTGTATTTTTGATTCGGTAACAAAATTAATATCCATATGAAAGCTCTATTAATTGGTGCAACAGGCGCTACAGGAAAAGATTTACTTCATCTATTGCTAGCTGACGATACCTTTAGCCGTGTTGATGTGTTTGTACGCAGATCGCTGTCTGTGCAGCATGAAAAGCTACATGTACACGTTATCGATTTTGATGCGGTAGAGCAATGGCAAGAGCTCGTCACTGGCGATGTGCTGTTCTGCTCTTTGGGAACGACACTAAAAGTAGCTGGAAGCAAAGAAGCCCAATGGAAAATCGATTATGACTATCAGTATAACTTTGCTAAAGCAGCGAGAGCCAACAACGTCCCTAAACTGGTATTGGTGTCGGCTGCATTGGCTTCTGCTACCTCTATTTTCTTCTACAACAAAATGAAAGGACAGCTGGAAGAAGCTATACAGGCATTGGATTTCCCTCGACTAAGTATATTTAATCCACCGGCCTTGATTCGAAAAGATAGCGATAGACCGGGAGAAGCACTTGCCATAAAAATCACAAAGTGGTTCAATAAAATAGGTTTATTGACCAAACAACGCCCCCTTCCAACCGAAATACTGGCTCAGGCACTCCTTCATGCTAGTCTGAATCAAAACGAGGGCTTTCATCGTTATGCCGGTGAAGAAATTTGGAAATACGCTGGCAAGTAGTTTCTTTTTGCCAAATGACAATTGGGCTTAGTTCAGTGCGTCCTACTTTTGTGCTATAAATCAAAGCACATAAGAAATGGCTAAAATGGATATTCTCGTAGGTCTCCAGTGGGGAGATGAAGGAAAAGGCAAGTTTATTGACAAAATATGTCCCAACTATCAGATTGTCGCCCGATATAATGGAGGTGCCAACGCAGGACATACCATATTTTGGAACGGTCACAAGATTACCCTCAAACTGCTGCCCTCGGGTATTTTCTACTCCCACATCACCAATGTTATCGGTAGCGGTGTCGTCATCAACCCTACACAGCTTAATCAAGAGATAGCCCAGTTGGCGGATATCTACCCTGAGCTCAACATACAAGAGCACCTACTCATCTCCCAGAAAGCACATTTGGTATTGCCTACAGACCAGTACAGCGATATCTACATGGAGGGGTCGGACCTATTCCGTACGATAGGCACTACAAAAAATGGAATTGGCCATGCCTATGCCAACAAAATGCTAAGACAAGGGTTTAGAGTTGGTGATATTTTCACTTCCGACTTCGCTTCTAATGTAGAGCAGGTCATACGTCGCGAATACCAATACTTGACCCGTCTGGGGCAGACCCTACCCGACTTTCAAGAAACTCTAGGTATCTTCCTAGCGAATATAGAAGCCCTCAAAGAGCTGACGATAACCGATACGGAAACCTTTATCAACAAATCGCTAAAAGAAGGAAAGCCCGTGCTGGCTGAAGGTGCTCAAGCAACTATGCTGGATATAGACCACGGTACCTATCCTTATGTAACCTCTTCCAATACGGTTGCTTCAGCGGCATGTGTAGGTCTAGGGGTTTCTCCCCGTCAGGTTGGCGAAATATTTGGTGTGTTGAAAGCTTACAACACCCGTGTGGGCGAAGGACCATTCCCTAGTGAAATAATAGGCAAGCTGGGCGACGAACTCCGTATCAAAGGAAATGAGTTCGGGTCCAACACCAAACGCCCCAGACGGATTGGCTGGCTGGATTTACCTGCACTCCAGTACGCCATCATGCTCAATGGTATCACCCAACTGATAATCACCAAATCGGATGTACTTAATGGAATGGATATTGTTAATGTTTGCACCCATTACGAACTGGATGGAAAACTTGAATACAACTTCCCTACTGTTCAAGATATAAGTCAATTAACACCACACTGGAAAGCCTTTTCTGGATGGAATGCTGATTTTTCGAAAATCAAATCTGCACAAGAGTTACCCTATGAACTGGCCCAATATCTTCGTTATTTGGAAGCTGAATTAGAGGCGCCTATCACGCACCTTTCTATCGGTCCTGAGCGGGATGCTATTATCAATTTAAAATAAAGTCGCGTGTATAATCCCCTACTTATAAGAATTAACAAAGGATTATTTGTAAATTTCATCCTGAAATCAAATACATAACATGAAAGAACTTATTGCTTTTGTTGAAAAGTTTGGACCGCTCAATGAACAGGAAAAAGATATCATTGGTAACGTATTCAAACATACCCAGGTTACAAAAGGAGAATACTTTGTAGAATGTGGCAATATAAGCAAACGGATTGCTTTCGTAGAGGATGGCGTATTCCGTTCGGTATACTATAATAAAAAAGGAGACGATTTTACCCGTTATTTTATTTATGAAGGTCGCTTCATTGGTGACCTTCATAATTTTCAACAGCAGGCTCCGTCCGATGACTGTATCGAAGCTGTCACCGACGCGAGCATCTGGTACATTGATTGGGAAAATTTTGCCACGCTAGAGAAACAGGTTAGTATTTGGCCCTTATTGATTAGTAAGCTTTATGCGTTTGTAGCAGAAAGCAAACTAAAGATGGCAAGCACAATGAAAAACCTCGATGCCAGTGAACGGTACGAACTTTTCTTAAGGCACTATCCCGGTCTGGCCAATAGGGTCCCCCTCAGCATGTTGGCCTCCTATCTCGGTATTACAGCCTCCTCCCTCAGCCGGATACGACGGACTATAGAGAATTAACACAGCATCCAACTATAAATCACCAAGATGAAAAACACCCCGCTATCAAACGAACAAATCACGGCACTAGAGGCGACTCTAAAAGAGCGTTTTGAAAAAAACAAGAATCGTCATCCAACATTGAACTGGGAAGAGGTCTGGAAAAAAGTTAACTCTGCTCCCGATAAAATGGCCTCATTGCACCAAATGGAAGAAACGGATGGACAACCTGATGTAATCGGCTACGATGAGAAGAAATCAGAATACCTCTTCTGCGACTGTGCAGCGGAAAGTCCAAAGGGCCGTCGGTCTATTTGCTACGACCAGCAAGCTTTAGACTCCCGAAAAGAACACAAGCCTAAACATAGTGCTGTCGCTATGGCAGCAGAAATGGGTGTAGAATTATTGACTGAAAGCGAATATGAGCAGCTACAACTATTAGGTGACTTTGATCTCAAAACCTCCAGCTGGCTACGGACTCCAGATGAGGTGCGGAGTCTAGGGGGAGCTATCTTTGGAGACAAACGCTACAAACGTACATTCATATACCACAATGGCGCAGAGTCATACTACGCCGCCCGAGCATTTAGAGGGATGCTTCGTGTCTGACAAAACGTGTTCTTCTTTCTGCATTCCTAAAAAGAATGTAGAAAGAAGAACAACATCTAAAAAAGCTAGCGTTTCCAATGGTAGCGCACTCCCATCGTATACCATCTGCCAGGCATAGGAACCGCGGCGGTCTCCTTATAACTCGCATCCAGCAGATTAGTTCCTTCCACATAGAAATTCCACCGGTTCAGGCCATAGCCTACACGCAAATCTGTAATAAAATAGGGTTTATGGAGTTCCCTTTTTATCCACCTACTTCCTAAGCTGAAATCCAACTTATTGATCTGATATAAAGCGCGTAGCAAGGTCTGATGCTTTAAGCTCTCGACAATAAACATGGATGTCACATTATCTGAATAGGTCATTTCTTTAGGTTTCAGATAGCTATAGCTCACATCGTATTTTAATCGCTGTCCGTCCGCTATAGGGATAACCTGCCCAAAACCAATATTCACCCCAAACATCTTATTGTTTCCAAAGTTAAACGGTTGGTAAGGCTCGCTCGCATTGCTACGAATACGGTCTATAAAATTGGAGATATTCCGATAGAACGCTCCTCCCTGTAGGTAGATATCCGACTTTTCATAGCGAAGTGCTAACTCATACTGCCATGCGTTCTCGGATTTCAAAGCTGCGTTGCCGATATTCCCCTTTTGTACAAGATAGAGGTCCGTATAGGTCGGAATCCGCTGACTAGAACCGACACTGAATGATGCCTTCCAGTTATTGGTAATGCTATACCCTACGTCTATTCCTGGAAACACCTGCCAGCCATACTGGGTATTATAGTTCAGGTAACTTCCGATATTCAATAGTACACGGTCAATAGCTTCTGTTTTATACTCCGCATATACGCCATGATTATAGCGGTTATGGTCCCCAAGATTGGTGCTCTCAACATCTTCATAACGACTTTCCAATCCGAAACCAAAATCACCGATACTTGTGTGTACTATGCTGTTTAGTTCTGCACTGTATACCTTCGTTTCATGCTCCGACCTCGCCGTTGATAAATCGTTTCTAAAATAACGATAATCGTCTCTGTTGCCTCTGTAACTCAATCTTGGCTTTAAGGAAAAATTGTTGCTCAGGTGGTGCGTGCTACCTACAGAAACTAACGCTGTTTTGACAATTTCATACGATTGCTTATCTCCAGGTGCCGCATAATAGCCATTGGCGCCAAAAGCATTGTGGATATACCCCGCCATCAGGTCTACCTCATCCCTCGCTCCCAATGCATACTTACCCTGATAGAAAGCTTTCAGATTCTCGGTACCACTGTTGTAGCGCTGTCCGTTGGACTTTGCTCCGCCAACAGAAATTAGGTTTTGTGTATGCGCATTACCGATATTCGCTACGGCTTGTATATCACCTCCGCCATATATGCCTTTTCCATCGCCCTCGTCCTTTTCAGAGAAAGAGGAACCGCCCTGAACACGTACAGACACATCTGTACCAACCTGTGGTCTGGTGATAATATTGATGGCACCTGTCAGTGCATTAATACCGTATACCCGTGCTGCGGGACCTTTTAGTACCTCGATACGTTCTACAGCATCGAGACTGATCGGAATATTCATGGAATGATGACCGGTCTGCACATCGGAGACTTTGACACCGTTAATTAATATCAGGGTCTGTTCGAAAGAGCCCCCATCGATATTGACATCAGCCTGTGTTCCAAAAGGACCTCGCTGTCTTATATCGACTCCCGGGATGTAACTCAGAACCTCATTAATAGATCGAACGGGCATCTTTGCGATATCCTCTTTCTGGATAATCTGTATGTTACGGTTCCTCTTATTAAAAGGAATTTGCAGTCGGTTTTCAGAAATAACGACCTCGCCTAGTGAAGTAGTATCCGAAGTTCGTATCTGTGCCTTGCTAGATACTGAAAGCGCCACAATGGGCAGGATTAAAAATAGTCTGTTCATGTGTGTATAACTTGATTTTCATCTGTCACATGGAATACTCATGGGTGTTTGTGCTTCGCTAAACATGAGTATTTCATTAAAGCATCGAAATGTATTTGTTTTGTTGATGGCAAAAGTCATATCTTTCCGGAACATTTAAATAGTCCACTTTCAACAATATGAGTAGTCCGGTTCTGCTATCCTTGTCTAGCTTTGTTACCCTGGATAGAAACACATCAACGCCACTCTTTGTGCAGTTGGCACAGCAAATCATAAACGGAATCCAACGGGGTTTTCTCGCTACAGGAGCCAAGCTCCCTGGTACACGTATCGTCGGCGATCAGCTTAACCTGCATCGAAAGACGGTCATCGCTGCCTACGACGAACTACAGGCTCAGGGTTGGATTGATATTATCCCCAATAAGGGGACCTTTGTACTGCTGCAAAGCAAAACAAAACAAGCTATTCCTTCTGCCAAACCTCCCCTGTCCAGTAGTCAGTATCCGACAAAGACTGGCTACGATATTCAGGCCTCCAATATATTAGACAACCCTTTTGAAGAGAATATCGTCCCCTACTCCTTCTCCGATGGAAACACCGACATACGGCTCACACAGGTGAAAAACCTTTCACTACAATACAGTTCCTCGATGAATCGTAAGGGCAGTTTGAAAAGAATGTCCCAATACCACGAGAACGGTAGCTTATACTTCAAAGAGCAGTTAAGCAATTACCTGAACCTCTCGAGAGGCCTTCATATTTCGAAATTTAACCTACTCATAACAAGAAGTTCCGAGATGAGCATCTACTTAATTGCTAAAGTAGTACTTAAGCCCCTGGACAAAGTGATTGTAGCGGAACTAAGCAATTTTGCCGTAAACATGACTCTCCTGCAAGCGGGTGCGACACTAGAAACCATCCCCTTGGACGAAGACGGTATCTCGATAGCCGCATTAAAAGACAAATTAAAGGCTGGTCCTATACGTATGTTGTATATCACTCCACACCACCATTACCCGACTACCGTCACGCTCAGTGCACAGCGTCGGTTGGAACTATTGCAACTTGCCAATGAATATGGCTTTGTGATTGTTGAGGACGATTACGATTATGATTTTCACTACGACAAGGCAGCAGTATTGCCCCTAGCCAGCGCAGATACCAATGGTATGGTTATCTACACCGGGACATTTGGCAAGTCCCTAGCGCCCGCCTTTCGTACTGGTTTTGTAGTCGCTCCACACAATCTTATACAGGAGATGAACAAATATCTGGGTATAATCGATAGGCAGGGCGATATCATCATGGAGCAAACATTGGGTGAAATGATTGAAGAGGGTGAAATACATCGACACCTAAAGAAATCCCTCAAGGTCTACAGGGATCGGCGGGACAATATGTCTGAGCTATTGAATGGAATGCTAAAAGAGCATATATCATTTGATATACCCAATGGCGGACTAGCGACCTGGGTCGAGTTCTACCAGACGAAATCACTGATGAGTATAAAAGAACGTTGCTTGAAACATGGATTATTGGTACCTCGACATATCCTCTATCAAAATCGGCAAATCTCTGCTATGCGTATAGGTTTCGGTCATATGGATACTCAGGAAATGGAAGAGAGTTTCTCTATTCTAAAACGTGTACTAGAGTCTTTTTGAGTTTTGACTAAAAAAAAGTTAAATTGCAGTCTATCTATGCGCATAATAAAATACTTTATATCAATTGTTATAATTAGCTTATTTTCAGAATTAAGAGCAGAAACAGCTGATTTGTCTATACAGCTGAGCACACTTAAGGATGAAAAGAAACAGATAGAATATTGCCTAAAATTAGATACTAGAAAGGATGGTATCGTCGATTCAAACTACTTAAAACAATACCTACGCCCCCTACTTAATCACAAAAATGTAGGTCTTAAACTCACCTATTATCTACTATTGGCGGATGCCACCTCTATACTATTTGACCAAGTCAATCCGGTCACAAACGCTTATTTCGATCTGGCCATGGAGGTTGCGGACCAAAGTGGTGTGGAAGAGTATCGTTTATTACCACTGATACGGCGAGGCTATTATTATTTTACCTATCGGGAAATATCGACTGCGCTACCCTATTTTCTGTCGGCTTCGAATCTAATAAATGATTTAAACTTGGATAAAGTGCCCCTCGGCGCGGTACATTTACAGTATTCGGCTAATTTTTACGGCTATATCGGGAATTCCGCAAAAGCGCTCGAATATTATAAGAAGGCAGCGGACTATGCTCCCAAAGACACGAGACAAACCATCGATATCCTGAATGCTATAGGAGTTTACTATTATAGGGATAGTATCTATAATAATGCCGAACACTATTATAAAGAGGGATTGAAAGTTGCAGAAAGAACTAAGGATACGGTGTGGGTAGGTATACTACAAGGTAATATCGGAAATATTTTATTGGCAAAAGGAGATACCAGTCGAGCCCTTGTCCTATCCGAAATGAATGTAAAGACATCTTTAAAATACGGAGAGTTTAAAGATGCGATGCGTACATTATTGGGATTGGCGGAGATTGCCGTCGCTCAAAAGAGGTGGAGTCAAGCGAAGGTATACTTGGCCCAAGCGGAATTCTATTTTGAACCCAAGCCTTTCTTTTTAATGTATAAAACCGCTGCTTATGAATTGAAGGCTAAAATCGCTCAGGCAGAGGGCAATCAAAAAGACGCGATCTACTATCTGAATCAATTTATAACATACAACGACTCTACACAGCAACAGAAAGATACCGAACGCCTTCAACAAGCGACATGGAACTGGGAGACCGAACGGTTTAACCTCGCAATAACGGAAACGGAAAATAAAAGAAAGCAAGACCGCTTTCGCGACTTGAGTATTAGTCTGCTCCTGATTCTGACGCTCCTATCCATCACACTGCTCATACATCGTTCGCGGCAGCGTATAAAGATAAAATCCATTAAACTGGAGAAAGAACAACTGGCTCTATTGTTGGAGAAAGAGCTTTTGGACAAAGAACTTGTAAAGTCCAAAACAGAGATGAAAGACTTCTTGATACGGATTAAAGAGAACGAGAAGATAATACAGGATCTAGAGCGGAAACTATCCCAAGCTCAGGTCAATGCTCAAAATGAGAGTGCCAGTGAGATTCAAGAAAATTTGACGCAGATGCTAGAATCTCATATGATGACTGATGAACGTTGGTACAGGTTCAAATCCCTTTTTGAGACGACACATCCCGGCTTCTTCGAAGAGCTCATGCTACGATATCCAAATATATCGGAAAATAACTTGAGACTGTTGACCTTAAGTAAGCTTAATCTGAATAATCAGAGCATTGCCCATCTCTTAGGGATATCCCTTGATGGGGTAAAGAAAGCGAAACAACGGCTACGTAAAAAGATTGACCTGTTCTTAGATAACTAGGTGGTAGAAATAAAAACCGCTTCAATGATTTTAATTGAAGCGGTTTTTGTTTCTTTTAAATCTAACGCTATTTACCCTCGAAAGCCGCTACAAATTGCTTGCGGAAAGTAGAATCCTTTTCCGAAAACTCAAACGCTTTACGGTAGGTGTCCACTACACCGAATACCTCAGCAGGTTCGCCCGCCCCATTTTCAAAAAACAGTTTAAAGCTATACGTAGAAGGTTTAGTTAAATCAACAGTTGTCTTATTGGACGAGAATACTGTCGGCAATATTACTTGGTCTACCATTTTATTGGACGTAGGCTGTTTGAACATAGTTCCTAATGCTTTTACAAAAGCGTCCGATGATGCACCTATAGAAGAAAACTTGATCGACCCTTTGACAAAGCCTGCCTTTTCATCCACCTTTCCATCGTTTGTAAGTCCCGGTTTGATATCCTTTAGTACCTCTATTTTCAATCCAACAGTATCTTTATCGAACAGTGATTTAGCGACGTAAACCATCGAAGAGTCTGTACTAATCTCTTCCGTAAAACGTAAAAACAATTGCTGTTTTGCAGCTTCCGTATTATTGGTCAACTGCTCGATAGTCGGTGTATTCTTTGTAGAATCAGCAGTGTTGGTTTTACCTCCCTGACCGGTATTATTACAAGAAGCCATTGTTACAGCAGCGGCAACTCCTAATCCTAATAACGAATTGATTGATTTCATATGTATATAATTTGAGTTAACATGTCATTATCTTGTTTCGAACACTTAGCAATTTCCAAGATTTCTATTTTATTGTGAAACAATTAAGGTACGACATTGTTTTTACTTAATTAACGCTTTATACAAAATTTCCACAGGATGATATGATTTTCGTCCTACTCCATCCTTAATCTGGTGACGGCAAGACGTACCCGCAGCCGCAATCAACGTCTCTGCCCCTGTACTTCTTACCGCAGGGAGCAGTACCAATTCGGCTACCTTCATTGAAATCTCATAGTGTTCCTTTTCATACCCAAAGGAACCTGCCATACCACAGCATCCCGACGGAATAACCTCAACGGTATAGTTGATCGGCAGGGACAAGAGCTTCTCGCTGATACCTACCAGATGGAAAGCTTTTTGATAGCAATGTCCGTGCAATTTTATTGCTTGCTTCTCCGAACTAAATTGTTCTGGGTGGATATTTCCCTTCTCCACTTCACGGAGCAGGAACTCCTCCATCGTCAGCGCATTTCTTGCAATACGCGATGCTGCTTCTTGTTGGTCTGCGTCGACCAAAGAAAGATACTCATCCCTAAAGGTCAGTATAGCTGATGGTTCAATTCCCAACAGTGGCGTCCCATCATTTATCAACTGGCTCAGGAGTGATACGTTCTTATTGGCCAATGCCTTTGCTTCTTTGACAAATCCTTTGGATAGATAAGTCCGTCCACTCTCTTTATGCGGTGGCACCAGAACCTGGTATCCCAATGCCGTCAACAGCTTATAGGCCGTAATGCCTATTTCTGTATCGTTGTAGTCCGTAAACTCATCGCAGAAGAGGTAAACGCGTTTCTGGCTGATGGGTGAATCTTGTTTTTTAATCCATTGTTTAAGTGTGGTGCCCGAAACACTTGGCAACGAGCGGTCTGGCGCAAACCCGACAACCTTCTTGATTACCTTGGAGAACAAAGCATTCTGTGCAAAAAAGTTATAAACCGGTGCCACCATTGACCCCAGCTGTTGGCTCTTGGTAAAATTGGCAATCAGCTTAGAGCGAAAAGGTGCACCATGCACATCATAATATTGCTGTAAGAACTCCGCTTTCATCTTCGCGACATCTACACTCGACGGACACTCGGTCTTACAGCCTTTACAGCTCAAACAGAGATCCATGACCTCCTTAATTTCTTCGTGGTCGAAGCGGTTCTTTTTAGTCGAGTTTGTCAAAAACTGACGCAACATATTTGCGCGTGCACGGGTTGTGTCTTTCTCATTGCGGGTAGCCATAAAAGAAGGACACATGGTACCGCCAGTAATCTCCGTCTTCCGACAATCGCCCGAACCCGAACATTTTTCGGCCAATCGCAAGATACTTTCGTCCTTCGTAAAATCGAAATACGTCTTTATAGCCTGTCCATCTACAGGTTTGTCATAACGCAGTGAGCTATCCATTGGTGGCGCATCAACGATTTTATTTGCATTGAATATGCCTTTGGGGTCAAAAATCCCCTTGACCTCCCGCAACAGCTGGTAGACATCCTCACCCAATACCTTAGCGATAAATTCCCCGCGCAACCGGCCATCTCCATGCTCACCACTGAGTGAACCATTATATTTCAACACCAGATCAGCTGTCTTATCCAATATATCGCGGAACTGTTTCTTTCCTTCAGCAGACTTCAGATTGATAAAAGGCTCGATATGTAGCTCCCCTGCCCCTGCATGCGCATAGTATGAGGCGTGAACACCCTGTTCTTTCAATAATTGCTGCACGTCAGCGACGTAAGCAGGTAGATCTTCCGGCGAAACAGCACAATCCTCAATCAGGTTGACCGGTTGGCTATCCCCTGGAAGGTTGCGGATCAATCCCAATCCCGCTTTACGTACATCCCATACGAGATTAGTTTCTTTCGCATCCGTAACCAAAGGATAAGCATATCCGAATCCAGCAGCAATCAACTCCTCCTTTAGAAGTTTTGCTTTTGCTTGAATCTCCTCTTTACTATCCGCGCGGAATTCGACAATCAAAAGCGCTTGTGGGTCACCCTCAATAAAGAAACGGTTATACTGGTAGGTAGGATGACCTACGGTAAAGTCCAAAATATATTTATCTACCAACTCGGACGCTTCCGGATTGTGCTTCAGCGCAATCACATTAGCCCGCATGCATTCGACCATATCATTAAAATGCACACAAAGCAATCCGATTTCCTTCGGCGGCAAAGGACGCAGGTTCAACACCGCTTCGGTGACAATCCCCAAGGTTCCCTCAGAGCCTGCCAGTAGATTACACAGATTGAAAGGCGCCTCTTTGTCCACGAGATAATCCAATGCATAGCCTGTATTACGTCGTGTAATCGTTTTCTTTGGAAAGCCCACTTCTATCGCTTCGATGTTTTCTGTCTTTGTCAACAAATCATTCAAGGCACGGTAGATATCCCCTTCTCTCCCTTTGGCCGATAGTTTGCCAAAATAAGCCGTAGGTTCTAGTTTTTCAAAAACCACTTCACTGCCATCGTTGAGCACGACATTCGCGCTGATCAGATTCTCCCGCGTATCACCCCACACAATAGAATGTAGTCCCGATGAGTTGTTACCAATCATTCCGCCTACCATCGCTCTGCTCGCAGTTGAAGTTTCTGGTCCAAACATTAAGCCATGCGGCTTAAGGTACGCATTGAGATCGTCTCGAATCACGCCAGACTCAACCTTCACCCATCGCTGTTCTACATTCAACTCCACTATTTTGTTGAAGTATTTTGACACATCAACCACGATACCACTCCCTACGACCTGTCCAGCTAGTGAAGTACCTGCCGTGCGGGGAATTAGGGTGACTTGATTTTCATCGGCAAACTGTACCAACTTCAAGATATCACTTTTCGTATAAGGAATCACAACGGCAAGGGGCAGTTCTTGATACACTGATGCATCCGTAGCATAAGCTAATCGAATGGTCTGGTGTTTAGGGTCGGTAGGATTGTAATATAACTCTCCGTCTATATGATGGCTTAGTTTCTCTAGCGTTGACAACATGAAATTCTTCTTTAAATCTAATAGATAAACAAATCTAATCAATCTTACATTATTTTTATGTATCTTGTAGAGAAGGAATGTTATTTTATGCAACAAAATATATTAAATACGCAAAATAACGCAAGTCGAATCCTATTGCAGAACCAATACCCCTACCTACTTAATTAGAATATTATTCATATTATAACAAAAAATTGTGAATTATATTCTAAAAAATATTAAATTTGCAGAATTATGTCAAAATTAGAAGTATCATTAGACCATATTGACTATCAAATTCTCCGCATCATGCAGAATAATGCCCGGACCAACAACGCGGATATCGCGCGTGAACTCGGCATGGCACCCTCTGCTATCTTGGAGCGAGTCAAGAAGTTAGAACAGAAGGAAGTTATATTACAGTATAACGCTAAGATTAATCCGGCGGCTTTAGACCAAAATTTACTGTCATTTATATTTATCAAGACATCAGACATTATCGGAGAACAGGGCGTTGCTTATCTTTTGGCCGAAATCCCCGAAGTTCAGGAAGTGCATGATATCGCTGGCGATGACGGTTATCTTGTTAAAGTACGTACGCACGACGCTGCAGGCCTAGTCGACCTTATGCGCAATACCCTTGGGAAGATAGAAGGCATCCTGTCTACCCGTACAACCATCGTTCTACAAACGGTTAAAGAAGAACAAAAACTGGTAATTCCTTCAAAAGATTAATATGGAAGAAAAGAATCCTTCAGTAGCGCGCATAGTCTTCGCTTATCTTGTAGTCTATATCGTGTGGGGCTCCACCTTCTTTTTCATCGAAAAAGCACTTCGGTCTTTCTCCCCTTTTGTGTTGGGTTCTATTCGCTTTATTATAGCTGGAACGCTTCTAATGGGGTACTGTGGATTAAAAGGGTACAAAATATTCAATAGAGCCGATGTCAAACAGGCTATATTTGTGGGTTTTCTACTTCTTTTCATCGATATGGCTGCCATTATCTGGTCCGAACAGTACATATCCAGTGGTATTGTATCGATCCTATCCGCGGCTACAGCGATCTGGTTTATCATCTTTGACAAGCCGAAGTGGAAAGAGAACTTTTCGAGCCTACCGATTATTATGGGGTTGATCTTGGGGTTTACGGGAGTAATCATGCTGTTTGCAGAGCAAGTCTTTGGGCAAACCGATGATGGGGAAAAATCCCAAAACCTTATTGCGATGGGGGTCCTTATCCTAGGTACCATTGGCTGGACAATAGGCTCCCTGACCTCTAAGTACAGTCAAAAGGAAAAGACAGAAAAGAGAAAAGAACAGCCCTTAAACGTTATCGTAAAAACAGCCTGGCAAATGGTAACCGCCGGGGTTGCCTTTACGACCGTTGCGCTGTTAAATGGAGAATATAAAGCTTTTGATTATAAAGCGGTCTATCTGGCAGATTGGGGCGCTATAATCTATCTGGTTACCTTCGGATCTATCCTAGCCTTTAGTTCGTACATATGGCTTCTACAGGTCAGACCGGCAACCGAAGTCAGTACCTACGCGTACGTCAACCCAATTGTAGCGTTACTATTAGTACATTTCTTTACAGACCATCAGGTGACACCATTACAGATAATGGGGCTTATTGTAGTCTTATTCTCGGTGCTACTGATGAACTGGAACCTATACAAGAACAACAGAACCATACGTGCACTGCGCTATAGAAAGAAATTAAAACGTGTTAAAAATATGGCACCAAAGAGTAGTATCCCTAGAATTATAGAGGTTGCCGATTTTAATGCGAAGGAGAAGAAAAAGCAAGTTGCTAAAGAAGCGAAGAAAGAGAATAGTTAGAAAGCATTTTTAAATAAAATAGGGAAGTATTTAATACTTCCCTACAATTACTTTAGTCAGCTTATCAAAGTCGAAATAGCGTACCGCAATCTCTTGGACTCGCTCTGGAGTCATCATACGCAGTACCTCGTGATAATAATGATAGTAAGATAGGTCAAGGCCACTAAAATAAACCGCCTTAAACTTGTCTACATGTGAAAATATACTTTCCAGACTACCCAAGAGATTTCCCTGCATATAATTACGTACCAAATCTACCTCTTCTACAGTCGCAGGCTCCTCACGTAAGCGCTTAAATTCTTTCTCTATTTCTACCAAGGTTGCGTTGGTGACATCTGCTCCCACCTCCGACGCTAACGTCATGAAAGCCGTATGCTTCAAACTGACGACAGCCGAACCAATACCATAGGTATAGCCTTTGTCTTCGCGGATGTTGCGCATCAGCCTTGAGCCAAAAAAACCTCCCAGCAACGTGTTTACAAACTGTATAGCCGGAAAATCCGGATGTGTACGACCTTCGGTAATGCCCCCCATACGAATAGCAGACTGCAGAGCTTCCTCTTTAGGTTCTATCACCAGCTTTCCATTGTCGGGCAAAGGAAGGCCTATAGCATTTCCAACAGTGGTCTTGCTTTCCGCCCAATCCTGGCCAAACAAAGTATCCACTAAATCCTGAAGCTCTTGGTCTACCCTACCTGCAATCAGCAAGGTGCAGTTATTCGGACGAATCTGTTGCTCAAATAGCGAATAAAGTTTCGCTCTGCTGAGGGTATCGTAGTCTTCGAGATCCGCTACAGCACCGTATTGGTTGGTGCCAAATAGATGTTTGTAAAACAAGCGACGGGCGACAACATCATTCTTTTGTAGCGCTATCTGTAGGCTCTGCTTATTATTCCGGATGTAGGTTTCTAATTCCTCTTCAGGGAAAGTAGAATTCATCAAAATATCGGCTATAATAGGCAGTACTTTGTCTACATGTTTCCTTGTGGTGTACAAGGACAAGGCGGTATAGTCAAAGCTATACTCGGGCATAAGATAAGCACCATAGAAATCTATTTCTTCGGCTATCTCCGCGCTAGTTCTCGTGGTTGTACCCTCTTTTAACATCGAGGATAGTGCAACGTTTAAAATCGGTAATTCCGACTTCTCATAGTGGTTCTCGAATACAAACTCAAATTTCATCAGCTCCAAGTCCTCGCTGTGAAACAAGAAGGTACGCAGTCCATTACTGTGATTTACAACTTCGGGCTGTACCAACTCTAGGTCGCCGATAGCTTGATAAGGTGGCGGTTCCAGTCTATTAGGCATTTACACCTCCTTTTGATTGGTACCACAATGTTGATGAGTTCTCCATTCTAAATATTTCTGTAGCTACACGCTGTACGTCTTCAGCAGACACCTTTAAATACTTTTCGTTTTCGTCGTTATATTCTTGGGCATTGCCCAGCGCTTCATAATAAGCTAGGTTCATTGCTTTATCCAGGATGGATAGTTCCGAAAATAACAAGGTCGATTCTATTTTATTCTTGACCTTTTGTAGTTCAGTCTCAACCACCGCACTGCTCTTTATTTTGTTTAACTCTTCCCAAATAATCCCTTCCGCTTCTTCTAGGCTAATACCAGCCAATGGTTTTCCCTCAATAACAAATAGATTGCTATCAATACTACCTGTTACATAAGCATTGATTTCGGAAAAGACCTGTCTTTCTTTGACCAAGGAGCGATACAATCGCGAAGACGCACCTCTAGACAGAATATCTGACAGTAAATCCATCGTCTGATAGTCCTTTGAGAACCTATCGCAACCGTGAAATGCAATGTATATGCTATCTACAGGCACATCAGCCTCGACCACCTCCCGTCTAGCAGCCTCTTGCTTCGGTTCCTGTGGCAGATTACGAAGGTAAGACTGTCCTGAAGGAATTTCATCAAACCACTTCGCGGCCAATGCCTTTACATCCTCCATCTTAACATCTCCTGCAACAACCATTATTGCATTCTGAGGAGTATAGAACTTAGCGAAGAAGCTTTTGACATCTGCCATAGTCGCGTCTTCGATATGCTTGAGTTCCTTACCTATAGTCGCCCATCGGTAAGGGTGCACCTTGTACGCCATAGGGCGCAAGTGCAACCACACATCCCCATAAGGTTGGTTCAGGTAGCGTTGTTTGAATTCTTCACACACGACCTGACGCTGCACTTCCAAGCTCTGCTCACTAAAAGCTAAGCTCAACATGCGGTCACTCTCCAGCCAGAATGCAGTCTCTAGATTGGAAGCAGGCAATGTGATATAGTAATTTGTGATATCATTGCTCGTGAAAGCATTGTTCTCACCTCCGACCTGCTGTAAGGGCGAGTCATAATTAGGGATATTCACCGAACCACCAAACATCAAATGCTCAAACAGATGGGCAAAGCCTGTCTGTTCTGGAGATTCGTCACGGGCCCCTACATTATATAAAATATTAACAACAGCCATGGGTGTAGTATGATCTTCATGTACCAATACTTTCAATCCATTGCTTAAAGTAAACCTTTCAAAATTTATCATAAAAGACGTTAAAACAGATTCTTAAACCCAATTGACTCCTTTTCGTAATAAAGAAATTGTTTTGGCTTCCTCAGAATCTGCTGTCGGTGTGAAATTATAAAACCAATTAGCCTGAGCAGGCAAGCTCATGAGAATAGATTCGATACGTCCATTGGTCTCCAACCCAAAACGTGTACCCGAATCGTACACCAGATTAAACTCTACATAACGGCCACGACGTAGCAATTGCCAGTCTTTTTCTGCCGCTGTATAGGTCTTGTCGCGGTGTCGGTTTACCAGTTCGGTATACAACGGAGCGAATGCACGACCTAAATCACAAGAGAAGGCAAATATTTCGTCATAACTCAACCCTGTCTTCTCCGGAGTCAGCTTATCGTAAAACACTCCTCCGATGCCCCGTGTCTCATTTCTATGTTTAATAAAGAAGTAGTTGTCCGCCCAGGTCTTGAACTCTTCGTAGAAGCTGTCTTTGTGTCGGTCACATACATCCTTGAGTGTCTGATGAAAATACCGTGCGTCATCTTCCTGTACATAGTGCGGTGTCAAGTCGATGCCACCTCCAAACCAACGAACCTCATCATTCAATTCGAAATAGCGAATATTCATGTGGATAATAGGCACATGCGGATTATTGGGGTGTATCACGATAGATACTCCGGTAGCGAAAAAGTCTTCGGAATCGACTCCAAATGCTTTTTTTATCGTTTCCGGTAACTTGCCGTGCACCGCGGAAAAGTTAACACCTCCTTTTTCGAGGATATTACCATTCTGAATAATACGGGTTCTACCGCCGCCACCGCCTTCTCTCTCCCACAGCTCTTCTTCAAACTTAGCTCCGCCATCCAACGCCTCGAGAGCCTGACAGATTTCATCCTGAATACGCTGATATGATTCAGCAATCTCTTCTTTCAATATCATCTTATGTAAAGTCTTTTGCCAGTTTAGCTACTTCAGCACTCGCCGGCTGATGATTGTACAATACCTGGAATACCATATTGCATATCGGCATAGTTAGTCCGAATCGCTGAATCACACTCTGTATACAAGCGGAAGCGTAATACCCTTCAGCCACCATATTCATCTCCAACTGAGCGGACTGAACGGTATACCCTTTACCAATCATGTTACCGAATGTACGGTTACGGCTAAATTGCGAGTAAGCTGTAACCAACAAATCACCGAGGTAGGCCGAAGCTTTAATATCCCTATATTGTGGTGCCAATGCTTCTACAAAGTAATTCATCTCGCGGATTGCATTTGAAATCAATACCGCTTGAAAATTATCCCCATAGCCTAGTCCGTGGCATATTCCTCCAGCTAGGGCGTAGATATTCTTTAATACAGCGCCATACTCGATACCGATGACATCATCAGAGATAATCGTATTGATATAACGCGACGCATACAATGCAGCCACCGCCTTCGCTTCCTCTGCTGTACTACTAGCAAAAGTTAAGTAAGACAGCTTCTCCTGCGCCACTTCTTCAGCGTGACAAGGGCCACCGATTACGACAATACGCTCCAGCGGAATACCGTAATGTGTACGTAGGTACTCTCCTACAATCTGATTCTCATCAGGAATAATTCCCTTAATGGCGGAAACAATCGTCTTGTCCTTAAAGTCCGCAGCTGTAAGTCCCTCCAATGCAGACTTCAAATAAGCAGCTGGAGTATTTAACACGATAATATCACAGGGTGATACCACAGATTTGACATCAGAACTGATATTTTCGGGCTGTACCTTTACCTCTACAGCGCTTAAGTAGCTCGGATTATGCTTATACTCTCTAATAAACGTTACATCCTCAGGTTTACGAACCCACCAAAATACTTCTTTGGAAAGCGTGCTATCGGTCAACATCTTAATCATCGCTGTCGCCCAGCTTCCGCTCCCAATTATTGCAATCTTTGATTTTGAATTATCCATCATTCCAGGCAAAGATAATTAATAATAAATTAACAGCCCTTTTAGGGCTAGATTAATTATATAAAAGTGACTTTTAGTATATTCACCCTTTCAATCCAATATCCATGCAAAGTACGCTATCAGAACAAGAAAAAATGATTTCAGGCGAGCCCTATTATGCCAATCGGAAGGAGTTAACTACGCTTCGGCTCGAGGCGCAGCGTTTATGCTTCAGGTATAATCAAATAGACCCTAAAAACCATAGGGAACGTAAGAGCCTTATCCGCGGACTATTCGGTAAGACAGAAGGATTATTCTGTATAGAACAGCCTTTCTACTGCGATTATGGGTTTAATATTGAAATTGGAGAGTCCTTCTTTTCGAATTACCACCTAACGATTCTGGATTGTGCTCCCGTAAAAATAGGAAATAACGTTATGCTGGGCCCCTCGGTATCCATTTACACCGCTGGCCACCCTATACATCATGAGCTGCGCAATACTGGACTAGAGTACGCCCTGCCTGTAACCATAGGTGACAATGTCTGGATTGGAGGCCATGTCGTCATCAACCCCAATGTAACCATCGGCAACAATACCGTGATCGGTTCGGGTAGCGTGGTAACCAAAGATATCCCGGACAATGTTATCGCTGTAGGCAATCCCTGCAAAGTACTTCGTGCTATCACCGAAGAGGACAAGAAATTCTATTTTCACAATCGGCCGATTGAATTTGACACCGATATAAAGGAATAAATAAAAAAACCTGGAGCTGGGAACTCCAGGTTTTTACCAAACCAATTATTAACCTAAATATGAAATTATGAAATTTTTACTTTCTTTTAATACCAAAACGCCGTTCCTCCCCACTTAGTATAAAAGATACTCGGTATTAACACTTTTTAACAAAAAGAAACAAATACCTGAAAAATTTTTATTTCACAACAATATCCCTTATCCTTGTATCAAATACTTTAGGGGTGTCTGCAAGGCAGGCTGAGATTTTACCCTTGGAACCTGATCTAGTTCATACTAGCGTAGGGAAAAGTAAGTGTACCTTTCACTTAATGGCTATCCATCAATAGCTATGCTTTGACTGCATCCCTAAAGTATTAATAGTAAACTATTTAATACGATGCAGATAAAAGTTAACAATCAATTTCACCAACTTCGGGACGACTTACCGCATTCACTTGCCGATACCCTGTCGACCTTGATTCCAGATTTAAAAAGCAATGGTATTGCTGTAGCCCTCAACAACCAGGTTGTGCCCCGCAAGGACTGGCAGGCTACGCCTATTTCAAACCAGGACGAAATCCTCATCATCACCGCTACACAAGGCGGCTAGATCCAATAACCATGAAAAATCAAGAAAACAACACGATTACGACACAGCCCTTTCCGAATGCGAGAAAAGTCTACATTCCGGGCACACTTTTCCCTATTCAAGTTGCCATGCGCGAAATCAGCCTGTCTCCCACACGCTTGAGCACCGGTAGTATCGAAGAGAACCCGCCTATCACGGTATACGATACCTCAGGACCGTATACCGACACCAACAAGGCAATAGATATCAAAAAAGGGATTGAACGTCTTCGGGAATCCTGGATACTGGAAAGAAATGATGTCGAAATACTGGATAAAATTAGCTCCGACTACGGAAATCAGCGTGCCAGTGACCCGAAGTTGGCCCACCTTCGCTTTGACTACCAGCATAAACCAAAACAGGCTAGAGCCGGGCAGAATGTAACGCAGCTGCACTATGCCCGAAAGGGAATCATTACTGCGGAAATGGAGTATGTCGCCATTCGGGAAAACCAGCGCATCGAGCAATTGGAAAGCGCTCAATCCGCAATGACACACCAGCATGCCGGCTATAGCTTCGGTGCCAAGACACCAACCAAAAGAATAACGCCAGAGTTTGTACGCGATGAAATAGCGGCAGGAAGAGCGATCATTCCCAATAATATAAACCACCCCGAGAGCGAACCCATGATTATTGGTCGTAATTTTCTCGTCAAGATCAATGCAAACATTGGAAATAGTGCCGTAACATCCAGTATCGAGGAAGAAGTTGAAAAAGCAGTGTGGGCCTGTCGATGGGGGGCTGACACCATCATGGATCTATCAACTGGAAAGAACATACACGAAACCAGAGAATGGATTATCAGAAATTCGCCTGTGCCTATCGGAACAGTACCGATCTATCAAGCACTTGAAAAAGTCAACGGCGTAGCCGAAGACCTCACCTGGGAGATTTTTAAGGATACGCTGATTGAACAGGCCGAACAAGGAGTGTCCTATTTCACCATTCACGCCGGCGTATTACTTCGCTACATACACCTTACGGCGAAACGAGTGACGGGAATTGTATCCCGAGGCGGTTCAATTATGGCAAAATGGTGTCTTTTCCATCATAAAGAGAGTTTCCTCTATACCCACTTCGAAGAAATATGCCAAATTATGAAGCAGTACGATATTGCTTTTTCTTTGGGTGATGGCTTGCGCCCAGGATCCATTGCAGACGCCAATGACGAGGCTCAATTTGCCGAATTGGAAACATTGGGCGAACTGACAAAAATAGCCTGGAAACACGATGTACAGGTTATGATTGAGGGACCTGGCCACGTACCCATGCACCTGATAAAAGAAAACATGGAGAAACAATTGGAATGTTGTGACGAAGCTCCTTTCTACACCTTAGGTCCACTGACGACAGACATAGCGCCCGGTTATGACCATATTACCTCGGCCATCGGCGCTGCCATGATTGGCTGGTACGGCTGTGCGATGTTGTGTTATGTAACTCCGAAAGAACACCTTGGACTCCCGAACAAAAAAGACGTCAAAGACGGTGTTATTACCTATAAAATAGCAGCACATGCTGCCGATTTGGCGAAGGGACATCCTGGCGCACAATACCGCGACAACGTACTCAGCAAGGCACGGTTCGAGTTCCGCTGGGAAGATCAGTTCAATCTGGCACTAGACCCCGAAACAGCGCGCGACTATCACGATGAGACATTGCCTGCCGATGGCGCTAAAGTCGCTCACTTCTGCTCGATGTGTGGGCCTAAATTCTGTTCGATGAAAATCACTCAGGAAATCCGGGAAAGCGTAGCCGACGGAATGCTACAGAAATCGGTGGAATTTATGGAATCAGGTAAGGAAATATACCTATAAATGCGTATCATAACACTAGCAGAGGCTACGGATAACGAAAGTAGATTGATACGGACATTTATTACCTATCCTGAAGTAATTGTCCATATCCGTAAACCTACTTTATCCATGGAAGAACTCAAAATGTTTATCCAGGGCTTTACGGTACAAGAGCGAAAGAAGCTGGTAGTGCACAGCTATCAGGAGCAAAGCCTTACCTGGGGCTTAGAGCGCTTGCATTATCCTGCTTCATCGCGTCCGCTATCTTTTACCCCTCGTGAACTCGAGGGGTATCCTCGAAGTACTTCAGTGCACGATTGGGCGACATTCAACAGCCTACCGCAGGCCTATCAGGATGCTTTTATAAGCCCTCTGTTTCCGAGTATTTCGAAGCAGGATTATCAGGCCAATGAGATCATACGGGATACGGGTAAACGCTCCAATTTTCGAACAAACCTCATCGCATTAGGTGGTATAGACCAGGACAACATCGAGTCGCTAAAGCAGCACTTTGAGGATGTCGCACTGTGTGGCAGCGTCTGGTTGTCTCCTAATCCTTTGGTGTCATTTAAAACTTGTTATAAACTATGGTATAATAATTTATAAGAAAACATGTACAGTAAAATTCAGTATATATCCTCTGGGGACACTGCAGAAGAGCAACTCCAAAATATTATAGCCGTATTGGAGAAAGGAATCACCTGGGTGCAACTCCGCTTTAAAACGGAAGACTCGTTATCGTTATTGGCGCTTGCCAAACAGATAAAGCAATTGCAACGAACCTACAACTTCATTTATATTATCAACGACCATATTGATATCGCACGAACTGTCGATGCCGATGGTGTACATCTCGGGCTGGAAGACGAAAGTATCGATATCGCCCGGATAAAACTGGGTGATAAGAAAATCATTGGAGGCACAGCCAATACCCTGCAAGATATTCTCCAACGGGTCGACGAGCGTTGCGATTATATCGGTGTCGGTCCCTTGCGTTTTACAAAGACCAAAAAGAACCTCAGCCCCACCCTTGGCTTCAAAGGCTATCAACAGCTTTTCGAGCAACTAAAAGACCGCTCCGTACCACCCCTATTTGCGATTGGCGGCGTACGCTACGACGATATCGATGTTCTATCTAAGATAGGCTTATACGGGGTGGCAATGTCAAAAGAACTAGAAATCCCAACCGCTGATTAACACTAAAACTATACCTTATGACCCCATTAATAATAGCAGACCGCACTTTTCAATCCCGCTTTTTTATCGGAACGGGCAAATTTGGCTCGCCTGAGATCATGAGCGACGCCTTAGTTGCCTCCAAAAGTGAACTGGTGACCGTCGCCTTAAAACGCGTAGACCAAGAGGCCGAAGAAGATGATATACTATCTTATATCGACCAGAATCAAATGCAGTTGCTCCCAAACACCTCGGGAGCAAGAACGGCAAAAGAAGCCGTGCTTGCCGCGCAACTCGCCCGGGAAGCGATGCAGACCAACTGGATTAAACTCGAAATACATCCAGACCCTAAATACCTGATGCCTGACCCTATAGAAACATTGCTGGCCTGTGAAGAGTTGGCTAAGCTCGGTTTTGTCGTGCTCCCTTATATCCATGCCGATCCAGTCCTATGTAAGCGCCTCGAGGATGTAGGCACAGCAGCAGTAATGCCCTTAGGGTCACCGATAGGCAGTAACCAAGGGTTGAAGACACTCGATTTCTTATCTATCATCATCGAGCAAAGTCGTGTTCCGGTTATTGTGGATGCGGGTATCGGGACGCCTTCCGATGCGTGCAAAGCCATGGAAATCGGCGCAGACGCTGTATTAATAAACACTGCTATCGCTGTTTCAAATAATCCAGTAGCCATCGCCCAAGCGTTTTCTACGGCTATAGAAGCGGGCCGTCTCGCCTATGAAATCGGAACAAACAGCAGCCAGGCCAAAGCCATAGCAAGCAGTCCGTTGACTGAGTTTCTAACTCAACCTTACTAAAGATGGAAACGACATTTACCTCGATTTTTAAGACCTACTCTTGGGAGGAAATAACGCAGAAGATATACAGTACCACGCCTGAACAGGTTGAACAATCGCTTCATAAGAGTCAACGTAGCGTCAATGATTTCCTACATCTTCTGTCGCCTGCCGCCAAACCAATGCTCGAAGAGATGGCTCAGCTATCGCATCGGATTACGACCCGCCGATTTGGCAAGAACATACAGCTCTACGCGCCATTATACCTGAGCAATGAGTGCCAGAATATATGCACCTATTGTGGTTTTAGTATGGACAATAAGCTTCCTCGGCGTACATTAAGCTCTAACGAAATAGACATAGAAGCCAAAGCACTTAAAGCCATGGGCTTTCAGCATGCTCTATTGGTGACAGGCGAATCAAACCACACCGTCGGTACACCCTACTTTCTACAAGCGGTAGAGCAACTGACGTCCCTATTTGCTCAAATCTCCATAGAGGTACAGCCACTCGATTACGAGGACTATCTGGCGCTGCATCAGGCCAAGGTAAATGCGGTCATGGTGTACCAGGAGACGTATCATCAGGAGGTCTACAAAACCTATCACCCGAAGGGAAAGAAATCTAATTTTCAATATCGCTTAGAGACTCCGGATCGAATCGGTAGAGCAGGTATGCATAAGATTGGGCTTGGGGTTTTACTCGGTCTGGAGGACTGGCGTGTAGACAGCTTCTTTACCGCTTTGCACATCGATTACCTACAGAAAAATTATTGGCGTACCAAATACAGTGTTTCCTTTCCGAGACTGCGCCCGGCAAGCGGATCGGTGGAGCCTAACTTTCTGATGCGGGACGATGATTTACTGCAACTGATATGTGCTTATCGAATCTGGAATCCAGATTTGGAGCTATCGCTATCGACACGGGAGCATCCTCTATTTAGGGACCATATCATCCCATTGGGAGTCACCGCGATGAGCGCTGGGTCCAAAACGAACCCAGGGGGCTATGTGATCGCTCCGGAATCGTTGGAGCAATTTGAAATCAGCGACGAGCGTACGCCAGCGGAAATAGCATCCCTAATTGCAAAAAAGGGGTATCAACCCGTATGGAAAGATTGGCAGATTGAGTATTAAGCAGTGAAAATTATCCCGATATGAAGCTAACAAAAGAACAAATACTACGCTATAAAAAACAAATATCCTTCGCTCCTATAGGCATAGCTGGACAAGTACAGCTATGCCAAAGCCGTGTCCTTGTAATCGGTGCCGGTGGACTAGGTGCCCCTATCCTGCTTTACCTTGCCGCAGCTGGGGTAGGTACGATTGCTTGCATCGACTTTGACCAAGTGGAAATCCACAATCTACATCGGCAAGTGATCCATAAGCAGAAGAACCTAGCGATGCCCAAGGTTCTTTCGGCAGCAGAAGCTATTGAAGCGCTTAATCCGGAAGTCAAATTTGAACCTATCATTGCTAAAGTAACGGGGACAAACCTGGACGATTATGTCTCGGCATATGATATTGTACTCGATGGTACGGACAACTTTAACAGCCGATATGCTATCAATGATGCCTGTGTCCGACAGAACAAAACTTTGGTATACGGTTCGGTACTCAATTTTGAAATACAGCTGGCAGTTTTCAATCATGAGGGCTCTAAAAATCTTCGGGACCTATTTCCCTCTGCGCCACATTCGGACGATGTGCCGAGTTGTGACCAAAATGGGGTATTGAACACTGTGCCCGGAATACTGGGACTGATGATGGTGCAGGAGACGTTGAAAATAATAACGGGGAACACCCCAATGAAGAACCAGCTCCTGATCTTCCATACCGCTACGTGGGAGATCACTAAGCTGAACTTCTAACTTTGATACCGAATACTGCTGATCTATCACAGGAAATACAGGTTGCGCACGAGTGTTAAGAGCAGGGCGTTTCAAAAAAAAATCCTGAAGCGGGGAGCTCCAGGATTTACCAAACCAATTATTAACCTAAATATGAAATTATGAATTTTATATTCATTACAACTAATGCAAATGAGGTACCAAACTCATGAGGTAATTGAATTTTAACAGTATTTTAACAAAAAAATATTACGCTTCGATAAATAAAATTTCCTCTGTCATTGTTTTTATAATTTCCGGGGTATCACTTTGGCAGGACTGACAAACAAGAAATACACTCCCCTCCTTCGGGTCGGATGACAAAACGTCACTAAATAGAAAAATCCTGAAGCGGGGAACTTCAGGATTTACCAAACCAATTATTAACCTAAATTATGAAATTATGAATGTTATATTCGCTTGTAAAACGTCGTTTTACTCCTTAAAGTATATCTTTTAGGAGTCATTAACATTTTTTAACACACATCATTTAGCTTAATCAAATTATACGATTCTTAAACATTTGAAAGTTTTAATGGGGTGCCAAAATATCGACTACCTTATCGCTCAGCCGGGTTATATCCGATTTGAGGCCAACCATCAACGTTAAAGCGTGAAAAGGTTGTTTCTGCACCCGATTTACATTGTACATATACCCTACCTCTGTACCAATAAAAAAGCCGCTAAAACGGTAGTCAGCACCTACCCCCAGTTTGGTGCCAAATGCTATGGATTTTAAATACTCGATATTGACCACATCGCCAACGAGATTGGACCGTGGTTCATGTACCAGGCCAATTGTAGGGCCTAGATAGACGTAGGTATTCAACCGTTCAAACTGTCTTCTCGTCCCCGCTGCCAAACTCAACATATAGAAATTGGAAAGTCCATTTTTGATTATCGTATTGAATTCGGGGTCCTGAGCTTTTTGGTCATACTTAAATGCTAATAAATACAATGCGGGGTATAAATAGTACTTGGGATTATTCAGGGTAATATCTAATCCCATACTACCGACAAAGAGCTTGGGCGAGAGCACATCTCTCGTTTTACCCAAGGGAATTCCTAATCCTGTTCCGGCAAAATAGTAAACCTTTTTATAATGGATGGTGTCTGCTCCTGATTGCGCAAATACCATGCTATACAGAAACACCATTACTAATACTAAGAAAGTTCGATTCATTGTTATGTGTTAAAAGGTTCGTAACATCGTACGTCCACTATAACAATGATATCCCTTTATAGTTTTTCGAAAGGTCTAGATTTAGTTGCTCAAATCTCTACGGACTACAAAAACATTTTGCTCTGTGGACCTTGGTTAAAGAGTAAGTCTATAATACTGACATTGGGCTGAAACCCTGTGCGCTCTTCAAATACCTGATAATACGCCTTAGGGTTAGTGTATACTGATGGCTTTTTCGGGTGAATTGAAGTTCTAAAGTCTAACCCTTCATAATTCTTCGTATAAGCTTCCGTACGTTGTAGCTCTCTGGGTAACTTCAGCAACTGTAGGATCAATTGAAGTTGCTCCAAATTAAAATCAAAAAGGTAGTCAAACTTGCGCTCATAAAATGGTGCGAACTCATCTTCATAGTATTCAAAATAAGCAGAGCTACGGTAAGCGGTCTGTATACTGGACCAGTGTAGCCTTTGCCAATCATGGTCATAGCTAATCTTGACTTCCTTCATGGCGACATGTTCTTTACGGCCATGTTGTATCGGAATCATAAGATCCAAAATTCCATTTGCTGTTGCGATATGTGTTCTACTCCTATAGGTCTGCTTTGGAAAATGCTCGTACTGGTCGATAAGAACAGTACCTGGATTTTGCGCAATAGCGTGAAAATACGACACTGGAGGAAGATAATTTGCAGATAACAGGACTGGAATTGACATATTTTAAAAACTAACTTTGGATTCGGCAACAAAAATAGCGTTATTAAAGCATATTTCCGACACAAAAACGCAGTAAGCGGATTTCTACATGCTTTATTCTACGTCTTTTTTGATTAGGTATTCGCGAATGCTAAGCATTTTATATAAGTTTGCGTAACGAAAACGTCACCACCTCGGTGAGTGAACTATCCATGTAGAAAGAACTGTAGAAATAGGACAAAACACATTGGATATTCCATGAGGTTATTAAAAGACAACAATTTACAAATGAAGAAAAGTATACTACATTTTATTTTGCAGGCGATGTCCAGAATGCCTTTTTGGATGTTGTATGGCATCTCAGATGTATTGTATGTCTTAATCTATCATGTGCTGGGCTATCGCAAAAAAGTTGTTTTTAAGAACCTCCGTAACTCCTTCCCGGAAAAATCGGAAGCAGAAATAGAGCAGATTGCAAAAGAATTCTACCGCTACTTTCCGGATATTATTGTAGAGGTTATAAAAATGTTCAGTATCAAACCCGAACAGGTAAAGGAGCGTATCGAACTCCTCAACCCGGAAGAAATATACCGACACTTTGATGCAGGCAGAGCCGTAATAGGTGTCACTGCACACTACGGAAACTGGGAACTGGGAATACACCGGTTATCGCTGATGACCGACTATGAGCGTCTCGTCATTTACAAACCCTTAAACAACAATGATATTAATCAGATTTACAATGGGGTCCGCACCCGATTTGGGGCGACGATGGTCCCTATGAAGCAAATCTTGAGACATATCGTCCGTCTAAAAAACACGCCTCATATCAGCATGTTTGTCGCCGATCAGACTCCATTATATCAGGATTCGGATTACTTTATGACCTTCTTAAATCAGGAAACATTAGTATATACAGGCACCGAGCGAATCGCTAAAATGACAAACAATCCTGTAGTTTTTTGTCATATCGGAAGAAAACCGAAAAGAGGACATTATTTTTGTAAATTTACAACTTTAGTAGAAACACCGTCTGATTATGGCGACCACGAAATAACCAAAATACATAACGAGTTTACGGAGAAAATCATCCGTGAGCAACCTCCGTATTGGCTGTGGTCCCACAATCGATGGAAAAGACAGAGAAAAGATAAAGCATGACACAGTACCCTAAGGTCGCCGTTGTAATATTAAACTGGAATGGCAAATATTTCTTAGAAAAGTTTTTGCCTTCTGTATATAACAGTACATATCCTAATATCGAATTTATAATCGGAGATAATGCTTCGACGGATGATTCGATTTCTTTTGTAAAGGAGAACTTCCCCCAGATTCGGATTATTCAAAACGAAGAAAACTTTGGCTTTGCTGGCGGGTACAATAAAATCCTCGAACAGGTAGACGCTCCCTATTACGTACTCCTGAACTCGGACGTCGAAGTGAGTCCATCATGGATCGAACCGGTTATCGAAATGATGCTTAGGGAAGATTTTGTCGCGGCACAACCTAAGATTCGTTCTTTCCATAAAAAGGAAAGTTTCGAACATGCAGGAGCTGCAGGTGGCTATATGGATACCTACGGCTACCCTTTCTGTAGAGGTCGTATACTACATTCAGTCGAGCCGGACAAAGGACAATACGACAATGAGCAGGAGATTTTTTGGGCTACCGGGGCGGCTTTATTTATCAAATCGGAGGCCTGGAAACAAGTGCAAGGATTTGACGCAGATTTCTTCGCCCATATGGAAGAAATTGACTTGTGCTGGCGCCTCAAGAAACTGGGACACCGGATAGGCTATTGCCCTCAAAGTACCGTCTATCACGTCGGTGGTGGTACATTAAATACCAGCAACCCTCAGAAGACCTATCTTAACTTCAGAAACAGCCTGGTCATGTTGCAAAAGAATCTTACTTTCGGTATGGCCGTGTGGGCGATTTTTGCGCGCCTTTGGTTAGACTTGTTCGCGTTACTGCATTTCTTGGTAAAAGGAAAACCTAAAGATGCTTGGGCCGTAAGTAGAGCACACCAGTACTTTTTCCTGAACTTCTTTAAAAATGCATCCAAAAGGAAAAAAAATACGGTGTATTACAACAAATATGGACTTTATAAAAAATGCATAATTTGGGACTATTACATGAACAAAATGCAGTATTTCTCGGACTTACCTACGAATAATTTTTATTTGAAGAGCAAATAGCGAACAGCTAAGATATAATCTATTTTTTCTGGAATAAACCGAATTAAAATATTGTTCCAAAATTATATTAGACCTTCAATTTTTCTTAATTTCGTTGCATATGTCGCAGGATATCCAAACGAAAATAGAACAATTGACAGCTGAGTTGAATGCCTACAATTACCAATATTATGTATTGGCAAATTCAGCAATATCAGATTATGACTTTGACCAGAAACTAAAAGAGCTGGAAGCTTTAGAGTCAGCTTACCCACAATATCGAGACCCAAACTCACCAACTCTGAAGGTCGGTGGCGATATCACTTCCAAGTTTAATACGGTACAGCACAAGTGGCCTATGCTGTCGCTGAGCAATACCTATAGTGAGCAGGAACTCATAGAGTTTGATGAGCGTGTACAGAAGGCGATTGGACATAGCGTGCAGTATGTCTGCGAACTTAAGTTTGATGGTCTTTCGATTTCGCTAACCTATGAGAATGGCAAGTTGACCCAAGCTGTGACGCGGGGTGATGGTATACAGGGTGACGATGTTACGAATAATGTACGTACTATCCGGAGTATCCCCCACCAGCTCAAATCAAATTTACAATACCCTGAAGTATTTGAAATTAGAGGGGAGATTTTCATGCATAAATCTGCCTTTTTGAGGCTCAACAAAGAACGGGAGGAAAATGGAGAGCAAACCTACGCCAATCCTCGTAACTTTGCTTCTGGGACCTTAAAATTACAGGATTCTTCCGAAGTAGCTAAACGTCCGCTGGACTGTTTCCTCTATTTTCTATACATGGAAAACAGAAACAGGACTTATCAGTCCCATTGGGAGAGCCTTTCGGCTGTACACGAATGGGGTTTTCCGGTTTCGGACAATAGTAAATTATGTAATTCTATCCAAGAGGTGCTTGACTTTGTCCACTATTGGGATAGTGCACGCCATCAGTTGACTTACGATATTGATGGAATAGTCATAAAAGTAAACGATTATGCCTACCAGGAAGAACTGGGATTCACGGCAAAATCTCCCCGTTGGGCGACTTCCTACAAGTTCAAAGCCGAACAGGCAGAGACTATACTGGAAGCGGTCACTTACCAAATTGGGCGTACCGGTGCTGTGACACCGGTGGCCAACCTCGCTCCTGTCGTACTGGCAGGAACCACTGTAAAAAGAGCATCCCTGCACAATGCAAATGAAATCGAGAGATTGGGGCTACATCAAGGTGATACAGTCTATGTCGAGAAAGGCGGCGAGATTATCCCTAAGGTGGTTGGGGTGAATATGGAGAAAAGAAAGCCAGACGCCCTACCTATCAAGTATCCAGATCACTGTCCGGAATGCGGAACTGCTTTAGTACGTGAAGAAGGTGAAGCGGTGCACTACTGCCTTAACGAAGACGGTTGTGAGCCCCAAATAGTTGGAAAACTCCAACATTTCATAGGACGTAAAATGATGGACATACAAGGATTGGGAGCTGAAACCATTGTGACCTTCCATAAGCTTAACCTACTCCGTCAAATCTCGGATATCTATTCGCTTGGAGACAAACGGGACGAATTGGTTACCATCGAAAGGTTTGGGCAAAAGTCTATCGACAATATGGTCGCAGGAATAGAACTGTCAAAGAGCAAACCTTTCGAAAAAGTCCTATTTGCATTGGGTATACGCCATGTCGGTGAGACGGTCGCCAAAAAACTGGCATTGCACTTTAAATCACTGGAGCAACTAAAGCTGGCTTCTATAGAAGAGATTGCTTCGGTGCAGGATATTGGAATACGGATTGCCGAAAGTGTGCATCACTATCTGTCGCTGCCTGAACATCTAGAGGAGTTAGAGAAACTGCAAGCTGCTGGCTTACAATTTGAAGTCGAAGAGAAAACAGTACTGTTAGCTAGTGATAGCCTTGCAGGCAAGACCTTTTTGATATCTGGTGTATTCGCAACGCATAGTAGAGAAGATTTGACGGCATTAATTGAATCCCACGGGGGTAAAATGCTGAGTAGCATATCGTCTAAACTCAACTACCTCGTGGCAGGAGACAAAATGGGACCGTCTAAGCTCACGAAGGCAGAAAAACTAAAAGTCCCCATCATATCGGATGAAGACTTGTTGAACATGATTAATCAATAAACAAATAATATATTAAAATCAGACTTAAGAACAATGAATGAGATTCAGGGCGCAGGAGTAGCCTTAGTTACTCCTTTTAATGCAGATGGAACAATTGATTTTGAAACGCTAGGTCAACTTATCGAGTTTCAAATTGAAGAAGGAATGAATTACTTAGTATCGCTAGGTACAACTGGAGAGACAGCAACATTAAGCACTGAAGAACGAAAGCAGGTCTGGAAATTTACAGCAGATAAGGTTAAGGGACGTATCCCTCTAGTGGCGGGTATTGGAGGTAATAACACCATGGAAATTGTACAGCAGATAAAGGATTTTGATATCCAGGGCTACTGTGCTATCCTCTCGGTATCGCCTTACTATAATAAACCCACGCAAGAAGGAATATATCAACACTACAAAGCGATAGCGGCCGTATCCAGTTTACCACTGATTCTTTATAACGTACCTGGTAGAACAGGCAGCAATATGACTGCGGCTACTACCCTACGCCTTGCTAAAGACTTTTCAAATATTGTGGCCATCAAAGAAGCATCGGGCAGCTTCAGCCAGTTTTCAGAAATACTGAGAGACAAACCAAAAGGTTTTGTATTGATATCTGGTGATGACCCAGTGACCCTACCGATGATGGCGTTAGGCGCAGTCGGCGTAATATCGGTTATCGGAAACGCCTACCCTAAGGCTGTCGCTGAACTAGTAAAGCGTTGTAAGGACGGGCAATATGAAGAAGCAAGAAGCATACATACACAGCTTTTGGATATTACGGACTTATGTTTTGTAGAAGGTAATCCGGCAGGGGTGAAATATATCCTTAGTCAGAAAAACATAGGCGGCGATACCGTTCGCTTGCCTTTGGTCAAGATTGGCGAAAATACAATAGCCCAAATTAAGACCGAAATGGAAAGATTAAAACAATCGGCTGTTTAATACTAAACATTTTTGCCTATAGTCAACTTGGATTTGACTATAGGCAAATCGGATACAACCATAGTTCAATCCCGTGCAACTATAGTCCAATATCGAAAATGATTTTCTTCAAATCATTTGCTCAATATATCAACATATCTAGTATCTTTAATCTATCAAGTAATGGTATAACTCATATGACAGAAGCAAATACTCCCCCAAAAAAACGAGGTGCAAAGCTAAAAAGCTTTTTAGGCTGGGCATTTTTAGTTGTTATGTTGGTTTTTTCCGGTTTTATCTATTTCCAATACTATTTTGTATTTGGCGAAGGCGTGAAATCAGGCTATCTTAATTATGCAGTAAAAAAAGGAAATCTCTTTAAAACCTACGAAGGCAAGTTGATACAAGAAGGATTCGGAGCCGGGCGTGCGGGAGGATTGACCAGTAATGAATTTGTCTTTTCGGTCGAAAATGACTCTATATTCAGAGAACTAGAAACCAATAGTGGCAAATTCTTCGACCTACATTACAAAGAATATCATGGAATCGTACCTTGGCGTGGCAACACAAAGTATATTGTGGATCGTATCGTACAGATGAAATAATGTTAGTATAAATCTCCCCTAATGGGAATCCCTTTCTATGTTAAGAATAAAACCTTTTACGATAATACTTGTTCTTCTGCAGTTGTCCTTTCAAGTACAGGCACAGAAGAAGAAAAAAAAACGTATTGCCATCGAGCAATCGCCACGGCAAGAGCTGGTCTATGATAACATCAATTATATCGATGCCATAAAGACGGTGCAGCTCTTTCCTATGACCAAAGAGAACCAGCTCCCTGTATACACCTTAGGCGATGCAGAATCTTTAGTCCTGTCTTTTGATGATCTCCGGGGTGATGTACGGGACTACTACTATAGTATCGAGCATTGTAATGCTGACTGGACACCAAGCCGCCTATCCGTACTAGATTATGCCGAAGGATATAATGAAGACCGTATTGTCGAGTTCAAACAATCCCAGGGTACGACGCGCCACTATACGCATTATAAAACCGTATTCCCTAATGAGTATGTTAAACCTAAGGTAGCGGGCAACTTCCTCCTAAAGGTATATGAAGATGCCGACAAGCAACGCTTGATATTAACACGTAAGTTTTACGTCCTAAAGCCTCTGGTAGTGGTTGAAACTCAAATACTGTCTTCGAGCTTTGCTAATAAAAGGTTATCCAATCAAAAGCTAAATATCGCAATCAAGACGGGATTAACAATCTCTAACCCGCATCAGGATGTTCAACTGCATGTCATGCAGAACCAACGTCCGGATAATATGATGGTGCTTCGTACGCCAATGTTTATCGGTACCGGCGAGATAAAGTACAACAATAGCGAGACCTTAGACTTCCCTGCCAATAATGAGTTCCGCTATGCAGACTTACGTTCGTTCAAAGGAGGCTCAGGCCAGATTCAGGAGATACAAATGGATAGTCTGGTGCATATAAGATTGTTTACCGATGAAGACAACAGGGACAACACCTATGCGACGACCTACGACGAAAACGGAAAATTCTATATCCGAAATTTAGATTATGAGAATGCTGATATCAGTGGAGACTATGCTGAGGTTGAATTTTCACTGCGTACGTCTACTGATGTCTCGGGAGATATTTACCTTGTAGGAGGCTACAACAGCTATCA
The DNA here is from genome assembly GCF_004363245.1 of Sphingobacterium yanglingense. GTDB lineage: Bacteria > Bacteroidota > Bacteroidia > Sphingobacteriales > Sphingobacteriaceae > Sphingobacterium > Sphingobacterium yanglingense. The sequence goes on along the minus strand of NZ_SNYV01000011.1, from coordinate 432,281 downwards.
GCGTACCCCAGAAAACAAGCTTAAGTATAATCCTGCAACGCAAAAATGGACGGTAAAGCAGCAGCTCAAACAAGGTCTCTACGATTATGAATATGTACTCGTGACGCCCGACGGGAAAGTCGTTACAGACGCCTTCTCGGGAAGCCACTTCCAAACTGGTAATGACTATCAGATCCTGGTATATTACCGTCGGACGGGAACCTATTGGGATGAACTCTTGGGCGTAGGTAACGCTTCTATCAATAACAAAGAAAATAAAAACTAACCAAAATCGTGAACGATAATAATAAAGACCAAAAACTAAAACGGGGATTAACAAATAGACATATTCAACTGATTGCCCTAGGCGGGGCGATAGGTACGGGTTTATTTCTAGGTATCGGAAAGGCTGCCGTTCTGGCTGGTCCCTCAGTCCTCTTGGGCTACGCTATTGCAGGAGTCATTGCTTTCTTTATCATGCGGCAATTAGGTGAAATGGTAGTTGACGAACCGGTATCGGGAAGTTTTTCCTTCTTTGCTAATAAGTATTGGGGTGGATTTGCAGGCTACGCTTCTGGATGGAACTATTGGGTGCTCTATGTACTTGTAAGCATGGCCGAGCTGACAGCGATAGGTGTATATGTTCAGTTTTGGTGGCCGGAAATTCCGTTATGGGTATCCAGCCTCTTTTTCTTTATTATCGTCAATGCGATCAACCTCGCTTCTGTAAAGGTGTATGGAGAAACCGAATTCTGGTTCTCTATCATCAAAGTGGTGGCTATCGTGGCCATGATTATATTCGGTGCTTATCTGTTGCTATCCGGGACCGGTGGAGAGACTGCAACTGTCAAGAACCTTTATAATGATGGTGGATTCTTTCCCAAGGGCTGGCTCGGCATCGCCGAAGATGGAAGTTACCACGGTCTTATGGCCGCATTGGTGATGATTATGTTTTCTTTTGGCGGACTTGAACTGGTAGGTATTACTGCTGCGGAAGCCGAGAACCCAGAAAAGAATATCCCTAGAGCAACCAATCAGGTATTGATTCGTATTCTGATTTTTTATGTCGGTGCTTTATTTATTCTGTTTTCCTTGATGCCTTGGCGTACTATTAATGCAGATACCAGCCCTTTCGTCGAGGTTTTTAACTCGTTGAACTCATACCAGTTTACCCTCTTCAATAAAACCTATTATTTTACGAGCATAATAGCCAATGTACTAAATATGATTGTCCTTACGGCAGCATTATCCGTATACAATAGCTCCGTGTATAGTAATTCGAGAATGCTTTATGGATTGGCGGAACAAGGGAACGCACCAAAGTTTCTCAATAAACTAAACAAGAACCATGCGCCTACGGCAGCGATATTAGTATCTGCGGCGCTAGTGGCTATCTGTATTGTGGTCAATAAGTTAATCCCCGAGCGGGCACTGGAGATATTAATGTCATTGGTGGTTTCGTCGCTTATCATCAACTGGATAATGATTAGCTGGACCCACTTATATTTCAAAAAACAAAAGATTAAAGAAGGCAAGAAAACCCTATTTCCGAGTCTGTTCTATCCGGCCAGCAACGTAATCTGTCTTTTATTTCTATCCGGTGTACTGGTCATGATGTGGTTTACAGGGCTGAAAATATCTGTTGAACTGATACCGATATGGCTCACTGTGCTATTTGTCAGCTATGTCATAGTCAATTCACGTAAACAAAAAAAGGGAGCTTAAGCTCCCTTTTTTATTGCACTACATTTATCGTTTTCGTGGCGTGATGCGTTACGCCATACATATCTTTGATGCGAACCTCAATCTGATGTGCTCCTGCTTTCAGATTAGGTAATTTCATTTCCCAAAGGTGAGTGGAATTGACCGCGTTGGAAGGTCTGCGTCCTTCAATAAGTTCTGTCGCATTGTCAAACTTCAGCACCTCATATTCATAACTCGGATCCGGACTATCCGTACGGCTCATCTTCTTCCATTCTTTGCCATCCAGACTATACTCCATCACATCATCTGTCCTTCCCATAAAGAAGTTGGCATAAATAGTATAACGTTTGGTATGTTTAGCCTTAACCGTACTAGGACCAATGAGATTGATTTGATAGTTGCTCTCCTGCCCTGCGACTTTGTAGTCAAAAGCATAAGCATTGTCCTTGATATTCATGATGGCATAGCCCTTAGGTGTACCATCACGCATCGTTGATGCTGGCACTCCCTGCTGGTTAATCTGTCCAGAGTACCAATCGCCAGACGTCGTACCAACATTATATTCATGGTGTGGTTTTGTTTGGGACCAACCCTCCGCCTTTCCATAAAAGTTTTGCTGTTGATAGTGTGTATGAGCAGAAAGCGATACCGTATTTGGAAAATTCTTTAAAAGGTCAAATAGACGCTGTCTGTCCTCATTACGGAATACATCGGAGTTTTTATGAACTAATGGGATGTGAAACGCCAATACGATCAGCTTGTCTTTGGGTACGAATTTCAGGTCATTCTCTACAAAATCAAGCTGGTCCTTTCTAAATCCGCCCAAATAGCCTTTGCCAGTACGAGGGTTCGGATAAATAATATTATCTAAAATAATGAAGTGGGCATTACCATAATTAAAAGAATAGTTGTTCGGACCGAAGTTAAGCTCAAAACTCTCATCCGAAAGCGAATCGCTCACCACATCGTAATTCATGTCGTGATTCCCCATTACGTTGTACCAAGGTAATCCTATGCTACCGACGGTCTCCTTGTAGGGCTCGTGTAGCGTTAGGTCATCGCCGACCAAATCACCTAAACTAATACCAAACTGGAAGGCATTCTTATCAGAGATATCATTGATGATACCCTGCTTGAAAAAATCAAGCTCTTCTTTTGTATAGGCCTGAGGATCTCCAAAAATCAATGCTTTGAAACTGGTCGGTTCCGCATGGGGGTACATTGGAAAATCCAATGATTTTGGCAACTTTCCAGTCGCATCGGCTGTCGTATACTTTAACTTCGGAGAACCTAGAGGTTTGTGTAGGTAATAAAAAAGCGGGTGATTATGCTTATCGAGCGGAAATACATAATCTCTGGGCTTGATTACAAAAATGATATTATCGTTATCAACAGGAAGGGTATAATTTCCGTTGTGGTCCGTTTGGACAACCTCTCTCCCATTACTGACGCTAACGCCAGCTACTCCTTTTTCATTTTTCTCCTTTTTACCGTTTTTATTAATATCAATAAAAACCGTTCCTTTCGCTAGTTCCTGTGCCTGTACGATGGCAGTAGAAAGTAGCGTGCTAACCAATAAAATCTTGATGTTCATATTAAATAATTCGTTTCCCAAAAATAGCTTTGAGAAACGAACTACAATTTAAGACATTATTAAGTAAATGTTAAGAATAGCGATTATTTACTTTGATTCTTACGCTGTGTATACAGGTCGATTACAAAGTCTAGCTGTTGGCTTTGATTTAGATTGGAGTTATCTAAAATAATAGCGTCGTCGGCCTGTCTCAATGGACTTTCTTCGCGCGTACTATCGATATGATCTCTACGCGCTAGATTGGCCTTAACCTCTTCCATGCTTACGGTCTCACCTTTGGCGGCCAGTTCGGCATAGCGTCTCTCGGCACGTACGTCAACATTGGCCGTCATAAATATTTTCAAATCAGCATCCGGAAACACCGTTGTGCCGATATCGCGTCCATCCATTACGATATTGCGTTTCTTTCCTAAAGCCTGCTGCTGGGCTACCATCGCCTTTCTGACTTCTTTGATGGCACTTACCTCGCTGACATTGTCGGATACTTCCATCTTGCGGATGGCTTCAGAAACGTCCTCATCGTTTAAAAAGATCTGTACCTGGTCAGTACTCGGTACAAAGTCAATATGAATCTGATCTAGGGCCTGTAATACCGCGGCAGAATCAGTGCAATCTATTTTATTGCGCATGAAATACAAGGTCACTGCCCGATACATCGCGCCACTATCGACAAAAACAAAATTTAAACTTTTTGCCAGCGCTTTCGCTACTGTACTCTTACCACAGGAAGAAAAGCCATCTATGGCTATAATAAAGTTACTTCTTGCCATTTCTCTGTTTAGCTATTTCCGCCTATCAGTACACCTGGTTTATTGACCAAAGGTACCTTAGATAAATTTTCATCAACAATACTCTCCGGTAGGAAGATATATTTTTTATCAAAAATAGTATCTTCTATATAATAGCTCAACCAATATTCATTGGTCAATCCGAACACTTGCTGGTCGATTGCTTCAATCCTAATCGAACTCGTCGCCGCTATATCTCCCAAAAAATGTCTTAAAGTCGTAGTTTTGACTTCTCGTTCCTCCTGCTTCCCATATCCTTTGGACGTTACAAAAACATTTCTCAAAGGCACTTCCTTCTCGTTTACCAAATATACATTCCACGATTTCTGAATGGGGGAATCACTTTCTAGCACCACAGCGATAGAAATATCTTCCACTATATTAACCGGCAAATCTTTCTTCATCTTCTTCTACTTCTTTTTTGTCGCAGCTTTCTTAGCTGCAGGTTTTTTAGCTGCAGTTTTTTTTACTACTTTCTTTGTTGCTTTTGCGGCTTTAGGGTCTTCTGCTGCCCACTTTAAGACATCTTCATACGTAATCGCGGAGATATCTGTTGCCTTAGGTATCTTAAGATTTTGCTTACCGAAACGAATAAATGGTCCCCATCTTCCGTTTTCAATCTGCGCATCTGGATTTTCGTCGAATACACGGATTACTTTCTCGATATCTTTTTGACGCTTCTCTTTTATAATTTCTATAGCCTGCTCTTCAGTCACATCCAAAGGATCTACGCCTTTAGGTAACGAATAAAATGCTGATTGGTGCTTGATGTAAGGGCCGAATCGACCTATCGCCACCGTCATTTCTTTTTCTTCAAATTCACCGACTTTCTTCGGAAGCTTGAATAATTCCATGGCATCCTCGAAAGTGATTGTTTCAATCATCTGTCCTTTACGCAAAGAGGCAAAACGTGGTTTCTCCTCGTCGTCTGCAGAACCAATCTGAACCAATGGGCCAAATCGTCCGACACGCACACTGACCGGTTTGCCACTCTCTGGGTCTACTCCTAGTTCGCGCTCGTTATTCGCCCGCTCAGCATTTTCCAAGGTGTCTTCCACCTCGTCGTGGAATGGGCGATAGAATGCTTCTAGCATATCCGTCCACTCCTTCTGCCCTTGTGCTATCTCGTCAAATTCTTTTTCTACACGTGCGGTAAAATTGAAATCAACAATGCCTTTGAAATGCTCAACCAAGAAATCATTAACCAAAACACCAATATCAGTCGGGAACAACTTATTGCGCTCCACCCCGGTCATTTCAGTTTTCTTGACTTCAGTAATTTCATTAGCGGTTAGTTTCAACACGTTGTAATCACGTGACTTACCATCTCGGTCTTCTTTGATTACATAACCTCTATTTTGAATTGTAGAAATCGTAGGCGCATACGTGGACGGTCTTCCGATCCCCAATTCTTCTAGTTTTTTGACCAGTGAAGCCTCTGTATAGCGTGCTGGCGGACGCGAGAAGCGCTCGGTAGCGGTCATCTCATTTAATATTAAGCCCTGCCCTTTCTCTAATGGAGGTAGTAATGTATTATCGGCGTCATCGTCCGCTACTACATCATTTTCCTCGTCGGTAGACTCCATGTATACTTTCAAGAAACCATCAAATCGCATGATCTCCCCGGTCGCTGTAAGTTCCTCTTTACGTGTAGAGATGCTAATTTTAGCAACAGTCTTCTCGAACTCAGCCTCGCTCATCTGCGATGCGATAGCACGCTTCCAAATTAACTCATACAAACGACGCTCTGAAGGATCCCCTTCGATGGAATGTGCCGAAAAATAAGTCGGTCGTATGGCTTCGTGCGCTTCCTGTGCACCAGCAGCCTTAGTTTTATATTTTCTTAGCTTATGGTATTTTTCCCCGTAAGCTTTGACGATCTCATTTTCTGCTGCCTGTATTGCCGTATCTGATAAGTTGACGGAATCTGTACGCATATAGGTAATACGCCCTGCTTCATACAGTCGCTGTGCTACCTGCATGGTTCTCGCTACAGAAAATCCTAATTTACGACTCGCCTCCTGTTGTAAAGTAGACGTCGTAAAAGGAGCTGCCGGATTTCTACGTGCAGGTTTCTTTTCCAATGAAGCAATTGCAAAATCAGCACTCATGCTATCATTTAGAAAAGCTTTAGCATCTTCCTTTCTATCAAAACGTTGTGGCAACTCGGCTTTAAAAAGCTCTTTCCCTTTACCTGTGTGAAATATTGCTACAATCTTAAAAGCAGCTTCGGCATTAAATCTATTTATCTCCCGCTCTCGCTCTACGATAACACGTACAGCGACAGATTGTACCCGTCCTGCAGATAGCGAAGGCTTCACTTTCCGCCAAAGTACCGGAGATAATTCAAACCCCACCAATCTATCCAACACACGACGTGCTTGCTGTGCATGCACTAGGTTATAATCTATTTTACGTGGATTCTCAATGGCATTTAATATAGCAGGCTTCGTGATTTCATGGAATACGATCCGCTTGGTCGCGTTTTCCTTTAATCCTAAGGTTTCGAATAAGTGCCATGAAATAGCCTCTCCCTCGCGGTCCTCATCGGACGCTAACCAGACCGTTTCTGCAGTTTTGGCCAACTTCTTTAACTCACTGACTACCGCTTTCTTATCGGAAGGAACTTCATATTTTTGTTCAAACTTATTATCGGTATCGATAGCGTCGTCCGTCTTTACTAAATCACGAATATGTCCGTAACTAGACTTAACCAAAAAATCACTTCCTAAATATCCTTCTATCGTCTTAGCCTTTGCTGGCGACTCTACTATCAATAAATTTTTAGCCATTAACTTTATAAGATTTCTGCAAATATTAGTATTTCAAAATGGAATGACAATTATTTTTACTAATAATATTGTAAAAGTTTCTTATATCATCCAGTGCCCGGACAAAACATCCAAAAGGTAGAAACAGGCAAAGACCACAGAGGCAATGCCGTTTGTAGTCATAAATGCGCGGTCTACCCGAGATAGGTCTGTAGGACTTACAATACGATGTTGGTAGATTAAAAGTGCACCATAAAATAATACACCTATATAATATAATACCCCCACCGGTGTCGAAAAGACAGGCAACAGAATGAAGATAAAAGACATCACATGCAGTACTTCGGATAGGCGTAACGCCTTATTACCGCCATAATTCGCAGGAATCGACTGCAGGTTATGAGCTCTGTCAAATTCTTCGTCCTGCAACGCGTAGATGATGTCAAACCCGCTGACCCAAGTAAGCACGGCCAGACCATACCATATCGGTACGATATGAAACTGCCCTGTAACAGCGAGATAAGCACCAACCGGCGCCAATCCCAAGCCTAAGCCCAATACCAAATGACAAAGCGGCGATATCCGCTTCATATAAGAGTAGAATAATACCACAAACAATGCTACAGGTGACAGCACCAAACACATGGGATTGATGAAATAGGTAGCAATGGTAAAAACTATACCGTTTAGAATTGTAAATGTAAACGCAGCCTTAGGGCTAATCCGCCCAGCTGGGATATCCCTGACCGCGGTTCTTGGATTGAGCGCATCCACATCTCTATCCAAATACCGATTGAACGCCATAGCGGCGTTGCGGGCGGTAACCATACATAATAACATCAAACCGAATAGTTTCCATTCAAACTGAAAATCTGTGGTTGACACTGCTAGAAAAAAACCAATGATAGCAAAAGGCAGTGCAAATATGCTATGCGCAAATAGCACTAAAGACATGTATTTCTTCATAGTTACGAAACGGAAGGTGCCGTAAAATCAAGATTAATGGAATCAATTTTCTCTAGTATAGGTTCAAGTCCTACCTTATCTTCTGCCGATGTCAGAAAACGTGTAGGTACTTCTTCAAACCATTTAAGGAGAGCTCGTTTAAATTTCGCCATATTCTGGTCCGACTTAACGATAGATTGTTTATCTGCTTTAGTGAAAATCAACATAAACGGCAGCCCCTTCTCTCCTAACCAACAACAAAAGTCTAAATCTATTTTCTGTGGTTCCAAACGGCTATCGATAAGCACAAAAATACACTGTAGATTCTCTCTGCTCAGTAAATATTTACGGATAAATTTCTCCCAATCCGCTCTGTTCTTCTTGGAGGTCTGCGCGTATCCGTATCCAGGTAAATCGACAAGATACCAAGTATCATTAATCAAAAAATGATTGATAAGCTGTGTTTTTCCAGGTTTTTGCGAAGTTTTGGCAAGTCCTTTCTTATTCGTCAAAGCATTGATTAACGATGATTTACCGACATTGGAGCGCCCAATGAAAGCATATTCTGGTATTGTGGAATCTGGTAATTTGTCTACCTGTGTATTACTACAAACAAATTCAGCGGATTTGATAAGCATAAACAAAGGTAAAATTAATTTAAGAAATTAAAGAAGCCTTTTAACTTGATTCAAAAACCTGTGATAATTTTATTATTTTAGGCATTCACAAAACGACTATGTTAGAAATACGGAATATTGTAAAACAATATGCAGACCATCGGGCATTGGACGACGTCTCTTTGTATGTCCCTGAAGGTAAGATTTTCGGATTACTGGGACCTAATGGTGCTGGAAAAACTTCGTTAATACGGATTATCAATCAGATTACAGCACCCGATTCGGGCGAAATACTTTTCAATAATCAACCCTTGTCCAGCCAGCACATCAGCGCTATAGGCTACTTACCGGAAGAAAGGGGGTTGTATAAAAAGATGAAGGTCGGTGAACAAATGGTTTATTTGGCACAGCTTAAAGGCCTTAGTCGGCAAGATGCAAACAAACGATTAAACTATTGGTTTGAAAAACTGGAAATCGGTAGCTGGTGGAATAAGCGCATTGAGGACCTAAGTAAGGGAATGCAGCAAAAGGTACAGTTTGTAGCTACAGTATTACATGAGCCCCAGTTAATCATATTGGACGAACCCTTCTCTGGCTTTGACCCTGTCAATGCACAGGTAATACAGGATGAAATCCTCGAATTGAACGAGAAGGGAGCAACTATTATCTATTCTACCCATCGGATGGAGACTGTAGAAGAGCTCTGTGATAACATCGCATTAATCAATAAGTCAAAAAAGGTGCTTGATGGTTCGGTAAAAGAAATCAAAAAGCAATATAATAGCCAGACCTACCTCATAGACTATCAGGGGCCTTTGCTGTCGGATGATCTATTGAACAACGCGTCTCTATTTAATATCATAGCGCATACCTCGCATCAAGATGAAACTCAACTGAAAATAAAGCTTACTGAAGCGGTCACCCTAAATCAGGCGATCCATCACCTACTGGACAAGATCCAGATTACACAGATTAAGGAAATCATTCCTTCTATTCACGATATATTCATTGAAAAAGTATCTCAAAGCTCTGTAACCCATGCATAAGATTGCACTCATTATACAACGCGAATACCTAACACGAGTTAGAAAGCGTTCTTTTTTACTGACGACTTTTTTGGTTCCCTTATTCTTTATAGGAATGTATGTCGGTATTATATTCCTAACCAAGAAGAGTTTTGACGAAACACATGCTGTTGTTTATATCATTGACCAAGAGGGAGCTATTGCTCCCAAGCTAAAGTCAACGAAAAACATCACCTACATACATAGTAACAAAGCGCTTCAGGAACAGCTCTCGACGCTTAAGGATGAAGAAGCAAGCAATACGAGTATTCTCGTTATTCCGAAAGACTTCTTAAGTAACCCCAATGTGGAGTTTTTGGCTGCTAATAAGCCAAATGTAAGTACGCAGAACGAAATCAAAAGTAATCTGAGTGACATTATAAGAGATTTTAAGTACCAAAAACTAGGTATCAATATCGATAGCTTACATAATATTGACACTACAGTAGCGATTAATGCCAAAGAAGTGACGGCCGATGGAGAAACCAAAGATAGCAATACGGAAATAGCGATGGGTATCGCCTTGGCGCTATCTATTCTAGTATACATATCCCTATTTCTGTACGGTTCGCAGGTAATGCGGGGCATCATCGAAGAGAAGAGTAATAGAATCATTGAAGTAATAATCTCTTCCGTAAAGCCGTTTCAACTGATGATGGGTAAGATAATTGGAATTGGTCTGGTCGGTCTTACGCAATTTGTGTTATGGGTTGTGCTATCCTTTATGTTGGCAGGTGTCGCTTCCACCTTTTTTGTGTCTAAAGCGGAACTAGGCGAACAGGTAATGGGCTCTAAGATGATGGAAAGTAATAGCGAGCAAATCGCTCAATCAGGCGGTAGCCTAAATGGTATATCGCCAGAAGCCTGGGCAATGATTCAGTCGGTCAACTTCACCGAAATCATTGTGTGCTTCTTTATCTTTTTCCTTGGTGGCTATTTAATCTATAGTGCGCTTTTCGCTGCTGTGGGATCGGCAGTGGATAGTGAGACGGAGGCTTCTCAGTTTACCATGCCAATTACGATGCCGCTGCTCCTCACCTATGCACTGTCATTTGGCGTATTGATGAACGACCCGCATGGTACGGTTGCTACCTGGCTAAGTTTTATTCCCTTCACCTCGCCCATAGCCATGTTGGTCCGGGTTCCATTTGGTGTCCCCCTATGGCAGATTGTGGTATCGGCTTTGCTGCTGATTGCCGGATTTATATTTACGACTTGGGTTGCGGCCCGCATTTATAGGGTTGGGATTTTGATGTATGGGAAAAAACCAAGTTACAAAGAGCTTCTAAAGTGGTTTAGATATAAAAGTTAATTACCTTTGTGCCTCAAATTAAATTTTAGCTTTCATGTCTAAACTAATAAATCTACGGTCATTCAAAAATTTTTTCGAATCCAGTTCAGGTGGGGGTATCCTACTCTTTATATGTGTTGTATTAGCACTGATTATCGCAAATTCTTTCTATAGTGAGGGGTTAGCAAGTCTACTAAACACTTCAATAGGCTTTGAAAATAGCAGCATACAGCTCAAATACTCCCTAAAACAATGGATTGATGACGGGCTTATGGCTGTTTTTTTCCTTTTAGTAGGTTTAGAGATAAAACGGGAACTCGTCGAAGGTGAGCTTGCCTCCCCTAAGAAAGCTGCTTTACCCATATTTGCCGCTATAGGTGGTGCGCTTGTGCCAGCTGGTATCTATACTTTATTCAACTACGGTGAACCTACCGCTCACGGCTGGGGAATCCCGATGGCGACCGACATTGCCTTTGCTCTAGCCGTTATTTCTCTGCTGGGCAATCGCGTTCCGGCAAGTCTCAAAGTGTTTTTGGCTGCACTAGCTATTGTAGATGACCTCCTGGCTATACTTGTAATTGCGATATTCTATTCGACGACCTTACACTACACTTACCTTTTGATTGCATTGGGATTATTCTTACTTCAATTGCTCTTCAATAGATTGGGTATTCAGAAACTGGTATTCTATATTATCCCGGGAATAATAATGTGGTATTTTATTCATCATTCCGGAATACACGCGACTATTGCCGGGGTATTGACAGCGATGACTATACCGACCACGCCAGACGACAAAGAGTCTCCACTGGAGCGCTTAGAGCATATACTCGCCAAACCGGTCAATTTTATCATCATCCCGCTCTTTGCCTTTGCAAATACGGCAATCGTACTGCATCAGGAGATGATACAAGGGTTGACCTCCTCTATGGGACTGGGTATTATCCTGGGGCTATTGGTCGGAAAATCCCTAGGTATATTATCAACCTGTTGGCTCTGTGTCAAACTTGGTGTATCTAGCCTGCCTGAAGGCGCCACCTGGAAGCATATGTTTGGTGTAGGACTACTAGGCGGAATAGGATTTACGATGTCCATCTTTGTAGCGATGTTATCGTTTGACGATGCACTGCACATTGAAGAAGCAAAATTGGCTGTCCTTCTGACATCTTGTGCGGCTGGTCTACTGGGCTATTTTTATCTCGCCTTATTGGGCAAGCAAAATAAACAGCTATAGTAATAGCGCTACAATCTAGATTTATATTCACAGCATGTTTGTTTTTATAAGATATTATTGATTAAATTTAAAGTACTATTAATCATTAGTATTAAATAAACTGAAAAAGCAATGAGTAAACTAGACGAAAAAGTAGCAGCGTATGTTGCAGAAGCAAAAAAGTTAAAACTTGACCTTGACGAAAACCTTATCGCTTCGGTTACAAAGGGATTAGGCCCATCTATTTACAAAGCTGATGCGGAGACAGTAGCAGCCTCAGACAAAGCCGAATTGGACCGCTTGAAAAAGAACTTCTTGGTCAACAAGCTGGGGTTAAAAGATGACGCTAAACTAGATGCCGCCATCAATGAGGTGATAGAAGCAATGGGCAAATCCAACAAAAACAAATATAGAGCCCTTGTATATGCGCTATTAGTGAAAAAATTCAAAAAAGAATCTGTTTATAAATAGCAAAAGCGGCGAAGGAATTTCCTTCGCCGCTTTCTTTTTAATGGTCTGCTACAAAAAAGTTTGTCATCGCATCTTCTTCTATTGCCGACATGTCTATATCCTTTCCGATACGTTTCCAGGTCATGTGTGCATGTATCATCCTTCCCCCCGAACGTATGGGGTCCAATGACTTCTGAAACAAGACGTCGCCATCAAAGTCCAACTTACGTACATGCCGGCTCCCCTCCCAATTAGGAAAGAAGGAACTCTCAATATCATAAACCACATGTGCGTTTCTATTGTCTACGGTGTATCGGCCACTAAAAGCCAGATAGCCCTTTATTCGTTGTTCAGCTTCTTCTGTAGAAACCTTTAGGCGGTCGTCCGAAACACATTTTAGGTGATCCCGGCTAGAAATCTGCACGGCCATATACCCATCTGGACCATATAATAACAGTCCTTTAGGTGTTTTTCCAAAAGGAAAAGAAGAATCCAAACCATCTAGGGGAACTTCTATATAAGAAAGGAGTTCCCATGTCCCTATTATTTCATTTTTTATCGATGTCATTTCTGAGGTTGTTTCTTTAACAACGCTTAAAGCCCCAAAATAGTTTAGCAGTAAAGTTGTATTTGTGTCATAAAAATTCAAATATTTATTACTTTTATAGGTAAGCATAGAAGTATATGATTTTATCGCAAGTCGACACGGTTCAAGATATATCTAAAGAGGATTTTTTAAAAAAGTATTTTATCCCGCAGCGCCCTGTTCTTATCAAGGGCTACGCCCGCAAGTGGAAAGATTTTGACAAATGGAATCTGGATTATATCTACAGTCAGGTTGGCGAACAGGAAGTCGGGCTCTACGATAATAAACCGGCAGATCCGAATAAAGCGACGAATGAACCGGTGACCCACATGCGGTTTAAAGATTATATCACGCTGATAAAGAAACAGCCGTCGGACTATAGGATTTTCTTCTACATCATTACCGACCATCTGCCCGAACTATTGAAAAACTTCAGCTATCCGGATTTAGGCTTCAAGTATTTCAAACGCATACCAACCTTGTTCTTTGGAGGAAGTGAGGCTCGCGTACTGATGCACTACGATGTAGATCTCGGAGATTTATTGCACTTTCAGTTTGAAGGAAAAAAGCGGGTACTATTATTCCCACCCGATCAATCTGCTTTTCTCTATAAGGTTCCTCTGTCAGTACATACCGTTTATAACATCGATTATGAGAACCCCGACTATCAGGAGTTCCCAGCCCTGCAATATGCCCAAGGCTATGAAATATTCATGGAACATGGCGACGCCCTATTTATGCCGAGTGGATACTGGCATTTCAACCGCTACCTAGAAGCAGGCTTCTCTGTAACATTACGCTCGTTTCCGAGTGGTCCAAAACGTCTGCTAAAAATGCTTAACGAGGTCTTTATTATCCGCTATACCGATAAAATAATGCGTAAAATATGGAAGAAGAAATGGGTCCAACGCAAACAGGAAAAAGCGTATCAAAAAAGCCAGGAGGCCTTAAAAGAATATTTAAAATAAATTAACATATAGTATACTTATGACTTGTCCATGCGGAAGCGAGCGGGATTTTGTGCACTGTTGCGCACTGATACATAGTGGCCAACAGAAAGCCTCTACCGCCGAATTACTAATGCGTGCCCGATACAGTGCCTTTGTCGTGGCCAATATCGATTTCCTCTACAACAGCTTCCACCCATCTACCCGTCGCTTCCAAAGCAAACAGGATATTGAGAGCTGGGCTACAGCCAATAGCTGGGTGTCACTAGAGATTATGAAGTCGACTGTGCAGACGGTAGAATTCAGAGCGCACTATAAAGACGAAGATGGTGTAGTGCGTGTACACCATGAAAAATCGAATTTTAAAGAACTGCAGGGAAACTGGTACTATGTAGATGGAAGGTTAATAGATTGATGCTTAACATAAACTTAACATGTGATTAATAAAAGACTAACAGTTCGTCGCTATATTTGTATCAATAAAAATAAATGTTATGATTAAAGATTTAGAAATCACAAATTTAGAACACACCATCGATACGCAGGAATGGCTATACGATGGCGATGACTTCGTAATTCTAGAAGACTAGAATTACTGCGAATACTTAAACTAATTGTTTAGGTATATTTCATTCGAATCACATTCAGTAATAAGTTTATATAGCAAAACAAGGTGTCAAACCTTAAAAAAGAATCCCCGATTTACTCGGGGATTTTTTATTTCAATAGTTCTATTTTCTCTTTCTCAGGGTCAATACCAGCCCGCCAAGTAATAATAATAGAATTGGGAACACGTAGACAAATACCACACGCATAGCCGATGCTCCTTTGGTCGTAAGTGTTATCTCATTGTCGACAGGAAGAATAGGCTCAATCATAATCGGATAGGTCGAACTGGTAAACCATTCGTACAATCCGGAATAAAACTGGGTGTTACTATTACCCGTGGTCTTTCTAAAAGTACCAAGTTCTATATTACTGATAAAGTCAGCGTCGCTTACTAAAGCAATCCTTTGCTCTCTATCTCCTACTGTACGTGTCAGGCCGATAGCAACATCTGCAACCATTGCCCTATCTCCATTTTCGGTAGCGTAGCTGACACGTAGTGAATCGCTATCTAGCTTTGTGCGCTTAAGCCAAGCGTTTTTCTCCTTTACCTGAAGTATAGGGAATACGTCAAAATCGCTTTTGCTAACGGTCTTGAACACTCCCGGGCTTAAAAAGACCGTTTTAAAAACGCTATCTTTTACTGCAGAAGCCATAATCTCTCCCATCTTAGACGATTCCTTGGCAGCTCGGGCATAAACAACGTTGGCTGCAATCTCGACGTTGTTCTGAACCATAGCACCTTCTTCAAAGTCTACACCGAGATAACTCAATACAGGCTCTAGATAAGCTTTCTGCTCTGGCTCCGCAAACACCAACATGTTCCCCCCTTTGTCAAGGTAACTCTTAATCTTACCGATGGCTACCGCGCTCAGGTGTTGTCTTGGATCTGCGATGACCAAAGTACTGATATCTGCTGGAATTTCGTCGTTGTCCAAAGCCAAAGTAAACGAATCAAATCCATTGTTTACCAAGGAATTTCGTTGTGTAATATCATTTGTTGCTTGACGGTATCCACGCTCCGTATTATTATCAATAGCACGCATATCATACCCGCCTACAAAAGCAATCTTTGCCCCTCCTATTTGGAGACGCTTCAACGCAGCAACAATATTAGGTTCTCCCGGATGTTTGAAGAAATCGTTGTACAAGCGTAGGTAGGTTTTCTTATCTCCACTTTCCAAAACGCGCACCATGCGGTTGCCTTCTGCAGATAGGTCTATTTTCTTACGTATCTCAGCAGGTGTTAGAAAGTCATTGATATTGAGTTTGTAGGTCTCTACGACATTATTAGCGACCTGCTCTAGCGAAAGGCCCTTGTTGATTTTATTTTCAAATAAGGATTTGTTTTCGCAGGTATCGTAATAATACACATACTCCATTTCCATATCCGGTAGGAAACGTTGGTATTGCTCAAAGCGGGACATATCCGCATTCCGTTGTTTCTTGGCTCCGATGTTATAGTCCGGGTCCAGAAGGTTGACGTAGGTTGTTATCTTCAACGGCTGTTCCATCTTCTTTACAATCGCTATCCCTGTCTTGCTGAGTGTGCGGGTGCCTTGCGAAGTGACGTCATTATAGAATGTCATTCGAGGAAGAGAAGCGACGTAACCGATACACACTAGCGCTACGACAAATCCAGTATAGATGGCAATCTTCTGTCCAATATTTTTAGACGAACGCGCCATCTCCATTTTGAGAATAGTGAGTCCTAAAAACAAAGATATGACAACTAGAAAATAGATAATGTCTTTGGAACGCACCAATCCGCCAATCATACTATCTGCTTTTCCGCTCACCGAAAAGAAGTAGGCTATGTGGCGTACAAAATCTACATCCTGCCATAAACCACCTATATAATGTAGAAAAGTAAGCAATACTAAGGTACTGATCGCAGCAACAACCTGATATGAGGTAAGGCTGGACAAGAACAAACCGATGGCAGCATATGCGCCAAAAAGCAGAAATAAACCTACTAAAGCGGTAAACATCCAGGTCCATTCGAAGTTTGGAATCACTGCACCTCCACAAATTATGAATACGAACAGCAATGAGAACAATAATAACCCATAGACCATTATCCCTAGATATTTGCCTAGTATGATCTCCAATGTACTGATTGGTGAGGACTGTAACAGCTTAATCGAGCCGCTGTGCAGCTCCCGGCTGATAAGCCCCATGGTCAACAAGGGAACAAAGAGATACAACTGGGACTGTACAGTCAAGAACAAACCGGGGGTCTGCCCATGGGTAAAGATATAGTCCGTCAGATTGACCGTATTATAGCCTAATGCTTTGTATGAAGCGTATAGCTCGAGTTTGGTAACAAACGAAATTCCGAACTGTACTGCGAACACTAAAAATACCAGCCAAGCAATAGGGGAAAAAAATAATGATGCAAGCTCTAACCTTGCAATTCTAAGTATAACGCGCATAATTAAATAGCTTGAACAGTTTTTAGTGTGATGATAATTGTTTGAACACATCGTCCAGTGAACTCTTCTCTTGGGAAATCTCCTTCAAGCCCCATTTTTGGGAAACACTCAGATGAATAATAGCTTCATTGACCTCTTTGGATTTGTCTACCTTGAAAACAATCTCATGATCATCGTATCGAACGATAGACTCTACCCCTTCGATCTGGAGAAACTCTTCTTGTGTTGGCGGATTTTTCATCCACACTCTGACTTCGTTCGACTCAATGTAATTATTGAAAGCATCCATCGTATCCGCAAATACGATTCTTCCGCCCTCAATCATAATAATATCCTTACAGAGCACCTGCACCTCACTTAATATATGTGAGGAAAAAATCACAGCGCGTTCTTCTGCGATTTCTTTTATCAGTTTACGCACCTCGATAATCTGATTCGGATCTAAGCCATTGGTCGGCTCATCTAGTACCACTAGCTGAGGTTTATGGATAATGGCCTGCGCAATACCTACGCGTTGCCTATAGCCTCCAGAAAGGTTGCGTAGCAATCTATTACTAAAGTGAGCTATACCACAACGCTCCTTTGCGGCTTCTACGGCAGCTTTGATTTCCTTAGGAGCAATTCTTCTTAAGTAGGCACAGTGCGTCAAATATTCGTCGACGGTAAGTTCCAAATGTAAAGGCGGGTTCTGTGGGAGAAAACCAATTTTCTTCTTTGCTTCCCGTGCATTCTCGCGCGTGTCTAAGCCGTTGATCAATACTGATCCTTCGGTCTGGTTCAATACACCACATAAAATATTCATGGTGGTCGACTTACCTGCACCATTGGACCCTAGAAGTCCCAGTATACCCTTCGTGTTGATTTCGAAGTTGATATCTTTGATTGCCCACTGACTGCTATATCGGTGGGACAATCCTTTTATTGTTACTATATTTTCTGACATTTATCTTTCGTTCTGTATGAACCCTCTTATTTGAATCTCGTTGTCCGGAAGTGGCAACGTCCACCTTTTATCGTTTGGCTCCAATGTATACACTTTGTCATTGTTGTTGCGTTTCAACGTCACAGTGTATTTACCCTCCTTATTCTGTCTCCTATAATCCTCCCAAGTCAGTCCTCTGAAATACAATTCCCGTCTTCGCTCTTTCCATACGTATTCCATCAGATCGCTGTAATCTGACGCTTGGATTGGATTATAGTTAAATGTGGCAAATCTATTTTTGCGCAGTTTATTCAAAACAGGTAGCGCGTCCGCAGCTCTGTTGTTACGGATTAGACATTCGGCATAGTTGAGATAGACTTCACCAGCAGACACTCCAACAAATATATTGTAAGCGCCAGAAAAAGAACCTTTAAACTCCATTCGGCCGTCTGTAGCTATAGGTTGAAAGAATGCTTTTTTTCGCAAATCATTAGGCTCATACAAAGCCAATAAACTAGCGTCAGCATTATATCCCGTATATGAAGAGCCAGGTTTATTGATATGAGCATAATATAACAACTCTGGATTGGTCACGCCATAATCAGCTCCAAATGGATTAAGTTTACCTAAATCGAGTGTATTATAATCGATGAGCGCATTCTCTTTTTCAAACGCTAATGTTGCATATGCTAAAGCTTGATCATATCTTCCCATCTGCATCAATGTACGGACTAAAAACGTCGCTGCGGTAGCCTTGTTTGGTCTGAATCTACTTTTTGCTTTCTCAGGTAAAAGCTCAACAGCACGTTTTAGATCCGCAACTATAAACTGATAGACCTCTTCTACTGTATTACGGGTTACCTTTTCTTCAACATCCCTTTCCTGTTTAATAGGAACGCCTAAATCTGCTGCTGCTGTCTGTGCGTCGTAGGGTTTACAAAACAACTGCGCTAATTGGTAGTAGGTATAACCACGTATAAAAGAAGCGCCTCCAGCGACATTGTTCCAGTCATTCTGTTCACTAGCACTAGGTTTTAAATCCATTACCTCTAAAGCCAGATTTGCATACAAGATCCGTTGGTAGGCATTATTCCAATCCGTAGACTCATAACCGGAGAAAATTTCCTTCTCCCATAGGTAGCCATTTACTTCATACGGGATATTAGAAAGCCATGTTTTCAATACCCCATCTGGTAGATGGTATTCCGCAGCACCGACAAGTCCCAACGAAACTGTAGCACGCTCATTGATGATAGCGAAATTATCCAAAACCCCTTGGTAGTCTACAATACTTCCCGGAATAACCTGGGATTTGTCCCGCTTTACGTCTAAAAAATCTTTGCCACAACTTGCTGTCAATAGCAAGAAAGGCAGTACATATGTAAATTTCAAAAAATTCATTTTGTTCATCCTATTACATTACAAACTCAACTGCAAACCCAAATTATAACTACGTGGAATGACAAAGTCATCCGCATGATAGTCCGGATCTAAGCCCTCTTTATTAGCTTTCCATAACAAACCTAAGTTCGCCACATTCCCTGTGATACGCATGGATTGGAATGGGAGTTTAGGTATCCTACTCTTCCTCAGGGTATAGCCAAATGTTATATCCTTTAGACGGACTAGATCTCCTCTCGTGATTAAAGCGTCCGAAAAACTGTAATTGGTCGAACCATTGGCATCATACACTTCTGCGTAGGCTGGTACGTTAGTGAATTCTTCATCACCCGGCTTTTGCCATCTTTTGAAATAGTCCATATGGTATATGCCGTTGTATTCTGCTCCGGAGTACATCGAGCTACGACGGAATACTGAGCCTGATTTCCAAGTAATTAAAAAGCTAAGATCAAAGTTTTTGTATGAGAAGTCATTACGTACCGAACCAAAATAAGGGTCTACTGCCACACCAGCTTTATTCAGCGATTCTAAGCGTAACGAATTATGAAAAGCCAGATTATTCGTGCTACGTTCTCCATTGATGTACATGATTGGCATTCCGGTATCTCCATCCAAACCATTCCACGGAATAGAGTAGATTAAATCCCTACTGACACCTTCTACGGGTGCAGGAGGCGTATTGTAGTAGTCGTAGATTCTAGCTGTTGGATTCGTATAGACATTCGTTATTTTATTCTTTGTGATACTGAATAAAACAGTACTATTCCAAGTAAAGTCGCCGACCAAATTTTTAGAGTTTAGGGTTAAATCTATTCCTCTTGTACGCATCGCTGCGTAATTGACCAAGCTACTTGCTAGAGCCGTACCTCCAGTAATTATACCTGTACTCGGTGCCATAAAGTCTTTACCAATAAGGTCCTTTGCACTCTTCACATAAAACTCGAACGATCCGTTCAATCTATTAGAAAGCATTGCAAAATCAACAGCTGCATTAGTAGTTGATACCGTCTCCCAACGTAACGTCGGATTTCCTGCACTACGTACAGTCGCTTGGTTCTCAAAGTTAGGCTGCTTGATATTGAACTGCAACAAAGGGAAATGCGACACATCTTTAAACGTATTTCCCGCTTTTCCATAGGTCAATCGTGCCGTCAACTGCGATATCCAATCCACATTAAAAATTGTTTCGTTGTGTATATGCCATGCCCCACCGACAGACCACAATGGAATACCTTTTTGATTCGTCTTCACGCCATATAAATTCGATGCATCCCATCTCAAAGACGAGCTCAATACATAGCGATTAGAATACTCATAGCTCGCATTTGCGAAGTAAGACAAAAATCTATCTGTGAAGTGGCTAAGATTAATCGGGTATATACTAGGAATTAATGTCGATCCATCGGGCCTTGTATTATAGCTTTTTTTGAAGTCGAAATGAGATTCTCCCTGCCCGATATCCTTGTTATAATTATAGAATAAATGACCCGCAGTAGAATACCTCGTCGACGAGTTTACCTCTACACCTGCCAATGCATTGATCTTATGGTTACTATTAAAATTCTGATTGTAATATAGGGTACCGCGCGCATTGTTAAATTTCGACACGAAAGGCGTCCCTAACAACCGAATATCTCCATAAGGAATAACACGATTCATCTTATCATCTGTAAAGCGATTCACCAGGTTACGTACATAGTAAGATTCTTTATCGTAATACCTTTCACTATCGTTGTCACCTGTTCCATGGTTGTACGATACGGAAGCTTTGAAATGCTTTAGAAAGGTATAGTTTGCTTCCACATTGAAACGGATCTCTTTTCCTCGTCCTCTATTATCGATCAATCCTCTTTCCAATAAAGGATAGTAGTTCCAATCCAAGAGACCGGTATTTATAGGATCGTCCTTATAACTCTGTCTGTAATCCTTAATGATAGACAATGGATTTCCATACTCATCCGCCAAACGCGCATAAGGAGATAGCCCTACAGTTCCTCCCCCAAGCATGTCCATCTTCAATGCATTGTTTTGCGATTTCGTCTGGGTGTAATCAATACGCGCCGAAATCATTAGATCTTTGACGGGTTGGAAGGTATGTTGAGTAGACACATTCAACCTTTGACTCTCCTCACCGATCCAATTCGTCCTAGCTTTATTATATCCTGCAGCGAGGTAATATGCATAACTGGACGCTCCTCCTGAAAAATCCAGATTGTACTGTTGGGTTATTCCTGTTTGCATCAAGTACTTTGATACATCGTCCCTCACCTCTGTATTTCTGAAGCGCTCTTCAATCTGCGCTAGCTCAGCATCTGTAATAGTTCCATTTTTGTGCTTGAATAGCCATTCTGCATATTCAGGGATAGCATTCTGTACCAATGTAGAGCTATATTTGCCGCGGCCAAATTGCACCTTCTCCACATCCATAATCACCGAAGATGGTAACCTCCTACGGTTTTCCAACAAATCCGGCTTTTCGTCGAATGTACTTCTATAGGAAAAATTCACGCGGTTCGCCTGCCCTAGTTTTCCTTTTTTTGTGGTAATTACGATAACGCCATTTGCTGCCCTCGCCCCCCAGATGGATGCAGCCGCTGCGTCTTTCAATACCGTAATGCTCTCCACATCGCTTGGGTTGATAAAACTAAGATCTACGCCATAACTATCATTTGTGTTGTACATATTGCCTTCGTAAGGGAAATTATCCACAACAATCAATGGACGTTGATTTCCCTCCAAAGTTGACAAACCTCTTACCCGAACATCCTCAATATTAGAACTACCCGCTTTTGTAAATTGCATGCCACTCACCATTCCCTCTAGACGCTGTAAGATATCAGGGCTAGTTCCTCTTTCGATCGTCTTATTATCGATATGCACAAATGAACCTGTAGCACGCTCTCTAGGTGCTTGATAATAACCGGTATTCATCACGTTTACCTCTTCAATAGCTTGATCTGAGGGGAACAGCGTAATGGTACCCATCTGTGGTCGAGCCACCGCCTCTACAGGTTGATGCCCCAAGTACGTGATACGGATAATACTCTCGCTCGATACATTGGTCAACGTAAAATAACCATTCTCATCACTTAATGCGCCCCCCGAACTTCCTTTTACCTGAACAGTTGCACCTTTTACAAAACCTCCTTTATCATCCAGTATACGGCCTTTCACCTCGATGCCTTCTTGTATCGCATTAGCGGCAGCTTTCCATTTAGCCACTGTAGTTGCTTTATGCTCTATCGTAATAAGCTTATCCGATATACTATACTTTAAAGGCTGATTATGCATCATTTGATCCAATAGAGCATGCATATCATACTCTCCTGCTGGCAGATTGACCACCTTCAAACGCTTGATATCCTCATTCGAGTACACAAATCCGTAACCAGACTGTTTTTTGATCTCCTTAAAGATTTCTGACGGCTTAGTCTGTAACGCCGTAAACCGTATTTTCTGTGCCATCGCATCCATTTGAAAAGTCAATGGAGCATACAGCAGTAAAAAAGCGGCAATTTTACTTCTACTTACCATTAGGTTAACTACTAAATATTAGATTGATTAATTAAAAAATTGATTGTTCATTATTTTACGAGGATGTTTCTCCCCTGTATTTCAAACTTCACTTTACCAGTACGTTCCAATGCGTTCAGTACTTCATAAAGTGACCTATCCCGAGGTATCATCCCATCGAAAGATTCATTTTTATATTTTTTATCCTTCCAGATAAAGGATACGTCATACCATCGTTCCAATTGCTTCAGGAGACTCTCTAGACTTTGGTTACTGAATGCAAAATCGTTGTCCTTCCATGCCAGTGCAATATCGAGGTCTACTTCTTTCACCTGTATTCCTTGGGCCGAAAGCACGGCTTGTTGTCCAGGCTTCAACACCTTGCTTCCGCCGAGTTTGCTATCCTCTATCGCGACACTACCTTCTTCTAGCGTAGTCAATGCAACCAATTCGTCATCGTAACTTGCTACACTAAAGCGCGTACCTAATACTCGAACCAACTGTCCTTTGGAGCGCACCGAAAAAGCAATAGGATTACCACTCTTTTGGTCCCGTCGCTTAGCGACATCAAAGTAGGCCTCACCACTTATCGTTAGTTCACGCACATTAGCTACTGCATTGTAAGCATAACTTAAAACTGAACTTGGATTTAGTACCGTCGAAGACCCATCAGGCAATAAAAGCCTAATACTCTTACCTTTTGGTGTCGTTACTGTAAATCGTTCTTCAGCAAGGACCTTTCCAGTATCGATATACTGCGTGAGTCCATTTTGTTCATCCAGCGTAAACTCCCGTCCGTCGGCCAAGGTCAATATAGCGCCCTCTTCATTGGGCAAGATATGCTGCGTATTCGCTACAGTGATAGGCTCTGGGCGTTCCATATTGGTGATATACAACAGTGACAATATCCCTATTGCGGCGGCAGCTACGCTACCTGCCCAACGCCAAATTTTGGGTCCTGATTTTTTAGTTGCTAGTTCTTGAGAAATTCCCGTCCACATCTGATCACCTACCGCATAGATATCATCTGTAAACTGGAGCATCGTGTTATCTTGTACAGCTTTATTATACCACTGTTGGATGGTCTTCTTCTCTTGTTCTGTACAGGTTCCGTCGATGTACTTTTTCCAAAGTTTTTCAATTTCCTTATCCTCCATAAAAGTTATATTGACTAGTTTATATAGAGTACAAGCAAAAGCAGACTAGGTGGACATAAAAAATAAAAAAAAAGTAAAAATTATTTTCGTCATACCTGAGCGTATGATTTTAAGGGCCCTGTTGATTGTCTTTTTCACATTATCCGTCGTCACTTTCAGCTGTTCTGCAATCTCCTTATGGCTTAGATTCTCCACACGAGACATCCGAAATATGGCTTGCATTTTTGGGGGTAATGCTTCTATTCCCTTTTCAATCTCTGCCTCCAACTCTTTGTACAGGATATCTTCCTCTACATGGAGGTATTCATCAAAATTATGGACAGGAAAGGTTCTTTTAAGGTACTTTTGTTCGACTTTGTTCCGTAAGGACTGATTGATCACACGGTTGCGCAGGGAAACGTAAAGAAACGGCTTTATCTTTTCAAAATGAATTTTCGACCTGTTTTCCCAAGCATAGATAAACAAATCCTGCACGATATCCTTCGCTTCTTCTTCGTCCCGTAGCATACGGACTGCGTGGCTATACAGCAATGGCCAATAACTCATGTAGACCTGATAAAAAGCCGTCATGTCGCCATCTTGGATCTTGTTAAATAAAATGCTGTCGTCCATTCTACAAATTAACGGCTCTCTGATAACATCGCATTCTAGCTATCTGTATGCAAAACATCAATACCTATCATCGCGGAGCCCGAACGGGATAAATATACAACTTACACCATAAAGCTTATTAAAATGGACATTAATCCATTATTTTGATACAATAATACCAACTAAAACAATAGTAATTTATCTATTTAGCAATAAAAAAGGCTAACCCTAGTGGATTAGCCTTCTCTATATGCTATTACATATTGCGATTACCTACTAAAATAAGCTCTCACATTCTTTCCTTCTACCCAATTCATGAAGGCTTTGTTGACTACTTTGTTTCCTCCTGGAGTAGGATAATCTCCAGAGAAATACCAGTCACCTCTATGATTAGGACAAGCAATATGTAAATTATCCAATGTTTGGAAAATAACAACCAGTTCTGCGTTCAAATCGTGTGGTCTTACGATTCGAGCTATTTCAGCAGATATTTCCTCGTCCGTAAAAGGTTCGTAGATTGCTTTTACGTAATTCTCGATTTCGTCTTTCGGTTTTACGATAGAAGCGACACATTTTTGATAAACCTCATCAATAATATGCGACATCCCTTTGCGTTTCAACAGGTTTATTGCGGCTTCGAAAGCGACAAACTCGCCCATTCTTGACATGTCAATACCGTAACAATCCGGATAGCGTATCTGCGGTGCTGATGATACAATTACTATCTTTTTAGGGTGCAGACGATCGAGGATAGTCAATATAGACTGCTTCAATGTCGTACCTCTTACGATAGAGTCATCGATAGCGACGATAGTATCCTCGTGATCACGTACGATACCATAAGTTGTATCATAGACGTGCTGTACCATATCCTGTCTATCTGCATCTTGCGTAATAAAAGTACGTAGTTTTGCATCTTTTACATTCAGCTTCTCAAAACGTGCATGTATACTTAAGATATCGTCCAATTCCTGATCTGAGATTTTCTCATCCCTATTTAATAGGATGTTTTTCTGATAATCCCTTACATACTTACTCATTCCTTCCATCATACCATAGTAAGATACCTCGGCCGTATTAGGAATAAACGAGAACACAGTATTTTTGATGTCGTTGTCGATAGACTTCAACACTTGATCACATAATAACTTACCTAGCGACTTACGCTCTTGGTAAATATCCGCGTCCGATCCTCTAGAGAAATAAATACGTTCGAAAGAACACGATTTTTGCTCTACAGGCTGTCTAAACATCTCTTGCGAAATGGAACCGTCCTTCTTCGCAATCAGCGCATGTCCCGGTTTGATTTCTTGTACTGCTTCCAACGGAATGTTAAAAGCTGTTTGAATCACAGGTCGCTCGGATGCCACAACCAATACTTCGTCGTCTTGGTAAAAGAATGCAGGGCGGATACCCGCAGGATCACGCATTACAAAAGCATCACCATGCCCCAAGATACCAGCTATAGTATAGCCACCATCCCATGTTTTAGCCGAACGGGTCAAAATCTTAGCGACATCAAGGTGCTTACCGATCTGAGCAGATATCTCTATATTAGAATAGCCTTCTTTCTTAAACTGGTCGAACAACTCTTGATTCTCATCATCCAAAAAGTGACCAATCTTCTCCAGCACAGTAACCGTATCCGCTTGTTCTTTAGGGTGTTGCCCTAAGTCATAAAGCTGCTGAAGCAGTTCGTCCACATTCGTCATATTGAAATTCCCTGCTACCACTAGGTTACGGGTCATCCAATTGTTCTGTCTCAGGAAGGGATGGCAACTTTCGATGCTATTTTTACCGTGTGTACCATAGCGCAGGTGCCCTAGTAATACCTCTCCTGTAAAACTAACATTGTCTTTAAGCCATTGCGTATCCTTAGATTCCTTCGGATAAGCCTTATTTACAGCTGCAAATTTTTTCTGAACGTATTCAAAAATATCTGCTACTGCTGTAGATCCCATAGCTCTGTACCGGCTGATGTACCGGTTACCTGGTTTTACATCAAATTTAATGGTTGCAATACCAGCCCCATCCTGTCCACGGTTATGTTGCTTCTCCATAAGAAGATACAACTTGTTAATCCCGTAGTAAGGAGTTCCATATTTTTCCTGATAATATGAGAGGGGTTTTAATAGTCTGATAAGTGCAATACCACACTCGTGTTTTATAGCGTCACTCATAGCTTGAATTGATGATGCAAAGGTACAAAAATTAGAGTTCTTACTAAAGCACCCCTGCATTTTTTTAAGTAAAAAACTTTCGGGTGACATAATCCCTTTGCTTATCTTTAATCTATGGACGAATTATTCAAAATTTACAAGGTTGATATACAGGAGGCTAATCGCATCAAGAACAGCACCAATCTACCCCATAAGCATGATTTTGAAGAACTCATTATCGGTATGGAAGGGCAATTGGCTCATTTTATCGATTATCAAGAACAGCATTGGCAGGCTCCCTTTATCACCTTTGTTACAAAAGGCAAAGTGCATCGAGTGCAGCCTGAAGCTCTAAACGGAGTGTGCGATTTTTGGGTAATACGTTTTAAAAGTGAGTTCATCCCCGAGATTACTTTTCAACTTTATAACACCTATCATGACCATGCAAATTTCCAGCTGCAAGACCGCGCAGGCATCCACCGTCTCGACACGCTGTGTCAGCTGATAATGCAGGAAATAAAACAGCCTGTACCCGAGCTTGCGATTATACGGAGTTTCCTATCTTCCCTTTTTGTCCTTATCGAATCGGAACGTAAGAAAGCATTGGGTGACAGGGATTCAACTTCTGCTCCCGCTCAAGACAGCACTTTTCAAAGCTTTCTAGCGATCCTTGAGGAAAATTTCAGACGTCCCGAGGGCGTTAACTTTTACGCTGATAAGCTCTTTATGACGCCCCGTGCACTCAATGGAATAACCCAACGGATCCTGCAGCAAACCGTTTCGGAAATCATCGAAACACGCAAACTTACAGAAGCGAAAAACCTTCTTTTCAGCACCGATAAGAATATTGCGGAAATCGGATTCGAACTAGGATATAGTGACAAAGCTTACTTTACGAGCGTATTTAAAAAGAAATCCGGGATGACACCAAGCGAATTTCGCCAAGATATGCGCTCACAGATTGCATAATCCTTATACTCTTTTACGCTATTTTCATACCTGATCGGCAAAAACTGCCTTAAATTTGTATTATATATTTTCATACGCTAAAAACATCAAACAAATGGAAGATATGAATAGAAAGCAATTTTTGACTGCAGTTGCGGCACTTCCGCTAACGGGAGCGGCTGTTAAACTGGGTTCTCTCCATAGCTTTGCCAACACATTGGACACTACAGACAAGATGCCTGTATTATTTTTAGGGCATGGTAGCCCGATGAATGCTATTGAAGACAATGAATTTGTCCAAGGTTTCAAGAATATAGGTAAAGAAATAGAAAAGCCTCGAGCCATTTTGGTTATCTCGGCACACTGGGAGACCCGTGGCACCTATGTTACTGCTATGGAGAATCCAGCCACTATACATGATTTCGGGGGCTTTCCGCAAGCACTTTTTGATGTGCAGTATCCCGCTCCGGGTTCTCCAGAGCTCGCTAAGCTCACCAAAGAGATCATTACATCGACCGAAGTACACCTCGATGAGAAATGGGGACTCGACCACGGTTCTTGGTCTGTAATCAAGCACCTCTATCCAAATGCCGATGTTCCGGTCATACAAATGAGTATAGATTATACCCAACCGGCCTCTTACCACTATGCGCTAGCGAAAGAGTTAGCAGCCCTGCGACACAAGGGGGTCCTAATTGTCGGTAGTGGTAATATGGTACACAATCTTCGAATGGTGTCCTGGTCACATATCAATACGACAGGCTATGCCTTTGATTGGGCGAAGCAAGCCGATGAGAAAATGAAGAAATATATCGTAGAGCGCAATCATCAGGCACTAATTGACTATGACAAGCAAGGTGCAGAATTTCAAATGGCTATCCCCACTCCAGAGCACTACATGCCGTTGCTATATAGCCTAGCGTTACAGGAAAAAAATGAAGAGCTAATTATCTTTAATGATCAAGCAGTAGCGGGTTCCCTCACCATGACATCCTTAAAAATAGGATAAAGCCACCACTCCTTATAGCTTAGCAAACAGTCGTTGAAAGAAGTTGTCTTTTACCTCAATACACCATCTGTCCGCAACAATTTGAAGTGGATAGATGGTGATAAAGTTGCCCTGCCCCTGTGCACCCCTCCCTGTTTTCAGATCAAACTCTTGCCGATGGTAGGGACATACGACAACCCCATCTTTACACCATCCTTGATCCAGTGGAGCTCCTGCATGTGGGCATTTCCTTGAAAAGGCAATCCACCGCTCATCATGGAAAACCAAACAGAATGTCAGTCCCGATACCGAAACCTGTCGTATTCTCTCATCAGTTATCAAATATTCTTCTGGTATCTCGACCCATGCCATGATATAAACTTACATAAAATAGAAATAAAGTCCATAAATAAACGTCAGATCCCTATTTATTTCAAGTTCCCTATCGATTATATAAAGCTTTTTTTCTAAGTTTAAGCTCAATAAATAGATTAAAGTGTCCGTTGATTTAAAAAAGAGATTTGACCGGATTGTAGAGATTCTGATCCAATTACAATCCAAAAAAGTGATTAAAGCCCAAGAGCTGGCTGATCGTTTTGAGGTAAGCTTACGTACCATTTATCGCGATATCAAGAGTTTAGAGCAAGCTGGCGTGCCCATTATTGGCGAAGCCGGTAGTGGATATTCTTTGGTCGATGGTTACCGCCTCCCTCCTGTGGTATTTACCAAACAGGAAGCCATGAGTTTTATCGCTGCAGAAAAGCTGATGGAGAAATTTATGGACAAAAAACTCATGTCAGACTATAAATCAGCTATGTACAAAGTGCGATCTGTACTCAAGCACAGTGAGCGAGATTCTATCAGCGTGATCGAGAACCAGATTATAATGGGCAAATCCAGCTATGATACCTTTAATCAATCAGTTCCCCATGCCCTGCAGACTGTATTCGAGAGTATTGCACATAAACGACAGATAGCCCTATCCTATCAAGGAGCCAATGACGGACAGCCCGATACCAGGGTAATCGAACCTATAGGCTTATTTCACGAAAACAACTTCTGGTACATTGGTGCCTATTGTCTAAAAAGGGAAGACTACAGGCAATTTCGGGCCGACCGTATTTTCACTATAGATCTCCTTGCGCAGACGTTTACCCAGCAGCATATCAGCCTTGAAGAACTAATGACCAACCGGAAAAACAATATTCCTCCCCTAGCCATACATATACGTGTAGGTCTTGATATCGCTACACATTTAGATTGGCAAAAAAAATATTTTGGCTTCACACACGAGCAACGAACGGATCGATATGTAGATCTGTTTTTCGAGTACAGAGGTACTTTGGATTATTTTGCTCGTTGGTTTATGATGTTTGCCGACGATGCTTGGATTATCGGTCCTCCTCTACTTAAAGATCGGGTAGAGACCATTC
This sequence comes from Sphingobacterium yanglingense, assembly GCF_004363245.1. Taxonomy (GTDB): domain Bacteria; phylum Bacteroidota; class Bacteroidia; order Sphingobacteriales; family Sphingobacteriaceae; genus Sphingobacterium; species Sphingobacterium yanglingense. The sequence continues at coordinate 402,179 of NZ_SNYV01000011.1, read as the reverse complement.
TAACCCAGAGCATACACGGCATCAAAACTCTAGTTACATAGGCTTCAGGTCTTTCTAGTAAATCGACTCATAGTCAAAACAAAACTGAACAAACAGAGTTAACTAAGCATGACATACAATAGTTCAATTCCATCCATCATCCGACTTTCCGAAGAAATTGACTTACGGATCAGTTCTCCAGATCAAGCTGAGGCACTTATTCAAGCAATTGAAAACAACAGAACCTACCTTGGTGAATTTCTTCCGTGGGTTCCCTATATGAATACTTTGTCTGACAGTATTACCTATCTTACCCAGTCACAGGTCAACTGCGCAGCGGGTACAGAATTAAGTTACAATGTCTATAAAAACAACACATTAATCGGTCGCATAGGCATACATCAGATTGATCGATCTAACAATAATGCCTCAATAGGCTATTGGCTTTCCGAAGGGGCTCAAGGGAATGGAATCATTACGACTTGCTGTACCACTCTAATAGATATTGGATTCGAACAATTAGATTTTCACCGTCTAGAAATCCTCACGGCAACGCATAACAGGAAAAGTTCCGCCATTCCGATACGCTTAGGCTTCTTTCATGAAGGTATCATGAGACAGGTAGAACGCCATGGCAATCAGTATTTCGATCTCAATATATTTTCTATACTAAAAGAAGAATGGAAAGAAATATGCAAACAAAATATCTAATTGCGGAATGACAGATGAACAATCCACAGCTTAGTGAGCGATTCCAGATGATAGACTAGAATAGTAGAAAGAGTGTTGTTGTAAAAACCAAAGTGCACGTTCATATTGCGTTCCTGCAAAAATAACATGAATTAAATTCGTTGACTTTTACAGAATATTTTTGCTAATTTTATAGAAAAGATATGGCACCATGAAAGATAACTTCTCTACTATATCCGACCAATACGCGAAGTTCAGACCGGACTATCCCCAAGCTATCTATGATTTCCTATATCCTTTATTAAAGCAAAAAGAATGTGCTTGGGATTGTGCGACTGGCACTGGCCAGGTTGCCCGCGAACTAGCAAAGGACTTTATTACCGTAGAAGCTACCGATATGAGTGCCGAGCAGTTGAAGCATGCCTACCCCGCCGACAATATAAAATACTCCGTCCAGAAAGCAGAACATACCACATTTGCAGATGATAGCTTTGACCTTATTACGGTCGCTCAAGCAGTACATTGGTTTGACTTCCATCAATTCAACGATGAAGTAAAACGTGTAGGAAGGTCAAATAGTGTGATTGCTCTTATCGGCTATGAACTCAACAATATCACTCCTGAAATAGATACCATTGTACGGGCTTTCTATACCGACGTCGTTGGTTCGTATTGGGATCCGGAAAGGCGACACGTGCAGGACCGTTATCAAAACATTCCTTTTCCCTATCGTGAACTGGAGACTCCAGAGATTACAAATATCAAACTTTGGCAACTAGAAAACCTGATTGGCTATCTGAATACCTGGTCGGCGGTACAGCATTACGAAAAGAAAAACGGCAATAACCCGGTGCGGCAGATTGAGGATGATCTTCGTAAAGCTTGGGGAAATGTAGAGACTAGAAGAGTCAATTTCCCTATTATCTTCAAGGTAGGACGTGTCAAATAAGCGCCTTAGGCGCTCACTTTTCTAGCGAATAATAGATGGGCCAGCAGCGCCATGGCATTAAAACCAAAGCCTACAGCACAGACACCTGTCCATTGTCCATATTGCCATGCCCAAGAGGCCACCAAGGTCCCTAAGGAACCACCAATAAAATACGAGACCATGTATACCGTATTCAGTCGATTGGTTGCCTTCGAATCAATAGCAAAAAAATCAGTTTGATTCATGATATGTGAGGCCTGAAGCCCCAAATCGAGTAAGATAATACCTATGACTAGTCCCCAATAGGTCTGGCCAGCACCAAAAGTAAAACCCCAGCTCACTAATAGAATAAGCAAAGCCGCCAATATCACCTTATAGTTGGACCACTTGCGTGTAAATCGTCCTACCGAAGCAGCGGCCAATGCTCCTACGGCCCCCACAATTCCAAAACTACCTACTACTGTCGCGCCCACATTAAAAGGAGGTCCCTCCAAATGAAAAATCAATGTTGTAAATACCGCTGACATCCCCGCAAAAGCCATTGCACCTCTAAACGACGCTAATCGTAGCAAAGCATGCTTCTTGGCCAAATCAAACACGGAGCGAAGCAAAGAACTATAAGTTCCTTTAAAATTGGGCGTCGGATCCGGCAGAAGCTTATATATCCCCAACCAGGTCAGCACCATCAGCCCTACAGCGATCGTATACATTGTCCTCCAACCCCAAAGGTCTCCAACCACCCCACTCAGCATACGGGACAGTAATATCCCCAACAATAATCCCGACATCACCATACCGATATTAGCGGAACGCTGCTCTGTTGTAGAAAGCTCCGCAGCCATTGGCACAAATAGTTGAGGAACGACCGAGGCCACTCCCAAAATAAAGTTTGCAACGCATAACATCCAAAACTCCTTGGCAAAACAAATCCACAGCAGACAGGCTATCACGACCAATAGATCCAACAGCACTAATTTCCTTCTCCAAACCTTGTCCCCAAGCGGCACAATAAATAGCAATCCACATGCATAGCCCATCTGTGTTAGGACGGGAATCTTTCCTGCCGCAGCTTCTCCAATGTCAAAATCGGCGGCTATTAAAGACAATAAAGGTTGGTTGTAATATATGTTGGCTACGACCAGTCCTGATGATATGGTCATCAGCCATAGTGTAGACTTACTTAATTTAATGGATTGCACGATCTATCTCCTTTAGGTCGCTAACTTACAAAATGCTCTTTAAAAATCCGGTAGAATAGTCCAATAAAAAACGGGACTCCCTTGGAGAGAATCCCGCTGTTTATCTTTTCGACATCATTAGTATCTTTCCCAGAAAAACGGAGGTTCAATACCTAAAGCTCTGAGATATACGTACCCCTGTGCTCTATGATGTACTTCATTATCTATAAAATACTGGATATTCTCTACGATAGGAAATTCATATTCTCCAAAAATCTTAAAGTTTTCCTGAAACCGATCTATTGAGATCTGCTCGAACAATTCATTAATCTTTACTGTATCGGCATCCCATCTCTCTAGGAGTTCAGCCTTTGTCGCTAATGGTAAATCGTGATTATATTTCTCAATCACATTAGTCACTATACTCTCCAACCCTGGGACAGCGATAGACAATATTTCCTTTACCATATCAGAGAAAGGACGCATTCCTCCGATTGAAAAATTAAACAGATCCTGCTCAGGAAACTTCTCGATTGTACGTCTAGTCAACGTACGGTGTCCTTGCCAATTCTTTAAAAAATCTCCTTTTGAGACGATACCTTGTGTGTTCATATCTTTATATCTTTTGATTATACTCCAAAGGTACCTCGGTCCTTGACAAAGGTATGTCAACAGCCTATCGGCAACTCCAGTTTTTTTTAAAAAATCAATAAAAAAGGTCTTGCTCTATTGAACAAGACCTTTTTTATTCAGTGAACGAATATGTTACTCCGTTTTAGAATCTAAAACCAAGCACCCAATAGTTTTCAAAGAACCAAATGGTTTGCGATGCTTTATCCACACCTCTTCTTCCTGTAGTCTTAATGTTATTAAGATCAGTAAATCCGGTCTTAAAACTGCCTTGCAAATACATCCACTTTAGAAAATGATACTGTACACCTGCCTTTGCAGCAAAACCATACCCTGCTATATTCCAATAATGATTCTCTCCTAAGCCAAATAGGCGTACATCTGATCTCGGAACCAAAAGCCCTCCTTCTAATCCGATCTCAGAATTCACCGATTGCTTGCGCGACTTGGACACCCAGATATCATCATAACGCTCTATCCCTACGGCTGCAAAATTGTACCCATCGGTATGCTCGAAATAAAGATCACTTTCATTAAGCGCTAAGTAATCTCCATCCTTAGCCTCACCAAATATTCCTGAAGGTACACCAGGCTCTGAAACCATCTTGTCAGCATGTCCTACAAACTTAACAGTCTGTGGCATATCGACAACGTATTTCATATGATCCCAGCCTAAAGAGATGCTGTAATTGTCCTTAATAAAATATCCAAAATGAAGGTTAAATTGAGGAATGGTAATTCTTCCTGGATCGATATATGTCCATCCCAATTTTGTAGGTCTATCGGATGCTTTTACATCCTTTAGTGTAAAATCATATCCAGGGCCCTGGAAGCGGATATCACTTTTTGCGTAACTGGAGAAATTATACCCCCAATGTGCAAAGAACTTTCCTTTATTACTTTTAAATCTATTATACTTAGGGTTAAAAATACTTTTTGCTACCCCTACTCCAGAATCAGAAACTTCAACAGCTTCTTGTGCCATCGCTGAAAAACCGATAGCCATTGCTCCTAACAGGAGCATTGTTGTTTTTTTTAGCATTATTAGGAAAAAAGGGAATCCCGGTAGCGTTTACCGGGATTCCATATTATTATTTGAAAAATTATTTTGCTTGGTTGGCACGGATAATATTTAATGCACCACCAGCTTTAAACCACTCGATTTGTTGTGCATTATAGGTGTGATTTACCGTGATACGCTCCTCAGAACCATCCGCATGGTGTAATACTAAAGTCAATGGTTTGTTTGGGGCAAACTCAGTCAATCCGATGATATCGATATTATCCTGTTCTTGGATTTTATCATAATCGTCTTTATTGTCAAAAGTCAAACCTAACATACCTTGTTTCTTCAGGTTTGTCTCGTGGATACGGGCAAAAGATTTTACTAATACGGCACGAACTCCCAAATGACGAGGCTCCATAGCAGCATGCTCACGAGAAGATCCTTCACCATAGTTTTCATCTCCTACAACTATAGATCCGATACCGGCTGCTTTATAGGCACGTTGTGTCGCTGGAACAGCACCATACTCGCCTGTCAACTGATTCTGTACGTTATCCGTTTTATCGTTAAAGTAATTTACTGCTCCGATCAAAAGATTATTAGAAATATTATCCAAGTGACCACGGTATTTCAACCAAGGTCCAGCCATAGAGATATGATCCGTCGTACATTTACCTTTCGCTTTGATCAACACTTTCAACCCCTTTAGGTCTGTTCCTTCCCATGGAGCGAATGGCTCTAACAACTGAAGACGATCTGAAGTCGGCGATACCTCTACCACTACGGACGATCCGTCTGCTGCCGGTGCTTGATATCCTGGATCTTCTACATCGAATCCTTTCGTCGGCAATTCATCACCTGTTGGTGGGTCTAACTTAACCTGTTCGCCATTCTTGTTCGTTAATGTATCCGTTACAGGGTTGAATCCCAAGTCGCCCGAGATTGCAATCGCAGCAACCATCTCTGGTGAAGTTACGAATGCATAAGTATTTGGGTTACCGTCAGCACGTTTTGCGAAGTTACGGTTGAAAGAGTGTACAATTGTGTTCTTCTCTTGCTTGTCCGCACCTGCACGATCCCACATGCCGATACATGGTCCACAAGCATTGGTAAATATCGTTGCGTTCAAGTCTTCAAAAGTCTTTAAAAGTCCATCACGATCTGCAGTATAACGTACTTGCTCCGAACCTGGGTTAATACCAAATTCTGCTTTCGTTACCAAACCTTTATCAACCGCTTGACGAGCGATAGATGCTGCACGTGCCAAATCCTCGTAAGAAGAGTTTGTACACGAACCGATCAATCCCCACTCTACTTTCGTAGGCCATCCATTCTTCTGTGCCTCTTCACGCATACGTGAGGCTGGTGTATACAAATCCGGTGTGAAAGGTCCATTCAATGAAGGCTCTAATTCCGAAAGGTTAATTTCGATCAACTGATCAAAATACTCCTCTGGATTTGCATATACTTCGGGATCTGCTGTCAGGTGACCTTTGATTGCATTGGCTGCATCAGCTACATCTGCGCGATCCGTCGCTCTCAAATAGCGCTCCATCGATGCATCGTAACCGAATGTAGAAGTCGTCGCCCCGATTTCAGCCCCCATATTACAGATTGTACCTTTACCTGTACAAGATAGGGACTCCGCTCCATCGCCAAAATACTCTACGATAGCGCCTGTTCCACCTTTTACGGTTAGGATACCTGCTACTTTCAGGATAACATCTTTCGGTGCTGCCCATCCAGACAATTTGCCTGTTAATTTTACACCAATTAATTTAGGGAATTTAAGCTCCCACGGTAGACCGGCCATCACATCACACGCATCCGCACCACCGACACCAATCGCTACCATCCCTAATCCACCTGCATTTACCGTGTGTGAATCCGTACCAATCATCAAACCGCCTGGGAACGCATAGTTCTCCAAAACCACCTGATGGATGATACCGGCACCCGGCTTCCAAAATCCAATGCCATATTTATTTGATACAGAACTTAAAAAGTTAAACACCTCCGAGCTTTCACTCTTAGCGCGAGCCAAATCCTTATCTGCACCTTCCTTAGCTTGAATCAAGTGGTCACAGTGTACCGTCGAAGGTACTGCTGCCTTGGCACGTCCCGCTTGCATAAACTGCAACAAGGCCATCTGTGCCGTCGCATCCTGCATCGCTACACGATCCGGTGCAAAGTCCACATAAGACTTACCACGCTCATAGGCTTCAGTTGCATTGCCCGACCAAAGGTGCGTGTATAAGATTTTCTCAGAAAGTGTCAACGGTTTATTCACCATTTTACGAGCCGCCGTAACGCGTTCTTCGTATTGTGAATAAACTTTTTTAATCATGTCTATATCAAATGCCATATCTCTTAATATTAATTTATGTTGATTTAATGACTCTCTATATTATTTTTTACTTGGTAGCGACCGGCGTAAACTTTGTTAGGTTGATACCCTCTACAGCGGCTTTATACTCGCCGATATTAGGGATTCGTCCTAGTATAGCTGACAACACTACTACTGGAGTAGATGCCAATAAGGACTCTCCTTTCTTGCCATCTCTATCCTCGACAACACGTCCCTGGAATAAACGGGTTGATGTTGCCATAACCGTATCTCCTTTTGCTGCTTTCTCCTGATTACCCATACACAGGTTACAACCTGGGCGCTCTAGGTACATGATATTCTCATATTCTGTACGCGCTGTGTTTTTAGGTAAAAGATCACTAAACTCAAATCCAGAATATTTTTGTAGGTATTCCCAATCGCCTTCTTCTTTCAACTCGTCGATGATATTATAAGTAGGAGCTGCTACTACCAAAGGAGCTTTAAACTCTACTTTTCCAGTTTGCTTTTCTAAGTTCTTCAACATTTGAGAAACGATTTTTAAATCGTCCTTATGCACCATACAAGACCCCACAAAACCAAGGTCAACTTTTTTATCACCACCGTAGTATGTTAAGTCGCGAATCGTATCGTGTGTATAACGTTTAGAAACATCTGCATTATTCACATCAGGATCGGCAATCATAGGCTCTTCAATGATGTCCAAATCAATAACCACCTCCGCGTAATACTTCGCTGTAGCATCCGGAGTCAAAGCTGGCTTCTCACCAGATTCAATTTCCGCGATTCTTTTGTTCGCTTTATCGATTAGTCCTAGTAATACCTTATTATGATTATCCATTCCTTTGTCAATCATAATCTGGATACGGGACTTCGCAATCTCTAGGGACTGAATCAACGTGTCATTTTCAGAAATACAGATAGAAGCTTTTGCTTTCATTTCTGCTGTCCAATCTGTAAATGTAAAGGCTTGGTCAGCTAATAAAGTACCGATATGCACCTCGATGATTCTACCTTGGAATACGTTTTCACCTCCAAACTGCTGCAACATCTGCAATTGTGTAGCATGAACCACATCACGGAAATCCATGTGCTCTTTCATATTTCCTTTGAAGGTAACTTTTACCGACTCTGGAATTGGCATAGACGCCTCACCTGTAGCTAACGCCAGCGCTACCGTACCCGAGTCAGCACCAAAAGCAACGCCTTTGGACATTCTCGTATGCGAGTCTCCACCTATGATGATCGCCCAGTCATCGATCGTGATATCATTCAATACTTTGTGGATTACATCCGTCATTGAATGGTAGCTATCCTTAGGGTCACGTGCAGTGATCAATCCGAAGTCATTCATAAATTTCATCAATTTAGGAATATTAGCCTGTGCCTTTTTATCCCAAACCGATGCCGTATGACAGCCTGACTGATAAGCACCATCCACGATAGGTGAAATCACGGTTGCAGCCATTGCTTCCAACTCCTGTGCAGTCATCAATCCTGTAGTATCCTGCGAACCTACAATATTAACCTCTACACGTACATCAGACCCCGCATGCAATACTTTACCTGGCGTTACTCCAACTGCATTTCTATTAAAAATCTTCTCGACCGCTGTAAGCCCCTGTCCTTCGATAGAAATCTCTTTAGAAGGTGCGAACACCGTTGGTGCTTCGATATTTAGCACTTTTGCAGCAAAAGTCTGTATCTTCTTACCAAAAACGATTGCGTAAGAACCTCCGGCTTTGATAAACTCCATCTTTTGAGGAGTCAACGCTTTTGCGATATCAATAAGTTCTTTATCGCCGTTATATAACTTCTTAGTTTTTGTATTGATGGTTAAAACAGTACCTGTCTCTACCGAATACACCTGCTCTAAAACAGGTTCATTCTTTTCATTGCGGACTACTTCACCATTCTCATCTACTTTCTTCACCCAGTTTTTAAGGTCGATACCGATTCCACCAGTAACATCTACTGTAGTCAAAAATATCGGAGAGATACCATTTGTTCCCCCTACTATAGGCGCGATATTAACAAAAGGAACATAAGGGCTAGCTTGCTTACCTGTCCATAGTGCCACGTTGTTGACACCAGACATACGCGAAGACCCTACTCCCATTGTACCTTTCTCAGCCACGAGCATCACACTCTTATCAGGGTGCTGTGCTTGTAGCGCTCTGATTTGCTCTTGTGCTTCTGGCGTAATCATACACTTACCGTGTAACTCACGGTCAGAACGCGAATGTGCTTGGTTACCTGGAGAAAGCAAATCTGTAGAGATATCCCCTTCACCAGCAACAAATGTTACGATTTTGATTTCCTCAGCTACCTCTGGAAGTTTTGTAAAGAACTCTGCTTTCGCGTAGCTTTCTAAGATATCCTTAGCAATTGCATTACCGTTATTGTAAGCTTCTTTCAAACGTGCAGTGTCTGCCTCATACAAGAAAACTTGTGTTTTCAGTACATCGGCTGCTTTTTGAGCATTAGAAACATCTTCCCCTAAAGCAAAATCCAACAACACCTTTATCGATGGCCCACCTTTCATGTGAGACAAAAGCTCGAAGGCGAAATCTACTGTAATCTCTTCAACAGCGGCACGACCCAATATAATTTCTTTCAGGAATTCAGCTTTTACACCAGCTGCACTCGTTGTCCCTGGTAGGGTATTGTAAATAAACAATTGAAGCGAGTCCTTTCTATATTCATTCTGTGTGTCTTTAATCTGCTCAATTATCTGACTCAGTAGTTCTGCGCTATCTATTGGTTTTGGATGTAATCCTTGGGTTTTTCTTTCTTCAGTTTCTTGTAGATACTCTTTATAAATGCTCATTATGCTTTTTTAATATATTTTTCGGACGTTATTTTTAATTGTAAAAAGACCGTCTGTTTTTCTGTTTGTGTATATTCTCAATAGGTTGTAGACTAAGCAATGACAATATATGCTATTTCGCACAAAATTGTTGACTTATTAAAAACAAACCAACCCTATCTATACAAAAATAGCAAAAATCAAGCTTTAAATATAATTTAAGCAACGCATTACATAATTTGGAATTATTCTAAACTCGCAAATCGATTTGAACTAAATTTTGGCAGAATAAAATAAGAAGCAAGCCTTAAAAGGCCGGTCTGATAGCATAGATGATATAAAAAAGGAGAATTCCTGTATAAAAGAATCCTCCCTTCTGCTCTATATTACATTCTTTCTTTTAGGCCATTTGGGCAGGATAACTTACGTTTTTCAATTGCTTTACCATCGTGGCTGGTTCTGATGCATTAAACACAAATGAACCCGCTACCAAAACATCGGCGCCAGCCTGTATCAACTCTCCGGCGTTATCAGTAGTCACTCCCCCATCTACTTCGATGAGCAACCTATCGTTTACACCTGCAGCCAACGCGCGAAGCTCCTTGATTTTAGCATAGGTATTCTTAATGAATTTTTGCCCTCCGAAGCCTGGATTTACGGACATAATGCATACCACATCAATATCCTGGATCACATCCTTCAATAATTGCACAGAGGTATGTGGATTGATTGCAACGCCAGCTTGGCACCCCAATTCCCTTATCGCCGACAAGGTACGGTGTAAATGGGTACACGCTTCGTAATGCACCGTAATAATGGATGCACCACTATCTTTGCAGGTCTGAAGGTAGCGGTCTGGATCAACAATCATAAGATGTACATCCAACGGCTTGATCGCATATTTCGCAATAGCCTGCATAACGGGAAAACCAAAAGAAATATTTGGCACAAATACCCCGTCCATAATATCGATATGAAACCAATCTGCCTCACTCTCGTTAACCATTGCTATATCCTTCTGAAGATTTGAAAAGTCCGCTGCTAGGATAGACGGCGCTATTAGGTGTTTATTTTCTGACATATTTCCAATTCATTAAACCATATACAAACCTAAATAAAATGGTTTGGATTCACCAATGTAAAACACCTTCCACGGCGCCCAGTTCAAAAGGAGTAGATCAAACGGCCTTAAAAATGCCGAAGAATAGTTACTTTTGTGTACTTATTTAACTTAAAAAGGCAAAAGGTGGCAAAACTAAAGATAAACTACATAAATTCTAAACTACATAGCAACTCTCTTATCTTTAGATACGGAATGGTTGTGACCACTGTTTTACTTATCTGTTTCTTTCTCCCCAAACAACCTCGCTTCGAGTACGAGTTTCAAAAAGGCAAACCCTGGAATCACGACAATCTTGTTTCTCCATACAACTTTGCCGTACTTAAAACAAAGGAAGAACTCGACAAGGATAAACAGCAGATACTCCGAACAGTACAACCCATATACAACTTAAACACGGCTATCAACAAAGAGCAGACTGACCAATTTACCACCGATTTGGCAGAAAAATGGCAGAGTAGCCAAATGGACACTGTCCCCTCTTTGAAGATTGAAGAGTACAAAAAAACAGGTGTTGAGTTATTGACTGCTATCTATAACCGCGGCGTACTATCCCTGAACAACCGGTACCAAACGAAAGGTACAGAAACGGAAAAGCTAAATGAAACCGATGCCAACTACAACTTTACACTGCTCAACGAGAATGTAGCTACACAAAAAAACACAGTCGATTGTTTTACCATAGAGACCGCGTATGATTTTATTAAGCTGAGACTAGACCGTGACAAAGATATCAGTCATAAAAAATGGTTGATGGAAGTACTCAAGAACTACATAACTGTAAATCTTATTTATAACGAATCGCTGACAGAGAAAGTCGAACAGACTGCCCTAGCCAATATCTCCAGTACTCGGGGTATGGTACAAAAAGGTGAGCTAATCGCTGAGCGGGACAAAATCGTAAACAACGACACCTATCAAAAGCTAGAGTCTTTACGGAAGGTATTTGAGGATGAAGCCAAAATCACCGGTAATAAAAACTATGTCGCCATGGGGCAGTTCTTGCTTGTCGGACTAGCCATGACACTTCTAATGGTATTTCTTTATTACTTTAGACGCCAGATTTATGATAACAATAGGCTTTTGCTCATCATTTTTATCGTGATTCTAGCCATGCTTGGTGTACTTTCCTGGGCCATCAGCATGCGGATATCAAGCCTGTATTTTATCCCTTACTGTGGTGTGCCTATCATCTTCCGCATTCTATTTGACACCCGTGTAGCGCTTAATATCCACTTACTAATGGTGCTTATAGCGGCACTTTTTGTACCTAACAGTTACGATTTTGTATTCCTACAGTTTATGTCAGGCCTTGTTGCAATCTACAGCATCCGAACGATGGTCAAGCGCGAACAGTTCTTAATATCCAGCTTATTAATCCTAGCCACCTATATCATTGGTTATATAGGTTTGGTGCTGACACGCAATGGATCGGTCAGTAATATCTACTGGAATGATATCACCCCATTCATCGTCAGTGTAGGTCTTACCTTATTGGCTTACCCGCTTATTTATGCCTTTGAGAAACTCTTTGGTATCGTATCCGACCTAACTTTAATGGAGCTAACCAATAGTAATTCGAAGCTATTACGTGAGCTTTCCTTGAAAGCTCCTGGAACCTTCCAACACTCCTTGCAGGTTGCCAACCTCGCCGAAGCAGCCGTATATAAGATCGGTGGTAACCCTTTGCTGATTCGAGCTGGGGCATTATACCACGATATTGGAAAAATGATCAACCCACTCTATTTTATAGAAAATCAAAAAAATGGTGTCAATCCTCATAAAGAGCTCACCTCAGAACAGAGTGCACAGATTATTATTTCACACGTCATTAAAGGAATAGAAATTGCGAAGCGCAATTTACTACCGGAGGTCATTATCGACTTTATCAAAACCCACCATGGTACTACACGGGTAGATTATTTCTATAACGAATTCCTACGGGATAATCCTGACAAGCTCGTCGATGAGACCATCTTCCATTATCCAGGACCTATCCCCTTCTCTAAAGAGACCGCCGTACTGATGATGGCAGACTCGGTAGAGGCTGCTGCTAGAGCACTCAAAGAACCTACCAAAGACTCGATAAGCAATCTTGTTGACAAGATTATTGAGCATAAGCTTATGCAAAAACAGTTCGAAAATGCCAACATTACGATGAAAGACATTAGTGATGTGGCACATATCTTCAAAAACATGCTCATGAGCATCTACCATGTGCGTATCGACTACGATTTGAGCAAGAAAAAAGATGTTTTACAATAAATAAATGAGCCTCAATAGGTTAATATTTAAAGGCAGAAAAATATCAAAAAAACCGCATTTAAAATTTGTATAATCGTTTTTTTGCCTTATGTTTGCAGTGTCGAAACCCGGAGAGATGCCTGAGTGGCCGAAAGGAACAGTTTGCTAAACTGTCGTACTGGAAACGGTACCGTGGGTTCGAATCCCACTCTCTCCGCCAAGACCAAAAAAGTTCAACGAAAGTTGGACTTTTTTTCGTTTATGGCATAATCCTCAAATACAGCTCCTACTATTTTTATTGCAAGTACCAAGGGATGAGAACCCACAAGGTTCGATTCGAAGAAGGTTTAGGGCTGTGCTTGGGCATAGTGGGGCTAAACCAATCATTATAGACTAAATATGTAATCAAACCTATCCACAAGATATTTCTCACAATAATGGATAAAAATACTCCAATAATATTGACAGAATTCAATAATTTATAGATTATGCTAAGCATAACTTAGGAATCGATTCATCAAATTGCCAACATACTTAAATGGACTTCTCACCAACAAAAACTTGAACCACACACAAACAAAAAGAAATTGTTTTTAGCTCAACTTTGTATTGTAAAAAATAAAGTAACACAAAATGAAAAAGACAATTTTAATTACCGGCGCAGCTAGCGGCTTTGGCAAAATAGCTGCATTTGAACTGGCTAAAAAAGGACATCATGTTATTGCTACCACTCAGGTCTACCCTCAGATGAGCGACCTTATCCGTCAAGCAGAGGAAGGCGGCATCAACATGACAGTAGACAAGCTTGATGTCACAAATACCAAAGACATCGAGTATATCACTAGCAAATATGATATTGATATTCTTATCAGCAACGCAGGAATCATGGAAGGTGGCCCTATAGCAGAGCAACCTCTCGATCTTATCCGCTCCATGTTTGATGTCAATGTATTCGGCGGTCTTCAATTGGCACAGGGATTTATAAAAAAGTGGGTAGAGCGTAATAAGCCTGCTAAAATTGTTTTCACTACATCAATGGGAGGTCTTTGGACAGTTCCTTATGTAGCAGCCTACTGCGCCTCAAAGCATGCTATGGAATCTATAGCTGAGGGGTTAAAAACAGAACTAGCGCAATTTAACATTAAAATAGCCACCTGTAACCCCGGCATATTTGGTACAGGATTCAATGATCGTGGCGTCGATTCGATCTTCCGTTGGTATAACCCTGAGCACAACTTTACCCCAATAACTGCATTTAACGGAGCTGCCGAATCATTGAAAAACCAATTGGATCCCCATTCGATGGCATTGACTATTGTTGACGTGGCATTGGATGAAAATTCAAACTTCAGAAACGTAAACCCAAAGGAAACGGAAGATTTTATAAAGCAGTTGCAGACTGAAGCATGGACCTTGAAAAGCTAATCCGACTGTAGAGATACAGAATTGGTAGGACAGTTTTTTTATACATTAATAAGGCAAACATGAAAATGACATACAATGAAACACAGCAAGCTATAAATTCCTCCATTGAAAAAGCGAAGGAAATCAATATCCCAGTAACTATAGCGATTGTAGATACAGGTGGACATCTCATGAATCTGGTACGTCTGGATTCTGGATACGGTCTAGTTGATTTTGCGATAAAGAAAGCGAGGACAGCGATTATGTTTGGTGTGGACAGTGATATAATGGGAGCTATTATCGAAGGTGCGCAACTGCATAGTTATGGAATGATTAATGCGAACAATGGACTCCTGACCATCGCGGGAGGAGTTTTAATAAAGAATAGGAATGGAAACACCATCGGATCAATTGGAGTATCGGGCGGAACACCTGAACAGGATAAAGAAATAGCGGAAGCCGGTGCCAAAGTACTCGCTTAATTTCAGATATTTGTTATATGGAAGAAAAGAATGAGATCATATTTGACAAACTGGTCTATTCCTGCGCTTTTGAAAAATACAGGGGGCACGAACAGTTTATACCCGAGCATTTTCTAGGTTTTCAGCTTTCGGGGGAAACACATGCATTCTATGGAGAGGAGAATACGATTATCAAGGAAAACTCGGTTGTCTTAGTCAAGAGAAATCAATTGGTACGGACGGTTAAATATCCTTCCAGAACAGGTAAATACGAGTTCATCTCGATCACACTAGACACTGATACATTACGTCGATATGCTTTTGAAAACCAAATCATTACCAACAGTACCATGGTTTTAAAACACAAACTATTCGTTGAAGCCGATGATTTCCTAAATTCATATTTCCGCTCACTAGGTCCATACATCAATAGAACAAAAGAAGCAACGCCTAAACTGGCTGACTTAAAAATCAGGGAAGCTATTGAGCTCTTGCTCCAGAGCAACCCTGATTTGAAAAATATACTGTTCGATTTTGCCGAACCCCACAAAATTGATCTCGAACAATTCATGAACAACAACTATATGTTCAATGTCTCGACCGAAGCTTTCGCGAAGCTGACCGGCAGAAGTGTCTCGTCCTTTAAACGGGACTTCGCAAAAGTATTTCGCAGTACGCCTAAACAATGGCTGAAAGACAAACGTTTGGAAGAGGCCATATATCGAATCAAACAAAAGAAGGAAAAACCGGCAAGCTTTTATCTTGATTTGGGATTTGAGAATTTATCGCATTTCTACTATGCTTTTAAGCAGAAATACGGAATGACTACGAGCGAAATATAGTAAGAATTACAGCTTTTTTAAAAGGCAGCTGTCCCCTTTTCCAAAACTCGATCGTTATCTCGTAAACAATAAAATTTTAAGACGATGAAAGATTTCATGTTAATTTTCAGATTGAAGGATGTTGCTGACTTTAGACCTTCACCAGAACAGATGCAGGAACGCATGAATTGGTTGGCGAGTATCGCTGCACAGGAAAAACTGGTAGATAAAGGGAATACACTACTTCCGACTATGGATGCGGGACGCCATATATCGGCAGACCAGGTTGTAACCGATGGGCCATATACAGAACTCAAAGAGTTTATAAGTGGCTATATCGTAATTCGGACCGATACAATTGACGAAGCAGTAGAAATAGCCAAACAGAATCCAATATTTAAAATCGGTGGAAGTATTGAAGTCAGAGAGTTATTAAAACGTTAATCTTTTGGCACAAAACAGCGCTATACAAAACTTGATTCCGAACCTATTTCGTGAACAATATTCAGATTGTAGAAGACATTGCCAGTGACACCTTTCTGAAAGCCTCTGAACACTGGGCGATAAATGGTATCCCAACTAACCCTGAAGCTTGGTTGTACACCGTAGCAAAGAATAAAGCGAAAGACTATCTAAAACACAAGGCAATCTTTGATCTTAAAGTCAGCGATAATATACGAAATGCTGTTAGCGAAGAAAACATATTTACTGAAACCGACGAGCGGACTATCAGTGACAGTCAACTAGCGATGCTATTTGCAGTCTGCGATCCAGTGATAGCTACCGAGGGACAGATTAGTCTAGCATTGCAAGTCTTATGTGGTTTTAGCGTCAATGAAGTTGCACAGGCGCTTCTTTCGAACAGAGAGACTATTAAGAAAAGACTGTTTAGAGCAAAAGACTATTTAAGAAAGAGCAATTTTGAAATAAAGGAGCTGTCTTCCCTACAGATTACAGAGCGATTACCTACCGTTTTGAAATCGTTATATCTGCTCTTTAACGAAGGTTACTACTCCAAGCATCAGGATCAGTTTGTCCGTAAGGAACTTTGCTACGAAGCAATTCGGTTAGCAGTATCACTTACGGAGAATAATCTTACCAATACAGCACAGGTAAATGCGCTGATTGCTCTAATGTGCTACCAAAGCTCTCGCCTTGATGCACGTACAGGTGACACTGGTGAGATCATACTTTTTGACAATCAGGACAGGAATTTGTGGAATCAGGATATGATCGACAAGGGAAATCATTACATCATACTAGCAACAGATAGACGCCAAACTTCTAAATACCATATCGAGGCGGCGATAGCCTATTGGCATACAACATCAGAGCAGCAATCAAAATGGTCTCCTATACTACAACTGTACAACCAGCTGATTTTGATAGAATATTCTCCTATCACTGCACTGAACAGGGCATTTGCCTACGCCAAGGTTTACGGGATAAAGGAAGGTATCAATGAAACCGAAAAGCTCAAGTTAGAATATAACGCTCATTATTTTGGACTACTAGGTTATCTTTACACAGATCTTGATCCGGAACAAGCAAAAAGAAACTATCAAAAGGCAATTTCTCTGTCACCGTCGGCTCCTGAGAGGCAGCTATTCAAAAAGAGAATGCGCGAGATCCAAGGAACAGGCTAATTGGCAATTGTGTTATAATACTATCTCTAATATGAAAAAAGACATTACACTGGTAAAGTACAGTTCAACTGACTTTGAAAACTATAAAAAACTTGCTTTTGACGAAGAAATCATGAGCTATAGTACTGGTCGAAAACTTAGTCAAGAAGAGGCTAAAAGTAAGTTCGCATCACTTTTAACAGTTAACCGTCTAGAAGCGAATCTGGGCTATTACAAAATCAACAATGGCAACGGAGAACTTATCGGCGACTGCAAGCTGATAAGATACAAGTACGATCATACCATCTTAGAAATTGGCTATGTACTAAAAAAAGAGTACCGTGGACAAGGTTTAGGAAACCAGATATGCCAAAGCATTTTGAAGCTAGCCAATGATCATCATCCGACAACCGATATCATTGCTTTGATAGATCCGGATAATATCGCTTCTAAAAAATTGCTCGAAAAATTCAGTTTCAAAAGCTTCTTTAATGGAACTGAATATGGTCTTCTTACGGAAAAATTGATTTTAAAAATGGACAAAAATTAGAGCACTGTTTATCCCGCTTACTTTTTCCCTTTGTCAATGTTTTACTGAAAATCCATCATTTTAACTTCAATAGGACAATCGAATTGTTCATAGGGATACGCTCATGTAGCTACTCCTACTCTTATCGTAGGAATCAAGACATGAAATCCACAAGGGTGCGATTCGACAAAAAACTGCGGTATCGGAAGTTAAAAAGTACAATCAACCTCCAAAAGCCTTCATTATTCCTTAAACAAAAATTAAACTTGTCTTAACAAGAGATTGGCACCTTTGCCGGCAGTTACCCTAATTCCATTTTATCAAATGAAGAAAAACATCCTACCCTTCCTACTACTTTCCTTATTATTTTCAATAAGCAGCTACCGTACACAGGCACAAGAGCTGAAATTTACCAACGGAAAATTTAAGATTGTACAATTTACAGACCTACATTACGTAGCCAATGCCGAACCTTCAAAAAAATCGATACAGACGATAGAGCATACCTTAGATGCTGAGCGTCCAGATTTAGTAGTCTTTACAGGCGATGTCGTCGTAAAAGCACCGAGCAAACAAGGTTGGGACGAGGTATTGCAAACCGTAATAGATCGTAAAATCCCCTACATGGTCACCCTAGGAAACCACGATGACGAGAGCGAACTGACACGACTTGAAGTAGCTACCTACGTAGCGAAGAAACCTTACCTGATCAATAAAACGGCTAGTATTCCAAATGTAGATGGCGTACTGAATGCGAGTATCCCCATACTTGGTAAAGACAATAAGCCGCAATTCACCCTATATGCCTTAGACTCCAAAGCCTATTCCCAATTCAAGGAAATCAAAGGTTACGACTGGTTTGCTGCCAATCAGGTAGCATGGTACCGCAATGAGAGTACACGTATAAAAAAAGAAGCCAATACCACACTTCCTGCACTGGCATTCTTTCATATCCCCTTTCCCGAATATGAGATCGCATTCAATAACCTAAGCCATGCGCGTATCGGTGTACGCTATGAAAAAGAGGGAAGCCCGATCATCAATTCCGGGATGTACGAAGCGATGTTGAAACAGGGCGATGTCATGGGTACCTTTGTAGGCCACGAACACGTCAATGATTACCTGGTCGACTACTATGGAATCGCCCTAGCGTACGGCTGTTTCACTGGCAGTGAGAACACCTACCTCCGCCATAAAAATGGTGCACGTATCATTCAGATCGAAGAAGGAAAAAGAGGCTTCCATACCTACATTCGGGAATCCGATGGTGCGATACTGTACCGTACAGACTATCCTTTCGCAAAAAAATAAAACAGTAATGCCTACGACATTCGTATCCTTGAATGACCAACACCTTCTGTGCCTCACCGCACAGAAGGACGTTAAGGCTTTTGACCAGTTACTAAAAAGATACGAGCATAAAGTATTCTCCTTTTGCAACAGGATACTCAAAGATAAATACCTTGCCGAAGAGATTACCCAGGATATCTTCGTGCAGCTATGGCAAGAGGCAGATACCTATACCCATATACACTCCCTTTCAGCCTGGCTCTACCGTATATCCAGAAACAAGAGTATCAATATACTGAAGGAACAACTGGCCCGTCTAAAAAGAGAACATATTTTTTCAGAAGAGCAGGAATACTATACCGAAAGTGAAGCGTTTGAAGAGCCGAGCAAACGCGAAGAACTACTTGCCTATTTCCTACCCCTCCTTCCCGAAAAAACACGTCGGGTACTCGAACTCAAACTCTACGAACAGCTAAGTAATGAGGAGATCTCAAAAAAGCTCGGCATATCATCCCATACTGTAAAAAATCACCTCAGCAACAGCTACCAGCAACTACGCCTGCATATAGCCAGACACCTCGCACTTGTTATTTTGGGAATAGGCAGTTTTTAATAATTTCTTAACCCAAGTTTAACCCAACTATGTAGGATGAAAGAGCAACAGCTTTGTCATCCTAATAGATGAAAGACAAAAAGAAACATACTTCAGACAGCGCGAAAAAAACTTCGGTCTTACTGCGTTATAAATTCTTGAGCGGTGCTAGAAAATCGGCACTACGTAGCGTGTGGCACCAAACAAGAAGTCTGCCCGGCACGACAGAAGAGCAGTCAGCCCATGAACAGCGACGCAAACGCATACTCGATCGTATCACAGCGCTTCAGATAGAAAAAGTCACACCGATCTGGAAGCGTAAGAAATATACTGCTGCGGCAGCAATCGCGATCTTGTTCTTTTCTGTCGGTTACTTCTTATACTACCGTAGCACTCCAACAATAGACAAGCACCACCTCGTCTCATCGGCCTCAAGCCGTCATATCTTACTTCCGGACAGCACTAGGATCACATTAGCGCCCTATTCGACCTTATCCTGGCAACAGGTAGCGGGAAAATTCGACCGTAAGGTCTTCCTTCAGGGCAAGGCTACCTTTGCTGTGACACGCAAGATGCATCAAGATTTTAGAGTGAAGACTGCACATATGGGGGTGCGCGTATTAGGCACTGTATTTACCGTAGAAGATCGGGAGAACAGCAAAGCGCAAAAAGTAAACGTCCAAGAAGGAAAAGTAGCCGTCGATATCATCGCTGCATCCGGTTTCAAATCCTATACCCTCATAGCAGGTCAACAACTGACCAATGCCCATGGAAGCGCCGAGGTCAGCAGCGAGTCGAAAGCCACTACAAGCAAATACATCAGACATATAAAACTGGAAGGATCGACCTTAAGCCAACTTGCCCAACAGCTTTCCAAGGTCTACAAAACTGAAGTCTATGTCGCACCAGCCATCCGAAATACCGGAGCCCTTACCGCCGACTTTGAAGACTTGGAGCTCGAACAAGTGTTAAAACTTGTGAGCAGGACGATTGCGATAAACTACAGCATCGAAGACAACAAAGTATATATCAGTCAGAAAAAATAACCCTTATGTAAAACATTCAACAAAAAAAAGGCTTTGGCACAGTGCCAAGCCTTTTGGATACCAGGAGCTGCAATCCAATGGTACCCTCAATCGAAAGCAATAAAATACTTAAGACCGTATTAATTCAAAAATAATGAAACTATCATGGGTATGCAACCTCAAAATCACCTTACCACATCATAGGCTCATTTGCTACTAAAGAATAAGTTATTATAATGAAGATTAATAAGCATTTCTTATACCGATCAATCCTGGCAACCTGGATACTGCAAGCCGTACCCAATTGCTTAAATGCATCCACTGTACCAACGATACATAGTGAGATTACGCCGCTATCACAAGGTAAAGTTTCCCTAAAAATAAGCAACAAATCCTTACGAGAAGCATTACGCCAGATCGAACAGCAGACAGGGTATAACTTCGTTTTCAATGCCGAGCAGATCGATGTAAACAAGAGCATCAGCATTCAAAAGAATGGCACGCTACAGGAAGTCATCCAATCGCTAGCACATGCTACGAACTACGATTTTCAACTCTCTGGTCAACATATCATCATCAGTACATCCAAAAAGGTACAACAAAGTAGTATCCAAGGCTATGTAAAAGACAATACCAATACCCCATTGGCACAGGTTTCGATTACTATAGCCGGTCAGCGCGGTAGTTACAGTACCGATGAGAAGGGATACTTCAAGTTCAACCTTCCCAATGGAGCGGACAAACTGATCTTCAAACATGTGGGATACTCTTCAGTAACAATCGGCGAGCTATCGACCTACCGTAACAGTGGATCAAATCTACAAGTCATCATGGTAGCACAGAACGAGAACCTCGAAGAAGTGGTTGTCACCGCATTAGGGATCAAAAAAGACAGCAAGAAACTGGGCTATGCAGTACAGGAACTGAAAAGTAAAGACCTAACGACCATACCGATCAACAACTTTGCTTCTCAGCTCAGTGGAAAAGTCGCTGGCCTTACGGTATTCAATTCACCCAATCTGATGCAGGAAACAAAAATCAGTCTTCGTGGTGCCCAACCGTTAATCGTTATCGATGGGATACCGGTCAACTCCAACACCTATGATATCGACCCCGATGACATTGCCAATATCACCGTACTAAAAGGAGCTACAGGATCCTCACTCTATGGTTCCAAGGGGCAGAATGGTGTTATACAGATCACCACCAAAAAAGGCGAGAACGAGACAGCTGTCGAATTCAGCCAGAAATCCATATTCCGCGCCGGGTGGATTGTATTTCCCGAAACGCAGAACAGCTACGGTAATGGCGAGCAGGGCAAGTATGCATACTTTGACGGTATGGGCAACGGTACCTTTGACAATGATTTTGTATGGGGTCCCAAACTCGACCAAAAAGATCCGAATACCGCTAGCGGCTACTGGGAGACCCCACAGTGGGACAGCCCATTGGATGCCCAAGGCAACCGCATCCCTACCCCTTTCGTATCCCGGGGTCGTAAAAACCTAGAAAATTACCTAGAGAACGGCTACACCCTGAGCAATAATATCAATATCTCCAAAGCAACGGACCGCAGCAATATCCGTCTCGGCATGGGCTATGACTATACCAATGGCGAGGTACCTAGTACACAATTGAAGAACTACAATGCTTCGCTTCATGCTTCCTCGCAGATCACGGACAAGTTCAAGGTCAACTCCTCCTTCCAGTACAACAACCAAAACTCGCCTAACTATCCTCGGACTACCTATGGGAATACCCATATCCTATACGGTATGCTTATCTGGGCCGGCAAGGATGTAGATATGCGCGATTTTAAAGACTACTGGCTACCCGGCCGCGAAGGTTATGAGCAAAAGTATTTTAACTACTCCTGGATCAATAACCCTTATTACATGGCCTATGAGCAGACACAGTCTTTACGCCGCAATAAATTCTTCGGTGTCGTGAGTGGCGAGTACAAGTTCAACGACAACTGGGAGATCAACCTTCGCCAGAGTGCAGAAATAATCGGTGCCACCACGGCCATGAAGTACCCTTTTGACTTTATCGGGGCAAATGCCATCAAAGGCAATTACGAACTCAAAAACGATAACCTGTACGAGTACAATACCGATCTATTTGTCAAATACAACAAGGAGTTTGGCAAATTTGCAATCGATGGTTTCGTAGGTGCCTCCATCAATTTTAGAGAATCCAACTGGCAAGAATCCAAGACCCAAGGTCTACAGGTACCTAACGTCTATAACCTGGCCAATTCGGCCGGACCGGTACTTGCCAAAAACAACTTAACACAGTATGCCCGTAACTCGGCCTTTGTCTCTGTAGATCTAAGCTATGACAACAACTACTTCCTGACACTATCCGAGCGTATAGACCAGTCATCGGCGCTGCCGACAGACAACAATACCTATACCTATCCATCGGTATCGGGATCGGTCATCCTTTCCAACCTATTGCAGTTGCCGAGCAACCATTTCCTTAAAGCAAGAGGTTCATGGGCACAGGTACGTGCCGATCTGGCTCCTTACCAATACCAGACCTTCTATAATCCGGCCATCACTTATAACGGACTGAACTCCGTAAGCTATTCCAATATTCTGGGCAATACCATGCTAACCCCACAGAAGACAGACGGTATTGAAGTAGGCTTAAATGGATCATTCTTCCGTAACCTATTGACATTCGATGCGACCGCGTATCAGTACATCGATTCCGAATCGATCTTTGACCAAGAATCGTCGTTAGCTTCCGGATTTGCAAAATACAAAATCAACGGCAACCGCTTCAAGAGACAGGGGCTAGAGCTTACTGCAGGCCTGAATCTGCCCCTATCCTCACGCCTGCAATGGAACACGGTGTTCAACTGGGGTACCAACCGCACCATCCTGGATGCTGTACATGGCGGCAAAGACAATCTATCGGGCATCAAAGTCGGCGAGCGTATGGACTCTTATCTGACTGACAACAGCATGCAGAAAACAGCAGATGGGCAGCTCATCATCGGCAGCAATGGTCTACCAGTCAAAGACAATACCCTGAAAAACCTAGGGCACACTGGTGCCGACTGGACATTAGGCTGGAGCAATGACTTTACTTTTGACAAAAGCTGGCACCTTTCCTTCCTGTGGGAGGCGCGCATTGGTGGTATCGATCAGGCCAATCTGAACCGGCAGATGTGGTATTCGGGAGCACATCCTGAATCTGTGGGAGCCGAACGTGAGGCATATAACCGTGGCGAGAAATACATCGCCGAAGGTGTCAACGCTACCCCAGATGGTTACGTGCCAAACACCTATGGCACCACCTACAAGGATTTTGTCGAGCAGTATTGGTACAGACTGAATGGCGAATCCAATATCCACGACCTATCCTTCCTAAAACTGCGTGAAGTCGCTTTTGGGTATACCCTGACACCGCAACAGCTCCAAAAGATGGGTGGATTTTTCAAGGGTGGATCCTTCAGCCTTATCGGTTCCAATCTATTTTTGATCAGCGACTTTCCATTTGCCGATCCTGATATAGGCAATGGCGGTATCGTGGGCAATCAGTTACAGTTCCCGTCGACACGCAATATCGGGTTTAATGTCAACTTAAAATTCTAATCCATACAAGCATGAAAACAGCACTAAAATATATACTGGGCGGACTCATCGTGGGCAGCACCTTTCTGTCCTGTGATGTAGACAAATACAATCTGGATCCCAACCGTCCTACAATCGTAGAGCCTCAGGCAATCCTACCGAATGTCATCTTCCAAAGTTTTAAAAACCGTTATCCTTGGCAGCCGGGATTGACCATGCGCCACAACACCGCCATCTCCGACAGACAGGCCTTCCAGACCTATGAATGGAGTACAGGTAGCTGGGACGAGTTCAATATACTACGCGATGTGCAAAAGGTAATGACCGCGACTAGCGCTACAGAAGCCGACAAAGCGATCGCCCATATCCTACGGGCGTACAACTTTTTCTTCTTGACACGTATGTATGGCGATATCCCCTATACCCAGGCATTAGCAGGCGAACAGGCCGGGGCACCGGTATACACACCAGCCTATGACACACAAAAAGAAGTACTATTAGGTATACTATCTGAGTTGGAAACCGCCAATAGCATCCTGGCACAGACCCCTAGCCGGGTAAACGGTGATATCCTATACCAGGGAGACCTCAAGAAATGGCAAAAATTCGCCAATTCCTTTTCCCTGAAAGTGTTGCTTTCCTGCTCCAACCAACAGTCGGATACAGACCTGGCAGTAGCCGACCGCTTTAAAAAAATCGTGAGTAATCCCGCCCAATACCCGGTATTTGCAAGTGCCGAAGATGAAGTAAAGGTCGCATATAGTGACTACGAACTGATCCGATACCCGATGTACCAGGATTTCAACGTACAGAACAAGCGCTTTTTAGGGAAAGACCTCACCAATCTGATGAAAACGCTACAGGATCCACGTCTATTTTTCTATGGGCAGCCTTCTCAGAATGCCTTAGAACAAGGATTGACAGCTCAGGATTTCAATGCCTATCAAGGCATAGACGGAAGCCTATCCATGCCGAAAGCGACTGAACTGGCGTCCACTGGCGATTATAGCCGTATCCATGTGACCAACTACACCACTTCTCCTGTCGGCAAACCTTCGCTGGCTTTCAGTTATACTGAGTTTATGCTCCTGCTACAAGAAGCCCAATTAAGAGGGTGGTTTTCAGGTACCGCGTCCTATTACGACCATGCGATAACCGCTTCTTTTGCCCATTACGGTATCCAAGAACAAGCCAACAGCTACCTACAGCTTAACGCATTATCTACCGACACAGAGACCGCACTACAACAGGTCTATGCCCAGCGTTACATCCTATTCTATCATCAGGGCGATTTCGAACCCCTGTTCGAGTACCACCGTACTGGATATCCTAAGCTAAGCTTTGGCGAGGGCCAGGCCACCTCGAGTATGCCCTACCGCATGATGTACCCCCTGTCTGAACAGAACACCAATACAGACCACTATCAGCAGGCCCTAGCCCGTCAAGGCATGAAGACCGACAATATCATGCATAAACTATGGATCTATAACTAACGACGAGATGATCAAGATACTAAAATCACTACCGCTGTTGTTGTTAGGTCTCCAGCTTAGTGCAACAGCACAATCCAATATCCCCAAATGGCAGGAAGGAAACCTCGATGTCCTTATTTTCAAAACAGGACATGGCGATGCCATTTTTACGATCATGCCCGATGGCACCACCATGCTGACAGATCCCGGAGAGCTCGACCTCTCCGATCAACGGACCTGGTCGCCGCGCAACTCGGCCGCATATCCCAACGCCTCCAAGTTTGCCGACCAATGGATTGCAGACTATATCGAGCAGATCAACCCCAACAAAGACAAGCAGCAGGTTGACTATGCCTTCATCACCCATTTTCACGATGACCACTACGGCATGGTATATCCAGGTGCGCGCAAATCCACACAGGGCGATTACCTCCTCAGTGGTATCACGGGTGTAGGCGAGCGCATCCAATTCAACACCCTTGTAGACAGAGGGTTCCCGAATTACACTGTACCTTTCGACCTGGCAACATACCTCCAGAAAAATAATATCAAGGAATATAAAACCTTGGTCAACTATCAGACATACCTAAAGGCCCAACAAGCCAAGGGAATGAACGTAGAAGGGTTTAAGGTGGGACAGCGCAACCAGTTCAAGCTAAAACACCAAGCAGACAAGTACCCACGGTTCAGCATACAGAATATCTCCGGCAATGGTTATTACTGGGACAGTAAAACGGGGAAAGTGCACTATTCCTACCCTGAAGATGGCTCGTATATCCCTTCGGAAAATGGCGTAAGCTGCGGCATTCTGATTGAATACAATGGTTTCAAGTTCTTTCATGGCGGAGATACACCAGGTGTACCGTCGGTGGGTGCACCGGCCTATTACGATATGGAATCCAAAATAGCACCTTCTATCGGATCGGTCGATGTTGCGATAGCCAACCACCATGCCGGACGCGATGTCCTGAACGATCAATTTATACGTACACTGCAGCCGCGCGTATGGTTCCAGGTGGTATGGTCCGCGGATCAACCGGGGCCCGAAACCCTGCAACGCTTGCTCTCGCCCCACCTCTATAGTGGACCAAGAGACCTGT
This sequence comes from Sphingobacterium yanglingense, assembly GCF_004363245.1. Lineage (GTDB taxonomy): Bacteria > Bacteroidota > Bacteroidia > Sphingobacteriales > Sphingobacteriaceae > Sphingobacterium > Sphingobacterium yanglingense. The sequence continues at coordinate 375,345 of NZ_SNYV01000011.1, read as the reverse complement.
TTGCGACAGACATCCTACCTGCCAACCGAATCGTCCTAGGCGATATCGTAGACCGGGCGTACAAGTCTACGGACAAGCACCTCTGGCTACAGGTCAAAGGCGATGGTAGCTACCTGGTACATGCCCTGTCTACGCAGGCCGATGGATTAAGGTTAGAAAATACCTTTGGTCCCTATCAATCTAAAGAAAGGTAATCGATAGCTAGTTATTACAAAAAAGAATTCCTGAAGGAACACATTCCATCAGGAATTCTTTCGAAAGTTTCTAAACAGACTGCTTTCCCGAAGTAAATTCGGGAAACAGCACAGTGACGTGTAATCTATCCGTCATTGCGGGGAGCCTACTCCGAGTACCGGAGATTGAAACGACAAAGCAACCTGTATAGACTGCTTCGGCAAGCTCGCAGTGACGTTTTGCCATCACCTTCTTCATCTCCACCTTAAAAAAATGGAATGGTAATTGGTATAAAGTCAAAACAAAAGACAATCGTATACTAATAATAAACTTATGAACCTTTACTTATCCCTTTTTGTACTCCTATTTGCCGTAAGCTCCTGTAAGAAAATTGAAAAAGTAGACCTCGCCACCCTTGCGTTAAATGAACCCATACATAACGTATACAACACAAACGACACCGTATTGATTGGTGTAGAAACCATAGAGTATCCTTATGATCTTATAGTAGAAGTGATAAACCCCGGCAAGTATAGCTATGGTGATATTGATCTAAAAGGAAGTCGGGTCTTATTTTTAATCAATGCTGAATCCTTAAAAACCGACAGCATCACGCGCTTTGGAGGTGCACATTACGATATGTCAGCTTTAAGCGAGAGCAATAAACTACAGGATAATTTAACAAAGTATAAAGCCGACACGAACGTCTATGGTGTTCGGATTGAGATGAAAAGTCCGGAGCTAAAGACTGCGCTTTTGAATAAGCTAGAATCCAAGTATGGTAAAGGCACCAAAAATCCCAATACCGATAATGGGCAGTACTGGAATATCAAGGCCGAGAACAAGCTCATTTTCTTTGCTTCGGATTATGACAGGCTTATTATCATCAACAATACCAACCTCTCCAAAACCTGCTACTGGGATAGCTTCAATGGCATGATCGATCTGGGAGGTTGTGACCAAGACAAATACCTACAATCTCTCGTCAGAAACGCAACTAAACCGGAAGATGTTAAAAACAAACCCCAGCTTACCATTGATAAAGACTGGAACATCAGCAACCTCGTTATAGGCAAGTCCACAGAGGAAGATATCAAGAGATTCCCATCATATAGCAGCTTTGAGCGTCTAGAAGAATATGATGGAGCCAGTGCCGCATTAAAGCAGGTTTACTATCAGGACAAGTATCATGATATTTACTTCTTTTTCTCACCTAACAAGACCAATCCTGAAAATCATAAAGAGAATATCCTTCAGGGCTATTCCATTACCGACTTTAAAAAGGTAGAGATCTCTTTTGATGGCCCGTTGAAACCTGGCACAAAATGGGAAGATGCAATCAAAATGTTTGATTCAAAAAGAATCCTAAACTATCAGGATTTAAAAATCTCAAACTACCTAGAGATAGACCACGGTCCCTACAAGATTACACTAACGTTTGATGAAAACAAGCAGTTTTCCGCTATTTATTTTACGGACAAATAATATTTCAATCTTGACCACATGAAAAGAACGACTATATCAAAAATATTTTTCACGGCCCTTACCCTATTCTTATTTTTTTCCTGCAAAAAATTTGATGATAATAAATTCGTCGGCTATTGGGTGATCGCGGGTGATGATTATTCTGAAGTGATCGAGATAAAGCAGATTGACTCCTTATATTACGTTAAGAATCGGGGCTTTGAACTACCTGCTGAATTCGATAAGGCCAACACCAAGTTAACATCCGCACTTGTTGTTGAATCTGACAGCGTCCCCATCCTATTAGCACTATCAGAAGATCCGAAGAACATGACGCTGCACACCGAAAAACATGTTCTAAACTACGTGAAGATCAACAGAGCTGAGGCGGAAAAGCAAGAGAAAAAAGTCGACGAATATTGTAATCCAGATTTCTTTATCGGACATTGGGAGCGTGTCGATATGGAAGGTGGCCATGAAATAAAAAAAGAAGGAGAAATTTATTATTATGTCACTAATCGTTACACGAAAAAAATGAGTTATAATGCCTTTAATCACATACTTTCCTGTGACCTCGGTGTAGGCATGCTAACATTTCAACGAAGCGGTGATAATGAGATTAAGGCTTTTGGACTTAACACTTACCGTAAGGTTTCTCCATAATGACAACCTGTCCGCTATCGATAAGCACCGATAACTTACTGATTCTAACGCCCCTCTCCTTCTTGTCCTAAGGCAAGTAATTCCCTTAAATTTGTGAGACCAGATAGCTGTACGTACCTTTAATATAGCGAACTGCACACTGAATATCTATTTCAGGTAACAGTAGAAACAAAAGGCCACTATTTGGAAGGCTTATTGAAAACCATAAAAAATAGAGACATGAAAAGCAACTTGTCATTTGACTACACGGTCAATAAAGATGAAAAAACAATCCATATGGTACGCGAGTTTGAAGCAAATCTCCAATTGGTATGGGAGGCATGGACAAAAGCAGAGCTACTGGATCAATGGTGGGGGCCGGAACCCTATCGCGCAGAAACGAAGGTAATGGATTTTCAGGTAGGTGGTTATTGGCTCTACGCTATGGTAAGTCCTGAAGATGACAAACATTGGGCTAAAGCGGATTTTGTCTCCATTGAAAACAAAAAATCATTCACTATGAAAGGTGGATTCTCCGACGAAAATGGGGTAATAAATCTAGATTTCCCACAAAACGAATGGAAAAACACCTTTATCCCAAAAGACAAAGGTGTAAGCGTAGAAATCCTATTAACATATCATTCAGTAAAAGATTTGGAAACGGAAATCGAAATGGGCTTTTTGGAAGGAATGGCCGTAGACTTTCAGCAACTGGATGCATTGTTAACACGATTGAAGAGTTGATTTCATCCCTGACCTACTTCATTTTCAGAATCCCAAAACGGGCTTGGTAAAAATACTTTGGGTTACTATTGATCCGATAGCATTCACTTCCTATACTTTTGAATTTCTGTCCTTCCAGTTCGTAGTAAAACATCTTATGCATACTGGGCAGTCGGCCATTCGTCCACTTGTAGACTATGCTTTCATCAAATTCGGGCAGTTCTTTCCCCAAACTGACTGCTTGCTGTTCTATAGCTACAAATCCATTTCCCATATCAGCACTATCCACGAGTCTCTTAGTCAAATAGCTAGGAGCCTCATAGAAGACATTATTCAGTATAATGTTATGATTTCTATCCATCAAAATAGCTGAAGCCGAACTGACAGTATCCGATAGATAGATTTTACCATTATAAACATTCTTGAGACGAATTTCATTTTTTACGGTATACTTGGAGGAATCCTTCTTCCCTATTCCAGTCGCTGATGACTGGTAAATATAAAGCTGTCTCTTCGAATAATAAAGCGAGTCATCCAACATCGCCAAGGTATGCATTACAGTCGAATCCCGCTCCTCTACCTGTACTACTTTATTTGCGGTTATCAGTTCCTCAAGCGTAGATACTTCTGGGCTCTTGTCCTCTTTAGTAGCAAAAGAACAAGAATGAAAGGAGGTAATGACTAAAATCGTGAAAATGGAGACAATTAACTTTCTCATCGTTTATTATATTTGGTCATCATACAATATAAAATCAAATATCACGAAATATATCTATATTGACTTATAAACAAAGCTACGAATGAAAAAATACCTTCCTGTTTTTACCGCAGATGATTTGACAACAGATGAGAAATGGGCAACTTTAAGAAAGTTCATTGAAAACTGGTATGATTTTGAAATTCCTAACACAGCGTATAGCAATCAATTGACCGAACTCGAAAAGTCTTTCCCCTTTACATTACCCCCAGCTGCTGAACGATTTTTTACCCTTGCCAATCAACTTCAAAGCGTAGCGCACATATACCCTAACAGCGGACAAAAAACAAATAAATTCTCCAGTATTTTCAGAGATGGTCTTGCCATTTCATTCCTCGAGAAACACCAGGCATTATCGCTATTACTCCAAGCCGAACAGGACATCTATTGGGCCATCGAAACAGCGGATTTTAAAGAAGAAAATCCAAAAGTATACTCCTACTTCTTAGATTACGAGTCTGATAATGGTGATTTTGAACGCTATGGTGCTCCATATCCTTCCGTAACTTCATTTGTACTAAAACATATGCTTACGTACCTAAATAATTGCAGTAGTTTCGGAATGCAAATTGAAAATATGGATTCATTTAAAGAAAAGCTTAAGTCTAGTTTTGTAAATCATATAATTTATGATGGCATAGAACTATTTGAAGACGAAAATTTAATCGCATACATCGATGAAGATATATTTTATGAAGGTAGTTTCTATTTTCGTTTACATCTGAAAGAGAATCGAGATATCGAAAGTTTACCGGAGGTAATCATCGACGTGCTTAAAAATAGAAAGGGTGGCTGGACTTCCAACAGATTTAATGATTTTTGTTAATTGAATTTACATTTTACGCTAGGTTCATCGTCCGTTGGCGTACCTAAGAGATATCTATAGAATTACGATCCGATATTGCGGGGTTCTTTCTTTTTAATCGCATATTCCATAGCCTATATGCAGGTTTATTTTTATAAAGCCCTATGTATATGCGTATAACCTATTAATTCATCCAACGTTAGTTTATGTTGGATCAGTCACTCGCCGACCGTGACCACTTTAGCTTTAGCTTTAATGAACTTGTCCTGAAACACCTCCTCTACAGACATATTCTCTTTATCCGTAAAATCAGTAAATCTCAAGCAAAATTAATTCCGTTCAAAATAAATAATAAAACTATCTTTGCTTCAGTGTGAAATTATTACATACTACTGCTAATATATTAATCCAAACAAAACCTACAAACATACTTCGCTGCATGAAAATTCCGCTTTCCTCGTCTTTGAGTAATATATACCTTCTCTGTTTAATTTTGTTGATGTGTTTTCAAATAGCTCCTGCGCAGACCAAAAAAAATCCTAAGAACGAATTCAATGTATTAAATGCAAAGTACCATTCTGGAAAGCTATCCGCACAGGATTATTTCGTAAAAGCAGATTCGGTCGTGCATCTCTTATTTTCAGAAGGCACCCATATCGAAACTAAGGAATTGGTCGATCTGCTCAGTCTTTACGAGCAGATCGCCTGGAGCAACAACGAATATCATAGGGCACGTATCAGCTATTACTATCTCTTCTTTAATAATGCGCGTATGTTTAAAAAGAAAGGCGCCTCCATGTATTACGCCGAAAAGATTACTGTAGCGTACAAAGAATATGGTGAAGGGCATCCCTTGATAGAGCAGCTACAAAAAAGTAAGATCTATCAGGAACAAAGGCTATACGACAAAATTGTTGATTTATTTAAGACAGAAAAAGAATACTTAGAATCCCTACCTGGGCTGCTGCAAAAGGACAGTGTCGACGAGTCAGTAGGTTTAAACGCGCTATATATCCTTTCACCTGTACTGACCGGATATATTGAGATGAACGACGCTACTTCTGTCCGTCAAATCGCTTTTTTGGCAAGGGAAATCGGTGTTGCTATTCGTGCTAAATATCCTATTACGAGACCTCAGATGCTGTATACTGATATGCTGATGATCGACATCGAGCTCTCTTTGGCAAACTTCGAACGAAGATATATAGATACCAAAAACCTATTGAATCAAATGGAGGGGCTAAAAGTCACCTACAAAGATCAGGCGACCAACTTTATCGATATCAACCTCGTACGGCTCCGTATGGAGAACTACCTGAACCTAAGAAATGTAGACAGTTTGCAGGCTTACATAATACGATATGAAACCTCACCAAATTTTGGCAAAGGCCAAGCGGCTGACCTTGCAGAATTCAAAGCTAAACTACAGGCATTGAAAGGGAACTATGCGCAAGCATATACTCACCTCACTGATGCACTAAAGCATGAACAGGATGTACAGGCCAGTCTAACTACAGAATTAAGCGACTTATTGTATGCCTACACACAGGCTGAGCATAGCAGTATAGCACTTGAAAAATCAGAAAAAGTAAAGCAGCAACGGACGTTTTGGTTAGTGCTGATTTCAGCAGCAGCTACTGCCATCATATTAGGAATCTACCTGATCATGGTGTATAGAAGCAAAAAAGCAAAAGAACAGCTAGAAGCACTCAATGATACCGCGAATATGCAAATTATTGCCTTGGAAGAAGCAAAATATCAGGCTGTCAGAGACGAACAACAACGCCTCGGCCAAGATCTTCACGATGGCCTTTCGTCATCTATCGCTGCTATCAGGCATCAACTGGAAACGCTCCTGTTGGACATTGACGATGACAGCCTTAAAAGTAAAATGACAATGATCAAAGCAGAAACAGAAAACGCCTATAGGGCCGCGCGAAGTAAAAGTCACGAGTGGTTCAATGCAGGCGATAAACAACTGGAACAGTCATTTGAAAAACAAATCAAGCAACTCACCGATAATTCGCTTCCGGATAGCCGATATAACAAAACCATACACATCGACGACGACTCCCTGCTCCATGTCGGTGTCGATAACAGGATCACCTTGCTTCGGATTATCCAGGAGGCCATCACCAACATTATCAAGCACGCAAAAGCTAAAAGTGTAGCAATTTTGATCTATGAAGAAGAAGACAAACTCATTCTGACAATCAATGATGACGGGATAGGCTTAGGTGACGTAAAGCAAAAAAATGGAAAATCAACAATGGGGCTGAATTCGATTCGTCGTCGGGTCGAATCCCTGGGTGGCAAAACTGAAATACATTCAGATACCAAGGGTACGGAAATAGCCGTATGCATACCTATACTTTAAGTGCGCAAAACAGAGCAATCAGATTAAGGCTTCTGCCTGAATGAAAAATTCGAAAATCTCACCGTACGTATTTAACTGAAAAATAGCATCTTTGCAGTATTATCCAGGTTATACTTAAATGAAAGAAACCGAACAAGACATAGTAAGAAGAAGCGAGGAAATCACCAATCAGTATTTTCAGTTTTTGGACAGGCATATCGCAGATGTAGCTTCAGGAAATGTCAGTGATTTCATGGAAATTAACCAGATTGCCGCCGAATTATTTATTTCCCATAAACATTTGACGGATACCGTTCAAAAAGAAACTGGAAATCACCCCTGCCATTTTTATGACCTTAAAATCATAGAAAAGGCCAAACAGATGCTTTTAGAGACAGACAAATCCATCTCTGAAATTGCGAAGACATTGACCTACGATCCATCCAATTTTTCAAAGTTTTTCAAAAATTTTGTCGGAGAAACACCTGGGCAATTCAGAAAATCAGCCGACAAATAAAAAGTCCCGAAAAGTTCACCACGATTTATATTTCTTGGTTCGCCATTTTTGTAATATAAAATGTATAACATTTAAAATCAAATACAATGGCAAGAAATGATTTAAATAACAAAGTAGTTCTAATCGCAGGGGGTGCAAAGAACTTAGGAGGCTTATTAAGCCGTAATTTTGCTTCAAAAGGAGCTAAAGTCGTTATACACTACAATAGCGACAGTAGCCGAGCTGATGCTGAAAAGACCTTGACAGACATCAACAATGCAGGTGGAGAAGCCTTCTTGTTTCAGGCAGACCTAACCAATGTCAAAAACATTACTAAACTTTTTGATGCAGCTATCGAAAGATTCGGAGGTATAGACATTGCTATTAATACCGTAGGTAAAGTATTGAAGAAGCCTTTTGCAGACACCACTGAAGAAGAATACGACTATATGAGTGATATTAACTCCAAAGTAGCCTATTTCTTTATTCAGGAAGCAGGAAAGAAACTGAATGAAAATGGAAAAATCAACACCATTGTAACCTCTTTATTAGCTGCATTTACGGGATATTACTCCACTTATGCTGGAGCAAAAGCTCCGGTAGAACACTTTACAAGAGCAGCTTCTAAGGAATTCGGTTCTCGCGGCATTTCAGTTACTGCCGTTGCTCCGGGTCCCATGGACACCCCTTTCTTCTACGGACAGGAGAGTGATGATGCTGTTGCTTATCACAAACAGGCTTCTGATCTAGGTGGCCTCACTGATATTAAAGATATTGCGCCATTAGTAGAGTTTTTGGTTACTGACGGGTGGTGGATTACAGGACAAACGATCTTTGCCAACGGTGGTTACACCACAAGGTAATAGAATATAGCTTTATGTTTTGAAAGGCAAATAGCGTTAGTGCTATTTGCCTTCTATTAAATTCCTAAAAGAAATAAGATAGATCAACTTGATCGATACAGGTACAAACACAATACTCTTATAATAATCCTTTTCGTATATGGCCCCCAGTCGTATTGCAAACACGAATTTATTGATTATTTTGCTTCTTCATTCATTAACTTTTCATCTGGTTTCACCATAAACAAGCATAGTGCTGCCACAATGATCAAAATAGAAGCAAGCCTAAAAATCAAGCCTAGATCTATATCCGCATCACGCAATGAGCCACCAAAATACAATCCGAGTCCCCCTACCAGGGTACCGCAAAAATTCAGAAACCCATATCCCGTGGCTCTATATTTAGGTTCGACAACCATACTAAGGATAGGCATCGTATTCGTATCGGTAAATGATTTACAGAACGTATAAATAATAAAGCAAAGTAGACTCAGCATAAGAATCGTTGCATAACTAGCCAAAAATATAGCTGGTGCTGCAATACACAAACCAATAAATGGCATCCATATCCTCGATTTACTATTTCTTTTACTCCATAGATCAGTAATATAACCTCCGATCAATACGCCCAATATAGCAGCCGTGAAAACATAACCTGTTGAATAAACACCTGCTTGAGTTTGTGTCAGATCAAATTTCTCTTTAAAGTAAGTTGGTAACCAACCTACAATCAACCAAGACACTACACTTATCAGACCAAAAAAGAGCAAGATCAATATATAAGAACGTTTTCCAAACAACACTGCAATAGTCTTTTTGAATTCCACTTTATCTTCTTTGACTTTTTCCGCCACATGATCAGACTTAGGAGCGTCTTTAAGAAAAAACAATAGAATTACAGCATAACAAATCCCAAAGATTCCAAAAATTGAAAAAGCATAGTTCCAGGTGTGATTTTCGGCAATCCAGCCCCCCAGAAAACCTAAGCTTTGGCCCGCCATTATCCCTGCCATATGCACACCGGTAGCGAGCGAGCGTGTGCGTCCCGTATGGTAGTCCATTATTAACGATAGCGCTGCCGGGATGTAACAAGCCTCACTGATTCCCATCAAAGCTCTTGTAACCAAAAGCTCTGGAAAAGTTGTGGCAAGTGATGTCATCCAAGTGACCAAAGACCAGACAAATAGACTAAAAATAATGACCCTGCTTTTACTGTACTTATCAGCTAGAAAACCAGCAAATGGACTGAATAAACCATAGACCCATAAAAAAACAGCTGTTAATAATCCAAACTGAGCATCCGTCATTGGGATAGACCCAACAATAGATCCCCGCATGGTCGTAATCATGGTTCTATCGATATAATTCAATAGTGCAATAATAAATAACGAGGCGACGATCAGCCAAGGTTTTAGGTTCATTTTAGTTGAGGTATCTGTCATAATTGTAATTGGTTATTGCTTCAATAAGATAACAAAGGTTAGAGTTTCTCTAGTACTTTTCTCGCTTTTTCTAATGTATATTCAATTTCGGCTTCTGTATGTGCGGTACTGATATACCAAAGACCTCGCCCAATTATACGGATTCCCTCTTCCTGCAAACCTATCACAAATCGGGACAGTTTTCCTTTGTCAGCGTAAAGTGTCCCCCTATAATCCTTAGGAAGACCATCAACGGCAAAAAATGTATTAAACATGGGCCCCATTCCACTGACCATCAGATTCTGCTTTGTCTCTTCCCCTACAGCACGCAATCCATTCATCAATTTCTTACCTAGATAAAACATACGTTCATAGGGTTTTTCTTTTTCCAATACACGAATGGTTGCCAGTGCCGCTGCAATCGTAGGATTACTGGAGTTCATAGTACCTGCATGAATCACCTCACCCGAGGCAATACAGTCCATCCATTCACTCTTGCCTACTATTGCACTAATTGGATAGCCACTTCCCATAGCCTTCGCAAAAATGGAGAGATCAGGCGTTATCCCAAAAAAACTCTGGGCTCCCCCCAGTCCCAAGCGAAATCCAGTAATGACCTCATCCATAATCATACAGATACCGTATTTATCACAAAGGCTACGTACCCCTTCCAAAAACCCTTCTTCGGGAGGGATACAACCGTTATTACACATCACCGGTTCCGTAATGATCGCAGCAATATCTTGATGATGTCTACTTAATGCCGCTTCCAATAATCCTAGATTATTCCAAGGAAGAATCAAAAACTCGTCCCTGCTACCAGCCGAAATCCCCTTGGACCATGGATAGACATTTGGGTTCGATTCCTCACCTAGTTGCTCTACACCAGGAGTGGAGATGCCCCATGCTACATTGTCAAGCCATCCATGATAATGACCTTCAAAACGTAAGAACTTATTTTTTCCAGTCTTTGCACGTGCCACCCTAAAAGCAGTTTGCACCGCTTCAGAACCATCCAGACAAAAGCGTATTAATTCGGCAGAAGGTATAAGCTCACAAATCTTTTCAGCGAGTTCTATTTCCTGAATATGTTGACCTGCATAAAGTTGACCGCTGTCCGAATAAGAATTCACTGCAGCCAGTACCTCAGGATGCGAATGTCCAAGTATTAGCGGCCCCTGACTCAATGTGAAATCCAGGTACTCATTACCATCCACATCAATAATCTTCGTTCCTACACCGCCTTTATAAAAAAGGGCGTGTGGATGGTTATATTTTCTAAACTCAGAAGAAACACCTCCAGCTAACACCTTAGATGCCCTTTCTAACATTATTTTTGATTCCGTATATTTTCTCATGATCATTTATTTTCGGTTTATAGTTTTTCAATATCAACAGCCAAATTCGTATTCGTTCGTACCCCAGGGCCTATTTCCCCGTTGATAAGCACCGCTTTCTTTCCTATCTGAACCACAGGCAAAGTCAAACGCATTTCCTTTTTGGGCAATACGCCCACCTTCTTCCAGCTATCTTTAGCTATTTTATATACATACACATCATTTAAGAATCCTGGATGCGTTTTAGGATCAGCATGCTGCGCTGTGTTATGGTCGAGCCCCCCCAAAAAAACAACCTCTCCTTTCCTATTTACGGGCGCCTGAACAGGACCTGCAGCTACCCCTATAGGGCTCGAAGACAACTGCCGCCATACACCTCCTGCCAACCTACCCTCTTTAACCCTAGGCTCAAAACAATAAGCATCGCTCAATATGATTCTCTTTGTGACTGCCCCTTCCTTTTCAATTGCAATCCCAGAAAAAATATAAAATCTGCCATCAAAAACAGCACTTACCGCATTTATTCGCGCTGGACCAGGTACATCAGGAAGATTTATCCAGATATCCCTTTTTATATCATAGGCTAGAAATACATTGCTGGGTGTACCATCTTGCGTTTTAGAACCGGTCGCTACAAACATCCAATCGCCCATTTTTGCACCACTCATATTGGCTAAAGTAAATGGCATATCCCTTAGTTGTTCACATACGTAGGTTCCATTCTTATGAATTATCCTTAGCGTTGAAGACAAAGGTTTGTTATCTGTTGTATTTCCCCCACATACCAATAAGCCTTCCTTCAATGAGGCAGAAATTCCATAGGCCATTTCTATCGGAAGTTTTAGAGATAGTTCCTTCCATACCTTTCCGTTCTTTTCTAGACTATAAATGGTATTATGCCACCTCTTAACTCCTCCCTCCCAAGGCATTTTATCTGGGAAATTTGCTCCGCCAGCCGCTAAAATCCCTCCTTTCACCTCCGCAGCATACATCGCAGCAAAACCTATTTTATCTGGGATAGAAGGATAGTGTTCGCTATCTAAAGTGATCTTAACCTGACTTTTAACTTGTGCTTCCTGTACTAATAATGTCATTACTATTGCTAATTTTAAAACGGTCTTCATATATCAATATCTTAATTTACCAACTCGACCAACCGCCGTCTACCACTAGATTATGTCCTGTCATATAAGAAGATGCATCCGATGCCAAAAAAATGATCGGCCCCATGATATCTTTATCTTCTGCAAAACGTCCCATAGGCGTCAGCCTTCTATAATTTTGAGTAAATTCAGTTTCACCGAAACTATTGGCCACGCCTGGTCCGTAGCCTCCAGGGCTCAGACAGTTTGCCCTTATACCATATTTACCATAATAGTTGGCAATCCATTTGGTAAAGCCTACGATGGCCCATTTGTCGTAAGTATAATTGACAGGGCTTGTCATTCCCGTCTGTCCATATACTTCAAAATTTGGCCCTACGACAGATTGAATAGACCCGATATTAATGATATTACCGCTTCCCCGCTTTTGCATATCCGATAGAACCGCTTGCGTCAATAGCATGGTCCCTGTAGAATTAATACGTTGTGCATTCTCCCATTCTTCTTTACTCATATCGGCAAGGTTTTTAAAACCATCGCGCGACACCGCGTTATTAACTAATATATCGATCTGACCAAATTCTTCTACGATCTGTCCGACTACTTCTTTAATACTACTTTCACAACTTAGATCTAGCCCATAACCATGGGCATCCAAACCGGCGCTGCGTAATTCTTTAGCGTATTCTTCGCACAACGCAGCATTTCTTGATGCAATAATGACTTTAGCCCCAGCTTCGGCCAACGCGCGTGACATGGGTTTACCAAACAACCCATAACCACCTGTTATTAAAACGACTTTATCAACTAAAGTAAACAGTCTATTTATATTATTTTCCATAGTCTAGGTGTTAAAATTGTTTCTGATATAGATCTAAATTTTTGCTCTGCTTCCTTTCTTAATCCGGTCGAAATAGCGGGCCCGTGCATCATACCGATATTTTCTACAATCTGTATCGGTTGTTCAGCGCCGAACACGATACTGGATACGCCGGGTAGATCGCGGATATAAGAAAAACAAAACTGTGCGACAGACATTTCTGCTTTATCCGCCAAACTCTGTAGTTCCGACAAGGCAATACTAGCTTCTTTAAGATTTCCAGTCAATGTATTAGGCTGCCGCAATAGCAAGCCTTTCAAAAAGACACTTCTGGCAATCACCGTTTTATTGGCTTTACATAACTGATCCCAAGCCTCATCTTGTATTAACCGTTGATCGAATACATTAAGTGGAACCTGAAACACCTCAAATGCGCCAATATCGACAACATTCTTTAGCTCAGACGGATGATCAATGGATAAGCCCCCATGCCGTATTAGCCCCTGCTTTTTAAATCTTTCAAGGATTTCCGGCACCAATCGAATCATCTGTTCTTGATCTAGATCAGATGTATTATGAAATAACAAAACTGGAAGAGCCTCCAACTTTAAGGCCTTTAAGCTTTTGCGCAAACTTATTGTGGCCTCTCGAAGGGCAACCTCCTTATTTTTCAACGCTTCATTCGAGAGCTTAAATTTGGAAACAATTAACGGTTTTACTGACGATCGTTCCGCAAATTCACCGATGATAGCCTCTGCATCTCCATACTCTCTCGCCGTATCAAAGCACGTGACCCCTTGTTTGTATGCTTCCTCAAGCATGCGTAAACTCGCCTTCGTATCTGGTCGCTTTTGATCTTCAAAAACACCATAGGATATCCCGAGAGCCACCGTACCCATCGTCAAGGGCGGAATACTTATTTTTTTATCTCCTTTATGCATACCATATCATTCTAACTTTTCCTCCCTTAGGTTCAGATACTCCGCCTGTTAATATCAAGCGTCCATTCTGCGCGCAAATATTACTGCTTAACGGAAACCCTACGTCAAATCCATAGCATTCTTTAGTGCTAATATCCACACGATATATTCTTCCCATACCATAATGTGCTATCCAGAGATTCCCCTGTTGGTCAAGCGCCAGACCATCCGGCAGATTACCTATTTCCTGCCTATTACTGTTCACAGGCAGATCCAACCACACCGAAGGCTTTGCTCCTTTCTCTGTTAAATCAATACTAAGTATTCTATTTTGGTAGCTTTCTGCTACCAGCAGTCTATTATTAACTTTGTCCAGTACAATGCCGTTTGGGTAATCCAACTCCGCAGAGAGCAAATGTGCCTCACCAGCTAGATCCACAAATACAACCTGCCCCAATTCGCGTACCGAGTCCGTAAAATAGAAACTACCATCAGGTTCAACCCATAGATCATTGGGAGAAACTACTTTGAAACTCCCCTTTGTCCCGTCATAGGCACAATACTTATACTTCCCGTCTCTATCAAAAACCAGGATATTAGAGGCCAGTGTATTGCATACCCAATGATTCCCTTCGGCCGATATATACTGCCCGTTTGGACTCTCACACGCCCCCCACTCATCCATTGTCAGAAGACAATCAATTTTTAGTATTTTACCCCCCAACAGGTTGGTAACATATACATTTCCATCGCGATCGATAACAGGCCCCTCCGTATAAAACTCCGTATCCAGACATATATCCTTAGTAATTTTCAGCTTTAAATCGTTGACTAGTATCATTATTCAGTCTGTTATTATTTCAAAAGGTAACATAGGTCTCCTCCTATGGATATAGCTAAACTGAGTAGCATCTGCGCTACATTCACCAGGTGTGTGTACTTTCACATGTTCAGTACAGATCGAACTGAATGCAGCTATTGGAGCATTGACACCTTTGGCCACAATCCACTCTAGTTTTTCTATGGGTACAGCACATACTTCTAATTGTTTACTACTAAATGGTGGCGTACGCGAGGAGGTCAATAGTATCCAATTGCTATTTGCGGTCTTTACTAAAGCCACCCTCCCCATATCGTAATGAACCTGTCCACCATGTCTCGGTTCCTTTTCCTCAAACCGCCCATCTTGGATATCCATCAATGTCACCCGATATGCCGCCTTAGCATTTACCGGATTGTATGTTGAAAAGCTGATATCCAACTCTGTACCCAAGGCCAGTTTATCCATTTCTAAAACTAGTTCTGGCGCATAGATACAGCAGTATACATTTTGAATATGGCGTTCTTCCATTTTATCCAGCACATAGCTACTGTTCCCCATAGCACCGCCGCCAACATTATCTCCCATATCCAGCACGAGCAGTGGCTTCTGCCAGTGCCTATCCAGCACCGCTTCAATAGTTACCCGAGCACCCACAAAACGATCATAATAAGACGCCACACAGGCTTTCAATTTATCTTTTAATCCCGTTGTATTTACATCACGCTCGCTAAGCAAAACTATGGATGATCCCATCTCAAGCACGTCAGCATAAGGGAATCCCAAGATAAAGCTCATATCGTATCCGTCATTCCGGCTCACGATTTCATTTAGCTCCCTGTACAACGACAGACAGGGTTCTACATCTGTTTCCTGCTGTTCGATACTCATGGATGCTGGAAATTGAATAAGCTCTTGCTTTATCTTCATATTATCAAATAACATCTTGCGCAACAAGATAGCCACACGGAGCCCAGTCTCCCTTTGGTCCAGATGCGGATTAGTACGGTATGCTAGTAAAGCATCTGTAGCGTCCAACATCTTCTGGCTCACGTTAGCATGTGGGTCCAACGACCCAACGATACAGGTATCATCTCTAACACATGTACGCACAGCAGAGAGCCAGTCTCCATCCATGTCCCGCTCCGTCTCACTTACCGCCGCACCATGAGCCACTACATAGACTGCATCCAGAGGCAACACAGACTTAATACCTTCTATCAGGCTAGCTTTCAGCCTTTCATAGCATTCTCTCCCAATAATACCTCCAGGAGTTGCTTCCGCGAAAAAAACAGGAAGCAATTCCATGTTACTATCCATAACTCCTTCTATAAAGCCTCCTATTTCGTGAAACGCATCAACATATTCATCCAGAATCTCCCGTCCCACAAGAAGATGGCCGTCTTCAAAATCACTCCATTCTGTACCTTTCTTACAGAAGGTATTAGATTCATTATAAAGCCCGACAATAGCTACCCTTTTCTTTGTCATTACAGCTTAGGATATATATACTACGGCATCTACCTCAAATTTCAGCAAAGTACCCAAACATCCTATTAGAGTCGTCCGAGTTGGAAAAGGTGTCGAAAAATACCTTCTATATATTTGGTTGAACTCCGTTAAATCTTCCTGTCTCCCTACATAGTTCCTGACCTGCACCACATCCGACATATGATATCCGGCAGCCTCGATAATTCTTTTTAAATTTTCAAAGGACCGGATACATTCCTCTTCAAATGACCCGACCACGATATTTCCCTCCAGGTCTACAGATGCCTGTCCCGAAATAAACATATAGTCGCCACACTTTACAGCCGGTGAAAATGGTAGGTGACTTGTAGGAACACCATCGCCATGTATAAACTCTTTCATACGATTAACTTTTACTATTTAAATATACTTTGTGTCAACTCCTGAAGATCCATAATATAGTTACAATCATCAGCTGTATAGATTTTATCCAAAGACTTCAGATCTTTCGGACCATTGCCTGTGATCAAGCATACTATTGGTTCATTTTTATTTATTCGTCCGTCTTTTATAGCCTGTGCCAATCCTGCCAACGCTACTGCTCCCGCAGGCTCACAGAATATGCCTTCCTTCCTTGCCAATATCTGCTGACAGTAATACACCTCTTCATCATCCACTAGAGCCCCACTTGTATTGGGATTACTGCTACGATCTATGATAGCCTGTGCATCCAAAAGCGAAGGCACCTGTAGCCCACTTATTGAAGACCTACTTTTTGCCAGCGGTTTCATAACAGTACTTTTATCATTTAAAGCTGTCGCTATGGTATCATTTCCCTTAGGTTGTACCACATACAAGGTGGGCGCCTCAAAACCTGCGTTCATCTTTCCGTAGGTATCATATCCTCGTTGCATCGCATGAAAAAGACCACCTCCACCTGCAGGTACAAAGCAATACTTGGTTTCAGGCAGCTCGTCGGCCAATTCAAATGCGATTGTCTGAACACCTTGCATACCTATTGGCGAGTAGCAGAAAGCACTGATCTCTAAGCTCATCCCTTCTTTTAATGCCAGTTTACTCAGATATTCCATGATCTCTGTTGTGCAGGTCGCAGTGATCCCAAAATCACGCACCATAAACAGATCAGCACCATACACTCCCATTTGCTGCAACTTACCAAAGGGCGCACCGTCTACAATGATGATCTTACAAGGCATCTTAGCTGCCGTACTAAAAGCAGCCAAGGCTGCTCCAGTATTACCACTTGAAGTCGCCAAAATAGATGTCTTTTTCTGTTCAAGCGCATTCGAAACCGCCATTGCTGCAAATCGATCTTTGTAAGACCCGGTAGGGTTCAGATTTTCCAACTTAAAGTATAGCTGTTCCAGTCCCCACATTGGACCTATATTCTTTGACTTTAGCAAAGGTGTATTTCCTTCCCCTAAGCTTATTCTATTTTCGACATGGATAGTTGGCATCCAATGTGCGTATCTCCAAATACCTTTCAAAACTCATCCGATTTTAGGCGTCTCTTTGACGCGTACGAACTAAAATTACTACTCAATCCACCGTCTACGGTAATAGCAGTTCCTGTTATAAAACTAGCATCCGAAGAGGCTAACCATATAGCAACAGCCGCTATTTCATTGGCACTAGCCGAACGTCCTTCGGGTGTACGATCTTCAATCTCCTCCACCAGTTTAGCGCTGACGTTATTTCCACCAGCATCTGTATAATCACTACTAAGTGAGGTCTTCACATTTCCAGGTCTTATAGCTACCGCTCTAAATCCATGCCTCCCATAGAGTACGGCCAGTTCCTTGGTAAGACTTTCCATAGCCCCTTTACAGACCACATATGCCGATGCATATCCTGCCACTAGCTCAGACATGATACTCGACATATTAATAAACACACAAGACTTCTTTTGCTTAATGAGAGCTTCGGCAACCATTTTAGCTAAAAATGCTGGTGCAGTCACATTAATTGCCAAGGTTTTATTCCACACCTCCAAGGAAGATGTTCTCAAGCTATCTGTAGTACGCCAGGCAGCGTTATTTACAACAACATCAATCCGACCCCATTTTTGCATACATCGATTTACGATTTCCTGTAAAAAATCTACTTCTTGCAAATCTCCCTCAATCAAAAGAATATGATCCTCAGTATATCCATATTCAGCGACCTTGCTGTTCATATTTGTTTGAGGAAGGTCGACCAGTCCTACAGCATAGCCTTCATTATAAAAACGGTTTACCATTGCCCATCCTATACCATGAGCAGCGCCCGTTATCAATGCCACACGTTTTTCCATAAATTATTCCCCGTCCAGTTCAAGTATTCCACCCAATGATTCACCTATTTTAACAAAAGGTTCGCTCCTTACAAACAATACCAATCCATTCGACTCTGCTTTAATCTGTGTTACAAGGCCCGTTTTAGGATCACATATTTCCCCCCACATTTGCCCTGTCACGATTCGTTGCCCAACCTTGACGCTAACTTTAAAAACACCTTCGCAGCTGGCTAACATTTTACCTTGCAAATAGCCACTTTCCGGCTTACTATCCTCTTTAAAAAAAGCAGTATATCCCTCCCAATCACACATAGCCTCGGTATATTGTTTCAGCATTCCTAAATGTTCTAATACCTGCATACAGCCCTGCACATAGCTAGTTATCACGATATCCCTTATAGGCCCAGGCCCACCAAACTCGACGTATATGGCTGGGACGGCAGCATCGCGCGCTACCGACAGCGTACGTCCATTAGGCTTTGTATCCGTTCCCCATATGCCAGGCAACCCAAATGCTTTCGCCATCTCTCGCTGCTTGTCCAATATCTGTGGATCTGCATGCAGCATATACCCCGCCATGGGGTAGATATCAAACAATCGTCCACCGGTGTGCAGATCAATCAGATAATCCGACTGCTGTATCAGCGCTGATACAGCAGCGGCAGCCCGCATCGTCTCTGAACCCGAGATGTCACCAGGGCAGCATCGCGCCAGATCCTTTCCATCCGCACCTAGGCGACTCGCATGTCTGTATGCAGTATCATTTACTATAGGCACCAGCAATACTTTGCCACAGTGCAGATGTGCCTTAAGCAAACCATTCAACTGCTTCACAGCCAACATAGGTTCATATTCATCACCATGAACTCCAGCCAGTATCAGTACTACAGGTCCTGCGGCTCCCGATTCAAGGTTATATACAGTCAAATCAGTGTTTCCCTTCATAATATGCTCCTCCGCACGTAGCGTCTTTAGGATCAAAAATCCCCAAATACCTAAAAATAACCTGTGCAATGATCTGGTGACCATACCCATTCGGGTGCAATGCATCATTCATAAATTTTTGGTTCACCAAACCGGGATATTCCTCATGGAGCGCCTTCGACCAATATGTATAATTATCAATGAATAGGATCTTTTCCTTATCCACCAATCTGATCATTGCCTTTACATAGTCGGGCAAATTCTTACGCTCTTGTGCCAACTCAGTAATAATCGTAGGTGGGGATATCAATACAGGTATCGCATTTTCGGATCGTATTCTACCGATACAGGCTTCCAAATTTTTAATATACTCCTCTACTGAGACCTCTTTAGTGTCGGCTGCATCATTCGTTCCCAACATAATAAAGACGACGTGGGGTCGATATTGGCTCACGCGCCAATCCATATCATTCCAAAGATCTCTACTGGTATTACCAGAGACCGCCGAATTCAAAACAGCATCCCTAGAGCGTCCTTTCTCCCATCGGACACGCTCCGCAAAAACCTCGGAATACGAACGCATGCCATGCGTATGTTTGGCCCCTTGGGTAATACTATCGCCCGTAAACAACCACTTTACCGGCTCCTTACGTACTAATAGTGCTTGCAAAGCATGCCGTTCGTCAGATCCCTCCAATACATTTCTAAAGTTAGGCTCGATGCCACTGGTCAGCACTAAGCCCCCCAGTAACGAGCCAAGCCCTACAAGAAAACTTTTCCTTCCGTACATCCGTTATTTCTTATAAATATCCTTCAATGCCAAAAGGGCTATATCCGTGACTGCCAGATGTGTTTTTTCTTTCTGACTACCCGCACAATAGGCTAGCAAGACATTCTTTTTATCAAAATGAATCCCCATATAACAATACCATCCATCCGGATCTATCTCAATATTTTTAATATGCTGCCAGGATTTCCCTTCATCTTTAGATATAGCAATAGTCAAGGGCGTACGCTTTCCCTTAATAGCCGGCTTTGAACCATCATTATCATTCCAGATAGCAAACAAGTCACCCGTACTCGGTATACGCTCAATACTCGCCGGCGATAATGGCGAATTCAAATTATACTTAACCGCCCTCGTCCATGAATGCCCTTTATCGCTTGAGTATGAGACTAGCTGTGCATTTGCTGAAGCGCGGATAAACATCATGACGCGCCCATCTTTGAGCTCGACCACACCAGGTTCCTGCGTAATGATATCACTCGGTGAGTCGACTTCTGTACCAGCCTTCCAGGTTTTGCCCTGATCGTCCGAGTAATAACTAAACAACTGCGCTCTATCTTTCCACTTCCCACCGGGTACCTGGTGTAGTGCTACAGCCATCAGCAATCGCCCATTTTTAAGCTGAATGACGCGGTCATTATTCAACACAAAATATCCCTTTTTATCAGTTATACACACCACCGGCTCAGACCAAGTATTACCTTCATCTTTAGAAAACCGCACCAAAGGAATACAATCCTGCTCCGAGTTTTTCTTTAAATAAAACAAAGCGATCTGTCCATTTTGCAGACGAAGTAGCGATACGGACATCACATTCATATCCCCTTCCTGCTCGACTATCGTCACATCATCTTTAGACCAAGTCTTTCCTCCGTCCGAAGAGTAGCGAGCAGCCAGATATGCTGGATCGTGATCCCCACCATTCCCTGACGTATATCTCGAGTACACAAACATGATCTTTCCGTTCTTCAGCGTAACAAAGGATCCTTCGCTATTTCTTGGATTTCCAGCACCAGGCGCCAATTTCAGCACTACATTGTTTTTTAACGCAACATTGTCTTGGGCCACAGTTGGCTGCATAAAACACGTCGAAAACAAGGTTACCGCTGCAACATAAAATAAGGTTTTCTTTTTCATTTGATTAAATTTGATTTATATCTGTCATAGGAAGGCGCCTCCAACAATAATCTGAAGGCACATTCCATTATGTCACCTTTGCTACAAATACATATGTACTACATATTTATTCTAAGCTAAACAATTAAAAGTACACCACCAAATATTTTTAATAAAAAAATACATATAGTTAGTGTATAGCAAATTAATAACACATTTTTTCACAATAAAATAAGTATTACTTATATTTGCCTCATGATACAGGACTCAAAAATATCGGGGATCAAACCCATTGAAAACATGACTCAGGTAGATCGTATTGAAATGAACCTTCATGATTACTTCCGTAATGAAAATTTTCAACCTGGCGATGCTATTCCAAAGGAACTTGAATTGGCTGAGGCCATGGGAGTGAGCAGGACAGCTATGCGCGAAGCACTAACACGCTTTAAAACTCTCGGTATTATTGAGTCTAGAAAAAACCGGGGTATGGTTATCACCCAACCGGATGTTCTTCAAAATATGAATCGTGTCCTCAACCCTCAATTATTGGATCAAGAGACCATGCAGGAATTTTTTGAGCTACGACTGGTTATTGAAATGGGTGTTGCTGACCTCCTATACCTTCGCAAGACCGAAGCAGATCTCAAGAAACTGGAAGTCATTATTGAGAAGGAAACTGCCTCAACCAATAAGCTCGAAAAACTAAAACTTGACATCGAATTTCATGCTACCCTATATCAGATTTCAGGCAATAAAACTATTGAACGATTTCAAAAGATTTTAATGCCCATCTTTGACTACATGAAGAATGATCTTCATATCCGAAGCCAAGAAGAAGATGAAAATTACGTATCGCACAAAGTTCTTTTGAAGATTCTACGTGAGGGTACGGCGGAAGATTTTCGATTAGGTATGCATAAACATTTAATGCAATACTTTGAACAAATAAAATAAAAAAGCCAGACTTATCATCTGGCTTCTTTGTTATTTGTACCCTGGATTTTGCTTTACTTTAGGCTCGATACTCAGTGTAGTTTCAGAAATTGGAAACAACAATAAATAGCGATCCGTCTTTCGATTCGCCAGAGAAGGCACTAGATCGAAAGCCTTATCAAAGCGCACCAGATCCCACCATCTTTTTCCCTCTACTGCCAATTCCAATAATCGCTCTTTTAATATGACTTCATCATTGAATATTTTTGTCCCTTTCACAAAAGTATGGTTTACATAATTAACTCCATACGCACGCTTCCTCACTTTATTTATAGCTTCAGAGGGGTCTTCTCCCAAACCATTCTGTGCCTCTGCCTTCATCAATAGTACATCTGCAAAACGATATATCACATAATCATCCAAGAATCTCCGCACACCACCTACTATAGTACCATTAAATTTAGACACTACAGATCCATAATAGTTTGTTCCACCGGAGCTATTCGGGATATAAATTTCTATAAAGGTTGCATCTTTCCGCTGATCATCGCTTGTAAATTGATTACGTGCAGTAGCACTCATTGTCCAAAACGGAAATCCGCCTACCTGACCGATACGGTCCTTTGTAGCCTGGTCGGTGGTATTGTTCATATAGGTATTTTCTATATACATGTTCATATATATATTATCAACAGCTTCAATATCCCGAAAATGAGAAGCCATTAATATTTCCTTATTTCCCTTGGTTGTATAATCAAATACAGAAGCATAATTATCCAATAAAGCGACATCACTTTTTTCAACCTCTACAGTCGCATCCAGTGCGGTCCGAAAATCAGCTTCGCCACCTGCCATTACCTTTGCAGACCACAGGTATACATCTGCTTTCAAGGCTTTTAGCGCCGCTTTGGACCAAGTATTTCGTCCGGCTTTAAAGGCATTGGAAGGATACAAACTCTGTGCAGCATCAATATCAGATTTTATCAATTTCATAACATCCTGAGCGCTTGACCTCTCCCTTAGGATCACATCCGGATTATACCCCTCCGTAGGCACAGTTATCAAAGGCAGCTCCCCCCAGGTTTTCGTTAGTACAAAATAGGCAAATGCACGCATGGTGTACGCCTCTGCTAAGGCCTGCTTTTGGTTATTCTCTACTGCAAAAGTGATCTGGGGAACATGTTTTAACAGCAAATTCGCATCGTGGATCACGGTATACATCCCCTGCCAAGTAGAAGACCCCATACCATATATTGTCGCTACGTTCGAACGGTTTAGCTCATTTAAATAATAAAGTTGATAATCAGCCGTTCCTCCAAGACTTCTATCCATCATCTCCGATCGCGCCTCGCCCCACATGAATAAATTACCCACTGCCTGTGAGCGCAACCGTACATACATACCATTCAAGGCTCCCGTCACATCCCCTTCTGTCTTCCAAAAAGATTGATCCGATATCTGGCTGATAGGATCCAACTCCAAGTCTTTTGTACAAGATACAAAAGAAGCGACCATCCCCACCGCTATCCCTATATATTTTAACGTTATTTTCATGACTAAAATTTCTTAAAATGTAATATTTGCACCAAAAACAAAAGTACGTGGAATCGGATAACGACCATTATCAGTGCCGCCATCTTCGGGGTTAAGTCCCCTGTATTTGGTAAAGTACAGCAAGTTACTACCGGAGACATTAAGCCTCAGTTGTTTTATTTTCATCTGCTCCAAGAAAGCGGTATTGAAGACGTAGCTTAGCGTCACCTCCCGCAAATTCAAATAATCTCCTTTTTCATAATAATAGGAGTTACCTCTAAATATGTTGCTTTTCGCCTGCTGATCAGCCCAATAAATCCGAGGAATTTCCGTTATATCGCCTTGCTTTTGCCAAGAATTCAGCAACTCCGTCGACAGACCATTCTCGCCCTGAAACTGCCCGACAGCTGTTGCCAAGGTATAGTTGTAGATCGTATGGCCTGTTGTATAATCCATTCTGAAAGAAAGACCTATGTTTTTATAGTTAAAAGAACTTGAAATACCTCCAGTCCATACCGGATAGCTATTACCTACATATACCCTATCCCTGGAATCGATGGTACCATCACCGTCCACATCTAGCCAGTTTACATCGCCACCTACCTTCGTTTTATCACTTAGTGGCACCATGGTATCCTTCGGTCCATTCTTCGCCTCTTCGTCTGTAGCAAATATCCCCAACTGCTTGTATACATACATATCACCTATTCGACCACCTTCCTGCAAACCGCCTACCCATACATAATCCTGACGTGTTGGATCATACACATAATCACCGCCAATACGATTATTTTCGACACCATTATTAGGCAGTTTTAGAATCTTATTTTTCACCTTCGCTGCGTTAAAGCCTATATCCCAGGAAAAATCACCTCCTTGTACCACTTTAGCAGACAGGTCCAATTCTATACCTTTGTTTTCCAAACTTCCCAAGTTCGTCAATATACTTCCGAAACCTGTAGAGTGTGGCAAAGACATATTGGTAAGCAAGTTATCCGTTTCTCTTCTATACACATCGACCAATAGATTAATGCGATTATTCCAAAAACCTAGATCAGCACCAAAGTTCAATGTTTTAGATTCCTCCCATGTTAAGTCAGGATTAGACAATACGGTATTTTGGATCGCCGCAGCACCTGCATATTTAGCCCCTACACTATATTGTCCCTGTGCATCATAAGGTCCTAGAATGCCTATATTCCCATTCACGCCGTAACTCGCACGCAATTTCAAACCCGACATCACAGACGCAATAGGCATCCAGAAGGATTCGTTATGAACATTCCATCCCACAGAGAGCCCAGGGAAAAAACCCCATTTTTTATTACCGAGATTGGAAGCACCATCGTAACGCATGTTTACAGATAATAGGTATTTTTGATCGTAATTATAATTCAACCGAGAGAAGTATCCCATAATACGCAAATCAGATTCAGTTCCAGACACGGACACCGGTTCGGCGGAACCATTTAATGTAGGAATCAAATCCGTTGCCGCTCCACGTCCGGATGCACTCAAAGCACTATTTTCGGTCTGATAATAGGAAAAGCCCACCTTAGCTTCCAAATCATGTTTTTCTATAAATTTCTTATTGTAGGTAAAAACACCGTCAGCCTGATACTGCATTAATTTGGTATACCCACCATTTGCTGCTCTGGAGTCCACAAATTGCGTCGGACCATTATAGTAGGCTTTTTGAAATAAACGATTCATTCCTGTGACCTGATACAACGAGAGCTGGGGGGTAAAATTAAGGTTGGGCAATATATCCCATTTACCGCCTACTGAAATGGATAGATTATCAAAACTATTTTTCCCATCCTGTGTGCCCGCATAGTATTCTGGGTTACCCATAGAACTGTTTAGTCCCGGCGCAAGAGTCCCATCCTCAAAGGTGTACTTTGCCGTAGGTGCCAATGCCAAGGAACGGCCAAACATATTGCCTTCCGAACCGAATACCTGTTTATTTTTCATATTTGAATAGAGTAACCTTCCAAATATGGAAAGATCTTTAGTAGCCTGCACCTCTCCGTTCAAATTGACCGACAGCCTTTTATAATCCGTAGATATCGCTATACCTTGGTTGTCCAAATGGCCTAATCCCAAATTAAACTTCGCCTTTTCACTTCCACCCGCAACCGTGAGATTGTGGTTATTGGTTACGCCAATATGAAATAGCACATCCTGAAAATCAGTATTCTTAAATATAATAGTCTTTGAGGGATCATTAGGATCAGGCATACTCTCCCATCCTTCATTTAGCTTATGCTTATTGGCTTCCGTTAAGTATTGTGTTGTAAATGCTGTCTTATTGGTTAAATCATTTCCCGTCCCTGCTGTAGTAGGTAACAATAATTTAGCAAGCTGAGAAGGATCCTGACTAGCCCGAGCTGCTATCCCCATCCGTTGGAAATAAATATAGTCCTTTGCGTCTAGCAAGCCAAACTTCTCCTGCAAATTCGAGAATCCCAAATCATAGCCGTAGGAAATCTGCACAGCGCCCTCTTTGCCCGATTTGGTGGTGATCAACACGACACCATTGGCTCCTCGGGCACCGTATATTGCTGTAGATGCTGCATCCTTCAACACCTGAAAAGATTCTATATCATTCGAATTGATATTATTGATGTCAGAGCGGATAATACCGTCTACAATGTAAAGAGGCGTAGCCCCATTTGGGTTATTGATCGATGTACCACCTCTCACTATCACGCGTGGCGTAGCCCCCGGCTGCCCGGAAGTCGTCTGCACCCTCACCCCCGGTAATGTCCCTTGCATAGCCGACGCCACATTTGCATACGGTACATTTTCAAGTACTTTTCTATCCAATTTGGCTACCGAAGTGGTCAATGTCTCTCTACGCTGCGTACCGTAACCAATAACCAAAACCTCCTCTACATTTTGGCTTTGATTCTGAAGAGTCACCTGCATATCGGTTCTTGTTCCGACCACAACTTCCTGCGGTTCTTTACCTAAAAAATATATACGCAATTTACTTTGGGGCGATGAAACCCGAATAGAAAAATTACCTCCTCCATCGGTTGAGACTACATTATTTGTCCCAACCTCCGTTATCGTAACGCCTGCTATACTGGTATTTCCAGAATCCACCACCCGTCCTTTCACCTGCGTTTGAGCATAAGAGACAGCTGATGTGAAAATCAAGCATGCAGAAATTGCGATTCTTGAAAAATTACAATCTATTATCATAAGCTATTATTATTTATTGGTTATTATAAATCAAAGCAATCGTCTTTTACATAACTGTATCTAACGAATGTAGTATCGCTGCAACTTCATCTTTATTCCATTCCTTTTGCCCCCGCCCTAAAGGAGAAACCGTTTGACCGATATCAATATGATGTTTCTGCAACATAGCTTCCTGTAAAAAAGTCCAGATATGAGGTAGCACGCGATCGATAATCTCTTGAAATCTCAACATAAATCGGCAACCCAATTCAAAATCTCCAGCTTTAAACCTTTCTAATACCCATTTACATTCAGCTCCCCACAGATTGTAAAAAGTACCTATTGCCCCTACCGTGCCTGACAAGGATGCCTGACACATCAGTTCATCGGCGCCCGAGAATAAGTGCAACTGTCCTTCAGACAGCGATCTTATTTTACTGATTTCTAAAAGATTCCCTGTTGTCAATTTCATACCTGCTATATGCGGTACTCGTCGTATTTTATCTATAAAATCGGCCACAGATCCAGGTATAGAGTTATTCCCTAATTGATAAGGAAAGAATGGCACCCCTCCCGCTTTGGCTATCTCATTGTAATGATAGATAGCCATATCCTGGCCGCCGCCAAAATATATTGGCCCTACCGACGAAATAGCATCCACGCCTGCCTGCCCCGCATGCTCCGCTAGTTTAACAGCATTTTGAGTTGTCAGCGCCCCCACTTGCACCATTACCGGTACACGACCAGCAACGGTGGATAATACCTCTTCCAAAACCTTCTTCCTCTCCGATTCGTCAAACAAAACACCCTGACCCGTCGAGCCCAGAACGTAAAGTCCATCTACATTTTGCGCGATCAAAACCTCAACCAACTTATTTAGCTGATCATAATTAGGCCTTTCTCCAGGACCTACCGGAGTAAATAGCGCAGGCCACAAACCTTTAAATTGAGTATTATTCTGCATATAATTTAAGTTATACAGTAGCAATAAATATGTACTACATATGTAAATGTATGAATTATAATATAGAAAAGAAATAATTTTAAATTTATTTTTATAACATATAAAGCCCATAAAGACAGTAAATCAATGTAATACTTATTCAAAAATTTAAGCAAAAATCCAAATAAGTAGGATTTATTTCTTTATACGTCAAAATTTCCTGCTCCTGACTCACTTTGTCTATTAACAAATAGAACTATGAGCAAGTCCGAGCTCTGAGGTTATAAGAAGATCCCCCGACTCCAAAAGATAGACTGCTTTTCCGAAGCAAATTCTCAACACAGCGCAGCGACATCGCCATAGTCTTATGGAAAATCAATAATCGTCCTCGACAAGAATATCGTTTCGTCTTTACCTTGCTCTTTTTCGCTTTAAGTCCCTTAGTGAGAAAACCACTGGGCTAAATTTGTTTTTTTGTTTCAAAACCCACTACATTTCTTTCGGAATGTAGAAAACAACAAACAATTGAAGTCCATTTAATCAAATGAAGAAGACACTATACATTCTAAGTACCTTAACTTACATTTTACTTTTTGCCCATTTTGCATCAGCGAATACTCGGACAGCTAAGTCAACCGAGTCTTCCCCGACAGAACAGGCGCTCACATTATCCAAAAAGAAATGGATATGGATGATAAACCGTGAGGTAGACTCGCTAGATGGCCTGTTTCACGAAGATATTATTTCCCGCCAACCGGGGATAAATTAGATAAACCTAGGCGTCTCTATCTAATTAGCAACGGAAATACAGAGTACGGCCGTATAGATATAATTAGTACCGACATTCAGTTCATTGAGGACATGCCAATTCTATTGACCGAGGTTAAAGAAGTACCTTTAAGATCCGTTAAAATGTTTTTTACGTTCGGCTACATACCTTAAAATGCAACCTTTTCGTAAAGTGAAAGAATAAAATGGCAATAAATACACATACTGTCTCAATAACTAAAAAACCGTAAACTTGACCATCAGCATAACGGAAACACGCCTGAGGCTTATCCCCTCAGGCGTTCTGAATTTAGCTAGCGCTTATTTTAACGTTCTCTTTTATTCCTTCGCTCCAATAGCCGTGACATCGCGTAGCTCACTAGTGTACCTAGAGCCGCCATAATCACGGTCTGCAATAGATCTCCAAGGGTAATAGACGCACAGATGCTGCATAAAGTACCACCTAAGGTACCTGCACGTATTTCGTTTGTTTTCGTTGTCTTTGTTGTTAACAAGTTATCGTACCTGTCTCGATTTTTCATCGGGGTGATTATGTTATCAAGTCGTCATTGCGGAGGCCTGCTCCGAGTATCGGAGAGTATAACGACAAAGCAAGCTCGGTTTGCAAACTATGTCGTCATATCGACCGAAGCGGAGATATCTAGAAGCTATATATTAATCCTATACAGTTTGTAGACCTCTCCACAAGGTCGAGGTGACGTGCTAATATCACTTTACTCCTTCCTCCCCAAGTGAGTTCGGGACAGGTTCTTCCTCCTCCTTCTCGCTTGTCATAGCTTCCAGTATGCCTAGTCCTACGGCTACATATTTAATAATATTCAGCGCCTTTGCCGGTAGCTTGATTGGAGCCAGCAGCAACACCTGCACCGCTTGGCTTATTTTTTTTATGATTTTGTTCATTTAATTTTAAGTTATGATGGTTATGAAGTTATGATGGTTATAAAGACAAAACCTTTACGATTTCACTTCTTTACGGTTTCGCTTTCCCTTTAACTTCCCAACCTTGTAACTATATAACCTTGTAACCTCCCTCACTTGACCAACAAATACACCTCCTCGCCCATATCCCATAGGCAGTTTACCAAGGCTTTGAGTTCATTCAGGGCGTTATTGCTCTCGGATCCTCTACCAGCGCCTGTTAGCGTCGTTACCGGTGCTATGCAGCCCTGCAATTCGCTAAGTGCATCGTTGGCGGCATGAAAGAGAATGCCCGAACGGTTAGGCACCTGTGAAACCCCAATAGCATTGGGAAAGCGCTTCGAATAGTATCTCGTCAGCTTGTAGCGCCCCTCGGGAATACAGCTTACGCGCTTGGCATTCACTCTATCGGGTAGTTCTATCGTATGGCAAATGTTTTTGCCCCGATACGTTAGTGTACCATTCGTTCCGTCTACGGCATAGCTCCGCCGCAACAGCAGGATATGTACCTGCCGATCTACTTGCATTTCTAATATAGCTTTGTGGTTTATTAAGTTTTACCGAGGTATCTTGACTTCGAAAACTGACCGTAATCCCGACGGCATACCATTGCTATTCATGGTTGTATTCATTACTTTTGTTATTGTTGGTTATTAATATTGTTTGAGAATCCTTATTAATCGTCCGACATTCGCCGCCCGCATGTTGCAAGCATAGGGCGGTTTTTGTTTTTTCCGGACAAACTAAAAAAATGAAATTAAAGCTTTATCTCACGATCACCTCCTTTCCCTTTATCACAAAATCGACTTCATACGTATTTTTCAATGCAATCAATACGGCAGACAGCATCTCTGACCGGTTTATACTGTTAAATGCTTTGCCATAGTTTTTAAACCCGTTTGGAAATACAAATTTCACATCATACCACCGTTCTAGCTCCCCACAGATTTCCTGTAGGCTCGCATCACGGGTCAATATAACACCCTCCTTCCATGCTGTAAAATCCGACGCATTCACCTTAGCAACAGATACCACATCAGCATGTGACAAGGCCTGATCGCCCGCATTCAACACATACGATTTAGGGTTTGGACCCGCCTGTAGCGCGATCTTCCCTTGCACCAGGGTCGTAATCGTCCGTTATAGTTCCGCACGTTAAATGCCGTGCCCAGCACCTCAATGCGCTGTCCTTCGGAACGAACGATAAAAGGCTTTTTCTTATCGGGGCTAACTTCCAAATACACCTCCCCAGTCACCTTGACCGCCCTTTCCTTTCCGTCAAATGCAGCTGGATACTGAATGGAAGACAAGGCATTCAACCAAGCCTTCGTGCCATCAGGCAGTGTCACCCGAAAAGTGCCGCCTATCGGAGTGCTGACCAACGCATATGGGCTATCGGAATCAGTCAGCTTGCTGCCGTCGCTGTATACATGCTGTCCATCCTTGCTCGTCAGTCCGGACTGTGCAGAATCCAGCTCCAGCCTTTGCCCATTGGAAAAGGTGATATATGCCCTATTCCCCCCGGCACCACGTCACCCCCCAAAGTCACTGGTCAACAACGGTGTATCAACTGCCTCTCTACCAGTATACCAGTACAGGGACAGACCGAGGGTCACAAGGACAATTGACGCTGCAGAAATCGTGCGCCATAGACGAAAAGACCTACGCTTCGGCACGATACCCTGCATGATGGCCCGATGATTTTCTTCAACGATCTTTTGCACCTCAACCCCGTCCACCTGTGTGGACATATATTCATCAAATTGCCAGTATATCAACTGCTTAAGCAGCTTGGGATCGTCAGCCTTAAAGTAGCTGAGCAGCTGCTCCAAGTCTTCGGTCGTGTACGAACCGTCCAGATATTTCCGAAACAGTCGTTTGATATGTTGGTCTTGTTCTTTCAAAACATATGCTGTTAGTCATAGGTAATACCCATGACGCATAGAAAGTAATGACAAGACATGAAAAAAAATTACAGCTGATGAAAAAAATTCGTCAAGGCAACAAATATCACCGGCAAATATTCAGGGTGGCTTAGTAGGTAGTGTTTTAAAAATTGATTGGCCCGGTTGATATGGGTATTGATCGTACTGTGCGAAATCCCAAGCTGTTCGCTTATCTGTCTGTACGAATATCCTTCCAATTTGAACAGGATAAACACCTGTCGCTGTTTTTCAGGCATTTGCTGGAGCAGCTTCTGTAGCAGGTGTTCATTTTCCTTCTGGTAGATATACGATTCTATCGGGTTATATCCCTCCTCGATGATCGGTAATAGATGCGCCAGGTAAGCCTGATCATAAGCCGCTTTGCGAAACAGTTTATAGGTCTTATTCGTAGCGATCTTATAGAGATAAGACTTAAAAGAACGCTCCGGATCGATACGAGAGCGATGCTCCCATACCGCGGTAAATGTATCCTGTGCTACCTCTTTGGCCAGTTCGGGCGATTTTAGGAGATAGAGCAGATGCGAGGTGATAGATGTGGCGTAAGTCAAATAAAGCTTTTCAAAGGCCAAATGATTCCCTTCCTGCATTTTCAAAAGCAACTCCTTTTCGTCTATTTCTGCTTGAAGTACCAATTTTGGAGGAAATTATCCGTGCCGGCCAGTTATTTTCCCAAAAACAACAAGTTAGTGAGTTAATTTCAAAAATTTTATTTGACCGTACCAACAAATGACTTATTCTACTTTATTTTTTTCAAGCGTACTGGCCAAACTATCGCTGCACGCTGTCCCTATGTGATACTCCCCCTTTATTGCAAATAAATCAAGTTTACACACTTTACGGAACGGTGCCTATGGGTTTTCCCCGTAGACATATAGTATCGTGGTTAACCCGTATGGTTGCTTGGCTTACCTATATGGGTATACGGCATACCTAGATGAGTACACAACATAACTGTATGGTTACGTGGCGTAACTGTATGGGCACACGGCATAACCGTACGGTAGCGTCGCATACCTGTATGGTTGCGCAGCATACCTGTATGGTTGCGCAGCATACCTGTATAGGTACACGGCATAACTGTATGAGTGCGTGGTATACCTAGATGGGTACACGGTATACCTGTATGGGTTTGGAGCATAGATATACGGTTCGCCTGCCGATCCAGAGTTTCCACAGAGACCAGTGTAGAAATCTTGTACGTTGTTGTCCGGTTGTCGATTTTTCGGATATGATGTTCTATCAGTCCTTGTTTTTGATAACCGACCGATGTAAGAACAACTTCTCCAAGCTGTATTGTGGGCATTGGCGGGATTGGTACTCAGCAGTGTTTCAAATGACATATCGCTTGTTCTGTAGAGATATGTGTATTTTTAGCTCTTATAAGGATAATAATTCTTTCTTGCGAGTGTTTATTTGCTAGGATCCCCATTTATCGGGAGCAAGCCCGTGGAGCATCAGTCTTGCCGGCTTAAAGATATCATACAAAGTACATTGCTTTTGCTGATGGTTGTAACAGGCGTTAGGTGCTAAGAGCAAAAAGGCCCTCCGCCTGAATAGACAGAATACCTCACAACTATTTTAGCACTAGTAGCGGTTAGTGAATTCGCAGGCAGCGAATACCGTATGGTAGACGAATCCAGCGGTGAGTGCCAGCCTACAACACCGAACACCTGTCTTTGGAGAATTGAAAGCGATGAATTGACTATCTCGCAAAACCAAGCACCATCTCCACAGCCTGTAAGACAAGGAGAATTCGATGGCGATTTTGCTACCGTACCTTAGCCTTTTTTGAACTGGATAGCAGATATTCGTTGATAAGCGCTTTAAATCTTAGCGACCCAGCAGATTCTATACCATTCTTTTCAGGCAACGGCCTAGGGGGATTTCTTTCTATGATTTCTCCCTCTTTACCGATTATGATCCAACGGGGTACTCCTTTCATGTTATAATAACTTGTGATTGGATGATAAAAACCCGCTGGAGCTGTGCTTAAAGAAATGGATAAAGAGTCGGTATAATAAAGAGTTCTATTCTTCTGAACATCACCATGATCCAAACAATATTTCCATATGTCGGCATCATCATCCAGATTGATGTCAATAAAAACGATGTCTTTATTGGATTCATAGTATTTTCTTATCTTGGCTAACGGTTCTGACAAAGCCAAACAAGGTGCACAGCGATTAATCCAAAAGTCGATCACGACTACTTTACCTTTAAAATCCGCCATGCGTATAAGCTTTCCATTCCTGTCCTTTAATTCAAAGGGATAAGCCATCGAACTATCAAGCTGTGTTGCCTCCAATTTTACTGTTGCTGATACTGTTTGAACTGTAATCCCTGTTAAAAAGATCATTATGCCTAGCATAAATAATATCCATTTGTTTGTTTTCATATTCTATCTTTTATTTTGTATTAATCCACTGAATTGTATTTCCTGCATAGGTAATAAAACGTTTAACCGCCGGACATCTGACCAGCGCACACCCCGAAAAAGAAGTTCTTTACGGGGCTCATCCAACACCTGTTGAATGGCATCATTACTATTATTAAAATTGACTCTTGCTATGTCGTCTGCAGCAAAACGATTTTTATAGAGATTGATCAAGGGGAATTCAATGGAGAATTTGCTACTGCGCCCTAGATTTCTTTGAAGAGGACAATAGATACTCGTTGATAAGCATCTTAAATTTTAAAGATCCAATTGATTCTATTCCATTCTTTTCAGACAATGGACGAGGGGGATTTCTTTCTAAGATCTCCCCCTTTTTGTTTATAATGATTAATGTAGGGACGCCATTGAATTTGTAATATTTTGTTATTTCATGATCAAATCCTGCCGGTGCTGTTGATACCGAAATCGATAATGAATCGGTATAATGACGTCGCTTTTTTTGCACCGTTCCGCCATTTTTCAAGCTATTTAGCCAAAAATCCACATTATCATCCAAATTGATATCGATAAAGACAACCTCTGGATTTGACTGATAATACTTTCTAATCTGACCTAAAGGCTCTCCTAATAACATACATGGAACACAACCCTTGAACCAAAAATCCAGCACGACCACTTTTCCTCTAAAATCTTCCATCCGCACCAGTTTACCATCTTTATCCTTAAGCTCAAAAGGATATGCCATTTGAATGCTATCCTCATTTACAACATCCCCATTCCGCATTGCATATACATGCTGCATTGCGAAAATTCCTAAGCAGATCAATATGCTTAGTTTTAAGCTAAATTTCATTGTTTTCATATTATCGTTTGTTTTGTATTAATGAACTGAATTGTATTTCCTGTATCGGTAATAAAAAGGCGTATTTCAAGCTGTTTGGCTCAAGAAGATACTCTTTATCGACCAACTTTCTTTTAAAATGAATGTTCCGTCCCTCGACATTCAGGCGACGGACATCCGACCAGCGCATTCCTCGG
Organism: Sphingobacterium yanglingense; assembly: GCF_004363245.1. Classification (GTDB taxonomy): domain Bacteria; phylum Bacteroidota; class Bacteroidia; order Sphingobacteriales; family Sphingobacteriaceae; genus Sphingobacterium; species Sphingobacterium yanglingense. Next base: position 340,385 of record NZ_SNYV01000011.1, on the reverse strand, counting down.
AATAAGAGTTCTTTGCGCCGCTCATCCAGTACCTGCTGAACAGCATCATCTGCATTCCTGAAGCTAACGACCGGAATATCCGTTTTAGGGAAACGGTTACGGAAGAGATTTTCAAGCAGCTGTTTAGCTTCATCGAGATTTCCTTTTCTTGCATGGCATTCTGCCAAAATCAATAGCACTTCGTCAGTTGCCAAACCATTGAAACAATTGGACGTACTCAAACCACTCGCATATAAACTTTTTCGATTCGCTTTTCGAGCCTTATTAAAAGTAAAAAATGCCTCAAGTCGAAGATCTTTCGGGTGATATAATTCGATGAGCGCAGAATCCACAAAAGTATTTGGAGCTAACCGACCAGTGGCAGTTGAAAGATAGCCCCTCTGAGTAGACATAAATAAGACCTCCGCATTATTTCTATCAAATACAGCATCCTCTTCCCGTGATAATTGATTGTAGTCCAATAGCACACGATAAGCCTTATCAGATGCATTAGCAAACTTTAGCGCCTGTTCATAATTAGCCATCACCAGATAGATACGAGCCAGCATCCCATTGGCGGCCGCGAGGTTGGGACGATTCCTAAAACTAGAAGGCGTAATGGACTGTAATAATCCGAGTGATTGCTGTAAATCATCCAAAATAGCTGCGTAAGTCTGCTCGAGCGAAGCCCGTTGCAGCAGTTGATCGATGTTTGGCGAGTATCGCAACGGAATACCCATTTCATTGGTGGCCGTTCTCTTATCATAAGGTAGACAGAAGGTCTCCGCAAGAGCAAAATTCCATATCGCACGAAAAAACAATGCCGTTCCTTTGATATCGTTATATTCCGCTTTATTGGCAACCGTTAAGTCGATATCCTTCAATACATCCAATACCACATTGCAGATATAAATGGCGTAATAACAATTGTTCCACTCTGCAATCTGCGGATTTCCCTCGTAGATATCGTCTGCCCAGACATAAGCATTGCGTTCCTGCACAAATACAGTGGACTGCCAAGTGGATTGATCATAATAATATTCATCCGAAGCTAGCTGCCCCAAAGAAGGAAAGGAAAAATTGAGCCCTATCCCTAGTCTGCCATCATTCTCCAACAGGCTTCTACAGTCCGCTAAAGTCTTTGGATTTACAATGTCAGCATCAGGTTTTTCCTCCAAAAAAGACTTTGAACAACCATAGCAAAGCAATATAAGTCCGAGGTATAATAATATCTTTAATTTCATACTAATCAGATTTTAAGATTTTAAAAAGTAGTTCTTATTCGTAGGCTAAACTGCCTCGGTGTTGGGAAACTTGACTGAAACACAGCTGGATCTAAGCCAAACGGATTCGCTCTCCAGAGAATAGCGGCATTGTCGACCACAAAAGTCATATCCAGTGACTTTATCCATTTGGTATGATCGAGAATACGCGCTCCGATCTGAATATCCTGCAATCGGATCACATCGGATTTCTCCACTAAAACATCGCTGTAAGCAAAGAGATTGCTACGGGCAGAATTCGCGGGATAAATTAAACCAGGCACATTCGTTAGAGCCTCATCACCTGGCTGCTGCCAACGTTTGTCATAATCGTAGATCGAAGCTCCGGTTGTGGTTGCGCTGTAAAGTGCTGTATTGCTCAGTGATAACCGTCTGAAGTAACCGCCAAACTGAAACATCGTATTAAAACTGGCATAAAACCGGCCGTAGCTAAAGTTATTTCTGAAGGAGCCAAAGAAAGGCGGTATACGAGGGCCATGATATTTCATATTCCACATGTCCTTACTATTGAGAATGGCACTATAGTCCTTGCTCTCCACCCCGTCCAAATACCCAATTGGATTTCCCTCATTATCCAGTCCTGCATAAGGAAAGCTGAAAAGTGCAGTCTGCGGAAACCCCTCGTAAGGATTGAGGTAATTGGTGGCCATATAGCTAAAATTGTTCGCCTGCTTGATCAGATAGCGAACCACCTTATCTTTCGCCTTGGAGAAATTGAACACCGACTGCCACTGAAATCTACCCACCAGATTCTTGCTTGTCACCGACAGATCGAATCCCTCAATTTGGGTATCTGCTACATTCCCTCTAAACTGCGTCAATCCAGTCTGCGGAGCAATCTCCCCATTACCGATCAGGTCTTTTCCATTTTTCCAATAACGGTCAATATGCATGACAACACGCTGATCCAAAACTCCGAAATCAAGCCCGATATTAATGACCTTAGTCTTCTCCCAGCGCAGCGATGGATTTGGTGGGTTGACAATGGTCGCAAATATGTTTTGGTAGCTATTTTTAAAATTTTCATACCTAGCTGTCAGCCATGCCGACATTGTTTTATCGACATTTCCCTGTACCCCATACGAAGAGCGCACGCGTAGTTCAGACAACCATTTAACGGTATTGAACAACCCCTGCTTGGCATTATAGGCACCTCCGACCGACCAAAGCGGCACCCCTTTTTGGTTGGTCGCTACACCAAATAGATTAGATTCATCCCTACGGATGCTTCCATATACGTCATAAATGCTTTTGTAACTATAGGCAGCATTTAACAGATACGAACGGTAACGGTCCACATGCCAGCCCTGATAATTTCCGTCGTTGATGACCTGACTGCCCCCATAGATGCGCGGCAAGGCATTGATATGATCTATTGTCGCTGACGTTGCAGTCGACGAATCATAGCCAAACAGCTGCTTCTTATCAACTTCACTCTTGGCATCCGACAGTTCCATCGCCATTAGCGCTGTTATATGATGGTCTTTGTTGATCCTCTTATCCAAAGCCAGTTGCCCACGCCATAGATACGAAGTGCCACGTAAGTGATTGATCGTCAAATTTTCACCGACGGGTATCTGCTGTACATATTTACCTGTAGCGTTATCGTATCTCGTGTATGTATTGACCAGATTGCGCACATAATAAGAATCATCCGCATAGCGCATGAGGTCGTCGCCCATTGATTTTGTATATTGATATTTTACACTGGCCGTCAGGAATGGGAAGATCTTGGCATCTATACCACCATTAAGCCGCAGATTGAACAGCAAACTGGTAGACATCCCTTTACCGAGATCTGTTAATGGATTATAGTGCCAGTCGAGCAGGTTCCCATTGCCTACTGTATCTACATAGCTATTACGCATACTACCTGTTACTGGCACTGGGCTGCCATCGGCCGAGACCAATTCCTCATAGGGATACATTGACGGGCTATTCTGTGCGCTCTGCGTTCTTGTATCTGTCAGATTGGTCTGAAAGAAAAAGTTGAGCCGATCATTCAGAAATCGTTGATCGTATTTCATCAGGAGGGTCTTGCGCTCATTTTTGGAATATTTCGTTGCCTGATCCTGTCGATTGAGACCGCCCGAAATATAAAAACTGCCGTCCTTAAAAGGTCTTGAAATCGCTAGATTATACTGTTGTTCAAGTGGTATCTGATAGAAGTATTTCAATCGCTGTATACGACTGTCTTTTAAGCGATAAGCATCTATAATTTCATTTCCCACTTCATCTGATAACTGACCTTTGCTCATTTTATCCAATATCTCCACCACCGGCGATACGGGCTGGTAACCTGTCTTCAAGCGAGCGTTGTAAGCCCCCTTCTCATAGAGAAACTTCTCCACGTCAATAAAATCACTGCTCGATATGGATTTGCTATAATAGAGATCAGGTTTATCAGCAATGCTCTGGATCACTTCGGCAGATAAGGAAAGTCGGTCTTTACTGCCCTGTTTAGTACTGATAACTACTACACCATTGCCAGAGCGAGCCCCCCATATAGAAGCTGCCGCTCCGTCTTTCAAAATCGAGATCGAGGCGATATCAGCTGGATTAAGACTACTTAACCCACCATCATATGGAAAACCATCTACAATGATCAGCGGCTCCGCATTGGCGAATAATGTGCTTTTGCCACGGATCGTAAATTCAGGCTGATTGCCCCCCTCGTTGCTATTAATTTTGGGCAGTTGCAGTCCTGTGGTGAGACCATTTATTCGCGACAGTATGTTGGAGGAAACCGATCTGTCGATCAGCTTTTGATCCAACACATCCACACTGCCTACTATTCTTTCTTTTGAAATCTTTTGGTATCCTGTAGAAACGACCTCTACTTCATCCACCTCTGCCGAAAAAGGCTTCAAAGAAATCAATCCCATATCCGATCGGGCGAGAAGCTTTTGTGCAGTATATCCTAGATAAGCAACCTCCAGCTTCGTGCCGACCTGTTCCTGTGGCAATTCAAAATACCCCTCTTCGTCGGTCTTGGTCTGCGCTGTTGTACGCCTTCCTTCTGCGTCGAGCACATAGACCGATGCGCCTACCAAGGCCTCCCCTTTTTCATTGGTCACACGACCGCGGATAGGTTGTTGCTGTTCAGGCTCCAATGCCTTTGTTTTACTCAACATTTCCTTTAGCCTGACGACAATGATGTCTTTATTAATCACATATTCTAAGTGTAGTTGTTCCTGGAATATTTCATCAAGAACGGCTTTTAGTTCACCGTCGCTTGTGGCCATAGTAACCGGTTCTGCATTTCGCGAAAGTACCGAAGGGTTATACAGTAGATCATACCCTGATTGCTTCTTAATTTCTTTCAATACGATTTCCAGCGACTGCTTTTGCACGCGGATAGTCACATGTTGCGCATAGCCGGAGGCTGCACTTAACTGGCTCAGTACGGCGATAATAAAGAAAGTGATCAATTGTATCCGCATTATCCAATATTTAAAATTTTCGTTGGTCAGTTGCATCATGCGTACTGCATAATGATAATTATCCATATATTTGATTGTTAGGTTAAAAAATATTAATACGTCGTAAAACTATTTGTATGCTTTGCCCGACATCGCCGGCGGTGCTTCCAACACCTCCGGCTTCTGTCCCATAGGCAAATACACACACTTTTCGCTTATCTCTTCCTCACTGTAATCCTCCTTCCCTGTATAGTTAGTTTTATCTCCCGGGTTAATTCCAGTTTTTCAGCTACCGTACCTATGTCTGCAAATCGGGATAGCGAGCCTGTAAATAATACACTAGCCATATCCCCCTCATACACGACTTCCACATCATACCATCTTTCGATCTGCCGCATGACCGCATAAATATCCGAACCGTTGAACACAAACTTACCTTCTTTCCAGGCTACAGCTTCCTGCTTATCAACAGCTGTCACCTTAAATTCGTCGGCCAACAATATACTCTGCTTCCCTGGATCCAAGAAGACAGATTTCTCCATTTTGGCTCTGGATTGGAGGGCTACTTTCCCTTCCAATAACGTCGTTGTAGTCTGTTCTTCTTCTTCGTAGGCATTGATATTGAATACGGTACCTAACACACTTAGGTGCTGGCGCGCGGTTTCCACGATAAAAGGCTGCTTCGGATTATGTGCGACCTCAAAATAGGCCTCTCCACTAAGCATTACCTTACGTTGATCGCCGTCAAAGCGGGTCGGATACCGAAGTGATGAAGCTGCATTCAACCAGACCTTCGTGCCATCTGGGAGTTCGACCCGATATTGCCCTCCTTTTGGGGTCTTCAATGTCGCGTATATTGTCTTAGCCTCAGACAGCTGCGATCCGTCTTCATAAGCCAGCTCCTTGCCTACGATAAGACCTGAATGTTTACCGCTCAGTTCGATACTGCTGCCATCTTCCCAGACTAACATGGCACGATTGCCACCAGGCGATGGCATACGATCGTGGTTAACTAAGGTGTCCCTACCAATTGAAAAATTGCTGGCATCACGTTTATAAAAATAAAACAACACACTTATGCTGATAGCCAACAGCAAGACCGCAGCAGACCATGCCTGCCACATAGGCCGTATCTTATCTTTCCGTTGGATATGCTGCGCATGGAATTCCGTCCATCGTTGCGCGGTATCGGTAGCCAGATAGCGGTTCACCGACTGTGCAAGCTCCCTCTCATTACGTATCCTTTCATAAAAAGATCCATTCTCAGCACATTCGTGACGCCATTTATGCAGCTCCTCTTCTTCCTGTGGAGAGAGAGGCTGCTGCTGGATTTTACGTCGGATCAATCCTGTGATATAATAGCTCTTATCGAATTCCTGACTTTCCATATTACCTTTGCTGTTTTAATAGAAACCGGAAAATCCGATAAGCGTCTAAAGGATTTTGATTTTTTTTGAACGTGTTTATCTACCAAGGCTATCCAAGAACTGCTAAACCTGTAAATGAGCTAAATAAGAGTCGTCGGTTTTTTATATCGAAAGTAATAGTAATGCAATACCCACGCCCGAGATCTTACCTCTCAGTAAGGAGATGGCACGTGCTTTCTGATTCTTGACCGTACTCACCGTAACACCGAGCGCCTCTGCAATTTCGGCATACGATTTATCTTCATGGATCAACATGTTGATGACGGCTTTGCATTGTGGAGGCAAGGTATCGATCGCCTGCAAAAGCTCACGCACGGTTTCGGTATGCATCATTTCTAACAGGATACTGTGCTCCATATCACTATACTCATGCACATAATCCTGCAAATGCCGCGCCCGCACCTTTTGCTTCTCGAGATGGTTGTAACAGGCATTACGGGTGGTAATATAAAGAAAGGCCTTTAGTGAATTGAGGGTTTGGAATCTGTCGTGCCGCTGGTACAGCTTCAAGAAACTATCCTGCACCAATTCTTCGGCCAGCATGATGGTATCTGATTGCAAGAGGTTACCTGCAAAAAAGACCAAGGCTGGCTGAAACTCCATATAGATATACTCCAATGCACTAGACAGCCCACTAGAAAGATCGGCCAGTAGTGTATCTTCATTTGTTTCGTATAAAGTATTGCGCATATTCTATATGCCTAAAGATCCTTAAATCAGTTAATCGGTCGTAAACTTATGCAAAATGTACGGTATTTGATAATTGAAAAAAGAAAAAAAGCCCTCCGTCTGTTCAGGCGGAGGGCCTCATGATATTTCTACCACTAGTAGCGATCGGTGAATGTGACGATAGGCAATAGACGTTCTTTTTCCGCCACCTCAAAGCCGTAAGATAATAGGTATTCTTTTAGCTGTTCTGATGTGAGTTCATATAAATTATTCGGAAAATCAAAGTCATAGCGTTGTGATTGGTGTGTAAATACTTCGTCCGATAGAATAGGTATCTGCGAAAAATTATTTAATACATTGATCAACTGTTCTATTGTCGCATTCTTGAGGTATTTCTTGGAAGCATTTTTATCCATAGAATGCACACTCCTTGTTTTATAATATGCTGTGGCTACCGCTTCCTTCACGACATCAAATGTCGATTCGATCTTGGCTAGCCTAGGTGTACTTTTCAATACATACACCGGTACCTTTCTCTCTTCCCGCTTGATATTGAAATTGAAATACCGGGAAAGATCTTCACGCATAAAATCCCTTACCACTGTAAAAGGCAAAGTATCGGGCAAGAGAATCTCATAGGTATACAGTTCATCGGGGTTGAAACTATCTGCGCTTCTAAAGTCGGACTCAAATTTTGGATTCGTAGTTTTAAAGATAATTTGCGAATTCGGAAAATTTCGTATCACTTTGTCTCCTCGTAATTCATCAAATACGCGATCTAAGGTTAAAAGCATCTTTAATCGCATGTTGGATCTATACACTCTGCGTTCACGCACAGTGCCGTTAGTTCCAAAGGAGTTGTAGCCAGATATCCCTTCAATGTAGCCCGTGATCTGTGAACGATATTTACGATTTACCTCTTTACGTTCAAATAATTCTGCAGCAAAGGGTTTACTTCTATCGTAGTTATAAATATCCTGCTTATTGTGTAGAAATCCACCCTGAAGCAAGTGCCTGATATTTTCTGACGTGACACTAAGGATGTCCGTCACGGCCCGTACTTTACCTTCACTATCAATCCAAATATATTGAGGTAAAGTTCTAAAAGGGAACAGTTTTCCCAAAACGGGATCATGATTTACAAACGGTAGCTTGACTTCATACCCCACATTTTCTTTCAATTTCAAAAAAAGGTTGGCTATTTTATCTTTCGTATCTTTTGTTTCTTCCGGATTCACCAAGATAATTTGAACCTGATTATCAAACTCCTTTTGCAACATATCCAATTTTGGAAAATACTCATAACAGGTTGGACACCAAGTAGCCCAAAAGTCTAAAATCAATAGTTTACCTTTAAAGTCAGATATATTAACCTCATCCTTTGGGTAGTTTTTTAGATTAGAAATTACGATGTCAGACATAGGATCGCCTATTGACAAAGGAGATATTTCACTGGAATTCTGTGCCATTACAACATTAAACATAGTAGTAGCAGACAATATGATTGCTATAATTTGCTTTTTCATATATTAAAATTAGTTTATGAACTCACGAGCCAGGTTCGTTTATATTTGTCATTAAAATATCTAAAATATAAAGTACTAGGTTTTATACCTCCTGAAAAGATATTGCTAAATACTTTCAGAACACACTCTTTATTATGACATTATATTAAATAAAATCAATTTTTACCGTCGTACGTTATCGTGAATTTTGAGGAATTCCCGCTATCCTCACGATATCTGCCGGCAGAGGTAATGCATACCGGTTTTCGTTGGGCACAAGCCTGTATTCTTTCCCATTGACTACTCTTTTTAAGATGATCTCTTGCCCTTCCAGATTTAATCGTTTGATATCCATCCACCTCAGCCCTCGATAGACCAGCTCTTTCCGTCTTTCACTTAATATCACTTTCAGCACCTCCCCCGCATCCGTCAAAAGATAAGGTTTATAGGTTCCTGCTTTATATCGCGTCGCCAAAAGTTTATTAAGATCTGCTTGCGCTTCCACCAACTTGCCCGCTCGCGCCAGACATTCCGCTCGGATCAGGTATATTTCATCTGTAGCCACGCCGCCAAATAAAAGCGCACTTCCTGAGTACTGCCCTTTAAAATTGATTACATTATTTAACACTTTAAAATACGCTTGCTTCCGCAGGTCATTGGAATCATAAGAGCGATAGAGTACAGAATCAATATTTGAATACGCATTACTCAGTATCGTTGCCTTCAGTTCCATATAGAATGTAGTCTCTTTATTGAATAAACTAAAGGGAAAAGTGGCCGTCAATTTTACCTCATTGCTGTTATTATAATCAAGTAGCTCGTTTCGCCGTTCCAAATACAGCTCAGCATATTTTAATGCCAGATCATATTGACGCATCGACAGATAAGCTCTTGCCAAAACCCCATATACAGCTGGCTTACTTGGCTGTACGACATGATCCGATTCCAATGGCAGAAGTGAAATCGAAGTTTCCATATCTTTGATCACTTTTTTATAACTATCTTCCACGGAGGCCCGTACGGATTTTACATTAAAATCTGATGTTTCCCGAAGAACAATACCTAGATCCGTCTCAGCGGTATTCTGCTGATAGGCCTTGGCATAGGTCCATAACAAACTGAGATAACTATTGGCACGAAAAAATAGGGCAGCGCCTTTGATACCGTCCCATTTTGCAGCATTCTGTTCATTTCTATCAATTTTATCAAGACGCTCCAGTACAAGATTAGCTATATATACAACATTGTACATGCTCGACCAATCGTTGGAAAAATTATATTGGGAATCTTCCCAGATATAATCCAGCTTCTCCACATCATTCAATGCTTTGTAATTGCTCTCAGGAATAAAATAATCGTCACAGGCCTTTTCACCACGTGAACAAAAATTATTGTTCATTACACGTACATTGTCCAGAAGTTTTTGTAAGTCATCCAATTCTTTGGGTACAACCAATTTATTATTGGATTGTACATCTAAATATTTATCACAAGCCCCGAAAATTAGTGTAGCAAAGCCCAGGGTTAAACTTATAATTATTGTTTTCATCTCTTAATAATCAATTTGAATTCCCAATGAAAATGTTTTTGGAGGGGTTAGACGATATGCAAATTCAGGATCAATATGTTGCCTATTAGCTTTCCAGATTACACCTAGGTTAGCAATATTTCCATACAGCCTAAATTTCATTTCGTTCTTGCCAGTTATCCTATGTTCCCAGGCGGCATTAATATATTCCAAGCGGATATGGTCTCCTTTGAGTATCTGGATTTCCGATTGGGTATAAAATGTACTGAGATTATCATTTATCGGATACTCCATTTTAGGCATGCTGGTCTGCTTTTCATCGCCAGGCTTCATCCAGCGATTTTCAAAATCGGGATAAGCCACACCCTGCTCGAAGAGTGAGTAGTAAGACGTGGACGGCGTTTGAAAATAATAATCAGCTTTAAAGCTCATGTTAAAAGACATCGAAAATGCTTTCCACGCAAAAGTATTGGTGAGATTGCCAAACAGCTGGGGTTTGGAGGAACCAATAAAGACAATACTTTCTGAATCCGAAGCGCTCTGTAGGGACGAATTTCTGATCTTGAGATATTCTGTGCTGACTTCACCGTTCAGGTATCCCTGTGGCTGCCCCTTTTCATTCAGTCCAGCCCATCGATAAGCCGCTATTGCATTTAAAGGTCGTCCTACTATCGGCGTGATACCATTGCCATTGCCGAGAAAATTGCCGAGCCCTTGGTTCACGCTTCTATAATATGCGGTCGTTTTGTTTTTATTCAGGCTTAATACCAGACTCGTACTCCATTTGAGCCTATTGATTGTATTGATACTATTCAAAGCCAGATCGAGTCCATGACCACGCATGGCGCCGACATTTTTGACCACTGTTGCCTGTGCTCCCCAGGTTGTGTAATCATAATCTGTGGTACCATACAGGTCTTTTCCATTTTTCACATAATAGTCAACACTGCCCGAGATCCGGTTTTTAAATAAAGCATAATCTAGTCCTAGATTGAAAGTTCCGACCTTCTCCCATCGGAGCGAAGGATCATTTAGGTTTCGGATATTCAACATGGGGTAATTCGTATATCGGGCTGTCTCAATATTTGCAATGGGTTCGGGCGTTCTGGTCAGATCAACGTTACCACTGTAACCAAATGTGGCTCTGAGCTTGAGATTATCCAACCAAGGCAGCTCCATAAACTGCTCTTTGCCGAGATCCCAAAAACCACCCACAGACCATAGGGGTGACCATTTATCATTTGTATTGGCTCCAAATATATTGGCTCCATCCTGCCTAAAACTGAAAGAAATGCCATATTTCTCCTTCCATATATCAGAAAAATTGATGTATGTCGAAACAAACCTATTGACCGTTTTTGTGAAATCCGGACTTCCCCCTATTGTCTGTAATAGTGCATCAGGACTGGTGCGGTAAAGGTTTATAAAGTCTACAGCCTGCGACGTCAGGGGGATGCTGTTGTATCCATACACAGTATAGGCTGTTCCGCTCTGTGTATTCTGCCGCATCTCAGCACCAAAGATGCCGATTAAGTGATGCGCACTCAATCGTTTATCTAAAGTGAGTTGACTACGCACCGTGTACGACTGCCCCTCACTTTCACCAATTTTGTTAATTCCCGCACGCGGCACCGGATAACTTACTTTTCCAGTCACCGGATCCACCTGTGTAAATTTATTGATCAACAGTCGAGCACTATAACCTTCCATTTCACTTAAAAACTCACTCTTGGAAGCCTGCTTTTGATATTGTCCTGAAGCGGTAAACTTGAGGTAGGGCAAGATCTGATAAGATATACCGGCCGATGCAAAGAGCTCATTCAAGTTTTTGGTAGTCTTCGAATAGTTATATTCCGACAGCGGATAGTAAGACCAGTCTAAATAATTAGCACCAAAATTCTGGTCGAGATACGACCTTCTAAAATCCCCGTCAAACGATATTTCCTTACCGTTATTATCAAAGAACTGCATATAGGGAACCGATTTACTACCATAGCTCAGGCTGGAATAATCAGGTCTCCCCGATTGATCCCTATGATCGGTATAGTTCACATTCAGATCTACCTGCAAGTTTGCGATCGGACGATAACTATTTGAAAATAGCAGATTCCATTTTCTATTTCGGCTATCCAATTCAGTTGTTGTTTTCGTGTAGCCTAATCCTAACCCATAACTGTTTTTTGCATTGCCACCGGCGATATGCAAATTATACTGCATGGACATCGGTGATCTATAAAAAGCGTCTGAATAATTCTTCAAACCGTCCTGCGCCAAGAGGTTATTGATTGCTTCTGCGGAGTCCAATGACGAAATCTTTCCATTTTTTGTACGGTCCAAAATATCAATTACGGGGGTCATTGCTACATAAGGAAATGATTGTAGAAAAACATCATAATGTCCCCTATCGAACAACATCTTTTCAATAGCTATAAAATCGGCATTCGGAACCTGATATAGCTGCGACAGATTTGGGCGATCTTTAAAGATCATCGTACTTCCAAACGTAGTTTTATTGCGGGTATTTGTCCCTATCATACCTTTCTTGGTGGTCAGTACAATTACACCGTTTCCTGCCCGGGCTCCCCATATTGCACTCGCCGCGGCATCTTTCAAAACCGTAGCCGATTCAATCATCGCAGGGTCTATGTTGGTAATATCACCCTCATAGATAAACCCGTCCAGCACAATTAAAGGATCAAGATTACCGTTAATGGTACTTAGTCCCCGAACAGAAACATTTAACTTCTGCCGCATAGCATTTTTGATCGGCTGATTTTCAAAGCGAATAGCGGGTACAACATTGTTAAGACGCTGCAGGATATTGGTCCCTACCTGTTGAGTGAGCATCTTATTATCTATCACATCAATTGCGCCTGTTACTTCATTAGGTTTCAACATTTGATACCCCGTATTCACCATGACCTCCACCTCCTCCACTTCAGCAGAAAATGGCTTCAACACAATGGTTCCCATATCCGCTCGGACCGTAAGCTTTTGTGCAGTATATCCGAGAAACACTACCTCAAGTTTTGTTCCTGCTTCAACCTGCCTCAATTCAAAATATCCCTCCTCATCCGTCTTGGTCTGCATAGCTGTACGCCTGCCGTGTGTATCCAGTACATAGACCGAAGCTCCCGCCAATGGTTCCCCTTTTTCATTGGTCACACGGCCACGGACGGGCTGTTGCTCTGGTCTGTTGCTTTCTTTTTTGTTAGACTCTTCTATTAGTTTTGTCTTCTTGCGGACAATGACCGTTCTTTGATCTAATGCATATTCGAGGTTGGTTTGCTGCTTGAAAATCTCCCGGAGTGCTATCTCCACAGATATACCGGAAAGATGGAGTGTAACAGGGTTAGCCTCTTTTTTCAACTCTGCCGCGCTATACAAAATATCATAGCCCGTTTCTTTCTTCAGTGTTTTGAGTACAGTTTCTAATGGGAGCTTCGTACCGCGGATGGTTAGACTTTGCGCTCGTGCATCATCGGCTCTCAGCTGGAATAGGAACAAGCACAAAAAAAAGAGTATCAACTGTATTCGCATAACGCTCCATTTTAAACATCTATACATGGCATGCCAACGGCAACCACAATGATGGGTATTATTCATATATAATAACTTGTTTTAACAGCTACATGAATATCCAGGGGGATATTTCATATATTTGTTTGGTTAGGTAAAAAATGTAATACTTCAGAACTATTATTTTATCACCTGACACGAGCCGGAGGTGTTAGCGCACCGCCGGTTTCTCGTTCTGGTCAGGCAAACACACAAAAACTATTTTCTGCTCATCCTGATCCTCCTTCCTTCTAATGAAATTTTCACTTTATTTGTTAATTCGATTTTACGCAAGACATCTTTTATGTCCTCGTATCTAGAAATGGAACCACTGAATGCGATATTAGATAGATCATCGCTGTAAATTGTCTCTACATCATACCATCTTTCTATCTGCCGCATCATTGCAGGTATACTGGTTTCATCAAATACAAACTTGCCATTTTTCCATGCTATGGTTTCGGCAGCATCGACTTTAGAAACATGGATCGCCGTTGCTAGCGAGGTACCTTGTTCGCCCGGGTTAAGTACAGCACTCTGGTTTTGCAAGCCCCCCTTTTCCACGGTCGACAGCTTCACTTTTCCTCTTAACAGGGTCGTGGTAACGGCTCCTTCGTCCGGGTAGGCATGAGTATTGAACACGGTCCCCAGCACCCGCACTTCCTGTCTATCCGTCTTAACGACAAATGGCTGTTTGGCATCATGGCTAACTTCAAAATAGGCCTCACCACTTAACTGCACTCTGCGCTCCCCTTGTGCAAACTTTTGCGGATAGGTAAGTGTAGTCATTGCATTTAAGTAGACCTTGGTGCCATCGGATAGCGTTACTTGGTACTGCCCGCCTTTGGGTGTAGATAAAACCAACAATGGAGATTGGACATCCGTTACTTTGCTACCGTCACTATACGTAAGTTCCTCGCCGATGACGATTCCTTGTTTACTTCCGTCGAGCGCAAGCTTGGCGCCATCCGCAAAGGTTAATGTGGCTTTATTCGACCCAGGAACAACCTGATCAGCGCGACTTAAGTTTTCTGAGGGCGTAGAACTAAGTCGTTGGGAATAGATGTAAAGCCCAATAGCTACAGAACAGAAAACAACAATAGCTGCAGCATATTTGATCCAGTGTAGACGACGTACCTTACTTTTGGCCAAGGTATGGTCTGCAATGGCGATCCATCTGTCGGACACGATTTGATCGGCTTCTATTTGATCGGTCAGCCGGCTGTTTTCATCGCTATAGTGGAGATAGTCTTGGATGAACCGTAACAATACAGTATCGTTCTCCCTAATACCGAAATAGTTGTACAGGGATTGTATCTCGTCTGTATTGGCTTCATCATTTAAATATTTATCAAATAGTAGCTTTATATTTTTCTCTTCCATTGTATAATAAGCACACTTTAAATCTTTCGGCTTTATTACAATACGGCTGGACTATGAAAAGTAATAGGGGTAATTGTTATTTTTTTAAACTAACGGATCAATTGCTCGACCATAACACTACAAAGCATCAAATAGCCGATGGGCAATAGATATTCGCGCATCTTCTTTCCGGCTTCTTGGATGAGACGATTGACGGCCTGTTTGGAAATGCCTAGTCTTTGCTGTATCTCTTTATAAGACAATCCTTCAATCTTGTATAACGTGTAAACCTCACGCTGGCGTGGAGGCAACTTAGAGAGGGCGGCATCTACCGCTGCACGCATATCTTTCTGATCCATAAACCGAGATACACTGTCATACCCCTCTGTTAGATCTGTTCGCGATTGTATATAGAGCTGTTGGTGTAAGGAATTTCGGAATTTATCTTTTGCCATATTGGTCGCTATGGTATGGAGATAACCACCAAAGGACTTATCGGGATCAATATCGGCACGGAGTTGCCACACTTTGACAAATAGATCCTGAAGGATGTCGCCCGCAAGGTCTTTGTCACGAAGTAGTGTCACGAGCTTTGCTGTAAGCTTGGCCGCATAGCTCTGATAAAGTTTTTCAAAAGCGTCATGATCACCAGCCTGCAACCGAAACAACAAATCTTTTTCATCCATATGGTTAGTATTCGAATTCAGTTATTCCGAATGGTCCCAAAGTTAATGGATAGTTTGTTGAAAATAAAATTTTTGAGTATGCAGAATATAAAAGGTTAAAATCAAGATAAAAAAGAAGCTGTATCGATATCAGATACAGCTCTATTATACAATTGGTTATATTAATATCGATTTGAGAATACAACAAATGGCATTACCCTTTCTTCTTCAAAGACCCCAAAACCGATACCTTCCAAATAAGCTTTCAATTGCTCTGGTGTATATTCGTAGATATCCCTCGGAAAGTCAAAATCATAGCGTTGAGATTGATGGGTGATGACTTCATTGGTCAGAATGGGCACAGCTGAAAAGGAATTCAACCAATTCAGCAGATTATCGATCGTTCCGTTTTTGATATATTTTTCCTCAGCCTCTCTATTGGTGGACTTTCCTACATAGGTTTTATAATATTCTGTTGCTTGTCCTTGGTTGACCACATCAAATGTAGATTCGATATTTGCCAGTTTGGGGGTACTATTTAATACGAACACCGAAGTTTTCCTGTCTTCCTTTTTCAATTTGAAATTGAAATATCGGGAGATATCCTCTCGCATAAATTCTTTCACAACGTTAAAACGCAAGGTGTCCGGAAGGATAAGTTCATACGTGTACATACGATCCCGGTCAAAATCATCCACATTCAGGAAGGAACTTTGAAGCCTTGCATTAGAAGTCTCGAAAATCACCTGAGAATTCGGTATCGGCATGGCCATTTGAACGCCAGGTGTAGAAACCTTCAACTCATGGAAGATATTGCCCATAGTCATCAGCATTTTTAGCGTGGTGTTGTAGCGATATACCCGCTTGTCACGGACCACCCCAGACGGGGAAAACGAATTATAGCCCTGCGTAATACCTTCTATATATCCGGTTAACAAAGAGCGGTATTTTTGGCCAATATCTTCTCTGTTGAATAAATCTATAGTCAATGGTTTCTGACGGTCAAAATCAGGTATATCTTTTTTGGTGTGCGAGAAAAAACCTCCTTGCAGCACATGTCGAATATTCTCTGGTGTCACGTCACTCTTTTGAGTAATAGCTCTAAGCTTCCCCTCTCCATCGATCCAAACATATTGTGGTAAGCTTTGAAAGGGGAATAACTTACCCAATGTGGGCTCCAGATTGACATAGGGGAGCTTGACCTGATAATTTAAATTCTCCAATTGCTTCTCAAAAAGGTTTGAGATTTTCTTTTCGGTATCTTTGGTCTCGATCGCATTCACCAATATGATCTGTATCTCATCATCAAACTGCTTTTGCAATCGGTCAAATTGAGGAAAAGATTCGTAACAAGAGGGGCACCAGGTCGCCCAGAAATCCAGGATCAATAGTTTACCCTTAAAGTCCGAGATACGTACCTGATCGTTAGGATAGTTTTTTAAACCGGATATAAGGATATCTGGTACCGGATCGCCGATCGATATGGCACGAGTTTCAGAAACCGTTTGTGAAAACGAGGTAAAAGCAAACGAAACACCCAAAATAATGATAAATATGTGGTGAAATAGGTTCTTCATGATGTGGGGCTTATTTTGGATTCTGTTTCATGTTCGAATTTTCAATAATGTCCACTGGCAAAGGCAGAGCATACCGATTGTCATTCGGTGAAAGTTCATAGACGGTATTGCCCACTTTACGTTGTAATACGATATTGCGTTTTTCCTTATTTAGTCGTTTGATATCAGACCACCTCACGCCTCTGTTCAGTAACTCTTTCCTTCGCTCTAAAAGAATACGATCAAGTAACTCATCTCCACCCGATGGAATCTGAATGTCGACACCGGCAATATACCGATGAGACAGTAGTTGAGTCAACACATGGGCTGCCTCTTCATCCCGATTCAATCTCGCTAAACACTCGGATTGTATAAGGTATAATTCGTTCGTGGCCAAGCCTGTAAACGTGCGAGCTGATTTGGCAGAATAATTAGTCTTGAACCGATGATATGTACCTGAGGGAAGAAAGAAGGCTACTTTTCTCAAATCTTCCGCTACATAACTATTGTACAACATCGTATCTACATGTGCTGTAGCAGACCTTAAACCTCCCAGAAGACCAGTTTCAAAATAGAAAAATATTTCCTTGTTATGCTTCGGAAAAGGACTATTGGTCTGAATAGCGGTTAGATCTGATTTAAAATCCAGCAGCACCTCACCAATAGTTAAAGCCTGCTCTGTATAGTGTAACGCCTGCTCGTATTTACCCATACTTAAATAGGTTCTAGCCAATAGGGCATATAAGGCTTGATTGGATGGGCGAAACACGTGCAAAGAATGATTAGGGAGCAAGCCGATTGCCGAAGTCAGGTCATTGACAATCTTTTCATAGGTGTCTTTTACGCTGGCTCGGTCAACAATTAAATTGAAATTGGTACTAGTTCGTAATGGTATTCCCATATCAGCTTCATAAGTTTTTTCATCATAAACTTTCGCGTAGGTCCAGGCCAGATTTAAAAAAGCAAAAGATCGATAAAACAATGCCGAACCTTTGATACGGTCCCAAACCTCTGCATTTTTATCGGTTCTTTCGATATGATTCAAACCTTCCAAAGCTGTATTTGCGCGACCTACAATCTGATAATAAACGGACCAGTCGTTAGGCCATTGATAATGTACCGGATTCCAACGGTAGAACCCACGCTCTTGTTCTGAAAAAGCATTAAATACACTCTCAGTCACAAAAAAGTGATCAGCCGAATTCTCAGCTATGTTAGCACTATTGGTTTCGTTCATTCCGTTGAAATTATCAAGCAATGCTTGATAATCGGATAGATCTGCTAGTTCTCTCAAAGAATCATCGGACCGTTGATCCAAAAATTTTGTACAGGAAGAAACAATAGATAAGATTAAAGCGCAGCAAAGTAACATACGCAACATCTGGTGTGTTTTTATTTTTTTAAACATTGTATTCGAATTTAAAAGTTTGCTCGTAAACCAAAGGCGTATTGTATGGGAACAGATGGATTACCTATATTCTCAGGATCTAAACCTGCTGGATTCGCTTTCCAAACCACCCCCAGATTGGACAGGTTGGCATAAATGTCTACGTGACGCATACGGTTATTACTGCTTTTCACTAAAGGCAAGGCATAATTCAAATGGACATATTGTAGTCGAATATGATCCCCTCGCATAACATGTATCTCGGCACCATGATAGAAATAGTCGCGGCTGGAATTTATCGGATAAACAAAAGATGGTATCTGAGTAATCAATTCGTCACCAGGTTTCTGCCAACGCAATGAATAATCAGCGTTATTGTATTGGGTATTATTAGCTCCTCCTTGCTGTAAATCGTAATAATTTAAGGTGGGTTTTCGGAAATAATAACCAAGTTTATAGGTAAAATTAACAGATAAACTCAGATCCCTGTATTGAAAAGTACTATTAAAATTACCAAATACTGTAGGGATAGACGAACCTATAAACAACGTATTACCTTCTTGACCTGTCGTCATACCCCATCTTTCCACATTTATAGCATTGTAATCCGTAGTAGGTTGACCATTTACATATCCCTGTGGATTTCCCTGACTATCCAAGCCTGCCCAGCGATAAGCAGCAATGGCATACATAGGATATCCGGGGATAGGCATTATATCACTCCCGCTCATACTTAAACCGGACATTGGTTTATTTGCCGTAGGTGAATTGTATTGTAGAGTCTTGGAAATATTTCGACTAGCTAAAAGAGTCGTCTGCCATAGAAAACGATCTGAGGTCAGATTTTTACTTGTAAGGGTCAGATCAAAACCTCGACCATCACTCGTTGCTGCATTATACAACATGGTGGGGCTAGTACCCCAAGCTGTATAATCGTAATATACTCTTCCATAAAGATCATGTCCTCGTTTATTATACCATTCCAGACTCCCAGAAACCCGATCATTTTTAGATACGAATTCCAAGGCTAGATTGACTGTTGTTACCTTCTCCCAGCGAAGATCTGGATTTGGTGGCAAATCAGGTTGAATACTGAATAAGGTGAATGGAGTATAACTAGATTTCGTGATCCGCCCGACGATACGGGATGTCTTACTCGGATCTACATTCCCACTATGCCCGTAAGTTGCCCGCAACTTTACATAAGGAAAGGAGTTCCAATTGTAAAAAGGTTCCTTACTCAATTCCCAGGCTCCACCTACAGATAATAACGGTTTCCATTTGTTCTGATAATCCACACCAAATATATTGGAGGCGTCGTTACGCATACTTCCAGACAGGATGTATTTTCCTGCGTAGATATAGGAAAAATTGGCAAAAGCCGATACAAAACGATTTGTTTTTGAAATAAATGTAGGTGAAACATAAGGCGCAATATTAGTGGCCCAACCTGTTACGAAATCAGGATAAGAATTTACCTGATCTACTTTACCATAGAATAAGGGATCTTTTCCGTGTCCAAAAGATGCCCTTGTACCATAGTTCTGTCTAACCTGCCGAATCTCTGCACCCATCAGAGCATTCACCTGATGTCGCTCGCTCCAAGAGGTTTGATAGTTTAATTGTGCCCGGGAATTGTACGAATGAATTTTTTCATCGCTACCAGATAGGACACCTCCTAAGGGCACGATGTAAGCGACAACCCCTGTATTGCGGTTCAATTGACTGAACCGATTAATCAGATCTCGGGTTTGAAAACTCTCTATATCCATATAATTCTCGGAATCCACTCGTTGAATTTGGTATTGATATTTCACGTCCAGATTCAATCCTTTCATTAGCATATAATTGACCCCTACATTGGCTACGATTTCATCTCTTTTAACCGTATTCGCATTGTGCTTATAGTCCTCCAGAGGATAGTACTTCCAATCCAAAAGTTTGCCCATTCCGGCGGTATCCGTATAGGAGTGTCTTAACGTTGTAGCGACAGGAATTGGGTTTCCCAGTTCGTCCACAAAGCCCATATATGGATATGTCCTTCCTCCGGTTGTGATGCTATTAAATCCCGGTTTACCCGTCTGCGATGTCTGTTGGGTATAATATACCCCAACGTTGATCTTAAGAGCCTTGAGTGGACGATAGGTATTATCAAACCGGAAGTTGAGTTTATCGTTTTTCGCAGACAATTCGCTAACACCCTTATCGTAATTACCGGAAATGATCCAGGCCAGATTATCTGATCCTCCCCGTAGATTGAGGCTGTATTGCTGAGTAACCGGAGACTGATACATGTACCGCATAAATTGTTCCCTGCTATCGGTATTTTTCAATAAAGATAACTGCCGGTCCCCCTCTTCCTGAGAAAGACTACCTGCGGCCATTTTTTGCATAATCTCTACCACAGGCGTCAGTCCGTTTTGAGTTATATTGGTAAGAGTAGAATTAAAGTATCCATGCTCAAATATGAATTTTTCAAAATCCACATAATCAGCAGAAGAAATTTGCGGAATGCCAAGCAAATCCGGTTTTTCCGAAACGATGATATTGCTATTGAATCCTACCTGTAGGGGTTGATTAAACTTCCCTTTCTTACTGGTCAGGATAATCACCCCATTACCAGCTCTAGCACCCCATATCGAAGCGGCAGCAGCATCTTTCAAGATGGTTATATTTTCAATATCATTTGGGTTGATATTCTCTAAATTTCCTTCAAAGGGAAAACCGTCTAGTACGATCAGCGGATCCAAAGGACCATGTATAGTGCTCAACCCTCTTACCGTAATGTTCGTACGCCTTTCCTGTGAAGGTTTTTTCGTATCGAACAACACCCCACTAGCAATACCATCTAGGCGTTGAAGAATATTAGTCCCCACCTGTTCATTCAGCTTCTTGTTGTCGATAAAGTCAAAACTACCCGTCGCCCTTTCCTTCGGCAACTGCTGATACCCCGTATTCACCATGACCTCCACCTCCTCCACTTCAGCAGAAAATGGCTTCAACACAATGGTTCCCATATCCGCTCGGACCGTAAGCTTTTGTGCAGTATATCCGAGAAACACTACCTCCAGCTTCGTGCCGGCTTCGACCTGCTTAATTTCAAAATATCCCTCCTCATCCGTCTTGGTCTGCATCATAGTACGCTTCCCCTGGTCATCCAGCACGTAAATGGAGGCGCCAACCAAGGCTTCCCCTTTTTCGTTGGTGACGCGACCGCGGATGGGTTGCTGTTGTGTTGGATTTTCTCCAAGATCAGCACCATTAGATTTTCTCACCGCTTGACGCTTAATGGCAATAGACTCTCCTTTGATCTGGTATGTCAATGCCAGCGGTTTCAGTAGCTGGTCAAGGCTCTCTGCCAGTGTCTTATTGACCAGATCGATAGTTACTGTATTCTTACCTTCCAGCAGGTCATCGCTGTAGACAAAGGTGTAAGCACTTTGCTTGCTCAGCTCGATCAGCACCTTCTGTAAAGGTGCCTGCTTCACGCTCAGGTTTATCCGCTGCGCACGTGCATCAGCAAAAGCCGCCAGCATGGATACTAAAAACAAGAATAAGGTTAGCTTCATGTAGTAAACGTATTTAGGTATACACCATCTCCTATTACGCTGTTTTTTATCGTTCATAATTTTAATTTGTCAGTTATTTATGAACAATACAGCTTTGCTTCCCTCCCCGGGGAACAATAGGTTTGTTCCATTGGCAAGGAATGTTTAAGTTTGTATTGTTCGGTTTTGTATAAATGGATTACGCTCCTTTTTGTCATTCCGATATCCTGCCGACAGTGTTTCCCGCACTGCGGCAGTCTTTTTTTAAGGCGGAATTAACGCTCTAGTTTCTTATTGCTGTTACCCTCCTTTCTTCGACTTTAAAATGAATGCCTGTCTCTAGCGTGATCGCTTCAAGCACTGTAGAAAGCGTAGCACTGCGTGGTATAATCACCGATAATTTACGTTGGCTGTATGCCCCCATATCCACCTCGATATTGTACCAGCGTGCTAGCTGTTTCCCAAATACACCAATCTCCTGATTTCTCAAAACGTACATCCCATCCTTCCAGGAGATCACCTGATCGATATCTACCTTTTGGACACGCAGACCTCCGCCTGCTAGATTCTGGGACTGCTGCCCTGGTTTTAGTAAGATTTCTTTGTTGCTACTGAGCTGTAGGATGCGTACACTACCCTCACTAAGGGTGGTCCATATCGCTCCATCATCTTCATACGCATTGATATTAAAATGGGTACCCAATACTTCCAGACGCTGATCATCCGTTTCAACGATAAAAGGTCTTTTTGGGTCTTTTGCCACTTCAAAATAAACTTCTCCCTTGACCGAAACCTGCCGATTCTCCGAAAAAAAGGCTGAAGGATAGCGGATTTCGGATGCCGCATTGAGCCATACCTTGGTACCATCAGGTAAGATGGCTCGGTACTGCCCGCCCATAGGCGTACGCAAAGCGACCAGACTCGGTTTATCTAAGCTCGCTAGCAACTTTCCATCTACATATCGTACACTATTGCCATCATTGATAATCTCCTCTCCTTTGCCGTCCAACACATAATCCTTACCATCTGCCAGCGTAAGGATAGCCCGGTCGGTGCCGGGAGTAATATTATTTTCGTCAACATTTCCCTGCGTAATTCTTGTCATTTCATCCGTCGGCTTATACGCAAACTGATAAATAGCCCAGCTTGCTGTCAAAAGCAGCGCAATACTCGCGGCTACACGCAAAAATGACCAGTGTTTAACTTGTGTAGTGCGGGTATACTCCTGTAGGGTCCCATACGCGGCCGAATCGACCGACCGAATTTTACTATCCAGCGCAGAAAGGTCCATATCTTCCTGCAATGCCCGTTCAATATACTGTCTTAGCTCTGCTTCAGACCGCACATCATCAAAATACGCCAAAAGGCGATCCAGGTCTTCTGTAGTATATGCTCCATGGAGATAACGTATAAACAGTTTCTTTAGGTTTTCTTGTTGTTCCACAATCGTACTTTATAGGATTACAATCCTACACGTCTTATCGGGTACAAGGAAATGAAAAATATTTTTTAGTTTAAAGTCGCCGCAAAAGAAGCGGACAGCAGCACCGCCAGCAGAAAATCCGGATAATGGATAAGGCTCTCTTTGATTAGCTGATTGGCGCGCTTGATCTGGGTGTGAACCGTATGCACAGAGAGGTGAAGCTCGGCCGCTACCTCTTCGTACGTTTTGCCGTCCAGTTTGCATCGTACAAAGATCTGGCGTTGCCTTGGGGGCATCTTATCGATAATCTTTTTCAGTATCTCCCGTTGTTCTTTTTGATAGAGGCTGGACTCGATCTGTTCATAACCTTGTTCTAATATAGGGTACAGATAAGCCCGGTACTTCTGGTCATGTGTTGCCTTTTTGAAAATATTAAAGGATTTATTACTAGCAATCTGATAAAGGTACGGCACAATACTTTTGTCAACCTGAATCATACTTCTATGATCCCACAGTGCAATAAAGGTCTCCTGCAATACTTCTTGCGCGAGATCTGTAGATTTAAGCAGACGGATGAGATGGCCGGTCAAGCGGTAATGGTAAGCTTTATAAATATGTTCAAATGCTGCCCTATCCCCTTGCTTCAGTAGCTTCAAGAGGTCGATTTCTTCGGAAAGAGGCAACATATCCATGGAATTCTTTAGTTAGTCCGTTTACGAAGAAAAGAAATATTTGGGATAATGTCAATGCTGAGTGTCTTATCAGGTGATTTTCTAAAAGGATAAAGGCGGATAATTATCTAAGGAATGTTTAGTCTTAAAACATACAAGGGATTCGATGATATAAGCAGTCCCAATTATGTGAAACTGCTTATTTTTTTCTAAAGTTTACAGTTAATTCGTCCCCTCCTTTTTAATAACAAATACATTTATTTCACGCACTGCACTTTCAAGCTTCAAACCCGATTTAGCCAATTGCGCATTGAGCATTTCAAGATTATCGGTCACGCTGATATTGAGGTCAATCTTTCCTTTATATCCAGTTTCATTCACAATGAACTTTCCCCCTAATCTCTGGTCGCTGAGGATTCCCAATACATAAGCAAATCGCACATTTTCCAATTGGATCTTCTTATTCCAGTCAATGGACTTATAGCGTTTGGTTGAAGCCTTTGATACAGAAATTTGACCAATGCATTTCATTACAAGACATTCTCGCCTTTCTTTTTGCATTCTAGCTTGATACCCTGATGCCTTGTTCAGCAGCTCTAACATAGTTGTATTCAAGCTAAGTTGATCACTGGTCGGAGCGATCAGATCCATAGTATAGGCTATATTCAATCCAACTGAATCGGTAGTCCTAATTTGGAAATTCTCATCAAAAAACGGTTCGCCAATGGCCGAAAACAACTTAGGTGCTAGATCTCGATAAATGGTTATAAGCGGCAGATTAACAAAACTTATACTGAAATACCCTTTGTGAAAATTTCTTGAGAATTTAACCACAGGAAGATAATCCTGATACCCTTTCAGCACCAATTGATAGTATTGTAAAGCATTTTTATCAGCTTCTGTACCTAGCAAAATCGGACGATTTTTATCGAATACAGGTTTCGCTTGAAGATTTAACGGTTTACCCGCAAAAAACATATTTAGATTATCTTGATTAATCGGTTGCTGTGAGGTTTGGTTGCGAACTATTCCCTCCGCATCAATCCAAATTACCTGTGGCACCGAAGCATGCGGAAAATACTGTTTCAACAGTTTATCCTCGATAATACCAGGCAGATGCAAGCCATGTTGTTTCCAAATCCGATCCGCGATCGTACTATTCTCAAAAGTAACCGCTATAAAACTACCTTTTTCTGTCAATCTATCGATGAAGGAGCTGGTTTCTTTTAGTGAGTTAATACATGGCGAGCACCAGCTCGCCCAAAAATCGAAGACGATAGGATTTCCTCTGAGGTGTTCCAATGTACGGATCAATGTATCGCCATTGCTGTAAAACTTATGTTTATAAGTCCAAAATTCCTCTGGGACCTTTTGACCAACAGTAAGTACCCCTATCGACTCTTGTGTAACAGACTTTGCGGATCCGTTAACGATTTGTCCTTTGGAAGATAAAAAAGCACAAGTAAAACCAAATAATAAGACAAATGAAAGAACATCTGCTTTTTGAATATTTATGAACATAATTTCCGGCAAGTTAAATTGTAAAGTTCCATTGTATTTCTATCTCGGGTTTTGAACGATATCAGAAAGTTCAATAATATCGCTAGGGATTGGCAGCGCATAGCGTAGGTCATTGGGTTGTAACACGAATTCTTTTCCCTCAACTATTCTTTTCAATACAATATTTGCGCCGTCTCTATTTAGCCGTTTCAGATCGTACCATCGAATCCCTCTAAAAACCAAGCTTTTTCGTCGCTCTAACAAGATTCGTGCGAGCAATTCCTCGCTGCCTATGTCCTTAACTTCTTGATAAGTTGTTTTACCATTTTCTTTTTTGAAACGCGTTACCAAAAGTGTATTCAGGTCTTTCAGGGCGACATCAGTTCTTTTCAACCGCACTGCCGCTTCTGCCCGAATTAAATAAAGTTCATCAATCGCAAACCCTATGAATATTGAGTTTGTCCCTGTATAAAATCCGCGAAAACCATAAGTACCATCATTATTTTTGATAAAATATAGATCAAGACGTAGATCATTAAGGTCATAACTGGCAATCAGGTCAGACACAATTTGTGCCCGAACATTATTCAAAATCTGAGGATAACCAGCTAGTCCTTGATAAACGAGTTCCTTATTGTATCGTGGAATGGGATACGGATTTATTGGATCCAATACGGAATAATCCAACAATTGGCTATTCGATGCCAACGCAGCATCGGCGTACTTAAAGGCGTTCTCATAATCCGCCATATACAAATACACTTTGGCCAAAAGTGCATAAGCTGCAACACGGTTGGGCTCTACAGGAATGTGAGGTTTATCTGTCAAGAGCGTTACCGCCAAACTAGCATCTGCAATGATCTGTTTGTAGGTATCTTCCAAAGATGCCCTAAAGGATCGTTTATTAAAATCCGTATCGAGACGGATCGGCATGCCTAGCGTACTCGATGCTTTTTTGGGGTCATAGGCTACACACCAGATCAAACTCGCATGAAACAGCTTCTCTGCTCGCGTAAATAAAGCTCTTCCTTTTATGTAATCATATTGAGTAGCATTTCGATTATTTCGATCAATTTTTGTCAGTCCCTCTAAGGCAGCATTAGCATAATAGATTGCGGTATAATAACGTGCCCAATCGGAAGCTATCGACCCTTCGGGGAATAAATCATAGGCATCCCATTGGTACATCCTCCGGTGGAAATCGGACGAAAGCGAAGCAAGGTTGGCGTCAGTCACCGTAAACTCGCCCGCGCTCACTTCCAAAGCATCGCTTTCTATGATCTGAACATTATAATTGTCAACCAGTGCCTGCAGATCATCCAGACTTTCGGGTACAGCCAGCTTTTGATCCGGTTTGACATCAAGGTATTTTTCACAGGAAGGCAACAGGAAACAGGTCATAAAAAGTAGTGAGAGCCTACTCAAGTCTTTGATGATATATCTTTTCATAACGTACACTTAATATTAAATGAATAAATTTTTGAGGGTGAAAAACCTGTATTCGAAGATGTGCTAAAATCAGGGTCTATACCCACTTTGTTTTTTCGATAGATCAACCCTAGGTTGTTGACATTGAGCGAAAGTAGCACATCCTTGAACCAGTTTTTAGCAGTACCTTTGATCCTATAAGCAAGGTTCAAATACTCAAACCGCATATGATCTCCCCTTTCGACAAATGGCTCCGCATAAGGATAGAAATTTTCAGCACCCGACAATACAGGGTAAGCCATCGCTGGAATATCGGTTTTCTTTTCATCACCGGATTGCCGCCAGCGCTCGTTAAAATCACCATGTCCATTCCAAGCAGAAAACAGCGAACTATATCGTATGGTCTCCCTGCGGAAATAATAGTCAAACTTGAATGTCCAACGCATGGTCAGTACCCAGTCGCGCCAAGCAATGGTGTTGCCAATAGATCCAAAAATTTTGGGCAATATGCTCCCATGAAATACAAGGTCATCCACTGTGGCATTAGATCCAGTAAATTTACGGTATTCCCGAGAAGGTTGTCCATCAAGAAGTCCCAGTGCCGCACCATCAGTCGGGTCTAGGCCCATCCACTTGTACGAATACATGGAGTAGACTGGTGCTGCTTCCTTGCCAGATATCGGGTTCGTGCTTCTAATAAATTGTGTAGCAGCTCTGCTTTCCATATGATATTTGGTTATTTTGTCACTATTAAAACTCAGGTTAAGGTCAGAGTTCCAACGCAGCATTCCCGTAGTATTAATCGATTTCAGATTCAGGTCGAGGCCTTTTCCCTGCATGGCCGCCACATTTTTCACTACAAAAGCACCTATGCCAGTTGTATAATCTACAGGCGTTATTCCGTAGAGATCATGTCCTTTTTTTAGGTATCCCTCCAGTGTACCCGATATCCGTTTATTTTTCATAGCGAAGTCAAGACCGATATTTACTGTTGATACACTTTCCCATTTCAACTCAGGGTTAGCATAATTATCAAACCACGCATAAGGAGTTTGTGTAAAAGGATTAGGCCCTGCATACTTAATCGTGGTCAGTGCTACCTTAGCTGGATTAAGATTCCCTCCTTTGCCATAAGTTGTACGCAACTTTAAATAGGAAACCACATTCGGATTCCAAAACTTCTCGTTCGATATCGTCCAGCCTAAGCCTGCAGACCAAAACGGATTCCACTTGTCCTTGACGTTGAGGCCAAATAAGTTGGATGCATCACGACGCGCACTGAAAGTGGCTGTATACTTTTCGTCAAACAAGTAAGAAGCATTTAAAAATGTTGAAATAAACCGATTCTCTTTCTGGCTTATCGAAAGACCATTCATCACATAGTTTTTAGCTCCGGTAACATAATGGACATAAGGAACAGTGAGGTCAAACTGCGCATACGATAAATTGTCTTCATTATAACCATATAGCCTGTTGCCATTACCTAGAGAACTAACATTTCTCAATTCCGACCCCATAAGCGCATACACTTTATGCAGATCTTCTTCCCAGTTAAAATCCAGCTGTCCACGTACATTGTGGCTTTTGAGCATACTGTTTAACTGATCAAATATTCCACCCTTGGGGATTTTAAAATCTGTTTTTCCTGTAGCCGTATTTAGAACGGCATATGAATTGATCATATTCCTTGCCTCATAACTATCGATATCACTCAAGGTTTCCATCCTACCCGATTCCGCTTGATATTGGTATCGCAGCGAGAATCCAAACCATTTGGGTAATTTATAGGTTAATGCAGTGGACAAGATCGTATTTTGTATCTGTTGCCTTTGCACACTGTGCTTATAATCTTCCAGCGGGTAATACCGCCAGTCCAATAATCCTTTATCTACTTGCTGTTCCAGATACATTCCGCTCCAGTCTTTGAGCAGAGGCAGGGCATTGCCATCAGCATCTGCTAGCTCTGCATAAGGAAATAGTCCACTACCGGCTATGATATTTCCATAACCCGGTCTGCCACTCCGCACGTTCTGGAAAGAAATATTCATGCCACCTTCGAATGTGAGTGATTTGGAAAGTAATACCTTGGCATTCATTAACACATTATTCCGCCGAACCCGATTATCCAGATTATTGATCTGCAAACCATTTCCAACAGAGGCATTCCATATCAGCCGATCCGTGCCCTGTGATAGTCCTATAGTCGACTGCTGCTGCAGGCCTATCTGATAGAAATATTTTTCGAAATCGTTTCTTACATCGACATTTCTGAGGCGGGAGATTTCCTCGTCAATTTCTGTGATTTCATATTGATCCTGGCTTGCCTTTTTATGAATCAACAGTTCAACAATAGGTGAAAGCACCGGATGTTGAGTCGAATTTATGGAACCATCATAATACCCCTTATTGAATAGCATAGTTTCTACATCGATCATATCCGACGAAGAAACACGATCCAATGAAAAGAGATCCGGCTTTTGCTGAACCGTCGTCAACAGGTTGAGGTCTATTTTTAGTTTCTGATTGGTTGTTCCTTTTTTGGTTGTGATGACAATAACACCATTTCCCGCCCGAGCGCCCCATATTGAAGCTGCTGCTGCATCTCGTAAGATGGTGATATTTTGGATATCATCCGGATTGATGCTATTCAGATCACCTTCAAATGGAAAATTATCCAGTACAATCAAAGGCTGGGTCTCCCCTTGGATGGTACTCATGCCCCGCACCAAGAATTGTTCCTTTCCGCTCTTTGCATTACGATCCACCACCAGCCCAGATGCTACCGCTGGGAGGCGATCCATAATATTAAAATTGATCTGTTCATTGATCCGATCTTTTCCGACAAAAGAAAAGGAACCCGTCGCTCTCTCTTTCGGTAACTGCTGATATCCCGTACTCATCATTACCTCAACCTCTTCCACTTCAGCAGAAAATGGTTTCATTGCAATAGTCATCATATCAGAACTTACTAAGATCGTCTTTGTCGTATACCCCAGATAAACCACTTCGATCTTAGCTCCCACTTTATCCTGCTCCAGCAAAAAATAGCCCTGATCATCCGTCTTGGTCTGCACCGTAGTACGCTTACCTTGATCATCCAGCACATAGACTGAAGCGCCCGCCAATGGTTCCCCTTTTTCATTGATCACACGGCCACGGATGGTTTGCTGTAGCTGAAACTCATCTAGCACCGTAACCGAATTCCCCTTTTTGGAAAGTGCTATTGCTGATACGATATTTCCCTGGACCGCATAACCAAAAGGCTGCCCACGGAATAATTGCGGAAGTAAATCGAGTACCTCTTTATCTTCAGCTACCAGACTGACCGGCTTGGCCTGTTTAAAAAACTCATCTTTAATAATAAAGGAATAGCCCGACTGCCGTTGTATCTGCTGGACCACAGACTTAAAGGTAGCGCCTTGTGTACGCAGGGTCACTTTCTGTGCCATCGTACTCGCCCAAGCGCCCCACGATAATGCAAATGTCAGAAAACAGATTAGTTTCATGATGATTACTGCTTGTATTACTGGCCGTCTATTACGATGGATAACTGCAAACAGGTACCGCATGAGGTAATGGACTCCATAAAATTTATTCATAATAGGATCATTATTACGCAATACAGATCCTTCCTTTCGGTTAGCAAAAAGCTCTTTATCATACAGAGATTTTTGACTAAATTTGTATTGCTAGGTTAAAAATTAGATTACGAAATATGCTGATTTGGATCTGGCTGTGCCGGAATTGTTGCTAGCTTTTCCGGCTTTTTTCTGATATACTCAACTATCATCAAGAACTTTCATCCGTATCGGTCGCCATAGCATCATGAAAGTCTCTATAGTTATCGTTGCCAAAACCCTTTGTATTATACGCGAATAGATCTATTCCATAACGACAACCCTCCTTCCTTCTATTTTAAACTTGACGCCGTAATTAAGCGTAAGTGCATCCAATATAGTTGATAGTTTGGCTTCTCGATTTAAAGCAATATATGCCCGTGCTGACGGTTGCGATCCGATCTCAAAAGTCACATCATACCACCGCTCCAGTTCAGGTATGATCTCGGACAAGGTGACAGCAGTTCGGATAAAATAGCCTTCCCTCCACGCAGCAAAATCACTGACGTCAGGAACAGCCTTTATCTGTATAGACTGCTTAGAAACTACGGCCTGCTGACCAGGAGTCAACACCTGCTTCTGTAAGGTAGCTTTACTTTCGATCTCCACTTTTCCTTCCAGCAGGGTGGTCACACCGGGTATAGTTCCGTCATAATCATTGATATTAAACTTAGTTCCCAGTACCTTGACATACTGTCCATTGGCGTGAACGACAAACGGTTTGCCATTTTGATGACTGACTTCAAAATAGGCTTCTCCCGTTAACGTCACATCACGCTGCACTCCGTCAAATGTCAGCGGATACCGTAAGGAAGAGGCCGCATTGAGCCACACTACGGTACCGTCGGCAAGTTCCACCCGATACTGTCCGCCATTCGGTGTTTTGAGTGTTGCGTATTTGGTGGGAGAAATTTGCAAAGGCGTACCATCACTGTATTGAAGCTTCTGGGCTACCCTTATCCCAGTCTGTGCTTGGTCTAAACTGACTTCGCTACCATCATCCGTTATTAGGGTGGCACGCATGCTACCTGGCATGACGTCATCTCCATACTTGCTAACCAGCTCCCTTTGTTTAAGGTTACTATTATAATTGTAGTAATACAAAATTCCTGAGCCTATGAATCCTATCAGCAACACCGCAGCGGCAATCCGCCTTAGCATACTGATAGACTTTTTACGCGGTGCATGTACTTGTTCGAAAATACGCTGCCCTATCCCATCAGCCAGTTTCGTTATCGCAGGTATTTTTTCTGGAGCGATATCGGATTGTAGTTCTTCGACAAGTCTCGCTGTTAATGTATGGTCATCCCTTTCTAGCTGAAAGTAATCCAACAAGATATCCAGTTCTTCAGGACTGTAATCTCCCGTTAGATATTTTCGAAACAAAACCTGTATCTGCTGTTGATTGTTCATTTCTTCTTTTATAGCTGATACACACGACTAGCGAATATCATTGATGAAAAAATGAAAATAAAAAACAAACAGCTGATTTATAAGTGATTATTTTTTCATCACAGCATAGGTATCGGTATTACTTTTCGACAAAAGGTCTGTGACACTATTGTAGCGAAAACAATAATAGCGCACCGAAAGCGGTCCACAGAAAGGCCGGGTTATTTTTGGTTAACTCTTTCAGGACTTTATTAGCATTGCTGATGTGTGCATTGACGGTAGCTTCGGTGATATGTAAAAAATCTGCCACTTCTTTATACGATTTCCCTTCCAGTCGACATAGGGTATACACCGTACGTTGTTGTGGAGATAGGTTCTTCAACAACTCCTCTAGCAATTGCTTATTCTCCTGAGCGAAAAGAACTTCTTCGACATGGGTATAATTCTCTTCCCAATGTGGTAACAGATAGGCTCTAAACAGCTGTTCACTTGCGGCCTTCCGGAAGATATTTTTTGCCCTATTGGCCGCACTTGTGAATAGATAGGGTTTAATCGACTGGTCTGGGTCAATGCTTTTCCGGTTTTCCCAGATGCCTAGAAAGATATCCTGCATCACATCTTCCACCAGCTCCGGCGATTTCAACATCCGCAGAAGATTGCCCGTGAGGCGAATCTTATAACGACGGTAGAGCTCTTCAAATGCGGGCTTTTCGCTATTCCGCAGTTGTAACAGAAGCGCTTTCTCATCCAGATCGGAAAGGTTATGCATTAGGTATCTCATGTGACCGAAAACGAAGTAAGCAAATGTTTTCGACATTAGCAAACTACCTGCATATGAATGTGAGCTACTTCAGTCAGCTGCCGCTGTGAAAATTGATATCCGTCTTTATCAATTTTGGTATCCAGATCTTCGGATATCCAAATTGAATAAGCAGAATCTCTTTTGATCTTAGTGATAAGAAAAGGAACACAAGTAGACAGCTACGAAATCATAAACTTGGGAGAAAAAAGTTCAAAGGGTAAAAAAAAACGTTCTGGCAAAAGGAGTACCCCGCCAGACCGTCGGTTACGAGCAACCGTAACCAGTATGGGGGCCGGTACGACTGCAGCGTACTGAATTATAAATCTAATTTATTAACATTTTAAACCTTACAATTATGAGTTGGTTTTCTTTAAATGTTAGCGGAAATCCTACACAGCCGAGTGATTATTCACCAGTGGCTTCACCATCCTGTCCGACCGGTACAAACAAAATTTGTGCTATTCAGGCAGATCCAGATGGAAGTGGGCAGCCGGACATCACTGATTCTTTAAAAGATCAGATGATAGAGGCTCTTCACAACAGGACTTCCTCAACAAACGTTCAGTTACGGTCGTAAGAAATTTTTAAAATTTCCAGATCGAGTAAGGGCCAGTTTTATGCTGGCCCTTCCCTTTTTATGTTTATAATCCCCGCTCTTTGAACTCGAGTACTTCAATTTCCCGCAATTCTTTAACAAAGCGGACACCATAGTTTTCCAAACCATGGTTTAGCTCCTCTAGGTTTTTATATTTCGGGACTTCGAAGGCTATTTTTTCTTGTACCTCATCCACTGTAGGTGGATACCCACCGCTATAGTCAATCGTAAAAGTCAAGGAGGACGTACTTTCGACTTTTAATAATTTGCTCTCTCCCCTAGGCGCGGTAGCCTTATTTTCCCCAACACGTTTCAATACCAGACAAGGCATAGTTTTCATCTTCCAGGTTACTTCCAGCCCCAACATGGCATCTAAATCGGCTAACATCAGTTTTGCCCAGGAACCCTCATCCATTTCGGGCTTTTGTACACGTTTATAGGAGATTCCATGCGTTCTGATCCATTCCTGATAGGTCTGCTGGTTTGAATCACTGTAGGTATAATTACTTGAATCTTTAACGTTCCAAACAATCCGTTGTGGAAGCAAGAGATAAGTAGGTTTCTTAATTTTAGCCCATAATGATAAATAAGCACCGAATACATCCATGTTATTGAAGTAAGCAACTGCTCTGCCCTGAGCATCCTTATCCAGATTTACACTCGCTTTTTGTTCAAGTTGTTCGTTATATTTAGATAGTTCAACATAGCCTAGTAAGTTGTTGGTTCCAGTATGAAAATCATTATTTTCCACTACAGATTCCAATTCTTTAAAGTCATCTTTGATAGGGACGCTAATTTTTGCAGATGCTAATAATTCGCTCAGATATTGCTTTTTAACATAATCGGCATGAGTAATTGCTTTAACTTCACCACTCATTATCCATACAGAATGCGGTACAGATTTGTGTGGGAATAGCTGATGCAAAATGCTATCACTGACAATAGTAGAAAGTATGCCGTTTTTCTCCTTTAAGTATTTGTTCGTTTTATAGAACTGCTCAATCGTCTTATGGTCTTGCCAGGTCGTCATATAGATTTCTATTTTATCGCCCATCTCTTTTTGCAGTGCTTTCAACTTAGGCATGCTCTCAATACAAGAGGCACAATAGGTATCGAAAAATTCAAGTACGATGATCTTGGGCTTTGAAGCACCAAAATCGATGGTATGGCCATCCATTGTTTTTAAGGTCTTTTGAAGTGCTATTTTATCACCTACCTTTAAAGCGCTGGACGTTTGTCCGGCATGCACTGCCAGCGTAAATAATAACATGGCTAGTATAGCTATATAATTTCTCATTATTTTGTTCCTATCTTTTATTTTGTTCAAGTTTTCCTTCGTCAATGGCATCCTGTGGTATCAATAGCGCATATTTTAAGCTATTGGGTTCCAACAGGTATTCCTTACCATCGACAATTCGTTTTAATTGTATTTTATATCTTTCATCGATATTAAGCCGCTTTAGATCAGGCCAGCGCAGACCTCTAAATAACAGCTCCTTCCTTCTTTCAGCTAGTATTTTTGCAATTATTGTATTTTTATCAACACTATAAAAATCAGTATACAAACCAGTTAACCATCTACTTTTCATTAAATGATTTAGATCAGTCAAGGCGGCAGCTATTTTACCCAATCTGGCGGCAGACTCGGCGCGGATCAAGTACATCTCAGCTGTTGTTAGTCCGACAAACATACCCGATGTCGTATTATTATAAGAACCCTTAAAAGCATATGTACCAGCATTTGCCCCAGTATTGGCCTTAAAAAACACTTTCTTCCGTAGATCATTCTGCTCATAAGCACGATAAAGATTAGAGTCAATTTTTGCGGCTCCCTGTGCCAATGCATAACTTGTTGACGTAATCGCATGAAAGAGCACTTCCATATTAAAGCGAGCAATCGGAAGCGATGCATTTGCATTAAGGCTGTTGTAGTCCAATAGATCCGCACGTACATGCAGTGCAGAATCGGCATATAGATAGGCCTGCTCATACATGCCCATATCCAAATAAGTACGTGCCAACCCTCCATAGGCTGCCTCCCTGTAAGGGCGAGCCTTCAATGCGCCATCTGCGGGCAATAAACTAGCGGCAGACTTGAAATCTGCAATCACCTGTGCATAGCTATCCGTTAAAGAAGCGCGCTTTACAACATCATCGACCTCCGGTTTGAGTCTAAGGGGAATTCCCGGCATTGACGACGCATTAGTGACCGAATAGTTCATAGCATAGTTGGTTAATAGTTGATGGAAGGCAAAAGCCCGGAAAAATAGAGCTGCCCCCTTGAGCTCGTTGAAATGAGTTAAGTCAGCAGGTTTTGTTCTCAAGTTTTCCAGCACATCAAGCACCTGATTACTCTGGTAGATAGCTTTATAACTCGTTTGCCAAGGAGTGGCTGTAGTGACCATTTCATCCGACCAAATGTATCCATTACGCTCATCAATGAGCGATACCGATTGCCAGCTTGTTGCAGTCAAGTAATAGTTGTCGGCAGACACTTCCCCCATGATCGGAAAGCCTGAATTCATGGTCGGATAGTCGTTCAATAGAAGCTCACAATCTTCCAGCGTCTCAGGTATCACCATTTTTTGGTCTGGCTTCAGTTCCAAATAGTCAGAACAACCCACAAACAAGGTGGATAAGGCCACAGTAATTAAATATTTCATCATGATAATAGGCTTTAAAGTGAAAAGTTAATCCCTAGGGAAACACTAAATGGATCGGGACTATTTTTACCAAATTCAGGATCGATACCCCAATTATTTGCCCGCCATAGCGTTCCAAGATTTTGCATATAGAGATAGAGCTGCGGATTTTTAATCACTTTGCTACTATTGATCCTATAGGCGAGTTGAAAATCGCGGAGTTTGATCTGATCAGCTTTTTCCACCAGCGCAGAAGAGAGGCTATAAAACATGGATCCGCTATTAACTGGATAAGAAAGAGCCGGTACGTCAGTCCAATTTTCATCACCCGGCTTTTGCCAACGAAGTGCATAGTCACTGTGCCCCGTTTCGTAATCCCAAAACATGGAATTGTTAAAGGAGTTTCTCAAAAACACATGGCCCAGCTGGTAACTGATGTTAAATGAAGCTTCCCAATTTTTGTACATAAATGTATTTCTGAATGCTCCAAAATACACCGGCACTGTCGATCCCCAATAATCCAGATCGGCCACCTGTGTACCATTGTATATTGTCGGGTAATCCTTTGAGATTTCGCCATTCACGTAGCCACGGGGTTCTCCAGTTTGGGGGTCTAATCCTGCCCACTTAAAGGTATACTGCCCAAATAAATCTGCATCTACTACAGGCGTACGAAAATTGGTCTGTGGCCCCGAGATATAATTCAGACCTTTGGTGTTACTCAGGTACGATTTGGTGATCGTATTACGGTTGTATGAGAAAATTAGATTTGTTGTCCAGCTGAATAAGCGATTGACCACATTTCTACTCTGAATGGAAAGGTCTAGGCCTTTTCCCAAAATGTCAGCACTATTCATGTTCATACTTGAGAATCCGGTAGTCGGATCCAATTTTGTCGTTGACACTAGATCGCGTGGTGTTTTTCTGAAATACTCCAATGTCCCCGAAATACGGCTGTTCAATAGCGCAAAGTCAAGTCCCAAGTTGAGCATACCCACCGTTTCCCAACGAAGCGACGGATTGGGCGGCGACATAATCTGCGCATAAGGCAATCCCGTAATACCATGCACCTGACTTTGGATGGTCATAATTGGGAATGCTGCTGTGGTATTATTCACATTACCATTAAAACCGTAGGTTGCCCGCAGTTTTAGCGAAGAAAAAACGGGATGGTCTTTTAAAAAGCCTTCATTTGTCAGTACCCATGCAGCACCCACGGACCAAAAAGGTTTCCCTCTGTTATTTGACTTTACGCCAAAGAGATTAGAGGCATCTTTACGGGCGCTGGCACTCAGGATATACTTGCCATCATAGGCATACGACGCATTTGCAAAATACGATGTAAACCTATTCGTTGTACCAAGCAAAGGCATCTCGCCCCAAATCCGATTTGTGCCCAAGTAACCATTTGCAAAAGGCAATTGATTTACATAGTCTACAGGCATATAAGTCAGGCGATTCTTATCATAACCATAATAGAGAGCCGAGTTCTGTGAAGCAGTATTCTGCCTGATTTCATAACCCGCTATGCTATGCAGATCGTGTTTATCTTTCCACTTATGATCATAAGACAGCTGCACCCTTCCCTGATGCGCTACTCCTTCCTGATTGAAGAAAGTCATCTTATCGCCAAGTGGAATATTCCATTTTATTGTATTGTCATAATACACGGCATAACCATTCAATAGCTGCCGCATATAATAAGAATCTGCGCCTTGCCAGTTTTCCGTTTTTGTCAATGATCGTCTGTAATTGTATATTGCGGATAGATTTAGCCCAGGCATCATCTCCCATTTACCGTCAAGGTTAAATACATTCTCGCGTGAACTTGTGATCTCCGAACTCTGGTCAAGTTCTTTCAGGGGGAAATACTTCCAGCTAAACAGTCTTCCGTTACCTGCAGTATCCTGATAGATAGGGAGTGGGCCATTTCCGATCACCTCTACAGGATTCCCTCGATCATCCGCTAGTCTTGTATAAGGGTAATTACCGCCAAACATCATGTTATACTGATTTTGGTTGCTATAACCAAACTCTTTATTTCGCCCCTCGATATACATGATATCAAGCCCAAACGATAGGTTTTTAAGGGGATTAACACGGAAATTGTTTCGCAGATTGAGCCGATCATAACTCGAGGTAACGACGTTATTCAGGTTGCGATCATAGCCTACGGAAAACAAATTGGACATTTTGTCCGAACCTGCAGACAGTTGAATATTATACTGCTGTTTGACCGCTTTGCGGTAAACGTACTTGCTAAAATCATCGCGGGAATCTATTTTTTTGAGCTCATTCAATTTAGTTTCCAGATCCACATCTGATAAAGTTCCGTCCCGATTTTCCTTCAATAGCAACAATACCGGAGACAAGCGATTAAAGATATCCTCAAACTTGAAATCATAGCCGCCCTTATCGAAAAAGTAACGCTCGGCTTCAATAAAATCTGCCGAACTCATCTGAGGCTGATAGTAAAGATCTGGCCTTGCCCCTACAGTGATGTTACTATTAAACGACAGTTGGATCGGTTTACCAAATTTCCCTTTCTTGGTTGTAATGACGATGACACCATTACCTGATTGCGCTCCCCATATCGATGAGGCCGCAGCATCCTTCAATAAGGTGACATTTTCGATATCATTGGGGTTGATGTTGTTAAAATCTCCCTGATAAGGCATTCCATCCAGTACAATCAA
Source organism: Sphingobacterium yanglingense (assembly GCF_004363245.1). Lineage (GTDB taxonomy): Bacteria > Bacteroidota > Bacteroidia > Sphingobacteriales > Sphingobacteriaceae > Sphingobacterium > Sphingobacterium yanglingense. The sequence continues at coordinate 301,730 of NZ_SNYV01000011.1, read as the reverse complement.
TGGCCATACGTTAGAACGTAAAGTACTTTGACCACGGATATTAAAATTAAGCAGTTTCCCTCTAGCAGGCTGGTAAGTCTTCATTGTGGTAATACTAGGCACCACATCCTCTAGCCTACTGATAAAATCAGTGGAAACCTTTCGATTGAGCAGCTTGTTGTCCACAAACTCGAAGCTTCCTGTTGCCCGCTCTTTGGGAATCTTTTGGTAGCCGGTAGAGACCACCTCCACCTCATCCACCTCCGCCGAGAAAGGCTTCAAAGAAATCACGTCCATATCGGATCGTGCAGTAAGCTTTTGCGCCGTATAGCCCAGATATCCTACTTCCAGCTTGGCACCGACCCGATCCGGCGGCAGCTCAAAATAACCCTGATCATCGGTCTTGGTCTGGACTGCGGTACGCCGCCCCTGTGCATCCAATACATAAATCGATGCGCCAACCAACGCTTCGCTTCTTTCATTGGTGACACGTCCACGGATGGGTTGTTGCTGTTCAATCTGAATCTTTGCCTTATCAATTTCAATTGGAGAATTCTCCTCAACGGACTTTTGCCGAATAACGATAGTCCTGCTGTCCAAATCGTAGGTCAGCGGTTGATGCATAAAAAGCTGATCGAGTACTTCGCCCAATTCTCTGCTTTCCACCCTTATAAATACCGGATTTGCCTGCTGGAGTAAGCGCTCTGTATATAGAAAATTGTACCCGGTCTGTGCTTTAAGTTCCTTTAATACCGACTTAAGCGAACTGTTGCTATACCGCAACGTCACCTTCTGTCCAAAACTGCTTGCACTGACTTGCATGAACGTAACCCATAGTAAAATGGTTGTCAATCTCATAATAAGCTTGATACTGCGGTATAACGCATCGTCTATACCGATGTTTCTGATAAAATTTCGATACATTTGTAAAGTTTGGTCTGCATTACGCTGCTGTCGTCGAAAAACTAAAGCGTCTTGCATGAATGGTTAGTAAAATAATTTCCGAACAACAACCAGGTTCTTCGTTGAACCTGGTTGTTTTATTTTCATAGATAGGTATTAGCTGCCTCGTATATTTCTAGTCATATTCCTGTATATATTAGTTAAGTATTATTGGACATAAATGGTCTTCCCTTCTATCCTGAATTTCACCGCCCCAGTTCTTTCCAACAACTTTAAGACCTGATGGACCGATTTAAACCGCGATAATTCTCCCCCAAATTTTTCCGGACTTTTCGGACCTTGATAGACAACTTTAACATCATACCATCGGGCTATCTTACGCATTACAGCCTCGATATCATCGCCTTCAAATGTAAATTCGTTATTAATCCAGGCGATGGTCGCATTGGTATCAACCTTACGGACCAACAGATTCCCAACAGACGGCAATTCGGCTTGTTGTCCGGGGCTGAGCGTAACATTACCTTGAGCGCTATTAATTGAGACAGCTCCCTCTAAAAGGGTCGTACGTACGATCACTTCATCGGCATAGCAGTTGACATTAAACCGGGTGCCAAGTACCTTTATATCCTGTCCTTTGGAATGTACGACAAATGGAAGTTTAGCGTTTTTAGTCACATCAAAATAGGCTTCGCCCTTCAACTCTACGCTACGGAAAAGCTGGCCCGAAAAATTGGTCGCATATCGAATAGAAGATGCTGCATTCAACCAAACCTGAGTACCATCCGGTAGCCGTACCTTATAGGTTTCACCGTTTGCAGTAATCAGCGTATTATAACCATCCTCCGCGGTTGTATTATCGGATACCTCATAAACCAATTGGCCATCAGCATCTTTGGAGATACGTACGCCCAGCTCATCTATCAGTACACCCTCCTTCACTTCGGCTAGCTTTATTTTTCTGCCATCAGCCAGCGTCAACGTAGCAGTCTGTTGCCCGGGGATAATCTCATTTGGTGCCGCAACCAACGTTTCATTGGAGCTCCTTCTCGGGATATACCACAGTATACCCGCAGCTACAAGACAGACTAATACAGCTGCAACCCCCACAAGCCACTTCCGTATCATCAATTTCCTGACTGCCCCTTCGTCCATTCGCTGTTGCAGTTTCAATAAAGATTCATCAAGCCTATCATGAAGCCCTGCTTGATCCAAAGCCGATGGTTCTAGATCTTCGTCGAGTGTTTCACGAATAAGTTCCTGTGCAATTTCACTATCCTTTCCTGATTGGATATGCTCTAGAAAAGACCTCGCTTCAGCCTCGCTAAGCTGTCCTTTGATGTACTTCACAAAGGTATCCCGAATTGTTTTTTCCTGTTTCAATGTATTCCGCTTTCTAGCTAATACACATGAAACAAGTCACCCATCTGCTCTAACTGAAAATAAAAAGATTCTTCGCCGATATTAGCTTATTTCAGCTGGTTTAAGAAAAGATAAGCGACAGCCACAAATAGCGTTGCATCCCGGTTTAGGTACCGATCCTTGATAAACTTGGTCGCTTTTACGATATGATCATTGACCGTTGAGGTCGATATTCCCAAAAGCTCGCTCACCTCAGCGTAGCTTTTTCCATGAATCTTGCAGAGTTTATAGATCTGCCTTCTTTGCGGAGGGAGTTGTTCTATGGTTTCGGCATACCACAATTCCTTTTCCCGATAAGACAAGTCTTCTTCTACATGTGTATAGCCTTCCTCTATCTGTTGTCGCATATAATGCTGCACCTGTTTCTCCAGCTTGTTCTTTCGGATAAAATTATAGACGGTATACTTAGCAATCTGGAAAAGATACGATCGGAAGGATTGTTCTGGCTCAATGAGATGTCGCTTGGACCAAACCTTTAAAAACACATCCTGCAGAAGCTCCTGTGCTTCATCCTCCGATTTAACCATCTTCAAGATATTGAGGTATATCCGTGCGCTATATAGGCGATAGATCTGGGCAAATGCAGCCTGGCTGCTCGATTGCAATGCAATCAGCAGATCTACTTCATCCCTATGATCCATCTGTAGGTTGTACATCGTTAGTTCTGTTAAATATACAAAAATGCTTGTCCAAAGCTATTAACGATGCACATCATAATTTTCCAAGTATACCATCCTCCTTTCTGCTAGTACACTTGAAAATATACTTTCATCTGCTCAGTGATGATTTTATTTTGGAAGTTCCAGTTGTAGAGCTCAGTACAAAAGAATTGCTGAGTACCGCGGCATGCTATCTTAATAAAAGCAAAATACAGGACAAAAGATGACTAGGTTCAACAGTGAACTAAATGGAGTCACTGTTAGCAGATTGACAATCAAAATTATTACCAGCTCCCAGTTTGACCAGCGTATCACACTGTAGGCAACAGTTACAATTGTTGTAATAAGCTAGACAATTACAAAAGGAAAATGAAGAGTTACTTTAAATATATCGCAAAACAAATCGTACGGTCAATCCATACTGCTATGCTAATACTTCGTTATTCTGAGGTTGGCAATTCCCAATGGGGACAGGATTTTACCAAGCTGTATTTGTTTGTGATCGGAAAAAGAGTACGCAAAGAGTCTGCGCTGACAAGGTATAGACGTAAGTTTGCGCTCTTCCCCCATGGGTGGGTGCCGAAAATATTGGTCTGGCAAATAAGGAGTCCCCGCCAGTACCATCAAGCTTTCCATGCGAAAGCCGGGGGCCATCAAACTGCAAAGTGCGATGTGACCAATTAAATAAATTATGATCTAGAATAAGGAGGTAAAAATGGCATGGTTTACATTAAACGATCCGAACTTTCCTGCTGATTCATCGCAATATTCTCCAGCACCTACTCCACTACCCAATTGTGGTGGCGATCAGGATATCTGTAGAATCAATGCTGCCGACGATGGAACTGGACATCCTGTGTTAAACACAACTGTCTTAGGTGAAATGGTAACTGCATTGAATACGCGTACCGAATCTGCTAATATAAAGTTGAAACAATAATCTAGTCGATCTAGATTTGTAAATAGGCCGATCGATTAAGATCGGCCTTTGTTATTTAATCTTCAATTACCAATACATCAATCAACCTTTTCTCCTGTCGCAAGTCTAGTCCTTCTGCTTGGAAGGAGTTGCGCAATGTCCCAAAATCTTTATCAAATTTTATATTTACCTTTCTTTTGGTTTTTGCTTCATTAATGATCGGAGGTATAGATCTATCTGCAATATCCAATAGAGTAGCCATGATATCGACTGGCTGACCATTACTACTTTCCACATAATTTTTTCTTGTTTTACCGTCTTTGATTATCCAGACTATTTTCTCTTGCTTGGTTAGATAAATATTGACTCTCAACTTATTATTTAGGTCTTTGATTATTGATTGCATCCGCTCTTCTATAGCCCAATCTATTGGTAGTACTGATTCATAAGTTATTGCATTATCCTGCATCCAAAGGCTATTGGGTTGGTCAATGGAATTTACAAATCGATTTTTATCTTTAACAGCTAATATTATACGATCATCTTTCATAAATGGCAATTGTCGCATTTTTGAATAGGCATATAAGTAAGCCTGAATAATCGGAACATTTACCATTCTATTAGTTACATATCGTGCAGCCACAGTGTCGACATGATAACTCAAGGGAATTCCATTGACATACCCGGAAACACTTGAATAAACCCCTGTAGTATTCACAGCCATTGAATTAATTTCGTAATAATCATCTTTTAGTGGCCAGCTCGCAACAGATCCATTACCCAGTACATGGCTTAAATTTTCTTTATTTACCATATCCGCCCCTGTTACGGCAATAAGCTTCCCTCTATAAATCCAAGCAATATGCGGCACCGATTTAAATGGGAAATAATTGGACAATAACGTGTCCTGTACTACGACAGGCAGTTTGTTTCCTTTGGTATAATTATTATTGCCCATAAACGAGGACAGCCTGTCCCGTTTCTCTGGAGAGACCATCAATACATCAATTTTACCATCAAATTCTGTTTTAAGATTATTTAATTTAGGGAAAGATGCTATGCAAGTCGCGCAATATGTTGTAAAAAAGTCAATCAGCAACAGCTTGTCAGAATTAGGCTCAATATAAAATTCATCATTAGGCTGCTCTAGAAAATTAGTAATGCTGATATTTGGGATAGCATCACCTATAGCAAGTTTTTTATTGTCAGATTTGCCCGTTTGCGCATACCCCATCTGCATATTGACGGTGATCAACATTAATGTGTAGTAAAGTGTTTTTATTAGCTTGTTCATATTTATCTTTTGTTTTGTGAAAGGGAACTATTTTTGATAACGACATCCGGAATTAAGAAAGCATAGCGCACATCATTCTTTTCAAGCCTATACATCTGTCCGTTCAACTCCCGGGTCAATGATTTTGCATATCTGTCTTCTGTACTTAATCGCTTTAAGTCCATCCATCTTAGATTTCTGAACATTAAAGATTTTCTCCGCTCAAGAAGAATCAGATCTAGTGCTTTATCCTTATCTAAGAGTGGTATAGGTACAAATTTATCGGTCGACCACCGAGTAATTAAAAGCTGATTGAGATAACCAATGCCTTCCTCCAACTTTCCAATACGCACCAATGCCTCTGCAATAGAAAGATACACCTCATCTCTCGCTATGCCCGAAAAGGAAACACTATTGTTATTTGCGTCATATCTCCCTTTGAAAGAAAACGTTCCGTTTGCGCGCTTGGTAAAATAAACCCCAAATCGCTTATCATTGGGCTGATACTGAGCAATTAGAGCTGTATCCACTGAAGCAATCACTGGATTTAGCACCGCACTTGGTGATGTTGTCGCATGAAATAATACCTCTTTATTAAATTGCTGAAACGGCAATGCTGTCGTGGAAGATAATGAGTTGTAATCGATCAATGTGGCATCTATAGCAAGTGCCTGTTTACCATAATAAACAACATCTTCAAACGATCCCATATACAGTTTTACGCGCACCAAAGCAGCCATCGCTGCCTCTCTACTAGGACGTGTAACCAATAGGGATTTTTCTGGCAACAAACGTATAGCCTCCTGTAGATCTGTGGCGATACTGTTTAATGAGCGGGCGAGATCAGAGCGAACCGATAATTCGTCAACATTGGGTGTAGTGCGTATTACCACGCCAGGTGTTTGGATTGCTTCATTTTTCACATAGGGCAATGCAAATACCAGCGCTACCTGAAACAATGCATAGCCCCTAAAGAAGTGAGCCTGCCCCAAAAGACGATCATACCTTGAGGGATCGATATTGCGGTCTATATTTTTCAGCACCTGCATTACCTGATTGGCAAAAAGCACAACCCTGTATGGATCCCGCCACTGTGTTAACCCAACATCCACTGTTGAAAGCCAGCGGTAGTTTTCCTTTTGGACATTGTCGGTAACTGCATTATAATCCGTAGCAGACAGAAAATAGTCATCTATAGCAACCTCTCCTGCGACAGGATATAGTGAATTCATAATACTTTGATTATCGAGAAGCGCTTCACAGTCCGCAAGAGTTACAGGTACAGACATCTTTTTGTCCGGTTTTTCTTCAAGAAATTTATTGCAACCACACAGCGATACTGCTGTACAGGCAATCAGGAGTATAATATATTTATATCTATGCATGATTATATTTTTTTAGTTTGAGCGATGTTAAAAACTACCTCTCACGCCAAGTGAAAAGGACATAGGATAAGGAACCGCATCCCTGTATTCGGGATCAATGCCAAATTTGTTGGCCCGCCACAGTATCAGATTTAGATTCTTAGCATATCCCATTATTGCCAATTGACTGAAATATGGCACCTTTTTGAATGTATAGTTTATTGTCGCATCCTGTAGTCTAATGTTATCACCCTTTACGACAAGCACTTCCGATTTGTTGTAAAAATCTTCGCGGTAACTATTTATCGGATACCGAATCGCAGGCACATTGGTAAATAGTTCATCTCCGGGATTTTGCCAGCGCTCGGCGTAATCCTTGTGTCCATATCTGCGCTGCGCAAAACTTTGTTGGTTAAATGAACTCCTGAAAAAGTAGAATCCTAAACGGGTCTGGATATTGAAAGACAGGGAGAACCGACCAAAACTAAACTCATTTCGAAGGGATCCATTCCAAACCGGTATGCCAGTACCAAAATAGCGCAGATCATCTTTTGTACTCTGCAGTCTTATATTCAAATAATCCTTACTCTCTTCACCATTTAAATAACCCACGGGATCACCCTCACTATCAAGTCCTTTCGAGCCATAGGCAAATACCGCACCTACATCATATCCTTTAAGAAAATTTGATCCGGCGCTCCCCGAGTTGAGAACATAATCACTAGCGCGAGGCCATATATAATGATATTCTTTGACGACGTTTCTGTTTTTATTTAGTAATAATGAGGTATTCCATCTAAAAGATAAATTTTGGATATTCGCTGTTCTGATTTGAATATCAAAGCCTTTCGCCAATAGGTAGCCGCCATTCATGACCATCGTTTCATACCCTGTACTCGGGTCAAGTGGGGTTGATGATATGAGGTCCATTGAGTGCTTGCGGTACCATTCGAACGTGGCGTTCAAGCGATTGTTAAACAATCCAATATCTGCAGCAAGATTGATGGTCTTGATACGTTCCCAACCTAAGTTCTGATTGGAAGGCGAAGTAATGTCAGCATAGGGATAGCCTGTCAGGTAATCATTCCCCTGATAGTAGATAATAGGAAGTGGGCTGTATGAAGTCTGTGCCCTACCAGAAAATCCATAGGTTGCCCTAAGTTTCAATAATGGGATAGCTAGATCCTGCATAAAGTTCTCCTCATGCAATAACCAAGAAATACCGGCAGACCATAATGGACTCCATCTATTGTTGGCTCTTACACCAAATAGATTTGACGCGTCTTGGCGCGCACTGCCTGTAATTATGTATCTGTTTTTGTATGATAGATTAATATTTCCGTAAACTGATATATATCGGTTTGTCAACGCATCCAAAACGACATTATCTTCAAGCTGTATCCCTCCTGTCTTCCGATTCAGCAAAGGCATCGTCACATTATAGTTTACACGTTGATAACTATAGTTGTCTCGGTTAAATCCAAACAACTTGGCCCCATTTTCATCAGTTCGAATCTGCTTTATCTCCGCCCCGAGCAGGCCCGAAACATTGAAATCTGGATTACTGAACCATGGCCTATCATATTGGAGAATAATACGCCCCATATTGCTGACACTTCTCTTAAAACCATTGAACAACATATCACCTACAGGAATAGGGGTAGAAATGACACCTTTGTCATTCCACTGAGTTACACTATTAATACTATTGCGCGTAAAAAACGCCCCTAGTCCGGTCCAATCTTCTATGTCCTGTCGACTATTCTGATAGGAATAAGCTACTGTACCCGCGATGCCTTTCGCCAATTTATAGTTTATGGCTACATTGATCAATACGTCCTGTACTTTCGTATTATTTGCCGATTGATCCAACTCGGCGAGTGGAATATATTCCCAATTTTGTAAATATCCATTTCCGGCCGTATCTCTAAATGATGCTCTGTAGGGTACATAATCAACAGCTATGGGATTACCTTTCGCATCTACCAATCTTTGATAAGGCCAACTTAAGCTTCCACTACCAGCATTTTCGGTACCGTAGGCCATAGGCGAATTAACACTATTATTCTTCGCCAGTGCGTTGGTATAGGAAAAATCGGTAGAGACTTCCATGCGATCCGTTGGCTTAAAATTGAGAGCTGTCCTTAGGGTATTCCTTTTATACTTGGAGGTAACCAATTGATTGCTGTTGTTATCCGTCCCCACACTTACTATATAATTTAGATCTTTACCACCACCAGACACATTCAGTGATGCCTGTTGGTTTACAGCATTACGGTATACATATTTTTCATAATCTTTTCGAAGATCGTACGTCTTTAATAAAGCTACCTTGTTCTGTACATAATCATAGGTAAGTGTGCCATTTCGTAAACTATCCAACAAATCAACTATCGGACTTATTGTCGGATAGCTTGTTCTGTTTTTGAGCGCTGAATTATAATAGCCTTTGTCAAACAAAAAAGTCTCTAGCTCAATAAAGTCACTGTTTGACATCTGAGGAAGGGCAAAAAGATTAGGCCTGTCCGCAACAGTTATATTAGTGCTAAAATCCCATTTTGCCTTCTGATTATAAGACCCTTTTTTTGTAGTGATCACAATCACTCCAGATCCTGCCTTCGTACCCCATATTGATGAAGCGACTGCATCCTTAAGAATAGATATATTTTCGATATCATTCGGATTAATATTGCGGATATCCCCTTCATATACAACATTGTCTACAACTATTGTTGGCTGGCCATTACCAGAGACAACAGAACGGCCTCTAATATCAAAACGAGGAGCAGTATTTGAATAATAAGATCTATCCGCCCATTCATTATCTTTTGAAAAAGTAGTACTAACACTAGCATTCTCCAGTCTATCCAAAAAATCGGTACTTATCCTTTGATTGAGCAGCTTGTTATCAATCAACTCAAAACTTCCCGTTGCGCGTTCTTTGGGAATCTTTTGGTATCCTGTAGAGACCACCTCTACCTCTTCCAATTGATTCTCCAGCGGTATCAATTTTACTATCAACGATACTCCAACGGAGTAAGGTAACGCTAAAGGCTTATAACCCACATGGCTAAACTTCACGGTTCCTGCCGAAGTAGTTACTGGCACGGAGAAAGAACCATCACTTTTGGTGGATGCTCGCCCCTTTTCATCAGCTATGGCGACCGATACACCCGCTATTGGTTTACCATCAATCAACGATACAATAGCACCTTGTAGCGAATACTCCTGTAGATCGGATAACTTTATGGGTGATTCCTGCACAACAGGAGCTATCGCACCTTCCCGAATGACGATGGAATTATCTTCAATACTATACCGGAGGTTCCTTGTGCCAAGCAATTGATCCAGGGCTTCTTTTAAGGGTTTCTTCTGCACCTGTATAGTGATATCCTTGACATCAGCGATGAGCCTATAGTCCAACACCAGAAAATCGTACCCCGTCTGCTTACTGATCTTGTCCATTACTTTCTGGAGGGATGCTTTCTTCTCATTCAGGCTGATACGCTGTCCCATGACATTTGCCTGTACATGGACCAACAGCGCTGTCATCATTACTAGGATTAATTTCATAATGAACAGTAGTTTTAGCGGTATACGCCACCGGCATACCGCTTTGTTTAAAGCTAATATTTGCATACTTTTACTTCGGTTTGAGTTATTACTGATTAATGATCGCAAATTGTTTTTCCCGTCATACGGGATAGGTTGGCTCAAACTTCGGCCGGTTGTGCTTCCAACACTTCCGGCTTCCCTTTTCCACCACCTCACTTAGCTTTTATAATTTTAGGGGTAATCGTATCTTCATGTTTGGTTTATGATTAAGTTAGTACTATATAATCGTTGCCCTTCAGCGCCCAAGGCTTACTGCACGGTAACTTGTTTTCCCTGTATTTCACATTTCACCTTGCCTGTGCGCTCCATCAGATCCAGCACCGCGCGAATAGACCTTGACCTCGATACTGTACCTCCCACGGTAATGTACTTGGTCTCCTCTCTCTTGAACAGGACTTCTACGTCATACCAACGGGCGACTGTACGGAAAACCTCCTCCAGCGTCTCCCCGCGGAACACGAAATTCCCCTGCTGCCAGGCCAGCACCTGGTCGATATCCGCTTCTACCACCCTTATCGGTTTATGCGCCTGATGTAATGCCTGTTGCCCTGGTCGGAGTAGCGTCTCATTCACCTTGGCAGCTCCCTCTACTAAGGTAGTCCTTTGCGCAAGATCTTCGGGGTAGCTCTGGATGTTAAACGAAGTACCCAGATCTTCCACCACCTGCCCTTTGCTCTCCACAAAAAAATGTTTGCTATCGTCATGCTTCACCACGAAAAAACCCTCCCCTTCGAGTCTAACTTTGCGCTCCTTATCTCCAAATCTCGACGGGAAAGAAAGCTTGGAATCCGCATTGAGCCATACTTTGGTACCGTCCGGCAAAGTGAAGCTATATACTTGTCCTCTTCCTGTTGAAGCTGTGAGCTGCTCCGCACCCGTCCCAAGCATTGCGTCCTTCCCCAAGACCGGGCTACCATCTTCATAGGTGAGTGCGGTTCCGATTATTACGCCATCTTTTGTCGTATCCAAGATCTGCTGACGTCCATCCGCCATAGTCAATGTAGCACCGAGTCCTCCAGGAGCGATATCTTCGCGAGTGACTATGGTGCTTACTTCTTTTTCTCTGGGGACAGAAAAATAGAACAGCCACACACCCGCTATGACCGCAGCAGCGGCGACAGCAGCAAAAGCACGGAAACGGTTCCTAATAAGCCGCACAGGGCGTAGTGAAGGTGGGGCAATATGACGCCATACCCTATTCTTACGTTGGACTATATCTTTCGGCTTTCCGAAGTCAGCCTGTCCCTCCGCTAACTGATTAAAATAACTATTCACCAGCTTAGCCTCTTCTTCCGTGGCTTCTCCCCTCAGGTATCTTTCGACCAATTTGTCGTATGTATCGTCCTTTCTTTCCATCTTAATAGTATCTCTGTTGCTTCATATTTGTAGTCGTACCAAGCCGTTAGATGTTATAGGTATGTCCTAAAAAAAGCGATTGATCCAAAGCAAGGACGCCATGACTGCTAATGCCAGAAAGCAGGAAATCCCTGCGCGAAGCCGTACGATGGCATTATGGATCTGCTGCCTGACGGTTCCCTCGGAGAGCCCCAGGGTGGCGGCAATATCTTTATTGCTTAAGTAATGCTTGCGGCTCAGTTCAAATACGGCACGCATCTTTTCGGGAAGGTTTTGTATTTCCTTTTCGATCTGTCGTTCGAGATCTCGTTGAATAATTGTTTCTTCGGTCGACCACTCGCCTTTTTCGACGTACTCTTGTAAGCCTTTCCTATAATTCGAAACCGACTTTTGACGTCTACCATGATCGATTAGCGCATAGCGTGCACTCTGATAGAGGTAGGCCCGCAATGAACGGATAGCAGAAGACGTACGGTTCTCGTACAATGCGAGAAATATTTGTTGGGTCATATCTTCTGCCAGATCTTCATCCTGCAACATCTTTCGTACAAAAAGATAAATAATCCCAAAATAGCGGTCATATACCTCCGCGAATGCCCGGTCATCTGTAGGCAGTAGCGCGGATAACTCTAAATCTGAATATGTATGATATATTGACTTCATAACCAATTAGGCACACAGTAGACTAATAAAACCCGAATATAAACAGTTTATATGTTAAAGTTATAAGGACTGACCTAAGTCATGCACAACGATCACCTGTATGACTTTCTTTTAAAACCATTCAAAAAAGAAACACTATGGGTCTCCAATTATAGGTGAGACGGATGAGGGGAAGAGATGTTATAGAGGAGGCAAAAAAACACCCCGACTGAGCCGGGGTGGGATTTGCGTGAAGCAAACAACTTGCAGTTAAAACAAATCTTAATTAAGAATAAGTTTATATAACATTTGCTAGCACAACAATGATTGTCACTATCGTTTATTCTGCGGAGTACCCGTAGGATATTGTGTTTCTGTTGGGATCAGAAATGTGTAACAGGAGCTTATGGGTTTAAGTTCATACCTCTTACCGCCAAAATCACGATACATCGTCCGGGCATATTTAGGATCTTGATTTAACCTTCTCAGATCAGACCAGGTGACGCCCCTTAGCACGAGTTCCCGCCTCCTTTCACTTATAATTTCTGACAGCAGCTGATTGTCCGCTATGTCCAGTGTTTTATATTGATCTTTTACAAACCGATTCATCCGCAATCTTTCCAAACTCTGCCGTGCCTGTACATAGTCACCTTCTCTCGCACTACATTCTGCATCGATCAATAGATTTTCCGCGGTAGTCAAACCACCGAATAGCCCAGTCCCAGCACTATAGCTTCCAATAAAAGCTCCCTTTGGCGAAAAGTATAATTGCTTTCGGAGATCGTTATCCTGATATAATCCATAAAGATCTTCACTAACAATCCCCTCCCAATTGACAACGCTGTTGATCATGTTGATGTGAAAAATAACTTCATCATTTAGCACCGGCATCGGATATTCCACTTTCTTATCGACCGCATTAAAGTCCAATATTTTATTATTCAATGCTATTGATCTGCGTGCATTCGCCCCTGCCTTTTCGTACGCTCCCATCACCAGATGTATCTTTGCCAATAAAGCATATGCAGCCGCCTTTGATGGCCTCGTTTTGTATAGCGGAATATTAGGCAATAGTTCCGATGCTTTTTCCACATCCTCAATGATCATTTTGTACGTTTCTGCTAAACTAGGCCGTGTAAAAGGTAAACTGATATCACTTGTCATACGTATGGGCAGTCCCAGATCAGATACTGCATTCGGGCCATACGGTACAGCATAAATCTGCGCGAGATGAAAATATATGTAGGCACGAAAGAAAAGAGCGGTTCCCTCGACATTATTGGCCGCTACTGTATGCTGCGGGACAATTTTCTTAAGATTATCCAATACTATATTGCTATACATGACTGTCTTATAGGGCAACATCCAGTTCAGTACTGTCTGTTCGTCATCCATATATTCAGGTGTCCAAAGATACAAGTCTCTTAATACCTGTTGAAATCTGTTCACCCGGTCATCGGGAAAATAAAAATCATCGGTAGACGACTCTCCTAGCATAGGCAGCGGTGCACCGCCGCTTACTGTTGCACCATTCATCACCACGGTATTATCCATTAAAGCCTGCATATCTTCTATTGTTTCAGGAACAACAAGCCCGTTATTATTGATTTCTTCAAAGAAACCTTTGCTACAGCCCACCAATGCTACAAGCAAAAAGATTAGCATGATCTGGCATTTAATATGATATTTTTTCATTGTTCTAATTAAGTTAAAAAGTTAGATTTAGCCCCAGGGTAAAGCTTTTTTGAGGTCTGACCGTATTCTCATAAAAGGGATCCAAGCCTCTTGAATTGGCTAGCCATAAGTACCCCAGATTTGACACATAGCCCTTCAACACGAGCGACTTTATGCCATATCTTTTTAGGAGTTCAGGTCGGACGCTGTAGTCTAGATAAACATCATGCAATGCAATATAATCTGCTTTCTCCACCAACGCCGAGCTACCGATATAGAAAGAAGTCGCATTTCCATTGAATGGATAGACCAGTGCAGGTACATCCGTCCTTTTCTCATCACCAGATTGCTGCCATCGATCGGCATAGTCAGCATGCCCCGCCCAACTTGTTGCCATCATAGCATAAGATATACTTGAGCGTTTGAAATAACTTCCAAACCGATAGCCAAGATTAAAAGTCAGTGAAAGATCGCCGTAACGCAATGTATTCGTCAAAGCACCAAACACCGTCGCTTTTGCTGGTCCATAATAGGCTAATGTCCCGACAGGTGCATTCATTATTTTGCTATACTCGTTAGAAATTTCTCCGTCGAGATATCCCCGTGGCATTCCATTTTCGGGATCCAATCCCGCCCATTGATAACCGAACACTGTATATACTGGATACCCAATCAGTGGCGTTACGGAATTATTGGAATTGATGTAACTCTGCGCAGTTGTAGACTGGCTATAATATTCTTGCACTTTGGAGTGGTTGACACTAAAGACTATTGCACTTTCCCAAGCAAATTTCGGTTGCCGGATATTGACCGTATTTAAGGTCAAATCCACACCATTTCCGGTAGTAGTAGCAACATTTCCAAGAAAGACACTTTTGCCCGACAGGTTTCCCAGCCCTGTGGTAGGGTCGATATCGCTGTTGCTCAATAGATCGGTATTCCGTTTTGCATAATACTCCAGCGATCCCGAAAGTCGATTTTTTAAAAATCCAAAGTCCAGTCCAAAATTGAGCAGTCTATTTTTTTCCCAACGGAGGGATTCATTGGGCGGATTCTGCACATCGGCCCGTGCGGCATTGGTGAGGTAAGCATTCGAAAGCGTAATGGTTGTGATTCCAACCGCATCGCCAACATTCCCGCTATAGCCAAACGTGGACCTTAGGCTCAATTTATCTATCCAATCCGTTTTGAACCAGTCCTCCTGATGAATATGCCACAACCCGCCCATTGACCATAACGGTACCTTTCGATTATTCGTCTTAACACCAAACAAGTTGGATTGATCGACCCGAGCACTACCCGAAAGACTGTACCTCCCTTTAAAGGTATACGCTAGATTGCCAAAATACGAGAAGAATCGAGTCGTCGTGGAGGTCATACCTACACCATAAGGAATATTCCCACTCCCGCTTGCATCGTAATATTTATAACGCGTCACATAATCCACAGGCACACTTACTAGACCGCGCTCTGCATAACCATAGGCAATATTACTATGGTCAATAATCCGATTCTCGCGCACTTCCATCCCCAGCATAGCATCGATATGATGGTTTGTAGCAACACTACGCTCAAAGTTAGCCTGTACCCGCCCCTGCTGGCTCCTTTGCTCACCTGCCTCGGTCTGTAAAATATGTCCTACAGGAATTGGGAATGAGACCACGCCTGTTGCACTGACCTGCGCAAAGCGGTTGATCAAATTGCGTACATCATATGAATTTCGATCCCGTAGCGTTTGCTGATTACCGACCTGTTTTTGATACTGGTAGTTGGCAACAAGAGATACGCCCTCGATGGGACGATACAACAGCGAAGGATTAAATAAATACTCGGTAGACTTATTTGTAGCACTGCTTGTATTGTGATAAATCTCATCCAAAGGTGTGAACGTCCAATCCAAGAGCCCTTTCTCCATCGCACTTTCCTTAAATGTATCGCGAAGACCATTGGGTAATGACAAGTAAGCACCATCCTCAGCGGCCAACTCCGCATAGGGATATAAAAATTTACCCGATCCCAGCGAGAAACTTGTTAAGTCATTTAATGTCGATGGATATAAATTGGTTAGGGTCTTTTGGCTAAACACAGTATTACTCGTCAATTCCAACTTTTTACCCAATTGGTAGCTCGTATTAGAACGAATGGAAAAGCGATTATTGGAATTCTTGACCTTATCCTCCTTGTTATGGTCATAATTGGCCGAAAGGAAATAGCGGAGTGCAGAATTGCCACCCCTAATATTTATACCATATTGCTGAACCAATTTATTGGTATAAAGATACCTTTCGACATCATCACGCACGTCTATTGTCCTTAACCTATCTATCCGGGAAGATGCAGTCTGGGCATCAATCAGTCCATTACGTAGGAGAACCAATGTTTCAACAACAGGCGTCTGTGCGACTGGATATGGCCGAGTCAATTGACTATCGTAGTATCCTTTGTTGAACAGCATCGTTTCAAAATCAATAAAATCTGAGCTTGATATGCGTTTTAACCGAGAAAGATCTGGCTTTGGTGCATAGGCCAAAGAGCTATTGAAACTGACTGTAGGACGATCATTTTCTTTTCCTGCTTTGGTTCGAATGACCACAACACCATTCCCAGCCCTCGCCCCCCAAATGGAAGAGGCCGCAGCATCTTTCAACACTGTAATACTCTCAATATCATTGGAATTGATCAGGGTAATATCGCCATCATAAGCCATATTATCCAATATATACAAGGGCTGATCGTTGGAAAAGATCGTATTACGCCCACGTATATTCATTTTCGGCGTCACGTTTGAAGAGACATTGGGTACATCAAAACGTATCGATGCCACACGACCGTTCAGCTGTTCCAGTACATTCTGATGGATCCTGCGATCTATCTGACTGCG
This sequence comes from Sphingobacterium yanglingense, assembly GCF_004363245.1. Classification (GTDB taxonomy): domain Bacteria; phylum Bacteroidota; class Bacteroidia; order Sphingobacteriales; family Sphingobacteriaceae; genus Sphingobacterium; species Sphingobacterium yanglingense. Next base: position 285,043 of record NZ_SNYV01000011.1, on the reverse strand, counting down.
CCCAACAAGTTCAAACGACCCTGTCACGCGTTCGCGCGGTTTAATCTGATAGCCTGTAGAAACAGTAGTTTCTTCTAACGAATATACCTTTGGTACCAATTGAACAGTTAAATACTTTTCACTGTCTTGTATTCTTATTGTTCTATTCTCGTACCCAATGGCACTAAATTCAAGGTTTTTTACCGTATCCCTTCCACCTACATTATCTATAATTTCACTTTTACTTACGGGACTCCCTTCCTGACCACTCACAGTTATTATCAAGAACGGGAGTATTATAAAAAGAAAAAGTAAAATAATTGCCTTTCTGCAAAACATCATATTTTTTTAATAATTAATTGCTTAACTGAATTCATTTCAATATCACCAACAACATCATATTTTTTAAGCCATCGATTCATCTCTTTGAGCGATGTAAACTGTAGCTGTTTTTTTTCATCAAAAAGAACATTCTCTTTCGCCGGAGTCGCATAAATCCCCCGTTTCCCATCCATATTGATGCTAAAGATTAGTCCCCGAAGTGACATGCGTTGCTTTTCAAGTACGACAGGATGAGCAAAAACAAACTCTGAATTAGTTTGTTTTTTAGAATGTTTTGTTGTAGTAAAAACAAGTGTGGGTATTTCCCTAGTGACGGTATCTGCTGTCCACCCAAAATAAGACTCTAGGTCAGATTTTACCTTGGCACGAAGCCTGTCCTCTGCATCGGCAGGAAAGATCAGTTCATAGGTGACCACCGAATCCATCAATCTTTGTTGATTAGAAGGATAAATAATCTGGTTATTAGCATACATAGCTGCTTCCGGATATACAGCCACCCAGGTATTGAGAAAAACATTATTTATCATCTTTAGGATAATCCGGTTTCTCAAGCTATCGTGTGACAATAAGTACATAGAAGGTATTCCGTCTAATAATCCGGAAAACATGGATCGACTTTTAAAGTTGTTTTCAGGGCCATTAAGATCATTTACAAATAATGGATACCTCGGGTTAAAATCAAGGTCGTCGTATTTCATTTTTATCAGCACGTCGCGACCATTTAGCATATCATTTAAATTCTTCCTGTTGATATATTCCGGAAAAGTGATTGCTTTTACCTTATTATCAGCTATGACAACGACATGGGGGAGAATCTTCCTAGGGAAATATGCGCCTATTCCCGTAGTATCATTGTCTCCGAGAACGTTCGTAGATTTTAATACGATCTCTTTATCGCGCATCCAGGGAATTACCTTTTTGGAGGGATCGTTACTTACTGGGACGATAGATAGCCTACCATTAAATTCATCGTTTAAAGAGTCAACTTTCGGAAATAGCTTAATACAGCTTTTACACCAGGTATTCCAAAAATCTAGAATCAATAGCTTCTGATTTTTATAGTCTTCCAATGTACCATTGGTATTTTGGGCTGTAGGATTTATTATTTCTAATGGGAGATTCCATAATTCTTGCGGTATAGTGTCACCTATTTCCAAACGCATAATAACGTTTGTTTTGAAATCTTTGTTACCTTTTAAATTCTGCCCGTACAAAGGGGATAACAAACAAGATATTAATTGAAAGATGATATTCATAGAAAGGGAAATTACCATCCTATGATTTTTAGAAAAAACACCTTTCAAAAAAGTACTATATGAATATGTAAAAATATATTTCATTATTAATAAGATTAAGTCCAGCACTACTATTTTCGTAGATATATGATTCGGAAATTTCCATTTCTATCTGATTGTGTAGTTAAATTATCCTCCTTCAATCGAATCGTCACCCCTTCAATAGGCTCTTTTGTCTCTATATCGATCACCCTCCCCTCAATAATCCATTCTTTGGTTTCCGCATCCTGGTACCGTCGCATTTCAATTGTTCCGGTGGGATTGGGTTCCTTTTTCACCCTCACAACCACCGTATTCTGATCGACGGTATATTGCAGTCTGGACTGCGCAGCGAAGAGCTGTTTTAAGAGATCTGCAACGGGCGTGTTGTTTGCTGCAATAGTGACCGGCTGGGCATTTGCATTCAGTGTCTCTGGACTGTACACAAAATCATATCCCGTCTGCTTGCGGACTTCTTTAAGTACCTGTTGTAAGTTTTGTCCCTTGACATGCAGGGTCACACGCTGCGCCCTCAGGTCGGTAGCCTGCAACTGGGCCAATAATATAAATATCGAAATGAGTATAAGCTGTACGCGCATAAAAATCCTCCAGCGTGTCTGCCGTGGGATAGACGATAAAATTCCCACGACATGATGATAAAAATTCATATCTTTGATTATTAGGGTTTAAATAAAAATGTTAGTTGTCAACTTATTTTTTGTTGTACAGGCCCTTTTATGAAACCGGATTCTGGTACGAACAGAATTCGGTTTTTCTTTAAGCTTACAAAGGGGCTGTTATCAGGTCTTTATTCGCGCTTCACCATGATCCTCCTTTCCTGTGTTTCAAATTTTATACGGTCAGTCAGCGCCAACTTACGTAGCACATCCTGTATATTATCAAAGCGGGATATTGAACCTGTAAAAGTGACATCATCAACAGGTTGTAGGTAGGTGACATCTACATCGTACCAGCGCGCTATCTGCCGCATAATGACAGGTAGTGGCGCATCGGTAAACATAAATTTGCCCTGTGACCAGGCCATCGCTTCATTGGCATCCACCGATCTTTTGCTCATCTTACCATCTTTCACTACTGCTTCTTGGTCTGGTTTTAACAACAGTTCATCATCCTTAGTTCCTTGGCTCAGTTGGATAGCTACCGATCCCTCCAACAAAGTAGTGGCTATCTGATGATCATCCGGATAGGCACTGATATTAAATTTAGTACCTTTTACTACTGTTCGTTGCTCGCCACTATTCACAATAAATCGTTGGCGGCCGTTGTGCGCGACCTCAAAATAAGCTTCTCCTCTAAGCGTAACCTCGCGCGTATCTCCATCAAAACGGGCTGGATATTGTAAAGACGAAGCCGCATTGAGCCATACTTTGGTACCATCGGCCAATGTAATGCGATACTGACCACCACGAGGTGTAGTTAATGTGGCCGATGTAGTTGCACCCGAAATGGCAGAACCATCCTCATAGGTCAGGTTATCGCTGACCACGACTCCTGTATGTCCATCACTCAGATCGACTATACTTCCATCGGCAAGGGTTACTGTGGCTCTATTGGTCCCGGGAACAATCTTATTTGCAGCTACTATCGCAGCACCATCCGAAGGCACATTCACTTTATAATAAAATGTCGCACCTAATGCTATCAACAATAAACCCGCTACGACGGATACCCAGTAACGTTGTAGTTTACGTATGCGCCCCTGCTGATGGATACGGGTATTCAATGCAACCCAGTTTTGATGCGCTGCCGCTATATCTTTCTGTTCGATTTCCACATCATGGGTTCGGTCTATTTCAGCCTGTATCAGCTCCTGTATCGCTGCCGCATTTTCCTTATCTTCAAAATGCGCCATTAATAGCTCTACCTCTTCGGCTGTACACTGGCGAGCTAAAAACCTACTATATATCTCCTGTATGTCTGACATATATTTTTCTCTTTTACCTATACAGTGTGGACAAACAGAAAAAAGTACGGCTCGCGGGACAATTATTTTTTGAAATATTTTTAAACTACCTGAAAAGCGTAGCCGCCAAGAGGAAAAAAAGAAGAGATGGGTTGTCTTGGGTCAGTTCCGTTCGCAGGAATTTAAGCGCACGGGTCATATGGTCTTTTATCGTCGATATGGATACGCCAAACTCTTCCGCCGCCTCTTCATACGATCGTCCTTCCAGTTTAATCCGTACAAATACTTTACGACGTTGCTCAGGTAGCTTGGCTATAGCTGCCATGAAAGATGCATTCGTTTCCTGAAAATTAATCTGCTCTTCCAGTTGATCGTAAAGCTCGGTCGCGACTGACATCAGATGTGCGCGCATCTCGCGATCTTGCGATGCTTTATGGTAATATTTATAGGCTTGCAGTTTTGCCCGATGCAGTAAAATAGCCTTGAATGGCACATCGGCGGGCAGTTTTCTACGTTCGGTCCATATCTGCAAGAATACCTCCTGGTGCAATTCCTCCGCAACTTCCCGGTCCAATACCAATCGACGGATCCGTGCCATAATCATGGGAGCATAGCGATCGTAAAGCTGATGGTAAGCCGCATAATCGCCACCACGCAATTGCGACAACAGTTCGTCTTCTTGACTTACAATATCTGTGACAACAGGTTTCATTCAGATCGGCTAGTAGTTTTGGACATTTATGGTCTGCCCAAAACTACGGAAAATGAAGCTATTTGCAAATACTGGTTAGGGAAAAATAAATGGATAGGAATAATGATTTAAAGAAAGTGGAGCACGACCAAATTCATCTTATAAAAAGTAAAGAATTCGGTTGTACTCCAAAAACACCACGAAGCGGAACAAATAATTGCTAACTTCTGTCAAAATTCTTCGTCAAGTAGGCAAGGGGACTTTCACCCCAAGCCTCTTACAGAACCATACGTGACACTCTTTCGTCATACGGCTCCTGTTATCTAACCGAGGGTGTTGCACCCATCTTCCAATGTGCGGATGCCACAAAAGCATTAAAAAGGTATCTCTTTCGCTTGTCCCTCGGTGATAAAGAGCCTCGGTTTTGACATCATATACCCCTATCGGCGCCTCATAAATGGTTCCTGTTCGTCGTCTTCTTCATACACACCTGACTCTTCTGACAAAGCCTTTTACTTTAACGCTCATTACCTTGACTCTTAATCAAAGCAACTAAAAGGTGGTTTGATTAAGAGTCTATAGACAGTACTCGAGGGGTCTGTCCTCATCTCACTACAGTTGCACTATGCGGACATGCATAGCTCTTGACACACATTATCTTGGGTTTTGGGGCATGCCTGTCAGTTCAATGATTTCAGCAGGTAATGGCAACGCATATCTGTTATCATTTCTCTTAAGCGAAAACTCGCTGTCACCTAACTTGCGAGCAGGAATAATCAACCCATCATCAATCTTATTTAACCGTTTGATATCCCCCCATCGGGAATCCCGCATGATAAATTCCTTTCGTCTCTCTTCCAAAACTAGTTTTAAGGCGCTCTCTTGCGACATGGACGCAAGCGGCGGGTTATAAGTCTCATCATAACGATGACGTTGGAAAATTTCAAGAAATCTCAGGCCCTCCTCTGTTTTATTCAGCCGTATTAATCCTTCCGACAGATTGAGGTAGGCATCCGCTACTGTAAGTCCCATAAAAAGTCCTCGGGAACCGACGTAAGACCCCTTGAAATTATAAGATCCATCTTTATTTCTTTCAAAAAACAGCTTCTTTCTAAGATCATGTATGTCATATGAAGAATATAATAGTGTATCAATTTTACAATAGGACTTTCCAAGCATGTTATAGATTCCTCCTCCGGCCACTATATAAACGATTTCGTCATCAAAACCAAAAAACGGATATCTGGCTTCCTGTGAATAGTCTTTATAATCTTTAAGTTTGCTATCGATTTCAAGTGCTTCCTGTGCATACAGAATTGATTGATCAAATTCAGCTCGTGCCTGATAAATCCATGAAAGTAACACATAAGCTGATATCCTTGACGGTAAGTGAATATTATCTGATTTCAATGGCAATAAACTTTCTGCTTCATGAAGATCCTTTAGTATCTGTTGATAACATGCCTCAACTGTTCCCCTTTCGGAAGGTATGTTAAAATCATCACTCAGCCTTAAAGGGATGCCAAGATCAGTTTTAGAAGCTTCTATATCATAGGCTTTAGAAAAGAGGGAAAGCAACTTATAGTGACCAAATGCCCTAAAGAACAATGCCTTTCCCCTAAGCTCCTTTGCACGCCCCTCTATTTTCTTCTCAGAAGCGATCTTATCCAATTTGGCTAATACATGATTGCTGTAATATATGGTCTTATAATGATCCAGCCAAGGATTGAGATAAAACTGGTAGAAGATTTCTTCTCCCCATGTATACAACTGTCTTTCGTGCTGATCAAATGCTTCCCAGCTAGATTTGTCGACGTAATAATTATCAGCAGAAGCCTCGCCAAGTCCCATGCTATAATAATTCATGACCTTAGTATTGTTCAATAGCGCATCAAGGTCTTCGAGGCTATTGGCTTCTTTTAGACTGGCATCAGGTTTTTCATCCAAGAAATTTTTACATGAAATCTGAAGAATGATCAATAGATATAAAAAATAGTTGAACGTTTTCATTTTTTCTAATTATAAGTCAAATTAATGCCTAGAGAAATCTGTTTCTTAGGCCTGAATTGTGAAAGGTAATCGGGATCAATTCCTTTATTGTTCTTTCTCCAAATAATTCCAAGATTAGTGGCATTGCAGAATAGCCTTCCAGCAACAGTTTTATTGATCCTGAATTTATATCCTACAGAAAGATTCTGTAAACGTATATGGCTTGCATCTTCAACTAAAATGGAAGAACTTTGATAGAAAGAGCTGCGCTCAGTATCAACAGGGTAAATAAAAGAAGGTATATCTGTTTTGTTTTCGTCACCGCTCACTTTCCATCTACGGTCAAAATCTCCGCTACCATCACCTAATCCACCCATGGCAATCAGTTCATTATATCCTACTGGCGTCCGCCTAAATATATGGCCTAATTTATATAGAAAACTGGCGGAGACATCAACGTTTCCGAGAGACATACCGGGGTTAAAATAACCCGAATAGCGCGGAACTACAGTACCTTTGTATTCGAGTACAGATTTATCCTGCAATTTGATGTTTGGATAATCGATCGAACGCTGACCATCCAGTTCCCCGACAGGATTTCCGTTAGCGTCCAGCCCATTCCACTTATATGTGAGAATAGAATATACCGGATAGCCTACCTGTCCCGTTACTGAAGTACCATAACTTAAAAACTCATAAGCATAATTGCCCTCATAATAATAATCGGTAACTTTATCGGTATTGAAATTGATCATAAACTGGGGCGTAAAGAAAACACGATTTCCAAATGGAATATTTCCATTGAGTTTCAGGTCAACACCATTGCCTTTCATTGCGGCAATATTCCGAAGTACGCCCTTGTTTGGTATAGCCGTATAATCCACGGGATACCTGCCAAAAAGGTCAGTTCCCCATTTTTTGTAATAGTCCAGAGAACCATTGATCTTACCCGACATAAATGAAAAATCAATTCCAGTATTCCATATTGTATTTTTTTCCCACCTTAGATCAGGGTTGCTGTACTGTGAAATAATGGCCTGTGGTAAATTGGTATAACGGTCCGGGTTTGTGTAGCGAATAGTTGTAATGGCTGAGCGCGATTGATCCACATTTCCACTGATACCATATGATCCGCGTAAGCTCAGCGCATCTATCCATGCAATCTTAAAGAAACGCTCTTCCGAAAGATTCCATTTGTAGCCGATAGACCATAGCGGCTGCCACCTTTCATTCGTTTTTACACCAAATAGATTTGAAGCGTCCCGCCTAACACTTCCTGTCAGGACATATCTTCCGTTATAAGAGACCGATGCATTTGCATATTGAGATCTTGAACGATTTATTTTAAGGTGCTTATCATCTAAATATGGAACATAAATGGTCGATTTATCAATAAAGTGAGTGTATGGGTTTCGGTAATCTACTTTTGAAACAGTATACGTGTCGGGATCAAATCCATAGAATCTGTATTGCGCACTCTCGGCATTTGCCTGTCTCCACTCCGTTCCTAGTAAAGCTGTAAACAACAAACCCCGCCACCTCTTTTCATAGTTTACACCAAATCTCACATTATGCGTCTTTTGTATCTGATCAGACTGATCCAGAATACCGCCAGTAGGAATTGCCGATGTTACGGTTCGTTTAGCATAGTCTACCGCAGCATAGGAATTGATCAGATTTCTGACCATGTAACTATCCTCATCATAACGTTGCTTATCCCGGGTGGATACAAACTGAAAACCATAGTTCCCCTGCAGATTCAGGCCCTTCAAGAGTTTGATATCAGCTGTCACATTTGCCAGTACCATATTTGATGCGAGTATAGAATGCTTTTTTTTGTATTCTATAAGCGGGTATTCGAACCAGTCATTTAAGAGCCCTTGCCCTACAGTGTCAAGATATCCTACCCTATTTTTAGCTTGTCTAATTGGATTGCCATCGTTGTCTGCAAGCATGAGGTATGGTCTACCGTTTGATGGACTATAAGCAGTTCTTCCTTCTTTAAAATTATTGTCTACATATTGAAGGTCAGTTGAAAGCCTGATCTTTGGATGCAGTTCAATCTCAATAAACGTCCTTATTAAATTCTTCTTCAGCTTTTCATCCAGTGTGCCGGTATTGTTGTCCATCCGCGCAGAAAATTGGTAACGCAAATTCCTACTACCGCCTTCAATACTTAAGTTCTGATATTGGTTGACAGCCGTTCGGTACATATACTTACTATAATCGTCCCTGACATCAAGTTTTCTGTAGTTCGCTATAGCCTGCTCATGATCCTTTTTATCTCCTATCCCCTCTCTAATGGCTATTAAATGCTCTACTACAGGCGAAAGATAAGGCATGTTGAAGGAATTTTGATTATCATAACGGCCTTTTTCAAACAGGAAGTTTTCGAGATCTACAACACCCGAAGAAGAAATCCGATTTAACGAATAAAGGTTCGGTTTATTCTGAACCTGCACACCGCTTGCTATTGTGACCCGATTCGGGGAATTATATTTCCCTTTTTTCGTCGTGATTACTATAACTCCGTTCCCTGCACGAGTACCCCAAATAGCCGATGCAGCAGCATCTTTTAATATTGTGATATCGTCGATATCTTCAGGATTGATCCAGTTCGGATCACCTTCGTAGGGAAAATTATCGAGCACGATGAGGGGAAGATTTGTATTATTGATACTGCTCAATCCACGGATAGTCATCGACCGTTTGCTGTCGCCCGTCTTATCGAATAGGATCGGTGAATTGCCTTCTAACTTCTGGAATATATTGCTAGCGTGTACATCCCTGCTTCGTCGGAGATCTATTTTATCGACTGCGCCTGAGGATATACGCTGATTTATTTTCTGATATCCTGTATTAATTGTAACCGTTTCGAGCATATTATCTTTGCTGACCAAAGTGACAAACCTGTCTTTAAGCAGCTGACTCAATGCAATCTTAACAGTTTTGTATCTGATATGCGTCAAGGTCAAGCTATCTACGTCGGTGATATTTGTCTTTTTTACCTGAGCCTGGCAGTTCACCGTCTTGATAAAAATGAAAAGCAAGAATATTAAGTAAGTCGTTTTCATAAGCTTCTCCTTTCTGTTACCTCTATAATTGATTGTTTAGCGTGCTGATTTTTGATTTTTAGCCCATATTTAGACAATATGTTCTGTAAATATTGGTCATCCCTTATTCTACGGAGATCTATAGAAATCCGATCCTGTTTATCGATTAAATTACTGGACAAATAGATTGGAACCCTTCGCATATCCATTTGCTGGTAGTTCAGCGATTTCAACAGTTCCTCAATCGTCACATTGCCCGCTGGCGCATATAACTTTTTATTTCCTTTTGGATATATCAGTTTGGTTTCAACTTCTTTCTCAACGACTGCAAAGTCATATCCATTTGTATTGAGCAGTGCGATCAATGCATTCCACTTTAATTCCTTTTTTGGTATGTTCAATGGGGCGATAGATTCTAAGCCAACGCCATATTTGGTTAACCATACAGTGTAAGGAAATTTTTGTTGATCTTCGAAACCGAAGTAGTCGAAATGATCTTCATTACTTATCTTTAAAAATATCCGGTTATGCCAATAAACATCAAGGAGCTTGTACATTGCAAACAACAGACTATGATTTGTTAGGTAGAGCCTCTGTGTGCTATCAGTCTTTTTATAAGATCCAAACGCTGAAAGTCCGCTTATAGGCCCCATTATAACCGTCCTGGATTTTATAGCATCTTTAATTCTACTGCTTTTTTGGTCCAGGATGACTTTGGTTTTATCAAAATTAAGGATATCGCTCTTTGCAAGATATTCTTCATATTTACCCCCTTTCAATTTTTGGACATTTTCAGGTAACAATATTTCAGAGTGGGCAATAGTCAAAACTTTTCCCTTTTGGATGACTACGATATGCGGAATTATCCTATAGGGAAAATATGCTCTTAGCACTGTATCGCCGATTATTGTTGGAAAGTTGAGCTTAAATCTTTCGTTGAACTTAGTGACTTCTTCCTTGTCCTGATAAGTGACACCGAGGAATGCTATATCTGCATCAGTATACCCATCCGTTTTAACATACTTTTGTATTGATCCAATGCAGGCACCACACCATGTAGCCCAGAAATCCAGAATGATCAGCTCATTATCGCGATAATCATTGAGTGTGACAACATGTCTTCCCTCAGCATGATGGATTACCTCCAGAGGCATTTTCCATATCGACTCAGGTAAAGAATCTCCGATTTGGAGCGATATATTTCTTTCATTATTGATAGTATTTACCGAGCTTACTTCTTGCGCATCGACAGGATTTATCATCGTGACAAACCAGATAATAAAGCTCGATATATAGGGAGATATTTTATACCAGATGTAAAGCCACTTATTGATGCGGCTTTTTCGTTTTATATTCATTGAATAAATCTTTTATTCTTTAATTTTTTAGTTTGTTCATGTTGGCGCTGACGATTTGTGTTGGCATTGAATTACCTGCGCAGGGGTAACATATGCGAATAATTGCTATCGCACAAGAGCAATTATTTCTTAACGTTTAGGAATGACCAATCTGAATCGGCCCTGCGTATCCGACTGAGTCCGTAATTTGACTCCTCGCTTGTCCAACTCTACGGTAACGCCTTCTATCGGGTCCTTGGTTTCTTCATCCAATACAGTCCCCTCAATAATCAGATCCTTGGTTTCCGGATCTTCGTATTGTGTCATTTCGATCTTACTTTTCTTTGGATCGATTTTCTTCTCCCTGATCGTAATCACCTTTTCATCAATGGTATAATCAAAGGGTTGGTCGGCTAGTATCGCTTTTATAGCTTGCTCTACGGGCATACCTTTAAGCTCGACCGTTACAGGTTTAGCAGCGCGTAGTTGCTTTGCATTAAAAACAAAAGCATAGCCACTTTGCGTGTAGATCTCGTCAAACACTTTGTCCAGACGAACCTTATTGACCTTCAGGTCGACACGCTGGCCATGGACTGTGGCTTGCACACTTAACGTAAAAATCGTCATTAACAGGACGGTTAGTTTCATGGTCATCAAAATTTTGAATAGCACGGTTCTATCAAGTGAGGATATTCGCACAGCACCGCGCTGTATAAAATCCTGCTTGATATGAAAATTGATTTTCATACATTTGTTATGTTAGGTTAAAAAATTCTATTACTTGCACGAGTTTCAGAATAAATGGACCGACATAGACCGGAGGTATTAGCCGTACCTTCGGTTTTTTGCCCACTAGGTCAATTGTATTCTTGTAAAAAACTGATCTCTACTGTACCTTGACCCTCCTTCCTTGAATAGTGAATTTTAAATTGCTCGTTTCCTCTAGTGCGGATAGCACTTTGGATAGCCGTACCGTACGCGGTAGCGTGGCGTAGAATGTTTCATCAGGAAGATTCTCGAGATCAACTTCCACATCATACCAACGGCTCAGTTCCAGCATGATCTCCCGTATAGGCTTCCCTTTGAAAACAAACGTATTGTTCAGCCAGGCCATAGCCACGGTAAGATCTGTAGGCTCTACAACCAAGCTCTTGCCATCTACCTCGCCTTGCTCGCCGGGTACTAGCGATCTAACCATACCGTTGCTTATATTCTTTAAATTGATCTTACCTTCGGCCAATGTTGTCCTTACTTTAGCTTGACCATCGTAAGCTTGTATATTGAATCTGGTACCCACGACCTGTACTTCTTGCCCGATACTCTTGACGATAAAGGGCTTGGATGGATTTGATTTTACGTCGAAATAGGCTTCACCTGTCAACTCGACAACACGCTGATCGCCTATAAAACGGTTTGGATACCGTAGGTGCGTACCTGCATTGAGCCGCACCTTTGTACCGTCTGGCAGCACGACACTGTACATCCCCCCATTAGGCGTAATGATCTGATTATAGTTTACCGATTCTCCGCTAGCGACGGTAGTGCTTTTATAGCTTATCTCTCCAGCTTCAGACCTGTACACAGTCACGCCCCCCTCCAGCGTTAAAGGAGCTGTGCCTATATCATCTACGTTGACACGTTTTCCGTCGGACAGCACCAGAATTGCTTTGTTGCCGCCAGGAAGTGCATCATTGTTTACGGCCTGTACTTCGGTCATCTCATCGTTCAGAAACAAATAGTTATAGCTCAATCCGCCCGCCAGCAGTAAGAAACATGCTGCAGCAACTATGCGGTACCTTTTCCATAGTCTCGACAATATACCAGTCGCTTGATGGGTAGACGGGATAGTCTTCCCCTTACCGGCGGAAGCCTGCATCTTTGTCAACTTAGGCCATTCTTGGCTAGCTTGTACAGTCCTATTGAAATAATGTTCTACTAACTTTCTTTCCTCTTCGGTACAGGTTCCCTGTTTATATTTTTCGAGTATTTCCTTTGCATTTCTTTCCATATCCAATTGCGTATAGGCGTGGTCTATAGTAAAGGCAGTTCAGGAATATGTTTTTCCCGAAAAAAATAAAAAAAACTAAATGCTGCTAGGCAAAAAGGAAAAGAACGAGTCTCTTGAAGGTATGTCCTAGCTTTTTTAGGGTCTGGCTCATTAAATTTTTAACAGTCTTTTCGGAAATCCCCAACTGCTCGGCAATCTCGGTATCGGAGATATTCTGCTGGCGTAAACGAAAGATCTTAGCCATCTTTTGGGGAAGTCGGGCTAATTCATCCTGCAACTGCTGGAATAGCTCCTTTTCTTCCATAGCTCGATCAACCACGTAAGTCCCCTGATCCAGATAATGTTGAAAATTATCTGCAAAGTCTGCCCGTACTTTGTAATGTGCCTTTAGATTAAGAAACTTGTGTTTTACCGTACGGAATAGGTAGGCGATAAATGAACTTTCAATATAAAGGGAAGCTCGCTTTTCCCAAATGTATACGAATGCTTCCTGCACAAAATCGGCAGCTAGATCTTCATCGTCAACCAATCGATATGCATATAAATATAGCGTATCGTGATGAGTACCATACAGCATGGTGAATGCATCATGATCGCCTTCTTTCAGGCGAATTAGCAACTCTCTTTCCGCTAAAGCATTTGATATGGTCATCTTTGTGGGTTAGTCGAGGCTAATTAATGAAAAAATCAGGAGAATGACAAATTTCCTGATCTGAGATATAAAAACGGGCTATCTCATCTGAGACAGCCCGTTTTATTATTTAACGAGGATTTTGGACAAGTCCTCCAGTAACGACGACTGTTGATGGAATCAATATGGCAAAGCGCTTATCATTCATTATAAGGAATTTGAAACTGTAGCCGTTCATCATTCATTTTCAATTCATAGATTTCGCCATTTATCTCCTTCCTAGCATTGATAAAATATTGATTATCATTATTCAGCCGTCTCATATCTACCCATCGCAATCCTTTCCCGATTAAACTTTTACGTCTCTCGGACAGTATATAATCCAATGTAAATGCGGCATCATCCGCTTTTATATCCACATAAGTATCAGTTTTAAACCTCGTTTTGAGCAGCCTGTTCATGACCGCAACTGCTGCCTCCTTCTTGCCATTTCGCAGAAGTACCTCCGCATAATTCAAATAGTTTTCATCCGTAGACAGACCGGCAAACATTGTCGTTAACTTAGACCCGCTGTAAGACCCTTTAAAGCTATACCCATTATTGCCATTGTCCTGAAAATAAAGTGCTTTACGTAAATCATTTGGAATGTATGAATTAACAAAATCACTATCTACCCTTACTTCGGCATTACTATAGGAGAGAAATAAATAGTTTACCAGTGGGCTATAAAAAATCCATTCTTCATTGCCAGATCCCGACGGATAATCTGTTGGAAATGGTCTTTTAGAAGTAGCTGAAAGCGAATTGTAGTCGATCAGTTTACTGTAGTCTCTATTTGCCTTTTCCAGATAAATTTCAGCTTGAGCATAGTCCCCCATAACGAGATAAACACGCCCCAATAGGGATAATGCGGCCAACGCCGAAGGTCTTGTTTTTATATCTTGGCTCCTAGGCAGCTTCTTTTCAGCTTCCAATAGATCATTGATGACTTGACCATAGGCATCCTCAAGCTTATAAACGGGCCTACCTGCGGTTATATCGCTTTGAAGTGGTACGGAGATCGCGTCTTTGATCTTATTTTCCGCTGTATAAATCGGCGCAAATTCCTGCAACAGGCCAAACAGCGCATATGCCCTAAAGAACAAAGCCTGTCCTCTAATCAGTGATGCAGCCTCCGAATTATCACCCAATGTTACCAAACCATCAAGAACAATATTGCTATAAAAAATTTGTTCATAGGGCATTTTCCAATCCGAACTGACCAGCGCATTAGTGTTATGTAATTGCCAGGTACAGGCTAATCTGTTCAATTCGTCCAAACCTGTAAAACCAGCTGCTGTAATATAAAAATCGTCACTCGCGATCTGTCCCAGTCCGGGAGTCCTATTCATGATCCCATTATTATCCAAGAGCAGCTGAAAATCTTCCAGCGTATTGGGTACCAGCAGTTTTTGATTACTCTTTTCTTCCAAAAAACCCTTCGAACAAGCGCAAAAGACAAGTAAGGAAAGCATTAACATCGTTATCTTTTTCATTGTGTATATTTCTATTTTAAAAACCTAACCGAACGCCAAAAGAATATGTCCGCGGCATAGGACGTTGTCCAACTCCAGTAAAATCCGGATCTATTTTCTCCTTTGACTTCCGCCAGATCAGACCGAGATTATTGACATAGAAAGAGAATTCAACTGACTTTAACCAATCCTTAGCCATAGCCATACGATACGATACTGCCAAATCTTCCCAACGGATATGGTCGGCACGCCGGATCAGAGATTCACCATAGAGATAGAGGTTATCGCGATTCGAGTTTGCAGCAGTAGGAATACTGGGTACTGTGGTCTGCTGCTCATCTCCAGGATTTATCCATCGTCGTAAATAATCGCTATGCCGTGACTCCAGTCCATTATCCAATAGGTTATTATTTGTATACCTAATCGAATTTAACCGATAGAAATAGTTCGCCCGGTAACTGATGTTGGTGGTCAGGTTCCAATTCTTCCAGTTAAAGGTATTTCGGAAAGAAGCATTTGTCGTTGGTCTTGATGATCCATAATAGAGCAGATCTTCAATTTTAGTTTTCGATATGACCGCATTCCAGTCAGTACTTTGTTCGCCATTTAGTATCCCGATGGGATCTCCTGTCGCTGGATCCAAACCCTCTGTATCGAAACTATACATACTATACAGCGGTTTACCTACACGGGGATTTATGCTGGTACCTTGAATCATATTTAAACCGGATATGGTCAGATCCATATAATCACTAACGATATCTTTAGCCTGGCTCAACATCAAAGTGCTGTTCCATCGAAAAGCTTGATCCACGATAAGTCCATTGAGCAGGAGTTCATAGCCATGGCCTTTTGATGCCGCAACATTACCGCGATATCGGGTCACCCCGCTTGATGCGGGATAAGGCGCATCTCCAATCAGGTCAACACCTCGTTTCTGAAAATAATCGAATGAACCATTAATTCGGTTATTGAGGAAACCAAAATCTATCCCCGCATTAAACACCTTCGTCCTCTCCCATCGCAGTTCAGCATTCGGGGGATTTTGGATCGTAGCATAAGGCAATCTTGAAAAAGGAGCCAAGCCCATATAGGATGCCGTAGTGAAAGCACTCAAGTTCCTATTCACATTACCATTGAGACCATACGTGGTCCTTAGCTTCAATTGCGAGAATAGATCAGCCTTGAAAAAGTTTTCTTTGTTAATTGACCAAGCCAGGCCAACAGACCAGAGCGGTACACCCTTTTGATTGGTACGCACACCAAAAATATTACTCTGATCAAATCGGGTGCTTGCAGTGAGCACATATTTGGATGCAATGGATATGCTTGAATTTTGATAATAAGAAACAAAACGGTCCGTTAACTTTGAGACATCATCTTTGAATGGAATCAGATTGGTACCCGCGGGGTTCACAAAGCTTGGGAAAAGCGTAAGATAATCCACACTGCTGATTCCTGCCCGCTCTGCATTATAGCCATACAATCTATTTTGCAGACCAGCCGTTGCTGTCCTGTTTACCTCTGCTCCTACTACCGATTGGATGTTAAATACCTTGGCCATCGTTTTGTCGATAGTCGCCTGCAGCCTAAAGCGATGCGTGGCCATGGTCTGACGCTCTACATCCAATATATTGCCCAATGGAATATTCCGGAGGATTTTTCCGTCATCCAATACCGTAGTAAACTGGTTGATCAGGCTCCTGACGCCATAAGAGTTCAGGCTTTGATTGTCCCAGTCTTCGAGGTTTCTGTCTACGTATTGATAAGAAGTATTAAGCAGTAGACCATCGGTCAGCTTCACGCCAAGATTAAAATCCATGCGGTATTCCCTATCCTGACGCTTTTTGTCCCAGAGATCCACTTCATCCAGCGGTCGGTAATACCAATCCAACAGGCCAATATTTTGCTGCATGACACTATTTAAATAAGTGCTTCTGTAATCCTTGTTGACCACAGCATTATTCCCCTGATCATCTTTTAATCTCGCATAGGGGTATAACTGCTTTAGATTTGTCATATAGAGCATTCCCGGATTCGGTGTAAAAAGATTTGTATTATTTCGGGCGATATTGGCAAAAAAAGTCAATCGATCTTTCCAAAATTTTTGCTCTATAAATAGTCGTCCATTTAATCTTTCAAAGCCATTTTTGACCAAGTTTTCCCTATTTTTGTCCGCTCCCAGCGATAATAGCCAGTTTCCCCCAGTGATTGCCTTATTTATACTCAACGCATAATGCTGATTGAGCGACTGCTGCTGATAATATTTGCTCATTTCGCTATCGAGGTCAATCTGACCAAGACTTTGCAGCTGCGCCTCAAGATCTTCCTTAGCGAGCAAGCCATCCCGATTGGCAATCAGTAATTCTACCACAGGCGTCAATACAGTTTTATTGGCACTTGTCTCCTGCGTTTTATACAATCCTTTATCAAACAGGTCCCGTTCGATCTTAATATAATCAGCGGATGAAATGCGCGGTTCATATTTTAGGTTCGGTCTGTCACCAATTGTTGCCTGTGCAGTCAAATCTATTTTCAGCCCAGACGATGCACTGCCTTTTTTGGAGGTTAGCACAATCACGCCGTTTGCTGCCCGGGCGCCCCAGACAGATGCAGCCCCGGCATCCTTCAAAACACTGATGGATTCGATATCATCGGGATTGATGCTCGACAGATCACCATCATACGGAAAGTTATCGAGTACGATCAATGGATCAGGACGCGAAAACAAGGTGCTTTGCCCACGGATACTTATCTGTGTCTGATTGGATGGATTACCACCTGTTTTATTAAATACCAGTCCAGGAACATTATTAGCTAGACGGTCTATAATGGAGGTGGAAACTACAGTTTTCAAAATACCTTCATCCACTTTACTAACTGCCCCGGTCAATCTTTCCTTTGACAGCTTCTGATAGCCCGTATTGATTTGAATTTCCTCAATCTCTCTACTTTCAGGTTTGAGATAGATGTTTTTTGTTTGGTATTTTCTATCGGTTATTAATATCGTATCAGTCTTGTATCCAAGAAGACGAATGACGAGTTTCCCTTGTCCCTCAACAACTTTCCTATCTTGGGAAAATAAACTTGGCGACATAGTCATTATCATCAAAAAAATATAAAGCCATTTGATTAGTTTAGTCATCGTTGGTTCCTTTCTTTTTCTTATCAGTCACAACAACCATTTCAACTGGACGCCGTTCCAATACGAATTGAATCCCATAAGGCTCCAGTTTACCATTGACTGCATCCATATCGGTCATATCAGTAAAAAATTCGAGATCTATGGGATAATCGTCTTCGATCTCCCATTCAAATGGAATCTCAGAAGTTTGGTACAGGTAAAAGTTCATAAAGAAGTACAGATCAAACAACGAAGTATTCCCTAGAGAGCATCCATCCCTATCAACAATGCTTTTCCGCGACTCACCTTTCGTCCGTAATTTTGGATTATTTGTATTTCCCTTCATCACCCAACACAAATGATCAATATGTTTGATCTCTATATTCAGCGCTGGAAAATACTGCTTTAAATCCTGTTGCATAGCTTCTCGGAGCTCGTTCACAGAGACTTTTCCAACACGCTCATAGGAAAAAAGGTTTCTTTTCCTCCATTCCTCTTTTAGGGGGGCTTCATTAGCCGGAACCACATAGAGTGTACTATCTTCCGTCAAAAATTTGATTCTATTCCTGCCAAAGTATAGATCAGATCTAGAGTAAGCCATAGCTAGCAAAGATGTCAATGTGCCGTTTGTATAAGTGAGTCTACTCATACCATTCCCCAATTTACCGGCCTGACTTCCCGGAGGCATTCCAGGCTTATAAGCACCGAATATGGTATAGCTTTTTACATCGCTATCTTCTAAGCCATTAGTCGCCTGCAGAAAACCTTTTGTTTTTTGATAAGGTATACGATAATCAATCTTCTGATTAAAGGCGGCAGTACCATCTATCGCTTTTGATAGATTTTCTTGCGTCAGCTGGTCTCCATTTGAGGCACCTAGATAGACGCCAGAACTGCTAATCCATACATAATGTGGTAAAAGTTTATGCGTAAATATCTGTTGTAATATTCTTTCGTTGTACACCGTAAACAGTTTGTTTTTATTACTATCATTTTGACTACGCCGGCTCACAAACTGGTTTACCTTTGATGCAGGCTCATAGGTGATTGGGATAATCTGAATAGTATTGTCATTGGCTTTCTGAAGCTGATCGGTTTTGTCCATCATCGCGATACAGGCACCGCACCATGTAGCCCAAAAATCAAGAATAATCAACTTTTCACCTCGATAGTCTTGGAGAGATATTTTGGTTCTGGCAGCAGGGTGACCCGCTACTTCTAAGGGAAGATCCCATAACCACTCAGGTATTGTATCCCCTATTTTGAGCGGATTAATGCTGTCTCTTGCCTCCATATTAAATTTTCCTTCTCCAGCATAACTCGACAGACAAAAAGCGTTAACGCATAACACAAGAAAAGGAAGTATTAAAATCTTAAAACATGTTCTCATTTATTACCTCCATTGTTTTGCGGAATTAAAAGGCGATATCTACCGAATTTATCGGTTTGAGTCATAACTCCAAAATCCAAATACTCAATAGTAACTCCTTCCAAAGGCTCCTTCGTCTCTGCATCAATCACCCTTCCCTCAATAATCAGATCCTTTGTTTTTGGATCTTCGTATTGTGTCATTTCGATTTTACTTTTAGGCAGTATAGGATCTTTCTTTTCCTGAATACTAATTATTCTGCCATTTACAGTATACGTAAGCGGAAGGTCATTAAAAAGTCGAGGCAGTACCTCGAGGATTTCCTGTTCATCGACTTTTAGATTTATACGCTTTACAGATTCGAGATCCTTATCCTGATAAATAAAAGAATACCGACTTTGCTTCCGCAATTCTTTCAACACCTGTTTTAGCGATTGATTCTTGGCAGATAGCGATACACGTTGCCCAAGTGCATCGGCAGATGCCTGCAATGTCAGAGCCAATGTAAAAAATAAGATAAGCTTCATAATAATCCAGATTGTCATGGATATGCTTTTATCAAGTCTTCTAGCCTCCCTCATTGGAGCATAGCACGACTTGGCAAGATGGTTAAAATTCATACCTTTGTCTTGTTAGGTTAGTTCATAAAAAATGTATTTCGCGATTTATTTTTTTGTACCTGACATCGGCCGCAGGTGTTAGTAGCACCTACGGCTTTTTTATGTCAGGGACAAACACACTATATTGTCTAGCTTCCCTTTACCATCACCCTCCTCTCTTTACGTTCAAAACGAAGTCCCGTCTGTTGTGACAAAGTCTGAAGCAATGCTGCCAACGGCAGATCCCGGTACACATCTCCCGACAATGTCTCAGAAGGCAACTGTACATTTACGTCTATATCAAACTCGATATCATACCAACGCTCGATCTGTCGTAACACCTGCGACAATTGTTGTCTTTCCAAGACAATGATACCCTCGCGCCATGCCGTATAATCATCGATATTGACCTGTTGAACATGCAATCCATTTCTATCCAGATTGGCCTGTAGGCCAGGGGACAATTCTTTTATATCTCCAGAAGAGGTCGACACGCGTACTTTTCCCTCGACCAATGTCGTCTTAGTGGTCATTTCTTCCGGATAAGCCGTCACATTAAAGTGCGTACCCAACACGGTAATTTCCTGCCCTGCTGTAGCAACTATAAAAGGAGTTTTCTGTTTCGCCACCTCAAAGTAAGCCTCACCTTTCAGCTCCACCCGCCGAGTCTCTCCCGAGAAACGAGTTGGATATTGCAGCGTACTGGCTGCATTCAGCCAGACACGGCTACCATCCGGTAGTCTCACCTGATATTGCCCCGCGCGAGGTGTAATTAAGGAGGCCATCTGTACCGAAGTATTCTCTAGTATAGGAGTGCCATCGCCATAACTTAGCCCATTTTCACCCGTTATCAGCTCGGTCTGTCCTTCGCTCAATATCACCGACTGTCCTCCTATCAATGTCAGCGTAGCTCTATTGGTCCCCGGAGCAATATCAGCCACATGTTGCTTTTCAACAGGTGTTGTGTTACTGCCATAATATAACCAGGTCGATATTCCGGCAACTAGAAGTAAGGAAGCAGCGATAGACATCCATTTGAGCAGAACCATTCTCCTGCTTGGTATTTTATTGACGCTACCTTCAGATATTTCATAAACCACCGACCTATTTCTTGATACGATCCGCTGTAAGCTGGACGAAAGCAGTTCTGGGGGTTCATCTTTCAACAATTCCCGTTGTACAAGATCCTGTACTTCTGTCCTATTCTCTTCCTGTTCAAAATGACGCAAGATAAACGCCAGCTCCTCTTCTGTACAGGTATTATCTTGATAGCGCCTGAATATGTCGTCGATATATGCCATAGCAATGCTTCTTTATTATACCGAACGAAGGAAAAAAAAATATTCTCGGCTCTGCCGACAAAAAAAATTAATTAAAAATAATATACGCCAGTAGACTGAAGGTTATATGGGGATAATTTTGGGCTAATTGTTGCTTTAAAAACTGGCTGGATCTCGCCATATGATCTTTTATGGTACTCATCGACACATCAAAATGCCGGGCTGCCTCCTCGTAGGATTTTCCTTCCATTTTAATCAGGCGGAATATCTTCTGTCGCTGGGGTGGCAACTTTGATATCAGTTCCTCTAAAAGCAAAAGCGTCTCTTTCTGCTGAAGCAGCGGTTCTATATGGTCATAATCCAACTGGATGTGTAGGGCGAGATTACGCTGTAGTTCTTTGTCTTTGGCAGCCTTACGATAAAAATCGATAGCTAGGTTTCGGGCAATGGTAAAAAGAAAAGCCTTCAGCTGCGTATTTTCCTGAAGCTGCTCTCGGGCA
This sequence comes from Sphingobacterium yanglingense, assembly GCF_004363245.1. Classification (GTDB taxonomy): domain Bacteria; phylum Bacteroidota; class Bacteroidia; order Sphingobacteriales; family Sphingobacteriaceae; genus Sphingobacterium; species Sphingobacterium yanglingense. Next base: position 263,429 of record NZ_SNYV01000011.1, on the reverse strand, counting down.
TTCCATAACCGCATAAAGGTATCCTGGTGCAATTCTTCTACAATCGTGTCTATCTTGATCAGTTTGTGCAGTTTATACACCAATGTATCAGCATACAGATCATATATAGCTCTAAAGGCAGCATGGTCTCCCTGTCGCAATTGGTTCAAAAGCTCTTCTTCATCGGTATCTTTAAGCTTATTATTCATAATCGAGATTGGAATTACGGCTAGTATGCTAGCGAAGTAAGAAAAACTTTTATAGAATTGCAAATTCTCAAGCAAAACCGTAAAAGCGCTGCGCAAAAATACGCGTTCCCCATTAGAGGAACGCGTTCTGATGTTAGCTAACGCTTATTTCGGAATCCCAATCTATAAATCAGTGCATACTTTACTCCAGATTCGGCCAAGTTGACCTGCTTTTTACTCCCGAACTTTGGTATAAGATGTTAAAAACAGAAGCACAACGTTAATAATCAACTAGTTATCAAGAGTAAGAGAGAAGAAAAAGTTATCTCAATAAGGACGAATAAAAGATAAAACAGCTGATTGAAATAGTAAACGGCCCTTAGAAACAGATTTAAAAATTACTGTAATACGGCATAAGCATTAGCTAAATAATAACACAAAACACAACAGCGGAATTCTGATGCCAGGTTGTCAGAAGGAAGGGCGAGTCTGCCAAAAGACAGGTATGAAGCTAGATCCCCCTACCGACGGCAACGCACAGAAAATCGGTCAGAACGGATAGCAAGAAAATAATAAATGAATCAATTTTAAAAATTAAGGTTATGAACCTAATTCACAACATCAAAAAAAATATCGTAGCTGTACTAGGTATGGCTATGATAATCGGATTGTCAGCTTGGTCGCTCACATCCGAAGGTACCGAAAACAGTAAAGCTGTAACACCAGTTGAAAAAGCAGAACCAGCCTTGTATTGGTATGAGGCCGATTTGGTCAACAATACCATCGGAAATCAAGTGAACACTTCACCACAAACGAAGTCAGAATCAATGCCCGGAGGATCAAATCAAATCACTGACTGCGAGGATCAAACAGCTGAATTGTGTCTCGTTGGATTTGAAGCACCACAAAGTCCGAATACGCCGCTTCCAACAAATCCGGATGAAGAGCATAGTATCAGAAAAACTGCACAATAATACATGCCGTTAATATAAAGATCATCTCATCACCCAGTAAAAGCCCAGCCGTAAATATTATTACGCTGGGCTTTCCTTTTCATCTACTTAATACTGATCACTAATGACCAATGTTTCTATCGGACGTATCTCCGGCACTACTTTTAACCCGTAGCGTTCCAGCTCTTCGTTCAACCCCTCTAGCGTAAAGAAATCCAGCGTCATGCCGTCAAACTCCATATCAACATTTCCGTCGTAATGCGTGTCATTTACAAAAGGTTTCTGTAAGGTACCCTCTATCATTCCACCTACGGTATTCAAAAAAGCGACAAAGGGCTGATTTCTCAAGATTCTCTTTTCGTCGGCAAACAAGCTCCCTTTGGCAGATTCATTTCTGCGCCTAAAGGTGCTAAAGCCCTTTCCGCCTTTCGATTTCAGTTTATCTTTATTCCCAGTGCGTTTAAGCACCAAGGTTTCCATTGAAATGGTATCCCAAGAGAATTTTAAGGAGAAGTAGTTGGCGAGGTCTTTTTTCATAAATTCATATTTGTCCCGCTCCCTTCCTTTGGGAACCAGCAGATGATATACATACGTATGTTTGTAATACCATTCTTCGGGGTTCTCGAGATGCTCGGGACGACGGTAAAGATCGGGATTTCGCACATTCAGGGTAGTCTTCCAGGGCAGCCGCCAGTTCACAGAGCCAGAGCCACCAAAAGCGGACTGTATCAAATAAAGTACCGTTACATTCCGCGCTGTGATACTTCGGGCAGTCCCCCAGTCCCCGCCGCTAAACCGAAGCCCGTTAATAGTTAACGCTAGATAACTGAAAGACTGCAAGTCAGATTCGTACGCCTTATCAAACAAGGAGGTCCTAACGTCGGTTTGTATAACGGGTTTTGAATTCAAATGCTCGCCTCTCAGGAATTTACGGATATTTGCAGCGTTCATTGAGATCGCATGCGCTATATACTTTACATTGAGCTCTTCATCTAACCATACAATACGTGGAAATGCCCGTACATCAAACATCTTGTGTAATAAGGTGTCGCCCGAGATCATTTTTACCTGAGGTTTTTTAATCCAGTCACGCTTAGCGAAAAGGCTTTCTGTCGAATCTTTGCTTTCCCTATTAACCATGATAATCTGTATGGAATCGCCAAACATTGCCTGTAGCTTTTCAACTTTAGGAAAAGATTCAATGCATGAAGAGCAGCCATGCCCCCAAAAATCAAGAATAGTTAGCTTATAGTTATGCGGTTCCAAGCCGACTTCCTGATCTGGAGCCAATACTTCTTTAAATTTCAATGCAGGCAGCTTATCGCCTACTTGTAGCGTCTGTGCAACGGCCATCTTCATGAAGATGACCATTGCCATGAGAAGAATAATCTGTTTATTCATTATAGCCGGGATTTTGTGTTAGATAAGTGTTCAATAATATTTCTTTGCTGGGGATCGGTAAATATATGGCATAAGGCTGCCATGTCGGTTTTGCTTTACCGAGTACTGCGTCAATGGTATTCCAGCGAATCAGGTCAAACCAGCGATGTCCCCATTCGGCAAAAAACTCATTTTGGCGCTCCCCTTTGATTGCGTCCCAAAGTAAAGAAGCGTTTGCAAATTGATATTCCGATAAACCAGCCCGCTTTCGGACCACATTTAAAGCCGCTGTCGCCTCCTCATATTGCTTCATTCCATATAATGATTCGGCACGGATCAGATAAATTTCGGCCAATCGAAAGACCACATTGTATTCTTCAATAGGAGTCATCAGCCGGCTCTTGTATTTCACCGGATAGTGATAAGTCGTTCCTGAAATCGTATTGGAATTGATCCACGACTGTTTTCGTAAGTCAGTAGCTACATAGCTTTGCAGTAGATCTTCTCGTAGTACATACGTGGGTTTCGTGCTGGTGTTGAACGGAATAAAACTTACGCCCTCTGCCGTATTGCTCACTGTGTTGCCCAGTTGCCACAAGATCTCCCTGGATTTTATTTTAAACACCTGATTGAGATCCGCTTCTAACATGTAACTGGTATTCTTCAATATTTCATCCGTATTTGCAATGGCTTGCTCATGATTTCCCAGGTAAAGGTTCACCCTCGCCATCAAGGCAAGTGCGGTATAATAATTCGGAGCTGTTCGGTCTGTACTGGCCTCTTTAGGTAGCAATTTTACGGACCTTTCTAAATCATCTAATAGCCAATTCATAACGAAGTCCCTATTATCTCTTCCTTTAGTAGCATTGACCTTATAATCGGATGAAGAGATATAGGGAACATCGCCAAATAATTGAGTCAGATAAAAATGTAAAAATGCACGCACAAAGAGCGCCTGACCCAAAAAATTATCCCGATCAGTAGGTGAAAGCAGCTGATCGCGCTCGGCATTTTCGATCACCAGATTAGCGCGGTATATGCTCCGATAGGCATATACCCAAAAATTATTCACCACCGAATTGGAACTTAACAATTGGTTTTGGGAGAATTCATCGTAGTTACCACCCAAGAGTGTCGGCGACAGCTCATCGGAAGCCATCCCCATATACACAGAGAGCCCACCATTGGTCATTGAAAGGTTGAGTGCCCGCATCTGAATAAAGATACCGGCCATCGCCGATTCATAACCTTTTTTCGACTGGAAGAGTACCTCCGAATCGACCAGATGATCCGGTGTGTCCACCTGCACCAGCTTGTTGCAGGCAGACTGCAACAAGAGGTTAGCTGCTATAACGCTAGAGATACAAATATGTAGTATGCTATTTCTCATCGTTTTAAAATTTAATTTCATTTTATAAACTGATTTTCAGGCCAAACATCATGATGCGCATGGGTGGTGTAGTCAAGTAATTCTGAATCTCCGGATCACCGCCTTTATACCGGCTGTAGGTCCATAGATTCTGAATCTGACAGAACAGTTCCAAAGCCGTTATTGACTTCAGGGCAGCCACATCGGGATTATAGCTGAGGTATATATTGCGCAATTTAATGAACGAGGCATCCGTTACTTTTCCATTCGAATTGAGAAAATTCTGAAAAGCGCTGTAGCCCTTATCCGTCCGCGATGCGATAAAACGCTGATAATCGGCCACATCTCCCTCTTGCCGCCAGCGATCCATCACCAGTGTTGCATGATTAACCAGACCAAGTCCCGGCGCATTTGGATTTGCTGCTTGCGCATTATTGCCCCTTTGCTTTTTAAAGTCTACCAGAAACCCCATACGCAACCGTTTATACGAAAAGGTATTGTTCCAGCCACCAAAAAAGTCTGGTGAATAATCGACGAGCACCGTTCTATCCTGAATCGTGTATTTGCCATCCCCATTGTTGTCCTCAATTTCATAAAGGCCTGTCTGTGCATTGATGCCCGTATAGCGGTAAAACTTTTGCGTACGTATGGAATGGCCGATCACATATTTATTGGCGTAAGACGAGTTTTCAAGCCCCGGAAAGCTGAGCAATTTGTTTCTAGAGCGCGATATATTGAATTTGGTGGACCAGCCGAAATGCCTGCCCTGTATCAGGTTCGCATCCAAGGTAATTTCTAATCCTTTATTTTCAATTTCGGCATCTAAGTTTTGGTTTACGCTACTAAATCCCGCTTGGAAAGGCAGCGAGTAAGCAATCAACTGGTTGTCACTCAGATTGCGGTAGTAAGCGAATGAAAGGAGTATGCGGTCTTTCCAAAAGCCCATATCCATTGCCAGTTCCAGCTTTTTATTGGCTTCCCAGGCATAATCAGGATTGTACAACATGCTGGGATCCATTCCCACCACCCCGTTATAGAGCAGCGCATTCGAGGCCCAGGTATCTAAAAATTTATAGTTGCCGATCTGATCATTTCCGGTGATGCCATAGCTGCCGCGCAGTTTCCCGTAGGATAGCCAGGCGCTGTGCGCTTTCATCCATTTTTCCTCTGAGAATATCCAGCCCGCTCCGATTGAATAAAAATTTGCGAATTGTTTACCGGGGCCAAAGCGTGAGGAACCGTCCCTACGCGCAGCGATATTGATCAGATAGCGCGCATTGTACCGGTATCCCAGCCTTGCAAACAGGGCAGCATATTTGTACCGCGATTGCGTATAGCTGGGCAATACTTTTCCGGCAGCGGCAATGGTTCCCAATAGGTTGTCATCGCTATAATTCGTTCCTGCAAGCAAGGTGTTTTCACTTCCGTCCTGCTGTATCGAACTACCCAACAAAAAGCTGAGGTTATGCAATCCAATCTGCTTATTATAGGCCAGTTGCGGCTCTACGATCCAGCTATATCTACTCCCGTTTGAAAAATTTGCAAAGGGCAAATTCGAGGTCGATGGATCTATTCCTGTCGAGGGATAGCGGGCTTTCTCATTGTTGTTACCAAAAGAATAGCCGCCCGTAATCTTAAGATTTAAATCCGGATAAAGCTGATATTGCAGGCCGATATTGGCAAATAGATTTTTGAACTTCCCGGAGAAGCTATTTTCCAGCTGCGCGAGCGGATTTGTAAAACCGAGACTTGAAAATGAGTATGGGCCAATCTTCCAATTTAGCGAACCATCATCATTGCGGAGTTGCAAGTGAGGCATCAAGTAAAGGTACGAGGCCGGATCATACACCGTCAGATTAGAACTGTTTTGCGCAAAGTTACCGGCCATGTCTAGCGTAAACCGACGGTCTGCAGATCGGTGGTTGACGTTGAATCCGATGTTATACCGATCCGAAGACTTTGAACGGTCAAACTGAAATGCTTCGCGTCGCAGATTACCATTTAGACGAAAGGACGTAAGCTCACCACCTGCCACATAACCGAGGTTATAATCCTGTGTCAAGTTATTGGTACCGACAAGGTATTTTGAAAAATCCGTGTACCGCGTGGTATCTGCCAGTAGCAGATCAGGTGCATTTGCTTCCGTCAGCGCCACTCCACTGTTGGCAAACGCTTCACGGCGCATGGCGAGATAACCCTTAGTATCCAACAGCGGTATGATATTTCCCGCCCGGGAAACTCCGATATTGGATGAAAAATTGAGCTGTCCCTTTTCCGCAAAAGCTTTCTTTGTCGTAATGAGGATAACGCCGTTGGCACCACGACTACCATATATTGCTGTGGCATCGGCATCTTTAAGTACCTCGATACTTTCGATATCAGCTGGATTGATGGCGTTGAATAAGCTTAATCCCGACTTTGTCGCATTCGAAAGTTCGGCGATATTTTGCCCATTAGTCGCAATGGGATTGCCATTGAGCAGTACTAGCGGTTCACTACCCTGCGTGAGCGAACTGATTCCGCGCACTTTAAGGTCCACCCCGGCCCCACTGATTCCACTGCTTGGCGTAACCTCCAAACCTGGTACAAGCCCTTGAAGTGCCAACATTGGGTTAGAGATTGGTTGATTTTGAATATCCTTACTAGTGACTTTGGTGACAGAACCCGTGGAGAACCGTCGGGTAGTGGTTCCATAACCGATAACGACGGTTTCATCCAGTCTATTATCCATAGGTATCAATTGCACATTGAATGATACCCCTGCAGTATAATTCAATGACTGGGCATTATATCCAAGATGGGAGAATAAGATTTTGCCTTTCTTAGCTTTCACTTCGATGGTAAAGGAGCCATCACCTTTGGTGGATGCTCTACCCTTTTCATCGGCTATGCTGACCGATACACCCGCTATTGGTTTACCGTCTACTGCTGATACAACAGCACCGGACAATACGTACTCTTGCTCAATAACATCATCAACTACAGTGGGTTGCACCGACACTGAACTTACTTTTTTCTTACGTTCTACCAGCGTAATGACTTTACCATCCGTATCGTAGTCAAACGGTTGGTTCTTGAACAACTCCTGCAGTGCAGTCTTTAGCTCCACTTGGTCCACTTGGAGGTTAACTGGCCTGGCGCTTTTCAGCAGCCTGCTATTGATGATAAAGGAGTAGCCCGTCTGTTTCTGAATGCGCATTGCCACATCCTTAAAACTGGCATTCTTGACAGCAAGACTTACCTTCTGGGCGTTTACATTGGCAAATGTACAAGTGCACAGCACGAGTATAGACATTGCGATCAACTTCATTATGCAAAGTATTTTAAAAAGCATACGTGCTGAGCAAACTGGCCACAATCGCCAATGCTCCCGCATACCTTTGTAATAAAGGTTAGAAATCATTATTTTTGTTTTGTGTTGATTATTTAATCGTATTCATAAAATCCTGTTACTTACTCAACATTTGGCCGTCCCTATGTAGCAGTATGGGGCGGTTTTTTGTTTGCTGACAAGTATTTAACTCCTTAATCTCTACTGAACATGCACCTCCTTTCCTTTTAGCGTCAACTTGACTAAATAAGCCTTCTCTAGTGCAGCCAATACCGTAGAGAGCATCTCCCGCCGATCGACACTGATCAGCGCCGTCTCCTTATTATCATACCCCGCCGGAAACACAAAATGTACGCCATACCAGCGCTCCAACTCCTGACAAAAATCCACCAGACTTAAATCGTTCGCATAGATAATCCCTCCCATCCAGGCGGTATACTCAGAAGGGTTCACCTCTGTAATCTTTATCTTGCCTGTAGTTGTCGATGCCTGATCTCCCGGTTTAAGCAATACTCGTTCATGCGTACTTTGATTAGACAGTGCTATCTCACCATGCACCAGGGTCGTAATAATCGCATTCCCGTAAGTACGCACATTGAATGCGGTACCGAGCACCTCGATCCGTTGTGTCCCGCAAGTAACAATAAAAGGATGTGATTTATCCCGCGCAACTTCCAAATAGACCTCACCGGTGATCTCCACTTGCCGCTCATCACCTGAAAAACGAATGGGATAGCGAACCGCAGACTGCGCATTTAGCCAAGCCTTGGTACCATCGGGCAATGTAACTTCATATGTCCCACCCAAAGGCGTACTGACAGTCGCATAATCAGCCTCAGCAGCGTCTAAAAGCTCTTCTCCATCGGCATAACGATGCTTTCCATTTAGACTGGACAAGCCAGATTGTGTCGAATCCAACGCTATACGCTGTCCATTAGATAGGCTAATGTAGGCTCGGTTGCCTCCTGGCGTAATATCATTCGAAATGGAAGCCGAACTAGGTAGCTTGCCCGATGGCGCGCGAAAGATATACCAGTAACCTCCAAAGGTCAAAGCCAGCAAGATAGCGGCGGCATACGGAAGCCAAAGCCTACGTAACTTGACAGGCTTACCCTCTAACACTGGTTTTTTGATTCGTGATTTTACCTGGGTATGGATACGTGCCAATGCCAACTCCACCTCTGGTACATCGGCAGTAGTAGGTTGCGCCATTTCCGCATGAATAAGCGCCATCAAGTCTTCCTCTGATGACTGGTCAAAATAGGCCAGTAACAAAGTTATCTCCTCGGGCGTCGCCGTCTGATCAAGGAAACGGTGATATAAATTGGTAATGTTTGTGTTAGCGTCCATAATTCATACACGTCTTTAATAGGGTATACGCGTAAGAAAGAAATATCGGCTAGTCGGAATAAAAAAAAATTATGGCATGTCCGAGAGTGCCAGTAGCAACAATAAAGTGGAGGAAATATCTTTGTGTTGCTGCAAGTACATTTTGAGGTTTTGCGAGGCTTTTACGATATGGCGGTGTACCGTATGATGTGATATACCCATGATAGCTGCCGCCTCTTCATAACTCTTCTCCTCTATCTTGCAAAGAATGAAAGCCTGTCTGCATTGGGGAGGTAAGCTGGCTATAGCTTTATCCAGTAACTCATCGGTTTCTTTTTGGAACAAGTCCTTTTCGATATGCTCATAGCTAGCTACAGACACGTTCATAATAGCATTTCGATGGCGCTCGCTACGTGCAGACTTACGGTAAAAATCATAGACCATATTTTCAGCAATACGGTATAGATAGCCGGCAAAAGGTTTCTGAACATCAATCTGATCACGGCGCTCCCAGACCCGGACAAAAAGCTCCTGAATAAGTTCCTCTACTTCTTCGCTCACCTTGACCATACGACTCACCTTCAGATAAATACGTCTGCTATAGCTCGTATATACCTCATCAAAAGCCGCCTCATCCCCGGCTTTTAAACGCTGTAGGAGATTGATTTCATGAATAGGAGGTTGTTGCTCCATAATTTCGTTTTTGGCTGTAAAGCTCCAAAACTAATTATTTATTCAGCGAATAACAAATGCGTAGAACAGCTACTGTCAAACTTCACGATAATCAAAAGCCGAAATAAACGAAAGAAACGATCGGTCCCGACCGATTAAAGATAGGTTTACAGGCCCCGATCACCTCGAGGCCTGTTCTGATGTCAGCTAACGCTTATTTTAAGTTTTAAGCCCTAGGCTTTAAGCTATAGGCTTTATGTGGACTGTGGACTGTAGACCGGAAGCTGTAAGCCATCACTTTTTCGCTCGCTTCTGCAACCACTGCGACATCGCGTAGCTCACCAATGTACCCAATGCGGCCATGATCACGGTCTGCAATAGATCTCCGAGGGTAATAGACGCCCAAAGACTACATAAAGTACCACCTAAGGTACCTGCACGGATTTCGTTTGTTTTCATTTTTCTGTTGTTATCATATGATCATGTGATCATGTTATCGAGTTTTACTACTTGTTAACTAGATAACTCGTTCACTTGATAACCTCTTTCTAACTCTCTTTACTCTTTACTTCATCACTATCCTCACCTTTATCATTTGTCATTGCCTCAAGAATACCCAATCCTACGGCTACATACTTGATAATATTCAGCGCCTTTCCAGGCAGCTTTACCGGAGCCAGCAGCAACACCTGCACCGCCTGGCTTATTTTTTTTATGATTTTGTGCATTTTTTTACTGTTATCGTGCCTGTCCCGATTTTTCATCGGGGTTATCCTGTGATCTAGTTATCAAGACTGGCCTTTTTCGATTTTCATCGGGACCTCGTTTCACTACGCATCCTCACTAGTTAACTCGATAACTTGTTAACTAGATAACTCCCTCACTTGACTAACAAATACACTTCCCCGCCCATATCCCATAGGCAGTTTACCAAGGCTTTAAGCTCATTCAGGGCATTATTGCTCTCGGATCCTCGACCAGCGCCTGTTAGCGTCGTTACCGGTGCTATGCAGCCCTGCAATTCGCTAAGTGCATCGTTGGCGGCATGAAAGAGAATGCCCGAACGGTTAGGCACCTGCGAAACCCCAATAGCATTGGGAAAGCGCTTTGAATGGTATCTCGTCAGCTTGTAGCGTCCCTCGGGAATACAGCTTACACGCTTGGCATTCGCCTTATCAGCCAGTTCTATCGTATGGCAGATGTGTTTGCCCCGATACGTTAGTGTGCCGTTCGTTCCGTCGGCGGCATAGCTCCGCCGCAACAGCAGGATATGCACCTGCCGATCTACATGTATATCTAACATAGCTTTTGGTTTATTAACTTCTGCCGAGGTAACTTGACTTCGAAAATTCACTGTAATCCCGACGGCACACCATTAGGTAATGGTGACACTCCAGACCGTCAAACCGAGGAGGGACAGTCATCGTAAAACTTGGATCCTCCCGCTTACCCTCTACCGAAATACTCTCTTCCAGTGTAGGGCAGTATAGCACCCAGATGACTTTGTCGTCGTAGTAGTTCCATCTATAATCCAGACTTGAAGCGTGTGTTAACTCAATCTGGCCCGTAGTCACCAAAATTGCACTATTATACAGATTATGGACTGATCCTTCCGATAGCATCAGCGCTGAATAATCAATCAGCAGGTCGGGATAGTTGCCTTTAATTACCTCTTTGAATACCCGGGCAACTGCCACATTATGTGGCTTTAGCTTCTTTTTGCGTCTGCATCTAGCTTGATAACCCAATTTAAAAAAAGGCATAAGCGATCTCACTAATCGGGTTGCCATTTTAAAGCGTAGCCTTACCTCAAGCTGCGCGATAGATTCCTTTTTTTGTGTAGTAAGCATAACCTATCGTTTGTTATAGAGTGGAGCGGCAGCCCCACCCTATGATTAAAACTATTTAAGCTGTACGAACGATCCTAGTTCGTAATCTCTCCAAGGTAAGAAGTCTTTGAGACCAAAGCCCCTGTCCTATCCGCCATAAAGTACCAAAGGTGGATCGTTCCCGTACGCAAATGCTCTGGCACAGCCATATCCACTGTACCATCCTGCCGTTGCGGCACATCATCGGTAGTCATAAACTCATCCTGTTCGGGATGATACCCCAGGATGAAGAGCTCATCATCTTCCATCTTCTTTATCCTTTCCAAACTAACGGTATCCCAGGTAACCGTTATCTTGTCCGTGTCAAACAGCTTCGTTACAGTACCCGCATTATACAGTGCCCCATCGGAAAAAGTCATCTTTGCATAATCCAATGCATAGTTGGGATAAGTTCCGGTGATAACCTTTTTGAGGTTAAACTGAAAGGCCGAATTGGCCGGTGTACTCTTGTTGTTCTGCTTCTGTCCAAAGCCAATCTGCAGGAACACATTGACCGAAGTCAAAAACCGCATCAGCAGTTTAAATTTGGCCTGCGTTTCCAGTTGGGCCTGTGTAGGCGGTTTGTTGCTTTTCTTGGGCAACCCTTTGATATAATTTACCCCTTTCCAGCTGCTACCCACTACCGACCCAGCCTTACCGCTGAATCCTCCGTTTGCCCCTTGTCGTATACTTCCCATTTTTTTATCTATTTTATGTTTATAAATCTGTTAAGTCAAAGTATTCATACCGGTATATCTTCGCTCTGACACAACAAACATAAAAAGCTAAATAACAGAAAACTATAGCTGCAGAACTGTTGTCCGCTATCTGGCCGCTATCCTCCGACCGATTGGCCTATACCGGCCACATCGGCAGTACGGAATAGCAGTAACAGGGCAGAAAAAAGATAAAATAACATCATAAAAGTGCCCACTAAGTACCTACCAAGACCTGCCCAACACCCTACTGTGGCCCGCCTTGGTCCGATGGCGCTCCGATGCCAACCTGACGATGCTCCGATGCGGCTCCGATGGCCATCATAGCCGCATCGGAGAACCATCGGAGCCGCATCACGAAAAAGCAGAACCAAGGTAGAACCAAGGCAGAACTAAGGCAGTACCAGGTAGGTAAAAGAAGAAAGCTACCATCATTATCCGAGGTAGCTTTCACAATCGATCAGCAGCGTCTTCAATTGCCGCGGTATCGTCTTCGTAAGGATTCGACATCTGCATCCAAATAATAGTTCATTTTGTTAACGGTTTCGTGAATCTTCAGTTCACCTCTTTGGATAAAACGCCTTAGGGTACGGCTACTTACGCCTATTCTACCCATGACATAGTTATTGTCACGCAGTACAGGCTCAGGAGTCTTTACCTGAAGACCCCATGCGTCCAGAAGCCGGGTCACATCTGTGCGCATCTTACCGATTTCTGCATGAATAATACGCCATAAAAACTCCCCTCCTGGCGGAAGCTTTCCCCTACCAAAATTTGCATGTTCGTTCATAATTATATAATTAAAAATTAGTAATCCATTTTATACTGTACCTGCCTTTGCAGCCAATAAATACGCTTTATTGAGTTCTGCCAGACGCGCCAATAAGGCCGTTGTATTGTGCATTACCCTTTTGTCCAGCTGGCTATACTTTTTACGCAGACTTTCGACCGAGAGCAGCTTTTGCTGGGCGGTTCTAAAATTATTCCCTAGAAAACGATAGGTATATTTTAACTCTTCTTTTTCCAGCAGCCCAGCATCCCTTAGCAGGCGAATCAGATACAACACTTCCCTAACAGAGAGATTTAGCTGACATCGATCAGCAAACGGGAAAACGACCTTTTCGAAATCCACAAACCAGTCTTTCAAAAAAACAAACTGATCCTTAAGAAAATGCAACTGTACAGGCCCATCAGTCGCGACCGTTGTAAAATAAAGGTTCATTTGATGCCGCTCATTCAACAATTTCACCTCGTCTTCGAGGTGTTTTTTAAAGTCCTCCAAATACCTAATACCCGTCTCAAAAATCTGAACAATAGCATCTCCGTCGGCTATAGACAAGAGTTCTAATTCCTGCCATTGCTTACGTAGCTGCATGAATTTATAGTGATGGTTTGTCAAATGGTTCATAGTTCTATTTTAGTAAATTAAGGTCCTTCAAGACCTGATCTTTATAAGTTGGCGATAGTGGCGCCTCGGGCAACTGACATCCATCAACAAGGATGAGTGTGCCAGGGCTTTGATATTTATCTATTTTCTCTCTAGCCACAATATGCGAGCGATGGGTACGGACAAACCGGCCCGGCGGAAGCTCAGCTTCAAAATCACTCAACCGGCCAGCCACCTTATAAATACCATCCGTACAATAAAACAGGGTTTCGTCCGAATCGCCTTTCAATACCTCTATCGTATAAAATGGGATGTACTTAGACACTTTATCGTTACGGAAATACACGCACAAGCCTCCTTCTTTCATTTTAATCTCGTCCTCTCGGATCTTCTGCGCCAGCTCCTGATCGCGAATCGATGCCAACCGGAGGTCCACGTTGATCTTGAATTCCTCTGGCTTAAAAGGCTTGAGGATATAGTTCGGTACATTCAGCATTGATGTCTGGTCTACATAATCATTATATGCCGAACAACAGATATAGTGGTAAGATGGACCTAGCAATTTTATAAACTCCGGCCCACTCATTCCTTCCATCGTCATGTCTACAAATATGAGTTTGACATCCAGATCGGGGATCATATCCAATGCATCCAACGGATCAGTAGCAGTCCCCACGATCAATAGATCGTCTCGGAGCTCCGCATGTTGCTGTACGATGGCTATCGCCATTGCTTCGTCATCCAGTATAAAGGTTCGTATTTTTTCCGTATCCCGTTATTGATAAATAATTAAATCTACATTAAAGCAGTTTCCGTCATCTGCCCAGGTATTGAGCTTGTACTTATTGGCAAAGAGCAATTCCAAACGACGCCTGCAGTTGATCAATCCGATCCCCTGCCGTTTCTTTCGCTGCGACTGTGGATCTATTTTGTTTTTCAGATAATAGACAACATGACCTTCAGCCAGCTTACGTTGGATGATAATAGGATCTATCCCCTTTCGGTACATACCATGCGTAAACATATTCTCTACCAGATCCAGCAGTACCGCGGGTACAATCCGCTGTCCCAGCGCCTGCCCCTCTGTAGTGAATCGAATATCCGCATGCGGTTGTTGCCATTTCATAATCTCTAAGTAGGCGTTTAGTGCTTCTATTTCTTTTGCCTCATCCATGATCGCGTTCTCGCTTTTCGTACTCTCGAGTTTGTAACGTACCAAATAAGACAAATTGGTCAATTGTGTGGCTAGGTCAGGATTTGCAGGATATGCTGCCCCTACCATATTGTTTAACGTATTATGTAAAAAGTGTGGATTCATCTGTGCCGATAGAAAGCCTATCTCAAGATCCCTCGCAGCTATCTCTTGCTGATACTTTGCTTCTTTCTCTCGCCATAATTCTTCCTGTGCATTTTTGTAACGTATATGGTAATAGATAAAGCCAGCAAAAATCATAATGCCCAAATACCTATTAAATATTAACAGCACCGTGCGTAGAGGGACTGTCACATTATCTTCCCAGTACAAAAAGGCTCTTGACTCAGGCGCTATGAGGTACAAAATCCAGATTACCAAGAGTAAAGACACCGCCGTAGAGGCAAGGATGATTGCGAATTTCAATAGTTTATTTGCGGTCTCCACCGTATAGTGATACACCAACAATAAGACATTCAAAAAGAACCACAATAAGCCCAGATGTATAAGCTGGTACATGACATTGTTTTGATCATTCGCCATATAATTCATTACAAGCGTCAGCAGGATATAGAAAGGCATAATCTGCTTTTGCAAACGGAGACTATTCGCCCACAGGTATTTAAGTTTCATATGTAAATAATTTGACTTTTATCTGTCATATGGAATACTCATGGGGTTTGTGCTTCGCCAAACATGAGTATTTCGTAAGATTTGGTTAGGTATAAAATCAGAAGATAACAAATAACCAAAATAAACCCAAATAAAATTCCTATAACCAACTACGTTTTAATACATTAAACTCTTCTATCACCATTGGATAAAGTTTATAACTCCACTTCTCCAATAGATAGCCCGACGACTCTAATTGGAGCAAACCGTAGCACTCGTGCAATTCCAAACCGTCTAAGAAGGCATTGTTTCCAACTGGTTGCTCTGCAGCCAAAAACCGATGCAGCATATTCCAGTTGGTCCATTGCTCGGGCCAGTGCAGGACAAACCTGCCTAGAAAAGCGAAAAGCCGATCGGAAGCACTTTGTATAAAAGTATGTCTATCTTTAAAGAGCGCAGCATAGATCGGTTTATCCATCTCGACGGCTATGCTGTCGGCACCACGACGCAAGAGCACGGGATATATAGGCAGTTGATAATAGCTGGCTAAAGTTGCTGCCCCCTTTGCCACACGGATCTCCTGGCCTAGGTAACTCACCTGAATGCTGCGCTCCGGCACCGATAAGTCGATGCCCTCCATGCCGTCAATGTATAGCAACAGCTGGTATCCTTCATCCAATAGGCGATACATTTTGCGCAAGGAAGACGGCTGCTGCGCATTCAGTAGCTGAAAGCGGTTATTTTCCGCAGCCTGCTCCATACGCTTCATCAATGCGGGGTATCTATACTGCCATTCTTTGAGCGACTGCGGCCCCACCAATAGCACATAAGGGATATTCGCATTGATCAGGATATAATTGATCAATTGAAACGGTCCAAAATGGTAGGTAGCAATAATCCCCTTCTCCCTCGATATCCTATCTACAAAATCCTGTAGACCATCTATGGGCAATGGGTAGTCCCCTTCGAATAGGTGGATATCATTTCCATTCAGGTACTGCTGTCCTTTATACTGTTGGTACAATGACAGATGCCTATGGGGTGGCATATTGGGCAAGAAATTAAATAAATTGGCAGACATCATCGTATAGCTGTTCAGGTTCTTGGGATTATCCCAGTCTATTGCTTCTGTTAAAGGTTTGGACCCATAGCCCAAACCTTTATTGCCGATCTGCATGCTCATCGATCCATAGGTATCGGATCCATCCCCGGCAGAATCACGTCGCAGATGTCGTCACTCTCCATAAACAATGTAGGCCTTGACCCCAACGATAAGGATAAGCCTTCCCCGTACGCGGTGGTCTTTCTGATGATAGCTCCAACCACTCTTTGCTGTGCATTTAACTTTACTTTGTTCATTACTTAAAAGTTTTAATTAACCAAAAGTTGAGCGCTCAACCGTTTTTTAGATCTAAAGCCAAACTAGCAACGGCTTACGTGATTCAAAGAATTTATCCACGAATGCCCATCAAAAATCCACGAACGATAGTTTTTATATCTCTTTTTGCACCACAAGTCACCCCCTTACTATTCAGATAGACGGCATTATTGGTCGCTGTATAGGTCAAAGTGCACGGCAGATGTCACCGCCGTCACTTGACAGCGGTAGACAAACCCGTGTTATTTGTAGGTTTTAAACAGCAAAGACCAAAGTTTAAACCTAAAGAACTATGAAGCGATCCGTGACATCCAAACTTCGGCATATCCTGGACAAAGTTGCGAGCATTAATTGTCTGGAGCGCCTTAAGCCTAACATGATACTCCGTGATAGTCAAACCAGCTACTGGAAGCACGGTACAGATGAGGCCATACTACAAGAGTTTGATACATTGGAAGTGTTTTTGAGCTGTCTGGACACGCTATTCCATGAAGAGCGTACGATTCCGATCAAAGTGAAGCTGTACGACATCCATGTACTATACGTCCTTGAGGCCAGCGCAGCCATCCGTCTATACGATACAAATGGCCACCTGATCAGCCAACAAGCCTGCGGTCGTGGTATGTACTACTACCTTCCTCCGGGTCATTATAGCCTAAAGATACCGGCCGGAAAAAGCCAGCTCTTCGGCTATTACTTCCAGAGCAAAACATTTCGCAAGAAAAACAAAAAGCCCTATGTATTCTTGCACGACCTATTGAGGGCTAGGCGAACACAACTGGAGGAAGTGGTGGTAAGCAGAGATTTTAAGGTTGGTAAACGCACCTGGATGTACATACATGCACTGTGCCGTGGCTTAAAAAAAAGAAAACTGAAAAATGAAAGTTTCGTCTTCGGTATTATCCACGATCTTATTGACCTATCGGCCGAGAAGATATCCGAAGAGGAAACCAAAATGAGCTATGATCTCAAGATAGCGATACAGGCGCGCAAGCTACTGGCCATGCACATCGAGGAGAAGGGCCAGGAAACGCAGATCAATCTGCTAGCCGATGACCTAAAGCTAGATCTAGACACCGTAAACCGCTATCATAAGCAACATTTTGGCAAATGCCTTCGCGAACTCCGTACGGATTTACTATTGACACGGGCACAAAAAGAACTTGACAAGGGAGTAAGCCCCAAGAACTGTGCTTACGAACTGCGGTACAACTCGCCCGAAGCCTTTTACCATTTTTTCAAAGACGCATCAGGTATGACAGCGACACAATATCTACAACGCTCCAAGCCCTAATCGCTATCAGTTCAAAAATCCGTGTTCTATCAGTTGCACCTTTTCATCTTGGCCTAACTTTGACGTAGACAATGACAGAAAAGAAATGAAAAAGATAAAAATGAAAAACGCCTTATTCCGGCCAGTCCGTGAGACACGAAAGAATTGTAGCTGACAATCGACAGAGCGACACTACGCAGCACAGAATGCTTTCGAACACGATAACGCTAAACATAAGTAAAGAGAAACATGATAACGTACAGTAATAAGCAGGCAAAAATCAATCGGGCAATTAGGTTTTCAACTTGGTATCGTTCGCACCTAAGTATACCTATTTATAATTTTACCGTATATGGTTATGCCGTACTCTATATGTACACTGCATCCAGTAAGTTGTGGGATATGGAAAACTTTATTAAAGGAATAGCAGATGTCCCTTATATTGGTAACTATGCACAGCCAATCGGCTGGGATGTCGTACAGTTGGAGATTTTATTGGCTATTGGTCTGATAATACCGCGTTTTCAAAGAAGAGCATTATTGGGCAGCACCATGCTCATAGGGATTTTCACCCTATATCTGGCGCTCATGATGTACTTTGTCCCTAACCACTTATGTAGTTGTGGTGGAGTAATCGAAAGTATGGGATGGAACACCCATTTAGCTTTTAATATACTATGGTTAATCTTAGGGCTCTGGTCTATCCGACAAAAAAACAACATTATTATATACCATTAAATATATTGACGTGGAAAATTCATTTAAAAACAAGGTCAAAGTGCTAGGTGGTGCACTATTATTAGGACTAGCTGTTGTTGGTTCGGCATTTACAACTGAAAAACAGGACAATAAGCCTGTAGAAAAAAAAGAAACTACCCAACAGCAACATCGGTTTTTCAACATATCAGGGAATCCATTAAGTACAAATCCCTTAGATTATGTATATGACACATCCGGGAGATGTGAAAGATCTGAAAAAGCTTGTTCTGCTCAATGGACACATACAGGTACTCCAACAAATGGCATGCATCCAAATGGAGCGAAAGTATCGGCTGACGACCTTGGCACATACATACCAAGTAACTAAACACTTTTAATTCACGAGCTGTCTTTATTTATGTAAGACAGCTCATAAAATTACTTTTTAATCTCTCTCTTCAGAAGGTAATAAAGCCTCCAACAGCCGTTGCTCCGCTTTATTACCTTCTAATTTTCTGAGTTCATTATTTTCATCTTTACTCACAAACACTTGATTTTCATCTAGAATAAATAGTGCTGGATAATACCTAATACCCAAGTCTTGTATCAACTTGTGTTCTTCTTCTTCTCCTCTTGTGTAAAGATTGACTGCTAAGCTATCGGTATAGATTCCAGATGCTACACTTCGATGCCACTTCTCCCTATCTTTGTCTATCGATATAGAAACGAAAACTACTTGATTATTGTATTTCATTTTAAGCCTGCGAAATGTTTGTTCATAAAACATACTACAGCCTGCACAGCCCGTAAACCAAAAATCTAAAAAGACAACCTTACCTTTAAAATCTGAGATTCGAACAATTTTCCCTGTTGCATCTTCTAGTTTATATTTCGAAAAGTCAATAGTATCTTTTGAGGGAAAATTTTCAGATTGCCCATACACAAATGAGTGAAACCCCATAAAAAGGGTTATTATTATTTTACTTAGAAAGTTCATACGCTATCTTGGATTTTGAGGTATTTTATTTATTAAAAGTTCATTTTCAGGAATCGTTAACATGTATCGACTTGAATTCGGCTCAATTTCATAACCAACTCCTTCCATCTCTCTTCTCTGAAAAACATGTTCGTGGGCTTCCTCCATGTTATATCGCCTGATATCTGTCCATCGAATCCCCCTAAAAGCAAGTTCCTTTCGCCTTTCCTCTTTGATAAACTCAATTAGATCAGTTCCATCTAGACTAGCAGGAATATCAACCTCGGTATAGCGATGCAGCATAAAGTATCCAAGATCTTCAGTAGCTTCATTAGGAATCCCCAACCTTGCACTACATTCAGCCCTTGTCAAATAAACCTCACCCAGTGCTATTCCTCCAAAGAGCGGACGTCCACCAGAGAAGCTTCCTCTAAACTTCACGAGGTCTCCAGCCTCTCGAAAATAAAGACTACGCCTTAAATCTTTTATAGAATAAGACGCATAAAGATCAGGAGCCACATTTAAGTTATCTCCAGAAGTTGCTCTATAATATCCCAACTCAGAGTGAAAAAGCACTTCCTTATTAAACAAGGGAATACAATAGCCCGTTGATTTGAAAGGTATATTATTAAAATCTAACAATTCCTTCTGTATCCTTATACAAGAATCTGTATACAATTTAGCTTCATTGTATTTTCGCATAGACAAAGTTACTCTTGCGAGCATTCCAAATGCTGCGGCTTTGTTAGGTCTTAGTTTATCAACATCAGAAGTTAATAGAAATCCTGAAGACTTTTTCAAATCTGTCAGCACCTGGTTATACGTTTCAGATACTGTACTCCTTTTTGCTAGATCATTTACGTTTGCATTCAGACGTAAAGGAAGACCATAACTCTCATATTCTACCATCCCATAAGGCATACAAAACAGCTGAGCAAGATTAAAAAAATCAAATGCTCTAAAAAACAGTGCCTGCCCTTTTATATTCTTGCTTTCATCGGTTACACCATTTTTATTTTCCCAAGCTTCTACTTTTTCAAGTACTATATTAGAAAGTAGAATCTTTTCATAAGTTGTCGTCCAGTCAAAATTAATTTTCTCAGTATTGTAAATATCCTTTAACCATAAATAAGTATTCCGTTCCGAATAAAGATCTAAGTTTTTCCAGACATCATTTTCTAAGAAAAAATCTCCTGTAGAAATTTCCTGTAAACCAGTCATATCGTTCATTACGTATGTGTTATCTAAAATAGCTTGTAAATCGTTTAAAGAACTCGCATCTACTAATGACTTGGAAGGTTTTACATCAAGCCAGGATTCACTACAAGAGCAAACCAACATTAAAAGCAGCAAAGCCGCCCAGTAAAAATCAGTTTTCATAATAATATATTCTAAGTTTAAAATTGTCCTTTGATCCCAAAAGAAACCTGTAAAGGTGTAGGATATGAATTACCGTGTGACGGTATATAATCTGGATCTAAATCTGTATTAGTAGCCTTCCAAAGTATACCAAGATTGCTTAATTGCATATAGACATTTAAGTGGCCATACTTTGACCTCTTCAAGTTTGGTATATCATAAGCTAATAAGATATCCTGAAGCCGGACATGATCTCCTTTCTCTATCAAAACCGACGAATACCTATAAAAGTCTTCTCGACCTTGAATTATCGGATACTGGATTGATGGTACATTTGTTTGTAGTTCATCACCACTTTTCCTCCATCGTAAATCATAATCCCGATGCGGGATAATATTTGCGCCTAATAGATTGGTATAATGAATAGAATTCCGCCTAAAATAATATCCAGCTTTATATGAAATTGTTGCGGATAGAGAAAAGCCAAAACAGCTTATCGTATTTATGAAGCTACCAAAAGATGTAGGCGTAGCCGAACCATAATACTGTAGATCTTCTATCTCTGTTTTCATGATACTGTTATAATCCTTACTTTTGAGACCATCTACATACCCAACTGGATCACCATTTTCGGGATCTAGCCCAGCAAAAGGCAAAGCGTAAACACTATAAAGAGGTCTCCCTTTTATTGGTATTATTCCTTTTCCATTGAGACCATCTGATGACAGAATTAGATTGTTATTCAACTGCAGATCATAATCAGTCACTTTTTCTCTAGCGAAACTCATTAATAAATTTCCTGTCCATGAAACACTATTATGCTTGGCATTCATATTTAACTGTAAATCCAAACCGTTACTTTTCATACTGGAATAATTCCCTCTATAACTCGTAACTCCTGAACTAGGTGCAAAGACAGCATTTCCGATTAGTCCTATTCCTTCTTTCTGCCAGAAATCTATGACACCAGTAATCCAATTTTCTTTACCCGAAAACTCGAGTCCAAATTTAGTTTGCCTTAACTTTTCCCATCGTAAATCTGGATTGCCGACAGTTCGTAAACTAGCGTAATTGCGGCCACTATATCTTGCAGAACTGACATATGAAAAAGTACTTATGCCGGTAGACCCTTTATCCAGGTTACCGCTGAAGCCATGACTCAACACAAGATGAAGTTTAGGGATAGCATCAAAATTGTAAAACCTTTCATCACTTAGTTTCCACTTACTACCGATAGACCATAGTGGCACAGTCTTTTGGTTAGCATTAATACCAAAATAATTAGAGCCATCGGCCCTAGCACTTGCTGTAAACACATATTTATCATGGTATACATACGATGCTAAAGCAAATGTAGAACGAAAACGATCAATACCGCCACCCAAGAACATATTAGTAGGTATTGAAGCATAACCAGAAGGGTTAACTTTGAAAAAACCGGTTGAATTTACAGGAATGGAAGTTGCTAGATTATCATCGTAGCCAAAATGAACGTAATAATCATTGGAGTTTGTCTGCTCATTAAGTTCAAACCCTCCTATCGCATTTATCTTGTGAGCACCAAAAGTCCGATCATAATTCAATTGAAACCTCAAATTATACCCTTGCTGATCATTGAAGAGCTTCTCTAGGTAGGCACCTTTAGGAATATTGTACGTTACGACTTCACCATTATCATTGGTTACCGCAAACCTATTAATCAAATCTCTTGTAAAAAATGAATTCTCTGGATGCAGTATGCGTCCATCAGATTTAGACTTTTGGAACTGGTATTTGGCCTCAAAACCAAATCCTTTTCCAAGACGAAAGTCAGCTCCAGCAAAAAAGCGGGAATTGTTTTCAAACGTCAGGTTTTCTGTTAGCCCTAATTCGTCAAGAGGGACAAATGACCAGTCTTCAAAACTATGATTCACTGCATCATCAACAAAACTCTTACGATAGTAATAATCAATAGTCTGTGGAGTACCAGACGCGTCTACAAAAGACATATAGGAAAAATTACTTTCATTTCGTTGGATAATGGAATTCAAGGTATTGTCTACATTTTTTTTGGTGTTTATTAAATAAACCCCACTCTTGACACGTAGCCAATTGAATACATCTTGCTCTATATATGAGCTTATAGTAGAACGATTGTTACTATTAAATTTCTTTTCGCTCTCTTTTCTATCAAAACCGACAGATACGTAATACGATGACTTTCCACTTCCACCAGATATATTTAAAGCATATTGCTGCGCTCTAGAGGGCTGATAAAAATGCCTAAGTAATCCATCTCTACTATCCATATTACTTAGTTCAGCAAGCATCCGTAGTGAATCATTTGATGAGATAAGTCCATTATTCATAATCTCAACAGCAGGGGAAACGACAGGATATGTAATAGTATTATTAAGGGCCGATTGGTATTTACCTTTATCAAATAAAAACTTCTCGACTTCAATATAAGACTTCGAAGAGAGGAAGTACGGATTGTAATACAAATCTGGCTTTGACGAAAAAGAGTTATTTGCATTAAACCCTATCTTTGACCTACTGTCCTTTTGTCCAGTCTTAGTTGTGATAACAATTACACCATTACCTGCCCGCGCCCCCCAAATAGATGCTGCCGATGCATCTTTTAATATAGTTACATCAGCGACATCGTTTGGATTTATAGATGCGATATCTCCTTGATAAGGAAAATTGTCCACAATGATTAATGGTTGATCATCGGTATTAATACTATTTCTTCCTCTAATATTTATATCCAGTTTTCCATTTACGGTATTAGATGAGTTTGCATTAAAAATTAAACCATTGGAGATTCCATTAAGTCGAGTTAACACATCAGGAGTGACACGATTTTGAAAAATCTGTTTTATTGGTTGAGAAAAGCTCCCCGTAGCTCGTTCCTTTGGTATCTTCTGGTATCCGGTAGATACCACTTCCACTTCTTCGATCTGTTTTTCACCAGTCTGTAGGGCGATATTTAATGTAGTAGACGTATTCTCATAGGCAACGCGTTGCTCCTTGTATCCGATGTGTTTTATTAGTAATACCCCTGTAGGCTTATCTACGCTGATCGTAAACCTCCCCTGCTTATCCGTGCGCGTATGCTTCTTATCTACAGAGACCGAAACTCCTTCGATAGCCTGCCCATCGGCAGCCGAGCGGATCTCACCACGAAGCAAGGTTTGAGTTAGGCCTTTGGCCTCCTGCCCGAGAGCAGGAGGAGCCAAAAGGCTACTAAACAACACACAGAATACTATTAACAATACGTCACTGCGCAGTGTCCCGAATTTACTTCGGGAATACCGCCCTAGCGGTAGAAGCAGTCTATCTCGCAATCTACTTTTACTTTCTTCTATTGGGCGACCAGAACGGTCTTGATAACTCGTTAACACGTTAACTTGTTCACCTTTCCCAAAGGGCAGTCCTCTCCCACCCCTAAAAAATTGTCTCATTTTTTTGGTTCATTAGGTGTGGCCTAATGAGGGCGGATCAGAGCGTCTCTTTTATCAACAATCTACAGGTACCTGATCCTTGATCAGGCCACACGTTTTAATAAAAAATTGATTAAATGATTATCTCGGATGTGCTAAGAAGGTAATTTAAGTTTGTATAATCGGTATATAATACACATCACAAGAATAGAAAAGTCATGCTAGATGACTAAGGTTAACGAAGCTACTCCGGACCTTTAATGATGTTTTTGTACTGTTCTCTTTTTGTTTTCATTGCTTTTATATTTCTATTTCGGGGAGAAATCAGCAGAACATAAAAGCGGGCATAAAAAAAGCCACCCTTTTGCTTGCTCTGCCGAGAAGGCGTAGGACAGCCACTGTCTTTCGACAGCCGAACACAGAGCAAGCAGGATGACCCGTCTTATGACTATGCAAAGATAGCACAAGACAAAGTCCTTTCCTACTCATTGTGTTCGAATGTCCTACTTTTCCCCACAATTTCTTTCGGATAAAATATCTACATATTGTATACTACTTTATATCAAAACCTTAATTTCATCAAATTTACACATTATGTATCAAATAAACAACAAAATGTATTAAAACATTCTATTTAAATATTTTTAGAAATATCACAAATAGAATCATGTCTATAGAAAAGAAAGTTGCTAAGCAAAAGAAATTAACGGCATTTGGTGAATATCTAGCAGTAAGATCTGTAAACAAGTCTGACGTGGCGAGGAAAGTGGGCATTAGCATTACACGAATAAATAGATTGTGCTATGATGAAAAAACATATTTAAGATCATATGAACTACAATTAATAGCTTTAGCCATAAACGTTGAACCAACTCAAATGCACAAAGACCTTTACGGTCACTTAAAACTAAAAGAAGAATTTTCTCCTTCCGAGAATGTAATCAATAACATTACAAAAGAGCTTACTGAAAAGAAAATAATAAGTCAGCTTGGTCTTACTGCCCAAGATATCAAACGTATATCAGAGCTTCTTCCTTTCTGCCAAGAAGAGAGGGTAGAGTCGGAAATCCTTTCTCACTTAGGACTAAAGCGTAAAAGTTCAAGAATGACCGCATCGATAAAAGCCTGCGTCGAGACAGGTTGGCTAAAAATGCGACAAAAAAACACAGAAGAAGGTTTCCTTTCCTACTACATCATTACAGAACAGGGGAAAAAGATTATGGAATCGGAAAAATAGAAACGATAATTCTAGAGTCCATAACCATTTCTATATATTGAGTTTGATTGGTATTAGCTATTAATCCTATCTGTCTTTCGTTTATAAAAAAAAATTTATTTTTATCGACTAATAAACACTAATAGATGTATAATTACAAAAATCTCGCTGATCGGGACCTTGTCTCTCTCTTAAAAACAGGTGATAGAGAAGCCTTTGCGCAGATTTATGAAAGATATGCGATGATACTTTATTATAAAGTGAATCAAGTTCTCAGAGATGAAGAAGCATCGAAAGATATAATTCAAGAACTCTTTACGTATGTATGGGAAAAGTCTGACAAACTCAAAGAGGACCAAAACCTATCTGGATATCTTTACATTGCATCTAGAAGTCGCGTCCTTAATTTAATAAAAAAAGGAAATACCAGGAGCGATTATTTGACGGAAGTAGCTAATTATAGCGACAATATAACGGATGAAACTACTGAAAAACTTGATGAGAAAGAACTCTTTCTGTTGGTAGCTTCAGAAATTGCTAAACTTCCAGAGAAAATGCGTGAAGTATTTCAACTTAGCAGAATTGAGGATCTATCCCATAAAGAAATTGCAGAACGATTAAATATCAGTGAAACAACAGTGAAAAAGCAAGTACAAAACGCTTTAAAGATATTAAGGGATAGACTATCAAAATTCAGTTCATATGGATTACTTCTTCTAATCTTTATTAGAGAATAATCCTTTCATAACCTAAAATAGTAGATTAAATTAAAATTTATTTAATTTAATCTACTCCCAAACATCCTCTCATCTGTATATATAGTATATCGGACTACTAACCAAGTAATGAAGTGAGATGGATAAAGATTACGTAAAAAAAATTATACATAAATACCTTTCGGGCAAAGCAACCCCCAAGGAACGACGACTTATTGAGGAATGGTATGCCTATAAAACCATATTTCCAACGGATAAAAACCAGGAGGAAAACTATGAACGTATCAAATCTGAAATGTGGACTTCTTTAGAACCAAACATTTATCGGCCTAGGATACGAAAAGCGAAATGGTTTGCCTATGCAGCTGCTATACTTTTTGTGTGTGGTATTTCGAGCCTTTACGTCTACAAAAATTTTGTTAAAACTTATACTGTCCAAGATTATGCTGGTAGCGTTATAGCTCCAGGTAAGTCGGGTGCGACCCTGACATTGGCTGATGGATCCAATATTAACTTAACGAATGTAAATGTTGGACAAGTTGCCCTAGAAGAAGGTGTCTCTATCTCAAAATCTAAAGATGGCTTTTTGGAATACCGCATAATACAAGATAATACGAACAAATTGTCCTCAAGATATAACATATTGGCTACATCAAATGGAGAAACCTATCAGATCCTACTTCCCGATGGTTCAAAAGTATGGTTAAACTCTGCTTCTAGCTTAAGTTTTGATTCTAATATAGGCCGTGAAAATTATAGAAATGTCAAACTCAAGGGTGAAGGCTATTTCGAAATTGCAAAATCACCCAAACCGTTTATTGTTGAAACAGAATCGCAGAAGGTTGAAGTATTGGGCACACATTTTAATATCGATGCATATGGCGAAAAACATGGCCTAATAAAAACAACGCTTGCAGAAGGCAAAGTAAAGGTAGAATCCAAGATGGGTGAAAAAATATTATCTCCTGGCCAACAGGCAGTCAACAACAATGGGCAGTTAACTATGCGAAAGGAAGATCTAGAAGCCGTACTGGCCTGGAAAAATGGTTTCTTCAAATTTGATGGTACGCTAGCAGACGTGATGCAGTCCATAAGTCGGTGGTATAATGTAGACATTAGCTACGATGAAAACGTACCTAGAGAATTAAGTCTATGGGGTTATGTTTCTAGATCCAATGATCTAATATCTGTTCTAAAGCAGCTGGAAAGAACCAATAAGATCAAATTTGAAATACAAGGCAGAAAAGTAAGGGTCTTACCTAATATAAATACTATCCATATGAAAAATTAGAAAACACGCATTTAAATTGACTCCTGACAGCAAAAAACCGCAAAGTGTGCTACCACTTTACGGCTAGTAGGGTTAAATACCGCTATCAGTTTATTCACCTGTTCTGATAAATTAATCTGAATTATTACTAATCATTAAACCCCAAAACAAAAGTATGAAAAAAAATGCTTTGATGCACTTGCGGCGCTATAGACCATGGCTCCCTAAAATGTTATTAATTATGAAACTTACTTTTTTATTCATGACAGTTTTATTTGTTCACAGCTATGCAAGCTCTTATGGACAGAACGTCACTATAATGGAAAAAAATGCCACTCTCGAGACTGTTGTAAAACAACTAAGGCAACAAACAGGCTTTGATTTTCTTTTGGACAAGGAGGCACTCTCGGTATCAAAAAAAATAAATATCCAAGTCAGAAATGTAAGCCTACAAGAGGTATTAAAACTCATCTCGAAAGAACATGGGTTAAGCTTCACCTTAGAGGGCAAATCTGTTGTGATAACTAAACGTATAATGGCTTCGTCCACCAAAAACTTGGATAGTAATAACAACGTTCGCCAACAGGGATTAGCAGGTCTTGTCATCGATGAGAAAGGAACTCCTCTTATTGGAGCTACCGTAAAAGTGAAAGGCAGCACTCTGGCATCCGTTACAGATAACAAAGGATTTTTTCGCTTTGAAAGACGGGAAGTCGGTGATATTCTGGAAATAACTTATGTTGGATATAAAATAAATGAAACTGCTGTCACAAGCGGCCAACTCGCGCAGAAAGAGTATTTCATAATACACATGAAGCCACTGACGGAAAACCTGGAGGAAATCACCATTGTAAATACAGGCTATCAGAAAATAAGCCGAGAAAACGTAACCGGATCGGTGACCACTATAGGTAGCAAAGAACTTGGCAGAAGAAACGCCGTGAATATCATGGAAAATCTTGAAGGAGTGGTACCCGGTTTGGTGCAGTATCAGGGCAAAGCCAGCATACGCGGTGTAAGCACACTAGATGCAAATGCAAATATATTGATCGTTGTCGATGGACTCCCTATTGAAGGATCTGTCAGCGACCTGAACCCTTACGATGTGGAGAGTATAAGCGTACTGAAGGATGCAGCCGCCGCCGCGATCTATGGTGCCCGAGCTTCTAATGGGGTCATTGTAGTCACTACTAAAAATGCTCAGGAAAAAGGAAAAACCGTTGTGGAAGCTGCCGCAAACCTGACTTTAACGCAAAAACCTGATTATAGCTACAATAATTATATGACCCCCAGTCAACAAGTAGAATGGGAAAGTAACTATTATAAGTGGTGGTTTTCGGGAGGTAATGGCTCTGTTGCTAACCCCATAAATCAATTGGAAAGCGATATAAACACAGGTAATCCCATATCGCCTATACGGTATGGCTATTACCAGTTAACCAAAAATGAAATTTCACAAACACAATTGGACGCTATTTTAGACAGCTACAGGCAAAATGATTTTGCTAAAGAATACCGGGAGCATGCTTTATTAAAGGGAATTGGGCAACAGTATAATCTGGCTTTGCGAACCAACAATGGACGAACACAAAATAATTTAGTCATCAACTATACTTCCAATAATCAAGGCATTATCAATGCTTTTGATAAACGGATCAATCTTCATTACAAAGGTACGTATACACCTGATAAATGGCTTGATATCAATTATGGTGTGAATAGCGTAATTGGAAAAACCAGAGCACATAACAGCCAATTTGCAACTACTCCATTTAATGTTCCGTCATACTATAGATTATTAAACGATGATGGTAGCCGGGCATATTACACTACAAATAGATTTAACGCATACAACAATATATTTGAGACTATTCCAGGACTGTATTCGGCAGATTTTAATCATCTAGATGAACTGGAACGTGACTTTAAGAACACCTCTTCTCTTCATACTCGTTATTATGTAAACATGGATATCAGACCTATAAAAGGACTTATATTGAGTCCTATGTTTCAGTATGAAGATATTCGAACGGATATATCGGGGTATTCGGAAGCGGAAAGTTATACCATGCGCTGGCTACAAAATGTGTACACTAAAACTGACGGAACCTATAGTGCAATGCTGCCTAAAGGAGGTAAACTGAATACCTCAGCGATAAGAAGTCCTAACTACACTGCTCGTATGCAAGCTAATTATGATCGTAGCCTAGACGATCACCGAATTATAGCTTTAGCAGGTTTTGAGATACGTCAGACTCGTAATTATGGCCAACATGGAATTTTGTTGGGATATGATGACCAGCTTCAGACTCAGTTTACAAACAATGTGAACTTTAATGACCTTTTCAACAGAAACATGGGGACATTCTGGAATATGAACTACCCAACAAGACAATACCACTTCTTTGAAGAACTATCTACTATGGGATTAGAGCGGGACGAAATGCATCGATTTGCCTCAGGTTATGCCAATCTCACCTATAGCTTCAAACAGAAATATAATCTATTTGGATCTCTGCGCAAGGATTATGCAGACCTTTTTGGTGGAGACGAGCGTTATCGAGGAAAACCCCTTTGGTCAATGGGGGCATCTTGGGTCGTATCCAATGAAGATTTTATAAAGTCTCACACTTGGATTAACTATTTAAAGCTTAGAACATCTTACGGTTTAACAGGGAATATTAAAAATGTAACAGCGCGCTTAGCCGCGACCTCGGGAACGAATAATCTGACGCAACTTCCGAACGCTACAGTATCAAACCCACCTAATGATCAATTGCGCTGGGAAAAAACGGCAACAACCAATGTCGGTGTTGATTTTTCAACATTTGACAACCGTCTAAAAGGGACACTAGACTGGTACCATCGGAAAGGAACAGATCTATTTGCTGTAAAAAGAATGGACCCCTCAGAAGGTTTCAATTCAATGATTATTAACAATGCAAGCATGGTAAACAAAGGACTTGAATTCAGTCTTAGTTATGATTGGATGAGATCAGAAAGTTTATTTAGATGGACGTCTCAGCTCACCGGTGCATGGAATAAAAACAAAATTACCGAAGTGGATGAATTGACCAGAAATCCAATTACATTGGCTGGGGGAGGCTCTTACAAAGTTGGATATCCGGTAAACTCAATATTTTCTTTCCGCTTCGCAGGATTGGATGATATGGGTATGGCCCAGTGGTTTAATACAGCTGGTATTCCTACAAAAACAACCCTCGGCCCTACAGAGGCTGAAGCTATCGCATACTCGGGTAGTGAAGACCCTAAAGTCAATATCGGATTTAACAACGATTTTTCATACAAAGGCTTTGATATTGGTATATATGCCATATATTATGGAGGGCATCATTTTAGAGCTAGACCTGTCCCACTACCCTATCAGATGCCTAATTATGGTTCATTGCCATCCTATCTATTGGAAAGTTGGTCGCCTACGAATAAAGATACAGATGTACCGGGAAGTGGTGAATTCTATCAAATCCCTGCTACTAACCAATACTATTATTCGGACAATCTGATTCGTAAGGCCGATTTCATAAAAATCAGAAACATTGTATTTGGTTATACAGTCCCACAACAGATTAGTTCGAAAGTAAGAGCTAATAACTTAAGGATACGTCTCCAACTTAATAACCCCAAATCAATATGGATAAAACAGAACGATGTACATATAGATCCGGAGACAGGTGGCTCACCTATTCCGACTTCATTTGTATTTGGTGTTAACGCTAATTTTTAAAAAAATGAAAACAAGATTATATATATATAGTTTATGTAGCATACTGCTACTAAGTACAGTTATCAGCTGTGCAAAATACACGGACTTTGTACCAAAGGGACAGAACCTATTGGATCGGGTAGAGGATCTTGACCAATTGCTCAACGTACAGTATTCTGGGAGTACATTTAATATGAATCGTCTTTCACTGATAGCAAATGACATGTATCTTCTGGCTTACAATGTCCCAAATGTGATATCATCGAATGTAGTCACTATGGACAAGGTATTGCTGACCTATGATGAAACTGCTGATCGGGCAGCACTGACCCCGACCGATGGTCGCTATGATGGTCTTTACAAAAACATCGCCATGGTCGCTAATATTGTATTGACGAATGCAAATAGTGCAAAAGGTGATCAAAAATTATTAACACAACTGAAAGCTGAAGCTTACGTGTTAAGGGCTTTCATGCACTACCTCTTGGTCAATATGTATGCTAAGGCCTATGATCCAAGTACTGCAGCCACTGATGGTGGCATCCCCTATGTCAAAGACATAAACTTTGAAGAGGTTAATACTAAAAATACCGTCAAGGAGGTGTATGATAATCTCTTAGAAGATGTAGACGCTGCCTTGGCATTAAATACGTTGCCCGACCAACCCAAGAACAGTATGCGAGTAGGTAAAGGATTTGCTTATGCGGTGAAGGCCAAGATACTGCTATCTATGCGCAACTACAGTGAAGCGCTCATAGCCACAAATGAAGCGCTAAAGTATAATAGTACTTTAGAAGATCATAGACCCTTATTAGCTGAGCCTGTACTAGAGAAAAGAACTTTAACTCGCTCTGGCTTAAAAGCTCCAGATAACCTATTTTATGCCTTTTCGAATACCTTTGACCCTTCAATACTCACGCCCACCTATGAAATTCTCAGTGACTATTACGAGCCTGGAAATATTATTAAAGATAGAACTAACGTCTACAATTATCAGTTTGGATTTCTATACGTAGGTCTACAAAATATTCCTGCTTGGATAGCTCAGTTATACGAGTCGAACAGTGCGGGATTGACTGTTTCAGATCTAGTTATGATGAAATCGGAGTGTTTGATAAGGACAAATAAGATAGCTGAGGGTATGGCAGAAATTGAAAAAATCCGCGTACGGCGCATTGATCCTGCAGTCTATGTACATCTCTCAGCGAGTGACGAAGTACAAGCTATGGCTCATCTCAAAAAGGTATCCAGGATTGAGTTCCTATTCACCTGGAGAAATTTTGTCAACATAAAAAGATGGAACAGTGAAGGTACATATGCTGAAACAATCCGTAGGACAATTAATGGAAAGACGTATACATTAACTCCGAATTCCCCATTATGGATTTTACCATTCCCGCAGAGCGCGACTCAATTTAATGAAACACTTACCCAGAATTATTAAAACAACAAAAATGACAAATAAAATAATGCTTTTAATAGTGTCAATCTGCACACTATTTTTAAATACCACTTTTGGCCAAAACAATGGTAAACTAGGTGTCGGTGATATCGCTCCTGAAATCCGCTTTTCAAAGTGGTTAAAAGGTCCTCAATTTAATAACTTTGATCCTCAACAGGTATATGTTATGGAGTTTTGGGCAACATGGTGTGGTCCCTGTAAAGCAGCAATGCCTCATCTCACGGAATTACAGAAACGGTACAACGGAAAGGTCACTTTTGTAGGAGTCAATGTATGGGAGAAGATTTCTAAGGGAGAAAGCTATGAAACCGTCGTGCCTAATGTAGAGAAATTTGTGAAGGGAAATGATGCTAACATGGGGTACACAGTGATCGTCGACGACAAGGAACAATATATGGGCAACAATTGGTTAAAGGCGGCCGGTCAAAATGGTATACCAGCAAGCTTTATCATAAAAGATAATCGTATTGTGTGGTTGGGTCATCCACAAGGTATAGATGCTGTTTTACCAAAGGTACTTGACGGGAGTTTTGACGCAGAATCTTTTAAGCTTGAAGCCGATAAAGCTGCTCAAAAGGAACGGGAGTTTATGGAGGCACGTATGGCTCTTCTCAATCCTATACAAGAAGCATTGGCGGCTAAAGATTTCGACAAAGCGTTTATTCTTATGGATAAATTAATTGCAGATAAACCTGACTTCAAAAAAATGATGGATTTGACAAGATTCAAAATTTTAGTGAACGAGGTAAGTGAGAAAGAGGCTGTTCTCTTTGCAACGAAATCTTTAGCTACAAAAGACATAACACCTCCACTTATATTGAGTGAAGTCTATAAAGTAGAGGGTCTTTCCTCAGAAACTTATCTGTGGGTAACTGATCTATTCCGAGAAGACGAAGAAATTAAAAATCCACTAGTTGCAGATGCGCTAGCTACATGTTATGCAAAAGGAGATAACTTTGCTAAGGCGATAAACATGGAAAAGAAAGCTATCGAAATTGCTGAACAAGCATTAAAAGACGGCACGATGGTGGGAACTGTTATGGATTATACCGTCGAAGAATACAAGAATAAGCTTGCACTTTATAAACAGGGAAGATTAAAATAATCCTTAAGTTTATTCAAACATAACACTGTACTATTTATAATTATGAGCGCTCCCTATTATGATTGGGAGCGCTTATAATAGGCAAAAAAATCAAATATCTGACAAATCTATCTTCGATTTCAAACCCTATAAATTAGACACAATAGTTCTTCTTCAATTTATTTTTTTTCGCATCATGATGTCAGTCTGCCGATCATCCCCTAATACAAAAATGTGTTTATCAAATTCTATAAATCCGTTCTTCAGATAAAAACGTATAGCCCGTGGGTTCTCTTCCCATACCCCCAACCAGACATAGTCTACCTCTTTTTCGTGAGCAATATCCATAGCCTTTTCAAACAGCAACTGCCCCACCTTATGCCCATGATAGGCTGCAAGAACATAGATACGTTCAATTTCAAGGCTGTGACTATCCTGTAACTCTGTTTGCGAAGCACCGAGGTTGATTTTTAGGTAACCGATTACCTGATTATCACGCATTGCAAAATAAAATGCAGCGTGTTCGTTACTTAGCTCTTCACTTAACTTACTGATAGAGAACCCTTCTTCCAGGTATTTTTTCATATTCTCTGCAGAATTGCTCTCCGAGAAAGTTTCAGAGAATGTCTCTCGCCCTATTTTTTGAAGTTGGGCGATATCAGCTAAACTCGCCTTTTTGATTATTATATTTTTCATTCTGCTCTTTTTCAATTTTAATCTGAGGTCTTAACTACAGTTTGCTAAACATTCCACTCGTAGTTGATCCATTCATTGTTTTGATTCGCACCCAAACGCTCATAAAACCGTTTACCGCCTTCATTCCATGGTGCTACAGTCCATTTGATCTGACCACAGTTATTTTGCACAGCCTCCAGTTTCAATGCCTCCATCAATTTTTCACCAACTTTTCTTCCCCGATACTTCGCCTCAACATAAAGTTCTTTCATATAAATGGCCGGCTGGTTCTGAGCAGTATAAGGGAGGAAGTAATAAACCAGCATACCTGCGATTTCATCACCCGATTCTGCCACCAAACAATAGAAGTCAGGATTATCTTTTCTAAATCCCTTCTCCCTCACAATTTCTGGAGTTATGGCAAAAACATCGATATACTTCTCGAAAATGGCCAGATCCCGCATCAGCCCCCACAGCCTTTCGCTATCTGATTCTACTGCTTTGCGAATGTTGATTTGCTTGTGTGTCATAAATTTTGTTATTCTTTCACACAAAACTATCCAGTTATTGGTATATATTGATAGTCCATCATAAATAAACTGGGTAGTCCAATTAAAATATCATCCAAGCGAAATCTATAACCGAAATCACCAACGAATTTTAAATAACTATTGATATATTGCAGTGTTTTTAATGTAAACGTACAATGGATTCCTCAATTGATGATCACATATTTACGGAGATTAAACTAAGTGCGGAAATGCACAGAGCAATCTATTTACAGTTAGCCGATGAGATTCTTCTTTTAATAAAAAAAGGAATTATCAGGAGCAACCAAAAGCTCCCTTCATCCAGGAAGATAGCCCACCTATTGAATCTGAACAGAATCACAGTCACCAAAGCCATAAGCGAACTACAGACCCAGGGTTGGTTGGAAAGCTTTGTGGGCCGTGGGACATTTGTATCCAATCATATTCCGGACTTAGAACCCGAACAATTACGAAATGGCACCAATGCAACGAAAGCCCAAAATATTGCAGGTTTTGAGCTTAATGAGCTGCATTACCTGGTAAATCCATACTTTGTACCTGTAGCGGAACTCCATCTCGATGATGGCTATCCAGATCCTAGGCTAGCGCCTATCAAAGAATTGTACAGGGCATATCGCAATCAGCTTTCTAGAGGAGGTATATACAATAGGTTTGGAAGCTACAACTCTCCTGATGGGCCTGATGATTACAAAGAAGCCTTATCCCAATACCTCAATGAATCTAGAGGATTAAAGACTAAAGCTGAAAATATTCTGTCTGTACGAGGAACGTTGATGGGCATAAATCTAGTCTGCAATGCGCTGATCAGTCCGGGAGATGTTATTGTATCCGGAATACCGGGGTGGCAACGTGCAGAGCATAATTTTATCCACGCCAGAGCTAGGCACATAGGTATTTCAGTAGACGAGTACGGCATTGTAGTAGATGAACTACGGGAGATATGTAAGAAAACTCCGGTGAGGATGGTGTATGTCACGCCCCACCACCACTACCCGACCACCGTTTCGCTAAGGATAGATCGGAGATTAGAATTGTTGCGATTAGCAAGTGAATACGGCTTCATTATATTTGAGGACGATTATGATTTTGATTTCCACTACAACAATCGCCCACTGATGCCACTTGCCAGTGCAGATGAAAATGGTATGGTAATCTATTGTGGTTCCTTTAGCAAAAGCTTTTCGCCGGCATTTAGAATGGGCTATCTGGTGGCATCCGAAAATGTAATTGCGCACTTAGCCAATATTCGGATTCTTTTGGATAGGCAGGGCGATCATATATTGGACAATGCAATGGCACAGATCTTAAATGACGGCACGATACAACGGTATTTGAGAAAGGCTTCTAAAATCTATGAAGAGCGGCGAGATTATTTCTGTAGCTTACTTACACAGAATCTCACAAATGCGGTTGAATTTGCTATACCAGATGGAGGAATGACAATATGGGCACGATTTGACGAAAAAATAGATCTGGAAAAACTTGCTAAAATAGCGTACAAAAAGGGGCTATATTTTTCCGATGGCAGTATTCATAAGTACGCCAATTTTAACAAAAATGCGACCAGGCTTGGATTTGCTTCTGCAACAAAAGAAGATCTACAGAGCAGTGTTGCTATTTTAAAAAGCCTGATCGCATAATAATTTTTCCTAAATATCTAGTGGAAGAAAGTTGAGTAAACTACAGCCGTTTATTGCTTAGCCTTCTCCATGAGTTCCCTAATATCTTCCTCGGAGGGAAATTGGCCGCCCTGCATCTGCAGCAACAAAGTAGCGGTGGCCGCTATTCGATTTTGAGGCAAATGATCCCGTTCTCCTGCTGCTATAGATTTCTCTACAATCTGACAAGCTATTGTATGATGACCGTTATCCCAGAACATGCCTGCCACTTTATAGAGATAATATAACTCCATCTGGCTCATACCGAAAAATTTGTCTGCAGCTTTAAACAATGCTTTGGTTACAACTCCATTATTATCGGAAATGGGATAATAAGGACTGATGGCTAGAATGGCCAATAAGGGATTAGGTGTTGTACTACGTTGCGTGATTCGATGCACAAAATCAGCTAGGGTATCGCTATTTCCTTCTCTTGCATATAATTTATACCCCTCTGAAACAACATCCAATATAGGTGCGGCTGGTACTTGTAGTCCTCTATCAATATCTTTCTCAATCAGCGCTTTCAGCTTTATAGTATCTCCTCCCTGCTCCAATGTCTGGTAAAGGCGATAGGAGATATCCGAATAGAGAGCCTCCGCATGTTTGGCCTCCAGCAACTCTACCGCCTCTCTATATCGTCCCATCTGTGTCAGCACCGTACTCATAGTAGATATAGCCTCCCTATTGTCCTGATCTTTGGACAGCAGAGTATCCAGTACGGATAGGGCCTTTTCGTAATCTTTTGAACGGATCAACCCACGTACGATTGTCATGCGGTCCTGCTTGCGTGCCTGCTCCAGATGTTGCAGACTAAATGTCCTGTTGATCAACATCTCGATCACTTCTGTCGTCAGCTCGTTGGGATGGGGCATCCATATGACCTTGTTATTCTGAATGACTATGGTATGGGGAAGCGCATTGATCCGCCCAGGAATAAGCCATTGTCTGGAGAAGTCACTGCTGGCACCGCCAGCATATGCGACACGGTAAGCCATATCGTCTCCTTTGCTCTCGACAAAATTTTCCACTTTTTTGAAATCATTCTCCATGCTGCTCTGACCGATGATAACAATATCCTTTCCATAGGTACGGTGCAGTTCATTCAGATGTGGGATAGCGGCTAAGCATGGACCACACCACGTAGCCCAGCACTCAACGATGTAGGTCTTTTCTTTATCAAAACTGGTGATGGGAGTCCCCTGTAACCAAGTGACCTCCGGATAACGGTCAACTTCGGATCCTATTCCAAAAGTGGGCTTTTGAACTGTATTTTGCGCCTGAAGCATTGTCATCCAGCTCGTTAATAGAACGAGTAAAATTTTCTTTGTTTGCATAGTTAAATAGCTTTTTTGATCATATATCAGTGGGTACCCAAAGAATCTCTCCTTTCTCTATTCGAACCAACATCTGCTTCAAATCTTCTTGATCTCTAATGGGGGATTTTTGTATGGCAAGATTCATGAGATGCAACGCTTCTTGGCGGTTACCCAATCTGTAATTAAGAAGCCCTCGGACGACTAGTGCAGATATATCTAAGTGGGCTGGAACTGTGTCCAACCAAGACTTTGCAGTCGATAGAGAAGAAGAATCACCACAATGATAAAACACCTGGTAAGCGTAACCTAATAGCTCGTTCGAATCAATACCTGACCTTAAGTCGCTATGATGCCGCTCAACAGTATGAACAAAAGCTGAAAACTGTCGTTGGCTCAGATAATAGTCTATTCTCGCTTTGACCAATAATTCAAAGGAATATTTTTGATATTTCTTTTCGATTAATCTATCTACATCATCCAATGATGAAGAGCCGCTAGATTGCTTATAAAGGCCTATAATTTCATTGGTGATTAGGCTTTTGACCTTTCTTTCTATATTAAGATAAACGCTTTGATCCTTTGAATTCTCTGACATAAC
This sequence comes from Sphingobacterium yanglingense, assembly GCF_004363245.1. Lineage (GTDB taxonomy): Bacteria > Bacteroidota > Bacteroidia > Sphingobacteriales > Sphingobacteriaceae > Sphingobacterium > Sphingobacterium yanglingense. The sequence goes on along the minus strand of NZ_SNYV01000011.1, from coordinate 225,070 downwards.
GTAATCCCACAAATAGGGAAAAACTGGATCCGCTGTTGTATCAATAAACGGTATAGAATAGGTCAACTCCTGTAAGGAATTGCGTTCTACTGGTGTAGATCTCTGCCAAAATATCCTGAATAAACTGTCTGCACGATCCATTTCATAGGCATCCCGTGCAGCATGGAACGCGCTAACATAATCTCCCTGTGTTACATCTTTCTTTTTTAGTTTATGAAGCAGCGTGTAGTATTGTTGTGATGGCTCTAAAGCATTTTTGGATATTCGCAAAAATTCAGGGATAGCTACTGCACCGACGCTCCGATGAACTAATTCACCATTCGGATCAAAGAAAAGGAATGTTGGATAACTTCGAATCTGGTATAGATGTATCATCTCTCGTGCATCTGCATACCAGGTACGAACAGCATCGGAATCATTTTTGGTAGAGTCCATCTGAATTTTGACTGCTATAAAATGTGTATTGATATAGTCGCCAACTTCTGGTTTGGAAAAGACTTCAGAAGCCATCAGCCGGCAAGGATGACACCATGTAGTGTAACAATCCACTAAGATCATTTTGTTTTCTGATTTTGCCTTTTGAATTACTTCTTTCCAGTCTTTGGCTTTAATGAAGTCTACTCCCTGACTTTGGGCATAGGTTTTGGTTTGCATTAAAACGAAAAAAATGAGCCATATTTTGTTAAACAACGCTGCTTTCATATTATTCCTCATCTAATTTATTTTGGATCCCATAGCCTCAATTTTTCCGAAACCTGTCCAGACCTTCACTATTTCGGTAAGATCACCTGATACTTCATTCATCTGAACTAAATAAAGCTTGCCTTCTTTGGTCAATTCATTCCAAGTAGCCACGAAAAGGAATTGATTTGTTGGTTTATAAATCTCCATAGCAGTAATCACTTCCTGCCCAGGAGAAATAAATCCAGCATCTCCAAAAATAGCAGTAGTACCTTTAACCATATCCACCTGAATCTTTCTGATGGTCTGTCCATCGCTATAAAGTGCAAATGAATTTAAATTACCTACGCTAAATAGATCTGCCACCCTTATATTCGCTGCGCTACTGACATCTACGTTGGCCAAGGCACCGTTGTCTTCGTTTAGAATCATTAGGTACCTTCTGTCCGTCTCTACTTTATCGGTAAATATTCCCCAAGAGCTCAACACGAGCTCTTCATAATAATCAGAGACAATGGGGTATCCCTGCCCTCCAAGTAACATTTTTCGTCCTGTATTTTCAGGACTAAAAAGGGATAAATCGCCCTTTTTAGTAAAAGGACGCCCTACTATCGATCCCTCGCTCATCAAGATGTAACGACCATTCAACTGATCATAAAAAAAGTCATTATAAGAACCTGCTATTAAATAAGGAGCGGCTTCATATCCTTTGCTATCCGGGGAGATAATCTTGCTATTAAAAAAATTGCCGCTTCCACGGTACACATCGGTACCATTGACAAAAGCTTTGCCATTATTAATATACGACTTAGCATCCTTTACAAAGGGAGCATCTGATGCATTGAAAAAAAACTGATTAAAATGTCTGTTTATTTTAAAAGTAGATGCGCTGACAGCGAGCATATCATCTGTTGTTAAAAGGATAATTTCGCTATTTTTCCGTTGGATCTGGCGTGCCGTACCCGAAAGGTTTTCTAAATTGCGAGTATATAAAAGATCCCGGTATACTAATTCGGGCACATTACTGCCGGAGATAAAAGTGTTGGAGCTCACTAAGCTCAGATCGAGAATGCCGTCTTTGTTTTCGAAGACTAACCAACCTGACGGTACCGCATCCTGCTCCTGCACTGTGAGATTGTATACGGCCAATGCCGTAATGCCATTCTTAGGTTCTTTGACCTGAAGTTCGATAAAGTACGAACCTGGTGCATTAGCTATGGTCTCTTCTAATTTGTCTGCGGTAGATAGGGTGTCAATAACGCCTCTTCCTGAAGCTAAATAGATGCGCCAGAGGAAAGACAGGGTGCCGTGATCTCCTTTGAAAGTAATTTTGGGCGCCAATGCTAATGTAGCATTCTGCTCGACACTAACTCGACCTACACCGGTAGTATCGATTGAAAAAGCAGGTAGTTCTATATAATTGTAGTTTCCGTTATCCTTTTTACACATTGGAAACAATATTGTCCCAGCTAAAAGTAAAAAGTATATATAACATGTAGTTTTTTTCATAATTCGTCGGTTATCAATTAAAAAATCGGGAATTCGACGATGTCTCCATTTTCATCACGTAATGGGGCATCCGGGTGCGCTTGGTTATAGGTATTCAACCATTCCAAACATTTATTGTATATATAATACCATCGATCTGAAACAGCCATAACATCATCATATGTCGTGATACCCGTAGCATCTATGATGATCTGATGCTTGGCTGTACTATACTCTCCTAGACAGAAATATAATGCTGCATACGGGAAATCGTCCCAAGCTGCTGGTTTGGTGAGTTGTGATGTCCAACGTAAGGTAAAACGTGGACCAGAGGTGGGCTGACCTACAATCTCTAATTTCGGTCCTGGGATGAAATTTTCATTAACACTCACATCCATTACCAGGGTTGCGCTGGCGGATTCAGTACGTGCACTGCGTTTAATCCTAATAGGGACGATGGCCGAAAGAGAATTTGCCGGTATAATGAAGTTTTTTTCAATTTCGTATTCGTCCGATTGTGCATCTGAAAGCTGCGAATTTACAGAAAGTACAAATTGTCTATCCTGATCTACCGGCGCGCCAATAGCACGCATGTGCAACTTGATAAGGGTGTCTGTTACATCCGAATTTAAAACTCCAAAGGAAAAAACCAGAGAATCTCCCACAGCACCTTGTTTAGCATCTCCACTGATACTTAAGGCTGTAGCTCCATTAAAAAATGGATCCTGTTCATTTTTTTTACATCCAAAGAAGATGAATAGTGATAGGAAAAATGAACTAATTATTAATTTACATCTATACATGATAAAGAAGTATTAAAATATCAATAATAGGACTAACGTCCATATTCAACTTCACTGAGCGGAAGAGGAAGTGTATAATGATTTATATCATAACTACCTGTAAATCCTGGAACAAGGGTTTTATTCAACCGTTTGTTATAAAAGAACAGTTGCCCCTCCGAAGCCATTTCTTTACGATACTCCATTGCTATTTCAGAAGCGATCTGTTCGGGCGTGAGTGTTGGCGCTAGACGCCTGCTAACACCGCGCGCAATTCTTACTTTTTCTAAATATGCAACTGCCTTCGCATTGTCTATACCTATCAACGATTCAGCAGCTATATAATACAATTCGGGAATGCGTATCAGCGGCATTCTATTGGCGTAACTGGGGTTCGTCTGTGTGGTCTGATATAATTTACCCAGATAGATATTGTTCAACACTAACCTAATCAAATAGGATCTACGGATATCTGCTGCAGACTCTGCTGGAGGATAAATAGCATCTAAAGTGCCCTGTGTGATGGCTAGAGGCCGATCATTATAGGCTTGATCCGTAATATAGCCTTCAATATTATCCAGCTTTTTATTCTGTAACAATCCGAAAATGTATTCGGTCGTAAACGTTCGATCTATATTATTGGCTGTGCCTGTAAGTTGACTATTCTGAACCCAGGGAAATTTATCGACAACCTGAATGCCCCGCTCTGCTGCGCGGAGTGCGCCTGCTTTATCTCCATTCCATAAACGTACCCTGGCTTCTAGTGCTTGGACTGCGTAGTAGTTAAAACGTAATTTCCTATTAGTGAGATAACCGTTGTCATCATCTACCGTGACCGATCTTCCTGTCACTAATGGGTCGTCCTTCAGTAATGTACTGGCTTGCTCCAAATCACCTAGTATTAAAGAGATAACATCAGAATAACTTGCACGTGGTGTTACTTGGTTTTTATAGATAGTTACGTATGGAATAGTCTTATTCTGCTCACCACCTACCCCTAATGAAGGCGCAAAAAGACGTAACATGTCAAAATGGATAAATGCACGTAAACCCAATGCTTCACCTTTAATGATATTGTAATTGTCTCCTTGGAAGATATTCTTATCGGCTTCTTCTAACTTCTGCAGCAGTAAATTAAGGTTTGTAATTGCATTGTAGCTATTGCCCCAAATATTATCAACCAAAGTACGTACAGCGACATCAGTATAGTTTCCCTTTTCAGCTCGCTGGTAGGTCTGGTCCAATGCTGGCTCTAATGATAGATCATAATATTGACCAAGCACATCGACCAACCCAAAATTGATCTCTCGCCCGTACAATGCTGGATCTCCCATTTTGATATATACACCTGCTAACAATTCTTTAAATCCTGATTCTTTGGAAAAGAAAACATCTTCTTCTACTTGAGTCTGAGGCTTTACATCAATCCATTTGGTACATGAAAAAAGTACAAATGGAGTAAACAGTAGGAAAATAAGACGTCTATATGTATTATTTTTTTTCATAATTTTATTTACTAAAACATGGCCTGAAGGGTGAATGAATAAGCACGTGCAAAAGGATATGCCGTACCGCGCTCTATACGCATGGATGATGCCACAAACACGTTATTACTGTTTAATCCAACGCGGAGACGACTTAAACCGATAGCCCGCACGGAATGTAAGCGATCAAGCTCATAAGACAAACCGATCGAGGTCATCGTGAGCTCATTGAGCTTTTCGACAAATCGTGTCGTGGGCTGGGTCTGCTCTGTATTGGCAATATCTTTAAAAAAGGTAACATCACCTGGAGAACGCCAACGATCCAATAACACACGTCGATCGACATTCTGCAATACATTGGCATTCTCCACTTTATCAACGAGGGTCTGATTATACATTTTGCCTCCAAAACGATACCCCAAACCTACATTAAACTGCCAGCCCTGTAAACGTAAATCCAATCCTATATTGCCATAGTACTTCGGCAAACTATTACCTGCCGCAATCTGATCCGATGCTGACCAAACATATGTCTGTGCACCGTCTTTAGTAAGATACAACTCTCTACCTGTAGAGGGATCGATACCTAAAGATTGTACAGCCCAAATAGTATTTAGGGATTGTCCTTCGACATAGCGCACGACAGGTATATTGCTTATCCCTTCATCCTGCTTTTCATTGAATGTTTCCAACCCATTGGATATTTCAACCAATGTGTTTTTGTTATTGGCAAAAGTGACATACATATTTAAATAATTACCATTCTGAACGTTACGATAAATACGTTGATTTACTCTTGCTTCAAGTCCGGTATTCTTTACTTTCCCCAAATTGGCCTTATAAGAGTTAAATCCCGCAGACGGAGGAAGACTTACATCAGACAGAAGACCATCGGTATCGCTTTGATAATAATCAACAGTCATTGACGTACGTTCTTGGAAGAGCTTCACATCCAGGCCTATATTTAGATCCTTCTTTCTCTGCCAACGCAAATCTGGATTGGCCAACGCGATTACAAACGCGCCATTATTAACTAAATATGAATTGTCTTGATAATAATTAAATGTTGTGAGACTCAGAAAGGAGTTAAAATTTTGAGAGCCCGTGTATCCCAGTGATCCACGTAATTTCAACTCATCAAACAAATCTAATTTCTTCACAAAATCTTCTTTATGGAGATTCCATCCTAAACCTGTAGACCAAAATTTTCCGACACGCTCGTTTGCTCCAAACTGAGATGAGGCTGTAAGGCGATAGGAAAAGTCAGCAAGAAAACGATCATCAAAGGAATAGTTGGCGGAAACAAATCCGCCCATATCCCGAACAAGACTCTCGCTACCGGTTAGTTTTGACCCTTCTTGATATTGCAATCCTAGTGAAGGAAAGTTTAGATTTTCATTCATGAATCCTTCTACAATATAACCTAGATTCGTATTACTATTACTACTGAGATCCCAGCCGGCATTCCCGGTTATGTAATGCCTTCCTAACTGTTTGAGATAACTGACATTGATATTGCCAAGAAGATCCAACAATTTACCATTTCCTTTTGCATAACTTCCTTTTCGTGTTGCTTCTGTATAATTAGCAAAGTCGGTATGATCTGCAGGCAAAAATCGGTCACTTTCGTTCGTCTGCTTGGTTATACTGAATCGCCCATTCACACGTAAATCTTGCATCACACGCCAGTCGACACTAAAGTTGTTCGTGATATCTGTATACTGGGTAAAATCTTTGGTTCCGATCTGTCCATTCCAAAGTGGATTATATACCCTTATGCTTTCTGTTGAAGAGCCAAGTTCTCCCGGATAAGAATTAGCAATTTTCTGCAATTGCCCGCGATTATCGAAAGGCGTGACATAAGGATTTAACTTTGCAAAGTTTGAAAACTCTCCATAGGGTGAATTTGTGGATTTGTTTTGATTGATAGTAAGCAAATTATTAAACCCAAAATTCTTGTAGCGATAACTTAATGTGATAGCACCTCCTCCTACTGTCCTCCCTGAACCTTTCATAGCACCGGTTACTTTATTATACAGGAGATCTACTCCATACTGAAAATAGTCATCTCCGCCGTCCAATCGAATTGAGTGACGCTGTCCGACACCATTCTGAACAGGTTGGGCAAGCCAATCGGTATCCACACCACGCTCTACAGCGTGAAGATTTTCATTGTAGGTTTTTGATAAACGTAACTGCTGTATTGGATCTGTAGCAGTATAAACTCCAGCTAAGCGCTCTACCTCCAATTTCTCTCTCGCATTGACCAAGTTATAACTACTTAAATCTGGGGCTTCTAATGTAATGTTATTATTGTAAGAGATGTTAAGTTTTCCTTGCTTAGGCTTGAGTGTCTCTATGACGACAACACCATTTGCAGCACGCGAACCATATATCGCTTTGGAAGCCGCATCCTTCAACACTGTGATGCGGCTCACTCGATATATATCGAGGTCTACTACTTTTTGTAAAGTGGTCTCGAAACCATCCAAAATAAATAGAGGTAGATTTGGGTTGGTCCGGTATTCTCCAGACAAATCAGGAAGGCCAGTCTGGCCTCTCAATTGTATATCAGGTAATTGATTTGGATCTGACCCTGCAGCAAAATTGGGCATTAACTGAAAGGACGGGTCCAAGTTGCTGAGACTCTTAATCACATTCTGATTTCCAACTTTCAGAATTTCTTCTTGGGTGAATGAAGATGTCGCACCCGTAAAACTTTCTTTTTTGCGAGAGAAGATACCATTCACAACAACTTCCTCAATATCCTTCGCTTTGGAAATAAGTATAATAGCAATACTGCTTTTATCGCCAATTTTCACTTCATAATCTTCATATCCGACATAGGTAAATCTAAGTACAGGACTATCTCCTTCAATTACTAAAGTAAAAAAACCTTGGGTATCAGTGACTGTGTTGCTATCCTGCCCTTTTACGTCTTTGAGCTGAACAGAGACTCCTGTCAAAGGCTTCTTATCTTCATCAGTAACATAGCCATGCACCACCCGCCCTTGCTGACTTTGTCTTTTAGCACTGACAGATATCAGGTTCTTACCGAAAGACTGGAATGTGAGGCCCTCCCTGGTTAGGGTCTCAGTTAACACTTCTTGGATGGATCTACTAAGGTCACCGTTAAAAACAACGATATGATCACTGATACTTTTATCATAAACGAAACGATAACTTGTTTCCTGTTCAATCTTTTTCAGCAACTGTTCTACTGTAACCCGCTGCCCCACCGTCTGGCTTTGAAGGGTTGAGGCCAAAACGTCACTAGGTATACCTATTGAGACAAAATAAGCCAAAGCAAATTGAACCAATGCCTTTTTAGCAAATATTCTATGCATGTAATCAATAATTAAGGTAAGTATATATTTATAAGTTAGTTTTAAGTGTATTTTTAGTAAATGACTATTTTATTCCCCTCTTTTTTGGTCTTGAAGGTCTTGACAAATTTTAGGGATTCTAAAATATTATCTAAAGAGTCGTCTTCGAAAGTTGCTGTAAACTGGTATTCTAGTATCTCTGTCAAACGTACATCAAACTTAACGTCAAATGCACGCTCAAGATCTTTTAAGATGGTCTCGCCTTTGGCATTTTGGAATACAAGACGTTTTTGCATCCAGGCTACTTCTCCAATAATTGTATTACTGGTCTCAATGATAGGAACCATATTCTTCACCTTACTTTCAGATAAAAGTTGATTTCTGTCCAAAACAAATTTTTGTAATGGTTTTAACAGAAACTGTCTTTTATGTGTCGTCTTATCTAAAATCTCGAGAGAACCGCTAATCAAACTCGTTTCTGAAACCTCACCGACATAGTTTTTGAGATTAAAGGTAGTACCTAACACACGTATGTTATAACTGACTCCCTCAATAACAAAGGGGTGAAGTGGATCGTGTTTTACATCGAAATATCCCTCACCAACCAACTTGACAGTCCTATTAGCCTGACCATATTCTTTATCGTAAACAAGCTGACTACCTGCGTTAAGGATTACCTTGGTCCCATCTGGTAATATAATGATTCGCCTTTCCTTATTCATCGTCTGCTGCTTGACCAAATCAGTGATATCCGAGGATAAAGAGACAACCTCATTGGATCTGAGGGAAGGAAAGTCAAATTTTAATAAGAGAGCTCCTAATCCCAGAAAAACAAGTAAACAGGCGGCAGCTGCATATCTCCAATAGGAATAACTTTTGACTGAAGGGAGCTCGACCGACTCTTTTAACGCAAAACGAATTTCAGCTTTACGTTGATAGTCAACCTTGAGATGACTTCCCTCATTTAGAGAGGAATAATAGTTTTCTAATAGAGATAGTTCTTCTATAGTAATAATTCCTATCTCATATTTTTCAATGAGTTCTATCAGCTTTTGTGAATCCACGGTTTATGATTTTTTAACATTAGTATAACATAGGGTAGAAAATCCCCTACTCCAATGTGAACTTATTTTAAAATAAATCTGTTCGTGTTATAATGGAAAGAAAAAGACGCTACAGACGCTTACAAAAAGCAAGTACTATTCTGAGAAGAAAAGTATGAAGATAACTCTAGCTGAAATATTTAGAATCTTGACAGCCTTAGTAATATGGTTTTCTACGGTTTTTGTGCTAATCCCAAGCTTATCAGCTATTTCTTTGTGTGATAACCTGTCTATGCGGCTCAATATAAATACTTCTTTACATTTTCCGGGCAATTCATCTAACTTGAAATAAAGAAATTTAAGAGCTTCCTTATTCTCTAGCAGTTGATGTGGTGTGAGCTCGCTTGTCTGTTGCAAATGTTCGCCAAAACGGACCAACCCTTCATCCCTATTTAATGTTGCCTTTATCTGTTGAAACACTTTATATTTGACAATGGTGTGCAAGTAAGTGCTCAGAGAATGGGTAAGAACAAGCTTAGCCCGCTTCTCCCAGATATAGCTAAAGGTATCCTGCAATAAGTCCTCAATAATAAATTTATCATAAAGACCTTTTGAAGCATAAAAAAACAGCTTATCGTAATAGCGGTCATAAATTTCTAACAGGGCCTGCTGGCTACCATCCCGTAGCTCGGCTAAAAGGTTCAGGTCAGACTTTATGCTCTTTTCTCTACTCACAGACAGAAAGATTTATAAGTTATGATGCCGACAAAGATAAAGCAAGATATTTCTAATCCAAAAAATTAATATCTAACAATATTGTGGGTAACATAACTCATTCTAAATTCTGAGGTATTATGTTTTCATTGTAACTATATCTCTACGCCGATACAAAGGAGGCGCAATTTAATCTACTGCGCCTCCTTTACCATAGCTATCAATTTATTGCTAATCAACTTTTCTTAGCGTATTCAATCATTGCAGCCAACTCGCTGACAGCCTTTTCTTCATCGGCCGAAAACCCCGATGTATTGAACCTTATCTGTCCATAGGGATCAATAATTATCTTGGTCGGAATACCTTTTACACCATAGGCTTTTGCTACAGCAGATTCTGTCGTTGCTGGATCACGAAGGTCCATCAATACTTCAAAGCTGTAGTTATTGTCAATCACATATTTTTTTGCCCCCACGGTAGGGTCACCTGAACCTTTTTCCCAGGTATGCAAAAACAAGAAACGAACATCTACATCATCTTTGTATTTGTTTACTGCCTTTTGCATGGCAGGAAAAGAAGCCTTGCAAGGACCGCACCATGTCGCCCAAAAGTCCAATACAACGACTTTACCTTTTAAATCTCCCAACTTTACGATATTACCGTCAACATCCCTAAGTTGAAAATCAGGAGCTTTCTGAGAAATAGCTTTTTTCATAAGTTCTTTACTCTCATGAGTCTGCTTAGCATCAGTCAATGAACCGAGATAAGTATCAATCCCTTCTATAGATCCGTTCTTAGCTATGTACCCTTTTCTCAAATGCTCTTCTATTCCCCTTCCTGATGTTGCTTTAATGTATGCCTCTTCAAGCAAAGGTAATGCATCCCCGTACCTTTCATTGGCTAATAGTGCATTCAGATAAGCACTCTCAAGACTTAGAAAGATACTATTCTCTTTATTCTCCTGTGTTAACATCTCATGCCTCACAGCTGCCACAATCTGTAGAGCCTCTTCTTTTCTTCCTGTAGACAGTAATGCTTCCACATAATTGGCAAGCATTACATAATAAGTCTGCTCGCCTCTAGCCCGGCGTTGCTGGCGGATATCTTCAGTAGCACCTTCTTCAGGCTTAGAAAGCGAAATACGATAATAGTCCAATCCATCAGCAAACAGAGGAACTGCTGCTTCGGGTTTGGAATGCATTAATGAGGGCGCTAACCCCGCCATTATACTTCTTTTATCAATTTTATTCCCATACTGATCTGTAACCTTACTGCCGTAAAAATCTGCATATGCATTCATTTTTGGGAGATTTCCCTCTGCGGCATAAGCCATAGCCATGCTGTAAGCATCAAAACCGACCGGTGCATCTGGATTATCTCTCAGCAAAGATTGAAATTTCGCGTCCTTGTCCGCAAGATCCGTTATCTGTCGAATCATCTCTATCTTCGACTGTAGAGCCAGTTGACCATTGGGAAATACTTTAACGATCTGTTCATTGAGTAGGTTGACTTTCTCTTCATTCCCTATTTTGCTGTAGTAAGCATAGGCTAGCATTTTATCCTCTTCAGTCTTACTTTTCTCCAATTTTTTCAATGAGGATAAAACTGCCTTTTCATCTTTCGTTTCCAAGAGTACAGTGAGGCGCGAACGTCTATCAGTCTCATTTCTTTCTTGTGCTTCCGCTATTAAAAGTAGGACTAATAAGCCAATTGTAAGTGTTATTCTTTTCATTGATGTATATCTGATGAATTACTATCTTCTTTTTATTAGGAAGGATTTCTATAACTGATATTCGTTATCTGACCAAAACCATTAAATATTTTTTCCTTCCGTGTATTGTCTGTATTTCCAAAATCATCGAGATACAGATATACGACCCTTCCTTGAGTCCCATTATTTACGGCAACCGCGAGCATATAATCGGCGTCATCTCCATCCCGGAGCATCTGCACATCTACAATATCTCCGGCATCTTTGAGCGTGTAAATATGTTCCACTGCGCCATTTGCACCCGAAATTTTATAAATTTTATTTTTCGAACTGTAATATGCCCGAGCTGAATTGGTTGCACCGGCGAATGCCGTCATTTGCTCAATCTCCTCAGCATTCTTCAAACTATAAAATTCTCCCTGTCCAATATTTGTATAAAACTTGTAGAGATATACATAGTAGGCATTGCCTTCATCTCTCATCAATCCTATAAAATCATGAGCTCCCCATGGACCTCCAATAGTATAATCCGCAGCGACCATAGTCTTTCCAACGGCATCAAGTTTGTACATACCTGCCTGAGAAGTGGGGTACGTCAATTCACGTGTATTATAGGATGCAGATACAAATCGCTTATGCTTATTATCGTAGAAATAAGCAAAGGAAAAATTATCCCTAAATACATAAGGGAATAATTCGTAATCTCCTTCGAAACGATCTGAAAATTTCCCAAAATTGGTATTACCGGCAAAACCAGGACCATTTGCTGCATATAAATTACCATTATGTACAAGATATTGATCCATGTTATAATAATTGGTTCCATAACCAGGTTTGGATAGAAATTGTTTCTGATCGTAAAAGTATTCATTGTTTTCTGAGATCTGCAACATTGTCTCAGGATCAAAAACACGGAGTCCATCAACCGTAAAATAGAGTAGTTGTTTAAAACCGGATCCAAATATATCCAATATCACTCCCGACTTCACATAGGTTAACTTACTGTTATAGGATGTTTGATTAATTTCATCCAGAGGCTGTAAGAATACCCTATCATCCATAGTCCGTATAAACGATAGCTGCCCTTTACTCCCTATGTTATTTCCCACGAGCCAGCCTTCAGGAAATGCCCCGGTAACCCGTAAACTATATAAAGGACTGATTGACTTCACGCCTGTAGCAACATCTTTTACCGAAAAAACAAAACCATAGTTGCTTCCAGATGGAAAATCTATACTGACATGCAGATCCTTTGCTGTGGATAATATGGTTTCCTTTCCGTTGTCGAATAGTTTCCATTCGTATTCATACTGCTTATCCACTTCTAAACCGTTTACATCAGGTGAGATTGTTAGGGTATCTTTTTGTGCAATGGTGAATGAATTATTAGGTAATGCACCGATTCCTATTTCGGGTATAGGTTTATAGGAAATCTTCTCATCCTCTTTACACCCTGTAATGACCATCACCCATAAGAAAAACAATATATTTAAATTCCGTTTCATAATTTTCGATTAAAAAGTCACTCTTTGATTATTTTCGTCATATAGGGGGCCATTTTTAGCTTCATAGTCGACCAGCGCCGTTCGGAGTCGCAATCTTAGATTGAGGCGTTCTGCTGTTGACAGAGCGGCAAAATCAAACTCTGCTCCATAAACAGAAAGCATAAATTGAAATTTCGCTACAGAAAAAGCTCCTACATAGTTTTCCAATGCCGACCAATATCCTGGTTTAGACAGATAATCATTGAAATGTATAGTATAGGTCTCTATGCTATACGTTTTTCCTATTTCCTGCCCCAATGCTCCTCTCTCAAAATAAGAGTTTGGCTTAACCGATAATTTAATAGTTTTGGTAGTCGATTTCAGGCTTTCATTTCTCAATAGCACTACCGGGTAGCGTGCGGTGTCGCTCCCTGCTTTGAAAACAAACTCAGGCAAGACAAAATCTGTTCCGAGAAGAGCAGTCGTCCCCTCTACTGCCTTCATCTCAACGATTCTATCTTCTGCACTCCGTTTTCCTTGAACCCTGATTGTCACCCAAATCGTATCTTTAGTGACCGCAGGCAAATAATAAGCAAATGAAAAACTCGTACTATCGGCTTCATATTGGCCTTTATAAATACTCATTGCATCATTGCTCTGGAAAAACATGATCTCATCTTGCTTGCATCCCAACAGTGAGATCAGACAGACAAATAGTATACAATATCTTCTCATTTTCTTAATAATTAGGGTTAAATTCTAATTCATCCTGTGGCACCGGTAGCACATAAAATTTGGGGTCAAACACGAGGTTGGCAGGAGTAAAAGGAACCGTGTTCCGGTTTAAACGCTTATAGTAAAAGAACAGTTGTCCTTCAGCATACATCTCTTTTTGATATTCCTTTGTTATCTCATTCTGAATAAAATTCCGGTCTAAATTATTAGCATTCGAAGGTAATGCTAATACTGTCCTTGCCAACCTCACTGTATTCAATACATCCAGAGCCTCCTGTGCTGTAGGAGCAGTTTCTGCAATAATATACCTCATCTCACTCATGCGTACCACAGGCACGGTTTGATCTAGACGCAGACTGTCTATAGTTGTTGTGGATGTTTGCCAGAATTTGGACGGAAATTTAAACCCTTGATTATCTTCAAACAGATTTCGATAACGAATATCATCTTGTCCTACAGTATTATATTCATATATATTACGTAAATCGGCATCTGGCCTTGTCAACCGATAATCGATACTTGCCCGGAAAGTAAAATACTGATCTTCGGCCCAGGTTTTTAACTCTCGATTCCGTATAGCAAATATCAGCTCCTGTCTAAACAATCGGTCTTTGGTACCTGCAGCAGCAGCTACGCTGCTCTTGCTTACAAAAGGAAACTTTCCGGAGTCTACGACTTCCTTAGCAGCTTTGTAGGCATCGGATGTATTCCCTGCATAAAGATAAATTCTTGCCTGTATACCTTTTACAGCGTAATAATTCATCTTATACCTTCGATCCAATGTATTGTTTATTATAGGGTCTGATTTGATCAATAAACTTTCGGCCTTATTAAGATCTTCTAAGGCAAAGGTCAATACCTGTTCTACTGTCGAGGGCTTGACAGAATAATGATCAACGGCAGTTTTATAGGGAATAGCAGTTGTATTTGCTCCCTGAGAATAAGAAGGTGCAAACATACGCAATAATTCAAAGTGTAAAAATGCCCTAAGCGCAAAAGCCTCACCTAAAACCTGCTGATAAACCTCTTCTGTCAGTATCCTTTTATTTAAGTCTGCAAACTTGATGATGTTATTTGCAGCCGCAATACCATTATATCCTGCACTCCAGATCTGCTTGGTATAAGCCAAAACCTGTTCTGAGCTATAATCATAATTGCGTGTAGGGACAAAAAGAGGTGTCGTACCCGTCCCCGATGTATTGTAATTCTGTGCTAATGCGGAAACAAACCCCATGGAAAGGTTATCTCCATAAAGTGCTCTGCTAGCAATTGTGGAATATACTCCGGTCAATGCCTGCCTAAACCCGGTCTCAGAAGAAAACATTTCTTCTTCAGGGATACTGGACTTTGGAGCTACGTCCAAGTACTTATTACAACCTGACAATGCCAATACCGAAATGGCAACGTATATTATTGATGTAAATTTATATTGCATTACTCTTCCTCCTTTTGTTAAATACCCACTCGGACCGACAGCGCGAAAGTCCGTGCAAATGGATTACTTGTTCCTCTTTCGATCTCAATAGAACTAAATCTTATCAGGTCATTGGTCAATGCCGTAAGCTGGAAACTCCGAAGACCAATTCGCTTTACCCAATCCTGGCGGTAAAAATTATATCCTAATGAGAGTGTGCTTAATGTCAAAGTGTTATTATTTTGGACAAACCGTGAAGTAAGTCGAGTAGGTTCAGTATCAAGTCCTATCCTTGTGAATTGACTGATATTTCCTGGACCAGTCCATCCTAAGTCGTATGCCCTTCTATCCACGTTGACATTAGGTTTTACAGATTCAACATTATCTATGAGTGTCTGATTGTATAACTGTCCGCCAAATTGATAGTTGAACAAAATTCCTAGTTCAAATCCTTTGTGATTAAGATTTGTTCCGAAGTTGCCGTTCCATTTTGGGATGCTCACTCCGTAGGCAACTTTGTCTGCCGCATTCCATTCATAAGTTTTCTGACCATCTTTTGTAAGGAATATCTCGGATCCAGTCGCAGGATCCACTCCAAGCGAACGTACTACATATATGGCATCCATCGAATTTCCTTCTTGCAAAAGGATATTAGGGACAGTCTGTGCCTGGTTGTTTTCATTCAGACGATCATTGGAAGCTTTGAGGGCATTAGACAATTCTTTGAGTACATTCTTATTCGTAAATCCATTAACATATAGCGTCCATATAGTACCTGTCCCTTTATTTTCTAATGCTTTGTAGCGTACAGAATATTCAAATCCCTTATTTTCTACCTTTCCTAAATTTTCTGAATATCCCGTAAAACCTGTGGACGGGGCCAATGTAATCTGAGTGATTGCATCGTCCGTGATATCTCTATATGCATCCAAACGTATATCTAATCTTTCATTGAATAGGATCGCATCTATCCCAAAATTCAGCTTATAGACATTTTGCCAACTAAGCAATGGATTTCCTAGGTTCCCTATATTCGCTCCCAATTCATTGTAGTAGCCACTGCTTACGCCAAAATTATATCTCGTTTGAGCCGAATAGGCCGGTATGTTTAAGGATCCTGTAGTTCCATAGCTCCCACGTAGCTTTAGCCGGTTCACAAGACCATTTTGTTTGAAAAAACGCTCGTTATGAATATTCCATCCCAAACCCGTAGACCAAAATGTACCGAAACGCTTGTCTGTTCCATATTGAGATGATCCATCACGCTTAATAGAAAGATCGACTAAAAATCGACTATCGTAACTGTAATTACCACTGTATAGCATGCCTATACGTCTCACGGTACTTTCATCCCCTGTAGGTCTTCCATTTTCCTGGTATTGATTTGCAAACAGAAGATTATCCAGCCTATCGTAAGGGAATCCCTCGGCCAAAATCTGCGTATAGCTATTGGTACTGCTAGATAGATTGAGTGACCCCGTAGAAAACCATTGATGCTTTCCACGCTTAAAATTATAATTTAAGTTAGTTACACTCTCATATGATGATGATTCATCATTTCTGTCTGTGTAGGAACCTTTTCTATTAATATCTGTAGTTTCTTCAAACCGGCTATCATCCGCTGAGTAAAACTGGTCTGTACCTCCACTCTGCCTCGATAAGCCCAGATTCGATTCTATATATAATGAAGGAGTGATATTGTAACGGATTTGAAAATTATTGGTAAACCCAATATATTTCGTTTGATTTACAGAATTTAAGATAGCATTATACATTGGGTTGGTCGTCTTGTACGGCAAGCCCACTATTGTATAATTTTCTAAATAACGTTGTACATTACCATCAGCCCCATAGGGTGTCCAATAGGGATTCATCTTTAAATAAGCGCTAAAATTACCGTAAGGAGACTCATTTGCTAAGTTTTGGTAAACTCGTATAGAATTTTTGAATTGTAGCTTACTCACTAGGTAGGTTAAATCAAACTGACCTGAATAGTTTTTACGATCCTGGCCTTTCATCACACCTTGCTGTAAATCAGCTGAGGCCAACATCCCGTATCGGATATGCTGATCGCCCCCCTGCAGATTTACAGAAGTTCGATTGTTATAGCCAACTTGGGTAGGGATTTTTTTCCAATCGGTATCAATACCGCGTTGAACATTCTTCCAACGTTCATTGTACAAATTATCTAATCTATATTTATTTTGATCAAAGTCAGATGAGTATACACCAACACGTTGCTCAAAGTCTAGCTTTTCTACTGCATTTAAATAATTGTATACAGATAAATCTGGAGCGGATATTCGAAAATCATTGTTCAATGTCACCTGGATTTTCCCGGGCTTAGGCGCAATCGTATTGACAACCATTACCCCATTTGCACCTCGCGAACCATAGATGGCTGTCGCAGAAGCATCTTTCAATATCGTAATGCTAGCAATCATATTCATATCCAGATCTACGATCCTTTGTAGATTAACCTCGAAGCCATCTAGTATAAAAAGTGGTTGATTTGGATTAGAGGATAATTCTCCAGCTAGGTTGGGTAGTGAATTCTGCCCTCTCAACTGTATATCAGGAAGTTGGTTTATATTTCCTCCCATAACATTATTTGGCATAATACGGAAAGACGGTTCTATCGCCGAGATTCCAGCAAAAATATTATTAGTCGATATTTTCTTGAGCTCCTCGCCTGATATGGTTCTGGCTGCGCCAGTAAAATTCTCGGCTTTCCGTTCAAAGATCCCCGTCACGACAACCTCATCGATATCTTCGGATTTTCCAGTCAGATGAATGATGTAGTTCGAAGCAGAAGATATCGGCAGTATTCTCTTTTGAAAGCCGAGAGAAATCAGTTCTAGCTGCCGGGCATACTCAGGGACTTGTATACCAAACTTACCTTCTTCATCGGTACGTACACGAATACCTTTGACAGGAAAAGAAACAGTCACTCCGGGCATTGGCTTTCCGGTCTCTCCATGTAAAACTACTCCTGTAATCTTCCTTAGCTGGGCTTTTTGCTCATCCATAAGGATGATGCTATTATTTTTATAGACATAGACTACTCCTGTCTGGACATTAAAGTATTTGTCCAATACCTGATCGAGTTCGTCATTTTTGAAATTTGCATCGATTTTTCGTGAAAAATCAAATTTAGAGGTCAGGGATACGAAATCGAATCCCGTCTGCTTACGAAGTTCTGTAAGGAGCTCATCCAAAGATATATTCTTTCTCTGGATAGTCACCTTAGACTCTTGTCCGAAGACAACGGTCGTAAGTATCAAGCTACACATTAACAATACGCAGCACTTGAACATGCGGTTCTGAAAAAATTGCTTCATAAATATTTAAGAAAAGACTGGTTAGTGTCCTTAAATTGTGGTTTAAAAATTTCTTAGTCTCGTTGACATTTGCATTATAGCTCTGGTATTAATCGCTCAAAACAACCTCCTTTCCTTGGTATTCGTATTTAATATCATAGGTCTGCGCTAGCATTTCCAACACTTGTTCTAAACTCTTTTCCCTAGAGATCTGAGCCAGTAACTTTTTAGATTTAGTTGTTTTTCTATATTGAATTTTCACACCATACCAACGTTCCAATTCTATAGCCACTTCTTCTAAGGGTGTATTTTTGAAATAGAACAAATTGTTTCTCCAGGCAGACGCGCCTTCCATATCAGCATTCGTAATCGCGTACGTCTGCCCAACAGCAATCTGTTTTAATGGTTGTAGCGGTATCGGGATTCTATCCAGACCGGACAACTGTATTGCTCCTTCAAATAGCGTAGTAACACTTTGTTTATCATTTGGAAAAGCTCTGATATTAAACTGTGTGCCCAATACCTGAACCATATGTGCTTTTTTCTCCCGATTTCCTCGTACATGTACATTGAATTTTCTATTCTGCGACTTGGCGACATCAAAATATGCCTCACCTGTCAAATAGAGATCCATCTGCTCATTTTGCACATTGATTGGATACTTAAGCTCTGTTCCTGAGTTTAGTGAAACCTTTGTGCCGTCAATCAATGTCACTGAAAGACGCTTTCCGTACGGAATCCTTACGATATGATATATCGGATTTTGAGGAGCTATCTGTGATAAGCTGTCCTTAACTGTATATGTTATTTGATTGTCCGAATGCAGAACATTGATGTATTTTTCGGCATTTATATAGTCTGGAACATCTCCTTCTGGCAGATTGACCCTCCTATCTTCAGAAAGCACCAACTGTATCTCTTTAGCAAATTCATCTGAAATAGTAAGCGGGTTTTGTTTCTTTAAAACATCACTTACTTCTTGTACCAATTTTAGCTCGGTAACCGCTGGAGGTAAAGAATCTCTAAAAAAGTATAAAGGAAGAGCTAAAAACAGAAGAATAGCAGCTGCATACTTTAAAAATGGTAATATCCTCTTATAGATTGGGATAGATTTGATTGATATATCTTCTTGGATTCGCTGTTCGATCTGATTATGAATCCGATCGAACAACATAGACATAGCTTGCTCTTCTTCCTCTGGGGACATACCATCTGTGTACAATGGCGCTTCTTGAAATGAATCGTACCACAGATCAAGATACCGCAACTCGGCTTCTGATGCTTCGTGGCGACTCGCTTTGTCTAAGAGGGTCAAGATATATTGTTCGTCTGATTTACTTGCTGCCATATACATAGTATACGGAACAAAAACACGGAGGTTCTACTCCATCCGACACAAAAACTACAAATCACTGTATTACAGTTAAATAATTTTAAAAATCAGGATTGTGAAAAAACAAAAAGGCAAACGATGAGAATATCTAGATGCTGATCTTGGAAATCTTCTTTTAGTATTTTTAATGCTTTATTGATGTGCTTTTTTACTGTGCTGATAGAAATCCCTGTTCGGTCCGAGATTTCCTGATGAGATAGGTGTTCGAATCTACTCATTAAAAAAACTTCTCTGCATTTTTCAGGCAGCTTATCTGTGGAGGATTTTATTTTGTCTCTCAGTTCTTTGTACTCTAATGCTTCATCGGGCTGAGCAGGGGAAGGCTCTTCATTATTAGCCTCAGCAATCTGGAGCTGTTCTTGCGACTTTTGTGCACGGAAGGCATCGATAATCCGGTTTTTAATCGCCAACCGGATATAAGCCTCTAATGAAGACTTGAGCTGAATGGATGCTCTACGAATAAATAAACTGACAAATACCTCCTGAACTACCTCTTCTGCCATTTCCTTTGACTTCAGACGTTGAAAAGCGGTATTGATTGACATTCTCCAGAAACGTTTATAGATTTCATTAAAAGCCAAGTGATTACCTTCTTTAAGATAGTCTATCAATTGTTGATCATCTAATATGGAATAATCTTGTATCATGTGATATCACAAATTCTTTAACGCGTATTAGTTGGCTAGATTCCTACCGTACTGGGAGAATAAACTTTAATCTATCGTAATAAATAGCCAACAAATATAGAATAGAAATCTAAATAAACGATATCGTAGCCTCAAAAAAAAGAAATCAGGTCAAAAAGTGCCTACTTAAAAATATGGAATAAACTTAAGATCTACGATGCAAAATTTTATAACTATTGATGGCATTACCGAAAAGTGTATTTTTATATTTATTCAATATTTGAAATCCAGGAAGGCTTCGAATGCACCAATAAAACTATATAAATCCAATATTTTTGTCTGCCTTAAACTAAAAATAATAAATCACGAAACTGAATGATAAACTGGCGCTACGTATCCTGGCGACCGGTTGGAACAGCTGATCATCCTGATATAGACGGGTGCTTTTCGGCTTATCGGCCTGGGGAAGAAGAAACTCCTGTGGAAAGCGCTCCTGTTGCTGTCGGAGGATAAGAGCGCAGTACTGGAGAACTATTACGATGAGATGAAACGGATCGGATTTAGGGTGTTGAAATTTTCTGACAGAATTCCTTTTTCAAATTCAATGGCTTCTTAGCCGTGGCAAGATATTAAATTCAGCATTTATAACACATGAATACCAACATACTGATTTTAAGCAGCATGCTGGTATTTTAGCCGAACATTTCACTTATACCTGAAAGACTAATGAGTACAAAACTATTAATCAGCCGACCATAGTTTAATTGCTCCTTTCATACATCCACTGTTGCTTGTCGTTACTTTTTAAGTGATAATCAAACCACTGTTTAATTTTTAGCGACAAATCCTTTTGATTTGCATCTGCACTCAACACATGTCCTTCTTTAGGGTACATTAGAAGGTTTACGGGTTTGCCCAAATCTTTCAAGGCCAAAAACATCGAAACACTCTGGTGCCAGTCTACATGATAGTCTTCCCTACCTGTCCACAGCAACAGCGGTGTTTGTACCTTTTCCGCGTGAAGTATGGGCGAGTTGGCAAGATATGATTGCTTTGCCTTAAAAAAGCCTTGACCAATACGGAAGCTCTCCTCATAATATCTCCAAAACTCAGGTTTTCTTCTTTCCCAGTTTACCGAAAAATACCAGTTGACGATATCGGCAATTCCTGCGCCCGAAACGGCTGCCTTGAACATGTCTGTAGCGGTGACTATGTAATTGGTTTCGTAACCACCGAACGAATGCCCGATGATCCCCATATTGTTGCGATCAATGGATACCTTATCCTCCAGTTGATTTAAAGCTTCCGTTATGCAATTAAGCATCGAACCGCCCGGATCTCCGTAAGTATAATAGATATCTGGCTCTATCACGATATAGCCCTCACCAACGTAGTCGTGGTAATTAAAACCTATCATACTTTGTGCAAAAGGTGATGTATATTCGTTTTGAACTGTAAGCTTTTGTTCGTACACATCTACAATTACCGGGTATTTTTTTGCAGGATCATATCCCTTCGGTAACCGGACTATTGCTCCTATTTCCTGCCCCAAACCGTTCTTCCAACTGTAATATTTTACGGCGTGCCGCGTTGAAATACTGTCGTGCTTATTGCTTATATACAGCAGTCCCGTATCTCCAGTCACTATATCAACATACCATAACTCGGGTGCTGATTGTGCGCTTTCCCTCACAAAGGTTATGATACGTTGAGATCTTCTAAGCTGAGCGTACTTAAAGTTACCCTTTACCAGTTCACGAACCTTATAATCTGCACCTGCATAGGCAATGCCTTCTGTACTGTGATCCAGAGAATGCCAGCGCAATACGCTGTCTTTATAGTCACCGGTTTTACTTATTTTACCCGGTATGGGGCCGTCATATATGGTATTTCCGTTGCATTCGTCCATATACCAGGTGCGGTCTGTTGTAGCTGCAATACTATCAGCTGATGATTTACCGTCGAAACTGTAATACAGGATGTTATTACCAACGGGAACCGTTATGCTTTTTTGTCCGTCTGTAAATATGCCTGACCCCTTCCGTTGAAAGCGTTCAAAATAAGAGGTTTTATGTACTGCAACCATATCGGCTTCACTGCCGAGTTTTTTGTGTGTGCTTTTGTTTTCATCATACAGATACCAGTTATTCCTATTAAAATAAACCGCATACGGTTTATCGGGAATAAGGTAAATTGTTTTTGACCCCTCTGTAAGTTCAGCCAGCTTTTCGGCTTTTTTATAGTCGCTGTCGATTCTGTAAAATGTTTTGGTCGGGATGAACTTTGTAAGATCGTCATTGATGCGGTAGGCATATATGCTTTTTGAAAAAGGGTGAACCAGGAACTGCATTGCAGGAAAGCATTCTGCGAGGTTTAACACCGTACCGTTTTGCAGATCCGCAACCACAAAGGATACGACAGCAGGTTCATCCGGTCCCAAATAATCACTGTTTCCCTCCCACACCTCTATTTCATGTGCCCTATCCGGTGCCCTGCCCACCGCAGAAAATGCGATATTTTTGTTACCAAGTAAAGAAACCTGCATACGGGAGATATCAATTTTCGTATTAAAAACCTTTTTGTAATCTGCTACCGTAAGCACGTAGGTGATTTTATTTTTCGATTGTTTAAAAACATCGAGATTTTCAGCATCGGCAGCAATTAAATAAAAGAAACTGCCGTCTTTATTCCAAAGAACGTGCTTTACCCGCGTACCGTTATCCAAGTTCCCCAAATGTCGGGTACCACCTGTGCGGCTATCCATATTCAGAACCTCACCCGAAGCTTTCACTACTAAAACAGTGTTACCATTTGGCGAAACTTCATAGAACTGAACATCCTCAAACTTCACTTCGTGCTCGGTATCGGGTTTTAGGAGTACCAATCCATTAGCATTGTTCAGATACAAAAGCTTCTGCTGATTTTGCAGCCAACTGTAAGACAATACACCGTCTATTTGCTGTGTGTTAAAATCATTCAATGACACTTTGACCAACTGTCTTTTATTGTTCATTCCGAAAAAGTACTCATCGGTCAACTCGGTTTTAGTACCCATACCTTCAAAAGTCAGAGACCTGTTTGAAGCTACTTCCTTCAGCATCAGATCGGGTTTTCCATCTTTGACACTTAAAAAAGTTACGTACCTGCCGTCTGGGCTTACCTTATCGTTTGCGATATGTTCTACCCTTGCTTGCTTCTCCTGTGCCACAGCCAGATTTGGAAGCACCGTACAAAAGAAAAGTATTTTAAATAACATCTTCATATACCTTAGATTAGTAGCCTGGATTCTGCGGAAGCAGACGCGGATTTAACAACAATTCGTTTTCCGGTAGTGGCAACAAGTTGAAATACGATTTCCAACCAGGTTTTGAAGCTGCCAGCATATCCAGTTTTCCCGTGCGTTTAAGATCAAAATACCGATGCCCGAACTCACAGAACAATTCCTTACGACGTTCTTGCAATATAACATAAATCGCTGTAATGATGTCAGTTGCGCCAACAAGCGGCAACCCGCAACGTTCACGTAGTTTATTAAGGTACCATTCAAAATCGCTGTTGTTACCCAAATGTGCAGAAGCTTCTGCCATGATCAGGTACATTTCTTCAACGCGCAATAGCACAGAATATTCCTGCGATGCCGATGTAGCCGTACGCTGACGGTATTTGTAGGCGCGGTAGTTTTCCGTGCTGCCATTCACCTTGTTCATCCAAGCAACGCCCCTTAGGTCGTCTGGTTCAAAAGAATTTACCAATTCCATTGACAGCCTTGACTGTGGAGCCGGTATCACGGTAAAAATATACTCGGTACCTTCCAACGTATTCCTACCAGGATTGTCGGGTTTAAACTGCCAGACGGCACTTTTACTGTCTTTTAAAAATACTTTTTCCAGCGGTTCCATTTCGTAAGCGGGATCATCGATTACTTTTTCCGCATACTGCGCCGCCAGCTTCCACTGCTGCAAATACAGATACATTCTCGACAGAAACGCCTGTACCACCCGCTGGTTGATCCGCACCCTTTCTACCGACGGATACTCGGGCGAAAGCAGCTGTTCCGCCTCCTTCAAATCGGCCACCGCCTTTTCCATTACCGCTGTAACCTGCATTTTTTCAATACTTTTGTTTATATTGTAATCGGTAGCGGTTACATAAGGCACACTACCAAAGGTCTGCGTAAGGTAAAAATGCAATATGCCGCGTATTGCCAGCGCTTCGCCTCGGAGTTGCTTATTTACTCCAGTAGATACGCCCGAACTCTCTCGCAGACCTTCCAGTACGGAGTTTACACCATACAGCTGTTTATAAGTGTGATTCCATACATCCTTAATACCGTTATTGCCTGCCAAGACCGCCCCTTCGTAGAAAAGGCGGTGGTTGCTTGACTGCGGATTGACTACTTCCAGTTCATCCGCCAGGCAGCCCAGATAGTACCCCATGCCGAAACGGTTGCCCGAAAAGAACCCATTGGCACGCATCTGTGTATAGACATGTGTTAGTGCGGATACCGCCATGCGGTCGTCGTTAAACACCTTTGGTGAACCAATCTGTTCTTTAGGTTCGCCCACTTCCAGGTAATCCTCGCAGCCTGTTAAAAGCAGTGCCGAAAAAAGAAAACCAAATATAATTGTTCGTTTTTTCATGATCGTAGCTGTTAAAGTTAGAAGTTAAAAGAAGCACCTACCGCTATGGTACGTAACGCTGGTAGGTAGCCCGTTGCAGTTTCCGGATCGCTTCCCCAGAATTTTGTGAGCGTAAACAGGTTGTATCCCTGCAGGTATATCTGCTGCGTTCCTTTGAGCCAATGCTGTGGCAGCTGGTACTGCAGCTGTACCGATTTTAAGCGGATGAACGATCCATCGGAAACACTGAGGTTGCTGTTTCTAAGGTAGTCTGTTGCCTGCAGTGCCGCACGGTTTACGCCGGTTGTAGGCATCTGGTATACACCTCCCTGATTTTCGGGCTGAAAATAATCAGCATAACGCGTATGACTGTTGTTCATAGATCCGAACAACCCTGCATTATAGTCGGGATTACGTACCGTTTGCCTGACAAACTGCACTAGAAAGTCCAATGAAAAATTCTTGTAATTTAACTGGTTTGCGATGCCCAGGTGGTATTTCTGTCCCAAGTGCATGATCATAGAGCGGTCGTCACTGGTTATCACACCGTCGCCATTGCGGTCTTCCACCTGGTAAAGTCCCGTTTCAGGATCAACATCAATTATATGATATACCTTCTGTATAAATACCGGATATCCTACCGTATACTGTAAGGCATAAGTAGATTCTTCCAAATTAGGAAAATCCAACAACTTGTTTTTAGGAAGTGAGAGGTTGATATCGGTACTCCATTTAAAATTTTCCTTATCCACAATCAAAGACCTCAGGGTAACTTCCCAACCCGAGTTCTCCACCAAAGCTCCCAGATTTGCCTGAACGCTTGTAAAACCGGTAGTACCCGGCAACGGGATACCCACCAGCTGGCTTGAGGAGCGGTTGCGGTACCATGCCACTGACGGTGCCAGCCTGCCATTGAAAAATTCCAGTTCCAAGGCTGCCTCCAGTTTTTTGTTGCTCTCCCAGCTGAAATCGGGATTGTACAGCCTTGCCGGTTCTAACCCTACATTACCATCGTACTGGTTATGGCTAATCCTGTAGGCATTCAGGTACTGGTAATCCCCTATCAAATCACTTCCCGTAATACCGTAACTGGCACGCAGCTTTCCGAAGTTTAGCCACGAACTGTTTTTCAATACCTTTTCCCTGCTAAAGAGCCAAGCAGTACCCACGGCACCGAAATTCGCAAAGCGGTTGTTGGGACCGAAACGGCTAGAACCGTCACGACGACCGGTAAAGTTTACAATATACCTGTCCATATACTTATAATTGACCCTTCCGTACAATGCGACGTACTTATAAAGCGTTTCTGTATCGTTCAATATATTTTTGGTAACTGCATTTGCTAGGTTCATGATAAGGTCGTCTGAAGAAAAGTTACCGCCCTGCACACTGAACGCCTGCTGTTCCCTTGTTTCAAATGTCCCTCCGGCAACTACGTTCCACGCACTACTGCCCTGTTCTAAATTCCATACAATTTTCGGTTCTACAATCCAGCTGTTACGATTTAATTTAGATTTGGTCATTGCAGATTCCTTGCTGGTATAGTTGTATGCCGGACTGTAAACGGTATGGGGCACGGTAACAATTTCTTCTGTAGAAGCATCGCTAAAACCGGTAGAGACACCAATCTGCAGGTTTTGTAAAAGGTTGTACGACAGATTTACATTTGCCGTATAATCGGCCGCTTTTGAGAAATATTTAGAATTGAGTTTTGCTGCCGGATTATCAAAGGTATTGTTTTCCCAGTTCAGGTTGCCCTGTGCATCATACAATGCAGGTGCGTTGGGAGCCAGAAAAATAGAATTGGTGAGATCATTGGCCATGAGCCTGTTGTTCTGGTTACTTTTCTGTACGCTTACCTGCAAGCCGAAGCGGTCGTTTGCAGACCTGTGGTTCACATTCAGTAAAAAATTGGTGCGTTTATAACCAAAGTCTCCCATATATACGGTACCATCGGTGCGGTGCCCTGCACTTAAAAGGTAGGATGTGCGCCCTGCCCCGCCACCCACAGAAAACTGGGTATTGTGCGATACCGCCTTGCCCCCTATAAACTCACGCTGCCAATCGGTATATCGGTTGGGATCCCATGTACCGTTTATATCATACGCATTTGCAGGATATTCTCTAATATTATCGTTTGCAAAAGCATCCTTACGCACTTTCAAGTACTGCTGCGTATCCATCAAATCCATGAATTTTGAAATCGTACTGACAGAAGTGGTGGATTGAACGGAGAACGTTGTTTTATCTATACCGCCCTTTTTTGTGGTAATAAGTACCACCCCGTTTGAACCACGCGAACCGTAAATAGCCGTAGCATCAGCATCCTTTAAAACCTCGATACTTTCAATATCGTTGGGATTGATGCTGTTCAGCGGGCTTGTACTACCCCAAGGAAACAGCATAGCCGTAAGGTTCATATCTGAAGCAGACTGTGAAGGAAAAGGTACACCGTCAACGATATACAGGGGCGCATTTCCTTCGGCGCGTAAACTGTTACGCCCCCTGATCTGTATATCGAAGCCGCCGCCGGGGGTACCGCTGCTCTGCGTAATGTTCACCCCTGCCATACGTCCCTGCATTGCGGCCAGCGGGTTGACAACTGGTTGTTGACCAATTTCGTTTGCGGTGATCTTTGAAATGCTTCCGGTTCGTTCTTTGTCCTTAACACTGTAATAACCGGCGTTAAGGATTACTTCGTCAACCTCAGCCAATAGCGGTTTCAAGGATATGATTCCGATGTCAGGCCGAGATATAGCCTTTTGTGAGGTATATCCTAGAAAAGCCAATTCCAACGTTAATCCTCGTTCTGTATTAGTCAATTCAAAGTATCCCCGCTCGTCTGTTTTAGCCTGTACAGCTGTTCGTCTTCCAAAAGTATCAAGTACGTAAATCGATGCACCAACCAAAGGCTCGCTTTTTTCATTGACAACACGGCCTTTGATAGACTGCTGAATGGGAGCTTTCACTTCAACATCCTGTTGTTCTTTCACTTGATCAGTCGAACGACCGATTAAGGTAATCAACCGTCCGTCTATAGCAAATGTAAAGGGCTGCTCTTTAAAGAGTTCTTTTAACGCTGATTGTAGGTCTACCTGATTAAGCCTTAGTGTTACATTCTTGGCCTGGCCCAAAAGCCGTTTGTTGCTGACAAAGGAATAACCGGTCTGCTGCTGTATCTGTAAGGCTACTTCCTGAAAAAGGGCATTTTTGACCGAGAGACTGACCTTCTGTGCCTTGACATGGGCAAAGCTACAGGTACACAGAACGAATAGGTAGAGCGTCATTATCTTCATGATGCGAATCGTATTAAGAGGAATGCCACAGCGATGGAGTTTAAACAAGCTCCATAGCCAACGCATCCCCTTGTTGCAATTGGTTAAATTCATTATTTTTGTTTTCTGTTGGTTAGTAAAATATGTTGCAAAATGTTTTTTTAGCTGTCCGACATAGAGCCATCCTTATGTAGCAGTTAGGGTGGCTTTTCTGTTTTACGGGATCAACTATGATTTAATCTTTTCTTAGTTCACCCGTACCTCCTTTCCTTTGATCTCGAAACGTACGAAATAGGCTTTTTCCAAGGAACTAAGCACGGTAGACAGACGCTCCTTGCGGTCTATGCTGAGCATGACGCGCTCTTCATTCTTAAACCCTTTTGGAAAAACAAATTTGACGCCGTACCAGCGCTCCAACTCTTGACAGATATCCACAAGACTGGCATCTCTATTAAGGATTACTCCCTTGATCC
The DNA here is from genome assembly GCF_004363245.1 of Sphingobacterium yanglingense. GTDB lineage: Bacteria > Bacteroidota > Bacteroidia > Sphingobacteriales > Sphingobacteriaceae > Sphingobacterium > Sphingobacterium yanglingense. The sequence goes on along the minus strand of NZ_SNYV01000011.1, from coordinate 196,502 downwards.
AAACGGTATAATCTGAAGCATTGACCTCCGAAATCGCAATCTGCTTTTCGGATAATATGGCCTGTTGCCCTGGTTGTAAAGAAACGGTTTTGTGAGTGTGCTGACCGGATAATGAGACCTTGCCATGTACCAAGGTGGTCACGATGGCATCACTGTAGCTGCGTATGTTGAAGGCTGTACCTAATACTTGTAATCGCTGGTTTGCGCTATGTACGATGAATGGATGTTTCTTGTCTGCTGCGACCTCAAGATAGACCTCTCCGGTGGTCTCGATGGCTCGCTCTTGCCCTGTAAAGCGTGTTGGATAATGAATGGAAGAGCTAGCATTGAGCCAGGCCTTGGTACCATCTGGAAGGGTAACTTCGTAGGTGCTTCCTATAGGTGTGCTGACTGTCGCAAACTGTACCTCACTATTGGTCACCTCTCGCCCATCGCCATACCGATATGTACCATCAATGGTCTCGAGTCTAGACTGTGTCGAATCTAACAAGATCTGCTCACCATTTGAAAAAGTGATTAACGCTTTGTTGCCGCCTGGAACTACATCATCTAATGAGCCTATCACAGAAGTGTCAATAGCTCGCTCTTGTCTGGCTGTATACCAGTATAACCCAATGGAGAAAAATAAAAGCAGGGCCGCAGCATAGCGTACCCAATAACGGTACAATGATCTGCTTTTTTGTGGCTGCTCACTGATACGCTGATCAACCTTAGCCCAAGCATGGTCTAGATCGATAGATTGATACCTATCGACCAGGGTATAATCATCCAATGTCCCGTATAGGCTTTGATATGCTTGCTCATTCGCTAAGCTCTCTTGCCTCCAAGAAAGCAATACAGCGGAGTCCTCTACGGAAAGACTTCCGTACTTTTCTTTAATAATAAGCTCGTATATAATCTCTTGCATAATCTTCTACTAGTTGAACTGCTCTAATCCACGGAAGCTGTTATCTTCTTTAATTGGATAACGTAATACTGTAAAGCGTTTTGTTTTTTCTTCTATCGGAAAACCCTATTGGATACGTTCTGCTAGTATGACAAGCTTTTGGATAGAATAGGTGACAGGTGTAGGGAAGTTTTTTTTACTATTTATTTTTATTTCAAAATACGGGTGCAGATACAGAGCAACATAAACATGGCCATATCGTCATCTTTGAAGGTGGTTCTTAGCTTGGTGAGCGCACGCGAAAGGCTGGTCTTGATGGTATTGGTAGAGATTTCCATCTCGACAGCCACGTCCTTGTACTTGCGACGCTCTAGGACAATGGCTTTAAAAATCTGCTGGGTACGCTCGGGTAGTTTTTCGATCTCGGCATGTACTTTTTGAATGTAAGCGGCCCATGCTTCTTCGTCAAGGGGATGCTCTTCGACGAGATCGATCTGTTCGTCCAGCTCTTGTTGTTGGATTTTTTTTAGCACGACGAGCTTATTTAAACAGGCATTCCTTACGGTGGTATAGAGGTAGGAATACAGTTTGGCATCGACCTGCTGCAAGGAATCTCGTTCCCAAAGCTTAACAAAAACCTCCTGAACGAGGTCTTCGGCTTCATCTATCCGCTCCAGATACTGGCAGGCATACATCACTAATGGTCTATAAAACTGTCTAAAAAGGGATTCTAAGCCTTTTTTGTCTTTCATTTTTATAGACGCTAAGATTGACTTTTCGGTATGCTGCATGTGATTTGATTCCAGGTGTATCGTCTTGGAGAAATTGATTATCGGACAATTTTAAAGAAAACTTTGAACAGTTCAAAAAGGAAAATTTAGGGAGCGATGATTTTGAATATTTTTCATCTTCGTTGAAGACGAAACCTAAAATGGAAACTTAGGTATACTTTATCAGGTATATCTCATACGAAATAACTCGGGATAGAATAATCTATGACGAGGGACTCTATCTCGTATTCAATATCTTTGCCATCCTCACGACCTCTTCCATGGAGAATCCCCCTGAAATGTGAACTTTCCCTCCTGAAATAATTCCCTGTACAACGGGCATAGACACGACCTTGCCTCCGACAACAATAGCGATGGGTTTTCCTATATTCTCTTCTGTTAATTTCTCAAACTTTCCTGCTCCTTCTTTGGTGAACTCAATGTCCACTATGGGATGATTTTGATACTGCTCTACAGCAGCTTTTGCTTCTTTGATCTCAGCTCTACTGACCAGTGGATGATCTCCAAGCACGACATCGCTATAAGGGTAAGGTTCGGTAAACGAAATGACTGCATAAAAACCATCTACTCTATCTACGGTAAAGGGCTGAAAACCGCCGGAAGTGCTACTTACACTATCCTGACCTTGTACATCTGTGGCAGTTGCTGTTGTATAGGCTTTATGAGGGAACTCTTCTTTTTGCGGTTTGAAAATACTGCAAGAGCCCATCAAAACAAGCGCAACGCTACAAATTACTTTTATATTCACAATATTTAGATTATTTATCGAAGTCACGGTGAAAGCATTTTATTGATTATAAACATCATTACCTTTGGCAAAACTCCCGATTTCAATGCTGTACTCCAAATTTGATGCTATTCATTGCGGAGACTATTTACAGGGTTGGCGAGCGATGCTTTGATAGATTGAAAACTCACTGTAAGCACAGCGACCATCAAGGTAAGAACTCCAGTAATTACAAAAATATCCCATCCAATTTCTTTACGGTATCCAAAACTACTGATGTAGTGGTCCATGGCCCAGTAAGCTATCGGGAATGCAATTATACAAGAAATAATTACTAAAATGACGAACTCTTTGGAAAGCATAGCCATAACTGAAAATACGGAAGCGCCTAATACTTTTCTGATTCCGATTTCTTTGATTCTACTTTCGGCCATATAAGCGGCCAACCCAAACAGTCCGAGGCAAGAAATAAAGATAGTCAGCACTGCAAATAAAGTTGCTAATCTTGCCGTTTTTTGTGTTTCATTAAACTTTTCCGCATACTCCGTATCCAGAAAACGGTAATCAAAGGGATAATTGGGATTGTAAGTCTTAAAAATTTTTTCGGTTTTAGTAAGCGCCTCTTGTGTGCTCAATTGAGGATTGAACTTAATATGAAGCGTTCTTAACCACATATGTGCTCCTTCGATGACGGTAGGCAATACCGGTCGGAAAGGAGACTCTTGTATAAAGTCTTTAACAACACCAATAATAGTGAATTTATCTGTACCATCCACGATATAATTGCCGATGGGATTTTCTAGATTCATGACCTTGGCTGCAGTTTCATTAATAATCGCAGACATTGAGTCCGTTGGAAATTTGACCAGATCAAAATCTCGTCCTGCAATCAACTGTAATCCTACTGTGGCTACAATTTTTTCATCAGTAGCCTGCCTATTAAACTGAATAATACTATTGGGATCTTTGCCTTCCCAAATAAAGCCATTCCATCCACTCCAACGTTGGGTTATTGGCGACATCGTTCTACTGGTGGAGATTGCGATATTCTGCTCTAAGAGCGTCCTCTTTATCAACTCCATATTTTTAGGTATATCACCAATCTCGGATACATAGATAAGATTTTTCTTATCAAAGCCTACTTCTCTATTCTGCGCATGCAGTAGCTGCTGACGGATAACTAGCGTAGCGATAATCAATACTACCGCAATAGAAAATTGAATTACAACGAGTATCTTTCGAGGATTCAATTTCTGCGGGATGTGGATAAACTTACCTTTCAACACATTTACAGGTTGAAATGAAGACATAAAAAATGCCGGATAACTTCCCGCTAGGATGCCGGTCAAAAGTATGAATCCAACAAAGGAAAACCAAAAATAGACATTTGATAAGGGAAGGATAAGTGCACTCCCTACAAGCTGTCCGAATGAAGGTAGGACGAAGTAGGCTATCAGTAATGCTAATATTCCAGACACAAAAGACAATAATATAGATTCCGAAAGAAACTGCCCTATTAAAGACTTACGGCCTGCTCCTACAACTTTTCGTATTCCAACTTCTTTTGCTCGTCTCTCGCTCTGCGCAGTACTCAGGTTCATAAAATTAATACATGCGATCAGTAAAATAAAGATAGCTATAATAATAAAGGCCCGTACCATTTCAATACGACCACCTAATGCAATCCCATTCTTATATTGATCATAGAGGTAACTTTCACCAATTGGTTTTAAAAAATTCTCTGTCTTTAAATCTGCATTTTTCTTTGTTATTCCTTTAAGCTTCTGCTGTACCTCGCCCAAATTGACGTTCGGATGTAATAGTACAAATAGGTCAACAGAACTATTATGCCAACTTTGGTCCGCAAAACCTATCTTCTCCATGAATGTCCATGGCAAAAAATACTCGCTTTTTGAAAAACGACTATTGCTGGGTATGTCGTCCAGAACAGCCGTAACATGGACTACCTCTGCGCTATCCACTTTGATTGTCTTTCCAATTATATCAGTGGAACCGAATAAAGATATTGCCATACCTTTTGATAAGACGATATTTGACGGATTTACTAACGCTGTTTCGGGGTCACCTGCCAAAACCGGTAAATCAAACATTCCTAAGAACGTTGAGTCTACAAACGCACCACGTCCTGAGATTATTTTTTTATTACCTACGGTTAAAAGAAATCTGTCGACCCCACTAAACCTGCTGACATCCCGGACCTGTGGAATTTCATTCTTAACCGCCGCCGCTAATGGTTTAGGCGTCGAAAACCAAACAGCAAATCCCTCGTTGCTGGGCTCGATTGATCCAACGGTATAGAGTAAAGCTGCCTTCGGATAAATCTTATCAAACGACCACTGAAAACTAACCCATAAGATAATAAGCATGGCTGAAGCCATGCCAACAGCCAAACCAATAATATTTATTGCCGTAAACCCTTTCGTTCTCTTCAGGTTACGAAAAGCAATTTTGATAAAACCATTCAACACCATGACGCGCATTTAATAACTTGATTACAAGGATAATGTATAAATAGAATGCCAAAATACACAACGCGCTAACAATCAACAAAATACAATAATAAAATAAATAAAAACAATGTTCATTTATGAACATGCAGTGTTCATAAATGAACGTAGGTAAAAGTAAAGTATTATTTATAATGGAAGGTGGGAGACGACATGATTTTCTCACTCTATATATTTTTTTAATCATTGGATCACCAAAAGGCAGAGTAGCTCGCGTAACTCCTCTATTCAAAACCGTTGCAGGTTGACGCCTTGCTGGTGCTCCTTTGCAAGGAGTACCTTCTACACTTGCTCCAGCTCCTATCCCCTTTAAAAATAACCAGAAAGATGAAGATTAGAAAAAGCACTACTCAAAGGAATAGTGCTGGATAAAGGATAAAATAGCTGAAATTCATTTAAACACAGTCGCCTTTTCCGTTAAATAATTTTAGATTGTTTGTTATCTTTTTCATTCTACACAATCGGGGATTAAAACAAAAAACAGGGTATTTAAAGCGAATGATCTATGACTAAGGACACTATCTCGTATTCAATATCTTTGCCATCCTCACGACCTATCACGACATCGATTTCTAGCATTCGAAAAAACAATTTGAAGAAAATTACTAAGTAAAAAATAAATAAATGTAACAAACAAGAAAACCGGTGGTAGGGTGTAATGCAGTGTCTAGAAATAGTGAAATTTAAATAGACTTATAAGATGTATCGTTTGTAGCACATATTGAGGGACTTTTAAGATGTGAACCGTCAATTAAAAAAACAAAAAGTATTATAAAAGCCATCCCGAACTAGATGCGGGACAGCTTTTAAAATCTTAGTGATTTTTATAACAGGTATGAGTTGAAAAATGTACCACATAGAAGAGAATTAAAAGATTTATTGTGGATTTTGTGGTATTCCGGTCCTGTCAACAACATCAGTCGGGATTGGCAATGCATAACGGTTGCTATTTGGAACCAATTCTAATACCCCCTCGAGTATCTGTCTTTTTAAAACAATATTTCGCCCTTCCAAATTTAACCGTTTCACATCCATCCAGCGCAGTCCACGAAACAGCAACTCTTTGCGCCGTTCACATAAGACACTTTCCAACGCATCTTCTTGACTGAGTCCCTCCAGATCCTTATATTTCCCTGTCGCGTAACGATGGCGCATCAGATGGTTTAAATCTGAAAGCCCCCTTTCTATCCGACCGTTACGAATATAAGATTCGGCCCGCATCAGTAAGATCTCAGCGGATGTGATTCCAGTAAAGAAATCCGAGGCACCAGCATAGCTACCTTTAAACTGATAGTAACCATCTGATCCTTGAGCAAAAAATAATTTCAGACGCAGATCATCCTTATTGTACGATTTGTATAGAGTGGTATCTACTAAGGCATTATAATAATTCATTCCTGGCAGGGTCGTACTCATCTGACTAAAAAAGGTAGTTTCTATATTATACCGTTCAAAGGGGAATTGTGTATTAGCATCCAGCATATTATAATCTATCAGTTTAGCTGAGATCATCCATGCTGAATCTGCATAAATTTCAGATTTAATATAGTGTCCCATGGACAGATATGTTCGGGCCAATAGTCCATAAGCGGCCGCCTTAGATGGTCGCAAGACATGCTCCGATTGCCGCGGCAGAAGGGGTATCGATCGTTCCAGATCGTGGATAACGGTATTATAACACGCTGCTATCGAGGAACGTTCAGACGGTTTATATGGATCTGCATCCACTCGAAGCACAATACCGGGATAAAGATCCTTTTCACTCTCCTCATATCCCTTTGCATAAGTCCATAACAGCGACAGATAAGCATAAGATCTATAAAAATATGCGGCACCCGCTAGCTGGCTCCATGTTTCTTTATTCGCATCATTAATTTGAATACTCTTTAAATTATCAAGCACAATATTACTATGATATACAGTGAGGTAACTCGTTGCCCAATCGTTGGGGAAATTATTATCGATGATACGCCAAGTATATGCCTCTTGAGATCGCATCCCTAAGGAATTATAAGATTGAAGGGTTAAAAAATAATTATCTGATGACGCTTCCCCAAGTGGATTTGTACTGATGTTCATCACTTCCATATTGTCCAATATTCGTTGCATCGCCTCGAAATTGTCTGGCGTTGCCAATCCACTGTTCGACTTAATGTCCAGATAATCTTTACAGGACATTAAAATAAAAAAAAGCAGGATATAGATTAGTCTTGATCTTAACATGTTAAAAAATTAAAATTTTACAGATGTACCAAACGTAAATGTTAGGGGCGGCTTAACTTTGTCCTGATACAATGGGTCTATTTTTTCTTTATTGGATACCCACAACAATCCCAGATTGGAAACATTAGCAAAGCATTCCAATTTTGCTCTATTTTTAATAGCACTTGCATATGACAAACGAACATATTCTAGGCGAATATGATCAGCCCGAAGTATATTGGATTCAGCTAACCGATAAAAACTATCCCGCAATTGATCAGCTGGATAGATCAGCGCTGGTACTACAGTGTGTGATTCATCTCCTTGTTTTTGCCATCGCTTTTCAAAATCCGCATAGGCCTTTCCATTAGAAAACAGCTGGGTGTAGCTGGTCGTATTTTTCATGAAATAATAATCACCATAAAAAGAAGCGTTCACCGCCAACGCCCAATTTTTGAAAGAAAACTTATTTATTATGGATCCAAATACCTGCGGTTTGGACGATCCTTTAAAAATAATATTTCCGTTTTCTCCTAGATCGAGAGGCTGTCTTCTAATAGCGGTATAATCAGTACTGGGAACACCATTTAGAAAACCCTGAGGATTTCCCTTTGCATCCAGCCCGGCAGACCTGTACCCTGCAATGCCATATAATGGATAATCCGGAACAGGGGTAATCGACGATCCTATGTCCAAAAAGCTGCTCACATTCATTCCATTGGCGGCATAATATGTTCTAGTTTTGCTTTTGTTCCAGGCTAAATTGTAGATCGTTGACCATGAAAATTTTCCCCGGATATTATCAGTCTCAATCACAAGATCAGTTCCCCGGCCATCCATGCTGGCGACATTTTTAGTGATAAAAGACTGATAGCCCCATGTTGTATAATCGTAGCCTGTCAAACCATACAAGTCTGTACCACGCTTTTGATAATGATCAATTGATCCACGGATGCGGCCATCCAAAAAAGATAGATCTAAGCCAACATTGAACGTTTTGATCTTTTCCCAACGCAAATAAGGATCGTTTAGCTGAGCGATGATCAATCCAGAGTAGGGCGAATAGTTGAATGTCGTCGATTCAGCCACAGGCAATGCCGTTTTTCGAAGATCTACATTGCCACTCACACCATAGGATGCCCTTACCTTTAGCCGATCTGCTTTTGCCCCCTTGATCCACTGATCTGGCACATGCAGGTAGGCTCCCACTGACCAAAAAGGAGACCATTTATCATTTGCTGCCACCCCGAATATATTCGCAGCATCACGCCTTACACTTGCGGTAGCCCCTAGTCTTTTATTATATTCCACATTCCAATTGGAATAAGTAGACACAAATCTGTTTATACTGCTATTCAGTACGGGTCTGCCAGGAATTATGCTGGTACTATAGCTAATCCCTATAGGAAAATCAGATACGAAGTCTATTGCGGCATTGTTAAGAGGGTCAGAGGTATATCCGTAAAGTGTGCTCGACTCCCCATCAGTTTTACTTTCCCTTACTTCAGCTCCCACTATACCCGATAGCTCGAACTTGTCCCAAACCTTATTGACATTGATCTGTCCCCGCCAATTGTAGGACCTGATATTTACATTGTTTTTTAATACAATATCCCCCATGGGAACGGGATACTCCATACGGTCTGTAGCTTCGTTATAGCTCGCATAGGAGTTGATCATGACCCTTGTGTAGTAACTATCCAATCCATTCCTTACATTGTCGGATGCCATCTGATTCTGGATCTGATAAGCCAGGACCAAATCGATAAATGGCAATATTTTATAAGACAACTGTGCCTGCCCTAGATATTCATTGCGTATAGACCTATTGTCAACATATCTGTAATCTTCAAAGGGGACATAGTCCCATGACAGAAGTTTACCGGGCAAGTAATTGTCTGTATATATTTTATCATATGTGGTTTCAAGTACTAGACCATTTCCATCAGCGTCTACCAGATCCATATACGGCGCACGTATATTGCGGTACCTGAATGTTTCGAATGCAGGTTTACCAGCATGATTCTTCGCATTGGTGTATTTAAAACCAATATCCAGATGAAGCTTGGGCAGGAGCATCATCCGGTCATTAAAATCAATATTTATTTTTTTATTTTTCGCACCGTATTGATTTTTATCAAAGGTATAACCTACCGCGAGGTGAATTTTGTTTTTTTCTGTCCCATTTGATAATGAAAGTGCATATTGATCCAGTAGTGGGTACTCCATGAAATAGTCCATATAATCACTTCTGCTATCTATATTTTTAAGAGCTGTCAAACGTTGATCAAGCAGTCCACCGTCTATTTTACCAGTCTTATGCTGTTGGAGCAGGCTAACCACAGGTGTGAGTGCACTAAACGGGCTACGGCGTATATTACGATCATAATACCCATTTTTAAAGAGCATTTTTTCTATTTCTATAAACTCCTCTGCAGGCATTTGATATACATCGTACAGATCAGGTTTTTGTGCGAATTGAATGGACTTGTTCAGGGTCACATTTGTACGGCCGTCTGTGGCCTTAGCATTTTTGCTTTTAATGACCAGTACACCATTACCTGCACGTGTTCCCCAGATGGCACTTGCGGCGGCATCTTTAAGAATCGTAATGCTTTCAATATTATTAGGATCTATATTCTGTATGGCGCCCTCATAGATAAAGCCATCCAACACAATCAAGGGATCCCTAACGCCATTTATTGTACTGAGACCACGTATCGAGAAATTCAACTTTTGATTGTCCGAGGCCTGTAACTGGTTATCAAAGAATACCGCATTGGCGACGTGGTTGAGTCTGTCCAAGATATTGCTACCTACATTTTGATTGAGCTGCGACTCATTGAGCACCTGAGCCGATCCGGACAGCTGGTCAGCTCTAAGCGATTGATAGCCTGTCTGGACCCGTACTTCTTCGATTTCCTTTGACTTGGCGGACAAACCTATGGTCAATTTGACACCAGAACTATCTATTGAAATAGTTTTATCATGATAGCCAATGTGACGAATACGCAACGAATCGGTAACTGTGACATCTTTGGAATTTATTTGATCAATATCCATAAACGGTATATTAGAATTACCAGCATACGATCTTGCCTTCAATACTTGAATAGGTAGTAAACTTCCAAAAAATATTAAAACTAGAAGGGCTACATTTTTTTCCATCTTGCAAATCATACTTTTTTAAATGTAATAGTGGGAATATCCTTTTCGACTTTTATTAACTGGATACCTATTGTGACTAGAAAATCCTGAAGGGATTTTATATCAGTCCAATCAATATTTTTTGGAATCTCTACTTCAAAAAGGCTTGATTTTACTGTTATCAGGTCATTTACCGGCAGTTTAAGACTTGTATAAATCTTGGATCTTAACTCCCTGAAAGTGATATGTTCCTTGTTACCTTTTTTATCAATAAAGCGAACAGACGCTTTCAGTATATCGGGATCTGCTATCTCCATTTGCCAAAAAGGAGTCTTTTCTATTGTCCTTACCGGGGCTACTTTGAAGTTGGACAACAGACAATCACGCAGCCTTTTCAAGATATCATCTTCTGTTAGCGTATCTGACGATTGCACTTCAAAACAAAAAACATCCTTACGCAACTCAACATTATTCAATGCCCTTTGCACTGGTTCGGCTACTGTTGAATCAATATGGATTGCCCAACTTGGCACCTCAAAAAAAAGAGTTCGGAAAGCATTAGCGTATAGGATATTAAGCTTTAGATTTACCATTCGGTAGACGTAGGTACCATCTTTCTTATAAAATTGACCAAAATTAGGGCTTAGACCATCTAAATACCCCGTAAACAGCTCCTCTACTACTGGATAGGTCGACAACCGTAGATCGACCTGCTCGCGGATGGAAGTGTTCGTCTGAAAATCCAACCTATCATTTTTTAGATGAGCATGAAGCGGAGTATTGTTAAGCACCCCATCAATTGCATCTACCGTAAGGCCTTCGGCATACGTACTGCCTATGTATTTGCCATCATAGATCCACACCATATGAGGGATAGAGGCATGAGCAAAATATTTATCCAGATACTTGTCGGGATATATATATTCCATTGTTGAGAGATCAACATTAGACATCGCCTTGAGTTTGGCAAAAGCTTTTACGATCCGTTCGGGAGAGTCTTTTGTGCTTTCGCTATTCACTTTCAAAAAGGCAACCTTACCGCTGTATGAGGACTCCAACTGTCTTATATGCAACATACTTTGCATACAACTGCCACACCATGTCGCCCAGAAATCCAATATGATCAGCTTCTTATTACGGTAATCGCTCAGTTTTACGATTTTCTTTCCTGTGGGATTGTTGACGACCTCCAATGGAGTATCCCAAAGCTCTTGAGGGATCATATCGCCTATATTTAACGGTGATATGGTGTCTACCTGTCCTGACACAGTATTTATGAAAAACGAAACAATTAGTAGCAGGCAGAACGTGTTTATTTTCATCATCTTCTCTCCCCCTTTCCTACCGGCACTGCCATCCTAAAATGTCCCTTCGCATCAGTTTGGGTTCGGAGTCGGAGTCGTACCAATTCCACAGTGGCGCCTTCTATAGGTTCCTTGGTCTCTGCATTGAATATGATACCTTCGATCACATCCTCCTGCTTATCCGCATCGGTGTAACGCTTAATCTCCACTTGTTGTGGTACAATACCTTGGCTAGCTTCTTCTTTGGGTAAGAGCAGCAATGTCTTGCCCACTACCCGATATTCTAAATCGAATACCTGTGTCAACCTGTCCAATGCTTCGCCTAGGTCGTTGGTCTCTTTTGTCCAGGTTATGCTTTTGCTCAATGGCATAAACTGGTTGTTGTATGCGAAATCGACGCCTGTCTGTTTGCTGATCTTTTTCAGGCTAGCCTTTAAGCTGATTGTCTCCTCTTTGAGCAGTACTTTGCTATCAAAATTGACCTGACCACTGCTTTCATTGGCCTTGGCACTCAGCAACAAGACTGCAATACAGGTATATATAATTGTTGTCCACTTCATAATCGTCCAGCAATAAGTCGCTATGGATAAAGTTTTTTTTACCATGTTTCCTCTATTTAAAACTCCTCAAAGACGAGGAGAACTACATAAATTCATTGAAGAGGCAGAGCAATGAAATTGCTTTTAGCCTTGAATTTATGTAGGTTTGTATGTTGTTTAATTACAATAAATAATCGTGTTAGGGTATTTCTCACGGTTGTTTCGTGCTAGCCTAGCTAGCCAAAACTCAGGGGGTATGCAGGTCAGAGCGCATGCTCCCCTTTTGTATATCACACTTTCTTATCCGTCCATATATTACTGATTATATTAGGTTGCTGTTAAACATATTTCTGCTATTCCAAACCACTACAGCCTTTACCGTACAGAACCACTTTACTGCCCTCTTCTTTAACACCGGCGTTGGTCAATAGAGCAATCATCTTGAGAATCTCCTGAGGACTTTCCTTGTCAAATACGAGGCTCAATCGACAGGACTTTAAGCTTTCACTTTCTATTTCTATTTTCTTTCCATACCGCCTATAATATTGTTGGACAATATCGCTGAGTGGCGCATCTTCAAAAGCCAGTCGGCCGGTATTCCAAGCGAGATCCTTCTTTATATCAGCCGCCTCTATTTTGGCAAATTTATCATCCGCTATTGTATATCGTACCTTCTCGTGGGGCAACAGATCTACGGATCTTCCACTGTTGGTTTCTTCGACCTGAACCTTTCCTGTGAGTACCGAAACTTCCATTTTTGACTGTCCGGCATACGCATTAATATTGAAAGAGGTCCCCAATACTTTAGTCTTTAGTGGCCCTGCATGTACGATAAATGGTTTGCCGGCGTCTTTCGTTACCTCAAAGTAGCCCTCTCCTTCTAGATACACCTCACGCATAGTAACGCTGAACCGCTCGGGATAGCGCAAACTGCTTCCTGCATTGAGAATTACACGACTGCCATCCATAAGCATAATGGTGTCCCGCTGTACGATGGGCACGACCGATTCGACCAATAGCTCAAGGTGTGAAGCTTGATTTTTATACCAGAGATAAGCACCAAACGAAAAAGAAATTAATAGTATTGCAGCGGCATAACTATACCAGTTCCTTAACCGAGGGACGGTAGCTCGTGGGTGCTTGCTTCCAACTATCCGTTGCTGCATAGTATCCCAATCGATCTGTCCGGACGGCACAGTATATCCGCGTTTACGCTCCCATAACTGGCGTAAAGGAGCATCTAACACGGTATTGTCTTCCTGATCCAGTAGATCTAGGAGTTCGTCAAGTTCTTTGTCCGTACAGTCATTGTCCAGGTATTTTCGAAAAATATGTTGCATACGTTGGTCCTTCATAACAGAACTATATGATGTTAAAAAATCAGTCAGCAGGGGTACCATGTAGTACAGCCATCTATACTAAAGACACCGTGGAGGTCTCCTTAGGACTAATCGGAAATAAAAAAAATTATAAAAACGTAAAAACGGCCAGGAGCATAGCTATCCCTCCGTGTTGCTCCAGATACTGACGTATATGTTTTAAAGCGGCAATAAGGTGGTTTTTTACGGTATTGGGTGAGAGTTGTAAGCGCTCTGCAATCTCGTTCAGGTTTAATCCTTCGTCACGGCTCAGCTGATAGACAATCTTCCTTTGGGTAGACAGACCTGCTATTGCACGCTCAACCAAATGCTCATAATCACGCAGTAAGACATGTTCTTCGACCGGATTATGGGCTTCTACAAGATGGCGCCGAAGCTCTTCTAAGGCTTTGTGATCGTGCTTTACTTTTCGCAGGTGATTTAAAGAACGGTTTCGCGCGGTGATAAAAATATAATTATCGATATTGCGGATCGTGGGCAGCAGGTCGCTGACGGTCCATAGCTTCATAAAAACATCTTGTGTGATTTCCTCGGCTACTGTTTTATCCTTAATGATGGTCAGCACATAGCCATAAACCTGCTCTTTGTAGGTATCAAAGAACTGAGAAAAGTCAGTTGCGCTATTTCGGTCCGTATGCTTAGTGCCCATAATCTGGATTAGTGGCACAAGTTTAAGAATTTATAGGCTTAAAAACAGTACTATGTCCTATTTTTTTAACTCGATTAAATATCTTGAGAATAGAAAGACTAGAAGCGTACAATTAAGTATGAATAAACAAACTTTTGAAATAGAAAGGGCTATCCCAAAATAATAGAGATAGCCCCATTTTACAGTTGCACTGCATCTTATTATATTACAGATGTTTAATCCAAAGCAACTTCGAAACGAATTTAGTTAAAATGTATAGTAGGCTTATATCAAGCTTTGTAAATTACCAAAACCTTAATTTTTCTATTCTCCTTTTTCAACTTCAAACCTTGTCCTTCAAAGGCGAATTGGAGTCGCTCAGCATTTTGAAAATCTATAGGAAGACTCATACAGACTGACTTATCTATATTCTTTCTATTAATAAAAGGTATACCGTAAATCCTCTCCAGCTGATAAACGAAGGAACCAAAGGGATAGTTTTGCAAAAAAATTGCAAATCCCGTATCATCAAACATATTAGTTTCTTTAGTTGGTTGTTTTAGGATCAGTGATAATGGCCACTTCAATTTTTCTGATTTCCTTGACCAACCGCAGTCCCTGCTTTTCAAAAGACCGTTTCAGCTGTGCCATATCCATTAGATCAGCGGGTAGGTCCATGGATACAGGCTTACTGATCTGTGTTTCGTCCCCTTGCTGGTGCTCCTTTGCAAGGAGTACCTTCTACACTTGCCCCAGCTCCTATTCCCTTTAAAAATAAGTAGAAATATGAAGATACTAAAAAGCCGCTCCAAATCTGGAACGGCTATGTAATCTTTATAGAATTAAAGCTTTTGGTCTTATGCCCCTTTAAAATATTTCTCGACCTCAGGTTTAGTCAATCCTAGTTTTTCACAGACCTGAGCAATAGTGAAGCCTAGCTCTTTGAGCATTTCTATTTTGCCTTCTAGTTTACCAGCAATTTTACCTTCCTTTTTGGCCTTATCCAATAAATATTCTTGAGTGCCCATAATGTCGCTCCTTCCTAAGTTTTGATGATAATGTTTATTTTATATGGCCATCAAGAGCCCTTTGGGATTTTCTTTTATTTCTTCCTCAAAGATACTCAAACTACCCTGATTATCAAAACTTACGTAGTAAGTCAAAAAATTATACAAGCCTTGACGGGTGTGCTTATCCATCCTACGCTTTATCATCACCGCTAGCGTCACTATCCTCGAGTGGTGTCCTGTAAATCGTCATACATCACAAAAAGCAACCTGAGAAAAGAACGGATGACACGCCCCCAAGCTATTCGAGACTGTAGTGGTAGATATTGTGCTAGCTGAGGAGGAGACTAAGGCTGCCAGCAATAAACAGAAGAAGAGGGAATAAAAAACCTGACACAAAAAACGAAACTAATATTTTTAGTAATTCGGTTTTTATATGTATCTTAGCTTAACAACGCTATTATAAATATAATTGAGTTATGAGCAAGAACAAAAAGATTAACGTAGAGGGCAAAGAAATAACTATCATATTGGACAATGAAAAAGAATATATTTCATTGACAGATATGTTAAAAGCCAAAGATGGCGATTTCTTTATTTCAGATTGGCTTCGTAACAGAAACACTATCGAGTATCTCGGAATATGGGACAGTGTATACAATCCAGATTTTAATTACGGCGAATTCGCCATAATTAAAATGTAGGCCTCCATGTTGGCGATTCAATATCTAAAGTACCTACCCCTTGATTACACCTTCTACACTTGCCCCAGCTCCTACTCCCTTTAAAAATAAGCAGAGATATGGAGATACAAAAAAGCCGTTCCAAATCTAGAACGGCTCGATATGTTATATCATAGGCTCTGTCTAGAGCTTCTCAATTTTACTTCGTAGAGCCCTTCGGGATTCTTCTGCAGAAAGTCCAGTACGTTTGGCAATATCGACTATAGGTAGCTCTATTTTTCAAAAATAGTTGATTATTCATAAATCTTTTAATAGCTTTAGGTAGTCTAAGGAGACGGAATATCAATATCTTAGGTGTTGATACATTATTCGTAAACTTATATTCAGACCCAAGCTATTCGATTCAGTTGTTGTAGATATTACGATAGCCCCAGAGGAAACTAAAGCAGCAAGTAATAAAAGGGAGAAGTAAAAAACAAGAGCAATTTTTAACACATAAGAGCCATGAAAGAATTTGTTCAAGAAATAAAGATTCTACTTGAAAAGGCAAGAGAAAAAGTCTATGCCGCGACCTCCTACACGATGATAGAATGCTATTGGGAAATAGGAAGACGCATAGTAGAAAAAGAGCAGCAAGGACAAAATCGAGCTACTTATGGCAAGGAAGTACTGCAGAATCTATCAAATGGTCTAGGTACTGGATTCAGCACCCGAACATTGCGGGATATGCGCAAATGTTATCTAACTTTTCCCGAATGGAAAGATTTGGCACACGCGTGTGCCAAATTGGAATGGTCTCATATTCGGACTATTACAAGAGTGATTGACGTTAATGCACGAAAGTATTATCTAAAAGAAGCGGCTGAACAAAATTGGGGTGTGCGGCGACTGGAACGTAATATAAATACACTCTACTATCAACGTTTAGTATCCTCAACAAATAAACAGCCTGTCATTGATGAAATGGTTGAAAACATAAAGGATATAAAACCTGATAGCCGTGACTTTATACGTAACCCCACAGTACTTGAGTTCTTGAACATTCCCACTAATCGTGCCTACACAGAGAGGCAACTTGAACAATTGCTAATAGATAATCTCCAACAGTTTCTACTAGAACTGGGCAAAGGTTTTGCTTTTGTTGCGCGACAAAAGTATATCCGTACGGAGACAACCGACTTTTTCATTGACTTGGTATTCTACAACTATATTTTAAAATGCTTCGTCGTGATTGAACTGAAAACAGACAAGATTACACACCAGGATATCGGTCAATTGGATATGTATGTCCGCATGTTTGACGATTTGGAAAGAAAAGAAGATGACAACCCCACCATAGGATTACTACTGTGTACGGAAACAGATCGCACTATTGCTAAATATTCAGTGTTGAACGAGAATAAGCAATTATTTGCAAGCAAATATCTACCCTACCTCCCATCGGAGGAAGAACTCGAAGCAGAAATAGAAAGAGAGAAAAATGTACTTAGAGAACAGGGAGTAGTTTACGGAGAGGAGGAATAAAGATTTAGGCACGTGGCATTTTGATAATCCCATTATCCTCGCTCCTCTATTAATCATTAAAAACAGAAGCGCGTATATTCTATAGGTCCAGAGCCTTCTGTGGTCTGAGAGAAAGGTAAAAAGAGATAGAAAACAAGTGGCTATAAAATATTATTAAGCTTAATGTATTGAAGAAGCATAATTGTCTTAGCATCTTTTATTTCTCCGGACTTGAGCATATTCATCGCTTCCTCAATTCCCAGTTCTAACACTTCAATATTTTCTTCCTCTTCTTCAAGACCACCACCATCGGTGACCTTCATCTCTTTCGAATATTCAGCGATAAAGAAATATAAAATTTCGGTGACTGAACCCGGTGACATATAGGCTTCAAAAATCTTTTGGACATCAGTAATTTTATAGCCCGTCTCTTCTTCGGTTTCTCTTCTGATGCAATCTTCTGCATTGTCTTTGTCCAACAGGCCTGCACAAGATTCGATCAACATACCTGACTCATTGCCGTTAACAAATGTCGGTAAGCGAAATTGCCTGGTCAGTATGACTGTCTTTTGTAATTTGTTATAAAGTAAAATCGTCGCACCATTACCTCTGTCATAAGATTCTCTGCTCTGGGTCGATCTGCTGCCATCCTTTTTAACATATTCGTAGGTTATCTTTTTAAGGATGTACCAATTGTCGGACAGAATTTCGGTCTCTAAGATCTTTATATTATCTATCATTGTCTAATGATGCTTTATTAAAGTGTAAATAAATAGGAAGAACGCTAATCAAAAAAGATAGGCTGTTGGCTAATCAGCATCACGAACCGAAGTCTTTACTTTGCCCCTCCCAACAACGGCTTTTAAGATGACAGGAGCAGTTGCAAGGAGTACTATCCCCAAGATAACGAACTCTAGATTACGTTGTACCCACGGATTTTCACCCAGCAAATAACCTAAGGTCATCAAACTTCCGGCCCATATAACCGCACCGAGGATATTATAAATGACAAATTTCTTAAAGTCCATCTTTACAATACCAGCCACGATGGGTGCGAATGTACGCACGACCGGAAGAAATCTAGCCAAAACAATCGCACCACCGCCTCGCTTTTCGTAGAACTCCTGGGCTTTAACAATATAGTGCCTTTTGAAAAACCAGGTATCTTTCATTCCCATTATGCGGGTGCCAAAAACCTTACCGCACCAATAGCCCAAAAAATTACCCAAAACGGCAGAAAGTGAGATAAGCAAGATCCAACTTAAGAGTGTAGGCAATTCGGCTCCTGGAGAAAGTGTCATATTGGAGACAATCATTCCAGCGATAAAAAGTAGAGGATCTCCAGGAAGTAAGAATCCAATCATAATTCCTGTTTCGGCAAAAACAATAAACAACAAAAGATACAATCCTCCATGCGATACGATCCAATCCGGATTGGAAAGGTTGTTTAAAAATTCAAAAAATATATCCATATTAATAGTTTCAAGCAAAGATTACAGGAATATAATCAAGTGCGAAGATACAAAGAATCGCTAAATCTGAAACAAGATGGAGATAATGAAAAAGAATATAATTCACTCTGCTGGCTCTTTCCTCTTGTCTCTAAACCAAAGAAAAAAGTAAGATATACAAAGCATCGCCACTAGAGACACGGAAAATACTATTAGTCGATCGCTAATTTTTATAGGGAACATAAAAAAGGGGAAAAGTAAAGGTAAAAAACCTGATAAAACAGAGAATAGTTTGGGGCGCAATTTCCAAAACCCAAATATGACATATCCCATTAAAAAAAATAATAAGCCGAATATTAGAAAAGCTATTTGGGATAACAGCAAATATATTGTATCAGTATCAATAAATATATACCACATCGGGAACAGAATTAGCCAAAAAATAAGGCACTGTGTAATAAATAGTTTCAAAGCTGCTATAAACATACTGATACTGGTTTACTGTTAATCCCATTCGTTAACAAAAGGTAACCTTAAGAAAGCAACTTCAACCTATCTTGAAAATATACACCTTCGACATCTCCGGGAAAATAAACTGACACTTTTTCATTCCATTTGTAGATGTTTATTGCTAACTTACAGCAAAGACCACTTAGACAAAGCTTTTAATTTATTTAAACCGAATTATGACTGCATTTCAAATCATTGAATCCCCAGAAGTTTACGACGCAATAGTTGTTGGATCTGGTGCTGGCGGCGGTATGGCTGGCTATATACTTGCTCATGCCGGCCTGAAAGTACTCATGTTGGAAGCCGGCCCATTTTACGATCCTGCTAAAGATGCTATGCAACTGCGCTGGCCTTGGGAATCTCCGCGACGGGGAGCTAGCACAACACGTCCTTTTGGAGATTTTGATGCTGCATACGGTGGTTGGCAAATTGATGGCGAGCCCTACACGAAGGTCGATGGCACTGAGTTTGAATGGTTCAGAGCACGAATGCTGGGCGGCCGTACCAACCATTGGGGACGTATATCCTTACGTATGGGACCTGATGACTTTCAGCCTAAAGACGGAGTTACCGATCCATGGCCTATCACGTACGATGAGATCAAACCATTTTATGACCGCGTAGATCGCATGATCGGTATCTATGGCACTGTAGAAGGGATTCACAACGAGCCTGATGGAATTTTCCTAAAACCACCAAAGCCTCGTCTTAATGAGTTATATATCCGTAAAGGAGGTCAGAAAGCGGGTGTACCTGTCATCGCTGGCAGAGGTTCAGTACTTACAGAAGCTTTACCGGGTGTTAAGGATAGAGGTACCTGTTTCTATTGTGGTCAATGTGGGCGTGCCTGCAAAGTATATGGCGATTTTTCATCGTCGTCTTGCTTAGTAATCCCTGCCATGAAAACCGGTAATCTCAAAGTAATCGACAACGCGATGGTTCGCGAGGTGCTGACGAATGATGAAGGACTAGCGATCGGTGTTTCTTACGTTAATACAAAAGACCTTCAAGAGTATAGCGTTAAGGCTAAAACGGTTATACTCGGTGCCAGCGCTTGCGAAAGCGCACGTCTGATGCTGAACTCCAAATCCAGTGCACATCCTTCGGGCGTAGGTAATAGCTCAGGCCTGGTAGGTCGCTATCTACACGACTCAACAGGCGCCGGTCTTGGCGGCTTCTTACCTCAACTTCTTGACAGAAAACGATACAATGAGGACGGTGTAGGCAGTGTCCATATTTATTCACCTTGGTGGCTAGACAATAAAAAACTGGACTTCCCACGTGGCTATCATATTGAGTATGGAGGAGGAATGCGCATGCCATCTTTCGGTATTTTTGGAGGGACAGCCGAACTAGGAGATAAAATCCCGGGAAAAGATGGGAAACCCATGGGTGAAGCGGGGTACGGTTCTAGTCTAAAAGAACAGTACCGAAGATTTTATGGTGCGAGTGTAGGTATGGCTGGTCGTGGTACTGCAATAGCAAGAAAGGATAATTACTGTGAAATAGATCCAAACAAAGTAGACAAATTTGGTATTCCCGTGCTACGGTTCAATTACAAGTGGGCCAATGAGGAAATCCTACAAGCAAAACACATGCAGGAGACATTTCAATCCATCATGCATGAGATGGGGGCAGTCATAACCTCAAAAATCCATGGACCTGAGACCCTTTATGGCTTAGAAGCTCCTGGTAAGATTATTCACGAAGGTGGCACCACCCGGATGGGGAATGATCCAAAAAAATCTGTACTCAATAAATGGGGACAGGCACATGATTGTAAAAATCTATACGTAGTCGATGCTGGTCCGTTTGTTCAGCAAGGTGATAAAAACCTGACATGGACCATCCTGGCACTATCCATGCGTACGGCAGAATATATATTGCAAGAAAGACAAAAAATAAACAGTTAGACCTATGAACAGAAGAGAGACACTAAAAGCACTAGGTTTATTGGCCGCAGGTACAGGAGTTCTAGCTGCTTCATCATGCAAATCTGAAACAGATAAAAAAACTGTTGATCAGGCGCTTGCTGAGAAGTTACCTGGGGTACAAGATTTTGAACATGAGCGAAATCAAAAACTACTGGAAGAGCAGTTTTTTACGACTCACGAAATGGCTACTATCACTTGTCTTGTTGACTACATTATACCCAAGGATGATTTTTCTGGCAGTGCTTCGGAAGCGGGAGTACCAGACTTTATAGAATTTATTGTTAAAGATATGCCAGATTATAAAACGCCCATGCGTGGAGGGCTTAAATGGATAGATATCCGTGCTCAGAAAAAATATGGTCAAATATTCATCAATTGTAAACCAACTGATCAGAAAAGCCTGTTGGATGAGATAGCATTCCCCTCTCGTAGCACGCCTGAAGTCGAACAGGGCACGAGTTTCTTTAAAACACTTCGAAACCTAACAGCCTCTGGCTTCTATACATCCAAAATAGGTATTGAAGATCTGGGATACGTAGGTAACAGACCGGGTGTCTGGAGCGGTGTCCCAGAGGATGTACTCAAAGCGCATGGTTTCGCTACGGACGAAGGTTAGAGACTCGGTAAAATCGCACCTTGCGGGCATTATAAATCGAGGCTGGAACTCAACAAGAAAAACAAAATGATAATGACATAATTTTTGGAAGAAGCAGTTAAAGACAATCAAGAAATGTAGGGTTTAGACTCCACAAAATCTACAGTTTTGACAAAGGATATTTTTCTCACTGCCAGGTCTTAAACCTATCTAAGAGATGATATCTTTTGTCAATTGAGCTATCTCGCGTGTACTAAAATTACTAATCTGTAACTTCATCATATACAATCGGAGATTAAAACAAAAAATAGGGTGTTTAAAGCGAATCATCTATGACTAAGGACTCTATCTCGTATTCAATATCTTTGCCATCCTCACGACCTCTTCCATGGAGAATCCCCCTGAAATGTGAACTTTCCCTCCTGAAATAATTCCCTGTACAACAGGCATAGATACGACCTTGCCTCCGACAACAATAGCGATGGGTTTTCCTATATTCTCTTCTGTTAGCTTCTCAAACCTTTCTGCCCCTTCTTTGGAGAACTCAATGTCCACGATAGGATGATTTTGATACTGTTCTACAGTAGCCTTTGCTTCTTTGATCTCAGCTCTACTGACCAATGGATGATCTCCAAGCACGACATCGCTATAAGGGTAAGGTTCGGTAAACGAAATGACTACATAAAAACCATCTACTCTATCTATGGTAAAGGGCTGAAAACCACCGGAAGTGCTACTTACACTATTCTGACTTCGAACATCTGTGGCAGTTGTTGTTGTATGGGCTTTATGAGGGAACTCTTCTTTTTGCTTTTTGAAGATACTGCAAGATCCCATCAAGACAAGTGCAAGGCCACAAATTAGTTTTATATCCATAATATTTAGATTATTTATCGAAGTCACGGTGAAAGTATTTTATTGATTACTAAACATCATTCCCTATGGCAAAACTCCCGATTTCAATGCTGTACGCTAGACTTGGAAATTGATTGAGAAAAGAGCTGTTCTTATCCAACAACTTACCTTTATTCTCGATAGTCAATTCCTGTAGGTGAGTAAGCTCCGCTAAGCTTTGCAATGATTCTATAACACCGCTCTGAAATATATGGAGGGATTTAAGCCTTTTGACTTTCGAAATATCCTCCATGATAAATTCGACATTCTTGCAAAGACTTAAATCCAGCTCTTGTAGGGCCTTTAAATTAATAAGCCACGAAATGCTTGTCAGTGACTTAATCTCCGACAGGTATAAAGCCTCTAGCTTAGTAAAATGGGAAAGTGTAGCCCAATCACAGGGAACACTTCCAGCTATGGAAAATGCCTCTAAAACATTGTTTTCGGGAAACTGATAGCCTTCCTCAGTAAATTTATCGATAAATATGGTCTTTAGTACAGGGTGGGTAAACAAGTTGACAAAACGTTTGGAATAAGGTGTAAAAATCTCTGTCAAGCGTGTAAAAACCAGCCAATCTATCGGCTCCATGCCTTTGTAGGTACAATGTTTGACCTCGAGACGTACGGCATTTCTCAGAGCATACAAAAATGAGCTTTTGTAAATAGTAAAATTGGATAGGTAAACGATATTACTCTTTTCGAAAACTTCGCCGAAATCTGGCAGTTCGAAAACTGCCGCTTCACAGGTTTTTCCATCCAGAATAAGATTGAATATCTGCTTCTCTTTCATCAGGGCTAAGACAGCTACCGCGGTATCTCCCTTTTCGATGACCACAAAATGATCTAATCGTTCTTTTGCTGTACTTCCTATATACATGTTGATTTTTCTATTCGTTGGCTCTTCGGTTCAGTAACTAGATTTGTTGTACCTCATCTTCTGTAATCCGTGATCCATCCAAACCAAACAATCCATTTTTGTCTTTTAAAAGTTTTATTACTTCTCCGTCTTTAGCTGTGAACTCGCAAATGGATAAAGTTTCAATATCTACATTCTCAAAACAAGTTTTAAAACGGAAAGCATGCTTTGAATCACAGGAATAGCCTTCTTTTGCATCCAACAATTTCCAGGTTCTGGGGTCTGCTTTTTTTATCACATGATGATAATAGTAAACATATCGATTGTCCTTGCCAAATTTACCATTATTGCAGGAAACGAAGGTCTGGGGGTCAGCAATTTTCATTACTTTCACTTTGCCAACATGGTCATAACAATAAACCTGATGTCTATCCTTAGCATATCCAGAGGAAATATAAACCACGCCAGCCATTGTGCTCCCATCTGAAAAACAAAACGTAGTGCACATCAGATTCTTATTGAAACCGTCATCACAGACTTCAAACGTTTCAATGTCATAACGCCGGAATCTGCCCCCCAAACACCATGCAAACTGATGGTCTTTTGCAAAACAATAATTGAGTGCCCGAAAACTGTTTACGTCGGCATGGTTCAGTATTTCATTCTGCATAAAACAATGTTTATCATCCTTTGCAAAAATCGTATTGAATACGAAAAAGTATGGTGGGACGGCGTTGAGTTTCGTCGTACGCCAGTATATGTGACGTCCATCTGTCCAATAAGAGAGGCGGGATTTTGTAACAGAATCAACAAACACTGCTGCTTTATCAAAATCGGCAACAGCCGTAAGATCGATGTTAATTAGTTTAGGAGCATAAGTTGTTAGTTCCATGCTTTATACTATTCGAGTTTTATTATACTGTCTTACTTCTATTATTCGTCTCGCTAAAGGTCGCGATAGTTTTTGAATAAAAACATCCCTGATAGAGGTGAGTTTTTATAGGTAATGCTATCCCGTAGCTCCGTATTCGGTCTGCCTTGCATTGTAACTTATAAGGTTATTCTGAGTTCGTTGATAAATGCTAATTTCACTTTGTCTGCTCCATAAAATTCAGAATAGTTAAGGTTGATATCATTATTGACTCCTAGCTCCTTGTAGAGCGAAATTATTTTCCCTTTGTAAGAACAGTTTCTAATGAAGTTATTAAAGAATTGCTCACTTACTTCTTTAGCTGCATAGTAAATCAAAAAATCTAGAGGCATAATACTATCTTCAACGTATTTATTAAACCGTGTTCCATTTACGCTCAAGAAATCAATAGCGTCTTGGATATTGTCAAATAAATGAAAAACGGGTAAAGCGTATTTATTTATTAGTTCGGCAATGCGATTTATTTCGATAGTACCGCTCATTCCGGCAACATTCCAGTTTCTATAACCGCAAGGACTAATATGGCCTAAGGTATTTGAATAGACCGCTCCTTGGCTGTATTGGTTTCCTGTCTGTTCGATTTGCCACTCTTTAAGTTTTTTTGAATAAATATTTATATGTGGTAGAACTGTAATATCCCAATTGGAATTTCGGTCACTTGATTGAAAGTAGATTTCATAATACAAATCTTTGCCAGCCGAAACTTTTTTTAAAGTTTGCCCTTTTTGTAGAACTTTGAAGTCTTTATCTTCCAGTAAGTTTGCGATTTCATGACAGGCTTCTAGAAATATGGTCCGTATACTCTTTGTAGTTTCCATTTCGAAGTTTAATAACACTAGATTGTAAGATTTAGTTTTGCTAGCGGTGCTGTACTAAACTTGATTTTTTAAAGAAATACAGTAGATTGAAGCTTCGTAAAAAAACATCTAGTATCTATAGTTCACTAAAACTAGCTGCTAATATAAACATAAATCAGAAATACATAACGTAAGAGAATACTTGTCGGGGCCTGATCTATGAAGGTTGTGATTTATTTTTAATTCTTGCCATAGGGCTGTCATTGGGAGGTGATAAGTTTGTAAAGATGGTTAGAACTCAAAATGACTAAAGAAATAGAAAAATATTATCCACAAAGTAGAGCAGACTGGAGGAAATGGCTAGAGACCAACCATGAATCTAAGCAGTCTATATGGTTGGTTTATTACACCAAACAATCTAATATCCCCTCAGTTAGTTGGCGGGAAGCTGTAGATGAAGCACTTTGTTTTGGCTGGATCGACAGTACCACAAAAAAAGTAGACGATTCTTCGTTCATCCAATACTTTAGTAAACGTAAGCCTAAGAGTATATGGTCTAAAATAAATAAAGAGATTGTTCAAATGCTCATTGATAAGAACCAAATGACCAAAGCGGGTTTTGAAAGTATTGAAATTGCAAAGCAGAACGGTCCTTGGACTATTTTGGATGAGGTAGAAGAATTGATAATACCAGATAATTTAGAAATGGCGTTTAATAAAGAAAACGGTTCAAAAGACTTTTTCCTGGGCTTGAGTAAGTCGACAAAAAAAATAATACTAAGTTGGATTGTTCTTGCTAAACGACAAGAAACTAGACAAAAACGTATTGACATAGTTGTGGAAAGTATGCAAAAACAGCAAATACCCAAGCAAATAACATAGGTTTCTAGGTCAGGGCAAATCTGACAGTGCCAAATATTAGTTGTTTTATAAGACACTGTCCGATTTAATACCTCACTCGTAATCTTTGTTGATTACAAAAGCTGTCTATACTTTTTTGGGAGGGAGATCAAAAGCTACTGCCTCGTGTTCAAAGTGACCATTGTGGGAACCGTCACAGAAGGGTTTGTTTTTGGATAGTCCACAACGACAGATAGAAAGTACGGTCCTGCCCTGAAGTCCATATGCATTCCCGCTTTTATCAACGATTTCGAAATCGCCTTCGATCTTTACTGATCCGTTATTGTTAATAGTGAGTTTCGTTTTTGACATAGTAATTAATGAAAATATTAATTACAAGAGTAATCAAAATGTAGCATTATTCAGCATTTCAACCCTAATTTAGAAGCGTTCCTCTTAAGAGATCTAAGTAGCTCTATAAGCTTGATGTCTAGAGCCGGAAATAAAGGAACAGTGTTGAGTTCAATTCTATCGTTCATGTTTAAATATCGTAATTTTTTCTAAAGCCAAAAGTGACTCCTAGTCCCAGCATAGTTATTCATAAATTATACTATAATCCTTCGGCTTGAATTTCCACTCTATATTTATGGTGTTCTGATTCAAAATCTTTGGCAATCAAACTACCAAATGCGGGATGATTAACCTCTGCCAAATCTATATTAATCAAGGTCAATGACTCTTTGTTATCGGCTTTAGCTAATACTTTCCCATCAGGACTAACAATCTGACTTTCGCCACGATAGGCCTCTTCTTCTCCTTCAAAAAACTCCGTTCCGACTCGATTGCAATTGATATAGAAGCACTGGTTTTCCAGGGCCCGAA
This sequence comes from Sphingobacterium yanglingense, assembly GCF_004363245.1. Classification (GTDB taxonomy): domain Bacteria; phylum Bacteroidota; class Bacteroidia; order Sphingobacteriales; family Sphingobacteriaceae; genus Sphingobacterium; species Sphingobacterium yanglingense. Next base: position 169,488 of record NZ_SNYV01000011.1, on the reverse strand, counting down.
CGGGAATAATTGTCGGCGTAACGTCGCCTCCAAAATTTGCAGAGTTGCAGATAATATCAACGCCTCGCGCTTTCAGTATAGAAGAAAGTGGGGCAAACCAAGCATCGAAACAGATGGTCAGGCCTACTTTTGCTTCTTGACATTGTCCCCAAATCACTTCACTACCAGCTGTGAAAGCTCTTTTTTCGTAGTCTGTTACATGGATCTTTCGGTATGAAGCCACTAATCCATCGGAACCTACAAGAATCGACGAGTTATACAGCTTCCCATCATGAAGTTCTGGAATACCTCCTGTGATGTAACCTCCACACTTCTGCATTAATTCGGTCAAGAACTTTACTGTAGGACTACTCGATAAATCTTCTGCAAAAGGAAGTAACTCTTCTCTGTCATCATAAGCATAACCACTTGTAAACAACTCGGGTAGTACCAATAGATCGAATTTCTCTCCTTTTATTCTCGACTCGATATAAGATAAATTGGCATCCCTATCGCGCCAAACAACTGCATATTGAAAAAAACCTACTCTCATACATCATCTATTCTAATAAGTAAAGTCCTAGAAAACTATTGTCCCCTATTTTCGCTTTGCATAAAGGGTACTCAGTTTTTTAGGTAAGTGTTGGATATTCTGGTCGCACAGATTATATAATTCAAGGCCTTTTTCTGTAAAGCCGTAGTTTTCGATGTAAGCAAGCACGAAATCACCTTGCACACTCTGGTGCTCTCCATCGCAAGTACTTAGATAATCACAAACAAGCGGATGATAGGCTTCGCCTAATAAGCCTAATGCAAATACGGCAAAGGTTCCGGGCATAGCGCAGTACTCCGCTTCTAGATCGTTGTACCATTCAAACTCTTTCATCGCTAACTTTGCGTACTCTTCGATCTTAGGATATAGAGCTGGCCATTTTACTGCATTAGCAAACAGCTGATGAATACCTTTCTTCGGTAGGGATTTGATCGGAAGCCATGTTTTTTCGGGACTACTGAATTTGACTGAGTAGGAAGCGGGAAAACCAAAGGATAACAGTTGGTATAGAAAATCTAGTACCTGTCGATAGGCTTCTTCACTCTCTTCCTTTACGCTGATCCTGATCGTAGCAAATACATCATTGGCTGTACAGGTTACAATGTCGTTTTTATATTGCCTCACTCCTAGCGGCAGATCTCCTGAACCATTCTTCTTTAAATCCGCGGGCAACTTACTACCGAGAGCAGTAACGATCTTAAATATTTCCCCAGCTTGATACTGCCCATCGCCCCCTTTATATTTTACATTACAGACTGCGATATAGCATGCAAATCTTAAATAGCTTTCTGGTAGCTCCCAGCTGGGTTCGCCGGCCTTGAGCTTCCACTCACGATAACCTTCGTCGTTTTTGATCTCCTCGAAAAACGGATTCCGAACGGTACGCTCTACCCAATAGCGCAGGGTGACGTCTACATCCCAGCTCCAGCCACAAAGCTTGCGCATTTTTTCAGTGAATAAAACCGCTATATCGTAATCAAAATCGGCACCGCCTATTTTAAATAAATAATACTCAAACGCAGCATTAACTAATATTTCGCGGCCTTGAATCCTAAAGCATTCATAGGATGGATATCCAGACTGATTTCGCGTTTTTGATAGTCTCGCTTTATCTTCTAAAATATCCCCTACGCACTCGTCAAATATATTACGTAAAGAGGAATCATTCTTTACATCTTCAAAAATCAAATATTTTCTATCGTTTGCCATAGTTTTTCTAATACTAGTAGTGTCTCTAAGTAATACCGAAATAGAGCTACTACAATAATAAGATAATCTATGCAAATTGTGGGTATCCTATATTAAAACAAAGGCCATTGGCAAGCTAGGATGACTTGACCTATGCCACCCAAAAGCGCACTTGATGAAGCAGAATGTGCCCTACCTCTTTCTGCTCTACTTTTTGCAAAGCATTTAGAAATTCTACAATAAAAGTTGGGACAACTAAAATTTGATTTCTTTGAACTCTCTATATAATGAATCTAAAAACTGTTGTTGTCTCCTATCCTCCTTGAAATAGCGCTGATAATTCACCCCACAACTGGTAATATCAACAATATTTGGGGTACTAAAGGTCCAGTCATTTGTATTTTCCACTAGAACACCTAAGTCACTCTGGCAACTTTGCCAGAGCTCTGAAAACTTCGTTTTTTTGTCGTCGCTTAACTTGTCAAAATCTGCATATACAGAGAACCCAAGCATTTCAGGATTAAAAAACTTGACAAACATATATACCGGAACACCGCCCCAATCTATCGTCTGACCTTCTGGCAGTTCTATATAGATAAGCTCTTTTTCGTTCATTATTCTATCTTGCTGGCCCTCCTTGAAGAACTGCTCTTCGTAGGTCAGTTTTGTTCCTTTCGGCACGATAATATTTTTAACACTTGTAGGTTCGGTCGTGATAAAATAAGGGTAATCCGGCCCCCGTCCTCCTGTAGGATTGCCCATACCACTTAGTGCACCAAGAAATATAAAAAATCCAACTGCCATTACTACTACAAGTATCAATATTCCTATAATGAGGTATTTACCTTTCTTCATTTATGCTCGATATTATATTAACGCTTACAACTAACACGAAATAGCTTTACAAAGAAGTCTCCGTATTCTAGCTGACGCTAAATGTATAATTAAAAAGTTAAAAACATGAAATACTTCACTGTATAAAATTCAATCTTAGCGTCTAATTTATCCTATTTGCTTCGTCCTGATTAGACTGGGATACTTTCTTTTCCTTAAAACTTTTACCCTTCTGTATTGTATACGAGATACTCAATCCGAATATCCGGGTAGGGCGTTTCTGATAAAAATTAATAACAGTACCTTGATAATCGGTGTATTCGCGCTCCCGCGCAGTATCAAAAATATCATCAATAACAAATGATAACTTACCTTTGCCCCCTAATACAGCCCGAGAGATCATCAGACTGCTGTAAAGCTGGTCTGCATATTTCGTATTACCTATATAATAGGCCGAACGATAACTTAGATTAATATTTGAATCAAACCACTTTGGTATTTTTAAAAAATTAGATATTCCTGCTTCAAATACCGCTTGAGACCGTTCAATCTCTTGGTAGCTAAACGCTGAATGATAATAAGATATATTATTTTGAATATTCCATAATCGACTGATCTTGACTGGTATAAATGTATTGATCCCATAATCCGTACCGCTCTTGAAATTTATGCTTTTATGTTTTATCATCTGATTTCCGATACTTTCGGAAAACTGGACGATCTTATTTTGTGTATTGGAATAAAATAAATCCACATTGATACCATTTTTGAAAGAGATACCTGCTTCTAAGCGATGTACATATTCTGGAATAAGATTTTCATTACCCTGAATGAGGATGAAATCATCAATCTGTAAGGTATAGGGATTAAGATCTTTGAAAGATGGACGACGCAAACGCTTGGCATAGTTGAAGTGTAATGAGCTTGATCTATTTCCAATTTCATATAAAAAGAAAGCTGAAGGAAAAAGGTTGAGATAATCTCGTCTTACTTCTTGAGAGCTCGTGTGTGATAATCCACGAACGAAGGTCTGCTCAGCACGTAGTCCGCCTTTGATAGACAATCGGTCAAACTTATTGCTAAAGGTGAAGTACCCCATAACAATGTTTTCCCAATAACTAAACCGACTGCTATATGATGGGTTTTCTACCCATTGCTCATCAATATTGTCAGTTCTTATTACGATATTGTCTCTACTTGTGCCCACAAATTTAGCGCCGAATGAGTAACTGGTATTAGCCTTATGATTGATATTAAGATCTCCCTGTACACTATAAATATTTGTCCGATTGGGTGATTGATTATGGTATTGCCGAACGTCGGGGGCTCCTTGCGATATGATACGATATTCATTCGACTCTTTATTGTCGCTAAAGAGGTGATCTGCACTAAATTTTAAAGTAGACGCTAATGTATCTAAAACAAGGCTATAATTTAAAGTGGTGTTGAGCATAAAGGGTTTATTAAGCCAGTGGTTATAGCTGATCTTGTTGAGCGTATCTTGTTTGAGAAAATGTGTGTTGTAGGTATAAAATGTCTGATCAGAACGTGAAAGTGCCCAGGTTGATTGCAATGCGACAGATTGCCGATCACTAATATCGTAGCTACTGGTAATGCGGGCGTTATACCCCTTGATATCACGAAACCTTTTGGTATCAGACTTATATGCTGATAAATCTGGATATGATATCTGATGATTACTGGAATATCGCTGTTTGTCAAGCTTATAGGCAATAGCACCTGACAGGAAAAATTTTCGGTTCTTATACTCGTACAACGTACCTCCATTAATGTAGGGATCGTGTACCTGCTGTTTGTAACGCCCCAATAACTGCACCTTTACACCATCGTTTACTCCTCTTTTGAGCTGTATCCGAACAATACCTCCACTCCCTTGTGCCTCGTATTCTGCACCTGGATTGGGAATGATTTCAATTTTCTTAATACTTTCAGATGGCAACATCCGTAGATATTCGGCTAGTTCGTCGGATGACATACGCTGAACGATATCATTGATCATAACTAGCACTCCTTGATTACCCCGGATCTTAATACCTCCATTGTGGTCCACCCAAAGGCCTGGTGAACGTTGTAGTAAGTCCAAAGTGGAAAGACCGCTTTCAAGTATGCTTCCTTCGACATGTACCACCGTTCTATCGGCCAAACGTTGATAGGGACTTCTCTGACCTATAACTTCTACCGCTTCCATAATATTATCTTCGGGCACCATGACAACTTTAAAAAGATCATCATCGATTTCCTCGTTTATGCTCACCTGCCGGGTTCTGTATCCTACTTTGGATATTTTTAAGGAATCGGTTTCCTGAATCTCTGATATAGTGAGAATAAACGCACCAAAGTGGTCACCTACAACTGTCCCAAGTAGTCTACCTGAGCGGTATAGTCTGACCGTACTATAGGCCACTGGCCGCTGTGAAGAATCAATCGTACAGCCGACAATAGTCGTACTATTCCTTTCTTCTATCCTATTCTCGACCTTTTCTTGACAAAAAGTCCCCCCACAAAACAACAAGAGGTAAATGTTTATCAAAAGTCCAGTCAGTTTAATTTTACTAGTATCCATCTATTTGCTTATATATCTGTAATATCCGATCAATGCTCATATTCTTCTGAGATCTTTCTGACTATTGGACAACAGAACCTACAATTCGGTTACACAAAACAATAAATGGTTAAGAAACATAAAAAGTAAACCGACCTACTCTTACAAAACAATGGCTTTACCTACACAAAGATAAAATAGTGGCTAAATGGAATGTAGCTTACAGATGCCTTATAAAGCCAACCGGAAGAGGTATTTTTTAATCTATTTTCTCTATAAAAGAATCTAAGTGGATGAGAAAAAGCTACAAAAATCGCTGTTATATTATAATGCAATTATATTGCCTGTAAAGGCGAACTTATGTATGTTTGAGTCTGACATTTCAATTGAAAATTAACTCATTAGTAATGAAAACACGTAAAGGAAATTATCTGTTTGTTAGTTTCATCGTAGGCTTTTTGGTATGGCTGTCGGCAACAGCATTATTTAGGATAGCGGGCCATCATTTTTTCATTGTGGAAAATGTGCCAGTAATGGTCGGTCTTTACATCCTACTCATACCGGCACTAGGTTTCCTCTCTACCTGGCTGTTTAACAAATTTAAGTTAGGCAATCTCGAAAGTATAAAATCTGCCGTCATTATGGTTTTACCGGGTATGCTAATGGACAGCCTTTGTATACAGTTTTTTGAAATAGTATTTCCGAATATGCCTGGGATATATAGTAAAACCTTTGGCGCCTGGCTTATGTTTGCCTATGCTGTAGTATTGATTTCTGGTCTCCTTAGGAAAAATAAAAAGGAGAGCCTAATCTAACTGGTACTACAGAAATCCATAAGAGCTAACTAACATTACCGATACAGACGTACTTTATATCTACATAACTGTCTAATCCGTACTTAGACCCCTCACGACCTTGTCCGGACTCTTTAACACCTCCAAAAGGAACAACTTCGGAGGAAATAAGCCCTTCATTGATGCCGACAATACCGTATTCCAACTGTTCACGAACTCGCCAGCTTCTGTTTAGATCGTTTGTATAAAAATAACTCGCCAATCCGTAAATAGTATCATTAGCCATTCGTACGGCATCCTGCTCTGTTTTGAATTTGAATATCGGTGCAATAGGGCCAAAGATTTCATTTTGAGCAAATTCCATAGACTCATTTGCATTGACGACAATCGTAGGTTCAAAAAACTGAGGTGCTAGGGAATTCCCCCCTGCTACGACACTACCACCTTTTGCTAGCGCATCTTGTGTCATGTCTTCCATCCGTCGGATGGCTCTTTGATTGATAAGTGGTCCAATGTTGACTTCGGAATCCAGCCCACTCCCAAGTTTCAGTTTTTTGACGGCATCTGTAAATTTTTTAACAAACAAATCGTGGATTCCTTCCTGAACCAAAATTCGGTTGACACAGACACAGGTCTGGCCCGCAAATCGAAATTTTCCGGCTATGGCTCCTTTTACTGCCAGATCTACATCTGCATCATCAAAGACGATAAGCGGTGCATTTCCTCCGAGCTCCAAACTCATTTTTTTGAGTGTACTGGCACTTTGCGTCATCAATATCTTCCCAACTGCTGTGGATCCCGTAAAGGATATTTTAGCGACTTTTTTGTTTTCACAAAGCTCTTTTCCCATTTCGGAAGCATCTGTTCCGACAACGGTATTATACACCCCTTTAGGGAATCCAGCTAAATCGGCCAGATAATTTATGGCAAGTGCAGTAAAGGGTGTTTCCTCACTAGGACGAACAACAACCGTACAACCTACAGCAAGAGCTGGTGCAATTTTACGGGTTATCATCGCTAGCGGAAAATTCCAGGGAGTAATGGCACCAACAACACCGACGGGTTCTTTGAGTGTTATTATACGCTTATCTGCAGTAAACCCTGGGATGACATCTCCATAATTTCGTTTGGCTTCTTCGGCAAACCATTGGATGTATGCAGCACCATAATCTATTTCGCCTCTGCTCTCGCCTAGCGGTTTACCGCTTTCTAGGGTCATGATCTGGGCTAGCTCTTCTTTGTGCTGATGAATAAGGTCAAACCATTTTAACAGGATAGCACTTCGCTCTTTGGCCGATTTCGATTTCCACATCCTAAAAGCGGCATGAGCGACATCAATCGCTTTGGCAACAAAACTTCTATCTTCGTCATGGACTTCTCCGATAACAGATAAATCAAAAGGATTTTTAACTTCAAATCTAGCCGTCCCCTGATTTACCCATTCTCCATTGACGAAGGATCTATCAAATAATAATTCTTTGTACGTATTCATTTTGGAGGTGAATTTAATCAAAAATAATGACTTGCCTGATTGCTTCCCCACTGGCCAATCTTTCAAAACCTTCGTTTATATCCTCTAGCTTTAGGCGATGTGTGATAAGCTTATCAACCGGAAGATTCCCGTTTTTGTACAGTTCTAAAAAGTTTGGTATATCGATAGAAGGTACACAGCTACCTAGGTAACAACCCTTCAAGGACTTTTCTTGTCCAACCAAAGTCAAAGGGTTAAGACTCAGGCGCGCATCTGGATGGGGTAATGCTCCAGTTACAGTGACCCCGCCTTTTTTGGTTGCATTGAAGGCAAAGTCCAGTGCAGGCATAGCTCCAGCAAATTCGACCGATTTATCAACGCCACTTACTGTAATTTCCTGTTTTAGTTCTTCAAGCGCTCCTTCCTTCCCCGAATTAATGGTATGAGTAGCTCCAAACTCCTTGGCTACATCAAGTTTAGAGTGGCTAACATCTGCTGCAATTATCTTGGAGGCCCCCGCTGCCTTTGCTCCTAAAATAGCGGACAAGCCCACTCCTCCCAATCCGACTACCAAAACAGACTCTCCTACATGTACTTGTGCGGTATGAACGACCGCCCCGACTCCTGTCATCACAGCGCAGCCGAAAAGAGCAGCTATTTCAAAAGGATAAGACTTATCAATTTTCACAAGCGAATAAATCGAAGCGATCGCATATCCGGCAAACCCTGAAACACCAAGATGATGATGATAAGTTTCGCCACTTTGGCTCTTTATTTTGATGTCTCCATTCAGCAAAACGCCTTCATTATTTGCTTTTGCGCCCGGGTTGCAAAGCGCTGCTTTACCCGACATGCAGTATTCGCAATGACCACATGAAGGCAAGAACGCAAAAACGACATGGTCGCCCAGTTCAAACCCCTTTACATCTTCCCCTAATTCGACAATAACTCCTGCAGCTTCATGCCCTAATACCATAGGCATAGGTCTAGGCCGATTTCCATCGATTACAGATAAATCGGAATGACATAGTCCTGCTGCTTTGACCTGCACAATCACTTCTTCTTTACCCGGTTTCCCAAGTTCTATTTCTTCTATTTTCAATGGTTTCGAATCAGAATATGGCCTCTTATGTCCTCCAACCTGATGAAGGACGGCCGCTTTTGTTTTCATCATAATTTGATATTAATTATAAAATTCATGTGGACCTTTCTTAAATTCATCCCATTTGACAGGATCGTGCCCAGTAACCACCAAGGCATCATATTTGTCAGCATATTCGTGCAGTTTCTTTACAGAGCGTACAGAATCAACTGTCGAAGCCAAAAATCCAGGCAATGCTTTTTCATCCCAATGATCCGTAGTATAAGCGGCGTCTACCGCTAGGATAATTGACCCGGAACCAGGGAGTGTAATCATAAAACTACAATGTCCCGGAGAATGCCCAGGCGTCGGAATAATCCGAACTACACCGTCACCGTATACATCGTAAGAATCGTTATAATCAAGTTCTAAAAACTGCCATTTCAGCCCTGGTTTGTCGAAATCTTTACGGATATAACCGCCTGCCGCGAACCAATCGGGAGTGAAAGCGTATTCATATTCTTTTCGCTGAACAATATGTGTTGCATTAGGGAAATTCCCTACAGCCCCGGTATGATCTAGATGTAAATGAGATTGAATCACATACTTAACACTCGATGGGTCAATACCTAGTTGCTTAATAGTATTAACACACCCTTCTGATTCTTTCATAACGGGCCAATACACCTGTGTAATATCCCCCCAATGATCTACCGGATCAGTAGCACATTGTACCGCATTTCCTCCATCAATAATAATATTGCCTTTAGGATGTGTTATCAAATACCAAGGAACGGGAATTTCGTAAGGGTCTTGAGATGCGTTCATTTTGATGTTGTTCTCTTTACATTTCAGAACGCCCGTCTGAAACATATACAATCTGATTTCATTTACCATAATTACATTTTAAAGCTGTGTTAAATAAATCTAACAGAACACCTGTCTATATTAATAACGACTAAACAGTAAAATTGTGTTAGCATGGTACGTGTTTTTTTAGATTTCGGATGAACATTTCGAAATGATTGTAATAAGGAGTGGAATCCTTCCTACGTATACTTCCTAATGCATATACCTGAAACTAAATCGGTGCACTCACATTGCTAAAAAAACACACCTCCTCTCTAAAATCTAGAGAACTCTTGTATATTTGTCAAAACTAACTGTAAGATTTTAATCACTAACCATTGGAAACGCAGGACCTCAGCATTGACATGGAGCTTTTATCGGGACTAAAGCGTTCGGAAAGGACTGCTTTTAACTCCATATATGAGAAGTATAGTGCTATTCTTTACAGAACATCCTTTAAGCGACTCGCTGACTCCGATCTATGCAATGATATAATTCACGATATATTTCTCAGCCTTTGGGAAAACCGAGAGAAAGCAAACATTAATAATCTGAAGGCGTACCTTTTCCAGTCACTGCGCTATGTAATCATCGATCATATCTCAAAAAAAAGTAAAACGGAAAAATTGCTTGAGAACTACCTTTACCTCTTACAGAAGGACTACATTGGTACTGACCATCAGGTGCGTAGCACACTACTGGAACAGCTAATAAATGAAGAGGTGCGTCGATTGCCCGAAAAAATGCGCATGGTCTATCTAATGAGCCGGGAGCAGCATCTTAGTCATGAAGAGATCGCTGCAAAAATGGGGATTACAACAGATACGGTACGTTCGCATATAAAACAAGCTCTCAGAAGATTACGTATACACCTAGGGGTTACACTTCTTCTGTTGATCTTAATCACACTGTCCCACTATCGATAGTAGAGACAAATAACATTTTTTTATTTTTTTTCTACCCCCTCTCCCCTTTATAAAAGACTACTATACTAAAGGGACCACTGTAGCCCCATAGATTTATGAAGCGTAATACGAAATTAAGTAATCTTCTTTTGAAAAAGTATCTAGAAGGTAGCTGTACAGCCTCGGAAAAGAAGCTGGTAGAAACTTGGTATGAGGGTTTGAGTGCTACTTCGGAAGAACTGGATGAAGCCACATTCGCACATAATCTGGATACAATAAAATTGAAACTATTCGATCAGACGAAAGTTAAAACTGTTAAATGGTATCAAAGTCCGTATACGGTAGCTGCTTCTATCGCTGTAGCTGTATCCTTGCTATTTGGCATACGCTACTTGAGAAAAGCTCCTGCTATCGTAGAAAAAATTGTATTACTGGATCAAGAAAAGGCGTACATCCTGACCTCTAGCGGGGACAGCCTGAACCTATCTGGGCTAGAATTGGGCGAAAAGGCGAGTCTCAACGGAATGTCTATAGAGCGCAACAATAACGGGGAAATATACTACAGCAGCCTATCAACAGCTATTCCACAGGAAGTCAAAATAGTCACTCCCCCTGCCAGTCAATACAGATTTATACTGCCTGACAGCACGAAGGTACACCTAAATGCTGGCTCTATTCTAGTGTTTAAAAGTGACTTCTCGAATGAGAATCGCATCGTTACGCTCAATGGAGAAGCTTACTTTGAAGTCAACAGGCTACTTAATAAGCAAGGAGAGAAAAGTCCCTTTATTGTAAACAGTCGAGGGCAAAAAATCAAGGTTCTGGGAACTAATTTCAATGTTTTTGCCTACGACGGTGATTCTTTCAGTAATACAACATTGCTCGAAGGATCGGTCGAACTTCAGGCATTATCCGGGAAACGAGAATCCATTATCCTAAAACCTGGTCAAAAAGTAACATTAGATAATAAAAAAGGAGAACTGACATTCAACTCCATAGAACGGTCTGCTTCCATAGATTGGACATCGGGATATTACAAATTTGAGAATGAAAGTCTCGATGTATTGGCTAAACGCCTATCGAGGTGGTATGATGTAGAAATTGCCGTAGACCCTAGTGTAGCACAGCTCACATTTGGTGGCAGGATATCCCGTAAAGAAGACCTGCAAAAGGCAATTGAGATCTTGGAAATGACAGGAGAAATTAAAGTTCTATTGGACGATAAATCTGTAAAGAAGAAACTAATCATAACAAACAACAATTGATACGATGGAACGAGCGCCTTAATTGAATTATAGGCTTAATGAAAATCGGAGGTGTTGGAAGCACCCCCGATAGAAAAACAAGGCCTTACAACAAGTTTTTGACGTAAACACTCATTTTTAAAACCTTATTATGAACAAAAGTATAAAAAAACATTTGTCCAGGATACTTATGCACTTAAGTTTTGGACTAAAACCTGTGCTTTCGCGCACCCCGTACAAGCATAAGTTTGACCACAATGCTATAAAACACATTCTTATGAAAATGCAATTGGTTTCTCTATTTCTATGTATCTGTCTAATTCAGGTCGTAGCTAAGACTAGTGGCCAGACGGTAAGCATTTTTGGAAAAAACCTGAAACTAACCCAGATATTCCAAAAATTAAGCGAACAAAGCGATTTTGATATTCTTTACAACAGCAAAGAAATAGACAATGTACCGGCTATTACGATTGATATGAAGAATGCCAGTATCCATAGCATACTGACATACTGCCTCGAAGGGCAACCGTTTCAGTATCAGATCAAGAATAGAACTATTGTGATACAGTCTAAGGGGGATGACAATCTCCAGCGTAGCATTACTGGGCGTGTTATAGACGAGAATGGCAATCCCCTTGTAGGAGCTGGTATACAGGTACTCGATGGGAAGTACAGTGCCTCGACAGATCAAAATGGTTACTTTCGTCTGGATAATATCCCTAATAATCTGACCAAACTCCAAATCTCCTATGTAGGGATGAAAAGTACAGTGGTCAGCATCAAGTCTCAGATGGGGAATATCGTCTTGAGCAGTAACAACTCGGAATTGGATGAAGTCTTGATACATACGGGGTACCAAAGTATATCTAAGGAGCGTGCGACAGGAGCGTTTGATGTGGTCTCAGGCAAAAAAATAGAAAACAAACTACAAACCAATGTACTTGAGCGTCTTGAAGGGATGGTACCAGGCTTGATGATGATCAATGGTCAAGACAAAGGTGAAGATGGTCTTACTATACGTGGTGTGTCAACACTATTTGGCACAAAACGTCCGCTGATTGTTGTTGACAACTTTCCCATTGAAGGAGATATACAATCCATCAATCCGAATGATGTGGAGAGCATAACGGTACTGAAAGATGCCGCAGCGTCTTCGATATGGGGAGCCCGTGCTGCCAACGGGGTCATCGTCATCACGACAAAAAGAGGAAAAAACTCGGGCACTGAATTTCAATACACGAATAGTTTTCAGTTCCAACCGAAACCTAATATCGGCTACCTCAATCGTCTTTCATCAGCTGATGATATTGATATAGAGAGTAAGTTAGTGCCTCGAACAGCCCAATTTGAACAACGCGTACGTACGCAAGGGACACCAATATCTCAATATGCACAACTGGTCCTAGATTCGTTGACCGGTAGGATTACAGCACAGGAATTTGGACAGCGTGTAGGAATATTGAAAAACTTAGACAATACACAACAGATTAAAGACCTGCTGATGCAATCCCCCTTTGTACAGAACCATAGTCTATCACTTAATGGAGGTTCGGATAAAGTACAGTATTATGGTTCGTACAATTATTCGGACAGTCGTGATTATGACAAATTAGACAACCGAAAAAACCATACGTTCTTTTTCAAATCTCAAATTCAGATTAGCCGGAAGCTGGAACTTGGAATTAATACTAACCTCAATTTTGGAAACAGTCGTGGAGCACCAGTATCTGCTATGGGAATATTTAGGCTCAAACCCTATGATATGATAACAGACAATAACGGGAATCCTTTGAGTATGAACAGGCAAGCAGGCTCTTCTGGACAATCTGATAGTAATATTTACACCATTGCACAACGACGGGCCTGGGGATTAGAAGATGAAGCCTATTATCCTTTGTTGGAATTGGACCGTACCGAGATAAATGCTAGACGTGCAGCGCAAAGACTACAGGCTGAGCTCAACTATAAATTATTCGATGGTATCAATTTCAATCTGAGCTATCAGCTGGAAAAAGGTAATGCTTACGAAAAAAACTATGCACACCGCAACCAAGCTAATCTGGTCAAACTGATTAACGACTATACCTCTCCAACACTCAATCCTGACGGAAGTATCTCAACAAACCCAGATGGAACCTTAAAGTCACCGAAGTACAATCTCCCACAAGGAGGAAGATTGAATGAAAGTCGTTCCGATTTTACAGGCCACGTAATACGCGGCACAATGCAACTGAACAAAGCTTTTGGTAATCACGAAATAGCAGGAATATTGGGACTAGAGAATCAAAAAGTAATAACCTCTGCAAACGCAATCACCAAATACGGGTATGATGACAATACATTGCAATTTGTGCAAATTGATCACGAGAACTTAAATTACGTAACGCCGGTATTATCAAATATATCAGGAATAAAGCCGAGCGTTCCTATTAATGACAATTTTGCCTATACAGAAGATCGCTTTGTTTCTGCATTTGCAAATGCCTCATATACCTATAAAGGTAAATATGTATATTCAGGAAGTATCCGACTGGATCAAACCAATATGTTTGGTACCGATCCTCAATATTTATACCGTCCAATGTGGTCTTCGGGATTGAGTTGGAATATCAGCAAGGAAGACTTCATGAAACAACTGCCATTCAACCGATTGTCTTTAAGAGCGACCTATGGTACCAACGGGAACATTCCTAAAAACTCAGGCCCCTTCATGATTGCTAGGGCCGATATCAATTACTGGTCAAAACTCCCAAGTCTGGACATCTACAATCCGGAGAATAATGCATTACGCTGGGAAAAGACAGCGATTACGAACTTCGGCTTAGACTTTGCGCTATTTGATCACCGAGTCAGCGGAAAGATCGACTACTACCTACGACGTAGTCAGGATTTGCTTGGGGATGAAGAAATCAATCCTACTTATGGTTTTTCAACCGCTTCCATAAATACCGCAAGCATGAATAATGATGGATTTGAGATAGAGCTCAGTACCCAGAATATACGCAACAAAAACTTTATTTGGACAACCACATTTATGTTTGCCAATAACCGCAATAAGATCACCAAAGTTGCCTTAGCCTCAGCTTACACTAATCCGCGTAGCATGGCTTCGGGCACTCCCTATGTGGTTGGCAAGCCTTATGGCGCCATGTACAGTATCCGTTACGGAGGCCTGACGGCAGATAAAGGACAGTTGCAGATTCTGGATGAACATGGCAATCTCGAACCAGATCGCCTTACGAGCAATATGGAAATGGCCTACTACTCAGGCAATAGAAGACCTGTAAGCAATGGTGCATTTACTAATAATTTCCAGTACAAAAACTTTGAGCTAAACGCCATGTTTGTCTTTTATCTGGGTCATATCATGCGTCAGAACATGCCATCTCCTTACTACGGTATCGACTCTAAAGATGGTAGATTGGCAAATGCATGGCAAAAACCGGGAGATGAAAACAACACGCATATCCCGAATGTAATAATAGATAATGCACATTGGTATAGATATACATACTATCGCAATATCCTCGACGTAAATGTATTCAAAGCGGACTATCTCAAACTTAGAGAAGTAATCCTCACCTACAATTTTCCGATGGAAAACTGGAAAGGTCAGAAGTATATCAAAGCCTTACAGTTCAATGCCCAAGCCCGGAATCTATGGACCTGGAGTAGCAATAAGGAGGGAATAGATCCTGAAGCTTTCCAAGGAGGAATGCGTACACTCCCGCTATCACCGACATTTGCGTTTGGAGTAAATGTTAAATTTTAATCTTACAAACGGAAAAAACATGAAAATGAAGATATTATCGACACTAGCGGGAATAGGCATATTATTACTCTCTTCCTGTGAGAAATACCTAGACATCAAACCAAAAGGCTATGTGATACCACAGACTGTGGAAGAATATGAGCGTATATTGAACAATGCTAAAATGACCAAATTACTTTCAGACGGCATTGAAAAGCTTGCAGACGACTTTTACAATCCAGAGTTGGTTAAGGACAATCGTAT
The DNA here is from genome assembly GCF_004363245.1 of Sphingobacterium yanglingense. Taxonomy (GTDB): domain Bacteria; phylum Bacteroidota; class Bacteroidia; order Sphingobacteriales; family Sphingobacteriaceae; genus Sphingobacterium; species Sphingobacterium yanglingense. The sequence goes on along the minus strand of NZ_SNYV01000011.1, from coordinate 154,012 downwards.
CCAGGAGGTTGACTATCGCTTGTATTTCTGGCTACCACAACCTTACACAACACCCGAAGACTATTCCTACTATTCTTATTGGAACATAATGTATGCCGCCATCTATCAATATAATGCTATCTTAAATGGTATCGACAAGGCTACGGGCGCAACCGAAGAAAGAAAAAAAATTGCAAAAGCTAAGGCATTGGTCGGTCGGTCAATATGCTACTTTTACTTAGCTAATCTCTACTGTCAACAATATAACGAGGCCAGTGCAACAAGTGATTCAGGTATACCTCTAGTGACCAGTAATGATATCACTCAAAAGCTACCTACACGTGGGACTGTAAAACAAACTTTTGACTTCATTATAAAAGGGTTTGAGGAAGGTATTCCTAACCTACCTGTAACTTCATTGACAAACTTCGAAATCAATAGAGCAGGTGCCTATGGCTGGCTAGCTCGTACCTACCTGAGCATGAACAAGTACAAAGAGGCTGCGTTAGCTGCAGAAGAAGCTCTCAAAATAAATAACACACTAGTAGATTACAATACCCAGTATGCTGTTTTTCAACCTGAAGAAGGTCCGGCTATCTACACTCCTAAAAATGGTCATATCTTTACACGGCCTATTGAACAGCCTGAAAATCTCAATATAGTATACTATGGCTATACCAGAGGTATGGCTTTCCAATACATAGCTGGAGAAACTGAATTATTGTTTGAACCAAAAGACCTGCGTCGTATCAACCTTGTCCCGAGCTACATTTCCAATGGTAAGCCTTATGCCCAATGGGACAAAAAATACATGTATATGGGTTATAGCAGCTACGAATATAGTGCTGGTCCCGCTACACCCGAAATGCACTTAATCAAGGCTGAAGGTCTCGCACGCAACGGACAGCTAACTGAGGCTCTGATTCCATTGAATCTCCTACGTAAAAACAGGATTGCCGCTGAAGTCTACCAACCTATCATAAGCACAAATAAGAATGCTGTACTCGATATCATCTATAAAGAACGCAGACGAGAACTTCTCTTTAAGGGGCTGCGCTGGTTCGATATGCGCCGTCTCAACAGCGACCCTGATTTTGGATTTACGGCTAAACATGAATTGAGCGATGGAACATTTATCGAATTAACGCCGAGTAGCCCTAGATATGTTCTCTCTATACCAGATCCAGCTATTACTGACGGTATTATACAAAACCCATAGTTTTATTATATGCAAGCATTTAAACATCTATTATCCGGAGCCTTAATCATAGGCTCCATCTCCGCTTCCTTTGCCCAAAAAGGGCATATGACACTTACTGTTCATGCCCCTAACAGCAAAAATCCGATGGTAACTGTTACAACTCCAGTTGAAGGGTATTACTTCGATGGTAACAACAGACACTTTAATCTTGACAGCAGTTCCTTCTATAGTACACAGCAAATCCCATTAGATGGGACATCTATAATAAGTGTACACAACGACTACAGAGAGGCAAAACTAATTGTTCGGCCTGGACAACGTGCCGAAATCTCTTTCTTGGAAAACGGAGAACTCGCTATCAAAGGAGAAAATGCTGATGGACAATATTTGTACAATCGTATTACAGCAGATAATACCCGTTCAAGATTTGAAGAACTGGATGGATCCCCGACTGTATCTGGGCGGTTACTGAAACTGGATAGTATGCGACAAGTGGACAATAATGCTATTCTAACACTTGTCAATAAAGGAAATATCGATCCGGAATTTACTAAGGTATTAAAATCTGAATCCGAAATGTATTATCGCTTACTATGGTCTACGGATCTTTTCTTTACCTGCCGTCCTCTGGTGTATGGTGAAGACCAATCGTCCTCAAAAGTAGCCCCTGAGTTTGTGACTGCATGGAAGAAAATGTATAGTGATGTCGATGAGGATTGGGCTAGATCGCCTTTCTTCACCAGATTGATGTCTCGCTACAGTAGTCTATTGTCCATCGGTCACCCCCGTGAGCAGAACAATAATACGCCTTGGGCCCTGACCGAACTTGAAAAATTAAAACCATTATTGAAGGGTAAGCTGCTCGAATGTGCCTGGGCAAACTTCATTATCCTAGGATTGAGAAACAATGAAAATGAAGCTATTTGGCTAACAAATTTTGAAGAATTTAAACAACAATTCCCAAATAGCAAGATTACTCCTATCCTAGCCCCTGCCTTAAAATCAGTGGAAGACTATCATGCTAAACTATTGATTGATACTCCTGGTGTAATCTTTTTGGAAAATGTAGATTATTACACCTCATTGAAGGAACTCATGAAAGGTATCAAAGGCAAGTTTTATTATGTAGATTTATGGGCGACATGGTGTGGCCCATGTAAAGCGGAATTACAGTACAGTATCAAACTACATGATGAACTAGAAAAAGTTGGCTTCACTCCATTATATTTATCCCTTGACAATGAAAAAGCAGATACAAAATGGAAAGAAATGGTTAAGGGTTTTCCGCTGAAGGGACTTAACATGCGTACCGGTGAGGCTTTACATAAGGGTATTAACCAGGAGGTACCGAAATTCACCGGTATCCCACGTTATCTCATTGTAAACGACAAAGGCGATATCGTCAACTGGGATGCCCTACGTCCTAGTGATGGAACAGCGCTAATCCAGCAACTGAAATCTTACTTGAAATAGCGAAGACCACTATTTGTTAAGAATCTCAAAACTCTAGTCTATCACCAGGTAGACTAACTATGAATAAAAATCCACTTGATATAGTCAAGTGGATTTTTAACTCTGATACGTTCAAAACAACTTAAATCATTAAATTAAAAACTAACTTAGATGCCCCATTAATTGGTCTGGTTTTGAGAATTTAAGTCATTAATAAAAATGCACAGCTCCGAAGAGCTATGCATTAAACTTAAAAAACACATTTAAACTAGAAACTTATACTTGTGGACAAGCCGCCTCGTCAAAAAAGAACTGACAATCGGCATGCTCGCGCAATATCGTGGACGGCCAACGTGTAGTTATTTCCGAGGATATGGTATGCTTTACCGCTTCGGCCTTATGCTCACCGACCACTACACAATACAGACTGGAAGCCTTCATAATTGTAGGGATAGTCAATGTCAATGCATGAGTTGGCACTTGGTTGATGTCAACAAAACAACCATCAATAACCTGCTGCATGCGACACACCTGATCCAACTCGACTTCTTTGATCACCTGCTGATCATTGAAATCTGCAACGGGCGGGTCATTGAATGCAATATGTCCATTCTGCCCTATACCAAGACACACGACGTCAATAGGTTTTTCGGCGATCAGTGCGGTAACACGGGACAACTCTTCATCTACCGTACCAGAAGGATTGATAAAATACTTGGCTCTAGGTGTCACAAATTTAAAAAGTGTGTCCTCCAAATAATTAGAAAACGCCTGCTTGGCACCATTAGGCAAGCCAATATATTCATCCATATTAAAGGCTACGATTTTAGACCAATCAATCTGTTTTGATTGGCTCAAATATCCTAATATATAATCCTGTGAAGGAGCAGCAGCAAAAATAACGCGTATCTCATCCTGCACCGCTTGCAATTCTAACAACTTAGCTTCGACGGCCCTTCCTGCCTTCTCACCTGCCTCACGAGCTGTCTCGGAAATATCAATTCTCAAATTTTCTAAAAGCATATTTATACCTATTTATTAAAAAGAACAACAACAATACAACACCTTAAACCGATACCTAAGCAGCTGTAAAACGCACGCTGTCGATCACGATTTCCTGATCCTTTAAATCAGAAGGCATCTGCCCCTTGAAAAGCCATAAATTCAATTTTAGCTTCTCCTCTTTCTCCTTGGGGACATGCCCTCCTTCGTAATTCCATTGGTGAATAACCTGTTCTCCGCCAAGAGCGTTCTTGTAGCTACTCTTAAAAAGAATGCGCTTGGTCTGCCAATCAAAAGAGTGTGTAGTCTGCCCAAGGCCAGGGAGTATATTGAATCGCTCCTTATTCCCAACAACGGCAGAGGGTTGTGATGCAAACTGGGAATTCTGATTATCGGCAATCGACCATTTAGAAAACTCAATATCAATCTCCTCTTCATCATTCAGATAAGTAAAGAGTCCAGCAACCACATTCTTATCGAGTGTGGTGATATCCGAGTTGACGTAGAAAGTATACTTGCCATGTCCAAATGAACGCCTAGAAGTAATACCTGAGCAGTACCAATAGCCTCCTTCTTGCCGTATCTTCAAATGAAGTCTACCCTGTTCATCGACCCATACATTTTTGTCCGAGGCCGAAAATAAATTCGGCCCCGGTCCTTCTTTTTTCTCTTTGCTCGCACGCACCACCCAGTCTATCCCAGAAAACTGAATAAGCCGGTCAGTAGGAACTACAGGAGGATCTATTTCGGATGAAGAACTGCTGCAGTTTATAAAAAGCAGTACAACAGCAAAAATATAAAATATCCGATTTTTATCTCCCATACTATTTTGCAGCGATATTGATTTTAAGATTCTCTAATATGGCTCCTGCTTTGTCTCTAGCAGCCAGTACCAAAGCACCTGCTCCCACAGTCTGACCGTCGTGAATAAAGACCATATTCTTGAGATCCAAATCGAGCTGTGTAAAGCGACTTCCTTTTTTCAAGACCTCAGCACCTTTGATCAACCAGCCAAAAGCAGGTAACTCTTCTACCGTATAGATAATGTCTCCAGCCGAAGCACCGCTGACAAGTAGGTTCTCATTGGAAAGCACATACATACCGCCATTCTCGACTTCAAAATCTTTCTTACCTTCCAGTACAAGCTGGCTATTACCACTAGCCAATGTCGCAATCAGCATCGGTGTAGCCAGGGTAGCGTGTTCTTTAGATCCAAACTCGTCGGTCTCATCGGACTTTGCCTGCCCATCGACCATATACGATTTCAATCCTGTTGGATTTGCCGCCTTATAATAATCGGTGAGGTCAAACTTGAAGACGTTAATCTTGCTTGTTCTGATCGAGGCAATACGTGGTGTCGTCGGGAATACCGCATTGTTAAAGTTGAGCGATGCTTCCTTCCAATCGGTACTCGGAGTCTCGAATAGATTAAGGTCTACTCCCTTAGCCGCTGTAAAACTTACAGCCAACTCTAATCGAAGGTCGGTAACTACACCGTCTTTCTTAAAGTCGTTGAAATCGAACATCAGGAAGGTCTTGCGATCGTAATCCCCATTGTTAGTTACGTTTTTTGTTTTTAGTAAGGGCTCCAATCCAAAGTTCTTATTGGACTCGGCACCACCATTTACAAAGGCATCTTGCTTCACAAAAATGGTATCCCGGACTAAATTCGGATTCTCGGCATTCGCGTCTCCTGTAGGTGCGGAATAAAAAACCACGAAATTCACAACATGCATCACACTATTGTTCGGTACCAGATTGGATGTACGGATCTGCCATTGTCTGTTAGTACCCTCATTGATAAGCCCTACGTAAGTACTACTATGAGATAGGTACATGATCTGTCCATTCTCCGTGTTGTAAGCTATAGGTCTATTACTAGGTGCCAGGTCGGGATTATTAAAATTGACTTCAGCCTTTACCGTATGATAACGTAATATATTCTTCAAAATAGGAAGTGGAATCGCTGCAATCGAGCTATAGCCGTTTTCCTTAAGATAGGTTCTGAAAGCCTGATTGTTTGGAGCAATAAACGTTCGTCCACCTCCCTCTTCGTACATTGCCTGAAATTGAGCCCGCTCGATCGCCTCATTAAATAATGACAGCGAATCATTGCTTTTGATGTAGGCCAAAGCCGACATATTCAACTTACTATTATCTGGGGCATGGTCGTAGTCAAAGCTCTCTTGGATTTCGCAACTAAATAAGGAGACCAACATACTTATTCCCATCAGGAAACTCGTAATTGTATATTTTATCTTTCTCATATGCTTAGTTATAAAACTCGTTTTGTTTCAAATTTGGATTTCTTAACCTGATGCTTTCATGTAGTGGCCACAACAGATTGCCTTCATTGGATAGTCCATTAATAGGCTTCATGGTAGAAATAGCTTTACCGGTGCGCACAAGGTCAAACCAGCGATGTCCTTCAAAACAAAGCTCAACCGAACGCTCGTGTAATATTGCATCAACTACACTATTATACTTACTGATAGCAGTAGCCTCATCCAATACGGTAAGACCTGCACGTCTGCGTATACGGTTCAACAAATCTAACGCTTCTGTAGGCTGATTCAGATTAGCATGAGCCTCGGCCTTTAAAAGGATGATATCTGCCAGTCTTGTCAATACAATGTTATTGGATGATAGCTCTGGACTTTCATCTTTAAAGCCCTGTCCAAAAAACTTCCATATCTTACGCGGTTGCGCCTCCGTCACATCATAAATACGCGGTTTACGTAAGTCACCAGTTTCGATCGATGCGATGAATCTGCCGCTAGGTACATAGTCGCTATCTGAACCAAGGGCATATAGAATACGTAGCGCATTGGTCTGCACCTCGTTATACCCGACTTCGAAGATACTCTCCGTACTTACGCCTTTGACGAAGATATCGTTCCAATCATTCATAGCAACTAGGGAGTACTGCGAATCGCTCATCAACTTATCGGCCATCTCAATAGCTTTATCGTATTTCTTTTGCCACATGTACAGTTGCGTCAAGAATGCATAAGCTGTGCCTTTAGTGAATATCACACGGTTCTTGGCACCAGAATAGCTTTTTGAGCTGTTCTCGGCAGCAAATAGCAGATCTTCCTCCACTTTGGCCAACACCTCTTGGGTGCTGTTTTTATTTACGAATACATTCTGATCTACGCTTTCATACGGTTCTGTGACCAATGGTACCTCGCCCCAGATACGAGTTAGGTAAAAGTAGGCAATAGCGCGTAGTCCATGTGCCTGTCCTAAAAGCTCATTTTTCAATTGGCTCTCGCCTTCGCCGAAAACTCCGGGGGTATATTTTATCGCATAATTGGCGCGGGATATCAGGGTGTAGAAGCTATCCCAACGGGCCGATGTGATAATCGGTGTCAATGCATTGGTTTGCAAAGCCAACGGATCGCCAGAATGCTTGGTCGTCACATTGTCTGCGCGCCCCTCTCCCCAATAAGCAAAATTCAAACGGAAGGTGGATTGCATGCTATTGTATATTCCGGTGACGCCAGCTTGAGCATCGCTAGGTTTTTTGTAAAATCCCTGTCCCGAAAAATTACTGATTGGCTCTTTATCCAAATCCGAACAAGAAACCATTAGTAGCATTAAAGCACTACCAAATATATATTTAAACGTTCTTTTCATGACTAACAAATTAAAGTCCAAGTGTTAAACCAAACATGAAGGTGCGGGCCTGTGGGTACGCTCCTTCGTCGAGACCTACACGAAGTCCAGAATAGGAGTTTACGTCTGGATCGAAGCCTGTGTATTTTGTCCAGGTAATCAAATTCGTACCAGTTACAAAAGCATCAACTTTACGTAGACCAATACGTTTTACCCAGTCTGGATTCAAGGAGTATCTTAGGTTCACATTTTTCAACTTGATATAGGAACCATCCTCTACCCATCTGCTTTGCACTCTACTGTCGGATTGCTTCGGATCATCACGAATCAATCTTGGGAAGTCTGTTACATCTCCTTGTTGGCGCCATCTCGATAGCGCGTCTGTAGAAAGGTTGTTGTACCTAACGATAGAATTACGCTGGTGATTGAGTTCACTGTATATTTCGTTGCCTACAGAGTACTGGAAGAATACATTAAGGTGGAAGTTTTTATAACTGAAGTCATTGGAAATACCTCCGAAATACTTCGGTTCAGCATATCCGATAATCTGTCTATCATCTTCGTTGATGATACCATCACCATTCAGATCTCGCCAGATTGGGTCACCACCGACAAACTTAGGTCCACTGGCTCCATGGGTAAGTCCATTGACATTATCCGCATCACGCGCATACACACCGTCAAACTGCCACCCATAAAATACACCGATGGGTTTGCCTACCTGCAATATGTGAAAGGCTCCGTTTTGAATGTAACCATTGGTCAATACATCTTCTGGAAGTGACGTCACTTTGTTACGGTTCAAACTGAGATTAATATTGGTACTCCAAGTGAATGGTCCCTGTAGATTGCGCGTCTGCAAACTGAATTCAAGTCCTTTGTTCTCGATAGAACCGACATTTCTTGTTACGTACTCGAATCCGGTTGTGCTTGGGAGCGGAACATTATATAATAGGTCTTTTGTCTTTTTCAAATACGCATCTGTAGAGAACAAAATGCGGTTATTCAAAAAGCCTAACTCTAACCCAAGGTTGTATTGGTGAGTGGTCTCCCAAGTAAGGCTCGCATTGGGCATTACGGTAGGTGCAGCTCCTGAAAAATCAAGGTAATTCATCCCTAGTGTAAACTCTCCCTGCGAAGTGTAATCACCAATTGCCTCATTACCTGTACTACCTAAACTAAAACGCAACTTACCGTCACTAAGCCAGCTTAGATCTTTAATTCCATTCTCCTCCACGAAACGCCACCCTGCGGATGCGGATGGGAAAAAGCCGAAACGCTTGTCGCTACCAAAGCGAGATGAACCATCAGCACGTAGGTTAAACTCTAATAGGTATTTACCGAAGTAGTCATAGGTCAATCGTCCAAAGTAGGAGCGCATCGCATGTTCTGAAGCTACATTTACGTCTTGCCCGGAGATAACAGAGGCGCCATTTAAGGTACGGATATCGTCACTGGCAAAGTAAGAACCGTTTAGGCCAGTGCGGTCGTATCGCCATCTCTGAAAACTCATACCGGCTACTGCACCAATATTATGGGCATTAGCAATGCTTTTGCTGTAAGTGAAGTAACTTTCGTTGCCCCAAGTCAGATTGCCAGACGTACGGACCGCTCCTGTATTATACCCTTCTCTATAATCCAATATAGAAGGCATAAACTCATCTTCTTTCATGGCGATGTAATCTAGATTGACATTACTTCTGAATTTCAAATCTTTCAGAATGTCTATCTCGAGGTATTGACTACCGATGATGCGATTACTTTTGTTAAGATTGGTCGCATACAAGGCCATGCCGACTGGATTTCGCTGTCCGATCATATACCCATTGATGGAGCCATCAGGCAGGTACATCGACATATTGGGAGGTCTGACCAATAGACTGCGGATAATACTTAAATTGCCCGTTCCACCCGCATTCGTCCGGTTGTTTACCGCATTGGTATACGAGACACTCTGTCCGATACGTACACGGTCCGAAATATTGAAATCGACATTTAGTCTCGATGTAAAACGTTTGTAGTTCGAGTTTAAAATCACCCCATCTTGATCCAGGTAAGAAGAACTCCAAGCGTACTTGGTACCTTCATTACCACCACGCACAGACAAATCTACTTTGTACTGCTTTGCAGAACGCATCAAAGCATCTTGCCAATCGACATCCCCATTATTCATTGGATTCAAAGAGTCAATAATGGTGTAATAAGGTTCTTCTGGATTAGTTAAGGCATTATAGGAATCCAATACCGCCTCACGATACTGTTGTGAATTTAAGACACTTAGTTTTCTCGTAAGTGTACTTACACCTGTGGTTGCATTAAGAAGAACTTCAGGTTTGCCGGCTGCCCCACGTTTGGTGGTGATCATAACGACACCATTGGCCGCTCTCGACCCATAGATAGCGGTAGATGCTGCATCTTTTAAGATCTCCATGGAAGCGATATCATTGGGATTGATATCTGCTAACGGATTTAATCCCGAACCTTCAGTACCATTTAACGCAGAAATTGAATTCGATTCAATCGGAATACCGTCGACCACAAACAAAGGGTTGTTTCCAGAGTTAAGCGAAGAATTACCACGTACGCGGATTGTCATCTCCCCTCCCGGAGCTCCAGAATTGGACGAAACCTGTACCCCAGCGGCCCTTCCCTGTAAAATTGAAATCGGATCTTGCTGTGTTGTCTTTTCAATCTCCGCAGAGCCAACAGACACTACAGAACCTGTTAAGTTTCTTTTTTTCTGACGGCCATACCCCACAACTACGGTTTCTTCAATCTCCGTAGCGAGGCTAGTTAGCTCAATCAAATAAGTTGTTCGTGCATCAATCTTTAGGGTCTGACTGGTGTATCCTAAGAAGGAAAACACGACAGACTGCCCTTCGGACAGATCGTTTAAAACGAAAGCACCTTGGTCATCGGTACTTGCACCGGCGGCTTGCCCGGTAAGTTTCACACTCACTCCAGGTATTGCCTTTTTCGTGCTGGCATCTATCACCTTACCTGAGATTCGCTTCTGTTGTGCAAACGCACCTTCTGGAATAACCAAAAGCAGAGCAAAAAACAAAAATGTAAGGGAAAACGCATTTGCACTCCATTTAAATTTACGATGGTAAGCAGTAAATATCATAATGCAGATTTTGAGTTTATATCATCTGTTGTTTATCGGAGCCAAGGTAGACAAAAAACAAAAATCATGCAAACATTTGCACTAAAAAATAAACAAAACAATCGTTTGCAATGTTAAACAATAAAATAGTCCATGCAAACAATTGCACAAAACTAGATGATGTAGTTTATTTGTTTTTATAAAAATTTGAATTAACTTCGGTCAATTTATTTTTTTAAAAATCCATCCCCTAAACTGATAAAACAGTACGAATTGCTAATAGGCAGATAATGAGTTTATCAGTCTTAGTAGGATCAAGAAGTAAGTATACATGAAAAAAAAGGAAGCACGCATCACCATAAAGGATATTGCAAAAGCACTCAATCTTTCTGCTGCCACTATATCCCGTGTGCTATCCAACCACCCGGCAATTAGTGAAAGCACAAAAAAAATAGTCAATGACAAGGTCAAAGAAATGGGTTTTTCGCTCGATCCTATTGCGTCTAGTTTTCGGAGTAAAAAAACAAAGTCTATCGGTGTGGTATGTCCACGTATAGACATCGATTTTCACTCCAAAGTAATCAGTGGTATAGAAGAATACGCCTATAAGCAGGGGTATCAAATTACAATATTCCAGTCCCATGACTCTTATATTAAGGAAACGGAAATCGTGCAAATGCTCGAAAACTCACTTGCAGCAGGCGTAATCATCTGTCCGGGGCTGGAAACAAAACGATATGAGCATCTCAAAAAACTCGGAAAATCAAATATACCCCTAGTCCTCTATGACCGAACCAGTGAACAGCTGAAAGCAAGTAAGGTTATTATCAACGACTTTGAAGCCTCTTATAATGCAACAGTTCACCTGATACAACAGGGCTGTAAAAACCTGGCGCACATCGCCGGGAATCAAAATGTAGATATTTTCAAATCGAGACTAGCAGGTTTCAAAAAGGCACTGGAACAGTATAAGCTCCCCTTTCAGGAGCAATTTGTCAAGGAAACGAAGAATCTGACCTACGAAGAAGGTAAAGAGGCTGCGGAAGCACTGCTCCTAAACACACCAATACCCGACGGAATTGTATGTGCCAATGACTATACGGCGGCAGCGGCATTAAAGGTATTTCGGAATAATGGCATCGCAATCCCTGGAAAGGCGGCAATCATCGGCTTTAGTAATTATCCAATCTCTTCTATCCTAGAACCGCAGATATCGACCATCGATGACAGCGCCTATGAAATGGGACTAGTAGCAGCCAAAATACTGATCCAACAAATAGAAGACAAAGAAATGCAGGTGTTAGACTATCAGGAGATCATCATCAAAACAAAACTAATCGTCAGAGGTTCTTCTGACCGGAAGCAAAACTAAACAACCAGATTATTATACTACAAGAAAGCCCCTTTTATGGGGCTTTCTTATTATGATATATCTCCGATGTACTACTTGGCGGATTCGACATCTAGGCTTATCGGAAGACTGGAATCTCCATGTTTATTAAATGCTTTAAACACTAAATTACTTTTGTATGGGATAGCTCCTGTATACAATGTGCTATTCCTATCCGGAGTATTGCCATCCGCTGCATAACGCACCTCAAAACCAGGAAGCTCCATGTTAACATAGATCTTACCATCGATTTCTTTTACGCCAGGGGTAGGTATTCTAAAACTAATACCGCCATACAGAAAAGGTAAACGTTGTAACTCCTGTAGTCCTACAACAGCAAAAAACTTTTTCAAAGCGTCTTGATAACTCGGTCCATTACTAACAGTTTCGGTTTCCCAGGGTCCAGCCTGTGCCCAAGCGCGTTCACTAAAGGCTAACAACCGCGGAAATATCATGCGCTCCATTTGCTCTTCGTCCTTGATGGTCTCGGACCAAAGTAGTGCCTGAATACCTACTATATGCTGCTTCCCTTTTTCGGTTAGCTTCTCTGCTCCGTTCAACACACGATCAGGCAGTGTTCTTCCCAGCCAGTCCTGCTTTTGGTTGTGCAGATAATCGAAAGGAATAAAACTAAAAGGCTTCTCTAAATCTATAAAACCACCCCAGTAGAAACCTTGCTCACTAAAACGCTTGTAATAAGCCATATCCATATAGAAGTTACTAACGAAAGAAAGCTTCACTTTGTATCCTGCATTTGCTAGACGATAGGCTAAATCTTCATTTCCACCAAGGTTGTTCCACACGTTTAAATGAACATCACTATCTTGCAATCCCGCAAAAGGAATCCATTTTTTCTTTCCATCTACTATAACTTTTTCCATACCAACCTCTTCCCAGCCAGACAGCAGCAGGTCTCTTTTTTTCAACATCTTATATAGGATATCAAAATGACGTACCCAAAGATCTGCCGTCTCTTTAATCGCTGGATTTTCCTTCTTGAAGTTTGCAAAGGCAGGAGAATGTTCCCATACACCATTCGGAACTTCGTCTCCACCGAAGTGTACGGTCTTCAGTTCGACGCCCGCTTGCTTGTACATCCCTATAATATCGTCTGTCACCTGCTCCAAAAATATATAAACCGAAGGGAGCGACACATCCATTACGTTATCGTTCCATTTCTGAACAGACCTATAGACGGATGAATCTCCGGCCGACTGCAATAAGTATTTGGAAGCTTCCTGCTCTTTACCTTGTGTCATTAATCGACGGTAGCGTACATTCATGGCCTGTATAGCGGCACGAGCATGCCCAGGTGTCTCCACCTCGGGAATAACCTGTATATGTCTGCGCTGTGCATACTTAAGAATATCCATAAAATCCTGTGCTGTATAGTAACCACTAGCCCGTGGATTATCTAAGAACGGACCTGAACCATAAGACGGTGGCAACCAGTCATTCTCTTTGCCTGCCTCCCAATGCCCTCTACGGGAACCTACTTCTGTAAGCTCAGGGATAGAAGGGATCTCTAAACGCCAACCTTCGTCATCATTCAAGTGAAAGTGCAGGGTATTCAACTTGTAAAGAGCCATCATATCGAGCATTTTATAAATCTGCTCCTTTGTCTGAAAATTTCGCGCAACGTCCAACATTAAACTTCTGCTCCCGAAACGAGGCTTATCTGAAATCTGTACGAAGGGCAAAGTAATACCCTTTGTATTCTTAGGGTCGTAGCATGTGGGATCTACTAATAATTTTAAAGACTGAATCGCATAAAACATGCCTGCGCCGCTACTGGCCGAAAGCTTAACACCGCTTTTTGCAACAGATAACTTATATGCTTCATCTTCCAACGATTTATCTTCGACCAACTGTATTCCTTGTTTACTTGCACTTGTTGAGGAAGCGATGCGGCAGGACAAACCAAATATATTCCCCAACTCTTCTGCCAATAGCGTGGCTTCGCCTTCAAAATGCGGTTCATAGCTGATGGTTACGCTCTTACCAAGGTCGTAACTGCCTTTTCCCGGTTGCACAGAAACCGGAGTAGGCAGAATACTAACTCCATCCAGTCGCTTCGTCCACTGATAACGTTCATTTTTATCATAGATCATCTGTGCGTTCATTTCCCGGTCGCCTCCAACTCTGTAGAATACTTTTTCATCCTTGGGAAGAAGGGCTTTGACTGCTGGAAGTTGTTGCAACTGTCCATTGCCCCAATCCAGATAAAAGCCCTGGGGAGCATCGTTAAAATTAACAACCCACGATTTGGAAATCATCGTGTACTTTACTTCTTCTCCTGGTGCCAACACCTTTCCTTTTACATTGGGCTCAAAGTAAAAGTAATCTCCATTAATATGATGCACATCCAAAGACTGATGATTGTCAACTGGTTCTGCCAATCTTATAAAGTTAAAATATAGCTTCCACCCTTGCCACGGAAATGGCTTATCACTGACATTTCGGATAATCAATTCCGATAAAGCCTGCTCTTTGCCATCATAATTGTTCAGCAAAGGCTGCCAGCTGATCTGAAGCGGTGATTGTCCAGCCGTCTGCGCTTTGCTATCTTTTACCTGCCAGATCAGACAGGTTACTATCAATAAGAGTTTAATTTTCATCCTTACTATTTTTTTTATTCATCACTCCTTCACCCCTTATTTTTGAGAGGTAGTTATTACAGTGATACCTACCAATGTCCATCAGGACTAAATATTTTCTAGCGTTCCTAATCTATTAAGACGAGCCTCTAATAGTTTTATCTTACTTTCTCTAAGCTCATTTTCTTGTTGTATTTCGGCATTATACATCCAATCACTATTCAGCTTAGCAAATGCCTCATCTAGATTTTCGAGACGTAATGTGGCAATTACCCGTTTCATCTCGGGTAACTCACTTGAGGTAAACTCTGGACTATTCAAGCGCATCTCTACCTCCATGTAGGTCAGATAGCGCAATCTGATCTGTGACATCAGCACATAGTGTTCGTATTCGTCTTTATTCTTCTTAGGTTTAAGTTGTTTAAACTCCCGCAATACCCACTCGGCGCTATCTTTCATCGTTTTTACGGAAACCGAAGCAGTACTCACCACCCCTTGATTAATCTCATAAGGATTGGCTTTTAAAGCATTCCAGAATTTCGTCGCATCATTTCCTCCAAAACCATAGTGCTTTTTTGCATAGCTAGCCACAAAGGTGTCTATATCCAGAGCTTTGTGCGAACGTAACGACTCAAAATAAGCCTCTATCAAAATATTAAAACCGGAAAGTGGGTATACGCGTCTTATCGGATAGAGCTCCACGATGTCTTTAGGACTCTCCCAAGTGGTTCCATAGAGGCCAGACGTAGACCAAGAAGTCATTATGATTCCTTTATAACCAAAGGCTCTTGCCTGTGGAATGAAATCTCTTATGTTTTTAAAATGCTTCTCCCATTGGGTTAGGAAATAATTATCGGGGTGACTGCGCAGCGAAGGCGCTCCCCAGATTTCGTAGCCCGAATTCAGTAGATTGCTGTGCTTGCCAAACATATTTACATCCCACCCGTAATTCCAGTCGATAAATACGGTCTCTTTGGGAATCCCTTGCAAAGCATCTGGGTATTTCATCGCGATGTCTGCCCATAAAACAGGTTTCTTGCCCAAACCGACGACAATCTCACACAGTAACTTAATATAATCTCCATACAAGCGCCCCTTTCCTACTGCCGCAACTTTCGCTTGAGATTCTTTGGAATGCCCCAATAGGTAAGTTTCATCTCCCCCGATATGGATGTACTCGGAATCGTGCGTGCTAATCATATCCTTGTATAGGTCTGTAAAAAGAGCTCTGGCCAATTCCTCCCGAAGGGGGTTAATCTGAGAATAGTCTTTCTGATCTTCCCTCAATTCCTTGTAGCGGTAATTTCGCAAGATGTATTCGACATGGCCAAAACTCTGTTGCAGCGGAATGACATCTATCCCCAAATCCTCACAATAAGCAACAAACTCTTTTACCTCATCTCGGGTATAGGCAAATTGATTCGGTATCAACGGATGGTTTTCAAAAGGATAAGTAGCCTCCCATTCCATAATCAGGGTATTGATCCCACCATCGTGGAGTTGCTTGGCAAACTTTTTTAGAGCAGGAATCTTCATTACCTGTACACGAAGGTCTAAATGAAACCCACGAACAGTAAAATCCCCTGGCACCTGTGCCTTCAAGGCGCAAATTTGTACCAAAAGGAATAAAATAGCACTTAATATATACTTTTTCATATCTATTGTTTTTTACCGAAATAGCTAAAGTCCGGTATTTATTTCACTTCAATTTATTAGACTGACGCCGTAGTGCGCTCATACCTCACCTGCCCCTCTACGATGGTCATATATACCTCCAGGTCTTCATCAAAAACAACAATGTCAGCGTCTTTGCGCCGCTGTAGACTACCTTTGGCATCGCTGACACCTAGAATGCGAGCAGGAGTCTCCGTTATCATCCGTACAGCTTCTGTAAGTGGAACGTCGGCCAGTTGCATGTAATTTTTGACCAATTGATTGGCTGTTGCAACACTCCCGGCAAAGGCCGATCGGTCGGGCAACTTGGCTACTCCCTCTTCGACAATAACCGGCAAGCCGTCTGCAAGTCTCCCCAATACGCTAGGTCCCTCCGGCATCGCCGCCGCACGCATCGCATCGGTCACTAAGGCAATATGTCTAGATCCCTTGATTTTATAAATGAGTTTCATCAACGAAGATGGCACATGAACACCGTCGGCAATAATTTCTACATCCATATCATCGAGATAATAGCCTGCTTCAATGACTCCGGCATAACGCTTTGCGTCTTTGCGGACAATAGTCGACATAGCCGAATAAAAGTGGGTGGCTAGCCGAAAACCTCCTTGGAATCCCTCTAAGATCTCTTCAAACAAGGCGTCGGTATGTGCCAATGCAGGAATCACACCTTTGGATTGGAGATAGCCAGCAAAAGGTAATGCTCCCGGCAATTCTGGAGCTGCGCTCCAGCGCACGATATGGTCAGAATAGGCCAATATATCGCGGTACTCTTTTTCGTCGGGATTGCGGATGTACTTAGGATCCTGCGCGCCACGCTGCCCCATCGACAGGTATGGTCCTTCTAAATGCAGCCCCAACCAAGATGAACCTTTGGTGTTTTTGGGTAAAGCCTCCTTATAGACATCCATCACGGTATAAATATGGTCTTTCTCCGCAGTAAGCGTAGTGGGGCACATGGCCGTTGTGCCATAACGAACATGGGTATCCGATACTTTTAAAAATGCCTCTACCGTACCGTCCATAAAATCGGAACCACCACCGCCATGTACATGTATATCGATAAAGCCTGGTGAAATATACTTCCCATTCAAGTCGATTCGGCGTACATCTTCACCGACATCCAGAGTCCCCTGTCCTAAATGAACAATCTTTCTATCCTCAATATAGAGGTATCCCTTTTCGAGAATCAAATCAGCAAAAACCAGAATACCATTTTCTAATAACAGCTTACTCATGCAGGCAAAATTTAGCTTTAATCAAAAACGTTTACGTACACAATGATATAAAAAACATATTCAACCACAAAATCCGACATGCATTTTAACAGTTATTTTTTCAAAAAAGTTGGTCACTATAAGTTATTCTTTTAGAGAAAAGGAAACGAAAACACAGTTTTCCCCTCTTTATCCTCTCTATTTTGTTTCTTGTACCAATCATGCTACATAACGTCGTAAAAATAAGGAGCACAATAAAAAAGGCTCGGTGTCACCGAGCCTTTTCCAGTATAAATTCTATTCATCACTAGTTTTCTAGCGTTTTGTCTTTATTACGCTGAAATGCAAAATAAACCATAACTACGCTTATTGCCATAAGCACAAATCCTAAGAAGAAAGGCGCTCCCGAAAATTGAAATGGAGCTTCATCGTGGGTAAAGTAATAAAACAGATTGGTCATCATGGGCGGACCTATAATTGATGTAGCACTTATTAAACTGGTCAAAGCTCCTTGTAACTCTCCCTGTTCATTAGATGGTACGTTCTTAGAAATCACAGACTGCAGTGCTGGTCCACAAATCCCACCAAGACAATAAGGGATAAGAAATACAAACATCATCCAACCCTGATTCGCAAATGCAAACAACAATAAGCCTATTGCATAAAATGTCAGTCCATAATAAATGTTCTTCTCCTCTCCAAACTTAGGCGTAGTCCAACGAATCAAACCACCTTGAACTAAACCCACAACTAACCCCAGAACACCAAGCGATATACCAACCATCCGTTCCGTCCAGTCAAATTTATACATGGTGAAGAAACTCCAATTGCTCTGTACCGCATGAGCTCCGATATTAACCAAGATTAAGGCGACAATCAATCCTGATATTTCGGGATGCTTTCCCAAAAACTTAAAGGAACCAATTGGATTCGCGCGTCTCCAGCTAAATGGCCGACGTTTTTCTTTATCAAGACTCTCGGGCAATATAAAATACCCATAAATAAAATTCACCATACACAAGCCAGCTGCAGCATAAAAAGGTATCCGGGCACCATACTCACCCAAAACACCTCCTATGACAGGGCCGATGATAAAACCCAAGCCAAATGCTGCTCCAATCATTCCGAAGTTCTTAGCCCTATCCTCGTCAGTCGAGATGTCTGCAATATAAGCACTGGCCGTTGAGATACTCGCTCCAGTCAGCCCCGCGATAATACGCCCTACAAATAACCACGAGATCGTAGGTGCCAAGGCCAGAAAGATATAATCGACAGCAAACGCGAATAATGAAATCAAGATAATAGGTCTTCTCCCATACTTGTCACTGAGATTCCCGACTACTGGCGAGAAGATAAATTGCGTAGAAGCATAAGCAAATCCCAACCAACCACCATATTTGGCAGCTTCGCTGATATCACTATGAATAAGCTCCTCGATTAACTTGGGTACCACAGGTATAATAATTCCCCATCCGGTAATATCAATCAATAACGTAATGAATATAAAGCCAATAGCTGCTTTTTTTGTTGATTTTTTCATATAATAAAATAAAACCAAGATAAGTAAGCAGGACTTTTCATTACTGATACATTTCTAGGCGCAAAATTAAAAAGGTCGCTAATGTAAGAAAAACGCTTGATAAAAAAAGAACCGAAACGATAAATTTTCAAAAAAGAGCGTAAGAAAAGCTCCGGTTGTCAAAATGCATATCAACAACCGGAACCGAGGAAATTGCAAAACAGATTGCTTTCAAAAAATAGAAAACAACCTTAAATTATAGACAACACTAAGTTAGCTGATCTAAGCACGAAAAAGATGGTACGTATTATAGGAAAACAGACACATTTCAAATATGGATTGCTATTCCTGAATCATAAGAGCCAATAATGCTTGGTAGTAATTTTCCATAAGAGCCTCGTTTCCGTCGAAAAACAAGTAAGGCTCTATCAGCTCGAGCTCCATCAGCCGGAATCCCCCATTTACAATCACACCGTCAACACGGGCATACAAAGTTTGCTGCCCGACGGCATCGATGTATCTTTTTGCCTCAGCAACATGTATGGGATTAGGATCTGGATAGCTAATGCGACCACCATGATAATGCTGCACCCTAAAGTCTCCAGACTTGGGTGTTTTCAACACACAGTGACTATAGACACCATTGAAAAACAGGAAAGACCACTCTCCTTCTTCAATCTCATCGACAAAAGGTTGTGCAATGAAATCTTCGTTAGTCAACAATAGATTAATATCGTCGCGATAATTCTCGTAATTCGTGCTATCAATCACTATCGTATTTTGAGCGCCAGCGCTCACACAGGGTTTCAACACCAAGCGATCAGTATATAGATCATTGAACAATTGCTCGTTAAAAAACTCCCCCTTCTGTAGATACTTTGAAGCAATAACCGGAAGCTCTCTCGAGGCTATTTCCTGCAAATACTTTTTATGACTGTTCCAACGAATCACCTCTACGGGATTCAGCACACGGACACCGCTGATCTCTAAAGACTCCAACCAAGCTAAAAAATCAGACAAATGATTATGATAATCCCATGGGGACTTAATAATGATGATATTAAAGTCAGTCCAATCTACGGTATGGTCATTCCAGATTGTCGTGACCACATCCAAACCTCGACCTTTAAGAAACTGCAATAAATCTGCATCCTCATCTGTCTGCACGCCCTGTGCAAACTTTTCTTGTTTTCGATAACCTACTAATGCTATTTTCATTATGTACGATGAATAGAAGTTTTTATTTGGCAAATCTTTTCGTTCCGATGACACACAGAATAACACCTACTGTCACAGCAAGCATGCCCATACTGACTGTTTCCTGAAGCAACCAGGCTGCCAATGCCAGCGCAAGAAAAGGCTGAAGCAACTGCAACTGCCCCACCGTTGCAATACCTCCCTGCGCCAGTCCGTTATACCAAAAAATAAACCCTATAAACATACTGAATAAAGCAACGTAAGTCAAACTTCCCCAAGCGGCAATACTGACACCTTCAAAGGAAGCGGGCATATAGATAAAGAACAAAGGCAATAGAATAGGAAGTGAAATAACAAGCGCCCAAGAGATAACCTGCCATCCACCAAGGGCTTTTGTCAGCTTCCCCCCCTCGGCATAGCCGAGCCCGCAAAGAACAATGGCCCCCAGCATGAGCAAGTCTCCTATAGGTGATGCAGTACCTCCTTGCGCTATTGCATAGCCCACAACAAGCAGACTACCGATTGCCGAAAACAGCCAAAATATAGGTTTAGGCCGTTCACCTCCCCGGACAATCGCAAATACAGCAGTAGATACCGGTAACACCCCTAGAAACACAATGGAATGTGCAGAAGTGATATGCTGCAACGCCAAGGCACTCAATAAAGGAAAGCCAACAACTACTCCCAACGCCACAATAATCAGGGACACAAACTGCTTTTTGCTTGGCCGCTTCTCCTTGAATATCAACAAGGCTGTAAGAGCCAATACACCTGCAATAGTAGCCCGCGCAAGGGTTACAAATACAGGATCAAATTCTAATACAGCGCACCGCGTCGCCGGCAACGAACCACTAAATAACACGACTCCTACTAAGCCATTTATCCAGGCCTGTGCTGTACTACTGTTTACTTTGTCTATATATAATTCAGCCATACTCATTTGTTTTGACACAAAAATCGACAAGAAACACAAATAAACACAGTCACAGTTTTGGATATTTCAATAGACACAGTTATCTTTACAATACTAATTACGAGTAGCTAACGAGGATTGAACCGTCCAACATAGCACGCTAAAACTCAGTATATGAAAAAAGACTTTCTATACAGCGAAATCACTAATAATATCGCCAACAAGATAAAACTGGGGGTGCTCAAAGCCGGAGAAAAGTTACCTTCGGTACGAAAACTGAGCAGTCAGCATGGGATAAGTATCAATACGGCTAAACGGGTATTCCTAGAACTGGAAGGACAATCACTGATACAGCCCAAACCACAGTCGGGATATTTTGTAAGTGACCTGGCCTTTTTTAAGTTACCTCTACCAGAGACCAGTAGCCCAATTCCATTCGCCCAGAATCGAGAACCGGATGAATTGATGAATGAGGTCTATTCGACAATGGGCCGTAACGACCTCACCCTCCTTTCAATCGGGGTAGCATCGGGTAATCTCCTGCCACTGGCGAAACTAAAAAAGGAAATAATCCAAGCCACACGTGGACTAAGCGAAGGTGGCTCCGAATACGAACCACTACAGGGAAACATCAAGTTACGGAGAATGGTAGCCGCACGCTCATTGACCTGGGAGGGAAATCTTAAGGAAGAAGACCTCATTACGACCAACGGCTGTATGAATGCTTTGTCGCTGTGCCTAATGGCATTGACCAAACCTGGTGATACCATTGCACTCGAGAGCCCCTGCTATCCAGGCATCCTACAACTGGCTGTCAGCCTCGGCTTGCATGTCGTGGAAGTCGCGACGCATCCGGTATATGGCATAGAAATAGAAGCTTTGAAAAAGCTACTCCCTCAAATAAAGGTATGTCTTTTGGTACCCAATTTTAATACGCCACTAGGCTATTGCATGCCTGACTCCAGCAAAAAAGAAATTGTAGAGCTGCTTACTAAACATGAAATTCCACTAATCGAGGACGACACTTATGGCGATATTCACTTTGGTCCGGAACGCCCTAGATGCTGCAAATCATTTGACAAGGAAGGAAATGTACTATGGTGCAGCTCGGTCTCTAAAACCCTCGCCCCGGGATATCGTGTAGGCTGGGTCGCTCCCGGCAAGTATAAGGAGAAATTACTGCGGCTGAAACTAGTACATTCATTGTCCTCTGTAACTGTCGTCAATGAAGCTATCGCCAACTTTTTAATGACAGGTCGATATGACAATCATCTCCGCCGACTCAGCAAAACTCTTCAGGAGAACTACCAGCATTATGCTTTGGCTATTGCAGATTTCTTTCCTGTAGGCACAAAAGTGAGTCGCCCACAGGGCGGACTAACGTTGTGGCTTGAGCTTCCACACGAGATTGATACACAGACTCTATACCATTATGCATTAAAGAAAGGGATAAGTATATCGCCAGGCCGGATTTTCACGCTACAAGATCAATTCCACAACTGCTTACGCCTCTGTATCAGCTTGCCCTGGTCAGAACAACTCCGATTAGACCTTAAACAAATTGGAAGCCTAGCCAAAAGCTTGCAACAACAACCTCCAAGTTTGCGAACGGCAGGCCGGGCCTGCTCTTAATAATACGGCACTAATCGGAAGCTCATCTATCAATAGGAATTACATTGCTAAAGAACACAAAACTTCAAATAAAAAATAACGCTATGACTATAAAAGAATTACAGGGAATAACGAAACAATTTGAATACTATCGTATGATTGCTGAAAAAGCAATCTCATGCCTCTCAGAAGAAGAGCTCAATCTCAAAATAAGTACCGAAAGCAATTCTGTAGCCATGCTTATGCGACACCTAACAGGTAATCTTCTATCCCGTTTTACTGATTTTTTCACAGAAGATGGGGAGAAATCCTGGCGCAATCGGGACGAAGAATTCGCAGACGGGACATACGAAAAGATAGCACTGATCACGGAATGGAACAAGGCCTGGGAGGTATTATTTCAGACCTTGAAAGGTATCGATACAACAAATATTGAGCAATCTGTCAAAATTAGGAATCAAGAGCATACCATAGCTGAAGCGATATATCGTCAATTAAGCCATTATCCCTATCATATCGGGCAGATTGTATTCATTGGGAAACTAATCCGTAATCAGGACTGGCAGTCACTGACTATCGCTAAGAACAAATCCCAAGAATACAATCGCGATAAATTCGACAACCCAAACTCTGAAACTCACTTTTCTCAAGGTTATTTGGATAAGAACACCTAGTGTTCTTCAATAAAACGAGGCTTGGCGGCTTTCCTTCCAAATACAACCATAATGACAATCATCAGTAACAAGAAGTAAAAAGAGCTTTGCCAAGAGCTATCCCAATCGTGTATCATACCAAAGATAGGTGGCCCAAAAGCCGCAATAAGATAGCCTACCGACTGGGCTTTGCCAGAAATCTTAAGGGTACCATCCATGGTCTTACTCTTGAGGGAAAAGAACAGTATGGAAAGACTGAATGCTAAACCACTGGAGACACCTATTATAACAGAGGCTAAATAAATAAATTGAGTTTTCAGCAGCACTAACATAGCGATGCCAATAAACATCAATATCCCTACTCCATAAATCATCCATTGTTGGTCCTTCAATCTGGTCGCAATCACTGGACTGATAAATAAAACAGGCAGCATAGCCAATTGGATAATCAAAAGAACAACGCCAGTCTCCTCTTTAGCCATACCATAGTCAATCAAAACAATAGGCAATAAGGCGACCAGGCAATAGTAAACAAGAGACTGTATTCCCATGAAAATACTGATATACCAGGCTTGTTTAGAGCGAAAGACATTAAATGATGTTTGTTGCGTCTTCTTAGTGCTATTATTTGTCGATGTTTCTTTTTTTCCAAAGAAAGTTTCCACCCCAACAGCTAGCAACGCTAGTAGGGCCCAAAATATCCATATTCCCAAAGAGCCTCTCCACCCCATTCCGCTCCACGTTCCGATCGCGATACTTAGGCCAGAGGCGGTTGCGGCAGTCAGATTCATCGCTACAGAAAATACTCCAGTCATTATCCCTATTTTTTGAGGGAAAAGATTCTTGATGTACGCGGGTGTAGTAACATTGCCGATACAGATTCCTAATCCGATAAAAAATGATCCGATAAAAAGCATAGGCACATTACCGTAAACGCGCAAGTAGAGGCCAATAATTAAGAAAATGAGGGAATAGATCAAACTGTAATGTATATTGACTCGAACGGCCAGCTTACTGACGAGTACGGAACAGGTGGCAAATACAATTAGGGGAATTGACGTCAACAAACTCCCTTGCAGATTACTGAGTTGCAAAACCTCTATTATCTCACTTAACACGGGGCTAACAGCGGTTATTGGGGCACGCAAACCTCCTCCTACGAATATAATCACGGCTATACTAAGTAATAGCAGACTTACTTTATTTTTCATTTCTATACTAACTTTAGACATCCGACGATATTGTTCGGATTACAAAAGCAAAGTTAGTCATGGCATTTTTATTAACTTTGCCAAAAAGTACATACAAAACGCCAACATGGATAACGAAATTATAGCGAATTGGAAGAACTTAGGGGTGGATGCCATACCGGCCGATGCTTATATTTGGTACGAAAACAATTGGGAACATGATAAATACGAGCATACCCACATACGCTACCAACTCACTTATGTGGAAGAGGGATATCAATATTTCCATATCGGCACTCAAATCTATCTCGTCCCCCAAAATCACGTCATATGGATCCCATCAGCTAGAGAACATCGTACGACATCAAATGCCAAAACGGTAAATCTTATGCTTATATTATTCAAAACAGTACCTGAAAATCCATTCTATGGAGAGATACATGTTTTTAAAGCGCCAGCAGTATTAAAGGAAATGCTTCGTTATGCGGCAAAATGGAATCAACGACTACAAGAAGATGAAGAGCATACCTCCTTTCTAAATGCGATGTGCTATAGTCTTCCCTACTTTTGTGAAGAAAACGAGTTTTTGCAAATCCCCATTCCTATAGACCAAAGACTGACTCCGGTCTGTGATTACATCAATACAAACTATAAATACAACTTTGATGTCTCTATTCTTGCAGAGCTTGCAGCAATGTCTGTCCGTAGCTTACAACGTATATTTAAGCAGGAAACTGGGATAACGGTTCAGAAGTACACGCAACTAATCCGGATATTAAAAAGTATAGAATTAATAGATACCCAACAATATACACTCAGTCAGATCGCTTTGATGGTGGGCTACAAAAGCTTATCTGCATTTACGGCTTCTTATCAAACTATCATGCAGTGCAAGCCTAAAAGTAAAAAAAGCATTAGTTAAGGTCTATACAATAAATATTAGCTGGAAAAATGCTTTACAAGGGACAAAGCATATAAAATGGCAGAAGCCGCTATCGTAACGAAAGCGACTTCTATACCTCCCCAAGTTGAGTTTTAGAATAGTGTACCTATTCTGGTAGTGTATTCCTTAGCCGGAGACACACTGTACATACTACCGCAATATGTTCTGTGCATCCCAACCTCACTCTAAAAAATTAAATTAAATCTCAGTTTTATTGTTTTTCATAGTTAATACCAGTAGATATACTAACTACAATAACATAACAACCATACGTTGATATTGTTTTTGCTTTTTATGATTTTTTTTAACTATTATTTACTTATTCTTTTTCATCCGCGTTCTTAGCCTCCCCGTACCACGCTGGCCTACAATAAGCTTCAATAACCCGGTCCACTCAAAATAAATGGTCTATAAACAAAAAGTGTATTCCCTTTATGCAGGAATACACTTTAATAGGAAAGAGTACGGATTACAGTCTACTAAGATAGATTAGGGATATCATCACAGTAGCCTTGCAAAGACTGAATGAATTTTGCGACATGCAGTCCATCACATACCGCATGATGCACCTGTATAGCCAATGGAAGTAATATTTCATCTCCTACTTTTTTATACTTTCCCATAGTAAAACTTGGCGCAAAATAGTCGGTAAAGTCCGCGATGTTAAGATTGAACCCATCAAAATCTATCCAAGGTAATGCCGAGACATTAAAATGATTTTCTGGAGGTGCCTCTGGAGAAAACCTTAAATCCCCTTTATACTTTTCAGCAGTTTCCGCGTAATCGTCTAGGAATCTATTAAAATCAACAGTATAAGGTGTGCTCAATGCGGAAAATGCTTCTGACTCTGTATGCAGTACGGTATAGATAGGATGCACTTCATCCCAAATAATCAACTCCTTGTCCTTCATGGCCATTCTAAACTCTTGATGTTTATTTACAGCTTTAGACAACAAATAGATCATCGTTGGATAAAATTTACATCCTTTCTCCTTAATAAAGGAGAGCACTTGTGTTATTTCTATCTTGACAGTCAGACTAAAACCACATTTCACAGCACCGCGATAAACGATAAAATGTTCTTTTCTCTTCCAATCTTCGATATCGACTTTCTTGTAATTCATTTTCTTTATAATAATACTACCAAACTCTTCCGTCACTGGCCTTCCAATCAAAAGGAGTTAATTCCTCCAGCGTCTTAAAGACTCCATTAGTCACTTCGATAATCGTGTTTCTATTTTTGGAAGACAATTGTCCGATTAACTCGCGACAACGTCCACACGGAGGAACCGCATTACCTAAACGATCAACAGCTACTATGCTTTTAACCTGGTATTCTCCATGTTTTAACATCTCGGCAATAGCTCCATGCTCGGCACAGTGTCCAAGAGAACAGGCGGTATCGATACTGATACCAGTATAAATATTTCCAACTATTGTTTCCAAAGCTGCCCCTACGCTACCATACTCGATATAATCATTAAGCGCTACTGGACGCGCTAACTGTGCAGCTATTCCCTTTATATCCATGTCTATTTTATATCAAAATAAGAACACAAAACTACCACAACTTATTTACTATTTATGTTCCTATAATTACTTATTACGTGCTATTCGTAATCCATTTCCTTTAGAAAAAACGAGTTATATTATTATACACTTTTTTTTGTACATTTGCAAATTCAAACTAGTTTCATATTATGAGAAAAACTTTATTAATCCTTACCGCAGGTGCGTTAACATTTACAGCCTGTAAAAAATCATCCTATCCGGAAGTAGAACCGGATGATATCTACGAACTACCTTACAACAAAGAAAGCGTTGAAGCCAACAAAGCATTTGTTGAATCTGAGGGAAGAAACTTGGTCAAGCAAGTTGATGGTCTCCAGAATGAAACAGCATTTGATGCACTAGAAAGTCTGAGCGAACTCGATCTTCCTGAATTGGAATTGTCTACTACATTAGCCGCTGTAACTAAACTAGGTACCTCAACAAAAAAGATTGCAGCGATTAGCGGAGCTTTGTCTGAGGCTGTTGGTCTAGGTTCTAAAGTGGAAACTTATAAACTAAGTAATGCTTTTGGTATCTATAAATACAATGGCACGACAGGCACTTGGGACAAAACAGCATCAAACGATAAGATAGAGTTCCATTTCCCTTCTACCAAAGGCGGAAAGAGCAATGATGCTGTCCTTGCTTTTACCTATAAAAACGCTGGAAAGACCTTCACACAAAAAGATATCGAATATGACTATATAGAAAATAATGGAAATTGGGAGCCCCAAAACACAGACGTGGAGCGAATCTACGAACTTCCAGCCTCGGTTCTAGGTACATTGAGTATAGGAGGTAAAAAAGCACTTGAACTTAATTCTACATTCGACTACCATGGTGACAATCTCCCAAAATCAGCACTGGCAAAGATGACGATCGGCGCTTACAGTGCGCAAACTGAAGTCAACAACGACAACAAAGCTGCCACAGTTAAGTTTACTTTCGCTAAAAATGGACAAGCTTTGATTGCGGCGTCAGGAAATTCTACATTTGACAATATTTCGTTTGATAAATTGACAAATGACGAGGCCGACCTAGCAGATCTTTTATTAATAGCCAACACTAATATCGTTGTAAGAGACATTACAATGGCAGGACAGATTGACTTTGCAAAAGTAAACAGTAGTGTTAAACATATTGAAAACGACGAAAAAGAGTACAATGCAGCTCTTGCTAAAGCATTAAACGAGAATAGCAAGATTATTGTTGTCAATACGAAAAAACAAGAAAAAATTGCTTCTTTGTTATTCCAAGCAGGAGAAAATGTTTTCGGAGATTTCCATGAGTATTATACTGACGCTTTATTGGTATTTGGTAATGGCTCTAAAGTAAGCTTTGATACTTTTGGCAACACAGGATTCCAAAGCCTAATCGATGATTTCAATGATCTAATAAAAAAGTTCAAGAAATCGTCTGAATAACAATATTAAAAGCAAAGTGCCCTCTATAACCTAGAGGGCACTTTTTTTGTCTCTATCCTATCGTAGCACTCGTCTTACTACCGCCGAATTGGCGCCATACCATATACCGATTCCATCGCCCTCAATGTTACCACGGAAATTTGATGAATAATTTAAAAAGGAGAACTGAAGCCCCTGTTGAGTGTAGTTTGTCCATAAGGAGTAGCTCATTTCCGACACATTAGAAACTTTCACATCGACCTTATTTCCTATACTGTAGTACCTCGATTTATACGCTGTAGTATCCAGCAAGGAGAGATTACGCATCAATGCAACGGAGTAACTGGACTCAGATCTATCGACAGCTTTAAACCCTCTAGGACTTGTGGTGTAAAAATTACGCTGTGTATCCAATTTGGTATACAACCGATAATGTGCCGTCTTTTCGATATTCTTTACAAACACCACGGCCTGTACTTTATCCTCGGACAATAAGCGGTACCCGACGCTATCTATCTCTGGTTTATAAACGGGAATCTCTGTTTCAGAATGAAGCACCACATCTCCATACTTCACTTCTAATTTATACTTTCTCCCCGCCACACCTTTTAGCGTTCTCCCTTTATAGAAAAAATAAGGAAACACCTCATCATCACGTACCAAAGTCAATATCTCTTCTTCGGCATCACTATACACTTTGACTGTTGCCCATCGCACAATAAGATTCTCCAATTGTTCTTTATTAATGATATATCCTTTCGGTATATTATGCGTTAGCTTTACAACTGGATATCCAGACTCTTCGATCACCCCTTCTACAACAAACTTTGGAGCAAAGACCTCCTCTTCTACTTCCTTTATACAAGAACTAAGGGCAACTGTACCTAAAATTAATAAAAACACCTTTCTCATAAAAAATCTAATGTATAGGTAACAGCAGGCAATATCGGAATACTTGCTCCATCTTTTTGTGACATTTTAAAAGCTCCGTCATTCTCCAGGTAACCACGTTCATAACTGAAGTGCTTGAATATAGGATTACTCCTATTGTAAACATTGATAACGGAAAAGCCTAGGGTTTGTTTACTTTTCGCAGTTTGCTTCAAACCATACTCCAGCCCTAAATCAAGGCGGTGATAGGTATCCATACGGGCATTATTTTTAGTTCCATACTCTCCTATTAGGGTTTCGTTAAAATAATACATACCCAACACAGGGGTGTAATTACTTCCGCTACTCAATGCATAACTAGCAGAAAGAGAGAGCCTTGGTGAGAGCTTATAGGCATTAACAATACTCAGATTATGTGGCCGATCAAAGGTATACCGAAACCAAAAACCATTATTCAATGCGTCAAACTGCCTAAAGCTCCTGGAAAAGGAATAATTTACAGACAAATAATTCCTCAAGAATAATACTTTAGTAAAGAAATCTATACCATAAGTCACTCCTCTTCCATCCACAATACCACCGTTTATATCCTTACGATCATTGAGATCAATGATATGCCCATCAAATTCCTTGGCTCCAGACAACCACCTATAATATCCATCGACACTAAATTCAACAGCGCCTTTGGCATATCGGTACCCTGTCGAAAGTTCTCTCATGCTAGAACTAGAATTATCCTTGCCACTATGAATAACATAATCAACCGGAATGCTTATACTCGTAATAGGCAAATGATGCGTTGCTTGTTGTGCTATAGAAGCACCTCCAAACCAAGAGCTATAGGTATTAAGACGATAAGTCAACGCAAATGCGGGATTAAAATGGAACTTATCCAAATCACCCCCAATGTAAGATAAAGCAGTGGATAAGTTGACCGAAATTCTTTCGGACAAGGGGTTATTAACGGAAAAAAAGTACTTGAGTAATCCCTGCCTATCGTTATACCGATTACCTCCGCTTTCATACTCTTCCTGAGTCATCCGCAAAGCAGATTCCAGTATATCGGTAGCATAGACAAATCCAGTTTCTACACGACTTTGATTAATCCGGTAGCTAAGTGTAGTATTTAGACTTAAGGCGCGCTGTCGGTTTGCTAAAGTAAAATCATCCCCCAGGAAATCGAGCGCCACATCTGCATGATATCTAGAGTACCCGATGCTGCTTTCCACTAGAAGTCCTTCGCGCAAGTCCAATTCATGGGTTAATCCTAATACCGTATTCCCCCAATGCATCCCATTATTTACATTACCTTCAAAAAGGTCAAACCTGGCTTTATCTTTACCGGTGTACAAAAAAGCTTTGAATTTATTTTTCCCATAGACATGCGCTACATTCACATTCAAATCAGATAGGTCATAGTTCAGTCCTTTTTGATCCTCCATTACTGTTCCTACCAGGGGCCATAAGGTTTTATTCATGAAAGTACTGCGCCAAAAAACCTCCAATAACTTGCTTGAATCTCTTTCAAGCCGCACGCCTGCGCCGCCATGAAAAAGCGAGAGCTCCCCTCTAAACAAGGTCGTATCTCCAATCCCCCAATCGCTTTCTATATCAATATAACCAGATAGCCTTCCGAAAAATCGCCCCGGGACAACACCGTTATATATATTGACTTCTTTAATTACGTTCGTATTGAAAAGAGGGAATAAGCCAAAGAAATGCGCTGGATTATGCACCTGTACGCCATTATAGAAATAACCGTTATTCCCAGAGGACAGACCTCGATATATAAGTCCAGAATTAGCATCGCCACCATTTCCAAAGCCAGGAAGAAACTGAATTGCTTTAAGTGGATCAGCTATTCCCAACATCTTAGGAGACGCTTCAATCTGTTCTCTGCTCAACGTTAAAACATTCACTCCATTAATCTTATGAACACTCTTCTTAACTGTTACAGAATCAATATATCGTAACGTATCTCTGCTATCTTGCGCACAAAGCAGCTTGACACATATCGATAAGAAAACAAAAATGATTAAAGCTTTGTATTTTAAACTCACGCTATGGCTAATATTACTGATAGACTGCCTGATAGATACTTTTAGCAGATACCTACAGTGGCGCTAAGATAACAATTATTTCTCCTTCTCCATTAACTTTAATTTGCTCAAAAAAAGTGATTTCACTTAATCGTCAGGACTAATACACGGATACCTTTTCCTTTTCAAAAATGAAACAATATCTTTGGGTATGAGTATAGATGAACTAAAAGAAGCATTATTAAATAGAACGTATCCTGAGCGTGTACAGATCAGTGTTGATCAACTGGTGATAGACGTACCCAAATTTTTAGAAATTCAATTCTTAGAATGCGAGCTATGGAAGAAAAAAGACATCACCAAATGCCCAGGCCACTTGCGACTGATTAAGTTTTACGAAGCCACAAAAGTAGAAGACACAAGTGCAACGCAAAACTAATCTTTTACTTCACAAAAGAGACTTATTATAGTTAAAAATAAGCCTCTTTTGTTTTTTATAGCGTCTTAAATAAATCTAGCCTTAACTTCCTTCTCTTTGTCTATCAATCAAACGGCATTATATTTGTCACATCCAATCTAAATGCAAACGCCGATGATTGTGTCCCATAAAGTTCGTTTTTTATTCTGTCTTGTAATTAGCATTAGCCTTTTCAACTCCTGTATTTCCAGACTCAGCCGTCCCGCTATTACAGGTTATATCTACAACTATGACAATACCCCCGTAGCAGGCTGTAAGGTTGCTGAAGCCGAAACCGATGCGCAGGGCTATTTCTATCTCGAAGAACAGCGAACAAACCGTTTTTTACTGACTGAAATGCTCTCGATGGAAGCTCCACCAGTGTTTTTTACACTTGACATTGAAAAAGAGGGATATCAAAGCTATCAGAATGATTTTTTCCAACGCCACGGTGGCGGGAGACAAAAAGGGGCATTGGACAATATAGATACACTTTATATCAAACGTGTCGGTGAACAAATCCCAATTGAACGTTACCTCTATGAAGATTGGACATTTTCGGCAAACAAGAACCTAGACACATTGTACGGTATCAATAAAAACTATAGAATACAAAATATAATTTCCAATACATCAGGGTTTCAAGACAAATATGGTTGGGGCCAAGTCTATCGATACAAAAGTACGAGTATCCCCGACAGCAGTTGGAGTACTGAATCTTATGATCTGTTGACTAGCTTGGATATCTCCCTACAGAAAGAAGGAACTTATGAAGGCAAAAAGACACGCAAATACCTTAATCCCTGGCGCCACCGGAAGGAATATGAAAGGACCTACCGGGAGGCTTATAAAATTCCGTCAGACAGCAGCTACAGCAAAGGTAGATTTACTATAAGCGGTGATATCATACGTTTTGACAAAAGGTTTGTTAAAGCAAATGCAGTTTACCAAATCGATTCTATCGACAGGGATATTCTTATACTGATTTGCAAACCAGATTAAAAAATCTATCGCTATTGCTCCATAAGCGTCCGTATCAAATCATATCCCGCCTGCCAAACATCCCGTTTTGCTTGATTCAGTTGATTGATAGACAGGTTAAGATCTACCAGCAGCAATCGTCCTTCTCTATAGGCCTGTTCTTGTTCCTGTTTAACTTGTTCTGCTAAATGCATTACTGTTTTAAACCGTTCCAATTTGGATTGGGCAACGGCAACTTTGACCTGTTGCTGCTCCGAACTGATCCGATCACTGTCAGTTTCCTCCCTCAGTTTTAGCGACGTGATTTCAGACTGAATGCGAAGCTTTTCAAAAGTAGGCCGAACAGTGAAAAACGATGATAGCGGTAGGCGTAGAGCAAGATTTACATAACTACTGCCATACCACTCCTTCCCACGATCCAATCGAAACTCATTACTAAAATATTGCTCGCCTAGGTACGCGTTTGCTTTCAACGAAGGAAGCAACCCACTCCGCAGAGCCTTATGTTGCAACTCGTACGACTTCCTGTCCAGTTCCAAAGCAAGTAAGCCGACATTCTCTGGATCATACTTCCTAACAAAAGCGACAATATCTTCGATATTGGAAATCAATACTTTTGTTGCTTTCAAATCAGCAAATCGACGTAACTCCAAATCTGCGTCCAACAATACAGACCAGGCCTCATGAAGTTGTATACGTTTTCGTTCAAACTCCTGTTGAGCCGTCAAATAGTTAATTGATTTTTCCCTACCTTCTTCATAACGCACCTGAATAACACGCAAAATCTCCTCATAAGCCATCGAATCCAGCTGTGCCAGTGCATACTGTTCCGTCGCTAAAACTACCGCTGCGTACGCTAAGGTCGCATCGCGCTGCCAATCCACCTGTTGCTGATGCAAATCCAACTCAGCACGCTTCACTTCCAATGATTTCTGTTGTTCGTCCAATCGCCGTCTCGGATCAAAGAGATCCCACTCGACCTGTAAACCTGCCTTGGAAGACCATTTTGTCGCAAATTTGAGGGGGATTATTGCACCGTCGGTAGCGTTGGGATCGAAAGCGATGGCCGGTACAGGAGTTGTCGGTACGATCAAGTTACGCTGTAAATTAGCGTCGATATAAAAAACTGGAATCCGGTTCGTTTGAAACTCCTTTAACTCTTGCTTTCGGACTTCGATCTGCAATGTCCGTTGCCGATAGGCTATCCCACTTTCCGTCTGCTGCCAGAGGCCTTCAATACTGAGAGACTGAGCCTGACAAAGGCTTGGAATCAAAAGGAATAATATGTAAACAAGTATTCTCATATTAAAACACAGAGGCCGGTTCCAGTTTATTAACTTTACGAACAGCAAATAAGGATCCTCCTACAGAAATAAGTAATGTAATCCCTAACAAAAACAAAGAAAATCCTAACGAAAGATCAATAATAAGCCCAGAGTTACGTACACCAAACTTAAATCCGAGCAGAAGTAACATAGCCAGTGCATAACCTATCAGTGCATATAAAAAGGCCTGTACTACAATAAGTCTATTCACATAGCCATTGCTCGCCCCGATAGCCTTCAATGTACCATAATCCTTAATACGATCCAACGCGGAGGAATATAAGGTAAGACCAATAATGAAAAAACCACTGACCATCGCAAAGAGCACGAGTGTACCAAAACTCATTCCCATATTAGAGGTTATCAGAATTTCGCGCACGGTAGATTGCTGTAGCTTCTTTGCGTCCCAAGCGCGTAGTTGTGGAAAAAGCTGCTCCACATCTGCCAATACAGCACTTTTATCTACTTTCGGATCTAATTTAACAATAATCAAATTGATATCGGAAGGAGACAAATTAGCTAGGGATCGTGCATTTTCCAATGTAGTATACATAAGACTAGCACCAAAGGCTTGTGCCCCCTTGGTAAGTAAGCTTATCCGCGCAGCTTTGCCATTTATTTCAATAGGCTTATCGAGCGACAACTGCGTATTCCAACTCTTTTCACTATAGATTTCAGCGGACACGGTATTGGGATTGATTAACGAACCAATTGCTCCTTCTGCTATCTTCTCTTTGTTAGGCCCCATTACAAAATGAGGTGCTGCTGCTCCGACTAACGTTATGGAGGCCGTTTTACCATCCAAAAATGTGGCCTGTGCAGGTGCAAGTACTACAGGATAGGCTGCGTCAATTCCCTTAAGACTACCGATTTGCTGTACCAACCGTTGGTCTAAGCGATTTACCGTGTTGATGTTCTTGCTTTGTCCTTCAATAATCCATAGCTCATGATCACCTACTGGTGCATTGCCCACTAGATTTCCCATCAGTCCCATCAAGAAGAACAATAAGCTCAACTGTTGTCCAATAAGAAAAATACTGATGACCACCGCTGTAATGATACCTATACTCTTGGCTCTATCGTATTTTATAAACTTGAAAGCGACCTTTAACATTATCTGATTTTTATCACGCAGTCTACCTTGGTATTGATTACCAAATCTGTACGGTCCTTAATTTGAATCTTAATCCTTCGTACACGGCGATCCTGAGCTTCATTCGCTGTCTCATAAAAAATTGATTTGTTGGACAATATCGGATTTACATAGATTATTACTCCTCTATTTCCTTCCTGTTTATTTGGCATAGGATAAATAAGCACTTCCTGTCCGATCTTCACCTCATTGGCAAAAAGTTCATCTACTTCCGCTTCCACAATAGGATTATCTACCTTTACAATACGCCCCAACTCTTCATTTGAGCTGACCTGCTGCCCTACGGACATATTTAAGTCACTGACAATCCCAGACCCGAGTGCACTAACAAGCAGCTCCTTTTGTTGTTTAGCAGCCTTCTGGACGACAATACCTTGTTCAGCCATAGCGAGCTTTTGACTTTCTAATTTTTTCTTAAGCCCCTTTAATGTTGACTCTTGCTGTTGCAAACTCGAGTAATCCAAAGCCACCGTTTCCTTAGTCTCTGCATTCCGTTCGAGCAGGCGTCTGGAGGTTTCGTACTTTTGTCTACGCTCGTCCACTACTAATTCGGCTTTTCGTACTTCTTCCTGAGCCACTTTTAGATCGGCACCTAGACGGTCCAACTGCAACTTTGCCTGCTGTACATCTAGATCCGCTTCTCCTCTTTCCATCTCAAGTAACGCTTGACCTATACGCACGGAATCACCTTCACTGACAAGAATTTTATTAATACGACCTGCCACCATACTCGATATCACTACGTCGGCGACAGAGGGCACGATCTTTCCAACAGCTTGTATATCTTTAACCTCTTCCAGCACTTCCATAGAAGTCTTCTTATCTGCTTCCGATTTTTTAGCCCCCGGTGAACAGGCACAAACCACCATAGTAGACAGCACCACTTTCAATAGCGATATTTTACTTATAATATTGTTCATTTTTAAGATTCATAGATACTATACCTTCTTCCACATATATCGTCTTGTCCGCAAATTTACGCAAACGCAAATCATGTGTCACTATGATTACAGCTTTTCCTCCTTCTGCCAATTCTTTCAGTTCAGTCATAATCACTTCGGCACTATGTGCATCCAATGAAGCTGTAGGTTCGTCGCAAAGGATCATTGACGGGTCAGTCACCAGGGCACGGGCGATCGCCACACGTTGTTTCTGTCCACCACTCAGTTTCTTAGGCAGGCTCATAAATCTGTCTGACAATCCCACTTTTTCTAAAGCTAACGCAGCTTTTTTTCGGGCTTCTGATTTGGATATCCCCTGTAAAACGAGCGGATGC
This sequence comes from Sphingobacterium yanglingense, assembly GCF_004363245.1. Lineage (GTDB taxonomy): Bacteria > Bacteroidota > Bacteroidia > Sphingobacteriales > Sphingobacteriaceae > Sphingobacterium > Sphingobacterium yanglingense. The sequence continues at coordinate 117,674 of NZ_SNYV01000011.1, read as the reverse complement.
ATCACATTTTCTAATGCATTAAGGGGCTCTATGAGATTAAATTGCTGAAATACAAAACCAATTTCGTGCAGGCGCAGTGCTGCTAACTCCCGTTCTTTCAGTTTTGTGACTTCTCTTCCCTTATAGTACACCTTACCCGCTGTAGGATAGATGATGCAACCTAATATAGAAAGTAGTGTTGTTTTTCCACTTCCCGAAGGTCCCATAATCAACGTTAGCTTATTTGTCTCAAAACTGACATCCGTGGTATTCAGTGCAGTAATGCTGCTATCTCCTGTTTTATAGACTTTATTGACTTGTTCTAATCTGACTATTTCCTGTTGCATATCATTCTGCAGTCAATTTCGATAAAAAAATCGGGATAAAGAAAAGCATTTTAATGAGAAGGAGCCATCCATCCTACTATCATGATAATGTCAAGCCCAGATATTTAACAGTGTTTTAACCGACTGTCTCCTAGATTTATGAACATAAAAATGTACTTTTACACCATCCAGATAATTTTGTCTGGTCTTAAGCAATCAACTTTTACCCCCACTATAGTTTCAATGACGCCTACAATCAAGTTTAACAATGTAAACGCCTTGTTTTCCCGTGCCCTAAAAGAAAAGACCAATCAATACTTTAAAGAAACATCGCAGAAAAAGACCGGCAACCGAAAGATTTTTATCAAAGCAGGTATTCTGCTGTTAACTTTCGTCCTATTATATAGCATATTGGTTTTTGTTCAGCCACATTGGCTGATAAGCATCACATTATGTATCTTGTTTGGTATCAATTGGGCAGCAATAGGATTCAATATTATGCACGATGCTGGACATAATTCATTTTCAGAGAATAAAAATCTAAACACATTTTTATCCTATTCTTTAAATCTATTAGGTGGAAACATCTACTTCTGGAAGCTAAAACACAATATCGCACATCATACCTACACCAATATTGATGGCGAAGATCACGATATTGAAGTTAAATTCATGCGTATACACCATGATCAGAAACTAAAAAAACACCATCGTTACCAACGCTTCTACTTCCCGCTACTCTATGGGATATCCTACCTCGCTTGGATATTTTATCAGGATTACGAAAAATATTTTAGACAACGGATGGGAATGAGACCGGAAAAGTTTCATTTTCCAATTCGAGAGAAACTCATTTTTTGGACCAGCAAGATCCTTCATAGTAGTCTCTTTGTGATTATACCGATCTATACTGTGGGCTGGGCACAAACACTGATAGGCTTATTGATTGCTGGCACAGTCTGTGGTATGAGTCTTGCCGTCGTATTCCAACTCGCTCATGTCGTCGAAGAAACAGAATTCAAAACTATCGACGAGTCTAAAGTCGAAGAGGAATGGATGATTCACCAAATACAGTCTACGGCCAATTTTTCCACAAAAAGCATAGTTCTTACCTGGATCCTAGGGGGGCTTAATTATCAAGTGGAACATCACCTGTTCCCTAAGATAAGCCATGTGCACTACCCTGCTCTAAATCGTATCGTAAGACAGACTTGCCAAGAGTACGACATCAAATACAACGAGTTTAAATCTTTTTGGGCAGCATTTCGGTCCCACGTACAAGTCATCCACGCGATGTCCAGATAATATTAAGTACTCCTTAGGCCAGGGCTAAATCCCTACAAACTGCATTTAGCCCTGCAATGAGAAAACTGTTCATTCCTAATCTGTGCCCCTCATGCTATATTTTCTCACTCCAGACCCTAGGAAAAGCTTTCTGATCATGTAGTATTAAATACATCATCTTGCTCATAAAGTTCGGGCAACTCCTTTACCTCCCTAGCTTCTCACCAAAGAATCTCCCTCGTCAAACTCACGTATCTCGATCAGCAGAAGTTACAGCGCAATATTCAATTTTTTACCGAAGAATTTTTAAGTTTCACCGAAAAATAAAATTGTTTGGTCGAAATACCATTCCCCGATTACAGCCACTCTCCTACCTTTGAATCAACAATTAAGACAACAATTAAAAATAAAACAGCCATGAACAAGATTATCGCAACCATCGCAACAGTATTGACATTAGTATTTGGATTCAATGCTTCGGCCAAAGAAACAGCCAACCCACTTAAGAAAATGGATAGCAAGGCTATAGCATTGACTTATCTTCAAACGATATCCACTGGTAATATCCAATACAATAAATACCTATACACTACTGATTTTCAATATTCCAATGCTGCAAACAACCAGATATCCAACAAATCAGAGTACCTGACATTCTTAAAAGCGAACAAAGGGCTTAAATATGACTGTGAGACAACATACGAAATACTAGATCAGGCAGGCACCTCTGCTGTAGGTAAAGCCACAATGAAATTCAAAACATTCACCCGCGTAGATTATATCACTTTGGTCCAATCCGTAGATGGATGGAAGATCAGCAAAGTAGTGACTACATATCCATAAGGGGTTACTGATTTTTACTGTAGATTTTTTGTTTAGGCCCCGATAATCGGGGCTTTTTACTGTCTTAATATTCACTTTCTGCAAAAAAGAAAAAAGCCTCCCATAGGGAAGGCTTTTGCGATTTATCGTATTACAATTTTGTAAAAAGCAACAACTACAATGTCGCTGCCAAAAACTTAGCCAGTTCCTCGCCGCGCAGGTTCTTCGCAATTATCTTTCCGTTTGGATCGATCAGAAAATTTGTAGGAATAGCCTGTACCATATACAGCAACTTCGCACCTCCCTCATCGTCTTTGCTATCCAAAACGTGAACAAAAGGCATATTATCTTCCTTCAAAGCTTTTTCCCAAGCGGGCTCGCTCGAATCAATAGATACAGCGAATACCTCAAAATTCTTATCCTTAAACTGATTGTAAGCCGCCTTTACATGTGGCATTTCCTTTCTACATGGACCACACCAAGAAGCCCAGAAATCCAACAGCACATACTTTCCTTTAAAAGAATTTAAAGCTACCTTTTTCCCATCCAACTGTGCCAACTCGAAGTTCGGAGCTAACTGTCCGATTTCCGTCCGGTTGTAGTTGTCCAAGTGAGACTGAAACCGCTGTAGATAATAACTTTCTTTTTTCACCTGACTTCCAAATTTTGAAAGAAACTCAGTCAAGCCCTCCTTGCTAGATTGAGGCGCGGCATATTGTGATGCAAATGTCGCTAAAGTCAGAGAGTTGTTATCCGAGGCGATTTTTTGCATAATCTCCTCGCGTTGCAATTTGTAAATAGAGTCCAACTTCTCTCCTTCTCTTTTGAGAACCTTTAGGTTTTCTTCCGTTTGTGCAACCGTATTATAATCGTTGAATGCTTTATTATAGGTTTTAGATGAAGCTTCTATCATTTTGGTAGTTGATAGATTTTTGAGAATTGCGTTAAAGTCATCCATCGCCTTAGAACCAATTATCTTCTCGTCAGTCAGACTACCATCTTTTATAGTTGCATTAACACGTGTTCCATCTACGCCCGCAATAAAAAAGATAGTAGGACGTTTCATCGATGGTCCCAAATCCCCCAAAGCTGGTACATGAATCGTATAGAAGCGTTGATCGCTAACATTTAATGGGATATGAAAGCTAAAGCTATCTTGAGCAGCAGCTACCGTCGCTACCACACCTTTCACTGGATCAATCAATTTTACCTCTTGGTTACCTAGCCCAACGAAGCGCCCACTTATCGTAACGGCCTTCTCCTGTGCATGGGCAAATGAAAGCCCACAGATCAGTGCCAGGCTCTTCAAAACAATCTTTTTACTGTTCATATCGTGATTTTAAATAATTAAGCAAATCTTCATGGTCCATATTCTGATGGATTACCTTTCCTTTTTCATCGATCAGAAATAGTGTAGGCAACTGCCTTACCGAATAAGCTTCCGCAATAGTACTGCCCTTGATTCCTTTAAGCTCAGAAACCTGTATCCAGGGAATTCCGTCTTTCTTTATAGCCTCTTTCCATAGGTTCTCTTTGTCGTCCATCGATACCGATACGATCTCAAAGCCATAGGTCTTATACTTTTCATAAGTAGGTACGAGTTTTCTGTTTGCTACGCGGCAGGGAGCACACCAGGAGGCCCAAAAATCAATCAGCACCACTTTTCCTTTCAAAGCAGCGAGATCAAAGCTCTTTCCATCCACCGTCTTTGTCCGTACCGCTGGAGCCGGTTGCCCGACCAGATACTCTGACTTTTTCTGCTCATAATACTTATCCAATTCCTGATAAGCACTGGAATAGCTCAAGCTCGTGTCAAACAAGGACTTCATCCGCTGCAACTTCAGGTAGTTCAAAACGGCAAAGTAAGGCCTATTGATTTCGATAATAGCCAATGAGTTCGGATAATTTTCAATATACCGAAAACGAGTTGAATCCAACTGTTCGCTCCACTCTTCCATCAGAAGGCTCAACTTTACCTTTCCCTCTGCATCAGCATCCTCATACTTACGTCCCAGTACTGCCATTGTATCTTGTACACGCTTATTTTCCGCTTCGTATCCTTTGGCAATAGCATTCTGAACTCCTCCGATCACTGGACTTGGCTTTGCCCAGTCTTCCTCTATACGAGTATAAAAAGTCGCAGGTTCCAAGTAAAACGATACACTACGACGTATACCTTTGACTCCGATGCTCGCCGAATACGCCTTATCCACCCGTCCCACAAATTCAAACTGATTATCTTTTACAGGAACTGAATCTAACAACTGACGTCCCTCTTCGAATTTATACAAATAGGCCCACGTCAATGGCTTACTACTATTGACCTCTCCTCTAATCTTAAAATTGTTTTGAGCATAAACTCCACCTATGGAGAGTATAACAGCGCCCAGCAGGCTATAAATTAATCTTCGTTGCATGTATATATGATGGTGTTAAAGTAAAAGCCATAGAGAATACAACTATCCTCCATGGCTTTTGGATATATTATCTTGGATTAGGTAAGATCTCAGGATTGAGCAACATCACGTTAGCGGGAATCTGACTCACGAAGTTCGGAGAACCTTTCTCCAATTTAAACTCTTGATACGTATTAGCGCGTTTGTATACTTTTGCAAACATCGGATCCTTGTCCAAACGTTTCATATCATACCAGCGTAAACCTTTGCCAAATAACTCGATACGACGTTCGTTGATTACCAACTTCAATGCTTCATCCTTATTTGCAGCGGTTAGATCCTTATAATCAGCTGGCGCAAATCGCTTCTTGCGAAGGGTATTCAGCTGCGAAATCGCTTCATTCACACGACCAGCACGAGCATGGTTTTCTGCTACAATCAGCATCATCTCTGGTACTGCGATGTTATAGTTCAAATCCGTATTAATATAAATTGGATAAGGCTCTTTAACAGGAACTCCTTGTCTGTCACTTGGGCTCCAGCCAAATTTCAAACGTAAATCCTTAGGATCAACGACCTGAAGCAGATCTGGTGAGATATAGGTATTTGTTAATATAGAACCAAAGGATGTAACATAATAAGATAACATCTCCGTATGTTGGTACGGGAGTTCTCTTGTAGCCCAACCCAGAGCTGGACGATCAGGATTTTGGAATGAAACTGTATTAAAATCAAAAAGTGCCGTATTATACTTCAGTGCCTCCTTCGCATTGATTGCGGCCTTTTCATAGTCGCCCATATTTAGATACACACGTGCCAGAATACCATTTACTGTTGCTTTACTATTACGGTACACATTTTGTCCTTTCTCTGGCAACAGTGGCAAAGCCGCAGTTAGATCGGATAGAATCAAATCGTAAACTTCTTTAACTGTAGCCCGCTTCGACTTTGCTTCCAGATCAGGTACAGTCACCAGCGGAACTGCCAAATCTGTTGCCGCAGTAGCCTCATTGTAATACGGCGCATACAGCAACACCAAGTTCAGATAAGCATAGGCACGGTTACATAGCGCATTTCCCTTTACTATATTCTTACGCTCCACTGTGCCATCCGTAACAGCATCTAGATTTTGGAGAATAATATTTGTATTATAAATATTATTATAATTCCCATTCCATGCTCCGTCAGCCTCCGTATTTTTATAATATTCTGCGGCCCAGATATATGTTTTAGAAGAAGCACTGTTCATGCCCGACTTCACATTTGCATCAGGCACAAAAATACCGTCCGAAAGGCGTTCCAAATAGGCATTACTATTACTTTTATAGGATGGATTGGACGATAATTCTTCATAATCCTGCATCGTCTTAGGGATAAATGGTCCTTTGGGTTGTACATTCAGGTAATCCTGACAACTGCTCATGGCTCCTGCTAATAATAGTGCAAAAAATATTTTTTTCATCAGTTTTTCAATTAAAGGGTAAAGTTCAAGCCAAAAGTGAACACCTTCGGTTCAGGCAACTGCAATAGAGTACCCGATACAGCTTCTGGATCGATTCCTGACTTATTGGCTTTCCATAGATATACGTTATTGAGCTGTGCTACCGCTCTAATACTTTTAAACGGAAGCTTACCTAATATAGTACGATCGCTAATCGTATAACCCAACTGTATCTCACGAACACGTAGGAAAGAAGCATCAAAAACCGAATTACTGGACCTTGTAGCCATTCTGGTATAGGTATCACTCAAATCCTCCATATCCGCAAGCGCGGGAATGTCCGTTTTATTTTCGTCCCCCGGCTGTCTCCAACGGTCAGCTATTTTGTTGTTATACGAACTATTCCAATCAAATCCATACATTGTTGGCATCTCCATCCGTGCTTTTTGACCAGCGTTGAATACCGTGAATATGGATAGATTGAACCCTTTGTAACTAAAATCATTATTCCAGCCTCCACTGTAGCGTGGACGGCTTGTACCATTCAATTCCAAAGACTCTAAGACAGGAACACGAACTTTCTCTCCATCTCCATTATAAGTCTGTGGTCTCCCCTTCTCATCCAAGCCAGCCCAACGGTAACTCCATAGCGACTCGCGCTCGTACCCTTCGAGATACTTCACGGTATTATTAACCCTGTTGATTTCTGGTGCCGAATCGGTAATCTTATTATAGAGTACCTTGCTCTTGTTATAAGCAAAGTTGACACGGGTATTCCAGCTGAAATCCTTTTTCCGGATGATACCAGCGGATACCCCCAACTCGACACCCTTATTCGACAATTCAGCTGCATTAATCGATGCATTTGTCAATCCTACGGTCGGATCCAACTCCTGGCTTCCCAATAAGTCAAAGCTAAATTTATCATAATAGTCAAACGAAAGCGTAAACCTATTGTGTAATAATCCAAGATCAAAACCAGTATTAAACGTTCTTGTTCCTTCCCATCGTAGTTTCGGATTCGGCGGGGTTTGCAGACGCGCCACATAATCATCCGCTATCGTATTAAAGAACCGAGTAGCAGTCAGATAAGTCGTGGTTGTATTACCCGCGTCAAAGTTACCAGTAAGCCCTGTGGTCACCCGAAGATTCAATTCCGAAATAAAGTCTGCATTAAAGAAAGGTTCATTATGCACTAACCATTTTCCCCCGACACTCCATAGTGGCCTTTTTTTCAGTTTAGCTTCTGCACCAAACAAATCTGAATAATCGGTTCTATAACTTCCCGTTATGGTGTATCGTCGATCATACGTATAAGCCAATGTGGAATAATACGAATATTTTCTACTGTCGACATAATTTGCCTTATTGTAAGAAGGAGTATTATATATCTGTCTTCTTCCTTCCCAATCTAAGACACCTGTTGCGAGAACCTTTGCGTCTACATCTAGTGAACTATAGAGATCGTCATTGAATCCCAATAAACGCTGTATATTTCCTTCGCGAATTGTTTTACTAATATCAAATCCAAACAAAGCATTGACATAATGTTTGTCTTGAATCGTTTTTACATAGTTCAACTGATTTCTCGTTGCCACTTCTCTATAAGCCGAATTCTGTAGATCTAAGACATCGCCAAAAGGTATATTCCTTACGTAAGCATCCTTAGCCTTATCATAACTCGTAAACTGATTCACCAACCTACGGGTAAAGCTTGTTTCTGTGTCATACAAATTACGTTGACCACCAGACTTTCGCTCATACACCACATTATTAGATAAGGTCAGACCGTCCATTAGCTTCCAATCTGCACCAATGATAGTCTTAATACCAAAACCTGTAGAACGATTATTTGCAAGTTCATTTTCCCGTAGCAGATTCACCCCATTATCTAAGTATCCTAAACCTAACAGGCGGTCGTTCTCGACCTTATTAAAACCAAAATAGTTATACACAGGCCTTCCATTTTCATCCTGTAGCATTTGGTAAGGCTGCAATTTTCGGATTTCACTCGTCAGTCCACTATAGCCCTGGTTCCCCCAATCGTATTGCATGGCAATATTGCTTCGCAAGGTCACAAAATCAGCAAGTTTATAATTCATTCGATTCGTCACCAATATATCCTTACTCTGCGTCTCTCTCGTACCAGCTACATTATGGCCAAAGTTAACACCACTATAGTAATCAAATCGATCCGATCCACCCGAAACCGAAAGGAAATGTTTTTGATTGACCGCATTACGCAATAACAGATTATCTATCTGAGACTGATTGTTCATTCCTGCCAATAGTCCTAGACGTCTATCTCTCTCGGCCAAATCTATGTCACCACGATCATAATCATTAAAAATTCCAATAGACTGCGAATACCCACTCGACGAACCGTCAAATATCGGTGCCATGATATAACCTTTATCATACTGCTCTTTTTCAAAATCAATTACATCTGCCGATGTAGCCCGTTGCAATGCCAAGTAATCGGGACGCATCTGCACACGCAAATTACCCGAATATTGGACAACCTGCGTACCTGCCTTTCCCTTTTTAGTCGTAATCACGATAACACCATTAGAAGCCTTTGCTCCCCATATTGCCGCTGCAGCTGCATCTTTCAATACAGTGATATTTTCAATCTCATTGACATCAGGCATCATGGTTGATGGAAAGCCATCGACAACCATCAGAGGTTCTGTCCCATTACTCAAAGAACTACCTCCTCGCAGACGCATATCCGATTTCCCGTCAGGAGTCTTGTAACTATTCAGTCCCGGTACAGCATTTTCCAAAAGATGGTCTAGATCGACATTATTCCGGCGTTCAATATATTCTTTGTCTATCGTATTTGTCGCTCCAGCAGTGTTTAGCTTAGAGAGACTCTGATACCCAGTATGTATAATATCCACATCCTCAAGCAGGGTTTCAGCAAGACGCAACTGAACCAAGACAGGCTGATTAGCTGTCTCAACAACATAGTCCTGTGGTTTATATCCGAGATAGCTTATCTGTACGTGTAATGGGAATTTATCCGTTGATATTTGAAAATGTCCCTTCGTATCCGTAACTACTGTAGTGTACTTACCCGAACTACTATACTTAATAATAGCTCCGGCGATAGATTCTCCCTTTTCATCAATGACACGTCCACCTATGTCCTGTTGTACAGCACGGATAGTTTTCCCACCCTTATTTGTATTGGACTTAATAATTACAGTCTTCTTATGTAAGGTATAATCGAGAGGCAATCCTTCAAACAGCGCATCCAGCACCTCATTGATATCACCTTTTACAGATACATCCACACGTGTTCCGGAGAAATCACCTCCCTCCCAGAAGAAATGATAACCACTGTCCTTCTTTAAAGTTTCAAAGATTTGGCTCAGACTTTTTTGCTTAGCTTGCACATTCAAGGTCTGTGCGTACGAAAAACCGGGAGTACTTTGTAGTAAGTACAAACAGAAGAGCGCTGTTCCAAACTGCTTTACAGCAGGAACACGGCACAACCGCCAGTTTTTCCTAAAGGTAAACTGTTTCATAAAATTCGATTAGATTAAATTATTTATTATTGTGTTAGTTTCACAACCATCTGATTATCTTTATTATACAGGCGATACTTCATCTTGTCCTGTATCAATATACTCAGCACCTCATTAAGTGAATATACCTTTGGTATATCACCATGGTACTCGCCATTAGGAAGACCTTCTTCAATCTCAAAACGGACAGAATACCATCGCGCCAATTGTTGACATACCTCTTCCAACGTCGCTCCATGAAAGCTAAAGTACCCATCACGCCAAGTCTGTGGTTCTCCTTCGCTGATGTTTTTAAAATCCAGAATATTCTTCGTTCTATCAAATAAACCTTGCTGTCCGGGTTTTAACAATACGCTCTTATCAAGACGATTAGCAGCATCCATCGTCTGCAATTTCACCGATCCTTCATATAGGCTCGTACTTGCAACCGCTTCATCTAGGTAATTCTTAATCCGGAACTTGGTTCCAAGCACCTCCACCATCTGCTGATCCGAATGCACCTGAAAAGTAGCATACCCCTCTCCTTCAATCATTTGCTTCGTAACATCAAAATATGCCTCTCCTTTCAGAAAAACCGTCCGGTTTGAACGGCCCAATTGCTTAGCAAATGTTAGCTCAGATGCAGCATTCAACCACACCCTGGTACCATCAGGTAATAGGATTTTACTCTCTGTACCGATAGGTGTGCGAACCGTATGCATCAGATTGGTCTCACTTTTCCCTTCCTGATATTCGTATGCAACATAACCATCGTTAGTTTTGTACAACAACAGTCCATCCGATACCACAGTATCTCCAACAGCTATGCTATTAATTGAAATAGATTTATTGTCCGCAGTAATGAATTGGGCTGAAGCAGTTGTATCCGCCACAATGGTAAGATTAGATTCGACAGGTTGTGCTTCCGTCTGGTAACGATATATCGAGATACCAATAGCGACTACAGCAACCGCTGCTGCTGCCCACTTGTACCAAGAGTAGAATGAAACTTTCCTTCCACCGGTATTGGGTAGTTGTCGCCCAATACGTTCCAAGCGGATTTGCATCTCAACATCATCTATCATGATAGGCTCACGAGCGCGCTGGTTGTACCAACTGTATAATTCAGAAAGTTCATTTTCTGAAATATCTCCGGCCTTATATTTGGCTATTAATTTCTGTACTTCTTCAGGTATCATGGTCAATGATAAAATTGCTTAATTATAGATAAGACAACTTCAACACCCCGAGGATATATACATTTTCAAAAAAAACTAACCCATCATCAGTAAGACTATGGATTTCAACACATTATTCTTTAAAATTTTCAAAGCCTTAGAGACCTGAAGTTTTGAGGTTCCTTCAGTAATCTGCAATAGCGAAGCAATCTCTTTATGACTAAGCCCATCCTTTCTGCTCAACAGAAAAACCTGTTGCATACGTTCGGGCAACTTACCTATCTCGACTTCGATGATCGATGCCAGTTCCTTCTCCAGTCCCCATTCATCCGAAGACTGCATCTCGATTTGGTGCTGATAAACAGCATGATCGATATACTTCCCGATTACCTTCTCGTGCTTTAGCTTATTCAGCACTCGGTTTCTTGTCATCCGATAGAGGTAACTAGCAATATTGATACCGTCAGGAATAAATTCACGCTTGTCCCATAAATCCATATAGACTTCCTGTACCACATCTTCGGTTTCATCCATGTCCCTCAAAATACCATACGCATGCCTAAAGAGGAGTTCCCGATATTGCTTAAAAGCCATATCAAAAGCCAAACTATTCCCCTCTTTAATGAGTTGACCTAAATTCTCTTCTTTAATAACAGGAGGCTTCATTTATTTAAGGATAAGCTTTTGATTAGTACGAAATGCATATCAAGTGCCAAACTTAGTAAATGAAGAAAGAAAATGCAAAGTTATATCGGATTACCTTCGCCCTCTAGTTCGAAAATTACCTCTCCCCCAAGCGTCCACACCATAGTCCCAAAGGCAGAGTTCCGATTATACACCCCACCAGCATTGAAAGAAGCAGCGAATGGCGTTATCTTATTGCCATTTATTCTATTGTCATGCCACCCCATCATTCCTCCATTCTGATTAAATATTCCTCCTCCGTAGGACATAGCAACTGAAGTAGCGGTATTAAAACCGATAATATTATCTATCCATAACATGGATCCTTCATTCACGTTATACACACCTCCTCCATACGCCAACGAAGTAGAGACAGCTATATTATTCTCAATTACATTGTCCTTCCATAGCATCGTTGATCCGTTTGAATTCCGGTTATATACCCCACCACCAAATGTAGCAGCAGCCAACGATGAACAAGAGACCGTATTATTTTTTACCGTATTATTGATCCAACTGATCGTCCCAGTTCCTTTATTTTCATTATAAACACCACCGCCATAAGCGTATGATGAAGACGAAGATGCCATATTATCAACAATTTCTAGGTTCCGAAAGGTGACAGATCCATCAGTCAACACATTATAGACTCCACCACCACAAGACCTAGAAAACGATTCACTATTGATCCGTATAAAAGTTCCTTTGCTCTCACTCCCTCCTCCACTGATCGTAAAACCATCTAGAAGAGACTTCTCTCCCATATCACCTGCCGTCATAACAACATGAAAAGCATTACCTGTCCGATTTGTAAGCTTCAAATACCTCCCTTGCCGGGCACCAGAATCATCTCCCTCATAATCACCGCTTAAAACACTTCCGCTTCCCCCCTTTGGTTTTAATATCCGATCTTCCATGCCCGGGTTGCCCGAAGTAGGAAATCCACCAAACAGTTGCACATCCTTCACCAGCAAGAAAGCACGGTCCCGCAGATCTTCAGGTGCATCAGTAAAATCCTTTCCCTGTTCCGGAGTGTACAGCGGTTGGTATACCCCCATCGCCACCCATATCTGCAGCGGATTATCCTTCGTCCAAATTCCCTTCTCCCGATTTTCGAAAGCCCATCGCAACGCATCTGCCAATTCGGTGACAGCATTTGCCCAATCAGCACCAGATCCGCTACCTCCTCTTACACTTTTATTGACATAAAGTATATTATCGCTTGGTGACAGATATAACGCTTTCCCAGCTCCATGAAACTCATAGGAACCAACACTGGCGACCTCGTTAAACAAACGGGCATCACCAAACAAATGTTCATTTGCCTTCAAAACCTAATTTTCTATAATGGTATGCACTGGTAAGCTAGCAAATATTTAGGGTTTTCCCTAATCTTTTGATAAAATATTCTACTTTTTTAGAATAAACAAATGCTCAATAAGGTTTAATCAGCAATAGAGCGACATCTTTCAGAATGTGGTTTTCAAAACAGGGAGAAATATATTCTTAACAGACAACTTTAGTCCCTTGCGAATCATAAATAGCACATAGCGATTTGTAAACATCTATAGCCCCGTTATTATACTATCCATACCTTTGAATTGTTTTATCAACATTATCAACTAAAAGCAACTACAAAAAATGACTACAGAAAGCAATGTAAAGACCGCCGCTGAAAAAGTTAAATCCTTTGCAATGGGTTTTATCGGATCCATGTTCGTCGCCCTAGGTTTCTCATACTTTAGCGAACAGTCCTCCTATCGCATCCCTAGAATACTACTCCCTGTGTACGAGTTCTTGGGCAATATAGGTTTAGCCATTGGACTCCTTATTTTAGGAGCTGCACTTCTTTACGCTGCGTATGCCAAGTTTAAAAACAATGGAGGTCGCCCAGCAGTCATATTGATCGTTCTTCCCTTGTTTCTGGTATTCTCTTTCGTCATTACCAAATGGACAGAAAATGGCAGCAAAGTAAAGGAAAAACAACAAATCAGCGGTAACAAGGACAACACAAACAAAGAAATAAGCCGTCCTAAACTAGACCACGAAAAAGCAAATGCCTACCTAGATCAGCTCGAACTTCTTGTTGACAAAATGACAAAAGCAAAGGAGCTGAAAGATGACACGGCATTCAAAACGCTGGAAGCGGAGTATTTTGAACAGATGAACCAACTTGCCGATATTATACCTCAATTGAGCAAAACGGATAAATATGCGGACTTTGCACACTACAATGCCCAACTGGCTCAAAAAATAAATCAGATGCGGGGAATTGAGTAAACGGAATATTCAACAACCATCACATCTCGAATCAACAAAAAAAGCCTGCACTAAATACATAATGCAGGCTTTTATATATATTCTATTATCTTATTGAGCAATAAACTTTGGATGGATCAGATTGTCGATAGAATAGACTTCATCCCATTTCATTTGACTTATCAACTGCCGCTCGACAACGACAATCTCATAAATAGATTTGCCTGTCGCAAGGGCCTCTTTTGCAATTGAAGAACATTCCTCATAGCCCAAGATCGGATTCAACTGCGTGACAATTCCTATACTCTGCATAACCATTTTCTTACTCCGTTCCGCATTAGCCGTAATTCCTACCACGCACTTTTCTTTGAGCGTATTGCAGGCTTTGGTTAAATACTGTAACGAAGTAAATAATGCCATCCCCATTACAGGTTCCATTACATTAAGCTGCAGTTGTCCAGCCTCCGCTGCCATAGTTACCGTTACATCGGCCCCTATAACGTAGAAACAGGTCTGATTCATCAATTCCGGAATAACTGGATTTACTTTTCCAGGCATAATAGACGACCCCGGTTGCATTGCTGGTAGATTGATTTCACTGATACCACATCTTGGACCACTGCTCAACAAACGCAAGTCATTGCATATTTTACTCAATTTTAAAGCATTCTGCTTCAGTGCGCCGCTCATCTGTACCAAAGCACTAGTATCATATGTTGCTTCGATTAGATCCGCAGCAAGTGTCACAGGGACTTGGCTAATATCTGCCAAATATTTAACACACAGCTCTGCATAACCTTCTGGTGCATTCACCCCAGTACCGATAGCGGTAGCTCCCATATTCACTTCGGTCAAAGATTGAGCTGCTACTTTTATATGTGCCACATCCTTGGCCAACGCCGTTGCGAATGCGTTAAATTCCTCACCTAATGTCATCGGTACAGCATCCTGCAATTGCGTACGCCCCATTTTCAAAACCCCGTCAAACTCCTTGCCTTTATTATAAAATGCAACCTGCAACTCTTCCAAAGCGGCTAAAAAAGAAGCGGCCTTAAGATAAAGTGCAATCCGGAACGCCGACGGATAGGCATCATTCGTACTTTGTGATAGATTGACATCATTATTAGGGTGCAGGTACTGATATTCGCCTTTAACATGTCCTAAATATTCTAAGCCCAGATTAGCGATCACCTCATTCGCATTCATATTGGTCGACGTTCCCGCCCCACCTTGGATAAGGTCACTCACAAATTGATCCGCAAATTCACCTGCGATCAGACGGTCACAGGCATAAGCAATTGCTTCCGCCTTCTTTACGTCCAACACTCCCAAATCCCTATTAGCCAAAGCTGCTGCTTTTTTCACATGACCAAAAGCTTTAATAAACAAAGGTTCACTACCGATAGATATTCCAGTAATATCAAAATTCTCCTTGGCACGCATCGTCTGCACGCCATAATAGCAGTCATTACTGATTTCTTTCTCACCCAAGAAATCGTGTTCGATTCTAAAAGTCGTCATTTCTTTATTTTTGTTTAAGTTGATTCCTTCAATCCGTTAATACCTTAAACCTATGGTGCTATTCTTACCTTCATTTCTATAGACTCTCATCCCCTACAGACGAAAAAGCATTAAGGAAAACTACTTCCAATACCATAAAAACCACTCCATTTGGAATGTCCAGGGCAAGAATAGAGGCATTTAGGACGGACTTTAAGCATTAATAACCGATTTCTGCCAAATTTAACAAAACTTCCCTCATAACGAAACGTTATTTTTCCAAATCAATTGAAAACAATTCTCCCTTTCAACCAGCAATCATAAAGGACAAAAACTTCTCCCCTTTTATAGAGCATATAAAAAAGGTTCCGAAATTCCGGAACCTTTTAACACCACTTACACACATTTTGACCTTATCGAAAGGTACATTCAGAATCACACCACTGATCCCTATTAAAATGAAATCTTAAAAAAAGCGCACATAAAAATACAGCACCATTACAGTAATTAGTAACCACCAGATAGTAGGGTTACGCATACCGCGATACAGTTTTCTTTCCTCGCTTGGTATCTTATACATATCTTTTGTCAACACCAGGTTCTGTAAGCGATCTGCATTGACAGCCGGAGTCAGGAGACTCACGACAGCACACACGATCATACAGCTCCAGAATACAATCCCCGTTCTATTAAAGAAAGGCATTTCCGGCAGCGCATATTCTAAAGCCAATGACAAAGGTATAGTCAGCAGACCTGCGGCCAATGCTCCCTGTGAAGTTGTCCTTTTCCAGAATACACCCATTAAAAACATGGTAGCTATCCCCGGTGTAAATAAGCCATACAGATTCATCAGATACAGAAAAACAGGTTTATCCGAATAGCTTATCAAGGTCACAGCACTTAGAATCCCCAATATAATGATCGCCACGCCAGATCGCTTACCAAAGCGCACAGCTTGTTCATCAGTTGCATTTTTATTGATATATTGACTGTACACATCTACCGTCAATATAGTCGTACAAGAATTGATAGCTCCGGAGATATGCGACATGATCGCCGATATCAGCCCGGCCATCACTAGACCAATTAATCCTTTAGGCAGCAGAGTCTCCACCAAAGTAGCAAAAATCAAATCCGGCTGATCTAATTTTGGTAAAAACCTAGGTGCCACCAATGCAGGTATCGTTATAATCAACGGAACCAAAAACTTTAGATAGTCACCAAAGATCACCCCCATCCGACCATGCCATTCATTTTTTGCGGCCAATACACGCTGTACGATAAATTGATTGGTCGCGCAATAAAACACCGATATACACAGCAAACCGCCCAAATACATTGTCCAGGGAAAGTCGGGATCACTTGCTGGATAGAACATCTTCCAATCCTTAGTAGACTCCGTAACAGCTTCAAATCCACCGGCTGCATTGATCGTTGCAAAGGTCAATATCACACCGCCCAATACCAGAATAACCAGTTGAACCATCTCTGTCCATATTACAGCCTTCAACCCGCCCAATACCGTATATACTCCTGTCAGGATAGCCATTCCAAAAATACTATATAGTATAGGTATACCAAATAAAGCATGTAGCGAGAGACCGCCAAGATAAAGTACTGCACCTATCTCTACGAATACGTAGGTAAACAATATCAATATCGCATACAAGACCCTCGTAGCACCTCCGTACCGCTTCTCTAGGTATTCGGGTACAGTATAAAAGCCATTACGTATATAAAACGGCAAAAATATCCAAAGCAACGCGTTAAAACCGATCAGAATTGCTCCCCATTCCAGTGTTATCGCAACAAAACCTCTGTCATAAGCTGCTCCCATTGCGCCTACCAAATGATGACTACTGATATTCGCAGCAATAATACTTCCCCCTATCATCCACCAAGGCAATTTATCGCCAGCAAGAAAATAGTCTCTTTTCGAATCAGAACCTTTCCTTGAGGCGTAGAGCCCCAATGCTACGATACCGACAATATAAACTGCGAAAATGACAATATCAATCCAATCAAGCTTCATCTTTCAAAAGTTTTGTAATTCCAATCTTCGTTTCTTCAATCAGTATCTCCAAGCTTCCTTTCGCATATGGGCTCTGCCACACCGCATAGATATCCTTATCATACAAATCTGCTGTCGCAAGGTATCCTACATAACCATTTGCTATATTGATAAAAGCGATGCAATGATTCGGAAATGCTTCCCGCACCGCTTTCTGAAACAAGGAATAAGCCTCATTCGCCTGTGCTACGACAATAGCATTTCCCAATTTCCATAACCACACCGGTATCGACGCCTTTTGCTTTTCGCCAATGCTCTTGCGCGTGTTATATTTACGCCATAAGCGATCTTTCAATACCCGATCTGTACAGGCCTCATATTCTTCAAGTATAGATTCTAGGCTGGGCAACACCTTGTAAGGTACTTCGACATGAATCAACCGTGGTTTCAAATTCCTGTTCAGAGAAACTTCTTTCTCCTTCCAACAGGCCAAAGGTGCCCCAGAAACCAACGCTTTCTCAAACTCCCAATTCCGATCTGCAGTTCCAACCTGTGCCAACGTCGATAACACAGCATACCCCAGCTGTCTACCATTTGCTTCTACATAAGCAGGTTCCTTTACATACTGCTTCTTGGGGGCCAAATCACCTGATGCCCCTTGTATAAACAAACAGGGCACTCCAATTTCGCGCTCCACCGTATTGCGCATTTCACCGACATAATCCGGCGAAATAAGATCATTCTCATGGGCAAAACTAGTAGGATGACAAGCATAATTACAAATGACCGCTCGCAATTCTCCTTTATCGTCCCTAATCTGCCCCACCAACAACGTATTATCGGGTATTCCAAGTGGGTTGAAGCCAATTAAATAATCACTATCGACCAACAGATCCCGATTGCATGCCAAATCGCAAACCCCATAGCTCCAGTTCATATCCCCCTCAAAGAGTTTACTAAAGCCCTCTTCAATACATTCAATTGCTTTCTCCTGTATAAATTCAAGATAAGCCGGAATCAATTCGCCTCCGGGCATGTTTACATCCGTCGAGCAGATACTGGGGCCTGCGTGGGTATGCGACAGCGCAAAGACCAATTGACTTTCTTCCAGCTGAAAATAGTTCAACAGCGAACTTCTGATCTTCCGTTCGTCCTCGGCATTTTTCCACCACCCAAGATCAGCTGTCAACAGAACGGTACGGCTATCACCACTGACTGTACACAGGCAGTGCATCAATAGCGGTTGATGGATCCCTAAGGCTTGATCAAAGGGAGAAGCGCCCCAATTGCGTGAATAGATACCAATAGGTGGTGTTATATCCCGTACTGCCAAGCCAAACTGGGCACCAAAATTACTGTTTACATCCTTTAATGCGTTCTTTGCTTCCATCCCGTTATGGTCTTACTAGTGACAGACCACCATCCAATATGATAGAAGCTCCGGTCAAGTGTCTACATTGTTCCGAACACATCCAAAGCACCTGTTGTGCGATCTCATCGGCTTCCAGAATTTCACCAAGTGGTACGACAGAAGCAGCTTCCTGTTGCAAATCTGGATTTTTAGCCCAGACCACCTTGCTCAAGCCTGCATTCACATACCCCGGCGCTATTTCATTGACACGGATACCATGCGCAGCATATTCCAAAGCCATACTCTGGCATAACATGCGGACAGCTGCCTTAGAAACACTATATGCAGGCAAGTTAGCATGAACAGCGTGTCCGGCCCAACTACCCAAAAAGATAATATTTCCAGCAACAGTGTCTTCAATAAAATGCTTAGCACAGCCATTAGCCATATAGAAAGCGCCATCTAGATTCACATTCATTTCACTCCGCCATTCGGAATCTGAGAGCTCCTTGTAATTCTTCAAAGTTACATTGGCTGCATTAGCGATTCCAATTGCAATCGCGCCAAACTGTTCCCTTACAGCAGCAATCCAATCTGCGACTTGCTCTCCCTGAGAAACATCGACCTGTGCATAATGTATATGCACAGATTCATCATTCAATAGCGGCTGTCTTTCAGCAGCTACCGCTGGAGAGAAACGATCCGATATTGCCACGATTGCTCCTTTATCCAGAAAAGTCCTAGTTATTGCTTTACCAATATCCCCTAGACCTCCACTGATCAATACCACTTTCTTATCAAATTCACCCATCGTTTTTTTCTGTTTACCAGTCCCCTATACTACCATCTTTATAGAATGTACGTTGCAGTATCTCCTGCTGAAAAGGATGTTTTTTAACCTCTTCTTCATTGATTTCAATACCTAAGCCCGGTCGGCTGTTTGGTAAAACAATCCGGCCTTTCTCCTGCACGGTGAATCCTTCCGACACCACATCCTGTCTCCATTCTACATCCTTATGAACACTCTCACAGATTATATAAGAAGGTGTAGCAAATCCCAGCTCAATAGAGGCAGCTGTACTTACAGGTCCTTGCGGATTATGCGGCGCCATCGACACACGATAAGCATCAGCTAAAGCGGCAATCTTCCGGGCTTCTGACAGGCCACCACAGTGGGTAATATCCGGCTGGATAACACTCACCGCCCTTTTTTCCAGCATATCCCGGAAAGCATGCAAACCGACCAAGCGTTCTCCCGAGGCTATAGGGGTCTGTACCGCCCGTTGTATCAACGCGATATCTTCCATACTCTCCGGCCAACAAGGTTCCTCAAAGAAATACAATCCATAAGGTTCTAAAGCTTTGGCAAACAACATCCCCATACGCGGGCTAGGGCGCGCATGGCAGTCCACCATAATATCAATATCGTCTCCCACAGCATCACGCATAGCACGCACGCAAGCTTCTGCATATTTCACCGGACGCAGTCCTTCCAACGGCATAGTCTCTGGCACAGCCATAGATTTAAACGCAGTAAATCCCTCGTCTACGGCTTTCAATGCTAAATCTCCAAAGCGTTTTGCATCATCTGGAGCAGTTTCATAAAAATCTTCCATACGTCCACCGCCCAGATGACAATAAAGACGTATATAATCCCGCACGCGCCCTCCCCAAAGCTCATGACAAGGCACATTATGTATCTTTCCTAAGATATCCCATAGCGCGATATCTATACCGCTTATTGCCGTTCCTCGGACAATCCCATTGCCATGCCAGAAGTGCTGCCTGTACATCATCTGCCATAGGTGTTCGATACGACGGGGATCTTCACCGACCAACAATTGTGATATATCCTTGATCGCACCTACCACACTCTGTGTATGCCACTCTAGCGTAGCTTCACCCCATCCCCACAATCCAGGTTGGTCCGTAACAACTTTGACAAAGATCCAATTCCTCATGCGCGCATGGCACACATAGGTTTCAATAGCGGTTATTTTCATATACGGTTTACTTATTTTCTAACTATCATTAACTTGCCCAGTCGTCCACAACAAACTTCCTAAAGCCTATTCATCAGGATAACCTATTTTATCTACCTCTATTCTCCTTGACATGACTGTTTCAGAAGAACACAATATTTTAAAGGGCAAAAATCATTAAGAATGTATCAGTGTAACAAATATCCATTCGCACAACACATTCGGTTTATTTTGGTACCGACCCACCAAAGGAAGGTCGATGTATTCTATTAAGGCTTTCGATACCTTATTGGATATAGCACTGGGCCAATCTTCTACGTTGACGCCCAATGCTACTTCCTTATATAATTCTATTGGGCTTACAGACTTTTGATCACCCGTTCCGTTGCTTCCAACGTTTTCACAATATCATCTTCCGTATGCGCAAAAGAGATGCTTCCCTGTTTAATTGCCGCAGGAAAATTAAAAATTCCTTCCTTGATTAGATTCTTACGGTACTTTATATCCAGATCAAAATCATGGTTATCTAAAATATCATGATAATGAACAGGAGCATGATCCATAAAATACGTACAGAATGCGGATCCCTGACGAGCGACATAAAACGGCACTCCTAATTTAGGAAATATTTCATTATACCCCTGCTCCAAAAGCGCTCCTAAGCGCTCTACATGCGTATACACCTGATATTCTGCGCTAGAAAGTTTCTTCAAGGTCGCTATAGCTGCCGCTGTCGTCAATGGGAAAGCATTGAACGTACCAGCTATCATCACTCTCTTAGATTTATCAGGATCTACAAAGTAATCCATATACTTCTTTTTACCTGCTATAACGCCCAATGGATACCCATTAGCTACCGCTTTACCAAAGGTCGAAAGATCTGGAACCACTCCACAGATAGACTGATACCCGCCCAACGCATGCCTGAAACCCGTCTTTACCTCATCAAATATCAATAAAAACCCTTGCTCATCGGCAAGTTCACGTAGCCCCTCTAGGTATCCCAACTTCGGCTTCACAATCCCCACATTCTGCAATATAGGCTCTAATAAAATACAGGCCACTGGATACTTCTCCGCGATATAACGTACACTCTCCAAATCATTATAATTTACAACGTGTACGAGATCACTATGGCTCTTTGGCACCCCCGCGCTTAAACCGTCAAAAGGATACTCGCCCGGACTGCTGAATCCGCCCACATCCGCCCTCTGACTAATCACGTTACAGGCCACATCATTATGCCATCCGTTATAACCGCCTTGCATAACGATGATATGATCCCTTCCTGTCACCGCACGCGCAATACGCAATGCGTGATAAGTAGCCTCCGAACCTGTTGTCGTGACCTGTATACTCTCTGCGTTAGGTACTGACGCACAAAACAACTGAGCAAACTCCCCCTCCAACAAAGTAGGCCCCGCTCCCATCAACACCTGTTGCTGCTCAATCGTCCGTAATACCGCTGCATTCACATCGGGATCATTATGTCCTAAAAAGGAAGCTGCAAACCCCGCTTGATAATCGATATACCTATTGCCGTCGGCATCCTCTACCTGACTACCACTACCTTTGACGAAACAGATATTTGGATCTGACTTCCGATTCAACGATACCACTCCTCCTGGTATCCATTTTGCATTCTCCCGCAGGATAGCGGCAGATCTTTCATTTCCTTGCATGCCTTTAATATAGTTTTGCTGTTATTTTTATAATTGGGTGCCTCTGTTTAGCAGAAAAACACATCTATAACCAGTTATTTAATGTATACTAAAATACAATAATAATGTATACATTTAAAATGTTTTTTAAAAAAATATGCTGCGAAGGAAAAAAAAGAATACGCACACACACTTCACAGGAAGAAAAAGTATATTTACAACACATGACAACAGAACTGATCAACGATTTAAACTTCCCCGAAGGCCCTGCTTTTGACAACAATCGAGACATCTGGTTAGTAGAAAAAGAAGCCGGAAACCTTATTTACTACAAAAACGGACAATATCAACGCATTTATGTTGGCGGCCACCCCAACGGAATAGCAATAGACCAAGATGGCATCATCTGGTTCTGTGATTCTCAACAAAATGCAATCCGTCAGTATGTACCTATACAACAGCAATATAGCACCGTCGTAGATTCCATCAATGGAAAACCTCTAAAAATGCCCAACGACCTTTGCTTCGACCAACACGGAAATCTCCTTTTCACCTGTCCCGGCGACCGCCTTGACGACGGCAGCGGATACCTCTGCAGCTTATCCACAGATAGAAAGTTACATATCATTCACAGCGGTATGTACTATCCAAATGGACTTGCTTTTTCATCAGACGGACACACCTTATATATTGCCGAAACAGGCAGTAAATGGATCTGGTCCGCTCACTGGAATGTCGACGACAAAAAACTGGAAAAAGTTAAGCAATTCGCCTACGTAGGGGGAGATGTAGGCCCAGACGGAATAGCTTTTGACACAGAAAACAACCTGTATGTAGCACTGTATGGTAGTCAAAAAATAACCGTTCTCAATACCGAAGGGCTGACAATAGACGAGATAACACTCGGTTACCCCAATCCGACCAACTGCGCCCTAGATCCTTCAGGGATACAGGGATTAATAATTACAGAAGCTAATAACGGACAACTCCTTCAATTCAAGACCAATAAAAAAGGCTTATTGTAATTACAATAAGCCTTTTTTATTACAAAACCTGACACTAAACCAGCTCCAATGCTTCTTGTTCGCCCCGATCAAGATGACTCACCAACGTTGCATAAGCACTATCCCAGTCACCCGTCTTCAAAGCTTCGACGATTGCCCGATGCTCCCGCTCCGTATCCAGATAATCCTCCATCTGTCCTAGAATAGCCCCCAACTTCATATGAAACAACGGAATATTGCTGTTTTTATAAATTGCAATAAGTCTCGAATTACAGGTACCCTCAATAATCCGTTCATGAAAGCGAACATCAGCTTCGCATGCCCCCCCATAGTAACCTTTGCTCACCATATCCGAAAAATCACTACAGATAAGCTCTAGATCACGGATTACTTCTTCATCTCTCTTGGCAAACAGAATCTTAAGCGCTCCAATTTCCAACAATTCCCTCAACTCACGGATATCTTTCACATCTTCGACGGTCATCTTCTTCACAAAACAGCCCCCTTTCTCACCAAACTCCACAAGACTCTCTCCCGCAAGACGCATAAAAGCCTCACGCACAGCGACCCGACTAACCGCAAGCTTCTCCGCCCAAGCACTTTCAACCAACCGTGCGCCGCCAACCAATTGGCTTGACAAGATTTTCTTCCGAACCTCTATATAGACTTTATTCGCCAGCGAATCTTCTTTCATATATAATACTTTGACTTTTAACTATCATTATCTTGTTCCGACTGTCTCCGACGAACTCCTTGCGTCGAAGACAATCGGAATGAAATATCCATCCTTTTTTAATTTCGTGTTTACGCGACACGATCACTCAGATATTGTATACAATTTACCCCAAATCTAGGAATACAAAATCATTATTTAAAACCGACCTTCAGAATCACCATAAACACGCAGAGGTTTCAATACAAATACTTCTCCTTTAGCTTTCCAACTGGTCGTATGATTCCCTTTTAGGATATTAACATTAAATCTACTACTTTTTGTTGTATTATTTATATTCCAGAATCCATCTTTTATTCCTGTGACAATGACCTCATATTCTTTGTCCCCGGGTACATTGATTTCAACCTCTTCCTCTAGAAAACGATCTGATTTAGCAACAATTAGAATACGATCAGCCAATTGTATAGCATAATAATTCGAGTACTCTTTATATTTTACTGGCAATTTTTGAGCACCATCTTCTGTCATCTGAAAGACTGTGGCATAACTCGTATGAACCGCCCTTTCCTTTGGCTTGACCAAGACGCGTGTTCCTCTAGCTTCTGGCCAAGGTGACTTTACCTGATACAGATCCCCAAATACGAAAGCAGAAGAATCGCCCGAATGCAAAACCACCTCCCTTTCAGCTGCTTTTGGCTTAATCATATCAACAAAGGCAACACCTTTCTTACCCTTAAACTGACTATTCAAAACAAAACCATCCTCATTGACAATAGGCTTATTCAACGTATTAATCTGCCAATAGGGCTCAAAATCAGCATTATTCGTTTCCAATTCGTCCAACAGGACAATTACAGCCGGTACGTCTGTCCGTTCCATATTCAAGAACAAAAAACTACGCGCATAAGACTTCACCTTCGCAGAATATGCTGCTGTCAGGTCCACATTAAAATAGCTATAACTCGGTTTGATAGCATCTCTACCTGTTGCTGAAGCCCGAATCTCACCCGTATGGTACCAAGAATCGCTAAGAACCTCTTCTTTTGTCTTCGGAAAACGCTGACTAAATCGCGTACCGCCATCATTAGTCTTGGTACGGAACAATAGAGGTTCACTGGGATCCCGCACTAAAAGCATACTATGTGATGCAGAACGTTTATTAAAGTTAAAATCATAAGGTGAGCCATAGGAAAGATACAAGCCCAAATCTCCAACTTGCATACCATGGTGATAGATCTGCAAAGCTCCAGCATCTGCATGCTGATGGTTTCCAAAATGATAACCGCCTCCTTTTATCTCAGCCACCACATCACTGCTCGTCTTCTCTTCACTCCATCCCGTACGCGCCACCATCGATCCCAATATCGGCCCAAAATCCTTAGTCAAGGGGAGTTGCGACCGGTCAAAATCAGGTTTTATGTTCGGATCATTCAGCAATAAGAAAAGGACAGGATTATCCGGTAGCCCGCCCTGTTTCAAGAACTCAGCCTTTACCACCGCACTTCCAGAGTACGCATAGCAAAGCAACATAGTCTGTGGATTCTTCCAATAAAAATCATCACTGGAATTATATTTCACATTGAACATATCACCGTCACGCAGCATCTTTCCATCCGGAGTACGCATGTACAGCCAGTAGTAAGGCATATTCTTGATATTGTCATCGAATACAGGATATCCTAACATCCGGTAGAACAGCCAAGCACCATGCATCTCCCAACCAAAACGGTAACCGCCATAGTCGATACCCTGATTATGACGGGGCGATTGGTACTCGAATTTGCGCATTGGAACAAGCTGCTCCAACACACTATAAGATACATATTTATAAGGCTCTGGATCCTCATCATACACTGCAATACTCCAAGAGAGCATATCCCTACAGATCTGCGCCTCGTTGCCATGTCCATTGATGATACTCTCCAAGCCATAGAAAGGAGGCCAGCCTACTTCCATATCCATCACAAGCCGATTAAAGTCCTTACGCATCTTGGCCCGCACATCCACACTAATCAAGGAGTAACACCAATCGTACACCAATGCACCGGTATAAATAGCTCTACCCAACTCCCGCGTTATATCGCCATACGTCACATTACCCAACTCCAACACAGACAAATACCTTGATGCCAAATCTACAGCCTCACTCCCCACCTTCTCATTACCAGTCATTAGGTAGTAAAATGCCTTTTTCTCGATTACCTGCTCCAACTCTTCATTATAGAACATTTCCTGACGGTCATCCGTTGTGAAAGCATAAGGCTTCACAGCTACCTCTTTCACTTTATTCCAAGCTGGTGCATTTTCTTCAGCCAACAGACGTCCCTTGACGACAGGCAGACTTTCACTATTTACCCATAGTCTCGGCCTTTGTACCGAAGGAATCACCTTTGCTTGATAATTCTCTGCCTCAGCCGGAGCTACTGGCGCTACATAAGGTTTGATACGCACACGTTGTACAACTAAATTATCCGGCAACCATATCTTCAGATTATCACCAGCGCCCCGTATTTCAAATTTACCGAGCTCCTGCTTCCCTCCCATCATATTGTTGTAGACAATGCGTTTTGTAACCCGTTGCTCCCCCAACTGAAAATAAGCCACCTTTGTCAGCATCCCGGTCTTATCCGTTCTTTTTAGCAACTCCATATCCTTAGGCCAAGCCTCCGCTTCTAGAACATACCAACCGGTCTCGGGCACATCAAGCCGCAATTCCACATCATGCAAGCGATCTGGATATCCTTCTTGGGCAATGCCCTTCAACAGTACCCCACGCTCCTTTTGCCCCGTCACCCGTTCCAACTTCACCGTCTTCTTATTTACCTTTCCCCGGCTCAGCTCTACAGATACTCCCTCCTGCTGCCCATAAGAAACCGACATCAGAAACACTATCGCAAACGACAAAAAACACCTTTTCAACATCAAACTATTTACTATCAGAATTATACAATCATTACCTCAATAAGGAGGGAGTAATACTACTCCCAACCTGGATTTTGTGTCAATTTCGGGTTAACGTCCCTTTCCGCTTGAGGAATAGGCCACAAATAATAGTGATCAGGAAATCCTCGCTGTCTTATTTGTGTACCATTAAAGTCGGTCATCCATACTTTATCCACCACTGCCTTTGCGATCTTCCATCTTCGTATATCAGAGTACCGCTGCCCCTCTCCTGCCAATTCCACCATACGTTCATGACGTATCCGCTCACGCATTTGCTCCTGGTTCAAACCTGTTGGCAAGTTTGGCATCTTCGCACGTCCACGAACAGCATTCACAGCGTCATAAACAGACTGATCCGGTGTTGCTAAAGCCTCATTCTTAGCTTCTGCATACATCAGTATCACATCAGCCAACCGAACTAGAGGGAAATTTTGAGGCATATTATCCTGTAACGTGTAAACAGAGCCTGTTTCCACAAATTTACGCCAAGCATAGCTACCATTGGTCCACACCGGAACATAAGCATTCGGATCAGTACTTGCCACCGGAAACTTATACAGATAACTCACACCGCCACGTCCTACAAAAGTAGACCAAGGCACAACAATAGACTGATGCATACGTGGGTCACGTTTCTCGAACAATTTACGTACTGACGCCTCATCTTTCCAGTCCTCGACACTATTGGGATTAAAAACCTCCCCGTTTGCATTTTTATAATTTGCAAAATCGAAAGGCGTCCCATCCTCCATCTCATATGCGTTCACCAATTTCGGCGTAGGTCTCGTCCGCTGCGAGCCCGTTGTAGCCCCCCGGGCATTCCCATAATTACGATCCGTAGCGATACCGTGGCCTTTTTCAGCAATATACTGCACGTCAAAGATTACCTCACTATTATTATTACCCGCTACTCTAAACAGGTTATGAAAGTCAGCAAACAATTTTCTATCGCTTTTATCCATCAGCTCTTTAAAATCTGCAGCTGCTTTATCATACTCCTTAGCCCATAAATGTGCCTTACCGCGCATAGCAAGAGCAGCCCACTTCGTAGCACGTCCCTTGTTCGATGCATCATACGTATCCGGAAGCATCTCATACGCATCCGTCATATCCCGTACGATAAACTCGTACACTTCCTTCTCCGTATTGCGGACCGCGAAAGACTCATCCACATTTATAGGAGTATCATACAACGGTACGCCTCCAAAAAAGTCCCATAACTTAAAGTAAAAGTATCCCCTAAAAAACTTTGCCTCCCCAGTACTTCTCCTCTTTACAGCATCATTCATCGCAATATTCGGAATATTCTTCAGTGCCGTATTCGCACGGTACACACCTTTAAAAAATATCCCCCAGGAATCCAGATAGAATGCCGCATTTGCAGGAAACACACCTGTCGTCAATCCCGTTGCAAAAGACTGGTATGAAATATCGGTATAATCGTCCATCATACCATACATCACAATACTATTCGTAAATTCTCTATTGGCGTGATACAGCGTATTTACCCCCATCACAGCATCCTGCTCCGATTTCCAAAAACTATCCTCTGATAGCCCCTCCAGCGAATTTCTATCCAAGAAATTACTACAGGAACTCAAAAGAGCAAAAGCAAGCGAAGCAGCTATTATTTTATTAAATTTCTTAATCATGGCTTTTCGTTTTAGAATGTCACATTTAATCCCACTACCCATTGCTTCATCAACGGATACGCAACACCCGCATTCTCCGGATTATAACCTTTGAATTTTGTGAAGGTGAAGTAGTTCTCCAGATTAGCAAACACCCGAAGTCTATCCACCTTAAATCTAGTAGAAGTCTCCTTCGGCAATGCATAGCCGAGCTGCATAGATTTAATCCGCAAGAATGAAGTATTATGCAACCAATAATCGCTATACACCGTATTCAATGCACTTCCAGAATTACGCAAGCGAGGATATTCAGTAGATTTATTTTCCGGTGTCCAACGATTCAACACTTCCTTACTCTGCAAGAATCCTTCATTAATATTAAACGTATTGAAACCATCATTACCCCAATACTGCTTTACACCACTGACCCCATGAGCCACGACATTAAAGTCAAAATCTTTGTAACCGACACTCACATTCAGTCCATAAGTCACTTTAGGCAATCCCGAAAAATCCTTAATAACACGATCCTGATCATTAAATACTTTATCACCATTTACATCCTTATACAACATGTCTCCTGGTTTAGGCTCACCGCCGACATAGGTAGCAAATGTATAACCATCTGCTTTAAGCTGGTCGATCTCACTCTGATCCTGGATTATACGATCAAATTCCAACATATAGAAGCTGTTGAACGGCTTACCTTCCATAGTGATATAGTAATCACTAATAGACCGGTCTCCATTAAATTTCAACACCTTATTACTTAAGAACGATAGATTTCCATTCACCCCATAAGACCAATCACTTCCGATTTTACCGAAATACCCAGCCTGCAAATCAACTCCCCTATTACGCATTTCAGCCACATTCTGCCAAGGTGGCAAGAAATTACCCATGACTTTAGGGATAGGTAGTTTTGTCAAGATATCCGAAGTATTACGATCAAAATATTCGGCACTGAATGTCAACCTATTATTCAGCAGCCCCAGATCCAATCCAATATTAGAGATGGTCGTAGTCTCCCACTTGATCTTGCTGTTAGCAATCTCCTTAGGTGCCACTCCCTGATTCAACTGTCCACCAAACGGATACAAGTACGACCCGTATACAACTTGGTAAGTATAATCACCTATCCTATTATTCCCGAGACGTCCCCACGAACCTCTAATTTTGATCTCATCAAAGACTGCCTTCAACGGCTCCGCAAAAGACTCCTCTGTAACCCTCCAACCCGCAGAGAATGACGGGAAGAATCCCCACCTATTCTGCTTCGCAAATCGGGAAGATCCATCATAGCGTGCATTCGCTTCAAACAAATACTTTCCTTTAAAATCATAATTTAACCGGCCAAAATAAGACTGTAATGCATCATCAGTACCCGAACCATTTATTGCCTCCAGATTTGCTCCCGCATCCAAGATATATATCGCGTCATCCCCGAGTATATCGTTCTTTTTCGCATCAAACTTATCCATTCGGTTATACTGCTGATCGAAACCTACGAGAACCCCGATATTATGCTTTTCCGCTATGGTCTCACGGTAGCGCAATAGGGTATTCAACACCGTAGAGTAATTACGTATACTACCGTTGAACAAACTGCTAACACTTGGCTTCTTTTGATATTCCAGACCAGTCTGTAGATTCCACAAAGCAAAAGGCCTTGCATACTCCCAATTCCGATTATTATTATAATTGAATCCAAAACTACTCTCCCATTCCAGATTTTTCATAAAATTCACAATACTAAAGAATTTCAATCCTAGTTTCTGACGCTCATAGTCTCCCCTTACATTATCTACATAAGCCCGTGGATTAGACCCCTGAGGCATCCCTGGAAACATCTCGCCACCATAGCGTCCATCCTCATACACTGGTACCACACCAGGTGTTGTATTACGGATCGCATTAAAGAAACTCGCTACATCCAATGGATCACGGTTTGACCAGGAACCAAACACATTCCCGCCCAATGTCAGCACATTCTTTATCTTAGTGTCAGCATTAATTCTAAAATCATACTTCTTATATTCCGAATTATCGACCAGTCCTTTATTATCCAAGAAGCCCAGAGACATCGCAAAATTCCCTTTTTCTCCCCCTCCTCTAACAGACAACGTATGCTCCGTCAATGGCGAGGTATTCAACATCTCCTTATACCAATCTGTATTTGGATACAGTGGATTACCGGCAGCAGACTCTTTACGCCAGTTCTCGATCAACGCTGCGCTATACTTCTCGCGACCTTCGGATTCGTTGACCAATTCCATATGAGTCGCCATATCAGTTATAAAATCGATATTTTTAGCCACTTGTTGTCGGCCAAAATATCCATTATAAGTCACCGTAAAGTCCTCACCCTTCCCACGCTTTGTAGTTACTAAAATAACACCGTTTGCCGCTCTCGAACCATAGATCGAAGCCGAGGACGCATCCTTCAATACCGAAATACTCTCCACGTCATTGGGATTCACATCATTCAAGGTACCAGGTACACCATCGATAACCACCAACGGAGAGGCATCATTCATTGTTCCCTTACCCCGAACCAATAGATTAAAACCCTCTGCACCGGGAGTTCCCGATGTCTGCGCAATATTAAGCCCCGAAGCCTTTCCTACCAGAGCCGATGCTAGATTCATATTTGGTCGACTCACAGTCGATTCATCAAATTTAACACTCGAAACCGAACCTGTCAGATTCTCTTTCTTCTGCCTGCCATACCCCACGACTACCACCTCTTCCAATTCACTCTCGCTAGATTCCAGCACCACTGCCTGGACATTCGATGCGTCCACGACCTTGGTTTTAAATCCGATCGAACTAAACTGCACCTTGTCACTAGCCGAACCACTCAGTCGGAACTTACCTTCCGCATCCGTTACCGTCAATAGTGAGGTTTTGAGATTCTTCACCTCTACACCACGCACCGGCCGTCCCGCTTCGTCCAATACCTGACCAACTAGTTGTTGTTGAAAATTAGTTAAAGATCCTGATGGACTCAGGACAGAAGACAACGGGCTATGGGCGCTGAGGGGAGCTGGATTCGTACCAGCAAATGCACTCCATGTAATAAAGGGAACCGCTAATAATGCGTAGTTCCGATTTACCACGTCC
Organism: Sphingobacterium yanglingense; assembly: GCF_004363245.1. GTDB lineage: Bacteria > Bacteroidota > Bacteroidia > Sphingobacteriales > Sphingobacteriaceae > Sphingobacterium > Sphingobacterium yanglingense. The sequence continues at coordinate 85,911 of NZ_SNYV01000011.1, read as the reverse complement.
CTGATTTTAAACTGCTTTAGTTTCATCGATACTCAGGTTAAAATGATTTAAATTAACGATTTATAATTCTCTAGTTATTCTGACTTTCGCCAACGAATCAGTAAAATAGTAGCTTTTTTTTCTAAACACTACACTGACACGCATCATAATGAATACAATTATATACATATTATGTATACAATACAATATATTTTTAAAACTTTTTATACTAGAAATATTCACATAATAGCGTATTCGTCTCTTAAATATACTTCAAGGCACCATACGAAAACGTTTTCGTTACACTAAAACTAGGTGTACAATTTATTTTGTATACATTTTGTAACACTTTTCAAACTACCAATCCCCCTACAAACTATTATCTACACTAAGAGTCAACGGCATTTAACGTAAATAGATATCCCATACTGAGCGGAGACACCATGAAACCCTGTTATCGTACCAAATGAGCATATTATCAATTTTCTACAAGACATGTACGTACAAAAACCTATAAAAGTCTATATTTGCAGTTACTTCTTCTAGACTGCTGACCATACTGTACTGAAATGAATAATAAAGGCATGATAGATTCTGATACCTCAAGCCATTCAAAAGAGCTTTCTTTTGAAGAGGTATACTATACCTTTTATCGTCCTATATTCTTCTTTACTAAACAATTGATCACCGACGAATTCGACACACAGGACCTCGTAGCAGATACCTTTTCAAAATACTACAGACAACGACACGGATTTCATCAACTGGAACAGGCCAAATCTTTTCTATTTACAACCGCACGCAATGCAGCTCTCAACCACCTAAGGCATCAAAAGCTGAAGACCGACAAAGGGACAGATATTGCAGAGGCCTTGCAGCAGCAATCAGCAGAGGACCATTTTTTTGACAAGCTCGTACTGACCGAACTGATGATCATCGTCTCCGAAGAGGTGCAACGTCTTCCAGAAAAGCAACAGGCCGTGTTCAGACTAAGCTATTTCGAGGACAAAAGCACCGAAGAGATCGCCCAAGAACTACATATTACTCCTGAGGCTGTATACAACAACAAGAAACGTGCTGTAGAAAAACTAAGAGTGATACTAAAGAACAAAGACCTACGTCTTTATCTGGCTTTTATCAAAATCTTTATCGCCTAACCTTCAAGACGGTTCTGCTTTACTTGAAAGCCTGATTTTTTTTCTATTCAGAGGATAGATTTTAAAAAGTCAAGTGTTTTAGTAAAAGTCAAACCGATCCATCAGTTGACGCATCATGAAGTAAATACGGAGTGTTCATAAGCTCCGTAAAGGAAATACAAAACGAATAATTATATATTATGAATGATAAGGCGGCAGAAATTGCAAGATTGCTTTTAGATAAACAGTCCAACTCCCTCTCGGATGCGGATAGCGAGATTCTGAACACCTGGCTGAACCAATCCGAAGCCAACCGCCAGCTCGCTAGCTCCGTAGCAGAGTCCGATTACCTCCTTCAGCAACTACAGGCCTATGACAGCATCATCATTCCCTCGCACGAGACTATCACAGGACACGAGGATAGGCAGGAGCTGCGATCCATTCCTCGGTCCTCGCGCATCCGGATCTGGATCCGCTATGCCGCTGCCATCATCATACTGTCCGCCTTTTCGTTACTTCTTTGGAAGCGTACAGAAACGTCAAGCATAGTAAGTGAAAAATACGCCGAAATAGACAACATATACCCGACTCAAAGCAAAGCTACCATCACCTTAGAAGATGGCAGAACCCTCCTCCTTGACCAGGAAGAGTCCGCTATTGTCATTGATCAACGCAAGATAGCGTATGCCGATGGCAGTCCTTTGGTCGATGTCGAAAAGTCAAAGAACAGATCCACCTGGATGACACTTGCCACCCCTATCGGGAGCACCTACCATATCATACTGAGCGATGGTACCAAGGTATGGCTCAATGCCTCTTCTAGTCTTCGCTATCCAGATCATTTCGAAGGCAACCAACGTCTTGTCGAATTATCCGGCGAAGCCTACTTCGAAGTCAGCAAAGACCCTAATAAACCATTTAAAGTACGCTCTTCCAGACAGGAGATACAAGTACTCGGCACACAATTCAATGTAGCTGCTTACGCCGACGAGCAAGTCTGGCGCACCACCCTTGTCGAGGGGAGCGTTAAGGTCAGTAATAGCCGCTCAGGTAGACAGCAGACCCTATCACCATCACAGCAGGCCGTTGTCAAGAACGATGAAATCATCCGACAACAGGTCGACGTAGATACCGAGATTTCGTGGAAGTCCGGAAAATTCAGCTTTGATAATAAATCTTTCGATCAGATCATGAAAGAGATGGGCCGCTGGTATGGTTTCGAAGTCATCTATGAAACCGAAAAGCCCCAAAACCGCATGATGGGCGATGCCTTCCGCACAGACAATCTACGTGCAGTGTTACGTTTTCTTAACAATAGCGGTATTCACTACCGCATGGAAAAAAGCGATAGCGGAAAGCAGCGTCTCGTTATCAGTAAGAGAAAGGAGGTCACACCATAAGCTGGGTATAACAACGGTATAACCGACGGCAGATCGACGTCGCAAAAACAAGGGAAGTGCTACCAACACTCCCCTCAAATGGTCTAAATGAAAACTAACTTATTTTTTACCTAAACCTTAACAAAGTTAATGAATATACGTTACTTAACTAGGGTCATGAAGCTATTAATGCTCTTTCTATCGGTGGGCCTATTACACGTCAGTGCCTCCACCTTTTCACAGTCTGTTACGCTTCGCGTTAAGCAAGCAAAACTGGAGGATGTGATCCGCTCCATCCGACAGCAGACCGGCTACGCCATCTATGTAGACCTTGATCACCTGGCTGGAGCCAAACCCGTCTCCATAGATGTCAAGAACATGCCCCTGCCCGACTTTCTAAATCTAGTTTTACAGGGCCAGCCACTACATGCTAAAATTGAAGACAAGACTGTAGTCCTCACACGCATAGCTACCCCTTCCCAAAGGACTAGTGTCAACAGTCCCAACGAAAACCAACAAGGCACCATTCGGGTACAAGGCCGCGTGATCGACTCCTTACAGCGCCCTATCCCCGGAGCCTCGGTACGCGTCATCGGTCGTGACATCGCCGGTCTAACCAATAGTTTAGGCTATTTCGAAATCCATCAGGTTCCTGAAAATGCAACTTTGTCCATCTCTTACCTTGGCTATGAACCTACACAGTTACGCGTCAGACCCAATCTAGGGGATATCCAATTGCGAGGTGTTTCCTCTGCCATACAAGAAGTTTTGGTCAATACTGGTTATCAGAAAATAGACAAAACCAGGCTTACCGGAGCTGCGACCGTCATGAATCAGGCCACCTACGACCAGCGTGTTTCCGTATCCGGAAATTTTCTCGAGAACCTAGAAGGTAAGATTCCAGGGCTCGTCTACAACAGCCAGTCAGGAGAGCTTTCCATTCGCGGTGTATCCACATTCGACGCGGTCAAGCAACCCCTAATCGTCGTAGATGGATTCCCTATGGAGATGGATTTATTCACGATCAATCCCAATGATATCGTATCCATAAGCGTACTGCGCGATGCTGCTGCAGCCTCCATCTATGGTGTACGGGCATCCAATGGCGTCATTGTCGTAGAGACACGTCGTGGCCAACAGGATGCCAAGACACGTGTCAATGTACGTGCGACCTACGGATTCCGTTCCCGCCCAGATTTCTCCTATCTTAATTTTGCACCAGCATCTGAGGTTGTGGACGTACAGCGCAAACAATTTGAACTGTTAAAACCTTCTGAAACAACCTACGAATTACTAGGCTATGTCAAGAATCCGGTATATGAGATTATGTTTGATAAAGCTGCAGGCCGTATTAGCGAACAAGATGCCAATAGCAAGCTGTCTCAGCTCGCTTCCTACGATAATGCAAAAGACTACCAGAGGCTATTCTACCAGCAACAGCATACCAGCAACCTCAATCTCGACGTCAGCGGAGGCAGCGCCAAGAGCACCTATCTGGCTGGAGTCAACTATGTGGGCGAGCGTCTCAATAACGTAGGCGACAAAAACAAGCAGGTCAATGTAAATCTTGCCAACACGTACAATCTATCTTCGCGTCTTACAGCCGATCTACGTGCTGTATACACCTACAAAACCAATGAAAGAGGTGGCCGTGTAGACTACCACAACTTTTACGCCTACGAGCGTCTGGTAGATGAGCAGGGCAATGCCCTACCCGTCAAATTAGGCCCTAAACGCGATAATTCCCTATACGCAGTTACGCCGGAGCGTAATGAAAAACTATTGGCCCTAGGCTTGTATGATCAATACTATTATCCTTACGCCGAGACCTATGCCAATACACAAAAAGGCAACAGTTCCATTGCCCGGCTACAGGGACGCCTCAATGGCAAAATCAACGACTGGCTTTCGGCCGAGATAGGTGGTGTATTCGAAAGCAATAGCGGTGTCAATGACCAGCTCACCACCGAAGACGCCTACCAGCTACGTGCGATGATCAACAGCCGTGCACGCAAAAACAAGCTGACGGGTGCGCCAGAGTTCCTTGACATCCCACGTGGTGACCAACTGACCCGCAATCACTTAAAAGAAAACTCATACACCCTCCGCGGACAGTTCAACTTCAGCCATAGATTCGGAGGTGATCAGCATGAACTAAGCGGAATCGCCGGTATTGAACAGCGGAGAATACTTCGTACAGGATCGAAAAACTCCTTCTTTGGATATGACGGACAAGTACTGGTATCCAAGCCTGTCAATTACCAGGCGCTGGGCGGCCTTTCTTTCCCGGCCTTTACCGAAGTGGGCAAAATGCTGTTCCCCTTCAGTATGGACAATTATATCGGTGAGACACATCACGATACTCGTTTTATGTCCTATTACATGAGCGGCACTTATATCTATAGTGGCAAATACATCGCTACAGGTAGTCTACGTCTAGACCAGTCCAACTTGTTTGGGGTCGACAAGAAGTACAAAAACAAACCTTTATGGTCTGCGGGCTTAAGCTGGCTGGCACATAAAGAAAACTTCCTAGCAGACAAAGAATGGCTCAGTGAGTTAAAAGTAAGGACTTCCATGGGATTCAATGGTAATGTACCTGCCAGTGACAGCGGCCCATTCCTCATCTTGCAGTCCCGTTTGAATATGGTTCCTTACGAGCCTGTCATCGCCAACAATATCCTCACTCCCGAAAACCAGTCTATACGCTGGGAGACAACGCGGAATTATAATGCCGGAATAGACTTCGGATTATGGAACAATAGAATCACAGGTTCGGTAGATGGCTACATCAAAAATTCATTTGATCTTTTTGGTCTGTACGATGCCGATCCGACGAGTGGCTTTAACCAATACAATGCCAATACCGCGTCGATACAGAACCGGGGACTAGAGTTTATTATCAGTTCGGCCAACATCCGTAAGCCCAAGTTTGAATGGCATACGGACCTCACCGCATCATTCAACCACAATAATGTGACTGCCGTCAAGACGACAGAATACAGCAACAGTCAGCTTATCGTCAGCAAAGGTGTCAACCGCAAAGACTACCCGATGGATGCCGTGTTCAGCTACAATTATGGAGGTCTTAACGAACGCGGTCAACCCTTCGTCTATAACAAGGAGAATATCCCCCGTGTGCTCAATTTCTATGGCAACAACGCAGTAGATGTACTATTCGACGACTTAGTATATAATGGAACTACTACACCAAAACGCGTACTAGGCCTTAATAACCGTGTACGCGTTGGTGACTGGGAACTCAGTGCGCTCTTGATGTACTATGGCGGCCATGTGATGCGGGTCGAACAGCCCAATCCGAATAACCTGGGCAACCTCGCTCCCAACAATCTACTTGCCGGAAGTACTGATTTCTGGATCGAGCCCGGCGACGAGAACCGCACCCGCATCCCTGGGTTCGCACGTGGCAATGCATCAAACCCACTGTACTTCAGTTCATATTCCTTGTACGGCTACCAGTATGCTTCTGAATATGTCAAGCGTGCAGACTACATCCGTCTACGCGACGTAGTCGTGACCTACAATGCCCGTGGAGCATTCCTCAGCAAGATGGGACTAAGCCAGACGCAGATCCGTCTTCAGGCGCAGAATCCTTGGCGCTACACCTTTAGCGACAACAGCATTGATCCGGAGGCCATCGACAAACAAAATGGGCAACGCAGGTTACTGAGTCAGCCTCCGATGTACAGTATTTCATTATTTGCCAAATTTTAATCCCATGAAAACGATCAAAACCAATTTGTTTTTAGTCTCTATCGGGATCTTAATTGGATTCCTTAGCAGCTGTAACAACTTTCTTGAAGTCAAGCCCAAAGGCATTATCATACCTGATAAGATAGAAGACTACGAAGGCATGTTATTCTCCCAGCAGATGACACTGGCCTTTCCGCCGGAGCTTCTCTACACGACAGACGATTTTTTTGACCTCTACGACGAACACAATCGTTCGACGCAAGCCAATTCCTACTACTGGCGTCCCGGATTAGATCCCAACGAGCTCACACCTCCTGTCATCTGGGGTCCCTATTACACACTCATTTACCATTGTAATGTGATTATCAATCAGGTGCCCGGTACCAGCAACGGCTCGGACAGCCAAAAGCAGCAGCTTATTGCAGAGGCTAAAGTGAATAGAGCATCTGCTTATTTCCACTTGCTTACAGCTTTCGCTAAGGCTTACGATCCGCAGACTGCAGCCTCCCTACCGGGTGTACCTTTGGTAAGCAGCACCAATGTAACCGATGCGATTCCACAACGCGCTACACTACAGGAGGTCGTGGATTTGATCCTTAATGATACCGAATCGGCGGTAGAACACCTTCCAAAGGTGAACAAAAATGGGTATCGCGTTACACAGAAAGCAGCACTTGGCCTATTGACGCGCGTATACCTATACCTTGGCAACTATGAAAAATCGTTGATTTTTGCGGACCGCACCTTAGCCAATCCCCATACCCTTGTGGACTACAATGATTACGAAGATGTCTACGAACTTCCCGAAGAAGAAGTAGGTCCCGAATGCGTATGGATGCAAGGCTCTAGCGATTACTCCGTGCCCTTATTTATGCTTTACTCCGAAGATCTTAAGAGTTATTACAACAGCAATGACCTACGCTATTTCCTCTTTTCGTCGACAAATAACAACGGTATCTTTTATGTATCACCTGCGGGGCGTTCCAATTTAGGTATTAGTTACCCTGAGATCTACCTCAGCAAAGCCGAGGCCCTAGCCCGCGCAGGCAAAGTATCCGAGGCACTGGAAATTGTCAACAGTCTTCGCAAAAAACGTATCTTAAAAGCAGCCTACACGGACTTATCAGCAGGCAACAAGGAAGAAGCTTTAAAGATCGTGCTTGCTGAACGGAGACGGGAGCTGGCCTTTAAAGGACCGAGGTGGATGGATATGAAGCGCCTAGATCGCGAAAACCGAATGCCCACTGTACAGCGCATCGACCCGAGCAATGGCAAGGTTATGGCTACGCTAGCACCAGGAAGCAAGCAGTATACCTTCCAGATCCCTGCACGTGTCCAACAGTTTAATAGAGGAATAATCCTTAACGAAGAATAATTAAAGAACCATTGTCCCTGCTCATGGGCAGGGACAAACTCAAGATACATGACGATGAATAATAAGATAAAGCTACTATTTACCACATTAGGCCTATCCACGATCGGCACTGTAGCCTATGCACAGCAGGTCAGCCTGCAGGGGCGCATCCCCAATCCCGAATCACAACAGCAGACACTCACCCTATCACAGGTCAATGGTTATAAAGCAGCTGTTGAATTAGCTGAAGACGGCACTTTCAAAGCAACATTTCCTACCCTTCAACCCGGACTGTACCATCTCGAAAAAGTTGGAGAACTCTATCTTGCTCCTGACTACCAGCTACAGGTTACGGTTAATAAAAATGGGAAAAACACCTTTAAAGGAAAGGGTGCCGCCGAAAACCAAAAACTATACAACAGCCGCCAGTCCCTATCCCGGTTTATCCCAAGCTCGCCCGACGGCCCGCTATTCAAGGCCTATGCCATGGATATTCCTGTGTTCATTTCCCAGCTTGACAAATACCGTACATTTGTCGCAAAGCAAGCCGCTGGCAGCCGCGATGATTTCTTTGCTTCTACACTCAACAACGAGGCAGCCCTTGCAACAGGTCTAGCCCTGCGCAGCTATCGGATCTACTACGGAGCCGATTCCGTCAAACTGGCCAATTTCTACCGCTTCATGGATAGTTCAGACCGCACGGCCCCCAATGCCACTGCACGAATAGACTCCGCTTACAAAGCAGCTCATACCAGAAGCTTTACAACAGACGAACGGAAACTCGTCGATTCATTAAACTACGAGATGTTACGACTGGATGATGTACAGTCATTTAATCAATCTTCAGCATACCGCAATCTCTTAGACAGCTGGATATCGGATCGTGTATACAAAAGCGGACTCTTGGGCAGCAAAGGTTTTGAAAATATGCAGCTGGCACAGATCCATATCGCCAACACCCAACTCAACGATCCTACCATCGGTGGACACTACCGGTATCAGTTTTCCAGCGCCTACCTCAAACTGATCAAGGAAGATGCTGAGGCCGATAAGCTATACCAGAGTTTTATGAGCGACCCTACCAATGCAGCCTACCAACCAAAAATGAAAGCCATATACGACAAGCGGATGGCGGTACGCAAAGGCAAACCATCGCCCGACTTTAATTTCGAAAATATTGACGGTGGGCAGAGCAAACTGAGCGACCTACGTGGCAAGTATGTCTATATCGATGTATGGGCGACCTGGTGCGGTCCATGCAAAATGGAGATCCCACACCTCATCAAGTTAGAAAAAGAGCTACATGGCAAGAATATCACCTTTGTCAGCTTATCCCTTGACGATCAAAAAGACAAACAAAAATGGAAAGACTACGTAGCAGAAAAACAGCTAGGCGGCGTACAGGTCATATCCGACAAAGCTTTTGACACGGATTTTGTACAGCTTTATAACATCAATGCCATTCCAAGATTTATTCTCTTAGATCCTGAGGGAAATGTCGTATCACCGAATGCAAACCGTCCTTCCGATCCCAAATTAAAAGAAGAACTACTATCGTTATTACAATAACTACCTAAATAGAGAACATATCAATGCGAAGGAGCCCCATAAAGGCTCCTTTACTATTTTCACTGTCGCCCTCCTGAATTTTCACCTGACTTTTTCCGCTTTTCACCGAAAAATAAAATCCTTTGGTCGAAAGTCCATTTCCTACCTCACCATTCTCCCCTACTTTTGAATCAACAAATAAGAAATAAAAATGATAACAGACGCAACCATTTAGAAACAACGGGCGTCTTATCAACAAAGAAAACAGATTAACAAACAAACGACATAAACAAAAAAACAACAGCCATGTACAAACTTATCGCCATCATCACCGCCAGCTTATTTGCATTCGCTTCTGGATTTAACGCCTCAGCCCGAGAAACAGTCAATCCGTTGAAAGATGTAAACGCAAACAAAATCACCCTCACCTACGCAGAGGCAATCACATCTGGCAATACCGACTTCAACAAACACCTGTTCACTGCAGATTTTCAGCACCTCAATTCGGCAAGCAACGAAGTATCCGATAGAGCAGCCTATTTAGGTTTCTTAAAAGCAAATAAAGGCGTCAAATATAACTGCTCGACCGACTACGAAATATTAGATCAAGCAGGCAAAACATCCGTAGCTAAGGTATCTATGAAATTCGAAACCTTCACCCGCGTAGATTACATTACCATGGTACAATCTGCCGATGGATGGAAAATCAGCAAAGTGGTAACGACTTACCCGTAAGATATAGATTTCAGGAATCCTCAAACTGAGGATTTTTGTTTCAACCTAGGCCCGCAGGAGTGTGGGCCTTTTTTCTACTCCTTCACTTTCTTCACTCCTTAACCTTTTCTGTTAAAATAGGCAAAGATCAAGACTGTTTACCCTATGTTCATCATGACTTCGTAAAGCTACACAGCCGGGGGCCAAAGTTTCCTTTGTCCTCCATGCCAGAGTAATTAGCTTTTATGCCACTTGAGCCGTGGCGGGGCTCCTCCTTTTTATCCAATAAGTGTTTGTTTTCAAAGGAATGGATGAGGACTTCGTCGTTTTCCGCAAAAAAGGAGGCAAAAACCGGAACGAAGTGTAGCTCAGAGAAGCTAAACTCATCGCTTAAAACTTTTGACACAAAGGTTCTGCATCCCACTACAATTGTCAAAAATTTTACAGGCGATAAATTGAGTAATCGTAAGGTAGTACTACCATTATCTAGATAAAACGGCCTAGGTTGCGCAAGGCGTAAAGAATTTCGATTATTTCTGATAAACAATCAGACTTGTCTGAGCGAAGTGAGTTTGTCTTATTGCCAGAAATAAGAAGACAATTTAGCCGAGCAACCAAGCCTTGACCTTTTGGTTCCTTTTCTGTCAAGAGAAAAGGAACTGGCCCCGCCGCGGCTACTGAGCGGCATAAAAATCTATTATAGTTAGTGACTAGCTGCTTCACAGGCTACCAATGACAGATTACCTTTGGTGAGCTCGCAAGCTTGGTTTACAAACTATATCGTCATACCGAGCGTAGTCGAGGTATCTAGAAGCTATATAATTAACCCTATACAGTTGATAGACCCGTTCGATTCCGCTCCGCTACACTCAGGGTGACGTTACTTTTATTGTCATTAAAACTCCGCTGTGTTCTGTAAAAAATCTTACCTCTCGCAGTGACGAACGGTGTCCTTACTCCTTACTCCTTACTCCTTACTCCTTAACCTTCTCTGCTAAAATAGACTGCTTCACAAGTTCGCAGTGACGAACGGTGTCCTTACTCCTTACCTCCTCCCCACCAGAAACGTCAACCGTATAAAAGCCACTTCAGATCGATCCTTAATCTCCACCTCTTCGTCCAACGTCTTTATCTCTACACCATCAATAAACACCACAAACAGACCATCTTCAAAGGCCTGAAATGCTGTGTCCAGCGCCTTATCCTCGACTACCTGCTGCAGGTTATCGATATCACCAAAAGCAATCTTTCCCGCTTCCGCCTGTTCCTCTATCTGTTGCGGATTGAGGAAGGAGACCAACGGTATCTCCTCCCTCTTCGCATTATATCGCTTCACTTCAGTTGTGACACATGCCACAATCAATTCCTTCAATGTCGCAGGTACCGCTTCCAATACATAGGGAACACTGATTACCCGCTTCTTTCCCAGTCGCTTTAATTGTAGTATCAGCTCCATGCGTTAGGCATTAATCTGTTCCAGAATCGTTGGGTCCTTAATTTTATTATCTTGAGCCAAGTAGCGCATCTTACTGATAATCTCGGCCGATTTCGGATCATCATCTACAAACGGTAAGAACACCCTTCCTCTATGCTGACTCTGTACCGGTATAATCGAAAGCTGTCTTCCGCCCTTGCTCACCATCCCACTGCCCAGGTGAATACTGTACTCCGCCAATTCACCACGCACCAAAATATGACGTTCTTTGACCTCAATATTATCCAGGCCAAATAAATGCGCACTCTCCCGTGCCAATGCTGCCCGCATCTCCATACTGCTATGGCTAGCCTCCGGATCCACCTCACCGACATGAGCCACAGACACCACCAGATCCATATCCCGCATCACTTCCGAGAAAATCACTGGGTCGATCGCATCAAACGGCAATAACGACCTATCTTTCAGCGAGTAGAAACATATCAGTTCCAATGTCGGTGCTTCCACATCCGAAGGCGTAAACCAGTCCGCCATAGCAAACATAGTCACCAGATACCCCTCCTTGTGGAATACCTTCTGCAAGCCCTCTTCATAGCTTACCGTCCATCCCCGGCCACGCAGTAGTGCCACCGTTTTGTTGGGCTGTATCTGATGCCCCTGATACCGTGTAGACCGCGTACGCTGCTCCATCTCATCCGCAGTAGGCACATAGAGCTCGCGGAACACCTGTTTAAAAGGCTGCTGCATTTCATTTACAAACAGATAGCGCTGGAACAAATCCCACTGTACCGAGTGAAATAAATCATACGGATGGGCGATGACCAATACATCCTGATCCGACACCGGGATGACCTTACCATCCGTATCCAGCAAGCCCGATTCCGACCAGAAACCCGCCTTTTGTGTTGCCGGTACATACAGCACCAGTTTGCTGAGCATCGCTTTTACAATCGGGTGCTCCATAATCTGGCGCAGCTCTACCACCGAGTAACTGTCTCGACGCAACATCGAATTCTCTAAAGCCAGCTTCGTTCTCGAAAACTGCTTTGTCAAATAAGACTTGCCCTCTTTCAGTGCCTCGATCAGCTTGTTCTTCTTATACTTGTCCGGAATACTCTTCAGTGCCTTGTCCTTCCTGCTCACCAGTAATTCAGCCTTCCCTTCATCATCCACCGTCAGCTCCACCCTCACATCATCCACCTCCACGACCGACTCCTGCATAATCTGCTGCGTAGCCTTTCCTTCCATTGCCCACACAAAGCGTACACTATCTTCAAATCCTGCATTCCGCGCCAGGTTATCCAGCCCGATTTCCACGGCATTCTTTTCACTCTCTTGGCGCTGTGCCCCAAACTGCTTACTCTCCTTGAGGAAAGTCTGCAATATATTATAGCGTTTCAGCAAATCTGCCTCCGGATTCGTCTTAGAAATCGGAATCAGTCCCAAAGCCATCACATAATCCTTATCACGCTTCTCATTAATCTTTTTAAGCGTTTCCGTAATCTTCGTCTCCCCCAATAGCACCGACGAATAAGTCTTCACCCTACGGTAGCCCATCCCATCAGAAAGGTATTTGGCCGACTCATGTACCAACTTCCAGTTCGCTTTCCCTAGGTTCGCATACACCCGTTTGAACCAATCAATATCAATAGCCCCTTTTTGAAAATCATTCCGTGGCACATTCGAATAGCGCGATATAACAGTCTCCTTCTCCGCATCCATATAATCCGTCGTATGCGCCAGGAACCACCATACCGCCTCTTCCAGACTCGGAATCTTCATATAGTCCCCCAGCCAGTCTGCCCATTGCGTCGCATAGCAGGACACCTCCACCAGCCGCTTCTTCTCCAGCTTACTTGCTTTAAGTTGTTTAGCAAACTCCTCAAAAGGTTCCTCCTCTGTAGGATGGCATTTCTTCAATATATGGCTAAACGTATATTTCTTATCCGTATCCCTACCGTAGCTATATCCCCTGTCAAAATTCTCTTTACCTATACGCTGCAGTACCTCAAAGAAGTACTCCGTACCCTCCACTTCCTGAATCTTCGAAATATATGGCGACGCTTCCGTAGGCATATCCCCCCGCTCCAGCTCCACCGTAAGCATATTCTTCTTCAGCAGGCCATTTATCTCCGGGATCGTATAGTGTTTGAGGCGGTTCGTATGATAGTTCTGTCCCCCATCCAATATGAAAAACATATCCTTGTTCAGCAGGGATAAAAACAGCAGGTCATCATTATTGATCAGCTGTAGGCTATATGCCTTAAAAATATGCTCAAAACTTGGAATATCGACCTTCACATTGCTCGAATTATCAAACAGCTTCTTTAAAAAAGGCACCACGTCCTTTACAGTCCCCATAACCTGTCCCTGTCCCAGCTGCTGACAAGCAATATATAACCGCAATTGATACAAGCGTAGCAACTGCGCTTCGTCATAATACACATGATCCTGATCCATTATCGGGTAGAACATCCCATCTATCATATACGTCCAGCGAAGGGATTGATTGTAGAAATACTCCGGGTTATTGAAGGTAACGCTCTTCAACTCTTCCGGGAAGCGTGCCAAACTATCTTCCAGCACATCCAGCTTGTACGCAGCCCAGGTAGGCTTGTCCGCATATACATCCAATAGATAGTTTATTATCGTTATTATCTTGTTCGAATCACTCTGATACAAGTAGTTTATCTTATCATAATTAAGACCATCAAATTCAGGTATATATTGCAACTGAAAATCTTTCAGATCAGCTTGCACCTCTTGTCTATTATATCGTCCTCTGATATACCAGATAACAGCATATAGTTCAAAATCATTCAGCTCCACTTCTTTGTACCAAGATTTCCAAACTTCTGCCAGGGGAAGATTATCCAGTCTCTGCATCGCATCGCTATCCTCTGCAATGCGGTTTATTCCCGTGATCCTATGCTGCAGTAGGGTCGTTTCCTGAGCTCCCTCATACCCTTCGTAGGTATATTCCATCTTTTTATGCGCATCAAATAAAGCATAAAGTTTATTCACACCTTTCACCGTCTTCTTCGCATCGATCAGATCCGGAAACAGAAAATCAGACTTCTTAAAGCTCAACAATTTCTTTTTAGGCTTTTCAAACTGACTTTTCGGCAACTTAAAATCCGTTAGCGCATTATAATCTATAGCACCAAAGCCATTCGCCAATGTAAAAGCCGCAGCAACAGACTCATTATCCAGTTTAGCGATAAAGATTGACTCGTTCTTATTCAGCTTACGGGCCGCATACTTCTCTTTCTGTTCTTTGATATATTCAGTCCAGTCCGCATCATCCTGCAATATCGTCAGCATCTCCAACCCGCCTAGGCGCTGATCCACATTCGAGGATGTCAACAGGCGGGACAGCGCAGCTTTCAACACCTCAGTAGGCTGTTGCAGCAAGATCTCGATAGCAGCCTTGCGCATATCCTTCCCTTTACGGGACAACAGGTTTTCCAGCAGCAATACATCTTCTTCCAGTACAGCTATCGAGCGCATCAGATTAATTCCCGTAAAGGACACCGAGGTATTCCGATCTACTATCGCCTGCCGGATTACCTTCCGCTGCCAATCGTCCGCTTGGAGGTCCATCTGTGTGACCTTCTCGCCGTTACTTTTAAAGGACCAGCTATAGGTAAAATGATCCGGGAATAATTTGCGCATCAGTTTTTCGCGCGAACTCGAAGGTATCGATACCAGGTCATCCGCCAACTGCGCAAACTGATGCGGCTGCAGGTAGGCAAACATCGCATCATAGATATCTTCCGGCTTGATGGTATAGTTCATCCAGGCAAAACCTCTTTCCGAATAGACCTTTCCTGCCGTTGGCAATTTGCCCGCCAAAGCCACAAATTTGGCCATCAGTCCGTCCGACATCTCATGCATCGCCAGATTAGACAATAACCAATAGCCCAACTCTATATCCTCGTCAGCATGTATTTCCGCATAAGCCGTCAAGTCCGTATTCGTCCGCTCCGTCGCCCGCATAAAATACAATGCCACCAACTTTGACATCAATGCAGACGATTCGCTCGTAACCACATCGACTACCAATGTATTAGCCTTATCTACATCCTCAATCGCTTTAGCCCAAAGTGCCACATAGAGCTCAAGGTTATCCTTTGTATCCAATACCCCCTCCACCTGCTCCGGATGTTCCAAAAACTGTAGCGCCAATTCCAGGACACGCTTTACCGTAGCCGTCTTTGGCGCCTCCCAACCAAAACCGAACCAGGTATCCACCGCACGCACCACCGAAGAAAAGCGCATCAGGTTATGTTCCAATATCAGCTTGATAAAACGCTTCAACGCTTTGACCGATGTAAAATCCAAGGTCTCCAGTATGGTCTGCCGCAAACCTTCTTGCTGCTGTGCAGCCAATAGCAACTTCTCCACCAAAAGATGGTTCCTATCCTCTTCTGTCAGAAGCAAAGCCCTGATCAGCTCCGTAGACACTCCTCCGATTTCATGTTCGCCAAGAAAAATCTCTTCCAGCAATGGGTAGTATTTCTCAGGCTCATCCATGAGCAATAAAGCATAATATAAACCAATATCCTGCACATTCTGATACACATCATACTGCATCTTATCTAGCGGATCCATACTGTTAAAGCCATTGTTCCCACCATAGTAGATAGAAATCAGCCTTCCCAGTTTATTCTTCGAATACGCCTGCGAAGGATCTATCCGAAACGAGCGTTTAGTATATCTATCCTGATAAGGTAGACTATCCATAAAATCCCATATCCGGGTAATATAGGGGCCTATCCCTGTGCCATAAAGCAAGTTCGCCAACTCAAGTCCTTCCTTCGTGTTCCAGGGATTCGTTTTCGAATCCGTACCGAACTGCTCCTGATAGCGTCTAAAATTAGACGAATAGTCGTAATACTCTGAAAGTTGGTTTGTGATATAAAGTCCTAAGATCTTATACGGTTCAGAAAAACGCTCAAAATCTTCTTTGGGAATCGAGATCTTATCATGTTGTGTTATAAACTCTCTGGCTTTTTCAGCGGGGATCATAGATGATAATTATTAAAGTGAAAGATACGTCATTAAATACCCCAAATTAACTAATTCATCTCAATTGCTGAAATTTTGTTGCCCCAACAACTACCTACTGGCAGACAACATGCTAACCGCATTACAGAGACTTCCTAAATAATAAGAGGTACATCCTATAAGACAAAGTACAAAATTGTTTGCAGAAATATTGAACCTGTTTTATATCCGTTGCATGCCATTTACAATTCGTCCTTGGGTATATATAATCGGCCTAGCGGCCGTCGCCTTCTTCACTTCTTCACTTCCTCACTACGTTTCCAATGACAGATTACCTACGTTGAGCTCGCAAGCTCGGTTTACAAACTATGTCGTCATCGCGAGGCTACGACCGCCGAAGGCAGATGCGTAGCAAACCGATCTATAAACCATATATCGTAAATCCGTTTTAAGATTGCTTCGTTTCCGCCTACTGGCTGATCTTCGCAAAGACGGATTACCTTTGGTGAGCTCGCAAGCTCGGTTAAAGTTAGACACTATCATTAAAACTCCGCTGTGTTTGTTAAAAAACTAACCTCTTGCAATGACAGATTATCTACGGTAAGCTCGGTTTGTAAATCTATCTCGTCCTCTCGACCGAAGTGGAGAGATCTAGGAACTATAATATTAATACTATACAGTTTGTAGACCCGTTCGATTCCGTTTCACTCCACTCAGGGTGACGTTACTTTTACTGTCGAAACTTACCTCTCGCAGTGACGCCCAGGTTCTTCACTCGACAACTCGATAACATGCGTAGTGAAACGAAGTCCCGACTTAGTCGGGGTTCATTCGATAACTCTCCTACTCCTTACTCATATACATCACCCAAGCTAGAAGATAAGCAAAACATAGATACTGGAAGATAACATCATTATCGCATAAAAGATTACACAGATCTTAGTGCCGAAAGTCAGATCATGAGGTTTTCGCAGTCTTATAGGTGTCCAAAATAAGCCCAACACTACAGCCACAGAAACAAGAGACAAGATACAAGAGGTAATCAATAACAGCTTTTCAAAGTCATACTTCAACACAAACAAGATACTACCCACTGCGATAATTAGTACATGCAAACTGTTCTTCCCTCCCGACGAACCTCCTATCGGTAGAAGTTCTTTATATTTTAACGACACCTGTGCTCCCGCCCACACCATTGCGCTTACATTTCCGATCAATAGCAGCCCTATGATAGACACCAGGATCCCGCCATAGATCGGACCAAATATTGCATCCCCTACTACCTGTCCAACCTCCGTCACCCCTCTCAAGAGATCAATATCCACACTGCGCATAAATACAATATTCAATAGGACATACAACACCGTAATCCATACTACCGAAAAAAATAAAGAAACGTAAACTGTTCGTTTGTTTTCCAGTTCGCTAAAGACATAGACACTCGTATTCCATCCGGAGTATGCATAATGCACAAACATCAACGCTCCCAGAAAAGGAGCCGTGAAGATAGCGTCGACTTCTTCTCTTTGAATCGCCCAATCCAATTTAGCCGCACCATT
Organism: Sphingobacterium yanglingense; assembly: GCF_004363245.1. Lineage (GTDB taxonomy): Bacteria > Bacteroidota > Bacteroidia > Sphingobacteriales > Sphingobacteriaceae > Sphingobacterium > Sphingobacterium yanglingense. The sequence goes on along the minus strand of NZ_SNYV01000011.1, from coordinate 68,083 downwards.
ATCGTACATTAGACCAGCCACGATAAAAAGCATTATCATTCCCATCTTAACTACAGCCAATCCAGTCTGAAAAGCTCCCCTAACCGTCAGGCGCAGTAGATGCACCATACTGACCAGCACGATAGCAAGGCAGGCCAATATTTTTAGATCCCAAGGGATTAAAGTCTGCAAATAACTTGCGAAAGCAATCGCCGACAGCGCTATCGGAGCCATAAATCCAAACACAACAGAAAGTAAAGCAACTAGAAGTCCCAACCATCTACCGTACATCTGCGCCACAAAATGTGTTTCACCCCCCGACCCTGGATAAATACTTATTAACCGATAGTACGCTACCGCTCCACAAAAAGCAGTAAACCCACCTAGAATCCACAGTAGACACACTGACCATATCGAACTGTTATCGTACAATTGATAACCGAGGCCCGTAAACACCCCGGTTCCAACCATATTAGAGACAGTGAGTGCTATACCTGCACCCACTCCCAGCTTTTCCGCAGACGGCCTCTTCCCGAATACCTTCATCTACACCTTGTTACGGGCTACATCCCGTAATAGTTCATATGCCCTCAGCACAGTATCAACGCCATTTGTATAGCGGCTACGCAGTAGCTTGTACCGCTTCAATAGTGTTTCAGATCGTTGATACAAGGCAGAATCCTGTAATCCGGGCGTATAGTCCACCGGATAAGCATATACAAAATTCCCCTCCGCTCTTTCAAAAGTCGGTATATGAAAAAACTTACGGCTTACATGTTTACCCGTAACATCAGACTCCCTAAAGGCCCCCACAAAGAAGTCTACCGCATAATCCGGATAACCGAACAGATATCCATAACCACGTAATCGCTCATACTTTTTTTCATACTCATTTACTGAAAGCACCACTGCAGGATCAGCCCCTGGTGCGAAGCCATATTGTCCAAAGAATTGTGATTTGGCTTCCAACAGACTGTCCAACTTGGAGATACGCACGACACTCAACTGTAGTATCCTGGTCTTTGAATATGCACTTCGATAAGGCACAAGAACAAACTTGAGATCGGGAAGATCAATCAGGCTTACGGCTTGTTGTATTTGATTTATACGAGCCAAATAACGCAAAGAATCTACCGGTAAGACCATCTCGTCCAACTGTATACTACTATCTCCATTCCCTATGGGGAAGGAAAAAGACACCACGCTGCTCATGGGTTTAACATCCCCCATCAGCGTATATAATGCTTCTCCATCCAATCCCTCCTGCAGTATAGAATCTCTCAATCTTACAACCGAAGACGTTATTACTTCATTTTTCAGCTGCACAGGTTTTACAACACGACATCCTACCAACAATAGCAAACCAAAGAATATCGTTAAAATAATTTTGTTCATATTATATATTATTATCATTTCTAGATCCACTGATGAGCAGATCCGTTCCCTTATTTAAAATGTCATTCCTAAAGCTAATTCTCCTCCCTTTCGGTTCTTTCCACCACCGCTGGCCGGATCAATCCAAAATAAGTTTCCGCGCATGTATAGTTCCTGCTGGTCTACCTTTGGTAACTTAACGGTATAGGTCAATGGAATATCTAACCGCCAATAGCTCGCTTTCAGATAGTGCAGATCGCCCTGCATCAGCTCCGTCACAGGCCATTCGTCCGATCTATTACCGCCATAACTATACTCCCCCTTTAGATTCTGTTTGCGTAAGACTTTAGCGCCAATAGCCCACACCGACCTATTCCAGTTAAAAGCTCTCGAAACTCCCATCCCATAATTCATATGCGCTATCATCATACTCGATTCAGGCAAAATGTAACGGTCTTTTTGTTGATCATAAGACATAAGAGCATCTAGCTTCCATCGGTATCCCCAAGGTGTCTCCTCCATCCACAGGTAGTGGGCTCGCCATTGCTGTCCCTCATATCGGCTACGATTGGCACGATAGCGGTTTACATACCCCTCACTATCCACCCCCGAGACAAATTCATTCCAGAATTCAGTTCCAACATTGCCGTGCCAGCGGTGAGAGACCGTAATCCGATGTATATATTGCCCCTTAACTCGTCTTGCTATCACTTCGGTAGAAATATCCTTCTTCAATAACAGCCCCTCACTTCTTGTCTCTAAAAGGCCCATTGTGACACGCTCTGCACCTATATGATAAGCCGAGGAAGCAAACAAATCCCAATTTCCCTTCCATTCATACTGTATTCCTGTTCCCCAAGTGTCCCCTTTATAATTCAGGTTGGTACCACTACCTACATAAGGGATCGCATGGCCAAGGCCATAATGCAGGTAGTAACCTTGATCTACATACACATTTACATTGCTATTTTCCGATTCCTCCTTGCTATTTCTATAGGAAACATGCGCACCTATACGTTGCTTGGCGGTCAGCGCATAAACAACAGCAGGCGATACCTGCAGCGCATACGAGCTGATTTTTGCCCTTATATCCCGTTGCTTGGCTCCACTAGAAGCATCATAACGCATTCCTAGCCCTATAGACCAACGGTCACTTAATACCGGACTTGTCCAATCGAACCCCATTTTATAATGTTGGTTAATCCAATCGCTAGCGTTGCTATCCAACACCCGATAAGGCATATCCCGTGTTGGGTCGATCAGCGAAGCATTGAAAGAAGCGTCCTCCCTCTTATGCCTATTGTAGGAGAGAAATCCTTGGATATAGGAATCGTTTATATAAGTACTTCCGATGCCATATACCCCCTGACTATTGCTACGGGCTGGTACTTCCGGACGTTTAAAATTCCCTTGCTCCCTAGCATAGTCCATCTCTATCTTTGAGAAAACCATAGGCTTATCCCAAATCAGACCAGCCGCATTCTTACTGTTGCGCCAGGTCCCCAGTGAATCCAGTATTTCCAAGGTGAGTACATTCTTTTGCTGTACAATTTCCTGCGCATACAAGGACGATATAGCGAATGCCAATACCACTGCACCACAGGCGATAATTTTTTTTAAAAGTGTCATAATATATATAGTAGGTGGATTAGTTTGCATTAGACCATACCGGTACACCTTGACCGTAATGACGGAATTCAGGTACCACCTGTCTTTCAAAATCAACAGTACTGTTGTTCGTATCCATAAAAATCGGACTTCCATCAGCGCGTCTACCAACGACTTTACGTCTTACACCAAGCGAATTATATGTTGCACCCACCCAAGTCATTCCCGCGTCGATAACCGATGGAACCCGCTTGGCACCGATCATACTTTCATTATGAGCAGCTTCTACTGCATCGATTACATATTTAAGCGGTACTTTAGCATACAGTGTGGCTGACGTTGTACCTAGATCCCTCGTTTGTAAGTTTGTATTTCCTACAGGGTCATAGGTATCATTTTCTGGAACACGAAATAAGATATAAGCAGCACCAAACACAGAGGTCAGATATTGCGGTATGGATCCTTTGGCCGCTCGGCCATCGTAAAACACATGTTTCATATCGATAGCCGGCTGATTCGGGAAATTGGGATTGTCCATATTAAACTCAAACTCGGACTTCGAGCAGTCGATAGGCGAATTTGGATTGTACTGGGGCAACTTGTGGTTGGCTGCAAATTGCGCAATAGTCACCGCTTCCCCAGGTTTCAGTGGATAGTCCCGTCCAGCGCCAGGGATCTTCCATATACGCTGTGCATAGGCATACGCGCCGTTATCTTCCGCTGGCCAAACCGGTAGCGTCGTCGTAGCGATTGTAGGATGCAAATTGGCAAAATATAAGCCGTCCAGATATACGAGCTCATCCGAGTTATTCGTGATCTCGTAAAACTGATTCCTAAAATAAAACGGAGCAGTTCCGGCATAAAAGATTTCGGTAAATGCCAGCGGTCCCACTTTTGCTCCATCCACATTCACTCTTATCCTTTCGTTGCCGGGCAGCAACATATAGTTGGGTAGACTCCCATTCAAAAAAAAGCGGTCCCCGCCATTATCCAGTTCTCCTGAAATCGTTATACTATAACGCCCCGGTATGATACTATCAATTTTCGTCGTTCCTTCATTCAGTTCACGTTCGATACGGTATTTTTCGGTATAGTTTTCCAATACCACCTTTAGACCAGCCGTAGATTTGATATCTGCAAGCATGGGGAGCGCCTCCAGCTCCAACTGGATGTACTTGATATCATCTGTCTCTAGAGCCATATTAATCTTTGCACAGGATATTATGGTCATGGCCGATAATAAGACACCTGCTTTTAATAGCATATATAATTGCGTTTTCATTGTTGTATAGATTATTATAAATAGAGCCCCATTTTGAACCCAAAAAAGAATGGAATATTTCGACGGTAGTAATCCGAACGAACCCTATCAGAACGCACCACCTGATGGTAGCGGAACATATTATTGGCAAAGAATGAAACCCGCATAAAATCCTTTATTTCCTTTGTCAGATTGATATTAAAATTCACCATTGGCGGGTAGCTTTCCACCGTTTCCATAGTGCGGGCTACGGGTCTTAACAAGGCTTTAAACGCTGGGTTATCGCGTTTTTCTAGATCAAAATTATAAACCTGTCCATCGTTCTTATCGATATATTTAACCGGAATAGAATCATTGCCGTACACCGTCCAGTCGGATTCATTCCAGATAATATCTGCTGTAAGGGTAACCGCTAGCCCTATCTTAGGAATATTATGTACCATTTTCAATGTCGAGACCAATGACCGCTCATGCACCTGAGTCATTTCCGGTTCGTACAGTCCGATGTGTGTACGGCTATTCGCTCCAGCCCCACTTTGCCCATCGTAGTAAAAATAATCAGCTGTGTATGCCTTCTGCTGAATATAAGCTCCATACATCCCAAACTGCGTACGTATGCTATTGATACGCGCAAGATCCAGTTGAAACTCTACTCCGTTTTTATCCAATCGATTATTGTTATGTGGCCGATTAAATTTAGCCAATACTGCATCAGAAGATATTTCTTTAAACGTAGTGCCGGTAGTACCGACCCGTTCGTACTGTACAAATTGAACAGGTCTGAAAGATTCTATCGTATTCCCTATCCCATAGCCGTTATGTCGACTTTCCTTAAATCCCGTAAGGCTCAGCTTAGATTTGCCCAGTTTAAAATCCAGCCCTAATTCACGCTTCACATTCGTTTCAATCTTCAGTTCCGGATTTTGGGTTTCAAACACGCGTGTTGTTGTCATAAATACGGCATCCTCCCTACCTGTGGCCATCTCGTTGACATTAACATAGTCGAAATAAGCATTCTCAGGATACAGGTACAGTAAGCTAGGTCCTTTGGCAAGCACACCATATCCCGTCCGTAATACCAATACCCCGGGAAACACCTCCATATTTGCATTCAGACGAGGAGCCCATACCGACCTCCCCTGTCCGAAATAATCGTAACGTAGCCCTGCTGCGACATTCACTGTACGCCCCATTAACCGTGCGACGATATTATCTTCTACATATAGTCCCAATTGATGTAAAGCCGGGATATCCGAGTAGCTTCTGTTACGGTAAGCTGAGTTTACGTATTGCAAATTACGGTATGGCGGAAGGCTGTCTGCGAAACTTTTCCCAGCTCCTTTATTAGCGTCCGAACGGTAATCCGCACCCATACTCCAGTTGTGTGCCGTATTTCCCAGCCGATTGAAAAATTGTGCTCCTACATTCAAAAATAGGTTCAGCTCCTTACCCTCGACATGATGCTTACCGAGATAGGTACTGGGCAGATAAACCGCATATTTACTTTCCTCTCCCTCTGGTATCCGGGTAATCTCCGTACCCTTGACATCATACAGCCGCATCCCCGGCCGATTGGTCAGTATAGCACCATCCAGATAGGTCATACCATAGGCAGATGTAGCTGCAGTATATTGTTCCTGATAGTCACCATTCTTGTGCGTGTAGGACAACCTTGCCGCATAATCAAGCCCCCTCCACCAGTCCTTTCCTGTTCGATAATCCCCTCTAGCATGGATAGAGAAGCCTTTTTCCTGTGCAGAGGACTTAATTCTCGTGATCTCATCGTCAGGATTCAGTCGACGGGTATCTCGACCGAGATGCAAGGTAAGCCCTAACGTGTTCGACAGTCGGTTTGAAAGGTAGCTATTACTATACAGAGCGTCTACAGAGGCGCGTTGGTAGTACCTGTACGACTGCACCGGATCACTGACATTGTAAGCATACGTACTTCCGATATTAAGCGCTCCTTTGTCCCGACCTAACAACATCCCTTTTGATGCATTAATACTATATACATTTGGATTGGTATTCGCTTCCACTAGTAACGGTTGCCGACCAGCCTTCTGATTAACGATAACCGCTCCCGAAGCGATATCGCCGTATCGTGCCCCTGGTATTCCACGGATTACCTCAACCGACTCTACATTGTACATAGGAACATTACGCGTATCGATTCCACCTCTAGGAATTCCACCGCCGCCCAATCCTGCGGCTCCCCCCGTCATCACTGGTGATAACGATTGTAGGTTTGCGTTATTTGACAATGGGGAGCCGTTGATAATAATCGATGTTCCAAAGGCATTTGCATCAGTAGCACCATCGGCTACCGATCGGATATTAAACTGCTTGGCACCCGTCAGATTTGGATTGGCAGTAAGTCCCCCTGGTAGCAAGGACATAATATCCGCCAGACTATTCGCCTGCAAATGCGCGATAGCATTCTGCCCGATATACGACGTTGATCCCTTACTTTTATCCACTGATCGTGCCAGTACATCCACTTCGCGTAGGCGAAAGGAAAGATCAGAGAGCATGATATCTATCCTTGAACGCGACGGAATTTGTATGAGGGTATCTACAGTAACTTTTCCTACGTATGAAATCTGCATGCGCACTGCTCCATTCGGCACCGCAGTAAACGAAAATGTACCATCGGTATCACTGAACGTTGTAAATCCAAAAGGTTGCAGCACGATAGAAGCCGCGCGCACCGGTCTAACTTGTCCGTTCACTATCTCCGTCACAAGCCCTTGTACGGCTTGCCGGCCTTGAGCACTTCCTTCAAATGGAAATAGGAATAATAAGCAACACAGTCCAATAAAAGACCGTATTCGGTAAAGGTGGTAATTTGGCATAGTTGTATAAATAAAATGTTTGATTCTTGTTTCCCTGCAAACGCAACAATATTGCAAATGTAAAAACAATAACTTCAAATGCAACAATATTGCAACAATAATTATACATTATATTTTTGACGCGAAGTGATCAGCGCCTTTCTCTTCGTAAAAAAATCGGGCGATCTTTTACTTTTTCTATTCGCAAGACCACAAAAACTTCTATCTTAGCTTAGGCTCCTAACTATAGGCACAGCAGTCATGATTCATCGTATCTTATCCGTAGTATTTATCGCTTTCTTACTTCCTATCCTTGCGCTTGCACAAGAAATATCAGCTCAACATTTTAGCAATCATCAGGTTGAGGGCAGCATCACCTTGTACGACTACAAAAGCAATCAATGGCTGTATAGCGACAGCTTGGATAGCAAGCTGGAGACTATACCAGCTTCTACCTTCAAGATCATCAACTTACTTATTGCTTTGGAAACCGGAGTGATCAAAGATCAATTTGAGGTCATTAAATGGGGAGGCACTACAGATACCAGCGTATATGGGTACCGTCCAAATATCTATCGAGATATGAACGTCAAGGAAGCTTTTGAATTATCTGCGGGTTGGGTATTTATAGAGCTGTCGAAGAGAATTGGACGCGGCAACTATCAGGACTACCTAAAGCGGTGCGAGTATGGCAATGCGGAGGTTTCCGAGGAACCCGACTTTTGGAATTTCGGTCCATTACTGATATCTCCACGCGAGCAAATTGAATTTCTGGTAAAGGTCCATAAAGGGCAACTACCTTTTTCACAGCGGAATATCGATATCCTTAAAAGCGTGATGACCAAAACAATAACCGAAGACTATATCTTACGTGGAAAAACGGGTTGGGGTTGGTACCATGGTATAGATTCAGGATGGTGGGTTGGTTATATAGAAAAGGCAGATAACATTCACTTTTTTGCAACCCGGCTCCAAAAATCCCGGGAAGATAAAACCAAGAATTTCCAATCCGCAAGAATTACCATTACGGACGAAGTATTAAAGGAATTAGGGATATTATAGTGCTATGCGGGAAAGAATCGCCTTCCATCTCAGTTGTAGTACATTCGGTCGTATGGTAATTATGAAATAGAAGCTCTATTCGGTTTTTATAGAGTTGTATCGTGGTTAATGAGCTTCTAGCAGGTAAAACTATTAAGAAAGAAGCAGTTACTGCAACTTCTTAAGGTCTTCAAGAGGCAGGCCAGTCGCTTCTGCAATAACTGTCAGAGGCAATCCCATTTTTAATAAATTAGAGGCAATTTGTAAAGCCTTTTTTTCGACTGCCTTTTGCCTTACATCCTCTAGTAATAATTCCGCAATTCCCATAGTTGTGTCTCCTCCAAAGTCTCTTTTTAATTGGTTCTCAAATTTAAGCATATTTTCCTGATTATCAAAGTGAACATATCTTGCGAGAAAGTCGTAAACACCACGCATACAATCCACTGTCATATCCCTTCTGATCATCTGCTTATACAGATCGCGCTTAATTGATAAAAGCTGTTCGTCATCTACCTTCTTATTTTTTAGCGCCAGTAGTGCTGTCAGAACAACTACAGCAAAAGGATTGGGATTCTCTCGCAACTTGCTTTCGTCCTGATCCAAGATCTTATAGGAATTGAATTTAAAGCGAGCCTCTGTCCCCATAAAACTCACGTCGTACCTATCTGGTCGATAGGATCTTGTTCCATCTGCCAAAATTGCCACTGTAGTGACTGGAACTTGATACTTATCGTATAGTCTATACCAATATTCGAATACCCTTTTTGCCAGATCACCATTTCCTTTCGTAGACTGTACTTCAACGTGTATTAAAAAGTAGTGATACATCCCATTCTTCAGGTTAACCTTCGCTAACTTATCTACATGACGTACTCCCCTCCTTCCATTTGCCCCAGGCAATAGTTGCTGCAACTCCTTATCCAAAAACTCGACTTCACAACCTTCCTTCCATTCTAATGGAACTTTTGGAAACATGAACGTCAAGAAATGCCAAAATGTAGATTCCAGAATCCCTTTCCATAGTAAATCATATTGGTTCTCATACTTCTCTCGCTCAATCGGTTCCTCTAAAGCCAATAGAATTTCTTCATAACCATAATATTCAATCATAGCATTAAGCTTATAAGTCCCTATAAAACAATGCCAATATAATAACAATAAACCATGAATGCTAATTATTTTAGTAATATATTTTTAAATATTATAATCGTAGTCACTCTTCAATAGATTACTTCATGTTCCATTATTGGGACGGCCCGCTCCGAGTATCGCAAAGTATGAGGACAAAGCAATCCCGAAGGGCTCACCGTAGGCAATCTATACAGTGGAAGATCTTTATTATTCTTTTGTCCTCATTGGCGGACTGCCCAGGCACTTTCCCTTGATAGAAAGTGCCGCAAAGATCAAGACTGTTTACCCTATGTTCATCACGGCTTCGTAAAACTACCCAGGCGGAGGTCAAGGTTTCTTTTGTCCTCCATGCCGGACGGGCGTGGCACTTGGTATCGGCCAAGTGTCCAAGCCTTGTCGCTGGATATTTTTAAAACAATGGATTGTGCCTCCTCCTTCAAATTTTTAAAAATATCGAAGGCGACATTTTCGATATTGTACAGATAGAGCTATTAGCACTACCTAAATAAAATGGCCTAGGGGTATACAGCGTTAAGAATACTTTTTGGAGGTCGTTAAAAACAGATCGATGAAGTGTAGCGAAGCGTAACGACTCCGAGATGTTTAGAGCTGTCAAAAAGTATTTAGCGTCGTATTGTCCAAGCCTTAATTTGTTTGCTTCTTTATTCATCAAGGAATAAATTGCAAAGCAATCTCCGAAGGAAACAAGAGCCACTCGCGGCTTGAGCGAGGAGGTAAATTCCTATAAAGTCTGTAGATGTCTCCACTACGGTCGACATGACGGAGATGGGCGACATTAAATTAGTTTGTAAGGAAGTACTATTAGCACTATCCAAATAAAATGGCATAGGTTGCGCAAGGCACAAAGAATTGCAATTTATAGCTTTACGACCTTTGATTCCATACGCTAAAAGGTCGGCGTTAATGACTAGCTGATCCACTCCCCCCTCACCATCTCAACAGACTGCTTCGTTTCTCTACCAATGACAGATTACCTTTAGTGAGCTCGCAAGCTCGGTTTACAAACTATGTCGTCATGTCGACCGAAGCGGAGATATCTAGAAGCTATATATTAATCCTATACAGTTTGTAGACCCGTTCGATTCCGTTTCACTCCACTCCCCGATTCTCGGGACACAGCAGGGTGACGTATACTGTCATTAAAACTCCGCTGTGTTTTGTAAAAAAACTTACCTCTCGCAGTGACGGGCAGATTTTTATATAATCTCTGCTATTATCATTCGGTATCACTAGTCTACAATCTAAATACTAAGTACTAAATACTAAATACCAATCACCTTCTTACTCCCTACAACAAACTTATCCCTCCTATACCGTAGCGGAAGCCTACTTCGTGGGTATTCGTCGATATCTTCTGATTCAACGTGTGTCCATTTACGCTGAACTGATAACTATAGCCTATACCGAACTTGCCAAAGTTGAACTGCATCAATCCGGATAGATCTCCTTGGTTCTGTACGCCCATCCCCAGGCCGATCTTCTGCCCCATGAATACCATTGCACTGACATCATAACGAGGTGACATCTCCTGCATGTGGCTCACCAAAAACGATGGTCGCAGCTTGAAGGTATCGTCCAAGCGGATCAACATCCCGCCCGTCACGTAGATCACATCCCTAAATTCGTATTCTCTATCTACGTTACGCTTCAGGGAAAACCGAGGCATAGCCACACCAACGTAAAACCTATCCTTTTGATAATATGAGGTACTTACGCTCAGCACTCCTGCTGTACCGCGTACATCTTCCCAGAAGGCTGGATCCTGATCATCCAGCTGACGGTAGTTGCCTTGGTAAAACAAGAGACCTCCTCCCATAGAAAGGCTCAGGTACTCATTTTCGCCAAGCTGTACCGCTTTGGCAGCGTAAGCCGTAATTTCATTTTCGCGAACCACTCCCAGCGAAGCATTTTTAAAATCGCCCCCTATGGCTAGTCCCAGGTTCTTGATCATACCATGCCCCGATACCCATACCGATTTAGGCGCGCCATCCACTCCCGTCCATTGGCTACGTCCCAGTGCAGCAAAACTCCCCCTATCATCCATCGTACTCAATGAGGAGTTAAAGCTGTTGCGCAACTGTCCAAATTGGTTATAACTCACCCCATGTTGTGCCAAGCTGCACAAAGGCAGCAAGGACAACAGGCTCATAATTATGTTTAGTTTTTTCATTTCTATATTGTTATCAAGTTATCCCCGACTATGGCGGGACTCCGTTTCACTACGTCAGTGACCTTGTTATCCAGCTTATCTTCTGACTTGTTAACTCGATAACTTGTTCACTTGTTAACTATTGTCATTCTATCCCTTTGTAACCTCCGTAACCTTATAACCTTACCTCCTAATCACAAAATATCCTTTCTCCCGTTTCCAAACACCATTATCTTTTACATCAATGTAATAGAAATAAGTACCATCACGGTTATCCTTGCCCGTAAACACTTTATCTCTATTGTTATAACCATCAATCTCTGCCAGCACTGCACCACCTCTATCAAAGATCGTTACCTTATTTTCTGGATAACCTTCTATTCCCTCTATCATGAGAAAATCGTTTATGCCATCGCCATTCGGCGATACTGCCTGGTTTAACCGGACTGGCAGTATACTATTGCTATCCGCTATTCTTACTTTTACCGTCACCGGTGCAGCTGCTTCGTGATTCTGGTCGCCATCCTGCACTGCGGTGATCTCCACCGTGCCAAGACGCAACACGTTCAGCTCCGTACCCGATACAGTGGCTATTGAAGGGTTATCTACCGATAGTCTTACCGGTAGCCCTGCGCTAGAACTCACATCCAGCGATACGGTACCTGCATCTCTCGACAATACATCTGGTGCAGTAAAACGAATCGTCTGCTTCGCCTTGTCGATCGTCATATTCGCTGTTAGCGTCAAGGGCACATAATTACCTCCCGACACCAGCGCTGTAACGGTGTACCGGCCAGCTTCCGTTTGTTCATTTCCGATATACCTTACCAAAGTACCTTCCGGTAATTTGCCCTGTACGGCAAGTGATTTAGTCTTTCCATCGTACACAAAACTAGCGTCTGTTAGAGTTAAACCATTGATTGTTGTATTGATGATCTCAAAGTCCGCACCTGTAAAACTAATGTTATAATTGTCTCCTGCAGATAGTGTCCCTAGACGAATTGCATAACGTCCCAATATTTCTCCTGCATCCCTAGACAATACCCCCAAAAACTTATCTCCGACCTGTAGGCCGCTAACCGCATAAGTAAATATCGGATCGGCAGCGCCTAACAACTTGCTCTGCCCCCTATCTACTGTTATTGAAATCTGGGCTTTCTGAATAGTCAGCTTAGCCGTCTGCGAGCCGTCCAAATAGTTGTTACCGCCGGCAATTGTAGCTTTAACCGTGTATACATCGGCATTCGTCTGATCGTTATTCGTATAGCTCACTCTAGTACCAGCAAGCAAACCCGTAGCCTCTAGGGATTTTGCCGTACCATCATACGTAAAGGTAGCATCCGCAAAAGTAAAGGCTGGTAATGTCGCCTTAGCAATAGTTAGCCGAGCCGACTTTGTAGTACCGATATAGTTATTACCGCCATCAATGGTAGCGGTAACCGTATATTCACCTGCGTTCGTTTGATCATTATTTGTGTAGTTCACTGTCACACCAATAGGCAAGCCTGTAGCGACCACGGACTTAATTGTACCATCATAAGTAAAAGTAGCATCCGCAAAAGTAAAAGCAGGTAATGTTGCTTTTGCGATCGTCAGCTTAGCCGTCTGCGAGCCGTTCAAATAATTAGTACCGCCGGCAATTGTAGCTTTAACCGTGTATACACCGCCATTCGTCTGATCGTTGTTCGTATAGCTCACTGTAGTACCAGCAAGCAAACCCGTAGCCTCTAGGGATTTTGCCGTACCATCGTAGGTGAAGGTAGCATCAGCGAAAGTAAAGGCAGGCAATGCTGCTTTATTGATCGTTAGCTTAGCCGTTTGCGAGCCGTCCAAATAGTTGTTACCACCATCGATCGTAGCTGTAACCGTATATTCACCAGCATTCGTCTGGTCATTCTGCGTATAGCTCACTGTAGTACCAGCAGGCAGACCTGTAACTTCTAAGGATTTTGCCGTACCATCATACGTAAAGGTAGCATCCGCAAAAGTAAAAGCAGGTAATGCTGCTTTATTTATTGTCAGTTTAGCGGTCTTGGTAGTGCCTTCATAGTTTGTACCCCCATCAATCGTAGCGGTTACCGTATATATGCCTGGGTTCATCTGGTCGTTACCTAAATAACTGCTCACTGTAGCACCATTAGGCAGACCTGTAACTTGCAGGGATTTTGCCGTACCATCATACGTAAAGGTGGCATCCGCAAAAGTAAAAGCAGGTAATGCTGCTTTATTTATTGTCAGCTTAGCAGTCTTGGTAGTGCCTTCATAGTTTGTACCGCCATCGATTGTAGCGGTTACCGTATATATGCCTGCGTTCATCTGGTCGTTACCTAAATAACTGCTCACTGTAACACCATTAGGCAGACCTGTAGCCTCTAGGGATTTTGCCGTACCATCGTAAGTAAAGGTAGCATCAGCAAAAGTAAAGGCAGGTAATGTTGCTTTTATAATCGTAAGCTTTGCATCCAAAGTCAAAGGAGTATACCCCTTAGCTGTTAAAGTAACCGTAACGATCTGTTCACCTACCTCTGTACGCCCATTGTTCGAGTATTTGATCTGGATATCCCCAAGAGCTACGCCCGTAACGGAAAGTTCTTTCTCGCTACCATCATAAGAGAAGGTATTATCCTCGAAGGTAACAGCAGTAAATAAGCGAGTTGTCACCTCGATATCAAACGACGGCAGACTTGTTATTTCCGATCCATCACTAACACTAATCACTATGTCCGATGTTGTACCCACATTCACATGAGTCGGTGTACCTGTCAATGCTCCGGTATTCGGATCAAAACTAGCCCATGATGGCTTATTTTCAATACTAAATGTTAATACATCGTCGGCGTCTATATCAGCAGCGCTAGGCGTAAAACTATAAGCTTCATCCTGCCCCACCGTGGTAGGAGGCGCTCCTGTAATAGTGGGGGCTGTATTCACCACCACGTCAAAACTACTCGTTTTTATATTCCCAGCTTCATCCTCTACACTCAAAGTTATCGTCGCCGTACCTGACCCCAATGCTGTCACCGTAATGGTGCGATCTGCCCCCGTTCCACTCAACTGTATACTTGCCGCAGGTACTACTCCCAGATCAGAACTGCTTGCCTTCAACAACAGGTTTTCAGGTAAACTACTGTTATCAGATAGCGTTACATTCAGTGGATTTGTGCTCGCACCTCGTAGCAAACGCTGATCTGTTATAGCAGTCAACGTCGGCACCTCCGTATCTATCATGACCACAAACGGATCAGATGCTACACCTGTATTACCAGCAATGTCTGTCGCTTTAGAAGTGATACGATGTTCGCCTTCACTAAGAACCGTACTAGTTATACTCCAACTCCCACCTATTGCATTTGCCCTACCCAATATTGTGGCTGCATCCGTATCGTAAAGCGTCACCGTACTGCCTGCTTCAGCTGTGCCGATGAAAGTAGGTGTAACATTGTTAGTGATGCCATCTGTATCGCTTTGACCGGTATCAGACCCTGGAGCCAATGCCGTAATAACAGGTTTAACTGGTGGGGTCGTATCAATAATGATCATGATCGCTCCTGATGCTATAGATACATTACCAGCGATGTCTGTTGTTGTAGCAGTAATGCTATGATATCCCTCATTGAGCGTAGTACTCGTAATACTCCAGTTACCACCTGTTGCAGTTGCCATGCCCAATATCGTCGTACCGTCTGTATCGTAAAGCCTCACCGTACTACCTGCTTCGGCTGTACCCGTAAATATAGGCGCTGTGACATTGGTTATATTATCACCGACTATACCCGAATCCGAAGCCGGATCCAAAGTAGGAATAGAGGGCGCATCCGGTGTCACGCCATCCACCAAAACGTCTGTTGTACTCCCTATAGCATTCAGCGTAAGATTCATCGCATTTCCTGCTCCGTCTGCTATTACGGCACCGTTTAATTCAAGTAAACCTGCAACTCCAATACCGTTCAGATCCAGATCGCCGACCTGCACCGTATAGCGAAATTCCAAAGCCGACGAACCACTACCGCTGCGATAAGTTGCATAGCGTATCGTATTACCTATTGTCAGTGTGATACGGGGCGTCCCTGTTACCGATACATTCTCTGAAATATTTACCGTAAAATCAAGATGCTGTCCTACACCATACATACCATCTGCAGGCACGGTTGCACTCGTTACTTCGGGAGGAGTATTATCCACCACATCACTTTCATAGGGTCCGATATCAATATTATCGCCCACGAGACGTGGATTACCTGCCAAATCTTTGTCAGTCAGCAAGTTCAAACCATTTCCTGCATAATGATTATTGTTTCCTTTGTTTATTAATGGACTGCCCAGCTGCAATCTATAGTCACCATTATCAGCATCTCCAAATTTGGGATCAATACCAATCAGATTACCATTCCCCGAATCCTGGTCGCCCTGCACCAAGCTGTGCTTATAAACAAGAAAGATGCCCGTGGGCTTACTGGGGCCTCCCAGCCAATCGTCTGTAGTATATGGGTTGCCTTGAGCGTCTTTATTACCGAACAAAATACTGTTCAAAACCTCCAGATAATTGCTACCGCTATTGTAAAAAATAGTTTCTCTTCCTTTGTTACCAATAAGGCTGGAATTCAAAAGTCTTAACGAACTAGAAGAATAAGAATAAATCCCCCCACCATAATCACTACTATTATTATTAACCGAGGAATTCGTCAACGTAAAGGAAGAAGAAGAAATACGAGAAGAAGAATAAATTCCACCACCATATTCTCCACTAATATTATTATAAAGCGAGGAATTTATCAACGTAAAGGAAGAAGAAAAACCAGAAGAAGAATAAATTCCACCACCAGATTCTCTACTACTATTATTATAAACCGAGGAATTCGTCAACGTAACCGACGTGGAAGAACCAGAAGAAGAATAAATCCCACCACCAGATTCTCTACTACTACTATTATTATAAACTGAGCAATTCGTCAACGTAACAGAACAATTAGAAGCAGAAGAAGAATAAATCCCACCACCAGATCCGCTATTACTATTGCTATTACTATTATTATTATAAACCGAGGAATTCATCAACGTAACCGACGTGGAAGAACCAGAAGAAGAATAAATCCCACCACCACTATATCCATACCCCTCTCGTCCGTTAACTTTAATCTTAGAAGAAACATTTGCATTCCCCCCCATGAGGGTAAAACCATCCATCACTACTTTTACAGTCTCAATGGCATCAGCCGCCACGACCACATGGTATACATTCTCTCCATTACCGGTTATCGGCGCAGCTCCCTGACCAGGGTTAGCACCAACAACATCGTCGCCGTTCAGATCCCCAGTCAAGATAGTACCATCGGGATTAGCCCCATCTTTACCGGGCAGGATACGGTCAGTCAGTGCTGTTTTACCGTTTGCCGGATCAAAACCACCGTATAGCTGCACGTTTTTCACCATCAAGAAGGTACGATTACGGGCATACTGTGCATCTGCACTGAAATCTTTACCATCCTCGGGTGTATACATTGGTTTGTACGTACCTTTGGCTACGTAGATCTTTAAAGGAGCTGCCTCTGACCAAAGTCCATTTCCTTTATTCTCATGTGCCCATTTCAGCGCATCGGCTAGTTCGGGTATTGCATTTGCCCAGCTATCTCCACTTTGGTTCCCTCCGATTATATCTTTACACACATAGAGTATATTATTCTCATCAGGCAAAACCGAAATCTCCTTATACTCGTATGCTCCCATATCAATTATACCACCATACAGCCTAGGGGTGCCCGCGATATCCAAGTCATCCGCCAGATTTCCTCCCGCATCTGTATAAAGCGCATTCTTTCCCCCATCGATAGCACCTCCACTTTTCTTTAAACGATAGTCCTCTGTCATACTAGCCACAAAAGGATCTGTCAGTGTAGCGATATTACCTCCCAGATCGGCTCCCCATCCATTAATCCATCCAGAAGCACCTCCAATCAAGCTGTTATAAAAATTGATCCTCACATTGTTAGTCTCTGGCACATTCAGATCACGGCCACCAGGCGATTTATTGTTGAATATAATCGAATTACCTACCTCCGCGAGGTTATTCTCTTGGTATATCCCAGCACCGGCCGATGCGGTATTACCAGCAATAGTCACATTCACCATTTTGGGTTTACTTTCCATCCGGCTAAATACCCCCCCTCCATAATCCTTTGCTACATTACTATGAATCAACACGCCTACAAGCGTCGGATGAGACCGATCATTAAACACACCAGCGCCATCACCAGTTGCATCTCTCACCGCAGGATTTCCTGTAGCCCTGTTGTTGGCGATTATGCCCCTCAAAATATAGGGAGTAGGCTCACTTCCGCCAGTACCTATATTATACATTCCACCACCAGCATCGGCTACATTATTATTTATAACGATATCGGTTAGATTTGGTGAAGCCAGGTAATTGTACATCCCTCCTCCAGTACCAGCTTTATTATCGTTTATTTTGACTTCTTTAAACTGCGCACTACCTTCTCTGCTATACACGCCTCCTCCCGCCGAGTAAGCTGTATTTTCTAAAATCTCCACTTTATGCAACTGTGGCGAAGCATTCCATAGATATATCCCTCCTCCAGCGCTATTGCCTTTATTACGGACAATCTTTACATTATCTATCTTTGGTTCCCCTAAATATATATACACACCGCCACCGTTTAAGGCCTCGTTGTTCAGTATCAATAGGTTTGAAAGAATGGGCCCCGCAGCATATAGATTTATCCCAGCACCTTCATCCTTATAAAAGGAAGCATCTATCCCAGTCCTAACACTATAGAAATACCGACCATTACCTTCCGCTTTTCCTCCCCGAATAGTCACACCATCCAATGTCGCGGCTCCAATATAACCAGCCCCGACAACAACATGATGCACCTTAGACTCTCCATCCAAAACGGTCCCTTGACTCATTCCTAGATCTGCATTAGGCAACAACCGATCGGTCAGTGTCAGCTTTCCTGCCTGTGGATCGAACCCGCCATATATCTGTACATCTCGAACCAGATTAAAGGTATAGTCCCGATAGGTAGTGCGGTCGCCATTTTCGTACTTATCTACCAGTGTATATTTAGGTCTATATATCCCTACCGACACATATATTCTTAACGGTGATCCCTCCGACCATAACCCCTGAGTGTAATTATCATCTGCCCATTTTAGGGCATCTGCCAATTCACCCAAGGCATTATTCCAAGAGCTACCATCTCCCTGATATCCTTTCCTGACATAAATAATCCCTTGAGCATCCGGTTGCACCGTTTGGGCAATTCCCTCCACACAAAAGACCAAGAATAAAGTGATAATAGACAGATAACGGATAATACGATTCATAGTTAATATTTTTTATTTTGGGAATCCTCATGCCCTCGCAAAAGGATATTCACAACGAACCTACCAAAATCGGCTCTACAACGTACATTTAGAGGTGGGACAAATATGGGACAAATCCCAAAACCCCGCATAAAGACCTAATAATAAGAGCCATACCCACTTTAAAAACATTAAGAAAACAACTTTCACTATAAATACATTTAGTTTCGCATTAAAACTTTGTTTAGCTATCTTTATCCCGCTTTGATGGAACAAGTAGAACCGGATAAGAAAAACAAAACACAGATGACCATCTGCCTTCGATTATTATATTTCTTTGTACTATTCAGCGTTGCCCGTAGTCTTTATGCTGCCGATAATCTCTCTATTGCCGTCGCTACTGCCCTAGGGGAGATCTCATCAATTGATAAGTCCGAGCTTAACAAGCGGCTTGAATCCATCCTGAATACACACAAAATCAAGAACAAAAACAGCCAAAATGCGATCTATCACTCCCTCTTGGCAGAATCTTATGCCACAATAAAGGACCATAAAACCCCGATCAGCGATAGTCTGTTTTCACAAGCGATAGCGGAAGCAAAAAAAACAAACGACACCGGCCTCCTCATCTGGGTAAATACACTCTATGGCTTTTACCATTACACCTACAGTGATTACATCAACGCACTTCCTTATTTTCTGGAAAGTTCGCGCAACATAACCTCTTTATCTACTGGCCGCATTCCAGAGGCCAATCAGGTTCTGATAAAGAATGCCTACTTCTTTGGTACAATAGACGATAATGAAAAGTCTCTGGACCTATTACAGTCGGCCCTAGCTATAACCGATACCTCATCTTCCGAATATGGGCAGATTCTCTATGCCATAGGCCTGCTCTACATGAAGAAAGAACAATGGCAAGATGCGGAAGATTACTTTAACCGTACTTTATCATCATCCCAGGCCAATGTCGATTCGCTACGCTATGCAAAAACACTTGGCGAACTCGCCCTACTGTACCAGCAGCGTGGCGAGGCACAGAAAGCTGTTTCATCATTATTAGAAAACATCAGTCTATCTGAGAAGAACAACGACCCCCGCAATACCATGTATGCACAGATGCAACTGGGCCGTGTATATCTGCAAAACGGAAATACCGATAGCTCATGGCATTATCTCGCCAATGCACTTGAATATGCACAGACCAAAGACTATCTAAAAGGCTATGAAAAGGATATCCTGGAGCTACAGCTTGACATAGTACGGACGAAAAACAATCCCCATGGGGAACTTGCATTAAGAAGGCGACTCGAACAAATCAATCAACACCTATCGGTCACTGATGGCGCTTCTATCGTCGATAAGGTTAACTGGGAGACGCAGAAAGAGCGTATCCACTGGCAATTGGAAGCCGAACAGGTTAAGTTAAATAGGGCATCACTCCTCAAATGGGCTTGGGGAGCTGTCAGTGTTTTACTACTTGCGATTATTATACTCTTATTGATTACCTACAAAAGACGTCTTAGGCTCCAACAAGTCGAGTTTGAAAAAAAGTTACTCTCCTTTCAGATAGAGAAGATAGAATCCGAGACCACACTCTCCAATACCCACAATACACTCGCCTCTTACAAGGTATACCTAGAGGATAAGAATCAACAGATACAGCGCCTCGAAGGTGAAATCACTAAACTGAGAGACAATAGCAGCACAAATACAAAAAAACAGCGGCTCTCGTTAGAAAGTCTTTTAAAATCCCACCTATTGACCGATGAAAGCTGGTTTGAGTTCAAAAAAGCATTTATGGCTGAGAATGCAGATGCCTATCAGACTATACTCACCTGCCTTCCAGACATTACAGAATCCGGTCTGCGCATCATCCTACTACTTAAGATGGGGCTGGACAACCATCAGATATCACATCTGCTCGGTGTTACGACCGATGCTGTGCGTAAATCCAAACAGCGTATCCGCAAGAAATATGGCGACCGCTATGATCAGATTTTTATTTTTGAAACCTCCGAAGATTAAGTTTTATCAGAGATAATCTAAGGACTGCTTTCCCGAAATATCGGGACAGGCGCCTCTCCTCTCGCAGTGACGCACAGGTGGTTCACTCGATAACTCGATAACAGGTTCACTCGATAACTCTCCCACTCCTTACTCCTTACTCCTTACTCCTTACTCCTTACTCCTTACTCCTCAACCTCCAGCACTCTTTCATTCCATCCGCTGTCGGGGATATCGTCCATACTCTCCAAAAATGCATTGACATACTTTACGCAGCGGCGACCAATACGGAGTAGACTGGGATCATAGGCATTTTCTGGGGCGAAGAGGACATTTGCTACTGTCTCCTCGAGAAGGATCTCCTTTTTATTCTGCATCGGGTATTGCAGGTATAGCATATTCACGCGTACGTTGTTGTTTATCTTGACAAACCAGCCTCCGAGCAGCAATCCGTCGAGCATACCGGCTTCAAAGCGTGGCAGAATACATTTTCGACCGTCGGTCAGTATGGCAAAGTAGCTTTTGTTTTCGTAGACGATAAATACAATATCGAACAAGCGTATCTTTCCACCTTTGAAGTCTATCTCTAGGTCGAGCACGTTGCGTAGCTGTCCGAGCAGCAGGTACGGATTTTTATAATCGCGCCAGGTAGCCTCCACCAGCACCTTGCGGTCGACAAAGACCTTTACTTTCTCCTTCTCAAAGAGGCGGTACTGCGGCCAGTAGTAGAAAAAGAGCGCTGGGACCAACAAAGACATCAGCAGAAAAGGAAAATCCTGTTGCCAATACGCCCTATTGAAGAGCATATCGCTAAAATTCACCTCCCCATTTGTCGCTATCACAAGCGCAACATGTAGTAGCATACGGTGGATTATTATTGGTGGTACCACCGCAAAGAGCAGATAGTTGCCCAGCCCGATGAGCTCCGCATCCCTATCCTCAAATTCCTTATCTGCTATGATCTCATTGTACGCCTTATTGATAATCCCCACATAGATCATCATCAGGACTATCGTCCCCATATAGATTCCGATAAATGAAGGTGCCCCAATACGGTCTCCAGGCGTAAATATCTTGACCGTAACATTGATCAGGTAGGCAGCCAGCATACACCATAGCAGAAAAAGCGAATAGTTGAAAAGACGTTTCCTCATATTTAGTTACCTATAGGTTAGCAGTTGCATTAGACCATTCACAAATGACTGAATAGAAACTAAATAGCAAGTTACCAAAATTAAATTACAACTCCAAAATGATAAAATTCACCTGAATATTGTACAAAACAGGTACACTATCCCCTTTTATTCAACAATACTTGCATCCGCAGCGTTTAGTTACTTATTTGCCGACATACTAAACACAAACAGTTATGAAACAGAAATTTGACAACCATGGTGTCTCCCATGTAGAGACCCGATTACTGAGCCTATCCCCCAGCGGCCGACGCCTCGAAACCGACTACCTCCGTGCCCAACCGGTACGCTGGATCGAGGAGACCTTCGATCTACGGGACAGCCAGCGCCAACAGCTACTAGCGATGGACAGCACCTTCCTGCAGCGTATCGCTACAGGCGTGGCCGACAGCTGGGACCAGGGGCGGCTCATCAGCTTTTATAAAGAAGACACGGCCCACCAACCCTCAGAAGCCGAAAGCCCAAAGGACATTATCTTTTCGCGGCAAAGCAGCCAGAGCCAGACCTTTGGCAAGAAGCCCGATGAGGCATTGGAACAAGTCGCCATATGGATACGGTATCGATAAGGAATGGAGCGCTACTACAAATGGAACGTACGAACCGACATCGCATGGCATAAGACAGACGATGTGGCTCCGAGCTACCCGATCAAGAATGCAGCATGCTTAGCTCTACAATCGGAGCTAGGCAGCATTATCGAGCAGACCTTCGATGGCCGGTACGTCTACCTGTACTATTACGAGATCGAAGCACTTTCTCCATTCACCATACAGATCAAAAGTAGCAAAGGCGACTGTCATCTCCTCTATCACCTGACCGAAATCCCGTTGCAACTGATCATGGTCAATAAGCCCGACAGCGAGGGTATACGATTCGAGGGGCAGGCGCAGATAGATTACATTTCCAAAGGCAAATACTACATCGATTTCCCGCCGGGAAGACATATCATCACAGGTCTAGTGTTTGACATCGGTATCATCCGTCCGCCCGACACCCGTTCTTACGCCTTTATACTGCCTGTACAGGAAGCCTGGCGCAATAAGGCCCGTGCACCATTGTGCGGGCCCGCCTTTCGTATCGGCCCTTTGACACGTAAGGCCCTATGTACACTCTTCGGCAGACTGGTTGCCAAACTGGAGACCGAATACATCCTCGTCCGCTTTATCACCTACCTCATCAAGCTATCGCGCATGAAACTCCTGCAGCAGGAAGTACATACACCCGAACAAAAAATCCGCTTTGCGCGGCAGCTGATGAAGGTGCAGATCAGCCAGGTCGGAGCAAAAGCCCAGATCGGCGAGGTGGCATCCAGTATGGGCGAGCATCCTGATGCACTAGGCAGACTCCATCAACGGTACTATGGACATAGTTTTCTACAATACCGCAATGACGTGCTGCTTAAGTATGTGATATATGCGATCAAAGAACACGACAAACTGCTCGAAGCGGCTCTGGAAGCAGGATTTGCCGGCCTCAGCGAACTCACCAAATTTGTAAAGACACAGACCGGAAAAGCTCCTGGATACTTTAAATAGCATCATAACGGAAACTGCCATACCGCTTTACGGAAACTACCTAACACCTCCTCTATTTCTCGACCTACCTTTGATTTATGATGTTACAGAGGTTACGGGGTTATAAAGTTATAAGAGAAACCCTTCGTAACTCCATAACTTTTATAACTACATAACTTGATAACAAGATAACAGACATAGTGAAACGGAGTCTCGACACGGTCGGGAATAACATACAAAACAGACTGCTTCATTTCATTCGCAGTGACGTAAAAGAAGCTGGCTAGATAACAGGATAACTACATAACTTGATAACTCAATAAAAACAAATGAAAACACGCACATACATATTAGGAATTATAGTCACGTTGTTGGTTGCATTGTGGGTTTACACAGCCGTGGTGAAGCTGGGTAATATGGCGTACAACATGGATACCATGCGCAAGCAATTGTTTCCCGTTTGGGCCTCCGACTTTCTTGCCTACCTGGTGCCGATCGGGGCGTTGGGTACGGCAGGATTGTTATTGTACCGTGTACGCTGGGGGCTGTGGGCATCGGTAGTACTCCTCTCCTCCTTTTCGGCTTATATCGTCGTCTACCTCACTGAGATCTATAAAAAACAGACCTGCTCCTGTGCAGGCATATTTGCGGGGGTAGACTATCAGGGGCACCTATTATTCAATACCACTATGCTCTGCATTACAGGAATCGCACTATACATTAACTATATAATATCAAACGGGGAAGCTGAAAACCGTAAAGAGAGTAGGCAACAAACAACTTATTTATAAACGTCATGAAACCATCAGAAATCATGAAAACTAAGTTCAACAAATTCTGGAAAGGCATCGCAGTGGCTGCGATACTTTCTGCAACAGCTGTCGGCTATGCCGAAGCTTCAAAACTTCAAACTGCTACGCATTATAATGCTACGCCATTAGATGCGGAAGATCAGACACCTCGATGGGAACCTATCGTACCTGGTAGTCCTCAAGATTTGAACCCTTGTACATCGAGTACACGTCACTGTAAAGCAGTGCAAATAAGCCCTGGAGTGTACAATACCGTTGCTTTCGGTTATCTCTAGGCACCGAGGATAGCAATCGGTGATAACACACTGCTTCCAGAATCCGCTAGAAGCAGTGTGCAACATAAATCACATCGGGCTATCTTCCAACAGCAACTTTTGATAAGTTGCTGTTTTTTTTGTTAGACGCAATCCATAAGGTTCCAACTCCCTATTTACATCACTTACCGATTGTAACCTTCCATTCAATACCAAGTTCACTTTCCCCAAGTACCCCGTATTGTCTACTATAGGGTACTTTGATCTATAAAAAATCATGTGCTCAAACTTAATCATTAGGGATATCATCTCTGCTTCCAGCGTCTGACTTCCATTTACATCGACCTGCGCGAACCCACCATCCTCAACCTTCCACTTCTTATCTGGATTATTATTAAAGATCTCGAGAACCAGACAGGTATCCAATGTAGGTACGATACGTGCATGTATCTCAGGAAAAGCCTGTATTACATCACTCTGCATTTTTTCAAATATATCCTTCCCTGGTTCCACCACCACTTCATAATTAAGGCCATACTTCACTAACCAATCTTCATATTCCATCCCACTCAAATCTCTTGAAACAAAAAACGGGCTCTTTGATGTAATCTCGACCGCTGCATCATTTATGTAGGTACTTGCTCTTCCAAAAGCAGTACGGTATAAATTTTCCATTGCGAAGTTTGTCCCTGTAAAACGCACCACCTCTCCCTCTATCGACAATTGATGCCAAAAACCACCGGTAGGCCCTAATCTATCTATATACCCCGTCCAAAAAGAGTAAGTCCTAAAGACCTCTGATGATGGGGCACTATGTTTATAGAGAAATTGCAGTAGTGTTTCCTTTGTTTTATCCAATTTTTCATAGCTTTTCTCCACTTTCATACGCAATCCAATCTCCCTTCCTTCTATAGCCAGCTCAACAGCCTTCTTCGTCACTTCCTCGGTAATACCGATCACTTTGCCGTTTTTAAGCCATACATAAGTTGGAATGGTATTATGAAGAAAGAGTCGATTTAAGACTGTATCGCCATAATAAATGGGCAACTGCGGTATGTAAGCTTCCAGTTCCCTACGCTTCCTGAACACCTGATCCACATAGCCTTGCACCTCTTTAGTGACCAATATCACCTCAAGCTCTTTATTAAATTCTCGCATCAGTGTATCCAGTTTAGGCATTCCTGCCAAGCACGCTCCACACCAGGTCGCCCAAAAATCCAGAATGATCAGCTTTTCCTGAGAGGCTTTGACCAGATCAAGTTTGCCTGTTGGATGGTTCTGTATCCCCATAAGCGCGGTAGGCGGTATTGCATCCCCCACATCTACATTTACCAAAATCTCCTGTCCCTTTCCTACCCAGACCATAAGGAGGAAGTATATTGTTATCAAATATTTCATGGTTCTTATGCTTAATCCCTATTATTCTGTTCCAATCCTGACATCTCCACCTCACTATCCGGTATAAAGAAGACATACCGATTACTATTAGCAGGCAATTCAAAATCCTGTCCTTGATACGTTCGCTGAAGATCTTTCTGCTGCGCAGGTTCTCTATTGAGGCGCTTGAGATCCGTCCATCGCGTACCCCGTCCAAAAAGCTCCTTGCGACGCTCGAGTAGTATCCAACGGAGCAAATCGTCCTTGTTCTGAGGGATAGTGACCGTGACCACATTGTCCACATAGCGATGCTCTAATAGCGTTTGAATAAGCTTACGAGCCTCTTCAAGCCGATCCATACGGACAAGACATTCTGCTTTTGTGAGGTAAAGTTCATCTACCGCCAATCCCGTAAACTGATAGTCTGCCCGCCCGGAATAAGTACCTACGAACTGCTTTGCCGTATTAAAAAAAGCACGTTTGCGTAGATCATTCACCATATAATCATCATATAGATCCTCAACACACTCAATTCCCTCTTTTGCAACGAAAGATGTATTTGAAGATGCAAAAAAGACAATCTCAGGATGACTAGCATCATTGTATTGATCAAAAGGCATGATACCTGTTGGACTAAGCTCATTATAATCTAGTAGCTGCTTGTTTATTTCCAATGCCTTATCGCTATACGACAGTGACAGCGGATAATCAGCCATATTAAGACATACTTGAGATAACAAGCTATACACCGCTTGTCTAGAAGGCCTTGTTTTAATAGTTGAAATATTCGACAACAGTGATTCGGCCGTTTCAAGATCGGCTACTATTGCCTGATATCCCTCTTTCAATGGAGCCCTTTTTACCTGCTTTGGAAAGGTACTTTCGAGAATAATGGGCACCCCCAACTGCTCAGGACGCTGCGGATCATAGGCCTCCGCAAAATCCTGTAACAGCTGGTAATGTGCCCAAGCCCTGAAAAACAGCGCCCTCCCCCTTGTTTCGTTATATAGTGATTGCTTCGTCGCATCCGGTTTGATTTCGTCTAAAGTCTCTAGAGCAATATTTGCATAGAGTATCTGTTGGTAGGGCAGATCCCAACCAAAGCTGTAGAACTTCGTGGGGTCATAATCCGCTTTCC
Organism: Sphingobacterium yanglingense; assembly: GCF_004363245.1. Taxonomy (GTDB): domain Bacteria; phylum Bacteroidota; class Bacteroidia; order Sphingobacteriales; family Sphingobacteriaceae; genus Sphingobacterium; species Sphingobacterium yanglingense. The sequence continues at coordinate 41,067 of NZ_SNYV01000011.1, read as the reverse complement.
ACAGATATAGATTACGATTGGTCTCCTGACTTGCCATCAATTGGCTTTCAGTAAAGAACAGATCGCCATCTGATAATAACTTAAAAAAGTCTGTTCTGTTCATCACTCCTGCATTATCCAACAGAGCAACAATATCGTCAAGTGTCCTGACGACAACCTGTGATTTTTGAGGCTTTGCTTCTAGAAATTCCTTTGAGCAGGATAAAAGACTAGAGGAAGCCATAACGAGACCTAGTAATAGCCCCTTTATATATCTTTCCATAATATTCTGTGTGTTGTGTTGTGTTGTGTTGTTCGCCTATTACAGCGTAAAATTGATACCGATGCTAAAGCTGCCTATCGGCAGGTAGTCTACATTGGCAAAATCCGGATCGTATTCTGTGTTCGATTTTTTCCAGATCAGGCCAAGATTATTGGCGTAAGCATATACCGAGGCATGCTCTATCCCTTTGATGCCCCAATAGCGCATTGGCAGATCATACGACAGGCGAATATCCTGTAGACGGATATGATCGGCTGCAAATATTCGGGCATCCGAATAGGTATAGATTTGAGCCCGAGGAGTATTTGTCTGATCTCCGAACGATGGAATCTGCGTACGAGTTTCGTCACCCGGCTGTTGCCAGCGTTTATCATAATCAGCATGCGTAATAACCCCCGTCATCAGATCGTAGTGACTGAGTGTCTCCTTCTTAAAATAATACCCGCCTCTATAGGTCAACATAAAAGACAGCTCCACCCTTTTCCAGGCTATCGTATTACGGAATGAACCATAGCGTGTAGGTCGTACGGGGCCATTGTACTGTATATTTTCCATACTCACGGCATTCATAATCTTCGCATACTCTTTCGAAGGCTCTCCATTCAGATAACCGATAGGATCACCATTCGTAGGATCTAGGCCTGCCCAGGGCAGGCTGTATAACGCCCATAAAGGCTTTCCTTCTATGGGATAAACCGCTTGTCCATCCGAACTTCCCATTACACTAATCGCATAATGCGGTGCCCCTTTATACTCCACCACCTTGTCCCGCACTGTGTTGAACAGCAGCTGATTGCTCCAGCGTACTGCCCCATCTATAGGAACCGTATTCAGCACCAGTTCAAATCCACGCGCATTGGTACGACCAAAATTGCCCGTCACCGTCTTGATCCCCACCGTAGCAGGCATGCTCATCGGGCTGATGACATCGCGGCCATCCTTATTATAGTAGTCTGCCGAAGCCGTTATCCGTCCCTTCAGCACCGAAAAGTCCAGCCCCAGATTGTAGGTAGCCACCTTCTCCCAGCGCAGATCCGGATTGCGCGGTGTCCAGATACTCGCATAGGGCAGCCGAGTGAGGTAATCATTCGGGCTGTAGAATGCCGTTGTATAGGCTGTGAGCGAGCGGTCTACATTACCACTCTTGCCGTAGGTGGCACGTAGATACAGGCGATCCACTCCCTCCACCTTGAAGAAATCCTCCTTCGTGATATTCCACCCTAGTCCCAACGAATACAGCGGCACCCGTTTTTGGTTCGCGTTGACACCAAAGAGGTTACTCTCATCAAAGCGAAGGCTTCCTGTAGCTAGATAACGGCCATCATAGCTGTACGAGGCATTGGCAAATACCGAGCGGAAGCGATCTATGGCCCCCGTCTCCGAATTCATATACGGGATCACGTTATAGTTGCTGTACGGATTGAAATAAGCTGTATAGTACTTCGTATAATCCACCGATTTGCTCAGCCCGATCTCCTCATCATAGCCGTATAGGCGCGACTTCATACCCGACACCCTTTGATTCCGGATCTCGTACCCCGCCAGACCATTCAGGCTGTGTACATCCGCCAGTACGAAATTAAAATCCCCCTGCAACCGTAGGTTGTGCGAATACACCTCAGTGCGGTTCTCATCCAATATACCGCCCATCGGCATTGGGTACTGCATCGCCCCTGTAGCCGCGTCCCGAATCGAAAAGCGGTTGATCTCATTGCGCGTGTAGTACGTATCCACACTGTTGTGATCACGGTTCAGGCTATTGCTTGTACTATACTGGTACAGCGCCTGCAGATTCACCCCCTTCAGCAGCTTATAGCTCAGCCCCGCATCCAGCCGCAGATCCTTCGCTACGGTCGTATTGTCCAACGCGTCCCGATCTGCCAGCGGCACATATGACCAGTCCAGCAGTCCGTCATTGGCTACCGATGTCAGGTAGCGCGAACTGTAGTTTTTGAGCACAGCTAATGGATTGCCCTGCTCATCCGCCAGACGTGCATAGGGATAGATCTTTGTACTCGGAATACCTCTATGACTGCTATAGGTAACATCCTTCAAACCATTATTAACAATATTATTTAAGGAAAATGAAGCCTGGGCCGACACCGTCAGTTTATCCTTGAAGAATCCCATGCTATTACCGGCCGTCCCCGTAAAGCGGCTACTACTATTGCCGATCACCTCGGACTGGTTACGGTCGTAACCGAAGGAAGCAAAATAGCGGTTGCTGCCATTGCCCCCTTCTGCCCGTAAGGCATACTGCTGCAACAGCGGACTGCGGTACAGGTATTTTTCATAATCGCTGCGCACATCATAACCCTTCATCTTTTCGATCTCGCGGTCTATCTCCTCCGCACGGGAAGGATCGTTGCGCTTCTCGATCAGCAGCTCCACCACTGGATTGAGGGGCACCTTATTCAGCGAATTCTCGTAGGTATTGTAGAACCCACGACCAAATAGCATCTTCTCCGTCTCGATAAACTCGGGAATAGACATCAATGGCTGATAATGCAGATCAGGCCTTTGTCCCAGTGTTGTATTGGCATTAAAGCTCAGCCGAGGAACCGTAGCCTCATTGTAGCGCTTGGTCGTAATCACGATCACCCCATTGCCCGCACGGGCACCCCATATCGAGGCCGCGGCCGCATCCTTGAGCACTGTTATCGTCTCCACATCATTCGGGTTGATATTGGTGATATCCCCTTCGTAAGGGAAATTGTCCACTACGATCAGCACCGAAGCATTCGACTGCAATGTCGTCTCGCCACGCACCCGCATCTGTGCAGCTCCGCCCTTGCCATTATTGAATATCAGCCCGGGCGTCACATCCGCCAGCCGCTCCAGCACATTGGTCGACACCTTGCGGTTCAGCAGCTTATTATCGATCTGTACAAAACTTCCTGTAGCCCGCTCCTTCGGCAACTTCTGATACCCCGTAGACACCACATCCACCTGTTCAATCGCTGTTTCATTGGCCTCTAGCAGTACCCGCATCCATGTAGATCCCTTCTCATAAGAAACATGCTGCTCCTTGTACCCGATAAACCTAATTATTAATACACCATGAGGATTATCTACAGTAATACTAAATATACCTTTAGCGTCCGTGCGTACCGTATTTTTGCCATTGCTGACCGTAGCCCCGTCAATGATCGCCCCATCGGCAGCCGAGCGTACCTCACCCTGAAGTACATGCCCGGACCGCCCGTAGGTCCCGAGTTCACCTCGGGAGACCTGAGCGACCGCCTGTATACCTACAAGCGAACTAAACAACATGAAAATCATTAAAATAGCAGCAAACCTATACATGGCCTTTGAATGCGCAGCCGTTAAGAATTTCGGATCAGGAGGCGTATAAAATCTCAAACTGTTTGATCCCAATTTATTGGGAGAGTTTTTGAGATTTAGATGACTGTTTCGAAATTTAGGTGAGCATTCAACGCCTTGAGTTCTTTGCATACTTTCTTTATCAAGTAAGAAAGTATGAGCCTCTCGCGGCTTGAGCGAGAAAAGTATTGAGCCACTCCCGGCTTGAGGGAGGATATTAACAAATTTGTTATCGGCTTGTTTTAAAGCGATTTGCCGATCTCTATTTTCTTTTAGAACCATAGACTCCACTTTGGTACTGAACTCCTCACAGAGCGCACGAAAAGACCTTAGAATCCATCGATTCATACGAAGGTCATTTACCACAGATTCGTCACTGCGAGAAGTAGGAACTACGCCGAAGCAATCTCGATCCCTATCCAAACCTACCACGGTCCTACTACCAGTTAGTACCTCCTTAGTACCTCTTTGGTAGCTCTCTAGTACCTCTCCAGTACCTTTACCCCCACTATTCAGTACCTTTCCCGTACCTTTGCAGTACCTTTCGGGTATATTTTTTGAAGTAGAATTACGACTTTCTTGTCTTATCCTTGTCTCACGCTTGGGTGTTTCTTGTCTTGTTCTTGTCTTATCCTTAGTTCGTTCTTGTGCTGTTGCTAGTTCAACGTTAGTCCGTTCTATGCTCGTTGTTAGTTCATCCTTAGTTGTTTGGTAGTTTATTCCTAGTTCAACCTTAGTTATAGGCTGTGTTAAGGCTAGTTCAACCTTAGTTTGAACCCCTTTTTGAAAAGTGATATTTTCACACCCGCTTCGAGCGGTCTTTGACTCCTCTTCGACTATCCTTCGAGAGCTCTTCGACACAGCTTCGGCACCGCTTCGAGACTGGTTCGGGACTGCTTCGAGACTCCTTCGGGGGGTGTTCGACTCGGCTTCGACTGGGCTTCGACGTACCGCCGAACAGGACCCGAACAACTGTCGAACAGCAGTCGAACAAGACTGCATGCAGGTACGACGCTGTCCTGAGCCACTGCCAATAACTTCAGCTACCTTAGTCGAAGCACGGCTAGTGTATTGCCTCAGTATTACCCAAGTATGCTCGAAGTAATAACAGTGTATTAAGAGTGTATTAGAAGACAATACAGTAGCCTTACTGATTCCTTGCTCTTTCTTCGGACTTGGCTTGGGCTTCGTTTGGTATTCGTTTGCCTGTTCTTCGGTTATTCTCTGCTTATTCGTTGCCTGTTCTTTGCCTATTGTTTGCCTATCCGTTGCCTCGGAGGCAATGAAATCACGAGCAAAAGGCGATAAATAAGTAGACAAAGTCCCTACTTGGTACCTACCAAGACCTAACCAAGTACCACCTTGCTCCGATGATTCCCCGATGGCGCTCCGATAGTTCTCCGATGATGATCGGAGCCGCATCGCGGAACGGTCACGTGCTGAACGAAGCACGTTCGAACAAAAGCAGAACCAAGGTAGAACCTGGGCAGAACTAAGTTGGTACACAGTCGGTGCCAAGTCGGGAGCTTCAGAATCACTGATTCCCCGAGCTGATTTCGAAGTCGGCTCTATTTGAGCACTGTACAACAACTTAAAAACTCTACTTGTAGCTTTGGATATATCAATTTTATTAGTTTTCATTGTTCAGGTTATTTAGCAGTTATTTTATTCCCAAAAAGCGCGAAATTAATCTGTCGAAATTTCAACTCTTCTTCTGTTATTTTTCCCTGGGAGAGATTAGGCACATCTAATTCTGAAAGGTCCACATTATGAATATGGCAGAGATAATAAGCCACCAATAGGTGCATTAACTCTAAGGAATAGCTTTTAAGCTCATCATAACTATAATCTTTTACTGGATCACTTACCTCTTTACCCAATGCTTTTAGATATAAACAAACGATATAATCTCGACTATCGTTAATGTCATACCTTTGCCAAAACTCTTCAATAACCTTCTCTGGGTCATACCCCTCTGTATGCGGAAAATTGAATGCCATTTCGAACGGCAGAATCAAATGGAAGTTCTTTTCCAATAGCTTAGAAATCATAACGTACTCCTTCCCTGATTAATCTTTGTTGATTTTCTTCGTACTCGCCTCTGGGCTTCTTAGGCTCTCTTTTCGTCACTGTCTTCCGATTTTCTTGCACTCGCCTACCGACATCGTAGTTATAGGGCAAGTAATCAGTTGGAACAAAGGACGACAGGTCGATTGCCTCCTCATCAGATCCGTACCTGCTTCGTACCAGCTTCGGAGTTTCATTACCTCCGGAACACCTTTTTATCACGTTTTCATCGAGTATTCTCGATGCACGGGTGTTAAATCTGTGTTGAATACGTGATGAATATGTGATGTACGGCCGAAGCAAAGGCGAAGCCAGTCCGAACACTGTATGAAGGCTTTCTCCACCTTCGTCACTGCACTCCCGCTCGTCATTACGTTCCATTTCCCCTTCGTCACTGCGAGACCGCCCAAGCGGTCGAAGCAGTCTAAAATCATAATTCTGTTCCTTTGGGCGACTAGAAAGGTCTCGATAACTGGTTAACATGTTAACACGTTCACCTTCACAAAAAGACATTTCTCTCCCACCCCTAAAAAAATGTTTCATTTTTCGGTTACTTTTGGTGCGACCTAAACTATCCCCGTCACCCTGAGCGGAACGCAGAGAAGTCGAACGGGTCTAAAGACAATACAGTCCCCTATCAGGCCACACAATTAATAAATAAAACAAATTCCCAAGCATCACTTTTCGTGAATTATAATTGGTCTTTTACATTGGTAATATGACACTTAGGAAAAAGAAAAATACAATAACCGACCTTCACATATTGTACTAACAATACTGCTCCGTACAAAACAATTTGTAGCAATAGAAACTAATCATTATCTTTAAGGTTCCAGAATAAAGATGCGATATCGCTCTATTATACAACTTTTTGCATGAAGTATGATAGGTCGGCAGCAGACAAGAACACAACAGGCATTTTTAATGCGTTGCTGTGGGCTAAAAGGCAGATATTGTAAAATAACCGTGCCTCACTCCCCTTGTCTGTTTACAGTGATAGCAGTTTTATTCCGGTGGTGAAATGATGTTCTTTACGTGTAATGAATGACAAAACCAGTGACTGCGATCTAAGATCGAGTCTGAGGGTTTCTTTTGGATGGTTAAATAGTTCGTTCTCATAATATTTAGTTTATGTAGAACAAGACATAGAGGTTGTACAAAAAGCAAAGCCCTACTGTACTCACCTTCGTGCTTGATAACGACCACCACTCCAGCTTTCCAGTAAGGCATGCCCCCTTTAGAGGGAAGCACAAAGATAGTACTTTCCAATGAAAGGGCAATTCTTACCGTCTCGAATGTGGTCGTTACTCAAGTTTCGAGTCTTGTAAATTATTTTAACTGACCTCCTAGAGAACAGCTTATTATCAATTAGTTAAAACAAATATAAGAATAAAAACAATATGTGGCAATAAAACCACAAAATATATTTACCAATGGATCAAAAACATGCCAAATATTACACTAGAGTAGGAAAAAACCTCAAAAAAAAGAGATTAATTGAAGGGTTAACTCAAGACCAACTAGCCAAAAAGATTCCTAAAATGGACAGGTCTAAAATAAGCGACATGGAAAATGGGAAGGAAGATTTTTTCTTTTCGACACTTTTAAATGTGTGTGACGCGCTAAATTTGACATTGGAAGACGCGACTAAGGAAAATGTTGAGTAGTGTTGACTTTCTGATGTAAAAAAATATTATGAATTATTATTCATAATATTCTTAGGTAAAAAGCAGACCAAATAATGAAGGTTACATCGGAAAAAATCTTCAGCTAAGAAGATAAGAGAAAAGTAATGGTCCTTTGTTTATGATTACTAACTAAATATTAACAGCAGATTTTAAGAACCTATGAGTGCTGAAATTCAAATTTCTATAATTGAAAAAATTAAAAAGCGTCTTAACATAGATTCAGAAATTGAACTAGTAGATCTATATGATCTTGTTTTTAAAACGCGGTCAATTTACCATCCTGATAAATACCTGGATAACGAGAGCAGAAAAGAAGCTACTGAAAAGTTCATTGAATATTCAGGTCTTCTAAAAGAACTAAAACTTTATATCGATCGAGTAAAATTTGAAAAAGGTGGAAGCGAGTTAATTTTATTCGAAGATACTATTGAATCTATTCAAGATAAAAGTCATATAGTTTATTTAGAGGAACAGATATCCGAATTAAAAAGTATACTCAAAGAGAAGGAAGATCTGATTTCTGAATTGAATTCGACACTTTCAGAATTAATTGCCACCTTAGAAAAGGTCAGAGGTAACCATGTAAATGAACTAGGCAAAGACATCGAAAAATTTTACAAACCTAAGCCTCGAAATTTATTATACTTAGGAGTTTCGACCATAACAATAATTAGTATTAATCTACTTAAAGACATGCGATCAATCAAACAGAATGTTACAGAGTTTTTTCCATTTGACATTACCTATCTGAACATTTTCTTTTTTTCAATAATTCTATTAGTAGTGACAAACTTTCTTATAAATCGACTTGTATTAGCTAAAGTATTGAATATAGCAGAAAAGCTAAAAACCAATAAAGTTTTAAATGATTTTTTTAAAAAAAACAATGAAACTAATTATCCAAGATATGATGTTAGCAACTATTTCTTTACTGAATCTAAAATAGAGCAATACATTGAAACTAGCTTTTATGAAAATGCTTATTTTAAAATATTAAATAAATTAAATAAGGACTTTGGTGCTAAAAGCATAAGTTATTTGAAGCAGGTGTTCATATATAACCTCATTGAAAAAGATTTAATCAAAATAGGAAAAGCGGAGAAGTTAGACAGGAAATTTACTGTATTGGGATAGTTGATTTAGTTAAAATTTAATACCCGAGTGATTAAAATCATATAAACATAGGGTTATTCAACAAATTCACACTTAATAATTATGGATTTATCGAAACTAAACACAGGAAAAGCACAGCTATTTGAATCGAAATTGCAGCAATAGCTATCTATGACTTAAAAAAAGCTACAAACTATTTATTCATAATCTATTTATTCAAAGTTAATGTCATCAAGAAATGCAACTGCAAGTTGGAGTGGCTATGCTCACCAAGGAAAGATTGGTCTGCTTGTCGCACTGCGCCAAATGAAATCCGTTAATTTCCAAAACCTCGGACAATATAGACTAGAACTAGAGACTAGGGAGGATGTTAAACTAGCCCATGGCACAACAATACTCGAAGTACATCAAGTTAAGGCGTATGCATCAAAAAGTACAATAGGTAGTTATACGTCAGCGTTAGCCGCCTTCGAGGCATGCCCAGGCGCAAATTATCTGCATACTATCTGTGAAATCACCAATTGGGCAGACCTAACTCCAGCGCAGAATCCATATAATGTTCTAAGATATCCCTATCGTGCAACTCAAAGTTTCTGCTCACTTAATGATATTGACAACCTAATTGTTGACGAGATAAAAACAGTTTTGACATCACTGAATCATGCAGAAGCAGCGAATGCTGGTTGGTGCCTCGGCTGCTTCCAGGAATACTTAGCTCTTCTCGATGAACGCATTAGGATAGAACACGCCACCAAAGATCAAGCTGATTATAACGTTGGCTTTACATTAGATGAAATACAAGCTTTCATAGTAACACCTAGCGCAAAAAGACATGCAAAAATCTGCGCTATCCGGCGCGAGCTTTACAGAGAATATCTGAATTTCATAAATCTACTTGACGACAATGGTATTACCATCACTAAAGAACATGAAACGACAGTCAGCGATCTTATCCGCCAAATTTGCCTCCTAAACGATAATCAGCTAGAAAGCTTCCTATGTAAATTGTTTCCAGCAACTACACACGGCAAATCCTTGGGTAATTGCGAACTCACCCATGACTTTTTCGTGCCGGATGATTTTTCCAGCACTTTCCTGCTTACTGTCATACAAATACACACAGTGCCGCTTATTTTAGAGGACGATACCTTTCCCCACTACAAGACTGAAAAAAATTTCCTAGCGACGGCATTAGCCAAACGCGAAATTAAAAAGGGCGAAGCTGCAATTGGGATACTAACAAACGACAAGTTAAACGTTGAGCGATACGAAACGGATTATATCATTAATGAACACTTGTCAGGTAAACTGTGCGAGATTGCCAATAAACAAATACCTCGTACAGGTACTTTTATGGACGAAAAGGAACTTGAATTCATCACCCGTGAAGACGCGGTTAACAAGCTAAATTAAATGAGACAATCCATTACTACTCTTTTTTCTGCCTTTGGCTTTACCAACACGCAAACTGACAGCGAAGTCATGTTTTTTACAAGAACAGAGGAGGATCGCGCTGAATACTATCTGGTACTCATTATTAACAAAACGGGTTTAGTAAGTGAAATAGAGCAAAAATTTGAAATAGTTAATGCTCTATTCGACAACAAAAAACGAGAATCAAGAGACATTGAAAAAAATACGTCCCTGATTATATTTGTAGAATTTGAAAGTTACCGTGAAGATTGCCCAAAATACAAGAACCGTTTACTTCAGATAGAGGAAAATGAATACTTCTATCGCAAATACGTTATTCCATATACCCCAATTGCATTGTCAAATTTCACGGCAGAAGACAATTTTGTAAACTCAATTGAGCAAACCATTTCCAATGAAAAAAACTTCGACGCATTCAATAGCGATATGTTCGAGAATGAGCCGTATTTTTTTGCCATGCAGCTGTATATAAAACTGCCTTTTCTTAACTTAAACATAAACCGTAGTGAAAACTTCTTCACAATTGCGGCGATGCTTTCGGAAAAGATAGGGACCAATGAGCAACTATTCTTAGCACGCGTCCTTGACACCCCTCAATTGGAACAAAATGAAAGAGACCAATTGCTGCAAAAGGTACTGGATCCCAACGACAATTCATTCGACATATTCATAAATTCATTCATAGGTGATGCTCCAGCTACATAAAGTATATATACAAAATTTCAAGGGTGTTTACAGCCCTACAATTATTCCGTTTGACACCACAAAATTAACAATTCTAAGTGGCCCTAACGGTTTTGGAAAAACCACCATATTCGATGCCATCGAACTATGTCTCTGCGGAAAAATTGAGCGCACTATGACGAACAACCTTGTGACAATGAAGAATAGTGGGCATAAAAAACCATTCTATCAGCATAAGGCGGGAGAAGACGTTTTGATTAAGGTTTGGTTAAAAGACAGCGATCGAAACCACATTATCGTCAAACGACTAGACAAAGCAAGTGACGGTAAGATTGGAACATCACGACCTTTCCGACCAGACTCATGGGAAATCCTCAACACCTATTATAGCGAAAACGATAATGATTTCGAATCCCCCCCTTCTTACGACAATATTCGCAGCATTGATCAACAATTTATAGATAGTCTATTCTTCCAGGATGCGAGGCTAAGTATGGCAAAACTGTATCCCCTGTTCAACTATCTCCAGCAGGAAGACAATATCTATTTTTTGAAGAAAGATGAAAACAGCAAGAAGAATGAACTTTCGTTTCTTTTTCAAACACAAAAAGAAGATGACGAACTTAATAACATAACTGAAAAATTGGGGCTGGCAACCTCCATTCGCAACACCTTAAAATTGCGTATCGAAGAACTGGGAGAAGTAGTATCCCCAAATGAAAATATCATACATGAGCGGTTATTTGAAGATAAGTTGTTTCAATTTGATGAACCTGAACCTTTCCAAAATGCCCCAAACGAACAACTTAACAGTTTACACCAGGGCTATCAACAAATAATACAACGACTACTATCTTTTGCAAGGACATTTAGAGTAGAAGAGTTCGAAAAGCAACGATTGAAGCGTCAGCTACAATCAGTAATATCAAGCCCACAATTACTGGAATCAATTGTCGCCCAGTCGTTACTTAGGGAAGAGCCTTTCAATGAACTGCAAAATAAATTTCAATTTAATAACCGCTTAAAAAAATATCTCGACCAACTTTCAAATTTTCATATAGATGATGACCTTAATTCACAGCTAGGATTAGGAAAGGATTTCAACGAAGCGCTTAAACAACGTCTCTTATCCAGGCAAGAATTAGTGAGCCAGATGGACAAAACGACTGTAATGTTGCGCCAACTAAACTCAGTCCGTCAGAACACTATCCAACATTTCGAAGCTATAAAAGGGAATGAAGTCTCACCGCACCATTGCCCTTTATGTGATAGTAATTGGCAAAGCGCAGAAAATCTCCTTTCTGCCTTTGAGCAAAAAACCATTCTTTTATCCAGCTTTGATCAAAACCAACAAGAAATATTAAGAGGTATCGACGATGCTCTTGAAACCGGATATTTCAGTGTCATTAAAACAGCAGTCAACAATTACCTAACAGCACCGGAAAATTTCATAGATCAGGAATTTTATCTACGAATCTCTGAAAGAAAAGGAAATTTCGAAGCAATTCAGCGTTTTATGGTTATTGCCTCCAACCAAGACATCAACTTTTCGGGACTAATCCTACAGCAACCTGTATCACTGGGCAAATTTTCTGAAAACACAGAACTGGTTAAGACAATACTTGAAAATGCAAACAATGAAATTGTTGTCGATGAAAGTAGCTTGTTAGATGTCGAATTGTATGAACAATATTATACCAGCAACCCAAAACGCCTATTAACACCCACACAGCTAGAAGCCAAGCTTCAGTTTCTGAATCAAAAATTCAACGAATCAAAATTTTTCTCACTAAATATTCTTAGGTCCCGATTGGATCTAGTTGAAAATATTATCAACCAGACTAGTTCGCTTAAAAACCAATATGCGGCTGTAATCAAAAATTACAAGAAACGGATGATCGAGAAGATAAAAATTCCTTTCTACATCTATTCTGGAAAGATTTTACAGCATTATCAACAGGGCTATGGAATCTTTATAGACGTGAAGGATTCAACAAGCCGCGTCCGTTTTCTCACAAGCGAAGATACTGACCACGACATCATCCACCAATTAAGCTCGGGCCAACTTGCGGTAGTATCATTAGCATTCTGTTTAGCATTGAACAAAGTTTACGAGGCTCCTAACCATTTTAAATTCCTTGCCATAGATGACCCCGTTCAAACATTAGATGACTTAAATGTGCATTCATTTATTGAACTATTACGTCATGAATTCATTGATTATCACTTAATTATATCCACCCATGAAGAGCATATTGCCAATTACATGCTCTACAAGTTTGGGAAATTTGGTTTCACAAATGCTAAATTTAATGTCCAGAAAATTTTCTATAATAATCAATTGACATCATAATTTAATTATAATTAGAAAAATTCAAAACGGTTTCTACACTGTAGAATATTTTGTAAAAAATTATCTTTTATAATGGAACTAATATTCATTGCTTTATCAATGAATATTACCACATAAAATGAAATTTTAAAATTCAGCAGATAACTTTAAAAAACTCATTATGAAAAACAAATTCCCTGAATACCAACAAATTAATAAAGAAAAAATATCACAAATGTGGAGTAATAGTTTATTTGTCTTCGATACAAATTTACTGCTATCTCTTTATAGATACTCAGATACGACCTCTAAAGAAATTTTTAGCGTTTTAGATAATCTTGAATCTAGAATATGGATTCCCTATCAAGTTGCTAAAGAATTCTATAAAAACAGACTTACTGTTCTTAATGAACAAGAAAAAGCATATTCTGATTTTATTAAAAAAATCAATGATATTAAAATAGAGATTGAAAATAAACACAGAGGACCATATTTTTCTTCTAAATTGTTAAATGATTTTCAATCTGTTATAAATAAAATGGATGTAGAATTGGAGCAAAAATTATCTTCTATCGCTGTTCAAAAACAACGAGAAAATGATAGAATTAATGATAAAATTGAAAGTTTGTTTGAAAAGAAAGTGGGAACTATGCTCTCAGAAAATGAGCTGAATGAGACTTACAAAGATGGATTAAAAAGGTATAAATTAAAAATTCCTCCTGGGTACAAAGATGATAATAAACCAGAACCTGAAAAATTCAATGACCTAGTTATTTGGAAAGAAATAATGAATAAGGCTAAAGAAGAAAAAACTGACATAATTTTTATAACGGATGATAGAAAAGAAGATTGGTGGTTAATTAATGATGGTAAAACGATCTCGGTACGTCCAGAGCTAATCAAAGAATTTTCAACTATAACGACACAAACTATTCATTTTTACAAGCCATTTCAATTTTTAGAGTTTTCCAACAAGTTTGTAGGTACTAAGATAGGTAAAGAAGTTATTGAAGAGGTAAAAAAAACATTTGAAAATCCAACTGGTCAGACAGAAAAAATAGAAATATCGTGGTTGCTGTCAGGAAACTGTGTAAATATCGAAAGCATATACCAATCTATGAAAAAGGAAGGCTATGAAGTATATTTTAGGGAAAACCTTGGAGGGACCTTTTACATTAATACTTTCCTCCCAAACAACCCCGACTTAGCTAGAAGATTCAATGACAGATATTTAGTTCAATTAGAAAATCAAGAAATTATTGTGAAAGAGCATCAAATATTTTTTGTTTGATAATATGAGAACAGTTACAGCCCTAAAAAGACAGTAAATTCCAAATAATGCAAAAAAAAGGACTAGATTTTGAACGAACAACTTTAGAGTTCTTATCAAAGATTTTCAAAGAACTTGGGTACACAGTCACTAGAAAGCGTAATCAAAAATCTGGCACTCAAGATGGTTATGACATACTTCTTGAAATAGTAACAGGTAAATATAAAAGCCATACGATCTATGCTGAATGTAAGGATTACTCTAGTAATTTAAGCTATGCACAAGCAATTGAAAAGATACCTCATATCGTATCCACTCATCAAAGGATTGATCTCTTGCTTTTTTTATCTCCTTATGAAGACTTTTCTAATCCTAATGAACCTGCTAAACTTGGTAGGTTTTATGATAAGTTAGCTCCTGAATGTCCAGTCCAATTCCTGACCCCTGAATATCATATCAAAGATTATCTCAACCTATATCCTGATCTATTTGAAAAAGTATATAAAGAAAGCCCCTATCCTATTTCAGTAGAGGAGAGAAAAGAACTACTTGACCAATTCGATAAAGTCATCTTCTCTGATAAAAATCTTCAAAAAGTTGTTATCGAAGATAGCGACAGGGAATTATATATTGGTTCAATAGACCTTGTAAGTAACTATATCGAAAGATCTTTTAGAAGCAATCCGATTCCAGGCATCTATGGCTGGAATAACTCTACTACAGTAGAGTTTGATACAATAATGATGGATTGCGAACTCGGAATTGTTTTACTAGGAAATCCCGGTTCTGGAAAGACATCGGAGATAAAACATAGAGCGATATCTTTGTGGCACAATCGCGGTGAAAATGAAATAATCCCATTTTATAGATCTTTAAAAAACTTTAATTCTAGTTCGACAATAGAAAGCATACTTCCTACTCAATATAGACAGATTTCTTTTCTTGTCATAATACTGGATGGATTGGATGAAGTATATGACATTACTGATTTTAGCAACAAACTAAGAAGCTTTATAGAAGAGTACAAGAAAGAAAGACTTAAAACAACATTGAAATTTATAATCAGTTGCCGTACGTCTATCTACAACAAAATTGTCAAAGACCTAGAAGGCTTCACTACCGCTTATCTTAATCCAATCGCGGAAGGGCAAGCTTTACGATATCTAAAAGATAAGTTTGACATAGATTTTGTGAGAGCAAATCATGGGATTGACTTTTGGAAACATAGGGATTTACTAGACACACCTTTCTACCTAGAGCTTATAGGTAATAACTACCTTAAAACAGGCAGACTAGAGATGTCTCGATCTAAACTCATTCGTCAATATATCAAACACAGATTAGAGCATGACGATAAAGATAAATTCAGAAATGATATAGATAGAAGCACTTTACATCTGCAAGAAGCTAAGACGCTCGCCCTGGCAATGGAGACAATGCAAGTGACCAGTATTGATGAATCAAGAACACGAGCATTTATAAATGACACGAGCAACCTTGCTAAAAATCCATTTATAGAACAATCTTCTGATAAACAATGGAGCTTTGAACTTAAAAGTATCCAAGAGTATCTCGTTGCAGATATGTTATCAAAAATGGCGTTTGAAGAGTTAATTAATATTATAAAGGTAAATAGTAATGTTAATAAGGTTCATCCTTCATGGCATAATGTCATAACGCTATTGTTGGCTATAGAATTTGAGGAAAGAGAAACTTATGATAAGCTAGTAAGTTGGTTAATTAAACATAATATTGAACTAATATTTCAAGCAGATGTAGAGCTTGTTTCGGATGAAATACGGAATGATACCCTGCAGACTTATTTTCATAGCTACTGTATTAAAAAGACGCTCTGGATCGATAATGAAGGCTCGGTAGGAAAATTTGGAGATACTATTACAAATATAGAATACCTCATTGACAAGGCCCTAAATAAGACCTTAAACCTACGAACGCGTTTGTCTGCAATTGTATTACTAGAGCAGATGTCTTTGGCTACAGAAAACTCTTCTAAAAGGGTGAAAGAACTATTAGTTCAAGTCATGGAGGAATTCCAAGCTAATCAGAATGACCTATTTAATATTATGCGAAGAACGCTATCTCTAGTAAAAAAACTCAAAGAAGAAACAAAAACAGAGATTATCTCTGTAGTGACAGAATTTGTTAGTGAGTATGACTATAGAGAATTTGTTCAAACTGCAATACGCTTAATAAACGAATACAATTTTAACACCTTTAAAAAGTTTGTTTTTCTTATTTTCAAAAAATCAATCTGTGAAATACGATGGAGTTACAGATCGAAATACGGCTCAGTGTTCTCCACGAAAACGATGATATTCGATCTCTTTTGCCAAATTGATGCCCCAAAAACTTTGATTAGTATACTTGATTTTATTAGCAAACGACTTACAAACCATAGACTTCGTGAAGCAAATGTAGAACGCTTTATTCAATACTGTTCGTCTAAACTTCAGAGTGCTAATGATAAAGATAAAAGGAAACTAGTAGAAATTGTGTTTAATATCATTAAAACTAAGAAAATCTATCATTTGGAGGAGCTTCTTTTGGCCTCGTTAGTAAAAGATTCCGCTATTGAAGATGAACTATTTGACCGCTTACTTGCGTTGGAAACTGAATCTAACACTAACATCTATTTCTTAGAAGATATATTAAATCAAAAACATTACATCACAATATCCTCAGCTTATAAATCAGGTGCTTTGCCTGCTAGTTTCTTGATTCAACTCAGAAATAGACTACAATACAATAATCTCAATGAAGCGATCAGACTTCAAAACTATATAGAAGAGAATACCTCATTTGTATATACAGATAGAATTGAAGATTCTAAGGTTGAGGAGAAACGATTATTCAACCAGAACTCCTATCAACGGGAATTTGACGTTAAGTTCAATCTACCTCTACTGGTAGAACAAATGAAAAATATTTTTAGATTTTACGAGGCTACTGAATTATCTTTTGAAGATGTAGATTGCTTCTGGGATAAATACTACAACGATTTTGACTTACAGAAAAAGATAAGTGAATATGCTAAGCGATTACTCTGGGAAATTCTAAAAGAAGACTATCCCAATGATGAAAAGCTAAGTATTAACGATCTTGAAGAGTCGGTATTAAAACACGAACTAGACAGAATAGAAGACATCTATCAGAATCTACCTAAAACTGATGAACCATTTTTGAACATATCGGAGACTCAAAAATCCTATCTTAAAGAATGGGTGTTCAATAATAAAATAACTGTAGAAAAATATTTAGATAGTCCTCGAGAAGACATTAGTGAGAATGACTCAAGGACTCTAACTCTTTTTTTAAATCTACTCCGTTATTTTAAACCTGCAGGATTTGAAGACATTTTCCTTCTTCAGCTGGTCGATTTCATAAAGTACTCTTACTTCGATTTTGGATTTATCGATGAAATGCTGGACACAGATATCGTAAGTCTAAAAGTACTAAAAGAACTTAGATTATCGACTCAACCCTTAGTAAGAATCACCTTTCTATCCTATCTGAAGTCAAAAAATATATCGTTTAATTTAAAACTGTTTGGATTAGAAGAGGAAATTAAAAATGCTGTCTTAGATAAGAATTACGATTATGCTAGGAAAATTATTGAGTTATTCTACATTGATAACGTATCCTTTTTAAAATCTATAGTAAACTTATACAAAACAAAAGAAGAAGATTACTATTTTCTCCCATTTATTATCACTAGACTATTTGAACTGAACGAACAAGATTTTATTGCAAGTTTCGTAACAGACAACTATGAGGAGCTTGTTAATAAAGCCATACTAGCAGAATCCCTCGCTATAAGATATTTGATTAAATCAAACCAGACTCTAGGCTTTGAAAAAATCAGTACGATTATAAAAAATATTACTAACAATGCTGGCGATACCTACTATGATTTGGAGTATAAGCTGTATTCAAACCCAGCCTCTATAGAGACTTTATTGGATATTGCTGAATACTGCTTAAGTCTGGACGACCTAGATAAGATATTCAATGCTTGGTTCAAACCAATAAATATGGTGTCTGAAGCTTTAGTGAATATTGGAGACAAAAATGGATTAGAAATATCCGAAAAGATCTTGAATGGTTTAGAAGCTATTATACCTTATGATGATGCTAAAAAAAATAACACATTCTATCATGAGGGACTTAAGAATAGTATCAGAAATGTAATCTATAAACACATGTCAAAACCTTTTACATTCAACCAAGCGAGAAATTTCGCAAAGGATAATGATTTTATTTTTTACTAAGAAACAATTAAATGATTGATTTTAAACTAATAGCAGTGCGTCCTAGAAAAGGATGCAGCTCACATATATTAAAAGCTTTAAAAACTGATCAATTCTACTTTTTCGACAGTGGATATGAACCCAGAACAAATAACGATTGGATAAAGAAAAAGGAAGCTAATAGTAATTACGTCCCTGAACATTTTTTCTATAGCGGTAGTTCAAATACCTCGTTAAAAAGCGTGAATATTCAAGCGCTCGTTGGAAAAAATGGTGAAGGAAAAAGTAGCCTTACAGAATTATGTCTACGGATTTTCAACAATTATTATAAAGCAAAAAAAGTACATGAGGTAACAGAAAGGCTAATTTTCATTGAGGATCTATATGCAGAACTGTATTTTCTAAATGATCAAAAAACATATTGTATTAGTGTAAGTGCCGACAATAACAAAAACGTACATGCCGAACTTTTTACATTAAATCAAAATGGTGATATTAAAGAAGTAATAGATCTCAACATAATTGATCAACTTTTCTTTGTCATAAATGTCAACTATTCTCACTATTCTTTAAATAGCCTTGATTTCATAAAAGAGAGTCATCAAGACAATAATCGAGTAAAACACTCATGGATTGATAAAGTTTTTCATAGAAACGACGGTTATCAAACTCCAATGACTTTGCATCCCTATCGGATTAAAGGAAATATTGATATAAATACTGAACGAGAACTGATTAATCAGCGCCTTATATCACTTATCTTAACTGAACCTTCTTATGAATTTATAAACAAAGATCTTAAAGTAGAATCATTTTCGTTTAAAAAATTTGACAAAACCCCGATCCAAAACCATCTAACTAATCTCACAAATAATCATGAATTGGAAGAAAGCACTCATGATAAGCAAATGGATCAGGATAAATTTAATTTAGATCTACTCCCCGAAGGATTGGGAGCAAAATATTTTGTTGAGCAATTAAATAGATTTATAGATGATTGGACTCCTCCAGAGTACAGAAGGTCAGATTGGATGGATTATGTCTCAGTTGACGACGATAATTTCAAGTTTATTAACGGAACTCCAATTGAACGTATTAAAACTTATCTTACTTGGTTAGACATTCAAGGAAAAGAAGAAATCATAAATATGTGGGTAATGTCTCAATTGGCATATGATATGGTGAAACAATTTGACATAAAAAGCAAATTACACAATTCATTGTTTCAATACCTCTGTATTAAAGCAACCAAGATACTTAGATATCCACAATATAAAGCAGTCAATAATTTCATAAAAAGCAAAAAATATCAAGATGCTATATATATATTTATTGACAACATCGAATTTGAAAACAGTCACATCTCATTAAAATTCAACCAAGCCTTACATCTTCTCAAACTCGTAATAAAATCCCCAGATTGTAAGCTTTCGCTATTTTACTCTAATTTTTTCGAAAATGAAAAAGAGAAGACTAATGTAGAATTACCTGAATTAAAGTCATTTATTGAAGAAGCAATTGGACTATCTGACAATAAGATTTTAAAAATATATCTAAACCCACCAGGCATATTCAAGAAATCAATAATACTCAAAGATGCTGATAAAAAAGAAACTATTAAATTAGGAGCAATTAGTTCGGGAGAATACCAAAAAATAGGATTATTGAGTTCTATAATTTATCATTTAACTAACTTAGATTCAATTCAAGAGGTATTTCACGGTGACGCAAACACATATAAAAACGTTCTACTAATACTGGATGAAATCGAGCTATATTTTCATCCAGATTTTCAAAGGACTTTACTTAGCGACCTATTGGATAGGATATCCAAAGTAAATTTCCGACAGTTGGAAGCAATTAATTTACTATTCGTAACACATTCCCCATTTATATTAAGTGATATTCCGAAAAACAATGTGATGTTTTTAGAGAAAGGTAAACAAAGCTATCCCATGTCTGAGAATACGTTTGGAGCAAATATCCATACTTTATTACAGCATGGTTTTTTCTTAAATAGTGTGCCTATAGGTGAGTTTGCAAAGAATAAAATAAATGAATTGTTTGATACTCTAAATCAACAGACTGATCTGGTTCCGAATCTAGAAAAGAGGATATTAATGGTGGGTGAGCCGTTCTTAAAATCCCAACTATTAAAAAAATACCATGAGCGTATACCATCGAAAAATATAGACTCATTAATCAAGCGAATTACAGAGTTAGAAAGCATAATACATGATAGGAATAAATAAGGACTCCCAAAAGACTAAAATGATATTGACTAAGTTTTACTCTCATATAGAGAACTTTTTAAGTATCCATGATGGGAATCAAAACCCAAAAAATGACAATGATAGAAGCAAGCCACAAAAACTCGCAAGAAAAAACAAGGGTACTTTGTATGGTGACATGTTCAATTATTTTCAAAATCATCTCAAAGAGATTATTACGGCAGCACCTCTTGATTTGAAAAGCAAGCAGGAAAACATGTTGACTGCGGTCGGATACAACAATCATGATGACAATCATAAGGTTCAATTCAGAAGGTTCAAAACCACTATGACTAACTATTATTCATCCTTTTTTCAAGAAAAAATAATTGAGAATGGATCACACATATCAATAGGAAGATGGCTCTCATCATCACTAGGCTTATCAGTATGTCCCTTTTGCAACCATAACTATACTATTACTATTAATGACTATAAAGGTGGAATAAAAGCTAAGCCTGACTTTGATCATTTCTTTCCTAAATCTGAATATCCATTAGTCGCTCTTAGTTTTTACAATTTAATTCCTATTTGTAATACTTGTAATAAATTAAAGGGTAACAAGGAAATTTCCCACAACCCCTATGATGATTCTCATCCTAGGCCCACATTTAGACTCTATGGAAAAAACGATAAGATGGAACTTCAGCTATTGGGGCTCGGTGACAACTATAATGATATTGAGATATCCCCGGAATCAGAGTATACAAAAGCAAATCTTGAGTCATGCAACATTACCAAGCTTGGTTTAAAGCAAATTTATAATCACCAAAAAGATTATGTTCAAGAACTAATGGATAAAGCACAACAGTACAACAAATCAAGCTATGAGGGATTAGTCAATAGCTTTAATGGATTAGGAAAAACCGAAGCAGAGATTGATAGAATTATTTGGAGCGCTTATCTAGATGATCACTCCAAACGGCCGCTTTCTAAATTAACCCATGATTTATTAATACAATTAGGTATAAAGAATGGATAGATATACTATACTCGTTGGTAATGATATCAATAATATCACCCCTGGTGTAAGTTGGGGAGATTTATTAACGAATATCAAAACAAAATATAACGTTCCTCTTCTGGCTAACGGTAGCAAACCATTCCCGATGCTATATGAGGAGATATTCCTTCATGCTATTAAAGAAAACAATATTGATGAAACACAACTAAAAATCTATATTGGAGAGGAAATTTCGCGGATCTCTCAAAATGAAATACACAGTTTAATA
Organism: Sphingobacterium yanglingense; assembly: GCF_004363245.1. GTDB lineage: Bacteria > Bacteroidota > Bacteroidia > Sphingobacteriales > Sphingobacteriaceae > Sphingobacterium > Sphingobacterium yanglingense. Next base: position 19,123 of record NZ_SNYV01000011.1, on the reverse strand, counting down.
AGAGAATTGTCGACTGACAATATTCTTACGACAAATTATGAATTCAGTCTTGAGGGAACGACTCCGACAGTCAACAACAGTTTAATAAAAGAGACTACTTACAGTGTATTTAGGCAGTACAAAGTTGGTAATAAAGCCTACTGGCATATTCATGGCGACTGTAATGTTCCTGCTTCTATAAACCTTGGATATGAACATTACTGTGGTCAACTACAGAAGATGAGAGATTATGTCGTGAATGCCCCTAACTATACCTCAAAGAAAATACATAAGGAATCGCTCATCAGAAGGCTTAAAATGCAAGAGAAACTGAATCTCCAATCTTGGATTGATTTATTCTTCACGAGTGATGTTCATATTTTTGGACTATCGTTAGATTTTGTAGAAATAGATATTTGGTGGTTATTGACTTACCGGGCTCGCAGTAAATATTATAAAAAAAGCAGCTTCATTGAAAATAAACTATACTACTATATCCAAAATAATTATGTCAACAGCTCTAGTGACAAAATTCAATTATTGAAAGCTAATGACGTTAATATTATTGTCATCGATATCGATGACAAAGCGGAATATTATAAGGAAGTAATAAATAGAATACAGTCGAAATATGATTGATTTTGAAAAGCATGGCAGTCTACTGGAAGAGTTCAAAACCGCGGATAAATTAATACGCTTGGGATTTGGTGAACTGCAGAATATAGATGGAACAAATGATTTCTATTTTCTCCCGTTTCAGCTGTTATCTCAGGGTTTTGAACGGACCATGAAGGCTTATATCTGCGCTGTTTACTATCACCGTCATGAAGAATACCCTAATTATGAATACATAAAATCACTAGGTCATGATTTAAGTAAATTACTTAACGAGATTATAGAACATTATTATAAGAGAAGTGATCGATACCAGTTTTTATTAGATCAGAAACTGTTAGATGACGATAAAGAGTTTCGGGAGCTACTCTCAATTATATCTGAGTTTGGCAAATTTGCTCGTTATCACCATTTTGATATTATAACAGGACACAAAAACCCAAGTATCAATACGGTGAAATCTTGGACGGATTTTGAAAGCCGACTAATTGAAAGGTTGGAAATACCTGCTGAAAAAATATTTGATCCGGATCCAAAATCCCTAAACGAAGTATATGCTGAAATAGCCCGATATATCATTGTAAAGTTTGAAAGCTTTGTATCAGCACTCGGACGACAGATTATCTTTGATACAGCAGGCGCCTATGGTAAGCAAGTTTCCTCAACTGGGCTTTATAATTTTGGCTTACTTTACCAAGATAAGTTTGGATTAACTGACTATAGAACTAATACAGCAAGTTATAACGAAAAGCTGAAACCTGCAGTGCCATTCACTATTAAGAATGAAATCGATCGGTTTTTAAACCCTAACGTTAAATACAAAACGATAAAGAAAGAAGAATATCAAGGGACCTGGCCCTTCTACGCTGATAAAGTAACTCTACAATGTGAACGAAAGACTTGGTGTACGATAATCATTGAAGGGCGTCAGTATGCGCTCAATGGTTCCGCAAAAGGTAGATACAAATTAGAGAATCCACACGACGCTGGCTTGGCTATTCTTGGTATATCCCTTGGAGATTTTATAACTATAGCGAGGGAACTGTAAGTAATAATTTTAGGATGAGTGATGAACTAATCAAGAAACCGTCTCTAAATCCTTTATATGAATGGGCTGTATGGGGACACCTTTCGAACAAGAAGGAATTAGAATTGATTCTTCTTAAAGGACATTTAATGATTGAAAGTACTTTGGAAGCTTGTTTGTCCAAGAAGATGGAAAGCAGGTTTAATGAATTGTCATTTTTCAAAAAAATAATAATATTCGAAGAAATGTCATTCGAAAATAAGACCAAACACAATTTCATAATAAAATGTTTAAATCAATTGAATGTGATTCGCAACGAACTAGCTCACGACGCGCTTTTTGAGATGGACGAATCGAATATTATGAATTGGTCAAAAGAAATACATAAGGAATTAACTGGAAAAAAGTTTACCAAATACACAACCCGCACAAAATTCATTCATGCTTTTTCTTTTTTAGCCATCAACATCCTAGAAATGGATAGTTTAAAATATAGGATGATATCCCAGATCAATGATACTATTAAACCAACTCAACCGCCTGTAACTCTGCAGCTAAACGGTGGAGCCCCTCTTCTATCTTCTTAAGCTGAGGCTGACGTGGCTTTTTCAATCCCGATGAGTAATGTTGCAGTTGACGCTGATTGATGCCTGTAATCTTCTCTAAAGCGGCATTGGTGAAGATGCCTTTGTAATAATTGAGAAAGCTCTCTGCATCGAAATGGTACACGATCTCATATTTACCTTTGAGAATAGACGGTACATTGTCGCCAGTGAACTCCTCGGTAATGATCGCTATCGCATCCAAGATAGATTGCTTGGCTTCCTCGACGGTATCACCGCCTCCATAGATACCTTCGGCATTCTCTGCATAGGCACTGAACATGTCTTCGCTGCGTTCGATAATGATTTTTAGAATTTTCATAGTATTGCTCCTTTCCTATATCACGGGGATCGGGAGCTAATTAAAGCCCCAGATCCTTCATGATTTTCTTGCGAAGACCCTCTCCTATCTCTTTGCTACCATGATAAGGAACTGGATAGGTCTTCCCACCCTTCTCATAAATGTAATGAGATCCTCTGGTACGGATATGGATCCAGCCATTGTTTCGCAGTAATCTGTGGAACTCACTTGATTTCATAACGAAAAAGTTTTAAATGTGTCTGGATAATTTATGCCTTAAACCACCAATCACATTTCGAACTCCACAACACAAAGGTAGTATATCTACTACTGTATTTCAAAAAATATTATTCCAAATGTTTTTTACAGGTTTTTATTATACAGTGGGTTATCGCTAAATTGTGTTTTTACATTTAATAACCCCAATATGAAGAAAGGAACTAAAATCACACATAAAAGCACCTCGACGAAAGTCATTGCTTGCTTGGGTGAAGGACTGTAGCATCTTTTCTCTAATCTCGATAACTAAGCTTAAGGCTATTTAAGTAGCTATTGATCAATATGTAATAAAGATAAGGAATGATTCTTATTGCTTTACGGGAACCCGTATTGGTCCTCAATTTATTGTCTGTAAGTTTATAATGCTTTCTGTTATTATACTGTAATTAAACGCAAAATAAACTGATCATGACAACAACAACTCAACCTAATAAACTATTGGAACAAACTCGAGGCAGTTATACTAGTTAGATGTGATTAAAGCATTAGGTTAGACTAGTTCGGGCGATTGCTCGGTGGCCTTCTTAGTCTTCTGAAAGAGACACCAAAGCGATTATAAATGAAATAATATCTCTATAAAATTATATTCAAATATATTTATTTTATGATTTCTAGCAACAAAACACTCTTTCTACTATGGTCTGTAATGCTGGTATTTTTCGCCTTACTAAGCGGGTGTAAAAAAAACATCGATAATGACATGGAACACCTTGACTCGACCGAGGTAAACAAAATGGTAATGGAATGGGGACAATTGAATAATGGCCGATGGTATCCATATCTTCTAATGAAAGCTACTAATACAAACGAGATTAAAGACATGAATAATCTTTATGAGAGTTATGTGGTTAGCTTAGATCTTGCCGAAAAGCAACTTCGAAAGAAACTAATAGAGAAACTAGGTCTAGCTGAAAATTCTAAAAGTGAACTAGATAATTTATATCGTTTACATTATCCAGCTATTAACGAAAGTTTAACTAATATATCGACTATGGACTCTCTATGGTCTATTATTAATAACCAACCCTCATCTACCGTTAGTAGCATAAATATGAGTATTCTCTCTAAAACTTCGAATCTTGAATTTATCAAAAGAGGAGGATTATTATCTTTACGAAAAAATGGGAAGATTGCACTTAAATCTATGGACCCAATAGACGTGTACGCATGTGAAATTTTCAGCCAAATATACCCATTGTACCTTCAAGCACAGAATGCTATTAATTCGGCAGCAATACTTCCAGACTGCCTAATTCACCATTATTGGAGTATTATTGACTATTATCAAAGAAATGCATATAACAGTGGTTCTAGCGCTAATCTAGGGTGCTATGTACATGAGTTTTATTTTACTTCGATTAAAAATAGTCTTAATCTATGTCATGAGGAGATTAGAAAGGAAAACTCGCCCACAGATCCATTTCCTCCAGGTGGGACAGGTGGAGGAATTGGTGGTGATGGTGGAAGTACGGGGGGGACACAAAGAAATGGTATCATAGATAGTACTCTAACTCAAACACAATCCGAAGAGTTTTTAGAAATGTTGGACTACGCTAAGAATAGCTGTGCCTACAGAAAACTTATTGATTTTCTTCAGCATAGTGGAGAAGTTACCATAAAAATATCTCCTGGTGATACGGCTGCATTTTATAAGCCTTCTACAAAAGAAATATTATACAATGATGAAAATTACCTTAGATCCAGAGAACTGTTTACCCATGAGGGGTTTCATGCCTATCAGCATCAGGCTATTTATGGAAGTAGCTTCTCTAACTATCATAGTGGTCAAGCAGGCAATATAAACATCGAATTTGAGCAGATTGTATTTCAAGATATTTCAAAAAGAATAACAATAGGTCCCGATCCTGTTGGTACAATGTTCAATCAACGCGAAAAAGATGGATTTCGGGCTGCACAAGACAGCTACACAAAGTGGATAGATGAACTTACAAATAATGGGACTACTTATCCTAATTTAGCTGGAAATCCTAACTTTGTGAGTGAATATCACCAGCATCTCGAAGCGTTTAAAAAGTATGGACATACAACATATTCAAAAACAAATATAGTACAGTCTATAGGTCCCGAAGCCTTAAAAAATTTTTTTGACGGAGATATGGGCCCAAACTGTTCAAATTAAAAATTAATAGACATGAGAAATAATAATATTGTTTTGGTTTTGTTTTTTTCTATTATAATGCTTGCATGGAACGTTCTACTTGCACAAGAAACAGCTATAAAGAAAGGTACATATGTCGTAAAAGACATCACTTATGAAGTAGGAGCTCCTAGCAGATATGGTTCGACCCCTATTTGGCGCCGAGATATACCTAAGCTAAAACCCAATAGAGAATTCGTAGATAATATCGCACTCGATTATATTGAAACCAAAGTGACAAACCATGAGATGTGGAGAAACAGAGTCAAAGCGGTGCTGGGAAAAACTAAGCAAGACGCGCTAAGCCGTGCAGGCGAAAGACTCATATTGAGATTTGAATTTAGTCCGGATGGAAAGATACTCAATATAGCTTTCAGTGTAAAGACCGGCACAGTATTGACACTAGCTGATATAGCCTCTATAGATAGAGACTTGCGCAAAAATTATATCGCCACATTTAGCAGTCTGGATAATGGTCATAAGCACCTATATTGGATAGCTATTAATGGAGAATTGGATTTTGCAAAATAATTCTGACTGATAATATTCATTTAACTAGTTCAATAAAGAAACAAGTACAGGTATATTTTAAACTTGTACTTGTTTCAAAAATAAGAATTTTCAATTGGGTAGTTGCACTAACCGTTTCGCTATTTTCTTTCCTTAATTTCACACTTTAAGAGATTTCCAATAGATTCAGGTTCTGTTAAAGATCCCCCCTTAATCAATCATTTAAACCTAAACCTCCGCTAGGGCTGCTTTACAAGGAGTGCCTTTACATATTTTTCATTATCCCTAGTTTATTAAAACTCATTAACAATCATAGCTATTTTTAGGGAAGATTACATTCCCAGTTGTATTTTATTCCGCTAATTTCGGAATCACTAGGTACGTCTATTTTTCCCTCGATATTGTAAAGTTAGATGTTAAATCTGACTTCACAGCTTTAACCACAAACTACAATTTGCCAAAATCCAAATCCAGATTCATCATTACAAATGATAGTTGTAGATGCCGGTTTTTTGTACTTTTAAAGTCAAACCTGAAATCGTTCATCAGTTTTCTGTCCATATTGGATAAATCTTGCATGGTCAATATAGTGTTGTGAGGTAATGTATAGGATTTAAAATACATTTCGCCAGTCGGTTTAACTGTAAAATAAATGCTTATTTTTTCTTTTCGCTGTTTAAGACTATCCACTTTTTCTTTCGGCAAAGCATTTAAAACTAATTGATGCCAAGCTGTTCGGTTTGTAGCATAGACATCGACATCATAGGAATACAAGCCATCTATTATCTCTTTGTTTTCTGGAATGAAGGGTTTATTCTTAAGACTTAAAATCAATTTTGATTTATCCGAGCTTAATGTCACTTTATAAATTGAGTTGTTAATGCGATGTTCGCCTACCGTTATCTTCTGAGCAAAACTTGTCTGTAAGGACAAAACAAGTGAAATGAAAGCTAGGACGGTTAAAATATATTTCCTCATTAATCTCTTTAGTTCTTAAATGTGATACTCTCCACTAATTTCTCGATAAACTCCTGTGCTTCATTGATCTTGTCTATGGGAGCATATACCGTACCCATGATAGAGTACGTGTCATTTTCGAGATCGAAAAATAGGACTTGACTTTTCCTAGAGTAATAAACCAATGTTTTATGTGTATCTAAATCCTTATACATGATATGCCAATACTCGGCGGTATCGAAACCATATTTTATATACTCATAGCTATAGTGAATACCTCTGTACTTAAGTTTACGAAGGGTCGAAAGCTCTGAACAACTAAATGAGGTCAGCATACCATCAACCATGTAATACTCTCCGCGCAGTTGGGATAAGGTCTTTTTAAATTCATCCCCTTCAATTTCTTTAAGTTTTATGAAGGCTTCCTCTAGAGAAATCTGTGTTTTTGGATGCAGATATTTGCTCGTGGCAGCCTGAGAGAAAGGAAGAAAATCTTCTCCTTGTATATAGGTCTGCGCCTGCCCTAATATGGGCAGGCTGAGTAGCAGGAATGTGATGTATATATGAATTACTCTCATGTGTAAGTATAAGCCACGGTTCTAAATCTTGAAGTTTCTTTTAATGGAATGATGTCACTTTGTAAGATTTTCCATAAAACTTATCAGCCAAACGACTGCCTCAAGCGCAAATGTAACATATCAATCTTAAGGAGCCAATTTGGGTACCCAGCTAGCGCTCCTTTGCACAAAGAGTGCTTTTAGTTACTTATCCTCTTGATGCCAATCTATGCAATACTCAAGCAACAGCGCTGGCTACCAATAGTGAGACAATAAACACAAAATTGATTATATCTAATGGGTCTAAAATGCTAGCTAGCATCACTAGTGCAGCACTGACTATAAAAACAACTTTGATCATCTTATGTGTAGGCATTAAAAGCTGCAAGAGAAAGTAACAGGCATACCTTAATTCCTTTACAGAAACGGTTATCAATTATCTTGACCAAGATGCCTATATCAAAAAAAGCTAGACTGACGCCTAGCTTTTTATCTGCTTAGAAATATGTAATATTCCCTTTTATTTATTGAATGAAATACTCTCTACTAGTTTCTCTATAAACTTCTGCGCTTCAGACACCTTATCATCCGATGAATATATAGCTCCAATAATCGAATAGGTTGAATTTTCGACATAATAAGACAGATAATTACTTGACCTATTATATGATATCATCGTCTTATATGTTCCAAAATCTTCATAAGAAAGATATTCATCCTTCGGATTATAGTCATTTTTTAAATAGAGATAATTAGAATAAATTCCTGGGTATTTTTCCTTTTGGATCACAGCAAGTTCTGAACAGACTGCAGATATCAAAAAACCATCATACATAAAGTATTCCCCATTGAGTTTTATTAGGTTCTCGCGAAATCTACTGCCTTGTATTTTTCTTCGAGCATCACGAGCCTCATCCAACGATATCCTCTTACTTTGCTGTAGATAAGTGCTTTTTGCAATTTGAGAAAATGGGAGCAAGTCTTCTCCTTGTATATAGGTCTGCGCCTGCCCTAATATGGGTAGGCTGAGTAGCAGGAATGTGATGTATATATGGATTGTTTTCATATTTAATGTAATGATGTCACTTTATGAGATTTTCCATAAAACTTATCAGCGAAACGACTAGCTCAAGCGCAAATGTAACTTATCAATCTTAAGGAGCCAATTGGGTACCCAACTAGCGCTCCTGTGCAAGGAGTGCTTTTACATATTTTTCATTATCCCTAGTTTATTAAAACTACATTAACAATTATAGCTGTTTTTAGGGAAGATTACAGTTTAGCTGTAAAATAAATGCTTAGTTTTTCTTTTCGCTGTTTAAGACTATCCACTTTTTCTTTCGGCAAAGCATTTAAAACTAACTCGTGCCATGCTTTTTTGTTTGTAGCATAGACATCTATTACGTAGGAATACAAGCCATCTATAATCTCTTTATTATCTGGGATATGAGGTTTATTCTTAAGTTCAATTAATAATCTTAAATTATCGGAGCTTAATGCCACTTTATAAATTGAGTTGTTGATGGTATGCTCTCCTGCAGTTATCTCTTGAGCAAAACTTGTCTGTAAGGATAAAATAAGTGAAACGACAGTGAGGACTATTACAATATATTTTTTCATTAATTTCTTCATTTAAATGAAATACTCTCCACTAGTTTGTCGATAAACTCCTGTGCCTCGCTGATCTTGCCTTCGGGAGCATATACCGTACCCATGATAGAGTACGTGTCATTTTCGAGATCGAAAAATAGGACTTGACTTTTCCTAGAGTAATAAACCAATGTTTTATGTGTATCTAAATCCTTATACATGATATGCCAATACTCGGCGGTATCGAAACCATATTTTATATACTCATAGCTATAGTGAATACCTCTGTACTTAAGTTTACGAAGGGTCGAAAGCTCTGAACAACTAAATGAGATCATCATACTATCAACCATGTAATACTCTCCGCGCAGTTGGGATAAGGTCTTTTTAAATTCATCCCCTTCAATTTCTTGAAGTTTTATGAAGGCTTCCTCTAGAGAAATTTGTGTTTTTGGATTCAGATATTTGCTCGTGGCAGCCTGAGAGAAAGGAAGAAAATCTTCTCCTTGTATATAGGTCTGCGCCTGCCCTAATATGGGTAGGCTGAGTAGCAGGACTGTGATGTATATATGGATTGTTTTCATATTTAATGTAATGATGTCGCTTTATGAGATTTTCCATAAAACTTAGCAGCCAAACGACTGCCTCAAGCGCAAATGTAACATATCAATCTTAAGGAGCCAATTGGGTACCCAGCTAGCTCTCCTGTGCAAGGAGTGCTTTTAGTTCCTTATCCACTTGATGCCAATCTATGCAATACCCAAGCAACAGCGCTGGCTACCAATAGTGAGACTATAAACACAAAATTGATTATATCTAGTGGGTCTAAAACGCTAGCTAGCATCACGAGTGCAGCACTGACTATAAACACAACCTTGATCATCTTATGTGTAGGTATTAAAGGCTGTGATGAGAAGTAGTACACAGCTGATAGTGTTGCTACAGAAAATTAAGTAAAAGCAAAAAGCTAGACCTGGGTCTAGCTTTTGTATTTTATAACGTTGAAAGAATCTATTTCAAGCGTTCTATTTCTTCGACACTCAGACCTGTAGCTTTTGCTATTTTGTCGAAAGGTATATCCATATTCTTCAGATTCAAAGCGGTCTCAAGGGCTTTTTTACGTTCGCCTTCAGCAATACCTAATACATGTCCCTCAGCTTTTGCCTCCTTCTTTGCATAAGCTATGGTATTATTATAATCGCGTTTGCGATCTATGCTCGATATGTATGCCATGTGTTCTGCAGGCGATAAATTCGCCACCTCTCCTACCTCAAATATACGAGAGAATATTCTTTTGTCCAAATAGTTAGGTAGTTCTTCATTCTCATTGAGATGCTTCATCAGGTACATCCATTGATCCATAATACTCGATAGGTTGGTCAATGACTTGTTGAAATTGGGAAGAACCAGCATCTTGTAACTGAGCTTGTCGTACAATAGTTCATTATCAAACTGATCTACGATCTTGGCGCTGTAGTAGTATTTTTCATAATTGGCCTTGTCCAGCTGAAAGCCTAGTACTGCAACAAAATATACCGGTGGCAATTCATATCCATTGCCCTCAGCTCCTTTCTTGGCTAGACGACTGATGGTGCGTGAGGTATAGGTGACAGCACGGTCGAAAAAGAAGTCCTGGTTCTGTAACTGCATCTCCACCAGGAAATGCTCACCTCCCTCCCCTATACAGCGCAGATCAAAGACGACCTTACGCTCACCGCTATGCTCGCCTCCCTCTTCGACATTAGCATAATGGAGATCTGCTATAACATGCTCGCCCTCCAGTAGGCTGTTTAAAAAATTGATGAGGTTGATTTTGTTTTCCTCCCGGCCAAAATAGTGTTTCCAGCCAAAGTCTGTCAAGATTTCGATGTACCGGCTTGTGTTGCTCCTTGTTTTAATTCGTCTCTGCATAATATGGAAGTTTACTTTGAAATAGTATGTTAACTCATAAAGCAAACCTCCATAAACTAAAATTATTAGCCGTATATTAAACGTTTATAGTCGTTTATAAACGGGTATAAACGGATGCAGCCACTGCTGCTGCCCCCCTAGTTTAAGTCATCTTTATCAGCAAGCTGAATATGCCTCAGTAAGTTTATGTTCGAGCTTAAGGAAAAAGAACATCAATCTTTGAGGAGCCAATTTGGCACCTCAAAGATTGCCCGAGGCGGTAACAGGTACCTACCACTAGTCTTTACAGAACATGGTGTACTTATGTTATCTAGCGTACTCAATGCTGAGAGAGCAATTGCTGTCAATATCCAAAACATGAAGATCTTTACTAAGATGCGCCAGTTTCTGAATGATACGACACAGATACATCGGGAGCTTACAGAAATAAAACTAGCTGTAGAGAAATTAGCCAAGAAGCAAGATGGACATGACAAGAATATCGAACTTATATTTAATTATATAGACCGTCTAGAAGACAAAATAGAAAAACCTGCTGTACCTGAACGTGATAAAATCGGATATAAGGTCGGGAAAGAGAAGTAAACGGCTGAGGTTATAATGGAAGAATGATTATATTAGAAATGAATTTAACAGCAGGCTATGATAGCAGCAATATTAGAAGCTATAGGTGAACTTCTTTTCAATGGACATAACTCGACAGAATCTTCGAATGAGGATATTCTTTCTCAAAACAGAGTATGCAACTGGATATTTATTTTAGGACTGATTGTTTGCTGTATACTCCTTCCTTATTCAATTGCTGACTCTAGTAGTAGGCTTATCGGACTATCGTTTGCACTGACTCTTCTAGCTGTCTTAATTGGCTTATTTGTAATTATCAGACTAAATATAATAAGACCATTAACGATAGTAAATTTCTTTAAAGTTGCTCTGACTATTTCATTACTGATAGCTACACTGATAGTATGGATGTACTAAAGATCTTGTTTGCGGAATCTAAACGTAAGAAAAGGTGATGAAAAAGATATACATTTTAAGTGGACTAGGCGTCGATAGTAGAGTGTTTGCGAAAATGGATCTCTCGATGTACGATGTAACGCATATAGAATGGATACCTCCTCGTCTCAAAGAGAGTATGGTATCGTATGCAAAAAGAATAGCTGAGATGATCAAGGATAAGAATCCTATCATAATAGGCCTCTCGTTTGGTGGTATGGTAGCCATGGAAATTGCAAAGATTGTCGATGTACACAAGATTATCTTACTTGCTTCGGCAAAAGGATATCGAGAACTACCTCGATTCAATAGGTTTTTTGGTAATCTAAACCTGCATCGGCTCCTTCCGGAATCGGTTTTGAAGCACCATAGTCGATTCATTGACTATCTGTTCGGGGCATCATCTCCAGAGGAGAGCTTGATGCTAAAACAGATTCTAGCTGATACGGATCCTGTTTTTTTGAAATGGGCAATCGATCAGATTATACATTGGAGAAACGATATTGTCCCTGAGAATGTAATACATATACATGGCGACAAGGATCATATCATTCCTATCAAAAATGTTAGACCAACCCATATTATCAAGAATGCAGGGCATTTTATGACCATATCTCATGCTAAAGAAGTCGAAACCATGTTAAGGAACGTACTACGAGATTAAGTAAGCTTTAGATTGCTCTATGGGAGCTACTATCAGTCGTCTGAAACAAAGCTTCTCCCCCTATTGTGATGCAAGGAATTATTGGATATATTAGATATAATAAATAGGAAATTATGAAACCAAAAGAAGCGTTAGAATCAATTATTAGCACGCAGTATATTTCTGAAGATGGGGATAAATATAAAGTCGAACTGCTACCGGGATTAACCGAAAACGAAATTAATGAGTTAAAAGAACAGCTACCTGATAAGTATTTGCCTCAAAGTATTGAAGAACTCCTTTTATATAGTCGAGGTTTTGAATTTCAAGGACTTGATGAGATACGATTTGATGCGATAAATCAGTTTGGTTTCGAAGAGTTTTTCCCAAATTCTATACCATTGGCTAGTGATGGTTTTGGAAACTTTTGGATATTGGATATTTCTAAAAATGGGGATTGGGGACATGTGTTCTATGTCTGTCATGATCCCGCTGTGGTGGTGAAGCATTCGAATGATCTTGCCGAGTTTATTTTGCATGTAGACGAGTTTGGAAGAAAAAGAGGGGCATCTCACTTGAACGACGTTCACGAAAAGGCCGTGGATAAGATATGGAAGGTAAATAATGGCTTTATGACGTATGGAGAGCTATATGAGACTGAAGATACAATACTGCGAGAGTTCGGTGCAAACTTCGACGATAATTTTGTCTTTGTTGATTTACGGACGAAACCAAATAAAACTGGATTTGCATGGGGCAAATTTGGTTCTGAAATACATAACGTTAAAAGGCATGAAACGGAATTAATCTGGGCACTAGAAAAACAGCAGAAGAAAAGAGGCTTTTTCGCTAAACTTCTTGGTCATAGATAGATTCGCTATATCTCATCAGCTCGTAATAAATGAAAGTATGGTCTGCTATAATCCGTCCCTCCAGTAACTGACTAGCCCTGCGGTCCAAATAATACGGGAGTTTTTAAAGTAGAAATTAAATGTACATATACTAATATTGCGCAATGTAGTTGCGTAGTTTTGTAAATTCAAAAATGCCAACGACCAAACCTCAATAAATATCAACCTAATAACCAATAACATAACTCAACTAACATTACTTTATAAACACTACGCAAGTCGGCTGCGTATAGAGCTTTGCAACTTTGCATTATCAAAAAGAAAATAGCTGACTAAATATTACAACTAATGGAACTGTGGAATTACATACAAATCTTAGGACAAGAACGCCAAGGCTGGTGGTTAGCGAGGAAGGATAATCTTGAGAACAGACTAATTGCCCTAGATCAAATTCTTGAAAAGGGAACCCTGTACTCGATCCAACATTTGATTCCTTATCTAAAAGATCCCAATAGTGATATACGGAATCGCACCTATCACGTGATAACACAACTATTTGAGAATATTACATCTAAAAAGGAGTATTACAATGCATTAAAACATTGTGATATTTCGAAATCAGATATTGATTACTATCAACAGACATTTTCTAACGAAGAATGTGTCGTGCTCTATTCGATAGCTTCCCTAAACAGCAAAGGCTTCGTGAGAGAAAAGGCTGTAAAATATCTGACCGACAGTAAAAACGAAAAGGCTATTCCTTTTATCATTTACAGATTGGCAGATTGGGTAGAACAGGTTAGAAAGGTGGCTCTACAAGGAATTGAAAACTATAAAAAAAATGAGTTTGTAAATGGATTGGTTAAGAACCTACCTCTGTTCGAATGGATTAAGAGTGTACAACGAGCGGACCTTAGCGCAGTACATTCTGAGATTATGGATTTTGTGCTTGTGGAGCATGGGGACTATTTGAACGAATACTTTGCGTCCTTTAGTGACGACGTACGTATCACTATCGCAAAGAAGATGGTCATTGTAACGGAGATTGAAGTGGACAAGCTATCGATATTATTGAATGATAAAAACTTTATAGTCCGCAGTATAGCGTTATGTCATTTCGATAAATTAACCCAACATCAGATCGACTGCCTATTGATTGATAAGTCTCCACAGGTTCGACTGAAAACACTTCACAGATTGAAAGATCATCCAAATTTTGTAGAAATAGTTTATCCTTTTCTAATGGATAGATCTAGGTCTATCCGTGAACTAGCTAGGTATTCGTTGAAACATAGTGTCGATGATTTTGCCAGGATCTATAATGACAAGTTGTTGAATAATGAAAGTGTAATCAGCTCTTTATATGGACTAGCAGAAACTGATGGAAAGAAGTTTGTGAATTCGATTATACCGTTTCTTGATTCACCTAAGGCTAAAGTAAAAAAGGCAGCATTTCTGGCGCTAAGCGGATTGGACGAAAGTCGTGCATATGACTACGCATTAAGTAATCTCGATAGCGAACATGCTGGAATAAGAAAGCTGGTCGTCGCTTTTCTTTCTAACTATAAAACTACTGATGTACTGCAAAAAGCAAGGGAAGTATATAAGTACGGTAATGATGATTTAAAAAAATCAATACTTCTACTGTTTAGTAATATCGGTAAGTGGCAGGTAATTGCAGATATTATGTTAGGTACTGTTGATGAAAACGCCAACATTAGACAAATTAGTATGGTATATTTGAGACAGTGGATCAACAAAGCTCCCTCCTATTTTGTAATGCCACAACAGGAAGATCTTGAACGTGCGAATACAGTCTTTGAATTTGCTTTTAAAATACATGAACAGAAAAAATATTTTGAAAAAAATCCGTTATCAGGAATTGATTTTTATCTCAGGTAGTTAAGGGGAGCTCTTTGCTTTACAATATCTTCGATACTTAGGGTTATAGCATTTGAATAAATGCTATAACCATAGGCGAAACCTCTTCGCGATAATTTTGAAGACACTCCCTGTAGAGGATGTTCGGATAACGTAGCATGACACATCGGGATTTTCTAAGCCTAACAGGCTTTGGGTAAAACGGACTAAATCGGTATCATCTGGAGGGGCTTCAAATGCTGTGTCTATCGCCTCATGGCATACTATCCCAAAATTCATCTCCATCTGTGCCCAAGAGACCTCTTCGAAAACAAGCTTTGCTAAGCCTGTATCATACCAATCTATGTCAAAAACAATGGTATCCTGATATCCCGGCCTGGTTCTGTCTATCGTTACGTTTTTGATTATGGAATCATGCCAATATAGGTCTTCAAATCTCATAATAAGTTCTCTCCCTTAAAGACCAAAAATAACAAAATATGCTGTTGTGATACAAGGAAAGATTGGATATATTCGGGATATATATGATGGAACAGTAATGAAAAACATTCTATTTACAATCTCTCTCTTGCTATGCGTCATCTTAACATCGGCACAGGAACGCATCAAGGAATTGCAATATGCCAATATCAAGATTACGAACTGCTGGACTGCAATGGCTTCTCGGCTCAATGGCTGTACCTGAGTAAAGAAATGGTACAGCAAGGGGTTCATAAAAGTTTCCTAGATCAGACGATGCAACAGCTGGATTATAAAACCAAAACAACGATCAAGTTCTGGTCTCAAAATCAACCTTTCAAAGGAATAAGATTTGAGATGAAGGACGGGACTTTTCGCATCATCGGTTTTGGGGAGGTAACGGGTGTCCCACTGATCCTGAATCTTAAATTCGCTAGAGAGCCGAAGGATAACGATAGCTTCTCGGTGTTTGAAAAGAATTTTATTGAATTGAAATAGTGTTTGGCCCTACTTGGAGAACGTTATATCGTATGTTTTAACCTATCGAAAATGGACTGGGGATATATATTTAAACATTGGATCGGTACACTGCTACTGGCTCCTATCTTTGCACAGATTATAAAGGATACAGGAATAATCCATCGTGATAAAACTATCGGATTGTTCGAAATGTTTCCAGAGGCTTTCCAGGTAGGTATGATGCTCTCCCTACCAACGCTGTTACTTTATCTTTTTGTCTACCATATAGCGGCTGAGTCTACACTAAAGACGATATGGGTGAAGCTGATCGTAATTTTGTGGACTACGATAGGTATTTCTCTGACACTGTATCTGCTGGACGCTGGGCTTATCTTGCCTCTAGGTTCTTATTATATCATTGCTAGCGTTATCTGTGGCTTGCTGCTTAAAATAAAGCGGATGCCGAAGGAGATGGTGGATTCTGATAATAGAAACCTGTAAGTATAATCAAGGTAAATATCGTAACCTTTCTATCCCTCGCAATGCCTTATTTGTTATATCCATATAATCACTGTTTTTCAAATACCTATAACTAACATGTATGCTTTCGAAACCTTCGTCTAATTTTGCTTTATTACTTTCGCGAGAGTAGATTGTCAAGCTATCATTCACAAATCGATACATGAATGGAGATAAGCCTTTGATAGTCCCTAATGTATCTTTTCTCTCCATCAACCGCGTCTTATCTTTTGTAACTATGGTGTGTTGTGTATCGTCTGTGATACCCCAACTAAGCGTATTGATATAGATTCTTTCACCCGTGCTCGAAATCAATTCTCTACTGTTGAAGGTGTCAGTAACATCTGTACAACTTACCATTACAGAAAATGTCAATATTGTAATGAACAAGGAACGGACCCATTGCTGTATATTACTGATAGGTACATCAACTGGGAATCGAATAAGGGATAATAGGAACATAGGTTAAAGATAGAATTTTTATCCGTCCTAAAGAGTGGTGAAACTATCGAAATAAGTATCTACGTCATACCTATCTTTACAGCAACGAGAGTCGTGCCCTTGAAATACTAACATTTTTAGCTTTACTAATTTTTAATCCTTATCTTAGTATTACCAAATAACTAGATTATGGAACAGCATATCGACAATACAGTGCAAAAAAGCCTACCCGATGAGGTACTGATGAGTAGAATATACGTCTTTCGTGGGCAGAAGGTGATCCGCCGGTAGTCGGACACGGTGCTCGATAGTGACCTTGCGGAGCTCTATGGAGTGGAGACTAAAGTTTTGAAACAAGCTATACGACGAAATATCGAAAGATTCCCTCCCGATTTCATGTTTGAATTGGATGACTCTGAATTTAATTCTTTGAGGTCACAAATTGTGACCTCAAAGAATGGGCGTGGTGGCAATAGATATTATCCAATGGTATTTACTGAACAAGGAGTAGCGATGCTATCATCTGTTCTGAAAAGTAAACAAGCTATTCAGATAAATATCCAAATCATGCGAATCTTTACTAAGATGCGTCAGTTTCTGAATGATACAACACAGATACATCTGGAGCTTACAGAAGTAAAACTAGCGGTAGAAAATTTATCCAAAAAGCAAGATGGGCATGACAAGAATATCGAGCTCATATTTAGCTACATTGATCAACTAGAGGAAAAAGTGCAAAAGCCGACTATACCCGAACATAGGCAGGTAGGATTTAAAGTAGGAAAAGAGAAATAGCCTTACACCAACTCTACAGCCTGCAGTTCTGCTGCCAGACGGTGAAGGCCCTCTACTATCTTCTTAAACTGAGGCTGACGGGGCTTTTTCAATCCCGATGGAATGTTGGAACTGACGCTGATGGACACCTGTAATCTTCTCTAAAGCGGTATTAGTGATTAGTGCCAATTCAACGTTAAACATTAATCCAAAATTTCTATCTTTGTGGTCTGTTATACTATATCTAACATATTATCTGGTCTTACTCGAAAGACAACTCTAAAAATAGAGTGATTAATGCATTGAAATCTTTTAGCTTTTTAATGCACAGATAATACTATCGACTTATTTCTTAATGTTAAACAAAACAAACGATTATCAAATCGATTGCATTATCACGTTTGCGGTGTATTCAACATTTCAAAATGTGGTGTCACGATGAATAAAAATGAATAGTAAACAGTTAATAAGTAGAGATATAGAGCTATTTTACAATAGAGCATCCGAAGAAACTCGACTTGACAAAGGAATGGGTGTATTTGAATTTGAAAGAATCAAATCACTCGTAGAAAAATATATACCACCTTCATCTTCAAAAATAATAGACATTGGTGGTGGTACGGGAAAGTATTCGGAATGGCTTGCTAAAAAAGGACATCAGGTTCATTTGGTAGAGCCAGTTGCAAAACATATACAAATAGCCCAAAACAGAGCGAATAGATTAAAGAATAGATTTTCTGTACACTTGGGTGAAGCTCGAAAATTGGAATTCCCAGATAATTATGCAGACCTAATAATACTGCATGGTCCTCTTTATCATCTTCAAAAAAAGGAGGATAGAGATTTAGCTATTTGTGAGGCTAAACGTGTTTTAAAGAATGATGGGATTATTTTGGGTTTTGCCATAAATTATACGGCATCAACACTGGTTGGTCTTTTGAATGGCTTAATTCACAAAAAACCGTTTTTTGAAATGTGCAAAGAAGAATTGATAAGGGGTATGCACAATCCGCCGGATGATTCCCCTTGGCTTTTGGCGGAAGCATTTTATCATAAGCCAGAACAGCTAAAAGATGAATTTATAAATCAAGGCTTGACCTATCTAAATACTTATGCGGTCGAGGGTATGGCATGGTTGGATAAAGAATACTTTGCCAATATGCTGAATAACAAAAAGCGAGGAACATTAATGGAATTAATTCAGGTTACGGAAAACGATAGCTATCTTTTACCCTTTAGCCCACACATGATGATAGCTGTGCAAAAAAAGAAATAATTATGGAAAATAAAGACAAATATTACAGAGCATTAATAGAGAATGACGGTCAACTCAATGAAATTGACCTCGGAGAAAAATTGGGACTTAATGAAGATGAAACAAACGAAATAATTGTACAGCTGCTATCTGAACATAAAATTGAATACGCAGAAAACAGAGCGTGTAATTACAGTATTATGAAAAGGGTAAGAAGGAAAAATAACGGCAGGTAATGATCGTGAATTTTTATCCGGCCTAAAGTGTAATAGCCACTACTTGATCTGACAGTTGGTTGTTTTTAAAAATTGTCAGATTGCCTATTCGAATATAGTAATGTTTCTGCAAAATCTATA